>NZ_OZ257242.1:0-4800000 GCF_965279465.1 Reyranella sp.
AACGATGTTTCGGTCATGCCGGCAGTATTACACCGCCCCGAGCCGTCCGCTCCAGTCAGGTTTGTTGCTGTAGGGGCTCGTGGAGCGCCGCAACATTGTCCCAGCGTGTGCCCTGCATGAAGGCATCGAAGGGGTTGCAGCCTTGGCGCCGTAGTTCATAGGTAGACATGCTCGTACATGTCGAGTGGAATGGCGTCGTCGGCCGCCCAAGTATTGACCAACCGCTTGTCGCGGGCGACGAGGTTTGCATCACCCAGCGCGAGCCGCCGCCCATCGCCTTGCCGGTCGCCGAGAAACTCAGCCTTCCAGCGCACCTGCAGGATTACCTTCGCCAGCGTCTGTTTGCTTGCTCATTTCGTCCCCCTGTTGAAGTCGCCCCCTCAAGACAGTCCAACAGCCAAGTAGAAGACGATGCCTGCCAGCGAGCTCGCGAGCAACACGGGGATCATCCCGATCTTGAAGCGGAAGATGGCAATGGCCGCGGCGACCGAGAGCGCCAGCGACGGCAGGTCGACCGAGTTCAGCACCGGAACGTCGATCGACGCGCCCAGCCAACGTACCTGAACCACCTTGGCAAACAGCACGTGCAGGGCGAACCAGACTGCAAGATTCAGGATCACACCGACCACGGCAGCGGTGATCGCGCCCAGCGCCGCGCCAAGCGCCCTGTTGGCGCGCATCGCCTCGACGAACGGCGCGCCGAAGAAGATCCAAAGAAAGCAGGGCGTGAAAGTGACCCAGGTTGTAAGCAGGCCACCCAGGGTCGCCGCCAGCAGCGGCGGCATCCCGCCGGGCTCGCGCCAGGCGGCGAGAAAGCCTACGAATTGCGTCACCATGATCAGCGGGCCGGGTGTGGTCTCCGCCATGCCGAGCCCGTCCAGCATCTGGCCCGCCGTCACCCAGTGGTAATTGTCGACGGCCTGCTGCGCGACGTAGGCCAGCACGGCGTATGCGCCGCCGAAGGTGACCACGGCCATCTTGCTGAAGAAGAGGGCGATCTGGGTGAAGACGTTGTCGCTGCCCAGACCGACATACAACGCCACCACCGGCACCAGCCACAGCGCGAGGAACACCGCCGTAATGCAAAGCGACCAGCGGACGTTGGGCCTGGCGTGCTCGGGCGTCTCCTCGCCGAGCAGGGAGTCGGCGTCGGCAAGCTGTTTGTCGCCGAGCTTGCCGTGGCCGCCGCCGGCCAGGAACGGCGCCAGCCCGGCCCGCCCACCGATAAAGCCGATCACGCCGGCAGTGAGCACGACCACGGGAAACGGCACGTCATAGAAGAACAGGGCGATGAAGGCCGCGGCCGCGAGCGCATACATCGCATTGTTCCGGAGCGCGCGCTTGCCGACCCGCAGCACGGCCTCGATCACGATCACCAGCACGGCAGCCTTCAGGCCGAAGAACAGCCCTTGCACGACCGTGATCCTGCCGAGCAGGACATAGATCCAGCTCAGGGCCATGATCGCGAGCAGGCCCGGCAGCACGAACAGGGTGCCGGCCAGCAGCCCGCCCCGGGTCTTGTGCATCAGCCAGCCGATATAGGTCGCGAGCTGCTGTGCCTCGGGACCGGGCAGCAAGGTGCAGTAGTTCAGCGCCTGCAGGAAGCGCTGCTCGCCGATCCACTTCTTCTCCTCGACGATTATGCGGTGCATGACCGCGATCTGCCCCGCCGGGCCGCCGAAGGACAGCGCGGCGACTCGCGCCCAGACGCGCATCGCCTCGCCGAAGGGAACGCCGTGCTCTTTCATTGCCCGTCTTTCCTGACCGCGAACGAGCTGTAGAGGTCGTCGAGAAGCGCCGCGCCGCGCGCAAGCCGCTGCTCGTCATCGGTGCTCGACGCGGTAATGCCGGAGATCAAGCTCCGCACGCCGGCAACCTCCTCGCGGCCGTACTTGCCGTCCTTCAGGTCGATGTCGTGGATGATCTCGCCGATCGCGCGCAGGGCGCCATCATCGAGGCCGGCGCGGCCGAGCAGCACCTCGAAGGTGCAGCGATCGCCCAGATGGGTGAACTCGCCTTCGAACATGTCGAAGCGAATCTCGCCCGGTTGCGGCCTGTAACCGGTGCCGGAGACGAACCTGAAGCGCGCTCCGGGATCGATGAAGCGCCGGATCAGCCAGGCCGAGGCGATACGATCGACCTGTACGCCCTCGCGCGTTACCCACACCTGATCCTTCAAGGGACCGGGCGGTGGCGCCGCCACTGTCTTGCCATCACTCATGGCCTCACCTTCCTGCTTCAGTGCCGCCTCCAGCCCGGAGACGAGTCCTTCCGCCGTCGCGCGGCCTTCGGCGCCGAAGAAGTCGATGGCGACGATCGCGTCCAGTTGCTTGCGCAGCCGCGCGGCATGCGACGTGACCTCGGCCAGCACGTCATCGGGCGCATCGCCCACCAGACGCGCGGCCGCCTCGCGCGCTTCGACGGCGATGCGCGCGTAGTCCGTATCGCGCGCCGCATCGAACAGCGCCTGCAACTCGTCGTCCGACAGACCCTCGATGAGGCTCGCCTCGCAGACGATCGCCTCGCCGGCGCTTTCGACGATTTCCTTGGCAAGCCAGGCGAAATCCTCGCGCGTCTCGGCATTCGCCGGCAGCGCGTAAACCGCATTCTTGACGGTCACCGCTCCCAAAGCCTGCAGCCGCCGCCACACCTTGACCCGGGCATAGGCGGGCTTCGCGGGCAGCTGGTGGATCAGGAGCAGCCAGCGTACGGCAGCATCAATTGACATTGTTCATTCGTATCATACTACCTATTGAAAAAGAAACGCCTGTATCATTTTATTCTTGCAGGTTCGATAGATAGGCGTATCTTACAAAGAAACACCTGTATCAAATGAGGGAAAGAGATGCATTTCCACGCCCGGCCAATCTCGTTCAAGCCCCCGCGACTCAACGGTCTCTCCGCCCGTCTCCTGGCCAGCCACTACGAGAACAACTACGGCGGCGCGGTCCGCCGGCTGAACGCCATCCTCGACGACCTGATGGCCAGCGATCCGGCCGCTCTGTCCGGATTCCGGCTGAATGGGTTGAAGCGCGAGGAGTTGGTCGCGACCAACTCGATGCTGCTGCACGAGGTCTACTTCGACAGCCTGGGCGAAGGCGGGGGCGGCGATCCCGACGGCGCTCTGGCCGAGGCGATCGCGCGCGACTTCGGCTCGCTCGGCCGCTGGCGCGGCGAGTTCGTGGCCATGGGCAAGGCTTTGGGCGGCGGCTCGGGTTGGGTGGTGCTGACCCGCTCGCCGCGCGACGGCCGGCTCAGCAACGTCTGGTCGGCCGATCACACGCACAGCCTGGCCGGCGGCACGCCGCTGCTGGCGCTCGACATGTACGAGCACTCCTATCACCTCGACTTCGGCAGCAACGCGGCGGGCTACGTCGATGCCTTCATGGCAAACATCGCCTGGTCGCGGGTTGCCGCACGATGGGCGGGTGCCGCCGTCCAGGCCAAGCCGAACACGGTCGATGCGCCGACCGCGCGCGCCATGCTCGATGCCGACCCCGACCTGCTGGTGATCGACGCACGGCTCGCCGTCGACGCCCGGTCGGTGCCAGTCGGCCTGCGCGGCGCGCGGCGCGTGCCCCCGGAAAGGGTCGACGACATCGCGGCCTCGCTGCCGCCCGGCGCCAGGGCGCTGGTCTATTGCGCCTGGGGCTTCGAGATCGGCGGCGACTGCGCCGCGAAGCTGCGCGAGCGCGGCATCGATGCCGTCGTCATTGCCGGCGGCATCGGCACCTGGCGCGCCAACGGCCTGCCGACCGAACCGCTCAACGAGAAAGAAGGAGAAGCGTCATGAAATGGGTCACCCGCGAACGCCCCAAGATCGACCGGATTGCCTGCCCCTGGCTGATCACGCACTTCATCGACAAGACGCCGGAGTTCCTGTACGTGCCGCCCGCCGAGGTGGTGAGGACGGCCGAGCAGACCGGCGCGATCCCCTACGATATCCCGGGCGTGAAGTTCAGCCATGTCGGCGAGAAGTGCAGCTTCGACGCCTTCATCGCCGAATACAGGCTGGATGCGCCGGGCCTCGACAAGCTGGCCGACATCGTGCGCGGCGCCGATACCTCGCGGCTCGATCTGACGCCGCAGTCGCACGGCCTGTTTGCGATCTCACTGGGCTTGAGCCACGTCTATGCCGACGACCACGAGATGCTGAAGCACGGCATGGTGATGTACGACGCGCTCTACGCCTGGTGCCGCCATCTCGTGGGCGAGACCCACGCCTGGCCGCCGAAGATGGGCTGACGCCATGACCGACGCCGCCGTCAAACCGCCATCGCCGGCCGCGGCGCGCACGCGCCTGATGCTGGAAGGCCCGATCGTTCCCACCCTGCTGCGGCTGGCCGTGCCCAACCTGGTGGTCAATGTCGTGCTGATCGCGGTGACGACCAGCGTCGACGCGCATTTCATTGGCCGGCTCGGCCTCGATTCCCTGGCCGGCCTGGCGCTGGTGTTTCCGCTGCTGATGCTGATGCAGCAGATGGCCAACATGGCAATGGGCGGCGCGATCGCCGCCGCCATCGCCCGGGCGATCGGCGCCGGCCGGCGCGAGGACGCAGCATCGCTCGTCGTCCATGCGCTGGTGATTGCGGCAGCCGCCGGGGCGCTGTTCAGTGGCGTGTTCCTGCTCGGCGGATCCACCATCTACGGCCTGCTGGGCGGGCGCGGCCCGATCCTTGCGGCGGCCCTCGAATATTCGAATGTGATCTTCGCCGGCGCACTGGCCTACTGGCTGCTCGGCACGCTCACCAACGTAGTACGCGCAACCGGACAGGTCGCCGTTCTGGCCTGGGTCTATCTCGGCGCCGAAGCGCTGCATATCGCCCTGGTGCCGGCGCTCGTGTTCGGCCTCGGGCCGGTCCCGGCACTCGGCATCACGGGCGCCGGGCTTGCCACCGTGATCTCCTTCGCGGCCTCGACCGCGACCCTCGCCTGGTATCTCGCCTCGGGCCGAACGTCGGTCGCCCTGTCGCTGCGCGGCGTCCGCTTCGAACGCCGCCTGTTCGGCGAGATCCTGCGCGTCGGCGCACCGATGTCGCTGGCGCCCGTGCTGAACAACGTCGCGCTGACGACCCTCACCACCTACGCCGGCCTTCTCGGTGCGACGTCGCTCGCCGCTTTCGGCGCGGCGGTGCGGCTGGAATATCTGCTCTATCCGCTCAACTTCGGGCTGGGGGCGGCGGTGCTCGCCATGGTCGGCAGCAACATCGGCGCGCGCCAGTTCGAGCGTGCGGCGCGCATCGCCTGGATCGCGGTCGGGCTGTCGGCCGGCGTCATGGCGTCGGTCAGCGTGCTGGCGATCGCCGCGCCCGGCGTGTGGATGGGCCTGTTCAGCCAAGTTCCGGCAATCCTGGCCATTGCGGCCGGTTATCTTGCGGTCGTCGGCCTCGCCTATCCCTTCGTGGCAGCCAACACCCTGATGTCGGCCTTCCAGTCGACGCGCCAGCCGGAATGGCCGCTCGCTGCCATGACCTGCCGGCTGCTCGTCGTCGTCCTCGGCGGCTGGATCGCCATCGAGATCCTGCACGCCGGTCTCATCGGGCTGGGCGTTGTCACTGCCCTCGGTCTCGCGACCTGGGGCCTCGTGCTCGCCGGAGCCTTCCGCTTCTACGCTCGCCTGAGGTAGCGCCATGACTCTCACCCTCACCGGCTATGTCGATCTCCCCGCGCACGAGGCGACGGGCGGCTTCGATCATGCCGCCGTTCATGCCGCGAGCGGTCATGTCTACGTGGCGCATACCGCGAACAATGCGGTCGATGTGTTCGATCCCGTCGCGCGCAAGCACCTCTACTCGGTCCCGGATCTCGCTACGGTGGCGGGCGCGCTGGTGAGCGACGAGAGCCGGCTCGTCTTCACGTCCAACCGCGGCGAGAACACGATCGGCGTGTTCGCCCCCGGGCCTGATCCGAAGGTGACGAAGATCGCCGTCGGCGTGCGGCCCAACGGGCTCGCCTACGATCCCCGGCGGCGGCTCGTCCTCGCCGCCAATGTCGGCGATCCGGCCGTACCCCGTTCCTGCACGATCTCCATGGTCGACCTCGATGCCGGCGCGACGCGGGCCTCGATCGAGGTGCCGGGCCGCACGCGCTGGGCGGTCTTCGATGCCGACGCCGACCTGTTTTACGTCAACATCATGCACCCCTCGCAGATCGTCGTGATCGACGCGCGTGCTCCGGACCGTATCGACCGCACGATTGCCGTGCCCGCCGACGGCGCGCATGGCCTGGACTTCGATCCGGCGACACGCCGGCTGTTCTGCGCCTGCGATGCGGGCCGGTTGATCACCCTCGATGCCGGCTCGGGCAAGGTGCTGAACGACAGCCGGCTCAGCGGCGTGCCCGACGTCGTCTGGTTCAATGCCAGGCGGCAGGAACTCACCGTCGCCGTCGGCCACCCGGGCGCGGTCGATGTGTTCGACACGAGGTCGATGGCGAGCCTCGGCGCCGTCGCCACCGAGAAGGGGGCCCACACCACCGCGCTGCCGCCGTCGGGCGACGGACTCTATGTCTTTCTTCCGGCCACCCACCGTGCCGCGATCTTCAGGAGCGCCTCATGAGACGCGCATCCATGGCCGGTGCCTTCGGCGCGCTCGTAACCTCACGCACACACGCACAGACCGGCGGATCGGCGATCCGATTCGATTTCGAAGCGCCCGTCGCTTTTCAGCCGATGCCGACCGGCAAGGGCGGACCGGTCGCCTGGAGCGCGACCGAGGATCCGACCGCACCGGCCGGACGGGTGGCGTTGTGGACCAAGGCCGACAGCGTCACCGTCTTCGACGACCTGCGCATTCGGCAGATTTGAGGCACCCCCGGTTTCCGGCCGGCCGGCCGCCTTGATCCGGATCAAGGCCCCGCCGGTCTTTCGCGGGCACAAGAAGGCATGGATACACAAGCCCGGTCCGTCGCCCCGCCGTCCGCCGCGGCCGCGCCGCTTCCTCTCGCCGAGCGCGATTCCTACGCCTTCACCACGCTGGCCGACATCACCGACCGCTCGCTGCACGCCGTCATGGCGCACTTCACGTTCGGGCTGTCGCCCGCTGCGCTCGCCGCCGCCTATCTCGACTGGGCCGTGCACCTCGCCACTGCACCGGGCAAGCGCACGCAGCTGCTCGACAAGGCGGCGCGCAAGTCATTGCGCTTTGCCAACCATGCCCGGCGCTACGCCACGGAACGCGGCGAATGCCCCGCCTGCATCGACCCCTTGCCGCAGGACAAGCGCTTTGCCGGCGCGGCGTGGCAGCAATGGCCGTTCAATTTCCTCTATCAGGGATTCCTGCTGCAGCAACAATGGTGGCACAACGCCACGACCGGCGTCCGCGGGGTGACCAGCCATCACGAGGCCATGGTCCAGTTCACCGCACGCCAGCTGCTCGACACGGTTTCGCCCTCGAACTTCCTGCTCACCAATCCCGAGCTGCTGCGCCACACGCTGGAGAAAGGCGGCACGAACTTCGTCGCGGGATTCCAGCATCTGACGGAGGACTGGGAGCGCGCAGTCAGCGGCAGGAAACCGGTCGGCGCCGAGGCCTTTCGCGTCGGCCACGAGGTTGCGGCCAGCGCAGGCAAGGTGGTCCTGCGCAACCGCCTGATCGAGCTGATCCAGTACGCGCCGACGACCGACCAGGTGCGGCCGGAACCGGTGCTGATCGTGCCGGCCTGGATCATGAAATATTACATCCTCGACCTGTCGCAGCGGAACTCGCTGGTGAAATACCTGACCGACCAGGGCTTCACCGTCTTCATGATCTCGTGGAAGAATCCCGGCACGGAGGACCGCGATCTCGGCATGGAGGATTACCGCCGGCTGGGCGTCATGGCGGCGCTCGAGGCGATCGGCGCGATCGTTCCCGATCATCGGGTCCACGCGATGGGCTATTGCCTCGGCGGAACCCTGCTCTCGATCGCCGCCGCCGCCATGGCGCGTGATGGCGACCGGCGGCTCGCCACGCTCACGCTGCTTGCCGCCCAGACCGACTTCACCGAAGCCGGCGAGCTCATGCTGTTCATCGATGAAAGCCAACTCGCCTTCCTCGAGGACATGATGTGGGAGCAGGGATTCCTCGACGCGCGGCAGATGGCTGGCGCCTTCCAGCTCCTGCGCTCCAACGATCTCATCTGGTCGGAGGGCCTGCGCCGCTACCTGCTGGGCGAACGGCCGCCGATGTCGGACATGATGGCGTGGAACGCCGACGCCACGCGCATGCCGTACCGCATGCATGCGGAGTATCTGCGCCGGTTGTTCCTCAACAACGATCTGGCGGAAGGCCGCTACCGCGCCGACGACAGGCCGGTGGCGCTGAGCGACATCCGCACGCCGATCTTCGCGGTCGGCACCGAATGGGATCACGTCGCTCCCTGGCGTTCGACCTACAAGATCAACCTCTTGTCCGACACCGACGTGCGCTACGTGCTCACCAGCGGCGGCCACAATGCCGGGATCGTCTCGGAAGTCGGCAACGCCGGCCGGCACTATCGCGTCACGACCAAGAAGGCCGATGACCGCTATGTCGATCCCGACACCTGGTTCGCCACGGCGGCACAGCAGCAAGGCTCATGGTGGCCCGAGCTCTCAGCTTGGCTCGCCCTGCATTCGGACGAGCCTGCCAGGCCCCCGATGATGGGCGCGCGCCTCGGTGACGCGCCGGGAACCTATGTGCTCGAATCCTGAGCCAACCAGCGCGCGATCCTCGCCCAGGCTCCCTGGAGAGTCCGGGCGCCGAAAAAGAGACTGAGGTGGTGGCCCGGTTCCGTCATGGATTCGACGGCTTGCGTTCCGGCCAGCCGTCGTAGCGCGAGCAGCTGCTCGGGCGGCACGATCTCATCGTCCCGCGCGGCGAGCAGAAACATCGGTTGCCGCACCTCGGCGAGATCGATCCGTCGGCCGAGCGCCGTGAAGCGGCCCCCTGCCAGGCGATTCTCCTTGAACAGCCATTGCACGGTCTGATGGTAGAAGGCACCTGGGAGATCGACGGTCGCCTCCGACCAGCGGCGGAAGCGTTCCTGCAGCATCTCCTGCCGCCCATAGTCCTCCGGCTGGAGCTGCAGTATGGCCGTTGCGTCCCCGGTCTGCAGTGCCGCCGCCCACAGATCGGCCCAACGCTGGCCGAGAACCCGGCCGCCGCCGAGGCGGGCGACCTCGTCGACGAGAGCGAGCGGAACGGTGTGCGCCGCGATCGAGAGGGACGACTCCGCAGCCTCGGTGTCGACCGGCGCGCCGGCGAGCACGAGCTTGCGCACCTTGCCGGGAAAACGCGCGGCGTAGACCAGGCTGAGCCATCCACCCTGGCACAGCCCCACGAGATCGACCGGCGCGCCGATCTCGTCCACCGCGACGTTGAGGTCGGCGAGGTACGTATCGATGGTGAACAGGCGCATGTCGGGCGTTGCGGACCGCCAATCCGTGACGAAGACGCGGGGGCAGCCATGGCGGGCCAGTGCTTCCACGAGGCTGTGGCCCGGCGCCAGATCGGCAATCGATGCGCCATGCAGGGCAAACGGCGCGCAAACGAGCGTCGGCACGCCCTGATGGATGCTGGAAAAGTCGCGCAGCTCCATCGTCGAGAGCTCCAGCACCACGTGGTTGGGTGCCGACCAATCGACCTTCGGCGGCCGCTCCCTGTCCGGGACGGGTGGGCTCAGAAGCCGCGCCATCTGGCCGGCCTGCTCCGCCAGCATGTCACCGGCGGCAGCCGCAGCGATAAAGGGCCAAGCGAAAAAGCTGGCTGGAACGCCAAGCCTGAAATCGTATCGGCCGTTCGCGTGCTCGCTCATGTTGTGCTCGCTCATACAGCCATGATGCGAGCCAATCGGCTGGCACGACTTGATCCTGATCAAGGCGGGCGAGAAGCAGGAGATCCTGCATTGCGCCCCGGATCACTGCCTTTCGGATCGCCGCCTCATCGTCACCGTGGCGCCATGCGGATCGCGCCGTCCAAACGGATGGTCTCGCCGTTCAGCATGTGGTTCTCGACGATGCTCATGGCAAGCTGGGCATATTCCTTTGGATCGCCCAGCCGCGGCGGGAACGGCACCTGCGCGCCGAGGCTCTTCTGCGCCTCTTCCGACAGGCCCATCATCATCGGCGTCAGGAACAGGCCGGGCGCGATGGTGCAAACGCGGATGCCGAGGCTGGAGAGGTCGCGCGCGATCGGCAGGGTCATGCCGACCACGCCGCCCTTCGACGCCGAATAGGCGGCCTGGCCGATCTGGCCGTCGAACGCCGCCACGGAGGCGGTGTTGATGATCACGCCGCGCTCGCCGTCTTCCATCGGCTCGGCCTGGCTCATCGCGAAGCTGGCGAGGCGGATGACGTTGAAGGTGCCGATCAGGTTGACCTGGATCACCTGCGCGAACATGCCGAGATCGTGCGGGCCATTCTTGGAGATGGTGCGGGCCGCGCGGCCGATGCCGGCGCAGTTCACCGCCACGCGAGGCGCGCCGAGCTTCTCCACCACGGTCTTGACCGAGGCCTCGGTGCTGGCCGCGTCCGCCACGTTGGTCTTGACGAAGATACCGCCGATTTCCTTGGCCTTCTTCTCGCCGAGCTCTTCCTGCAGGTCGAAGATCGCGACCTTGGCGCCCGCCGCCGCCAGCGCCGACGCCGTGGCACCGCCCAATCCCGATGCGCCGCCGGTGACGATGGCGGCCTGCCCTTTGACGTTCATTCCGTGCTCCTTGGTTGCGCCGTTTTTAGCATGCCGCCCCCTCTTGCCAAGCGGGCGGCAGACCCTCACTTCTTGGGCATGACCGATCAGCAGATCGTCCAGGGCGGCTTCTGGACCAAGGCCCGCCGGACCTTGGGGCGCATCCCTTTCACCGAGGATGCCGTCGCGGCGTTCCATTGCGCCACTGATTCGGCGACGCCAATGCCGGTGCGGGCAACGCTGTTCGGAGCGTTGGCCTACTTCATCCTGCCGATCGACATCATTCCCGACATCCTGCTGGGGCTTGGCTACACCGACGATGCCGCGGTCCTGCTGACCGCCTTCACGACCTGCAAGACCTACATCAACAACGATCACCGTGCGAAGGCGCGAGCGTGGCTGCTCAAGGAACGGGGTTCGGCGGCGGCGTAGCGCGCAGCGCCGCGAGCCGGCGCTCCTTCGCCAAGGTCGCCTCGCGATGGGCGATGTAGAGGGCTGAAGCGATCACGATCGCTGCGCCGACATAGGTCCAGATCACGGGCATCTCGCCCCAGATCAGCCAGCCGACGAACACGGCGAACGGCAGTCGCAGGTACTCGAACGGCGCCACCGCCGACATCTCGCCGGCCTTGAAGGCCTGAACCCAGAAATACTGCCCGACAGTGGCCGACGAGGCGACGCCGACCGCGAGGGTCCACCCCCAGGCGTCAGGCCAGCGCCAGACCCAGACCGCCGGGACCACCAGAAGCAGGGTCGAGAAGATCGCAAACTGCGTCAGGATCATCAGCGGGGTCTCCGAATCGGAGAGTCGCTTCACCAACAGGATGGAGAATGCCACCATCGCGGCATTGGCCAGCGCGACCAACGCGCCAAGCTGCAGCGATCCCGCGCCAGGCTGCACCATCACCAGCACCCCGGCAAAGCCAACGACCGTCGCCGTCCAGCGCCGCCAGCGTACTTTTTCGCCCGCCATCACCGCTGCGACGACGACCGAGAACAGCGGTTGTGAAAAGGCGATCGCCGTCGCATCGGCGAGCGGCAGCATCGACACGGCGTAGAAGCCCAGCACCATCGAGACGGTGCCGGCGGCCGTCCGCCAGAAGTGCCCGGCCAGCCGTTTGCTCGCCCAAGGCTGCACCCGACCCGCGAGCATTAGCGGCATCAACATCAGCACGGAGAGCACGGCTCTGAAGAACGCTGTTTGCACGCTCTCGATCTGCTCCGACAGCAGCCGAATCATCGCGCCGCTCGAGGTGAAGATGAATCCACCGCTGACCAGCCAGGCCGCGCCCTGGATGTTGGGCGGCAGCCGGCGGAACCACGCGACGACCGGAAGCACTAGATCTTTCGCTCGTGGCCGGCCCAGTACGTCGCGCGCAGATCCTTCTTCAGCACCTTGCCGACGGGGCTGCGCGGCAGGCTGGCGATGAAGTCGACCGACTTTGGAGCCTTCACGCCGCCGAGCTTGTCCTTGGTGAGCTGGATCAACTCGGCGGCACTCGCCTCGGCTCCGGGCTTGAGCTCGACCACCGCCTTCACCGCCTCACCCCATTTCTCGTCGGGCACGCCGATCACGGCGCAGTCCTGCACGGCAGGATGGCCCCACAGCACCTGCTCGACCTCGCTCGGGAAGACGTTGAAGCCGCCGGAGATGATCATGTCCTTCTTGCGATCGACGATATAGACGAAGCCGTCGTCGTCGATCACGCCGATGTCGCCGGTGTGGTGCCAGCCGAAGGCCGAAGCCTCGGCGGTGGCCTGCGGATTCTTGTAGTAGCCGGCCATGACAAGGCCGCCGCGCAACACGATCTCGCCCCGTTCGCCGCGCGGCAGGATCTTCCCCTCGTCGCTCATCACCTCGAGCCGCATCAATGGCGAGATCTTGCCGCAGCTCGCCAGCCGATGACGCTTGTTGGTCTCCAACGCCGCGACATGGTCCTCACGCGAAAAGACGGTGGCGATCATGCAGGCCTCGGCCTGGCCGTAGGTCTGGGTCAGGACGGGCCCGAACACCTTGATCGCCTCTACCAGCTTGTCGACCGACATCGGCGCCGCGGCATAAATAAGCCGCCGCAGCGAGCTGTAGTCGTATCGCCCGATGTCGGGGTGCGCCAGCAGGATGTAGATCAGCGTCGGCGGCATGTAGAGGTGCGTCACGCGATGCTTCTCGATCGCCGCGAGAATCGCGCCGGGATCGGTCGTGCCCATGAAGATGTTGGTGCCGCCATAGGGCAGCAGCGGAAACGAGCAGACGCCCGCTGCATGCGTCATCGGCGCGACCATCAGATGCACCGGCGGCGCTTCGATCGGCATGGTGGCCCAGAAGATCGAGTTCATCGTCTCGATCACGCGGTTGGTGATCTGCACGCCCTTCGGACGGCCGGTCGTGCCGCCCGAGCTGATCAGGATCGCGACCGCGTCCGGCGCATCGGCCAGGTCGGGCGCGGCGCCGTCGAACCTCGCCAGCCAGTCCTCGAAATCCGGCGCGTCGAGGCAAAGGAAGGTTCTGATCTTCGGGCAGGCCTCGCGCAGGCGCGGCAGGTAGTGCTCGAAGCTCGAGTGATAGAACAGGAACGCCACGTCGGTGTTGTCGAGGATGTAGAGGTTCTCCTCGATCGCGTTGCGCGCATTGACCGGCGCCCAGATCAGCCCGGCGCGCTGGATGCCGAGCAGCGCCGCATAGGCCATCGCGTGGTTCGGGCTGTAGACCGCGACCTTGTCGCCCTGCCCGAGGCCGGCCGCCAGCAGACCGTTGGCCACGCGATGCGTCGTGCCGCGTACGTCGGCATAGGTCCAGCCGCGCGTGCCGTCATGCAGGCAGTCGCGTTGCGGGAAGAGATCAGCCCCGCGGTCGAAATAGTCGATCAGGCGCATGCTCAGGCGCTCGCAGCGAATGGATTGAACGTCTGCACCTTGAAAGGTTGGAAGTCACGGACATTGCGCGTCACGACGACGAGCCTATGGACTACCGCAGTCGCGGCAATTCGGGCGTCGTCAGCCAGCGTATCCGACTTGCGGTGCATCAACCTGGCCCAGGTCCGCCAGATTTTGGCGTCTATCGGCAAAAGCTCGTAGGTTCGTTCAACCTCGTCGGCCCATCGTTCGAGTTCGGCTGCACGCCCCGGATCTTGAACACGCGTCATCTCGATGCCTTCCTGTATCTCGCCCAGAGAGAAGGCCGATACTCGAAGCAGGCGCGGGTCGGTCGTTCGAAGCCAAGCCATCACTCCACCGTGCGGGCGGCTCCGGCGCATCTCCGACACAACGTTGGTGTCGAGAAGAAACACCGTCAATCCAATCGCTGTGGCGACCGCCGCGGATGTCGGCCGCGCAGAGGAAGCTCAATATCTCCCCGCGCCTCGTCCGTCAGCAGTAACTCCTTCAACGTCTTGACCGGCGCCCCCTTGAGGCGGCGCCATTCTTCGATCGGCACCAGGATGGCAGCCTCGCTGCCCCGCTTGGTAACGAGCTGGGGACCTTGTCGCATGCAGGCGTCGAGCATTTCGCTGAACCGCGCCTTGGCGTCCTGCACCGGCCATGATTTCATGACAGCCTCCGAACTAGTCAGGTGACTAGTCTAATATGTTGATCATCGGGCCGCAATGGGAGGAGCCGATTCGCCCGGCCCCAGCGGGCGCTGCATCAGCACGCTGTCGAGCCAGCGGCCGAACTTGAAGCCGATGCTCTTGAGCGTGCCGACCATCTCGAAGCCGCAGGAGGCGTGGAGCCGGATCGAAGGGGTCTGGGCGGAATCACCGATCACCGCCACCATCTGGCGCTTGCCGAGCGCGGTGCACTGATCGATCAGCACCGGCAACAGCGCCTTGCCGACGCCCTGCCCGACCGCATCCTTGTCGATATAGACCGAATCCTCGACCGAGAACGCATAGGCCGGCCGCGGCCGCCACTTGCCGGCGTAGGCGTAGCCCAGCACAAGGCCGTTCCGCTCGGCGACGAGGTGCGGCAGGCCGAGGTCGAGCACGGCGGCGCGACGGTTCTTCATCTCGGCGAGATCCGGTGGATCGACCTCGAACGAGGCCGTGCCGTACAGCACATGGTGGCCATAGATCTCGGCGCAGCGGACCACATCGGCCTCGGTCGAGGCCCGCACGATCAACCCATTCATGGCCAGTCCGCTCATGCGCGGACTATAGAATCAGTTGCGCCTGCCGCCGCCCAAAATCTGCCCGGCATCCGGCCCATCGTACTTGAACAGCGAATCGGCGAGCTGGGTTCCTGTCTTGAAATCGGTCAGGGTCACGTCGACCTTGTTGCCGCGGTTGTCGATGATCGACCAGCCGCGCAACTGCATCGGATTTTCCGACACGCGGACGATGATCTTGCCTTCCTGCGGCTTGCGGGTCTGCACAACGGTGAGGGCGAGCAGGCCGTCCTGGCGCTGCACCGATTGGACGGTAAGGTCGCCGGAGAGCTGGAACGGCTCCTTGACCAGGAAAGAGGCCGCCGTCCAGCCGATCGGCCATTGGCCGAAATCGCGGTTGGGCGGATCCCACATCGTCACCTGCGAGCCGTCGGCGACGATCTTGAGCTGCGAGGGGGCGTCATATTCGAAGCGCATGCGGCCCGGCCGCCGCAGGTAAAGCGTGCCCTGTACGACACTGCCGTTTGGATTGCTCTGCACGAAGCGCGCCTGGAGGGTGCGGATCGAGTTGAAGTATCTCTCGACCTCCGGCACGCCCACCTGGGCATGGGCCCCTCCGGCGGCGGCAAAGGCGAATGCGAGGACAGCGGCCATGACGGCAAGGAGGGTGCGCATCCGCAGCATATGACCGTCGAATCTGGCGGAATCAAGTAAAGGCACGCCCTTCCCAATCGTGTGAACGAGCGTTTACCATGGAACAAATCATTCGGAGGAAGAGCCCCATGCACGTCGGAATGGCCACCGTTTTCCAGAACACCGGCCGCGCGGTCTCCGATCGCCAGATCTACCTGAACGAGCTCGCGCTTGCCGACATGGCCGAGCCGTTGGGCTTCGAATCGATCTGGTCGGTCGAGCACCATTTCACCGACTACACGATGTGCCCCGACGTCGTGCAATTCCTCTCCTACATGGCCGGACGCACGCGCAACCTGAAGCTCGGCTCGATGGTCGTGGTCCTGCCCTGGCACGATCCGATGCGCGTCGCCGAGCAGATCTCCATGCTCGACCAGCTGTCCGGCGGCCGCATGATCCTCGGCCTCGGCCGTGGCGCCGGAAAGGTCGAGTTTGACGGCTTCCGCCTCGACATGGGCGACAGCCGCGAGCTGTTCGTCGAATACGGCGAGGCATTGCTCAAGGGCCTCGAGACCGGCGTGATGGAATACGACGGCAAGCACTACCGTCAGCCGCCGACGGCAATCCGCCCGTCCCCGTTCAAGAGCTTCCGCGGCCGCACCTATGCCGCCGCCGTCAGCCCCGAAAGCGCGCGCATCATGGCGCGGCTCGGCGTCGGCCTGCTGATCATCCCGCAGAAGCCGTGGCGCGAGGTTGAGAAGGAACTGCGCGAGTACAATACGCTCTATCGCGAGATCAACGGCGCGGACGCACCGCAGCCGGTCTCGGCCGGCTGGGTGTTCATCGACGAGAGCGAAGAGCGCGCCCGCGAGATGGCGATGACCTATATCGGCGGCTATTACCGCACGGTGCTCGACCACTACCAGTTCGCCGGCGAGCACATGAAGAACCAGCGCGGCTACGAGTACTACGCCAAGATGAACGAGAAGCTCGCGGTCTACGGCGACCGCAAGGCGATCGAGTTCTTCGCCGACCTGCAGGTCTACGGCACGCCCGAGCAGGTCCACGGCAAGATCATGGAGATCCACCGGCAGACCAATAATTCATCCTTCGTCGGCGTGTTCTCCTACGCCGGCATGGCGCACGAGGAAGCGGCGCGCAATGTCCGCCTGTTCGCGCGTACGGTGATGCCCGAGCTGCAGAAGTTCGACGCCGGCGCGCCGATCGACCGGGCGCACCGCTTGCCGGATCACCGCTTCGCCGTCGCCGCAGAATAATTTTCCGGCTATAGGGTCCTCCGATTTTCCGCGGGGGAGACGGCATGCGCTTGATGTTGGCAGCGGCAGTGGCCGCGTTCCTGGCCTTGCCCGCGGCAGCGCAGACGCCCGTGGAGCGCGGCAAGTATCTCGTCGAGAGCATCGCCGGCTGCGGCAACTGCCACACGCCACAAGGCCCGAACGGCCCCATCATGAGCCGCGCCCTGTCCGGCGGACCACCGATGGTCGAGGGCAAGCTGTTCACCGCCCAGCCCTCCAACCTCACCTCCGACCACGCGACGGGCCTTGGCCGCTACACCGACGCCGAGCTCAAGCTCATGATCCGCGAGGGCAAGCGGCCGGACGGCTCGCTGATCGGCCCGCCGATGCCGTTCAACTTCTATCGCGGCCTGGCCGACGCCGATCTCGACGCCATCATCGCCTATCTGCGCACCGTGCCGGCGGTCAAGAACGCCGTGCCGAAGTCGGTCTACAACATCCCGCTGCCGCCGGCCTGGACGCCGCCGATCGCCGAGCCGATCGAAGCGCCGCCGCGCACCGACAAGGTGGCCTACGGCCGCTATCTCGCCGGCCCGCTCGGCCATTGCCTGGAGTGCCACACGCCGATGGGACCGGACGGCCGCTTCCAGTTCGACACGATGCTCGGCGCCGGCGGCCTCAAGTTCGAAGGGCCGTGGGGCATCAGCATGTCGAGGAACATCACCTCCGATCCGGAGACGGGGCTCGGCCAGTGGAGCGACGCGGAGATCGAGCAGGCGATCCGCAAGGGTGTCGACCGGCACGGCCGGCACCTCATGCCGCCGATGGGCTATGCTTACTATGCCAAAGTCTCGGCCGAGGACATGACCGCGCTGATCGCCTTCCTGCGCACGTTGCCGCCAAAGAAGATGCCATAATGCTGGGAGCGCGGCTCTCCAAGGCCGCTCACGGGATGTCGCAAATCCGAGGAAAAGCGGCTCGGGAGAGCCGCGCTCTTAGCAACCGCTGCAGGAGGCCGGCGGGCGATGGGCGCTGATGAGGAGACAGTAGGCGTCGTCGTGCCGATGTACAACGCCGAGCGCACGATAGCGGCGACCCTGGCGAGCATCTGCGCCCAGACCCATCGCGGGCTCGACATCGTGGTTACCAATGACGGCTCGACCGACGGCTCGGCGGCGATCGTCGAAGGCTGGTGCCGGTGCGATCCGAGGGTGCGCCTCGTCCGCCAGGGCAATGCCGGCGTCGCTGCTGCGCGCAACACAGGGGCGGCGGCAACCCCGGCGCAATTCCTCGCCTTCGTCGACGCCGACGACATCTGGGCACCGACCAAGATCGAGTACCAGCTTGCCGCGTTGCGCGAGGGCGGGCCGTCGGCTGGGCTCGCCTATTGCTGGTACGCCAGCATCGACCAGCGCAACCGCGTAGTGTCGTTCGGGCCGCAGCCGTTGTTCGAAGGCCAGGTGGTCCGCGACCTTTGCGAAGCCAACTGGATCGGTAACGGTTCCTCGCTTCTGCTGCGGCGCGAGGCGTTCGAGCGCGTCGGCGGCTACGAACCGGGCCTGCGGGCGCGCCGCGCGCAGGGGGCGGAGGATCTGTTGATGTGCCTGCGCGTGGCCGAAGTGGCGGAGTTCCGTGTCGTGCCGCGCTACCTCGTCGGCTACCGCATGCTGCCCGACTCGATGTCGGCCGATTCGCTTCAGATGTTCCGTTCGACCGAGCTCGTGCTTCAGGAATTCCTCGCCAAGTATCCACAATACGCCGACGAGCTCGACGACCATCTTCAGGACTCGCGTACTTGGTTCGCCTATCGCGCCGGCAGGAGCGGACGCGCTGCGACGGCCTTGCTCCTGCTGCACGAGGCGTTCGCCGTCCATCCCGTCAGGACCGCCGGATACCTGGCTCACACCGCGGTCACGATCGCAGCCGGCCGCATCCGCCGCAGGATCGGCCGCAAGGTGGTGTATCCGCTCTATACTGAGGTCATATGGTGACGGTCTCCGTCGTCATCCCGGCGCGCAATGCGGCAGAGACTCTCGGCGAGACACTCGATTCGCTTCTGGCGCAGACGCGCGGCGATTGGACTACGCTGGTGGTCGACGACGGCTCGACCGATGGGACCGCCGCGCTCACCCAATGCTACGTCG
Source organism: Reyranella sp. (assembly GCF_965279465.1). Taxonomy (NCBI): domain Bacteria; kingdom Pseudomonadati; phylum Pseudomonadota; class Alphaproteobacteria; order Hyphomicrobiales; family Reyranellaceae; genus Reyranella; species Reyranella sp. Next base: position 18,782 of record NZ_OZ257242.1, read on the forward strand.
ACCGCGACCCGCGTATCCGCCTGCTGAGCGACGGCCGAGGATCCCAGGGTGTGTCGGCGGCGCGCAATCGCGGCATCGCCGAAGCGACGGGCGACTGGCTTCTGTTCCTCGATTCCGACGACTGGATCGAGCCCGCATTCCTGCGAAAAATGCTCGCCGTCCTCGGGGCCCGGCCGGGTGCGCGCGTGGCCTACTCCGCCTGCCGCAGGGTCAGCCCGAACGGCCATGCCGGCCCGCTGTGGCTGAGCAGTGAGGTCGCCCGCGCGCCGTTCGAGGTGCTGGCGCGGCAATGCCCTGTGGTCATCCATGGCTTCCTGATCGATCGCACGCTGATCGACGAGATCGGCGGCTTCGATCCTGCCTTGCGCACTTGCGAGGATTGGGACTTCTGGCATCGGCTCGCCCGCACCGGCGCCGTCTTCCATCCGGTGCCGGATGCGGTGGCCTACTACCGGCTGCGGGCCCGATCGCTCTCGAGCGACGCGCACGCCATGCTGGCCGATGCGCGGATCGTGATCGACCGCGCCTTCGCCGCCGATCCGCGGGTGCTCCATCCGGCGCCGCGCCACGCCGATGGTGCCGACCCCGGCCTCGGCACGAAAGAGACGAGCTTCGGTCACTTCGCCCTGTGGTGCGCGGCGTTCGATGTCGGCGATGGCGGCCGGGGCACGGACCTCGTCCTGCCGCTCCCCGACGACGGAGGCAATATCGCCGAGACCTGCCGCGCCACGATCCTGGCCGGACTGCGGGCGCGCGCGCGCATCCAGCCCGACGAGCCGCTGAGCCAGGACACGACTTTCATCGCTGCGGTTCGGGAGCTCTTGCGTCAGGTCGAGCGCGCCGCCGGACGGACGGGCCTTGCGCGACAGCTGGAGCATATGCTGGAGCCCGATCTGTTCCGGCCCGAGCGTCTTACTGAGCGCCTGGTGATCGGGCGCACCCTGCTGGTCCGCCAGGACGCAACCCGCCTCACGGCGATCGAGGTGCCACCGGAGGTCGATTCACTGCAGGCGGAGTTCCGTCTCCCCGGCCGTGAGGCGGGCTGGATCGAAGTCCCGGTCTTCGCCTCGCTGTCGCGGCGCGAAGTCGCCGAGGGCGCGATCGAGGCGCTGGGCCTCGGCGCCTTCGCAAAGGGCACCCGCGCCTGGCACCGTCCGCGCTTCTGGGCGCAGCTCATGGCCGAGGCAATCCCGCAAATGCCCGCAATTGTGCGCAATTGGCGGGGCGGCCGGCCCGGTTTGCGCGCGCGCGCCAAGCGGATTGTCCGCAAGAGCATCCTTGCAGTCTACGGATCGGCAGCAAAAGCCCGCAACAATCCGCTTTTCACCGCGCTGGTCGACGACGCGCGCGCGGAGGCCGGCCGCGTTCCGATCCCGCCGGCGAGAAGCAGCGCCGAGACCGGTCCGGACACCGGCCCGTCCGACACCGGCCGCCGCGCCTATTGGGAGAGCGTCTACAGCGCCCCCGATCCGTGGGCCTATGGCTCGGCCTACGAGCAGCTCAAGTACGACCGCACGCTGTCATTGCTGCCGCGCGGCACGATCGAGCGCGCGCTGGAACTCGCCTGCTCGGAGGGTTGGTTCAGCGTACTGCTGGCGCCGAGGGTCGGACACCTCACGGCCTCCGACATCTCGGAGACCGCGCTCAGCCGCGCGCGGCAACGCTGCACGCGCTTCGCCAACGTCGATTACCGCCGCCTCGATTTCTTCGACGAGCCGTTGCCGGACGGGCTCGATCTGCTGGTCTGCTCCGAGGTGCTCTACGATCTGCGCGACGAGTCAGAGCTGCGGCGCATCGCGGCGAAGCTCGCCGCCGCCCTGAAGCCGGGTGGCCATTTGCTGACCGCCCATGCCCGCCTGCTGAAGGACGATCCGACTCGCAGCGGCTTCGATTGGGACGGGCCGTTCGGCGTTGACGTAATCGCCGGAGCACTGGCTGCCACACCCGGCCTTGCGCTCGTGCGATCGATGCGGGCCGAGCTCTACCGCATCGACCTCTATCGCAGGCTGCGCGACGGTGAGCGTGCGCCGCCGCCGGAGATCGAGACGGTCGAAAGCGGACCGCCGCCGGAGCCCGCCTATGCGCGCAGCATCGTCTGGGGCGGCGCCGAGGCGCGACGCGCGGAGGTGCAGGCGCGCGAGAGCGTCGAGCAACTGCCGATCCTGAACTATCACCGCATCGCGACCGATGGTCCGCCCGACCTGGCGCGCTACCGCACGTCGCCCGAGATCTTCCGCGCGCAGATGCGCTGGCTGCGCCGCCATGGCTATCACGCGGTGACCTCGGCCGACCTCGCCCGTCACAAGGCGAGCGGGCAGCCCCTCCGCGGCCGGCCGGTGCTTATCACCTTCGACGACGGCTACCGCGACTTCCACGACACCGCCTGGCCGATCCTGCAGGCACATGACTTCATCGCCGAGGTCTTCATCGTCACCGACCACGTCGGCGGCAAGGCGCAATGGGATGCCGGTTTCGGCACGCCCGCACCCTTGATGGACTGGGACGAGATCCAGGAACTCGGCGCCGCCGGCATCCGCTTCGGCAGCCACATGGCGAGCCACAGTCACATGAACGCGCTGTCGGGGCGCGAGATCGTGCGCGAAGCCGTCCGCTCGCGCGCCCTGCTCGAGCGCGCGCTCGGCGTGCCCTGCACATCGATCGCCGCGCCGTTCGGCGAGGCGAGCGACCGCTTCGTGCGCATCGCCGGACGCTGCGGCTACGAGACCGGCTTCACCACCGCCCCGGGTTTCGCGCATCTCGGCAGCGATCCGTTGCGCCTGCCGCGAATCGAGGTGCTGGGCCACTGGTCGCTCGATCAGTTCGCGGGCGCCGTGCGACCTCATGCTCATTGGACCACGAACTTCCAGCTCGCTCATGATTGAGCGCATTCACATGCGCGTATGAGCGAGCTGGAAGCTCGCGGTCCAATCAACATGAGATCCTGTAGGATTGGCGAAGGAGAAAATCGTGACGGCAGACATCGGGTTGTTCGAGGCGATCTACACCGCCCGCTCGCTACGGCATTTCAAGTCCGACCCGGTGCCGCAAGAGCTGATCACCAAGGTTCTCGACGCCGCCATCCGCGCCTCGAGCGGCGGAAACACCCAGCATTGGACCTTCATCGTCGTGCGCGATGCGGAGAAGCGCCGCCAGATCGCCGCGATCTATCGCAAGGCGTCCGACTATGCGAGCGCGGTCTACGCCGCACGGCCGAAGCCCGATCATCTGACCGACGAGCAATTCGCCCAGTTCCTGGCGAACAGCGGCTACCTCTGGGACCATATGGCCGATGCGCCGGCCATCCTGGTGCCGTGCCTGACGAAGCGCGAGCCGCCCAAGCGTGCGAGCCTGCCCGATGTCGTGCAGGCGCGTTATGCCGACCATCTCGCCAACGTCCAGCGCATCAGCGGCTCCAGCATCTACCCGGCGATCCAGAACATCATCCTGGCCTGCCGTGGGCTGGGGCTCGGCACGGTGATCACGACCAACCACATCCTCTACGAGAACGAGGTGAAGGCGGTGCTCGGCATCCCGGACAACGTTGCCACATTCGCCCTGATGCCGATCGGCTATCCGACCCGGAAGTACGGGCCGCTCACCCGCAAGCCCGTCTCCGACGTCACCTATGCCGACAGCTGGGGCACGCCCTGGCCGGACGCGACAGGCAACTGAGCTATTGCGGCAGCGCCGACGTCACGAACAGCCCCTGCAGCATCTGCGACGGCACCGTCGTCGCCCCGAAGGACGCCGCGAACAGCTTGACCACTTCCCCCGAGCGATAGATCTGGCTCAGGGCGCGATCGACGGCGAGGCGGAAATCCTCGTCGCCGCGGCGCAGGGCCAAGGCGTAGGGCTCGACGCTGAGATACGCGTCCGCGATCATCAGGCCGGGGCGCGGCTTGCCGTCGAGAAGAAGGAAAGTGAGGATGGCGCGGTCGCCGTAGTAGGCGGCCACCGTGCCCTTCTCGACGGCATCGATGCCTTCGCCATGCGTCTTGACCGAGACGACCTCGGCCTTGATCTTCCCCGCCTGCAGGGCGCGCTTCAGGTCGGCCTCGGTCGTCGTGTTTTCCAGCACGCCTACCGTCTTGCCGTCGAGGCTCTTGATGTCCCGCGGCCCATTCGCGCCGATCATGAAGCTCGCCCCGTCGACGAAAGTCGGGATGGAAAAGGCGACCGTCTCGCGCCGCTTCAGAGTCTGGGTGGTGGCTTCGCACAGCAGGTCCGCCTTGCTGCCGCTGATGGCATCGAAGCGGTCGGCCGAGGTGACGGGAACGTAGGCGATCTTGAGGTCGGCGAGGCCGAGCTGTTGCCCTACCCTGGCGGCGACCGCCCGGCAGAGATCGGACATGAAGCCCAGAGGCTCGCCGGCATTGCCCTTGCGGAACGAGAAGGGCGGTGCGTCCTCGCGATAGGCGATGCGGATCGTGCCTTTCGCCTTTATGTCGTCGAGCGTGCCGGCACAGGCGGCGCCTCCCACGAGCGCCCCAGCGGCCAGAAGCGCCGCCAAAAGTGATTTCCGTGCCGCGATCATCGATGCCTCCCCGAGAACGGACAGCAACCATGCGACATTCGCGTGCGCGGCGCCATTGTCATCGAAGCGCCATCTCCTGAACCCGGCCGCGACGGAAAGTTGCGCGGCTATTTCTTTTCGAGGTTCCAGAAGGTGATCGCGGGCCCGGTCAGCAGCCCGCTCACGTTCGCACGCGTGGCCGTCGGCACGGTGAACTGGCCGAGTTGCACGTAGGTCGGATACTCGCGCGCGCGCCGCTGGCTTTGCCGGGCGATCTCGCGGCGCTTTTCCTCGTCGGTTTCGCGCGCATAAGCCGCGCGAAGCTTCTCGATCTCGGCATCGCACGGCCAGCCGAACATCGATTTCTCACACGAGGCGCTGAAGAAGAAGTTCGACACGGGGTCGGGGATGCTGAGCGTCGCCGACGAGGTGGGGAACATGTGCCAACCGCCCTGTGACGCCGACTCCTTCTTGGTGCGGCGGGCGACCAGCGTCTGCCAGTCCATCGACTGCAGATCGACCTTGAAGCCGGCAGCCTCGAGCTGCGCCTTGGCGACGGGCGCGAGACTGCTGTGATTGACCAGGTCGCTCGCACTCAGGATCACGATCGGCGTGCCATCGTATCCTGCTTCCGCGAGGAGCTTGCGCGCCGCAGCGGCATCGCCGTTGAGGCGATCCTCCCAGCCGGCTTCCGACTCGAGCGGCAGGCCGCACGGAAAGAGCGACTTGCATTCGCGATAGAAGCGCGCATCACCGACATTGGCTTCGAGGAAAGGCTTCTGCTTCAGCGCGACGACGACGGCCTGGCGCACCCTGGCGTCGTCGAACGGCTTCTGCAGCGTGTTGAAGCGCAGGATGTACTGCCGCCCGGCCCTGTCGATCACCTGGATCTTCACGTCCTTCGACTTCTCGACCAGGGGCAGCAGGTCGTAAGGCATCGCCTCGATCAGGTCGACCTCGCCGTTCAGCAGCGCGTTCACTTGGGTCTGCGTGTCGGGGATCCAGATCCATTCGATCCGGTCGACCTTCGCCACTTTGCCTCCGGCCAGCCCGGAGGGCGGCTCGTTGCGCGGCTTGTACTTCGGATTGCGGACGTAGACGGTCTTCTCGCCCGCCTTCCATTCGTCCTTCTTGAAGATGAACGGACCCGAGCCGGTGGCATCGGCGATCTGCTTGGCGGGATCGGTCTCGGCCACCCGCTTGGGCATCATGAAGGCGACATTGCCGCCCGTCTTGCCGAGGGACTCGATCACGAGGCCGAACGGTTCCTTGAGCACCATCCGGATCGTGCGGGCGTCCGGCGCGACGAGCTCGGCGACGAAGGACATCAGCATCTGGCCGGTCGGATCGCGCGCGGCCCAGCGCCTGATCGAGGCAACGCAATCCTCGCCCGTTACCGGCTGGCCGTCGTGCCATTCCAGCCCGTCGCGCAGGGTGAAGGACCAGGCAAGCTTGTCGGGCGAGACCTCCCACTTCTCGACCATCTGCGGCCGGACCACGAGCTTCTCATCGAGCGAGAACAGCGTGTCGTAGACCAGGTAGCTGTGATGGGCCGTGATCAGCGCGGTCGTCCAGGCCGGATCGATGATCTTGAGGTCCGAGTGCATGATCGCACGCAGCACCGTCTCAGACGCGGCAGGAGACGCGGCCGAAAGCCCGAACACGGCCAGCAACGGCAGGAAAAAGCGACGCATGAGAGTTCCCCCGACAATCGCCCGACGACGCGCGGGCCTGCCTGCAGCCAAGCTGTCCGCCGCCCCGGCGTCAACAGGGTGACGGAATCGAGCCCATCGGCGCTAACCCTGACGCTTGCTCCTCAGAAATTGCGAACGTTTCGGCCGAATCGCTACACATCCACCTCGCCCCGAGCAATGGAACGAGCGGAAGGCCCTCTCTCGAGACGCCGGTCACATTGGAAGGGCGGAGCGGGCCATCAGCCTGAGTCGAAGCCCGCCTCGGTCTGGTTCAAGCAGGTGACGACCCAACCCTATTGTATGGGCGAGAGGTTGAAGCGGCAGGAATATTCCTTGTTGAAGACCTGCAATTCGCGCGACCTCGCATTTCCTACAAGGTCGACAACGAATTCCTTGGCACCGACCGGCACCATGATGGTGGTGGAGACGGACCCGTCGGCGGCGACCGGAGCGCGAAAATCGTGCCCGCCAGTGGTCTTCCCCGAAAGCTCGGTGCCTGTCTCGGTGAAGTCGAAGACCAACTTCGATACGTCGGCCTGCCGGCAAGCCGCGGGGGCTCCCGGCTCAAGTGCCGCCTTCGCCCGCCAAGGGTCAGCAAGGACCACGCTCGACAGTCCGCAAATACCCAACATGGCTCCGGCCAAGATCGACTTCATGAGCAGCCCTCCGATCGGCTTCCAATTCGAACCGCCTTGCCTCAACCCTCGGAGGCTGCTCTGGGTTGCATCGCAAAGGCCGCCGGCGCCTCCGGGCCGCACTGATCGACCTACGCCCCGTTGGGGTTGCCGATCGACCTTGCGTGCCAGACGCATGCAAGGGTCAGTGCTCGAGCAACAAGCGGGCGTTCTGATTGCCCGAACAGGATGCCTGGCAAGGCGCCGTTGGGCATCGCTGGACGGTTGGGCACCTTGACGGGGGGTTGGCCTGAATACGCCGACAACTGGTCGCGATGGCTCGCGCAAAGTCGGGGGGTAACATCATAGGTCGGCTTCGGTACAAGCACTTGCGGGGGGCGGAGGTCCAGGAGGCGGCTGGCGAGGAGGCGGCATTTGAGGAGGAGGCGCCGGCATGGAACCGGGCGGCGGTTCGCGAGGGGCTTCGTTGGGTGGCCGGGGAATGCGTGCCAATTTCAGTCCTTTCGCCTGTCTCCCGTGAGCTTACCCCGGGTGGACGTGGAGATGGCAAGGATAACGGCGAATCTGATCGGAGTTACCAACGAGCTCCAGCTGCATTGGAATTCGATTCTATATCCAGTTGCCTCTGACGACTTCGACGACCTGGCCTAAGCAGATCGAACGTTTACTCGACCGTCTCGCCTCAGCGGCATCAGGTGCGGCCGACGCCTCGGGTTGGCGGGTCAGCGGAGATGCGGGCCGTACTTGCCGAACAGCACGGGCGGCCCGCTTAGTGCGGTCCTAGGTCCCGCGCACGGTCAAATGATAGGCAGCGGATCATATGGTCCGCGGCGAGAGCACCTCGGTGCCTTGCTGCGGTCCTCCGACCTGGTCGTAAAGTGCGTGCTGTCTCTCGCGAACCGCGAAGTCTCTATTGACGTGCATAGACTGACTGCCTTGCGGGAGCCGTTGCGCACTCTTGGACGGATTGTCGGAGAGCTCGCTAGCCGCGCTGAAGCGCGGCGCATTGCTCGATCACCCATGCCTTCCGCTCTTCGAAGACGGCGGGGCGCTTGAGCTCGGGCCGCTGGTGGAACCAGCCGATCGACGCCATCCACCGGATCAGGCGGAACATCGGGATCGATGTCGGGGCATCGTCGGGCAGCGGCCGGACGGCGCGGTAGCCATCGAGGAAGGCGCGCTCGATCTCCGCCGCGTTCGGCTTCGTCTGCCAATAGGTCAGCACGACGGCGATATCGTACTGATGCCAGCCGAAACCGGCATCGTCGAAGTCGATCACGGTCAGCCGGTCGCCATCGATGAGAATGTTGCCGGGATGCATATCGGCATGGATCAGGCTGTAGACCGATGGATCACGGCTGAGCTGGGCCAATCTCTCGTGCATCCGGTCCCGGGTTTCGAGGAGAAGGCTGCGCTCTCCGGCCGAAAGCGACTGATGCTCCCAGAACGGACCCCAGTGAGGCGCATCGCCCATCAGGCCGTCGCTGTCGAGCGCGTGCCGCTTGAATCCCGGCGGCGGCCGCCACGCGCTGGCCTGATTGTGCATCGACGCGGTGAGCGCGCCGAGCTGGCCGAAGTAGTCCTCGACCACCGCGTTGTCGGTGGTCTCAGCCAGGACCTCGGAGAGCAGGCGGCCTTCGGTCCAGCGCGCCATCCCGGCAAAGCGCTGTTCGCCGGTAGCGGGAATCGTCACCGGGACATAGTCCCGCCCATCCCTCGCGGACACCGCGCCCGGAACCTCGATGCCGGCGCGAGCCAGGGCGCGGATCCAGGCGCGCTCGGATACCAGCTCGTCGAGCGTGTGATAGCCCGGCCGATGCAGGCGGAGAACGTAGGCGCCGCCGTCGCGCCGGTCCTTAACCCTGAACGTGACGTTCTCCGCCAGGGAAACCAGCGAGAGATCGCCAGCATCGATCGGGAAGAAACTCAGGGCAGCAAGCGCGGCCGGCGTGAATGTCCGATCGACGGTCTCCCTATCCATCGAGCTCGGCCATCGTCGCATCGAAAGCCACGAGAAATTCCTCGGCGTGGTGCCGCGCGAAGACCAGCGGCGGGCGGATCTTCACGACGTTCCTGTAGGCGCCGGCGTTGCTCGTGAGGAATCCCTTGTCCTTGAGACGATTGATGACCTCGACGGCGCGGTCCGCATCGGGAGTCCGGGCGGCGTCGGTGCTGGCGATTTCGACACCGATGAAGAGGCCATGACCGCGCACGTCGGCGATCGAGGCGAAGTGCGCCTTGCGCTCGGCCAGTGCCGACTTCAGGAACGCCCCCACCGTGGCGACGTTCTCGCGCAAACCGTCGCGCTCGATGACGTCGAGCACGGCCATGCCGACCGCCGCCTGCAACGGGCTCGAGGCGAAGGTGTTGAAATAGCGCGTCGCGGCGCGGAAGCCTTCGACCAGCGAGCGGCTCGCGGCGGTTGCCGCCAGCGGCAGGCCGTTGCCCATCGGCTTGCCGGTCACGACGATATCGGGCGTGAAGCCGGTGACCTCATAGCCCCACCAGCGGCCGGTGCGGGCGTATCCGGCCTGGACCTCGTCGGCGATCACCAGGCCCCCGGCGGCGCGCACGATCTCCGCGGCGCGCGGCATGAACCCGCGCGGCACGTCGGGTAATCCTTCGTTCGCAAAGATCGAGCACACGATCAGGCCGGCGAAGCCCGTGCCATCCTCCTCGAGACTGCGGATCGCACCGCGCAGGCGATCGAGATAGGCCTCGGTGAGCTCTTCCTCGCTGGCGCCGGGCAGCAGCGGCCGGAGCTTCTCCGGGAAGGGGATGGCGCGCACGTCGCCGGCGGCGTTGCGGTCGGCGCCGATCCGGTTCAGCTTCGCGACCGCCTCGCTGTTGCCGTGATAGGTCGCGTTGGTGCAGACGATGCCGGTCTTGCCGGTCGCCAGGCGCGCCATGCGCAGCGCGACTTCGTTGGCTTCCGTTCCGGAACAGCTGAACACGACGCTCTCGATCGACGGTCCGTGCAGCGCGGCGAGGCGCTCGGCGAAGGCGACGATACCCTCGTGCAGATAGCGGCTGTGGACGTTGAGCGTTGCCTGCTGGCGGGCCATCGCCTCCACGACAGTGGGGTCGGCATGACCGACACAGGGGACGTTGTTGTACATGTCGACGTAGCGCCGGCCCTCGGCGTCGAACAGCTCCACGCCCTTGCCTCGGACGATGTGCAAGGGCGCATTGTAGAACAAGGGCGCACCGGCCCCGAAGGCACGGTCTCGGCGGGCGGCAAGTGTCGCTGAACTCATGGTCGGCCTTTCGTTTGCACGGCGAAGGGAGACCATAGCATCACAGTGCCTTTCCCCTCATCCGATGAGATCATCGCCTCATGAACAGGAGGACGTGCAATGGGTGACTACAGCAAGACCGAGACCGACGGCCACCTGCTGATCGTCACCATCAATCGGCCGGAGGTCTACAATGCCCTCCATCCCATGGCGAACCAGGAGCTGGCCGACATCTTCGACGGCTTTCACGAGAACCCCGACCTCTGGGTCGCGATCATCACCGGCGCCGGCGACAAGGCCTTCAGCGCGGGCAACGACCTGAAATACCATGCGGAACTCAGGAAGAAGACGGGCAAGTCGCCGGCTCATCCGCCGCGGCGCATGGGCGGCCTGGCCAGCCGCTTCGATCTCGACAAGCCGGTGATCGCGGCGGTGAACGGTGTCGCCATGGGCGGTGGCTTCGAGATCGCGCTGGCCTGCGACCTCATCGTGGCCTCCGACAAGGCGACCTTCGCGCTGCCGGAGCCCAAGGTCGGCCTGGCCGCCGGTTCGGGCGGCATGCAGCGCCTCTCGCGGATGGTCCCGCTCAAGAAGGCGATGGGCATGCTCCTGACCGGCCGCCATGTCTCGGCCAAGGAAGGCTTCGAGCTGGGCTTCGTCACCGAAGTGGTGCCGCACGCCGAGCTGATGAGCGCGGCCCGGCGCTGGGCCAACGACATCCTCGCCTGCTCGCCGATGTCGGTGCGGGCGACCAAGCAGGTCGTGATGCGCTCGCTCGACGTCCCGGCGCTCGAGACGGCTATGCACAATCTCGACTATCCGGCCTTCGTCGCGATGACCCGGAGCGGGGATACCGTCGAGGGGCCAAAGGCCTTCGCCGAGAAGCGCAAGCCGGCGTGGAAGGGCAGGTAGCAGCTATTCCAGCACCAGCGCATGCTTGCTGTTGTCGATCGACCAGGACTTGAACCGGCCTAGAAAACTCTGACCGAGAAGCAGAATTCCTTTCGTGGATGCGACGCTGCCGGTGACGTTCTCGAGAACTCGGTCACCCACCTTCAGCGACCGAATGCGAAACGTCTTCGACCGCATTTTCGACCCGTCGGCGAGCGTGTAGGTCCGTTCGCCCATAAAGTCTGTGTCTCGGATTTCTCCCATGCGTATCAGCGTGGTCACAACGTCTTCCGGAATGGTGACATCGGACGCACCGCTATCGACCGCGAAGTCGAGCGTGATGGCATTGTTGATGAGAACGGGAACGACATAGATCCCGCCGTCCTTCTTCATTGGTATCGATGATCCCGACGTGCTGCGCTGTGGCGGTGCTGCGGAATCGGTTGGTGCCGCCGGAGAAACAATCGGCTGCGCAGGCTTCCATTCGCTGGCCAGCTTCTGCGCCTCCGAGATCTGCGCGGGCGTCATCTTTGCGGCGAGCCTGCGGCGGCTTTCCAAGGCTCTATCGCGTGCTTCCTTCTCTTTTTCCTCACTAAGGCGCGACGTCGCGAGGTTGAACCACATGTGCGCTTGCACATAGTCCTGCGGCACGCCTTCACCCATTTCGTAGATGTAGCCGAGGAGGGTTTGGGCGGTGGCGTTGCCCTGATTTGCCGCCTTCCGGTACCAGCGCACCGCTGCGGCGTAGTCCTGCGGCACGCCCCGGCCGCGGGCGTACATGAAACCCAGATTGACCTGGGCGGCGGCATGGCCCTGTTCGGCAGCCTTGCGGTACCACGACGCCGCTGCCGCGAAGTCCTGCGGCACGCCCCCGCCGGTTTCGTGCATGAGGCCGACCTTGTACTGGGCTTCGGCATTTCCATGTTCGGCCAGCGGTAGCCACACTCCAATGTCCGTGGCTTTGTCGAGCAAGTCCTGCAAACGCTGCTGGGCGGCCTTGTCGCCGCGGTCGGCGGCTTTTCGGTACCACTTCGCGGCCTCGGCGTGGTCCCGCGGCACGATCCGGCCCTGCTCGTACAGGATGCCGAGAAGATTTTGCGCGTGGATGCTGCCCTGGTCGGCAGCTTTCCGATACCAGGATATCGCCATCGCGCCGTCCTGCGCTACGCCCTTTCCAATCCTGTACCCGTCACCGACGCGGATCTGCGCAGAGATGTCGCCCAGGTTGGCGGCTCTGCGATACCACGACATTGCAGCCACATCGTCCTTGGGTACTCCATGACCTTGCTCATATGAACCGGCGAGGTAATTCTGGCCCTCGGCATCATCTTGTTCGGCCGCTTTTCGGAACCACTTCGCCGCCTCGGCGTAGTCTCGCGCTACGCCAAGGCCAAACTCGTACATCAAACCCAGCTTGCACTGCGCTTTCGCGTGGCCTTGGTTGGCGGCGATTCGATACGAAGATAGCGCAGACGCAAAGTCGCCCCGTCGATAGCCTGCCAGCCCATCCTCATACGGCCCAGCGAATGAAGGCCCAGCGGCGCATACGAACAAAATCAGCAGCAGCCGGCGCATGGACGACCTCCCCGCCGCAGCCTCTCACGAGCGGATTGTGCTGCCAACAACCTCGCCACACCGGCTGACGCTCGCCGTGCCCATCACCAGGCGTCGATCATCGGGCGCTTCTTTCCGGCGCGTGGCGGCGCGGGTCGGATGGCGGCCAGCATGTTGACGACCCAGGCCCGCGTCTCGGCCGGGTCGATCACGTCGTCGATCATGAAGTTGGTCGAACGGTTCAACGCCTTGCCCGCCTCGTAGGCCTTCGCGACCTTGTCCTCGAAGAACTTGAGACGCTCCTGCGGATCCGCGATCGCCGCGAGCTCGGCGCGAAAGCCCAGCTTGACCTGCCCCTCGATGCCCATCGGCGCGAACTCGCCGGTCGGCCAGGACACGTAGAAGTAAGGCGCGCGGTAGTTGCCGCCGGCCATGGCGGCCTGCCCCAGGCCGTAGGCCTTGCGCAGCACGATCGTGAAATACGGGACGGTCATGTTGCAGCTGGTCAGGAACAGGCGCGCGGCATGCCGGACCAGCGCCGTCTTCTCCGCCTCGGGCCCGACCATGATGCCAGGCGTGTCGCACAGGTTGACGACCGGGAAATCGTAGGCATCGCAGAGCTGCATGAACCGCGCGCCCTTGTCCGACCCGTCGGAATCGACCGCGCCGCTCAGGTGCTTCGGATCGTTGGCCATCACGCCGACCGTTCGCCCTTCCAGCCGGATCAACGCCGTCACCAGGGTTCGTCCGAAGTCGCGGCGCAGCTCGAGCACCGACCCGTCGTCGGCCAAGGTCCGGATGACGTCGCGCACCTCGTAGGTGCGCAAGCGGTTCTCCGGCACGATATGGCGCATGCGCCGCTGATCCGGCGCGGTCCAGCCCTTCAGCGGCCCCTGGAAATAGGCGAGATACCGTTTGGCGACAGCAACGGCTTCCGCTTCGTCGGCGACCAGGATGTCGACGACGCCGTTGCGCGTCTGCACCGGCATCGGCCCGATCTCCTCCGGCGTGAACACGCCGAGACCGCCGCCCTCGACCATGGCCGGGCCTCCCATGCCGAGCGTTGTGTCGGCCGTCGCGATGATCACGTCGCAGCAGCCGAGCAGCGACGCATTGCCCGCGAAGCAGCGGCCCGAGACGATGCCGATCAGCGGCACCAGCGCCGAGAGCTGGCCGAAATGATGAAAGGTGTCGAACTGGATGAAGCCGCCATAGTCGTCGTCGCCGGGCCGGCCGCCGCCGCCTTCGGCGAACAGCACCAACGGCATCCGCCCGTCCTCGGCGATGTCGAGGATCTTGTCGGTCTTCCAGTGATTGTGGACGCCCTGCGTGCCGGCGAAGACGGTATAGTCGTAGGCCATCACGGCGACGCCGGTGTCGGGCGCCTCGAACAGGTGACCGTTCACGCGGCCGACACCGGCGACGAGGCCGTCGGCCGGGCTGCGGGCCAGAAGATCGTCCCGCGTGCGCCGCTGCCGCTGCGCGGCGATGATCAGCGGCCCGTACTCCACGAACGTGCCGGGGTCGATCAGGTCGGCGACATTCTCGCGCGCGGTCCGATGGTTGGTCCTGTGGCGGCGCTCGACGGCATCCGGCCGGCTCTCGTCGCGCGTCAGCGCGCGACGCGCCAGCACTTCGGCAAGGTCCGGGCGAATGGCATCAAGGTCGAGCTCATCCGCGCCGCCCTGGGCCTGTGCCGCAACCTCGGACGGTTCGAGGGAGAGCAGAAGCTGGTTCTCCCAGAGCGTGTCGCCGGGCTCGGCATGAAGGGCCTGGACGATACCGCCGGCATCCGCCTTGATGACGTGCTCCATCTTCATGGCTTCCATCACGGCAACCTCGGCTCCCGCCGGAACGGCGTCGCCGACCGCCACGGCCATCGAGATGACCGTGCCCTGCATCGGCGTCCGCACCGCGATCATCCCGTCCGGCAGATCTTGCGCACCCGCGGCACCGAGAGTCGGTTCCTGCCCGTCGCGCGCCGCCTGGCCATAGGCGAGCACGGAGAGCGGGTCCGCGGCGTCGACCTTGGCCCCGGCCCGGGCGGCGCGTTTCTGGTTCTGCTTCGCTGTCGCGTAGAGACGCGGATGAGCGGCCGCCGCACCAGCGCTGAGCGCGGGCGCATTTGCCTCCACGAAGCCGGTCGTGTGGGTGCCGGTCCGCACCTCCTCGTCCAGCAGCATGGCCTGAAGAAAGGAGATGTTCGTCGGCACGCCCGCAATGTTGAACTCGCAGAGGGCGCGATAGCCCTTGGCTGTCACATCCTCGATCCTGCCGGAACGGGCGAACACGATCAGCTTGGCGAGCAGCGAATCGTAGGCCGGGTTGGTCGCGTAGCCAGCATAGCCATAGCCGTCGACGCGAATGTCCGGACCGGAAGGTGGCTCGAACGTGCCCAGCACGCCGCCGCCGGGCTTGGCCGTCCCATCGGGCTGCATCGTCTCGACGTTGATGCGGAGCTGCATCGCCATGCCCCGCGGCACCGGTCCCGCGCCGCCCGCAAGGCCAAGCTCCGCCAGGGTGGCGCCGCCCGCCAGCCGGAGCTGCAGCTCGACCAGATCGAGGCCCGTGACCGCTTCCGTCACCGTATGCTCGACCTGCAGGCGCGGGTTCGCCTCGATGAAATGGAAATCGCCGCTCGCGCCATCGACAAGGAACTCGAACGTGCCGAGGCTGCGGTAGCGCGCGGCGCGCGCGAGCGTCAGGGCGGCATCGAGCAGCCGCTGACGCACGCCAGCCTCCAGGTGTGGCGCGGGAGCGAACTCGACGAGCTTCTGCCGCTGACGCTGGAGCGAACAGTCGCGTTCCCAGAGATGCGCCACTTCCATTCCATCGCCGATCACCTGCACCTCGATGTGGCGCGCCTTGCGCACGAACTGCTCGACATAAAGCTCGCCCGAGCCGAAGGCGGCGGTCGCCTCCGAGCGGCACCGCGTGAAGGCCTCCTCTAGCTCGCCGGCGGTCAGGACCGGACGCATGCCGCGACCGCCGCCGCCAGCAACCGCCTTGACCATCACGGCCGCGCCGGCACCGAGCCCAGCCATGAACGCCCGCGCCTCGTCGAGCGTGGTGGGCGCCGCCGTGCCCGGCAGCGTCGACACGCCGACCTCGCGGGCGAGCTCCCTCGCCCGGTGCTTGTCGCCAAACAGCTCCAGAATCTCCGGAGTCGGGCCGACGAAGGTGACGCCGGCCTCGGCGCAGGCGCGCG
The DNA here is from genome assembly GCF_965279465.1 of Reyranella sp. Classification (NCBI taxonomy): domain Bacteria; kingdom Pseudomonadati; phylum Pseudomonadota; class Alphaproteobacteria; order Hyphomicrobiales; family Reyranellaceae; genus Reyranella; species Reyranella sp. The sequence goes on from NZ_OZ257242.1 coordinate 34,513, forward strand.
CGAAGGCCGCGTTCTCCGACAGGAAGCCGTAGCCGGGATGGATCGCCGTCGCCCCCGCCTCTCGTGCCACCCGCAGGATGGCCGCTCCATCCAGATACGCGGCGACGCCCCGCCCCGGCAGCGCGATCGCCGCATCGGCCTTCTCGACATGCAGGCTGGCGCCGTCGTCCGCCGGATAGATCGCGATGCTGCCCATGCCGAGGTCGGCCGCCGAGCGAAAGATGCGAATGGCAATCTCGCCGCGATTGGCGACGAGCAACTTCTGTCCGGTCATCGGGTCGGCGCCCTGGGAAAGAGAATGGAGAAGCGCACCTTAGGCAATATCATGGTGCCTGACGCAATACCGCCTGTTCGATCTGCGGCCCCTCTCCCAAAGGCGGAGCAGCCGGTGGCCCCTGCACGGGCGATGTCGGAAACCTTTGGACTTGTAGGGATGCGCTCCGGCAAATGCTGAGCCAGCGGGTGAGCTCTTTGGCGCGCATCGCAACCTCCCGGTCGAATCCGTGCTGGCCGCTACGGTTTGCTGTGATGCGCAACAGGGTTATCCTGCGAGCAACGAGTTTTGGAGGAGGGTCACATGAGTGAGCTCGTCGTAATTGCTTTCCCAAGCGAGGCCAAGGCCGAAGAAGTTCGACAGAAGCTGCTGTCGATGCAGAAGGAGTATCTGCTCGAATTGGGCGATGCCGTCGTGGCCGTCAAGGATGCCAACGGACACATCAAGCTACATCAGATGATCAATACCACGACGGCAGGAGCTGTCGGTGGCGCCTTTTGGGGATCGCTGATTGGCCTGATCTTCCTGATGCCGCTCGCCGGTGCTGCGCTTGGCGCCGCCTCTGGCGCCCTCGGCGGCGCCTTGACCGACGTCGGCATCAACGACAAGTTCATGAAGGATACGGCAGCCGCGATTCCGCCGGGAACAGCGGCTCTTTTCGTCCTGCTGCGGAAGGTTACTGCAGACAAGGTGCTGGCGGGTCTCAAAGGCGAAGGCGGTACGGTGTTGAAGACATCACTGGATCACACGCAGGAAGCCGCGCTGCAGGCGGCCCTGGCGAATGTCCAAGCGGCGATCCCTGCTCCGTCTTCCTGATGGAGCGCTTTCACGGCCTGCGCACGAGCGTCCACCAGCCGACCAGCCCCACGACGCCCGTCAGCGCGACGCCGACTCCGATGTTCCATTGCGTGGTGTGCGGCAGGTAGCCGATCAGCAAGGTCAGCAGCGCGGCCGCGATCATCTGCACGAAACCCATCAGCGCCGACGCCGCCCCGACCCGGTTGGCCGGCACCGAGGCCAGCGCGTACGCCATCGCGTTGGGCATGTTGAGGCCGTTGCCCCAACCCATCAGCATCAGCGGCACGATCAGCGCGAGCGGCGTGATGAAGCCGAGCAGGGCCGTCGCCATCATCGCAACCGCGCCGAGGGTCAGGATGCCCTGGCCGACGGGAATGAGGGTCAGGCTGTTCACCCGGCCCTGCAGGCGGCTGGAGACCAGGCTGCCGACGACGAAGTTGCCCGCCCAGGCGAGCGTGAACCAGCCGAAAAGCTCCGCCGCCACGCCCATCGTCTGGATCAGCAGGATGGGTCCGCCGGCGAAGAACACGTTGAAGGCGGAAGAGGCGCAGGTGGCTGCAATCATGAGGCCCATGAACCGGCGCTCGCGCAGCACGACCCGGAAACCGTCGAGATAGCCGCGCACGATGCCGGTCGTGCGCGGCGGTGATTTCGGGGCGGTCTCGCCCAGGATGAGCCAAACCGCGACCAGCATCGCGAGACCGACGGCGGCCGTGAACCAGAAACTGCCCTGCCAACCGAAGGCGCCCAGCAGTTGGCCGCCCAGCAGCGGGGAGAGCGCGGGCCCCAGCGCCATGGCGGACGCCATGTAGCCCATCGACCGCATCATCTCGGGGCCGGAGCGGCTGTCGCGCACGATGGCGCGGCCCAGCACAACGCCGCCGCAGGCGCCGCAGGCCTGGATCAGGCGCGAGACGATCAGGGTTTCGATCGTCGGGCTGAGGGCGCAGCAGAGGCTGCCGATCGTGAACACGACGAGGCTGGCGAGCAGGACCGGCCGCCGGCCCATGCGGTCGGAGAGCGGGCCCACAGCCAGCTGCGCGAAGGCGAACGCGAACAGATAGACCGACAGCGTCAGCTGGGCCGTGCCGTAGGCGACATCGAAGCTGCGCGCGATGGTCGGCAGCGACGGCAGGAAGATGGTCACGGCCAATTGCGACGACACTGTCGCGGTCATCAGTAGCCAGATTGGCGGTTTGATCGTACGCATACGCGGGATTTCAGATGTCCGGGGAGGGCGGAAGCGCGCGCTTCATAGCAGCGTCTGGACGCGCAAGGCAGCTTTTCACGCGGTCGCGGGGACTTGAACAGGTTGTGGCTTCTGAGCGAGAAATACCTGTAGGACCTTTTTGGGCGGTTCAGGCACATGCAGTTCGATGACGTCATCCTCGGTCGCCGGAGCATCCGTGGCTACAAGCCCGATCCTGTCCCCAGGGCGCTGATCGAGGAGATCATCAGCTTGGCGATGCGCGCGCCGTCGTCGATGAACACCCAGCCCTGGAATTTCTACATCGTCACCGGCGAACCCCTGAACCGGATCCGCGCCGGCAACACGGAACGGATGGTGGCGGGCATCCCGCAGTCGCGTGAGTTCCGGACGGGTCAGGGCTTCGCAGGGCAGCACCGGGACCGGCAGGTCGGTGTCGCCAAGCAGCTGTTCTCCGCCATGGGGATCGCACGCGATGACAAGGAGGGGCGGCAGGACTGGGTCTTGCGCGGCTTCCGTCAATTCGACGCGCCCGTCTGCGTGATTGTGACCTACGACCGCGTGCTCGATGGCAGCGACGATACGCCGTTCGATTGCGGCGCCGTGGCCACCGCCCTGGTCAATGCCGCCTGGTCGCGGGGGCTCGGCGCCGTGATCAACAGCCAGGGCATCATGCAATCGCCCGTGGTGCGCGAGCACGCCGGAATTGCTGACGACCAGGTCATCATGAAGAGCATTGCGCTGGGTTGGCCGGATGAAAGCTTTCCGGCAAATGCGGTCGTGTCCGAGCGGAAGTCCGTCGCCGAGGCCACGGTCTTCGTTGGCTTCGAGGATTAGGGAGACAAGCCTCATGCCCATCGAACGATACATGGTTCCCGGCGAGATGGAGCCGGTCAGCCATTACTGCCACGTCGTCAAGGCCGGCGACTTCATCTACCTCTCCGGCATGGTTGGGATGAAGGCGGACGGAACCATTCCATCGGATACCGTCAGCCAGTTCGAAATCGCCTTGAAGTCGATCGATACCTGCCTGCGTCACGCGGGCGGGCGGCCCGATCAGGTGATCAAGGTGCTCGTCTTCATGACCGACATCACGGAACGGGCGAGCATCAACCCGACGCGCCAGCGTTACTTCGGGCACCACAAGCCCGCGTCGACATTGGTCGAGGTCAAGGCGCTCGTCGATCCTCGCATGAAGGTGGAAATTGAGGCCGTTGCATATATCGGCGAGTAGCCTGAGTTCATGACGCGCCGACGCGTTAATCGCCAGCCGTCGGCGGAACTTTCTCCTCGTGAAGGCACGGCCTCCTGGCGTTTCCGTCACCGCCATGAAAAGTCCGGGCGCCGGCGACTCGTCTCCGCCAGCTGAACAAGGCGCGCACCGTTTCCTGGACCATGCCGTTTGGCCTTGGATATTCGTCGACACCACACCGGCAGCGGTGCCTGACACGCCGCTCGACGAAGGCCGTTACATCAAGCTCGGTGGCACCATTTACCGGATGCCGGCGGCCGACGGCAGCTGCCGCGAACGGCGCACCAGCGCCTGGTGCAGTGGCTCACATAGAATCGGTCAGACCGCTTCGGGCGTGAATGCGCCGCAGCATTAACGACTTCCTGAGAGTGCGGGCGGAACCACCTTGGACTCCGACGGAGCCGCATAGGCCACTTGAGGAGCCGCGTGGTTCCCGGCGAACGCAGCGCCCAGCGTCGCCACAGCTCCGCCGATCGTCACGACGTAGAGGACAACTCCCAACAGGAGCCGCCGCGATTCCAAGTCCATTGCTGCACACCCCTGCAAATTCGCGCCCCTTCTACGTCGGGGGACGGCACCAAGTTGCTGCCTGCGCTACATGACGTTGGCCTGTGTCACCGGAGTCACACATTGCCATCGGTGTAGCCAGTGAGCGAAACTCGCCCAGCTCGGCCTCGACGCTGGGCGGAGGACTTCGGCTCACTTGGCCGACCGGATAACGGAGGCTACCGGCGAGCCCTTTAGCGTCTTCAGGGTAAGCCGATATCCGACCAGCAGCACAGCGAACGACCAGGACCGCCCTATTGCGAAAGCAGGTTAAGCTCTGCGACGATGCCAAGGTGCTCATTCCGGCTGGCGCCGAGAATGACGACGGCGTTCCTCAACGCCAAGCGAGGCCAAGTCTATGCCATGTCGGTGGCGGTCTGAACGGCGTGTGGGCGCCGAGCGCTAAACACCGCACCGGCCCGACCGGGTCGCGTTGAACAACAAGAGGCCCACAATAGGAGATGGACATGCCCAAGACACGCTTCGTCATCCGAGTGCCCGGTCAGACCGACATCGGATGCAACACCGCTGACGAGGTCATCGACGCGCTGAATAATTTGAAGGACCCTAAAGGCGCCACTGTCAACGACACGCAGACTGGCATGAGCGACTTGACCAAGGAGGCAATCGAGGAACTCGCAAACGATGAGCGCGAGTGAACGTCAAATCCTCCGCTGCATTTTTTCAGCCTTGGGAAGTCGACCATCGGGGGTCAAGTCGTCTAGCACTTGCTAGCGGACGACCGTGGTCGACGTTGTGCCAGCGGGGGTCGTGGTCGAATACGTGGTTGTTGCTGGCGTCGTCGTCATGACCGTGGCCGGCGTCGGGCGGGTTTCAACGGTCCTTGTGTTGACGCTACATGCTCCGAGCATGCACGCCACGAAGGTCATCAGCATAACGCGCGTCATTGCCTAAACTCCCTGTTTTTCTGGCTATGCAACGAACGCCTGCGACTGGGAAACGTTCCCTGACAGAGGCTCACCGTGGAGCTCTTATCTGCCCACCAGAGGACATCGGCGTCGACGTCAAGCTGCTGGCCGAGGACAGGAACTTTACATCTTCGCCCGCAACACGTGGCTCGGCAGCAACTTGTGCGGGCTATCCTCAGATTGTCGCGCATTGCGGATCGGCTGTTCATGCCCGTTTTCAACGGCCGCGCCAGATCGCGATCCTGGCGTGGATCCCCCTCATTTCCATCTGCCGAGCATGCACGAGAGCGTGCGCAGCGCCTCGAGGCAGCTCGTCGAGGTCCCGCACGCCGTGACCTTCACGGTGGCAGATTCTGACAGGGCTCTATCTGCCATCGGCGCTATCGTCGATCGCGACGGGTGTCCATCTTGCGCTGATCGTCGCCGGCCGCGAGCGGTTCGAGATGGACCTCGTCATGCGCGGCATTCCCATGCCTCGGACTGGTCGGCTACACCATCAACTCAAATCGCCTCGTTGCTCGAGGCGTAGCTCCTCCGATGGCAGCGAGCTTAGTTCGCATGACTTCGGGCTGTCCCTGGCAGGACGACTTCCGGCCGGCTTACGCCTTGCTCACAGCAGGCGCCCGCTGACGAACCCGACAGCGCACAGTCGAAATCAGGGATATTGCACCGCGGCTCGCAGACGTGCGCCTAATAGCAACCGGTTCAGGCACACGAATTTATGACAGGCTCCTTAATCCCGAACGGCAAGCCCGTCGGCGCCCTCAAACTGACCGGTTCGAGAAATACGGGCTAGATCACGCTGGAAAGCATCACGCCTGTCGGCGATGATCCCATCGGCGGACCGCCCACTGTGGCTCACTGACCGATCCGGCTCACACCCGAATCGTCGTACCCACCAAGCATCAGCTACGCTACGCTTTGGGACACGATCGAGAGACGCTAATGCAATGCAGTGAATTCAGCACCAGCGATCTGCCTGCGCGGGACCAACTCCAGGCTTGGCAAGCTTGGTACGGCCGCGTGTTCGACGCGTCGCCGTTGCATTCCGGCGAGGAGGTCTTCGTCGCGCGAGCCCGCGCTTGGACCCTGAACGGATTCACCCTCAATCATGTCACGGCGCCGGGCCTGTCGGTCGTCCGCACGAAGACGCTCCTCCGGCGCGAGCCCATCGACCACTGGGCGATCACGCTCAGCGAGCGCCGTGTCACTTGGCTCGACTCCGGCAGCGCGACCCTGGCGGCGCCGGCAAGGCTGCCCTTCGTCGTTTCGCTGGGCCAGCCGATGAAGAACGAGCGCGAGGCCGACGATCGTATCCAGCTCTATCTGTCGCGCGATTCTTTCCACGGCATCGCCACCCTCCTCGACGCCTGTTGCCTGAAACCCTTGCAGCCGGCTGGCGCCACGCTGCTGGCCGACTACATGCGCCTGCTGATGCGCAATCTGCCGAGCCTCGGCGAGCAAGATGCCTTGCGGCTGACCGACGCGACACGCGCCATGATCGCGGCCTGCCTCGCACCGACGGCTCATCGGGTTGGCGAGGCCCAGCCGCTCATCAACGTCACCCTGATGGAAAGGGTTCGTCGAGCCATCCGCCGGCACCTCCACTCGCCCACACTGGGGCCCGAGTTGATCTGCCGGGAAGCCGCCACGTCGCGCTCCCAACTCTATCGCCTGCTCGAAGGCGAAGGCGGCGTTGGTCACTACATTCAGAAGCAACGCCTGTCGGAAGCGTTCACGATGCTTTGCGACCTGACGGCCAGCTCGACCATCTCGGCGATCGCCGAGATGCTGTGCTTTGCCGATTCGTCGAGCTTCGCGCGCGCCTTTCGCCGCGAGTTCGGGGTCAGCCCGAGCGATGTGCGCGACGCGGCACGGGGCGGCCTGCCGCCTATCCCGGCCAGCGCCGGCACGAACGAGGCGGCGGCAGGCAGCTTCGCAGCTTGCCTGCGTGGGGCGCCCCCGCAAGCGAGCGCCGCCCTCGATCTGCGCATTTGAAGTCTACGACGCGCCCGTTTCGCCGGAAGGGCTAGAGCGAGCGCAGGCACTCCCGGAATTGCCCGGCCCCACCGTCATCCCGGGGCGGCGGCGACGTCGGCAGCCCTCCCAGCGCCGCCAGACGCACCTCCTTCGGCGTGATCCCGAACTCGCGGCGAAAAGCCCGGCTGAACCCCGAAGCGTCGGCGAAGCACAGCATCTCGGCAATGCGTCCGATGGAATGGTTGTGCGACGTGTCGCAGAGGATGGCGAAACTTTCGCTCAAGCGGCGGCGCTGGATGTACTGCGCGACGCCGCCTTGGTCCTTGAGCAGGCGGTAGAGCTGCGAGCGCGAGGTGGCAGCTTCCCGACACAGATTCGTCATGCCGAGCGATGGCGAGTACAGATGGCGAGCCACTGCCTTGCGCACCCGTTGCATCAAGGTGGCAGCTAGGGGCTGTTCCGCCTTTTCCAGAGCACAGTCCGACGACGCCAGGCAGGCCTCGAGCATGGCCTGAACCGCGCCCTTCACCCGGGAAGCTTCCTCGTCAGAAAGGGTCGGGAGACTGGCCTTCACCATGCGCAGGAAGTCCGCCAGCAGGGCGCCGCATGGCCCGTCCAGCGGGATGCCGACGGCGGCATCGAGAAGTGGCTCCGAGCCGGCGAAGGCGTCGCGCGACAGCAGAAACTGCATCCGCGATTCGCCGACCTCTCGCCGGATGGACATCTCCTCGCCCAGCGACAGGAGGAACGGCACGCCGGCTGGTACACGCAATTGGCGATCGCGCGCCGTGACCTCGCTCGTGCTGCTGTTGCTGAGAGTTATCACCCAGTGATCGACCGGGTTGCGGCGCACGAAGGGCCGACTGCGAGTGACGGCAACCGGCGGCGAGGCCACTTCGCTGACGGTCAGGCCGCCGATGGTCCAGTTGGAATTGGCGGCCTCGAACCCGGCCGATACCGTGACGTCCGTCGACGTCTCGAAGACCCCTCGGTACCAGTCACGCCAGGAATCGAACTGGTCGCCTTTCGGAAGGTCACGTGTCTTGAAGCTCGTGGTCAACATGAGACGCCTCCGTCATCCGATGCTTGGCACGGATGACGGCCCATAATCCACCGCACGCGCGCAGAAAAGGCTGCACCGCGCACCGGAGCCAGATTGAGACAACCGGTATGACGCTGGGATGCTCGATCCAGCCCTGCGTGGCTGACGGACCGAAAGGCGGTTAGCCGCGCAATGCCGTCGCAGCCGCAAGAACGACGACGACCGCCAGCAGCGAAACGCCCGCCAGCGCCCAGGCACGCGAGCGCAGATCGACCCACACAGCGGCATCACCGAGCCGGTGCAGCGATCCGAAGGCCGCCTCCAGCATCGTCAACCAGTCTCCCGCAGGGATGCGGGGCAGGCGATCGAGCCAGTGCCGGAAGGCGAACCAAAGGCCGACTCCTGCTGCGACTGGCCAGGCCGCGGCCAGCAGGGCTGCCGGCGCCAGCGCAGTTCCCGGGCCGTCTGCAACGATGCCGAACAGCAGCCAGGGCAGGCCCACGGTCGCGACAACCGTCGCGCGCCACGCCCACCGGCCGGCAGCACCCGGCACGGATTCCGGGCGGCCCGCTTCGCGCGCCAGCAGCGCGAGAAAATGCATCATCAGCAGAGTCGTGCCGACGGTCGAGGCCAGCATCAATCCGCCCACCAGGCCATCGCCGAGGGCCGACTTGGCAACCTGCTTGGCCAACGCCCCGCCGGTCAGCGGCAGCCCGCCGAGACCAAGCGCCAGAACCGCGGCCGCCGCGATGGTCGCGCGTCCGCGGTCCCCGGCCCGCCCCGCCATCACGCCGATAGCCAGGAAAAGGCCGCCCTTGGCCAGCGCGTGGTTGGCCCCGTAGAAGGCCGCATCGAGACGTACGGTGGCATCCGTGGCGGCCCATCCCATGCCCAGGAGCGTCGCAACGACACCCATCTGACTGATGCTGGAATAGGCCAGCACGGTCCGGGGATTGTCCTGCGCGAGTCCGACCGCCACGCCATAGAAGGCAGAGGCCAATCCCAGCACCACCAATGCCGGGGCCAGGCCCGCATCGTCGAACGGCAGGAAACGCAGCAACCCGATCACGCCCGCCTTGACGGCCGCCCCGCTCAAGGCCGCGGCTGCCGGTATGGGCGCCGCCGTATAGGTCGGCGGCATCCATACGTGCACAGGGACCGCCCCCATCTTGAACAGGAAGCCGCCAGCAGTGAAAGCGATTGCTGCAGTACGCCAGGGAGACGCGGGCAAGGCCGCCATGACGTCGAGGATCTTCAGGCTTCCGGTCGGCATGCCCGCTGCCAGCAGCACGAAGCCCAGCAGCAGAAAGGCCTCGCCCAACACGGCGAAGGCGATGTAGACGGCACCGGCGCGCCGGGCGGCTGGCGTATCGTCGTGCACGATCAGGCCGTAGGCAGGCAGGCTGACCAGCGCGAAGAAGAAATAGAACCCCGGCAGGTCGGCGACGGCGAAGATGCCAAGGCTGCCGGTCATCGTCAGCAGCCAGCAGACGACGAAGCGCAGGCGCGCGGCACCTTGGCGCTGCCATCCCGCGACCCACAGGCCGGCGAAGCTCCAGAGCAGTGCGGCCGCGCAGAGCAGCAGGGCCCCCGGCGTGTCGAGCCGCAGGCTGAGCCGCAGCGAAGGCAGGTCGACGGCGAGCTCCGGCCCGGACAGCACCAGTACCGCAGCGGCCAGGGCGGGCAGCGGCGCCAGCGCCAGGAGCGCCGGGAGGATCGGTCGTGCCGGGCGCATCACGCACAGAGCGAGCAAAGCCAACGGTGCCGCTATCGCCCCCACCAGCAGCCCTTCGGCCAGCGCCCCGCTCATGGCACCGCTCGCCCGATCAGCAGCAGGGCCGACAGGCTCGACGGCGCGAAGCCCAGCAGAACGGCGGCCGCGGCCAGCGCCAGGGCAATCGCCTCCCGGGCGCGGCCAATGCCCGTCCGGACGACGAGGTTTCCGCCCGCCAGGGCCGGCGCGACGATGCGGAAGACATAGCCACCGGCGAGAAGGCCGCCTGCCAGCACGACCGCGGCGTAGACCCATTGACCGCTCTGCACCGACGCTTGCAGCAGCAGCCACTTGGCCACGAAGCCACCGCTCGGCGGCAGGCCCATCAGCGACAGGCCACCGAGACCGAGGGCAAGCACCGTCATGGGCATGGCCCGTCCCAGGCCGCGCAGCCCGGCCAGCCGGTCATGCCCGATCGCTTCGGCGACCAAGCCGGCCGCGAGGAACATGCCGGCCTTGGCGAGCGCGTGCGACAGCGCCTGCACAACTCCGGCGGTCCAGGCGTCGGCGCTCCAGGGATGGGCGCCGGCGGCCAGCGGAAACATCAGGAAAAGGTAGCCGAGTTGCGCCAGGGTCGAATAGGCGATGAGTAGTTTCAACCGGGCCTGGCACAGCGCCACCGCGCCCGCGACCAGGACGGCGCTGCTGCCCAGGGCGCCGAGCACAGCCATCGCCGCCCCGTCGGCCAATCCCGGAAGGACACCGAACCACAGGCGCACGATCAGGAAGAACGATGCCTTGACCACCAGGGCGGACAGCACGGCACTAGCCGGTGCCGGCGCGTTGGCATGGGCCGGCGGCAGCCAGAGATGCAGCGGGAACAGCGCCGTCTTTGCCAGCAGCCCAGCCGTCATAAGGCCTGCTGCCACAGCGACGACGGGCCCCGTCCCCGATGAACCAGACAGCCGTTCGGCAAGCAGGACAATGTCGAGCGTGCCGCTGACACCATAGAGAAGGGCCACCCCGAGCAAGTAGAGGACTGAGCCGAGCAGCGCGAACACGAGGTAGCGCAAGGCGGCTTGCAGGGTGCGGGCGCTGCCTTCGAGACAGACCAGCGGCACCGCGGCAAAGGTCAGCATCTCGAGCGCGACGTAGAGGTTGAAGAGGTCGCCGCCAAGGAACACCACGGCCAGACCGGCCCACAGCCCCTGCAGCAGCGTCCAGAAGGCGAGCGGCGCGCGCGCCTCGAGGAGTGCCGGCGGCGTGGCGAACGGGTTCCGCCCCGCGCTGCCGGCTGCGGCGATGACCAGGGCCGTGGTGACCAGCATCACCGCCGAGAAGCCGTCGGCGCGCAGGGCGATGCCGAGAGGTGGCGTCCAGGCGCCCACGATGTAGACCAGCGGCCCGCCCTGCTGCCAGACCTCGAGGGCGATGACGAGCGCCAATCCGAGCCCGACCGGCATCACCGCGACCGCGATGCGCTCGGCGTGGCGACCGCCGGCAACGAACGACAGCACCATCCCGACGACCGGCACGATGATGGCGAGCACCAGCAGGTAACCTGCCGGGCTGGTCGAGAGCGCCGACGTCATTTGCCGGCTTCCTCACCCTCGTCTGGCGATTGATCGCCGGGCTCGAGGGTCGCTTGGCCGCCGGTCTCGACCAGACGCAGGATCAGGCCGATCGCCAGGGCGGTCGCGGCGAATGCCACGACGATGCCCGTGATCACCATCGCCTGGGGCACCGGGTCGGCGGCGAAGCCGGCGGCCGCCCCCTTGCGCGCGATGATGCCGAAGACGAGGAAGATGCCGCTGCCGAGCAGGTTGAAGGCGAGGACCTTGCGCAGGGGATGGGGATGGACGAGCAGGCCATACAATCCGAGGCCGATCAGCATCGCGCCGGTCAGGCCGGCCAGCGTTCCCGCCGTCATGGCGTATCGCGACCGGCGGGCGGCCGTTGCGGCGGCCCGATGACCAGCAGCGGCAGCGTCGCGGCAATCGACAGCACCATGAAGGCCTCGACAAGGAGGATCAGCGGCTTCGCCCAGCCCTCCGGCCAGGCGAGAAATCCTGCGGCAATCGCAAAGCCCAGGCTGCCGGCGAGAATGAACGTCGCCGGACCGGCGACGATGACTATGCGCAGCCAGCGGTTGGCGACGGCCGGGGCCTTGACCAGACCGGTCATGACGACGAGCAGCCCCATGGCGGCGAGCAGTGCGCCTCCCTGGAAAGCACCCCCGGGCTGGTCGGCGCCCACCCAAGCGATATGAATTCCCACGACAATGCCGATCGGCGGCAGCAGCCGGGTGAGCAGACCGAGTGCGCCGTCGGACGGCCCTTGCGACAGCGGCCCGGCGCGGCCGCCCCAGGCGCGATCGTCGGCCAGCGACCAGACCGCGATCACGGCCATGATCAGCACGCCCTTCTCGAGCATCGTGTCGAAGGCGCGATAGGCCATCAGAACGGCGGTAACGGGGTTGCCGAGACCGGTCGACGCCAAATGTCCGGCTGCCGCAGGCGCCAGGCTCGCAGCGATGTCGACCGGCGCGAGGATCACCGCGGCGAGCGCTCCGGTGACGACCAGGCAGAGCAGCCCGGCAGCGATGCGCGTAGCCGTGCGGGGAGACGCGTCCGCGCCGGACTGACTGGTCCGGCGCAGGCGCACCGCGGCCGTCATCAGCAGAACCCCCGTCACGCCGCTGCCGATCGCCGCTTCCGTCAGCGCCACGTCCGGGGCGGACAGCCGCAGCCAGACGAGCGACAGCAGCAGGCCGTAAGCCACGTAGCCGACAGCCGCCGCGAAGGAATCGCGGGCGGCGATCGTCCAGCCGGCGACGGAAAGGACGACGAGCGCCAGGGCGATATCGAGAGTGTCGATCAGGCTCATGGCCGAGGCCCATCCCGACGGCGCAGCGCCGCCGCCACGACCTGGGCCACGGTCACGCCGGACAACTGCACGAGCCCCCAGACGGCGACCAGCTTCAGGGCCGCCAGGAAGCTGCCTGCCTGAGGCAAGAGCCCGAGCACGATCAGGCCAAGGCCAAGGTTGTCGGCCTTGGTGAGAGCATGCAGGCGACTGAGCGAATCGGGGAGACGCAGAAGCCCGACCGTGCCTGCCAGGAAGAACAAGGCACCGGCGCAAACCGCGACGACCGTCACGATGTCGGCGAGGAGGCTCATGGGGCGCCTGGCCCGTCGCCGTCGCTCGCGTCGAGGCCGTTGACGAAGGCTACCGAAGCAAAGGCGGCGAGCAATGCCAGACCGAGGGCCAAGTCCTCGGCTCCCCCAGCCCCCGTGCCGGCAGCGACCAGCAGAAGTACGGCGATGCCGCCGGTGCCGAGCAATTGGGTCGCCAGGGTCCGGTCGACATCGTCGGGTCCGCGCAAGATGCGCCACAGACCGACGACCACCGTCAGCAGGACGAACCCGGCAATGGCCACCAGGAACTCACTCATCGGCCAGCATCCGGCTGAACAGGGCTTCCTCGGCAGCGAACTCGGCGGCGATCGGACGCTCGACATCGAGCCCGTGGACCAGCATCACGCCGTTCTCGTCGAAGCCGGTCGGCAGCGTGCCGGGCAGCAGGCTGGCGAGCGCGCTGAACGCGTACCGCCGGCCATCCGCCGGCAGGTCCGTCCGGTAGCGCGCGAAGCCGGGTCGCAGGACGAGCGACGGCCGCAGCACCAGGAGCGCGACCTGGATCCCGGACAGCGCCGTCTGCTTGAGGAGATTTACAGCGAAGCGCAGCGTCGCTGCCGGCCGCAGGCGGAGGCCTGTCGGCGGCATCAGGCGAAGGCTGGCGGCCGCGGCAATGCCCGCGGTGACGATCCCGACCGGCAGATCCGCGGCATTGTAGCCCGCGATCATCAGCCAGAGACCGAAGAACAGCACGGCGCGGCCAAGCGCGGCACGGCGCCACGCCGAAGCCCGGCGCGAGCTCACCGCTTGCCTCCACCCGCCGGCTCGCCCGCACCGCCGGGCCGGACAGGCGCACTGCCGTCCGTCCCCGGCGCCTGTTGCTCGAGGCCCGGCGCCGTCGAGAAGCGGTTCGACTGGGGAACCGGCGTCGCGCGGTTGGCCGTGCCCAGCAAGGCATCGGTGCGCACCTCGGAAGCGTCGGATGCCGCCCGGCCATCTCGCGCCAGCGACTGGCGCGCCGCGGTGGTCGCGAGCCCAGCGACGGCGAGCATCGCCAACGCCGCCGAGAGGGCTCGCCGTGTCATGCCGCTGCGGTCGCCGGTGCGCCGGCCGGCTCGCTGATGCGGAAGAGCGCGACGTAGAGCGCCGGCACGACGATCAGGGTGAGCACCGTGGCCACGAACAGGCCGCCCATGATGGCCAGCGCCATCGGCCCCCAGAACACGTCGGAGGCGATGGGAATGAAGCCCAGGACGGTCGAGATGCCGGTCAGCATGATCGGCCGGAAGCGCGAGATCGTCGCCTCGACAACGGCGTCCCACACCTGGGCGCGTTCGGCACGTTCGGTCTCGATCTGCTCGATCAGGATGACGGCGTTGCGGGCGATCATCCCGAACAGGGCGAGAATGCCGAGGATGGCGACGAAGCCGAGCGGCTTGTCGGCCACGAGCAGCGTGAAGACGATGCCGATGAGGCCCATGGGGATGACGCTGACGACCAGGAACAGCCGGCTGAAGCTGTGCAGCTGGGCCATCAGGAAGAACAGCATCAGCAAGAGCATCAGCGGAACCTTGGCGAACACCGACTCCTGCGATTTGGCACTCTCCTCTTCGCTGCCGCCGACAGCAATGCGGTAGTCTTTGGGCAGGCTCTGAGCGAGCTTGTCGATGGCGGGAGCGAGCGCGGCGACCGCGGTGGCCGGCGCGACGTCCGGCGGCACGTCGGCCAGCACGGTTAGGGTCGGCACGCGCTGGCGCCGCCACACCAGCGGGTACTCCTGCTTGAAATCGAAGGTCGCGATCTGGCTCAACGGCACGGTTCGACCGTCGGCCAGCGGCAGCTGCAGGCCGCGCAGCGTGGTCAGCGAACTGCGCTGCTCGTCGAAGGCGCGCGCGATGAGTGGAATGAGGTAGATGTCGTCGCGCACCTGCGTGAACGGCGTGCCCGCCATCATGGTGTTGACGACCTCTGCGATCGCCCGCGAGCTCAACCCCAGAAGCCGTGCCTTGTCCTGGTCGATCGTGACACGCACCTGACGGGAGGGCTCCATCCAGTCGTAGGCGACCTCCGAGATGTGTGGATCGCCACCGAGGATCTCGGCAACCCGTAGGGCGATCGAACGCACCTGGGAAAGATCGGGGCCGCTGACGCGATACTGCACGGGCCAACCAACCGGCGGACCAAGCTCGAGGGGAAACACCCGGCCGACCACGCTCGGCATCCGCTCGGCCATCATCTTCTCCAGCCTGGCCTGCAGGCGGTCGCGCGCGGCGACGTCCTTCGCCACCACGACGGCCTGGGAGAAGAAGTCGTTCGGCAGCTGGACGTTGAGCGGCAGGTAGAATCGGATGGCGCCGCGCCCGATGTAGGTGCTCCAGCGCGCCACGTCCGGATCGCCGGCAAGGAACTCGTCGAGCTGGCGAGCGATCGCCTCGCTGGCGTAGATCGAGGCGTTCTGCGGCAGATTGAGGTCGACCACGAGCTCGGGCCGGTCTGAGGCGGGAAAGAACTGCCGCTGCACGAACGGCGACACGAGGATGGCGGCGGCCAGGCAGGCCAGGGCCGTGCCTATGGTGATCCAGCGCCGGCGCATCGCGACGAGGAGGACGACGCGGAAGGTGCGCATGACGAGGTTCGGCTTGCCGGGCGGCGCGGCAGTCTCGGGCCGCTTGAGCAGTGCCACACCGAGCAAGGGCGCGAACAGCACGGCCACGAACCACGACACGAACAGCGTGATGGTGACCACCGCGAAGATCGAGAATGTATACTCGCCTGCCGCGCTCTGCGCGAAGCCGATCGGCACGAAGCCCGCCGCGGTGACGAAGGACCCGGTCAGCATCGGGAAGGCGACCGACTTGTAGGCAAACGAGGCTGCGGCCTCCTTGCTGTCGCCTTGGGCGATGCGGGTCGTCATCACATCGACGGTGGTCATCGCGTCGTCCACCAGCAGGCCCAGCGCGATGATCAGGGCGCCGAGCGAGATTCGCTGCAGATCGATGCCGAAGGCCTGCATGATCGGAAAGGTGATGGCGAGGGTCAGTGGGATCGAGAGGGCGACGATGGCGCCGGGCCTGAAGCCCAAGCTGACGATGCTGACGCCCATGATGATGACGATGGCTTGCCAGAGCGACGTGGTGAAATCGCCGATCGCATGATCGACCACGGCCGGCTGATCGGACACCAGGGTCGGCTCGATGCCGAGCGGCAAATCGTCGACGGCCTCGCCGATCTCGGCCGTCACGTTGCGGCCGAGCGCCAGGATGTCGCCGCCGGGACGCATGGCGATGGCGAGGCCGATGGCCGGCTTGCCATTGACGCGGAACAGAGGTTGCGGTGGATCGGCGTAGCTGCGACGCACCTCGGCTATGTCGCGCAGCCGGATCATCCGCCCGTTCGAGAGGAAGTTGACGTCCAGGATATCGTCTTCGGAGCGGAAGGCTCCTGAAACCTGCAGCGACAGATTCTCCTGGCTGGTCTGCACGGAGCCCGCGGGGACCACGCTGTTCTGCGCCTGGATGGCGGCGATCAGTGCATTGCGGTCGATGCCGAGCCCGGCGAGCTTCTGAACGGAGAATTCGACGAAGATCTGCTCGTCCTGTGCGCCGATGATCTCGATCTTGGATACGTCCGGCACGTTCAGGAGGCGCGAACGGATCTGCTCGACGTAGTCGCGCAGCTCGCGATGGGTGAATCCGTCGGCGGTGAATCCGTAGATCAGGCCGAAGGTATCGCCGAAATCGTCGTTGAAGCCCGGCCCGACGACGCCGGCCGGCAGAGTGTGCCGGATGTCGCCGATGTTCTTGCGAACCTGATACCAGACGTCGGGAACCTCGGCCGCGCCGACCGACCCCTTGAGGTTGACGAAGATCGTCGTGCGCCCAGGGGTGGTGTAGCTGCGCACGAAGTCGAGGCCCTTGGTATCCTGCAGCTTGCGCTCGAGACGCTCGGTGACCTGCCGCAAGGTGTCGTCGAGCGTCGCCCCAGGCCACGCCGCCTGCACAACCATGGTCCTGAAGGTGAAGGCCGGATCTTCATTCCGGCCAAGACTGAAGTAGGACGACAACCCGCCGATCGACACGATGATCATGAGAAAGATCGTGAAGGATCGGTGCTTGAGAACCCACTCCGACAGGTTGGGTCCGGTCATGGTGTGGCTCCCAGCAAGCGGACCTTCTGACCGGGATGAAGCGCCTGCACGCCGGCGGTGACGACGATCTCGCCGCCTCCCAGACCGTGGGAAACCAGCACAGTCCCCGGGTCGAAGCGGCCGATCTCCACGCGGTGCAGGGAAACTTGCATCGTGGCAGGGTCGACGAGCCAGACGGCCGGCTGGCCGTCGATGCGAGTCAGCGCGCTCGCCGGCAGGGAGATTCCGGCGGTCGTCTCCAGCTCCATGCGTCCCCTGACGCTGGCGCCGAGCAGCATTGCCGGCGGCGGCTTGATCAGCCCGATGCGCACGCGAAAGGTCCGGGTGATCGGATCGGCCTGCGGGTCGACCTGGCGAACGCGGCCCTCGGCGGTGATCGAGGGATCGTCGAGCAGCGACACCAGCACCTTGGGATTGGAAGGGGCAGCCCTGATCACTTGCGCCGGAACGTCGAACACCGCGTCGCGCCCGTCCTCGCGTGCAACCTGGAAGACGGTCTGCCCGGGTTGAACCACCTCGCCGGCCTCCGCGGTGCGCGCCGTCACGGAGCCCGAGACGGCCGACTTCAGCTCCGTGTAGCTCACCCGGTCCTTTGCGATCTCCAGCTCGGCTTCGGCCTTGTCGAGCTGCGCCTGCGCGGTGCGCAGCGCCTGTTGCGCCTGGTCGAACAGCGCCTTGGTCGTGAAGCCCTGCGGCAACAGCGTGCGCTGCCGGTCGAAGGCGTTGCTCGTCTCGACGACGCGGCCTTCGGCGGCCGACAGCGCGGCCTGGGCGGAGCGCAGCGCGTTCAGCTCGTTCTGCGGGTCGAGCCGGGCCAGCACCTGGTCAGGCTCGACCCGATCACCGACATTCACCAGCCGCTCGAGGATCCGGCCGCCGATGCGGAACGAGAGCGCCGCCTCGTTCTCGGCGCTGATCTGTCCGGTGAGCATCACGGTCTCGGCCGCGCCGCCCAGTTCGGCGGTTACCGTGCGGACGGGCCGCGGGACTACTGCCTTCTCCTTGTTCTTGGGCGTGCAGCCGCCGAGTCCGAGCGACGCCAGCAGCAGACCGGCCAGCGCCAGCGCGCCGACGGCGCGCACAGGAGTGAAAGTCCCTACCAAAGTGTCCCCCGTCGTCGCGCGATCTACTGGACGACGCGCGCCCGCAGCCGCGCATATTCCTGATCGGAGATCGCATTCTCGGACTTCAGGCGCTCGAGCTTCGTCAGCTCGTCGGCGACGCTGAAGCCGACGGCCTGGCGAAGCTCGTCGCGCGCCTGCCGCGCCTGCATACGATTGCGCTCCGCCATGCCGCCGCCCTGGGTGAGTATGTAGGCGAAGATGCCGATGTAGGGCAGCACGATGAGCAGAATTACCCAGGCGACCTTGCCCAATCCCGAGACGTCGCTTCGTCGGAAGAGGTCGCTGGCCGTCGTTATGAACAGCCAGAACCACAGGATGAACACGAACACCGCGAAGGCGTCGGCAAGGAAGGTGACGAACGTCGATTCGGCTGAGACTAG
Organism: Reyranella sp.; assembly: GCF_965279465.1. Classification (NCBI taxonomy): domain Bacteria; kingdom Pseudomonadati; phylum Pseudomonadota; class Alphaproteobacteria; order Hyphomicrobiales; family Reyranellaceae; genus Reyranella; species Reyranella sp. The sequence goes on from NZ_OZ257242.1 coordinate 53,043, forward strand.
CATGGCGTCGCTCCCATCTGCCGGCTGCCGCGCCGTTCCGGGCGCGGTGGCCGGCGGGCTTCCGATTAGGGGGACTTACGCAGTGACAACGCCGCGACGCCGGCTGCGGCGTTCAGGCCGACGCTGCCTTCGATGCTGACCGGTTGCAGCGTGACCTGGTTGGCGTTGCCGCTCAGCAGCACGTTGGCACCGGCACCGACGCCGAACGTGCCTTGCGCGCTTGGGCCTGCGTAGTCGCCGGCCAGCGCGCCCGGTGCCAGTGTGCCCGGCGCGAACACCGCCCAGACAATCGTGCTTTCCCGCGTGAAGCCGATGTCGACACCGTAGCGGTTGATCGTGCCCTGGTAGCGCTCCGCCGTGCCGTCGGTGCGCGTGAACAGGCAAGCGAGGGCGCGCGACGAGCCGAAGACGAAGCCGACCCCGCCGGCGACGTTGCAGGTCATGGTGCCGACGTTGAAGCCGCCGCGGCTGGGCTGCGGCGTCGCGCCGGGCGCGGCAGCTTGCTGCTGCGCACACCCGGTGGCCAGCACAACCAGCATGGCGGCCAAGCCGATCTTCAATCGAGTCATGTCATTGCCTCCGGCATGTCATTCAACGGGCGATAGCACTCCAGCGGCAGCCGGTGCGCGGCTCGGAGACGTCGAGAGAGCCTGGCGCCTTCGAGGCGTCGGCGACGACGTTGAAGTTGGTCCCGCCCCGAGCGAAGGTCGTCGTGAAGACGTTCGGCGAGCTCTGCGTCATGTTGAGACTGACGCCGCCGGCCGTGTTGAGCGTCGCGGTATCGCCATTGCGTGTGAATGTATGGACGCGGGACAGATCGGCGTCCCACTGCCGGCACGAAGCGGGGTTGCGGTCGGTAGCCGTGACCCTGAACTCGATCGGGGCATTCTGCGCTTGCGCCGACGCGGCACCGAGAGCGCCAACGGCGCCGGCCAGGACTCCCAGGCCAACCGCCCGCAGACGGATCGGCATGGATTTCTCCTTGTTCACAAACATGAAATTCTCTCCCTTCGTTGAGCGACGCGACCGCTACGGCGACACCACGTTGCATGACGAGTTGTCGACAAAGAGCGCCGTCCTCGGGCCCAGGATCACCAATCCCTGGCGAACGCCTGGGCCAGTGCGAGCGACCAGGGCCCGTGTCGTCATCACGGTGTTGCCGCCATTCAGGAAGCGACACTCGATCACCGGATCGACCGAATTGGCGCTGTTGTTGTCGAGATACATGACGATCTGCCAGCGCTGGCCCGGCACCGCTCGCAGGGTGACGCCGTCAAATGCCATGATCGGCACGTTCGGGCCGGCGGTGATCGGCACGGTGCCAAGCGGGCGGCCCTGCACACGTTGCTCCGCGACCTTCCCTGGAACGTCCTGAGCGTTCGGATCAAAGGCCTTGTCCTGCGGCCCGGAGGGCGCTGCCGTGCTCTGGCCGACCGTCTCAGGCGTCCAGACCTGCCCGGTCTTGGGGTCGCGGAATTCCGGAACCCCCGCAGTGGCCGGCACGCTGGTGGCCGCGCGGTTGGCCTGGGCCATGGCGCCCGACGCCAGCGCCACGCCGATCGCAGCTGCCAGGATTCGTGCGGACAAGACTGTGATGTTGCACATGCTCGCCTCTATCGATTGCAATGTCACTGAGCATTCTATCGTGTGACGCCGGCGACGCATCGGCGCCGCGTCCCCTGAGTGTTCGCCACGTCCCAATTCTCCGGCGAATGCTCCGTTCGCGCTGCAACCTGCGGTGCCGTTTGGGACGCGCGGGATAGTTCCGGGACGCGCTGCTCGCGCCGAGACGCGAGATGGCCCCTAGGATGCTCGCCTAACATGCGGCTCGTGTCACAACAAAGGGACGCAAATGAATTCGGGGGAAACTGCGCGACACGGAAGCGCCGGACGCACGCCTCCTCTCCGCATGTGGGCCGTGGGGCTTGCCGGAGTCTGGATGCCGCTGGTCGCCATTCTGCTCGCCCCGCCGGTCGCTGCACAGGTCAAGGACATGCAAGAGGACGCCAACGCGGCTCGCTATGACGCAATGTTCGCCACGCCCGGCGGCTTGACGCCGGGCCCGCAGAACAACCTGTTCGCCACATCGCCCGGCCTCGAGCAGCAGGCGCGCCGCTCGACATTCACCATCAACGGCCTGGTGCCGATGTTCTTCAATTCGAACGCCAATGCTCTGCCGACGGGCGGGACCAACTCCGCCGAGTTCAGCCCGCTAGTCAACGCCTCGTGGTCGACGCCCGTCTTCGACCTGCCGCTGCGCTTCACCGCCGGCGCGCGCGCCGAGGTCGACCGCTTCACGCAGGTGCCGGCGTCCGATTTCGACAAGATCGGCCTGTCGGCGCGCCTGCAGCATGTCGATCCGAACAACGACCAGGCCTACTCGCCGTACGTGTCCTATGCACCGCGCTGGGACTTCGACCCGTTTTACCGGTCCCGATTTGCGACTCGCCAGGACATCAACGTCGGCGTCAACAAGACGTTCAACTACGACGCCGATTTCCGCCGCGTCGCCTTCTCCGGTAACACCATCGCCGAGACGCGGTGGTCGTTCGGGGTGACGGCGGCGATCCAGCGGCGCTTCCGCGAGCCTACGCCGGGTTCGTGGGCGGCGTTCTTCGTGCCCTCGGCTACCTACGTGATCTCGCCGCAGTGGAATATCAGCGCCGGCATCGACCTGGAGCGCCGAGCGTTCGATTCGGTCAACGGCTTCAGCCAGGAGGACTGGCTGATCGAACCGATCGTCACGCTGGAGTTCGTTGCACCGGCTGAATGGTTCGGTTCTGCCAGGACCGCCGCAATGGTTGGCCGGCCAGCGCTCAACTTTCAGGCCGCCTACGAGAACAACTGGTCCAACGCTCCGGGCGCCAACTTCCAGGCCTGGCATTTCGGGGCCGCCCTCAAGTTCGGCTGGAGATTCTGATGACGACGCAAGCTTCTGACGATGCGGCCGCGACACGCCGGCTGTCGCTGTTCGCGCTGACGATGATGGTCGTCGGCGGGATGGTCGGTGCCGGCATCTTCTCGCTGCCCCGCACCTTCGCCAACGCCACCGGGCCGATCGGGGCGATCATCGCCTGGCTGATTGCCGGCACGGGCATGTACATGCTCGCGCGCGTTTTCCAATCCTTGGCCGCGCGCAAGCCCAATCTCGATGCCGGCGTGTTCGCCTATGCCAAAGCCGGCTTCGGCGACTACCCCGGCTTCCTGTCGGCATTCGGCTACTGGATGAGCTCGTGCATCGGCAACGTCTCGTACTGGGTGCTGATCAAGTCGACAATGGGCGCATTCTTTCCGGTGTTCGGCGACGGCAACACCGTGGTCGCGATCGCCGTCGCTTCGCTGGGAATCTGGCTGTTCCATTTCATGATCCTGCGCGGCACCCAGCAGGCGGCAGTCATCAACAGCATCGTCACGGTTGCCAAGATCGTGCCGATCCTGACCTTCATCGTCGTGCTGATCGCCGCCTTTCGCCTCGACATGTTCAGCTACAACCTGTTCGGCGGTGACCTCACCAACGGAATCTTCGACCAGGTGCGCGCGACCATGCTGGTTACCGTTTTCGTCTTCCTCGGCATCGAGGGGGCGAGCGTGTATTCCCGCTTTGCGCGGACGCGTGCCGATGTCGGCCGCGCGACGATCCTGGGCTTCATCATCGTGACCTCGCTGATGGTGCTGGTGACCCTGCTGCCCTACGCGGCCCTGCAGCGCGCCGAGATCGCGGGCCTGCGCCAGCCGTCGATGGCGCAAGTGCTGGAGACCGTGGTCGGACCGTGGGGTGCGGTGTTCGTCAGCGTCGGCCTGCTCGTGTCGGTGCTCGGCGCCTATCTCGCCTGGTCGCTGATCTGCGCCGAGGTGCTGTTCGCGGCGGCCAAGACCAGGGACATGCCGGCGCTGTTCGCCCGCGAGAACGCCAACAAGGTGCCGGCGAACGCGCTGTGGGCCACCAACATCGTGGTTCAGCTCATCGTCGTGACGACCTACTGGTCGCGCGACGCCTTCTCGCTGATGCTGAATCTCACCAGTTCGATCTCGCTGATCCCGTTCGTGCTGGTGGCAGCCTATAGCCTGCAGCTCTGCCGCCGCGGCGAGACCTACGACGTGCGGCCCGAGGAACGGCGACGCGACCTGATCATCGCCGTCGTCGCGACCCTCTACACCATCTTCATGCTCTACGCCGGCGGCCTGACGTACATCCTGCTGGCGGCGGTTCTCTATGCACCAGGAAGCCTGCTCTATGTCTGGGCGCGCCGCGAGCAGGGCAAGCCGGTTTTCGTCCGGGCCTGGGACTGGCTGATCTTTGGCCTGACGATCGCCGGCGCTGCCGTCGGCATCCATTGGCTCGCCACCGGATACATCACCCTCTAGTCGACGGAGCATCACATGACAAAAGCATCGGACAAGCAATTCGGCGTTCATTCGGAGGTCGGCAAGCTCCACAAGGTCATGGTGTGCGCCCCCGGGCGAGCCCACCAGCGACTGACACCGTCGAACTGCGACCAGCTGCTGTTCGACGACGTGCTGTGGGTGGACAACGCCAAGCGCGATCATTTCGACTTCATGCAGAAAATGCGCGACCGCGGCATCGAGGTCGTCGAAATGCACAACCTGCTGGCCGAGACCGTGGCGATCCCCGAGGCACGCAAGTGGATCATCGACAACCAGGTGGTGCCCAACCAGGTCGGGTTGGGCCTGGTCGACGAGATCCGAAGCTACCTCGACGGGCTGACGCCGCGCGAGCTCTCCGAGACGTTGATCGGGGGTCTGTCGACCGAGGAATTCCCAGAGACCCGCGGCGGCGAGATGCTGAAGCTGGTGAAGGATGCCGGCGGCGTCACCGAATACCTGCTGCCGCCGCTGCCCAACACGCTGTACACGCGGGACACAACTTGCTGGATCTACGGCGGCGTCAGCATCAACTCGCTGTTCTGGCCGGCCCGCCACGAGGAGCCGATCCTGGCGGCGGCGATCTACAAGTTCCATCCCGACTTCGCCGGCAAGGTCAAGGTCTGGTGGGGCGATCCGACGATCGACCACGGCCTGGCGACGATCGAGGGCGGCGACGTCATGCCGATCGGCAAGGGTGTCGTGCTGATCGGCATGAGCGAGCGCACCTCGCGCCAGGGAATTAGCCAGCTCGCTCAAGCCCTGTTCCGCCAGGGCGCGGCCGAGCGCGTGATCGTCGCCGCCATGCCCAAGCTGCGCGCCGCCATGCACCTCGACACCGTATTCACCTTCGCCGACCGAGACTGCGTGCTGCTCTATCCCGACATCGTCTATAACATCCACGCCTACTCCTACCGACCGGCCGACACGCCGAGCGGCATCGAGTTGCGCAAGGACGACAAGCCGTTCGTCGAGACCGTGGCCGAGGCGCTGGGCGTCAAGAAGATGCGCGTCGTCGAGACCGGCGGCACCGCTTACATGCGTGAGCGCACGCAGTGGGACAGCGGCGCCAACCTGGTCTGCGCCTCGCCTGGCGTCGTCTTCGCCTACGATCGCAACACCTACACCAACACGCTGCTGCGCAAGGCCGGCATCGAGGTGATCACCATCGTCGGCGCAGAGCTCGGCCGCGGCCGCGGCGGCGGGCATTGCATGACCTGTCCGATCGTCCGCGATCCGGTGGACTTCTAGGCACTTCTGGCACCGAGGTTTCTCGTCGATGAAAAGGCCCGACCAACCCCGCCCGCCCTCGCCGGCGGAAGCCATCGTCCCGGTTGCCAGCCTGATCCTGCTGGTCGGGCTCTCGTACTTTCTGTTCGGCGATGCCGGGGCGGTCGGGCCGAACCAGGTCGCTCTCGTCGTCGCGACCGTGATCGCCGGCTTCGTCGGTTGGCGTTGCGGCCATTCGATCGACACCCTGGGCAAGGCGGCGACGGACAGCGTCTCGACCGGCATCGGCGCCATCTTCATCCTGTTCGCCGTCGGCGGGCTGATCGGCACCTGGGCGCTCAGCGGCACGCTGGTGGCCATGGTCTACTACGGCCTGCAACTGCTCAGCCCGAACTACTTCTTCGTCACCGCGTGCGCGATCACGGCCATCGTCTCCGCCAGCATCGGCAGCTCGTGGACGGTCGTCGGCACGATCGGCGTCGGCTTCATGGGTATCGCCTTGAGCATGGAGCTCAACCCGGCGATCGCGGCAGGCGCCATCATCTCCGGCGCCTACTTCGGCGACAAGTCCTCGCCCTTGTCCGATTCGGCCAATCTCGCCGCCGCCGCGGCCGGGGTCGATCTCTACCAGCACATCCGCGAAACCCTGCTGACCTCGACTGTCGCCCTGGCGATTGCGTTGGCGATTTTCTTCGCCCTGGGGCGACCAGGCGACTTCGACGCCTCGGAGAAGATGGCGGCGATCCGCGGCGCCTTCGAGATCACGCCCGTGCTGTTCTTGCCGCTGGTCGTCGTCATCGCGCTGGCGCTGTTCAAGGTGCCTGCCTTCACCGCCATCTTTCTGGGCTCGGTTGCGGGCGGCGTGCTCGCCGTGGTCGTGGCGCCGGGACGGGTCGTCACCTTCGCCGATGCAGCAGACCTTCCCGGCTGGCTCGCCCTGCTCAAGGGCACGTGGCTCGCCCTGGCCAGCGGCTACAAGTCGACCACCGGCTTCGCGCCGATCGACCTGCTGGCCAGCCGCGGCGGCATGGACAGCATGCTGAACACGATCTGGCTGATCGTCACCGCCCTCGCCTTCGGCGGCGTGGTCGAGAAGGCCGGCGTGCTCGACCGGCTGATCACGCCGATCACCGAGAGGGCGAAGTCCGTTGGCGCGCTCGTCAGCTCGCTGGTGGCGTCGATTGTCGCCACCAACATCATCACTGCCGACCAGTACATCGCCATCGTACTGCCGGGCCGGATGTTCAAGACCGCCTTCGAGCGGCGCGGGCTGGCTCCCGTCGTGCTCTCCCGCACGGTCGGCGACACGGCGACGCCGACCTCGGCACTGATCCCGTGGAACAGCTGCGGAGCTTACATGGCGGCGACGCTGGGTGTCGCCACCTGGAGCTATGCGCCCTATGCGGTGTTCAGCATCGTCAGCCCGCTGCTGGCTGTCGCCGGCGCCTACCTGGGATTCAGGATCCTGCGCCGCTCGTGATCCGTCTGCGATTGTGGGTGCCCACGTCGTGGCGATCCCGGCACCCGCGGCGGCGGCACAAGCGGCGGTTCTGTTCGACGAGTTTCACATCATGCGCCATCTCGGCGAGGCGCTCGACAAGGTGCGGAAGGCCGAATACGACCGTCTGAGCGGCAAGGACCGGTGCTTCATCAAGGAGCAGAAGCACACCCTGCTGTCGCGCCGGGATAATCTCAGCCTCGACGAAGCGCTCGCTCGGGCTCCTGCTCGCCGCCAACAAGCGGCTGAACACCGCCTACCTGCCGAAGGAGAGCTTCGGCCAGCTCTGGGATTATCGTTACGAGGGTTGGGCGCGCCGCTACTTCGACAACTGGCAAAACAGCCTCAAATGGCAGCGCCTCAAGAGCCTCATGATTGACAAAGAGTTACTCTCGCGTAGGCTATCGTACTTTCGCGGCCAAACTGGTGACGTTTTAATAGTTGTGAATATCAGTTCGCAAATCGGGATTATCCTTCCGAGGAAGAATTTTTCGCTCTAGCGCGGAGACGTCGGGAAATGCTGCGGAAACTTGGAATGGCCTTTCGGGCTATCGTCGCAGCCTCTGCTTCGGTCGGCGCCTTGGCTTTGTTGACATCCTCGAATGCGCCAGGGCAGGAGCCGCAAAAATCGGCTGCTCAATATACGAACGCGACCCTGCTGGACCAGGGGTGGACCGACGAAGATCGGCTGAAGTATTATTTCAATACGCAAGGTTCCGCGGCGCTTTCGTATGACATCTTTCTGAATCTCGAGGAAGCGGACGGCTCGGGTCTTTTCCGCGCGGATAAAAATCTTGCCCGCTTCGGGTTAACTCCACACGCGGCCGACCCCAAGTATAATCCGGATGGTCTTCCGATCGGCCTCACGCGAACGGTCGTTCCCGAGGGGCGTTGGAAGGGCGAGTGGCTAGGGTTTGGATGCGCCGCATGCCACAATGGCAGGCTTCAATATCAGGGACGGCAGATCAGCATCACCGGCGGGACTGCGGGCTGGTTCGATATCTATGGCGTATTGACGGAACTGAACAAGGCGCTCGCGGCTACCGCCGGCAATGCCGAGAAATTCAATGGTCTGGTTGGAAAGATGGGCGTCGATCGCGATGTCCTGCGAGCCCGCCTGGCCGCTGACGTCGCGTCGCTCGACAACTACGTCAACCTCGTCGCCGCCACGCCGGCCACACCCGGCCCCGGCCGGATGGATGCGCTTGGTCTCATTCACAACCAGGTGAACTCTCGCTGGCTCGGGGTGCCCGAGAATTGGCAGGCCCCGCTTGCTCCGACGAAGCCGTCCTTTGTCTGGAACCTGCCACAGTCGGCCTGGGCGCAGTGGAGCGGCGTGCTGTACGACCCTCTGAACCGCAATGTCGGCGAGGTCATGGGCGTATTCGCGCGCCTCGACCTCACATCTCCGTCCGTCGACAAGGGCCTGTTCGAATCGACGGTGGATATTCCCAAGCTGATCGAGAGCGAGACTCTCCTGCGTCGCCTGGCTCCGCCAAAGTGGCCCGAAGAGGTGCTCGGCACGATCGACCCGGCCAAAGCCGCGCGTGGGGCGAAACTGTTCGCGGAGAATTGCGGAGGCTGTCATTCGAGCTGGCCGCATCGCTGGAGCGAACCTCGTTTAGCCAACAAGCGGTTCATCGAAAACGCCATCGTCATGGCCGATGTCATAGGAACCGACCCCAACCAGTTCCGCAGCACCCAGTTCGAGTTCCTCCCGACCGTCAAGTCCGGTGCAATTGCGCCGAACCTCGCCCCTCCCGACACCGGCGCCAAGATCATCTCTCCGGCAGCCATGTTCCGTCGCACGTTGCAGCCGGGTCTCATGGGGCGGGCCATGAGCAAGCTCAGCCTGTCCCCCGATGAGCTGGTCTCCGCACATGGCTATGGCCCCGTCTACCCCGAGGAGGCGCTGCCGATGCCCGTTGTGGGAGGCTACAAGGCCAATCCGATCGAGGGCATGTGGGCGTCGCCGCCGTTCCTGCACAACGGATCGGTCCCGACCCTGTATGACCTGCTTACGCCCGCTGCGGCCCGGCCGAGGAAATTCTACGTCGGCCGCGAGTACGACCCGCTGAAGGTCGGGGTCGATACGTCGGGGAACTCCGGAACGTTCCAGTTCGACACTACGGCAGTCGGCAACTCGAACGCCGGTCACTCGTTTGAGAATGCCCCGCGGGGCAAAGGTGTCGTCGGCCGCCTCCTCACGGAGGACGAGCGCTTCGAACTGATCGAGTTCGTGAAGTCGGCGCCGTCGAAAGCGGCACAGATCTCGCCGTTCGGCGGGCCCGAGAAGCCGAACCGTGCATGGCTCGACGAGACATTCTACCATGTCCGGAATCCCGGCACGTACAACGGAGCGCCGAACCTCCGGTAGAGCGTTCGCCTCGAACATCGTGTAGCACCAGCGAGAAAGCCCATGCGTGCCTCCATATGCGCTGCCGCCATTGCCTGCGCCCTGTCGTTCCATTCGGCGCACGCGCAGAGCGGGAACAAGCCGGGCTTCGTGCCCGGTCTTCGGCAAGAGGTCGTCGAGCCGGATGAGGCGCCCAGCATTGCCGAGATCCAGCGTCGATCGATCGAACGACTGCAGCGGCAGTTTCCGGATGGCAAACGCCCGGTCCTGCGCGACGCCCATCCCAAGGCGCACGGCCTCGTTTCGGCCGAGTTCATCGTTCTGGACGGGCTTCCGGAAGAGTTGCGCCGCGGCGTCTTCGCCAAACCGGGCACCTATCAGGCGCTGATCCGTTTCTCCGCCGGCAACGTCGAGGTTCAGCCGGACACCATCCCGCAAGCCGCCGGTATGGCCATCAAGCTTTTGGGTGTCGAAGGGGAAAAGCTGCTTCAGCGCGAGCGCAATGCGAAGACGCAAGACTTCATTATGATCAATGCGCCGGTTTTCTTCGTGAGCAACCTCAAGGAATATGTCGGAGTCCATGAGGCCATGGACGAGGATCGGCTGCTCGAATTCTTCCAGGCGCGCCCGCGGCTTCTGCAGGCGATCGCTATCGTGCGCGGCCAGGCCATCAACAACCCCGTGCAAGTCCGCTACTGGAGCATGACCCCCTATCTGCTGGGTGAACGCGCCGTGAAATTCGGGGCCAAGCCGCTGTCACGCGTGGCCAACGAGCCGCCTGCCGAGCTCGGGCCCGACTTCAAACGAGAGGTGATGATCAAGCAGGTCTCGTCCGAGGACGTCTATTACGAGTTCGGCATCCAGCTCCAAGCCGATCCCAAGTCGATGCCGGTCGAGGACCCGGTTGTCCGCTGGGACGAAGAGGTTTCTCCCTTCCAGCGGGTCGCCCTCATTCGTATTCCGAAGCAGGACATTACATCCGAGAGCTGGGTCAGGTTCGGAGAGAATCTCTCCTTCACGCCCTGGCACTCGATAGCCGATCACCGGCCCCTGGGATCCAACAATCGTGCCCGCCTGAGTATCTATGAGGCGATCTCCGACTTCCGGCACAAGATGAACGGAGTCGTCGCACAGGAGCCGACCTCGATCCCGCAACGCTAGCAGTTCGCCGAAAAATCTCCGGCAGGTGGCGGCGAGGCGCGCCGGACACTCTTCCCGATCCGCGAGCAGATCGACCTGCAAGCCGGGACTGGACTGTGAAGCCGTGCCGGCTGTCGACAGGGGACCCGTGGCACAATTGTGCGACAGAGTGCCGATGTGCCAATGCCGGCGCCGACTATGCTGCGGGGACATCGCCTACCCTGGCGGTGGCCCACGTAGAGGGGTGGACACGCTCGTGGCCGAGTCCGTCTCCCGTGCCCGACGGTCGGCGCGTGGCGCGGCGGGCCGGCGTCGCCTTCACTCTACGGCTACGTTCTCGTGTTGAGCGCCCAGCAGCAAGTGCGGCTCGGCCTGTTTACCCTCGCGGTCTTTCCCTTGTCATTGGCGCCGCTCGAGCTGCAGCGGCGCATCGTCAACTATGCCGTGCGCCGTCGATCTGCTGCTGGCCTACGGTGCGTTGTACCTCGCCGTCCTGTTGCTGCAGAGGGGCCTGAAATTCCTGCGCAACCTCTACATTTACAAGATCGCGGAAGGCGCTGCGGCACGTGGTCGATGCCGCAAGTGACGACGATCTTAGGTGGGAGGCGTTACATCCGGCGGGCGACCAGGGCGACCGTGAAGTAGGCCCATCCGGTGACGCCGAGCGAAATGCCGCCGACAGTGGCTGGCGTAAAGGAGCGACTGTAGGGCAGCTTCATCACCAACAGCGCAGCCGCGAGCACAGCGACGACACCAGCCAAGGCGAACCAATACCATCCCGGCAAGCGCCGCACCTTCGCCGCAAGAGCGATCTGCGTCAGCCCATGCAGGGCGAAGACCAGCGCCATCACCAGCGTCTTGATGACAATGCCAGGGAAAGGCTCGATGTAGACGAGGACTCCGCCGACCGCTGCCACGCCGCCGAGCGCCAGGCACCAGGCGAACAAGACGGTCTGCTGCATCTTCCCCGATTGCACGATCTGCGCGAGGCCGACGAGCAGCAACACCAGGCCCAGCACCTCGTTGGGTGCGATCGACGAAAGCGCGGGCACGAAAATCGCCACGGCGGCGCCGATAGCGAACACCCCGCCGACGAGGGCGAACAGCAGCCAATGAGAGCGGAAACTATCGATGGCGAAACGTCTGGAGTCATCCGGAAGATTGGTAGAGATCACGGCAGCTCTCCTCGAAGCGCGACATTCGCACGCCGGCACCCCGGGTGCATGCGGCACTCTGCAGCCCTGCCACCTTGTGCAGGATACCTCCCGGATTTCAAGACTGGTGCCCTCGAAGGACGCTCCGGCGGTCCTCCTCGGGCGCATATCGGTGCGCGTCCCACGGCTGTTCCATGGGTTCCAAATTCGCCCGAATGCGGCCGCAGCCCCATTGTGAATGGACGCCGGACCGAATTTGCGTTTGATTTGCAGCAGTTCCCGGCCCGCGGTGACAGATGCACCGTCGGTTTCAGGCAAAGGATGAGGTGGGCTATGGCGAATTCCAACTTCGGATCGGTCAATCGTGCTGCCGGCGTTCCCGACCAGGCGGCATTCGACGCTGGCCTGCGCGCTCACATGGTGCGCGTCTACAACTACATGGCGTCGGGCCTCGCCCTCTCGGGCATTGTCGCCTTCGGCATCTTCAGCTCGGCCGAGATCGCCAGCCTATTCTTCGAGATCCAGGGCGGCAGCGTCGTCGGTCTCAACGCGCTGGGCTGGATCGCGATCCTCGCACCGCTCGGCCTGCTGCTGTTGACCTCGTCCCGCGCCGGGCAGATGAGCGTCGGCGCGGTTCAGGCGGTCTACTGGGTCGTCACCGGCTTGATGGGCGTCAGCCTGTCCCTGCTGCTGTTCCGCTACACCGGCGCCTCGGTCGCCCGCACCTTCTTCGTGACGGCGGCCGCTTTTGGCGCGCTGAGCCTGTATGGCTACACCACCAAGCGAGACCTCACGGCCGTCGGCAAGTTCCTGTTCATGGGCCTGATCGGCATCATCCTGGCCGGGCTCGTCAACATGTTCTGGCCCTCCGGCACGATGAGTTTCATCATTTCTGTCGCCGGCGTGCTCATCTTCGCGGGCCTGATTGCCTACGACACCCAGAAGATCAAGGAGCAGTACGCCGGCGCCTGGGGGTCCGACGCAGCGGAGAAAGTCGCGATCTTCGGCGCGCTCAGCCTGTATCTCGACTTCGTCAACCTGTTCCAGTTCCTGATGATGTTCCTGGGGCAGCGCCGCTAGGGGCGTACGGCGAGGCCGAGGATCGGCCGTGCGGCACGACGTCGACGCCATTGTCACTGGTCCCGCCGTCGCTGACATGGTCAACGGCCAGCGCGCGATGGCCAATGGTGCCGGCGAGCTCGGACCAAGACTAACGTAGCGCTATCGTACGGGTGGGCACGCCGCGACCAGCGCCAAAATCCGCCCCACTGTCAACGATGGGATCGTCGCCGACAGGGGGCGATGCTTCAGTTCGTCGGACCTACGTAGTGAACAAGAGTCGGGCCACCTGAAACACCTTCGTCACTTCGCTCTTCAGCAGACGTCGTGCGCGATGGTCCACGAAGGGCGGTGGCGATGCGGTCGATGCCATTTTCGAACGAAAACCGCGTCTGGACGACGCGAGTAGCCTGAGCGCCAAATTGGGCGCGAAGCGCGGGATCACGCACCAACCTCAAGATCGCGGCGCAGAGTTCGTCAGGAGCGGCAGGAGCAACCAGAAGGCCATTGACCCCATCCTCGACGAACTCCGCGATGCCGGCGGAGCGAGTGGAAACAATCGCCATTCCCTGGTAGCCAGCCTCCTGAAGCACATTGGGCATACCCTCCTGGTCACCATCCGCTGCGGTCTTGCTGGCGAGCGCGAATATATCGCAGCGTGCGTAGGCAGCGAACACCTCTGCGGACGGTTGCGCGCCGAGCCACATGCAACGCTCTGCAATGCCCAGACGGTTGGCCCGCCCCTTGAGTTCTTCGTCCAGGATGCCGCCGCCAATGTGCTCGAAACGCCAGTGCAGCTGGGCCGGCAGCCGTGCCAGCGCATCCAGAAGGTCGTCATAGCCCTTTTTCTGCACGCAACGGCCAACCGAGAGGATGACGACCGGATTTGCAGGATCGGAACCGTCGCGACGGCACTCGCGAATGGGCGGCACCGGCAGATGCGCCAAGTCCAGCCCATGATAGACGAGTTGGACCCGAGAAGAGTCGGCAACCAGGTCCTTGAGACGGGCGAATGCGAAGTTCGTGCAGGTGATCAGCCAATCGGCGTCGGCGAGTTTCCGGCGCAATTCCCATTCCTGACTGGTCCAGATGTCCTTGGCATGGCCGGAACCAGACCAGGGCAGGCCACGCATGATCGCGGCGTAGCGAGCTACGGACGCCGGCGTATGAAGAAAATGTGCATAGATTCGCTCGATCGTTGCCGGCATCTCGGCAGCGAGCACCATCGCTTGGCCCCAACGCCGTATCCGATGAAAGGTGCGGTCCCGGATCAGATCATGGAGGAATCGGCGCCGTGCGAGGGAGAAACCCGGTAGCCGACGCACCGTCCACCAGGCGCGCATGACGCGCAGGGCGTCGTCTTTCAAGTACTGTGGCAGATAGGCAATGGGTGCCCGGACGCGCGCATGTGCAGGATGGATCGCAGGATCCGTTCGATAGCGCAGCGAATAGATCTTCAGGTTGAGGCCACGCGCTTCGAGGCCAGCCATCTCCTGGGCAATAAACGTCTCGGACAGACGCGGCCAGCACTTAACGACGACCGCGATTTGGGCGTCCGCTGTCGGTTGTGAGTCCGAGACAGCGCTGTGTCCCGGCTGACGAGGATTACGCATCCTTGCGTCTGACATCGCCGAAGTTGCCGAAATACTAACCATCGGGTCGTGCCCCAAGGCGCGGTGGAAAGATCTCCGGGCTGAGCCGGCGACAAGCTTGTCGAAAGTATAGCTTGCACAGTCGGCTGGATACGGCCGCGCGCCAGAGAACCCTGGGCGCCGTCCACAGCGCTTGCGCCAACATGCTGCCCACTGTCACCTCGGCCGGCCGCGCCAACCTCTTCGCCGGCGCATTCGACTTGGTCTCATGACGCTCTAGGTGCTGAGCTTGTCGAGCGCGGCGCGCAGCCGCGCTTCCTGTTCGGTCGACAGCGAGGTCTTGAGCACGCGCGGCTTGTAGGGCTCGAGTTCCGGGATCACCTTGTCCTCGGTGACGCTGCGGAAAAGCACGCAGAGCGCCGACGAGCCATTCGGGATGGTTTCGCCGATGCTCTTGATGAAGTCGTCGCGGATGCCGTAGTCGGCGAGCGATCCGGAGAGGGCCCCTGCCCCGGCCCCCGCGACGGCGCCGATGGCCATGCCGGCAAGGGGATTGAGGAACAGAAGGCCGAACAGCGTGCCCCACAAGGCACCACGGCTTCCACCCGCCGCCGCGCCCAGGGCAGTGAGATTGACGGCCTGCTTGATGTGCGCCTTGCCCTGGGGGTCGCGCTCGACGACGCAAGCATCCTCGAGGTCGATCAGGTATTCCTTCTGGAGAGAACGCAGCTTGTTCAGCACCTCGTCTGCCGTGTGCAGCCCGTCGAATCCAAGAATCACCAGAGTGCTCATCTGCGTTTCCTTCGTGAAGTCGCCCAAGAGACGTGGACCGCGTGTACCAACGCCCGCCACGCGATATCACCAGCGCCCCCCGGGCGACCGGCAGTCTACTTGCCGCTCCGGCTTCGCACACCGGCATGTTGTCCCAGGACTGGCCCGGGAGTTCCATTCCGCCTCCTGCCGACCACGAGGAGGGTCAGTCCTCGGGACTGCTCCCGCGCGTTGCACGGGTAGTGTGGAGTCCCGGAGGGACGAGGTGCCAAGGCTTGCCGGACCGCGCTTTGGTGTAACCGTAGTCGAACAGCGCTCGCATGTAGGCCTGCTCGAACGGCCGCCCACGCCGCACCGTGAAGTCGGCGCCGATATAGGCCAGCCTGTAGGCGACGTCATCGCGCTTGGTTAGGAAGTAAGCCAGCGCCACGTCGCTGTAGCCCGCGGATTGCAGCATGGTGCCGATGGCCCGGCCGGCGATCGAGATGGTGCGACGCTCGACCTCCGCATGTTCCGAATCGAGACGCGCATTGCGAATGAGATAGGCGGTCTGCTGGCTCCGCACCGGCAGCAAGCCGGGGTCGAACGACCCGGGATAGAGGAAAAGCTGGGCGTTGACCCCGCCGTCGACATGCATCTCCTGGTACCGGGTGCCGTCGACTTCGACATCGATCATGACCGGCGGAAAGGCGCCCGGAATGGCAGCGGTGGCCAGCAGGATCTTGCGGAACAAGTCGAGCGCCTGCGGATGACCGCTGGCAGCGATGGCACCGATGTTCCAGATCACCGGGCGCTGCGCGTCGAGATCGGTCGTGCCCAACATGAGCAGCCGGCCGCGCTCGTACTCCCGGCCGATGGCTGCGAGCATCTTGCCGTCTACGTACCGGTCGATAGTCTCGGCCAGGGGCCGGGTCCCGGCCATGGCGTCGCTGAAAAGCGCGGCCGTGAAGGCGCGCCGCGAGAATATGCTGTCCGAACCCAGCTCGGTGTAGACCTCGCGTAGCTGCCCGTCGTAGCTCGGGCCGAGAAATGCGAAGGGAGCGATCAGGGCGCCAGTGCTGATTCCGGTCACCATTCTGAATTCCGGCCGAGTACCGGTCGTCGTCCAGCCGTTGATCAGGCCGGCACCGAACGCCCCGTTGTCGGCGCCCCCCGAGATGGCCAGGAAGGACGATGGCGGAATCGGCTGGCTCGGCCGACCTTCGGCGCGCAGCGCAGCCTTGATCCGTTCGATCGCCAGGGTCGCCTCGGCAATCATTGGGGCGGGATCGCCATCGGCGTAAAACCGCGCATTGGCGATGCCGAGAGGAAAGGCGCGTGGTACGTCGGCGGCCTGCACCGCCGGTCCCCGCGGCAGCGGCGTGCAGGCGGCCAGAATCGACGCCCCCGAGAGCACCACGACGAGCGAAGCCAGCCCCCGCAAACTCACCATGCGTTCCCTCGCTCAGAACGACCCGAACAGGCTGCCCAGCAGTATCACGACGATCAACGCAATCAGCGCGCCCACGATAGCCGTCACGACGATGTCGCGGTAGCTGCGGGCGTGCGTCGAGCCGCAAACCGCGAGCAGGGTCACCACCGCCCCATTGTGCGGCAGGCTGTCGAGCGTGCCGGCACCGATCACCGCCACGCGGTGGAGAAGTGCCGGGTCGATGCCGTGCTCCGCCGCAAGCCGCACGTAGGTCGGGCCGAGCGCGTCGAGCGCGATCGTCAGGCCGCCCGAGGCCGAACCGGTCAGTGCCGACAGAATGTTGGTGGCGACCGCGAGCGAGACGAGCGGACCGCCGCCGATCGACAGCACCCACTCGCGCACGGCCGCGAAGGCCGGCAAAGCCGCGACGACGGCACCGAATCCGACCAGGCTCGCCACGCTCAGCGCCGGGAGCACGGATGCATTGGCACCGGCATCCATGCTTTGGCGAATCGAGGGCAGGCGGCGGCCATTGAGCAGCAACAGGATCGAGATCGCGACGGCAAGCGCTGCTGCCACCGACCACACGCCCCCCACGGCCGATATGGAGGTCGCACCCCAGCGCGGCTCGGCCAGGAAGTCCGTATCGAGTTGC
Organism: Reyranella sp.; assembly: GCF_965279465.1. Lineage (NCBI taxonomy): Bacteria > Pseudomonadati > Pseudomonadota > Alphaproteobacteria > Hyphomicrobiales > Reyranellaceae > Reyranella > Reyranella sp. Next base: position 70,292 of record NZ_OZ257242.1, read on the forward strand.
GGCAGCACGACAAAGGACATCACGAAATTGGCGATGACGACCGCTACCAGCGGCAGGACTGCCGTCACCACCGACGGCTCGCTTTCGGCCAACTGCGAATGATGGATCTCGGCCGGATCGAAGCCCTGGGAGATGATCGCCCGCTCGCGGACGAGCGGGTCCTCGGCGACCTGACCGTCAGGTACGGGTTCGTCGAACTCGAGAGGCTCTCCGTTCCTGCGGGCCGCGGCGCTGGCGCGCAGCAGCCACCACATGCCGAACCCCAGCATTATGGCGGATGCCACCACCCCGAGCCCGGGCGCAGCGAACGGGGTGGTGCCGAAGAACGGCATCGGAATGGCATTCTGGATGGCCGGCGTGCCGGGCAGCGCCGACATGGTGAAAGTCGAGGTGCCGAGGGCGATCGCCGCCGGCATCAGGCGACGCGGGATGCCTGCCGCGCGGAACATCGCCTCGGCCATCGGCGCCAGAACGAACAGCGCAACGAACAGGCTGACGCCGCCGTAGGTCACCAGCGCGCCGGCGAGAACGACGGAAAGGATAGCGTGGCCGGGCCCCAGTCGCTCCATCATCCAGCGCGCGAGCGCCGCAATCGAGCCGCTGTCCTCCATCAGCTTGCCGAACAGTGCGCCCATCAGGAAAAGTGGAAAGAACTGGCCGAGAAATTGCGCCGCCCCACCCATGAAAGTCTGGGTCCAGTGTGCCAGCAGGGGCTCGCCGGCGAAGGCCGCCGCTATCAGAGCAGCAGCGGGAGCCAACAGCAGCACGCTCCAGCCGCGGAAGGCCAGCCAGACGAGGAGTGCAAGGCCCAGCAGTATGCCCGCGAGACCCATCACACCGTGTCCAGCAGCCGATCAATGTCGAGGGTCGAGCGCCGCCCCAGGTCATCGCCGAATTTCGTCAGGAAGGCGTCGGCGGCGCGCCGCCCCTCGTCGCGCAGCAGCCGCAGAAAGGCCCATTCGGCATTGAGCTTCGACGAGGAGCCGAGCTCGACCAGGAGCTGGCTGCTGATCAGGTGGATGCGCATGCGCGACCAGTGCCCCGCCTCGCCGTCTCCCGACGGCGCCACCTGCCGCAGCATGGCCATCATGCGCAGTTCCTTCAGCAGCACGGCGTTGAACGACACCTCGTTGAGGCGATTGAGGATATCGCGCGCCGATTTCGGGATGCCCGGGCGCTCAACGGGATTGATGGCAACCAGGATGGTGTCATCCGAGACGCACTCGCCGACCAGCGGCGTCATCGTCGGGTTACCGGAATAGCCACCATCCCAGTAGGCTTCGCCGTCGATCTCGACGGCCTGGAACATCGACGGCAGGCAGGCCGACGCCAGCAGGACCTTGGGCGATACCTCGGCGTTGCGGAAAACCCGCGGCCGTCCGGTACGGACGTTGGTCGCGGTAATGAACAGCTTGATGGGCGCGCGTGCCAAGCGGCCGAAGTCGATCGCCTCGGCCAGCACCGCTTCCAGCGGATTGGCTCCGCCGAACGGAAGATCGTAGGGCGAGAACAGCCGCGACGCGAGGTCGAAGGCAACGTAAGCCGGCGACTGGTCGAGCGACCAGCGACCGAGCAGCACGTCGAGCGGGCTGCGCTGCAGCGGGCTCAGGGCGGCCGCATCGGAAACCTTTTTCCAGAACCTCTCGAGCGCCGCACGAGCGCCGGCATTGCCCCCCTCGGCGAAGCCCGCCGCCATTACCGCGGCGTTCATGGCGCCGGCCGAGGTTCCGGAGATGGCTTCGATGGTGAGAGCCGGCTCCTCGAGCAGCCGGTCGAGCACACCCCAGGTGAAGGCACCGTGCGACCCCCCGCCTTGCAGCGCCAGGTCGACGAGACGAGTCGGCTGGTCAACAGTCGAAAGGGGAGATTGCTCGGCCATTTGTGCTTTCCGACTGTCGCGCCTAGGGGAAAGACGCCTCTGACAGCCTTGACGGCATTGTAGAAGGGCCAAGTTACCCTTTGATTGACCGATCGTCCCGGAATTGTTCAGCTTGTCCCAAAAGCTGGAAACGCCGGGACACCGGGCTTCCGGAACGGTATCGTCGGATACCGCAGTCATCGAGGGGATTCGGCATGCCGGTCAGGTTGCTCCGGATTCTCCGGCGGATGATCGTTCTCGTGCTCGTGATTTCGGCGGCTGTCCTGGGTCTGCGCGCCTGGGACTCCTTGGGTGGTCCACCGCTCGAGCCATGGCACACCTACGTGCCGGCCGACATGCACGCCGACGAGATCGACCGCAGCGACTGGGCGGGCTACCTGCGGCACGAAGAAGACGTTTTCCGCGACGTGCGGAGGGAGGTGGTCGATCGAATCGACCCCCAGGCTGCCCTTCCAGGCAATCGCTACTGGGCTGGCAGCCCGATCTACCCTGGCCGGTTCGACCACGATTTCAACCGATCCTATCTGCTCGAGCCGGACGGACCGCCGGCCGGAGCGGTCGTGCTGCTGCACGGCCTCACGGATTCGCCTTACAGCCTGCGCCATGTCGGTCGGCTGTACCGCGACAGGGGGTTCGTCGTCGTCGCCATCCGGTTGCCGGCGCACGGCACGGTGCCTGCCGCGCTGACCGATGTCGCCTGGGAAGATTGGGATGCCGCGACCCGGCTGGCGGTGCGGGAAGCCCGGCGGCGGGTCAGCACCGACCGCCCGCTGCACATCGTGGGCTACTCCAACGGCGGCGCGCTCGCCATGAAGTACGCCGTCGATGCGCTCGATGCGGGGGCGCTGCCCCGCCCGGACAGGCTCATCCTGATCTCGCCGATGATCGGCATCACGAGCTTCGCCCGCTTCGTCGGCCTTGCCGCACTGCCCGCCCTTCTGCCAGCCTTCGCCAAGGCCGCATGGCTCGGCCTGGTGCCCGAATTCAATCCGTTCAAGTACAATTCCTTCCCGGTCAACGGCGCCCGCCAATCGCACCGTCTGACCATCGCTCTGCAGGATCGATTGGCCCAGGCCGGACGCGAAGGGCGGCTCGCCGCCCTGCCGCCGGTTCTCACCTTCCAGTCGGTCGTCGACTTCACGGTGAGCACCCCCGCAGTCATTTCCGGGCTCTATGCCCATCTGCCGTCCAACGGCAGCGAGCTCGTGCTGTTCGATCTCAATCGCGCGGCAGCGCTCAGCGTCCTGCTGCGCGATGCCGCCGAAGCCGTTCTGTCGCGCATCCTGCCGCCGCCGCCGCGGCACTATCGCACCGTCATCATCAGCAATGCCGCCGCGGATCGCTACGACGTCAGCGAACGGGTCACCGAGGCCGGCGACACCACCGAGCAGGTCCGCGCACTCGATCTAGCGTTTCCACGCGACATCTTCTCGCTGTCGCACGTGGCGCTGCCGTTTCCCGTGTCCGATTCGCTCTACGGCCTGCAGCCGGATGAAAGCGAGGATTTCGGAGTTCATCTCGGAGCCATCGCGCCGCGCGGGGAGCGCGGCGTCCTGATCGTCAATCTCGACACGCTGCTGCGGGTCTCCTCGAACCCGTTCTTTCCCTATCAGATCTCGCGGATAGAGCAGGCCATCGCGAGGGACACGCGCCGGCGCTGAATTGCCCTGGATCGGTCTAGCCGCCCGTCTCATGGACGGACCGGTCGGCCAGCAGATCCTCGACGTAGAAGCGCAACACCGCAACCCGGGTGATGGCGAAGACAGGCGCAGCGAGCGCGACCCCGAGCGCGCCGAACATCGCACCGAAGACGACGATGGCGAACAGGGTCCAGGCCGGCGCAAGATTCACGGCTCCCTTCTGAATGAGCGGCGCCAGGACAAAGCCCTCTATGGTCTGGACCGCGAAGTAGATGCCGAGGACCCAGAGGAGGGTCGGAAGGCCGAGCGGCATGGCGACGAGGGCGACGGGAAAGGCGGCGATGAGCGGCCCGAGATACGGGATGAAATTGGCCATACCGGCCTGCAGGCCGAGCAGCGGAGCGCCGGCAACGCCCAGAAGCTGGAAGACGAGGCCGAGCAACAGAGCGACGACGGCGCTGCGCACCAGTTGCCCCAGCAGCCAGCTGCGCAACACCCCACCCATCTCGTTGAGCACGGATCGAACGCGCGCCCGCGCCGCACAGGGCATGAGGATCACCACGCCGTCACGATAGGCTGCGGGTTGGCCGGCGAAGAACAAGCCCAGGCAGACCACCACGATGGTGTTCATGACCACGCCGTAGGCGCCGGAGACCGCGTACTGGACATGGCCGAACAGGCGTCCCGGGTCACTGAGCAGATGAGAGAGGTCCTGGCGTCCGCCGGGGCCGAACAGTTCGATACCGAAGCCTGCCAGTTCCCGCTCCAGCACGGTCAGCTGGGACTTCATGACGAAGATCAGCCCCTGCACCTGGGCCGGTAGGCTGACAACGCCCCAGCCGAGCGCGATGATCGCGCCGGACCCGAGAACGAGAACGACCAGCGCATATCGCAAGGATCGCTGGAACGGCACAATTCGCTCCAGGGCACGCGTACAGGCATCGAGCAGCACTGCGAACAGGATGCCGGCGAAAAGGAGCAGCAAGCTTGGCGCACAGTAACACGCGAGCACGATTGCCGATGCAACCGCCAGCACGGCCATCGGCATCGCCATGGAGCGCCATCCGGCCGAGGGGCCACGCGGCCCGGAGGTTGGCGCGTCACGACTGTCGATCGTCATCGAGTGCCTCGCCGTCGCGCACGCCGACCCTGCTTCGGTGCGGAGCGTACGGCATTGCGACGCGACCGATCGCTCCTGCACTCGGGATCAAACCGGGATGCTCGGCGACGCACAACCGCAATTCCTCACCGATGTCGACATTGGGACTCACTGGATAGCTGTGGGATTTCATGTCGATGTGCCAATGCCAGCTCTGGCTACAATACGGACCGCTGCTGAGTTCAGAGGCGCCGACACCATGGATTCCTCGTGAGCAGAACGACCGTAGGGCGGATCGCCAGTTCGGCTTGACGGCCCTCTCTTTGCAGAAGGATCGACCATGGGCATGGAGTACAAGGCCGGTGCAGAGCCGCATGCCGCCCTGGTCCGCCATGAGAGCTGGCTGTGGCTGGCACTCCTCGGCAGCGTCTCGATCCTCGCGGCGGGGAAATCGTTTCGATCGCCGCGTTCGCTCCGCTTCGAAAACCATCTGATATTGCCGGACCGCAACCCCTGCAGCCTTGGCAACAGGGAAATCTCGAGCCTCGCCTCAGCCGGCGACCGGATCGCAGCGCAGCCTTAGGAAAGCGAGGGCGCGATCATGGCTTCACCCCTAATGCGGCTCTGGCGGTGGGCGCTTCTGCCGGTCGGTGAGTGGCGCGGTGGGCCGATGTCGCCGTCGCTTTACGGCTACGTTATCGAAGTGAGCGGCCGACAGCAGGTGCGTCTCGGCCTGCTTACTCTGGCGGTGTTTCCGCTGTCGTTGGCGCCGCTCGAGCTGCAGCGCCGGATCGTCAACTACGCGGTGGCCCATTCGGCCGTCGAACTGCTGCTGGCCTTCGGCGCGATTTACCTCGCCGTCCTGTTCGTCCAGGGCGCACTGAAATACCTGCGCGACGTCTACCTGTACAAGACCGCAGAAGGCGTCACACGCCTGCTGCGCAGCAAGTTCGTCCGCGGGCCGCTCGAATCCGGCATCGACCGGGGCACGAAGCAGGCGATCATCTCGGCGGAATCGGAGAAGGTCGGAGGGTTCGTGGCCGAGAGCATATCGCTGCCCATGCTGCAGGCCGGCACCGTCGTCAGCATCGCGGCTTACATGCTGATCATCGAGCCGCTAATCGCGATGGTCGCGATCGTCTTTCTGGTTCCGTCGGTCGTCGTCGTGGGCCTTGCGCAACCCGTCCTTAACCGGCTGTCCCGCTCCAAGATCACCATCGTGCGCGCACTGAGTGACGTTGTGCTTCGCGACGGCCGCCACGATCCCCCACCACAGACGGAACCTGATGCGCTCGTCGATCGCATCTACGACCTGCGTCTTCGCTTCGCCAGGCTCAAGATCGCAACAAAATCCTTCAACCAGCTGATAACCGGACTTGGGCTGCTGGGAATTCTCGTGGTCGGCGGATGGCTTGCCATTCAGGGCCGCACGGAGATCGGCATTATCGTGGCATTCATGACGGGGTACGAGCGCATGACCGGCCCGGTCCGCGACCTGCTGAATTTCTATCGCCGGCTGTCGATGATGCACGTGCAGTACCGACTGGTGGCCGACGCCTTCGACGAGATGACCCGCTCTCACCTTCCGGCGAACCAACTCCCTTGATAAAGACTGGGGAGATCAGCAGACGCTAAGGCCCTGGCCGTCGGCAGGTGTGTATTCCTTGTCCGCCGGCGTGGCATTGCGGTTCTCCGTGTCGCTCAGTTCATCCATGGGAATGGTCCCTCGTAAACTGCGGGCCGCCAGTGTACCCGGTCTTTCGAGTGTACCCACAATACCCGGAGACGCCGGATGTCCTCGGACGGCCGCCAACCGTACCGGGCATCAATGTAGGCTTGCTGTAATGCCCGATTTTACGAGCGTTCTGAGCAATCGGCGGACATGCGCGGACGACGAAGAATCAGGCAGGACGGAAAAAAATGGTGCCCCGAGACGGAATCGAACTTCTCTCTATCTGCTTGAAATAGCGTTATTTTTTCAAAGAGTTTTTTCGAGTGTACCCGTCAGTGTACCCAGTGCTTGACAGCCATGCGGCGCGTCATCGCGCGCGGTGGCCGGTTTGGCGCCAGTGATCAAACTCGGCCAAGGTGGCAAGGACGTGGTCGCGCCCAACCTCGCCACTTGCCAGGGCACGATGGAGGTCACCGATCCCAACTGCCCGCTCCGGCCAAATCCACCGGCAGGCGGCATAGAGCCTGGGCGCGATCTCGCTCTTGCCGTGATTGTCGGCGTAACCTCGGCTTTCAGCGCAGCGGCGCATGAGGATGCAGGGCACCTCCTCTCACGGCTTAGCGCAGGCGCAGATAATGTGCCCCAAGCGGTCGGCTAACCCGTCTTCGCGGATTGGGGCGATTACGAGAATGGGTTTTGTTTGGAATCAATGAGTTGGGGGAAAAGGTCTTCACTACAATCGGATTTGCCGGTGAAGGTCAGCGGAAGCGATTTTGGGCGGTTGTTGCGGCGGTAGGCTGAGCTTGAGCCGGTCGATCAGGAGTTTGAGCTCGGGCTCAGGCTGAGTGTATCGGGTGAGGACGATCTCGCGGCCGTCTGTGGTCGGCAGATGGACGTCGATCATCTGGACGACGGCGAACTTCTCGAGTGCGCTGCGCGCGGTCAGGCCGGGCGCCAAAGCGTGCAGGCGTCGTCCCAGGGTGACGTGCAGGCAGTAGGCGAGGAAGGCGATGAAGATGTGAGCTTCGATGCGCTTGTCGTCGTGGTGGAAGATCGGGCGGATGGCGAGATCGCCCTTGAGGTTCTTGAAGGCTTCTTCGACGGCGACGAGCTGGATGTAGTATTGCCAGAGCAAGGCCGGATCGTTGTCTGTGAGATTGGTGCGCAGCAGATAGCGGCCTTCGCGTCGGCGTACGATGCGCAGCTTCTTGCGATTGAGAGAGAAGGTGAAGGTGGCGGTTTGCTTGTCGGTTACGACATCGACGAGACGCCAGGCGCCGGGCGCCTTCGATCGGGCGGCGCCGAGCTTCATCAGCAACTCGTCGTGCGAGATCGCCATGGCGGCGATCTGCTGCAGCCGCTTCCACAGCCACTTCAGCTGGCGCCGGCGCATGGCGCGTTCCTTGCTCACCCGGTCGAGGCTCTGGGCGAAGACATAGAGCTCGCCGTCGTCGGCCAGCAGCTTGACCTGCACGCCCTGGCGCGCCTCCTGCCACGGCTTGTCGAGCAGATGCTTCTCCAGACGGTTCAAGCGTCCCTTGGGCGTGCCGACGATATACTGCACCGGCGGGTCGCTGTTGCGCATCTCGGCCAGCACCGCCTCGGTCGGCACGCCGCGATCCATCACCCAGACCCGCCGCGCCCTGCCGTACTGCCGCTCGATGTTGGCGAGGAACAGCCGCAGCGTCTTGCTGTCGGCGGTGTTGCCGGACAGCACCTCGTAAGCCAGCGGCAAGCCTTCCGGCGTGACCACCAGCGCGATCACCACCTGAGGGCAGTCCGGCCGCTTGTCGCGGCTGTAGCCGTGGCGCCGCTTGGTGTTCTCGGGCAGGTCGGCTGCGTTGACCTCGAAGTAGGTGCTCGTCAGGTCGTAGAGCAGCACGTCGAACGTGACGTTGAACAGGTCGCGCCAACGCCCGGTGAGATGCGAGAACAGCGCCTCCTTGTGCTCCAGCAACAGGTCGTGACAGGCGTAGAGCTTGTGCGCCTCGGCCAACCCGAAGTCGCCGCCCAGCAGATCGGCCATCGCGCTGTTGCCGAACCATTCGCGGTGCAGCCGCCATTCGCTGCCCGGTGCGATCAGCCTGTAGCAGACCAGGACCTGAAGGATCTCGTCCCAGCGCGTGTTCTTGCGGCTCGGCGGCAGCCGAGCCGACCAGAAGCGATCGAGCTGCAGTTCGCTCCACAGCTGACCGGCCAGCCAGCAGGCGCCCCATTGCCGGGGCCGACGTAGCTGCAGCTCCGACAAACGCAGCTGCACCGCATCGCTCGCCGCACCAACCGCTTCAACACGATCCTCGGCAAACAGCGCCAACGTCCGCGCACGCCCGGCATCCTCGTCGAACACCTCGATCGCCTTGCGCCAGCTCGCCGCCTGCGAGGAGCTGATCTCGCCGAGATACAGCACCTGGCGCTGAACCATCCGACCGCCCGCGACACGCTTGTTCTCGACGATCGACCAGTAGCTATGGCTCTTGCCATCCTTCTTCCGCTCGGTCCGTCGCAGGAACATGGTGACACGACACTATGCACACCCTGTCGACGATGAAAACAGGGTAGGTTTTCGCTACAGCGGTTATCGCAAAAGTTGAGATTTGCGACCCAACAAAATCAAGCACTTACGACGCCACACGCCCGCTCGATCGTCATTTTCGGCTTCGAATCCGCGAAGTCGGGCTAATGCGTCGAAGATACGCGTGCCCGGATCGCATCAGCAAGTAGAGACCGCAATTTGGCCGCTCCAGATGCGTATCAAAGCCGCGTTAGTCCTCGCAGCGACCCGCCGCCAGTTCCGCAGCACTCGTCGCTTCCGCCACAGCCTGCGTCAGGCGGCCCCCATAGCCCGAACGCACGGCGCCGATCGCGAACACGCCCGACATGGCAGTCTCGAGCCGCTCCCCGGTAATCACGAAACCAGCCCCGTCCCGCGCCACCTCTGGTCCCAGCAAGGCGGCGTTGGCTGCCAGTCCGACGAACACGAACAGCCCACGACAGGCGATCACGTCCTCGATGCCAGTCTCACGATCACGTACGCGCACGGCCTCGACGCTATCGTTGCCCAGCACCTCGACGATGTCGCTCGCCCACCGCAAGCGGAAGCGCTCGTCCTCGGCGATGCGCGTGACGTAGCGCCGCCGGGCACGGAACATGTCGCCGCGTGTGACGATCGTCACGGCACGGGCGAACCGGCCAAGATGCAGAGCCTCCGACAATGCCGCGTCGCCTCCGCCTACGACCACAACCTCAGCATCGCGGTAGAGGCCGCCATCGCACCATGCACATTGTGACACGCCCCGTCCGGCGAGTCGTTTGGCTCCGGGAACATCAAGTGTCTTCAGGGCCGCGCCAGTGGCGACGATCACCTGCTTGGCACGCCATGTGCCGTCCTCCCCCCGCAGGGTCTTGCTCGCGCCGCCGTCAATGGCGTCGATCCGCGAGGGTATCAACGTCACGCCAAGCTCCTCGTTCTGTGCCAAAAGACCCGCTGCCAACTCGGCGCCGGCCACGGCGCTCGTTGCCGGCCAGCCGTCCAGAGCGCCCACATTGATAATCAGCCCGCCCGGCAGACCGTACTCGACGAAGTGCGCCACCGACACGCCGGCGAGCGCGGCATGATGGGCGGCAGCGATCCCCGCGATGCCTCCGCCGATCACGGCGATGTCGAAACTCGATCCAGCCACGTTCTCGCTCCTCAGCGCTCTACCAGGGCCACCGCGGCTTCGGCCGCGTCCGCGAGCAGCGTCCTCCAGTCCGCCGGCAGACGTACCTCGCGCGTGATGCACGCGGGCGGAAAACCCCATGACGGACAATAGGCATTCTGCGGGATCGGAATATCACCGCCCGCCACGACCAGCACGATGTCGTTCGGTGCCCGCGCGGCCGGAATGTCGCCGGCCTTCGCCGCCTCCTCGACCCATTCCGGCCAGCGCCTGTTGGCGACAATTCGCTCGGACAGCCACGACTTCTCCCAGTGCTCGCGCCGCCAGCGGCCGTGCTCCCAGAGATAGCGCCGCACGTCGTCCTTGCTCATGCCGCGCCGGGCGCAATCGGCGGCGACCGCGGGCGCCAGCAACACCGTTGGCCGTCCGCTCCACAGAATGCCGAAACCCGATGCCGCCGAGCCCATCACACTCGCAATCTCAGCCAAACCACCGGTAACGTTGATCACCGACTCCGCACGTGTCGCCGTCACCGCGCTCGTGCCGGCCGCCAAGCCTGCGTCGACATGCAGAGGCGCCCAGGGGCTTTGCCCCTCGTTCTCGGCAAGACAAAGCGTGTAGCGGCCCGGCTGCCCGAGGCCGGCAAAGGACACCGCGCCCGGCCACCCGCCGCCGATGTTGTTCATCACCAGTCGCAACGCGCGGCCGATCGCGGCATTCGCCTGCCAGCCCGGTCCCAGCGCGCCGAAGCTGCCGTTGATGGCGAGTTCGTGGATCACCGGGCCGTTGACGACCAGCAGCGGCGTCACGTTCTCGTCCGTGGTCTGCACCCCGCGCATGTTGAAGTCGGGCTCGAGCACGCAGGCGACGGCCGCCAGCACGACCGGCAGGTATTCCGGGCGGCAGCCCGCCATCACGGCATTGGCGGCAACCTTCTCGACGGTGGCTACTCCTTTCAGCGGCTCGACCTCGCCCATCACCTCGGCTGGCGCCAATGGCGTAAAGGAAAGCGCCTCCTTCACCCTTGCCGCTGTCGGCGCGACCACCGGCAGGCCGTCGCTCCAGCCGCGCCGCAGGAACAGCTCCTGCAGACGATCCTCAGCGCCCGGCCCGCGCACGACTTCTATGCGCTGGCGCGGAAAGTCGGCAGCGAGAGGCACCTTGGCGCTCATGCCCTGCTCTGCGGCGCGCTGCCTCAGCGTATCGTCGATCCAGGCTCCCGAAGCCTGCTGGCCCGCGGGAATGACGATCCACAGGCTGCCGTCGCTCATGCTTGGGCGGCGCGCAGTTTCGTCCGCCACGCCCGTGGCAGTTTTACGGTCTTGGTGGTCGGGAAGCCAAGCATGCCGTTGTGCACGAAGAGATAGCAGTTCGAACGCAGCGGATCGCCCGACACCGCGATCATGATGTGCTCGGGCTTGGTCACTACCGGAACGAGGCGATTGGGATCGTTGCCAGCGAAGGCTTTGGGAATCTTGCCGAGCCTCACCCAGTCGTTCAGCGTTCGTTTGCCCGGTACAAGGTTGGTCCAGCCCCAAAGATACTTCTCGAACAGGTGCGCCGGCATGCGCGCATTCTCGAACAGCCAGTTTTGCACGTCCTGCTTGGTCATGGTCTTGGCGATAGTCTCGGCAATCAGCGGGCTCAGCACCAGGAGCGGCCGGTAGGTGCCAGTCGCCATGCCGACGGTGAAGATGACCTCCCAACCCGAATGCGTCGCCAGGGCGTTGCCAAGGTAGGGCAGCAGCTTCTCCGCATTGTCGCCGAACACCGAGACGATGACGTTCCCGCCGGTGAAGCGCGAGATGGTGACCGCGCTTTCGCCCGCCGGCGCACCCATGTCGGCACCGATCGTCGGCCATTTCATCTTGGCCAGGCTGTCCTCATTTTCGGCCATCACCACGCGCCAGGTGTTACCGAAGGTGCCCTTGTCGTTCTGATGCAGCAGGAAACCCGCGACGTTGCGCAGGTAGAGGCGCCAGAAGCGACCGATCGAGGTGTTGGGCTGGAAGCCATCGCGCAGCGCACCCTGCTCGTAGTTGAAGCCGAGTTGCTTGATCAGCGGTCCGTTCAGCACGATCAGCGTCTCCGCACCTGGCGTGTTGCCGGAATGCTCGACGCCGTATTGCGGATCGGACATAGCCTCGGCCAGCGCCACCAGAATGGGCATGTATTCCGGCCGGCAACCGGCCATCACGCCGTTCACCGCGACATTCCACACTGTGGCCATGCGGTTGTCGGGCAAGAGCTTGCCGATGGCGTGATCGGGCGGCAGATCGGTGAAGGCGAGGAACTCGGCGATCTTCTCCTTGGTCGGCGGCACGATCGGCAGGCCGTCGCTCCAACCATTCTCGAGGAACAGCCGGTTGACCTCCTCGAAGCCGCCCTCGAACACGATATCCTGCGGATCGGGATCGGCAGTCGCCTGCGCGGCCGCGATTTCGCCGGTCAGATTGCGAACAACGTGGTCGACCGTCGTGCCGAGCACGTTCGCCCGCAGTTCGTCCGCCGTTTGCACATCGACATGACCGGGGACCGTCGCGAGTGCGAGGTTCGGATAGCCCAGCCCCACTGACGTCGTCTTGGCTTGACCAAGGAAGCCTTCGCAGCACAGTGAGGACGTGGGTACGCCGGCCTGTTCTGCAATTGCACTGACCCGCAACACGGCGGGCGTACAGCTTCCTCAACACCCCATGCCGGAGACGACCGCGTCGATCTTCATCGACTTGATTTTGCCCGGCAGTTCGGCCAGCACGCGGTGCTCCTCGTCGCCGTGCGTCGAGCCGAAAGCGCCGTGGTCGACGAAGTTCACATTGGTGAAGCGGCGTGACAGTTCGCCTTTGAGGATCGGCCAGATCTCGTCGCCACGGAACAGGTCGTCCCACAGAAACGCGATGGTCTTGCCATCCATGCCGTCGAGGCGTTTGGCGAGCGGCTTGATCTCCACCGCCTTGGCGCTGCGCGGCCAAACCACCGCGTAGTCGTTGCTGTTCAGCCTTGCCATGGCTCGTTCCTCCGTCAGGTTCGCGCGCTTCGCTCTGTCTAGCGTCATCAAGGCGTGCAGGGCAACGCCGACGAAGCCGCGCGACATTGTCTCTAGACAACTCGTCGGCCTCACCATGCACTTCGAAGAGATTGAGTTGACATGCTTCGCGGAGGGATGGGACGTTGATCCCAAGTTGCCGTCGAGCAATGCCAAGGGAGAGTTGTATGGAGACAATCAATCGACGCGCCGTCGTTCTAGGCGTGCTCGGTGCCGCCGCCGCAAGCGGTCGCGCCACCGCACAGTCATCGACCAAGTGGGACATGTACGCCATGACCGGCGTCACCCATCCAATCACGCTGCGCTACAAGGAATTCTCTGAAGAGGTGAAAAAGGCGACCAACGGCAAGCTCGACATCGTCGTACGGCCCGCGGGCGAACTGCCCTTCCGCGCCACCGAGGTGGTGAAGGTCGCGGGCGACGGCCAGGTGCAGATCACCGAGGCCTACCAGGGCTTCATTTCCGGCGCCATACCGCTCGCCTCGATCTCCAGCCTGCCCTTCCTGGTGCGCAACGCGCAAGAACTTGAAAAGGTCTGGCCGATCATCGACAAGTTCACCGCGCCGCTGTTCGCCAAAGCGGGCGTCAAAAACCTTTTTTATCATACGTGGCCGGTGCAGAACATGTTCGGCAAAGGCAAGCCGATCCGCACCATTGAGGACTTCAAGGGCCGCAAGATCCGCTCGACCGACGCCAAGCAGGCCGAGATGTTGAAGCAGCTCGGCGCCTCGTCGGTCAACCTGACCACGGCTGAGGTTCCCGTTGCCATGGAGCGCGGCGTCGCCGAGGGCTTCATCACCGCTGGCTTTAACGTGGTCGGCGCCAAGTGGTACGAGTTCGTGCAGTGGGGCTGGTTGGGCGACATCCATATCGGCGGCCCCGACTACACGCTGGTGAATGTCGAGGCCTATGACAAGCTCGACGCCGACACGCGCGCCAAGCTCGATGCCGTCGCCAAGGCCTTTGCGCCGAAGTTTCGCGCCGCCAACCTCGGTGATGAGGCCAAGGACATCGAGACGCTCAAGGCCCAGTACAAGGTCGACATGTTCATCCCACCCAAGGAGCAGATTGACACGCTGCTCGCCAGGATGACGCCCTATTGGGAGCAGTGGGCTGCCTCGCAGGGCGCCGCCGGCACCGCGATGCTCAAGGAGATCCGGGCGTCGCTCGGGAAGTGACGGCCGGGCAATCTATCGTGCAGCCGCCACGTTCAACAGCGCGCCCGGACCGCGGCGCGCTCGACAGATTCGTCGGTCGACTCGCGCAGGCCTGCGGCGTGTTGGCAGGGCTGGCCATCGTGGCCATCCTGGTCATCGTTTGCGTCGAAACCGTGCTGCGACAGTTCAAGTCCTCCCTGCTGGTGACCGATGAGGTCGCGGGCTACCTCAATGCAACCGCCATCTTCCTTGGCCTGGCCTGGACGCTGCGCGAGGGCGGATTCATTCGGGTAGAGTTCCTATACGACCGTGCGACCGGCGGCCTCAGGCAGACGCTCCGCTGGGTGATCGTGCTGACGGCGTTTGCCTTTACCGCGATCCTGCTGTGGGCCTGCACGCGCCACGTCATCTACGCCTTCAACCGCGACACCCGTGCGGTTTCGATCATCGACACCCCCGAATGGATTCCCCAATCGGTGATGGTGCTCGGCCTGGTCGTCCTGCTGCTCCAGCTCGTGGCATGGATCGTCGGCCGCGTCCGCGACATCCCATGAACCTTGAACTGCTGACCCTGATCCTCGTGGCGAGCCTCGCCATCATGCTGATGGCAGGCCAATGGACGGCCCTCGCGCTCGGCATCTGCGGCGTGCTGGTGCTCTATCTCAGCAAGGGCGTGCTCGGCCTCACCGTCCTGTCGTCGGTCGTCTGGAACAACGCCAACAGCTACATCCTGATCGCCGTGCCGATGTTCCTGCTGATGGGCGAGATCATCCTGCGCAGCGGAGTGAGCGGCTACTTCTACCGCGGCGTCGTCGTTCTTCTCGGTCGCCTGCCGGGCGGATTGCTGCATACCAACATCGCGACCTGCGCGGTGTTTTCGGCGGTCTCCGGCTCGAGCGTCGCCACGGCCGCCACCGTGGGCACCGTTGCCATCCCCGAGATGCTGAAGCGCGGCTACGAGCCGCGCATGGTGTTCGGCTCGCTGGCCGCCGGCGGCACGTTAGGCATCCTGATTCCGCCCAGCATCATCATGGTCCTGTACGGCGCACTGGTGGAGGAATCGATCGCCCGGCTGTTCATGGCCGGTGTCCTGCCGGGGCTTCTGATGGCGGGGATCTTCATGATCTTCATCGCCATCCTGCTACTTTTCAAGCCGCACTACGCCCCGTCGCGCGATGCCGCGGGCGGCAAGCCGCCGGCCGGTGACGTGCTGCACGTCTTCCCCGTCCTCGGGTTGCTGGTCGTCGTCCTGGGCAGCATTTACTCCGGCATTGCCACGCCGACCGAGGCCTCCGCGCTGGGCGCTGCTGGCGCCATCGTCCTGGCGATCGGCTATGGCAGCTTCACGCGCCGCATCTTCAGCGATTCGCTGATGGCCACGGTCAAGACCACCTGCATGGTGGCGCTGATCATCATCGGCGCCCAAATCCTGTCGACCGCGCTCACCTACTCCGGGGTCAGCCGGTCGGTCAGCGAATGGATCATGGGCCTGGGACTGGGCAAGTGGGAGTTCTTCGTCGCCCTGGTCATCCTCTACATCGTGCTCGGCTGCTTCGTCGACGGCATCTCGATGATCTATATGACCTTGCCGGTGCTGCTGCCGGTGGTGAAGGCGTTCGGATTCGACCTGATCTGGTTCGGCGTCATCCTCACCGTGCTGATCGAGCTCGGCCAGATCACGCCGCCGGTTGGCCTGAATCTGTTCACCATTCACGCAATCTCCGGCGGCGCCAAATTCACCGAGGTAGCGATGGGCTCGTTGCCTTACGTAGGCCTCATGCTGCTGGTGATCCTGCTGCTCTGTTTCTGGCCCGAAATCGCGCTGTGGCTGCCCACCACGATGCGTGGGTGACAGGAGATCTCGACCATCCGTGACTATCGCGCCTGGCGCAGGGCGTTCGCCAGTACCACGCCCCGACTAACACGGCGTTGCAGTGTGCAACCGGAATACGACAACATTGCGTCCATCCGGCGCCACCAATCACCTCGCTCGCATCGTGATCCCGTAATGCTAGCTAGAGAACTGAACCGGGCGGAGAAAGCAGCGATTTGGGCAAAGTGAAAATCGTCCCGAGGCGGCCGGTGCATCTCGCGGACGGCCCGATGACGCCGTCGTCGACGGTCGCGAAGAGGCGGTAACGGATAGGCGCCTACGGCCCTCAGCCCTTTGCGTTGGTGGCGCGCGCAACCACCACGCCAAGGAGGAGGATGAAGGTCTCTTCGCCCAAGCGAAGCAGCTGGACCGGCGCGATTTGCCTTAATCTCCCGCGCATAGGAGTGTTCTCTCATCGCATACTAGGCCAGACCTCAACGCTCAGCGTCAGCCTTGGGCGTTGAACCGCAGCGCCTGGACAAAGAAACTGAAGGCAGGCGCCGGCTGGGGCTCGTAGCTCCAGATCCCGCGGTGTCCCGGCCCGTTGCAGGACCGGGCGCTGCGTCGTGCTGTTTGAGTTGCGGCTAATCCGGCCAGCGTCGAATAGTCAGATTCGAAGAACCTCCTCGTACAAACGGACTTGCGCTGGATCAAGGCACGCAGCGCGCCACTGGCGCTGATTGCAATTTATGCTGAATTGTGTTTCCGATTGGCTGGCTCTCCGGCACGCTCGATTCCTGCTATGCGCGGCATTTTCGATCTTCGTGCTGATGCCCTTCGACCGGCCGGCTTCGGCCGCTGAACCGACGCTGCACGTTCCCATTCTCCTCTATCACCGCTTCGGCCCTGCATTGACCGACGAAATGACGGTGACGACGCCGGTGTTCGAGGGGCAGCTCCGGCTGATCCAGGAACGGCGTTACCATGTCGTTCCCCTGCGCTCGCTGCTCGCTTCATTGGGCGATCCGGCGAGCCTGTTGCCGGAGCGCGCGGTGGTGCTGGCCGTCGATGACGGTCACCGCACGGTCTATACAGACCTCTTTCCGCTGATCCGGCGCGCTCGACTCCCAGTCACGCTTTTCATCTATCCTTCGGCGATCTCGAACGCGAGCTATGCGTTGACCTGGGAGCAATTGGCCGAGATGAAGGCGTCCGGTCTGGTCGACGTGCAAGCGCACACATTCTGGCATCCGAACTTCACCGTAGAGCAGCGGCGCCTGGCGCCGGAAGCCTACGAGCACTTCGTGCAGGACCAGTTGACCAAATCCAAGGCGATCCTCGAGCAACGATTGGATGGCACGGTCGACCTGCTGGCCTGGCCCTTCGGCATCTACAATGCCGATCTCCTGCAACGGGCCACCGCGGCCGGCTACGTCGCGGCCTTTTCGATCGAACGCCGTCCGGTCACGCGTGCCGAGAACCGGATGGCGCTGCCGAGATACATTGTGACCGACGCCGATCGTGGCGGCCGTTTCGAGGCGCTGCTGGAGGGTCGGCGATGAAGCTCTTTCGGCAGATGCTCGGGGCCGTCGCGGCGCTGTTGCTGGCATCGTCCGTCCATGCGGAGGAACGATATGGCATCGTCGTCGATGCGGCGACAAACCTGCCGGTCGAGGCCGCCATTGTCACGATGGACGGCCAGACAGTGCTGACCGACGGACGAGGCCAGTATCGCGTCGCCGACACAGCGCTGCCGGTGCAGGTCCGCGCGGCCGGCTATCGCCGGGAGGCGATAACACGTGCAAACCTGCCTGAGCCGATCCGGCTGACACCGCTTGCACCCAAGGCGCTCTATCTCACAGTTTACGGCATCGGCGCACCCTTCCTGCGCGATCCGGCCCTCGAGGTGATCGAGCGCAGCGGGCTCAACGCCTTGGTCATCGATCTGAAGGGCGACCGCGGCTACATTCCCTATCCCAGCGCCCTGCCGCTCGCGGCCAAGAACGGTGCGTTGAGTTTGCGCACCATCCCGGACTTGAAAGAACTCGCGACGACGCTCAAAGCTCGAGAAATCTACCTGATCGCCCGGATCGTGGTGTTCAAGGACGATCCGCTGGTAAAGTCTCATCCCGAATGGGCGGTTCACACCGCCGGCGGGGCTATCTGGAAGGATCGCGAGGGGCTGTCCTGGATCGATCCCTATCGCAAGGAAGCGTGGGACTATACCTTGGGCGTCGCCGAAGAAGCCGCCGCTGCGGGTTTCGACGAGATCCAGTTCGACTACGTGCGGTTTCCCGATGCGCAAGGCCTTGTTTTCGCGCAGCCGACCAACGAGGCATCGCGCGTCGAGGCGATCACCGGCTTCTTGCGCGAGGCGCGGCGACGGCTCACGCCCTACAACGTCTTCACGTCGATCGACGTCTTCGGCTACGTGTGCTGGAATCGCAACGACACCGGCATCGGCCAGCGCCTGGAAGACCTGGCGCCGGTGGTGGACTACATCTCGCCCATGCTCTATCCGTCGAGCTTCCAGTTCGGCATTCCCGGGGTCCGCAATCCCGTGGCGAATCCCTACGAGATTGTCCATCGATCGCTCCAGGAGGCGAAGGCCAGGACGCTCGGTACGGCAGTACGATACCGGCCATGGCTCCAGGCGTTCCCCGACTATGCCTTTGGCGGGCAGCAATTCGGTGCCGACGAGATCGGCAAGCAAACCAGGGCGGCTCGTGATGCCGGAACAATCGGCTGGATGCTGTGGAATCCGCGCAATGTCTATTCGAGCGGCGACATCAAGGCCGAGGCCGCGCTGCGCTGAGGCGCTTCGGTGCATTCTCATCGGTGTGATCTGGCACGTCCTGGTCGCTTGTCTTCCGGCGGCAGCTGCGCCGTTGCCGGCGGAGCGTAGCGACGCGATTGCCGGCGTGGTGCGCGATGAGATCGCGGCCGGCAATCTTCCCGGCGCTGTCGTCGCGCTGGGCGTCCGCGACAGGATCGTACTGCGCCAGGCGATCGGCGAACGCTCCGTGGTGCCGCTTCGCGCGCCGGCCACCGTCGATACGATCTACGATGCCGCGTCCCTGACCAAGGTGATGGCAACGACGGTTGCCATCCTGCAACTCGTCGAACGGCAGCAGATCGATCTGGACCGGCCGGTCGCTGCCTACTGGCCGGAGTTCGCCACGAACGGCAAGGCGGCCATCACCGTCCGCCAGCTGCTGACCCACTATGCTTGTCTTCCGGCGGGCCTCTCGCCGCGCGGCTGGATCGGCCTCGACGGCGCGCTGGCCGCCGTTGCTGCCCTAAAGCCCGTAGCGTCGCCGGGCTCGCGATTCGTCTATAGCGACGTCGACTTCATCGTCCTGGGCGAGCTGGTGCGGCGCGTGTCAGGGCAATCCCTGGACGCCTACAGCGCCGCACACATCTTCCAGCCACTCGGCATGCACAATACCGGTTTCCGGCCGTCGACCGGCCTGCGCGAACGCATCGCGCCGGCCGACATCGAAAGCGGCGTGCTGCGTTGGGGAGAGGTGCAGGATCCGATCGCCTATCGCATGGGAGGTGTCGCGGGTCATGCCGGCCTTTTCACGACCGCAGACGACCTGACCATCTTTGCGCGCATGCTTCTGGCGGGCGGCACAAGCCATGGCACCCGCATACTTCATGCGGAGTCCGTCGCCATGATGACGCGGCCGCAGAGTCCGGTCGGACAGGCCGCCCTGCGCGGCTTCGGCTGGGACATCGACTCGCCCTATTCGCGCTATCTTGGGCCATCTTTCTCACCGCAGTCGTTCGGACATACCGGCTACACGGGCACCGCATTGTGGATCGATCCCGCAACCCGCAGCTTTCTCGTTGTCCTCAGCAACCGGCTCCATCCCGACGGCAAGGGCAACATCCTGCCGATGCTGCGCCGGATCGCAGGGCTCGCCGGTGGGGCGGCGACGGGCGGAAAGCGACAGCACGTGCTGTCGGGGGTGGATGTCCTCGAAGCCTATGACTTCCGGCAATTGTCGGGACGCCGGATCGGCCTGATCACCCACCAGTCGGCCCGGGACTCGGGAGGGCGCCGTACGGCCGATGTGCTGCGCGACGCGCCCGGCGTGAAGCTGGTGGCGCTGTTCAGCGCCGAGCACGGGCTCGAAGCGACACGCGAGGGCAGGATCTCCTCCGGGACCGACCGGGCGACCGGCCTGCCAGTCCATAGCCTCTATGGCGAAACCAGGCGGCCAACCGACGCCATGCTTGCCGGGCTGGATGCTCTGGTCTTCGATATGCAGGACGTTGGCGCGCGCTTCTACACATATGCGACGACCATGGCGTACGCTATGGAGGCGGCCGCTCGACACAAGCTCGATATCTATGTCCTCGACCGGCCCAATCCGATCACCGCAAGCACGGTGCAGGGGCCGATGCTCGATCCCGACCTCACGTCGTTCGTCACTTATCTGCCGATGCCGGTACGGCATGGCATGACGATGGGCGAGCTGGCACGCCTGTTCAACGGCGAGAAGAAGCTCGGCGCCCGGCTGCACGTCATCGGCATGCGCTATTACGATCGGGCGGCGTGGTTCGACCAGACCGGCCATGGTTGGACGCCGCCATCGCCCAATCTGCGCCGCTTCGAGCAAGCCATCCTCTATCCCGGGGTTGCGATGGTCGAAGGTGCCAATGTCAGCGTGGGGCGCGGCACGGACACCCCGTTCGAATTGCTCGGCGCTCCCTGGATCGACGGCACGGCGCTTGCCGCCGCATTGCAGGCACGCGCGATACCGGGCGTCCGGTTCGAGGCAGCGACGTTCACGCCGCGCGACGCGGCATTCGCCGGCCAGCCGTGCCAAGGCGTCCGCCTCAGCCTCACCGATCGCAATCTTCTGGACAGTCCCTCGCTCGGCCTCGAGCTCATTGCCGTCCTCTATCGCCTCTACGGGAGCAGCATTGCGATCGATCGCACACTCGCCCTGGTTGGGTCGCGACGAACGCTCGAGGCCATCAAGGCGCAGGCAAGTACCGCGGAGATCGTCGGGTCTTGGACGACTTCGTTGGGAGGCTTCCGCCAGCAACGCGAGCGCTACCTCTTGTATTAGCTTGCCGGCTCGCTGTGCGCGCCCAGCCCTCGCCTCATGGAAGCGTGGACAGCGTCACCCCAATGATTTGCGCTAGATCAAGGCGCTCGGGTGGAGCACGCAGGATGATGGCAATTGTGCCTGACTATATGCCCCTGTGCCTGCCGAATACTACATCCGACAATATCCATGATGAAGGCCGCCGAGAATCGGCCGCGCGGTAAGCTGGCCGTGCCGCTGGACCGGTCGGCGGTCTGGAGAATCCTTGTCCATGAACAGATGCGTCCGGACTTCATTGTAATAGTCGGCATAGGCACCAAGGATCCGACGCAGATGGGCTTCCCCAAAGACGACGATGTGATCGAGGCATTCCCTGCGGATCGATCCGATCAGCCTCTCCGCATGCCCGTTTTGCCATGGTGAGCGCGGCGCCGTCGGGTGATCCCGGATGCCCATGGCTGCAAGACGCCGGGTAGCTGCGTGGCCGTAAGCCCCGTCACGATCTCGGATGAGGTGGTCGGGCGCTTCGTTCCATGGGAAGGCCTCGGTGATCTGGTGGGCGATCCACTCTGCCGTCGGGTTGGTCGTCACCGTGAGTGATATCAGGCGCCGACGCTGGTGCCTGAGAATGACCAAGACAAACAGCAGCTTGAAGCCAACCGTCGGAACGATCAGGAAGTCCATCGCGGCGATGCCGGCCGCGTGGTTATGCAGGAAAGTCTTCCAAGTCTGCGACCGCCCTCGCCCGCCCTTCGCCATGTACTTGGCGACCGTCGACTGCGCGACATCGATCCCGAGCTTCAACAATTCGCCGTGGATGCGAGGAGCGCCCCAAAGCCGATTGGCCAGGCTCATCTCCCGAATCAGGCGTCGGATCTCCACTGGAATCCTTGGCCGCCCACCACGCGCGCGCGACTTCCAGCGCCAATACAGCCGGAAACCGGTCCGATGCCATCGGATGATGGTGTCCGGCTGAATAATTGCGACGGCGCTCAACACCGATGGGAACAGCCGATAGAGCCACACGAAGAGCAGTCGGTCGGTTACCGCCAACTTCGGCTTCGAAGCAACGCGCCGGCGCAGCACGTTCAACTGATGCCGCAGCAGCACAATCTCGGCTTCCAGCCGCGCCTGCGTCTTGAACGGGGAGACAAGGATGTGCAGGAACAGGCTTACGAACGCCATCATTGTAGCTCAGCCTCCTGATCTCGATCCTCACGCCAGCACGGATGAAGTTTTCGGTAAGGACAACCTGCGCGCTAATACGTCTCGCGGTCGGCGTTGACGAGTGGCGCAAGGCCGATGCCCCGTTTCATCGCATACTCGGCCACCGCGACGCGCAATTTAGTCACCGTCACGGAATGGTTGAAGATCAAGAAATCGACACAGCCGGCTCGCTCAGCAATTTCGCCCAATTGCAGATTCGACAATCGTGGCTATACCCTGTTGCATCCTCGCGCGAGCCAGCCATGGGACGGGGGCGGACAATGCAGCACCTGTGGAAGGGTCGATGAGCTGCATGACAGTAACCGAGGCTTGCGCCAGCTTTGCGAATGGCGGGCTCGGCAGGAACGCGAACCAGGATCGTGCATTCGCTGCGGCTGCGGCGTCGCAGGAGGGACGATTGCTTCGTAGGAGAATATCTGCGGCGGCGCCGCAAGCCAGGTCATTGGTCCGTCCAGCTATCGATCTCGCGATCGAACACCAACGGTATGAGCTTGCTTGCTGGAGGCAAAAAGGTCTGATCCCGCCATCACTGTTTCTGGAACTCGAAGTCGCAGATGATTTCCGGGTGTCGCTGCGACAGCGTCATCCGGTTGCCGCTGACCTGGCCCGACATGGGGGCTTCGCAGGCATTGTTCGCGAACGAACCATCCGGCCTGATGGCCACGCTGCAACTGGCGGTCCTGCTTGCGAAAGCGAAGCCGTAGGAGAAGCTATTGCCCTCCACCGTCACGCCGAAGAACCTCTGGGGCGTACTCGGAATGCACTTCGACCGCACGAGGCTCCAGCGTCCCGCGAACGCTGGCGAGCCCGTGTCGGGGACGCGGCGCGATGGGCTGGCCGCGGCTGTCGTGGGGTCCGGCCTTGCCTGCTCCCGGCGTCGGGCCTCTTCGTCGGCCGCCTTCTTCTGCTCTGCGTCGAACTTCGCGACCGCCGCCGCCGAGTCGCTGATCAGTCGTTGCCGCTGGGCGGCGTCGAGGAATCCGGTCACCGGTAAGCCGCGGGCGGTTTGCCAGGCCGCGATCATCTCGCGCGAGTGAGGACCGAGCACCCCATCGGTGCCGCGCGTGTCGAAGCCCTGTGTGGTGAGCGCCAGCTGGATCCGCTGACGGTCGACGGGGCCGAGACGCAGCGCGGCTTCAGCCGCCTCCGCCGCCTTGCGGCCGAGAGCTGCCGCTGCCTCGGTTTTGGCCTTCTCGGCAGCCTCGGCGCTGCGCGCGACATCCACCGCCGCCGCCTTCCCGCGAGCCTCCTGCTCGGCCAATTGCCGTGCCGCTTCGCGCTGTTCGGCCTCGGCTGCCTGGCGCTTCGCCGCCGCCGCCACCCGGGCGTCCTCGTCCGCCTTCCGTTGTGCCTCCTCGGCAATAGCCTGCTGGCGGGCGTCAGCCTCAACCTGCCGACGGCGAGCTTGCTCCGCGGCAGCCCTGCGCTGTGTCTCCTCCTCGGCTCGCCGCTTCTCGACGGCCGCCGCTGCTGTCGCGGCTTGGCGTTGCGCCTCGTCCTCCACCCGCTGCTTCTCGACAGCGGCAGCTGCGGTCGCGGCTTGGCGTTGCGTCTCCTCCTCGGCCCGCTGCTTCTCGGCCGCGGCAGCCGTGGCCCGACGCTGCGTCTCCTCCTCTGCCTGACGTTTCGCGGCGGTCGCTGCAGCAGCTGCAGCCGTGCTGCGCTCGGCCTGCTGCCGGTCCGCGTCGATGACAGGCGCGTTCTGCGGCGCGAACAGGAACAACGCACCGGCGGCCGCGCCGGCAACGAGAGCGGCGGCGAAGCCGGCAATCGCAGCGAGCCGCCAGCGCGTTGACTCCTTCGCGGCCGGAGCCGGGATTGGCCTCTCGCGCACTTCCGCTGGAAAGAGAAGCGCACGCCACGCGGCGATCGTTTGCGGCCGCGCCTCGGGGCGCACCGCCATACCGCGATCGATTCCGGTGAGCAGCGCCGGCGCAAAGCCCGCAGGCTGGCGTTTCGCCAGCGGGATGCATTTATCCTCGAACGCGCGATCGATCGCGCTCGGCGCCTTCTCGCCCGCTATCGATTGATAGAGCGTCGCCGACAGGGCGTAGATGTCGGTAAAGGGCCCCTGCCGCCCGTCGGTGAATTGCTCGGCCGCGGCATAGCCCGGCGTGAATACCCCGGTCAGCGCCGCCGTGCGATTCGCGACCGCGGCCCGCGCGGCGCCGAAATCGATCAGCGTCGGATGGCCCTCTTCGTCGAGCAGGATGTTGTCAGGCTTGATGTCGCGATGGATGAAGCTTGCCGCGTGGACCCTTTCCAGCCCCTCGAGCAGCGCGCTCAGGATGCGCTCGACTTCCGTCGCTGTAAGGCGCTTCTGCCGTTGCAGTCGGGCGCCGAGCGTCTCGCCGGTTGCCAGCTCCATGACGATGTAGGCGGTGCCGTTGGCTTCGAGGAAGTCATGCACGCGCACAATGCCCGGCGCCCGCCGGAAGCCCGCCAGGGTGCGGCCCTCCTCGACGAAGCGCTGGCGGCCCCAGGCGAAGTCTTCCGCCGCCGCGGTCGAGTTCGGCAGCACGGTGAGGCCGTCGTGGCGGAAGGCAAAGCTGGTCGGGAGATATTCCTTGATCGCGACGTCACGGCCGAGCTGGCCGTCGTGGGCGCAGTAGGTAATGCCGAAGCTGCCCTGGCCGAGGACGCCCGTGACCCTGTAGCGGCCGATCACGGTACCGATCGGTAATGCGAGAAAATTCTGGTTCGATGGCGGAACGAACTTGGTATCGGACATTGGTCCGGCATCTATTGAAGCAGTACGGGGAAGCGTACTGGCACCGTGGCAGCCGGCGACGCCAATGGCAACGGCTCCTGCCGGATCGACATCAGCCCTTTACCGATCCGATCGTCAGTCCCACGCAGGGCTCGCGAAGATGTGGCGCCGATGGAGCTTGCGGGCATTATGCGCAAAGCCATTCCGCCAACTTCTCGAACCCAAATGAGTCGGCGCAGCAAAGGCCGTTAACGGGCTTGCGGCGAGCAGGCGTTGGGCCTTGTGATCAAGATGGCCCCGCCCTACCGTAAGGCCAGTGCGTGGCCTCCCTGCGATATGAGCGGAGCACGCAATGATCGTGGAGGGCTTAGGCGCAACTTCCGGCCTTCCATGACCAGGAGACGACGGTGCCAGCGCAACATAGCCTCGAACGGAGGAGTCTCATGGGCCGGTTGGTCAGACAGGGCTGCAAGGGCGCGGACGTCCGTGCGATTCAGGACGTGCTGAACTTCCATGTTCGCCGGCTTGCCCCTCTGGTGGTGGATGGCGACTTTGGTCCACGGACCCACGCACGAGTGACAGAGTTTCAGAAGTCGAACCAATTGCAGGCGGACGGTATCGTCGGACCTCGGACATTGGCCAAGCTGCTCGAGGAAGAGCAACTGCAGATCACCCTCGCCCTGGTGCCGCAAGCGGGATCGACGGTCGGCGGCTCACCGCGTGGCATCCAGCCGCCTCGCCTGATCCCGCCATTGACGTTGCCGCCGCTGACGCCGCCGTTCGTGACACCCTTCTTTCTTCCCCCTGACTCGTCTTCCCGCATTCCGGTGCTGACACCCACAGGTCAGACCCTGAGCTTCCTCACGACGGCGCCGGCCCGGAATGATCCAATCGATCCGGCGACGCGCAGCTTCAACGAGATCATGCGGCTCCTCGATCGTCTGCCGCAGTCGTTTCCTTTCCGCGGGACGATCATTGGCGCCGTGCCGAGGCCTGTCCGGAAAGTCGGACCTCTTCAACTCGACCCGGTCTCGCCCATGAGCTTTGGCTTCCAGTGGGGCGTCAAGCCGCTGTTTGACCTCAAATCGATCGGCCCGCCCATCCAGTTCACGGTCGGCGGCGGCGTGAACGCCCGCTACATCCTGAAGCTGATCGACAAGCCGGGATCAACGGTGCCTCAACTCGGCCTGTTCGTGCAGGGCGACTTCAAGGGCACGATAGACTGGACGAGCCAGACCGCAGAGTCGCGACCGCAGATCGATCTCAAGGGCTCGATTCTCGGCGGCCTCCAGGGCCGTTTCTAGGGCCACATGGGCCATCGGAGTTGTTGCGGACGCGCCGCCGGCTAACGCGGCGCACACTGCCCGGGCGCCTGCACGTCGCATTCCCCCTCCGTCAGCGTAGGACCAACCGCCGAAAGTCGTGATCCTCAGATTGGCAAAGATCCCTCGCTGCGCTCGGGATGACAAACTTTGTTGAATGAAATCCGAGGGTGTTGTCATCCCGAGCGCAGCGAGGGATCTTTTCTGCTGAGGCTCAATATTTACGGCAGTTGGTACAAGACGCTGATACCTCCCCCGCCGCGCCTCAGAAGGCGCTTTGAGGGGGAGGGAATTGGAGACGAACTCAACTCATCATGCTCCAGGAGACGCGGCGACACCGGCGTCGTCATCTTGCCACCCTCGCATCATCGGCCAGGCGCGGCAAAGTAGATGAAGTCAGGCTGGAAAATTTCTGAGCTTCATGAGAGCCCGGCAGGTGCGCAGGCTCTTGGTTTCAATGACCATCGAACGGAGTGTGCGCCCGTCGACGCGCTCCGGCCTTAGGGTCGCCTTTCCACTAGATGTCGTCGGTCTTACTGGATCACGATCTCGACACGGCGGTTCTGCGGCTCGCGCACACCGTCGGCGGTCTGCACCAGGAGGCCCGCCTCGCCGCGGCCGATCACCGCGATCGCCGTCGCCGGCACGCCTTCACGCACCAGCGCGTCCTTGACCGTGTTCGCACGGCGCAGCGACAGCGCCATGTTGTAGTTTTCCGGGCCCGACGTGTCGGTATGGCCGGTTGCCGTGATGCGCGCGCTGCCCTTGGTCTTGTAGGCACCAGCGGCCTGACGGATCGTGTTCAGCGCCTGTGCCGACAGGTTCGAGCGGTCCCAATCGAAGAACACCATGAACGACGGAGCGGCTGCCGCGGGCGGTGGGGGCGGCGGCGGTGCGGCTGCCGGTGGAGCGAACTTGTACTGCCCGCCGATAATGGCGACGATATTATTGTTGGGAGCCGTAACGCTGACGCCCGCAACATTAACCGTCGGTGACGTGGTCCCGATATAGCGGCCCTCAAGAAAGATGCGCCACTGGCTGTCAATGTTCCATGCGCCACCGACGAGCCCCTGATAAGCGAATTGAGCACTGTCGAACGCGCCGCTTGTGCTGACTAGCGCGAGGCCCGCGCCCGCACCAACGTACGGGGTAAATGTAGCAGCCGGGAAAAAGTCGTAGAGGACCTTGCCCATGAACTGCAGTTGACGGCCGGTTGCATAAAACGTCCCGTTCGGAAGGTTCGCCGTGATGGGAGCTTGACCGTAAGCGACCTCCAGTTCGACGCGTGGGCCCACGAAGTCATAGCCACCAATCAATGCACCCAGGCCGAAACCGATGCCACCTGTGATGCTGCCCCCCACAGAGGACGTCGAATTGAGGTAATTCTCAAAGCCTGCACCCGCCCCTACATAGAACCCCGGTTGCGGGTTGAAATCCTGGGCTGCGCTGATCGATGGCAACAGCAGCAGCGCTCCCGCAACGTACACTGATTTTTTCATCAGGCTTGCCTTTTTTGTAAGGTCCAAATATCGCATTATATATGAGAGGTCATCAACTACGCTATATTTTCTGGCGAAATCTGAGATCGAGTGCGGGGCCGTGGCCAAACTGCAACAAGTTGTTGCGCCAGCCCCAGCTATTGTCAGGAGCGTACTAACGAGCGCCGTGTCGAGATTCCGGTTGAACAGGGCGAATCGCGAATGGCAGGTGAGTGATAGAGCCTGTTGCTCACTCCCTCACCTTGATGGCGTCGGCAATAAATTCCACCTCGCTCAGCGGTATGGGCGTGGCGGACTCTCGGCAGAATGCGGCACCGAGAATCCAATTTAGTTGCCCAGAGCGGCCCGAACCGTTGCGTATGAAGCCTATGCATTGGCGTTGCGCCCGCGAGAACGTCACATAGTGATCGCCTGCCCGGCTGGCGGTATATGCCCAGCCCCCGGCGCCCGCCGTGAGGTTCTTTAGGGGATCCGCCGTCCGCAGCCAGTCCACCGCGTTCGAACTGGGCACGGGGCTCAGTCCGCCCACGCCATGCGCCTCCACGAGCCGATAAAGTCCGATCGCAACTTCGCTCTTCATATCGGTATAGGTGAGCCGCCAACTCTGGACCGTTCCAATGCGGAACGTGCGGATATTGGAGGTCCAGCACTTGCTGAACTGAACGCCGTAAACCGGCGCCGTCGCACACGGGATCTCGTTGTTGAACACCCAGGAGTTCTGGGCATGCGCCGATCCGACGCCGCTCACCAGAACTGCAATTCCCGCCAGCAACACCGTCACGGAAGCGCGCCACCGCAGGCTGGCCAACGGCCCTCGCTCACTACCGAACCTTCTCCACCTCAAATCAGACAGCTCCCGATCCCAGCAACAGCGTGCCGACAATCACATAGGTTTTCCTGGCCAGCAATCGTGCAGCATGGAGCATCCGCAGCGCTCAGCGCGCCGGACTGAGCCCCCACGGGCAGGAGGTCGCGCCGGGGAAGTCCATGCGGCGGCCTGATGAATCCTGGCACGTGATGCCACCTGAATAATTCGACCGCGACGGTGTGGCGGCCGCGGGCGCCACGGGAGATGGCGCGGCGCTGGCGCGCGCTTTCGCGGCGGCATCAGCCTTCCTGAGATCGTCGTCATATTTCGCGATGGCCGGTGCAGCCTCGCTCAGCAAAGCCTGCTGTTGCGCCGCCGTCAGAAATCCCGTTGCCTGTTGGTTGCGCGCCTTTTGCCATGCAAGGACCATCTCGCGGGAGCGTGGTCCGAAAACACCGTCCGCGCCCTGCGTATCAAAGCCGAGCGAGGTCAGGGCCACCTGAAGCCGCTGACGTTCGAGTTGTGAAAGCCTCAATGCAGTCTCTGCCGTCTCCGCTGCCTTCCGGCTGGCCGCATCGTCTTTTGCCTTCTGACGGGCCTCGACGTCGGCCTTTGCCTTCGCGTCCGCATCGGCCATTTGCTTGGCTTCGGCCTCTGCCCTGGTCTCTGCATCCGCCTTTGCCTTAGCTTCCGCCTCGGCCTTTCGCTTGGCTACGGCCTCCGCCATTGCCTTGGCCTCGGCGTCGGCCTTTGCCTTGGCGTCCGCCTCAGCCCTTCGCCTGGCCTCGGCATCCGCCAGCGCCTTAGCCTCCGCGTCCGCTTTTGCCTTGGCTTCCGCCTCAGCCTTTCGCCTGGCTATGGCCTCCGCCATTGCCTTGGCCTCGGCGTCGGCCTTTGCCTTGGCTTCCGCCTCAGCTCTTCGCCTGGCCTCGGCATCCGCCAGTGCCTTAGCCTCCGCGTCCGCTTTTGCCCTGGCTTCCGCCTCAGCCTTTCGCCTGGCTATGGCCTCCGCCATTGCCTTGGCCTCGGCGTCGGCCTTTGCCTTGGCGTCCGCCTCAGCCCTTCGCCTGGCCTCGGCATCCGCCAGTGCCTTAGCCTCCGCGTCCGCTTTTGCCTTGGCTTCCGCCTCAGCCTTTCGCCTGGCTATGGCCTCCGCCATTGCCTTGGCCTCGGCGTCGGCCTTTGCCTTGGCTTCCGCCTCAGCCCTTCGCCTGGCCTCGGCATCCGCCATCGCCTTGGCCTCCGCGTCCGCTTTCGCCCTGGCTTCCGCCTCAGCCTTTCGCCTGGCCTCGGCATCCGCCAGTGCCCTGGTCTCCGCGTCCGCCTTTGCCCTGGCTTCCGCCTCGGCCTTTCGCTTGGCTATGGCCTCCGCCATTGCCTTGGCCTCTGCATCCGCCTTTGCCTTGGCGTCCGCCTCGGCTTTTCGCTCGGCCTCGGCCTCCGCCATTGCCTTGGCCTCGGCGTCCGCTTTTGCCCTGGCTTCCGCCTCCGCCTTTCGCATGGTCTCGTTATCAGCCTTCTGCTTAGCCGCGGCCTCTGCCCTTTCCCTTGCCTCGGCGTCCGCTTTTGCTTCGGCCTCCGCCCTCTGCCTGGCTTCGGCAAGTGCCCGGGCTTCTGCCTTCTGCTTTTCGTCGGCGTCCGCCTTGGCTTCCGGGCCCGTCTGGGCAGCGTCTTCGCGGCTTCTGCCATCCTGCGGCTGAATCACGGGCCGTTGAAACGATTGCGTCGGGAACATCAGATAGGCGCCACCCGCGACAGCCAGGATGGCCGCCGACACTCCTCCCAGCAGCACAAGCTTGTTCATGCCGGCGATGGCTGCCTTGAACGAGGCAAGTGGCGAGGCCGACGTGTTGGCCCGCATTGCCGCCGCCGGCCGATCCGCGATCTCTGGCCGACCCGTGATCGGTTGCGAGTCCGCGACTGGCGTCGGCTCCACGACTGGCAACCGGCCGCCAGGCGGCAAGAGACGCACGCCGGGCTTTGGCCTTTCGAAGACGGTTTCATCGCCTCCCGGCGCAGCGACCGGGAACAAAATCTGGCGCCAAGCCTCGATCGACTGGGGCCGATCCTTGGAACGCAACGCCATGCCGGCGTCCAGTCCGCGGAGGGTATCCTGCGAATAACCCGTGAGATCGAGCGCCGTCAGCGGTTGGTAGCCGTCGTTCAGCGCTCGTTCCAAGGAACTCGGCGGCGCCTTGCCCGTGATCGCGTGATAAAGCGTGGCGGATAGACTGTAGATATCGGTCCAGGGGCCCTGCCTGTCGGACGTAAGTTGCTCGGCCGCGGCATAGCGGGGCGTGAAGACCGCGGTCATAGCCGCGGTGCGATCGGCCATCGAGGAACGCGACGCGCCAAAATCGATCAATATGGGATTATTGCCGACGTCGATGACGATGTTTGCCGGCTTGACATCGCGATGCAGGAAACCGGATCTGTGAACCGCCTCGAGACCATCAAGCAGGCAGTGCAGCAGGCGTTGGACGATTGCCGCCGGCAGCTTGCCCTCGCTCTGAAGACGCTGCTCGAGGGTGTCGCCACGCGCCAACCCCATGACCATGTAGGCCGTTCCGTTGGCCTCGAGGAAATCATAGACGCGAACAACGGCCGGAGCGCCCTCGAGGGTTGCCAGAATGCGGGCCTCTTCGAGAAACCGCTCGCGCCCCCAGATGAAGTCCTCGGCGAACTGCGTCGACCGGGGAACGACCGTCGTTCCGTTCTCGCGCAAAGCCAAAGTCGTCGGCAGATATTCCTTTATCGCCACTTCGCGGCCAAGGGTCATATCCTTGGCGTAGTAGGTAATCCCGAAACCGCCGTGCCCGAGGACCGACAACAATTCATAGTTTCGCAGCCGAGATCCTACCGGCAACGTACCGCGCATTTCGTTCGGGGCGTCTGCCTTTGTCTCGGCCGCCATTTCCTGCATGACCCCAAGGGCGTTCAGCGCCACTCAGAGTAAGCGTTGCGCTAATGGAGCGTCAACCTTAAGGCCCAATCACATGCTGCAGGAACCATAACCTCCTTCGCTTGTTGTGTTCTTTTTGTGATCAAAATGTGACTGAAAAAAGGGCACGCGTGCTCATGCGGCGAATCTGCTTGTCGAGCACACTTCGCTCCCAGATAGTTGCGCGATTCATGCGGCACCGGTGGTCCATCGTGATGTGCCCAGAGGATTCGAAAACGACGTGCGACCTATAGAGCTGAAACCGCTGATCGGACGTCTGAATGACATATGCCGTCGGGCCCTCGAGGGGGCGGCGGGCGCGACAGCCCTTCGAGCGCATTACAATGTGGAGATCGAGCACTTCCTGATCGCCCTGATCGAACGGGCGGACACGGACCTTTCGGCGATCCTGCGACGCTGGGAAATCGATCCCGCGCGCTTG
This sequence comes from Reyranella sp., assembly GCF_965279465.1. NCBI lineage: Bacteria > Pseudomonadati > Pseudomonadota > Alphaproteobacteria > Hyphomicrobiales > Reyranellaceae > Reyranella > Reyranella sp. The sequence continues at coordinate 102,266 of NZ_OZ257242.1, forward strand.
CTCGCGGACCTCACCAGATCGCTCGATCGCATGAAGACGGGAAATGCGCGCGCTCCCGCGCTCTCGCCCGATATCGTCGAGATCGTGAAGCAGGGCTGGCTGCTGGCTTCCGTGGAGCAGGGCGCCAATCGAGTGCGTTCCGGACACCTGCTTTGGGCATTGCTTGCCGACGACATGCTCGCGCGACGCGCTATTGCCTCGTCGGGATACCTGGCCGCCATTTCGCCGGATTCGTTAAAGGCCGAGTATTCGACGATCTGCGCGAACACGGCCGAGACGGCGCAGGCGACGACACAGGCCGTCGGCTCGGAGGGCGCAGGCACCGGCGCGGGCGAGACTCGGCCAGGGAGCTCGGCGGCACTCGACCAGTTCACGATCGATCTCACGGCGCAGGCCAAGGCCGGCAAGATCGATCCCATTCTCGGTCGCGACGCCGAAATCCGGCAGATGATCGACATCCTCACGCGTCGGCGGCAGAACAACCCGATCCTCACGGGCGAAGCAGGCGTGGGCAAGACGGCTGTCGTCGAAGGATTCGCGCTCCGCGTGGCGTCCGGCGACGTTCCGCCGGCACTCCGAGACGTGACTCTGCGCGTGCTCGATCTCGGGCTGTTGCAGGCCGGCGCGGGCGTAAAGGGCGAATTCGAGAATCGCCTCAAGTCGGTGATCGACGAGACCAAGGCCAGTCCCAAGCCCATCATTCTCTTCATTGACGAAGCTCATACACTGATTGGTGCCGGCGGCCAGGCCGGTCAGAACGATGCCGCCAATCTCCTCAAGCCGGCGCTGGCACGCGGCGAGCTGCGCACGATCGCGGCGACGACCTGGGCGGAGTACAAGAAATACTTCGAAAAGGACGCCGCGCTGACGCGTCGCTTCCAGCCGGTAAAGGTAGAAGAACCGAGCGAGAAGATTGCCACGGCCATGCTTCGCGGCCTGGTGTCCGTCCTCGAAAGCCATCACAAGGTACGCATCCTCGACGAGGCAGTCAGCGATGCGGTGAGGCTTTCGGCGCGCTATATTCCCGCCCGTCAGTTGCCGGACAAGGCCGTCAGCCTCCTCGATACCGCTTGTGCGCGCGTGTCGATGAGCCAGAACGCAATGCCCGCACCGATCGACGATTGCGAGCGGCGGCTCGGTCTCATCGACACTGAGCTGAGGATCATAGAGCGCGAGACGGCCGCGGGGACAGACCATGCCGCTCGGCGCGCCGACCTGTCGGCCGAACAGCAGAGCATCAGCGACGAGTTGGCAAAACTGAAGGAGCGCTGGGAGGCCGAGCGTGCCCTGGTGGCGCAGATCGACGCCGTGCGTTCCAAGATCGATGCCGCGATAGCGACCACGAACTCGGCCGCCGATGGCGATGGGGGCAGCGACACCCAGGCCCTTCGCGCCGGACTGGGCGAACACGTCGCTCGCCTGCGCGCACTGCAAGGCGAGCAGCCCCTGATCTTTCCAGTGGTCGACGGCCAGGCGATCGCAGCAATCGTCGAGGCGTGGACCGGCATCCCGGCCCGCCGCATGCAGGCGAACGAGATTCGCACGGTGCTCAATCTTCGCGAGGCGATGGAACGCCGCGTCGTCGGGCAAAGCCATGCGCTGGAGGCCGTCGCTCAATCGATCCGCACTAGCCGCGCGGGATTGACCGATCCCAGGCGGCCGGTCGGCGTGTTCCTGTTCGTCGGCACCTCGGGCGTCGGCAAGACCGAAACCGCTCTCACCCTCGCTCAGCTTCTCTACGGCGGTGAGCAGAACGCCACGACGATCAACATGGCGGAATTCAAGGAGGAGCACAAAGTCAGCCTGCTGATGGGCAGCCCGCCCGGCTATGTCGGCTACGGCGAGGGCGGCGTCCTCACGGAGGCCGTTCGGCGGCGTCCGTACAGCGTGGTGCTTCTCGACGAGATGGAGAAGGCCCATCCTGGCGTCCAGGACGTTTTCTATTCCGTCTTCGACAAGGGGAACATGAAGGACGGCGAAGGCCGCGACATCGACTTCAAGAACACCGTCATCATCATGACGAGCAACGCCGGCACGGACCTGATCAACAAGCTGTTCGCGGACCCTGACACGGCGCCGGATGCGGCAGGGCTCGCCGACGCGCTACGGCCCGAACTGACAAAGTTCTTCAAGCCGGCTTTCCTCGGACGCGTGACCCTGGTCCCGTATTTCCCGCTACCGATCACGATCATACGCCAGATCGTGGCGATGCAACTCGAAAGGATTCGCACACGGGTGCGGGACAGCTACCGCGCGACGTTTGAGTGGACGCCGGAGCTGGCCGACGCGATCGCTGCGCGCTGCACAGAAAGCAGCTCGGGCGCCCGAAATGTCGAGAACATCCTGACACGCACCCTTCTTCCCGAGTTGTCCGCCGAAGTGCTGGCCCGCCTAGCGGACGGCCAATCGATAAGCAGGGTCAGGGCAAGCCTAAGTACGGATGGGTTGTTTTTCTTTGCCATTAACTAACCGCAAAAGGGCGTTCCTGTTCCTGAGCGGCTTTTCAACGGAGGTCGACAATGCCTATCTACATGAAGTTCGGCAGCATTGACGGTGACGTGACCACTGACGGCTACAAGAACTGGATCGAACTGAATTCGTTCCAGTACGGCGTCGGCCGAGCCGTCTCGAGCGGTGCCGGCGGCAACACCCGGGAAAGCTCCGCCCCGAACGTCAGCGAAATCGTCGTTACCAAACATTTCGACAAGGCCTCCGCCAAGCTCTACCAGGACTCCGTGGCGGGGACGTTCGACACCAAGGTCGACATCAAGATGAACACGACCACCAAGAATAAGACCGAAACGTTCCTGACCTTCGAGCTTTCGGATTGTGGCGTCAGCAGCTACTCGCTCAGCTCGGGCGGAGACAACCCCATGGAGAGTCTCTCGCTGAATTTCCTCAAGGTCATGGTAACGCCTACGCCGCTCGACAAGTCCGGTCAGATCAAGAAGGGCGATGTCGTGTCGTACGATCTGCTGGCGATGAAGGCCAGCTGAGGCCGGCCGATCGGCGTCATGCGTCGGTATAAGCCGGTGCCAATCCTGGCACCGGCGATTGTCCTTTCAATGTCAGGATTCGCCGGGCGGCGGCTTGAGGCCGACGCTGGTCAGCAGCGAATGGCGTGCTGTCTCGTCGGCAACGAGTTCCGCAATGAGTTCCGGCCAGCCCAGGCGGGCTCTTCGCACGGCTTCGTCGAGGGTAAAGCCGATCGGCGAGCCGGGCTCGTTGCGCATGAACCAGCCGGCGATCTCGGTAAGCTGACGCAGCGCCTGCTCGCGTCCGTTGATGGCGCCCGGCGCCACGCCAGCCACCGAGCCGCCGGCCACCGCGCCGCCGGCCAGCGTCACAGATCCCTCCGCTGCTCCTGCCAAGGCAGATTCCTGAATTCCGTCGGCCGGCGCAAATCGGCTGCAGGTTTCCAGCACGAATTCGAGGAGTTCGCGCACCCGATTGGCCGGAGGGCTTGCCTGCCCGGCTTTTTCGTCGAAGGCGCGCTCCATCTCTCTCCACGATGTCAGGGCCTTCGCGATCGCGTCACGCTGCGCCGACCAATGCGCGGCGCCGGCAAGCTGTGCTTCCTTCTCGACCTCCTCGAACGGCAGCACGCCGGAGTCGATCCGCTGGGCACGTCGCACCGGATCCGTGATGCCGGAGAGCTCGACGGCCGCCTGGTATTGCCAGACGCTGAAGGCAGACCCGTCGGATCGACGAAACAGCGTGATCTTTCGCAAGGGCTGCATCAACGTACCGTCGATGCCCTGCCCCGAGAGGCCGGCGACGGCGGCGACGCGGGGCTCCATGTCGTCTTCCTCCGGCAGCGGGTACAGGCCATCCCAATAGCGCTCGACGAGCCCGGCGATGACCGAGGCTCCCGCCATGAGACCTTGCGGTCCGGCGATCCTTACCAGGCCTTCCGTCAGCCAGGTGGCGACCTCCAGATCTTTGGCGTTTGCCTTCAGAGCTTCGATCGCAAGCTTCACCACGGGACGCCAAAGCGTCGGCGGGCTGTCGTCGCCCCCCAGCGAATCAGCCTGCCGCTCGGCGTCGCGCGCCTGCGCCCGGGCATCGCGCAGGCGAAAATAGACGGAGGTCGGCGCGAAATCCTGCCGAAGATCGACGCCCGTCGGCTGGTCGCCGGCCAAGGGGGCCAGTATCGCTTCGAAGTCGGCCGTCTCGAGTTCGGGAATCATCGGCTGGGGCACCCGTGGGACTGGCCGGTCAAGACGATCGCGCCGGCGTATGGGACTGCCAGACATGAAGGGCTGCACGGCCTTCGAACACGCCTGGCGACGCATATGCTGCCGACGGTGCTTTGCCATGTCCAGCAGGCGATCGGTCGGCCCGGCTGCCCGCACGATGCGAGGCCCGGATCAGCGGGCCGTGGACGGGTCCGCCCATCCAGAGTAGTCTGACAGAAGGAGGGTTTATGCGATGAGCTCCAGTATACACGACAAGTTGAATCGTGTGCGCAAACCCCGAGTGCACATTACGTACGACGTCGAAACCGAAGGGGCCGAGATCCAGCGCGAGCTGCCCTTCGTCGTCGGCATCATGGGCGACTTCTCAGGTGATCCGACAGCGCCGCTCAAGCCGCTCGGAGATCGCAAGTTCACGCAGATCGACCGTGATAATTTCAACGACGTCATGGCCAGCATGACGCCCGGACTCAAGCTCAAGGTCGACAACAAACTCGCCGACGACGGCACGCAAATGAGCGTCGATCTCAAATTCAAGTCGATGGACGACTTCGATCCCGTACAGGTCGCCAGGCAGGTTCCGGCGCTGGCGGCACTTCTGGAGACTCGCGAAAAGCTGCGCGACCTGATGAGCAAAGCCGATCGTTCGGAAGAGCTCGAGAGCCTGCTCGAGCAGGTGCTGCGCTCGGAAGACGAACTCAAGACGCTGTCGGGCGAGCTCGGCATGAAGAAGTCGGAGGGATAGGCAGATGGCCGACGCAAAGAGCGCTCCTCAAGCCGCTGGTGCGACGACGGAGACACAGCCGCCGCCGGGCTTGCTCGACCAGATCATCAGCAACACCAAGCAGACCGAACCCGATCGTGCCCAGGACCTCGTCAAGACTCTTGTCGAGCAGGCGTTGGCGGGCACCGTCACGTTCGATCGCAATCTCACGCAGACGTTCGACAAGGCCGTCAAGGCGATCGACGCCAAATTGTCCGAGCAGCTCAATGCGATCATGCACGACCCGAAGTTTCTGAAGCTCGAAGGAAGCTGGCGCGGACTGCATTACCTGGTCCAGAACTCGGAGACGGGCACCGCGCTGAAGCTTCGTGTGCTGAACATGAGCAAGCGCGAGCTCAACCGCGACCTCAGCCGCGCGATCGAGTTCGACCAGAGCCAGCTTTTCAAGAAGATCTACGAAAACGAGTTTGGTACGCCCGGCGGTGAGCCTTATGGCGCGTTGATCGGCGACTACGAATGGAATAACCATCCGGACGACATCGAGACGCTGCGATTGATGTCGAATATCGCTGCCGGTGCATTTGCACCGTTCGTCACGGCGGCAGGCGCCGGCATGTTCGGCTTCGAATCATGGACCGAACTGTCCAGGCCGCGCGACCTTGCCAAGATCTTCGACACGGTCGAATTCGCGAAGTGGCGGGCCTTTCGCGAGAGCGAAGACGCCCGCTTCGTCAATCTCGTCATGCCGCGCGTCATCGCACGTCTGCCCTACGGGAAAGCGACCAAGCCTCTCGACGAGTTCGATTACGAGGAAGCCCCGATCGACAGCCGCGGCAAGGCGCTGGCGATGGACCATGATTCCTATTGCTGGTCCAGCGCAGCCTACGTCATGGGTGCCCGCCTCACCGATGCATTCGCCCGCACCGGCTTCTGCACGGCCATTCGTGGTGCCGAAGGCGGCGGCAAGGTGGAGAACCTGCCGACCCACGTCTTCACGTCGGACGATGGTGACCTTGACGCCAAATGTCCCGCTGAAATCGGCATCACCGACCGGCGCGAGTTCGAACTCTCGAACCAGGGCTTTCTGCCGCTGTGCCACTACAAGAACACGGACTATGCGGTGTTCTTCGGCGGCCAGACGGCGCAGAAGCCGAAGAAGTACGACCGCCCCGAGGCCACGGCCAATGCAGCCATTTCGGCCCGCCTTCCCTACATCATGGCGACCAGCCGGTTCGCCCACTATCTGAAGGTCATGGCACGCGACAAGATCGGCAGCTTCATGGAAGCCAGCAACGTCGAGACGTGGCTCAATCGCTGGATCCAGAACTACGTCAATCCCAACGTCGATGCCGGCCAGGACATGAAGGCCCGCTTCCCGTTGCGCGAGGCACGGGTTGAAGTGAAGGAAATCCCGGGCAAGCCCGGCTCATACAACGCAATCGCCTATCTGCGTCCCTGGCTGCAGATGGAGGAACTGACCACGAGCCTGCGCATGGTTGCAAGCATTCCCCAGAAGGCCTGACCGCGCCGTCCCTTGGCCTGGCACCTGCCACCAAGACTGGCTGGAGCGCCATAGATGGGTGAGGAACCAACGGTAGCAGCGTTGCCTGACGCGCCGCCTCCGCGGCGTCGGCCCCTGCGTGAACAAGTGTTGGCTGGGCAGTTCTTTTCCCAGCGGCATGCCGAGGCCGGCAGCGAGCTCGCCGCATTCCTCCATGGCCCTCCGGGCTTCGGCACATTGGAGACGTGGTTCGGCGGGATGCTGAGCGGGCTCCTGACCAAGGGCGGCGATCGGCTGCGCGCGGCGCTCGATCGGGACATCGCCGAAATCGATGCCGTCATCGGCGATCAGCTCGACGCGGTGCTGCACCATCCTCGTTTTCTCGCGCTGGAAGGACGCTGGCGCGGCCTCTTCTGGCTGATCTCCGGCATCGAGCCCGGTCGGCGCGTCAAGGTGCGGTTGCTGCCGGTCTCCTGGGCCGAGCTTTGTCGCGACTTCGAGCGCGCACTGGAGTTCGACCAGAGCATCACCTTCCGCCGGATCTATGAGGAAGAGTTCGGCACGCCCGGCGGCGAGCCCTACGGCTTGATGGTCATCGATCATGCCATCAGGCATCGCGCGGCTGCCGGCGCGACGACCGACGATGTGGGCGGACTAGCCCAGCTCTCCGCCGTCGCCGCCGCTGCCTTCATGCCGACAGTCCTCTCGCTCGATCCGAGCGTATTGGACGTCGACACCTACTCCGACCTGGAAGGTGTGCGCGACGTGACTGCGCCCTTGAGAGGTCCTGATCACCTGCGCTGGCGCAGTCTCTCGACCCGCCCCGACATGCGCTTCGTGGCGATCACTCTGCCGCGCCTGCTGGCGCGCCGTCCGTGGACGGACGATCCCGGCCGGCTGGATCGCTTCCGCTACAGCGAGCATGCTCCGACAGCAGGCAGCCGGGTCTGGATGAGCGCCGGCTATGCTTTCGCCGCCTGCGCCGTCCGCGCCTTCGCCGAAAACAACTGGCCGGCCGACGTGCGTGGCGCAGAGATCGACCGTGTCGGCGGCGGACTCGTCACGGATCTCCCCGCCGAGCCGTTCGGCAGCGGCCCACCCGATGCCTGGCCGCGCAGAGCCATCGAATACCAGTTCAGCTTCCGCCAGGAACATGCGCTGGTCGACGCCGGCTTGCTGCCGGTGGGCATCCTGCCGTTCGGGCCCGAGCTGGTGTTCGGCGCATCGCGCAGCATGCAGGCGCCGGCAACCCATGTCGGCACCAATGCCGCTGCCGCGGATGGCAACGCCCGGCTGTCCGCCCAGGTCAATTCGATGCTCTGCGCAGCACGGTTCGCGCACCTCCTCAAGGTGATGGGGCGCGACATGGTTGGCGCCTTCCGCACTTCCGATGAGATCGAACGCCAGCTCAACGCCTGGCTGCAGGGATACGTCAACACCAACATCAACAGCACCGGCGAGTCGCGCGCGCGCTTCCCCCTGATCGAAGGCAGCGTGCAGGTGCGCGAGCGCCTCGAGAAGCCTGGAGTTTTCGGCTGCACCATGCACCTGCGTCCGCACTATCAGCTCGACGATGTCTCCGCCGCCTTCCACCTCGTTACCGAACTCGCGGCTCCCGGCGTCTGAAGACGCAACCGCTCAGGAGGATCGATGTCGTTCTCTTCCGCAGATTCCGCGAATACGGGCGACGCCAGCCGCCTGTTCCGAGAAGGCAATCTTGCCGACGCGCTGACCGCGGCCACGGCGGCGGTGAAGCGTGCGCCGACGGACATCCGCAGCCGCGTTCTCCTCGCCGAGCTGCTCGCTTTCTCCGGCAACTTCGACCGGGCCGACGTCCTTCTGGACGCCGCCGCAGAACTCGAACCGGCGACCGCCATCGTCGTTGCGGAGTTCCGCCAGCTCCTGCGCGGCGCGCTGGCCAGAAGCCAGCTGTTCAGCGACGGCCGGGTACCGGAATTCCTCGGCGAGCCCACGGCCGCCCAGCGCTCGTCGCTGGCGGCGATCGTCGCCCTGCGCAACGGCGATGCCGCCGAGGCGGCCAGGCTCGTCGCCCAGGCGGAGCAGGATCGCCCCCACCCCACCGGCGTCGCGCGCGGTTTGCCCTTCGACGATATGCGCGACGCCGACGACCTGCTGGCCTCCTGCTTCGAGGTCATCACAACGACAGGCAAGTATTTCTGGATCGCACCGGAGCGCGTGCTGACGCTGGAGTTTCACGCGCCGAAGCGGCCGCGCGACCTGTTCTTGCGGAGGGCGACCATTCAGGTCGCCAGCGGTCCCGATGGCGACGTGTATGTTCCGGTGATCTACCCGCCAGCCAAGAGTGCGGCGACGACCATGACCGACGCCTTGAGGCTGGGGCGCGCCACCGATTGGCAGCCGGCGGGCGACGGCGGCCCGACCGTGGGCCTCGGCGCCGTGACCATCATGGTCGGTGACGATGCGCTCACCTGGCTCGAGATCGACAGTATCGCCTTCGAGGTGGCATCGTGAGCGAAAACCGCAGGCGTGAGGCCGACACCCTGGCGGGGACATCGTCCCGCCGCGCGCAGCTTCCCCTGCTCGACCGATTGATCGATGCCGACCCGTCCCAGCAGATCGACACACCGCTGTCGGCGTCGGCCGCGATGGATGTGGTCCGCGTCAGCATCTGCCGCGACCTGGAGGAACTCCTCAACACCCGCCGGAAGTGGCGCTCCTGGGATCCGCGCCTGGCCCAGCTCGAACGCTCGCTGGCCGGTTTTGGCCTGCCCGATTTCGCTTCCGGCGCCTTCAATGAGCCGCGCCGTCGCGATGAGTTGTGCCGCCTGATTGAAGCCTGCATCCGGCGTTTCGAGCCGCGCATCGTCAATCTCAAGGTCACCCTGGTCGAGGCGGCGGCCGACAGGGTCAGCGGCACATTGCGGCTGCGCATCGATGCTCTCTTGCATGCCGAGCCGGCACCCCAGCCGATCGCATTCGACACGGTCGTCAACCTCCTCGACAAGAACGTGACGGTTCTCGAACAGGAGGCATAGTTGGCGTCCGACTCCCTGCTCGCCTACTTCAACCGGGAACTGGAGGCCCTGCGGGTCCTTGCCGGTGAGTTCGCCGAACGGCACCCCAAGATCGCGGGCCGTTTGCGGCTGACGAAGGATACGGTCGACGATCCGCATGTCGGTCGCCTGCTCGAAGGCGTGGCCTTCCTCGGCGCGCGCGTTCAGCACCGGCTCGATGACGAGTTTCCGGAACTCACCGATGGCCTGCTCTCGGTGCTCTACCCTCACTATCTCGCGCCCATGCCTTCGGTGGCGATTACGCGGTTTCTGGCCAGCCCGGAGTTGCCGGGCGCCGCCCATCTGCCCGCCGGCCTCGCGATCGAATCCGAGCCGGTGGGCGGCGAGGCCTGCCAGTTTCGAACCGCCTATCCCCTCACCCTGTGGCCCGTCGAGATCGACGCCGTGCGACTGTCGGGCATGCCGCTGGCAGCGCCCCCCAATCCCGCGGCCGCCGCGGCGGTCGCCTGCCTGCGCATCAGCCTGCGCTGCAGCAACCCGACCATGACGTTCACGGAGATCGGCCTCGATCGGCTGCGGGTCTTCCTGGTCGGCGAGCACGGCGCACAACTCCTCGAGTTGCTGCTGGCCCATACCATTTCGGTCGCCCTGGCCGATGATGTAACCGACACCAGCCCGGTGATCCTGCCACCGGAAACATTGCAGGCGGTGGGCTTCGCGCCCGAGGAAGCGCTGTTCCCCTGGCCGGCGCGGTCGTTCTCTGGATTCCGGCTGCTCAGCGAATATTTCGCCGCGCGCGAAAAGTTCCAGTTCATCGACATCTGCCGGCTCGATGCCAAGACCCTGGTCTCGGCCGGCAACCGCATGGACATCTTCGTCTATCTCGATCGGGCGATTCCGGATCTCGAGCGCACCGTACAGGCAAGCAGTCTGGCACTCGGCTGCACGCCGATCGTCAATCTCTTCCCCCACCGCTGCGAGCCGATCTCGCTGGACCACACCGCCATCGAGTATCGTATCGAACCGGACGTACGGCGGCCCGCCAACCTCGAAGTGTGGTCCGTCGAGCGCGTGCGCGAGAGCCTGCCGGACGGCGAGTTCAGGCGGTGGGAGCCCTTCCACCGCTTGACGCGACATCGCGAGGAGTCGCCGGACGAAGGCGGCGGCTTCTACGGCACCGCGCGGCGCGAGACGACGGCCGACTATCGCGGCACCGAAGTCTTCCTGCTGCCACACGATGCCGGTTTCGATCCCGAGCGCGAGGGCGGCAGCGTGCTGTCGGTCGACGTGCTGTGCTGCAATCGCGACCTGCCGGCAGCACTGCCGTTCGGCGGCGGTCGTCCGGCGCTCAGGCTGGTCGAAGGCGCCGCAGCCGTGCTCGGCCTCACCTGCCTGACCGCGCCAACGCCTACATTGCGCATGCCGGTCCGGGAGCGGGGTTTCTGGCGGCTGATTTCCCACCTATCGCTGGGCCACCTGAGCGTCGTCGGCGGCGAGGGTGCCGCTGAAGCGCTGCGCGAGGTGTTGCGGCTCTACGATTGCCGCGAGTCCACCGAATCGCGGATGGCGATCCGGGCTCTGCTCAGCGTCACCTCCCGGCCCGGCACCGCCCGCGTCCCCGGATTGCGCGGCCCCGGCGCGCGCAGCGGCGGCTTCTGCCGCGGCCTCGACGTGACGCTGACGTTCGACGACCAAGCCTGGGCGACCGGCGGATTGTTCGTGCTGGCGTCGGTGCTCGACCGTTTCCTGGCGCTGCACGCGACCGTAAATTCGTTCGTGCGTACCCAGGCCGTGCTGCGGGGACGTCCCGGCGTTGCCGCGAGCTGGCCACCGCGGGCCGGCAGCCAGGTTCTGCTATGATAAGACTCCGCCGCTCCGAGCGCCGCGGGGCCCCCATGGGACGCCTGCAGGAGCAGCCGCAACGCTTCACATTCGACGCGGCGGTGCGAGTGCTTACGTTCCTGCGTCGACGCGCTGATCCGGCGGCGGTTGCGCGCTTCACTAGCGCGAGCGGATCGTCCTACCTGCCGGCAGAAGTCACGCGGGTTCAGACCGAGGCCGGGATCGCCGAGCCGCTGGTCGCCGTGGGTGTCGTCGGCCTGACCGGTCCAACCGGAGTCCTGCCGCGGTACTACACCGACGCTGTGGTAGCCGATCAGCGTTCCCGCGCCTTCTCCCTTACGCGCTTCCTCGACCTGATCTCGCATCGCATGGTCGCGGCGTTCGCTGCAGCCGGGGCAAAGTACCGTCCCCACCGTGCCGCCGATGTCGGCGCCTTGGCGGCGGGCCCGGAGCGCACCGATCCGGTGGCGGAATCGCTGCTGTCCCTGACCGGCTACGGCACGCCGCACCTTGCCGATCGCCTGCTCGCGGGACCGGCCGCGTTGCGCCACTATGCGGGGTTTTTCTCGGTCCATCCTCGCTCGACCGACCGGCTCGAGGCGCTGGCCTCCGACTGGCTGGGACAACCGGTCAAGGTCGATCAATTCGCCGGCGCGTGGCTGGCTCTGCCGGTAGAGCAGCGAACCCGGCTCGGCGTCGGCCTGTCACCCGGCGGATTCTGCCAGTTGAGCGTCGATGCGGCGGTAGGCGTGCGGGCCTGGGACCAGCAGGCGCGCATTACGCTGCGCATCGGACCGCTGGACCTTGCCTACTTCGAGCGTCTGCTGCCGGACCAGCCGTTGCTGCGCGAGCTGATCGCGCTGGTGCGGGCCTATGTGGGCTTCGAGGTTGGCTTCGCCGTCAATCCTGTGCTGGCCCGTGACGCGGTACCGGCGTTGGCGCTTACCTTGCCGACGGAGCCGAAGTCGGGCAACGGCCGGCCTCTGCTGGGCTGGAACACCTGGCTGCCGACATCGCAGGCCACGCAACGGAAGTCTGATGCTGGCGATGCCTTGTTCGACAGCGAGATTGTCGAAGGACGTACATGAACGCATCCTGGAGTAGCGGCTACGTCGCCGACATCGCCTATATCGAAGGCTTCTATGTCCAGCAGTCGCCGGCGCGCCTGGCGCTGGCCTGTCTGTTCGGCAACGTCGCGGCCGACCTACCCGAGCAAGACGATGCCGCCACCTATCTTGAGCTGGGCTGCGGCATCGGCATCGGCGCCCTCCTCACCGCCGCGTCCAATCCGGGCTGGCAGGTAACGGCCGTCGACTACAATCCCGCCCATATCGCGATCGGCGCCGGGCTCGCCCGCACCGCGCGCCTCGACAATATCCGCTTCATCGAAGCGGATCTCGCGCAGCTGGCGACCAGCGCCCAGGCTGACATCATTCCGCAGGCCGATTTCGTCTCCATGCACGGCCTGTGGTCGTGGGTGAGCAAAGAGGTCCGTGCCGGCATCGTCGAGCTCCTCGCGTCCAAGACTAGACCCGGCGGCATTGTCCATGTGAGCTACAACGCGCTGCCGGCCTGGCAGGGCGCGCTCGGCATGCAGAGGCTGATCTACGAAGCGGGTATCCGGTCGGGTGGCCGCAGCGACGCCCAGGCCCAGGCCGGGCTTGGGCTGGCCCGCGACCTCAAGTCGGTCGAGAGCAAGTACCTCACGGAGAGCAGCCTCACGCGCGACCTTCTCGACACGACGGTCGCGATGTCCACCGAATATCTTTCGCACGAATACATGAGCGCTCATTGGGCGCCGGTCTTCCACGCGGATGTCGTCGCGGCATTCGCCGAAGCCAAGCTCGACTGGGTGTCATCGGCAAATCCGATGGAAAACTTTCCGGAACTTATGCTCACGCCGGAACAACGCGAGGTGATGAACCGCTACACCGACCCCTTGATGCGCGAGCTGATCAAGGACATGTGCCTGCCGCGGCAGCTCCGGCACGACGTTTTCGTGCGCGGCGCCCGGCGCCTCAGCAACGAGGCGCGCGACGCGGCCATGCGCCGCCTGATGGTCGTGCCGATTGTCAGCCCGGGCGAGCTCCAGACAAAGGTCCGCGTGCCGGCCGGCATGGCCGAGGTGAGCGATGCCCTGAAGGACATGATGGTGGCTGCGATGCACGGCCCGACGATGATCGGCGAGCTGCTGGCGCTGGGGGGCGGGAAGAACCCTGCCGAGCTGTTGAGCATGCTGGTTGGATCGCATCAGTGCCAGATCGCCCCGCATGCAGATGGGAAGCAGCCCGAATCGGCGAACCGCCTCAATCGCGTCTTCGGCTCGCGCGTGAGTTCGATCGTCGACGCCAAGACGGCCGGCGGCCTGGCCTCGGGGCGCCTTGGCACGGGGATGACGGCACCGCCTCTCCTGCAGTTCATCACCGGCCGGCTGCTGAGCGGCGAACGCGAGGACAAGGCCGATCGATGGATCGAGATGTTGAGTGCCGATGTAATACCGGAAAAGCACGATACCGTGCGCAACGTCGTGCACACCGCGATCGAGCAGCGCCTGCCGATCCTGCGCGGATTGGGAATCGTGCCCGACTAGCCCCGCCACCTCGGATGGAACGGATCGAACGAAATGCGCGCCCCTGCCGAATTGTCGCCGAGAAGGTCACGTTTCCTTTCGATCCCGGGTCGGCTACCGTCGGCCCGGAGGCACCCGGTCGTGACCTGACCCCTGGAACGCCACACCGAAAGTTGCGCTGCACATGGCGGAAGACGACAAGAAATCCCTGCTCTCGATCACGAGCTCTGCCGAATCGCCGCTGACGGCGGTTCGGTTCGTGGCCCATGAGACGATCAGCGACCTCTTCCGGTTCGAGGTCGAAGTGGTCGCCCCGGACGCGATCAACGCAGTGGCGATGCTCAACAAGCCGGCCTGTGTCTCTGTCAACCATGGCGGCAGGAGCACCCGCTACTTCCACGGCATCGTCTCGCAGTTCGGCGTGATCGAGCAGAGCGGCGCGATCGACAAGCTCTACCGGATGATCCTTGTGCCCCAGCTGGTGCAAGCGGCCATCCGGAGCGACTGCCGGATGTTCTTCAACAAGACCGCCGAAGACATCGTCAAAACCGTTTTCACTGAAGCCGGCGTTACCAAGACGGCGTTTCGTCTCTATTCACAGCCGACACCGCGCAAAGCGACCGCGCAGTTCAACGAGACGTCTCTGCACTTCGCCTCGCGCCTCATGGAGGAAGAAGGCTGGTACTATTTTTTCGAGCACGATTCCGATAGCCATACGCTGGTCGTGACGAACGACAATAACGGCTTCTATACAATCCCTGGCGCCACGCTGCGCCTCGGCACGGGCACGACTGCCGACATGTTGACCGAGTTCCGCAAGCCCGAGGCGTTCGCCCCGGGCAAGGTCACGGTGAAGGACTACGACTTCGACGTTCCCGACAAAAACCTCAAGATGGAGCAGGGCACCATCCTCAAGCATGGCGGCGCCGCGGGTCGCCCGGTGTTCCATTGGCCTGCCCTCACCCGCGACACCGGGATGGCGAAGAATCGCGCGCGATGGCGCATGGAAGCAGCCGAGGCGGCCGTCTCCCTGATCGCCGCGGAATGCGACCATGGCGGCCTGATCGCCGGCGGCAAGTTCAAGCTGCGCACCGACGCCGGCGAGCAGGTTCATGTCGTTCGCCAGATCACGCATCGCGCCGAAGACGTCTCCGAGCGGGCCGGAATCGTGGGTGGCACGCACTACACCAACAGCTTCGCCTGCTTTCCCAACTCGGTGCCCTGGCGCCAGCCCATGGCGACGTCGAGGCCGCGGATGGAGGGTCTTCACACGGCCAAGGTCCTGGCGCCGTCAGGCGAGGACATCCACACCGACGATCAAGGTCGCATCAAGATCCGCTTCTTCTGGGATTGGCGCGAAGACGCCACCGCCGACAACAGCGAATGGGTGCGCGTGGTGCAGCCTTGGGCGGGCAACCAGTGGGGCGGGCAGTTCATCCCGCGTGTCGACACCGAGGTGGCGGTCGCCTTCATGGACGCCGATCCAGACCGTCCCATCGTCATCGGCGGCCTGTACAACGGCGACGACAAGCCGATCTTTCCGGCCGCCGAGAAGACCAAGCTGGGCTTTCGCTCGCGATCGGTGAACAAGGGCGGCACCGACGCTTTCAACGAGCTGTCGTTTGACGACAAGAAGGGCGACGAGCTGCTGTTCGTCCATGCCCAGAAGGACATGAAAACCGAAGTCGAGAACGACCAGACGCTGACGATCGAGAACGACCGGACCGTCACGATCAACAAGGGCAACGAAAAGGTGACCCTCAAGCAGGGTAACCAGACCACCGAGCTGAAGCTCGGCAACATTTCGGTGAAATGCGATCTCGGCTCGATCACCATGGAAGCCATGCAGTCGATCACGCTCAAGGTTGGCGCGAACTCGGTGAAGATCGATCAGATGGGCGTGACGGTGACCGGCCTGATGGTCAAGGTCGACGGGCAGATCATGACGGAGGTGAAGGGTCTGATGACAACCGTGAAGGGCAACGCGATGCTGCAGCTGAGCGGCGGCATCCTCATGATCGGCTGAGGCGTCCGCTATGGCTTCCCCGACGACCGGCCCGACGACCGGCAAGTCCGCGAGCAAGCTCAGGGACGATCTCGTGCGCGTGCTGCCACACCTGCAGCTCGACGAGCACGGGCGGGCGGCGCTTTCGGGCTGCCAGGATTCCGTCGACGCCCTCGACAGGCTCGAGCGCGCCGGGCTGTTGATCGAGGCGACGCGCCTCGTCGCCCACGCGCTGCCTGCCCGCGAAGCGGTATGGTGGGCCTGCGCTTGCTCGCTTCACACGGCTGCCTCGGGCACCGATCAGGCGACCGAGCAGCAGGTGCGCACCGCCGCCGAGGCCTGGGTCCGCAAGCCGACCGACGAGCATCGGCGCAGCGCGATGAAGCAAGCGGAGGCCGCGGGCTTCGGCAGCGCCGAGGCGTGGGCCGCCGTCGGGGCCTTCTGGAGCGGCGATTCGATGGCGCCGCCGGAGGCGCCGAAAGTTCCGCCCCAGCCACATTTTACCGGCCTCGCCGTGGCAGGCTCGGTGGCCCTGGCGGCAGCCCGGGGCCCGGCAGCGCGGCGCGACGGCAGGCTGCTGCAGTTCCTCATTTCCGCCAAGGACATCGCGGCCGGCGGAGCAGGACACCTCGAAGTGGAGAGCGATTGATGGGCATGCCCGCAGCGCGCGTCGGCGACATGCACGTCTGCCCCATGGTCACCGTGCTGGTACCGCATGTTGGCGGCCCCATCCTTCCGCCCGGCTGTCTGACCGTCCTGATCGGCGGCATGCCCGCCGCACGCATGGGCGACATGGCCGTTTGCGTCGGCCCTCCGGACGTGGTCGTTCTCGGATCACCTACCGTCCTGATCGGCGGCATGCCCGCCGCACGCCTCGGCGACATGTGTGCTCATGGCGGCGCTATCGTCATGGGCTGTCCGACTGTCCTGATCGGCTGACGGCGCGAACCGAGATCACGTCGCCGATGTCGAAGTCGATCGTGACGGCGGTGACATTGTCGGTCACCTTGGCCATCAAGGCGGCCGTGACGAGACGCTCCGCGGCGGATTCGTCGTCGCCGGAGAGCAGGTGGGCAAGCAGCTCCTCGGGAAGCGTCTTGCTCAAGCCATCGGTGCACAGGAGCAGCCGGTCGCCGGCCTGAAGCTGGCCGGTCCGCTTATCGAGCTCGAGCTGTTCGATGCCCGCGCCTACGGCGCGCGTGATGACGTTGGACTTTGGATGGTGGGCGGCCTCCGCCTCGCTGATCTCGCCCGCCTCGACCATCGCCTGCACCAGGCTGTGGTCTCGGGTGATCCTGGTCAGTGCTTGGCCGCGCAGCAGGTAGGCTCGCGAATCGCCGGCCCACAGGCAGGCAAAATGATCGTCTCGCGCCAGCACGACGACAACGGTCGTCGCCACAAGGACGCCGGCGCCGTGGCGTGCGGCCTCGGCGTTGAGACGGGCGTGCGCGGCCTCGAGCCGGGAGCGCACCTCGAGCAGCATCTCGACGGCCGACAGGCCCGCGGTCATGCTCTGCAGAGCGCCCACCACTTCGGCGGAGGCGAACTCACCGTCTTTATGTCCGCCCGCTCCATCGGCGACCGCCCAGACCCCGAGGTCCGGCCGGTTGAGGTAGGCATCCTCGTTCGGCCGGTTCGCGGTGCCCTGGTGCGTTGCCGCGGAGGAGCGGAAACTGCCGAAGCGAGCGCTGTTCTGATCGATCCCGATTCCAAGCATCACGAAGCATCCTGGGTTCCGGGGGCAGACGGCAGCCCGCCATCGCTGCCCCCCCATTCGTCGTCCATGAACGCGGCGAACCAGTTTCCCTCCGGCAGGCCGACGCCGGTTTCGAAGCGTGCACGGACCCTCGGACCGCCTTCCGTCCACCACGCCGTGTGGCCATCGACAAAGCCGGGATCGGGATCAGGCGTATCGGCCGAGACCAAGGCAGGTTGGATGCGTTCCATAACCTCGACGGGGGCGAGATCGTGCTCCAACGCATTGCACGCAGCCGCCTCGGCAGCCGCCAGGAACGGCGCCATCACCCCGACATACGGCAGCCAATCGCAAGGTGCCGCAGCGGCGATCGTCAACGGCGAATAGCGGCCAACCTTGTCGACGCTCGGTATCCAGAGCCCCAGCATACCGCTCTTGCCGCACACCCCCGGCGGCAGCATGAAGCGCCAGATCGGGGTCTCGAGCCAGGCATCGCGCCACGCATCGGGCCAGCGGGCCTGCGTGTCGGCAAGGCCGCGCTGCCACCACGCGTCCCACGCATCGGTAAAGTCGCGCGGCAGGTTCTCACGCACGAAGTCCCCCCGCGCCGGCAGCTTGCCAAACAGTCCGGCAGACGCCTCGGGGGGAAGCGGAATCATCGACCGCTAGCCTTTGACCGCCGGGCAGCGGAAGTCCTGCAAGACGCCAGGCGCGAAGGGATTCATGACCGAACCCGCACGGATCTCGAAGCTTGCGCTTCGGTCGCCGAGCGCGAAGGTCAGGAGATATCGCTCGGGCGAACCGGCCTGCTGCAGGGTGCCGCGACCGAAGAGGCGAAACATCGCCCATGGTCCGGTCTCGGAAATGACCCCGGTCCCGCCGCGCGGCGGCGGATTGAAGACCAGCCGGACGTTCGTCATGCCATTCGGCCCAGGCCATGTGATCTGGGTCGAGCGCGACGGTCCGTGCGCGTAGGTGACCGAGGTGCCGTCCAGCTCGAGGCTGACTTGCGAGGCACCGGCATCGAGCTCGACTGGTGAGATGTCGAAGCGCACCGATATCGTCGTCGACCCGGTGGCGAAGAACAGATCGCGGATGACGGCTGCCCGCTGGAACTGGGCGATATCGGCCGGCGAAAGCGGTGCGGAAACGCCGTCCACTGCCTGCGGCGTCCATGTCTTTCCGGTGGTGTTGACATACGGTCGAAGGTGCGTGTTGAAGAATCCGTCGATCAGTCCGCCCGGCGCGAACAGCTTCGCGAAATCGTCCAGGGGCGTCTCATTCGAGCTGCCCGGCACGAATGGGAAGCGGCCATTGACCGCCGGCGCACAGAGCCGGCCGGGTCCGTTGACGCCATTGTGGGCGGCAGCAACCTGCTGTCGCGCGCCGCCGCTGCGCAGGGCCGTGCTCTGCTCGGCCATGCCAGCCAGCCAGCGGCCGAGCGGCTGCGGTTGACGCTGAGACTCTGCCCGCAGCGCCAGCGAGGGATCGTCGGTGGTCGAAGCGGCAGCGGCGCCGACCCCGGCGGCATTCAGCCGTGCGAGCTGCTGGCGCAGGTCGTCGAGGAGCTTCAGCACCTGGTCGATCGGCGCCGACCCCGGCGGCGAAACCAGGTCGCGAAGCTGCCCGTAGCGCTCGTCGATCTCGTGGCCGGGTGGAAGCGTGGGTGCGGCGCCGGCCTGGCCGGCGAGCAGAGCGGCCAGCGCGGCCGACTTCGCCACCGTGGGCGCGACAGCCGCAGCCTTGTCCTTCGCCGCCTTTTCCGCCTCCGCGGCGGCCGCTTCGACCGATGTAGATTTCGGCGGCTCCGACAATGTGAGCTGCCGGGCGATGGCGACCAGCAGCTCCTTCAGCGGCGACTGCTTGGACGCCAGTATGTAGAGATCCTGCGAGGCCTGGTTGAGGCTGCGCAACGGCGCAATCTCGATATCCAGCAGCAGCGCGTCCCATGCCTTGGCGTAGTCCTCCAGATACTGCTTGACGACATCGTTCGCGACAGCGCTTTGCTGCGCAAGGTCCAGGGAGCCGGGCACCTTCTGGCCCAGCACCCAGCTTTCCGCAGCAACCTCGCGCGTCGCCGTCGACAGGGCAGGCAACAGGACTTTGTGGAAGCCTTCCACGGTCAGGAAGCCCGGAATGCCGTCGCTCAGCTTCTTGCCCGATGCCCGCGTGAAAACACTTCCGCCCGCCCGTCCCAGAGCGTCGCTTGGCTTCCATGGCGGCAGGGCCTGCGCGGCGGCCGATGGCTTGATCCGCGAATAGGCGCGCGACGCCAGGGAAACCCGGCTGAAAGTCGTGCGCGCCTTGGCGACCAGCGATTCGTCGAGCGTCACTGCAGGCAACGGCTCCGCGAGCAGCGCGTCGAGATGACGTTGCAGGCCGGCCACGACCGCCAGATTGGCGGCGCCGGAATATTGGGCCTGCCAATCGTACGTCATCCATTCCCTGACCAACGACCGGTCGAGCGGACCTTGGCCGCCCAGCATCAGATAGACGCGCGTCGCCTCGTAAAGGAAATCCGGCTGGGTGAAATAACCGCGCATCTGGGCTTCCAGACGCCAGACCAGGCGCGGCAGCAGCGCATAGCCGAGCGCATGCCGGTAGACAGCCATGGCACCACCGCGCAGCTTGGCCGTCTGCGACAGGTCGAAGCTCGCCAGCAGCGGCGTGCTCCCCTTCGTGGCGTTCGCGAGGTCGCGCGCAGCGTCGAGCAACGGCAGCAGGCGCGGCAGGTCGGCGTCGTTGACCGGGTCGAACGTCACTTCCTTGGCAACCCGCTCGTAGGTCTCGAGCGCCGCCGACATCTCTCCGATCTCCCGCTCGCTGCCCGACCGATTGATGATGAGCCATCCCACCGCTCCCAGAGTGAGCAAGGCCACAACGGCATACGAAGCGGAGCGCAGGACAAGGCGTCGCAGGCGGGCGGACGGCGGCTCGCTCACCAACATGGCCTCGCCGAAGATCACGCGCGACACAAGTTGTCCCAGGAAGTAGCTGCGCCCCTGCACCGGACGCAGGACGGCGGCACGGCGCTGGTCGAGGCCGAAGGCGCGCATCATCACGCCCGTGAGGCGATCGATCGGCGAGCCTTCCTGGGTACCGGATGCGAAGTAGACGCCGCGCAGCAGCGGCGCCGGATCGAGGCGGGAGCCGCCGAACGCTTCCGTGAGGAAGCCCTCCAGAGGCTGCGCCATGCTGGCGATCTGCGTGGGAAAGCCGGCGATCAGGGCCCGCCGCTCCGGGCTCTGCTCGGCCTGCAGGCGATCGAACAAGCGGTCGTTCAGGCTGTCGACCAGCAGCTGGAGCTCGTCGGGAAACAGGGCGACGGGCCCCGCGGTCGCTGCTTTGCCCAACGGGAAGGTCACACCCCAGACCTGTTCGCGCCGCTCGCGGTCGAGATCGTCGAAGAACTCGGCAAAGCCCGCAATCAGGTCCGATTTGGTCAACAGCAAATAGACCGGGAGGTGGATGTTGAGACGTTCCTCCAGTTCCTTGACGCGCCGCCGCACGGCGCGCGCATGGGCCAGTCGCTCGCTTTGCGGCGCCGCGGCTATGTCGCTCAGCGCGATAGCGACGATCACGCCGTTCAGCGGCTGGCGGGGCCGCGTCCTGTGCAGCAACTCGAGAAAGGCATCCCATCCGGCACGATCGACGGCCGCGTTCGAATCCTGAGTGGTGTAACGGCCAGCGGTGTCGATCAGCACGGCGTTCTCGGTGAACCACCAGTCACAGAGCCGCGTGCCGCCGACCCCGGCAACCGCCCCCTGCCCCATCTCGGCAGCCAACGGGAACTTCAGCCCGCTGTTCAGGAGCGCCGTCGTCTTGCCGGCGCCCGGCGGGCCGATGATGACGTACCACGGCTGCTCGTAGAGATAGCCTCGGGTGCCACGCGCCTTCTTCAACAGCGAAAGCGCCGTCGACATGCGCTCGCGAAGAGCGGCGGCCTCCTCGCCGCCACCCTGTTCCGCCTCGATGGCCGCACTTCCCGTCACACCTCTTTCAAGCCTCTGCTCTCGGCGCCGGCGGGCGTAATCGAGGACCAGGTTCGCGCCAGCCCAGACGACCAGCAGTGCCACCACGATGGCCAGTCGTGCGATCCAGCCTTCCAGCAGCGGCAGAAGCGGACCGAAGAACCAGACCAGCAGCGCGACGATGATGACGCCGACGAAGCTCAGCACCCAGCGGGAGGCAAGAAGTCGGAGTGCCTTCATGTCTACCCGCCCTGCCGATTGAGAACGACTTCGATGCGTCGGTTGCGTTCGCGCCCTTCGGGAGTTGCGTTGGACGCAATCGGATCGGCGTCGGCCCTGCCGTCGATAGTGACTCTTGCCGGATCGCCGATGCTGGCTGCTATCACCGCGGCAGCCGCTTTTGCGCGCGCCGCGGAGAGCTGGAAGTTCGACGGGAAGGCGATGGTGCGGATTGGTTCGTTGTCCGTGTAGCCGATGACCTTGACCGGTCCGCTCTCCTCCCTGAGGGCCAGCCCGATGCGATCCACCAGCGGCTTGAAGCTCGGTGTGAGCGTGGCGCTGCCTGAGGCAAACATGCCGCGGCCGGTGATCCGGACCAACGGCTGTGCCGGGGTCCCCAGCACCTCGACCAGTCCCTGGTCGATCTCGGGCTTCAGGAACTGCCGCAGCTTGTCGAGCGCCGTGGGTTCGGGGGGCGGTGGCGGCGTGGCGGCGACAACGGGGGCAGGTTCGACCAACGGTGCGCGCGTGATCGTCGGCATGCGGTCCGGCGGGGCGCCCTGCAGCCGCGCATAGACCGTATCCGACTGGGCATTGAGGTTGATGAAGAACCAAAGGAAGAGCGCGCCGACGACGCCGAGGCCAGCCGCCGCCGCGACCCAAATCGGCACGACGAATCGCGCCGGCCGGTAAGGCGCGTTCACGCCTTTGGTGTGGGGCGCCAGGTCGGCCTCGGCGGGTTTCTGCTGGCGCGCGATGACGGCGTAAGTTTCTTCGCGAATCCGGCTGATCTCGCCGCCGCCGCGCCGCGACAGGCGGTACTGCCCGACGAAGCCCAGCGACATGCAGAGGTACATGAGCTTGACGACCGGGAGGAAGCGACCCGGATTGTCACACATCTGCTTCAGTACGTCGAAGAAGCGCTCGCCGCTGCGCACTTCCTGATGAAAGGTAGAGACCAGTGAACGCTGGCTCCATGTGCCGCTGCTGCCCCACGGCGTATTGAGCACGATGTCGTCGAGGCTGGCGCAGAGTGCATAGTGTGCCGGGCGGAGTTGCTCCAATGGCACGCCCTTGTCTCGCGCCTCCTGCTCGAAGGCGCGGATCTGCCGAACGGTGCGCTGATAGAGATCCCCCGAATCCGGCGAGTTCGCCGTGTTACGAAGCCGCGCCATCAACTGGAGCAGCGGCGCAGCAGCGACCAGCAACACGTCGCCACCGACGGCAACATCCTCCGTCCCTTCCGCCACGGGCGAGGCCGCAACCCGCGGAGCGGGCGTTTCCTGTGGCGGCGCCTCGGTGCTTGCGCCGGGCGGCCCCTCCGGGGGCGATGCCCGACGCCGGCCGGGCGTCGGCCGGATCACCGTCCGGTTGTCGTCCTCGGGCTCAGCGAAGGGATTGTCGATCATGTCGCCTCACTGGGGCAGCGTCAGCCGCGGATCGCCCATAGCTCGATATTCAGGTTGGGAAACTCGCCAGAGAGGTGGATGGCGAAGCCCCCGGAAGCCTGCAGTTCCTTCCAGTGTGTCGAATTACGATCCAGTTCGAAGTATGTCGCACCCGCATAGAACGGCAGTTGCCGCGGTGCCACAGGAAGCGGCCGCACCGCGATGCCCGGCAAGGCGACATTCACCAATTCGCGAATGTGCTCGACCGCGCCGATCTTGACTTGTGTCGGGAACAGCCGACGCAACGATTCGGAAGGCACATCTGCCTGAACGGCGAGCACGAAGCTCGATGAGCGCAGGATGCCGCGGTCGACAATGGGACCGACCCGCACGCCATACGCACGCTGCTGCAACGGGATCTGGATAGCGGTCTGCTCGATCACGGACGAAAGCGAGCGTCGCAAATCGGCGATGACCGGAGCAAAGCTGCGCTGCAGGTCGGAATGCCGGTAGGGCGGATAGTCCGCAAGACGACGGCTGGCTTCGGTGAATGTCGCAAAATCACCGGCCATCTGGACAAGAGCGGCGTAGAGATCCACGGGGTGGACATTGCCGTCGCCTGCCCAGTGGGCCAGCAGCTTCTGCGAGCGGTTGACCGACTGCAGAAGCAGGAAGTCCGAGACATCCGCAACGCCACGTGAACCCGGTGCTGTCAATCGAGCCGCCAGCGCCTCGCCCCGCTGGTTGAGAAGACCGGCAAGCTCGGCGAGCAGGCCGGTCAGCGGCGCGGCGGCGGAGCAGGCAAGACACGGCGGAATCCACTGGTCGTCGAGGACGACCTTGCGGTCGGCTCCGACCTCGAGGACACGCGCAAGTCCGATGCCGTGATATCCTGCAAGGTTCTCGGTCTCGAGCATATAGCGCAACCGCAACCGTCCGACCTGGACTTCCGCGGGCTGCGGCGAGCCGGAATGCGTGTCGTAGGCCTCGAATGGCCGCTGCTCGTAGCGCCCTTCCGAGGCGCCGTCGGCGGTGACCTCGATCGATCCGGCCTGCCTCACCGGCACGACGAGATAGACGATGGCATTGCGCGTCGTCGGCGGCAGATCGAGGGGAACCGGCTGATCCGTCTCGCCGGGCAGTGCGAAGGGCGTGCCATCTTCGAAAACGCCGCTGCCGCTGGCCAGCGCGAACTGGCCCGTGGCGAGCAGGTTGCGATTGATCGACGCTTCGGCCATTCCCCAGCCGTGCGGCCGCAGGGAAGAAGTCCGGTCGCGCACCAGCGCTTCCAGCCAGCGATCCTGCTGCTGGAAATGCTGTGCCCGCAGGAACATTCCCTCCAGCCAAACGACCCGGTTGGACCAGGTCATGGCGATACCAGTGCGGCGGTGAGGCCACGGACAACGAGAGCGAGCCTGGTCGGCCCGCTCTCGGCGATCGGGGCGACTAGGCGCCATTGCGCGCGATCGATGTCGCGGAACATCACCGCAATGCCGACGAAGCGCACGCCGGGCTTCGGCGTCAGCACGACCTTGCGGGTCTCGCCCGGACGAATCAGCACCTCTTCGGCGCTGGCGCCTTCGGTACCGAGGACCTGGGCCTCCCGCTGCATCAGGGAGAAAACGTCGGCCGACTCGAACCGGGACCGGGCGTTCAGAGAATAGAGACGGACCGCAACCGATACCGGCATGCCCGCTGCATTGGGATTGATGTCGAGGTTTGCCTTGATCGTCAGATCGACCATCGGAGGGGGTGGCGGACCGCCGCAAGCTGCGACCAGCAGGGCGGCCGGCGCGGCTCTGAGCAGCGATCGCCGACCGGTCAGTCGACGATCGTTCATGATCTCTCCTTCTCGGCGTCCAGCTTCTCGATTGCCTGTTCATAGGCGCGTGCAAAGGCTTTGCCGAACACGCTGTCGAAATCATCGGAGAGCGCTTGCGTGACCTTGCCATGCAGCTGCGCAAAAGCCTCCCAGGCCCTGGCCTTCTTCTGCGCGGGATGAATCTGCAATCCGCCGCTGCCGGCGTTGCGCTCGATGCTGTCGGGATCGAATTGCGCGAGGAGAACACGCACCGCCGCCTGCATGGCCGAGATGGTCGCGAGCTCATGCATTCGCAGATCGTCGAACGCCTCGGTGATCGCGTGCACCGCCGGCATGCTGGCGCTCCGCCCGATGCCGAGAAGTGTCGCCAGGGCGTCGTCATCGTCGAGCGAGAACTTGAGAGGGTTGTTGCCGCTGGGCCGGATCACGGTCTGCTCGATGCGGAACTCGTCCTTGATGCTGGCGCGCGCCATCAAGATCTGTCGGAGACCGCTGACGGTCGCCCGCGCCGCAGCACCGAGGCTCTCCATCGTCTTCTCTGGATCGCGCAATGCTGTCTCACCGAGCCCCAAGCCACGCAGCAAAGCCGCCGTCACGTCGGAGTCGCTCGCGGACCCGGGCATCGGCGCCGCCGCACGCGTCGCCGGCCGTGGCGCCTCATTGGTCGCCGGTGCATCGGGAGGAACGGCACCTTCGGAAGGCTGCTGCGCCGGATGCGGACGCGGCGTCGGCAGCCGCTGCCCGGCAGCCGGAAGATCGACATCCCAATCGTCGGGAATGATGGATAGCGGTTGCGGCGGACGGAAAGCACTTTGCAAGGCAGGGGCGTGATCCGGCTCCGTCGGGCCGGCGAAGGGTGCAGGGCCGGGTGCGAGGGGATCGAAGTCGGCGGGCAGGATCGGCGAACCCGACAGATCCGTCATGGACGCCGAATCGGACGACCTGCCGCCGTGGTATGGAGGAAGCTCGGAGCGCGACGGCAAGTCGGCGCTTCCGCCCCGGTCGTAAGCCGCGAAGCGGTCGTGGTCCGGTGCAGCTGGATCCTCGTCGAGGCTCACCTCGATCTCGTAGAGTCCGAACTTGATCCTGTCGCCGTGGCGCAGCTTCTGGCTGGCGCCCTTGCCGATCGGATCGCTTGCGTTGTTGATGAACGTGCCGTTGGTGCTGAGATCACGCAGTTCCCACTCTCCGGCGCCGTAGATGAGCTGGCAATGCTTCTTAGATAGATGGCGGCCTGCATCGGCGACCACCCATTGATTGTCTTTGGCCCGACCGATCGAGAATTCACCGCCACGAACTTCCCGTCTCTCGGGCGCCACGTCGTCGGGACAGCGGATCATAACCAGCTTCAAGGTCACGCGACTGCGTACTCCAACGATGGGCGGCCGGAGGCGCACACTGGTCATCGTCCGGCCGACATGCCCAATCGACTAAAATAGTAGTGGGAGAACCTACGACAGGGCAATCGCAATTGGAACGTCGCTTTAACTGGTCGGCCGCAGAAGTGTGCCCGTCCGGCGCAAAGCTGTAGTCTGCAACGAACATATCTCAAGTTGCATGATCCTTGTCTTACACGACTTATTCGACGGGAGACCCAACGCGGTTGACTGCCCACGGACGGCGCGCCTACCCTGCAGCGGAGCTGTTCGACATTCGATCACACTCGCCGCCATGTGCCTTGCCCCGTCGCAGACTATCCTCAGCACGGACGAAGCGGGCGCCGTCGCACCGCCCATCTTTACCTCGGTCGGTCAGGACGCCGTCAATGGCGCCGGCGACGTGTTCGTCATCCAGTCGCTGCTGAACAAAAGACTGCCGACGCCGCATACCGAGGTGCCCGTCACGGGCGCCATGGATATCGGGACGATCCTCGCCATCAAGGCGTTTCAGGCGGTCGTGATGAACATGAATCCGGCGACTGGCTACGTTGCCCCCGGGAGCCCGACCTACTACGCCCTCGCAGCGCGCCCGCTGGTCGCCAAGGAGCAGCCGCCGCCTGCGAGATATGGCCATGTCGGCATCGTGCCGCCGGATGTGCTCGAGGCGGCGAAGACCTCGCGACAACGTTGGGGCATCCCGGCCTCCATCACGCTGGCGCAGTGGATCGTCGAAAGCGCTTGGGGAGCGGCGATGCCTCCCGCCAGCAACAATCCCTTCGGGATCAAGGCTCTGGACTCCCAACCCGCCGTCGAAAGCGAGACGCGGGAGGTCATTGACGGGAAGGTCGTGATCCTGACCGCGCGCTTCCGGCGTTTTGAAAGCATGGCCGAGGCGTTCGAACTGCATGGCAAGCTGCTGTCGACAGGCTCCCCATATCGGGCCGCCATGGAGGTCGTGAAGGATCCCGATCGCTTCGCCGACGCACTCACTGGCGTTTATGCGACCGATCCACAATACGGTACCACGCTGAAGTGGGTCATGGAGAACTACCGCCTCAAGCAATACGACTGACCTGCGATTGACACGCCGTCCTGGCGGCGTTGCTTTCGCAATGCAGCTACTGCTTGATGATCTCGACGCGCCGGTTCTTGCTCCGGCCCGCCTCTTCGTCGTTGGACGCGACAGGAGCAATCATGCCGGCGCCGACGGGCTTCAACCTGTCGGGCGCGATCCCGTAGCTCTGCATGAGCTTGTCGACGACGGATTTTGCGCGGCGCTGGGACAATCCTATGTTGTAGTCGAAGCCACCGGCATTGTCGGTGTGGCCGACGATATAGACCTTCAGCGCGGGCTGGGCCTTGAGGAGCTTCCCGATTTCGGCGAGGGACGGTGCAGATTCCGCCTTCAACTCTGCCTTGTCCGTATCGAAGTACAGGCCGTAGAGCGCGACCCGCCCGGTCGTGTTGATCTCATCCGCCATCTTCGCCGCATCGACCGTGACCATCTTCTGGTCCATCGGCTTGTCCTCGACCACGTCGAGCAGGACCGCCACACGATCCTTGGTTTCCGGAAATGCGGCACCGCTCTCGGTGGCGACATACAGCGAGACCGCGACCGGCCCTTCGGGGGTCGTCAAGGTTGCCGCGAGATAGTGCGGCTCGATCGGAACATTGAACGCAAACTTGGAGATGTCGTTGTTCTGCAGCGCCGCGGTCGCCGGGTAGAGAACGCGGTTGATCTCCGCCCCGAAGGACTGACACTCCTCCTCACCCGAGCATTTGAATAGAATTGTAAACCCCTTGGCTGCCAGGTCTCGTTCGTAGTTGCGAAACACTTCGAGCGAGCTGCGCTGCCTCGGCGCCAGGTAGAGCAGTCGGGTATGCCGGCCTTCGAGCAGTCGCCAGTTCTCCGGTGAAGGTTGCCCGTTGGCGCCGACGTTTAGCTTGCCGACGATGAGCTTGGCCGAGTCGTATGGCTTCGCCGCGTAGCCGATGAGACGCGATCCTTCATAGCGCTTGATCAGCGGGAAGTCGCGAGCCCCCGGCACTTCCTGCTGTGCGACCGAGCGGGCAGCAGACAGACAGACTCCGAGCAGAGCGAGGGATGTGGCGAGAAAGACCCAAACAAACATGGCTCTCATGGCTTCCAGCTCTCCGGCGTTGAACCGGCCCCATCGTGGCTGCACCCCGCCGCGAGGGAAAGCTCAGTTTGGCTTCCTGCGCACCCCGGCAACACCCTCGCCGGTCAAGGACTGATCGCTGCCCATCCTCACGGAAAAGCTGATTAAGATCGAGCCAAGGTCATTACTCACGGCCGCTACGTCGCCTCTCCAGTTGGCCGAGGTCGCTATTCCGAGGCAACTCTTCACCGACATCCTGCAGTTAATTGCCGAACTGCCGCCATCGCCCGATCCGTCACGGGCGTAATCGGCCCAGTTGTCATGTGCTCCAGGGAAATCCGGAGAGAGTTTTGGCTTGAACAAAGCGAAATTGATCTTCCTGGCGCGCAACGCACAGGCATTACCGCCTTCCGACTGGGGATACCTCTCGCCAAGGTCCTGGTCTTGCAAATAATGCCAGTTTACGAAAAACTCGGTTTCAACAGGCCGGTCATCCGGTGGATGTCGGTTTGTCCGCGCGTACTCAAGGAGATTCAAGTCAAGTGGCGTTTGCCCGCGTTTTATTGCACCGGAGTACGTTCAATGACATTCAAATGTGCACGGTTGTCCGGGAGTCCGGGAATAGTCAAGGCTGCCCTCAATGCTCCAGCGCTGAAACATGGTGCCGCGGGAGAGGCAGTGCGTGTGCTGCAGATGGCCTTCATTGATCTCGGTTTCGCGATGCCGGGGTCGACAAAGCAGAATGCCGCACTGCCGGATGGCATCTTCGGGCCCGAGACAGCTCGGGTGACAGCGGCCTTCCAGCGCGCCAACCTCCTCGTGCCGGATGGTGTGGCCGGTGCCATGACGCTGGCACGCCTCGACCAGTTGCTTGACGCGCGAAGTGAATCGACCGTCAGGCTGGACAAGGCACGCGGCAACAGAGGCACGGGGCGGGACTGACGATGCTGATCATCGACCAATCGAGTGTGAAGATCAGCTGGAAGGCGCCGGGGGCCTCGGCCGGCGTTCATGTCGGATCGAAGTTCGTACTCCTGCACTGTACAAAAGGTGTCAATCTCATCGCCGGCGAGCGGTTTCCTGCAGAAGATGTCGTCGCCGACAAGGCAGTTTCCATCGACGCACATGTGTTCCTGAAATCCCCCGACAGTCAGCGTGACCTGGGCGATATGCAGTTCGGGTTGGCGCAAGTCTCGTTCATCCATAATTACGAATTCATCTACGCAGGCCGGCTGGAGTCGGAAGGTTCCACGGTCATCAATTTGCGGACCGGCTTCACGCAGAACCCGTCACTTGATGAAGAGCCCAGATTTGGCCGAACCGTTGATGAGGAGATTTTCAGGTCCACGTTCCCGCCACTGAAAATCACACCTGTTACGGGGAGCAATCCGGGCCTGAATGTCGATGTGACGTTCAAGGATCATCCCAACAACGCCATTCCCTTGACGTTTGAGAACCGAGTTTCGGCTGCGCCAAACTTTCTTGCCAGCGTAAAACGCACCGAGGAGTTCATCACCTATTTTTTGACTCGTATAAAAAACGTCGAGCCCGTTACCATTCTGGCACGTATCGGATGGACGGTGAACTGGCACGCGGAATTCAACTGGACCAGCGCTACGGACAAGCCGACGCCGGTCATCAGGGCCAGTGCGCTGTTTCCGGGCGAGCCGCGCATCGGCCCACCGGACCCCGGTGATCCCATGGCAGCGATCGCCTTGTCCCGGCGTGGTACATTAACGAATGCGCAAGACACCGCAGCCCAGGATGCAGCTTGGAATCAACGACGCAGCCCGATCTGCGAAC
Source organism: Reyranella sp. (assembly GCF_965279465.1). Taxonomy (NCBI): domain Bacteria; kingdom Pseudomonadati; phylum Pseudomonadota; class Alphaproteobacteria; order Hyphomicrobiales; family Reyranellaceae; genus Reyranella; species Reyranella sp. The sequence goes on from NZ_OZ257242.1 coordinate 132,497, forward strand.
AGAAGCGAGAACGCCCACCAGGATTTCGTGTCAATTTTTTCAAGTGAGTTGAGGGAATTTCCCGCAACCGGTCCCAACCTCCGGCCTGCTCCCGTTCTCTCCCCGAAGCGGATTATGGTCCACCAGAACAAAAGACGGTTAGGATCAAGCGATCGACCGCAGCAAAATCAACACTCTCGTCGATGCCCTGAGCAATCCCCCCGGCTTCTTGGCCGGTCGCCGTGATCCGCGCGTTGCCCTTGGTCTTGCAGGCGCCGGCGAATGACGAATCGAGAGGCGTGCGTTGCCAAGCCCATTCAAGGCTCCTTGCCATCCAAGGATGGGGGAGAGCCATTGATGCGCGAGCAGCGCCAGCTGGCCATCCTTGCGGCGGTCGTCGGCTAGAGCGCGTCCCTCTGAAGGCAGAAGCCGGAGTTGCACCGCCACAATCGTGGAAGGTCTGCTCGGCCGGGGCGCACACACCCTGGAATGGCCTGACCTTGGAGAAGAGTGCCACTGTAAAGTCATTCGCGTTGATTGCTCACGAGCGCGCGAGCAACAGTAGGTCCAATAGCTGGATGCCACTCGCGCGCTCACAGTCCGTCGTTGGTCTCCACCTTCCCGGCGCGGGTGTCATATCCCCCACCCCTCGTGTTCTTGAAGGCTCCGAACAGCCGGGCCGCGTCTGCCTCGCTTACCCAGAAGCTCGTTTTCAGGACGGCCGCTAGTCGGGTGGATTCATCGAAGATAGTCTGCCACGAGATCCAGCTGAACGGAGGCCAATGGAATGGCACGGTATACCGGGCCGAGGGGCCATACTTCAACTGCCCGTAGAGCGCCTGCGAGAGGTACCCGAATCCTTCCGACTGCTCGACGTTGGTTGTGAGTTTGCGCATGTCGAAGATCGCATGAGTGCATTCGTGAACGATGAGGCCCATGTCGGAGATGGTCGGGGACAGTTCGATGCGGGCCGGGCTGGAGGCCCCGTAATACATCGCGAGATTCCGCAGGGCTGGATTGACCTTCACGACTATCTTGCCGGCTTCGATGGCCTTGGCGATGTCCTCGTAGTACGTCGCGGAGATCATGAGGAAGCCGACGCCGAAGTTCATGCGCCTAACGACAGGTTCGCGCAGGATGCTCAGCACCAGCCGCTGGGCAACCTGATCGGGCGTGAGCGCCGCGGCAGGGTTGGGAAGCCAGATTTCGCCGGGAGGGCTGAACCGGTAATTGCGGCCGTCGGGAGTGAGCATGGTGCAGCCGACGTAGTGCTCCAGATACCAGTTGACCTCCTTCGCGGGGAGCTGCAAGTCGAGTGGAAGGGTGGGATAGTTATAGCGAATCAGATCCCACGGGCTTCTTCCCACCGTGGCCGCGAGGGAAGCCCAGCTGTCGCCGATTTGAACCGGGTACTTGCGCCCGTTGGCTGGGGTGTAGTTTCTGGGGACGAGGTTAGCGGGAGGCTTGATCGATTGTGGATTGATCGCCATCGCGTTTTCTCCTCCGTGACAGGGGCCGCGAGTTCAGATTGCAACGCTCTCTGTACGGCGAAAAGTGGCAAATCCTTGGTATCCGGAGGCCAGCCGGCCCTCTGCCTCCTGCGCCGCCCCGTCCTGGCGGCCGGACGGGCTCGCTTGCTGCCAAGCAGCGCACGCCGTTCGGAACGCGGGCGGCGTCGGTTCTCCAAGCACGACTCAACCCGGCCTAATCGCGCCGTCCGCTCGGATCGTTCGGCCCCCAATGACGGGCGCCGACTTAATGCGCCGCACACTGATCGACGCTTTGCGCGTCGTCAGGAACAGTGCGAGCCGCAGCCCTGCAGGCCCAAGCCGCCGATCAAGCGTCGGCAGGGTCTTGGCGTAGTGGCCATCATCGACAATTCGAATTGCTGGCAGATTCGCCACCATGGCGCGGGCAGCTTGGTGCGTCTCCTCTGCCCACTGCCGGGGCGCCCCCATCGACGTCCTGTGCTTCCGGCGAAGTTAGCCATTCACCCTCGAGCCGGTCGACCTACTCGCCCAGCTCCACGTCGTGGCCTTGATTAGAGTGGCGTTCCGACACCCAGTGCAGGTTGGACCGATAGAACATGATCGGGCACCGCCCGCCCCGGCGCGTCTTGGTGCCGACCCTCAACCGATATCATTTCCCCCTCCCCTCGCCCACCTTGTGCAGCGCCTGGTGGATGTCGCTAACGATGTGGACAGCAAAGCGGAGCACAGCCCGCTTGAACCCGTCGGTCGGCGTGCGGCGTCGAAGGCCGGTCTCTTGTCGCGGATGATGCCGCCATCGCTGCCGGAATACCTGCTTCCGGCCGGTGCTGATGACGGCGGCGGCGATGATCGTGGGCATGATCCCGATGGCGATCGGCGGCACCGGCGAGGAGCAGAACGCCGCCCTCGCCCGTGCCGTGATCGGCGGGCTGCTGTTCGCCACCTGTGCCTACTCAAAAGTCAAAACCGCCCAGCAAGCGCAGCGTTTGTTATGCCCCAGCATACCGTCATCGGCATGCTCACGCTTCTATAGCGTTTACTGTGCCATGGCATACCGTCAGCGGCATGCTCACGTTTCTGTCCGCCGTCGGTTCCCTGCTCTCCTTCCGGGTGCGCAGCCGCGCTTCGCTTGAGCTCGAACTCGTCGCGCTGCGACATCAGTTGACGGTCCTGCGCCGGCAACACCCCGGCCGCCCTCGGCTCTTCTCCGCCGACCGGATGCTCTGGGTATGGCTTTATCGCATCTGGCCGAGGGTCCTCGACGCCGTGGTGCTGGTCGAACCGGCAACGGTGGTCAACTGGCATCGTAAAGGCTTCCGCCTCTACTGGCGCCGCCGATCACGCCCCCTCGGACGGCCCGGCACGAACCGCGATGTCCGTGATCTGATTCGCCAGATGAGCCGGGCAAACCCGCTTTGGGGCGCGCCCCGCATCCACGGCGAGTTGCTCAAGCTCGGCATCGTGGTCAGCCAGGCCACGGTCGGCAGACACCTGCCGTGGCAGCCCAAGGTCCCCTCCCCGACCTGGCGCTCGTTCCTGCAAAATCACATGCACGACACCGCCGCCGTCGACATGTTCGTCGTCGTGACGGCGACGTTTCAGCTGCTCTACGCCCTGGTCGTCCTCGGTCACGAGCGAAGAAAAGTCATCCACTTCGATATCACCCCGAATCCCACGCACGCCTGGCTGGCGCGCCAGATCACCGAAGCCTTCCCCTGGGACACCGCGCCCCGCTTTCTGCTGCGAGACCGAGATGCGTCATATGGTCAGACCTTCCGCGATCGTGTTCGGGCGATGGCGATCGAGGAGGTCGTCACAGCGCCGCGATCGCCGCGGCAGAACGCCGTTGTCGAACGCATCATCGGCTCGATCCGGCGCGAATGTCTGGATCACGTCATCATCCTCGATGAGCGTCACCTGCGCCGTGTGCTGTCGGCAAACTTTGAGTATCATCACCAAAGCCGCACGCATCTCTCACTTGGCAAGGATTGTCCCGAGCCCAGATCCGTCCAGCCGCCCTCCGCTGGCACCGTTGTTGCCTTTCCACAGGTCGGCGGCCTGCACCATCGCTACGAGCGTCGCGCGGCTTGAACCCCTTGCGGTGACCGCACTTGTACCACCGTTGCATCGCCGGGCGTCGTCGCGGTCCGCAATTGCGTCGGTCGGGGAGCTGACGCGCTCAGAACCCACGCACGAAGATCGGGTCGCAACAGAGCAGCGCGCGCTCCGATTACCGAACATCGGCAACCATGGCCTTCATCAGAATATCGATTCCATGGCCGGACGGACTTTTGAGCAAGGACAACCGATCCGCCGGCGGCCGCCTACTTCTACTCGCCCGACCGGCGCAGCGAGCATCCCGGGGCGCATGTGGTGTCGCGGGCCGGGCTGATGTAGGCCGACGCCTATGCCGGCGACCACCGGCTCTACGCGGCCAGCCGCCGGCCCGCGCCGATAGTCGAGGCGGCGTGTTGGGCCCATGCGCGGCGCAAGTTCTTCGACCAGGCGCGGCTCAACAAGGCGCCGATCGCCATCGAGCGCGACATCAACGGCGTGCCGCCCGACGAGCGGCGCAAGGTCCGTCACGAACGCAGCCGCCCGCGTGTCGAGGCTCTCGGTGTCTGGCTACGCGAGCAGCACGCCAGGCTGTCGCCGCACGGCAAGGTCGCCAAGGCGATCGCCTACGGCCTCAACGCCTGGGACGCTCTGCTCTGCTTCCTCGACGATGGCCGCCTGTGCATGCCCAACAACGCCGCCGAACGGGCGCTGCGCTGCATTGCCGTCGGGCGCAACAACTGGACCTTCGCCGGTTCCGATGCAGGCGGCCGGCGCGCCGCCGCCATCTCTACGCTGATCGAGACGGCAAAACTCAGCGACGTCGATCCGCAGGCCTGGCTCACCGACGTGCTCGCACGTCTGCAGGACCACCCGGCCAGGCGCATCGCCGAGCTGCTCCCCTGGAACTGGAAACGGCTGCAACAGCAGCCACAACGAGCGGTCGCCTAAATCCTAGTCAGATCCGGCTCACGCCAGCAACTGCCTAGTCCGCGGCCTTCGCTCGACGCGTACTGATCAGCTACAATCCGTCAGCACGTCGTGGGCCGAAAACCGACACGTGCATCGAGAGCAATTTGGGCTGCATTGAGATCAACGCCGCTGGTGCTCATGGCTCTGGCTATCCGTGGCCAATTGTTCGCGAGAGCGCAGCGGTGCGATGGGATCGGCCGCGGGGAAGCTGGTCGCCAGAGCTACGTCGAGCGGCCTATCGGACCCTTGACGATCCGCGGCCTCTTCGATGCGAAATCTCCAGGCGCATGTCCATGAGACGCTTTGATGTCCGCCGCCACTGCGCGTCAGGCCGCTTTGCGCTGCCTTGCCGCGCCGAAAGTCTGCACCCAAGCAGCGAAGCTTAAGATCACCTTAGTCAGGAATTGGCGTGAGTCGGGCGAGACGAGGGTGCCCTGCTCATTGAGCATTGCGGCGACCTCGGTCAAGTACGCTTCCGGCTGCTGCATCACCGGCATGTTCAGGAACACCAAGCTTTGGCGGACGTGATGGTTCGCGCCAAATCCGCCAATCTTGTACGGGGAGATGCTGATCACGCCAGTCGGCAAGCCGTCCCAGACGCTGTGGTAAGGCGGACGAGACCCGACATCGATCGCGTTCTTTAGCCCGCCCGGGATCGACCGGTTGTATTCCGGCGTTACGAACAGGACCGCGTCGGCGCGCTGTATCTCGGCGCGGAAGCGAACCCACGGCGCTGGCGGCGCGGAGTCGAGGTCCTCGGTGTACAGCGGAAGGTCATCGATCTCGACGATGCGGCAATCGAGCGTCGCCGGCGCGAGGTCGATCAGAATATGGGCGATCTTTCGGCTGTAGGCGTCCTTGCGAAGACTGCCGACAAGCACGGCGACGTTCAACGGGGTTTCCATGGTGACTAGGCCTCCAGTTTGTCGCCAGCCCGAAGCGGCCAGCTGGCACAGGAAAAATGAAGCCGGTTCGCGCAACGGTCCATTGGACCTAGGTGTCAGCGATACCTTGGTGTCGTGTTCGCCGGTGGAGTTTCTGCCTATTCGCATACACGCTTCCAACTAAGAGAAGCCGGAGCATGCAAGGCGGACGTCGAAGGCATCGAGGGCGAGCACAACCGGGTCTCCGGACCGGCCCAACGCGGAATCAGGAAGCGGCGACGTCCATCACCGCTTGCGCGAATGCGTCCGGAGCTTCCTGCGGCAGATTGTGGCCAACGCCGCCAGCGATTAGCCGATGCTGGTACCTGCCTGTAAACCTGGGGGCGTAGGTGGCGGGATCGGGATGCGGCGCCCCGTTCGCATCGCCCTCCAGCGTGATGGTCGGCGTGGCGATAGCTGGGAAGGACGCGAGCCTTTGCTCGAGGTCGTCGAACCGCGCTTCACCTGGAGCCAATCCAAGTCTCCAGCGATAATTGTGAATGGCGACCGCGACATGATCAGGATTTTCGAGGGCTTCTGCCGATCGCTGAAACGTCACATCGCTGAACTGCCACTTCGGTGAGGCGACTTGCCAGATCAATCGCGCAAACTCATTCGTGTATTTGCGGTAGCCGGCTTCCCCCCGCTCCGTCACGAAATAGTATTGATACCACCATTGAAGTTCGGCCTGGGGCGGCAGCGGCGCGCGATTTAGCTCCTGGCTTCCAATCAGGTAGCCGCTTACCGACACAAGGGCGCGGCATCGCTCGGGCCAAAGGGCGGCGAGAATACAGGCTGTCCTCGCTCCCCAATCACAGCCAGCCACAATCGGCCGCTCGAGGCGCAGCACCTCCATGAGTGCGAGGGCATCGGCGGCCAGGGCTGCCTGCTGTCCATTGCGCGGCGTCGAGTCCGAAAGAAAGCGTGTAGCGCCGTAGCCCCGCAGGTACGGGACGATTACACGATAACCTGCAGCAGAGAGTCGCGGCGCGACGTCTACGTAGGTATGGATGTCATAGGGCCAGCCATGCAGCAGAAGGACAGGCACGCCCGACGTAGGTCCCGCTTCCGCATAGGCCACCTCGAGATCGCCCGCCTTGATGCGGCGAAGTGAGTCGAAGCTACTGGAAGGTGACGATTGTCCGAGAGCGGAATTTGATCTCGCTGAATGCAGTGCGGCCGCGCCCAGAACCGTTGCAGCAAGCATCTGTCGGCGACGAACGTGCACTGGTTCCATGGCGGTTCTCTCCGAGGCATGTTCTCAACAACCTATGAACTCAGCGCACAATGCAGATCTCGGAAGCTTCGGAACAGTTGTGCGAAGGTATCGATGTGCCGTTGCTCGCTGCGATTGGGCCGAAGCAGGCGGACACTCTCAGGCACGCTTTCTTCAGAAATTGATCGAGGTCGTAAAGCCGAGCACCAGCGCATTGGGATTGGCGCCGGTACCTCCGGGATTGAGCACGTACTGGACGCTGGGACGCAGCAGGAAGCCGTCCCTCGGCCGATAGGTATAATGGAGTTCGAGCGGAAATTCGGCGCCCTGCACTGCGACTCGACCGAGTCCGAGGGTGCTCACCAAGGCCTGCGTGGCAGCGATACGGCTGTTGACGCGCGTCACGCCTACCGCGAAACCGACATCGTCGTCCGGCCTCGACCGAAACGGACCAGTGTAGACGATGCCGGCAGCAACCTGATTGTCGGTGGTCGAGCTCCTATCACTGGCCACCACGGCGTTCAGGAAGACGCTGAGTCCACCTCTCGTTTCCAGCGAAGAGAGCGGCGTTAATTGCTGGACGATGCTGAGGTAGCCGCCTGCCCGGCCCTGCTGGCGGCGGGGCGGCAATCCGGTCACTGAGTATGGGCTATCGTTGATGTCGCTTACCACGTCGTCCACGACAGACGTGTCGTACCATGCCCCGATCTTGTAGCTGCCGGGCAGCTCTCCGCGGAGCCTCGGCAGCCAAGCCAGTTCGACGGGTATCAGCACGCCTGTAGAACCGTTGAAGAACACCGGAAGCAGCGTGTCTTTGGTGGACGCATATTGCGGATTGACGTCGTACACGCCCGCCTGGATGTAGCCGAAGCCGTCGACATTGTAACGCATCCGCGTCGCCCACTGGCTCACCGGCCAATTGTAGATGTAGCCCGGGACGAGGTTCCCTGGCGCCGCGCCACAGAACGTCAGGTTCTCGAACTCGCACGGGAACGAGGCGAAGTCCTCGCCGAACGTCATTCGGCCGATCTTCCAGTCGATCCTTCCGTCGAACAAGCGGTGATTCACCCAGAGCTGCGTCAGTCTCAGGGTCTGGCCACGGCCGTAAATCTCCTGGACCTCCTGCAAAGTGCCCAAAGGGACATCGTCGCTAAGGTTTCGTCCGGTACGGGCCGTGAAAGTCAGCTGGAAAGTCGTACCCCTGAGACCAGCCAGTCGCTCGAGATCAAGTGTCACTCCAGCGACGTATTGGTCGGCATAGGCGGCCTCCTTCCGGACGCCGCCCGTCGCGTTGAAGGCGAATTCTCCAGTATAGCCGAGCTGCAGATCCACGCCGCGGTCCTGAAGCCAGGGGCGACGTCCGTTCCAATCGCCGAGAAGCCACGGCACGTCGCGTTCTTGCTCGACCTTCTCCGATAGTGGCTCCGTAGCCTCTGCAACACCCGCGCTCGCCAAGAGTGTCGCCAGGAGGGCGGCAAGCGCCAGTCGACGCCAAAGACGCGCGATACCCAGACTCTGCCGGTGCATTGCGTTGGACGGCCGCCTCCTCTCACCGGAACATGCCGGCTGATTTCATTGATGGCGGCCGCATCGAAGCGAGGCGATTGCACCAAGGTGTCGCCGATACCTTCGTTCAATGGAGCGCAAGGCATCAGCATCGCATCTGTTCGCAGTACCGAACAGTGAGCGAAGGAACTCTGCAGATGTCCCCATCCAACCACGCGAAGGTCCGCGTCACGCGGAGGAGCCCGGCCTACTGGGTCGTCACGCTCGACAACCCGCCCCTAAACATCGTGGGGCCCGCCGAAATGCGTGAGCTCATGAAGGTACTGGACCAGCTCGAGGCTGATCCGAAGGTGAAAGTGGTCGTCTTCGACAGCGCCGTGCCCGGCTTCTTCATGGCGCACTACGACCTCCTCAAGCCGCTCGCGGAGTCGACCGGCATGGAGCTTGGTCCGACGGGTATGCATCCCGTCCCCGACTTCATGGTGCGCCTTGCGCGCCTCGAGGCGATCTCCATCGTCTCGATCCGTGGCCGGGCAAGTGGCATCGGCAGCGAACTCGCGCTCGCGGCAGATCTGCGCTTCGCCAGCCGCGAGAAGGCGATCCTGTCGCAGTTCGAGCTCGGCGCCGGCTTCGTACCGGGCGGCGGTCCGATGGCGCGCCTGCCGCGCCTGCTTGGCCGCGGCCGCGCGCTCGAGATCCTGATCGGCGCGGACGATTTCGACGGCGCGCTGGCGGAACGGTACGGCTACGTGAACCGCGCGCTTCCCGATGCCGAGCTGGACGCTTTCGTTGATGCGTTGGCGACGCGTATCGCGGGCTTCGATCACCAGACGATCGTCGAGACCAAGCGGCTGGTCGATGTCGCGAGTCTTCCGCCTGATGCCGAGATGCAGCCGGGCTGGGACGCCTTCATCACCTCCGTGCAACGGCCGGCCGCCCAGGCCCGCCTCAAGGTACTGGTCGAGAAAGGCCTGCAGCGGCCGACCGACGTCGAGCGACAGCTCGGCCGCTTCACGGCGGAGTACCTCGAAGTCGACGCGGCCGGCAATAAACGGCCCCTCATCTCGTCGACAACGAGAAGTCGAAAGCCTTGATCGAGGCATTCTTCGGGAGCGGCCGACCCGTCGCCGCGGTATGCCACGCCCCGCCGTCCTCCACCGCGCGATGCACAACGGCGACACTCTCGCAAAAGGCCACCATGTCGCCGACTTCGTTAACAGCGAGGAGGAAGTTGTCGACCTCACGAAGGTCGTACCCTTCCTGGTCGAAGACGACTGAAGCTGTTGGGCGGCCTCTACGAAAAGGCGGCCGACTGGGCCGACTTCACACTCATCGACGGAAACCTGGTCACCGGGGCAGAATCCGGTGTCTTCGGGCTCCGGCGCCCGAACGCTCTTGCAGCTCCTGCAAGCCCGAGCTCAGTGCAGGTTGGATGGTCGGCGGCGCACGAGCAGGCTGCCGGTCGCAACCTGCACGGATTCCCCTGTTTGGTTGCGGGTCGTGAAGCGGACCCTGATCACCCCGTGATCCGGCCGCGACTTCGATTCGCGCACATCGAGGATCTCGCTCTGGACGCTGAGCTCGTCGCCGGCACGCACGGGACGCGGCCAGCGCAGCTCGTCGAAGCCCATACCGATCACGCCACCGGCCGGCTTGAGCCGCCCTTCGACCAGGAGGCGCATCGTGAGCGCGGCGGTGTGCCAGCCGCTGGCGGCAAGGCGGCCGAACACAGTGCCGGCTGCTCCCACTTCACCGAGATGAAACGGCTGCGGATCGAACTCGGCGGCAAACGATTTGATCCGCTCGCCTTCGACACGTGCTGTGGCGGACCCGAAGACCTGACCCACCCGGTAGTCTTCGAGATAGTGCTCGGTCATCCTGCGCTCCCGAGAACATGATCGAAGATGGCGGCATGCACGTGCAGAGCCGCACATTCCTCGAATCCGGACCCGCTGTCAGGATCGAAGCGACAGATGGCCCGCATCAAACCGACCTGGCCTTCGGCGATGAGATCGGAAGACGGCTTGCCGTCCAGCGTGTAGCTGGCGGCAATGTCGACCACGAGCTGGCGGTGCCGGCGAGCCAATCCGTCGGCAGCGGAGATATCATGTCGATCGTGCCACCGCCGGCAAAGCGTCGCGATCGCACTGGCAGGCCGAATGGCGGGGCAAATGGTCATCGGACTACTCCTTCGCCGTGCGGCGCGGATCATCATGCGAGTCGACATAGTCGAGCCCGAGTGGACCGATGGCGCTTACCTGGCTGACATACTCGCCCGATCGCGCCCAATGGTAATGCGACGTGCCGCCGGGCAGGACGATGACACTTCCCGGTGGATAGGCCTGCAGGTGCGATTCATCGAAGTGATCGCCGAGGCCGATATAGAAGACGCCGGAGATCACGGTGTAGACCCGATCCTCGGGATGGCGGTGCGGCGCGAGCTTCACGCCGCCCGGCACCTTCACGCGGATAGTATAGGGCCCCACCCCTTCGGGCTCGCCGACAATGACCGCGAGACGCACCGAGGGCGGAAACGCCGGGAAAGCGCGCCACTCGATGTGCTCGGGCAGGACGGCGAGAAAGGCCGACTCCCCGGGCTGATGCGGCCGCGAAGCCCCACCTTGTTGGGCTGCTGACTGGGAGGCCGCCAGCAAGCCGCTCACGGCGACAAGCAAGGTCGACGGGCCATGTCGGCGCTTGGATCGTGATATCATGGTCATGCCCTCGCGAGGTCGACAGGCATCTTGCGCAGGCGCCGGCCTGTCGCGCCGAAGACCGCGTTGGCGACGGCGGGCACGATGGCCGAAGTCCCGGGCTCGCCCATGCCACCCGGCGCTTCGGTACTCGGCACGATATACACCTCGATGGCAGGCGCCTCGTCGATGCGGAGCATCCGGTAGTCATCGAAGTTCGACTGCTCGACCTTGCCGTCCTTGACAGTGATCTCGCCATAAAGGGCCGCCGTAATGCCGAAGTTCACGCCGCTCTCGATCTGCGCGCGGACAGTGTCCGGATTTACGACCGTGCCGCAATCGACCGCCGCCACGACGCGTCGGACCCTCACCGACTTGTCGGCCGCTACCGCGACCTCGGCTACCAGCGCCAAGTAGCTGCCGAATACTGATTGCAGGGAAATGCCCCGGCCCGACCCGGCTGGCAGCGTTTGACCCCAGCCGGCCTTTTGCGCGGCGAGCGCAAGCACGGCCTTGGCCCGAGGCGCCTTGTCGAGCAGCGCCAGTCGATAAGCGACCGGATCCTGGCGGGCTGCCGCTGCGAGCTCGTCCATGAAGCTTTCGACCACGAAGACGTTGTGCGAGGGTCCCACGCTCCGCCAAAAGGCGGTGGGAATACCGGGCGGCTCGACACGCAGGAACTCGACCTGTTTGTTGGGGAGGTCATAAGCGAAATTCACGGCGCCATCGATGCTGTCGGGATCGAGACCTTTGCTGAAGCCGGGCGGCAGCCAGCGCGCTATCACAGAGGAGCCAGCGAAACGATGGCTCCAGGCGACTGGCCGGCCTTCACCATCAAGACCTGCAGACATTCGATCGAGCCAGTAGGGACGGTACATGTCGTGCCGTATGTCTTCCTCGCGCGTCCACACCACCTTGACAGGACCAGGCACCTTCATCGCGACCTCGGTCGCACGAGTAACGCCATCGACTTCGAGACGGCGGCCGAAGCCTCCGCCGATCAAGTGCTGGTGCAGGGCGACCTTCTCGAGCGGCAGTCCCGTCACCTTGGCGGCTGCCGCCTGGGCACGTGCGGCAACCTGGGTCCCCACCCAGACATCGCACCCGCCCGGCCGGACGTGCACGGTGCAGTTCATCGGCTCCATCGTGGCGTGAGCCAGGAAAGGAACCTGATAGATGGCCTCGATCTTCGTCGGCGCCGACGCAAGTGCCGTGGCCACGTCCCCTATTTTCTCGGCGACCGGCCCGGCGGCGAGCGTCGCCTGTTCCAACTCGCGGACGACCTGACCGTTGCTCACCTGCCGATGCACCCCGTCTTCCCACTCGATCTCCAGCGCGGCCAGGCCCTTGAGCGCGGCGCCCATGTGGTCGGCCACGACGGCAACGGCATCGTCGAGGCGTACGATCTGGCGCACGCCCTTCACCGCCATCGCCGCGCGGTCGTCGACGCGCCGAACGCGGCCGCCGAATTCCGGCGACTGCGCCAGCGTCGCAACCTTCACTCCGGCCGGGCGCGCGTCGATGCCGAAGACGGCCGTGCCGTTGACCTTCGCCCCGGCATCCAGCCGCTTGGCAGGCGTGCCGATGAGCTTGAAGGCTGTCGGATCCTTTAGGGTAACGTCCCGGGGAATGGGCAGCCGCGCAGCGGCAGCCGCAAGGGCGCCATAAGAAGCGCGACGGCCACTCGCGGCGTGAACGACTTCGCCGGCAACGGCGTGACAAGTGTCCGACGCCACCTTCCATTGCTCGGCGGCCGCCTTGATCAGCAGCGTGCGTGCCACGGCGCCGGCTTCGCGAAGGGGCTTCCAGGACGCCATGATGGCGGTCGATCCGCCGGTCGCCTGCACGCCCGCGATCAACGGGTTGCCATAGGTCTTCTCGTCCGGCGGCGCATGCTCGAGGCGAACGCGGCTGAGCGGGATCTCGAGTTCCTCGGCCACGAGCATGGGAATCGACGTGTAGGTTCCCTGCCCCATCTCGACGTAGGGCATGGTGAGCGTCACCAGCCCGTCCTCGCCGATATGCACGAACGCGTTCGGAGTGAATCCTTTGGCCGAAGTGGATGGCGGGGCCGCGCTTGCCGGCAGATTCACGCCAACCAGAAGCCCGGCCGTGGCGCTGCCTGCCACGAGGAAGCCGCGTCGAGAAAGTGTGGTCATGTCAGCCTCCCTGGCCTTTGCGGGCAACGGACTGCGCGGCCTGCTTGATGGCTGCGCGGATGCGCGTATAGGTGCCGCAGCGGCAGACATTGCCCGACATTGCATCGTCGATATCGGCGTCACTGGGATTGGGATTGGCGGTGAGCAGTGCGGCCGCGGCCATGATCTGGCCCGACTGGCAATAGCCGCATTGGACGACCTCGACATCGAGCCACGCCTTCTGGACACGCGCGCCCGGGTCCGTCGCGCCGATCGCCTCGATAGTCGTGATCTCCGACGTTCCGACGCTGGCAATCGGCGTGACGCAGGAGCGGGTGGCGACACCGTCGACATGCACGGTGCAGGCGCCGCAGAGCGCCTTGCCGCACCCGAACTTGGTGCCGGTCATGCCGAGCACATCCCGCAGGACCCAAAGCAGCGGCGTGTCGTCGTCCACATCGACGCTGTGTTTATTGCCGTTCACCTTGACGCTCAGGCTCATGTTCGCCTCCTGATGAAGAGGTCCTGACGATGAACCGGACCCGGTCCCGGATCGATTGAACGAAGGTGTAGTCGATACCTTCGTATGGTTAGTAGACGCGCTTGCTCGGGGGGATGGACGCCACGTCGTTGCTGAGCGGCTGCAGGTGCACCGGCCGGTACGCGAGACGCACGCTCCCATCGGGCTGCAGCCAGGCGAGCGTGTGCTTCAGCCAGTTCGCATCGTCGCGTTCGGGGAAATCCTCTCTGGCGTGAGCGCCCCGGCTCTCGGTCCGGCCGATCGCCGAGTGCAGGCTTACGAGCCCCTGCGACATCATGTTGTCGAGCTCGAGGGCCTCGACCAGATCGGTATTGAAGATCAGGGAGCGATCGGCGAGGTCGAGCTCGCCGTTCAGGCTACCCAACACACCGGCGAGTTCCGTGGCTCCCTTGGCGAGCAGCGGACCATCGCGGAACACCGCACAGTACTGCTGCATGGCCCGCTGCAGCGCGAAGCGGATGGCACCGACCGAGCGCTTGCCCTTCGTCCAGCGCAGCCGGTCGAGACGAGCGATGGCCTGTTCGGTCGCCAACGCCGGCGGCGCGGCAAGGCGTTCACCGGGACGAACACATTCGACAGCGCGGTGCGCGGCCGCACGGCCGAACACGACGATATCGAGCAGGGAGTTCGAGCCCAGCCGGTTGGCGCCGTGAACCGAAACGCAGGCCGCTTCGCCGATCGCCATCAGTCCCGGCACGACGGCCTCCGGATTGCCGTCGCGCAGGGTCACGGCCTCGCCGTGAATGTTGGTCGGAACGCCGCCCATATTGTAGTGAACGGTCGGCAGCACGGGGATCGGCTGGCGCGTGACGTCCACCCCGGCGAATATCTTTGCGGTTTCGCTGATGCCCGGCAGCCGCTGGTTCAGCAACTCGGGCGGCAGGTGTTCGAGATGCAGCAGGATGTGGTCCTTCCGTGGCCCACATCCTCGCCCCTCGTTGATCTCGATCGTCATCGCACGGCAGACGACATCGCGGCCGGCGAGATCCTTTGCCGTCGGCGCATATCGCTCCATGAACCGCTCACCCGTCGCATTTGTCAGGTATCCGCCCTCGCCCCGCGCGCCTTCCGTGATCAGGCACCCAGAGCCATAGATTCCTGTTGGGTGAAACTGTGTGAACTCCATGTCCTCGAGCGGCAGGCCGGCGCGCAACGCCATGGCGTTGCCGTCGCCGGTGCAAATGTGCGCCGCCGTGCACGAGAAGTAAGCCCGGCCATAGCCACCCGTCGCCAGCACCGTGCGGTGGGCCAGGAAGCGATGCAGACGACCGTCCGCCAGGTCCCAGGCGAGCATCCCGCGACAGGCGCCGTCATCGTCCATCAGGAGATCGAGCGCTATGAACTCGACGAAGAATTGCGTGTCGTGCCTGAGGCACTGTTGATAGAGCGTGTGCAGGATCGCGTGTCCTGTCCGATCGGCCGCGGCGGCCGTCCGCTGGGCCATCCTCTTGCCGTACTCGAGCGTCTGGCCGCCGAACGGACGCTGGTAGATTTTGCCGTCCTGCGTCCGTGAGAACGGCACGCCGTAATGTTCGAGCTCGACGACCGCCGAGATGGCCTCGCGACACATGTATTCGATGGCGTCCTGGTCGCCGAGCCAGTCCGAGCCCTTGACCGTGTCGTACATGTGGAAGCGCCAGTTGTCGCCGTCGCCCATGTTTCCCAAGGCGGCAGCCATGCCACCTTGCGCGGCGACCGTATGGCTGCGTGTGGGGAACACCTTGGTCACGCAGGCCGTCTTGAGACCAGAGGAGGCCATGCCCAGCGCCGCCCGCAACCCGGCACCACCGGCGCCGACGATCAGAACGTCGTACTCGTGCTCGACGATTTCGTAAGGGGCGGCCATTCGCTCATCCCCCTCCGCTCGATCGCGGCCGCGCAAGCCTTCCTCGGAACTCGGAAACGGGCAGGCCGCCCCATCCCCAGTTTTCGAGCTCGACTTCCTCGATGAGGACGAAGGTTGCTTCCGGCGGCTTGTTCAGCACCTTGGTGAGCAGCTCAGTCGTTCCCGCGATCGGGGCCGCCTTCTCGGCGGCCGTGACGGAAGCTGCGCCGGGCGTGTTTCCTTCTTTTGTCACTTGGATGAGAACGATCGGCATGTCGGATGCTCCTCAGCGGCCGGCGCTCTGGCCGCCATCGACATGCAGGATCTCGCCCGTGACGAAAGGCGCTCCCTCCAGGTAGAGGACGGCGCCCACGATGTCGGAGATATCGCCCATGTGACCGACCGGATGGAGTGCATCGAGGGCGGCATGGCTTTCGGGCGAATGCATGGGCGTGCGGATGATGCCGGGCGACACGGCGTTCACGCGAATGCCGCGCCGGGCATACTCGATCGCCAGCGAACGCGTCGCGGCGCTCAAGCCGCCCTTGGAGAGCGAGGCCAGCACCGACGGTACGTGCGAGTCGGCGTGCTCCACCAGGGTCGTGGTGATCTGCACCACGAGCCCGCCACCCTGCTTCTCCATCTGGGCGATCGCCGGTCGAGTGATGCGGAAGAAACCCGCGACGTTGACACCCATGACGGTCTGGTAGTCGGATTCGCTGTATTGCGTGAACGGCTTGGCAAGGAAGATACCGGCGTTGTTGATCAACGTGTCAATCCGTCCGAAGCGGTTCAAGCCTTCCGCGATGACACGCTCGCCGGTGCCCGCATCGGAAATGTCGCCTGACACCGCGAGGATGTCGGGGTCGCCCGTGGGCGCGATCGAGCGCGCCGTCGCGACCACGCGATAGCCATTCTGGCGATAAGCCTTCACCAGCGCCTCCCCGATGCCCTGAGAGGCTCCCGTGACGACCGCGACCTTCTCTTCCGATTTCATCATTTTCCTCCTTCGTGACGCTCAGGAGATGAGATCGATCGGTGCCCAAGTCGATTGCACCAAGGTGTCGGCAACACCTTCGTTCAATGGTCGGTCCTGCACGGCTGGACCATATTCCGACCTGTTCAACCCGCGCAGGCCGCAGCGGCCGATGAGGCAAGCATGACGACATCTCTCCCCGCGCCCAGCAGGCGACATCTCATTGCCGCCACGGGAGCCCTCACGCTCCTCGCCGGCCGGCCGACCTCGGCGAGCGACAACGCCATCCGTCCGTTCAAGATCAGCGTTCCCGACAGCGAACTCGCCGACCTGCGACGGCGCATTCTCGCCACGCGCTGGCCGGACAAGGAGACCATTTCCGATCAGTCGCAGGGCGTGCGCCTGGCGACGATGCAGAAGCTCGCGCAGCGTTGGGCGACCGACTACGATTGGCGCAAGGTCGAGGCCCGGCTGAACGCTCTGCCGCAGTTCGTGACCGAGATCGACGGGCTCGACATCCACTTCATCCATGTGCGTTCCCGGCAACCGAATGCCCTGCCCCTCATCGTGACGCATGGCTGGCCCGGCTCGGTGATCGAGCAACTCAAGATCATCGATCCCCTGGCCAATCCCACCGCTCACGGCGGCAGGGCGGACGACGCCTTCGACATCGTCGTGCCTTCGCTGCCGGGCTACGGATTCTCCGGCAAGCCGATGGCGACCGGCTGGGACCCGCAGCGGATCGCCCGCGCCTGGACGCAGTTGATGCGGCGGCTGGGCTACACGAAGTTCGTGGCGCAGGGCGGAGACTGGGGCGACGCCATCACCGAGCAGATGGCCCTGCAGGCGCCGCCCGAACTCCTCGGCATCCACACGAACATGCCCGCCACGGTACCAGCCGACATCTCGAAGGCCTTGAAGTATGGCGAACCGGCGCCCGCAGGTCTCTCGGCCGAAGAGAAGAACGCCTTCGATCAGCTCGACTTCTTCTTCAAGACCGGCCTGGGTTACGCGATCGAGATGACCAATCGTCCACAAACGCTCTACGGCATCGAGGACTCTCCCATTGGCCTCGCCGCCTGGATGCTGGATCACGACGCGCGCAGCCACGCCCTGATCGCGCGCGCCTTCGACGGCGAGACGGTCGGCCTCTCCCCGACCGATGTGCTCGACAACATCACGCTCTACTGGCTGACCAGAACCGCCGTATCGTCCGCCCGCCTGTACTGGGAAAACAAGCTCGCGTTCTTCGACGTCAAGAACGTCCAGATCCCGGTCGCTGTCAGTGTCTTTCCCGACGAGATCTATGCAGCGCCGCACAGCTGGACGAAGGAGGCGTTTCCGAAGCTCATTCACTACAACAAGCTTCAACAGGGCGGTCACTTTGCCGCCTGGGAGCAGCCGGTCCTCTTCGTCAACGAACTTCGCACGGCGTTCCGCACGCTTCGCTAGAAGTGCAAGGAGGTCGACGCGGGAGAAGTCTCGCCGATCCCATTGTTTCAATCGAAGATGGCAGCGGTGAGGGCGGTGGCAGTCCGAATGCAAGGAAAATCCACACCAAATGCCGGCCTTTATTGCAGGGCGCGCACAGTCGATAATTGGTGCCTTCAGCACGGATCGTGGATTTGCCAGCGAGCGCGCCACCCGACGTCTCGAGCCAGCAAAATGCGCGCGAGATTACCTTTGGACCTTTTCGCCTGCAGCCGGAGCGACAGCTCCTGCTTCGCGGGAACGAGGAAGTGCGCATCGGGAGTCGTGCCCTCGAAATCCTGATTGTGCTGCTCGAACGCCCCGGTGAGCTCCTGACGAAGGACGAGCTCATGGCGCGCGTCTGGCCCAAAACTGTCGTCGAAGAGGGCAATCTTCGCGCTCAGGTAGCGGCTTTGCGCAAGGCGCTGGACGACGGGCGGGATAACGCGCGGTACATCATCTCTGTGCCCGGCCGGGGTTACCGGTTCGTGGCGCCCGTCACGCAAGCAGCGGCCACAGCGGCGCCGGCGATCGAAGTCTTGTCGGTGGCAGCGGAGCGGATGCAACAGCTCCCGAAGCCGATCGCGCGGGTGATCGGCAGGGCGGCCGTCGTCTCGGATGTGAATAAGCGCCTGCAACGTCGCCGCCTGCTCACGATCGTCGGCCCTGGCGGCATCGGCAAGACCACCGTCGCGCTCAATCTCGCTGACGGAATCGCGGACCTCTATCCCGACGGCATCGTTTTCATCGATCTCGCCCCCGTCTCGAGCTCGATCGTGCTGTCGAGTGTCGTGGCGTCTGCGCTCGGTCTTGCGGTCGTCGCGGACGATCCGATCTCCGAGGTGGTCACTTTCCTGCGTGGCCGCCGGGTCCTGCTCATCTTCGATAGCTGCGAGCACGTCCTGGGGGCAGCTGCGGCGCTAGCCGAAGCGATCCTGCGCGGAACCAGCGATGCGCGCGTGCTTGCCACGAGCCGCGAGCCGCTGCGGGCCGAAGGCGAGAGTGTCCTGAACCTCGATCCGCTAGAATTGCCTCCCGAGACCGCTGTGTTGACGTCCCGCCAGGCCATGGCCTTCCCGGCCATTGAACTCTTCATCGAGCGCGCCTCGTCAAGCGCTGAGGATTTCGAGGTTACCGACGAGACCGTCCCGATCGTCGCGAACATCTGCCGCAAACTGGACGGCATGGCGCTCGCCATCGAGCTGGCCGCCGGCCGCGTGCACACGTTCGGCCTGCACGAACTCGCCATCCAACTGGACGACCGCTTCCGTCTTCTGATGCAGGGCCGGCGCACGGCACTGCCCCGTCATCGCACGCTGACGGCCGCACTCGACTGGAGTTACCATTACCTCGATCGCACGGAGCAGGCCGTCCTGCGCCGGCTCGCCATCTTCGTCGGCGGCTTCACGCTCGAGGCCGCCCAGGCCGTCGCCATCGGTGATGACGACGAAGCCTCCGACGTCGTCCGCGCCCTGGCCGACCTCGTCGCCAAGTCTTTGATCTCGGTGAATGCCAAAGGGCAAACGGCGATCTATCGCCTGCTCGACACCACGCGGGCCTATGCCATGGAGAAGCTCGTCCAAAGTGGCGAGTATTCCGCGATCGCCCGCTCCCACGCAACACACCACCACGTCGTCCTGGTGCGCGCCGGCGGCGACGCCGAGACCATGATGCTGAGGGAATGGCGCTCGACCTACGCGCGCCAGATCGACAATGTGCGGCGCGCTCTCGACTGGGCCTTCTCGGCCGACGGCGACCCGATGCTGGGAGTAGCTCTCACCGAGGCCGCCCTGCCGCTCTGGATGCACCTGTCGCTCATGAACGAGTGCCGGGCGCGCGTCGCCCAGTCGCTGTCGGTGTTGACCTCGCGCGCACAGCGCAATCCCCGTCTCGAACTCCAGTTCCAGCATGCGCTGGGAGCGGTGCTCCTCAACATCGAGGCGTCGGGCCCGGAGATCGAGACCGCGCTGAACGAAGCGTTGAGGATCGCCGAGGACCTCGACGACACCGACTACAAGCTCCGTATCCTCTGGTGCCTGTGGTGCCTTGCGCACAATTGCGGTGCCTTTCGCGACGCCTTGGCCCTGGCCGACCGGTTCTGCGAGGTCTCGAAGGATTCGCGCGATCCCGTCGATCCCCTGACCGGGGAACGCATGCGGGGATTCACCATCCACTTTCTCGGCGACCAGCGCGCGGCCCGCCGGCAGATCGAATACATGCTCGACAACTATGTCGCGCCCGTCCATCGCGCGCACATCATTCGCTTCCAGTTCGACCAGAAGATAACGGCCCGCAACTTCCTGGTCTCGATTCTCTGGCTGCAGGGTTACGCGAGCCAGGCCCTGGCGATGAACGCTGCGAACGTCGAGGAGGCGCAAGCCTTCGATCACACGATGACGCTGTGCAATTCATTGGCAAAGGGCGCCTGCCTGCTGTCGTTGCTGGCGAGCGACCTGCATGGCGCCCAGCAGTACATCGACCTCCTGCTGACGCGCTCGGCGCGCGACGGCCTGCCGATATGGCACGCCTGGGGCAAATGCTTTCAGGGCATCCTGCTGATCAAGCAGGGCAACGCCGCCGACGGACTCGACCTGCTCAAGGCGACATTGGCCAGCCTGCCGGAGAACCGCTTCTCTCTCAGGCATACCTGGGTGTTCGCCGAGTATGCCGACGGACTGCGTATCGCCGGCCGAATCGACGAGGGCCTCGCGATGATCGAAAAGGCCCTCGGGATGTGCCAGCGCGACGAGGAATACTGGTGCATCCCCGAGGTGCTGCGGATCAAGGGAGAACTCCTCCAGGCCAAGGGCGGTGCAACGGAGAGCGGCGCGGCCCTGCAAATGTTCCTGCAGTCGCTTGACTGGTCCCGCCGACAGGAAACCCTGTCGTGGGAAATGCGTACGGCGCTCAGCCTGTCCCGGCGATACCATCGCGATGGGCTACGGCGCGAGGCTCGCGATCTTCTTGCGGCGATCTACGGCCGCTTCATCGAGGGATTCGAGACATCCGACATGCGCCAGGCCAAGGCGCTGATCGAGGAACTCACCGCGGGCGACGCAGGCTGAGTCTGCCTCGTGCTGCCGGGGCCTGCATACGGCTCGAGCCTGAGCTTGCCGGCGATGTTCACGAGCGCAGCGAGGGTTCGGACGTTCATCTTGCGCATGACCTTGCCGCGATGCGCCTTCACTGTGATCTCGCTGATCCCCAGCTCGCCACCGACCTGCTTGTTCAAAAGGCCCGAAACTACGAGGGACATGACCTGGCGTTCGCGTTGGCTGAGCGCTGCGTAACGGTCTCTCAGCGCTCTTTCTTCCCGGCCCTGCAGCAGGAGAGCCTCGCTGCGTTCGAGCGCCAGCTCGATCGACCCGATCAGGGATTCCAGACGAAGAGGCTTTGCAAGAACATCGACAGCACCCGCCTTCATGGCTTGGACGGCACTCAGAACGTCAGTGTGGCCGGTCACGCAGATGATCGGTATTTCCGCCCGCTCGACAGCGAGCCATTCCGGCACGACGAGTTCGTCGAGCACAAGGCAGCTCGGCACGCCGTGCTGGGGCTCGGCGAGCAGGGCCCTGGCAGAGGTGATCTCCCGAACCTGCCAGCCCGTGTCGCCGAGTGTGACGGCCATCGAGCGGCGGGCGAACGGATTCTCGGCGGCGATGAAGACGATGCGGTTGGAAGGCGCGACGGACCGGATATCTCCTGCCATCGCCGGCAAACGGCCGGCATTAAACACTGGATGGAACGATAGTCGCATGATGGGTCCTCCTGGTTACGCTTCACCGTCCATCGAGGGCCATCCAACTCCTGCAATTCCTGGCTAGCTAGGAAATCGGCTCTCGCACGGTACCTGCGCAACCTGCGGCCTCTGAACCGGAACAGCGAATCAATCGTCGTGAAAAGTTGTTAAACGGACCGCCTGCAGTGCCGGCAATGCGGCGTCGCACACCTCGCAATACCAACGTGCAATAGCCCGCGCCTCGTCCCCGCTACATCTTTTGTCCGCCACACCGACCATGGAGCGGGCCGTGAAGAGACTGCTGGCGCTAGCGATGTTGACCACGCCGGTCGGGCTGCTCGCCTTCGAAAGGCGCACCCTCGCTGCGCAAGGGGCGGCCAGCCTTGCGAGAGCCGCCTCGATGGGCTGGTGCCAACTTTTCACCAGGAGAGCCGGAGCATGACCCAGGAAGCAACCGTCACCTATCCATCGGCATCGACCGCCCTGCTGTTGGTCGACCCCTACAACGACTTCCTGTCGGTGGGCGGCAAATACTGGCCCCAGGCAAAGATGGTGGCCGAGGAGGTGCGCCTGCTCGATCATCTGCGCGCCGTCGTCGCGGAGGCCCGGACGGCCGGCATCAGGATCTTCTTCGTGCCTCATCGCCGCTGGCAGCCGGGCGACTACGAAGGCTTCCGGCATCCCACCCACACGCAGCTGCGCACGGCCAAACGCCAGGGCTTCGCCAAGGGAACCTGGGGCGGCACCTTCCACGACGATTTCCAGATGCAGCCGGGTGACATCCTGATCAAGGAACACTGGAACTCGAGCGGCTTCGCCAACACCGACCTCGACTACCAACTCAAGCAATTCGCCATCGAACGCATCGTCGTGATCGGCATGATCGCCAATACCTGCGTCGAGTGCACAGGCCGCTTTGGCACCGAGCTCGGCTACCACGTCACGCTGGTGCGCGATGCGACGGCTGCCTACAGCCAGGAGGCCATGCACGCGGCCCATGAGATAAACGGCCCAAGCTTCGCCCACGCGATCCTGACGACCGACGAGCTCATCGCCGCCTTCGGCCGCGCCTAGGGGGACCCGCCCGCGGCCAGCGCACCAAGGGCCGGCCGCCATCATGAGGATCGATCCATGAGCACCACGTATCGCACCCGGCAGGTCGGCGACGTCGAGATATTCTATCGGGAAGCGGGTCCAGCCGACGGGCCGGCCGTCGTGCTGCTTCATGGATTTCCGACGGCAAGTCATATGTTCCGCGACCTGATGCCCATACTGGCGAGCGGCTATCGGGTCATTGCGCCCGATCTGCCGGGCTTCGGCAACACGATAGCGCCTCCGCGCAGCCAGTTCGACTATACGTTCGACACTCTGGCCTGGATTGTCGACGCCTTCCTCGAAGCGATGCAACTCGACCGCTACGTCCTGTACATCTTCGATTATGGCGCACCAATCGGCCTGCGCATCGCATCGAAGCACCCTGAGCGCGTGGCCGCCATCGTCAGCCAGAACGGCAATGCCTACCTCGAGGGATTCGGCAACTCGTGGAGCATATGGCAGGCCTACTGGCGCGAGCCGACGGCTGCGCATCGCGAAGCCTGCCGCGCGTCGCTGAGCCCCGACACGATCCGGAACTGGCAGTATTTCGACGGGTCGGACCGGGCGCGAGTGTCACCCGACGGTTACACGCTCGACATCGCCTACATGGCGCGCCCGGGCCGGATAGAGATCCAGCTCGACCTGATCCTCGACTATCGCAGCAACGTCGCGCTCTACCCGGTATTCCAGGCGTATCTCCGCGAGCATCGCCCACCGCTGCTGGCGGCGTGGGGCAGGAAGGATGCCCATTTCGTTCCAGCCGGTGCGCTCGCTTTTCGGACCGACGTGCCCGACGCCGAGATCAATTTCGTCGATGCCGGCCACTTTGCGCTGGAGACTCACGCGACCGAGATCGGAGCGCTGATGCTCAGCTTCCTGGGACGCATCCTGACGCAACGCCAGAACTGATGACGGCACGATGAACCGCGGCACCGCGGCTCAGACGATCCAACTGAGTCGACTATACCATCGCATAATGGATCAGCTCGGGGGAACAACCCAAGATGCGTGGACCAGGCCGTTACCAGGCTGACCATCCAGCTGTCGAGGAGCATTCATGATCCAGTCCACCACTAAGACCGTGTACACCGCGAAGGTCCACACCGTCGGCGGCCGTGACAAGGGCGAGGCGCGTAGCACCGACGGCCGTCTCGACGTCAAGCTTTCGGTCCCCGGCAGCCCAGGCACTGGAACCAACCCCGAGCAACTCCTCGCGGCCGGCTGGTCGGCCTGCTTTGAGGGCGCCATCATGCTGGAGGCCCGCAAGAAGAAAGTGCGGATCGAGCATCTCGCGATCGACGCGGAGATCGACCTCAACCAGGAGAGCGACGGATACTCGCTGGGTGCCCGCCTCAACGTCAGCCTGCCGGACCTCGACCGGACCCTAGCGCAGGAACTGGTCGATGCCGCCCACGGTGTGTGCCCTTATTCCAAGGCGTTGAAAGACAGCATCGGGATCGTGACGACTCTGGTCTGAAGCGGTCCGCCTGCTCGCCAACGTCGTGATGACCGCCGCAATGAAGGACATACAGCGTACGTGGAGCCTTCGATGACCGAAGCACAACGACTACAGACAGAGGTCAGGGACCTCGCACGGAAGGTGGCCGACGCCAGGCGATCGTCGGCCGTCAAAAGTGCCTCCGATCGCACCCGCTCGGACCTCCAGATGCTTGAGCAGGAGCTACCCTCCCTGCAGCAGCGGCTCAATCACAATCCCAACGTGGTCGAACATTCGCCTCCCGCCGAGTCGCCCGCCCAGGCTATGGAGCGCAAACTAGACTCCGCACTGTCCGACAGTTTCCCGGGAAGCGACGCGGTGTCGTTCCTGGAGCCAACGCCGAACAAGCCGACTGGCTCGCGCTGACCGATGCGCCCGGTCTCCGCCTTGGCCATGCTGCTGCCCGCCCTATCCTGCCTCGCCGCAGGTCAAGCCGTTGCTGGCGACGCCCCTCCTACGCCTAGTGCAGGATGGCAATTCGAGCGCGACGTTGCATGGCCGACCTACGCGCTACTCGAACCAACGATCACCGACCTCAATATCGATGTCATGGTGCTGTTGTGCGAACAGACAGAAAGACAGGTCGGCCTGCAGCTCAGACTCTATCCTTCCGAGCCAGGCCCCCTTCGGTCGTCGCGCTCAGCTCCTGTCGATCTGGACCCCGATATCGTGATCGAGATCGACGGCCGGCGACATGACGCCCAGATTCTGTTCGCCGACGACTTCATGGTGGTGGCGGACGCAGCCGACGGGCCGGTGCCGATCCTGTCAGCTTCTCTCATCGCGGCGCTGCAGATCGGGCGGCACTTCGCGATGACATTTCGCCCGGTTGAAGTCCCGCGTTCATCCACTTCAACCCCGGCACTCCAGGTCACCGCCGATCTCCAGGCCGGCATCGGCGGTGCGGCAATCGCTGCGGTGCGTCGATGCGGCGTTCCGAACGACACGCTGGCTGCCGGGACGAACAGGGAGCGTTGAGGATCGATCGCTCCCTGTCCCAATAGCATCCAACTGTTCCTATCCTTCGGCCACGACTTTCCCGAGCGAGAGTTCGACGGGCGTTCGCTGCTGGAGCCCGCGCGATAGCAGGCGCCCGATGCGCGCCTGGGCACCGGGACGGGCGATCGACTGCAAGAAGGCCGCCAACGCCGGCGGGAAAACCGCATCTGGCGGCAGCGAGGCAAGGTCGAGAAGCGCTTTCGCGTGGACGATCGCATGCTTCTCGAAGCCCGCCAAGCGACGCGCGAGGCTATCGACGAAATCTGCCAGTTCGCTGTCGGGCAAAGCGCGATTGACGTATCCGTAGCGCTCCGCGAGCGCACCCGAGAAATCGTCCGCGCCCAGCACGACCTCCATCGCCCGCCCGCGGCCCATCAGGCCGGCCAGCCGGACCATCGGATTGCCACCGGGCACCGCGCCGACGCCGACCTCGAACTGGCCAAGGATGGCGCGTTCCAGGCTCGCGAAACGCATATCGCAGGCCAACGCGAACTCGCTGCCCGCTCCGCGAGCGCGTCCCCGGATCTCGGCGATCGAGACAACCGGTGCCCGGGCGATCCGGACGAGGACATCGAGCCATGGATGGAGCCCGGAGGGTCCCGACGGCAACGCCGCGGTTCTCCTCTTGTCGGCCAGGACGTCCCAATGAGCCAGAAAGAAGTCGGGGTCTGCACTCCGGAAGACGATGACCTTCACGTCGGCATCAGCCTCCAGCTCCGTCAGCAGAGACTGCACTTCAACGATCGTGTCGGTGTCGATGAGGTTTATCGGCGGATTGTCGAATGTCGCGATCCAGAGAGAAGAACTTTCTCGATTGATCCTGAGCTGAGTCATTGCTGCACCGTCGTTGGCTGTTACGAGCCATGACGTGCCAATCCGCCGCAACGGATTCGATGGGACGAAGGTATTGGCGACACCAAAGTGAAATACCGATGCACTCCCGGTCCGGAGGTTGCTGTTCTTTGCCGGCGCGGCATCTTCAGCATCCATGTGAAGTGTCATCGCGATTGACCGGACAAGCGTTCGGCAATCTGGATCATGTCGCTGTACTGCGGCATCGGACAAACACGGCGGCCGAGCCGAATATCAACTCCGCGGGTGTGATATCGGCCAGGAGCGAGGCAGCGCTGACCTCTCGCAGCATGGCCCGGCCCTCATGTTTATTCGATGGCGTGCCCGTGAGGCGATGACGGCGGCAACAGCGCGATGCCGCTCGGTGCGGCGGCTGGACACGTGACAGATAAGCAGGAGCTTGACGCGAACGACAAGGAGGCTGGACGCCTGCCCGTCCCAATCGGTCAGGCGTTCATTCGTATTTTCATGGGCGTCGCCACGGCCGTGGCCTACATGTCTGCGCCGACGCGGCAAGTTGATCGAGGGACCGGTTTTCTGTTGCCGCCGTCGGTGGACGAATGGCTGCCGGAGCGTCATCTGGCGCGGTTTGTGGTCGAAGTGATCGATCAGCTGGACCTGTCGTTGCTGGTGAAGTCGTATCGCGGTTCGGGCTCGGCCTCGTATCACCCGAGCGTGCTGCTGGGGCTGCTGGTCTACGGCTATGCGACGGGGGTGTTCTCGAGCCGCAAGCTGGAGCGGGCGACCTACGATTCGGTGGCGTTCCGCTTCATCGCGGTGAACGACCATCCGGGCCAGTTCGTTCACACGAACCACGACACGATCGCGGCGTTCCGGCGGCGCTTTCTCAAGGAGATCGAGACGCTGTTCGTGGGCGTGCTGCTGCTGGCGCGCGAGACAGGGATGCTGCAGCTGGGCACTGTGGCGCTGGATGGCACCAAGCTCCACGCCAATGCCAGCCGGCACAGCGCGCTGTCCCATGGCCACGCCAGCCAGATCGAAGCGCAGCTGAAGGCAGGGTGGCCGAGCTGATGGCGCTGGCCGAGGCAGCCGACAAAGCGGATGTGCCGGACGGCATGTCGGCGGATACGCTTCTTGTCGGTCATGCCTCGGTGCTCCCGCTTTCGGCTCCCGCACTTCATCTAGCTCAGGGGCCGGAGCCATGCTTTCACGTTCGCCCGCTCGATAGCGGAAGCGCACGAAGCCATGCCCGGGAACCCTCAAGCGTTCTGAATTCCTCCAGGCAGCGTGCTCCGGCGATCATGTCGCTCAGCGCCCGGCCCGGGCCGAGTTCCAGAAAGGCAGTCGCGCCCGCTTCCACGCAGCCCTGCAGGCAATCGGCCCACTGTAGCGTGTGCGAAATCTGCCCGGCGAGCTTGTCGAGCCCGGCCTGTACGTCCAGTACCGGCGCACCATCGATGCCGCTTATGATTCGCCTGCCGGGGGCCGGCGGCGCGACCGCCACATGGCTCAGGACCTCCCGGTACGTCGCCGACGCCGTGGCGAGGCGTTTGGTGTGCGAGGCGACGTTGACTGCCACGTCGACGACGCGCACGGCGTTCAATGCCTTCGCATCCTCGGCGAGGGCGACGAGCGCCGCGCGGTTGCCACCGAGGACGAAGCCATTGCCCGGGTTGACGATCGCCACCGCCGCATCGTGCCGTTCGCACAGCCCGTCGATGACCGCGTGCGGCAGGCCTCGGACAAAGAGCAGGCCGTCGCCCGCGGGCGAAACCGCGTCCATGATCTCGGCGCGGCGCGCGACGAGGTCCAGCGTATCGGTCGGGCTGAAGAGTCCGGCGACGCCCCAGCCCGCCACCTCGCCGACGCTGTAGCCCGCGACGACCAGCCTGTCCGGCAGCGCGTCGCGCAACGCCGCCGCGGCCCCGAGCGCCTCCAGCGTGCAGAGAATCTGGCCAGTGCGATTGGCGTGCAACGCCTCGTCGCTGTCGCGGCGGACCAGCTCCCGCGGGTCGCGGCCGCCGAGCAGGCGCGCGGCATGCGCGAACAGCCCGGCGGCCTCCGGCGCGTCGCCGGCCAGGGCAAACATGTCGCGATGCTGCCGGCCTTGCCCAGAGCAAAGAAGCGCCAGCGTCATGGCGCGCTCACTGCGGAAACAGCGCAGCGATGGCGATCGCCATCGTCACGATGCTGACGCCGGTGCTGGCGATCACCATGGAGCCCATCGCCGCGGAATCCAGCCGGTAGTTCACCGCGAACAGGATGCCGAAGAAGCCCGACGGCACGGCGCTCAGCAGCACCGCGACCTTTGCCGCCTCGACCGGGATCGGCAGGCTAAATACGACGGCGGCGGTGACCAGCGGGCGCACGATGTCGGCCATGCCGGTAGCGCCCGCGATCTTCCAGTCCAGGCGAAACGCTTGCGCCGACAGGATCAGCCCGGTCAGGAACAGCGCTACGCCGGCCGCCGCGTGCCCGATCAGCAGCAGGCACGCGTCGACGATGTCGCCGAGATCGAACCCCGCGAGCGAATAGGCGATGCCGAGGGCAGGCGCCACGACCACCGGTTTCGTGAGCGCTGTCCGCAGCACGCGCAGCAGTCGCGTTGCCGGCGGCTCCGCGGATCCGGCCGCCCGCGGGCGGCTCAGTTCGACCAGGATCAGGGACACCGGGCTGACAACGATGGTGCCGGCCGCCAGGGCGACGGCGAGCGGAACGGCACCGGTAGGGCCGAGCACCGCCTGCAGGATCGGCAGGCCGACGCCGGCGAGATTCGGGAAGGCGATGGTCAGGGCCTCCAGCGCGGCATTCGCCGGCGAGGTCCTGAAGAGACGGCGCACCAGGCCGTACCAGGCCACGAACAGAACCATCATGACGATGGCCAGGACCGCGAACAGCGGTGCCTGCGCCAGCATCTCGCGGCGCGGCGCCGACGCTGTCGCCGCGAACAGCGCCGCCGGCAGCGCGAAGTCCATGACCAGCAGGTTGAAGCCGTCGACCTGCCGATTGTCGACGATGCGCCAGCGGCCGGCGGCGTAGCCGAGCGCCATCACGAAGAAGATCGGCGCCAGCGCCAGAACGATCGTGTGAGTCATCACGTCGCCCCCGCGTCCCAGGCCGCAACGAAGAGCGACATCGCCAACAGATCGGCCGAGCCGCCCGGGCTGAGCCGGAGGGCAACGAACTGCTCATGCACCATCCGCGCCCGGTCGCGCCAATCGGGCTGACCGATGCCGCCCGCGTCGAGGAACCTACGCGCCGTGTCGCGCGCGAAGGCGAGACCGGCGCGGCCGCCACGATGCAGGAGGTTCGTGTCGTCGAGCGCGGCGATCAGCGCAAAGCAAGCTTCGACCCGCGCCATCTCGGCGTCGCCCCGGGCGATGCGCGCGCCGCGTCGCAAGGCGGGCAGACCGACCTCGTAGACACAGGGGAAGCCGGCCGCGGCTTCCTGCCGAGCGCCGCCCGCACCATAGCGACGACGCGCCTTGCTGCCATGACTGTGCGCCGGCACCGGCCCATGGCGCACCGCCTCGCCCCAGCGCTGCGAAACGATTTGGCCGAGCGACAGGCGCGGCCCGGCATGGCCGCCGAGCCGGGCGCCGACGGCCGCACTTAGCAGGCCGAGGCCGAAGATCGCGCCGCGATGCGTGTTGATGCCGCCGGTCGCGGCGAGCATCGCGGCCTCCGCCTCGATGCCGATCCCGCGTAGCCGTCCCAGTCCGACGCCGCGGGCACCGGCTTCGGCCAAGGCCTGGAAATAGGGCCCGAGCGCCGCCGCGCTGGCGCGGAAGGTGCCCGCATCCATGTCGTCGTGGCTGCCGCGATCGACGTGACTGACGAGCCCGGGCTTCGGCCACGTCTCCAGCTCGAGCAGCAGGCACCTGGCGGCCTGCGCCCCGACATCGGGCAGGCGTGCCGCAGCGACCGGTTCGAGTGCGAGCATCATGACAGCACCTCTTCAGCAAGGAACCGCTCTCTGTCGAGCAAAGCGATGCCTTCTGCGGTCTTCACCATCACTTGTCGCGCGCTGCCGTGAAGCTCGCGCCAGTTCACGGCCGTCCCGTCGTCGCGCACGAGCTCGCCGTCGATCCGCATCGGCGCCAGCCGCTCTATTTCGGCAAGCCCGGTGGTCAGGGCCGAAAGATCGGTATCGGTCCGGACTTGAAGCAGCAGGTCGAGATCAGACTCGGCGGTCAGATAGTCGAGGCCGGTCAGCGCGCGCCACGCCAGGCTGCCGAACACGCGCGCCTGCACGCCATGCTGAATCGCCAGCGCCTCCAGCCGATCGAGCGTGCCCCACCAGCGGCACGGGGCCACCCGGCCGGCGACCCGCAGGCACGGCGGCGGGGTGGTTGCGAGAATGGCATCCCTCGGCATCAGGTACGACAGGCGCCGCTTGCCGGCGGCGGGTGGCAGCGGCAGACCGAGCGGCACGCCCTCGCCTTCGCCCGGCAGGGGCCGCCGCCCGATCAGTGGCCAGCCATTATCGACCCAGTGCGCGACCAACGGGCCCGCCGCGCTCTCGCCGCCGGCCGCAAGTGCGGCGCCCCAGCTCGCGGGCCTGATGAAGAACAGCTCATGGCGTTTCATGGCTCGGCACCGCGGGCTGGAGGGCAAGATTACGGACCCGCGCGGCGACGTCGGCCGCCAGCCCGCGGCCGCCGCGCTGCTTGCCAAGCGCATCCCGCGCATCGCGGGCGCCCGGCAGGTTGGCGAGCAGCGCGTCGAGCTGGTCGGCCAGCGGTTCGGCCTCGTCCCAGATCGCAGACACGGCGCCGGTCTGGGCGAGGTTGCGCAAACCGGGCGCAAAGACCGGCGTCGACTTTGCTTTCTCCTGCAGAACCTCGAGCGGCAGCTTGGTCACCTTCGCCATCGACGGCAGGTCCATCACGGCAGGATCGGCGCCCGGCGGTGCCACCAGAACGCGCGTGGCCATCGCCGTTGCAAGGAAGGCACCCGCCGCGCTGTGCCCGTACAGCAGGCCGATAGTCGGCCGGCCCTGCAGGTCGGCATGGATGAGCGTCTTGGCAAGATGGGCCAGGAACTCGTTCAGGCCGAGCAGCTCGTCGCGCTTGCTCATGCGCTGGCTGTCGCTGTCGACGAGAACCAGGATCGGCCCGCTGCCATCGTCGAGCGACGCCAGCACATGGCGCGAGAGGCGGATGGCTTCGTCGACACCGAGCGGCGTGCGATCGGTGATACCGATCACGAGCGCCCGATCGCCCGAGTGAAGGACGCCCGAGCCGAGCAGGAGTCCGCCGTCGCTGGTCACGTCGTGACCGGCGGGGAACAGCGAATCGAGAATGTCAGCGGGCTTCATGGCTGGGCCTCCGGACCTGGTTCGCAAGCGAGATGAAGAGATCGGCCGGCAGGGCCGGCACCGCCGTCGGCTCCACGACACCCTCGGCCTTCCAGATGTCTACGGCATCGCTGCTGGCACCGAAGCGCTGCAGCCGCTCCTCGAGACGGGCCTGCTCGGCCTTCAAGGCGTCGAGGCCGAAGCCGCCGCCCTCGCCGAGCAGCGCGCGCGCCGCGTCCCGAAAGGCCTGCACGGTGTCGTCGACGAAAGCGTCGGCCCCGCCGAGCAGGCGCCGGTGCTTGCCGCCCATGGTGCGCCACACCAGCGCGCGGTCGTGCGAGTCGAATTCCTCGACGCCGCGGTTGGTCTCGATCACCTCGGGGCCGGATACCGCGATGCGGCCCTGCTCCGACACCGCCAGCGCCGTGCAGCAGCCGGCGATCAGGCCACCGCCGCCGTAGCAGCCGGCCCGGCCGCCGATCAGCCCGATCACCTTCACGCCCCCGGTGCGTGCCTCGATCACCGCACGCATGATCTCCGCGACCGCGAGCTCCCCGGCATTCGCTTCCTGCAAGCGCACGCCGCCGGTGTCGAACAGTATCAGGACCGGAATTGACGTCAGGTCGCGCGCCGCGCGCAGCAAGCCGGTCAACTTGGCGCCATGGACCTCACCGAAGGCGCCGCCCATGAAGCGGCCTTCCTGGGCCGCGACCAGGACGGGCGCGCCGTCGAGGCGGCCGCGTCCGACGACGATCCCGTCGTCGAACTGCTCGGGCAGGTCGAATATCCGCAGATGCGGGCTGACCACGCGCTCTTCCGGCCCGATGAACTCGACGAAGCTGCCGCCGTCGAGCAGCAGAGTCACGCGGGTGCGTGCCGATGCCTCGTACCAGCTCGTGCCGAGGTCGCGACCGGCCGCGACCCGCGGCGCCTGGATGACGGGAGCGCTCATTGTCCACCTTCCTTCACCAGACGGACGGCCTGGGCGAGGCGCAGCGAGACCGTATCGGGCCGCGCGCCGCCATCGTTGATCGAGAACTTCAGCCCGCCGGGCGAGTAGCGCTCGACGAAGTCCGCGACCACGGCGTCCCATACCGCGCCGAAACCCTTGGCCACCGTTCTGATCTCCACCTGGCAATCGGTGCCAGGCAGGATGCGCTCGGCCAGGACCTCGAGGTTGCCGGAGGCGGCGACGCCGACGATCGCCATCTTCATCGTGCCGCCGGCGCGCTCGCGCGCACTGTGGCTGAAGCTCAACTCTTCCATGGGGGCTCTCCCTCTCACCAGTTGCGGAATTGCGCCGGCGGCGCGTAAAGCCCGCCCGACCAGCGGACGAGATCCTTGATCGAATGCGCCGCCAGCAGGCCGCGGTCGGCGTCGAGCGGATCGATGCCCAGATCCTCCGGCCGGCGGATCGCGCCGCGCTCGCGCAAGCGGCGGACCATCGCCGCATCGCGGGCGCGGCCCACCTCGGTGTAGCCCGCGACGCCGCGGATCGCCTGCTCGCGTTCCGCCACGTCGCGGCACAGCAGCAGGTTGGCGATGCCTTCCTCGGTCACGATGTGCGTGACGTCGTCGCCGTAGATCATCACCGGCGCGAGATCGAGCTTCAGCTTCTCGGCAAGTGCCAGCGCATCGAGCTTCTCGACGAACAGCGGCGCGTTCTTCTCGCCGAAGGTCTCGCCGATCTGCACCACCAGCTTGCGGCCGCGGCGCAGCAACGGCGCGCTGTCGGGATCGGCTTCGCGGCCGGCCTGCAGCCAGGGCGCGCTGGGATGACGCCGGCCACGCGGGTCGGACCCCATGTTCGGTGCGCCGCCGAAGCCCGCGACGCGCGAGGTCGTCACGGTCGAGGAGTTGCCCTGCAGGTCGATCTGCAGGGTCGAGCCGATGAACATATCGCAGGCATAGAGGCCGGCGGTCTGGCTGAACGCGCGGTTGGAGCGCAACGAGCCGTCGGCGCCGGTGAAGAAGACGTCCGGCCGGGCGCGGACGTAGGCATCCATGCCGACCTCCGAGCCGAAGCAATGGACCTGCTCGACCCAGCCCGACTCGATCGCGGGGATCAGGGTCGGATGGGGATTGAGCGCGAAGCGGCTCGCCACCTTGCCGCGCAGGCCGAGCCTCTCGCCGTAGGTCGGCAGCAGGAGCTCGATGGCCGCGGTGTTGAACCCTATGCCGTGGTTCAGCCGCTGCACGCCATAAGGCGCATAGATGCCCTTGAGCGCCAGCATGGCGGTCAGGATCTGGCCCTCGGTGATGGCGGCCGGATCGCGCGTGAACAATGGCTCGACGAAGAAGTGGCGGCCGGTCTCGACGACGAAATTCACCTGGTCGCCCGGTATGTCGACACGCGGCAGCTTGTCGACGATCTGGCCCACCTGGGCGATGACGATGCCGTCCTTGAAGGCGGTCGCCTCGACCACGGTCGGCGTGTCCTCGGTGTTGGGGCCAGTATAGAGGTTGCCGTCGCGGTCGGCGCTCTCGGCGGCGATCAACGCCACATTGGGCGTCAGATCGATGAAGTAGCGGGCGAACAGCTCGAGATAGGTATGGACCGCGCCGAGCTCGATCTTGCCTCCGAACAGCATGGCGGCAATGCGCGCCGACTGCGGGCCGGAATAGGCGAAGTCGAGCTTGCGGGCGATGCCGCGCTCGAACAGGTCGAGATGCTCGGGCAGCACGACGCCCGACTGCACCATGTGCAGATCGCGCACCTTTGCCGGATCGGCCGCCAGAAGCGCGGCGCTCAGCACGTCCGCCTGCTTCTGATTGTCGCCCTCGAGGCAGACCAGGTCGTCCGGCCGCATCACTGCCTCCAGGAGATGCGTGGCGTCACGCATCTCGACGATCTTGCCCTTCGCAACCTTCGCGCCGGCCTCGAGGCGGGCATTGCGGGCATCCCGGCCGCGATGCCAGCTCGCCCTCCGAAGAGTGGAGCCGTCCATGGATCACCTGTTGGCAGTCGGGATTGCGAGCTGATCGCCCAGGCTGCGGGCCGCGTCGGCGATCACGCCCGCGACCTCGCGCGCCCGCGATTCGTACACGGCGTGGCTGGCGCCCGGCACCTCGGTGACGCGGGCGTTGGCGCGGGCGTAGTACCAGCGTTCCAGGTCGGGGTTGATGATCTGGTCGTTGCCCGCAACGATTCCCCAGCTCGGCTTGGTTTTCCAGGCGGCGGCCGACAGCGGGGTGCTGAACACCGTGGCGGCGGCCAGGACCTGAGAGTGCGCCATCATCCCGGCGCGATCAGGCGGCAGGTCGGGCGCGAACAGCCGGGGAAACTCCGAGGGCTCGAGATAGGTATAGCCGTCCGGTGTCTTGCGGATCGCGCCGGCGGTCTTGCCCAGCACGCTCGGCGTCTTGCGGCCGAGAGCCGCCTCATCCTCGCCGACATCGGGGGCGTGCGCGGCAACGTACACGAGCGCGGCGACTTTGGGATGGATGCCCGCCTCCGTGATGATAGAGCCACCATAGCTGTGGCCGACCAGCAGCGTCGGGCCGTCCTGCTGGTCGAGCACGCGCCGGGCCGCGGCGACGTCGTCAGCGAATGAGGTCTCGGGCTCCTGCACCATCGTCACCTTGAAGCCCTCGCGCGTGAGGAGTTCGAAGACCGGTTTCCAGCCCGAGGCGTCGACCCATGCGCCATGCACGAGGACGATGTTCCTGAGCGGCTCGGCACTGGCCGGGATCGCAGTCGAGGCCAGAAGGACACCGGCCAGGCCGGCCAGCGAGGAGATGAAGCGGGTCATGAGATGACTCCTTGTTCCAGGTTGTTGCGGGTTTGACGGATGAAACTCAGGCCTGCTGCGTGTGCAGCTCGACGTTCTGGCGCCAGCGGTAGGGCGTCTGCCCGACCAGGCGCTTGAACACGGTGGTGAAGTGCGGCTGCGTGCCGAAGCCGACGCTGAGGGCGATCTGCGCCAGCGGCTGGGCCGGGTCGCGCATCAGCTCCTGGGCGCGTTCGATGCGGCGGCGCAGGAGGAAGGCGTGCGGGCTGATGCCGGTCGTCCGGCGAAACTGCGCGGCGAAGTACATGCGTGTCAGGCCGGCAACCGCGGCCATGTCGGCAAGCGTCACCCGGCGGTCGAGATGGGCGTCGACATGATCGACGACGCGCTTCAGGCGCCACTTAGGCAGCAGTGCCTTCTTCTCGGTGAACGGCGTCGCGCCATGAACGCGGCACAGCGCCAACACACGCACCACCAGCGCCGAGACGATCGCATCGAGGGAGACATTGTCCCGCTCGGCTGCCGCCAGCGCCCGGATCAAGCTCTCGGCGACAGCATCACGGGCGACGCCGGCCAGTGCGGCGTCGAGGGCCTGCGTCCCGAGCCGCGCCTCCTCGTCGCGTACGGCTTGCAGCAGCGAGGGATCGGACACCACGACCGCGATCGGCCGACCGTCGAGGATGAAACGCAATACGCGCGGAACGCTGTTCTCGGGAGGAGCATCGGATCGCGTGGGGGAGCGACCCTGCGCTGCGCTCGCGGCCGCGATCTCAAGATGCTGCATGGTCAACCCCGTGTGTCGTTTCGATGGCACCGAGCCTCGCCCGGTGCCGATTTCGTCGCCACGCTGCATGGGGTTGGTGCAGCTCGGTTGTTGGTCTAGTCCGCCTATACCTAGGTATGAGGTAGGTGGCGCGCCGCCGTTGCAGTGCCTTTGCGCAAGACGCAGTCCGAAGGTGAAAGAACCTCTCCGGAGTGAAGCGCATCCTCAGGGCACAAAGGAGACACGATCAATGACGCTCACTATCCAGGACCGTAAAGTCGCCGCGCTGCTGACCCCCAATGCCCTTACCGACAATATCGTCAAGGAGCTGTCGGGCGCCCTCACCGCGCTGCTGGCCGACAGCTTCGCGCTTTATCTCAAGACCAAGAACTTCCACTGGCACATGTCGGGGCCGCACTTTCGCGACTACCACCTGATGCTCGACGAGCAGGCGGACCAGATCTTCGCGATGACCGACCCGATCGCGGAGCGCGCCCGCAAGCTGGGCGGCACGACGCTGCGCTCGATCGGCCATATCTCCCGCGTGCAGCGCCTGCTCGACAACGACGCCGACTTCGTCGAGCCGGGCACCATGCTGGCCGAGCTGCGCGACGACAACCGGCAGTTCGCCGGCTTGCTGCGCCAGACCCACACGCTCTGCGAGGAGCACGGCGACATCGCGACGGCCAGCCTGATCGAGGTCTGGCTCGACGAGACAGAGCGCCGGACTTGGTTCCTGTTCGAGGCCGGCCGTTAGCC
This sequence comes from Reyranella sp., assembly GCF_965279465.1. NCBI lineage: Bacteria > Pseudomonadati > Pseudomonadota > Alphaproteobacteria > Hyphomicrobiales > Reyranellaceae > Reyranella > Reyranella sp. The sequence goes on from NZ_OZ257242.1 coordinate 168,977, forward strand.
GCCAGTAGCGATGAGTTGGCAAGCGCGATACCTCCCACCCCCACGCGCTTGCCGCGCCGGGCGGGCACCCCCAGCCCCGACCGCTCGCCCGGCGCCCCCTTTTCGAGTCCCGTCTAGCCCGCCCGGCTGCCGCGCGGTGGCCGTCAGCGCCAGGCGTACGAGTCGATCGTGATCTTCACGGGATCGCCCAGCAGATCGACATACCTGTCCATGCCGAACTGCGAGCGCTGCAGGGTGCCGTGCGCTTCGAGCCGCGCATAGTGTGCACCAGGCGCGGCGCCGATATCGCGATCGCGCACCGTCACCTCGAAGGTCATCGGCCGGGTAATGCCGCGCAGCGTCATCCGGCCGTCGACCTGCCAGCTCGTCGCGCTGGTCCGGGTCATGTGGTCGGAATGGAAGGCGAGCGCCGGATAAGTCGCCGCGTTGAAGAAATCCGGTCCGCGCACCGTCGCCGCCTCCTGCCTGTCGGCCATCGAGACACTCTCGGCATCGACCGTCACATCGACAGTGCTGCGCTCGGGATGATCCTCGTCGACATGCGCCGTGCCACGCCAGCTGTCGAAACCGCCCGTGATCCGGAACAGCGCCGAGCTGCCGATAGCGAAGCTCAGCGTGCCGTGCGGCGACCCGATGTTGAGGTCGACCGGCGTCGCGCCGGCTTGTACGGGAGCCAGAGCCGCGGCGACCGCCGTCGCGCAGGCAAAAAGCCAGATCGAACGCATGGTGACTGCTCCTCGAACGTTGTCTCACCGGAGCAGATGGTGTCGCCACGACCGCCGGCCATCCATACGAAGGTCTAACGAGCCAGGCCTCGGACCGACGGGACGTCCAAGCTGTCGCCGTCCTGACGGCGAGCAGTTGCTGCGCTGCATGATGCGCCAGCGAAAGACTCACGCTCTTCCGGACCGCGAGCGTCCGCTCGCTCAGGCCCATGAGCGAGCGGACGCTCGCGGTCCGGGAGAGGATGACAAGCCCCGGCGCCGGTCCCCGTTCAACCGGCAGGCGTCAGGTCTGCAGAGCGCGCTCGACGCAGTCCACCAGGCGGCCGCCGTCGAATGGTTTGGCAAGCAACGCGACGGCGCCCTGCTGCTCCGCCTGGCGGCGGACATGGTCCCGCGGGAACGCCGTGATCAGGATGATCGGCAACGCGTTGCCATCCGCAATGATGCGGCGCTGAAGTTCCAGTCCGCTCATGCCCGGCAGCTGAACGTCGGCAACCAAACAGGCGGCCGAGTGGCTGTACGGCGAGGCGAGGAACTCCTCGGCAGTGCCGAAGGCCTTCACCTCGAGGCCCATCGACATCAGCAGATTGCCCAGTGCCTCGCGCACCGACTCGTCGTCGTCGACGACGGCGATGAGAGGCGCCTTCAAGGACGAGGAAATCGCGGTGAGGTTGGACATGATCCGGTCAAAGGAAGAAGCGGGCTCGGAGGCTCGAACGCGGCCAATCTGCCCGAGTCGCCCCGGCACCGACAGCTATACACAGGTTTGTTACGTCCAATCGACGCCGCTACGGACGTTCCTTGTGCAAGGCGAGCTGCTCGGCCATGCGCACGAGATCGGCCAGCGAGGCTGCGTTCATCTTGCGCATCGCCTGGCCGCGATAGAGCTTCACCGTGATCTCGCTGAGGCCGAGCTCGCCGGCGACCTGCTTGTTCATGAGGCCCCGCGTAACCAGCGTCATGACCTCGCGCTCGCGCGGCGACAGGCTCTCGTAGCGCTTGCGTAGCTCGCGCCCCGCGCCGTCGGCTTCGCGCCGGCGGCGATCCATCTCGATCGCAGCCGAAACCGCATCGAGCATGTCCTGGTCGCGAAACGGCTTGGTGAGGAAGTCGACCGCGCCGGCCTTCATCGCGCGGACCGACATCGGGACATCGCCGTGCCCCGTCATGAAGACGATCGGCAGGTTCGCACCGGCGCGCGCGAGCTGGGCCTGGAACTCCAGCCCGCTCACGCCCGGCAGACGGATATCAAGCACCAGGCAGCCCGGTGCGTCGGCCGTCACGGCCTTCAGGAACTCGGGCGCCGAACCGAACAGGCGGCATTCGAGGTCGACCGAGCGGAACAGGTTGTCGAGAGAGAGCCGCAGCTCCTCGTCGTCGTCGACGATGAAGACCACCGGCGTGGACACAGCCGAGCCGGCAGGCCCGGGGCGGCGCGTCATGTGGCACCTGCCGGCGCGATCGGCAACGCGAGGCGGAAAGACGCCCCTCCTTCCGAACGGTTTTCGGCCGAGATGCGGCCGCCATGCGCCTCGACGATCGACCGGCAGATCGACAGCCCCATGCCCATTCCCTCGCGCTTTGTCGTGAAGAAGGCATCGAACAGATGCGGCAGCACGTCGTCCGGAATGCCGGGTCCGCTATCGTCAACCAGTACGACAACCACATCGCCGCACGCCTCGTCGACCGCGCGCTCAGCGCCGACCGACAGGACGCGTCGATCGGCGGCGACCGAATCGAGTGCCTGGACGGCGTTGATCAGCAGATTGATCAGGACTTGCTGCAGTTGCACACGATCGCCCAGCACCGGTGGAAGATCGGCCGGCACCGTCGTCGAAAGCTGCACCTCGTGAACACGGAGTTCCCGCTCGACCAGCAGCGTGGTCTGCTCGACCAGCTCCGCGACCGAAAGCGGGGCCTGGACCGTCTCGGCCTTGCGAGCCAGGGCGCGTAGCCGGACGATGACATCGCTGGCGCGGCGCGCATTGCGGATCATCGCTTCGACGGTCGTCCTCGTCCGATTGAGGTCCGGGACGGGCCGGTCGAGCCAGCGCAGGCCCGCCTCGCCGTTGGCCACGACGGCGGCCAGCGGCTGGTTGACCTCATGCGCGATCGAGGCCGTGAGCTCGCCCAGGGTGGCGATGCGCGAGACATGCGCCAGCTCCATGCGGGAACGGTGCAGCTTGTCCTCGACGGCGCGCTGGGCGGTGACGTCGTTGTTGGTCTCGAGAATCGAGACCGGGCGGCCGCGTGCATCGCGCTGCAGCGCCCAGCGACTGGCCACGGTGACCAGCCGGCGATCGCGGGTCGCATGGATCAGCTCGCCCTCCCAGCGGCCGGTATGCTCGAGCTCATCCATGATCGCCGCCTGCGGCGCGGGGAACACGGTGTCGAGGAGCTGCGCGGCGCGGCGGCCAACCGTCTCCTCCCGGCGCCAGCCATAGAGTTCGGCCGCGGCGCGGTTCCAGTAGGTGATCACGTCGTTGCGGTCGCGCACGAAGATCGTGTCATGCGTGAGATCAAGCAGGCTCGCCTGCTCGCGCAGCGCTGTCACGGCCCGCTGGTTGCGTGCCGCGAGAAGCGCTGTGATCGTGATGGCAGCCAGACTGACGAAGCCGCGCAGGATCGGCCCAGGTTCGGGATCGGCGCCGTGCGAAATGACGAAGCTCAGCACCGTCAGCAGCATGCAACCTGCGGCTACGGTGAGAATCCCCTCGTACCCCGTGAAGTCGAGCGCCAGCAGCACCACCGCGACATAGAGCACGGCGACCGCGATATCGAGGGACGTGACCGTATCGACCGTGAAGATCGTGATCGCAACCAGGACCGCGAAAAGGGGCGAGGCGATGGCGCGCCGCGCTGGCGTCAAGGCGTGAAACGACATCGTAAGGCGACTCCGCAGGAAGCATATCGTAGCGGGAGGAAGCGAGCCCGCGCGAGTCGTCTTCCATACCTTCGCATGGGTTCTCAAGGGCGAAGCGAAATATCCCCATAAACGAGCTCCCTCTCCTCGATCTGGGGACGGAATTCGAGGAGGACCATGCGTGGCAGCTCGACACCAGCTCATCACCAATCCTGCCGTCCATCTGCTCGACCGGCAGCACGTGAATGTTCCGCCGCCGAACGCGCAACCTAAACCAAAGTATGGGTTCAACCGCCGTTGGTCCAAATGGAAGGCCGTGCGCCGGTCGCACTAGGTTCCCCCCAGCCCATCCGCCGGGCGCTGGAACTGTCGAGGTGAAGTCATGAACAGGCTGGTCTGCGCCATTTCCTTGCTGGCGGGCGTTCTGTTGATGGGCGGCGCCCGCGCCCAGACGGCCACGGCACTTCCATCGCTGCCTGGCACCACGCCACTCGTCACCGAGTCGCGTCCGTCTGTCGGCGAGGCTGGCATTCCGCTCGGCGCGATCGAGCTCGCCGCACCGGGCATCAGCCCAGGCGGCTTCACCGGCTGCTCGCCGGCAAGCGCCTCGACCGGGCCGGTGTTCGACGGCGGGGGCATGTCTCCCGCGCCCCCGGCGGCCTGCGACATGGCGGGCAACGCACTTCCATTGACGGCGTCGACTCTTCCCACGATCACCGGCCGTGCCGGCATACCTCTCGGTTCCGTCGAGCTGGGATTGGCTGGCCTCAGTCCGGCGGCGCCCTCAATCCCGCCCTCGATGCCGTTCGTCTCGCCCTCGGCGCCGTCAGGGATCAGCGCCGCCTGCCCCGACGCGAGCAGCGCCCTGGCTCCCGGCAGCTGCTGAACCGAAGGCGAGGAGCCGAACGATGAAACGCACAGCCATTCTGATCGGAATTCTCTCGCTGGCGGCTTTGGCGGGAACCGGCGGGCTCTATGCAGCGATGCACGCCAAGCCGGGCAAGGCAGTTGCAGCGGCGCCGGCAGCACCGCCCGCCATCCCCGTCGTCGCGGCCGCCGTGACGAGCCATGACGTGCCGATCTACCTGCGCGGCGTAGGCACCGTGATCGCCTACAACACCGCCGTCGTGCGCAGCCAGATTCAAGGGCAGCTCGTCAGGATCGCCTTCACCGAGGGCCAGACCGTCAGGACCGGCGACCTGCTGGCCGAGATCGACCCGCGGCCCTACAAGGCGCAGCTCGACCAGGTCTCCGCCAATCTCGACCGGGACAAGGCGCAGCTTGGCAACGCCATCGCCAATCTCGGCCGCTACACCGACCTGCAGAGCAAAGGCTACGCCTCGTCGCAACTGTCCGACACGCAGAAGGCGCAGGTCGAGCAGCTGCAGGCAACGGTGAAAGCCGACCAGGCGATGGTCGCCCAGGCCGAGGTGCAGCTCAGCTACACCCGGCTGACCTCGCCGATCCCGGGCGTGACCGGCGTCCGCCAGATCGACGTCGGCAACATCATCCATCCAACCGATCCCAACGGCCTGGTCGTGGTCACCCAGATCGAGCCGATCTCGCTTCTCTTCACCCTGCCGCAGGGCGAACTGCTGCGGATCCAGATGCAGATGGCCAAGGGTCCTCTGCGGGTGCTGGCCTACAGCCAGGACGAGAAGATCGAGCTGGGGCAAGGCACGCTGCAGTTGGTCAACAACCAGATCGCCCAGACCACCGGCACGGTCCAGCTCAAGGCGACCTTCGAGAACAAGGCTCACCGGCTGTGGCCGGGCCAGCTCGTCAACGTCCGGCTGCTGATCGACACGCGCAAGAACGGCCTCACCATCCCGGCGCCGGCGGTGCAGCCAGGGCAGGACGGGGCCTATGTCTACGTGATTTCTTCCGACGGGCAGGCGCATGTGCGCGCCGTCACCGTGGCGCAGATCAGCGAGGGCCAGGCGCTGATCGACCGGGGCCTCGCCGCCGGCGAGACCGTCGTCATCGACGGCCAGTTCCGGCTGACCGAGGGCAGTCCCGTCCGGGAGCTGCACGGCAAGGCAGCGCAGCAGGCCAGGGAGCAGAGCGCCGTCCAGAGCGTCGTGCCATGAACTTCTCGGCACCCTTCATCCGCCGCCCGATCGCCACCATTCTTCTGATGGCGGGGCTGCTGCTGTGTGGCCTCGCCGCCTATCCGCTGCTGCCGGTGGCCGCGTTGCCCAACGTGAACTTTCCGACCATCCAGGTCAGTGCCCAGCTGCCCGGCGCCGATCCGCAGACCATGGCGTCGACCGTCGCCACACCGCTCGAGCGGCAGCTCAGCCAGATCCCGGGCGTGACGCAGCTCACCTCGACCAGCGCGCTGGGCGTGACCTCGGTGACCGTCCAGTTCGAGCTCTCGCGCACGGTCGACAGCGCCGCGGTCGACGTGCTGGCGGCAATCAATGCCGCGAGCCCATTTCTGCCGATCAATATCCCCTACCCGCCGACCATCCGGAAAGTGAACCCGGCCGAGACGCCGATCATGCTGATCGCGCTCACCTCGGACACCCTGCCGCTGACAACCATCGACGACTATGCCGAGAACATCCTGCTGCCGAAGATATCGCAGATCTCCGGCGTCGGCCTCGTCGGCATCGGCGGCCAGCAGAAGCCCGCGATCCGCATTCAGGTCAATCCGCAGGCGCTGGCGGCGCGCGGCATCGGGCTGGAGGACGTCCGCAACGTGATCGCCCAGGCCAACGTCGACCTGCCCAAGGGCACGCTCAACAGCCCGCGCCAGACCTACACACTGAACACCAACGACCAGCTGCTCACGCCCGAAGCCTACGAAGCGCTGATCGTGGCCTACCGCAATGGCTCGCCGGTGCGCATCCGCGACATCGGCCGCGCCATCCAGGGCCCCGAGAACAACTTGCTGGCCGGCTGGTTCGGCCGCCAGCGTGCCGTCATCCTGGCAGTCCAGCGCGTGCCCGGCGCCAACGTCATCGAGACGGTCGATCGCATCAAGGCGCTGCTGCCGCGTCTCCAGGCCTCCATGCCGCCGGCCATCAAAGTGACCATCGCGGCCGACCGGACGACCACGATCCGCGCTTCCGTGGCCGACGTGCAGTTCACCCTGCTGCTGACCGTGGCGCTGGTCGTGATGGTGATCTTCGTCTTCCTGCGCAACTTCTGGGCCACCGTGATCCCGGCCATCACCGTGCCCCTGTCGCTGATCGGCACCTTCGCGGTGATCTATGCGCTGGGCTACAGCCTCGACAACCTCTCGCTGATGGCGCTGTCGATCGGCGTCGGCTTCGTGGTCGACGATGCGGTGGTCGTGATCGAGAACATCGTGCGCCATCTCGAGGAGGGGCTGAGCCCGATGGAGGCGGCCCTCAAGGGCTCGGGCGAGATCGGATTCACGATCGTGTCGATCACCCTGTCGCTGATCGCGGTGTTCATCCCGCTGTTCCTGATGGGCGGCTATGTCGGCAAGCTGTTCCAGGAGTTCGCCGTCACGCTCTCGGCCTCGCTGATCCTGTCGCTCGTCATCTCCCTAACCCTGACGCCGATGCTGTGCGCGAGGCTGCTGAAGGACGATAGCCGCCGCCGGCATGGTGCGCTCTACCGCGCGTTCGAGCAGGGCTTCGATGCCCTCCTCTCGGTCTATGCCATGGGCTTGCGGGTGGTCCTGCGCCATCGCTTCGCCACCCTGATGGTGATGCTGGGCACCGTCGCCCTGACCGGCTACCTCTATGTCGTCATTCCCAAGGGGTTCTTCCCGCAGCAGGACACCGGGCAGCTCCAGGGCGTCACCCAGGCTTCGGAGGACATCTCGTTCGACGCGATGTCGCAGCGCCAGCAGGCGCTGGTCGACGTCCTGCTGAAGGATCCGGCCATCGACTCGGTCGTGAGCTACATCGGTCCGGGCGGGCCGACCGCGACGCTCAACCAGGGCCGTGTCTTCATCATGCTAAAGCCGCGCGAGCAGCGCGACGCCAGCGCGGGCCAGGTCATCGACCGGCTGCGCACGCCGCTCGCCCGCATCCAGGGCATCACCCTCTACATGCAGGCGACCCAGGACATCTCAATCGGCGCACGGCTGGCCAAGACGCAGTACCAGTACACCTTGAGCGACGCCGACCCGGCCGAGCTCGCCCGCTGGGCGGCGCGGTTCGTCGACCGTATGCGCGCGATCCCCAGCATCACCGATGTCGCCAGCGACCAGGCGAATGGCGGCCCGATGCTCAACGTGTCGGTCAATCGCGAGGTCGCCTCGACCTTCGGCATCCTGCCGTCGGCCATCGACAACACGCTCGACGACGCCTTCGGCCAGCGCATCGTCTCGACCATGTTCACGCCGCTCAGTCAGTACCATGTCGTGCTCGAGGTCGAGCCGCGCTTCCAGTACGGCCCGCAGGCGCTACGCGACATCTACCTCGGCTCCGCGACCGCCCAGCAAGTCCCGCTCAGCACGCTGGTCAACAGCGACGTCCGGCCCTCGCCGATCATCGTCAACCACCAGGGCATGTTCCCGTCGGTCACGATCTCCTTCAACCTGAAGCCGGGCGTAGCGCTGGGCGACGCGATCACCGCCGTCCGCCAGATGGAGCAGCAGCTGCACAAGCCCGCTGCGCTGGCCACATCGTTCCAGGGCAACGCGCAGGCCTTCCAGTCCTCCCTGTCGGGCACGCCGCTGCTGGTCGCCGCGGCGCTGGTCGTGGTCTACATCATCCTCGGCGTCCTGTACGAGAGCGCGATCCATCCGATCACCATCCTGTCGACGCTGCCGTCGGCCGGCATCGGCGCGCTGCTCCTGCTGATGGCGGTGCACATGGATCTCAGCGTGATCGCCATCATCGGCATCATCCTGCTGATCGGAATCGTCAAGAAGAACGGCATCATGCTGGTCGACTTCGCGCTCGAGGTTGAACGCAACGAGAAGGTCGGCGCGGCGGAGGCGATCTACCGCGCCTGCGTGATGCGCTTCCGCCCGATCCTGATGACGACCACGGCGGCGCTGCTCGGTGGCGTGCCGCTGATGCTCGGCACCGGCGCCGGATCGGAGATCCGCCAACCCCTCGGATACGCCATCGTCGGCGGGCTCCTGCTGTCGCAGGTCCTCACGCTTTACACCACGCCGGTCGTCTTCCTCTACCTCGACCGCCTCTCGGCGCGTCTCGGGCCGCGCAACCAGGCGCGCGCGCCAAACCCCGTCCCGTCGGCGTGACCGCATTCCCATCCTGCATTCCGGAAACAGGAAGGGCGCGCCTGAAAGACGCCGACACGAAGGCCCATCAGATTGGTCCAGCCGACATCAGCTGAAAGGATACGAGCCATGAGTTTCGTCACCACCAGAGACAACGTCGAGATCTTCTACAAGGACTGGGGCCCCAGGGATGCGCAGCCGATCGTCTTCCATCACGGCTGGCCGCTCTCGGCGGACGACTGGGACAACCAGATGCTGTTCTTCGTCCAGCACGGCTACCGGGTCATCGCGCACGACCGGCGCGGCCATGGCCGCTCGGCGCAGGTCGACGACGGCCACGACATGGACCACTACGCGGCCGATACGTCGGCGATAACCGAGCATCTCGATCTCAGGAACGCCGTTCACATCGGGCATTCGACCGGCGGCGGCGAGGTCGCCCGCTATGTCGCTCGGTACGGCGAGCCGCAGGGTCGCGTTGCCAAAGCCGTTCTGGTGAGCGCCGTTCCGCCGCTCATGGTGAAGACCGCGAGCAACCCCGGCGGCACGCTGATCGAGGTGTTCGACGGCTTCCGCAAGGCGCTGGCCGACAACCGGTCCCAGTTCTATCTGGATGTCGCTTCCGGTCCGTTCTACGGCTTCAACCGGCCCAACGCGAGGACCTCGCCAGGTGTGGTCCAGAACTGGTGGCGCCAGGGCATGATTGGCAGCGCCAAGGCGCACTACGATGGCATCAAGGCCTTCTCAGAGACCGACCAGACCGACGACCTGAAGGCCATCCAGGTGCCGACGCTCATCCTGCATGGCGACGATGACCAGGTGGTGCCGATCGACGATGCGGCGCGCCTCTCGATCAAGCTGCTGAAGAACGGCACCCTGAAGGTCTATCCGGGCTATCCGCACGGCATGCTGACCATCCATCCCGACGTGCTCAACCCGGATATCCTCGCCTTCGTGAAACGCTGAACGTCGACCGGTAACCGCCGACGACGAGACCGGGGAAGCAGTCGACGCGATTGCTTCCCCATGTCTTTTGGCACGAGCACGCACCCGTCTATACGAAAGTATGCGCACGCGAGACCACTGGCTGAATTGTCGCCGGTCCTGCGCCCCCTATCCTCCGCCTCGTCAGATCGCACCACAACTTTTGCGAGGGGAGACGTCAAATGCCGCCCAACAGCTCCGTCACCGTGGTTCCGCTTCTGCGCCTGCCGCCACTCGAGCCACGGCCTGCCGATGCAGCCAAGCCCGAAGCGCCCGAGCCGCGGCAGCGGCGGCGGCTCGTATCCCGCCGCGCCATCCTCGCCGGGATCGGCGCCCTCGCCCTGCTCTCCGCCATAGCGGCCGGCGGACTTTATTTCGACTACAGCCGGCGCTTCGTGTCGACGGACGATGCCTTCATCGCCGCCCGCCAATTCGCCGTCGCCCCCAAGGTGCCGGGCTACATCACGGCCGTGCCCGTCACCGACAACCAGCATGTCGTGGCCGGCGACGTGATCGCCCGGATCGACGACCGCGACTATCGCGTCGCCCTGGCGCAGACGGAGGCGCAGGTCGCGGCCGCCGACGCCGGCGTGAGCAACATCGCCGCCCAGATCGAGGTGGCGCAGGCCCAGGTCACCGCGAGCGAGGCGCAGGTCAGGCAGGCCGAGGCGCGGCTGGTGTACGCCCGCCAGCAGGCCGAGCGCTACGGGACGCTGACCAAGGAAGGGTGGTCCAGCCGGCAGACCGGAGACCTGACCGTAGCCGAGTTGGCCCAGCAACAGGCCGCCCTGGGCAGCGCTCAGGCCAACGTCATGGTCGCCCGGCGGCAGCTCGACGCGCTCGAGGCGCAGCGCAGCAGCGCCATTGCGAGCCTTCGCGAGGCGCAGGACCAACGCGACCAGGCGCGGCTCAACCTCTCCTATACGACCGTCACCGCGGCGCAGCCGGGACGCATCGTCCAGCTCGGCGCCGCGGTCGGACAGTTCGCGCAGGCCGGAACCAGCCTGACGATGTTCGTGCCCGACGAGATCTGGGTCACCGCGAACTTCAAGGAGACGCAGCTCGACGCGCTGCGCCCGGGACAGCCGGTTCGCTTCGAGATCGACGCCTATCCGGAGCGGACGATCCGCGGCCGCGTCGCCAGCGTGCAGCCTGGATCCGGCACGGCGTTCTCGCTGCTGCCGGCGGAGAATGCCACCGGCAACTACGTCAAGATCGTCCAGCGCGTGCCGGTGAAAATCGTCATCGACAATGCGCCGACCGACGTCGCGCTCGGGCCGGGCATGTCGGTGCTGCCCACGGTGCGGACCGACGCCAAGCCTTCGCTCATCGAACGCCTGGGAGAATGGCTGTGACCCGCGCTCCCAATCCCTGGCTGATCGCCGTGGTGGTGGCGATCGCCACCTTCATGGAGGTCCTCGACACCACGATCGCGAACGTCGCCCTGCCCTACATGGCGGGCGGGCTGGGCGTGAGCGAGGACGAAGCCTCCTGGGTGATCACGACCTACCTGGTGTCCAACGCGATCGCCCTCACGGCCAGCGCCTTTCTCGTCCAGCGCATCGGCCGCAAGCGCTTCTTCATGGCCTGCCTCGCGCTGTTCACCGTAAGCTCGGTGCTCTGTGCCCTTGCCTGGAACCTGCAGGCCTTGCTGGCATTCCGGGTCCTCCAGGGAATCGCCGGCGGCGGCATGGTGCCGGTCTCGCAATCGATCCTCGCCGACTCTTTCCCGCCGGCGAAGCGCGGCCAGGCCTTTGCGCTGTTCGGCGTGGCCGTGGTGGTGGCGCCCGTCGTCGGGCCGACGCTCGGCGGCTGGCTGGCGGACAACATCTCCTGGCATTGGTGCTTCCTGATCAATGGCCCGGTGGGCGCATTCGCCGTCGTGGCGATTGCCGTGCTGCTGCGCGAGACGCCGGCGCAGGTCGAGGAGCGGCGGCGCCTGCAGCAGGAGGGGCGCAGGTTCGACATCATCGGCTTCGCGCTGGTCGCGACGTTCCTCGGCGCCCTGGAAGTGCTGTGCGATCGCGGGCTCGAGGACGACTGGTTCGGCTCGGGCTTCATCGTCGCGGTCGCGATCGTCTGCGGCGCGGCATTCCTGCTCATGATCCCGTGGGAGCTGCGCCAGCGCAATCCGGTGATCGATCTCCGGATGGTCGCGTCGCGCCAGTTCGGCGCCTGCTTCCTCGTGATGCTGGCGACCGGCGCCATCCTGCTCGCGACCACCCAGTTCCTGCCCCAGCTCGTCCAGCAGGATCTCGGCTATACCGCGACCTGGGCCGGCCTCGTCCTGTCGCCCGGCGGCCTGGTGACCATGGCCATGATGTTCATCACCGGTCGTATGCTCACCCGGATCCAGCCGAAGTACCTCATCGTCACGGGGGCGACGCTCATCGCGGTGTCGATGTACCAGTTGACGGCCGTCTACGGCGATGTCGGCTTCTGGTATTTGGCGCAGTCGCGCATGCTGCTGGGCTTGGGGCTGCCGCTGATCTTCCTGTCGATCACTGCCGCGTCCTACGACGGAATCCGGCCGGACAAGATCGACCAGGCCTCCGCCCTGATCAACGTGGCGCGCAACACCGGCGGATCTCTCGGCGTCGCACTGGTGTCCAACGTCCTCACCCACCGCGAGCAGTTCCACCAGAGCCGGCTGGTCGAGCATGCGATCCCGTCGAGCAGCGCGTATCAGGAGACGCTGCGGCAAGTGACCGAGTTCTTTGCCGGCCACGGCAGCGCGCCGTTGCAGGCGAAGGGCCAGGCGATCGGATGGATCGGGCAGCAGCTACAAGCGCAGGCATCCTTCCTGGCCTACATCGATGCCTTCTGGGTCCTGATGCTGATCTCGCTCGCGGCTGTGCCTCTTGCGCTCACCCTGCGCAACGTGAAGCTCGGCGGCAAGGCGCCGGTGGCGCACTGATGCATCGCACTTTCGGCCAGCTGACGAAAACATTGTCGCGACCTCCTGCAAATATCCTGGTGAAGACTCAATGAGCAGGCGAGAAAGTCACTGACCGGCGATGGATAAGTGTCCCAGCGGGAAGCTCTAGCTTCAGGCGCTTGCGACCACGGGCTACGTTAATCGGTCGTGTCTCAAACTGTGGGGTAGCGGCAGCGCCGTGGGGATGACGTCGTAGCGAGCCGTAGGCGACCGAAGGCGTCATCCCCACGACGTTTTCGTGCGGCGGGTCATCGATGATCTCTGGGTAGGGTCAGGTTGCGAAGACTGGAGCGCGGCATGAAGATCTTCGTCGCGGCGCCACAGGCGCCGTGGCACTTCCTCTCGTCCGGGCGTTGTGCACGCTAGGCCATCAGGTGACAGGCATGACCCGCGCCGGGCGAGGCAGCGATCGGATCCGCGAGTTGGGAGTAGCCGTTCTCCACCGCGGACGTTTTCGACGCCAAGACCGTGCGCCAGGCGATCAAAGGGGTAGCGCCGGACGTAGTCATTGACCAGATGACCAGGCTGCCGGCCAATCCGGCGACCGTCATCAAGTCCCTGCCCGACGACACCGTCTGCATCGTGAGGGTGGCAAGAATCTGCCTTCAGCGGCCGAGGAGCTGGACGTGAGGCGCTACATTCCGCAGTCGCGCGGCTTCTATCTCGATGCTCCCGTCGGGCAGCTCGCCGACGAGGCGGCGCTCCTCCGCCTCGATGCGCTCGGTGAGATCGGCAACAGCACCCGCGTCACGGCCGCCTGAGGGGAGCGTGTGCTGACCTCGGCGGGCATGGAAGGCGTCGTTCTGCGCTACGGTTTCTTCTACGGTCCCGGCACTTGGTACCGCCCGGACGGTGCGGTCGCCGATATGGTGCGCAACCGGCAGTCGAGGATCATTGTCAAGGGCAACTCGATCTGGTCGTTCATCCACATCAACGACGCCATGGCGGCAACGGTCGCTGCCCTGGGCGGCAAGCCGGGGACCTACAACATCGTGGACGACGATCCGCTGCCCGTCGCCGAATGGCTGCCGGCGTTCGCGCGCTCGGTAGACGCGCCGGAGCCGTCACGCATCAGCATAGCAGAGGCGCTCAAAGCGGTGGGAGAGGAAGCGGTCTACTACCACAGCAGCCCGACGGGGGCTTCCAACAAGCGGGCCAAGGCGAAGCTCGGCTTCGCGCCCCGGCCGCTCCTTTGGAAGCGAGGAGCGGCCTAGTTCTGCTGCCGCATATACTTCAGGCGGCTGCCCCGGTACGTCGGGGCAGCTTCCACCCCGGCCTGACAAAGTGGCAGGTGTATCCGTTTGGGCTGCGCTCCAAGTAGTCCTGATGCTCCGGCTCGGCTTCCCAGAAGTCCCTGCCGGGCGTAACTTCGGTCACGACCTTGCCGGGCCACAGTCCGGACGCGTCGACGTCGGCGATCGTGTCCTCGGCGATGCGCCGTTGCTCCTCGGTCGTGTAGAATATCGCCGAGCGATAGCTGGTGCCGCGGTCGTTGCCCTGTCGATTCAAGGTCGAGGGATCGTGGATCTGGAAGAAGAACTCCAGGAGATTGCGGTAGCTCGTCTTCGCGGGATCGAAGATGATCTCGATGGCCTCCGCATGGCCGTCGTGCCTGCGATAGGTCGCGTTGGCAACATGCCCTCCGGTATAGCCCACCCGCGTCGACAAGACTCCGGGTTGCTTGCGAATCAGATCCTGCATGCCCCAGAAGCAGCCGCCGGCCAGCACTGCGCGCTCTTCGGTCATCGTACGTCCTCCACCTGGTCGAAATAGGCGCCATAGCCCTCCGCCTGCATGTCGTCGCGATGAACGAAGCGGAGCGAGGCCGAGTTGATGCAGTAGCGCAGGCCACCGCGGTCCCGCGGGCCGTCGGGGAAGACATGGCCGAGATGGCTGTCGCCGTGCGTGGAGCGCACTTCGGTTCGCCGCATGCCGTGCGTCGTATCCACCAGCTCGCTGACATTCGCGAGCTCGATCGGCTTGGTGAAGCTCGGCCAGCCGCATCCTGATTCGTACTTGTCGGACGAAGCGAACAACGGTTCGCCCGACACGATATCGACATAGATGCCCGGCTCCTTGTTGTGCAACAGCTCACCCGTGCCCGGCCGTTCGGTGCCACTCTGCTGCGTGACCTGGTACTGCTCAGGCGTCAGCCGCTTCAGCGCCTCGTCGGTCTTTGCGTATTTCGCCTCGCTCGCCATGCGCTCCTCCTGTTCCGACCTGTTAGGTCCAGAGCTTGCAGGGTGCTCCCGACCTCGAGCGACACCTATTGCACGATGGTATCGGGATGCCGGACCACGTCACAATGGACGCAAGGATGTAGGATGCTATCGACGATGATCAACCCGGGGATGCGCGGCATTACGTTCGACCAGCTCCGGACGTTCTCGGAGGTGATCGAACGGGCCAGCTTCACGGCGGCCGGAGATCATCTCGGCCTCAGGAAACCCGCCGTTAGCCAGCAGATCCGGCTGCTCGAAAAGCGCTTTGGGGTGCGCCTGATCGAGCGTGTGGGCCGAAAGGCGCACCCGACCTCGGCCGGCGCGGTTCTCCTCACTTATGCCCGCATGGTCCTCGATGCGATGGCGAACGCCGAAGCGGAAATGGCGCCGTACGCGAAAGGAATGATCGGCAAAGTCCGGATCGACGCGGGTGCGACGGCCAGCATACCCTTCGCGCCAGCCGTGCTGCGCATGCTGCGCCGTCGGTTCGATGGCCTCGAGATCTTCGTCACGACCGGTACCGTCAGCGATGTGCTTCGGCAAATCGAAGACAATGCGCTGGACCTCGGCCTCGTCTCTTTGCCCGCCGCGGGACGAATGTTCGATATCTCCCCGCTTTTCGAAGATGAACTTTTCGTCCCGTCCTCGCCCGAGGGACCTGTTCTTCCGCGCGTAGTGACAGCCGAAGTCCTGTCGCGACTTTCCGTGCTTTCATATGAGCCGGGCGCGCAGATGCGCCGGATCATCGACGATTGGTTCACTGCTGCGGGCCAGTCCGTGAGGCCGATCAAGAAGCTTGGCAGCGTAGAAGCCATCAAGTAAGTCGCGCGAGTTGGTCTGGAAAACGGTATCGTCCCGCGAATGGCTGTCGGACATCAATCCTAGGGATTGCGCATCCAGGGCATGACCCCTCCTCTCAACCGCCACGTCGGCATTGTCGTCCGACGCGACAAGCCACTGCAACGCGGGTCACGCGAGACCATCGCCGTACTACGCCCGGCAGCTCCACGCTTTCTCAAGCCACTTCGCTCTTGATCACGGACTTCTGACCGACCTCGAGCGGCGAAACCGAGCGAGGGCTGCGGTTATGCTCCGCAGAAGCGGCGGTCTGTTTCGCGGCCAGCGATCGGCACACGCTCATGGCATGGACACGATCAACACTTGCAATCTTCTGGGGAACCAGGGAGAGGCGCGACGCCACCTCGAACGCGTGGTGGCCGGCGTTCCGAACTCAGCGCAAGCTCTACCATCATCCGGTTCCGGGCCAACCGAGCACTGGCCGGCCACGCCTTCCTGGCACGGCTGGGTGCAAGGCCATCCCGAACAAGGTCTGCAGGCCGTGTCGACAGTCGTGGCCCAGGCCATAGCGGCCGGTCATGCGCTGTCGATCCGCCAGATCCTGGCCTATGCCGGATGTCCGATCGCGCTTTGGTCGGGGGATGCGGACGCTAGCCAGCACTATCTCGGCCCGTCGATGGACTACACCTCGAAGAACGAGTTGAGCATCTTCGCCGACTGGAATCGATGCCATTTCGGCCAGCTCGACATACGGCGATCTCGACCTTCTCAGCTTCGGTCCGACAACATGGATCTTGGTTGTGAGTCCGCCCCCGAAAACGTCATAGATTGCGACGACAGGATCAAAGGCCGCAGCGCAGATTGAGATCCTCGGCATCTGCCGCGAGGGCCACCATCGAGTTGCGCTGCGTCGAGCCTCGATTTCAACGCCAGCACATCCTTGAGCGACGTCCATGCGATGAACGACGAGCGGGCGCGAGAAGCCGACGATGGTCGAGGCCTCCGTCGGGCTCAGTTCCTGATCTTCTGTAAGGACCAGCCACTCGCTCTCTGTTGAGCAGACGCAAGAGCAACGCCAAGACGGCAACACACCGCCAGACCAAGCTGAACCCGCTGCAAACGGCCCACCCTTATCTCAGGTGGGTCGCCTAACCGAAGACGCTACCACGTTGGCATCGTATCAAAGACCCCTTCAACCGTTCTGCCAACATCGCTTCCGGTCCGTCCGAATTGCACTCTACAGCACGCTGGAGTTAGCGGCGGCGTCAGAGACCCTTTTGTTCGGCACTGTTGGCGGTGTAGATCGACGTATCCTAGGCAATGGGCTTGGTGCCGATGTCGTCGAAACAAGATCAGCCGGAACGCCACCAGCTTCTCCAAAGACGCCCCCTTCCCGGCAAGCACGTGTCAACACCAAGTCGCGGCATGGAAATACCGCCTCGTCCAGGGGATCTTGATCCGATCATGGCGGAAATTATCGAAGCACTTACACGAACCATGATTAACAATGACCACAGTCAGCAGCGCCGACTCGTCGAGTTCAAGGGCGGTTGCCGCTATGGCAAATTCGGAAAGACCAAGGCTTATGAGCTGATCGCCCAGCGGCGGATCAGGGCCTACAAAATGGGCGGCAAGACCATGATCGACCTCGACAGCGTGGACGAATATCACGCCTCGCTCCCCAGGGTCGAATCAAGAGCAAGCTAGGCTGCGGACCTACTTAGCGACACAAAGCGCTTCCCGTCGCGCAGGCTATCCAGCCGATCGGCCCAATGCTGCATTAAACGCACGCGCTCGGTCCAATAGGCCGCACGGTTATAGATGCCGCGAATCTTGTTCTTATCGCCCTTGCCAAGCTGCCGCCGCACCACATCGTCGCGACGCCGCCGCTTTTTTTCCTCCGTGACATGGGCAAGTTGGGATTCCACTACATCGCCGTCAAACGCGCCCTCCTCGTTGAGCAAGGTCGACGCCGTCGAGCGGAAGCCGTGCGCGCAGTGGTCGCCACCGGGACCGGTCGCGTAGCCCATGATCCGTAGAGCCTTGTTGAGCGTGTTGTCGGACATAGGCACAGCATCATCGTATGAGAATAAGTAGCGGCATCGGCCGGTCAAAGGTCGCAGCTTCGCAAGGATAGCGAGCGCCTGGTGGGAGAGAGGCACTTCGTGATCATCGCGCATCTTCATCTTCCCGGCGAGGATCAGCCATATTCGGTTCGTCTCGTCGAATTCGGTCCACTCCGCTAGCCGCAGCTCGCCGGGCCGCACCATGGTCAAGGCGATCAGCTTGAGCGCATAGCGCACTAACCCTCCGTTTTTGGCGTCGTAAACTTCAATCCGGCGCATCAGTTCTCCGACGTCGTCCGGGTCGGTCAGCGCCGGGCGCGGATTGCCCTTGGGTGCCTTGGTAAGCGCGTGCTTCAAATCACGGGTTGGGTCGCTGCTGCAATACGACGCGCCAATTCCAAATTGGAAGACCCGCGAGGCCGTCGAGCGCAGCCGGCCGACTGTATAGTATCGGCCGCGGGCTTCGACGCGCCGCATTGCCGTCACCAACTCGGGCGGCTCGATCTCGCACAACGGTCGATCGCCAACCTCGCGATTGAGCTGACCGAGATTCCAGCGTTCCCGCTTGATCGTCGCTTTGGCCTTGTTTTCCTTTTCGAGCTTCTTGGTCACCCATTCCTCGCCGACTGCACGAAAGGTGTGCTTGTGCTTCTCGTCGTCCTTTCGCTTCGCCTCACGCAGTGCGGCCGGGTCCTGCCCTTGATCGAGCAACTTCTCGGCGGCGTGGCGCTTGTCGCGCGCGGCCCTGAGGCCAACGCCGGGGAAGGTGCCGAAGGACATGTTCTTGCGTTTGCCGCCGAAACGGTACCGGTAGAGCCAGAGCTTGGTCCCGTTGTGCCGCACCACGACGCTAAGGCCCTGGCCGTCGGCAATCGTGTATTCCTTATCCGCCGGCTTGGCGTTGCGGATTTTCGTATCGCTCAGTTCATCCATGGGAGTGGTCCCTCGCAAACTGCGGACCGCCAGTGTACCCGCCCTTTCAAGTGTACCCAGAGTGTACCCAGAAAGGCCGGATGCCCGCGGACGGTCGCGAACCGTGCCGGGCATGAATATACGCTTAAATGCTTGATTTACGAGGGTTCTGAGCAACCGGCGGACGTGCGCGGACGACAAAGAACCAGGCTGGACGGAAAATGGTGCCCCGAGACGGAATCGAACCGCCGACCCCATCATTACGAATGACGTGCTCTACCAGCTGAGCTATCGGGGCACAGGCCGCGGGTTCTAGGCGAAAGGGGCGAGCCGCGCAAGGCCATGACGACGACACTCGCCCTGCTCCCCTTGCTGCTCGTTCTAGGCCTTCTGGCCTCGGGCCGGGTCGGTGCCCTGATCGCCGGGTTGGCCGGGCTTGCCGCCACGCTCGCGGTCTCGGCGGCGCTGCTGTGGCCGGACGGTGGCATGGGCGCCGTGGTCCGGTTGTGGCTCCGCGAAGTGCCGGCAGGCGGTTGGCTCGCCTGGCAGGTCATCGCCATCATCGCCTCGGGCATGTTCTTCCACCGCTGCACGCTCGCGCACCACCCGACCGCCGGCAGCGAGGCGCACACAGCGACGCCACGTCGGCTGTGGTCGGTCTGCTTTCTGCTGGCGCCGTTTGCCGAGGCGGTCACCGGCTTCGGCGTGGGGTACATCATCGCCATTGCCGCCCTGCGGCGGCTCGGGCTGGGCGGGGTACCGATGCTGGTGCTCGGCCTCTACAGCCAGTCGCTGGTGCCGTGGGGCGCTCTCGCCACCGGCACGACGGTCGGCGCCACGCTGGCCGGCCTGACCCCGAGTGCGCTCGGCCTCGGCTCGTCGCTGCTGCAGGTACCGATGCACGTCTTCTACCTGCTGCTCTACTGGCGCTTCGCGCGGCAGGCGGGTGTGCCCGTCTCGGCGGCGCAGAAGATCGACGACGTTGCCTGGACGACTCTCCTGCTGGCGCTGATCTGGCTCGCCAACCGCCACACCGACGTCGAGATCGCCGGTGCGGCGCCGCTTGCCGCGCTGCTCGCCCTGCGCTTCTGGCGCGACGAGCGGCCGGATCTCGCCGGCCTGCGCGCCGCGCTCCATCGCAATGCGCCCTACGTCGCGCTGACCGTCGCGCTGTGCGCGACCCGGCTGGTGCCGCCGCTGCGCGATCTCCTGCGGCCGCTCTGGGCGCTGAAACCCTACGACAACCAGCCGGCCTTCGCGCCGCTCTACGCACCGGGCTTCTGGCTGATCTCGATCGGGCTCGTCGTGCTGTTCACAGCGCGCGCCTCGATCGGCCGCACCGTCGTCGACACGGCACGCGGCGCGTGGCGGTCCTGCGCTGTCACCTTGGCGTTCGTGGTGATGGCTGAGCTCTATGTCGGCTCGGGCATGGCGCAGCAGATCGCCGAGGCGCTGCGTTCCGCGGCGGGCCGCAGCGCTGTCCTGAGCGTGCCGCTGTTCGCCGGCATGGGCGGCTTCCTGACCGGCGGCGGCTCGGCCGGCAATGCGATGCTGATGCCGATGGTGACCGCGCTCGCCCGCGCCGTCGCGGTCGATCCGGCCTGGATCGCCGCCGTCCAGAACAGCGTCTGCACCAACCTCACCATGCTCTCGCCGATCCGCGTTTCGATGGGTGTCGGCCTGCTCGCGCACGCGGTGTCGGATGCCGAGCTCTACCGGCGCGCCTGGCCGCTCGCCCTGCCGCCTCTGCTGGTGGGAGTCGCAGCCATCGCCGTGCTGCTCTATGCTCCCGGCTCCTGAATGCGGAGGAAGATGCGATGGCGAAGGTGGCGTTTCTCGGACTGGGCGTAATGGGCTTTCCGATGGCTGGGCATCTTGCCGCCAAGGGCCACGACGTGACCGTCTACAACAGAACCTTCGCCAAGGCCGAGGCCTGGACGCAGAAGCACAAGGGCAAGGCCGCGAAGACTCCCAAGGAGGCGGCGGCCGGCCAGGAGATCGTGTTCTGCTGCGTCGGCAACGACGACGACCTGCGTGCGGTCGTGCTGGGCGAGACTGGTGCGTTTGCCGGGATGGGCAAGGGCACGATCTTCTTCGACAACACCACCGCCTCGGCAGATGTCGCGCGCGAGCTCCATGCCGCCGGCAAGAAAATCGGCGTCGACTTCATCGATGCGCCGGTGTCGGGCGGCCAGGCCGGTGCCGAGAACGGCCAGCTCACCGTGATGTGCGGCGCCGAGCAGCAGCCATTCGACAAGGCCAAGCCGGTGGCCGACGCCTATGCCAAGGCGATCACGCTGATCGGACCGCCGGGCTCGGGCCAGATCACCAAGATGATGAACCAGATGTGCATCGCCGGCATCGTCCAGGGCCTTGCCGAGGCGCTCAACCTCGGCCAACGCGCCGGGCTCGACATGGACAAGGTGATGGCTGCGATCTCCAAGGGCGCGGCGCAGAGCTGGCAGATGGAGAACCGCTGGCAGAACATGATCGCCGGCAAGTTCGACTACGGCTTTGCCGTCGACTGGATGCGCAAGGACCTCGGCATCGCCATGGCGGAGGGCAAGCGTTGGAAGGCGCAGATGCCGCTCACCGCGCTGGTCGACCAGTTCTATGGTCGCGTGCAGGAGCGCGGCGGCGGCCGCTGGGACACATCGGGGCTGATCCAGCCGCTGCAGAAGCCTTGATCGCATGAGCACCTACAGGCTCTACGGCCGGGCGGGATGGGGCTCCTCGCTGGTCGAGGCGCAGCTCGCCTGGTACGGGTTGCCGTTCACCTTCGAGCCGGTGGGCGACCTGTTCAAGGACCTCGACGCGCGCGCCCGGCTCGAGAAGGTCAATCCGCTCGCGCAGGTGCCGACGCTCGTGCTGCCCGACGGCACCGTCATGAGCGAGAGCGCGGCGATCACGCTGCTGCTCGCCGACATCGCCGGCAACGACTCGCTGGTGCCCGCGCCGGGAGCGCCGGAGCGCGCGGCGTTCCTGCGCTGGCTCGTCTTCATCGTCGTCAATATCTATCCGACCTTCACGTACGCCGACGATCCGGCGCGCTTCGTATCGGTCAACGCCGCGCGCGACCCCTTCCGGGCCGCGACCGACGCCTACGCGCAGCGCCTTTGGCGGCAGGTCGAGACGGCGGCCAAGGGGCCGTGGTTCCTCGGCGAGCGCTTCTCCGCGCTCGACATTTACGTCTCGGTGATGACCCGGTGGAGGCCCAAGCGCGGCTGGTTCGAGAGCGAGACGCCCCGGCTGTTCGCCATCGCCCGGCGCGCCGACCTCAAGCCGGAGCTGGTCGAGGTCTGGAAGCGCAATTGGCCGACATGAACCGTCGTTCCGCCCTCACCTTGTCGCTCACGGCGCTCGCAATGCCCGCACGCGCGCAACAGAACTGGCCCGAGCGGACCGTCACCATGGTGGTGCCCGCGCCACCCGCCGGTGGCACCGATCTCGTCGCACGGCTCTATTCGGATCTCTTGAGCCAGGAGCTGGGCCAGCAGGTGATCGTCGACAACAAGGGCGGCGGCAACGGCAATGTCGGCACCGCCGTCGTCGCCCGCGCCAGGCCCGACGGCTACACGGTGCTGATGCAGTATTCGGCCTA
Organism: Reyranella sp.; assembly: GCF_965279465.1. NCBI lineage: Bacteria > Pseudomonadati > Pseudomonadota > Alphaproteobacteria > Hyphomicrobiales > Reyranellaceae > Reyranella > Reyranella sp. The sequence continues at coordinate 191,259 of NZ_OZ257242.1, forward strand.
TCACGCGGCCAACCCGGCGCTGATCCGGAACCTCAACTGGTCACCCGACGACTTCGCCGGCGTGGCGATGGGTGCGGTCGCGCCCCACGTCATCGTGATCGCCCGGAAGGTGCCGGCCGACAACCTCAAGGACTTCATCGCCTACGCCAAGGCCAATCCGGGCAAGCTCAACTTCGCCTCGGTCGGCCAAGGCTCGGTGCCGCATCTCGGCGGCGTGCTGCTGAACAAGGCGGCCGGCATCGACCTCGTGCATGTGCCGTACAAGGGCGCCGGCCCGGCGACGGCCGACCTCGTGGCAGGACAGGTCGAGCTGCTGATCGTCACGCCGCCCTCGGTCTCCGCGCACATCCGCTCGGGCGCCGTGAAGGCGCTCGCGCTCGCCAGCGAGGCGCGTCATCCGGCCTTCCCCGACATCCCGACGACGGCGGAGGCCGGCCTGCCAGGCTTCATTCTCGATGGCTGGTTCGCGCTGTTCGTTCCCGGCGGCACGCCGCAGCCGATCGTCGACCGGCTCAACACCGCGATGCGCAAGATCGCGAAGATGGACATCACCCGCGAGCGCGCCAATCAGCTCGGCACCGTGCTGAAGGACTGGACGCCGGCCGAAATGGACAAGTTCGCCAGGAGCGAGGTTGCCGCCTGGGGCCAGGTGATCCGCGACAACAACATCACGATGGACTGACTCGGATATGTCTTGCGTCGGCATTATTGGCGGGCTCGGCGTCGACGCCACTGTCCACTATTACGAGAAGATCGCCACCACCTGCAGAGTGCGCGGCGTGGTTCCCGATCTCGTCTTCGTCCATGCCGATGTCGAGCGCGGCCAGGGCTTCGTGCGCGCCGGCGACCTCGACGGGCTGGCGGCCTATCTCGCGAGCTTCATCGAGCGCATGGCGCGCGCCGGCGCGGAGGTCGCGGTCATTCCCGCCGTCACGCCGCATGTCTGCATCGCGCAGCTGAAGCCGCTCTTGCCCATCCCGCTGATCAACATCGTCGACACGCTGGCGGCGGAGCTGCGCTCGCGCGGAACGAAGCGCGTCGCGCTGTTCGGCTCGGTCTATACCGTGCAGGCCAGCCTCTGGGGGATGCTCACCGACGTCGAGATCGTGAAGCCGCAACCCGACGAGATCGCCTTCATCGGTCAGGCCTACCAGCGCATCCTCGACGGCCGCATCGAGCCCGGCGACGCCGACGCCCTGCGCCGCATCGCCGCCGCGCTGCAGCACCGTGACGGCGTCGAGACCATCCTGCTCGCCGGCACCGACCTCGCTGTTATGTTCGACGAACAGACCGCCGGCTTCCCCTGCCTGGACGTCGCCCGCCCACACATCGACGCGATCGTCGAAGCGCTGGCAACTTAGCGTCTGTGACAAAGGGCCAAGGGGTTGGCGCGGTCACGATCCTGCTCCGCTTGCAATGCTGCCGAGCGTGTAGGCCACGCCGTTCGCAGGGGGCTGGCCGACGTCCAGGGAGTACCGCTGAGCGACAACGCTAGACTCAGACACTCGCTGTGGTTGATGATGCGAGGGACGGTGAGGTCGGGGGACCATTTGGCGATGGCACATAAACGCACCTCTAAGCGCAGGCGAAGCGCCGGAGGTTTGTTCGGCGCCATCGCGAGCGTGCTTGGAGACTGCCTTGCAGCGATCACTACCCTGACCTTGCTTTCTGAGCCAGCCGCTGCTCAACAGCTTGGTCGAATATTCCCTTATTCTTGGGCTAGCCCTATTCCGGCCGACGACATCACAACTGCTGACGTTCAGCACGCCTTAATCTGGACTGGCCACTATGGCGCGATGGTCGACGGAATGTTCGGCGGCTTCATCAAGCGCGCGATCAACGGTTGGCTGACCTCAAAAGGCTACCCGGCAAGCGTCTCCCTGACGCGCAATCAAGCGGTAGAACTGATGACGGAAGCTATCGCGAAGCGTGACCAATACGGCTGGGCGATTCTCACGGACGACGCAATTGGATTCAGTGTCGGGGTGCCAACAAAGCTTAACGAGGGTACGGCGCCAGTTTGGGAGAACGGAGCGCTTTGGTACCGCTTCTTCGGGCCGGTGGGCGAATTCATCACCGTGATTTCTCAGGACGCTGGATGCGCGATTATGGATGGTTTCTACGATGCCGTCGCTGCTGGCACCGGGGCACGAGATCGAACAGTTGATTACAAAGCTCGGAAAGATGACTGGTTCGTTCTCTCTGGTCGGTCAGGAGACCGACACTTCTACACGCGCGCACAATGCCGTCAGAGCGGCATCGTCAACGTGGTGATCAACACTCCGACAAGTCAGGTCGATTCGTTCGGCTTCCTCTTCACGGCGATGACAAACAGCCTATCGCTAAAGCCCTATCTCAATCCAAGAGCGAAGCCCAATCCACGTGTTGCATTCCCTGGGCCGCCCCCAGGTTACGCATCAAGCTTCAGCGCTCCACCTCAGGCATCATCTCCCCCGACCGCCCCAAGTTCGAGGGTGACCCCTACTGCAGCGTCGGACACAGAAAGATCCGGCAAAACCGGCGGCATTCGCTTGGTTTTGTCAGACGGGACAGAACTCCGGGCTCGCGAGGTGTTCGAGCGCGCATCGGAGGCTGTGTACATCGTCCACACTCCGAACGCATTGGGATCTGCAGTTGCGGTCAGCGATCGGGAGTTGGTTACCAACTGCCACGTGTTAGGCACAGACACAGTTGCCATTTTGGAACGCGAAGGGGCTCGGCTGCCCGCGACACTTACTTCGGCAAACCCCGAGTCAGACCGATGCATCTTGAGGAGCAATAGCCCTCTTCGAAAATGGGTTCGAATACGTCCCTTTGCCGATATTAAGGTCGCTGAGAAGGCCTATTCGATAGGAGCCCCTCAGGGTCTAGAACTTACCATTGCCGAGGGCATCATTTCGTCTAAGCGAACTATTGACGGGGAGCGACTACTCCAGACGTCTGCCCCAATCTCGAAGGGTTCATCTGGTGGCGGTCTCTTTGACGCGCAAGGTAACTTGCTCGGGGTGACGACCTTTTTCCGTAAAGACGCTCAAAACCTGAATTTCGCAATCGCCGCCGAAGAGTACGCAAAATAGTAGCGGCAACGCAGCCTTCTCCCGCTGTCCCATTTCCATCATCCTAGGACAGAAACGGCGATCACTGTTCGTACGGTGCCCCGCGCCGCTGAACGGTGGCACCTCCCCTTGCGGGCCGGCTTTCAACCATTGGCGGACACCTTTAGCTAGCGGCTTCGAAAAAAATCGGCAGGGGAACTCGGGCGGACGGCCTGACGGACGACGGCGGCAACAACGTCATCCGCGGAGGCGACGGAAACGACCACCTCTATGGCGATGCAGGTAAAACGACGGGTTCTATTTCAGACGTGTGGCGGGCGATGTGGCGGACTCGGACCGGGTCAACGATTCCCAGGCCGGTGACCGGCTGTTGTCCAGCTTGGCTCACAGTTCCAGACCTTCAACGATGCCATGGCGGTAGCGACGACGATCAACGGCAACACCGTGTTCCACTTCGCCGCCGACGCGGTGGTAACCTTGTTAGGAGTGGACAAAGCACCCTGACCGCCGCTGTCCAATACCAGCTCGCCAGCATTATCGGCGCAGAAGCGGCCACACCGAGCCCGGCACCGCTGCTGCCCTGCGCCGCATCGCGTCGGATCTCGAGCGCCGCGACGGCGTCGAGACCATCCTGATCCGGCACCGCCGCCCGGACCTGAAGCCATCGAGTCGATACGGACCATCTATTGGCCCGAACCGACGTTGGATGCGAAGCTGCGCCATGCCCAAGGCCTACTGGATCTTCAACGCCACCATCACCGACCCCGACACCTATCGAAAGTATGTCGAGCGGGACGGCGAAGCCTTCGCCAAATACGGAGCGCGCTTCCTCGTCAGGGGCGGTGACGCGGTCGTCGTCGAAGGCAGCGCGCGGGCGCGCCACGTGATCATCGAGTTCGAGAATCTCGCGGTCGCCCGCGCCTGCTACGACTCGCCCGAGTACCAGGCTGCCTCGGTCTTCCGCCGCGCCGGAGCCGTCACCGACCTGATCATCGTCGAAGGCGTGACCTGACCTCCTTCGCTCGAGTCGGGTTGCGGCCGATCCATCACCTCGAAGCGTAGTGAAATCGAGATCATTGACCGCCCGCATCCCTGCGCGATCACGGGCCGTACGCGAAGAGCTCGAGGGATACGCGTGGTCCAATGAGGATGACCCAGCGCGAAGTCTCGTCTTGGGACAAGAACGAGTCCTCGCGGTCTGAGGCATATTCCCGTCAGAACACCGCTCTCACGCCGACGATCTCGCCGAGGCAGCGGCCGACGTGCTCGGCGATCTCGGTCGCCAGCCCCTCGACCTCTATCTCGACGCTCAGCGCATCGTCGGCGGTTTGGGCGAACACCCGGTTGGGCACGAGGCCACGCTTGGCGAGCAGCTCGAGCGCACGCGGCAGGACGCCGGGCTCGGGGTCGGCTTCGAAACAGTAGCGGACGGTGGTGGAATTACGCTTGAGCGCGAGAACGGACGACATGGAACGACTCCTTGCATGACAGGCGAACAGCAACGCGCCGGTTTGCGGTGCAAACCGGGGTGCTAATTCGCCGGGCAAGGAGAGTCCTGCGCGCCATGACGCCACTATAGCGCAAGCACGGCAGTGCGGGCTACCCTCCGCGCCGCAAACCCGCCGGGAAGGAAACAAAGATGCGTTCGACACCTGTGTACGAGGTGCATGCCGTCAAATATGCCCATCTGCCCCGCAAGGCCTGGGAAGTGCAGATCACCCCCGATCCGCACGACGCGGACTTCCCGATGGACTATTTCGTCTGGGTGGCGATCCCGGTCGACGAGAGCGGCAACCGGATGCTGGGCGGCAAGCCGATCGTGATCGACACCGGCTTCAATGCCCAGGTCGGCGGCAAGCGCGGCCGCGAGGTGAAGACCAATCCGGCCGACCTGCTGTCCCATCTCGGCATCGACGCGCGCGAAGTCGAGGACGTCATCGTCACCCACCTGCACTACGACCATATCGGCAACTGGGATCGCTTCCCCAAGGCGCGCTTCCATGTCCAGGACAAGGAGATGCAATTCGCGACCGGCCGGCACATGTGCCACGGCACGTTCCGCCATGCCTACGAGGTCGAGGACATTGTCGGCATGGTGCGCGTGCTCTACGGCAACCGCGTCGTGTTCCATGACGGCGACGAGGAGATCCAGCCCGGCCTCTCGGTCCACCTGATCGGCGGCCACACGGCAGGCATCCAGTCGGTGCGGGTGATGACGCGCAACGGCTGGCTGGTGCTGGCCTCGGACGCCTCGCACTATTTCTGGGGCGTCGAGCAGAACAAGCTGTTCTCGATCGTCTATTCGGTCGCCGACATGCTGGCTGGCTACGACAAGCTGAAGAAGCTGGCCGACGGCCGGGTCGACATGGTCGTGCCCGGCCACGATGCCGAGGTCTGCAAGCGCTATCCGGCCTCGAAGCCGGGGCTCGAAGGAATTTGCGTCCGGCTGGATTAGTCTTCCGCTGGGAGCGCGGGTCTCCAGACCCGCTCAGAATCAAGAGCGGTTCTGGAGACCCGCGCTCCCAGCGGGACCATGAGAAGACGCCACCAAAAAGCGGAGTTCGTTCGCAGCATGTCGCGATGGCGTATCGGGGTCGATTCGGGCGGGACATTCACCGACGTCTGCTTGTTCGACGAGCAGGACGGGCGCGTGGAGGTCTGGAAGGTTCCCTCGACGCCCGACGATCCTTCGCGCGGCATCGCGGCCGGCGTCGAGGAGGGCCTGCGCCGCGTGGCGCCGGATGCAGCCGGGCTGCCGGCGGCCTCGGTCACTTATTTCGGCCACGGCACGACCGTGGCGACCAATGCCCTGATCCAGCATCGCGGCGTGCGGACCGGGCTGGTCACCACCGACGGCTTCCGCGACCTGCTGGAGATCGGCCGGCAGAAGCGGCCCGACCTCTACGACATCCAGGCCGACAAGCCGCCCGTCCTCGTGCCGCGCGACCTGCGGCTGGAAGTGCCCGAACGGGTCGATCATACCGGCGAGATCCTCACACCGCTCGACGAAGTGAGGATGCGCGCCGCGGCGCGGGCGCTCGCCACGGCCGGCGTCAGGGCGATCGCCGTCTCCTTCCTCTACGGCTTCATCCGGCCCGAGCACGAGCAGCGCGCCGTGGCGATCCTGCGCGAGGAGAATCCCGATGCCTTCATCTCGGCCGGCCACGAGATCGCGCCCGAATTCCGCGAGTACGAGCGGCTGTCGACCGTGGTGTTGAACGCTTATCTCGGGCCGGTGATGAGCGACTATCTCGGCAGGCTCGGCCCGCGGCTCGCCGCGCTCGGCCTCGCCGCGACACCGCACTTGACGCAATCCAACGGCGGCGTGATCGGCTTCGCCACGGCGGCGGCGATGGCGGTGCGGACCATCCTGTCGGGGCCCGCGACCGGCGTGGTCGGCGCGCAGGCGATCGGCGCGCTGTCGTCGTTCAATGACCTGATCACCTTCGACATGGGCGGCACCTCGACCGACGTGGCCCTGCTGCAGGACGGCCGCTGCAAGCTCGCCAGCGAAGCCACCGTGCACGGCTATCCGATCAAGGCGCCGATGCTCGACATCCACACCGTGGGCGCCGGCGGCGGCTCGCTCGCCTTCATCGACGCCGGCGGCTTGCTCAAGGTCGGGCCGCGCTCGGCGGGCGCCGATCCCGGACCGGTGTGCTACGACCGCGGCAACGAGGAGGCAACCGTCACCGACGCCAACGTGGTGCTGCAGACGCTCAATCCGCGGCACCTGCTGGGCGGCCGCATGGGCATCCGGCACGACCTCGCCAAGCAGGCGATCGCGCGGCTGGCCGGCCGGCTGGGGCTCGGCACGATGGAGACGGCGCAAGGTATCGTCTCGGTCGTCACCGCCAACATGGCGCGCGCCATTCGCGTCATCTCTGTGCAGCGCGGCCACGATCCGCGCGACTACACGCTGATGGCCTTCGGCGGCGCTGGTCCCCTGCACGCCGCGCGGCTGGCCGGCGAGCTGGAGATGAAGCGGGTCATGGTGCCGCGCAACCCTGGCATCCTGTGCGCCATGGGCCTGCTGCTGACCGACCTGCGCGCCGACTTCGCGGCGACGCGGCTGATGGCGGCGTCCGCAGATGCAGCGCCGCGCCTCGCGGAGACCTTTGCCGCCCTCATCGATCGCGCCGAACGGTGGTTCGGCGAGGAAGGCATCGCCTTGGCGGACCGTCGCCTCACGCGCACGGTGGACATGCGCTACGAGGGGCAGAACTACGAGCTGGCGGTGGAATTGCCGGATGGCACGATCGACCTGACCACGATCGATCGATTGATCGCCGGCTTCACCCATGCCCATCGCCAGCGCTACGGCTTCGCCACCGAACGCGACCGGGTCCAGATCGTCACGCTACGGCTGGAAGCCGTGGGCACCGTGCGGAAGGCCGCGCTCCGGGCATATCCCGAGGTCGGTCCCGATGCGGCCAACGCCATCACCGACCGCCGGCCGGTGTGGTTCCCCGAGACGCGCAGCTTCGTCGACACGCCGATCTACGCCCGCGACGCGCTGCAACCCGGCCACCGCTTCGCCGGGCCGGCGGTTGTCGAGCAGATGGATACAACGACTCTCGTCCCGCCCGGCATGACCGCGCGCGTCGACTCATATCTCAACCTGATCATCGAGGCGGCCGCATGAACCAACACCCTCGTCGTCCCGAGCGGAGCGAAGCGAAGCCGAGGGACCTGTTCATCCCGGCAGACGTTACATGAAGAGGTCCCTCCACTTCGCTTCGCTGCGCTACGCTCCGGTCGGAACGACGGAATGACCATCATCGATCCCGTTGCCGTCGAGGTGATCGGCGCGGCCATGAGCTCGATCGTCGAGGAGACCGGCGAGACGCTGATCCGTGCGTCGCACTCCACCAACATCAAGGAGCGGCGCGACTGCTCGACGGCGCTGTTCAATGCCAAAGGCGAGACGCTGTGCCAGGCCGAGCACATCCCGATCCATCTCGGCAGCTTCATCGAGCTGGTGCCGCACATCATGAAGCGTTACCGGGCCGAGGATATCAGGCCGGGCGACGCCTTCATCGGCAACGATGCCTACGAAGGCGGCGGCACTCACCTGCCCGACATCGTGCTGGCCGAGCCAATCTTCGTCGACGGCAGATTCGTCGCCTGGACGGTGAACCTCGCCCACCATGCCGACTTCGTCGACCGCGGCCATGCCCATATCTTCCAGGAAGGCCTGCGTATCCCGCCGGTGCGGCTCTACCGCGCCGGCGAGCTGCAGGCCGACGTCCAGGACCTGATCCTGCTCAACTGCCAGGTGCCGCGCGAGCGGCTGTCCGACCTGCGCGCCCAGATGGCCGCCAATCGGGTCGGCGTGCAGCGCTTCCAGTCGCTCTGCGCCAAGTACGGCACCGAGACCGTGCTGGGCGCCGGCGCGGCACTGATGGACTATGCCGAGCGCAAGATGCGCGCGGCGATTGCGGCGATGCCCGACGGCACCTGGCGCTTCGAGGACGTGTTCGACAACGAGGAGGTCACGAGCAACCTGCCGCTGTCCGTCGAGGTGACGGTAAAGGGCGATACCATGGCGCTCGCCTTCGAGGCACCGGACCAGGTGCGCGCCGGGGTCAACATGACATACACCGCGCTGCTGGCGACCATCTACTATGTCGTGAAGTCGGTGCTCGATCCCACGATCCCGCCCAATGCCGGTCTGGCGCGTCCGCTCTCCATCGCCGCGCGTGAGGGCAGCATCCTCAACTGCACGCATCCCGCCGCGGTCAACGGCCGGCTGCAGACCTGCCAGCGGGTCGCCGACCTGGTGATGGGCGCATTGGCCCAGGCAACTCCCGAGAAGGTCATGGCCTGCTCGAACTCGGCCTGCACCGTGGCCTATTTCATCGGCCACCGGCCCGATGACAAGTCGCTCTGGGTCTACCTCGAGACGATCGGCGGCGGCAGCGGCGCGCGCGCCCAAAAGGACGGGCTGGACGGCGTGCATGTGCACACGACCAACACCTCGAACCTGCCGGTCGAGGCGCTGGAGATCGAGTATCCGCTCCGGCTGCTGCGCTACGAGCTGGTCCCCGACTCGGGCGGCGTCGGCCAGTATCGCGGCGGCATGGCGCTGCGCCGGGTCTATCAGGCGACGCATGACTGCCGCGTGCGGGTCGACACCTCGCGCCAGCGCTCGCGGAGCTGGGGCCTGCAGGGCGGCGGACCGGGCGCGCACGGGCGGGTGGAACCCGGGCCGGGCACCGAATTCACCGGCGACAGCGCGGTGCTGGCGGCGGGCCAGTGGTTCGCCATCGTGACGCCGGGCGCCGGCGGCTTTGGTCTGCCCGCGCGCCGCGATCCCGACGCGGTGATGCGCGACCTCGCCCAAGGCGTGATCAGCCGCGATACGGCGCGCGAGGTCTATGGCAGGCAAGGCTGAGCGCTCTTATTGAGCATCATGCGGTGTCGAACTGGAGTCAGGGTGTCGATGATTGCGGCACGATCTTGGCAATCGCGGCGCTCATGATTCATGCACGCTGAATACCTCACGAGCTATTGACGCAGTGCACCCTCGCAAGTGCGAAAAGGGCGCGCACATTCTATCCATGTCACATCCCGATCTCGATCCCTACCACCGGCCCTACCGCTGGCAGAATCATGTCGTCACGCCGCGCCGCGCTGCGGCGGGCCTGGTGGCGACAGTGCTGGTCGTCCTTGTGGTCGGCGCCGCCGCTCTGGCCTACTCGCCGCCGGCGCCGGCGGCCCACGCTGTCGACACCGGGCAGCCTCCGCTCTCGCAGCAGGCCAAGCAGCCGGCGTTGCCCCGCGCTACCAGGGGCCCGCTGTGATCGGCATCGTCAAGCTGGCGACACATCGGACGCCGATGCCAGCGCCAAGAAGGCGGTCATGGATGCCAATGCCGCCAACGTGTGCCAACTCGAGGCGATGGACGTCCTGAGCGCGCGAAGGATCTCGCCAAACGATCGGACACGGACCGCGTCGCCGGCCTGAGGGTCCTTCTCTGCGTTTAGGACGACCGGAAGGGCCATGTTCAACAAGGAAAAATTGACACGTTTGCTGCAGTTTGACGACTCGAGCGGACTAGCCGGATGCGACGACCACGAGCGCCTGCATCGGCGCCTCGATCGGTCCGTTGCCGTACTCCGCAGCGAGGGCGGCAGCGGCGGCCTCGGTTGCCGCCTGCAGTCCGTTCGGGCCGGTAGCGCGCGCCTCGATCTCTCCCCGCATCGGCGTGCCCTGGCAAAGGCCGATGGCGGCATCGCGAGGAGAGTCCGCGCGGCTCGACAGGGACACGATGTTGAGCTCGACCGTCCCGTAGCCTGCCTCGGCGAGTTCACGCCGGATCGTGCGGCGGTCGGAGTGGCCGTGCGGCGTCCGAGCAAGGAAGCGCGGCGGATCGGTGGGGAAGCGGCGGGCCATCGCGTCGACGACGCAGCGCGTCATGGGATTGCGATCGAGCGAATCCCAGATGGCGAACAGGAAACGCCCGCCCGGCTTCAGCACGCGGCGGGCCTCGCGGTACCCCGCGACCCGGTCGGGAAAGAACATCGCGCCAAACTGGCAGACGACTGCATCGAACCGCCCTGCTTCGAACGGCAACGTCAGCGCATCGGCCTGTCGCAGCATCGCGCGCGCCAGCGCCGGCTTGGCGGCGGCATGATCGACCATCGCCTGGTTGAGGTCGGTGGCGACGATCTCGACTCCCGCCGGCAGCTTATCGACCAGGACCTCGGTCACGATCCCGGTGCCCGCGGCGGTTTCCAGCACCGCCCCGGCCTTCAGATCGGCAAGCCTTTCGCCAAGCTCGCGTGCGTAGGGCGCGAACAGCAACGGACCGAGATAACGATCGTACAGCGCCGGGATCGACCCGGCGAAGACGATATCGCCGCCGGCCGGGCCGGTCACTTTTTCTCGATGTTCCACAGCGCGAGTTCCGGCACCGAGAGCAGTCCCGTGATGTTGCTGCGGATCGCCGTCGGCACGGTGAACTGGCCGAGCGGCGCAAAGGTCGGATAGCCGCCCGACAGGCGCAGCGAGACCTGCTCAGCGATCGCCTTCTGCCTGGCCGGGTCGGTTTCCTTGGCGAAGGCATCGCGCAGCTTCTCGATCTCGGCATCGCATGGCCAGCCGAATGTCGCCTTGTCGCATGAGGCGTTGATGAAGGCCGCCGAGACCGGATTCATCACATCGGGCGAACCCCAGGAGGTGAAGAAGGCGCTCCAGCCGCCCGAGGCGAGCGGGTCCTTCTTGGCGCGGCGCGCGACCAGGGTCTGCCAGTCCATCGACTGCAGGTCGACCTTGAAGCCCGCCGCCTCGAGCTGCGGCTTGGCCACGGTCGCGAGCTGGTTGTGGCCGGCGATGTCGGTCTGGTGCATCAGCACGATCGGCGTGCCGTCATAGCCCGCTTCCTTGAGCAACTCCTTCGCCTTCGTGACATTGCCCGAGAGCTTGTCGTCCCAGCCCTTGGTGGTGGCGAGCGGCGAGCCGCAGGGGAACAGCGACTTGCACAGCGTGTAGTAGTCGGCATTGCCGACATTGGCCTCGAGGAAGGGCTTCTGGTCGAGCGCGTAGAGCACGGCCTCGCGGATCTTGGGATTGTCGAACGGCTTGTGCAGCACGTTGAAGCGCATCTCGTACTGGCGGCCGGCCTTGTTCACCACCATGACCTTGATGTTCTTGTCGTTCTGCAAAAGCGGCAGCAGGTCAGGCGGCACGGTCTCGACCATGTCGATCTCGCCGTTCAACAGCGCATTCACCTGCGTCTGCTGGTCGGGAATGGTGATCCACTCGACCCGGTCGACCTTGACGACCTTGCCGCCGGCGAGACCGGAGGCCGGCTCGTTGCGCGGCTTGTACCTGGTGTTCTTGACGTAGACCGCCTTCTCGCCCGGCTTCCACTCGTCCTTCTTGAAGATGAACGGACCCGAGCCGGTGTAGTCGGTGATCTGCGTGCTCGGATCGGTGTCGGCAACGCGCTTGGGCATCATGAAGGGGATGTTGGCCGAGGGCTTGCCGAGCGAGTCGATCACCAGTCCGTACGGCTCCTTCAGCACCATCTTGATGGTCCTGACGTCCGGCGCGCTGAGCTCGGCGACCTCGCTCATCAGTTTCTGGCCCATCGAATCCTTGGCCGCCCAGCGCTTGATCGAGGCGACGCAGTCCTCGCCCGTCACCGGCTTGCCGTCGTGCCACTCGAGCCCGTCGCGCAGGGTGAAGGTCCAGGTGAGCTTGTCGCCGGAGACCTCCCACTTGTCGACCATCTGGGGCTTCACTGCCTGATTCTCGTCGATCGCGAACAGCGTATCGTAGATCATGGTACCGTGGTGGGCGCTGATCAGCGCCGTCGTCCAGATCGGGTCGACGATCTTGAGATCGGAATGCAGCGAGACCTTGAGAACGGTTTCGGCACTTGCCGGGCCGGCAAAAGCCAGAGCCGCGGCCACGACACAAACAAGACGACGCATGGAAACCCTCCTCGGGGAACTGGGCGACGATAGCATACCGTCGCCTCGAGCGTAGCGAGGCGAAGGAACTGACTACTTCTCCTCCCTCGTCCGGCCGAGGAGGAGAAGGCGATAGCGCGATCAGCCTTCGGCGGTGTCCAGCAGCGCTTTCCAGTCGGTCAGTTTCACGCGCGGCCGGCCGAGCTTGGCGCCGGCCGCGACCTCGGCCTTGTCGATTCGGTGCCAGCCCGCGACGTCGACCGATAGCGGCAGCGGATCGGGTCCGCTCTTGGGGTCGCGTTCCTTGAGCCAGGCGATCACCTGCTGCGCCACCCCATGGCTGTCGGCGCGATTGGTCGGGATGGTGCCGGTCGGCCCGCGCTTCGCCCAGCCCACGGGAAAGACACCCTCGCCCTTCGGGAACTCGACGCCGCAATAGCCGATGCAGGTGACGACCAGATCGAATTCATCTGGATCGATCGCTGCGGTCGGCTGGTTGAAGACGAAATGGACCGTGATCGGCTTGCCGCCGGGCACGTTCCTGGCGAACCCCTTCAGGATCTCGAGGTTCTTGACCTTGCGCAGCCGCTCCAGCGTCGGATCGTGCGCCGGCGCCTCGACCGCCAGCGCTGCCGGATCGGCCACCGCCACGGCGCGCGACAGGCGGCCCATTTCGGCCAGTTCGTTGCCCGTGAACGACGCGTGCTCGGGCCCGCGCCGGCCGATCACGTAGATGTCGGTCAGGGGCGCGGCGGCGATCGCCGCACCCGCTTCCGGCACGATGTCGCTCTTGGTCATCTCGTCGACCGACTTGGCCAGCACGCGCGCGACATCGAGCGCCACGTTGCCGTTGCCGATCACCGCCACCCGCTTCACCGCCGACAGATCCGGCCCCTGCCGGAAATCGGGATGGCCGTTCAGCCAGGCGACGAATCTCCACGAGCCCCAGACGAACGGCAGCTCCTCGCCCGGAACGCCGAGCTTTCGGTCGATCACCATGCCGGTGGCGACGATCACCGCGTCGTAGCCTGCCTGCAATTCCTCCCACGACAGGTCGCGGCCGATCTCGACATTGCCGGCGAAGCGCACGTCGGGCTGGGCGAGCAGCCGCTCGAACTGGCGCACGATCGCCTTGGTGCCCTGATGGTCAGGCGCCACGCCGGCGCGCACCAGGCCGAACGGCGTCGGCAGGCGGTCGATCAGATCGATGCGCAGATCCGGGCGGGTACGCAGCAGTCCGTCGGCAGCATAAAACCCCGACGGCCCCGCCCCCACGATGGCAACCCGATGGGTCATGGAGGCGTCGATTAGCATATGATGCACCCATGGCTAAATACCCCAAGCTCACCCAGCTCGGCCGTTCGGTCGCGCCACCCCTCACACCCGACGAGGCGGTGATCGAAACCGTGCCCAACCCGCGGCCGCGCGACCTCTATCTCGTGCGCTTCGCCGCGCCGGAATTCACCAGCCTGTGCGCCGTGACCAGCCAGCCCGACTTTGCCCATCTGGTGATCGACTACGCGCCGCGCGCGAAGCTGGTCGAGAGCAAGTCGCTGAAGCTCTTCCTCGGCAGCTTCCGCAACCATTGTGCCTTCCATGAGGAATGCACGTTGATGATTGGCCAGCGGCTGGCCAAGGTGCTGGCACCGCGCTGGCTGCGCATCGGCGGATACTGGTATCCGCGCGGCGGCATGCCGATCGACGTGTTCTGGCAGACCGGCGCGCCGCCCAAGAGGCTGTGGCTGCCCGACCAGGGCGTGCCGCCCTATCGCGGACGGTAATGGCCCGCACGCCGCCTGTTCCCAAGCGGCCGGCCAAGCCGGCGACGCCCGCCGAGCTGCGCGACGCCATCCGCGACGAGGCATTGCGGCTGGGCTTCGACGCCGTCGGCTTCGCGCCTGCTTCGCCCACGCCGGAGGCGCGGTACGAGCGGCTGGAGCAGTTGTCGGCTTTCGTGGCTCACGGCTTCCAGGGCGACATGGGTTGGCTCGGCCAGCGCATCGAGGAGCGCGCCGATCCGACGACACTGTGGTCCGAGGCCCGCACCGTCGTCTCGCTCGCCATGAACTACGGGCCGCTGACCGATCCGCGCGCCGTGCTCGCGCAGCCCGAGCGCGCGGCAATCTCCGTCTATGCCCAGGGCCGCGACTACCATGAGGTGATGAAGAGCAGGCTCAAGGCCCTCGGCCGCTTCATCTGGGATACCTACCAGCACGACCTCAAGGTTTTCGTCGATACCGCGCCCCTGATGGAGAAGCCCGCGGCGCAGGCCGCCGGCCACGGCTGGCAGGGCAAGCACACCAACCTCGTGTCGCGGCAGTTCGGCTCCTGGCTGTTCCTCGGCGAGCTTCTGCTTTCGGTCGAGCTTCCCTTCGATGCTCCCGAGACGAATCATTGCGGCCAGTGCCGGGCCTGCCTCGGTGCCTGCCCGACCAGGGCCTTTCCGGCGCCCTACCAGCTCGATGCGCGGCGCTGCATTTCCTATCTCACGATCGAGCACGTGGGCCCGATCGATGCCGAGCTGCGGCCGCTCCTCGGCAACCGCATCTACGGCTGCGACGACTGCCTTGCCGCCTGCCCCTGGAACAAGTTCGCGCAAGGCGCGCGCGAGGCGGCCTTCGTGCCGCGCGCCGCGCTCACCGCGCCTTTGCTGGCCGAACTCGCGACGCTCGACGACGCGGCGTTTCGCCAGCGCTTCGCCGGCACCGCCATCAAGCGCATCGGCCGCGACCGGTTCATCCGCAATGTCGCCTATGCGCTGGGCAACAGCGGCGCCCCATCGACCGCCCTGCCGGCTCTGGTCCCCTTGCTGACCGACACATCAGCCCTGGTGCGAGACGCTGCAAGCTGGGCGCAGGCAAGGCTGGCGGGGTCTCCTTGACTTGGTCCGGTCCGTTCCATGTGATGCCCGCATGAATTGGGGAGATGAGCCAATGAATTTCGGACACAAGAGCATACTGGTGGCTCTCGTCGTTGGCGTCAGCCTGCTCGCGGGAGCAGCCGTGTCGCAGCCGCTCACGCCTGCCGACATCAAAGCGATCGTGGCGAGCTCCGACCGCAGCGCCGCCGACCGCACCAACGACCAGCGCCGCCATCCGGAGGAGATGCTGGCCTTCATCGGCTTCAAGCCCGGCCTGATCGCGCTCGATCTCAGTGCCGGCGGCGGCTACACGACGGAGCTGCTGGCCCGCTCGATCGGGCCGACCGGCAAGGTCTACGGCCAGAGCCGGCCACGTCCCGTCACCCCCGCGCCGAGGCCGGCCGCGCCCGAAGGCAACGCCAATCCCTCTGTCATGCCGAGCGCCGCCGCGCCGCCTCCGGCCGGCGCGCCGCGTCCCTCGCCGGTGGCCCTGGCCGATCGCGAGAGCAAGCTCAAGGCCGCCAATGTCGCCGCCGCGCCGATCGTTGCGGTGGTCCAACAGTTCGAGGACCCAGTCCCCGCCGAGCTGGCCGACGGCAAGCTCGACCTCGTGACCCTGATGTTCAACTATCACGACCTCGGCTTCCTGAACGTCGACCGCGCGGCGATGAACAGGGCGGTGTTCAAGGCGCTGAAGCCTGGCGGGCTTTACGTCCTCGCCGACCATTCCGGCCGCGCCGGCACCGGCATCTCGGAATCGGGCACGCTGCACCGGATCGAGGAGGCTTTCCTGCGTCAGGAAATCGAAGCCGCCGGCTTCAAGCTGGTCGCCGAGGGCAACTTCCTGCGCAATCCCAGCGACCCGCGCGACAAGAACACGCCCGATCCGCCGATGCCCAAGGACGAGTTCGTCCTGAAGTTCGCCAAGCCCTGAGTGGTTCACGCACAATGTCATCCCGAGCGCAGCGAGGGACCCTTGGGGGCCGCGAACAAAGGTCCCTCGCTGCGCTCGGGATGACAGCACTGTCGTTAGAGCTATCTTCTGTCTCGAAAGAATGCCCGCAGCAAATCCCCCGCTTCGCGCTCGCCGATGCCGGGATAGACCTCCGGCCGGTGATGGCAGGTCGGCTGGTTGAAGATGCGCGGTCCGTGCTCGATGCCACCGCCCTTGGGGTCGGACGCGCCATAATAGACGCGGCGGATGCGGGCGAAGGAGATCGCCTGGGCGCACATCGGGCACGGTTCGAGCGTCACGTGGAGATCGCAGCCGATGAGACGCGAGGCAACCAATCGTGACGTGGCGGCTCGGATCGCCAGCATCTCTGCATGCGCCGTCGGATCGCGGTCAGCCTCGGTTTGGTTGCCGGCCTCGGCCAGCACGAGACCATCGGGACCGACGATCACCGCACCGATCGGCACCTCGCCCCGCTCTGCGGCTAGACGCGCTTGTTGCAGCGCGCGATCCATCGGAGAGAGTCTTGTCGGGACAGTCATTCCGGGGAAAATAGCCGCAATCGGGTTGGCCTCAAACGAGGTGGGAGGAGAGTCATGCGTTTCAGCTTCTCGGCGGAGCAGGAGGAATTCCGTGCGACCGTGCGGCGTGCCCTCGAGGCACGATCGCCGACCAAGGAGGTGCGCCGACTGATGGCGACAGACGCGGGCTTCGAGCGCGAGAGCTGGCAGAAGCTCAATCAGGAGCTCGGCCTCACCGCCATTCACATCCCGGAGGCCTATGGCGGCGGCGGCTTCGGCTATTCCGAGCTGGGCATCGTACTGGAGGAGATGGGCCGCGGCCTGCTCTGCGCGCCGTTCTTCTCGACCACGCTGGCCGCCACCGCGATCATGAACGCCGGCACGGAAGAACAGAAGAAGGCGCTGCTGCCCAGCCTCGCTGACGGCACGGTCACCGCGACCCTGGCCTTCGCCGAGGAAGGCGGCAGCAACGAGCCCGCAAGCATCGCGCTCACCGCCTCACCCTCCGGCGCGACCTGGCGGCTCGACGGTACCAAGAACTTCGTCCTCGACGGCCACACGGCCGATCTCCTCGTCGTCGTGGCGCGGCGGCCGGGCTCGCGCGGCGAGGAGGGCCTCTCCTTCTTCACGGTCGACGGCAACGCTTCGGGCCTCACGCGGCGCAAGCTCAAGACGATGGACGAGACCCGCAAGCTCGCGCACCTCGCCTTCAAGTCGGTCGAGGCGCGGCTGCTGGGCACCGAGGGCGCGGGCGCCGCGGCCCTGGCGAAGACCCTGCAGCAGGCGCTGATCTGCCTAGCCAACGAGATGGTCGGCAGCGCCGAGCGGCTGCGCGAGGACGCGCTCGAGTACGTCAAGATGCGCATGCAGTTCGGCCGCTCGATTGCCTCCTTCCAGACGACCAAGAACAAGGCGGCCGACATGCTGGTCGACGTCGAGCTGGCGAAGTCGGCGGCCTACTACGCTGCAGCGGCGCTCGACGAGGGGGACGAAGACATCGCCGCGCTGGCATCGCTCGCCAAGGCCTCTGCCGCCGAGGCCTGCGTGCAGACCGCCGTCCACGCCGTGCAGATGCATGGCGGCATCGGCTTCACCTGGGACAACGACACCCATCTCTGGTTCAAGCGCGCCAAGTCGAGCGAGATCCTGTTCGGCGATGCCAACGAGCATCGCGAGAAGATGATGCAGGCCTGGGCAAACTGAGGCGCAGCGAGGGACATGACCATGAGCACCACCGAACCGACCGAAGAGAACGTCCGCGCCGAAGTCAGCGCCTGGCTGAAAGCCAACTGGAATCCGAACTACGGCCTCGTCGAATGGCGCGAGAAGCTGTGCGAATCCGGCTGGGGCGCGCCGCACTGGCCCAAGGAATGGTATGGCCGCGACCTGCCGGTGAAGTTCAACGCCATCGTCGATGAGGAGTTCGCCAAGGTAGGCGCGGTCGGCGTCGCCAAGGCCGGCATCCGCACGCTCGCGGCAGCGACGATCCTGGCGCACGGCACCGATCTGCATAAGCAGAAGTTCCTCAAGCGCATCCTCACCGGCGAGGACACCTGGTGCCAGCTGTTCAGCGAGCCGGGCAGCGGCTCCGACATGGCGGGTGCGGTCACGCGCGCCGACAAGCGGGGCAACAAGTGGGTGATCAACGGCCAGAAGGTGTGGACCACCTCGGCGCACAAGGCGCATTGGGGCCTTCTGCTGGCGCGCGCCGACTGGGACAAGGTCAAGCACAAGGGGCTGGCCTACTTCGTCCTCGACATGAAGCAGCCCGGCGTCCAGGTCCATCCGCTGAAGCAGATGAACGGCCATGCGTCGTTCAACCAGGTGTTCTTCACCGACGCCGAGGTCGAGCCCGAGATGATGATCTGCGACGTGGGCGACGGCTGGACGGTCGCGACCACCACGCTGATGCACGAGCGGCGCGGCGCCGACGGGCTGCGCAGCTGGGCCACGCCCTCGGATGCCAAGGGCCGCATCTACGACGAGGAGCGCGCCGAGATCGCGACTACGATGGAGCCGTACAAGTGGTATCCGCAGCGTGCCGGCCGGGTCGACCTCGTGATGCAGCGCGCCAAGGAGACCGGCAAGATCAATGATCCGGTGATCCGCCAAGAAATCGCCAAGCTGCTGATCATGTCGAAGTCAGCCGAATGGACCGCGCGCCGCGCGCGCGCCGCCCAGAACCAGGGCAAGCCACAGGGCCCCGAGGGTTCGCTCGGAAAGCTGGTCGCCAGCCACGTCGCGCGCCAGGCCGCCCGGGTGCACACCTATCTCACCGGCGCTGACGCCCTCCTGAGCGGCGAGGACAGCCCGATGAACGGCGTCATCGCCGAGATCCTGATCTCGGTCCCGGCCTCCTCGATCGCCGGCGGCACCGACGAGATCCAGCGCAACATCATCTCCGAGCGCGTCCTCAAGATGCCGCGCGAGACCAGCGTCGACACCAACAAGCCCTTCAAGGACGTGCCACGGAACATCGTGTCGTCGTCGTAAGCTTGAGCTCTATACTACTAAGTGCTACAGTACCCATGTGACGCATCGATACCTGATGCGTCTTTTCAAGACCAAGCCCTTTGCTCGGTTCGCGGCCAAAGAGAGCATCGCTGATTCGATTCTGCATGACGCCGTCCGTCGCGCGGAGGCCGGCTTGATCGATGCAGATCTCGGCGGTGGCGTAATCAAGCTGCGCCTTGCCCGGCAAGGTCAAGGAAAGTCAGGAGGGTTTCGCAGCATCGTGTTGTTTCGACGCGAGGCGACCGCATTCTTCGTCTATGGTTTCGCGAAGAATGACCGGGACAATATCGACCGGCAGGAATTGAAGGCTTTTCGCCTGCTGGCCGCGGAGATGCTGGCAATGGACGGCAAGGCGCTGTCAGCAGCGTTGAAGAACGGAACGATCATGGAGATCGACGGCAATGGCTAAGCAGTACCGTAGTGACATGCTGGCAGCCGTGCACGAGACGGCAGCCGGCCTCCGCGATGCCGGCGTCATCGACAGAAGCTCGATGAAGGCATTCGACGACTTGTGCCTGACCCCGATCGAGCCCCTGACGGCCGCCCAGATCCGCCGGATCCGCCTGCGCGAGAACGCGAGTCAGGCGGTATTCGCGCGCTACCTCAACGTCACGACGGGCCTCATCAGCCAATGGGAACGCGGCGAGAAGCATCCGCGGGGTGCATCGCTCAAATTGCTGACGCTTGTCGCCAAAAAGGGGCTGCAGTCGGTAGCCTGAGCATCGTCACGAGGGAACCGCGACACCCGCACCTGCGAGGTCCGTCGCTTCGCTCGGGACGACATGGTATCTTCACGCCATGCCTCGCCCCCTGATCGGAGTCACGCTGGATGCTGAGAAGCCCGGCGGGTACTCGAAGTTTCCCTGGTATGCGCTGCGCCAGAACTATCTCGACGCGATCGACGCGGCGGGCGGGCTGGCGGTGGCTTTGCCGCACGAGCCCGACCGGGTCGCCGACTATCTCGAGCGGATCGACGCTCTGGTGGTGACCGGCGGCGCGTTCGACGTCGATCCGTCCTACTATGGCGGCGGGGCGAAGCACGCGACCGTCATCACCAAGGACCGCCGCACGGCCTTCGAGTTCGGCGTCACCAAGGGCGCGCTCGCCCGGAACAAGCCCGTGCTCGGCATCTGCGGCGGCCAGCAGCTCCTCCACGTGGTGCTGGGCGGCAAGCTGATTCAGCATATCCCCGACTCGGTGGCCGATGCGCTGGCACACGAGCAGCCCAACCCGCGCAACGAGCCTGGCCATACCGTGACGGTCGCGGCGGGCACCCTGCTGCACCGGATCGTCGGCACCGACAAGCTGTCGGTGAACAGTGCGCACCATCAGGCGGCAGCGGATGCGCCGGAGGGGATCGTGATCAATGCGGTGGCTGCGGACGGCGTGATCGAGGGCATCGAGGCACCGCAGTACCGCTTCTGCATCGGCGTGCAGTGGCATCCCGAGTTCCATATCTCCGAGGGCGACGCGAAGATCTTCCGCGCCTTCCTCGATGCTGCAAACCCGTGAGCGAGCCCGAGCGCATTGCCAAGCGCCTCGCCCGCGCCGGCCTCTGCTCGCGCCGTGACGCCGAGCGCTGGATCGCCGACGGCCGGGTAAAGGTCGACGGCACGGTACTGACGACGCCGGCCTTCGTCGTCACCGACGCCAGCAGAATCGAGGTCGACGGCAAGCCATTGCCGCAGGCCGACCGGGCACGGTTGTGGCGCTATCACAAGCCGCCGGAGGAGATGGTGACGGCGCGCGACCCGCAAGGGCGGCGCACCATCTTCGACTCCCTGCCCAAGGGCATGCCGCGCGTGGTCACGGTCGGCCGCCTCGACTACTTCTCCGAGGGCCTGCTGCTGCTCACCAACGATGGCGGGTTGGCGCGCAAGCTGGAGCTGCCGGCCAACGGCTGGACACGGCGTTATCGCGCCCGGGTGCATGGCGCGGTCGACGAGGCGAAGCTGGCGGCCCTGGCCGACGGCATCACCATCGAGGGCGTCCACTACGGTGCGATCAAGGCCAGCCTCGACCGCCAGCAACGCACCAACGCCTGGCTCGACATCGCGCTGACCGAGGGCAAGAACCGCGAGGTCCGCAAGGTGCTGGCCCATCTCGACTTGCCGGTGGTGCGGCTGATCCGCGTCGCTTTCGGCCCGATCCATCTCGGCGAACTGGAACGCGGCATGGTCGACGAAGTGCCGACCCAGGCGCTGGAAGCGCTGCTCGGTGTGCCGCGGGCACCACGCAAGGCGGGCTGGGCCAAGCCGAAGCCACGCCCGAACCAGCATAAGCGGCGGGCGCACTGATGCTCAAGCTCGTGGGCGGCCGGCATCGCGGCCGGTCGATCGCCGCGCCCGAAGGCGATTCGACGCGGCCGACCTCGAGCCGCGCCCGCGAATCATTGTTCAACATCCTGGTGCATGCCAACTGGCGCGACGACGGCACCTCGCCGCTGATCGACGCGCGCGTGCTCGACGCCTTTGCCGGATCAGGCGCGCTTGGCATCGAAGCGCTGTCGCGCGGCGCCGCGCACGCCACCTTCCTCGACAACGACGCCACGGCGATCCGGCTGATCGGCGAGAACCTGCGCAAGCTGGGCGAGACATGCAACGCCAAGGTCATCCGCGCCGATGCCACGCGTCCACCGCCGGCGCGCGGGGCCTGCGACCTCGTCTTCCTCGATCCTCCCTACCGATCGGGCCAGGCCGCGCCTGCACTTGTCGCCCTCGCCGGGATGGGCTGGCTGGAGCCCGGCGCGATCGCGACCGTCGAGCTTGCCAACACCGAAGATATGGTGCCACCCACCGGCTTCACGACGATCGACGAACGTCGCTATGGGCTGGCCAAAATCCTGATTCTGCGGCGCGACCAATGACGCTCACCGCCCCGCTTTACATGGTGCGTCACGGCGAGACCGCCTGGAACCTCGAACGCCGCATGCAGGGCAGCAAGGATTCGACGTTGACGCCACGCGGCCGCGAGCAGGCAGCCGCCATGGGCCGCGCACTCGCCGTCGAGCTGGCGCGCGAGCCGGGCCCGACAATCTTCCTGCGCAGCCCGCTCGGCCGCGCACAGGAGACATCGTTGCTCGTCGGCCGCGCCCTCGGCCTCGATCCCGCCGAATGGCGCGACGACATCCGCCTCGCAGAGCTGGGCTATGGGCAGTGGGAAGGCTTCACTTGGCCCGAGATTGAAATCGATCACCCCGACGCGATGGCAACATGGCGGGCCGATCCAGAAGGCTTCTGCCCGCCCGGCGGCGAGACGCATCACGACCTGCGCCGCCGCTCCGCCGAACTACTCGCCGAGATCGCGGCATCTTCCGTTCGCACCGTCGTCGTGAGCCACGGTGTCAGCGGCGCGGTGATGCGCGGCCTCCATCTCGGCCTCGACGCGCGCGCCATGTTCGTGCTGGAAAAGCCGCAGGACGCCTTCTTCCGCCTCATCGCTGGCCGCGAGGAGCGGATACTGGCTATGGAAATGGCAGAATCATAGGAGCGCGCCACTCCGGTGGCCACGAGCTTCGCGGTCCAGGAGCGCATGAGGAGACGCGTCATTGGAGTGACGCCCCTGCCTAACTCTTCGACAGCCGGGCGGTGCGGCCGCAGCCGCTGCGTTCCGTGATGGTGAGCGTGCCGCCTTGGCTGGTGACGTTCAGCCGGCCTTCGCGCCGGTCGGTGCCTTTCACCGAGGCCACGGCGATCAATGAGAAGGAGCCGCCGGGCTTGACCAGGCCGTGGATCTGCCACAGGCCCGGCGTCGGCGCAGGCGGCGGCCCTTTCTTCGTATTGGGCACGGGGCCGCGCGCGGTGGCGTCGGTGGCGGTGCCCTCGACCAGGCCCGACTCGATGAAGATTATGTACTCGAGCGGCGCGTTGCACGAGCCACCGTCGCTGCGGCCGCGCCATTCGCCGTCGAGCGGCCCGGGCGCCTGGGCAAGCGCGGGGGCGGCGGCAAACGCGACGCAAAGCGGCAGCAGGAACTTCTTCATCGTCTTCCGAACAGCCGCTCGATGTCGGCCAGCTTGAGTTCGACATACGTCGGGCGGCCATGATTGCACTGTCCGGAATGCGGTGTCGCCTCCATTTGGCGCAGCAGCGCATTCATCTCCTCGACGGTGAGCCGCCGGCCGGCGCGCACCGAGGTGTGACAGGCCAGCGTGCCGCACACTTCCTCGACCTTCTCCTTCAGCGACAGATGATCGCCCATCTCGGCCAGCTCGTCGGCGAGATCGCGCACCAGGCCCTGGATGTCGGCCTCGCCCAGCAGGGCCGGCGTCTCGCGCACGACCACGGCGCCCAAGCCAAACGGCTCGAGCACCAGGCCCATGGTGGCGAGCTCGGCAGCGCGTTGCGTCAGGCGGCGCGCACCGTCCTCGCCGACATCGACGACCTCGGGCAGCAGCAAGGTCTGACGCTTCACGCCTTCGGCCTCGAGCTGGTTCTTGAGCTTCTCGTGCAGCAGCCGCTCATGCGCGGCGTGCTGGTCGACGATCACCACGCCCCCGTCGGTCTGCGCCACGATGTAGGTCTCGTGCAGCTGCGCTCGCGCGACGCCGAGTGGATAGTGAACGGCATCGCCGTTTGCCGGCGCGGACTCCTCGGTCCGCGCCGAGAGAGGCGCCAAGGGGGGCGCCATGAACTGCATCGCCGCTTCGGCAAGGCCGCGCGGAACCGACGTGTAACGGCCGCTGCCGCCACCGTTCGGATAGGGCAACGGCGTCGAATAGCCGGTGTGCGGCCGGAACGCGCCGAGTGCGGCATCGGAAACCGTCGTGCTGGCGCGATGGCCTGCCGCAGAGAGCGCGGTGCGCAGCGCGCCCACGATCATTCCACGCACGATGCCGGCGTCGCGGAAGCGCACCTCGGTCTTGGCCGGATGGACGTTGACGTCGACCATCTCCGGCGGCGCATCGAGGAACAGCGCGACCATGGGATTGCGGTCGCGCGCCAGGAAATCCTGATAGGCGCCGCGCACGGCGCCAGCCAGCAGCTTGTCCCGCACCGGCCGTCCGTTCACGAAGAGATACTGGTGCTGGCTGGTCGGCCGGTTGAGCGTCGGCAGGCCGGCAAAGCCCGTGAGCCGGAAGCCCTCGCGGTTGGCGTCGATCGCGACCGAATTGTCGGCGAAGTCGCGGCCCACGATCGCGGCCAGCCGCTCCAGCCGCGCGGCGTCGGGCCTGTCGAGCAGCGACGGGTTGGCCGCCGGCAGGTCGAACAGCGTGCGCTCCTCGCTCTCCAGCCGGAAGCCGATGGCGGGATGCGCCATGGCAAGGCGCCGCATGGCATCGGCAACATGGCTCGATTCGGTACGCGGCTCCTTGAGGAACTTGAGCCGCGCGGGCGTAGCGAAGAAGAGATCGCGCACCTCGACCCGCGTGCCGGGTGGATGCGCGGCAGGCCTGGGCTCGTCCTTGGCGCCGCCGTCGATGGCCAGGCTCCACGCCGTATCGGCTCCGGCCGGCCGCGAGGTGATGGTGAAGCGGCTGACGGACGCGATGGACGGCAGCGCTTCGCCACGGAAGCCCAAAGTCCGAATGTCGCCGAGATCGTCCTCCGGCAGCTTGGAGGTGCAGTGCCGTTCGACGGCGAGGGCGAGTTCCTCGCGATCCATGCCGCCGCCGTCATCGACCACCGCGAGGAAGGTCCGCCCGCCCTCCTTCAGCGTCACGGCGATGCGCCGCGCGCCGGCATCGATTGCGTTCTCGACCAGCTCCTTCACGGCGCTGGCCGGCCGCTCGACGACCTCGCCGGCGGCGATCTGGTTGACCAGATTGGAGGAAAGGCGGCGCAGCATGGCGCCGCCAGCTTACGACTTCCGCCGCTGGGAAAGATACTGGCGGGTGAGCACCTTGCCGTCCTCGACCGCGGGCTGGTCGAAGGCGTCGATCCCCCACAGCTCGGCGGCGAACATGGTCTCGAGCATGTAGTGCATCATGAGCGCACCCATCACGCGCTCGTCGATCGTCTCGATGCGGATCACCCGCACCGGCCGGCCGTCCTTGACCAGGGTGGCGGCCGTCGCGTCGGCCTCGGCCAGCAGCAGGTCGCCCATCGTATGGCCGGCGAGATAATCGAGCGCCTTGTCGCCACCCAGCGTCGCCGGCGCGAGCTCGGTGCCCTGCCCGGCCGTGTCCTGGATGACAAAAGTATAGAGCTTGTCGTGCGGCCCGCCGAGATAGAGCTGGACCTGGCTGTGCTGATCGATCGTGCCCATGGCGCGGACCGGCGTCGTGCCCTTGCCCTGCTTGCCGAGGCTCTCGGCCCAGATTTGACGGTACCAGAAGGCGAAGGTCTCCAACCGGTCGACATAGGGCATCAGCACGGTGATGTTGGTGCCGCGCTCCTGCGACAGGCCGACCGACAGCGCCGCGCCGATCGCCGGTGCCAGGTCTTTGGTATCTTTCGCCGCCAGGACGGGATCGAGCACGCTGGCCGCCCCCTCGCGTACGGCCGCACCGTCGACGCCCGCGATCATCGCCGGCAGCATGCCGACCAGCGACAGCGCCGAGTAGCGGCCACCGACCTTGGGATCGTGCTCCAGGATGGTGCAGCCGAGCCGCGTCATCAGCCGGCGCAACGGATTGTCGGCCGCTTCGGTGATGGCGAGCACCTGATTCTTGATCCCCGCCTTGCCGACCTTGGCCTCGAGCGCACCGAGCGCAGCGAAGGTGGCAGCAATCGTCTCCGGCGTGCCGCCGGACTTGGAGATCGGCAGAAAGCCGGTGCGATCGAGCGGCAGGCGGCCGGTCATCGCCGCGAAGGTCGCGGGATCGACGTTATCCATGAAATGGACCTTCGGCCGGCCCGGTGCGGGACCGAAACCCTGGTCCTTGAGCGCGACCAGGGTCTTGCCGCTGAGGCTCGACCCGCCGCTGCCCATGACCACGACGTGCTCGAACTTCGCGAAGCGCTCGGCGTGCGGCTTCAACGCCTCGAGATCGTCGCGCCGCGCCGGCAGCTTCAGGAGCGGCAGCGTGCCGTCCTCGCGCCAGCGGCGGATCTTGTCGAGTGCGGGCGTGGCACGCTGAAGCTCGCGGTCGAGCGCGGCTTGGGACAGGCCGCCCTTGACCTTGGCTTCGAGCGCATTATCGGTGATATGCGAATAGAACATCCGTATCCTCTAAGGTTCCGCAGTGGCGGTGGCACCGGCCGGCTTGCCGACGACAACCGTGGTCATCGTCTCTTCGCGCAGGATGCGACGCGCCACGCGCCGCACATCCTCCGCCTTGACCGCGCCGATCAGCGCCGCGCGCCGGTCGAGATAATCGCGCGGCTGACGATCGACCTGCAAGGTATGCAGCAGGTTCGCGACGGAGCTCGATGAATCGAGCAGCAGCGCCAACGAGCCGCTGAGATAGGTCCTGGCGTCGGCGAGTTCCTGCTCGGTCACGCCCTCGCGGATGCGGACCAGCTCGGCCTTGATGATTCGCAGCGAGTCGGCAACCTTCTCGCTGGCGCTTCCGGTCGCGACCACGAAAAGAGACGCCTTGCGCTGGCTGCGCAGTGCCGAGGACACGCTGTATGCCAAGCCGCGTTTCTCGCGCACCTCGCGGAACAGGCGCGACTGCTGGCCGCCGCCCAGGATATGCGCCAGCACCACCGCGGCATGCCAGTCCGGATCGTCGCGCGGAATCGCCGGCAGGGCGATCAGGACGGAGCTTTGGGGCACCGGCCGCTCGATGTTGACGGTGCGCGACTTGATCGGAGGCGTCCAGTCGGGCAGCTCCGGCCGGCCGGTACCCGCCGGCAGGCCGCCGAAAGCGCGATCGAGCTGACGCGACAGTTCGGCAGCATCGATGTCGCCGACAGCCGCCACGATCAGCCCGTTGCGCGTCAACACCGACGCAGCGCGATCCTTGATCTGCTGCACTGTGAGGGTCTGCAGGTTCTCGCGCACCCCCGAGACGTTGGCGCCATAGGGATGCCCCGCGAACGCCGTCGCCATCATGGTGCGCTGAGCGACCGCTGCCGGACGCTGGTCCGCCTGGCTCAGTCCGACGATCATCTGCGCCCGGCGCTGCTCGACCCGGTCCGGATCGAAGCGCGGTTCGGTCACGGCCAGCCGCAGCAGCTCGAAGGCCTCGTCGCGGTGAGCGGACAGCAAGCGCAGCGAGCCGCCGACATATTCGAGTGAGGCACCGAAGCTCAACGCGACGGATGCATCCTCCTGGCGTTGCTTGAAGGCCTGTGCATCGAGGGACCCTGCCCCGTCGGTCAGCAAGCTGGCCGTCAGGCTGGTCAGCCCCTTCTGGTTCTCGGGATCGTCGGCGCTGCCGCTGGCGAAGGAAAAGGACAGCGCCACGACCGGCGCGTTGCTGTCCTCGACCAGCCAGGCCTTGATGCCGAGCGGCGTGGTGACTTCCTTGACCTCGACAGCCTCGGCACGCGCGGCGACCAGCGCGAGGCCGAGCGCCAGCGCCATCCAGCGCAACGCCGTCATTTCCAGCCGCCCGCCGGCGTGAGCATCGACGTGACCGCGCCTTCATCACGCCAGACGTGGCGCGCGGCCGCCACGACATCGTCGGGCCGAACCGCGGCGATGGCCTGCGGCCAGTTGTCGAGCTCGGCGATGCTGCCGCCGGTGGAGAGCGCATTGCCGTAGAGACGCGGCCCGCTGGCGAGCGAGTCCTGCGAATAGATCGCGCTCGCCAGCAGCTGGTTCTGTGCCCGTTCGACCTCTTCCGCTGTGACGCCGCCGTCGAGGACCCTCTTCATCTGATCCCCGACCGCCGTCTCTACCTCCGCGACGCTGCGCCCGCGTGCAGGCTGCACGGCAATCTCGAAGGTAGTGAGTCCCAAGGCCGTGGGGCCGTAACCCGATGTCGCCGAAAGGGCGATCTTGTCCTGTGCCACGAGGGCACGCGACAGGCGGCTGGTCTCGCTGCCGCCGAACAGCCGGGTCAACACCATTAGCGCATGGGCATGGCGGGTTTCGCCAGTGCGATAGGACGGCGCCAGATAATCCCGGTTCCAGCGCGGCTCGGGCACCCGTTCGTCGGCGCGGATGACGCGCTGCGGCAGGTCGGTGCCGCCCTCCGCCGGGCGCTGCCGCGGGGCGACCCGGCGGCTGGGGATCGGCCCGTAGTACTTTTCGGCGAGCTTCTGGACCGCCGCCGCCGTGGTGTCGCCGGCGACGATCAGCACGGCGTTGTTGGGCGCATAGAAGCGACGATAGAACGCGGAGAGATCGTTGACGCCGAGCTTCTTTACGTCGTCGGCATAGCCTGCCGTCGGCATGGCGTAGGGCTTGTGGAGGCCGAACAGCTGCTCGCGCACTGCCTCGTCGAGCATTTCCGACGGCACGTTGTCGACCCGCATCCGCCGCTCCTCGAGCACGACCTGGCGCTCGGGCCTGAGCTCGCCGTCGAGGATACGTAGGTTGACCATGCGGTCCGCTTCCATGCGCATCACCAGCTCGAGGCGGTCGGACACGATGGTCTGGTGGTAGCCGGTCATGTCGAAGCCGGTGAAGGCGTTGTCGCGGCCACCGTTGCGCGCGATGGTGCGAGAGAACTCGGTCGGCGCCAGCACGCCCGTCCCTTTGAACATCATGTGCTCGAGGAAGTGGGCAATGCCGGTCTTGCCGAAGGTCTCGTCGGCGCTGCCGACCTTGTAGACCAGCACCTGGGTCACGATCGGCGCGCGGCTCGACGGCAGCACGACGGCCTGCAATCCGTTTGGCAAGGTGAAAGTGTCGGATGGCCGGCGGTTGACCCGCAGCAGGCCCGCGAGGGCGGAGGCTCGCGGCGTCAGGAGGGCACCGGCGAAGAGGCCGCCGAGAGCAGTACGGCGGCGCATGGAAAAGCCCTTTCTCAGAAGATGCCTTCGAGCAGGCCGCGCTTGCGGCGCTCGATGGTGGGCGTGGCCGCGTTGGACGGCTGTCCGGTAGCCTGCGCATCACGTAGGCGCTGCTGTTCCTTCTCGGGATCGACGACTACACCGGGCGTCGGCTTGTCCTGCCAGAAGATCAGGCTGTCGATGAAGGTATTGTCCTTCTCGGCCAGCGTGCGGGTGTCGCGATTGACTTGGCTACGGATGTTGGGATCGACGCCGCCGGCACCGGCCTTGGCAATCAGGGCCTGTTCCGAGCCGGCGCCCGGCGCTCCGGCCGACGGGCCCCTCTGTTGCACCCGGCCGGCCATGACCGGCGACAGCGCCTCCTTGGCCTGGTCGGATGGCGTGGTCTCCTGCGGCCGGGGCTCGCCGGGCCGCGGCGGGCGAAGCTCGGCATTAGGCGGCATGGTGAGCGGCGAATGGGAGACGATCTTGAATTCGTCAGGCGAGAACTTCTTACCGCCGCCGAGATTCTCGAACGCGCTGCAGCCACCGAGCGCGAGGGCGCCCACGGCGGCAAAGGTCACAGGAAGGAGGATCGTCCGTCGCATCATTTGTCCTTGGAACTTTTGTCCGCCGATCATGGCCTAATCAGGGCGCGCGCTGCTTCTCGCCAATCAGCGAATCGATGAGCATCAGTCCGACCCCCACGACGATCGCGGCATCGGCGACATTGAAGGCCGGCCAATGCCATTGGCCCACGTGAAAATCGGCGAAATCGAACACCGCGCCCCAGCGCGCGCGGTCGATAACATTGCCGATGGCCCCGCCCATGACAAGGCCGATGCCCCAGCCGGTGAACGGGCGGTCGGTTCGCCGCAACCACAGAAAAAGCCCAACGCATACCGCGATGGCAACGCCCGACAGCAGCCATGCCGGCAGAGCGCGGTCGCCGCCTAGCAGGCCGAAGCTCACGCCGCGGTTCCAGACGATGACCAGCCGGAAAAAGTCGTCGATCACCGACACCATCTTGGTATCGACCTTCAGCAGGTATCCAAGCAGGAACTGCTTGGATAGCTGGTCGATCACCAGCGTGGCCACGACGAGGGCCATGGCCTGACGATCGATGCGTCTCATACGAGGCTTTCCACCGCTCCTTCGCAGCGCTGGCAGAGCAGTGGATGCCTGGCCGATTTGCCGACTTCCTCGAGCACCTGCCAGCATCGCGCACATTTCTCGCCCGTCGCCAGGGCCGGCACGACGGCGACGCCGGCGACGTCCGGCAGGCTGAAGGCGCGGGCCGGTGCATCGCCCTCGACCAGGTCGCCACCCGAGGTGATGCAGATCTCGACGAGATCGAGGCCCTTCATCGCCGCCAGGTATTCCGGCGCGACATGGACGTGCGGCGCGGCCTGCAGGCTCGACCCGATGCGCTTCTCGGCGCGCTCGACCTCCAGCGCCCCCGTCACGACCCGGCGCAGGGCGCGCACCGTCTTCCATTTGTCGCCCAGCGCCGTATCCAGCCAGGTGTTGGGGATCGTGGGATAGAGTCGCAGATGAACACTCTCCGCCGCGCCGTCCGGCACGTCGCGTGGCCGCATCAGCCAGGCCTCTTCCGCCGTGAAACAGGTGATCGGCGCGAGCCACGCGGTCAGGAAGGAGAAGATCTCCGCCATCACCGTGCGCGCGGCACGCCGGCGCAGAGACTTCGGGGCGTCGCAGTAGATCGCGTCCTTGCGGATGTCGAAATAGAAGGCCGAGAGATCCACGGCGCAGAAATTATGCAGCTCTGTCGCGATGGTGTGGAAATCGAAGTCATCGACGGCCTGTCGCATCACGGCATCGAGTTCGGCCAGGCGATGCAGTACCCAGCGATCGAGTTCCGGCAGCTGCGTGAACTCGACCTTCTCCGCCGCGGAGAAACCGTCGAGGCTGCCCAGCAGGTAACGCAAGGTGTTGCGCAGCCGGCGATAGGCTTCGGCCTGGTGCTTCAGGATCTCCGGACCGATGCGCTGGTCCTCGGTGTAGTCGGTGCCGACCACCCAGAGACGCAGGATGTCGGCGCCATACTGGTCGCACACCGCCTGCGGCGCGGTGATGTTGCCCAGCGACTTCGACATCTTGCGGCCCTGCTCGTCGAGCGTGAAGCCGTGCGTCAGCACGCCGTCGTAGGGCGCGCGGCCGCGCGTGCCGCAGCTCTCCAGCAGCGAGGAGTGGAACCAACCGCGATGCTGGTCGGAGCCCTCGAGATAGAGGTCGGCCGGCCACTTGAGCTCAGGATTACCCTCCAGCGTGAAGGCGTGCGTCGATCCCGAGTCGAACCAGACGTCGAGGATGTCGCGCACCTGATCGTAGTCGGCGGCCTTGTACTTGTTGCCGAGGAAGCGCTCGGGCGGGCTTTCGAACCAGGAGTCGGCGCCCTCGGCCTTGAAGGCTTCGACAACGCGGACCATGACCTCGGGATCGCGCAGCGGCTCGCCGGTCGCCTTGTTCACGAACACCGCGATCGGCACGCCCCAGGCGCGCTGGCGCGAGACGCACCAGTCCGGCCGGGTCTCGATCATCGAACGCAGCCGGTTGTAGCCGGCACGTGGCACGAAGCGCGTCGCGTCGATCGCCGCCAGCGCCTTCTCGCGCAGCGTACCGCCGATCTCGGCGATCGGCTTGTCCATGGCAATGAACCATTGCGGCGCGTTGCGGAAGATCACCGGCGCCTTGGAGCGCCAGGAGTGCGGATAGGAGTGGGTGATGCGGCCCGCCCCGAGCAGCTTGCCCGCCCGGTCGAGCGCCTCGGTCACGGCCTTGTTGGCCGGGCCCTTCTTGCCGACGGACGTATAGACCAGCAGGCCCGCGAATAGCGGCACGTGCGGATAATAGCTGCCGTCCTCGGCCACCGTGTCGGGCACCTCTACTCCGTTGGCGACGCCCAGCTCATAGTCGTCCGCGCCATGGCCCGGCGCGATATGCACGAAGCCCGTGCCGGCATCGGCGGTGACGAAGTCGCCCTGCAGCAGGCGCACGTCGAACTCAAAGCCCTGGCCGCGCAGCGGATGCGCCGCGAGCAGCCCGTCGAGATCGTCGGCGGAGAGGTCGGCCACGACCTTGGGCGTGAACTTGGTGGCTTCGGCGACAGCTCCGACCAGGTCGCGTGCCAGCACCATCTTCTCGCCGACCTTCGCCCTGCTGTCCTCGCCCGCGGCGACGACTTCGACCAGCGCGTAGGCGATGTCCTTGCCGTAGGCGAGCGCGCGGTTGCCCGGCATGGTCCAGGGTGTCGTCGTCCAGATGACGACCGACGCGCCATCGAGCTTGCCACCCTTGGACGACACGACCGGAAACCGGACATAGACCGTGTCCGACGTATGGTCGTGATATTCGATCTCCGCCTCGGCCAGCGCGGTTTTCTCGACGACCGACCACAGCACGGCCTTGGAGCCCTTGTAGAGCCCGCCGTTCATCAGGAACTTGCCGAGCTCGTTGGCGATCACGGCTTCGGACTCGTACTTCATCGTCGAGTAGTAGTTGTCCCAGTCGCCTTCGACGCCGAGCCGCTTGAACTCCTCGCGCTGGATGCCGATCCAGTGGTCGGCGAAGGCGCGGCACTCGCGGCGAAACTCGCCGACCGGCACCTGATCCTTGTCCTGCTTCTTGGCGCGATACTGCTCCTCGATCTTCCATTCGATCGGCAGGCCGTGGCAGTCCCACCCCGGCACGTAATGCGAGTCCTTGCCCAGCATCTGCTGGGTGCGTGTGACGAGATCTTTCAGGATCTTGTTGAGCGCATGACCGATATGGAGGTTGCCGTTGGCGTATGGCGGACCATCGTGCAGGACGAACTTGGGCCGCCCCTTGCTCTCGGCCCGCAGCCGGTCGAACAGCTTCATGTCGGCCCAGCGCTTGAGCAGCTCAGGCTCTTTCTTGGGCAGGCCGCCGCGCATGGGAAAGTCGGTTTTCGGCAGGAAGACGCTTGATTTGTAATCAGTTGTCACGATGAACTCTAGGATTCGAAACGGGAGGCGCCGGGGCTCTCCCGGCACTCAGGCAAGCGTGCACGCGACCCGGCCGCTACACGCGGACCGGGCGGCTAATTCGCTCCCGAGAGGCCCTTATCATCATGGGGCCGGCAATCTAGGGATGAGGGTCGGGGGGGTCAAGGTGCCCGGCGCACTGCCTTCCGGTCGTCCCGAGCGCGGCGAGATACTTACGTCGCCCCAAAGAACGCCGCTGAACCGTGCGCCAGGCCCCTTCGGTGCCCTCAGGATGGCGAGAACGTTAAGGATCGCCTTCGGGAGGACGGTGATACGATATCACCGTCCTCACGGCTCACTCCTCACTGCGTGGTGATCTTGCCGTCCGGCGCCATGGCGACCCCAACCTCGACACCGTTCTTGACGGCTCGGCCCGTCCATGTGCCGTCCGTTGTGCGCGACAGGCCCTTCACGTTGTTGAAGCCTGCTTCCTGGAATTTCGACTGAGCCGCGGCCTGCGCGCCGGAAACGCTGGTCGAATCGAGGGCGCCGGCCTTGGGCGTGCCGGTCGTGCTTTCCGGAAGGATGCTCGAGCCGGTGTTGCCGTGGGTCGTACCAGGAGGCGCATTCGTGGCCCCGCCCGGCAATTGCGCATTCTGGGAAAGTGCCGCGCCCGATATCCCGATGACTGCCAGTGCGACCACGCTCGGAATGATCTTCATGTTTGTCCTCCAATTCATCACCGCCAATCGCGGCAGGTGAATAACCGATGCGCCCAAACCAAGGTTGCGCTTCGGGAGGCGAAGGAGCGTGCCAGTCTACCTGCTATCCGAGCGTGCGAAAATCAGGGGACGAAAGCCGGTCGTCGCGTCGAATTTCCTCCAGGCGTCTTCCGGCTGGGCGAGGCGGTCAGCCACCGCATAAACGGCCGCCGGATGGTGACCCAGCCCGAGATGGCTGCTCTGGACCTCGATATTCTCCAGCTGCGGGCCGTCCTCGTTTAGGCACGTCTCCCAGGCGCAAATGCCGTCGGTGCGGCTGAAGATCGAGGTGGTCGGAACCGGCGGCGCCTCGGCCAGTCCTTCACTGAGCAGGCTTGGCGTGTCGATGCGATTGCCTGACGCCCATTCGTAGGCCTGCCAGGCATGGGTCGACTCCGGCGAACCCGCGAACGGACTGCCCAGCGTGATCACGCAGCGAACCTTGTCCGGCACGCGCTTGGCGAGCTGGCGAGCATAGAGGCCCCCCAAGCTCCAACCCACGAGACTGACCTTGCGGCCCTCATAACGAGCGAACAGCTCGTCGAAGCGGGCGCGCATATCGCTTTCCACATTGGCGCGAAGACCGCGATTGTGGCCGAGCTTCCAGCCGTGCGCGCGGTAACCGTGCGACTTCAGAAAGTCGCGCAATGGCTGGGTGCTCGAATCGTCCGCCAGCAACCCCGGCAGGACGAGGACAGGGTGACCGTCGCCGCGCGGCGTGGTCGAGAGCCAGGGACGCATGAGCCAGAAGGCGCCGAGTTCCGGCAGCGCCCGACCCTCGAACAGGGCGAGGACGTTTGAAGGCGGACCGGCTTCGATAGCGACTGCCATTTCAACTCCTACTCATGCAACGCAAGATGCGTTCAACGCTTGTACCGCAGCATGGTTGCCATCCGTCCAAGCGCAAAGGCCTTCCAGCTGGGATTTGCAGTCGAACTGCGAGGCACGCGCGCTACGCCGTCGCCGCGAGGATGTCGCGTGCCGCCTGCCCGTCGGCGGCGATCTGGGCTTTCAGCGCATCGAGGCCGGCGAATTTCATCTCGGGGCGGATGAAATCGATCAGCGCCACCCGAAGGGTCTGGCCGTAGAGATCGCCCGTGAAGTCGAACAGGTGGACCTCGAAATTCTCTTGCAGCTTGCCGACCGTCGGCCGCTTGCCGAGGTTGGCGACGCCGTTGCGCCATGTGCCGCCGACCAGCGCACGCACGGCATAGACGCCGAAGCGCGGGCGCAGATGCTCGCCCAGTGCGACGTTAGCTGTGGGAAAGCCGATGGTGCGGCCGCGCTGGTCGCCCTGCTCGACGACGCCTTCGATCTCCCAGGGATGGCCCAGCAGCTCGAACGCCTCGCTCGGCCAGCCAGCGCGCAGCGCCTCGCGGATCCGGGTGGAAGAGTAGATCTCGCCCTCGTGCGTCACCGGGTCGAGCACGGTGACCCCGAGCGCGCGCTCGGCCGCCAGCTCGCGAAGCCGCTCGACGTTGCCGCTGCGCCGCGCGCCGAAGGTGAAGTCGTAACCGCACACGACATGGCGTGCACCCAGGCCCTGCAGCAGCACGCTGTCGACGAAAGCGTGCGCCGTGATCGCCGCGAACACCGGATCGAAGCGCTGCGCCAGCACCGCCTGCACGCCATGCTGCTCGAGAAGCCGGACCTTGGCGGGCGGCA
The DNA here is from genome assembly GCF_965279465.1 of Reyranella sp. Taxonomy (NCBI): domain Bacteria; kingdom Pseudomonadati; phylum Pseudomonadota; class Alphaproteobacteria; order Hyphomicrobiales; family Reyranellaceae; genus Reyranella; species Reyranella sp. The sequence goes on from NZ_OZ257242.1 coordinate 226,745, forward strand.
GGGTGAGCCGGAAAGGGCCGGTGTCGGGCACGAAGAAGCCGCGCGGATGCGGCTCGAAGGTGAGCGCGACCAGCGGCGCGTCGAGCACGCGCGCCTGCTCCGCGGCGACCGCCAGCAGGGCCTGATGGCCGCGATGCACACCGTCGAAATTGCCGAGCGCGACGGCGCCGCCCGTCCATTCCGCGGGCACCGACTGCCAGTCGTCGAACACCGGGATCATGTCGGGCCTCGCCTTACGCTACGTCGCGGCGCGGCACGAGGATGGTCGCCTCGCCGTCGATCACGACCTTGTCGCCGTTGAGGCATTGGGTCTTGAGGATTACCCGCCGGCGCTTCTCCTCGATCGCAGTGATGGTGGCGACGGCGGTGATGGTCTCGCCGATCAGCACCGGCGCCATGAAGTTCATCGTTTGCGCAATATAGACCGAACCCGGCCCCGGCAGCTTGGTGCCGATCACCGTCGAGATGAAGCTGCCGCTCAGCATGCCATGCGCGATGCGCTGGCCGAAACGCGTCGAGCGCGCGAAGCCGTCATGCAGGTGGATCGGGTTGGTATCGCCCGAGACGCCGGCAAAAGCCATGATGTCCGCCTCGGTGACGGTCTTGCCGAACATCGCCGACATGCCGACTTTGAGATCTTCGAGATAGAGGCCGTTCATGGCCGCAAAGGCATTCGCCACGCCGTGGTCTCCTGCATAGGGGGTCGCCCTCTTACCACGCGGCGGGGCCTGTGCCACAGTCCGGGTAAATGATCGTTCACATAGGAAACGAAGCCGATCTCGTCGCGGCGGGGCTCGCCGCAGCTACCTCCCGACATTTTGGTGGGCCGGCCACGATCGAGGGACTGCAGCGCGAATCGGGGGGTGCCTCGCGCCAGACCTGGAGCTTCGACGCGCTCGTCGACGGCCAGCGCCACGAGCTGATCCTGCGCCGCGATCCGCCGACGGCCGGCGGCCGCGAGCGGGCGAGTGCCACATCCCTCGATCGTCCCACCGAGTTCGGCGTCCTGCGGGCGGCATTCAGGGGCGGCGTCCGCGCGCCGGAAGTGCTGTTCGAGCTGGGCGCGGAGGACGGACTAGGCGAAGCCTTCGTCATGCGACGGGTCGGCGGCATCGCCATCGCCCGCAAGCTGCTACGCGACCCTCCTTATGCCGACGCACGCAAGAAGATCGCGCGCCAGCTCGGCGAGATCGTGGCGCGCATCCACGCAGTCGATTCTGCGAGCCTGCCGCCGCTGCCGCATCGCGAGGCAGCCGATCAGGTCGCGGCTTTGCGCGCGGCGCTCGATTCGCTCGACCAGCCGCAGCCGGTGTTCGAGCTGGCGCTCTCCTGGCTCGACCGGCGCCGACCCGCCCCGACCGAGCGGCCATTGCTGGTGCATGGCGATTTCCGCACCGGCAACTATCTCGCCGACGAGAGCGGCGTGACCGCGATCCTCGATTGGGAGGGCGCCCATCTCGGCGATCCCATCGAGGATCTCGGCTGGGTGTGCGTGAAAAGCTGGCGCTTCGGCGCGGTCGACAAGCCGGCCGGTGGGTTCGGCAGTCGCGAGGAATTGTGGTCGGCCTATGAGAGCGCCGGCGGCATCAGGGTCGAGCCGGCCCGTGCGCATTGGTGGGAGGTTTTCGGCACCGTGCGCTGGGGCGTGATCTGCCTCACCCAGGCGTGGCGGCATCTCTCAGGATCGGTGAAGTCGATGGAGCTGGCGTCGATCGGCCGTCGCGCCGTCGAGACCGAGGTCGACCTGCTGCAGCTCCTGAAGGAGGCACGCTGATGGCGCAGGACCGTCCGACCGCCGCGGAGCTTCTCGCCGCGATCGCCGACTTCCTGCGCGAGGAAGCCACTCCCGCGCTCGACCGCGCCGAGCCGCGGCTCGGCTTCCAGATGCGGGTAGCGGTGAACTCGCTCGCCATCCTCGAACGCGAGTCGCGGCTCGGTCCCGCGGCGGACGCCCGCGAGCGCGCGCGGCTGGCCGCGCTGCTCGGCCGCGACGGCACGCTTGCCGACTTGAACCGCGAGCTCGCCCGGCAACTGCGCACCGGCGAGCGCGACGAGCGGGATGACGCACTGATGGCGCACCTCGAGGCGACCATTGCGGACAAGATCGCGATCGCCAATCCCAAGTGGCGATAGCTTGTTGACTCACACCTCGTTCGCCCAGATCGCGCTGCCGCCAAGCTGCCGATCCAACGTCAACTCGACATTACCGCTTTTCACCGACCAAGGCGCCGCCCCCCCCGGGCGATGAAACTGCCGCGCGGTCCCGGCAAGACCATGAGTATCTCCCATGTGCTGGCGCATCCGTGCTTCAGGAGATTTGAGCGAGCCGGTCGAAGTCTCTAAGCACGGCGGCCACCAGCGTCCGCTGGCGCGTATCCTCCGACGGCAGGCTCGCGGCGTAGAGACCGAGCAGATAGCGCGCCTTCGCGGCAGCTTCAGCCCAAGACTCGGCTGGCGCCGCGATGAGCTGGGTTTCCAGCTCCTCCTGGCGCCGCCGCAGATCGGAGGCATTGGCTTCCACCTCACCCAGCAGGCGCCGGAGATCGGTGGCCTTCTGGGCCGCCATTCCCCGGTGTTTGTCGAGATCGACCGGTTTGTCACTCATGAACGCAACGACGCACGGGCTCAGGTCTTGGGAGTCGTCGTCGGGTTGGTCAAGCTCTCGGCGCAGGCGCGTGCGACGTCCGAATCGGCCGTCTTGCTGCCAGGCATGACGGCAAAGCCACTGCGCTCGATGAAGCCGCCGCGATCCCATGTACTGACCTTGCTCAGTTCATTGATCTTGACCGTGGCATCGCCTTGCGCGCGAAAGCGTTCGGCACAGATCGAGGCCAGTGCGGTCACCGTGGCATCGTGGGCAGCTATCATCGCCTGCTTGTTGGCGCTGCCACCGGTGACCCAGCCGCCCCAGCTGAAGCCGACAATGGCCACGGCGATGGCACCGACGACGGCGCCCTGGATCCAGGGCTTCATGTTCACGGGAATGTTCATGTGAATGTCCTTTCACGGACGTGCGCGAAGGCCGCGCAGAAGATCGATAGAATCTGGAAAAGGGAAATGGGGCGAGCTATTCGAGCTCGATCCTTATGCGTGTACCTCGCACCTTCGGGCGGGCGCACACGCATCTCTCTCAGCCACCGCGAACGGACAATTCCTTGCCGATGGTCTTCTGCTTGTACACGCCTGCAACGGCCGCGTCGACTCGCGTTAGCCGTCGGACGTGACGGAAACGTCGACCCAGAGCCCCTGGAAGGCGTCGGTCATGCCAGTGTAGCTGCCCGCCACGGGCATTACCTGGTGGATGCCGCGGCCGACGGCGACGGGGATAAGGTTGAAGCCGCCGACACTGCGGTTGGTTGGATCGAAGGTGATCCAGCCAGCGCCCGGTACGAAAACTTCGGCCCAGGCGTGCGTCGTGCCCGCTTCCCGCTCGCGTTCCGGATTGTACAGGTAACCCGACACGATGCGGGCGCCGAAGCCCAGCTCACGCACAGCCTCGACAAACAGTACCGCGAAGTCGCGGCACGAACCCCAGCCGCGATCGAGCGTCTCGATCGGCGCCTGCGTACCCTCGTCGTCGCGGCTCTGGTAGCGGACACAGGCGGTGATGCCGGTGCTCAGATCCTTCAGCAGAGAGAGCGTGTCCGTGGGTCGGCTCCGCACGAACGCTTCGGCCCAGGTTCGCAGGCGGCCCATCGGATCGGGACACTGCGGGATGGCGAGCGCTCCGAGATCGGTGCGATCGTCGGCCAGATAGGGAAACGGATAGGAGGCAGCGGACGCCGCGACGTCGAACACCGGCCATTGCATGGCGCCGAGCTCCAGCTCGGCCACGCTGTCGATCACGAGGTGATCGGTCGTGCCGGCGAACGTCGCAGTTGCCACTGCATTGCCGAAGACATCGTGCGCCCAGGTGACGACGGCCTCGGGCATCACGATAAACGCGCTGGAGATCAGGCGCAGCTCGCGGCTCTCCCGCGGACGCAGCATCAGCCGGTGGGTGGAGAGCTTCACCGGCCGATTGTAGCGATAGGTTGTCTTGTGGCGGAGCGTGAGCGCGATCAACGGTACTCCAGCTTGGTGAGCAGGAGACCGTTCATCCAGAGGGTGGTCGACATGGAAGCATCAGGTCTGCAGGATCACGCTAGTTCGTGGTCTCGGGCTCGCGATACTCCGCGACCATCGCCTCGGTGGTGATCAGCAGGCCGGCGATCGAGGCCGCACCCTGCAGCGCCAGCCGCACGACCTTGGTCGGGTCGATGATGCCGGCCTTCACCATGTTGACGTAGGTGCCGGCCGCGGCGTCGTAGCCCTGGCTGGTGTCGCCCTTGTCGAGCAGCTTGCCCGCGATCACCGAGCCGTCGGCGCCGGAATTGGCGAAGATCTGGCGGGCCGGCGCCTGCAGCGCGCGGCGCACGATGTCGACCCCGACCCTCTGGTCGTCGTTGGCGACGCGGATCGAGCCGAGCTGCTGGCCGGCATAGAGGAGGGTGACGCCGCCGCCGGCGACGATGCCTTCTTCGACCGCGGCTCGCGTTGCATGCACGGCATCGTCGACACGGTCCTTGCGCTCCTTGACCTCGAGCTCGCTGCCGCCGCCGACCTTGATGATGGCGACGCCGCCCGACAGCTTGGCCAGCCGCTCCTGCAGCTTCTCGCCGTCGTATTCCGACGTCACCTTCTCGATCTGGGCGCGCAACTGGGTGCAGCGGGCCTGGATGTCGGCCTTCTTGCCGGCACCGCCGATGATCGTGGTGTTGTCCTTGTCGATACGCACCGTCTTGGCGTGGCCCAGCATGTCGAGCGTGACGTTCTCGAGCTTGGTGCCGAGGTCTTCGCTGACCACCTTGCAGGCGGTCAGGATGGCAATGTCCGCCAGCATCTCGGCGCGGCGATCGCCGAAGCCTGGCGCCTTCACGGCAGCGACCTTGAGCCCGCCGCGCAGCTTGTTGACCACCAGCGTGGCCAGCGCCTCGCCGTCGACGTCCTCGGCGACGATCAGCAGCGGCTTGCCGCTCTGCGCCACCAGCTCGAGGAGCGGCAGGAGGGTCTGCAGGCTCGACAGCTTCTTGTCGTGCAGCAGGATGTAGGGGTCGGCGAGCTCGACCACCATTTTCTCGGCGTTGGTGACGAAGTAGGGCGACATGTAGCCCCGGTCGAACTGCATGCCTTCGACGATCTCGAGCTCGGTCTCGATCGACTTCGCTTCCTCGACCGTGATGACGCCGTCGTTGCCGACCTTCTGCATCGCCTCGGCGATCATCTTGCCGATCTCAGGGTCGTTGTTGGCGGAGATCGTTCCGACCTGGGAGATCTCGGCATTGGTCGAGACCTTCTTCGAGCCTTTCACGAGGTTGGCGACGACCGCTTCCACGGCCATGTCGATGCCGCGCTTGAGGTCCATCGGGTTCATGCCGGCCGCGACCGCCTTGGCGCCTTCGCGCACGATGGCCTGGGCGAGCACCGTCGCGGTCGTCGTGCCGTCGCCTGCCTGGTCACTGGTTCGCGATGCGACCTCGCGCACCATCTGGGCGCCCATGTTTTCGAAGCGGTCCGACAGCTCGATTTCCTTGGCGACGGTCACGCCGTCCTTCGTGATACGCGGCGCTCCGTACGACTTGGCGAGAACGACGTTGCGGCCCTTGGGGCCGAGCGTCACCTTGACGGCGTTAGCGAGGGCATCGACCCCGACGATCATGCGATCGCGGGCGTCGGCTCCGAATTTGACTTCCTTGGCGGCCATGTTGCTTTCCCCTTGTTATCGTTGCTAGGCGGCTTTTTTGCTGCGCGCAGGCTGGTCCAGGACGCCCATGATGTCGGACTCCTTGACGATCGTGAGTTCCTTGCCGTCGAGCTTGATCTCGCTGCCCGCCCACTTGCCGAACAGGACGTGGTCGCCGGTCTTGACGTCGAGCGGATGGAGCTTGCCGTTGGCATCGCGCGCGCCGTCACCGACGGCGACGACCTCGCCTTCCATCGGCTTCTCCTGCGCGGTGTCGGGGATCAGGATGCCGCCGGGGCTTTTGGCCACGGGTATGACAAGGCGAATCAGGACGCGGTCCTGTAGCGGGCGCAGTTTCATTGCAAGGGGTCTCCTCGGACCTGATTTTCAGGGACTGGCTGCAGAGTCAGCGTGCGAGGAAGACAATGCCCTTACGCCATGTGGTGCGGCGGCATAGGCATTACAATGAGTAGCTCGAAAGCGTGGCTTCGCTCCAGCTGGCCTCGGTTGATCAAGGCGCTCCCGCTGAGGCTGACATCAGCCCGTCTCTTCCTCCTCTGCGCCTATCGGGGAGAGGATATGATTCTTCGGTATGCATCGAACTATCGGCCGTGGCGCGTGCGTGAGAGCGGACCTAAATTCCGCTCATGGTCACCGTCAACGCCCTCTCCGAAGTCGCCGCCCTGATGGGCGACCCGGCGCGCGCATCCATGCTGCAGCTGCTGATGGACGGCCGCGCCCACACCGCGTCGGATCTCGCCCATGCCGCGGGCGTCACGGCGCAGACAGCGTCGGGCCATCTCGCGCGCATGGTTGAGGCCAACCTCCTCGCCGCCCGCGCACAAGGCCGCAACCGCCTTTATCGCCTCGCCTCCGGCGAGGTGGCGCATGCCATCGAATCGCTGATGGCGCTGGCTGGCGAGCGCGCGCAGCCGGCGTCGAAGACCGCCGCGTGGCGGCGCGATCCCGATCTCCGCTTCTGCCGCACCTGCTACGACCATCTCGCGGGCCAGGTCGGCATGGCGGTGACCGACTCGCTGACGCAACACGGCCATCTCGAACCCAAGGGACCGCGTGACTGGTCGCTCACCGATTCGGGCGCGCTGTTCTGCCAGCGGCTGGGTGTCGATCTCGATGGAGCCAGGCGCGCCGGCACGCGTCACTTCGCGCGCCAGTGCCTCGACTGGAGCGAGCGGCGGCCACACATCTCCGGCGCGCTGGGTGCGGCTATCGCCGACACCTTCTTCAAGAAGGGCTGGGCCGAACGCCTGCGCCGCGGCCGCACGGTTCGTCTTACGGACTCAGGCCGGCGGGCCCTTGGCAGCCACTTCGGCGCCTCGGTCTAGCCTGGCGCGGCCGAAGGCCAACCCATCGCCCGACGGAATCTTGGCGATCGCCGAGGCGCGCAGGATCTTCTCCTCGCCGACCGTCAGATAGATGTTCGTGAAAAGCAGCGATCGCGTCTGGCGCACCAGTTCGGGCCGTCCCTCGACCCAGTCGCCGAGCCTGGCCGGCGCCACGAAATCACAGGTCACGCTTACCGTCGGCAGAAACTTGCGCAGCCCGGCCAGCGCGCCGCCGCCCATCGTGCCGACCAGATCGGCCACCAGCATCATCATGCCGCCATGCAGCCCGCCTGCCGGATTGCACATGTGTTGCGCGACGCGAAAGCCCAGCACGAACTCGTCGCGCGTGCCCTTGGCGCCGCGCCGAACGTAGAGATTGCCGACATGGCTGTTGAAGGTGGTCTCGGGCCGGCCGCGATCGAAATCGACGCGCAGGAAGCCTTCGGGCGGATTGTCTTCGGTCAAACTCAACTCCGGTTCTTCGCCGAGCGATGGCGGCTCAACAGCGCGAACGAGCCCAGGGCGGTCAGCGTGTCGTGGCGCGGACCATAAAGGCGGGCCCTCACCTGCGCCATATGCTCGTCATGACCGACGACCTCCGCTTCCGCCTGCAGCCAGTCGCCGATGCGGCCGGGCATCAGATAGTCGAGCGACAGCCGCACGGTGACGCAGCGGCGCTCGAGGACGTGAAAGACGGTGGAGCCCATTGCCGAATCGATGAAGGTCGCGAGCATGCCGCCATGCACGATGCCGTGCGAATTGGCGTGGCCCGGCCCCGGCAGAAAGCCGCGAATCAGGCGGCCGCCCTCGATCTTCTCGAACCACGGCCCGTTGGCTTCAGCAAAGCCGGATGTCTGCTCGATGAGGCGAAAGCCTGGGGGTAGGGACACGCCGCATCTTAGGCGATGCCCACCAGCAGAACCAAGCCGTAGCCGACATAGTAGCTGGCGAGCGCGGTGATCAGCCGATTCGACCAGATCCGGAACTGCGCGTCGGAGAGCCTCTCGAGCAGCAGCTTGCCGAGCGACGTGCCGATGATCGACGAGGTGACGGCGATGGCGAGGAACCACGGCTCGACCTGCCCGACCTGCTCGATCAAGGCGCCGAAATAGATCAGCTTGAAGCCGTGGCCGAACACCTGGCAGGCGGCCTTGGTGGCGATGATCTGCCGCCGCTCGAGCGGCGAGCGCAGGAACATGGTGTCGAGCAGCGGGCCGGTGACGCCGGTCAGCAGCATCAGCATCATCGAGACCAGCCCGGTGGCGGCGACCTGCGCCGGGCCGAAGCTGCGCGGCAGGATCTTGTCGGGGATCGCCCGGATGATGAAGGGCGAGAGGCCGAGCAACAGCAATGCCATCGCCTTGTCGGGCACATAGAGCGTGATCGACCACAGCCCGACCGACACGAGGCAGCCCGCGACATAGAAGGCCATGCTCTTCCACACGATGTGCCGGAACCACAAGGTGGCGCGCCAGCCGTTGGAGGCCATCTGCGTGATCGCGTGCAGCACCATGGCGGCCGGCAAGGGAAAAATCACCAGCAGCACGCCGATCAGGATCAGCCCGCCGGCCATGCCGAAGATGCCCGACAGGAAGGCCGTGCCGATCATCAGGAGGCTGAGCCCCGCCGCCATCAACGCCGTCATCGTCGTCTCCCCCGAGTGATGGGCGAGGTGTACGGCCGGCTTATCCAGTGTTCAAATATATGGTAAATAGCGGATCGATATCTTCCACCTCTGTCATCCTGAGCGCAGCGAAGGATCTAAGGGTTCGACCGAAGGTCCTGTTGCTACCCTTATGTCCTTCGCTGCGCTCAGGACGACAGTTTGATGGGAAACCCAATGGAACTTCGCCATCTCCGTTACTTCGTCGCCGTCGCGCATGAAGGCCACGTCACCCGCGCGGCAGAGAAGCTGCACATCCAGCAGCCGCCGCTTAGCCAGCAGATCCGCGCGCTCGAGCGCGAGATCGAGGCCGCGCTGTTCATCCGTCATCCGCGCGGCGTCAGCCTGACCGATGCCGGCCGTTCCTTCCTGGCCGACGCCGAGGCGATCCTGGCGCAGGCCGAGCATGCCAAGATCCGCGCCCGCCGCACCGCGCGCGGCGAGGTCGGTCGCATCGCCGTCGGCTTCACCACTTCCGCACCCTTCCATCCGCTGGTCGCGCGCGCGATCCGCGAGTTCCGCACCACGCGACCCGACGTTTCCTTCGGGCTGGAGGAGAGCAGCTCGGGCGACATGGTGAGCGGCCTGCGCGATGGGCGGCTCGACGTCGCCTTCATCCGCTCGGGCCTGGTCGATCCGCAGGGCATCACGGTGCATCCGCTCCTGCAGGAAGACATGGCCGCCGCCTTTCCCGGGCGCCATCGGCTGACCCGCCTGAAGCAGCTCACGCTCAAGGACCTCGCCGAGGAGACCTTCATCCTCTACCGCCGGCCTGATGGCCGCGGTTTGTACGACGTGATCGTCTCGGCCTGCGCCGAGGCGGGCTTCAGCCCGCATGTCGGCCAGGAGGCTCCGCGCATCGTCTCGACCCTCAACCTCGTGGCGGCGGGTCTCGGCATCACCATCGTGCCGGCATCACTCAGCCGCCTGCCCCTGGAAGGTGTAACATACCGGCCGCTCACCGGGCGGCCGGCGATCAAGGTGCCGCTCAACCTCGCCTGCCGCAGCGACGAGCGCTCCGCCGCGACCCTGGGCTTCATCGAGCTGGTGCGACGCCTGTCATGAAACCGATCAAGACCATCGGCCATTCCAACCATCCCATCGAGCGCCTCGTCGCGTTGCTGAAAGCGGGCGGCATCGAGCGGCTGGTCGATGTGCGCTCCATGCCCTGGTCGCGCCGCTTCCCGCAATTCGGCCGCGAGCGGCTCGCCAAAAGCCTCGCCGAGGCCGGCATCGCCTACGCCTGGGAGGGCGAGGCGCTGGGCGGCAAGCCGAAAGCGGGTGGCGGCTACGATGAACTGGCGGCGCGGCCCGAGTTCAAGGATGCGGTCGGCCGGCTTATCGCGGACCGCGGAGGCACGAGCCTCTGCCTGATGTGCGCCGAGAAGGAGCCGCTCGACTGCCACCGCACCGTGCTGGTGTCCCGTCGGCTGGCCGAGCGCGCCGTGCCAATCGAGCACCTGCTCGCCGACGGCACGGTGAAGCCACACGCCGAGATCGAAGAGGCCTTGCTGAAAAAGGTCGGGACTGGCGCCGACCTGTTCGACGATCGAGAGGCCCGGCTGGCACGGGCCTACCTGGCACGCGAACGGGCGATGAAGGGGAAATCCGCCTGAACCTGGTGTAGGTTGGGACATGGACACGATCAGCACGCCCGCGACCGAGCTGTCGGAGCGTATCTCCGCAGCCGCCCTGAAGCTCGAGGACAAGGTCATCGCCTGGCGGCGGGACATCCACGAGCATCCGGAGCTCTCCTACCAGGAGACGCGCACCGCCGCGCTCGCGGCCGATCATCTCAAGAAGCTCGGTATCGAGGTGAAGACCGGCGTCGGTATCACCGGCGTGCTGGGCATCCTGAAGGGCGGCAAGCCTGGCCCGGTCGTCGCCCTGCGCGCCGACATGGATGCGCTGCCGGTCGAGGAGCGGGTCGACATTCCCTTCAAGTCGACGGCCAAGGCGACCTGGCTCGGCCAGACCGTGCCGGTCATGCATGCCTGCGGCCACGATGCCCACGTCGCGATCCTGATGGGCGTTGCCGAAGTGCTGGCCGGGATGCGCGAGGAGATCGCCGGCACGGTGACGTTCCTGTTCCAGCCCAACGAGGAAGGCGCCTACGACGGCCGGCCGAGCGGCGCGCAGGCGATGATCGACGACGGCGCCCTGTCCGATCCCGCGCCGTCGGCGATCTTCGGCCTGCACGTGACCTCGGCGCAGGCCTCGGGCGTGATCGCGCTGCGGCCCGGCGGGCTGATGGCGAGCGCCGACAGCCTCAAGATCAACATCCACGGCCGGCAGACGCACGGCTCCTCGCCGTGGCGCGGCATCGATCCCGTGGTGACGGCGGCGCAGATCATCCTCGCGCTGCAGACCATCCCGAGCCGCCAGCTCGATGCGACGCTCACCCCGTCGGTGCTGACGATCTCGACGGTGCACGGCGGCGTGCGCGCCAACATCATTCCCGATTCGCTCGAGATGCAGGGCACCATCCGCACTCATGACGAGGCCGTCCGCGCCGACATCTGGAAGCGGATCGAGAAGACCGCGACAGCGATCGCCGAGTCGCAGGGCGCGCGCGCCGAGGTCAAGGTCCACGAGGGCGTGCCGGTGACCTACAATGATCCGCCGCTCACCGCCTGGGGCACGCGCAGCCTGGGCCGCGGCGTCGGCGAGGAGCGGGTGACCGACTCGCGGCCGGTGATGGGTGCGGAGGATTTCTCGTTCCTGGCCCAGAAGGTGCCCGGCATGTTCTTCTTCCTCGGCGTCACCCCGCCCGACGAGGATCCGCGCGAGGCACCGGCCAACCATTCGCCGCTGTTCCACATCCACGAGCCGGCGCTGAAGTACGGCGTTCGCTCGCTCGCCTATCTCGCGATCGATTATCTCCGGCGCGGCGCGTAGCGGCCTGGGCAGGGTTGACGCTCACCTGCTCCACAGGGCGATGGCGTCGAGAGACGACGCCGAAGTCGCGGCCCGTCCCACAGCAGCTCGGGCCCCGATGGGGTGAGACACGCCTTGGATCGCAAAGGCGGGAGAAATCATTCCTCCCGTCGATCGACGTCATGTCCTGACGCGATCGACAGACGCCCGAGGTGGCGGCCTCGGCGCCGGCACCGATCCGGCAGATGGTGGTGCCGGATCGGCCCCTCCTCGGTTGGCAGCGGACGAGCACGGCCTCCTGGAAATCTCGCGGCACCCTGCCCGAGCCACCCCTTCCTTCACAGCCCATCCAACGCCGGATATCCGACGAAGCGACCACCGCACACACTGGCGGCTGCTGTGCAATCGCATCAGACCGAGCCATCCGCCGTGGAGCGAAGCCCGCCATCGCTGCGCTACATGCTGCTGAAATGACTTCCCTCGTCCCGCCCTCCTGGCCGTTGGCCTGGGCCACGGCGATCTGACGTCGCAAGCATGTACGGCGTCGGACGCCGGTTCACCTGCCGAGGAATGCGGCTTCGATCGCCCGATACATCGGCTTGGGCCGCATCGATGCGTCGTAGGGCAACCCGCGGTTCAAGCCCGGACCATCGCCCTTGGCCCACGCGCCAGGAAATCGCTGGTAGTCTTGGGCTTGCACTTCGAGCCACGATTGACGGTCGCTGAGCCCCCAGGTCACGACGCCCGACACGGCCGGTTGGGCAAGGACAACGTCGAGGTATCGTCGAACCTCGTCGGCAACGAGCTGATCGCGCACACTGACCGGCGCCGCATAGTCCGACTCCTTGACGTCGAGCTCGGTTACCAGAATTTCGAGCCCCATGCCCGCCAGCTCCCTGAGGAAGGCCGCTATCGAGGAGGCCGAGATCGTACCCTTGCGCAAGTCGAGGTGACCCTGCAATCCGATGCCGTCGAGCGGCGCCCCGGACCGCTTAAGGTGTTCGACCAGCTTGAGGAACAGATAACGCCGATCACGCTCATCCTGGCTGTCGTACTCCAGGCTGAACTCGTTCAGCATCAGCCGGCCATTCGGTGCAAACATCCGCGCCTCGATCAAGGCGCGTCGTATGTACTCCGACCCAAATGCTTCCAGGAACACGTTCTGCCGCAACCCATCGGTGCGACGGCCGACTTCGATCGGCTCGTTTACGACGTCCCATTGGCGGATGGCGTCTCCGTAACGCGGCATCACCGACGCGAAGTACCGGCTGATCAGTCGCCAGTCGCGCTGCTCGCGCAGACGTTGCGTGGCCCAGCCCGGCACACCGAGATGCCAGAGCAGGGTGTGGCCCCGAACCGTCTTGCCGTTGTCCAGCGCGAACTTGACCAGATCATCGAGCGCAGCCAGCGAAAGATCGCCGCGAAACCGTTCAACGGCGTCCCATTTGAGCGCTATTTCAGGAGTGATGGTCGTACAGTCGCGCAGCATAGCCTGGCGCAATCCAGGCTCGGACGCGAGCTGCTCGAAACGTGCTGCCGCGCCAAAAACCAAGCCGCGCTTGGCGGCTGCGGCAGCGAGACCGCTTCCGGCAGCGGCAAGGTCTGATGCAACTGGACCCACCATGGCCGCGCCCAGGGAGCCCGTCATTGCGGCGCGACGGGTCGGCAAGCCGATCATCCTCACGTGTCTCCCGAATCACGAGCAGATCGCCAAGAAATAAAGTCGCCATCGCCAGGGTAGGCGCAACCCGCAGCCAATGCGCTCTATTTCAATCGCAATTGTCCGCCCACCGTCAATCTCCCCTGCTTTCCCGCAGCATAATTGTGGGCGCGCGCCCGCAGGCCCGCCTTGGTTTCGCCGGTGGCACGGGTTGCCAGTATCTCGAGTGAATTCGTCGGACAGCGAGAGATGCGATGATTACTTCGTTGAACATCCCCGAGATACTGCCGCTGTCGCTGGTTGGCCTGTTCATCCTGGGACAGATTCTCTACAGCTTGGTCCTCCTGGTCGATCTCTATCTACTTTCTCTGCCAGTCGACTGGGTCGATCCGGATGAAAAGATCGGAATCAGGGAGGAGGAATATCCCTATATCGTGCTGTTTTATCCCGTTCTCCGGGAACTTGAAAGCACGATGCGGACGACATTCACATCTCTCGCGCGACTCGATTATCCGGCGAACCGCTACCGCATCGTTGCGATTCCGAACAGCCATGATCACGCGACGATCGCCAGCCTGAAGCGGCTGCAGGAGAGTTTTTCCTTCGTTCAGATTCTCGAGGTACCCCCGACCGCCGACCCTTCCTGGCAGATCGTCTGGGATTCGTGGACTGCCAACCCGAATGCTTACTGGTGGCATACGGGCGTGCGGGCGCGGAATCGCGATCTTCCACCCAAGAAGACCCGTCAGCTGATCTATGCATTCTACCACATGGCCAACGCGTTCGCGCACGAGCCCAACCTCGCGATCAATTACATCGACGCCGACAGCTGCCCGCCGACCGACCACCTCAAGGCGGCGGTGAACGGTCTCCGGCGCTACGACGTTCTGCAGGCGCAGAATGTGGCGGGAAACATGAACGCCTCGATGGCCGCATCCTGGCACGCGCTCGATCACATGGTGTGGGACGGATACAAGTACCCGCATCTTTCGGCCAACGGACGCCAACCCTATTGGGTGCTCGGCAAAGGCCTATACTTCAGGGCGTCCGACCTGCTCGCGCTGGGCGGATTCCATCCCTGGGTATCGATCGAGGACCCGGAGGTGGGTCTGCGCTTCTGGAAGAGCGGAAAGCGCTTGGGAATCATAGCCAGCTCGCTCATCGAAGAAGTGCCCGAGACGTTCCGCGAGGGAATCTCCCAGCGCAAGCGATGGACCTGTGGTTTCTTCCAGGCACTCGGCAGTCCGCTCGGCGCGCTTGGCTTCACGCCTTGGGAACGCTTCAAGGCCTGGCTGGTATTCCTGCCGTGCCTGTCGCTCAGCATCAACGCGTTCGGCATCCCGGTCGGCCTCTGGGCGCTGTGGGTGTGGCTCACTGACGAGCCTACTGTCATGCCCGGATGGGCCCTCTGGCTGGCCGCCGCCAACTTCACGGCCTTCGTGATCTCACTGATACCGATGTACGCCAACGTATGGCGGCGCACGGGCCTCGTCTTCGAACGCTGGACCGATCGCACCTGGTACATGCTTCGCGTCAATCCGCTGTTGGCGATGTTCTGGTGGCTCATCTGGATCGTACCGCTTGCGATCGGCTTCAAGATGTACATCAGCGACGGTGGTCTGGTGTGGCAGAGGACCAAGAAAATCAACGCCAATGAGGAGCTGATTTCCTCCCAGCAGAAGCGAGCCAAATCGCGAGGGCGTTTGGTGGGTGCGGATTGAATGGGCTTCGAAGAGAGAGGGTAGCTCTATGTACAAGCACGCTTTGATAACTGGTGGCGCGGGATTCATCGGATCCCACCTCACCGACACCTTGTTGGCGCGAGGCTATGAGGTGACGGTGCTCGACCGCCTGTCCTCGCAAGTGCATGCCGATTCGGACCTCGATGACGACGGGTGGCCGGTCTACCTCAATCCGCGCGCAAAACGGATCAAAGGTGATATTCTCGACCAAGGCCTATTCGAAGCAAGTATCGAGAACGTCACCCACCTGGTTCATCTGGCCGCCTCTGTAGGCGTCGGCCAGAGCATGACCAACATCGTCGACTATACGCGCAACAATGTAATGACCGCGGCGGTCATGCTGGAAGTGCTGTCGCAGAAGCCGCACACCATCGAAAGGGTTGCGGTCGCCTCGTCGATGTCGATCTATGGCGAGGGGGCCTACGGCCGGAAGTCCGGCGGCCCAACGGTGATTCCGAGGGCGCGCACGCACGAACAGCTCGTCAACCGGCATTGGGAACTGGTCGATGGCGATGGGACGCTGGCACCGCTGCCGACCGCCGAAGAAAAGCTCCCCCAGCCGGCATCGATCTACGCGGTGAACAAGCGTGACCACGAAGAGATGTTTCTGTCCGTGGGACGTGCGCTCCAGATTCCGACCGTGGCGCTTCGGCTGTTCAACGTCTACGGGTCGCGCCAGGCGCTGAGCAATCCCTATACCGGCGTCGCCGCGATCTTCATTTCACGCTTGCTAAACGATATGCCTCCCATGGTCTTCGAGGACGGCGAACAGCGGCGGGACTTCGTGCATGTCGGCGATGTCGCCGAGGCGTTTGCCGTTGCGCTCGACAGCGATCTGCGGGTTTGGGACGCGTTCAATGTAGGAAGCGGCAAGCCTGTCACCGTCGCCCGGATGGGCCAAGTGCTGGCGCATCTGCTCCGAAAGAACATAGCGCCGGAGATCATGAACAAGTATCGCGTGGGAGACGTCCGGCATTGCTTTGCCGACATCTCAAAGATCGGACGCGTGTTCGGCTTCGAACCGCGGCAGTCGTTCGAGGCCGGGATGGCTGAGCTCATCGAATGGGTCGCCGCGGTGAAGGCGCCCATCAATCGCAGCCATGAAAGCTTTGCCGAGCTGCAGAGGAGAAAGCTCGTAGTCTAGCGCTTCAAGCGATGCAGCTTAGGCGTGATCGCGACGCGTTTCGATGGCCGTCCGGACACGGACGGCCGATCAAGGCCAAACAGCACACGGAGGTCGCGATGGTTTGGAAATGGTCCAGGGTGCTCGCCGTGCTTCTGCTGCCGACTGCAGCCAACGCCGAGAGCCGTCGGCTTTGTGACACTCGGATGGAATGGGAGTATGAGAAGCCTGCACCCGATGTACCGGCCAAGCTGCAAAACCTGTTGGGGCTTTGGGCAGGTGCTGTCAGTTTCAGTGGCTCCAGCGAGTCCACGCGCATGTGCATCGCGGTAGCTATTCACGCGGTCAAGGCCAACGGCCAAACCTTGTCGACGTTCGTCTGGCACCTGGGCGACGGAAATGAGTCGCCCAATCAAGTTTCGTTCGGTACTGCCAGGTGGTGGGCGCAAACCGACGTTATCTTCCCTGACAAAGGTGACCAGCTCATCTTTGCGGCTATCGCCCCTTATCGGGGTAAATGGTTCCGCTACATTCTCGATCTCCCCACCCAGTCTGACCCCGATACGCTAAAGGGCGGCCTCTATGCAACGAGACAGGGCAGTGCGGTGGATCAGTCGCCGACCGTGTGGACGAACACTGTGGAAGTTCACCAGGTAATGTTGAAGCGACTGAAGTATTCCTATTTGCCATTCCCGGTTGGAGGAAAGTGAGTGGAGTGCCGACAGAGCCAGCCGCAAGATGGGGCGGCTTCCCCTTGATGGCTGTCCGCGTCACTGTTACCGAAAGACGGTGCGTGACGGTGCGAGGAGGAAATGCGGATGGGCCCTAAGCTGGTCGACTATCTCACCTATGAGCCGGAAGACAGCGGCATCCTCTGGATCAGGTTCAACCGCCCGGACCGGCTGAACGCGCTCGTCGGGACGGCCGAAGAGAACGGCACAGTCGCCAAGGTCGGCGAATACATGCGCGCGGGCGACGACGATCCGAACGTCCGGGTCATCGTCCTTACAGGCGTCGGCCGTGTCTTCTGCGCAGGCGCCGACCTGCGGTCGCGCGCTCCGGCAGATGTCACCGGTCCGGACTTCGCCGGCGCGCGCGGCTCGCACGAAGGACTGGATGCCGCTCGCCAGCATTTCTATCACGGCTTCACCAAGCTTCACCGGGACATCTCGCTGATCCGCAAGCCGACGATCGCGATGATCAATGGCCCCGCCGTCGGATCGGGCATGGACATGGCCCTGCATTGCGACATTCGAATGGGCTGCGAGAAAACACGATTTGTCGCTTATCACAACGCCGGACAGATCATCGAGAACGGCGGCTCGTACTATTTGCCCAAGATGGTGGGGCTGGGGCGCGCCCTGGAGTTTGCCTACACCGGGGAGCTGGATGCCGACCGCGCGCTCGCCTGGGGCCTCATCAATCACCTGGTTCCGTCGGAACAGCTCGAGGAAGCGACGCGGGCGCTGTGCAAGCGCATCCTCGCGGTGCCTCCGCTGGTGCAATGGATCGGCAAGCGGATCATGCGGTCCGCACTCGACAGCTCAATGGAGACGACCATGGTCCTGACGTCGAATGCCGGCGGAATCCTGCAAGGCTCGGAGGACGCCAAAGAGGCGCGCCGCGCCTTCGCGGAGAAGCGCCCTCCGGTGTTCAAGGGCCAGTAGCCTACGCCTTCCAGGGTGGATCGTCGGGCCGGAAGGCGAACTGCGTCATGTCGACGACATGGCGCCCGGCGCCGAGCACGACCTGCTTCTCGCCCATCGCCATCTGAGCCAGCGCGTCGCCGACGCCACCGGAATGCTTGAAGCCATGGCCCGAGCAGGGTGAGGCGACGATGATCCGGTCCTGGCCGGGCAGGCGGTCGAGGACGAAGCGCGCGGCATTGACCTCGGTGTAGAGGCAGACCTTCGCCTTGACACAGTCCGGCGACAGCCCCGGAAAGAAGCGGCCGAATGTGCCGAACATCGCCTCGATCTCGCGCGGCGACACGGTCCGATCGACCGTCTCGGGATCGGCGACGTCGTGGCCCTCGGTCGCGATCTTTACGCCCTCTTCGAACGGGCCGACCGCGGGGAAGCCATAGAAGACGCCGTCCGCGCCCGACGGCTGCCAGATAAAGACGGGAAAGCGCTCGGGCGAGAAGGCCGCGTGCTCCGCCGGACTCCTGGCCCTGAACCAGTAGAGGACCTGGCGCGTCACCCCGAACTGTCGCGCCAGCGCCGGTGCGAGGAAACGCGGCAACCACGGGCCGGCGGCGACAATCAGCTGCGCGGCGCGATAGGTTCCGGTCGCGGTCGTCACCACGACGGCGCCGGCCTCCTGCCGGACGGACAGAACCTTCTCGTTCATCCGCAGCTCGGCGCCGAGCGCCCTTGCCTCCTCGAGCTGCGCTCCGATGCAGGCCTCGGGACGGAGATAGCCGCCCAGCCGGTCGTGGTAGGCCCGGTCGCCGTCGCTGACGTCGAAGGCCGGAAAGCGCCGGGCAATCTCGCGGGCCTCGAGAATCTCATGATCGATGGCCCAGGCTTTGGCCGACGCGACGGTCGCCTCGAGGAACTTCGGCACGCCATGGCTCGGCGCGATCTTGCCCGCGCCGGCGACGATCAGGATCCCGTTTTGGCGCAGCAGCGCGAGGCCGGTCTTCTCTTCAAGCGACTTCCAGATCTCGTGCGAGCGCTCGGCGAACGGTGTGTATTGCGAACCCTCGCCGCAGGCCAGGCGCGTGATGCGGGTGTCGCCATGCGTCGAGCCTTGCTCATGGGGCGGATGGAACCGGTCGAGCCCGAGCACCGAGGCGCCGCGGATCGCGAGCTGGTAGCTGGCCGATGCGCCCATCGCGCCCAGGCCGAGCACAATGACGTCGTAACTGTTCGCCATGGAACGCTCCCGTCAGGCAGTGACGGAGAGATGCCGCGTGCCCCATTTGCGGATCGAGTTGATCACCGGCACGAACCTCTCGCCGAGCGGCGTCAGGCGATACGAGACCTTGGGCGGCACGGTGCCGAAATCCTTGCGCTGGATCAGTCCGATCTCGCCGTAGCGCCGAGCGCCGTCCTTGCCGTCATTTTTGTCCATACTTGCGCTCCCGCACATGGCGTCCTCTGATCCTTGCCATCACGGACGACCGACATGAAGCAGTTTCTGATCAAGTGCCGCCGCACCAACGGCTGTGCGGCACAGCTCCGAAGAGACATCGAGATCCTGCAACAGCCTCTGGTCGGACAGAGTGACGTTCCAGTCGCCCCAGCCCCCGGCGGGCGTCATCTGCAGGGCGCACGGGGAAGCGGCGGAAGGTATGCGCCTCGGGCGCGAGAAGCGCCCCGCCCGAGGCGCTCTCAAAGCCGAGCTCCAGATTTGAGCGTTTGCACCCCAGATGCGACATTTGGGATGATGAAGGAGGACGGCGAATGAAGGAAGCCCTGTCGCGCCGAACTCGAGGAATGCAAGGTTATCGGATGCCGAAAATCGCCACGACGGGCAATGCGACGCTGATTGTCTATGACGACGCGCCGCTGCTTGCGACCGATCCGTGGATCGGAGACGAGGAGCCGGCCTATTTCGGCAGCTGGGTGCTCTCCCACCGCATTCCGCAGAACCTCAAGGACGATATCGCCGCCTGTCCGTACATCTGGTTCTCGCACGGCCATCCCGACCATCTGAACCCGACCAGCATCGAGCGCTTCAAGGGCAGGAAGATCCTGCTGGCCGATCATGTCGGCAGCCGGATCTACAAGGACATCTCGCCCAACGGCTTCGACGTCACAATCCTGCCCGACCGGCAATGGGTGCCGATCTCGGACAATGTGAAAATCCACTGCATTACGACCAAGATCCAGGATTCGATCCTGCTGATCGACGTCTGCGGCAGGCTGTTCATCAACCTCAACGACGCCGGCACCCGCGACTGCTCACGCTATATCCGCAGCATCACCCGGAACTACAAGGATTCCTGCGTCCTGCCGCTGTCGGGCTACGGCGATGCCGACATGATCCATCTCTTCGAGGAGGACGGCACCTTCATCGTGCCCCGCGCGGCACGGCGGCCCTCGGTCGGCGCCCAGCTCAACAACCTCTGCAAGGCCACGGGCGCACGGACGGTCCTCCCCTTTTCTTCGTTCCACCAGTACCAGCGCGACGATTCGATATGGGCGCAGGCCTACACGACGCCGTTCGACGCCTTCCAGAATGGCCTCTCGCCCGACATCGAGCTCATCCCGCCCTTCTCCTCGGTCGATTGCCGCACGAGCGCTGTCGAGACACCGCCCCACGAGGAGCTGGTCGTGGGCACGCCCCGGCCCTCGACCGACTTCGGCGACAATTGGTCGGACCAGCTCGAGCCCAAGGACGTCGCCGCAATCGAGGCCTATTTCGCGCGCAAGGAGGCGGTGCGGAAGTTTCTCGGCTTCGTCACCTTCAAGGTCGGCGGCCGCGAGCACACGATCAAGATGGACGGCCGCAAGACCCGCGGCGTCACCTTCGAGGTGCCGCGTGGCAGCCTGATGACCTCGGTCGATTACCGAATCTTCGACGACCTGCTGATCGGCAACTTCATGAAGACGACGCTGCACGGGCTGCAGTCGCTGAACGAGTCGCCGGGCGAGTTCAACTACAACGTCGCCAAGTACGGCGACAACGGCAGGGCCGAGACCGAGGCGGAGGTCGAGAAATATCTCGCCGAGTATCGGCGCCGCTCCGGCATCGACTATTTCATCAACGCGCTCGAGGACCAGTCGCGCAACTTCCTCACCCGCTTCGCCAAGCAGGACACGCCGATCTACAAGATGATGAAGCAGCTCTACGTCTCGCTGGTGCGCTGATTCCGTGTCCTCCTGGGGCCGATACGCGACGGAGGGCGAAATTGAAGACGGGCGATGAAGGTGGCGGCTTCTTGGGCGACATACCCTCAGCTCGGCCCAGCTTCCCGCTGAGACTTTCCGAAGAGCAGTTCGCCGGCCATCGGGCTACCCTTTTGGTCAATTTCACACTTTCCTTCCATGGCGGCATCCACATATGCCTTCAAATAATGAGGCATCTGGTGCTTCAGAGAGCCTCCGATGCGAGCATTCAACTCAAATACGAAGCACCGGTCGCCGCGGAGCTTGTAGTCGAAGCAGGCGGGGCCATCAGTGAAGCCGATGGACGCCAGGATTTTCTCGTACAGAGATAAATACGGTGTGTCGTCGAACCAGGTCAATTTCGAGGGTTTGGCTTTCTTGCCCTTGATGTAGGGTCGCTCTGCCGACATCGTGTATCGGACGCTGCGGGTAAATCGAACTTTCCCGTTAACGAGCAGGATGTGCGTGGCCCATTCTTCCGGACCGGGAATATAGGATTGCAGGAAGTGTGTGGTCGAGTTGAATGGCTTTCGGTGTTCCCCTCTATCGATGATGAAGGAATTCTCTCCGAAGGCGCTGCCCTTATCCTTCAGGATCAAAGGATATTCCAAAGGATCATCGGGGTAATTTGCGAACATGCGCGGAATATGCTTCTCGAAACCAAGCTCGAGCATGGCTTCGTTGAAGGCGCGTTTGTCCTCGCACAAGGCGACCACTTCCGGATGCGGAAAGAATGCAGGCACCTTCTCGCCCTTGTCGCGTTTTTCCTGCAAAATATTGTAAGGACCAAGGTGTACAGGAATCACCGCGTCAAAAGACGACAGTTCAAGTCCAGAGCTCGAGACCGGGGCAGATGAATACTCAAACCCAAGCGCCTTGGCGCTAGCCATCATGGAAGGGCGCCAATGATTGTTATCTTCCGTAAAGAATATCTTGGGGCCGGTGCCGGGAACGGCAAGCTGATCGGTCAAGCCAAGATAATTCAAGTATGGAATAGTCAGTGCATCAACTGCGGCGAGAGCATTCACGCCTACAAGGCTGAATAGGGAGCCTTTTCCCTCGGGTGCTTTGGCATTGACTGCCGGACCCAGGTGGCCATCCTTAATGGCAAGTAACTTATCTGCCCAGTACAGATGGCAACGATCCAAGGCAGTCGCACTCCCCGCCTTGCGCCAAGCAATCGGCGTAGTCGCCGTACCTTCTGGTTCCCATCTTGGACGATGGCGAGAAGGCGACATGGTCAGGGTCCTGCCCGCGGCGACAACGGCAGATGCTTCCGGCCAATTCGAGATTTGAAGGGGTATATGCAGGCCTGGCGTCAACTCCGCGAACGGAACGGCAGACACCGATTTAGGGAGAGGACGAAAGCACAGCAGTCGCTGCCTTCCCACCATGACGAGCTGTGCATGATTGAACGACCTCAATGCACCGATCTCGCAACTTTCTCTCAGGTACTGTAGCGCCAAAACCTCAAAATCAGCGGGACAAAGTGTCCGAAACGAAGACTTCAGCAACTGAGCGACCTGCCCACTTCCCAGCTTCGACGCTGCCTCGATGCCCATAAAGACATTCCTCATGATGTCGGAAAGCGCTGATCTCCTGCGGTCCACGGGCCGTTTAGCTCGTCATGTCACATTGGCTGTAGCGCCGCGCGGGCCAATCAGCGCTTCGCATCGCCAACCACGTATCCGGGCCGCAGCTTGACAGCAGCCGTACTCGCGCGTGTACACGCTGACGAGCCTAAGGCGAACGCCCAAATGGCCAACTGATTGAGGACGCTGGCTGGGGCGCCAGGATTCGAACCTGGGAATGGGGGAATCAAAATCCCCTGCCTTACCGCTTGGCTACGCCCCATCCGGCGGCGGCGGAACATAGTGGGTTACGTTCCGAAGCGCTAGGCGGCTTTAGGCAGCGTGAAGGGCCTTCTTCAGCAACTCACCGTGCACGAAGTTGCCATCGGCGTAGAGCAGGGCATGTGCCGCCGGATCGAGAGCGAGGTCGACGATCTCGCCGATGTAGATCGTGTGGGTCCCTGCCGCGACCTTGGTGACCAGCCGGCAGTCGAACGACACCGGGCAGCCCTTCAGCACCGGCGCGCCGGTCGACAGGCTCGACCATTCGCCCATGTCGTGGAAGCGCTGGTCGCCCTCGACGCCGTCCATGCCGGCGAAGCGCTCGGCGAGCTTGCGATGGCCAGGGCTCAGGATGTTGACACAGAAGAAGCCCGCCTCGGCGATCGGGTCGTGCGCCGACGCGGTCTTGTTCACGCAAATCAGGATCTGCGGGGGCTCGGCCGAAACCGAGCAGACCGCCGTGGCGGTGAGCCCGCCGCGCAGATCGCGGTGGCGGGTAGTAATCAGGGTCACGCTCGCCGCAAGGTGGCGCATGCCCTTTTTGAAGGCAGCCGCATCGATACTCATGAGCCGACTCTAAGCCAGGCGGCCGGCCGACCGCCACCGGAAAGACCGCTAACTGCCCGGTCCGGCGGCAAAATCCGGTCATTGACATAAAACCTTCACAAAATCGTAGGAGATTGCGGTTGCCCAGCGGCCTTTGGCCGTTAGTTTCGCCCCGGCATGGCTCCGCTTACCCCCGATACCCCGCCACATACGGCCCTCCGGCGGATCGTGGCGGAATGCCATGCCGATCTGCTGAAGTATCGCGCGATCGTGCTGGCCGGCCGCCGCGCGATCGGCATTCACCAGACGCGGGTGGCACTGCGCCGCATGCGCGCCGCGCTCGGCCTCTTCCGCGGTGCGGTCGAAGGCCCCACGGAGGGCCGCATTGTGCGCGCCTTGGCGGCCGAGGCAAAATGGCTGGCCGGCGAATGCGGGCCGGCGCGCGACCTCCATGTCTTCCTGACCGAGACCGCCCAGGAGGTGCCGATCGAGGTGAAGCGCATCGCCGCCCGCCTCGCCAAGCTGCACTATGACCGTGCCCGCACGGCGCTTTCAGGCGCGCGCTACAATGCCTTCGACGGCCAGCTTACCGCGTTCGTCGAGGCCGCACCGGCGGCCCCGCCTACCGAGCCGTCGGACAGGCTGGAGGATTTCGGCCGCGCCCTGCTCGTGCAGCACCATGCCAAAGTCGAGCGGCGCGGCCAGCATCTCAAGAGCCTCGACCACGAAGAGCTGCATCGGCTCCGCATTGCCATCAAGAAGCTGCGCTATGCGGCGGGCTTCCTGCGACCGGTCTTTGCCTCGGAAGGAGCGAAAGCCTATATCGAGGCAACAACGCGCCTGCAGGGCGCGCTCGGTGCCATGAACGATCGCGCGGTGGCCGGCCGGATGCTGGACGACATCGCCGTGGCGGCCCGCCCGACGGAAAACGTCGAGGAGGCGCTGCGCAGACTCGCCAAGCAGGCCGCGTCCGGCGACAAGCGCCGGCGGCAAAAGCTCCAACAGGCGTGGAAGCAGTTCAAGGAGGCCGAGCGCTTCTGGCGGGCCTGAACGGAGTGGACATGAGCAACACGCAGACCGCCGCCGAAGAACGCATTCCCGTGACCGTGCTGACGGGCTTCCTGGGCAGCGGCAAGACCACGCTCCTCAACAAGCTGCTGCGCCGGCCGGAGCTCGCCGACACCGCCGTGATCATCAACGAGTTCGGCGAGATCGGCCTCGATCACCTGCTGGTCGAGAAGTCCGACGACGAGGGCATGGTCACGCTCAACTCGGGCTGCCTGTGCTGCACCGTGCGCGGCGACCTGGTGCGCACCATGAGCGAGCTGTTCCTCAAGCGCTCCAAGGGCGAGGTGTCGCCCTTCAAGCGCATGGTGGTCGAGACCACCGGTCTCGCCGATCCGGCGCCGATCCTTCACACCTTGATGACCGACCCGCTGCTCGCCACGCGCTATCGCCTCGACGGCGTGGTGACGACGGTCGACGGCGTGAACGGCGCTTCGACGCTCGACAATCACGAGGAGGCGGTGAAGCAGGCCGCGGTCGCCGACCGGTTGCTGCTCACCAAGGTCGATATCGCCGATGCGCCCAAGCTCGACGACCTGAAGCACCGGCTGCAGCACCTCAATCCCGGCGCGGCCGCGATCTCGATTTCCGGCGGCGAGATCGATCCGAACGCGATCCTCAATGCCGGCCTCTATAACCCCGAGACCAAGACCGCCGACGTGAAGCGCTGGCTGCATGATGAGGCCTACGAAGGCGGCCGCGATCATGGGCATGGGCACCATCATCACGGCCACGACCATGGGCACGACCACGGTCACGACAAGCATGAGCACGGCCATGGCGAGCAGGATCCGCACAACGTCAACCGCCACGACGACCGCATCAAGGCGTTCTGCATGACCTTCGACGAGCCGATGAGCTGGGCGACGGTGGCGGCGGCGTTCGACGCGCTGGTCACCTATCGCGGCCCGGACCTGTTGCGCATGAAGGGCATCCTGAACGTCAAGGACACCGACAAGCCCGTGGTGATCCACGGCGTGCAGCACGTCTTCCATCCGCCGGCGACGCTCGAAGCCTGGCCCGAGGGCGACGACCGCAAGAGCCGCGTGGTGTTCATCACCCGCGACATCGCCGAGAGCACCATCCGCAAGGTCTTCGCCTCGTTCTTCGATGCGGAAAAGAAGGGCTGGGGCCAAGAAGCGGCGCCGAAGCTTTAATTCATTGGACCGCGCGCATCCTGCGCGCTCATGACATGAGCGCGCAGGATGCGCTCGCGCTCCCATGACTGTTGTCGCGAGCCTCGAAAGGTGATGGGGTAGTTCTACGCGAAAGCCGGCCATAAGAGCCGCACCGCGATAGGAAGCGACAGACGGAGTACAGCATGGTTTTTGTGATCAGGCGCCGCGAAATCGTATGCGTGGCGGCGGCTGCGCCTGCGCTCGCATTCGCGAGCGGACGAGGCGCATCGGCGCAAGGCAAGACCGGTTCGAGTGTCTATCCCGTCGCGGTGCCGACCTACGAGGTGCAGTTCGTCGCCATGGAGAAGGGTTTCTTCAAGGACGAAGGCTACGACTTCAAGCTGATCCAGGGCGGCAGTGGTGTGAAGACGCGCGAGATCCTGGCCTCGCGCCAGGGCGACTTCGCGATCGCCGACATCCTGCATGTCCTGCAGCTCAACAAGAACGGCCGGCCGACACGGGCGCTCAACACGATCGACCAACGCGCGCCGGGCGTGCGCTTCGCGGTGCGCAAGGACCTGTTCGACCAGGGCATCGACACGATGCAGAAGCTCGCCGCCTGGAAGCGCCCCGACGGCAAGCGTGCGATCGTCGGCGTCTCCTCGCTGGGCGGCACCTCGCATCTGTGGTCACACTACTTCATGGAGCGCCTGGAGCTCGCCGACAAGGTGACCTGGGTGGGCGTCGGCAACGTGGACACCATGCTGGGCACGCTGAAGAGCAAGCAGATCGACGTGCTCTCGAGCGCGATCTCGGTGACGACCGAGGCCGAGAAAAACGGCTGGGGCAAGGTGATCTATGCGCCGAGCGACGAGAAGATATGGAACTCGGTGATCGGCGGACCGGTTCCGGTCAACGCCAACTTCTGTCTCCTTGCCACGATCGAGAAGGAGCCGGAGAAGGTGCAGGCCTTCACCAACGCGATCTGGCGCTCCGTGCAATGGATCAGGGCCAACAACGCGGACACGATCCTGGCCACCATCGAGCGCTTCGTCGGCTCGACCTCGCGTGAAGCGAACCTGCTCGAGATCGGCGAGCTGAAGGACGTCGCCGACTGGAACGGCCTGATCAATGCGGAGTCCTGGGCGCGCGGCGAGAAGGTCTGGTACGGCGAGCTCACGGGCCTCAAGCCGATCAAGATGGAAGATGCCGTCGCCGACAGGTTCCTCAAGGCGGCGCATGCCAAGTATCCCGCCTGAGGCGGCGGCAGCGCGCTGCCGCATCGAGATCGACAAGCTCCGCAAGGGATTCAACGCCAACGGCCGCGAAGTCGTCGCGGTCGACGATGCGTCGTTCCGCATCAACGACGGCGAGTTCGTCGCGCTGCTCGGTCCCTCGGGGTGCGGCAAGAGCACGATCCTGAACATGGTCGCGACCCTGATCCCGCCCACGGGCGGCGTCATCCGGGTCGACGGCACGCCGGTGACCTTCGGTCGGCCGGTGCGCCATGTCGGCTACGTGTTCCAGAAGGACACGCTGTTCCCGTGGCGCACGATCGAGGACAACATCGGCTACTCGCTCGAGCTTGCCGGCGTGCCCGCCGCCGAGCGGAAGACGAAAGTCGCCGAGGCGATTCACCAGGCCGGACTCGACGGCTTCGCGCGCTTCTATCCTTCCTCGCTGTCGGGCGGCATGCGGCAACGCGTGTCGCTGATGCGCACCTTGATCTCGCAGCCCGAGATCCTGCTGATGGACGAGCCGTTCGGCGCACTCGACACCCACACCAAGCTCGACATGCATTCGGTGCTGCTTGGCCTGTGGGAACGCCAGCGCCAGACCGTGCTGTTCGTCACCCACGATCTGGGCGAGGCGCTGACCCTTGCCGACCGCATAATCCTGATGTCTGCCCGGCCCGGCCGCGTGAAGCAGGATTTCAAGGTCGACTTCCCGCGCCCGCGCGATGCGGTGGCGCTGCGCGAGACGCGGCAATACGCCGAGCTGTTCTCGCGCATCTGGCACTCGCTCGGCGAGGAATTTGCCAAAGGACGCAGCGTATGAGGCGCGTTTCGACTCTCCTGTGGCAGATCGCCATCGGCCTCGGCGCCCTTGCGGTGTGGGAATGGGGCTGGGATTTCCACGACCGGCTGCCGTGGTTGGTGCCCGATCTGCTGGACCCCTACTTCGTCTCCAGGCCCTCGGCGATCTTCCAGCAGTTCCTGACCATGAGCTGCCTGGTCGGACGCGACGGCAACTGGACCTTCGCGGCCGACGGTGCCTTCGCGCGCTGCATGGGCAAGTCCGAGAACAATCTCTGGATCGCCACCTTCGTAACGCTCAAGAACACGATGTGGGGCTTCCTGACCGGCGTGAGCTCGGGCTTCGTGCTCGGCCTGCTGCTCGGTCGCTCGGACCGGCTGAGCGAGATCTTCTATCCCTATATCACCGCCTTCAACTCGATCCCGCGCATCGCTCTCGCGCCGATCATCATCCTGGCCTTCGGCATCGGCGACGCCTCGAAGATCGTAACCGCATGGCTCGTCGTAGTCTTCCTGGTGTTCTTCAACACATTCGAGGGCGCGCGTTCGGTCGACCGCGACCACATCAACGCCTCGCGCCTGCTGGGCGCCAGCGAATGGCAGGTGACGCGAACGGTGATCGTGCCCTCGACCATGGCCTGGCTGTTCGCCTCGCTCTCGCCCGCCATCTCCTTCTCGCTGATCGGCGTCATCGTCGGCGAGTTCATCGGCGCCGAGCACGGCATCGGCCGCATGATCATCGAGTCAGAAGCCCGCGGCGAGGCCGCCGGCATGATGGTCGCAGTGTTCGTGCTGATGATCGCCGGCGTGATCCTGTCGAGCCTCGTACGGCGGCTGCAGTCGTATCTGCTGCGGTGGCGGCCGGCTCAGCAACTATCGCCTTGATCTGGACAGCCGACAGCATCGGACCGGGAAATCGGCCCGGCCTTTCCCACAGCGCCACTGGGCGTTCAGCCAGCTTCATGTCGCGCAGCCTTGCGGGCCGCACGCCGTTCCCGCTTCCAGAATTTGCGCTTCGTGCTGCGGAGATGTTTCCACCACTCACCGGCCGCGGTGAGCATTCCCTTCTTGACGGTAGCCATGCCTCAGCCTCCAGGCACCTTCTCATAGCACATCAGCCCGCGCGAGGAATCGTCCCAGGGCGGCCGGCTGCGCGTGAAGATCGCGACCTGCGGCTTGAACTGGGACGTATCGTCGAGCGAACCGGCGTAGAGATTGATGCGGCCGGGCATCGCTTCGGCGCGGCCGAACACCACGCTGTGGCAGGTCGGGCACGAATAGCGCGTCGCGATGGTGCCGCTGCCGCCGGTCGAGGCGTAAGAGCGCGTCTCTCCCTCGACCGTGACGGCGTCCTCGGCAAAGCAGATGAAGCCGGCGTGGCCCGCGCCGCTCATGCGCTGGCAGTTGCGGCAATGGCAAAGGCCTTGAAGCAGCGGCTCGCCCTCGGCGCGATAGCGCAGGGCGCCGCACAGGCATCCTCCGGTGATCATCGTCGTACTACGCCACTCTCCGGGCCGTCGGCCAGAACAGCGTCCGGCCGGTGCCGCCGGTGCGCAGCACGAGGAAGCCGACGATCGTGAGATTTAGCAGGTTGAACAGGACGCCGAGCCCGAAGGCCCAGGCGTAGTAGCCGAAGTGATCGTAGAGCGTTCCGGCAAACCAGCTGCCGAAGGCCATGCCGCTCATCGCCGTGAACAGGGTGAGCGGCATGCGCCACGACGCCTCCGACCCCGGGAAGAGATCGCGGATGGCGACGCTATAGGACGGGATGATGCCCGCGAAGCCCAGACCGAAGGCGGCGGAGACGGCGAACAGGCCGGCCTCGTCCTGGGTCAGCAGAAAGCAGGCGATGGCGACCGCCTGGCAGGCCGAGCCCGCCAGCACCGTGCGCAGGCCGCCGATTCTGTCCGCCAGCGCGCCCCATGCCTGGCGCGCGAGGAAGGCGCAGCCAAGCATGACCGACAGCATGGCGGCGCCATGCGTCGGCTTGATGCCGATGTCGCCGCAGAAGGCCACGATATGCGCCGACGGGATCGCCATCGGGACGCAGCAGCAGAATCCGGCCAGGCAGATCAGCGCCTGCGCCACGTTCGGGTGAAAGCCGGCGACGCGGTGGCGCTGGCCCGGAGCGGGAGCGTGACGCGGCGCAACCGCAACCGGCGCCTTGGGCGGCGGCTTCAGGAACAGGATCGCGGGCAGCATGAAGGCGAGCACGAGACCGCCGTAGGCGAGCATCAAGGCCTGCCAGCCGATCGCCCCCAGCCCGAGCTCGAACAACGCCGGCCACAACACCCCGGCGACATACTGGCCCGAGGAAATGAATGCGATCGCCGCCCCGCGGCGACGCTCGAACCAACGGCTGACATAGACCAGCAGCGGCGGATAGACGCCGCCATTGCCGAAAAACCCGATCATCAGCCCGTGGCCGATATAGAGGGCCCAGATCGAGCCCAAGGAGGAGAGCGCCAAGCCGCCGGCGATCATGCAGGCGCCGATGGTGACGGTGGTGCGCAGCCCGATGCGGTCGGCCAGCCAGCCCATCAGGATACCGCCCGAGCCGGTGCCGACCCAGACCAGCGCGCCGGCCAGCGCCAGCACCGAGCGCTCGGTCCCGAGTGCTTCCTGCATCGGCTTCATGCCGACCACGATCAGCAATGGCGAGCCATAGGAGACTGTGAGGATGGCGAGCACGAGCCACGCCGTCTTCCACGAGGCGCGGCTGTCTACGCCGCCGCTGCCCGCCGCTCCGTCCATTGACCGTTCCTCCAGCGTCGGGCGGCTGGCTTGTCTGCTACCATCGCCTACCCGATCGAGGAGGCACTATGGCTGAGAACGAAACGCGGCGCGATACGGCGGCATTGCAGGCCCTGACGCTGGGCGCAACGGTGGTGGTGTCCTCCACGGGCAACGGCGCCTTCGAGCAGATGCTGCTGAATGGCCGCCACGCGCTGCTGGCCGACGAGCCGAAGGCAGTGGGCGGTAACGATCTCGGCCCTGGCCCGTACGAGTTCCTGCTGATGTCACTCGGCAGCTGCACCTCGATGACCCTGCAGATGTATGCGAGCCGTAAGAAATGGCCGCTCGCACAGGTCGTGGTGCGGCTACGCCATTCCAAGGTCTATGCCGAGGATTGCGCCGACTGCGAGAAGCCCACGGCGAAGATCGACCGCATCGAGCGCGAGATCGAGGTGATCGGCGCGCTCGATGCCGAGCAGCGGTCACGTTTGCTGGAGATCGCCAATCAGTGCCCCGTCCACCGCACTCTTTCGTCTAGGATCGACATCAAGACGACAGCCGCCTGACAGGGAGAATCGCCGATGGGTTGGGCAAGCAGACTGGGCCTCGCGATCCTGGCCGCAACCGTCGCGCTGCCGGCGATGGCTCAAGGCTGGCCGGCCAAGCCAGTGCGCATCGTCGTGCCGTTCGGTCCGGGCGGCCCGGCAGACGTCTATGCCCGCATCGTCGGCCAGGAGCTGACGGAGTCCCTCAAGCAGCAGTTCGTGATCGACAATAAGCCGGGCGCCGGTGCGGTGATCGGCACCGACGTCGTCGCGAAGGCGGCTCCCGACGGCTACACGCTGCTGATGATGAGCAACACCCACACCACCAACGAGACGCTGCTGTCGAACAAGCCCTACACGCTGATGAAGGACCTGGCGCCGGTCGCGCCGGTCAATTCGTCCGACCTGGTGATGGTGGTGCACCCTTCGCTGCCGGCGAACACGCTCGCCGAGTTCATCGCGCTGGCGAAGAAGGAGCCCGGCAAGCTCGCCTATGCCTCGTCGGGACCGGGCACGCCCTATCACATGGCCGGCGAGCTGTTCAAAGCCATGACCGGCACCGACATCCTACACGTGCCGCACAAGAGCAGCGGCGAGGCGCGCAACGCCGTAATGGGCGGCCATGTGCAGATAATGTTCGACGCCGTCACGACCATGAAGGGCAGCATCAACTCGGGTCACGTCCGCGCGCTCGGCACCACGGGCGACAAGCGCTCGGACATCCTGCCCAACGTGCCGACCGTCGCCGAGGCCGGCGTGCCGGGCTACGAGGCCACGATCTGGCTCGGCATCATGGCGCCGGCGGGAACGCCGAAGGAGATCGTCGACAAGCTCAATGCCGAGGTCGGCAAGGTGCTGGCCAAGCCCGCGATCCGCGAGGCCTGGGCCAAACAGGGTGCCGTGCCCATAACGATGACAGCCCCGGAGTTCGGCGCCTTCCTACAGCGTGACATCGACAAATGGGCGAAGGTCGTCCAGGTGTCCGGCGCCAAGGTGCAGTGATGGCCGTCCTGCGCATTCTGGCCGGCGGCGCCGCGCAGTCGCTGGTCGAGAAGGCACGGCCGGGCTTCGAGATCGACGCCACCTTCAGCGCAGTCGGCGCGATGCGCGACCGGCTGCTCGCGGGCGAGCCAGCCGACATCGTGATCCTCAGTCGCGCGCTGGTCGACGAGCTGGCGCGCAGCGGCCATGTCGTGGCGTCGAAGATCACCGATGTCGCCCGCGTCGCCACGACCGTCGCGGTACGCAGCGGCGATCCCCTGCCCGCGATCGGCGACAAGGCCGCGCTGGCTGCAGCCCTCGGGAACGCCGACGAGATCCACTTCCCCGATCCCGCGCAGGCGACGGCGGGTATCCATTTCGCGAAGGTCATGCGCGAACTCGGCGTCTGGGAGCATGTGGCCGGACGGCTAAAGCTTGCGCCCAATGGCAATACCGCGATGCGCGCCCTCGCCGCCTCTACGGCGCTCCATCCGATCGGCTGCACGCAGGAGACGGAGATCCGCGCGACGCCGGGCATCGTGCTCGTCGGCCCGCTGCCGCCGGGCTTCAATCTCACGACCGTCTATACTGCGGCCGTCGCCAGCGCGGCGCGGTCGCCGTCCGAGGCGGCACGGTTCCTCTCCCGACTCGCTCAGCTGACGGGATAGATCCCGTGCAGGACCTTGTCGAAATGGTCCTCTATCAGCACCGTGCAGCCGCATGAAAGCGATCGCAGCTTCTTCTCGTCCCTGATGATCTGCCGCAACCGTCGGCTCTCGATCACGCCCTCCTGGCGCATGCTGCTCAGCACCCGGCTGATGAACGGCCGCCCGACTCCCATGATGCTGGCGAGCTGTTCCTGGGTGATGGCGATCTCGCGGTCTCCCGTACGCTCGAGCGCGGCGAGCAGAAGCTTGGCCGTGCGCTGCTTGATCGTGTGCCTGCCGTTGCAGACCGCCGTCTGGAAGACCTGCGCCATCAGGCAATCCGAATAGCGCGAGAACCAGTGACGCAGGGCGATCGAGCTCAGCTTGGCCTGTTCGAGCGCCGTCGTCCTGATGCGGATGAACCGGCCGGGGAAGCGCACAACCGCCGTCGAATAGGCCGGCAGATGGCCGTTCGAGACGATGCCGCCGACCGCCCCCTCGCGGCCGATCTGGGCGACGTCCATCCTATCGCCGTCGACATCCTCGACGCAGAAAGCAGCGGAGGCCGACCCGAGGGGGAACCACGTGTCGACGACATCATCGCCTGCACGGTGGAGGATGATATTGGCTTCCAGGTCGAGCACCATCATCTGGCCGCGCAACCGAATACGATCCGCTTCGACCAGAACGGCAAGCAGGCCGTTTTGTGCCATGTCGGCTTCGGTCGGCGTCGTGATCGGCCTCTCCCTCGCGACTGTCCACTTGTGCACGGACATCTTCGGCGTTGCCGCGTATTCATGAGCTATATCTTCGCCCGATAGCGCACGCAAACGCCTCGGCAAGTCTCTGGGGGATGTCGATGGCTCCTGTTTCATCCGTCGACCTTGCCGGCCGCCGTGTGCTGGTGGTCGAGGATCAGTTCGTGATCGCGCTCGACATGGAGCAGATGCTGCGCGCGCTGGGCGCCGGCGCCATCGATCTGGTGACGACCACTCCGGACGCCCTCGCAGCCATCGCGCAGGCTCCACCGGATCTCGCGATCCTCGATGTGAAACTGGAGACGGAGACCACGGTGCCGATCGCCGAAGCACTCCAGGCCCGCGCCATTCCCCTGATCTTCGTCTCGGGTTACGGCGACCTCAACGCGGTACCGCTGTCTCTCCGCGGCACAGCGCTGCTTCGAAAGCCGGTCGACCGTGCGGCGCTGGCTGACATCCTCAGCCAGTTGCTCGCGGCCTAACCCCAGACCAGCACCGCCGCGCCCAGCAGCACGAAAGAGGCGGCGGCGCAGAGGCGCACCAGCCTGAGCGGGACCTTGCGGGCCAGCAGGTCGCCGAACAGGACGGCCGGGACGTTGGCCAGCATCATGCCGAGGGTCGTCCCCGCGGTGACCAGCGCGATGTTGTGGAAGCGCGCGGCCAGGGCCACTGTGGCGATCTGGGTCTTGTCGCCGATCTCGACCAGGAAAAAGGCGATCGTGGTAGCGAGGAAGGCGCCGACATGGCTGACTGCCTTCGGCCCCTCATCCTCCTTGTCGGGAATCAAAGCCCAGCCGGCCATCGCGATGAACATCACGCCGACGATCCAACGCATCGCACCGGGTCCGAGCCAGGCGGCGACGGCGGCGCCGACCGAGGCGGCGATCGCGTGATTGGCCAAGGTCGCCACCAGGATACCCAGGATGATCGGCACCGGCTTTCGATAGCGGGTGGCCAGCAGCATGGCGAGAAGCTGCGTCTTGTCGCCGATCTCGGCAATCGCCACGAGACCGGCCGAAACGAGGAAGGCTTCCATGGAACGTCACATGCGGGGACCGAGCGCGCATACCGATGGCCGCTCGCGCCGCCCGATCCCACGGGTGAAGACGCGAACAAGCCAAAGGTCTCGCCAAGCACGAATGCCGAAGCCGCCAAGGCCCAAATACCGAAATATCGGGCCTAGTCTGTTGACGGTTCCGCCTCTGGGGTGAGGCCGGCTACTCCCCAATGACGGCGCGGGTATAGGCCGGTGGGAAACCCCGTGCAAGGCATCTCGCTGCGGCCCTTTTGCCCGTGCTAGACCTTGGGCATGGCGAAATCCAAGGACTCTGCGGCTCCGGCGGCGGCTGCATCGGACGACAAGTCGCTCGGCGACAAGCCACTCAAGCACCTCTGGCTGGTCGACGGCTCGGGCTACCTGTTCCGCGCCTATCACGCCCTGCCGCCCATGACGCGACCCGACGGCACGCCGATCAATGCGGTCTACGGTTTCTGCCGCATGCTGGCGCTGCATCTCGACGATCCCGAGGTCGACCATATCGCGATGATCCTCGATGCCGGGCGCACCACCTTCCGCAACGAGATCTACGACAAGTACAAGGCCAACCGGCCCGAGCCGCCGGAAGACCTGATCCCGCAGTTCCCGCTGATCCGCGAGGCGGCCAAGGCCTTCAACGTCACTGTCTGCGAGCTCGACAACTACGAGGCCGACGACCTGATCGCGACCTACGCGCGGCTCGCGGTCGAGGCCGGCGGGACCTGCACCATCGTATCGTCCGACAAGGACCTGATGCAGCTGATCCGTCCCGGCGTCGAGATGTTCGACCCGATCAAGCAGAAGCGGCTCGGCCCCGAGGCGGTGATGGAGAAGTTCGGCGTCACGCCGGACAAGGTCGTCGACGTGCAGGCACTGGCCGGCGACTCGACCGACAACGTACCCGGCGTTCCGGGCATCGGTGTCAAGACTGCCGCGCAGCTGCTGGGTGAGTACGGCGACCTCGAGACGCTGCTGGCGCGCGCCGGCGAGATCAAGCAGCCCAAGCGGCGCGCGGCACTGCAGGACAACGCCGAGCTCGCGCGCATTTCCAAGCGGCTGGTTCAGCTCAAGGACGACGTGCCGGCGCCGGCGGATCCCGACTCCTTCGACAAGCGCCGGCCCGATCCCAACGTGCTGCTGCCCTGGCTGGAGCAGCAGGGCTTCAAAAGCCTGGTCGCCAAGTACAGCAAGGAGCTGGGCGAGGCGACCAACCCGGTGACGCCGGCGCTGGCCACGGCGGCGGTGACGAAACCAGAACCAGCCGAGGCGAGGCCCGCGCCGGCCGCGCACGCCAAGCCCAACCGCGCGTTCACCTCGGCGGACTACGAGACGATCCGCACCGAGGCGGCGCTCGACGAATGGATCGTCGAGGCGACCAAGGCCGGTGTCGTCGCCTTCG
Source organism: Reyranella sp. (assembly GCF_965279465.1). Lineage (NCBI taxonomy): Bacteria > Pseudomonadati > Pseudomonadota > Alphaproteobacteria > Hyphomicrobiales > Reyranellaceae > Reyranella > Reyranella sp. Next base: position 262,436 of record NZ_OZ257242.1, read on the forward strand.
ACTGCGAGACCGACGCGCTCGATTCCAACAATGCCGGGCTGGTCGGCGTGTCCCTTGCCCTGCTCGACGGACCGTGGGGCAACGTGAACTCCAGCCGCCGCCGCGCGGCCTATCTGCCAATCGGCCACCGCGCGCCGGGCGGCGCCGCACAGGGCACACTCGATCTCGGCGGCGAGAGCGAGGCGACCGACCCACGGGACCAAGGGGGCAGGCTGCTGCCTGACCAGCTTCCGCTCCAGACCGTGATCGACAGGCTGAAGCCGCTGCTCGAGGACCCGGGCGTGCTGAAGGTCGGCCAGAACATCAAGTACGACATGTGCGTGTTCGAGCGGCACGGCATCACGATCGGGCCGGTCGACGACACGATGCTGCTCTCCTTCGTGCTCGACGCCGGCAAGCACGGCCACGGCATGGACGAGCTGGCCGAGCGCTATCTCGGCCAGAAGACCATCAAGTTCTCCGACGTGGCGGGCTCGGGCGCCAAGCAGGTGAGCTTCGACAAGGTGCCGATCGAGCGCGCCATGGAATATGCCGCCGAGGACGCCGATGTCACGCTCCAGCTCTGGGCGCGCTTCAAGCCGCGCATCGTCGCCGAGCATATGGTGACCCTGTACGAGACGATCGAGCGGCCGCTGATCCCCGTGCTGCTGTCGATGGAGCAGGCCGGCATCAAGGTCGACGCCCCGGCCCTGAAGACACTGAGCGCCGATTTCGAGAAGCGGCTCGGCGAGCTCGAAGTCGAGATCCACAAGATCGCCGGCCGCGAGTTCAACGTCGGCTCGCCCAAGCAGCTCGGCGAGATCCTGTTCGACGAGCAGAAATTGCCCGGCGGCAAGCGCAACAAGAGCGGTACATGGGCGACCGACGCCCAAGTGCTCGACGACCTCGCCGCGCAGGGCCATCCGCTGCCGGTCAAGATCCTGGAGCATCGTCAGCTCTCCAAGCTCAAGGGCACCTACACCGACGCGCTGGTGCGCGAGCTCGACGCCAAGACCGGCCGAATTCACACGTCGTATCACATGACCGGCGCGGCGACCGGACGGCTCGCCTCCACCGATCCCAACCTGCAGAACATCCCGGTGCGCACCGAGGAGGGCCGCAAGATCCGCGAGGCTTTCATTGCCGAGAAGGGCCACAAGCTGCTGAGCGCCGATTACTCGCAGATCGAGCTCCGGCTGCTGGCGCATGTCGCCGACCTCGCCTCACTGAAGGAGGCCTTCGCGCGCGGCGACGACATCCATGCGATCACCGCGTCGGAGATGTTCGGCGTGCCGGTCAAGGGCATGGACCCGCTGGTGCGTCGTCGTGCCAAGGCGATCAACTTCGGCATCATCTACGGCATCTCGGCGTTCGGCCTCGCCAACCAGCTCGGCATCGGCCAGCAGGAGGCGCGCGAGTACATCTCGAGATATTTCCTGCGCTATCCCGGCATCCGCGACTACATGGAGACGACCAAGGACTACGCGCGCAAGCACGGCTATGTGCGCACGCCGTTCGGCCGCAAGGTCCATTTGAAGTACATCAACGAGAAGAACCAGGGCATGCGCGCCTTCTCCGAGCGCGCCGCGATCAACGCGCCGCTGCAGGGCGGCGCGGCCGACATCATCAAGCGCGCGATGATCCGCGTGCCCGGCGCGCTCGCCGCCGCCGACCTGAAAGCCCGCATGCTGCTACAGGTGCACGACGAGCTGCTGTTCGAGGTGCCCGACCAGGAGATCGACAAGACCAAGAAGGTCACCCGCAAGGTGATGGAAAGCGCCGCGACGCTCTCCGTGCCGCTGGTCGTCGACACCGGCGTCGGCCTCACCTGGGCGGCAGCGCATTAGGAGGACCGGGCAACGCGCACACTGTCATCCCGAGCGTAGCGAGGGATCTATGCTGCAGCCAATAGATCCCTCGCTACGCTCGGGATGACAATCTTGGTTTAATGGGCGTCATGCGCAATGAGGGGAGAGAGCCGATGAAAGTCTGGGGACGCGTCAATTCAATCAACGTCATGAAGGTGCTGTGGTGCGCCGACGAATGCGGCGTCGCGTACGAGCGCGAGAACGTCGGCATGGCGTTCGGCGGCAACGACCAGAAATGGTACCTCGACATGAATCCCAACGGCGTCGTGCCGACGATCGACGACGGCGGGCGCGTGATCTGGGAGAGCAACTCGGCGGTGCGCTATCTCGCGGCGAAGTATGCCGCGGGCACGCTATGGCCCAACGATCCGGGCCAGCGCAGCGAGGCCGACCGTTGGATGGACTGGCAGCTGACGACGATCTCCGAGCCGATGCGGCAAGTCTTCTGGGGCCTGATCCGCACACCGGCGGACAAGCGCGACATGGCGGCGATCAGCAAGGCCGCCATCGAGTGCGGCAAGCTGTGGGGCCGGCTCGACGAGAAGCTCGAGGGCCGGCTCTATGTCGCCGGCAATCACCTCACGATGGGCGACATCCCGGTCGGCTGCTTCGTTCACAGATGGTACGCGCTCGATATCGAGCGGCCAGACCTGAAGAACGTGAAAGCGTGGTACGAGCGGCTGAAGACTCGGCCGGCCTACGTCAAGTACGTCATGCCGCCGCTGACGTAAGCAGGCGGTCGACCAGCTTGCGGAACTGGGTCGGGCCGGCATCAAGGCTGGTCGGCAGCATCGCGCGATCAGGCTCGAGGTCGATCAGTTTCTGCTGCGCCTCGATGATGCGCTTGTCCTCGTGGAACGCCGCCGTGGTCACGCCGAACAGGCGTTCGAGCTTGCCGGGATCGATGTCCTGCGCACGCGTACCGACCGCGTAGAAGTATCGCGAGGCCCGGCGGCCGACCGGCGTCACCGCCTGCTCGTCTATTCTATGGAACAGCGGCTCGATGGCAGGTGCCTTGCCATCGCTTTGCTCGGCGGTGCCGGCGGGATAGAAGCCGGTGCGCTGCAGGAAGACGCCGGGAAACAGGAAGTCGTAGCTGTTCCAGACATCGACCCGCTCGCCGAGCTTCCTCATGAAACCGCGCGGCGGATGGTTGCGCAGCCAGCGCTGGAAGCGCAGCCCACGGTCGAGCGGCACCGTGCGCGGCCGCTCGTCTGCCCATTGCGGCATGTCCAGGCCCAGCGTCTTTTCGTGCGTGAAGCTGAGATGCGAGAGGTCGAGCAGGTTGTCGTCGATCAGCAGGTAATCTGCGTCGTAGTCGAGCTGGCCGGCCTGGAGCCGGTACGCCGGGTCGTCGAGCGCGAGCGACGGCGGGATAGCCGCGGAATCGGCCAGGTCGGCGTCGCCCATCCAGACCCAGATCCAGCTGCCGACGACCTGTAGCGGATAGCGCCGCACGCAGGCGCTTTGCGGGATCAGCTTCTGGCCGGGGATCTCGATGCACTTGCCGTCCGGCGCGAACTTCAGCCCGTGGTACATGCAGCGCAGCGCGTCGCCCTCGAGGCGCCCCATCGACAGCGGCGCGAAGCGATGCGGGCAGCGATCCTCCAGCGCCACGATCGCATCGTCGGACGTGCGATAGATTACCAGCGGCTGGTCGATGATGGTGCGGGCATGGATGCGGCCCGGCTCGATCTCGTGCGTCCAGGCGGCGACGTACCAGGCATTGCGGATCCACATGCCCGAAGGATAACCCAGCTTTAGACCAGCCGGTAGACCTCGACCGGCTCGTCGTGGCCCTTGACCTTGTGCTGTTCGGGCGGCGGCAAGTCGACGCCGAGCGTGCACTTGTCCTTCACCATGGCGAGGGAAGCGCCGCTCACCAGCACGACGATCTCGTCGTCGGGGCCCATGAATTCCTTGCCGAGCTGCTCGAAACGCTGCGCCACGTTCACCGTGTCGCCGACCACGGTGAAGTTCACTCTTCCGGGCGCGCCGATGTTGCCGACCACGGCCGGGCCCGAATGGAGGCCGATGCGCACGCGGATGGGCGTCTTGCCTGCGGCGCGGCGCATCTGGTTGTCCTCGCGGATCACCCGCGCGATCTCGAGGGCGGCGCGGATCGCGGCCGCGGCATGGTCGTCCGAGCCCGACAGCGAGCCCCACACCGCCATCACCGAGTCGCCGATGTATTTGTCGATGATGCCGTGCTCGCGCTCGATGCAGGCGCCGAGCAGGGCGAAGTGGTGGTTGAGCAGCTCGGCGGTCTCGTGCTCGGGCAGGTCCTCGGCCTGCGGCGTGAACTCGACGATGTCGGTGAACATCACCGTGAGATTGACCCGGCGCGAGGCGATGCCGTCCTCACCGACCTCCATCAGCCGGCGCACCAGCCGCTGCGGCACGTAAGCGCCGAACCAGCGCAGCGCGCCGCGCGCCTTGTCGAGGCTGTGCGCGGCATCGTCAATCTCGCGCAGCCGCGAGCGCTTGCTCATCGGCTGGTCGAACTCGAGCCGCTCCATCGCTTCGGCCGCGGTGGTGATGGTGCGGATCGAGCGCGCCATGCGCACACCCATCAGGATCGCGAGCACGAGCGTTACCGCCAGCGTGATGGCACCCACGATCGCACCGTTCGTCAACCGGTCGAGGTCCTCGGTCGCGTCCTCGATCGGGAAATATTGGCCGACCAGCCACGGCTTGGGGCCGTAGCCCTCGACCTCGCGATAGACGAACACCCAGCGACGGCCATCGGCCTCGACGACGTGGCCGAGCGTGCCCAGAGCGCGATCGATGCGCGGGATTCGCACTGGCGGATCCCAGATGCGGGCGAGCACCGGATCGCCGAGCTCCTTGATGGTCGGCAACTGGCGGTCCTCGGTGAGGTTCAAGCTTCGCGGATCGATCAGAAGGCGGTGTGCCAGCACCGTGTCGTGCTGGACCAGAATGAAGTAGCGGCCGTCACCGCCGCGGCTCGGATCGCCGATCAGCGCCGACAGGTTGCCGACCGCGACGGTGGCGACCAGGCCGCCGATAAAGGCGTCGTCGATGCGCCGCACCGGGGTGCGCACATTGAGCACCGGCTGCTTCTCGGACTCGCTCCAGAATAGCTCGCCCCAAAAGGTCTCGTGCGAGGTTTGCAATTCACGGAATCGCTCGAGGCCACGCTTCAGCCCGGTGAGCGGGATCGTGTCGCGCGTGATCGAACCGTCAGGGTGACGCACCGCGCGATGGAGCTGCAGGTCGAGCGTGCCGAAAGCCGCGACCGACACCGCCGGCGCCCGGCTCATCATTACTGCCAGCGCCTCGCGCACATTGACGGGAGAATCGACGTCGACCCGGCCCGCGGCCATCAGCGCAGCCATCAGCTCGAGCTGGTTGGTGACCGGATCGAGCCGGCCCTTGACCATCTCGATCTGCTTCTCGACCACGCTCTCGGCGCGGTCGACCAGCAGTCGCTCGGCGGTGCCGGTGGCGCCGGCCAGCACGACTATGTAGGCGACGCCCGAGATAAGCGCCAGAGACGCGAACGCCAGCGCCAATGCTGCGATCAGAGGCAGGCGGAAGGGGCCGCGCACGGGCGCGGCCATGGTAGCGTTAGGAAGCGTGCTCAAGCCGGGGCACTATATGGTGCCCTGGCGCGCCTTGTGAAAGCCCGTTGACAGGGACGCTGTCAGGCTGCCGCGCGGATCGCCGCCTTTTTGACCGTGCTGTCGACGTGGCCCTCGAACTGCCGGAAGTTCTTCTCGAAGCGCTGGGCGACATCCCGCGCGGCCGTTTCATAGGCCTTCTTGTCGGTCCAGGAATCCTTCGGGTTCAGAACGTTGGATGGCACGTTCGGGCAAGCGCTCGGCACCTGCATGCCGAAGTGCGGATCGGTCGAGGACGCCACCGATGCCAGCGTACCGTCGAGCGCCGCCCGCACCATGGCGCGGGTGTGCCTGATCGAGGTGCGCTGGCCGACGCCATAGCCGCCGCCCGACCATCCGGTGTTGACCAGCCAGCACTTGACGTTCTGACGGGCCATCTTCTCGCCCAGCATCTTCGCATAGACCGTCGGATGGCGCGGCATGAACGGCGCGCCGAAGCAGGTCGAGAACGTCGCCTGCGGCTCGGTCACGCCCTTCTCGGTGCCGGCCACGCGGGCGGTGTAGCCCGAGAGGAAGTGATACATCGCCTGCTCCGGCGACAGCTGCGAGATCGGCGGCAGGACACCGAAGGCATCGGCTGTCAGCATCACGATATTGGTCGGCGTGGCGGCGATGCCGCTCGCCAGCGTGTTCGGGATGAAGTCGATCGGATAGCAGGCGCGCGTGTTCTCCGTGTACCGGCCGTCATCGAGGTCGAGGCCGCCGGTCGAGGGATCCACGACGACGTTCTCGAGCACGGTGCCGAAGCGCTCGGTCGTGGCATAAATCTCGGGCTCCGCCTCGCGCGACAGCTTGATCACCTTGGCGTAACAGCCGCCCTCGAAATTGAAGAGCGAATCCTCGGCCCAACCATGCTCGTCGTCGCCGATCAGCGTGCGCGAAGGGTCGGCCGACAGCGTTGTCTTTCCGGTGCCCGAGAGCCCGAAGAAAACCGCCACGTCGCCCTTCGGCCCGATGTTGGCCGAGGCATGCATTGGCAGGATGTTCTTCTCGGGCAGCAGGTAGTTCAGGATCGTGAACACCGACTTCTTGATCTCGCCGGCATACCAGGTGCCGCAGATCGCCACGACGCGATCGGTGAAGTTCACCAGAATCGCGCAGTCCGACGCCGTGCCGTCGAGCGCCGGATCGGCCTGGAAGCCGGGCAGGTTCAAGATGGTGAAATCGGGCCTGAAGCCTTCGAGCTCCTCCTTGTTCGGGCGGAGGAACATGTTGCGGGCGAACATGTTGTGCCACGCGGTCTCGGTGACCACGCGCACGCCGATGCGGTGCGCCGGATCGGCGCCGGCCCAGCAATCGCGCGCGAACAGGTCGCGGCGCTGGGCATAGCCGATCAGGCGGTTGTAAAGGGCGCGGTAGCGCTCCGGCGAGATCGGCTTGTTGGTCTTGCCCCAGTCGACAGAGCCGCCGGTAATCGAATCCTCAACAAAGAACTTGTCGTTGGGCGAGCGGCCCGTATGGACGCCGGTGCGCACCACGAACGCGCCGCCGTCGCCGAGTTGCCCTTCCCCGCGCCGGATCGCCTCTTCATAGAGGGTCGGGACGCTGAGGTTCCAATAGACGTTGCCGAGGTTCTTCAGCCCGAGCGTACCGAGGCCGAGTTTGGGAACGACGAAGCCCGCCTGTGTCACGGCGTTTCTCCTGTTTTACCTACTGAACGGCCGTTTACCTCATCTGCGGGCCGACGGGCAGTGCCAAACTGCGACTGCGACAGTTTTCGTGCAGGAATATTGCGGCCGTCCATTCCGCACACGCGAAGATAATACCGCTATACGAAAATCAGACGGCGCGTGCCTTGGCAACCAAGGAAACCAGTGCCTTGCGCGCTTGACTTGCCGCAGTCAGGGGCACCTCAAAGGTCACTCGTGCTGCTTGCCCGGCCAGCTTGAGATCGATGCCTTCCGCATCGATACCGGTCATCGTCCAGCCGGTGCCGGGCAATCCAAGAAGCTTTGCAGCATAGAGCTGGACGGCATCCGCATGGTCCTCGTTCATGTGGCCGACGATGCCCTCCTCGCTCTCGACAAGGTCGGGCAGCGGCGCGGCGACCAGCAACTCGGCCGCATCGATCCAGCGGATCCTGCCGAATCCACCGACCAGATGGGCGCGTTCCGGTGTCACCTTGTAGAAGTTGAAGTCCCGAAAGCCTGCATACGTCTCGGCATCCTGGTGGCGCCGCAGGAACCGCCGCTTCACCCTTTCATCGTCGGTCTTCGCCGCCCGGCCAAGCAGCGACACACGGGGCCCGGCAAGCGGCCGCACCAGCCCGCCGGTACCATCGAACAGCAGGGAAACGCGCGGGTCCGACGCGACCGCCCTACTATGCTCGGCGAGGTCGCTCATCAGCAGGATCGGCGAGAGATCGTGATCGACCGCCACGAGCACCAGCGAAACGTAGGGCCAGGCGGACTCACCGAGGGCCGCGCCAGTGACCGGCAAAGCCGTCGCCAAGGCGGCCCGATCCTGTCCCCGAAGCAGGTCGCGGACAGCGCGTGAAAAGTCGTCAGTCATGGGTGGGCTTCATTCCCCGGATAAAAAAGCCATATTCGGGGCCAATCGATGGCAAAACGGCCGAGAAACAGCAACCGCCAGTCTGTGGTAACGTTGCCGACCAAGCCGCCGAGAGAGCAGGAGATTCCCCCACCGTGCGCAAGAACATCGCCCTGGTCGACGACGACCGCAACATCCTGACCTCCGTCTCAATGCTCCTGGAAGCCGAAGGCTTCCAGGTGAAGACCTATTCCGATGGCGCCGCGGCGCTCGAGGGGCTCAACCAGACCCCGCCCGACATGGCGATCTTCGACATCAAGATGCCGCGCATGGACGGCATGGAGCTCCTGAATCGCATCCGCAAGACGCAGCAGTTCCCGGTGATCTTCCTGACGTCGAAGGACGAGGAGATCGACGAGGTGCTCGGCCTGCGCATGGGTGCCGACGATTTCATCCGCAAGCCGTTCTCCCAGCGCCTGCTGCTCGAGCGCATCCGCGCCGTGCTGCGCCGCGCCGACGGCGGCGGGCCGAAGGGCGAGGGCCAGGCAGAGCGCATCGTGCGCGGCGAGCTGGTGCTCGACCCGAGCCGCCACCAGTGCACCTGGAAGGGCAAGGAAGTACACTTGACGGTCACCGAGTTCCTGCTGCTGAAGTCGCTCGCCGAGCGGCCCGGTCACGTCAAGAACCGCGACCAGCTGATGGATGCCGCCTACGGCGAGACGATCTATGTCGACGACCGCACGATCGACAGCCACATCAAGCGGGTGCGCCGCAAGTTCCGCGAGGTCGACGGCGAGTTCGAGCAGATCGAAACCCTGTATGGCATCGGATATCGCTACCGCGACGCCGCCTGAGGGCGATCGGCTCTGTGCCGTTCCTCCCTGGCGCAGCCGGGGAGGTGCCCCGCTGGGGCGGGGGGGTCATGAGCCACGACGTCCATACGGCCTGCGACCCCTCCGTCGCGGATTGCCGCGCCATCTCCCCGCGCTGACGCGCAGGGAGGAATATGATCGACGCCTTGGCAAATGACGGCTCATGATCCTTCCGCTGCGGACGAGCGCGAAGCCTCCCCGGCAAAGCCGGCAAGGAAGGACGTCGCGTCGCTTCTCCGGCTGCTGCGACGCCTGGTGCCGAAGTTCCGCCGGCGCGTCCGGACGATAACGCGGCGCGAGACGCCGTCGATGCTGCGCCGCCGCCGGCGCCACAGCCGGCGGCACTCGCCGCTCACCCGCCGCATCCTGCTGCTCAACATCGTGCCGGTGGCGCTGCTGGCGCTGGGCGCGGTCTATCTCAGCGACTACGAGGACGAGCTGATCGACGCCGAACTCGCCTCGCTGCTGGTGCAGGGCGAGATGGTGTCGGCCGGCATCGGCGAGGTCGCGGTCGTCGGCGGCGAGACCACCGTCAACCGGCTTGATGCCGAGGCGGCGCGCCAGCTGCTGACCCGGCTGGTCCGGCCGACCGGTGTGCGCGCGCGGCTGTTCAGCGAGACCGGCGAGCTGTTGGGCGATTCCGCGGTGCTGAGCGACACCGGCCGCATCCACGTTTCCCCCCTGCCGCCGCCCGAGGAACCGGAGGCGCCTCCCCCGCGGCGTTGGGCCGACCGGATCGGCGACTGGATCGCGCATCAGCTCTCGCGCTCCGATCGCTTCCCCGAATACATCGAGCGTCCGGCACCGACCCTGCGCGACTTTCCCGAGGCCGCCAGCGCGTTGCGCGGCTTCAACGCCTCGGCGGTACGGATCGCTGGCGAAGGACGGCTGCTGCTGAGCGCCGCCGTGCCGGTGCAGCGCTACAAGCAGGTGATCGGTGCGCTGGTGCTGACGCGCGACAACCGCGCGATCGCGGCCTCGCTGCGCGAGGTACGCTACGACATGCTGACCATCGCGGTGGCGGCGCTCGGCATCACCGTGCTGCTGTCGCTCTACCTCGCCAGCACCATCACCCAGCCGATCGTCAGGCTCGCCCGCGCCGCCGACGAGATCCGCCTCGCTCGCGAGAGCCGGCCGGAGATTCCCGATCTCGGCAAGCGCGGCGACGAGATCGGCGACCTCAACGACGCGCTGCGCTCGATGACCGAGGCGCTGTGGCAGCGCATCAACACCATCGAGAGCTTCGCCGCCGACGTGGCGCACGAGCTCAAGAACCCGCTTACCTCGCTGCGGTCGGCGATCGAAGTGGCGGCGCGCCCCGACCTCGCGGCCGACCGGCGGGCCAAGCTCATGGCCATCGTGGTCGAGGACATCGAGCGGCTGAACCGGCTGATCTCCGACATCTCCGACGCCTCTCGGCTCGACGCCGAGCTGATGCGCGGCGAAGTCAAGACGGTCGATCTCAAGGTGCTGCTGGGCGACATGGTGCGGCATTACGCTGCCGTCACGGCGCAGAAGGCGGGTGTCGAGGTCGAGCTGCGCCTGTCGGCCAACCCGCCGTACGACGCGCACGGCCATGACGGCCGTTATGGCCAGGTATTCCGCAATGTCATCGACAACGCCTTGTCGTTCAGCCCGTCCGGCTCGCGCATCGTCGTCGAGCTGACTCGCGAGCCGCGCAAGGGGCCGTTCGTCGTCACCGTCGACGACGAGGGACCGGGCATTCCCGAGGACAATCTCGAATCGATCTTCCAGCGGTTCTATTCCGAGCGGCCAACCGAGAATTTCGGCCAGCACTCGGGACTGGGCCTGTCGATCTGCCGCCAGATCATGGAGACCTACGGAGGCTCGATCACCGCTACCAACCGCAAGGCAGCAGACGGCAAGATCGTCGGCGCCCGCTTCACCGTCCGCGTCCCGGCCGCGTCATGAGCCTGTTGCGAAGTCTCTCACGTGGAGCGCGCGCATCCTGCGCGCTCATGATCCTGAGCGCGCAGGATGCGCGCGGTCCATATGAGCGGTGCCGCGAGGCCCGCTGATGTTCGTGCATGCCACCTGCGTTGCCCTGCGAACCGGCAAACGCTGGCAGGCGATACTGTTGCGTGGCCCGTCAGGAGCGGGCAAGTCCGACCTCGCGCTGCGCCTGGTCGAGGCCGGCGGCCGGCTCGTGGCCGACGACCAGACCCACGTCGCCAAGGTCGGCCGCGTTCTGATCGCCAGCCCGCCGCCGGCGCTCGCCGGCATGATCGAGGTGCGCGGCGTCGGTATCCTCGAGCTGCGCCGCAGCCAGTTGCTGGCACGCGCGCCGGTCGCCCTGCTGGTCGACCTCGTCAGCCCCGACAGGATCGAGCGCCTGCCGGAGCCGGCGCTCGAGACGCTGCAGGAGGTCGACCTGCCCCGCCTCGACCTCGCCCCATTCGAAGCCTCGTCGGTCGCAAAGTTGCGTCTTGCCTTGGGCCGAATCGGGGCCACATGATCGTAGCTGTTGTAGCCATGCCCGATAGCCCGAGTTCCTCCACATCCCTCGCCGAACGCCCTGCGCGTCGCCCCTTCGTCGTGATTACAGGATTGAGCGGTGCGGGCCGCCTCACGGCTCTTCATGTCCTGGAGGATCTCGGCTACGTCGCGGTGGACAACGTGCCGTTGCCGCTGCTCGGCGACCTGATGCGCTCCACGGCAGGAAGCCTGGGCGAGATGGCCGTGCCGCTCGCCTTCGGCGTCGATACGAGGACCTACGGCTTCGATTCGAAGGATCTGGTGCGGCGCCTGGGGCAGCTTCGGCAACGGCCCGATCTGGCCGCGCGCCTGCTTTATCTCGATTGCGACAGCGAGATCCTGCAGCGCCGTTACACCGAATCTCGGCGCCCCCATCCGATGGCGCCCGACCGCCCGGTGATCGACGGCATCGTCGACGAGCGCCGCCAGATCGGCTGGATGGGTGACGCAGCGGACGTGGTTATCGACACCTCGGCGCTTTCGCCGCACCAGTTCAAACAGATCCTCGCCGGCCATTTCGCCCTCGGCAACAAGGTGGGCATGACAATCGCCGTGATGTCGTTCTCCTATCGCCGCGGCGTGCCGCGCGAATCGGACCTCGTGTTCGATGTCCGATTCCTGAAGAATCCGCACTATGTGCCCGAATTGAAAGGGCTGACCGGCATCGACCGGCCGGTCGTCGAGTTCATCGCCACTGACCCGGACTACGAGCCGTTCGTCGGTCGGCTGGAGGGGTTGCTCGGCCCGCTGCTCCCGCGCTTCGACGCCGAGGGCAAGAGTTATCTGACCATCGCGGTGGGCTGTACCGGGGGGCGGCACCGCTCGATCGCGGTCGCCGAACGGCTTGCAGACTGGTTGCGAAGCGCCGGCCGCTCGGTCACTCTGATGCACCGCGATACCGATGTCCGGGGGGGACAAGGGGCGGCGAGTGTTTCTGGCGGGGGCGTATGATTGGCATCGTACTCGTAACCCACGGCAATCTGGCGCGTGAATTCCTGTCCGCGCTCGAGCATGTCGTCGGTCCGCAGCAATGCATCTCACCGGTGTGTATCGGCGCCGATGACGATATGGAAAAGCGCCGTAACGAGATCCTCGAACGCGCGCGCGCCTGCGATACGGGGGACGGCGTGATCGTGTTGACAGACATGTTCGGCGGCACGCCCTCGAACCTTGCGATCTCCATCATGGAGCATGCACGCATCGAGGTGCTCGCGGGCGTCAACCTGCCGATGCTGGTGAAGCTCGCCTCGGTGCGCAACCGGCCGATCGCCGAGGCGGTGCGCATGGCCCAGGAGGCCGGGCGCAAATACATCACCGTCGCCTCCCGCATCCTGGCCAAGGAAGCCTCGTGACGAGTGCCGCGGGCAACGTGGCGCCCGGCCCCCTGAGGCGCACGCTCGCGATCGGCAACAAACGCGGCCTGCATGCCCGTGCCGCCGCCAAGTTCGTCCGCACCGCCGGCCAGTTCGACGCCGCCATCCGGGTCAGCTTCAAGGGCCAGGACGTCTCCGGCCTGTCGATCATGGGGCTGATGATGCTGGCAGCCGGTATCGGCAGCTCGATCGAACTCTCCTGCGCCGGCCGCCAAGCCCTCGAAGCCATGACCGCGTTGTCGGCCCTGGTCGAAGGCAAGTTCGGCGAGGATTGATTCATTGAACCGCGCGCCTCCTTCGCGCCATCCGTTGAGCGCATAAAGCCTCGGACATATCGCCATAAATTCTTGCTTATATGTTGATCTGGCGCGTTGAGGCGGTCGGAAGCCGCTGTTAAACACGGCGCGGTTTCCACCCCAACAAAACCGCCGGGAGCGCCGCATGGCCGACTACATCGTCAAGGATATCGGGCTGGCCGATTGGGGCCGCAAGGAACTCGACATGGCCGAGACCGAGATGCCCGGCCTGATGGCGATCCGCAAGGAATATGGCCCCAAGAAGCCGCTCAAGGGCGCGCGCATCGCGGGTTCGCTGCACATGACCATCCAGACCGGCGTGCTGATCGAGACGCTGAAGGTGCTGGGTGCCGACGTGCGCTGGGCGTCGTGCAACATCTACTCGACCCAGGACCACGCCGCCGCCGCGATCGCCCAGTCGGGCACGCCGGTGTTCGCCGTGAAGGGCGAGAGCCTCGAGGAATATTGGGATTACACCCACAAGATATTCGAATGGGGTGACGGCGGCGCGCCGAACATGATCCTCGACGACGGCGGCGACGCCACGCTGCTGGTCCACCTCGGCATCCGCGCGGAAAAGGATCCGTCGCTGGTATCAAAGCCGACCAACGAGGAGGAGGAAGTCCTCTACAAGGCGATCCTCAAGACCAACAAGGAGAAGCCCGGCTGGTACGCCAAGCTCGGCGCCGCCATCAAGGGCGTCACCGAGGAGACCACCACGGGCGTGCATCGTCTCTACACGATGGAGAAGGAGGGCAAGCTGCTGTGGCCCGCCATCAACGTCAACGACTCTGTCACCAAGTCGAAGTTCGACAACCTCTACGGCTGCCGCGAATCGCTGGTCGACGGCATCCGCCGCGGCACCGACGTGATGATGTCGGGCAAGGTGGCGATGGTCGCGGGCTTCGGCGACGTGGGTAAAGGCTCCGCCGCTTCTCTGCGGCAGGCCGGCTGCCGCGTGATGGTCTCCGAGGTCGATCCGATCTGCGCCCTGCAGGCGGCGATGGAAGGCTACGAGGTCGTCACGATGGAAGACGCCGCGCCGCGCGCCGACATCTTCGTGACCGCAACCGGCAACGTCGACGTGCTGACGCTCGACCACATGAAGGCGATGAAGCACCGCGCCATCGTCTGCAACATCGGCCACTTCGACAGCGAGATCCAGATCGCCAACCTGCGCAACTTCAAGTGGCACAACGTGAAGCCGCAGGTCGACGAGGTCGAGTTCCCCGACGGCAAGCGCATCATCGTCCTGTCCGAAGGCCGCTTGGTGAACCTGGGCAACGCCACGGGCCATCCGAGCTTCGTGATGTCGGCCTCGTTCTCGAACCAGACACTGGCGCAGATCGAGATCTGGACCAACCCGGGCAAGTACGAGAAGAAGGTCTACACCCTGCCGAAGTTCCTCGACGAGAAGGTCGCGGCGTTCCACCTCGAGAAGGTCGGCGCCAAGCTGACCAAGCTCCGGCCCGACCAGGCCAAGTACATTGGCGTGCCCGAAGCCGGCCCGTTCAAGGGCGACCTCTACCGCTACTAACTGCCCACAGGCGCTCACGTGCTAGAAAGCCGGCATCGAAAGATGCCGGCTTTTTCAATGTCCCTGCCTGACGAACGCGCGACCGACCAGCTCGGCGCCACGCTCGCCGCGCGTCTGCGGATCGGCGACGTCGTCGGGCTGAAGGGCGACCTCGGCGCGGGCAAGACGACGCTCGCCCGGGCGATCCTGCGGGCGGCGGCGGGGGATGAACGGCTGATCGTTCCCAGCCCGACCTTCACCCTGGTCGAGGTCTACGAAACGCCGCGCGGCAGCTTCTGGCACTTCGATCTCTATAGGCTGGAGACACCCGAGCAGGTCTTCGAGCTCGGCTGGGAGGAGGCTTTGGCCGAGGGCATCTCGATCGTCGAATGGCCGGAACGACTCGGATCGCTCCTGCCCCGGCATCTCAGTGTCACGTTGGAAGTGGATGGTGATGGACGGCACGCGCTCCTCGATGTCTGACCGCAGCGCCTTGCGCGCTGATTTCATCGATCGCGCCGGCTGGAGCGATGCCGAGGAGCGCCTGTTGGCGGGCGATGCCTCGTTCCGGAAGTATTATCGCCTGACTCGCCCCGGCGGCACCGCCGTGGTGATGGACGCGCCGGCGCCGCAGGAGGACGTCCGGCCGTTCGTGCGCATCGGCCGCCATCTCCTGGCAATGGGACTCAGCGCGCCGGAGATCTTCGCCGAGGATGCCGCCAATGGCTTCCTGTTGCTGGAGGATCTGGGCGACGACACCTTCGCCCGTGTACTTGCGGCGGGCGGCGACGAGGCCGAGCTATACACCCGCGCCACAGACGTGCTGGTCGCCGTCCATGCCGCGCCCAATCACGGACTGCTCCCGGACCTGGGCGGCTACGAGGGCGAGGCATTGATCGACGCCGCTATGCTGATCGCCGAATGGTACCTGCCCGAAGCGAGCGGCCGCACGACGACGGCGGAGCAGATTGAAGACTATCGTGCCGCCTGGCGTTCCTGCCTCGCCGCACTGCCCCCGAGCGCCGGCACGTTGCTGCTGCGCGACTATCACAAGGACAATCTTCTGTGGTTGCCAGCGCGACCCGGTGTGCGCGCCTGCGGCCTGCTCGATTTCCAGGACGCGCAACGGGGCCATCCGTCCTACGATCTGGTCTCGCTGATCGAGGACGCACGACGCGACGTGGCGTCGGCGGTACGGACCGCCTGCACCGAGCGCTATCTCGCCGCCACCGGCCTCGATGCCAGAGACTTCCGCACCGGCTTCGCGCTGATGGCCGCGCAGCGCCATGCCCGCATCATCGGCCTGTTCGTCCGTCTGCTGAGGCGCGACGGCAAGCCCGAGTATCTGGCCCACCTGCCGCGCGTCTGGCGAATGTTCGAGCGGTCGCTGGAACATCCCGCGCTCGAACCCTTGCGCCTCTGGGTCGACCGGCATCTGCCGCCGCCGCTGCGGCGCATCGGGGCACCGTGATCCGCACCGCCATGATCCTGGCGGCCGGCCGCGGCGAGCGCATGCGGCCGCTGACCGATTCGATGCCCAAGCCGCTGATCCCGGTCGCCGGTTCATCGATGCTCGACCGCGCGATGGACCGCCTCGCCGCGCACGGCGTCGACAACGTCGTGGTGAACGTCCATCACCTCGGCGAGCAGATCGCGGCGCACCTCGACGGCCGCGCGCGGATCGTGCGGGAGGACCGGCTGCTCGAGACCGGCGGCAGCGTGAAGAACGCCCTGCCGCTGCTGGGCGACGGGCCATATTTCATCCTCAACGGCGACGGCTTGTGGCGCGACGGCGCGACGCCGATGCTGTCGCGCATGGAAGCGCTCTGGGATCCCGCGCGCATGGACGCGTTGCTGCTGCTCCATCCGCTGGAAGCGGCGATCGGCCGGGAAACCAAAGATCGCGGCGACTATTTCCTCGACGCTGATAACCGTGCACGCCATCGCGCTGCAGCAGACCGCGCGCCTTATCTCTTTGCCAGTGTATCGGTGTGCGACGCTCGCCTGTTGCACGACTCACCCGACGGCCCGTTCTCGCTGCTGAAACTCTGGAGCCGTGCCGAAGCGGCAGGCCGCCTCTTCGGCCTCGTCCATGACGGGCAGTGGTTCCATGTCGGTACGCCGCAGGCACTCGCCGCAGCCGAGCGGGCGCTGCTGTGAAGGGCGTTTATTCGATCGGCATCGATCGCCGCTTCGCCGACGAACTGGCAGCCGGCGTGCTGGCCGAACTCGGCCGCGATCCGCTGACGCTGGCGGACACGTTGATCCTGGTGCCGACGCGCCGGTCGGTGCGTGCCTTGCGCGAGGCCTTCCTGCGCGCCACCGGAGGCAAGCCCACCCTCTTGCCCCGCATGGCGCCGCTTGGCGACCTCGACGAGAGCGACTGGGAGGGGCTGTCGGGCAACGACGCACTCTCCCTGCCGCCGGCCATCGACGGCTCCGAGCGCGAGGCGCTGCTCACCGAGCTGGTCGCCGCCTTCAAGGGCGACGATGGTCAGCCGATCGCGCAGTCGGCCGCTCAGGCGCTGAAGCTCGCGCGCGAGCTGGCGAGCCTGCTCGATGAGCTGGCAATCGATGGCGTGCCGTTCGACCGCCTCGAGGCGTTGGTCGAGGGCAATTTCGCCACGCACTGGCGTCGCACGCTCGAGTTCCTCGCCATCATCGGCGAGCACTGGCCGAATATGCTGGCCGAACGCGGCCAGATCGACGCGCTCGACCGGCGCACCCGCTCGATCCGCGCCCAGGCCGCGCGCTGGCGTGAGCGTCCGCCCGCGACGCCGGTGATCGCGGCCGGCTCTACAGGCTCGCAGCCCGCGACGCGCGATCTCCTGGCCGCGATCTCCGGATTGCCGCAGGGCATCGTCGTATTGCCCGGCCTCGATCGCGAGATCGACGAGGAGAGCTGGACGAAACTCGACCCTACCCATCCGCAGTTCGGCCTGCGCGACCTGCTGCTCGCGCTGGACTGCGCCCGCGAGGACGTTGGCGACTGGCCCGGCGGGTCGGGCGATCCTGCACGTCGCCAGCTGATCGCCGAGCTGATGCGACCGGCCGAGACCACCGACGCCTGGCAGCGGCCCGAACCCGCCGCGCTCGATCACGTGACCCGCGCCGACTGCGCAACGCCGCATCAGGAGGCGCTGGTGATCGCGCTTGCCCTGCGCGAGGCGCTGGAGACTCGCGGGCGTACCGCCGCCTTGGTGACGCCCGACCGCGATCTGGCGCGCCGCGTCACGGCCGAGCTGCGACGCTGGAAGATCGACATCGACGATTCGGCCGGCCATAGCCTTGCCGACACCCCGCCCGCGACCTTGCTGCGTGCGCTGGTCGCCGCCGTCGACTCGGGCTTCGCACCGATCGACCTGCTGGCGCTGCTCAAGCACCCCCTGTGCACGCTGGGCCTGTCGCGCGCCGAGCTGCTCGAGGCCGCTCGCCGCCTTGACCGCAAATGCCTGCGTGGCCTCAAGCCCGAATCGGGCGTCGGGTCGCTCCGACTCCGCGTGGCCGACTGCAAGTTCGGCAGCGAAGGCGACCGGCGCCAGGTCATCGACCTGGTCGAGCGCCTGCATGCAGCGACCACCGACCTCGTCGCCGCCATGGCCGACGGCGCCTCGCCACATGCGCTGCTGGAGGCGAGCATCGCGGCGGCAGAACGGTGCGTGCCAGGCGATGCGCTATGGACAGGCGAGGCCGGAGAGGCGCTCGCCGACGTGCTGGCGCGGCTGGGCGCGGCATGGACCGGCCGCTCGCCGGTCGGCGGCGGCGAATGGCCGGCGCTCTTGGCGACGATGCTCGCGACCGAGACAATCCGGCCGCGTTTCGGGCGTCATCCGCGCCTCGCGATCTGGGGACCGCTCGAAGCGCGTCTGCAGCGCGCCGACCTGCTGGTGCTGGGCGGGCTGAACGAAGGCAGCTGGCCTCCGGCGGTCGAGACCGGCCCCTGGATCAACCGGCCGATGCGCGCCGCGCTCGGTTTGCCGCAGCCCGAGCGGCGCATCGGCCTCTCGGCGCACGACTTCGCCGCGGCGCTGGCAGCCGAGCGCGTGCTGCTCACCCGCTCCGAACGCGAAGGCGGCGCGCCGACCGTGCCGTCGCGCTGGCTGGCGCGGCTCGATGCGCTGTTCGGCTACGACCCGCACAGTCCGGCAGCCCCGCCGGAATATATCCAGCGCGGCCGGCGCACCTACGTCGCCTGGGCGGAGACGTTCGACGATGCGGACTACAGGCCGTGGCCACGGCCCGAGCCGCGCCCGCCTCTCGACGCGCGCCCGAAGATCCTTTCCTTGTCGAACATCGAGCAATGGCGGCGCGATCCTTACGGCCTCTATGCCCGGAAGATCCTCGGCCTGAAGGTCCTCGATCCACTCGAACAGGAGCTAGGGGCGGCCGAGCGTGGCGAACACCTGCATGATGCGCTCGACGAATTCCTGAAGGCCTTCCCGGAAGGCGCTCTGCCTTCCGATGCCCTGGAGCGTTTCGAGCGCATGGCCGGGAGGCATCTCGCGTCGGTGCTCGCAGCGCCCGCCGAGCGCGCGTTCTGGTGGCCGCGCTTCCAGCGGCTGGCGCGCTGGTTCATCGCCACCGAGACGGCGCGCCGCAGCGCCGGCACGAAGCTGCTGGCGAGCGAGGTCAAGGGATCGATATCGCTCGGCCCCCTGACAGTCGAGGCGCGCGCCGACCGTATCGACGAGATCGAGCCGGGCGGCTGGGAGATCATCGACTACAAGACCGGCCGCGTGCCCTCGCCCAAGGAGCTCGAAGGCCTGTTCGCGCCGCAGCTCCTGCTGGAAGCGGCGATCGCCCTGCACGGTCGGTTCGAGAACATCGACGGGCCGGTGCGCACCGTGCATCTTTCCTATTGGCAGGCCAACGGCCTGGGCGACGGCGGCGCGGTCAAGGAAATCGAGGACGGCGAGGTGCTGGTGGCGGCGATGATCGCGCTGCTGCACAAGATGATCGAGCATTTCGGCAATCCGGCGACGCCCTACACCGCCCTGCCCTGGCCCGAGTTCATCCCCCACTTCAACGACTACGCGCATCTCGAGCGGGTCGCCGAATGGTCGACGACGGGGGGCGAGGAATGAGCGACGTGCTCGACGCGCTTCGCATGGCTGGCGAGGCACAGCGCCTGGCCACCACGCCCGGCCATTCCGCCTGGGTCGAGGCCAACGCCGGCACCGGCAAGACCAAGGTGCTGACCGACCGGGTGACGCGCCTGCTGCTCGAGGGCGTGCGGCCCGAGCGCATCCTCTGCCTCACCTTCACCAAGGCGGCGGCGGCGGAGATGCACAACCGCCTGGCTGGCCAGCTCGGCCGCTGGGCGATGGCCGACGATGCGACGCTCGGCAAGGAGATCACCGCGCTGATCGACGAGGTCCCGCAGGCCGAGCAGCGCAGCCTGGCGCGCCGGCTGTTCGCGCGCGTGCTCGACGCCCCGGGCGGCATCAACATCCTCACCATCCATGCCTTCTGCCAGGCGCTGCTGAAGCGCTTCCCTCTGGAGGCCGGTGTCACGCCGGGCTTCGAAGTGCTGGACGAGGCCGAGGCGGCGACCTTGCTGCGCGCGGCGCAGGACGAGCAGATCGAGGCGCTGGCGCGCGCCGACGCGCCGCAAGAGGTGCGCACGGCGCTGGACACGGTCGCCCGCCGCATCTCGATTTCCGAGTATGCCGAGCTGATGAAGCGGCTGCTGGGCGAGAGGGCCTGGCTCCTGGCACGCGTTGCCAACGAGGCCGGCCTCAAGCGCCTCGCGCGACGGTTGCGCCGGCGGCTGCAGTGCGAGATCGAGCCGGCGATCGACGAGCCCGGCCTGAGGGCCGCGGCACGCGCTCTGATCGAAGCCGGCGGCAAGACCGACAGCGCGCGCGGCGAGACGATGGTCGCCTGGCTGGCGGCCGACTGCGACCGCGACGCAATGCTGCCCGCCTATCGCGCGGTGTTCTTCACCGGCCAGGGCCAGCTTCGCAAGACACTGGCCACCAAGCCCACGATCAAACGGCTTCCCGGCATCGAGGACATCATGCGCGCCGAGTCCGAGCGCCTCGAATGCGCGCGCGGCGTGGCGCTGGTCGAGCTCACGGTGGCGCTGTTGCGGCTCGGCCTCGACATCACCCACCGCTACGCCGCCGCCAAGCGGCGCCGCGGGCGGCTCGACTACGACGACCTGATCGTCGCCACGCGCCGCCTGCTGGAGAGCGCCGAGAGCGCCTCCTGGGTGCTCTACAAGCTCGACGGCGGCATCGACCACGTGCTGGTCGACGAGGCGCAGGACACCAACCCCGACCAGTGGGAGGTGATCCGCCGTCTCACCGACGAGTTCTTCGCCGGCGAAGGCTCGGTCGACCGCGAACGCACGATCTTCGTGGTCGGCGACACCAAGCAGTCGATCTTCGGTTTCCAGCGCGCCGATCCGGCGAAACTCTCCGAGATGCGCGGCTTGTTCGAGGACACGATCCGGGTCGCGCGCAAGGGCTTCGAGGCGGTGAACCTCACCGTCTCCTTCCGCTCGACCCCGGCCGTGCTCGACGCGGTCGACTGGGTGTTCGGCGAGGAAGCCGCTGCCAGCGGCCTCGCCGCCCCGGGCGAGGTGAACCACCAGCACAGCCGCAAGCAGGATCCTGGCCGCGTCGAGCTCTGGCCGCTGGTCGTCGCCGAGGAGGTCGAGACCGACACGACCGCCGTCGAGGCGCCCGGCGGCGTGCTCACGCCGCCGCACCAGCGGTTGGCGCGGCTGATCGCGGTCCATGCCAAGGGCCTGATCGGCAACGAGCGGCGCGCGCGCAAGGGCGAGCTGCTGCACGAAGGCCATTTCATGGTGCTGGTGCGCCGGCGCAACGCGTTCGTGAATGCGCTGGTCCGCGAGCTGAAGCGCGAGCAGCTCCAGGTGGCGGGTGTCGACCGGCTGAACCTGGGCGAGGAGCTCGCCATCCAGGACCTGATGGCGATGGCGCGCTTCGTGCTGCTGCCGCAGGACGACCTCAACCTCGCCTGCCTGCTGAAGTCGCCGCTGGTCGGGCTCGACGAGGACAAGCTCTTCACCCTGGCGTGGAACCGATCCGGTCACCTATGGCGCGCGCTGCGCGACCGCGCGCGCGAGCCGGACTTCGCCGCGGCGCACGAGCAGCTGTCGCGGTGGCTCGCCCGCGCGGACTTCACCACGCCGTTCGACTTCTTCGCCGAGGCACTTGGTCCCGAAGGCGGCCGGCGCCGACTGCTCGAAAGACTGGGTCGCGAAGCATCCGATCCGATCGACGAGCTTCTGGCGCGAGCACTGCAGTACCAGCGAGTCGAAGCGGGCTCGCTGCAGGGCTTCCTGCGCTGGTTCGAAGCCGGCGGAGGGGAGATCAAGCGCGACCTCGACGCCAACCGCCGTCAGGAGGTCCGCATCCTCACCGTGCATGCCTCGAAGGGCCTGCAGGCGCCGATCGTCTACCTGCCCGACACCACCCGCGTGCCGCGCGACACCGACCGGCTGCTGGCCGCCAGGGACGGCGAGACGCGGCTCTGGCTGCCGCGCAGCGACGATGCCAACGAGGCGGCACGCACCTGGCGCGCCGAAGCGCGCGAGCGCTCGTTGCAGGAGCAGAACCGGCTGCTCTATGTCGCCATGACGCGCGCCGAGGACCGACTTTATGTCGGCGGCTGGATCGGCACGAAGAAACAGGACACCGGCTGCTGGTACGACCGCATCGCCGCCGGCCTTGCCGCCAGCGTCGACGGCGAGAGCGTCGAGCCACGGGAACGCGCAAGCCCCAGGGTCTTCGACTTCACCGCACAGCTAGGCGCGGCCGGCTGGTCGGGCGACGGTTACGAGCTGGTCAATGCCGGTCGCGTCGTCGTGCCCGAGCAGCAGGAGCTGGCACTGGAACCGACGGCACGGATCGAGCCTTGGGCGCGCGCTCCCGCGCCCGACGAGCCCAATCCGCCCACGCCGCTGGCGCCGTCACAGCCACTGCCGGACGAAGCGCGCAATGAGTCGCGCGCCTTCAGCCCTCTCGCGTCCGACGAGCGCAGGCGCTGGCAACGCGGCCGGCTGATGCACGAGCTGCTGCGCCACCTCCCGGCGCTGCCGGCGGCGGATCGTGTCGCGACCGCGCGCCGCTTCCTCACCCAGGCTGCCCATGGCCTCGGCGAGGAAGAGATCGCATCCTGGGCGGCCGAGGCACTTGCCGTCACCGAAGCGCCCGGCCACCAGGCGCTGTTCGCCGAGGGCTCGCGCGCCGAGGTGCCGCTGATCGGCTCGGTGCAGACCCCGCGCGGGACATTCACAGTGAGCGGTCAGGTCGACCGCCTCGCCGTCACTGCCCGCGAAGTGCTGATCGTGGACTACAAGACCAATCGCCCGCCGCCGGCCGAGGCGGGGGGCGTGGCGCTCGCCTATCGCCGGCAGCTCTCGCTTTACCGCGCCCTGTTACGTGTAATCTATCCATCACACCGTGTGCGGGCTTTTCTGCTGTGGACGGCAACGCCGCGGTTGATGGAGATCGATGCTGAAACGCTCGACAGCTCAATGCCTTACTCCGGGCCACCTTGACTTGCCCGGACTCGCTTCCTAGCTTTTGCCACAAGGGTGGCGCCGGTCCATCGACCGGCAGAATTGTTTTTTGGAGATTACGATGACCGTCAAAGCAACCGACGCCTCCTTCGAGCAGGAAGTCCTGAAGTCCGACACGCCGGTGCTCGTCGATTTCTGGGCCGAGTGGTGCGGTCCGTGCCGCATGATCGGTCCCGCGCTCGAGGACATCGCCAAGGACATGGACGGCAAGCTCAAGGTGGTGAAGGTCAACATCGACGAGAACCCGATGGTGCCGACTCGTTACAGCGTCCGCTCGATCCCCACCCTGCTGCTGTTCAAGAATGGCCAGGTCGCCGCGACCAAGATCGGTGCCGAGCCGAAGCAGAAGCTGGTGAGCTGGATCAACAGCAACGTCGCTTGAGCTGAATTCCTAGCCGTTGCGCGCGAGAACCGCGCCGGCGAGGTAGAGCGAACCGCAGATCAGGATGCGCATCGGCGCAGGCTGGGTGGCCAACAGGTCTTCCAATGCCGCGCCGATGTCGTTTGTGGGCACACAGTCGAGGCCGACCTCGGTCGCCTTCGCGCAGGCCTCGACCGGGGTGTAGGCGCTGTGACCTTCGGGGAACGGCACGGCGCGCGCGGCCTGCGCATGGCGCGCCAGCGGCCGCAGGAAGCCCGAGGCATCCTTGGTCGTCAGCATGCCGAACACGAGATAGAGCGGCAGCGGCGCGGGCTCCTTCGCCCAGTCGCTGGCCATGCGGGCGAGCGCGATGCCGCAGTCCTCGTTGTGGCCGCCGTCGAGCCACAGCTCGCAGCCCGGCGGCAGCGCCTCGACAAGAGGTCCGCGCGTGAGCTTCTGGAGACGCGCCGGCCATTCCACCGACGTCAGGCCCGCGCGGATCGCCTTGTCGTCGATGGCGAACTTCGCCGCTCGCAGCCGCTCGATGCAGGCGACTGCCGTCGCGGCGTTGTCGAGCTGATGGGCGCCCACGAGCGCGGGCGCCGGCAGGTCGAGCGTAAGCAGGTCGCTTTCGTAGCGAAAGCCCGCCTCCGCCGGCGCCATCTGCCATTCGCGGCCCATGCGGAACAGCGGGACGCCGAGCTTGGCGGCCTGGGCGGCGATGACCTCGGCGCTCACCTCGCGCTGGCGTCCGATCACCGCCGGCGCGCCGTGCTTCAGGATGCCGGCCTTCTCGGCCGCGATGCCTTCGAGCCTGTCCCCCAGGAAACCGGTGTGGTCGTAGCCGATTGGCGTGATCGCGCAGAGCGCGGGATCGACGACGTTGGTTGTGTCGCGCCGGCCGCCCATCCCGACCTCGAGGATGGCGATGTCCGCCGGAACGCGGGCGAAAGCGACGAACGCGGCAACGGTCGTGATCTCGAAGAAGGTGATCGGCTTGCCGGCATTTACCTCCTCGCACTCGGTCAGGACAGCGGCGAGCTCGTCGTCTTCGATCAGCCGGCCGGCCACGCGAATGCGCTCGTTGAAGCGCACCAGATGCGGCGAGGTATAGACATGCGCGCGATAGCCCGCCGCCTCCGACATGGCGCGTAGATAGGCGACCAGCGAGCCCTTGCCGTTGGTACCCGCGATATGGACGACGGGCGGCAGTTTCTTATGCGGCGAGCCCATCTCGACCAGCAGCCGCTCGATCCGCTCCAGCCCCAGATCGATGGCGCGCGGATAAAGCTGCATCAGTCGCTGCAGGATCGCTTCGGTCACATCGGCCTCTCATCGCTGGGAGCGCGGCTCTCCAGAGCCGCTCTTCCTTGGGCTTGCCGCATCCCATGAGCGGCTCTGGAGAGCCGCGCTCCCAGCCACATGATCCTATTGGCCGGCGACGGCCAGGCTGCGGTTCTCGACGACCAGCGGATCCATCAGCAGCGTGACCATCCGGATCAGCGTTTCGCGCAGCTTGTGGCGATGGACGACGGCATCGACCATGCCATGCTCGAGCAGGTATTCCGAGCGCTGGAAGCCCTGAGGCAGCTCCTGGCGAATCGTGTCCTGGATCACGCGCGGCCCGGCAAAGCCGATGATGGCGTCGGGCTCGGCGACGTGGATGTCGCCCAGCATGGCGAAGGAGGCCGACACGCCGCCAGTCGTGGGATCGGTCAGCACTACGATGTAGGGCAGGCCCGCTGCCTTGACCATGCGCACCGCGATGGTCGTCCGGGTCAGCTGCATGAGGGAAAGAATGCCCTCCTGCATGCGCGCACCGCCGGAGGCCGAGAAGACGATCAGCGGCGCCTTGCGCGCAACCGCAAGCTCGGCCGCCATGACCAGGCCTTCGCCGACCGCGGTGCCCATCGAGCCGCCCATGAAGCCGAAATCGAGCGCCGCGACGATGGTCGTCCGATTGCCCATCAGTCCGCTCGCCACGACCAGCGCATCGCTCGTGCCGGGCTCGGCCTTCGCCTGCGCCTTCTTCAGGCGCGCGTCGTAGCGTTCGGTGTCGCGGAACTTCAGCGGGTCGAGAGTGACCTTGGGCAGCGCATGCAGATCGTACCTGCCGTCATCGAACAGGAATGGCAGCCGCTTCAGCGGCCGGATGCGCATGTGGTGGCCGCAATGGCTGCAGACCTCCTGATTGGCCTCCCAGTCGCGCACGAACAGCATCTGCTCGCACTTGGGGCATTTCAGCCAGAGGTTCTCCGGCGTCTCCTTGCGGGTGACAAGGGCGCGCAACTTCGGACGGACGAAATTGGTCAGCCAGTTCATGGCCGGGGTATCGCACGAAAGGGTTGGAGGGCCAAGCTTGGCAGACCGACCCTGCTCAACGCCAGAAACCAGAGAATGGCGCCACGAAGTCCTGCGGTTTCTTCACCTCGCAGAACAATTTCTTCGCCCTGTACTGGGCGCAGAGCTTTTGCGCCGCGCCGGGCTCCAGGTCGGCAATGATCGCGGCCTGGCGGGTCGCCTTGTTGACCGTGACGGGCAGGATGTACTCCTTGCCGAGCCGGGCGCCGAAAGAGCCGAGTTCGGCCTGGCCGACGTCGTAGGCATTGCGCGCGGTGCGCCAGTCGCCGTAGGTGCCGAGCCATGCCGCATCGCCCGGCATGTCGTAGCGAATCAGGCCGCATTCGCCCTGGCTCAGCACCGTGGTCGGATGGCCGGCCTCGTTGGGCACCTGCCAGATCTTCGGGCGGCTGCCGGCGGTCTTCAGTGCGAACGCCTGGTCGAACAACCGAACCAGGAACTCGTCGCGCAGGTCGGCACGGCGGAAGCCGAAGGCGATGGCGATCAGCCGCCGGCCGTCGCGTACCGCACTGCCAACGATGTTGAAGCCCGAGGAGCAGATGAAGCCGGTCTTCAGTCCGTCGGCATAGGGTGCATACATTTCGACGAACTTCACGCCGGGGCCGATACGCTGCTTGCCGAGCATGAACTCGCGCGTCTGGAAATAGGGATAGTACTCGCCGACGTCGCGCATCAGCGCGAGGGTGAGGATCGCCAAGTCGCGCGCCGTCGTGACCTGGCCGGGGTCGGGCCAGCCGTTGGCGTTGCGGAACTCGGTCGCCGTCATGCCGAGCCGTTTCGCCGTCTGGGTCATGCGCTGGGCGAACGCTGCTTCCGAACCGGAGACCTTCTCTCCCAACGCCACGGCCGCGTCGTTGGCCGAGCGCGCGACCAGGGACTGGATGGCCTGCTCGACGGTTATCGAGCCACCGACGCCGATCCCGAGCTTCGAGGGCGACGCGCTGGCGGCGTGCTGCGAGAACGGAACCGGCGTGGCCAGGGTGAGCCGGCCGGCCTTCAGATCCTCGAACACGAGATAAAGTGTCATCAGCTTGGTGAGCGAGGCGGGATACCAGGCGGCGCCCGCGTCGCGCTGCAGCAGCGTCTCGCCGGTGGCGGCATCGACCACCAGATAGGGCCCGGCGACAACCGGACCCGAGGGCGAGGAAACGGTAGCGAGTTGGGCTCCAGCCGGCCCGGCCGACAAGGCAAAAAGCGCCAGGAAGAGGGCGAAGGCGCGGACCGGAAAACGCTGTTTCATTCCAGGCGATTCATGCCATTACATCGGTTCCATGCTCAAGGTCCTGATCGCCCCCGTCACGCCGTTCCAGCAGAATTGCTCTCTCATCTGGGATGACGAGACGATGGAAGGCACCGCCGTCGATCCGGGCGGCGACTTCGACCTGCTCCGGCAGGAGATCGAAAATCAGGGCATCAAGATCACCAAGGTGCTGCTGACCCATGGCCATGTCGACCACGCCTCGGCCGCCGGCACCATGGCCGAGCACTATGGCGTGAAGATCGAAGGCCCGCATCGCGACGATCTCTTCCTGATCGAGGCGCTGCCCGAGTCCGGCCGCAAGTACAATTTCCCAGCCTACAAGCCGTTCGTGCCCGACCGCTGGCTGGAAAATGGCGAGACGGTGAGCCTCGGCAATCTCACCCTGGATGTCGTGCATTGTCCCGGCCATACGCCGGGCCATGTCGTGTTCGTGCACAAGCCGTCGAAAGTCGCTTTCGTGGGCGACGTGCTGTTCCGCGGCTCGGTCGGCCGCAGCGACATTCCCCGCGGCAATCACGACCAGCTCGTGAATTCGATCCGCAGCGGCCTGTGGCCTCTGGGCGATGACATCCAGTTCGTGCCGGGCCACGGCCAGACATCGACCTTCGGCTGGGAACGCAAGACCAACCCCTACGTCGCCGACCTGCTGTTCGACGACGACTGAGCGACGCCGAGATGATCGAGCGGCAGCGGCGCACCGGCCTTCAGGCTGTTGATCGCGATGCTGCTCTGCACCTCGCGCACCATCGACAGGGCGAGCAGCTTGCCGATCAGGAATTTCTGGTAGCCCGCCAGATCGGGCACCACGACTTCGAGCAGATAGTCGACGGCGCCCGAAACCATGTGGCAGGCGATCACTTCCGGCATGGCGAGCACCGCATCCTCGAAGCAGCCGGCACGATCGTTGGCGTGGCCCTCGATGCGCACGCCGACGAAGACGGTGAAGCCGAGGCCGATCCGTGCGCGATCGAGCGACGCGCGATAGGACTCGATGTAGCCCTCGCGTTCCAGACGCTTCACCCGGCGCAGGCAGGGCGAGGGCGAGAGACCGATCTTCTCCGCCAGATCGACGTTGGCCAGCCGGCCGTCCGCCTGCAGTGCGGCGATGATCTTGCGGTCGAACGCGTCTAGTAGCACATCTGCCAAAGTTAAGCCCTCCAATTGGCACTATGTGCCTTTTAGAGGAAGAATATTGGCTCAATCGGCAAGGACTCGCCACCGGGCCTCATGCGACTGGACGTCCTCCAAGCGAGGAGCGACGAGATGGACGAGCAGATTGAGAAGGCGATCGAGAAGTACGTCGAGGGCGCGCGAATCGGTGCCCCCGGCCTGATGCGCGATGCCTTCATGGCCGAGGCAACGGTACGCGGCAGCTATGGCGGCAAGCCGGTCTACTGGACGCTACAGGAGTTTTGCGACCTCATCGCGACGGGCGGCCCTGCGCCTGATCTCGAGACGCGGGTCGCCACTGTCGAGGTTTCGGGGACGGCCGCAATGGCGCGTCTCGAAGCCGTCAATTGGCGCGGCACCCGCTACACGGATTTCTTCGTGCTGCTGCAACGTGACGGAGAATGGCGGATCGCGAGCAAGGTGTTCTTCGCCCACGACCGCGCATAGCGCGCATCGTCAAAGCGACGCGCCGAGGAAATTCCTGACCGCAAGATGACTCGACGCCGGCATCGGCGCCTGATTGTTGCGGTTCAGCACATAGACGAGTCCGTGACGCAGCATTGCCTTGGTGAAACGGCGCGGCTTGCCGTCGAGCAGGACAAGCTCATCGGGCGAGCGCTGCGACACGGGGCGCGCGAACGCCGCAAGTTCCACCTCGGCCGCTGGATAGAGGCCGCACGCCATCGCACCGAGCGCGTAGGAAAGACACTCCTCTTCCCAGCGATCAGGCTCGCGTCCTTGAGTGTCCAGAAGATCCAGCGCGTCGGTGAAAATTCGGTGAAGCCTGTCCAACTGATCTGTGGACTTTTCCATTCTGCGCCTCCTGATTCACCGAACGACTGGCGCGCATATGGGCGCGAGAAGCAGGCGAGACAATGGCGCGATGACGCCGGTTCCCCTTTAATCACAGACGTTTGCGTTACACTTTTTGAATGCTCCGCACGCCGTTTGCGAGCGACTTCACGAAAGTGAGAACGCCGTCGACGAGGCCCGCTTTCGGCTTGCCGCTTTCGTCGAGCGCAACCTTGACCTTGTCGACG
Organism: Reyranella sp.; assembly: GCF_965279465.1. NCBI lineage: Bacteria > Pseudomonadati > Pseudomonadota > Alphaproteobacteria > Hyphomicrobiales > Reyranellaceae > Reyranella > Reyranella sp. The sequence continues at coordinate 291,717 of NZ_OZ257242.1, forward strand.
ATCGCCGAGCCGACGACGGCGGCATCGGCGTGGCGCGCGATCATCGCCGCCTGCTCCGGCGTCTTGATGCCGAAGCCGACACCGACCGGCAGCGCGGTGTGACGCTTGATGCGCGCGACATGCTCGCGCACCGCATCCTCGCTTGCCGACTTGGTGCCGGTGATGCCGAGCACCGACACAAAATAGACGAAGCCCGACGAGTACTTCAGCACCGCCGGCAAGCGCTTGTCGTCGGTCGTCGGCGCCGTCAGCATCACCGTATCGATGCCCGCAGCAGCAGCATGAGGCTTGATCGCGTCGGCTTCCTCCGGCGGCAGATCGACCAGGATGAAGCCGTCGACTCCCGCCGCCGCCGCATCCTTGCAGAACTTCTCGACGCCGCGCTGGTAGACGAGATTGTAGTAGCCCATCAGCAGGATCGGCGTGTCGTTGTCGCCGGTCTCCTGGCGGAAACGGCGCACCATGTCGAAAGTCGCGTCAACCGTGATGCCGGCCTTGAGCGCACGCTGGCCAGCCGCGTCGACCGACGGACCGTCGGCCATCGGGTCGGTGAACGGCATGCCGAGCTCAATCAGATCGGCGCCGGCACCCGGCAGGCCCTTCAGGATCTGATAGCCCAGCGTAACATCAGGATCGCCGGCGCTGATATAGGCCACGAGCCCGGCACGCTTGTCGGCCTTGAGCTTGGCGAAACGCTTCTCGATACGGCTCATGTCGGGTCCTGGGAAGTGATTACGGCCAGCGGCGGCCTGATCCGGATGCGCTCATCTTCGACGATAGCAACGCGGTTCGTCATGTCGCATCAGCCGTCAGCCGCGAAGGCAATCGCGGCCTTGACGTGATCTGGGTTAAGCGACGGATAGGCGGCGATGATGTCGGGCGTCCCGGCTCCGGTCGCCATGTCCGCGAGAAGCTGGCGCAGCAGAACCCGTGTCCCCCTCATTGTCGGAAGACCTCCGCAAATCCTCGGGTCACGAACGATGTGGTCTCGCCAGTCAAAGGGCATGACTATCTCCAGTCTGTCGTCCCGAGCGCAGCGAAGAACCTCACGCTAGCCAAGCGGCCGGTGTGTGATCGGTCGGTGAGATCCTTCGCTGCGCTCAGGATGACAGACAAGAGCATGAGCGACATTCTGCACGTCTTTGCCGATCTACGATGCAATTCCCTTAGGCCTTCATCCCAAGTCGCGCGGCGATCTGCGGGACGTCCTTGTCGCCACGGCCGGAGAGATTCATCACCAGCAGGTTGTCCTTCGGCAGGGTCGGCGCGAGCTTCATCACGTAGGCCACGGCATGAGCCGATTCGAGTGCGGGAATGATGCCCTCGAGCTTGCAAAGCAGCTGGAACGCCTCGACCGCCTCGTCGTCGGTCGCCGAGACGTATTCGACCCGGCCGTTTTCCTTGAGCCACGAATGCTCGGGACCGATGCCTGGATAGTCGAGGCCGGCCGAGATCGAATGCGCCTCGGTGATCTGGCCGTCCTTGTCCTGCAGCAGGTAGGTGAGGTTGCCGTGCAGCACGCCCGGACGACCGCCGGCAAGCGACGCGGCATGCTGGCCGGTCTCGACGCCATGGCCCGCCGCCTCGACACCAATGATGCGCACGCCCGGATCGTCGAGGAAGGGGTGGAACAGGCCCATCGCATTGGAACCGCCGCCGATGCAAGCGACCAGCGTGTCGGGCAGGCGACCCTCGGCCTCCATCATCTGCTCGCGGGTCTCCTCGCCGATCACGCACTGGAAGTCGCGCACCATCGTCGGATAAGGATGCGGACCCGCGACCGTGCCGATGCAGTAGAACGTCGTCTCGCAGGTCGCGACCCAGTCGCGCAGCGCATCGTTCATCGCGTCCTTGAGCGTCGCGGCGCCCGCCTGCACCGGACGCACCTCGGCACCGAGCATCTTCATGCGCGCCACGTTGGGTGCCTGGCGCTCGACGTCGAGCGCACCCATGAAGACCACGCAGGGGATGTCGAACAGCGCGCAGGCGGTCGCCGTGGCCACGCCGTGCTGGCCCGCGCCGGTTTCGGCGATCACGCGCGTCTTGCCCATGCGCTTTGCCAGCAAAACTTGCCCCAGCACGTTGTTAATCTTATGCGAGCCGGTGTGATTCAGCTCCTCGCGCTTCAAATAGACCTTGGCGCCACCGAGGTGATTCGTGAACCGCTTGGCGTGATAGAGCGGGCTGGGTCGGCCGGCATAGTGCGTCGCCAGAGATTTCAGCTCGCCCTGAAATTCAGGATCGACTTTGGCCTCGTTGTAGGCCTTCTCCAGATCGAGGATCAGCGGCATCAGGGTCTCGGCGACGTAGCGTCCGCCGAAAATGCCGAAATGACCGCGCTCGTCCGCGCCGGTGCGGAAACTGTTGGGAGTGTTCGGCATCGACTAGCTCTTTTTCTTCTTGGCGGCTTTCTTCTTCGCCACCTTGGGAGCGGCCTTCGGCGCCGCCTTCTGCACGGGCGCGCGCTTCGGCGCCGCCGCTTTCGCCGCAGCCTTCGGCTTCGGCGCGATGGCCAGCGGTTCCGGCTCGTCGGCCTCGACCTCGACGATCACCTCGATCTCGACCGGGATACCGCGCGGCAGCGAGCCCATGCCGACCGCCGAGCGCGCGTGGCGGCCGCGGTCGCCGAACACCTCGACGAACAGGTCGGAGCAGCCGTTGATCACCTCGGGCTGGTTGCCGAATTCGGGAATGGCGTTGACCATGCCCAGCACCTTGACGATCCGCTTGACCCGGTCGAGGTCGCCGAGCTCGGCCTTCATCACCGCGATCAGGCTGAGGCCGGTTTCGCGCGCGTGGCCATAGGCCTGCTCGACGGTGAGATCGCGCCCGACCTTGCCGATCGGCAGCGGCTTGCCCGGCAGGCCTGGCCCCTTGCCGGCGAGATAGAGCAGGTTGCCGGTGCGCACGGCGTTGACGTAGTTCGCCATCGGCGACGTGGGCGTGGCCAGCTCGATGCCGAGCTCCTGCAGCCGCTGTTCGGTCTTCATGGAATTCCTTTCAGAGCGCCTTCACGCGATCGAGGAAGGCGCGGATCAACGCGGGCGATTTCACACCGCGACTCTCCTCGACGCCAGAGGAAACATCGACGACGGGTGCGCCGGTGACGCGCACGGCTTCGGCGACATTGACGGGAGTGAGCCCGCCGGCCAGGAACCACGGCGCGGGCACCGTGCGGCCGGACAGGACCGTCCAGTCGAAGGCCTGGGCATTGCCGCCCGGCAAGATGCCTGCCGCGGCATCGAACATCAGGCAGTCGACGACGCCGGCGTAGGACGCGATGCCCTGCTCCACATCCCTCGCCTCACCGACATTGATCGCCTTCATGACCGGCTTGCCGGTGCGATGGCGGATCGCCGCCGCCCGCTCGGGCGTCTCGCGACCGTGAAGCTGCAGCATGTCGAGCGTGCCGGTGGCTAGTCTCTCGTCCAGCAGCGCATCGTCTGGATCGACGAACAGGCCGACCCGCGTGACTGTCTGCGGCACAAGCCCGCCGAGCGCGCGCATCGTCTCGGTCGAGACGTAGCGCGGCGACTTGGGGAATGTCACAAAGCCCACGTAACGCGCGCCGAATTGCACCGCGGCCTCGACCGTCTCGGGCGTCGACAGGCCGCAGATCTTGGCCTTCACTCGGGCCTCAACGCTCATAGATCGTTGACTCCGGCCTCGCGCGCGATCGCTTCGGCAGCCGCGCGCGGGTCGGCTGCCGTATAGATCGGCCGGCCGACGACGAGGTTGGTGGCGCCGAGATCGACCGCTTGGCGCGGCGTCATCGCCCGCTTCTGGTCGTTGGCCGCGCTGCCGACAGGCCGGATGCCGGGCACCATCAGCACGAAGTCGGGCCCGCACTGCCTGCGAAGTGCGGCGATCTCGAGCGGCGAGCAGATGACGCCGTCGAGCCCGCTGTCATACGCCAGCGCGGCGAGCCGCAGCACTTGGTCCGAGGGATCGGCATTGATGCCTGTCGCCTCGAGGTCCGACCGGTCGAGCGAGGTGAGCACCGTGACACCCAGCAGCTTCGGCCGCGCCACATTGAGCTTGGCCGCCTGCGACGCCGCCTCGTCGACCGCGGCCTTCAGCATCTCCCGGCCGCCGCTGGCATGGAGCGTGATGAAGGTCGGCGCCAGCTCGACGACGGCGCGGATGCCGCCCGCAACGGTGTTGGGGATGTCGTGCAGCTTGAGGTCGAGGAAGAACCCCACCCCGGTCGCCCTCACCGGAGTCGGAAAAGCATAGCGCACGCCGGGTGCGCCATGGGCCAGGAAGAACTCGAGGCCCAACTTGATGCCGCCGACGGCCGGCTTGGCTCCGCCTGCGATCGACTGGATCAGTCTGGTAGCCTGGGCGAGATCGGTGGTGTCGACGCCGCAATAGACAGGATTGGAAGGGGTCCGCATGGCGCGCGCAACCTAGTGGCGCCGCCTGTGGGCAGCAAGCTTTCTACTCGGCGGCGACTGGATTAACGTGCGTCCGCTGCCAGAGTTCGTCGGCGTGGAAATCGATCAGGCCGCGCGACGTTTCCCAAGCCAAACTTTCACCTGCGGACTGCACGAACAAGCGGTGCAGGAAAACGGCCGGCTCTCCCAATGAGGCCAAGGCGCCCCCCCGGGCAATCTCCGGACGAAAATCGACCGTGCTCGATGAGCCATCCGTCCACTCGATCGCGACAGTGAAATCGGGTCGAGGGGTAGCGCGCTTGATAGCGTATCGGGCCATCAGTCCAGCCTCCTTGGGACTTCGCCTGCTCTCACATATGTCCAATTTTCCATCAATTCCTGCTGGTGGGCCAGAGTCCATTCCAATAGTCGGCGGCGATGCCGCGCTGAAATTCGACCCTCCACTTCAATGACGTTACCGTCGTCAATGCGGATACGCGCATGAAAATCGCCCCCCGAGGATGGAAATGCGGCGGCGCATGATCATTGAAGTACAGGACGATCAGAATGCCGTCGACGATGGCAATAGTCGGCATGTCAGCTACGAGCTGCGTACCCGGCGGACGGCGTCCTGCCAGCCGGCGTAGCGGCGGTCGCGCGAGGGGGCAGCCTCGGCCGGCTGGAAGGCGCGGTCGAGGGACCAGGTGGCGGACAGGGCATCAAGGGAGGGCCACAGGCCGGCCTGCAGGCCGGCCAGGAAGGCCGCGCCCAGGGCCGTGGTCTCGATCACCCTGGGGCGCTCGACCGGGGCGCCGACCGTGTCGGCCAGACGCTGCATCAGCGGATCGTTGACCACCATGCCACCATCGACCCGCAACTCGTCGATCTGCGCGCCGTCGCCGCGCATCGCCTCGATCAGGTCGCGGGTCTGGTAGCAGACCGAATCGAGGGTGGCGGCCGCGATCTCGGCCGGCCCGGTGTCGCGCGTCAGGCCTAGCAGCGCGCCGCGCGCCTCGGCATCCCAGTAGGGCGCGCCCAGGCCGACGAAAGCCGGCACCATGTAGACGCCGTGGCCGGACTTCGCCTTGTCGGCAACGGCCTCCACATCGGCCGACTTCTCGATCAGACGCAGGCCGTCGCGCAGCCATTGCACGGCCGCGCCAGCGATGAAGATGCTCCCCTCGAGGGCATAGGTGCGCCGGCCGCCGAGCTGGTAGGCGATGGTCGTCAGCAGGCGGTGGCTCGAGCGCACCGCCATGCTGCCGGTGTTCAGGATTGCGAAGCAGCCGGTGCCGTAGGTCGCCTTGACCATGCCGGGCTTGATGCAGGCCTGGCCGACCGTCGCCGCCTGCTGGTCGCCCGCCATGCCGAGCACTGGCACCGGTGATCCGAGGATATCGGCCGTCGTGATCCCGAACGCGCCGGCGTTGTCGACCACCGTCGGCAGCATCGATCGTGGCACGCCCAGCAGCTTGGCCAGTTCCGGGTCCCAAGTGCCCTTGCGGATGTCGAGCAGCAGGGTACGGCTGGCGTTGGTGGCGTCGCTCGCATGGACCTTGCCGCCGGTCAGCCGCCACAGCAGGAAGCTCTCGATCGTGCCGGCGGCAAGCGCGCCCTTGTCGGCAGCAGCCTGCGCGCCCGTGACGTTCTTCAGGATCCAGGCGATCTTGGTGCCCGAGAAATAGGGATCGAGCAGCAGGCCGGTCCTGTCCGAAACGTTTTTCTCGTGGCCGCCGCGCTTCAGCTCGGCGCACATCTCCGAGGTGCGGCGATCCTGCCAGACGATGGCGTTATGCACCGGCTTGCCGGTCGCGCGGTCCCACACCACCGTCGTCTCGCGCTGGTTGGTGATGCCGATGCCCGCCAGCGCCGTGGCCGCGAGCCTGGCCTCGGCGAGTGCGCCGCGGCAGACCTCGACGGTCGCGCGCCAGATCTCCTCCGGATCGTGCTCGACCCAGCCGGGCTTGGGGAAGATCTGCGGCAATTCCTTCTGCGCCGAGGCGACGGGCCGCCCCGACGAGTCGAACACGATTGCGCGCGTGCTGGTCGTGCCCTGATCGATGGCGAGGATGTGTTTCGCGGCCATGCGGCCGCGATTAGTGCGCCCGGTCGATTGCGAAGTCTACCGCCTCGAGCAGCGCCGACTTCAGCGGCGAGTCGCCGAACAGGCCCATCGCATCGCGTGCCATGGCGCCGTAATGGCGGGCCCGTTCGAACGTGTCGGTCAGCGCGTTGTTGCGCTCGATCAGGATCTGCGCCTGCAGGAGATCGCCGTCGCGCTGGTCGAGCTTCTCGATCGTGCGCCTCCAGAACGCGCGATCGACCGCGCCGCCGCGCAGGAAGGACAGGATCACCGGCAGGGTGATCTTGCCCTCGCGAAAGTCGTCGCCGACCGTCTTGCCGAGCGCGGCCTCGCGGCCGGCGTAGTCGAGCGCATCGTCGACCAGCTGGAAGGCGATGCCGAGGTTCATGCCGAAGCTTTCGAGCGCCACGCGCTCCGGGCCGTTTCGGCCGGCCACTATGGCGCCGACCTCGGCCGCCGCGGCAAACAGCTTGGCGGTCTTGGCCTTGATGACCTCGAGATAGGTCGCCTCGGGCGTGCTGATGTCGCGCTGCGTGACGAGCTGCAGCACTTCGCCCTCGGCGATCGTCGAGGAGGCGCGCGACAGCACGCCCAGGATGTCGAGCGAGCCGACATCGACCATGAGCTCGAAGGAGCGCGTGAACAGGAAGTCGCCAACCAGCACCGAGGCCTTGTCGCCCCACACCGAGTTGGCGGTCGGCCTGCCGCGCCGGAGCACGCTGACATCGACCACGTCGTCGTGCAAAAGCGTCGCCGAATGAATGAACTCGACGCAGGTCGCGAGCTTGACGTGCCGGTCGTCATCCGCCGCGTAGCCGCACAGCCGTGCCGCAGCCACCGTCAGCAGCGGACGCAGCCGCTTGCCCCCGGCCCCGACCAGATGATTGGCGAGCTCGGGAATCAGCGTCACGGGCGACCGCATGCGGTGCAGGATCTCGCGATCGACCCGCGCCATATCGTCGGCGCAGAGCGCCAACAGCGGCTCCAGGCTGGGAGCCTTGCGCTTGCCTTCGAGGGAAACGACCTTTGCCATGACCGAAGGATAATCCGCCAACAGTGCAATATGTTGCGACACGATGTCGTGACACTAGTCTGATGCGTACCATGGAAACGGCTCTGACCGAAGACGGCCTGCTGGGGGGCCGCCTGCGCCTGCTGCAGTCGCGCCGGGGCTACCGCGTGTCCATCGACGCCGTACTGCTGGCCGCCGCCGTCGACCCGGCTCCCGGTGAATCTGTCCTCGACCTCGGCTCGGGCGTCGGATCGGTCGGCCTTTGCCTCGCCAAACGAATGCCGGACTGCACGATTCTGGGCATCGAGCTGCAACCGGCCCTGGCGCAGCTCGCCGAGCGCAACGCCACACGAAATGGCTTGGGCGACAGAGTTCGCACCATCGTCCACGACATCGCGCGGCCTTTGCCACAAACATTTTCCCTGTTCGATCAGGTGGCCACCAACCCGCCCTATCTGGCGGCGGCGGCGGCAGACCCCTCGCCCGATCCGAGCAAGGCGCTCGCCACCGTCGAATCGAGTGCCAATCTGGCGCGCTGGCTCGCGGTGGCAACCGGCGCCCTCAAACCTGCAGGCACCCTGACCATGATCCATCGCAGCGACCGGCTGGAGGAGATCACAGGTCACCTGATCCGACTGGGCTGCGGCAGCCTCACGGTCAAACGGTTGCCGCCCGCTGCCCGCGTCCTGGTAAGGGCACGGCGCAGCCAGGCATCCTCCGTCACCGAATCTCCGCCGCTGGTGCTGCACAAACCGGAAGGCGGCTATACCGAGGCAGCCGAGGCGATCCTGCGTCACGCCGCTCCGCTAGACTTCTAGGCGCCGCGCCGCGACAGTGCCGGCCATGTTGACATGGTTGAGGAATCGTTTTCGTCGCGGCGCCGTCGTGCCGGTCGTGCGTCTGTCGGGCGTCATCGCCTCCGGCGGCCTGCTCGGCTCGCGCGGTCTGTCGATCGAGTCGGTGGCGCCCTTGCTCGCTCGCGCCTTCTCCCAGCGCGGCGCGAGGGCGGTGGCGCTGGTCATCAACTCGCCCGGCGGATCGCCGGTACAATCGGCGCTGATCGCCAAGCGCATCCGCCTGCTCGCCACCGAGAAGAAGCTGCCGGTAATCGCCTTCGTCGAGGATGTCGCGGCGTCGGGCGGCTACTGGCTGGCCTGCGCGGCGGACGAGATCATCGCCGACGGCGCTTCGATCGTCGGCTCGATCGGCGTGGTCTCCGCAGGATTCGGCTTCCAGGACCTGATCGCCAAGCTCGGGATCGAGCGGCGCGTGCACACATCGGGCGAGAACAAGTCGATGCTCGACCCCTTTCGCGTCGAGAAGCCCGACGACGTCGAGCGCCTCAAGCGTCTGCAGGCCGAGATCCATGACGGCTTCAAGGACTGGGTGCGTGAGCGGCGGGGCACGAAGCTCAAGGGCGGCGACTCTCTGCTCTTCACCGGCGAATTCTGGACCGCCACGCGCGGCCTGGAGTTCGGGCTGGTCGACAGCCTGGGCGAGCTGCGCATGGTGCTGCAGGCGCGTTACGGCGCCAAGGTGCATCTGCCCGTCATTGCCGCGCGGCGGAGAATCCTGTCACGCTTCGGCCTCGGCGGCGGCATCGAACTGATCGGGCCCTCGACCCTCGCCGCGCTGGAAGAACGCGCGCACTGGCAACGCTTCGGACTATAGGACCCCCAACCATGAACCTTCTCACGCCGGCCGATCCGGCCGACCTCGCCGCCGTCCGCACCTGGTTCGACACGCTGTCGGAGCACTGTCGCGCCGTCGACTACGAGGGCGCGCGGCCGATCTTCGCCGACGACATGATCGCCTTCGGCACCTTCACCGACTTCATGCACGGCCGCGAGCTGGCCGAGCAGAAGCAGTGGCGCAACGTGTGGGGCACGATCCGCAATTTCCGCTACGACCTCGACAAGATCGAGGCGATCGTCTCGGCCGACCGGCTGACCGCGGTCGGCATGGGCGTGTGGCAGTCGGACGGCTTCCATCCCAACGGCGACAAGTTCGACCGACCCGGCCGCACGACGGTCGTGCTCGGCCGCCGCAAGGTCGGCGATCCGTTCGTCGCGACCCATACCCACATGTCGCTGTTCCGCGGCACGCCCGACCGGAGCTACGGCAAGTTCTCCGGTCCTTGAGCTGGAAGCGCGGCTCTCCAGAGCCGCTCCCCGCCGTGACTCACGCCGGATCCACCGCACCCTTCTGGTCGACGATGCGGCGGTACTGGTCCGGTTGGCGGTGGACCGCGAAGTTGAAGGTCGTCGTCTTGTAGCTCTTGCCGGCATCGAGATCGCAGCGATGCACGACCAGCTCGTCGTCGATCCCGGCAGCGCGCGCCACCACCTTGCCCGAGGGCGCCACAATCATCGAATCGGCGAGCGAGGGCACGCCCTCCTCGGCACCTCCCTTGGCGACACCGACCACCCACGTGCCGTTCTGGTAGGCGCCGGCCTGCATCGAGAGCTGGTTGTGGAACCAGGAATGCTCGTCGTGGTCGGGCGACGGCGCGTTATGAAGCGGCGTATTGTAGCCCAGCATCACCATCTCGACGTTCTGCAGGCCCATCACGCGATAGGTCTCTGGCCAGCGCCGGTCGTTGCAGATGCACATGCCAATGTTGCCGCCGAACGCCTTGAACACCGGAAAACCGAGATTGCCGACCTCGAAATAGCGCTTCTCGAGATGCTGGAACGGCCGCCCCGGCTCGTGCTCGGCATGGCCCGGCAGATGGACCTTCCGGTACTTGCCGACGATGCTGCCGTCCTTCTCGACGATGATCGAGGTGTTGAAGTGCCGGATGCGCCCCTCCTCGTTGGCAAGCTCGGCATAGCCCAGGCAAAAGCCCATCGCCAACCGCCTGGCCTCGGTGAAGAGCGGCGCCGTCTCGTTCGACGGCATCTCCTGCTCGAAGAAGGAATCGATCTCCGACTGGTCGGTCATCCACCAGCGCGGAAAGAAGGTGGTGAGCGTAAGCTCGGGAAACACCACCACGTCGCAGCCCATCCGCTTGGCTTCGCGCAAATGGGAGATCAGTCGCTCCACCACGTCGCGCCGCGTGTGGCTGCGCTGGATCGGACCCATTTGCGCAGCGCCAACTGTCAGAAATCTACTCATGGTCGCCCTTCATGCCGTCGCGTGGAGTTGGGGATTGAGGCTCCCCCATACTTTCTTTTAGGGGATCGCCTCAAGGGCGCCGCTTTGCGAATTGCGCCAGAATTGCAAGCCGGACTGGCCGGACAACACGCGGGCTTTCACGATTCGGCCGTCGTGCGCGCCAAGGCGCACCCGTTCTGCTTGCTGGAGATCGCCGAACGCGCACGGGGATCGCGTGGTCCAGGCCACGGTCGGTGTCGGCTGGAGAAGGCGTCCAGATTGACGGTATTCGGCCGTGCCGAGCACAACGCCATTTCCCGAAGTCGACGCAACGCCCTCACCAGCCGCGCCAGTTGTCTCGCTCATATCGCCCCTCCGAGCGGCAATTATCGCCGCCCGGACGGGCTAACACCATCGCCTAGAACTTGATCTCGACGCGACGGTCGATCGGATCGGCGAGACCGTCCATCGGCTTGGCGATCGGTGCGCGAGCTTCCTGCTTCACGACGATGGCCTCCGGCGCCACGCCGTGGCGGATCAGCTCACCCTTCACCGGTGCGATATTCTCCGCCCGACCAATCAAGGTGACCTGCCGGGCCGTGCTCGCTTCGCTCGCCGCGTTACGCACGGTGGCCGCCGCAGTCGGTGAAAGCGCCGTGCCTCTGTCGGCAAACACGACGAAGTCCTTCTTCGGAGCAGGGACTGCCGACGCAATATTCTGCGCCGTCGCTGCGCCGGCCATGCCGACCAGAAGCCCGCCCGCCAGTATCGCCATGCCAAGATTTCGCATAGGGACAACTCCTTCTGTTGTTTCTATGCAACGCTTTCGGACGTAAATGGGACCACCGTTCTTTTTCTGCTTTTTTCTGCAACCTTTCGCTAGGGCCCCGCGCGCTTCACGTCGTTGGTGAATTCGGCGGAGGTGAAGGTCCCGCCCTGGAATAGATCGCCGACGGGATCGGGGCCGATCTTGGCTTGCTCCGCCTCGGCATGCGCGCGGTGGTCCTCGGCTTTGCCGGCCGGCCGGTAACCGAGCTGTCGGGCGCGCGAGTTGTCCCACCACGAGGCGGCGTTATCGGAAACGCCGTACAGGATGTCGTAGCGGATGTCGGGATGCTCGAGCCCGATACGGAAGAGCTGCACGATGTCCTCGGGCGAAATCCAGATCGACAGTCGCCGCGCGTCGAGCGGGCGCGGCCCCACGTTGCCGATGCGCAGGCAGGTCACGATCAAGCCGTGCTTGTCCGCATAGAGCGCACCCAGAGCCTCGCCGAACGCCTTGCTGACGCCGTAGCGGCTGTCGGGACGCACCGTGACATCGGTCCCGATCTTGCACCTGCGGGGATAGAAGCCGACCGCGTGGTTGGACGAAGCGAAGATCACGCGCTTCACGCCGGCCTTCCGCGCCTCCTCGAACAGGTTGTAGCAGCCGATGATGTTGGCGTTGAGGATCTGGTCCCAGCCGCCTTCGACCGAATGGCCGCCGAGATGGATGACGCTGTGCGCGCCCTTCACCGCCGCCGCCACCTCGTCGGGCCGGGTGAGATCGGCCTTCACGAACGTCTCGCCCGGCTGCAGGTCCTTGGGCTCGACCCGGTCGCTCAGCACCAGCCCGGGATAGAGCCGGGCGAGCAACGGCCGCGTCATGGTGCCGATGCCGCCGGAGGCGCCGGTAAAGACGATGCGGCGCGACTGGTCGCTACGCGACTTATCCTCGGTCATGGGTTCGATCCTTCTGCAAGCTTGCGGTAGCGCTCGAGCGAGCGCGTGAGGTGGTCGCGCATGGCGCGGCGGGCCTCGACCGGGTCGCCGGCGGCAATGCCCGCCACGATGCAGCCGTGCTCGCGCTGGATGCGCTCGAGATAGGCGCGCCGCTCGGCCGGCGTGTCGGCCGACAGTCGCACGCTCTGGCGCGGGATGACGTGGCTGCCGAGGAAGGCGAGGAAGCGCGGGAACTGCGCATTGCCTGTCGCTTCGGCAATGGCGCGATGGAAGGCGAAGTCCTCGGCGACGGCGCCTTCGCCGTGCCGCAGGACACGATCGATGTCGCGCAGGGCGGCGCGCACCTTGGCGACGTGCTTGCGGTCGGCCCGCTCGGCGGCGAGGGCGGCGGCCTCGACCTCGACCGCGAGGCGCAGTTGCATGACGTCGAGCACGTCCTCGATGCGGCCGATGTGCGGGGCGACGATGCGGAACGGCGAGGCGGTCGGATTGTCCGCGACATAGGCGCCCGAGCCGCGCCGCGTCACCACCAGCCCGTCGGCGCGCAAGGCGGCAACCGCCTCACGCACCACGGTGCGGCTCACGCCCATGGTCGAGGTCAGTTCCTGCTCGGTCGGCAGGCGCGCGCCGGGCGCGAGCCGCCCGCCGCGAATATCGGCGCTGAGCCGCGCCATCACCCGTTCGGCGAGGTTGTTGGGAGAATGCTTGTCCGCCATCGGGGGGAATGGTAGCGTCTCGCAAGTTGTCAGACAACTTTAGAAGACAATTATCGTGACCGACGCCGACAAGAAGCCGTTCCGCCGATCTTCCTGCCGATCTGACTGCAGTACGGCATGGGCCGGCGGAGTTCGGCACGCTGATGCTGATCAACTGCACGCTGGGGCTCAACACGCCGCCAGTCGGCGCGACCGTTCGTCGGCTGCGCGATCGGCGGTATCTCGGTCGGCGGCGAGGTGATGCAGACCATCATGCCGTTCTACGGCGCCCTGATCGCCGCCCGGCTGCTGTCCACCTACGAGCCGCTCTTCTCCCTTGGCCTGCCGCGCTTGTTCCTCGGCAAGTTCTGAGGCACATCGCCGGCATGATTCGCCGCGCCCGTCCCGAGGACCATTCCCGCATCACCGAGATCCGCAACAGCGTGACGGAAAACATTCTGCGCGACCCCAGCCGCGTGACGGTCGCGGACTACAAATGGTTCGAGCAGAACCCCGGCGTCTGGGTGTGGGAAGAAGACGGCCTGATCCTGGGCTTCTCCGCCGCCGACACCCGCGACGGCTCGATCTGGGCGCTGTTCATGGCCAACGACCACCAGCGCCGCGGCATCGGCCGGGCGCTGTTCGAGAAGGCGTGCGATGTGCTGCGCCAGGACGGCCACCGCACGGCCTGGCTGACCACCGATCCCGGCAGCCGCGCCGCGGGCTTCTACCGCGCCGCCGGATGGAAGGTGATCGGCACCAGCCCGCGCGGCGAGGCGATCTTCCACGGCGTTCTCTGATCCGGGGGCGCGGCGAATGCAACTTCGAGGGCATTCTCTGATACAGTAACGCGATGTCCGCTGACCCGTCTTCCGCCGCCGACCGTCCGACGCGCTGGGGACTCACCGTCAAGCTCTTCGGAGCTCTCCTGCTGCTCGGCGGCCTCGCTGTGCTGGTGACCAGTGTGCTGGGGTACGTCCGCGCCCGCGATGCGCTCGAGGAGAGCATCTACCAGCAGCTCACCGTGGCGCGGCAGACCAAGGCGCGGCAGGTCGAGGAATATTTCCGCACCGTCCGCCAGGACCTGCTGCTGCTTGCTCATTCCAAGATGGTGGTCGAGGCGACGCGCGGCTTCCGGACGGCCGTGGAGCAGCTCGACCAGGCACCGCTGCCCGACGGGCTACGGCCGAAGGTCGAGGCCTGGTACGAAGCGCACTACATGCCCGACGTGCGCCGCCTGCTCGGTCAAGACGTGCCACTCACCGACTACATGCCGGTCTCCACGAGCGGGCTCTACCTGCAGGACCACTACATCGTCGACAATCCACACCCGGCCAACCGGCGCGACCTGCTCGACGACGCGCATGACGGCAGCAACTACAGCCAGGTGCATGCGATTCATCACCCTCTGCTGCGCGCAGCGGCCGTCACGGTCGGCTTCGACGACTTCCTGATCGCCGACGCCAAATCGGGCAGCGTGATTTACGGCACGGACAAGGAGGTCGACTTCGGGACCTCCTTGCAGCGCGGGCCCTATCGCGCCACCAACCTCGCCGCGGCCGTCGCCCGCTGCGCCGGGCGGGCCGACCCGTCGGCGATCTGCCTGGAGGACTTCTCGGCGTACCTGCCGTCGAACGGCGAGCCGAACGCCTTCATGGCCGCGCCGGTGATCGACCAGGGCGCGGTGGTCGGCGTGCTGGTCGCGCAATTGTCGATCGCCGCGATCGACCGTGTGGTCACCGGCGGCCGGCGCTGGCGCCAGGAAGGCTTCGGCGCCACCGGCGAGGCCTATCTCGTCGGCCCGGACTTCCTCCTGCGCTCGGGTGGACGGCTGTTTCACGAGGACCGCGACCGCTATTTCGCCGAGCTGGAGGCGGAGGGCGAGCCGGCCGAGGAGATCGCGGCCATCAAGCGCTATGGCTCTCCGGTTCTGCACCAGCGGATCGACACGCAGGCGACGCGCGCAGCGCTGGGCGGGCTCGAGGGCACTGGCCGGGTGATCGGCAACTACGGCAAGCCGACATTAGCCTCCTGGGGCCCGCTCGACATTCCAGGCGTCCGTTGGGGGCTGATCGCCAAGATCGAGACAGCGGAGGCGTTCGCGCCGATCCAGCGCCTCGAGCGTGATCTCTTGATCGTGGGCGGCCTGACGCTCGTGGCGGTGATCTCGATCGGCGGCTGGCTGTCGCGCTCCCTGACGGGGCCGCTGCGGGACCTTACGGCGGGCGCGCGGCGCTTCGCCGCCGGCGACGGCAGCGTCCGCGTTGCCGCGCGCTCGCGCGATGAGATCGGGCAGCTCTGCCTCGCCTTCAACAGCATGGTCGACGACATCAGCAGAAAAAACGTGGTGATCGAGGACAAGAACCGGGAGAACGAGGCGCTGCTGCTCAACGTCCTGCCGGGGCCGATCGCCAACCGGCTGCGCGGCGGCGAGCAGGGAATCGCCGACGGCTTCGCCAACGTCACCGTCCTGTTCGCCGACCTGGTCGGATTCACCGAGCTCACCTCCGAGATGCCGCCGCAGGAGGTCGTGACCCTCCTCAACGGCCTGTTCACCCGCTTCGATACGGCGGCCCAGGAGCTCGGGATCGAGAAGATCAAGACGGTCGGCGACGCCTATATGGCGGTGTGCGGCATGCCGAACGTCGTCGCCGACCATGCCGAGCGCATGGTGCGCATGGCGATCCGCATGGTCCACATCGCGCGCGAGCATGCGCTCGAGCACCGCGTGTCGATGCAGGTGCGGGTCGGCATCAACAGCGGCCCGGTGGTCGCAGGCGTGATCGGCAAGAGCAAGTACATCTACGACCTGTGGGGGGACACGGTGAACCTGGCCAGCCGCATGGAATCGACCGGCGTCCCCGGCGCCATCCAGGTCACGCGCCCAGTCTACGAGCAGCTCAAGGACAAGTTCGCTTTCGAGCCGCGCGGCGCCATCGAGGTCAAGGGCAAAGGCAAGGTCGAGGCATGGCTGCTCAAGCTGTGACCGGCGAAGTCGGCGAAGCTCGTCGCAGAGAACGCCCACCTCGAAGGCAAAGGGTGTCCCGGCGGCTCAGCTTTCGGCCAGCTCCACCATCAGGTTGAGCAGCACCTGCGCTCCAGCAATGAGGTCGGCCGGCTCGGTGTGTTCCTTGACGTTGTGGCTGAGGCCCGCGACGGAGGGGACGAAAATCATCGCGGTCGGGCAGAGGCGCTGCATCATTTGCGCGTCGTGCCCCGCGCCGGAGGGCATGCGGCGCGTGGAGAGAGACAAGGCCTTGGCGTGGTGCTCGACCCGGGCGACAAGGCCTGCGTCGAAGATCACCGGCTCGAAGCGTGCCAGCACCTTGGCCTCGACCTCGAGCCGCTCGGCCGCCGCGACCTCGGCGACATGCGCGGCGACCTTGGCCTCGGCCTCCTTGAGCTTCGCCTCGTCGGTGTTGCGCAGGTCGACGGTGAAGACGGCGCGGTTGGGCACGACGTTGATCAGGTTGGGACGCAGCGCGAGCGAGCCGACCGTCGCGACCTGGTTGCCGCCCATCTCCCAGGCTGTCTTGCGCGCAAACAGGTTGACCGAGGCGGCGAGGTAGCCGGCGTCACGGCGCAGGCGCATCGGCGTGGTGCCGGCGTGGTTGGAGACGCCGGCCACGGTGTACTCGGTCCAGGAGATGCCCTGCACGCTCTCGACCACCCCGATCCGCACCTTCTCCTCGTCGAGGATCGGCCCCTGCTCGATATGCAGCTCGAGGAAGGCATGCGGCTTCAGCGCGCCGGGCTTCGCGGCCCCGAGATAGCCGATGCGGCGCAGCTCGTCGCCGACCGCGATACCGTCCTGGTCGACGGCGGCATATGCTTCGTTCAACCCCATGCCGCCGGCATAAACCAGGCTGCCCATCATGTCGGGCTGGAAGCGGGCACCCTCCTCGTTGGTGAAGAAGGCGACGGCGATCGGCCGCCGCGTGACGACGTTCGCCGCGTTGAGCGCCCGCACCACCTCGAGCCCGGCCAGCACGCCGTAATTGCCGTCGTAGCGGCCGCCGGTGCGCACCGTGTCGATGTGGCTCCCGGTCATGATCGGCGGCAGGTTCTCGCATCCGGCGCGCAACCCGATCACATTGCCGATGGCGTCGATCCGGACGTCGAGGCCCAGTTCCTTCATCCAGCCAACGACGAGGTCGCGGCCGAGCCGGTCCTCGTCGGTGAGCGCCAACCGGGCGCAGCCGCCCCCTTCGATGGCGCCGATCCGGGCCAATACATCGAGATTGTCAAAAAGATGGCGGTCGGAAAATTGAGGTTTCATCGAAGGGTCATCTTATCACGTCGCGTTGATCCGGTTTGGCTTGCCAGAACCCAGACGCAGGGTCACTTAAAGGCGGTGACCATGCACCGTTTGCTTGCCCTTCTGCTCGCCGTTTGCCTCGCCGGACCCGCGTTCGCGCAGCAATCCGTCGTGAAGACCGACAATGTGCGCGCAGAGCTCGTGTCCGAGGTTTCCGAGGTCAAGCCGGGCGAGCCCTTCTGGGTCGCCCTGCGCCAGACCATCAAGCCACATTGGCACACCTACTGGAAGAACCCGGGCGATTCGGGCCTGCCGACCGAGATCACCTGGAATCTGCCGGCCGGAACCAAGGCCGACCCGATCGTCTGGCCGGCGCCGACGCTGATCGATGTCAGCGGCGTCATCAACTACGGCTTCCAGGACGACATCCTGCTGCTGGTGAAGATCACCCCGCCGGCCGATCTCACCGGAACGCTGGCGCTCAAGGCCGATGCCAACTGGCTGGTGTGCGACGATGTCTGCATCCCCGAGGAAGGCAAGTTCGCGCTCGAACTGCCGGTCGGGCCGGCGGCCAGGCCAGCGGATGCCACCACCCGTGCGCTGTTCGACAAGGCGCGCCGGGTCGTGCCGACGGACAGCCCGTGGCCGGCGCGCTTCGGCCTCTCCAAGTCGGGCGATCCGACCCTGGTAGTGGATGCCAAGGGACTGAAGCCCGACACGATCCGCAGTGTCTACTTCTTCCCCGCCGAATGGGGTCCGGTCGCGAGCATGGCCAGCCAGAAGGCCAGCGTGACCGCCGAGGGCATCCGCATCCCGCTCAAGAAAGGCGACGCCAAGGCGACGGCGGCGGCGCAGTCGATCGCCGGCACGCTGGTGCTGACCGAGAAGACCGGCGACGGCGAGCAGCGGCAGGCCTTCGACATGGTCGCCAGGCTCGATCCCGCCTTCGTGCCGAGTGCAGCGCCGCTCACCGCCTCGAACGAAGGCGAAAGTCTCACGCTCGTCCAGGCGCTGCTGTTCGCGCTGCTGGGCGGCCTGATCTTGAACCTGATGCCCTGCGTCTTCCCGGTGCTGGCGATGAAGGCGGCGGCCTTGGCGCGCCTCGCCGGCCATGAGCGCAGCGCGATGCGGCGCGACGGCGTCGCCTATACCGCCGGCGTGCTGGTCGCCTTCGGCGCGATGGCCGCCGCGGTGATCGCGATCCGCGCCAGCGTCGGCGAGGTCAACTGGGGTTTCCAGTTCCAGTCGCCCATCTTCTCGCTGCTGGTCGCCTATCTGTTCTTCGTGGTCGGCCTCAACCTCGCCGGCGTGTTCGAGATCGGCGGCAGATTCACCGGCGTGGGCCAGGGACTGGCGGCGAAAAGCGGCGCGACCGGCGCCTTCTTCACCGGCGTGCTGGCGGTTGTCGTGGCGACGCCCTGCACCGCCCCCTTCATGGCGGCCGCGCTCGGCTTTGCGCTCAGCCAGCCTGCGCCGCAGACCGTGGCGGTGCTGCTGGCGATGGGCCTCGGCCTCGCCCTCCCCTATCTCGCACTCTCGATGACCCCGGCCCTGCAGCGGCTCATGCCGCGGCCGGGCGCGTGGATGGACCGGCTGCGCCAGTTTCTCGCCTTCCCGATGTGGGCCTCGGCGGTCTGGATGATCTGGGTGCTGACCCAGCAGACCGGCCCAGACGGCGTGATTTACGCCCTGGGCGGCATGATCCTGATCGCCTTCGCGCTCTGGCTGCTGCGGCTCGGCAGCGCCGGCACGCTCGGCGCGTGGCTGCGGCGCGGCCTCGCGGCGGCAGCAGTGCTGCTGGCCTTCGGCGCCGTGCTGAAATTGCAGGACGGCCCCGCCACCGCGGCCTCCGCCTCAGGCGGGCCGTCGACAGGCGTCAGCTTCGAAGGCTGGGAGCGCTTCTCGCGCGCGCGCATGACCGAGGCGGCCGCCGCCGGCAAGCCGGTGTTCGTCGATTTCACCGCCGCCTGGTGCATCACCTGCCTGGTCAACGAGCGGGTCGCTCTCGAAACACCCGCCACCCGCCGCGCGTTTGAACAGACTGGCACCGTAAAACTCAAGGGCGATTGGACGAATCGCGATCCCGAGATTACATCCCTGCTGAAAGAGCTGGGTCGCGCGGGCGTGCCGCTGTACCTTTACTGGGCTCCGGGCGCCGAGCGCCCCAAAATTCTGCCGCAGGTCCTGACCGAAGCGGCAATCATCTCGGAACTGCAAACCAAGCGATAGGAGACAAGCATGTCGAAGATCATCGTGCAGCGTCGTGCGTTGCTGCTGGGCAGTGCCGCCGTGGCCCTTGCACCGGTATCCGCCTTCGCCGCAAGCGATGTCGGCAAGCCGGCGCCCGCCTTCAGCGCGCCGGACAGCAACGGCAAGGTGTGGTCGCTCGCCGAGCTCAAGGGCAAGGTGGTGGTGCTCGAGACCTCGAACCAGGACTGCCCGTACGTCCGCAAGCACTACAGCTCCGCCAACATGCAGACGCAGCAGCGCGAGGCTGCGGCCAAGGGCGTGGTGTGGCTGACCGTCGCCTCCTCCGCGCCGGGCGAGCAGGGCTTCGTGACAGCCGCGGAAGCCAACGAACTCACCCGGACGCGCAACGCCGCGCCGGCGGCCTTCCTGCTCGACCCGCAAAGCAAGATCGCGCGGGCCTACGGCGCGACGGTGACACCGCACATGTACGTCATCGATGCCTCGGGCACGCTGGTCTATAAGGGCGGCATCGATTCGATCCCGTCGTCGAACGTGGCCGACGTGCCGAAGGCGACGCAGTATGTCCGCGTCGCGCTCGACCAGGTGCTGGCCGGCAAGCCGGTGACCGAGGCCTCGACCCGACCCTACGGCTGCTCGCTGAAGTACGGCAACAACGCCGCCTAAGGAGATTGTGCGATGCCGCATGACGGCTGGCATCCGCACGATCATCCGCACGGGCACGCGCATCATCACCATGGAATGCGCCATCCGAAACGCCGGATGGTGCTTGCCGCAGCGACCTTCCTGCCGTTCGGCGGCGCCAATGCGCAGACGGTCGACGCGGCGCAGCGCATCGCCGACGCAGCCAACCGCTTCCTCGCCGGACTGGACGACGCTCAGCGCAAGCAGGCGGTGATTGCCTTCGACTCGGGCAATCGCCTCGACTGGCATTATATCCCGCGCAGCCGGCGGGGCCTGAGCCTGGGCGAGATGAAGCCGGCGCAGCGCGAGACGGCGCAGGCGCTGTTCGCCACGGTGCTGAACGAGCGCGGGCTGCAGGCGGTCGAGAACGTGCGCATTGTCGAAGGCGTGCTGCGCGAGCAGCAGGGCTCGTTCCGCGATCCTGACCGCTACTATGTTTCGATCTTCGGCACACCCGGGCGTTTCCCATGGGGCTGGCGGCTGGAGGGCCATCACCTGTCGCTGAACGTGGCATTGCCGGCAGCAGGGCATGTCAGCGCGACGCCGTTCTTCATCGGCTCACATCCAGCGACGGTGCGCGACGGTCCGCACAAGGGCCTGCGCCCCCTCGGGCCTGCGGAGGATCTGGCGCGGCAGCTCATGGCCTCACTCACGGAAGAGCAACGGCGCAGCGCAATCATTGCCGAGCGCTCCTTCGGCGAGATCGTCGCCAGTCCGGGCCGCGAGCGCGACCTCGCGCAGCCGGCCGGCCTCGCTCTTTCGGCGATGGACGGCACGGCGCGCAATCTCGTCGAGGCGCTGATCGACCGCTTCGTCGGTGCGCTAGCGCCCGATCTCGCTGCGGCGCAGAAGCAGCGGGTGATCGAACAGGAACTCGGCCGCTTCCGGTTCGCCTGGGCCGGGCCGCTCGCACCAGGCCAGGCGCATTACTTCCGGGTGCATGGGCCGGTCACGCTCATCGAGCACGACAACACGCAGAACAACGCCAACCACATCCACTCGGTATGGCGCGACCTCACGGCCGATTTCGGCAACGATGCGTTGGCGGAGCACTACCGTCGCGACCGGCATCGGTAGCAAGCCGGTCAGGCTCCTGCGCCCGGAACCACGCTGTTTTCCTGCATCACCCCTGCTTCGGGACCTTGACCAGCACCTCGCGCGGCTCGCCATCCTTGGCGTCGTCACCGTCGGACAGGATCAGCAGCCGCAGTCGTCCTGACGTTACGTCGAGAGGCAGGAGGCCTTCCGGCTTGCTCGTCTTCTTGGCATGCGCCTCCTCGGTGATGTCTCCCAGAGACTGCATCTCGACGCCGTGGCCATCCCACCAGTGAACGTCATATTGCCCTGCTTCGTCCCCCGTCGGCCCGGCAAGGACCAGCAGACCCTTTCCATAGGCCACGAGATCGCGCACCCCGCGCCCATCGCGCAGCTTGACGACCTTGAGCTCGGCCCCGTCGCGTCCCTCTCCGAACAATGTCGCCAGCGGCACAGACAGGATGGGTGCGCCCCGGCTATCGATCGATGGGCCGCGGAATCCCACATACAGCCGACCGTTCAAGATCGCGACCCCTTCGATGGTGATGCCGTTGCCCGCGCCGTCGGCACGACGTTCGAGAGGTTGGTCCATGTATTTGCGGAGCGTCTCGTCGGCGGCGATGAATTCGCGCAGCTTGCCGGTGCGCCTGATCTCGAGCACGTCATTCATCGACAGCTTGTTGCCGATCGGTTCCCTGAGGCGAATACGAACGATCTGGCTGGCCGCGGCAACCTTGGCCTTGATCCTGTCCCCGGACCCGGGCGCGCCATCATCGCTGTCGCGCCTGGGATGGCCGCGGGAGCCGACGACGTAGAACGAGTCTCCGAAAAAGGCCACGCCTTCCCCGTCCAGCTCCAGCTTTTTGTCGCCGTAGAAATTGTCGATCAATGGGACGACGTCGCCAGGCTCGATCTTTCCCTCCTTGACGGTGACGAATTGGCCCGCCTGCAAATTGTCGTCGATCACCAGGCAATGCCGCGGCAGCCCGGTCGACGTCGTGCACGCAATGCCGCTCACATCGCGCGAATGCTTGCCGTCCTTACCGAGGATCCCATCCTCGACCTTCCACTTCTCAGCCAGCGCCGTGCCGCACCATGCCGGCGAGAGGGCGGCTCCGATGCAAAGCATCATGCTCAGCCGAATTGACCAGTAGGGGGAAAGCCAGGGCATGGAAACCTCCCGCGCAGGCGCGCCGTACGCCGATGTCATGGCACCTCGCCAGTCTCTCTATACGAGCATAACTCACCTTCATACAACCCAATAGAGGTCATTGCACGGCCGATCTCCCATCCGTCCTCGCGTCGCGGCGCGATTCTTGCGTTTTGCCCCGTCGTTCCAGCACCGAGGGAGTTTCATGCTGAGCTCACGCGAAGTGGTCGCACGGACCGAGGCGCTCATCCCGGTCCTCCGCGAGCGCGCAGCCGCCGTCGACGAGCTGCGCGAGATGCTGCCGGCGAGCGTGACCGACCTGAAATCGGCCGGCACCGCACGGCTGTTCCAGCCGGCGCGGTTCGGCGGCTGCGAGGCCGACCTGGCGAGCGGGGTCGAGGCGCTGGCCGCCGTGGGACGCGGCTGCGGCTCGACTGCCTGGTGCATGGTGCAGCACATCACGCACAACTTCATGCTGTCGCACTGGCCCGACCAGGGCCAGCACGACATATGGGGCGATGACCCGACGCGCTTCGTGAGCGGCATCTTCATCCCCGCCTGCGGCCGCGCGCGCAGCACCGAGGGCGGCTACGTGCTGTCTGGCCGCTGGCCCCTGATGAGCGGCGTCAACACCAGCGACTGGTGCCTGTTCGCCGCCCTGGTCGACGGTGGCGGCGCGGACACGCACCGCTACTTCGCCCTGCCGCGCGACCAGGTCGAGATCGTCGATACCTGGCACGCGGTCGGCCTCAAGGGTTCGGCGAGCAACGACGTCACCGTCGCCGACCTCTTCGTGCCCGAGCATCGCACCCTGTCGATCACCCACCTCAAGGGCGGCGCCTCGCCCGGCAACACCATCAACACGAGCCCGCTCTATCGCACGCCGAGCTACTGCCTCTTCGGGGTCTATATCAGCGCCGCCGTGCTCGGCATCGCCGAGGCCGGCCTCGAGCTCTATCTCGACGGCGCGCGCAGCCGGGTCGCGCTGGTGTCGCGCCAGAAGGTCGGCGGCTATCCCACGCAGCAGGTCAAGGTGGCGGAAGCCTCGGCAGCGCTCGCTGCCGCGCGGCAGCTCCTGCTGGCGATCTGCGACGAAGCCGGCGGCATCGCCGCCCGCAACGGCCTGCCGGGCGACGAGCAGCGCGCGAAGTTCCGCTCGCACGCCGCGTTCGCCGGACGCCTGGCGAGCCGCGCCGTCGAGTTGCTGTGGGACGCCGGCGCCAGCAGCAGCATCTACAGCGACAATCCGATGTCGCGCATCTATCGCGACATGAGCGTCGCCGGCCGTCACTTCACCCAGAACTGGGACGTCAACGGCTCGACCCACGGACGCGTCCTGATGGGCTTCGAGCTGGGCGACCCGACGTTGTGAGCACGACGCTCGTCGAGCCCGGCTCAGAACCGCTCTCTCACTCCGACCGCTGCCCCCGCGTTCCGTAACGATTCGCCAGCCGCGCGATCAGGAACGCGACGTACATCACGCCCAGGACCTGCTCGACCACGATCAGCGCGCGCGCCATGCCGGTGACCGGCGTGATCTCACCGAAGCCGGTCGAGGTCAGCACCGTGAAAGAGAAGTACATCATAGCCGCCCAGTCGAGCCGCTCGTCGGGTGCATGCACGGCGCCCGCGTAGAAGGCATCGGGCTGGACCTGCTGCAGCAGCCCGAACACGCAGGCGAAGGTGAAGGCGATCAGCACGTAGGCCGCCACCGCGCCGAACACCTTGTCGTTGGTGATCGGCTGCCAATCGAGCACGTAGTAGAGCAGCGCCGCCGTGATCGAGCCCATGAACGTTGCCGTCGCCAAGAGTGTCGCCGGTCGTAGCCAATGCTGCTCGCCCATCCGGTCGGCCGCGATGCCGTGGAAGGTGAGCAGCGCCA
Source organism: Reyranella sp. (assembly GCF_965279465.1). Taxonomy (NCBI): domain Bacteria; kingdom Pseudomonadati; phylum Pseudomonadota; class Alphaproteobacteria; order Hyphomicrobiales; family Reyranellaceae; genus Reyranella; species Reyranella sp. The sequence goes on from NZ_OZ257242.1 coordinate 315,918, forward strand.
GGATGCCGACGAGCAGCAGCGTGCGACGGCGCGCATGCAGCGCCCACAGGCCGAGCACGAGGATGCCAAGCGTCCCGAGCGCGAGGAACGAGGCACCGACCGCTGACTCGACGAGCAGCGGATGGATCAGGATGAACACGATCAGCGCGCCCAACAGCGCGCTGCAGCGGTTGCGGCGCAGCCAGGCGATGCGGCGCAGCAGGCGTCGGCGCGGCATGGTCGCCCTGTCGAGCCCCACTGCTGCTACGATCCGGCCTGCTGCCCGGCGGTCTGGCCCTGGCCGAGCGGCGAGGCGGCAACGGCCGCGGCACGTTCCGCGAGGAAGCGGGTTGCCGCCTTCTCGCCCTCGGCGATCAGGCGGTTGATGTTGTCGGGGCCGCGATCGATCTTGCCCTCGTAGTCGAGCAGGTCCTGGAGCTCGATCGGCATCTCGATGCACGGGATATGGTACGGCTTGTCGGGGTCGGTGTGGAACGACTTGGGTATGCGCACTGGCCCCTTGATGTCGAACCGGGCGAGGAATTCCGGCCGGAAGGCGTCGGCCAGGATCATGTCGTTGATCAGATCGAGATGGCCAAGCTGCTGGAACAGCGAGATGTTGCCCTCGAGCTGGTTGCGGCGGTCGATGATCTCGCCCGGCTTGATCGGCACGCTCAGCCGCGCGGTCGGGTTTATCTTGATCAGCCAGATCTCGTCGGGGACGTTCTGCTCGCCCATCGACCGGGGCCGGATCAGCTCCTCGACCGGTGGATTGTCGGAGAACAACCCGTCCCAGTAGGCGTCGGTGCCGATCTGCACCGCGGGGAAGATGCTCGGCACGGCGCACGACGCCAGGATGTGCTCGACCTTGATCGCCTCGCGGCTGGAGACGAACTTCGCGAGCGCGCCGCTGGTCACGTTGGCCGCGCCCAGGATCAGCACGGGACGTTCCGGCCGCGGGCCCCAGGACGCGATCTCGGCGAAGTCGATGTGGGTTTCCAGAAGCCCGCGGAAATCACCGAAACCCTTTCGCTGGCCGGCCGTCATGAACTGCGTCATCGACTGCATGACCGGCGACGACGGGCTGATCTGGAGCGTCGGCAGCATGCCGGTATTCACCATGCGAATCGATTCGACGATCATGCGGTTGATCGCGTTCTCGACCACGCCCTGGGCGGTATTCTCTTTCCAGAATTCCATCATGCGGCCCCACACCGGCCGCTCGCCCTTCATGAAGGCGTACCACAGCAGGGTCGCGCACACCGCGCCGCCCGACGTGCCGCTGATGCCGACGACCTCGAACTCGTTGTCGATCCTGGCCTGGCACAGCGTCTTCAACGCCCCGGCGGTGAAGGCGGTCTGGCTGCCGCCGCCTTGACAGGCGATCGCGATCTTGAGCCTGGACATCGCTTCCCCCCGCTTCCCATCGGATCGCGTCACGCTACCGACACGCGATCACAATTACATCAAGGCTCTGGACGCCGCTAGCAGACGGCGCTCGCAGCGATGCCGTGCGGTCCGAACAAGATGAACTGGAGGAGATGCGGACTGCTGTTACGGAGCCTTGAGCAGGCCCTGCCCGTCAGGCGTCGGCGATCCGCCGCCCGGTCTGCGAGTCGAAAAGATGCAGCCGCGTCGCACCGATCGAGAAGCGCCGCTTCTCGCCGGGCTGAGCCTTGACGTGGCCACCCTCGCGCACCGTGACCAGCTCGCGCGCATCGCCGAAGCGACCGTGCAGCAGCGTGTCGGCGCCGAGCGGCTCGGCCATCTCGATCTGGAACTCGAGCGGCCCGTCGCTCGACGACAGCAGGTGCTCGGGCCGCAGGCCGAGCGCGACCGGCGTGCCGGCAGGCGCACTGGTGGCCGCCGCGAGCGGCAGGGTCACGGGCTGGGGGCCGGGACTTGCCAGCTCCACGCTCCGGCTGCCGGGGGCAACCTTGGCTGCAAGGAAGTTCATCGCCGGCGAGCCGATGAAGCCCGCCACGAACACCGAGGCGGGTCGGTCATAGACGTCCATCGGCGTGCCGATCTGGTCGGCGACGCCGGCATTCATGACGATCAGGCGGTCGGCCAAGGTCATCGCCTCGACCTGATCGTGGGTGACGTAGATCGAGGTGACGGCAAGCTCGCGTTGCAGACGCTTGATCTCGAGCCGCATCTGGACACGTAGCTTGGCGTCGAGATTGGAGAGCGGCTCGTCGAAGAGAAAGACGGCCGGCTCGCGCACGATGGCGCGGCCCATCGCGACCCGCTGACGCTGACCGCCCGAGAGCTGGCGCGGCAAGCGCTCGAGCAGCTGCTCGAGCTCGAGCGTCTTGGCCGCCTTGCGCACGCGGCGGTCGATATCGTCCTTGGCCAGCTTTCGCATCTTCAGGCCATACGCCATGTTCCGATACACGCTCATGTGCGGATAGAGCGCATAGTTCTGGAACACCATGGCGATGTCGCGGTCCTTGGGCTCCAGCTCGTTCACGACACGATCACCGATTGCAATTTGGCCGCCGGTGATTCGCTCGAGCCCGGCCACCATGCGCAGCAGGGTGGACTTGCCGCAGCCCGAAGGCCCGACGATGACAACGAATTCGCCGTCGGCGATCTCCATGTCGATGCCGTGGATCACCTCGACCTTGTTGTCGTAGGTCTTCTTCACGCCGCGCATATGGACTTGCGCCATGGCCCTACTTCTCCGTCTCGACAAGGCCGCGCACGAACTGGCGCTGCATGAACGCCACGACCAGCACCGGCGGCAGCATGGCGAGCAGCGCCATCGCCATCAGCAGGTTCCACGCCGGCACCGCATCGACCACGTTGGCCTGGCGCGAGACCGTCATCACCACGGTGTAGAAGCTCTCCTTGGTCGTGATCAGCAGCGGCCAAAGATACTGGTTCCAGCCATAGATGAACTGGATCACGAACAGCGCCGCGATCGAGGTGCGGCTCATCGGCAGCAGGATGTCCCAGAAGAAGCGCATCGGCGAGGCGCCGTCGACCCGGGCGGCCTCGGCCAGCTCGTCCGGTACGCTGAGGAAGAACTGCCGGAACAGGAACGTCGCGGTCGCAGAGGCGATCAGCGGAATGATCAGCCCCGAGTAGGAGTCGAGCATGCCCAGGCTGGCGACGACGCCGTAGGTCGGCACGATACGCACCTCGACCGGCAGCATGAGCGTCACGAAGATCGCCCAGAAGAAGGTCATTCGCAGCGGAAACCTGAAATAGACGATGGCAAAGGCCGAGACGATCGAGATGACGATCTTGCCGATCGCCACGCCGAGCGCCATCACCATGCTATTCGTCAGCGTGACGATAAGCGGGACGCTGCCGGGACGACTCTTGTAGCCCTCGGTAAGCACGGTCACGATGTTCTCGAACAAATGGGTGCCGGGCCAGATCGGCACCGGTTGACGCAGCATGGTATCCTGATCGTGGGTGGCGGCAACGAAGGTCATCCATACCGGGAAAGCAATGATGACGACGCCGAGGATTACCACGAGGTGACTGAGGAAGGTCACGAAGGGCCGATTCTCGACCATCAGTAGTGCACCCGTCGTTCGATGAAGCGGAACTGGATGAAGGTCAGCAGGATCACGATGGCCATCAGGATGACCGACTGGGCCGAGGAGCCGCCGAGATCCTGGCCGCGGAAGCCGTCGTTGTAGACCTTGTAGACCAGGATATTGGTGGCTTGGCCCGGCCCGCCCTGGGTGAGCGAGGCGATCACGCCGAAGGTGCCGAAGAAGGCATAGTTGACGTTGATGACCAGGAGGAAGAACCCGGTCGGCGAGAGCAGCGGGAAGGCTATGTCCCAGAACCGCCGGCCGGGCCCCGCGCCGTCGATCGCCGCCGCCTCGATCAGCGATTTGGGAATGGACTGCAGGCCCGCGAGGAAGAACAGGAAATTGTAGCTGACCTGGTTCCAGATCGCGACGATGACGACAAGGATAAGTGCCTGATTGCCGTTGGTGACGTAGTTGAAGTCGATGCCGATGCCCTTGAGCATCCACGACACCGTGCCGACCGAGGGGTTGAATAGAAAGCCGAACACCACACCGGCGACGGCCGGTGCCACCGCATAGGGCCACACCAGGATCGACTTGTAGGTCGACGCGCCGCGGATGATGCGATCGGCCATCACCGCCAGCAGCAGCGAGATCGCCAGCCCCAGCGTCGCCACCAGGAAGCTGAACACCACAGTGATGCGGACCGAGTCGTAGTAGGACGAGTCGTTCAGCAGGTGGGCGAAATTTTCGAACCAGACGAACTTGGTGTTGCCGCCGAATGCGTCCTCGGTGATCACCGATTGGAAGATCGCCTGGCCGGTCGGCCAGAAGAAGAAGACTACCGTAATGACGATTTGTGGCGCCACGAGCAGGTAGGGCAGCCAACGTTCGTTGAAGGTGACGCGCTTTTCCATACGTCAGCCGATAAGAGACTTCGTCGGACTCCTCTCCCCCGCTAGGGGGAGAGGTGGAGTGAGGGGATTGCGCATGGCCTTGGACGCCCCCTCACCTAGCCTCTCCCCCTGGCGGAGGAGAGGAATATGAGAGGGCCTCGGTTCTCTCTACTTGTTCGCCGCTTCGAACTTGCGCAGGAGCTCGTTACCGCGCTTCACCGCTTCGTCGAGCGCGGTCTTCGCGTCCTTCTTGCCGGACCACACGTTTTCCAGCTCCTCGTCGACCACGTCGCGAATCTGCACGAAGTTGCCGATGCGCAGACCCTTCGAATTTTCGGTCGGCTCGTGCAGCGTGAGCTCCTTCACGGCGATGTCGCGGCCAGGGTTGTTCTTGTAGAAGCCGGCGTCCTCGGTGAGCTTGGCGGCGGCCAGCGTGATCGGCACGTAACCGGTCTTCTGGTGCCATTGCGCCTGAACCTCGGGACTGGAGAGGAAGGTCAGGAACTTCGCGACCCCCTTGTACTCGGCCGCCGGACGGCCCTGCAGGACCCACAGGGTGGCGCCGCCGATGATCGAATTCTGCGGCTCGGCCTTCACTTCGGGCGAGTACGGCATCATGGCGATGCCTACCTTGTCCTTGCCGAGCGCTGCTTCGATCGCCGAGGCCGAGCCCGACGAGGCGATGTGCATGGCGCACTCGCCGCCGGTCACCAGCGCCGTCGACTTGCCCTCGCGGCCGCCATAGACGAAGCGCTTGTCCTTGCCCCAGTCGGCCAGCATCTGGATGAACTTGACCCGCGGCTCGTCGTTGAACTTGAGCTCGATGTCGGTGCCGCCGAAGCCGTTGGCCTTGGTCGCGTACGGCAGATTGTGCCAGGCGCCGTAGTTCTCGATCATCGTCCAGGTCTGCCATTGCGGGGTGAAGCCGCACTTGCCTCCGGACGCCACGATCTTCGCGGCCGCGTCGCCGACTTCATTCCACGTCTTGGGGGGCGTGTTCGGATCGAGGCCCGCCTTCGAGAACATTTCCTTGTTCCAGTAGAAGACGGGGGTCGAGGAATTGAACGGCATCGACAGCAGCTTGCCGTCGGTCGTCGAGTAATAGCCGTAGACGGGGCCAATGAACGCCTTGGGATCGAACGGCTCCTTGGCGTCGGCCATCACTTGGTAGACCGGGTAAACCGCGCCCTTGGCGGCCATCATGTTGGCGGTGCCGACCTCGAAGACCTGCACAATATGCGGCGCCTGCTTGGCGCGGAAGGCGGCGATCGCGGCAGTAAGGGTCTCCGTGTAGGAGCCCTTGTAGACCGGCGCGACCTTGTATTCAGTCTGGGACTTGTTGAACTGGTCGGCCAAGGCGTTGACGGCATCGCCCAGGTTGCCGCCCATGGCGTGCCACCACTGGATCTCGGTCTGCGCGACGGCTCCGTGGCCGCTGGCGAGCATTGCCACCGCAGCGACGGACGACAGCAGGATACGTGACATGATCTGAAGACCTCCCAAGAGAACCCCGGATATATCCGTGGGCCGCACGACTTCACTGTGTCTGTTTTATTTCATTCCGGTTACACTCCATCAAGACTGTCCCCACACGCAACCCCTTAAATCTGTGGCGCTCTATCGCCCAGGGCCTGCAGGATCACATCGGGCGCGTCGGTGATGACGCAGTCGACGCCCATGCCAACCAGGGCCCGCGCGACATCGCCGTCGTTGATCGTGTAGACGCTGAGGGCGTAGCCGGCCTTGCGGACCTCGACCGCCCGCGGCGCGGTCAGCAGCTTGCCGTCCGTGTTGATTCCCGCCGCCGAGACCGCTTCGGCGCGGACCTGCCAATCATCGTCCAGCGCGCCGATCAGCAGTGCCCGCGCGAATTCCGGCGCGGCCTGGAAGGCCGCCAGCAGCGAGGCGTCCTTGAAGCTCGACAGCAGCGGTGCAGGCAACACGGCCGGCCAGCAGCGCCGCAGCGTCTCGACCGCGACCCGCGCCGTCTCGGCCTCGCGCCCTTCACAAGGCTTGATCTCGACATTGCAGCCCAGGCCCAGCGCTCGGAAGCAATCGATCGCCTCCTCGAAGGTCGGCACCTCCTGGGGGAGCTCGGCACGCGGCGTCTCGGCCACCAGCCGATCGATCCCCATCGTCCGTGCAAGGGAGGGGTCGTGCATCAGGATGGGCACGGCGTCGGCCGTCAGCTTGACGTCGATCTCGACCCAGCCGGCGCCGCGGCGACGGGCCTCATGGAAGGACGCCAGGGTGTTCTCGGGTGCATAGGCCATCGCCCCACGGTGACCGATGACTTTGGGCAGTTGCAGCATTTGCCGATCCAACGCTTACTCGGGCGGTTAAGGTGAGTGGTGCAATAGACGAGCGGCCTGCCTCATGTCGACGTTTCCCGATCAATTCCGCCTCGGCGGCCGGACGGCCCTGGTCACCGGTTCCGGCCGCGGCCTGGGCTGGGAGATGGCGCGAGCCCTGGCCGAAGCCGGCGCCCGCGTCCTGCTGCATGGCCGAGCGGCCGATCGGCTGGCTCCGCGGGTCGCCGAGCTTCGCGACGCAGGTTTCGCCGCCGACTCGGTGGTGTTCGACATGGCCGACCGGCCGGCCATGCGCCAGGCGCTCGCGGATTCGGGGCCGATCGACGTGCTGATCCACAATGTCGGCGAGCGCGACCGCCGGCCCTTCGCCGAGATCGAGCCCGAGGATTTCGCCCGGCTGATCGATGTCGACCTGTCGGCCGCCCATGCCCTGATACGGCTGGTGGTGCCGGACATGATCAAGCAGGGCTGGGGCCGGCTGATCCTGGTGAGCTCAATCGCCGGCCAGCTCGCGGTCCCCGGCGCTTCCTCCTATATCGCCGCCAAGGGCGGGCTGGCGGCCCTGGCTCGGGCTCTGGCGGCCGAGCTCGGAGCCACGGGGATTACCACCAACGCCCTGTCTCCCGGCTTCTTCGGCACCGAGACCAACGCCAAGCTGATGGTTTCGCCGATGGGAGAACGACAGCGCGAGCGCTGCCCGGCCAAACGCTGGGCCCGGCCGGATGAAATCGCCGGGGCTGCCCTGTTCCTGGCCTCCCCCGCCGCCTCCTATGTCAACGGCCATACGCTGGTCGTGGACGGCGGAGTCTCGGCGACCTATCTCGCGTAAGCCAGCACCGGAGCGGAGACTTTTCATGCTCTTCCGGGCCGCGAGCCTCTGGCTCGCTCATGATCATGAGCGAGCCAGAGGCTCGCGGTCCGGAAGAGCATGAGGCCGTGCTTTAGCCCACCTCGGACCGCCGGGCGAATGCCGCCCGCAATTCCGATAGAACCGCGAGGACGGCGCTGAGCACCAGGCCGATGGCGAGTCCAAGGCCAAGATTGACGCTCCAGCGCGGGCGCGTCGGCTCGCGCACGTCCGGCATCGACGGCGCCTGGATGATCGCGATGTTGCCGATGCGATTTTCGTTCAACGCGTCGAGCAGACGGGACTGCTCCAGCCGGACGGTGATCTGCTTCACCTCGGCCCGCGCGGTATCGACGGCGCGCTCGAGCGACCAGCGTTCGGGATCCTGCTTGGAGACGGTTGCGATCTGGCCATCGAGCTTGCCCAGTTCCTCGCGCAGGGTCGCCAGGCGCGCCGCCATCGATGCCCGGTCTGCATCGGTCCGCACCAGCTCCTGCTCGACCAACATCAGCGCGGGGTTGCGCGCCTGGCGCACGGTGCCCGAGAACTCCGTGCTCAGCTGACGAAGGAACTGGTCGGCCAGCCTGATCTCGGCGCGCACCTGTTTCAGCGGCGGGCTGTCGTCTGCAAACTGAACCAGCAGCTCCTGCTCGCGAAGCCGCAGGTTGAGCAATTTGGTGCGCGCATCATCGACGACACGGCTCGGCTCCTTGTCGACATGCGCGGTGATCTCCGCCGGCGTCGTCTGAGCCTGCTTGCGGAGATTCGTCACACGATCGGCGACCGCGGCCAGGTCGGCATCGGTCCGTGCCACGAGAGCCGAGAGGTCGGACCATTGCTGCAGCAACAGGGGCAAGCCGTTCTCGTAGGCCAGCGCGCCATAGCGCGTGCGGAAGTCCGCCAGCTTGTCGGCCGCGGCAACCATCCGGCCCTGGGCGAGCTCACTCTGCTGCTTGAAGAACTCGGTCTGGGAATTGGCGTAGATGCTGAGCGAGCGATCCCGGAAGATTTGGATCAGGGTGGCGAGAGTGCTCTCCGCCAGTGCCGGATCGGAATGCTGGAAGGACAGCTGCACCACGTTGGAGGTGCGCAGGGGCCGGGCGGAGAACGACCGGCTGAACCGCTCCGTTGCCTTGGTGAGATCCGGCTGCCCGTCCGGCAAGCGCAGGTCGGGGTACAGCCGCTCTGCTCCCACAGCGGCCAACGTTGCGCGGACAATGTCGCGGCTCTGCAGCAGCTGCACGAGCGTATTGAGCAGCTCCTCGGTGCTGGCCGAGGTCGGCACCGGCTGGTTGGCCGCCTCGCCGACTTCGGACCGATAGATGAATTCGCGACCGAACTTCACGACGATCACCGAGTCGGACTGGTAGACCGGCTTCATCAGGAGCGTGACGACGACGGCCGCCAGAAGGCACGCGACGACCGTCACGAGCATGAGCCGATGGTGGCGGCGAACGATTCGGAGGATGTCCCGGAAGGTCAGAGCGCTGTATGAAATTCCCACTCGCCGAGAGGCAGTGCTTGACGCGGAACTGTTCGTATCTACCAATTCGTCGACTCACGAGTCAGTGCGCAATGGACCTTCGAGGCCTAAGGTTCGGGGCCCTGATCGAATTTTACACCAGTACTCACAAATGTGCACCTGAACGCTGGCTCGCCTTCCAGGCATCGGGCAAATTGGCGAAGAAATCAGACATCGAACGGATGAAGCCGAAGTCTCAACTGCAATACGTCCTGCTCCTTTTCGTCTTCAGCGCGCTGCTCGCCGGTTGCGGACAGACCTCGATGCAGGCCGGCAAAACCAACCCAGCACAATTTGTGCCCTGGAGCGAGGAGAAGACCGAATACACGGTCGGTGTCGGCGACGAGATCGAGGTCAAGCTGCCGTACAATGCCGAATTCAGCGATCGCGTCACGGTTGGACCCGACGGCCGCTTCACCCTGCCGCTGATCGGCGAGGTCCGGGCCGAGGGCCGGACGGTCGCGGATCTGACGGCCGAGCTGGATAGCCGCTTCAGCCACGATCTTCGTTCACCGCGCGTACAGGTTGCCATCCGCAACTACGTCTCCCAACGCATTTTCGTCGGCGGCGAGGTCAGCAAGCCCGGCGTCTACACGCTGCAGGGCCGTACCGGTCTCATGGAAGCCGTCATCGTTGCCAACGGCAATGGTTCGCTGGACACGGCGCGCATGAGCAAGGTCGTGCTCATCCGTCGCAGCAGGGACGGCCAGCCGATGATGCGCACCGTCGATCTCACGAATTTCATCCGCGGCTCGGAGAACGATGTACCGCTGCAGTCTTCCGACGTGGTGTTCGTGCCGAAATCGACGATCGCCGAGCTAAACCAGTTCATGGACCAGTTCGTGACCCGGATGATCCCGTTCCAGCGCAGCTTCATCTACACGCTCGGCAAGCAGCAGAACTATTTCTGAGCGGTCAGTAAGGCGCGAGACACTCGTCCGGAAGCTTGTAGCCCCCGGCGACGTCGACGACGGCAGTCCGCTCGATCGATGCGAAGGTGGCTCCCGACTGGCGCGGACAATCGCGCGCAAACCCCCGTCTCACCAGGTCCGCCGCGAGGTCGCGACCGCCTGCGACGCGGCATTGCGCGGCCTGAAGCCCGCCGCGGAAAACACCCTTCCTGGGCGCACAGATCACCGTCTGGCTGCCGATCAGCGCCGCCAGGCCCTGCATGGCGGTGTAGCCGCCGAATTCGTTCATCGGCGGCGCCGCGATGCCCCACAGCCGGTAAGTCACCTGCTTGATCCGCAACGTGTCGCCGCTCACGACTTGCGCGCGCCCGGAGACCTCGCCCGGATTGACGATCACTTTCTCGGTGACCTTCGGGGGCGTCGTCTCTTCGGGCCTGCTCACCACCGGGCTCGGGACGCTGAGGGTTGGCGCATAGATCGCCGGAGACTGCGCCATGCTCACCGGCGGCCAGGCAGCAGCGACGGTCAGTCCGATCAGCATCAGCAAGGTCCGGCAAATGCTCTTCATCCTCAAACTCCGACGATGTGCCGTATCCAGGGGTTGAGATGCGGATAGAGAAGCCAGCTGAACGGCAACGCCACCAGCAGCGCACCGCCCACCCAGAGCCGGTCTTCCCGGCCGATCGGCTCCCAGGCCCAGGGATTGCCGGCCACTGTCAGGCCGCCGACGCCGACAAGGAAGCCACCCGCCACATCGATCCAGTCGTGCTCGGTCAGGACCACGCGCGAGATACCCTGGGCCAAGGCGATGGCGCCCAGTATCGCAAGGAAGAACAACGGCCGCCATGGCGTCGGAGGCAACTCCTGGCGGAGCAGGACGAGGGCCAGGCCGCCATGGAACGTCACCGCGAGGGCAACGTGACCGCTGGGGAACTGCGACCAGTCCGGCTCATAGGGCATCGACCGCTTGATGATCAGGACCGTGCCGAGGCCCAGCAACATGCCGCTGCCCCAGCACAGGGCGATGCGCAGATGCCCGCGCGCCGCCAGCATGACCAGCGCCAGCATGATCAGCGATGCGGCAAAGCCGATATCGGCCGACAGGCTGAGCATGCTCAGCATCGGCCAATCCGACGCAGGGGACACGGAACAACACATGCAGCCGCCGGGTCGTCGCCACCGACGGGCGGCGAACGCAGGCGACGCTACTATGCGGCCTGCGGAAAGTGTGCGCTCATTTCCGCACTTCTGCCCGTGATATCAACAGGCCGCCATAGAGCGCCAGGGTGGCGTCGACCATGCGCTGACGCCCATCCACGGCGACCATCCCCTCGCGGGCGGCCCGGCCCATCGCGGCGAGCCGCTGCGGGTCGGCGGCCAAGGCTGCAAGGGCCGCGGCGAAGGCCTCCGGTGCGTTCGGCGGCACGATCAGGCCGCTGACGCCGTCGCTGATGGCCTCGCGACTGCCGCCGACATCGGTCGTGAGCACGGCAACGCCGTGGCTGGCGGCTTCCAGCACCGCGTAGCTGAACCCTTCGTAACGGCTCGGCTGGGCAAACAGGTCGAACGCCGGATAGCACGGCAGCGCATCGACCGCCCCGAGCCAGCTCACCTGCCGGGCACAGCCGAGGCGCTCGGCCTGCTGGCGTGCCGTCGCGCCCTCTTCGCCCTCGCCGATCACCACCAGCCGCGCCTTCGCATTGGCCTTGGCGACCGGGGCGAAGGCGGCGATCAGGACGTCGATGGCCTTCTGGCGGCGGAGCCCGCCGACGAAGCCGATGGCAAGGATGTCGTCGGCAAGTCCCAGGGCCGCTCGTGCCTCCCGGCGCGTCGGCCCGGCCATGGCGGCCACGCCGTTCGGGATCACGACGAGCTTCGTCCGCGGGATGCCGAGGCTTGCGATGTGCTCGCACTCGGCGGACGAGACCGCGATGATCCGATCAGTCAGCCGCGCCAGGGCCTTCTCGCCGACCCCGTAGAGCAGACGCTTCGCCCCGCCCAACAATGGATCCTGGGTCGAGATGGCGTGCGGCGTATAGACGACGGCGCCGTCGTTGCCGATCCCCGCGAGCCGGGCCAGCATGCCGCCCTTCGACGAATGCCCATGGATCACGTCGTACGGCCCGGTCTGAGCCACAAGCCGGCGCACCTGCAACGTCGGAGAGATATCCCACGGGCCAGGCGCGCGCCGCATCGGCACGGCGTGGAAGCCGACGTCCTTCAGCCGCGCCCGCCCGGCCCGGAACAGGTCGTCCTCGCGCAATGGCGAATAGATCACGACGGGCGAATGGCCTGCGCGCACTGTTCCCTCCGCCAGGTCCAGTATGTGGCGCGCCACGCCGGTCGACGCCGCTTCCACGACATGGAGGATGCGCATGGGCTGCTGCGGCCGAAGAGCCGTCATGCGAGCCGCCGCCCCAACTGCGCCATGAACTGCCCCAGGAAGAGCCAGCCAACGATGATATAGACGCCGAAGAACGCCGGCGTGAAGACGAAGGCGTCGATGATCTGCAGCATCAGGAAGCCGGTCCAGACCACCGCCTCGGGAACCGGGCGGTCCTCGACCGGCGCCTCCAGCGATTCCGAGATCCAGCGTAGCACGCGCCCCACGGCCAGGCCGTAGAGGAAGCCGCCGATCAGCAGGCCCGGGAGGCCGAAGTTCACGTACATCTCGCCAAAGATCGGGGTACGCAGGCCGCTGTGATGCGTGGGGTCGAGGCCGGCAAGCAGCGGGCTCACCCGACCGAACGCAAAGGTCTCGCGGAACGGCATCAGGTAGGTTGGAATGAAGGAGAGATAGCCCGCGATGTAGGTCTTGCCCCATAGCCATTGCCCATCGTCCAGACCGCTCAGGATCCAGGCGAAGTCGCGCATGTCGGTCAGCTCATTGCCGAAGAAGAAGGTACCGAGGGCATTGCTCGACGCGGCGCCGTCTCCGCGCAACAAGGTCGTGAAGACCGCCGCCGACGCAAGCGCCAGCGCCCCGCCGGCCACGACCAGCAGGTTCCGAAAGCGGCGAGGCATGGCCAGGATGACCGCCACCTGGATCAGCGTGAGAATCGCAACCGTGCGATTGCCGCCGAGGATCCCCAGCAGGGCAATGCCGATTCCCAGCGCCACGACGCCCGGACGGCTCCAGCCGGCACCGTAGACCACGAGGCCGGCGGCGCACAGCGGCACGATCTGGCTCCAGAGATTGTAGAACGGCCGTAGCTCGGGCCGTTCGAATACCAGGGAACGCGCCACGAACGGCTGGAAGCCGAGGGCGAACAGCAGGCCTGTCAGGCCGAGCACGATGCCGATGGAGACGGCGGCCGCTCCGCTGCCGCACCATCCCTGCACGACGCTACGATAGACGAGGCTGCACAGGACCGGCGGTCGCGACAGCATCGCAGCACCCAAGCCTAGCCCACAGAGCATCGCCGTCACGCCGCCGGCTGTCAGGTAGAGCGCCAGATCCAGGTGCTCCACGATGCCGTTGAAGGACTGGCCCACGGCGACGATGTTGTTGTCCGACCACGCGAACGGATACAGCACGACGATCTTGAGAAAATACTGGAAGCCGAACAGGAAGCCCGCGAACGACAAGGCGCCCCAGCGCCGGTAGTCGAGGCACCAGAAGACAATAAAGGCGATCGCGCCGACGGCGAGGATCAACCAGTTCAGCGTGCCGATGCGCTCGACGGGCAGCCAAGGTGCGTCGTACATCGGCGGCCTCGCCCGCTCAGCCGTGCGGCCGGTGCCCGGCCAGCGGATAGCGCGCGGCCAGGACGACGTAGAGAATGGCTCCGCTCACGTACGCCGCGGTATAGAGCACGGCAAAACCCAGAAGGCTGAGATGCAGTAGTGCGTCGAGCGCCGCGACAACGGTCATGAGGAGCGCCACGCCGGTCGCCAGCCGGCCGATCGGCCTGAAGAATCCGGTATGGACGAGAACGAAGTTCGACACGGTCTGCACGAGATTGGCGAACACAAGAACGATCAGGACGTAGTTGAAGGCCGGCGGCACCTGCGCCGCGCTCCCGAGCAGAATGCCGAACAGCCGCTCGCCGGCGACCGCCAGGATCAAGCTGAGGCAAATTGCCGGAATTAGGCCCGCGATGAGAGCCTGCAATGTGCGCTTTCGCAGGCCGGCGGTGTCGCCGGCGGCGAACGCCCGGGTCTGCATCGGCACCAGCAGATCGCAGGCGGCGGAGAAGACGACGGTGGCGCCGCGGAACACCTTGAAGACGGTGTCGAAGACGATCGTCGGTCCGCCCAGCCCATGCAAGGCCGGCACGAGCAGCGACGGGAAAGTGTAGATGTACATCTCGCCAAGCGCATAGCGGCCGCTGCTCCACAGAGCCGAGCGATGACGCCGGAAGAAGGCAGCCGACGTCTGCGCCATCCGACCCGCTTCCCAGCGGAGGAGGCCGAGGCGACCGAGGCGGGCCAGCAGGACGACGAACAGAACAGCCCAGAGCAGATTGCTCCAGAGCATGAACGACAGGAACGAGATCGGCAGGAAGAGGCAGAAGATCAGGCTGATATGGCCGATCCTGCGCACTGCATCGAGGCTCTCGAAGAAGATGAACTGATCGCCGGCAACGCTCACGTTGCGCAGCACGAACCAGACCAGGTTGAGGGCGGTATAGGTAAAGAGCAGAGCCTCGTGGGTCGCCTCGAGAGAGCCTCGGCTCGTGCCGGCCGCGACAACAGCGAAGCACAGCAGCGCGCCCGCACCGACAACGATGGCGTAGATCAGCGCAATGCCGGCCGCCTGCACCGGCAACTTTTCGCCCTCGGCACCAGGTCCCACACGGCCCTTGAGAAATGCCTCGCGCAACTGGACGAACAGCACTTTCGCCACGCCGAGATCGAACAGCCACAGCGACACGCCGAGGCTGCCAATCACGATGTAGATCGAGAACTGCTCCGGGCTGAGTACGCGGGCAAAGACATAGGTCTGGACGAATCCGCTGGCGAGCGCGCCGCCGGCGGTCGCGGCCCGCAGCACCGCATAAACCGGCACCTTCCCCCTGATTTTGCTCGTCACGCCGCTTCCCTGCAGAGCTTCAGCAGGCCGGCGGCCGTGTTCTTCCAGGTGAAGCGCGCCGCATGCGCGCGGCCACGCTCGGACAGGCGCCGGCGCAGGTCGGCATCCTCCGCCAGCTGGACCATCTTCCGGGCCAGCCCGTCGACGTCATCCATGCCGGTGACCAGTACGGCCTCGCTGTTGCCGGCAATCTCCAGCAGGGCGGGCTGATCGCTGATCACCACCGGGCAGCCGCAGGTCATGGCCTCCAGGGGTGGAAGGCCGAAGCCCTCGTAGCGCGAAGGATAGACGAGCGCGAGCGCATGCTCGTACAGGGCGCGCAACTCGGCATCGGAGACATGTCCGACATAATGGATCACGTCGGAGGCGAACGTCCGATCATCCGCCCCCTGATGCACGCGGCGCTCACGCGCGCCGGTCATCACGAGATCGACATCGGTCAATCCTGCACGCTCGAAGGCCGCCGCGACCAGCTCAGTGTTCTTGTTGCGACTGCCCACGCCCACCGCCAGGAAAAATCGCCGGCCTTCGAGACCGTTCTTCTGCACCACCCCGCGATCAGCCGGCTGCCGCAGGATATGCTCGCCGCCTTCCGCGCAGATCGCCATCCGCGTGCCCGGAATGCCATACCACCGGGTGATCTCCCGGCGGGAGAACTCCGAGATGGTGACCAACCGGGCGGCAATGAAACCGAGCAGCGGCACCAGCACGCGATAGGTCAGCCTGAATGAGCGCGAGAACGCCTGCGGCATGACACGGGGCGTCGCGTCGTGCACGACCACGACCTGGCGGTGCTTGGTGACGGGTCCCAGATTGCAAAGATTCAGAAGCACACCGCCGAATGCAAGACGCGGCAGGTCGAGTTGCTCCCAGCCATAGCCGCCACTGAACAGACCGCCTTTGCGGACCGCGATATGCTCGAAAGCCGGCACTGTCGCGCCGCCTGGGGCGAGCAGCGTCACCTCCAGGCCGCGGCACGCTTCCGCCCCGAGCAAGCCATCGATGGCGCGGACGGTTTCCAGGGCCATGCGCTGAACACCCGTCTGCCGTTGCGTGAAAAAGCGTCCGTTGACGAAGATCCGCGTCATCAAGAGTTGCCGGCGGAAGGGAACAGCATGGCCGGCAGGGTACGGCACAGGATCTTCAGGTCGAGGCGCCAGGACCAGTGGGAGATGTAGTAGAAATCGAACTCGACGCGCTTGCGCAGCTTCTCCTCGGTGTCCGTCTCGCCGCGCCAGCCGTTGATCTGCGCCCAGCCGGTCATGCCCGGCTTCACGCGATAGCGGAGCGAATAGTTGGGCACCACGTCGCCGTACAGCTTGCCGTCGGCTTTCGCCATGATGGCGTGCGGCCGCGGCCCGACCAGCGACATGTCGCCCTTCAGCACATTGATGATCTGCGGCAGCTCGTCGATCGAGTACTTGCGGATGATGCGTCCGACCCTCGTCACCCGCGGATCGCCCTTGGTGACCAGGGTGTCGGCGTTCGTATCCGCCTTCGCGGTGTGCAACGACCGGAACTTGTAGATGCTGAACAGCCGGCCGAACTGGCCGCGCCGGGGCTGGCGGAAAATGACCGGCCCGGGACTGTCGAGCTTGATGGCGAGCGCAGTGCCGAGCAGGATCGGCGTCAGGAGCACGAGGACAATCGTTCCCAGCCCGAGATCCGTCCCCGCCTTTACCATCCGCTGGTACGGTGGCAGAGGCGGCGTCTGCAAGACCGGCGTCAGCTTGGCCGCCGCCGCGGCACCGCGGGCATCCAGGGCCGCGAAGGCTGGCAGGTCGGGGATCAGGCGGATGGTGGCCGGCATGAAGCGCAACAGCTCGACGAGCTGCAGGATGCGCGACCCGGCGGTCCAGGGGACGGCCAGAAAGACGTCCAGCTCCTCATAAGTCTCGGCAAAGGCCGCGACGGCATCCAGCGTACCGATATAGGGAAGGACACCGGTCAACGGCCCGTCGCGGCCCTGGCCGTCATCGAAGAAGCCAACCAGCCGATAGGGGCTCGACTCATCGGAAGCGACGCCTCGCGCCAGTGCAAGGGCCGCCGCGTTGTTGCCCACCACGACGGTAGGACGTTGCAGATAGGCGGCGCCGACGTTGTGACGAACGACACTGGCGACGAGAAGCCGGCAGATCTTGGCGGTGGCGGTAGCCGCGACCAGCCAGGCCGCCCATACGCCGAGTTCCACAAACGATAGGCCATGCTCGCCAAATCGGGTCGCCAGCGCACCCGCGAAAAGGCCGCCGAGAAGCCGGACGACGGGACCGATTTCGCCGCCTTCCAGCGCCGCGCGCCGGCGAGGATAGATCCGCAGCACCCAGGCCAGGATCAGGAAGGCGGCCGCCAGTCCGAAGATGACGGGTTGGCTGATCGACGCCTCGAGGCCGGCGTACCGCGCAAGCTCGCCCGAGACCAAGCCCGCTCCGATCACCGCAGCGGTATCGATGATGCAAAATAATGCGCCGAAGACGAGGACGAATACATAAGGCGAGAAGCGCTCCGAGCCCACCACGGCGGCAAAATCGTGGAAAATGCCCGTTTCCTCGGCGTCTTCGTCCATCAGCAGATGATCGGAAGCTCTCATGCGCCCCCACAGTCACCCCGAACATCAAGGGGATTATTGCAGTGATGATGAATTTTATCTACCGGCCCAGATGAATGTGTCGAACTTACCCTTTCCGCATCGATAGTGCGAGGAGAAGTCCGGCGATGTGACAGCAACCAGCAGGCAATACGCCGGCTTTTTGCCGCTGCGCTACCGCGGCATCTTCTGGCGCCAGCGCAGCGTGTCCTCGATCTGGACGGCGAGATCGCGCGTCGGCTGCCATCCCAGCTCGCGTTTGGACTTCGTGATATCGCCGACCAGGCGCGGCGAGTCTCCGGGCCGGCGCGGGCCGACGCTGTGAGGCACGGGGCTGCCGGCAATGCGTCCAGTCTCGGCTACCGCCTGGCGCACGCTGTAGCCGGAGCCGCTGCCGACGTTGAAGGTTTCGTGCACACCGTGTCCGGGTTGTTTCCTGAGCCAACCGATTGCTCGTACATGGGCGTCGGCAAGGTCACTGACATGGATATAGTCGCGCACACAGGAACCATCGGGCGTCGGATAGTCGTCGCCCAGCAACGTGAGCGGCGGACCGAAGCCCAGCACCGCATCGGCCGCGAGCGGCAGCAGATGGGTTTCCGGCGAGTGCGCTTCGCCGATATCGCCTCCGGCGTCGGCACCCGCGGCATTGAAATAGCGCAGCGACGCCGCGCGCAGCCCGCGCGCTGCAGCCGCCGTAAGGGTGTCCTCGACCGTTGCCTTCGACGCGGCATAGGGACTCAACGGCGCGATCGGGTGCTTCTCGTCCAGCAGGTCGGACTGCGGCAGGCCGTAGACCGCACAGGTGCTGGAGAAGACGAACGCCTCGATGCCGTGGCGCAGCGCCGCCTCGACCAGCACCCCGGACTTGGTGGCGTTGTTATGCATATAGCGCTCCGGCTGGCGCACCGATTCGCCGACCTCGATGTAGCCTGCCATATGGATGATCGCGCGCGGCTTGTGGCGGGCGAAGACCTCGTCGAGGCGCGCAGCATCGCCGATGTCGCCTCGCTCGAGCGGCCCCCAGCGCACCGCCCACTCGTGACCCTTCTCCAGCGTGTCGTAGCAGACCGGACTCAAGCCCGAATCGGCCAGGGCCTTGCTGACGTGACTGCCGATATAGCCCGCGCCGCCGGTGACCAGGACGGCGTCGCTCATTCCATTTCCCCTGTCATCCGGTCGAGGATGAATAGCCTCGACCGTGAAGTCCAGAGCTCGACGTGCCGCCGACAGATCACGCGAGCACCAGCGCCACCCCAGGCTTTGCGCAGCGTGGCGCCGCGTCGATGCTCGCCGAAGAAGTCACATCACCCGGAAGTTCGTGAACTGCCAGGGATCGGCGGTGTCGAGGTCCTCGTAGAACAGCCGGCCGCGATCCTCCAACGGGGTCCAGTCGCCGTATTTGCCGACCATCGGGCCAAGGTAGGGCAGGCAGATCTCGAGGTTGCGCGCGAAATCCATCTCGTCGGCCTCGACGATGCCGCGTTCCGGATTTTCGATGGCCCAGATGATGCCCGAGAGCACCGGCGCGCAGACCTGGAGCGAGGTCGCGTTGTTGTACGGCGCGAGTTCGCGCGCCTCGTCGATGTCGAGCTGGCTGCCGTACCAGTAGATGCCCTTGGCGTGCCCCATCAGCAGCACGCCGAGCTCGTCGCGGCCCTCCGTGATCTCCTCGACGATCAGCCGCTGCTCCTTCTGCTGGTGCAGGTTCTTGCCCGCGCATTCGTGCATCGACATGATCGCCTGGTCGCACGGATGGTAGGCGTAGTGCACGGTCGGCCGATAGGTGACCTGGCCGCCGTCCCGCAGCGTGTAGTAGTCGGCCATCGAGATCGACTCGTTGTGCGTGATGATGAAGCCGTGGAACGGCCCTTCGAGCGGCGTCCAGGTGCGCACGCGCGTGATCAGGCCCGGGCGATTGAGGTAGATCGCCGCGCCGCAGCCGAAATCATGATGCGCACCGTCGTAGGGCAGCAGCTTCTCGTGCGTGCCCCAGCCCATCTCGGCCGGCTGGCTGCCTTCCGAGACGAAGCCGTCGATCGACCAGGTGTTGACGAACTCGCCGACCTTCTTGGGCTTCTTGGAGACCTGCGTGTCGCGCTCGGCGACGTGGATCACCTTGACGCCGAGGTCGCGCGCCAGCCGGCCCCAGCCTTCGCGGGTGGTGGGGGTCCCCGCGTCCATGCCGATGTCCTTGGCGAGATTGACCAGCGCCTGCTTCACGAAGTGTGAAACCAGGCCCGGGTTGGCGCCGTGCGCAATCACCGCCGTTGGTCCGCCCTCGTACTTGGGCTTGAGCGCCAGCATGGTCTCGCGCAGCGCATAGTTCGAGCGCCGCGAGACCGACAGGGTGGGATCGGTGTAGCCGCCCGGCCAGGGTTCGATACACGTGTCGATGTAGAGCGCACCCTTCTCCTGGCAGAACTCGACCAGCGCCGTCGAGGCGACCTCGACCGACAGGTTGACCAGGAAGTCGCCCTTGCCGATCCGCTTGTCGAGCACCTGGCGGAAATTCTCCTGGGTCAGGCGCTTCTTGATGAACTTGACCTCATAGCGCTCGGTCTCCTTCAGGCCACCGCGATCCTCGGCCGAGATGATGGTGATCTGCTCGGGCTTGATGTCGATATGGCGGAAGATCAGCGGCAGCACGCCCTGGCCGATCGAGCCGAAGCCGATCATCACCATGCGGCCGCCGAACGCGGCGTGCTTCTTGTAGGCTTTCTTCTTGGACTTCTTGGCCATGATGCCCCCTTGTCCTTTCTCTCGAGTTTGGTCCTAGAACGACAACGGGGCCTTTCTCAAGGCCCCGTGTTTCGTCTCCGTGAAGGGAGAGAGGCTAGATACAGATCGCCTTCAAAGGGGCGAAGCCGTTGAACGCCACCGACGAGTAGGTCGTCGTGTAGGCGCCGGTCGAGAGAATCTCGACCTTGTCGCCGGGTTTCAACGCCAGCGGCAGCTTGTACTCAGTCTTCTCATAGAGGATATCGGCCGAGTCGCAGGTCGGACCGGCCAGGACGACCGGGCCGACGCGCGTGCCGTCGCGCGCGGTGCGCAGGCGGTACTTGATGCTCTCGTCCATCGTCTCGGCCAGGCCGGAGAACTTGCCGATGTCGAGATAAACCCAGCGCTTGCGGTCGTTGGCCGCCTTGCGCGAGACCAGAACGACCTCGCTCTGGATTACGCCGGCGTCGCCCACCATGGAGCGGCCCGGCTCGATGATGACCTCCGGCATGTGGTTGCCGAAGTGGCGCACCAGTGCGCGGGTCACCGCCTCGCAGTAAGCCTCGATGCCGTTGACCTCGGCGCGATAGCGCGCGGGGAAGCCGCCGCCCAGATTGACCATGCGCAAGTCGACGCCCTGCTCGGCGAGCGCGAAGAACATCTGCGACACCTGTGCGAGCGCACGATCCCACTGGTCGAGATCGGTCTGCTGGCTGCCGACGTGGAACGAGATGCCGTAGGCATCGAGCCCCCACTCCTGCGCCTTGCGCAGCAGATCCTTGGCCATCTCCGGCGTGCAGCCGAACTTCTTGCTGAGCGGCCACTCGGCGCCGCCGCAATCGACCAGCACGCGGCAGAATACCTTTGCCCCCGGCGCGACGCGAACGAGCTTCTGCAGCTCCGCCTCGCTGTCGAAGGCGAAGAGGCGCACGCCCTGCTGGTAGGCCCAGGCGATGTCCTTCTCCTTCTTGATCGTGTTGCCGAAGGAAATGCGATCGGCTGCAACGCCGGCAGCCTGCACCAGCTCGATCTCGCCGCGCGAAGCAGCGTCGAACTTGGAGCCGGCGGTTCCCAGGCGCGACAGAATCTGCGCAGCCGGGTTAGCCTTCACCGCATAGAAAATGTGCGCCGCCGGCAACAGCTCGCGCATGCGGCGGAAGTTGTTCTCGACCACGTCGAGATCCACCACGAGAAGAGGCGTCTCGGGCTGCTGCTCGCGCAGGTAACGAAAAATACGCTCGGTCATTACTGGGGGGTTCCCCGTCTAAAACGTCAAATTGTTCGAGAGGCGAGTAGATGACGCCGGTGCCGTGGAGGCAGCGTGCGTCAGCCCATACTCGACGGGGAGATAAACCGCTTGGGCGGAAGCTCGAACGATGTGGCCCGGCTCACCGCCAGGCCAATGACATAATAGCGGGGACGACGCCCCGCGCGGTAAGCAATCATCAGAAGCTCCTTCCCGGACCCGGCTTTCGCCGGCACTGCCAAAAAGAACACTTTCCGTCGTTGCGTAACCACTAAGGGCCAGCGGCACGTGCGTGGGCGTCTTGGATTGGTATCTACAACTAATGGCCGACGTTACAAGCGGATTCTGCCCCACCGGGGAAATTTCTGAGGCTCTTGTGGTGAAGACAACACGTTGGCGCGCCGCGAGGTTGCCTCTCAGCTGCGCGGCATCGAGGAGCCGGGGAGTCGAATCAATGCAGCGAGCACCGTGAGCGGCGCGAGAGCGAGCGACGAGGCGATGAGCGCGGCCTGCACACTCCACAGGTCCGCGACTTTGCCCCAGAGCAGCGAGCCTGCGACCATGGCGCCGAAGAAAACCATCTGGTGCACTGCCATGCCACGTGCTCGCATGAAGTTGGGCAGGATCATTTGCACTGCCGCGCCGTTGTTGGCGATGACCGTCATCCAGCAGGCACCGTTCAAGGCGACGACAATGCCGACCACGAGCGGCGTCATGTCCAGCGCCGCCACCAGCGTGGCGACAGCGGTGATTCCCATCGCCCAGATGTTGGCGCGATCGGCGCCGAGCAGTCGATTAACCATGGGCATCGACAGGGCGCCGGCGACCGCACCGACGCCGAACACGGCGTAGAGGATGCCGAAGGTGAATTCGTCGAGCTTAAGCTCGAAGCGGCCAATGACCGGAAGCAGAGTGCCCATCGCAATACCCGGCACGAAGAAACACAGGCCTCGAGCAAAGATCGCCTTGAGCTCGGCGGAGCCGCGCACGAAAGCGATGCCCGTGTGAGCGGCCTCCAGAAAGCCTTCTCGACGCTGGGAAGCGTGCGCCTCGGCCGGCCGCTTCCAGGCCCGTAGCGCGAAGATGACACCGATATAGGTCACGGTGTTGATGGCGAAGAGCAGGAAGACACCGACCAGCCCGAGCAGGATCTGGCCGACCACCGGTCCAATCGTGCGAGCCAGATTGAAGCCTGCCGAGTTCAGCGCGATCGCCGGCCGGAGCTGCGGTCCGGAAACGATCTCCGGCACGACGGCGTGCCAGGCGGGCGCATTCATGGCGTTACCAAGGCCCATGCAGAAGCTCAGCACGACGAGGTTGATGGCGCTGAGCTGCCCGAAGAACGCCAGCACGGCCAGCACGCCGGCGACGCCCATCATCCAGAACTGGCAGACAATAATGTAGCGCCGCCGCTCGAAGCGATCGGCGAGAATTCCAGCCAGGAAGCAGAACAGGAACATCGGCAGCGTGCCGGCCGCCGCGAGCAGCGCCACGTAGATCGGCTCGGTCGTCAGGCCGGTCATCTCCCACGCCGCCCCGGTGGTCTGCATCCAGCCGCCGATGTTGGATAGCAGGTTGGCGATCCAGAGGCCGAGGAAGGCGCGGTTGGCGAGGGGAGCGAAGGCGGAAGGATGTGCCGTCATCGTCTTCCGGACCGCGAGCTTCCAGCTCGCTCAAGCTCATGAGCGAGCTGGAAGCTCGCGGTCCGGAAGAGGATGATCACGCTGCGGGGGTCGCTCAACCCAGCGCCTTCTCGTAGATGCGGTGGGTCTTGTAGTGCACGCCGCCGACCGAACGGATGATGTTGTTGGTCGCCTTGTTGTCCTCGAGGATCCAGCCCAGCTCGGCCGTCGTCTTGCCGAGCCGCTTGCCGTTCTGGCGCAGCTGGTCGATCGCCATCATGGCGAGCCCCGCGCCCATCAGCGGATGGTTGCGGAACTTCTTCTTCACCCCCATCAGCGGCACGCGCGTGCTGCCGACGCCGGCAATCTTGAGGCGCCACAAAAGCTTCGCCAGATTGATGGGCCCGAGCCTGCCGCCAAGATCCTCGATCGCCTCGTTGAGGTTGGTGAGCGCCACGATGAAGGCGACCGCCTCGTCGTCGACCTCTACGAAGACGGCGAGCTCCGGCACGATCACCGGCCCGAACGCCTTGGCGGCGTGGTCGATCTCGGCCTGGGTGAAGGGCACAAAGCCCCAGTTGTCGCTCCAGGCGTCGTTGAAGATGCCGACGATGGTGCGCACCTCGGCGTCGAACATCTTCATGTTGGCGCTGCGCACCTTGACCCGCTCGCCCATGCCCGCCCGCGCCATCAGCTTCTTGCCGATGGTCTCGGGCGCATTCTGGACGTCGTAGTTGTAGGAGAACAGATCCTTGATCTTGGCGTAGCCGTTGGCCTCGACCCGCGCGCCCGAATAGGGCGGGTCGTAAGGCACCATCAGCATCGGCGTGCTGTCGAAGCCGCTCACCAGCAGGCCGACCTCCTCGTTGACCGACAGGCTGAACGGGCCGGTGCTGCGCTTCATGCCCTTCTGCCGCAGCCAGTTCTCGGCCGCGGCGAACAATGCGGCAAAGATCGTCGGATCATCCTCGGCCACCAGGCTGCCGAAGTGGCCGGTGTCGTCGGCGTAGCGCTCGAGATAGGCGCGGTCGACCTGCGCCGAGATGCGGCCGACCACACGCCCGGCGCGCCGGGCGAGGAAAAGCTGGACCTCGACGTGCTGGAACAGCGGATTCTTCTTGGGCGAGTAAGCTTCCTGCCGCTCCACGTTCAGGTGGGGAGTGTAGCCCTTGTGACCGGCGTACAGCCGCACCGGAAGCTGGATGAAGGCCTTGAGGTCGGCCTTGCTCTCGACCGGCGCAACGACGATTTCCGAGTTTGGCATGCTCTGCTCAGGCTACCATGTCCGCGGTGTCGGAACTGTGGAACACAAGGTCGCCATCGGGCTCACAGCCACGGTCGTCGGCCGTGAGCGCGCGGATCTGCATCTGGAGACGCCAGCTCTGGCCTTCGCGCTCGATGCGCAGGAGATGATAGCGCGCGCGGCCGTACTTGCTGCCACGCGCCGCGGACGCCGAGGAGACGCCCAGCACCGGCACCGCGCCTTTCGGGCCGGCGATGCGCGCAATCTCACTGCGGTGGTTGTGGCCGTGCAGGATCGCCTCGCAGCCGACCCGGCGGATCACCGCCTGAAAGGCATCGGCGTCCGTAAGATGTTTCCAGCGCGACTGGTCGGTGAGCGGCGGGTGATGGATCAGCACGATGCGGCACAGGCCCTCGCGGCCCGTCTCCGCGAGCAGGCGCTCGGCGCGCGCGATCTGGGTCTCACCGAGATCTCCGGTCGCCAGCAGCGGCGGCTTGGGTACGCCGGTCGACAGGCCGATCAGGGCGATACCGTCGCGTCGGCGCACGGTCGGGAAGACATCGAAGCTCGCCGCCGGCGGTTCGCCGTCGCTGGCGATATAGGCACCCCACAGGCCCATGCTCTCGGCCCACGGAATCGGCACATAGGCATCGTGGTTGCCGGGTATGACGGTGATGCGGTCGGGCGTATCGAAGGCGGCGAGCCACCCGGCGGCGCGGCGGAATTCCTGCGGCAGGGCGACGTTCACGAGATCGCCGGTCAGGGCGATGTGGTCCGGTTTCTGCGCCTTGATATCGGCGACGATGCCCGCTAGCGCCTCGGGCACATGCAGATGCACGCGATGACGCCACCAGTTGTAATAGCCCGTGGCGCGCTTGTTCAGGAGCTGCACCGGACTGGCCTGCGGCATCGGCAGGTGCGGGTCGGACAGATGGGCGAGCGTGAACATGGACCTTTCTGACTTCCTCCCTGCGCGCAACGCAGGGAGGAATGAGACGGGTGCGATGTGCTAGCCGGCCGCCCGCAGTTTGGGCGCGAGCACGCCCATCTGGCGGCCGATGCCGGTCATGACCTCGATCATGTGCTCGAGCTGCTCCTTCGTGTGCACGGCACAGAGCGAGCAGCGCAGCAGCGACACGCCGTTGGGCGTGGCCGGCGGCACGGCGACGTTCACGTAGATGCCGGCATCGAGCATGGCGCGCCAGAAGCCGATCGCGGTCATACGGTCCGGCAGATGGACGCCGACCACGGGCCCATGCTCGGGCCCGAGCTTGAAGCCCTGCGCCGCCAGCCCATCATAAAGCGTAGTGACATTGTCCCAGAGCTGTCTGCGCAGCTCGGGCCGCGCCTTGACCACCTTCAGCGCCTGGCGCACCGACGCCACGATCGAGGGCGGCAGGGAGGCGGTGAACATGTAGGACCGCACCGTGACGCGCAGGATGTCGAAGTCGGGATCGTTCGAAACGCAGTAGCCGCCGATCGCGCCCAGGGTCTTGGAGAAGGTGCCGACGATGAAATGACAGTCGTCGAGCACGCCCGCCGCCTCGCACAGGCCGCGGCCGTTCTCACCTAGCGCGCCCAGCGAATGGGCCTCGTCGACGAGCACGTAGGCGCCGTATTTCTTGCAGACCGCGACGAATTCCTTGAGCGGCGCGGAATCGCCCAGCATCGAATAGATGCCCTCGAGCACGACCAGTCGGTTACCCGGCTTGTCGCCGAGCCGGCGCAGGCGGGCTTCGAGGCTTGCCGGGTCGTTGTGCTTGAAGCGCACGACCTCCGCCTGGGTCTGCTTGCAGGCATCATAGATCGAGGCGTGACTGTCGGCGTCGATGAGCAGGAAGTCCTCCGGGCCGGCCAGGGTGGAGATCACACCGAGATTGGCCTGGTAGCCGGTCGTGAAGACCATGCAGTGCTTCTTGCCGTAGAACGCGGCGATCTCGTCCTCGAGCGCGACATGCTCGCTGTAGCTGCCATTGGCGATGCGCGAGCCGGTCGTACCGGTGCCTTCGGCCTTGATGGCGTCGATCGCCGCCTGCATGCAGGACGGATCGAACGTCAGGCCGAAATAGTTATTGGTGCCGACCGTCAGGCACTTCTTGCCGTCGATGATGGCTTCGGTCGGCGACAGCACCCGTTCCATGCGAATCTGGAACGGGTCCGCGCCGGTGGTGCGGACGTCGCGATAGGCGTCCAGCAGCCCGGCGTGCCGGTCAAACAGGCCCATGGCGGATTAACGCCGGGCAGCGAGCTTCAGAATCGTATCGGTGAGCTCGTCGACGGTGTGGATTTCAGCCACGGTGTTCATCGGGATGGACACGTCAAACCTGTCCTCGAGCTCCATGATCATGTCCATGACCGCGAGTGAATCGATGCTCAGGTCCTTGGAAATGACGGTGGCGCCACGGATGACCTGTGCGTCATCGCTGCGGAACGCGTCGAGCTGCATGCAGATCTCGGACATCACCTCGCCGCGCGTCGGGTGACGGCGAAGCGAGAGGGGGGCGTCGTCGTTTTCGACGATCAGATTATGGGCGGTGCTCAAACCAGTTCTCCGGTGCCGAGGGGATCGGACAGGCCCTATGTGACAGAAACACCAAATCCTAGTGAAATAACAATTTGTTACGCCGTGTTTCACACCTAACTAAAGCCAACCGCAAGAGCGATACCACCAGATCGTGTGGCGGAAGCCTTTCGTCAGGTCATAACGCGCCGAGAACCCCGTCGCTGCTGTCACGCCCCGATCATGGGCCACCCAGTCGGGATGGAACAATTCCCGCACCTTTGCCGGGGTTAAAATCTGCGCCGACCGGCGAAGGCTGTTGAGGGCCGCGACCGCCCCAATGAGCCCCTGGGGGATTCGCAGAGGATAGACCCGCCGGCCGAGCGCGCTCGCCGCAGCCGCGGCCATGTCCTCATGGCTGTAACCTCCCGGCCGACCATCATCGATTTCACAGACGGTGGACGGCAATGGTCGAGCGACGGCGAGGGCCAATGCCTCGGCCAGGTCCTCGACATGGATCAGGGAGAGCCTGGCGCCCGGCCGATTGGGTTGAAGGGCGAAACCGCACGCCGCCATCTTGAAATAGGCCAGGGTCTCGCGGTCGCCCGGTCCGTAGACGGCCGGCGCCCGGACGGTGAGCCAGGGCCCGGTCCGCCGGGCAACAACCTCCTCCGCCGCGCGCTTGCTGGCGGCATAGGGCGAGAGCTGGGGCTCCCGGGCCGCCAGTGACGACAGGAGCAGGAAGGGAATATTCGCTGCTACAGACGAGACCCTGGCCGTGCCGTCCCGGTTGATCGCGTCGAAGTCCTTCGTCCGGCGCGCCTTGATGACGCCGGCGGCATGGACCACGGCGTCGGCACCCTCGACCAGCCGGCGCAAGGCCGCCTCGTCCGACAGATCGCCCCAGACGATCTCAGCACCGACTCCAGCCAGCGAGGGCAAGGGCGTCCAGCGCCGGATCAGCAGCCGCAGCTTCCAGCCGTGTCGCGCCAGGGCAGCGATGAGATGGGGGCCGACGAAGCCGGTCGCACCGGTGACCGCCGCCAACCGCATGTCAGGCTGCGGCGGGCTTCGGTTCGTAATGGCCCGCGAGGTAGTTGGCCTTGGTGCGCGAGCGCGAGAGCTTGCCCGAGGAGGTCATGGGCAGGCCCATGGTCGGTGGCACCAGCACCACATCACAGTCGACCACGGCTGACTCGCGCACGGCTCCGGCGACATCGCGGACCAGCGCCGTCCTCGCCTCATCGCCGGAAACCCGCGCCAGCACCGCGACGACGACCCGTTCGCCTTCGCCGGTATCGACCGAGAAGGCTGCCGCATCGCCGCTTTTCACGATCCTCCGGGCCTCGAGCGCCCATTCGATATCCTGCGGCCACACATTGCGGCCGTTGACGATGATCAGGTCCTTGGCCCGGCCGGTGACGACGATCTCGCCGTCCAGCATGTAGCCGAGGTCGCCGGTGTCGAGCCAACCGTCGGGCGACAGCACTTCGCGGCTGGCCTCGGGCTCGCCGAAGTAACCCGGCATGACGCTCGGTCCCCTGACGAAAATGCGGCCCACCGCTCGATCGGACAACAGGCGGCCAGCCTCGTCGCGGACTTCGAGCCGATGGCCGGGCAGCACCTTGCCGCAGATCACGAAGCGCCGGGCGCGCATCGAATCACCGGGATCGGGCGCCGGCTGGGCGCGCTGCGCCTCCGAAAGCAGGACACGGTCGACCGTATCGGTGCGCGCACCCATTCCACCAGGGCTGAAGGTGATGGCAAGGCAGACTTCGGCCATGCCGTAGCTCGGGATGAAGGCCGAGCGCCTGAAGCCGCGCGGTTCGAACGTCTCCGCGAAGCGCTCCAGCACACCGGCCCGGACCATGTCGCCGCCGATCCCGGCATGGCGCCAGCAGGACAGGTCGAGATCGGCCGGCAGCTGCGCCGCCCCGCGGCGCACCGCGAGGTCGTAGCCGAAGCTCGGGCTATAGGAGACGGTGGCGCGGTTACGCGCGATGATGTTGAGCCACTGCATCGGCCGGCGGGCGAAGTCGCGCGGCGTCAGGTAATCGATCGAGAGCTGGGCCGAGAGCGGTGCAAAGGTGAAGCCGATCAAGCCCATGTCGTGATACAGCGGCAGCCAGCTCGCCGCCCGATCGCCACTGACGATATCGAGGCCGGCCGGGCCGACCATGCCGGCCAGATTGGCCATCAGGGCCGCCTGGGTGATCTGCACGCCATGCGGATGGCGCGTGCTGCCGGAAGAGAACTGGATGTAGCAGAGCTCGTCGGGCTGGAACGGTCGCAGATCGACGGGTTTCTCCGCCAAGCCATCGATCGCATCCATGCCGCCGTGGAGACGGACCGCAGGAAATTCGGCCGCGGCATCGGCGAGGAAGCCTGCCAGATCGTCGAGACCGATCGCGGCGACCGCGCCAGAGGCCGCGAGCTGGCGACGAAGCTGGTCGAGATAGGCCTCCTTACCACCGATTCCGACCGGAATTGACACCGGCACCGGCAACAGGCCGGCATACTGCGCGCCGAAGAAAGCATCGAAGAAGCCGGGCCAGGTATCGGCGGTGATCAGCAGTCGCTCGCCACGGGCAAATCCAGCCCCGATAAGCTTGCGTGCCACGACGTGGGCGCGGTGGCGCACCTCTTTCCAAGGCAGAGCCGAGAGCTGCTCGCCCCGTGCGCTGTAGAAGGTGACACCGGTCTCCCCCTGGGCCGCATAGTCGAGCATCTCCGGCACCGACCGGAAGCCGGCGCGGCGCAAGGCGAGCTGACGGTTGCGGGTGGGAAGCAAGCTCATGACCTGTTTTCTGAGGGAAGGCGGGTCTCCTAGCAGAGGGGTCAGGCCCCCTCAAGGCACCCTATCCGGCTGGTGCGGCAAAGTTGACACCCCCTGCCCCCGGTCCGATAGTGCCGGCCCCTCGCCAAAAGCCGGTACTTCCGTCCCGGAAGCGCCGGCCCCGGCGAGGTTTTCCTTTTGGAGGAGGTCTATCGTGATTACGGCTGTGATGCCGACGTACGGTCGCAAGGACGTCGTGTTCGAACGCGGAGAGGGCAACTATCTCTACGCGACGGACGGCCGACGTTACTTGGACTTTACCTCCGGCATCGCCGTGAACGCACTGGGCCACTGCCACCCTGCCCTGGTCAAGGCGCTGACCGAGCAGGGCCAGAAGCTGTGGCACACCTCGAACCTGTTCCGCATCGGCAACGGCGAGAAGCTGGCCAAGCGGTTGACCGAGGTGTCGTTCGCCGACACGATGTTCTTCTGCAACTCCGGTGCGGAAGCGATCGAAGGCGGCATCAAGCTGATCCGCAAGTATCAGTACATGAACGGCAAGCCCGGACGGTACAAGATCATCGCCTTCCAGGCGGCGTTCCACGGCCGGCTGCTGAACGCGCTCGCAGCGACGGGCAACGAGAAGTACCTCGAAGGCTTCGGCCCGCCGGCGCCCGGCTACAAGCACGCGCCGCTCAACAACACCAACGTCGTGCGCGACATGATCGACGACGAGACCGCCGGCATCCTGGTCGAGCCGATCCAGGGCGAAGGCGGCATTCGCGCCACGACCACGCAGTTCCTCAAGGACCTGCGCGCGATCTGCGACGAGTTCGGCCTGCTGCTGTTCTACGACGAGATCCACACCGGATTCGGCCGGACCGGCAAGATGTGGGGCTACGACTGGTCGGGCGTGAAGCCCGACGTCGCGGCGATCGCCAAGGGCATGGGCGGCGGCTTCCCGATCGGCGCCTTCATGGCAACCGAGAAGGCTGCGGTCGGCATGGTGCCCGGCACGCACGGCTCGACCTACGGCGGCAATCCGCTGGCCACGGGCGTCGCCAACGCGGTGCTCGACGAGCTGCTCAAGCCCGGCTTCATCGACGGCGTGCGCGAGCGCGGCGAGTATCTGAAGGGCCAGCTCGAGGGCCTCGTGAAGAAGCATCCGACGGTCTATGTCGAGCAGCGCGGCATGGGCTTCCTGCAGGGTCTGCAATGCACCCCGGCGGTGCCCGCGGGCGACATGGTGAATCGTCTGCAGTCGCTCGGCATGCTGGTACCGCCCGCAGGCGAGAACGTGATCCGTGTCTTCCCGGCGCTGATCGCCGACAAGGCAGCCCTCGACGAGGGCATCGACCTCCTGAGCCAGGCTGCGCAGTCGTTCGAGGCGGGCGCCAAGGCCGCCGAGTAGGCAGCCATGGCGACACCCAAGCACTTCCTCGACCTCGACCAGGTCGATCCCAAGGCGCTTCGTCAGATCCTCGATCACGGCAAGGCGATGAAGAAGGCACGCGCCAACGGCGGTCATGAGAAGCCGTTGGGCGGCAAGACCCTCGCGATGATCTTCGAGAAACCGTCGACACGCACCCGCGTGTCGTTCGAGGTCGGCATGCGCGAGCTCGGCGGCCAGACGATCATGCTGGGCCGCACCGACACCCAGCTCGGGCGAGGCGAGACAATCGCCGATACCGCGCGCGTGCTGTCACGCTATGTCGACATCATCATGATGCGCACGACGGTCGAGGAGAAGCTCCTCGAGATGGCGAAGTACGCCACGGTGCCGGTGATCAACGGCCTCACCGACAAGACCCATCCCTGCCAGCTCATGGCCGACGTCATGACCTACGAGGAGCATCGCGGCTCGATCCAGGGCAAGTCGGTTGCCTGGTCGGGCGACGGAAACAACATGGCGACCTCTTGGATCCATGCCGCCGTGCAGTTCGATTTCGAATTGCGCGTCGCCTGCCCGCCCGAGCTCGTGCCGCCGAAAGACGTCGTGCAATGGGCGGAGCGGTCGAACGGCCGCATCACCATCGGCCACGATCCCGAAGCGATCGTGCGCAATGCCGACTGCGTCGTCACCGACACCTGGGTGTCGATGGGCGACGAGGATCCGCAGAGCGCCGGCGCCACGCGACGGCACAACCTCCTGCGCGGCTACCAGGTCGACAAGCGCCTGATGTCGGCGGCCAAGCCTGACGCAATCTTCATGCACTGCCTGCCCGCCCATCGCGGCGAGGAGGTCACTGCCGAGGTGATCGACGGGCCGCAGTCCGTCGTATTCGACGAGGCCGAGAACCGCCTGCACGCGCAGAAGAGCATCCTCGCGTGGTGCCTGTCGTAAAGCGGATGTCCGTCCCTGAGGACGTCATGCTGGGAGCGCGGCTCTCCAGAGCCGCTCATGCGACGGGGTCAGCCGAAGGAAGAGCGGCTCTGGAGAGCCGCGCTCCCAGCGGAAGGGCCCTTGAAGTAAGTTGCCCGGGAAGGCCGGGAGCATGAACGACGACCACGTCCTTCCTTTCCAACTCGATGCGTTGGGCGCACGCGGTCGCCTGGTGCGGCTTGGACCCACGCTCGACGCCATCATCGAACGCCACGGCTATCCCCTGGCGGTGGCACGGCCGCTTGCCGAGGCGATGGTGCTGTGCGCCTGCCTGGCCACCTCGCTCAAATACGATGGGATCTTCACCCTGCAGATCACCGGTGACGGGCCGATCCGCCTGTTGGTGACCGACCTCACGACCGACGGCGCGCTGCGCGGCTATGCGTTGTTCGATTCGTGGAAGCTGGCCATCGCTCTGGGCGCCGGCAACAGCGATGCGCCCGACGGTTATGTGCCGAAGCTGTTCGGCCAGGGCCGCCTCACCTTCACCGTCGACCAGGGCCAGCATACCGAGCGCTATCAGGGCGTCGTGCCGCTCGAGGGCGCGACCCTGGCCGACTGTGCCCATACTTACTTCCGCCAGTCCGAGCAGCTGCCGACCGGCATCAAGATCGTAGCCAAACGCCACGTCACGACTGGCACGCCTCACTGGCGCGGCGCGGCCCTGATGGTGCAGCAGATGCCCGAGTTCGATGCGGGCCGCGTGGACATCGACCAGGAGCAGCGCGAGGACGACTGGCGCAAGGCAGTGATCCTGATGGCCTCGGCGACCGAGGCGGAGATGCTCGACCCGGCCCTTTCGGGCCCGACGCTGCTTTACCGCCTGTTCCATCTCGAGCGGCCGCGACAGTTCGAGCGTCGGCCGCTCGTGGCGCGCTGCCGCTGCAGCCGTGAACGAATCGATCGCGTGTTGCGCTCGATCAAGCGCGAAGAGCTCGACGACCTGCGCGATGCGAGCGGTAAAGTTGCCGTGAAGTGCGAGTTCTGTTCGACCGAATACGCCTACGACGATAGCGACCTCGATCGGATTTACGCTTCCGCTGCCTGATCCCCCGGCCACAATGGCACGGCGGATGCAGGGAGCGACTCATGGGCAAGACGGCGCGTCGGTTTTTTTTGTCTTTTGTCCTGTGCCTCGGCGCGGGTAGTGCGCTGGCGCAGGGCCATCTGCGCATCGGCATCGGCGACGATCCGGACGTGCTCGATCCAACCCTGTCGCGCACCTACACCGGCCGGATCGTCTTCGCCTCGCTGTGCGACAAGCTGTTCGACATCGACGAGAAGCTCGCCATCGTCCCGCAGCTCGCGCTCAGCCACGAGACCTCGGCCGACGGCAAGACCGTCACGATCAAGCTTCGCCCGGGTGTGAAGTTCCACGACGGCGAGCCGCTGACGGCGGAGGCCGCCAAGTACAGCATCGATCGCCACCTGACGATGAAGGGCTCGTTCCGCAAGCCCGAGATCGGCACCATCGACAGCGTGGAGGTCGCCGATCCCCTGACCGTCAAGCTGCACCTCAAGGCACCCTTTTCGCCGCTATTGGCCCAGCTGACCGACCGCGCCGGCATGATCGTCTCGCCGAAGGCGGCCGAAGCTGCCGGCGACAAGTTCGGGCTGAAGCCAGTCTGTGCCGGACCCTACAAGTTCGTCGAGCGGGTGCAGCAGGACCGCATCGTCGTCGAGAAGTTTGCCGACTATTGGAACAAGGACCAGGTCTTCATCGACAAGATTACCTACTTGCCGATCGTCGACACGACCGTGCGCCTGGCCAACCTGCGCTCTGGTGGCATCGACCTGACCGAACGCATCCTGGCGACCGACATTCCGACCGTACGGGCCGATCCCAAGCTCAAGCTCGCCAACTCGGTATCGCTCGCCTGGTTCGGGCTGATGATCAACCAGGACAACGGGGCGAAGTCGAACAACCCGCTGGGCAAGGACCCGCGCGTGCGCAAGGCGTTCGAGCTCAGTCTCGACCGCGACGCGATCAACCAGGTCGTCTTCAACGGCGAGTTCGTGCCGGGCAATCAGTGGATCAGCCCCCAGAGCCCGTACTACCAGAAGGATTTTCCGATCCCCAAGCGCGACCTCGCCAAGGCGAAGGCGCTGATGAAGGAGGCCGGCATCACCGGCAAGCTCAGCATCGACTACATGGTCAACAACGCGCCGGAGGCACGCGCCGTCGCCGAGGTGGTGCAGTCGATGGCGGCGGAAGCAGGCTTCGACCTGAAGATCCGCGTCACCGAGGTGGCGACCGCGCTGAAGGCGGGCGAGGACGGCGACTTCCAGCTCTACGGCCTGACCTGGAGCGGACGCAGCGATCCCGACGGCAACTCGGTGATCTACCAGACCTGCGGCGCACCGCAGAACATGGCCAAGTATTGCGACAAGGAGCTCGACGGCTGGCACCAGGAGGCGCGTGCCGCCACGGATGTCGAGGCGCGCAAGGCGATCTACCGCAAGGTCGCCGAGCGTTTCCTCGACAAGGGCTGGATCCTCTACCTCTACCATCCGCAGAACCTGGTCACGCACAGCGCGCGGCTGGAGGGCTATCGGCCCGTGTCGGACGGCATCATTCGCGTTGTGGGACTCAAGTTGAAGTAAGTATGGAGGCGTGATGCGACGGATCGTTCTGGCAGCTGCCCTTTCCCTCTTTGCCGTCGGCGCGCCCCTGGGGGCGATGGCGCAGACCAATCTGCGCATCGGGCTGGGCGACGACGGCGACGTGCTCGATCCGACGCTCTCGCGCTTCTATACGACGCGCATCATGTTCGCCTCGATCTGCGACAAGCTGTTCGACATCGACGAGAAGGGCAACATCGTGCCGCAGCTCGCGCTCGGCTCGGAAACCTCGGCCGACGGCAAGACGGTGACGATGAAGCTCCGCCCCGGCGTGAAGTTCCACAACGGAGAGGCGTTCGATGCGGCGGCGGCCAAGTACAGCCTCGATCGCCATCTCACCATGAAAGGCTCGTTCCGCCGCTCCGAGATCAGCGTCGTGGACTCCGTCGAGGTGATCGATCCGTTGACCATAAAGCTCAACCTCAAGGCGCCGTTCTCGCCGTTGCTGGCCCAGCTCACCGACCGCGCCGGCATGATGATGGCGCCCAAGGCGACCGAGGCGGCGGGCGACAAGTTCGCGCTCCATCCGGTCTGTGCCGGCCCCTACAAGTTCGTCGAGCGCATTGCCCAGGACCGCATCGTGGTCGAGAAGTTTGCCGACTACTGGAACAAGGACCAGGTCTTCATCGACAGGATCACCTACCGTCCGATCGTCGATTCGACGATTCGCCTGGCCAATCTCAAGTCCGGCTCGCTCGACCTGATCGAGCGCGTACTGGCGACCGACATCAAGGACGTCCGCTCCAACCCGAAACTGCGGCTCAGCAAGGCGACGTCGCTCGGCTGGTTCGGCCTGCTGATTAACGTGAACAACGGTCCGAAGTCGAACAATCCGCTGGGCAAGGACGCCAGGGTGCGGCAGGCCTTCGAGCTTGCCATCGACCGCGACGCCCTCAACCAGGTTGTCTTCAACGGCGAGTTCGTACCGGGCAACCAGTGGGTCAACCCGCAGAGCCCATTCTATCAGAAGGCCTTCCCCGTCCCCAAGCGCGACCTCGCCAAGGCCAAGGCGCTGATGCAGGAAGCGGGCGTCAAGACGCCGGTGACGATCGACTTCATGGTGACCAGCGGAGCCGAGCCGCAGGCCGTCGCCGAGGTGCTGCAGGCGATGGTCGCCGAGGCGGGCTTCGACCTGAAGCTGCGCGTGACCGAGGCGGCGACGGCGCAGAAGCAGGCCGAGGACGGAGAGTACCAGCTCTATATGAACGCCTGGAGCGGTCGCATCGATCCGGACGGCAATACCGTGCTCTACCAAAGCTGCAACGGCCCGATGAACATGGGCAAGTATTGCGACAAGGACGTCGACGCCTATCTCGAGCAGGCGCGCACCGCCAGCGATCTGGCCGGGCGCAATGCCGCCTACGAGAAGCTGGCCGGCAAGTTCCTGCAGAACGGCTGGATCATCTACCTCTTCCACCCGCAGTACCTGATCGCGTCCACCGACCGGGTCGAGGGCTTCAAACCGATGCCGGACGGACTGCTGCGGGTGGTCGGGGTGAAGCTGAAGTAGACGCTCGCGAAATCCGCTTCAAATACCGCCGCTTGCCGCTGTGGGTGGGCGCGCACGCACTGCGGCCTCGTTGACCTCCACACCCCAGCCGGGGCCGGTCGGCAGGACGTAGTCGCCGTTCTCGATCGTCGGCGCCACAGTGAAGAACTCGTCGCGCCACTTCACGCTGTCGATATCGATCTCCATGACGCGGAAGTTCGGCACGGCGGCGCAGAAATGCGCGCTGATAGCGGACGCGAGATGGCCATAGAAATTGTGCGGCGCGACGTTCACCTCATAAACCTCGGCCATCGCCGCGATCTTCAGCGACTCGTAGAAGCCGTTCCACACCACGTCGACGATCGCGGTGTCGAAGGCGTAGGCCTCGAGATAGGGCCGGAAGTCGCGCCGCTCGAGCAACGTCTCGCCCGAGGCGATCGGGCACGGCGAGTCGCGGCGGATCAGGGCGATCGACCTCGGATCGTGCGCATCAAGCTCGAGCCAGGTCAGGCCGGTCGGTCCGACCGCCTCGGCGATGCGCCGGAAGCCTTCGGTACGGAAATGGAAGTTGGTGTCGAGCATGATGCCGACATCGGGTCCGCAGCCCTTGCGGAAGGCTTCGACCGTCTTCGCCGCGCTGCGCGCGATGAAGGCGTCCCAGTTGCGCTCGGGAAAGCCGCGGCCGACGACGAAGCCCGGCCGATAGGCCTGGATCAGGCCATCGATCTCGATCGCGATATTGGTCTTGAGGCCGCTGAAGCCCTTGGCCTTCACCTCGGCGCCGACCCTGGTCATGTCGTCGTAGGTGCGCACGGCGGGCTCGCCGACCAGCTCAGCGTTGCGCATGCGGTACGAGCCGCAATGTGACCAGTAGACGGGAATGCGCTCGCGCAACTTGCCGCCGAACAGTTGATAGACGGGCACGCCGAGCGCCTTGCCCTTGATGTCGAGCAGCGCGTTCTCGATCGCCGCGATCGCCTGGCGCACCACGCCGCCGCGAGATTGGGTCGAGCGTGTGGCAAGCACGGCGTTGATGAGCTCGAGCGCCATCGGATCCTGGCCGATCACGCTGGGCATCAGCACGTCAATCACGCCCGAGAGACCGGGACTGCCGAAGCTCTCGTTGTATTCAGACCAACCGACGATGCCCGAGTCGGTGACCATCTTCAGGAACGAGAAGGTCCGCCACCCGGCGTCGCACTTGAAGGTCTCGTAGCGCGCAATCTTCATTGGCTGGCCCACTCCACCATCCGCTTCATGAAGCCCTCGCAGGCCGTGATCTGCGAAGCGAGGATGAACTCGTTGGGCTGGTGCGCCTGGGCGATGTCGCCCGGGCCGCAGACCACCGTCGGCACGCCGAGTGTCTTGCGGAAGATGCCGGCCTCGGTGCCATAGACCACGCTGCCCACCGTGTTCGAGCCCGACCAGTTGGCGGCCAGCGCCTTGGCGTCCTCGTTGCCCTCCGGCGAGAAGCCGACGGTCGAGGAGCGCACGACCGTGTCGATCGCGGCTGCCGGATGCTTGCTTCTCATCTTCGGCAGCAGCTCTTCCTTCAGCCATTGCTGGGCGCGCTCACCGAGCGCCGTGAGCGGCCGGTCGGGCAGCTCACGGTAGCCCCACAGCACTTCGCACTCTCGCGCCAGGATATTGCCGGCGGTGCCGCCGACGATCGTCCCGACGTTGAAGGTCGGCGCCGGCGGAGTGAACTCGCTGGTCGGCGGGAATTGCCTGTCGAGCTCGTCCTGCACGGTGTTGAGATAGTGCACGAACTCGCCGGCGAAGTGGATCGCGCTCACGCCGAGATGGGTCATCGAGGAATGCGCCTCGAAGCCGGTGAACTTAGTGATGTAAATCTGCGCCCCCTTGTGGGCATGGACCACCGTCATCATGGTCGGCTCGCCGATGATGATGGCACGCGGCTTGGGGACCTCGCGGGCCATGGCAGCGGCGAGCGAGTGGGCGCCGATGCAGCCCACCTCCTCGTCGTAGCTCAGCGCGAAGTGGATCGGCTTCTTGAGCCTGGCCTCGAGGAACTGCGGCAGCATCGCGAGCGCGATCGCATAGAACGCCTTCATGTCGCAGGTGCCGCGGCCGTAATACTTGCCGTCGGGCTTCAGCGTCAGCGTCCAGGGATCGGTATCCCACGGCTGGCCGTCGACCGGCACCACGTCGGTATGGCCCGACAGCACCACCCCGCCCGCCACGTTCGGTCCGACGGTCGCGAACATGTTGGCCTTCTTGCCGTCCTCGCTCGGCACCAGCTTCGACTCGACGCCGTGCCCCTTGAGGTAATCTTGGACGTACTCGATCAGGGCGAGGTTGGAATTACGCGACGTGGTGTCGAACGCCACCAGGCGACGCAGCATTTCGACTGGGTCGACGATCTCTCCGGGCAAGGAAAACTCCAGACGGTGATTAAGCGGACGAATGCCCAATCATAGTCAGGAACTCGCGACGCGTCTCGCCATTGTCGCGGAAGGCGCCCAGCATGCGGCTGGTCACCATGTCGACGCCCGACTTGTGCACGCCGCGTGTGGTCATGCACTGGTGCGCCGCCTCCATCACCACAGCGACGCCGCGCGGCTGCAGCACCTCCTGCAGCGTATTGGCGATCTGGGCGGTGAGCTTCTCCTGGATCTGCAGGCGCTTGGCGAAGGCGTCGACGACGCGCGCCAGCTTGCTGATGCCCACCACCCGCTTGTCCGGCAGATAGCCGATATGGACCTTGCCGATGATCGGCACCATGTGGTGCTCGCAATAGGACTCGACGCGGATGTCGCGCAGCACCACGACCTCGTCGTAGCCCTCGACCTCCTCGAACGTCCGCTTGAGGATCTCGCCGGGATCTTCCTCATAGCCCGCGAAGAATTCCAGGTAGGAGCGCACGACCCGGTCAGGCGTGCCGAGCAGGCCCTCGCGCTCAGGATTGTCGCCGGCCCAGCGGATCAGCGTCCGGACGGCCTCCTCGGCCTCCTGACGCGTCGGTCGCGCAACGCCGGTGGCCGGCGAACCGACCTCGCCCTTCTTCAGCATCTTGTTCATCCGTCTCTCCCCTGCCGCCTCGGCGGGTTAGTTAAGCTGTCGCGACCCGCCGGGCGTGTCGAGCGAGAATGTCGGAATCTCAATATCGAAATTCTCGCCCGTCTCGCTCACCATCTGATAGGTGCCGCTCATAAACCCCGATGGCGTCGAGAGCGGCGTGCCGGAAGTATATTCGAAGGCCTCACCCGGTTTCAGCCGGGGAGTCTGGCCGATCACGCCGGCGCCCTTGACATCCTGCTTGCGACCAAGCCCGTCGGTGATCTTCCAGTGCCGGCTGCGCAGCTGCACCGCAACATCACCCTTGTTCTCGATCCGGACCTGATAGGCCCAGACATACTGGGATTTGGCCGGATCGGACTGATCGGGCAGATATTGCGGCTTCACGGTCACGCATATGGCACGGGTGGTTGCACTGTACATGTCGGCATTTCCTCAAGCCCTGAGATGGGATTCTCCCGCCAAAAGGTCAAATCCGGCAAGAGGAGAGATCAGGCGTGAATGTGCTCGTGGTCGTGTGCGCCATCGCCATGCGAATGGCGGCCGCTGGCGCGCTCGGCCGGGATCACGTGCAGCTCGCCATGGCGTACACCGCGCTGGCTCACCGTATCGTCGGCCAACGCCCGAACCGCCTTCACCGCCCCGCGCAGCACCGAGACCTCGAGGCAGGAATGATGGTCGAGATGAACGTGCAGCGTCGCCACCTGGAGATCGTGATGGCGGTGCTGCGCCTGGGTAAGTCGCCGGCCGAGTTCGCGCGTCTCGTGGTCGTAGACATAGGCGAGGGTGGCGACGCAGAAGCCATCGCCCTTTTCCACCGACGGGGTCTCCAGCCGCTCGCGTGCCTGCATCTCCCGCAGGATATCGCGCAGCGCCTCCGAACGGCTGGCGTAGCGACGCGCCTTCATGTGGCGGTCGAGCGTGGCCACGAGGTCGTCGTCGACCGAAAGGGTGATGCGCTGCATGTCGTTCACGCTCCTTGACGGTCAATCTGCCGCCGCGTCGACCTCGCCCCGTCGCCCATAGCGGTAGAAGGCGATGGCGCCGATCCAGATCGCGACGAAGACGCCGATAATGACGAACCCAAGCCCGTCCGCGTTGTCGTTCAACACCCCGATCATATCCCAGAATGCGCCCGATGATTCCAGGCGTTCGCCGAGCAGCCCGAACAACCCGAAGCTTCCGACTGCGATGGCCACGACCACGGACACCGAGGTGATCGCGAGATTGTAGTAGAGCTTGCGGACCGGCTCCACGAAGGCCCAGCCATAGGCACGGACCATCAAGGCTCCGTCCGCCGTATCGACCAGCGACATCCCGGCGGCGAACAGGGCCGGGAACACCAGGACCGACCAGAGGGGCAACCCGTGCGCCGACTGGCTCGCCGCCAGGCCGAGCAACGCGACTTCCGTCGCAGTGTCGAATCCGAGCCCGAAAAGGAACCCCAGCAGCAGCATGTGCCAGGGCCGGGTGATCAAGCCGAACAGTGGCCGGCACAGCCGCGCCAGAAACCCGCTGCCGCGCAGGACCGCGTCGAGGTCCTCCTCGGCATGGCCGCCACCGGCTTGCACGCGGCGTAGAATGCGCCAGAGCGACTTGAGTATGACCAGATTGACGATCGCGATGGCGAACAGGAACAGCGTCGACGCCAGCGTCCCGATCACTTCGCCGATCTGCTTGAACGCCTCCAGATGCTCGCCGAGCAGCGGTGTCACGGCCGCGAGCCCCGCCACGACCAGCGCCACCACCGCCGAATGGCCCAGAGCGAAGAACAGGCCCACGGTCACCGACCGGCGCCCCTCCTGCATCAGCTTGCGCGTGACATTGTCGATCGCCGCGATGTGATCGGCATCGACGGCGTGCCGCAGCCCGAGGCTCCAGGCCAGCAGCGCCGTGCCCAGCAGAACGGGATGGTCATGGAATGCGACCAGCGCCCACGCCCAAGCCGCGACATTGGCAAGGATCAAGGATCCCAGAAGGCCCATGAAGGGCTGCATGCTTACTCCAACGCGAACGAAGCGGTGTTCCCGAAGGATGTATGCACAATTGACAAGAAATGCACACGAAGTTCTTTGCAGTATCGGCGCGCCGCCGCGCGCGTGCGCTTCCTAGAAGGTCGCCTTGAGG
The DNA here is from genome assembly GCF_965279465.1 of Reyranella sp. Classification (NCBI taxonomy): domain Bacteria; kingdom Pseudomonadati; phylum Pseudomonadota; class Alphaproteobacteria; order Hyphomicrobiales; family Reyranellaceae; genus Reyranella; species Reyranella sp. Next base: position 357,266 of record NZ_OZ257242.1, read on the forward strand.
CTGGCGATGAAGGTTCTGCCCGGGAACGGATGAAACAGGAAGTAGTTGTAGTCGCCCACGTTATCGACGCCGACCTCGATCGCAGCGTGGTCCATGAACTTGTAACGCGCCTTCAAATCGACCACGGCGAAGGGGTCGAAGCTCTGGTAGACGCCGTGGATGTAGTCGCTGTTGTCCATGGTGGAATACATCCAGCCCTGCCAGCGGAGGCCGGCGGAGACATTGAACTTGTCGTTCGCCCTGTAGACCGCGAGCGCATTTCCGCGCCATTGCGGCACGTAGGGCGCCCACATCCCTTCCGAGAAAGAGCCTGTGTTGCTCCGGAAATTCGGGTTCGAGAGGATCTTCGAATCGACGTAGGTCACGCTCGCCGACAGGTCGAGGCCCGGAGTGAGCACGTCGGTCAGCTCGCCTACGACCTCGACGCCGCGGTTGCGGACCAGCCCGACGTTCTGGGTGTTGTTGGTCGGCACGCCATTGATGAGGCTGGTCTGCTGGATCAGCGCGTTCGAGGTATCTTCCTCGAAGAGGGTCAGGCGGGCGCGCGAGTTCCTGGTCTGGCGTTCGAACGACCACTCGAAGCTGAGCGCAGATTCGGGCAGCAGGTTCGGATTGGGCTGGGCGTTGATCGGCGCGTTCGTCACGACCTGGTAAAGCTCAGTCACCGTCGGATAGCGCACCGCCCGGCCGAAATTGAGCTTCGTGCTCCACTCCGGATTGACCTGCCAGGCGATCGAGGCCTTCGGCGAGATATCGGTGGAGCTGACCGTTGGCTGGCTGGTGGCGATGTTGCCCGCGATGTTGTAGCCGTTGAAGGCGGTCCATGTCTCGCCGCGGGCGCCGAGCGTCACGGTCCAGTCCGGCGCGAGCTTCCACCTGTCCTGCACCCAGAGGCCCCAGGTCTGAGTCTTGCCGGCACCCAGGGCGCTGAGGAGGCCTGTGCCGTTGTCCGGCGAGGTGAGCCAACTCGACAGCGCATAGGTCGGGTTGTTGAGCGTGTACTGGTCGGCGTGGATACCGAAGCTCACCTCGTGCGGGCCGCCGACGCCGCTGGGGCGCCAGATGCCCTTGGCGTCGGCGGTCCACCAGTTGGTGCCGCCGAGCTGCGCGTTGGTGCCGGCGTTCGAGAAGTTCAGCCCGGGACCGACGCTCGACGGCGCGCGCTGCGTCGAGTTCAGGTAGGCATAGTAGGTGCCGACCAGCTCGAAGTCCCAGTTGCCGCGCGTGTCGCTCTTCAGTGAGACCGCGTTGGCCAGATGCTGTTCCTGCAGCCGGTAATTGCCGGATGCGAAACCGTTCAGGCCGGCGAAGGTCGGCATACCGTTCTGCGTCAGGTAGCTCTGCACGGTCGAATAGGCGTTGTTCTGCCAGTAACCCAGCGTATGGCTGAAGGTCAGCCAGTCGTTCAGCTCGACCGCCCACTTGAGCTTGTAGTTGTCCATGATGGTGTGCAGCAGGCCGCCCGCGCCGACCACGTTCGCCGCTTGGCCGGTCTTGTTCGTCGCGCCGATGGTGCCGTAGGTGTTGGCGGGAATCGCAGCGGTCGTCACGAAAGTCAGCGGCTGGCTGAAACTCTCCTCGCGGTTGGCAGAGAGGAAGAACGAAAAAGGCCCCACCTTGCTGCCGATCGTGCCGGAGGTGTTCGACGTCGAGAAAGTGTCGTGCGTGCTGTAGTAGCCGTAGTTCTGGAAGGCGAAGGTCTGATTGAGCGTCGTCTCGAGCTTGTCCGGCATGCGCGTGGTGAGCAGCATCACGCCGCCGATCGAATTGCCGGGGTAGGCGGCCGAGAACGGGCCATAGAGCATGTCGATGCCCTTGATCTCTTCCGGCGAGACCAGCCCCCAGCGCGGCGCGCCGAGGGTGTTGTTGTTGGCGATCAGCGCCGTGAGCAGGATGTCGTCGGCATAGACCAGCGTGCGCGCGCTCGAGTTGACGCCCCAGGTGCGGGTCGCGATCACCGCCTGCGTATCGCCGAAGTTGCGCTTCCGAAGAAACAGGCTCGGCATGTATTTGACCGCGTCCTCGGTGTCGACAATGTTGACCGTCTGGTCGATCCGCTGGCGATCCGTGCTCACGATCGTGTTCGGCGGGCTGTAGCGCTCTATCTGCGGCGAAACGGGTGGAATCTCCGGCGCCGTCTGCGGCGCAGTCACCGTAACGGTGGGCATCTGTTGCTGCGCTATCTGCCCTTCGGGAGCGGATTGGGCGCGGGTCACGATGGGCATGGACACGACGGCAGCGACGGCGACGCCGGTGGCAATACGAATGGAAACAGGCATGAGTTACTCTCCCCTTGATTGACGAACGAACGCGCGGCTGCGACACGCCGCGCGGGTTTCAGGTCGTCAGGGAGAAAGGAGGGCCGCGCGGTCGTGGAGGACCGTCTCGGATTGCGATGGAGGGGCGCTGTGCGGCCGGCAACAGCACGAGCGCGGCCCCGCCCATCGGCAACAGAAGCACGAAATCGTTGGAGGGCACGACAAGTGAAGGCGCGTACGCGAGGCCGAGGCAGCAATCGTACTGTCCGGGAGCTGTGGGCGAGGCCGGAGCGCCGCGATCCGGCGAGGCCGGGCCTTTCGGATCGGCAGCAGACGCCTTGCACCAGCCCGACCACAAAGTGCCAGGGCCGGCGTCACGCATCAGCACGGCATGCGCCATAGGCTGCAACAGGTTGAGCGTGACGGCGAGCAGCGCGGCGAACAGCACACCGGCCGGCGGTCGTCGCCCGCTACTCACGTCAGACCGCGCCGGCACGATCGATTCGCCAGGAAGCTCGCCGGCTCGCGCGCCAGGCGGCGAAGGCTTCCGCGAGCGCCACCGGGAGGGCGGTCGCAGCCAGCAGAGGCATCGCCAGCATCAAGACAGCGCCCGTAGGCCACGCCCATAAGGAGGCGTGGCGCCAAGCGTCAGGCATCGACGACGGAAGGACGGGCTGCCCGCGCTTCCAGCGCTTGAAGAACATCGTCCATCCGGAGATCAGCGAGAACAGAATCCCTGCGCCGAACAGCACGAGCAGCGCCTGGTTCCAGAGTCCGTATTCGCCACGGTGGAAGGGAATGCCGATCGCCGTGGCCTTGCCAAACGCCGTCTGCTCCGCCCAGCCGCTACGATAGAGCGGCCGGCCGGAATAGGCGTCGAGCAGAAGGTCGAAGCTTCGCGTCGGTTGGCCTGTCTTCTCGAGCTGGTTGACACGCCAATATCCGGTCGGCCCGGTCGGAGGCATGATCTGCGTAACCGAATCCGGCGACTGTGCTGCGACGGCCTGGAGTGCCTGTTCCCAGCTCATCATCCCGACGCCTTCCGGAACGACGGACGCGAACGTCGCCGGGATGCGGGGCGGCGTCTGGCCGGTGACATCACGCGCCCAGCGGATCTGGCTGCCGGCGGTGCGACTCCAGGTCAGACCGGTGCTGAGGATCGCGAGACTCACGAGGCTGAGCGCAACGCCCACAAAGGCGTGCCATTGCCGCCACGCCGTGCGGCCGGTGGCGCCGCGGGCGGGCAGTCCCGCCTGGCCGCTGCCTGGCCACCACAGGACGATGCCGGTGAGCAGCATGACCATCATCCAGCTTGCGCCCAGCTCGATCATCCAGCGCCAGCCGTCACCCTGCATCAGGCTCGAATGCAGGCGGCGCGCCCAGTTGGAGAAGCGCTCCGCTTCGGGCAGCACGCCGGTAACTTCGGCGGTGTAGGGATCGACGTAGACGACCGTCGCGCGCCCGGGGATGCCGAAGTTGGGCCGCAGGAAGGCCGGCGCCTTGGGCGAGGCCACGGACGCGCCGTGGCCAGCATGGCCGACCGGTGCCGCCGGCGGGAGGAAGGCCACGCGCACCGCATCGGTGGGACCATGTGCCGGAACGACCGAGTGCAGGACGAAGCCAGACGGCGCGACCAGCCGCGCGGCGGCGACTGCTTCGTCGAGCGGCAGGCGTCGCTCCGCGGGTGCGACGCGGTCCAGCCGGCCGTACAGCGACTTCTCGATCTGCGGAGTGAAGGCATAGAGCAGGCCGGTCAGGCAGGCGACCACTGCGAACGGACTGGCGATCAGGGCCGCCCACAGGTGGATGCGCCACAGCAGAGTGCGGCGTATGTGGCGTACCTGCGCAGGGGTCGGCTTGTTCACGGCTTCAATGCTTGTGCGGGTCGGGCGAGGCGCCGAGCGCCATCACCATCAGCTCGACATCGATCTTCCCGGCCTTCTCGAAGACCAGCGTGACCGGCACGCGGGTTCCCTCCTTCAGGGGTTCCTTGAGGCCCATCATCATGAGGTGGAAGCCGCCTGGCGCAAGCGCGACCGTCGCCCCGGGCCGGATCTCCAACCCGTTCTCGACCTCGCGCATGCGCATGATGGTACCGTCCATCTTCATCTCATGGACCTGGACTTGGCCGGCGGCCGGACTGGTGGCCGAAACAAGCCGGTCTGACGTCGTGCCGGTATTCGTGACGGTAAGGAAGCCGCCCCCCGATGACGCGGCCGGCGGCGTGGCACGTGCCCAGGGATGGCCGATCTTGAGGTTGCCGATCGTGTAGTCATGCGCCGCGGCAGGCAGGCCGAACAAAGCGCTGGCCGACGACAGGACAAGGAGATGACGACGATTCATGGCGGGTTCCTCCGATCGGGATGACATTGGCGGGCGCGCGTACCTGATTCGCGCGCCCCTCGAGGGACGAGCAAAGGCGCCATGCGGCAAGGCATGGCGCTGGCTATTGCCGCTTCGCAACGAAGCGGCGTGTCAGACGAAGAAAGGAGGTCCGCGCGGTCGGGGTGGTCCGTCTCGGATGCCGGCCGAAAGGGAGGGCTCGCCCGGGACAGACGGCGAGAGCGCGGAGACGATGGGCGGAAGAACGACGAAGACCGGCGACGGCGCCGCCAGCGGAGCGACGTGGGCCAGCCCGAGGCAGCACTCATGTGCCTGCGCGGGCCCCTGATCGGGCACCTGCTTACCATTCGGATCGGCGGCCGTCGCGCTACACACGACACTCCACATCGCCTGCGGAGCGCCATCGCGCATCAGCGCCGCATGCACCAGCGGCTGCAGGAAATTGAGCGTGATCGCAAACAGCGCTGCCGCGAGAGCGTACAGGCGCGGTCCCGTAATGGGAGGCATGCGATCCATGGTCCGACTATGTCTTGCGATAGGCAGGGCGTCCAGTGAATGGCTTGCCGCAGCAATCGCCGGGTCGCATCCGGCAGCGCGAAGAACCCTCGCCCAGGCACTCCATGCTTGCACCTCGCCACGGCGTATGCACAATCCTCTCAAAATGCATACGCGGCACTTCCTGTCATTCGTGCTCGTGCTCGCAGCCTCGGGGGAGGCTTGGGCGCAGACCGCTCCTCCGGCGGACGCTCCCGCCAGTCCTTTGCCCAGCATGCCCACAGGCGCATCCGTCGTTCTTCCTGCCGTCACCGTCACCTCGCCGCGAGCCCTCGAGGCCGAGCCGACCGACGCGGCGTCCGAGCAGCGCATATCCGGCGAGACGCTCAACACGCGGCCGATCGAGCGGCCGGGTGAAATGCTCGAGGCGGTTCCCGGCCTGATCGTCACCCAGCACTCGGGCGAGGGCAAAGCCAACCAGTATTTCCTGCGCGGCATGAATCTCGACCACGGCACGGATCTCGCCATCTGGCTCGACGGCATGCCGATCAATATGCGGACGCATGGCCATGGACAGGGCTACGCCGACGTCAACTTCCTGATTCCCGAGCTCGTCGAAAGCATGCTCATCCGCAAGGGCCCCTACTGGGCATCGGAGGGCGACTTCGCCTCGGCGGGTTCGCTGCACATGGCCTATGCCAACCGGCTCGAGACCAATTTGGTCTCCTTGACCGGCGGCAGCTTCGGCTACTGGCGCGGGCTGGCCGCCGGTTCGATGAATGTCGGCGCCGGCACCTTGACCGCCGCGGGCGAGATCGTGCGTTACGACGGCGCCTGGCAGGTGCCCGACGCCACCCGCAAGTACAACGGCTTCCTGCGCTACAGCGAGGGCACCGCGGACAACGGCTTGGCGGTGACGGCGCTCGCCTACACCAATTCCTGGCATTCCACCGACCAGGTCCCGCTGCGTGCCGTGCTCGACGGCTCGCTCGACCGCTTCGGCGCCGTCGACCAGACCGATGGTGGCGACGCCCAGCGCTATTCGCTGTCGGCGCGCTGGTCACGGTCGGACGAGAAATCCTCCAGCAAGGTCGAAGGCTACTTCATCTACCAGACGCTCAATCTCTACAACAATTTCACCTACTTCCTGGACAATCCCACCGGCGGCGACCAGTTCCAGCAGACCGACAAGCGCAAGATACTGGGGCTGAATGCCAGTCATACGCTGTTTCATTCTTTCCTCGGCCTTGAGACGGCCACCACTTTCGGCACCCAGATCCGCTATGACGACATCGCCGTTGGCCTTTTCAACACCACGCAGCGGGTGCCGACTGCCACGGTGCGCAGTGACCAGGTCAGTGAAACCAGCGTCGGGCTGTATGCTGAAAGCAAGATAAAATGGACCGACTGGGTCCGCTCGACCATCGGCGTGCGCGGCGACCTGTACTGGGCTTCGGTCGCCTCCGACACGATGGCGAACTCGGGCCAGACGAACGCTTTCCTCGCCAGCCCCAAGGCCGGGTTGGTGTTCGGACCCTTCGCGCAGACCGAACTCTATCTCAATGCGGGCCTGGGCTTCCACAGCAACGACGTGCGCGGCGCCACCATCACCGTCGATCCGACCGACGGGATGACGCTGCAGCAGAGGGTGCCGCTGCTCGTGCGCTCCCGCGGCGCCGAGGTCGGCGTTCGGACGCAGTTCCTGAAAGGCCTCGATTCGACTTTCGCGCTGTTCCTGCTGGAGTTCGACTCCGAGCTCTTGTTCGTGGGCGATGCCGGCACGACGGAGGCGACCCGGCCGAGCCGCCGCGTCGGCTTCGAATGGACCAACCGCTACCGGCCGTTCTCCTGGGCCTCGCTCGATTTTGACCTCGCCTACACCCAGGCTCGTTTCACCGACTACGATCCCCTGGGCAGCTTCATCCCGGGCTCTCCGGCCATGATCGCCTCCGCGGGCATCGTCCTGGGCGAGCCGACGGGCTGGTTCGGCGCGCTGCGCTGGCGCTACTTCGGCTCCCGCCCGCTGGTCGAGGACGGCAGCGTGAACTCGAACCCGACCTCGATCTTCAACGCCCGGCTGGGCTATGTGTTCGACAACGGGCTCAAGCTGCAGGTCGACGGCTTCAACATCTTCAACACCCAGGCCAGCCAGATCGACTACTACTATCAGTCGCAGCTGCGCACCGAGGCGGCGCCGGTCAACGACATACACTTCCACCCGGTCGAGCCGCTCGCGTTCCGCTTCACCGTCGCCAAGGCCTTCTAGACGCTACAGCCAGCGCGGGTCGGCGGTGAAGTCGATGGTGAGCCAGCGCTGCGGGCCCTCGCCGCCGATCGCATCGCCGATCTCGCGGCGGATCGCATCGGTGGCGGCGATGCTGGTGAGTGGCCAATCGGGCGTCACGGCGATGTGGATTTCGATGAACTGCGCGCGGCCGACCTTGGCGACGTAGCTGGTGAAGGAACGGAAGTCGTACTTGGAAACGATCTTCTCCATGACTTGGCGCACCTGCTGGTCGAGCTCGGGCGGCGTGATCAGCAGGATTTCCTGCAGCGCCTTGCGCACGGTGCGGACCGGCACGAAGGCGAGGCCGAGGGTCAGCACCGCCAGGACGACGGGGTCGACGTAGGGTGTCAACCGCTCCCACTGCGTTCCCTGCACGGCGAGGGCTATCCCGAAGGCGACCAGCAGGGCCGAGGTGATGGTCGCCGACATCAGCCAGCTCTGGGCGTCGAGCCGCACGAAGTCCGAAACGATGCTCCGGTTACGGCGTTGCTCGTAGAAGAACATGCTGAAGCAGGTGGCACAGACGATAACCGCGTAGGCAATCGCCCAGTCGAACGCGAGCGCGCGACCGCCGGCCAGGAAGCTGTCGACCGCGTTGAGGAAGGCGTAGAAGCAGAGCAGCATCAGCGTGCCACCGTTGAAGGCCAGCACCATGGGCTCGATGTGCCAGTAGCCGAACTGGAAGCGGCGGTTGTCGCCGGTCCTCGTCACCAGCCGCGACACGAACAGCGCCAACCCCGACATCGCTGCATCGATCGCCGAGAACACGCCATCGAACACGATCGACAGCGAGCCTGACAGCAGGCCGAACATCACGCCGAACAACGAGACGAGCACCGTCACGCCGATCGATAGCCGGAGGATGCGTTGTTCGGCAGTCGCGTCGAGCATGCCCGATCATATTCCTCTCCCCTCGACGGGAGCGAGGAGTCTGAGATCAGATCGGGAAGATCAGACAGGTCGTGGTGCCGTGCGCCAGCAGCTTGCCCGCCTGGTCGACCAGCCGGGCTTCCGACGTGGCGATGCGCGAGCCGACATTGATCACCTTGCCTTCGGCGCGGACCTCGCCGGTCTTGTCGGTCATGGCACGCACGTAGTTCACCTTGATCTCGACCGTGGTGTAGCCCGTGCCGGCCTTGAGCGTGGTGTGGATGCAGCAGCCCATGACCGAATCGAGCAAGGTGGCGGCGACACCGCCATGCACGCTGCCGAGGGGATTGTAGTGCTCGAAAGCCGGCTGGTAGCCGAACACGACCCGCCCGAACTCGACCTCCTCGATCCAGAAGCCAAGGGCCTTGGCCATCGGCGGCGCGGGCAGGCGGCCGGCCATGATCTCGCCGAACAGCGTCATGCCGTCCATGGTGCGGGCCCGCTCGATCGGCACCACGCCAAAGCCAGCCGAGGGAGTCTTCGTCATCATCGTCTCCATCGCTCTATTATGTGCATATACACATTGACCCTTTGCCCGGGCAAGCGCTCGGCGGTACTGTCCCGGTCATGTCGGTTCCTGCCCCGCTGCGCCTCTCGCCCGCCGAATGCACCTGCTTTCGCATTCGCAGCGCTGCCCGCCGCGTGACAGCGATCTACAGCCAGCACATGGCGCCGACCGGCCTCAAGATTTCGCAATTCTCGCTGTTGGGCTTCATCGCCGCCGAAGGGCCAGTCTCGATCGGCCGGCTGTCGGAGCTGCTGGCGACCGACCGCACCACTCTCACCCGCAACCTGAAGCCGCTGCTGATCGACGGGCTGGTCGAGCGGTCGAGCTCCGGCGACAAGCGCCGGCACGAGCTGGTCGCGACCCCGGCCGGCCGCGCGCTGTTCAAGCGCGCACTGCCGCTGTGGGCCAACGCCGAGCAGGAAGTGCGGGCCGCCATGGGCAGCAAGTTGACCGCCGACCTGCATGGGGCGCTCGATCAGTCGATGGAGAGGCTGGCGACGCTGTAGACGATTTCTTTGCCGGATCGCGGGCGTCCGGCCCGCGGCCCGGCAAGACCTCTAACGATTCGCGTCGAAGAAGCCGTATTCCAGCTCCATCGCGCGGCGGTAGTTCGCGCGCACCGCCGGGCTGTCGACGGCATGCAGGTCGAGCAGCCCTTCCAGCCGTACGGCCAGCGCCTCGAAGCCCGGATCGGAATAGGTCTTCACCCAATCTGCGTAGGCCGGCGCCACGTCCTTCTTGGCCAGCATCTGGCCGAGGAAGGCATAGAGCCGCATGCAGGGTGTCATGCCGGCAATGGTCTCGCCGAGATCGCCACGGCGCGCCGTGTCGAGCAGGAAGTCGACATAGGCCTGCGTCGCCGGCAGCGGCATCACGCCATCGAGCGAAACCTGAAGACTCTCAGTGTAGCTCTTGTGCAGCTTGAGCTCTTCCAGCACGCCGGCGATCAGCTCGGAGAAACCGAACAGGTCGTCACGCGAGGTGCCGTGCGCCAGGCAGAAGGCATAGGCGCGCGCGAAGGCGTCGAGGAAGTAGGCATCCTGCGCCACGTAGCTCTTGAAGGCCGCCACCGGCAGCGATCCGTCACCCAGCCCCTGCACGAAGGGGTGGGCGAGGATCCTGTCGGCCCAATCGGCGTTGGCCCGCCAGAGCTGTTGTGCCAGCGACACGGGACGATCAGCTGCCAAGCGCCTGGACGAGGTCGCCGACGATGTCGTCGGCATCCTCGAGACCGACCGAGATGCGCACCGTGCCGTCGCCGATGCCGAGCTTGGCGCGCTCCTCCGCGCCGATGCGCATGTGCGTCGTCGTCGCCGGATGGGTGACCATGCTCTTGGCATCGCCCAGGTTGTTGGAGATGTCGACCAGCTTCAGGCGATTGAGCGCATCGAACGTCGCGTGCTTGCCGCCCCTTATGTCGAAGGTAACGACACCGCCGAAGTTCGACATCTGCTTGGCCGCGAGCTGGTGTTGCGGATGGTCGGGCCGGCCGGGATAGAGCACACGGCCGATCTTCGGATGTGTGGCAAGCGCATCCGCCACCTTGCGCGCGTTGGCGCAGTGACGGTCGATGCGCAGGCCGAGCGTCTCCATGCCCTTCACGAGCACCCAGGCGTTGAACGGGCTGAGTGCCGGGCCGGTGTTGCGGATGATCGGCTGCAGCTTGTCGATGATGAACGCGCGGCTGCCGAGGATCGCTCCGCCGAGCGTGCGGCCCTGCCCGTCGATGTACTTGGTCGCCGAATGCACGACCACGTCGGCACCGAACTCCAGCGGCCGCTGCAGCATCGGCGTCGCGAAGGCGTTGTCGAGCACGACCGTGGCGCCGGCCTTGTGCGCGAGGTCGCACACCGCCTGAATATCGACGATGTCGAGCATCGGGTTGGAGGGCGATTCGAACAGGACGGCGTTGGCCGGCGTCGACAGCGCCTTCTCCCACTGCGCGAGGTCGCCGCCGTCGACGAACTCGCCGCGAATGCCGTACTTCGGCAGCAATTCATTGATGATGTAGTGACAGGAGCCGAACAGCTGGCGCGCTGCGACGATCCTGTCCCCGGTCTTCAGCAGCGCCAGCAGCGAATAGAATACCGCCGCCATGCCGGTCGAGGTGGCGCGGCAGGCTTCGGCGCCTTCGAGCGCGGCCAGGCGGTTCTCGAACATCGACACGGTCGGGTTGCCGAAGCGCGAATACTGGAAATGCGTGCTTTCGCCCTTGAAAGTTGCCTCGGCCTCCTCGGCGCTGTTGTAGGCGTAGCCCGAGGTGAGGAAGAGCGCCTCCGACGTCTCGTCGAAGTTGCTGCGCACCTGGCCGGCACGCACGGCGCGCGTCTGCGGCTTCCAGTTCCTGATATCGGGCGCAGCCTTCTTGCGCTGGATCGTCCCGTCCATGTCCTTCTCCACAGCGCGTATGAACGCGCGTAAACGAAAAAGCCCCCGACCGAGAAGGGCGGGGGCTTTTTCGAGCACTCCGACCTTTTAGCGAGGATTAACGTGGCCGCAAGCCGGTCGGCTCAAATTCCACGGTAGTGGAGGTTCTATAGGCGCGAAGCCGGTACCCTGCAAGCGCTATATTCGAGACGCCATGGTCGCGACACTCAAGCCCATCCTGACCATTTCCGGGATGCAGGCGCAGTCCATCGTCGACCGCGTCGTCCCCGGCCACAAGCTCTCGCGTATCGGCGAGCTGCTGGTGGGCGAGATCAGCGCCGTCTTCGAGATCGAGCTCGACGGCGGGCCACCCGCCTACGTGCTCAAGGTCTATCCCGAAGCGCTGCACTGGAAGATGCAGAAGGGAAATCATGGTCGCGCGCCTGCTCGACGGCAGGCTCGGCGTGGCGACGCCGCGTATCCTGTTGGCTGACAGCAGCAAGACTCTGATTGACCTCGGCTTTGTCATGATGGAGCGCCTCGACGGAAAAAGCCTGGTCGGGCTGGAGCCCGCGCTCGACCGATCCGACACGTACGCGATCTATGCGCAGATGGGCCGCGTGCTGCGCGAGATCCATGCCATCATGATGGACAGCTTCGGCTACATCGGGGCGAGCCTTTGCCACTTCGGCTTCCACACGGGCAACGTGCTAGCGGCGCGGCGCGGCGGATCGCTCCGTCTCACCGGCGTCGTCGACCTCGAGAATCCCATCGCCGGCGATCCGCCGATGGACCTTGCCAAGACGATTGCCTACTCGGTGCGGGACGACGAGACGAAGCGCGCCGGCCTCCTTGCCGGCTACGGTCCCATCGACCGGCGGAACTGGCGGGAGACGATGATGCTCTACCAGCTCTATGGAGCGATCGTGTTATGGGCCTGGTGGACCCAGATCGGCGACCATCAGCGCGCGACGAGCATAATCGACGACCTCGAACGCTATGGCTGAAAGGCTTCCCAGCTTGAAAATCAAGCCAGCGAGAAGAGCCAGCGACCCGACGGCGCCACTACGCCTCGAGCTGGTCGACCTCGAGACCTTCGACGCGGTCGCCACGCTCGGCAGCTTCAGCGCCGCGGCGCGGCAGCTCAACATCACCCAGCCCTCCGTCACCAGCCGCATCCAGCGGCTGGAATCGTCACTCGGCACAAAGCTGCTCGTCCGCACGACGCGAAAGGTCGAACTGACGCCGCGCGGCGGCCTGTTGCGTGCCGAGGCCAACAAGACGCTCGCCGGATTGCGCCGGATTGCCGATCGGTTCCGGCTCGACGCCGTCGCGGCGCGCAGCCGGGTCGTCGTCGCCGCCACGCCGATGGTTGCCGCGACGATGCTGCCCGACGTCATCCGCAGCCACGGCGAGCGCCATCCCGGCGTCGACATCCAGGTGCGCGACCTCCGCCACGGCGATGCGCTCCAGGCGATCGCGGCCGGCGATGCCGATGTCGCCGTCGTCGCCTTCGATGGCAAGGACAGGCGCTTCAGGTCCCAGACCTTGCGCAACGAGGACATGGTGCTGATCGTGCCGCCCAATCATCCGTTGGCACGATCCGGACGGGCGACGCTCGACGAGATCGTGGCCTTCCCGCTGATGATGCTGGAGCAATACGAGACGATGAAGGCGCGCATCGCCGCGGAAGTGGCCCGCCATGGGCTGTCGCTGAAGCCCGCCGCATCGGCCGGCAATCTCAATACGCTGGTCGGCATGCTGGACGCCGGCATGGGCGTCCTGCTGCTGCCGCGCGTGATGGCGCGCCGCAGCCTGCAGGCCGGCCATGTCATGGTCGAGATCGAGGGCCTCGAGCTCTATCGCCGGTTCTGCATCGTGATGCTGCGCGATGCTCGGCCGACAACGGTGGTGCGCCGCTTCTGCCGGCACCTTCGGGAGGAAATGGCGGAGGGCGCTCGCCGACTGTCATCCTGAGCGCAGCGAAGGATCTCACCGAACGATCAGACACAGGCCGCGCAGCTGGCGCGAGGTTCCTCGCTGCGCTCAGGACGACAGCGGGCCTTCAATTTATAGGTGTACCCTATTAATCTATTCACACAAGCGATTTGTTCCGAGCCCGGTTCTCTCCTTAGATGGCAACCAACAAGACAGTTGGAGGAACAATGACGACGCGGCGCGCTTTCGCCAAAGCCCTTGCCTTCGCCCCGCTGGCGCCGGTGTCGCGGACCTTCGCCCAGGCCCAAGATTATCCCAACCGCACTCTCCAGCTCGTGGTGGGCTTTCCGGCGGGCCAGGCGTCGGACATCGGCGCGCGGCTGATGGCCAGGCAGATGGCGGAGGAGCTGAGGCAGGCGGTCTATGTCGACAACAAGCCGGGCGCGACCGGCATCATCGCCCATCAGTTCGTCAAGAGCGCCGCGCCCGATGGCTACACCTTCCTGTTCGGCTCGACGGCGACGCTCGCCATCAATCCCAGCCTGTTCCGCAAGCTGCCTTACGATCCGCTGAAGGACTTCGCGCCGGTGGCGATCCTTTGGGTGAGCCCGATGTTCCTAGTCGCCGCACCCGACCTGCCGTTCAACTCGTTCGCCGAGGCCGTCGCCTATGTGAAGGCCAATCCCGGCAAGACGACCTACGGCTCGGGGGGCAGCGGCTCGACCCAGCACATCTCGATGGAGCTGCTGAAGAAGGAGCTGGGCCTCGATATGATGCACGTGCCCTACAAGGGCACGCCCGGCATGCTGAACGACCTGATCGCGGGGCGGGTCAACTTCGCCTTCGAATCGGCGAGTGCGATCATCCCTTACATCCAGGCCAAGTCGGTCAAGGCGCTGGCAACCAGCGTCGCGTCGCGGCTGCCGATCATGCCCGACCTGCCCACCGTCGCCGAACTGGGATTGCCCGGCTTCGAGGCGATGACATGGGCCGCCTTCGTGGCGCCCGCCGGTACGCCGGCACCGGTCGTCGCGCGTCTCAACGAGGCTGCCAACAAGGCGCTGGCCTCGAAGGACATGACCGACAATTTCGCCAAGACCTTTGCGCAGCCGCGGCCAGGCACGCCCGCCGATCTCGACGCCTTCCTGCGCAAGGAGATAGCCAAGTGGGGCAAAGCAGTCGAAGCATCCGGCGCCCAGGTGGATTGAAGGAGATCGAGATGTCGAAAACCCCTCGCCAGATGAGCCTGGTCGCCTTCATGCAGGCGCAGAACTGCTCGAACTATGTCGGCTCGTGGCGGCATCCGTCGTCGATGACGGACTCCATGTCGCCCGAGTACTACCAGCGCATCGCGCGCACGCTCGAGGACGCGAAGTTCGATCTGGCCTTCTTCGACGACCGGCTGGCGATGCCCGACATCTACGGCGACGATCATCGCGAGACGGTCGCCAACGGCATCCGTTGCGTGAAGCTAGATCCCACGATCGTGCTGATGGCGATGGCCTCGGCTACCACCCGACTCGGTCTCGGCTCGACCTATTCGACGACCTACTACGAGCCGTTCCATGTCGCCCGCCTGTTCGCGACGCTCGACCTGATGACCAAGGGCCGCGTCGCCTGGAACGTCGTCACCTCGCTCAACAATTCGGAGGCCGAGAATTTCGGCCACGAAGAGCATCTCGAGCACGACCTGCGCTACGACCGCGCCGACGAATTCATGGAGGTGGTCACCGGCCTGTGGGATTCCTGGGAGGACGATGCGCTGATCATCGACAAGCAGACCGGCCGCTTCGCCGATCCCGACAAGGTTCATCGCCTCGACTTCAACGGCAAATACTTCAAGTCGAAAGGCCCACTCACCGTGCCGCGCTCGGCGCAGGGCCATCCGGTGTTGCTGCAGGCGGGGCAGAGCGGGCGCGGCATGGCCTTCGCCGCCTGCTGGGCCGAGCTGGTCTTCGCCTCCTACCCGTCGCTCGAGATCGGCCGCAAGAACTACGCCTACCTCAAGGGCGAGGTCGAGAAGGCCGGCCGAGATCCGGCGCTGTTCAAGATCGCGCCGGCGGTGAAAGTGATCGTTGCCGAGACCGCGTCGCAGGCGGAGGAGCAGCGCGCGCTGGCGGCCTCGATGGCCAAGCCGATCGATTCGATGGCGCTGCTCTGCGAGGTGCTGAACGTCGATTTTGCCAAGTGGCAATACGACCAGCCCTTCACCGACGAGGAGCTGGCATCGGTGTCCTGGCACAGTTTGCGCGACAGGGTGATCGCCAAGACCGGCAAGAAGAATCCGTCGGTGCGCGACTTCGTCGAAGCCTCGGGACGCGGCCAGTTCAACGACGGGCCGGTCTTCTGCGGCACGCCTGCCCAGGTCGCCGACGAGATGGAAGAGTGGTTCGAGACGGCGTGCGACGGATTCGTGCTGACCGCGGCCAAGATCCCGGGCACCTACGAGGACGTGGCGCGCCTGGTCGTGCCCGAGCTGCAGCGGCGCGGCCTGTTCCGGCGCGAGTATCCTGGCACGACCCTGCGCGATACGCTGGGGCTGCCACGGCCGGCGATCGGAAGCTGGCGCCGGAACACCGACAAGACCACCGAACGGAGGCGGGCATGACACAGGAACTTCGCATCCTCACACCACAAGGCATGCTGGGCTACGGCGTGCCGGCAGAGCACTTCTGGCGCGGCATCGAGAGCGGGGTCGACGCCATGATCGTTGACTCCGGTTCGACCGACCCCGGCCCGTACCTGCTGGGTCTCGGCAAGACGATCGTGACGCGCGAGGCCTATGCGCGTGACGTGTCGCTGATGCTCAAGGCAGCCTGGGAGCGCAAGATCCCGCTGATCATCAGCTCGGCCGGCGGCGCCGGCACCGATGCCCAGGTCGATTTCATGATCGACTTGATCCGCGAGCTGTCGGCGGCAAGCGGCTACAAGTTCAAGCTGGCAGCAATCTATTCCAGCGTCGATCGCGCCATGATCCACGCGCGGCTGCACGAGGGCCGCATCACTGAATGCGGGCCGTCCGGTGATCTTGCCCCGTCGGCAATCGACGACGCGGTCGAGATCGTGGCGCAGATCGGTGCCGAGCCCTTCGCCAAGGTGCTGACCGAGCGGCCCGACATCGACATCATCGTGAGCGGCCGCTCCTACGATCCGGCGCCGCACGCCGCCCTCTGCATGACCAAGGGCTTCGAGCCGGGTGTCTATTGGCACATGGGCAAGATCGTCGAGTGCGGCGCCGCCTGCGCCGAGCCCAAAGGCCGCGTGATCAAGGCCACGATCCGCAAGGACAGCTTCGATCTCGAGCCGATGAATCCGGCCGAGAGCTGCACGCCGCTTTCGGTGGCAGCGCATACGCTTTACGAGAAAGGCAGGCCGGACATTCTTCCGGGGCCGGGCGGCGCGCTGCATCTCGCCAACGCCAAGTACGAAGCGCTCGACAGCCGCCGCACGCGGGTGAGCGGCGGCCTATTCGTGCCGACCAACAAGTACAGCGTGAAGCTCGAGGGTGCCTCGATCGTCGGCTACCGCACGATCTTCATCGGCGGCATCCGCGATCCGATCCTGATCGGCCAGCTCGACTCGTACCTTGCCAATGTGCGCAAGCGCGCCGAGGGCATTTTCCCGCAGCTCGTCTCGGGCGAGGCGAGCATGATGTTCCACGTCTACGGGCGCGACGCGGTGATGGGCGAAATGGAGCCGCTGCGCCATGTCGTCCCGCACGAGGTCGGGCTGATGGGCGAGGTGACCGCGCCGACGCAGGAGCTCGCCAACGACATCTGCAACAGTACCCGCATCGCCGTACTGCACTCGGCCTATCCCGGCCAGATGGCGACCGCGGGCAACTTTGCCATCCCGCTCAACCCGCCGGAGACGCCGACCGGGCCGGTCTGCAAGTTCAGCGTCTATCATCTGATGGAAGTCGATTCACCGACCGACATGTTCCCCGTGCGTTACATGGAGATCTGACCGTGGGCGAAGTCCCCCTGCGCGAGCTGGCCCAGGTCATCCGCAGCAAGAACGCCGGCCCATTCGAGCTGACCTTCGACATCATCTTCAATCGCAAGGCAGCCTATGAGGAGGTCAAGGCGAGCGGCGCGCTGACGGCCGAGAAGCTGGCCAGGCTCTACAACATCCCGCTCGACGACATTCTGGTCGCGATGTTCTTCGACCCCGCCATGGCCTTCAAGATGACGGTGAAGCGGCGCTGGCAGCAGGGTTCGAGCGGCGAGCGCGACACGTTTGGCGCAGCCCAGCACGCGCCGCTGATGGACATCATGATCCCCTCGCGCTCGAACCTCAGGACCTCGGACCCCGCGCCATGACCTCGACGGAATCCGAAAAGCTCGGGCGGTTTGCGCTCGACCTGACGCTCGATGCCATCCCCGCGGACGTGCTGACGCTCGCCAAGGAACACTTCCTCGACGCGCTCGGCATTGCGCTGGCCTCCTCGAAGTTCGATTTCGGCGAGGCGATTCTGAACGGCGCCCGCGCGCTGGGCGAAGGCACGCAGGCGACCGCGATCGGCAGTGGCGCCCGGCTGCCCGCGCCGTCGGCAGCTCTCGTGAACGGCGTGCTCGCCCACGGCCTCGATTTCGACGACACCCATATCGGCGCCGTCTATCACGCCACTTCGCCGGCGCTCGCGGCGGCGCTTGCCGCCGGCGAAGCGAACGGCTCGAGCGGCGCCGAGGTGCTGATCGCCTTCACCGGTGCACTGGAGATCGGCTGCCGGCTGGCGACGGTCGGCGCCGGCGCCTTCCACGACCGTGCGTTCCATCCGACCTCCCTGTGCGGCACCTTCGCCGCCGCAGCGGTCGCGGGACGCCTCGCCAAGGTCGACCACGAGACGATGACCTGGGCGCTCGGCCTCTGCGGCAGCCAGGCGTCGGGCATCCTCGAACGCGGCACATCGTGGCTGAAGCGTTTGCATCCGGGTTGGGCCGCCCACTGCGGCCTGTCGGCAATGGCCCTCGCCCGCGCCGGCTTCACCGGACCGAATACCGTGTTCGAAGGCGGCCGCGGCTTCTACGCCTCGCACATCCAGCACATCCCGACCGGCGATGACTTGCCCTCGCACGATCTCGGCCGGACGTGGCAGGCGCGCGGCATCGCGCTCAAGCCCTATCCGTGCTGCCACTTCATCCATGGCTTCGTCGACGCGGCGCTCGAGCTGCGCGGCAAGTTCGACCTCGCCGACGTCGAGCGCATCGAATGCCCGCTGACGCCGGGCCTGCACAAGATGGTCGCCGAGCCTCGTGCGCGCTGCATCCGGCCCACGACGCCCTACCAGGCGATGTTCAGCGTCCAGTACGTGACCGCCGCGGCACTGGTGCAAGGCCGGGTCGACCTGGCCACGTTCTTCGACGAGCCGCTCGATGCACCGGCGGTGCTCGCCGTCGCCGACAAGACCCACTGCGTCCCCGATCCGGCGAGCGACTATCCGCGGCATTTCCCCGGCGAGGTCGTCGTCCATCTCAGGGACGGCCGCAAGCTCCGGGTCCGAAAGCCGGCAAGCCTCGGCACCCAGGAGGTCCCGCTGTCGCGCAGCGGGCTCGAGGAGAAGTTCCTGAAGAACGCCACTCGCGCGATCCCGCCGAAGACCGCCGAGAAGCTGATCGCGCAAATCTACGCACTGGAGGAGGCGCCCTCCCTGTCGGAGGTGATGGCGCTCTGCATGGCCGATCCCTTGAAATCCAAGCTGATATTAGCTAGATTAGCTAATCATGAAGTACGTGAACACGCATGAAGCAAAGAGCCAGCTTTCCAAGCTGATCGCATGCGTCCGCGCCGGCGAGGAAGTCGTGATCTGCCAAGCCGGCAAGCCGGTTGCTCGATTGACGGCTTTCGAGGGCGAGCGAAAAGTCCCGCAGTTTGGCATCTGGAAGGGCAAGGTTAAGTTCGAACCAGATTGGGATTCGCCGGAAACCAATGCGGAAATTGCACAGATGTTCGAAGAGTCGATCATCGAGCCCGAGTCAAAGTGAGGCTACTGATCGACTCGCATGCGCTGCTCTGGATCCTCGATAGTCCGCAGCAATTATCGGCGCATGCCCGATCGGCGCTCGGCGATCCCGCCAATCAACGCTTCGTAAGTGTGGCGGCGCTCTGGGAGATCGCCATCAAGGTTTCGGCCGGCAAGCTGTACATCCCGATGGCGGTGGATGCCGCGGTGGTCCATTCGGCGGCTATGCAACTTGCCATCACGATCGACCACGTGAAGCGCGTTCAGACCCTTCCCTTCCATCACCGCGATCCGTTCGACCGCATGATGATCGCGCAGGCGATCGAGGAAGGGCTGACGATCGTCACGCGCGATCGGCACTTCCCTGCCTACGGAGTGCCTATCCTGGCGGCGTGATCCGTCAGTCCGGCTTCACGTCAGCGGCTTTCGCGACCTCGGTCCATTTCTTCAGCTCGGCCGCGGTGTGCGCTGCGAGCTCGGCGGGTGAAGACGGCGAGATCTCGTAGCCCAGTTCGCTGATCTTGCGCGCGTTCTCGGGATCCTTGAGCGCCTTCAGCAGTTCGGCGTTCAGCCGGTTGACGATCGCCGCCGATGTGCCGGGCGGCGCATAGAGGCCGGCCCAGGTATAGGCTTCGACGCCGGCCACGCCCTGCTCGCCGATCGTCTTCAGATCGGGCAGGGCCGGAGAGCGCCGTGCCATCGCCAGGCCCAGCGCCCGAAGCTTGCCCGCCTTGATCTGGCCCATCGCCGGGGCGAGCGCGTCGAACACCACGTCGACCTCGCCCGACAGCAACGCCTGCAGCGCCGGCGCCGAGCCGCGATAAGGGATGTGCTGCATCTTCAAGCCGGTCTTGAGCTTGAAGAGCTCGGCGGTGAGATGGAGGATAGAGCCGTTCCCAGACGAGCCGTAGTCGAACTTCGGGCTCTTCTTCACGAGCTCGATTAATCCCTGGATATCCTGCGCCGGGGAATCGATGCGGACCAGCGCCACCATCGGCACGATGGCGGCGAGGCCGATCGCGGCAAAGGCGTTCGGATCGTATTTCAGCGATGGATTGATCGCCGGCACGATCGACAGGGTCGAGACCGTGCCGGTCATCAGCGTGTAGCCGTCAGACGGCGCCTGCGCGAGAAGCTGGCCCGCGAGGCCGCCCCCGGCCCCCGGCTTGTTGTCGATCACGAAGCCCTGGCCGAGCCCCTCGCTCATCTTCGGCGTCACGATGCGCGAGATGATGTCGGGTACGCCGCCCGGCGCGAAGGGGATCAGCACGCGGATCGGCTGGGCCTTAGGCCATTCGGTCTGTGCCTGTGCCGACGTAGCCAAGGCCACGAGTGGAGCGGCCAGAGCGGCTCGCCGTGAGAGAATCATGTGAGCTTCTGCCGGGCCAGGGATTGTTCGCGAAGCTGCGTCAGCGTGATGCGAGAGGTCAAAGCCTCCGCATCGGTCTTCACGTGGATGATCGCAGGTTTGCCCGCCGTGAGCGCGCGCTCGAAAGCCGGACCAAACTCTTCGGTTTTCTCGACCGTCTCGCCATGTCCGCCGAAGGCGCGGGCGTAGGCGGCGAAGTCCGGGTTCTTGAGCTCGGTGCCGTGCACACGGGTCGGATACTCGCGCTCCTGATGCATGCGGATCGTGCCGTACATGCCGTTGTCGATCACCGCGATCACGATGTTGGCGCCATGCTGGACCGCCGTCGCGAACTCCTGTCCGTTCATCAGGAAGCAGCCGTCTCCCGCGAGCGAGACGACCATGCGACTGGGCTCGGCGATCTTGGCAGCGACTGCCGCCGGCACGCCGTAGCCCATCGCGCCACTGGTCGGCGCGAGCTGGGTCTTGAAGCCGCGATACTGGAAGAAACGATGCAGGAACGCCGCGTAGTTGCCCGCGCCGTTGGTGACGATCGCATCGTCGGGCAGCCGCTTGTTCAGCCAGGCGATGACCTCGCCCATGTTCACCGAGCCGGGCAGCGGGCCGGGCTTGATGTTGTCGAGATATTCGGCGTGGCCCTGGCTGACGGAGTCCTTCCAGCGCGTGCCGTCGACCGGCTTCATCGCCTTGGCGGCTGCGGCGAAGGCCTGCATGCCCGAATTGATCGGCAGGGTCGCCTGATAGACACGACCGAGCTCCTCGGCGCTGGCGTGGACATGCACCAGCTTCTGCTTCGGGATCGGCAGATCGAACAATGTGTAGCCGCCGGTCGTCGCTTCGCCGAGCCGCGGTCCCACCGCGATGATGAGATCGCAAGCCTTCAAGCGTTTGCCGAGCGCCGGCCCGACACCGACGCCGAGATCGCCCACATAGTTGGGATGGCGATTGTCGAACAGATCCTGGTTGCGGAATGACGCGCAGACCGGGAGCCCATTGGCTTCGACGAAGGCGCGGATGTCCTTGCACGCGCCGGCGCTCCAGCCGCCGCCACCGACGATAACCATCGGCCGCTCGGCCTGCTCGAGCAGGGCGCGCAAGGTCGCCATGTCATCCGTCGACGGCGCACCCCGCGCGATCTTGTAGGGGCCGGCGTCAGCGACCTCGACCTCGTCGACCAGCATGTCTTCCGGCAACGCGACCACGACCGGGCCGGGCCGGCCGTTCATCGCGCGATGGAAAGCCTGGCTGATCAGCTCGGGGATGCGGCGGGCGTCCTCGATCTGGGTCACCCACTTGGCCATCTGGCCAAACATGTGGCGATAGTCGATCTCCTGGAACGCCTCGCGGTCGGTGGTCTCGCGGGCGACCTGGCCGACCAGCAGGATCATCGGCGTTGAATCCTGGAAACCGGTGTGCAGCCCGATGCTGGCGTTGGTCGCCCCCGGGCCGCGGGTCACGAAGGCGATCCCCGGCTTGCCCATCAGCTTGCCGTAGGCTTCGGCCATGTTGGCCGCGCCGCCTTCCTGGCGGCAGATGACATAGCGGATCGAGTTGCGCTGAGCGTACAGCGCATCGAGCGCCGCAAGATAGCTCTCGCCCGGAACGCCGAAGATGGTGTCGGTGCCGTGGATGCGCAGTTGGTCGATCAGCACTTGTGCGCCACTGCGGCGCGAAGAGGTCGCGGTCATCTTTTTCCCTTACTTCGTAGGTGAGAACGAGGTTGGCACCAATATCTTGTTGTTCATCGTCTTCATGAACTCGCGACTCTTCTGCAAGTAGGCCTGCCACGCGGGGTCGGCAGCCATCGCGGCGCGTCGCTTCGTGCGATCGGCGAGGTCCTCGTAGGCCCAGATGTGCACGATCTCGTTGACGTTGCCGACCTCGGTCGTGAAAAAGCCGACAAGATGACCGAGATGTTTCAGCTGAACCGGCAGCCCCTCCTTTTCATAGAATGAGAGGAAATCGCGCAGGCGGCCCGGCTGCAACTCATAAGTGCGATGGTCGATGATCATGGTGGCGTCTCCCCAATTCACAGTCGAAGATGATTGTGTGACTTGGGCTTCTCGATCTCAACCCTTGTGGACTCCGCAGCGGAATCAGCGCATAAGTGCGGCATAGCGACACTGGCCGAAGAGTATCCAGCAGAGGAGTCTTCGTCTAAGACGCAAGAGCGCGATACGCCGGTCAACGTCTTCCCCCGTGAGCTTCTTGGTCATCATCGTCAAAGATCTACGAAACGCTGGAACTGAAATGGTCCAGCAAGCGCGCGCCGGACTGCGCTCCCTTTCTTACCTCCAGCCCCGAGCCTTGAATGAGTCGTAAATTGTTTGTGGGCAATCTGCCCTATTCGGTCACGTCCGAGCGCCTGCAAGAAGCTTTCTCCCAGTTCGGCAACGTCACCTCTTCGAAAGTGATCGTGGATCGCGAGACCGGCCGCAGCCGCGGCTTCGCCTTCCTCGAGATGGAAACGGATGACCAGGGCGCTGCAGCGATGCAGGCCATGAATGGTGCTCTCCTCGACGGGCGTTCGATCGCCGTCCGTGAAGCCGTCGAACGTCAGCCCGGCGGCGGGGGCGGCGGCGGATTTGGTGGAGGAGGCGGCGGCGGTGGTCGCGGCCCGCGTCCACCCTACGGTGGCGGCGGTGGCGGTGGCGGCTATCGCGGCGGCGGCGGTGGTGGCGGCTATGGTGGCGGCGGCGGAGATCGCGGCGGCGGTGGCGGTGGCTATCGCGGCGGCGGCGGTGGCGGCTACGGTGGCGGCGGTGGCGGTGGCGGTGGATACCGCGGCGCTCCTCCTGGCGGTCCGTCTGGCGACGGCGGTCCAATGCGCGATCGGCGTGCTGACTTCTCGGGCGGCCCGGCTCCGGCTCCCGGCGGCTTCGAACCCGCCGGCGACGCGGGTCGTCCGGCGCGTCGGCGTGATGCCGGCCCGCCGCGGCGCGAGCGCGACTACGAGCCGCGCAAGCGCGGCTTCGACGACGACCAGTGAACTTCTGAGTTCACCAGTAAGCTTCTGAGCTTACCGGTGAATTTCCGAGTGGACCCGTGAGCCTTTGAGTTCGCCGGTGTGCGTCCGAGTGGGCCAGCAGGCCAACCCGCGGACGAAATGAAATGAAACGCCGGAGGAAACCTCCGGCGTTTTTCATTATGTCCGGTGCTATTCTTGCATGCACTCGCTGCGGAGGCGGACATGAAGCGACGAACCGCACTTGTGGGCTCTATCGCGGCGCTCGCCGGCCCGTCGCCGGCGCGTGCGGCTGAGCAGGTCGATCTGCAGCTCGTGCTCGCGGTCGACGTCTCGCGCTCGATCGACGAAGTCGAGGCTGAGCTGCAGCGCCGCGGCTATGTCGAGGCGCTGACCAATGAGCGGGTAATCGACGCCATCCTGTCCGGCGAAAACAAGCGCATCGCGTTGTGCTACGCTGAGTGGGCCGGCACGCATTATCAGGTCGTGGTGATCGACTGGTCGGTGATCGACAGCCCCATCGCCGCACGGCGCTTCGCCGACAAGCTCGCGGAGGCGCCGCGCATGTCGCAAAGCTGGACCGCGGTCGGCGCGGCGATGGCCTTCGCCGCACAGCGCTTCGAGACTTCGAGTTTCGCGTCCAAGCGCCGCGTCATCGACATCTCGGGCGACGGCCGCACCAACGACGGCCCGCCCGCCGATCTGGTACGCGACAAGCTGGTGGCGCAGGGCATCGTGATCAACGGCCTGCCGGTGATGATGAACCGCACCAACTTCGGCCGCCCGGCCGACACCGGCCTCGACAAGTACTATGAGGAGAACGTGATCGGAGGACCCGGCTCGTTCATGATCTCAGCCGAGAACTTCGACGATTTCGGCCGCGCCGTGCGCAGCAAGCTGATCCGCGAAATCTCCGGCCTCTCTATCTCTCGCGCAACACCTGCCTGAGCCGCTCGAACGGCGCCGGATCGCGCGTGAGCTGCACCGGCATGCCGAGATGGCCGAGCGGATAGCGGAAGATGTTGGCCTCCGGCAGCTTCCATCGCCGCGCCACCGCAAGCCCGTCGGCGTAGGGCACCCATCGGTCCGCCTCGCCCAGCACCGACACGATCCTCGACGGCGCGAGGGCCGGTGCTTCCGCCGGATCGATCACCGTCGACAGCCGCGCCAGCGCCTCGCGCGACCAACCCGCCGCGTGCAAGGCACGATCGATGCCGAAGCTCGCCGCAAGCTCGCCGCCGAAGGTCACGTCTTCGATGCGGCCCGAGTGGCTGATCAGCAGCACGGCGTCGGGCCGCGCCTCGGCCGGCCAAAGGCTGCAATGGCTGGCGACCTGCTGCGCGACGAACGACGACATCGAGATCCCGCCGACCGCGATCCTGCCGCCCAGGCGACCGCGCGCCCACGCCGTGAGCAGCGCTGTCTCGAGCGCCTGCCCCGCGATCAGGTCGAGCGAGCCGGTCGGCGCCAGAGCGAAGAACGGCTCGCCGCCGTAGAAGCCGGGCATGGCGCGCAACCCATGATAAGGTGAGATCGGCACGATCACCCGCCACCCCATCCGGGCCAGCCGCCGCCCGGGATCGTGCGCCACGGCAAGCAATTCGAACTCGAGACAGAGACCGCTGCCGAGGATCAGTGTCTCGCCGGCAGCCGGCTCGACCGGCTCGACGACGCGAGCATACATCGTCCCGCTGCCAGGCCGCAGGCGCAGCGGTGCCGATGGCGTTGGCGCGCGCAGCCAGTATTCGCGCAAGCCGTCCTGCACGAACGGACGCGACACCTCGGCCGATCCAACATCCAGTGATACCGTGTAAAGCGCCGCGGCATCCGGCATTGGCACGCTGTTCGGCGGATCGATCTGCCAGCGCGTGGCGGCAGGCGGGCGGGGGAACAGCAACGGGTAAAATGCAACACGCGTCATGAGATGGCGCGTCGCGTCCGCACGCCGGCGGCGGTCGAGCGCGCCGGGGTCGGCGCCGCCGCGCGGGTCGAAGATCGCGGCTTCCCATCTTTCGCGCGCCGCCTCGCCCGCCCGTCGCAGCCGGTCGTGATGGCCGAGCAGACGGCGTAGCGGGAATGCGGACCAGAAGGCAGGAAGCGCGCCGACCTGCTCGCGGAACGATGCCGCGTCGGTACCGGCCTGATTGGCAGCGGCCCATAGCCGCGACAACGGCCTGTACCAGCGCCGGAGCCCGAGCAGCCCGGCCCGGTCAACCCAGGGCTTCGCCAGCAGGGCACCCAACGGCGACTGGAGCAGGACATTCATCGACAGAACTCCCCGCAAGCGGCATCATCGTCGCCTGCAATGCCCATCAGCAACGGAGAGCAGACCATGTTGGCCAACGACCCGGTAACCCAAGCTCGTCTCGACTTGACGACGGCGCTGCGGGCCGCCGCGCGCCACGGCCTCAACGAGGGAGTCTGCAACCATTTCAGCATGGCCGTGCCCGGTCGGCCGGATCTGTTTCTGGTCAATCCGCAAGGCCTGCACTGGTCGGAGATCACGCCGGCTGATCTGGTGATGGCCGACGGCGAAGGCAACATCGTCGAGGGCAAGTACCCGGTCGAGCCGACCGCCTTCTTCATCCACGCCCGCATCCACCAGGGCAACGCGCGCGCCCAGGTCGTGCTGCACACCCACATGCCCTACGCCACGGCGCTGACCTCGATCCGCGACGGCCGCATCGAGATGTGCACCCAGAATGCCTTCCGCTATTGGAACCGCATCGCCTACGACGAGAAATATGCCGGCGTGGCGCTCAGCAACGACGAGGGCGACCGCATGTGCCGCGCCATGGGCGACAAGGACATCCTGTTCCTGCGCAACCACGGTGTGATCGTGAGCGGTCCGACGGTCGCCCAAGCCTATGACGATCTCTATTATCTCGAGCGCACGGCGATGGTGCAGGTGCTGGCGATGCAGACCGGCCGGCCGCTGCACAATATCGACGATGGGCTGGCCGAGCACACGGCGCGGCAGATCGCCGGCGAAGCACAGCAGGCGTTCCTGCATTTCGAATCGCTGAAGCGCCTGCTCGACCGTGACGAGCCGGGCTGGCGGCGACTGGCCGCCTGAGCAGAAGGGACGACAGGGAAAATGACGATGCGTATTGCCGCTGGCGTGATCGCGTTGCTGGCGCTGGGTACGGCGCTGCCCGCGGCCGCCCAGGTGCCCAAGATCGGGCAGCTCGAGATCAAAGCCTACCAGGCCATTCCCAAGACCAAGACGGCGGTGCAGCTCACCTCCGACAGCGCATTGGGGCGCAATCTGCGCCGCGAGGTGATGATCCGCCTGGCGCGCCGCGGCAACGAGGTCGGCTTCTCCGGCGGCAACGTGATGCGAATGGACGTCCAGTACGTCGATCTCCTGGGCAGCAGCGGCATTACGCGCGGCCCGGTTGGCGGTCGAGACCAGAATTTCGATGGGCCCGCCGCCAATCCCCGGCCCGAGGTCCCTGGCATCCGCATCGAGCGTGGCGGTCCGGCACCGATGTCCGGCGGCCCGACCCTGCGCATCACGCTGACGCTCTACTCCACGGACGGCGGCAAGGTGCTGTGGACGGCGACGGCGTCCTGCTACACCCAGGCCAGCATGGCCGAAAACGCCGGCACGCTCATGATCGACAGCATCTTCAACGAGGCTGATAAGAACCGCATCGGCGACGCCGGCTGCCCGCTCTAACCAACCAATATCGACTGAGGAAGGAAACCGCCGCATGCCGCGTTTGACCCCGCTTGACCTGAACAAGCTCACGCCCGAGCAGAAGAAGGTGGCCGACGCCATCGTCGCCGGTCCGCGCGGCGGCCTGCGCGGGCCGTTCGATCCGTGGCTGCGCCGACCCGAGCTGGCCGACCGCGCCCAGAAGCTCGGCGAATATTGCCGCTTCAACAATTCCATGCCGCGCGACCTCTCCGAGCTGGCGATCTGCCTGGTCGGGCGGCACTTCAAGGCGCAATTCGAGTTCTACGCGCACGCCCGCCTCGCCCGGGAAGCAGGCCTGTCGGCAGAGATCGTCGAAGCCGTGCGCACGCGCCAGACGCCGCCCTTCACGCGCGACGTCGAGCGCATCGTCTATGATTTCGTCACCGAGTACCTTGAGACCAACCGGGTCTCGCCGGTGAACTACAAGCGCGCCGTCGACGCCTTCGGCGAGCCCGGCGTCGTCGATCTGGTCGGCGTCTGCGGCTACTACATGCTGGTGTCTATGACCCTCAACGTCTTCGAGATGCCGCTCCCGCCGGGCGAGCCGGATCCGATCGCCTGAGGCGATGACATTCCTCCTCTTCCTGGCAGCCGCGTCGATCATTGCGCTGTCGCCCGGACCAGGCATCCTCTACGTCGCGGCGCGTACCCTAGCGGGCGGCCGCGGCGAAGGCCTGGCCTCCAGTCTCGGCACGGCGGTGGGTGGGATGGTCCATGTGCTGGCCGGCGCCGTCGGCATATCTGCCCTGGTGATGGCGAGCGCCGAGGCCTTCACGGTGCTCAAGCTCGGGGGTGCGCTCTATCTCGTGTGGCTCGGCATCAAGACCATGTGCGAAGCGCGCGCCGACTTGCCTGCGCCAGCAGCCGGCGTCGGCACAGCTCGCGCCTTTCGCGACGGCATCGCCGTCGAGGCGCTCAACCCGAAGACGGCTGCCTTCTTTCTGGCGTTCCTGCCGCAGTTCGTCGACTCGGCCGCCGGCGCGGTGTGGCTGCAGTTCCTGTGCCTCGGGATTATTACCGTGATCCTCAATACTGCCGTCGATGTCGCGGTCGTCATGCTGGCGAACCGCGCACGGTCGATCGCGCTCGGTCAACCGTCCCTGCTGCGCCGGCTGCGCACCGGCGCGGGCGTGGCTATCGCGAGCCTCGGCGTGACCTTGTTGCTCGCGCGACGGCCGGCGTAGCGCCTAGTCCTCGAAGATCGCGACGGCGCGCGTCCAGCCGGCCGACGCGCCGCGTATCTTGTGCGGGAAGCAGGAGATGATGAAGCCGTCGGCCGGCAGCGATTCGAGATTGTGCAGCTTCTCGATGTGGCAGTACCCGATGTCGCGGCCGGCCTTGTGGCCCTCCCAGATGATCGAGGGGTCGTGGTCTTTCGCCCATTTCTGGGCGGTGAAATAGAATGGCGCGTCCCAGCTCCAGGCGTCGGTGCCGGTGAGGCGGATGCCCTTCTCCAGCAGATACATCGTCGCGTCGTAGCCCATGCCGCAGCCCGAGTTCACATAGTCGTTGTTGCCGTAGCGCGAGCCGGCCCGCGTGTTCACCACGACGATCTCGAGCGGCTGCAGCTCGTGGCCGATCCGCTTCAGCTCGTCCTCGACCTCCTTGGCCGTGATGACGTGGCCATCTTCCATGGCACGGAAGTCGAGCTTCACCCCGGGCTGGAAGCACCAGTCGAGCGGCACTTCATCGATCGTGATCGCGCGCTCGCCCTTGTTCATCGTCGGATGGAAGTGATAGGGCGCGTCGAGATGGGTGCCGTTGTGAGTCGAGAGATTGACGTTCTCGACCGCCCAGCCGGCGCCGTCGGGCAGGTCTTCCTTCTTCAGGCCGGGAAAGAACCCCGCGATCTGCGCCGCCGTGTTCTCATGCTTGTGATACTGGATCTTCGGGCCGAACGGCGCGGGATCGGAGATCACGTCGTTCTCGAGATAGATCGACAGGTCGACGAACCGGCGCTTCTTCATTGGCCCTCCTGCAATGGAAGGCCTCAGTGTGCGGACTTTGGCGCACCCGTCAATCGGCGCGGATTGACCGCGTCGAGGATCGACATCGCCAGCAGCTTGCCGATGCATTTCTGGCCGAAGTCGTTGAGATGCAGCCCGTCGTTGGTGACGAACTGCGCGTAGGGCATGCCGTCGTTGTACCAGGACCGCATGATCTCGAAGCGGCGGAACAGCCCGGCGCCCTTTTGCTTGGCGACCTCGGCCATCACCCGCGCATATTCCTCCTCGTCGGGCAGCGCCACAACGGCCGGGACATACTGCAGGTTCATCATCACGAAGTTGGCGCCCAGCGCCCGGCCGATGTCTATGCCGGCCCGCAGCTTCTCGGCGAACTTGGGCAGCGGATCGCGGCGGATCGCCGAGTTGGTTCCGACCTGCCAGACCACGAGGTGCGCCTGCTCGGGCTTCACGTCCTGCTTCATGCGCTGGACCATCTCCTCGGCATCCTGACCGCCGACGCCCTTGTTGTAGACATGGACGTCGATCCCCGGCATCGCCGCCTCCAGCTTTATCTGAAGCTGGGCCGGATAGGAGTATTTCGGGTTGGAGGCGCCGTATCCCTGGGTAGAGGATGACCCCATGGCGACAATGCGCAGCTGCCGCTCCTCGGCCACGGCGGTGCGGGCAATCTCCAGAGGATTGTTCAAATTGAGCAGATCGCGCGATGCACGGCACGGCGCTTCGGCACCTGCGCCAGCAGACCACAGCGCCGCGACAACCCCGAAGCAAGCGGCGAAGAGCCGACGATTCATGACCGGGTGCCCCGCGACTCAGCCTTGAACCAGCTCGCTGCATAGGCCGCGAGTGACATGATCGCTATACCGGCAAAACTGACAGAGAGCTGAGACACTGTGGAATCTTCGTAGTGGGCGACTATGACTTGGGCTGTAACCGCAAGGAACGTACCCAAGCAGAATATCTGCAAGGAATGCTCTCCGCACCTGCGAATCGGGTCCAAAATCGGCCACGACAGGAACCGGGCGTTTGGCCGCACGGCCGACCTCACCAGCCAGGCCATGGCCAGGAAATGGATGAATCGGAGGATATCGATATTGGTCTTGTCGATTGGATATATTTGACGGGCAATCCAGTCTGGAATGAGGCGCGCGAGAGCGTTGTAGTGCCAGGACAATGCAATAATGGCTGCAAAAGCCAAGTAGGCAAGGGCCAGCGTGGCCAAGATCCATTTCAAGCGGTCGAGGGTCACGAGCCTATGGGCCACTACTGCGAGTACTGCCCCGCTATAGAAGACGACCTGCCACGCCATGGGGTTGAAGAACCAGACCTTCTCATCGGGGTAACCCGGCAGATTCCAGTTCCAATGGCTCGTCGCGGCATAAAAAGAGATTGAAGCCAGAAGCACGGCGTAGGGCCAACGCAGCAGGGCCGGCAGGGCAACAGGAAAGGCCGCCAGCAATACGATGTAGAGCGGCAGCACGTCGAGATTGACTGGCCGGAACTTCAGGAGAACCGTCTCGACGATCGCCTGGTATGGATTCTGGCCCAGGCCCATGAGCTGCATTTCCTCGATCAGCTGGGGCGTGTCGCGGGCAATCGAAAAGTAGGCGATCTGGGCGGTAAAGGCCACGAACAGCAGGATGTGGGCGACATAGAGCTGCCAGACGCGGCGGTAGATGCGAATCGCGGCGCGCGGCCAGCCGTCGCGCAGCATCATGCGGCTGTAGGCAATTACCGCCGTGTAGCCCGAGATGAAGACGAAGATCTCGGTGGCGTCACTGAAGCCGTAGTTGCGCACCGTGAGCCAGCTCACGATGTTGTCCGGCACGTGGTCGAGATAGATGAACCACAGCGCCAGCCCACGGAAGAAATCGAGCCGAAGGTCGCGGCCGGGCGCGAGATAGGGAGGCACGGCTCCTGTCATGCGATCCCATTGGTATCCCAGCCGTATCGCCTACGCTACGTCCGGCGGCGCAGGAACCATGGCCACGACACCCGGCGGGCCGCGCGACTGAGTCGATTCATCGGAGCGCGCCACTGGAGTGGCGCGCTCCTCCGAGTCTTATCCAACCACCTTCTTTTCGCGCAGCGCCTTGATCTCGTCGGCCCCGAGACCGGCGATGTCCTTCAGCACCGAGTCGGTGTGCTCGCCGAGCGCCGGCGGCGGATGCGTGTCGTCGACCGGCGTGTCGGAGAAGTGGTAGTTCGAGCCGATCAGCGGCACGTCGCCGACCCGCGTGTGCTTGTAGGTCTTGAGCATGCCGCGACGCTTCACCTCGGGCTCGTCGAGCGCTTCCTTCATGGTGCGAATCGGGCCCGCCGGCAAATGGCGGAACTTCTGCGTCCAGTTCTCCTTGGTGTCGGTCTTGAGCACCTCTTCCATCATGCTGGTCAGCAGCGGCTTGTTGGCGACCCGCTCCGCAATGGTCGAGAAGCGCGGATCGCTCACCCATTCCGGATGGCCCATTGCCTTGCAGGTGTCGGCGAACAGCTTCTGGTTGGCGACCGCCATGTAGATCTTGCCGTTGCTCGTCTCGAAAGAGCTGTTGGGTGCGGAAGCAAAATGCCCGTTGCCGGCGCGGCGCGGCTGGTCGCCGCCGATCAGGTAGTACGAGCCCATGTTGCCCAAACTCACCAGCGCCGTGTCGTACAGCGCGAGGTCGATCTGCTGGCCCTTGCCGGTCGAGGTGCGCGCATAGAGCGCAGCGTTGATCGCCGAGGCCGAGTGGATCGCCGTCATGGTGTCGACGATGGCGATGGCATGGCGCAGCCCCTCGCCGTTGGCCTCGCCATTCACGCTCATCATGCCCGACTCCGCCTGCAGCACCGGATCGTAGCCCGGCCGGTCCGACAGCGGCCCGGTCTGACCGTAGGCCGAGATCGAGAGGTAGATCAGCTTCGGGTACTTGTCGCGCACGCTGGCCCAGTCGAGCCCGTACTTCTTGAGCACACCCGGCCGGAAGTTCTCGATCATCACATCGGCCTTCTCGAGCAGCTTGTGCACGATCTTCTGCCCGTCGGGCTTGGTGAAATCGAGCGCGACGCTCTTCTTGCCGCGATTGAAGGTCATGAAGAAATGGCTTTCGCCCGTCTCGCCACCGGCGCGTGGTCCCGCGCCCTTGCGCGTATCGTCGCCGCCGTCGGGATTCTCGATCTTGATGACCTCGGCCCCCATGTCGGAAAGCATCTGCGTGCACATGGGACCCGCGATCACCCGCGTGAAATCCACGATACGAACACCCGTGAGCGGGGGACGGCCTGATTGTGACATGGGCGCAACGTAGGGCTGCAGCCGGTGCGCTGTCCATGCGCGCGGTGATTCCTTTAGACTGCGACGCATGCCTACATTTCGCAGACCGCTTTCTCGCCGCGCACTCCTCGCCGTCCCCGCTCTCGCTGCACTGCAAGCCCCGATGCGTGCGGCCTGGGCCGACTCCTGGCCCAGCAAGGCCGTTCACATCATCGTGCCCTTCGCACCTGGCGGATCGGGCGACATCACCGCCCGCCTCGTCGGCAAATATATGGAGGACAGAACCGGCCAGCCGTTCGTGGTCGAGAACAAGGCCGGCGCCAATGGCATCGTCGGTGTGCTCTCGGTGAAGTCCTCGCCGCCCGACGGTTACACCCTGATGCTGGCCACGACGTCGACCAACGCCGCCAACATCCACATGTACAAGAACCCGGGCTACGACCCGCAGCGGGACTTCCAGGTCGTTGGCGTGATAGGAACGAGCGGCACGTTTCTCATCGTCCCGGCCGACAGTCCCTATAAGTCGATGGCCGATCTGATCGCCTACGCCAAGGCACATCCCGGCAAGCTGAACTACGGTTACTTCAACGCGTCGTCGCAAGTGCCGTCGGCGGTGCTGGGCGAGAAGGCCGGTGTCGAATGGCAGGGCATCGCCTACAAGGCGATCGGCAATGCGTGGAACGATCTGTATGCCGGCTCGATCCAGTTCATGTTCGTCGATCTCACCGCGTCGCGTGGCCAGGTCGTGGCCAAGAAGGCGCGACCGCTGGCCATCTCGCTGCCCGAGCGCAGCCCGCTCTACCCCAACGTGCCGACCCTGGCCGAAACCTATCCCGGCTTCGTCAGCACCGGGTTCCTTGCGATCGCCGTGCCGAAGGCAGTGCCGGAGGACATCAAGCAACGGCTGAACACGCTGATCAACGAGGCGATCTTGTCCGAGGGTATCAACAAGCGCCTGACCGATGAGTTCGCACTTACCCCGCGCAAGCTCGATCTGGCGCAGTGCGCCGAGCAGGACCGCGAGGAACGCACCAAGTGGGCGGACTATGTCAAGATCGCGAAGATCGAGCCGCAATGATCTTCCCGTCCGCTCCGATCAATGCGCGTCGGCAGCCATCGCCGCGGCGCCGGCCGGAGGCTTGCGCAAGATGAAGAGGGTGAGCAGGCTGACGACGATGCAGACACCGAGAATCCAGAAGCTGTCGGCGTAGGCCATCACCGAGGCGGACTGGCGGACCTGCTGGGCCAGCACGCCGACGCCCTGCTGCCTGGCGGTCTCCATATCGGCGCCGCGGCCCGCGAACATCGCCGCAAGGCCCTGGAGGCGTTCCTGCAGGCGGAGGCTGTTCTGGCTCATCGCCTCGGCAATTACCGAGAAGTGCACCTGCTCGCGCACCTGCACGACGGTCGACAGCATGGCGATGCCGACCGAGGCGCCGAGATTGCGCATCACGCTGGTGATGCCGGCCGAGTCCGCGGTGTCGCGCCGGGTCAATCCGACAACGGAGAGCTGGGTCAGCGGGATCGTGGCCAGGGGCTGGCCTGCCGCGCGAAGCAGTTGCGGCAGCATAAGCTGGTCCATCGCCGTGTCCGGCGACATGTCGACATTGATGAAGCAGCTCGCGGCGAAAAGGATGAGGCCCATACCGACCAGCAGGCGCAGGTCGACCTTGCGCATCAGGGACGGCATGAGCGGCAACAGGAAGAGCTGCGGGATGCCGCTCCACATCACCACCTCGCCGATCTGCTGGGCATTGTAGCCCTGGACCTGCGCGAGGTAGGACGGGATCAGATAGACCGAGCCGAAGGCGGTCGCGCCGAACACCGCCATCAGGATGCCCGAGCCGCCGACCGAGGGATTGGCGAACAGGCGCAGATTGATGAACGGCTTGTCCGTCGTGAGCTCGGCGATCAGGAACACCGCGATGCCGATGAACGAGGCAATGCTGGCCGCCACGATAAGGGTCGAATCGAACCACTCCTCGCGCTGGCCCTCCTCGAGCACGAAAATCAGCGAGCTCAGCCCGATCGCCATCGATACGATGCCGAGCCAGTCGGCCTTGAAGAACTCCTCGAGCTGCGGCTTCTCCTTGTCGAGCGCGTAGAGCTGGATAGCGATAGCGGCAATTCCGGGCACGACGTTGAGATAGAAGATGTAGTGCCAGCTCCAGTTCTCGGTGAGCCAGCCGCCGACCGTGGGCCCGATCGCCGGCGCAAACGTCGCGACCATGCCGAACAGCGCTACGCCGACCGCCTGCTTGCTGGCCGGCAGGCGCGTTCGAACGATGGTGATGGCCGTCGGGATCAGCACGCCGCCGGTGATGCCCTGCCCGGCGCGCCACAGGATCATTTCGCCCAGGCTGTTGGAGAGCGCGCACAGGATCGAGAATCCGATGAACAGCATGGAGTTGACCGACAGGAACCGACGCAGGCCGAAGGTGCGCGCCAGCCAACCGGTAAGCGGGATGACGATGATCTCGGCCATCAGGTAGCCGGTCGAGATCCAGCTGCCTTCGGCCGGCGTGGCGCCGATCGCGCCGCCGATCTCGGCGAGAGAGGCGTTGGTGATCTGGATGTCCAGGATCGCCATGAAGGCGCCCAGGATGCCGCCGCCGACGGCGAGCCAGTCGCGCAGCGTCGGCTCCGAGTCGACGGGTTTCATCGGGTTGCCTGGTTCACCGTCGGCTGTTGCGCCTTCGAGGCGCTTCGCGTGTCGACGGTCGCCGTGACCGAAAGTCCCGGTCGCAGCCTCGCCGTGAGCGGATTGGCCGGGTCGAGCATGATCTTCACCGGTACGCGCTGTACGATCTTGGTGAAGTTGCCGGTCGCATTCTCCGGCGGCAGGAGAGCGAACTGCGCTCCGGTGCCGGGTGCGAGGCTGTCGATCGTGCCGTTGATGGGCTGGCCGGGGAAGGAATCGACATCGATCTCCACCTTCTGGCCCGGCACCATGCGGCCCGTCTGCGTCTCCTTGAAATTCGCGACCAGATAGACCTTGTCGGTCGGCACGACGCTCATCAGCCGCGTTCCCGCCTGCACGAGCTGGCCCTTGCGTACGGTGCGGTCGCCGACCACGCCGTCGACCGGCGCCGTGATCGTGGTCTGGTCGAGGTTGATCTGCGCTTGCGCAAGCGCTGCCTTTCGGGCCGCGATCGCCGCGTCCGCCTGCCGGCGCTGTGTCTGCAGCACAGCGGTGTGTGCCTTGGCGGCATTGAGGCCGGCGCGATCGCGGTCGAGTGCCGCGCGGCGCTGCGCCAGATCAGACGCCGACTGCTGCTGACGCTGGGCCGTGCCGACGCCCGTCCTGGCGAGGTCGCCGTAGCGCTTGAACTCCTGCTCGGAGAAGGTGACCGACGCCTCGTCGGCATCGACAGCCGCCTCAGCCTGGGCAATGGTCGACTGTTGCTCCTTTATCTGAGCGTCGATGTTGGCAGCGGTCGCCTGTGCGCTCTGCAGGTCGGCCTTCGCACTATCGAGGGCGGTCTGGTAATCGCGCGGATCAATCCGTGCCAGTACGTCGCCCTGGCGGACGCGCTGATTGTCCTGCGCCTTCAACTCGACAACGTAACCCGCGACCTTCGGTTCGATCGTCACACTGTCGGCGTCGAGATAAGCGTCATTCGTCGTCTCGTAATGGCGCCCGACCAGCCACCAATAGGTCCCGTATCCACCGCCGGCGACCAGTACGAACGCCGCGAGAAGCATCAGCAACCGCTTGCGCCGCCGGCTATTGTCCGTGGTCCGCTTGGTCTTCGGCGGCTCGAAACGGGTCTGGTGCTCGACCTGATCAAACTTCAACGGAGAAGACTGAGAACCGTCCACAAACATGACTCCTCTACTGTACGGACGATCTAGCCTTCTGTATTGTTTTCTCAAGTAGGATTGATTTTCCTACCTAGTATCCTATGTAGGACCTATGATTGACCTCAATCGAGTCCGTACCGATCCCGCCTTGGCCAAAGTGGTCCAAGCTGAATTCCGGCGCGCGGTCGGGATGATCTCCGGCCGCTGGAAGCTCGAAATCCTCTGGCTGCTGAGCCACGGTGTGCATCGTTTCGGTGAGCTGAAGCGCGGCCTGCCCGGCATCACCCAGCACATGCTGACGGCCCAGCTGCGCGCGCTGGAGAAGGACGGCCTGATCAAGCGCACGATCTTCGCCGAGGTTCCGCCCCGCGTGGAATACGAGATCACGCCGAACGCGCGCCGCCTGCGGCCGATCTTCGTCGAAATCGTGAAATGGGCCGAGGACAACGAGAACGGCGTCACCGAACCGCTCGACGCGCCGGACGCCTCAGAACCAGACCTTCAGCCCGACCAGCGCCCGCCATCGTGAAGTGGCCTCGCCGTCGGCCGCCGCATAGTTGGCCGTGTTGCCGGTGAACTGCTCGAAGCTCACGCCGACGAACGGCGCGAATTCCTTCTCGATCTCGTAGCGCAGGCGCAGGCCGACCTCGAAGCGCGGCAGGCCGGCACCAAGACCGATCGCAGGATCGTTGCCCGACGCCAGCATCGCCTCGGCGAAGGGCTGGGCGACCAGCTTCTGCGACAACAGGATGTCGTATTCGGCGTCGAGGCGCAGCGAAGCGATTCCGGTCTCGCTGATGCCCGCCACGACGTCGAGGTGGATGCCGTACGGTGCCAGTCCCTCCACGCCGGCCAGAAAGGCAGCGCGCGTCTGGCCGCGATCGAACAGGCTGAGCTGCACGCCGGCCTTGGCGTCCCAGAACGGCGCGATCAGCCGGCTGTAGAACAGGCGGTTGTCGATGCCCTGCGTGCCGCCTTCGCCCTCGATGTGTCCGGTGTCGGTGAGGATGCCGGAACTCTGCAGCCTGAGCTTGTCGCGATCGCCGCCGACCCAGGCCGAGGCTTTCCACTGCGTATCGGGCGCCGAGCTGATGCGACGCGTGAATAGCCCGTCGACGCGCCAGAAGGTGGTCTGGTCGTCCATGGCCATCGCCGGCCCCGCGAACAGAAGAAGCAGGAGCGCGCTACTGATGATGCGCATGGCCACCCGCCGCCGGAGGCGCTGCCGGCGTCGCGCCGGCAGCGGAGACCACGAACTCCCGGAACATGCCGGTGGTCATATGAAACAGGAAATGACAGTGGAACGGCCAGTTGCCCGGCTCGCTCATCGTGACCGTCACGCTGACGGTTCGCCCAGGCGGCACGATCACGGTGTGCTTGCGCGGCCGCTCCTCGCCCGCACCGTTGTCGAGGTCCATCCAGAGGCCGTGCAGATGGATCGGATGGTTCATCATCGTCTCGTTGCGCAGCACGAGCCGCACCGTCTCGCCTTGCGCGAAGGAAAGCGGCGAAGCCTCGGAATATTTCCGGTCGTCGAACGACCAGATGAATTTCTCCATGTTGCCGGTCAGGCGCATGTCGATGGTGCGGGTCGGCTCGGGCAGCCTGTAGCGCTTGTCGAGCCGCTTGAGGTCGCGATAGCCCAGCACCTTCTCGCCCGCCGTGGCGGCGAGTGGCGGCACATGGACAAGGCCCGAGATGTCGTGGCCCATGGCGGCGTGATCCCCGCCCCCATGGCCCATCTTCGAGTGATCCATGTCGGCCATGCCGTGCCCCATGTCCGCCATGCCGAGCAACGGCGCAGCACCCGGCGCCGGACTCGGCGCCGACATGCCCGGACGCGGCGCCAGCGTCCCGCGCGCTGCACCGCGGCGGTCGATGGAAGCAGCGTGGAGCGGGTAGGCCCGATCCTCGCGTGGCTCCACGATCACGTCGTACGTCTCGCCGGGGCCGAAGCGGAATGTGTCGACCTCGACCGGCCGCACGTCCTGCCCATCGGCCTGCACGACTCGCAGCTTGAGGCCGGGCACTCGAACGTCGAACATCGTCATTGCCGCGCCGTTGATGAAGCGCAGCCGCACCTTCTCGCCCGGCCGGAAGAGCCCGGTCCAGTTGTCGCCGGGGCCGCGGCCGTTGACCAGGAAGGTGTAGCCGGTGACGTCGGCGAGATCGGTCGGATCCATCCGCATCTCTCCCCAATCGAGCCGGTCGCGGATGATCGTCTGCCGCTCCTCCGATGATCTGGCGTTGGCGAGCTCGCGCATCAGGCCCGGGAGCGTGCGCCGCCGATCGTTGAAGTAGCCCGGTTCCTGCTTCAGCTTGCGCAGGATGGCGCCGGCCGACATCGGATGGCTGTCGCTCAGCATCACCACGTAATCGCGATCCGCCTTGATGCGTTCACCGCCGGCCGGCGCGATCACGATCGGTGCGTACATCCCCTCCTGCTCCTGGCCCGCGGAGTGGCTGTGATACCAGTAGGTCCCGGATTGCCGGAGCTTGAAGCGATAGGTGAAAGTCTCGCCCGGCTTGATACCGGCAAAGCTCACCATCGGCACGCCGTCCATGGCGGACGGCAGCAGGATGCCATGCCAGTGGATGGAGGTGTCCTCGGCGAGGCGATTGGTGACGTTCACCGTCACCTCCTCGCCTTCGGTCCAGCGCAAGGTCGGCGCCGCGATCTGACCGTTGATCGAGAAGACGCGCCGCTCCTGCCCGTCGATGCGCACGGACGTCCGGTCGATCACCAGGTCGTAGGTGGCGGCGAAAGCCGGCATCGCGAAGACCGAGGCCACGAATGCGGCGAACAATCCGGTGAAACGCATGTCAACGCCTCCGGCTGTCGAGCACTTCCATCAGCTCGTCGATCTTGATCTGACGCTCGCGATCGTTTCCGGCATGGAAGGCATGCGCCACGCAATGCTGCAGGTGGTCGTGCAGGATTTCCTGCTCGACCTTGTCAAGCGCGGCCCGGACGGCGCGCACCTGGTTGATCACGTCGATGCAGTAGCGGTCTTCCTCGACCATGCGGGCCACGCCGCGCACCTGGCCTTCGATCCGGCTCAGGCGGGCGAGCTGGGATTTCTTGATCCGTTCATCCATGCTTGAACCATACCCCTGTAGGGTATAATTGACAAGCATGACGCACGACCATTGCACGCACGACCACGCCAAGCCCGAGACGGCCGTCGATCCCGTCTGCGGCATGACGGTGAAGATCGCCGGCGCCAGGAATACGGCGGTCCACGACGGCCATACCTATTACTTCTGCAATCCCAAGTGCCTGGCGAAGTTCTCCGCGGAACCCGCGCGCTACCTGAAGCCGGCCGAGGCCCCGCCGCCGCAGAAGCCCGTCGCCGCGGGCACGATGTACACCTGCCCGATGCACCCTGAAATCCGTCAGATCGGACCGGGAAGCTGCCCGATCTGCGGTATGGCGCTCGAGCCCGAGGAAGTCTCGCTCGACCAGGGGCCGAACGAAGAGCTCGTGGACATGACGCGCCGGCTATGGATCGGCGGTGCGCTCGCCGCCCCCGTCGTGGCGCTCGACATGGGCGGACATCTCTTCGCCTTGTCCCACGGCCTCTCTTCCTGGATCGAGTTGGTTTTCGCCACCCCGGTCGTGCTGTGGGCGGGCTGGCCGTTCTTCGTGCGCGGCGCGCAGTCGGTGGCACGGCGATCCCTCAACATGTTCACCCTGATCGCCCTCGGCACCGGCGCGGCCTGGATCTACAGCGTCGTCGCGACCGTGACGGGCCGGCCGGTCTATTTCGAATCCGCCGCCGTCATCATCGTATTGACCCTGCTCGGCCAAGTGCTTGAGCTGCGCGCGCGCGAGGCGACCTCGGGCGCGATCCGCGGCCTGCTGGGCCTCGCGCCGCGCACGGCGCTCCGGATCGCCACGGACGGAAGCGACGAGGAGATCGCGATCGAGGCAATCGCCGTCGGCGACTCGTTGCGCGTGCGGCCCGGCGAAAAAGTGCCGGTCGACGGGATCGTGATCGAAGGCAACGGCTCGGTCGACGAATCGACCGTCACCGGCGAGCCGATGCCTGTCGAGAAGGAAACCGGCACCCGCGTGATCGGCGGTACCGTGAACCGGAGCGGCAGCTTCGTGATGACGGCCGAGAAGGTCGGCGCCGACACCATGCTGGCACGCATCGTCAAGCTCGTGTCCGAAGCGCAGCGCAGCCGCGCACCGATCCAGCGGCTCGCCGATTCCGTTGCCGGCTGGTTCGTGCCGGTCGTGCTGCTGGCGGCCGTGATCTCGGCCGCGGCCTGGGCATTGTGGGGTCCGCCGCCGACGCTCGAACATGCGCTCGTGGCGGCGGTATCGGTGCTGATCATCGCCTGCCCCTGCGCGCTGGGACTGGCGACGCCGATGTCGATCATGGTCGCCGTCGGCCGCGGGGCCGCAGCCGGCGTCCTGATCCGCAATGCCGAAGCGTTGGAGCGGCTGGAGAAGGTCGATACGCTGGTCATCGACAAGACCGGCACGTTGACGGTCGGGCATCCGGAGATCACCGAAGTTACCGGTGGGCTCGAAACGCTGCGGCTGGCCGCGAGCCTCGAACGCGGCAGCGAGCATCCGATCGCCCGGGCGATCACCGCCTTCACTCTCGAGAGGAACCTGGCGTTGGCGCCGGTGAGTGACTTCCGCAACCACGCCGGCCGCGGCGTGTCGGGGACCGTCGAGGGCAAGCGCCTGCTGCTCGGTAATGCGCGCTTCCTCAAGGAGAGCGGCGTCGATCTCGGCAACTTCCAGCGGCCGGTCATGCTGGCCATCGACGGCAAGCTCGCTGGCACGGTCCGATTCGACGATCCGATCAAGGAGACGACGGCCGCGGCGCTCGCCGAGCTGCGCAAGGACGGGCTGCGCGTCGTCATGCTGACCGGCGACAACCGGCGAACGGCCGAGGCGGTCGCCCAGCAGCTTGGACTCACCGAGTTCGAAGCGGAGGTCCTGCCGGAAGACAAGGCAAAGGTCGTCGAGCGGCTGAAGGGCGAGGGCCGGATCGTCGCCATGGCGGGCGACGGCATCAACGACGCCCCGGCCCTGGCCGCAGCCGATGTCGGCATCGCCATGGCTACCGGCACCGACATCGCGATCGAGAGCGCGGGTGTTACCCTTGTCAAGGGTGACCTGACGGGCATCGTCCGGGCGCGAAAGTTGTCGCACGCCACGATGAAAAACATCCGTCAAAATCTATTCTTCGCCTTTATTTACAATGCAGCCGGCGTGCCGATAGCAGGCGGAGCACTCTTTTCCCTTTTAGGACTGACACTTAGCCCAATGGTCGCCGCGGCGGCGATGGCCCTGAGTTCTGTAAGTGTTATCGGAAACGCATTGCGGCTACGCCGGCTGCGGCTCTGAGTTTCATGGGGCTGACCCACGGAACCAAGTAAAATCAGGGGATGACTGCCGGCAAGTTCGATTTCCTCGTCAACGTCTCCGAGGCCGCCTTCCAGAGCATGGTGATCGCCACCATCGAGAGCTTCCTCGTGCCCGGCCGCGCCGGCAAGGCACGCCGGCTG
The DNA here is from genome assembly GCF_965279465.1 of Reyranella sp. NCBI lineage: Bacteria > Pseudomonadati > Pseudomonadota > Alphaproteobacteria > Hyphomicrobiales > Reyranellaceae > Reyranella > Reyranella sp. The sequence goes on from NZ_OZ257242.1 coordinate 398,941, forward strand.
ACGCGCGAGCGCGAGACGTTCGGCTTGTTGTGGGGCTACGAGACGACGACGGCGAGCAAGGCGCGATGCTTCAACGTCGAGGTCGCCATCGTCGACGCCAATGCCGAGCGCGGGCGCAATTCGGTGACGCCCTCGAAGGGACTCGAGACCGTCAACAAGGCGCTGCCGACCTACTGGCCGAACCTGAAGTTCCTCGGCGACTTCCACAGCCATCCGTGGACGGCGCGCGAGCCTTGGCCCAAGCGGCCGTTCCTGTCGGAAAGCGACCGCAACAGCATCGAGAACGATGCCGCGTACGCCCAGCTCGACTTCCGGGTGGCGCTGCTCCTCAACATCCAGAAGCTCGGCCGCAAGGGCTCGATGATGCCGAACTTCACCCACGACAACACGCTCGAGTTCCGGATGAACGACCTGCGCATGAGCCTCGCGGCATGGGTCGCCTGCCCGGCGAAGAACGACGCCAAGGAACCGGCGCTCTACGTGATCCCGCGGCCCGTCGCGGTGGCGCAGACCAAATGGAAGCGCGAGCCGTGGCATTCGCGGTGCCGGCCGATGAACGACAAAAAGGTCTGGCTGAACGCGCCGGTCCACCACTTCCTGACATCGCTCGGCGATTGAGTACCGAACGCTCCTGCCTTTGACGTTGGGAAACCAATCGGTTTCAATCGCGTTTCACTGGCTTGCCCATGGAGGCGTCCGTGTCCAAGTCCCTATCCCGCGTCGGTTCGTTCATTACTGCGCTTGTCCTCGTCCTGGCGCTTTCCTCCTGCGGCTACAACACCATCCCGACCCTGGAAGAGCAGGCCAAGGCGAAGTGGGCCGACGTCCAGAACAACTACCAGCGCCGCGCCGACCTCATCCCTAACCTCGTCGCCACCGTCCAGGGCTACGCCAAGCAGGAAAAGGACGTGCTGACCTCGGTGATCGAGGCGCGCGCCAAGGCGACCCAGGTCAGGATCGATGCCTCGCAGCTCTCCGACCCCGAGAAGCTCAAGCAGTTCCAGGACGCGCAGAACCAGCTCTCCGGCGCGCTTGGCCGCCTGCTGGTGGTGAGCGAGAACTATCCCGACCTCAAGTCGAACCAGAACTTCCTCGCCCTGCAATCCCAGCTCGAGGGCACCGAGAACCGCATCACCGTGGCGCGGCGCGACTACATCGAGGCGGTGCGGGTCTACAACACCGAGCTCAAGACCTTCCCCGGCGTGCTGTGGGCCTCGACCTTCTTCCGGTCGAACAAGCCGATGGCGGAATTCGCCGCGAACGACAACGCCCAGACGCCGCCGCAAGTGAAGTTCTGATGCCGCGCGTCGCTGCGGCCTTTCTGGTCCTCCTCTGCCTGGGCGTTGCCGCCCTCGCCGCCAATTTTCCGGCGCTCACGGGCCGGATCGTCGACCAGGCGAACGTCATTCCGGTCGAGACGCGCACCGCGCTCGAGCCGAAGCTGGCGGATCTCGAGGCCAAATCGGGCATCCAGCTCGTCGTCGCCACCGTGACCTCGCTCGAGGGCCAGGAGATCGAGCCCTACGCCAACGAGCTCTTCCGGACGTGGAAGCTGGGGGAAAAGACGAAGAACAACGGCGTCCTGCTGCTGGTCGCACCGAACGAACGGCGGGTGCGCATAGAGGTCGGCTACGGGCTGGAGGGAACCCTCACCGATGCGCTGTCCAAGGTCATCATCACGAACGCCATCACCCCGCGCTTCAAGGCCGGCGATTTCGGCGGCGGCATTGCGCGCGGCGTCGACGACATCATCACGGTGCTGACGACCGACTCGTCCGAATGGCAGCAGCGGCCCTCGCTGCGCCTGGACAGTCCAAGCGCCCCGCAGATTCCGACCTGGCTCTTCGTCGCCGGGCTGATTGCCGTGGTGGCACTGGCCATCGTCTCGCCCGGCTTTCGCTGGTTCCTGCTGGGCATGCTGATGAATTCCGGCGGCAGGTCCGGCGGCGGCTGGTCTTCCGGCAGCGGCAGGTCGTCAGGCGGGGGATTCTCCGGGGGTGGCGGCTCGTCGGGTGGCGGCGGCGCATCGGGGAGATGGTGATGAGCCTTTCGGCCCAGGAACGCGAACGCATTTCCGATGCAATCCGGGCGACGGAGGCCCGGACGTCGGGCGAGATCGTCTGCGTGCTGGCACGCACCTCGTCGGAGGATACGGCCCTGCCGATCTTCATCGCCGCCGTGCTGTCGCTCGTCCTGCCCTGGATCCTCGTGGCGTTCACCGCTCTTGCAGTGCGCGAGATCCTGCTCCTGCAGGCGGCGGCGTTCGTTGCGCTGGCGATGCTGCTTTGCCTGCCGCCCATCAGGGTCGCGCTGATGCCGCGCGCGGCCCGCCGCGCCGCCGCCTACCGCGCGGCCACCGACCAGTTCGTGGCCCGCGGCATCGCGCGCAAGAAGGATCGTGCCGGCATCCTGATCTTCGTTTCTCTGGCGGAGCGCTACGCCCGTATCATCGCCGACGAGGGCATCGCTGCCCGTGTGGCACAATCGGAATGGCAGGGCGCCATCGACGCCCTGATCGCGCATATGCGCGACGACAGGATCTCGGAGGGTTTCGTCGCAGCGATCGAACGGTGTGGCAATGTGCTGACGACACACTTTCCGGCAGTCGAGGCGAACCGCGACGAGCTGCCGGACCGCATCTACGTGATCTGAGAACGTTCCGCCCGGCCGAAGCCGGGGAGGAAAAATCAATCGACCGCCTTCTCGATCAGCTTGTCGTCGTTGGAGACGACGGCCTTGTCCTCGGCGCCCCACAGCTTGCGGGTGGCCTTGAAACGCGACATCAGGAAGTCGCCCGACATCACCGGCGGATACTTCGCGTCGGCGTCACTGACGCCGAGATCGCGCGGATCGACCATGGTGCGGAAGTTGGGATTGCAGAACAGCGGCATTGAGTAGCGCGACTTGTCCTGCAGGTGCACGACGCGATGGACCGTCGCCTTGAAGCGGCCGTTGGTCCAGCGCTTCATCAGCTCGCCGATGTTGATGACGTAGCTGCCGCGCAGCGGCGTCACGCCCATCCACTCCCCGTCCTTCCCCATCACCTCGAGCCCCCCGAGCATGTCCTGCCACAGGATGGTGACGATGCCGTGGTCGGTGTGCGGCCCCGACGCCTGATCGGAGATGTGCAGGCCCCTGGCGCCGAGATAGTGGTTGATCACCATGTCCGCGACCGGCTTGGTGAAGTGGCGGGTGAAGAAGTCCTCGGGCTTGCCGAGATAGATCGCGAAACCCTCCAGGATCTTCATGCCGAGCTTGTAGGTTTCGCCGTAGTAGGTCTCTACCGCCTCCCGGAAGCCCGGCGTGTCGGGCCAGTTGTTCGGAGCGTAAAGCGGCGTGCCCGCCTTCACCTCGGGATCGTCCTCCGTCACCGGGAAACCCAGATCGAAGCTGTCGCGGGCGCTCGCCTTGCCATTGGCATGGACCGTGTCGCCGACCTTGCGATAACCGCGGTTGTTGCGGTCGCACTCGACCTTGAGCTTCTCCTCTGTCGGAAGCGAGAAGAACCGGTCGACGGCGGCCAGCGCACGGTCGATCACGTCGGTCGAGACGTTGTGGTTAACGGCATAGAAGAAGCCGATATCGTCGCAGGCCGCGCCGATCTTCGCGGCCACCGCCTTCTTTGCGGCCGGATCGTCGCCGTAGAGGGCGCCGATATCGACCAGCGGGATGCCGGCCGGCATCGCCTGGGCCTGGGCCGAGAGTCCTGCTGCCATGGTCGCCTCCGTGCGGTTCGCGTCTCTAGGGGTTAGCGTCGCGGGTCGCCGGCCCGCCAATCGAGCCGCCGCCCCAGCCAATGAACGAAACTATATATCAGAAAAGACAACGCCGTCGCGAGCAGGGCCACGGCATAGACCTTGTCCCCACGGTAATTCTGCATGGCGTTATTGATCACATAGCCCAGCCCGGTCGAGGAGATCATCCATTCGGCCGCGATCGCCACGATGATCGACCCCGAGCCGGTAATCTCCTGCGCCGACACGATCGCCGGAATAGCGTAAGGCAGCCGGACCCGGCTGAAGGTCTGCCACCAGCTCGCATTCAGGATGCGCATCCGGTCGAGCTGCACCTCGTCGGCCGCGCGCAGTCCCTGCATGGTGTTGACCAGCACCGGGAAGAACCCGGCCAGGGCCACGATGGTGGTCTTGCTCAGGAGCGAATCGCCGAACGCCAGCATCAGCACCGAGATCAGGGCGATGTAGGGAACGTTGCGCAGGGTAATCGCCGCCGGCATCAGCATATGGCGCGTCGGCGGCAGCAGGTCGAACAGCACGGCCATGCCGATGCCGACGACGTTGGCCCACAGGAAGCCGATCGCCGCGACCTGCAGGGTCGCCAGCAGATGCTCGAAGATGAAGGCGCGGTCTACCCAAAGCACCTCGATGACGCGTTCCGGGCGCGGGATGACGAAGGCCGGCAGCCCCGAGAACCAGATCGCGAGGTACCAGAGCAGCAGCACCGACAGGATCGGCGTCGCCACGCGAACGATCCAGCTCATGCCCCAGGTCATGCCGCTTGCGGAGTCCGCTGCATCAGGAGTTGACGCACGTGGCCGGCGATCGTGACAAAGCGCGGGTCCTGTCGGAAGCCGGGCTCACGCGGGCGCGGCACAGGCACCGGCACGATCTCCATAACGCGGCCTGGCGCAGGCGAGAACACCAGCAGCCGGTCCGCCAGCATCACCGCCTCATCGATATGGTGGGTGACGAACAGCACGGTCTTGGGCCGGAGCGCCAGCTCGCGATCGAACCACTCGCCGATCTCCTCGCGCTTCATTTCGTCGAGCGCGGCGAACGGCTCGTCCATCAGCAGCACCGAGGGATCGTGCGCCATCGCCGAGGCGATGTTGACCCGCTGCAGCATGCCGCCCGAGAGCTGGCGGGCGCGCTTGTTTTCGTGACCTTCCAGCCCGAACTCGCGCAGCACCGTGGCGGGATCGAAGCCGATTTTGCCGGCGATCTTTTGGGTGAAGCGGACATCGTCGATCGCCCGCTTCCACGGCAGCACCGCCGGGCGCTGCGAGACCAGCCCGAGGAGCCGCTTGCGCCGCGCCTCGGCCGCCGTGTCCGCGCCTATCCGCACCTCGCCGCTCGACGGCTCGACGAGATCGGCGACGATGCGCAGCAGCGTGGTCTTGCCGCAACCCGACGGCCCGACCAGCGCGATGAACTCGCCCGCCGCGATCTCGAGATCCACCTGCTGCAGCGCCCAGGTCTCGCCGAAGCGGCGCGAGACGCCGCGGACTGAAATCGGCGAGGCCATCAGAGCTTCGCTCGAACAGCGATTTCCTTCCCTCCCCCGCTTCGCGGGCGAGGTGGCGCGGTAATCCGCGACGGAGGGGGAGAGCAACGAAGATCGTGCGTCACGCCCCCTCCGTCGGCGTGAGACGCCGACACCTCCCCCGCAAGCGGGCGAGGGAAGCGTAAGGAGAGGCTGGCAGCATCTGTTTCGTCTACTTCTTCGTGAAGTACTCGTTGGTCATGACTTCCGCGACCGGGATGGTCTTCGGAATCTGCTCTCCATCCTTCAGGAAGCCGATCATCTCCGACCACACTTCGGGGTCCATGGTGAGCGGGCCGTTCTTCTTCGAATAATCGCTCTGGAACAGCGGGTTTTGCAGCTTGAAGCGCCAGGCGAGCTTCTTGGCGTCCTCGACCTGGCCTGGGAACTTGGTGAGGATTTCCACCGATTCGTCGGGATGGTCGATGACGTATTGCATGCCCTTCTGGACCGCGCGCAGGTAGCGCTTTACCAGATCGGGATTCTTCTTCAGCGTGTCGCCCGACGTGAAGATCACGTCGGTGTAGGTGCGTACGCCCCATTCGCTGAGCCGCACGGCGCGCCACGCCTTGCCCTTCACGGTCGGCGGCGCGTCTGGCTTGGCAGCTTCCTGCTCGATGGCATAGGTCTGATTCACGATCCAGCCCAGGAAGAAATCCATCTTGCCGGCCATCAGCGGCTCGACCGTCGCCTGCGCCGTCACCACCTTTACCTTCGAGGCATCGATGCCGCTCTTCCTGGCGAAGGCGTTGAACAGGAACTCGGTTCCGACCTGCGTGCCGACGGTCTTGCCTTCCATGTCCTTGGGCTTGGCCGGCGGCGCGTCGGGCGCGGTGATGGTGAGATAGGAGGTCGGCGCCTGCTGGAACAACGTACCGACCGCCACGACATCGACCGGATCCTTGGCGAGCCGCGCCGTCACCACCGTCATGCCGTTGGTCGCCAGCCCGAACTGCGCCTGGCCGACGGCGACGATGGGGATCGGATTCTTGCCCGGACCGCCGTCGACGATCTTGTGGTCTATGCCCTCTTCTTTGAAGAAGCCCTTGGCCTCGGCCATCATGATCGGCGCGTATTCGCCGTTGCGCAGCCAGCCGAGCTGAGTGACCGCCGTCATCGGCTGCCCCGCAGCCTCGAATGCGAAAAGGCCGGTGGCGACGAGCGCAAGGCTCAAACGATTGACGGCTCCCATGACGTTTCCTTCCCGTTTCAAAACACCGTGATTGCCGGCCAATCTACTACTGTACGCGGTGCAATTGTCATGCCGCCGGCGTAGGTTTCGGGCTCCATGAGAATTGCGCCGTGGCTGCTGCTTGGATGTCCTTTGCTGGCGCCGACCGATGTTCGCGCGCAGCCCGGCGAGCTTGCCTACTGCACGACGCTGTACGACCTCGCCGTAAAGTATCGCGGCCGGCAGATCAATGGCGAGAGCAAGCCCGATCCCGACATGATCGTGGCAATAGAACAGTGCAAGCGCGGCAACAGCGCGGCCGGGATCGCGACGCTCGAAAGTAGGCTGCGCAGTGCCGACATCACCGTGCCACCGCGGCCGAGGCAGTGACGCCGCTGTCCGATTGGGAGATGATGCGCCTCATCCGACACCTGCTCTGCTCGTTGCAACAAACATCATCCTGCCCCTGTCCGCCTTCGCTCGGAGCGAGGACGCCGCTTGCTGCGCGCAGCTCGTCAGGCATGTCGGCAAGCGAATCAACGACCGCCGCGACCATGGCGACACGGCGGCGGGCATTCCGATTCTGGAAACGAAGCTGCGGGACGCCAGGTTCAGGCTGCCACCACGAGAGGACGACGATGAAGCGATACTTGGTCCTCGCGCTAGTTGCGGCGCTTCCAGTCGGCCTGGCAGCCTGCAGCGGCAAGCCAACGGACACAGGCACCCCGCCGGTCGCGGCTGTTCCCGCCAGCGCGCCGGCTGCGGCACCTCCCGCCGGCGCAACGGCGCAGAGCGACGACAAGGCTTACTGCGACAAGCTGGGCGCCCTCGCCTTGCGCTTCGTTCGCTCAGCCGGCGGAGACGGCGGCTCGGCTCCCGACCTCAACGTGCTCGGAGCGATCACCGATTGCAACAGAGGCCGCTACGACAGAGCCATCCCCTTCCTGGAGCGGCGCCTGCGCGGTGTGGGCGTCACCCTCCCGCCGCGCTGATCGTCATTCGACCGCGCGCATCCTGCGCGCTCAGGAACACGAGCGCGTAGGATGCGCGTGGTCCAATGACTACACAGAGAGGGCGTCGCCCGTCAGGCGCCGGTACGCTTCGAGGTAGCGCTTGCTCGTCGCCTCCACGACGTCGGGCGGCAGCGTCGGCGGCGGCGCGTCGCCGTTCCAGCGGCCCGCGTGGCGCTCGACATCGAGCCAGTCGCGCAGCGGCTGCTTGTCGAAGCTGGGCTGCGGCTTGCCGGGTTGATAGCCGTCGGCCGGCCAGAAGCGCGAGCTGTCGGGAGTCATCACCTCGTCGATCAGGATGATCTCGCCGTCCTTGGCGCGCCCGAACTCGAACTTGGTGTCGGCGATGATGATGCCGTGCGCCGCGGCGACGTCGCGGCCCTTGCCGTAGACGAGCCGGGTCAGGCGCTCCAGCTCCGCCGTCACCTCGGCACCCAGGATCTCGCGCATACGCCCGACGGTGATGTTCTCGTCATGGCCGCTCTCGGCCTTGGTCGCCGGGCTGAAGATCGGCATGTCGAGCCGCACGCTTTCGCTCAGGCCGTCCGGCATCGGCTCGCCGGCCAGCGTCCTGCTCGCAGCATACTCGCGCCATGCCGAGCCCGAGAGATAGCCGCGGATCACGCATTCGATCGGGAACACCGTGCCGCGCCTGCACAGCATGGCGCGTCCGACGATCGCCTCGCGATGATCCTTCAGCGCTGGCACCGCGGCGATGATCCCGTCGGCGTCGGCCGAGATCATGTGGTGCTTCACCAGGCCGCCGAGCTGGCGGAACCACCAGGCGCTGACCTGCGTCAGCACCGCGCCCTTCATCGGGATCGGCTCGGCCATGACCACGTCGTAGGCGCTGACCCGGTCGGTCGCGACCAGCAGCAGCCGGTCGTCCTCCACCTCGTACACGTCCCGCACCTTGCCGCGGGCGATCCGCCGCAACGGCAGATCGCTGACTGTCATGAGCATCACTCGACTTGTCTCCCCACGTCGGCCCGGGCGACGCCGCCCAGGGTGACGATCACTTCTCGCTGTTCATCTCGTGGAACACTTCCTTCGCCGTCAGCAGCGCCTCGCGCACCGACGGCACGCCGATATAGCCGCCAAGATGAAGCAGCGCCTCCGTCAATTCATCCTCCGTCCAGCCCTGGTTGCGCGCCATGCGCAGATGGATCACCAGCTCCGGCCAACGCGCCTGGGCAGTGTCGGAGATGACGCAGATCAGCGTCCTGGTCTTGAGGTCGAGGCCCGGCCGCGACCACAGCATGCCGAACACGGCTTCACGCGCGTAGTCGCCGAACTTCTTCATGATCGGATCGTCGTAGACCGTCGCATTCATCTTCGCGGCGTACTTCTCGCCCATCAGCTTGCTGCGGATCTCGGTGCCCTTCTTGTAGTTCTCGCTCTCTGCCATCTTTTCCTCCGTGGTGGAGGCCGGAGCGTAGCGGCTTCCCTATGGCGTGCCTATGCCGGTGAGCCTTCCACCCTCTCGAAATCCTACGGCCTCGGCGCCTACGTGATCGGCCCGACAAGGAGGCCGATCGATGATGCAAGCGACTTTGGCGGCGCAGGCCGCGATCCTCGCTTTCGCGCTTCTGCTGAGCGAACCGGCATCGGTCGCCAAGGAAAGCCAGCGCGCTCCGCAGCTCTTGGACGGGCCCCGCGTGCCTGCTGAGCCGGCCAAGCTGCGTTGCCGCCTCTACTTCGGCTGCGTTCGTGGTTCAAAAGGAGGCTTCGATGGAAGCGGTACCTCCATCCATCTATGAGGCCGTGGACCGCATCAAACGCGCGTGTCGTTCTGTCACGTCGCGCGTCGCGTGATGCTCGCCCCCGCGCTCCGTCCTGGCGATGGCGGCCTAGATGCATAGCGCCCGTCAAGCACGCGCCATCGCGACCATGCTGCTCGGTGTCGCCATCGCTGTCGCGACCGTCATCGCCGGCCGAATCCTGATCTTCGAGTATTTCCACGGCAGTGCCGCGACGGTCCGAGACCTGATGCACCGGCTATTCTAGACTACGTTCCGTCATGTTCATTGGACCGAGAGATTCCAGCTCGCTTATGAGCATGAGCGCCCAGGAGGCGCGCGGTCCAAAAGAGGATATCTATACCAGCCGATAGCCAATGCCGGGCTCGGTGAGCACGTGCCGAGGTGTGGAAGGCTCCGCTTCGATCTTCTGGCGCAGCTGGCGGACATAGACACGCAGATACTGCGGATCGACCGACTCATCGCGCCAGACCTCACGCAGCAGGTGCTTGTGGGTCAGCACCTTGCCGGCGTGGATCACGAGCTGCTCGAGGATGTCGTATTCCTTGGGCGAGAGCTTCACGTCGTCGGTCCCGCGCTTCACCAGGCGGCGCACCAGGTCGACGCTGAGATCGTCGCTGGTGAAGGTGCGGTCCGCCCCCTGCTGCTGCAACCGGTGGCGAAGTGCAGCGCGGATGCGCGCCATCAGCTCGTCGGCACCGAACGGCTTGGTGACGTAGTCGTCGGCGCCGGCATCGAGCGCCGCGACCTTGGCCGCCTCGTCGCCGCGGCTCGACAGGACGACGATCGGCACCGGCCCCGCGTCGCGAATCCTTGCGATCAGCGTCAATCCGTCGACATCGGGCAGGCCGAGGTCGAGCAGCACGAGGTCGGGCCGGTGATGGCGCAGCGCCGTCAGCGCCTCGGCACCGGTCGACGCCTCGATCGTGCGATAATCCTGCGCGCCGAGTGTCATGCGCAGCAGGCGGCGGATCGGCGGTTCGTCCTCGACGATCAGGATGACGGCAGCGTCTCCGGTCATGTCGGGTAACTGACCACGAATTCGGCTCCGCTGCGATCCCGGCGATTGCGCGCGGCGATGGTCCCGCCCTGGACCTCGACGAAGCCCCTGGCGATGGCGAGCCCCAGTCCTGTGCCCGCCCGGCGGCGGTCGCCGTCGTCGGCGCGATAGAACTTGTCGAACAGCCGGTCGAGCGCGGCAGGATCGATGCCCGGGCCGTCGTCGCGCACCACGATCTCGACCCGCCCCCCTTTCATTCCACCATCGGCGCGGCGACCTTCGACTTCGATGCGGCCACCCGACGCCGAGTATTTCGCGGCATTGTCGAGGATGTTGAACAGCGCCTGCTCGGCCAGCACGAAGTCGAGCGACAGGGTCGGCAGGTCGGGTGCCAAGGTCGGGACGACGACCCGATCCTTCAGGACGGGCGCGGCGCGGCGCAACGTGGTCGAGATCAGGTCGCCGACCTCGACCGGCTCGCGCTTGGGCACGATCACGCCGGCATCGAGCCGCGTCATGTCGAGCAGGTTGCCGACGAAGCGGTCGAGCCGCTCGGCCTCGCTGAGTGCGGTGCCCAGCAGCTCCTCGCGCGTGATGTCGTCGTAGCGGTCGCGATAGCTCCGGAGGCTCGACAGGGCGCCGATGATCGACGCGAGCGGCGTGCGCAGGTCGTGCGACACCGAGGTCAACATGGACGAGCGCAGCCGCTCGCGCTCGGCGCCGAGCCGCGCCTGGTCGATGTCGGCGGCGAGCGCCACCCGCTCGATCGCCACGGCGGTCTGATTGCCCACCGCCTCGAGCAGGCGGCGGGCGGATGAGGAGATTTCGCCCGCCTCGCCCGTGGAGAGCACCCCGATCACGCCGATCGACGAGCGGCTGGTGCGGATCGGCATGAACAGCCAGCGCCCGCCGGGCAAGGTGTCGGTGCCGCGCCCGGTCGGACGCTCGGCGTCCCACGACCAGCGCGCGGCGGCGAGGTCAGCCTCGCTGAAATCGCTGTCGGGCGGGAAAGCGGCACGCAGCACCAGCTTGCCGGTCTCCGACGGGCTCTTCTCCGGCATCAAGATAGCGATCTCCGCGCTCATCAGCCGAGCAAGATGGGTCACCACGATCCAGAGCAGGTCGTCGAGGTCTATCACGCCCGCGATCTTGCGGCTGAAGGCATAGAGCTCGGCGGTGGTGCGCGCCTCGCGCCGGGCGGCCTCGGTCTGGGCGCGGGTGCGCGTGCCCAGCGCGCTCGCGACGACCGCCACGAACATGAGGAAGAACAGCGCCACGATGTTTGCCGGATCGGCGATGGTGAATTGGTAGAGCGGCGGAAGGAAGAAGAAATTGAAGCTGAGGACCGACAGGCCGGAGACCCACAGCGAGGGAACCAACCCGTGGCGCGCAGCGGCGACCATGACGGGCACGACGTAGACCAGCGAGATATTGGGCAGCGGGTCGATATAGGCGTTGACCGCAACACCCGCCGCTGTCGCGCCGGCAGTGGTCAGGACGCCCTCGAAGTAGGGGCCGATGGTGCGCGGCGCGCCGAGCAGCCAGTCTATTGGACTGGACGGCTCAGCCTTGTCGCCGGACGGCGCCACTTCCACGGCCAGGCCCGATCCGCTGCGCACGAGATCGTCGACCACCGAGCCGTGCCGCAGCTCGAACCAGCGCGAGCGGCGGGACTTGCCTACCACCACGCGCGTGGCATTGCGCGAGCGGGCAAAGGCCAGCACTTCCTCTACGACCGAGCGTCCGGGGACGCGCACCACCTCGGCGCCGAGCTGCTCGGCCAGCCGCAGCGCCTCGGCGAGCCGCGCCTGCTCGGTCTCTGTCAGCAGGGCATGACGGGCGGTTTCGACGTAGAGTGCAATCAGCTCGGCGTCGAGACCGTCGGCCGTGCGCTTGGCGGCGCGCACCGTGTTGGCCGCATCCGGCCCCGGATCGACGCACACCACCACGCGCTCGCCCGCACCCCACGGCCCGGTGATGGCATGCTCGCGCATATAGCTCAGCATCTGGTCGTCGACGCGCTCGGCGGTGCGCCGAAGCGCCAGCTCGCGCAGCGCCGTCAGGTTGCCAGGAGAGAAATAGTGCTTCAGCGCGCGCTGGGCATGCTCGTGGACATAGACCTTGCCCTCACCCAGCCGGGCGATCAGGTCCGCCGGCGTCAGGTCCACCAGCTCGACCTCGTCGGCAGCGTCGACCACCGAATCGGGCACCGTCTCGCGCACGCGGATGCGGGTGATGCGGGCCACCACGTCGTTCAGGCTCTCGACATGCTGGACGTTCATGGTCGAATAGACGTCGATGCCGGCCGCCAGCAGGTCCTGGACATCGAGATAGCGCTTGGGATGATGGCTGCCCGGCGCGTTGCTGTGGGCGAGCTCGTCGACCAGCACGAGCGCGGGCCGCCGCGCCAGGATGGCGTCGAGGTCCATCTCCTCGAGCACGCGGCCCTTGTAGTCGACCCGACGGCGCGGGACGACTTCGAGCCCGGCGAGCTGGGCCTCGGTCTCGGCGCGGCCGTGCGTCTCGACCACGCCGACGACGACGTCGACGCCCTCGGCCTTACGGCGACGGGCGGCGACCAGCATGCCGTAGGTCTTGCCGACACCGGGGGCGGCGCCGAAGAAGATCTTGAACTTGCCGCGCGCTTCGCGCTGCGCCGCCTTCAGCAAGGCGTCGGGCGACGGGCGCGTGTCGTCAGGAACCCCGGCGGCCATGAGGGCCTGAATCTGTCACTGCTTGGCCAGAGCGTCGAGCGCCATGTTGAGCGCCAGCACGCGAACTGTCGGCTCGCCGATCACGCCGAGGAAGCGCCCTTTCGTGTGCTGGGCGACCAGCTCGCGCACCCGCGCTTCCGGCAGGCCGCGTTCCTTGGCAACGCGCGGCACCTGGAACAGGGCCGCGGCCGGCGAGATGTCCGGATCGAGTCCGCTGGCCGACGTGGTGACGAGGTCGATCGGCACAGGAGCGTTGGGGTTCTCCTCCTTGAGGGTCTTCACGTCCTCCTGCACGCGCTCGATCAGCGACTTGGCCGTCGGACCGGCATTGCTGCCCGCCGAATTGGCGGCGTTGTAGGGCGCCGAGACGCTCTTGGACGGATCCTTCGGATCGGGGCCGGTAGTGGCCGACGGACGGCCGTGGAAATAGCCCGGCCCGGTGAAGTTCTGTCCGATCAGCTCGGATCCGATCACCTTGCCGTCCTTCTCGATCAGGCTGCCGTTGGCCTGGTGGGGAAAGACCGCCTGGGCGATGCCCGTCATGGCGAGCGGATAGACGAGGCCCGTCAAGACGGTCAGGAGCACCATCATCACGATGGCAGGGCGAAGCTCTTTCAACATGGCTGTGTCCTCACGCGAGGCCGATGGCGGTGATCGCCACGTCGATCAGCTTGATGCCGACGAATGGCACGATCACGCCGCCCAGGCCGTAGATCAGAAGGTTGCGAATCAAAGCCTGCGACGCGCCCACGGGACGGTACTGCACGCCACGCAGGGCGAGCGGGATCAGGGCGACGATCACCAGCGCATTGAAGATGATTGCCGACAGGATGGCGCTCTGCGGCGTATGCAATTGCATGACGTTCAGCGCCTGAAGTTGCGGATAGAAGGCGAGAAACATCGCCGGGATGATGGCGAAGTACTTCGCAACGTCGTTGGCGATCGAGAAGGTGGTCAGCGCACCGCGGGTCATCAGCAGCTGCTTGCCGATCTCGACGATTTCGATGAGCTTGGCCGGGTCGCTGTCGAGGTCGACCATGTTGCCCGCCTCGCGTGCGGCCATGGTGCCGGTATTCATCGCCACGCCGACATCGGCCTGGGCGAGGGCCGGTGCATCGTTGGTGCCGTCGCCGCACATCGCCACCAGCTTGCCCTGGGCCTGCTCGTCGCGGATCAGCTTGAGCTTGGCTTCGGGCGTCGCCTGGGCGAGGAAATCGTCCACGCCCGCTTCGGCGGCAATGGCTGCGGCGGTCAGCGGATTGTCACCGGTGATCATCACCGTGCGGATGCCCATCCTGCGCAGGGTCGCAAAGCGTTCGCGAATGCCTCCCTTGACGATGTCCTTGAGGTGGATGACGCCCAGCAGCCGTCCATCCTTCGAGACGGCGAGCGGCGTGCCGCCAGCCTTGGCGATCTTGTCGGAGAGAGCGACGACTTCGCGCTCGACGGCCTGCGACACGTCGCCGGCCCGCGCCTTGACGTCGGCGATCACCGCATCGACCGCGCCCTTGCGGATCGACGCGCCGTCGACATCGATGCCGCTCAGCCGCGTATGCGCCGAGAAGGCGATGAACCTGGCATGCAGCGGCGCCATCTCCCGGCCGCGGATATTGTACTTCTCCTTGGCCAGCACGACGATCGAGCGGCCTTCCGGCGTCTCGTCCGACAGTGAGGCGAGCTGGGCCGCATCGGCCAGGTCGCGTTCGCCGACGCCGTGGACCGGCATGAACTCGGTCGCCTGCCGGTTGCCGAGGGTGATGGTGCCGGTCTTGTCGAGCAGCAGAGTATCGACGTCGCCGGCTGCCTCGACGGCGCGGCCGGACATGGCGAGCACGTTGAAGCGGACCAGCCGGTCCATGCCGGCGATGCCGATGGCGGAGAGAAGAGCGCCGATCGTCGTCGGGATCAGCGTTACGAACAACGCCACGAGGACCAGCACGCTCATCGTGCCGCCGGCATAGGCGGCGAAGCTCGGGATGGTGGCCACCGAAAAGACGAAGATGATCGTCATGCCCGCCAGCAGGATGTTGAGCGCGATTTCGTTCGGCGTCTTCTGCCGTTCCGCGCCTTCGACGAGCGCGATCATGCGGTCGAGAAAGGTCGAGCCCGGCTCGGCTGTAATGCGGACCTTGATCCAGTCCGAGATCACCTGCGTTCCGCCGGTCACCGCCGAGCGATCACCTCCGCTCTCGCGGATCACCGGCGCAGACTCGCCGGTGATGGCAGCTTCGTTGACCGAGGCGACGCCCTCGATCGCCTCGCCGTCGGACGGAATGAGGTCCCCCGCCTCGACCAGGACGACGTCGCCCTTCTTGAGCCTGGTCGCCGGCACTTCGGTCCACTTTGTCCCAGTGGGATCGGCGAGCCGCTTGGCGACGGTTTCGGTCCGCGCCTTGCGCAGGGTTGCGGCCTGGGCCTTGCCGCGCCCTTCGGCGACGGCCTCGGCGAAGTTCGCGAACAGCACCGTGAACCAGAGCCAGAGGTTGATCTGGAAGGAGAAGCCCAGCCCACCCTGGCCGGTGACGAGGTCACGGACGAACAGGACCGTGGTCAACGTGGCCACGACCTCGACCGTGAACATCACGGGGTTCCTGATCATCACCCGGGGATCGAGCTTCTTCAGGGCGTCGATGACCGCGGGACCGAGGATCTTCGGGTCGGTCAAGGTCGTGACCGGCATCCGCTTCCGCATGGGGGCGGTGAGTTCCATAGACATGATGGTCCCTCAACTCAGAAGAGATTTCCGGCATTCATCGCCAGGTGCTCGACCAGGGGGCCGAGCGCGAGCGCCGGGAAGAAGGTCAGTCCGCCGACGATCAGGATCACGCCGACCACCAGCCCGACGAACAGCGGGCCGTGCGTCGGGAAGGTGCCGGCCGATGCCGGCACGATCTTCTTGGCAGCGAGTGAGCCCGCGATCGCCACCATCGGCACGATCATCAGGAAGCGGCCAATGAACATCGCGAAGCCGATCGTCGCATTGTAGAAGAGCGTATTGGCGCTGATGCCCGCGAAGGCGCTGCCGTTGTTGCCGGTGCCCGAGGTGTAGGCATAGAGGATCTCGCTGAAGCCATGCGGCCCCTGGTTGGCAGGGCCGGCAAGGCCGGCATCGAGCACGGTGGCGAGCGCGGTGAAGCCCAGGATCGACAGCGGCAGGATCAGGATGGCGAGCATCGCCATCTTCACTTCCTTGGCCTCGATCTTCTTGCCGAGATATTCGGGCGTGCGGCCGACCATCAGTCCGGCGACGAACACCGCGACGATGGCGAACAGCAGCATGCCGTAGAGGCCGGCACCGACGCCGCCGACGATGATCTCGCCGAGCTGGATGTTGAACATCGGCACCAGGCCGCCGAGCGGCGTGTAGCTGTCGTGCATCGAATTGACCGCGCCGCAGGAGGCATCGGTGGTCACCGTGGCGAACAGCGCCGAGTTGGCGATGCCGAAGCGGGTTTCCTTGCCCTCCATGTTGCCGCCGGCCTGGAGCGACGACGGGGCAGCATCGATGCCGAGCTTGGCGAACGCCGGGTTTCCGGCCGCTTCCGCCCAGTAGGCGACGAGGACGCCACCCAGGAACAGCACGCCCATTACGGCAAGCACCGCCCACCCCTGCCGCTGGTCACCGACCATGCGGCCGAACACATTGGTCAAGGATGCGCCGATCGAGAAGATCAGCACCATCTGGATGAAGTTGGTGAGCGCGTTCGGGTTCTCGAACGGGTGGGCCGAGTTGGCGTTGAAGAAGCCGCCGCCGTTGGTGCCCAGCATCTTGATGACTTCCTGCGAAGCCACCGGACCCTGGGCGATCGCCTGCTTGGCCCCCTCGAGCGTCGTCGCCTCGGTGTAGGCGCCGAGGTTCTGCGGCATGCCCTGCCAGACGAAGAACAGGCCGACGACGATGCAAATCGGCAGCAGGATGTAGAGCGTGCAGCGGGTGAGATCGACCCAGAAGTTGCCGATGCCCGCGGCCGAGCGCCGGGCGAAGCCGCGAACGAGCGCGACGGCGAGCGCAATGCCGGTGGCAGCGGAGACGAAGTTGTGGACCGTGAGCCCCGCCATCTGGACGAGATAGCTCATGGTCGTTTCGGGCACGTACGACTGCCAGTTGGTGTTGGTGGTGAAGCTCATCGCGGTGTTGAAGGCGAGGCTCTCTTCGACCGCCGACTGGCCTGCGGGATTGAACGGCAACACGGCCTGAAAGCGCATCAGCGCATAGAGGCTGGCGAAGCCCACCAGGCTGAACAGCAGCATCGACACCGCATAGGTCACCCAGTTCTGGTCGCCGCGCTCATCGATGCCGCCGAGGCGATAGAAGCCGCGCTCGACCGGCCCGAGCACGGGCGACAGCAAGGTGCGGTCGCCCGCGAAGACGCGCGTCATGTAGCCGCCGAACGGCTTCACGAGCGCGACAATGACCACGCAAAACAGCGCGATCTGGAACCAGCCGTTGAAGGTCATGGACGTCCCCTTAGAAGCGTTCTGGCCGCAGCAGCGCGTAGACCAGGTAGGCGAGGAGGCCGAGCGTCACCGCCCCGCCGAGCACATATTCGATCAGCATGGTGTGCTCCTCACAGCCGGTCGCAGGCGTAGGTGTAGGCGAGGGCGAGCACGAAGCAGCCGCAGCCGGCTGCAATCAGGATGACATCGAGCATCTAGCGACTCCGCGATGGGGGACTGAAGCACTCCTTGGGAGCAATTCACGAGACACCCACGAATGAAAATCAATCTGAGGTTGGTTTCCTCGAGCGCCGTTGATCCAGATCAACTGCACTCGCAATTCCGGTTATTCGATTCCGCAGGCTCTCAAGACGAAGGTGATGGCGAATGCGATCGACAGCATCACGGCCAAGACCGTACCGATTTCAGAGACAACGCTCTCGACCGTTGGATAAGCAGTCGTTGGCTCGGCCGGAGCAGTCCTGGAGCCTGCGGGATCTGACCTCGCCCGTAAAAGAGGAAGAAGATTGTTCATGACCGCTCTCTTTCGCACTCATCAAACTGGGCGCGAACCCCATAGAAATTCGATGGGGGACGATCCCTCCGGCCATAGGAACTTCATAGGAATGGCGCATCACCGCGCCGGGCCGATCGGCTTCAGCATGTAGAAGTTGCCGCTCACGATCTCGACGACCGTCTCGGCGCCCCTGCCATCGCGGCGAACGAAGGCCAGGGCTTCGTCGAGATCGCCGAACGCATGCACGAGCGAGGCGTGCGGACGCGCCACGTGCCATTCCCGCTCGACCATGGTGATCCGATACGGCGGATTCCTCTGCCGCGCAGGAATCGGGTTCATACTGCTTCATTCCCCAAAGAACGGGGCGGCAAGAGCGACGGTGAGCCACATAATCGCGAGGTCCAGACAAGACAGCCGCCGCGGGTCGCGATAGCTGGCAAGAGCCGCCGCACCCTCGACCAAGCCGAGCGAGCCCAGCGCCCGCAACGCGCCCGTCGTGACAGCGTGGGCGACGCTCTGGACCGCGGCGAACACGATCGCCATGCCGCGTACCGCGGAAGCCGGATCAGGGGTTTCGCGGGCGAGGATCACCGTGAAGGCGATCGTGACCACGGAAATGCCGGCTGCCCGTAGATTCGCGCGACGAATTGGCCGCTCCGCCCAGCGCTTCAGGCCGAAGGCGAGCGACCGGGCCTTGGCTGGAGACAAGGTCCGCACCGTCCGTCACAGCCTGCTGCTCAAATGATCGTATACGAGCAACATGCAGCAGGCCCCAAGGGCGACGATCATAATCAACAGCTCGAACATGAACCGCTCCTTCGCTCGATATGAACGCTTGCGGCCATAGGAATGCGAGCCGTCACGAGGCGGCTCACCATAGGAAATCCATAGGACTTGATTCGGAGGGCGAGCCACTGCCCGTCCTATGCGGTTCCTATGATGCAACGCCGCCAACCGCATGGAATTTCAATGCCGCCGCACGGTACGCCGACGACGCGCACTGCACGAAGGGCCGTGTCGAAATGCGTGGTGACGGTAGGGATAACAAAAATGCTCAGAAAGATAGCGGCGGCCTGTCTCGGCGCATTCGTCCTTTGTGCGGCGACGGCGGCGAATGCCGATGACGAGAAGCCGGTGTGGCGCGGCCCGTTCGGTGGCACCTTCTCCGCCGGCGCCACTTTCGCGACCGACTACTCCTATCGCGGCATCTCCCAGACCCAGCGCCAGGTCGCCTTCCAGCCGTTCCTGACCTACGAGACACCGTCGGTCGCCAGCGACACCGCCTCGATTTCCGGCTATGTCGGCGCCTGGGCCAGCAACGTCTACTTCCCCGGCACCAGCACCGCCGCCGAGATCGACATCATCGCCGGCGTCCGCGCCAAGGCGATGAGCGAGAAGCTCACCTTCGACCTAGGCTACATCCGCTACAACTATCCGGGCTCCGACGCCAACCTGCAGTACGGCTTCAACGAGATCGGCCTCGTGGTCGGCTACGACTTCGGACCGGTCGTGCTCAGCGGTGCGGTCCGCTACAGCCCCAACTTCTTCGCCAATTCCGGAAACGCCTGGTACAAGTGGGCGCAGGCCGTCGTGCCGCTGCCCTTCATCAACATCAACGAGAATGTCTCGTTCAAGCTGTTCGGCACGATCGGCAACCAGTCCGTCGAGCGCTATGTCAACTACGGCATTCCCGGCGACAACTACTGGGACTGGCAGCTCGGCGCCACCGCCACCGTCTGGGGCGTCGACCTGACCGTCGCCTATACCGACACCAACATCGACGTCGCCGGCTGCCTCAACACCCAGAATTGCCAAGGCCGCGTCATCTTCTCGATCAGCAAGACGTTCTGAACTTCCCTGCTGATCGATGCTGGGGCCGTTCGGCAAACCATGCCGCACGGCCCTTTCTTCGTCCGCTTCTATATGACCAGGCTATATCGGCAGGCCCATAGGCGTCTCGAACGACTATGCGGCAATACCCACAATGGTGGCTCTCAAGGAGTGAAACCACCATGCCCGTTCTGTCCGAAGTCGTTGCAGAGAGCGAACCTCCGTCTCCTGCCGTGCTCGCCGATACACGCCGCGCCGCGCTCGTCGAGCGCGTCTGGGCCGTCGCCCATCTGCCGCCGTCGGCGCACGTCGCCATCATCGGGCGTCACACCCTTCCCCTCGTCCTCGAATTCCTGCGCCGCGGTTGCAGCGCCGTGCGCAGCCTGCGTCCCGGCGCGCCGGCGCCCGATTGCGAATCGGCCAGTCTCGTCTGGATCGTCGACGTCGCCGATGACGAGCTTGACGAAGCCCTGCGCGCCGCGCGCTCGCGCGCCGGCCACACCGGGCGGGTGATCGTCGAAGGCGCGTCCAGCCTGTCGCGGATACGCGACCTGTCGCGCATTCGCGACCGCGCCGTCGCCCACGGTCTCGACGTCGTATCGTTCGACCACAACGCCTCGCGCCTGGTGCTGGCGACCGTGCAGCGCCCTGCCCTTGCCGCCTGAAGGAGAGTTCCATGAGCATTCGAGTGACCGGTCTGCGCGGCGTCGGCGCCGCGCTGCCCACGCCTTACCGCTTCGGTCGCGTCGACTTCGATGCGTTCGAAGGGCTTTGCCATCGCCTGATCGAGCGCGGCATCGACACGCTGGTGCCCTGCGGCACGACCGGCGAAGCGGCCCTGCTCACCATGGCGGAGCAGCGCAATCTGATCGAGAGGGCGGTCGCGGCGTCGCGCGGCCGCGTGCCGGTGATCGCCGGTGCCGGCAGCAACAATACGGCGACCGCCGTCGAGCTCGCTGTCTCGGCAGAGGCAGGCGGTGCGTCGGCGCTGCTCTGCATCACGCCCGCCTATCTCAAACCGACGCAGGCCGGTGTGATTGCGCATTTCAATACGATCCACGCGGCGGTGCGCATTCCGATGATCCTTTACGACGTGCCGTCGCGCACTGCATGTCCACTGAGCGACCTGTCGGTGAAGCGCCTCGCGCAGTTGCCGCGCGTGATCGGCCTGAAGGATGCCACGGCCGACGTGCCACGCGTCCGCCGGTTGCGCCGCCGTCTCGGACGCGAGTTCCTGCTGTTGTCGGGCGACGACGCGACCCAGTCGGCGTTCCGCAAGGCCGGCGGCGATGGCTGCATCTCCGTCACCGCCAATGTGGTGCCGGCGCTCTGCGCGGCCCTGCACCGCGCCCACGACCGCAGGCACGAGGACGAGATCGAACGGCTCGACCGCATCCTGCGGCCACTGCATGCCGCGCTGTTCGTCGAACCCAACCCGATCCCGCTCAAGCGGGCACTGCATCGCTTGAAGCTGATCCAGGACGGCCTGCGCCTGCCGCTGACGCCGCTATCGCCGACGGCTGACCGCCATCTCGCAGCAGTGCTGGAGCGGATCCTGCCCGCCGAGCAGATCGAGGCCGCACGCTTCGCGGCGGCCCACCCGCTGGTTGCGCCGCGCGCGGCCTGATGGAGAGACGTGCCATGAGCATCACCCTTAATCTTGCTCCCCGGAAGGCTTCCGGCCAACTGTCTCGGACGGCCGTGAAGGTTGCCACGACCGCGCTGGCGGTCGGGGGACTTGGCGTCGCGGTCCTGCTGGTCGCGTTCGTGCGGACCTTCGGCTTCGAATACTTCCACGGCGATCACGCCGCACTGGCAGGGCTCGGTCGACTGCTTCTCGGAAACTGAGGCGCCAGGCGGTCACAAACACACCCCTTCTCATGCTCTTTGCTGGGACCGCGCCACTCCGTGGCGCTCATAATCATGAGATGTGCGCCAAGGAGTGGCGCGGTCCCAACGATGAGGCGATCCGGCAATTTCAAGTAGAATCCGCTTCAGAGCGGGCTACGCTCAGTCGCGCGCTATCCCTGCGATCAGCAGCCAGGTCATCGCCATATCGAAAGGCGGAAATCCGCCGCGGATCGCGCATGGCGTTCATCGGCTCCTGCGCTTTGGCGATGCCGGCGCGCCGCATGCCGCGCAGCGCGATGAAGTGCATCGTTGCCAGCATCGAAGATCGGGTTGATCGAGCTCCTGAACCTCAGCATCAACGAGGCGCTCGCGCGCACCCTGATGACTGCAAGCACGGTGTTCGTGGCAGTGCTGGCGCTGTTTGCCGGCCCGGTCCTCCACAGCGTCTCGGTCGCCATGCTCTGGGGTCTTCGCCGGCCCCTATTCCTCGATCTGGAGCGCCGGCGCGGGCTCGTCTAGCTGAAGCTTCGCGCCCGGAACGGTCCGCCCCCGTCCGAGTCGTCGAGACGCGGTGACCGTATAGGAATTCCATAGGAATTTTGGGAAGACGGTGCCGCCATTTGAATTTCATAGGAATCGGGGTTGACCGGGGCCGGACCGGGCGCAATACCCGCGCGCCGTGCCATCGTCCGGCACGATGAATGAGGGCGTCCCCGTTTCATGGCCGTCGAGGCTCTACCGAACCAGGCTGGCCGAAGTCGCACTGCGAAACTCACCTTGGCAGCCCTCGGCGTGGTGTTCGGCGATATCGGCACCAGCCCCCTCTACACGGTGAAGGAGTGCTTCAGCGAATTCACCGGGTTGAAGCCGGTGCCCGAGGATGTGCTCGGCATCCTGTCGTTGATCACCTGGGCGCTGATCGTGATCGTCACGCTGAAGTACGTGCTGGTCGTGATGCGCGCCGACAACCGCGGCGAAGGCGGTGTGCTGGCGCTGATGGCGCTGGTCTCGCGCCGCGCCGAGATCGGGCCGCGCCGGCGCAACTTCTACCTGATGCTCGGCATGGCGGGCGCCGCGCTATTCTACGGCGACTGCCTGCTGACGCCGGCGATCTCGGTGCTGAGCGCGGTCGAGGGACTGAACGTCGCCACCCCCGCCTTCGAGCCGCTGATCGTGCCGCTGGCGCTCGGCGTCATCATCGGCCTGTTCGCCGTCCAGCATCGCGGGACCGCCACGGTCGGCCGCTGGTTCGGGCCGGTGACGCTGGTCTGGTTCGCGGTGCTGCTGGTGCTCGGCCTGCACCAGATCGTGCAGAGCCCGCAGATCCTGCAGGCACTGTCACCACACCACGCGATCGTGTTCTTCACCCACCACGGCGTCATCGCCTTCGTGGCCCTCGGCGCCGTGACACTTGCCGTCACCGGCGCGGAGGCGCTGTACGCCGACATGGGCCACTTTGGCGCCAAGCCCATCCGCATGGCCTGGCTCTGCATCGTGCTGCCCGCGCTGCTCGCCAACTACTACGGCCAAGGCGCGCTGCTGCTCGCCGATCCCAGCGCGCTCGAGAACCCGTTCTTCCGCCTTGCCCCGTCCTGGATGCTCTATCCGCTGGTCGGACTGGCGACGGTGGCTACCGTCATCGCCTCGCAGGCGACGATCTCCGGCGCCTTCTCGATGGCGCAGCAGGCAGCGCTGCTCGGCCTCAGCCCTCGAGTGAAGATCCTGCATACCTCGGCCAGCGAGTTCGGCCAGATCTATGTGCCCGCCATCAACTGGCTGCAGCTCGCCGGCGTCGTGGCGCTCGTGCTGGCCTTCAAGTCATCGACCAATCTCGCCGCCGCCTACGGCATCGCGGTCACGGGCACCATGCTGGTGACGACAATGCTGGTCTTCGTGATGGCGGTGCGCGCCTGGCAATGGCGGTGGCCGGTTGCGATCGTCGTGCTGGGCGGCTTCCTCGCGGTCGATATCACCCTCCTGTCGGCCAACATGGTGAAGTTCCTGCAGGGCGGCTGGGTGCCGCTCGTGCTGGCGCTGCTGATCTTCACAGCGATGTGGACCTGGCTGCAGGGGCGCAGGGCCGTGGCGGCGCGCGAGAACGAAGGGGCGCTGCCGATGGAAACCCTGCTGAACAGCATCAACCCGAGCCGCGTCCACCGTCCGCAGGGCACCGCCGTCTATCTCACCGCCTTCTCCGGCAACGCGCCGAACTGCCTGTTGCACAACCTCAAGCATAACGAAGTGCTGCACGAGCAGGTCGTGCTGCTCACCGTGCGGGTGCCCGACGAGCCGTATGTTCCGCCCAATGCCCGCGCGCAGGTCACCCATCTCGGCAAGGGCGTGCATCACGTCGTGTTGCAGTACGGCTTCATGGAGCAGCCTGACGTGCCGCGCGACCTGCTGCCGCTTGCCGACCGCGGCGTACCGGTCGACCCGATGCGCACCTCCTACTTCGTCGGCCGCAACAGCTTTGTCGAGGCCGAGCGGCCGCTACTGCCGCGCTGGCAGGAGAAGCTGTTCCTGGTGCTGGCGCGTGTCGCCTCCAACGCCGGCGACTTCTTTGGCCTGCCGGCCAACCGGGTGGTCGAGCTGGGGAGTCGTATCGAAATCTAAGCCGCTCGATGCGATGATGCGTCTCAAGCGTCGAAGCCCGACAGCGGCAGTGCGCTGCTCGACGGCGGCCGGTGGCCCTGGCCGAGGAAATCGCCGAGGCGCGAGAAGATTCGGCCAGCCTCGACACAGCCGACGTCATGTGCAACCGCCTCAGCGGCGATATTGAGCAACGCGTTGCCAGCGAGGTCGCGACAGCTATCCGGCAATTGCTCGACGGCGTCGGTCAGCAACTCCATGGCCCGCTTGAGATCGGCCAGACGATCGGGCTCGCGCATCAGTTCAACCTCGCACCGGCTTCGCCGGGAGCCGGCGACAGGCGCAGGCCCGCCTGGCCGAGCGCAACAGCGAACGCCTTCAGCCGAATGCCGGCGACCCGCGACGCCGTCGGCACCATCAAGACGTCGAGCGACGCCATCAGAGGCCGCTCGTGATCGCTTTGTGCAAGGCCGCACAGGGCGACCAGGGTCGCTTCGTCGCGGCTGACATGCGAGCAGGTCGGCAGGTGGATCTGGATGGCACGCCGCGCGCCGAACAGGAAGGCGTCCATGGCGATGGCGAAGTCCGGCAAAACTTCGATGAGGCCAGCCGCCTTGAAGCCGCAATGAAGCGTCGAACCCTCGGTCGGCAGTGTCCGATCCTGCTGCCACTGACGCATCGCCCAGAGCACGAAGCGCTCGCTGATGGGCAGGGAACACGCGCAGCCGGGACGACCACAGCCCAGTCTCGGCTGAGTCGAAAGAGCGCTAAGTCTCTGTTCTGACGAGCTTTCCATGACCTCACCGAATGTTGGTCGTTCTTGACAGTCGGCCCATATTATGCGATTGAGAGTCAATCGCAACTCACAAAAGGGGAGAGAGGCGAAATGAATCTCCAGCCGCGCGTCGTGCGGGCTGCCGAGCCGGAACCGTCGGGAAGCAGTCCCCTCGTGGTCGACAGCGTCACGCTGATGGGGGGACGCCGCGAGTTGATCATCCGGCACGGCGAGGACACCTACCGTCTTCGCGTCACGGCATCGAACAAACTGATCCTCACGAAATAGCAAATCTCCGGGGAGCCGACTCTCCGGGTCAATCTGCCGAGCCAGCCGGTCCGTCATCGGCCCCACTGCCAGCCAAGCTTCCTCTTCGATTTTGGGGTCCTGGCTATGACGACGCGCTTTCTTGTCCTGTCTCTTCTGGCAACAACCGCCCTCGGCAGCACGCTCGCCCTGCCGACCATGGCCCAGGTCCCGCCAGCGATCACCGATACGCTGCTGCCCGTTCCACCCCAGCCGCAACCGACGCAGCTCGACGCCGTGACCACGGCGGCGACGCGCACGAAGCGGCCGATCGACGAGGTGACGAGCACCGTCTCGATCATCACCAACGAAGACATCGATCGTGACAACATGCAGGACATGCGCGACCTGGTGCGCAACGAGCCGGGCGTCTCGGTCGGCACCCAGAACGCGCGCGGCGGCTTCACCAACTTCGTGATCCGCGGCATTGGCGGCAATCGCGTGGTCGTCATGTCCGATGGCGTGCGCGTACCGGACTACCCCGGCAGCAATGCCGGCTCTCCTACCGGCTACACCCGCGACTTCGTCGATCTCGAGTCGGTGAAGCAGGTCGAGATCGTGCGCGGTCCCGCCTCGGCGCTGTACGGCTCCGATGCGCTGGGCGGCGTCGTCGCCTATACCACCAAGGACCCGATCGACTTCCTCGTTCCCGGCGGCAAGAACTATTACGCCAGCATCAAGGGCGCCTACAGCGGCTACGACAACAGCTTCGCCGAAACCTTCACCGGCGCCTATCGCGCGGGCAATGTCGAGGTCCTCGGCCTGTACACGCGCCGCGACGGTGGCGCGATGCAGCCGGCCTTCTCCGATCTCGCCACAAATCCCACGACCTGGGGCGAGAACAATTTCCTCGGCAAGCTGGTGTTCCGGCCGACCGAGAACGACACGATCCGCCTCGTCGGCGAATACTACCAGAACACCCAGAACACCGAGGTCCTGTCCAACGTCGGCAATTTCCCCTCGCTGTTCGCCAAGGTCTACGACGAGTGGGGCCGGGACACCACCCAGCGCTCGCGCATCAGCGCCCAGTGGGTGCACGACGCCCCGGTCGGCTTTATCGATCGAATCGACTTCCTCGCCTATTTCACGCAGCTCATCCAGCAGCAGGACACCATGACGCTGCGCGGCGCCGCCAACAGCGTCATTCCCAGCAACTACCGCTTCGCGTCCTACTGGTTCACCCAGAACATCTACGGCTCCGAGCTGCAGCTCAACACCAACGCCAAGATCCTCAACCTGTCGAACTACTTCACGTACGGCTTGTCCTTCATGTACACCACGACCAGCAGGCCGCGGAATCGCACGCAAGTCTCGCTGAGCACCGGCATCGGCACCCAGACGTCGGGCGGCGAGACCTTCCCCAACAAGAACTTCCCCGACACCAACACGGTGCAGGTCGGCGCGTACGTCCAGGACGAGATCAATGCCGGCCGCCTGACCGCCACGCCGGCGGTGCGCGTCGACTATTACGGCCTCACACCCAATCCGGACGCCGATTTCTGGCGATCGAGCGGCGCCGTGGAGCTGCTGCCCACCGCCAGCAACTACTGGTCGGCGTCGCCGAAGCTCGGCCTGCTCTATCGCTTCACCGACGACTACTCGGGCTTCTTCCAGTATGCGCGCGGCTTCCGCGCGCCGCCCTACGACAACGCCAACTTCGCCTTCAACAACGTCGCCTCGTTCTACCAGATCCTGCCCAATGCGAACCTCAAGCCCGAGACCAGCGACGGCTTCGAGATCGGCGTACGCGGCAAGTACAAGGAAGGCTCGAGCTGGCAGCTCGCGGCCTTCTACAACCTCTACAACAACTTCATCGACGTGGTGCAGGTCGGCACGATCGGCCCCGTCATCCAGTACCAGTACATCAACCTCAGCAACGTCACGATCTGGGGCTTCGAGGCGCGCGGCGAGCTGCGCATCCGGCCCGAGTGGGCCGTGCTTGGTTACTTCGCCTACGCCCACGGCTACGATACCCAGACCGGCCTGCCGGTCGATTCGGTCGACCCGTGGAAGGCGTCGGCGCGGCTGCGCTACGGCTACCAGCAGGGCTTCGGCGCGCAGATCATCGGCACGCTGGTCGGCACCCACGACCAGGTCAGCAACCCGACCTACTTCCAGGCGCCGGGCTATTTCACCCTCGACGCGACCGTCGGCTACAACTTCAACGACCGCGTGAAGATCAACGCCGGCGCCTACAACATCACCAACACCAAGTACTGGAACTCCCAGGACGTGATCGGCGTGGCATCGACCAGCAACCAGCTCGACCGCTATGCCCAGCCCGGCCGCTACTTCGGCGCCAACCTGACGATGAAATGGTAGTCCCGGCGGCCCTCTCCGCCGAGCGACTGCCGGCGCTATCGACACGTCCTCCACGCGTGTCGATGGCGTTATCCTTTGCACTGCATGGGCTGGCGATGGCGCCGCTGTTGCTCGCCGGCACCTCCGGCAGCACGTCGACGGACGAGCCCGCATTCCTGGTCGAGGTTTCGCTCGCGGCCCCGGCGCCGAGCGACGCCACCGGCCCAACCGATCCCCTGCCGAGCGAGACCAGCATCGACCTCCCGCTGCCGGACGAGCCGCGGCCGGTGGATGCCACCGACGTCGCTCCGCTTTTGCCGAAGATCGTCGAGACCAACGTCGACGTGCCCGCGCCGAATCAACCGCTGCCGGTCGAGGTGGCCGAGATGGCGGACAATAAGGTCGAACTTCCGAAGCCGGAGGAACCACCCCCGCTGACCACGGCCGACCTCAAGCCGGTCGAGCCGCCCAAGCCGCAACTACCCGTGCAGCCGCAGGCAAAGCCCAAGCCGAAGCCGCCAGCGCCCGCCAATCCGGCCCCGGCCCGTCCAGCGCAGAAGCCCGCCGTGACGCAGACAGAGTCGGCGCTCAAAACCGGCAGCGCGCAGGTCACGCAGACCGCCGCCACGCAACAGCCGCTGATCGTCTGGGAGCATCACCCGCGTTTCCGCACACCACCGCGGCCCGCCGTCTACCCGCCGCGCGCCATCGAGCTCGGCCAGCAGGGCGAGGCTCTGGTACGCGTGCGCCTGGACCCCACCGGCGAGGCCGTCGAAATCCTGCTATGGCGCGGCACCGGCCACGAGATGCTGGACAAGGCCGCGCTTGCCGCCGTACGCGGCTGGCAGTTCCTTCCAGCGATGCGCGAGGGCCGCGCCGTAGCCGCCTGGGTCGAGATTCCCGTCCGCTTTCATCTGCGTTGAGCTCAAAGGAGATTCCATGCTCGCGACCAATCCCGACCTCGCCGCCCGCTGGAGCCAGCTGCGCAACGAGAAGCCCGCGCTGCGCATCCGCGACGCCGCCGCCTCGCTCGGCGTCAGCGAGGCCGCGCTGGTGGCCCTCGGCACCGCTACGCCGCTCGACGGCGACTGGCGCGCGATCCTCAACGAGATGCCCGGCGTCGGCCGCGTGATGTGCCTGACCCGCAACGACGACTGCGTGCACGAGCGCCACGGCCGCTTCGAGGACGTTCAGGTGACCGGCCCGCACGGGCTGGTGCTCGGCCCCGACATCGACCTGCGCCTGTTCCTCGGCCAGTGGAAGCTGGGCTTCGCCGTGAGCGAGCCGCTCAAGGCCGGCGAGCGCCTCAGCCTGCAGTTCTTCGACGCCTCCGGCGACGCCGTGCACAAGATATACGCCACCGACGAGACCGACCGCGCCGCTTTCGACGCCCTGATCGCACGTCATACAGCGGCCGAGCCGCCGGCCTTCGCGCCGGCACCGCGGGCGGTCGATCCGGTCGACCGGCCCGACAGCGAGATCGATATAGATGGCCTACGCGCGGCGTGGCGCAAAATGCGCGACACGCACGAGTTCTTCGGCATGCTCGGCAAGTTCAAGGTCGGCCGCGTGCAGGCGCTCAGGCTGGTGGGCGACGAGTTCGCCCGCGAGCTGCCGGCGCGTGCCCTGCGCGGCGCAATGGAAGCAGCGGCGGCGGACAAGACTCCGATCATGATCTTCGTCGGCAGCCGGGGCTGCATCCAGATCCACACCGGCCGCATCGCGCACCTGCTCGACACGCACGGCTGGTTCAACATCCTGGACCCCGACTTCAACCTGCACCTTCGCGAGCAGGCGGTGGCCCGGGTGTTCTCGGTGCGCAAGCCGACCGACGACGGCGTCGTCACCTCGATCGAGGCGTTCGACGGCCACAACCGCACCATCCTGCTGATGTTCGGCGAGCGCAAGCCGGGCAAGCCCGAGCTCGAGCCGTGGCGGGCGATCGTGGCGCGCCTCGAGAGGCAGGCCGCATCGTGAAGCGACGGGACCTGATAGCGCTGGGACTCGTCGCGGCGGCATTGCCGGCGCGCGCGCAGACCCAGCGTGTCGTGTCGGTCGGCAGTGCGCTCACCGAGATCGTCTATGCCTTGGGTGCGGAGAAGATGCTGGTCGGTGTCGACACGACCAGCCTCTATCCCGCCGCGGCGCGCAGCCTGCCGCAGGTCGGCTACATGCGCGCGCTGTCGGCCGAGGGCGTGCTGGCGCTGAAGCCGACCCTGGTGATCGCCACCACTGCCGCAGGCCCCGCCACGACGCTCGATCAGTTGAAGGCGACCGGCATCGAGGTGCCGATCCTGCCCGACCACTACGACTACGAAAGCGTGGTCGCCAAGATCGAGCTGGTCGGCAAGCTGACCGGCAAGACCGCCGAGGCGCAGGCAATGATCGCGCAGGGCCGCGCCGACATGGCGAGCCTCGCGGCGAAGCTCGCCGCCGTCCCGGCCCGCCCGCGTGTGCTGTTCCTGCTGTCGATGGGCGGCGGCGCCCCACAGGCTGCCGGCGCCAACACGGCGGCCGACGGCATCATCAAGCTGGCAGGCGGAACCAATGCGGTCGAGGGCTACAGCGGCTACCGGCCACTCACGCCCGAGGCGATGATCGCCTCGCGCGCCGACTTCGTGCTGGTGACGCGCCAGACCGTCGACGCGATGGGCGGCATCGAGAAGATCCTGGCGCAGCCCGCGCTCAGCCAGACGCCGGCCGGCAAGTCCGGCCGCGTGCTGCAGTTCGACACGCTGCTGTTGCTGGGTTTCGGGCCGCGCACGCCGGAGGCCGCGACGCAGCTCGCCGTAGCGCTCCATCCCGAGCTGGCACGCGCGCGGTGATTGCCCTCGCGCGTCCGATGACGGCGCTCGTGCTGCGTCGACCCATTCCGTTGTTCGTGTTGGCCGCCGTCCTGAGCGTGGTAGCGGGCCTGTGCATCGGTGCCTTCCCGGTCAGCCTCGGCCAGTTGCTTTCCGCCGCCGGTCTCTCGTCGGAGCCGCTCGATGCGACGACGGCGGCGGTCCTCTATGCGATCCGCGCCCCGCGCGTGATCGCCGCCTTCGCCGTCGGCGCAGCGCTCGCCGCAGGCGGTGCCGCCATGCAGAGCCTGTTCCGCAATCCTCTGGCCGATCCCGGCCTGCTCGGCGTGTCGAGCGGCGCGGCGCTGGCCGCCGTTTCGGTGATCGTGCTGGGCGAGAAGGTCATGCACATCGTGCCGCCGGATCTGCGGCCCTGGCTGCTGCCACTCGCAGCTTTTCTCGGCGGCCTCTGCTCGACGGTCGTCGTCTATCGGATTGCCGCACGCAACGGCATGGCGCTGGTCGGCACCTTGCTTCTGGCCGGCATCGCCATCAATGCGCTGACCTCGGCGGGCATCGGCCTGCTGGTGTTCGTGGCGGACGACCAGCAGCTTCGCACTCTGATCTTCTGGACCATGGGCGGCTTCGGCGCGGTGACCTGGACGGCCATCATTCCAGCCCTCCTGGTGCTCGCGATCAGCGTGCCGACGCTCCTGCCCGCCGCGCATCTGCTCGATGCGCTGGCCCTCGGCGAACGCGAAGCCGGTCATGTCGGCGTCGATGTCGAGCGCCTGAAGCGTCGGCTGGTGGCTCAGGTCGCGCTCGCCGTCGGTGCCGGCGTGGCGATCTCCGGCATCGTGGGCTTCGTCGGGTTGATCGCGCCGCACATCGTGCGCCTGCTGCTCGGCCCCAGCCACCGCACGCTGCTGCCGGCGGCGGCCCTGTTCGGCGGCGCATTCCTGGTCCTCGCCGATGCGCTCGCCCGGGTGATGGTCTCGCCGGCCGAACTGCCGATCGGCGTGCTGACCGCACTGGTCGGTGGCCCGTTTTTCCTCTGGTTGCTGGCGAGCCGCGCCGCCAGGGAGGGGCTGTGAGCGTGCTGAAGGCCGAGGCGATCGAAGTCCGCGCCCGCACCCGGAGCCTGATCCGCGACGTCTCGCTCACGCTGGCACCGGGCGAGTTTGTCGCCGTCATCGGCCCCAATGGCGCCGGCAAGAGCACCTTGCTCGGCGCCCTGGCCGGCGACCGGCCGGTCGCGACGGGCCAAGTGCTGCTCGACGGTCACCCGATCGGAAAATGGCGCAAGGCGTCGCTCGCCCGTCGCCGCGCGGTGCTGCCGCAGCACTCGTCCGTCGCCTTCGACTTCACCGGCCGGCAAATCGTGCGGCTCGGCCTGCTGGCCCACAGCTCGCTGTCCGACCGGCAGAAGGACTCCCTCGCCGAGCGCACCCTGGCGGAAACCGAGGCGCTTCCCTTCGCCGATCAGCCCTACACCGTCCTGTCAGGCGGCGAACGCCAGCGGGTCCAGCTCGCCCGCGTGCTGGCGCAGTGCGACGCCGATCCGGCGGCCCGGCCGTTCCTGCTGCTCGACGAGCCGATCGCCGGCCTCGATCTCGCCCACCAGCATGCCGCGCTGGCCAGCGCCCGCCGGCGCGCCCAGCGCGGGCCGGGCGTGCTTGCCGTGCTGCACGATCTCACGATGGCTGCACATTACGCCGACCGGGTGGCAATCATGGAAAAAGGTCGCATGACTGCGCTGGGGCCCACCGAAACGACTCTGAATCCGACGCTGCTGTCGCAGGTTTTCGCAACGCCGATCCTGCGCCTGCAGGTAGGTGCGACAATGGCTTTCGTCAGCCCGGGTGAAACGACCCCGAATCGGACATAATCAAACCCGATTCAAACGCTGTATAGTTTCTCTCGGAGACAGCAGCGGTATCGATGGGCGAACGACCCACCCTGATCCTCACCACGCGTCTGGGCGTGCGGCCATTGGGCGTGCGCGGCGATCCGCTGCATGCGGTCGCGGGCCAGCTCCTGGCGGTGATCCGCCGACGTCTCGGCGACGGGCCGGCCAATCTCCTGGCCGAGCCGCAGCTGCGCGAATCGGGCGACGGTATCGATTGGTACGCGGCACACGACGGCGAGGTCCGGCGCTTCGCCGATCTGTCCGACACCGAGCGCACGCAGGCGCTTGCCGCCGTCGACACCCACCTCGCTGCGATCAACGGCCTGGGCGACCAACTCGCAGCTTCGGAGACGAGCGACGAGGCGCGCCTGATCGGCCAGTCGCTGAAGCTATCGACACGCCGTCCGTCAGACGACTTCATATATCTCGTCGACGGCCAGCCGGTCATCGCCGCCTGGGGCTACGAGCCCGACGCGCTGGGCAGCCTGGCGGGCTTCGCGCCCACGTCGGTACCGGCGGTCGTGCCGCCCGTTCCACCGCCTTCGGCGGTGCTGGCCAGTGCGCCGGCGATGATGCTGCCCGCCACGGTCGGCTGGTCGCGCTTCTGGGGGGCGCTGCTGTTCGGGCTGATGTTCCTGATCCTGCTGCTGATGGCCTCGTGGCTGCTGCGCGCCTGCGCACCGGTCGATCCGTCGCTCAACGTCGCCACGATCGAGACACCGGCCCCGCCCGCCCCCGAACCGCCACCCGATCCGACGCCGGTGCTGAAGGCGTCGCTTGACGACGAGCAAGCCGCGGAGAAGAAGCTAAAGCTCGAGCTCGCCGCGCTGCAGAACGACCTCAAGCACAAGGTCGACCTGTGCAAGCCGATCGAGCCGCCCAAGCCGCCGCCCCCGCCGGTCGTCGCCAAGGCACCCCCGCCACCACCACCTCCTCCGCCGGAGCGGCATGCCTCCGTGGCTCCGCCGCCCCCGGCACCGCCGACGAACCGGCCGCCGCCGGGCATGCTACCCTGCGACTGGTCGGGCGATTCGGGCGGCGAGGGCGTGACCCGCAACAGGCACTTCCTTGGCGACAGGCCGGGCTTCGTGGCGATCAACTACGAACTTTATGTCCGTCCCGACGATATCAAGGTGATCTATCGCGGCCAGGTGATCGCCGGCACCCACGGCCCGCGCAGCGGCCGCGGCGGCTTCGGGTTCAATTGGAATCCGGTTGCCGGGGATTATTCGGTCGATGTCATCGTAACAGGTGAGATGTGGGGCACGCGCTGGAAGTACGCCATGGCCTGTCCGCGCGGCGGGCGTTGAGGGACTGAAATGGCCGGACCGCTTCTCAGCAGCGAACCGCTGCAACGCTATCGCGCCCTCGGCCTCGCGGGCGATCCGGTGTGGCGCGCCGCCCGGCAGCTGCGCGCGGCGATCACCCAGCGCCTGTCGCCCGAGCACGCCGACCTGCTGGCGATTCCCGAGGTCGATCCGTCGGGCCGGCGTATCGACTGGTACGCGCCGTTCGACGGCGCGGTGCGGCGGCTGGCCGATCTCGGCGACGCCGAGCGCGCCGCGGTCCAGGACAAGGTCCGCCGCCTGCACGAGGGCCTCGTCGGGCTCGCCATCTCGATGGAGGAGCCGACGCGCTCCGGCGCCGAGCGCAATTTCGCGCGCCTGCTGCGCCATGCGCTGACCGCACCGGGCGAAGAGACGCTCTACGTCGTCGACGGCAAGCCGGTGATGACGTTCTGGGGCTTCTCGGCCGATGCCGCGCTGCCCGGTGTCTTCCTGCCTGCCGCGCCGCCGGCTCCCATCGCGTCGCCTGCTCCCATTCCGCCGTCTGCTGCCGCGATTCCGGAAGCGGTAATGGCCTCGGTACCCGCCGCTGCGACGATGGGCGCGCCCGGCACGCGCTCGACCTGGTGGCAATGGCTGCTGCTCGCGCTGCTTCTTCTGCTGTTGCTCGCGGGCCTTGCCTGGGTGCTGCGGCCCTATCTGCCGCATCTCGAGCCGCGCCTCGAAGCCGAGGCGCGCGACCGTGCGCTGGCCTTTTCGGTGCGCCAGCCGACCGAGCTGCAGCAGGTTCGCTTCACGACCTTGCAGCAGGACAACGAGCGGCTGCGGCTCGAGCTTGCAACGCTGACCGACGAGCTCGCGCGGAAGGGCGGCGATTGTGCCGCAGGTGTTCTCCTCCCCGGCGGTGTCATCGTGGGGAGTGGCGTGCCGATCGAGCGCAGCGCGGGCCCCGACGACAAGGCGGTGGGAGTCGGCGTCGCCGAGAAGGCCAACGAGAAGGGCCCGAACGACAAGTCGCCAAACGGCGACAAGTCGCCAGACGGCGACAAGGCGCCCAATCTCGACGACAAGAACGCAAAGGGGCCCGACGACAAGGGCAAGAGGCCGGACGACAAAGGTCCGGACAGCAAAGGGCCCGATGGCCCAGACAAGAACATGGCCGGCAAGAATAGGGCCGACAAGAGCAACGCCAAGAAGGACGAGCCCAAGCCGATGGTCGTGCCGCCCGAGGCCAAGCAGAAGCAGGATCTCGCCTTCATGAAGGGAGACTGGCGCTCGCGCACCGGGCTGGTCACGGCGAACGGCGAGAAGGACATCCGCCCCTCCTACACGCTCGACGACAAGGGCAAGGGCAAAGTTTCCTTCACGCAGCAGAACGGCACGACCTGCGAGGCGCCGGCCGAGGCACGCTGGGACAGCGGCAAGCTGGTGATCGAGGAGAAATCCAATCCCAAATGCACCGACGGCCGCACCTATGCGCGCAACACGGTGAATTGCGAAGTCGACAAGGACGGCGTGGCCCAGTGCAAGGGCAGCCAGCCAGGCGACAAGCGCAGCTACAACGTGCAGATTGGCCGCTGATATCGCCCGGATGAAGCCCCCGTTCCCCCGCTTACCGCATAGGCTCCCATGAGCGACCTCGCACGCCTGCCGAGCTATCCCAGCCCGACGACGCTGATCGCCCGTTCGGGCATCCAGTTCCTCGACTTCGGCTTCGACCCGACGAAGCTGCGCGTGCGCGAATGGGGCTTCCATGACGCCGCCACGGCGAATGCCGCCGACGATCTCGTGCAGCTCGACTTCGACGAGGGCCGCGGCCAATACGAGGTGGTCGAGAACGGTCGCCGGCGCGCTGCAGAGCCGAACCTCGTCGTCACCGCCAAGGACGCGATCGCGCCTTTCCTCGACAAGTGGGTGCCGGTGCCGTTTCTCCAGGTGCGGCCCAACAACCAGTTCCGCGAGGGTCCGGCCGACTGGGCGCGCATCCGCGTCGTCGATCTCGAGCAGCGTTACGGCGAGGGCTTCCGCGACGAACAGGGCTGGCGCTATCGCGCGGTGCTCGCGTTCGATACCGGCCTGATCGCCGAGGCCGAGGGCCGCGCCTATCTCGCACCGTCGTCGAAGGACGTGACGGCCGGCGCTCTCTTTGCATTGGCGCCGCAACAGCGCGCCAACCACTGGCTGCTGCGCCAGAACTGGATGACCCAGTGGCTCGAGGAGCTGTTCCGCGAGATCCATCCGCGCGCCACGCCCGAGGAGATCGACAACGACATCAAGCAGAAGCCGCAGGAAGCGACCGCGCGCTATCTCGCCTTCCTCGGACTGCTCGCGGAAGCGATCCCCTTCCCGCCGGTCAAGCTGGTCGGCGACGCCGAGCGGCCGGGTCGCGGCGCGATCGAGGTCGATCTCGTGCTCGATGTCGGCAACTCGCGTACCTGCGGCCTCTTGATCGAGGCAGCCGGCGAGCTCGGGGTCAATCTCAACGATTCCTACGAGCTGGCGCTGCGCGATCTCTCGCATCCCGAGTGCGTGCACACCAAGCCGTTCGAATCGCGCGTCGAGTTCGCCCAGGCCTGGTTCGGCAAGAACCACCTCTCGCGTCTCGGCGGCCGCGCCGATGCCTTCGTGTGGCCAACGATGACACGCGTCGGGCCCGAGGCGACGCGCCTCGCCTCGCGCCGCCGCGGCACCGAGGGCAACACCGGCATGTCGAGCCCCAAGCGCTATCTGTGGGACGAGGAGCCCCAAACCCGCGAATGGCGCTTCAACGTCGCCTATGCCCAGGACCAGACGGCCATGCCCGCCGCCGCCGGGCCGATGGCGCAGCTCGTGAACCAGAAGGGCGAGCCGCTGCATCTCGTCGAGCCAGAGGCCGACAGCGCCGATCACCTGCCGGTGTTCGAGCCGCTCTATTCGCGCTCCTCCATCATGACCTTCGTGCTGACCGAGGTGCTGCTGCAGGCGCTGACGCTGATGAACTCGCCGCAGCAGCGCGGCCGGCGCGCCCATGCCGAGACGCCGCGCCGCCTGCGCCGCATCGTGCTGACCCTGCCGACCGGCATGCCGTTGGCCGAGCGGCTGATCTTCCGCAAGCGCGCCGAGGCCGCGCGCGACCTGGTGTGGATGATGCTGGGCTGGAAGCTCGACGATGCCGCCGCTCCCGCGCCGCGCGTGCTGACCGACTGGGACGAGGCGAGCTGCACCCAGCTCGTCTATCTCTACACCGAGGTGGCGCGCAATTTCGGCGGCGATGCCCGCCGCTTCTTTCAGGTCGCCGGCAAGAAGCGCGGCAAGCCGGCCGACGGCACCTTGACGATCGCCAGCATCGATGTCGGCGGCGGCACGACCGACCTGATCGTCAACAACTATCGTCTCGAGGGCGCCGGCACGTCGGTGACCCTGTTCCCCGAGCAGAAGTTCCGCGAGGGTTTCAACGTCGCGGGCGACGACATCCTGCTGCGCGTCGTACAGGGCCATGTGCTGCCGCCGATCGAGGCGGCGCTGCGCGCCGGCGGCATCGCCAATCCGGCCGACCTGATGGCCGAGCTGGTCGGCGGCGACCGCGGCGGCGAGGACGTGATCCAGCGCAACCTGCGCCAGCAGTTCGCACTGCAGATCGCCCAGCCGATCGCGCTGGAGTTCCTCCGCGCCGCCGAAGCGTACGATCCGACCTCGGGCACGCTCGCTGCCGAGCCACGCGCCTACGACACCTTCTTCCCGGGCGGCGCAAAGCCGTCGCAGGAAGTCGTGAGCTTCTTCAACGAGGCCGCCCGCAAGCGCGGCGCCCGGGAGTTCGATCTCAAGGCGACGGTGTTCCCGATCGACCTGCAGGGCCTCGACAAGACGGTGCGCGCCGAGATGGCGCGGGTGTTGGCCCCGCTTGCAGAGATCGTGCACGCCTACGATTGCGATATCCTGCTCCTGTCGGGCCGGCCGTCGCGCCTGCCCGGCATCCGCGCGCTGCTGATGGAACTGCTGCCGCTGCCGCCCGAGCGGCTGATCGCCCTGCACGAATATCGCGTCGGTGCGTGGTATCCGTTCCGCGACGCGCGCCTGCGAGTCGAGGATCCCAAGACCACGGTCGCCGTCGGCGCGATGATCGCCGCCCTCGCCCAGTCGCAGCTTCCCGACTTCTCCTTTCGCTCGGACTTGTTGCGGTCGAAGAGCATCGCCAAGTTCATCGGCAAGCTCGACGGCGGCGGCCGCCTGCAGCGCGAGGACCTCGTCTACAGCGACGTCGACCTCGACAATCGCGAGTACGAGTTGCCGGAAGTCTCCTTCGAGTTCCGCGGGCCGATGTGGCTCGGCGCGCGCCAGCTCGACCTCGTTCGCTGGCCGGCGGCGCGGCTCTATGCGCTGGAGTTCGCCAAGCCCGAATATGCCGAGCGTCACGCACGCGAGACGCCGTTCAAGATCGCGCTGTCTCGCGTGAAGCCCAAGGATAAGGATTCGGGCGACGTCGAGCGCTTCCGCCTGCGTCAGGTGACCAATCGCGACGGTCGTGCCATCTCCCTCGACCGCCTGACGCTCCGACTGCAAACGCTGCCGCGCCGGGAGGGCTATTGGCTCGACACCGGCATGCTCAAGACAGGTTGATACGCGTATGGACACCGTCGATCTCAAACTGGCCCAGGACTGCGAGTCGCTTGCCGTCGCCGCGAGCGAGGGCGTCGGCTGGCTGAAGAACGCCGCGGCGCAGTCGCCGACCGTGGCACAGCAGGCACCGTCACTGATCAGCGAGCTGCAGAAGGTTCGCAACCAGAGCCGCAAGCTCGCCCGCGCCGCCCGGCGCCGCATGTGCGTCGGCGTGTTCGGCCCGAGCCAGGCCGGCAAATCCTATCTCGTCTCGATCCTGGCGAGCCGCGACGGTCGTCCCCTGCAGGCGCGCTTCGCCGACCGGACCTACGACTTCCTGCGCGAGATCAACCCGCCGGGTAATCGCGAATCGACCGGCCTCGTCACGCGCTTCGGCCTCGGCCTGAGCGACGTGACGCCCGACTTCCCGGTACGCGTGCGGTTGCTGACCCAGACCGACATCGTGAAGATACTGGGCAATTCCTTCCTGCTCGACTTCGATCACCAGAAGGCCGCCTTCGAGCGGCCCGATGGTGTCGCGATCCGTAAGCGCCTCACCGAGCTGCGTGCGCTCGCGCTGCCGAAGCCGCCGGGCGACCTCGACTCCGACGACGTGCTCGACCTGATCGAGTACTTCGACACCTTCTTCGCGGGCGTCACCGCCGAGCTGCGCACCGAATACTGGCGCGAGGCGATCGAGCTGGCGCCGCGCCTCTCCGGCCGCGATCGCGCCCGGCTGTGGTCGGTGCTGTGGTACGACTTCCAGCCCTTCACCGATCTCTACCTGACGCTCTACGAGGGCCTCGAGAAACTCGCCCATGCACCCGAGGCGCTGCTCGGCATGGACGCGCTGATCCCGCGCGAAAAGAGCATCATCGACGTCCTCACGCTCGACAAGCTCGGCACCGATGCTGCCGACACGCTGCTCGTACGGCCCAAGCAGGCCGACCGCCGGACCTCCCCCGATGCCCGCCTGCCACGCTCGCTGGTCTGCGCGCTGACCGCCGAGCTCTCGGTCGCGATCGCCGAGAAGCCGTGGGATTTCTTCGACCACACCGATCTGCTCGACTTTCCGGGAGCGCGCTCACGATTGAAGCTCGCCAACCTCGAGGATGTCGCCAAGGCCAAGGGCGTCGCAGAAGGCGCCAACCCGCTGCGGGAGCTGCTGCTGCGCGGCAAGGTTGCCTATCTCTTCCAGCGCTACTCCGCCGAGCGCGAGCTCAGCGCCATCCTGCTTTGCATCCCCGACGGCAACCAGGAGGTCCGCGACCTCTCGGACATGATGACGGCGTGGATCGACCAGACGATCGGCGCCACCCCGGCCGAGCGTACCAAGCAGAAGAACTCGCTGTTTCTGGTGCTCACCAAGATGGACCGCGAGTTCGAGCAGAAGGCGGGCGAGACAGAGGAGTCGCGCAAAATGCGCTGGTCGGCGCGGCTCAACAATTCACTGGTCAACAACTTCCGCGGCGAGTGGCCAGCCAACTGGAACGGCAGGCCGTTCGACAACAGCTTCTGGCTGCGCAATCCGACGGTGCTCGACGAGCGGCTGATGGACCATGACGGCACGCGCGAGACCGGCGTCGCCGAAACCTTCGCCCAGCGCGCCGTCGAGCTGCGCCGCCACTTCGTCGAGAACTTCGACGTGCAACGCCATTTCGCCAACCCCGCACGGGCCTGGGACGAGGCCTTCAAGGCCAACGACGGCGGCGTCTCTTATCTGGTGAACAGCCTGATCCCGGTGTGCGATCCGGCGATCAAGCGCGCGCAGGTGCGCGGCCAGCTCGAGGTCCAGCTTCGCCGTCTGGTCGATCGCCTGGCCGGCTTCCACAGCGCGTCCGACGGCGACGCGCGCGCCAAGAAGCGCGACCTCGTCCACACCGTCCTGCGTGGCCTGGCGGACTGCATCCAGCAGCAGCTGTTCGGCGAGCTGGTCGCGGCGCTGCAGGTCGCCGACTCCGCCCTGCGCGACATCTACCTGCGCATCGCCACGGCACGCTCGAGCGAGGATCCGGAGCGCAAGAACGGGAAGCTGCCGGGGCAGGTGACTCAGTCGAGCGGCGCCACTGTCGATCTCAGCGCGATCTTCGCCGACGTTTTCGGCGAGGAGGAAGGCCGTCCCGCCGGGCCGACGGGCGTGCTCGAGGATCGCGCCGAGCGCTTCGCGCGCGAGGCCGCCGAGTACTGGCTCGAGAACATGCGCCGGGTCGGCTCCGACGAGAAGGCGCTGTCGCATTTCGGCGTCGACCGGCAGCATCTCGGCTGGCTGATCGACGAGCTGGTGGTCGGCGCCCATCGCCTGCGCCTGATCGACCAGCTCTCGCTCGACGTGCGCGCACTGGAGAATGCCGCCAACGCCAAGTGGGAGGAGATCGCCGAGCGCCAGGTGCGTACCGCCGCCTCCGCCCTGAACGGCTATGTCAGTGCGCTCGGTTTCGACCAGATCCCGGTCGACCAGCGGCCCGGCCTGCCCCCGCATGCGCCGACGCGCCGCGTGTTCGAGAGCCCGCGGCCGCCCGAGGGGGCGCCGATGCTGAGCGAGGACCCGGGCTCGATCTACGCCGACTATTGCCGCGACTGGATGCGCGCCTTCCTGCAGCTCGCCATGGACAACGTCGGCTACGAGGGCGGGCGCGAGATCACCGCGGAGCAGAACGAACGGCTGGGCGCCATCTTGCGCCAGGTCCAGATGGCGGCCTAAGGCACTGCCGATGCCGCTGCGCGCCTACGTCCAACCCCAGCCCGAGCCGGGCCATGCCGTATTGCGCGTCGTCGACCTCGACGCGCTGCCCGAGGGGCTGACGCTCTCGATCCAGCGCCAGCAGGGGCCGGACACCCATCTGGCCGACGACGGCTGGCGGCGCACCGAGGCCTGGCTGCAGCCGGAGCACGTCGAGCGGGTCAAGGGCGACCTCGAATTCCATCTCGGGCCGGAGATCTGCGATCGCCTTGCGGGCATCGCCACCATCCGGCTGCGGGTGAAGGAGCCCGACATCGGCGTGGTCGGCACGACCGTCGTCGCCTGGCCGCCAATGCTGACCTCCGGCGCAGTCGATCCGTCGCGCCGCGGCCAGGACGACACCATCCGCCTGCGCGGGCGGCCCCAACCCGAACCGCCGCCGCCCCCTCCCGCGCCGCCGTTCGAGCCTCCGCCGCCAACGCCGATGCCCGACTTGCGTGCGGCGCGCGATCCGCTGCCCGAGATCGCACCCAGCCGCGGCCGCACCGGCTGGATGATCGCGGCGGTGATCGTGCTCGCGCTCGCCGGCGGCGGCTACTTCGCCTACACCAACTACTTCCAGAAGCACGAGGACGAGGTCGCGGCGACGCCCCCTGCGCCGACGAGTTCCGCTCCGAACCTCGCGGCCACTAACGCTCCCCGGAAATCGGTGCGCGAGACAGTCGGGGAGTATCTCGCGACCAACCCTGCGCCCGACGCGCTGCTCGCCAAGGGCAAGGAGTTCGAGCAGGCGGGTGAGCTCAATGGCGCGTTCCTCGTCTGGCGCCGCGCGGCTGAAGCCGGCAGCGCCTCGGCCCAGCTGGAGCTCGCGTTCTTCTATGACCCGCTCGTGACCCCGTCCAAGGCGGGCTTCACGCCGGACGGCGCGCGCGCGGCCGACTGGTACGAGCGAGCGGCGCTCGCCGGCAATCCCGAGGCGCAGCGCAGATACGGTCTGTTGCTGGCGAAAGGCGGCGCCGGACTGCCAGCCGATCCGGGTCGCGCCAGGAGCTGGCTGCAGCAGGCGGCCGCACAGAACGACGCCGAGGCCAAGAAGGCGCTGGAGACCTTGCCCAAGTGAGAACTGTCGCCGGCCTGATCCTGCTGGCGATGCTCGCCGGTCCTGCCTACGGGCAGACTCCCAGTTCCCTTATCTGCGGAACCTTCAAGGCAGAGAGCACCCGGACCGGTGCGAGCACCCGCTGGACCATTGCGCGCGGCGCCGAGAGGTCGACCGAGAGCGGCGTGCTGAAGAGCGGCCCCCGCTTCGAATGCATCGCCGGCGAGGTGCTGGCAGTGGAATTCACCCCGGCGGCCGGCAACAGCTTCGTCGCCTTGTATTTCCCCGACGGCAGCGACATCGGCTATGGCGGCCAAGTCATGCGCCGCAACAACCGGTTCGTGCTGCCGATCCAGGCCAAGGCGCGCATCGACGCCAAATTCCGCGCCGCCTTCGACTACCACTGCCGCCTCGAAATGCCCGGCGATCCGATCGCCCCCGCCAGCCGCGCGGACTGTATTTCTTTCAAGTAACTTCGCTGGGAGCGCGGCTCTCCAGAGCCGCTCTTCTTCGGATTGCCACATCCCATGAGCGGCTCTGAAGAGCCGCGCTCCCAGCAAGCTCAGGTCTTCTGCCCGCCCGGCGGCATTGGCGTCTGACTCGGTTCCTTGCCCGGATCCTTGCCGAGCGGGTCTTTGGCGGTGCAGACGTCGGCGCGCAGGCGATCCTTCAGTGCCGCAATCTGGTCCTCGATCTGCTTGTTGGCGGCCTTCTGCTTGTCGATCTGGTCCTCGAGTGCCTTGAGCGCCGCCTGGTCGGGACCCGGCGGGGCGGGCGGCGGGGGCGGCGCCGGCAACTGGACCGCGACGTTCACGATCGGCCGGTAGAACAGGTACCATCCCAGGCCGAGGCCTACCGCGACCAGCAGGAAGCCGCCCAGCAGGCCGCCCAGGATCAGGGGCCAGCGCGGGCTGTGGCGTTCGGGAGGCAGGGGTGGCGGCGTGTCGGCCATGATAGGAAATTGGGCTCCGGTTGAGGGGCGCAGTCAACACCGACTGGTGGGCGGAAATAGGGCTGCGATGAGCTATTCTCCTGCGATCGGACTTGCTCGCCGCAGCAACCGCTTTAAGTGTATATGCACGCACGAAACAAGGAGAGTTCCATGACGGCCTGTATCGTCGGTTGGTCCCACGGCAAGTTCGGCAAGCTCGATGGCGAGACCAGCGAATCGCTGATCGTGAAGGCGGCAAGCGACGCGATCGCCCACGCCGGCATCGAGCCCCGTGACATCGACGTGATCTACGTCGGCAACATGAACGGCGGCTTCGTGCGCCAGGAGTTCCATTCCTCGCTGGCGCTGCAGACCCATCCCGACCTGCGCTTCAAGCCGAGCACGCGGGTGGAGAATGCCTGCGCCACCGGCTCGGCCGCGATCCACATGGGCCTCAATACGCTGGCCGCCAAGAAGGCCCGCTTCGTGCTGGTGGTCGGCGTCGAGAAGATGACGGAGCTCAACTCGGCGCAGGCCGGCGAGGTGCTGATCAAGGCGAGCTACGTCGCCGAGGAAGCCAACATCGAGGCGGGCTTCGCCGGCATCTTCGGCAAGATCACCTCGACCTATTTCCAGCGCTACGGCGACAAGTCCGACGCGCTGGCCAAGATCGCGGTCAAGGCGCACAAGAACGGCGCCAAGAACCCGTTCGCGCATTTCCAGAAGGAGTTCGCCTACGACTTCTGCCGCACGCCGTCGGACAAGAACCCGTTCGTCGCCGGTCCCCTCAAGCGCACCGACTGCTCGCCGGTGACTGACGGCGCGGCCGCCGTGGTGCTGGCGGATGTCGGCACCGCGCTCGGCATGAAGCAGGCCATCGCCTTCCGCGCCGCGCAGCACGTCAACGACTTCCTGCCGATGAGCAAGCGCGACATCATCAAGTTCGAAGGCCCGGCGCTGGCCTGGAAGCAGGCGCTGGCCGAAGCCAAGCTCGACCTGCTCGACCTCTCGTTCGTCGAGAGCCACGATTGCTTCACCTCGGCCGAGCTGATCGAATACGAGGCGATGGGCCTGACCGCCCCCGGCGAAGGGGAGCGCGCCATCCACGAAGGCTGGGTCGAGCGCGACGGCAAGCTGCCGGTCAACGTTTCGGGCGGCCTGAAGGCCAAGGGCCATCCGGTCGGCGCCACCGGCGTCAGCATGCACGTGATGACGGCGATGCAGCTTTCGGGCACGGCACCCGGCGCGCTCCAGCTGCCGACGGCCAAGGTCGGCGGCGTGTTCAACATGGGCGGCGCGGCCGTGGCCAATTACGTGAGCATTCTGGAGCCGCTGCGCTAACGCGCTATACTGCGGACAAAGGTCCGCCGATGACACGCGAGGAATTCTTCAGCCGGATTGCCGCTCACCGCCCGGAACTTGCCCGGGCGGGCGTGCGGCGCCTGGGCGTGTTCGGCTCGGTCGCCCGGGACGAGGCCGGGCCGGAAAGCGATGTCGATATCCTCGTCGAGTTCGACGTCGTA
The DNA here is from genome assembly GCF_965279465.1 of Reyranella sp. Lineage (NCBI taxonomy): Bacteria > Pseudomonadati > Pseudomonadota > Alphaproteobacteria > Hyphomicrobiales > Reyranellaceae > Reyranella > Reyranella sp. The sequence goes on from NZ_OZ257242.1 coordinate 443,268, forward strand.
CCGGATCTCTTCGAGTTCGCCGCGTTACGTGAACGACTGGTCGAAATCCTGGGCCGACCGGTCGATCTCACGACTCCTAACGCGCTGAGGCAACATCTGCGATCCAGAGTTCTCGACGAAGTGCGCTATGCGGCGTGACCAGCCGGCGGACCTTCTGAGAGACATTATCTAGTTCATCGACAAGGCATCTGGTTGGGCCGTTGCGCCAGAAGCTCCCGCTGACGAGAAGACTCTCTACGCGGTCCTGCATGCGCTTCAATATATCGGCGAGGCGGCAAGCCGCCTTCCTGCGGAAGTCACCAGTCTTGCGCCAGACGTGCCATGGCGGAAAATCCGGGCAATGCGTAATCTGATTGCACACGACTACGCCGGCATCGACGCTGGAATCGTCTGGAAAACCGTTCAAGAACGGCTTCCGGAACTCAAGGTAGCAGTGACTTCGCTACGGGCGGAGCTTCCTGAGCGTAAAGAATGAATATCAAGATTGGACGCATCGAAGGGGAAGCCATCCTGGGCGCGATGCAACAGGTGGCGTCGGCTGGTGATCGACCGCTTACCGACGCCGATACAGCAAGCATGTTGGCAGCGGCGCACTATATGTTGCGCCGCCCAGACATCAGCGACGTAGGCTCACTGCCGTTGACCACGCCCGACGATCTACGCGCGCTGTTGCGGGATCGCGACGTTGCCGACGAAGCGGTGAAGTATCTCGCGATCATGACGTTGGTCGACGGCGTTCTGGACAACGCGAAGCTCGCCAGGGTGCTGGACTACTCGCGGGCGCTCGATGTCGAGGCCGATCATCTCACCGAGCTGGTCGAAGCAGCGTCCGGCCACATGGACTGGGTGATCGCCGACATGACGCGCAAGAATTTCGACAGTGTCATCAGCCGGTCGTCCGAGGGCATCGATCCTGCGGCGTGGATCATGCCCTATGGTGGCGAAAAGGCCGATCCGGAATTGGTGGCCCGGTACGAGGCGCTCGGAAAACTACCCGCGAACACCTTCGGCAAGGCGCTCTGGCAGTTCGACAAGACGAACGGGTACAGCTTTCCCGGCCATCCGGGCGCGCTCAACGCCGCCTTCGCCACGCCGCACGATTCGACGCATGTGATTGCGGGTTACGACACCAGCTACCGCGGCGAGATCCTGGTCTCGACGTTCACCGCGGGCATGCACCCGATCAATCCGATGGCGGGCCACATCCTGCCGGTGATCTTGAACGGCCATCTCGGCGTGAGATTCAACGATGTGGCCACGCCGGCCACCGGCGGGCTCGATCCGGAAGAATTCTGGCATGCCTGGGCGCGCGGCCGGGGGATGACGGTCGATCTCTTCGCGCCCGAGTGGGACGTCTGGCAGTGGGTCGAGCACGACCTCGCTGATCTACGCCGGACGCTCAACGTCTCGCCCGCTGGCCGGTAGGCCCGCTCCAGCTCAGACGACGATGACCTAAGGTCCGGAACGGCAGGCGGCGTTCTTGCCGGAACGATGCCGCCCGTTCGGCGGCTTCGGCCTCGGGATGATCCGAACGGTAGTGCGGCACCACCGTGAAGTCGACGAGCCCCAGCCCTTCGCGCACGACCCCGGCCTCGTACCCCTCCGCGGTCATGCCGGGGTCGTCCATCAGTTCGATGCCGTCCAGGTCCGGGCCGGCGACGACGGCACCGGCGCTCCAGCCGCCATAGATCAGCATTCCCTCCTGCACACGCGAAGGAAGCCATCGATCGAACCCGCTTTGCCACATCGCACGGCGCAGCAGGAAGGCATTGCCGCCGACGGCCCACACGAGACGCACGTCCGCGAGCGCGTCCGCCAACGTCTGCGACCCATCGAAATGCGAGCGCAGATCGAGGTCGAACGCGCTGCGCGTCGAACCCCGTCTTCGCATACGCGCGACGCGCGTCGGCGGGAATGAAGTCGAGCGCGTTGCTCACCACCGCCACTTTCGCGCCGGGACCGAGGACGGAGACGAGATCGTCGAAGCGCTCGCCCATGCGAAACGACGAGAGGTAGAGCTTCATCGTGTCACGGCCACAGCCGCTCGCCCTTACACCACCGGGCTCGCGCCGCCGTCGACGTTGATCGCGACGCCGGTGACGAACGAGCCGGCATCGGAGCAGAGGAAGCAGGCCATGCGGGCGAACTCCTCGGCCTTGCCCATGCGGCCGAGCGGGATGCGGCCGGCCATGCCGGCGAGGAACTCCTCGTAGGTCTTGCCCGCGCCGGCCGCCGTCTTGTGGCGGCGCTGCCACTGGTCGCTGTCGATCAGGCCGACCAGCATCGCATTCACCAGCACGCCGTGCTTGGCGTTCTCCTGGCTCATCGCCTTGGTGAGCGCGAGGCCGGCGGCGCGGCTGACGCTGGTCGGCGTCGAATTGGCACCCGGCGCTTTGGCGCCGATGTTCAGCACGTTGACCACCCTGCCCCACTTGCGCTCGCGCATGCCGGGGAACGCGAGCCGGCAAAGCCGGATCGCGGCGAACAGCTTGAGGTCGAGATCGCCCTGCCAGTCCTCGTCGGTCACGGTGTCGAAGGCCTTGGCGTGGCTGATGCCGGCGTTGTTCACGACGATGTCGACCTTGCCGAAGTCGGCCTCGATCTTCTTCCAGGTCTCGGCGATCGGCGCCGCCTTGGATACGTCGCAGGAATAGCCTTCGACCTTGGCGTTGGTCTTGCCGGCGGCCTTCTGGACGTCGGCCTTGGCCGTCGCCAGCACGTCTGCCTTGCGCGCCAGCATCGCGACCGATGCGCCCGAGGCCGCGAATTCCTTGGCCATGGCGAGGCCGAGACCGGTGCTGCCTCCGGTGATCACGGCCACGCGGCCGTCCATGCGTACGTCCATCAGATCCTCCCGATTGTCGGTAATTGCCGATGGGAATAGCTAACAAGGCTCATCGCCGGGCACAATCGCCACGCTCCGGCAGGCCGTTTCGCCAGTCAGCGAAGTCCCGCCGTCACGGCAGAAGCGCATGAAGGGCTGCGATGAGCTGGCCGTTCTCGGCATCGGTCCCGACAGTGATGCGAAGGAAGTCGGCGATACGGTCACGAGAGAAATGACGGACGAGGATGCCGCGGCGTCTCAAATCCTCAGCGAGCGTCGCGCCGGACCGGCGTGGCGTACGGACGAACAGGAAGTTCGCCGCCGACGGCAGCACCTCGAACCCGAGCTGCGCCAGCGCCCAGGCAAGCTGCCCGCGGCTGGCGACGATGCGATCGCGATTCTGCTCGAACCAGTCTTCGTCCTCTACGGCGGCTACCGCTCCCGCGAGCGCGAGCCGGTCGAGCGGATAGGAGTTGAAGCTGTCCTTGACGCGCTCCAAAGCCTCGATGAGCGGACGCTGGCCCATCGCGAAGCCGACGCGCAGTCCGGCCAGCGAGCGCGACTTCGAGAAGGTCTGGATCACCAGCAGGTTCGGATAGGAACGCACCAATGGCACGGCAGTCTCGCCGCCGAAATCCACATAGGCTTCGTCGATGACGACGACCTGATCCGGATGGTCCGCGACCAGCGTCTCGACCTTCGCGCGCGGCAGCGCGATGCCGGTGGGTGCGTTCGGATTCGGCAGGATAACGCCGCCGCACGTCCGTCGATAGTCGGCGACGCGAACCCGCATCTTGCCGTCGAGCGGCACTTCCCGGTGCTCGACGCCGTACAGCCTGCAGTAGGTCGGATAGAAGCTGTAGGTGATGTCGGGAAACAGCAGCGGCTCGTCGTGTCGCAGAAGAGCCTGGAAGCAGTGCGCCAAGACCTCGTCCGAGCCGTTGCCGACGAAGATCTCCTCGCGCTCGAGGCCGTGCCGCTTTGCCAGCGCGTCGCGCAGACGGGTCGCTCCGGGATCGGGATACAGTCGCAGCCCGTCACCGATTTCCGCGGACAGAGCGGCAATGACCCGAGGCGACGGCCCGTAGGGATTCTCGTTGGTGTTGAGCTTAACGACGGTTCCCATCGCCGGCTGCTCGCCCGGCACGTAGGGCCGCAGCGAGTGAACGATCGGGCTCCAATAGCGGCTCATTCAACCTCCAGGCAACTGCAAGGTTGTCATCCCGAGCGCAGCGAGGGATCTATGGGCTGCAATATAGATCCTTCGCTGCGCTCGGGATGACACAGTCGTTGTTGCAATCGCGGCGCACCAAGGCGCGATTGCGGTGCGATCGTTTCGTCACGGGCCCTTGTCGTCATTACCGGGGGAGTCGCGTCTGCACCGTCTCGATCGCCGCCAATATGCGCTCGGGCGTCGCTGGTGCATCCAGTCGCACGGGAGTCTTTCCGTCGCCGGTTGCAGCGATGGCGTCCTTGAGCGCGGTCCATACCGCGGTTGCGAGCATCAGCGGCGGCTCGCCCACCGCCTTGGAGCGGAAGATGGTCGCCTCCTTCGAGGGCGCGTTGTCGAGCATCTTCACGTTGAAGATCGCCGGCGCATCGCGACTGCCGGGGATCTTGTAGGTCGAGGGACCCGCGGTCTTCAGCCGGCCCTGCTTGTCCCACCACAGCTCCTCGCAGGTCAGCCAGCCCTGCCCCTGCACAAAGGCGCCCTCGATCTGGCCAAGGTCGATCGCGGGATTGAGCGAGGTGCCGCAATCCTGCACCAGGTCGGCGCGCAGCACGCGACTCTCGCCGCTCAGCGCGTCGATCGCCACCTCCACCGCCGCCGCGCCGAAGGCGAAGTAGAAGAACGGCCGGCCTTTCATCTTCGCGCCGTCCCAGTGGATCTTCGGCGTCTTGTAGTAGCCGGTCGAGGAGAGCGGGACGCGGCCGAGATAGCAAAGCTTGGCGAGCTCGTTGAAGCTCACGACCTGGTTGCTGCCGGGCTTGGCAATGCGCACCGTGTTGTCGGCAAATTCGATCTCGCTCTCGGCCGCGCCGAAATGCTGCGCGGCGAAAGCGATCATACGCTGCTTGAGCGTGTCCGCCGCCGCGTAGGCCGCCCAGCCGTTGAGGTCGGAGCCGGTGGAGGCTGCAGTCGGCGATGTGTTGGGCACCTCGGCGGTCGAGGTCGCGCTCGGGCGGATGCGGTCGATGTCGACCTTGAACACCTCGGCCACAACCTGGGCGACCTTGATGAACAGGCCCTGTCCCATCTCCGTGCCGCCGTGATTCAGGCGGATCGAGCCGTCGCTGTAGATGTGCACCAGCGCGCCGGCCTGGTTCATGTGCGGGATGTTGAACGAGATGCCGAACTTCAGCGGGAACAGCGCGAGGCCGCGCTTCAGCATCGGACTCGTCTTGTTGAACGCATCGATTTCGGCGCGGCGGCGCGTGTAATCGGAGTCACGCTTCACCTCGGCCCAGATCCTCGGCAGGTGGTTCTCGTCGACCTTCTGGCCGTACGGCGTCTCGTCGCCGGTATCGCTGTAGAAGTTGAGCGCGCGCACCTCGCTCGGATCGCGGCCGAGCTGGAGCGCGATGCGATCGAGCGCATCTTCCATGACGACGACGCCCTGCGGCCCGCCGAAGCCGCGGAAGGCCGTGTTCGACTGCTTGTGCGTCTTGCAGGCATAGCCCACGGCGCGGAAATGCGGAATCCAGTAGGCGTTGTCGGTGTGGGTCAGCGCGCGCGCCACCACCCCGGGCGTGAGATCGAGGCTCCAGCCGGCATCGGCCGCGAGCATCGCGTCGAGCGCCAGCACGCGGCCGTCGCCGTCGAAGCCCACCGTGTAGCGGTAGAGGAAGGGATGGCGCTTGCCGGTCGCGATCATGTCGATCTCGCGCGGCAGGCGGAGCTTGACCGGCTTGCCGGTATGGTTGGCCGCCAGCGCCGCGGCGCCCGCGACCCACGAGGCGTTGCTCTCCTTGCCGCCGAAGCCGCCGCCGAGGCGACGCACCATCGTCGTCACCCGGTTGAAATCGCAGCCCAGCAGGCGCGCGCAGATATGCTGGACCTCGGTCGGATGCTGGGTCGAGGAATGGACGACAATGTCGCCATCCTCACCCGGCAGCGCAAAGGCGATCTGCCCTTCGAGATAGAAATGCTCCTGCCCACCGACGCTGAACTCGGCGCTCAATTTGTGCGGCGCCGACTTCATCGCGGCATCGGGATCGCCGCGCAGCAGGGTCTGCGGCGCCTGCACATAGGCCTTCGCCGCCAGCGCCGTCTCGATGTCGAGGATCGCCGGCTCCTCATCGATCTCGATGGTCGCGCGCTCGGCGGCATGGCGCGCCGCGTCGAGGGTCGTCGCCACGACAAGAGCCAGCGGCTGGCCGGCATAAGAGACACGGTCGAAGGCGAACAGCGGCTCGTCGGTGCCGACCGCCGCGACGTCATTCTTGCCGGGGATGTCGCCGGGGCCGAGCACCGCGACGATGCCCTGTCCCCGCGGCACGTCGAGTTTCTTCAGCCGGCCGTGCGCGACCGGGCTGAGCACGAGCGCCGCATGCAGGGTACCGGCGGGCTCCGGCATGTCGTCGATATAGACTGCCTGACCGGTGACGTGCTTCAGCGCCGAGTCGTGGCGCTGCGAGGTGTGGACGCCGCCTTTCACAGCGCCTCGACTTCGACCGGCCGCGCCGGATCGGCGATGCGCAGCTCGAGCCGGCGCAGGAGGTTGGTCGCGACCTGCAAGCGATAGGCGGCAGTGCCGCGCCAGTCGTCGAGCGGCTGGAAGTCCTTGGCGAGCGCGGCGCGCGCCGCCTCGAATCCATCTTTCAACAGGGCCGCCTCCGCATTGGTGGCGCGCTTCGGAACAGCCGCCATGCCGCCGAAGGCCAACCGGGCGTCCTCGATCTTTCCGCCCGTGATCCGCAGCCGATACGCGCCGGCCACTGTCGAGATGTCCTGATCGCGCCGCTTGCTGACCTTGTCGCACTGGAAGGTCTCGCCCTCCCACAAGCGCGGCATCGTCAGGCTCTGGATGGCTTCGTCGGGCGCCAGCGCCGTCTTGCGATAGCCGGTGAAGAACTCTTCCAACGGCACCTCCCGCGTGCCGCGGACGGAGACAAGCTTCACGCGCGTCTCCAATGCCAGCAGGGCCGGCGGCATGTCGCCGATCGGCGAGGCGTTGCCGATATTGCCGCCGATCGTGCCCAGGGTGCGGATCTGCCGCGAGCCCAGCCGCGCGAGGTAGGGACGCAACGCGGGAAACGCCTCGATCAGGACCGGCATGGCCCGCGCGTAGCTGACGGCGGCGCCGAAGGTGATCTCCTCCTTGCCGGCGTCAATGACGTTCAACTCGGGCACATGCGATACATGGATCACGGTCTTGGGCGGCCTGCGCGAGCGGCCCGCGAGCAGGCCGAGATCGGTGCCGCCGGCCAGCAACAGCGCTTCGGGGTGCTTCGCCCGCAACGCCGCGAGCTCGTCGAGCGAGCGCGGCGCGAAGAAGACGCCGTCGAAATCGGCAGAGGCCGTCCGCGCCGGCGGCGGCGAGGCGCGCTCGGCAGCGATGCCAACGATCTTCGTCATCGCCTCGACAATCGGCCGATAGCCGGTGCAGCGGCAGAGATTGCCCGCCAGCGCGTCATGGATGGTTTCGAGGTCGGCCGGCTCGCCACCCGACGCGTAGGCGTAGGCGCTCATCACGAAGCCTGGCGTGCAGAAGCCACATTGCGTGGCGTCGGCCTCGGCCATCGCGCGCTGGACCAAATGCGGCGCGCCGTCCTTGCCGAGCAATCCCTCGACCGTGCGAATCGCCTGGCCATCCATCTGACCCAGCAGAGCGATGCAGGAATTCATCGCCTCGTGCCGGCCGTCGGTTCTCTCCAGCACGACTGTGCACGCGCCGCAGTCGCCCTCGGCGCAGCCTTCCTTGGTGCCCTTGAGCCCGCGACGCTCGCGCAGCCAGTCGAGCAGCGTCGTCATCGGCGAGACGCCGGACAGCTCGACGAGCTCGTCGTTCAAGGAAAAACGAACCAGATCGCCCATGCGCGTCGACTCTACCTTCCTGCCATGACTCCAGCCAGCGCGACCGTCACAGCGAATATCCTGTCATGCCTGCCGGGAGCGCGGCTCTCCAGAGCCGCTCTTTCTTCGGCTTGCCGCATCCCATGAGCGGCTCTGGAGAGCTGCGCCCCCAGCTTCAGCAAGGCCGCCCGCCTCGTAGGTCGGTTCGAGGCGGGATCTCAGATAGTCGGCTGCCAGAACCGGCGCGTATTTCGGGCTGCCCTGCGTCACGCAGCCCGGCAGGCAGGCGACGAGAGAATCGGGATTCGGATCGAGGAAGAAGGCGACCGAATAGCGGTCGCGGCCGCGTGGGCTGACGACGCGGTGCGGGGTCGAAACATAGACGTCGTTGGTCCAGCGCATCAGGCAGTCTCCGATATTGCACAGGAGCGTGCCCGGGACGGTCGGCGCCTCGATCCAATGGCCGGCGCGCGTGCGGACGGCGAGGCCGCCGACGCTGTCGGTCGCCAGCAGCGTCAGGTTGCCGTAGTCGGTATGTTCGCCAGCGCCCATCTGGTCGGGAGCGACCGGCGACACATCGCCGGGATAGCGCAGCAGGCGCAGCACGGCCATCGGCCGATCGAGCTTGTCGTCGAAGTACGAGCGATCGACTCCAAGATCGAGCGCAAAGGCCTGATGCAGTTCGCGGCCGAGCCGGTGGGCGCGGTCAAAATAGTCCAGCATGGCGGTACGGAAGCCCGCCAGCGCCGGCCAAGGATTGCGGTGGCGGAAAGGTCTGCCTGCGACCAGTTCCGGATCGTCCTCGGCTAGCTCGAGGCCGATATTGAAGCACTCCTTCAGATCGGGCGCCGTGCCGGGATCGAGCGTCTCGCCGCCCAGCGGCACCCATCCACGATTTCCCGAAGTGCCGGTATAGCGAACCGTCTGCTTGACCGCCGGTGTGGCCGCGAAGAAGTCGGCGGCGTGCCTGAACACCGCCTCGATGGTCGCCCCGGGAATGCCATGGCCGGCAACGTAGAAAAAGCCGACCTGCCGGCAGGCCCGGCCGATCGCCGTCACGGCTTCAGCGTCGCCGCCATTGCCGTCGAGCAGGCCGTGCACATCGATGATCGGGATATCGGCCACCTTCTCTCCCATCAACCGCCATACGAGGCGACACCGCGTCGAGGCTATTGTGTCGCCATTACCCGCGTGATGCACTCGACGTGCCACAACGAAGGAAAAGGAATGGACCCCTACCGGTTCGGCTATTCCCCCATGCCCTCCCGGCCGAAGCTCGCATGGCCCAATGGGGCGCGGGTCGCGGTCTGGGTTTGCCCGAATATCGAGCATTACGAGTATCTTCCGGCAGAGGTCAGGATCCGCAACCCCTGGCCGCGCATGCCGCATCCAGACGTGCTGGGCTATGGCGGCCGCGATTACGGCAACCGGGTCGGGCTGTGGCGCATGTTCGAGGTGCTGGACAAGCACGCCATCCGCTGCACCGTGTCGCTGTCGATGTCGGTGATCGAAATGTATCCGGAGATCCTGGAGGCGATGGAGGCGCGGCGCTGGGAGTATATGAGCCACGGCTATTTCAACTCGCGCTATCACTGGGGCTATTCGCCTGAGGAAGAGCGCGAGGTCATCGAGCACAGCAAGGCGACGCACTTGCGGCTGACCGGCCGCAGGCTGCGCGGCTGGTTCTCGCCGGCGGTGTCCAACACGCTCAACACGCCCGATCTCGTCAAGGAAGCGGGCCTCGACTACTTCTGCGATTTCTATCACGACGACCAGCCGACGCCGATCGCGACGAAGCACGGCCCGCTGATGCACGTGCCCTACACGATGGACATCAACGACGGCATCATCTACCGGCTGCCGATCGAGGCCGAGGAATTCGCGCAGATGATCGTCGACCATTTCGACACGGTCTATCGCGAGGGCTCGGAGAACGGCCGGGTGATGTGCATTGCGCTCCATCCGTACATGATGGGCGCGCCCAGCCGGTTGAAGCATCTCGACCGCGCGCTGGCTTATATCCGCAAGCACAAGGACGCCTGGATCTGCACCGCGGAGGAGATTCTCGACTGGTACACAGAGAACGGCCTGAAGGCCTACCAGCAGCATCTCGGGAAGGAGGCGTGACGTGAGCGCTGTTCCCAAGAACCCGCCGCCGCTGCCGCCGGGGATGGACAATCCCTGGTACGATTATGCGCCGTTCCCGAAGCGTCCCAAGCTCGCCTGGCCGAAAAATGCGCGCGTCGCGTTTTGCGTCGTGCTGTCGCTCGAATATTACGAGCTGCTGCCGGCGGCGGATTCGATCCGGGACAGCCGCTTCGTCGGCGAGTTCGGCAACTACAACCCCGATTACCGCACCTGGACGCAGCGCGAGTACGGCAACCGCACGGGCATCTTCCGGGTGATGGACGTGCTCGACCGCTACCAGATCCGCGCCGGTGTCGCGGTCAATGCCATGGCGGCCGAGCGCTACCCGTACCTGATCGAGCAGTTCAAGAAGCGGAAGTACGAGTTCATCGCCCACGGCACCTCGGCCAACCGGCTGATCTCGTCGAAGATGACCGAGGCCGAGGAGAAGGCGGAGATCGCGGCCTCGATCGCCGCGATCGAGACGGCGGCCGGCGCGACGCCCAAGGGCTGGGTCGGCCAGGAATACGGCGAGAGCCAGCGCACGCCGCAGCTCCTCGCCGATGCCGGTCTCGACTACGTGCTCGACTGGCCGAACGACGACCAGCCCTACCCGATGAAGGTCGGCCGAAAGTTCGTCTCGCTGCCGAACCAGCCGGAATGGGACGACGTGCAGCAGCTCTGGCTGCGGCGCATCAACACCACACGCTATCCCGACATCGTCGCCGACGCCTTCGAGCTCTTGCACCAGGAAGGCGGGCAGGTGTTCAGCCTGTCGATCCACCCCTGGCTGATGGGCATGGCGCACCGCATCAAATATCTCGACGAGGCGCTGCGCCGGATCGAGCGCTTCGGCAACATCTGGCAGGCCACGCCCGGCGAGATCGCCGAACACTACATGAAGACCATGATGGGCTAGACGAGGCTCCGCCTCAGACCGACAAGGTGCACTAAGCGCCTGCTCTGACGTGTTCGCTCACTCCAGCACCAGTGCATGCCGGCTATTGTCTATCGACTACGACTTGAAGCGGCCGAGGAAGCTTTACCCGAAAAGAAGGGTCCCGCTGGCAGGAGCAACGCTGCCGATGACGTCTTGTACGACTCGATCGCCCACTGTGAGAGACCGAAACCGAAATGTGCGGGACTTGACCTTCGATTCATCGGCAAGCACGTACGTCTTTTCAGCAGTGAAGGCCGTGTTCCGGATCGTTCCCGCTCCAGTCGGCGTGGTCACGACATCCACCGGAATGGTGACATCTGACGCACCGCTGTCGACAGTGAAGTCGAGTGTGATCGCATTATTGATGGTGACAGGAACAGCGTACGTTCCGCGACTCTTCTTTCTAAGCGTAGATGATATGGAGGCGCTGCGCTGAGTCCGAGGATCACGCGGCTTTCCTCAACCGTATCAATCAACAGAGGAAGCTTGAGTCCCGGCGAGCCGAGCCAAGAACGATGGCAGTCTGCCCGAATTGCGTAGGCAACCTAGTCCTTGCGCACTACGGCCAGAGCACGAGCCCCGAAGCGTCCATCACGCGATAGACCGGCGCCTCGGTCTCGTCGTCGGCCATGGGAATGAGCCCCGCGCCGACATAGCTGCCGGGTGAATCGGGCTCGAGCGCCGCGGCGACGATGCCGGCCGCCGGCTGGGTCATCGGCACGAACAAGGCACCGCCCGGCACGGCCATCGTCCGGTGCCGGATCTCGACCTGCACGGCGCCGCCGTGGCGCGCCACCTCGTAGGCCTCGACGTCCAGGGCGCCACCCGTCACCTCGTGCACCGACACGCCGTTGAGGGCGAGGCGCTCGGCCACCGTGGCCGCACCGCGCAACACGAGATAGCCCGCCGGCCGAGCGCGCACGTCGATAGGCCGGATATCCCGGTGGTCGATCAGCCGTACCGGCGTGGACATCGGCGCGCCGCTCTCGGCATCGATCAGCGGCAGGTCGATGTCTCGCTCGCCCGCCTCGTGCGTGACGATGAGGTCGGAGCGATCGGCTGCCGTGGCGGCGCGCGCTTCGGCCACGCGGGCGCGCAACCGCGCCGGATCGGCGGCGCTCGCCTCCAGCACGGCCTTGGCCAGCAGATAGTGGGTCGAGACGCGCCGCTCGAAGTTCTCCAGGCCGATGCCGGCGCCACGCGTCTCGATCAGGTAGGAGACGGCGCCCCGTAGTCCAAAGGCGTTGCGCGCAATGCCGGGTGCAGTGCCGCCGAGCGACACGCGCATGTCGGCCGTTCCAGAGTCGGTCGTCACATAGTCGAAGCTCGAGAGGCCCGCGCGGGCGATCGCTGCTTCCAGCGCCGGTCGATAGAGATCGTGCGCGATCGCTGAAAGGCCCCTGGAGATCGAGGGGTTGGTCGCCTCGAGGATCATCACGTCCGATCCCTGCAGGCCGTTGAACTTCTCGACCCACCGCCGTCGGACGCTGAACTCGTGATGGTCGAACACGACATCGGGCGGCAGGGCGCACATCGCTTCGTGCAGCGCCCGCACCTCGGGCTGGCTCAGCAGCAGGTGGTCGCGATTGGCATCGGCGCCCGATGCCAGCACGCGCCGGTCGGCCGCCGAGCCGTCCACATTGACGCGAGGCACAATCACGACCCCGATCCGGTCGAGCAGCGGCGCCGGCTCGCCGATCGCCAGCGCCGACGCGAGCGCCAGCATCGCCTCGCCGCCGGCCGGCTCGTTGCCGTGCTGCTGGGCGATCAGCCAGACGACCGGACGGTCGGGACGGCAGTCGCCGAAGCGGAGCAGCGGGATGTCGCGGCCCTGCGTCGACCGGCCGACGCTGCCGAGCTGGATCCTGTCCGACTGAAGCACCAGAGATGCGATGAAGTCGAGCATCGCCTCGTGGCTGGTGAGCGACGGCTCGGGTGTGCGGAAGGCCGGGCTGTCCATGCACCTGCGTAGCTCATTCCGCGACTGTTTTGAATCTCTCAGACCGAGTCGCCGGCGGCCCAGCCGCTCGACCAGGCCCATTGGAAATTATAGCCGCCGAGCCAGCCCGTCACGTCGACCGCCTCGCCGATCACGAACAGGCCCGGCACCTTTCGCGCTTCCATCGTGCGCGAGGAGAGCCCGCTCGTGTCGATGCCGCCCAAGGTGACTTCCGCCTTGGCGTAGCCTTCGGTGCCGGTCGGCGTCACGCGCCAGTCGTTCAGGTTCTCCGGCCCGTTGGCGGCAAGCTCCGCCGCAAGACGCTGCGGCATCACCTCGGCCAGGATCGTGCGCAGCTCGGCCTTCGGGCGGGCGTGCCGCCGTTCCTTCAGGAATTGCGCCGCGTCGAGGTCGGGTAGCAGATCGACCGAGATCTCCTGTCCCGGCTTCCAATAGGACGATATCTGCAGCATTGCCGGTCCCGACAGTCCACGATGGGTGAAGAGCATGGCCTCGCGAAAAGACGCCTTGCCGCAGTGCGCCACGACCTCGAGCGCAACGCCGCTCAGCTCCGGCACCTTCGCCGTGAACGGCACCAGCGCCGGGCGGGTCTGCGTGATCTTCAAGCCGAAGCGGCGCGCCACGTCGTGCGCGAAGCCGGTCGCGCCCATCTTTGGGATCGACAGGCCGCCGGTCGCCAGCACGACAGCGCCGGCATCGAAGTCGCCCTGTTCGGTATGGACCGCGAAGCGATCGGCCTTCTCGATCGACGCGATGCGGCACGACGCCCGCACCTCGACGCCGACCGCGGCGCACTCGGCCAGCAGCATCGCCACGATCTGCCGCGCCGAGCCGTCGCAGAAAAGCTGGCCCAGCGTCTTCTCGTGCCAGGCGATGCGGTGCTTCTCGACCAATTCGATGAAGTCGTGCTGCGTATAGCGCGCCAGTGCCGACTTGCAGAAATGCGGATTGTCCGAGAGGAACGCCTCGGGACGCGCGTCGAGATTGGTGAAGTTGCAGCGTCCGCCGCCCGAGATCAGGATCTTCTTGCCGACCTTCTCGGCGTGATCGAGCAGCAGCACGCGCCGTCCGCGCTGGCCGGCCCGCATCGCGCACATCAGGCCGGCGGCACCGGCTCCGACGATGACGACATCGAAAGCCTGGCGGGTCACGCCAATGCGGTCCTCACGATCCAGAGGCCGACCGCCAGGCCGAGCAGCGAACCCACGACCGAACCGCCGACGTAGAGCGTCGCCAACTGGTACTCGTGCCGTTCCCAGAGCAGAACCGCATCGAGGGAAAAGGCGGAGAAGGTCGTGTAGCCGCCGAGTACCCCTGTCGCGAGGAAGAGCCGCAAATGGCCCGTCGCCCCGCTTTTCATGGCGAACCATGCCGTAACCATGCCCATCACCATGGAGCCGGTGATGTTGATGGCCAGCGTGTGGTAGGGGAAATGCGTGCCGGCGAACCGGGCGATCCACAGGTTCATGAAGTGGCGAAGCATGCCGCCCGTGCCGGCGCCCACGAACACGACAACATAACCGAGCATCGCTGCCCTCTCCTATTTGCCGAATCGCCGCCGATAACCCGGCAGCGCTGTCGCATACGGAAGCGCCGTCGCCTCGTAGACGCCGCGCGCCACCGCGCGGGCGAGGCAATCCGCCGCCGCGGCACCCAGCTCGGTGAGGAGCGCCGGCTCGCCCCCCGGTCCGGCATGGGCGGTCGAGACGGCAAAGACGGTGTCGCCGTCATTCGGCGCATGGACCGGGCGCAAGGCGCGCGCCAGGCCGTCGTTGGCCATGATCGCGAGCCGCTTGCACTCGGCCTTGGTCAGGGTCGCGTCGGTCGCGACCATGGCGATGGTCGTGGCGGTCGCCGGTGCCGGCTGCCGCTTGAAGCGGAGGGCCAGCGCCTCGGGCGAAAGCTTCGCGGGAAAGCCGTGGCCGCCGAATTCGTCGTCCTGCTCGTAGGGTCCGGCCCAGAAATGCCTGCTGTCGCCGACGGTCGCCATCCCGACGGCATTCACCGCCGCCAGGGCGCCGACGACGAAGCCGCTTTTCGTGCGCATGCTGGTGGAGCCCAACCCGCCTTTGAGGTTGGCGGTGGTCGCGCCGAAGCCGGCGCCGACCGTACCCAGCGCGAAGTCCTGACCAGCCGCCAACGCCGCGTCGCGGCCGAGATCCCAGTAGGGCGGCCGATGCTCGACCGGCTTCGTCAGCCAGTCCTTCTCGCCGCCATTCATCAGGTCGAACAGGATCGCCTGCACGGCCACCGGCAGGGCCACACCGCCGAAGGCGACGCCCTTCCCCTGAGCGCACAGCACCGCCGATACGCCACCAGCCGCATCGAGACCGTAGAGCGAGCCGCCCGAGAGAACCACCGCATCGATCCCGCCGTCGAGCATCTCTGGTTCCAGCAGGGTCACCGCGCGGTCGCCCGGCGCGCCGCCCAGTGTGGCGACACTCGCCTCGCTGGCCCTGTCGAACACCGCTACCGTGACGCCGGTCGCGGCCCGCGCGTCGTGCGCGTTGCCGACCTTCACGCCCGGCACATCGGTGATCAGGTTCCTCACGTCAGGAACTCACCGCCATTCACGTGGATGGTCTGGCCGGTGATGAAGCTGCCCTCCGGGCCGACCAGCAGGCGGACCATGGCAGCGATCTCGTCGACCGTGCCGAAGCGCTTGAGCGGGATCGGCCGATTGACGCGGCTGGGCGGCGCGGGCCCGGCCGAGGCCGCGCGCGTAGTGTCGATCGCGCCGGGCGAGAGCGCGTTGCAGGTGATGCGGTGCGGCGCCAGCTCGATCGCCAGCGCCCGCATCAACCCCTCGAGCCCGGACTTCGACGCCGACACGTGGCAGCGGTTGGGTGTGCCGATGTGGGTCGAGATCCCTGACATGGCGACGAAAGCGCCGCCTTGGCCCTTGGCCACCATCTGCGGCACGAAGGCTTTGCCCAGCAGGAAGGCACCGTCGAGCGCCACCGACAGGATCTCGCGCCACTCCTCGAACGACATGTCGAGGAAGGCGGTCTGGCGGCGCAGGCCCGCGTTGCTCACCAGGATGTCGACGCCCCCCAGAGCCTCGGCCTGCCTGGCAAGCCTGAGAGGAACGGTGGGGTCCGAGACATCGCCCATCGCAGCCTGGGCCTTGCCACCGGCAGCGACGATCTCCTGCACTACCGACTCGACAGCCGTCTGGTCGCTCCGTCCGTTGACCAGTACCGTGGCGCCATCGCGTGCCAAGGTAAGCGCTATCGCGCGACCGATATTCTTGCCCGCGCCCGTAACCAGCGCGATCCGTCCTTGCAATGGTGCCGACATACTCTCTCCGTTCCGACCTTCCTCCCCATAAGAATGGGAAGAAAGGGCGGAACGTAGCACACCGTCACGGATTGGCATGACTCCCGTAGCGCTTGGCGTAAGCGCGAGAGAATTCGGCGCCGAGCAGGAAGATCTGCGAGGAGTAGTAGATCCAGACCAGCAGGACGATCAGCGCGCCGGCGGCCCCGTAGGACGAGGCGACATTGGTCTGGCCTATGTAGAAGGCGATCGCATATTTGCCGCCCTCGAACAGGACGGTGGAAGCGAGTGCGCCGATCGCCACGTCGCGCCAGGCGATGTCGGTATCGGGCAGCACCTTGAACATGGCGGCAAACATCCCGCCGATCAGGACGGCCGACATCACAACGTCGACGACGTTGACCACCACCTGCACGTTGGGGAAGACGTACGTCAGGTAGGTCGAAAGGGCCGCGAGCGCAGCACTCGTGGCGAGCGACACGGTGAGCAGGAAGCCGCAGGTGACGACCAGCCCCAGGCTGGCCAGGCGTGCCCGCATCAGCCGCGTCAGGGTGGAGTGTGGCGGCGCCTTGGTCTTCCAGATGGCATTCATCGCCGACTGGACCTCGCCAAATACGCCCGAGGTGGCAAAGATCAGGACCACGATGCCGATGACGGTGGCCAAGGTCCCCTCGCGCGGCTTGCCGGCGCTTTCAATCATGCCTTGCACGGCCACGGCCGTCTGACGGCCCATCATCACGCTCAACTGCTCGACGATCGCACCTTGGGCGGCATCACGGCCGAAGACGAGGCCGGCGATGGCGACTACGACCAGGAGCACTGGGGCGATGGAGAAGAGGGTATAGTAGGAGATCGCGGCGCCGCGGCTCAGCGCCTCGTCGTCAATGAACCCCGTCACGGTATCCTTGAGGAGGAGCCAAGCGGCAGACAGGGCGTTCATGCCTGTCTAACTCGGCAGGCGCCCAGTCGTTCCGCTAATGCAATGGCGCAGGCGCCCCGTCGTTGACGCGCTGCTGACTGCGCTGCGCGGCCGCGGCATCCACCCGGCGGAAGGTCACCACGATATCCGCAGCACGGCGCTCGGCTTCCGCCTGGAAGGCATCGCGCGCCTTCTGGTCGGGCTCGGGGATCGTCATATCCATGAGCCTCACTGTCTGGGTCACGCATGCCTGGGCAACGACGCGCGCGACCTTTCGGGGATCGGAGCTACGGTCGTCGACCTGCGGCGCATTGGCCAGCAGACAGTCGTCACGCTCCCTCCACAGCCGCTCGATCTTCCCCTGAAGCGGCGGATTTTCATAGACAGGACGCCACGTGCACCCGCCGGCAGGCAGGGCGAACAGAACAACGACGGCGACGATTGAACGCATCGCCGGATCGTAAGGACGACGGCCGATGCGATCAACCCGCGACGATGTAGGCCCTCAGCGCCTCGGTCTCGTGCCGGGCCTCTTCCAGCCGGGCCTTGACCACGTCGCCGATCGAAACGAGCCCGAGAAGCTCGCCGCGATGCACCACAGGCACATGACGGAAGCGTCCGGTGGTCATCACTTCCATGACGTGCTCGATGGAATCGTCGGGATGGCAGGTAACGACATCGCGCGTCATGACCTGGCTCGCCTCGAGCTCGAGCGCCGCGGCACCATGGGTGGACATCGCGCTCACGAGGTCCCTCTCCGAAACGATGCCCGCCACCGTATCGGTATCGGTCATGACCAGGACCGATCCGATACGCCGGGTGCCGAGTTGCTGCGCGATCTGCGCGACGGTCGTCGCCATGGTAACCGTGAAAACGAGACCGCCCTTCTGTGATAGAATATCGGAAACGAACATGAGTTCCCCCTTTCCGATGGCAGTACTTGCGAAAGTTCCAACGCTGTGGCGCGGCATTTAGTTGCACGCCATAAGATACCGATGATCGATACGCGTTCGGCACTTGTACTCTTCTCTGGCGGCCAGGACTCTACCACCTGCCTCGCATGGGCGCTGCATCGATTTGAGCATGTCGAGACGATCGCGTTCGACTACCGGCAGCGGCACAGGATCGAGCTGGATCAACGGCTTGTGGTGTTAACCGAAATCCGCCGGAGATTTCCTCAGTGGGCGGCGAAATTGGGCGACGACCATTTCATCGACATGGGGGTGCTCGGCCAGATCAGCGACACGTCGCTCACGCGTGAGACCGCCTTCGAGATCGAGCAGGATGGCCTGCCCAACAGCTTTGTGCCGGGACGCAATCTGCTGTTCTTCACCTTCGCCGCGGCGGTCGCATGGCGGCGCGGGATCCGCCAGCTCGTCGGCGGCATGTGCGAGACCGATTTCTCCGGCTATCCCGATTGCCGCGACAACACGATCAAGTCGCTGCAGGTAACGCTCAACCTCGGCATGGATCGCAGCTTCGTGCTGCAGACGCCGCTGATGTGGCTCGACAAGGCGGAGACCTGGGCACTGGCCGACGAGCTCGGTGGCGCCGCGCTGGTCGATATCCTGCTGCAGCACACCCATACCTGCTATCAGGCCGAGCGCGGGCCGCTGCATGCTTGGGGACACGGCTGCGGCGAATGTCCCGCCTGTGCCCTTCGCAAGCGCGGCTTCGAGATCTGGAAAAGCGCCGGCTGATTGAGTCTTCGCTGGGAGCGCGGCTCTCCAGAGCCGCTCATGGGATAAGGCGGACTTAAGAAAGAGCGGCTCTGGAGAGCCGCGCTCCCAGCAAATTCAGCGCCCGCCGGCCAGCCGGCGCGCAAACTCGAGCTGGCCTTGCATGTTCGGCAACTCGGCCTGGGCGTAGCGGCGCAACGCGCCGTTACGGCCGTTTTGGGAATAGGCGCCGTACTGCGCCTCGGCATCGGTGCAGATTCCGAGCTGGGCGTTGGCATAGGCCGTGTCGAACTGTTCACCGTCGAGACCGTTCAGCCGCTGCAGGATCGCCTGGGTATTGGGCGGGCTGGATGGATCGGGCGCGTAGGAGACGCCGGCCTCGGAGCGTGCCTTGGCGAGGCGCTGGGAGGCGTCGGCGTGCAGGGCCACCGCACGCGACGCGAAGGCGCGCACATTTTCGTTGGCCGACTTGGTGAGCGCCATCCGGCCGGCAGCGATCTCGAAGTCGTTGATCTGCTGGGCATAGCCCACGAACCGGGCGTCGGGCAGCGCATCCACCGCGAAGGCGGGACGCACGCCGAGCACAGGCATGGCGGCAGCGAAACCCAGCACGAAAGCGCGGCGAGCGAGTGACGTCATTGGCAACACCTCTGATGAAATCGCCCGCTTAACGCCGCCAGGTCAGGCGGGTTCCCGGCCAGTGAGGGACCTGTTAGGAGGGCCCGCCATGAAACCCCGTCCCAAGATATCGCTCGGCGCCCGCAAGGCGGAGGGTCTTGCCTACTTCATCGCCTTCATCGCCTGCATCCCAGCGGCAAACTGGATGATCGGGCATATCGGCACGACCTGCGTGCCGTCCGGTCCATGCCTGCTGCCGGTCTTTCCATGGAGCGCGGAAGGTCGACCGTTGATGGCGCCGTCGGGCGTGGCAATGGCCGGCCTCGCCCTGGTGCTGCGCGATCTGGTGCAGCGCCGGCTTGGACGCACCGTGGCGCTGCTGTCGATCGTGGCCGGCGCGGTCCTCTCGGGAGCGGTCGCACCGCACGCGCTCGTGGTGGCGTCCGCGAGTGCTTTCTTCCTGTCGGAACTGGCGGACTTCCTGGTCTACACACCTCTGCAGGCGCGCGGGATGGTGCTCGCCGTGTTCGCCAGCAGCATCGTCGGCCTGGTCGTCGACAGCGTGCTGTTCCTCTATCTGGCTTTCGGCAGCCTCGAATTCCTCACCGGACAGATCGTCGGCAAGAGCTGGATGGTGCTGCTCGCCCTGCCGGTCGTACACTGGATCCGCAAGAGCGAAGGTGTGGGCGCGGTCACCGATTAGAGCTAGAGTGCCGCGGGTTCGCATAAGTGTTTTCGGGGGAGAATTAAAAGATGATGAAGTCGATCCTGGCCGTGTCCGAGGGCGGTCCCGATGCCGCGATGTCGTTCCGGTTGGCAGCTCGCGTAGCAGCGGAATTCGGGAGCGCCGTGGACGCCCTGCATCTCCCGGTTGGACCGGCCGGCGGCATGGTCGGCGGCCTGGCGATGAGCGGCGAGGCGATGCCGCTGATCATGAACCTGGATGACGAACGGCTCGAGGCGCGCGCCGCCGAGAGCGAGCGCGCCTACAAGGAGGTGCTGGCCCTCGTCAAGGGCTCGACCTACACCGCCGCCAAGACCGCGACGCTCGACGCCATGGTGGCGATGGGCCGCTGCTCGGACATCCTGGTGCTCGGCCGGCCCGGCGCAGACCCCGAGAACGTGGCGCCGGCGACCGTCGAAGCCGCGCTCTACGAATGCGCCCGCGCCGTGATGATCGCGCCGCCGGTCGCCAGCACCGGCATGTTCGACTCCATCGTGGTAGCGTGGAACGGTAGCTTCCAGGCCGCCCGCGCCCTCGAATATTCCCTGCCCTTCCTCGAGAAGGCAAGCAAGGTGACCCTGCTGGTCGTCGGCTCCAAGCCCGACGACGTCGGCGCCTCCTATCTGGCCCGCAATCTCGCGCGCGACGGCATCAATGCCACCATCGACGCGATCGATCCCGGCGCCGTATCGGGCCGCGCCCGCGGTCGCGCGCTGCTCGACTACAGTCACGGCAAGGGGGCCGACCTGCTGGTGATGGGCGCCTACGGCCGCGGCCAGGTGCTGAGCTTCCTCGGTCTCGGCGGCGCCACCGGCAAGGTGATCTCGTCCTGCCGCGTGCCGCTCCTGATGGCCCATTGATGCTCCGGGTCCTTCTCGCGGTGCTGGCTGTGGCCATCGCGATGCCGGCGCTTGCCGCCGACATCGAGGCCAACAAGAAGATCGTGGTCGATTTCTACGAGAAGGCGCTCAACCAGAAGGACTTCGAGGCGGCGGCACAGCATTTCGGGCCGCGCTACATCCAGCACAATCCCAATGTGCCGAATGGCCCGGACGGCCTGAAGGCGCTGGTGGCGCTCCTGAAGGAGAAGTTTCCGAACTCCAGGAGCGAGATCAAGCGGGTGATCGCCGAGGGCGATCTCGTGGTGCTGCACGTCCACGCCGTGCGCGAACCCGGACAGCGCGGCACCGCCATCGTCGACATCTTCCGGGTCGAGAACGGCAAGATCGTCGAGCACTGGGATGTCATCCAGCCCGTGCCCGAGAAGTCCGCCAACGAGAACACGATGTTCTAGAGCGCACGCTCCCGTCATGCTCTTCCGGACCGCGAGCTTCCAGCTCGCTCATGCTCATGAGCGAGCTGGAAGCTCGCGGTCCGGAAGAACAGGAGACGCTTGCAGGGTACCCTTCTCGAGTGCCGAGCCGAGCCGGTCGAGACAGTGCTCCCAGGCAGCACGGCGCTCGACGATCCAGCGCTTGGCGCCTTGCAACGCGGTCGGCTCTATCCGGCAGGTCCTGACCCGCCCGACCTTTTGCGACCGCGCCAGGCGCTCGACCATGATGCGCCGCGTCGGATCGGCCAGCGCCTGGAAGGTGAGATCGAGCGGCGTCACCCCGGAAAGAACTTCAGGAAGGGCTCGGCCTCGCTGAAGGCGCGCGCAACCGAGGGCCGCCGGCTCAACCGATCGAAATAGGCCGCGAGGTGCTTGTGCTCGGCAAAGGGCACGAGCTTGTTGGCGAAGAACAGCGGCGGCGCCGCGGCGCAATCGGCGAGCGTGAAGGTCTCGCCGATCGCCCATGTCCGCGCGTGCATCGCCATCTCGCCGTCGACGATGCCGTAGGAGGTTCGCAGCATGGCCTTGGCCATTTCGACGCCATACGGATCCCTTTTGTCCTCCGGCCGGAGCTTGTCACCGACGATGCGCTGCATCGGATCGTGGACGTAGAGATCGTAGAAGCGATCGGCGAGCCGCACGCGCAGGGCTGCCGCGGGCTCGGCGGGAATGAGCGTCGTGCCCCCGGGGTAGTGTTGCTCCAGGTACTCGATGATGATGCTCGATTCGGCGATCGCGCGATCGCCCGTCGAATCGTGCAGTCCCGGCATCTTGCCGACCGGCCAACGCTTGCGGAAAGCCGCCGCCGAGTCAGGATCGCCAAGGTTCACGACCTGCTTCTCGAACGGCGTGCCGTTCTCGTACAGCGCGATCAGGACCTTCTGGCAATAGGAGGAGAGCGGATGGAAATGGAGGGTGAGCGACATGGCCGCTTCAATATTTTAGTAGTTGCTAAAGCGTCAATCACCCCCCTCGTCCCGAGGCGGCACATTCACATGTGCCCTAAGCGCAGCGAGTCGAGGCCCTCCCTCTTGACGTCCGAGGCCGCACCCCCGTCTCCGCGGAAGTTTCCATGTTGCTCGGAGGAGGACGTGGTCATGAACGCCGAAGAGATCCGCTTGCCGTCTCGCCCGCCGCGGGAAGCGCCGCTCCCGCCGTCACCGCAGCCGCCGGCAGAAGAGTGTCAGGCCGCCGACGAGATGCCACCGCTCCCGATCTCGCCGCCGCCGATGCCCTGGCCCCGCGTGTTCCCGAGCCTGTGACCGTTCACGGGCAGGGCCCGGGCCCCTGGCTGACGACGTCGGAGTCGGAGCAGGCGCTGCAGGCATTTCCGTAGTTCAGGCGCGTGCCGTCGCGGCGCACGCCGCAGGTCGGGCGATACTCGCGCGTGCACATCTCCGGCCGCGGATCGGCGCAGACGCCCCCCGCGATCGGCAGCGACTCGTCGGCCAGTTCAGCCTTGCTCATGCGGAAGGAGAACGGCTTCGTCTGGTACTCGCTCAGCGTACCCACGACCCAGATCGGCGCCCCGACCGGCAGCAAGGGCGTGAGCGGACGCGCCATCGACACCACGATGTCGACGGTCTTGCTCGCCTGGTTGCGTTCCGAGATCGCGCCGTCGATGCGGTCGGGCGTCACCACGATGATCTTGATCGGGATCTTGAGCCGCGTGCCGCCCTTCTGCTTGTCGACAACCGCTTTCCACACCCGCTCTGCGGCGGTCCTGTTGGCCTCCGATTCCTCGCGATAGGCCAGGACGGACGCCCATTCGGTAAAGCTCATCGTGCCGGGATCGGTGTCGGCCACTGCCTGCACCGCCGCCTCCGCCGGCGTCATCAGGCGCGAGATCGACTTGGCGAAGAAATCCGGCGGTTGCTTTGCCCCGGAAGCCGCCTTGGTCAGGACGCCGTCCCAGCCTTCCTCGCTGCCGTGGTAACGGACGTAGTGGGCCCGTGCGTACTTGTCGATATTGCCGGCCGCGGTTTCATTGCGCGCCGCACGGGCGATGGCAATGGCGCGCGCGGCATACCAGAAGCCCAGCGCATCGGTGGGCTGGGGCTCGAGCATCGTCACCGAAAGCTGATAGACGTCGGCGAGATTGTCGGGGTCGATTGCGATTGCCTTGAGGAAGCGCTCGCGCGCCTTGTCGTACTGCTTGGCCTGCAGCGCGGCGAAGCCCAGAGTGCCGTCGAACACCGCGACGATCTGCAGCTTCTGGCGCAGGAAGTCGGCATCGGTGAGCGAGGACGGCCGCGGCCATTTCGGCAAGGCCGCCAACCCACGCTCGGCAGCGGCCGCGGCAGGCGCCAGCGCGGCGGCATCGCCTGCGATGGCGCGCGCCCGTCCGACATAGGCCCGGTTGGCAAGCGCGCGCACGTTGTCGGGATTGATCTGCAACAGCCGTGTGCTTATGGCATCGGACTTCTCGGGATTGTTGGCGCTCTGCCACGCTGCCATTGCCTGCTCGAAGGCCTCGATCCTGAGCGGGCTGCCGGGATACCAGGCGATGAAGACCTCGAGCGCTTCCGCGCGCTTGACCGGATCCTTGAGCGCCAGCGCGTTGGCATAAGATGTTTCCTGCACCCCGGGTGCCGTCTGGGCGCTTGCGTGACCCGCGCCACAGCCCAGCGCGAACGCCAAAAGAATTGCCATCCATTGCTTCATGGTCATTGCAGCCTCTGCTGCGATGCAACGTGACGATTTTGGCAAAATAGGGCACTCTGTTGATGAGACGGGAAAGCCGGGGCAGACGGGAGCGACGATGAGCAGCATACGGCTTTTGGCGACGATTGCGCTCGCTTGCGCGGGATTTAGTGGCGCAGCGTCAGCCCAGCAAGGCTTGCCGCCGCCTGCCGTTCTCGTCCAGCCCGCCGAGCTGAAGTCGCTGTCCGCGCTGTCGGAATTCATCGGCCGCGCGGCCGCTGTCGACAAGGTCGAGCTGCAGGGGCGCGTGAAGGGCTTTCTCGGTCCGCGCAAATTCACTGACGGGGACGAGGTGAAGGAAGGCCAGCTCCTGTTCACCATCGAGCCGGAGCCCTATCAGGCGACCGTTGAGCAGAAAGCTGCGGCGCGCGATGCGGCCAAGGCCGCGCTCGAGAACGCCAACATTGCGCTGAAGCGTGCCGCCGACCTGCTGCGCACCAATACCGGCACGCAAGCGACTTACGACCAGCGCCTCAGCGAGCAGCTCCAGGCCAAGGCGCAGGTCGAAAGCGCAGAGGCCGCACTTCGCGAAGCCGAGATCCAGCTGTCTTATACCGAGATCAAGTCGCCGATCACCGGCCGGATCGGGCGGGCAACCGTTTCGCCCGGCAACATCGTAGGGCCCGACTCGGGAGTGCTGGCAACCGTCGTCAGCGAAAATCCAATGTATGTCCTGTTTCCGGTCACGCAGCGTGAGCTGATGGAGGCCCGCAAGGAGGGCGCCACCGACCCGAACGCGCCGCTGCTGGTGCAGCTGCGGCTGGCGGACGGCACCCTCTACAAGGAAAAGGGCAAGATCAACTTCATCGACGTCACGGTAGATGCCAAGACCGACGGTCAGCTCGTGCGCGCGGTCTTCCCGAACAAGGATCGCGTGCTGACCGACGGCCAGACCCTTCGTGTGGTGATCGAGAATTCAAGCCCGCCGTCCGTGGTTGCCGTGCCGCAGGGGGCGATCGCGATCGACCAGGCCGGTGCCTACCTCTTCGTCGTCAACGACAAGAACCAGGCCGAGCAGCGCCGGGTGAAGACCGGCGTGGCCCGCGACGGCCTGCAGGCGGTCGAAGGGTTGAAGGCGGGCGAGAAGGTCATCATCCAGGGTCAACAGAGGGTTCGGCCCGGCATGACCGTCAATCCCACGATGGCGCCCGCGACGTCCGCCCCGCAGAAGGGCTGAACCATGACCATTTCTTCGGTCTTCATCCGCCGCCCCCGGCTGGCGTTCGTTATCTCCACGGTCATTTCCATCGCTGGCCTGATCGCCATGACGGTCCTGCCGGTCGCCCAGTTCCCCGACATCGTCCCGCCCCAGGTCCGCGTCACCGCGACCTATCCCGGCGCCTCGGCCCAGGCGGTCGAGGAGAGCGTGGCGCAGGTGATCGAAGCGCAGGTCAATGGCGTCGAGCGCATGCTCTACATGAAGTCGACCTCGGGCGGGGATGGCAGCTACAGCCTGACCGTCAGCTTCGAGGTCGGCTCCGATCCCGACATCAACACCGTAAACGTCAACAACCGAGTCAATCAGGCGGTCGCCCTGCTGCCGCCCGAAGTGCAGCGCATCGGCGTCACCACGCGGAAACAGTCTTCGGCGATGCTGCAAGTGATCGCGATCTTCTCGCCCAAGGGCAGCCGCGACGCACTGTTCCTGTCCAACTTCGCCACCATCAACCTGCTCGACGCGGTGAAGCGCCTGCCGGGCGTCGGCGATGCGGTCCTGTTTGGCCCCCTAGATTACTCGATGCGGCTCTGGCTCAAGCTCGACCGCATGTCGAGCCTCGATATCACGACGAAGGACGTCGTGAACGCGGTGCAGTCGCAGAACGTGCAGGCCGCCGTCGGCCTGGTCGGGGCGGCACCGTTGCTGGACGACGTCGCGCTGCAGCTCAACATCACGACCCAGGGCCGCCTCACCACCGTCGAGGAGTTCGAGGACATCGTAGTACGCGCCGCTCCCGACGGCGCGCTGGTGCGCATCAAGGACATCGCCTCGGTCGAGCTCGGCTCAAAGAGCAGCGATTCGGCGGCACGCTACAACGGGCGGCCCGCCACAGGCATCCAAATCTACCAGCTTCCTGGCGCCAACGCATTGGCGACGGCGCAGGGGGTGAGGCAGAAGCTCGATGAGCTGAAGCCCCGCTTTCCCGACGATGTCGCCTACGACATCATGTACGACACCACGGTGTTCGTCGCCGCCACCATCGAGAGCGTCAAGCACACGCTGATCGAGGCCTTCGTCCTCGTCGCCATCGTGGTCTTCATCTTCCTGGGCAACCTGCGCGCCACCCTGATTCCGATCATCGCCGTGCCGGTCGCGCTGGTCGGCACCTTCGCCGTCATGCTGGCGCTCGGCTTCTCGGCCAATACCGTGTCGCTGCTGGCGCTGGTGCTGGCGATCGGCATCGTGGTCGACGACGCCATCGTCGTGGTCGAGGCGGTCGAGCATATCCTCGAGCACGAGCCGCACCTCACCCCGGCCGAGGCGACCGAGAAGGCGATGACCCAGGTCACCGGCCCGATCATCGCCATCACCCTGGTGCTGCTCTCAGTCTTCGTACCGACAGCCTTCATCCCCGGCATCACCGGCCAGCTCTACAAGCAGTTCGCCGTCGCGGTGTCGGTTGCCATGGTGATCTCGGCGATCAACGCGCTGTCGCTCTCGCCGGCACTCTGTTCGCTGCTCCTGCGCCATCGCGGCAAGCCCAGGGGCGTCATGGCCTGGCTCCAGAACGGCATCGACGGGACGCGCGATGGCTACATGAAGCTCGTCACGCCGCTGGCCCGGCGCGGCTTCATCGCCGTGGTGCTGGTCGCCGGTTTCATTCTCGGCGCGGGCGGCCTGAATACCATCGTGCCCTCCGGCTTCCTGCCCGACGAGGACCAGGGGGCCTTCATGGCCGAGGTCCAGCTGCCCGACGCAGCCTCGACCAACCGCACGCTCGCGGCGTTGCAGCAGGTCGAGGGCACGTTCGAAGGCAAACCCTGGCTGCAGAACCTGTTGACCGTCTCGGGCTACAGCATCCTCGACGGACTCAATCTACCTAACCGCGCGCTGGTGGTGGCGGCGCTGAAGCCATTCGACGAGCGCAAGAAGGAATCGCTCAGCGTTTTCGCGGCGTTGAAGGAAATGAACATCGCCTTCACCCAGATCTCGGCGGCCAATGTCTTCGCCTTCAACCTGCCGCCGATCATGGGCCTGGGCAACGCCTCGGGCTTCGAGTTCGTGGTGCAGAGCCTGGCCGGCGCCTCGCCGGCCGACCTGGCGGCAGTGTCGCGCGGGCTGATGTCCGCGGCCCAGCTGGAGCCGAAGCTGCAGAACGTGTTCACGACCTACAGCGCCGCCACGCCGCAGATCTTCCTGAAGCTCGATCGCGAGCGCGCCCAGGCACTCGGCATCTCGATCAGCGACATTTTCTCCACCCTGCAAACGGCCATGGGCGGCACCTACGCCAACGACTTCAATATGTTCGGCCGCACCTGGCAGGTGAAGATCCAGGCACAGGCCGAGGATCGCAAGGCCATGACCGATATTTTCCGCGTGCGCCTGCGCACCGCTGGCGGCGATCTCGTCCCCCTGCAGGCGGTGGGCGACGTCGAGCTGATCACCGCGCCCTCCTCGATCATCCGCTACAACAATCTCCGCTCCGTCGTGCTGAACGGCAGCCCGGCGCCCGGCTTCTCATCCGGCGAGGCGATCGCGGCCATGGAAACGCTGGCCAAGAACACGCTGCCCGGCGGCTACGGCTTCGAATGGACCGGCACTGCGCTGCAGGAGAAGGCGGCGGCCGGCCAGACCGGCTTCATCCTCGCCCTCGCGGTGGTCTTCGCCTACCTCTTCCTGGTCGGCCTCTACGAGAGCACGACCATCCCGGTCGCCGCGCTGCTGTCGGTCTCGGTCGGCCTATTCGGTGCCGTCGCGGCCCTGTTCATCAGCGGCCTCGCCAACAACATCTATGCCCAGATCGGCATCGTCGTGCTGATCGCACTGGCCGCCAAGAACGCCATCCTGATCATCGAGTTCGCGATGGCCGAGCGCGCGGGCGGCCGTGACATCGTCACCGCCGCGACCACGGCGGCCAATCTCCGCTTCCGCGCCGTGATGATGACGTCGTTCGCCTTCATCCTCGGCCTCGTGCCGCTGGTGATCGCCTCGGGCGCCGGCGCCGCCACCCAGCGCGCCGTCGGCACCGCGGTATTCGGCGGCATGATCGCCGCCTCGTTCCTCGGCATCTTCGTGATCCCCGGCCTCTACGTCTCGTTCCAGACGATGCGTGAAAAGGTGAAGGGAGCGCCGAAGGTCAAGCCGGCGGCCGAGCCGACCGTCCACTGACGGCAACTGCACAGTGCGCGTTGCACCTACTCGCCAGTCGGTGTCGGCTGCCTCGGATGAACGTAGTCCTTGAAGTCGTCGAAGCCTTTCCAGGCCGGCTCCGGCGGAGCGTGTCCCGGACGCGGCGCATATATCGAAGGCTCGGCGCTTTCGGGAGTCGTGATGTAGCGCGGGCAGTTGGGGAAGATCGCGCGCACCGCCACACGCACCAGGAGCTGCGCGCCGGCAAAGCGCCACATCAGCGGATCGTCGCGGTTGACGGTTGCCGTGCCGTTGACCCGGAGGCGTCGCGGCTTGGCGCCCATGTCGATGAACAGCAGGCCGACCTCGGGATTGACCAGCACATTGCCGAGGCTTTTGAACATGCCGTTGCCGTCGTAGTCGGGGAACGCCAGCTCCGAGGCGCCGACCACCCGCACGAACCCCGGCACACCGCCCTTGAAGGAGCAATCGGCACGGCCGCGATCGTCGGCCGTGGCCAGGAAGAAGAACGGCAGACCTCCGATAAAGGTCCGATCCGACTCGGTGAAGGCGGTGCGCGTCAGCTTCTCTTCCAGCCGGTCGGCGATACGCCGGCTCTCGAACTGGTCCTGCAGACGGCGGTTGCCGTCATGGAACATGATGCTGTCGGACATCGCTCCCCCTCCCGGGTGTTTATCGATCTGTTCCCGCCTCCAGGCGTGCACGCAATGCCTGGTCGAAGAGCGTCGTGTCCTGACCCGGCGGCGCCGTGCGCACCGCCTCCTCCAGGGTCGCCGTCTGACGCCATTCGCCGGACGGACGCGAGCGGCCGTCGGAGCCGATCTGGTCGACGCCCCAATAGAGCTCGAGATGATGGCCGTCGGGATCGAGGAACTCGACCGCGACCTGGCAGCCGGCGCGGCGGCGGCCTTCATAGGTAATCTTGGCGCCCTCCGCCTTCAGGTGATCGCGGGCGCGAAACACCTCGTCGAGGGTGGCCAGCTCGAAGGCGAGATGGTGCAGGCTCTTGCCGTTGGCGTCGCCCTTGTCACCGACCAGCGCCAAGCAATGGTGATCGCCATTGCAGCGCAGGAACACCATGCCGCCCGGCATCATCGAGCCGGGATAGACGTCGGATATCTGGAAGCCGAGCACGCCGGTATAGAACTGCTTCGATCGCTCGAGGTCCGAAACGAAGATCACGGCGTGCCCGATTTTCCGGACGGCGAAGGGGATGCTCATGGGTTAGCATCATGCCGCCAATCCAGAGCAAGGGGGAAGACGGCATGGCGAAATCGCCCAACACATTATCGGCTGCCGATGCCGTCCAGCGGATGGCCGACAAGCGGCTGAAGGCACGCGACCTGGTCGAGGCCTGCCTCGACCGTATCGAAGCGCGCGAGGGCCAGGTCCATGCCTGGGAGGCGCTCGACGCCGACGGCGCGCGCAAGCGGGCCGACATGCTCGACAAGCGGGCAAAACCGGTCGGGCCGCTGCACGGCATTCCCCTGGCCGTGAAGGACATCATCGACACCAGGGCGATGACCACCGAATGCGGCTCGCCGATCTATCGCGGGCGCAAGGCGAAGAAGGATGCCGCCTGCGTGGCCCAGCTGGTGCAGGCCGGCGCCATCGTCCTCGGCAAGTCGGTGACCACCGAGTTCGCCGGCGCCCATGCCGGCAAGACACACAATCCGCACAACCTGCGTCACACGCCCGGCGGCTCGTCCTCGGGCTCCGCCGCCGCGGTCGCCGATTTCATGGCGCCGATCGGCTACGGCACGCAGACCTCGGGCTCGGTGATCCGGCCGGGCGCCTTCAACGGCATCGTCGCCTACAAGGGGACCTACGGCTGGGCCGATCTCACCGGCGTGAAGACCTATGCGAAGAGCCTCGACACGTTGGGCTTCTTCGCGCGCGAAGCCAACGACCTCGCCCTGATCCGCGCCGCCTACGGTCACGCACCGGCCGATCCGCCGGCGCAAGCGCCGCGCATCGGCTTCTGCCGCACCCGCTGGTGGGATCAGGCCGAGCGCTACAATCAGAAGAACATGGAGGCCGCCGTGAAGATGCTGCGCGCGGCCGGCGCCAAGGTGAGCACTTGGGAGATGCCCGAGAGCTGGGACGCGCTGATCACCGCGCACAACCGGGTCATGACCAAGGAGGCGACGTTCCACTACGGGCCGGAGCGCAAGCGCTTCCCGCATCTGCTGTCGCCCAGCCTGGCCCAGTCGCTGGAGTTCGGCGACACCGTGACACCCGCGCAGCTTGCTGATGCGAAGAAGCGCAAGGAGCGCGCGCTCGCCGATCTCGCCAAGGCGTGGGAACGCTTCGACATCCTGCTGGTGCCCACTGCACGCGGCGAAGCGCCGGCCGGTCTCGGCTACACCGGCGATCCGATCTTCAACCGCTACTGGACCCTGCTCGGCTCGCCCTGCGTCGCCCTGCCGGTCGGCACGGGACCGTTCGGCCTGCCGTTGTCGGTGCAACTCGTCGGCCCGCATGACGACGACGATCAGCTCGTTTCCTGGGCGCGCTGGGTCGAGCAGCGGCTGTCGTGAGACTGGGCCTGATCGGCTACGGCGCCATCGGCAAGCATGTCGAGGCGGCGGGCCTGGAGAACATCGAGCTGGTGTCGGTGCTGGTGAAACGGCCGCGCTCCGACGGCAAGCTGACCCACGAGCCCGAGCGCTTCTTCGCCCATCGCTTCGATGCCGTCGCCGAATGCGCCGGCCACGAGGCGGTGCGCACGCACGGCCAGCGGGTGCTGGAGCGCGGCGCTGATTTTCTTGTCACCTCGGTCGGCGCCTTCACCGACACCGCCCTGTTCGATCGGTTGCTCGCCGCTGCCAAGGCGAATGGCCGGCGCGTGATCCTGCCGTCCGCCGGCATCGGGGCGCTCGATATCCTGAGCAGCGCCGCGGTCGGCGGTCTCGACAGCGTCACCGTTACGGTCCGCAAGGATCCTTCGGCGTGGAAAGGCACGGTCGCCGAGACGCTGTTCGATCTCGACACACTCACGGAGCCGAGAATTGTGTTCGACGGTCCGGTGCGCGAGGGCGCGCGGCTTTATCCGCAGAACGTCAACATCTCCGCCGCCGCGGCCATCGCGGGCCTCGGCCTCGACCGGACGCGCGTGGTGATCGTCGCCGATCCCACGATCACCACGCACATCGTCGAGCTCGAAGCGAAGGGCGCCTTCGGCCGCTTCACCTTCATGGAGGACGTTGCGGTCAGCGAGGAGAACCGCAAGACCGGCAAGCTGGTCGCCATGGCAATGGTGAAATCGGTCCGCCAGCTTGCCTCGACACTCGTGGTCGCCGCCTGACGCCGTCGCTTCAATTCTCCGGCTTGATGTTGAAGTCGCGGATCAGCTTGCCCCACTTCAGGCGGTCGGCGGCGATCTCCTTGTCGAACGCCTCCTTGGTGCCGACCACGATCTGCAGGCCGTTGTCCGCGAACTTCTGCTTCAGCTCCGGCGACGAGACGGCCTTGACCAGCTCCTCGTTCCAGCGCTTGACCAGCTCGGGCGACATGCCGGCCGGGCCGACCAGGCCGAACCAGTTGTGGATGACGAAATCCTTCAGGCCGGTCTTGGAGATCACCGGCACCTCGGGGAGCAACGGCGAGGCGGAGTCGGCGCCATAGCCGATGGCGCGCAGGCCTCCGCCGCGGATCTGGCCCATGAATTCCGGCATGTTGCCCCACATCAGGTCGACCCGGCCGCCGGTCATGTCGACGATGGCCGGCGCGCCGCCGCGATAGGGGACCTGCGTGAGCTTGGTGCCGGTCAGCGCCATGAACAGCGCACAGGAAAGCTGCTGGCTCGAGCCCGACCCGACAGTGGCGCAGGTCACCTTCTCCGGGTTCGCCTTTGCCGCTTTCTCGACGTCCTGCCAGCTCTGATAGGGCGTGTCGCGGCCGACCACGAGGATGTTGTAGACGCTGGCGACGTTGCCGATCGTCGTCAGGTCCTTGTCGACGTCGATGCTGGTCTTCACCATCTGCGGCAGCACCGTCATCATCGCCATCGAAGCGAGCAGGATGGTGTGGCCGTCCGGCGGCGCCTTGGCCGTTTCGGCCGCGGCGATCATGCCCGAGGCGCCCGCCTTGTTGTCGACCACGACGGACTTGCCAAGCTGCTTGGAGAACTGCTCGGCGAGCAGGCGGCCGATGATGTCGGACGTGCCGCCTGCCGGAAACCCGTTGATGAAGCGCACCTCCTTCGACGGGAAGCCTTGCGCGTGGACAGTGCCCGAGAACACCGCTGCGAGAACGCAGATGAACGCTAATCTTTTCATGCCTCGATTTCCTCCATGTCGTTGCTGGGAGCGCGGCTCTCCAGAGCCGCTCTTTCTTCGGCTTGCCACATCCCAAGAGCGGCTCTGAAGAGCCGCGCTCGCAGCGCTGCGGGAAGTCGTCAAACGTAGCCCGGCCCCTCGATGACCGGATGGGCCTCGAGGAACTTCTCGTCGATCTCAACGCCGATGCCGGGCTTGTCGAGCGGCCGCACGCAGCCGTCCTTGCTGATCCTCCACGGCTCGCTGCCGAGGTCGTCGCGGAACTTGTTGGCGACCGAGAGGTCGGCTTCGAAGTAGCCGCCGTTGTCGATCGCCGCGAGGAAATGAATCGAGACCGCCTGGTTGAGACCGGTCATCGACGAATGCGGATGGATCGGCAGCTTCCACATCGACGCTGCCGCCGCGATGCGCTGCACCTCGGTGATGCCGCCGCTCTTGCTGAGGTCGGGCTGCAAGATGGTGATGTTGCCGTCCTCGATCACGCGATGGAATTCGAAGCGCGTGTAGTGGTTCTCGCCCGCCGCGAGCGGCGTCCGGCCGAAGCCCTTGGCCATCGCGTAGGAGCGATGGTCGTGCGCGGGGAACGGCTCCTCGAGCCAGGCGATGTTCAGCTCGTCCATCGCCGGCATTACCTGGCGTGCGTCGGCCACGGAGTAGCCGGTGTTGGCGTCGGTCAGGATCGCGATATCGTCGCCGAAGCGGCGGCGCACCGCGGTCATGCGGGCGATGTCGGCCTTCACGCTGTCCCCGACCCGGAGCTTCAGTGCCCTGTAGCCGGCCTCGACCATTGGCACGGCTTCAGCCGCAAGAGCATCCGGCGGCTGGTAGCCGAGCGAGATGCCGCCGGCATAGGCCGGCACCGGCCTGTTCGTGCCGCCCAGCAGCTTGTAGAGCGGCCAGCCGGTCGCCTTGCCCTTGATGTCCCACAGCGCCTGGTCGAGTCCGCTCATCGCCATCGCGGTGGCAGCGCCCGCGCCATGGCTGCCGAGCTGCATCTTGTAGATCTTCGCCCAGATGCCCGTCGTGTCGGTCGCATCCATGCCAAGCACCAGCCCACGCAGGGTGGTGTTCACGAGATGCCCGATCGTACCCGGCGCGCGGGCGTGATGGCTCTCGCCCCAGCCGACGATGCCGTCCTCCGTCGTCACCTTGACCAGCACGCAGTCGCGTTTGGTCATGGTGCCGATGCCGAGCGAGACCTGGTTCTCCTTCGGGACACGGAACGAGGTCGGGAAGGCTTTGATGTCGACGATTTTCATTCCATACCCTTCGTCAGTCCGAGCAACGTTGTCATCCTGAGCGCAGCGAAGGATCTCGCGGAACGATCAGACGAAGTCGGTGTATCTGGCGCTAGGTCCTTCGCTTCGCTCAGGACGACAGAGGAAGTTATCCCACCTTGTACTTCTTCAGCACCTCGCGATCGATCTCGATGCCGAGTCCCGGTCCGGTCGGGACCTTGACGATACCCTTCTTCTGCTCGATCGGCTCCTGGGCGAGGTGATCGCGCAGCGGGTTCGGCGTCTGCTCGAACTCGAGCATCGGCGGCATCGGGCGGAAGGCCGGCGGCTGGTCGGGAAGTGCCGCAAGGAACTGCACCGTTGCGGCGAGTCCGATCGCCGAGCCCCAGGCATGCGGCACGCACTCGACACCGAACGCCGAGGCGAGCGTCGCGATCTTGCGGCATTCGGAGAAGCCACCGGCGGCGCAGAGATCGGGCTGCACGATGTCCATCGCCTTCTTGGCGATCACGTCGCGGAAGCCCCAGCGGGTGAAATCGTTCTCGCCACCGGCCACCGCCATATCCAATGCCCGCGTCACCTCGATATAGCCGTCGTGATCTTCCGGACTGATCGGCTCCTCGAACCACAGGAGGTCGTGCTCCTCCAGCATGCGGCCGAGCTTGATCGCATTGGGCACCGAGAAGCAGTGGTTGGCATCGACCGCGAGCTTGATGTCCGGCCCGATCGCCTCACGCACCGCCGCGACCCTTCGGGCATCGAGCTTCAGGTCGCCGAGACCGATCTTCATCTTGATGGCGCGGAAGCCGTCGTTCTTGAACTCGAGCGCCTCCTCGACCGCTTCCTCCACGAGCCGGTTCATGTCGATGAAATAGAGCCCGGTTGCGTAGGGAATCACCTCGCTGCGGTAGGCGCCGCCGATCAGCTTGTGCACCGGCTTGTTCACCGCGCGGCCCATGATGTCCCATAGCGCGATGTCGATGCCGGAGATGGCGGAGATCGCCATGCCGGTCGTGCCGTAGTCCTTGATCCTGTTGTAGAGGTCCTCCCAGATCGCCTCGACGTCGAACGGATCCTTGCCGACCACGCGCGCCTTGAACTGGGTCTCGACGAAGGCTTTGGCGACGGCTGCGGGGCCATAGCATTCGCCCCAGCCGGTGATGCCCTCGTCGGTCGAGATCTCGACGAGGCAGGTCGAGCGCGTGCCGTAGACCCAGCCACGCGCCGAGACGAATGGTTTGTCGACCTTGCATTGCAGGATGTGGGTAGTGACGTCTGTGATCTTCATGGTCCGTTTATCTCAGTTAGGATGACGCGGCGCGAGGTCGCCGCTTTGCTGTGCGAAGTCGCAGGAGCCATCGCGCCATTCTCCGCCACGCGACCCAATCAGCGGTCGAATGACGTCCCAAGCCTCCTGGCCAAGCTGCCGGTCCGCCTGGTCGGTGCCGCCATGCACGTTCATCGCGGATCGCGGGGTCGTCTCTCCGGGCATCAGCACCCGGTGACCCGCTTGGCGGTTGGTCAGCAGGAAGTGCTGCTTGCCGGCCTTGGCCAGGCGCTCCGCCATCTCGGCGGCAAATCGTTCGGACGGCCATAGCTGATCGTCGCCGCCCGCCACCAGAATGTAGGTTGCCCTCGCTCGTTCAACCGGGATGATCGCCGCCGGAATGGCGTCGACATATTTTTCCAAGCTTCGGTCGTGATAGTCGCGATAGGGCATCCGCCCATCCTGCGGCTCCGGGAACCGAGACACATCGTACGGCACGAACGGCAGCGGCCGGCCTTCGAGCGTCCAGGACGACCGCAGCGGCAAGCCGAGGCCGTCCCTACCCGGACCACTGTTCGCCCACACCACCGATGTCGGACTGACCGCCACGACCACGTCGATGCGATGATCC
Organism: Reyranella sp.; assembly: GCF_965279465.1. Classification (NCBI taxonomy): domain Bacteria; kingdom Pseudomonadati; phylum Pseudomonadota; class Alphaproteobacteria; order Hyphomicrobiales; family Reyranellaceae; genus Reyranella; species Reyranella sp. Next base: position 479,116 of record NZ_OZ257242.1, read on the forward strand.
TGTATCCCGAGCAACGCAGCGGCCTCCGCGCCCTTCGATGTGCCGACATAAAGAATCGTCCGGCAGCCGGCCTGCACCAGCCTGTCCGTGGCCGGCGTAAAGCTCTCCAGCGGCACTTCGCAAATCCCCGGCACCTGGCCTTCCCCGCCGAACCAGCGAAGTGCCAGCACGAGGGCGCCCGCGTCGGCGAACAGTCGCGCGCGGTTGATGTCGACCCGGCCGCTGGAGCCGCCCAGCACGACAACCCCGGTTCCCGATGGCCGGTCAGGAAGCAGCATCGTTCCCTGCAGGTCACCCGTGAGCGAAACCTCGCCGACCATGACTCGCGGCACGATTACTTCAGCACGAACTGCGTGCGCACGAACTCGGCCGCGGCCGATATCCATTTCTTCATTGTTCCGTCCCAGCGACCATCGGGCTTGGCATCAGTCGAGGTGAGCATGCACGTCGACGCCGAGTTGCCGGAGGATCTCCGACTGCTCGCTGTCGCTGATCATGACACCCGCATAGTTGGAGAGCACGGCCAGGTTCAGCCCGGACAGCTCGGAACCACGAAGATCTGCCTTGCCCAGCTTCGCCCGTTCCCACTCGACGCGATCGAGGGCACACGACCGCAGCGTCGCCTCGCTCAGGTCGGCGTCGATGAGGGAGGCCTCGGACAGCTTGCAGGACCGGAACGTACAGTGCTGTAGGTAGAGGCCGGACAGGTCGGCGAAGTTGAGGTTGCAGCCGTCGAACGACCCCTTGGTCAGCGCCGCCCGGCGGGACAGTGTCTTGGTGAAACTCGATTGCCGGAACTGCGCGCCGCGAAAGCTCGACTCTCCGGCGCTGAAGCCATAGAGATCGCAGCGTTCGAAGGTGGCGGTCGCGAGATTGCACTTGATGATCTCGGCGCCTTGGAGATCGCAGAAGGCGAAGGTGCAGCCCTTCCGCGTGGCCGCATCGAACAGGGAACATCGTTCAAGCCGCGCCGTGGTGAACTTGCAGCTGGCAAATCGCATCGCCTCGAACGTGCACTCGCGGAATGCGCCGTTCGAGAAATCCGCGCCGCGGACCGTCGCGCGCTGGAACAGGCATCGGTCGAAGTGGCTGTCGGCGAGATCGGCGTCGTCCAGGGTCAGATCGGCGGAAAACAGCACGCCTTCGAATCGGCGTCCGCCGGCTGCAGTCGCCTGAATCTCCTGTTGAGAGATCGGGCGGTAGCTCGGTGCGTCAGCGGCCATGCGGGTCGCGCTATTGCTCATCCAACCGCGATCAGCAGGTTGCCGAGCGTGTCCTGCCGAACCGTGTCGCCTGGCTCGACGACGGTGGTGCAATCGAGCTGCTCAAGGATCGCCGGTCCTTCGAATACGGTATCCCTCGGCAGCCTGTCTCGCGCATACACCGGAGTCTCGCGCCAGCCGTCGGCAAACCACACGCGACGCTTGCCGACCTGGGCCGATGCGAGTGTGGGTGCACGCTCCGTTGCAGCCAGCGCTGCCAGCGAGATTTCGGGCCGCACGCCGATCACCGCGGTGTGCAGGTTCACAAGCACCGGCGGGATCTCCGCGAGCTCGATGCCGAAGCGCCGCCAGTAGGCGGCGGCGAAGGCCTTGTGCAGGCCGGCGACGCCGATGTCGGGACGGTCGACGCCGACCGAGAGAATATGGCTCTGCCCCTGGAACTGCATGTCGACGCTGTAGACGGCGCGCAGCTCGCGGACCGGCACGCCCTCGCGCCGGATCGTGGCCTCGCCCTCCGCCGTCTGCTCGGCGTAGATGCGCTCGACATCGGCATCGGCCACGGCCGACAGCGGCTTGTTGACCGTGCGCACATAGTCATGGCGCAGGTCGGCGACGACGCAACCCAGCGCGTTGGTGATGCCAGGCCGAGCCGGCACCATCACCGACGGAATCGCGAGCTCACGCGCCAGCGCCGAGGCGTGCAACGGGCCGGCACCGCCGAAGGCGAACAAAGCGAAGTCGCGCGGATCGTGGCCGCGCGACAGCGAGACGAGACGGATCGCGCCGGCCATGCGGTCGTTGGCGATGCGCAGGATCGCGGCGGCCGCGGCATCGGCGTCGAGACCGAGTGGCGTGCCGACCTTCTGCTCGATCAGGCCCCGCACATGATCCAGCGTGACCGGATGGTCGACGCCGAGCAGCCGGTCGGGATTGAGCCGGCCCAGGACCAGGTTGGCGTCGGTGATGGTGGGCTCGGTTCCGCCGCGGCCGTAGCAGATCGGCCCCGGCCGCGCGCCGGCGCTCTCCGGCCCGACCCGCAGCATGCCGGCCGCATCGACCGAGGCGATCGAGCCGCCGCCGGCGCCGATCGTGTGCACGTCGACCATCGGCACATGGATCGGCATGGCGTATTCCAGCTCGAGCTCGCCGGAGACCTGCGGCACGGCATTTTCGATCAGGCCGACATCGGTCGAGGTACCACCCATGTCGTAGGTGATCAGGTTGGGCTGGCCCGAGACGCGGCCGGTGTAGGCCGCGGCCATCACGCCCGAAGCCGGTCCCGACATCACCGTGTTCACCGCCGCCTCGGCGATGAGCTGCGAGGAAATCGTGCCGCCGTTGCCCTGCATCACCAGGATGTCGCGGTCGAAGCCCTTGGCCGACAGCTCGGTGCGCAGCCGCGCCAGGTAGCGCGCCAGCACCGGCTGGACCGAGGCGTTGACCGCCGCCGTCACGCCGCGCTCGAACTCGCGATACTCCGACAGGATTGCATGGCCTGCGGTGACATACGGGTTGGGCCACAGGCCGCGCACGATCTCCGCCGCGCGCTTCTCGTGCGCTGAGTTGATGTAGCTGTGCAGGAAATGGATCACCACCGCCTCGCAGCCGGCCGCCAGCAATGTATTTGCCGCCTCGGCGACGGCCGCTTCGTCGAGCGGCGTCAGCACCTTGCCGTCCGCATCCATGCGCTCGGGCACCTCGAGCCGCAGCTCGCGGTCGATCATCGGCCGGAAGGTGCCGCGCAGGCCGTAGGGCTGCGGCCGGGTACGGCGCCCCAGCTCCAGCACATCGCGGAAGCCCTTGGTGGTGATCAGCCCGACCCTGGCGATCTTGCGCTCGAGCAGCGCATTGGTCGTCGTCGTCGTGCCGTGCACGATGGCCTGCAGGCTGGCGGGCTCGACGCCGGCCGCGGCGAGCGAGGCCATGAATCCGATCGCCTGGTTGTCGGCGGTGGTCGGCACCTTGGCGAGCTTGACCTCGCCGCTGACCGTGTCGATCGCCAGCAGGTCGGTGAAGGTGCCGCCGACATCGATGCCGACGGTGAGCGAGTTCTTTTTCGAGGACATGATCAGACCGACAGATATTGTTCGCGGAGGGAAGCGTTGGCGGTGAGCTCGGCCATGGTGCCGCCGAAGCGGATCTGGCCCTTCTCGATGATATAGGCGCGGTCGGCGATCGCCTCGCAGAAGCGCAGGTTCTGCTCGCACAGCAGCACCGACAGCCCCTCGCCCTTCAGCATCCGGATCGACTGCGCCATCTGCTCGACGATGATCGGCGCCAGCCCTTCGGACGGCTCATCGAGCAGCACGCATTTCGGATTGCCCATCAGTGTGCGCGCGATGGTCAGCATCTGCTGCTCGCCGCCCGACATGCGGCCGCCCGCCCGCTCGCGCATGCGCGCAAGGTTGGGAAAAATCGCGAACAGCTTTTCCTCGTTCCAGGTCGGCGCGCCGTTGCGCGCGGCCTGCCGACCGACCTCGAGGTTCTCGATCACCGACAGTTCGGTGAAGATCCGACGCTCCTCGGGCACGTAGCCCAGCCCGAGCCGCGCGATGCGATAGGGTGGCAGGCGGTCGATGCGTTGACCGACGAAGGTCACCTCGCCGCGCGCCGGCGGCACCAGCCCCATGATCGCCTTCATCGCCGTCGACTTGCCGGCGCCGTTGCGTCCGAGCAGCGCCACCACCTCGCCCGCCCGCGCCTCGAGCGAGACGCCGTGCAGGATATGGGCGCGACCGTAGAAGGCGTGCAGGTCCTTCACGGAAAGCATGAACGACTCATGGCTGGGAGCGCGGCTCTCCCGAGCCGCTCTTCGTCCGCCTGCCGCGCCCCGTGAGCGGCTCTGGAGAGCCGCGCTCCCAGCAAATCAATGCCCGCCTCCGAGATAGACGGCCTGGACGGCAGGATTGGCGCGCACCTCGGCGGGCAGGCCGCCGGCGATCAGCCGGCCGCGATCAAGCACGATGATGCGATCGGCCTGGCTGAAGACCACGTCCATGTCGTGCTCGGTGAACAGCACCGCGATGCTCTGGGCGCGTGCAAGCCGCGCGGTCAGCTCCATGAGCGCGACGCGCTCCCTGGGCGCCATGCCGGCGGTCGGTTCGTCCATCAGCAACAGGCGTGGCTGGTTGGCGAGCGCCATGGCGAGCTCGACCCGCTTCAGATCGCCATAAGCAAGAACACCACAAGCCCGATCGGCCTGGTCGATCATCCCGACCTGCTCCAGCAGCGCGTCGGCCTCACCCTGCAGGGCCAACCCGAAGCGCGAGAGCATGGACCACAGCCTGCCGGCATGGCTGTAGAGCGCCATCTGCACGTTCTCGCGCACGCTCAAGGACGAGAAGGTCGCGGTGATCTGGAAAGTGCGGCCGACGCCCAGCCGCCACACGGCGCGCGGGCTCAGGCCGACGATATTCCGGCCGCCGAGGTACACCACGCCGCTGTCGGGCGTGAGCTGGCCGTTCAGCATGTTGAAGCAGGTGCTCTTGCCTGCCCCGTTGGGGCCGATCAGCGCCAGCAGCTCGCCGGCGGAGACGGCAAAGGACACGTCCTCGACCGCCTGCACGCCGCCGAACGCCTTGTGCAGCCCGTCGACCTGCAGCACCGCCTCGCTCATGCCGGCCGCCAGCGCGCGAGGAGGCTCTTGAGGCCGCCGACCAGTCCTTGCGGGAACACCACGACGATCAGCAGGATCACCAGCCCGAGGACCGCGCGCCAGAATTCGGTCTCGCGGGCCAGCGTGTCGCGCAGCCAGGTGAAGACGGCCGCGCCGGCGACCGGCCCGACCAAGGTGTCGACGCCGCCCAGCAGGACCATCACCAGCCCGTCGGTCGATTGGGCGATGGAGATCGACGACGGCGAGATGCTGCCCTTGGAGAAGGCGAAGACAGCACCGGCAAGGCCCGCGAAGGTTCCCGCCAGCACGAACGCGGCCCATTGATAGGCGCGAAGGTCGATGCCGATCGCCTCGGCGCGCAGCGGCGAATCGCGGCCGGCGCGCAGCACGTAGCCGAAGGGCGAGAACAGCGCACGCCACAGCACGGCAATGCCGAAGCCGCACAGCGCAAGGGTCAGATAGTAGTAGACCGTCTTGTCGGCGAGCCAGGCGGCGGGCCAGATTCCCACCAGACCGTTGCTGCCCGAGGTCAGCTCGTCCCACTGAAAGACGATCGACCAGCTGATCTGCGCAAAGGCGAGAGTCAGCATGGCGAGATAGACGCCCGACAGCCGCACGCAAAACCAGCCGTAGACGACGGCGAACAGGCCGGCGACGAATGGCGCCAGCACCAGCGCCAGTTCCATCGGCAGGCCGGCCGTCTTGAACAGCAACGCGCCGGCATAGGCGCCGAGACCGAAATAGGCGGCATGGCCGAACGACACCATGCCCGCCGGCCCCATGATGAAATGCAGGCTGACCGCAAAGAGCGCAAAGCAGGCGATGTCGGTCAGCAGCACGGTGACGTAGCGATCGGCGAGCAGCGGCACGATCAGGAACAGGGCGAGCCAAGCCGCGACCGCCCAGCGGCGCGGCGGCGCGAGTGGCGGTGGCGCCTCGCCCGTGGCGCGCGCCATGGCCGGCGGCTTGCCGAGCAGGCCGTAGGGCCGCATCACCAGCACCAGCCCCATGATCACGAACTCGACCACGAGCGTGAGCTTGGAAACCCCGAGGCCGATGCAGAACGCCTTCGCCACGCCGATCAGGATCGCGGCAAGGAAGGCCCCGCTCAAGCTGCCCAGGCCGCCCACCACAGTGACGACGAAGGCGTCGGCGATGACCGACAGGTCGAGATCGAGGTTCGCCGGTTCGCGCGGGATCTGCAGCGCGCCGCCCAGTCCTGCCAGCACCGAGCCGACGAAGAACACCGAGGTGAACAGCTTGGCCTGGTCGACGCCGAGTGCGCCGACCATCTCGCGGTCCTGCGTCGCTGCCCGGACCAGCGCGCCCCAGCGCGTGCGGGCGAGCAGCAGCCACATCAGCCCAAGCACCACCGGCCCGATGGCAATCAGCAGCAGGTCGTAGATCGGGATGCGCTTGCCGAGGATCTCGACGGCCGCGGTGAGGCCGGGCGCACGCGGGCCGACCAGATCTTCCGAGCCCCAGGCGAACAGCGCCACATCCTTGATCACCAGCACGACGGCAAAGGTGGCGAGCAGCTGGAAAAGTTCGGGCGCACGATAGATGCGGCGCAGGATCAGGACCTCGATCGCGACACCGACCAATCCGACAGCCAACGCTGCCAGGATCACCGCGCTCCAGAAACCGAGCGGCGTGCGGCCCAGCGCCTCGATCAGGCTGTAGGCGCCGTAGAGGCCCAGCATATAGAGCGAGCCATGCGCGAAGTTCACGATCCGCGTCACGCCGAAGATCAGCGACAGGCCCGCCGACACCAGGAACAGCGACGAGGCCGCGGCCAGCCCGTTCAAGAGCTGGATGACGATGGAAGCGAAGGTCACGTGCCCGCTGCAATAAAGACTGTCATCCCGAGCGCAGCGAGGGATCTATGGGGCCACAGCATAGATTCCTCACTTCGTTCGGAATGACACCGATACCCTTGCCCTCAGTTAGCCGGCCGCATCTTCTTGACTTCTTCATCGCTCGGCAGGGCGTCCTTGCCGTCGACGAAGCGCCAGTCCTTCATGTAGCCCTTGCCGTCCTTGACGCCGAGCCGGCCGACATAGGCGCCCATCGTCGACTGATGGTCGAGCGGGCGATAGGTGATCTCGCCGAACGGCGTCGAATGGGTCAGGCCGGCCATCGCCGCGATCAGCTTGTCCTGGTCGAGTGAGCCCGCCTTCCTGATGGCGGCCACGGCCGACATCACGGTCGAGTAGCCGACGATCGAGCCCAAGCGCGGATAGTCCTTGAACTTCGCCTGGTAGGCGGCAAGGAACTTCGCATGCTCGGGCGTCTTGATCTCGCTCCACGGATAGCCGGTGACGTACCAGCCGTCGGGCGTCTCCTCCTTGAGCGGATCGAGATATTCCGGCTCGCCGGCCAGCAGGTTGAACACCTCGACACCCTTGAAGAGGCCTCGCTGGGTGCCCTCTCGCACGAACTTCGCGAGGTCGGGGCCGAACAGCGAGGAAAATATCGCATCGGGCTTGGCGTCCGCGAGCGCCTGCGCCACGGCGCCCGCATCGATCTTGCCCAGCGGCGACGCCTGCTCGGCAACGAACTCGACATCGGGCTGCTTCTCCTTCAGGAGCTTCTTGAACGCCGCCGTCGCCGACTGGCCGTACTCGTAATTGGGATAGACGACCGCCCAGCGCTTCTTCTTGAGCTTGGCGGCGTCGGGGATGAGCATCGCCGTCTGCATGTAGGTGGAGGCGCGCAGGCGGAAGGTATACGCGTTGCCCGCGTCCCAGACGATCTTGTCGGTCAGCGGCTCGGCGGCGATGAACAGCGTCTTGCGCTGCTTGGCGAAGTCGGCGACGGCGAGACCGACATTCGACGGAAAGGTGCCGATCAGGAAGGCGACCTTCTCGCGGCTCAGCAACTCCTCGGCGGCGCGCACCGCGTCGGCCGGATTGCCGTTGTCGTCGCGGCTCACGATCTCGACCTTCTTGCCCAGCACGCCGCCGGCGGCATTGACCTCCTCGACCGCGAGCTCCCAGCCTTTCTTGTAGGGTTCGAGGAAGGCGGCGAAAATCTTGTAGCTGTTGAGCTCGCCGATCTTGATCGTGTCCTGCGCGGCGGCCGGCAGCGCAAGCGATGCAGCGACGATGGCCGAGACGCCGGCGAGCAGACGGTTGCGGGTCAGCATGAATTCCCCCTCCGAAAAGCGTTGAACACCCCGTGTGCGGAGCCTAGCACCGTCTTACGAGGCAAAAGAAGAGCGGGCTTGGATTCCCCAGTGTCCGTCCTGCAGGGTCACGATGTAGATCGTCTCGAAGGTGCTCAGCAGCGAGCCGTCCTTGCGCCAGCGGCTGAACTTCACCTTGAGATGGACCTTGTCCTTGCCGACGTGGATCGGCGTACGCTCGTCCCAGGTGCTGTGATGCCAGCCGTCGCCGGCGCGGGCGACGAAATCGCCGAGCTTGTAGTCGCCGTGATCGTTCCAGACGACGACCTTGCCGCCGGCCAGCCGGACATGCGGGAAGTTGCAGGCATCGTTGACCGCCCGCTCGTCGCCGTGATTGAGCCCGGCGATGTAGTCGTCCATCGCCTCCATCGCCGATTTCAAAGGATCGCTCATCTCCGTCTGTCTCCCACTGTGCGTCTAGTTGCCCGGAGAAGCTGTCATGCTTGCTGGGAGCGCGGCTCTCCAGAGCCGCTCATTCTTCGGTTTGCCATACCCTTGAGCGGCTCTGGAGAGCCGCGCTCCCAGCGTGGCGCCTCGATCCGCCAATAGCTCTGCAAGGAAAGTGCCGCGCTGTCGATCAGGCCACACAGCCGCAGCCGTCGCGCTTCGGCGAGGCCGCGGTCGAGGGCCTCTTCGATGAGCGGCTGAGGGAGGGCGCCGACGGCGACCGTGACCGGGAGATCCCGCAGGTCGCTGTCGGGATCGAGGTCGCGGGCCGGGCGGCGTTCGATCGACGGGTGATCGATGTTCACGGCGTTGGCAATCAGGGTCGCCGCGGCGTCGGCCGCGGCAGCGGTCGTCGCAAGGACGGTCGCGGAGTCGGCAATGCCGAGCGAGAAGGAGCGGCCACCGCGCCCGGAGGTGGCGATGCCGCGCACCGGGCGGTCGTGCATCAGGGTCACCGCGCCGTCGAGCGCCTGGGCGAAGATGCCGGCGCGCAGGCTGTGGCCCGGCGCGAGATGGATCGCGATGTCGCCGCCGTTGTTGACGTAGGCCTTGTCGAGCGTGCGGCCGGCCAGCATCGCCTGCATCATCTCGTCGGCGACGGCGCCGGCGACGGCGGCCATCGGCGTGATGAAGACGGCTCGATGCGGCCGCACCGCTTCGGCCATGCGTCGTGCGACCGGGCCCTGCAGCAGCGGATCGGCGTCACCGACCTCGCGCCGCAGGATGGGTAGCTCGTGGACAAGTGTCGGCAGGATGTCGCCGAAGCGGTCGATGGCCTGTTGGTAGGCGCGCTCGACCTCGTCGCGCGCGCCGAACGCCTCGATGATGAGGTCGATCGGGCCGTGCTGCAGGTGCAGGCGGCCATCGGGCAAGGGGGCGGCGATCATCCGAGCCGCACCTTGTGGGCGCGCACCACATCCTCGAGCGTGACGGCGCGCGAGGCGTAGCCGCCGAGGGCGGCATAATCCATGGCGCGCAGGGTGAACTCGATCGGCGCGACCAGCGCCGGCGTCGGCACGTAGCCGAACGACTTCTCCGGCATCTTCGCGACATCGACCATGAGGGTGATGCCGCCGCCCGGCCAGATGAAGGCCGGCACGCCGCCGAGCGTGACCCTGGTCAGCGTGTCGCGCACCGAGCGCGTCAGGCGCACGGGGTTTTCCGTCACGCCCGCGCGCAGCGAACCGCCGGCGCCGGCCATGAACAGCACGGTGCACAGCGCCGGCTCGCAATTCTCGGCGATACGCTCGACCACCCTCTGCACCGCTGACGGCATCGCTGCCGGCTGAGGCTTGAGGTCCCGGTCGAGCTCGAACCATGCCGAATGCTCGCCGGTGGTCGAGACCATCAGCAACTTCAGGCCCGGCCAGGCCTGCTTGGGATCGATCCTCTCGATGATCTCCAGCGGATCGCTGACATCCGTCCCTCCCCAGCCCAGCCCGGGCTCGGCCACCTGGAAATAGCGGCCGGGCGTCGACTTGCGGCCGCGCACGCGGATGCCGGCGGGCTTCATGTCGAGGAAACGGCCGCCCTGATGCTCGCTCAGCACGCCGGTGATGTGATCGTCGACCACGATCACCTCGTCGACATGGTCCTTCCATTGCGGCGCGAACATGCCGATCGCCGCCGAGCCGCAGCCGACCCGCATGCGCTCCTCGGCGACGCCGTTCACCACCGGCGGCCGGTCGGCCTGCACCACGACGGTCGAGCCGCCGTCGATCGCCAGTTCCACCGCTTCCTTGTTGCACAGCGCCAGGAGCGCATCGCAGGTGACGACGCCCTCCTTCTTGCTGCCGCCGGTCAGGTGATGCACGCCGCCGAGCGACAGCATCTGCGAGCCGTATTCGGCCGTGGTCACGTGCCCGATCGCCTCGCCCTTGACCCGCACCGCCGCCTGCTCGGGCCCGAGATAGCGGTCGGTGTCGATCTTCACCTTCACGCCGCAGTAGCTGAAGATGCCCTCGGTCACGACCGTGACCATGTCGACGCCATCATGCTTCGACGAGACGATGAACGGCGCGGGCTTGTAGTCGGGATAGGTCGTGGTCGCGCCGATGCCGGTGACGAACGCGCCCTCGCCCTTGCCGAGCTCGCCCGACCAGGCCTCGCCGCCTTCGACGAAGGCGACCCGCGCGAGATCGGGCCTGGCCAGCAGCACCAGCGGATCGACCCGCACCAGCGCGCCGTTCTCGTTGGCATAGCGGTCGCAGGCGCCGGCGCGGCCCGGACGGATCCGGCACAGCACCGGGCAGGCGTCGCAACGGACGATACCCGCGATACGTTCGGCCTCGCTCAGCGTCAGCTCGTCGCTCATGGCGTTGCTCCTCGCGCCAGGATGGCTTCGCGCAGGCGATGGGGCAGCACCGGCACGCGATGCACGCGCACACCCGTCGCGTGGTGGATGGCGCCCAGGATTGCCGGGGCCGTCGGCACCAATCCCGGCTCGCCGACGCCCTTGGCGCCGGACGGGCCGAGCGGCTCGCGGTCCTCGATCAGGAGGCACTCGATTTCGGGCACGTCGCCAATGGTCGGGATCAGATAGTCGTGCAGGTTCTCGGTGCGGCCAGGCAGGTACTCCTCCATCAGCGCGAGGCCGAGGCCCTGCGCGATGCCGCCCTCGATCTGTCCTTCGACCAGGGTCGGGTTGATCGCCTTTCCGACATCGTGCGCGGCCACCATGCGCAGCACCTTCACCGTGCCGAGCTCGGTGTCGACCTCGACGATGGCAATCTGCGCGGCAAAGGCATAGGTCGCGTAGGGCACGCCCTGCCCGTCCGCGTCGAGCGGCGTGGTCGGCGGATCGAAGGTGCCCTCGCCCATCAATGGCCCGATCCTGGCGAGGTCGAGCGTGCGCACCTCGGCGCCGTCGCGCACCGTCAGCGCCGCGCCGGCGAGCGACAGCGCGGCATCGGGCCCGGCATTGGCGAGACGCAGGATCTGCTGGCGCAGGTCGCGGCCGGCGCCTTCGGCGGCCCGGCCCGAGACGAAGGTCTGGCGCGAAGCCGAGGTCTTACCCGCGTCGGCGGTGAGGTCGGTGTCGCCGGTGACCAGGGTGAACTGCGCGACCGGCAGGCCGAGGGCATCGGCGGCGATCTGGGTCATGATCGTGTTGCTGCCCTGGCCGATGTCGAGCGCGCCGCTAAACAGCGTCAGCGTGCCGTCTGCGGCCAGCCCGATCTTCATGCGCGACGGATTCGACATCGAGGTGTTGCCAATGCCGTACCACATGCAGCCCACGCCGACACCGCGCCGGCGCGGACCGCCCTTGACGTTGAACGCGGCAATCTCCTGCTGCGCCTTCTGCCAGTGTGGCCGCAGGGCTTCGAGGCATTGCGTGAGGCCCGCCGAGTGCTCGAGCTTCTGGCCGCACGCCGTCACATCTCCGGCGCGCAAGGCATTGCGATGGCGGAACTCCAGCCGGTCGAGGCCGAGCTTGTCGGCCAGCGCATCCATCATCGCCTCGTGCGCGATGGCGGCCTGCGGCACCCCGAAGCCGCGAAAGGCGCCGGCCGGCGGACCGTTGGTGAAGAAGGCCTCGCCCCAGGTGCGGACGTTGGGCATGGCATAGGGACCCATCGCATGGACGGGGACGCGGTTGGCCACGGTCGGTCCCCACGAGGCGTAGGCGCCGGTATCGAAGGTCGCATGCACGTCGCAAGCCACCAGCTTGCCGCCCGCATCGCAGCCGAACCTCGCCTTCACTCGCGCCGGGTGCCGCTTGGTCGAGGCGGCCATGCTCTCGGGCCGCGAATAGACCAGCGCGACCGGCCGGCCGAGCTTCCACGCGGCGACTGCGATCAGCGGCTGTACCGACAGATCGAGCTTGCCGCCGAAGCCGCCGCCGCACGCGGTCGGCACGATGCGCACGGCGGCGGGCTCGAGCCGCATGACGCTCGCGATCTCGTCTCGGTCCATGTAGGGCGTCTGGGTCGAGGCGTGGATCTCGATGCGGTCGCCGACCCGCCGCGCCCAGCCGGCCTCGGGCTCGATATAGGCGTGCTCGACGAAGGCGGTCTCGAAGGTGCCTTCGGCGACGGCGGCACAGCTGGCGAAGGCGTCGACGATGCCGTGCTTCACGCCGCCGTCGAGCAGCAGGTTGTTCGGCCTGTCGGCCTGGACCAGCGGCGCACCGGGCGCGGTGGCGGCGTCGATCCCGTAAAGCGGCAGCTCGGGGGTCCAGTCGATCGGGATCTCGCGGTCGCGGATTGCCAGCACGTCGGCGCGCGCACCGACGAGCGCCAGCACCGCTTCGCCGCGATAGCGCACGAGGCCGTCGGCCAGCACCGGCTGGTCCTTGATGTCGGGATAGATGCCGTAGCCGTTGAACGGCACGTCGGCCGCCGTCAGCACCGCCGCAAGACGCGCGCGCAGCGGCGCCAGATCGCCGACGATGAACCGCGCACGGGCATGGGGCGAACGCACGACCCGGATCCAAAGCGCGTCGGCCGGAACGGCATCGGCGCCGAACCGGTCTCGACCCGTGACCTTGGCCACCCCGTCGAGCCGTGGCAGGCGCGCCCCGACGGCAGCACCAGCGGGCGGGGCAAGGTCGCCGCTCGGCATACAAGCCATCACCGCGTCGACGATCTTGCTGTAGCCAGTGCAGCGGCAGAGCACGCCGCCCAGCGCATCCTCGATCTCCGCGCGGCTCGGAGTATGGCCGTTGCCCAGCACGTCCTGCGCGGCCATCAGCATCCCGGGGGTGCAGATGCCGCACTGCGCCGCGCCGTGGTCGAGGAACGACTTCTGCAGCGCCGCGAGCCTGCCGTCGGCGCCGGCCAGGCTCTCGACCGTCTCGACCCTCCGGCCGCCCATCTGGCCCATCGCCACCAGGCAGGAGCAGACCTGCCGGCCGTCGAGCCGCACCGTGCAGGCGCCGCAGTCGCCGGCGTCGCAGCCGACCTTTGTGCCGGTAAGACCGAGATCGTCGCGCAACGCGGCGGCCAGGCGCGTGACCGGCGAACCGCTCCAGTGCGTGGCCTGGCCGTTCAGCGTGAAGGCGATCTTCACGAGGCAAAACCCGCGAGCAGGCGGCGCAGCAGCGTCACCACCGCATCCAGCCGATAGCCGGCGCTGCCCCGCACATCGTCTATCGGCGACAGCGGCACGAGCTGCGAAGCCTCGACGCACGCGGCGAGGGAATCGACCGCCGCACCCGCAAGCGCCGCTTCCAGCGCCGGCAGCCGCTGGGCCACCGCCGAGCAGGCGCCGACGGCGATGCGTGCAGCAGCGACCCGATCGTCCTCGATTTCGAGCGTTGCCGCCGCCATGGCGATGGAAATGACGAGGTAGCGCCGCGCGCCGAGCTTGAGGAAGGCGCTGCACGCATCGCGTGCAGGTCTGGGAACATGGATGGCGACCAGCAGCTCGCCCGGCGCCAGCATGGTGCGCCGATTGCCCGTGATGAAGGAGGTCAACGGCAGGCGCCGCGATCCGGCCCGTCCCGCCAGCTCGACCTCCGCGTCGAGGGCCAGGAGCGGCGGCACGCCGTCAGCCGCGGGCGAGGCGTTGCACAGATTTCCCGCGATCGTCCCGGTATTTTGAATCTGGCGGCCGCCAACCTCGCGCGCCGCCTGCTTCAATCCGTCGAACAGCGGCGGCAGTTCGGCTTCGACCAGTTCCGACCATGTCGTCGTCGCGCCGAGCCGCCAGCCGTCCGTCGCGGCGCTGATGCCACGCAGGACCGCAATGCCGCCGATATCGAGGACGTTCTCGTCGATCGCCCGGCCGACTCGCGCCGGATAGAAGTCGGTGCCCCCGGCCAACACGGTCCAGGGGCGCGCCAGCGCCTGCAGCGCCTCATCCAGGCTCGTGGGACGAAGATAGTCCGGCATATCGTTCGTGTACGTACAATCTGCACCCAGTGTAAGCGAGGCCGGAATCGAAGTCCCGTCTCAAATGATCCGGGACAGCAGTTCAATGAGCTGGCGCTGCTCGGCGCCGGTGAGCGGCTTCAGCGTCTCACGCGACACCGCAGGCCCGTTCATCAGCAGCTTCGCGACGAGCTTCTGGCCGTCGAGCGTGAGGCTGAGCAAGGTACGGCGCGCGTCGCCGGGATCGGGCCGCGAATCGACGAGACCGCGATCCCGGAGCCGGCGCACCACGCCCTGCATCGTCGCCTTGTCCATGCCGACGAGCCGGCCGAGCAGGTTCTGCGACAGCTCGGTGTACTCGTGCAGCTTCACCATGCTGGAGTACTGGGTCGGCGTGATGTTCGGATCGCCGATCGTGGCCTGGAAAATCGAGGAAGCGCGTTGATGTGCCCGGCGCAGCAGGTAGCCGACCTGCTCTTCGATGCGGTACGACCGTGGCGCATTTGGTGCAGCCTTCGGCTCGACCTGCTTCTTTGCGACGTTGCGCATCGCCCCCCGCGCGTTCCGCACCTTCGCTACACCGGCTGTGCGCGGCGCACAACGGCGACATTGTGTTCTTCGCATAACCGCCGATTGCACAGGCTCTTGACTCGTTCGCGATGGGAAGGCAGCGCGGTCCCCTGATACAGTCCGGCTTCACACAAGGAGACTTCATGGCCGGCGCATTGAGCGGCATTCGCATCGTCGATCTCACCAACGTCATCCTCGGGCCGTACGGCACGATGCTGCTCGCCGACCAGGGCGCGGAGGTCATCAAGGTCGAGGCGCCCGAAGGCGACGCGGTGCGTCACATCGGCAAGCCCGCGCACACGCCGGGCATGGGTCCGTGTTACCTCTACGTCAATCGCAACAAGCGTTCGCTCTGCCTCGACCTCAAGAACCCGCGCGCGAAGTCGGCGCTGCTCGAAGTGGTGAAGACCGCCGATGCCTTTGTGCATGCGCTGCGGCCGCAGGCGATCGAGGCGCTCGGGTTGGGCTACGAGGAGATCCGCAAGGTGAAGCCCGACATCGTCTATGTCGGCGCCTACGGCTTCTCGGCAGACGGTCCTTACGGGAAACTGCCTGCGTACGACGACGCAATCCAGGCACGCTTCGGCATCGCCGACCTGATGGGCCGCGCCGCCGGTGACGACGTGCCGCGCTATCCGCCGACCATCCTCGCCGACAAGACGTGCGGCCTCACCTTCGCCTTTTCGACGCTGTCGGCGCTGATGCATCGCCAGCGCACCGGCGAGGGGCAGTTCGTCGAGGTGCCGATGTTCGAGACTATGACCGCCTGGCTGATGGTCGAGCATATGTGGGAGCGCACGTTCAGCGACGAGGGCGACGTCGGCTACACGCGCCTGCTGGCCAAGACTCGAAAGCCGTTCCGCACCCTGGACGGCTGGATGGCGATCCTGCCCTACAACGACAAGCACTGGCGGAACTTCTTCGAGCTGATCGGCCGGCCGGAGGTGCTGCAGGACCCGCGTTACGCGACGCTCAACGCGCGTTCGCTGCATATCAACGACATGTACGCCATGGTCGAGGCGCTGACGCCGTCGAAGACCACGGCCGAATGGGTCGCGCTGCTCGACAAGGCGCAGATACCGAACGCGCCGGTCTCCAGACCGGCCGACCTGTTCGACGACCCACACCTGGTATGGCGCCAGCTTTTCAGGAAATACCCGCATCCCAGCGAAGGCGAGGTGCTGATGGTCGAGCCGCCGATGCGGATGAGCCGCACGCCCCCCGAGATCCGCACGATGGCGCCGCTTATGGGTGCCGATTCACGCGCCGTACTGGCGGAAGCCGGGATCGATGCGGCGGAGATCGAGGCGCTGAAGCAGGCGGGGGCACTGATCGAGCCGGCGTAGATGTCTTCTCATCTCTTCCGGACCGCGAGCCTCTGGCTCGCTCATATACGCATGTGAATGCGCTCAATCATGAGCGAGCCAGAGGCTCGCGGTCCGGAAGAGCATGACACGCAACTACGCCTTCTCTACCGCCAGCTCTGCCGCCGCAAGGTCCTCGAGCGCCGTGCCGACCGACTTGAAGAGAGTGATGCTGGCGGCATCGCCGGGCAGGCGGCCGGTCTGCTGGCCGCGCGCCAGCTCGAACAGGTCGGCGATCACGTCGTCCTCGTCGATCGTGCCGTTGCGCAGCGGCTGGACGATGTCGCCGCCTTCCTTCAACGCGCCGGCGCGGGTGTCGACATAGACCCGCGCCCGCCACACCGCCCTATCGTCGCTCTCGCGCATCTCGGGCGTATAGGCGCCGACCAAGTCGACATGCTGGCCATCGCGCAGCCAGTCGCCTTCGACCAGCGGCTCCTTCGAGAGTGTGGCGCAGGAGATGATGTCGGCCTCGGCCACCGCCGCCTTACGGTCGGTGACAGCACGCACCGTAACCGGACGGTCGAGCGAAGCCGGCAGGGAGGCAGAGAGCTCCCGCGCCAGCGCCTCGGCCGACTCCGGCCGCCGGCCCCAGATCGCCACTTCGCGGATCGGCCGCACCTTGGCGTGGACGCGGATCAGATGCGGCGCCAAGGCACCGGCGCCGATCATCAGCAGGCGGGTCGCCGATTCGGGCGCGAGATAGCGCGCGGCCAGGCCCGAGGCGCAGGCAGTGCGCCGCTTGGTCAGCATCGTGCCGTCGAGCAGCGCCACGGTCTGTCCCGTGCGGCCATCGAGCAACATGTAGTGGCCCAGCACCGACGGCAGCGAGCGCCGAGCGTTGCCCGGGAAGACCGTCACGAGCTTGATCCCGATATGCCGGGCGGTCCACGCCGGCATCAGGAGCAGCGTGCCCTCCGGCAGTGCATGATGATGGCGCAGCGGCGTCTCGCAACCAGCCTTGAACATCGCCTCGAGGCGGTCGATCAGCGCGATGTCGTCGAGCGCACCATCGACCTCGCCGGCCGACAGCATCCTCATTGCTTGAAGGGCTCGGGCGCCACCAAGGCACTCTGGCGCTCGATCGCGCGCTGCTCGCGCGGCGCAGGCTGGACCGGCGTCGGTGTGGGTCTGGCAGCAGCCAGGTCCGCGCGCAGGCTGGCCACTTCCCTCTCCAGCCGCGCCACCTCGTCCTGCCGCTCACGGGCCCGGCGGCGATGACGGCGACCGGCCCACCAGCCCAACACCAGCCCCGCCAGCACGCCCAGCAGCAGCAGGGCGATCACCAGCAGGTACAGCGGCAGGACGACGACGTGCGGCAACGGCCACAGCGCGAGCTGCACCGCCTCGGTATTGCTGACGGCGATCAGCACACCAACCAGCAGGAAGAGCAGGAAGAAGGCGCGCGACAGATATTTCATTTGCGTCCGAGCATGGCACAGCGCGGTGCTGTCCCGCGAGCGGGATCAAATCGCGGTGACACCTTTTGCCTCAGGTGGTGTTGCGAGAGTCATGCGGACCTCATCTTTCCCCGCCTTGGCTCCGGTGATGCTGGTCGTGGCGGCCCTTGCCGTCGGGCTCTCGCCGCACGCGCGGAGCCTCGCTCCTTCCGGCGCCCCCATCGAGCTCATATCGAGCCAGCACTGATTATTTCTGGCTGTCGGCTTCCGGCTCGGCAGGAGCGAGGCCGGCGGCGCGCGCAGCTTCCCGGTTCAGTCGGTCGCGCAGATCCTTGCCCGTCTTGAAATAGGGCACGCGTTTGGAGGCGACGGCCACCTGCTCTCCCGTACGCGGATTGCGGCCGGTGCGTGGGTCACGCTTCTTGACCGAAAATGCTCCAAACCCCCGCAATTCGACCCGATCGCCGCCAGCCAAGGCCTTGGAGATCTCATCGAAGACCGTGGCGACGATACGCTCCACATCCCTTTGATAGAGATGAGGATTCTTGGCCGCCAGGCGGGCAATCAGCTCCGACTTGGTCATTGGCGCAACAATAGCGCAATAACCCGCCTCCTTCAACTAACCCCTTGAATCAAAAAGGAAAGGGCCGGTCCTTGCGGGCCGGCCCTCCGATTCGGTCGCGAAGCGCGACTTACTTGGTCTCTTCCTCGTCCCGCCGCTGGGCGCGGCTGAGCGCTGCACCGAGGATATCGCCCAGGCTGGCACCGGAGTCGGACGAGCCGAAGTCGGCCATCGCCTTCTTCTCCTCGTCCAGCTCGCGCGCCTTGACCGACAGCACGACCCGGCGCGAGGCCTTGTCGATGTTGGTGATCTTGGCGTCGAGCTTGTCGCCCACCGCATAACGATCGGGACGCTGCTCGGAGCGGTCGCGGCTGAGCTCGGACTTGCGGATGAAGCCCGGGATGCCGTCCTGCACGGTGACGTCGATGCCGTTGTCCTGGATGCCGGCCACGATGACGGTGACGACGTCGCCCTTCTTCGCGACGATGCCGACGTTCTCGAACGGATCGTTGGCGAGCTGCTTGATGCCGAGCGAGATGCGCTCCTTGTCCATGTCGACGTCGAGAACCTTGACCTTGACCTGGTCGCCCTTCTTGAAGTCGCGGATCGCCTCGTCGCCGGCCTTGTCCCAGCTCAGGTCGGAGAGATGCACCATGCCGTCGATGTCGCCGGGCAGGCCGACGAACAGGCCGAACTCGGTGATGTTGCGGACTTCGCCCTCCAGCTCGGTGCCTGCCGGATACTGCTCGGCGAAGCTCTCCCACGGGTTGGCCATGCACTGCTTCAGGCCGAGCGAGATGCGGCGCTTGGACATGTCGACATCCAGCACCATCACTTCGACCTCCTGCGAAGTCGCGACGATCTTGCCGGGGTGCACGTTCTTCTTGGTCCAGCTCATCTCGGAGACGTGGACCAGACCCTCGACGCCCGGCTCCAGCTCCACGAAGGCGCCGTAGTCGGTGATGTTGGTGACCCTGCCCTTGAGCTTCAGCCCCACCGGATACTTGGCGCCGGCACCGTCCCACGGATCGCTCATCAGCTGCTTCATGCCGAGCGAGATGCGCTGCGTGTCGGGATTGAAGCGGATGACCTGCACCTTGACGCTCTGGCCGATGGTGAGGGCTTCCGACGGATGGTTGATGCGCTTCCAGGCGATGTCGGTGACATGCAAGAGGCCATCGACGCCGCCGAGATCGACGAACGCGCCGTAGTCGGTGATGTTCTTGACCACGCCGTCGAGGATCTGGCCCTCGGACAGCGCACCCATCAGCCGTGTACGGTCCTCGGCGCGGGTCTCCTCCATCACGGCGCGGCGCGACACGACGATGTTGCCGCGGCGGCGGTCCATCTTGAGGATGGCGAACTGCTGGGCCTGGCCCATCAGCGGGCCGACGTCGCGCACCGGGCGGACATCCACCTGGCTACCCGGCAGAAAGGCCACGGCGCCCGACAGGTCGACCGTGAAGCCGCCCTTCACTCGGCCGAAGATCGTGCCCATGACACGCTCCTGGTCGGTGAAAGCCTTCTCGAGGACGGTCCAGGCTTCCTCGCGACGCGCCTTGTCGCGCGACAGGACGGCCTCGCCTTCCTTGTTCTCCATGCGGTCGACGAAGATATCGACGACGTCGCCTTCCTTGACTTCCGGCGACCCGCCGCCGTTTGCGAATTCCCGGAGGGCGACGCGGCCTTCCGACTTGAGCCCGACATCGACGACGACGAAATCGTTGGCGATGCGCACGATGGTCCCCTTGACCACGGTGCCTTCGAAGCTCGCCGAACCGCCGAGCGATTCGTCGAGGAGCGCAGCGAATTCCGCACTTGCGGCATCGCTGGGATTCTTACGCAGGGCGCTGCCCTTAGCCATTAAAGACCTCTTCCTTCATCGATCCCGGGCGAAACGCTGCCGCCCGTCGGCCAACCGGTTAAGTCCGGCGGATCCAATGCCTTGAAACTCCACGAACGGACCGCAATCCGCGCGCAATCGCCGCTGAATGTCTTCAGGCTGCCGGCGGCGACTTAAGGCCCGGCGGCCCGAAAGCCCTTGCGCTCGATGAACGCCACGGCGGCCGCAAGGGCCGCGTCGGCATCCATGTCGCTGGTATCGAGAAGCCAGGCATCGGGTGCGGCTCTCAAAGGTGCAGCCGCCCGTTCGCTGTCGCGACGGTCCCGCTCCGCCATCTCGGCAAGAACGCGCGGTTTTATAGTGTCCACCCCTTGCGCCCGCAACTCCCGATACCGCCTTTCGGCACGAACCTCGGTAGAGGCGGTGACAAAGAGTTTCACCGGGGCGTCGGGGCAGATGACCGTGCCAATATCGCGGCCGTCAAGCACCGCGCCCGTCGGTTGAGATGAGAATTCCCTCTGGAATTTCAAGAGGTTGGTCCGGACCTCGGGGATTGCACCCACTTTCGAGGCCTGCTGCCCGGCTTCGTCGCTACGAAGCGCGGGGTCGTCGAGATCGGCGGGACCGAGCCTGGCCGCAACCTCGGCAGGGCTTTCCCCGGTCTGAAGAGAGCGCCAGCCGACCGCCCGATAGAGCAGGCCGGTATCGAGATGGGGCAGCCCGAAGTGGGCGGCGAGCCGCTTGGCGATCGTGCCCTTGCCCGACGCGGCGGGCCCATCGACCGCGATGACGAGGCGAGTCATGCGCTGGAGGTGCGCCACTCCAGTGGCGCGTCATGTCGGTGTATCGCCAGTCGCATGATCGCGCCACTGGAGTGGCGCGCCCCCAGCACAAGACTCATGAACCGGACTCGATCCTGGCGCCGAGCCCGTTCATCAGGGCCGCAAAGCCCGGGAAAGACGTGTCGATCGGCGAGCCGTCATCGACCGCGACGGGCTCACGTGACACGACGCCCAGCATGAGGAAAGACATGGCGATGCGGTGATCGAGGTGCGTCTTCACCAGTCCGCCACCGCTCGGCGCCCTGCCGTCGCCATCCACGATCAAGAAGTCGGCGCCCATCTCATGACGCACGCCGTTGGCGGCAAGGCCGGCGGCGACGCTCGAGAGGCGATCGCTCTCCTTGGTGCGCAATTCGGCCAGGCCCAGCATGCGTGTCGTGCCCTCGGCGCAGGCCGCCGCCACGGCAAGGATCGGATACTCGTCGATCATCGTCGGCGCGCGATCCGGCGGCACGTCGACGCCTTTCAGCACCGCGCCCCTGACATGCAAGTCGGCCACCGGCTCGCCGCCGACCTCGCGTTCGTTCTCGAAGGTGATGTCGGCACCCATTTCCTTCAGAGTCATATAGAGGCCGGCGCGCAAGGGATTCACCCCGACATTCTCAACCAACAGGTCGCTGCCGGGCTTCACGCAGGCGGCGACGACGGCAAAGGCTGCCGACGAGGGATCGCCCGGCACCGCAATGTCACGTGCCTTGAGTTCCGGCCAGCCGACCACCGTGATGCGCTTGCCGCGGCCACCTTCGACCGGTGCCACACGCACCTCGGCGCCGAAGTGGCGCAACATCCGCTCGGTGTGGTCGCGCGTCGCCTCGGGCTCGATCACGGTCGTCTCGCCCGCCGCGTTGAGGCCGGCGAGCAGGATGCAGCTCTTCACCTGTGCCGAGGCGACCGGCAGCATGTAGTCGATGGGCACCATCTCGTCGGTGCCGACGATGGCCAGCGGCATGCGGCCGCCCTCGCGTGCCTCGAAGCGCGCGCCCATGCGGCGGAGCGGCTCCATCACGCGCTGCATCGGCCGGCGGCGCAACGAGCCGTCGCCAGTCATGAAGGAGGTGAAGCGATGGCTGGCCAGGATGCCCGCGAGCAGGCGCGCGGAAGTGCCGGAGTTGCCGAGATCGAGCATGTCGGCCGGTTCCTGGCCCCCGCCGACGCCGAATCCGCGCACACGCCACACATCGTCCTGCTCGACAACCTGCGCGCCGAGTGCGCGCACGGCGGCGGCCGTCCGCAGCACGTCCTCGCCGGTCAGCAGGCCGGTGATGGTGGTCTCGCCAAGCGCCATCGCACCCAACATGAGCGCGCGATGCGACACGGACTTGTCGCCCGGGGCGCGCACACGGCCGCTCAGTCGCCGCACGGGATGGGCAATCAGCCTGGAGGGGGCAGCAGAGGCGGCCAAATGAACTCCCGAATGCGGCGCGGCGCCCTCCTACCATGCCCGAATTTGGTTTTGACAGGGTGAAAGACGCGTGACATACGCGCTCCCTCGCGGCTGTACGGCCCTTCACAGCGAAATTTTCCGGGAGAACCAGTGTGGTCAAGGCGTCCTGGGGCACCAAGCGTACCTGCCAGAATTGTGCAGCGCGCTTCTATGACCTGAACAAGAGTCCGATCAAATGCCCCAAGTGCGGCCGGGAGCATGACCGGGAGGACTTCGTGAAGGTGCGGCGCGGTCGCGCCTCCGCGGCTGCCACTGCCGCCACCGCTGCGGCCGCAGCCGCAGCAGCCAAGCTCGCCCTTGCCAAGAACAAGAAGGTGGAGGACGGCGCGATCGACGAGGACGGTGCCGACCTCGAGGCCGATGACGATGCCCTGGAGGATACGGACGATCTGGCCGACGAGGCCGAGGACATCGAGGTCGAAGTCGAAGTCGAGGACGACAAGGGCGAGGGCGACCGATAGATCTGCAACAGTTGCCAGCAGGCGGATCGCAAATTATACCTCGCGGCCGCCAGCACCAAGTTTCGGGGCCATAGCTCAGCTGGGAGAGCGCTACAATGGCATTGTAGAGGTCGACGGTTCGATCCCGTCTGGCTCCACCAAGACAAAGGGGTTAGCTCGAAAGGGCTAACCCCTTCGGCTTTTTGGGGGGGATTCAACCGGAGGATATCCGGGCGATTTCGACCGCGACATCGCGGGACAAAGCGGGACGATATCGGGATGGCCTGATGTGGGGCTGGCATCCGTTGGGGACAGCTCGGGCAGGTTTTGGACTCCAGGCTTCGCGTCCGTAGCAAGCAGTACCGTTATTTGCGACGCGTCTTCTCAGAACTCCGGCATGATCGGATAGACCGCCGCGTCGGCAGTGGGTTCGGTGCGATGACGCCCCGGGGACGAGTACGACCGGGCTATTCCGCAGCCGGCGACCGATCGGAGGTCTCTTGCGTCCCTCGAATGAGGAATTCATCAATAGTCCTGCCGCTCTTCAACCCTGCAACAAGCCAACCCGGCTTGCGACCCCGCCCCGACCAGACAGCTGCCGCGTTGTCCAGGCTGCGATACTTGGGTTCCGTCTTGAATTTGGGACGGCTGCGCGCGCCACGTTGTGCACCCATGCCGACCATGGCCATCTTGAGATGGGCAGGCATCAGCTTGTATTTCTCGATGACAGCACGAAGCTGTTCCATGCCCTCCTGCTCGTTTCGCTTGATCTTCTCGGCAAGGGTCTGGAGCTCCTTGATCCTTCGCTCGATCAATTTCAGAGAGTTCGGGTTAGGCATACAGTCACTCTTCTTTAGCAAGTCTACGAGGGCAGGCCGGGCATCGAAGCAGTAACCTTCTGCCTGCCTACCGCCCCGCTGTTCGTGTGTTGGATGACCAGCTGCAATTTGCGCGCTATCGCAGCAACATCGCGATAGCCACGGCAACGACGGCGAAAGTCGTTGCAAAGAGCATCGCGAGATAAACCAAAAACCGGGACATTCTCATCGCACAACGAACCGCGACGCTTCTGCATCGGAGGCCGCCACCAAGGCTGCACTATGTTCGGTCGGGAGAAGCAATGAACCGGCCTTTGTAGAATATCGGGAGTGGTCATCAACTTCGCCTTGCTTACGCCCGAGTCTGCGAAAGTGCATATGACCAGAAGGT
The DNA here is from genome assembly GCF_965279465.1 of Reyranella sp. Classification (NCBI taxonomy): domain Bacteria; kingdom Pseudomonadati; phylum Pseudomonadota; class Alphaproteobacteria; order Hyphomicrobiales; family Reyranellaceae; genus Reyranella; species Reyranella sp. The sequence continues at coordinate 503,076 of NZ_OZ257242.1, forward strand.
GGAGGCGCCGCATCTTCGGAGGTACCCCGGTGGCCGGCCGCGCGGTGGCGGTCACCGATCTAGAGCTTCCTCACGACGGCACCGGTGCGGGACGATCATTGGCGCCGTGCCGAAGCCGGTTCGCAAAGGACCTCTCGAGCTCGACCCGGTTTCGCCCATGAGCTTCGGCTTCCGGTAGGGCGTTGAGCCCCTGTTCGACTTGAAGTCGGTCGGTCCGCTGGACGACCCAAGCCGCAGAGTCGAGACCGCGGCTCAAGCTCAAGGCATCGATCGCCGACGGCATTCAGGGCCGACGATTGCGCGTGGTCCCCTCTCCCAATCCGGGACCGACGGAATTAATGTGCCCTCTCTGACACACCGAAGGGAGAGAAATGTTCACTCACATATTTGTCGGCGCGGACGATGTTGCCACGTCGAAGAAGTTCTACGATGCGGTGCTCGGCACCCTTGGCATACCGGAAGGCAAGGCGGATCCGAAGGGCCGCGTCTTCTATCGCACCCAGACCGGCACCTTCGGCCTCACGAAGCCGATCGATGGCGCCCCAGCGACACATGCGAACGGCGGCACGATAGGCTTCGCCTGCGACAGCCCGGAAAAGGTGCAGGCATTCCACGCTGCGGGTGTCGCAAACGGCGGCAAGAGCATCGAGGATCCGCCCGGATTGCGTGAGGCAGGTGCGGCGAAGCTCTACCTCGCCTATCTGCGCGATCCCTACGGCAACAAGATCTGCGCGCTGCATCGCGGCTAGGCTCGCTGCCCTTCATAGGGTTGCAGTTGCATCGCGGCCACGGCGCCCAGGCTCAGCCTGGGCGCCGTTGGCTGCCTCGCCCGTCGATCAGCTGTCGAGACCAAGGTAGCTCAGGAGGTTGGGTCGCACGGCCCACATGACGAGGCTTCCGAGAGCGGCGCCGGTGCTGCTGGCCGCGAAATCCAGGAAGCCCGGGCTTCGGCCGGACATATACAGCTGCCCGACCTCGAGTATTGCCGCGAGCACAACAAGCAAGAGGGTTTGAACGCGGAGCCCCGGCCTCTCTCGATATGCCAGGCCCATCATGATCGCTGTGCCGAAGTAGGCCACGGCGTGTTCAACGCGTCCGCTGGCGCCGGTTCGGACCATCGCGTCGCCGGGCAGCCACGACAGTACGACGAGCAGCGCGATGCACGCGAAGAATCCGGCCCGAAGGATCAAGGTGCACAGGTCGGCATACTTGCGAGGCATCTTGTCTCTCCCGAGGCTGGCGAGCGTCGCCAGGATCAACCGAGCGGGCGGCCGCCCGTTAATCGCCGATAAATCAATCACTTGGCAACGTCCCTTATTTGCCCCGAGATCGAAGGAAGCAGACAGATTTCCAGCATCGAGGCATTGCCGTGCGGGAGACACAAGCGCAAGCTGCCGCTCTTGAGTATCGTCGTCGAGGGGGGTTACCCAATGGCTTCCGACGAAATCATGACTGCACTAGGCCGGGCCACCGCAGCAAATTGGGGCGACCTGCCGACCCGCGTTCAGAAGGATCTGTTCAACGCGGCCGTGAGATCGGCGGGAAGGGGCGCTCGCGAAAAGCTGGCAGCCTATCTCCATGAACAGCACCCGCGAACCATCCAGGGTGAGCAGCCGGCGCGGCTGGTGCCGGAACCGGACAGCCTCGGCGGCTAGGCCGTCGGATCCGACCGCCATCCTGTGAGCCACCGCCACCCGAGCGGTGCGCAGGATTAATGAATTTGGATCGACGCAGCCCGACAACGGCGCCACCGAGCACGGTGCATCCCGTGTCAGGCCATTGGTCTCGGGACACGACGGGGCGTGGGTCCCACTATCGACGCGGCGCTGTTGCCGGGTATCGTGCCTGTTCAACGTGGAACAGAGTGATGCCCCTCACGATCGACAATCGAGGCCGGGACAATGTCATTGCCTACCTGGAGGCCGACGCCCCCCAGCTCAACGGTGCGATCAGGATAGGCGGCAACCGAAACAGCCTGACGATCGGGCGGCGCACCTTGTCCAAGAACGTCAGCGTATCGCTCGGAACGGGCTGCACGGTCCAGATCGGCGAAAACTGCAACCTCGGAAGCCTCCTGATTCACGCCGAGAGGGGTGCCGAGGTCTCAATCGGAAGCAATACGATCTTCAATGGCTATTCGCGACTGCTGCTGCACGAAAAGGCAAGGATCAGCATCGGAGCGGGATGCCTTTTCGCGTCGGAGATCGACGTGACGATCAGCGATATGCATTCGATCATCGATGCACAAAGTCGGGAACGCCTCAACCCGGCCCGCGACGTGACGATCGAGGATAGGGTCTGGATCGGCCAGCGCGCGATGATCCTCAAGGGATCGCACATAGAAGCTGGTTCGATCATCGGAGCGGCAGCCTTGGTCAACGGTCATGTCGCGGGGAATTCACTGGCGACGGGCGTACCGGCGAAGGTCACCCGGTCAGGAGTAACGTGGACACATAAGCTTCTCTAGCCACCAGAGCGAACCTGCAGCCCGCAGCATATCGATCTGCATGCTACGCGCCGCAGCGCACTGCCCGTCGCGGCGAGCGAGGCTGCCGTTCAGGCACTCGCAAGAAACTCCCGCAAACCGTTCTCTGTCTGACCGACTTTGGGTGCAGACCCGAACTCCCGGCGGCCGCCTCCGTCGTCTCCTCTGTCAGAAGCGCGGGAATATCGGAAAGCTCCGGCGACCGAGCAGCGGTGCGTCGGTGAAGATGACCAGGAAGAGCTGCGAGAAGAGCTGACCGACCCGCGGGTCCTCCGGACCGGTCGCCGGCGTCCACGCGGTCGATTGCGACAACGCGAGATCGTTGCGGCAATAGACGGCGAATACAGCGAAGCGGTCCGCGGCCTCGATCCGCCGCGGCTGGTGGCGCACCTCGCCGGCACAGACGCGCGCGGCGGTAAGGTCGATCGCCGAATCGAAGATCAGCACCAGGCGATAATCGGGACGGGGCAGCTCGGCCGGGACGTCGTCAGTGAAGGTCAGCCGCGGCCGAGGCCGGTTCGCCTGCATCACCGGCAACAGCCGGCGCTGGGTTTCCTGCTGCGTCAGCGCCGGGAACGGATTGCCCTCGAAGAGCACTCGGAAGGTCTTGCCGTTGGTTGCGGCATAGAACTCGCTGAAATCGTATTGCGGCGCGTAGTCCGTGCCGCCGATGCTGCCGGACGGCGCCGCGCAGGCGCCCAGGACAAGAATTCCGGCCAAGAGACGGAGAGCGCGCAGAGTCACCACCGGTTCGACGACCCCAGGCTGGGATTGCGGCACAATCTTGTAGGCACCGCCGCCTGCGTCAAGTCGTCATGCCACGCGGGCTACGATCGCGCTTTGCGCCTTTCAGGTCTGAGTTCTGGCTGCCCGGCAGCGCGGCCCCGTTCTTTTCGCGGCGGGTCTTCTCGTCGGGGCGCATCTGGGGCGGGTCGGCGCTGGCGCCCGGGTTCAGACGTTCGTACTCGTGGTCGTGAGTGGTCTTGTCGGGACGAGGCATGACATTCTCCGCGGACTGTCCCCAAGCAACGGCGCCTGCGTCGATTTCGTTGCCGGCTGCCGGGCATCCTGTACGTTCCGGACAAACAACCGCGGCGGGAACTGCGATGACTCAGGTGAAGCGGCGCGAGCCTCGGCTTTATCGCTTCGAGGACGACGGCAAGACCCCCAACAACGCCAGGCTGCCGCTGGTCCTTTATTGCAATGCCCTCGAGGCGCCGCGCGGGAGCGATCCGGCGGCGGAGTGCGAGGCGCTGTTCGCGGCCCATGGCTGGACCGACTCCTGGCGCAATGGAGTCCACGGCTTCCTGCACTTCCACGCCGGCACTCATGAGGTCCTGGGGATCGTGCGCGGTGAGGCGCTGGTGCAGTTCGGCGGCGACAAGGGCTGCAACCTCCCGGTGAAAGCGGGCGATGTCGTGGTGTTGCCGGCCGGCACCGGCCATCGCCGCCTCTCGGCCAGCGACGATCTGCTGGTGGTGGGCGCGTATCCGGCATCGGGGTCCTACGACCAGTGGCGACCCGGCGAGATCGGCCACCGCGAAGCGCTGGAGCGGATCGCCCAGGTCCCCGAGCCCGCGCAAGATCCGGTCTACGGCCACGACGGGCCACTGACGCGGCTATGGGCGCGCTGAAGCCTGTTCCGGCGTCCTTCATCGAGCGTTCTGGGCCCGCGCGAGTTCGACCCGGGCTTGCCGGATCGTGGGCGCCTGCACATCGATGCGTTCGGCCTCGTTCAGGGCACTATTCGCAGCGGCGAAATCGCGCCGGGCGATCGCCTCGCGCATGCGGGAAAGGGCGTCGGCGATGCGCGCCTCCCGATGCGCCTTCTTGTCGTGCGCGGCCTGCAGCGCCGCACGCAGCTCGGCAATCTCCGGCGCGTCGGCCTTGAGGCGCGCCGCTTCTGCCAGTTCCGTCTCTGCCACCGCGCGATCATCGTGGTCGACCGCAAACCGTGCACGCTGGATGTGGTGCGCGAACCGTCCCTCCGGCGTCTTGAGGACGACGATGTCGACGCGTGCCTGCTGGGTCTCGGGAAGCCTGGGCATGGCCTTCTCGGCCTTGTCGAGCGAGGCCTCTGCTGCGACGTAATTGCCTGCCGCGGCCTGGCGGCGCGCGTCGCCGATCGAGGCCACAGCGTCGTCGCGCCGCAGGCCGTCCACGACGGTGACCTCGTCGCCCGTCGTCGCCTGAGCCGCCGTCGCTGATGCGGTCGCTGGTGAGAGCGCGGCAGACGCTATCGAAGTCGCAGCCCGTCGGCTTTCCCCGGTGGTAGCCCTCGCGGAAGCGGCCTCCTCTCGCGGCACAGAGGCAGCGAAAAGGATCAACCCCACGGCCATGAGAAGGACGGCTGCCGCCCAAGCGCCATAGCGGATCTGCCGCTTCCTCGTCTCGCGCAGGTCACGGTAGCGCATCGGTTCCCTCTCGCAGCAGACACGCTGGCCAAACGCCGCTCACAGGAGCGGGTTCCTCGCGCGTTTCTACGAATTGAAGAACCTCAGAGAGGTCGCAGCCGGGCCGCGACGTTCTTCAGATCGTCCCGGGTGTAGGGCTTGCGGATCAGCGCCACCTTTTGATCGGCGGCGAAGCGCCGGGTCAGCTCGGCCGAGTCGTAGCCCGTGGCGATCACGACGGGGAGCTGGGGATGGAGCGCGCGCAACTCGCCCAACAGCAGGTCACCCTTGCGGTCGGGCAGGCCGATATCGACGATCGCGAGGCCGATATCTTCGCCAAGCAGCTTCACCTTGTTTATTGCCTCGGTAGCCGAGCCCGCCGTTTCGACGCGATAGCCGAGCTCTCGCAGGTGCTCCGCCGCCACCATCTGGACGAGGATCTCGTCCTCGACCAACAGGACACGCGGCGCGCCGTCGCGCTCCTTCAGCATGTCGCCGAGCTTGGCGGCGAGAGCGGCATAGGTGAAGGGCTTGGTGATCAGCGCGACGCCGGGATCGAGCCGGCCATCATGCACAATGGCGTTTCGCGCGTAGCCGGTGGTGAACAGCACCCTGAGATCGGGCCGCATCTTGCGCGCGGCGTCGGCAAGCTGGCGGCCGTTCATGCCACCCGGCAGGCCGACATCGGTGAACAGCAGCCGGACTTCCGGATGGCGTTCCAGCAGCTGCAGCCCGGCCGCCGCGATATGCGCCTCCAGCACGGTATAGCCCAGTTCGCGCAGGATGCCGGTCGAATGGGCACGCACATCGTGATCGTCCTCGACCACCAGGATGGTCTCGCTGTTCTGGCTGCGCGGCGCATGATCCGCGACCGCGGGCTCGGCCGCCACCTCGTCGTCGGCGAGCTGACGCGGCAGGTAGAGCTTCACCGTCGTGCCCTGGCCTTCTTCGCTGTAGAGCTTCACGTGGCCGCCGGACTGCTTGACGAAGCCGTAAACCTGGCTCAACCCCAGCCCGGTGCCGTGGCCGATATCCTTGGTCGTGTAGAACGGCTCGAACGCGCGGGCCTGAACCTCGCGCGACATGCCGAAACCCGAATCGGTGATCGAGATCACGACATACTGCCCGGGCACGACCTCGGACTGCAGCGCCGCGTAGCTCTCGTCCAGCATGGCGTTCGCGGTCTCGATGGTGAGCTTGCCGCCGTTCGGCATGGCGTCGCGCGCATTGACCGCGAGGTTCAGGATCGAGACTTCGAGCTGGTTGGGATCGACCACCACGCGCCACAACCCGCCCGCCAGCACCGTCTCGATGGCGATCTGCTCGCCGAGCGTGCGGCGCAGGAGCTCCGACATGCCGGTCACCAGGCGGCCGACATCTACCGTCTTGGGATCGAGCGGCTGGCGGCGCGAGAAGGCAAGCAGGCGCTGGGTGAGCGAGGCCGCGCGCTCGGCCCCGCGCATCGCGTAGTCGACCGACCGCGCCAACCGGTCGGCATCGAGTGCACCGCGCGCAGTGACCGCGCGCTGGATCGATTCGAGGTTGCCGATGATCACGGTGAGAAGGTTGTTGAAGTCGTGCGCCACGCCGCCGGTGAGCTGGCCGATGCCCTCGAGCTTTTGCGACTGGGCGAGCTGCTCCTGGGCGCGCTGCAGCGCCTGCTGCGTGTTACGACGCTCGGTGATGTCACGCGTGATCTTGGCGAAGCCGATCAGAACGCCCGTCTGGTCACGGATCGGGTTGATGACGACGCTCGCCCAGAAGGTCGAGCCGTCCTTGCGCAGCCGGACGCCCTCGGCCTCGAACTTGCCTTCGCGCAGAGCCGTCTCGAGGGCGCGCTTGGGCACGCCAGCCGCGCGGTCGGCTTGCGTGTAGAAGGTCTCGAAGTGCCGGCCGACGATTTCCGAGGCGAGGTAGCCCTTGATGCGCTGCGCCCCGGTGTTCCAATTGCTCACGATCCCCTGGGGATCGAGCATGTAGAGCGCGTGGTCGGTGACTCCCTCGACCAGATGCTGGAACCGGCCCTCTGCGATAGTGCGCTGCGCCGCTTCCTGGATGAGCCGTGCGTTCGCCGCTGCAAGCTCGGCCGTGCGCTCCGCAACCCTCGTCTCGAGAGCCTGCTCGTTCTCTCGCAATGCCTGCTCGACCTTGCGACGCCGTTGGATCTCGTCCTGGGCGGCGCGATAGAGCCGCGCCTTGTCGATGGCGATGGCTGCCTGCACGGCGATCGCCGACACGATGCGCTCGGCCCGCGCATCGAACACGTCAGGCTGGGGATGACCGAAAAACAGCCCGCCCAGCACCTCGCCCGAGCGCGAGACGACCGGCGCGGCAAGATAGCTCGCGACAGGCAAATGCCCCTTCGGATGGCCGTGATACGGTGGGTTTTTGCCGAAGCGCGGATCCTTGGTGATGTCGCCCGACCGCACGATGCCTTCTCCGTTGAAGGTCGGCGCGAACACTGCGGTGTTGCGCGGCATCGGGAATTTGGAGAACGCCTCGCGCGGCGCGCCCGACAGCGTGTAGAGCGTGTATGACTCCCCCTTGTCGTCGGTCACGTTGTAGAAGAACGCGCCGAACGCCGCGCCGGACAGCCGGGTCGCCGCATCGGTCACGACCTGCACCGCCCGTTCGAGATCGAGTTCCGCCGCCACCGCAGTACCGATCTCGTTCAGCAGCTCGAGGACCTGCGTCTCCTCCTGCAGGAGCCGCGACGTCTCGCGCCGCGTGCGCGAGATGTTGAGATTGGTTTCCACCCGCGCCAGCAGTTCGCGCGCCGAGAACGGCTTGGTGAGATAGTCGTCGGCGCCGGCGCGCAGCCCCCCGACCTTGGCTTCCTCGCCGGCGCGTGCCGACAGCAGGATCACCGGCGTATCCCTCAGCGCCGGATCGTCTCGAATCGTCTTCAGGAGGCCGAAGCCGTCGAGCCCCGGCATCATCACGTCGGACAGGATGAGGTCGGGCGTGAGCCGGCGCGCCGCGTCGACGGCAGCCTGGCCGTCCGCCACCGCCTGCACGCGATAGCCGGCACTGCCGAGCAACCGTCCGACGTAGTGGCGCATGTCGAGATTGCCGTCAGCCAGCAGCACGAGCCGTCCCTGCCCCGGAGCCGCGGCCTGCGGAACGGCCAAGTCCTGCGCCCCCGAGGCCGCCGGTGCGTCGACCGCCCAGGCGTCGCCATCGAGCCAGCTCGCCGCCTCCTGCACATAGGCGTCGGCGCGCACGGCCGAGCGCTGCCGTCCGTCCACCGCCGCGTGCACCCGGCCGGCGGGCAGATGACCGGCGCCGAACGGCAGGCGCACGGTGAAGCTGCTGCCCTGGCCGACCGTGCTCTCGACCGAAATCATCCCGCCATGCAGCTTGACCAGCTCCTGCACGAGCGCGAGGCCAATGCCGCTGCCTTCGATGCTGCGTCCGCGGGCGCCCTCGACGCGATGAAAGCGCTCGAAGAGATGCGGCAGCTCGTCGGCCGGAATGCCCGTACCGGTGTCGCGCACGACCAGCTCGGCCGCCCGTTCATCGGTGCTCGGCCGGACCTCGACCGCGATGCTGCCGTCGAAGGTGAACTTCAGCGCGTTGGACAGGAGGTTCAGGACCACCTTCTCCCACATGTCGCGATCGACATGTACCGGCCGCGCCAGCGCAGGTGCGTCGACGCGAAAATCGAGACCGGCACGATCGATGGCCGAACGGAAGGTCGAGGCAAGTTCCGCCGTGAATGCACCGAGGTCGACCGGTTCGTAACGGGCCTGCTCCTTGCCCGCCTCGATTCGTGAGTAGTCGAGCAACGAGTTCACCATCCTCAGCAGCCGTACGCCGTTGCGATGGGCGGTCGAGATCAGAGCGCCATCGCGTGACATCGCCTCGTCGGCGGGCTTGGCCAGCAGCTCTTCGAGCGGGCCAAGCATCAGGGTGAGCGGCGTGCGGAACTCGTGGCTCACATTGGAGAAGAAAGCGGTCTTGGCCTGATCGATCTCGGCCAGCGCCTCGGCGCGCCGCTTCTCCTGCTCGTAGGCTTCGGCATTGGCGATGGCCGCGGCGATCTGGCCCGCCGCGAGGTCCAGGAAGCCGGCATAGTTATCGTCGTACAGGCGGAACGGATTGAGACCGGCGATCAGGACGCCGGTGTGGCCCGTTTCGGCGCTGGACGTGATCGGGAGCACAACGGCGCTGCTCGACGGCTGCCGCCAGGCGCCGGCAGGTGCATCGTTGCCGAGCAGTTTCGCCAAATCCGCGACATGTTGGGCTTTGTGCTCGCGAATCGCCTCCGCCACCGGCCAGGGCTGCGCCGCGCCGAGCGGCAGCGACGGGGGCATCACCGCGCGATCGGCCGGCAGGCCGCTGCTGCTCGTCAATACGGCCTGCTCGCCGCCGGGCTCGACCACGTAAAGCGCTGCAAAGGTGAGATCGCGCGTGTTGGTCGCCAGGGCGCCCGCAGCCAGCTCGCAAGCCTGCTGCCAGGTGCGTGCCTCGCCGGTGCGCGCCGCCAGCTCACGAAGCAAGGCGATCTGCCGCTCGCCGATGACGCGCTGGGTGTCGTCGGTGTTGGCGCAGATGATACCGCCCACCGTGCCGTCCCCGGTCGGGATCGGGCTGTAGGAGAAGGTGTAGTAGGTTTCCTCGGGATAACCGTTACGCTCCATGATCAGGAGCTGCTCCTCGACATAGGTGCCCGCGTCGCCCGCCATCGCCGTGTCGAGCAACGGGCCGATGTCGGCCCAGATTTCCCGCCACACTTCAGACGTGGGCCGGCCCAAGGCCCACGGATGTTTGCCGCCGATGATGGATTTGTAGGGGTCGTTGTACAGGTAGGTGAGTTCGCGGCCCCAGCCGATCCAGATCGGTTGGCGGGAGGTCAGCATGATCCGCACCGCGGTCTTCAAGGCTTCGGGCCACGCCGCGGGCGGCCCGAGCGGCGTCGCCGCCCAGTCGCAGGCGCGCATCAATCCGGCGAGCTCGCTGCGACCGAGGAAAAGCTGGTCACTGTCGACCGATGCTTTTCCTGATCCACTCTCCGCCATCCAGATCATTCCCCCGGGCCCCGACACGTTCAAACGCCGGGCAATGGAATAGGTTGCCACGATGCGCCCGCAATGGACGCGAAAGCGGCCGGACTTTCGCCCAGCCGTCCTCGGTTTGAAATCGACGTCCTCCTACTGCATGACGATCTCGACGCGGCGGTTCTGCGGCTCACGCACGCCGTCGGCTGTCTGGACCAGCGGCTGAGCCTCGCCCCGTCCGACAATCGAGATCTCGGTCGCGGGCACGCCTTCGCTGACCAGCGCGTTCTTGACGGTGTTGGCGCGACGCAGCGACAGCGCCATGTTGTAATCGGCCGGACCCGACTTGTCGGTGTGGCCCGTCGCCGTCACGCGCGCGCTGCCGCGTTGCTTGTAGGCGGACGCAACCTGGCGGAGCGTCGTCATCGCCTGGGCCGACAGGTCCGAGCGATCCCAGACGTGACCACCCCGCAACAGTTCCGCTTTTCCCAACCGCCTTTGGTGTGAATTTTCTGCGTCGCACCATAAATATTGTGGCTGGTCTGCCCCATTCACGTTACGCTTCGTTTAGCAGCTGAAGGAGGTGCATATCCGTTCGAGGGTCATGTTCCCCGACGGAGTCCAGTTCACCGGTGGTCCATCCGCCGCGTGCCCTGTCAACTTCACCTTCAGCCCATCTGCCGATTGCCCATGCCTCCGCTTCGCGGGGGCGTTTTTGTTTGTGGGCAACCGGTCCCGTTCTCCAGCCTCTGATACCGGAGTATGAATATGGCCAAACGCGCCACCCGCCGCGCCAAGCTTCACGCCATCGAAGGCGACCGTATTCACAACCTCGTCTTCGACCACACTCCGGCCAACGATCGCGACCAGAGCTACCTGCGCAAGGTCCGACCCCGAAGTGACAACCAGCGCGTCCTGATGGAAGCGATAGACAGCAAGCCGCTGACCATCGCCGTAGGCCCGGCCGGCACGGGCAAGACCTACCTGGCGATTTCGGCTGCCGTGGAGGCCCTGGAGGCCGGCACGGTCTCGCGCATCGTGCTGAGCCGCCCTGCCGTCGAAGCCGGCGAGAATCTGGGGTTCCTGCCCGGCGACATGCGCGAAAAGCTCGACCCCTATCTGCGCCCGTTGTGGGATGCCCTGAACGACCGGCTTGGGGCCAAGCGCCTGCGCCAGAACCTCGACGATGGCCTGATCGAGATCGCGCCGGTGGCCTTCATGCGGGGCCGCACCCTCAACAACAGCTTCGTGCTGATCGACGAGGCGCAGAACTGCACCTACGGCCAGCTCAAGATGCTGCTGACGCGGCTGGGTTGGCACTCGACCATGGTCATGACCGGCGACCCGGACCAGACCGACCTGTTGCCCGAACTGTCCGGCCTGGCCACCATCGCCCAGCGCCTGGAGGGGTTCGACGACGTGGCCGTGGTGCGACTCGCCGACAAGGATGTGGTGCGCCATCCGCTCGTGGGCCGGATGCTGTCGGTGCTCTGAAGGGCCAAAATTATCCACAAATCGGCGTGTTCCGGCCAATTGGATCGAATAGAGAACATTTCGCTTCGCATCTTTTTTGTTCGGACGCGATCGGCACCAAATAAATCAGCGCGAACAACGCATTAGATGCAGGGTGGCAGGCGACTGCCACCCTGACTACATTGAGTCAATACGGTGACGACCGTGTAACGGCAAACGCACCTTTGGCTTCTTCACAGACTTCCCCACATCCCTGTCGTGACCAGCGAACTCCAGCCAGAACCCAAACCGAGCGAGGACTCGCTCCCCGCCGAAGGAACGCTCGCGGACGGGATGCGCATCATCGCCGACTTCGTGCGTACCTTGCCGAAGAAGCCGGGGGTCTATCGCATGATCGGCGCCGACGGGGAGGTGCTCTATGTCGGCAAGGCGCGGTCGCTGCGCAACCGCGTCGCCGCCTATACCCAGCCGACCCGGCTCGAGACCCGGCTCATGCGGATGGTGTCCCACACCCGCAGCATGGAATTCGTGGTCACCGACAGCGAGGCCGAGGCCCTGCTGCTCGAGAACAACCTGATCAAGCGCTTCCGGCCGCGTTTCAACGTCCTGCTGCGCGACGACAAGTCGTTCCCCTACATCGTCATCCGCCGCGACACGCAATGGCCGCAACTCGCCAAGCACCGCGGCGTCCGCCAGCTGGGCAACGAGTATTTCGGCCCCTTCGCCTCGGCCACGGCCGTCAACCGCACGCTCTATGCCCTGCAGCGCGCCTTCCCGTTGCGCTCCTGCTCCGACGGCGTGTTCTCGACGCGCACGCGGCCCTGCCTGCAGTACCAGATCAAGCGCTGCACCGCGCCCTGCGTCGAACGCATCGACAAGCCCGAATATGACGCCATCGTGAACGAAGTGCGCGACTTCCTCGGCGGGCGCAATCGCGAGGTCCAGCAGGCATTGTCGCTGCGCATGGAGACCGCCGCGGCCGATCTGCACTTCGAGCAGGCTGCCGTGCTGCGCGACCGCATCCGCGCGCTGGCCCATATCCAGTCGCACCAGTCGATCAGCCTGCCTTCGATCGACGAGGCCGACATCTTCGCCGCGCATGCCGACAGCGGCCAGGTCTGCATTCAGGTCTTCTTCCTGCGGGCCGGCCAGAATCTCGGCAATCGCGCCTACTTCCCCAGCCATGCCAAGGAGCTCGACCCGCCCGCCGTCCTGACCGCCTTCATCGGCCAGTTCTACGAGGCGCGGCCGGCGCCGAAGCTGATCCTGACCAGCCACGACGTGGACGAGCGCGAGCTGATGGAAAGTGCGCTGGCGATCGCGGCCGGGCACAAGGTCGAGATCCGCACGCCCAAGCGCGGCGACCAGAAGGATGCGCTCGACCAAGCCGTCAACAATGCGCGCGAGGCCTTGGCGCGGCGGCTGGCCGAGCGCGGCACGCAGCGGCAACTGCTCGAAGGCGTGGCCCGCGTGTTCAACCTCGATGCGCCGCCCGAGCGCGTCGAGGTCTACGACAACAGCCACATCCAGGGCACGGCACCGATCGGCGCCATGATCGTCGCGGGCCCCGAGGGCTTCATCAAGAACAGCTACCGCAAGTTCAACATCAAGACCGAGGGCGCGGCAGGCGACGATTTCGCGATGATGCGCGAGGTGCTGTCGCGCCGCTTCGGGCGCGCGCTCAAGGAGAATCCCGAGCGCGACGAGGATCACTGGCCCGACCTGGTGCTGATCGACGGCGGTCAGGGGCAGCTCGAAGTGGCGCGCCAGGTGCTGACCGAGCTCGGGCTGGAGGACATTCCCATCGTGGGCATCGCCAAGGGGCCCGACCGCGACGCCGGCCGCGAGCGCTTCTTCGTGCCGGGCAGGCAGCCCTTCTCGCTCGAGCCGCGCGATCCGGTGCTCTACTTCCTGCAGCGTCTGCGGGACGAGGCGCATCGCTTCGCCATCGGCACGCACCGCACACGCCGCGCCGGCGACCTCACACGATCGGCGCTCGACGAGGTGCAGGGCATCGGCGCGGCGCGCAAGCGCGCACTATTGCATCATTTCGGCAGTGCCCGCGCGGTGGGTGCGGCAACTTTGGAAGATATCAAATCGGTCGCCGGCATATCGGATGCGCTGGCGCAGAAGATTCACGACCACTTTCGCGGCGTCCGCTGACGCCTTTGCCGGAGACCCGCCCAGCATTGGCAGTGGTGACAATTCGTTGCGCGGCACCGTAAGGTGCCGGCTCCACATGCTGAACACCGCCAATATCCTCACGCTGTCGCGCATTGCGGCGATCCCGCTGGTCGTGGCGTGCTTCTGGCTCGATCGCGGCTGGTCACAATGGCTGTCGATGGGCCTGTTCGTCGCCGCGGCCATCACCGACTATTTCGACGGCTATATCGCGCGCCGCTACCACCAGATCTCCCGCCTCGGCCGCTTCCTCGATCCGATCGCCGACAAGCTGCTGGTGGCGGCGGCCCTGCTGATGCTGGTCGATCGCGGACCACTGACCGGCATTCACGTGCTCGCCGCGCTGATCATCCTGGCGCGCGAGATCCTGGTGTCCGGACTGCGCGAATTCCTCGCCGAGCTGCGGGTCGGCCTGCCGGTGAGCCAGCTCGCAAAATGGAAGACCGCGGTGCAGATGGTCGCCATCGCCCTGCTGCTGGTGGGCGATGCGGCGTCGCCCCTGGTCACGACGCTCGGCCTTTGGGCGATCTGGATCGCGGCCGGCCTCACCTTGATCACCGGCTACGATTACCTGCGCACCGGCCTGCGCCACATGGCGGAAGACACGACGCCGGGAGCCGCTGAATGAAGGTGCGCTACTTTGCCTGGATGAAACGCACCGTGGGCGTCGCCGAGGAGGAGATCGACCCGCCGCCCGAGGTGCGCACCGTGGGCGATCTCGTAACCTGGCTGCGCACCCGAAGCGGCGGCCACGCCGAGGCGCTGGCCGAAGGCGCCGCCTTCGGTGCCGCGGTCGACAAGCGCACCGCGACCTTCGATGTCGGCATCGCCGGCGCCGGCGAGGTCGCATTCTTTCCACCCTTCACCGGCGGCTGACGCCATGACCGTACGCGTCCAGGAGGCGGATTTCGACATCGGCTCCGAGCTCGATCGGCTGACCGGCGGCAACACGCGGATCGGCGGGCTGGCCGTGTTCGTCGGCCTGGTGCGCGAGATGCATGTGCGTGAGGGCTACCATCGCGACAGGGTCGATGCGCTCACGCTCGAGCATTATCCCGGAATGACCGAGACGGCACTGGAGGAGATCGAGGCCGAGGCGCAGCGCCGCTGGCCGCTCGAGGCGACGCTGATCGTTCATCGCTACGGCCGCATGGAGCCGGGCGAGCGGATCGTGCTGGTCGCCGTGGGCTCACCGCACCGCGAGGCGGCCTTCGAGGCCTGCGAGTTCCTGGTCGATTGGCTGAAGACCAAGGCGCCTTTCTGGAAGCTCGAGGACACGCCCAAGGGCGAAAAATGGGTCGGCGCCCACGCTGCCGACGACCAGGCGGCAGCCCGCTGGGAGAAAAAGTAGGGAAATTCGCACGGAACGCTTTTGGCTCCCCATCTGTTAAGTCTTCCGGCCACCAGAGCGGAGATCGCCATGCGCTACTGTGTTCAACCGGCAACGGCAAAAGACGTCGCGATGCTGGCGCTTTCCATGGAAGACGGGGATGCGGGCGAGACCGAGTACGACCGCAATGGCGACCAGAAACCGCTCGACCATCTGTTGAACGCCTTCCTGTCCAGCACCGAGGTGTGGGCTGCACACAATCGCGACGGCCAGCCCTGCGCGCTGTGGGGCGTCGGACCGACGTCGCAGGATTTCGAGGTGGGCCGCTTCTGGCTGTTGACCTGTGAGGAAGTCGAGGCGGCGCCGCATGATCTCGCAGCGCTGTCGATCATCGTGCTACCCGAGATGCTGGCGACCTACACACGGCTCGAAAGCATCGTCGATGCGCATAACCTGCGCGCCGTATCCCTGCTGCGGGGGCTCGGCTTCACTGTCGAGCCGGCAGCTTTCCATCCGGCGTCGGATCGGCCGTGCCATCGCGTGTGGATCGAGGCCGATGCCTCGATCCTGGCGAAAACCCGCCCTCTTCTGCTCAATTGAGACGGCGGCGGGCCATGTCGAGCAGCTTGGCGTCGTCGAGCTGCTCCATTACCTCGCCTTTTCCGAGCTTGCCGGCAAGCAGTTCGGCGTGGCCGCGCACATACTTCTCGAAGTCCTGGCGCGCACCGTCCGGCCCCGTGATCATCCATCCGTCGACGTCGTCGAGGGTCGCCTCGACCTCGGCGAGGATCGCTTCGAAATACTCGCGGTTATCGCGGCCCTTGCCCGCGCCGACATTGCCGGAATGACGCACATGCTTGCGCGGTGCATCGGCCTTCACACGCTTTTTGTCGACATCGTCGGCATCGAAGCTGAAGACCTTGGCCTCACGTGCATCGAGCCAGACGACTGCGTGATTGTGCGTCATTGTTCACTCCCGTGGTTGCTGGGAGTGAACGGCCTGCACATAGAAGGAGTTGCGGTTCAGCCGGTGTAGTTCTCGACCGTTCGTGCCGGCCGGACTTCCGCCTCGTCCGGGTTCTTGCCGAACTCGCGCAGGGCGCGGCGCTGGCGCAGCAGGTCCCAGTAGCGGTCCAACTCGACGTTGACGGCGGCGAGCCGTTCCTTCTCGGCGTCGGAGATCTCGCCCTTGTGGTAGAGCGTCTTCTCTTCGGCGACCAGCCGTTCGATGTGGTCGAGCACGGTCTGATCGGTCGTGTGCGCCATGATGAAGCTCCTCAACCCAAGGCAACGAGGGCGATATCGTACCCTCTGTCGCGCAGCCTGTCGGCGGCCATCAGGGCCCGTTGCCCGCTGCGGCAACAAAGGACAATGCGGCGCGCGGCGGGAAGTTCCGCGGCGATCGCGTCGATACCGGCGACATCGATCCTGCGGCCGTCGGCAAAAGTTCGCGGCGCCTCGTCGACACCGCGCAGATCGATCACGAAGTCGTCCGACGAGAGGGCCGACGGCGCGATGAACGGCACCGCAGCGTCCGGCTCCGGGCTGCCCTCGAAGCCGAAGCCGCCGAACGAAAGACGCCTTGCGTCGAAGGTCACGACCCGCCCCAGCACCGTCGGCTCCAGGCCCACCAGCAGATGCAATACGAGATGCGCCTGCACGCTGCCCAGGATCGCGACGGCCGTGCCCAGCACCCCCACGGTGGCGCAGGTGCCGCCGTCGACCGAGACCTCGGGAAACACCGCGCGATAGCTCGGGCCGCCGCCGCAGAAGACGCCGGCGTAGCCCGTCAGCGCGATCACCGAGGCGGAGACCAGCGGTTTGGCCGCCGCGTGGCAGGCATCGCTCAGGATGTAGGTCACGGCGAAGCTGTCGGCGGCGTCGACGATCACGTCGGCATCGGCCACGAGACGCGTTGCATTCTGTGGCGTCAGACGCTCGACGACGGCGTCGATAGCGATGCCGGGATTGAAGCGCAGCAGCCTCGCCTGCGCCGCTTCGGCCTTCGGCTTGCCGATGTCGTCCATGCCATAGAGCGGCTGGCGATGGAGGTTGGTCTCCTCGACCGTGTCGTGATCGACGATCGTGATACGTCCAACACCGGCGCCGGCGAGATATTGCAGCACCGGACAGCCGAGCCCGCCCGCGCCGACCACCAGCACCGACGCCGCCGCGAGACGCGCCTGCCCTGCCGCGCCGACTTCGGCGAGGATCGTCTGCCGGGCGTAACGATCGGTCATGCGGCCACTCGCGTCGCGGCGATCCACGCCCTGGCCTGCGCGATGGGATCGGGGTTGTTCACGATGTCGCCCACCACGGCGGCCGAATCGGCGCCGGCCTTGAGGCAGAGCAGCGCGCGGTCGAGGGTGAGGCCGCCGATCGCGACCAGCGGCCGGTTGCCGATCAGCTTCTTCCATTCGCCGAGGCGGTCGAGCCCCTGCGGCGCCCACGGCATCTTCTTCAGCGCCGTCGGCCAGACCGGTCCGAGCGCCACGTAATCCGGGTCGACGGCGAGGCCCTTCTCCAGCTCGGCGTGATCGTGGGTGCTGACGCCGAGCTTCAGGCCCGCGCGACGGATCGCCTTCACATCGGCGTCGACGAGATCCTCCTGGCCGAGATGCACCCAGCTGCAGCGCTCGTCGATCGCGATCTGCCAGTAGTCGTTGACGATGAGATCGGCGCCGTGGCGCGTGCAGACCGCTTGCGCCTCGCGCACCTGGCGGCGCAATTCGGCGTCCGGCTGATCCTTGATGCGGAGCTGCACGAACTTGGCGCCCGCCGGCACCAGACGCGCCACCCAGCTCGAATCGGGGACGACGGGATAGAATGGATCGATCATGGTTAGTCTCCCAACGCAGCCTTGCCGAACACCGGCGTGGACGGCGCCGCCATGTCGCGCGGCTCGAGCGGCCGGGCAGCGAAGGCCATGCGGCCGGCTTCAATCGCCAAGGCGAAGGCCTTGGCCATCGCAACGGGATCGCCGGCCTCGGCCACCGCCGTGTTGAGCAGCACGGCGTCGTAGCCCAGCTCCATCGCCGCCGCGGCATGCGACGGCACGCCGAGCCCGGCATCGACCACCAGCGGTATGTCCGGGAAATGCGCGCGCATCGCCTTGAGACCGTAGGCGTTGTTCAGGCCGCGCGCTGAGCCGATCGGCGCGCCCCACGGCATCAGCACCTTGCAGCCCGCCTCGACCAGCCGGTCGGCCACCGAGAGATCCTCGGTCGTGTAGGGGAAGACATCGAAGCCTTCCTCGTTCAGCACCTTCGCCGCTTCGACCAGGCCGAACACGTCGGGCTGCAGCGTCTCGTCGTCGCGAATGACCTCGAGCTTGATCCACGGCGTATCGAACAACTCACGTGCCATGTGCGCGGTCGTCACCGCCTCCTTCACGCTGTGGCAGCCGGCCGTATTGGGCAGCACGCGCACACCGAGCGCGCGGATGATCGACCAGAAGCCCTGTCCGCTGCGCTCGCTGCCCGCCTCGCGGCGCAGCGACACGGTCACCACCTCGGCCTCCGATGCCTTGATCGCGTCGACCAGCACCTTGGGCGAGGGATAGCGCGCGGTCCCGAGCAGCAGGCGCGAGGACAGCTCGACTCCATAGAACGTCATGGTCAGCCTCCCTGCATCGGCGCCACGACCTCGATCTTGTCGCCGTCGCTGAGCTCGACTTTCGGGCGTGCGGGCGCGGCGACGAAGCGGCCGTTCACCGCCGTCGCGATCTTCTTGCCGCCATAGCCCAGCGCGTCCAGCGCCAGCGCCAGGGTGGCAGGCTCGATGTCATGCCGATCGCCGTTCACGAAGATCTGCATCGGTCTTCTCCAGGTCCATTGCCGACGCCATGTCAGCGGCTTGTCGTGCCATGGCCGGCCCAAGCAGGAAGCCATGGCGGTAGAGGCCGTTCACATGCAGCGAGCGCGAGGCACGCCGCACGGCCGGCAGGTTGTTGGGAAAGGCGGGCCGCAGGTCCGCGCCCAGCTCGAGGATCTCGGCCTCGCCGAACGCCGGATGCAGCGCATAGGCCGCGTTCAGCAGCTCGACGGTCGAGCGCACGCTCGCGCCGCCGCGCGTCTCGCTCTCGATGGTCGTCGCGCCGATCATGAACACACCGCCGCCGCGCGGCACGATGTAGAGCGGGATGCGCGGATGCAGCAGCCGCACCGGCCGCGACAGCGACACCTCGCGCGAGCGGATCACCACCATCTCGCCGCGCACGCCGCGCAGATCGGGCAGCACGTCACGCGCCGCGAGCCCGCGGCAATCGACGACCAGGTCGGCCTTGGTCGCCGTCGCCTGCATGTCGACGCCGAAGCGGATCGCGACCTTCTGCCGCTTCAGGAGATCGGCCAGCGCCGGCAAGGCGCGGCGTGGATCGAGATGTGCCTCTTGGCGGAAGAACAGCGCGCGGCGGAAGCGGCCGGCGAGGTCGGGCTCGAGCGCACCGATGCCCGCCTCGTCGAGCCACTCGTAATTCGACGTGCGCTCGGCGAAGCGCGGCAACTCCGTCGCGTCGCGCGGCAACGCCAGGACCAGGCTGCCATTGTGCGTCGTGCCGGGGAAGCGCCGCGCCCACCAGTCGATCGACGGCGCGCCCAGGGTCAGCACCGCCTCGTCGGCCGACGCGCGTTCGCACCACGGCGCCAACATGCCCCCGGCCATCCATGAGCAGGCGCCGTCGCCCAGCGCGCGGCCGCGTTCGATCACCTCGACGGCGAAACCGCGCTCGCTGAGCTCGAGCGCCGTGGCTAGGCCCGCGACGCCCGCTCCGACAACAGTGACATTCAATGGTCTCAACGTGCTGCTCCCGTTCCTTCGCCGGCATGACCCGGATCAGGTTCAAAGGGTTCAGCCCCACCGGCTGTCTCAGACCGGCTCCTGCGGAAACCGGACACCCCTCGGACGTCGACAAAACAAACTGCCGACAGCGCCTGCTGTCAAGCGGCCTGCGGCCGCCAGGCGATGACACCCTCCGTCCTGGCCCGCACCTCCGGCGAGGCCAGGCAGGTGGCGACGGCCTCGTAGCCCGGCGTACCGGGATATGGGGCGACATAGACCGGAGGGCTATGGTTGGCGGGACAGAAAATGATCGCTTCATCGCTGCCGACCGCCGCCAGATCGAGGATCGCGTTCGAGCGGGTGAGCATGAAGATCGGCCGGCCGGCCGGTCCACGGCGCCGCAGATGGGCGATCGTTGCCTCCTGGGTGCCGTGGTCCAGCCCCTGTTCGATCATGTCGACGACCAGGATGGCCGGGCCACCCGCCTCCAGTCCAGCGATCAGGGCGATGAGGGCGTCCGATACCGTGGCGCCATCCTCCACTAGCCAGGCCAACGTCCGCTCGACCTTGGCGTCGACGGGACTGCGCACCGATCGGTCGAGAAAGGCCGCATTGGGCAGGGTTTCGGCCAGACGCTGCGCCAGCCGTGTCTTGCCACTGCCCAGCGGGCCGACGATGTAGTTCAGGGGCCGTACCCGTCCCAATTCGAACCGCTCGCCGCCCCAGGGATAGGGAAGGTCGAAAGCGACCGTGGGTTCGGAATCCCGTGCCGCCAGGCACGCCAGGTCGCCGACCGTCGGAGTTTCGCCGCGAGCGAGATTCTCGCGCAAGCTTCCGACCGTCTCGATGGTCGCGACGAGCTGGCGCAACCGGTCCTCGAGGGCGGCCTGATGCGTGGCCAGCGCGGATTCGAGGCCGCGCGGATCGCCGTTCAACACCCGCGCCACCTGGGCGAGACTGAAGCCGAGAGCCCGCAGCGCCGCAATCTCTCGCGCACGACTCATCTCGTTGGGACCATAGGCCCGCCATCCGGCCGCGCTGCGGATCGGCGCGATCAAGCCCCGTTGCTCGTACAGCCGCAGCGCTTTTGCCGACACGCCGAGCCGGCTGGCGGCTTCGGACGCGTTCAAGAAAGCGGCGGAAGAGTCCATGGATCGCCTCTCGATTGTTCGACCGCCCCTCCTTATCGAGGCTGCCCCAAGGGCCGAGTCAATATCGCGGACAATCGCACGTGAACCAAAAACGTCGTCATCCCGACCGGAGCGAAGCGGAGTGGAGGAACCTTATTCATAGACTTCTGCCGATATGAACAGCTCCCTCAACTCCGCTTCGCTTCGGTCGGGATGACGGGAAAGTTGGTGTTCCTTCTTCAGTCGACTGTCGCAAAATGCGAAGACTCCCCGAAGCCCTCGCTGTCGGGTCGGCGCACCAGCGTCTGGAAGTCCTCCATCAGCGCGCGCGTCATCGGGCCGACTTGGAAGCGCCGATCGTCGATCGCCCCGACCGGCACGAGCTCGGCGGCGGTGCCGCAGAGGAACACCTCGCTCGCGTCGTCGAGCTCCTCGGGCATCACGGCGCGCTCCTCGACCGACCAGCCGCGCTTGTCCGCCATCCCCATCACCGCGCGCCGGGTGATGCCGTCGAGGAAGTTCTCGACCTTGGGCGTGACCAGCTTGCCGCCCATCGCCAGGAAGATGTTGGCGCCCGTCGATTCGGCCAGCCGTCCCTGCCAGTCGAGCATCAGCGCATCGTCGAAGCCCGCCTTGAGCGCGCGGTCCTTCTCGATGCCACAGATGACATAGAGACCCGCCACCTTGGCGCCGCCAGGAGCCATGTCGGGGCCGGGCCGCCGGTACTTGGCCATGGTGACGTTGATGCCGCCGGGCTTCACCTGCACCGACAGGCGGCCCTCCTGCGCCCACGGCGCGATGGCGAGATGCACCGTCGTGCCGATCGCCGACACGCCCAAGACCTCCGAGCCGCGCCAGGCGATCGGGCGGATGTAGCCCGAGGTCAGGTTGTTGGCCTTCACGACGGCGCGCGTCGCGTCCTCGATCTCCGTGCGCGACCACGGCAGGTCGTAGTCGAGCAGCCGGGCCGAGTTCTTGAGGCGGGCACTATGCGCGGCGAGGCGAAAGACCCGGCCGTCATAGATGCGCTCGCCTTCGAAGACGGCCGAGCCGTAATGCAGGGCGTGGGTCAGGACATGGGCCTTGACCTCGCGCCACGGCAGCAGCTCGCCGTCGAACCAGATGAAACCGTCGCGGTCTTCCATATTTGCGGACATTGCTGAGGCTCCTTTCGATTGATTCCAAACAGGTCGTT
This sequence comes from Reyranella sp., assembly GCF_965279465.1. Lineage (NCBI taxonomy): Bacteria > Pseudomonadati > Pseudomonadota > Alphaproteobacteria > Hyphomicrobiales > Reyranellaceae > Reyranella > Reyranella sp. The sequence goes on from NZ_OZ257242.1 coordinate 525,042, forward strand.
TGAAACCGCCACAACGCAACATTCGCGATCAATAGGTCAGTATTATTGTCCTTGTCAAGGAGGCTGCCTCAGAAGCGCTCCGATCACTCGGGGGTTGAACAGGCTCCGGAACGACGCGGTGCCGCCGAGCACGTTCATGAGCCGCTGCGTCATATCGGGCTGAGCGGCGATCGCCCGGTAAAGCGCCGCCTGCGGCTGCGGATCCTTCAGCGCGGCGGACATCAGCGTGTATTCGAAGACCGCGCCGGTCTTCTCGCGAAGCGCCTCCTGGTAGCCAGCGAGCGCACTGTCGAGGTCGGCGGCGAGTCCATCGTGAACTGCATCGGCCAAAAGTTCGGCACCAAGGAAGGCGTCGCCGATGCCCATCCCGGTCAACGGATCGCGATGGTAGGCGGCATCGCCAACCAGTGCCCAGCCGGGCCCGGCGCAGTCGCGATAGAAGTTGGGCAGCCGGTGCGTGCCCTTGAACGAGGTCTCGCGCCGGCCGCGCTGCACGCGCGCCAGCAGCGACGGATCGAGGCCCGCGAGATATGTGGCCTCCACGTCGGCGCGATAGGCGGACCAATCACCGTTGGCGCGGCCGACCCAGAGGCAGGTGAGGCCGTCATGCGTCGGAAAGACCAGAATGTCGCGGGCCTCGCGCAGGAAGAACTCGACGCCATCGACGGGCACGCCGCTCCAGTAGGCGTAGAAGCCGCAGGTCAGCGACGGATGCGAGCGGGCCATGGCCGCCCCCACCATGCCGGCGACACTGGAGTTCAAACCATCGGCACCGACCACGAGCGAAGCGCGCACGTCGATCGTCTCGCCGGCGGCGCCCACCGCGCGCACGCCGACGACGCGGTCGCCGTCGCGGATGACCTCGCGCACCAGCGTCGCTTCCCTCACCTCCGCACCGGCCGCGCGCGCCGCATCGACCAGCAGCTTGTCGAGCACGGTGCGCCGTGGGCAGTACATCACCGACGTGCCGTCGACCGCTTCGGGCCGACCGCGCAGGGATACCGGGCCGGCGTGCATGGTGACCGTCTCGATCGGCGGGCACCCGGTCGCCGCGAGCGCATCGAGCAATCCCCAGCGCGCCAGCGCCGCGGTGGTGCGCGGCCACAGGAAGTGCGTCGATATCGTGTCGCTGGGAAAGCGCGCGCGATCGAGCACCAGCACGCGCCGGCCGCGCCGGGCCAGGAGCATGCCCAGCGACGCTCCGGCACAACGCGCGCCGACGATGATTGCGTCGTAGGCCGCCATCGCGGCGATCAGTGCAGGAGCGGCGTCAGGTCGGGGTCGCCTTTGCGCATCGCGCGCTGATAGGCGTCGCGCCGGCCGATGCGCTGCAGGTAGCCCAGGATCGCGGGATAGGGTGCGAGGCCGAACGGCAGGAACAGACGCATGGTCGTCAGGGTGAAGACGGTCATGATGTCGGCGGTCGTGAATTCGCTGCCGGCAAAGTAGTCGACCTTGGCGAGCCGCGACTGCACCTGGCCGAGTGCCAGGTCGAGCCGCGCGTTCATGGCCCGCAGCATTGGATTGTCGGATGGCAGGTCGAGCCGGCTCAGGATCATGTTGCGGCCCGTGGCCGGCTGCAGCGTGCCGTTGGCGAAGTGGAACCAGTAGACGAAGTGCGGGAAGTCGGGATGGTCCGGGGCGAGCACGAGGCGGCCGTTGCCGTACCTGGCGACGAGGTAGTCGATGATCGCGCCCGATTCGGCCAGGACGATGCCGCCGTCGTCGATGACCGGCGCGGCGCCCATCGGGTGCAGCGCCTTGTATTCGGGCGGGGCGAGCCGCGTAACGGGATCGCGATCGTAGATCTTCAGATCGTAGGAAAGGTCGAGCTCCTCGCAGAGCCAGACGATCCTCTCCGACTGCGACTTGCCGAGATGATGCACCGTCAGCATGGGCATTGACCCCCCGGATGTGGGCCGTAACATCGGCCTCCCCGAAGTGTCAACGCAACGCCCTCCGCTCTCCTGTTGCGTTTCGGCGCGGATCATCCATTGATTGGTTTGCAATGGTCGAAACGAGATCTCCCGCGAACCCGCTGTTCCTGCGCGACGAGGAACTGCGCCAGGGCATCGAGCTGATGTTCTACGCCTACCGCGATTTCACCTTCGAATCGGACCAGCAGCTCAAGCACTATCAGCTCGGGCGGGCGCATCACCGCGCGCTCTATTTCATCGGCCGCCATCCCGGCCAGACGGTCGGTCACCTGCTCTCCATCCTGAAGGTGACCAAGCAGTCGATCAGCCGGGTGCTGAAGGACCTGCTCGAGCAGGAATACGTCGAGCAGAAGAGCGGCCCCCGTGACCGGCGCGAGCGGCGGCTGTGGCTCACCGAGAAAGGCGTGAAACTCGAGCGCGAGCTGACCGACCGGCAAAGCCAGCGCTTCGCCCGCGCCTATCGCGAGACCGGGGCCGAGGCCGTCGAGGGATTCCGCAAGGTGCTGCTCGGCCTGCTCGATCCGGTCGAGCGCCTCGAGGTCGACAAGCGGATTCGCGGGAGCGGCCGCTGAGCGGCGTCGACCCGACGGCCGACAAGCCGCATGTCCTGGTCGTCGACGACGACACCCGCCTGCGCGAGCTGCTGAAATCCTTTCTCGCGCGCAACGGCTTCAGGGTCAGCACGGCCGGCACCGCGGCCGCGGCACGCCAGCAGCTCGAAGCACTCGACTTCGACCTGATCGTGCTCGACGTGATGATGCCGGGCCAGACCGGCCTCGAGTTCGCCGGCGAGCTGCGCAAGACTAATGCCGTGCCCATCCTGATGCTTACCGCCATGGGCGAGGCCAAGGACCGCATTGCCGGGCTCGAGAAGGGCGTCGACGACTACCTCGGCAAGCCGTTCGAGCCGCGCGAACTGCTGCTGCGCATCCAGAGCGTGCTGCGCCGCGGCCGGCCGGTCGAGACCAGCGGAGCGCCCGAGAGGATCACTTTCGGTCCGATGCAGTTCGACCTCGCTCTGGGCGAGCTCACCCAGCAGGGCAAGCGCGTGTCGCTGACCGATACCGAGATCGCGCTGTTGCGGGCGCTCGGTGCGCATCTGGGCGACGTGCTCAGCCGCGACGCGCTGTGCAAGATGGTGGGCAGCGGCCTCAACGAGCGGGCGATCGACGTGCAGGTGACGCGGCTGCGCCGCAAGATCGAGCCCGATCCCGGTTTTCCGCGCTACCTGCGCACGGTGCGTGGCCAAGGCTACCGGCTCGTCGACGCATGAGCGTGACCCGCGCGCGCGAGTGGTTCGAGCGCATCGCGGGATGGGCCGACCGGCACTCGCCACAGACCCTGTTCGCCCGCGCGCTGATCATCATCATCGTGCCGATGCTGTTGTTGCAGGCGCTGTCGGCCTGGTGGTTCTACAGCCAGCGCGGTGACAACGTGACCAACCGGCTGGCGCTGCTCCTCGTGCGCGACCTGCGTGCACTGATCGCTCTGCGTGCCGATTTTCCCGACGCCGCCCACCAGGCCTGGATCGTCGAACGCGCGCGCGAAGACCTGTTCATGACCATCCGCTTTCGCCAGGGCATCGTGCCGGCCTTCCGGAGCCCGGCCTATTTCGACATCGTGGCGCGCGAGGTCCAGGGCGCGCTCGATGCCGACCTCAAGCGACCCTACTTCCTCGACAACTCGCTGGGCGGCGACCAGCTCCTGATCGAGATCCAGCTGAGCGACGGCGACGTCATGGAAGCGTGGGTCCCGTACCTGCGCCTGACCTTCGGCTCGAGCATCGCCTACGTGCTGGCGCAGGTCGGCCTGGCGCTGGTGCTGTTCGGCCTCGCTATCTGGTTCATGCGCCGCGAGCTGGTGCCGATCGAGCATCTCGGAGTCGCCGCCGACGCCCTCGGCAAGGGCCGCGACGTGCCTGACTTTGCCTTCGCCGGCGGCACGCGCGAGGTGCGCAATGCCGCCACTGCCTTCCAGACCATGCGCATCCGGCTGCAGCGCTCGATCCAGCAGCGCACCGAGATGCTGGCCGGCGTCAGCCACGACCTGCGCACGCCGCTCACCCGCATGAAGCTGTCGCTGGCGATGCTGCCCGAATCGCCGGACATCAAGGAGCTCGACAACGACGTGGCGGACATGCAGCGCATGATCGAGGGTTATCTCGCCTTCGCCCGTGGCGAGGGCGACGAGGAGCCGACGCCCAGCGATCTCTCGGACATCCTCGAGGACGTGGCGGCCGGCGCTCGCCGCGACAACGCCGATATCGCGGTCAGCTGGCAGGGCGACATGAATGTCGAGATCCGGCCCATCGCCATCAAGCGGTGCATCACCAACCTCGTCTCCAACGCGCTGCGGCATGGCACACGCGCGGAAATTCGCGCGGTTCGTGGCAAAACGTCGGTCGAGATCACGGTCGACGACGACGGACCGGGCATCCCGCCGGAGCGGCGCGAGGACGTCTTCCGCCCCTTCGTGCGGCTGGACGAATCGCGCAATGTCGACACGGGTGGCTCGGGCCTCGGCCTCACCATCGCCCGCGACATTGCGCGCAGCCACGGTGGCGACATATCCCTCGACAGCTCTCCGCTGGGCGGATTGCGCGTGGTTGTGCGGCTCCCCGTCTGAGCTAGAGTGGCGCAAAATCAGAGAGAGCCATGTCCAAGACGCAGTCCTTGAAATTCGCGCACCATCCCAACCCGGCGCCGGTTCCGGCCGACAAGCGCGCCGCCTTGCTGGCCAACCCGGGCTTCGGCCGCGTGTTCAGCGATCACATGGTGACCATCCGCTATAGCGACGCCGACGGCTGGCACGATGCCAGGGTCGAGCCGCGTGGGCCGATCTCGATGGATCCGGCGGCGGCCGTCCTGCACTACGCGCAGGAGATCTTCGAAGGGCTGAAGGCCTACAAGACCGCTGACGGCGCAACGCTCTTCCGGCCGCGCGAGAATGCGCGCCGCTTCCAGCAGTCGGCCGAGCGACTCGCCATGCCGGTCCTGCCCGAGGAACTCTTCCTCGAGGCCGTCGACCGGCTCGTGAGCATCGATCGCGCCTGGATCCCCGACGGTGACGGCAGCCTCTATATCCGGCCCTTCATGTTCGCCAACGAGATCTTCCTCGGCGTGAAGCCGTCGTCGAATTACCTGTTTGCCGTCATCGCCTCGTCGGTTGGCTCCTATTTCAAATCGGCCGCCGATGCCGTCTCGGTCTGGGTCTCGCAAGAATATACGCGCGCCGCTCCGGGCGGCACCGGCGCCGCCAAGTGCGGCGGCAACTATGCCGCCAGCCTGCTCGCGCAGGCCGAGGCAACGCGGCACGGCTGCGACCAGGTCGTCTTCCTCGATGCCGTCGAGCGCAAATGGATCGAGGAATTGGGCGGCATGAACGTGTTCTTCGTCTTCAACGACGGCTCGCTCTCCACCCCGCCGCTCGGCGGCACGATCCTGCCGGGCGTCACGCGCTCCTCGCTGATCACGCTCGCCAGGGACAAGGGAATCGCGGTCCGCGAGGAACGCTATTCCTACGACCAGTGGAGGGCCGACGCCGGCAGCGGCCGCCTGCGCGAGGCCTTCGCCTGCGGCACCGCCGCGGTGGTAACGCCGATCGGCACAGTCCGCGCGCCCGAGGGCGAGTTCAAGATCGGCAACGGCGGCTCCGGCGCCCGCACCGAAGAGCTGAAGTCGGCGCTTGTCGACATCCAGCGCTGCCGCGCGCCCGACCCGCACCACTGGATCCACAAGGTGTTCTGACAACCCTTGTCGTCCTGAGCGAAGCGAAGGACCTCACGCGGGCAACGGACTCGGTGGTAGATCGGCTAGATCCTTCGCTTCGCTCAGGATGACAGCCACCGCTCTCAACGTCTGGGCCACGCTTCACCGCCCCACGTCGTGCAATAGCCGCCCGATGTTGTAGCCGTCGATGTCGTCGGCGCCGACCTCCATTACGAGGCGCGTGCGCAGCGGCGTGGTCCAGACCGTGACGTAGTGGACCGGCGCACCCTCGCGATTGTGCACGAGGCGGTTGATCCTGAGCGTCGCCGAATTGATCTCGATATCCAGCGCCTGCGCGACCGTTGGATCGGCCAGCGCCGCATTGACCTCCTGCGCCACCCGTCCCAGCCGCTCGAAGCTGCCGGCGATCAGCTCGTGCAGCGACCTGGTCTGCAGGTTCCGCGCCGTCACCGCCTTCGCGAAGCCGAGCGGAATCCAGCCGTCGAGCAGCGTGACCGGCTTGTCGCCGACGGAGCGCGTGCGCACCAGATGCAGCACCTGCTCCTCGTCGGCCAGCCCGAGATGTGCACCGATCGCCGGCGGACAACGCGCGGTCTCCAGCAAGAGGATCTGCATCGTCGTCTCCTTCAGCGTCCGGCGCATGTCGCCGATGAAGCTGAAGTCCGGCCCTTGCCTCGCCCTGCCGGCGTCGACCGCGACGAAGGTGCCGACACCCTGACGATTGCGCACGAAGCCGTCCTCGACGAGGTCGTTCAGCGCCCGGCGCACGGTGATGCGGGAGATCGAGAACTGCCGGCAGAGCGCCTCCTGCGTCGGCAGCAGGTCGCCCAGCCGATAGCGGCCGCTCGTGATCTGCTCCTTGAGCAGGACATAGAGCTGATGATGCAGCGCCGTGCCTTTTGCCCTTAGTTTCATGCCCTTTTCCGTCATTTTGCGGACTGAAACGGGCGTCCTGCTCCGGGTTGTGCGGCGTTTATCAGCATGTTGTATTAACGTTATACCAATAAAAACGGAGGAAACAGTGAGAAAGGTCATGGCCGCCGTCGCTGCGCTGGCGGCAACCCTCGCCCTTGCCGGTCAGGCGTTCGGCCAGGCCCAGAAGTCAGCCTTCCATCCGACCAGGACCGTCACGATCATCGTGCCCTACAGCCCCGGCGGGGGAACCGACGTCGTCGGCCGCCTTGTAGCGAAGTCGCTGGAAGAAATGTGGGGCCAGACAGTCATCATCGACAACCGCACCGGCGGCAGCGGCTCGGTTGGCGCCGCCATCGTCGCGCGCTCCGCGCCCGACGGCCACACGATGGTGCTCGCGGTGTCGGGCATCGCGATCAACGGCCATCTCATGAAGCTTCCCTACGATACGCAGACCGCGTTCGCGCCGGTCACGGCGGTTTCGTATCCCGTGGGAACATTGCTCGCCTCACCGACTTTGCCCGCCAATGATCTCAAGGAACTCGTCGAGCTTGTGAAGAAGGAAGGGCCAGAGAAGCGGACCTTTGCCAGCCCCGACCCGGGCACCAGACTGATGGCTGAGCGAATCTTCGACAAGGCCGGCATCAAACTGATGAACATCCCCTACAAGGGCGCCGCCTCGTTCGTCGGCGACATCTCGGCCGGCCGGGTCGATACCGGTCTCGCAAGCGTGACTTCCGGCCTGTCGCTGATCAACGCCGGCAAGCTGAAGTCGCTCGGCATCATGGGCACGGAGCGCATTCCCGCCCTGCCGAACGTCGCGACCTTCAAGGAGCAGGGCTTCGAGGGCCTCGACGAGAACTCGTGGGCGGGCTTGTTCGCACCGGCCGGAACGCCGCCGGAGGTCGTCTCCGCCATCCAGCAGGATATCGCCAAGGTCCTGGCGATGCCCGAGACCAAAGCCAGGCTGGTCGAGCTGGGTTCGCTGCCGGGCGGCCCGACGCCGGCAGAATTCACCGCGCGCTTCCAGCGCGACATCAAGGAGTCGGGCGAGACGATCCGCCGGCTCGGCATGACAGCAGACTGACGGAGGGCATGATGGCAACGACGTCACCGGTTTCCTGGACGGTCGCCGAGGTCGAGGCGGACAAGGGCTGGATCTACCGCCTCTCCGCGGCCGAGAGCGCCGAGCTGATCGCCGCCGTGCGCCAGGCCGGTGACGCCACGCGGCCGATTCTCGACTGGAGCCGCGACGACTTCGCCCTGCGCCAGGCGATCCCGACCCTGGAAGCGGCGTTCCGCGAAGTGCGGGACGGGCGCGGTATGGCGCTGGTCAAGAACCTGCCCCGGGAAGGCGTCACGCCGGCCGAGTTCAGGCTCATGACCTGGGCGATCGGCCTGCACTTCGGCGTCGCCCGGCCGCAGAACCGCGCCAGCGACTACATCACCGAGGTCAAGGACACCGGCCATGCCTATCGCAGCCCGACCGGGCGCGGCTACAACTCCAAGGCCGAGCTCGACTTCCACGTCGACAGCTCCGATGTCGTGCTGCTGAGCTGCTACAACCAGGCGCCGGTCGGCGGCATGAGCATGTGCTCGAGCGCCGCGACCGCCTACGGGATCGTGCAGACCGAGCGGCCCGACTACGCCGCCGCGCTGGCAACCGACTACGCCTTCAGCCGCAACGGCGAGCAGGCCGAAGACGAGGCGCCGTGGTACGCCGCGCCGATCTGCACGGTCGGCGACGGTCGCGTCTTCTGCAAATGGAACCGCAACCGCATCAACAACGCGCAGAAGCTCGCGGGCGTGCCGCCGCTCACCGGCCTGCAGCGCGAGGCGATGGAATATTTCGACCTGGTGCTGCGCCGGCCGGAAAACATGTTCTGCATGCATCTCGAGCCCGGCGACCTCCAGATGCTGTGCAACCAGACCATGCTGCACTCGCGCACCAGCTTCGAGGACCATGCCGAGGACGACAAGAAGCGCACGCTGTACCGGCTATGGCTGGCGCGGCCCGATTCGCGCCGCTTGCCGGCGAGCTGGGAAGTATTCTACGGCAGCGCGGAGCCCGGCACCGTGCGCGGCGGCTTCAAGGGTCATCAGTACGACGACATCCGCCGCGCCTTCGACGCCCGCCAGGCGGCCGCGCTCGGCATGCGCAACGCAGCATAAGGGAGAACCGACATGTCCAAAGGCAAGATCTTCCGCGAGGCCATGAAGCGCGGCATGGTGGCCGCTCCGGGCTGCTACGACTGCGTCGGCGCCCGCGCAATCGAACGCGCCGGCTTCGACGCCGTCTACATGACGGGCGCCGGCACCGCGGCCAGCCTCGGCTACCCCGACTACGGCATCGTCACGATGACCGAGATGGCCGAGAACGCCGGCCGCATCGCGCGCGCCATCAAGCTGCCGGTGATCGCCGATGCCGACACGGGATACGGCAACGAGCTCAACGTGATCCGCACGGTGCGCGAGTACGAGATGCGGGGCGTCGCCGGCATCCATATCGAGGACCAGGATTTCCCCAAGAAGTGCGGCCATCTCGAAGGCAAGGTGATAGTCCCGCTCGACGACTATGTCGCCAAGATCCGCGCCGCGGTGAGCGCCAAGACCGATCCGGACTTCCTGATCATCGCCCGCACCGATTCGCGCGCGGTGCTGGGATACGAGGAAGCGATCCGCCGCGCCAACGCAGCGATCGAGGCCGGGGCCGACATGGCCTTCGTCGAGGCACCGCAGACGCTCGAGGAGACGGCAAACGTGCCGAAGCTGGTGAAGGGTCCTTGCCTGCTCAACATGGTGTGGCGCGGCAAGACGCCGGACCTGTCGATCGACGAAGCCGCGAAGATGAGCTACGCGCTGATGATCCTGCCCGGCATGCTGACCCGCACGATCGTCGGCGCCTGCGATGCCGCGCTCGCCGAGCTGAAGGCCAAGGGCCGCCACCCGGTGCCGTCCTCCGACATCACGCCGCAGCAGGGCTTCAACCTGAACGGCGCCGCCGAATGGGACCGCTACCGCACGGCATTCCGCGAGCCCGCCACGAAGCAGGCGGCGGAGTAAAGTATCACTAGGACCGCGCATGAGCGGACGGTCGGCAAGAACTGCGGCGGATTGCCCAACTCCGCCCGCAGGCCCGGCACTGAGTACATCATTCGGGCAGCCCTGCCAGACGCAAACCTTTGGAAATTAGCGCAATTGCCCTTTCGTCCCGCGTGGGGATCCAGTTGCGAAGGTTGGAAAGGCGCATTGCTGGAACGACCTTCGTTAGCGTCTTACAAACTTCCACGGCCTCACCGACCTGTCCGGCTAGTGCCAATGAGGCGGAATGCACCCATAGCGCGATGTGAAGGTGCGGATGTTGCCGCAGGACGGTGCCCACGAGAGCAGCCGCTTCGGCGCACCGTTCGCTCAGCAGGTAAGTCGTCGAAAGGCCGACGTGCATCCAATATCGACCAGGGAAGGTTGGACTGAGGCGCAGCGCTTTCTCGAAATAATGTCCGGCATCCTCCTCACCCAAAACCAGTGCTGTCCATCCTCGCCAATTCCAGGCGGAGAAATTATTGGGATCCAAGCTGACGGCCTGCTCGAGCAAGCCTGCCGATTCTTCGGGGAACGTAAGCATCAACGCCGATCCAGCCAAAGCGAGGGCTTGCGGTTCAGAAGTGCCGATAGCCATGGCTTTATGCGCTAACGCCGCCGCCTCCGAGAGGTCACGCGAGGTGTCACTACTCCAGCCCCATTCGATTCGCCGCTTGAAGCATTCAGCGATGCTGGCGACGGGTAGTGCCCATTCAGGATCGAGTTCCGCTGCCTTGCGAAAGAGGGCAACCGCTTCGTCATTCGAGTCATTGGTGTACTTCTGGTACTTGGCTCTTCCCCGCAGGAAGTAGTCGTATGCAACCAAGTTCTCGGTAGGCTTGCGGCGCGACCGTTCAATCTCCGCCTGAACGAGGGTAGGCAACATCGCGACAACCACCCCCGACGTGATCCGGTCCTGCAGGTCGAACATGTCGCCCGCCTCGCCCTCGAAGCGTTCAGCCCAAACATGAGTGCCGGTTGCGGCCTCGACCAACTGCCCCGTCAGCCTGAGCTTGCTGCCAGCCTTGCGCACACTTCCTTCAAGCAGGTAGCGGACACCCAGTTCCTGGGCAATCTTGCGAACGTCAGCTCCCTTGCCCTTGTAGGTAAAAGAGGAGGTGCGAGAAACCACGAACAGGGACTTAACGCGCGAGAGCGCGAGGATAATGTCGTCAACTACTCCATCGGCAAAATATTCCTGCTCGGGATCACCCGACATGTTTTGAAAAGGCAGCACGGCGATCGATGGCTTGTCAGGGAGGGTCGGCGGCGGGCCGGTAACGGGCGCCGGAGTTGATGCAGCGGTCTCGCCTGGTCGCTGCACTCGATAAGCTCGTACCGGCCGCTCGATATTTTTCAGCGCAAGCGCGCCAAGCTCCACGAACGAAGCGTCCAGTCGTCCGAAGACGGCGTCGTGAAAGTTGGCGGAGATCACTATGCCCCCCGCGGGTGCTTCCGCTTCCAGGCGTGCCGCAACGTTCACGCCGTCACCATAAAGATCGTCACCTTCAACGATCAGGTCACCGAGGTGCAAGCCGATCCGAAAGACGATGCGCGTGTCTTCTCGCAACTCCAGATTGGCTTCCGCCATCGCCTCCTGAATTTCGATTGCGGCGTTCAGCGCATCGACGGCGCTGCTGAACTCCACGAGTGCGCCGTCGCCGGTGAGTTTGACGAGACGTCCGCGATGTCTGCCGATGACCGGATCGAGCCGCTCGGAGCGGTGCGCCTTCAGCCGGGCAAGCGTGCCCTGTTCGTCGCGTCCCATCAGGCGCGAGTATCCAACGACGTCTGCCGCCAGGATCGCCGCCAGTCGTCTTGTAATGCGCTCTTCGGACACGATTCTCTCCTACTCTCAGCGCGGAGCCTCGAATCCCGATCGCAGCCGGTCAAGGGCGCATGGTCGAGCCTTGCAGTTGCTCAACCGCCGCGTTTCGCCGGCTGAAGCTGGAAGTAGACGTATGCGATGGTGAGGGCGCCGTAGATCGCCAGGGCAAGCCAGCCCATCGGGCCGAAGACCCCATCGACGAGCGCCTTCGCCGTCACGATCGTGCCGGCCGCGGATGTCGTGGCGCCCCCTAAAACGATCGCCCCGAGCGCTCGTCCATCAATGATCTTGCGGCCGGACCAGGTGACGACAGCGACAAAGAGCAGCTGCACGCCGAAAAGCTGACCCATCAACACCGCGCCCGAAGCCGTCGGGACTTCGTAAAGCGCGAGCAGAGTAGAAGGCAGAAAGATAAACCCCAATCCATGTCCGATCGCCAAAACGGCATTGATCGCAAGAAGCGTTGCCAGATTCACGGTTCTCTCCCCTTGCATTTCTCGACGCAGGCTCGCGCCCCGTCGTCTTCAAGGGATTATGCGAGTTCGACGACCGTTTGCGAAGGCGTCTTGGGGACCCGCGATTCCATTCCGTCATGCCGACCGGAGCCAGTGAATCGAGGCTAGCGGCGGGGCCCAGCTTCGGCGATCAGCGACTGCTGATTGAGACGAGGCCGACGGAGGCTAGAACAGCTTGCCGCCGTTCGGCACGGCCTTGTCGGGCACGACCAGCACGACGGCGCCGTCGGAGTCGGGGAAGCCGAGGGTCAGGACTTCCGACATGAACTTGCCGATCTGGCGCGGCGGGAAATTCACCACGGCCGCGACCTGGCGCCCGATCAGCGTCTCGGGCGCGTAGTGCACGGTGAGCTGAGCGGAGGATTTCTTCACGCCGATGTCCGGCCCGAAATCGATCTCCAGACGAATGGCCGGCTTGCGCGCACCTTCGAGCGGCTGGGCGGCACGGATGGTGCCGATGCGGATGTCGACCTTCTCGAAGTCGGCATAAACGATCTGATCCATGGCGACAGCATAGCAGACAAAGAAAAGGGGCTGCCCTTTCAGGCAGCCCCTTCTCGCCGTTCGGCGCGAGACGCGCCGTTCGGTCTTACTTCTTGGCGGCGATCGCGGCCTTGACCTCTTCGGTCAGGTCGGCGACGCGGGCGCTCAGGGTCTCGAAAGCCTCGGTCTGGCCCTTCTTGTAGAGCTCAGCCAGCTCCTTGCCGTTGGCGATCGCGAGATCATAGCTCTTCTTCGCGAAGTCGATCTGCTTGGCAATCTTCTCCTCGACGGTGGCGGCCGAGAGCACGTCGCTGCCGTGCTTGGAGAAGTCTTCCATGGCAGCGCGGAACATGTCGCCCTGACGGGTCGCGATGGTCTTCATCGACTCGACGGCCGCAGTCGACGCAGTCGTCACGGCGGCGAAGTTCTTGCGGCCGGTTTCGACAGCGGTCTCGACGTTGACCATCGGGAACTTGTACTCACCGGCGATCTTGCTGAAGTCGAAGTCGGCGAACGGGTTCTTGAAAGCGCCATTGGCGTACATGGAAGGCTCCTGGAAAAGGGATGACGGACGGGCTTGGGGGACGTGCTGAAACTCTTCGGCTGCCCCGCTATGTTGCGGTGCACAACGAAGATCAATTTATGTGCAAACGTGCCCAAGTCAAGAGACGTTTTTGTGCAGCGCACAAAATTCTCATGCCGAACGCGGGTCGGCCTCTTTCGCAGGTCTTGAAACCGTATATCTCTCAACGAATTGCGACCATCTTTCGGCCATCTTGAGGCGGCTGTCGAGCGCCGCCATGGTCTTGGAGAGATCGACCGTGTCGTCGCGGTCGAAGACCCGCGCCACCGCATGGTGGATCGCCAGCAGGCCATTTTGCCGCAGCGCACCCGAGAGCCCATCGCTCGACAGGGCGGCCGCCTCCAGCATGGCCGCCATCGAGCGTCGCAGCGCCGGTCCCAATGCCAGCGTCAGGAGGGGGTCGCGCGCGCCCGCCCGGCGTATGGCCCGCAGGGCCGCGCGGTAAGGCTTCAGCGTGTCGTAGCGGCGCATCATGACATCGAACAACCGGTCGCGCGCCGTCTCCTCGGGATCGGCTTCGCGCGCCGTGCCGGCCAGGACGGCGTTATCGATGCGCGCCAGGAATGCCGTCGCCAGAGCCACCTTGTCGGGATAGAGCCGGTAGAGATCCGCCAGGCCGAGGTCGGCCGCGGAGGCGACGTCGCGCAACGTCACCTCGGCGAAGCCCTTTTCGGATATGAGCCCGATGAAGGCGTCCAGAACCGTCTCTGCCGATGCCGTCATCCCGCCAGCTCCTTCGAACGCCGCGATGCCGCGGCAAGTGCCTTGTCGAAAACCGGCTGGATGCCATCCGACGCCATCAGGACCTTCAACGCTTCGGCGGTGGTGCCGCCCGGACTGGTCACGTTGACGCGCAACTGCGACGCGGGTTCGCTCGACTGCCGCAGCAGCTCGCCGCTGCCCGCGACCGTGGCCCGCGCCAGCTGCATGGCCATCTCGGTCGACAGCCCGAGCTTGGCTCCGGCCGCCGCCATCGCCTCGACCAGCAGGAAGACATAGGCCGGCCCGCTGCCGGACAAGGCGGTCACCGGGTCGATCAGAGTCTCGTCCTCGACCCACAGCGCCTGGCCGACCGCCTCGAGCAGTTCCTGGCAACGCTTCTTCTCGGCGTCGGAAACGCCGGGAGCCGCACAGGCGACGGTGATACCCTGGCGCACTGCCGCCGGTGTATTGGGCATGGAGCGCACGACCTTGGCAGTCGCGCCGAGATGGCTCGCGAAATATTTCAGCGTCTTGCCCGCGGCAATCGACAGGAACACCGCGCCGTCCTCGGCGAATCGGCGCAGATCCGGCAACACGGCATCCATGGTCTGCGGCTTGACCGCGAGGACGACGATCTCCGGCGTCTCGCGGATCTCGCTGCTGGCGGCGACGCAGCGCAGCCCGTCCTTGCGCGGCCGCAGCGCCTCGACCGGCTCGGCGACGATCGCGTCGGACGCCGCCAGCCCGCGCGCCAGCCAGCCTTCCAGCATGGCGCCGCCCATCTTGCCGCAACCGACCAGCAGCAACTTGCCCATGGTCAACGGCCTTTGAATTTGGCGGGCCGCTTCTCTCGGAAGGCGGCGGCGCCTTCCCTGCGGTCCTCGCTGCCGGCGATCTTCTCGAGCTTGTAGCGCTCGGGCACGAAGAACTCGGCCGGTCCCTTGGGCAGGGTCTGGTTGGCGAAGTCGCGCAGCGTGCGGATCACCAGCGGTGCGGAATTGGCGATCACGCTCGCCATGCGGCGCGCTTCCTTGCGCTCCTCGCCCAGCGGCACGACCCTGTTCACGAAGCCCACGTCGTAGGCGCGCCTGGCCGAGATCTCCTCGCCCAGCAACAGCAGCTCCATGGCCACCTTGTGCGGCATGCGCGAGACGATGCCCGGCATCAGCCCGCCGAATACGCCGACCTTGGCCTCGGGATACATGAACTTGGTGGTGTCGGCCGAAACCATCAGATCGCAGGTCATGACCAGGCAGATGCCACCGCCGATCACCCAGCCCTGGGTCGCGGCGACCACCGGCTTGGTGAGCTTGTAGGAGACGTCGGGCACGGCTTTCCACATCGCCGCCGGCGGGTCCTTGAGGTCGGCGCCGACACAGAAGGCCGGGCCGTCGGCCTGGAGCACGGCGACCTGGTCGCCGCCCTCCTCGAAGGCGCGGTAGGCCTCGTACAACCCGTCGCACAGCTCCTGCGTCAGGGCGTTGCGCTTCTCGGGGCGCGCCATGGTGATGGTGGTGATGCCTTCGCTCGACTCGACTTTGACCAGACCCACTTTGCTTCCTCCGGCGTTCTTGCTGGCAGGGTATCAGCCCCTCATACTTGCCGCATCAGGAGTCAGTACCATGCAGACCCGCAATCCCTTCATCGACGACCTCACCAAGATGGCCAATGGCGCGATGGGAGCGCTGTCGGGCGTCAAGGACGAGGTCGAGGCCCGCGTCCGCGACCAGATCGCCAAGATCCTCGACGGCATGGACATCCCGCGCCGCGACGAGTTCGAGGCGGTCAAGGCGATGGCCGCCAAGGCACGCGAGGAAAACGAGGAGCTGAAGAAGCAGATCGCCGAGCTGCAGGCCCGGCTCCTGAACACGGGGCCGTAAGGCATGTGCGCCCGCCTCAACTCCGATGTCATCCCGAGCGAAGCGAGGGATCCAGGAAGCCATGAGCATAGATCCCTCGCTTCGCTCGGGATGACACTCGTGTCAGGGGCGAGAATAAATTGGGCGGGGACTTTTCAATGCGCGTAGGCGTCGAGGTCGGAGGGACCTTCACCGATCTGGTGGCGGTCGAGGGCGGCAGGGTCGTCGTCACCAAGGTGCCGAGCACGCCCCGGTCGCCGGACGTGGGCGCGTTCGCGGCGCTGACCGCGTCTGGCATCGACATCGCGCGCATCGAGGACCTCGGGCACGGCTCGACGGTGGCGACCAACGCGGTGCTGGAGCGCAAGGGCGCCGCGGTCGCCTTCATCGCCACCGCGGGCTTTCGCGACCTGCTGTTCATGCAGCGCCACGACCGGCGCAACATCTACGATCTGTTCTACGCCAAGCCCGCGCCGCCAGTCCGCCGCAAGGATTGCTTCGAGGTCACCGAGCGTCTGCGCGCCGACGGCACCGTCGAGACGCCGCTCGACGAGGCGAAGGTCCGCGCCGAGCTGATCCCGGCGCTGAAGGCCGGCGGCTATCGCGCCGTCGCGGTCTGCCTGCTCAACGCCTACGCCAACCCCGCGCACGAGCAGCGGCTCGCCGCGCTGATCACTGAGGCGGTGCCCGGCGTGCTGGTGACCTGCAGCCATCAGGTCGCGCGCGAGTTCCGCGAGTTCGAGCGCGCCTCGACCACGCTGCTGTCGGCCTATGTCCAGCCGGTGATCGACGGCTACCTGCATCGCTTCGAGAGCAAGCTCGCCGATGCCGGCTTCACCGGCCGCTTCACGGTGATGCAGAGCAACGGCGGCCGCCTGCCCGCCGAGGCGATGCGGGCCAGTGCCATCACGGCGCTGTATTCCGGCCCGGCGGCCGGCGTGGTCGGCGCCACGCGCCAGGCGGCGCGCTCGGGCTACAAGGACCTGATCACCTTCGACATGGGCGGCACCTCGACCGACGTCTGCCTGGTGCAGGACGGCCGTCCCTCGCTCGCGTCGGAGAGCGAGATCGACGGCCTTCCGATCCGCACGCCGGTGCTCGACATCGTCTCGGTCGGGGCCGGCGGCGGCTCGATCGCCTGGGTCGACGACGGCGGCATGCTGCGGGTCGGGCCGCAAAGCGCCGGCGCCGATCCCGGTCCGGCCTGCTACGGCAAGGGCGGCACGGAGCCTGCCACGACCGATGCGCATATCGTCATGGGCACGATCCGGCCGACGGCATTCCTCGGCGGCCGCATGATCCTCAACGCCGAGGCGGCACAAAACGCCTTCAAGCCGATCGCCGAGCGCTTCGGCCTGTCGATCGAGCAGGCCGCATCGTCGGCGTTACAACTCGCCGACGCAAACATCGTGCGCGCCATCCAGCTCGTCTCGACCGAGCGCGGCCGCGATCCGCGCGACTACGCACTGGTGCCGTTCGGCGGCGCGGGACCGCTGCATGCCGCGCGCATCGCCGAGGAGCTCGGCATCTCGACCATCGTCGTGCCGCCCAACGCGGGCGTGATCTCGGCCTACGGGCTGGTCGCGTCGGACTACACCAAGTTCGATGCCGTCACGCGCAAGATGAAGCTCGACGAGGCAGCGGCGACGGAAGCCGGCAAGACCTTCGCCGAGATGCGCCGGCGCCTCGCCGCCCAGTTCGCCGACATGCAGCTGCCGGGCGAGCTGGTCTACACCCACACGCTCGACATGCGCTTCGTCGGCCAGGCTTTCGAGGTCGGGGTCGAGATCCCGGCCGACAAGCTCGGCGCGCTCGACGCCAAGTACATCGCCGAGCTGTTCGCGGACGCCCATCACCGCACCTTCATGCACGGCGCCACGCTCGATCGGCCGGTCGAGATCGTGACCCTGCGGGTCGGCGCGACCCTGCCGATCGGCACGGCGCCCAGGCTCGACCGTGAGACGGCGGCGGCAGGCGCTGCCGAGAGCACCCGCATCTTCCACGGCGAAGCGTGGGTCGAGTGTGCCCGTCACAGCGCGGAGGCGCTGACCGCGGGCCAGAAGATCGACGGCCCGGCCGTGATCGAGGGGCACACGGCAACGACCTGGGTGCCGCCCGGCTGGAGGGCGAGGCTCGACCCCTCGGACAATCTCATCCTGCGTCGCCTGACATGAGCTTGTACCGGCGTTCACGTCACATCGCGCATCTGGTCGCCGTAGCGGCCAGCCTCGCCGTGACAGCGCCTGCCTTCGCCCAGAAGCCTTCGATTTCCGCTGTCGGCAAGATGCTGTCCGCTTCCCGTGAGGATCGCGCATTCCCCTCGTACAAATGGGCCAGCGGCGCGCCGATCAAGCCGTTGGTTGTGACCGGCGGGCAGGAAGGCGATTGCGTCGACGCCACCTTTTCGAAGCTGCGCGGACAGATCCGCGCGATCCGAGAATTCGTACCCGCGTTGCGGAACATGGAAGATCCCGAGCTGATCGATTGGCCGCCGAGGGAAGCGGTTGACGCGCCGTTGCTGATCGGGCTCGAGTCGACGACACCTGCGATCGAGCAGGCGATCTCGACATACGCCCAGATGTCCGATCTTCGCGCCGAGCCACATCACTTCGGCAGGAGCACCCCAGTGGTGCCTTCCTTTGGGGAAGGCTTCGGCGTTCACGGCGCTCGCATCACCTATGCCTACGCATGGACGGAGGACGGGATAGGAGCCGACGCCTACTCGGAAGAGGCCTGCCGCGGGTCCTCCTGGCACACGACGTCGCTTCTCGCCCTGCTGGGCGCGGGCAGGTTCCAGACTCTGCTCACCGATCAGCCCGAGCACACGAGCGTTGCGCGCTGGGAGCTCATGGACCGCCTCTTTCTACGGGCGCTCTATGCCTGCCCCGGGTCACCGGCATCGGACACCTGCCTGACGAGCACGGTCAAGAAGCTGGTAGCGGATCCATCGCTCAATCCGAAAGAAAGATCGATGGACGGGCACCCGGTCGCGATCGAAAACTGACACTACGGAGTACGGCATGACCAAGCTGAGCCCTCTCGACTATGCCGTGATCAGCCAGGCGCTCATCGCCGGCGCCCGCGAGATGGGCGTGAAGCTGATCCGCTCGGCCTACTCGACCATCCTGCGCGAGGCGCGCGACGGCTCGGCCGGATTGATGGACCGCGACGGCAACACCGTGGCGCAGGCCGAGCTGATCCCCATGCAGCTCGGCCCGATCGGCGAGACGCTGCGCGCCTGCCTCAGGCGCCATCCGGTCGATACCCTCGAGGAAGGCGACTTCCTCATCAACAACGACCCGTTCGAGGGCGGCCAGCACATCCCCGATGTCTTCATCTTCACGCCGATCTTCGTGGGCGGGCGCGTCGTGGGCTTCGGCGCGTCGGTCGCACACCACCTCGATCTCGGCGGCGGCGCGCCCGGCCTCAACATCCATGCGAGCGACGTCTACCAGGAGGGCATCCGCTTCCCCCCCAGCCGCTACAGCTTCCAGAAGGACTGGAACGGCGGCAGCTTCGAGCGGCTGGTGACGGCCAACGTGCGTGTGCCCGACCTCACGATCGGCGATTTCAACGCGCAGTTCGCCGCCAATTCCATCGGCGTCCTGCGAGTGAAGCAGCTCTGCGAGCGCTACGGCGTCGACAAGGTCGAGGCCGCGATGAAGGAGATGCAGGATTACTCCGAGCGCCGCGTGCGCGCTGCCATCGCGCAGGCGCCGAAGGGCACGTTCTACGGCGAGGATGCGATCGACGACGACGGCCTCTCCGACGATCCACTGGTAATCAAGGCCAAGGTGACGATCGCCGACGATTCGGTCGAGATCGACTTCGAGGGCACCTGCCCGCAGGTTAAGCGCAACCTCAACTGCCCCTACTCGAGCACGCTGTCGGCCGCGCTGTCCTGCGTGAAGTCCGTGCTCACGTCGCCCGACATCCCCTACAACGAGGGCATGGCGCGGCCGATCCGCATCAAGGTGCCTTACGGCTCGCTGCTCAACCCGCGGCCGCCGGCGCCGGTGCGCGCGCGCATGATTCCCGCCTACCGCGTGTTCAATGCCGTGATGAAGGCAATGGCCCAGGCGCTGCCCGACAAGGCGATCGCCACCGGCTTCGATTGCACGACGGCGTTCTGCCTCTCCACCCTCGGCGAGAAGGGCTACAGCGTCTATCTCGAGATCTTCGGCGGCGGCTATGGCGCCTCCAGGGGCGCCGACGGCTGCGACGCCGTCGACTCGCCGCTCAGCAACTGCTCCAATGCGCCGGTCGAATCGCTCGACATCGACTACAATTTCTTCCGCATCGTCGGCTACGAACTGGCGCCCGACTCCTTCGGCCTGGGCGCCCGCCGCGGCGGTGCGGGCTTCACGCGCCGCTGCGAGATCCTGCGCGACGACGTGCAGCTCGCGATCTACTCTGACCGGTTCCGCCTCGCACCCGAGGGCCTGCTCGGGGGCGAGCCCGGCCAGCGCGGCTACTGCCGCATCATCCGCGCCGACGGCACGGTCGAGGACCTGCGCAGCAAGGCGGCCGTCGACCTCGGCAAGGGTGACATCGTCGAGATGTTCGTCGGTGGCGGCGCGGGCTTCGGCCGCGTCTCGGAGCGGCCCGATTCGATGATCGATCGCGACCTCGCTGACGGCCTCCTCACCCGCGATCCGAGGGCGGCGCGGAAGCTGGCGGCGGAATAAGTTAAGAGGCTAAGCTGCCTTCTTCTTTGGCTTGGATGGGCGAGGGCCGCCAGCTCGCAACAAGACCGGTTCCTGCTCAGGGAATTCAACAATCAGGTGAAGCCGTCCGCCCATCGCATCTATGTATTTCGTGAGCGTGGACAGACGTGGATCCTCGCGGCTTTCCAACCGGGAAATATTGACCTGTTTGACGCCAAGTTTCCGGGCCATGGCGACCTGAGTACGATTACGCGCCTCACGCAGCTCGCGCAACGCCATGTAGCGCTTGGCAATGGCGGCAGCATCGCGCCGGATAGTGGCGCGTTCCTTCGATGTGAAGAGCTTCTTCATCATGTCTTCCAGCTTCACGGTCATGACTATCTCCTCTTGCGGCCGCGCAGATCGGCGAGGTGGTCATCGAATCGACGATCCGCAGTTCCTATCAGGCGGCGATAGAAGCGATCCGCAGCAACACCGGATTTGCTTGCGCCGACCAGCAATATGGCCTGTCGGCGTGGATCGAAAGCATAAGCAATACGCCATTCTCCGTCACCGACACTGAAACGCAGCTCCTTCATGTTGCCATGTCGTGACGCCTTCAAGGTATCGGCATGAGGGCGTCCGAGCGTCGGCCCCAGCGACCCCAAGATCACGAGCTGAGTGGTCGCCGCCCTTTGGACATCGTGCCGCCATCCTTCGAATTCCTCGGCGAACGCGTCGTGGAATTCCACCGCCCAAGCCATGATTCAGTATAGCCAATAAGCTATATCAATTCAACGGCGCGCGAGCGGCGCCGACGGGCTTCGAAGCTGTTTACGGGAAATGGCTCGCAGCCAGCCGTCCGGATCAGTACGTCTTGTAGCCCAGGAACTTGCCCGACATGCCGATCTTCACCCGGTCGCCCTTCTGGTCGGGCTGGCGCTCGATCGTCATGTCGAAGTCGATGGCGGACATGATGCCGTCGCCGAATTCCTCCTGGATCAGCTCCTTCCAGGTCGTCCCGTAGACCTGCACCAGCTCGTAGAAGCGATAGATCAGCGGATCGGTCGGCGGCACCTGCGGCAGCGAGCCGCGATAGGGCACTTCCTGCAGCAGCAGCACCTCTTCCTTGCCGAGCCCGAACAGTTTGCCGGCCTTGGTCGCCTGCTCCCTGGTCATCTTCATCTGGCCCATGCAGGCGGCGGTGATGAGGATCTTGGACGCGCCGCCGATCTTGTTGGCGATCTCCTCCCAGGTGAGCTCCTTCATCCTCTTGACGCTCAGGATCTTCTCGGTGAGTTCGGCCCGCTTCATTGTCTTCTCCCCGGTGATAGAGGCACAGTTCGGCTCGGGGCCGGTTTCAGCCGCCGCAGGCCATGGCCATGCGGGCGATTCGTCCTCCGCAATCTTCGTGCCCGGCACGTCGGGCATCAGCGCGGTCCTGTGGGCGTGCGGGATTGCCTCGTCGACGACGTGCGCACGCACGGACACGCCGGATGAGGCATTGGACCGAATCGGTCCTTTGAATTTCGACATTTTACGAACCTGCAGCCTATTGCAGGCGGGCTGCATGTCTAATCGGCAAAGAGAACATTTGCGGAAAATCACCTGAGGACTGGGGATTAAATTTCTGGAATCGCTCACTCTTTTCAGATTGCCAGCGCATCCGACCGTGTTACGATCTCGTTCGTGGGTTGTTGGGTGCCCAACACGATATGTCGACCACCCGCTTAAGGATTGGCTCCGAACGAGCCGCATGGCGGAATGGTTGGGGAGTGGTCGATGGCGTTATCGCGACACGAGCGGACCAAGCACAAAGCCGACCTCAACCCGCTCGAAATGATCGAGCGGGTCGTTGCGGACAACGACTGGCCGTTCGACCGGACCTCCGACCGGGAAATCGCCGTCGAGGTCGCTGGCCGCTGGTGCGACTACCGCATGTTCTTCTCCTGGCGCGACGACGTGGAAGCGCTGCATTTCACCTGCGCCTACGACGTTCGCATCCCGTCCGAACGCCATAGCGACATTCACGGCCTACTCGCCCTGATCAACGAGAAGATGTGGCTCGGCCACTTCGATCTATGGTCGGAGGAAGGGCTGCCAATGTTCCGTCACGCCATCCCCCTGCGCGGCACCGAAGGCCTCAAGGCCGAGCAGCTCAACGACCTGGTCGAAGTGGCGATCAGCGAGAGCGAGCGTTTCTACCCCGCCTTTCAGTACGTCGTGTGGGCCGGCAAGACGCCCGCCGACGCGTTGACCGCCTCGATCCTCGAGACAGTCGGCGAAGCCTGAACGAAAAGGACCTCCGACGCCCCCTCTCCTCAAGAACAAGAACATCACAGTTGGAAGTCCCCAGCGGCGCCGGTCCCCTCAGGCCGGCGCCGCGATCATTTTGGCGACACCCTCCGGACGGCTATAAGGGCGCCGCATGATCGAGCTCCTGCTGCCCTACCCAGACATCAAGCCCGAGATCTTTTCCATCGGCCCGTTCGCCGTGCGCTGGTATGCGCTGGCCTACATTGCCGGCCTGGTGATCGGCTGGCAGATCATGCGCCGTGTCTGCACTCAGCCGCCCAAGGTGCTGTCGCCCGAGAAGATCGACGACTTCCTGCTGTGGGCGGCGCTGGGCGTGATCCTGGGCGGCCGGCTGGGCTATGTGCTGTTCTACAAGCCGGCCTTCTTCCTGCAGAACCCGCTGCAAATCCTGACCCTTTGGGAGGGCGGCATGTCTTTCCACGGCGGGCTGCTGGGGGTGATCACGGCGATCCTCGCCTTCTCGTTCAGGAACAACATTTCGCCCTTCCTCCTGTCGGACCTGGTGTCGATCGTCACGCCGATCGGCCTTTTCTTCGGCCGCCTCGCCAACTTCATCAACGGCGAGCTGTGGGGCCGGCCGACCGACGTGCCGTGGGCAATGATCTTCCCGCGCGGTGGCCCGTTTCCACGCCATCCGAGCCAGCTCTACCAGGCCACGTTCGAAGGCATCCTGCTGTTTGCCCTCCTTCTCGCAGTCTGGAAGTGGACCGACGGCCGCCGCCGTCCGGGCCTGCTGACAGGCGTGTTCTGCATGGGTTATGCGGTCGCGCGCATCGTCGGCGAAATCTTCCGCGAGCCCGACTCCTTCATGGGATTCCTGCTCGGCACGAACTGGTTCACCATGGGCATGGTGCTGTCGTTGCCGGTGCTGGCGTTCGGCGCCTGGCTGGTCGCCCGCGCCTATCGCAACCAGCCGCAGCCGGCGTGACGATCGGAACGTGATCACCGAGCTCGGCCGGCTGATCGCGCGGCGCATCGCGCTCACCGGCCCGATCTCGACCGCCGACTTCATGGCCGAGGCACTCGGCCATCCCCGCCTGGGCTATTACCGCCGCGCATTGCCGGTCGGCGCCGCCGGCGATTTCACGACCGCGCCCGAGATCTCGCAGATGTTCGGCGAGTTGATCGGTGCCTGGTTGGCCGAGCGCTGGCTCTCGATTGGCGCGCCCTCCCCGGTCCGGCTCATCGAGCTCGGTCCCGGCCGAGGCACCCTGATGGCCGATGCCCTGCGCGCCACGCGCGGCGTTCCGGGCTTCCATGCGGCGCTCCGGCTTCACCTCGTCGAAACCAATGTCCCTCTGCGCGCCGAGCAGCACCGCACGCTCGGCGCCTCCGCGCCGGCCTGGCACGAGCGCTTCGGCGAGGTGCCGCCTGGTCCCGCCCTGATCGTCGCCAACGAGTTCTTCGACGCGCTGCCGGTGCGGCAGTTCCAGAAGACGGCGCAGGGCTGGCGCGAACGCATGGTCGGTGTGGCGCCCGACGGCGGCAGTCTCGTCTTCGCGCTGGCGCCGGGCGCGACGCCCTTCGCCCGCTACCTGCCCGACGCTCCCGAGGGCGCACAGGCCGAGATCGGCGAGGCCGGCCGCGCCCTCGCCGCGGCTATCGGCGCACGTCTCCTGCGCGACGGCGGCTGGGCGCTGATCGTCGACTACGGCTACGACAGCGGCGCGGGCGCGTCGCTGCAGGCGGTGCGCGGCCATCGAGGCGCCAGCATCCTCGACCGTCCCGGCGAGACCGACCTCAGCGCCCATGTCGACTTCGCGGCGCTGGCGGCATCGGCAAAGGCACCGACCTTCGGGCCGATCGCGCAGGGCGACTTCCTGCGCCGGCTCGGAATCCTGCAGCGTGCTGAAAGCCTGAAGGCGCGCGCCAACGAGTCCCAGCGCGCGGCGATCGACGCGGCGTTGGCGCGCTTGATCGATCCCGACCAAATGGGCACCTTGTTCCGTGTCCTGGCCGTGGGTGACGGCAGAAGCTCCTTACCGGCCGGTTTTTCGGAAGCAGAATGATCGAAGCCCCCTCGCTTGCCGGTCTCGACGGCATCTCGCACCGCTTCTTCACCCGGCGCGGCGGAGTCAGTGCCGGCCTCTATTCGTCGCTGAATTGCGGCTACGGCTCGGGCGACAGTCCCGACAACGTGCGCGAAAACCGCCGCCGCGTGGCGGAGATCTTCGGCCACGGCGAGCCCGAGCTCCTGACCCTGCACCAAATCCATTCGACCGAAGTCATCACCGTCGGCGCTGAGCGCTGGACCTCGCCCGGCGCGCCCAAGGCCGATGGCCTGGTCACCGACCGGCCCGACGTCGTGCTGGGCGCGATGGCGGCCGACTGCGCGCCGGTGCTCCTCGCCGATCCCGCCGCCGGCGTGATCGGTGCCGCGCACGCCGGCTGGAAGGGAGCACTGAACGGTGTTTCCGAGGCCACGATCGTGGCGATGGAAAAGCTCGGCGCGAGGCGAGAGCGAATCCGCGCGGCCGTCGGTCCCTGCATCGGCCGCGACTCCTACGAGGTCGGTCCGGAGTTCCCCGCACCGTTCCTCGCTCAGGACGATGCCAACGACGCTTTCTTCCACACCGCTCCGCGTGCCGGCCATTTCCTGTTCGATCTCGCGGGCTACCTGACGCACCGCATCGGCAAGGTCGGCGTCGCGGTCGAGGCGACCGGCCACGACACGCTGGCCGCGCCGGAGGATTTCTTCAGCTATCGCCGCAACACCCTGCAGGGCGTGCGCGATTACGGACGGGGCCTGTCGGCAATCGCGCTCGGGAACTGACGTGCCGTACCTGATGCTCCTGATGATCTGCTGCCTGCTCGGGATGATCGCGACATGCGTCATGTTGTGATTGCGCTGGCCTGCTGCCTGCTGCTGGCAGGCTGCTTCAGCACGCCAAAGCCCTTCGAGCACAATTCAGGAGACGACGACGCCTTCAGTCCCCGGCGGGACAAGGCAGAAGTGTCGGTCGCCGGACCGGCCAACATGCCGGCCAAGATGGCCGAGCGCGTGGCCGCGGCGCTCGCCATCGAGCTGCAATCCTACAACATCGTCGCCGCGGTCCAGCCCAGCCCGGCGCCGCTCAGGATCATCAGCGCCATGAGGACGCGCGATGCCCCCATGGGCACCGGCATCGAGATCGAGGTCGAATGGCGCGTGGTCGGCGACGGCAGCAGTCCTGAAGGCTCGACGATCAGCCGGACGGTGACGCAATCGCAGGATTTCGCCGAGGCGAGCGACCGGCTGGTCTCGCGCATCGCCCAGCAGGCCGCGCCGCGCATCGCTACCCTGATGGGCAAGCCGCCGATCTTCGAGGCGCGCTCGCCCGGCCAGATCGCCGCCGGCGCCAATGCGCCCCAAGCCGAGGTCGAAGGGCCCGTGCAGCCGGCGACCGCCGCCGCCACCGCGCCGGGAACGACGGGATCGGAGCCGCCTGCGCCGTCCGCTGCAACGCAGACGCCACCGGCCAACCAGCGCCACGTCAAGGTGATGGTGGCACCGATCGAAGGCGCGCCGTCCGACGGCAACCGCCAGCTGTTCTCCGGCATGCGCCGCGCCCTCGGCTCCAGCAAGATCGTTGTGATGGACGCCGGCGGAAGCGACATCTTCACAGTGACCGGCCGGGTGAAACTGACACCGATCGACGACAGCCGGGGCCAGCTCGATATAAGCTGGGTCCTGAAGGATCCCGCCGGCAAGGAAGTGGGAAAGGTCGATCAGTCCAACTCCGTGCCGCTGGCCGCGGCGCGCGGCTCCTGGGCAGGCTTCGGCGACATCGTCGCGCAGGCGGCGGTCGAGGGCGTTCTCGACCTGCTGGAGAAGGCGCTCGGCAAGTAATGTCAGCAAAGCCGCAAATCCTGAATCGTCTTGTCACAAAGGGGCCTCAGGCTGCTACTGTTGGGCAAGCGGCTCGATTCTTGCAGCGAGGGCGGCAGTTGAGGGAGGGGTGATTGATGTTCGATTTCAGGAAATCGGTCGTGGCGCTGGTGGCGGCCGCGAGCGTCGGGGGCCTGCTGGGTGCGATGCCTGCCGCGGTGCACGCTCAGACCCTCAAGGTCGTCATGCATTCGGATGTGAAGATTCTCGATCCGATCTGGACCACTGCCTACATCCAGCGAAACTTCGGGTACATGGTGTGGGACACCCTGTTCGCTTACGACGAGAAGTTCGAGTCGAAGCCGCAGATGGTCGAGAAGTACGACGTATCGGCCGACAAGCTCACCTGGACCTTCACGCTGCGCGACGGGCTGGTCTGGAGCAACGGCACGCCGGTGACGGGTGAAGATTGCATCGCCTCGATCAAGCGCTGGGCCGCACGTGACTCGATGGGCCAGAAGATGATGGCCTCGGTCGCGGGCTTCGAGGCGGTCGACGCCAAGACCTTCAAGATGAAAATGAAGGAGCCGTACGGCCTGGTTCTGCAGTCGCTCGGCAAGCCGTCGTCGAACGTGCCCTTCATGATGCCGAAGAAGACGGCCGAAACCGATCCGATGCAGCAGATCAAGGTCGAGGACGTGATCGGCTCCGGCCCGTTCACCTTCAAGGCCGACGAATGGAAGCCGGGCGAGAAGATCGTCTTCCTGAAGAACACCAAGTACAAGCCACGCAGCGAGCCGCCTTCGGGCCTCGCCGGCGGCAAGGTGGTCAAGCTCGACCGTGTCGAGTGGATTGCCATGCCGGACGTGCAGACCCAGGTCGCCGCCCTCGAGAACGGCGAGATCGACATGATCGAAGCGCCAGGCCACGATCTGCTGCCGCTGCTCGCCAAGAACAAGGACATCAAGCTGTTCAGCGGAAATCCGCTGGGTAACCAGTATGCCTTCCGCTTCAATACCTTGTTCAAGCCGTTCGACAACCCGAAGATCCGCCACGCCGTGATGGTCGCCTTCGGCCAGGAGGAATTCCTCAAAGCCACGATCGGCGACCCGAAGTGGTACAAGGTCTGCAAGGCGCCGTTCGTGTGCGGCACGCCGCTCGGCTCGGACGAGGGTATGGCGGACGTCCTGAACCAGAACGCCGCCAAGGCGAAGGAGCTTCTCAAGGAAGCGGGCTATGACGGCACGCCTGTCGTGCTGATGCAGTCGACCGACCTGCAGGTGCTGACCAACCTCGCGCCGGTGGCCAAGGCGCAGATGGAGGCCGCCGGCCTGAAGGTCGACATGCAGTCGATGGACTGGCAGACGTTGGTCGGCCGCCGCGCCAAGAAGGATCCGCCGGACAAGGGCGGCTGGAACGCCTTCCTGACCTCCTGGGTGGCCGCCGACATCCTCAATCCGGTGATGGCCGGCTTCTTCAACGCGTCGTGCGACAAGGCGATGTTCGGTTGGCCGTGCGACGAGCAGATCGAGAAGCTGCGCGACGCCTTTTCGAAGGAAACGGATCCGGCCAAGCAGAAGGACATCGCCATGGCGCTCCAGAAGCGCTGGGTCGAGGCCCCGACACACATCAACGTCGGCCAGTGGTATGCGCCGGCAGCAATGCGCACGACGGTGGACGGCATGATGGTGGCGCCGGCGCCGGTGTTCTGGAACATCACCAAGAAGTAGAGAGCGACGCGAGGAGGACGGCCGGGGGGCCGTCCTCCTTCACGACATGAAATCAGTGGAGGGGAATTTGATGAGCATCACGCGACGCACCTTGGCCGCGCTGGCGGCAGGTGCTGCCCTGGCAGGCGCCGGACCGGCGCTGGCTCAGGGCAAGGTCCTGAGGTTCGTGCAGAACGGCAACCTGACGATCCTCGATCCGATCTGGACGACGGCCTACGTCACGCGCAATCACGGCTACTTCATTTACGACACGCTGTTCGCTTCGGACGAGAAAAACGAAGTAAAGCCGCAGATGGTCGACAAGTACGACGTCTCGGCCGACAAGACGGTGTGGACCTTCACGCTGCGGGACGGGCTGGAGTGGCACGACGGCACGCCCGTCACCTCCGCCGACTGCATCGCCTCGATCAAGCGCTGGGGCGCACGCGACGCGATGGGCCTCAAGCTCATGGACTTCGTCAAGGAATTCAAGGAAGTCGACGCCAAGACCTTCCAGATGGTGCTGAAGGAGCCCTACGGCCTGGTGCTCGATTCGCTCGGCAAGCCGAGCTCGCAAGTGCCCTTCATGATGCCGAAGAAGGTGGCCGACACCGATCCGTTCAAGCAGATCGACAGCCAGATCGGCTCGGGCCCGTTCATCTACGTCAACGCCGAGTCCAAGCCCGGCGAGAAGCACGTCTATATCAAGAACCCGAAATACAAGCCGCGCTCCGAGCCGGCCTCGGGCCTGGCCGGCGGCAAGGTGGTCAAGGTCGACAAGGTCGAGATCGTCGAGATGCCCGACCCGCAGCAGCAGGTGAACGCCCTCATCGCCGGCGAGATCGACCTGATCGAGCAGCCGCCGCATGATCTGATCCCGATCCTGAAGAAGGAAAAGAGCGTCAAGCTGTTCGACTGGAACCCGCTCGGCCACCAGTTCATCATCCGCTTCAACCACCTCCAACCGCCGTTCAACAATCCGAAAATCCGGCTGGCCGCGCTCTATTCGATGCGCCAGGAGGATTACCTCAAGGCGACGGTGGGTGAACCCGAATACTACAAGGTCTGCTCCGCCGCCTTCGTCTGCGGCACGCCCAACGCCGTCGACGCGCCCAACGGCCTGCTGGTCAAGCCGGACTTCGAGAAATCCAAGGCGTTGCTCAAGGAGGCCGGCTACGACGGCACACCGATCGTGCTGATGCAGTCGACCACGCTGCCGGTGCTGACCAACGTCGCGCCGGTCACCAAGCAGCTGCTCGAGCAGGGCGGCTTCAAGGTCGACATGCAGTCGATGGACTGGCAGACGCTGGTCACCCGCCGCACCAAGAAGGACGCCCCGGACAAGGGTGGCTGGAACGTGTTCCACACCTTCTCGGTCGCCGCCGACATCCTCAATCCGATCTCGGATTCCTATATGGTGGCCAACGGCGACAAGGCCTGGTTCGGCTGGCCGACCGATCCTGAGATGGAAAAGATCCGCGACGCCTATGCCAAGGAAACCGATCCCGTGAAAGGCAAGGCCCTCGCCGCCGCCGTGCAGGCCCGCGCGCTCGAGACCGCGCAATATGGCTGGATCGGCCAGTGGTACGGGCCGGGCGCGATGCGCGCCAACGTCAGTGGTTGGCTGAAGGCACCGGTGCCGGTGATGTGGAACGTGGAGAAGAAGTAGCAACGTCGTTGGGGCTTGCCCCCTCCGGCCTTCGGCTACCTCCCCCGTCAGACGGGGGAGGCCGGGAGGGGGAAGCCTCGGCACTGCAACCTGAGAGCCCAATGCTCGATTTCATCGCCCGTCGTCTCGTCGCCATCATCCCCGTTCTTGCGGTGGTGGCGGTCTTCGTCTTCCTCATGTTGCGGCTGACGCCGGGCGACCCCGCCGCGGTGATCGCCGGCGACAACGCCACCTCGGACCAGATCGCCGACATCCGCGAGAAGCTCGGCCTCAACCAGCCGATCTGGCAGCAGTTCGGCATCTGGATCGGCAATATCCTCCAGGGCAATTTCGGCGAGAGCTTCTTCTTCAAGAAGACGGTCGCCGAGCTGATCGCCCAGCGGGTCGAGCCGACGCTGGCGCTGGCGCTCTGCACGCTGGTCTTCGCGGTCTGCGTCGCGGTGCCGATCGGCGTGATGGCGGCCTATCGCCAGGGCTCGGTCTTCGACAAGTCGGTGATGGCCTTCTCGGTGCTCGGCTTCTCGGTGCCGGGCTTCGTGATCGGCTACTGCCTGATCTACGTCTTCGCCATCGAGCTCGGCTGGCTGCCGGTCCAGGGCTATGTCCGCATCGGCGTCGATCTCGGCCGGTTCGCCGAGCGCATGGTGCTGCCCTCGCTCACCCTGTCGGTCGGCTTCATCGCCCTGATTGCGCGCATCACCCGCGCCTCGGTGCTCGAGGTGCTGAACGAGGATTACATCCGCACCGCCCGCGCCAAGGGCCTCAGCAACCGCGTCGTGCTGATGCGCCATGCGCTGCGCAACGCGGCGGTGCCGATCCTGACCGTGATCGGCCTCGGCATCGCCATCCTGATGGGGGGCGCGGTCGTGACCGAGAGCGTGTTCGGCCTGCCGGGACTCGGCCGCCTCACCGTCGAGGCGGTGCTGAGCCGCGATTTCCCGACCATCCAGACGGTCATCCTGCTGTTCTCGGTGGTCTATGTCGTCATCAACCTCCTGATCGACATCAGCTACACCATCTTCGACCCGAGGATCCGCTATTGAGCGCGATAACCCCAGAAGACATCGTCGACTCCGCCTCGATTGCAGCGGCCTCGACCAAGCGCAAGCCTCTGTGGCAGGTTGCTCTTCGCAATCCCAGCGTCATCTTCGGCGGGGTGATCCTGCTGGTCATGGTGGCGATCGCGATCTTCGCGCCGTTCCTCGGCACCGTCGATCCGACGCGCATCGATCCCGCGGCGCGCAACAAGAAGCCCGGCACCGAGATCACCTTCCGGCTCGAGGACGGCAAGACGGCCAAGCGCACCGTGCTGATGGGCACGGACAGCCTGGGCCGCGACGTCTACAGCCGCGTGCTGTACGGCACGCGCGTGTCGCTCGCGGTCGGCATCAGCGTCTCGATCTGCGCCATCCTGGCCGGCATGGTGATCGGCCTCGTCTCGGGCTACGTGCGCTGGGCCGACGGCATCATCATGCGGATCATGGACGGGCTGATGGCCATTCCGGGCATATTGCTCGCCATCGCGCTGGTCTCGATCTGGCGCGCCGGCCTGATCACCGTGATTTTCGCCATCGTTGTGCCCGATGTCCCGCGCGTCGTCCGCCTGGTGCGCTCGATCGTGCTCACGGTGCGCGAGGAGCCCTATGTCGAGGGCGCCATCTCGGTCGGCACACCGACGTGGGTCCTGCTGTTCCGCCATATCCTGCCGAACACGATCGCCCCGCTGATCGTGCAGGGCACCTTCCTCGCCGCCGCCGCGATCCTCGCGGAAGCCGCGCTGTCGTTCCTGGGCATCGGCATCCCGCCGGAGATCCCGAGCTGGGGCAACATCATGGCCGAGGGCCGCACCCTGTTCCGCGTCTTCCCGCACAACATTCTCTACCCCGGCATCTTCCTCGCCTTGACCGTGCTGGCGATCAACATCATGGGCGACGGCCTGCGCGACACGCTCGACCCGAAGATGAGCAAGAAGGTTTAGCGTTCAAATGGCCGACAAGAAGCCCGTCCTCGAAGTCCGCAACCTCACCGTGGCGCTGCCGGGCGGCGCCGACCGCGCCAATGCCGTCGAGAAGGTGAGCTTCACCGTAAACCCCGGCGAGATCGTCTGCCTGGTGGGCGAATCCGGCTCGGGCAAGTCGGTGATCGCCTTCACGGTGATGGGCCTGCTGGCCAAGGCGCTGAAGCCCACGGGCGGCGAGATCCTGCTCGAAGGCGAGAACGTGCTCGCCGCGACCGAGGAGCGGCTGCGCGAGCTGCGCTGCACGCGCATGTCGATGATCTTCCAGGAGCCGATGACGGCGCTCAATCCGGTGATGACCTGCGGCGAGCAGATCGACGAGGTGCTGCGCACCCACACCAAGCTCGACAATGCGACGCGCAAGGCCAAGATCATCAAGATCCTGAGCCGGGTGAAGCTGCCCGAGCCGGAGCGCATCTACGCCTCCTATCCGCACCAGCTCTCGGGCGGCCAGCGCCAGCGCATCATGATCGCCATGGCGCTGGTGCTCGATCCCGTGCTGCTGATCGCCGACGAGCCGACCACCGCGCTCGACGTCACCACCCAGGCCGAGATTCTGAAGCTGATCGCCGAGTTGCAGGAGACCGAGGGCACCGGCGTGCTGTTCATCACCCACGATTTCGGCGTGGTCGCCGAGATCGCGCACAAGGTCGCCGTGCTGCGCTGGGGCGAATTGGTGGAGATGGGCCCGACCGAGCAGATCCTGTCGCGGCCTGGCGCCGGCTACACCAGGATGCTGATCTCCTCGGTGCCGTCGATCCATCCGGTGCATCGCGGCGTGCGGCTCGAGGGCGTGACGGTGCTGCGCACCGAGAAGCTCGGCAAGACATACAGCGGCAAGTCGTTCTTCCAGAAGGCGCGCGTCGTGAAGGCCGCGGTCGACGTCGATCTCGACATTCGCCGCGGCGAAACGCTGGGCATCGTGGGTGAGTCCGGCTCGGGCAAGTCGACGGTGGCGCGCTGCATCGCCCGCCTGATCGATCCAAGCGAGGGCAAGGTGTTCCTGGGCGACACCGAGATCGCCACCATGTCGGCGAGCCGGCTGCGGCCGTACCGCCGCAAGGTGCAGATCGTCTTCCAGGATCCCTACCGCTCGATGAACCCACGCATCACCATTGGCGAATCGATCATCGAGGGACCGATGAACTTCGGCCTGCCGCGCGACGAGGCACTCGCCCGCGCGCGCAAGCTGATGGAGACGGTGCGGCTCGATCCCAATGCGCTCGACCGCTATCCGCACCAGTTCTCGGGCGGCCAGCGCCAGCGCATCTGCATCGCCCGCGCGCTCGCCATGGAGCCCGAGCTGCTGATCGCCGACGAGGCGGTCTCCGCGCTCGACGTGTCGGTCCAGAAGCAGGTGCTCGAGTTGCTCGACGAAATCCGCCAGCGGCTGAACCTCGCCGTGCTATTCATCACCCACGACCTCCGGGTCGCCGCGCAGATCTGCGACTACGTCGCGGTGATGAGCAAGGGCCGGGTCGTCGAATACGGCTCGGCCGAGCAGGTCTTCGGCTCACCGAAGGACGAATACACCAAGGCACTCTTCGCCGCCGCGCCCGGCCGCAACTGGGAATTCGGCAAGTTCGCCACGGCCTAAACCTGTTTCAAACCTCGCAAAGACGTGGATCAGCTTCGATGCCGATGGCAGGTCTGCGAGGAGGATCCACGACAGGCTCTACGGACTCGGGTCACCATGGCGGGTTTTCGGCAACATACCTTTTGACGGCGAGGCGAGCATCGAGGGACGACGGCCAGTCCACTGCCCGGAAAGCGTCTGTG
Organism: Reyranella sp.; assembly: GCF_965279465.1. Classification (NCBI taxonomy): domain Bacteria; kingdom Pseudomonadati; phylum Pseudomonadota; class Alphaproteobacteria; order Hyphomicrobiales; family Reyranellaceae; genus Reyranella; species Reyranella sp. Next base: position 558,614 of record NZ_OZ257242.1, read on the forward strand.
CCGTGAGCCCGTATCCACAGGACGAATCATTTCCACGATTGCAACATCAACCTCAGTTGCCGCTGATCATCTGAATTCGCTTCCGCCTTTGGCGGCATAACAGAATTTGCCGGACTTGTTGCTGATTCGACCGGTCCGCGAGCGACCCAAAGCGGACCTGACCGAACTCGGCAGTCGATCGCAGGTCGGTACGCGCGAAGATCGGCTCCCAAGAAAAGACCTTTGGTACGAAATGAGTTGGCCTCCCGGTCCAGCGGCCATGTCACTCCCCTACCAACTATCGCTTTGATCCATCGACGAAAAGCATGAAGCGCGCGAGAGGCCACTTGAACAGGAGCAGATAGACGACGTGCAGGACGACGAGGCCGACCAGGAGGTTTGCGAGCAACTCGTGAATTTCGGACAATGGACCCTCCTCCGCGTCGCGTTCGCCGTGACCTTTCGCCTGAGCGGAACCGCCCCGCTTGTCCGTCGAGTCCTTGGCAACCGCCAATGCGACGGCGGCCCCGGCGGCGAGGCCGACGGCCCGGCCACGATCCATGGCGATGCCCGTCCCGGACACGCCGATTAGGCAAATGGCAATGCCGAGAAGCAGCGTCCGACTTATGGCTGGGTGGGTCATGGCATTGCCAAGCTTCAAACCGGCGAAATGCGGGTAGAACCTCATCAAGCCCAACTGAGGAACGCCCGTAACGGCCCACAGCACCCGTCCAACCAGAACTACCGACACGGCATAGCCAAGCCACGCGTGAACAAGGCCCATTTCACCGGTCGTGTAGGCGGCAACAGCCAGCACAACCAGAACTGCGTGGTAGGCACGAATGCGATGCATAGTCGCCAAGGGATGCACTCCATGGTGTTGGGGGACAGGCGAGGTTTCACCTGGCCCATCGCGAATCGGCAATTCCTGAAGTCCGTCGGTGTCTCGGCTTGCTTGCGGCTGAAGCGAACGACCCGCCGCGCCATACTTAAAGTGCTTCGCCACGGGACGGGTTGATTTGCATCAAGAGCGCACGGAAGCCGGCGTGCTATTGGTTTAATGACGCGCCGTAGCGTTGGGAGGTGAGAGCTGGACCACCAATGTGCGACTGCGGCTTCAGCGCCGGGCCTGACTGAACAAGAAGCCCGGCAGCGACTGGATGCCGAAGGCTTCAATGACCTTCCGGGCACGGACAGCCGGTCGTTTGTACGAATCCTAGGGGACGTGCTCCGCGAACCGATGTTCGCGCTTTTGCTCGGCGCAGGTGCGATCTACCTCTTCCTGGGCGACTTGACCGACGCATTGATGCTGCTGGTCTTCGCTTGTCTCTCGATCTCGATCAGCGTCATTCAGGAGCTTCGCAGCGAGCGCGTGCTCGAAGCGCTGCGGGATATGACCAGTCCACGGGCGCTCGTCATCCGTGACGGGAGTCGGAAGCGCATCCCCGGCCGCGAAGTCGTCCGTGGCGACGCCATTGTCCTCCTCGAAGGCGATCGTGTTCCCGCCGATTCCCTTCTCGTTGCCGCCAACAACTTGCTGATCGACGAGTCGTTGCTGACTGGCGAATCCGCTCCTGTGAGAAAGCTGGCGACCGGCGGTAGCAAGGACGCCGGGATGGCCCGCCCTGGCGGCGAGGACCAGCCTTTCCTGTTCTCCGGCACACTCATCGTGCGCGGCGATGGACTGGCAATTGTGCGTTCGACCGGTCAGCGGAGCGAGATCGGCAAGATCGGCCAGACGCTGGGGAAGATTGTCGCCGAGCCGCCTCGGCTTCGGCAGCAGACCAGGTCCCTGGTCCGCAACTTTGCCGCTGCAGGTATGGCAGCCAGTCTCCTCGCCGTCCTGCTCTATGGTTTCCTGCGTGGCGATTGGCTGCAGGCGGTGCTGGGCGGCATTGCGCTCGACATGTCGATGCTGCCCCAGGAATTCCCTCTCGTTCTGAGTGCCTTCATGGTGATGGGTGCGTGGCGGCTGTCGCAGGCGCGTGTGCTTACCCGCCGTGCCGCCGCCATCGAGATGCTTGGATCGGCGACAGTCCTGTGCACGGACAAGACGGGCACGTTGACCGAGAACCGGATGACGATTGCGGAGTTGCGAACCCCGGCCGAAACTTGGCGAGCGGTGGCGGGCGCGTCGGCTCCCGGGGGCCTGATCGAGCTGATCGAAGCTGCACTTCTGGCAAGTGGACGCGACTCCTTCGATCCGATGGAACGAGCGATTGCAGGGCAGGCTTCACTGCATCCGGGTGGTTCGGAAGACGTGTATGCCGGCCTGGAGTTGATCCGGCAGTACGGGCTGCGCCCCGAGCTTCTCGCCATGACCAACGTCTGGCGGCGACGCGAGGGAGCCGAGTGTCTGGCCTTCACCAAGGGCGCGCCAGAAGCGATCGGCTCCTTGTGCCGTCTCGACGCGGAGCAACTCGCTTGGGTGCGCACGGCCTTGGACGAGATGGCGCGGGAAGGCGTTCGTGTCCTGGGCGTCGCTCGAACGATCCACGCGGATCTGGAACTGCCCGAAGATCAACAGGGATTTGCCTTCGAGTTCCTGGGACTTGTCGGCTTCGCCGACCCCTTGCGGACGAACGTGCCGGAGGCCGTACGGGAATGCCAGTCGGCCGGCGTGCGGGTCATCATGATTACGGGCGACTATCCGGCCACGGCGGAGGCAATCGGTCGCAAGGCCGGCCTGACGGGAAGTGGCGTGATTGACGGCGAGGAGCTGGTGCGCCTCGACGATGCTGCCGTGACGGCGCGCCTTCGCACGATCAGCGTGTTTGCCCGAATCCTGCCTGAACAGAAACTGCGGATCGTTGACGCCCTCAAGGCCGACGGCGAGATCGTCGCTATGACCGGGGATGGCGTCAACGATGCGCCGGCCCTCAAGTCGGCCCATATCGGCATTGCCATGGGCGGCCGCGGCACCGACGTCGCGCGCGAAGCATCGTCGATCGTCCTGTTGGATGACGATTTCGGATCGATCGTCCGGACGATCCGCCTTGGTCGCCGCATCTACGACAATCTGCGCAAGGCGATCGCCTACATCGTGGCGGTGCACGTTCCCATCGCAGGCCTCGCGCTCGTCCCGCTGCTTTTCGGCTTTCCCCTCATTCTGACGCCGATCCACATTGCGTTTCTCGAAATGGTGATCGATCCGGCCTGCTCGATCGTCTTTGAGGCCGAGCCTGACGAGGACGACCTGATGCGCCGCCCGCCGCGGAGTGCTGAAAGCCGGTTATTGTCCGGCGCGATGGCCGGCTGGAGCCTGTTTCAGGGCCTACTGGCTTTCGCCGCAGTGGCAGCCATCTTTGCGGGTGGCCTATTACGGCAACTGCCGGAGAACGAACTGAGGGCGCTGGTCTTCGTTTCGTTGGTGCTGATCAACGGCAGCCTGATCCTGGTGAACCGCTCGTCCAGCGGATCGTTGATCCAAGCGATCGTCCGCCCAAACCTGTCGCTGTGGGTTCTGCTTTCCGGTGTGGTGGCGGTGCTCGCCGTGACGCTTACATGGCAGCCTGCGATGGATCTGTTCCGGTTCGGGCCGCTTCACCTCGACGATCTCGGGGTCACTCTGCTGGCCGGCGGGACCATTCTAGTCGTTCTGCAGCTGGCAAAACCGATCTGGCGAAAGGCTTCGCGGCCGTCGCGGGAACTCGGATTGAACGTGCCATCGCCAAATCAACCCTGAGGCGCTGTGGAGTGACTTGTGCAGCGAGCGCCTGGAAGCGTGAACCACGGAGTGACGCGGACAGCGAAGCGGAGTAGGTTTCGCGACACAAGGAAAGTTCCAGGAGGCCGACGCCGAGCCTCCCCTCTAACCGGCGCTGGACGGAAACAGTGAAACCGTGTCCGGGAGGAAACCATGGCCGAGAGCGTCTACAAGGTGGTCGAACTGGTTGGCACCAGCACCGAGTCCTGGGAGAAGGCCGCAAAGGCGGCGGTCGACCTCGCCGCCAAGTCGTTGCGCGACCTGCGCGTTGCCGAGGTCGTCGAGCAGGACATGATCATCGAAAAGGGCCAGGTTGCGGCCTACCGCGCCAAGGTGAAGCTGTCCTTCAAGTACGAAGGCGGCGGCTGATCAGGAATAGCGGTCGCGCACCTTCTTCTCGACCCAGCCGGCGGCGAGAAACGCCGTCGCCGAGATGACCGTTGCGACCAGCGACGCGCCGAACGCCTGCTCGGTCTGGAAATCCGACTTGGTCTTGGCGAAGAGATAGCCGAGCCCAGTCGTGCCCATCAGGAACTCCGCCACCATGGCGGCGAGGATGGCGTGCGCCGCCGCGAGCTTGAAGGCTATGGCAAGGTTGGGCATCGCGGCGGGCAGCGCGAGGCGGCGCAGCAGGTCGAAGCGCGACGCGCCGAGCACGCGGAACAGGTCTTCCGAGCCGGGCGGCGGCTGGCGCAGGCCGGACGAGGCGAAGACGAAGCTCGGGAAGAAGGTGATGATCACCACGATCGCCAGCACGGTCGAGGTGTCGTAGCCCAGCAGGCGGGCGATCACCGGGATCAGCGCGACCACCGGCACCGAGCTGAACAGCACGGTCAGCGGGTTGAGCAGGCCCGACGCGATCGGCGAGAACCAGGCCGCGACGGCAAGGCCGGTGCCGACCGCCATGCCGGCGACCAGGCCGAACACCGCGACCGCCAGCGTGATGCCGACATTGCCGAGATAGACCATCGGATAGGTGACAAGATCGTTCAGCACGGCCGTCGGCGTCGGCATGACGATCGGGTTGAAGCTGTTGGCGATCACCCAGGCTTGCCAGGCGACCAGCAACAGCAGGATGCCCCAGTAGTCTTCGATGATCCGCACCAGGAACGGACGCATCAGCCGAACCTCGCATAGGCTGCCCGCTCGAGCAGGGTCAGCAGGCCATAGAAGAACAGCGACGCGCCGACCGCCAGCAGCACCGCGCACCACAGCAGCACGATCTGGAAGTTTTGCATGGCGTTGATGATCAGGATGCCGATGCCGCGCGGCGCACCGAACCACTCGCCGATGATGGCGCCGATCAGCGCCGCCGGCCAGGCGAGCCGCAGCCCGGAGACGAGCGAGGGCAGCGCGGCCGGAAGCTCGAGCCGGACGAAGCGCCGCACGCGGTCGGCGCCCAGCACCGCGAACAGGTCGCGATGGGCAGGTGTGGCGCGCTGCAGGCCCGAGCTCACCGAGACGAAGACGATGAAGAAGACGTGGATCGAGGAGACCGCGGCCGGCGTGCTCTCGCGCGTCAGCAGCACGAGGAAGATCGGTCCCAGGGCGATCGACGGCACCGAGTTCAGCACAGCGGCGAGCCGGTCCGAGCCCCGGCGCAGCGGCGGCACGAGATGCGCCAGGGCCGCCAGCGCGAGGCCCGCTCCGGTCCCCCAGAGATAGCCCATCGCCGTCGAGTCGAGCGTGGCGCCGATCGCGCGTTGGAACAGCGGTCGTCGGCCCGGATCGGCCAGCATCTCGAGCACGTCGCTGAGCGGCGGCCAGGAGATGCCGAGGAGCTGCGTGCGGCCGACGATCTCCCAAGCCGCGAGGAACAGCGCGATGCCGAGCGCGCCGAGGAGCGTCTGCTTCATATCTCCTCCCCCGTCTTCGGGGGGGGTGTCAGCGTCTTACGCTGACGGAGGGGGCGTGACGCACAATCTCGCGTCGCGCCCCCTCCGTCGCGGATTACCGCGCCACCTCCCCCGCAAGCGGGGGAGGGAAGGAATGAGAAGAAGGAGAAGTGCGAAGCGCGCATCACGCTTCTAGTGCCGCCGTCAGGTCATCGACCAGACGGTGGAACGCCTCGCTGCGCATCACTGCCGGATCGCGCGGGCGGCCGAAGGGAACCGTGACTTCGCGCAGGATGCGACCGGGACGACCGCTCATCACGACGACGCGGTCGGCCAGGAACAGCGCCTCGTCGACCGAATGGGTGATCAGCATGGTGGTGATCTGCCGCGCCGACCAGATGCGCTGCAGCTCGACATTCATCTGCCGGCGGGTCACCGCGTCGAGCGCGCCGAACGGTTCGTCGAGCAGCAGCACCTCGGGCTCGAGCACCAGCGCGCGGGCGATCGAAGCGCGTTGGCGCATGCCGCCGGAAAGCTGCTTGGGCCGGGCATTGCCGAAGGCCCCGAGCCCGACAAGCTCGAGCAGGCGAGTGATCGCCGATTCATCGACCCGGCGGCCGGCAAGCCGGAACGGCAGGGCGACATTGTCGCGAATCGTGAGCCACGGCAGCAGCGCATGATCCTGGAAGGCGACGCCCAGCGCATGCTGCGCCGACACGAGGCCCGGCGCCGCACCGTTGACGCTCACGCTGCCGCCGCTCGGCTTCTCCAGCGAGGCAACGAGGCGCAGCAGAGTGCTCTTGCCGCAGCCGCTCGGCCCCAGGATGGCGACGAACTCGCCCGGCGCGATGGTGAGCGACAGCTCGGAGAGGGCGAGGACGCCCTCCTTGTTGCCGGCCAGCTCGAACCGCTTGCTGACCTTGTCGATGGAGATGGCCGCGTTCATGCTCTTCCGGACCGCGAGCGTCCCGCTCGCTCGGATTGAGCGAGCCAGAGGCTCGCGGTCCGGAAGAGCATGAGCGGGCCGGGAGACCCGCTGTCCGACAAGAGGCTCATGCTGTCATGGCGTCGAAGCGTTCCATCAGCTTGGGCAGGCGCTCGGCCAGCCGCCGGTCGATCTCCTTGCGGTCGACGGTCAGCAGCTCGCGGTCCTTCATCACCACCTTGCCGTCGATCACGACGGTGCGCACGTCGCGGCCGACCACGATGTTGGCGGCGACGAAGTAGATGTCCTGCAATGGCATCTGGTCGAGGTTGGTGCGGTCGATCAGCAGGATATCGGCCTTCTTGCCGACCTCGAGGCTGCCAATCTGCTTCGCCATGCCGAGTGCACGCGCGCCGCCGTTGGTAGCAACCTTCAGGATCTCCTCGCTGGGCATGACGTTGCGGAAGGCATAGGGCGTGCCGGCGACGGCCTGCTGCCCGACCCGCGCCATGTGCGCCACCTGGAAGATGTCGAGCGAGCCCCACGACGCTGCCCCGTCGGTGCCCAGCCCGATGTCGATGCCGCGCCGCCACATCTCGAGCAGCCGGTGCGGGCCGATGTGATAGTTGTTGAACGCACAGTGGCAGGCCGATGGCTTGTGCTTCACGTACAGGTCCATCTCGTTTTCCGACAGCAGCACCGAATGGGCGCAATGCATGTGCCGGTCGAGCGCACCGAGGCTCTGGAGATATTCGGCCGGACGCTTGCCGAACTTGGCCAGCGAGTAGTCGATCTCGTAGACACCTTCGCAGAGATGGGTGTGTATCTTGACGTCGAGCGCCCGCGCCGCCTCGCCCATCGCCTCGATCAGCTCGGGCGTGCAGGTCATGATCTGGCGCAGCGACAGCCAGGCCTGCACCCGGTCGGTGCTGTTCTTGTCGCCCTTCCAGCGCTTCACCAGGGCAACGTTGCCGTCGAGCGCCTTCCTGGTCGTGGTGATCATCGTCTTGGGCCAGTGGTCGCCCTGGTCGATGGTGTTGAGCGACACGAAACCCCGGATGCCGGTGTCGATCGCGGCGCGCCCCATCGCGTCGGGATGCGGCCCGCCCGCCTCGGCGAAGCAGGTCGTCCCGACCGAGATCATGTTGGCGTAGCACAGCAGGCCGGAGAGATAGACGTCCTCGTCCGTCAGCATCGATTCGAACGGAACGTAATAGTTCCACCATACCGGAATCTTGATCGGCCGCCGACCGTCGATCTCCGCGATCTTGCCGCGCAACAGGGTTTGCGCGGTGTGCACGTGGGCATCGATCATGCCGGGCATGGCGATCTGGCCCGAGCCGTCGATCGTCGAGGTCGCCTTCACGCTGCGCTTCGCAGCCGACGCCTTGCCGATCCAGACGATCTTGTTGCCCCGCACGGCGACGGCGCCGTCGGGGATCACGCGGTTCTTGCCGTCGATCGTGACGACGTCGCACCCGCTCAGCAGCAGGTCGGCCTTCAACGGGGCAACGGCCATGCTCAGCTCTTCTTCAGCGAGGCGTGCACTTCCGTCATGACGGAGAAGTCGCAGAGCTTGTCCACGTCCGGCAGCTTGTCACGCCCCGAGGCCTTGGCCGCGGCATACATCGGGCCAGCGATCGTGTCGCGATCGAGCGTCAGCAGCGGTGCATCCGGCTTGGCGGGATTCTTCAGCATGGCGAACTGCAGCTCGTTCTGGCGAGTCTGCTGCTTGAGGTCGAGACCGAGATCGGCGCCGTACTTGTTGACCGCGAGCCTGGCCGCAACGGCGGGGTCCTTGAGATCCTCGGTCCAGCCGCGGGTCAGCGCGCGCAGGAACTTCACCACGGTCGCACGCTCGGCCTGCAGGTAGTCGCGCTTCACGAAGATGAGGTTCGCGAAGCTCTTGTAGCCCATCTCGTCGAACGAGGTGAAAAAGAAGTCCTTGCCGCGCACCATGTTCATCTTCACCTCGAGCGTGACCGCCTGGTTGGTGCCGTAGGCGGTGTAGCCGTCGCCCGCCTTGGAGAGCAGCGGCTCGGGCGAGAAGCCGGCCGGCACGAACTCCCAGGTCTTGGGCAGGTTGTTGAGCGCCAGGGTCGCGTCGATCGCGGTGCGCTCGTTGGGGCCCTGCGCCAAGATCTTCTTGCCGACGATGTCGGCCGCCTTGAGGATCGGCTTGGCCGGCAGCGACAGGATGCCGAGCGGCGACACCGGGAAGGTGCCGGCCACCAGCACGAAATCGTTGCCGCGATTGACCGCGTCGAGATAGGGCAGCCAGGTGCCGTAGCCGATCTCCGCGCCGCCGGACGCCACCGTGACCGGCGACGGCGGCGCGTTCGGCCCGCCCGGCAGGGTCTTCACGTCGAGCCCTTCTTCCTTGAAGTAGCCGTTTTCGAGCGCCATCCAGACGCCGGCATATTCGACGTTGTAGATCCAGCCGAACGCCACGCGGACCGGCTTGACCTGCGCCCAGACCGCCGGTGCGGCGAGTCCAGTAGCCGCCGCCATGGCGGTGCCCTGCAAGAAGTGTCGGCGCTGCATGATTATCCCTCCCGGTTTTCCCGATTACCTTACAGCGGCGTGCAAGGCGCGGGCCAGCGGGAGTAGACTTCGGCGATGAGCACCGGTTTCCTCGAGGACGCCTCGTTCAATCAGTCGCCCGCGTTCGGCGACGTCGATCTGTTCAGCGCCGACAGGCCGCTCGCCGAGGCGGCGGCGCGCTACGGGCTCGACCTGAAAGCGCTCGCCGCCTGCGGCAAGGATTACGGCGCCGCGGAGACGCTCGATCTCGGCAGGATCGCGAACGAGAACCCGCCCAGGCTGCGGACGATGGATGGCAAGGGCAACCGGATCGACTTCGTCGAGTTCCATCCCGCCTATCACGCTCTGATGGCCAAGAGCATCGGCTGGGGCATCCACAGCGGTGCGCATGACGGCAGCGAGCCGGCCGCCCCGCTGACCAGCCGCGCAATGCGGCTCTATCTCGCAACCCAGGCCGAAAGCGGCCATCTCTGCCCGATCACCATGACCCATGCCTGCATCGGCGCGCTCAAGGCCGAGCCCAATGTGCTGGCGAAATGGCAGGCCAAGATCCTGTCGCGCGATTACGACAAGCGGCCGCTGCCGTGGTGGCAGAAGACCGGCGTCACGCTCGGCATGGGCATGACCGAGCGGCAGGGCGGCACCGACGTGCGCGCCAACATCACCACGGCCGCGCCGCAGGGCGACCATGTCGAGCTGAGCGGCCACAAGTGGTTCATGTCGGCGCCGATGTGCGACGCGTTCCTCGTGCTCGCGCAGGCCGCTGGCGGACTGACCTGTTACCTGATGCCGCGCTACCGGCCCGACGGCAGCCAGAACGCGATCCGGTTCCAGCGGCTGAAGGACAAGCTCGGCAACAAGTCGAACGCCTCGTCCGAGGTCGAATTCCATGGCGCGTATGCCGAAAGGATCGGCGCCGAGGGCGCGGGCGTGCGGACCATCATCGAGATGGTCAACCTGACGCGTCTCGACTGCGCCGTCGCCTCGGCCGGCCAGATGCGCTTCGGCCTCAGCCAGGCGCTGAACCACGTCCGCAACCGCTCGGTCTTCCAGCGCCGACTCGCCGACCAGCCGGCGATGCGCGCCGTCGCCGCCGACATGGCCCTCGAGCTGGAAGCGCAGGTCGCGTTGGTCTTCCGCCTCGCCCATGCCGTCGACAGCTCGGCGACCGACCCGCGCGAGGCCGCCTATGCGCGCCTGCTGACGCCGGCGGTGAAGTTCCTGGTCTGCAAGAGCGCACCGGCGATGGTCTACGAAGCGCTCGAGTGCCTGGGCGGCAACGGCTACACCGAGGATCTGCCGATGGCGCGGCTCTATCGCGAGGCGCCGCTCAATGCGATCTGGGAAGGCTCCGGCAACGTGATGGCGCTCGACGTGCTGCGCGCCGCCGGCCGCCATCCCGACGCCAGCATGGACACGCTCTCGCGCCTGGTGCGCACAGCCTCGCAGGCCTTCACTGTCGGGCCGCTGGCGCAGTCGCTCGAGCGCTGCCTCAAATCTCCCGACGCTGAGCGCCGCGCGCGCTTCCTGTGCGAGGGCCTCGCCCGTATCGCCGCCCTCGCCGCACTGGTCGAGGCGAAATCGGACTTCGCCGCCCTCTATGGCGACGCGCGGCTCGGCGCCAATCACTTCGGGCAGTTCGGCACGGCAGACCTCGGCGGCACCGAAGTGTCCCTGATGGATCGCGCCCTCGCCACGTGACCGACACGACGATCCTCTCGCTCGACTGGGCGCTGCGCGGCGGGACGGTCGCGTTGCTCCTATTGACCGCGGGCATGCTGTGGCGCGGCTATGGGCAGCTGATATCGGCGCGCCTGGGCGCGCTGTTCGCACTCGGCTCTGCTGCCTACGCGATCTGCTCGTCTGTCGGCCTGCAGGGCCAGCCGCACGTCTGGGCTTTCCCCCTGCTCGCGTTGTCCGCCGGTAACAATGTGGTGTTCTGGCTGCTTGCCTCTGCCCTGTTCGATGACGGCTTCCGCCTGAGCCCATGGCACGCCGCTGTCTGGCTGGCACTGGTCGTGCTCGGCCTCGCGGAATGCCTCGTTGGTGGAACGAGGATACTGGGTATCGGCCTGACCCTGAGCTCGCTCGCCTTCGCCGCCGTCGCCATTGCCCAGACCGTCTCCTCCTGGCGCGCCGACCTGGTCGAGGGCAGGCGCCGGCTGCGCCTCTTCATCGTCGGAGCGTCGTCTCTCTACATCGCCGCCACAGCTCTATCGCAGCTCCTGACCGGCCCTCGTCCGGCGCCGGGCGCCAACCTGATCGGCGCGCTGGCCCTGATGGCGATCGCTGGCACGGTCGCCTGGACGCTGCTCCGGGTCAGCCGCGAGCAGTCGCTCTTCGTGTCAACCCCGGCCACAGTGGCGGCCGCCGTCGCCCCGAGCCCTCCGCCCGCGCCGCCTCCCGAGCCGGTCGATGCCGGCCTCCTGGCCAGCCTCGAACGGCTGATGACCGTCGAGCGGGCCTATCGCCAGGACGGTCTCACCATCGGCACCCTCGCCCAGAGGCTGGATCTGCCCGAATACCGGCTGCGCCGGCTGATCAACCAGGGGCTCGGCCATCGTAACTTCAACAGCTTCCTGAACCACTACCGGATCGAGGACGCCAAGGCGGCGCTGGCGGACCGGGCCCAGACGGCCGTTCCCGTCCTCACCATCGCCATGGATTCGGGCTTCAGCTCGCTCGGACCCTTCAACCGTGCCTTCAAGGCCGAAACCGGCCTGACTCCCAGCGAATACCGCCGTCTCAACACGGGAATCGGCGAGCCGATTCCAGATTCGGCGAGCCCGATTTCGAACCCGGCGAGAGGAAATCTGGCTGCTCAGTAGGCTTCTCCCACACCTCCAGGGAGAGCCGTACATGCATCGTTCCATTTCCATCGTGTCGCTGGCTGTCATGCCGATCCTGCTGACCGGCTGTGGCAGCCTCGATCGGGCGACCGGCGTGGCCACCGGCTTCGTCAGCCACCAGCTCTGCTCGGCCGCCTTCGTGTCAGGGGTCGAACCCGAAACCTTCTATCGCGAGTCTATCGCCCCCACTCTCGGGCCGGTCGAATTCCTGGTCAGCCACAGGCTCGACCGAGAGCGCGCCGAGGTGACGGCGACCTTCGCCGGCCTGGCGCCCAGCCGGTCCGTCTATCGCGGCCCGTTGGGCTGCCTCGTCCTGCGCGGCAATCCGCCGGCGCCGGTAAGCCTGCCGCAGGCCTCCGCCTTCCCCGCCCTGCTGCCGCCGATTGCCGGGCCCGAGCCGGTCGAGCCCGCCGACCCGGCCCTGCGTGCCGCGCTCGACCGTGCCTTCACGGAGCGATCGGCGCCGCCACTGCGCCAGACCAAGGCGATCGTGGTGGTTCACAACGGCCGCGTGATCGCCGAGCGCTACGCACCCGGCTACACGATGGACACGCCGCTGCCCGGCTGGTCGGCGACCAAGTCGGTCACCAATGCCCTGCTCGGCATCCTCGTGCGCCAGGGCAAGATCGCAGTGCAGGGTCCGGCGCCGGTTGCCGCCTGGACTTCGCCCGGCGATCCACGGCATGCGATCTCGGTCGACAACCTGCTGCGCATGAGCAGCGGGCTCGATTGCGGCCAGTCGCTGACAGCCAGCGCGCGTGACGCGTTCGATCCGTCGGCGCATATGGTGTTCGGCGAACGCGACATGGCGGCCTTCGCCGCCAGCCTTCCGTTGAAAGCGACGCCGGGCACCGACTGGACCTACACCAACTGCAACACGCTGCTGCTGTCGCAGATCATCCGCGAGAAAACCGGCGGCGATGCGGCTGCAGTCATTGCCTTTGCCCGGCGCGAGCTGTTCGACAAGCTGGGCATGCAGCATGTCACGCTCGAGTTCGACGCCGTCGGCACGCCGATCGGCGCCAGCCACATGTTCGCCTCGGCTCGCGACTGGGCGCGCTTCGGGCTGCTCTATCTCGATGACGGGGTGGCCGGCAACGAACGCCTCCTGCCCGAGGGCTGGGTCGACTACTCGGCGACCATGACGCCGGGCAGCGAGGAATTCGGCTATGCCGCCGGCTTCTGGACCAACCGCGGCCCCGGCAGTGGCACGCATTATCGCATAGCCCACGGCATTCCAGCCGACGCCTTCATGGCGCGCGGCGCCTACGGACAGTACATCGTCGTCGTGCCGTCGCAGCGGCTCGTCGTCGCCCGCTTCGGCACGGCGCTCGACATGCGCAATGACATGGACGGCGTCGCCCGCCTCGTAGCCGATGTGATCGCGCTGACGCCGCGCTCGCAGGCGGCTACAGTCCGACCGTAGGCGTGGGCGCAGCATAGAGGCTGCTCGCAGTCTGCAAGAGCGCGCCGTCAGGAAGGCGACGGTGGCTGTGCGCCGGCAAAGGACGCTACACTCGTCTCATGACAAAGAAGATCTTCACCGCCTGCCTCGGCACCGAGACCAATACCTTCGCCTCCATCCCCACCGGCCATCAGCTCTTCGAGGAGACCTGTCTCTTCCGCAAGGGGAACTACGGCAAAAACGTGCCGATGTTCGGCGCGCCCCTGGCGGTGTGGAAGCAGCGCGCCGACGCCAAGGGCTGGCAGACCGTCGAGAGCCTCTGCGCCTTCGCCATGCCGGCCGGCAAGACGGTGAAGAAGGTCTATGAGGCCTTCCGCGACGAGATCGTGTCGGACCTCAAGGCCGCGATGCCGGTCGATGCCGTGTTCCTGTCCTGCCACGGCGCCATGGTCGCCGAAGGCTACGACGATTGCGAAAGTGATTTGCTGGCCCATGTCCGCAAGGTCGTCGGTCCAGACGTGCCGGTGGGCGTCGAGCTCGACCTCCATTGCAATGTCGGCCCGGGCACCTTCCGCGACGCCACCGTGCTGGTGCTGTTCAAGGAATATCCGCATGTCGATGTATCGGAGCGCGCCGATGACCTGTTCACGGTGATGGAAGGCGCGATCGAGGGCCGCACCAAGCCGGTGATGGCGTCGTGGGACTGCCGCATGATCGGAGTGTTCCACACCACGCGAGAACCGATGCGCGGCTTCGTCGACAAGCTCTCTGCGATGGAAGGCAAGGACGGCGTGCTCTCGCTCTCGATCGCCCACGGCTTCCCGTGGTCCGATATCCAGGAGATGAGCAGCCGGATCATCGCCGTCACCGACAACGACAAGGCGAAGGCGGAGAAAATCGCCAAGGAACTCGGCCAGGAATTCTTCGCCATGCGCTCGGTCACGCAACCGCCCTACGTGACGCTCGATACCGCGATGGCGCGCATCTCCTCGCACAATCTGCCCAAGCCGATGGTGCTGGCCGACGTGTCGGACAATGCCGGCGGCGGAGCCGCCTCGGATTCGACCTTCATCCTGCAGGCGTTGCTCGACAAGAACGTGAAGGACGCCGCGATCGCCATGTTCTGGGATCCGGGCGCAGTGAAGCTGGCCTTCGAGGTCGGCGAAGGGGCCGAGCTGGATATCCGCCTCGGCGGCAAGCTCGGGCCGCAGTCCGGCGCTCCGATCGACGCTCGCGCTACGGTGCTGAAGATCGAGAAGGACGTGTCCATCCAGTTCGGCGGCCAGCGCAAGGGTACCAACCCCATCGGTGACGCCGCAGCGCTGCAGATCGACGGCGTGACGGTGATCGTCAACTCCAAGCGCTCGCAGTGCCACAGCCTCGACTGCTTCACCAAGCTGGGTGTCGATCCGTCGACCAAGAAGGTCGTGGTGGTGAAGTCCATGCAGCACTTCCACGCCGCCTATGCACCGATCGCGAGCGAGGTCGTCTATGTGGCGGCGCCGGGTGCGCTGGTGCCCGACTGGTCGCTGCTGCCCTACACGAAGGCCGACAAGACGCAGTGGCCGTTCGTGGCCGACCCGCATGCCGCATAAGGTGATGGCGGTGATGCCCGTCCCTCCCAGCGATGAGGCACATGGCTTGCATCGTGGCCGCCTGCAGGGAGGAGCCTGATGATCAAGAGTGACCTCGTTCGGCAGATGAATGAAGACTACGCGCAGCTTCGGCTCGAAGCGGCGCGGATAGAGGAGCTGCCGATCGAACTCGAACAGTTGCGCAAGGCCATGGAAGCCGCCAACCAAAAGGTCGACTTCGACACCGACCCGTACGACTTCCGCGCCGCCCTGCTGGAACTCGCTGCAGGCCCGAGCAATGACTGACTGGTCTCGCGCCTCGCTCACCGAAACCGCCGACGCCATCGCCGCCGGTAAGACCACGGCACGCGACGTCGTCGAGGCATGCCTCGACCGCATCGGCCGTCTCGACGGCACGCTGAACTGCTTCGTCGAGGTCGAAGGCGTGGGCGCGCGCGCCGCAGCCGACGCGGCCGATACGGCGCAGCGCCAGGGCAAGACGCTCGGCCCGCTGCACGGCGTACCGATGGCTCACAAGGACATGTACTACCGCCAGGGCAAGGTCTCGGCCTGCGGCTCGAAACTGCGGGCCGCCTGGCGCGCCCCCTTCACGGCGACCGCGTTGCAGCGGCTCGACCAGGCGGGCGCCATCGACATCGGCCGTCTGCTGATGGTCGAGTTCGCCATGGGGCCGCACGGCTACAACCCGAACTACCCGCAGTGCCGCAATCCCTGGAACCCGGACCACATCCCCTCCGGCTCGTCGAGCGGCTCCGGCGTCGCCGTCGGCGGACGCCTGGTCCATGCCGCGCTTGGTTCGGACACGGGCGGCTCGATCCGCTGCCCTGCCGCCGTCTCGGGCGTGACCGGCCTGATGCCGACCTACGGCCGGGTGAGCCGACGCGGCGCCATGCCGATGTCGCATTCGCTCGACGTCGTCGGCCCGCTGGCGCGGACCGCACGCGATTGCGCCCGGCTATTGGGTGTCCTTGCCGGCGCCGATCCCGCGGACGCCAGCTCGCTCGACATGCCGGTGCCCGACTACGAAGCCGCACTCGGCGGCAGTGCGCCGCTGCCGACCATCGGAATCGCGCGCGGCTATTTCGATGCCGGCGTTCACCCCGATGTAGCCAAGGCGCACGATCAGGCCGCCGCCGACCTGCGGCGCGCGGGCTTCATCGTGAAGGACGTCGCCCTTCCGGCGCACCTGCTCGACGAGATTGCCGAGTTGCATCCGCTGGTCATGAAGTCCGAAGGTGCGGCCAACCATACGCCGACAATGCGCGAGCAGGAGGCCGACTACACCTTCGAGGTCGGCCACCGCCTGCATGCCGGTTTCTTCATTCCGGCCAGCCACTACATCCGTGCGCTCAAGCTCCGCGGCCAGTATCTGCGGGCCTTCGCCAAGGTCGCCTTCACGCAGGCCGACCTGATCCTGACACCGGTGCTGGCAATCCCCGTGCCGACCATCGCCGAAACCACCGGCCGCACCGGCAAGGCCTATCTCGACATGGTCGTGGCGATCACCCGCAACACCAAGGTGATCAACTATCTCGGCCTGCCGGCGATGGGCGTGCCCTGCGGCTTCACGTCGAACGGGCTGCCGACGTCCTTCCAGCTGGTCGGCCGGCCGCTCCAGGAGGCCGCCTTGCTGCGCGCCGCGGACCGCTATCAGCAGGCCACGGACTGGCACCGGCGCGAACCGAAGCTGATTTGAAAAGCAGCTGCAACCAATCGGCCTGTACCGGCGTTGTTTGAGCACCAGGCCACTTCAGCTCAGCTGGTTCGCCTGAGACGTACCTGACAACCCGCCGTCTCCCCCCGGCGGGTTGTTTCGTGTGGGCGCGCCCTTCGCGCCCTTCGCGCTCAGCGCGGAAGAGCCGCCTGCTCGATGGCCGGGGCGATCGTCTTGGCTGTTGCCGTCCGTGCCACAGGATCGAAGCGCCGTTCGAGCCGGCGCTGGACGCGATCCCACAGGGTCGTGAGCACCAGGTAATAGACGGCGGCCGCGGCGAACACTTCAAGCACGTCGAACTTCACCTGCATGATCATCTCGCTGCGCCGCATGAGCTCCTCCATCGAGATGACCGAGGCGATCGACGTGGCCTTCAGGAGCCCGTTCACCGAATTGCCCAACGCCGGCAGGATGATTCGGATGGCCTGGGGCAGGATGACCTTGCGCAGAGCCAGGGTGCGCGACAATCCGAGCGCCTTGGCGGCGTCGCCCTGCCCGGGCGGCACGGCGAGGAAGCCGCCGCGGATGATCTCGGCCATGTAGGCTGCCTCGTTCAGCACGAGGGTCACGATTACCGAGACCAGCACGCCAAACTTGATGCCGACCTGCGGCAGGCCGGAATAGACCATCACCATCTGGATGAGCAGCGGCGTGCCGCGGAAGAACCAGATGTAGCCGCGCGCCACGCCGCTGACCGCCTTGTTGCCCGACGCGCGCAGCAGCGCGACCACCAGCCCGAGGATCAGCCCGCCCGCGAGGCCCGCGACCGTCAGGCCTGCCGTGACCAGCACGCCGACCAGGAGGAACTGATTGGTCAGCGCGTCGAGGAAGTCCGAGACGACGAAGCCCCTCATGTCATCTGTCCTCTGCGGGCGTCGTTCTCGTCTTCACCCTTCCTCCCCGGCTTCGCCAGGGAGGAACATGATTCGCTCATGTCATCATTGCGGGCCGGGGCCGCGGATCGCGAAGGTTTTGCTCGGGGCCTTGGTCAGGCCAAACTTGTCGAACAGCTTGTCGTAGCTGCCGTCGGCGCCCATCTCGGTCAGCGTCGCGGCGACCTTGGCCGCGACCGTCTTGTTGCGGAACATCATGGTGGTCGGCGCGCCGCCCAGCCCGGTCGCGGTGATCTCGATCAGGCCACGCCGCTCGATCTCCTTGGCGGTCTGGTCGATCAGCACGGCCGTCTCGACCTGTCCCGCACGCAGAGCGGCCAGCACGTCGGTCGCGGTCTTAAAGGTCAGGATCTCGATCGGCTTCCCGCCCTTGGCGGTCAGTTCCTTGTCCTCGCCGCGCAGCCAGCGCTCCTGGTAGGAATTCACCTCGACGCCGGCCTTCTTGCCGGCCAGCGACGCCACGTCGGCGAACTTCGCCGTCGAGCCCTTGCTCACCGTCAGGCTGATCGTCTGCTGCGCGTAGGGCACAGTGTAGGCGATCTTCGAGCGCTCCTCGGTCCAGAACATGCCGGTGTTGATTCCGTCGAAGCGGCCGGCGGTGAGAGCCGGCACCATCGGTGGGAAATCCATGCGGATCAGCTCGAGCGGGATGCACAGACGCCTGGCAATCTCGCGCATCAGCTCGACGTTGAGGCCCTGCAGCTCCCCCTTCTCGTCGACGAATTGCTGCGGCGGCAGGGTCGGGTTGATCGACATCTGCAGCTTGCCCGGTGTGACCAGGTCGGAGTCCGCGATCGCGGATTTGCAGGTCTGGGCGGCGGCCGGCAGGGCGCCGAGGCTGGCGATCATCAGTCCAAGAGAGAGCCAGCGGGAGCGCATGATAATCCTTCCTTCGGCCACACGGAGCTGGCGTGATTTGTGCAATAAGGGTGCCATGGAACAGATGGACTGGCGTGCCGCCGCCGTTCGACGCGGCATCGAAGTCACCGATCTCGCCGAGCAAGTCGGCACCCGGATCGACGGCATCGATCTCGGCGCCGAGCATGATGCAGAGATGGCAGCGATCATCCGCGCCGCCTGCGTCGAGCGGACGCTGCTGTTGTTCCGTGGCCAGACCAGCCTCTCGCCCGCGGGCTACCTTGCCTTCGCGCAGCGCTTCGGAGGCCGGCCGGACCTCCATTCGCTGCGGCACTACTGCCTGCCCGACCATCACGAGATCTTCGTGGTCGGCAACGTCCACGAGCAGGAGGCCAAGGTCGGCTCGCCCAAGGTCGGGCTGAACTGGCACACCGACCACTATCACCTGCCGGAGCCCGGCCTCTTCACCTACCTGCACGCCATCCAGGTGCCACCGGAGCAAGGCGACACGCGCTATGCCAATGGCATCGCCGCCTACGAGGCGCTGCCCGATGCCAAGCGCGCCGAGATCGACGGGCTGAAAGTGCTGCACAGCCGTGCGCGGCTGTTCAAGAACCTGTTTCCTGAGGCGACCGAGGAGGAGATGGAGGCCGAGCGCCGCAAGATTCCCGACGTCGTGCATCCGCTGGTCCGCACCCATCCCGAGATCGGCAAGCGCGGCCTCTATCTCGGCGGCGAATGGGGCTCGTGCATCGACGGCCTCGAGGCCGAACGCGCGCAGGCGCTCTACGACGAGCTGCTGCACCACATGATCCAGGACCGCTTCTCCTATCAGCACCGCTGGGACCCGGGCGACGTGCTGATGTCGGACAATCGCTGCTCGATGCATCGCGCCAGCGAATGGGACGAAGACAGCTACGTGCGGCGTCTTCACCGCATCATCATGATCGACAACCAAGCGCCGTTCTGACGGCGCTGAGGCACCTTGCTGAGCCCGGCGTAACCTGGGCTGCCCTGGGTAACATCACGCGATTTTCGAATGGGCCACGAACTTCTATTCGTTCGTGCCGCCGCAACCAGCGCCCATGTGCAGAGCCATAGCCCAACTGGAGGTTCTGCTCATGACTGCCTTCTCTCTTCTTCGTACCGCCGCGACCCTGCCTGGCGTGCTGCTCGCGATCGGATTGGCCGGTCCGGTTTCCGCCCAAACCAAGGCCGAAGAGCTGGCCCGATGCCAGGGCCTGTACAGCCAGTGGAGCCGCTACAACGGCACCTTCGGCTACGGCCGGATGGCGGGTGCCGATGTCGCCCTCGAGGAGTGCCGCAAGGGCAACACGACGGCCGGCATCGCCGACCTCAAGCGCGCCCTCGAGCGGTCCAACATCCCGCTGCCTGCGTCGGAGACGGCGACCGCTCGCTAGCCCCCGTGCCGCACGGCGAGCCGTCCGGGAGGGCGGCTCGTCGCGGCCTGAAAGCGCGATGTTTCAGGCCGTTTACAGGTTGGGGACTCATTGGTATGTTCCGCCCGCATCGCGGCCCCCAATGGCCGTTTTCTCGTTTGAGATCAACGGCTTAACTATGAAAATCCTGTCGGGCAACAGCAACAGACCGCTGGCTGAAGCCATTTCGGCCGAGCTTGGGCTACCGCTGGTCAAGGCGAACATCCGCCGGTTCGCCGACAATGAGATCTTCGTCGAGATCCGGGAGAATGTACGCGGCGAGGACGTGTTCGTCGTCCAGTCGACCAGTTCCCCGGCCAACGACCACCTGATGGAGCTGCTGATCATCATCGACGCGCTGCGCCGCTCGTCGGCCCGGCGCATCACCGCGGTGATGCCCTACTACGGCTACGCACGCCAGGATCGCAAGACCGCATCGCGCACGCCGATCACGGCCAAGCTGGTCGCCAATCTGATCACCCATGCCGGCGCCAACCGTGTCCTGACACTCGATCTGCATGCCGACCAGATCCAGGGCTTCTTCGACATCCCGCTCGACAATCTGTATGCCGGCCCGGTGTTCTCCAAGCACATGGAGGAGACGCTTGCCAACCGCAACCTGACCGTGGTGTCACCCGACACCGGCGGCGTGGTGCGTGCCCGAGCCATCGCCAAGAGGGTCGACGCCGACCTCGCGATCATCGACAAGCGGCGCGAGCGGGCCGGCGTGAGCGAGGTCATGAACGTGATCGGCGACGTGAAGAACGCCGACTGCATCCTGATCGACGACATCGTCGATTCGGCCGGCACGCTCTGTAATGCAGCCGTCGCGCTGATGGAGCAGGGTGCGAAGTCGGTGTCGGCCTATGTCACGCACGGCGTGCTGTCGGGCGGCGCGGTGGCCCGCGTCGCCGCCTCTCCGATGGAGAAGCTGGTGATCACCGATTCGATCCAGCCGACCAAGGAGATGCGCGTGGCGCCGAACCTGCTGCCGCTGCCGATCGCGCCGCTGATGGCCGAAGCGATCAAGCGCATCTCCGAGGAGACCTCGGTGTCGAGCCTGTTCGATTAGGAGAAATACAAGAGATCCGGCGATGGGCACCCCTGGAGGCCACGCCGCGATGATGAGAGAGAACGCAAAACCTTAGGAGAAGTTGAAATGGCAGAGACGACCAAAGTCGTCGCGAAGATGCGGGACCGGGCCGGCAAAGGGGGCGCCCGTTCCAGCCGTCGCGACGGACTGATTCCCGCCGTGATCTACGGCGACAAGCAACCCCCGATGATGATCGCGGTCGAGCCGAAGTCGGTCGAGCGCGAGATGCACAAGGAGGGTTTTTTCAATCACCGCGTCAAGATCGACGTCGACGGCACGACGGTCGACGCCCTGCCGCGCGACGTGCAGGTCGACCCGGTGACCGACAAGCCTCTGCATCTCGACTTCCTGCGGATTGGTCCGGAGTCGATCATCACCGTGCAGGTTCCTGTGCACTTCAAGAACGAGGCGGCGGCGCCCGGCATCAAGCGCGGCGGCGTGCTGAACATCGTCATGCACGAGATCACGGTGCGCACCAAGCCGGACATGATCCCCGAGCTGTTCGAGGTCGACCTGACCGGCCTCGAGATCGGCCATTCGATCCATCTCTCGGCGCTGAATATTGCCGAGGGCATTCGCGTCGTGACCCGCGACAAGGACCCGACCGTGGCGACGATCGCTGCGCCGACGGTCGCCCGTGAAGCCGCGACCGACGCGACAGCAGCTGATGGCGCCGCGGCCGGCGCGGCTCCCGCAGCGGGTGCTGCAGCGGCGGCTCCGGCAGCGGGCGCCAAGGCGCCGGCAGCAGGCGCCAAGGCACCGGCTGCGGCCAAGAAGTAAGTCTCGATGCTCCTGCTGGTCGGGCTCGGAAATCCCGGGCCGCGCTATGCGGGGCATCGGCACAACGTGGGATTCATGGCGGTGGACGAGATCGTCCGCCGCCGTGTCTTCTCGCCCTGGCGATCGCGTTTCAACGGCGAGGTGGCGGAAGGCCATCTCGGCGGCGAGCGCACGATCGCCCTGAAGCCGATGACCTTCATGAACGAGTCGAGCAAGGCCGTGGGCGAAGCCGTGCGCTTCCTCAAGGTGCCGCTCGACCGGGTCGTCGTCTTCCACGACGAGCTGGACATCGCTCCTGGACGGGTGCGCATGAAGAAGGGCGGCGGTGCCGGCGGCCACAACGGCTTGCGCGACATCGATGCCCATGTCGGCAGGGACTATCGACGGGTACGGATCGGCATCGGTCATCCGGGCCACAAGGACCTCGTGCTGCACTGGGTGCTGCGCGACTTCGAGCCGGACGAGCGCGATCCCAGGGACGGCTGGCTGCCGAAGCTGCTGAATGCGCTGGCCGAGGAAGCGGCGCTGCTGATCGAAGGTGGCGCCAAGGCCGATGAAAAGTATATGAGCCGGGTGGCAAGTCTCGCGCCGCCCCCCAATCTTCCGGCCAGGCTGGATCTCAAAGAGTAGACCATGGGTTTCAACTGCGGAATCGTCGGGCTGCCGAACGTCGGCAAATCGACCCTGTTCAATGCGCTGACCGCCACCCAGGCGGCGCAGGCGGCCAACTATCCGTTCTGCACCATCGAGCCGAATGTGGGCCGCGTCGCCGTGCCCGATCCACGGCTCGACAAGCTGGCAGGCATCGCGAGCTCGGCCAAGATCGTCGCGACGCAGCTCGAGTTCGTCGACATCGCCGGCCTGGTGAAGGGCGCGTCGAAAGGCGAAGGGCTCGGCAACCAGTTCCTCGGCACGATTCGAGAGGTCGACGCGATCGCTCATGTGCTGCGCTGCTTCGAGGACAGCGACGTGACCCATGTCTCGGGAAGCGTCGATCCAGTGCGCGATGCCGAGGTCGTCGAGACCGAGCTGATGCTGGCCGACCTCGATTCGCTCGAGAAGCGCCTGCCCAACCTGGAGAAGCGCGCCAAGGGCGGCGACAAGGAAGCCGCGGCCGAGGCACCGGTCGTGAAGAAGGCACTCGACGCGCTGCGCGAGGGCAAGCCGGCGCGCCAGGCCGCGATCACCGACGACGAGCGCCTGGTTTTCTCCCGCCTGCAGCTCATCACCGCTAAGCCGATGATGTATGTGCTGAACGTCGAGGAGTCGGCGGCCGCCACCGGCAATGCGCATAGCGCCAAGGCCGAGGCGTGGGCGAAGGGTCTCGGCATGCCCTGCGTCGTGATCTCGGCAGCGATCGAGGCCGAGGTGGCGCAGCTTCCGCCCGAGGACCAGGGCGAATATCTCTCGTCGCTCGGGCTGAAGGAGACCGGCCTCGCCCAGGTCGTGCGCGCAGGCTACGCGCTGCTCGACCTCGTCACCTTCTTCACCGTCGGCCCGAAGGAGGCGCGCGCCTGGACGGTGCGCCGCGAGGCCAAGGCGCCGGAAGCGGCCGGTGTGATCCACACCGACTTCGAGAAGGGTTTTATTCGCGCCGAGACGATCGCCTACGACGACTACGTCACGCTGAATGGCGAGTCCGGCGCGCGCGATGCCGGCAGGCTACGGCTCGAGGGCAAGGAATATGCCGTCAAGGACGGCGACGTCTTCCACTTCCGCTTCAACGTCTGAGAACTCATTTTCTTCCGGACCGCGAGCCTCCGGCTCGCTCATGATCATGAGCGAGCCGGAGGCTCGCGGTCCGGAAGAGCATGATCCAGGCTCACACGATCCGGCTGGTCTTGTTGCCCCAGTAGCGGTCGCGCAATAGCCGCTTGTAGAGTTTGCCGGTCGGCAGGCGCGGCAGCTCGGCCTCGAAGTCGATCGAGCGCGGGACCTTCTGGCGGGCAAGATGCTGGCCGCAGAAGGCGATCAGCTCTTCCGCCATCTGCGGCGATGGATGCTCGTCCGGCATGAGCTGGATCACCGCCTTCACCTCCTCGCCGAGATCGGCGTTGGGCACGCCGAACACCGCGGCGTCGGCGACCTTGGGATGGGTGATCAGCAGGTTCTCGCATTCCTGCGGGTAGATGTTCACGCCGCCCGAGATGATCATAAAGGTCGCCCGGTCGGTCAGGTAGAGATAGCCGTCGCCATCGACGTAGCCGACGTCGCCGACCGTGCTCATCGTGCCGTCCGCGGAGCGCGCTTCGGCCGTCTTGCCCGGATCGCTGAAATATTCGAACGGGGTCGCCGTCTCGAACCACAGCGTGCCGGGCGTGCCCATCGGCAATTCCTTCATGGCGTCGTCGAGCACGTGCAGCTTGCCGGCCAGGACGCGGCCGACCGTGCCGCGATGCGCCAGCCATTCCTGTGAATTGCAGGCGGTGAAGCCCAGCCCTTCGGTAGCGCCGTAGTATTCGTGGATGATCGGGCCCCACCATTCGATCATCTGCTCCTTGACCTGCACGGGGCAGGGCGCCGCGGCGTGGATCGCAATTTCGAGCGAAGAGAGATCGTGGCGCCGCCGCGCCTCCTCCGGCAGCTTGAGCAGTCGCGAGAACATCGTCGGCACGAGCTGGCTGTGCGTGATGCGGTATTTCTCGACCAGCGCGAGATACTGCTCGGGGTCGAACTTTTCCATGATCACCGCCGTTCCGCCGCTGCGGATGGTGAGCCCGACCGCGGCCTGCGGCGCCGAATGATAGAGCGGCGCCGGCGACAGATAGATCATGGCGTCGCGGTACTGCCAGAGGTTGAGCAGGAAGCTGAAGATCGGCAGGTGCTTCTCGGGTGGATCCTGCGGCAGTGGCCGCAGGATTCCCTTGGGCCGTCCCGTCGTACCCGACGAATAGAGCATCGCCGTGCCGAGCGATTCGTCGGCGATCGGCGTCGACGGCAAGCCCGCCGTTGCCTGCTCGAGGTTCAGCACCCTGTCGCCGTCACCCGGCCCGTCGACGACCAGGCAGAGCTCGACCTTGGGGCAGAGCGGCAATGCTGCGAGCGCTACGTCGCGCTTGGCCTGCGAGGTGATCAGCACCTTCGACTGGCTGTTGTTCAGGATGTAGGCGAGCTCCTCGACGGTGAGGAACGAGTTCACGCAGGTGTAGTAGTGGCCCGACCGCTCG
Source organism: Reyranella sp. (assembly GCF_965279465.1). Classification (NCBI taxonomy): domain Bacteria; kingdom Pseudomonadati; phylum Pseudomonadota; class Alphaproteobacteria; order Hyphomicrobiales; family Reyranellaceae; genus Reyranella; species Reyranella sp. Next base: position 583,396 of record NZ_OZ257242.1, read on the forward strand.
CCCGCCGCGCAGCATTCGACGTAGCGCGCGTTGTTCTCCATGTAGATCGAGTAGTGATCGAGCCGCCCGACGCCCCGCGCGCGCAGGAAGTGCGCCAACCGGTTGCTGCGCGCCTCCAGCTCGCCATAGGTAATGGTTTCACCGGTGCCGGCCATGATCACGGCCGGCCGGTCCGGATACGCTGCTGCGTGCTTGCCCGGATACATCTCTAGTTCCTCCCTGTCGCCACGGCCGCGACCTTCTGCGGGTCGGCCGGCCCCTTGTCGCCGCGCCAGACCACATGCAGGTCGGGACGCAGCAGGATGAGGTCGCGCTCGTAAACGGACCGCAAATGATCTTCGGCGATGTCGACAACCCCGAACGGCGCGCCGGTCGCGTGCATCGCGCGTTCCAGCGCTGTCGTGTCGGCCGAGAGGCCGTGCCCGCTGCGCAACAGGGTGTAGCCGTCGCCCAGCCGGTCATGCAGGGCGGTCCCGTCCTGCAGCCACAGATGCGGCAGGCGGGCGCCGGGCCAGGTCGTGGGAACGTAGCTGCGCGGTTCGTCGGGCGGCGGCTCGCCCGGTTCGGCGCAGACCAGCGGCGAGCCGTCGTAGCGGTACCCCAGTTCCGTCCCGATCATCTCGTGGCTGATGCGCTGGCCGACGAAGGCGAGCTCGCGAATCCTCGCCCGCTCCGCCTCGCCCGCCACCGTCTTCTGCGCGATGTCCGGCGAGCAGGCCGCCATCCACGACCGCACGCCGGCAGCGGCCGTACCCGAAGCCAGCCGGTTGCGCAGGCCGATCGGCCGCCGCTCGGCCTCGTAGCTCGCCAGCAGGTTCGGCCCGCCCCAGCCCTGGAGCGTGCCGGCCAGCTTCCAGCCGAGATCGATCGCATCGCCCATGCCGGTGTTCATGCCGAGCCCGCCGTTCGGGATCACCAGATGGATGGAGTCGCCGGCCAGCAGGACACGGCCTTCGCCATAGGATTCGGCGACCAGCAGATGCTGGTTCCAGGCGCTGCGGTTCAGCAGCTCGACATCGACCGTGATGCCGAGGAAATCGCAGATCGACTGCGCTGCATTGTCGGGATCGACCGGCGTGCTGCGGTTCATCATGAAATGCCGCAGGTCGTCCTGCACCACCAGCGTGCCGGTTGGAAAGTAGTAGTGCCGGCCCCGGCCGATGGGGATCGCGTCGAACAGTTCGTCCGACCTGAAGAAGGTCTGATGGATCTGCCGGATGCGGCCCTGCCCTTCGAGCTTGATGCCGAGCTGCTTGCGCACCGTGCTCGAGCCGCCATCACATCCGACGAGATATTTCGCTCGAACCGTCTCATTGCCGGCGAGAACGGCCGACACGCCGTCTGCATCCTGCATGAAGGACAACAGCTCGCAGCCGAAGCGGACGGCGATGTTCGGCATTTCCTCGGCGACCGCCTTCAGCAACGGCTCGAGCGTGTACTGCGAGATGATCTGGTAGGGCTCGAGCGGCAGGGTGCCGTCGTTGCGGGCCCGCGTCTCGGCCTGGCAGGCGGTGACCGACGGATACGGCAGGTGCAGGATCGGCGGATCGACCAGGCTGGTGACGATGAAGACGTCCATCGGGACGTCGCGGAAGAGGCTCGCCGCGCGCACTTTCTCCGCAAGCCCCATGCGGCGGAAGAACTCCATGGTGCGCGCGTTGCAGCGCTCCATCTTCGGCCATTGCCGGCAGGTGTCGTTGCGCTCGACGAGCTGTACCTTGACGCCGCGTCGCGCGAGATCGATCGCAAGGGTCAGGCCGACCGGACCCGCGCCGACCACCATCACATCGGTGTCATACGCGTTATTCATTGCTTCGTTTCACTCCCGAGCGGGAGCTTAGACTTGACTCGAGCGCAAGGGGAGACGGTACGGTTCGCCTTTTCCAGGGAGCCGTGCCATGACCGTCAAGCTTTACACGCCAGAAACCATGCCGCGGCGCGGCGGCTATTCACAGGTCGCCGAGGTGACCAAGGGCAAGCTCGTGCTGATTGCCGGCCAGGTGCCGCACGACGTCAACGACAAGCTCGTCGGCGAGGGCAACTTCGCAGCCCAGGTCGAGCAGGTGTTCAAGAATGCCGACGCCGCGGTGCGTGCCGCCGGCGGCACATTCGCGAACATCGTGAAGATCAACAACTACTGCGTCGCCACGGTCACGCCCGAGGAGCGCACCGCCTTCCAGAAGGTCCGCGACCGCTACGTCAACACCGCTGCTCCGCCGGTCAGCACGTTCATCTTCGTGCCCCGACTGGTCCAGCCGGGCTGGCTGTTCGAGATGGACGCGATGGCCGTGATCGACGGCTGACCCTTACGATCCGATCGCGCCGCCGCCCTTCTTCGTGATCGCGACCACGGAGGGCCGCGGTGGCATGCCATCCTTGAAGTCAGGCCAGCGTGTCGCAGGCTTCTCGAAGGTCGAGCCACGATCCTCGCCGGGATGCTGGATCGCGATGAAGAAGCTCTGGTCGTCGGGCGCGAAAATCGGTCCGCACACCTCGGCGCCCGCCGGCGCCTGATAGAAGCAGCGCGTCAGCGCGCGGCCGAGCCCGACCGTGTCGGTGGCATAGACGCCGTCGGCAATGCCTGCGGCAGTCGGCGCACCGTCGGTCGCGATCCACATGCGGCCCTTCGAATCGAAGGCGACGTTGTCGGGGCAGCTCAGCCAGCCGTCGTTGGTGGTGGCACGGTGATAGCGTGCCCCGGCGTCCTGGCCTGGCTTGCCGGCCAGCAGGAAGATCGACCAGGTGCCGCCGGTCGCGGCATGGTCGCCGTCCGCAGGCGCGATCTCGATGATGTGGCCGTGGCCATTGGCGGCCCGCGGATTGGCCTTGTCGACCTGATCCGGCGTGCGGTTCGTATTGTTGGTCAACACGACATAGACGCGGCCGTTGACCGGGTTGGTCTCGATGTCCTCAGGCCGGTCCATCGGCGTGGGCTTGAGCAGGTTGGCGGCAAGCCGGGCCTTGATCACCACGTCGCCCTGGTTGGCAAAGCCGTTGTCGGCCGTCAGCGGCCCCTGGCCGTGCACCAGTGGCAACCATTCCACCTTGCCGTCATCGGCGAAGCGGGCGACATACAGCACGCCTTCGTCGAGGAGATCGCGATTGGCGGCGCGGTCGTCGGCGTTCCACGGCCGGGAGGTCACGAACTTGTAGACGTATTCGCCGCGCTCGTCGTCGCCGCTGTAGAAGACCACGCGGCCGTCCTTGGCCAGCGCATAGGTGCTGCCCTCGTGCTTGAAGCGGCCGAGCGCCGTCCGTTTCACCGGCGGCGAGCCGGGCTCATAAGGGTCGATCTCGACCACCCAGCCGAAGCGGTTGGGCTCGTTCGGCTCCTTGTCGAAGCTGAAGCGGTCGAAGTGCTTGCTCCACGTGTAGCGCGACCGGCTGAAGCCGTACTCCTTCAGCACGGCAGCATCGGGGTGCTTGGCGGCATCGCCATTGAAATACGCGTCGAAATTCTCCTCGCAGGTCAACCAAGTGCCCCACGGCGTGCTGCCGCCGGCACAATTGTTGAACATGCCGAGCACCGTGCGGCCGGTCGGATCGACCGAAGTCTTCATCTTCTCGTGCCCGGCCGCCGGGCCTGAGATCTGCATCGGGGTGTTGCCCGACAGGCGGCGCGCATACTTGCTGTCCGGCACGACCTGCCATTGGCCGCCCTCGCGCACGATCTCGACCACCGCGCCGCCGTGGGCTGCCAGCTCGATCTCGGCCTGCGCCTTGCTCGCGCCCTCGCTCCCGAGGTTGGGGAACATCAGCTCGGTGTTGGTGTACTCGTGATTCACCACGAGCAGGAAGCGATCGGACGTCCGGCTGCCGAGCGGCAGCGGATGAAGTCCGAGAAAGTCGTTGTTGTAACCGAACTGCTTCTCCTGCGCGGCGGCCGTCTGGTTGGCCGGATCGAAGGCCGGCGCCCCGGCCACCACCGGATCGCCCCAGCGGATCAGCACCTGCATGTCGTACCCGTCGGCGACGTGCTGCTGCGGGTCGTAGGTGTGCGCGAGCTCCTTGAAGCGGAGCGTCGACGGTCCCGCCTCCTGCGCCGCAGCGGCGAAGGGCGAGGCCACGGCGAGCGCGGCCGCGCCGCCCAACAATCCGCGGCGGTTGAGGCGAAGGTCGATCAGATCGGCGAGCGTCGGCTGGCTATTCTGGGTCATGGGTCTCTCTTCCGTCGCGCAAATGCGCTCGGATGGCTCTTCGCGCAAAAGCGCTACGATACCATGACAAAGCCACTCACAGCAGCGTCAGCAAATCGTAGCGTGCACCCGGTATGTCTACGGCATGAGACACACGATACCCCTCCTCACCATCGCGATCGTCAGCTTTGCGCCGCTCGCGTCCGCCCAACCCAAATTTCCTGCCGTGCTCGAAGGCCACGCCATCCTCCCGGCGATGACCCTCGTTCCGGCCCCGGCCGATGCGCCGCAGGAACTGCAACTCTCGGGCCGTTACGCCACGCCGAAGCCGATGCGGGTCGACGAGCCCGAAACCGCGATGGGCATTTCCGCCCTGTCCGACAAGGCCGCCCCACGGCCCACCGGCCTCAAGCTGCCGTTCAAGGGCCAGCCCGTGCAGGGCCTGTCGGGCATCCGCGACCTGAAGGACGGCACGTTCCTGACCGTGACCGACAACGGCTTCGGCTCGAAGGCCAACTCGCCCGACGCGATGCTGATGTTCCACGTCATCAAGCCCGACTGGAAGGCCGGAACGATCGAGCGCGTCTCGACCAGCTTCCTGCACGATCCCGACCGCAAGGTGCCGTTCCGCATCGTCAACGAGAACACGCCCAGGCGCTACCTTACCGGGTCGGACTTCGATCTCGAATCGATCCAGCCGGTCGGCGACGCGCTGTGGTTCGGCGAGGAGTTCGGGCCGTTCCTGATCAAGACCGATCGCAGCGGCAAGGTGCTCGCGGTGTTCCAGACCCAGGTCGACGGAAAGGTCGCGCGCTCACCCGACAATCCCGGGGTGACGATGCCGAGCGCACCCGGCGCCGTGGCGTTCGAGGTCCGGCGCAGCAAGGGTTTCGAGGGCATGGCGCAGTCGCCCGACGGCAAGACTCTCTATCCGCTGCTCGAAGGCCCGCTCACCGGCGAGGCCTTCCTGCGCGTCCTCGAATTCGATGTCGCCAAGGAAGCCTTCACCGGAAAGAGCTGGAAGTACAAGCTCGAAGCGCCGGGCAACGCGATCGGCGACTTCAACATGATCGACGCCACGACAGGCCTGATCATCGAGCGTGACGACTCCGAGGGCGACCCGGCGCTGGCCTGCAAGGACGTCGCCAAGCCCGACTGCTTCAATGTGCCGGCGAAGTTCAAGCGCATCTACAAGGTCGACCTCGCCCAGGCCGATGCCGACGGCTTCGTGAAGAAGGTCGGCTACATCGACCTGATGGACATCGAGGACCCGAACAAGATCGCCCGCCAGGGCGGCAGGGACGGCAAGCTGGGCTTCCCGTTCTTCACCATCGAGAATGTCGACGTGGTCGATGCGGACCACATCATCGTCGGCAACGACAACAACCTGCCCTTCTCCTCCGGCCGCGCCCTCGGCAAGGCGGACGACAACGAGATGGTGATCCTGAAGGTCGGCGAGCTGCTGCGCGCCAAGTAGAGCCGACCGTCCCGCCGCCGGCGTGATAGGCTGGCGGCATGGCGACCGCTCGACACCAGGAACTGCAGCAGCGGGCCTCGGCCTTGCGGGCCGAGGCCACGGCGCTGACGACGACCTATCGCCGACGGACCTGGGTCCGCTTCGCCCTGGTCTTCATTCCCGTGCCATTCGTCCTCGTCCTGCTGCGCCTGCAGATCGAGGCGTGGCATTATTTCCTGTTCGGCGGCGCCTATATCGGCTTCTCGGCGCTGCTCTACGTGATCGACGGCCGCGCGTCCGACCGCTGCGATGCCGCCGACAAAGCCGCCGATGAGGCAGAGCGGGCAGCAAAGGCCGCAGCGGCGAATTCCGCCTAGGCTCTCCTCGTCACCGAGAAAGCCGGTGAATTCGGATCGCTGGGAGCGCGGCTCTCCAGAGCCGCTCTTTCTTCGCTTCGCCAAACCCCAGAGCGGCTCTGGAGAGCCGCGCTCCCAGCGCCTCGACATTGTCGAGACAAATTCTCGGGACGACGGGAGCATCTTGTCGTTCCGAAGTGTGGCGCCACCGGATCATGATCATTGGACCGCGCGCATCCTTGCGCGCTCATACGCGCCCATGAGCGCGCAAGGATGCGCGCGGTCCAATGATGTCAGCGCTTCTGGAGCGTCCGCTCGCGCCGCAATGTTCCCTCGCGCAGGGATTCGTAGATCGGCAGGTTGCGCAACAGGGTCGGCACGAGCATGGCGGCGCAGCAGGCGCCCAGCATCGGCAGCAGCACGGTGAAGGCCGCCGTCATCTCCGTGATCAGCACGATCCCGGTGAGCGGCGCGCGCACCACGCCGGTGAAGAAGGCGGCCATGCCGACCACGGCGAAGGCTTGCACAGGAACACCCAAGCCGGGAAAGACGAAGAGGCAGGCGGCCCCGAACAGCAATCCCGACTGCGCGCCGAGCACCAGCATCGGGGCGAACAGGCCACCCGGCGTCCCTGCCGCGTAGGACGCGTGCCCCATCACCACCCGCAACAGGAAGAGCAGCGGCAGGAAGGCCAACGGCTCGACGCCTGACAGGGCCCGCTGGGTCAACGCGTCACCGCCGCCGACGAAGGACGGCGCGAACCACGCCACTGCGGCGACGGCCGCACCGACCAGCGCCGCGCGCACCTCGGGCAGCAACAGTCGCATCCTTTCGAACGCAGCCATCGTCGCAAGCAGCGAGCGGTTGTAGCCAACGGCGAGCAGTCCGGCGACGGCACCCAGGACAAGGAACAGGGGCAGGCTGAACGACGGCACGTGATCGAGCGCGATGACGGTGAAGTCCGTCTGGTCGCCCAGGATCGCCCGCGCCGTCCCGATTGCCGTCGCCGAGGCGGCAAGTGCCGCGATCGCGATCCGCTGCTCGAAGCGCTGCACCAGCTCCTCGAGCACGAACACCGCACCGGCGATGGGCGCGTTGAAGGCGGTGGCAAGGCCCGCGCCGGCACCGGCGGCCATCAGCACCCGGCTGTCGGCCCAGCAACGCTGCGACAGAGCAGCCGCGACATGAGCGATGCTGGCGCCCATCTGCACGCTCGGTCCCTCGCGGCCGAGCGCGAGGCCGGAGCCGATCGCCAGCAGGCCGCCGACGAATTTCACCGGCAGCAGAATGAAAGGTGCGGGCGGCACTTCCTGGCGCAACACCGCCTCGACATGCGGGATGCCGCTGCCCGTCGCGTGCGGCGCGAAACGGCGCACCAGCCAGGCGGCGAGCGCCGCCGCGGCGCCTGCCAACACCACGAGCAGGAAGCCGGCGAACGCCTGGCCATGCGCCCAGGCGATGGCGAGGTCGCGCAGCCGGTCGGCCTGCTCCAGCGCCAGGCGGAAAATCGCGCACACGACTCCGGTTGCCGCCCCCACGGCAAGAGCGAGGGCGGTCAGGACGAGGAGATTGCCGCCACGCTCAGGCAGGCAGCACCCGCTTCATCCACTTCGCCGTTGCCTGCGAGTCCTGGTTGTCGCTCGCCTCAAGCTTTGCGATCACGCGCTGGCGATCTTCCAGCTCGCGGTTCTGGCTGAGCTTGAGCTTGGTCTCGATACGGTCGAGCGTCATGCGAAACGCGACAATGTGCTGCGTCTGGCCGGCGGCGTTGCCGGGCGGCAGGTGTCCCAAGCCCCAGGCGTCGGCGCCGGTACCCTCGTATTGTGCGGCGAGCTTGGTCAGCACCATCAGCACGGCAGGGGTCGCCTCGACGATCTCCGGCCGGCCATAGGCGTGCACGGTGACGTAGTTCCAGGTCGGCACCTTGGGGCCGGGTGTGTACCAGGTCGGCGAGACATAGGCGTGCGGGCCCCAGAAGATCGCAAGCGACGGCGCTGGGCGCGCGAACAGCTTCCAGTGATCGTTGGCACGCGCCATGTGCCCGACCAGGGTGCCGTGCGGGCTGCCGTCGTCCTCCCATTGCAATGCGAGATGCGTGCAGAGCGGCGCGCCGGCTTCGTCGGCCGTGGTCAGCAGCGCCCAGCTATGGACCTTCATGATCTCGCGGCCGTCGACCTCGCTGCCCTCGAAATGCTTCGGGATGTACATCGCCTGCCTTCTAGGCTCGCACTGCGAGCCAGTGGGTTGAACGAAGCCGCATTACCATGTTCACTGCGGCCCGCAATCGGGAGGTTTTTTCATGGGTGAAGATATTCGTCTCAAATCAGCGGCCGGGGAAATCGGCGCCTACCTTGCCACACCGAAGGGGACACCCAAAGGTGGCGTCGTGGTCGTGCAGGAAATTTTCGGGGTGAACCATCACATCCGGGCGGTGACCGACAAGTTCGCGGCCGACGGCTATATCGCGCTCGCCCCGTGCTTCTTCGACCACATCAAGCCCGGCATCGAGCTCGGCTACACGCCGGACACCATTGCCGAGGGGCGTGGCTACGTGATGACGCCGGGCTTCACCGACAAGGCGGTGCAGGACGTCCAGGCGGCGATGGACGAGCTGAAGAAGCGCGGTGCGAAGAAGGTCGCGGTGACCGGCTATTGCTGGGGCGGCACGATCGCCTGGCTGGCCGCCACCCGCCTCAAGCCCGACGCCGTGTCGGCCTATTACGGCGGCGGCATCCACGGCACCAAGAGCGAGAAGCCGACGGTGCCGACGCAGATGCATTTCGGCGACAAGGACATGCACATCCCGATGGCGCACGTGAACGAGCTGCGCCAGCTCCATCCCGATGTCGCCATCTTCGACTATCCGGCCGACCACGGCTTCCATTGCGACGAGCGCGGCAGCTACGACGCCGCCGCCTCCAAGCAGGCAATGGCCCGCACGCTCGAGCTGTTTGCCAAGCACGTCGGCTAAGCTGGGAGCGCGGCTCTCCAGAGCCGCTCTTCCGTCTTCGACCTTTGCATGAGCGGCTCTGGAGAGCCGCGCTCCCGGCCATGAAAAAGCCAGCCCAGAAGTCCTTCACGCCCGAGGCACGCGGCCCCCTGAACGGGGTCCGTGTCGTCGATCTGTCGCGCCTGGTCGCCGGCAATATCCTGACGCTCCAGCTCGCCGATTTCGGCGCCGAAGTGATCAAGATCGAGCCGCCCGAGGGCGACACGCTGCGCTCCTGGAAGGTGAAGGGCGTCGAGACGGCGTGGAAAGTCTACAGCCGCAACAAGAAGAGCGTCGCGCTCGACCTGCGCTCCGATGCCGGCCGCGCCATTGTGCGCGAGCTCGCGAGGTCGGCCGCGATCCTGGTGGAGAGCTTCCGGCCGGGCGTGCTGGAGGACATGGGGCTCGCCCCGGCGGCGCTGCTCGAGATCAACCCCCGGCTGGTCGTGGTGCGCATCTCGGGCTGGGGCCAGGACGGACGCTACCGCCACAAGCCGGGCTTCGGCACATTGATCGAGGGCTATTCGGGCTTCGCCTCGATGAACGGCTTCGGCGATCGCGAACCGGTGCTGCCGCCGATGTATCTCGCCGACTGCATGGCGGCGCTGAACGGCTACGGCGCGGTCCTGGTCGCGCTACGCGAGGTCGAGATGAACGGCGGCCAGGGCCAAGTGATGGACCTGCCATTGTTCGATCCGCTGTATTCGATGCTCGGACCGCAGGCGGCCAACTACAAACTGACCGGCGAGGTGAAAGTCCGTACGGGCAGCCGCTCGACCAATGCCGCGCCGCGCAATGTCTATCAGACAAAGGACGGTCACTGGGTCTGCCTGTCGGCCTCGACACAAGGCATGGCCGAACGCGTGCTGGTCAAGATCGGCCGACCCGAGCTCGTGAAGGATCCGCGCTTCTCGACCAACATCGAGCGCGTCAAGAACGGTCTCGAGCTCGACCGCATGATCGGCGAGTTCGTCGGCGCCCGCGATCTCGCCGAGAATCTCAGGTATTTCGATGAGGCGGGTGTCACCATCGGCCCGGTCTACGACATCGCCCAGATCACGCAGGACGACTATGTCCTGGAGCGCGAGGCATTGATCGAGATTCCCGACGAGACGATGGGCGAGTTGCCGACGCATCCGGTCGTGCCTCGCCTCTCCGGCACGCCGGGCGCCCTGAAGTCCGCAGCGCCGAAGATCGGCGAGCACAACGAGGCACTGCTGAAGCCCCTGCTCGGCGAGACCGAGTACGACAAGCTCAAGCAGGCTGGAGTGATCAAGTGATGCGCCCCACGCCGCCCGTCTGGCGCTCGATCCTCTACGTGCCGGGCAACGTCCCGAAGTTCATCGACAAGGCGCACGAGCGTGGCGCGGATTGCGTGCTGGTCGATCTCGAGGACAGCGTGCAGCCGGCACAGAAGCCCGAGGCGCGCGCCATGCTGGTCGAGACAATGTCGAAGGTCGCCCGCGGCGGCGCCGACGTCGCCGTCCGCATCAACCGGCCGATGCGCATGGCCGTCGCCGACATCGAGGCCGCGGTGCGACCGGGCCTGTCGGCGCTGTTCGTCACCAAGGCCGAGGGCGTGCAGCACCTGCGCCTGCTCGACGAGATCGTGACAGAGCTCGAGAAGGAACGCGGCCTGCCGATCGGCGGCATCGGCTTCGCCGCGATGATCGAGCATCCGCGCGCGCTCGCGCACATCAACGACATCGCCGAGCATGGCCCGCGGGTCATCGCCATGATGCTCGGCGGCGAGGATTTCGCGCTGGAGACGGGCTCGGTGCCGGGCGACGAGACGCTCGAATTGCCCAAGCGCATGGTAGCGTTCGCGGCGCAGGCGCATGGCGTGCCGATGATCGGCATCCTGGGCACCGTCGCCGACTATTCCGATCCCGACGCCTACCGAAAAAGCGCCGAACGCGCGCGCCGCTTCGGCTTTTCCGGCGGCACCTGCATCCATCCCGGCCTGGTGACGGCCCTGAACGAGGCTTTCACGCCGAAGGCCGAGGAAGTGGCCCATGCGCTGAAGCTGATCGAGGCCAACAGGAAAGCGGCCGCCGACGGCCGCGGCTCCTTCTCGGTCGACGGCAAGATGATCGACATCCCGGTCATCGACCGTGCCCGCAAGCTGCTCGCCCGCCACGAGGCGATCGAGCGGCGGCTGAAGAGATAGGGTCGACGGCTGCAACATTGAGCCGAGGGCGCCGTTATTGGCGCATGGCCGGATCCGAGAAATCCTCGCCGTCCCTGATCGATCTGCCCGTCCGCGACCGCGAAACGGGAGACGTCACCGTGGTCGTCGAAACGCCCAAGGGCAGCAGGAACAAGTACAAGTACGATCGAGAGCATGGCGCCTTGCGCCTCGGCTCCGTACTCGCCGAGGGATTGTCGTTTCCGTACGATTTCGGCTTCTTGCCCTCGACCCGGGGCGACGACGGCGATCCGCTCGACGTGCTGCTGTTCCTCGATCACGGCGTGCCGCCCGGCTGCGTGGTGGCGGCGCGCCTGATCGGCGTGCTCGAGGTGCGTCAGCGCGAGGGCCGGGGAGAATGGAAACGCAACGACCGCTTTCTCGCCGTGGCCAGGCACGCACCCGCGCACGGGCATGTACAAGCGCTCGCCGACCTCCGGCCTCGTCTGCTCGAGGAGATCGAATCCTTCTTCATCCATTACGCGGGCTTCAACGGTAAGACGCTCGAGGTTCTGGACCGCCGGGGCCCCGAGCGCGCCGCGCAGCTCCTGGAGATTGGCACGCGCCGGTTCGACGGCGGCCGATAGCCGTGACCGATCTGCGTCTCGGCTCGGCGGTCCATCTCGCCATCGACATGCAGCTCCTGTTCGCCGAGCCGGGACCGTGGTCGGTGCCCTGGCTGCCGCGCATCCTGCCGATGGTCGTCGAGCTGGCGCGGCGTCATCCCGAGCGTACGGTGTTCACGCGCTTCATCCCGCCGCGGCGGTCCGAGGACATGCCGGGCGCGTGGCAGGACTACTATCGCCGCTGGCAGGCCATGACGCGGGAAAAGCTCGATAGACGCCTGCTTGAACTCGTCGAGCCGCTGCGCGGGCTCATGCCGCCCGCCCGTCTCTGTGACAAGGCGGTCTATTCGGCGTTCGGCAATCCCAGGCTCGCACCATGGCTCAAGTCGCAGGGCGCGGACACGCTGATCATGAGCGGCGGCGAGACCGACGTGTGCGTACTGGCGACCGTCATGTCGGCGCTCGATCTCGGTTTCCATGTCGTGCTCGCCACCGATGCCCTGTGCAGCGTGAGCGACGCCACGCATGACGCCCTTCTGCTGCTCTATCGCGAACGCTTCTCGCAGCAGATTGCGACGGCGACGAGCGAGGAGATTCTGCAGGCGTGGAACTAGGGCCGCAGCCTAACGCCGTCATCGGCGCGCAGTCCCGCAACCATTCCCCACAACTCGACGTTAGCGCTCAACGAACAACATACGCGCGCAACATGTTCACTACCGTCAGGGGTGAGAAGGAAGAGCAGCCCGCTTCCGCTCTCCCCGTCGTTGCTCGCTCTCAAAGGAGACTGTCATGGGTCGCGGAATTCTACTTTGGCTGCTGGGTGTTCCCATTCCGATCATCATCCTGCTGGCCCTCTTTTGGCGATGAAGTCCCGGTTGGTCTGGGAGGAGGCGGGTGAGCGCACCTTCGTTGTCGTGCTGGATGCCGGCGACGAAGCGTTCTCCGCCCTCACCGACTTCGCCAATCGCAATCATCTGGGCGGCGCCTCGCTGAGCGCCCTCGGCGCCTTCGAGCGCGTAACCGTCGGATGGTTCGACCTCCGAGCCAAGACGTACCGCCCGATCGAGATCGACCAGCAGTGCGAGGGATTGAGCTTGCTGGGCGACATTGCGATCGCCGACGACGGCAAGGCGAGCCTCCACATGCACGCCGTGCTCGGCTTGCAGGACGGCACCACGCGTGGAGGGCACTTCCTGAAAGGGATCGTGCGGCCGACTCTCGAAGTAACTGTGGTGGAGACTCCCGCGCATCTGCGCCGCCGGAAACAGCCGGGCCTGGGGATCGCGCTCGTCGAGCCGTGAGCCTCGCGGGCCCGCGAAAGAATCGTTTCCGCCAGCTCGGCTCCCGCGCCGATCAAGGCAGCCGACCAACAAAAAAGCCGCGGAACACCGCGGCTTTTCCATTTTTGGCCTGCGCGGCCGGATCAGTGCTTGTCGGCCCAGACCTGCCGCTTCACGGCATACATCAGGCCGGCAAGCGCGAGCAGGAAGAGCACGACCCGGATGCCAGTGCGGTTGCGCGCCTCGAGGTGCGGCTCCGACGCCCAGGCGAGGAACTCCGTGACGTCGGTCGACATCTGCTCGACCGTCGCCTTGGTGCCATCGACATAGGTCACCTTGTCGTCGCTGAGCGGCGGCGGCATGGCGATCTTGTGGCCCGGGAAATAGAGGTTGAAGTTGTCGTCCTTGGTGACGGCAAACTCCTTGACCTGCTCCGGCGTGAGCTTCTCGAACGGCACGTAGCCGGTCAGCAGACCATGGATGTAGTCCGGCCCGCCCTCGCGCGCCTTGACGATGAGGCTGAGGTCGGGAGGCGCCTTGCCGCCATTGGCGGCCGCCGCGGCCAGCGCGTTGGGGAACGGCTTCTTGAAGCGATCGGAGGGGCGCGCCGGACGCTCGATGGGCGAGCCGTCGTCGCTGAGGTCGGGCACCTGGAACTCTGCCGCGATGCCCTTTACCTGATCCTCGGTTAGGCCAAGTTCCGTCAGGTTGCGATAGGACAGGAGCGACAGGGAGTGACAGGCCGCGCAGACATCCTTGTAGACCTGGAAACCGCGTTGCGCGGCGGCCCTGTCATAGGTGCCGAACGGGCCCTGGAAGTGCCAATGCTTGTGCGGCGGATGCACGACCGATTCGGCCGCTATGGCGACCGCGCCGGCGGTGAGGGCTGCGAGGGCGATCGCGCCCGAGGCGAGAAACTTGCGCATGGTGCTCACGCCACCTTCTTCTTGAGCACAGAGTCGGCAATGCTGGCCGGCAATGGCAGAGGCCGCTCGATCTTGCCCAGGATCGGGAGCAGCACGATGAAGTGGAAGAAGTAGTAGAGCGTGGCGACTCGCGAGAGCGGGACGAAGAAGCCTTCCGGCGGGTTCGCGCCGCACCAGCCCAGCACGATCACGTCGATCACCAGCACGAACATGAACCACTTGTAGATCGGCCGAAACACGCAAGAGCGCACGCGCGAGGTGTCGAGCCAGGGCAGCACGAACAAGATCGCGATGGCGCCGAACATCGCCAGCACGCCACCCAGCTTGTCGGGAACGGCACGCAGGATTGCGTAGAACGGCAGGAAGTACCATTCGGGCACGATGTGCGCCGGGGTCACCAGCGGATTGGCCGGCGTGTAATTGTCGGGATGGCCCAGGTAGTCGGGCGCGAAGAACACGAAAGCGGCGTAGACGATCATGAAGCACATGACGCCGAAGCCATCCTTCATCGTGTAGTACGGATGGAACGGCACGGTGTCCTGCGGGCCCTTCGGGTCGATGCCCAGCGGATTGTTCGAGCCGTGCACGTGCAGCGCCACGACATGCAGCGCCACCACCGCGACGATGACGAACGGCAACAGGTAGTGCAGGGCGAAGAAGCGGTTGAGCGTGGGATTGTCGACCGCAAAGCCGCCCCACAGCCAGGTCACGATCGAATCGCCGACCACCGGAATGGCAGAGAACAGGCTGGTGATGACAGTGGCGCCCCAGAAGCTCATCTGGCCCCATGGCAGCACATAGCCCATGAAGCCGGTTGCCATCATCAGCAAAAAGATCAGCACGCCCAGGATCCACAGCAGCTCGCGGGGCGCCTTGTAGGAGCCGTAGTACATGCCGCGGAAGATGTGGATGTAGACGGCAATGAAGAAGAACGATGCACCGTTCATGTGCATGTCGCGGAGCAGCCAGCCCTGCGGCACGTCGCGGTCGATGCGCTCGACCGAATCGAAGGCCATCAGCACGTGCGGCGTGTAGTTGGTGGCCAGCACGATGCCGCTCGCGATCATCACCACCAGCATCACCGTGGCGATTGCCCCGAAATTCCAGAAGTAGTTGAAATTCCGCGGCGTCGGGAAGGTGTGATACTCCTTCTCGATATACGAAAAGATCGGCAGGCGGTGATCGATCCAGGCGACCACCTTGTTGTTGAAGACCGGCGGAGCGCCGTGAGACGAGGCCATCAATGACTCCTGGCGCTAGCCGATTTTGACGAGCGTATCGGACGTGAAGAGGTAGTCCGGAACTACCAGGTTCGTGGGCGCAGGCCCCTTGCGGATGCGTCCGGACGTGTCGTACTGCGAACCGTGGCAGGGGCAGAACCAGCCATTGTACTCGCCGCGCGGATCGCCCGGGTTGTTGCCCAGCGGCACGCAACCGAGATGGGTGCAGACGCCGACGATGATCAGCCACTCCGGCCGCACCTTCTTGGCACTGTCGGTGACGCGGGCATTGTCGGTCTGGGGGTCCGGCAGCTCGGACATCTTCACGTCCTCGGCCGCCTTGATCTCCGCCGGGGTGCGATGCCGGATGAAGACCGGCTTGCCGCGCCACTTCACCGTGATCGCCTGGCCCACGGCGACCGGCTGGACGTTCACCTCGATCGAGGCGAGTGCCAGCGTATCGGCCGCGGGATTGAGATTGTTGATGAAGGGCCAGGCCGTCGCGATCGCGCCGACAGCCGCCATGGCGCCTGTCGCGACCATGATGAAATCACGCCGCGTCGGATCGCCGTGGGCGCCGGACGGAATGGTGCTGGAAGCCATTGCTTATTACATCCCCCGAGGAGTTACGCTTATAGACGAGAAAGCCCCTTTTGTTTCAAGGCTCTGATTGGTCGCAGGCAGGCCGGAAAGCCGCTGTGACAGGGTGCCGCATTCGCCGCTTTTTCGCGACGCGGACGACCGAAGGAAGGAATTCAATGCGCCTCGCTCTTTATGAGCCCGATATACCCCAGAATCTCGGGGCTTTCATTCGCCTTGCCGCCTGTATGGGCACGCCGCTCGACGTCATCGAGCCGTGTGGCTTTCCGGTCGACGACAAGCGAATCCGCCGCGCCGCGATGGATTATTACGACCTGGCGCAGCTCCACCGGCATGACTCCTGGGTCGCTTTCCGGCGCGACCGCCCGCCCGGCCGGCTGGTCCTGCTCACCACCTCGGGCGCCATCTCGTTGCCACAGGCGAGCTTCGAGCCCGACGACACCTTATTGCTCGGCCGCGAGAGCGCCGGGGTTCCGGCCGAGGTCCATGCCGACGCCGACCTCCGGGTCCGCGTGCCTCTGCAAAAAGGCGCGCGGTCGCTGAATGTCGCGCTGGCCGCGGCAATGGTATTGAGCGAGGCCCTGCGCCAGACCTCCGGATTCCCAGCCGCCACATGACCGACATCACCGCCGCCAAGATCGCCACGCGCGCCTGGTTCGAAGCTTTGCGCGACCGCCTCTGTGCCGAATTCGAGAGGATCGAGACCGAGCTCACGGGCATGCACGCCGAGCTGCTGCCCGGCCGCTTCGAGCGCAAGGCCTGGCAGCGTGAGCGCGGCGAGGCCGGCGAGGATCGCGGAGGCGGCGTGATGTCGATCATGCGTGGCCGCGTGTTCGAAAAGGTCGGCGTCAACGTCTCGACGGTGTTCGGCGAATTCAGCCCGGAATTTCGCAAGCAGATCCCGGGCGCCGCCGACGACCCGCGCTTCCATGCCTCAGGCATTTCACTCGTGGCACATATGCGATCGCCGCGGGTGCCGGCCGTGCACATGAACACGCGCTTCATTGCCACCACCAAGGCATGGTTCGGCGGCGGCGCCGACCTCACGCCGATGGTGCCGAACGACAGCGACACGCGCATCTTCCACGGCGCCCTGCAGGCCGCGTGCGCCACGCACGGCAACGACAGCTACGCCCGCTTCAAGAAATGGTGCGACGAATATTTCTATCTGCCTCATCGCAGCGAGCCACGCGGCGTCGGCGGCATCTTCTACGACTACCTCGAGGACGACTTCGCCGGGGACTTTGCCTTCACCCGTGCCGTCGGCGAGACCTTCCTCGAGGTCTATCCGAAGATCGTGCGCGCGCACATGAACGAGCCCTGGACGCCGGCCGAGCGCGAACACCAGCTCGTGCGCCGCGGCCGTTATGTCGAGTTCAACCTGCTGCACGACCGGGGCACCAAGTTCGGCCTGATGACCGGCGGCAACGTCGAGGCGATCCTGATGTCGCTGCCGCCGGAAGCGCGGTGGCCCTGAGCCATTTCCCCGTCATGTCGGCAGCAGTCATATGAATATGTCCCTCCACTCCGCTTCGCTCCGGTCGGGACGACGGAGATTTGTGCTCACATGCGACGGCCGCGATTGATCAGCCAGCCAGCAGCGAGCGGCGCAGCGAACAGCACGAAGACCAGCAACGGATAGGGCGCGCCCCACCAGACGGCGAAGCGGTCGAGGAATTTGGCGGGCTCCTGCTCGAAGGTATGGTATCCATAGAGATACTCGGCAAGCACCGTGGTCG
The DNA here is from genome assembly GCF_965279465.1 of Reyranella sp. Classification (NCBI taxonomy): domain Bacteria; kingdom Pseudomonadati; phylum Pseudomonadota; class Alphaproteobacteria; order Hyphomicrobiales; family Reyranellaceae; genus Reyranella; species Reyranella sp. The sequence continues at coordinate 600,852 of NZ_OZ257242.1, forward strand.
GCGGCCAGAGCAGCGATGCGAGCAGTGCCGCCTCGAACCACCTCGGCCCCGCGGTACGCCGTGCATGGATGATCGCCATCAGCACCACATAAGGCAGCGGCACCAGCACCTTGTACCATTCGATCGCGATCGTCGGCAGGCGGTCGGCGATGACGGTGTCGCCGATCATGTCGTTCACCAGCACCAGCACGGCAATGGCAAGCCACAGCACGAAGGTAAGGCCCGGCCGGATCATGTCGCGCGCGCCAATCGTTCGAGTTCGGCGAGGCAGGCTGCACGGTCGGCGGTAAAGTCGCCGTCGACCCACCAGCGCTCGACCGCGTCGAGCAGCGCACCGACCCTCGGCCCGGGCCTGAGGCCGAGCTTCAGAGCATCGCCTCCGCTAACCGGCAGCTCGGGCGGCGTCCAGGCGCGTGCCATCGCGAGCGCAGCCCGCCAGTCGCCGGGCGCGTCGACCGCGAGCAGCAGGCGATCGATGTAGAGGCCATTGCCCAAGCGATAGACGCCCTCTCGCCAGGCGCGCGGCCCACCCGCGATGTCGATCTCGGGTTTGCGCGCCAGCATGACGTCGAGGCGCATGGCTTCCTGCGTGGAAAGCTTCAGCCGCTTGCCGATGGCCGTGGCATCGGCACCCGTCGGCAGGATCGCCGCCAGACGCCGCAGCCCGTCGGGCTCGTCCTCGCGCGCAATCAACGCGCGCAGCCGCGCCGAGCCGGCGTACTCGGGCAGCCAGCGGTCGAGCACGCCGGCTTCGCGCATCGCCCCGAACGCATCGGGCGCGGCTGACGCCTCGAGCGTGCGCAGCAACTCCTTGCGCACCCGCTCGCCCGACAGGCCGCCGAGCGACGCCGCGTTGCGCGCGCAGGCCTGGTAGCTCGGCCCGTCGAGCGGCGGGCGCCCATACCAGGCGTGGAAACGGAAGAAGCGCAGCACGCGGAGACGATCCTCGGCGATGCGCGTGTCGGGATCGCCGATGAACCGCACCCTGCCTGCGGCGAGATCGGCGCGGCCGTCGAACGGATCGTACAGCGTGCCGTCGGGATCGGCGTAAAGCGCGTTGAAGGTGAAGTCGCGGCGGCCGGCATCTTCGAGCCAGTCGTCGGTGAAGGCCACGACGGCACGGCGCCCGTCAGTCTCGACGTCACGGCGCAGGGTCGTGAGCTCGAAGACCTGCGAATTGGCGATCGCCGTCACCGTGCCGTGCTTCAATCCGGTCGGAACGACCTTGATGCCGGCCGTTTCGAGCGCGCGCATCACACTCTCCGGCGGCTTGTCGACCGCAAGGTCGAGGTCATCGGCGGTTTTTCCGAGCACCGCGTTGCGCACGCAGCCGCCAACGAATCGCGCCACGATGCCGGCGGCCCCGAGCGCGGCAAATAGACGTTGCGAGGACGCATCGGCCATCCAGGCCGACGCCTCGATCTTTCCGGCCGCGATCATAGGGCGAACAGACCGCCGTAGCCCTGGTCCTGGGTGAAGAACATGACGATGAAGCCCACGATGGCACATACCAGGCCTGCAATGGCGAGCCAGGTGAGCGGCATGTCCTGCCACTCCGGCAAGGTGCCGGCGAGCTTGCGCTCCTGCTTGATCTTGACCGCCCACGCCCACAGGAAGAAGGCCGCAGTCGGCGCCGTCACGAAGACGAACACCAGCAAGACGATGCGCATGAAACCTCTTTGGCCTCACTCTTGTATAGTGACCCGCCATCAGTGCGTCGATGGGGGAGCAGCATGGATCTCGGATTGCGCGGCAAGGTCGCCGTGGTGACGGCGGCGAGCGGCGGGCTGGGCCGCGCCATCGCCGAGGAATTCGCGGCCGAAGGCGCGATCACAGTCATCGCCGCCCGCAACCAGGCGCGGCTCGCAACGAGCGCCGAGGAGATCGCGCGCAAGACCGGCGGCACAGTCATCGCCTGTCGTGCCGACTGCACGGTGGAGGCAGACATCGCTGCCCTCGTGCACGATACGATGCAGAAGCATGGCCGGCTCGACGCCATGATCTGCAACTCGATCGGACCGAAGACGGCGCCGTTCGACGAGATGACCGACGACGGCTGGCGAGAGGCGCTCGACGTCAAGGTGGTGGCGCAGATCCGCATCGCCCGCGAGGCGTTCAAGGCGATGCAGGCGCAGCGCTCCGGCTGCATCCTCTTCATGGCCGGTACGCATGGCCGCCAGCCCCGCACCTATTCGGTGACGGCGGGCGTCACCAATGCCGCGCTGATCAACGCCAGCAAGGTGCTCGCCGAAGCCGCGGCGCCGTTCAACGTAAGGGTCAACGCGATCAATCCCGGCCCAATCGACACCGAACGCATGGTCTATCTGACCAAGGAGAAGGCGGCCGAGCTCGACGTCTCCGAAGCCGAGGCCCGGCGCATCCTGGCCGACGTGACCCTGCTCAAGCGCTTCGGCGAGCCGCGCGAGCTTGCCTCGGCCGTCGTCTTCCTCGCCTCGCCGCGGGCCAGCTTCATGACCGGCATCATGCTCGACATCGACGGCGGCCAGGTGCAGGCGATCTGATGATCAAACATCCCTCACTTGGCGTGATCCGGCAATGAACGTACGGTGCAGGCTCCAGGAGGAAAACCAGATGAAACCCAGGATCATGCGCGCTGGCACGCGCCAGACGTCCAAGGCAGAGATGGCGAATTTTGTCGGGCCGGTCATGTCCGACCCGGTCTGGGCGCCCGAAGGCCCGTCGAAGCTGCGGGCTTCGCGCGTCACGTTCATGCCCGGTGGGCGCACCAACTGGCATCAGCACGCGGTCGGCCAGATCCTCTACGTGCTGTCCGGCATCGGGCGCTACCAGCTCGAGGGCCAGCCGGTGCAGATGATTCGGCCAGGAGACACCGTGGTGATTCCGCCGAATGCACGGCATTGGCACGGCTCTGCACCCGACGCCATGATGTGCCATCTGGCGATGTCGGAGACCGATGAGAAGGGCCAGGCCACGACATGGCTCGAACCTGTCAGCGACGCCGATTACGGCAAGGCGCCGGCCGCCGACTGATCGGCTTCTGCGCACGCGGGCTACGCCACCTCAGTCTCTTTGGCGGTCAGGATGAAGTGCAGGTTCTTCAGCATGCCGGCGGTGGCGCCCCAGATATAGCGCTCGCCGTACGGCATGGCGTAGTAGCGCCGCTCGCGGCCCTGGTATTGCCGGCTGTCGATCTTGTGGTTGACCTCGTCGAGGAAATGCTCGAGCGGCACCTCGAAGACATCGGCGACCTCGCGCGGATCCGCACGAATTGTGAAACCTGGCGTCACGATGCCGACGATCGGCGTGATCTCGTAGCCGGTGCCGGTGTGGTAGAGATCGACCGCACCGACCACGTCGACGAAGCGCGCTGGAATGCCGACCTCCTCCTCGGTCTCGCGCAAGGCAGTCGCCGCGGCATCGATGTCGCTCGCTTGGCGCCGGCCCCCGGGAAAGGCGACCTGGCCGGCATGACTCGGCATGTCTGCCGTGCGCTGGGTCAGCAGCACCGTGATGCCCGCCGCACGATTGACCAGCGGCACCAGCACGGACGCAGGTTTCCATGTCTCCGGGATTGGAACGATGCCGCTCAAGGAGAAGTCGTTGCCGATCGGCGGCGTAGCGACGGGCAATCCCGATGCCAACCGGATGCTTCTCTCACGCACCCGGCGCACAATTTCTTCAACCGTCATGCCCTTGTTCCGGCCTCAATTCTGGGCTTCCCTCAAACTTGTTTCCTACCGACCGAATGGAGCGCCTGGTGGCACCCGACACTTCGACCGCGACCGACGCCGACGCCCTTTCCGCCCTGGCCGACATCGAGCGGCTGGGCGGCCAGTTGCAGGCGGCCCGTGCGGCCATCGGCAAGGTCATTTATGGCCAGCAGCACGTCATCGATCAAACACTCGTTGCGCTTCTATCGGGTGGTCATCTGTTGTTGATCGGCGTGCCGGGCCTCGCCAAGACCAAGCTGGTCGAGACTCTCGGCACCGTGCTCGGCATGGAAAGCAAGCGCATCCAGTTCACGCCCGACCTGATGCCGGCCGACATCCTGGGCTCCGAGGTGCTCGAAGAGAGCGACGGCGGCCGCCGCTCCTTCCGCTTCATCCAGGGACCGGTCTTCGCGCAGTTGCTGATGGCCGACGAAATCAACCGAGCCAGCCCTCGCACACAGTCTGCACTTCTGCAATCCATGCAGGAGCGTCACGTCACCGTCGCCGGCAAGAGCTACGACCTGCCGGCGCCGTTCCACGTGCTCGCCACGCAGAACCCGTTGGAGCAGGAAGGCACGTATCCGTTGCCGGAAGCCCAGCTCGACCGCTTCCTGCTGCAGATCGACGTCGGCTATCCCGACGAGGAAGCCGAGCGGGAGATCATGATCGCAACGACCAGCGCCAACATGCCGGTCGCCGTTCAGGCGTTGACGCCGACCGATCTGATGGCGGCGCAGGCGCTTGTCCGCCGCCTGCCGATCGGCCAAAGCGTGGTCGATGCGATCCTGAAGCTGGTCCGCGCCGGCCGTCCCGAAACCAGCGATCTCGAGGTCGTGCGGCAGCGGGTCGCGTGGGGTCCCGGCCCGCGCGCCAGCCAGGCCTTCATGCTGGCGGCCCGCGCCCGCGCCATCATCCAGGGCCGGCTGGCCCCGTCGGTTGACGATGTCGTGGCACTTGCAGGGCCGATCCTCCGCCATCGCATGGCCGTGAACTTCTCGGCCCGGGCCGAAGGTGTCACGGTGGAGACCGTAATTGCCCAGATGTGCGCACGGATCGCGTAATCTGGCCTAGGCATTGCACCGCCAGGAGCCAATGGCCGATCCGTCAACCCTTCATCGTTCGCTCGAGCTCGCCGGCACCCTGCCGGCGTTGATGGTCGCTGCCGATCGTGTCGCCGCCACCGTGATCCAGGGCGTGCACGGCCGTCGCCGCGTCGGCCAGGGCGATGCCTTCTGGCAATACCGTCCGTATCGCGACGGCGACAGCGCCAGCCAGATCGACTGGCGCCAGAGCGCGCGCAGCCGGCACCTGTTCGTCCGCGAGACCGAATGGGAGGCCGCCGCTTCGGTCTGGCTGTGGCGCGATGCCTCACCGTCCATGCAATACGCCTCGCTGAAGAACATCGACACCAAGGCCGTGCGCGGCGAGCTGATCACGCTCGCCCTCGCCAGCCTGCTGAGCGACGCCAGCGAGCGGGTCGCCGTGCTCGGGACAGGACAGCGGCCGATCACCGGCCGGGTCGCCGTGCGGCGTGTGGCGGAAACCCTGTTCGACGAGACGCGCGATCCCGATCGCAAGCCCCCCAGCCTGCCACCACTGGTGCCACTGCCGCCCCATGGCACTGTCGTGCTGGTATCGGATTGGCTCGATCCGCTCGACACGGTCGAGGCGGTGATCCGTCACTACGCGGGCGCCGGCGTGCGCGGCCATCTGGTGCAGGTGCTCGATCCCGCGGAAGAGGACCTGCCGTTCAACGGCCATGTGAAGTTCGAGGGCCTCGAAGCGGAAGGCCAGCACACGATCCGCCGCGTAGAGTCCGTGCGCACCGCCTACGGCGCGCGGCTGGCGGCACAGAAGGAAGGCCTGCAGCGGTTGACGCGCTCGGCCGGCTGGACCGTGCATATGCATCGAACCGACCGTCCGCCGCAGACGGTGCTATTGTCGCTCTACCTCGCCATGGCGGACCTCCGTCGGTTGAACGCGGCATGACTATGTCCGTAACGCAAGGTCATCGCTGGGACCACGCCACTCCGGTGGCGCTCAGGGTCTTGCTGGGAGCGCGGTTCTCTAGAGCCGCTCTTCTTCGGATTGCGACACTCCATGAGCGGCTCTGGAGAGCCGCGCTCCCAGTGAAGACACGGACATGCTGAGCCTCGGCGCGTTCGCCTTCGCGGCTCCCGGCATGCTGGCGCTGCTGCTGGTGCTGCCGGTGATCTACTGGCTGCTGCGCCTGATCCCGCCGCTGCCGCGCCTCGTCCGGTTCCCGGCGATCCGGCTGCTGATCGGGCTCGAGCCCAGCGAGCAGACGCCGATGAAGATGCCGTGGTGGCTGCTGCTGCTGCGCCTGCTACTGGCGACCGCGCTGATCCTCGCCGTCGCGCGGCCTCTCCTCAATCCGCAGACCGAGCTGCCGGGCAAGGGGCCGCTCCTGCTGGTGGTCGACGACGGCTGGTCGTCGGCGCCGGGCTGGACGACCCGCATCGCGCACGCCGAGCGGCTGATCCAGCGTGCCGAGCGCGCCGGCCGGCTGGTCGCGCTGGTCGGCACCGCGCCCGCGCCGCTCGACGCCCCCGCCGTGCGCAAGGGCGCACTGCGCCCGGACGAGATGCGCACCATCCTGCGCGCCTTCCGGCCCAAGCCGTGGCCGACCGACCGCGCGGTCGCGGCCAACGAGATCGACCAGCTCAGGCTCGATCCCAGCGCGTATGTCGTGTGGCTGAGCGACGGGCTCGACGACGACGGCTCAGCCAAGCTCACCGAACGGCTGCAGAAGTTCGACGGGCTGCAGGTCGTGCTGCCCGACGCCTCCAGCACGCCGCTGCTGCTGATGCCGCCCGCCGCAGAGGGCCGCGACCTCAAGGTGACGGCGCTGCGCCCGATCGCCGACGGGCCGCGCAAGACTGCGATCCAGGCATCCGACGACCAGGGCCGCGTGGTCGCCCGCATCGAGCTCGACTTCGCGGCGTCGGCAACCAAGGGCGAAGGCGTGCTGCCGGCGCCGCCGGAGCTGCGCAATCGCATGTCCCGCCTCGATATCGAGGCGCAGGGCGGCGCGGGCAGCGCCGTGCTGCTCGACGAGCGCAATCGTCGCCGTCCCGTCGCCATCCTGGGCGAGCGCGCCTCGGCCACCGGCCAGCCGCTGTTGCAGGAGGTCTACTTCCTCGAGCGCGCGCTCGATCCCTATGTCAGCCTCACCATCGGCGACCGCGAGACCGTGCTGACCCGCAGCACCGCCGTGCTGCTGATCCCCGACGGGGCCTCGCCCTCGGCCACCGACCGCGACGAGATCGCCAAGTGGATCGAGCGCGGCGGCATCGCCGTGCGCTTCGCCGGCCCCAACCTCGCCGCCGGCGGCGACACGCTGGTGCCGACGCCGCTACGCCTCGGTGACCGCGCGCTGGGCGGCGTGATGAGCTGGGGCCAGCCGAGCGCGCTCGCCGAGTTCCCGACCAACAGCCCCTTCCTCGGCATTCCGGTGCCAAAGGACGTCCGCATCCAGCAGCAGGTGCTGGCCGAGCCCACTCCCGATCTCGCCGACAAGACCTGGGCGCGGCTGGCCGACGGTACGCCGCTGGTCACCGCCGAGAAGCGCGGCCAGGGCTACCTCGTGCTGATCCACACCACGGCCAATACCGGCTGGAGCAACATGGCCTTGTCGGGGTTGTTCGTGGACATGCTGCAGCGGCTCGTGACCCTGTCGCGCGGCGTGGCGGGCGACGGCATCAACAAGGCGCTGAAGCCGTGGCGCACGCTCGACGGCTTCGGCCGGTTGGGCGCACCGCCGTCCGGTGCGCAGATGCTGCCGGCCGACGCCGAGCAGACCTTCAAGCCCAGGCCTCCGACGCCGCCGGGCTTCTACGGCGACGAGAATGCGCAGGTCGCCTTCAACATCGGCGGCCATGTCGCGACGCCCAAGCCCCTGGTGCTCCCAGGCAGCGTCGCGACAGATCGCCTGTCCGAAGGCGGCGAAACCGATCTCGCCCGCTGGTGCCTGCTCGCCGCAGCGATCCTGCTGCTGCTCGACCTGTTGCTGTCGCTCTGGCTGCGCGGGCTGATGCCGCGCGCGGTGCGCATCGGCCGCGCCGCGCCGGCCGCCCTGCTGCTCGGCTTCGCAGCGTTCGCGACGGCGCCCGATACGCACGCCCAGCCGCAGCGTGCCGCCGCCCCGGCTCCCGACAAGCCAGGCCCGGCGCCGCTCAGCGAGGAGCAGGCACTCAAGGGCTCGCTCGACGTGCGGCTGGCCTACATCGTGACTGGCGACAAGGATGTCGACGACATCAGCAAGGCCGGCCTCGAGGGGTTGAGCGAGATCCTGCGCAACCGCACCTCGGTCGAGCCCGGCGATCCAGTCGGTCTCGACCTCGAGAAGGACGAGCCGCGACTCTATCCGCTGATCTACTGGCCGATCACCTCGACCCAGCCCAACCTCACGCCGCGCGCGTCGGCCGCGCTCGACCGCTACCTGCGCACCGGCGGCATCCTGTTCGTCGACACCCGCGACCAGCAGATGTCGTTCGACCGGCCGGTTGGAGGCAATCCCGACCTCAAGCGGCTGCTGTCCGGCATCGAGACGCCGCCGCTGATCGTCATGCCGCACGACCACGTGCTGACCAAGTCGTTCTATCTTCTGTCCGACATGCCGGGCCGCTGGGTCGGCGGCAAGCTCTGGATCGAGTCCGGCGGCGGGCGGGTCAATGACGGCGTCACCACCCTGATCATCGGCGCCAACGACTATGCCGGCGCCTGGGCGACCGACCAGCGCGGCCGCGGCCTCAACCCGGTGACGCCGGGCGGCGAAACCCAGCGGGAAATGTCGTTCCGGGTCGGCGTGAACCTCGTGATGCATGCCCTTACCGGCAACTACAAGGACGACCAGGTCCATATCCAGGACATCATGCAAAGGCTCAGGCGATGAACACGACCTCCGCGGTCTCCGTCGCCTTCGACCCGCTGCTGCCGTGGCCGGTGCTGATCGCGCTCGGCGCCGCAGGGCTGGGGCTGGTGCTGCTCGGCCTGCGCGCCCGTGCGCGCGGCCTGCTGTGGCGCTTCCTCGCCGTCATCGTCGTGCTGGCGGCGCTGGCCAACCCGGCCCTGATCGAGGAGCAGCGCAAGCCGATCGCCGACGTCGCGCTTGTCGTCACCGACGACAGCGACTCCATGGCGATCGGAGACCGCCACACACAGGTCCAGGCCGCGCGCGAAGCGCTGAAGAAGAAGCTCGCCCAGCAGGAAGGCCTCGAAGTGCGCGAGGCGGTCCTGCCGCCGTCACACATCCAGCTTGGCAGTGAGCGGCCCGGCGGGACACGGCTGATCGAGGCGATGAGACAGGCGCTGGTCGAGGTGCCGCCCGAGCGACTGGCCGGCGTGGTGCTGCTGAGCGACGGCCAGGTTCACGATGTCCCCGCCGGCCTGCCGCCCGAGCTCGGCGCCGCGCCGCTCCATGCGCTGATCGCCGGCAAGAAGAACGAGCGCGACCGGCTGATCGTGATCGAGCAGTCGCCGCGCTTCGGCGTGGTCGGCCGCCAGGTGACCGCAAAGTTCCGGATCGAGGATCCCGCCGGCGGCACCGCGCCGGTCACGCTGTCGGTCGGCGGCGAAGTCGTGCGCCGCCTCGACGTGCCGGTCGGCAAGTCGGTCGAGCTGCCGGTCACCGTCGGCAATCCCGGCGCCAACGTCGTCGAGCTCGAGGTCGCGCCCGGCGCGAACGAACTGACGCTCGACAACAACCGCGCGATCTTCACCATCAACGGCGTGCGCGACCGGTTGCGCGTGCTGCTGGTCTCCGGCGAGCCCTACCAGGGCGAGCGGGCGTGGCGGAACCTGCTCAAGAGCGACCCGGCGGTCGACCTGGTGCACTTCACCATCCTGCGCACGCCGCAGAAGGACGATTTCACGCCGGTGCGCGAGCTGTCGCTGATCGTCTTTCCGATGCGCGAGCTGTTCGAGCAGAAGCTGAAGGAATTCGACCTGATCATCTTCGACCGCTACGAGTCGGGGAACCTGATCACGCGCGACTATTTCCGCAACATCAGCGAATACGTGAAGAACGGTGGTGCGCTGCTGGTCTCGGTTGGACCGGTCTTCGCCACCGCGCGCTCGCTTTATCGTACGCCGCTCGGCGCCATCCTGCCGGCCGCGCCGCTCGGCGACGTGCTGGAGACCGGCTTCAAGCCCAAGGTCACCGAGATTGGCCAGCGCCATCCCGTCAGCGCGAACCTGCCGCAGGCCGGTGAGCCCGGGAAGGAGCCGCTGTGGGGCCGCTGGTTCCGCCTCGTCACCTCGCGCACCGATCACGGCAACGCCATCCTCTCCGGCGCCGAGGACAAGCCGCTGGTCGTGCTCGACCGCGTCGGGGAGGGCCGCGTGGCCCAGCTCCTGTCCGATCACCTGTGGCTGTGGAACCGTGGCATCGACGGCGGCGGGCCGCAGCCCGAGCTGGTGCGTCGCGTCGCGCACTGGCTGATGAAGGAGCCCGACCTCGAGGAGGAGGCGTTGCGTGCCACCTCGGTCGGCGGACGCATCGAGATCACGCGCCGCACGCTCTCGACCACCTTCCCGCAGGTCACCATGACCCCGCCCGGCACGCCGGCGCCTAACCAGCCGAACGCCGGCGCCACGCGCACGCTCGAGCTGCGCCAGATCGCACCGGGCCTGGGCCAGGCGATTGTCGATGTCGACAAGCCCGGCCTCTACCGCTTCGACGACGGCACGCTGCGCACCGTGGCCGCGGTTGGCAACCCCGACCCGCTGGAATTCTCGGATGTGCGCGCGACCGACGCCAAGCTGAAGCCGCTGGTCGAGGCCTCGGGGGGTACCATCCAGTGGCTGGCCGACACGCCCGACCCCGACATCCGCTCGGTCCGCCCCGGCCGCGCCGCCGGCGGCTCGGACTGGATCGGCCTGCGCCGCAACGAGGGCTACACCGTCGCCGGCATCAACCAGACGCCGCTGCTGCCGGGCATCCTGGTGGCGCTCGCCTTCCTGGTCGCGCTGGGCAGCGCCTGGTGGCGCGAGGGTCGCTGACCCGAAGACCTCTCGCGACGCCCGGCGCGCGGATTCTCCTCTTCGGCCATCAACCTCGGACCGGAGGCGGCGAGAAACCGACCCGCCGGGTCGTGGCGGCGATCCGGTCGCATGAGGCAAGCGTCTCGGCGTCGAGCAGCTTGCATTTGGGAGAAAACATTCGCCAGGCGTCCCAGTCGGATATCTCCCGCTTGTTCACGGCAAGCAGGTCGCGCATCAGGTTGACCCGCAGGAACCACGCGCCCCTGGCCGGACCGTGACCAAAGGCGTCTGCGTCGGCCCGGCCCTCGCGCCATGCTGTCCAGGCCTCGCCGGCATTGAGAAAGGCTCCTGCCGGCAGGTCCCTCGGATCGAAAGGGATGAGCAGGTGATCTCGTATCATTGGATCGAGCTGGGCGTCGGCGAGCGCCCAGCGGTCTTCGCCTTCCACCCGGTACTCGCAAACCCAATGATCCTCGAACGGGTTGCCGCGGAAGTAGGTCGCGAAGCCGCAGCGCACGCGCGCCGCGACACCGCGCTCGCGCAACAGGCTGCACAACATCAGCGCATAGTCCCGGCAAGTGCCGGACGTCCGCCGCTCCGGCGGCACGTCGATCCATCTCTCCGGATCGAGCAGCGCCAGGCGCTGCTCGACCGGCAAGGTTTGACGGCTCAGCGCGGCGTCCTTCACGCCGTAAGCGGCGGCCCAGTCGGCATGTATGACGATGCCCTGGATGAAGGCGCACATCGTCGGCAGATCGGGCGGAATCATCGCGAGCTTCTCCCGGGACGGGCCCGGGTCGGAAAGATCGCTGTGGGTTCGGTAGTAGTCGGTCACGCGATCGCTCTAGCGTTCCGGTAACGTCGTCGGCGGATCGGACAGCTCGGCACGGTGGTTATGTCCATAGATGTCGGGATACGAGACGATCTGGCCGGACTCGTCGGGAAACTGAGTATGGTAGGCGAGAGACACTGGGATCACTTCCGGCAACGGCTCGGAATAGGTGCCCTTGGCAATCATTGCATCGATCTCCAGTTCCGAGACGCCGAGTGCCCAGGCCGCCAAGGCGCGCGCCTGTTCCACGCGGACGCAGCCATGGCTCAAGGCACGTTGGGGCCGATTGAAAAGCGCTCTTTCATTTGTGTCGTGGAGATAGATGAACTCGTCGTTGTCGAGATCGAACATGACCCTGCCGAGAGGGTTCTGAGGGCCGGGCGGCATGTAGTGCAGCCCTTCATTGCGGATCATCGACGGCGTTGGCGTCCAGGAGGGATTGAATCGGAGGGCGAACATCGAGGACAGCATTTCGGGCGTGGCAGCCTTGGGCTGGCCGACCACCACGCGACTGCGCAGCACAGGAGAGCCGTCCTCCAGGGCGATCAGCTCGAAGGAAGGGATGTTGACGAGGACGAACTTGCCTCGGGTGGGGATTGCCGCACCGATGCCATGGCTGCGAAGCATGCTGAGGTAGGCGCTGGGCGGCAGTTCGGCTTTCGCTTCTGCAGCAGGTTTCGCATCGGCGGCCAGGGCGGGGGACGACGGCTGATCGGTCGAGACGCAGCCTGCAGCCGCCAATGCCCCAACGACGGCGAGCACAACCATGCTCGCATGAACCGCACGAGCCTTCACCATGTCGACACCGGCCTCTTGGTGCTTTCGGGGGCAAGAGGTTCCAGCCTAGGGATGGACCTGCTGCACGACCATCCAACCCGCCTGCGTGATGAAAAGGATGGCCAGCAGGGCAGCGATGGCGATGAAAGTCACATCGTCCCTACGACGTCCGCGCACGCCTGCCGAACGGAAACGACGGGCGGGCGAGCTGGGATTGCCGTTCATCCAAAACATTGTTCGCCTGAGAATCTGTTGCTGCGCACGTTTCTAGGCGAACTTCGTATCGAGAAGATTGTGCAGAGCGCGGGGTATCGTTTCGTAAGTTTCGGCGAGCCTCGCGGCGCCATTCGCTCGCGTGCAGAATTCTACAGAACCTACGCCGGATTCTTTCGGTGTCAGGGATGGCCTCCGGAAACGGCAACCATTCGTCGAACCGAACACTGCGCCGGTGCGGCGCTGGCAGGCAAGACAATGGCAGGACGAGACGAGCTACGGGTCGCCGCCCAGCCTGATCCGGAGCTGCCCGCAGACGCAGGCTGCTTCGCGTTCACGACAGATGGTCATGCCGGCATTTTTTCAGGACCGCCTGCGACCTTCACGACCATTCACAAAGCCCATAGACTCCGGGGCTCCGGAGGAATTTCCATCGACCACGCTGCATTCGCGCGGACAGGAGAAAACGATCGGCACATCCGCCGGCTCATGCTCTTCTTCGCCATCGTCTATCTGGTCGAGGGGATCGGCCAGGCGCGGGTCGGCATCATCTATCAGCCGCTCACGTCCTATCTGAAAGTCGGCGGCTGGACTCCGGTCGAGGTCGCCGCCTACTTCGCGGTGCTCAATTTCCCCTGGATCATCAAGCCCGTCTTCGGGCTCGTCTCCGACTTCGTCCCGCTGTTCGGCTATCGCCGCAAGAGCTACCTGATCATCGCGAGCCTCTGTGCGGCCGGCGCCTATGGCTGGATGACGCGGCTGACCGAGCCCGGCGCGTTCGCGCCGCTGCTCCTGCTCACCTCCTACGCCATGGCGACGGGCAGCACGCTGTGCGGCGCCCTGCTGGCCGAGAACGGCCGGAGCTTTCGCCTCAGCAGCGCGTTCGTGAGCCAGCAATGGCTGTGGTTCTACATCGCGATCATGGTGAGCGCGTTCGCGGGCGGAGCGCTGGTCGAGCATCTGCCGCCGATCTCGGCTCTGCAGGCCGCCGCCGGCATCGCCGCCGTCGCGCCCGTCGCGATGGTGCTGGCGTCGCTGTTCCTGCTCACCGAGAGGAAGGTGACGGTGAGTCGCCTGGAGATGGGGCTGACCTTCCGGAGCATAATGTCGGCGGCAAGGTCGGCCCGGCTGTACCTCGTCGCCCTGTTCCTCTTCCTCTATTCCTTCGCGCCCGGCTTCGGGACGCCGCTCTACTATTTCATGACCGACGAGCTGAAATTCTCGCAGGCCTATATCGGGATCCTGGGTGCGATCTCGTCGGCCGGCTGGATCGCCGGCGCCCTCGTGCATCGCTGGCTTCTCGCCCGGATGAGACCGAAGGCGCTGTTGAACCTCAGCATCGTGCTCGGAACGGCGTCGGCGGCTTCGTTCCTGCTGCTCTCGGGCGAGGTTTCGGCGGCGGTCGTGAACTTCGCCAACGGCGCCACCCTGATGATCGCGACCATCGCCTCGCTGACGCTCGCCGCGGACTACTGCCCCAAGCGCTCGGAAGGCTTCGCGTTTGCAGGCCTCATGTCGATCATGAACCTCGCGGACCTGTGCTCCAGCACCGTCGGCGCCTGGCTCTACGAGCACCTGTTCCACGGGCGACTCGGCCCCCTCATCGTCGTTTCCGCAGCCTCGACGGCAGTCGCCCTGGTCCTCGTTCCCCTGCTTCGCCTCGACGACGAGGCGCGGTGAGCTAGGCCGCCTTCTTCGCCACCATGTCCATCACGCGCGCCCGTTGCGCACGCGCGTTGCCGAACAGCTCGGCATTGGCCCGCGCCCGCTTGAAGTAGAGATGGTTCTTCATCTCCCAGGTGAAGCCGATGGCGCCGAAAATCTGGATGCTGCGCTGGGTCACCGCGGCGTACGCATCCGACGTGTAGGCCTTGGCCATCGCCGCGGCCTTGGCGGCTTCTGGCGCCTCTTCCGACAGCGCCCAGGCAGCGTAGAGCACGGCGGCATTGGAGCATTCGGCCTGGCCCAGCATGTCGGCCAGCGAATGCTTGATCGCCTGGTAGGAGCCGATCGGCTTGCCGAACGCCGCGCGCTCCTTGGCATAGTCGACCGTCATCTCCATCACGACCTGCGTGCCGGCTGCATTCTCGGTGGCGAGGGCGAGCAGGATGCGATCGCGCAGCCACGGCCAGAGTGCCGCGTCGGCCATCGCCAGCCGCTCGGCCTTGACGTCCTTCAGGCGCACGTCGGCCACCTGCCGGGTGACGTCGCGCCATGGCAGCAGGTCGACCGTCACGCCCGGCTGACGGGCATCGACGAGGAAGAAGGCGCGACGGCCAGCAGCCTCGTCCTGGGCGGCAACGATCAGCCAGTCGGCAGCGGCGGCATCGATCACGAACGATTTCACGCCGGTCAGCCGATCGCCGCGCGCGGTGCATTCGCGGCACGGACCGTCCGTCGAGCCGCTTGCCTCGGCGACGGCGACCGCGAGCTTCGTCGTGCCGGCGGAGACACCGGGCAGCAGCGCTTTCTTCTGCTCCGGCGAGCCGCCCTTCTGGACCGCCCAGGCGCCGAATAGGGTGCCGAGGAATGGGCTCGGCGCCAGGCTGCGGCCCATCTCGCCCAGGATCATCGCAAGATCGATGCAGGAGAGGCCGAGGCCGTCGTACGCCTCGTCGATCACCAGGCCCTGCCAGCCCATGGTGACGATCTTCGCCCAGTTGGCGTCGTAATCCGCGTCAGCCACGGTGGCGCCGGGCACCAGCACCCTGGAAAGCGAAAACTCCTTCTCGAGGAAGCTGCGCGCCGACTGGCGCAGCACGACATGGTCTTCACTGAGGGCGAAATTCATGAATTGGTTTCCTCGCTACAGCTTCAGCTTGGACTCCCTCCCCCGTCTTCGGGGGAAGTGGCGCGGTAATCCGCGACGGAGGGGGTGTGACGCACCTTCTCGCGTCAGAACGACTCAAAGACCTCTAACCCTTCTTCCCGCGCGTCTCCGAGAACGGCACCCGCGCCGTCGGATCGGGTTCCCGCGGCAGGCCGAGCATGCGTTCGGCGACGACGTTCTTCAGGACCTCCTGCGTGCCGACGCCGAGCGTGACGGCCTGGCTGAACCAGAAGGCATGATCCCAGTCGTCGTAGGGATCGTCGCTGCCGCCGAGCTGCGAGGGGAACGGCGATTCGCCCGCGATCATGCCGCGCGGCCCCTGGGCGCGTTTGGCGAGCTCGACGACCTTCTGTCCGTGCGGCGCCGCCAGCATCTTGTGGATCGCGCCCTCCGGCCCAGGCGGGCGGGCGTTCATGCGGTCGCTGAGCGCACGATAGGCGAGCAGGCGCAGGATCTCGCCTTCGACATAGATCTGCGCCGCCTCCTCGCGCATCGCGCCGTCGTCGAGCGCACCGATCTCGGCCAGACCCTCCACCAGCTCGCGCGCCGACGGGCCGTGGCCCCAGATCGCGCCCGGCCGCGACAGCGCCACCCGCTCGGTCTGGAGCTGGGTCATGCTGAGCGCCCAGCCATCGCCCTCCTTGCCGAGCAGCCGGTCGGCCGGTATGCGCACCTCGTCGAGAAAGACCTCGTTGTATTCGTTCTCATGCGCCGACATGTCGATGATCGGCCGCACCGTGATGCCGGGCGTGTCCATGTCGAGCAGGAACTGCGACAGGCCCTGGTGCTTGGGCACATCGGAGTTGGTGCGCGCGACCAGGATGCCGACCTTCGCCTTGTGGGCGAGCGAGGTCCAGATCTTGTGGCCCTTTACGACATAGTGGTCGCCGTCGCGCCGCGCCACGGTGCGTAGCGCGCCGAGGTCCGAGCCGCCCGACGGCTCGCTGAACAGCATGCACCAGACCTCCTCCCCGGCGAGCGCGGGCAGCAGATAGCGCTGGCGATGTTCCTCGGTGCCGTGGGTCAGCAGCGACTGGGCGCAGTTGTTGATGGCGACTGGGTTGCGCGGAACATGCACGCCGGCGCGCTTCATCTCCTGGTCGACGATCAGCTGCAGCTCGGCGTCGGCCGCGAGACCCCACGGCCTGGGCCAGTGCGGCACGGTGAAGCCAGCCTGCGCGAGATCGCGACCGGTCGGATGCGGATGCGCCTCGAACCAGGCACGGATCGGCTTGCGTTGGGGGTGGTCCTCACCCGGCAGCTCGAAGTCCATCGGATCCTCCTGATGCGGTCATGTCCTTGAAGCGCTCGCGCAAGGTCACCTTGTGGATCTTGCCTGTCGCGGTCATCGGCAGGGCGTCGACGAAGGCCACGTCCTCCGGCACCCACCACGATGCCATCTGCGGGCGCAGGAAGGCGATCAGCTCGGCGGGCGTCACGGTCTTGTCGGCCTTGCGCACCACGACAAGCAACGGCCGCTCCTGCCAGGTCGGGTGATGGATGCCGATCACCGCGGCCTGCGCGACGGCGGGATGCCCCATCGCCGCGTTCTCGACCGCCGCGCTCGAGATCCATTCGCCGCCCGACTTGATCACGTCCTTGGAGCGGTCGACGATCTCGACCGTGCCGTCGGGAAAGAGCTTCGCGACATCGCCGGTCTGCAGCCAGCCGTCGTCGATCGGCGCCTCCTGCTTGAGGTATGCGCCGACGATCAACGGACCGCGCGCCTGCAGATGACCGAAGGCCACACCATCATGCGGCAGCGGCTTGCCCGCATCGTCGACGATGCGGAGCTTGGTCGAGAAGGCGACCCGGCCCTGGCGCAGCTTCTGCTCGACCCGCTGCTCGTAGGGCGCATCGGCGAGACCGGGCGGCAGGGCGCACTTGGTGACGCCGAGCGCCTCGGTCATGCCCCAGGCCTGCGCCACCTCGATGCCGTGGCGCTGCTCGAGCGCATCGATCAGCGAGCGCGGCGGCTTGGTGCCGGCGACGAGGGCGGCCCGCAGCGATGGCAGCGTGAGGCCGCTGCGATCTAGATGGTCGACCAGCATCAGCCACACGGTCGGAACGCAGGCCGCCATGGTGACCTTCTCGGCGGCCATGATCTCGTAGAGCTTGTCGGGCTCGAAGTTGCGGCCGGGCAGGACCAGCCCCTGGCCGCTGAGCGGCGCGGTGTAGACCATCTGCCAGCCGTTGCCGTGAAACATCGGGGCGATCGGCATCACCACCTCGCGAGCGCCCGAGCGATAGCCGCCGATCATGTCTGCGGTGCTCATGACAAGCGCGCTCAGGATCGTCGAGCGATGCGTGTTCACCACCCCCTTGGGCGGTCCGGTCGTGCCCGAGGTGTAGCAGATGACGGAGGCCTGCTTCTCGTCGAACTGCGGCCATTCGTAATCGGCGTCCTCGGCCGCGAGCAGCTTCTCGTAGCTCAGCAGCTTGAGACTCGACTTTGGCGGCTCGGGCTCGACGCTCATGTAGATCCAGCCCTTCACGCCCGGTGTCTGCGGCGCAAGCCTCTCGGCGATCGCGAGGGTCGCGGCATCGACGCAGATCCAGGAATCCTCGGCGTGATTGACGATGTAGACGAGCTGTTCCTCGAACAGGCGCGGATTGATCGTGTGCAGCACCGCGCCGGACCCGGAGACACCATAGAACAGCTCGAAGTGATGGTGCGTGTTCCAGGCGAGCGAGGCCACGCGATCGCCCGGTTTCACCCCGAGCCGCGCCAGCGCCTTGGCAAGCCGCTTGGCGCGCGTATGCACCTCGGCGTACGTCGTACGATGAATGCCGCCCTCGGCGGTGCGCGCCACGATCTCCGTCGTGCCATGGATGCGCGCCGCATGCTCGAGCACCGACGACACGAGCAGGGGCACGTCCATCATCAATCCCTGCATGCGATCCTCCCGCTATCTGGCTTGCCTGATGTAGCCCTCGACGATCTCACGCCACAGCTTGAGCAGCCGATCGAACCGTTCCGGCTCGTCCTGCCACAGCATGCGGATGGCGAGGCCGCGCACCAGGCCGAGCGTCAGCCACAGCACGTCGTCGGCCGTCTTCTCCGACATGCCGCTCGCCATCAGCGCCTCGAGCCAGGCCTGCTCGGCCGGCAGGCGCGCCTTGCGCACCATGCCCATCAGCTTCTGGCGGAAGGCCTTGCTGTTGATGGAGGTCGCGATGTCGAGCGAGATGAAGAACGGCGTCGAGAAGAAGAAGTCGCGCCCGTCGGCGATCACCTTCTCAAGCGGATCGTCGCCGTTCCCGACCGAACGCGCCCGACTGCGGCTGGTCTCGAGCACGTTGGTGAAGACGTGCTCCATCGTGGCGTAGACCAGCTTCTCCTTGGTCGCGAAATGGTGGAGCTGTGCGCCGCGCGAGACGCCCGCCGCCCTGGCGACGTCGGCGGTGCGGAAATGCGCGTAACCCTTCTTGCGCAACACCTCGACGGCGGCGTCGAGGATGCGGGTGCGCGTGCCTTGCGTCCGTTCCGCCTGCGTGCGCCGCTTCTTCGCGGCCGGCACACGTCGGCGACGGCTTGGGCGCTTATCTGGACGCTCGTCAAATTGTTCCGACAGCGCCATGCCTGGCTCAGTCCGCCTTGACGTATTCGACCTTGGCCCAGCCCTTGCCGTCGAAGCGCGAGAGCTGGAAGCCGTGATAGGCGCGGTAGTCTTCCGGCGTGTTGCTCAGCACCGTGCCGGGCAGCAGCATCGGCAGGGTCACGTCCTTGAGCGTCGTCGCCTGCTTCAGCAGGTTCTCGCGCGTCAGCTCGTTCTTGGCCGCCTTCAGGACATGCTCGACCATCTGGGCGTTGACGTAGCCTGACACGCCGATCGCATCGAGGGCGGCTTCGTTGGGCGCATATTTCTTCATGAAGGCGAAGTAGTCCTGCATTGCCTGGTCTTTGTCCCAGGTCGGATCGCCCGGCTCCTTGAAGAACTGCGCCGTCATCACGCCCTCGGCCTTGTCGAAGCCGACGACCTTCAGCACCGCCTGGACCGAGCTGCCCGGGCTGGCGATGAACTGCATCGGCTTCCAGTTGAGCTCGTTGGCCTTGCGGATCGCCTGGGCGGCGAACTTCGGCGTGGTGAAGTTCATGAACACGTTGGCGCCCGAGTTCGCGAGATTGATCATCTGCGAGTCGACGGTCGGGTCGGTGAGCTCGTAGCTCGTCTCGGCGACAATCGCCTTGGCGCC
Source organism: Reyranella sp. (assembly GCF_965279465.1). Taxonomy (NCBI): domain Bacteria; kingdom Pseudomonadati; phylum Pseudomonadota; class Alphaproteobacteria; order Hyphomicrobiales; family Reyranellaceae; genus Reyranella; species Reyranella sp. Next base: position 620,398 of record NZ_OZ257242.1, read on the forward strand.
CGCCTCGCCCAGCCCCTTCTTCAGGCCCTTGAGAAAATCCTTGCCGTAATCGTCGTTCTGGTAGAGCACCGCGATCTTCGCGTTGGGCTGCGCCTTCAGCGCGTACCTCGCGTAGCCGATCGCCTCGACCTCGAACGAGGGATAGAACGGCACCGTCCAGGGATACTGCTTGGGATCGTTGAACTTGCTGCCGCCGGCCGAGATCAGCAGCTGCGGCACCTTCTTGCCGTTGAGGTATTTCTGCGTCGCCGAGTTGGTTGGCGTGCCGACAGTGCCGACCTCGGCCAGCACGCCGTCCTCCTCCACGAGCTTACGCGACGCCTCGAGCGCCTTGGGCGGGTTGAATCCATTGTCGAGGACGATGAACTTGATCTTGCGGCCGTTGATGCCACCCTTCTCGTTCAGCGACTTGAAGTATGCCTCCTCGACGCGACTGTAGATGCCGAACGCCGAAGCCGGCCCGCTGAGCGGCGTGCTCTGGCCGATCTTGATCTCGCTGTCGGTGACGCCCGGACCGTACTGCTTCTGCTGGGCCTGGCTGGCCGTCGCCGCCATCGCGAGCGCAGCCGCGAGCAGCGCCATTGTTGAGCGCATCCTTCCCTCCACTATTTGCGCCGGCCTCTCGACGGGCCAGTCGCAACTCAGTTAAAAACAGTCCGTCCGGCTTGTAAACAAAAATTCTACCATTTGTTAGGAAACGCCATGGCCGAAATCCTCGCACTGGGCATCTCCCACTATCCGCCGCTCTGGGGTCCCGACGACCGCATGTGCTGGATCCTCAAGCGCATGCTGCAAAACCCGAAGCTACCCGAGGTATTGCGCACGCCCGACGGCTGGCCCGAGGCGATGCGCGCGGAATGGGGCAACGACGAGGGCGTCTCGGCGGCCGCGCGCCATCGTGAGAAGCTGGTCGGCTGGTTGACCAAGACGCGCGCGGCGCTCGACGCGTTCAAGCCCGACTTCGTGCTGATGTGGGGCGACGACCAATACGAGAACTTCAAGGAAGACGTCGTGCCGCCCTACTGCATCGCCGCCTACGACCGGTTCAAGTTCGCGACGCCGCCAGGGAACGTGTGGGGCGAGACCGACAAGGTGTACGACCTGCCGGGCCATCCGGCGGCGGCCAAGATGCTCGCGACGCGGCTGATCGAGGACGGCTTCGACACGGCCTATGCCTACAAGCCGCTGCACCATCCGCTCGGCCACGCCTTCACCAATGCGATCCTGTATCTCGACTATGAGCGCAAGGGCTTCGACTATCCGATCGTGCCGTTCGCGATCAACTGCTATGGCCGCAAGGTACTGGCGCAGCGCGGCGGCCTGCCGGTGTTCGATCACGAGATCTCCGAGAGCGACTTCGATCCGCCCGCGCCGACGCCCCGGCGGCTGTTCGACATGGGCGCCGCAACCGCGCGCATCCTCGCGGACTCACCCTACCGCGTGGCGCTTCTCGCCTCGTCGGGCTGGAGCCACGCCTTCCTCACGGGCAAGAACAACTACCTATATCCCGATACGCCGGCCGACCGGCGCATGTACGAAGCATTGAGGAACAGCGACTGGGCGGCGTGGCGCGCGATGACCGGTGCGGGTGTCGAAGACAGCGGCCAGCAGGAGATCCTGAACTGGTCCTGCCTCGCCGGCGCCATGAGCGCGCTCGACCGCAAGCCGCAGGACACCGGCTTCGTCGACACCTGGATCTTCAATTCGTCCAAGGCGTTCCTCATCGCCCCGCCAGATCATGTTCCTCTCCCCCGCTAGGGGGAGAGGCTAGGAGAGGGGGTTACGCTCGCCGTCGAGGACGAGCTGCATCGAGGCCCAAATCCCCTCGCGATTGGCGACGACTTCGCTCGCTGCAAACCGGATCAAAAGCCATCCCTTACGCTCCATGTCAGCTGTTCTTCGAGCATCCGTCTCGATTTGATCGGCGTGATGATCGCCGTCGATCTCGATGACGAGCTTACGTGATACACAGGCGAAATCCGCGAAGCAGGGGCCGATCGGATGCTGACGGCGAAACTTGATGCCGTCCATGCGGTGAGCTCGCAGCAGTTCCCAACAGATGCGCTCCGCCTTGCTGCTGTCGCGTCTGAGTTCGCGTGCTCGAATGACCTGTTGGGCCACGGCCCCCTCTCCCCCTAGCGGGGGAGAGGAGCATGATGGAGAAGAATCAGGCTATTTCGCGATCCCAGCCACCAGCACTCAAGCCTTCCTCGCCGCATCCAGCCGGATGACGTCGCCCAGCGCCACGAATTTCGCACCGTCGAACTGGGCGAGCTGCATGGCGTGGAAGGCGAGATAGTCGTCCGGTGTGTTTGTGAGCGTGATGCCGGGCAGCAGCATCGGCGCGACGGCGTCCTTGAGGCTGGTCGCCTGCTTCAGGACGTTCTCGCGCGTCAGCTCGTCGCCGCAGGCGCGCAGCACTCGGCTGATCATCACCGAGTTGATGTAGCCGGGCACCGCCGTGTTGTCCTCGATATTGAGGTTCGGCATGTATTTCTTGGCGAACGCGAGATACTCGACCACGTCGGGGTCGCCCACGGTCGTCGGATCGGTCGGATGCTTTTCCCAGCGCGCGGTGATCACGCCCTTCGACCGCTCAACGCCGGCGGGGATCAGCGTGCCGCCGATCGCCGAGGCGACGCTAGCCAGGATATGGACCTTGGGCCGCCAGCCGAGATCGTAGGCCTTGCGGATGCCTTGCGCTGCGAACTTCGAGGTCGTGAACTGCACCAGCGCGTCAGCGCCGGAGCCCTTGAGGTCGATGATCTGGCTGTCGACGCTGGGATCGGTCAGCTCGTTGCTGACCTCGCGGACGATCATCGTTTTGGCGCGATCGCCCAGGCCCTTCTTCAGGCCGAGCAGGAAGTCCTTGCCAAGGTCGTCGTTGATATAGAGCACGCCGATCTTCGCATCGGGATGTCGGGTCAGGATGAACCTGGCGTAGATCTCGCCCTGCCCGACATAGGTCGGATAAAGCGGCACGATCCAGGGATAGGTCTTCGGATCGTTGAAGCGGTCGGCGCCCGACGTCAGAAAGAGGTTCGGCACCTTTTTGCCATTGAGATACTTCTGCACCGAGGTGTTGGGCGCGGTGCCGAGGAAGCCGGCGATCGCCAGCACATTGTCCTCCTCCACCAGCTTGCGCGTCTGCTCCAGCGCCTTGGGCGGGCTGTAGCCGTTGTCGAGCGAGATCAGGTTGATCTTGCGGCCGTTGATGCCGCCCTGCTCGTTGATCATCTGGAAGTAAGCGGTCTGGGCATGGCCGTAGACGCCGTAGGCCGAGGCGGGACCGCTGTAGGGCGAGGTCGTGCCGAGCTTGATCTCGCTGTCAGTGACGCCCGGGCCATAGGTCTTGGCTGAGGCCGAGCGGCCGGCCAGCACGCCGAAAGCACCGGCACCGGCCATGACGGCCCGCCGGTTCGGATAGTTCCTCATGTTTCCTCCTGTTCGCTCTTCTTGTTATTTCGGTCGCACCACGCCGCCGGTCAGCAGGCGCATGAACTCGTCGGCGATATCGTCGGGCGTCATCGCGCCCTTGGGGTCGTACCATTCGGCGACCCAGGTAAGCGCACCCATGGAGAGCATGCGCACCACGGAAAGATCGAAGCCCGGCCGCAGCAGCCCCTTGCGCTCGGCCTCCTGCAACAGGTCCGCGAAGATCGCGGCATACTCGCGCTCCTGCTGCATGTGATGCTCGCGCAGCCGCTTGGGCAGGCGGCGGATCGATTTCAGGCGCGAGGAGAAGTGCTCGCGCAATGTATACTTGAGATGGGCGCCCAGCGCCGCGCGCAGGCGCTCGAGCGGCGAGGAGCCGGCGCCCGCCTCGGTGATTGCCTGCAGCACCTCATGCTGCGCCCCACCGACACCGCTCTCGAGCACCGCGCGCATGATCTCGTCGCGCGAGCTGAAGTGATAATAGATGCTACCAGCCTCGATCTTCGCCGCCGCCGCGATGCGGCGCACGGTGACGTGGTCGGAGCCGTGCTCCTGGTAGAGGCGCTTGGCAACCTCGATCAGGCGTGCCTTGGTCCGCTCGGCCTTGGTGACCTTGCCGTTGGCCGCCTGGACTGCGGGTTGCATCAAGTGATGCCCGTCAAATGATGATCGTCAGCTTGCCGGGATAGAGCATGTCCATGGCGAGCACCGAGCGCTTGGAAAGGATCCGGAACGGATCGGCCTTGGTGTCGAGCCGATAGAGATGCTTGCCGTAATAGGTGTCGACCACGCCGCGCTTGGCGCGATAGGTGACGAAGTTGCAGCTCACGTCGGCGACGCCGTCGCTCAGGCCGGTGATGCGCACGTTGCTGACCATGTGGCGCTGCTGGGAGCGCGGGAACTCGGAGTGGGCCTCCTTCTTCGTGAGGCGCACCACCCGCTCGCGCAGGCGCACATAGTCGTCGGCGATGTAGAACAGCGAGGTCGCCGGATCGCTCTCGTCGGTGCCGGTCGGCGGCACCTCGTAGGTCGCCCCCTCGGCGAACAGGGCGAACCACTCCTCGATCTTCCACTCGTCGAGCAGCTCGGCCTCGAGATAGAGGAAATCCTCGATGCGGCCGCGCAGCGCGGAGGAGTCGTTCCGCTGCGCCGTCGGCAGGGCGATATCGCCGTTCATGCGATGCCTCCCATCCGCTCGTTCCACTGGCGCCAGAAGCAGCGCATCTGCTCCTCGTCGTCGTTCATCGGCGGGCCGTTGCGCGGCATGCCCTTCGAGATGTCGTTCCAGCCGACCTCGCGCATGTTGCGATAACCGCGCTGGCAGTTCTCCAGCGCCTCCTGGTCGTCGGGTGTGGCAAAGCCGCCCGGTCCGAGAAACTCGAGGAAGTTGAACAGGCGGAGCTTGCGCAGCTCGTGGTCCTCATCACGCGCGCCGAGCGCCCAGGCGCTGACCGTCATCTTGTCCGGCGCCGAGGGCATGAAGGTGCGGATGGTGATCGCCATGATGTCGTTGATCACCAGGTTGGGGAAGATCAGCATGTTGCGGCTGAACTCCGCGATGCGCGTGCCGCGCTCCTCGCCGAAGCGCTCGATCAGGCCGGCGCGCAGTTGCGCCACCACCTCGCGCTTGTCCTCGCCCCACGACGGCACCCAGCGCGCGACCGGTCGGCCCCACGGCGAGGCATACTCGATCACGGCATGGCCGTTGCCGAGGTCGTGCATGCCGCTGGCGCTGAACGAGCCGACGCCGGCGTCCATGCGCAGGCTGCCGATGGTCTTGAGGTAGTCGAAGTAGGTCGAGTGCACCGGGAAGCCGTGGAAGGCGTCGATGCTGTTCTCGGCCAGCAGCTTCCAGTTGGCGTTGATGATGTATTGCTGGCCGGAACCCACGATCTCCATGCCGGCCTCGGCATGATCGGCGACGATGTCGATATATTCCTTCGCGCCCGCCAGATAATCCGACAGCGACACGGCATTCCGGTCGAAGTTCACGAACCAGAAATCGCGATGGCTCTCGAGCCGTGGCACCTGGGCCAGGTCGGCGCATCCGCCGCCATAGTGCTCGGAACCGTAGTTGCCCTCCTCGAAGCGCGAGGCGAAGCGGCCGTTCACGTTGAACGACCAGCCGTGATAGAAGCAGCGGAAGGCGAGCGCATTGCCCTTCTTCTCGCGCACCACCATCGCACCGCGATGCGGGCAGGTGTTGAGGAAGGCATGCACCGCACCGCCGCGATCGCGGTTGAAGATCAGCTCGCGGCCGCCGACATTGCGCGTGATGAAATCGCAGTTGTTGGCGATCTCCGAGGAGTGGCCGAGATAGAGCCAGCAGCGATCGAAGATGTTGCGGTTCTCCGCTTCGAGCACCGCCTGGTCGGTGAAGGCGCGGCGCGAGACGCGAAAGAGATGGCGCTGGCGATCCTCGACGACCATCGACGGATTGGTCAGGATGCTATCCATGTTGTTCCTCCCATTGACCGTACCGCTGGACTCTTGCCGATTTCCGGGCCAACAGCAATAACGAACAAATGTTAGAATCAATCGTGATCGTCGGGGCGGGGCAGGCCGCCGCCCAGCTCATCGCCAGCCTCGCACAGGACGGTTTCAGCGGCGCCGTGACGCTGGTCGGCGACGAGCCGTACCTGCCCTATCAGCGCCCGCCGCTGTCCAAGAAGTTCCTGGCCGGCGAGCTCGCCTTCGACCGCCTCTATGTCCGCCCGGCCGCGTTCTACGAGAAGCTCGGCACGCGGCTGATGCTAGGAACGACGGTCGCGCGCATCGATCGCCAGGACAAGGCTGTGCTGCTCTCCGACGGCTCGCGCCTGCCCTATTCAACCTTGGTGCTCGCCACCGGCAGCCGCGCCCGCACGATCCCCCTGCCCGGCGCCGATCGCGCGGGCGTGTTCTTCCTGCGCACCATCGCCGACGTCGAGGCGCTGCGGGCGAAGTTCGAGCCGGGCAAGTCGCTGGTCGTGGTCGGCGGCGGCTATATCGGGCTCGAGCTTGCGGCCGTCGCCGCCAGGCAGGGCCTCAAGGTCACCGTGCTGGAGCAGGCGCCGAGGGTGATGGGTCGCGGTGTCGGACCGATCGTCTCCCGCTTCTACGAGCGGCTCCATCGCGAAGAAGGCGTGGACATCCGCACGGGAGTCGCCGTCCGCGCGATCGAGCCCGGCCGCGTCGTCTGCACCGATGGCATCCACCTCGCCGACCTGGTGTTGATCGGTGCCGGCGCGATGCCCAATGTCGAGCTGGCACGCGACGCAGGGCTCGCCGTCGAGGACGGAATCACCGTGGACGCCCAGTGCCGCACCTCCGATCCAGCGATCTACGCGATCGGCGACTGCACGGTGCAGCATCACGCCTTGTTCGACCGCCGCCTGCGCCTCGAATCCGTGCACAACGCGCTGGAGCAAGGGCGCATTGCCGCCGCCGCGATCACCGGCAAGCCGGCGCCCGCCCTGCAGGTGCCGTGGTTCTGGTCGGACCAGTACGACGTGAAGCTGCAGATGGTCGGGCTATCGGCCGGCCACGACGAGGCCGTCGTGCGCGGCAATCCCGACGAAGGCCGGTCGTTCGCCGTGTTCTACCTCCGGCAAGGCACGCTGCTTGCAGTTGACGCCGTGAACCGGGCGCCCGAGTTCATGATGTCCAAGCAGCTCATCGCCGAACGCGCCCGCCTCGACCCGGCGAGACTTCGCGACGAGCGCGTGGCAGTGAAGGATCTGAAAGTCTAGAGGAACAGGAATGGCGAAGATCACGTTCGAGGAACCCGACGGCAAGCTGCACACGGTCGACATGGCCGTCGGCCAGTCGGTCATGGAAGGCGCAGTGAAGGCGATGGTCGCCGGCATCGATGCCGATTGCGGCGGGGCCTGCTCCTGCGCGACCTGCATGGTCTATGTCGCGGCCGAGTGGGAAGACAAGCTGCCGGCCAAGCAGTCGGATGAGAAGCAGATGCTCGAGTTCTGTCCGCACGTGCAGCCGAACTCGCGGCTGACCTGCCAGATCCCGGTGACCGACGCCCTCGACGGGCTGACGGTCAAGGTGCCGCTTACCCAGCATTGAGATCCGTTACCAACCAGAAACTTGATCCCCGGCGGCCCGTGGCCATTTTGGCCCTCAAAGAGGTAACCGATGATCGAGCGCAGACCCTTCGAGAAACTGGGCAAGTCGGACCACGGCTGGCTCAAGGCGAACTTCCATTTCAGCTTCGCCGACTATCGCAACAACGACCGCGTGCACTGGGGCGCGCTGCGCGTCTGGAACAACGACCGGATCGCCGCGCAGTCCGGCTTCCCGCCGCACCCGCACCGCGACATGGAAATCGTGACCTACGTCATCAAGGGCGCGATCACCCACAAGGACCATCTCGGCAACGAGGGCCGGACCGAAGCGGGCCAGATCCAGGTGATGAGCGCGGGCAAGGGCATCCAGCACGCCGAATACAACATGGAGAAGGACGAGACCGAGCTTTTCCAGATCTGGATCATCCCCAACAAGGAGGGGGTGCCCGCGCGCTGGGAGACCGTGCAGTTCCCGGCCGACGGACGCGACGGCAAACTGATGCCGCTGGCCTCGGGCCGCGGCCATGACGGGGCGATCCCGCTCTATGCCGACGGTGCGCTCTATGCCGGCACGCTGAAGGCGGGCGAGAGCATCCGCCAGAAGCTCGACGGCAAGCCGGCCTACCTCGTGCCCGCCAAAGGCAGGATCGAGGTTCTGGGCGCCGACGGCAAGCCCGTGACCGCCAACGCCCGCGACGGCGTCGCCGTGGTCGACGAATCCGAGATCACGCTCCGCGCCAGCGAGGATGCGGAGATTGTGCTGGTCGAAACCGACAAGCTGAACTGACCTCGACGACCAAGCTCTTCCTGTTCATTCTCCTCTCCCCCGCTTGGGGAGAGGATGGGTGAGGGGGAAGCGCAGGTCGCCGCCGCTCTCCTGACCTCTCCCTCAAGGGGGAGAGGAACATGAGGGAGAGACATTTATGGCCTACAAGGGCTTCGATCTGACGGGCAAGGTGGCGCTGGTGACCGGCGGCAACGGCGGCATCGGTTTCGGCATGGCCGACGCGATGGCGGAGGCCGGTGCCGATGTCTGCATCTGGGGCACCCGCAAGGAGAAGACCGACGCGGCAGCCGAGAAGCTGAAGCGTCACGGCCGCAAGGTCCATTCCCAGATCGTCGATGTCGGCGAGGAGAAGCAGGTCGTCGACGCCTTCGCCGAGACGGTGAAGGTCATGGGCCACGTCGACAACTGCGTCGCCAATGCCGGCGTCTCGGGCCGCGGCAAGGGCTCGATCCTCGAGATGGACTACGAGGAATGGCGCCGTGTGACCCGGATCAATCTCGACGGCGTGTTCTTCACCTTTCGTGCGGCTGCCAAGCACATGGTCGAGCGCGGCAAGGGCGGCTCGCTGGTGGCAATGGCCAGCACCGCGGCGATCGAGGGCGCGGCGCGTTCCAGCCATTACGGTGCGAGCAAGGGCGGTGTCTGCGCCATGGTGCGCGCGCTCGCCGTCGAGCTCGCGCGCTACAAGATCACGGTCAATTCGATCCTGCCGGGCTGGATCGAGACGGAGATGACGGCGAACGCCTTCGGCAATCCGAAGTTTGCCGGCAACGTGATGCCGCGCATTCCCGAGCGGCGCTGGGGCGTCGGCGCCGACTTCGGCCCGCTCGCCGTCTACCTCGCCAGCGATGCGACGCAATACACCACGGGGCGCGACTTCGTCATCGATGGCGGCTATACCCTTTTCTAGCCCTCAGAAACGCCCGGAGTGTCGAAGATGAAGAAGACGTTCGCTGCCGCCGCCGCCGTTACCTTGCTGGTCGCGGGTTCGGCCCTGGCGCAGCAGAAGCCGGCCGCACCCGCCGCCCCGGCCAAGCCCGCCGCATCGGAAGACCGGTATGTCGGCTACTACTACCCCAAGCCGAACTCGACCGAGATCTACGAATCGTCGATGCAGACGATCGACGGCGTCGACCGCGCCCAGCGCGTGCAGTTCGTCACGGTGGTGTCGCAGGGCACGATCCAGTCGTCCTATCGCGTGCCCTATGCCGTGTTCGTCAAGGGCGAGAAGGCCGAGAAGCTGATCATCGTCGGCCTGGGGCCGGGCGAGTTCGGCACGATCTATCGCATGCGCGCCCTGCTCGCGAACATGACCACCATGTCGCGCATGTCGCCCTTCTTCCAGGAACGCACCGTCGCCGAGGACGCGACCTTCTTCGACCTCATGAAGCTCCTCGGCTTCACCAGCCTCACCATCACCGACGGCGAAAAGCTCACGCATCAGGTGACCATCAAGTAGACGCCTTCACGGGCGCGGCTAAATTGCGCAGGGCGTTGCAGCGCTTCGACTCTTTCTGCACTGCGCGGCGCCCGCGCTTCAGTTGCTGCGCTCCCTCCAGCGCTGTACGCCGCCAACGCTGCGCTGGGGCGCAGCGTCAGATCGCGTTCATGCCACCGTCGATCACCAGCTCGGTGCCGGTGACGAAGCGTGACTCGTCGGAGATCAGGTAGAGGATGCCGTAGGCGATATCCTCGGGCGCGCCGAATTCGCCGATCGGAATCGTCCGAAGCGCGCGCTCGCGCGCCTTGTCGTTAGGCAGGATGCCCTCGCCCATCGGCGTCATGATGATGCCCGGATGGACCGAATTGCAACGGATCTTGTACCCTTTGCGCGCGCAATCCATCGCCACCGTCTTGGTGAACTGCCGCACCGCGCCCTTGCTCGCACCGTAAGCCGACAGGGCCGGCGTGCCGAGGAAGGCTGCGAGGGACGAGGTATTCACGATCGAGCCGCCGCCCGACTGGCGGATCGCCGGCACACTGTACTTGCAGCCGAGGAACACGCCTTCGACGTTGATCGACAGCATGCGCCGCCACTGCTCGACCGTCTCGGTCTCGAAGGTCGAAGGAAAGGGCCCGGCGATGCCGGCATTGTTGACCAGGCCGTCGAGCTTGCCCTCGCGCGCCATGATGCCGTCGATGATCCGCTTCCAGTCGATCTCCTGGGCCGTGTCGTGCGCCTCGAAGCGCGCCCCTCCCCCAGAATTGGCCGCGCCGATCTGCTGCACCGTCTCCAATGCGCCGGCCTGGTTGATGTCGCTCACGATCACTGTGGCGCCCTCGGCGGCGAGAAGCTTCGCTGTTGCGCGCCCGATCCCCGATCCTGCGCCCGTCACCAGCACGACCTTGCCCGCAACCCTGCCCATGATGTTCTCCCCGAACCTTCTTGAGTCGAAGCTAGAAGCGGAGCAGCTTCGCCACAAGCAAGGAGGAGGCCCCGTGGCCCGCACGCTGGAATTCTACTTCGACTACGGCAGCCCCTACAGCTACCTGGCCGACACCCAGGTCGAGGCAATCGCCAAGCGCGCGGGCGCAACGCTCGACCGCAAGCCGATGCTGCTTGGCGGTGTCTTCAAGGCGACCGGCAATCATTCGCCTGCCGAGCTGCCGGCGAAGTCGAAATGGAGTGCCTTCGACATGCCGATGTGGGCCCGTCACTACGGCGTGCCGTTCAAGCCCAACCCGTTCTTTCCGGTGAATACGCTGGCCCTGATGCGCGGCGCGGCGGCGGCACAGATCGACGGCGTGTTCGAGCAGTATCACCCGGCGATGTACAAGGCGATGTGGGTCGACGGCCGCAATCTCAACGACATCGAGGAAGTGGCCGCCGTCCTGACCGAAGCCGGCCTCGACGCCCGGAAGTTCGGCAACCGCATCCAGGAACAGGACGTCAAGGACCGCCTCAAGTCGACGACCGACGGGGCCGTCGCGCGCGGAGTCTTCGGCGCTCCCACGATGTTCGTGGAAGACATGATGTTCTTCGGCAACGACCGGCTGCCGTTCGTCGAGATGGCCCTCAAAGGGGAGCTCGGATGACGAGATCCGGCGCGTTCGCACGCCGTCGCCATAATCATCCCGCGCTGATCTTTCTTCCGGTGGGGAAGCGCCACTCCAGTGGCCCGTTCTTGTCTCTTCTGCACGGTGCGGTACAGGTGCCGCGGACAGTGCCGACTCGCGCATATGAATGCGCTGCCGCCCGCCGTCGCGTCAGAACGCCCCCATCTCGATGACGGCCTTGCCGATCACCTGACGATCGGTGAGGGCACGGAAGGCATCGGCTGTGCGCTCCATCGGGAAGCGGTGTGAGATATGCGGGCGCATCACGCCTTGGGCCGCGAGCTTCGGCAGGATCTCGACATAGTCGCGGCCGAGCTCGGGTGCGATCCGGGCGATCGTCTCGCCGGCGCGCACGCCGAGGATCGTCAGGCCCTTGATTAGCACGTGGTTCGACATGATCTTGCTCGGACCGCCCGAGGTGAAGCCGACGATCAGCAGCCGCGCACCATAGGCCGCCGCCCGCATCGATTTCTCAAGCACCTCGCCGCCGACCGGATCGTAGATCACGTCGGCGCCCTTGCCGCCGGTCAGCTCCTTCACCGCCGCGACGAAGTCGGCGGTCCGGTAATTCACCACCTCGTCGGCCCCGCCATGGCGCTTCACGACCACGAGCCGCGCATCGTCACCGCCGGTCGCGATTACTCGCGCGCCGAGATGCTTGGCGAGCTGCACGGCCGCCAGGCCGACACCGCCCGACGCGCCGTGCACCAGGACCACATCACCCTTCTTCACCGCCGCGCGATGCACCAGCGAGTGGTAAGCAGTGTGCGCGGCGACGCGATAGCCGGCGCCTTCGATCTCGGACCAGCCGTCGGGCAAACGCATCAAGCCGTCCGGCTTGGTGACCTTCACATACTCGGCAAAGGCCCCTGGCCGCACGCCGAAGATCACGCGGTCGCCCGGCTGCCATGCCGTCACGTCGCTGCCGACGGCATGGACGGTGCCGGCGCCTTCCATGCCGGGCACGAACGGCAGCTCCGGCTTGTGCTGGTAGTTGCCGGAGACCGAGAGGATGTCGGGAAAATTGACGCCCGCCGCTCCGACCTTGACCACGACGTCGCGCGGGCCGGCCTCGGGCATCGGCACGTCCTTCACCTTCAGGACGGAAGGATCGCCCAGGCGATCGCAAACGACAGCGCGCATCGAACTCATTGACCTGCCCTTCTCATCGTCATGAGCGCGCTGGGAGCGCGGCTCTCCAGAGCCGCTCTTTCTCAAGCTTGTCGCACCCCATGAGAGGCTCTGGAGAGCCGCGCTCCCAGCAGAAAAGCTAATCCAGCTCGAAGGCGTTCTTGTAGTCGAGCTTGAGGGCCGGGTCCTGGTCCTCCTTGCGGAGGAAGCAGTTGCCGACCACCAGCACCTCGATCTCGCTGCCCATGAAGCAGCGCCAGGCATCTTCCGGCGTGCAGACGATCGGTTCGCCGCGCACGTTGAACGAGGTGTTCACCACCACCGAGCTGCCGGTCTTGGCCTTGAAGGCCGAGATCAGATCGTGGAAGTCCGGGTTGGTTTCCTTGTGCACGGTCTGGATTCGGCCGGAATAGTCGATGTGCGTGACGGCCGGGATATCCGAGCGCGGCACGTTCAGCTTGTCGATGCCGAACAGCTTCTCTTCCTCGGCGGTCATGGCGCGGCGGCGGCTCTCGACCACCGGCGCCACCATCAGCATGTAGGGGCTGTCGGTGTGGATGTCGAAATACTTGTCGACATCCTCGCGCAGAACCGCCGGCGCGAAGGGCCGGAACGACTCGCGGTACTTGACCTTGAGGTTCAGCGTCTTCTGCATCGAGGGCGAACGCGCGTCGCCGAGGATCGAGCGGGCGCCCAGCGAGCGCGGGCCGAACTCCATGCGGCCCTGCATCCACCCGACCGCCTTCTCGTCGGCCAGCGCCTGCGCGGTCTGGTCGATCATCTGCTCGCGGGTGAGGCGCGTGAACTTCGCACCGGCCTTGGTCAGGCGATCGGCGATCTCATCGTCCTCGAACACCGGACCGAGATAGGAGCCCGCCATGCCGTCCATATGGCCGTTGAGCTTGCGAGGCTGGCCCATGAAGCCGTGATAGGCGGCGTAGGCCGCGCCGACCGCGCCACCGGCATCTCCGGCCGCCGGCTGCACCCAGATGCCGTCGAAGATGTTCTCGCGCAAGAGCTTGCCGTTGGCGACGCAGTTCAGCGCCACGCCGCCGGCGAGGCAGATGTTCTTCGCACCCGTATCCTTCTTCACCGACCGGGCGAGACGGATCACGATCTCCTCGGTGACCGCCTGGACCGAGGCGGCGAGATCCATGTGCTTCTGCTCGAGCAGTTCCTTGTCGGGCTTGCGCGCCGGGCCGCCGAACAGGGCGGCGAACTTGTCGTTCGTCATGCGCAGGCCGGTGCAATAGTCGAAGTAGCTCTGGTCGAGGCGGAAGGTGCCGTCTTCCTTGAGGTCGACGATGTTGTTCAGGATCGTGTCCTTGAACTTCGGTTCGCCGTAGGGCGCGAGGCCCATCACCTTGTACTCGCCCGAATTGACCTTGAAGCCGGTGTAGTAGGTGAAAGCCGAATAGAGCAGGCCGAGCGAGTGCGGGAAGTGGATCTCCTTCAGCATCTCGAGCTTGTTGCCTTGGCCGAAGCCGAGCGACGTGGTCGCCCACTCGCCGACGCCGTCCATGCACAGGACCGCGGCCTCCTCATAGGGCGAGGGGAAGAAAGCCGAGGCGGCGTGGCTCTGGTGATGCTCGCCGAACAGCAGGCGCTTCTGCCAGTCGAAGTCCGGCTGCCACTTCTTCATCTCGTCGCGCAGCAGCGTCTTCTGGAACAGCTTCTCCTTCAGCCACAGCGGCATGGCCATGCGGAACGAGGTGAAGCCGCGCGGCGCGAAGGCGAGATAGGTCTCGAGCAGGCGCTCGAACTTCAGGAAGGGCTTATCGTAGAAGGCGACGTAGTCGACGTCGGCCAGCTTGATGCCGGCCTCGTCGAGGCAGTATTCCACCGCCTTGTCGGGGAAGGCCGAGTCGTGCTTCTTGCGCGTGAAGCGCTCTTCCTGCGCCGCACCGACGAGCTTGCCGTCCTCGATCAGCGCGGCGGCGCTGTCGTGGTAATAGGCCGAGATCCCGAGTACCCGCATGACAGCGCCCCGCCCCGTTGGCTAGAACAGCGTGTAGATGAACGGCGCAATCGCCGAACCCTTGGTCAGCACGATCAGGCCACCGAAAATCACCATCATGATCATGATCGGCAGCAGCCAGAACTTCTTGCGTTCCCGCATGAACGCCCAAAGTTCGACGAGGATGGAACCCATTTTCTCCCTCTCGGATCAGAACTGATTCTTCATCGATTGCGGCGGCGGCCCCGGCGGAGCGCGATCGATCCAGTAGGTCTTGGCGCTGCGGTCCATTTTCGTCCGCAGGAAATCCTTGCCGAAAGCCCTCATGACCAGGCCGATCGGCGTGATGGTCACGAAGAACAACAGCCCGAGCACCAGCGGATTCATCACCTTGTAGAGCAGCAGCCCGAACTTCAGCCAGAGCCGGTTCAAGGGCCCCAGCAGCTTGGGATAGGTGTATGCGACGATCAGGAACGCCACAGCGATTGGCAGCAGGTAGTGCCAACCGGTATGGCCGCGCCACCACGACAAGACGCTCACCAAGGCAAAGAAGCCGGCGAACACCTGACCGAAACCACGGTCGGAGCCCGCCTTGACGTGCTCCTCCCGCGAGTAATCTTCATGAAGCTGACTGGTCGCCATGTATGACGCGGCCGGATTCCTATTTGGGGCTCTTAACTCCCTGATCGCAAACGCCAAGTCAATTGGTGTGCGGGAATACTCCTCAGCCTTTTGCCGCACCGACGGCCTGCGCGAGCAGGGCCGTCAGGGTGAGGCGCCACACGGCGGTCGCCCGTTCGAGGCTGAGCCCGTCGCGGCGGCGCAACACGATCCAGGCATCGAGCGAGAGCGCTGCACCGATCGCGTCGGCCAGCTCCTCGCGCGCCTGTTCGGTCAGACTGGCGAACTCGGGCGCGAAGACCTCGAATGTCGCCTCGCGCAGCTCGTTGCGCGCCGTCTGGCTGCGCTCGAGCAGCGCGGGATGGTCGACGAACTGGCCGGACGCGACCCGCAGCGGGACGACCTTGTCGAACAGCTCGGCGAAAGCCGCCACGATGCTCTCGATGCGCGTCGACAGAGGCCGGTTGGCCGACGGCATCTCCGGCACGACCACGTCGGCACGGATGCTGTCCATTACAGTTACGAAAAGTGACTCGACATCGTGGAAATGCTGGAAAACCGACCGCACCGACACATCGGCCCGCCTTGCCACGCCTACGACTGTGGGCGCCACGCTGGTTTCGGCGATCATGATCTTGGCAGCCTCGATGATCTTGCGGCGCGTTTCCGCCGCCCGCCGATTACGCCCGTCTGTCCGGACCACCATGTTCCCTGCCTCTGCCGCCACGGCGTCGCCGCGCGGCATAACCGCTAAATCCGTCATACCAATATCCTGCCGGAGTGGAGGCTGACGGTAGTCAAAGACCTGATCCGTCGCCTATGTGAGGCCGTGAGATAGTCGCCGACTGCGGCAGGAACAAGGTAAAGACGGTCGCACCATGCCGAATAAGAGCCATGCACAACCTCCCCTCGCGGTCCTTTGGGACTTCGGCGGGGTCATCCTGTCGAGCCCGTTCGAAGCCTTTCGCCTGTATGAACGTGCAGTTGGTCTTCCCGAAGATTTCATCCGCATGCTGAATGCGCGCAACCCGGACACGAATGCGTGGGCGAAAATGGAACGAAGCGACGTATCGCTCACCGAGTTCGTCACCCTGTTCGAGGCCGAAGCCCAGGCCCACGGATACACATTGGACGGCTGGCGGGTGCTGAAAGCGATCAGCGGCGACATTCGGCCGCAGATGGTGGAAGCGCTGCGACGTTGCAAGGCGGCCTTCCGGGTCGCCTGCATCACCAACAATATGAAGACCGGAGAAGGCCCCGGCATGGCGCGCAGCCCCGAAAAGGCCGCAGCAGTCGCCGAGGTGATGACCCTGTTCGAGCACGTCGTCGAATCCAGCAAGGTCGGTTTCCGCAAGCCCGATCCTCGCATCTACCAGCACGCCTGCGAGTTGCTGGGCGTGGCGCCCGAGCGCTGCGTCTATCTCGACGATCTGGGTATCAATCTGAAACCGGCTCGGGCGCTCGGCATGCGGACCATCAAGGTCGGAGACCCCGACGTGGCGATCGCCGAGCTGGAGGCGATCGTCGGGATTCCGTTGCGGGGCTAGCCGATACACATCGGTGTCATCCCGAGCGCAGCGAGGGATCTATGCTGCAGCCCATAGATCCCTCGCTGCGCTCGGGATGACAAACGGGGGAGGAAACAAGACATGAGCTGGCAGGACGAGGTCGACGAGCTGCGCCGCCGCGAGGAGATGGCGCGGCGCATGGGCGGGCCGGACAAGATCAAGCGCCAGCGCGACGGCGGCAAGCTGACGGTGCGCGAGCGCATCGACCGCCTGCTCGACAAGGACTCGTTCCACGAGATCGGCGCCATCGCCGGCAAGGCCGAGTACGACTCCGACGGCGCCCTCACCGACTTCACGGCCTCGAATTTCGTGATGGGCCGCGGCCGCATCGACGGACGTCCGGTCGCGGTCGGCGGCGACGACTTCACGGTGCGCGGCGGTGCGGCCGACGCCTCGATCTGGGAGAAGCAGGAAGTCTCCGAGCAGATGGCGGGCGAGCTCGGTATCCCGATGGTGCGGCTGGTCGACGGCACGGGTGGCGGCGGCTCGGTGAAGACCTACGAGACGACCGGCTACACCTACGTCCCGCGCAATCCGGCATGGGAGCACGTCGTCGACAATCTGGCGCGCGTGCCGGTCGTGGCGCTCGGGCTGGGCTCGGTTGCGGGGCTGGGCGCGGCCCGGCTGGTGACCTCGCATTATTCGCTCATGGTGACCGGCATCTCGCAGATGTTCGTTGCCGGCCCGCCGGTCGTGGCGCGACTCGGCGAGAAGGTCACCAAGGAAGAGCTGGGCGGCACCGAGATCCACGCCCGCAACGGCGCGGTCGACGACGAGGTCGAGAGCGAGGACGAGGCCTTCGCCCGCACACGGCGGTTCCTGTCCTACCTGCCGTCGTCGGTCGACGGCGTGGCCGACCGCCAGCCCGGCAACGACGACCCCAACAGGCGCGAGCCCTCGCTGATCGAGGCGATCCCGCGCGACCGCCGCAAGGTCTATCGCATCCGGCCGATCGTCGAGGCCTGCGTCGATCGCGGCTCCTTCTTCGAGATCGGCAAGTTGTGGGGCCGCTCGGTCGTCACCGGCCTTGCCCGGGTCGACGGCTGGCCTGTCGCGGTGCTGGCGAGCGATCCGTATTTCTACGGCGGCGGCTGGACGACCGATGCGAGCCACAAGGTCACCCGCTTCGTCGATTTCGCCGAGACCTTCCACCTGCCGGTGGTGCACTTCGTCGACATCCCGGGCTTCGTGATCGGCGTCGCCGGCGAAAAGGCGGCCACCATCCGGCATGGCGCCCGCGCGCTCGCCGCAGTCTACCAGAGCAAGGCGCCGTGGTGCTCGATCCTGCTGCGCAAGTCGTTCGGCGTCGCAGGCGCGGCGCACCAGAACTGGCAGAAGTACAATTTCCGCTACGCCTGGCCGTCGGGCGACTGGGGCTCGCTGCCGCTCGAAGGCGGCATCGAGGCTGCCTACAAGGCCGAGCTCGCCGCGTCGCCCGATCCGGCCGCCCATCTCGCCGCGATCGAGGCCCGGCTCAACAAGGTGCGCTCGCCGTTCCGCACCGCCGAGCGCTTCGGCGTCGAGGAGATCATCGACCCGCGCGACACCCGCAAGCTGCTGTGCGAGTTCGCCAATCTCGCAGCGCCGCTGCGCAAGCCCGGCCCGCGCAGCTTCGGATATCGGCCTTGAACTTGCTGGGAGCGCGGGTCTCCAGACCCGCTCATGACTCTGAGCGGGTCTGGAGACCCGCGCTCCCAGCAAGACCATGAGTGGCGCGCTCCGATGAAGCGTCCTGTTCGACCGATCACCGCCAAGTACCTGCAGAACGCTGCCACGTTCTACCTCGAGCGCTATCCCAGCACGGCCGAGGGTCTGCGCCGGGTGCTCAATCGCCGGGTGAGCCGGGCGGAGATGGCCCAGGCGCCGGTGATCGAGAACGTGAAGCAGGCGATCGACGCGATCGTCGCGAAGTTCGTCGATGCCGGTGTAATCGACGACAGGGCTTTCGCCCAGACCAAGGCGCGCGCGCTGCACCGTCGCGGCAGCTCGACCCGCCTCACCCGCCAGAAGCTGCGGTTCGCCGGCGTCGATGGCGACACGCTCGACAAGGCGATGGCAGGCCTCGACCAGGAGCTCGACACCGATCCGAAGCAGCGCGAATGGCAGGCGGCCGTCGCCCTGGCCCGCCGCCGCCGGCTCGGCCCCTTCCGGCAAAAGGATCGCAAGGAGCATCGCGACCGCGATCTTGCCGCCATGGCACGCGGCGGCTTCGAGTATCAACTTGCCAAAAAGGTGATCGACGCCAAGGACCCCGATGCACTGGACGAAGACCAATAGCGCGGCCATGGTTCGCGCATGACGGTCACGATCTGGCACAACCCGCGCTGCGGCAAGTCGCGACAGACGCTTGCGCTGCTGCAGGAAAAGGGCGTCACGCCCGCCATCCGGGAATATCTCAAGCAGCCGCCCGGCAAGGCAGAGGTGGAAGCGCTCCTCGACATGGTCGGCGGCGAGCCGGGTGCGCTGATCCGCGACGGCGAGGCGGAGTTCAAGGCGCTCGGCAAGAAGAAGGCCGAGATGAGCAAGGCCGAGGTCGTCAAGGCGATCGTGGCCCATCCCATCCTGCTGCAGCGGCCTATCGTGGTCGCGGGCAAGAAAGCCGCCATCGGGCGGCCGCCGGAAGCGGTGCTGCCGCTCCTGAAGTAGGCCCATGATCGGACGCCTGCGCCTCTGGTCGGGCTACGTCCTCTTCGCCTACGTCACGACCCACCTGCTCAACCACGCGCTCGGCCTCGTCTCGCTGCGCGTGCTCGAAGGCAGCCGCATCTGGTTCGTCTATCCGTGGCAAGGCCTGCCCGGCCAGGTCGCACTCTACGGCGCACTGCTGATTCATTTCACCCTGGCGCTGTGGGCGGTCGTGCGCCGCCGCACGTTCCGGCTCTCGCCCTGGGAATGGACACAGCTCGTGCTCGGTGCGTCGATCGTTCCGCTTGCCGCGGTGCATGTCGTCGGCACGCGGGTGGCACACGACTACTATGACGTCCAGAGCGGCTATCCCTGGGTCCTGGCCTCGCTGACCGTTGGCGGATGGATGGGCGTCGTTCGGCAGTTCGCACTGCCCATCGTCGTTTGGATCCATGCCTGCATCGGCCTCCACTTCGCCTGGCGCCTGCGGCCCTGGTACCGCGACTGGCTGCCGACGCTCTATGCGATTGCCCTGCTGGTGCCGGCGGCCGGCATCGCAGGGGCTGGCGTCGCCCTGCGCGACTTCACCGACCTGGCCCAGCAGCCTGGCTTCCTGAGCGAGATGTTCGCGCGGGTGAAAGCGCCCGATGCGACGAGCGCCGCCCAGCTCTACAGGATCTCCGATGGCCTGATGGGCGGCGCGGGCGCTCTGTTGCTCGCCTGCCTCGCGGCGCGTCCGCTGCGCAACTTCTGGGAGCGGCGCGCGGGCGTCGTCCATCTCACTTACAGCGACGGCAAGACGGTCAATGCTCCCGCCGGCCTCACCGTGCTGGATATGAGCCGCATCGCCGGCATCCCGCATGCCTCTGTATGCGGTGGCCGCGGGCGCTGCTCGACGTGCCGCGTTCGGGTCGGCGGTCCGGACCGGGGCCTGCTCCCGCCGGCAGAACCCGAGGAGCAGAAGGTACTGGCTCGGGTCGGCGCGCCGGAGAGTGTTCGACTGGCCTGCCAGCTTCGCCCACCAACCGGCCGCTATCGCATCACGACCCTGCTGCCGGCCTCGGCCGGGCCGGTCGAGGCCTATCGGCAGCAGCCGCAGGCGCATGGCGGCGAGCGCTACGTCGCCATCCTGTTCGCCGACATCCGCGGCTTCACCTCGATCTCCGAGGGCAAGCTGCCGTACGACGTCGTGTTCCTGCTCAACCGCTATTTCCGCGCCACCGGCCACGCCGTGCAGTCGGCGGGCGGGCGGCTCGACAAGTTCATCGGCGACGGCGTGATGGCGATCTTCGGCCTCGATCGCGCGCCGGAGGTGGCCTGCCGCCAGGCGCTCGAAGCCGCGCGCCGCATGACGCTGGCGCTCGACGACCTCAACGAAGCCCTGTCGGGCGATCTCGACCAGCCGCTGCGCATCGGCATCGGCCTGCATGCCGGGCCGGCGATCGTCGGCGAGATGGGCTACGAGCGCGCCGCGTCGCTCACCGCGATCGGCGACACGGTCAACACCGCGAGCCGGCTCGAATCGCTGACCAAGGAATTCAAGGTCGAGCTCGTCGTTTCCCAGGAACTGCTCGACCGTGCCGGCGTCGATCTGTCGGCCGCGCCGCAGCACGAGGTCGATATCCGCGGCCGCCAGGGCCGGCTGGCCGTGCGCGCCATCCTGCAGGCCCGCGACCTCACGAGCTTGTCATCGTGATTTCATTGCTCAGACCGGTATGCCAGACACAATCCGCCAACAGGAGGAACTCCCATGCGCCCCACCATCACCCTCGTCGCGGCGTCGCTCGCGATGGCTCTGTCCGGCACCGCGTTCGGCATGGGCAATGACTCCAGCTCGGCACCGGCGGCAAAGCCCGCGGCCGATCCGACCTTCGGCCGCGCGAAGGCGATGATCGAGGCGAAGGACTACAAGGGCGCGCTGCCCCTGCTCCAGCAGGTCGTGGCGAAGGAGCCCAGGAACGCCGACGCCTACAACCTGATGGGCTATGCCACCCGCAAGTCGGGCGATCCCAACGGCTCGCTGCAGTACTACACCCAGGCGCTCTCGATCGATCCCAAGCATCTCGGCGCCAACGAATATATCGGCGAGGCCTATCTGATGCTCGACCAGCCGAAGCAGGCCGAGCAGCACCTCGCCCGGCTCGATTCCCTCTGCGTGTTCGGCTGCGTCGAGCAGCGCACGCTGAAGGCGGCGATCGCTAGTTACAAGGCGGGCAAGAAACCGACGAATTAGGCCCCTCAGACCAGCTCTTGCTCCTTCAAGCCCTTTTTGAAGGCGTTGACGGCAATGTCGCGCAAGGCGGATCGGCCATAGGCCTTCCAGCCGATCCAGAGGTAGGCGTTCATCGCCGCCTTTTGCCACCATGACTTTGGGGCGAGCTGAGCCGTCAGCTTGGCGTAGATGGCGTCAAGCCGGGCTTCGACTGCCTTCTCGAAGCCCGCCGGCAGCGGGGTTGGCGCAGGCCAGGCCTGGAGTTTCGGACTTTGGTCGCGCAGATCGTCCATCAGCGGAATGATGGGCAGGTAGCGCTCTCCTGCCGAGTCGCGGGTCCCGAACTTCTCCTTCCGTGCTTCCGTCCACCAGGGATCGTCGAACAATGGATTGCCGGCAGCCTCCGGCAGCATCAGATGGCGCTTCACGAACGAATGGGCATTGGCCCGACCCAACATGTAGTCGTGAACGAGAAGCTTGGAGTCCAGGAAGCCGAGAAAGCCGCCCAGCCCGCCCGACGCAATCGCCTTCTTGCCCACGATCTTGCCGTTCGGTCCATACCGCGTGGGCGCCACGAGGAACCGGCTGTAAACTTCTTCGGAGCACGCAAGCGCCAGGTCGGCCGGCTTGAAGCGAGGCTGCTGAATCATGGCGCTCACGAGCGGTCCGATCATTGCGGTGAGCCTGCTCGAATCGGGATTGCTCAATGTTTCGGGGTCGCTGAACGGATCGACCAGGATGACTGCGCGCCGTGCCTCTTTGGGATTTCGTGGATTGCGCCCGTTCATTCCATTCATCGCTTGGCGCACGACATCGAGCGGCTCATTGTTGAACGTGCCGCCGTCGACGTTGGCGAAAGCGGCAAACGTCGGGTCGCCCTTCTTGAGCGGCAGCGATTCCCACACCGGAACGAGCTGCTGCACGATCGCCGAGCCGTCGTCGCCGGGAATGGCGAAGGCGCGGTACCCGGTAGCCTCGAGTGCACGCTCGAGGTCACGCCCGCGAAAAGCCAAGGGAAAAGCGCTGGTGGCAAGAGCGGCTTCGCCCACGATGCGCCAGTGGGCATCGGCGCCGCTGCCGAGCTTCAGCTCGTCGGGTCGAGTTGTCGGCTCCTGCACCACGCCACCGGGCACGGGAAGGGCAAAGCGCAGATAGTCGGCGTGCGCCACCAAGTCGTGCGCGAAACCGCTCTCGCTGATCATGGGGACGCGATAGGGCACGCCGGTGACATTCCCGACCATCATGAACAGGCGCAGCGGATCGCCGAGATAACCGCGCTGCTTGGGAGACGTGCGTTCTCCCAGCTCGCGGCCGCCCTCCCACTTGATTGTGCTGGCGACTTGCCGCTCGATCGCCCCCGTGTTTAGCAAAGAATCGAATCCCGACTTGCCGTCATCGGTCGCCAGCAGCTTCATGAGGTCGACGCCGCCTGTCCACGCATCGAAGAAGGGATTGTCGGGGCTCGGGCCGTGGTCGAATTCCCGGCCCGCGGCCCGGAGCAGGATAGCGCCATTGATGGCCCCGCCCGACGTGCCACCGACCGTGGTGAGCACAACGCGATGCGGCGGCGCCTCTGGATCCTTTTTCTCCTTGGCGCGATGCCAGGCATCGAGGGCTTCGATCAAGTAGTCGAGCACGCCGCCGGTATACGCGCCGGCTGAAACGGTTCCTCCGAGCACCAGGCCGAGTTCGAAAATGCCCTCGGGCGGGTCGCTCTTCACCGGAAAGTATTTGTCGATCTGGTCTTGGCTGAGAGTTTCTGGAAATGCCATCGTTGCCCCTCAAGCGATATAGTCTTCTCATCTATACCACTATAGCGAGCATAAAGCCAAAGCGAAATTCCCCTCTTCTTCCTGGCGTCCGAAGGGCTATGCTTGCGGCATAAACGCCCGTTTACGCCGCCGCCCCGGGAGGGCCCAGAGCCATGAGCAGCGCCGACACCTCCATTCCTCTCGTCTTCGGCGACTATGCGCTGGAGGACCGCTACCGGCTCGACAAGGGCCGGGTCTACCTGACCGGCATCCAGGCGCTGGTCCGCCTGCCGATGATGCAGCGCCAGCGCGACCTCAAGGCGGGGCTCAACACCGGCGGCTTCATCTCGGGTTACCGCGGCTCGCCGCTCGGCATGTACGACAACGCGCTATGGGGCGCGAAGCGCTACCTCAAGGACAACAACATCCACTTCCAGCCCGGCCTCAACGAGGACCTCGCGGCGACGGCGGTGTGGGGCAGCCAGCAGACCAACCTCTTCCCGAGTGCCACGGTCGATGGCGTGTTCGGAATCTGGTACGGCAAAGGCCCCGGCGTCGACCGGTCGATGGACGTGCTGAAGCACGCCAATGCCGCCGGCAGCTCGCAATACGGCGGCGTGATCGCGCTCGCCGGCGACGACCACGGCTGCCAGTCCTCGACCCTGCCGCACCAGAGCGAGCAGGTCTTCGCCGCGGCGATGATTCCGGTCGTCAACCCGGCGACCGTCCAGGAATATCTCGACTTCGGCATCCTGGGCTTCGCGATGTCGCGCTACACCGGCTGCTGGATCGGCTTCAAGGCGATCTCCGAGACCGTGGAAAGCGGCGCCTCGGTGTGGGTCGATCCCGAGCGCATCAAGATCATGATGCCGACCGATTTCCAGCTTCCGGCCGGCGGGCTGGGCATCCGCAATCCCGACCCGCCGCTCGAGGCCGAGAAGCGCCTGCACGGGCCGAAGATGGCGGCGGTGCGCGCCTTCGTGCGCGCCAACGGCTTCGACCGCACGGTGATCGAGCCGCCGCGCGCGCGGATCGGCATCATGACCACCGGCAAGGCCTATCTCGACACCCGCCAGGCTCTGGAGGATCTCGGCCTCTCCGAGGAGCGCTGCAAGTCGCTCGGCATCCGGCTCTACAAGGTCGGCGTCACCTGGCCGCTCGAGCCGGAAGGCGCGCGCCGCTTCGCCGAGGGCCTGCAGGAAGTCATCGTCATCGAGGAAAAGCGTTCCAACCTCGAGGACCAGCTCGTCCGCATCCTCTACAACGCGCCGGCCGACCGCCGGCCGCTGGTGATCGGCAAGACCGACGAGGACAACCGCATCCTCTTCCCGAGCGAGGGCGAGCTGTCGCCGACCGGCGTCGCGATGGTGATCGCCAACCGGTTGATGAAGCACACCGGCGATTCGCCAGAGCTCAAGCAGCGCATGGCCCGCCTCGAAGCCAAGGAGCGGCTCCTGAACGCGCCGCCGGGCAAGGTGGCGCGCACGCCGTTCTTCTGCTCCGGCTGCCCGCACAACACCTCGACCCGCGTGCCCGAGGGCAGCCGGGCGATGGCCGGCATCGGTTGCCACGGCATGGCGATCTGGATGCCGGACCGGCGCACCTCGCTGATCAGCCACATGGGCGGCGAAGGCGTGGGCTGGGTGGGCCAGGCGCCGTTCACGTCGGAGAAGCACATCTTCCAGAATCTCGGCGACGGCACCTACTATCACTCCGGCCTGATGGCGATCCGCCAGTCCGCCGCCGCCGGCATCAACATCACCTACAAGATCCTGTTCAACGACGCGGTCGCGATGACCGGCGGCCAGCCGCACGACGGCCCGCTGACGGTCCCCGAGATCACGCGCCAGGTCGAGGCCGAGGGTGCGAAGAAGGTCGTCGTCGTCACCGACGAGCCCGGCAAGTATCCGCCGAATGCCGGCTTCGCGCACGGCGTCACCATCCGCCATCGCGACGAGCTCGATGCCGTGCAGCGCGAATTGCGCGAAGTCCCCGGCCTCACCGTGCTGGTCTACGACCAGACCTGCGCCGCCGAGAAGCGCCGCCGCCGCAAGCGCGGCACCTTTCCCGATCCGGCCAAGCGCGTGGTGATCAACGACGCGGTCTGCGAGGGCTGCGGCGACTGCTCCGAGAAGAGCAACTGCGTGTCGGTCAAGCCGCTCGAGACCGAGCTCGGCCGCAAGCGCCAGATCGACCAGAGCAACTGCAACAAGGACTTCTCCTGCCTCAACGGCTTCTGCCCGAGCTTCGTCTCCGTCCATGGCGGCGCCCCGGCCAAGGCGAAGCGTCCGCAGCTCAAGGTCGTCGAGAAGGACCCGTTCGAGTCGCTGCCGATGCCGACCCTGCGCCCGCTCAACGAGGCCTACGGAATCCTCGTGACCGGGATCGGCGGCACCGGCGTGATCACCGTCGGCGCGCTGATCGGCATGGCGGCCCATCTCGAAGGCAAGGGCTGCACGGTGCTCGACTTCACCGGCCTCGCGCAGAAGAACGGCGCGGTGATGAGCCACATCCGGCTCGCGCCGAACCCGGAGGATCTGCATGCCGTGCGCATCGCGGCCGGCGGCGCCAACCTGGTGCTGGGCTGCGACATGGTCGTGGCGGCGGCTCCCGCCGCGCTGTCGCGCATCGAGCCCGGCATCACCAAGGCGGTGATCAACGGCTACATGCAGCCGGTCGCGGCCTTCGTGCTGAACGGCGACATGGATCTCGGCGCCGAGTCGATGATGAAGTCGATCCGCGACGCCGCGGGCGACGAGGCCACGACGTTCATCGACGGCACCGGCCTCGCCACGGCGATCTTCGGCGACTCGATCGCGACCAATCTCTTCATGCTGGGCTATGCCTGGCAGAAGGGGCTGGTGCCGCTGTCGCTCGACGCGCTGAACCGTGCGATCGAGCTCAACGGTGTCGCCGTCGAGACCAGCAAGCGCACCTTCGCCTGGGGCCGGCTCGCCGCGCACAATCTCGCCGCCGTGCAGGCGGCCGCCAAGCCGACGCTGCGGGTCGAGAAGACGGTGGCGCGCACCCTGAAGGAGATCGTCGCCAAGCGGGTCGAGCTGCTGACGGCGTACCAGGACAAGGCCTATGCCGACCGCTACAGCCGCTTCATCGAGCGGGTGTCGGTGGTCGAGAAGGAACGTGCCCGCGGCCGCTCGGGCCTCGCCGAGGCGGTCGCCAAGTCGCTCTACAAGCTGATGGCCTACAAGGACGAGTATGAGGTCGCCCGGCTCTATACCGACGGTGAGTTCCTGAAGAAGCTCGGCGCGCAGTTCGAGGGCGACTACAAGCTCTCCTTCCATCTTGCGCCGCCGCTGTTCGCCGAGCGCGATCCGACCACCGGCGAGCTCAAGAAGAAGGAGTACGGCGCCTGGATGCTGACCGCCTTCCGCTTCCTGGCCGCCTTCAAGCGGCTGCGCGGCACCGGGCTCGACGTCTTCGGCTACACCGAGGAACGCAAGATGGAGCGACGCCTGATCGCCGAGTACGAGGCGACGATCGACCTGCTGCTGGCCACGCTCGACCAGAACAACCACGCCATGGCGGTGCAGATCGCCGGCATCCCCGAGACGATGCGCGGCTTCGGCCACGTCAAGGAGAAGAACGTGAAGGCCGCCAAGGAGCGCGAAGCCTCCCTCCTCGCCGCCTACCGTTCGCCGGCTACCGAGAAGATCGCGGCGGAGTAGGCCCCGGCCGTCGGCTCCGGCGGACGATGGATTGTCTCCCTCCCTCTCCGTCTTCGAGGGAGGGAGATTGAGACACCTTCTATTGCGCGGCCTCGTCTGGCTCGCGCGCGCCGACCTGGGCCTGGACGGCCATCTTCTGCCGGGTGACCGCGAAGGCTTCCTCGGCGGTCTTGTTGCCCTGGACCTTGGCCGCGATCGCGGCGGTCAGGCCGGACATCAGCTCGACCTTGTTTGCCGCCAGATACTCCGCCGATGCCTTGAGATTGCGGGTGTGTCCGTTGATCTCGGGAACGACGTAGCGCGCAAACAGTTCCCATGAGCGCAGTGTCGCCTCGCGATTTGCCCAGTCGTGCGCGAAGCCCAGCACGACGCCGAATCCACCGGTAACCTCCTGCAACGCGCGGATCGTCTTGACCATCTCGTCGGGCGTGCCGATGACCGACGTGCCGACCGCGTTGCCGATGCCGGTCACGCGCGCCAGAAGCTCCCACTTGTCCGCCACATGGACCGAACCGGGCCGGCCCAGAACGCGGACATTGTACTCGTTGTGCCAGTGGTGAAGGCCGTCCACCGCCTCCTGCTCGGCCTGCTTCTTCGACTCCGCGAGATGCCAGGCCATCACCACACGCCAGTTCTTCCGGTCGACCTTCTGGTCATGCTTCTTCGCCGACTCCTCGGCGAACGACCACTGGGTCGGCAGGGCCTGCAGACCTTCCTGGGAGGTCGAGGCGATGGACAGGACGCCCATGCCGTACTTTCCGGCAAGCTGCATGCCGGATGGACTGATCGAGGAAGCGGCCGCCATCGGCAGTTCCTCCTGGTAAGGCAGAATCTGGAGCTGCGCGTCGTTGAGCTGGAACCACTCACCCTTGTAGGTGATGCGCTCGCCGGCGAAGAGCCGTCTCAGGATCCCGATTGCTTCGTCCTGGCGGTCGCGCAGGAGCATGTAGTCGATGCCGAAGGTCCGCGCGTCGGAGGGCAGGGCGCCGGGACCAGTGCCGAAGATCACGCGCCCGAAGGTCATGTGGTCGAGCTGCACGATGCGCTGCGCGACGTTGAACGGATGATGGTAGGGCAGTGAAACGACGCCTGTGCCAAGGCGGATGCGCTGGGTGCGCCCGGCGGCCATGGCCAGGAAAAGCTCGGGCGAGGCGATCATCTCCCAGCCGGAGGAATGGTGCTCGCCGCACCAGAACTCGTCGAAGCCCAGCCTGTCGAGATGCTCGGCCAATCCAAGATCGCGCTGAAATTGCAGCGTGGGGTGCTCGCCGACCGGGTGATGCGGCGCCAGGAATGTGCCGAACCGGATACGCGTCATCAGGAGTCCTCGCTCGAGCGGTCAAACCAGGCAGCATACTTCGGTCAAACCGCCACCGACGGCAACAGGCTGGTCAGAGACATCGCCGGAACGAGAGCGGGACGCCGCCGATCCCGATGGGGTTGGGGGGAACAACGACGTCCCGGGTACGCAGCACCTCCGCCAAGGGAGGGTTGCAGAGGCGCAGCTCCGCTATAGGCTCGAAGCCAGTGGATTGGCCAGCGCAATCAGCGGTCGCAGACTGCAGTGCCGATGCGCTTACTAGGCACGTCCCACCTGATGGGAATAGGACGCCGGATCGAACCGGCCGCCCGGTCCACCGCCCTTGCCGCCGAGACGGTCGAGCGCGCGCTGCCACTTGGCCTCGAGGTCGGGATCGAACACCAGTGCGGGATCGCCATCGACCACCAGCCAGGCATTGTCCTGCATCTCGCGGTCGAGCTGGCCGGGCGACCAGCCTGAATGGCCGAGCGCCAGCCATGCCTGCCGGGGGCCGCTGCCGCCCGCCATGTCCTTCAGGATCTCGAGCGAGGCCGTGAGTGCCAGCCCGCCCTCGATCAGCATCGTCTCGTCGCGCTTGTAGTCGGCCGAATGCAGCACCAGCCCGCGCGCGGTCTCGACCGGCCCACCGAACAGCACCGGCTGCTGTGCCGCGGCCTCCGACCCGCCGATGCCGAGCTGCTTGTAGACCTGGCCTAGCGGCAGGTCGTCGACCTTGTTGTTGACGATGATGCCGAGCGCGCCCTCGTCGTCGTGCTTGCAGACGAGCACCACGCTCTTCTGGAAACGCTCGTCCGGCATGGACGGCGCGGCGACCAGAAAGCGGCCGACGAGGGTAGCGGCAGGAGTGTTGGAGGCCATGAGCTTATGTTCCCCCGAATCCATGGGGATTGTCCGGCCAAAGATCAAGGAGGTCAAAGGGATAGCTGTCGAACGACGACGTCTGCCGGGGGCGCGAGCCGATGGACATAAACCGGCCTTTCGTCCTAGGGTCCGCCCGTCTAACTGCCAGGAGCGGAGACATACATGGCCAATGTTGGCGACAAGGTCCCCAGCGCGACGCTGAGGATGATGGGCCCGGAGGGTCCGAAAGCGATGACGACCGAGGAGCTTTTTGCTCCCGGAAAGACTGTGGTGGCGTTCGCGCTGCCGGGAGCGTTCACTCCCACTTGAAGTGCCAAGCATGTGCCAGGTTTTCTGGCCAACATCGAAGCGATCAAGGGCAAGGGCGTAGATACGGTGGCGTGCATTTCAGTCAATGACGCCTTCGTGATGGGTGCCTGGGGCAAGGACCAGAATGTCGGGGACAAGATCCTGATGCTGGCCGATGGCTCGGGCGAGTTCTCCAAGGCGATGGGCCTGTCGATGGACCTGACCAAGAACGGCATGGGGGTGCGCAGCCAGCGCTACGCCATGATCGTCAAGGACGGAAAGATCGAGCAGCTCTTCGCCGAGAAGCCGGGCGCTTTCGAGGCGTCGACGGCGGAGAACGTGCTGAAGCACCTGTAGTCCGGAGACGGACGTCGCCGACCTTGCCGGAATTTCTAAACCGCGAGAGACAAGAGGAGTAGGAACATGGTCAAGGTCGGCGACAAGGTGCCCCACGCCACGCTGCGGGGAATGGGTCCCGAGGGTCCCAAGCCCATCACCACCGAAGAGCTTTTCGCGCCGGGCAAGAAGGTCGTGGCCTTTGCGCTGCCCGGCGCCTTCACCCCGACCTGCTCGGCCAAGCACGTGCCGGGCTTCGTGTCGGAGTTCGACAAGATCAAGGCCAAGGGCGTCGACACCATCGCCTGCATCTCGGTCAACGACGCCTTCGTGATGGGCGCGTGGGGCAAGGAGCAGAAGGCCGGCGACAAGGTGATGATGCTGGGCGACGGCGGAGCGGAGTTCACCAACGCCATGGGCCTCAGCATGGACCTCACCAAGAACGGTATGGGCGTGCGCAGCCAGCGCTACGCCATGATCGTGCAGGACGGCGTGATCAAGGACCTGTTCGTCGAAAAGCCCGGCGCCTTCGAGGTGTCGGCCGCCGAGAACGTGCTGAAGCACCTCTGAGCGTACCACCACGACCAGCGATACAGCGGCGGGACCCTTGTCCCGCCGTTTTCGTTCAGGAGGGAGACATGGCCTCGCCGGACCCGCCCGTCTTCACCGGATTGTTCCCGGTCAACGGCGCCACCCGCCTCTACGGCACGATCGGCGATCCGATCCGACAGCTCCGGCTGACCGGGATCATGCCGCAGGTCTTCGCCGCGGCCGGCGCCAACGCGGTCTGGCTGCCGTTCGAGGGCGGTCCCGGCCTCCTCGAAGTGATGGTCCAGGCGCTCGGCCGGATGCGCAATCTCGGCGGCTTCACCGTCGCCCTCCCGCACAAGTCGGCGATCGTGCCGCTGCTCGGCGGCGTCTCGCGGCGCGCCCAGGCGGCGGGCAGCGTGAACCTGGTCAAGCGCGATACAGACGGCCGGGTGATCGGCGATGTCGTCGACGGCCTCGGATTCGTGCAAGGCCTCGAGGCGATGGGTCACCGGCTGCGCGGCGCCAGCGTCTGGCTGGTCGGGCTGGGCGGCATCGGCGGGGCGATCGCCGCGGCGCTATGCGAGGCCGGCGTCGGCCGTCTGCTGGTCAGCGAGCTGGACGAGCAACGCGCCGACGCAGCGCTCGCCCGCCTGTCGCGCTTCTATCCCACCGTGCCGGTGACCAGCGCCGACACGCCGCCCAAGGGCATCCACTACGCCGTCAACGCAACGTCGCTCGGCCTGCGGCCCAACGATCCGCTGCCGTTCGATCCGGTGACGCTGGACAGCGACGTGCTGATCGCCGACGTCATCATGAGCCCGGCCGACACGCCGCTGCTGCTGCGCGCCCGCACGCACGGACGGCGCATCCACCACGGCCGCCACACGCTCGACCACCAGGTGCCGCTCTATCTCGACTGGTTCGGGATCGACTCGAAGGGCATCGACATCGTGAAATTGGTGAGGTCCATCCCATGAAGACAGCACTCATCACCGGCGCGACCGACGGCGTGGGCCGCGTCGTGGCCAGGCGGCTGGCGGCCGACGGCTGGCGCATCCTGGCGCACGGCCGCAGCCGGGAGCGCGGGCAGTCGCTGGTGCGCGAGATCGAAAGCGCGGGCGGCAAGGCCACCTTCCTGCAGGCCGATCTCGCGTCGCTTGCCGAGGTGCGGCGGCTGGCGGACAGGGTGAAGACGGCGACCGACAGCCTGCCGCTGCTGATCAACAACGCCGGCATCGGCTCGGTCGGCGCGACGCCCGGCCGGCAGGTGAGCGCCGACGGCCACGAGCTGCGCTTCGCGGTGAACTACCTCGCGGGCTTCCTGCTCACCCACCTGCTGCTGCCGCTGGTCAAGGCGAGCGCCCCGGCGCGGGTCGTCAACGTCTCCTCGGCCGGCCAGCAGGCGATCGACTTCGACGACGTAATGCTCACCAAAGGCTACAGCGGCACGCGCGCCTACTGCCAGAGCAAGCTGGCGCAGATCCTGTTCACGATCGACCTGGCCGAGGAGTTGAAGGGCTCCGGAAACTCCGCGAACTGCCTGCATCCCTCGACCTACATGGACACCACGATGGTGCGGCAGTCCGGCACCACGCCGATGAGCAGCGTCGAGACCGGCGCCGATGCCATCCTGCAGCTCGCCGTCTCGCCCAATCTCGAGGGCCGGAGCGGCCTCTACTTCAACGTGATGACCGAGGCGCGGCCGAATGCGCAGGCCAACGATCCGAAGGCCCGCGCCCAGCTGCGCAAGCTCAGCCTCGAGCTGACGGGCCTCATGTCATCCTGAGCGGAGCGAAGGATCTCACCGAACGATCAGGCACGGCCGCGTCGCTGGCGTGAGGTCCTTCGCTACGCTCAGGACGACAAGCGAAGCCTACAGCGTCAGCCCGCCGTTGACGTGGATGGTCTGGCCGGTGATGTAGCTCGCGCCCGGCGAGCAGAGGAAGGCGATCACGGCGGCGATCTCCGCCGTCCGGGCGTAGCGGCCCATCGGGATCGACTCGCTGATCTTCGCCATGCGCTCGCGCGGCACGGCGGCGTGACCGTCGGCATCCTTCTCGACGAAGCCCGGTGCGACGCAGTTCACCGTCGCGCCCGAGGAGGCGATGTCGGCGGCCAGCGCCTTGGCCAGCGCCTCTATGCCGGCCTTGGCCGCGGCCGAGGCCGGGAACGTCATGAGGCCGCGCGCGAAGGCGTGCGCCACGAAGGACGACACGCCGACCAGCCGGCCGTTCGCGCCCGCCTTGAGCAGCCACGGCTTTGCCGCGGTCGCGAGCTCGAAGAAGGCCGAAGTCATGGCGGCGAGCGAGGCATCCCAGCCGGTGCGGTCGATCTCGCCGATCGGCCGGCGGTCGGCGAAGCCCGCATTGCTGACGATCGCATCGACATGGCCGAAGCGGGCCACCGTCTCCTCGACCAGCCGCGTCGCGGTACCGGGCCGGGCGAGATCGCCCTCGACGATCAGCGACTGCGCGCCGGCCGCGCCGACGGCCTGCGCCACCTTCTCCGCGCCGCTGCGGTTCTTGCGGGCATGGATCGCGATGGCGGTTTCGGGAGCGGCGACGGCGCGCGCGACGGCGGCACCGATGCCGGAGGACGCACCGGTGATGAGGAAGACTCGCATCGGTCCAGTTTAGCCGGCGCTCAGACGAGGCTCCAGCCGCGACGGAGGCTTGGGTGCCGCGAAGATCATCTGCAAGGTGCCGGCCACGAGGCCGAGCCCGACGCCGAGCTTCCAGGTGAGGTCGTAGTTGCCCATCAGGTCGAACAGCAGGCCGGGGCCGAGCGCGCCGAGGAAGCTGCCGAGCTGGTGGCTCATGAAGGCGACGCCCTGGATCATCGCCTGCCAGCGCAGGCCGAACATCTCGACCACCGCGCCGGAGATCAGCGGCCCGACGCCGAGCCACAGGAAGCCCATGCAGGCGGCGAACACCAGCGTGCCCGCAGGTGTCGGCGGCGCCGCGAAGTAGATCGCCAGCACGAGCGAGCGCGTGATGTAGAGCCCGCCAAGCAGCCCCTGCTTGGACCAGCGCCCGCCCGCCCAGCCGAAGAACAGGCTGCCGGCCACGTTGAACGCGGCAATCACCGCCAGTGCCTTGGCGCTCAGCATCGGATCCATGCCGCACAGCGTCAGATAGGACGGCAGGTGCGTGGTGAGGAAGACGAGCTGCATGCCGCAGACGAAATAGGCGCCGGCCATGATCAGGAACGAGCCGTTGGTGAAGGCCGCGCGCAAGGCGACCCGCGCCGTGTCGTCGGCCGCCGCCCCCGCCTCGCGCGGCGGCAGCGGCACCTTGTCGATCCGGCCGGCCAGCCATGCCGCGGGCAGCATCACGCAGGCCAGCGCCACGAAGCCCCAGACGCCCGCGCGCCAGCCGTGGTCGTCGGACAGGATCTGCCCCAGCGGGGCGGCGATCACCGAGCCGAGCGAGCCTGCCGCCGTCACCAGCCCGAGCACGGTGCTGCGGATGCGGGCCGGCACCGCGCGGGCCGCGACCGCG
Source organism: Reyranella sp. (assembly GCF_965279465.1). Lineage (NCBI taxonomy): Bacteria > Pseudomonadati > Pseudomonadota > Alphaproteobacteria > Hyphomicrobiales > Reyranellaceae > Reyranella > Reyranella sp. The sequence goes on from NZ_OZ257242.1 coordinate 654,126, forward strand.
AGTCCCATCGCCGAAGCGGTGCAGGCGAGCGCCGCACCGATCAGCACGCCCGCCCCGACCGTCACGCCGATCATGCCCTGCGCGGTGGCCAGCACCAGCAGCCCGGCGATGTAGCAGCCCGCCCCCGCCGTCATCAGCCAGCGGAATCCGAGCCGGGCGGCGAGCCCTCCGGCGACCGGCTGGAGCAGGCCCCAGGCGACGTTCTGGACGGCGATGGCGATGGTGAAGTCGGCGACCTCGAGCGAGAGATCGCGGGTCAAAGGCTGGAGAAACAGCCCGAGGCTCTGGCGCAGCCCCATGGCGATGCTGAGCAGCAGGGCGACGGCAATCAGGATCATCCGGTTGGGCATTACACAGACCGGTGTACTATTCTCCCGAAAGGTATACAAGTCGGTGTACCATGACCGCGCGGAAGTCGACCTCCGAACGCATCCTCGAGACGGCGGACCGGCTGTTCTACGGCCAGGGCACGGCGGTCGGCGTCGACACGCTGGCGGCCGAGGCCGGGATCAGCAAGCGCACGCTCTACAACCACTATCCGAGCAAGGACGCGCTGATCGAGGCCTACCTTACGCGCCGCATCAGGCTGATCCCGACCTCCGACAAGCCGCCGGCACAGCAGATCCTCGACGACTTCGACCGCCTCGAACGCGCCTTCGCCTGGGAGGGTTTCCGCGGCTGCGCCTTCGTGAACGCGGTCGCCGAGCTCAAGGACCCGAAGCACGCCGCCAACGCGATCGCGCTCCGCTTCAAGGAGGTGCGCCGCCAGTGGTTCCGCGCGCTGCTGGTCCGCGCCGGCGTCGCCGACCCCGACGGCCTGTCGCTGCAGCTCCTGCTGCTGGTCGACGGCGCGATCGCCGCCGCCCTCGTGCGCAAGGACCCGACGGTGGCGCGCGCCGCCCGCGACGCGGCGCGGGTGCTGCTCGAGGCGGCGGGGGCGGACGTGCCGGGCTGAGTGCCCCGGAAAGCACCATCGCCAACTCGCGAACCGGCAGCACCATAAACTTGTGACGAGAATCGCTAATTACTTGTCGTTGGCAGACGAAATAGACACGTAACATGGGGAATGCCCCACGGCGGTGGCTGCGGCCGAACTCCTTTGACTGGAACACTTGCCTTCCATCCCTCTGGAGCGTGTGCAGCGCGGTAAGCGCGCCCGCGAGCTTTCCGTAGACGTAGTCGCCCGCGTGATCGGACGCTGATCCAACGGACTGGCCCCAGGCCGCTCCCAACCTCCTGAGTCACATCAAGGCTTGCGGGGCCTCGGCTTCTTTGGTTCCGGCGCGGCCTGCCAGTTCACGCCTTCCATGGTCTTGAGGGTGGCCTTGGCAGCCATCGGCGTTGAGTCGTCTTCGCCCAGCCAGATCGGCCATGCGTCGTCTTCCAGGATTGCCGGCATGCGCGGGTCGGTCTCCACGGACTTGACCGTCCGGCGGATGAGGTCGTTCGCAGGCACCGTCACCATGACGCACGCCAGCATCGGCACCGGGAGGTCCGGGATCGTGAACCGGTTCCAGACGAAGGCGAAGCCGCGCGGCTGGCCATCGCGCGGGTCGATCGTCCATTGCCGGGTTTCCGTCTTGCCGGATGGCTTGGTGACTTCTTCGCCTTCGTTGAACGTGCGGAACACGACAATGCCGCGCTGCCCGCCGTGGAAGGGCTTGCGGAACGGCTCCTTCGAATCGATGGTCTCGGACCGCCCGTGAATGGGCCGTGGGCGCCGCCAGTCTTTCGGGTCGGGAAATCCCCAGCGCATCTTGACCACCCGTCGCTGGCCCGCTTCGGCATCCCATACGATGACCGGCAGCAAGCTGCCGACGCGGAAGGTGACGACTTCGTCGTTGCTGCCGTCGCCAGGCCCGTCGCCACCACCGCCCTCGGTGAGGGGCTGCGAAAACGCGGCGACTTCGCTCCAGGACGCCAAGGCCGTGAATTTGCCGCACATGGCGGGACGATAACATCTGCGAGGACAGGCGACCTCCTAAAGCACATGATGCCTCCGGCAGCATCGCCAGAACCACGCGCGATGCTCGCGCTCCGCCCATTCGATCAGCACGCCGGCATGGTTCATCGGATCGGCGATCGACGGATCGGCCTTCGCCACCAGCTTTGACGCGTTCTCGTGCGCGCGGCACGAGGCGTCTCCCTGGCGGCCAAAGCGGTACTCCTGCACCACCGCCTGCAGCATCCGCGTGCGGCGCGCCCAGGCGAGGATCGCCTGCCGCTCGTCCTCGATCCGCCGCCATTCGGCCGCGACCTCCTCGCGCGACGAGCCGCGCGGGCAGTCGCGGAACAGCCGGTCGTAGCGCCGCGCTGCCACGAATTCGCGCAATGTCTCGGCAGGCTCCTGCCGGGCGATGTGATAGGTGCGCATCGAATTGAACTCGCCACAGCGATACGGGACGCCGGGGTCGTGTACCGACTGGTTCATGACCAGCGTCTCGTGCGTGAACCACGGCGTGCGCACGATGATCGAGACGGTGAACGGGAACTCCCGCTCGATCTCGGCGGAGCTGAGGGACCGGGCGACGGGCATGACTGCAGCCTAGCGTTCTCCCTTGAAGTTCTTTATTTGTTCTTATCCAGAATGTGGGAGAGGACATTGGCCGACAGCGAGCCCGAGGACTGCCCCGGAAACCGCGAACTCCCCGACCGAGGCGTTTCCGGGGTTTGCGGCATCCTGCGGCCCGCCGCGCTCGCCAGGGCTCACCACCGCCCGGCCCGCCGCTGGCAGGTCAATCCGGCGGTCCGCTGAGTTCGCGGGGTTTCCGGGGCGGATCACCGGCGTATGATCGGCGGCGATGGATACTGTCCACTCCTACCGTGACGGGCTGCGCGAGGGCGTGGCCTTCCTGCTGGTCGACGACCGGCGGCGCGTGCTGCTCGAATGGCGGCCGGACAAGGACGGCAACCACACCGACGTGTTCTTTCCCAGCGGCTCGATCGAGACGAAGGACCACGGACACGACGGCATCGACTACCGCGAGGTCGCCCTGCGGCGCGAGATCGGCGAGGAGTTCCGCGGCGGCGTCACCGTCGAGCGCGTCCGGTACCTGGGCGAGACCAGGGTCCCGGTGATCGGCCTGACCTTCTACGTCTACTGGATCGAGGCGTGGTCGGGCGATCCGGGCGCGTGGACCTGGGAGGATGGCGCGCCGCACGCGCGGCTGGAGTGGACGCCGATCGACGCGGTCAAGGACGTCATCCCCTGGGACACCGGCGCGCTGATGGCGGAGATGCTGCAGGCGGCCATGCGGCCCGACGGCGTTCGCTGCTAGGACAAGGCCGCCGCCGCCGCGCGCCCACCCGTCAGGCACCCGTAAGCAATTCCTGCGAAGAAGAGCCGGGGATTTGGGGGTGCGATCGAAAATTGCCAGTGCAATTTGCGCGTACACCTCGCTCACCCGGGCTCGCTTGCCGACATCGCGCAACGTTGCAGCAGCGGCGCCGCTACGGCTCTTCGTCTCACCTCCTTGCTTCGAGCACCACCATGTCCGCTGCAATTTGCGTACGCGTCGTAACCGAGGATGCGCTGCAGGGCGTGCACGCGACCTCGCACTGGATCGTCGTCACCCCCGATCCCAAGCAGGCCGTGCAGACTGTAAGAACGCAGGTTTCGTGTCGCTGCCAGGTCCGGGCGACCAACCATCTGGTCTCGCCGGAGACCATCCTGAGGATCGGCCTCGGACCTGGGCAGGCGCACCCGCTGTAGGCCTTCAAGCTGGCGCCACGCGCCAGTGCCCCCGCCCAAATGGCGCCATGGGGAAGGACAGGCCGGCCCCGTCGTCGGCCAGGTGCGACATCTTCGCCCAGCGGCCCGGCCGGCCGATCTCCACAGGCAGAGGCCCGTCGGCGGCGATGACGATTAAGATCGCTCGCTATCAACCTGTGTTAGTTGAAGATTCCGACTGAATTACAACCAGTCAGCATATCCTCGGCTGATGTGCTGCAGCTTCCTGTCACGGGAACGTGAGGCCTTACCCCTCGGCCCAGTAGTTAACAGCAGTTTACGCTCGACCCGAAGGCTGATATTTGTATCGCACGCAAAATAAAATCATATCGCAGAAGAAATAGTAACCGAAACAATATTTCACGAGCTCGCCTGCTAGCGCCGCTTCAGGCTGGTGATTTCGTCCTCGCGGATAACATTCAAACGTTGCGATGGCCGCCATGATACATAGTCAACGAATCATCTCCCAGTTCGCCGGCTGCACGAGTGGCGCTCATTTCCCCCCATGGAAAGCGGTAAATTCCGGAACTGCATCCCCGGTAGGCCAGCGGCTAAGCGCTCTAGGCGTATCGGCACGGGTTGACCTTGACGCATTCTGGAAGCTCTTGAAGGTAAGAAACGGAGTCGAGCGCGGTCAGACCATCGTCGGCAGCATGGATTCGGCGAAGCGCTTCACGGTGCTGCTTGACGGCGTCGCGTGCTTCTCCACCCAGCATGAGGATGGCGCCCGGCAGATCTACGCCTTCCATTATCCGGGCGATTTTCTCGGTCTCCACGGCTTCGTGTTCCCGCGTTCCGTGGAGTTCAGCGAAGTGCAGGCATTGACCAGCTGTTCCATCGGCACGATCGATCGCGATGCACTGGAGCAGGCAATGCAGCGTCATCCCGCGCTCGGGCGGGCGCTGTGGCGCGCGGCCCTGACGGAAGTGAGCATCTTTCGGCAGCGCCTGGTCGTCAGCCGGCGCCCCGCCCTCCAGCGAGTGGCTTATCTCCTGTGCGAGCAGCTCGTCCGGCTCGGAGACGACGAAAGAGTCATTCCGCTCACCCAGATAGATGTGGCCGACGCGGCGGGGCTTTCCGTCGTGCACATCAACCGCGTCTTCCAGGAGCTGCGCCAGCTCGGCGTGCTATCGAAGCAGCGGCTCATAGAGGTCGTGAACAAGGATCGTCTGCACGAGCTCGCCGCCTTCGACCCCGGCTATCTCGATCCGGGCGAGGCGTTGTCCCAATGGGACCTGCACATCGAGAACTAGGCCAGGCCGGGCTGGCACGCTACGGCAGAGACTGCTTCAATCGCCATTTTGGCTTTCGTCTTCACCCGACGAGGACTCGATGGCGGCAATGCTCAGCGTTGCCGCGGCGCGAGCGGAATCGAGTATCGCCTCGATGCGAGTGGCGAACAGGCGTGTTGAACGATGGACCACGACCGAGTCGGCTTCACGATAAATTTCCCAGGCAAAAGCATCGCCATCCCGGCTAATCCGGACGACATAGCGACTCTCTGGCCCCGAATCACACCGCATATATCCTCGATCGCCTCGAAAACGACGCAAACGTACTATTAGAGCGTTCCGGGCGGCCCGTCTTTAGCGTTCCTCTCAAAATCCGTCTGCCGCTCTCCGCCGCAGGGTCTGCTGGCTCCTGCCCGACCAGCATCGCCGGCCAGGCACAAGCCGACGCCCACCATGGGGTCGTAGACGCCGGATGCGATACCGTGTGAAGCGAGGTAGTCGGCGCAAGACCCTCCGGCTGTCGGATAGACCGTGTCGGGGATCAGGACCTTGTCCCCGGGATCCAGGACCGACGCATGACCAGGCTCACCGCGCCGTACCATCCTGCGCCACGGCCGGATGGAGAACACAACGGCTCAACTCGTGCATGTTCAGGGCTTTCCACCAACCGGCAGCAGCACGAGCTTGGCGACAGCTGACATCCAGGCGACCGATGCCGGTTGCCTCGAGACGCAATCGGCAACGCCAACCTATGGCCGGACCCGGACCTGGCTTGGAGACAGGCCAAACCGTCGTTTGAATGCGGTCGCGAAGTTGGCAGCATAGGCATAGCCTGCTCGGTGTGCCGCCTGCGCGATGGTCGCTTCCTGACATTCGAGAAGTTCGCGTGCGACGTCGAGCCGGCGAAGGCGCGCATAGTCCAGCACGCTGATGCCGTGCACGAGCGCGAACTCGCGCTGAAGAGTGCGGACGCTCACGCCGGCATCACGCGCCAGTGCCGACAGGGTCGGGATATCGCCCTCGACGGCATCGAGACGTTCGCGCACGAGATGCATGCGCCGGTAGGTGGCCCGCTGCAGCCGAGGAGGAATCTTTGGCTGGTCTATCAGGAGCGACAGGGCTTCGACGATGATCTCGATCGCGCGGCTCTCGAGATGCAGCGTCTGGAGAGATCCGGCGTATCGCGAACCACTGAGGATCTGTTCGGCCAGAGCGACGGTGCGGCCGGACGGGCGCCATTGCCCGGTCCAGCGATGACGGCGCGCGAGCCGCTGGATTGCCATGGCGTCATGGTCACTGTCGTGCAGCCCGCTCGCCTCCAGCCATTCCGGAGAGACCATTACGTTGACCATACGAGCATGGCCCCCGCGTATCACTTGCTTTCGCCACACGTCGGCTTCCGCCAGGACGAAGCTCATGGCCTGCGGCTGCTGTCCCCCACACGCGAGCGGCATGCCGCCCAACGTCCCCTGCCATCCGCCGCGCACCACGACCGAAAAATTGAGGCTCCTATCCTTCACGAGATGCGTGGTGAGCGTGCGATCATGGTGGGCATCGGAGGCATGTACGAGCAGGCCTGGCCGAACCTGCCGCAGCGTGAATTCCCCTCGCGCTACCGTCGCTTCAGGTTCGAGCCTATGGCCAACCGCGCGATATCCGCTTCCCACCAGCCGCGCCAGCGCTTGGAGATCGACGTGGCGAACATCGCGACCCGCGACATCGGTTCGAGGTCCGTGGGCAACCATGGCGCCAGAATACACGCATCGTCTCCCCGACGCTCAAACATCTTTGGCGCCGGCGCAAAGCTCTCGACGATGGCATGCAGTCCCGCCGCGTGATCTCCTCCCTGGAGTTTGCGGGAGTGAAGCATTTGCAGGCGGCGAATCGCGAACCCGGCAGCGCACGGTCGGCCTTCGTGCTGGTCCATGGCGCATGGCATGGCGGCTGGAGCTGGCGGAAGCTGCAACCGCTGCTGGGACAGGCGGGACATCTGGTATTCGCGCCGACGCTGACCGGACTGGGCGAACGACGGCACCTGCTGAGCCGTGACATCGGCCTCAACACCCATGTCAACGACGTCCGCAACCTTCTCGAGCTCGAGGACCTGAGGAACGTCATCCTGGTCGGTCATAGCTATGCCGGCATGGTGATTACGGGCGTCGCCGCCGCCGTGCCCGAACGTATCGGCCGCCTCGTCTACCTTGACGCTTTCCTGCCAGAGGACGGCAAGTCGCTGAACGACTACGTCCCCACGATGGTGCCAGGATACGAGCGCAGCGTTGCCGGCAACGGCGAGGGCTGGCGGCTGCCGTTCTCCGGTGCGCTGTCGCTGGAAGCGCTGGGCATCACCGATCCTGCCGATGTCGCCTGGATGGCGCCGCGCATGGGCGACCAGCCCTACCGGACATTCGTCGAGCCCGTCTCCGCGCCGGAAGAGACGCTTGCACCGCTTGACCGTGTTTACATCCTGTCGTCGCGTCGGCCGCACTATCTTGCAGCGGTCGAACGAGCGCGGGCGCGCGGCTTCTCGATCGTCGAGGTTCCCGGCGCGGGCCACGACGTCATGGTCACCCAGCCCGCAGAGCTGGCCGACGCCTTGCTGCGCCTGGCCGCACGGGCAGGCTAGACGGTGGACAGCGGGCCGAGTCGGGACTGGCGCGCGGCTGCGCTCCTCGCGGCGCTGTTCGCAGTCACACTCAATTTCCTCCAACCGCTTGCCCATGCCGCTCTTCTGCAGAATAGCAACCTGTCGGCGGCGTGGACGGCCTTCTGCGCGTCTGCCGTTGCCGACCCGGATGACAGCGGGCGCGGCCGTAGCACGCAACCCGTTCCCGCCCCGGGTGCCGGCAAGCACGATTGCTGCCTCGGGTTGGCGCATGCGCCCACACTGATCGAGCCTTCCTCCGATTTCACCGTCTTGATGCGGATCGAGGCGGTGCCTTTGGTTTTGCTGCCGGCCACACGTTCGGTGCTCACCTCCATACGCGCCGGCCCCTCCAAGCCGCGCGCGCCACCTTTCCTCGCCTAAGCGGTCGTCGTCGGCGCGCTACTGCGCGGCTCGTCAAACCCATTCGAGGAAGTTCACCATGGTTTCGATTCTCAAGGCGACGGCGGTCGCCCTTGTCGCCCTGATTCTCGTTCCGATCGCCGGCCGCGCTCAAACCTCTGCCGACCCGGGCGGTGGGTCCAGCCCACCGCCCGCAGCGAGCGAGGTCAAGATGTCTCCGGTTGTCGTTACCGCGACCCGCTCCGAGCGAACGCTCACGGACCAGCCGATGAGCGTCTCCGTCCTCGAAAAGAAGGACATCGAGCAGGTGCCGGCACAGTCGCTGGACGACGTGCTGCGCACCGTTCCTAGCGTGAACCTGCCCCTGACGGCGATCTACCAGAACCACCCGACCGCCAACTTCATCTCGATGCGCGGGCTGGGCGGCGGCCATCATGTGGTTCGAGCCCTGGTGCTGCTCGACGGCATCCCGATCAACGATCCATTCTTCGGCTACGTGCAGTGGAATCGCGTCCCGATGGAGAACATCGAGCGCGTCGAGGTGGTGCGCGGCGCCAGCGCCTCGCTGTGGGGCAACTACGCGATGGGCGGCGTCATCAACATCGTGACGCGGGTGCCCGGCAAGCAGCACTTCGGACTCTCGGGCGGCGGCGGCAGCTATGGCACCTATCGCGGCGATGGCTTCGCCGACATCGTGCTGTCCGATGCGGTGCGGGTTCGGGCAAGTTTCGACGCCTGGGGGACATCGGGCTTCAATCAGATCCAGCCTGCCTACGGGCCGATCTACGTACCGACGTCCTTCAATGCCCTCAACGGCTCGGTGGCGGCCTACTTCAATCCCGACCCCACCCTCTCGGCCAATGTCAGGGTCAACGTCCACGGCAACAACCAGACCCTGATGATCCCGGTGCAAACCAACGCGCAGCAGATCTACGACCTGGCGGCGACGCTCACCAAGAAGTTCGCCGGCTTCGATCTGACGGCGACGGCGTTCCACGAGCAGAGTAGCTTCGTGACCAACAATGCCGCCACGCCGGCGGGATTCAGCACCGGCCAGGCAGCCTATCGCCAGAACGAGCATTCGACGCCCGTCTATTCGACGGGCGGCTCGTTGCAGCTGACGGCGCGGCCCAACGACTTCCTGCGGCTCGTCACCGTCGGAGTCGACTACCACCAGATCTCGGGCATGGACACCGCGCTGATCTACAATCAGCTCGGGGCGGTGACGCAGACCTATCTGGGCGGCGGCAAGCAGCAATTCATCGGCGGCTTCGCGCAGGTCGATCTCTATCCGGTGAGCACCCTCGAGGTGCTGCTGAGCGGCCGTTTCCAGAGCTTCCTCAACTACGATGGGCTGGACACGGCACCCGGCGGTGCCGGCTCGGTCGCGAGCACGTCCGCGACCAGCTTCGATCCGCGCCTCTCGATCCGGTGGTCGGCAACTCCGAACATCGACCTGCGCACCGCCGGCTACACCGCCTTCCGCGCGCCGACGCTCGACAATCTCTATCGCTCGTTCAGCGTGCCGTTCGGCATCTTCCTGCCCAATGCACAGCTATCGCCGGAGCGGTTGTGGGGCATCGAAGGCGGTTTCGACGTCAATTTCGGGCCGCTGTCAGGCCAGTTTACGGCCTATTACCAAGAGGTCCGCGACCTCATCACGGCGCGCAATCTGGGTCCTGGCCAGCTGCCGCCAGGCTTCTTCTTCGGCACCCAGAACATCAACGCGGCCAAGGCAATCGTGCAGGGCCTCGAGGCGCAGCTCGGCTGGCAGATCGCGCCCGGCTGGAAAGCCGACGTCAACTACACAACGGTGAGCTCGAAGATCGCCGAAAACCAGTACGACCCGAGAAGCATCGGCCGCCAGCAGGCCGGTATCCCGACGCAGCAGGCAGCGGCGTCGCTCTCCTACAGCGATCCGCGTGGCTGGCGTGCGATGGCGCGTTTTCGCTGGATCGGCCAGTCGTGGGGCGACAACGACAACACCCTGCCGCTCGACAGCTTCACCGTCTTCGACGTATCGGCCGCCTACAGCTTCGGCGGCCGCGCCGAGGCCTTCGTCAACGTCCAGAACCTCTTCAACCAGTACTACATTGCCGACAACTCGGGCCTCAATCCGCCACTGCAGGGCACGCCCTTTACCATATTTGCCGGCCTGAAGGCTCGATTCTGAGCACGGCCGCGCTCTCGAGGAGAATGAAAATGAGCGTAAGCGTTGTTTCCCGACGACTCGTGATCGCGGCGATGCCGGTCCTGGGGTTCGCACTACCGGCCGAGGCGCAAACAAAGCCAAGCGAGGACACCGCCATTCGGCAGCTCCTCGGTCACACTTTCGCTCGGCCGGATGCGGCGCTGACGCTGGATCCGATCGTCGTCGAGGGCGAGGCGGCGCTGGTTGGCTGGAGCCAAGCCGATATGGCCGGCCGCGCCCTGCTACGCGCGACCGACGGACAGTGGGCCATCGTCGCCTGCGGTGGCGATGCCATCAAATCGCCGGCTACACTTCAGCGGCTGGGCGTGCCCGCCTCGCAGGCAGCCCGTCTGTCGGCTGCCATGGCCAGCGCCGAAGCCAAGCTCGAGCCCAAACGTGTCGCCCGCCTCGACTCGTTCGCCGGGATCATGGAGATGGGCGGCGCGGCTCATCCTCCCGCGCACCGCCCTTGATCTCCGATAACACCCTCGGGGGTCAGCGGCTGGCGCGCTCCAAAGTATCTGCAAATGCCTGGCCTTTGTGGGTCAGCGCGACCGTGCGCGCTTTGTGGTGCACCAGCCCGGCTGCATCCGCTTCAGTCAGCATGGCGTCCGCTTGTTCGTACGATACGCCCAGACGCCGCGCGACGGTCGCGACGTCGATGCGGCGCTTCATCCTGCCATTAGCCAAAGCATACAACGCCAGACAGAAGGTATCGGCAGGGGCGGAAGGAACGGCTGGCTTTTGATCGTACGATGGCCCTTCGGCGGGCATCGGTTCATCGAAACCCTGTCCGGGCTTCAGGAGGGGTTTGCCGCTGCGCGATGGGCGGTCTTTCATGCCATGTGATCTCATTTCATCCCCCGAACCGCGAGTACGACGCACGGCCGACACCCGCAGCTTGGGCGATGAAGCCCGTAAACATTTTATCGATCATGTCTTTGACTTCCTGGGGCGCCCGATCGGGCGCGCCTGCCGTAAACGGAGGTTGCGGGTCGTACTCGGCCATGAGCTGGACGGCCTCGGCGTACTGACGGTCCCGCAGATGTCCCACGAGGGCGAGACCGAAATCTATCCCAGCTGTTACGCCGCCACCGGTGACCCTGTTGCGATCCTCCACTACCCTGGCGTCGACAGGGGTAGCCCCAAAGATCGGCAGCAGGGCCTTCGTGGCCCAATGCGAAGTCGCCTTGTAGCCGGCCAGAAGGCCGGCCGCGCCGAGGATCAACGATCCGGTGCAAACCGACGTGACGTACCTGGCGCGCCCGCCGCGATCCTTGAGGAAGTCCATCGTGGCCTCGTCCTGCATCGCCGCGAGCGTGCCCTGTGAGCCGCCGGGCACGCAGATGACGTCGAGGTCGCGCGGACAGTCCTCGAAGGTCACGGAAGGCACGAAGACGAGGCCGTTGTCGCTGCGCACCGGATCCCGTGTACTGGCGACCAGATGAACGGTCGCGCCCATCAGGCTCGACAGCATGTGATGCGGGCCGACCATGTCCAGCGCTGTGAACTGCGGGTAGATCAGGAACGCGATCTGTTCCGATCCCATCCAGTACGCGGGCATCGATGACATGTCGTGCTCCGCGCTGCCGGTGCCTGTGGCGTCGGACGGCGTGGCGCCGTTTGCCTGCTGGGCCGATACCTCTCCAGCCGCTGTGGTAATTGCCGCGGTAGCCGCAGCGCAGGCAGAGAACTGCCGTCGTGTCAGGGACATTGCAACCTCCCGTTACAGCTTGACGCTGAATTGCGCATAGACCATCAGCGGCGATCCCGGAGCGACCTGCCCGCCGAACCAGGTGTACGGGACGAAGTACTGGTTGTTCGTCAGGTTCTTGCCCGAGATGGAGGCACGGATGTGTTCGTTCTCGTATCCGACCTTTGCATCGACTGTATAGTAGCCGCCAGTCTGCCAGAGATTCTGATTATCGACGTACTGTCCGGAGGCAGCATAGATGCCCGCGCCCAGGCTCAGGCCCGGCAGCACGCTTTCATCGAACTTGTAGTTCGCCCAGAGGCGAGCGGTATGCGCCGGAACGTAAGGTATCTTGTTGCCGGCCGGAATGTTGGCGCCGGCGGTATCGGTGAAGAACGCGTCGGTGAAGCCATAGCTGCCGAGCACGCTCCAGTTGCGGTTCGGCTGGTAGAGCAGGTCGGCTTCGAAGCCGCGCGATGTCTGCTGCGTCAGATTGGCGACAACAGCGGAGATCCTGGCCGGAACGTTCGTCCGCTGGATCTGGAACAGCGCCACCGTGCCGGTGAACGCGTCATTGATGTTGAGCTTGACGCCGGTCTCGAAGGTGCTGGAGAATTCCGGGGCCGGTTGCGCGAAGGTCTGCGAGAAAGGCACCCACTTCATTCCCTGGGAATAGCTGCCGTACACCGACAGCCCCTTGGCCAGGTCCACGACGACGCCCGCCCGCGGCAGCACGCGAGTGGCGGAAGTGACGTAGGGGACGAGTGTGCCGCTGGCGTACTCGTTGTAGGTGATGTCGATCGATCCCACCCGCAGCCCGCCCAGCAGGTGAACACGGTCGTAGAGCGTCGACTGAATCTGCCCGTAGAGCCCCTTGGTGAGGTAGGTCGCGTTGTAGTTGAAAAGCGCGGAGGCTTCGCCGACCCCGATTTGGGGGAAGGTGTATCGGTAAGGGAAATATGGATTCTGGAGATTTACGGTGGACGGCGTGCATCCGAATCCGAGGAGAAAACAGAAATTCCCGAGCGTATCGACCGGCATGATCCCGACCTCGGTGACGCGGCTGTAATCGCCGCCGACCAGCACCGTGTTCTGGCTCGGGCCGGTCGAGAACTTCGCCTGTATCGTCGGGTTGATGCTGAATTCCTGCTGCGCGTCATACATCTGGATGTTGTTGACGTCGAACGTCGAGGGCGCAATGAAGGGCGTGCCGCCGGTCCCGCTCGCATCCAGGAACGGGCTCTGGGAGTTCTGCAGCATCTCGGACTGGCTCCACCGCCCCTTGACGTTGACCGACCAGGTCTCGTCGAAGCGATGATCGAAGGTCGCCGTCACGCCCGACATCTTCGAGTAGCTGCCCATGATGTCGGGGTTGCCGAAGAAGATCGAGCGGTCGATCCGGTAGTCGCCGACGATGGTGCCGGTGACGGGCAGGCCGGGATAGGACTGCTGGTGATACTCCGAGATGAAGCCCTGGACCGTCAGGGACGTGCCCTCGTGATTTGTCAGGGTGAGCGTCGGGTTTATGTTGAAGCGCCGCGTATTCAGGACCTGGATGAAGCTGCTGCTGCTGGTGTATTCGGCCGTGAGCCGGAACAGCACGTTCTTGTCCGCGTCCAGCGGTTGATTGATGTCGATATAGGGATTGGCAAAGAAGTAGCTCCCGAAGGTGCTGCCGGCCTCATACCTCGCTTTGTCCGTCGGCAGCTTGGAGACGATGTTGATGGCGCCGCCCACCGGAGCGCCGCCGCCACCGCCGTAGAGGATGGCGTTGGGACCCTTCAGGACCTCGACCCGCTCGACATTGACCAGCCCTTCACGGTCACCGGCGACGAAGAGATTGCCGCCGAAGCCGTCTGTCCACAGCTCGGCGCCGAAGCCCCTTATCTTGTACGGCACCTGCTCCACATTGCCGATGTTGAGCGAATTCATGGGATAGACGTTGCTTACATTCCTGAGCGTCTCGCTCAGGGTCACGTTGCTCTGGCTGTCGATCACCGAGCGCGGAATGACAACGATGTTCTGCGGCAGCTGCTCGAGCGGCGTCGAAGTCCTCGTCGCCGACTTCGCGGTCAGCGCGCGGAATCCCTGCACCGGCCCTGCGGTCGTATCCTCCACCGGAATGCCGTTTCCCTGAACGATGACAGGCGGCATCGTCACCGACGATGGCGACGGGTCGCCTGTCTGCGCAACAAGCGGTGATGCCGGAACCATCAGGCCGAGTGCCAGAATGAATTGGGTTGGAACACGTTGGCAGGCCAGGGAGCGCTGCAATTCAGGACGGGTCATGCCGAAAAACCTGTGAAGGGAGGAAGTGAACAAGTTCAGAGAGGCCTCGCGCAGAGGAACGACGCATCCGGAGGAGTGCGTGGCTGCGCAGTGCATGGTGTGGAGTGCGTGGCGCCGGGCAGGACGCCACGCCGGGAAGCAAGTCAGCTCTTTCACGTCTGGCTTCCCGATGCCTTGTCGGCGCTGCGGGCTTCGTTTTCGCTAACGAGAAGAACGAGGACGAGCACGGCGAAGCCGAGAAAAGCGACCGACGGTGTGAAGTCGAGCCCGCCAAGATCGGCGGCGACGATCGCGACCGCTGCAAGGTTGGCGAGGCCGAGTGGCGTCGCCAGCGTACGACCGAACCGACCGAGGATTGCGCCAGCCGTTTGACCGGCAAGATCGGCAAGGACGTGCACGATCAGAAGGACGACGCGCAGCACAGTGGCAATCGGCGAGAGTAACGTCTCGCCGATATCCACCACTCGGCTTGCCCCCCGCAGGATGGGTGCGGTTGCCTCGCGGGCGACGAAGCGCAGGATGTTGTCCGATCTGCCGAGCCACGCCGTAAAGCCTCGCCAGGCCTGCGGCAAGAAGCTGATACAGATGCCGACGACCAGGCCAAGCTGGCCGCCCGGCCGGCCGGCAACCAGGGCGCCGATGGCGGCGCACAGTATTGCATTCGTTGCAACGGTGACGCCCAGCGTCAAGCCAGGGCCGGGGAGCCTATCTTTCGGAAGCATGGTGGCAATCTCTTCATCGGTTGTTGAGACGTCCGCGTTGCCGCGGAGCCGCGTTGGAGAGGCCACGGATGCGCATGCACCGCAGTCGCTCCAGTGCGAACAGGCAAGCACGGGAACGGTGCTAGGACGTCGCCTTTAGGCTGGCGGCGAACGCGCTTCCCCCGAGCGAAGGGAACAGGAAGTGCTTGCAAGCGCCGACACGACTGGCGGCGGGCCCCTGTTCATGCGGCGACGTGACGACCGGAGCAGCGGGAGTTCTCTGTTGCTCCGTCTGCCGCCCGAGTTCCGTCTGGGCTCGGCCTACAATCGGCATGCAAACGACGGCCGCAACAGCGATACAGGTCGCGATGCGAATGGAAACAGGCATGAGTTCTTGTCCCCTTGAAGTGACGAACGAGCGCGGCTGCGTGAGCCGTGGCTTTCAGTCCTTCAGGGAGAAAGGGGGACCGCGCGGTCGCGGAGGGCCGTCACGGATCCTGGCAGAAGGACGCCGTTCAGCCGGCAGCGACGAGGGCAGCGCCGCCTCGACTGGCGGCAACGATGCGAAATCAGACGAGGGCGAGACCAGCGGTGCCGCGTGAGCCAGACCAAGGCAGCACTCGTGAATGCCGGCCGACGGTACCGGCACCGAAGTCGAGCCACCGCTTTTCTTGTCGCGATCGGGATCGGTGCTTGCGGCATTGCAAAGGACCGACCACAGCACGCTGGCCTTCCCGCTCCGCATTGCAGCGGCATGAGCCAAGGGCTGAAGGAAGTTGAGGGTGACAGCCAACAGCGCGAGGAAAAATGCACTCGCCTGCAGCAACGGGGACCGCGGGGAACTCATCGTCCCACCGGTGCGGATGCAAGGGGGCGCGATGTCCCGGTTGCTGCGCCGAGCGTCCGACCCGTCGACAAGAAGGTGAGCAACTCGAAGGCGAAGGCATCGAGCTTCGCGGTCAGCACCCGATTGGACCGCGTCAACCAATTGTAGCCCATCACCGCCGGCAGCGCGACCGCCAGGCCAATGCCGGTCATGATCAGCGCCTCACCGACCGGCCCCGCGACCTTGTCGAGCATGCCCGAGCCCGACATGCCGATCGCGACCAGCGCATGGTAGACGCCCCACACAGTGCCGAACAGGCCGACGAAAGGCGCGGTTGCCCCGATGGTGGCAAGCACGGTGAGGCCGTTCTCGAGCGACGTCGTTTCCTCGTCGAGCACCTTTGTGATCGTGCGCGTCAGGAACTCCTGCTCGCTGCCCGCCTCGTCGAGTTTCCCGGCGCCGAACTTCGCGTGATGCGACCGGGCGTGCAGCGAATGCGCGACCAGATGACCGAAGGGCTCACGTACGCCGCGAGCGTCGATCTCCTTCTGCACCGCCTCGAGCGAGGTGGCGTTCCAGAAGAAGGCGAGGAACATCGCGCTACGCCGCCGCTGGACAATCTGGGCGATCGTCTTGGACACGATCAGGTACCAGGCAATGATCGACATCATGCCCAGCACGCCGAGCAGCACCCTCGCCACGCCATCGGTATTGGCGAGGAAGTGCGCGAAGCCCAGCGC
Organism: Reyranella sp.; assembly: GCF_965279465.1. NCBI lineage: Bacteria > Pseudomonadati > Pseudomonadota > Alphaproteobacteria > Hyphomicrobiales > Reyranellaceae > Reyranella > Reyranella sp. Next base: position 670,535 of record NZ_OZ257242.1, read on the forward strand.
CGAGCCATCACCCATGGACAGATGCCCCGCCCTGCCTGGGTGCCGGGTTGAGGACGACCGAGGGCGGCAGGGCGTCGGGCGGTGCGGCAACCGTCTCGACTAGGGACAGGCGCTGCACGCCGTAAGCGACCCCGTCCAGATGGCCATACAGTGTCATCTCCATCTGCGGAGCAAACGCATAGAGCCGTGCGGTAGGACTGGGGGCGACGGCAAAGTGACCGGCAGGTTGGCATTCCCACAGGTGGGGACGCCGTTGCAAGGCATGGCGCACAGAGCGTACTTGCGCCACGCCTCGCCCACCGGCCGTGTCAGTGCTTGCGCTCATCGGGCGAACCCCCTATCGCCGTCACTGCAAGCTCGACGTCGAGCTTGCCGGCTTTCTCGAAGACCAGTGTGACCGGAACGCGCGTGCCCTCTTTCAGCGGGCTCTTGAGGCCCATCATCATCAGGTGGAAGCCACCGGGCACCAGCGCGACGGTCGCGCCGGGCGGGATTTCGAGCCCATTGTCGAGTTCGCGCATGCGCATGATGTTGCCGTCCATCTTCATCTCGTGGATCTGCACCTGCGAGGAAGCCGGGCTGCTCGCGGATACCAGCCGGTCCGGCGTCGTGCCCGTGTTGGTGACGGTGAGGAATCCGCCGCCCGCCGGCGCGGTGGGCGGCGTAGCACGCGCCCAGAGACGATCGATCCTTAGGTTGCCCAGCGTGTAGTCGTGCGCCGCCGCCGGAAAAGCCGACAAGGCGATGCAAGGAACGAGCGAGGACGACAGGATCAGGAAATGACGACGCTTCATGACGATTCCTCCTTGTGAAAAGGTGTCAGCGAAATTCGGCTGCGGCGCGCTTGGCAGCTTCGCCGGCCGCATTGATCAGCGGCGCTCGGCGGCCCCGCACCTCCTTGACAAGCCCCTCCCCTGCGCTCTCGGGGCTACCTGAATCGAACGGCGGCGCCGGCGCATGTTCGAGCGTGAGCTGAACGCGGCGAGCGGTCTCCTCGCCGCGCATCGCCGTGCAGAGCGTCAGCCCGAAATCCACGCCGGCCGTCGCGCCAACGCCGGTCATGCGGTTACGATCGGTCACGACGCGCTTGCTCGTCGGCTTGGCGCCCAGCAGCGCGAGGTGCTCGCGCACGTACCAGTGCGACGTCGCCTGGTAGCCACGCAGCAGGCCCGCCGCGCCGAGCACCAGCGAGCCGGTGCAAACGCTGGTGACATAGCGAGCCCGCGCGCCACGATCGGCCACGAAGTCGAGCGTGGCGCGGTCTTCCATCGCCGCCCTTCAGGCCTGGAGAGGGGATGACCGCAGCCGGATTTTCAGAGCATTGCGACAGGGCGGAGATGAAGGCCAACCCGCCACGGGCGACAACGGTCGCCAAGCACATGAAAACAGGCACGATTGGTTTCCTCGTCGACCGACAAATGAATGCGCCACGCTGCAAAGCATGGCGCTATTGATCGCCGCTTGGAGCAAGCAGCGTGTCAGCCTATGGAAGGAGGTCCTCGCGGTCGGCGCGGTCCATCGCGGATGCCAACCGACGATGAAATCTCGTGCGGCAGCGAGGCGGCGAATTTTGTAACGACCGGAGGCACGACAACAAAGGCCAGCGATGGCAGGGCCAGCGGGACCGCGTGCGCGAGACCGAGACAACAGTCGTGTGCCAGATGAGTATCGGGAGAGGCTGGAGTGGGCTTGCGCTCAGGGTCTGCCGTGGTCTCTTGGCACAAGACGCGCCACAACGCGCCAGGCGCGCCATCGCGCATCAGCGCGCCATGGATCACAGGCTGCAGAAAGTTGAGCGTGACGGCGAACAGCGCGGCCAATAAGGCCAGCGCCTTTCCTGAACCGTCCTTTCCCCCGTACATCATTCGATTGTGGCGAAGCATGCCGCAATCGGCAAGGCCAGCTCTTCGGGTGGAAGGGCCGACGTGCCTTGTAGACGAAACTCGGGAAGCCATAGGTGACGCTCTCGGATGCATGGATGCCACGCATCTCTTGGAGCCAGCCTGGCGCTTGCCTTGCCCTCTCGTAGGAAAGAGGCCGGTATTGAGGATCGTCCACAGCGGTACTTTGCCGAACTCACTGGTGACGATGCGCGCCCTGGCATTTATGCGGCGCAGGGGGGACATCATGACCCAAGATCGTCCGCGGAGACGAGGTCCGCCTTGTTGATCACGATCACATCCGCGAACGCGGCTTGCTCAACCAGCAGGTCCACAACCGTCCGGACGAAATTGGCTTGAGCGGTCTGTCCACGATCGCCGCCACCGGCATCAGCTCAGAGACGCCAGTCGATTTATCCATTCGAAGCAGACCGAGCCGCCAGTCAGCACTGGCTCAAGTCAGAATTTTTGCGTCAAGCCGACGTAGAAGGTGCGGCGCAAGCCGTACTGCGGGGCACCCACTCCCACGCCCGAGCCGTCGCGCAGCTGATAGGACGTGTCGAATATGTTTACAGCGTCGAAGCGAACCTGTGTCCCGCGCGTTCCCGGGATCGGGATTTTCTGCGCCAGCGACAGATTGACGACGGAGTAAGTGCTGTTGGCCTGGTCATTGGGAGTGACCACCGTCTTGCGAAGACCGGTGCCGTAGAGCATGTCGGCCGAGATCCGTGTCGCCCAATCGGAGCCGTAGTTGAACGTGTAGGCCGCACCGGCCGAAGCCGTCCAGCTCTGGTTATGGTCCAGATAGATCCAATTGTTCTGGGTGAAGGCGAGCTCTTCCGGATCGAAGTTGAACTGGGCCGAGTTGATCTGGTAGCCCTGCGCCATCGACCAGGCGAGATTGCCGTACAGCGACCAAGGGCCTTGGTCGTAGCTCGCCGTCAGCTCGATGCCCTTCACTTCGGATTGCGCGTAGTTGAAGGAGGTGAGGATGATCGGCGCGCCGAACTGGCCTTCGTCCAGGACGTTGGTGATCTGCTTGTAATAGGCATCGACGCCGATTTTCAGCCCATCCAGCGGACGTACCTCGAAACCCACATCGAAGTAGTTCTGGCGTTCGGCCCGAACCGGATCGTTTTGAAGCAATGGGGATGCTGCCGTAGTTCCAAGCGACGCTGCAATCGCGCCATTGTTGACCTGTGACAGCGGCGCTGGCGTGAAGTAGCGCGAGTAGCCTGCATGGGCGGTGAAGTAGTCGTTGGGCTGCCACACCACATTCACGCGCGGACTGAGCTGATTCTCGGAGACGATGCCGCTGAATTGGTCGAAGCGCAGGCCGAAGTTCAGGGTGAGCGACGGCAAAATGCGCCACTCATCCTGGACATAGACGCCGAACATCCAACCAACGTTGTCGGCCCCGGTAACGATGCCAATAGGATTGTCGCTGGTCGGCTCGCCGTCGGCGTCGACCGGCAGGACCTGTGCATTGTTGCGGTCGGTGGAGTGCTCGCGCTGCACGAGGAAGCCGCCGCGCACCGTGTGGTTAGGGGCAGCCTTCCAGCTGCCGTCGCCCTGCACGCCTATGGCGAGATTGGTACGCTTGGCCCACGGAGCGACCCCGTTGTACATCAGGTCGCCAAAGGGATCGGGATTGTAGCTCAGCTCGGAATAGCGGGTGAAGCCGGAGAGCTGCCAGTCGACCGACTGAGTGTGCTTCTGCAGCGAGACCATGCCGAAGTACGTGCTCTCCCACTGCCGTGCATTGAGCAGAGAGCTGTTCAGGTCGGTCGCGCCCGCCACCGCGAAGCTCGGAAACTGGCCGGGATTGTTGGGAATTTGGAAGCGCGCATTGGATCCGCCGACGATGAGGCTGACGCGCGTCTGCTCGTCGATGATGCCGGTGACCTTGCCCAGCGCATGCCACTGGTCGGTGTCATCATGGATCGGCATGTCCGATGCCGTCGGGTTTTCGATCCCGACGCCATTGTGCAGGAACTGGCCGGTCGCAAAGTAGTCGATTGCGCCGGACCGGCCGCCATATGTGAATGAGGGCTGCAGGAAATTGCGGCTGCCCCCTGTCATCGTGGCTTCGGCTCCTGGATTGCTGGTACCGGACTTGAGTTCGATGTCGACGATGCCGGCCGTCCGGAAACCGTACTGTGCCGGCAGGGCGCCCGTGATCAGGGACATGTTGCGGGCATACTGGGTGGTGAGAGCATTGGTGAACAGCGAGAGGCCTTCCGGCAGCTGAACGCCGTCCAAGCGGTACTGCAGGTTGCCGTGGTCGCCGCGCACATGGACCTGCCCGAAGCTGTCCTGCACAACGCCCGGTGCGCGCAGCAACACCTGATTGATCGCCGATTGATCGCCGAGCGGCACGGTCGCGATGACGGCCGGCGTGAATTCATAGCGAGAGGCCCCGAGGCTGGGTTGGATCGAGCTACGGGCGTCATCCAGCTGTGTCGCGGTGACTGTGATGCTCGGAAGCTGCGTCCCAGGTGCTTGAGCCGGCGGCGTTTGCGCCAAGGCAGGGAGCGGAACCACACCCGCGCACAGTACCGATGCATGACGAAGCCACCGCATTCCCCAACCTCCAACTTGGAGATAACGTTATATCGTAACGTTTTCGCCGTCAATGATTGTGGCGGAAGCTTGTTGAAGAGCGGCTTGGCCGAACCATTTGCGGGTCGCCGCGAGCGAGAACTCAGTGGCACTCCGAGGGAGGCGGTGGCCGCTTCCGGCGGGACGGCAGCCTGCGATCTCAGTCGATTCAAAGAAGAGAGTTGATTGGCGACTTCAGGATTGCGGCCAACGGCGCGGCCGTCCCCTACGGTCTACGATATCGCCGCCAACGAGGGATGCACCTGGGACTGCATCGAGCACGCAGGCTCTCGTTCATCATCCAGAACTGCGGGGCAAGCCGCTGCTGCTTACAAGGTGATCATCCAGCTCATCGCCGTCTTCAAGATCCGATACGATGACTTCCCCCTGGATTGGAAGCACCCTATCCTTCCGATCCAAAGCACTTGACCGGGCATTGTCAAAAACTCGATGCAGCCATAGAGCACCAAGCCCTAAGACTCGGACGTACGACAAGCATCCCCATTCTGCTCCGCCGTGGAACAGAAACCGAGATCACTAGACCGCTGGCCACTTGAAATAGACGAGCTTGAGAGAATGGCGCGCCCGAAGAGATTCGAACTCCTAGCCTTCTGATTCGTAGTCAGATGCTCTATCCAGTTGAGCTACGGGCGCACAGCCGGAGGCCCTGGATGTCAGGTCTCCGGCGAAGAGGGGCGGACCATAATGAAACTGTGCCCACCTTGCAAGAGAGCCCGACGATTCATCGCATATCCCTGCCAAGTCGCTCTTTTCCTTCACAAATCGCCGATTTTGCTTCAGGTTTGTTTCCCGTGGCATGACGACTCATTGGCCTTGTGGAGGCCGGTGTCGCGGTGTCGTCGGCACAAGGAAGCACATACCGATGGCGCCTAGCAGATGTCGCCGAGGCAGTTTCGAGGCCATGTATGGCGGTAAGGCTCTCATGGTCCGTTTCCGGGTCGGCGGCAGTCGTTCTCGTCCGGTGCGATCCGGGCGGATTGCCAGGATAGGGCGTCCAGGTTCGGCCGAGCGCCGTGCCACGCTGAGCCTGCTCCGCACGTTCGCGGCCGTCGTGCTGGCTCTGACCGTCGCCGGCACTGCGACTGCGCAGGTAGCCGCCCTGTCCGACAACGACCGCGCGGCAATCCGGGACATCATCGGCAAGCAGGTCGAGGCCTTCCGCCGCGATGACGGCGATGCCGCCTTCGGCTTCGCCTCGCCGATGATCCGGGGCATGTTCGGCAGCGCCGACATCTTCATGGACATGGTGCGCCAAGGCTACCAGCCGGTGTACCGCCCGCGCGCGTTCGAGTTCCGCGAGATCGTCGAGCTCGACGGCCAGCCGACGCAGAAGGTGCATGTGATCGGCCCTGACGGACGGCCGGTCACCGCGTTCTATCCGATGACGCAGCTGCCCGACGGCAGCTGGCGCATCAACGGCTGCTACCTCGAGGCCCCGGACGAGCACCAGGCCTGAAGCGCCAATTGCCGTGAACCAAGCGCTGTGAACAAGGTCTCGCCCAGGGTGCTGGCGTTGCTGGCAACGCTCACGCTCGTCTGGGGCACCAACTGGCCGCTGTTCGCCATCGCGCTACGCGAGATGCCGGTCGCGACCTTTCGCACCTTCGTGCTGAGCGCCGCGATCCTGACGCTCTGGCTCGTGATGCGCCTGCGCGGCGCGTCCTTCGCCGTCGCCAAGGGACGCTGGCCGCATCTCATTGCCGCGTCGATGTTGAACATCACCATATGGAACATCGCGACCTCGCTTGCCGTGCTTTACCTCCCGTCGGGCCACGCCTCGGTGCTGTCCTACACCATGCCGCTGTGGGTGGCGCTGATCGGCTTCGTCGTCTTCCGTCAACCGCTGACCGGCCGGCTGCTGCTCGCCATCCTGATCGGCGCGGCAGCGGTGGCGGCACTGATGGTGCCCAACTTCGCCAGCTACGCGAATGCCCCGCAGGGCCTGTTCTGGGGCCTCTGCGCCGGCTTCTGCTGGGCGATCGGCACCTTCGTCATGAAGCGCACGAGCTGGCCGGGCATGGGCCTGTCGCTTACCTTCTGGCAGATCGTCGCCTCGTGGCCGCCGATCGCGCTTGGCATGGTCGTGCTCGACGGCTGGCCGAAGGAGATGCCCTCGACCGCGGCGATCCTCGCCACCGTCTATACCGGCGCGATCCCGATGGCGCTCGGCACGGCGACGTGGTTCACGCTGGTCAAGCTCCTGCCGACCCAGGTCGCGGCACTGTCTTCGATCGCGATCCCGATCCTCGCCGTGATCAGCGGCGTGATCGCGCTTCACGAACCCTTATCCTGGCTGCAGGCGATCGCGATCGGCTCGACCGTGATCTCGCTGTGGCTCGCACTGGTGCCGCAGCGGAGCGCTGGATAGAATTGGAATAGCAATCAACGAGCGACAATCGCGATTCCAAGGCGCAGGCTCATCGCGACCTCGGGCGCATTGACGCCGGCCTCGGCCCGCTCGGAGCGCTGGCTGAAACCGTCACCCTGCCGTTCGAGAATGGCGAGCTTCGTGCGTTATCACCTCGCCAACATCCCGTTCGGCGACATCGATCCCGACACCTGGACGGTCGAGGTCAAGGGCAAGGTGAACAAGCCGCTGAAGCTCAAGCTCGCCGAGCTGAACCGCATGCCATCTTTCGAGCTGGTCGCGGCGAACCAGTGCTCGGGCAACTCGCGCGGCTTCTCCAACCCGCGCGTGGCGGGCGGCCCGTCGGGCAACGGCGCGATGGGCATCCCGACCCGCCCTGCGTCGTGCGTTCAGACGTTCGGCGTCATTCGACGGCGCCGGCTGCAAGTGTCGATCCACGTCCTCTCGCAACGCGCCCGCGATCGGGTTCGGGCCCCAGCTCGTGGGCAGCCCGCTGATGCCCGCGAAGCTCCAGCCGCCGCGTCGCTGCCAATGCCGCCGGCCACCACGACAGCATCGAAGGCGTTGCGCGCGCGGAGCGTGCGGACGGCGTCAATGTTGCCGTGAATGTCCGAGAGGCCGAGTAGCTTCATCGCCCAAGGCGCACCTCTACGCCACGCGCGCGGCCAGCACGGCCAGGCCTGTCGACTGCCTTGGCTGTCGACCATCATGACGCCCGCGATGCCGCCGGCCGCCACGCCGCAGATCAGCGTGCTCACGCCTTGACCGCGTCGACGTCCTTGCCGGCAGGCCACGCCCGAGCCCGAGACGAGGGCCCCAGTGCCGCCACTCCGAGGAACCGTCGCATCGTTGCCTCCTGCATGTTGTCTCTCTGGGCGAGACCGCAGAGGATGATCGCCATGAGCCTGGGCGGAATCTGCAATCTCGATTACACAGTTCTCCTGTGCGGCAAAATGCCGGAAACGCGTGCGTTCTATCGCGACGTCATGAAGTTCCCGGTCGAGACCGATCGCGAGAATTGGGTCAGCTTCCGCGTCGGCGCTGTGCTCCTGACCTTGCGGCCGCGCGGCGCCTGGAGCGTCTGCGACGACGGGAAGACGGTGCCCGGATCGTCCGCCGTCCAGCTCGCCTTTCGCGTCTCGCTGCCCGCGGTCGACGCCTGCCACGCGGAGCTGCTCGCCAGGGGCGTGCCGATCTTGCGTGGCCCGACCGACCTGCCCGACTGGCGCCACCGCACGCTCTTCTTTCGCGATCCCGAGGACAACATCATCGAGATCTACGCGGAGTATTGACTACCGTTGTCCCGCCTGCCGCGCGATCCATCGGGGCATTGTAGCCCGAGCCCCTTTGAGCGATTCAGCCTCTTGCCGCCTTGGCCCTCTCGAACGCCGCCAGGCGCTCGGTGAACTTGCCGTCGACGCGAGTGGCTTCGGCGGCGATTTTCGGCCTGGGCAGGTCCTCGAACAGGTGGCAGGCGACACGATGGCCCGCACCGGCGTCGCGCAGCTGGGGCTCCTCGGTCTTGCAGCGTGCCACGGCGTGCTGGCAGCGGGTGTGGAAGCGGCAACCGGACGGTGGATTGAAGGGGCTCGGCACGTCGCCCGACAGCATGATGCGGTCGATGTGGGTGGTCGGGTCGGGCCGCGGGATCGCCGACAGCAGCGCCTGCGTGTAGGGGTGCAGCGGCCGGGCGTAGAGCGTTTTCTTGTCGGCGATCTCGACCAGCTTGCCGAGATACATCACCGCGACCCGGTCGCTGATGTGCTTCACCACGGCCAGATCGTGGGCGATGAACAGGTAGCTGAGGCCGAAGCGGCGCTGCAGGTCCTGCAGCAGGTTGACGATCTGGGCCTGGATCGAGACGTCGAGGGCGGAGACCGGCTCGTCGCACACGATCAGGTCGGGATTGACCGCCAGTGCACGGGCGATGCCGATGCGCTGGCGCTGGCCGCCGGAGAACTGGTGCGGGTAGCGGCTGGCGTGCTCGGGCAGCAGGCCGACGACCTGGAGCAGCTCGCGCACGCGCGCGGTGCGCGAGGCGGTATCGCCGATCTCGTGCACGTTGAGCGGCTCGGCCAGGATCTCGCCCACCGTCATGCGGGGATTGAGCGAGGCGTAGGGGTCCTGGAAGATGATCTGCATGTGGCGGCGCATGCGCCGCAAGGTCTGCTTGTCGAGGCCGGCGATTTCCTCGCCCTTGAAACGCACCGAGCCTGCCGTCGGGTCCATCAGGCGCAGGATGAGGCGGCCGGTGGTCGACTTGCCGCAGCCCGATTCGCCCACGAGCGCCAGCGTCTCGCCGCGCGCGATCTCGAAGCTCACATCCTCGACCGCGCGCACCAGCCCGACCAGCTTGCGCCGGACCACGCCGCGCGTGATCGGGAAATGCTTCACCAGGCCATCGACCTGAAGGACGGGGACAGCGGGTGTCGCGCTCATGCCGCCATCTCCACCGGAGCCTTCCAGCAAGCCACCCTGTGGCCGGGTCCGATGTCGCGCAGCGGCGGCGGCTCGGCGGCGCAGCGCTTGTCGGAGAACGGGCAGCGCGGCGAGAAGCGGCAGCCTCTGGGTTGGCGGTCGGCGCCGGGCACCGTGCCCTCGATGGTCGAAAGCCGCTCGCGATCGACATCGAGACGTGGGATCGAGCCCAGCAGCCCGATCGTGTAGGGATGCTGCGGATCGGCGAACAGCGCGGCGACCGGCGCGCTCTCGACGATCTTGCCCGCGTACATCACCACCACCTCGTCGGCGACCTCGGCGATGACGCCGAGATCGTGGGTGATGATCAGCATCGCCATGCCGAGACGTTTGCGCAGGTCGGTCAGCAGCTCGAGGATCTGCGCCTGGATGGTGACGTCCAGCGCCGTCGTGGGCTCGTCGGCGATCAGCAGCGCGGGCTCGCAGGAGAGCGCCATGGCGATCATCACCCGCTGGCGCATGCCGCCCGACAGGCGGTGCGGATAGTCGTCGAACCGCGCCGCCGCCGAGGGGATGTGCACCAGCTCGAGCATCTCGATCGCGCGCTCCTTGGCCTTCTGCGGCGACAGCTGGGTGTGGGCCAGGATGCCCTCGACGATCTGCCGGCCGATCGTATGGACCGGGTTGAGCGACGTCATCGGCTCCTGGAAGATCATCGACATCTTGCCGCCGCGCAGCCTGCGTCGCTCGTCGGGCGAGAGGCCGAGCAGGTCGCGGCCCTCGAACCGGATCGAGTCGCCCTCGACCGTGCCGGGCGGGCTTGCGACCAGGCCCATGATCGAGAGCGAGGTCACGCTCTTGCCGCAGCCCGATTCGCCGACCAGACCGACCGTCTGGCCGCGGCCGACGGTGAAGTCGATGCCGTCGACCGCGCGGAACAGGCCGCGGTCGGTGCGGAAGTGGGTCCGCAGGCCGCGGACTTCGAGAAGCGGCTCCATCAGAAGGAGTAGTCCAGGCCCTTGTAGAAGGTATTCTGGTAGAGCATGTGCGGCCGCACGCCCTTCAGCTTCTTCGAGCTGGTGACGTACATGGCGACGTTCATCACCGGCATCCAGAGATGCTCCTCGGTGACCCTCTGCTGGGCGAGCGCATAGAACTTGGCGCGGTCCGCCTCGGTCAGCGCCGCCTTGCCCTTGCGCAGCAGATCGTCGGTCTGCGGGTCGTTCCAGTTCATGCGGTTGGGTGCCGGCATGTTCTTCGAATCGAAGTAGAAGTTCAGGAGGTCACCCGCCGACATGTAGGGGAAGGTGACGGTCCACAGGTCGAAGTCCTGCTTGCCCATTTCCGCCGGGGCGATCGTGCTGTCGAAGCCGATGATCTTCCAGTCGACGCCGATCTTGCGCATGTAGCCCTGGATCGCCTCGGACACGCGCGGAAAGTAGGCGACCTGGGTGAACAGCACGCGCGGCGCCAACTTCACGCCGTCCTTCTCGCGGATGCCGTCACTGCCGACCTTCCAACCGGCCTCGTCGAGCAGCTTTTTCGCCCGCTCGACGTCCTCCTTGATGATCCCGTTGGTCGCCTCGGCGAAATCGAGCGCCTTGGGGTCGACGAAGGTGTAGGCCGGATGGGCCTGGCCAAGCATGATGCCCTTGACGATCTCGGCACGGTTGATGGCGATGTTCATCGCCTCGCGCACGCGCTTGTCGGCGACCATCGGCCGGGTCGTCTTGTAGCCGTAGTACATCAGCTGAAAATTCGGCACCGCCTCCTGGACGTTGAGGGTGGGCGAGGCCTTGACCTGCTGGATGAACTGCAGCGGGATCTGGTGCGTGACGTCGAACTGCCCGCCCATCATGGCCGCGACCCGGCTCGAATCCTCGGGCACGATCTTGATCGAGAGCCGCTCGAAATTCACGGGGCCCTTGTTCTTGTAGAGCGACGGCCCCCACTTGTAGGCGGCGTGGCGCTTCAGCACGATCTCGGTGCGCGGCTGCCACGAGTCGAAGCACCACGGGCCGGTGCCGTCGATCGCCTTGACCCCGTAGTCCTTGCCCAGCGCCTCGACGCTCTCCTTGTTGTGGATTGCCGTCGTGAACATGGTGAGGTTGAGCAGCAAGTCCGAGAACGGCTCGTTCAGCTCGTACTCGACGGTATAGGGATCGACGGCGCGGATGTCCTTCAGGTTGCCCGCGCGCCAGGCGAGCGGCGCCTTGAGCTCGGCGCTCGTCAGCCGCTTGAAGCTGTAGACCACGTCGTCGGCGGTGAACTTCTTGCCGCTGCAGAACGACACGTCGTCGCGCAGCTTGAAGGTGTAGAGCTTTCCGTCGGGGGTGACGGTCCACGACTTGGCGAGATAGGGGACCGGGGTCTTGCCATCCCAATCCATCGCCACCAGCGTGTCCTGGAACATGTTGACGATGTCGGAGGTCGGCGACCAGGTCGTGCGCGCCCCATCGTAGTGCGGCGCATCGAGCGACTTCATCATGCGCAGGGTCTGCGCCTCCGCCGCCTGCGATAGTGCGGCAACGCCAAGCAACGCAACGAGATTGGTCCAACGGTTACGCATCGCTGTTTCCTCGCCTATATTTGTCATCCGTCTTTTTTGTCATCCTGAGCGCAGCGAAGGATCTAGGGCTCCGACCGAAGGCGGTGTTGCCGGCCCTAGATCCTTCGCTACGCTCAGGATGACAATTTTGATTTCTCTTCACGCTCCGTCTTCAGAAACTCGCGTCCAGGCCCTTGTAGAAGGTGTTCTGGTAGATCATGTGCGGGCGCATGCCCTTCAGCTTCTTGTTGGTGACCTCGTGCATGTTGATGTTGAGCACGGGCATCCACAGATGCTCGGTCATCACCTTCTGCTGCACCATCGCGTAGAACTTCGCCCGGTCCTCGGGGGTCAGCGCAGCGCGGCCCTGTTTCAGCCAGAGGTCGGTCTCAGCGTCCTTCCAGTTCATGCGGTTGGGCGTCGGGATGTTGGCCGAGTCGAAGTAGATGTTCATCAGGTCGCCGGCCGAGAGGTAGGGCACGGTGACCGACCAGATCTCGTAGTCCTGCTCGGCCATCTTCACCGATGCGATGGTCGAGTCCCAGGGTTGCAGGTTCCAATGCACGCCGATCTTGCGCAGGTAGCCCTGGATCGCCTCCGCGACCCGCGCGGAATTGGCGTTGGCCGTGTAATAGACCTTTGGCGCAAGCTTCATCCCGTCCTTCTCACGGATGCCATCGGCACCGGGCTTCCAGCCCGCCTCGTCGAGCAGCTGCTTGGCCCGCTCGACGTCCTGCTTGACGAGGCCGGCGGTCTTGGGATCGTGGTCGAGCGCCGCCGGATCGACGATGGTGAACGCCGGATCGGCGTTGCCGAGCAGGATGGCCTTGGCGATCGCGCCGCGGTCGATGGCGATGCTCATGGCCTCGCGCACCCGCTTGTCGGCCACCATGGGTCGCGTCGTCTTGAAGCCGAAATAGAGCAGCTGGAAGTTGGGCTTGGCCTCGGTGACCGTCAGCATCGGCGAGACCTTGGCCTGGGCGATGAACTGGGACGGGAACTGGTGCGTGGTGTCGAACTGCCCGGCCATCATCGCCGCCACCCGGCTGGAATCTTCGGGCACGATCTTGATGACCATCTTATCGAATTTAACCGGCCCCTTGTTCTTGTACATCGAGGGGCCCCACTTGTAGGCGTCATGGCGCTTGAGGGTGATGTTGGTGCGCGGCTGCCAGGATTCGAGACACCATGGTCCGGTGCCGTCGGCACCCTTCACGCCATAATCCTTGCCCAGCGCTTCGACATTGTCCTTGTTGAGGATCGCGTTGGTGAACATCGTGAGCTGCAGCAGCAGTTCCGAGAACGGCTCGGCCAGCTCGTATTCGACGGTGTAGGGATCGGGCGCGCGCAGATCCTTGATGTTGCCGGCGCGCCAGGCGAACGGGCCCTTGATCTCGGGGCTCTTCAGTCGCTTGAAGGTGAAGATCACGTCCTCGGCAGTCATCTTCTTGCCGCTGCAGAAGCTCACGTCGTCGCGCAGCTTGAAGGTGTAGAGCTTGCCGTCGGGGCTGACCGTCCACGACTTGGCGAGATAGGGGATCGGCGTGCGGCCGTCCCAATCGAGCGCCACCAGCGTATCCTGGATCATGTTGACGATGTCGGAGGTCGGACCCCAGGTGGTGCGCTGCGCGTCGTAGTGCGGCGCGTCGATGCCCTTCATCATGTTGAGGGTCTGCGCCGACGCCGACCCCACCGTACCCAACGCGAATGCTACGCTCAGCAGAGCCTTGATCATTGCTGCAGCCTCGGATCGAGGACGTCGCGCAGCGCGTCGCCCAGAAGGTTGGCGGCCAGCACGATGACGAAGATCGCCAGGCTCGGGATCGTCGCGATGTGCGGCGCCATGAACAGGAAGTCGCGGCCTTGCGCCGCCATCATGCCGAGCTCGGCGGTCGGCGGCTGCGCGCCCATGCCGAGGAAGCCAAGCGCCGAGCCGATCAGGATGATCTGGCCGAAGCGCAGCGTGAGGAACACGAAGATGGTGGAGATGCAGTTGAGCGTCAGGTAGCGCCAGATCAGCGTGGTGTCGGAAACGCCGACGGCGCGACCCGCTTCCATGAATTCCTGGCTCATCACGCCGACCGCCGCGCCGCGCGCCACGCGGGCCACGTCGGGCACGGTGGCCACCACCAGCGCGATCACGACTGCGGCGAGTCCGGCGCCGAAGATCGCCGCGACGGCAAGGCCGATCAGGATCGCGGGGAAGGCGAGCATGACGTCGACCAGGCGCATGATCCAGCCGTCGAGGCGGGGATAGAAGGCGGCGAGGATGCCAAGGAAGCCGCCGAAAAGTCCGCCGATCAGCACGCCCACCAAGCCCAGCATCAGCGTGTTGCGCGTGCCATAGATCACTCGGCTCAGGATGTCGCGGCCGGTATTGTCGGTGCCGAACCAGTGCTCGGCGCTCGGCGGCTGCATGACGATCGTGAGATCGGTGAAGTAGGGGTCGTAGGGAGAGATCAGCGGTGCGAAAATCGCCCCCAGCACGATCAGGGCGAGCACGACGGTGGCGGTCGCGGCGACCTTGTCCCGCATCAGCCGGCGCAAAACGTGGGAGCGTCCGACCGGCGCGCTGTCGACGACGGCAGAGCCGATGGCTTCGACGCTCATGACCGCTGCACCCTGGGATCGAGGTAGACGTAGAGCACGTCGACCAGAAGGTTGATGAGCAGGAAGGCCATCGCGAGGATCATGATCGCGCCCTGCGCGGTCGGAAAATCGCTCGACACGATGGCACCGACGGCGAGTCGACCGACGCCCGGCCAGGAGAACATGGTCTCGGTGACGACCGCGCCGCCCAAGAGGAACGCGGCCTGCAGGCCGATCAGCGTGACGACCGGGATCAGCGCGTTACGCAGCGCGTGATGGACGATCACCACCGTCTCGCGCAGGCCCTTGGCGCGTGCGGTACGGACGAAGTCGGCGCCCAGCACCTCGAGCACCGCGGTGCGCGTCAGCCGGGCTATCGGGCCGATCAGCACCGCCCCGAGCGTGGCCGCCGGCAGGATCAGGCTCGGCAGCCCACCGTCCCATACCGGCCCGGTCCGGCCGGTGAAAGGCAGCATGCCCCACTTGAAGCCGACATATTGGATCAGCAGCAGGCCGATGAAGAACACCGGCATCGACACGCCGGCGACCGAGAAGGCCATGATGATGCGATCGGCGATGCGGCCGCGATTGACGGCGGCCAGGGTGCCCAACGCCAGCCCGCACGGTACTGCGAACAGCATGCCGCCCAGCATCAGCTCGACGGTCGGCCCGATGGTCATGCCGAGCTCCTCGGTCACCATCTTGTTGGAGATGATCGACCGGCCGAGATCGCCGCGCAGCACGCGCAGGATGTATTCCATGAATTGCACGGGAATCGGCCGGTCGAGCCCAAGCTCGAGGCGGATGGCCGCGATGGTCTCGGCCTTGGCATCGGGACCGGCGATGATCATCGCCGGATCGGCCGGCACAACCTGCAGCAAGCAGAAGCACAGGAAGAGGACCCCGAGCAGGGCGGGAAACGAGATCAACAGGCGATGGGCGATCTGTCGTGCCATGCGCTACCCGCGGACGTGTTCGGCCAAGGGTCAGCGCGCCGGCCGTGCCGACGTGTCTCTACGCTTCACTCCCTGACGGCCGCGCTTCGTCCGACGTGCGCGACCTTTGCGTTATGAGTGAAGTGTGGCACGCCGCCGAGGCGTCGTCACGCGCAACTGCGCCTCATCGTCTTGCGGACCGCGAGCCTCCGGCTCGCTCATGTGCATGAGCGAGCCGGAGGCTCGCGGTCCGGAAAAGCATGAATACGTTCAAGCCCAGCCGCCGGCGTGCGGCAGGACGTGGCCGGTGATGAAGCCGGCGCCGTCCGAGCACAGAAAGCAGATCGTGGCGCCGAGCTCGGCGCTCTTGCCCAGCCGGCCGAGCGGAATCTGCGCCGTCATCTTGGCCATCGCCTCGGTGTTGGCGAGAAGCTGCGGGGGGAAGTAATCGGGGTTCTCGACATAGTTCGAGCCGACGGCGTTGACGGTGATGCCGTCGCGTCCCAGTTCCCGGGCGAGCGAAGAGACGAGGCCGTTGGCTGCCGCGCGGGCCGACACATAGGGCGCGTAGTTGGCGATGCCGCGCAGCGGTGCGGCCGAGGAGACGAACACGATGCGGCCCGACTTGCGTTTGCGCATGGCGGGCGCAACCAGTTGGGTGAGGCGCAGCGGCTGCACCGCCATCGCCTCGAGCGCGGCCCGGAAATCCTCCAGGCGCGCCTCGCCGAGTGGCGCCCGCAGTGCCGGGTAGGCATCGTTGTTGACCAGCGCGTCGATATGGCCGTGGCGCTTCAGCGCCAGCTCGACCATCGCTTCCGGCTCGGCGGCGGAGAGGGCGTGGGCGCCGGGATAGTGGCTTTCATACTTGCGTCGCGCGCTCGGCTCCTGAAAGGAAGGATCGTGCGCCAGCACCGTCGCGCCTTGCGCCAGGGCAACCTCGGTCGTGCCGTGGCCGGCGAACTTCTCGACATTGGTGATCAGCATCACCCGGTCTTTCAGCAGCATGGCGATTCCTCTAGGTTGGGCCGCATGACAGAGCCCGCCGACACCCCAGCCGAACGGGCATCCTTCGGCTATCGCGACGTGCCCGCAAGCGAGAAAGCGGGAATGGTCGCGCGCGTGTTCGAATCCGTGGCGCCGCGCTACGACCTGATGAACGACCTGATGTCGGGCGGCGTGCACCGGCTCTGGAAGAATGCGCTGATCGACGTGCTGAATCCGCGTGCCGGAGAGAGGTTCCTCGACGTGGCCGGCGGCACGGGCGATATCGCCTTCCGCATCGTGCAGAAGGTTGGCGACGCTGCCGACGTGACCGTGTGCGACATCAACCCGGCCATGCTCGAGGTCGGCCGCGACCGTGCCGTCGATCGCGGGCTGCTGCGCGGCCTGACCTGGACGGCCGGCGACGCGGAAGCGCTGCCGTTTCCCGACCGTTCCTTCGACGCCTATACGATCGCCTTCGGCCTGCGCAACGTCACCGACATCGACAAGGCGCTTGGCGAGGCGCATCGCGTGCTTCGGCCCGGCGGCCGCTTCTATTGCCTGGAGTTCAGCAAGGTCACCTCGGCGCCGGTCGGCCGCGTCTACGATGCCTACTCCGAACGCGCGCTGCCGTTCTTCGGCCGGATAATCGCGCGCGATGCCGAGTCCTACCGCTACCTGCATGAAAGCATCCGCCGCTTTCCGCCCCAGCGCGAGCTCGCGGCGCGCATGAGGGCCGTGGGCTTCGAGCGCGTCGCCTGGCGCAACATGACTCTTGGCGTGGTCGCCCTGCATTCGGGCTGGCGGATCTGATGCGGGCGTTGCCGGGAGCGCGGCTATCCAGAGCCGCTCATGGGATGGGACAAACCGCAGGAAGAGCGGTTCAGGAGAGCCACGCTCCCGGCAGGTGCAGCCTGCGTCGCGCACCTCACGTACGAAGCGAGCCGTGATGTTCCGCGCCGTGCGCAATAGCTGGCGCCTGTTGCGCGTCACGCTGAGCTTCGCGCGACACGATGCGCTGTTCCCGCTCGAGACTCTGGGCATCGCGCCGCCCCTGATCGCCTGGGCGCGGCTCTTTGCGGTGCGCCGCGATTCGCGGCGGCCGGGTGAGCGGCTGGCGGCGGCGTTACAGGAGATGGGACCAAGCTTCATCAAGCTCGGTCAGGCGCTGTCGACGCGCGCCGATCTCCTGAGCGGGGAAGTCGCCGCGGACCTCGCGCGGCTGCAGGATCACCTGCCGGCCTTTCCGGGCGAACTGGCGCGCCGGACGATCGAGCGTGAACTCGGCCGGCCGGTGGAGGCGGTCTATGCACGGTTCGACGACACGCCGATCGCTGCCGCCTCGATCGCCCAGGTGCATTTCGCCACCACCACCGACGGGCGCGACGTGGCCGTCAAGGTGCTGCGGCCCGGCATCGAGGCTGCCTTCGCGCGCGACCTCGATCTCTTCTACTGGATGGCCGAGCTGGTCGAGCGCACCCAGCCGCGCTTCCGGCGGCTGAAGCCCGTCGAATCGGTCAAGGCCTTCGCCGATGTCGTGCGTGTCGAGATGGACCTGCGCATGGAAGCGGCCGCGGCCGAGGAGCTGGGCGAGAACTTCCGCGACGATCCGGACTATCGCGCTCCGGCGATCGACTGGGACCGCACCGCGCAGCGGGTGATGACGCAGGAGCGGGTCGATGGCACGCCGATCGGCGATCGCGACGCCATCATCGCCGCGGGCCACGATCCCAACGAAGTGATGCGCAAGGCCGCCGAGGCGTTTTTCTACCAGGTGTTCCGCGATGGCTTCTTCCATGCCGACATGCATGGCGGCAATGCCTTCGTCGATCGGCAGGGCTGCATCGTGCCGGTCGATTTCGGCATCATGGGCCGGGTCGATTCCGATACGCGTGGCCATCTCGCCGAGCTGCTGGTCGCTTTCCTGCGGCGCGACTACCGCGCCGTCGCCGAGGTCCAGTTCCGGGCGGGCTACGTACCGGCCAACCAGTCGCTCGAGATGTTCGCCCAGGCCTGCCGCGCGATCGGCGAGCCGATCTTCGGCAAGCCGAGCAACGAGATCTCGATCGGCCGCCTGCTTGCGCACCTGCTGCGGGTCACCGAGCAGTTCGAGATGACAGTGCAGCCTCAGCTCCTCCTGCTGCAGAAGACTATGCTGATGGCCGAGGGCATGGGCACGCGGCTCAACCCGCACGTCAATATCTGGGAGCTCGCGCGGCCCTTGATCGAGGACTGGATGCGCGAGCATTTCGGCCCGCGCGCCACACTCGAGCGCGCGGCCGGGGATCTGGTGCAGGGCCTGCGCCGCGTGCCGCGCCTGATCGACAGCCTGCATCTCGTGGCCGAACGCGAGCGCCGCAAGGCCGAACGCGACGTCGCCGAGCCGCCGTTCTTCGGCCGCTTCTGGCCGCGGCCCGGCTTCGCCGAAGCCGTCGCCGTCCTGGCCCTGATCGCGGCGATCATGGCGTGGTGGCATTGATCCCCGATCGACCTCTTCATGTCGCCGCAGACAAAAACCGTCGTCCCGACCGGAGCGCAGCGGAGTGGAGGGACCTCCTCAAGCCTTCTCTCCATCCGGTAGCGGCATGACCACCGAGCACATCCTGCTCGCGCTGGCAGTGTTCCTGATCGCAGGCGTGGTCAAGGGGCTCGTCGGCATGGGCCTGCCGACCATCACCATCGCGCTCACCTCGCTCGTGCTGCCGCTGTCCGACACGATCGCCCTGATTGCCTTGCCGACCATTTTCACCAATCTGTGGCAGGCGGCGGTAGGCGGGAAGTTCTGGTTGATCCTGCGCCGGCAATGGCCGCTCATCTTGCCGCTCGGCGCAACCCTCTACCTCACCATGTGGGCCGTCGGCCGCAAGGCGCCCGAGTGGGCGTTCCTGGTGCTGGCGATCGTGCTGGTGGTCTACAGCGTCCTTGGCCTGTTCCGCGTCCGCCTGCATATCCATGCCGACCTCGAGAAGCCGCTGGCGCCGGTCATTGGCGTGATTTCGGGTTTCGTCGCCGGCCTGGTCGGCGTGCCGGTGATCCCGCTGATGCCCTATCTCCAGGCCCTCGACATCAAGCCGACGGAGCTGGTGCAGACGCTCGGCGTCGTGCTGTGCGCGACCTCCGTGACGCTCACGGTATCGCTACTGCGGTTCGGACTGCTCGACGGCCCGCATGCGGTCGTCTCCGCCATCGCCGTCGCGCCGGCGATCGCCGGCATGTGGATCGGCACGCAGGTCCGGCTCAAGCTGTCGATCGAGCAGTTCCGGCTCGCCGTGCTGTGGGCGCTGCTGCTGACCGGCCTGTACACTTTCGCGAGCCGCCTGTTGTGATAAGTTTGGCGCCATGCTGAAGGACAAGCGGATTCTGCTGATCGTCGCGGGCGGCATCGCGGCCTTCAAGGTGCACGAATTGATCCGGCTGTTGCGCAAGCAGGATGCCCGCGTGCGTTGCGTGCTGACCGAGGCCGGCGCCAGGTTCGTCACGCCCCTGTCGCTGCAGGCATTGACCGAGGACAAGGTCTACGGCGACATGTTCTCGCTCACCGACGAGAGCGAGATGGGCCACATCCAGCTCTCGCGCGACGCCGACCTGCTGGTCGTGGCGCCCGCCACGGCCAACATTCTGGCGCGCATGGCTGGGGGCCTCGCCGACGATCTCGCGTCCACCGTGCTGCTCGCGACCGACAAGCCGGTGCTCGCGGCGCCGGCAATGAACGTACGCATGTGGACCCATGCCGCGACCCAGGCCAACGTCGAGACCCTGAAGAAGCGCGGCATTCATTTCGTCGGTCCCAACGACGGCGCCATGGCCTGCAACGAATTCGGTCCCGGCCGCATGTCGGAGCCGGAAGAAATCGTCGCCGCCATGGAGTCGCTGCTGACGGTCGACAGGGCGCCCGTCGAGAAACCCCTCCTTGAGAAACCCCTCCTTGAGAAGCCATTGGCCGGCAAGCGCGCGCTGGTGACGTCCGGCCCGACGCGCGAGGCGATCGATCCGGTGCGCTACATCTCCAACCATTCCTCCGGCAAGCAGGGCCACGCCATTGCCGCGGCGCTGGCCCAGCTTGGTGCCGAGGTGACGCTGGTGAGCGGCCCGGTCACGGTGCCCGATCCGGCGGGCGTGACGGTGGTGAAGATCGACTCGGCCGACCAGATGCTGGCCGCCTGTCTCGCCGCCGGCGCGGTCGATGTCGCCGTCTGCGCCGCCGCCGTCGCCGACTGGAAGATGGCCAAGCCGGCCACGGCCAAGATCAAGAAGCAGGCGGGTGCGGCCCCGCCGTCGCTCGAGCTGACGCCCAATCCCGACATCCTGGCGACCCTGTCCAAGCCCGGCCCGAAGCGGCCCAGGCTGGTCGTGGGCTTCGCCGCCGAGACCGAGAACCTGGTCGCCAACGCGATCGACAAGCGCACGCGCAAAGGCTGCGACTGGATCGTGGCCAACGATGTCTCGCCGGCCACCGGTACGTTCGGCGGGGATCGCAACACCGTCCATCTGATCAGCGCGGAGGGCGTGCAGAACTGGCCGACGCTCAGCAAGGAGCGGGTCGCCATGCAGCTGGCCGGCGCGATTGCCCTGCATCTCACCCGGCCACGGCCTGCCGAGGCCGCGGAATGAGCGATGCCGAGAAGATCGAGATCCAGATTGTTCGCCTGCCGCACGGCCGCGATCTGCAGCTCCCCGACTACGCGACGGCCGCTGCCGCCGGGGCGGACCTGCTCGCCGCCATCGACCAGGACATCCTGCTCGGTTCGCTGGAGCGGCGCATCGTGCCGACCGGCATCTCGATTGCCCTTCCGGTGGGCTTCGAGGCCCAGGTCCGCCCGCGCTCCGGGCTGGCTGCCAGGAACGGCATCACCGTGGCCAATGCGCCCGGCACCATCGATGCCGACTATCGCGGCGAAGTGGGCGTGATTCTGGTGAATCTGGATAAGGAGCCGTTCCGCATCACCCGCGGCATGCGAATTGCACAGTTGATCGTGGCGCGGCACGCCCGCGCAGTCTGGCGCGAGGTGTCCCAACTCGATCAAACGGCGCGGGGTGCCGGAGGCTTCGGATCGACGGGCGTAGCGGCGGAGGCGTCGCAACGGAGCTAAGGGCTCAGGGGATCAGGGAATGCCTCGGCTCAGCAAGAAGACGATGTTCGCCATCGAAGCAGTGCTCGACGTGGCCTTCCATGTCGGCGAGCACCCCGTGCGCAGCGGTGACATCACCGAACGCCAGCGCATCCCCAAGCGCTATCTCGAGCAGGTCCTCCAACATCTTGTGCGTGCCGGCATCCTGAGCGGCAAGCGGGGGCCTCGCGGCGGCTACCGGCTGGGCCGCGACAAGAGCCTGATCACGCTGGGCGAAGTGGTGCGGGTGGTGCGTCGGCTCGAGGCCGAGACCGAGCCCAACGACATGTCGGTCGGCTCGGCGCTTGCCCACGAGGTGGTGTGGCCGGCGTGGGAGAAGCTGCGCGACGACATGATGACCCAGCTCGACACCATCACGATCGACGATCTCTGCCAGCGCGCCCGTGCCAAGGGATTGGACCGGCCGCCCATGAAAGCAGCACAGCCGACGCACGCTGCCGCTTAGCTGGTCTTTCTCCTTTCGCCCTGGCGCGGGAGAGGAATATGAGAACTGCTCTGCATTTCCTGGGCTATGCTTCGCCGTTTGAAACGGAGGAGCAGAGATGGCCAAGGCCGCAGCGAAAAAGGTAGCGACAAAGAAAGCCAAAGCGAACCCGCGCAACAAGAAGCTCTACGACGAGGGCATGAAGATGCGGAAGGCCGTGCTCGGCGCGGCCTATGTCGACAACTCGATGGCGGGTGCGGACGACTTCATGATGTCGTTCCAGGACATCACCACCGAATATTGCTGGGGCTATGCCTGGACGCGTCCAGGCCTCAACAAGAAGACCCGCTCGATGCTGAACCTCGCCATGCTGGCGGCGCTCAACCGCGGCCCCGAGCTCAAGCTGCACATCAACGGCGCGCTGAACAACGGCCTGACCAAGGAGGAGATCAAGGAGATCTTCATTCAGGTGGCGATCTATTGCGGCATCCCGGCGAGCCTGGACGCCTTCAAGACCGCGAGCGGCGTCTTCAAGGACCGTGGCATCTGACCTGAGGGTTCGCACTGCGCGAGCCGGTGAGGCGAAGACCCTCACAGCGCTCTGCGTGCGCTCGAAAGCCCACTGGGGGTACGACGACGCGTTCATGCGCTTGAGCCAGGCCTCGCTCACCATGAGCGAGGCGGACATCGGCTCGGGCCGCGTCCTCGTCGCGACCGACGGCGATCGCGTCGTCGGTGTCGCGCGGGTCGAGCACGACGGCGAGCTCGGCGTGATGTTCGTCGATCCGCCGGCAATGGGGCGTGGCGCCGGACGGGCGCTGTTCGAAGCGGCGGCCGCACTGGCGCGCCGCCTCGGCGCGCGGTCCATGCCGATCCTCGCCGATCCCAACGCCGCGCCGTTCTACGAGCGCATGGGTGCGCGCTTCGTTTCGCACGCGCCGTCCGACGCCATTCCCGGCCGCACATTGCCGCTCTATGAATACGACCTCGCTCACGAGGAAACGCCCAAGGAAACGCCATGACACCGCTCAGCCCGCCCGCCACCATCGCCTTCATCGGTCTCGGCATGATGGGCCGCCCGATGGCCTCACGGCTCGCCGGTGCGGGCTTCAGGCTTCGGGTGTTCGACGTCTCGCAAAAGGCGGTGTCGGATTTCGTCGGTGCGCATCCCTCGGCGCTGGCGACGGCGACAGCCAAGGCGGCGGCCGAGGGCGCCGACGCGCTGATCACCATGCTGCCCGACGGCAAGATCGTGCGGCAGGCCGTGCTCGACGGCCGCGACGCCGCGGTCGAGGGGCTGGCGTCTGGCGCCGTGGTCCTCGACATGAGCTCGTCCAACCCGGTCGACACCCAGAAGCTCGCGCGCGATCTCGCCGCGCGCGGCCTCGCGCTGCTCGACGCGCCGGTATCGGGCGGCGTGAGGCGCGCGGTCGACGGCTCGCTCAGCATCATGGTCGGTGGCGCCGCGGCCGATCTCGAACGCGTCCGGCCGGTATTCGGCGCCATGGGCAAGACCATCACGCTGTGCGGTCCCGCCGGCGCGGGCCATGCGCTGAAGGCGCTGAACAACTACCTCTCGGCGGCCGGGCTGGTGGCGATGTGCGAGGCGCTGGTGGTGGGCGAGGCGTTCGGCCTCGATCCCGGCACCATGGTCGATGTCTTCAACAGCTCGACCGGCAAGAGCAATGCGACCGAGGTGAAGGGCCGCCAGTTCGTCGTCTCGCGTACCTTCGCGGCAGGCTTCACCACCGCGCTGATGGCCAAGGACCTGCGCACCGCGGGCGAGGTCGCGTCTCATCTCAAGCTCAACATGCCCAACCTGCAGCAGGCGGTGGCCTACTGGACCGACGCCGACGGCAAGCTCGGCAAGGGCGCCGACCACACCGAGATCTTCCGCTATGCTGAAAGGCTCGCCGAGGAAGGGTGATAATCCATTGGGGCGCGACGCGTCACGCCACAGGAGAAGCACGCTTCCCCGAACCGATCCCGTAGAAGGCCGCGCAGGTGTCGCCCAGGATCAGGTCCTTCTCGCGTGCGGTCAGGAACGGGCAGTAGCGCCGCACGTAATCGAGCGATTGCTTGTAGGTGCAGAACCGTTCCACGTTCGGCATGTCGGAACCCCAGACGAGCCGTTCCGCTCCGAGCTGGTCGCGCATGTCGGCAATGAGTGTCTGCGCCTCCGGGTAGGGATAGTCCCAGATCCCGCCGTAGGTGATCGGAAACACCACCTCCAGCACCAGCGGTTCGTGGCGGTAGACGCGCAGGAGCTCCTCGGGGAACTCGTACCGGCCGTTCTTGGCGAACCAGGCAACCGGCGGGCTCATCGCCAGATGCACGCGCAGGCCGGGATGGCGATCGAGCACGCGGCCGAAGGCTGCGATGTGCGCCATGTATCCGGCCAGGTCGTAGCTCGGCCCGGAGCTGAACTCGATGCAGAGCACCAGCCCCAGCCGCGCGAGCTTCTCCCAGAACGGCTCCATCTGGGGCGCGTCGAGCGGCCAGGGGAAGCCGTGGCGGCTTAGCGAATCGACATTGAAGTAGAGGCCGCGCAGCTTCAGCACCTCGAATGCGTGGTCGATCTCGGCGAGCGCGCCGGCTTGCCCGGCCATCGCCTCGTCGACATGCATCAGGCCGGTCATACGCTCGGGGTACTGCCGCTCGGCGAAGGCATTCATCTCCGTCATCGCCCCGTACCCGCCGCCGGCCTGAAGGAGGCAATGATCGACGCCGGCGTTCATCATCTGGGCCAGCATCAGTTCCGGCGGCGCCGTCATCTCCTGCATGCCGACGGGCATGTACTGGATGGCGTAGTCCTCTCCGTCGCGCGTGAACTCGAGCTGCCCGAAACGGCCAACGCGGAAATCGACATTCGCGAGGCCGGTCCAGCCTTCGTCACCGGCCCGGAACAGCGCCTTGGTATCGGCGCGCGCGCCGTCGCTGACCCGGAACGTCGAGGCGACGGTGCGGGTGACGACCCGCTGCAGGTAGCGCTTGTGGATGTCGCGCGTCGGATGTCCGCAGGCGCCGATCCAGTGCGTGAAGATGTGGGCGTGGCAATCGACGATCATGTTTTTCTCCGGCCCCCGAGTGGGAGTATCGTTGTCGCCAGAACGGCCGCCAAGACGCCGATGGAGGAAGCATGAGCCGCACGTACAACGTGATCGACGCCGACGGACACGTCCTCGAACCCTTCACGCTCTGGGACGACTATATGGACCCACAGTATCGCGAGCGCGCGCCCAAGCTGGTCCGGGACAAGGATGGACGCGAAAAGCTCCTGCTGGAGGAGCAGCTGCTCGGCAGCCGCGCGGGCTTCGGCGGCATCGGCGGCGTGGGCGCTCGGCAGGGCACGGTCGCCGCCGACGCGATGGACTACAAGGATGGGCGCAAGGGCGGCTTCGACCCGCATGCGCGCATTCCGGACATGGACCTCGACGGAATCGACGCCGCGTTCCTCTATCCCAGCCTCGGCCTGTTCGCCGGCGCAGTCCGCGATCCGGCATTCGCCGCCGCGATGTGCCGCGCCTACAACCGCTGGCTCGCCGACTACTGCAAGCCCTATCCCGACCGCCTGTTCGGCATCGCCATGCTGCCGATGCAGTCGATCGAGGCGGCGCTGCAGGAGATGCGCTTCGCCCGCAAGGAGCTCGGCTTCCGCGGCGGTTTCCTGCGGCCCAATCCGTACAACGACCGCAAGCTGCACGCGCCCGACTACGAGCCGTTCTGGCGCGAGGCGGAGGAGATCGATTTCTGCATCGGCATCCACGAAGGCGGTAACAGCGGCATGCCGACCGTCGGTGTCGACCGCTTCGACGGCCGCGGCGCGCAGCACATCATCTCGCATACCATGGAGATGATGCTGGCCGCGATGAGCATGATCTGGGGCGGCGTGTGCGAGCGCCATCCCCGGCTGCGCGTCGGCTTCCTGGAATCGGGCGGCGGCTGGATCGCCCCCTGGCTCGACCGCATGGACAGGCACTTCGACGACAAGGGCTTCAACGATTCCGGCCTGAAGATCCGGCCGAGCGAGCTGTTCCAGCGGAACTGCTGGATCTCCTTCGAGCCGGTCGAGGGCTCGATCGGCGCGCTGGCCGAGTACATCGGTCCGCACAAGATCCTGTGGGCAACCGACTATCCTCATCGCGACGGTTTCTTCCCGGGCGCCCCGACGATGATGAGAGAGCGGATCAAGGGCCTCTCGTCCGGCACGCAGCACGAGATCATGGCCGGCGGCGCGATGGGGTTTTACGGCCTGAACTGAGAGTCTTCGCCGGGAGCGCGGGTTTCCAGACCCGCTCAGAGTCATGAGCGGGTCTGGAGACCCGCGCTCCCAGCAAGAACCTCCCAGCGGAAGACCTATTGATAGCGCGGGTCGTCGGGGCGGCGCATGCGCCAGACGTTCTCGGTTGTGGTATATTCGCTGTAGCCAAGACGGGCGACCGGCTTGAAGGCCAGCACGTCGACCCGCCCGTCCTTCAGGATGCTGTCGTCAATGTGCACGCCGACGACCTGGCCGAACACAACCGAGCCGCGCTGCGCTTCGTGGCCCGGCTCGACCGGCAGCTCGATCGTCTTCCAGTACTTGCATTCGAGCGCGACCGGCGATTCGGCGACGCGCGGCGGCTTCACGAATCTGCAGGGCGCGGGCGTGAGGCCGGCGAGCTTCATCTCGTCGATGCCATAGGCCACCATCGCGGTGGTGATGTTCATCTTCTCGCCGAGCGTGCCCGCCACCATGTTGACCACGAACTCGCCGGTCTCCTCGGCATTCATTCGGCTGTGCTTGGTCGGCGTGTCGCCATAGGTGCCGGTGATGGCGAAATAGACCATCGGGGGGAATTCGCTGACGCCGTTGTAGAAGCTGTAAGGCGCGAGGTTGACTCGCCCCTGGCCGTCGACCGTCGAGATCCAGCCGATCGGCCGCGGCACGATCAGCGACTTCAGCGGATCGAGAGCCAAGCCGTGATCGCGCTTGGCGGCATCGTAGAACATCGCTTTCTCCCCCTCAGGCGCCGAAGCGCTGTCTGGCCTCATCGTAGGCTGCATCGAAGCCCGCCTCGAGCACCGCATTCAGTCCGCGGCATGATCGCACGACCGCTTCGGCCCACACGACATAATCGCGCAAGCGGTCTTCTGCCCATCCGCTCGGCGGGCTGCGCACCAGGCTGCGCAGGTTCGATGTCTTGTCGGCGATCTTCAGCAATTTCGCGCGCCGGGACTTCGATCCCGTCTTCTCGACCTGCAGGCGCTTTCGCTCGTCCTTGCGCAGCGACTTGTCGTCGGTGACCTCGGCCACGAGGGCAGCGACCTCCGGCCCGAAGCGTTGGACCAGATCCTCGTAGGTCGCGTCGGTGTCCTCCAGCGTATCGTGCAGCAGGCCACCCATCAGCAGCACGACGTCGGTGCCATCCGTCGCCTCGGCGAGCAGCGCCGCCACCTCAGTGAGGTGATTGACGTAAGGCTCGGCGGCCTCGCCCTTGCGTCGCTGTGCGATGTGCTGTCGCGCGGCATAGTCGGCGGCGCGTGCGAGAAGGACGAGGTCCTGCGTCATCAACTCCCCTTGTGCGACGCGCCGTCCGGCTTGTCGAGCGCAGCACGCCGGACCATGTTCTCGCCCATGTCGCGCACCATGAAGGCCCTGCTGGGCGTTTGGATCGCCGTCCTGCTAGGCGCCGCCGGCTGGATCGCCTGGGATGCCTGGCAGGGCAAGCAGCCCGGCATCGGCGGACCGTTCGCCCTCACCGACCAGAACGGCAAGACCGTCACGGCCGACAGCCTCAAGGGCAAGCCGACCCTGATCTATTTTGGTTACACCTTCTGTCCCGACGTCTGCCCGACCTCGCTGCTGCTGATGGAGACGGCGATCGAGAAGGTCGGCCCCGACGCGGCCAAGAAGGTCAACCTCGTGTTCATCACCGTCGATCCCGAACGCGACACGCCCGAAGTCATGAAAGGCTATGTCCCGAACTTCGGACCGACCTTCATCGGCCTGACCGGCACACCGACCCAGATCGAGCAGGCTACCCGCGCCTATCGTGTCTATTCGCAGAAGGTGCCCGGCAAGGACG
Organism: Reyranella sp.; assembly: GCF_965279465.1. Lineage (NCBI taxonomy): Bacteria > Pseudomonadati > Pseudomonadota > Alphaproteobacteria > Hyphomicrobiales > Reyranellaceae > Reyranella > Reyranella sp. Next base: position 698,497 of record NZ_OZ257242.1, read on the forward strand.
GAGCGCCCTACCTGATGGACCACTCGTCGATCGTCTATCTGCTCGACCGCAACGGCCGGTTCGTCACCCACTTCACCCATGAGGCTAAGGCCGAAAGCATCGCTACCGCCGTGGGCCGCCTGCTCTAACCCTTTGAGTTTACTCATTTTGTGCAGCGCGGTATTCCCGTGACAAGCCGGCCGCGACGAGTACAATCCGCGCCCCCATGCTTTATTATGCGTACGAATTCCAGCGCCAGCTCGCCCAGCCCGTGAGGCTCTGGGCCAACGCCGTCGAACAGGCGTCGTCGAGCCCCTACAACCCCCTCGCCGAGACCTGGTACGGCAAGTCGGTGGCGGCAGGGGCCGAAATCGTGGCGCGGATGACGCGCGACTACGGCAAGCCGGCCTTCGGTCTGGCCACGACCGAGGTCGACGGCACGACGGTAGCGGTCAACGAAGAGATCCTGCTGCGCAGGCCGTTCTGCCAGCTCGTGCGTTTTCATCGCGATACGCCCAAGCGCTCGCCCAAGGTGCTGCTGGTGGCGCCGATGAGCGGCCACTATGCGACGCTGCTGCGCGGCACCGTCGAGGCGCTGCTGCCCGATCATGACGTCCACATCACCGACTGGATCGACGCCCGCGAGGTGCCGCTGGCGCAGGGTAATTTCGATCTCGACGACTACATCGACTACGTCATCGAATTCTGCCGCTACCTCGGCCCCGACGTCCATGTGATCGCCGTCTGCCAGCCGTCGGTACCGGTGATGGCCGCCGCCTCGCTGATGGCGCAGGCCAAAGATCCGCGCCAGCCGCGCTCGCTCACGCTCATGGGCGGGCCGATCGACACGCGCCAGAGCCCGACGGTCCCCAACGACCTGGCGATGCGCAACTCGATGATGTGGTTCCGCCAGAACGTGATCACCACGGTGCCGTTCCATTATCCGGGTGCGATGCGGCGGGTCTATCCGGGCTTCCTGCAGCTCACCAGCTTCATCTCCATGAATCTCGACCGGCACGTCAACGCGCACGTGAGGCAGTTCGAGCATCTGGTCAAGGGCGACGACGACAGCGCCGACGGCCATCGCCGTTTCTACGACGAGTATCTGGCGGTCATGGATCTCACCGCCGAGTATTATCTCCAGACCATCCAGGTCGTGTTCAAGGAGCACCTGCTGCCGCGCGGCGCCTGGGTGAGTCGCGGCCGCCCGATCGACCCATCCGCGATCGAGACCGCTCTGATGACGGTGGAAGGGGAACTCGACGACATTTCCGGTATCGGCCAGACCAAGGCAGCCCACACCCTGACACCCCACATCCCCGGCGCACGCCGCGTGCATTGGGAGCAGCCGCGGGTCGGCCACTACGGCATCTTCAACGGCCGCAAGTGGCGCGAGCAGATCATGCCGCGCGTGCGAGATTTCATCCGCGCCAACGAATCGGTCTGACGGTCACACCCCGGTCACCGCCGCGCTCCTTGCCGCGGCCGCTACAGCGCAACCGGTTCCTGAAGCCGTCGTTACTCCGGATATCCAGCCCGGAGGAGTCGATGAAGCACTTCACGCGCCGTCGCCTGTTCGGCGGCATCCTGACCGGCGCCGGCGCCGCGATCGTGACGGTTCCGGCCACGGCGCGACTCCAGGACGAAGTCTATGTGCCCGTCGCGCCGCCGCCGCCACGCACGGAGGCCATTCCCGTTCTGCGGGCCGAGCGGGTCGAGGTCGAGCGCTGGCAACCCGGATATTGGCACTGGAACGGGTACGAGCATCTCTGGACCGAAGGGCGCCATGTCGCCCGCCCACGTCAGCGTGCCGAATGGATCTCGGGCCGCTGGGACGAGCGTCCGCGCGGCTGGGTCTTCGTCGAAGGTCACTGGAACTGATCGCGTCAGTCATGGACCTGGAACCGCAATGGAACAACGCCGCCAATACTCTTGTGGCGCTTATAACAACCTATGGACTGCGCGTGCTCGGGGCGATCGTCATCCTGACGATCGGCTGGATGATTTCGCGTGTGCTCTACAACGGGATCAGGAAACTCTGCGAGCGGTCGACGCGCCTGGACAGGACAATCACCCTGTTCTTAGCCAACGGCGCGCGCTACCTCATCCTGATCTTCACTTTCAGCGCCGTTCTGTCGACCTTCGGCATCGCCACGACAAGCTTCGTCGCCGTGCTCGGTGCGTTGGGCATTGCCGTCGGCCTTGCACTGCAGGGCACGCTCAGCAACCTCGCCGCCGGCATCATGCTGGTGCTGTTCCGGCCGTTCCATATCGGCGACCGTATCGAGACTGGCAGCGTCATCGGCACGACGCGCGAGATCAATCTCTTCTACAGCGAGCTGGATACCGACGATAACGTCCGGGTCATCATTCCCAATGGCAAGCTCTGGGGCGAAATCGTGAAGATTCCCCTGCACAATGACGCCGAGCGCGTCGAGGTCAGGTTCACCCGCCCGCTCACCGACGATGTCGAGACCGCGGTCGGCCGGTTGCGTGAGCTGGTGCAACACGACATGCGCATCAACCAGGTCGCCCAGATCGGAATCGATTCGGTCAACGAGGGAAATTACGTGCTGGTGGCCCGCGTGTGGGTGCCGCGGCGCGAGGCGATGCAGGTCCGCTTCGACCTCAATCGCGCGGTGAAGGAAGAATTCCAGCGTCGGCCGCCCACCCGCGAGGAGGCGCGCGCGGCCGATTAGCGCTAGCATGGCGCGGCGATGGCCGTTCCCGTCGAAGTCTCCCCTTGGAAATCTGCCCCGTTCGCCCTGGCGGGCGAGACGGTGTTCGCGATCGGCGACATCCATGGCTGCGCCGAGGAGCTGGCGAGCCTCCTCGACACCATTCGGGCCCTGACGGTCGAAGGCGCTCCGCCGCGCCGCCTCGTCTATCTCGGCGATCTGGTCGATCGCGGCCCCGATACGCTGGGCGTCCTGAGGCTCTGGGCCGAAGACGCAAAGGCGCGCGGCGTGGATCGGGTGGACCGGATCATCGGCAATCACGAAATCCTCATGCTCCTGGCTATGGGGGACGGACCGCGCGCGGAGAAGGCTGCCGCCCTGTGGCTGGCCGAGCGGACCGGCGGCAGCAAGGTGCTGGCCGAGATGCGCGCCGCTGTGCGCGATCCTACGGCGGAGCCCAGCTATGAATTGGCGACGGCTGCACTCGGCCGGCAGATCCTCGACAGGCTGCTCACCCAGCGCTCCCATCTACGGCTTGGCAACATCGTGTTCGTCCATGGCGGGCTGGACGGCCGGACGGACCAGGCCGCCTTCCTCGCACCGCCCTGGACCGCCGGCATGAAGGCGCGCTGGGCGTGGATCACCACGGGTTTCCTCGACTGGCAGGGCGGCTTCGGCGGCACCCTCGTGGTCCATGGCCACACGCCGCCACAAAAGCACTTTCCGCTCACCTACATGGAGGATCCACACCTCTTCCTGCATGACCGTCTGGGGCTCGACGGCGGCAGCGCCATCACCGGCATCGTGGTCGGTGCGGAAATCCGCGACGGGCGCTACCGGATCCTGAAGGCCGGCACCGCAAAATAATCTCGACGCCCTGTCGGAAGCAGGGCTAGTCGTTCGTCCTACGGGTCTACGAGGGAATTCGCATGCTCTACGCCATCCTCTGCTACCACCACGAAGACGTCGTGCAGTCCAGGACCAGGGACAAGCGCGACACGACCATGGCTGGCCTCGCCAAGGTTACCGAGAAGCTCGCGAAGCAGGGCCGGCTTGGCCCGGTGGCGCGCCTGCTGCCCACCACGGCGGCCACGACCTTGCGCAAGGACCAGGACCCGCCCCTGGTGGTGGACGGTCCATTCGCCGAAACCAAGGAGCAGCTGCTCGGTTTCTACATCGTCGACTGCAAGTCGCTCGACGAGGCGATCGAGACCTCGCGCGAGCTGGCGCGCGCCAACATGGGCGGCTCCTACGAAATACGGCCGGTGGCGCAGCTCGACGCCGGGAACTTCGGCGCATGACCGAGCTCGCCTGGATCGACGCGGCGCTGGTTTCGGCCCGTCCCCAGGCGATCGGCGCATTGCTGCGCTATTTCCGCGATCTCGAAATTGCCGAGGAGGCCTACCAGGACGCCTGCCTGCGGGCGCTGAAGACCTGGCCGAAGAATGGACCGCCCCGCGATCCGGCGGCCTGGCTGATCATGGTCGGCCGCAACGTGGCGCTCGACGGCGTGCGGCGGCACGCCAGACAGGTCGCTCTCCCCGATGAAGAGACGCTGTCCGATACCGACGACGTCGAGGCGGCAACCGTCGAACGCCTCGACGACAGTCACTATCGCGACGATATCCTGCGGCTGCTGTTCGTCTGCAGTGCTCCCGAGCTGCCGGCCGTGCAACAGATCGCGCTCGCCCTGCGCATCGTCTGCGGACTGTCGGTCAAGCGGATCGCCCGCGCCTTCCTGGTCGGCGAGGCGGCGATGGAGCAGCGCATCACGCGCGCCAAGGCGCGTGTCGCCAGGGCGGCGGTGCCGTTCGAGACGCCCGGCGCGCCCGAACGCGCCGAACGCCTCGCCGCCGTCGCGGCCATGATCTACCTGCTCTTCAACGAGGGTTATTCGGCGAGCAGCGAGGAGACGGAAGCCCGCGCGCCGCTGGCAGCCGAGGCCATCTGGTTGAGCCGTCTGCTGCTGCGTCTCTTCCCCGCCGAGCCCGAGATCATGGGGCTGGCGGCGCTGATGCTGCTGCAGGATGCGCGGGCAGCCGCGCGCTTCGATGCCGAGGGCGGGATCGTGTTGCTCGAGGACCAGGATCGCAGCCGCTGGGACCGCTCCGCCATCGATGAAGGACTGGCGCTGATCGACAAGGCGATGCGGCACAGGCGGCCCGGGCCCTATCAGGTCCAGGCCGCGATCGCCGCGCTGCATGCGCGCGCTGCACGGCCGGAAGACACCGACTGGGCGCAGATCGACCTGCTCTATGCCAATCTCGAACGGCTGCAGCCGTCGCCGGTGGTGACGCTGAACCGCGCCGTCGCCGTCGGCAAAGTGCATGGGCCGGCCGAGGCGCTGGCGATGGTCGAGCCATTGGGCGAGCGTCTCGCCGGCTACTTCTATTTCCACGGCCTCAAGGGCGCGCTGCTCGACCAGCTCGGCCGTGCGGAAGAGGCGCGCGAGTCCTTCACCCGCGCGATCGCATTGGCCAACACGCCGGCCGAAGCCACCCACATCCGCCACCATCTCGACCGCCTCTCATGTTCTTCATAGGACTCCCTCCCCCGTCTTCGGGGGAGGTGGCGCGGTAATCCGCGACGAAGGGGGCGTGACGCACCACCTGGCGTCACCCCCCTCCGTCAGCGGACGAATGGAATTTCTTCGAGCGCCTGTCGGATCGCAGCCCGCTCGTTCGTCCTCGGTACATGGTCACAGAGGAGAACGACATGACCGATCTCAGCCAACCCGTCCTGGGCGGCGTTGCGCCCTATCTCTTTGTCTCTAATGCCGCCACGGCCGCCGAGTTCTACGCCAGGGCGTTCGGCGCGAAGGAGGTGGCGCGTGCCCCGGCCGATCCGCAGGGGCGCCTGATCCACGTGCATCTGGTGATCAATGGCGGCTCGGTGATGCTGAGCGATCCCTTTCCCGAGCATGGCAGCCCGCTCAAGGAGCCGCAGGCGTTCATGCTGCACCTGCAGGTCGAGGGCATCGACGACGCCTTCCAGCGCGCGGTCGATGCCGGCGCCCAGGTCACGCTGCCGGTGCAGCTCATGTTCTGGGGCGACCGCTACGGCCAGTTGCGCGACCCGTTCGGCGTCGCCTGGTCGATGGGCGAGAGCCAGAAGAAAGGCTGACCAGTGGGTTCGCCCGCCGTGCTGTGGACCGGCCGCATCCTAAGCGGCCTGGTCATCCTGTTCCTGCTGATGGACGGCGCGATCAAGGTGATGCCGATCCAGCCGGTCACCGACAGCCTGAAGGAGCTGGGCTACCCCACCAGCGATTCCTTCGCCCGCCTGCTCGGCACCATCGTGCTGGTCGGCACGGCGCTCTACGCCTGGCCGCGCACCGCTGTTCTGGGGGCGATCCTGCTGACCGGCCTGTTCGGCGGCGCGATCGCCAGCCACCTGCGACTGGGCGATCCGCTGTTCAGCCACACGCTGTTCGGCGTCTATCTCGGCATGCTGATGTGGGGCGGACTATGGTTCCGCGATCCCGCGTTGCGCGCGCTGCTCCCACTCAAAGGTTAGCTGAGCAGGGAAGCTATCTGCTCGGCGAGCTGGCGCTGCTGGTAGGGCTTCGCTAGCCGCGGCAGCTCCAGCTTGGTCTGCACCGGCAGGTCGGCATAGCCGGTCGCGAGCAGGATCGGAAGCTGCGGCCGCAAGCGCCGCGCCTCCATGGCGAGCTGCAGCCCTGTCATGCCCGGCATCGCATAGTCGGTGATCATGAGGTCGATAGGCTCGTTGTCTTGCAGCACCGTCAGCGCCTCGGCGCCCGAGTTCGCCTTGATCACGGCATGGCCGAGATCCTCGAGCAGCGAGGCCGTGCTGAGGCTGATCAGGAAGTCGTCGTCCACGAACAGTACGGTCGCGCGCCGACTCGGCCCGGCGTCGGCGGCCGGCTGATCCTGCGGCGGCGCGTCCGCGCGACTATCGGCGATCGGCAGCCAGAGTTCCGCACGCGTCCCGCGGCCTGGCTCGCTGAACAGTCGCAGCGAACCTTCGAGCTGCCGTGCCAGGCCGTGGACCATGGACAGGCCGAGGCCGGTGCCCTTGCCGACCTCCTTGGTCGAGAAGAACGGCTCGATCGCCCGCTGCAGCGTCTCGCCGTCCATGCCGGCACCGGTGTCCGACACGGTCAGCCGCACATAGCGCCCTTCGGCCAAGTCCCCTGCTTCAGCGGTGGCCGCTACATCGAGCCCGATGGAGAGCGTCCCGCCGTCCGGCATGGCATCGCGCGCGTTGACCGCGAGGTTGAGAAGCGCGAGCTCGATCTGGTTGGCATCGGCCTGCGCGCGTGGCAGGGCTGGCGGCAGGTCGATTTTCATCTGCACACCGGCACCGATCGACCGGCGCAGCAGCTCGTCCATGCCGTGCACCAACTCCGCCAGGTCGACCGGCCGCGGCTCGAGCGCCTGGCGCCGTGCGAAGGCGAGCAGCCGCTGGGTCAGCGAGGCGCCACGCTGGGCGCCCTGCATCGCGCCGTCGATCAATCGATCGGTCGACGGGTTGGCCGACAGCCGCTTGCGCAGCAGCTCGAGGTTGCCCATCACGGCCGTCAGGAGGTTGTTGAAGTCGTGCGCCACGCCGCCGGTGAGCTGGCCGATCGATTCGAGCTTCTGCAGGTGACGCAACTGCTCGCGCGCGCGCTCGCGCTCGGCGATCGAGGCGAGCAGCTCGTCATGGGCCTGCTGCAGTTGGGCGGTGCGCTCCTGTACGCGACGCTCGAGCTGATCGTTCATCTGCTGCAGGCGCAGCTCGCCCTCGCGCAGATTTTCCAGCAAGACGCGCGTCTCGTGCTGGCGGCGGCGGCCCTTCATCGTGGCTCGGGCCAGGCTGCTGAGGGTCGTGGGATGGAATGGCCGCTCGAGGAAGTAGACGTTGCCCAACGCTTCCAGCCAGCGCGCCGCAATCGGGTTGCGCTCCGGCCCGCCGCCATGGTCGGTTACGAGAACGAACGGCAGATCGGACCATGCCGGCTGATCGGCAATGCACGCCATCAGCGGCCGAAGGTCGGCATTGTGGATGGCATCCTCGGTCAGCAGCACGAATCCCACGTTGTCGTGGATCGCGACAACCAGCGCCGCCAAGTCCCGGCAGACATCGCTCTCGATACCGGCCTGGCTCAGCAGCGACTGCGCGAGCGCCGCGTCGCGACCGCGCGGCGCCAGAATGAGCGCGCGCAGCCGACCTTCCGGAGGCCCTTGGCTCACTCGCCCCTGGCCGCGGCGGCCGCGGATTCGGCGGCTCCATTGCCGGTAAGGATCAGCGGCACGCCACGCAGCACGCCCTGGAAATCGACCAACGGCTCGCCGACATGCAGGCCGCCGTCGATCCAGAATTCGCGGATCGTCGATTCGTGCCGGCCGGTCCGCTTCTTGACCACCGAGATGGCGCGCTTCACCGAGCCGCGTACCTCGAAGAAGCGCAGCATGATCACCGAGTCGGCGAGGTAGGTGATGTCGACCGGCGACTTCATGTCGCCCATCATTCCCGACTGCGCAACCGTCAGGAATGTCGACACGCCATGGCGGTTCAGGAACTGCAGGATTTCGTGCATGTGCAGGATCAACGAGTTCTCCTGCGGCATCGACGCCTGGTAGCCGTTCAGGCTGTCGATGACGACGGTGCGGACCGCCGGATCCTGCACGGCTGCGCGCACGTTGTACGCGAATTCGCCGGGCGAGAGCTCTGCCGCATCGAGCTGTGTGACGAGCAGCTTGCCCGCCGCGCGCATGCCTGCGAGGTCGAAGCCCAGCGGCTTGGCGCGATCGAACAGCAGGCCGATCTCCTCGTCGAAGATGAACATCGCGGCTTTGCTGCCGGTGCGGATCGCCTCGTTGACGAATTGCAGGCTGATGATGCTCTTGCCCGCGCCTGCCGGTCCCGCCAGAACCGTGCTCGATCCCTGCTCGATGCCACCGCCGAGCAGCGAATCGAGGCCTTTGATGCCGGAAGCGACTCGGCCACGCGCAATCTGCTGGCGATGCTCGGCCGCCACGAGGCGCGGAAAGACCCTGACGCCACCGGCCCGGATGACGAAGTCGTGGTAGCCGCCGCGAAAGGACTGCGCACGGTACTTGATCACCCGCATGCGGCGCCGCTCGCTGCCATAGTCCGGCGCAGTCTCCTCCAGCCGCAGCACGCCGTTTGCGACGCTATGCACCGTCTTGTCCATCGTCTCGGCGGTCAGATCATCGAGCATCAGAACGGTCGAGCCGTGGCGCGCGAAGTAGTGCTTGAGCGCCAGGATCTGCCGGCGATAGCGCAGCGAACTCTGGCCGAGCAGGCGGATTTCCGAGAGCGAGTCGAGCACGATGCGCTTGGCCTTGGTGCGCTCGACGGCCTCGAAGATCAGTTTCGTGGTTTCGCCCAGCTCGAGGTCGGAGGAATAGAGCAGGCTCTGCTGCTGGTCCGCATCGAGCAGGCTTTCGGGCGGCGCCACCTCGAAGACCTCGATCTTGTCGCCGAGTTCCCAGCCGTGCGACGCCGCTGCCGCACGCAACTCGTTGGCCGTTTCGGACAGCGTGACATAGAGCCCCTGCTCGCCCTCCTTTGCGCCTTCCATCAGGAAGCGCAGCGCGATGGTGGTCTTGCCCGTGCCCGGACTGCCCTCGAGCAGGAAAACACGGCCGATGGCGAGGCCACCGGCCAGGATGTCATCGAGACCCGGCACACCCGTTCGGGCCCTTGGAATAGGGAATGTTTCGGTCGCCATGTCGTCCACTCTACGGTCCTGCTTCCTCCGTCCTGCCGCGAGCCAACGCAGAATTGCGCCGAAAGCTCCGGCATTTCTGGGAGCGACCGGCTAAACGACGATCATGCCTTCCGGTTCCCTCAACAGTCAGCGGACGGCGTTCTGGATGACGTCGAGAAAAGCAGTACCGTAGCGCTCCAGCTTGGCGTCTCCGACGCCGTGGATCTCCCGCATTGCGCGCGCGCTGTCGGGCCGGTGCGTGGCCAGCTCGATCAGCGTGCGGTCGGAGAAGACCACGTATGCAGGCACTTTCTGGGCTTGAGCGAGCTTGGCGCGCAGAGCCTTGAGCGCCCCGAGCAGCCTCGTGTCCGCCTCGCCCACGACCGTGGAGGCGGCAGCCGCCCGTTTTTCGCGCCGCGAACCCCTGGCCGGCGCGGCGAGGTCCCGGCGCAGTTCGATACGCTGTTGGCCCTTCAGCACCCGCCGGCCTTCGTCGGTCACGAACCAGCGCCCGTGCTCCATCATGTCCTGGCCGATCAGCCCGAGCGCCGAGATCTGGCGGAAGATCGAGCGCCATTCGACGTTCCGCCGGTCCTTTCCGACGCCGAAGGTCGGCAGGCGGTCATGATTGTATTTCTGCACATTCTCGGTGAGGTCGCCGACCAGGATGGCGACCAGATGCTCCATGCCGAAGCGTTCGCCGGTGCGCAGGATCGCCGACATCGCCTTCTGTGCCTCGATCGTGCCGTCGAAACGCTCGACACCCTCCTGGCAAAGATCGCAGTTGCCGCACGGCTCGGAGGGCTCGCCGAAATAGGAGAGCAAGGTTTGGCGGCGGCAGCGCGGTGCTTCGGCAAGTGCGAGCAGGGCGTTCAGCCGCTGGCGCTCGACCCGCTTGCGCTCGTCCGACGAGTCGCTCTGCTCGATCTGCAGCCGGCGCAGCTGCATGTCGCCCATGCCGTAAAGCGTCAGCGTGTCGGCGGCGAGACCGTCGCGGCCGGCACGGCCGATCTCCTGGTAGTAGGCTTCGACGTTGGCCGGCAGGTCGGCATGGCAGACGAAGCGCACGTCCGGCTTGTCGATTCCCATGCCGAAGGCGACGGTGGCGGTCATCACCACGCCGTCCTCCTGCTGGAAGGCATCCTGGTTGGCGTCGCGTACACGCTTGTCGAGGCCGGCATGATAGGGCAGCGCCGTGACGCCGGCGGCCTTGAGCGCTTCGGCCAGTTCCTCGACCTTGCGGCGCGACGCGCAATAGATAATGCCGCTATCGCCCTCGTGCTCGCGCACGAAGGAGAGCACCTGGCGCGACGAATGCTCCTTGGGCTTGAAGGCGAGCCGCAGGTTCGGCCGGTCGAAGCTGCGCACGAAGGTGCGCGGCGGCGCATCGAACAACCTGTCGACGATGTCGCCGCGCGTCGGCGCGTCGGCCGTCGCCGTCAGTGCCATGGTCTGCAGCGCGCCGCCGATCTGGCGCGCGAGGCTGCCGAGCGAGAGATACTCGGGGCGGAAATCGTGGCCCCATTGCGAGACGCAATGCGCCTCGTCGATCGCCATCAGTCGCACGTCGGTTTCGCACAGCATCTCGACCGTGTCCTGGCGCGCCAACCGTTCGGGCGCGACGTAGAGCAACCGCAGCTCACGCTCGCGGAGCAGACGCATGACCCGCGCATTCTCCGCCGGATCGTTGCTCGAGTTGAGGCTGCCGGCTGCGACCCCGGCAGCGCCGAGCGCACGCACCTGGTCCCGCATCAGCGCGATCAGCGGCGAGACGACGACCGTGAGGCCGGGCCGCACCAGCGCCGGAAGCTGGTAGCAGAGCGACTTGCCCGAGCCGGTCGGCATGACCGCCAGCACGTTCTCGCCGTCGAGCACGGCCTGCACGATTTCTTCCTGGCCCGGGCGGAAACCGCCGAAGCCGAAGACGGAATGCAGCAGGTCGCGAGCAGTCGAAAGCGAAGCGGACATGATTCGATCACAACGTAATGGGCACCGCTTCAAAAGTCACACCAGCGGCGCCGGTATCACGCAGACGACTGGTGCAGGACAGACACTGCAAATGGTCGTCACGTCTCCTCCCCGGAGATGCCGCGCGAGCGCCCCTTTCCGCCGGCTCACTCAATACACCCACCGGACCTTGTCCCCTCAACTCTCGTGGAGTGTCTCATGTCGAAGCGTTCATCCATCGCCCTTGCTGCCGCCGTCGTCGCGGCGATGGCAAGCCCGCTCGCCGCCCAGGCCCAGAGCACCAGCCAATGGGACGGCTTCTACGCCGGCATCAATACCGGCGGCCTGTGGAGCTCGACCACCGCCAGCATCACCGAGAACGGCACTGGCGGCGGCTTCAACGGCACCGGCAGCGGATTCGTTGGCGGCGTGCAGGCCGGCTACAATTATCTCATCGGGCCGATGCTGCTGGGCGGCGAGGTGGATTTCCAGGGCTCGACAATGTCCTCCGGACTGAGCGGCGGCGCGGGCCCGTCGGCGATCAACGCCAATGCCACCATGCCGTGGTTCAGCACCTTCCGCGTCCGCGCAGGCTACACGGTCGGCTCGGTGATGCCGTACGTGACGGGCGGCGCGGTGTGGGGCCATCAGCGCCTGCAAGGCACCGATTCGCAGACCGGCTACTTCGATGCCTCGAACAACTTCTGGACCTATACGTTCGGCGGCGGCGTCGAAGGCCGTCTCAACGAACGGCTGTCGGCGAAGCTCGAATATCTGTGGATCGGCAGCCCGGACACGCCTTTGTCGTCGCCCGGCACGACCAGCATCGATCAGCGTTCGATCGGCAATCTGCTGAGGGTCGGCCTGAACTATCGCTTCTGAGGCAGGAACAAGGCGGAACCCGCGCATTCCCCGGCTCGTTGGCTGAACGTCGGCCAGGGAGTGCGCGGTGCCATGCTCGTCGTCGGCAGCAGGTACGCGCCGAAGGCCGTAGAAGCCGAGACCGCGATGGCGACGATTTCCCGACACATGGCGCCTACGGCACCGACCGTCGCGCTGTCGACGCCGTGATCGTGGCGCCCGGCAATACGCCCCGGTGAACAATCGGGACAGGCGAGCGGAAAGCGCCTACGGTGGGCAAACGCCCCCTGGGAGAAGCGCTGCATGTCCACGAAGAAGCGTCCGACTGCGAAGAAAGCCAAGAAGCCGAGCAAGACCAAGACCGGCGTCGTGGCTGCACCGTCCGCCGCCATGCACACCAATCCAGCACGGGCCGCGATCGCCGGCCGCCGCCGATAGAGCGTTATCCATCCAGCGTCGAGACAGGCCTTGTTGTCCGGGGCGCCGCAGTCGCTTCGTCTCCGCTCTTCGGGCTTCAGTGGCGCGCGGCCTGGCCGGCATCGAGGGTCATCACGACGCCGCTGATGTAGCTCGCGCGATCCGATGCCAGGAAAACCGCGAGGTCGGCGACCTCGTCGGGCTCGGCCGGACGGCCGAATGGCATGTGTGTCGTGAGTTCGCGCCAGCGCTCGGGGTCGCCCCACTTCTGCTCCGCCTGGCTGCGCAGCAGGGTGGTCATCCGGTCGGTGCGCGTCCCGGGCGGATTGATCGCGACCACGCGCACGCCGTGATCGACGCTCCTGGAGCCGACGGCACGGGTGAAGGCCATCAGGCCGGCGTTCGCCGTGGTGCCGGCGACGTAGTCGTAATTGAAGCTCTCGCCCGCCAGGCCGATGATGTTGACCACCGTGCCCTTCTTGCGTGCGTACATCTTCTCCAGCATGGCGCGCGTCGCATTGACGTAGCCGAACATCTTCAGCTCCCACGACTCGCGCCATTTCTCCTCGGTCATGGCGAGGATGTCGCCGCGCGGGATGGCGCCGGCATTGTTCACCAGGATGTCGGCATGACCGACCGCCTCGATCACGGCGCGCACGGTGTCGCCTTTGGAGAAGTCGGCGGCGTGGATCTCGACCGGCACGTTGTGGCGGGCGCGAATCTTTTCCCGCGCGGCCTCGAGCGATTCCTGCGAGCGCGAGGCGATATGGACGGTGCAGCCTTCTGCCGCGAAAGCCATCGCGCAGGCAAAGCCGATGCCGCGGCTGCCGCCGGTGATCAGCACGGTCTTGCCGGTGAGCTTGAGGTCCATTGTCGTCTTCTCCATTAAAAATCCTCCTCCCCTTCGCGGAGTCCGCGAAGGGGAGGTGCCCGCGTCTTACGCGGGCGGAGGGGTCATGAGCACCAGTCGTGTTGCTCATGACCCCTCCGCCCCCGATTACGGGGGCACCTCCCCTTGGGGGAGTCCCCCAAGGGGAGGGAAGTTTAGAGCCGATACGTCGAATCGATCCTCGCCTGGCCGTCCTCGGTCTTGATGCGGCCGTCCTTCACCATCTGGATGAGGTGCGCCAGCATCGAGCGGCCAGCCGCCGCGTGCAGGTGGATCGGCGTGTCGGTGTAGTTCTTCGCGACCATTTGGGGAACCGTCTGCGGCCCCTCCTTGAGGCGCGCCATGATCTGCGCCTCGCGGCCCAGACGGTGCTCGATGTAGGACTCGACGAACGGGTGCGGATTGCGGATCTCCGCCCCATGGGTCGGGATGTAGAGCGTCTCCTCGCGCGGCAGCAGCTTGCGCAACGACGCGAAGTAATCGGCCATGTTGCCGTCGGGCGGCGAGATCACCGCGGTCGACCAGCCCATGACGTGATCGCCCGACAGCAAAGCGTTGTCTTCCTTCACCGCGAAGCAGAGATGATTGGAGATATGGCCCGGCGTGTAGACCGCCTCGACATTCCAGCCGTCGCCATGCACCACGTCGCCGTCGTTGAGCTTGATGTCGGGGGCGAAGGAGAAATCGCCCTCCTGCTCGGTTGCGACGCCGGCCGGCGGCTTGGGATGCGGGCCGTAGCTGTAAACCTTGGCCCCGGTCGCCCTGGCCATCGCAGGCGTCGCGGGCACGTGGTCGACGTGCGTATGGGTGACGAAGATGTGCGTCACCGTCTCAGCCCTCACCGCCCGCAGCACGGCATCGATGTGCTCCTGGTCGTCCGGGCCGGGATCGACGATCGCCACCTTGCCGTGGCCGACGATGTAGGTGCCGGTGCCCTTGAAGGTGAACGGGTTCGGGTTGTGTGCCACGACCCGGCGGATCAGCGGCGTCACTTCCATCGCCGTGCCGTAATCGAACTTGAAATCCCTGATGAACGGAATGCCGGGCATGAACGCTCCTAGGGCGTGGGCGGGGTGAGCTTGTACATCGCGTTGCGCCGGTCGGAACTGACGTAGACCGCGCCGGTCTTGCCTACTGCGACGCCGGTCGGCACCAGCGCCGGTGGCCCGCCGGGATAGGGCTCGAGGCCGATATCGAGGTTGGAGGCGACCACTGTCTTGGTGCCGGTCGCCGGATCGATCGCGACCACGCGCTTCTGGCCGACCTCGGCCACGTAGAGCCGGCCGTCCGGTCCGACATCGATCCCCTCCGGGCCGGCGAGTCCGTCGGCCACGACCTTGCGCGCGCCCGAGCCGACGTCGATCTGGCTCACCGCGCCGGCGCCGACCTCGGTCACGTAGATCACGTTGCCCGGACCCTGTGCCAGTGCCACCGGGCCGCGCAGCTCCTTCACCACCGTGCTGCGCGTCTTGCCATCGGCACTGACCTTCACCAGATTGCCGGTCGCCAGTTCAGCCACATAGACGGTCCCGTCGGACGCTTCGAGTGCATCGACAGGGGCGGCGAAGTCGGTGAACGAGGCGACCAGCTTGCCGGTCTTGCGATCGACCTTCTCGACCGTCATCGAAAACCAGCTCGACAGCAGCACATGCTTCGGCCCGATCGAGATGCCGAGCGGATAGGCATGCGTGTCGCCATGCACGCGCAGCACGTCGTTAACCGCGCCGCTATTGCCGTCGACCGTGCGATAGCTGAAGACGTCGGCGGTATGCACCGTGTCCTTGCCGCTTTCCGACGCGACGGCGAGATCGGCCGGGATCGCGAGCTTGCCCTCGACGATGGTCCTGGCCGCACCCGTCACCTTGTCGACGAGGTAGATGCCGTTGTCCGTCATCGAGGTCACGAACAGCCGGCCGCGCGAATCGAAGGCGAGATTGTCGAGGCCCGATTTGAGCGTGGCGACCAGTCGCTTGGCCTTGCTGGTCAGGCTGACCTTCCAGACCGAGCCGTTGGCGGTGTCGATCACATAAAGATCATCACGGCTCTGCGGATCGATGTTGGCGGCGGCGGGCGTCGTGAAGCCCGAGGCGATCACTTCCACCGCGCCGGTGTCGACGTTGATCTTCACCGCCTGGCCCTTGAACCACAGCGGGCCGTAGAGGAAGCCGTCGTCCTTGTTGATCTCGAAGCCGTTCAGGCCGCCCAGCTTCTCGGCGATACGGCGCAGGTCGTTACGCGCGATCGACTTGAACTCGGGCTTGTCGACGTTCTTGATGTCGATCTCGTAGAGCGCGTCGCCGAGGAACACCTCGGACACGAACAGACGCCCGTCCTTGCCGAAGGCGAGCGAGTTTGGCCCGGACAAGCCGTTGGCAACCTCGATCGTCTTGTTTCCGCGGCGGAGATAGACCTTGCCCAGCAGGAAGGCCGTCCAGGCCATGCTGCCGTCCTCGGCGAAGGCAATGTCGTCGGCCATGCCGATCGGCGGCTCCACCAGCCGATCGACCTCGCCCGAGTCGACCTGTACCCGATAGATCGCCTGTCCGAGCACGGAGCCGGCAAAGAGCTGGTCGTCCTTGTTGAAGGCGAGGCCATGCACGCCGTGGAACCACGAGCCCGGCACCAGGATCTGCTGGTTGTATTCCTTCGGTGGTGGCGGCGGCGCCGCGTCGGCCGCAGGCGGCGTCTGCTGCGCCCAGACGCTACCCGCAACAGCGAGCGCCAGCATGGCCGACGTGAAAAACCGCGCCTTGAGCATTCGTTTCCTCCGACCCCCTCCGGTCGCCTGCGGACTTTAGACCGGTGCACGCGAATCGGCTACCATTCTGGGCGATGCGACATCTCCTCATCCTCGCCATGCTGATCGGCCTGACAAGTGCGGCATCGGCACAGGAGAAGGTCCATTTCGCATCGCTCGATGGCACGGCGGAGCACGCGCCGACAACCCTCGACGGCTATCTGTTCAAGCCCGAACTGCCCGGCCCGATGCCTTCCGTGATCTTCCTGCATGGCTGCGGCGGGCTGATCTCGACAGTGACGCATCGGATCGTCTCGCGCGAGATCGACTGGGCCGCCAAGCTCAATGCCCTCGGCATTGCGGTGCTGATGATCGACAGCCTCACCCCGCGCGGCTCGGGTGAGATCTGCTCGCGCGAGGGCTTCAAGGAATGGCTCTATCTGCGCCGCCCGGCCGATGCCTACGGTGGGTTGGCCTGGCTGCAGAAGCAGTCATGGGTGGCGACGGACAGGGTGGCGATGATCGGCTGGTCGAACGGCGGCGGTGCGGTGCTGTTTGCCCTCGGCAAGAAGGTCGGCCGGCCGGCCGTCTCCACAGGCCCCGACTTTCGGGCGGCGATCGCCTTCTACCCCGGGTCGTGCAGCGAGCGGCGCATGGGCACCGGCTGGACGCCCAGGATGCCGTTGATGATCCTGATCGGCGACAGGGACGTCTGGACACCGCACGCGCCCTGCAAGGCGCTGGCCGACCGTGCCGTCGCCCGCGGCGCGCCGATCACATATCACGCCTATTCCGGCGCCTATCACGACTTCGACTGGCTAGGGTTGAAGCGCAAGGAACTGGTCGCCTACACCAGCCGTGCCGGGGTGGTGCCGATCATTGCCGAGGATCCCGCTTCGCATGCCGATGCGATCCAGCGGGTACAGGGCTTTTTGGCCGCGCACATTGGGCTACAGTAGTACGAACGGGAATTTCGCAGGAGGAAGGTCATGGCGGGTCCGCTTTCGGGTCTGACGATCGTCGAGCTGGCCGGTATCGGGCCGGGACCGATGTGCTCGATGATGCTGGGCGACATGGGCGCCGACGTGATCCGCGTCGATCGCACCAAGAGCCACGTCATGGATCGCCTCGCCGATCCCAAGTTCGCAGTTCACAACAGGAGCCGTCGCTCGGTCTCCGTCGATCTGCAGAAGAAGGAAGGCGTCGAGGTCGTGCTGCGCCTGATCGAGAAGGCCGACGGCATGACCGAGCCTTTCCGCCCCGGCGTCGCCGAGCGTCTGGGCGTCGGTCCGGACGTCTGCCTCGCGCGCAATCCGAAGCTCGTCTACGGCCGGATGACCGGCTGGGGTCAGGAGGGCCCGCTCGCCAAGGCGGCCGGACACGACATCAACTACATCGCCCTGACCGGTGCGCTGCACGCGATCGGCGGCAAGGACAAGCCGGTCCCGCCGCTCAACCTGGTCGGCGATTTCGGCGGCGGCGGCATGCTGCTCGCCTTCGGCATGGTCTGCGGCCTGCTCGAATCGCAACGCTCGGGCAAGGGCCAGGTGGTCGATGCGGCCATGGTCGACGGCGCGGCGCTGCTGCTCGGCGGCATCTACGGCATGGCCGGCGCCGGCCTGTGGAAGGACGACGAGCGCGGCGTGAACATGCTCGACGGCGGTGCGCCCTTCTACGGCACCTACGAGACCAAGGACGGCAAGTTCGTCTCGATCGGCTCGATCGAGCCGCAGTTCTACGACCTGCTGCTCGAGAAGACGGGCCTCAAGGGCGAGTCGCTGCCGGCACAGATGGACCGCAAGGCCTGGGAACAGTTCAAGAGCAGGCTGGAGCACATCTTCCGCGGCAAGACGCGCGACGAATGGTGCGCGATCATGGAAGGCACCGACATCTGCTTCGCGCCGGTGCTGACCATGAAGGAAGCCTCGCAGCATCCTCATGCCAAGGCGCGCAACGCCTACGTCGACGTCCAGGGCTTCGCGCAGCCCGCCGCCGCGCCGCGCTTCTCGCGCACCAAGGAAGGTGTGAAAGGTCCCGCCGCCAAGCGTGGCCAGCACACCGACGAGATTCTGCTGGAGAGCGGCTTCTCGTCGAAGGAACTCGGCGAGCTGAAGGCCGCAGGCATCGTCGGCGCGCAGTGAGGCAGCTGGTCATGCTCTTTCGGACCGCGAGCGTCCCGCTCGCTCCTGAATCCGAGCGAGCGGGACGCTCGCGTTCCGGAAGATGCTGAGGGCGTTCGAGCTTGCGATCGCCCAGCTCGGCGACCCCAAGCTGCGCGTCGTCATATGGCAGTCGCTCGCGCTGTCGGTGGTCCTCCAGGCCGCCATTGGCGTGCTCGCCTGGTGGGCGTTGCAGCGCTACGCGACCGTCGACATCGGCTGGGTGAACAGCCTGATCCAGTGGCTGGGCGGCGCGGCCGTCACGGCGCTGGCGCTGATGCTGTTCCCGGCAAGCTTCGGCATCGTGATCTCGATCTTCATCGAGCGCATCGCCGACATCGTCGAGGCCAGGCATTACCCGCACCTCGGGCCGGCGCGCGGCATCTCGATCTGGACCGGCGTGTGGACCGGGCTGGTGTTCCTGGTCGCGGTCGTGGCGCTCAACCTGGTGATGCTGCCGTTCTACATCGTGGCGATCTTCGTCGCGGGCCTGGGCGCCGTGCTGTTCTACGCCATCAACGGCTGGCTGACCGGACGAATGTACTACGAGCAGGTGGCACTGCGCCGGCGCAACCCGGCCGAGGTCAAGGCCTGGCGCCGGGCCAACGGCTGGGTGTTGTGGGCCACCGGAGCGGTCATCGTCTTCCTGGGCACGATCCCGATCCTCAACCTGATCGTGCCGGTGCTGGGGACAGCCGCCATGGTGCATGTGGCACAAACGCTCAAACCGCCCGACGGCCCCGGCTTGCCCTTTCGCCCCCCGGCCGGGCAGCGCTAATCTCGCCGGTATGATACCGGCACTCTGGGTGGTTGTGACCGCCTTCCTGCTCGCAGGCTGCGTCGAATCGGCGCCGCAATATTCACTGGCAGGCGGTGAGACCGGCGTCTTCCGTTCCGCCAATCCGGGCCGCGCGATTCCCGTCAGCCAGATCACGGGAATGGACGAGCGCCAGATCGCCGCCACTTTCGGTCCCCCCAAGCTCGACCGCCGAGACGCCTCGACCCGGGTGCTTCGTTACAGTTCCGATGGCTGCGTGCTGTTCATTTACGTGAACGGTACCCAGGCCCAGTATGCCGACGCCTACGATCCACAGATGCGGCCGATCCCGGCCGACCGGTGCGCCGGCTCGGTCGCGGCGCAGAAGCGCAGCGCCTGACCGCTCAGTGACAGCCGAGGCATGTGAGCGGTGCCTTGGCCGAAGGATCGGCACGGCGGCGTAAGGCGGCCGTCGCGTAGGGCGTGCTCGGCAGGTCGCTTACGATGCGATCGAGATAGGGCGTCGCCTTGGCACCGTCGCCGAGCTGCAGCCATCCGTCGGCGAGCGCGCCCAGCAGCTCGCCGCGACCATGCGTGCCGATCGTACGTGCGTCGCTCTTCGATAGGGCGAATCCGACATCATTGAGCGCGATGCGCGTCAGCCGGTCCGCCTCGGCCGCGTTGAACGGGCGGATGCCGCGCGCGAACGGCAGCAGGCCCGTCGCGCGCGCCCACGATCACCGCCGCGGTCGGTCGATCGATGCCGGCGAGAAGTTTGCGCCACGGACGGCTGAGCTGCATGCCGCCCCGCGGCCGGAAGTAATAAACCGCCGTGCGGCCGTCGCTCGGCTCTGCCGCCATCGCGAAGCAAACCACGGACCCTGGAACCACGGCAGGCCGACCGCATCGAACAAGGACAGCGCAATCAGGCGCGGCACCGCCACGCTCACCCGGCCGCCAGCGTTGGGCCGCCTCGCGACGGCTCAGCCTCTCAATCCGAACCGATTGGCGGACTCGCCCATACAATTCCACGCTCGTCATCTGCCGCCCCTAGCATCTGCTGCAAAGGGCTATCTGCCGGCGCTCCTTTGCTCTGGCGCGACCAGACTTTCTAGCCGCTTCACCGAGGGATTTTCTCTCCGGCGCTTACACTTTCGCCGATGCCGGGAGGCCATATCAGTCAGCCGGAACGGCGGCGTGGTGGCCCTCGGTACGGGGGAACCGATCAGCACTCATAGGCGCCGTTCGCACATCGACGCGCCGTGCGACGCGCCACACCCGCGACGCTGACGGGCGTGAGCGGGCGCCCCACCACCGCGTGGGCACTGGCGATCACGCCCTGGAAGTCCGGCACCGCCGCACGTCCCACGATCTCGATCCCGCCAAGGACGACGAGGCCCATCACCGCCACGAAGCCGATTGATCTGAGGATACTCATTTCTGGCCTCCAAGGATGAAGTTGCTCGGGAATTCACTCATGTCCTTTATGGACTTCAGCTCCTCCAGGGAGACCTGCTTGGCACCAGGGGGAGCCTTGACGACAAAGGCGCCATCCACGGCCGCACCACCGGATTGCCAGGCGCCAAACTGGATGGTGTAGGAGGGATAGCCCGCGACCAGTTTGGAGGTGATCACGTATTTGCATGGAAAGGGGCGGCTGCCTTGGGCGATCCAGATCTGCCAGTCGACCTCCTTGCCGCGGAAGGCCAGGTGGTCGCACTCAGTGCCGCCGATGACGCCGCTGCCAAGATCCTTGGCCTCGGTCACATCTGCTATCAGCTCTGAATAGGCATTGGTCAGCAGCAAGTCGGCGGCCGGCAGCGGACGATTGTACTGGTTCTGCAGCACGTCGACCAGCTGATCCACCGTACCTGGGATAGGCAACTGCAGGTAGATGTTCTTGGTCTTGCCGATGATCGTCATCGTCTTGCCGTCGAAGATCGTCTCGATGTCGGCAAAGCCGCCCGTACGCGTGGCTGCGATCCGGTCGGGACGGGCAACTGCCACCCGCCCGGAATTGGCGATCTGCAGCTTCTCGCCGTCCTTTGTCACCGCCTCGATACTGGCGTCGTAGCGGACGGAGAACTCCTTCTGCGCCGCCATGTAGTCGGTCATGGCCTTGAGCATCGCCTTCGCTTCCGTCTCTCCGGCTAACGCGGCACAGGGGGCGGTGGCCGCGGCGGCCGCGGCGGCCAAGGAGGCCAGCGCCGCTCGCATCACGACTTTCCTGACGCGGCCTTTGCCTGCATGGATGTCGGTGATTGGCATGATTGGCCTCATTTTGTAGTGCCTTGATCAACCGTGCTGGATCGCGCGCCTGACTTGTGAGCAATAGAGCCGGATGCGGGTGAGACGAACTCTCACCCCGTCTGCTGCGGCGCTTGGCGTCGCCCGCAGCACAGCGAGCGGGCGCCCAAGCGTTGCGCACCCGACCGCAAAACACTCTTCTCATGCGACGGCCGGCAGGACCGGTGAGGCGGGCAGCTCAACGGCTGCCGGCTAGCCGCTTGGCGTACTCGAGCAACGCCTCCTGCTTCGGAAGTGCCTCTGTCGCGTAACGGCGTAGAGGGCCGCTTTTGCCGTTCCCTGAATAGGCGCCGTACTGAGCGACAGTCACAGTTTGCACACGCAGCTGCGCAGCGGCGAAAGCGGTGTCGAACTCCGCGCCCTGAAGCGATTTAAGGCGCGTCATCGCATCTTCTGATATCGCCCTGACCTCCTCGTCGGGCGCCATCGACACACCCGCTTCGGATCGATTTCTGCTCAAGGATTGCGCGGCTGCCGTATGTTCGGCAATCGCGCGCGTGGCATAGCCACGGACGAGTTCATTCGAAGACTTGGTGAGTGCCAGTTGGCCTGACTGGATTTCGAAGTCGTTGACGGTCTCGGCGAACCCGACAAACCGCGCGTCGGGCAGCGCATCCACGGCGAATGCGACGCTGGAGATGGGCGCGACGGCAACGGCAATAAGAAAAGTGCGACGAGCAATCGGGGTCATGAGCGTCTCCTGTTTCTCGTTGAGCGCGCCGACTGTCACCCACAGTGCTAACGCAGGTAGGTGCATTGCCAGCTTGTGCTTGTAGTCCGAAGAACTGGACGCCCGCATTGATGAAAATCAACCTGCATCCTTCGAGGCGGCCCCCGACCGAAGTTGTCTTGGCTTCAATCGAGGGCCTTGCCGCCGGCCGGGGAGTGCGTCAGCCGGCGGGTACACGGATGGTACACATCAGGGATGACGGCCGCACTATCAAAGGTTGAAGAAGACCTTGATTTTTCTCAATGAAGGAAAACTGAAATTGAGATCGGCCGATCTTGTTTCCGTCGATCAGTTGCCGGTTTTTCGACTTTCTGCGCGAGACCATCCGAATCAGTGCTACGCCGTTGGTGTGGATGCTGCAGGCCTTTGGTCCGGATACGCCCGCGCGGTGAATGTGCGACTTGATCGAGTGACGTACACCTTGTCGCCCTTGTCGCAGACCGGGCAAAGTAGCCATCGTTCATGATGAACGAGAGTGTACCGCGGTACGGCCAGTTGTCGGGATCAGGTTGTGGCTTGGGGAGAGGGTGGAGCTTATGGGCATCGGCCGCCCCCTTGCCCAGCTCGGCCTGAGCTCGCGCCTTAAGCCACCGCATCGTCTCGACTGCGAGGGAACTTGATCGCGAGGATCTTATGGCGATCGACTGATAAATCGACCTGTCGATCAGTTTCTGGACGCTGCCCGCGGACTTCCACATCTCCGCCGCAGCCCTTCAACTGCATCAAAGCAGCCTGCGCTGAACCGCGAGCGCTGCGCGGACACAAGCCTGGCCCGTCGAGATATGGTAGCTGGACCGCCGCCAGCAGCCGGCGGTCGAGGTTCGCTCTTCCTCCCGCAACGCAGAGTGACGATCATCGCAAAGCGTTATCCGGTCGAGGTACAGCTTGTATTGCCTTTACCGCCACAGCCGCGACCAGTCCTGTCAGCAGTACACCGGAAAATCCAATGACGATGGCGAGCAGCTGCGTCAAAGGCTGTCGTGGAGTGAGGTCTCCGTAGCCGATCGTCAGGCCAGTGACGTAGGCAAAGTAGACGCCCTGCCAAATGCTCCACCCTTCCAGTACCGCGACCAGCGCGCCCACGCCGGCTTTGAAGACCAGCAATCCGGACAGGATCGGCCACGTCACTGTCAAACCTTGGGCAAGCGCGGCCAGGAACGACCCACGCACTGCTCTCGAGTTCATGCTCGTCATTTTTCGCTTCCGTGAGGATCAATGCGCATGATGGGCTGCCACCACTCCACGAGCGACAAGCCGCCAATCGCGTAGCCCGAGGCAAGAATGACGTTCAGCAGGCGGCTTACGAACGCCTCGCCGCTGCTGCCCGGTAGGGGTGACAGTCCGAGGCCCAGCAAAAGGACAAAGGTCCCGAGGGCCACGACATATACCGATGCACGATCGCCCGCGGTCACGATCCGGCCGGCGAAGATCAGGGTGGCGGCAAGGCACACGACGACGAAGAAGGGTAGCGTGCCGCCGAGCAGGATAAGGTTGTAGGTGAGCCCTGCCGCCACGCCGGCAATCAGGTTGCCGAGGATCAGGCCTAGGACTGCTCCCCGCCCTTGCTGACGATCGGACAGCCGCAGCAGCGTGAGGACGACGATCAACACCACGACGGCGGCCTCCGTGGCGTTGAGGACATACGAGGTCAGAAGCGGCATCAGGATCATCGTATCGAGCAGGGCGTGCCGCGCCGCGGCGACGGGCCGATCCAACGGGAAGGCGGTAGCGCGCTTTGCCGTGATCGGTTCGAGCGCAGGCGCCGGGAACGCCGCATGCGCGGCCCAGGTTGTGAGCAGCGCGACGAAGCCCGCCGTCACCAACGTCGCCGCAAACGAGCCCGCACCGTCGGGCGAGAGGACGGCGACGATCGGAAGCGACACGGCCGAGATCTGGGGAAGGAGTGTTGCCAGCTCCGGTGCACCGCGCCGGTGCGCATAGAACGACAGGTAAAGGACGAGCATCAGCGCCAGGATCATCACTTCCGGATTGCTGATCACCAACGTCGAGAGCAGCAGAACCGCGGCCGTCGACACCGCGATCAGAACGACGACGACGACGCCCTCGGCAAGGCTGGGGGGTCGTGGCGTCTTGACCAGCATGTTCGCGGCCAGCATGGGCGCGAGAAAGGTCGCGTCCCAGTCGAGCGCCTCCACCACCGCGAAGCAGGTCGTCACGCCGAAGGCGAGCCGCAACGCGGCGCGCCTTGCACCTTCGGCGGCGCGGCCGGCCCTGCCGTCGGTAGCGGCTGCGTTACTGGACATAGGCCAGCACGGCGGCGATGCGCATTCTGACGCGGCCGATGGCGTTCATGACCAGGTCGTTGCCGGGGTACACCATGACCTTGGCCTGCGAGCCGACCCTCGGTCCCATGGGCCGTGACTGCGGGTCGAACTCGATCCGCACCGGCATAGGCTGCGGCGGGCGGATCCAGCCGCTCTGGCTGCGCGGATTCGGCAAGCCGGTGCGGGCGTCAACGTCGCGGTTTCCGACGCCATAGCCCATCGCCGAAACCCGCCCGCCGAGGATCCTGCCGGGCAGGAGATCGAGCACGATCTCGACGCGATCGCCAACATGGATGTTCTCCAGGCTGATCTCACGGAAGGCCGCCTCGATCCAGACTTCCCGGGTGTCGATGTAGGTCATTGCCGCTTCGCCCTTCGACAGCACCTGCCCGGTGCCGAGCGACAAGTTGGTCACGCCGCCTTCCGACGGTGCGAACACAGTGGTGCGCTGGAGATCGAGGTTGGCCTGAGCCAGAACAGCCATGGCTTCGCGGATCTGCGGATTGTCGGCGCCCTGGGGACCGAGGGTTTGCCGGGCCCTTTCGAGTTCGGCTTCGGCCTGGGCGACGATCGCCTCGGCGGCATCGAGCGTCGCCTGTGCCTGCGTCCGGCGCGATTCGGGATGGACCCCCTTCCTGACCAGCTCGAAGGTGCGCCTCGTCTGGTCACGTGCGTTTTCGCGGCCGGCGATGGCCTCGACGAGCTTCCCTTGCGCCGTTGCGACCGCGGCGGTTGACGCTCCGATTGACTGTCCGACGGTTTCGAGCTGTGCCTCGGCGCGCCGAACCGCCAGCATGTACTGGTCGGGATCGATGCGGAACAGGGCGGCACCGGGTTCCACGCGCTGATCCGTGCCTACACCGATTTCGATCACTCGGCCGCCGACCTCGGGGGCGATCTTCACAAGATACGCCTGCACAAGAGCTTGCGCCGTGTAAGGCGTAACACGGTCGGCGGCGATGCCGTAGAAGAAGAGCACAGCCCCAATCGCCATGACGATCAACGTCAGGCGGCGCACGGGGTTTGCTGGCGGTTGCATCTTGGCAGCCTGCGTGGGGCCTGAAGGCTCCGATGCTACTTGCTCTTCCGCCATAGGGCAGTCCCCGGTTCGCTGTTCCTGGGCGCCAAGCGACAGTAACATGCCGAGTGAGCGCGCCAGAATGCTATCTGTTGGACGTCACCCGGGGCGAGCGGGACCCGAACACGTCTACGGAGACGAGCTAGCGCTGCTCGCGCCAGAGGTCGAGTTTCTCCTGGACCGGCCGGTCGGAGAAGGAAAACAGCACCGCCTCGGTCGACGGCTTGTGCACGACCTTCGCCCAGCTCGGCACCACGAAGTGGTCGCGCTTCTTCCAGCGCAGGACCTTGTCGCCGACGACGCTCTCACCCTCGCCTTCGACGACGGAGAACACCGTGCCGTCGGTGCTGCGGTAGGGCGCGGTCTCGAACCCCTGCGGCAGGAGCTGCATGTAGGTGCCCATGGTCGCGATCGGGGCACCGCCGCTTGCCGGGTTCACGTAGCGCAGCTTGTAGCCGTGGCAGGCGTCGGGCGGCCCGGCCTTGGCGAGTCCGGCCAAGGCTTCACGGGTGCGCGAATAGGGGTAGTTGAAGATCGGCGAGGTCTGCCTTGCCGGCTTCCAATCGACCGGCAGGAGGCCGCTGGCGAACTTCGCGTCCGACGTGCCCTCGGGCGTGGTTACCGCCTGCTCGTCCTCGGCGCCGGGTTCGGCGAAGCCCGCGTTGAACATCGCGACCAGCGGGATATCGAGCCCGTCGAGCCACACCATCGGCTTGGACGAATCGTTGCCGTGGTCGTGCCAGGTCCAGGTCGGCGTGATCACGAAGTCGCCCTCGTGCATGATCGTGCGCTCGCCGTCGACGGCGGTGTAGGCGCCCTCGCCCTCGACGATGAAGCGCAGCGCGGACTGGGTGTGGCGATGCGCCGGCGCGACCTCGCCCGGCAGGATGAGCTGCAGCCCGGCATAAAGGGTCGGCGTGATGCAGGCGCTGCCCGGCATCGATGGGTTCTCGAGGATCAGCACCCGCCGCACCGCCTCCCTGGCGGTGATCAGCGTGCCCGATTCCATCAAAAACGGCCGCACCTTGTCGTAGTCCCACGCCGCCGGCACATATTTCGGCGCGGGCGCAGGCGGCACGAGCTGGTGCAGTGATTCCCACAGCGGCGCCATCGAGAGGCCGCCGATCCGCTCGTAGAAGTCGCGGCGGGCGTTGTTGCGCGTGGCGCTTGCGTCCATGGCGCGGCCTATTCGGCGGCAGCGCGCATCGAGAGGCCGAGCCGTTGCGCGGCGCGCGCGTGGCAGGCCTCGGAGAAGGCATCGAACAGCTTCATCGACAGCGGGTTCTCGAGCGCCCGATGCTCGGGGTGCCACTGCAGTGCCAGCGCGAAGGCCGGCGCATCCGGTACGCTGAAGGCCTCGACCTGGCCGTCGTCGGCCACCGCCTCGAGCCGCGCCCGCGGCGCGAGGCGGTCGACGCCCTGGGCATGCAGCGAGTTCACCCGCGCCCTGCGCGCGCCCACAAGGCGATGCAACAGCCCGCCTTCGAGAATCTCGATGTCGTGTGCCAGCGAATAGTTGACGTCGGTGTCCTGCGTCTTGGGCGAGCGATGGTCGCGCCGGCCGGGCACCTCGTGCACCAGCTGGTGCAGGGTGCCGCCCAGCGCCACGTTCACTTCCTGCGCGCCGCGGCAGATCGCGATCAGCGGCACGGCATGGTCAATCGCATGTCGGATCAGCGGCAGGATGGTCGCATCGCGCGCCGCATCGTGTGCAGTGCCTGTGCGGCTCGGCTCGCCCTCGTAGTGGTGCGGCTCGACATTGGACGGACTGCCGGTCAGCAGCAGCCCATCCATCGTGTCGAGCAGGCGGTCGAGCGCCTCCGTCATGCCCCGGTCGTCGAACTCCCGGCCGAAAGCCGGAATGATGACCGGCAGGCCGCCGACCGCCCGAATCGCCGCCTGAACATATTTGTCGCCGACCGAGTGAACCCAGCCGCGGCCATTGTCCTTCAGGCAGGCCGACACGCCGATCAGCGGGCGTAGTCTTCCATGAGTCATGATTTTATCATCGCGCTACGCCGTAAGATTGGCAATTGTCGGCGGCCTGCGCCTGCCCGCGCCTTGTGCAGTCCTGCCGTGCATGGTACCGCCCCGACCCATGTCGATCCCTCCTTCGTCTACCCCCACCCCGCCGCCGCAGCCGGCTCCCGCCAGCCCGCTCACCTTGCATGGCCAGTACATCAAGGACCTGAGCTTCGAGAACCCGCGCGCGCCGCAGAGCCTGATCGAGCAGAAGCAGCCGCAGCTCACCCTCAACGTGAACGTCGCCACCCGGCAGTTCGAGCCCAAGACCTTCGAGGTCGCGCTGACCATCGAAGCCTCGGCCGTGACGCCGGAGAAGGAGCCACTGTTCATGCTCGAGCTGGTCTATGCCGGC
The DNA here is from genome assembly GCF_965279465.1 of Reyranella sp. Lineage (NCBI taxonomy): Bacteria > Pseudomonadati > Pseudomonadota > Alphaproteobacteria > Hyphomicrobiales > Reyranellaceae > Reyranella > Reyranella sp. Next base: position 726,380 of record NZ_OZ257242.1, read on the forward strand.
ACGGTCACCGTCGGCGAGGTGCCTCAGGACGCCTTCGGTCCGCTGCTGCTGATAGAAACGCCGCGACTGCTCTTCCCCTTCGCCCGCGCCATCGTCGCAAACTGCACCCGCGAGGCCGGTTTCCCGCCGCTCAACATCGCGCCGGTGGACTTCGTGGCGCTCTACCGCCAGCAGCTCGATGCGAGCAAGGGCCAGATCCCCGGCCTCAGCGGAAACGGCCCGGTCGGCCACGCCTGAGCCGCAGGAAGTGGGCGGAGTCTCGGGACTGCGGCGGGAGTCGCTGCCCAAGAGACTGTGATTACTTGATCTGAGGCGGCGACGCGCCCCGGGGCGTTTCAGTTTACCACCGCCGAAGACATCGACCCGCCGAGGAAAAAGCCGGGATTGTCATCGTCTTACGGACCGCGGCGTCTCGCTCGCGGACGTAAGCGCATGAGCACCTGCTTCTTTGGTGAGGCGTACCGGAGCAACCGTCACTCGGTCGGGCGTCCTGCCGGTGACTTATCGTGCCTGCAAGCCTTCACACGACTTGCAATGTACCGGTTTCGACGTGCAGATTGTGCCCGCGATATCGCCATCCTCGCCGAAGGGTGCCTCGCAGCGTTCGTTGCGTCCCGCGTAGCCGTGCGTGTGCTCGAACCGGGAGGAAACAGAACATGAAATACAGCGCGATGCTTGCTGCCCTGGGAGTCCTCGGGGCCGGAGCGGCGGTTGCCCAGCAGCAGCCGATCAAGATTGGCGTCCTCTATCCCCTGACCGGCGGCGGCGCCGTCTACGGCGTGCCGGCGATGGTGGGCCATCAGCTCGCCATCGAGGAACTGAACGCCAAGGGTGGCATCATGGGCCGCAAGATCGAATCGATCGAGCGCGACGACAAGCTGAACCCGGCGAGCGCTTCGTCGACCATGAAAGAGCTGATCACCAAGGACAAGGTCGACATCGTGCTCGGCGGGCTGTCCTCGGCGGTCGGCCTCGCCATGTCGGAGCTCAGCAAGCAGGAGAAGGTCGTCTACATATCGACCATCCCCAAGACCATCCAGATGACGACCGACAAGCTGCACAAGTACGTCTTCCGCACTTCCGCCAACACCGACCAGGAAGGCGACACCATGGCGATGCTGGCGGGCAAGAACAAGCTCGCCAAGATCTGCCATCTCGAGCTCGACTATGCCTACGGCAACGACCTCGAGGCGGGCATCCTGAAGGCGCTGCCGAAGTACGCTCCCGACGCCAAGGTGGTGCTGACGCTGAAGCCCAAGCTCGGCGCCACCGACTTCAACCCGTTCATCCCGCAGGTCATGGCCTCCGGCTGCGACGGCGTGCTGTCGGGCCTGTGGGGGCCGCACTTCGTGTCGTGGGTCAAGCAGGCCAAGCCGCTTGGCTTCTTCGACAAGATCAAGTGGATCTCCGGCGGTGAGATCGGCAGCCACGAGATCGCCGGCGAGCTCAAGGGCGACTACCCCGACAACGTGATCTCGAATGCCTACGAGCTCTGGTACACCAGCAACGACCCCTCCCATAAGGATTTCCAGGCCCGGCTCGCCAAGAAGCTCAACACCCAGGAGACGCCGCAATGGGCGGCGCTGGGCTATATCGGCGTGATGTATGCCGCGGCGGCGATGGAAAAAGCCAAATCGACCGATGCCGACAAGGTTTCGGCCGCACTCGAGGGGCTGACGATCGGCACGCCGGTCGGGAAGCTCACCATCGACCCGAAGAGCCACCAGGCCAACATCGGCCAGTTCTGGGGACCGATGGTCAAGAAGCCCGATCGTGCCTACCGCATGATGGAGCCGGCGGAATACATCCAGCCCAAGTGACGCCAATCCAGGTGACAACGGAACCGCGAGAGAACGCGGCGTAGTGGTTATTCCGAGCGGGCCGCTCCGCTCGGGATAGTGGGGGAGAGGTTGGCCCGATGACACTCACCATGTTCACGCTGAACGCGTTCTATGGCCTCGCGCTGGCGATGAACATGTTCATCATCGCCTCGGGCCTCAACCTGATCTTCGGCGTGCTGCGGGTCATCAATTTCGCGCACGGCATGTTCTACATGTTCGGCGCGTACGTCACCTTCACGGTGACCAAGAGCTGGGGCGCGCCCTTCTTCGTCGGCGTGCTCGCCGCGGCCGCGAGCCTGGCGGTGATCGCTCTGGTGATCGAACGCCTGATGCTGAAGCACCTCTATGGCAAGGAGCACCTGATGCAGCTCCTGTTCACCTTCGCGATCGTGCTGCTGATGAGCGATGCCGCGAAGATGATCTGGGGCACCGACCAGTATTCGGTCGGCTATCCGCCGGGGCTGGGCGGCGCGGTGAACCTGGGGTTCGTCGTCCTGCCGCAGTACCAGCTGTTCCTGTGCGTCGTCGGGCCGCTGATCGCGATCGCCATGTGGCTGCTGGTCGATCGCACGCGCTGGGGGCGCATCGTGCGCGCCGCCACGCAGGACCGCGAGATGCTGGCCGCCCTCGGCGTCAACGTGCCGATGGTCTATGCTGCGGTGTTTACCATCGGCTCGGCGCTGGCCGGGGTCGGCGGCGCTCTGGCGGCGCCGCGTGTGGCGCTGGTGCCGGGCATGGACGCCACCATCATCAACGAGTGCTTCATCATCGTCATCATCGGCGGGCTGGGCAACCTGTGGGGCAGCTTCCTGGGGGCGCTGGCCTTCGGCCTCGTCGTGCAGTTCGGCACGGTGCTGGCGCCCAACTGGCAGGACGTCCTGCCCTACCTGCTGATGCTGGTGGTGCTGATCATCCGGCCGTGGGGCCTGCTCGGCCGTCCGGAGTCCACATGAGCCTGGCGGAGTGAGCATGCCCGAACGCCGCCATCTGATCGCCTCGGCGGTCGTCGTCTTCCTGCTGGCGCTGCTACCGTTGTCGGGCAGCCGCTATGCCGTCGACGTCGCGACCGAGGTGTTGATCTACGTGCTCTTCGCGCTCAGCCTCAATGTGCTGATCGGCTTCACCGGCAACATCTCGTTCGGCCACGCCGCCTACTTCGCGATCGGCGGCTATGCCTGTGCCATCCTGCTCACCACCTATGGCTGGCCGCTGCTCTTCGCCCTGCCGGCGGCGGTGGTGCTGGCCGGGATGGTGGCCGCGTTCGTCGGCTATTTCTGCGTGCGGCTGACGCAGATCTACTTCGCCATGCTGACGCTCGCCTTCGCCATGCTGGTGTGGGGCGTCGCCTTCAAGTGGAAGGAGGTCACCGGCGGCGACGACGGCTTCACCGGCATCAAGCTGCCCGCCGTGCTCGCCGACCACACGAGCTACTTCTACTTCACCCTGGCCGTGGTGGCTGCGGGGATCGCCGCCCTCTGGACGATCTGCCATTCGGCCTTCGGCCTCACCCTGATCGCGGTGCGCGAAAACAGCGTGCGCACCGGCTTCATCGGCGTCGACACGCGCCGCATGCGCTGGGCGGCCTTCACCGTCGCCGGCACCTTCGGCGGGCTCGCGGGGGCTCTGTTCGGCATGTACCACCGCGGCATGTACATCGAGAACGCCTACTGGACCGAATCGGCGCAGGTGCTGATCATGGTGCTGCTGGGCGGCATCTATTCCTTCGTCGGGCCGATCATCGGTGCCGCCGTGCTCTACCTGCTGCAGATCTTCACCAACCAGTACACGCCGTACTGGCCGACGGTGCTCGGCCTCATCCTCCTGGTGATCGTGCTGGTGCTGCCCGACGGGCTGATCGGCCTGGTGGCCCGCGTCAGGGCGTACCGGAAGGCGTGGCAGCGGACATGAGCACCATGCTGCGCCCAATGCTGCAGATAGGAGGACTCTGGAAGGCCTTCGCCGGCTTCGTCGCCACGCGCGACGTGTCGCTCGACTTGGCGGCCGGCGAAACCCATGCCGTCATCGGGCCCAACGGCGCCGGCAAGACGACCTTCTTCAACCTCATCACCGGCCATCTCAGGCCCGACCGCGGCTCGGTATCGTTCGAGGGCCGCGATCTGGTCGGCCTGCCGCCGCAGAAGATCGTGCGGCTGGGCATCGCCCGCTCGTTCCAGCGCATCAACATCTATCCCAGGCTCACCGTGTTCGAGAACGTCCAGGTGGCGTTGATCGCCCACGAGCGCCAGCAGTGGAACCTGTTCCGGCCCGGCCGCTCGCTCTATCGCGAGGGGACGCAGGAACTCCTGGCCTTGGTGGGGCTCGCGGGTGAAGCGAGGGAAACCGCCGGCGAGCTGAGCTATGGCAAGCAGAAGCAGCTCGAGCTCGCGATCGCGCTCGCCTCCCAGCCGCGCCTGCTGCTGCTCGACGAGCCGACCGCCGGCATGTCGCCGCAGGAGACAGCCGAGACCATCGCCTCCGTACGCGACATCGTGAAGGCGCGCGGGCTCACCCTGCTGTTCACCGAGCACGACATGGCCGTGGTGTTCGGCATCGCCGAGCGCATCTCGGTGCTGCATCACGGCGAGATCATCGCCTCCGGCGAGCCGGAGACCGTGCGCAACGATCCCGAGGTCCGGCGGGTCTATCTCGGGGAGGGAGGTCATGGCTGACCTGGCTGTCGAGGCCATCCACACCGCCTACGGGCTGAGCCGGGTCCTGTTCGGCGTGTCGCTCGAGGTCCATGCCGGCGAGTGCATCGCCCTGATCGGCCGCAACGGTGTCGGCAAGACCACGACCATGCGCTCGATCATCGGCCTGACGCCGCCGGCCAGCGGCCGGGTGGTATGGAAGGGGCGGGACATCGCCCGGCTCGGGCCGCACCGCATCTGCCGCATGGGTATCGGCTTCGTGCCCGAGGACCGCCGCATCTTCCCGGAGCTCACGGTCTGGGAGAACCTCGACATCGCGCGGCGCCCCGGCCCGGACGGTAAGACGACGTGGCGCGAGGACCAGGTGTTCGCGCTGTTCCCCGACCTCCGGGAGATCCGCGACCGGCGCGGCGGCGTGCTGTCGGGCGGCCAGCAACAGATGCTGACCATCGCACGCACCCTGATGGGCAACCCGGAGCTGCTGCTGCTCGACGAGCCGTCGGAGGGGCTGGCGCCGCTGATCGTCGCACAGCTCCTGCAGCGCGTGGCGGAGCTCAAGGCGACCGGACTGTCGATCGTGCTGGCCGAGCAGAACCTGCAATTCGTGATGGCGCTCGCCGACCGCGTCTACATCCTGGAGAAGGGCGAGGTCCGCTTTACCGGCACCCCGGCCGACCTGCAGGCCGACAAGAGCATCGTCCAGCGGTTCCTGACGGTGTGAAGCCAACCCTGCGAGGTCGTCATGAAGATCACCAAGGTCGAGACGTTTCTGGTGCGCTGGGGCGATGTCGCCCGGCTATCGACCGAGGCCACCTTCGGTTCGGCGACCGCCGTCGTCGCCATCCATGCCGACGGAATGGTCGGCTACGGCGAGGCTTCGCCCATGCAGGGCGGTGTCGCGTCGCTCGGCGTGATCGCCCGCGACATGGCCCCCGCGCTGATCGCTGCCGACGTGCTCGACCACGCCGTCGTCTGCGATCGGCTGCTGCACAAGCTGATCAAGCTCGGTCCGGACGGGATCGTGACCGGCGCCCTGGCGGCCGTCGACATCGCCCTGTGGGACCTCAAGGGGAAGGCGTTCCGGCAGCCGATCTACAAGCTGCTCGGCGGCGCGTGGCGCACGCGCATCCCGTTCTACGCCTCGATCGGCGGCAACGCGACGCGGGACGTCGATGGCGTGGTGAAGACGGTCGCGGCCCGGCTCGAGGCGGAACAGCCGTCGGCGATCAAGATCCGGTGGGACGGCACGCGATCTGAGATCGATCGCGACATCGCCGGAGACATCGCCAAGGCAAAGGCCGTGCGCAAGCTGGTGGGCGACGGCTTCCCGTTGGCATTCGACGCCAACAACCGCTACTCGATCGGCGCGGCGATCCGGGTCGGGCGCGCGCTCGAGGAACTCGGCTACATCTGGTTCGAGGAGCCCGTCGAGTACTATCACCCCAAGGCGATGGGGGAGGTCGCGCAGCGGCTGGACATCACGGTGTCGGCCGGCGAGCAGTCCTACACGCTGCAGTCCGTCGCGGCGCTGATCGACAGCGGCGTCAGGATGGTCCAGCCCGACATCGTGAAGATGGGTGGCGTGACCGGCCTGATGCAGTGCGCCGCGCTCTGCCACGCCCATGGTGTCGAGTTCGTTCCGCACCAGACGCAGCCGTCGATCGGCAACGCCGCGAACCTGCACGTGCTGTCGACCTTCATGCACGCGACCAAGCCGGCCGAGCTCGCCGACGGCTGGTCGCGCGTCTCGGACACGTTCGTCGACGCACCCAAGCCCGATGGCGGATGCCTGGTCGTACCGGACGGACCGGGCCTCGGCCTTGCGATCGATAACGCGATGCTGGCGCGTCGCCGCGTCGATCTCAGTGGTTGAGCGGCGGTGTCCGCCGCGTCCGCAGGAACTGCCACGGGCGGTGCTTGTTCTGCCCGGCGGCGTCCCACATGATTCTCGGATCGAAGGCTTCGGCGCCCAGGATGGTGATGATGACCACGCCGCAAAAGGCGACGGCGCCGATGCCAGGGGCGATGTTGACCACTGCGCCGAACTGGACCAGCGCCCCCAGGAGGGATTCCATGAAGATGTCGACCATCGACCAACGGCCGATCCATGCGACGATGTAGTAGAGCTTCGTGCGCTCCCTGAGCAGGCGGCTGGCGCCGACCTCGGTGGTGACCAGCATCACCGCCATCAGCATGACGGCGAGCCCGGCCAGCTTGAGCACCGGCACCATCACGCTGGCGACGAACACCAGGATCGCCAGCGGATACATGCGCGAGGCGATCAGCTCGACGATGCCGTCAATGATGGTGCTGGGCTCGCCGGAGCCGGCCTGGATCACGGTCAGCACCGGATAGACGTTGGCCGGGATGTAGAGGATCGACGCCGCGATGATGTAGGCCCAGGTGCGGTTGAGCGCATCCGGCTTGCGCGGATGCAGTGCCGCGCCGCAGCGCAGGCAGGAGCCATGCCCGGCACCCTCGCGGTGGGCGCCGTCATGCGCCGCCACCAAGCCGCAGGACTCGCACGCCACCATGCCGGGATGGAAGACCAGCGAGCGATTCTCGGGCAGCGGCGCTCGGGTCTGGCCGCTCCGTTCGATCGCCTCCCATACCGCGTCGGGGTCGACCGCCGTGTCGGCCCACAGCGCGGTGATCGTCAGCAGGCCGAGCGCCCAGACGGCGGGCCCGACCTCGATATGGACCAGGTCGCCGAGCTTGGTGAAGGCCACGAACACGCCGAGCAGCAGCACTTCCAGCATCGCCCAGATGCCCATCGTGCGGGCGAAGCGGAAAACCCGGCCCAGATAGGGGAACGGCGTTCGCGCCCGCGCGCCGACCAGCACGTAGAGCATTCCGGCGTACTTGCCGAGCGGGGCGATCGCGGTGGTAAAGGCCACGACCAGCGCCAGAGGCCACAGGCCGTGGCGCACCAGCTCGAGCGGCCCCGATTCCAGTTTCGTATCGTGCACGATGCCGGCGGTCGAGACCGTCATCAGCATGGTGGTCCACAGCACCACGAACAGCACCAGCGTGGCGGCGTTGAGCGCGATCCCGCGGCCGAACGAATCGGTGCGCGTGCGGCGCAACGAGGTGCCGCAGCGTGCGCAATCCGCGCGCTGGTCGGGCCCGAGCGCCGGCACGATCTGGAACATGCCGCAGCCGAAGCACTCGCGCAGCTCAGGGTGGGTGACGGGCGGCTCGGCCTCGGTCGCGGGGGCCGCAGTCGGCGATGCCACGACGGTCAGCGCTGCAGGAGAACTGCGATGCCATCGGTGAGCTCGCCGACGGCGTCGCTGGCGGCGGCAACGTGACCCGCGATGGTCGCGGCCGGCACCGGCTTGGCGATGCTGAACGTGCGTGCCGCCGACTTCCTCGGGCGGTTGAACTCCACGTTTGCTTGTGCCAGCAGCTGCAAGGTGCCGCTTTGGTCGACGTCGAGGCGCTGGATGTTGACCGCCAGGATGGCGTTGGGGTCGCTCGCGATGGCACCGCTCTCGTTGTAGATGCTGGAGCCGGGCAGGCGCTGCGACAGGCCGACCACCAGCACGCGCGCCAGCATGGCCCCGAGAGACTCGCCCCACCAGTCGTTGTAGGCCACATCGAGCCGGTTGCCGTCGGACGAACGGACGATCTCCCGGCGATCGAGATAGCGAGCGAGGCCGATCTCGCGCAGCTGCACGACCGGCGGCCCGCCCTGCAGCACCGGCCCCGGCTTGATCGTGAGAATATAAAGCGACGGATCGGTCGAGGAGCCGCAGGCTGCGGCGACGAGCGGGACGGCGAGCGCCAGGAAGTGCCGGCGGTTGGTCGGGGTTTGCGAGATCATGAAGCTCAATCCTTGCCCCGACCCTTGATCAGGGCCTGGGGATCGCGGGTCAGGAGATCGGACAGCGCGCGCACCGACCGCACAGTGTCGGTAAATTGGCGCACCAGGTTCTCGATGTCGCGGTTGAGGCGCGATTCGCCGCCGTATCCGGAGTTGATCGATGCGGCAAGCCGATTGACCTGAGTGAGCGCCGCCTGAAGCTGATTGGCGATGTCGGGCAGCTTCGCCATGGCGGGTCCGACGCCGGCGTCGACCTTGCGCATCGTGTCCCGGGTGTCGGCCAGGATCGACTTGATCTCGGGGCCGTTGATCGTGGTGTCGAGACCCTTCGCAAGGCCGGTTATGCTGGCACCGATGGCGTCGAAATCGATGCGGTTGATCTTGGACAGGAGCTCGTTGGCCGAGCGCGCGATGCTGTCGAAGCCGCCGCCCTCCGACGACGGCACGATGAAGACGTCGCCGTCGCGCCGCAGCTCGTCGGGCGGCGCGTCGGGCACGAACTCCAACGCCACGATCTTGCCGGGACTGATCAGGCTCGGTGCCTGCAGGACGGCACGGAAGCCGCGCTTCACCATCTCCTCGGCGATCGTGCCCGGTGGCATCCCTTTTATGGCGGCGATTCCCGCGATCCGCTCGGCATCGATGCGATAGCGCACCGGCGCCACGATGCGGCGGAGCTTGGGATCGAACATCAACCCGACGTCGGTGACCTCGCCAATCTTCAGCCCATGCAGGGTGACGTCGGCGCCCACATCGAGGCCCGCCACCGAGCCGCTGAAATTCGACATCACCTGCAGATGATAGGCGAAGCCGGCCGCTTGCGCCGCCGCACGGTCGGCGTATAGCTGAAAACGGTGGTTGGCCGCGCTCACCGGGGCGCTCGTGCCGGGCTTCGACTCGAACGCAATGCCACCCATGATCAGAGCCTTGAGCGATTCGACCTGCACATCGACGCCGGTGCCGGCCAGCTTTACCGAAATCCCTGACGCGTTCCAGAAAGTCGAGTCGTCATGCACGTACTTGTCGAACGGCGCCCGCACGAAGGCATGGATCGAGACGGTGCGCGCCATGTTCCCGAGATCCCAGCCCAGCACGGTGCCGACCTCGAGATCGCGATAGAAGATCGGCGAGCCGAGGCTGATCGAGCGCAACCGCCGCGTCTCCACGATGAAAGTGGTGCCGGGCACCTCCGTGGTCAGGATCGGCGGATCCTGCTTGCCGACAAACTCGCGCTGCGGCTTTCCCGCTTCGGTGGTTGGCAGCATGCCGACATACGAGCCCGACAGGAGCGTATCGAGCCCAGTGATGTTGCCGGCGAAGAGCTGCGGCTTGACGATCCAGAAGATGGTCTTGTCGTTCAGGAGCCGCGTGGCCTCGTGCGTCGTCTCGATCGTGACCAGCACCTTTCTCAGATCGGGCGACAGGGTGATGGCCTTCACCGTGCCCATGGTCACGTCCTTGAACTTGAGCTGCGACTGGCCCGCCGCCAGGCCGGAAGCGGAGTCGAAGGACACGGTGATGGTCGGGCCGCGCTTGGAGTAGGTATCCCAGGCGAGCCATAGCCCGATCAGGCCGGTGATGATCGGGACCAGCCAGATGAGCGGGATGCGACGCCGGCGGCGAACGCCGGCAGTGGGGACGGGAACGGGTTCGATCGTGGAAATTGTACTCGGCCTCTTGGAGCGGGTCAGCTTAGCGGAGCGGAGACTCCTTGCCCATCACCTTGCAGCGTTGACGCAGAAGGAATTACCCTTTCAGCCAGAGCGGATCGCTGAGCCTGGCGAGGAAGGCAACATGAGCTGCGAGTTCCTCCGCCGTCGCCGCGTGCGGCCGGGCTGGACGGATCGTCACGCCCCCCGCCAGGGCCGCGCCGGCCATGATGCGCACCGCCAGCTCGGGGGCGAGGCCCAGGTCGCGCTGCCGGCCGCCGCTCAGCTCGAGATAGACCTCGGCCAGCAGCTCCGAATCGAGCAGCGCGCCGTGCTTGGTGCGGCTCGAATTGTCGATCCCGAAGCGCTCGCACAGGGAGTCGAGGCTGGCGCGCTGGCCGGGGAACTTCTTGCGCGCCATCGATACGGTGTCGATGTAGGCGTTGGCGAGCTTCGCCTTGCCGACCCGCGCCAGCTCGGCATTGAGGAAACCGAGGTCGAACTGCGCATTGTGGATCACGAGCTGGGCGTCGCCGACGAATTCCAGGAATTCGTCGGCCCGTTCGCCGAAGCGCGGCTTGTCGGCCAGGAACGCGTCGCTGAGACCGTGCACGTCCTGCGCACCGGCCGGCATGATCATCTCGGGATTGAAGTAGGCATGGAAGGTCTTGCCGGTCGCCACCATATTGATCAGCTCGACGCAGCCGAGCTCGACCACGCGATGACCGGCGAGGGGATCGAGGCCGGTGGTTTCGGTATCGAGGACGATCTCACGCATAGGACCCACTCGAGAACCCTTCTCCCGTGCGACGGGGAAAGGAAAGACATAGGAAGCCTCTTTCTAGCTCACTTCCGTCTTGCCCGCGCGAGCTGGGCTGTGAATCGATCGCGCCATGGGTTGGGCGGCCAGGCGCGGCCGCGTTGCTTCAACAGGCGGCGTACTGCCTTCGCCAGGGCAAGTCGGGTCGGCGCCAGGCCGAGACCCGTCGGGATAACCACCGTCGCTTTCCGCCGCTTCACCGTATCCGGCACCTGTTGGCGCAGGATTCCGGCCAGTTTCTCCGCCGTCATGCCGGGCCGGGCCATCACCCGCAGGCGCTGCAGGAAGGCCGGCGCGCTCACTACCAGCACGCCGTCGACCCGGCGCTCGCCCATGCCCTCGAACAGCAGCGGGATGTCGAGCACGACCAGCGGATCGCCGCGCAATGCCGCGCGCTTGAGGAACATGCGCTGCTGCTGGGCGACCAGCGGATGCACGATCGCCTCGAGCCGGCGCAGCGCCTCCTTGTTGCCGAACACGCGCGCGCCCAGCGCCTGGCGGTCGAGCACGCCCGCCTTCACGACGCCCGGGAATGCCGTCTCGATCGGCGGTAGCGCGAGGCCGCCCGGCGCCTGCAGGCGGTGAACGGCGGCGTCGGCGTCGTACACCGGCACACCCATCTGACGCAGCATCTTCGCCGCGGTCGACTTGCCCATGCCGATCGAGCCGGTGAGTCCGACGATGACCATGTCTTCCCTTAACGGTCTTTCCCTCAATGCAAACACCTCCCTCCCCCGCTTTGCGGGGGAGGTGGCGCGGTAACCCGCGACGGAGGGGGAGGGCAACACAGATCGTGCGTCATTCCCCCTCCGTCGGCGTAAGACGCCGACACCTCCCCCGCAAGCGGGGGAGGCAAGAGACTTTAACCTGTCGCGACAGCTGCCTTACGGCACGAGAATCGTCTGCCCCGTGGTCTTGCGGCTTTCGAGGTCGATATGCGCCTGGGCCGCCTCGGCGAGCGGGTAGCGCTGGTCGATGGCGATCTTGACCTTGCCGCTCTTGACCATCTTGAACAGCGAATTCGCCGACTTCTCGAGATCGGCGCGGGTCGCGGTGTAGGCGCCGAGGCTGGGGCGCGTGAGATAGAGCGAGCCCTTGGCGTTGAGGATCGCGATCGACTGCGGCGGCACCGGGCCGGACGCGTTGCCGAACGAGGCCATGATGCCGCGCGGCTGCAGGCAGTCGAGCGAGGCTTCCCAGGTGTCCTTGCCAACGCCATCGACCACGGCGGGCACTTTCTTGCCCTTGGTGATCTTCATCACCTCCTCGACGATGTTCTGCTTGGTATAGTCGATCACCCACTTGTAGCCGTTCTTCTTGGCCAGGGCGGCCTTGGCCGGCGACGAGACCGTGCCGATCACCTTGTAGCCGCGCGCGTTGGCCCACTGGCCGAACAGCAGCCCGACGCCGCCGGCGGCGGCGTGGAACAGGATGATGTCGCCTTTCTTGACCCACGGCTTGATGGTGCGGTCGACGAGGTATTCCGTGGTCATGCCCTTCAGCATGATCGCCGCGGCCTGCTCGTCGCTCACGCCCTTGGGCACCTTCACGAGCTGCGCCGTGCCGATCAACCGCTCCTCGCAATAGGCGCCGAGCTCGCCGCAGTAGGCGACCCGGTCGCCCTTCTTGAAGTCCTTCACCTTCGGCCCGACCTCGAGAACCACGCCGGCGCCCTCGCGGCCTACCGCGTTCGGCAGCGGGGTCTTGTAGAGGCCCGAGCGCGTATAGATGTCGATGAAGTTGAGGCCAATGGCGGTGTGCTTGATCTTCACCTGCCCCGGGCCCGGCTTGCCCACCTCGACGTCCTCGAGCTTCATCGTCTCGGGTCCGCCATTCTCGTGCATCAGGATCGACTTCGACATTTGTTCTCCCGTCTTGAGTTCCTAACCGACCACTATAGTGAGCGACGAAAGGAAGGTCGATGAATCGGCGTCAATTCACCTTGGTGGCGGCCAGCGTGATCGCGGCACCGGCTGTCGCGCGCGCGCAGGACATGTTCAAGACCAGCAAGCACACGCTGCGGTTGGTGACGTTGACCTCGGGGCTAGAGCAGCCCTGGGGCATGGCTTTCCTGCCGGACGGCCGGATGCTGATCACCGAGCGGCCGGGGCGGCTCCGGGTCTTCGCCAACGGCAGGCTGGACCCCACGCCGCTTCCGGGCGTGCCGAGGGTCGTCGCCAGCGGCCAAGGCGGCCTGCTCGATGTCTGCCTGCATCCCGACTTCGCGCAAAACCGCGTGCTCTACCTCTCCTATTCCGGCGAGGGCGCGGGCGGGAGCGCCACGACGGTGGCGCGTGCCGAATGGGGCGACGGCGGGCTGCGCTCGGTCACCAGGATCTTCGAGGCCCTGCCGCGCGCCTCGGGAGGGTTGCATTTCGGCTCGCGAATCGCGTTCGACAGGACCGGGCTGATGTATGTCACGACCGGCGAGCGCTACAACAAGCCGCGCGCCCAGGATCCCGGCGACCTCGGCGGCAAGGTCGTGCGGCTGCGGGACGACGGCACGGTACCTCCGGACAATCCGTTCGTCGGCCGGGCCGGCGCGCGGCCGGAAATCTTCACCTGGGGCCATCGCAATCCGCAGGGCCTCGCGGTGCATCCGGAAACCGGCAAGGTCTGGGAGATCGAGCACGGGCCGCGCGGCGGCGACGAGCTCAATATCCTCAAGGCCGGCGCCAACTACGGCTGGCCCAAGGCTACCGCAGGCATCGACTACAACGGCTCGATCATCAGCCCCTACAAGACCCTGCCCGGCATGGAAGATCCGATCCGCACCTGGGTACCGTCGATCTCGCCCAGCGGGCTCTGCTTCTACACCGGGACTGCATTCCCGGGCTGGAAGGGCTCCCTGTTCACCGGCGGACTGTCGGCCAACGCGCTGTTCCGCATTGAGCTGGATGGCGCGCGCTACATCGGCGAGGAGCGGTTGATCGAGGGCCGGCTTCCCTATATCCGCGATGTTCGCCAGGGACCCGACGGGATGCTCTACCTCGTTACCCACAGCGACAAGGGAGGCCTCTTCCGCCTCGAGCCTGCGTAAGCGTATTCATGTCACTGCCATGCCTGCTCGGTCCCTTATCCTCGCTTCCGCCAGCCCCTCCCGCCGCCAGCTTCTCGCCAATGCCGGTCTCGTGTTCACGATAGAACCTTCGGGAATCGACGAGGACGAGGTGAAGCGCAGCCTCGGCAGCCGCGCGGCGCCGCAGGAGCTCGCCTCGACCCTGGCCGAGATGAAGGCAGTGAAGGTCTCGGCGCGGCATCCCGAGGCGATGGTGGTCGGCGCCGATTCGACCCTCGCCTGCAACGGCCGGATGTTCGACAAGCCGCCCGACCTGGCCGCCGCCCGCAGGCAGCTCCAGATCCTGCGCGGCCAGACGCACGAGCTGTTCTCCTCGGTCGTGGTGGCGCGCGGCGGCGCGCGGCTGTGGCACTGGAGCGAACGGGCGCGGCTCACCATGCGGCAGCTGAACGACGGCTTCATCGACAGCTATCTGGCGCGGACGGGCGACGAGGTGCTCTCGTCGGTCGGCGCCTACCAACTCGAAGGGCTGGGCGCGCATCTCTTCAGCCGGGTCGACGGCGACTATTTCACCATCCTCGGCCTGCCGCTGCTGCCGCTGCTGTCGTTCCTGGCCGGCCACGGCATCGGCCTGGAGAAGGCAGCATGAGCCCTTACGACGTGCTGCTGGCCGAGGCGCGCGGGCGGCCGTTCGCCTGCATCGTCGGCTGGCCGGTCGAGCATTCGCGCTCGCCGGCGCTGCACGGTTACTGGCTGAAGCAGCACGGCGTCGATGGCTGCTACGGCCGCCTGCCGGTCGAGCCCAATCCGGCGGCGCTGCAAAAGCTGGTCGCCTTCCTGAAATCGACCGCAAATGCCCGCGGCTGCAACCTCACTTTGCCGCATAAGATCGACATCATGCCGTTTTTGGACCGCATCCACCCGGATGCGGAGCGGATCGGCGCGGTAAATACGGTCATAAAGCGACCCGACGGCAGCCTCGAGGGCCGCAACAGCGACGCCTTCGGCTTCCTCGCCGCGCTGCAGGAAGGTGCCCCGCAGTGGCGCGCGGCGGCAGGCCCGGTCGTGGTGCTGGGCGCGGGCGGCGCCGCACGCGCGGTGGTCTGCAGCCTGGTCGATGCCGGCGTGCCCGAACTGCGTCTGATCAACCGCACGCAGGCCGCGGCGACGGCGCTCGGCCTCGCCTTCACACCCCGAGACGGGCGGCAGATCATGATCGAGCGGTGGGATGAGCGGTCCGAGATGCTCGACGGCGCGACCCTGCTGGTCAACACGACCTCGCTCGGCATGAAGGACCAGCCGCCGCTCGACCTCGATCTCGCGCGCCTGCCGACGACGGCGGTGGTCGACGACATCGTCTACGTGCCGCTCGAGACGCCGCTGCTTGCCGCGGCGCGGGCCCGCGGCAACAGCTGCATCGACGGCCTCGGCATGCTGCTCCACCAGGGCCGCATGGGCTTCGAGGCGTGGTTCGGCAAGAAGGTCGAGGTCACGGCGGAGCAGCGAGCCGTGGTCCTTGCGACGTAAGTAACAGCGACCCACCCGACGGCTTCGAGCCGCTCTTCCGCACCCGCCCGTTCCTCGCCCGCAACGGGCCGTTCTTCCATCGCGAGAAAGGGCGACGTCGCGCTGGGCTATCATACGACGCGCAGCCGGACGCCGTTGCCGATGCCGACGACCGCCAGCGTGACAACCGACTTCGCGGGCTCGGCGAAGATCGGCGACTGGGTCGAGGCGCATGTCGACGTACACAAGCTCGGCGGCCGGCTGGCCTTCGCCAACTGCTTTCTCAAGGTCGAAGACGAGCGCATCGTGCACACCTCGGCGGTCTTCGCCCGGACGGGCGATCGACCCTAGGCCGTCCTCCTCCTCTCCCGCAGCGAAACGCCGAACAAATAAGCGTCGCTCTTCCGTGTCGGAAAAACTATTCTCCGAAGCACTGCAATTTTGGCGTTCGGGGAAATAGGCGATGGCGAACTTCACTGTCACGAATCTCAACGACAGCGGCGCCGGGTCGCTGCGGGCGGCAATCCAGGGCTCCAACGCCGGTCCGGCCGGGGTAGCCAACACCATCAGCTTCTCGCCGGGGCTGACCGGAACGATCACCCTGATCAGCGACCTGCCGGCGATCAGCCGGCAGACCTCGATCGTATCCGGCAGCACGACCACCGGAACCGCCCCGACGATCGGCATCGACTTCAACGGGCACGCCGGCCTGGTGTTTGCGGCCGGCTCGGACGGCTCGCAGCTCGTCGGCTTGTCGGTCGGCAACGCCAACGGCCACGGCATAACACTCAACGCCTCCCACATCACCCTGAACAACGATTATGTGGGCGTCGCGCTGAACGGGAGCGCGCTCGGCAATACCGGCGACGGCGTCTATGTCTCTGCCGGCTCGGCGGGCAACAGCATCGGCTACAATCCGGACGCTGCGGCGGCAGTGTCCAACGTCATTTCGGGCAACGGCGGCAATGGCATCAGCCTGCATAGCTCCCTGGGCAATACCATCGTCTCGAACCGGATCGGCACCAGCGTCGACGGCACGACGGCGATGGCCAACGCCGGAAACGGCATCTGGGTAACCAATCATTCGAACGGCAACACGATCGGCGGCGATGCGATCGGCGTGAATGCCGATGGCCAACCCAACGATCCGACCAACGACAAGGGCGACGGCGGACCGAACGGCACCCAGGTCATCGTCGCGCCGCCGCTCGGCAACTTGGTGTCGGGCAACGGCAAGAACGGCATCCTGATCGACCAGCATTCGGAGAGCAATCTCCTGGAGGGCAACTTCGTCGGCACCGACGTCACCGGCAATGCCGCGCTGGGCAATGCCGGTGACGGCATCGCGATCAACGACGCCAATCGGAACTCCTTGATCGGCTGCCTCTTTCAGGACAATCCTTTCGTCTACTACAACGTGGTGAGCGGCAACGGCGGCAACGGGCTGCACGTCACCGACTCCGACAACACCACCGTGCAGGCCAACTTCTTCGGCATCGGCGCCAACAACGCCGTGACCGTCGGCAACGCGCTGAACGGCATCCTGGTCGATGGCTCGTCGACAAATACCACCGTCGGTGGCGTCATCCCGCTCGGCAACGTCTCGGCCGGCAACGGCCAGAACGGCATCGAGGTCGCGGACACCGCGAGCGGCTTCACCACCTTCAACACATTCGGCGGCCTGTTCGCCTTCTACGGTGCCGCGCCCAACGGCAACGACGGCCTGCTGATCACTTCGACCGGAGGCAACCAGACGGTCCGCACGAATGTCTTCTCGGGCAATCTGAACAACGGCATCGAGATCGCCGGCGACGCCTCGGGCGTGACGATCGTTCCCAACATCGTCGGCCTCGACACCCGCGGCGACGCCGTCCTGGCCAACGGCAACAATGGCGTGCTGGTCACCGATACCGCGCACGGCAACACGATCGGCGGCGTCGGCGCCTCGCAGGGCTCGGTGATCCGCCAGAACACCTTCTCCGGCAACGTGAACTATGGCCTCGCCATCACCGGAGAGGCCTACGACAACACCGTCTTCTCAACGGCGATCGGAACCGACATCCAGCAGATCGCGGCCCTGGGCAACGGTGCGGGCGGCGTCCTGCTGTCAAGCTCCGGCGGCGGCAACGTGATCGGCACGCCGCAAATCTCCTCGACACCCTCGCCATCGCCATCGGACCAGTACAACATCATCAGCGGCAACACCGGCAACGGCATCACGCTCGGCCCCGACGCCAATCGCGACAGCATCGTCAACAACTGGATCGGACTCAACATCAAGGGTCTGCTGGTGTTGCCCAACACCGGTGTGGCGATCCAGGACGACGGCACGTCCAACCTCATCTACGGCAACGCCGGTGTCGTGATCGTCGGATCGGGCCAGAGCGCGACCGGACTGTTCGTGACGGCGCCGACCACGCTCGAAGTCTATTCCGGCGGCACGGTCAACCAGACCACGATCTCCGCCGGGGCGATGGAGGTCGTATCGGTCCACGGCACGTCGAACAACACCACCGTGATGCGGGACGGCGTGCTCCAGCTCCTGGGCGCTTCGGCCGGCGGCGCGGTGCTGGGCGGCACCACGACGATCCAGGACGGCGGCGCGCTCAAGGCCTTCGGGCTCGGCATTGCCAGCGGCGCCACGCTCTCCCAGCAAGGCGGCTCGACAACGGCCGCCACGGTCGTCGACAACGGCACGATCACCATTGCTCGCGGGACCTTCGACGCGGCGACGCTCAGCGTCGGCACCACCGCGAAGGGCGCTTTCGCGCAGAGGGGCGGTACCGCGACGATCTCGGGCAAGCTCGCGGTCGGCGGCACCGCCGACAGCTACTACTGGCTGAAGAGTGGCGACCTGACTTCCTCGAGCCTGGCGGTCGCGACGGGCGCGAAGTTTACCCAGAAGGGCGGTACGGCGACGTTCTCGACCGGCATGAGCACCCGTGGCGCGATCTCGTTCGCGAGCGGGCGCCTGACGACGACGAAGCTCGAGGTCGCTGTCGGTGGAACGTTCTTTCAAAGTAGCGGTACGACTACCGTCACGGGCGCGATCACCGACAACGGCGCGATGAGGCTTGCCGGCGGTGTCCTTGGCGCCGCCTCGATCAGCGTCGGCACCACCGCGAAGGGCGTCTTCACGCAGAGCGGCGGCACCGCGACGATCTCGGGCAAGCTCGCGGTCGGCGGCACGGCCGACAGCTACTACTGGCTGAAGAGCGGCGACCTGACGGCGAGCGGGCTGGCCGTCACAGGCGGCGGAAAGTTCTCGCAAACGAGTGGCACGGCAACCTTCCAGGGCGCCGTCCTCAACAACTATTCGATGAGATTGGCGGCCGGGACGTTCAACGCCACATCACTGGGGATCGGCACGACGGCGAGGGGCGGCTTCTGGCAAACTGGCGGCGAAGCGGCGATCGCGGGCAGCCTCACGGTCGCCGGGGCCGGAGCCGGCAGCAACTACACGCAGCAGGGCGGTACTCTCTCGGCCTCCGATCTGTCGGTCGCATCGGGCGCGAAGTTCATCCAGAAAGGCGGGAGCACGGAAATCTCCGGCGGCATCGTGGACAACGGAAGCATGAGCATCGCCAACGCCAACCTCGACACCCTCGCGCTGACTGTCGGCGCCACCAGCAGGGGCACTTTCACGCAAGAAAGCGGGACTGTCGCGGTCGCTGGGGCGATCACCATAGCCAGCAACGGAACCAGCGCCGACGACAGCGTCCTCACCCTGAAAGGCGGTACGCTGGACGCCGGCAGCCTCGTGATCGTCGACGGCGGCCGCTTCTCGCAAGCAGGCGGAACGGCGATGATCGAGGGTAATGCGATCAACGGCGATTTGCTCGCCGTCACCGGCGGCATGCTATCCGTCGGCGGTGATCTCGACGGCACCGGCACCGTCTCGCTCGGCGCGGCGACACTGCATGTCGACGGCGCGGTTTCATCGGGGCAGTCCCTGGCGTTCGCCTCGAATGTCGCCAGCCTGCTGGAACTCGGCGACGCCAACACATTCCGTGGCACCGTCGCCGGAATGAGCACCGACGATGCCATCGATCTGCAGGACTTCTCGTTCGCCCACACCAGCATCCTGAGCGTAAGTGGTACGGGTGCTGCCAACACCTACACGGCCGTAACACTGACCGACGGCCTACAAACCGCAGTCTTCGCGCTATACAACCAGACTGCGAACCAATACGGGCTCAGCACCAGCGACTACGCCTTGAAGAGCGACGGTCATCCCACGTCGGGCACGCTGTTCGAGCTGGCCCCCGGCCACTGACCTGTATGCGAGACGCCGCTGGCGCAGCGGCGTCTCGTCCGGCGCATCTGCAGAGACTTGGCGCTCACCAGCAGGCAATCGCTCATAGCGCTCCCGAACCTCGAGCACGCAAAGGACCTGGTGAGGAGGCTTTCTCGTCTTTTCTGCGCCGCCCGCCCGCGCCTGTGAAGGCGCGTTACTGATTCATCGAGCTGAAGAAGTCCGAATTGGTCTTCGCCGTCCGCAGCTTGTCGAGCAGGAACTCGATCGCATCGACGGCGCCCATCGGCATGAGGATGCGGCGCAGCACCCACATCTTCGACAGCGTCGCGCGGTCGACCAGCAGCTCTTCCTTGCGGGTGCCAGACTTGGTGATGTCGATCGCCGGGAAGGTGCGCTTGTCGGCGACCTTGCGGTCGAGGATGATTTCCGAGTTACCGGTGCCCTTGAACTCCTCGAAGATCACCTCGTCCATGCGGCTGCCGGTATCGATCAGCGCCGTGGCGATGATGGTGAGCGAGCCGCCCTCCTCGATGTTGCGCGCCGCGCCGAAGAAGCGCTTGGGCCGCTGCAGGGCATTGGCGTCGACGCCGCCGGTCAGCACCTTGCCGGAGCTCGGCACCACGGTGTTGTAGGCGCGTCCCAGGCGCGTGATCGAATCGAGCAGGATCACGACGTCGCGCTTGTGCTCGACCAGCCGCTTGGCCTTCTCGATCACCATCTCGGCGACGGCGACGTGGCGGCTCGCCGGCTCGTCGAAGGTCGAGCTCACGACCTCGCCCTTCACCGTGCGCTGCATGTCGGTGACTTCCTCGGGCCGCTCGTCGACGAGCAGCACCATGAGGTAGACCTCGGGATTGTTGGCGGTGATGGCGTGCGCGATGTTCTGCATCAGCACCGTCTTGCCGGTGCGCGGCGGCGAGACGATCAGGGCGCGCTGGCCCTTGCCGATCGGCGCGATCAGGTCGATCACGCGGGTCGAGATGTCGAGCTGCTGCTGCGGCGTCGAGGTCGACGCCTTCTTGGTGAGCGTGCCGGTGGTGCGGCGGCCGGTGCTGACCCGGCCGGAAGCCGTGGCGCGCGGCGCGCTCTGCTCCTCGGAAATCGTCGGCGCAATGACGCCGACGCTGTCCATCTCGAGCTTGAGCTTCTCGTCGGGATAGAGCGGGGTCAGCGAATCGAAGCCGATGCGGTGGCGCAGCGACTCGGGGTCGTCGAAGTTGATCTTGTTGATCTGCACCATGGCGAAGTAGCGCTCGCCGTCCTTGGGCGCACGGATCTCGCCTTCGACCGTGTCGCCGGTGCGCAGGCCGAACTTGCGGACCTGGGTCGGGCTCACATAGATGTCGTCGGCGCCGGGCAGGTAATTGGCCTCCATCGAGCGCAGGTAGCCGAAGCCGTCGGGAATCACCTCGATGGTGCCGATGCCGGAGATCACCTCGTCGGCGGCGGCGATCTTCTGGAGGATGGCGAACATCAACTCCTGGCGACGCATCTGCGCGGCGCCTTCCACGCCCTGCTCCTCGGCGAAGGCGAGGAGTTCGGGCGGCTTCTTCTTCTTGAGATCTTCGAGATTCATTGTCTTTTTCAGTGTGGCTGGGAAGGACGCACGCGCTCGGGCGACCGGGAGGCCGACGTTGGGATGAGTGCTGTGTCGTACGGTGTGGACCCCGTCGATCACCGCCGGGCGGCGGCGCCAAGGGCCCTAGGTGCTGCTTATATAGTTGCGCGTCCGGTGCGTGTCAAAGCCTGAGAGCGGCGGGTTGGCGGGCCAATCCAGAATTTGCGCGTGATCGGTCCAATCGTCGTTGACGCTTCCGTAGCGCAAGCCACGATAGATGGGGAGGGTCTCGAGCCGGGTGGGATCCGCCGGCGGTTCGCGCAGAATTTATCTTCCCGGCAGGAGCAAGTTTATGCTGGACCTTGCCATTACCGGTGGGACCTGCGTGTTGCCGAGCGGCACCCACGCGGCTGATATCGGCGTGAAGGACGGGCGGATCGTCCTGGTCGGCGGGCCTGGCACCCTGCCCGAGGCGACGACGACCGTGTCGGCCTCCGGTCGCCTGGTTATTCCGGGCGGCATCGATCCCCACATCCATTGCCAGCTCGAATGGAAGGTCACGGGGTTCCCCGCCATCTACACCGATCCGGCGGCGCCGGTGAGCCGGGCGGCCCTGCACGGCGGCACCACGACCCTGATCGACTTCGTGCAATGCGCGCACGACCGGACCATCCAGCAATCGATCGAGCTCTGGCAGAAGACGTGGAAGGACGCCTGCTACTGCGACTACGGCTTCCACCTGATGCTCAACGGCGAAATCCCGACGAGCCACTTCGACCAGCTCGCGGACGCGATCCAGGATGGCCATGCCAGCGTGAAGATCTTCACGACCAACATCTTTCCGGGCAGCGGCGGCCAGCTGATGATGCCGCACGGCCACATCTGGGAGACGTTGAAGGTCGTAGCGCGGCAGGGCGGCATCGCCTGCATCCATGCCGAGGACAACGACATCGTGATGTTCATGTACGACAAGCTGATGCGGGAGAACCGCGTCAACTTCGAGCACATGGCCGAGGTCCACAACACCTTGAGCGAGGAGCTTTCCTTCAATCGCGTGATCCGGCTGGCCGAGAATGTCGAGGGCGCCGCCCTCTATATGGTGCATGTCTCGGCGGCGACCGGTGTCGCGGCACTCGATGCCTCGCGCGCCCGCGGCTTCCCGATGTACGGCGAAACCCTGCACCAGTACCTGATGTACAACGCCGAGGACTACAAGCGCCCAGGTGCGCAAGTGTATCACACATATCCGTCGCTGAAGTACCCTGAAGACCAGAAGCGCTTGTGGGAAGCAACCAATCGCGGCGCCATCCAGGCGATCGCCACCGACGAGCTCTGTTGCCCGTTGCGCGTCAAGCTGCAGGGCAGCCGGATCGACGACGTGACCGGCGGCAATGCCGGCGTCGAGCCGAGGGTCGGGCTGATGTACACCCAGATGGTCACCAAGCGTGGCTACTCGCCGGCGCACTTCGTCGACATGGTCTCGAGCAATGCCGCGCGCATTCTCGGCCTCTATCCCCGCAAGGGCGCCCTGGCGGTGGGATCCGACGCCGATATCGTCCTGCTGCAGACCGGCCTCGAAAAGACGATCCGTGCCTCCGATCTGCACGAGACGGACTACACACCCTGGGAAGGGCACGTGGTGACGGCATGGCCGACAGTCACCATCCTGCGCGGCAAGGTCGTCGTCGAAGAAGGCGCCTTTCACGGCGACCTGCGGGACGGACAGTTCCAGAAGCGCAAGGTCGCCGACGACATCCGCAGCCGGCCCGCCGTCTAGGTGCACCAATGCTTCCGGCAGTGTTCGGCGCCACGCGCAGGCCCAAAAAGCAACAGGCCGGGACGCCGCGCTCACCAAGGGGCCGTGCCCTCGCCTGTTGCAGCACCGTCCTTGCGAGGGCACGAACGGGGGAGCGGCCGGTTCTCCCGCAGGAAGGTGGAGATGGCTCGAGCTGAACGGCGGACAGAATGACCGGGGCTAGTGCTCCTGTTGCTACACGTCGCCAGAGGGGCCGAAGCTCTCGCAAGGAGCGGGGCTGAACTGTCGTTCAGGGCGAGACAGATGCTGATGACCTTCATTGTGAAGGTCGTGGCAAGCTAGGCTGGACCCTGTTTCTCTACACCAGCTACGGCAACGAACTTGTCCCTTGTCGTGTGCCGGGCCGTCAGTCCCCTCGTGGGTAAGACCACCGACTGGAGAGCCGGATGCGGGAAATCTGCCAGTCCGGTTCGGAAGGGGGCATCAGCCTCTCCCTGCCCCTATAAAAACTCATGGCGCGACGATTCTAGCCGAACCTTCCGGGATCGCAGGCGGCCAGCGCGGCGGGCAGCTCCTCGCCCTCCATCTGGCGGGCGATCAGTCGGCCCGTCGCCGTGGCGAGAGTGAGGCCGACATGCTGATGGCCGTAGCCGCAATAGACATTGGCCAGCCGCGGCGCGCGACCGATGGCGGGACGGAAGTCGGGCAGGCTCGGACGCTCGCCGATCCAGCGGCTCTGCTCGGCGCCGCCGACGCCGGGGAAGATGTCCTTGAGATGCTTGATCAGCAGGTCGGCGCGATGCCAGGACGGCGGCTGGTGCGGCGCCGCGAGCTCGACCGTCCCGGCGACGCGCAGGCCTTCCTCCATCGGCGTTATGAAGAAGCCGCGTTCGGCCGGGCTGACCGGCATGTCGAAGCGCACATTGTCGGGAGCCAGCATCACGTGATAGCCCCGCTCCGCCACGAGCGGTGCGTTGAAGCCGAGCACGCGCGTGAGCTCGCCCGAGGCGCGGCCGGCCGCAATCACCACTGCTTTCGCGGGCAACTCGCCGTCAGTGAGCTGTACGTCGGTGACCTGGTTGCCGGCGCGCTTGAAGCCGCGCACACGGCCCCGCTGGATCGTGCCGCCGTCCGAGGCGAAGCGTTCCGCCAGGCTCTCCACGACGCGGTACGGATTGATGGTGTGCATGCCGTGCGGGTAGTACACCCCGCGCACGATGTGGCTGGAGAGGCCCGGCGCCAGCTCGCGCGCGCGGTTGCCGTCGACGATCTCGAACTCGGTGCCCTTGGCTCTCTGCAGCTCGCGCTCCTCTGCGCTGGCCGCGAACGAGATCTCGCTTTCGTAGACGTAGAGCGCGCCGCGGCTCTTGAACAGCTCGCCCAGTCCCGAGGCCTGGATCTCCGCCTTCCAGGCGACGTTGGCCTCGGCCATCAGCGGCCCGAAGGAATCCACGCCCTTGCGTACCTCGGTCATGCTGTAGGCGGCGCGCGCGAAACGGGCCATCCAGGGCAGCAGGTAGGGGATGCTGGGCGGATGCACGGTGAGCGGCCCGTTGCGGTCCATCAGCATTTGCGGCACGCGCTTGAGGGTCGACGGCCGGGCCAGCGGCAGCACGTGGTCGATGGCGATGAAGCCGGCATTGCCGTAGGAGGTCGCCCGGCCGGGCTCGGCGCTATCGAGCAGGGTGACGGCGTGCCCGGCGCGCTGCAGGGCCCGGGCTGTGGCAGTCCCGACGATGCCGGCGCCGATGACGATGATGGGGGCTTCGGTGGTCATGCCGGCAGGTTAGCATGATGATTGATTTGCCGTCGTAAATGCCTATTTAGGTCGCCATGTCCCTACAATCAGATTCGACCCAGTCTCCCGGCTGGCATGCCACGACCATCCTGTCTGTCCGCAAGGGCGGCGAGGTGGTGATGGCGGGCGACGGCCAGGTCTCGATGGGCCAGACCATCGTCAAGGGCAATGCCAAGAAGGTCCGCCGCCTCGGCAACGGCCAGATCATCGCCGGCTTCGCCGGCGCCACGGCCGACGCCTTCACCCTGTTCGAGCGGCTCGAGGCCAAGCTCGAGCGCCATCCCGGCCAGCTCCTGCGCGCCGCCATCGAGCTGGCCAAGGATTGGCGCACGGACCGTTACCTGCGCCGCCTCGAGGCGCTGATGGCCGTCGCCGACAAGGACGTGTCGCTGCTGCTGTCGGGTACCGGTGACGTGCTGGAGCCGGAAGGCGGCATCATCGCCATCGGCTCGGGCGGCAACTACGCGCTGGCCGCGGCGCGGGCGCTGCTCGACATCGAGAGCATGGATGCCGAGGCGATCGCACGCAAGGCAATGGGCATCGCCGCCGACATCTGCGTCTATACCAACCACAATCTCGTCATCGAGAAACTCAAGGTCGCCTGATGAGCAACGACTTTTCCCCCCGCGAGATCGTGTCGGAGCTCGACAAGCACATCGTCGGCCAGCAGGACGCCAAACGCGCCGTCGCGATCGCTCTGCGCAACCGCTGGCGCCGGCTGCAGCTCCCCGAGGCGCTGCGCGAGGAGGTGCTGCCCAAGAACATCCTGATGATCGGCCCGACCGGCGTCGGCAAGACCGAGATCGCGCGCCGTCTGGCGAAGCTCGCCGACGCGCCGTTCCTCAAGGTCGAGGCGACCAAGTTCACCGAGGTTGGATACGTCGGCCGCGACGTCGAGCAGATCGCGCGCGACCTGATGGAATCCTCGCTCGACATGACGCGCGAGCGGTTGCGCAAGGACGTGAAGGCCAAGGCCGAGCTCGGCGCGGAGGATCGCGTGATCGATGCGCTGTGTGGCTCGAGCGCGAGCGAGGAGACCAAGCTGCGCTTCCGCCACAAGCTGCGCAACAACGAGCTGAACGACCGCGAGATCGAGATCGAGGTCGCCGACACGGGTGGGCCGATGCAGTTCGAGGTCCCGGGCCAGCCCGGCGCGTCGGTCGGCATGATCAATATCGGCGACATGCTGGGCAAGGCGTTCGGCGGCCGCACCAAGAAGCGCAAGATGACGGTGGCCGATGCACACGAGGCCCTGGTCCGCGAGGAGAGCGACAAGCTCCTCGACCAGGAGAAGGTCGTGCGCGAGGCGCGCGAGTCGGTCGAGCAGAACGGCATCGTCTTCATCGACGAGATCGACAAGATCACCGCGCGCGGCGAGCTGCGCAGCGGCAGCGACGTGAGCCGCGAGGGCGTGCAGCGTGACCTGCTGCCGCTGATCGAAGGCACCACGGTGAACACCAAGCACGGGCCGGTGAAGACCGACCATGTGCTGTTCATCTGTTCGGGTGCTTTTCATCTCTCCAAGCCGTCGGACATGCTGCCCGAGCTGCAGGGCCGCCTGCCGATCCGGGTCAGCCTCGCCTCGCTCAACAAGGATGACTTCCGCCGTATCCTGACCGAGCCGGAAGCAAGCCTGGTCAAGCAGTACAAGGCGCTGCTGGCGACCGAGAAGGTAGAGCTCGATTTCAAGGACGACGCCATCGACGAGATCGCGCGGCTGTCGGCCGACATCAACGAGACGGTCGAGAACATCGGCGCCCGCCGGCTGCACACGGTGATGGAGAAGCTGCTCGAGGAGATCAGCTTCACCGCGTCGGACAAGTCCGGCACGAAAGTCGAGATCGACGCGGCCTATGTCCGCGAGCGCGTCGGCGAGCTGGCCAAGAACGCCGATCTCAGCAAGTTCGTTCTCTAGGTCCTTCTCTCCTGCGCGGCGCTCGCGAAGAAAGGTCGTCTACAGATACCGCCGCAGTGTCGGCAGCGCCTGTTCGACACACGCGCGGCCTTCGGCAATCGCCTCCTCGGCGCGGCCGAATTCCATCAGGCCGATGCTGCGCAGCCTTGGAACCAGCATCACGTGGGGCGGCTCTCCCGCCAGACGGGTGCGCGTGATGTGGTCCTGCATGATGTTGATCGAGGTCGCGAGCACATCGAAATAACCCGGAGCGGACGAAGTCCCGCGCGGCGGTTCACGTTCGGCCGGGACCTTCTTGTGCCCCAGCGCCGCAGGGAACTTGCCGATCAAGCGGCGGACGACCTCCATCGAGATGCGCGACGGCACAGTCGTGGCGGGTGGCTCCGGTTCGGTAAAGCGCCGCCCCAGCAGCTCGCCATTGAGATTGACCGCGATGATCACTTCCGCGCCGAGGGCGCGGCAGACCGAGACGGGGACCGGATTTGAGAGGCCGCCATCGAGCAGCCACTTGTCCCGCATCCTGGCCGGACTGAAAATCCCGGGCAGTGCGATCGAGGCGCGCACCGCCTCATGGATCGGCCCGGTCTGCAGCCAGATCTCGCGACCGGTCGCCATGTCCGTGGCGACGGCGGCGTACTGGGTGGCGTAGCTCTCGATGGGCTCGCCGATACCCAGGTCCTGCAGGAAGGCGACCACCTGCCGGCCGCTGATCAACCCGCCGCCCGAAAGACGAAGATCCGTCAAGCGGGCGAACTTGCGCCACGTCATCGTTTCGGCCCATTGCCGGAGCTCGACCAGCCGTCCGGCGACATGGGCCGCGCCGACCAGTGCCCCCATCGACGTGCCGCACACGATGTCGGGTTCGATGCCGGCTTCGATCAGAGAAGCGATGACGCCGACGTGCGCCCATCCGCGGGCAGCACCGCTGCCGAGCGCCAGTCCAATGCGGGGACGTGTCATGATCCCCGGCCTGCCAGGCCCGACGGTCCGCGCAGCGACGGCGAAACACCGATGCGATGGCGGCCGGCGTCATGCCGACGCTGAATTCCACCCGGCGTCCGGGCTGGGCGCTTGCAGGGCGTGCGCATTTCCCCTCCCGGTTCAATCGCTGGCGCGGGCAGGCGCATGCGTGTCTGCCCCGGAGCGAGCCAACGGTCGCCGGACGATTTCCGGCTTCTGCCTTCGAAGGTCAATAGGTCGTCGCGGTGTCGCATTGCCGCCTGTCTCCTGGCGCGGACTCGAATGGCCAGCGTTCGGCGCCGGCCAGACCGGACTGACGGGCCAGATACCCGAACTCGCCACGAGCCTTCGGAAGAGTATCCACGCCCTTGACGGGAGCGGACGGAATACTAGATCGGACAACCGATGGCGGCATCGTGCGCTGCCGTCGGAGAGGCGGCCGCCCATCGGGGGCCGACAGCAACCCATCGCTCAGAGGAGGATGACCATGCGTAACGACTTCGACTTTGCACCGTTCTATCGCGCCACCGTGGGCTTCGATCGGGTTTTCGACCTGCTCGATTCGGTGGCCACCCAGACCAACGGGACCGGCTACCCGCCCTACAACATCGAGAAGGCAGGCGACGACGCTTACCGGATCGTGATGGCGGTGGCAGGGTTCGCCGACAGCGAGCTGAACGTGACGCAGAAGGAGAGCGAGCTCCTGGTCACCGGCCAGACCGCGCCGAACAGCGAGGCCGACAAGGAGTATCTCTATCGCGGCATCGCCGGGCGCAATTTCGAGCGCCGTTTCCAGCTTGCCGATCACGTGAAGGTCGTGGGCGCCAAGCTGGCCAACGGCCTGCTCACGATCGAGCTGAAGCGCGAGATCCCGGAGGAGAAGAAGCCGCGCGCGATCCGCATCGAGGCGCAGGCGGCCCAGCGCACGATCACGCAGCAGTAAAATGAAACAGGCAGGCGGAGGGCGCTGCAGAACGCGGTGCCCGCCGTCCGCGTCCCATCCATTTCCAGTCAGGAGGTACGTCATGACACTCGCGTCAGCTGCTTCCCTGCCCGGCCATGGGCAAGAAGCGCCGTTTCCCACTTTTCCTTCCCTTCGCAGCCATGTCCGTCGGCCGATGTTGCCCGCCATCTCGACCGCGACGTCCCCTCAGCGGCACCTGCCAAGAACCGCGTTGGCGGATGATCCTCCGCGCGGACGGATTCTCGTCGTTACGCGTGAGGCGCAGCTTGCGCTCGACGTGCAGCGCATCCTTCGGTGCGCAGGCTATCGCGCCGTCGGTCCGGCCGCTTCGGCGGACGAGGCTGACCGGTTGACCGGTCGCCGCCCGATCGATGGAGCGGTAGTAGACCTGCAACTCGAGGACGACGCGGCGTCGGTGGTTGCCGACCGGTTGGCCGGCGACAACATCCCCTTCGTGTGGTTGGCAGATACCCCGCTTGGCGGGATCCCGCGGTCCAATCCGTTCGTGCCTGTCGTGGCAAAGCCCATAACGGGCGAACAGCTGATCCGTGCACTCGAGCGTGCGCTGGCCTCGCGGCATCGTGCCGGCGCACGCAGCTTCTACCCGGTCCCGCCGCCGCAGGAGGTATGGCCACGGGTTTTTCCGCAGCTCTGAGTTCCCAGCGTGTCGGGTCGAGAGCATCGCCGGTTGCCGCGCCAAGTCTTACGTTGGACACGGCGGGCAGGAGGAGCAGATCAAAGGCAGTATGCCGCGATCAGGTCGACGAGGTAGGCCGGGCCGTTCGTGCCCCAGAGCACGAACGTCACGGCGATGACGGCCACGAGCAGGGCGGCGGCGCTCCACGCGAGCAGGGAGCGCCAGCCGCTCGTCATGCGGGCTGTGCGGCAAACTGCGGCCGCGCCACGGGCTTCTCGACGATCGGCCAGTGCAGCAGGGCGGCGACCACGCCGAGCCCGATCGCGATCCACCACATCGTGTCGTAGTTGCCCTGGAGGTCGAACAGCTTGCCGGCGCCCCAGCCTCCCAGGAAGCTGCCGACCTGATGGCCGAGGAACACGATGCCGTTCAGCATCGTCATGTGCACCGGCCCGAACATGTAGCCGACCAGGGAGTTGGTGAGCGGCACCGTGCCGAGCCACAGGAAGCCGAGCGCCGCGGCGAAGACCAGCACCGAGGCCGCCGACAGCGGCGCCAGGACGAAGCCGAGGAAGACGACCGAGCGCAGCAGGTAGAGCAGCGACAGCAGATTCTTGCGCTGGTGCCGGCTGGCCATCGCACTCCACAAGATGGAGCCCACGATGTTGAACAGGCCGACCATGCCGATGCTCCACCCGCCCAGCTCGGCTGGCGTGAGCTTGATGCCGAACAGCGACAGGCCAATGCCCTTGTCGGAGATGTAGGCGGGCAGATGGCCGCCGACGAAAGCAACGTGGAAGCCGCAGACGAAGAAGCCGACGACCAGCAACCAGTAGCTGGGCAGACGGAACGCTTCCGACAGCGCCTGGCCCGAGGTCTGATTGCCGCCTGCCTTCTTTTTGTTGGCGGCGATCTGGCGGCTGTCGTTGAGCCCGAGCGGCAGCAGCATGACCAGCGCGGCAAGCGCCGTCAGCGCCCACATTGTGGGGCGCCAGTCGCCGAAATAGCCCTGCAGCACCGATGCCAGCGGCACGATGAAGAACTGCCCGAACGAGCCGCCGGCCGAGCAGAGCCCGACCGCGAGAGCGACCTTTTCCGGCGGCGCCGTACGCAGGATCACGCCGAGCACAGGGCCGAAGGAGGCGGCCGACAGGCCGATGCCGACCAGGATGTTGCCCAGGATGAGCATGAACCCATCGTGCATCGTGGCGGTGACGATCATGCCCAGCACGTAGAGCACGCCACCGCCGGCGATGGTCGGCGCGGAGCCGAAGCGGTCGGCGAGACGGCCGACGAAGGGTGCGCAGAAGCCCATCAGCAGCATCGAGAGCGCGGTGCCGAAGGAAAATAACTCTCTGCCGACGTGTAATTCAGCCGAGACGGGCTTGAGGAAGATGCCGAAGCTCTGGCGGACGCCGAGACCGATCGCGAGGACGAGGAAGCCGCACCAGACGGCGGTCCAGTAGGAGCGTGATGTCATGGCGGGGAACTTGCGGCGAGGGGACGCAGCTTGCAAGCGATCGGCCGAGGGGTCTCCCATAGAATTACTTCATGCCGTCACAAGCAGTTATGTGGCAGAACGAAACAATGATCTCCTGCCTCCGCGTGTTGCTGGTGGCATTGCTTCTTGCGCTCCTTGCCGACGGCGCGCTGGCGATGCCACGGCTGGAGCGCGATCGCTGCGTCTTCCGTCCGCCGCGCGGCGACAAGCTCGAGTGCTACACCCTGGTCGTGGCCGAGAACCGCGCCAGCCCCAAGGGCCAGGAAGTCCGGCTGAAGGTCGCGGTGCTCAAGGCAAAGCGGCCGCTCGCTGCCGATCCGGTAATCTATCTCGCCGGCGGCCCCGGCGATTCGCCGCTCGTCGCGTCGACCGCCGGCGCGGACCCGCTGGCGGAAGGTGATTGGTGGAACGACACCACCGTTATCCGCCGCCGCCGCGACGTCATCATCCTCAGCCAGCGCGGCGCGGGCGGCTCGACGCCCAACCTCGACTGCTTCGAGGCGCGGACGTCGGAGCCGGCGCGTGCCAGGCGCCGCGCCGTGACCGAGCCGCAGGAGCGCGAGATCCTGCTGCGCTGCCGCGCCGACTTCGACAAGCGCAAGATCGATCTCGCGATGTACTCGACGCCGGCACTGGCCGACGACGTCGCCGACCTCGCCAAGGCGATGCAGCTCTCCAAGGTGAACCTCTACGGAATCTCCTACGGCACGCGCTGGGCGCTCGAGACCATGCGCCGTCATCCCGGCATCGTGCGTTCCGCCGTGCTCGACGGCGTGTACCCGCCGCAGATCAACGGCGAGCAGAACGAGCCGGAGATCGTCCGCACCGTGTTCGAGCAGCTCTACGCCGAGTGCGCGTCGGACAAGCTCTGCCGCGAGCGCAATCCCGACCTCGCCGCCAACGTCAGGGCCGTGCTCGCGCAAGCCGATCGCACGCCGCTCCAGATGACGCTGGCGCTCGAGGACGGGCCGCAGGTGGTGAAGCTCGACGGCGCCAAGCTGCTGCTGGTGCTGCTGCACATGATGCGGCAGGGCGAGGCGGCGCTCGTGCCCGAGGCCGTGACAGCGCTGAAGCGCGGCGACAGGCGGCTGGTGAAGCAGTTCGCCGAGGACCTCGAGGAGGACGACGGCGGCCTGCTCGAGACCAACGCGCAGCAATTCGGCGGCTTGTTCAACACCATCGAATGCCGCGAGACCTGGGCGGGCGTCGACCAGGGTGCGCGCGAACGCGCGATCCAGGCGGGCGGCGTCTACAGCCTCAGCGCGCAGCTCAGCAAGTTGGCGGCCTTCTGTCCGGTGTGGCGCGTGCCGGTGGCCACGGCTGCCGAACGCCAGCCGGTCACGGCCTCAGTTCCGACCCTGCTGATGAGCGGTGGCTACGATTGGCTGACGCCGGCGAACTGGGGCCGCGATGCGGCGAAGAACCTTCCCGAATCGCGCCACGTGCTCTTCCGCGCCCAGGGCCACGGCGTCTCGAGCCAGGACGAGTGCGCGGCGCGCCTGCGCGACGAATTCATCGATGCACCCGATCCGCGCTGGCCGCTGCCTTGCCGCGCCGACGCGCCGCCCGACTTCGCGGGCGCGGTCGAGAGGGTCAAGGCGTTGCCGGCGCGTGAGGGAGACAGGAAGGAATGAACCGCCTCGCCATACCGGCGTCGACTTCCCGATCGTCACGCTGCCGATAGTCTCACCTGCCTCAGCCAGCGCTCCTCGGTGGCGCCCAATGCCGGCGGCCTCGCTGGCGCTCGCCGGTCGGACGGGAGGGCTGATCCACGAAGCGCTGGGGCGCGGCCGACATCATCGCCCCGCATCGTCGACGCTTTCACCGCATCCGCCGGCGGCAGGGCGAGCGGTCGCGCTACGGCGCCTTCTGATTTGAATCAAGACAAGCGGGGCCGCGGCGTGCTCCAATAATCCTATTATACAGAAAGTTCTGGTTAAAATGACCGCCGACACCTCCTTCAGCCCGGCCGCAGAGCGGCCAAGCTTCCTCGCGCTCTTCACGCCAAAGCTGATCACGATCCTGAGCGAGGGCTACGGCCTTCAGGCGCTGCGGGCCGACATCATGGCCGGCCTCACGGTAGCGATCGTGGCGTTGCCGCTCTCGATGGCGATCGCGATCGCCTCCGGCACGACACCGGAGCGCGGCCTCTACACGGCGATCGTCGGCGGCTTCCTGGTGTCGGCGCTGGGTGGCAGCCGCTTCCAGATCGGCGGGCCGGCAGGCGCCTTCATCGTCCTCGTTGCTGCAGCGGTCGATCGCCACGGAATCGACGGCCTGGTGCTGGCGACTGCGATCGCCGGCCTCCTGCTGATGACGGCGGGCTTCCTGCGGCTGGGAACCTACATCAAGTTCATTCCCTATCCGGTGACGGTGGGATTCACCGCCGGCATCGCGGTCATCATCTTCGCGAGCCAGATCCGCGATCTCTTCGGCCTCACGCTTGCTGGCAAGGAACCGGGCGAGATCGTGCCGAAGCTCGCCGCGCTCGCACAGGCCAGCGGGACGATCAATCCGGTGGCGGTGGCGCTTGCGGGGGTCTCGATCGGCCTGATCGTTGGCCTGCGTCGGTGGCGTCCCCACTGGCCGGGCATGCTGATCGCCGTTGCGCTGACGGCCCTGGCGACCGCGGCCTTCAGCCTGCCGGTCGAGACCATCGGCACGCGCTTCGGCGGCATTCCCTCAGCGCTGCCGGCGCCGCATCTTCCCGTCCTGTCGCTCGCGAAGATCCAGGCCGTATTGCCCGATGCACTCGCCTTCGCGCTGCTCGGCGCCATCGAATCGCTTCTGTCGGCTGTGGTGGCCGACGGCATGACCGGCCGCCGCCACCGGTCGAACTGCGAGCTGGTGGCGCAGGGCGCGGCCAACATCGGCTCGGCGGTGTTCGGCGGCATCTGCGTCACCGGCACGATCGCTCGAACCGCCACCAACGTGCGGGCGGGGGCGCGAGGGCCCGTCGCCGGAATGGCGCATGCGGTGTTCCTGCTGCTGTTCATCCTGGTGGCGGCACCGCTTGCCTCCTACATCCCGCTCGCGGCGCTCGGCGGCGTCCTCGCTGTGGTTGCCTGGAACATGGCGGAGAAGCACGAATTCGTCGCACTGCTGCGCAGCTCGCGCGGCGACGCGGCCGTCCTGCTGGCAACCTTCGGACTCACCGTTCTGCGCGACCTCACCGAAGGGATCGTGGTGGGCTGCGCGATCGGCACCGTCGTCGTTCTCCATCGCCTGTCCCAGACGGCGGCCATCCAGTCCGGCACGCCCATGGTGGCGGCCGACCAGGCCGACACCTCCAAGCCGCGCACGCCCTACGATGCGGCGGATGTCGTCGACAGCGACGTGGTGGTCTATCGCCTGACCGGGGCGTTCTTCTTCGGCACGGCGTCTATGGTGACCGCCGTGCTCGACCGGATCGGCGATCGGCACAAGGCGTTCGTTCTCGACTTCGCCTCGGTTCCCTTCGTGGATTCTACGGCTGCGAATGTCATCTTTTCCTTGGCGCGCAGCACCGCGCGCGACAAGGTGCGGCTGTTCCTCACCGGCACCAGCCCCGCCGTGCGCCATTCGCTGACCGCTGCCGGCGTGACGCCGCCTCTTGGCCTTTATCGCGAGACGATCGACGAGGCACTGCGCGAGGCACGAAGCACCGTATAAGATCGGCGGATGCCGAAGCTTCTCCTATCCGACTATGCCCTGCGTACCTGGGGCGACCGAATCCAGACCGCAGCCACCGACCTGACTTTCGTGACGTCGGAGGACGCGCTCGCCGCATCCGGCCCCTGCGACGCCGACATCGCCTTCATGACCCGCGAGGTCACCGGCAAGTCGAGCTCCAACAATCCCACGCCCGAGCTCGCGGGCTTCGATGCGGTGGTCCGCAAGTCGCCCAGCCTGAAATGGCTGCAGATCCATCCCGCCGGCGCCGAACGGCCGATCTATCGTGAACTGCGCGGACGTGGCGTAAAAGTGACCACCGCGTCGGGCGCGACGGCGGTGACGGTGTCGCACAGCGTGCTGGGCGCGCTGATCGCGATCAACCGGCGCTTTCCGCTGCTGGCCGATGCCCAGCGCCGCCACGCCTGGGAGCCGCGGTTGGCAGAACGCTCGCCGCGTGATCTCAAGGGGCAACGCGCCGTCATCGTCGGCATGGGCCCGATCGGCCGCAACATTGCGGCACTCCTGAAGGTGCTGGGCATGACCTCGATCGGCGTCCGCCGCACGGCCGAACCGGCGCCGGAGTTAGAGCGCGTCCTCGCCTATGCCGATCTGGCGAGCGTATTGCCGCAGGCGGATTGGCTGATCCTGTGCTGCCCGGCCTCGCCACAGACGCGCGGCATCGCCAACGCAACGGTCTTCGCCGCCATGCCGGCCGGCTCGCACTTCATCAACGTCTCGCGCGGCGAGATCGCGGTCGAGAAGGACGTGATCGCCGCGCTGCAAAGCGGTCATCTCGCCGGTGCCTATCTCGATGTGTTCGAGCGCGAGCCGCTCGATCCGGCCTCGCCGCTCTGGGACATGCCCAACGTCCTGATCTCGCCCCACACCGCCAGCCATTCGCTCGGCCAGAACGAGGCGATCTTCGAGATCTTTCTCGACAACCTTGCCCGTTTCCGCGCCGGGCAGAGCCTGCGCAACGACGTCGACAATCTGGGTTAGGCCCGCAGTCCGGAAGATGATCCGTTCTACCGCCGCGCCGCCAGGCTCTTAAAGAGCGCGTCGCTGCGGTCGTCGGCCGGGAAGAAGCACTCGATGCGGACTTCCTGCAGGGTGACGTCCTGCGGCGTGCCGAGAGTGGCGATGGTGGTGAAGACCGAGAGCGAGCGGCCGCTGACGATATAGTCGAGCGTCAGCACCGGCTGCGGCCGCTCCTCGAAGCGCAGCTTGCGGAACGAGGCCGGCACGTCGGGGAAGGCCATGACCTCCTCGATGAAAGCCAGTGCCTTGGGCTCGCCACCGTCGGCCAGGATCTCGGCATAGGTGGTCGAGACGAGATGGCGGGCGACCTGCTCCCAGTTGGAAAGCTTGGGGCGCAACGCCCGGGGATCGAGCATCCAGCGCAGGATGTTCGGGCCCTTGCCCGGCGGCGAGGCGGGCGGTGGGCCCTCGAACAGGAACAGGGTGAAGGCGTTGGCCGCGTCATTTCCCTGCAGCAGGTTCCACAGCCGGTCGACCACGATCGCCGGGTAGGGCTCCTGCTGCTTGAGGATGCGGTCGATCGCCTGGCGTACCGGCGCGAGCTCGGGGGCGGCGAGATTGCTCTCGCGATAGACCGGCGCGAAGCCTGCGGCGAGCAGCATGGCATTCCTTTGGCGCAGCGGGACATCGAGCGCGGAGGTGAGCTGCACCACCATCTCGCGGCTGGGCCGGGCGCGGCCGGACTCGAGGAAGCTGACATGGCGCTGCGACACGCCCGACTGCAGCGCGAGGGCGAGCTGGCTGGCGCCTCGCCGGCGGCGCCAGGCGCGCAGCATGGGGCCAAACAGGTCGGCCTGGACGGCCGAGGCAGGCAGGGCGGTGTTCATCATGCCCGGAAGACTAGCATCGGCCCGACGGCCCGCCGATTACCTCTCCCGTAATTGCCGGCCGGCCGGTTCCGGCCGAAGTCTCGGGGCGTTCGCTCAACTCGAGGAGAACGTCATGAACGCTTCATCCGACCGTCTGCTGCGGCGTACCCTGTGGGGCAACGCCATCTTCTCCGTCGTCTCCGGCGCCATTGGGGTGGCCTGTGCCGCGCCCTTCGCCGCCTGGGCCACCCATGCCCCGCTCTCGGTGGCGGGCCTCGACCTCGCCGTCGTCTTCGAGCTCCTGGGCATCGGCGTGGTGCTGTTCGGCGTGATCTGCGGCTGGGTTGCCTCGCGCGAGACATTGCCCCAAGGCTGGGCGCGCGCGATCTTCGCCGCCGACATCGCCTGGGTCGCGGCAAGTGCCCTGGTGCTGGTGCTGCCTGCGTCGTGGACCACCGCGGGTATCGCAGGCATCGTCGTCGTGGCCGTGATCGTGGCCGACATCGCCATCCTGGAGTATCTCGGCCTGCGCCGGCTCGGCGCCGCCCTCTGAACGGAGACGACCATGGACAAGCTTCAGTTCCTGAACGACCGCCAACTGCCTTTCGCCAAGGTGCTGGGGCTGAAGTTCGTCGCCGCGAGCGAGGCGGGCGTGAAGGCCGAGATGGTGGTCACGCCCGAGCTCTGCACGCGGCCCGACATACTGCACGGCGGCGCGGTGATGGCCTTCGCCGATACGCTGGGCGCCGCCGCCACGGTCCTGAACTTGCCGGAAGGCAAAGGTACCACGACGATCGAGAGCAAGACCAACTTCGTCGGGCCGGCGCCGGTCGGCACGACCGTGATCGGCGAGACCACTCCGATCCATCGCGGGCGGCGCACCCAGGTCTGGACGACGCGCATCACCACTGCCGAGGGCAAGCTCGTGGCGGTCGTCACCCAGACTCAGATGGTGCTGTAGCGCGGGTCAGGATCTTTGCTGGGAGCGCGGCTCTCCAGAGCCGCTCTTCCTTCGGTTGCCGTGCCCATGAGCGGCTCTGGAGAGCCGCGCTCCCAGCCATGAGACGGCCAGACTCAGCGCCCCGGCATCAGGGCCGGCACGAAAGTGTTCAGCACCTTGTCGGCGTCGGCGGCGGTCTGGCCGCTTCTCTGCGCCCAGTTGATGACGATCTTCAGGAAGTGCTCGCGATAGCCGATGAGGAGGAGCTTTCCGGAGATGCGGCCGGCGTTGCCGCCCGATGCGCTAAAGGTGGTGCAGCGGAACGTGTACGCGCCGTAGGTGCAGGCCGACGGCACGGCCGGCTTCTCGAAGCTCGACAGGCCCGACGCGGCCGCCTGCTGGGCGAGGCTCGAGAGCTCGTCGTTGAACTGGTTCAGGATCGTGGGATGGCTGCTGCCGTTCGGAGCGCGCCGCGAACCGCCGTAGACGTCGACGATCACTTCCATGCCATTGGGCGTGGCGTACTGGTAGCTCGATCCGCCGCCTCGACTTGCCGACTGGGTCAGCGTCGCTCCGCCGAGCGTCGGTGGGAAGGAAAGCCTGGTGCCCGGCTCGACTGTCGGTGCCTGTGCGAACGCGGCCCCTGGCAGGAGGACGAGGGCGAGCAGCAGGGAGATGATCCTAGACATCGAGATTGGCGACCTTGAGGGCGTTTTCCTGGATGAAGTCGCGCCGCGGTTCGACGACGTCGCCCATCAGCGTGGCAAAGATCTCGTCGGCCTCGTCGGCATGGTTGATCTTGACCTGCAGCAGCGTGCGCGCCTCGGGATCGAGTGTGGTCTCCCAAAGCTGGTCGGGATTCATCTCGCCCAGACCCTTGTAGCGCTGGATAGCAACGCCCTTGCGCCCGGCATCGAGGACCGCGGCGTAGAGCTCGGTGGGAGAGGAGATGCTGGTCTCCTTGTCCTTCACTGCAAAGACACCGGTCCGCATGTAGACGGCCTGCAGCTCGGACGCGAGCGCGTCGAGCTTGCGGGCCTCGGCGCTCTTGATCAGCGGGCCGTCGATCACGTGACGTTCGTTGACGCCGCGCAGGCGGCGCGTGAAGACGAGGCCGCCGTCGGGCGTCGGGTCGCCTGCCCAGCCGCGCTCGAGCACGGGGCTCACCGCGTCGAGCCGTCGGGCGATGTAGTCCGCCGTTTGCTTGCCCAGGGTGGCATCGGCGAGGATATCGGGATTGAGGGCACCCGCGATCGCCGCCTGTTCGATCACCGCCTGGCTGGTGACCCTGCGCGACAGCGACAGCGGCTTCACCAGGTTGGCGACCGAATGGGCGATGTCGACGGTGCGGCGCAGGTCGTCCCCGGCCTGTACCGTGCCGTCGCCCAGCCTGAAGGTGGCGCCTTCCAGTCCGCTGTCGATCAGGTGGTTGTCGAGCGCGCGCTCGTCCTTGAGGTAGATCGCCGACTTGCCCTTGGCCGCCTTGAACAGCGGCGGCTGGGCGATATAGAGATGGCCGCGCTCGATCAGGTCGCGCATCTGGCGATAGAAGAACGTCATCAGCAGCGTGCGGATGTGGCTGCCGTCGACGTCGGCGTCCGTCATGATGATGATCTTGTGGTAGCGCAGCTTGTCGAGCGTGAAGTCGTCATGGCCGATGCCGGTGCCGAGCGCGGTGATCAGCGTGCCGATCTCGGCTGACGACAGCATCTTGTCGAAGCGCGCGCGCTCGACGTTCAGGATCTTGCCGCGCAGGGGCAGGATCGCCTGGTTGGCGCGGTTGCGGCCCTGCTTGGCCGAGCCGCCGGCCGAATCGCCCTCGACGATGAACAGCTCGGAGAGCGCCGGATCGCGCTCCTGGCAATCGGCGAGCTTGCCGGGCAGCGAGCTGACATCGAGCGCGCCCTTGCGCCGGGTGAGTTCGCGCGCCTTGCGGGCGGCCTCGCGCGCGGCGGCGGCCTCGACCACCTTGGTGAGGATCTTCTTTGTCTCCGTCGGGTGCTCCTCGAACCATTGGCCGAGCTTGTCGCCAACCACCGACTCGACCACGGGCCGGACCTCGGAGGAGACCAGCTTGTCCTTGGTCTGCGAGGAGAATTTCGGATCGGGCACCTTGACCGACAGCACGCAGGTCAGGCCCTCGCGCATGTCCTCGCCGGTGAGCGAGACCTTTTCCTTCTTCGACATGCCGCCCTCGTCGGCATACTTGTTCAGGGTACGGGTGAGCGCGCCGCGGAAACCCGCGAGATGCGTGCCGCCGTCCCTCTGCGGGATGTTGTTGGTGAAGCACAGCATCGTCTCGTGATAGCTGTCGTTCCACTGCATGGCGACTTCGACCGTCATGCCGTCGCGCTCGCCGCGGATCGAGACCGGCGGGTTGTGCAGCACCGTCTTGTTGCGGTCGAGGTACTTGGCAAAGGCCTCGACGCCGCCCTCGAAGTACAATTCGGAGACCTTCGGCTCTGCCCCGCGCTCGTCGGCCAGCACGATGCGCACGCCCGAATTCAGGAAGGCGAGCTCGCGCAGCCGGTGCTCCAGGGTGGCGAAGTCGTACTCGGTCTTGGTGAAGGTCTCCTTGGAGGGCAGGAAGGTGACTTCCGTGCCGCGCTTGCCTTCCGGCGCGTCGCCCACCAGCTCGAGGTCCTTGTCGGGCTCGCCGTGGCGGAAGCGCATGAAGTATTCCTTGCCGTTGCGGCAGATGCGCAGGTCGAGATGCTCCGACAGCGCATTGACCACCGCGGCGCCGACGCCGTGCAGGCCGCCCGACACCTTGTAGGAGTTCTGGTCGAACTTCCCGCCGGCATGGAGCTGGGTGAAGATCACGTTGGCGGCGGAGATGCCCTCCTCGCGATGGATGTCGACCGGCACGCCGCGGCCGTTGTCGCGCACCGTGACCGAGCCGTCGCCGTGCAGCACAACGTCGACCCGGTCGCAATAGCCGGCCAGCGACTCGTCGATCGCATTGTCGACGATCTCGTAGACCATGTGATGCAGGCCGGTGCCGTCGTCGGTGTCGCCGATATACATGCCCGGCCGCTTGCGCACGGCTTCGAGGCCCCGCAGCACCTTGATGGAATCGGCATCGTAGTCCTCGCCGTTGCCGGCGGTCGCGCGGTTCAGTTCGTTCTCGCTCATCGTCACATCCCGGAAGGGTCAGGTCGCCGCGATCGATCCGTCGGCCACGCGCAACAGCTGCGCACGGCCGGCGAGCGGCTTGAAAAGCTCGGCATCGGTGCCGGTCATCCAGCTCTGCGCGCCCAGCGCCACCACCTCGTCGAACAGCGCCTCGCGGCGCTCCGAATCGAGGTGGGCCGCAATCTCGTCGAGCAGCAAGAGCGGCGGCCGGCCGCGCGACAGCGCCACCAGCCGCGCATGGGCCAGGGCGATCGAGACCAGCACGGCCTTTTGCTGGCCCGTCGAACCCTCGGCGGCCGGCAGATCGAGATCGAGGTGGCGCACGGCGAGATCGCTGCGATGCGGCCCCACGGATGTGGTGCCGGACTCGGCATCGCGCAAGCGGTTGGCAGCGAGTGTCGCGCGCAGCCGGTCCTCGGCATCGAGGGCCGCCATCGAGGCGACCCAGCCATCGATCTCGCCCGCCATGGCGAGCGAGGCGCGCGGGAAAGGGCCGACGCCCAGCCGCGCCGCCGCATCGAGGCGCTGCACGGTGTCGGCCCGGTTGGCGGCAAGCGCCACGCCGTGGCGGGCCATGGTGTCTTCCAGCGCGGTGAACCAGTGCGGGTCGCGGTTGCCCTCGCCCAGCAGACGGCTTCGCTGGCGGAGCGCGTTCTCGTAGGCCGCGGCGTCGCCGGCGTGCTCGGGATGCAGCGCCGTCACCAGCCGGTCGAGGAAGCGGCGGCGGTCGCTGGCACCGTCGAGGAACAGCCGGTCGAGCTGCGGCGTCAGCCAGACGGCGGCGACATGCAGGCCGAGCACGGTCTGGCTCGCAGCCGGCCTTCCGTCGACCCGCACCACCCGGCGCAGCAGGCTACCCTCGCTGCGAGCCGGCTCCAGTCCGGTGCCGATGGCGACCCGCCCGTCCGGCGTATCGAGGGTGGCGGCGACCGCCCAGGCGGCGGCACCCGCCTCATCTCTGCGTGAGCGGCGGCAGACCTCGTCGAGGCGCGCGCGCCGCAGGCCGCGGCCGGGCACCAGGAAAGACAGTGCCTCCAGGAGGTTGGTCTTGCCCGCGCCGTTGGCGCCGACCAGGACGACCGGTGCCAGCTCGCAGTCGAGGCGGAGCTGGCGGTAGTTGCGGAAATCGGTGAGCCGGAGCTGGCGCACGGCCAGGGTGGCCGGCGCAGCGCCGGATGCGGCGTCGGGACTATAGGCAAGAGCGCTGTTCGGCGCCGCCGTCATACCCGCATCGGCATGAGCACGTAGAGCGCGCTCTCGTCGGCGCCGTCACGCACCAGGGTGGGCGATCCTGCGTCGGCCATCAGGAAACGGGCTTCCGATCCGACGATCTGCTCGGTGATGTCGAGCAGGTAGCGCGAGTTGAAGCCGATCTCCAAAGCGGTGGCCTTGTAGTCGACTTCGATCTCCTCGGTGGCGCTGCCGGCGTCCGGGCTGGTGGCCGAGAGCGTCACCACGCCGTTGGCGACAGCGAGCTTGATGGCCCGCGATTTCTCGGTCGAGATGGTGGAGACGCGGTCGACGGCGTGGGCAAATTCCTTGCACGGCACATTCAGAATCTTGTCATTGCCGGTCGGAATCACCCGCTCGTAGTCGGGGAAGGTGCCGTCGATCAGCTTGCTGATCAGGGTGACGTTGCCGCTGGCGAAGCGGATGCGGGTATCGGAAAGCTCGACGTCGACCGAGCCGTCGCTCTCGTCGAGCAGCTTGCGGACCTCGCCCACGGTCTTGCGCGGCACGATCACGCCCGGGATCTCGTCGGCGCCCTTGGGCATCGGAACCTCGACCCGCGCCAGGCGATGGCCGTCGGTCGCCACGCCGCGCAGCACGTCGGTGCCGCCCGACTTGGCGGCGTGGAAATAGATGCCGTTCAGGTAATACCGCGTCTCCTCGTTGGAGATGGCGAAGCGCGTGCGGTCGATGATGCCCTTGAGGTCGGTTGCCGGGATCTGGAAGCGATGCGGCAGGTCGCCCTCGTTCATCGCCGGAAAATCGGCTGGCGGCAGGCACTGGAGCGTGAAGCGCGAGCGGCCGGCGCGAATGGTGAGGCTGTTGCCGTCGCTCGAGGCCTCGAGCTCGACCTGCGCGCCGTCGGGCAGCTTGCGCACGATCTCGTAAAGGGTGTGGGCGGGCGCGGTGGTGGAGCCGGTCTTGGAAGCGTTCGCCTCGACCGTTTCGGTGATGGCGAGATCCATGTCGGTCGCGGCCAGGCTGAGGCGGCCCTTCTGGGCGGTGATCAGCACGTTCGACAGGATGGGGATCGTGTTCCGGCGCTCGACGACACTTTGCACATGGGCCAGCGCCTTCAGGAGGGCTGCCCGTTCGATCGTCAATTTCATGGTTCGGTCGCTATAACGAGGGCCAGAATAACCGGTTGGGACACCCCGTTTCGCAGCGCCGGACGGGCCATTGCGGAACGGTCGGGAAGTATAGCACGGGGGCCGCAGCCGGGAAGCGATTTCGCCGCCGGGAAGGCGCTTAAGCCCCGATGAAACAACGAAAAACGGGGCCTCATCGGCCCCGTTCGAAATCTCGTCCTCAAGTCGCTTCAGCCCTGCAACTGGCGCTTGAGCAGCTCGACATCTTCCGCAATCGAGAGGTCGGAAACCTTCAGTTCCTCGATCTTGCGCACGGCATGCATGACGGTCGTATGGTCGCGATTGCCGAAGCGCTTGCCGATCTGCGGCAGGCTCAAGGTGGTGAGCTGCTTGGCGAGGTACATCGCTACCTGGCGGGGGCGCGCGACCGAACGGGCGCGCCGCGGCGAGCTCATCTCGGCGAGCTTGATGTTGTAGTGGGCGGCGACCCGCTGCTGGATCTCGTCGACGGTCACCTTGCGGTCGGCCTGGCGCAGCAGGTCGTGAAGCACGTCCTGCGCCATCTCGACCGTGATCTCGCGGCCGATCAGCTGGCCGTGCGCCACGACCCGGTTCAACGCGCCCTCGAGCTCGCGAATGTTGGTGCTGATCTTGTGCGCGAGGAACTCGAGCACGGCCATCGGCACGGGCACCCGTGCATGCTCCGCCTTGGTCTGCAGAATCGACAGACGCAGCTCGTAGGTCGAGGAGTGGATGTCGGCGACGAGGCCCGAGCCGAGTCGCGAGCGCATGCGCTCCTCGATGTCCTGCAATTCGCTCGGCGGCTTCTCCGAGGACAGCACGATCTGCTTGTTCTGCTCGACCAGCGAATTGAAGGTGAAGAAGAACTCGTCCTGGCTCGCCTCCTTGCCGCAGATGAACTGCACGTCGTCCACCATCAGCACGTCGACGTTGCGGAACAGCTCCTTGAACTGGCCGGTGTTCTTAGTGCGCAGCGCCGTGATGAAGCGGTTCACGAAGCTCTCGGCCGTGAGGTAGAGCACGCGGGTTTTGGGATCGCGCTCGCGGATGACGTGCCAGATGGCGTGCATCAGGTGAGTCTTGCCGAGCCCGACGCCGCCGAAAATATAGAGCGGGTTGCGCTCGGGCAGCGGCCGGTCCTGCTCGGCGATGTTGCGCGCAGCGGCATAGGCGAATTCGTTGGGCTTGCCGACGACGAAGTTGGCGAAGGTGTGGCGCGCCTCCGGTCCCTGGAAGCTGTCGTCGCTGCCGCGCCCGATGGCAGGCCCCATGCGCGGCATCGGCTGCTGGAAGTTCGGCGCGGCCGGAACCGGCGGCATGGCGATGATGTCGTTCGCGCGGCGCGGCGCCGGCGGCGGCACGAGATTGACCTCGACGCTCGTCACCTCGGTGTTCACCGACTGCCAATAGGCCAGCACGCGGTCGCCGTAGTGGCGGCTTACCCAGTCGCGGACGAAGCGGGTCGGCGCATAGAGGCGGACCTTGCCGGCCCTGGCCTCACCGGGCTCGACTTCGCCGAACCATGTCTTGAAGGCCTTGTCGCCGATTTCCTTGCGGAGCCGATCACAAACCCGAGCCCACTGTGCTTCAAGTTCCTTTCGGCCCTCATCATCCATGCCTGCCCCCGCAATAATTTTGTGGTCGAATGCTGCGTCGTTGCCCGACGTCGACGATAGAAGCTTGTTCAAGATTGTCTCCATGGAAGTCCCGACGCCTTCCACCCCGCCTCCGAGCCGCGCTTGCCCTGCGCGTCCATCGGCCCCTCGAAACCATCACTCACATTTAGACACGTACTGTATCCGGCAGCGGTCATGGCTCTCGCCGCCGCTGCCGACCTCACCCCGCTTCGACACAGAAACAGCAGCGGGGTGTCCTTGTCGGCGATTGCGCCCCCAAGCGTCGACACGAATTCAGGGTTCACCTGCATGCTCGGAAAGACCTGCCACTCAAGCAACGCCGGCTTCTTGCCGGCTGATGCCAACTCCGGCAGGCCCACATAGTTCCATTCGG
Organism: Reyranella sp.; assembly: GCF_965279465.1. Taxonomy (NCBI): domain Bacteria; kingdom Pseudomonadati; phylum Pseudomonadota; class Alphaproteobacteria; order Hyphomicrobiales; family Reyranellaceae; genus Reyranella; species Reyranella sp. The sequence continues at coordinate 770,961 of NZ_OZ257242.1, forward strand.
CGCGCGTGCGCACGTCGATCAGAACCGCGTCCTTGCTCTCGTTGAGGATCTTCCAGGCGATCGACGGCGCCACATCGCCGGCGTAGCCGGCGGCGGGGGAAACCTCGTACGTGCCGGCGATCTTGTTGTTCGACATGGCCCCCGCTCTTCATTCTACGATGCAGGGCACAGGCTACGAGCCTTGAGTTCGAAGTCGAGATCACAGCGCGCAAGGATGACGATCGCTCGTGGAATGGTGTCGTCGACACATCCACTCTTCCTGCCTATCGTCATGTTGCTGGTGCGCTGTGGTTCGTCTCCTTCTTACTCGTTTCAGCGGAGAAGGATTGCCCCCCATCTCCACCTTGGCTCGCGCTCAGTGCCCCACGCCCCGTCGCGATGGATCGAGTCTTAGACAGACTCTTTGGCGAGCGCAAACGGACTACATCGAAACATCCGCACGTGATTCAACTTGTCCTCCAAGTGCGCCGATTGACAACGCGATCGTTTCGTAGCCCTCGCGATGCGTGACGCACCGACGATCGATGACGCCCCTCAACATCTAGCGCCCGCCTCGTCACGTCGTCCGATAAAAGCGAATTGCATGAACTTCGCCGATCGGCAGCCAAGTGATCTTCGCTCCGATCGGTCAAAAAAATTTCGGAAAAATTTTTGGCGCGCCCCCCAAAAAGCAAAACGCCGCTCGAAGGGAGCGGCGTTCATCGTCTCCGAGGAGCGACGTCTCTATCAGGCCATCGCCTTGATGCGTGCGTTGAGTCGCGACACGCGACGCGCCGCCGCGTTCTTGGCGATCACGCGCGCAGTGGCACCGCGCTGGATGTCCGGCTGCGCCGCCCTCAGCGCTTCGGCCGCCGCCTTCTTGTCGCCGGACTTGATCGCTTCCTCGACCTTCTTGGTCGAGCCGCGCAGGCGGCTGCGCCGTGCGTTGTTCTCGGCGGTGCGACGCTCGGTCTGGCGCGCGCGCTTCTCGGCCGACTTGTGATTAGCCATTTAGTCCTCGTCCTTTGGAAGGGCGCGCTTATACGGGGCGTCCGGAAGCCGGTCAACCCCGCGCCATGTCGTTGAAATCACCGGTGTTTCCAGGCCGCTTTGCGCTTTTCGGCGAACGCGCTCATTCCTTCGGCCCGATCGTCGAATGCGAAGGTGGCGTGGAAGGTCCGGCGTTCGAAGCGCACGCCCTCGGCCAGGGTGGTCTCGAAGGCGCGGTTGACGGCCTCCTTGGCGACCATGGTCGCGGGCAACGACATGCCCGCAATCTTCTCCGCCGCCCCGATCGCCTCGTCCATCAGCTGGGCCAGCGGCACGACCCGGCTCACCAGGCCGCAGCGCTCGGCTTCGGCGGCGTCCATCATGCGGCCGGTCAGCACGAGGTCCATCGCCTTGGACTTGCCGACGAAGCGCGGCAGTCGTTGCGTGCCGCCCGCACCGGGAATCGTGCCGAGCGTGATTTCGGGCTGGCCGAACTTCGCGTTCTCCGCAGCGATGATGAAATCGCACATCATCGCCATCTCGCACCCGCCGCCCAGCGCATAGCCCGCGACCGCAGCCACGATCGGCTTTCGTACCTGGCTCACCTTCTCCCAGCCGACGGTGATGAAGTCCTGCAGGAAGACGTCCTGGTACGACTTGTCCTTCATCTCCTTGATGTCTGCACCGGCAGCGAAGGCTTTTTCGCTTCCCGTGAGCACAATGCAACCGATGTTGGTATCCGCCTCGAACGCATCGAGCGCGTGTCCAAGCTCGCGCACGAGATCGGCGCACAGCGCATTCAACGCTTTCGGCCGGTTCAATCGAACGATGCCGACCCGGCCCTTTGTCTCGGTCTGAATGTTCTCGTAGGTGATGGCCACGCGTTCCTCCTGTGGCTCCCTTGCTAGCTAGCGCTGGCAGCGCGCGCAATAGAAGGTCGAGCGACCCGACTGCACCAATCGCTTGACGAGATGGCCGCAGTCCTGCGTCGGGCACGGCGCGCCGGTACGGTCGTAGACGTTGAAGCGCGTCTGGAAATAGCCGAGCTCACCGCCCGGCTGGACATGATCGCGCAAGGTCGAGCCGCCGTCGTCGATCGAGCGCAGCAGCACTTGCTTGATCGCTCCGACCAGGCGCGCGGCGCGATCGCCCTGCACAGTGTGTGCCGAGCGGCGCGGCGATATGCCGGACAGGAAAAGTGCTTCGCAGGCATAGATGTTCCCCACTCCGACAAGGGTCTTCTGATCAAGAAGAGCCGCCTTGATCGGCGTGCGTCTTCCCTTGAGCCGCGCGGCAAGTGCCGCGCCATCGAACAGCTCGTCGAGCGGTTCCGGACCCAGCCCCTTGAACGCCTTGTGCTGCGCGACGGCGTCTGTCGGCACGAGCAGCATGAGGCCGAAGCGGCGCGCATCGTTGAATCGAACCTGCCAACCATCGTCCATATCGAAGACGACATGGTCATGACGCTCGAAAGGGTGCTCGGAGGCGCTTCGTGCATCGTGCAGGGTCATGCGGCCCGACATGCCGAGATGGACGATCAGGGTCTGGCCGTCGTCGAGCCGCAGCAGCAGGTACTTTGCCCGCCGGTCGATCGCGAGGATCGTGCGCCCCTCGACCTTCTGCGCGAAGCGGGATGGCAGCGGCACGCGCAGGTCCTTGCGGCGCTGGGTCAGACGAACGACGCGATGGCCGACCATGCGCGCGAGGAGGCCACGGCGGACGGTTTCGACTTCGGGCAGCTCCGGCATGGGCTCGAGCCTAGTGCCGCGCTCCAAAGAGCGCGCTGCCGACGCGGACATGGGTGGCGCCGAGGCGCACCGCCGTCTCGTAGTCCGCGCTCATGCCCATGCTGACCTTGGAGAGTACGTTGCGCGCGGCCATCCTGGCAAGCAGCGCGAAATGCAGCGCCGGCTCCTCGTCGACCGGCGGGATGCACATCAGCCCGACGATCGGCAGCTTGTGCACGTCGCGGCAGGCGGCGACGAAGGCGTCGAGATCGGCCGGCAGGATGCCCGCCTTCTGCGGTTCCTCGCCGGTATTGACCTGGATGAAGCAGGCCGGCCGCTTGCCGGCGCGCTCCATCTCCTTGGCGAGGGTCGCGGCCAGGCGCTCGCGGTCGACCGACTGGATGACGTCGAACAGCGCCACCGCATCCCGCGCCTTGTTGGTCTGCAGCGGCCCGATCAGGTGCAACTCGAGGTCGGGATATTCCGCTTTCAGCGTGGGAAATTTCTCCTCCGCCTCCTGCACGCGATTCTCGCCGAACACCCGCTGTCCGGCATCGAGCAGCTCGCGGACGCGATCCGCGCCGTGCGTCTTGGACACGGCAACCAGGGTTACATCGGCCGCTGTTCGGCCGGCGGTCTTTGCCGCCTCGGCGATGCGGCCCTTGACCTCCGTCAGGTGATCGGCGCCGGCGCTCATGCGTCGAGGCCTGCGCGCGCGACCAGTGCGTCGTTGTTGTTCGGATTGCTCGCCAGCGCGTTGTCGAGCGTTTCGCGGGCCCGATCGCGCTCACCGAGGGCGGCGAGGCAGATGCCGTAGTTCGTCAGGATCCGCGAATCGCCCGGCAGGCCGCGCAAGGCATGCTCATGCAGCGCCCGCGCTTCGGCCGGCCTCCCGAGATCGACCAGTACCGCGCCGAGATTGGTCAGCACCAGAGGGTCGTCGGTCGCATGCCGGGAGGCGCGCTTCAACGCCCTGCGCGCCTCGTCGAAGCGCTTGAGGCCGCGCAACGCAAGGCCCTGGTTGTTGAGGGCCCCCACGTCGTCGGGCAGCGACTTGAGGTAGGGTTCCAAGGTGTCGAGCGCCTGCTGGAAGCGCTCGGTCTCTATATACGCGTACGAAAGCTGCAGGATGGCATCACGATCGAGCGGATTCTGGCGCAGGGCGCGCAGCAGCACGTTGATGGCGTCGGTGAGCCGGCCAGCGGCGGACTGGGCCCGCGCCAGCGTCTTCAGTGCCGGGGCGAAGGACGGATCGATCTCGAGCGCCTTCTGGATCGGTGCGATGGCGTCCGATACGCGGCCGGCGAAATACAGCACGAAGCCCAGGACGTGGTTCAGGCTGGCGCTCTGCGGCGCCAGAGTCAGCGCCTGCTCGGCCTCGGCAATCGCCTCGTCGTGACGGCCCATGCCGCCGAGCGCCAGCGCGCGGTCGCCCTGGATCTGCGCGCGCCGCGCCACGTCCTCGCCGGCGTCGCGCAAGGCGAGTTCGAGGATCTCGAGCGCCGGTTCGAAGTGGCCGAGGCGATAGAGCACGTGGCCCAGCATGTTGCGGCTGCGCGCCTGCATCGGGCGGAGCTGGGCCCCCTCGGCGTGCTCGAGCGCACGATCGAGGTTGCCGATCACCTCGGACAGCTCGCGTTCGGCGGCGGCGAAGCGATTCTGGTCGATATGGATGCCGGCCAGCGCCAGCCGCGCCTCGATATGCGTCGGTGCGCGGCGGATGGTGTCGCGGAAACGCTTGGCCGCCTCGTCCAGCTTGCCCAGCCGGCGGGCCACCAAGCCGAGATTGTAGGACAGCATGGGCTCGTTGGGGTCCTTGGCGATCGCCTTGCGCCACAGTGCCTCGGCGTCGCCGAGCGCGCCGCGCTGCGACAGGCACACTGCCAGGTAATGCAGGATCTCGGGCCGGTCGCCGTGGCGGGCATGCGCCATCCGGAACAGCGGCTCGGCACGATCGAACCAGCCGGCGCGCAGATATTGCAGGCCGGTCTGTAGATCGGGATCGGGCTGGACTTGGGGCGCGGTTGCCATGGCGCGCTGTGTAGACCCGCCTCGGGGCTGACGCTACATCAAACCATGGCCAAGGACGTCGATCTGTTCCGGGCGGCGATGGCCGGAGTAACGCCCCTCAAGGGCAGCCGGACACGTACCGTCCCGAGGCCGACGGCCGGGAAATCTGCGCCGCCACAGAAAGGATTCATTGCGCCGGCTGCGGCTCCGCGCGGAGTGGCGGTGCGCACGGAGGCAGCTCCCGGCGTCGCCGACCAGACCTTCGATCGCGACGTCGATCGCGCGCTGTCGAAAGGGCGGCGCACGCCCGAGGCCAAGCTCGATCTGCACGGCATGACCCTGACCGCGGCAGAACGCGCCGTCACGCATTTCATCGCCGACTCGTCGGCCCAGAATCGCCGTGTCGTCCTGATCGTGACCGGAAAGGGACTGCGCCTCGAAGGAGGTCGCGTGTTCGGCGGCCGTATCCGGGCGGAGTTCCCGAGTTGGCTCGACCGCGCGGAGAACCGGGCGCGGGTGGCAGGCGTGCGGCCTGCCCATCCGCGCCACGGCGGCAGTGGCGCCTTCTACGTGCTGCTGCGCCGGCGTTCCTCGGCCAGCAGCCGCTCCTTGCGCGCCACGCCCCAGCGATAGCCGGTCAGCGCACCGCTGGAACCGACGGCGCGATGGCAGGGAATGACCCCGGCCGCCTGGTTGGTCGCGCAGGCGCGGCCAACGGCGCGGGCCGCCGTGGGTTCGCCGATGCTCCTGGCGATCTCGCCGTAGGTCCGGGTCTGCCCCGCCGGGATCTCGGTCAGCGCCTTCCATACTTTCCATTGAAAGGCGGTCCCGATGATGTCGAGCGGCACGTCTGGCGCATCGAGCGCCGACGGCTTGCGGCCATAGAGCCGCGCCAGGACGCCCTTGACTCGCGGCGCCAGCACCGCATCGTTGCGCTCGAGATCGGCTGCCGGGAAGTCGTCCTTCAGGTCGCGCTCCAGAATGCTGTCGCTGTCGCCCAGGAACACCGCGGCGATGCCCTTCCGGGTCGCCGCGACCAGCACGCGCCCGTAGTCCGAGTCGACCGTGGTGTAGTCGATATGAGCGCCGGCGCCGCCCTTGGCATAGGTGGCGGGTGTCATGCCGAGCGTCTTGTCGCTCGATTCATAGACGCGGCTCGGCGAACCGTAGCCCGCGCCGTACAGCGCCTCGCTCACCTTCTCGCCCGAGCGCAGCGCCTTGCGGAAGCGCTCGCGCTTCCTCGCGATCAGCCAGTCGCGCGGCGTCAGGCCGAGCTCGGCCACGAAGCGCTTGCTGAGGGTGTTGGCGGTCACGCCGACCTTGCGCGCCACTTCGCCGAGCGATGGCGGCTGGTCGGTGTCGGCGGCATCGAACAGCACGCAGGCGCGTGCGACCGGCCGGCTGAGACCGAGCTCGGCTTCCCAGTCGCGCGGCTTGCAGCGCTTGCAGGGACGGAAGCCCGCCGCTTCGGCGGCTTCCGGCGAGGGATGGAAGGCCACGTTCTTGCGCAGCGGCGGACGCGCCGCGCAGGATGGCAGACAATAGACCCCGGTCGATTGGACCGAGAACCAGAATCGGCCGTTGAACGCTCGATCGCGCCGCTGGACGGCAGCCCAGCAGGAATCCGGGTCGGGGTGCATGCCAGCACGGGAGGGGCTGGCGAGCGCCTTGGGGGGGAGGGAGGGAGAGAGCTGGGTCATGGACGCTATGTAAGCGGACAATCCAACCTGCTCTATCCGGCGCCCGCCGGCAATTCCCCCGACCCGGAAGCCCTCAATTAGGACCAGAAGCCCTTGGTAGCTTCGTAACGGGCGGTGCCGCGATCCAGCCCGATGTCGCGCAACAGGCGATCATCGAGCTCGGCCAGTTGGCGGCGGGATTTGCGCAGCTCGGAGCGGGTGATGATAGCCTCGACACCGACCACGACCGTTCCGGCGAGCAGCGCCACGGCGCGGCCGAAGGAGAAGGAAGGGGTTCCCGCGTTGGCGATTTCCCGCACGCTGGACAGGGTCGACATGGCTTAGCTCCGTTTGAGGCGACCGAGACAGAATTGCCTCGTTGACCTCGTTTCTGTGCCCTATTTGCTGTATCATATGGAATAGCGCAAAGGATGAAAGCTCTGGGGGAGACATAGAAAAACTATGAACCGGTTGCCTAGATGAGCCGCTCGCAATTGCCGCTGAACGCACTCCGTGCCTTCGAAGCCGCTGCCCGTCACGCAAGCTTCACCCATGCCGCCGAGGAACTGCACGTCACGCAGGCGGCCGTCAGCCACCAGGTCAAGGCGCTCGAGGAGCGCCTCGGCGTGGCGCTGTTCGTGCGCCGGCCGCGAGGGCTGGAGATCACCGGCGAGGGCCAGGCATTGCTGCCCGACCTGCGCGATGCGTTCGACCGCATGACGAACGCGCTCGAGCGGGTCGGCCGCAAGGCCAATGCCGGTACGCTCAACGTCAGCCTGGTCACGACCTTCGCGCTGGGCTGGCTCGCACCGCGCCTGCATCGCTTCCAGGCCAAGCACCCCGAGATCGAGGTGCGCATGACGACGGGGATGCGGACTGTCGACTTCGCGCGCGAGGATTTCGACTGCGCGATTCGCTTTGCCGTGCAGCCAGATCCCGATTTGCATGCCACGCGGCTGTTCAGCGACGTGCTCACGCCGTTGTGCGGCAAGCGCTACAAGGACAAGCTGAAGACGCTCGACGATCTGAAACGCGTGCCGTTCATCGACATGACCTACGACCCGGAATGGTCGATCTGGCTGCGCGCCGTCGGCATGGGTGATTTCAAGCCCAAGCGCGTGCTGACCTTCGACTCGACGATGATCGCGGTGGAAGCGGCGATGGAGGGCGCGGGCGTCGCGGTCGGTCCGCCGCAGCTCTTCCGCGAAGAGCTTGCTGAGGGACGCCTGTACCAGCCCTTCCCGCAGATCGTCGATTCGGGCAAGGCGTGGTGGTTCGTCTGCCCGCCGTCTTCGGCCGGCCGACCCAAGACGCGCGCGTTCGAGGAGTGGCTGGTCGAGGAGCTGAGCGCCCCGCCGGTGCGCGCGGGACGGCCGGTAGCGATCGCATCGGCCACGCGCCGTTGACCCTGACAAAAACTAATGCTTGATGGCGCCATGAGCATCGATATCAGCCGTCCCTGGGCGCGCACCCCGTCGGCCACGGCCCTCGAGGCCGGTGGATTCCTCACCCTGACCAACAAGGCCAAGGAGGCCGACCGTCTGATCGCGGCCGCCAGCCCGGTTGCCGGGAAGATCGCGATCCGGGGCATCAAGATCACCGGTCCCACCATGACCATGTTGCCGATCGAGAGAGGCCTGGGCTTGCCGCCGGATACCGTCATCACGATGAAGCCGCGCGGCTACCACCTGCTCTTCGAGGATCTGAAGGCGCCGCTCGCCAAAGGCGACAAGGTGCCGGTGACCCTGACGTTCGAGAAGGCCGGCACGCGGCAGGTCGAGCTGGTGGTCGAAAGCGAGGGGCCGATCGGCAACCAGACCCTGACGGAAGGCTACAGCGGATAGCGGTGGGTCTCGCCGAAAGCGTCCCGCACCGTGAGCGCATCGGGATCGTCGCCGAGATAGGCCGGGCCGATCGGCACCTTGCCGTGGCCGCCCGGCACGTCGAGCACGTAGGTCGGCTGGGCCAGCCCGGACAGGCGTCCGCGCAGCGCTCTCATCAGCCCTTGACCCTGCGCGATCGGGACGCGGAAATGTCCGGTACCGCGCACCAGATCCGGATGATGCAGGTAATAAGGTTTCACGCGCGCGCTAACCAGCGCGCGCATGAGCTGCTCCAGGGTGGCTACGTCGTCGTTTACGCCGGCCAGCAGCACCGTCTGGCCCATCAAGGGTATGCCGGCATCGGCAAGCTTCGCGAGGGCCGTTCGTGTAACGGGCGCCAGCTCGCGTGCGTGATTGCAATGCACGGCCAGCCAGACGGACGCGCGCTCTGGCCTTAGGGCAGCCACCAGTTCGTCGGTGATCCGGCCGGGGTCGACGATCGGCACGCGGCTGTGCACGCGGATCACCGCGACATGGGTGATGGCGTCGAGCGCCTCGATCAGCTCGGCCAGCCGGCGCGGCGACATCATCAGCGGATCGCCGCCGGTCAGGATGACCTCCCAGATTTCCGCCCGATCCTGGATATAGGCGAGGGCCGCGGCGAGCTCGTCCGCCGACAGCGCCTCGCCGCCCGGCCCGACCTTCTCGCGGCGGAAGCAGAAGCGGCAATAGACCGGGCAGACATGCAGCGGCTTCAGCAGGACGCGATCGGGATAGCGATGCACGATGCCTTTCACCGGCGAGCGCGCCTCGTCGCCGATCGGATCGGCCAGTTCTTCCGGCGCGATTTCGGCTTCCTGTGCGCTCGGCACGAACTGCCGCGCGATCGGATCGTGCGCGAGGTCGGCGCGGTCGATCAGTGCCGCCATCTCGGGCGTGAGGGCGATTGCCATTGATTCTGCTGCGGCGGCGAGCCGCGGATCGGGTGCGACGAGGCCTTCGCGCTCCAGCGCTTCGAGGGACCGCAGGGTTTGCATCGGGGCGTGATTAGCCGGAAACGGTTCTTCCAACCAGTTCCGAAAACCAGCATCATCCCGGCAGAAAAAGAACGACGGAACACTTTTGGGGGTGAGGATGGCGGTCGGACGGCGCCCGATATTCGGCGAGCAGCAGCGCTTCATGCTGTTCCTGATCGCGCCCGCCGCGCTTCTTCTGCTCCTTTTCCAGGTAGTGCCGATCGCGATCGGCGCCAATGCCAGCTTCCGCGACTGGGCGCTCTACAATCCGAAGAAGATCTGGGTTGGCCTGGCCCACTACGAGGCCGTGCTCACCGACCCGGCGTTCCTCGAAGTCGTCCTGCCGAACACCTTCCTGTTCATGGTCGTGAGCGTGTTCGGCGCCCTGGTCGTGGGCCTCTCGCTCGCGTTGCTGCTCAATCGGCCGTTCTGGGGCCAGCGGCTGGTGCAGACGATCCTGCTCGTGCCCCTGATGGTGGCGCCGGTGATTGCGGCCATCATGATGCGCTGGATGTTCAACGATCAGTTCGGGATCGTGAACGCCGTGCTCGAGGGGCTGGGCCTCGAAGGCCAGCCCTGGCTGGTCCAGCGCTGGACCGCTTTCGGCGTCATCCTGCTGACCGATATCTGGCTGTGGACACCGTGGTTCACCTTGCTGCTGCTGGCCGGCCTGCAGAGCCTGCCCAAGGAGCCGTTCGAGGCGGCCGAGATCGACGGCACGTCGACCTGGCGCGTGTTCACCCACCTCACCCTGCCGATGCTTCAGCCGGTGATCGTGGTCTGCGTCGTGATCCGGGCAATCGACGCCTTCCGCACCTTCGATATCGTTTGGACCCTGACCGGCGGCGGCCCCGGCCGCTCGACCGAGCTGTTCAGCCTCTATGCCTACGTGCTGGCCTTCCTGAATCTCGATCTCGGCCGCGGCTCGGCGGCGGCGATCGTAGGCGGCCTCATCATCCTGGTGGTCGGGATCGGGATGTACCGGCTGGTCGACCGCGTGACGAAGAGCTGACGATGGCCATGGTTCGCCAACCCCTGCTGTTCGGTTGGATGCCCCTGCTGGGGCGGCGTGCGCTGTTCGCGCTGGCGCTGTTCGTGATCTGCTTCCTGTTCGCCTTCCCCGTTCTGTGGCTGATCCTGACGTCGCTGCGGCCCGAGTCGGGCGTCTATTACGTCCATCGCGGAACCGAGTTCACCCTCGCGAGCTTCGCCGAGGTGCTGCAGGAAGAGCGGCTGGTCCAGGCCTTCGTCAATTCGGCGCTGATCTCCACCCTGGCGACCGTTTTCTCGCTGCTGGTGACGGTGTCGAGCGGCTACATGCTGTCGCGCTTCAAGGGGCCGGCCTCGAGCACCTGGTTCGGCACGATCTATGTGTTCCGCTGCGTGCCTTATATATCATGGGTGATCCCGCTCTATTTCGTAGCGCAGAGCTGGGGGCTCTACGACACCTATCTCGGGCTGCTGCTGCCGCACATCGCCGTCCACATCTGCTTCTTCTCCTGGCTGATGAAGGGCTTCTTCGACGGCATCGATCCCTCGATGGAGCATGCCGCCCTGATCGACGGCTGCACGCGCTGGGGCGCGTTCCTGCGCGTGGCCCTGCCGTCGGCGATCCCGGCGATCTCCGCATTGGGCGTGCTGTGCTGGCTGTTCACCTGGAATGAGTTCCTGTTCGCCCTGATTCTGACCGGCAACAAGGTGCCGATGATCACCGTGGTCATGGCCCAGTTCGTCACCGAGATGGGGCTGCGCTGGAACCTGATGGCCGCCACGGCGGTCCTGGCGCTGGTGCCGGCGTTCCTGCTGGCGCTGTTCGGGCAGAAGTACGTGATCCGGGGTTTGCGGATCTAAGAAGACAACAAGCACAGAGGAGGAGACGACATGTTCAGGTTGGGAAGACGGGCGTTGGCTGCAGCAGCGGCCTGCGTCATTGCGGCCGGCGCGGCGAATGCGCAGGTCAAGGAATTGCGGATCGGCTACCAGCCGAGCCCGATCCAGGACGCTTCGATCGCGATGTTCGAGACCTGGGGCGCCAAGAAGGGCATCAAGATCGTCAAGGTGCCGAACTCCTACGGCGTCTATGTGGAGAAGATGACGGCGTCGCTGACGTCGAACTCCGACCAGTACGACGTGATCTGGCACAACGACGACTGGGGCCAGCTCTGGGCCCACCTGCTCGAGCCGACCGACGACATCGACGCCCTGAAGTACGCCGAGAAGTGGGGCATGGACAAAGTCGTGTTCGGCAACGCCCAGGGCCAGAACACTGTCGTGCCGATGGGCCAGACCTTCAGCGTCTTCTTCTATCGCAGCGATCTGGTGAAGCCCGAGGAAGTGCCGAAGACGCTGGCCGAGCTGGTCGAGACGTCGAAGAAGCTGCAGGCGGCCAACAAGGTGAAGTTCGGCTATGTCGGCGGCATGGCCATGAACCACAGCTGGTTCAGCTGGTTCTGGTCGATGTGGGGCAACAATTGCGACGTGCTCGCGCCGCCCTACGAACGCGACAACGCGAAGCTCGCGGCCAACGGCTGGAAGTCGATGCTCGCCGAACCCTGCATGAAGGAGACGGTCGAATACTGGTGGGACGCGATCAATACCCACAAGATCTCGCCGCGCGGCATGCCGGCCTACGACCGCAACGAGGCCAACGCCATCTTCATGGGCGGCGACGCCGCCTTCACCGTCGCGGACTCGCTGTGGTGGGGCACGTTCAACGATCCGGCCAAGTCGAAGATGGCGGGCAAGATCGGCGCCGCCCGCTTCCCGCTCGGACCGAACCGCAAGGAGCCGTTCGCGTGGGACGACATCTGGGGCTGGGCAATTCCGAAGTCGATCTCGCCGGAGCGCAAGGCGCTGACCAAGGAGATGCTTGCCGCCATGATGGTCGACAAGGAAGGACAGATGAAGATGTTCAAGGCGACCGGCGCACCCCCGCCGAACACCGAGTTCTGGCCCGACATCGCCGCGGCCGATCCCTTCATGAAGCTGCTGAAGGAGGCGGTGCTCGATTCGCCAAACAAGGTGCGCGGCGCCTATTACTTCCCGAATTGGCCGGCGGTGCACAAGGCGTTCAACGACACCGTCACGAAGGCCGTCACCGGCAAGCGCGAGGACATCGCGAAGGTCCTGGTCGACGGCGCGCCGCTGGTCAGCAAGGCGGCGCAGTAGCGAAGGAAGACAGCATCTCTCTCATGTTCCTCTCCCCCGCTAGGGGGAGAGGCTAGGAGAGGGTGCTGCGAAGATCGTCTGTAACCCCTTCTCCCCGCCTCTCCCCCTAGCGGGGAAGAGGAGCATGATAGTCGAGTTGCTATGGCGTCGATTTCCCTCTCCAAGCTCAACAAGCACTACGGGTCGCTGCACCATGCCGTGAAGGACGTCGACCTCGAGATCGCCGACAAGGAGTTCGTGGCCCTCGTCGGCCCGTCGGGCTGCGGCAAGTCCACCACGCTGCGCATGATCGCGGGGCTGGAGGACATCTCGGGCGGCGAAATCCGGATCGGCGACAAGGTGGTGAACCATCTGCCGCCGCGCGACCGCGACGTGGCAATGGTGTTCCAGAACTACGCGCTCTATCAGCACATGAACGTCTACGACAATCTCGCCTTCGGCCTGCGCAACAAGAAGGTGCCCGAGAGCGACATCAAGGCGGGGATCGACCGGGCGGCCGAAATCCTGGGCCTGCACGAGCTGATGAAGCGCAAGCCGCGCCAGCTTTCGGGCGGCCAGCAGCAGCGGGTGGCGCTCGGCCGCTGCATCGTGCGCAATCCGCTCGTCTTCCTGTTCGACGAGCCGTTGTCCAACCTCGACGCCAAGCTGCGCGCCCAGATGCGCATCGAGATCAAGCGCCTGCATGCCCAGGTGCCGACGACCTCGGTCTTCGTTACCCACGACCAGGTCGAGGCGATGACGCTGGGCGACCGGATCGTTGTGATGCGGGATGGCCGCGTCCAGCAAGTCGGCACGCCGCTGTCGGTCTATTCCAAGCCGGTGAATCGCTTTGTGGCCGGGTTCATCGGCGCGCCGGCCATGAACTTCATCGAGGTGACGGTGGGCGCCGATCTCGCGGTGACGGCCGACGGCCTTCGCCTCGTGGTGACCGAACCCGTTAGCCGCGCGCTGGAGGCGTATCGCGGCCGCAAGGTCATCCTCGGCATGCGGCCCGAGCATCTGGTGCTGGGCGACGGAGCCGAAGGCCGCTCCTTCGATTGCGTCGTCGAGGTCGTCGAGCAGCTCGGCTCCGAAATCCTGCTCGAAGCCCGACTCGGCACGACCCGCATCACCATCGCCCGCGTGCCGGCCGAGACGGCGGTCGCGGCCGGCGACCGTGTGCGCGTGTCGGCGCCGCCGGGCCGGCTGCATTTCTTCGATCCCGACACCGAAAGCGCAATCGTGGCCTGAAGAAATGACGCGTCCTTTGTCTGCGTACCGGGTCGTCGAGCTGGGGACCCTGCCGGCTGGCGCCTATGCCGCTCGGCTGTTCGCCGATTTCGGCGCCGAGGTCATCAAGGTCGAGCCGCCCGGGGGCGATCCGGCACGCACGTTCCCGCCGATGATCGACGCGAAGACCAGCGGCTGGTTCGCCTATCTCAACTACGGCAAGAAGAGCGTCACGTCGGATGCGGTCGATCTTGATGCGCTGCTGGGCGGCGCTCAGGTGCTGATCGATTCGACCGGCCTTGACCATTCGGCCCATCCGCACCTCGTGGCGGTGGATTTGAGCTGGTTCGGCAAATCGGGCCCGTATCGCGACTTCAAGGCGACCGATGCGATGTGCCGCGCCCTCGCGGGCTTCGTGCAGCTGATCGGGCCGGCCGAAGGGCCGCCGCTCACTCTGCCGGATTATCAGTCGGCGATCATGGGCGGGCTTGCGACTTTCATTCCGGCGATGGCGGCGCTGATTGGCGGACGCAGCCGCACCTGGGAGGTGAGCGTCCACGAGGCGACGGTCGCGCTCGCCGAGTATCAGGCGATCGAAGGCTGGGCGACGGGCCCACAGAAGCGTTGGGGCTTCAATCGCTTCACGCCGACCTATCCGATGGGCGTCTACCGCTGCAAGCAGGGCTGGATCGGCATCACCATCGTCACGCCGGCGCAGTGGAAGTCCTTCTGCGACCTGATGGGCATGCCCGAGCTCGGCCGCGATCCCGATCACGTCATGGGCGGCGAACGGCTGGCGCGGGCCGACGCACTGGAGGCGCGCTTCATTCCGCGTTTCCTCGATCGCACGGCCGAGGAATGGTTCGCACTCGGTCTCGAGCTGCGCCTGCCATTCGCGATCGTGCCGGACATGGCGCAGGTGCTGAGCTGGCCGGTGTTCCGCGGCCGCAAGGCGATCGTGCCGATCACGATCGGGGACCAGACCATCGAGGCGCCGGGCTCGCCGTTTCATCTCACCGCGACGCCAGCGAACTTCGGAGGGCGCGTTCCGGATCTCGGCGAGCACAACGCCCTCTGTCGTCCTGAGCGGAGCGAAGGACCTGACGCTCCTTCAAAAGGCGTTCTTTGGAGTGAGCGTGAGGTCCTTCGCGCCGCTCAGGACGACAGGCGGCCCCTCACGGGACTCCGCATCATCGACCTGTCGATGGGCTGGGCCGGGCCGATCTGCACGCGCAACCTCGCCGATCTCGGCGCCGACGTGATCAAGATCGAGGCCTGCGGCTATCCCGACTGGTGGCGAGGCGTCGACAACCGCATCGAGACGGTGACGCAGCGGCTCTACGAGAAGTCGCACCGCTTCAACATCATGAACCGCGGCAAGCGCGCGATTACGCTCGACCTCACCGTTCCCGAAGGCGTGGCGCTCGCCAAGGCGCTGGTGAAAGGCGCCGATGCGGTGATCGAGAATTATTCCGCCGAGGTGCTGCGCAAGTTCGGCCTCGACTACCCCGAGCTCGCCAAGGTGAACCCGTCGCTGGTCATGGTCTCGATGGCTGCCTTCGGCAGCACCGGCCCGTGGAAGGAGACGCGGGCCTACGGCTCGACTCTGGAACAGGGCTCCGGCCTGCCGAGCGTCGCCGGCCGCCCCGATGATCCGCCGATGATGAACCATCTCGCCTTCGGCGACGCCGTCGGTGGCCTCAATGCCTGCTCGGCGATGCTGATTGCGTTGCTTCATCGCAAGCGGACGGGACAGAGCCAGTTCATCGATCTCTCCCAGGTCCAGTGCATGCTGCCGTTCGCGGCGGCCTGGGCGATCGAGCAGTCCGCAACCGGGCGCATCACGCCGCGCGCTGGCAACCGCCATCCGCTCTACAGGCCGCACGGCGTCTTTCCGTCGTCGGGCATCGACAAGTGGATATTCGTCGCCGCGACCGACGATGCGATGTGGAAGGCACTCGCGCAGGTCATCGGCTGGAGGGGCCCGCGCACCACCGAAGAGGAGATCGAACGCGCCGTTGCCGCCTGGACATGCCGGCGTTCCGCGGATGACGCGATGGAAATTCTACAGCGAGCAGGCGTGGTTGCGGGCGTAGTGCGCCACCCGGTCGAGCTCATTGACGACCCACATCTGAAGGCGCGTGGCTTCTGGCAATGGATCGAGCGTGCCTATGTCGGTCGCCACCCGCAGCCCTCGCCGCCCTATCGCGAGTCTGACTCACCCGTCACGGTGACGACTCCGGCGGCGACGCTCGGCCAGTACAATGAAGAAGTGCTGACCGGGGTGCTCGGCCTGTCGAAGAGCGAAATCGAGCGGCTCCGGCGCGAGGGCGTGATCGGCACCGAGGCGTTGCCGCCGGCGCAGCGAAAGGCGCGTGCGATGACGGGCTAGGCTGCCAGGACCGTCAGCAAGCGGCGTTAATCTTGCTTGCTCCTCCGGAGACGGGGGAGAGCGATATGGCGACCGATCTCGAGGCTGTCGCGAAAGAGCGCGGCCTCAAATATTTTCTGATCTCCTTTACCGACCTGATGGGTGTTCAGCGGGCCAAGCTGGTGCCGGCTTCGGCGATCGGCAGCATGGCCAAGGCCGGGGCGGCGTTCGCAGGCTTCGCGACCTGGCTCGACATGACGCCGGCCGATCCCGATCTGTTCGCCATCCCGGATCCCGAGAGCCTGATCGTGCTGCCGTGGAAGCCGGAGGTCGGCTGGCTCGCCGCCGATGCCTGGATGAACGGCAAGCCGGTCGAACATGCGCCGCGCAACGTGCTGAAGCAGCTGATCGTCGAGGCGAGCGCCAAGGGTTACGAGATGAAGACCGGCGTCGAGTGCGAGTTCTTTCTCATCTCGCCCGACGGTAAGGAGATCGCGGATTCGGCCGACCGCCAGCAGAAGCCCTGCTACGACCAGGCCGCCCTGATGCGGCGCTACGACGTGATCGCCGAGATTTGCGACGCCATGCAGGCGCTGGGGTGGCGGCCCTATCAGAACGACCATGAGGACGCGAACGGCCAGTTCGAGATGAACTGGCAGTACGACACCGCCCTGGTCACCGCCGACCGGCATTCCTTCTTCAAGTACATGGTCCGCTCGATCGCCGAGCGGCACGGACTGCGTGCGACCTTCATGCCGAAACCCTTCGCCGATCTCACCGGCAACGGTTGTCATGCCCATGTCTCGCTGTGGGCCGACGGCCGGAATCTGTTCGACGATCCGGCGGGCGAGCTGGGCGTCTCGGCGCTGGGCTACCAGTTCCTGGCCGGCATGCTGCACTCGGCCGCCGCGCTTGCGGCGGTGTTCAATCCGACCGTCAATTCCTACAAGCGCATCAACGCGCCGCCCACCACCTCGGGCGCGACCTGGTCGCCGAGCTCGATCACCTACACCGGCAACAACCGCACGCACATGATCCGCATTCCCGAGCCCGGCCGATTCGAGCTGCGGCTGGCCGACGGCGCGGCCAATCCGTACCTGCTGCAGGCCGGCATCCTCGCGGCGGGTCTCGATGGCATCGCCCAGGCGCGCGATCCGGGCAAGCGGCTCGACATCAACATGTACACGTGCGGCAGCACGGTCGAGGCCAAGAAGCTGCCGCAGAACCTGCTCGACGCCTTACGGCTCTTCGAGTCCTCGCCGCTATTGCCCGACCTCACGCCGGCCTACGTGAAGCTGAAGCGCGCCGAATGGGACGCCTACTCCCGCCACCTCTCGCCCTGGGAGCGGGCGAACACGCTGGATGTCTGATCACGCTCTTCCACACTGCCAGCTTCAGGCTCGCTTACTTATGGCCTTTCAAGGGGGGCTGCTCAGCCAGCACTTCGTCGACCACGTCGAGCCATTTGGGCAGGCAAACGGTGGCGCGATCGTACTCCGCCACCGCCGTGGCGCGAGCGTTGTCGCGCAGACGCCGGAACCGCTCGGGCTTGCGGCAAGCCTCAGCGAGCTGGGCCGCGAGGGCGTCCACGTCGAAGAAAGGGACGAGCAGCCCATTCTCCTCGTGGCGCACCACGTCGCGTACGGGAGCGGTGTCGGACCCGATGATCAGGCAGCCGCAAGCCATGGCGTCGAGCAGCGACCAGGACAGCGCGAAAGGATAGGTCAGGTAGACGTGCGCCCACGAAGCGGCGAAGACGTACAAGAGCTGCTCATAGGGTAGCGGCCCCACCCAGTGGACACGCGCGGGATCGAGCCGGTCGCCGACCTCGCCGAGAAGCCGTTGCTTCCAGGAGCCTTCTGGCGGTGGTCGTCCATAGGTGTCGGGATCGTCGGCGCCGACCATCAGGACGTGCGCGTCCGGAACCTCGGACAGGAAGCGGGGCAGCGCGCGCATGAACACGTGGAACCCACGCAACGGCTCGAAACGGCGATTGATGAAGGTGATTACCGGCGTTGAACGGTCCAGAATGGTGCCATCTCGAAGTGTCAGCTGCGTTTGTGGGAAAGGACGCGCCGCCTGGGTATCGACGCCCTCGTGCACCACTCTGATGAGCGGCTGGAATACGCCTGGATAGGTGCTCGCCTGATAGGGTGTCGGCGCGACGATGCGGGTGGCCTGAGCGAAGCTCAGCGCGAAGGCGGCGTTGCCCGCCTGCTGGACCATGGCGGCCTCCAGCGACGGCGCGGAGAACTCGGGGTCGAAGTTGAAGTTCGCACCTTGCGTTCGGTAGTAGAACTCGCCCACCTGGATTTGCGGGGTGTCCGGGAAAACCTCGCGCAGGAACAGCATCTCGCCCCAGGAGGGATGGCCGACGATCAGGTCAGGCAGGAAGCCGTTGCGGCGAAGCTCCATCGCCGCCTCCGCCCCGCCGGCACCCGCGACCAGCTGCGACTCCGCCTGCCGGACCAGCCTGCGCGGCGAGCCCTGCTGCGGCCCGCTGGGTCGCCAGCGAATGCTCGCCATGCCCTCCAGGTCGGTTCCGGTCGGGCCGTTGATCAGCGCACCCGTCCAGCCCCGTTCACGCAGCGCCGCGGCGAGAAACGCGAAGCGCCCCGGGGCGCCGTTATGGACGAACAGGACGTTCGGCACGGCCCTCAGCTCCTCGACTGAGCAGGTTCGGTCAAGGCGTCGTCGCCGCCATCTGCGGCAGCCACAGGGCGATCGTCGGCCAGATCGACAGGATCAGCAGCATCAGCAGCATGGTGATGACGAACGGTGAGGTGCCGATGATGACGTCGTCGATCTTGCCGCGTTTGCGCAGGCCCTGGACGACATAGAGGTTGATGCCGACCGGCGGGGTGATCATCGCCAGTTCCATCAGCAGGATGACCATGATGCCGAACCAGATCGGATCGTAGCCGGCGTTGATCACGATCGGCGCGATGATCGGCACCGTCGC
The DNA here is from genome assembly GCF_965279465.1 of Reyranella sp. Classification (NCBI taxonomy): domain Bacteria; kingdom Pseudomonadati; phylum Pseudomonadota; class Alphaproteobacteria; order Hyphomicrobiales; family Reyranellaceae; genus Reyranella; species Reyranella sp. The sequence goes on from NZ_OZ257242.1 coordinate 789,895, forward strand.
CACCATCATCGACAGCGTCTCCATGAACATGCCGAGGATGAAGTAGAAGATCACGACGACGACCAGCAGCTCGACCTTGCTGAGGCCGAGACTGGTGATGAAGCGATTGACCTGCCCGGTCAGGCCGATCGAGGTGATGACGAAGTTCAGGAAATAGGCCGCCAGCAGGATCGCCATGATCATGCCGGTGGTGCGCATCGTGCCTTCGAAGGCATTGAGCAGCGTGCGCACGGTCAGCCGCCGGTTTGCGGCGGCAATCCCGATGGCGGCGATCACACCGAGCGCGGCGGACTCCGTCGCCGTCGCCCAGCCGGCATAGATCGAGCCGATGACCGCCAGGAAGATCACCAGGGGCGGGATCAGGTCGGGCAGGGCCGCGAAGCGCTGCGCCCAGCTTGTCGAGGTCGGCGTGCCGCCCATCGACGGCTTGATCAGGCAGATGACGAGCACGGTCAGGCTGAACAGGGTTGCCAGCAAGAGGCCGGGGATGAACCCCGCGAGATAGAGCTTGGGAATCGAGGTCTCGGTGAGCACGCCATAGACGATCATGTTGATCGAAGGCGGGATGAGAATGCCGAGCGTGCCGCCGGCGGCGATCGTGCCGAGGAACAGCCGCTCCGAATAGCCGCGCTTCTCGACCTCGCCGAGGGCGACGGTGCCGATGGTCGCCGCCGTGGCGACACTCGAGCCGGAGGTTGCCGCGAACATCGCGCAGGCCGCGATATTGGAATGCATCAGCCCGCCGGGCAGCCACGGCACCCACAGCACCAGCGCGCCGTACATGCGCTCGGCCATGCCCGAACGCAGCAGGATTTCGCCCAGCAGCACGAAGAACGGGATGGCGACCAGCAGGAAGTTGTTCGAAGTGCCCCAGGCGATCTCGCCCATCGCCAGCGACAGCGGCAGCTTGGAATAGATCGCCGACAGCGACAGGCCGAGAACGCCGAGGCCTGCCGCGACCGGGATCGCCAGCGCCAGCAGGCCGAGCAGGATCAGGAGGGTGATGCCCAGCACGCTAGTTGCCTCCACCGACCTGGCGATTCTTCAGGTCGCGGATTTCATCCTCGACCTCCTCCTCGGCGGAGCGCGTGCTGATCAATTGCGCCATTCCGCGAAGGTCGCCGGAGAGGCCGACCCTGAGGGCGTGGATCAGCAGGACGAGTCCGACCAAGACAAAGGAAGCGAGGCCTGCGATCCACAACACCTGCGGGATTATCGTCGGAGTCTCGAGCGCCGACTGGCTGCGCGATTCCGAGATCCACGACTGCGACACGACACCGAGCCCGTGCCACAGTGTAAGCGCGAAGAAGCTGACGAAAAGGACGAGTGCAACGATATCGAGGGTGAGGCGCAGCTTCTGCGGGAACAGCACATAAAGCGAGTCGATGCGGATGTGAGCACGATCGAGCAGTGCCGCTCCGAGCCCCCAGGCAGTGCCGATCGCGAGCGCGTAGCCCGCGAGCTCATCGGCACCGCCGATCGAACGGTCGAGGAACTTGCGCATCAGGACATCGATGCCGATGAGGACAGCTGCCAGCAGCACCAGCGCGCCGCCGAACCACAGGCCCCATTGGGCGAAGCGCCGCAGGCCGGACATTGCGCTGGCCTGCCGACGCCTAGGGAGTCGGCGCCGTCAGCCCGAGCGCCTTTCCGACGGTCTCGTTCCACTCCTTGGCACAGGCGCTGCCGCAGCGCTTGGCCCAGCCCGCCAGGACCGCCCCCTCGACCAGCTTCTTGTGGGTCGCGGCCTCCTCCGGCTTCACCGGCACGATTGTCATCTTGGCGAGCTTGCCCATCGTGCAGGGCTGCTGGCCGGTGTTGCAGTTGTCGGCCTCGGCAGTGGTCTTCTTGATGGTCGCCCACATCTTCTCTTCGTACGCCTTGAACTGCTCGGTCAGGAAAGCCTGGACCTTGGGATCGAGCCGCTTCCAGCTGTCGAGGTTGACCGCCAGCACGTTGATGCTCCAGCCGAGCGACATGGGATAGATCGACTTGGTCACCTCGCCCCAGCCGGCAGTATTGCCCGACAGGCTGCCCGTCACGGCGCAGTCCACCACGCCGTTGTTGAGGGCGGGCACGACCTCGGCGAAAGCCATCGAGACGGCGGTGCCGCCGACGCCGCCAAGGAAGTCGCGCATCGTGTTGTTGAACACGCGAATCTTCTTTCCCTTGAAGCCATCGAGGCCGCTGATCACATCGCGGCACCAGAAGACCTGTGGCGTGTTGCCACCGAACGCCAGAAGCTTGGCGTTCCAGTTCTTCTGCATCTGGCGATCGATCACGCCGCGATAGGCGTTGCACGCAGCCCGGGCCTTGTCGGGATCGAGGGTCAGGCCGGCGAGGTCACAGGCCTCGAAGCGCGGGTCGTCGCCGGCCATCTTGGAGATGTCCATGGCGGCGAAGTCCATGACGCCGAGCTTCAGCAGCCGCAGCATGGTCTTGTCGTCGATGCCCATCTGGTCGAGCGGCGTGATGTCGGCGGTAACGGCGCCCTTCGATGCCTCGGGAATGGTCTTCCGCCAGAACGGGACCTCATCATAAATAGAGACGGGTGTCGGGCTGTTCAGGCCGATGACCTTGAACTGCGTTTTCGGGAGGTCCTGCGCCGCCGCGCCGGTGATCATGGCGGCCGCCAATGTCAAACCCGTCAGCCAATGCTTGAGCATCCGTCGTCTCCCCATCCCCGTCATGACGGGGGTAGTGTGAGCAAGATACGCGCCAAGCGAAAGAGCCTTTCGATAGTTGATTCGTTGCCGGCCGTCACCAACCCCGGCAACATGCGGCGCATGTCCGATCCCACCGACCCCAAAGATCCGATCGCCTTCGAGCTGTTCAAGAACGCGATCTTCTCCATCGCCGACGAGATGGCGCTGACCGTCTTCCGCACGACCTATTCGGGCGTGCTCAAGGACAACATGGATTACTCGACCGGCTTCGCCGACGCCAACGGCAAGCTGGTGGCCCAGGGTCTGACCCTGCCGGGCCATCTCGGTTCGGTGCCGACGGCAATGGAATCGATCATGCGTCACTATGGCGACGACATGAATGTAGGCGACGTCTTCATCATGAACGATCCATTCGACGGCGGCATGCACCTGCCGGACATCTTCGTCTTCAAGCCGCTCTATCACGAGGGCAGGCGGCTCGCCTTCGCCTGCACCGTCTGCCATCACACCGACGTCGGCGGGCGTGTCGCGGGATCGAACGCCTCCGATTCGACCGAGATCTACGCCGAGGGCCTGCGCATCGCGCCGCTCAAGCTCTACGAGGCGGGCACGCTCAACAAGACGATCATGACCTTCATCGAGAAGAACGTGCGGCTGCCGGTGAAGGTGTTCGGCGACCTGCGCGCTCAGCTCGCCGCGTGCCACATTGCCGAGCAGCAGTTCGCCGAGCTGGTCGGCAAGTACGGGCCGGACCAGACCACGGCCTTCATGAACGAGACGGTCGATTATGCCGAGCGCCTGACCCGCGCGTCGCTCGCGAAGCTGCCGGACGGCGAATGGAGCTTCGAGGACTGGATCGACGACGACGGCGTCGACTACGGCGTGCCGATCCGCCTGTTCGTCACCATCCGCAAGGCCGGCGACCACATGGTGGTCGACTGGACCGGCACCAACCCGCAGGTCAAGGGCGCGATCAACAACACGCTCTCCTTCACCAAGGCCGCCTCCTACTGCGGCATCCGCTCGGTGCTGCCGCCTGGCATTCCCAACAACGAGGGCGTGTTCCGCGCCATCGAGGTGATCTGCCCGCCGGGCACCGTCGGCAACGGCGTGCTGCCGGCGGCCTGCGCAGCGCGCGGCCTGACCGGCTTCCGAATGGTCGATTGCATGTTCGGCGCGCTGGCGATGATGCTGCCCGACAAGGTCAAGGCGGCGGGCGACGGCGGCAACACCGGCATCTCGATCGGTGGCTACGATGCGGCCCGCAAACCGTTCATCTATGTCGACTTCACCTGCGGCGCCTGGGGCGCGAGGCCGTGGTCCGACGGGCTCGACGGCAACAGCCACATGATGGCCAACATGGCCTCGCATTCGATCGAGGTGACAGAGGCCGAAGAACCGATCCAGCTCCTGGCCTACGAGTTCGTCGCCGACAAGGCGGGCGCCGGCAAGTACCGCGGCGGCGTGCCGTTCCGGCGCGACTACAAGTTCCTCGAGGACGAGGGCACCCTGCAGGTCCGTTCGGATCGGCGGGATCATCGGCCGTTCGGCCTCTATGGCGGCAGCCCTGGCGCCCCCTCGGAGAACTACCTGAACCCGCAAGCCGAGAATCGCGTGCTGCCCGGCAAGTTCACCATGACCATCCGCAAGGGCGACATCTTCCGCCATGTGCTGGCAGGTGCCGGCGGCTGGGGGGATCCGCTCGAGCGCGAGCCGGCCAAGGTGTTGAAGGACGTACGCAACGAGCTGCTGTCGGCACGGAAGGCGGCCGACGATTACGGCGTGATCGTCGACACCACGCGCTGGACGGTCGATGCGGCCGCGACCGCGGCGCGGCGCGAGGAGATCCGGCGCGCCCGCGGCTGGGAGGTCGTGCCCAAGGTGCAATGGCACGATCCGCCCAAGCCCGAGCAGGCGAAGGTGCGGGCCGCAGAATGAGCGACCGTTACCGGGTGGGTGTCGACATCGGCGGCACCTTCACCGACATCGTGCTGCTGGGTGCCGATGGCACGCTTCACACCAAGAAGATCTCCTCCAGCGTCGGCAACTATGCGCAGGCCATCGTCGAAGGCCTGAGCGAGCTCTTCACCGAAACCGGCTTGGCCGGCGGGGTGATCGAGGAGATTCGCCACGGCACGACCGTCGCCTCCAACGCGATCCTCGAGCACAAGGGCGCGCGGGTCGGGCTGATCACGACCAAGGGGTTCCGCGACGTGCTGGAGATCCGCACGCTGCGCATGCCGAAGCTCTACGACCTCGCGTGGGAGAAGCCCGCGCCACTGGTCGAGCGCTATCTGCGTCAGGTCGTCGACGAGCGGGTCGATGCGCGCGGCCGCATCGAGCGGGCGCTCGACATCCGTGACGCCGAGCGCGCGGTCGATGCACTGCTCGCCGAGAAGGTCGAGGCCATCGCCGTCTGCCTGCTCAATTCCTTTGCCAATCCGCGCCACGAGCTGATGATCAAGGAGATCCTCGAGCGCAAGGCACCGGGGCTGAAGCTCAGCGTGAGCTACGAGGTGCTGCCAGAGATCAAGGAGTACGAGCGCACCTCGACGACGGTGATCAACGCCTACGTGATGCCGATCGTGGCGAGCTACTTGCGCGCGCTGCGTGTCGGGCTCGACGGCGCGGGCATACCGGCGCGCCTGCTGCTGATGCAATCGAACGGCGGGCTGACCAGCGACCAGGCGGCGGCCGAGCGGCCGATGAACATCATCGAGTCCGGCCCCGCGGGCGGCGTGGTTGGCGCGCAGTCGCTGGCGCGCGCCAAGTCGCTGCCCAGGATCATCACCTTCGACATGGGCGGCACGACGGCCAAGGCCTCGATGGTCGAGGATGGCGAGGTCACACGCGCGGCGGAATATTCGGTCGGCGCCGGAATCATGACCGGCTCTCGGCTGCTCACCGGTGCGGGCTACACCTTGAAGGTTCCGGCGATCGATCTCGCCGAGGTCGGCGCGGGCGGCGGCTCGCTGGTCTGGATCGACGGCGGCGGCTCGCTGCAGATCGGGCCGGAGAGCGCCGGCGCCCTGCCCGGACCGGTCTGCTACGACAAGGGCGGCGAGACGCCGACCGTGACCGACGCCAATGTGGTGCTGGGCTACATCAATCCCGGCCATCTCGTCGGCGGCGCGCTGGCGCTCAATGCCGGCAAGGCGCGCCAGGCGTTCCAGGACAAGGTGGCGGCGCCGCTCGGGCTCGACCTCGAGAAGGCGGCCTACGGCGCCCATCTGATCGCAGCGTCGAACATGATCCGCGCCATCAAGTCGGTCTCGACCGAGCGCGGCCGCGATCCGCGCGAGTTCGCGCTATTCGCCTTCGGTGGCAACGGGCCACTCTTCGCCTGCGGCATGGCGAAGTCGCTCGGCATGAGCCGGGTGGTGGTGCCGCCGTCGGCGGGTCTCTTCTCGTCGTTTGGCCTGCTTTACGCCGATGTCGAGCATCACTATTCGCGGACGTTCCGACGCCTGCTGCGCCAGGCCGACCTTGCCGAGATCGGGCGGGCCTGGGGCACCTTGGCCGATCAGGCGCGGGCTCAGCTCGCGGCCGAGGATTTTGCCGAGGTGCATATGCGGCTGCGGCGGTCGGCGGCGCTGCACTATCAGGGCCAGAGCTACGAGCTTACCGTGCCGGTGCCGGACGGGCCGATCGACGAGCCCATGGTCGGACTGCTCGAGGAGGCCTTTGGCCAGGAGCACGAGAAGACCTACGGCCATCGCGCCGGCAAGGACGAGCCGGTCGAGCTGGTCTCGATCCAGATCGTCGGGCAAGGCCTGCGTCAAGGCTCGGGCATTCCCGAGCGCCTGAAGCCGAGCCGCGCCGAACCCCTGCCGCCGCCCCCGAGGCGTGCGTATTTCGGCGACGCCGGCTGGATCGAGACGCCGATCCTGCGCCGCTCTGACCTCGCGAGCGAGCGCAGCGGGCCGATGATCATCGAGGAGTACGACGCCACCTGCGTGGTGCCGCCGGACGCGACGGCCAGCCTCGATTCAGCGGGCAACATCGTGATTGCCTTGGGCTGATTTTGTCATTCCCCCGTTCGTTTCCTCCCCCGCAAGCGGCCGCTTGCGGGGGAGGAAAATCCTCAAGACTATGTCCAGCGCGCGTCGTCGGGCTTATCCTCCGCGGTCAGCAGCGTCGTCGTGTAAACCACCGTCCAGTCGCAGAGGTCGTAGCGGCGGCTCAGCATGTCGCGCACTTGCGATTCTGCCTCACCCTCCGGCAGCTTCGAGCGTTCCCACATCGCGAGATTGGGTCGTCGCGTCATCAGCAGGCTGCGAACGCCGGAATGCATGCCTGCGCCCGTCACCTCGTCGTTGTTGGTGCCGGTGCGGTCGCCGCTCGCCTGCCAAAGCCCGATCACTTGCGAATCGTAGGAACTCTCGAAGCCCGGCCAGGCCGAAGCACACAGATCGAGGAACTCAGGGCAATGCTGTTGCGGCGTGGCGAACCAGCGGAAGGCATAGTTGCCCTGCCGGCGCGGCGGCGTTGAATCCTTGGGCCTGAGCGTCGGCAGCAGCGCCTCGCTGCGCCGCGTCCACACGTCGGCCTCGCCGAGCAGGAGCAGGCGCTCCGCTTCCGCCGCGCGCATTGGCGACGGCCAGACTGTGATCGCCTGGATCTCGTCGCGCGGGCGGCCGATCTGGTTGCGCCACAGGCCGTAGAGCTTGCCGCCGGCGGCGCTGACTCTCTGCGCGCCAGCCAGCGTCAACCGGTCGGCGACCGCGTGCCACTGGCGCGGTGCCGTGTCGATGCGGTGATGGACGTAGAGGTCGTTCAAGCGCCGACGGTCTCGTGCCGGCTGAGCGTGAAGCCCTCGTAGCCCTTCGCTGCAACCTCGTCGCAGCGTCTCTTGTAGCGGTCGAAGCCGCCGACGTAGGGCATGAACACCCGCGGCTTGCCGGGAATATTGGCGCCCACGTACCAGGAGTTGGCCAGCGGATAGAGCGTCGAATCGGCGACCTGGTTGACGTGCTGCACCCAGTCGCTCTCGGCCTGGGGCGAGGGTTCGATGCGGTCGAGCTGGTGCCGGCCGAGATGATCGATCGCATCGGCGATCCAGTCGACATGCTGCTCGATGCTGGCGATCATTTGCGTCTTCACCCCCGGGCTGCCCGGGCCGGTGATGACGAACATGTTGGGAAAGCCCGACACCATCAGGCCGAGATAGGTGAGCGGTCCGCCCTCCCAATGCTTGCGCAGCGCAGCGCCGTCGGTCGTGCGCACGTCGATCTCCTTCAGCGCGCCGGTCATCGCATCGAAGCCGGTGGCGAAGACGATGGCGTCGAGCTCGTGCTCGGCGCCCGAGGCGAGGCGCAGACCCGTCGCGGTGATCTCCTGGATCGGATCGCTGCGTACATCGACCAGCCGCACGTTCGGGCGGTTGTAGGTCTCGTAGTAGTGGGTATCCAGGCAGAGCCGCTTGGTTCCGATCGGATGGTCCTTGGGCGCCAGCAGCTCGGCGGTTTTCGGATCCTTCACCATGCCGCGGATCTTGTTGCGCACGAACTCCGAGGCGGTGTCGTTCGACGCCTTGTTCACCAGCAGGTCGGTGTAGGAATAGAGATAGCTGATCGAGCCGCCTTCCTGCCACTTCGACTCGTAGGCTGCATTGCGCTCCTCCTCGGAGATCTCGAGCGCCGATCTGGTGGGCTTGGGATGCCCGCCGATCGCGAACGGCGTTTCCATCGCCGCGGCCCGTCGCGCGGGATACTCGGCCTTGTGCCTGCGCTCGCGCTCTTCCTCCATCGGGCCGTTGCGCGCCGGCAGGCTGAAGTTCGCGGTGCGCTGAAAGACCGTCAGCTGTCTTGCCTGCTGGGCGATGATCGGAATCATCTGCACGCCCGACGAGCCGGTGCCGACCACGCCGACCCGCAACCCGGTGAAGTCGACCCCCTCATGCGGCCACAGGCCGGAGTGGTACCACTTGCCCTTGAAGTCGTGGATGCCCTTGAAGTCCGGCACGCGAGGGGTCGACAGGTTGCCCGCCGCCATCACGCAATAGCGCGCATGGATCTCCTCGCCCGTGTCGGTCTTCACGACCCATTCGTTGGCTGCTGAATCGAACACCGCCGACTTGATGCGCGTATTGAGCTGCACGTCGCGGCGCAGGTCGAAGCGGTCGGCGACGTGGTTGATGTATTTCAGGATCTCCGGCTGGGTGCCGTAGCGCTCCGGCCACTTCCACTCCTGCTGCAGCTCCTCGGAGAAGGAATAGGAATACTCGAGGCTTTCGACGTCGCAGCGTGCTCCGGGGTAGCGGTTCCAGAACCAGGTGCCACCGACGCCCGACCCGGCCTCGTAGGCACGCACCTTGAGGCCCAGGCCGCGCAGGCGATGGATGGCGTAGAGGCCTGCCAAGCCGGCGCCGACGATCACGACATCGAGCTGGCGGGGAACGGAACGCGACGCATCGGGCATGACAATCTCCAGCATGATTTTGCTGTGCGAGCGGTCTTTCACCGCCTGTGAAAGCAAAACTCTCTCGCACAAGGCGATTTGGCAAGGGTGAGGCGCTTCTGCGTGCGTGGTCAGCGGAATGTTTCATCTTTATGATTATCCCCTTGGATCAGACGGTTTCTCCTCCCGCCCTCGGCGCGGCGCAAAGTCAGGTCGGTTGGGCGCATGGCCATCGCCGCCGCTTCTTCTTGCGGCCGCGGTTTGTGGCTATTGCCGTAATCATGCTGGTCGCCATCGCCTACGGTGCCTACGAGACCTATCTACGCTTCACCCACGTCTACGAATACGATGCCCGCGCCACGGCGGACATCGTGACCATTTCCAGCCGCGCGGAGGGCTGGTTGGTCGAAATGCCGGCGCGCGAGGGCATGCGGGTCGAGGCAGGGCAGGTCGTGGCCCGGATCGACGACCGCATCGCCAAGCTCAAGGTCGATGCTCTCAAGGCGCAGATCGAGGGCATCCGGTCCGAGCGGACACGGCTGAAGGCCGAGCGCACGTTCAGCCGCGAGCAGGTCGAAGCGTCGATGAGGACACAGGCGTCGGGAGTAACGGTGCGCGAGCAGGCACGGAAGGCGCTGAAGTCCGACCTGGATTTCGCCAGGCTCGAACTCGACCGGACCAAGACACTGTTCGCCACGCGCGTGGTCAACGAGCGCCAGCTCCAGACGGCGCAGGCTGCCGTCACCAAGCTCCAGATCCAGCTCCTGCAGATGGAGGCCGAGCATGAGCAGGCCGAAGGCAGCCTCAACGAGGCACGGGCCGGTCAGGAACGGCTGCATGTGATCGACGCGCAGATCGAGGCGCTGACCCATCAGGTCGCGAATCTTGCCGCGCAAATGCACCAGCAGCAGGTCGACGTCGACGATCGCACCATCAAGAGCCCCATTCCGGCCGTGATCGACCGCACCTTCATGTTGCCCGGCGAATACGTGGCGGCAGGCCAGCGCATCCTGATGCTTCATGACCCGAGCGCGGTCTGGGTCGAGGCAAACATCAAGGAGACGCAGGTCGGCCAGCTCAAGCTTGGCCAACCCGTCCACGTTACCGTCGACGCCTACCCCGGGGTGAAGTTCACTGGCAAGGTGGCACGCATCGGCAATGCCACGACGGCGCGTTTTGCGCTGTTGCCCACGCCCAACCCTTCCGGCAACTTCACCAAGATCACCCAGCGCGTGCCGGTGAAAATCGACATCGTCAATCCGCCCAGGCCGCTGACGCCGGGCATGATGGTCGAAGTCGAAATTGACATACGATAGCGCACAGGTACTGGCCGAGCGGTACGGCGAGAACTACCGCTGGTACGTGACCGTCACCGGCATGGTCGGTGTGGTGTCGATGGTGCTGGCAATGACCACGGTCAACGTGGCGGTGCCCGACGTGATGGGCGCCTTCGGCATCGGCCAGGACAAGGCGCAGTGGATGTCGTCGGCCTACGCCGCGGCGATGACGGCCGGCATGCTGATGAACGCCTGGATCACGGGCGTGCTGGGGGAGCGGCGGACTTTCGTCGGCGCCCTGGTTTTCTTCTCGGCCGGCGCGCTATTCGGCGGCTCGGCGCCAACCGAAGACATCCTGATCCTGTGGCGCACCCTGCAGGGCTTCAGCGCCGGCGTGGCGCAGCCCCTGGTGATGGCGATCATCTTTTCCGTTTTTCCGCCCGAGCGGCGCGGCATGGCGATGGGCGTGTTCGGCCTCGGTGTCGTGTTCGCGCCGGGTATCGGCCCGACGCTGGGCGGGATGATGATCGAGTACTTCTCCTGGCGCTACGTCTTCTACATCTCGTTGCCGTTCTGCGCCCTGGCCGCCGTGCTCGGGCTGTTCTTCATGCCGACCCGGCCGCTGCCCAAGCAGATCCCGCCGTTCGATTGGCTGGGTTTCGGGCTGCTGTGCACCGCACTGATTGCGCTGATGACCGGAATTGCCGACGGCCAGCGCGAGGGCTGGACCTCCGACGTCATCGTGCTGCGCCTAACCATAGGCGCCACCGCGGCGATCTCCTTCATCTTCTGGGAGCTGTACACACCGCGGGCGATGATCGACATTCGCATCTTCGCCAACATCGAGTTCTCGGCCGCTGCCCTGATTGCCTTCATCTTCGGCTTCGGCATGAACGGATCGACCTACGTCATCCCGGTGTTCGTGCAAACCATCATCGGTTTCACGCCGTTGCTGGCGGGGCTGATGATGATGCCGGCCGGCATCATGCTGGCCTTCATCTTCCCGCTGGCGGGCCGCATGTCCGACACGATCCCGGCCTCGACCATGATCATCGGGGGGTTGCTGCTGTTCTCGACCGGTTTCATGCTGATGTGCACGTCCGACGTCAACACGACGTTCTGGACGCTCGTCGGTTTCGTGATGGTCTCGCGGCTCGGCCTCGGCTTCATCAATCCAAGCCTCAACGCCTCCTCGCTCAAGGCGCTGCCGGCAGACAAGGTGCGGCAGGGCGCGGGCATCGCCAATTTCATGCGCCAGCTCGGCGGCGCCTTCGGCACCAACCTGCTGGTCGCCTTCTTCGAGGTGCGCACGCACTTCCACGCCGAGGCGCTGACCGCGACGCAGGACTGGGGCAACTTCACGTCGTCGCGCCTGCTGGTGCTGGTCGAGCAGATGATGCTGCAGGCCAAGGGCCTGCCGCTGCAGCAGCAGAAGGCCGGTGCCTACGAGTATCTCGGCGCGGTCGTCTTCGCGAAGGCGGAGATGCTGGCTTTCTCGGACACTTTCATCGTGATCGGCGCGGTGGGGCTGGTCGCCCTCATCCCTGCCGCCATGCTGTCCCGCTCGCAGCGTCGCGGTCGCGGCTTCGGCCTCCTGGCGAAGATGGTCCGCTGAACCAATGGGAGGAAGCGCCATGACATCGGACAGCGACGACACCACCCGTCGCGATACCCTGCAGCTCGCCGCGGCCGCGGCCCTCGGCAGCGAAGCTGCCGCGGCGGCGCCCAACGTCGCCGGCGTGTGGAAGCTGGTCGGCGGCTCGATGACGGATCCAAGCGGAAAATCCGTCGGGGTGCCTTATGGGCCGCGCGGCATGGGTCTCGTCTCGCTGACGTCGGACGGCCGCATGATGGCCGTGCTGATCGACGGCCGCGCCAAGCTGCCCGATGGTGCCAAGCGCGAATACTCGTCCTATTGCGGCAACTACACCTTCGACGGCACCACGCTGATCACCACGGTCGACGCAAGCTCCGATCCGGCGCGGCTCGCCTCGCAGCAGGTCCGCAAGGTGCGCTTCGAAGGCGAACGCATGATCCTCGTGCCCCCGGAGCGGGACGAAGGCGGGGTCAGGATCCATCGCGAGCTGACTTGGGAGAGGATCAGCCCGGTCTCGCTCTGAACCGGTCGGTAAGCACGCGGTATGGTCTTTGCTGGGACCGCGCCACTCCGAGGCGCTCAGATCATGAGCCCCTCGGAGTGGCGCGGTCCCAGCCATGATACGGTATGGCTGGATGCGGAAGATAATCGCAAGGAGTGATTGATGCTCGAACAGGCGTTGAAGACGCAGATCATGAACCAGGTCGATCGCCAGTTCGACGACCAGACCAAGGTGCTGGCCGATCTGGTGAGGATCCCGTCGACGCGGTTCCGCGAGGCGCCGGCGCAGGACATGATGGCCCGCCTGTTCAAGGAAGATAAGCTCAGCGTCGATCGCTGGCAGATCAAGATCGACGACCTCAAGCACCTGCCGGGCTACTCGCCGCACAGCCAGGATTACGACGATGCCTGGAACGTGGTGGGCAGCTGGCGGCCGGGCTCGCCCAAGGGCCGCTCCCTGATCCTGAACGGTCACATCGACGTCGTGCCCGAAGGCCCGCACGAGATGTGGGCCCGCAATCCTTTCGATGCGGTGGTGAAGGACGGCTGGATGTACGGCCGCGGTTCCGGTGACATGAAGGCCGGCATCATCCTCAATCTCTATGCCCTGCGCGCGTTGCGGGCGCTCGGCTATCAGCCGGCGGCCGATGTCTACCAGCAGTCGGTGGTCGAGGAGGAGTGCACCGGCAACGGTGCGCTCGCCTGCCTGCAGCGGGGGTACCGCGCCGATGCCGCGTTGATCCCGGAGCCCTCGTCGGGTGTGCTGACCATCGCGCAGGTCGGCGTGATGTGGTTCCAGGTCAAGGTCACCGGCCATCCGGTGCATGTCTACAAGGCCGATGCCGGATCGAATGCGATCGAATCGGCCTTCCGCCTGATCCAGCAGCTGCGCGAGCTCGAGAAGAAGTGGAACGAGAAGAAGGCGCACGATCCTCACTTCCACACCCATCACCACCCGGTGAACTTCAATGTCGGCAAGATCGCCGGCGGCGATTGGGCAAGCTCGGTGCCGTCGTGGTGCACCTTCGACATGCGGGTGGGCGTGCTGCCGACGCAAACGCTCAAGGAGTGCCGGCAGGAGATCGAAGACGTCGTCCGTCGCGCCGCTGCCAACGATCCATTCCTCGGCAACAATCCGCCGACAGTGTCGTGGGAAGGCTTCCAGGCCGAGCCCTTCGTGCTCAAGAACCACGAGCAGGTCAGGGTCGTGCTGGCTGAAGCCCATCAGACGGTGTTCGGGACGGCTTTGGAGGACAAGACCTCGACGGGCACGGCCGACAACCGCTTCTTCGGTCTGTACGCAGGCATTCCGGCGATGGTCTACGGCCCGCGCTCCGACGATATCCACGGCTTCGACGAGCGTGTGGAACTCGAATCGGTACGGAAGATTACGCAGGCAACGGCACTCTTTATCGCCGAATGGTGTGGACTTTCAAAGGCTTAGCGGAAAGTTTCGCAAAGAAAGTCGCATCGCTATTGCGGATTGACGTTCGGCGACACCAACGATACACTTATTGCCATCGGGACTGCAGTTCGGTTGTGCCGGCCTTGCCGCTACGGACTGCCTCATTGGGGGGAAACGGGGGCGCGAGCCCCCGTTTCTTTTTCAGCGACGCCAGCTGGACGCGAAGATGCCGAGCCCCACTCCGCCCAGCACGACCGCCACGCCCAGGAGCCGCAAGCCGCCGACGGATTCGCCGGTGAGCAGGGCGGAGAAGACCAGGGCGCAGCACGGCACCAACAGCGAGACCGGTCCGACCTTGCCGGCAGGATAGGTGCGCAGCAACGTGCCCCACAGCAGGTAACCCAGCCACATCACCGGAACGACCGTGTAGAAAAGCACGAGCCAGCCGCGCCAGGTGGGTTCGAGGATCGGCGCCAGGGTCGGCGCCCATCCGTCGTGCAGGACGCCGATTGTCAGCAATGGCAGCGGCGGGATGAGGCTGGCCCAGGCCGTGACGGAGAGGACGGATGCGGCGCGCGTCTCGCGCAGGAAGAGATTGCCGGCGGCCCAGCTCAGGGCCGACAAGAGGGCAATGGCGACGGCGAACAGGCTGGCGCTGCCCTCGACCGACCGGCCGATCAATATCACACCTATCGTCGCCACGCAGAGGCCGGCCCATTGTTCCGTCGTGGCGCGCTCCCTCAGGAACAACGCCGCCAGCACCAGCGTCAGCGGTCCCTGCAGCTGGACCAGCACGGAGGAAAGACCGGGCGGCAGGCCGGCCTCCATGGCGAAGAACAGGAAGACGAATTGGCCGGCGAACAGGAAGATGCCGGTGCCGGCCAGCGCCTTCCACGAGATCGCCGGGCGCGGCAGCACGAACACCGGCAAGGCGCCGAGCACGAAGCGCCAGCCGGCAAAGGCGAGGGGCGTGAACTCGTCGAGCCCGAATCGGATGATCGTGAAGTTGAGGCCCCAGATCACCGCGATCAGCAGGGATGCCGCGATGTGAAGCGGTTTCAAGCGAACTTCAGGTCGAGCGCGGGATACCAGGGCGAAGGACCGTCTCGCCGCGGCCCCCACAGCCAGTCTGCTTTCATCGGCAGGTGGATTGTCGTCGGAGCACCTCGGCACGCCGCGAGATGGGTTTCCCATGTGTCGTCGCCGACGAGACGATCCAGTGGCCCGGCCAGCGCACGCAGGCGCGGCGGTGGAGGCGGTGCGTCGGGGCTCCAGCCCAGCAGGTAAGGCAGGCTGCGCAACGGTGCGGCGGCCGAGAAACCGTCGAGCGGGTCGCCGCGCCGTACCGTCGGCCCGTCGAGCAGTGCAGCAAGCACCTCGCCGCATTGAACGACGGCATCGACGCCGCGTGCCAGCATCAGCGTGTCGCGCCTGGCGGCATCGCTCTCGATATCCAGTTGCTCGGGATAGATCAGCAGGTGGCCATCGACCGGCTCGCCCTGCCAGCGCGGCAGGTCCGGCGCATAGCATCCGCCGGCAATCTCAAGCCGGGCCTCGTAATCCGGCAGGCCGCGCATCCAGTCGCCCTGCAACAGCAGCAGTTCGCCACGCCGCAGTCGCAGCCGCGCGTCGTCCGGCCGGCTGACCAGCGCCATGTCGAGGTCGGCGAGCGCACCCATCCAGTCGCCGCGCGCCTCGAGCAGGCCGGCGCGCGCGATCAGCGCGGGCATCAGGCGATGATCCGCCGCCAACGCGTCGTCATAGGAGCGCTCGGCTTCCTCGAGCCGTCCCAGTGCCTCGAGCGCGCGCCCCTTGCTGTGGGCGATGACAGGATCGCTGGGTTTCAATTTGGCGGCGCGGTCGAATGCCCACAATGAGGCTTCATGCTCGCCCAGCACGGTGAGACAGCCGGCGTAGTTGAGTTGGGCGGCAACTTCCTTGGGCAGGAACTTCGCGGCGCGCTCCAGCGGTTCGCGCGCTTCCGCGAAGCGGCCAAGCTTGAGTCGGGCCTGGCCGAGCAGATGTAGCGCCTGGCCGGAATTGGGCCTTGCAGCGACGACTTGGGCAAACAACGGCTCGGCGCCAGCATAGTCGCCGGCCTGGGCTCGCTGCATGGCATCGCGGGCAAGGGCCTGAAGCTGAAGATCGGTGATCGGCACGCGCGGCCTCTAGCAGAGGGCAGCGCGTGGGCAAAGAAAAAGCCGGCGGTCGACAGGGAGGCTGAGGGTCGACCGCCGGCCAGTGTCCGGAGAGGGGTGGGGCCTGGCAGGGTAAAATCAGGCCCCGGCTCCGGATTCGAAAAGCTATTCGCGCCAGAAAGGCTTGTTGGCCTCGAACCGGGCACTGCCCTCGTTCAGGCCGAGATCGCGCAGGGTGCGATGGTCGAGCTGGGCGAGCTCCTGCCGTTCGTGGGCGCGCCGACGCCAGGTCTGGAAGATCTGGCTGAACGCGGTGAAGGTGCCGGCCAGCGGCGCCTTGGAGCTGAAGTGAAGCGAGATATCGGCCATGGGACTATCCCCGAAGCAAAAGTGAAAAGATTGTTGGGATGCATTTGAGCTTCGGCATGCCCCTTTACAAATGACCGTTCCTCCTGTTTTGATAACTTTACCTCATGCGAAAGACACCTCTTTCCGAAGGGATTTGGCCATGAAGAGAAGCCTACCGCCCCTCAATGGCTTGCGTGCCTTCGAAGCAGCCGCACGCCATATGAGCTTTACCGATGCCGCCGAGGAATTGAGCGTGACCCAGGCGGCGATCAGCCATCAGGTGCGCGGCCTCGAACAGAGACTCGGATTAAAATTGTTCGTGCGGAGAAACCGTTCCCTGCTGCTCTCCGAAGCGGGCCAGGCCTATCTGCCGTCGGTGCGTGCCGCCTTCGACCAGCTCAACGAGGCGACGGAAAAGCTGCTGCAGAAGGACCGCGGCGGCCATCTCACCGTGACCACCACGGCGTCGTTCGCCACCAAGTGGCTGGTGCCGCGGCTCGGCGGCTTCCAGCGTGCCAATCCCGAGATCGACGTGCGGATCAGCACGGGCACCGGCCTGATCGATTTCTCGCGCGAGGATGTCGATATCGGCATCCGCTACGGTCGCGGCCAATGGCCGGGCCTGATCGCCGATCGGCTGGTCGGCGAGGATGTGACACCGGTCTGCGCACCGTCGCTGCTCAAGGGCCCGACACCGCTCAGGAAGCCGGCCGATCTCAAGCGCTTCACCCTGCTGCATATCGGCAGCTTCCCCGACGACTGGCAGGTCTGGCTGACCGCGGCCGGCATCAAGGGCATCGACGCCTCGCGCGGCGTCACCTTCGACAATGCACTGGTCGCCTACCAGGCGGCGATGGACGGGCTGGGCGTCGCGCTCGGCCGCAACCCGCTGGTCGCGCCCGACCTCAAGGCGGGCCGGCTGGTCGTGCCGTTCGACTTCAAGATGTCGAGCGAGTTCGCCTACTACGCGGTCTATCCGGCCGAGGCGATCCGGCGGCGCAAGATCAAGGCATTCCGCGACTGGCTGATCACGCTCGCCGAAGTGACGACGACGGCGGCGCCGGCAAAGGCGGCCTAGCGCGCTCACTCCCGAAATTGTGCCTGAACCCTACGCGGGTCGGCGGATCGTGGCTCGGACCCGGGAGTCGGATGCGCCTCATTCGCTGTCGAAAGCGACCAGCCGTTCCTGCTCCAGGGTCTGCAGCAGGCGGTAACACGTCGTGCGGTCGAGCTTTGTCGATCGGGCGAGCTGCTGGGCGCTCGATGGCCCATTGACGGTGAGCTCGCGGATCAGCGCCAAGCCGCGCGAGAAGGCCCTGACGGGACGGTGCATCCGCTCATGATGTTCGTGCTACGAACATTTCAGATTCGACCATGGAAGCCAAGCGCGAGCCTGTCGAGGATAGGGTCTGGACGGCGTTCTGCTGACGGGAGAGACGAATGGCGATCAAGACCGGGAAAGAATACATCGACTCCCTGCGCGACGGCCGGACGCTGTACATCGACGGCGCTTTGGTGAACGACGTCACGAGCTACCCTCCGCTTAAGGGGGTCATCGGCACGCTCGCTTCGCTTTATGACGACCAGCACGATCCGACCTATCGAGACGTGCTGACCTTCGCCTCGCCCAGGACCGGCGAGCTGGTGAGCAAGACCTACCTCGAGGCGCGCACGCCTGAGGAGGTGCGTGCGCTTGCCGGCTGCTATCACCTGCGCGCGCTCCGCACCTACGGACTGATGGGTCGCCTGACGGATTTCATGTCGGGTTTCCTGGTCGACACGGTCGTCAGCATGCGGATGATCGGCAGGACTGCGGCAGCCGAAAGCGCACAATGGATCGTCGACCACTGTCGCGACAACGACCTGCAGGTAACCCATGCGCTGATCGACCCGCAATCCGACCGGTCCAAGCCCGATGCGCCGTCACAGGCCGTGCACCTCGTCGAGCGGCGCGCCGACGGGATCGTGGTCAGCGGTTGTCGCCTGCTGTCGACGCTCGCGCCTGTGGCGAACGAATGCTACGTCGGCCCGTATCATCCGCGCCTGCCGGGCGAGGAGAAGTTCGCCCTTGCCTTCGTCGTGCCGATGAACGCGCCGGGCCTCTCCACCCTGGGGCGCGAGAGCTTTCATCGCGGACAAGGTTCATTCGATCGTCCCTTGAGCAGCCGATTCGATGAAGGCGACGCCATCCTGATGTTCGACGAGGTCTTCGTGCCGAACGAGCGCACGATCGTCGCCGGCGACATCGAGGCCTACAATGGCATCATGGCCAACCGGGCGGGCTACACCTCGCTGCAGGCCACCACGCGGTCGACGGTGAAGCTGCGCTTTCTCACCGGCATGGCGCTGGCGATCGCCCGCGCCAACGGCCGGGACAAGACGCCCCGCTACCAGGCCGCGATCGGCGAGCTGACCGCGCTGGTGACCATCGCGGAGGGCATCCGCTCCGGAGCGATGGCCGACATCCTGCGCAGGGTCGAAGCCTTTGCGCAGGGCAAGCTGATGCCGGAAGGCGACGGCATCAGCGAGGCGCGGGCGATCGGCAGCCCCGGCAATGCCGCGACCAACTTCTTCTTCCCCTACGCCAACACCAAGGCGGTGGACGTGCTGCGCATGGCGGCCGGATCGGGCGTGCTGGCCATGACCGAGGCGGACTATGCCAACCCCGATGTCGGGCGCCTGATGGACGAATGGCTGGTCGGCCCGGGGATCGACGCCCGGCGCCGTCTCGAGCTGATGAAGCTCGCCTGGGACATGACGGGCACCGAGTTCGGCTCGCGCGCCGGCCTCTATGAACGCCTCTATTCGGGTGATCCGGAGCTCAACGCGCAGCGCTGGTTCAAGAGCCCGGTCACGCGGGAATGCGAAGCGCTGGTGCATCGACTGCTGGAATCGTGAGACGGGTCCCAGAGATCATGGGCCCGCTCGATTCCTATCTGCCGTACCTCTTGAACCGGGCCGGTGCGCGCATCGCTGCCGCATTCGGCGAGGAGATGCAGCCGCTGGGCGCCTCCCTGCAGATCTGGCGCGTGCTGGCGGCGCTACGCGAGAGCGACGGCCGGCGGATGGGCGAGCTGTCGAAGACCACCTCCATCGAGGTTTCCACCCTCACGCGCCTGGTCGACAACATGGAGAAGAACGGCCTGGTCGAACGGCGCCGCGATGCCCAGGACGCGCGCGCGGTCGCGCTCCATGTCACGTCGGCCGGTCGTCGCCTGACGCGACGCATCCTGCCGATCGCCGAACGCTACGAGGCCGTCGCGCTCGAGGGCTTCACCGTGGGCGAGGCGGAAGTGTTGAAGCGGGCGTTGCGGCGGCTCTACGACAATATCGAAGAACTGGAACGCTAGCCCTTGGCGCCCCAAGCTACGCAAAGTGTCATCCCGAGCGCAGCGAGGGATCTATGCTGATCGGTATAGATCCCTCGCTGCGCTCGGGATGACAGGTTGAAAGGGAGGAAACGATGGCAGGGCTTCTGGAAGGACACATCGCCGCCGTGACCGGCGGTGGATCGGGCATCGGGCAGGGCATCTGTCAGGCTTACGCGCGAGAAGGCGCGAGGGTCATCGTGCTCGACACCAATCCGGAAGGCGCAAACGAGACGGTCGGCCTGGTCACGGCGGCCGGCGGCAAGGCGTCGGCAATAAAGCTCGATGTGACGGATCGGGAAGCCTGCAAGTCTGTGGCGGCCGGGATCGCCAAGAGCGGCAACATCTCGATTCTGGTCAACAATGCGGGTATCAACCGCCGCAACCCGATCACCGGCGATCCGGTGGCGGTCGCGAAGGATTGGGACGACATCCTGTCGATCAATCTCGACGGCATGTTCAACGTCACGCACGCCTTCCTCGACCAGCTGCGCGCGACCAGAGGGCGGGTGGTCAACATCGGCTCGATCCAGTCGTTCGTGCATGTGAGCTGGCCGAACTCGGCCGCCTACACCACCTCCAAGCACGGCGTGCTCGGTTTCACGCGCGCGCTGGCGGCGGAGCTCGGCAAGGACGGCGTGCGGGTCAACGCCATCGGACCCGGGCTGATCGAAACCCGGATCAATGCCGAGGCGCGGGCGAAGAATCCCGATATGGTGGCCAACGTCATGCGGCACACGCCCCTCAACCGTGCCGGCAAGCCCGAGGACATCGCGGGGCCGGCGGTGTTCCTGGCCTCGGACATGTCGGCCTATGTCACCGGCTGCATCATCATGGCGGACGGCGGCTTCAGGACCGTTTGATACGACTACCATCGGAGGAAACACGACATGCAAGACCGTTATCTGCGAACCGGAATCTTCCTCGCCCCGTTTCACGCGCTGGGCGAGAACCCGACGCTCGCCATCGAGCGCGACATGGAGCTGGTCGAGCATCTCGACCGGCTGAACTACCACGAGGCCTGGATCGGCGAGCATCACTCGGGCGGCTTCGAGATCATCGCCTGCCCGGAGATGTTCCTCGCCGCCGCCGCCCAGCGCACGCGCAACATCCGCCTCGGCACCGGCGTGGTCTCGCTGCCCTATCATCATCCGTTCACACTGGCCTCGCGGATGATGCAGCTCGACCACATGGCCCGTGGACGCGCGATGTTCGGCGTCGGTCCCGGCGCGCTGATCTACGACGCCGACAAGATCGGGCTGAAGGCGGCTGATCAGCGCCGCCGCATGAACGAATCCCTCGATTGCATCGTCGAGCTGATGAAGGGCGGCACCGTATCGCGCACGACCGACTGGTTCGTCCTGAACGAGGCGCGGCTGCAGCTCATGTCCTACTCGCAGCCCACCATGGAAATGGCCGTCGCCTGCTCGCGCTCGCCGGTCGGCGCGGTGGCGTCGGGCAAGCACGGCATCGGCATGCTCTCGATCGGCGGCACCTCGGACGAGGCGTTGCTCGGTCATGCGAAGAACTGGTCGATCCACGAGGAGGAGGCGCGCAGGGCCGGCAAGGTGGCGGATCGCTCGAAGTGGCGCATCGTCACCTTCGCCCATGTCGCGGAGACGCGCGAGAAGGCGCGGGCCGACATGGCGCATGGGCTGAAGGACTTCTGCAAGTACTTCACCGACGTCGCCACCTTCCCGATCGTGCCGGCTGGCATCGCCGACCCGGTCGAATACCTGACCAGCAGCGGCCTCGCCTGTATCGGCACGCCGGATGACTGCATCAGGCATTTCGAGCGGCTGTGGCAGGGTTCGGCCGGCGGCTTCGGGGCCGTCCTGCTGCTCGCCAACAACTGGGCGGACTGGGAAGCGACCAAGCGCAGCTACGAGCTGATGGCGCGTTACGTCCATCCGCATTTCCAGCGCCAGTCGAACGCGCTCAGGGTGGCGAGCTACGACAATGCGACGGCCAAGCACGAGACGGCGGGTGCGGAATCGGCGCAAGCCGTTGCCACCGAGATCGAGCGCTACGAGCAGGCGAAGGGCAAGGCGGCGGCCGGCGGCAAGACGTGGTGACGGGGCGCCATTTCGTGTGAACCTCTCCTTGTGCAAACCTCCCCTCCCCCGCT
This sequence comes from Reyranella sp., assembly GCF_965279465.1. Classification (NCBI taxonomy): domain Bacteria; kingdom Pseudomonadati; phylum Pseudomonadota; class Alphaproteobacteria; order Hyphomicrobiales; family Reyranellaceae; genus Reyranella; species Reyranella sp. Next base: position 811,722 of record NZ_OZ257242.1, read on the forward strand.
TGCGGGGGAGGTGGCGCCGTCTTACGGCGACGGAGGGGGCGTGACGCACCATCCCCGCCGCCTTCCCCCTCCGTCAGCGTAAGACGCTGACACCTCCCCCGCGGGCGGGGGAGGAAGGCCAAATGCTAAGCGCCGTATTATTTGCGTTTGCAAATAATGGCCGAAGACCTATCCTGCTTCGCAAAAGGCAGGGAGGAACGGCCATGGACTTTGGCTACTTCACGCTGAGCGACAACCGCTATCCCGGCAACACGCGCTCGGCCGAAGAGTTCATCAAGGACATCTTCGCCGAGGCCCTGTACGCGGAGAAGGTCGGGCTGAACTCGGCCTGGATCGGCGAGCACCATTTCAACCTGCTGGGCGTCAACGCCTCGCCCCTGGCCATGCTGGCACAGCTTGCGGGCGCCACGACGAAGCTCCGGCTCGCACCGGCGGTGACGCTCCTGCCGGTGCATCATCCGCTGCATGTCGCGGAGGAATGGGCGACGCTCGACCTGCTGTCGGGCGGCCGGGTCGATTTTGCCGCCGGCCGCGGCTACGACCGCAAGGAGTACGAGCCGTTCCAGGCTTCGTTCGACGACTCGGCCGAGCTATTCGCCGAGGGCCTCGAGATCGTGTGGCGCGCCTGGACCGAGCCCGGCAAGTGGAGCCACAAGGGCAAGTTCTACGAGTTCAAGGACGTCGAGATCCGCCCCAGGCCGGCGCAGAAGCCGCTGCGCCCCTATGTGGCGTGCTTCTCGCGGCCGTCGATGGAATTGGCGGCGAAGAACGACTGGAACGTGATCTATGCGCCCTTCGCGGCGGCGATGGTCTACGGCTCGCTGGCCGATGCGGTGCGGGTCTATCGTGAGACTTGCGAGCAGCAATTCAAGCGGCCCATGCGGCGCGCCATGTGCTCGTACTTCGTGCACATCGCTTCCAAACCGGAGGAGGAGCAATACGGCAAGGAAGCGCTGGTGCGCTATTTCCAGGACGCGCTGATCGCGGCCTTCCCCTCGTCGTCGGGCGAGAAGGTGCCGCCGACCTACAAATATTTCGTCGAGATCGTGAACATCCTGCGCGACATGCGGCCTGAGAAATTGACCGACAAGTCGATCCTGTGCGGCAGCCCGCAGCACATCGTCGATACGTTGAAGACGGTCGAGGCGGCCGGCGTCGCCGAGGTCATCCTCTATTTCAACTATGGCCAGAAACCGCACGCGCTGGTGAAGGAGCAGATGGACCGCTTCATGCGCGAGGTCGCGCCGCATTTCTGAGTCAGGCTGGGCATACTCGGTCTGCTGCAACTATCGGCTTTTTTCACTGTGCCGGGGATGGAGACTGCGACGCGGTCGTAGCTTCACCCGTGACGATGCGTTTCGAAAAGCTTGCGGCTGTGCTCCTGGCCTTCGCGGCGGTGCTGACGAATGCGCCGGCACTGTCGCAATCGATCGGCATTACCTCGGCGGCGACGGGCGAACCCCTCGGCAAGCCGCCCGCCAAAGAGGAGCGCGTGCTGCGGGTCGGCTTCGACCTGCAGGCCGGCGAGCTGGTGACGACCGGGGCCGAGGACCGTGCGCATCTCCTGTTCCTGGATGGCACGGCCCTGACGGTCGGGCCGCAGGCCCGGCTGACGCTGGACCGCTTCGTCTACGACAACGACCGCAGGCTTGGCGCGCTCAGCCTGACGGCGGCGCAGGGCGTATTCCGGCTGGTCGGCGGCAGGATCAGCAAGACGGTGCCGATCACCGTCAACACGCCGTCAGGGACGATCGGGATTCGGGGAGGGATCGTGCTGCTCAAGGTCGAGCCGACGGAAACCACCGCGACCTTCCTCTTCGGCTACCAGATGACGATGACGAGCCGAGGCCAGACGCAGACCGTCACGACCCCGGGATGGCGGGTCAGCTCTCTTGCCGGCCAAAGTCCCAGCGCGCCTGCCCTGGCGCCGCGTGGCGCATTTTCCGAGCAGATGCGCCTGCTCGAGGGTCCCGGAGGACGGCCCCCTAACGGCATGGTCGACCGCGCCGCGCAGAAATCCGGCTTTGCCGACCGCAATTCGGGCAGGGGACCCGATTTCCGGGGACCGGTTCAGGGCGGCTCCGCGCTGCGCAACGGCGATCGATCGGGGCCGCGCACGATGAACGAGCCCTTTTCCCGGATGTTGCCTCCGGGCATGGGCGACACGCCGCGCCTACCGTCGACCACGGTGCCTTAGGAACCCCGATGACTTTGAAAATTCCCCGCCGCAGCCTGCTTGCCTTTAGCGCGACCTTGCCTTTTGCACCACTCGTCCAGGCAGCTCCCTGTACTCTGGCCGCCGAACAGGAGACCGGGCCCTTCTACATTCCCGATACGGCAATACGCTCCGATATCGCCGAGGATCGCGCAGGCATTCCGCTCACCCTGCGCTTGCGGCTCCTCGACAGCCGAAGCTGCCAGCCATTGCCGAAGGCCGCTGTCGACATCTGGCAGTGCGACGCAACGGGGCTCTATTCCGGCTACACGCAGGCGTTGCCGATGGGCCCGCCGTCCGGCGGACCGCCTCCGGGAGGTCGTCCGCCCGGCGGAGGCCGGCCGCCGATCAGCAAGCCGAGTGATGAGCTGACGTTCCTGCGGGGAATCCAGCTCACCGATGCCGACGGCATGGTCCGCTTCGGCACGATCTTCCCGGGTGTTTATCCGGGACGCACCAACCACATCCATTTCAAGGTGCGTGTCGCGCAGAACGTTGCCCACACCGGGCAGGTCTTCTTTCCGGAGGACGCCACCTTGTCGCTGATGCAACGCACTCTCTACGGCAGTCAGCGCTTTCGGCGCACGGCACAGGCCGAAGACGGGATTTTCCGCAGCCAGAACGGCGCAGCCTCGATGGCTGCCCTGCAGATGACCGGCGGTGGCGCGGCATCGATCGCCGATCTCACGGTCGCAGTCGATCCGACGGCCACGCCGGCGCCGGTGCGCGGCGGTCCGCCGCGGTAGGCGAGCCGGTTGCCAACCCGGGCGCATTGCTGCGAAAACGAGCTTCCGCCCGCACGGACCCGCCGGAACGAGGGCTTCACAGCGAACGGAGACGATCATGGCCCGCCTGACTTCCACTGCTGACCTGCGCCGCGTCATCGCCGAGCCGCGCCCGGCGGCCCGCAGCAAGATCCTCGATGCGCTCGACGACCAGTCGATCGACTTCCTGACGCGCTGTCCGTTTGCGCTGGTCAGCACGACGGCGGCAGACGGCACGATCGAGGTCTCGCCCAAGGGCGATGAGCCGGGCTTCATCCGCGTCGAGAATCCACGGACACTGCTCATCCCGGAGCGGATCGGCAACAACCTGGCTTTCGGCCTAAGCAACATCATCGCGAATGGCAAGATCGGCATGATCGCGCTTGTCCCGGCGACCGGCGAGACGCTGCGCATCTCCGGCACGGCGGAGGTCTTCGACGATGCCGACCTGGTCGAGTCGCTGTCGTCGCTCGGCAAGCCCGCGCTGCTGGCCACGCGCGTCCATATCAAGCACTGCTACTTCCACTGCGCCCGCTCGATCGTCCGGGCCAATCTCTGGAAGCCGGAGAAGTGGCCGGTGCCGGGCCGCATCTCCTTCGGGAAGATCATTGCCCCGCGCATCGGCGCAAGCGAGGAAGTCGCGGCCCAGATCGATGCCGGCGTCGCGGGGGCCTACAACGAGAGGCTCTGGAGCAATACGCCGGCCAGCGGCAGCTAACGCGCCGACGACCTCGCGAAGATCGCGTCGACATGCATGTCGGCGCAATCGACCAGCGGGAATGGTGGTGCCTGGCCGACGAAGGCCAGGAACAGGTCGGTGCCGCCCAGCATGATCGCCTCGGCGCCGCGCTCGCGGCACAGCCAGCGGCCGGCGGCGAAGAACACCTCGCGCTGGGAGTCGGTGACCTTGCCGATGCTCGCCATCGCCGAATAGGTGTCGCCGACCTGGTCGAACATCTCGCCCTCGGGCGCGATCAGCTCGGCCGAGGAAACGCCGCCATAGAGCTTCGTCTCCATCACGGTGCGCGTGCCCAGCACGCCGATCCGCTTGAGGCCCGAGCGCTTGATCCCCGCATCGACGGCATGGATGCCGTGGACCAGCGGCAGCGGCGAGATTGGCAAGAGCTCGTTGATGCAGAAATGGCCGCCCATCGAGGTGACCGCCGCCGCCTCGGCGCCGGCGGCTTTCATGCGCCCGATCAGCCCGGCAAAGATTGCGGCCTGCTTCGCCGGGGTCTTTTCGTTCAGGTTTCGCGACATCTCGCGCACGTCGGCATGGGCGATGGTGCAGTCGAGCGGAATGCCCGCCGCAACGTGCCGATCGATCAGGCCGCGATAATAGAAGTCGGTGGCGGCGGGCCCGATGCCGCCGATCAGTCCGATATGCATGTCTCTAGTGTCCGATGTCCCTGAACGATACCAGGCGGCGACGGCTCTCGTCCCACAGCACGAGGGGAACGCAGCGCAGGCTCTGCCCCAGGGTCAGCCGGCCGACATCGCGCAGCTCCGGATGATCGCGCAGCACGTGGGGCAGCCGATAGAACGGAATGCGGCTGTTCAGATGATGAACATGGTGCAGGCCGATGTTGGCGGTGAGCCAGCGCAGGAAGCCCGGCAGGTCGTAATGCGAGCTGCCGTGCAGGGCGGCTGCTTGCAGTGTCCAGTTCTCATGACGGTCCCAGCTCGTCCGCTCGAACTGGTGCTGGACATAGAACAGCCAGACACCAAGCGACGCAGCGAGCAGCATGATCGGCAGGTGGACCAGCACGAACGTGTTCAGGCCGACCAGCCAGATCAGGCCGGTGGCAGCCAGGCCGATGCCCAGGTTCGTCGCCATGGCGCTCGCCCACGGACGCCAGCCGCCGCGCATCTGCCCGACGGGCAGGCGATGCTGCAGGAAGAAGAGATATGCCGGGCCGATGCCGAACATGACCAGCGGATGACGATAGACGCGATAGCGCAGACGCCCCCAGAACGCGCGTGCCCTGTATTCGTCGACGGTCAGGGTGTCGATGTCGCCGATGCCGCGGCGATCGAGATTGCCGGTGCTGGCGTGATGCAGCGTATGGGCGCGGCGCCACAGGCCATAGGGCGTCAGCGTCACCACGCCGGCGATCCGTCCGATCCAGTCGTTGGCCAGCTTGTGGCGGAAGAAGGCGCCGTGGCTGCAATCGTGCTGGATCAGGAACAGCCGGACCAGAAAGCCGGCAGCAGGCAGCGCGAGCAACAGGCCAAGCCACCAGTAGCCAAGATGGACGGACGCCCAGACGAGGGCCCACAGCGCGACGAGCGGCAGGACCGTGACCGCGATTTCCAACAGCCCGCGGCGCGTGCTGGGTTCGCGGTAGCGTGCGAGAATCTGGGGCCAGGCGCGCACTTCGGCCGCGGCTGCGGAGCCGCCCGTTTGTAGATTGGTCAATAGGTTCGACTTCCCTGCTTGAATTGCTGTTTTCTTGGGCGCCCCAGCCAGTCAGCGCTGTAGACGCCGGCCGCGGCGCTGGCAACGGGCGAAATGGCTCAGTCGACCACTGCGTGGATGATCTTCGAACCGCTCTTGGCGCGTGTCTTGGCCGGCTTGACCCGGATCCGCACCTCGCGGCCGTCCTGCTGGTCCATCTCGAACGCCCCGGTGCCGCGAATCAGATCGCTCAGCTTGCGGAAGCCGTAGCTGCGCGGGTCGAAGTCGGAGGCGATGGTGGACAGTCTTTGGCCGACCACGCCCAGACCGACCCAACCGTCCGCGGTATCCATCTGTGCGATCGCCTTGTTCAGAATGGCAACCGCGGCACTTGCCGCCTGGACGGCGCGCGGCGCGGGGGCGGGCGCGGGCTCGCCAGCGCTCGGCGCCGGGGCCTCGGGCACCAGATTCTCGGTATAGATGAAGCGCCGGCAGGCTTGGCGGAAGCTTTCAGGCGTCTTGCGGGCGCCGAAGCCATAGACGTCGGCGCCTTCCTCGCGCAGGCGCGAGGCGAGCCGCGTGAAGTCGCTGTCGGACGAGACCAGGCAGAAGCCGTCGAACCGTCCGCTGTGCAGCAGGTCCATGGCATCGATCACCAGAGCGATGTCGGAGGCGTTCTTGCCGGTCGTGTAAGCAAACTGCTGGTAGGGATCGATCGCATATTTCTGCAGCACGTCGGCCCAGCCCTTGGAGCGCGGGCTCGAGAAGTCGCCGTAGATGCGCCGCGAACTCGCCTCGCCGAACTTGGCGATCTCCTCGAACAGCCCCGCCACGATACGCGGCGAGGTGTTGTCGGCGTCGATCAGGACGGCGAATCGGCGCGTGCGGTTTTCATCGGCCATGGGGCCCCTCGATTCTGGTTCTAGCGGGCGGCGCGGCGCTGCAGGAGCAGGTTGGCGGCGATCGTCAGGGTGAGCGTCACCGCCATCAGGATAAAGGCGATGGCGCCGCCGAACGGCCAGTTGGTCTTCTGAGTAAACTCGTTGTAGATCACCGGCGCCATCATCTTGAACAAGGGACCGCCCAGCAGGAAGGGCGTGGCGTAGGCGTTCATCGCCAGGATGAAGGTCAGGATGGTGCCGGCCAGGATGCCGGGCATCGCCAGCGGCCACAGCACGCGGCGGAACATGGTGAGCGGCGTCGCGCCCAGGCTGAAGGCAGCCTCCTCGACGGCGCGGTCGATGCTCTCGATCACGCTCTGCAGCGACAGCACCATGAACGGCAGGTTGACGGCGACGATGCCGATGATCACCGCCTTCTCGGTGAACATGATCTCGAATGGCTTGTTTATCAGGCCGGCCCCCATCAGGGTCGCATTGAAGAAGCCCTTGTTGCCGAACACCACCATCCAGCCGGCGGCGCGCACCGCGTTGCCGACGAACAGCGGCAGCACGATCGCGATGATCAGCAGGTGCTTGAACCGGCTCTGGGTGCGGGCCACGACATAGGCCAGCGGAAAGCCGACGATCAGGCAAGCGACCGTCACCGTCACCGCGATGCGCACGGTCGTGCCGAGAATCGCCGTGTAGTAGGGATCGGTGAAGAACTTGACGTAATTGGCGATGGTCAGCGCCTCGACCATCATCTTCCTGGTCGGCTCGAACTCGTTCAGGCTGTAGCGCAGCAGGATCGCAAGCGGCCCGAGCAGGCAGAGCGCGATGAAGATCGTCGCCGGCCCGATCAGGGCCGCCGCCGTCCATCCCTCGCTCCGCCGCCGGCTGCCCGCGGAGCGATGCGCGACTGCCGTGTCGGTCATGCCTTGAACGACTTGTTCCACCAATCCTGGAAGGCGACGTCGTTCTTGCCCATGTAGCCGTAATCGAGGTCGACGAGGCGCTTCTTCTCGTCCTCGGTGAAGCCGATGCGCTTCTGCAGATCGTCTGCCACCTTGGCATTGGTGACCGTGGGGTTGTAGCCCATGTCGACGGCGAAGTTCTCCTGTGCCGACGGGGCCATCATGGCGTTGAGCCAGGCATAGCCGCCTTCCTTGCTGGGCGCGTTCTTGGGCATGACGAAACCCGAGACGTACATCGGCACGCCTTCCTTGGGCGCCACGGTCTCGACCTTGATGCCGGCATTCTGCCACTGCACGGCGCGCGCCTTCCACATGATGCCGCAGGCGATCTCGCCGGTCTTGAGGGCCTGGGCGAAGGCCTCGTTGGTCGGATAGATTCGCGCGCCCGCCTTCCGGCAGGCGATCAGCCGTTCCTTGCCCGGCTCGAAGTTGCTGACCGAACCGCCCGACGCCAGGGCCGCGGCGACCATGTTGTATTGGCGCTGGATGTCGATGATGCCGAGCTTGTCGCCATGCTTGGGATCGAGCGTGTCGGCAAAGCCCGTCGGCGCCTTCATCATCTCGGGATTGTAGAGAACCACCTTGCCGGAATAGATGTGGCCGATGCCGTAGGCGTACTTCATGGACGGCAGCAGGTTCGCGGCATTGGGCATCTTCGAATAGTCGAGTTGCTCGACCAGCCCCTGCTGGTCCATGTCGTACATGTCGTTGGCCGAAAGTCCCTGCACATCGGTCGTGCCGCGCCGCAGGACCTTCTCCGCCATCATCTTGGCCTTGCGCGGGTCGGCCTGCTCCTCGGCGTGGACGCACTCCCAGCCCTTGACCAGTGGACTGATGTTCTTGGTCAGCAGCCGCGAGTAGTCGCCGCCCCAGGTGCCGATGATCACCTTCTTGTCCTGTGCGGCCGCCGGGGCGGCGGCCAATGCGGCGGCGCCAGCCAATGCCGTGCGGCGGTTGATCATGAAAACCATGGCGAAGTCTCCCTTGTTTCCCTGAATCCTGTTTCCCGAAGCCTCAGTCTGCGAACACTTGGCCGGCGCCGGCCTGCCAGCCGACGTGAACCGTTTGCCCGACCTCGGGCGCGAAACCGCCACCGCGGTTCGCGATCTGCACCACCAGCCGGTCGGCAGGCGACAGGCGCACATGGATGTCGATCTGCGCGCCGAGGTAGGAGACGAATTCCACCGTGCCGGACAGGTCGTTGTCGAGTTCCGGCAGCGGCCCGGGCGCGATTTCAAGCCGTTCGGGGCGCAGCGACAAGGCCGCCTTGCCCGTGGTGTCGCCGACGATGGCGAGGCCGAGGCCGCCGTCGGTGCGGAAGCGGCCGGGCGCTTCGACCGTGCCGGCCAGGAAGGTGGTGCGGCCGACGAAGCCGGCCACGAACCGATCGGCCGGACGCTCATAGAGGTCGCGCTGCGTGCCGACCTGATGGACCGAGCCTTCGTTCATCACCACCAGGCGATCCGCCATGGTGAGGGCCTCTTCCTGGTCGTGGGTCACCATCACCGTGGTTAGGCCAAGCTGGCGCTGCAGCTCGCGGATTTCGACCCGCACCTCCTGGCGCAGCTTGGCGTCGAGGTTGGACAGCGGCTCGTCGAGCAGCAGCACGTCGGGGCGGATGGCGAGCGCGCGCGCCAGCGCCACCCGCTGCTGTTGCCCGCCCGAGAGCTGGCGGGGCAGGCGGGCGCCCAGTCCACCGAGGCGCACCAGCGCCAGCGCTTCATCGACGCGCTTGTCGATATCGGGGCGCGGCAGCTTGCGCATCTCCAGGCCGAAGGCGACGTTCTGCGCCACCGTCAGATGCGGAAACAGCGCATAGCTCTGGAACACCATGCCGGCGTTACGCTTCCAGGGGGGCAGCAGGGTGACGTCGCCGCCGCCCAGCTTCACATGGCCCGACGTCGGCTCGATGAAGCCCGCGACCATGCGGAGCGTCGTGGTCTTGCCGCAGCCCGACGGTCCCAGCAGCACCAGGAACTCGCCGTCCGCCACCGACAGCGACACCTCGCGTACGGCATGGAACTCGCCATAGCGCTTGGTGAGACGATGGATGTCGAGCTGCGCCATGTCAGACGACCCGCGCCAGCTTCACGTAACGATCGGTGATCAGCATCACGATCGCGATCAGCAGGATCTGTACCACCGAGACCGCGGCGATGGTCGGATCGATCTTCCATTCGAGATACTGCAGGATGACGATCGGCAGGGTCGTGCGCCCGGGACCGACCAGGAACAGGCTCATCTCGAGATTGCCGAACGACGTCACGAAGCCGAACAGCGCGCCGGCCACGATGCCGGGCCGGATCGCCGGAAGGGTGATGCGCCGGAAGGTAATCCAGGCATCGGCGCCGAGATTTTGCGCCGCTTCCTCGGTCGTTCGGTCGACACCCGCGAGGCTCGCCGTGACGAGGCGCACGATCCAGGGGATGACGATCACGACGTGGCCCGCGACCAGCGCGTAGAAGGTGCCCAGCACGTCGACGTCGAGGCCGTTCTCGAGGGTCACGTGAAAGACGTACATCGCCGTGCCCAGCACCACGCCGGGCACGAGCAGGGGCATCAGCAGCAGGCTGGAGAGCGGCGCGTGCAGCTTGAACTGGAAGCGCGAAATGCAGAGCGCCGCCGGTATGCCCAGCGCGAGCCCGATCACGGTCGCCAGTGCTCCAACCCGGAACGAAAGCGAGAAGCCGTTGACGAACTTGGGCTGCTCGAGGATCGCCGCAAACCAGCGCAGGCTGTAGCCCTCCGGCGGAAAGGACGGGATCTCCTGCCGGAAGAAGGCGAGCCACGTGACGAAGATCAGCGGCGTCAGGATATAGAGCAGCGCGATCGCCGCCGCGCCGTTCAGCGCCCAGCGGCCGGCGCGGCGTCGGATGAGGGCGCCGATCACAGCGTGTTCTTGTGGAACGTGCCGGCCTTCATGATGACCGACAGGTTGGGGCCGCCGTCCTGGAACAGGCCGAGGTCCCTCAGCGGATCGCCGTCGACCAGGATCATGTCGGCATGGGCGCCGGGCTGGATGGTGCCGAGCTTTCCCTCCTGCCGCACCACCTCGGCGCCGATCAGCGTCGCCGAGCGGATGACGTCGATCGCCGGCATCACCTCGCCGCGGATCCTGAATTCGCCGGTCTGCTCGTCTTCCAGCGCGCCCAGAAGATCCGACCCGTAGGCCATCTTCACGCCGGCCGAACGGCAATGCTCGAGCTCGGCGAAGCCGTATTTCAGCACCTCGTCGTTCTTCTCCAGCATGCTGTCCGGCATGCCGAGCTCCTTCGCGCGCCGCTTCATCGCGTCGTAGGTGACGAGGTTCGGGATCATGTAGACGCCCTTCTCCGCCATCAGTTTCGCCGTCGGCGCATCGACCAGGTTGCCGTGCTCGATGGTACGGACGCCGCACTTGACGGCGCGGGTGATCGCCTCGGGTGTGTAGGCGTGGGTCAGCACATAGCGGCCGAAGGCGTGGGCCTCCTCGACCGCCGCGGTGATCTCCTCGATGGTGAACTGGATCGATTCGAGCGGGTCGTAGGGCGAGGCCACGCCGCCCGAGACCATCAGCTTCACCTGGTCCGCGCCCTGGCGCATCTGTTCGCGGGCGGCCTTGCGCACGGCGTCGGGACCGTCGGCGATGCAGCGGATGAAGACCATGCCATTGCAGCACAGGCACGGCGGGCCGATGTCGGTGCGCCGGTTGCGGTCGTTGTGGCCGCCGGTCGGGCCGATCGAGCGGCACGAGATGAACATCCGCGGGCCCGGGATCAGCCCCGATTCGACCGCCGTCTTGGTGCCCCAGTCGGCGCCGCCCGCATCGCGCACGGTGGTGAAGCCGCGATCGAGCATGCGCTTCAGCCGGCCGGCCGAGCGCGCCATCATCAGGGTCAGCGGCACCGCCTCCAGGCGGTTGACGTAGACCTCGCTGTGATGGGTATGCACGTGGCAGTCTATCAGGCCCGGCAACAGGGTGCGCTTGCCGCAATCGACCACCTGCGCCGAGGGCGAGTTGATCGGCGTGGCCGACACCTCCTTGATCGTGTCGCCCTCGACCAGCACCTCGTACCCGCCGCGCGCCTCCTCCCAGTTCGGATCGAGGAGGCTGAGGTTCCTGAACAGGAAGGACATTACTGAACTCCGACGGGTGTCATCCCGAGCGCAGCGAGGGACCTATGGCGGCGCCGGCCATAGGTCCCTCCCTGCGCTCGGGATGACAATTTTGGTGCAGCACGGCCTGGCGTCACTTCAACGCGTTCTTATGAAACTTGCCGCCCTTCATGATCATCGGCATGTGCTTGCCCTCGCCGAGGAAGAGCTCGAGGTTCTTTACCGGATCGCCGTCGATCGCGATCAGGTCGGCGTGGGCGCCAGGCTCGACGACCCCGAGCTTGCCCTCCTGCTGCACGATCTCGGCGCCGACCAGCGTCGCCTGCCGGATGATCTCGAGCGGCGAGAGAACCTTGGCGCGATGGATGAACTCCAGGCTCTGGTCGACCTGCAGCGCGCCCAGCAGATCGGTGCCGTAGCCGACCTTCACGCCGGCCCGCTTGCAGATCTCGAGCGAGCGCAGCGCGCCGTCGAGGACGATGTCGTTCTTGGCCAGCATCTCTGCCGTCATGCCGAACTGCGCCGCCCGCTCCTTCATCGAGAAGTAGGTCACCAGGTTGGCGATCATGTAGCCGCCCTTGGACCTGATCAGGGCTGCCGATGTGTCGTCGATCAGGTTGCCGTGCTCGATCGTGCGCACGCCGTTGTTCATCGCCCGGGTGATCGCTTCCGGCGTGTAGGCATGGGCCAGCACGTAGCGGCCGAAGTTCCTCGCCTCGTCGGTCGCCGCTGCAATCTCGGCCTCGGAGAACTGCAGCGAATCGAGCGGGTCGTAGGGCGAGGCGACGCCGCCGGAGCACATGATCTTCACCTGGTCGGCGCCCTGCCGCATCTGCTCGCGAACGCACTTGCGCACCTCGTCGGCGCCGTCGGCGACGGCCATCACATAGACCATGCCGTTGCAGCAGCCGCAGGAGGCCGGCTGGTAGTCCGTGCGGCGGCGGGAGTCGGAATGGCCGCCGGTCGGGCCGATCGCCTTGGCCGAGATGAACAGCCGCGGGCCCGGGATCAGCCCCGACTCGACGGCGGTCTTGATGCCCCAGTCGGCGCCGCCGGTGTCGCGCACCGTGGTGAAGCCGCGATTGAGCATGCCGCGCATCAGCTCGGCCGACTTGGCCGTCAGCAGGGTGAGCGGGATCGCCTCGAGGTGCCGGATATTCACTTCCGTCAGGAACACATGGACGTGGCAGTCGATCAGCCCGGGCATCAGGGTGCGCTTCCCGCCGTCGATCACGCGCGCCTCGTGCGCCTTGATCGGCTGGCGCGATACCTCCTTGATGGTACCACCTTCGATCAGAACTTCGTATCCGCCGCGCGCCTCGTCCCAGCGTGGGTCGAGCAGACTGAAATTACGGAACAGAATCTGCGACATCGACGCTCCCCTTCCGACGCGGCGCAACCCTACGCTGCCCGCCGCTTCGACGCTACAGTCGCGCAAGGATGAGGCGCGTTGTTGTCTTCGGCACCACGGGATCAGGCAAGAGCTGGCTGGCGGAGCGCCTGGCGGCGCGCCATGGCCTGCGCCTGATCGAGCTCGATGCTCTGTTCTGGGGCAAGGACTGGCAGCCCGCGCCGCTCGAGCTCTTTCGCTATCGGGTCGAGTGCGAGATCCGTGACGGCGACTGGATCGTCGTCGGCAACTACGGCCAGGTGCGCGACCTCACCTGGCGCGCGGCCGACACGCTGGTCTGGCTCGACCTGCCGTTCCCGCTGGTGATCTGGCGCCTGTTCCGGCGAACGATGCGGAGGTCGCTCACCAAGGAGGACCTGTGGGGCACCGGCAACACCGAGTCGCTGGTGCGTTCCCTGTTCAGCCGTCAGTCGATCCTGCTGTATGCGATGAAGACCCATGGCAAGAACCGCGCCCGCTTCGCCATCGACTGCGAGTTCCTGAGCAAGGACAAGACCGTCGTACGGCTGTCCAGCGCGCGCGAGGTTGAGCGCTTCCTGCAGGGAGCGTAAGCAGGCGGCATGTCCGTGCACACTTTCTCCTGCCTCGACGGCCATACCTGCGGCAACCCGGTGCGCCTGGTGTCGGGCGGCGGCCCGCTCCTCAAGGGCGAAACCATGAGCGAGCGCCGGCTCGATTTCCTCGCCAACCACGACTGGATCCGCAAAGCGCTGATGTTCGAGCCGCGCGGCCACGACGTGATGTCGGGCTCGATCCTCTACCCGCCGACGCGCGCCGATTGCGACATCGGCGTGCTATTCATCGAGGTCAGCGGCTGTCTGCCGATGTGCGGGCACGGCACGATCGGCACTGTCACAATGGCCGTCGAGAACGGGCTGGTCGCGCCCGCGACGCCGGGCGTGCTCAACATCGACGCCCCGGCCGGCCGCGTGGTCGCGCGCTACGAGCAGAAGGACCGCTTCGTCGACAGCGTGCGGATCACCAACGTCGCCTCCTATCTGGCGGCGACCGATGTGACCGTCGATGTGCCGGGCATGGGCGAGCTCGTCTTCGATATCGCCTATGGCGGCAACTACTACGCAATCCTCGAGCCGCAGAAGAACTTCGCCGGCCTCGAGTCGATGTCGGCCGGCGACGTGCTGCGCCTGTCGCCGATCGTGCGCCGGCTGGTCAACGAGAAGATCCAGCCGGTCCATCCCGAGAACGAGACGATCCGCGGCGTGAGCCACGTCATGTGGACCGGCAAGCCGCGCGATCCGCGCGCCCATGCGCGCAACGCGGTATTCTACGGCGACAAGGCGATCGACCGCTCCCCCTGCGGCACCGGCACGTCGGCGCGCATGGCGCAGCTGGTGGGACGGGGCCGGCTGTCTGTCGGCGACGACTTCGTGCACGAGAGCATCATCGGCTCGCTGTTCGACGGCCGTGTGGAGGGCGCCGCTCGTGTTGGCAACTACGACGCCATTGTCCCGTCGATCGCCGGCTGGGCGCGCCAGCACGGCATCAACACCATCTTCGTCGACAGTCGCGATCCGTTTGCGCACGGGTTTCAGGTCTAAATGCGCGGAATACGCGTCATGATCTTCCGGACCGCGAGCTTCCAGCTCGCTCAGATTCATGAGCGAGCTGGAAGCTCGCGGTCCGGAAGACCATGAGAAGGCGGGAGGCGAGCTACTCCGCTGCCTTTGCAACCGCCGCCGGCCGGCGGATGCCGCCGCGCGAGAAGATCGCGTCGATGTCGGCCTGGCCGTAGCCCAGCTCGCCCAGGATGTCCGGTCCGTCCTCGCCGATGTGCGGCGCGTGCTGCTGCGGCGGGTGCTCGGAGGCGCGCGGCAGGCCGGCGATGTTGGCGACCGGCAGGCGGCCGACGCCTTCCTGCTCGATCCAGTCGATCGCGCCGGATTCCTTGACGTGCGGATGATCGAGATAGTCGGTGTAGTTGTTGACCCGCTCGCAGAACACGTCCTTGGGCTGCAGGATCGCGATCCATTCCTCGGTGGTCTTCGACGGCAGGGTCTCGTTCAGCGCCTTGATGATCTTGGGCGCATTCCTGATGCGCGCCTCGTGGCCCTGCAGCTCGGGATCGTTGGCGATGTCCTCGCGCCCGATCAGCTCGAACATCAGCTTGAAATGATGCGGCCGCATCGCCGACACCATGATGTAGCCGTTCTTCGTCTTGTAGCTGCCGGCCGGCATGTAGAGCACCGGCGGCGCGCCGTTGGAGAAGATCCATTCCATCAGCTTGGCGCCCTGGAACGCCGCCGCCGCCTTCATCAGGCTCGAATCGATGAAGCAGCCCTCGCCGAAACGGAACTGGCGCATGATCGCCGTGCTCAGCGCCTGGAAGGTGTAGAGGCCGGTCGTCACGTCGACGGCGATCATGCCCTGCCGCCACGGCGTGCCGTCGGGCATCTTGTTCATCACCATCATGCCCGAGAAGGCCTGGATCAGACCGTCGACCGTCGGCCGCTTGCTGTAGGGGCCGGTCTGGCCGAACCCCGACACCGAGCAGTAGACGACCTTCGGATTGATCGCCTTGATGTCCTCGTAGCCGAATCCGAGGCGCTTGATGACGCCGGGCCGGAAGCTTTCCATCACCACGTCGGCCTTGGCCGCGAGCTTTCTCACTACGGCGATGCCGTCGGGCGACTTGAGGTCGACCGCGATCGAGCGCTTGCCGCGGTTGAAGGCGATCGAATGGGCGCAGTGCTCGCCCTTGATGTCGCCCAGCGCGCGGCCCCAGTCGCCCTCGGGCGGCTCGACCTTGATCACGTCCGCGCCATGCAGCGCCAGCAGCATCGAGGCATGTGGCCCCGCGATGCCCTGCGTGAAATCGAGAACCGTAATGCCGTCGAACGCGCCCTTGACCATGACCCTGCTTTCCTCCCGGAGGGATGAACGTACGTTCAGCAGGGCCGGTGGATCAAGGGCTGTGGCGCGTGGAAGCCATGCGTGTTGCAGCGCAAACGCCTGCCGCGAGCATCGTTGTCATCGCGAGCGCAGCGAAGGATCTATGCAGCGCCGGCCGTAAATCCCTCGCTACGCTCGGGATGACAACGATTTTGGTTTTCCCCGCGATGGATTGAGCCCATCAATTACTCGCTCACGCTCATCCAAAAAAATTCCGATGCCAAATGCGCTACCCCGTTCTCATCGAAGAAGGAACCGAGGCTACAGCGTTCGGCGTGGTCGTGCCCGACCTGCCGGGCTGCTTTTCCGCGGGAGATACGCTTTGCGAGGCAATGGCCGCAGCCAAGGAGGCCGCGACGGGTTGGATTGATGCGACCCTCACAAGGAGCCCAGTCATTCCGCTGCCGTCGACCTCCGAAGCCGTCCGTCAATTGTGTGGCTATGAAGGATGGATTATCGGATACATTGATCTCGATGACCCCGCTACACCACGACCGGCAGGCTCTGCACGTGGTAGCCCTGCGTGAGCTTGCGGCCCAGAACCGGGTCCTCGAATTCCATGCCGAAGCGCAGCGACGGGCGGATGCCGCCGATGGCGGGCATTGTGCCGCAGAACATCGCGACGCTGCCTGGCAGGCGCCTGCTGCCGTCGTTCCAGCCGACCACCAATTCGCGCGGCGGGCGAATATTGGCCAGCGGTCCTTCCTGGTAGAGCACCTTCTTGCCGGCCTCGGTTACGTAGCTGCGCAGGATCAGGCGTCGGCGCCGATCGTGGCCCAGAGCCGTTCGGGCGTGCCGATCAGCACCGGCTCGACCTCGCCCGAGCTGTCGTCGCCCGGCACCTGGATGGTATCGGCCTGCGTCAGCAACGCCGCGGAAGCGCGATGGTAGAGCGGCACCGACGACGACGGCTGCACGCCGATCGCCTTCAGCTCCTCGTGTGATGGTTCAGCGCCGCAAAGTCGCGGCCGGTCCAGCCGGCGATGACCAGGTCCTCGATGTCGGCGGTGCCGACATCGAACGACAGATGCGCCATCAGAGAACGGCGAGGCGCGAATTCAGCAGGTCGGTCACCAGCATGTAGCCCGGCGCGTGGGTGATGCAGAACTCCGGCTTCACCGTCGCCACGACCGATTGCGGGGTGACGCCGCAGGCCCAGAACACCGGCAGCTCGTCGTCGCGCACCGGCACGCCGTCGCCGTAGTCGGGCTTGGCAATGTCCTTGATGCCGATCATCTCCGGCTTGCCGAGATGGACCGGCGCGCCATGCACCGAGGGGAAGCGCGTCGTCACCTGCACGGCACGGATCGCGTCGGCCGGCCGGAACGGGCGCATCGAGACGACCATTGGTCCGTGGAACGGGCCGGCCGGCGTGCACTCGATGTTGGTCCGGTACATCGGCACGTTGACGTTGCAGCTCTGATGGCGGATCTCGAGGCCGTTATCGACCAGCGCCTCCTCGAAGGAGAATGAGCAGCCGAGCACGAAGGACACGAGATCGTCGCGCCAGACGTCCTTGAGGTCGGTCACCTCGGCGACCATCTCGCCCTTCTTCCAGACCCGGTACATCGGAATGTCGGTGCGGATGTCGAGATCCTCGCCCAGGGTAGGCAGGCGCCAGTCGCCCGGCTCGGACTGGCCAAGCAGCGGGCAGGGCTTGGGGTTCAGCATGCAGAAGCGCGTGAAGTCGGCGGCCAGCTCCTTCGGCAGGATCGCGAGGTTGCCCTGCACGTAGCCCGGCGCCATGCCCGAGGTCGGCAGGCGATGGCCGCCCGCCCGGATGCGGCGGCGCGCATCGCGGCCGGTCTCGCCCTTGAGGTTGGTCATCGTGTCCATGACATGCTCCTAAACGTGCTGGCCGCCGTTGATCTGGATCTCGGCGCCGGAAACATACGACGCGCCCTTCTCGCACAGGAAATGGATCACGTCGGCAACTTCGTCCGGCGTGCCCAGGCGCCGCATCGGAATCTGCTCTTCGACGATCTTCTCCGTGCCGGGCGACAGGATCGCGGTGTCGATCTCACCGGGCGCGATGGCGTTGACGCGGATGCCGCGGGGGCCGAAATCGTGCGCCATCTCGCGCGTGAGAGCGGCCAGCGCCGCCTTCGAGGTGGCGTAGGCGGAGCCCGCGAACGGATGGACGCGGCTGCCGGCGATCGAGGTCACGTTGACGACACAGCCGCGTGCTTCGGACAGCTCGCCCATCAGGCCGCGGGCGAGCGCTACCGGCGCGAAGAAGTTGACGTTGAACACGCGCCGCCAGAGGTCGAACGGCGTATCGATCGCGCCCAGCCGGCCGCCGGTCTCGTCCTTGGGCGAGATCGCCGCGTTGTTGACCAGCGCATCGAGCCGGCCGCCGCCAAGGCGATCGCGGATCTCTCCGATGCCGCGCTGGACATCGTCGGGCTCGGCGAGGTCGATCTGCACATGGTTCTTGTCGCCGCCCGGCCAGGGGCAGAGCGCGCTGAAGGGTTGGCGCGACACGGTGATCACCCGCCAGCCGCCGGCGCTGAACTTCTTCACGGTCGCATGGCCGATGCCGCGGCTCGCGCCGGTCAGCACCAGGGTGCGCGTATTGTCGAGCAGGGGAACATTCATGGCCGGAAGTTTACTCCGCCTTGGCGCCCGAGTCCTTCACCACCTTGGCCCATTTGACGATCTCGACCTTCACGAAATCGCCCAATTCCGCAGGATTTGACGGGGTTATGTCGAAGCCTGCCTTGACGATCACCTCGGCCGTCGCGGGGTCTTTCAGCGCCTTCATCATTTCGGCGTTGAGGCGGGCGATGATTTCGGCCGGCGTGCCGGCCGGGGCGAACAGGCCGAACCAGGCATCGGCCTGGAAGCCCTTAACGACCGTCTCGTCGACCGTCGGTACGTCGGGCAGGTTGGCATTGCGCTTCAGCGCGCTGACGGCGAGCGCGCGCAGCTTGCCGGCACGGATCTGCGCCAGCACCGACGGCAGGGTCTGGAACGAGCACTTCACCTGGCCGCCGAGCAGATCCTGCACCGCGGGCGCCGAGCCGCGATAGGGCACATGCACGGCCTGGATGCCGGTCGCACCCTTGAACAGCTCCATCGCGAGGTTGGAGGCCGAGCCGTTGCCGGTCGAGGCGTAGGAGAGCTTGTCGCCCTCGGCCTTCGCCCAGGTCACGAATTCCTGGATGGTCTTGGCCGGCACGTCGGGATGGACCACCAGCACGTGCGTCACCGTCGTGGCGAGGCCGATCGGGGCGAAGTCCTTCGCGGCGTCGAACGGCGTCGCGGGGATCAGTGTCTGGTTGGTGGCGTGCGTGGAATTGTTGCCCATGGTGAGCGTGTAGCCGTCGGGCGCGGCCTTGGCGCCGATCTCGCTGCCGACGTTGCCGGCGCCGCCCGGCTTGTTGTCGACCACGACCTGCTGGCCGAGCCCCTCCCCCATCTCGGCCGCCAACGCGCGCGCCAGCACATCGGTCGACCCGCCGGCTGGATAGGGCACCACCAGCCGCAACGGCTTGGCCGGCCACGCCTGGGCCCGGGCGGGCACGGCGGCCGCAGCAAACGGCAGAGAGAGCACGAGGCGACGCGACAACGACATCTTCGATGAAATCCCTTCTGGCGATATCTAACGTTTTGTTTCTAGGAACAATTTCGTTGAGATCAAGGCAGCCAATCCATTCGCTTGTGCGCGCGCGCGCGAACGCGCATCTAGAGCCGGGATGCGTGCGGACCGATGACCCTAGATAATGTCCAGGCCCTGCCGCCCGGCACCACGCTGGGCGATTACCGGCTCGATGCCGTGATCGGCCACGGCGGCTTCGGCATCACCTATCGCGCCTTCGACGGCCAGCTCGCCAAGGTCGTGGCGATCAAGGAGTACCTGCCGGTCGAGTTCGCCGTGCGCGACGGCCTGAACGTCGTTGCCCGCGGCGCCCGCTTTGCGGACGATTTCGCGTGGGGCCGCGAGCGGTTTCTCGACGAGGCGCGGGCGCTCGCCCGCTTCCGCCATCCGCACATCGTGCCGGTGATGCGCTTTCTCGTCGCCAACGGCACCGCCTACACCGTCATGGAGTTCGAGGACGGCCGCAACGTGGCGGAACTTCTGCGCGAGCCCGGCCGGCGGCTCCCGGCGGACGAGGTGCGCCGCTTGGCAGAGGGGCTGCTGCTCGGGCTGGGCGCGGTGCACGCGCAGGGTTTCCTGCATCGTGACATCAAGCCGTCGAACGTGATCATCCGCCGCGACGGCGTGCCGATCCTGATCGACTTCGGCGCGGCGCGGCAGGCGATGGGCAATCGAACGCGCACCATGACCTCGGTGCTTACGCCGCAATATGCACCGATCGAGCAGTTCGCCCTCGACGGCAACCAGGGGCCGTGGAGCGATATTTATTCCGCCGCCGCGGTGCTCCATCACGCCATCGCCGGCGCGCCGCCGCCCGAAGCGGTGAGCCGGGTCGGCAGGGATCCTTACCGGCCCCTCGCGGAGACGCAGGCAGGCACGTTCGACCAGACTTTCCTGGCGGCGATCGATCGCGGCCTGGTATTCGCGCCGGAGGAGAGGCCGCAATCGATCGACGAGTGGAGCAAGCTGTTCGGCCTGTCGCTGGCGCGCGCCCACGATGCGCCGACGCAGCGCATGGAGGCGCCGCCTGCCACTCTTGCCGATCAGACGCCGCGCCTCGGTGGCGTGAGTCGCGAGACTTACGAACCGCTGATGCCGCCGATGGCAGCGCCGCCCCGCCGGCGCGCGGCGCCCTGGATACTGCTCGCCGTGGCGGTGGGGGTCGGTGCGGCCGTGTGGCTTTACCAGGCGCCGCTGCTCGACCGCGTCGCCACACTGCTGCCGCAGGGTACACAGGCGGGCAACGGCGGCGCGCCGGCGGAGGCCTCCGTTCCGCCTTCGATGCCGGCGCCGACGCCGATCCAGCCTCCCTCCGCCACGCCCGCGCCGACACCGCCGGCGCCGGTCGTCTCGCCGGCCCAGAAGCAACTGGAGGACCAGGCGCAGCGCGCCGGGACGAGCGCACGCGCGGTCTTCGAGAAGGCCAAGGAGGCCTCGAATGCGGCGCGCACCATGGCAGGCGAAGCCCGAATCGCAGCCGCGCGCGCGGCACGAGCGGGACTGGAGAATGCCGAACGGATCACCGGCGACGACGGCGCGTCCTATGTCGGCCAGGCCGTCGACGGCAAGCGCCAGGGACTGGGCGTGCTCGAGTTCAAGGACGGCGATCGCCAAGCCGGCGAATGGAAAGACAATATCCTCAACGGTCTCGGTACCGAGCGACTGAGCGATGGCCCGCGCTACGAAGGCCAGTGGAGCACCGGCCTGCCGGCAGGCCTCGGTGTGCGGGAGAAGCCCGGCAGCGAACGCGCCGAAGGCAATTTCGCCGTCGGCCGGCTCGAAGGGCTCGGCAGGCGGCGCGTGCTGTCCGAGCCGACCATGACGCAGACCGGCGAATTCCAGGGTGACATGCTGAACGGTTTGGGTATCGAGACCCTGGCCAACGGCGAGCGCTACGAGGGCACGTTCCGCGCCGGCAAGCGGCACGGCTACGGCCAGATCATCGGTCCGGACGAACGGGCGCGCGCCAGCCGCTGGAACGACGGAAAGCTGGTCGAATCAACGCCGTAAGCATCCGTGGCATGGATGTTGCGCCCCGCGGCACGTGAGCAAGGCTCTGTCCGTCCTGTTGATCGACGACAATCCGGCGCGCGCCGAGATCGTCGAGACCGGCCTGCGCGAGGCCGGCTACCGCCTGCTCGCGCGTCTCGAAGGCACGCAGGATCTCACGGCGCGCGTGCGTGACCTGGCGCCCGACGTCGTTGTCGTCAGCACCGACAGCCCGAGCCGCGACGTGATCGAGGACATGCGCCGCAGCACCGAGCAGCAGCCGCGCCCGATCGCGCTGTTCGTCGACCAGTCCGACCCCGCGACGATCGCGGCCGCGATGGAGGCGGGTGTCTCGGCTTATGTCGTGAAGGGCCTCGCCCAGGATCGCGTCCGCTCGGTCGTCGATGTCGCGGTCGGTCATTTCAACCGCTACCACGCAATGCGCGAGGAGCTCGAACGCGCGCGCCTCACGCTGCTCGAGCGCAAGTCGGTCGATCGCGCCAAAGGCCTGCTGATGGAACAGCGTGGGATGGGTGAGGAAGCCGCCTACAAGCTGCTGCGCAAGCTTGCCATGGACCAGAACAAGCGGATCGGCGAAGTCGCCCAAGAGATCGTCACCTATGCCAGAGTGCTCAAGAAATAGGCTTGCCTGATTTTACGTCTTCGACGAAGAAATGTGCCAGATCAACATCTTAAGTTTTGGCACGACTCGTGCTGCCTTACCCGCGAGCGCCCAATGGCGGGTTCTCCCCTGATTTGAAACGCGGACCAATGTCGGTCCGCAGTTTGGACAATGGCGTCCTGAGCGACCGGCAACCCTGCCGGCCGAGCGGGACGCTTTTCGTTTTGGAGTGGCGTAAGGCATGGCCGATCTCGAGCAACCGAGACTGAAAGTCGGGTTCATTCCGATCATCGACTGCGCGCCGGTCGTGCTGGCGGAGGAACTGGGTGCCTTCGAGCGGCAGGGGCTCGAAGTCGAGATCCGCCGCGAGGTGTCGTGGGCCAACGTGCGCGACAAGCTGGCGCTCGGCGTGCTCGACGCGTCCCACATCCTGGCGCCATTGCCGCTCGCCATCACGCTCGGCGTCGACAGCGTCACCGTCCCGCTGGTCAACGTCATGACCCTCGAGGTGAACGGCAATGCGCTCACCCTCTCGCAAGCCTTGTGGCGCGAGATGGAGGAAGCGGCGCCCGATCTCGTCGCCAGTGGGCATGCGCCGCTCGTCGCCAGGGCGCTTGCCGCTGTCGTGCGCAAGCGCGCTGCCGCGGGTGCGCCGCAGGTCGTGCTCGCCTCGGTGTTCCCGTATTCGCCGCAGAACTACATGGTGCGGCTGTGGCTGTCCTCGGGCGGGCTCGATCCCGATCGCGATGTGCGCCTTACCGTCGTGCCGCCGCCACATACCGTCGCGCATCTGTCGGGCGGCGTGGTCGACGGATACTGCGTTGGCGAGCCGTGGAACCAGCGCTCGGTCGTGCTCGGCATCGGCCGGGTGGCGCTTACCGGGCCCGACATCTGGAAGGGCATGCCCGAGAAGGTGCTGGGCACCACCGAGGCATGGGCCGGCAAGAATCCCGAGACGCTGAAGGCCCTGATCAAGGCGCTGCTCGAAGCCTCGCAGTGGCTCGACGAGCCGGGCAATCGCGCCGAGGCGGCACGCCTGCTGGCGAGCCCGCGCTATCTCAACACGCCGGCCGAGGTGATCTCGCGCACGCTCGACCTGCCGGACTTTCATGTCTTCCATCGCAACCACGCCAACTTCCCGTGGCGCAGCCACGCCGACTGGTTCCTGAAGCAGATGGTGCGCTGGGGCCAGGCTTCGCCCTCGATCGATATCGAAGCTACCTCGGACCGCGTCTATCGCACCGATCTTTTCCGCGCGGCCGCGCGCGAGATGGGTGTCGCGTGCCCCGAGGTCGATCGCCTGCCGCCGGGTGGCCATGGCGAGCCGCTTGTTCCCGCTTTCGAGCCAATGAATCACGAATTTCCAGCCAGCTTACGTTTGGGAGACTGAGTCATGAGCAAGTTTGGACGTCGCCAGGTTCTCAAGGGCGCGACCGCCACCGCCGCATTGTTGAGCGCCGCGCGGGCGGCTCTTCCGTCGGGTGCCTTCGCGCAAGGCAAGGGAGTCGAGACCGACAAGGTGACCCTGGGCTTCATCGCGCTGACCGACGCTTCGCCGCTGATCATCGCCAAGGAAAAGAAGCTGTTCGACAAGTACGGCATCACCGACGCCAACGTCGCCAAGCAGGCCTCGTGGGGCACGACGCGCGACAACCTGGTGCTGGGAACGGGAGGCGGCGGCATCGACGGCGCGCACATCCTGACGCCCAAGCCGTACCAGATCACGATGGGCACCACGACGGCCGAGAACAAGCCGACGCCGATGTATATCCTCTGCCGCCTCAACTACGACTGCCAGGCGATCTCGGTCGCCAAGGAGTTCAAGGGCAGCGGCGTCACGGTGAACGCCGCGCCGCTCAAGGAGGCCTTCGCCAAGAAGAAGGCGGCGGGTAAGGAAGTGAAGTGCGCCATGACCTTCCCCGGTGGCACCCACGATGTGTGGATCCGCTACTGGATGGCCGCCGGCGGCATCGATCCCGACAAGGACGTCTCGACCATCGTCGTGCCGCCGCCGCAGATGGTGGCCAACATGAAGGTCGGCAACATGGATGCCTTCTGTGTGGGCGAGCCGTGGGGCGACCAGCTCGTCCACCAGGACATCGGCTTCACCGCCTGCATGACCGGTGAGATCTGGAAAAATCACCCCGAGAAGTCGCTCGGCATGCGTGCCGACTGGGTCGACAAGAATCCCAAGGCCGCGATGGCCGTGCTGATGGCCGTGATGGAAGCCCAGCAATGGTGCGAGAAGATGGAGAACAAGGAAGAGCTCGCGACCATCATCGCCAAGCGCCAGTGGTTCAACGTGCCGGCGAGCGACATCAACAACCGCATCAAGGGCAACATCGACTACGGCGATGGCCGCAAGGTCACCGGCTCCGACCAGCTGATGAAGTTCTGGAAGGGCGGCGTCTCCTATCCTTACCAAAGCCACGAGCTGTGGTTTCTCACCGAGAATCAGCGCTGGGGCAAGCTGCCGATGGATCTCGACACCAAGGCGATCATCGGCAAGGTCAATCGCGAAGACCTGTGGCGCGAGGCGGCGAAGAATATCTCGGCCGCCGACGCCGACGTTCCCAAGACCAGCTCGCGCGGCAAGGAAACCTTCTTCGACGGCAAGGTGTTCGATCCGGCCGATCCCAAGGCCTATCTCGCCTCCCTGCAGATCAAGAAGGTGGCGTGATGCAGGCAAGCAACTCCAACACGGCGTCGATCGCCGCCGCCGTTCCGGTTCCCGGCGCGACCGCCGAGATCGTGACCTTCCGGCCGCCGGTGCGGCCGGGGATCGAACGACTGCGCGAGGCCGCGAGCAAGTTCGGCGCCGCGGTGATCCCGCCGGTGATCGTGATCGGCCTCATCCTCCTCGTCTGGCAGCTGCTGTGCTCTGCACCGGGCGCGCCGCTGCCGGCCCCGAGCAAGGTGGTCTCCGACGCCTGGGAATTCATCGTCGATCCGTTCTACGACAATGGCGGCGTCGACAAGGGCGCCTTCTGGCATCTCTCCAAGTCGCTGAGCCGCGTCGCGATCGGCTTCTCGCTCGCGGCGGTCGTCGGCATCGCGCTCGGCGTGCTGGTCGGCCAGAGCCTGTGGGCGATGCGCGGCCTCGATCCGATCTTCCAGGTGCTGCGCACCATCCCGCCGCTCGCCTGGCTGCCGCTCTCGCTCGCGGGTTTCCGCGATGCCCATCCCTCGGCGATCTTCGTGATCTTCATCACCTCGATCTGGCCGATCATCATCAACACCTCGGTGGGCGTGCGGAACATCCCGCAGGATTATCGCAACGTCGCGGCCGTCATTCGGCTGTCATGGTGGGAGGTGTTCTGGAAGATCACCCTGCCGGCGACGGTGCCCTACATCTTCACCGGCTTGCGCATCGGCGTCGGCCTGTCCTGGCTCGCCATCGTCGCGGCGGAGATGCTGATCGGCGGCGTCGGCATCGGCTTCTTCATCTGGGACGCGTGGAACAGCTCGCGTATCTCCGACATCATCGTGGCGCTGGTCTATATCGGCATCGTCGGCTTCCTGCTTGACCGCCTGATCGCCACGCTGGGCAACATCATCGGACACGGAGTGGCCGCCCAATGAATGCCTCAGCCTACTTGAAGTTCGAGCAGATCGGCATGAGCTTCAGCCGCGGCCAAATGACGAGCGAGGTGCTGCGCGACGTCGACCTGACGATCGCGCGGGGCGAGTTCGTGTCGCTGATCGGCCACTCCGGCTGCGGCAAGTCGACCCTGCTCAACATCCTGGGCGGCTTGCTGAAGTCGACCACCGGCGAAGTGTTCCTCGAGAACAAGCTGGTCGACGAGCCTGGGCCCGATCGCGCCATCGTCTTCCAGAACCACTCGCTGCTGCCGTGGCTCACCGTCTACGGCAACATCGCGATCGCCGTCGACAAGGTGTTCGGTCGTACGAAGAGCAAGGCCGAGCGGCACGACTGGGTGATGCACAATCTCGAGCTCGTGCAGATGGCGCAGGCCAAGGACAAGCGCCCGCACGAGGTCTCCGGCGGCATGAAGCAGCGGGTCGGCATCGCCCGCGCGCTGGCGATGCAGCCCAAGGTGCTGCTGATGGACGAACCGTTCGGCGCCCTCGACGCGCTGACCCGGGCCCATCTGCAGGACAGCGTGATGGAGATCCATGCGAGGCTCGGCAACACGGTGATGATGATCACCCACGACGTCGACGAGGCGGTGCTGCTATCGGATCGCGTGGTGATGATGACCAATGGCCCGGCCGCGACCATCGGCGAGATCCTCAGGATCGGCCTGCCGCGGCCGCGCCGCCGGCTCGAGCTTGCGACCGATCCCGAATACGCCCGCTGCCGCGCGGCCGTGCTCGAGTTCCTCTACGCCCGCCACCGCGTTCCGGCCCGGGCCGCCTAGGGGCTATGTGGATCGTGGAGCGGCACCCTTTCAGACTGCTGGGAGCGCGGCTCTCCAGAGCCGCTCATATACGGTGGTTGCAACATCTCATGAGCGGCTCTGGGGAGCCGCGCTCCCAGCCCTCTGACTATGCCGGGGCTGCAACGTGACCGGGTTCACCGACCAGCAGAAGCGCTGGCTGGAAGGATTCACCAGCGGACTTGCTGCACGCAAGGCGGCGACACCCACGGCTGCTACGGTGCAGCCGATTGGCCCTGACGCATTGCAGTACGCTGCGCAGGACCGCGCGGTCGCCGCAGGCGGCAAGCTGGTCGCGGAGGAGAAGGCCAAGCGGCAGCGTCATCCGCTCGACCGCTGGGACGAGGTCGTCGAGCGTTCGGAGAAGGCCGAGTTTCCCAAAGGCATCGACGTCTTCCTGACCAAGTACCACGGACTCTTCTACGTGGCGCCGGCCGAGAACTCCTTCATGTGCCGGCTGCGCATCCCCAACGGCATCATGAATGCCTGGCAGATGCGCGGCCTGGCCGATGCCGCCGACTCTTTCGGCGGCGGCTATGCCGATGTCACGACGCGCGCCAATCTGCAGATCCGGGAAATTCCGGCGGACCATGCGGTCGATCTGCTGCTGGCGGTGCAGGAACTCGGCCTCACCGCGCGCGGCTCGGGCGCCGACAATATCCGCAACGTCACCGGCAGCCCGACCGCCGGCATCGACCCACAGGAGCTGATCGACACGCGGCCGCTGTGCAGTGCGATGCATCACTACATCCTCAATCACCGCGAGATGTACGGCCTGCCGCGCAAGTTCAACATCGCCTTCGACGGCGGCGGCAAGGTGCCGGTGCTGGAAGACACCAACGACATCGGCTTCGTCGCGGCGCGCGCAGTGGACGAACTCTATTTCCGCCTGCAGCTCGGTGGCATCACCGGCCACCAGGATTTCGCGCACGAGACAGGCGTGCTGCTGAAGCCCGGGGAGTGCGTGAAGGTGGCCGGCGCCGTGGTGCGTGCCTTCATCGCACACGGCGACCGCACCAACCGCGCCAAGGCGCGGCTGAAGTACGTGCTCGACCGGATGGGCCGCGCCGAATTCCTGAAGGAAGTCGAGAAGGAATATGGTGCGCCGTTGCGTCGTGTGTCGGGCCTCTTGCTCGATCCGCGGCCGCTCGCTGACAAGCACGGGCATATCGGCGTGCATCCGCAGAAGCAGCCCGGTCTCAATTATCTGGGCGTCGTGCTGCCGGTCGGACGAATCACCTCGGAGCAGATGCGTGGCTTGGCCGACATCTCGGAGCGCTTCGGCAGCGGCACGCTTCGGCTCACGGTGTGGCAGAATCTGCTGATCTCCGATGTCGCCGACAAGGATGTCGGCGTCTGTGTCGCCGCACTGGCGGCGCTTGGAATCGGCGTCGAGGCGAGTGCGATCCGCCGCGGCCTCGTCGCCTGCACCGGCAATGCCGGCTGCAAGTTCGCCGCTTCGAACACCAAGGGCCACGCGCTGCGGCTCGCCGACCATCTCGAGCTCCGGGTCGCGGTCGACCTGCCGATCAACATCCATCTCACCGGCTGCCACCATTCCTGCGCCCAGCACTATGTCGGCGACATCGGCCTGCTCGCCTGCAAGGTCGAACGCGGCGAGGACAGCGTCGAGGGCTATCACGTCTATGTCGGCGGCGGTGCCGCTTCGACCGCCGAGCAGGCGATGGCGCGGGAATATGCCCGCGACGTCGTTTTCGACGAATTGCCGCTACTGATCGAGAAGCTGCTGTCGGCCTGGCTTGCCCATCGCGCCGATCCGACCGAAAGCTTCTTCGAATTCTGCCGCCGCCACGAGGTCGACGCCCTGCGCGACCTTGCGGCGCGCGCGCCGCTCCGCGCGCTGGCGGCATGAGCGTCCGTACGACCTGTCCCTATTGCGGTGTCGGCTGCGGCATCGTCGCGACGCCGGACGGGAGGGGCGGCGCAGGGATCGCCGGTGATCCCGATCATCCCGCCAACCGCGGCCGCCTCTGCTCCAAGGGCGCGGCACTGGGCGAAACGCTGTCGCTGGAAGACCGGCTGTTGCATCCCGAGATCGACGGCCAGCGCGTGTCCTGGGAGACCGCGCTCGACACGGTGGCCGACGGCTTCCGCGACATCATCGCCAGGCATGGGCCCGACGCCATCGCCTTCTATGTTTCAGGCCAGCTTCTCACCGAGGACTATTACGCCGCCAACAAGCTGATCAAAGGCTTCCTCGGCACCGCCAACATCGACACCAACTCGCGGCTCTGCATGGCGTCCTCGGTGGCGGGCCACAAGCGCGCCTTCGGCAGCGACACGGTGCCGGGCCTGTACGAGGATTTCGAGCTGGCCGATCTCGTCGTGCTGGTCGGCAGCAACCTCGCCTGGTGCCACCCCGTGCTGTTCCAGCGGCTCGAAGCGGCCAAGCGCGCGCGGCCGGCCATGAAGATCGTGGTGATCGATCCACGCCGCACCGATACCTGCGACATCGCCGACCTCCATCTCGCGCTGAAACCGGGCAGCGACGTGGTGCTGTTCAACGCCCTGCTGGCGGCGCTCCAGCGCCGCAGCATGGTCGCGAGCGACTTCGTCGATCGGCATACGATCGGCCTGGAGGCTGCACTGGCCGCCGCGCAGGCGAGCGATCCAGCCGACTGCGACCTGCGGGCTGGCGATGTCGCGACGTTTTTCGACTGGTTCGCGCGCACCGAGAGGACGGTCACGCTCTATTCGCAGGGCGTCAATCAGTCGAGCGCCGGCGTCGACAAGGTCAATGCCTTGATCAACTGCCACCTGTTGACAGGGCGCATCGGCCGGCCGGGCATGGGGCCGTTCTCGATCACCGGCCAGCCCAACGCGATGGGCGGCCGCGAGGTCGGCGCGCTCGCCAACACGCTGGCCGCGCACATGGACTTCGCGCCGGCCGACGTCGATCGGGTCGGTCGCTTCTGGCGCGCGCCGCGCATGGCGACCAAGGCCGGCCTGAAAGCGGTCGACCTGTTCGAGGCGGTCGGCCGTGGCGAGATCAAGGCGGTCTGGATCATGGCGACCAACCCGGTCGCCAGCCTGCCCAATGCCGACGCCGTGCGCGATGCCCTCAGGAACTGCGAGTACGCAATCGTGTCGGAGGCGATCCGCGCCACCGACACCGTCGATGCCTGCCGCATCCGCCTGCCGGCGCTCGCCTGGGCGGAGAAGGACGGCACCGTCACCAATTCCGAGCGCGGCATCTCGCGCCAGCGGCCGTTCCTGCCGGCGCCGGGCGAGGCGCGGCAGGATTGGTGGATCTTGGGCCAGGTTGCGCAGCGCCTCGGCTTCGGCGACGCCTTCGCCTGGACCGGCGTGGCCGACATCTTCCGCGAGCATGCTGCGCTGTCGGCTTTCGAGAACAACGGCACGCGCGATTTCGACATCGGCGCCCATGCGATGATCGACAACGAGGCCTATCGGACCCTTTCGCCGTTCACCTGGGGCGGCGGCCGCTTCTTTGCCGACGGCGACTTCTTCCACGCCGACCGCCGTGCACGATTCATCGCGACCATACCGCGTCCTCCGGTTCACGAACCGGATATCGAGCGGCCATTGCGCTTCAACACCGGCCGGGTGCGAGACCAGTGGCACACCATGACGCGCACCGGAAAGTCGGCTCGGCTCGCCGGCCACCGAGCCGAGCCGACGGTCGAATTGCATCCGCGCGATGCCTCGGCGCGTGGCATCGCCGACGGCGCGATCGTGGAGGTCGCAAGTCGCTGGGGGCGGGCGGTGCTGCGCGCGCGTCTATCCGATGGCGTGCGGCCGGGCGAGGCCTTCGCGCCCATGCATTGGACGGCGCAGGTTTCTCGTGCCGGCCGTATCAATGCCGTCGTCAATCCGGCCATCGATCCGATTTCCGGCCAGCCCGAGCTCAAGCACACGCCCGTCGAAATTCGCGCACTCGCCCTCCAGTGGTATGGCACGATTCTCGCTCGCCGACCCATGATGTTGCCGCAAATCGCCTACTGGACGCACATCACAGCCGCCGGCCACCACGCCTATGTCGTCGCCGGCGAGCAGCCGCTCGCCCCGGCACGTCGCGCCTTGTCTGCGGCGTTGCGCGCGGCGAATCCCGGTCCATGGCTCGATGGCGATGCAGGCATCGGCGCCGTGATCGCCGACGGTCGCCTGGAAGCGGTGATGATGACGGGTGAGTCGTACGATGATGCCGCGCGCGATCGTCTTGCGCCCTTCATGGCGATCGACCGCCTCGGCGTCGATCAACGCACCGCTTTGTTACAGGGCGGTGACGCCGCCGATCGCGGCGGCGAGATGTGCGCCTGCTTCGGCGTGTCCTGCAACGCCGTCGAAGCCGCCATCTCAAGGGGCGCGACCTCGCTCGACGACGTCGGCGCCGTGACCCGCGCCGGCACCAATTGCGGCTCCTGCCGGCCCGAGATCCGCCTGCTGCTGCGCGCCGCGCGGTTGAAGAAGGTGGCGTGATGCAGAGCTTCCCGCTTTTCCTGTCGTTGCTGGACCGTCGTGTGCTGGTCGTCGGCGGCACGGATCAAGCGGCGCGCAAGGTCGAGCTCCTGCTGTCTGCAGGCGCGCAAGTGTCGTTGATCGCCGAAACCGTCACCGGCGAGATCGCCCAGCTCATCGCGGACGCCCGCATCTGCTGGGCCGGCCGGACCTTCGACCAGGCCGATCTGGTCGGCGTGGCGCTGGTGATCGTCGCCACCGCCGATGAGGCGCTGCAGGCGCGGGTTTCGCAACTCGCCCAAGCACAGTGCGTGCCGGTGAACGTCGTCGATCGCCCCGCCCTCTCGAGCTTCATCATGCCGGCGATCGTCGATCGCGGGCCGATCACCATCGCCATCTCGACGGGCGGCCTGGCGCCGGCGCTGGCCCGCAAGCTGCGCGCCGAGATCGAACGTGCGCTGCCCGCCGCGATCGGCCGGCTGGCGCGCTTCGCCGAGATCTTCCGCGGCCAGGTCCGCCGCACGCTCGGCGAGCCGCGCGCCCGCCGCCTGTTCTGGGATCGCGTGTTCGACGGCCGCGTCGGCGAACTCGCTCTGGCGGGCGACGAGATCGCCGCGCGCCGAGAGCTGATCCGCCTGCTCGACACCGCCCGCAGCGACCGCGCGCCTGCCCAGGGCATGGTCCATCTCGTCGGTGCCGGCCCGGGCGATCCCGACCTGCTGACCCTGAAGGCGCACCGTCTGCTGCAGCGCGCCGACGTCGTAGTCTACGACCGCCTCGTCTCGCCCGAAGTCCTGGGTGCTGCCCGCCGCGACGCTGAGCGCATCTTTGTCGGCAAGCGGCGCGGGCACCATGCCGTGCCGCAGGAGGAGATCAACGCGCGGCTCGTGGCGCTCGCCCGAGCCGGCAAGAGCGTGGTGAGGTTGAAGGGCGGCGATCCGTTCGTCTTCGGCCGCGGCGGCGAGGAGGTCGAGGCGCTGGTCGACGCCGGGGTCGCCGTCGAGGTCGTGCCCGGCATCACCGCGGCGCTGGGCTGCGCGGCCAGCGCCGGCATCCCGCTCACCCACCGCGACCACGCGCAGGCCTGCGTGTTCGTCACCGGCCACACCAGGGACGGGGAGACGGCACTCGACTGGCCGATGCTGGCGCGGCCCCGTCAGACCGTGGTCATCTACATGGGCATCGAGGGCCTGCCGGCGATCACACGCCAGCTGGTCCAACATGGCATGCCTGCCTCGACGCCGGTGGCCCTTATCGAAAACGGCACGACCGAGCGCGAACGGCGGGTCGTCGGCACGCTTGCGACCATCGAACGGCAAGCAGCACGTGCACAACTGCAGGGGCCCACACTCTGTGTGTTAGGTGAAGTTGTCGCTCTAGCCCTCGTCAAGGACAGAGATTTTCGCTTGGCGTTGCCTGCCCGACTCTGATAGAAGTCTGTGTGGCAAAAATGCAACAAAGACGGGGCAGGAATGCGTAGTCTGGTGTTGAGTGTGGCGGCCACGCTGGCTTTTGCCGGTGCGAGCGTCGCTCAAACGACCGAAGTCCTCCGGCACAGCGCTTCCGGAGTTACACAGAAGAAGGCGGCTGTCACACCAGCCGCCAAGTCCGCCGTCCACAAGACGGCGGCCGCGGCCCGTACCCAGCAGACTGCCGTCAAGCAGGGCGTTGTCAAGCAAGCCGCCATCAAACGGCCCGTAACGCCCCAAAGCTTGCGTGGCTCGCGCTATGGCGGATTCGCGCCGGCGCCGGCCGTCCCGGACGAGCCGCCGCCCCCGCTCGACCTCACGAGCCCGCGCTCGCTCAGCCTGCTGAACGTCAATTCCAGCGAGACGCTCACTCTGACCTACTGGTCGGATGGCGCCTATCATCGCGATGCGTTGGACAAGCTCAATCAGTTCCTGCGCGACAGCCAATCCGGTGACCGGACCGAGATGGATCCGCTGGTGTTCGACGTGCTGTGGCACACCATGCAGCAAACCGGCTACGGCGGCACCGTCGAGGTGCTGTCGGCCTTCCGCTCGCCCGAGCACAACGCCTGGCTGGCCAGCGTCAGCCGCGGCGTGGCGCGCGACAGCCAGCACATGAACGGCAACGCGCTGGACGTCCGCTTCCCGGGCATGCCGGTGTTCAAGATTCGCCAGGCCGCACGGTCGCTGCAGATGGGCGGCGTCGGCTTCTATCCGCGCTCCGGCTTCGTCCATCTCGACACCGGTCCCGTCCGCTACTGGTAAGGCCATGGCGCGCCTCGAGGTCATCGAGGGCGATATCACGCGGCTCGACGTCGACGCGATCGTCAACGCCGCAAACGAATCGCTTCTGGGTGGCGGTGGCGTCGACGGCGCGATCCATCGTGCCGCCGGGCCCGAACTGCTCGCGGAGTGCCGTACCCTGGGGGGCTGTCCGACCGGCGAGGCCCGGATCACCAGGGGGTACCGGCTGAAGTCGCGGCACGTCATCCATACGGTCGGCCCCGTCTGGCGCGGCGGCCATGCGAACGAACCGGAGCTGTTGGCGGGCTGCTATCGAAGCAGCTTGGCGCTTACCGAACGGCACAAGCTGGCGAGTCTCGCCTTCCCCGCAATCTCGACCGGGGTCTACGGCTATCCGAAGCAAGCGGCTGCCGAGATCGCCATCCGGGAAGTGCAAGCGCGCGCCGATGCTCTCGACCGCATCATCTTCTGCTGCTTCGACACGCTGACCGCCGACCTCTACCGGATGCTCCTCACTGCCCGAAGCGCTTCGCGGTCTTGAGGTAGTCGACCTCCTCCGGCGTGCACTCGCGGCCCAGCACCTCGTTACGGTGCGGGAAGCGGCCGAAACGGGCGACGATGTCGCGATGGTCGTTCGCGTGCTTGTTGTTGTCCTCGTCGTGCAGGCTCGCGAACAGCGTGCAGCAGAATTCCTGGTCGGCGAGTTCCTCGCTGTGCTGGAACGGCATGAAGAAGAACATCCGCATGTCTCGCCCATAGGCGACCGGATAGTTGTGCGCGATCGCGAAGCGCGCGGTCTCCCGGGCCTTGATATCGCCGCTGAAGGCGCGCGCGCCGCGGCGATGGATGTTGCGTGGGAACTGATCGCACAAAAGCACCAGCGCCAGCGCACCGTCCGGCGACTTGCGCCACGGGTCGAGCCCGCCTGCGATGGCCTTGTCGACCAGCGCGCCGAAGCGCGCGCGGCTCTCGGCATCGAACTCGGGCGTGCTGTCCCACCAGATCTCGCGCGGCTTGCCATGGTCGGGGTCGTCGAGCGGCAGGAACCAGAAATCGAGGATGTCGCGGATCGACGCCGTGCTGTCCGAGCCGGTCACGGCATGTCCTTTCTGCCGTAGACGAGGCGCACACCGGCCTCATCCGGGATCGGCGGCATCGTTGCGTCCCACGTCTCCCAGCCTGCACGCATCTCGGACAGGCGTTCGGGATGGCGCTTGGCGAGATTGGCACGCTCGCGCTCGTCGCTCACCACGTCGAACAGATATTCGTGCTCGTTGATCTTCAGGTATTTCCAGCGGCCGGCGAGCATCGCGCGCTGCTCCTTGTGCTTCATGCGCCAGAACAGCGGGCGCTCGGTGACGGTGGCCGGATCGCCGAGCGTCTTCACCAGCGACAGGCCATCGCTCGGATAGTCGGGATGCGCCGAGGTGCCGGCGGCCTCCAGGAAGGTCGGCACCCAGTCCATGGTGATGGCCGGCTGCTCGGTCACTGTCCCGGCGGGCGTACGCGCCGGCCAGCGCACGACGTAGGGCACGCGAATGCCGCCCTCCATCAGGTCCATCTTGCCGCCGACGAGCGGCCAGTTGTCCGAGAAGCGCTCGCCGCCATTGTCGCTGGTGAAGACGACGATGGTGTCGCGCGCGATGCCGCCGTCGTCGAGCGCGCCGAGCACGCGGCCGATGCCCTCGTCCATATGGTGGATCATGCGCCGGTAGGCGTGGATGCTGCCGCCGTCGAGGTGATAGATCGGCCGGCCCTTGCCGAACGACTTCGCCAGCTCGCCGTCGTCGCGGGTCTCCCACGGCCAATGCGGCGCGGTGTAGTGCAGGCTGAGCAGGAAGGGTTGCCGCGACCGGGCAGAGCGTTGCACGAAGTCGACCGCGCGGTTGCTCAGAAGGTCGGTGAGGTAGCCGTCGCGATGCACCTCGTTGCCGTCCTCGAACAGGTCGTGCGCGCCGAAGCTGTCCTGGTGCGTGAAATAGTCGACGCCGCCGGACAGCGGTCCGAAATGCTCGTGGTACCCGCTCGCCAAGGGGCCGAAGGCCGGCGGGAAGCCGAGATGCCACTTGCCGATCAACGCCGTGCGATATCCCGCCTCGGCAAGACGCGAGGCCAGCGTCGGATGCTCGGGCGGCAAACCGATCACCTTGTCGCCGCGCATGGTGCTGCCGATCGGCTCCTCGGCCGCGCCGCGAATCCGGTACTGGTAGCGCCCCGTCGCGAGAGCGAAACGTGTCGGCGAGCAGACGGCGGAGTTGGCATAGCCCCGCGTGAAGCGCAGGCCCTCGGCCGCCATGCGGTCGATGTTGGGCGAGACCGGCGCGCGGCCGCCATAGCACCCGAGGTCGGCGTAGCCGAGGTCATCGGCCAGGATGAAGATGAAGTTCGTCGGCATGCCGGCCAGCTTATCGTTTTGCCGCAAGCTGCGCGACCGGGGTGGATCGAAGTGCTGGCGAGGCTACGCCCCGGCCCAACAAGACATGTGGAATGTCCCCTGTGCTCATCCCTGTCGTCCTGAGCGCAGCGAAGGAATCACCGAACGATCAGAAACGGACCGCGTCGCTGGCGTGAGGTCCTTGCTGCGCTCAGGACGACCGTGGAGGGGACTCGAGCCTGTTGGTCCCCGCTCACACACGGGAAAGTTGATGCGTTCAACACCTGTCTGGCGCGCTGTTCGCCGAGGGTGGCGCGCGGCGCCCGGCATCCCGCCCGCTGAAGGTGTCATCCTCGGTTTGTTCCCGACCCTGCGGGCGCCTTTGGGCGGTTGCCCGGCCGGGTAGCGGGAAAGACGGCAGGCATGCCGTCCGAAGATCTGTACGACATCGCCCAGTGCACTATGGTGCTGGGCGCGTAGGAGCCCACCTGCATCGCGGGAAGACTGACACGTTGAAAGCGGAGGTTGCGATGAAGTCTGCTTGCTGCTTGATGTTGTGCCTGATGGCGGGGACGGCCTACGCACAGAACCCGATCGAAACCGATGGTGACAAGTACAGGATCATCCTGGAGAACGACCGCGTTCGCGTGCTGGAGTACAGTGATCTCCCCGGCCAAAAGACCCAGCAGCACCAACATCCTGCTTTCGTAATGTACACGCTCAGTCCCTTCAAAAGGACCATCACTTTACCGGACGGGAAGGTCCTAACTCGTGAGTTCAAAGCCGGCGACGTGATGTGGTCGGAGGAACAAACCCACATCGGTACGAACGTGGGCGAGACGCCAACGCATGTGATCATTTTCGAGATCAAGGCCCCCGTGAAGAAGTAGGAATTGTGCCGGCCGAGCCGCCGGCCGGCACTGATCACGCGGCGCCGACAACAGCACTGAGGGGGAGCGGTTCAGGAACCTGCTGAACTCCCTCTATCTCGGGATCACTGGTGACCACGCTGCCGGCCAGAATCCGCACGATCTGCTGCAGCCCTGACTAAGTGCTCTTCTGGGGCAAGAAGCCGAAGGCCCTGAAGATCGACATGGAATGAGCTGCCCGCATCCGCGGTCCCAGGTCCTTCTCGATTCCCATCATACCAACGGCCGAAAGCATCGACTCTCCGACTGTCGCGCAAGGTTCCCTCGCTGCGCTCGGGATGACACCATTTTTGTCAGCAGTGCCGCGCCTCAAAGAGTTGTCATCCCGAGCGCAGCGAGGGATCTATTTCTGCTGAGCGGTCAATACTTACGGCTGTTTGCATCACACGGTGAGGAAGCGAGCCCGGATTGACTCCTCTTCGGCGCGGAAGACGGCAGGCGTTGCACGATAGACCATTCGCCCCTTGACCATGATGTGCAACTCGTCGGCGACGGCCTCGGCGAGCTTCATGTTCTGCTCGACCAGCAGGATCGTGACGCCTTCGTCGCGCAGCAGGCGGATGATGCGGGCGAGCTCGCGCACGACCAGCGGCGCGAGCCCCTGGCTCGGCTCGTCGAGCAGCATCACCTTGGGATCGGACACGAGCGCGCGGGCGATCGCCAGCATCTGCTGTTCGCCGCCCGAGAGCTGCGAGCCCCTGTTGGCGGCGCGCTCGCGCAGCGAGGGGAACAGCTCGAGCAGCCGGGCGAGCGGCCACGCGCCGCCGGGCTCGCGTTCGCCGACCTTTATGTTCTCGATCACGGTGAGATCGGGAAAGATCAACCGCCCCTCGGGAACGTAGGCCACGCCCTCGCGCGCCACGCGATGCGGCGGCCAGCCGGTGATGTCGGTGCTTCCCACATGGACGTGCCCGCCGCTCTGGGTCACGAGCCCCATGATGCTCTTCACCATCGTCGTCTTGCCGACGCCGTTGCGGCCGAGCACGGCGCTGATGCGGCCCTGCGGCATGTCGAGGTCGACGCCCTGCAGGATATGGCTGGCGCCGTAATGCGTGTTCATGCCCTCGATCCTGAGCATCAGTCGAGGCCTCCGAGATAGGCGTCCTGCACCCGCGGATCGGCCTTCACCTGCTCCGGCGCGCCGTCGGCGATCACCGCGCCGCGATGCAGCACCGTGATCCTGTGGGCGAGGCGGAACACGACCTCCATGTCATGCTCGACCAGAAGGACTGTCATCCGCGAGGCTTGCAGGAAGCGCGCGAGCGTGTCCACGGCCTGGCCTGTCTCCTCGACCGAGAGCCCCTGCGTCGGCTCGTCGAGCAGCAGCACGCGCGGCTGCTGCGCCATGGCCATGGCGACTTCGAGCAGGCGCTGATCGCCGTGCGACAGCAGCCCCGCAGGCCGGTCGGCGATGGCGGACAGGCCGAGTTGCTCGAGCGCTGCGTCGGCGAGCGCCTGGGCCTCCTTGAAGATCCGTGTGCCACCGAACGGCTGCCAGCGCCGCGGATGGCGGGCCTGCGCCGCCAGCTGCGCATTCTGGCGCGCCGACATCTCGGGAAACAGGGAGGTGATCTGGAAGGTGCGCGACAGGCCGAGCCGGCAAACCTGGTGGCTCGGCAAGCCGGCGATCGGCTGGCCGGCGAACCGGATCGCTCCCGCGGTCGGCTTGACCGTGCCGGTGATCACGTTGAACAGCGTCGTCTTGCCGGCGCCGTTGGGACCGATGACGGCGCGGACCTCGCCTTCCTCGACCTTCATGGCGACCTGGTCGAGCGCGACCAGGGCGCCGTATCGGCGCGATACGCCATCGAGCTCGAGCAGGGCCACGGTCAGTGCCTCGGCAAGGGGCGCCGCAGGCGCGCCGTCGCCAGTCCCCAGATGCCTTCGGGCGCGAACAGGACGAAGGCGATGAAGATCAGGCCGAAGTAGAGCGCCCAGGCCTCCGTCCACGCGCTGAGCTGGTGCTCCATCAGCATGAAGAAGGCGGCGCCGAGGATCGGACCGACCAGCGTGCCGGAGCCGCCGACGATCACCATGATGAGGACCTGCCCCGACAGCAGCCAGAACAGGAGCTCGGTATTGGCGAAGCCGGCGAACGGCGCATAGAGGGCGCCGGCCAGCCCGCCGAGCCCGTAGGAGACGGCCACCACGGCGATCTTGTAGAGACGGGTGTTGTAGCCCAGCGCCGTGGTCTTGGCCTCGTTCTCGCGAATGCCGCGCAGCACCGCGCCGAACGGCGAGCGCACCAGGGCCGAGCACAGCAGGAAGCCGCCGACCAGGCAGGCCAGCGCCAGATAGTAGAAGCCGGCCTTGCTCGACAGCGCCGCGAAGCCCAACGGGCCGATGTTGCGCGGAATCCCTGCCAGGCCGTCGGATCCGCCCGTCACCGAGGTCCATTTGAACGAGATGGCATAGAGCAGCTGGGCGAAGGCGAGCGTCAGCATCGAGAAGGAGACGCCGGTCGCCAAGGTGCACATCCAGCCGACGCCGATGCCCACGACGCCGGACAACAGCCCGGCCGCGAACACCGCGAACAGCAGCGGCATGCCGGTGTGCAGCAGCAGCCAGCCGGAGGCATAGGCGCCGAAGCCGTACGCGGCGGCGTGGCCGAACGAGACCAGCCGCGTATAGCCGAACATGAGATCGAGGCTCATGGCGAAGAGCCCGAGGATGACCGCCTCGGTCAGCAGGGTCATGGCGAACGGCGGCAGGCCGAGCGGCGCGAGCACCGCCGCCAGTGCGACGACGATCCAGGTCAGCCGGGTCGCGCTGCGCATCTGCTCAGGCTTCCTTGCCGAGCAGGCCGCCCGGACGAACCACGAGGACGGCCAGCATCACCAGGTACATGAAGGCCAGCGCGAAATCGGGAGCGTAGTAATTGCCGAACACCTGGACGAAGCCGATCAGCAGCGCGCCGATGAGCGAGCCCAGGAAGCTGCCCATGCCGCCGATGATGACGATCACGAAGGCGTCGATGATGACGGTCGCCGCCATGCCGTTGGAAGCGGTGACCAGCGGCGCCGCCAGCACGCCGCCGAGGGCCGCGAGCCCGCAGCCGATGCCGAACACGCACGAGCGGATGAGCTTGATGTCGACCCCGAGCGCGCTCGCCATCTCGGCATTCTGCGAGGTGGCGCGGATCAGCAGCCCGAGCTTGGACCGCTCGAGGAATTGCCAGATCGCGATCGCCACCACGATGCCGGTGCCGGCAAGGAAGAGGCGGTAGACGGGGAACGGCTCGTCGAGCAGGAAGATCACGCCGGAAAGAGCCGGTGGGGCGGGAACCTGGAGCGCGTCGGAACCCCAGGTCAGCCGGACGGCCTCGCCGACGACCAGGGCGAGGCCGAAGGTCACCATCAGGAAGGCGTGAGCATCGCGCCGGTAAAGCCTGCGAAGGATGGAGAATTCGAACGCCGCTCCGAACAGACCGACCAGCACCGGCGCGCCGGCCAGGGCGAGCCAGTAGCTGCCTGACCAGCTGCCGAGCGAGTAGCCGACGAAGGCGCCCAGCATGTAGAGCGCGCCGTGGGCAAAATTCACGATCCGCATCAGGCCGAAGATCAGCGTCAGGCCGACGCCGAGGAAGAACAGCAGGGCCGACTGCGACAGCGCGTTGACGAACTGAGTCAGGAGAAGCGCGAATGTGCTCATCGGTTCATCGGAACTTTCGTCGTCCCGACCGGAGCGAAGCGTAGTCGAGGGACCTGTTCATTCACGTCTGCCGGCATGAGCAGGTCCCTCGACTACGCTTCGCTTCGCTCGGGACGACGGGCTTGTGTCCTCTCCGGAGTGACCCACGCCTAATCCTTGAAGGTCATGGTGTTGCAGGTCGGCGTCGTGCTCTCGCCGGGGAACGTCGCGATCACCTCCGGCACCGGCGTGTCGAACCCGGGCTTCTTCTTCACCTCGACCATGAAGCCCTGCTGCACGCCCTGGTGATCGCACTTGCGGATATGGACCTTGCCCTTGACGCTCTCGATCTCGATGTCCTCGAGCGCCGGGCGCAGCTTGGCGGCCTCGATGCCGCCCGCCTTGGTGATGCCGGCCTCGAACACCTTCATGCACTGCCACTGCTCGCCCTCGAAGGTGTCGGGAACGGTGCCGTATTCCTTCTTCCACATCGCGACGAACTCGTTGTTCAACGGGTGGTCGTAGGTGAAGCTGTAGCGCGAGGAGCCGATCAGGCCGAGCGACGCATCCCCCACCGCGCGGATGCTGGCGAGATCGACGATCTCGGTCAGCAGCTTGACCTTCTCGGGCAGGCGGTATTGCTGCGCCTGGGACAGGAAGGCGTTGTTGTCGTCGCCCTGCAGGACCAGGAAGACGGCGTCGGCGCCGGATTGGCGAATCTTGGTGATGTAGGGCGAATAGTCCTTCGTGCCGGTCGGCGCGAAGACCTTGCCGACGAATTCCTTCTTCGACTTGAGCGCCTCCTGCTCGAAGACCTGCACGCTGTTGTGCCCCCAGGCATAGTCGAGCCCCAGGGCATAGAGCTTCTGCAGCTTGGCGCTGCGCAGATAGAGCGACACGGCGCGCGTGCCCATCGGGCCCGAGATGTTGGCGCGGAAGAAGTTCGGCACCAGGCTCTCGGCGGTCAGCCGTCCGTCACCGTTATCCGACGAAATGA
The DNA here is from genome assembly GCF_965279465.1 of Reyranella sp. NCBI lineage: Bacteria > Pseudomonadati > Pseudomonadota > Alphaproteobacteria > Hyphomicrobiales > Reyranellaceae > Reyranella > Reyranella sp. The sequence goes on from NZ_OZ257242.1 coordinate 852,565, forward strand.
AGATCGAGTCCCATTCGGCAAGCTTGGGCACCACCGCCAGGGCCTCCGAGGACAGCGTGATGCCGGTCAGCAGGCGGCAGTCGCGGCGCTCCACCATTTCCTGCGCCTTGCGGACGCAGTTGGCGGGGTTACCGGCGGTGTCCTCGATCAGGAGCTCGATCGGCCGTCCCAGGATGCCACCCTTGGCGTTCTGGAGCTTGGCGTAGAACTCGGCGCCACGCTTCTGCTGCTGGCCCACCGAGCCGAGGGCGCCGGTCAAGGCCAGCGGCAGGCCGATCTTGATCGGGCCGGTCTGCGCCTGGGCGGTCAGGCGCAGGACGGCAGGCGAGGCGACGGTCGCGGCTCCCGCGAGGCCGACCTTGAGCATTGCCCGTCGCGACGGGCGGAACAGTCCAGACATGTGCCTTCCTCTCCCTCGGGCGATGCCGTTTGCCGCTCGCCTATTTTGTGCTTTCCAATGCTATTCGGCGGCCTCGGCATGAGTCGTCGGCGCCTCGACGATCCTGGTCTTGAAGTTCGCCGGCGCGACGATCTCGAGCACCTCGAAGTCGTCGGAGCACGCGATCTCGCGATGCGGGATCCCCGGTATCTGATTGATGCAGTCGCCCTTGCGAATCGTCCTCTGGCCCTGGCCCGCGTATTCGAAGGTGGCCCATCCATTCATGACGTAGACCATCTGGAAGGTGCAGTCGTGGACGTGCCAATGCTGCACGTCGTCCTTCATCTCCTTGCCGTTGTGGCGAACGAGGTGAGCGACATAGTCGCCCTTGGTCCCATCCTTTATGCCGAGGTCCCGGTATTCGAAGATTTCCCGCAAGCCCGGCGTCCACTCGGCGGCGGTCGCGTCATCGTGGCTGAACTTCCAGTCCTTGATGTTGGACACGATTATTCCTCCCGTTCAGGTCGCGTGAGATATTATTCGTCACGCGGCGTCACGTTGTCGAGAGCGCCAGCGCGTGCGGACGCCGCATCGCGGCTCTACAGGACTCCGCTGAAATGCGCCGCGCCGCCGTCGATCGTCACGACCGTCCCGGCGATGTGCGACGCCCGCTCGGACGCGAGAAACGTCACGAGATCGGCGCACTGCTCGGGCGTGCCGACCGGCGGGCTGGTCGGGATCAGCTCCTGCCAGCGCGCCGGATCACCGAACTTGGACTGGGCGCTCGCCCGCAGCATCGTCTCCATGCGCTCGGTCCGGATGAGGCCGGGATTGCAGGCGACGATGCGGATGCGGTCGACGAGGCTGGTGCCGCCCATCCCGCGGGTGAAGGCCATCAGCGACGCATTGCCGGCGCTGCCGGCGATGTAGCCCCAGGTCGGCCGTTCGCCGGCCGCGCCGAGGACGTTGACGATGACGCCGCCGCCGCGCGCCTTCATCGCGGGATAGACCGCGCGGCAGAGATTGATGTAACCGAACACCTTGAGGTTCCAGGCGTCGCGCCAGCGCGCCTCGTCGATCGCCTGGAGGTCCCCGGCGGGAATGGCGCCGGCATTGTTCACCAGGATGTCGATGTCGCTGCAGGCCGACGCCAGCGACCGCGCGGCATCGCCGTTGCTGAGGTCGACCGGATGGATCGTCACCGAAACATTGTGCCGCGCCTGGATAGACTCCTTCGCGCGCTCCAGATCCGCTTTCGTACGGGACGCCAGATGCAAGTGACAGCCTTCCTCTGCGAGCTGCTTGGCGCACGCCAGGCCGATTCCCTTGGATGCGCCCGTGACGAGGGCGAGCTTGCCGCGCAGATTCAGATCCATGGTTGTCTCCTCCTTGAGCGACCGTTGCCTCGGCCGCGGTTGTTGGTAGATAGCGTATCAGCCAGGCGCCGTCTCAAACCAACAAGACGTGCAGAATTTCGCCCATGAGCATTTGTTGCTGAATTGATTTCATGCCGCTGGGAGCGCGGCTCTCCGGAGCCGCTCATATACGTCGGTTGCAACATTCCATGAGCGGCTCTGGAGAGCCGCGCTCCCAGCGGTCTGAAAGATTCACGAGCTCTCACAACGACGGAGGGTCAATCCAGCTCGTAGGCCTGGATCAGCCACGGCTCGTGCTTGGCAGCGTCGATCCACTCCTTCATCGCCGGCTGGGCGAGCACGGCGTTGCAGTAGGCGTCGGAGTCGGTATCGAGCTTCACGCCGTAGGTGCGGAAGCGGGTCACCACCGGGGCGAACATCGCATCGGCCGCACCGAACGCGCCGAACAGGAAGCCGTCGTCCTTCTGGAAGGCGCCGGAGAAGCGCTTGCGGCAGTCGCGCCAGATCGAGGTGATGCGCTCGATGTCGGCGCGCACCGCCGGCGTCATGCCCTTGCCGGGATAGGACGCGCGGATGTTCATCGGCATGTTGTTGCGCAGCTCCATGAAGCCTGCATGCATCTCGGTCGAGATCGACCGGGCATGCGCGCGCGCCGCGGCCGAGGGCGGCCACAGGCCGGCCTCGGGCTTGAGGTCGTTGAGATACTCGGCGATCGCCAGCGACTCCCACACCGCGAGCCCGCGATGCACCAGCACCGGCACCCGCCCCGAGGGCGAGTGCTTGCGGATCGCGGCCTGCGTCTCGGGCAGATCGAGCGGGATGAGGATTTCCTCGAACTCGATGCCGGCGATCCTGGCCATCAGCCAGCCGCGCAACGACCACGACGAGTAGTTCTTGTTGCCGATCACGACCGTGAATTCGGCCATGCCCCCTCCTTACTTGCCAGCCGGCGCGTTTGACCGGCACTCTCGCTTCTTTGCACTACAGTTTGGTGAGCATGTCCATGGCACTGCCGTTCGTCGACCGGGCTACTTCTTCGCTGCCGGTGCAGTTTGTCGCCGCACCGCAATGGCGTTCGTGGCTGAAAGAGCAGAGCGCGCCGAGCCGCGGCTGGCTCGAATCGCTGGGACTTGCCGGGGCCGCAGGCGATTTCGCAGTGATACCAGGAAACGACGGCAAGGCCGCCGGTGCAGTGCTTGTGATACCGGCGGAACCGACCTTGTGGGATTTCGGGGCGCTGGCCACCAAGCTGCCGTCCGGAGTGTGGAAGCCCGGCGACACCGCGCCGCTCTCGCCGACCGATGCCGCCGTCGCGATCGGCCTGGGGGCATGGCGCTTCGAGCGCTACAAGGCGAAGAAGTCCAAGGACGGTCCGAAGATCCTGTGGCCGCAGGGTGCAGACAAGGCGCGCGCTACGGCGATGATCGAGGCGATCTGCCTGGCGCGCGATCTGATCACCACGCCGTCGTCGGACATGGGGCCGGCCGAGCTCGCCGCAGCCGCGAAGACCTTGGCGAAGAAGCACGGCGCGAAGCTCAAGGTCACCGTCGGCGACGATCTGCTGAAGCAGAACTTTCCGATGATCCATGCCGTCGGCCGCGCCAGTGCACGAGCGCCGCGGCTGATCGATCTCACCTGGGGCAAGGCAAACCATCCGAAAGTGACGCTGGTCGGCAAGGGCGTGTGCTTCGACACCGGCGGCCTCGATCTCAAGCCCGCGGCCGGCATGCTCAACATGAAGAAGGACATGGGAGGTGCCGCGACGATGATGGCGGTCGCCGCGATGGTCATGGCCTGCAAGCTGCCGGTGCGGCTGCGGCTGCTGGTACCGGCGGTCGAAAACAGCGTATCGGGCAACGCTTTCCGGCCGCTCGACGTAGTGCCGACGCGCAAGGGCATCAGCGTCGAGATCGGCAACACCGATGCCGAGGGCCGGCTGATCCTGTGCGACGCGCTGCACGAGGGGGCGAGCGAGAAGCCGACCATGATGGTCGATTGCGCAACGCTCACCGGCGCGGCACGCGTGTCTCTCGGCACCGACCTGCCGGCACTGTTCTGCAACAACGACGAATTGGCCAACGGACTGATCGCTTCGGGCGAGGCAGTGACCGACCCAATGTGGCGCATGCCGCTCTACAAGCCCTATCGCAAGCTGCTCGACAGCAAGGTCGCCGACATCAACAATGTTTCGGGTGGCACGTTCGGCGGCGCCATCACCGCGGCGCTCTATCTGCAGGAATTCGTGCCCGACGACGTGCCGTGGGCGCATTTCGACATGATGGCCTGGAACAACACCTCCAGGCCCGGGCGTCCCGAGGGTGGCGAAGCCCAGGCCGCCCGCGCTATCTTCGCAACCATTGAACGGAGGGTGAAGTCATGACCTACACGCTCGAACAGCTCAGCAGCGACATCAAGGCCGCGCTCACGGCCGATCCCGGCCCGGGCGGCAAGGAGGCGGTGTGCAAGCTCGTCTCCAAAGTGTGCCTCGACAAGGAATTCATCGCCCAGCACCTGACGCCGGAGAATTGCAAGCCGCGCCGGGTGCTCTATGAGGATCCGGACCTCGGCTTCTGCGTCTGCGGCCATGTCTACATGAAGCCGGCGCACGGCGAGCCGCACGACCATGGCTCGAGCTGGGCGATCTACGGCCTCGCGGAGGGCGACACCGAGATGACCGACTGGAAGGTCGTGCGCAAGGGCGACGGGACCAACCCGACCCTGGTCGAGCCCGAGAAGGTCTACACGCTGCGTCCGGGCGATGCGCACTTCTACGACGTGCACGTCATCCATTCGCCCAACCGCGACACCGTCACCAAGCTGGTGCGCATCGAGGGCAGCAACCTCGACCGCATCAAGCGCTCGAACATCAAGGCGGCGTCGAAGGTGACGGCGTAAGCAGAAGGCGATACCGTAACGGCTCCAAACATTCCCTCCCCCGCTTCGCGGGGGAGGTGGCGCCGTCTTACGGCGACGGAGGGGGCGTGACGCACGATCTTCGCCGCCTTCCCCCTCCGTCAGCGTAAGACGCTGACACCTCCCCCGCGAAGCGGGGAAGGGAGTGCAATTCAGGTCAGCGCATCACGCCCCAATCAATATCCCGTCTTCGCGTCCACCGTGTTCTTCAGCGGGTGGCCCGCGCGCAAGGCCCTGATGTTGTCGATCACGCCGGGTGAGGCCGTGCGCGGGTTGGTGTAGCCCGCCATGTGCGGTGTGATGTGCACCTTGGGGTGCGCCCAGTAGGGATGCTCCGGCGGCAGCGGCTCGACGTTGAACACGTCGAGAGCAGCACCACTGACATGGCCCGAATCGAGCGCCGCCAGCAGGTCGTCGTCGACCACGTGGCCGCCGCGGCCCATGTTGATCACGAAGGCGCCCTTGGGCAGCGCGGCGAACAGCGTCTTGTCCATAATGCCGCGCGTCTCACGCGTGAGCGGCAGAACGTTCACCAGGATGTTCGTCTGGCCGAGGAACTTCGGCAGCCCGCTCGGGCCATGAAAGGTCTCGACGCCGGGTAGCGTCTTATGCGTGCGACTCCAGCCGGCGGTCGGGAAGCCCAGCGCTGCGAACTTCCTCGCCGTGTCCTGGCCGATCGTGCCAAGCCCCATGATGCCGATGCGGCGATGGATCGTGTCGACAAACTCCTCGGGCTTCCACTTCCTGGCGCGCTGGCTCGCGGCATATTTCTCGATGTCGCGATGGTGCCACAGGCCCCAGTACAGCGCGTATTCGCTCATCTGGCCGACCAGCCCGTCATCCATGATGCGGGTGATCGCCACGTCGGGCAGCTTGTCGTCAGCCAAGAGGTGATCGACGCCCATGCCAAGCGAAACGATCATCCTGAGGTTCTTGAACGAGGCCAGCAGGCCCGGCGTCGGCTTCCAGGCCAGCGCGATCTCGATGTCGTCGGTGTTGCCGAGACCGGCCCGCAACGTGCGGAAGTCGATCGGGCCGAGCGCCTCCTCCAACAGCTTGTTCCACGCGAGGCCGTCGGTGTCGCGGCTGATGTACGCAATGGCTCCCGCCATGAACTCCCCCTCTGAACGCCCGGTCTAGGCGACCGTCTCGAGATTGAACGCGGCCGCGATCAGTGCCTGGGTATACGGCGTCTGCGGCGCGCCGAACACCTGTTGCGACGTGCCGCGCTCCACGACCTGCCCGTTACGCAGCACCACGACCTCGTCGGCCAGCGCGCGCACCACCTTGAGGTCGTGGCTGATGAACAGATAGGCGAGCTTGTGGCGCTGCTGCAGGTCGCGCAGCAGGTCGACGATCTGGGCCTGGACGCTCATGTCGAGCGCCGAGGTCGGCTCGTCGAGCACGATGAAGCGCGGCTTCAGCACCAGCGCGCGGGCGATCGAGATGCGCTGCCGCTGGCCGCCGGAGAATTCGTGCGGGTAGCGCTCGCGCGCCGCGGGATCGAGCCCGACCTCGCGCAGCGCGTCGTCGATCAGGCGCGCGCGTTCGTCCGGCGTGCCGATGCCGTGCACCTCGAGCCCTTCGCCGATGATCTGCGCGATCGACATGCGCGGGCTGAGCGAGCTGAACGGATCCTGAAAGACGATCTGCATCTGCTTGCGCAGAGGCCGGATATCGCTCTGGCTGAGCGCCTGCAGATCCTTGCCGTCGAAGCGAATGCCGCCGGTGCTGCGCTCGAGCCGCAGCAGGGCGAGACCGATCGTGGTCTTGCCCGACCCCGACTCGCCGACCAGCCCGATCGTATGGCCTTCGCGCAGCACGATGCTGACGCCGTCGACCGCCTTCACATGGCCGACCGTCCGGCGCAGCACGCCGCGCTTGATCGGGAAATGCACCTTCAGGTCGTCGAGCCGCAGGATCTCCGGCGCGTCTGGATCGGCGGCGGCCGGCCGGCCCTTGGGTTCGGCCGAGAGGAGATGCTGCGTGTAGGGATGCTGCGGCCGGTCGAACACCTCGGCCACCGGGCCCTGCTCGACGATCTCGCCTTTGGTCATGACGCAGACCCGGTCGGCCATCTTTCGCACGATGCCGAGGTCGTGGGTGATGAACAGCAGCGCCATGCCGTACTTGGCCTGGAGGCTCTTCAGCAGCTTCAGGATCTGCGCCTGGATGGTGACGTCGAGCGCCGTCGTCGGCTCGTCGGCGATCAGCAGGTCGGGCTCGTTGGCCAGCGCCATCGCGATCATCACGCGCTGGCGCTGGCCGCCGGAGAGCTGGTGCGGATAGGCGCCGAGACGCTCGGCGGCATTGGGGATGCCGACCTGCTCGAGCAGCTCGAGCGTGCGCTTGCGCGCGGCGTCGCGCGTCAGCCCCTTGTGCAGGATCAACACCTCGTTGACCTGCCGCTCGATCGTGTGCAGCGGGTTGAGCGAGGTCATCGGCTCCTGGAAGATCATCGACACGCGATTGCCACGCACCGACAGAAGCTCGCGCGCCGGCGCGCCGACCAGCTCGCGGCCCTGGAAGCGGATCGAGCCGGTGGGATGCTTTGCCATCGGGTACGGCAGGAGCTGCAGCACCGACAGCGCCGTCACCGACTTGCCCGATCCCGATTCGCCGACCAGCGCGAGGGTCTCGCCGCGCGCGATCGCGAAGCTCACGCCCTTGACCGCCTGAACCGCCGTGGCCCCGGCGCCGAACGTGACCGAGAGGTCGCGGACCTCGAGCAGAGCCTCGCTCATGCCAGCACCTTGCGCGGGTTGAAGGCGTCGCGCACGGCCTCGCCGATGAAGACCAGCAGGGTCATCATGGCGGCGATCACGACGAAGCCGGTGAAGGCAAGCCACGGGGCATTGAGGTTGTTCTTGCCCTGCAGCAGTAGCTCGCCGAGCGAGGGCGAGCCGACCGGCAGGCCGAAGCCCAGGAAGTCGAGCGCCGTCAGCGTGGTCACGGATCCGGCCAGGATGAAGGGCAGGAAGGTCAGGCTCGAGGTCATGGCGTTGGGCAGGATGTGCCGGAACATGATGCGCACGTCCACCATGCCGAGGGCGCGGGCGGCGCGGACATAGTCGAAGTTGCGGCCGCGCAGGAACTCCGCCCGCACCATGCCGACCAGCGCCATCCAGCTGAACAGCAGCATGATGCCGAGCAGCACCCAGAAGCCCGGCTGAATGAAGCTCGCCAGGATGATCAGGATGTAGAGCGTCGGCATGCTCGACCAGATCTCGAGGAAGCGCTGGAACAGCAGGTCGACCCAGCCGCCGAAATAGCCCTGCAGGGCGCCGGCGGCGATGCCGACGATCGAGCTCAGAACGGTCAGGATCAGCCCGAACAGCACGGAGATGCGGAAGCCGTAGATCAGCCGGGCCATCACGTCGCGCGCCTGATCGTCGGTGCCCAGAAGATGCTCGCGCGACGGCGGCTGGAGCGATTGCGGGCCCTCGCCGCGGGCGACCGTGTTGTAGCTGTAGGGAATCGGCGGCCACAGGATCCAGCCTTTCCTGGCGATCAGTTCCTGGAGCTCGGTGTCGGTGTAGACGGCGTTGGTCGGGAAGTCGCCGCCGAACGTCGTCTCGGGATAGTCGTGCAGCATCGGCACGTAGAAGGCGCCATCGTAACGGATCAGGATCGGCCGGTCGTTGGCCAGCAGCTCGGCGCCGAGCGACAGCACGAACACCACCGCGAACAGGACCAGCGAGATCATGCCGCGGCGGTTGGCGCGGAAGGCCGCGAGGCGGCGGCGGGTCAGCGGACGCATCAGGAGCGCGCCTCGAAATCGATGCGCGGGTCGATGATGGTGTAGAGCACGTCGCCCAGCAGCCCGATCAGCAGCCCCAGCAGGCCGAAGAAATAGAGCGTGCCGAACATCACCGGATAATCGCGGTTGAGCGCCGCCTCGAAGCCGAGCAGGCCGATGCCGTCGAGCGAGAAGATCACCTCGATCAGCATCGAGCCGGTGAACAGCACGCCGATGAAGGCCGCCGGCATGCCCGAGATCGGGATCAGCATGGCGTTGCGGAAGACGTGGCCGTAGAGCACGCGCCGCTCGACCAGGCCCTTGGCCCGCGCCGTCAGCACGTACTGCTTGTTGATCTCCTCGAGGAAGGAGTTCTTGGTCAGGAAGGTCAGCGTGGTGAAGCCGCCGATCGTCATGGCGGTGATCGGCAAGGCCATGTGCCAGAAATAATCGAGCACCTTGTCGACCGGGCCGAGCTGCGCCCAGTTCTCCGACACCAGGCCGCGAAGGGGAAACCACTTCACATAGCTGCCGCCGGCCAGCAGCACGACCAGCAGCAGGGCGAACAGGAAACCCGGAATGGCGTTCAGCACGACCAGCGTGCTGGAGGTCGACAGGTCGAAGCGCGAGCCGTCGCGCACCGCCTTGCGGATGCCGAGCGGGATGGAAATGAGATAGACGAGCAGCGTCGTCCACAGGCCGAGCGAGATCGAGACCGGCATCTTCTCGAGCACCAGGTCGACCACCCGGCGATTGCGGAAGAAGCTCTCGCCGAAGTCGAACACGAGGTAGTTCTTCATCATCAGGAAGAAGCGCTCGTGCATCGGCTTGTCGAAGCCGTACATCTTCTCGATCCGCTCGATCAGCTCCTTGGGCAGTCCGCGTGCGCCGCGATAGGTGCCGGCGCCGGCGCCCGACGTGTCGGTCTGGACGCGCGCGCTGGTGTCGCTGACATTGCCGGAGATGCGATCGGTCGCGTTGCTCGCCGTGCCCTGGATCTGCGACAGCATCTGCTCGACCGGCCCACCGGGTGCTGCCTGGATGATGACGAAGTTGAGGATCATGATGCCGAGCAGGGTCGGCACCATCAGCATCAGCCGGCGAAAGATGTAGGCGAACATCGGCCTCGAGGGCCTACTTCTTGTCGGGCTGCGGCAGGGTCTTGTCCTTGGCGGCGTCGACCCACCAGGTGTCGGTCGCCACCGGCGCGTACCGCGCGCTCTTGGCAGGACGGGCGAACTTGTTCCAGTAGGCGACGAAGGCCTTGTTGTTGTGCCAGGCGGGCACCACGAAATGGTGCCACAGCAGCACCCGGTCGAGTGCGCGGGTGACGGCGACCAGGCTGTCCCGATCGGGCGCGGCGATCAGCCTGTCGATCAGCTCGTCGATCGCCGGATCCTTGATGCCGATCGTGTTGCGGCTGCCCGGGGTGCCGGCGGCCCTGGAGCCCCAGAAGTCGCGCTGCTCGTTGCCTGGCGACAGCGACTGGCCGAAGCCGTCGGACATCAGGTCGAAATCGAACTCGTCCTCGCGGCGCTTGAATTGCGCGGTATCGACGGTGCGCACGTTCATGTCGATGCCGACCCTCTCGAGGTTCTGCTTGTAGGGCAGCGCGATGCGCTCGAAGCTCGCATCGTTCAGCAGCATCTCGAAGGCGAGCTTCTTGCCGTCCGTCGATGTCATCTTGCCGTCCTTGATCTCCCAGCCCGCTTCCTTGAGCAGGCCGAGCGACCGGCGCTGCAGGTCGCGCACGTTGCCCGTCCCGTCGGTCACGGGGAGCTTGAATTCCTTCGTGAAGACCTCGTCGGGGATCTTGCCCTTGAGCGGCTCGAGGTATTTCAGCTCGGCGGGTGAGGGCAGGCCGGAGGAGGCAAGCTCGGAATTGCCGAAGAACGACGTGTTGCGCCGGTAGAGCCCGTAGAACAGGTTCTTGTTGCTCCACTCGAAATCGAACATGCCGGCGATCGCCTCGCGCACCCGCCGGTCCTTGAAAAGCTCGCGCCGGGTGTTGAAGCTGAAGCACTGCATGCCGGTCGGCAGCTCGTGGGCGATCTCGGCTTTCACGATCCGGCCGTCCTTGACGGGCGGGACGTCGTAGGCGGTCGCCCAATTGCGCGCGATGTTCTCCTGGCGGATGTCGATCTCGCCGGCCTTGAAGGCCTCGAACTGCACGGTGACGTCGCGATAGTACTCGTAGCGGATGACGTCGTAGTTGTTGCGCCCCCTGTTCATCCAGAGGTCCTTGGCCCACCAGTCGGGCACGCGGCGGTAGGCGATCGACCGGCCGGCATCGAAGCTGTCGACCTTGTAGGCGCCGCTGCCCAGCGGCATCTCGAGCGAGACCTTTTCGAAATCGCGCGTCGCCCACCACTTCGAGGGCAGGATCTGGAGCTGGCCGACGATCAGCGGCAGCTCGCGGTTGGTGTCGTCGCGGAAGGTGAACTTGACCTTGCGGTCGCCGATCTTCTCCGCCTTGAGCACGTCGTGGTAATAGAAGGCGTAGTTGGGGGCACCCTTCGATTTCAGGATGTCGAAGGTGAAGATCACGTCCTCGACCGTGATCGGGCTGCCGTCATGCCAGCGCGCCTGCGGGCGCAGGGTGAAGGCGACCCAGGAGCGGTCCTCGGGCCATTCGATCGTCTCGGCGATCAGACCGTATTCGGTCGAGGCCTCGTCGCGCGACGACCAGCAGAGCGAGTCCCAGATCGCCGAGACCCCCGCGGCCGGAACGCTCTTGACGATGAAGGGGTGCAGCGAATCGAACGTGCCGCGCGCTCCGAAGCGCACCGTGCCGCCTTTCGGGGCGTCGGGGTTGAGGTAGTCCGGAGGTCCGGCCTCGGGGCCGTACTTGGGCTCGCCGTGCATGGCGAAGCCATGGCTGACGTGGACCTTGGACGAGCTCTGCGCCCGCAGGATCGCGGGAGCCCCGACCCACAGGGCCGCACCACCCGCCAGTACCGTGCGCCGTCCGATCGCCATCTGCGCGCTCCCGCAAATCCTGTGCCTTGCGGCCTATATAGCGCGGCGAAGTTGGGCCGCACTATGGCTGCAGCCTCACATCGGTGACAGCTTTCGAGCTACTCTTCCGTGAACCTGCGAATGGTCGTGCGCATCGCGCGATCGGTGACCGATTCTGCCAGCGCCGATCGCCGCTGGTTGTCCTTCTTCACCAGAGAATCGACGGCAGCCTTTGCCGCCGCGCCGGCTTCCCGCAGCCTGTCCAGGCGTTTCGCCGCATCGGCAACGGGAAGGCGTGCCGGCTGGACATTGACGAAGAGAGGAGGGTTCGTTTTCGGATTGCTCATTGGCTTCACCGGATCTTCAGGGCGCCTTCAATCAGGGATCTCATCGTGTCCGAGGCAATTTCGGCCAGTTCGGTCACGGTTTCCAGATCGAACTCGAAATAATCCAGGGCCAGGTCGCTATCGATGGCGAGGACCCCCACAATGTCCGAATTCCCTTGTGCGCTGGAGATGGGAATGGCCAGACACCACTTCAAGTCGCCGCGGACCAGAGCCTTTCGGTAGCGATCCTTCCGCTCCGACAGCCCCGCAGCCGGATCGAAGGGTATCGGCGCAAGCACCGGCCGCTTCTGCGTGACCGACAAGCCGATAACGCTGGAAGCTTCAGGGAGCAGAAGCTGATCGTCGGAATCCGCCGGCAGGACATTCCAGCCATATTGAATGCGCCAGGAGGCAATGGCGCCCGGATCGCGGAGGGCCAGCAGAACGCGCGTTCGGTGGGTGACGAGCTGCGCCGCCGGGTCCAGCAGCGCATCGACGAGCGCGCCGATGCGCGAGCAGGCGTCCTCGATGCGCCGGGGGAGGACGAACAGCCGCTCGGTTATCAGCAGCCTTGCGGTTGCTTCGGCGCTATCCACGCTCGCCGCGACCTTGTCGCGGCCGATATCGAAGTCGACGACGTCGATCTCCGTTTTCAGCGGCAGGATGAACAGCCGCGGCGCCGCCCTCGTCTCGAGATGCTGGCGTCCGAACATCGCCGACCTCAGGATCGACCCCATCAGCCCGAGCGGACCGAGTTCGGCATTGGCCGGGGCATTCGTGCCTGCTTCTATCGTTACCGCGAGCGTGATGGCATCGGGATCAAGCGCGCGTTCCTCGTCGAACGTCCAGGCGGGCAAGTTGCTGACGATGCCCCCGTCGATGTATCGGCAGCCTTCGATATGGCGGAACGAGCACGCGATCGGCAGTGCCGCCGATGCCGCAACAGCCTCGGCTACCTGCACCGACGGCGTCGCGCTGCCGGAGAATATCTTCAGGCGTCTTGCAGCAACGTCGGTGGCCACGATGCGCAGAGGCCTGCCTCTCGCCTCGAAATCGGCGAATCGAACCGGTCCCTGGATTCCCAGCTTCATGGCGAGGGCCCGGTCGAGCTTATCGACAAGGAGGTCCAGGCTGCTCAGGCCCCTGGCGAGCCTTGTCCCAATCCACGCTATCGTCGCCCCAAAGCAGGCAATGAAGAGCAAACCGGCTTCCGCCACCGTCAGGCCGGCGAAGCGGGCGCTCGCCCATGCCGCTGCTGCCGAGGGCACAGCCGTCAGCAACAGGGCCACAATGGGGTCACTGGCTGCCCATCGTGCCAGGGCGAGCCGATCCCAATGGCGGCCGAAAAAGTCGGTCGCCGCATCCATTCCCAGAAGCCGCAGCATCGGGCTGGTTCCGTCGTTGGCGACCAGTTCCCGCGCGCTGTAACCTGCAGCTACCAAAGCGGCCACGATCGCCCCGGCGGACGTCCCCGCAACGCCGGCGATTTCGATCTTGGGCTCGCTATCGAGCGCCCTCAGGGCGCCAACATGAACAATCCCCTTTGCGCCGCCGCCTTCGAACACGAGAAAGATCCGCTTTGGGCAGGTCATCGGCGGCGCAAAGAGGGTTGCAGTCGGCTCGAGAGTAGCCGGCGTTGGCGGCGAATGCCAAGGCACTCTGGTTGCCTGCCCGCGAAACTGTCGTTTGACGGGAATTTGACTTCGCGCCCGGCCAGTCGCACTTTCCAGCCATGGCCGACACTACCGACTTCGCACCCGAGTTCGACGCGCCGATCGACTACATGCGACGTACGCGCGATTATTACGTGGCGCTGGGATACGACAATCCCTACCGCTGGGCCCACTATGTCGATGCGCCGTTCACGCCGCTCAAGAAGCCGCTGAAGGACAGTACGCTGGCGCTGATCACCACCGCGGCGCCCTACCAGCCCGACAAGGGCGATCAGGGGCCGGGTGCGCTCTACAATGCAGGGGCCAAGTTCTACACGGTCTATTCCGGCGACACATCGATCGATCACGACACGCGAATCAGCCATATCGGCTACGACCGCAAGCACACCACGGCCAAGGACTCCGGAACTTGGTTCCCGCTGCCGCTGATGCGCGAGTTTGCTGGCCAAGGGCGTTTCACCCTGGCCAAGCGCTTCCACGGCGCACCGACCAACCGCAGCCAGCGGGTCACGCTCGAGACCGACGCGCCGGAGATCCTGGCGCGCTGCCGGCAGGACCAGGTCGACGCCGCGCTGCTCGTCCCGACTTGACCCGTCTGTCACCAGACCGTGAGTCTGGTCGCTCGCTACCTCGAACGGAACGGCATCCCGACCGTCGTCATGGGAGCCGCCAAGGACATCGTCGAATGGGCCGGCGTGCCGCGCTTCCTGTTCAGCGACTTCCCGCTCGGCAATTCGGCGGGCAAGCCGCACGAGCCCGACACCCAGCGCTTCACGCTCGACCTCGCACTGAAGGTGCTGGAGAGCGCGGTGGGCCCGCGCACCACGGTGCAGTCGCCGCTGCGCTGGACCGAGGACGGCGATTGGAAGAACGACTACAACAACGTTGCCCGCATGCCGGCCGAGGAAGTCGCCAGGCGCCGCGCCGAAAACGACAAGATCAAGCAGACCGCGCTGGAGCAGCGCAAGAAGGCGGGCGTCGCCTAGGATTGGACCATGAGTAAGCCGTTTGCCGGCGTGAAGATCCTCGATTTCACGCGTGTTCTCGCAGGGCCATACGCCTCCTATCAGCTCGCCCTGCTCGGCGCCGACGTGATCAAGGTCGAATCGCGCGAAGGCGACGACATGCGCTTCGGCAACCGCGCCGACGCTTGGGAAAAGCGCGGTCTCGCGGCGCCCTGGGTGGCGGTCAATGCCGGCAAGCGCTCGATCACCATGGACCTCAAGCAGCCCAGGGCGATCGAGGTCATCAAGCGCATGGTGCCGAAGATGGACGTCGTGATGGAGAACTTCCGTCCCGGCGTGATGGACAAGCTCGGCATCGGCTACGACACGCTGAAAGAGATCAATCCGCGCCTGATCTACGCGGCGGTCTCGGGCTTCGGCCAGGTCGGTCCCGACAAGGCGACGGCGGCGTTCGACGGCATGATCCAGGCGATGTCCGGGCTGATGTCGATCACCGGCTTCCCGTCCAACGGGCCGACCCGCGTGGGCTTCGCCGGCGCCGACGTGATGTCCGGATTCACCGGCGCGTTCGGCGTGGCCTCCGCGCTCTACCAGCGCACGCACACCGGCAAGGGCCAGCTAGTCGACGTCGCCATGATCGACGCCGTGACGGGCTTCCTCGCCCAGCAGTTCACCGAGCACATGATGACCGGCCGGGTGCACGAGCAGGCGCAGAACCTCTCGGTGACGCGCAAGCCGACCGGCAACCTGTTCAAGACCAAGGACGGCTGGATGGTGCTGGCGGTGATGACCGACCCGCAGTTCCAGCGCCTGATGAAGCAGCTCGGCCGCGCCGATGCCACCGCCGATCCGCAGTTCAAGGACTGGCCGACCCGCATCGCCAACAACAAGGCGCTGCACGAGATCATTGAAGAGGTGATGAAGCAGCGCACCTCGGCGGAGTGGGCCGATATCTTTGCCAAGAACGACATTCCCGCCGGCCGCGTGC
The DNA here is from genome assembly GCF_965279465.1 of Reyranella sp. Taxonomy (NCBI): domain Bacteria; kingdom Pseudomonadati; phylum Pseudomonadota; class Alphaproteobacteria; order Hyphomicrobiales; family Reyranellaceae; genus Reyranella; species Reyranella sp. The sequence continues at coordinate 867,882 of NZ_OZ257242.1, forward strand.
TCACCATTCCCGAGACGGTCAAGCTCGACCATTTCGGCCATCGCACCATCATGCAGACGGTCGAGACCGAGCACGGACCGATTACCGTGGTGGGCTCGGGCTTCCGAATGGAACATGACGGCGGCTCCGTCGAGCGCCCGCCCGCCAAGCTCGGCGAGCACACCGACGAAGTGCTGCGCGCGGCGGGCTATTCCGCGGCCGAGATCGCGGAGATGCGCGCGGCGAAGGTCGTCTAGCCACAGACAGGACGAGTTACTTGGGACGAAAGAGATGATCGTCCGTCGCATAAGGCGAGCATTCGTCCCAGTCGGATATGTATTGCTTCTCCAATAGCCGGCACAGGAAGTATTCCTGACGGCGATGGACCCAGTCCGGGTATTTCTCGGGAAATTCAATGGCGGCCAGGTCATAGCGGACCGACATGTCGGCCCAGCCGCTCTTGCGGAAATGGATCGAGCTTACGTGCCGGGCCGATATTGTTATCGTATGTGGGTCAGTAAGGGTAATGACGGGGTGTTCGTCGCCAGGCGTGTACTTGAACAGTGCCGTTTTCCGGGGATCTCCCGGCCGGGTCACGAAGATGGTTACAGCTTCATCTGCCGCGAAAGTCTTGCAGCTCGTATCGCTGATCTCGAAGTCGTAGCCGCCTATCCCATTCTGTCGATCGAGAGTCTCTGTATAACACGGGTGCGGCATCGGTGGCAGAAGGAGACGCAGCACAATGATGAAAATGGCAGGGATGTAGAAGAGCTTAACCACCAGAGCAGATGCCGTTCCGGCCACGACGAGTACGGCAAAGCCGAGAGCGCGCCACATTCAAGCTGCTCCATCGACACGATAGTTCAAGGTTGATCACCATTGGCGGGTCGGCGAGCCAATAACATATCGCGAAGAATATGAATCGCCATTAACCAAAGGTTGTGTTGCATGCGGAGCGCATCGGTGGCGATGAAATCGTGGGGGTTTCCATTCCCGCACGCATGGGTCTAAGATGGCGTCTGTCCAAGGGGTGCCCTGACAGGGGGCTGAGATACCGACCGCTCGCCAGAGCAGCGCGGTGACCCTTTGAACCTGATCCGGGTCATGCCGGCGAAGGGACAGGATGCCTCCTTTGCACGACAACACCGGGTCTCCGTCCGCCTCTAGCCACGGGAGATCCTCGTCATGGATACCATCATCTCGACCCCCAAGGTCACCACCGGCCCGCTGCCGGCCTCGCAAAAAATCTACGTGACGCCCGACGCGGCACCCGACATCAGCGTGCCCCTGCGCGAGATCACGCTCTCCTCGCCGGCCGAGCCGAAGGTTCGGGTCTACGACACCACGGGCCCCTACACCGATCCCACGGTCTCGATCGATGTCCGCAAGGGTCTCGCGCCGGTGCGGCGCGGCTGGGTGCTCGGGCGCGGCGGCGTCGAGGAATATGACGGCCGGCCGATCCAGCCGATCGACAACGGCAACGTGAAGGCCTCGGCGCTGCAACCGTTCCCGAACCTGGCGCGCCCGATACGCGGCCTCGACGGCCACAAGATCACGCAATACGAATGGGCGAAGGCCGGCGTGATCACCAAGGAGATGATCTACGTCGCCACGCGCGAGAACCTTGGCCGCAAGCAGGCGCATGAGCTCGCGAAGGAGCGGCTGGCCGATGGCGAAAGCTTCGGCGCATCGCTGCCCGAGTTCATCACGCCGGAATTCGTGCGCGACGAGATCGCGCGCGGCCGCGCCATCATCCCAGCCAATATCAACCATACCGAGCTCGAGCCGATCATCATCGGCCGCAATTTCCTGGTGAAGATCAACGCCAACATCGGCAACTCGGCGGTCACCTCCTCGATGGAGGAGGAGGTCGAAAAGATGGTGTGGGCGATCCGCTGGGGCGCCGACACGATCATGGACCTGTCGACCGGCCGCAACATCCACGACACGCGCGAATGGATCCTGCGTAACTCGCCGGTGCCGATCGGCACCGTGCCGATCTACCAGGCGCTGGAGAAGGTCGGCGGCGATCCGACGAAGCTCTCATGGGAAGTCTTCCGCGACACGCTGATCGAGCAGGCCGAGCAGGGCGTCGACTATTTCACCATCCATGCCGGCGTGCGGCTGGCGCATGTGCCGCTGACCGCGAGCCGGGTCACCGGCATCGTGAGCCGCGGCGGCTCGATGATGGCGCAATGGTGCCTGACCGAGCACCGCGAGAGCTTCCTCTACGAGCATTTCGGCGACATCTGCGACATCATGCGCAAGTACGACGTGTCGTTCTCGCTGGGCGACGGCCTGCGCCCGGGCAGCAATGCCGACGCCAACGATGCCGCGCAGTTCGCCGAGCTGACGACGCTGGGCGAGCTGACCAAGGTCGCCTGGGACAAGGGCTGCCAGGTCATGATCGAAGGCCCCGGCCATGTGCCGATGCACAAGATCAAGGCCAACATGGACAAGCAGCTCAGGGAGTGCGGCGAGGCGCCGTTCTATACGCTCGGACCGCTCGTGACCGACATCGCGCCGGGCTACGACCACATCACCTCGGGCATCGGCGCCGCCATGATCGGCTGGTTCGGCACGGCGATGCTCTGCTACGTCACGCCCAAGGAGCATCTCGGCCTGCCCGACAAGGATGACGTGAAGGTCGGCGTGATCACCTACAAGATCGCCGCCCACGCCGCCGATCTCGCCAAGGGCCATCCCGCGGCGCGGCTGCGCGACGATGCGCTCTCCAAGGCGCGCTTCGACTTCCGCTGGATCGACCAGTTCAACCTCTCTCTCGATCCGGCGACAGCGGAGAAGTTCCACGACGAGACCATGCCCAAGGACGCGCACAAGACGGCGCACTTCTGCTCGATGTGCGGGCCGAAGTTCTGCTCCATGCGCATCACCCAGGACATCCGCGACTATGCGAAGAAGGGCATGGACGAGATGAGCGCCAAGTTCAAAGCCGGCGGCAACGAGCTCTATGTCGTGCCGGACAAAGCTGCGGACTGAGCGTCGGTAAGGACGCTCGCTTTCTTACTTAAGCTTCCCTCCCCCGCTCGCGCTGTTGGATTCACACATTTCGAAGCCCGAGGGTGGTGCCGTATTTGATGTCGTTGAACTTTGCGAGACCGATGCGCATGAGCTTTGGCCCGGGCTTACCGTAGTAGCCGGTCCAGCCGCCGAGGCGGGCGATGACCCAAGCAGCGAAGGCCAAGCTGCCTGTGGGATGGGGATTGCGTTGGCGCGCAGTCTTGCCTTCGAGCCTTGCCGAGACGGCCTCGAGGATGGGCCGGTCGTCGGGATCGAAGGCATCGCCAAGCTGTCGATCGGTGTTGCCGTCGCGGGCCTGCACGAGTTGCTTGATTGTTACGGAGGCAATCGTGGCGGCGGCGACGAAGTTGATCATGGCCTGCGGCTCGCCGATGTCGGCGTCTTCGATGTCGAAGCCAGCGGTCTTGAGGGTGCGGAAGAACTCCTCGATGGTCCAGCGCTGGCGATACAGGTCAATGACGCGCCGTACCTGGCCGCACTCTGCGACCGGATGGGTCGTCAGCAGTCGCCAATGTATCGGCTTGCCGTCGGGCGGTGTCGAGATCTCGCGGACATCGACCAGCGTCAGGCCGACTGTCGCAGGCAATGCCGGATCGGCGCCATGCAATGGCCGGCGCAGAGCCACCGGCGCAAAGCGCAGGGCCAGTTCAGCGTGACGCTTTGCTCGTCCGGGGGCGGCCGGGATGGTCGTGGCGAAGCGGCCCTGCTCGGGTTGGCCGTCAATCATCCCGAACAGCAAGCCGTCCGCCGGCTCTTCGGTCAGCCGTTCGATCCGCCGGTTCTGGCAGGCGCGCACGATCAGATGCACGTTCGCCGGCCGGCGCGCGAACAGCTCGTAAAAGTCGCTCTCGCGGTCCGATACCACCGTGATGCAGCGCGCCTCGGCCAGAACCTCGCCGGCCTGCTGCGCTCCCTCGATCCAGCGACGCGACTCCTTGGCCGCCGTCGTCCGTCGGCGCCGCGGCGCCAACTCGGCCCGGCCGCGGTTCCACACCTGCATCGACACCAGGCCGAGCAGTCCGCCGCTCCCCGCTTCCACTGCCAGCACCGGATGAAGCAGCAAACCGCTCAGCACACCGCCCTTGCCGACCGCGCCATAGCCCGCCTGCCGGGCCCGACGGCCGCCCAGCACCAGTTCGCTGGTATCCTGGATCGCGACAACATCGCGCCCTGCGACGCGCTGCGCCGTCAGCGCACCGGCGTGCCGCGACATCGCCCCGGCCGTCACCGACCGGTTGCGCAGAAAGCGGGTGAACTGAATCTCACGGGCCCGCGTGCCGCCAAGCCGACGGATGCAAGACCCAGGATCGCCAACCAGAGCCGCGTGCAGGCAGGCCCCCCTTTTTCCAGGCGGCGGTCGCCAAACCGCCCCAGTCCGTACTCCACAACAGACATCGACTTCTCCCATCGCCAAAACGGCTTCAGGGAATCGACGTTCTGCCTCCCGCGCAACTACGATGTGTGAATACGATAGCCCGCTCGCGGGGGAGGTGTCAGCGTCTTGGGCTGATGGAGGGGGCATGACGCGAGATGGTGCGTCACGCCCCCTCCGTCGCGGATTACCGCGCCACCTCCCCCGCAAGCGGGGAGGGAGAGTTCGAGACGGCCGGAGCCTGCCTTGCGCGTTCCTTATTGCCGGGGGAGACTCTGGCCATCCGCTACGTATGATAGGGACGAGCTTGACCTTGGGGCGCACTAATAGATGACACGGCTGAGAACCCTGCTAGGGATTGGGTTGGGACTCGCTGTTGTCGCGGGCGCCGGTTGGTACATCACGACCCAGATGAGCCCGACCCAGCCGACCGCGGCGCGTGGCGCCGGCCGATTCGCGCAGGGGCAGGCCACTCCCGTCGGCATCGCAGCGGCGGTCAAAGGTGACATTCCCATCGTCATCAAGGCGCTGGGCACGGTGACGCCGCTCGCCACCGTGACGATCAAGACCCAGATCACCGGCCAACTCGTCGAGGTCCATTTCACCGAAGGCCAATCCGTGAAAAAGGGCGACCTGCTCGCGGTGGTCGATCCGCGGCCCTATGAGGTGGCTCTGCAGAACGCCAACGGCACGCTGGCCAAGGACGAGGCCCTGCTCAAGAACGCCCAGATCGACCTGCAGCGCTACCAGACCCTGGTCAAGCAGGACTCGATCGCCCGCCAGCAGCTCGACACCCAGGCCGCCCTGGTGCGCCAGTACGAAGCCCAGCTGATCACCGACCGCGCCATCGTCGACAACGCCAAGCTCAACCTTGCCTACACGCGGATCATCGCGCCGGTGACCGGCCGCATCGGCCTGCGCCTTGTCGACCAGGGCAACTACGTCACCATGGGCGACACGACGGGCATCTGCGTCATCACCCAGGTCCAGCCGATCTCCGTGATGTTCACCATCCCGGAGGATGCGCTGCCGCTGGTGCGCAAGCGCCTGCGCGAGGGCGCCACCCTGCCGGTGACGGCTCTCGATCGGGCGCAGAAGAACCAGCTCGGCCAGGGCAAGCTCTCCACCATCGACAACCAGATCGACATGACGACCGGCACGGTGAAGCTGCGCGCTCAGTTCAACAACGCGGACGAGGCGCTGTTCCCCAACCAGTTCGTCAATGTCCGCCTGCTCGCGGACACGGTGAAGGACGCCACCGTCGTGCCGGTCGCCGCCATCCAGCGCGGCCAGCCGGGCACCTTCGTTTATCTGGTGAAGGCCGACGACACGGTCGCGATCCGGGTCATCGAGACCGGCGTCACCGACGGCGAGAGGACCGCGGTGACCAAGGGCCTCGAGGTCGGCGAACAGGTGGTGATCGACGGCGTCGATCGCCTGCGCGAGGGCGCCAAGATCCGCCGGCCGTCGGGTGGCCGCAGCGCACCGGGCACGTCCGGGCCGCCGGTTGCGGCCGCACCGCCGGATGCGAGCCCGCCCGCCGCTGCAGACGCTGCCGCACCGGAACGGCCCCGTCGTGCCAATGGCGAGCGCCAAGGGACCAACGGCGAGCGCCGGGGCCCCGCCGGCGGCGGTCGGCCCGCGCAGACCAACCAGTAATTCCGGCCGCGACATGAATCCGTCGCGGATCTTCATCGAGCGTCCGGTCGGGACCTCGCTGTTCATGGTCGCGATCATGCTGGTCGGCATGATTGCCTACAAATTCCTGCCGCTCTCGGCGCTGCCCGAAGTCGACTACCCGACGATCCGCGTGCTGACGCTCTATCCCGGCGCCGGACCGGAGGTGATGACCTCGTCGATCACGGCGCCGCTCGAGCGCCAGTTCGGCCAGATGCCCGGCCTCAACCAGATGACATCGGTCAGCTCGGCGGGGGCCTCGGCGATCACCTTGCAGTTCGACCTCAAGCTGGCGATCGACATCGCCGAGCAGCAGGTCCAGGCCGCGATCAATGCCGCCGGCAACCTGCTGCCGGGCGATCTGCCGGCGCCGCCGATCTATGCCAAGGTCAACCCGGCGGATGCGCCGATCCTGACCCTCGCCGTCACCTCCAAGACCGATCCGCTGACCAAGGTCCACGACATGGTCGACACGCGGCTGGCGCAGAAGATCTCGCAGATCCCCGGCGTCGGGCTGGTCAGCCTGGAGGGCGGCCAGAAGCCGGGCTATCGAATCCGCGCCAACCCGACCGCGCTCGCCGCCTACGGCCTCAACATCGACGACCTGCGGACCACCATCACCAACGCCAACGTCAACACGCCCAAGGGCAATTTCGACGGGCCGACACGCTCCTACACGATCAACGCCAACGACCAGATCACCGACCCGCAGATGTTCAACGATATCGTCGTCGCCTATCGCAACGGCGCGCCGGTGCGCATGCGCGACGTCGCGACGATCGAGGCGACGCAGGAGAACAACCGGCTGGCCGCCTGGGTGAATGCGACGCAGGCGGTGATCGTCAATGTCCAGCGCCAGCCTGGCGCCAACGTCATCGCCGTGGTCGACAGCATCAAGGAGCTCCTGCCGACCTTGCGCGCCACCCTGCCGCCGTCGTTCGACGTGGCGGTGCTGACCGACCGCACGGTCACCATCCGCGCCTCGGTGCACGACGTGCAGATCGAGCTGTCGTTCGCCGTCCTGCTGGTCGTGATCGTGATCTTCCTGTTCCTGGGCGACTGGCGCGCCACGCTGATCCCGAGCCTGTCGGTGCCGCTGTCGCTCGTCGGCACGCTCGCGGTCATGTATCTCGCGGATTTCAGCCTCAACAATCTCTCGATCATGGCGCTCACGATCGCCACCGGCTTCGTGGTCGACGACGCGATCGTCATGATCGAGAACATCGCGCGCTACATCGAGGAGGGCGACGATCCGTTCGAGGCGTCGCTCAAGGGCTCGAGCCAGATCGCCTTCACCGTCGTGTCGCTCACCGTGTCGCTGATCGCGGTGCTGATCCCGCTGCTCTTCATGGGCGACGTGGTCGGTCGCCTGTTCAGCGAGTTTGCCGTCACGCTCTCCGTCACCATCCTGATCTCGGCCGTGGTCTCGCTGACCCTGGTGCCGATGATGTGCGCCATCCTGCTGCGCAAGCGCGAGGTTGCAAAGGACGGCCAGGAGAAGATGCACGCTGGGGCCGCGGCGCTGGGCTCGCGCTGGTTCAACAAGCTGATCGAGTGGTACGACAAGGGCCTGATCGTCGTGTTCCGCCACCAGGTGCTGACCCTGATCGTGGCGCTCGGCACCGTCGCGCTGACGGTCGTGCTCTACATCCTGATCCCCAAGGGCTTCTTCCCGGTCCAGGACAACGGCCTGATACAGGCCGTCACCGAGGCGCCGCAGAGCGTGTCGTTCGACGCGATGAGCGAGCGTCAGCGGGCGCTGGCCGACGTCATCCTGAACGATCCCGACGTCGAGAGCCTGACCTCGTTCGTCGGCGTCGACGGCACCAACCCGACGCTCAATTCCGGCCGCATGCTGATCAACCTCAAGCCGCGCGATACGCGGACCCTGAGCGCCAGCCAGATCATCCGCCGCATCCAGCGCGAGACGGCGTCGCTGCAGGGCATCACGCTCTACATGCAGCCGGCGCAGGACCTCAGCATCGATTCGACGGTCAGCCGCACCCAGTACCAGTTCGTGCTCGAAAGCCCCAATCCGGACGATTTCAACGTCTGGGTGCCGCGCCTGATGGACCGGATGGCGCGGATCCCCGAGATCACCGACGTCGCCACCGAGCTGCAGAACAAGGGCCTGGCGCTGTTCATCAGGATCGATCGCGACGCGGCGGCGCGCTTCGGCATCACCGCGGCAACGATCGACAACATGCTCTACGATGCCTTCGGCCAGCGCATCGTCTCGACGGTCTACACCCAGTCGAACCAGTATCGCGTGATCTACGAGGTCGAGCCGCAGATGGCCCGCACCCTCGACTCGCTCCACAACCTCTATCTGCCGGGCTCGGCGTCCGGCAAGCAGGTGCCGCTCTCGGCGGTCGCCACCTTCGAGGAGGGCACCGCGCCGCTCAGGCTCGATCGGCTGAGCCAGTTCCCGGCCACCACCATCTCCTTCAACCTGGCGCAGGGCGCATCGCTCGGCCAGGCGGTCGACGCCATCGTCGCGGCGCAAAAGGAAATCGGCATGCCGCGGCAGATCCAGACGCATTTCCAGGGCGCGGCGCTCGCGTTCCAGAAGGCGCTCGACAGCCAGCTCATGCTCATCCTGGCAGCGATCGTCACCGTCTACATCGTGCTGGGCGTGCTCTACGAGAGCTACATCCATCCGATCACGATCCTCTCGACCCTGCCCTCGGCCGGCATCGGCGCGCTGCTTGCGCTGATGATCGCCGGCGACGACCTCAGTGTCGTGGCCATCATCGGCATCGTGCTGCTGATCGGTATCGTCAAGAAGAACGCGATCATGATGATCGACTTCGCCCTCGACGCCGAGCGCAACGAAGGCAAGGCGCCGCTCGAGGCGATCCACCAGGCCTGCCTGCTGCGCTTCCGGCCGATCCTGATGACGACCATCGCCGCGCTGGTCGGCGCGCTGCCGCTGATGCTGGGCACCGGCACCGGCTCGGAGCTGCGCCATCCGCTCGGCCTCACCATCGTCGGCGGCCTGATCGTCAGCCAGATGCTGACCCTGTTCACCACGCCCGTGATCTACCTCGCCTTCGACCGCCTCGCCCGCCGTGTGCGCGGCAAGCCGCTCGACACACCGGCCTATCCGCTGGCTGCCCGATCCGACGTCCCCTCGCCGGCCGAGCTGCCGGAAGGCCACAGGCCATGACGATCGTCGTCCCGAGCACTGGTTCGCTGGGAGCGCGGCTCTCCAGAGCCGCTCAGGGGGTGTTCCGTTGCGAAGGAAGAGCGGCTCTGGAGAGCCGCGCTCCCAGCAGGCATGACTTGGGGCGCCGCGGAAAGGCGCGGTTCGCGCCATGATGAGCCTCTCGGCCCCGTTCATCGCCAGGCCGGTGGCGACGACCTTGCTGACCCTTGGCGTGCTGCTGGCCGGCATCATGGGCTTCATGAACCTCGCGGTGTCGCCGCTGCCCAAGATCGACTTCCCGACGATCCTGGTGACGGCCTCGCTGCCCGGGGCCTCGCCCGACACGGTGGCGACCAGCGTGACGACGCCGCTCGAGCGCCGGCTGGGCGCGATCGCGGGCGTCACCGAGATCACCTCGACCAGCACGGTCGGCAATTCGCGCATCGTCTTGCAGTTCGACCTGTCGCGCTCGATCGACGGAGCAGCGCGCGACGTGCAGGCCGCGATCAATGCTGCGCGTGCCGACCTGCCGACCGACCTGCGCAGCAACCCTCAGTACCGCAAGATCAATCCTGCCGACGCGCCGGTGCTGATCCTGGCGCTCACCTCGGACACATTGGGCCAGGGCCGTCTCTATGACGCGGCCTCGAACGTGCTGCAGCAGAAGCTGAGCCAGGTCACCGGCGTTGGCCAGGTGACGCTGGGCGGCTCGTCGCTGCCGGCGGTGCGGGTCGAGATCAACCCGACGGCGCTGTCCAAGTACCAGATCGGCCTCGAGAGCGTGCGCGCCGCCTTGGCGGCAGCCAACGCCAACACGCCCAAGGGTGCGATCGAGGTCAGCGACCGGCGCTGGCAGATCTACACCAACGACCAGTCGCGCACGGCCGCGGAATACCGGCCCTTGATCATCGCCTGGCGCAACGGCGCGCCGGTGCGGCTGAGCGACGTCGCCGAGGTGATCGACGCCACCGAGGACATCCGCAACGAGGGGCAGGCCAACGGCAAGCGGTCCGTGCTGGTGATCCTCTATCTGCAGCCCAACGCCAACATCATCGAGACGGTCGACGAGGTGAAGGCGCTGCTGCCCGACCTGCAGGCCGCGCTGCCCAACGATGTCGACCTGATGGTCGCGTCGGACCGCACGACCACCATCCGCGCCTCGCTCAAGGAAGTGGAGAGCGCGCTCACCATCAGCGTGATCCTGGTCGTGCTGGTGACCTTCGCCTTCCTGCGGTCGTTCCGCGCCGGGCTTGTGCCGTCGGTCGCCGTGCCGGTATCCCTCGTCGGCACTTTCGGCGTCATGTACCTGCTGGGCTACAGCCTGAACAATCTCTCGCTGATGGCCATGACCATCGCGGCGGGCTTCGTGGTCGACGACGCCATCATCGTGCTGGAGAACATCCAGCGTCACATCGAGGAGGGCATGCCGCGCGTGCAGGCGGCGCTGCTCGGCTCGCGCGAGGTCGGCTTCACCGTGATCTCGATGAGCCTGTCGCTGATCGCGGTCTTCATCCCGATCCTGCTGATGGGCGGCATCGTCGGCCGCCTGTTCCGCGAGTTCGCCGTGACCCTGTCGATCGCCATCCTGATCTCGATGGTGATCTCGCTGACGACGACGCCGATGATGTGTGCTTTCGTGCTCAAGCCGCCGCGCCGGAAGGACGGGGAGGGCCGGGAGACGGAAAAGCCGCCCGGCTGGCTGGCGCGGACCAGCGAGCGCGCCTTCGCGGCGCTGCAGAACGGCTACGGCCGCACCCTGCGGGTCGTGCTGCGCCATCCGCGGCTCACCATGGTCGTGTTCCTCGGCACCATCATTCTCAACATCTTCCTGTATGTGCAGATCCCGAAAGGCTTCTTCCCGCAGCAGGACACCGGCCGCATCGTCGGCGGCATCCGCGCCGACCAGAGCATCTCCTTCCAGTCGATGCGCCGGAAGTTCCGCCAGTTCGTCGGCATCATCCGCGAGGATCCGGCTGTCCAGAACGTGGTCGGCTTCACCGGCGGGTTCCAGGTCAATTCCGGCTTCCTGTTCGCGACGCTGAAACCCCTGAGCGAGCGGAAGGAGACAGCCGACCAGGTGATCGCACGCCTGCGTCCCAAGCTCGCCCAGGTGCCGGGCGCCAACGTCTTCCTGCAGGCGACGCAGGACATCCGGGTCGGCGGCCGGCAGGGCAATTCGCAGTACCAGTTCACCTTGCAGGCCGATTCTCTGCCTGATCTCTATGTCTGGGGGCCGAAGCTGGTCGAAGCGCTGCGGCGCGATACGTCGGTGATCACCGATGTCGACTCCGACCAGCAGCAGCGCGGCCTGCAGGTCAACCTGACGATCGACCGCGACGCTGCGGCGCGGCTCGGCGTGTCGTCGCGCTCCATCTCGGCCACGCTCTACGACGCGTTCGGCCAGCGCCAAGTCTCGACCATCTACAACCCGCTGAACCAGTACCACGTGGTCATGGAAGTCGCGCCGGAATACTGGGAGAATCCGGAGTCGCTGAAGGATATCTACGTCAGCACCTCGGGCGGTGCGGTGAGCGGCGCGCAGGCCACCGCCGCCGTGTCCAATACCATCACGTCCACCCCGACGATTGCCTCATTGACCGGGGCCGGCGCGACGCAGCTGGATCCGAGCGCTGCCGTGCGCAACCAGCGCACCAACGCGATCGCCGTCAGCGGCCGCGGCACCGCCTCGACGGGCGCCGCGGTCAGCACCTCGCCGGAGACGATGATTCCGCTGTCGGCCGTCACCAACTACGAATTCGGCACCACCCCGCTCGGCATCAACCACCAGGGCCTGTTCGTCGCCAGCACCGTCTCCTTCAACCTGACGGTGGGCAAGACACTGAGCGACGCCGTGGCCTACGTGAACAGCACGATGCGCGAGATCGGCGTGCCGGCCACCATCCATGGCTCGTTCCAGGGCACGGCGCGCGCCTTCCAGCAGTCGCTCAACAGCCAGATCCTGGTCGTTCTGGCCGCGCTGGCGGCGATTTATATCGTGCTCGGCATGCTGTACGAGAGCTACATCCATCCGATCACGATCCTCTCGACCCTGCCCTCGGCAGGCATCGGCGCCTTGCTCGCGCTGCAGCTCTCGGGAATCGAGTTCAGCATCATCGCCATGATCGGCGTGCTGCTGCTGGTCGGCATCGTGAAGAAGAACGCCATCATGATGATCGACGTGGCGCTCGAGCGCGAACGGCACGAGGGGCTCGGGCCGCGTGAGGCGATCTACGAGGCCTGCCTGCTGCGTTTCCGGCCGATCCTGATGACGACCATGGCGGCGATGCTGGGCGCCCTGCCGCTGGCGCTGGGCTTCGGCGACGGCGCGGAACTGCGCCAGCCGCTCGGCATATCGATCATCGGCGGCCTCCTCGTGAGCCAGGTCCTTACCCTCTATACAACGCCGGTGGTCTACATCTATCTCGATCGCTTCCGCCGCCGCGACCGCGACAGCCACAGCCGGCTGGCACGGGCGATGGGCGGGCTGAAGGCGGCGGCATGATGGTCCTTCGACGGGCTCTGTGTGTCACCCTGCCGTTAGTGTTGTCGGGTTGCCTCGTCGGACCCGACTACGAGCGGCCGCAGCCTGCGACGGCGCCGACGCCCGAGTTCAAGGAAACCAGCGACAGTTACTTCCGCCCGGCCATCCCGCGCGACGCGATCGATCGCGGCAAGTGGTGGAGCATGTACGGGGATCCGGCGCTCGACCAGCTCGCCGCGCAGGTCGACGTCTCCAACCAGAACCTCAGGATCTCGGAAGCTGCCTACCGCCAGGCCATCGCCTTGATCCGCCAGAGTCAGTCGGGGCTCTATCCCACGTTCGGCTATACAGGGTCGGCGACGCAGAGCAGCTCGGGCGGCAGCCGCAGTGGCGGCACCATCTCGACCTCGACCGTCGGCAATTCGGTCGGCCAGTTCGGAGTCGGTGGCACGCTGACCTGGGAGATCGATGTCTGGGGTCGCATTCGCCGCACCATCGAAAGCGATTCGGCCGCGGCGCAAGCCAGTGCCGCCGATCTCATGTCGGCGCGGCTGTCGGCGCAATCCAGCCTCGTCACCAATTACTACTCGCTGCGCATCTCCGATGCACGCCGGCAGCTCTTCGAGCAATCGCTGGCAGCCTACGGCCGCTCCCTGCAGATCGTGCAGAACCAGGTCGATGCCGGCATTGCCTCCAAGGTCGATCTCACCCAGGCGCAAACGCTCTACGACCAGACCCGCGCGCAACTCATCGCCGAGGGTATCAATCGCGCCCAGTTCGAGCATGCCGTCGCAGCCCTGATCGGCAAGACGCCGGCTGAATTCAGCCTGGCGCCCGCACCGGCGCCCCGGACGGTCCCGACCGTGGATGCCGGCATCCCCTCTGCGCTGCTGGAGCGCCGCCCCGACATCGCCTCGGCCGAGCGTCAGATGGCGTCGGCCAACGCGCAGATCGGCATCGCGGTGGCGGCCTACTATCCGGACATCACGCTGAACGCGAGCATCAACTTCGTGAGCACGATGCTGCAGAACCTGCTGTCGATCGCCAACTCGGTCTGGTCGCTCGGGCCGCAGCTCGCCGGCACGGCAATCGACGGGGGCTCGCGCGCCGCACAGATCGAGGGCGCGCGCGCCAACTACGATCGCCTGGTGGCGACCTATCGCCAGACCGTGATCACCGCCTTCCAGCAGGTCGAGGACGCGCTCGTCCAGCAGCGCATCCTGCAACAGCAGGAAGAGGCGCAGCGCGCCGCCGTTGCCGTCGCGCGCCAGGCCGAGCAGCTTTCGCTGAACCAGTACCGCGCCGGCACCGTGCCTTACACGACGGTGATCCAGACGCAGACCACCGCGCTCTCCGCCGAGCAGACGCTGCTCAACGTGCGCCTCAACCGACTGATCGCCAGCGCGACCCTGGTGACGGCGCTGGGCGGCGGCTGGCGCGATGTCGAGCTGCCGCCGCCGGTACCGATCGTGGGCGTCGAGACCGGCAAGGAGCTCAAGAAGAAGGCTTGGTGGCCGTTCTGATGCTCAGGCGAGCAGCTCCATCGCGGCCGCTTCGTCGGTGATCAGGACATGGCAGAGGTCGGCGCGGATCGCAGCCAGGATGATCGGAGCCTTGTGGGCGCCGCCCGCCGCCAGCACCTTCTGTCCGACGGCGCGAAGGTCGGCGAGCGACGGGTTGATCGTGCGCCGTGCGATCGGATGATCGACGATTGTGCCATTGGCATCGAGGTAATGGCCGCAAATGTCACCCACCGCACCCGCCGTCCGCAGAGAGCGCCAGGTGTCGCGCGAGATCACGCCATATTCGAGCGCCCTGGAATCACGTGACAGGTCGATGGCGCTCAGCAGCGCCATGTCGAGCTTGCGCGTCATCTGCAGCACCTCGCGCACAGGATCGCTGGCAACGAGCAGCTTCCGCAGGTCCGCCGTCTCGGCGAACATCGGTGCGGTCACGTAGTAGCAGGTGGCGTCGAGCGCACGCGCGAACATCGCGGCATTGTCGTAGGGATTGATCGCGGTGCTGCGCGCCAGCCCGCCGCACAGCAGCACGACGGTGTTGCCCTGATTTCGCCGGCCGATCACGTTCTGCGCCGCCGCGTTGATCGTGCCGCCCCAGGTGATGCCGAGACTGCCGCCGGGTATCAGATGGGTGGAGATATACTGCCCTGCTGCCGCGCCCACGACGGTGCGGACGTCGACCTCGGGCGGCGGTGCGGGCACCACGATTGCTCTTTGCAGCCCGAAGCTATCGGCCAGCCGCTCCTCGAGTTCCGCGCAGGCGCCGATTGGTGCATCGATCGTGATCTTCACGAAACCGCTGGCGCGCGCCTCGGTCAGGACGCGGTTGACCCGCTTGCGAGTCAATCCCAGCCGCTGGGCGATCGCCTCCTGGGTCTGGCCTTCCTTGAAATAGGCCCAGCAGATCCGCGCCATGACGGCGATATCCTCGCGTGACCCCTCTTCGCCGCCGCTGTCGAGCTTCTTCACCGTTCGACCGTAGCACAAGGAGGAAAGTCTGGTCACAATTGCGCAATGGAACATATGTACCTTTGGAGGAACAAATGAGTAAACATGCGGTCTTCGTCTGTTGCGATGGTCTCGGCGCCAACTGGGTGACGCCCGAGCGGACGCCCGTCCTGCATGCCCTGGGCCAGCAAAGCCTGCGTTCCGCCGATCATCGCGCGGTCTTCCCCTCGGTGACGCGGGTCTCGGCGGCGTCGATCGCGACCGGCTGCCATCCGGCGCGGCACGGCCTGCATGGCAACCGCATGGCCCTTCCCGAGACCGCCGGGTTCGTCGTGCGTGACGTCGGCAAGCCCGACTTCCGGGAGCACATGCGGCGGGCCACCGGCGCCACTCTCAAGGCGCCGACTCTCGCCGAGCGGACGGCTGGCGCGGGCGGCTTCATCGGCTTCTCGAACGTTTCGCCCGGAGCCGCCTATTTCCTCGACCCGGAGCATTTCGGCTTCATCCATCACCGCGCCGGCTCGTTCGCGCCGGGCGGCAGGAGCATCGACGCGCTTGCGGTCACGCATGATACGGCGGGTGACCGGGCGATGACGGCGCGCTTCTGTGACGAGGTGCTGCGCCGGGACCGGCCGGCGGTCGCCGTGCTGTGGCTGACCGATCCCGACCATACGCTGCACGGCTCGCCGCTCGGCTCGCCGCAGCATCTCGCGGCGCTGCGCGGCGCTGAAGCCTGCGTGGCGGCGGTGGTCGACACCGTGGCGGGGTTAAGACGCGATGGCGCCGAAGTGCTGCTCGCCGTCGGCTCCGACCATGGCCAGGAGACGATCGGCGACGGCATCGACGTCGATACCTGGCTCGCGCGGCAGGGTCTCGCCGCCGAGGTCGCGGCCGGCAGCATTGCAGTGGCAGGACAGGGGACAGCGGCGGTGCTCTACGCGACGCCGGCTGCGCGCGCCGGCCTCCTCGGCGTGCTCGACCGGCTGCGGGCCGAACCCTGGGTCGACGAGGTGATCGGTGAAGAAGGCCTCGGCCGCCTGGGTTATGCGCCGACCGGTGGCGTCGTGGCCGCGGTCAACATGGCGCGTCGACCCGATGCGAACGAATACGGCGTCGCCGGCCGCCGTTGGGTGGTCACGGAAGACGGCAAGCCAGCGCCGGCCGGCTGGGGCCAGCATGGCGGCTGGGGTCCCGACGAGACGCGCCCGTTCCTGCTGCTCAATGCACCGGGCCTCGCACCCGGCGAGATCCAGCGGCCAACCTCGCTGGTCGACATCGCTCCCACGCTTCTCGATTTCCTGGGCCTGCCGGCCCACGACATGGACGGCAGGTCGCTGCTCTGACGGAGGACATCATGCGACTGATCCTGACCTGCTGCATCGTCTTGGCCGGCCTGCTGGGCGAGGCCCAAGGAAAGGCACAGGCACAGACCGAAAAGCTCATTATCGGAGTAATGGGCGACCAGAGCGGGGTCGTCTCTGATGTCGGCGGCAAGGGGTCGGTCCTCGCGGCGCGCATGGCGGTGGCCGACTTCGGCGGGCAGGTGCTGGGACGCAAGGTCGAGCTGGTGACCGCCGACCACCAGAACAAGCCCGACGTCGCAGCCTCGATCGCGCGCCGCTGGTTCGACTCCGAGGGCGTCGAGGCGATCGCCGACCTGCCGCATACCGGTGTCGTGCTCGGCCTGCAGGAGATCGCGCGCCAGAAGCAGAAGACGTTGATGGTGTCGGGCGCGGCGAGCGTCGAGATCACGGGCCGGTCCTGCTCTCCTTACACCACCCACTGGACCGACGACACCTACGCGCTGGCCAACGCCACGGCGCGCGCCGTGACCAAGGGGCCAAGCGAAAGCTGGTACTTCCTGACCGCCGATTACAGCTTCGGCCACGATCTGGAGCGCGACGCCACCGCCACGATCAAGACGCTGGGCGGCAGCGTGCTGGGCAGTGCCCGCCATCCGCTGTCGACGCAGGACTTCTCCTCCTTCCTGCTGCAGGCCCAGGCGACCAAGGCCCGGATCATCGGCCTGGCCAGCGCCGGTGCGGACACGGTGAACGCCATCAAGCAGGCCAAGGAGTACAGGATCGACGCCGGCGGCCAACGGTTGGCGGCGCTCCACGCCTTCATCACCGACGTCAACAGCCTCGGGCTGCCGACGGCGCAAGGCCTGATCATCACCAGCGGGTTCTATTGGGACGCGACCGACGGCACGCGCGCCTGGTCGCGCCGCTTCATGGCCGAGCACGGCCGCATGCCCACCCGCGAGCAGGCCGGCGTCTATGTCTCGGTGCTGCACTACCTCAAGGCCGTGCAGGCTGCCGGCCGCATCGACGCCGCCGCAATCAATACGGCGATGCGCAAGCTGCCGGTCGATCGCTTCGGCGCCGCCGCCTCGGTGCGCGCCGATGGCCGCGTGATCTACGACATCGGCGTCTATCAGGTGAAGACGCCGGCCGAGAGCCAGGCGCCGTGGGACTATTACCGTCAGCTCGCCAGCGTGCCGGGCGCCGAGGCATTCCGGCCGATCCGTGACGGCGGCTGCGCCTTCGCCCAGCAGCAGGCCAACCAATGACCGGACCGATTCGGGCGACGATCGTCGGCAGCCTGCCCAAGCCCGGCTGGCTCGCGGTGCCGGGCATCCTTCAGGCCCCGTGGAAGGTGCCGGCGACCGACCTTCCCGAGGCGCTGGCCGATGCGACACGGCTTTGCGTCGACAGCCAGGTCGCGGCCGGTCTCGACGTAGTGACCGACGGCGAGCAGCGGCGGCGCCATTATGTCTGGGGCTTTCTCGACGGCATCGCGGCCATCGACGCCGAGAACCTGGCCCTCAAGCCCACGCGCGGTCAGCGCTTCCGCAAGGAGGCGCCGGTCGCTCGCCTGACCGGCGAGCCGGACTGTCCCGAGCCGCGCCTGGTCGAGCCTCTGCTGGCGCTCCGCGCGCTGACCGACCGTCCGGTGAAGGTGACGCTGCCGGGGCCGATGACCATCGTCGACAGCCTGCTCGACGAGGTCGGACGCCACTCGACCGCCGATCTGGCGATGATCTTCGCCGCGATGCTGAACAGAGAGGCAAAGGCGCTGGCCGCAGCCGGCGCTGCCGTCGTGCAGTTCGACGAACCGTGCTTCAACATCTATCTCGACGACGCCCGCGATTGGGGCATTGCCGCCCTGGAGCGCGCGAGCGCCGGCGTCGGCACGAAGACGGGCGTTCATATCTGCTACGGTTACGGCGGCTCCGAGGTCGCCGACTGGAAGGCGGCCAACCGCGACTGGAGCCATTACGAGCAAAGTCTGGCGATGGTCGCCCGCACCGACATCGACCAGGTCTCGATCGAGACGGCGGCCGTCGGCGTGGACATCGGCGTAATCGAGCTGTTGCGCGGCAAGGACGTGCTGCTGGGCCTCGTCGATGTCGGCAAAGAGGCGGCCGAGACGCCAGACCAGATCGCCGACGGGCTGCGCCGGGCGCTCGCCTATGTCGCGCCGGAGCGGCTGTTCGCCTGCACCGATTGCGGGCTCGTCCTGCGCAGCCGCGAAGCGGCTGCGGCCAAGATGCGGGCGCTGGCCGCCGGTGCCGCGATCGTCAATCGCGAACTCGGCGCGCCATGATCTTCCGGACCGCGAGCTTCCAGCTCGTTCATGCTTCAGGGCACCGATATGCACCTATGAGCGAACTGGAAGCTCGCGGTCCGGAAGATCATGAGCGAACAAAAGGCTCTGGCCGAGCCTTGTGCCGCCGCGCCTGACGGCTCTTTGGCATCGCGCTATGGTGTGGCCATGGCGGAGACCGAGATCCGCAAGATCATCCATGTCGACATGGACGCCTTCTACGCGTCGGTCGAGCAGCGCGACGATCCCTCGTTGCGCGGCCAGCCCGTGGCGGTGGGCGGCCGCCAGCGCGGCGTGGTGCTGACGGCGAGCTACGAGGCACGCAAGTTCGGCGTGCGCTCGGCCATGCCCTCGGCCACGGCCAAGCGGCTGTGCGCCGAGCTGGTGTTCGTGAAGCCACGCTTCGACGCCTACAAGGAAGCGTCGCGTCAGATTCGCGAGATCTTCCTGGAGTACACGCCGCTCGTGGAGCCGCTGTCGCTTGACGAGGCTTATCTCGACGTCACGACCAACCTCAAGAACATCCCGCTTGCTTCGGACATCGCGCGCGAGATCCGCGCCCGCATCTTCGAGGTCACTGGCCTGACGGCGTCGGCGGGCGTGTCCTACAACAAGTTCCTGGCCAAGCTCGCGTCCGACTATCGCAAGCCCAACGGTCAGACAGTGATCCCGCCGGAAAAGGGCCCGGCCTTCGTCGAGAGCCTGGCGGTGGCGAAATTCCATGGCGTCGGGCCGAAGACGGCCGAGAAGATGAACCGGCTCGGCATCCATACCGGCGCCGACCTCAAGGCGCAGAGCCTCGAGTTCCTCGAGCAGTATTTCGGCCGCTCCGGCACTTACTATCATGCCATCGCGCGCGGCCATGACGAGCGCCGGGTGGTACCCGACCGGCCGCGCAAGTCGATCGGCTCGGAGACGACCTTCATGGAGGATCTCGGCCGGCCGCAGGAGATCGTCGATGGCGTGCTGTCGGTTCTCGACGACGTCTGGAGCTATTGCGAGCGCACCGGCATGGCCGGCCGCACCGTGACGGTGAAAGTGAAATACGCCGACTTCCAGATCATCACCCGCAGCCGCACGCTCGATCATCCGGTCAACAGCCGCGCCGAGCTGGAACAGACCAGCGTCGAGCTGGTGCGGCAGATCTTCCCGCTGGAGAAGCGGGTGCGGTTACTCGGTGTGTCGCTGTCGAACATGGGACTGCGCGGCGACGCGTCGGCACCGGCGCCTCAATTGACGCTCGCTCTATGAGCGCGTCGCCGCGTAGTGGCGGTGCCGTGGGCGTCGGCGCGCTCCGTCGCGCCGGGCGGTGCGAATCACCGAACGCCAGCCACCGCTGTGTGGAGTCTTGCGCACGAACTTGAGCTCTCAAGAACGTGCGCAAGCGGCGCGGTGCGG
Source organism: Reyranella sp. (assembly GCF_965279465.1). Lineage (NCBI taxonomy): Bacteria > Pseudomonadati > Pseudomonadota > Alphaproteobacteria > Hyphomicrobiales > Reyranellaceae > Reyranella > Reyranella sp. The sequence goes on from NZ_OZ257242.1 coordinate 888,056, forward strand.
ACCCTGGGCTTCGCCGCGTCGCGGCGACCGGCGCCACGCAGGGCGCCTGGCCCCACGGGACCGCCTGCGCCATGCTATGGCGCACCAATGATCGACAAGCTCGAATATCTCCTGGCGCTCGCCCGCGAGCGCAACTTCGGCCGCGCCGCCGAGACCTGCGGCGTGACCCAGCCGACCTTCTCGGCCGGCATCAAGCAGCTCGAGGATACGCTGGGCGTCATGCTGGTGCAGCGCACCTCGCGGTTCCTGGGCTTCACCGCCGAGGGCGAGCGGGTGCTCGACTGGGCGCGTACCATCGTCGCCGATACGCGCGCCATGAAGGCCGAACTGCAGACCCTGAAGAAGGGGCTGAGCGGTCATCTCAAGATTGCTGCCATCCCGACCGCGCTGCCCATGGTTTCGGCGCTGACCACCCCCTATCGCGCCAAGCATCCCCACGTGAAGTTCACCATCCTGTCGCGGACCTCGATCGAGATCCTGTCGATGGTCGAGAATCTCGAGGTCGATGCCGGCCTGACCTACATCGACAATGAGCCGCTCGGCCGGCTGCGCGCCGTGCCGCTCTATCTCGAGCAGTACCGGCTGCTCACCTCGGCCGACAGCCCTCTCGGCGACCACGACAAGGTGACCTGGGCGGAGGTCGGCAAGATCCCGCTCTGCCTGCTGACACCCGACATGCAGAACCGGCGCATCATCGACGGCCTGCTCATTGCGGCCGGCACCCGGCCCGAGCCGACCCTCGAATCGAATTCGATGATCGTCCTGTTCTCCCATGTCCGGACCGGCCGCTGGGCCAGCGTCATGCCTGAGCGGCTCGCCGACACCTTGGGCCTGACGGAGAAGCTGCGCTCGATTCCGATCGTCGAGCCCGAAGTCGTCCACCAGATCGGGCTCGTGGTTCCGCCACGCGAACCCATGGTGCAGGTTGTCGCCGCGTTGGTTGCGGAAGCGGCCATATTGCAGGTGCAATACGGAGTTAAGTCCAGACTTTGATAGGTTTGTTCTATTGCAGCATGAGTCTGCTTTAATGCGTGCTCTCTGACCAAGGCAGATTATTCCCGCAATATCGGGAGGGATGATGACTGCCTGGAGCGAGACGCAGGCCAGCGACATTCTCCGGCGCCACGAGGGCCGGGACGGCTCGTTGCTGCCAATCCTGCATGATGTGCAAGCCACGTTCGGCCATGTGCCGGCGGAAGCGGTGCCGTTCATCGCCCATGCGCTGAATCTCAGCCGAGCCGAGGTTCATGGCGTCGTCTCGTTCTATCACGACTTTCGCCACGCGCCGGCCGGCCGCCACGTGCTGAAACTGTGCCGCGCGGAGGCCTGCCAGTCGATGCAGGCAGAGGCGGTGGCGCAGAGTGTGCTCGACCATTTCGATCTCGACTGGGGCGGCACCACGCCGGACGGTCGGCTGACCGTCGAAGCCACGTACTGTCTTGGCCTGTGCGCCTGCGCACCGTCGGCGATGCTCGACGGCGAGCCGATGGGTCGGCTGACGCCGGCCTGCGTCGACGAGATCTCGCGCGAGGTCGGGCGATGAAGATCTTCGTCCCGCGCGATGCAGCTGCCCGCGCCGTCGGTGCCGACAAGGTCGCGGCGGCAATCGTCGATGAGGCGCGCAAGCAGGGCATCGCGATCGATATCGTGCGCACCGGCTCGCGCGGGCTGTTCTGGCTCGAGCCGATGATCGAGGTCGCGACTCCGGACGGCCGCATCGCATTCGGTCCGGTTGCACCGCGCGACGCCGGGAGCCTGGTTACCGGCCGCTTCGACAAGACCCATCCCCTGTGCCTCGGCCGGCCGGAGGAGATTCCGTTCCTGAAGCGTCAAACGCGCATCACCTTCGCGCGCTGCGGCATCGTCGATCCGCTGTCGCTCGACGACTATCGCGCATATGGCGGATGGCGGGGGCTCGAGCGTGCAAGGAGCCTCGGCGCGGCGAAGACGCTGGAGGAAGTCACCAGGTCAGGCCTGCGCGGCCGCGGCGGCGCGGGCTTCCCGACCGGCGTCAAATGGAAGACGGTCGCCGACACGGCGGCCGACCAGAAATACATCGTCTGCAACGCCGACGAGGGCGACTCGGGAACCTACGCCGATCGCATGCTCCTGGAAGGCGATCCCTTTCTGCTGATCGAAGGCATGGCGATCGCGGGCTTCGCCGTCGGCGCGGGCAAGGGCTACATCTATATTCGCTCGGAATATCCCGACGCGGTGCGCACCATGCGGCGCGCGGTCGAGCTCTCGCCGGTGGAGGGCTTCGAGATCGAGGTGCGGGTCGGCGCCGGCGCCTACGTGTGCGGCGAGGAGACCTCGCTGCTTGAATCGCTCGAGGGCAAGCGCGGTCAGGTGCGCGCCAAGCCGCCGTTGCCGGCGCACAAAGGCCTGTTCGGCAAGCCGACCGTCATCAACAACCTGATCTCGCTCGCCACCGTACCGTCGATCCTGGCCGACGGTGCCGAGCACTATGCGGCGCTCGGCATGGGCCGCTCGCGCGGCACCATGCCGATCCAGCTCGCCGGCAACGTCAGGTACGGCGGCCTGTTCGAGGCGGCGTTCGGCCTGACCCTGGGCGAGATCGTCGATGACATCGGCGGCGGCACGCAGTCGGGCCGGCCAGCACGCGCGGTTCAGGTCGGGGGACCGCTCGGCGCCTATTTTCCGCGCGCCCTGTTCGACACGCCATTCGACTACGAAGCCTTTGCCGCCCGGGACGGGCTGATCGGCCACGGCGGCGTCGTGGTGTTCGACGACTCCGTCGACATGGCCCACCAGGCGCGCTTCGCGCTCGAGTTCTGCGCCATCGAATCCTGTGGCAAGTGCACGCCCTGCCGCATCGGCTCGACGCGTGGCGTCGAAACCATGGACAAGATCATGCGCGGCGACCGTCCCGCGGCGAATCTCGCCCTCATCACGGATCTTTGCCAGACGCTGAAGTTCGGCTCGCTCTGCGCCCTGGGTGGTTTCACGCCCTATCCGGTGATGAGCGCCATCAAGCATTTTCCCGAGGACTTCATCCGTCCGCGCCTCGACGCGGCGGCCGACTAGAGGACGCTCCCATGTCACTCGTTCACGAAATCGACTACGGCACGCCGGCCAGCAGATCGGCCGAGCGGGTCACCCTTACGATCGACGGCCAGCAGGTTTCCGTCGCGGCCGGCACCTCGATCATGCGCGCGGCGATGGATACCGGGATCCAGGTGCCCAAGCTCTGCGCCACCGATTCGGTCGAAGCCTTCGGCTCCTGCCGCCTGTGCCTGGTCGAGATCGCCGGACGCGCCGGCACGCCCGCCTCCTGCACCACGCCGGTCGCGCCGGGCATGGTCGTGTCGACCCAGACCGAGCGGCTGAAGCAGATTCGCAAGGGCGTGATGGAGCTCTACATCTCCGACCATCCGCTCGACTGCCTGACCTGCGCGGCCAACGGCGACTGCGAGCTGCAGGACATGGCGGGCGCGGTCGGCCTGCGCGAGGTGCGCTACGGCTACGACGGCGAGAGCCACACGACGCAGGAGAAGGACGAGAGCAATCCGTACTTCACCTTCGATCCGTCGAAATGCATCGTCTGCTCGCGCTGCGTCCGCGCCTGCGAGGAGGTGCAGGGCACCTTTGCGCTGACCATCCAGGGCCGCGGCTTCGACTCCAAGGTCTCGCCCGGCGCGTTGGCCGACAATTTCCTCAGCTCCGAATGCGTGTCGTGCGGCGCCTGCGTGCAGGCCTGCCCGACCGCGACCCTCTCGGAGAAGAGCCTGATCGAGATCGGCCAGCCCGAGCATTCCGTCGTCACGACCTGCGCCTATTGCGGCGTCGGCTGCAGCTTCAAGGCCGAGATGCGCGGCGAGGAGCTGGTGCGCATGGTCCCCTACAAGGACGGCAAGGCCAATCGCGGCCACTCCTGCGTCAAGGGACGCTTCGCCTGGGGCTACGCCAACCATCGCGAGCGCATCCTGAAGCCGATGATCCGCGAGACGATCGACCAGCCGTGGCGCGAGGTGAGCTGGGAGGTCGCGATCGACCGGGTCGCGTCCGAGTTCAAGCGCCTGCAGGCCACGCATGGGCGGCTGGCGATCGGCGGCATCACCTCGTCGCGCTGCACCAACGAGGAGACCTATCTCGTCCAGAAATTGATCCGCGGCGGCTTCGGCAACAACAACGTCGACACCTGCGCCCGCGTCTGCCACTCGCCGACCGGCTTCGGCTTAAGCCAGGCCTTCGGCACCTCGGCCGGCACGCAGGATTTCGACTCGGTCGAGCAGACCGATGTGATCGTCGTGATCGGCGCCAATCCGACGGATGCCCATCCGGTCTTCGCCTCGCGCATGAAGAAGCGCCTGCGCCAGGGCGCTAAGCTGATCGTGATCGATCCGCGCCGCACCGACCTGGTGCGCTCGGCCCATGTCGAGGCCGACTATCACCTGCCGCTCCGGCCCGGCACCAATGCCGCGATCATGAACGCGCTGGCGCACACGATCGTCACCGAGGGTCTGACCAACGAAGCCTTCGTACGCGAGTTCTGCGATCGTGACGCCTTCGAGTATTGGGCCGAGTTCGTCTCCCGCCCGGAGAACAGTCCGGAGGTGGTGGGCCTGATGGCCGGTGTCGATCCCGGTGCGATCCGCGGCGCGGCCCGGCTCTATGCCACCGGCGGCAACGGCGCGATCTATTACGGCCTCGGCGTCACCGAGCACAGCCAGGGCACGACGGCGGTGATGGCGATCGCCAACCTCGCGATGGTCACCGGCAATCTCGGTCGCCAGGGCGTCGGCGTGAATCCGTTGCGTGGCCAGAACAACGTCCAGGGCGCCTGCGACATGGGCTCCTTCCCGCACGAGCTGACCGGCTATCGCCACATCTCCGACGACGCCATGCGCAGCACGTTCGAATCGCTATGGGGCCGCAAGCTCGACGGGGAGCCCGGCCTGCGCATCCCCAACATGTTCGACGCCGCGATCGAGGGCACCTTCAAGGGCATCTACGTCCAGGGCGAGGACATCCTTCAGTCCGATCCCAACACCGCGCATGTCGTGCGCGCGCTGTCCTCGATGGAATGCGTCGTGGTGCAGGATCTGTTCCTCAACGAGACGGCGAACTACGCGCACGTCTTCCTGCCGGGCTCGACCTTCCTCGAGAAGGACGGCACCTTCACCAACGCCGAGCGCCGCATCAACCGGGTGCGCAAGGTGATGGCGCCGAAGAACGGCAAGGCCGACTGGGAGATCACGCTCGACATCGCCAAGGCGATGGGCTTCCCGATGCATTACGACCACCCGTCGCAGATCATGGACGAGATCGCGAAGATGACGCCGACCTTCACCGGCGTGTCTTACGACCTGCTCGACAGGGTCGGCTCGGTCCAGTGGCCGTGCAACGAGAAGGCGCCGCTCGGCACGCCGGTCATGCATATCGGTGGCTTCGCCCGCGGTAAGGGCAACTTCCTGATCACCGAGTATATTCCGACCGACGAGCGCACGGGGCCGCGCTTCCCGCTGCTGCTCACCACCGGCCGCATCCTCAGCCAGTACAACGTCGGCGCCCAGACCCGGCGCACCGACAACGTGGTGTGGCATGAGGCCGACGTGCTGGAGATCCATCCGCACGACGCCGAGCTGCGCGGCGTGCGCGACGGTGACTGGGTGAAGCTCGACAGCCGCGCCGGCAGCACGTCGCTCCAGGCGAAGATCACCGATCGCGTCGCGCCGGGCGTCGTCTACACGACGTTCCATCATCCCGAGACCCAGGCGAACGTGATCACCACGGATTATTCGGACTGGGCGACCAACTGCCCGGAGTACAAGGTGACGGCGGTGCAGATCTCGCCGTCCAACGGCCCGAGCGAGTGGCAGCGCGAGTACGGCGAGCAGGCCGAACGCTCCCGTCGCATCCTCAAGGTCGCGGCGGAGTAGGCCGGTGTCGGACGACGGCAAGCTGGTGATGATGGCCAACCAGATCGGCAAGTTCTACGTGCCGCAGAAGCAGGTCGAGCCGGTCGGCGCGATCGCCACCCATCTGCGCAAGTTCTGGGACCCGCGCATGCGCGCGGCCATCATTTCGCACCTCGATCACGGTGGCGCAGGGCTCGATCCTCCGGTCCGCGAGGCGGTGCAGCGTTTGAAGGAAGGGGCCTGACGGGCGTAGGGTCGTTGTTCTGAAACGAGGAGACGTGCCGAGTGCCCGAAGGATCACGGCCAGCCCACCAGCCACGCCACCCCGGCTCCAGCCGTCGCCGCGGCCGCACGGTCCCGAAGGGCCGGCAAATCACGCCGTCTGCGCAGGCCGACGTTCGCGCCCTGCTCGGCGACGCCCCGCGCCGGCGCGATCTGCTGATCGAGTTCCTGCACCTGATCCAGGACCGCTATGGCTACCTCTCCGCCGCACACCTGATGGCGCTGGCCGACGAGCTGCGCATGGCGCAGGCTGAGGTCTACGAAGTCGCGACGTTCTATGCCCATTTCGACGTGGTGAAGGAGGGCGAGACCCCTCCGCCGCCGCTCACCATCCGGGTCTGCGAGAGCCTGTCGTGCAATCTCGCGGGTGCCGAGAGGCTGATCGCCGATTTGCAGGCGACCACCGGGCCCGGCGTGCGGGTCGTGCGCGCCCCGTGCGTCGGCCATTGCCATACCGCACCGGTCGCCGAGGTCGGGCATCACTTCGTCGATCATGCCGATATGGCGACGGTCACCAAGGCGGTCGCCGAGCACCGCCATCATCCCGAGATCCCCACATACAAGGACCTCGCCGCCTATCAGGCCGATGGCGGCTACGAGACCTTGCTGCGCCTGCGCAGCGGCCTGCTGAGCCGCGAGCAGCTGGTCGACATCGTCGACAAGGCCGGCCTGCGCGGCTGCGGCGGCGCGGGCTTTCCGACCGCGCGCAAGTGGCGCTCGGTGCTGGGCGAGCCAGGCCCTCGCCTGATGGCCGTCAATGCCGACGAGGGTGAGCCGGGCACCTTCAAGGACCGGTATTTCCTCGAAACCGACCCGCATCGCGTGCTCGAAGGCATGCTGATGGGCGCGCATCTCGTCGAGGCGGCCGACGTCTATTTCTACCTGCGCGACGAATATCCCGAGTGCCGGCACATCCTGCTGACGGAGATCGGCAAGCTGGACGAGGCCGGGCTGCTGGCGGGCGTTCGCGTCCATCTGCGGCGCGGTGCGGGCGCTTACATCTGCGGAGAAGAATCCGCGATGATCGAGAGCATCGAGGGCAAGCGCGGCTTGCCGCGCCACAAGCCGCCGCTGCCCTTCCAGGTCGGCATCTTCGGCCGGCCGACGCTGATCAACAATGTCGAGACTCTGTACTGGATCCGCGACCTCATCGAACGTGGGCCAAAGTGGTGGAGCAGCCAGGGCCGCAACGGCCGCAAGGGCCAGCACGTTTATTCGGTATCGGGGCGCGTCGCCAATCCCGGCGTGAAGATCGCGCCCGCCGGCGTCACGGTGCGCGAGCTGATCGACGAATTCTGCGGCGGCATGCTGCCCGGCCATGCTTTCAAGGCCTATGTGCCGGGCGGGCCGTCGAGCGGCATCCTGCCGGCCTCCATGGGCGATATCCCGCTCGATTTCGGCACGCTCGAGCCGCACGGAAGCTTCATCGGTTCGGCCGCGGTCGTGATCCTGTCCGACAAGGACAGCATCAAGGACGCCGCGTTGAACCTGATGCGCTTCTTCATGGACGAGAGTTGCGGGCAGTGTACGCCCTGCCGGGTCGGCACCGAAAAGGCGGTCAAGTTGATGGCGGCGCGCGGCTGGGACGAGCAGCTCCTGAACGAACTGTCCGTCGCGATGCGCGATGCGTCGATCTGCGGCTTGGGACAGGCGGCGCCGAATTCCTTGACGTCGGTCATGAAACACTTTCCCTCCGACGTGGGGATTGTTCGATGAGCACGATCAAGTTCACGATAGATGGCGCGGAGGTCGAGGGCCGCGCCGACGAGACGATCTGGCAGATCGCCAAGCGCTACGATGTCGACATCCCGCATCTTTGCTACTCGACCGCACCGACCTATCGCGCCGACGGCAACTGCCGCGCCTGCATGGTCGAGATCGAGGGCGAGCGGGTGCTGGCCGCGTCGTGCCTGCGCAAGCCGACGCCGGGCATGAAGGTCGGCGTCGCCACGCCGCGCGCCGAAGCCTCGCGCAGGATGGTGTTCGAGCTGCTGGTCGCCGATCAACCCGAGCGCGAGACCTCGCACGATCCTGACTCGAAGTTCTGGAATTGGGCCGACAAGGTCGGCGTCACCACCAGCCGCTTCCCCCAGGACGAGCGGCCGGCGATGGACGTCAGCCATCCGGCGATGGCGGTGAATCTCGACGCCTGCATCAACTGCAACCTCTGCGTCCGCGCCTGCCGCGAAGTGCAGGTCAACGACGTGATCGGCATGGCCTTCCGCGGCCATCACGAGCAGATCGTGTTCGACTTCAATGACCCGATGGGCGACAGCTCCTGCGTCGCCTGCGGCGAGTGCGTGCAGGCCTGCCCGACCGGCGCGCTGATGCCGTCGGTCCTGCTCAATGCCGCCCAGACCCGCACCGAGTATGCCGATCGCACGGTCGACAGTCTGTGCCCGTTCTGCGGCGTCGGCTGCCAGCTCACCTATCACATCAAGGATGACAAGATCCTCCATGTGACAGGCAAGGACGGTCCGGCCAACAAGTCGCGCCTCTGCGTCAAAGGACGCTTCGGCTACGACTATGCCAACCATCCCGACCGTCTCACCGTGCCGCTGATCCGCAAGGACGGCGTGCCGAAGTCGGCCGACGACGAGGTCGACCCCGCCAATCCCTGGACGCATTTCCGCGAGGCCACCTGGGAAGAGGCGATGGCGCGCGCCGCCGCCAGCCTGCTCGAGATCCGCGAGCGCAAGGGTGGTGCGGGCCTGGCCGGCTTCGGCTCGGCCAAGGGCTCGAACGAGGAGGCCTACCTCTTCCAGAAGCTGATCCGCACCGGCTTCGACACAAACAACGTCGATCACTGCACGCGGCTCTGCCATGCCTCGTCGGTGGCGGCGCTGTTCGAGGGCATCGGCTCGGGCGCGGTGACGGCGCCGTTCTCCGCGGCGCTCGACGCCGAGACGATCATCGTGATCGGCGCCAACCCGACCAGCAATCACCCGGTCGCGGCGACCTTTATCAAGAACGCGGTCAAGCGCGGCGCCAAGCTGATTGTCGCCGATCCGCGCGGCCAGGGCCTGTCGCGCCACGCCACCATCGACATGCGCTTCAAGCCGGGCAGCGACGTGGCGCTGCTCAATGCGATGCTGCACACGATCGTCACCGAAGGGTTGACCGACAAGCAGTACATCGCGGGCTTCACCGAGGGCTTCCCCGATCTGGTCGAGAAGATCGGCGGCTTCTCGCCCGAGGCGATGGAGCCGGTGTGCGGCGTGCCGGCGGAAACGATCCGGACCGTGGCGCGGATGTATGCGCGCTCGAAGGCGTCGATCATCTTCTGGGGCATGGGCATCTCGCAGCACGTGCATGGCACCGACAATGCGCGCTGCCTGATCGCGCTCGCGCTGGTCACAGGACAGGTGGCGCGGCCCGGCACCGGCCTGCATCCGCTGCGCGGCCAGAACAACGTGCAGGGCGCATCCGACGCCGGCCTGATCCCGATGTTCTATCCCGACTACCGGCCGGTCGAATCGCCGGCCCACGATCAGTTCGAGAAGATCTGGGGCAAGGAGCTCGATCCCAAGCGCGGGCTGACCGTGGTCGAGATCATGACCGCGATCCACGCCGACCAGATCGAGGGCATGTACATCATGGGCGAGAACCCCGCGATGTCGGATCCCGACGTGCACCACGCACGGCAAGCGCTGGCCAAGCTGAAGCATCTCGTCGTGCAGGACATCTTCCTCACGGAGACCGCGTGGCACGCCGATGTGGTGCTGCCGGCGTCGGTCTTCCCGGAGAAGGACGGCACCTTCACCAACACCGATCGCCGCGTGCAGCTCGGCCGCAAGGCGCTGCCGCTGCCCGGCCAGGCGCGGCCCGATCTCGACATCATCATCGACCTCGCCAACCGCCTCGGCTGCGGCTGGACCTACAAGGACGTCGGTGAGGTCTATACCGAGATGGCGGGCACCATGCCGTCGCTCAAGAACATCAGCTGGGAGCGGCTGGTGAACGAGGGCGCGGTGACCTATCCCGCCGACGGGCCGAACGTGCCGGGCAACGAGATCCTGTTCAGCGCCGGTTATCCGACGAAGAGCGGGCGCGGACGGATCGTGCCGGCTGCGGTACGGCCGCCGGACGAGATTCCCGACGCCGATTTCCCGTTCGTGCTGTCGACCGGCCGCGTGCTCGAGCACTGGCATACCGGTGCGATGACGCGCCGCTCGACGGTGCTCGACGAGCTCGAGCCCGAGGCGATGGCCTTCCTCTCGCCGCGCGACGTCGAGCGGCTGGGGATCGGACGCGGCGAGAGGGTCCGGGTCTCGACCCGGCGCGGCGCGATCGAGATCAAGGTGCGCGTCGACTCGGATGTTCCGGTCGGCATGGTCTTCATCCCGTTCTGCTACGCCGAAGCGGCGGCCAACCTGCTGACCAATCCGGCGCTCGACCCGTTCGGCAAGATCCCCGAATTCAAGTTCTGCGCCGCCCAGGTCGCGCCGCTCAAGGCGATGGCCGAGGCGGCGGAGTAGGATGGAGTTCGTTGCCGCACCCTGTCGTGCTGAGCGCAGCGAAGGACCTCACGCGGGCAACGGACTCGTTGGTCGCTCTGCTAGGCCCTTCGCTCCGCTCAGGACGACGGATTTCGGGACTTAGAAGATGGCCCAGCTTTCCGACGATTGCTTCGCCTTTGGCGGCAGCCTCCTGGGCATCGATGCTGCCCGCGCCATGATCTTCGAGCGCGTGGTGCCGGTCGCGGGCGTCGAGCGAGTGCTGCTGCGGCAATCGCTTGGGCGTACGTTGGCCGAGGACATCGCCGCGCCGATCAACGTCCCTGGCTATGACAACTCGGCCGTCGACGGTTACGCCGCGCGCTTTGACGATCTCGATCCGGCGCGGCCGACGAACTTGCGCTGCGTCGATCGCATCGCCGCCGGACACGATCCGTCCGGCGCGCTCGCGCCGGGAATCGCCGCGCGCATCTTCACCGGCGCGCTCCTGCCCGAAGGCGCCGACGTCGTGATCATGCAGGAGGATTGCGAGCGCGACGGCGAGCACGTGACGATCCGCCCCGGCATCAAGCGCGGCGCCAATACCCGCCGCGCCGGTGAGGACGTTGCGCACGGCTCGATCGCGCTGACCGCGGGGCGGCGGCTCGGCCCGGCCGATCTCGGATTGCTGGCGGCGCTCGGGTTCGTCGAGGTCCCGGTGCGGCGCAAGCTCACGGTCGCTCTGATCTCGACCGGCGACGAGGTGCGCGAGCCTGGCGAGCCGTTGCGGCGCGGGCAGATCCATGACGCCAATCGCTACATCCTGGCCGGGCTGCTCGAGCGGCTCGGGGTCGACGTCTCCGATCGCGGCATCGTGCGCGACGATCCGGCGAAGCTGAACGACGCCCTGCAGCGGGCAGCCGCCGAGAGCGATCTGATCATAACCTCGGGCGGCGTCTCGACCGGCGAGGAGGACCATGTCCGCACCGCCATCGCCAACCACGGCTCGCTCTATTTCTGGCGGCTGGCGATCAAGCCCGGCCGGCCGGTCGCGATGGGCCAGATCGGTGCCACGCCGCTCGCCGGCCTGCCCGGCAATCCGGTGGCCGCGCTGCTCACCTTCGCTCTGGTGGCGCGGCCGATGATCGAGGCGCTGGGAGCTGCCACCCCTCATGTGGCCAAGCGTTTCCGGGTCGTCAGCGACTTCGCCTACAAGAAGAAGACCGGCCGCCGCGAATATGTCCGCGCCTCGCTCGAGGGGAACAAGGCCCGCCGCTATCATAAGGAAGGCGCGGGAATGCTCACCTCTCTCACCGAGACCGATGGGCTGGTCGAGCTGCCGGAAGAGATCACGCGGCTGGAGCCCGGCGCCGCAGTCGATTTCCTGCCCTATAGCGAGCTGATCTAGCGAGACCCCGGTTCGGAAGACCGAGATGTATGGCGTGTCCCTCTTCGCTCATTCTCGTCGTCCTGAGCGCAGCGAAGGACCTCACCGAATGATCAGACACGGGCCGTGTCGCTGGCGTGAGGTCCTTCGCTGCGCTCAGGACGACAGGAAAAAGCTTTGCTCAACACAAGAAAGTTGACGCATTTGAATGCAGTTCGGCGACTCCGGGCTGAAGTGAGAGCCAGTCTGATACGCATAGTGTCGTGATTCTAAACACCGACCGTGTCGATCATCCGTTGTCGCAGCCGGTCGTCGGGATAGGCGCCGAGCCCGGCCTGCACGTTGTCGCGCATGTGCTCGGGCTTGCCGGTGCCGGGGATCACGCAGGTCACGGCGGGCTGGGCGAGCACGAACTTCAGCAGGATCTGCGCCCAGCTCGTGCAGCCGATCTCGCCTGCCCAGTCGGGCAGCTTGCGCGCGGAGAGCTTGCGCAGGAGCCCGCCGCCGCCGAACGGCTGGTTGATCAGCACCGCGATGCCGTTGTCCTGGCAGAAGCGCAACAGGCTGCGCTCGATGCCGCGGTCGTCCAGCGCGTAGTTCACCTGCACGAAGTCGAAGCCGCCCTGGCGCAGCACGGACTCGAGCTCGGCGTGCATCGCTTCTGTGTAGTGCGTGATGCCGATCAGCCGGATGCGGCCTTCGGCCTTCCAGGCCTTCAGCGTCGGCAGGTGCGCCTTCCAGTCGACCAGGTTGTGGATCTGCATCAGGTCGATGCGCTCGGTGCGCAGGAGCCGCATCGACTCCTTCATCTGCGCGATGCCGGGATTGCGTCCCTGGGTCCAGACCTTGGTGGCGAGGAAAGCCTTGTCGCGCGTCCCGGCGGCAGCCAGCAGGTCGCCGACCACGCCCTCCGACTTGCCGTACATCGGCGAGCTGTCGATCACCGAGCCGCCGGCCTCGAACAGCACCTTCAGCACCTCGGCACGCGGCTCGCGCTCGGCCGCGGAGGGGCCGACGTCGAACGTTTGCCACGTGCCGCAGCCGACGATCGGCAATGCCTCGCCGGTCGAGGGGATCTTGCGCGTCTGCATGCGGGGTCCTGTCTGCGCGGCAGCCGGAGCGGCGACCAGGGCGGCGCCGGCCAGCTGGAGGAAAGCGGAACGGGAAAGGGTCATGGCGTCAACGCGACCTGGAAATCGGGAGCAGCACCGCTCACGTCGGCTCGACGGCCATTCACGGTCACCCGCGGCGCCGGGGCAAGTCCCGAAATCGTGAGCCGCCTGGCCAGATCGTCGCCCCTCTGGTCGGGCTTCGGCGCATGGCTGATCTCGACCTCGCGCGACCACGGCCGGTACTCCAGGCGCAGCAGCCCGACCTTGCCGTCGGTCTTGAAGACCGCGCCGTCCTTCGTCGTGAGGGTCCAGACCTGCAAGTCGGGCAACGGATTGTAGGCGACCACGCCGCCGCTCCTGGGATCGGCAATGAGGTACGCCTTGCGGCCGGGCTCGGTCACGAGCACCGCGCCGTTCTTCTCCAGCCGCCCGCTCGTGCCCTGCTGCGCCCAGGTCGTGTCGCGCTCGAGGCCGGCCGGCAGGTAGGGCCATTGGCCGTTCAACCGGCGCAGCGGGATCGCCTTCTCCTGCTGGCCGGGATCGATCGCGAAATGCGTTTCCGACGGCTGGCTGAAGTCGGTGGAGAAGGTGGCTTCCATCAGGTCGCTGCCGCTCCTGTAGGAGACCGCCAGCTGGTTCCGATCTGCCTGCCAGGTCGCCGCGAGCGTGTTCGCCTCGATGTGGCGGACGAAGGCCTCGAAGCTGCCGTGCTGCTCGGCGTCGCCCAGCTCCAGCACGAAGGCGCCGTAGGTGCGGTTGGAAAGTGTCTTCCAGTCGAGCGAGCCGATCGGCACCGGCGTGGGCCGCCGCAGGTTGAACATCGAGATGGTGAGCGCGGGCGCGATCACCGCGTTGCTGGGCGGCGCCTTTCCGCTGCCGCCCGGACCGATCTCGATCTCGGCGTCGCGGCCGAGGTCGGTCGGCGCGATCGGCAGGATCGCGAGATAGCTGACGCCGTCGCGGATCAGGATGCGCTCGCTGGCGGTCGAGCGGTGCGGAAAGATGGCGACCTTCTGCGCGCCGACGAAGATCTCCCAGTCCATCGTGTCGGCGAAGTTCCACAGGCCGACCACCGTGGCGAGCTGCGAGATCGTATCCTTGGCGCCCTTGTCAAAGGCGGCCAGGAAACGCTCGCGATTGCCGTGCGGCTTGGCGAAGACGATGGCCCGGTTGCGGCTCTGGAAGGTGAGCGGCAGGCCGGCTTGCGCGCTGGCGCCTTCATGGGTGTTGGCGAGGTTGGGTTCGTTGGCGGCATAGCGCAGGGTCAGCGTGCCAAGATCCTCCATGCGCGTGGCCTTCTGCGGCTTGCGCACCCATTGCGCCATGACGTCGACCGTGCCGCCGCGGATATCGGCCGAGGCGAGCCCGTGCCAGCGGCCGAGATAGCTGCGCCGCCACAGCGGCGGCTTGAAGTTGCCGCGCGTGGTCTCCGCCGCGGTTTCCTCGAAAGGCACGGGCTTGTCGTCGATCAGCCCGGCCATCCACGACGGCGCCCACGGCTGCTCCAGGCTCTGGATCGCGACCCGGCCCGGCGGGAAGTCGTAGCCCCATACCGGCAGGCCCTGCACTTTCGCGTCCGCACCGCTGTCGAGATGGATTAGCGCGCCGTCCTTCGAGACGGTGTGCAGCGCGCCGAAGATGCCGTCCTGCTCGACCAGCACGCCCGAAATCCGCGCGCGCCCCGACGAAGAGACGAAGCGGCGCAGGCGCGAATGGTACGTGGTGATCAGCAGCTCCATCGTGCGGTCCACGAGGATGCGGCCCATCAGCCGGTCGATCGGCGTGGGCGCGAAATCGGCGAACATCTTCTGGCCGCTGAGCGTGATCGACAGATAGTAGTGGTCGAGCATCTCCTGCGTGCTGCCGTCGAGGAAGCCCCAGAAGCGCAGCGGCAGCGTCTCGAGCCCGTGCCGGCCGTCGGCCATCGCGACGTCCGAGCCGATCAGCGCTCCGCCCAGCAGCGCGCCCATCGCGGCGGTGTGATTGAAGTTCTGCGTGCTGACCGAATAGTTGTAGCCGTCGCGGAAGAACGAGGCGCGGCCGCGCCAGTCCTTGTTGCGCTTCCAGTAGTCGATGGCGTCGCGGCTCTGCGGATGCACGAACGCGTCGGTCGGCAGCTCTGGCTGCAGCCAGGCTTGCCAGTATGATTTGAGATGGTCCTGCGCCGGCGCCGGCAGCAGGTCGCGGAAGACGTGCCACAGCAGCAGGTCTTCCTGGATGTCCCAGCCCAGCCAGTAGCGCGGCGGCATGGCGAGCAGCTGCTTCAGGTTGCCGAGGTAGGCCTGGTAGTCGTTCTCGCTGTCGATCCTGCCCCAGGGGCTCACTCTGTCGCCGCCGATCCGCAGCAGCTCGGCGATGCGCTTGCCCTCCCAGTCAGGGCGCCCCTCGCCGCGCACCGCCATCGCGCGCCGGGCGCGTTGCGCGACCTCGGCGGCGGTCGGCAGGACCGCCGTGGGGCGCGAGGCGTCGGCCTGACTGAGCTGCCATTCCCCTTGCAGCGCCAGCGGCAGCGTAACGGCCACCGACCCGCCGGTGCGCCGCATCGTGACGATCACGCGCGGCGCGGCGAAGCGCAGACCGTGGCCGCCGGTCGGCATCGCCCATTCGTAGGCATCTCCCTGCACGCGGTAGCGCGTGTCGTAGGTTTCGACCTTGCGCAGCAGGAAACCGCTCTGCTCCAGCCAGCGCAGCCGCGCCCCGGCCTCGCGCTCGAGCACCGCCATCGACAGCAGCCGGGTGAAGTCCAGCCGCGCCTCGGGTGCATAGGACGACAGCTCCTGCGGCTCGATCGGCTCGTTGCTGCGATCGCGCGGGTCGCTCGCGCCGTAGCGCGCCCAGTAGCGCTTGCCGTTGACGCTGGCATTGAAGGTCGGACCGGTCTCGCGGTCGGCCTTCCAGGCATGGCGCAGCGCCCAGGCCCGGACGTGCCAGCTCGGTGGATTGTCGGTCCACGCCTTGCGCCCAAGCTGCTCGCGGCAGGTGTAGCCTTCCGGAATGATCTCGTAACCGTCATGGCGCAGCACCAGCTCGGCCTGCACCAGCACCCGGCCCGAGCGCAGCAGGTCGGCGATCTCGTCGGCCGCCTTTGGAAAGCGCAGCAGCACGGCGCGATGCACGGCGTCGACCGTCGTGCCGCCCATGATCGGCGTGTTCCAGTGCCGCCCGTCGATGGTCGCGGTTTCGCTGACCGCAATTTCGAAGGCTTCCTGTCCACGGCCCTGCGCAAGGACGCGCGGCGCGGCGACGAGCGCGCCGGCGGCAACGACGAGGCGGCGCCTATCCAAAAAGAACGACATGCGATGCGGGCATGTTACGTTGGCGCCATGGAGGAACAACGATGATCCAGCGTAAGCAGCGCGTGCCGATGCGCGACCTTTCGACCATGACTGCCGAGGACCGTGAGGCGGTCGAGAAGAACGCGATGAACGGCCGCATCTTCAACATCTTCAAGGTGCTCGCCCATCATCCCAAGCTGGTGAAGCGCTGGACGCCTTTCGCCGGCCACATCCTCGGCAAGCAGACCTTGCCGTTCCGCGACCGCGAGCTCCTGATCCTGCGCATCGGCTGGCTGAACCAGGCCGAGTACGAATTCGCCCAGCACGAGCTGATCGCGAAGAAGGGCGGCATCAGCGATACCGACATCGTGTGGCTGAAGGATGGCCCCAAGGCGGCCGGCTGGAGCGAGAAGGAGTCGGCGCTGCTGCAGGTCGCCGACGACCTGTTCGACAATTCCGTCGTGTCGGACGAGACGTGGGAGACGATGTCGAAGTATTATTCGACCGAGCAGCTGATGGACGCCGTCTTCACCGTCGGCCAGTACAACATGGTGTCGTGGGCGCTCAACAGCCTCGGCGTCCCGCTCGACGACTTCCTGCCCGGCGCGAAGAAGTAATATCATATCTTCCGGACCGCGAGCGTCCCGCTCGCTCATACGCGCGTATCAATGCGCTTGATCATGAGCGAGCGGGACGCTCGCGGTCCGGAAGAGCTTGAGGGCGGCGGAAGAACGCCCAGGGATCGCGCATGAAGGCCAGCCGCGCGCCGGCTTGGGTTTCCGGATCCACCAACGGGACGGCGACGCGGCGCTGGAAGATCATGTCGCGTCGCACGTCGGTGGTGTTGGCCGATGTGCCGTGCGCCAGGAAGCTGTGCGCCACGACGATGTCGCCGGGCTGCAGGCGCGGCACCACCATCCGGGCGGTAGGCAGGAGCTCGAGCTGGGTCGCGAGCTTGACCTCGCCCCAATGCACCGGCGCGTCCGTGGGCTGCCGCCCGAACGCCGCGGCGAACTGATCGTGCGAACCGGGCAGGACGTGAAACCCGCCCGCGGTATCCGAGGCGACCGGCGTCAGCGCCACGCCAAACAGCACGTTGAACACTGCGAGCGACGGCCCCTTGCCGCCATCGATGTGGAAATTCCGGCCGATGCCCTTGGCGCTGAAGCCGGGCATCGTCGAGGCGAACTGGATGCGATCGTCGGGCCGTACCGTCTCGAGGATCTCACCGGCCAGCGGATGCAGCACGCCGGTGGTGATCGCCAGGAAATCGGGGTGCGGGCAATGCCGGATCTCGCGCCACAGCTCGTTCCTCGTGCGCTCCCAGCCGCCGTCGGGGTGGCTGTCGTTCAAGGCGCGCGCCGTCGCCTGGGCGGCCCGCAGCACGTCGTCGCCGATCGCGCCGGAGACGGTCGTGTAGCCCTGATGGAAAAGCTCCTCCCAATGGGCTGGCTGGAACATCAAGGGGCTCCTGCGGACAATCGCGCCTGCGCGGCCAGCCTGACCGGTGCGTTGCCGGCACCATAGCCCCGGTAGCCGCGGCGCTGGACGATCTCGAAGAAGAAACGCTGGTCGAAGGTTTCAGTATACACCTGAAAATACTCCGCGCCGCCCTCCCGGTCGTAGAGGATGTTGTGCGCCCGCATCGCCTCGATCTGCGCGGCCGGCAGGTCGGTCTTGGCCTCGAGATCCTCGTAATAGTTGGCCGGGATGGCCAGCAGCCGCACGCCGTTGCGCTCCAGCCGCTCGACCGTCGCCAGCAGGTCGAGGGTGGCGAAGGCGATGTGCTGCACGCCCGAACCGAACAGCTCGCTCAGGAAGCGCGACGACTGGGTGCGCGGGCTTTGCGAGGCGTTGAGCACGAAGCGCACGCTGCCGTCGGCCGCCTCGATCACCTGGCTGCGGACCAGGCCGCCCGGATCGGCGACCTCCTGGACCGGTACTTTCTCGACGTCGAGCAGCGAGGTGTAGAACAGCACCCAGCTCAGCATCTCCTCGTACTGCATCGATTGCGAGACGTGGTCGACGGTGGTGAGGCCGGCCTCGTTCGTGGCCGGCTCGGCGGTCGGCTCGAACTCGATGTCCCAGACCCGGCCGAGCGCACTGGTCTGGTCGAGGAAGTAGAGCAGGCTGCCGCCGACGCCGCGCACCGCGGGGATGTCAAGCTCGTCCGGCGCTACGGGTTGATGGAATGGTGCGTCCAGCAGCAGCGTTGCGCGCTGGAACGTGGCGGCTGCATCCTCGACACTGAGCCCCAACGCGCAGACCGCCGAGCCGTGGACGAGGTTGAAGGAATGGGCGAAGCCCTCCTTCTCGCGATTGACCACGAGATTGATGCCGCCCTGGCACCATCGCGTCACCGCCTTGGAACGATGCTGGCCGGCGCGACGGAAGCCCAACCCCGTCAACAGCCCTTCGAGCCGCGGCGCGTCGTGATCGTCGGCGGAGAATTCGATGAAGCTGACGCCCTGTGCCTGCTGTCGCGGCGGCAAGGCCACCGGGCCGGTGCCGAGCCGGTCGAGCATGAAGCGCAGCGAGCGATGGCCGTCGACCGCGAGGCTGCGCGCCGAGCCGGCGCGGAATTGATCGTTGAATATCTCGAGCGACAGGGCGCCGTCGTAGCCCGTCGCCTGCAGCGCCGTCATGAAGTCGAGGACCGGCAGGTCACCCTGTCCCGGAAAGTTCCGGAAGTGCCGGCTCCAGGAGAGATAGTCCATCTGCAGCAGTGGCGCGTCGGCGAGCTGCACGAGGAAGATGCGATCGCCCGGAATCGACCGGATGGTGGAGAGGTCCGTGCCGCGCGCCAGGATGTGGAAGCTGTCGAGCACGAGCCCGACCGCCGGATGATCGGCGCGGCGCACCGCCTCCCAGGAGTCGCGGTAGTCGTTGATGTGGCGGCCCCAGGCCAGCGCCTCGAAGGCAATCCGCAAGCCACGTCTGGCGGCGCGCTCGCCCAGCTCGCGCAGGTCGGCGGCCGCGCGGTCGATGCCGCCCAGGGAGTCGGGCGAGACGTTGCTGCAGATCATCAGCAGGTCGCACCCGAGTTCCTGCATGACGTCGAACTTGCGCTCCGCACGGGCGAAGACGCGCTCGCGCTGGCCCGGCGGCATGCCCTCGAAGTCGCGGAACGGCTGCAGGGTGACGATGTCGAGGCCAAGCTCGCGGCAGGCGTCGCGCACATCGGCCGGCGTGCCGCTGAAGGTCACGAGATCGTTCTCGAAGATCTCCACGGCGTCGAACCGGGCCGCATGGATCGCTTCGAGCTTCTCGCCGAGCGTCCCACTGAGAGATACCGTCGCGATCGAGGTCTTCATGTCAGGGCCTCCTTATGGGAGTTGATGCTCCCCGTCGTCCCGACCGGAGCGAAGCGGAGTGGAGGGACCTCCTCATGCCGGCGGCGATGGCATGAGGAGGTCCCTCGGCTACGCTCGAGACGACGGGGGCTAGACATTGCGTCTGGCGGCCGCGGCCAGGAAGGTGCGCTCCATGCGTGCGATATCGGGGACGCAGCCGGTGAACAGCTCGAAGGCGCGCACCGCCTGGTGCACGCACATGCCGGCGCCGCCCATGGTGCGCGCGCCCTTGGCCTTTGCCGCCTTCAGGAACTCGGTCTCGAGCGGCGTGTAGATTACGTCGGCGACGACCTGATGGGCTTGAACGACTTCCGGCGTCATCGGCAGGCCGGCATGGCCGGTCATGCCGATCGGAGTCGCATTGACGATGCCCGCGACCGATGCGGCGGCGGGCTCGGGGGCATCGAGGACTTCGCAGTTTCCGCCGAGGTCGGCACTGAGATTGCGGGCGCGCTGGGTGTCGCGATCGTAGAGCCGCAGCGACGACACGCCGAGATCCCGGAGTGCAAAGGCGACCGCGCGGCCCGCGCCGCCGGCGCCGAGCTGAAGCACCGTTTTGCCGCGCACGGCGTCGGCGCCGAATGCCGCCAGGAAGGCTTCGCGGAAGCCGGAGCGATCGGTGTTGTGGCCGGTGCTGCGCCCGGCCGGATCGAACACGACCGTGTTCACCGCGCCGATCTCGGCCGCTTCGGGCGAGACCTCGTCGAGCAGCGGGATCACCGCCTCCTTGAACGGGAAGGTGACGTTGACGCCGGCGAAGCCTGCCGTGCGCACCGCGGCCAGCAGCTCGGGCAGCGTGCGCGGCCGCGGGCCGTCGACATCCATCAGGTGGTAGTGGCCGATCATCCCGGCGGCCGCGGCGGCGTCCTCGTGCAGCGCGGGCGCCAGGGATTGGCCGATATTCGCGCCCAGCAGGCCAACCAGCATTCGAGTGCTCATTCGACAATTTCTCCGCCCAGGATAGGTCGCGATGGAGGCTCGGCCAGGACGACGTCGGCAAGGTGCTTGACTTCGGATTTCAAGAAGTCGCCTCGCTGGCGAAACGCTCCATGAGTTGTGCCCGCACATCCTTACTGCCGACAGTCATTTCCGCTACCACGAATATGCCTTGACCGGCTTTTTCGGTTAGCGCTCCCACTAAGCGCTTTTCGTTCGAGTCGTCGTTCGTGGCATGAAGCGCGCGCTAATATTCGATGGCGAAGCGCCGCGCATCAATCGGTTCGCCTACGGAGTCTAGAACGAATCTGTCGGTGGCCGTCGGCAGACACAACGAGCCGGCACGCCACGCCGCGCACCCAGAACTTAACCTGCGGCAGGATATCGATGGCCTGCGCGCATGTCCGGTGTGAAGCGGAAGCCGTCATGCACCAACTCATCGACTGGGCTTCGGGGGCGAAAAAGCACAGTCGATAGGTGTTCGCGCATTCGGCCTTTCGTGGCGCCGCGATCCGGGCTCAGAGCGTGGCCGCGCGCACAAATTTCGCGCGCACTAGGCTGCACACAGATGGCTTCTGGATCTGAACCCACTTGCGAATCTCTCGTTGCGGGATGTCGACGTGTCTTGGCTTTCTGTCGAGCCACGGCACTAGATATTCCGTGGTCCAGACCGCCCACGGCGATCTTCGGCTTGTCAATCAGCTCGGTTTCGATCTGATGCTTCTTCAGGGTTTCGCGTCCCCTCTTCGCTCTTCGGCTGGGCCTGAACAGCACAATCGGCTGGACGTATGCCCTTCCACGGCTATCGGACCATCACCAAAAGCGATCCTCGCATTGCACTTTCAACTACAGAGGCTGTGGGATATTCTTGCTCTAGTTGAAAGTGGGGGGAACGGTTGGCAGCACAACCAACACTGCGGCCGTCAAACACGGCTCTTTCTTTTCAGTTTACTGGCGACTTTGCGGACGAAGGTCAGCTAAATTTTTATGAGGCTTCGCGATTCATTTATGGCGCTTCGCGCTTCGTGTACACGCTCGAGCATTTTCGACAGACGGGCGTCGTTCTGCAACGCATCAATCGCCGGATTGACGCTAACTTCAACATTCGTGCGCCACAATCTGGTAGTTGGGTGCTTGATGTTCTAGCCGGTGCCGCTCCTATCGTTGGAGCAGCACCAGCCGCAAGTGCCTTGCTTGAGGTCCCCCTTAAGGTTCTGACGGCTTGGGTCATAAAAAAGCTGACAGGCGGCAATGCGAATCAGATCGAAGCCATTCTAAAAATTGAGCAAGAACGGACTAAGCAATCCCGTCAGGAGACGAGGCGGCTTGAGCTCCAAGCGATGACAACAAACAAGCTGGCTGGCATCATTGAACAGGAAGCCAAGCGTAAGGACGACGTTCTAAACCGGATGCTCGACGAGCTGCGTGACGCCAGGCAGGAAGCAAAGCTCCATGAGCGCCGCGACGAACAACTCAAGGCATATGAACCCGAGTTACAGAAGGTGCGGGAAAAGGACTTAAAGAAGTTGCTGATTAGAGCACGTTCTCAGGTAACGGAGATGGGGTTGCCCTTGAAGGGATCTGCATCCAGATTAATGATCGGAGGAAAAAGCGATGATGACAAGATCGTCTTTTTAACCAGGAAGACGATTGACCTAGTAGAAGGTAATGCGGAAGACTCCACGGCGGTGGATGTGGTAGTCGATGTGGTAAGATTCGATAAGGAATCTGGCTGGGGAAAATTTAGGGTTGAAAACGAACTAGGTCAAATTTCGTTTTTTATTCCTACTGATCAGCGAAGAGAACTGAAAGGTGAAGTTATTGAGGCAATGAAGCATGAGAACGTTTCGATGACGATTCGCTACGTGCGAGACAAGCAGAAAACGATCAAGTACGCACGGGTCGAAACAGTCTTGCTGCTAGAATGATTTCGACCTGATCGCTTTCCGCCGATTGCTTCCGTCCCTCGAGAACATCTAATTTTGCGTAAGCGCGAATCAGCTAAGTGCTAATAGGGCGTGGAGTTAGTTAGGCAAAATCATCGCCGACTACATTGCATGCTGAAGAGTTTCATCTGCCTCTGTCTACTTGAGGTCGGAGGCGACAATTATGCCAGCCCTAGCGGGAGAGCGGCTCGCCAACCAATGTGATCTTGCCGGCGAGCGCCACTTAGCATACTAGCACCAGACGAGTTCTAATAAACCTCTGTGAATTTCAAGTCGGCAACGCGACGCGCAGAAATACAAAAGCACTTTTACAGACTTCGCGTGGAAATCGACAATTTCGTACTCCTCATCTGTCGGGAGCCGCAATCACCGAGAGCCGTTTTCGGACTTCTTGCCAGGGGTTGTGTTCTGTTCGGTGATAAACCGATCGGTAGCTTGTTCACTGGAGTTAGAGACGACTTCGTTTGAGCTTTTTTCGTCAATTGAGTAGGGCTTGCTTGGCGCCTGTGTCGCGTCACGCATCTCGGCGGATAGCGGGCCGGGTTGCTCTGCCAAATAATCGTCAGGTATCGCCGCGGCATCGGTGGTAAGCTTTCGATCGCCTCGTCTTATAGTTTCTCCGGCGGATCTGATGGCGTCAGCAAGAGGGCCGAGTTGCGCTGGACCCGAATGACTGTTGCTGTTTGCAAGTCGCTTAAGTCGTTCGGGAGGAAGCTTGACAAGCACAGGCAGGAGATGGCGAAAACCTTCGTTGCGGGAAGTTAGACCCTCTACAATACTACCGGTCATTGCAAGAAACTCTCGAATATCGCCAACGCTCGGCAGAAAATCCTTGCGATCAAATCGATTGGCGAGGGTGAGTATCTCGTCTCGCTCTCGGGTTACGGAGGATGCTTTATTCACCTGATCGACAGCGGTCGGCCGCTTGGGCTTAACAGTCTTGCCTTGACGCGATAGCATAGGCGAGAGTTGTTGCTTTGGTTGACTCGCCACGTTCCCGTGGTCACCGGTATGCGAGAGACGGGTAAGCGCATCTAGAACTTCTTCATGGCCGTACTCTGCGACAATCGCCTGAAGCAGCGTCGCCAGAAAGGCATTTCGCTTCATTGTCATTTCACGTACTCGATGTTCGAGAGGCCCTTAAAGTCCGATAGCCTGAAAAAACTCGTTCGAAAAATATTGAAATTTTGTGGCGTTGCCGACCCAACTATTATTCCCTCGCATTATTTTAGGGAACCCACGTGAGTGAGGAAGTTGATTTTCAAAAACAGGCCAACCATTGTTTGCGGCTTCTGTCTGAATATTATCTAGAGAATCAGCTTTTTCAGGACCCCCGTCGTTTCCTCCATCGTAGAAAGCATTATTTATGACAATTCCACAAACATCTATGCGATGCCCTCGATTCGAATTTCTAAAATTTACCAGAGACTGCTGCAGCAACGGAAACCCGATGGTGGCAAAGTATTCTGGCTTGACGGGAACTAATACTAACCCGCTCGCGTGGTAGGCTGCTGTTGTAAGTATCGATTCGGTAGGTGCGCAATCAATAATAATGAAATCTTTGTGAGCATAATTAGCTGTCAAAAAGCGAGCTAAGATACGGGGATCAGGTCGGACAGCGCCGAGAAGGTTGTCTGAGAAGTCAAAGCGCGATGGAATAAGCTGAAGAGATTTATTGTTGTTGGGGTTCAATCCTATTGTTTCGACTCCATCGGATTCCACGAGAGCGGTCGCACTGGAAGACCTTGAAGTCGGCGGACGATAGCCATGGAAAATTTCGACGATAGAAGCTCGTTGTTGCAATAGAAAGTCATCGTAATCACTGTGCATCAACGCTTGGCTTAAGTTGGCCTGTGGATCTAGATCAACTGCTAAGACGTCAAGATTCCGCCGCGTATAGGCGTTTCGCGCCAGAAGGGCCGATATCGTCGACTTCCCGACCCCGCCTTTTAGGTTGATAACGCAGACCGATACTGGCCCATTTGCTCTAGCCATCCGCGACCGTCCTACTGTCAACACCGCTGACCTTGTGGAGACATACATAGCAGGCAGGTGTGGCGGACGCACTCCAGCGGATTGAGCCTATTAGGCCATAGGTCTGCAGCGTTGTGAAATTGCGTCGCCCGTAGGCGATGTGGCGACTCCGAAGCCGGGTAGGGCTAATGACATCGTTTTTCGGCGAGTTCGCCCTTGTACAGGGGCATTGCCCTCTATTCGCTTCACGAACGCCGCGTCAAGCCTTTCCGCTGACCCCCGCCTCCGCAAACGTCGCCATGCCGTTGTGGCAGGCCGCGGCCGCCTTGAGGATCGGAACGGCGAGCGCGGCACCCGAAGCCTCGCCCAGCCGCATGTCCAGGGCGAGCAAGGGCCGCTGGCCGATCGCCGCCAGCAGGCGGCGATGGCCGGGCTCGGCCGAGCGGTGCGCCACCTTGCAATGATCAAGCGCATGGCGGTCGTAGCCGAACAGGACGGCGGCGGCGGCCGTGCAGGCATAGCCGTCGAGCAGCACCGGGATGCGGCCCATGCGGGCGGCGACGATCGCGCCGGCAATGGCGGCGAACTCCTCGCCCCCGACCGAGGCGAGCAAGGTCAGCGGATCGCGCGCGGCGATGGCATCGCTGTGGAAGGCGAGCGCCTCGTCGATCACGGCGATCTTGTTGGCGAGCGCCGCACCCTGCACGCCCGTGCCCGGCCCGGCCCAATCCTCGCCCGTGCCGCCGAACAGCGCGGCGCACAGCGTCGCGGCCGTCGTGGTGTTGGCGATGCCCATCTCGCCCAGGCACAGGATGTCGATGCCGGGCTCGGCGGCCATCATGCCGTAGGCCATGGCGTTGGCGGCGCGCGCCTCGCTCATCGCCGAACCCTGGGTGAAGTCCCCGGTCGGATGGTCGAGAGCGAGCTCGTAGATGCGCAGGTCGGCGTCGATCGCGCCGGCGAGCTGGTTGATGGCGGCGCCGCCGTCCAGGAAGTTCTTCACCATCTGCTGGGTGACTTCCGGCGGGTAGGCCGACACGCCGCGCCGCGCGACGCCGTGCGTGCCGGCGAAGACGGCGACCCGCGGCCGTTCGATGCGCGGCTGGGCGCGGCCCTGCCAGCAGGCGAGCCATTCGGCGAGCTCCTCCAGCCTGCCGAGCGAGCCCGGCGGCTTGGTCAGCTCGGTCTGGCGGCGCACCACCTGGGTCTGGGCTTCGAGGTCCGGTCCCGGCAGGTCGCGCAGGATGCGGCGCATCTCGTCGAAAGTTGGCGTCTGGGCATTCATGGAGGGCGCGGACCATCCTATATTTGCCCGACCATGACCAGTCCCAACGACTTCCAGGGTGCTCCCTTGGGCCGGCGCCCCTCGTCGTTCGACGAGTGGCTACAGGCGTTCAGGGAGCAGGCCAGCTTCTTCACCGGCGTGTCGTTCGGCCCGGCAACAGGGACGGGCGCGCCGCGCTGGGCGCTGGCCGACGCGCTGCCGGTGCTGCCGTTCGTCGGCGCTGCGGTCGGTCTCGCGGCCGGACTGGTGTTCGCCATCGTGCGCGGCCTGACCGGGCCGGGCTGGCTGGCGGCCGTGCTCGCGGTCGGCGCGGCCGTGGTGATCACACGGGCCCTGCATGAAGACGGGCTGGCCGACACCGCCGACGGGCTGGGGCCGCATGCGCTGGAGCCGGCGCGGCGGCTGGAAATCATGCGCGACAGCCGCAACGGCACCTTCGGCGTGCTGGCGCTGGTGATCTCCGTCCTGGTCAAGGTCGCCTGCCTGGCCCAGTTCTCCGGCGCCACCGGGTTGGTGGTGCTGATGGCGGCGCACTGCCTGTCGCGCGCCGTGCTGGCCTATCCGCTGCTCGCCTATGCGCCGGTCCATGCCGACGGGCTCGGCGCGATGGCCGGCAAGCCGAGCGACCAGGATGTCTGGCTGACGATCGCCATCGGCGCGGCGCTGGCGTTCCTGCTGCTGCTCGGCAAGGGTTTCTTCGTGGCGATCATTTCGCCGGCCGTCGCGATCGCGGTGGCGTGGTTCGCGTCGCAGTGGATCGCGCGGCGGCTCGGCGGCTATACCGGCGACACGTTGGGCGCGGTTCAGCAGAAGGCCGAGATCGCCGTGCTGGTCGTCGCCGCCCTGATGCTCCATCACTAGAAGGAATTGAAATGGCATTGGCGCCCAAGAACACGGGAGCAGTGACGCGTTGGTGGTGGGTGCGGCATGCGCCGGTGCCCAATCCGGAAGGCCGCTGCTACGGCCAGTTCGACAAGGATTGCGACGTCAGCAACGAGGATCTGTTCAGGCACCAGGCGAAGCTGCTGCCGAAAGGCGCGGTCTGGTACTCGTCGAACCTGCTGCGCGCCCGCAAGACCGCCGAGCACCTCGGCAAGGCCGGCGCCGAATTCGGCGAGGTCGTGATCGATCCCGATCTCGCCGAGCAGTCTTTCGGCGAATGGCAGGGCCTCACCTACGCGGAGATCTCGGACAAGCCGGGCAACGGCCATCTCTTCTGGCTCGCGCCGCCGGAATTCCGCCCGCCGGGCGGCGAGAGCTTCAGCGACCTGCGCGAGCGCACGGTGCGCTCGATCGAGCGGCTGACCGACAAGTATCGCGGCCGCGACATCGTGGCGACGGCGCATGGCGGCACGATCCGCGCCGCCCTGGCGCATGCCTTCAACATGCACCCCGAGGCCGCGGTGCGGTTCGAGATCGACAATGTATCGATCACCCTGATCGAGCATTTCGAGAACGCCGATCGCGCCCACGCCTGGAAGGTCGCCTTCACCAATTACATGCCGCGCGAGATCGTGATCGCGCACGGCGGCAGCAGGGCATGAGGTCCAGGGAGGAGCTGGCTGCCGAGCAGGCGGCCTACTGGAAAGGGGCCGGCGGCACGATGTGGCTGGCGGCCTACGACCGCATCCAGCGCGGCATCGCGGGCTTCAGCGAGATTGCGCTCGCTGCCGCCAACGCACAGCCCGGCGAGCGGGTGCTCGATGTCGGCTGCGGCACCGGCGGCACGACGGCCGAGCTCGCGAAAGCGGTCGGTGCGGACGGGCATGTCCTGGGGGTCGATATTTCGGAACCGCTGGTCGAGGCCGCCCGGGCGCGCGGGCTCGGCAATGCGACGTTCGAGGTAGCCGATGCAACGACCCATGCGTTCGAGCCTGCGTCGCTCGACCTCGTCTTCTCGCGCTTCGGCGTGATGTTCTTCGGCGATCCGGTCGCTGCTTTCCGGAATGTCCGCCACGCGCTGAAGCCGTCGGGACGGCTGGTCTTCCTGTGCTGGCGCACGGCGGCCGAAAACCCTTGGGGCGCGGTGCCGATGCGCGCGGCCCAGCGCTTCCTGCCGCCGATGCAGCGGCCGGGGCCGGAAGATCCCGGCCAGTATTCCTTTGGCGATCGGGCCCGGGTCGAGCGCATCCTGACCCAGGCCGGCTTCAGCGGGTTGTCGATCGAGCCGGTCGACCTGATGATGAACCAGGGCAGCGACATTCCCGATGTGCTGCAGCGCATCGGCGACTTCGGGCCGCTGGCGCGCGCCTTCAAGGATCTCCCACCCGAGCAGGTCGTCAAGGCCAAGGCAGCCATCGCCGAGGCGCTGAAACCTTATGCGACGGCGGACGGGGTGAGGCTTGCCGGCGCCTGCTGGTTGGTTCGCGCCCGTCCCTGATGGAGCACATCAGGGCGTTTCCGCTGCCGCCGGTGAGCCTTGTCCTGGGCGGCGCCCGCTCGGGCAAGAGCACCCATGCCGAGAAGCTCGTCACCGGCAGCCTGCACGGTGCGGCTCCGCAGCCCGCCGTCTATATCGCCACGGCGCAGGCGGGCGACGTCGAGATGGCGACCCGCATCATGGCCCATCGCGCGCGGCGCGGTGGCAACTGGACCACGCTCGAGGAGCCGCTGAAGCTCGACGAGGCGCTGGCGTCGGCCGCCGGCCAGGGCCGGCCGGTGCTGGTCGACTGCCTGACCCTGTGGCTCTCGAACCTGATGCTGGGCGGGAGCGACGTCGACGAGGCGACGGACGATCTGCTGCGGACGCTCGACGAGGTGGCGGTCGCGGTCGTGTTCGTGAGCAACGAAGTCGGGCTCGGCATCGTGCCCGAGACGCCGCTCGGCCGCGCCTTCCGCGACGCGCAGGGCCGGCTCAACATGCGCATGGCCGGGCGCGCCGACCGGGTCATCCTGATGACCGCGGGGCTGCCGCTGACACTGAAAGATCGCCCCTCGCCGCGCGGTTGAATGCCGCATTTCTGTCGGAAATTGTGCTATAAATGCGGTGTTGTGGCCGAAAAAGACGCTTCCCCGGCGTCGGCTGCAAACAAAAAAGGAGCAGAAAATGACGCTCGCGCGCCGATCCGTCCTGACCGGGACCGCGGCCCTCGCCCTCTTGCCGGCCGTTGCCCGCGCCGACGCCAAGCGGCAGTCGCTGGTCGACCAGAGCCTGCGCACCGCGCAAAAAGTGATCACCGGCCCGGACTTTCCCGACGCATTGAAGATGATGTCCAAGGCCCGGGGTGTGCTGATCATCCCCGAGCTGGTGCAGGGCGGCTTCATCCTCGGCGCCGCCGGCGGACGCGGCGTGCTGATGTCGCGGACCGGGAAGGACAACTGGAGCTACCCGGCCTTCTACGGCATCGCCTCGGGCAGCATCGGCCTGCAGATCGGCGGCAAGGTCTCGGAGATCGTCTTCATCATCCTGACCGAGAAGGGCCTCCTGGCCATGCTCGACCACAAGTTCAAGGTCGGCGCCGAGGCCGGTGTCACCATGGTGGCGGTCGGTGCGGGCTTCGAGGGGGCGACCACGAGCGCGGCCGGCGCGGACATTCTTGCCTTCGCCAACTCCAACGGCCTGTTTGCCGGCGCCTCGCTCGAAGGCTCCTATATCGATGCCGACAACGACTGGAACGCGCTTTATTACGGCGCCGGCGCCACCGGACGGGCGATCGTGCTCGACCGACGCTTCAGCAATCCCGGCGCCGAGCCGATCCGGCAATTCTTCGCTCGTTGGTAGTTTCCCTTAATTGACTTGCCTTCGCGGCGGGGGCTATTGGCGTACGAATGTACGCATTTCGTACGATCCCGCGTCGTTGTCCATGCCGCGCCTGAACGAGACCGACACCGCCCGCCGCGAGGCGGTGGGCAACGGTGCCTATTTCGTCGAGGCGCTCGCGCGAGGCCTGAGCGTCATCCGCGCCTTCAGCCGCGAGCGGTCGAGCATGACCTTGAGCGACGCGGCACGCTTCACCAACCTGCCGAAGCCCACCGTGCGCCGCGTGCTGCTCACCCTGGTCGACCTCGGCTACGCCGAGACGGACGGGCGGGTGTTCCGGCTCGCGCCGCAGGTGATGAGCCTCGCCGTCGCCTATCTCGGCACCGACCTGGTCGCCACCGTGCTGCAGCCGGCCTGCGAGCGCATCATGTCGATGACCGGCGAATCGTGCTTCGTCGGCGTGCTGGTCGGCGAGGACATGATGATGATCGCCAACGCCAACCGGCAGTTTCCGCTGGGCCTGGTGCCGTCGATCGGGCTCCGGCTGCCGGCGCTATCGACGGCCGCGGGCCGCGTGCTGTTCGGCATGCTCCCCGACGACGAGCTCGACGCCCGCCTCGCCAAGGCGACGCCGAAGGGCAGCACCAGATTTACGCTGACCGATCGCGAGGCCCTGCGCGCGACCATCCTCAAGGGCCGCGCGGACGGCTTCTGCATCACGCGGCAGGAGGCGATGCTCGACTTCTGCGCGATCGCAGTCCCGCTGCGCCGCGCCGATGGCAAGGCCGTGGGCTCGCTCAGCGTTGCCGCGCGGGTCGAGCGCTACGCGGCCAATCCGGCAATCCTCGAGACCTCGCACAGGATCCTGGACGACGAAGCCGCCAGGCTCGCCGGCCTGCTGGTGTAGCGCGATCAGCCCTTGACCGCGCCGGCCGAGACGCCCTCGATGAAGCGGCGCTGCACGATCACGAAGAAAACAAGGGTCGGCAGGGCGATGATCGTCGCCACCGCCATCAGGTCCGCGAGGTTGTTCCCGTAGCGCCCGGTGAGCTGGTAGAAGCGTGCCGTCGCGGTCGCGGAGTCGGCGTTCTGCAGGAAGGTGATCGCGATCAGGAACTCGTTCCACACGTTGAGGCAGACGATCAGGGCGACCGTCAGCAGGCCGGGCGAGATCAGCGGCACGATGATCCTGGTGAAGACCATGAAGTCCGACGCGCCGTCGATGCGCGCCGCCTCCTCGAGCTCCAGCGGCACGTCGAGCACGTAGGTGCGCAGCAGGAACAGCGAGAACGGCGTGAAGATCGCCGAATAGATGATGATCACTGCGATCGGGCTGTTGAGCAGCCCGAGCTTCGCCATCACGAAGTAGAGCGGGAACATGAACATCTGGATCGGCACGGTGGTGGTCGCGAGGAAGTAGAGGCTGATCGTCATCCAGCCCGGCACCGCGCGGCGCGCGATCACCCAGGCGGCCATCGAGGAGATGGTGCAGACGATCGCCACTGTGGCGGCGGCGATCACCAGGCTGTTCAGGATCGCCTGGCCGAGCTGGGCCTCCTTCCAGACGCGCGCGAAGACGCCCCATTCGGGCTCGCTCGGCCAGCCGAGCGGCGAGATCAGGATGTCGAAGTTGCTGCGCAGGCTGTTCAGGATCATCAGCGCGAGCGGCGCTGCCACGGAAAACGCGGCCGCGCCGAGCAGCACGTAGACGAGCAGTCGTGTCAGCTTGCCGGTATGCAGTTCCATGTCAGGCCTTCTCGCGCCGTGCCTGGATGCGCAGGTAGATGACGATCGCGGCCAGGCCGAGCAGGCTCATCGACAGCGAGTAGGCGGAGGCCCGCCCGACCTCGAACGACTGGAAGGCGGTCTTGTAGGCGAGCGTCGCCAGCACCTCGCTGGAGAAGCCGGGTCCGCCCTCGGTCAGCACGAAGATCCAGTCGAACACGCGGAACGACCAGATCACGCTCATCAGCAGCATGAACAGCACGGTCGGCAGGATGGTGGGCCGCAGCACGTGCCAGAAGGTCTGCCAGCGCGATGCGCCGTCGACCAGCGCGGCCTCGATCAGCGAGCGGTCGACCTGGCGCAGGGCGGCGAAGTAAATGACCGTGAGGTAGCCCCACCAGCTCCACATGTCGACGAACAGCACGCCCAGCAGCGAAGTGTCGACATTGACCAATGGATTGTCGATCGGGATGCCGAGCTGCTGCAGCCAGCCGATCACCCCGGTGGTCGGGCTGTAGATCATGCTGCGCCAGATCAGGGCGAGGATCACGGTGGCGATGGTAACCGGCAGGAAATAGACGACCTGGAAGAAGGTCCGTCCCCTGCGGATCATCATCAGCATCATCGCCGCGAACAACGAGCAGATCATCGGCAGGGTCGCGAACAGCAGCGTGTAGATGCAGTTGTTGCGGAACGCCGCCCAGAACTTGGCCTCCTGCATGACGGTCGTGAAATTCGACAGCCCGACCCACTTGGGGATGCTGAAGCCGTTCCAGTCGCTGAAGGCGAGCAGGGTCGTGACGATCACCGGGACCAGCACGACGCCCAGGCTCACGATCAGCGCCGGAAGCAGGAACAGCCACTTGCGGTTCAGCGGCTTTTTCCGCCGGACGGTAGACGTCACGGTCATGCTCTTCCGGACCGCGAGCGTCCCGCTCGCTCATGAGCTTGAGCGAGCGGGACGCTCGCGGTCCGGAAGAGCATGACGCGGCCGAGCGGGACCATGCGTCAACCGCGCGGCGGCGGCTTCTTGACGATGCCGTCCTTCAGCTCCTGCTGGAAGATCTCGTTGACCTTGTCGCTGAACTGCTTGGGCGTGACCTGCTTCAGCCAGACTTCCTCGATGCCGCCGCGCATGTAGTCGTCGGTCTTCGCCGGCCAGAAGGTCCATGGCGCGTAGCCGTAGCGGCCGGTGACCATCGCCTCGCCCAGCCCCTGGCGCAGTCGGGCGGCCTCGGCCTGGACCTTGTCGTCGGTGGCGACGATCGGCGCCGGCTTGGCGAAGGGAATGTTCCACTCGCCTTCCCAGACCTGGGACATCTTCTCGACGAAGCTGTAGTCGATCAGCCGGTCGAGCACCATCGCGCAGCCTTCGGCGACCTGCGAGGCCGCATTGATCGCAAGATCGGCGCCGATGCCGAGCACGAAGATCGGATACGGTGCCTTGGGCGAGAGCTGAGGCAGCGGCGCCACGCCCATCTCCTGCTTGGTCTTCTCGAAGGTGTCGGGCACCCACTGGAAGGCCCAGGTGCCTTGCATCGCCATGCCGGCGCGGCCGGTCGCCAATATCGCGAACGACTGGTTCATGTTCATCGAGAAATACTTTTGGCCGCCGAAATAGCCCTTGTCCCACCAGCTCTTCAGCAGCTCGACGGCCTCGACAAAGACCGGCGCGTTCCACGGCATCTCGCCGGACAGTGCCTTGTAGACCAGATCGGGCGAGCAGTAGTTGTTGTAGAAGATGCCGAGCAGATGGCGGTTGGCGAAGCGTTGACCCGCGTTGCCGGCGGCGAAGGGCTGGATGCCAGCCTTCAGCATCGCGTCGGCCAAGGTTTCAGCTTCGGCGAGATTCTTGGGCGGCGTCCACGACTTCTGCTTGAAAAGTGTCTGGTTGTAAAAGAGAGCCTGCGTCTCGATCGTCTTGGGCAGTGCGATCAGCTTGCCGTCGTAGCTGCCGAGCTGGATCACGATCGGCGCCAGCTTCTCCTTCCAGCCGAACTTCTGCGCGAAGGCATTCAGGTCGAGGAGCTTGTTGCCGGTGACGAAGCGCTGCGTCCAGGAGGGACCGTTGGTCAGCACGATGTCGGGGCCCTGGCCGCCGGCCAGCGCGACCAGCAGCTGGTCTGGCAGCGCGCTGCCGCGCCATTCGACGAGCAGCTTGTAGTCGGACTGGGAGGCATTGAACGGCTCGACGAGATACTTGTTCAGCGCTGCCTGCTGCGTTGCCGTCGCGCCTTCGTACCACCACACGATGTTCCTGGGCGCCGCCAGCGCGGGCCGGATGGACGAGGCAAGGGCTGTCGTCGCGGCGCCCGCAAGCAGCGAGCGGCGCGTGGGCTTCGACGCGTGCATGATGTTTCCTCCTGTTCGTCTTCCTTGTCCGGTCAGCCGGCCAGCGGCTGCCAGTTCTTGATCTCGTTGCGGGCCTTCTGCCGGGAGAGCGCAACCAGCTTCTTCGCCAGGCTGCGCTCGCGCTCGGCGATCGGCGCCGGCAGACCCTTCAGCGCGTCCGTCACGCTCTTCTCGTCGCGGCTGAAGGCACCGCAGACATAGCCCGCCATGCAGGCGATGGTGTCGGCGTCGCGGCCGAAATTCGCGCCGTAGGTCACGGCCTTCCATGGGTCGCCGCCGGCCAGCAGGCAGATCGCCAGGGTCGCCGGCACGGTCTCGCGGCTGTCGCAGGCGATGGCGCGGCGGAAGCGTTGGTGGTAGCCGGTGCGGAAGCCGAAATAATCGTTGGCGCTGCGTGCGAGCTCGAGCGCCTGCTCGATCAGTTGCCGCATGTCGCGCCCGCTCCACGGCTTGATCGCCGCCAGGGCGCTCGCGATCACCGCGTCAATCGATTTGGCGCCGCCCATCGCCGAGGCGACGGCGGCCGCGATCGCCGCCGCGCCATCCTGGCAGAAGGCCACGTCGGTGACATGGATCAGGCTGGCGAGCTCCATCGCCTGCGCGGCAGCGGCGCGCGGATGGCCCGCGTTGACGATGCCGACCGGGGCGATCGCCATGGCCGAGCTCGAGCTCGGCATGTTGCCGGACGCTATGGTGCGCGGCGTGTCGCCGTGGCGCAGCTTCGCCGCCGAGTGCAGCACCGAGGGGAAGAAGCGCCCGACCTTCTGGCCGAAGATCTCCTTGTGCTGGCGCATCCATTCCGCCGCCCAGGAATCGGCGTCGGCATAGCCGTCGGTCGCGAGCAGCGCATCGGCGATCAGGTTGCGCATGATCGAATCGTCGGTGCCGTCACCCTCGAAGGTGTCGACCCAGCCGAACTTCGCGTGGATCTGCTCGGGCTCGAGATTTTCGGTCGGCGTACCCATCGCGTCGCCGACAATGCCGAAGGCAAGGCTCGCGAACGCTCCGAGCTCGAGATGGTCCGTCTTGAGCGTGGCCGCTTCTCCCATGGCCGACGTCCTTCGCATTGATTGTTGTTAGTAATACGTATAAGTAGTGACTTAGAGCCGGTCAATCGCGGGATATCGCCAAGCGATGCAGCATCGTTCCGCCCGTCCGACGCAGAAGGACATCGCGTTGGCCGCCGGCGTCTCGCAGGCGACGGTATCGATCGTGCTCAACAAGGTGGAGACATCGGCGGTGCCGGCGGCGACGCGCGAGCGCATTCTCAAGCTCGCCGGTGAGCTCGGCTATCGGCCCAATCATCCGGCCCGCATCCTGCGTAGCGCGCGCACCATGACGCTCGCCTGCATCGTGCCGAACATCACCAACCCGTTCTATCCAGGGCTGGTACGCGGCCTGCAGAAGGCGGCGGCGCCAGCAGGCTACGCCGTCCTGATCTACGACACCGACGGCACGCTGGAGGGCGAGCGGCGTGCGCTCGCCTGGCTGCAGCAGGGCCGGGCCGACGGGGCGGTCGGCGTGCTCTATCACTTTCGTGCCCCCGATCTCGATGACGTTGCGCGCCGCGCGCTGCCCTTGGTGCTGCTCGGCCGCCACGCGACGCGGCGCGATTCGGCGATCGACAGCGTGTTTGTCGACAACGTCGCGGCGGCGGCGGCGATGACCAGGCTGCTGATCCGCCGCGGCCATCGCGACATCGCCATGATCGTCGCCGAGTTCGGTCCCAGCAGGTTCCGCGCCGAAGGCTACGAGGCGGTGATGCGCGAGGCAGGGCTTGCGCCACGGGTGGTTGTCGACGACGCCTCCTCGGAGGCCGGGGTGGGCGCCATGCGGACTCTCCTGGCCGATGGGCGCGACCGGCCGAGTGCCGTGTTCGGCGCCAACGACATGCTGGCGATCGGCGCCATGCAGGCCGCGCGCGACGCGGGCCTGGCAATCCCGAACGACATCGCGATCGTCGGCTTCGATGACATTCCGACCGCGAAGCTGCTCGGCCTCACCACCGTGCGTCAGCCCGAACTCGAGCTCGGCGCGCTGGCGGCGCAGCTCCTGATCGACCGCCTCCAACCCGGTGGGATGAAGTCGGCAAGCCGGAGCCTTGAGATAAAGTTCGAGATCGTCGAACGTTCGTCGACCTGAAGAAGAGGGACGCGTGGCCGCCATTCCGCACGACTATGCCGAACGGGTCTATGCCGGCGTGCTCGGCAAGCTGATCGGCGTCTATCTCGGCCGGCCCTTCGAGGGCTGGACCTACGAGCGGATCCTGAAGGAGCTCGGGCCGATCAACTACTACGTCCACGACCGCCATGACGTGGCGCTGCGCAACCACCAGCTCGTGGTCACTGACGACGACATTGCCGGCACCTTCGCCTTTCCGCGCGCGCTGGCCGACAACGACTATCCGCGGCACCTGAGCGCCGAGCAGATCGGCCAAGCCTGGCTGAACTACGTCGTCGAGGAGAAGTCGATCTTCTGGTGGGGCGGCATCGGCAGCTCGACCGAGCACACCGCGTTCCTGCGGCTGAAGGCGGGTATTCCGGCGCCTCGCAGCGGCTCGATCGAGCTCAACGGCCGGACGGTAGCCGAGCAGATCGGCGCGCAGATCTTCATCGACGGTTGGGCGATGGTGAGCCCCGGCAACCCCGAGCAGGCCGCCTGGCTCGCCGAGCAAGCGGCGAAGGTCAGCCACGACGGAGAGGCGGTGCACGCCGCGAAGCTGCTGGCGGCAATGGAAGCCGCGGCCTTCGTCGAAGGCGATGTCGACAAGCTGCTGGGCACCGGCCTCGATTTCGTGCCGAAGGATTCGCTGATCCGCCGCGTGGTCGAGGACGTGCGTGATTGGCACGCCGGCGACAACGGGCACGACTGGCAGCGTACGCGGGCGCTGATCGCCGGGCGCTATGGCTACGACAAGTTCGCCGGCAACTGCCACGTTATTCCCAACCACGCGCTCATCATCCTGGCGCTGCTCTACGGGCGGAACTCCTTCCAGGAGACGATGCACATCGTGAACACCGCGGGCTGGGACACCGACTGCAACGCCGGAAATATCGGATGCCTGTTCGGCATCAGGAGCGGGCTGGCCGGTCTCGACGCCGGGCCGGACTGGCGCACACCGGTGGCGGACCGGATGTATATCTCCTCGGCCGACGGCGGCGCCTCGGTCACCGATGCGGTGATCGAGACCCGGGCGCTGGTCGTCGCCGGCCACAGGTTGGCCGGTACGGCAGTGCCCGAAGCGCCGAAGGGCGGAGCGCGCTTCCACTTCTCCTTCCCCGGCAGCCTGCAGGGCTTCGCCTGTGAGGGCGGCGCACCGGCGACGCTGCATCCGTTGTCCGTGGAGAACGTGGCCGGCCATAGCCGCCGCGGCGAGCGCAGCCTCGCCCTCGGCTTCCGCCGCCTCGCGCCCGGTCGCGTCGCGCGGGTCTCCTCGCCGACCTTCTTCGGCAAGGACGGGCTCACCATGCCGACCTACCAGATGGTGGCGTGTCCGACGCTCTATCCGGGACAGACCGTCGACTGCGGCCTGGCCGCCGACGTGCTCGGCGGCGGCACGGTGAGCGTGCGGCTCTATGCCAGTGTCTTCGCGGCCGGCGACACGCTGGCGAAGATCCATGGCGAGCCGCATGTCGTGGGCACGCGTGCCGATGTCTCGTTGAAATGGCGCATTCCCGATACGGGAGGCTATCCGATCTTCGACATCGGCCTGGAGATCGAAGCTCATGATCCCCGAGGCACCGATGGCACGCTCTATCTCGACTGGCTGCACTGGGACGGCGCGCCGACCGTCACCTTCCGGCGTCCGGACCCGAGCAGCGAGATGTGGAAGCACGCCTGGGTCAACGATGCGAGCCAGTTCCAGACGCGCTGGGAAGGCCTGCGTGTCACCAGCAGCGCCGGCCAAGGCTTCATCGCCCAGGGCACGCGCGATTGGCGAGATTACGAGGTCGCCACGACCATGACGCCGCTGCTCGCCGAGGCCTGGGGTCTGGCCGCGCGCGTGCAGGGTCGCGAGCGCTATTACGCTTTGGTGTTCGACCGGGTGGACGGCGGCCGGGTCCGGCTGGTTCGTCGGCGCCATAGCGAGACTGTGCTGGCTGCACGGGCTTTCTCATGGTCGCTCGATCAAGCCTATGCGCTTGCCCTTCGCGTCGAAGGCAACACGATTCGCGCCTCGATCGATGGCAAACCGGTGTTCGAGGTGCAGGACAGCGGGAGCGATATGCTGAGTGGCGGCGCTGTCGCCCTTCTGGTCGACACCGGCTCTGTGTCAGCGCAGGAAGTGCGGGTGACGGCGATATAGCGAGCCGAAGGTCCGTCGTCTCTCCGGTCGGGACGACGGAGCGGGATTCAATTTGCCGCGAACAGGATGCAGCGTTCGGGCTGGATCGCGATCCAGGCACGGTCACCGGCTTGAGCGCTGACCGAGGGATGGACGACGGTGCGCAGCAGGGTCGGACCGAGCCGGAGCTGGTACTCGCTCATGCCGCCCTGAAAGACGACACGTTCGACCGCGCACTCGATCGTGCCGTCGAGCGGATCGAGATGGGTCGTCACGTCCTCGGGGCGGAAGATCACGTCGACGGCGGCACCGGCTGACAGGGTGGTGCGCGACGGTACGTGGATCGTGGATCCGCCGCCATTGAGCGCCACCGTCGCGAGGCCGTCCCTTGCCTCGACGACCTGGCCACGCAAAAAATTCGCGCTGCCGAGGAAGTTCGCGACAGTGCGGTTGTCGGGTCGGCCATAGATGTCACGTGGTGCGCCGCTCTGCGCGATGCGGCCTGCGGCCATCACCGCGACCGTGTCGGACATGGCAAGCGCCTCGGACTGGTCGTGTGTGACATAGAGCGTCGTCACGCCGGTGCGCGAGATGAGCTCCTGCAGTTCGAACCGCATCTGCTCGCGCAGCTTGGCGTCCAGGTTGGACAGAGGTTCGTCGAGCAGCAGCAGCTTCGGCCGGCGCACGAGAGCGCGGGCAAAGGCTACTCTCTGCTGCTGGCCGCCGGACAGCTTGGTCGCCTGACGGTTGGCGTAGTCCTCCATGCCGACGAGACGGAGCGCCTCCATGACCTGCGCCTTGATGTCGGCCGCGGCGACGCGCGGGCGGCGCACCCGCAACGGATAGGCCACGTTGGCGAATACATCCATGTGCGGCCAGATCGCGTAGGACTGGAAGACCAATCCGATGTCGCGTTCGAAGGCGGGGACCTGGACGCCCCGCTCGGGATCGGCCACGACCTCGCCGCCGATCGAGATCGAGCCGCCGTCCGGCTCCTCGAGGCCGGCGACGCAGCGCAGGGTCGTCGACTTGCCGCAGCCCGACTCGCCCAGCAGCGTGTAGAAGCCGCCTTGCGGGACATCGAAGTCGATGCCCTTCAGCGCCTGGAACCCGCCGTCGGCGGTGATGTAGGTCTTGGTGAGGCCTCGCACGGTCAGCATCTCAGGACTCCCCTTGGCGGGACAGCAGTTGCCGGCGCAGCACGAAGATCACCGGCGTGACGAAGAGGAGGATCAGGGTTCCGACCGCTGCCGCCTGCGCGGTCTGCCTGTCGGCCTGCAGCTTCCACATGATGACGCTCAGCACCCAGTTGTCCTCCGACTGGAGGATCATCGGGATGGTGAATTCGCGGAAGCCGACGATGAACAGCAGCAGGAAGCTGGCCATCAGCGAGGGTCCGAGCAGCGGCAAGACCACCCGTCGGATCGTGTCGAGCCACCGTCCGCCCGAGGCAACGGAGGCTTCCTCGAGCTCGGGGTGGATCTGGATCAGGGACGCGCGCGACAGTCTGGTCGAGACGGCGAGTCGGTAGGAATAGGCCAGCACCAGGATCCACACCGTGCCGTAGAGGCCGATCGGGAAAGTGAGGTGCAGCACCATCACGGCGAAGCCCGTGATCACCGCCGGAATGCCGATCGACATGAAGCTCACGCCATCGAGCAAGGCGCGGCCGGGGAAGCGCAGCCGCAGGATCTGCCACGCCAGCAATGCACCGATCAGGGTGATGATGCCGGCGCTGAGACCGGCGACCAGGAAGGTGTTGCCCACCGCCGGCCAGAAGCGCCGGTCGGCGAGCAGCAGCTTGTAGGCATCGAGGCTCATGCCCTCGCTGCTGCCGCCGGAAAAGCTCGTCCAGACCAGGACGATCGCGGGCAGGATCGCGCCGACCGCGAGGTACGTGCCGACGAACAGCAGGGCCGGAATTCGCCACTTGCCGAGCGCATAGCGCGTTGGCCGGTAGCCCTTGCCGGTCACGGTGACGAAGCGTTCGGCGCGCCGGATAAGATGATTGTAGACGATCAGCAGGGCAATGGCCGCGACGAGGAACAGCAGCGCAACCGCGGCGGCCTTGCCGTAGGCCGGCAGCTCGTCTTCCGGGTTGAGGTCGAAATAGAGCCGCGTGGCGAACACGTTGATGCGAGCCGGGAAGCCGATGATCAGCGGCATCTCGAACTGCTCCAGCGCCACCAGGGTCGCGAGGATGAGCGGGGCGAGCACGCCGGGCCGCAGCACCGGGAGGGTCACGCGAAAGAAGGTGGTCAGCGGCCGCGCGCCCGAGGCACTGCTCGCCTCCTCCAGCGCCGGATTCATGGTGCGCATCGCCGCACCCAGCAGCAAGAAGACGAACGGCACCGAGGCGATGCCCTGACAGAGGATCAGGCCGCCCATGCTGAAGATGTTGATCGGACCGGGCGAGTCGAGGCCAAGCGCGGCACGCAGCGCGACATTGATCCAGCCGGCATTGGGCGCGAACAGCAGCGTCCAGGCGAAGGCCATGACCACGCCGGGCACCAGCAGCGGGAAGAGCGTCGTGGTGAAGATCGCCGTGCGCCACGGCAGGTCGGTGCGTTCGACCAGCCACGCCAGCGTGAAGGCGGTGAAGAAGGTCACGGTCACCGAGCCGGCGACAAAGATCGCCGTGCTGGGCACAACGGTAGAGAGCAGAGGTGTGTTCACATAGACTTCGATCAGATTGTCGAAGGTCCAGTGCGCACCGGGCTCGAACGGCAGCAGGTCGCTCGGGCCGCGAAAAGCCGTCGCGAGCAGCGCCAGCAACGGCGCGAGAACGAGATAGAGCGCGGCAGCGGCAGCGCCGGCCACCGCGATCACGCCGACGAGGCCGAGCTGGCCGCGCCGCTTTCGCCGCGCTACCGGAACAACCGGCGCGGCTTCACCGGCTTGAACCGCCATCGGTCCACTAGCCCTGACCGCGGACGATCGACACCAGCTTCCGGTAGTATTCGGCGCGCTGGTTCATCGTATCGACATCCTCGTAGATGACCTTCGAGCCGGCCGCCTTGATCTCCTGGGCGAGCGCGGACTGCGAGTTGGCTCGGATGTCGGGCTGTCCGGCCACCTGCTCGTAGAGCATCTTGGCTTCCGGCGAGATCAGCCAGGCGATCAGCAGGCGGGCAGCATTGGGATGCGGCGCCTGCTTTATCGCGCCGAGCACGAACTGCGTTGCCGGGACCATCTCCATCACCTGGTAGCCGACGTTCAGCCCGTCCTTGTTCATCAGGAAGGCGCCTCCGGTGCTTTCGGCGACGGCAAGCTCGCGCTCGCCCGACTTCAGGAAGTTTGAAACCGGGGAAGTGGCGATCAGGAGCTTGCGCTGGTCGATCAGCGCCCTGAGCCACTTCTCGGTGCGCGGAAGCCCCCAGTCGATCGCGAGATAGCCACCGAGGCGCGGCAACAGGAAGGTTTCCGACACGAGCCTGTCGGTCCACTGCGGATCGAGGAGGCCGTCCCACTGGCGCGGCACCTGATCCTTCGTGAGCTTGCTCTTCGCGAAGATCGGAACGAAGACGTAGTTGTGGTTCGCGACAGCTTCGCCGTCCCAGAAGATGTCGCGGTCCTGCGCGCCGAACTTGGTCCAGTCGTTCTTTTCCAGCAGGCCGCGCTTCTGGACCTCGAGCGTTCCGCCGAGGGAGAAGGTCCAGACGTCGACCGCGTGACGGCCGGCACGCTTCTCCGCGATCAGGCGCGAGCTCGCCTGCTGGTCGCCCAGCCAGTTGACCTTGACGGCGGGAAAGCGCTTGGCGAATTCGGGCGGGATCCATTGCACCCCCGGGGAGCCCGGCGCCCAGATCGTGACTTCCCCTTCCGGCTTGGCCTTCTCGTAGAGTTCCGCGAGCTGCGGCGAGACGCCGGCGGCCGGCTGGGCCGAGGCGCGGCGGATGAAAGGAGCGCCGGTCAGGGCGAGGGCGCCAGCGATGAGCGCGCGGCGTGACGGACGTGGCTGGTTGTCTTGCATGGCGTGTCCTCCGTGTCGTTCGTTTCCTGTTCCTGCCGTGGGCGCGCTCTCTGATGGGAGCGCTTGCCCTGCGGCGGAGACGCTTGGTCGCGGCGTCTCGCGCGTCTTGTCGCTCTTCTGTGGCTATTCCGCGGCTTGCAGCAGGAAACCGGCCGGGCTCTGCGCCTTGCGCATCTCTTCGGCATAGGCGTCGAGCCAGTCGACGCTATCCGGCGCGATGAACGAGCCGCCGCGCGCGCCGCGAGTCAGCTCCGGCCGGTCGACCGTCGCCGGGACGGTGCCATCCTTCTGGTGGGCCTGCGCGGCCGCGATGATGCGGCGGCGGGTGATGGCGATCATGCGGTCGCTGGCGGCGAGATTCTCGAAGCCGCGATCGACGATGCCTTCCTCCGGCCCTTCCATGCTCTCGACCATCGCCTGGTCCTGCTGACCGATGCCCTGGATGCCGGAGTACGACTTGCCGCTCGCCTGCTCCTCGCGATCGATCAGGTAATCGTTCTCGCGGTTGGCCTTGAGGCGCCAGCGACCGAGCCAGTCGGTGGTGGTCGGCAGGAAGTCGCGAGTCAGCGCCGCGCCGGGGATGGGGCTGCCGTCCTTGAGCGTGCGCAATGCAATGTCGCGCTTGGACCAGGCCAGCACGTAGGTCATCGTATGGCTGTCATCCAGCGGCACCGACAATGTCGCCTGGATCATGTTGCCGAAGGTGCCGTCCGGCACCTGCGCGAAGCACGGGAATATGAAGTGCGCGAAGCGATGGAAGTAGTTGCCGGAATCGGCCGGGCGATAGGCATCGTACATCGTGCCCCAGTCGGTCTCCTTGACGTGGTAGCGCGGCGTACGGTTGATCAGGCCGAAACGATGCATTGTGTTGGGATCGACGTCGTCGGGCTGGACGGCGCCGGCGTGCAGGAAGCCGAAATGAGAGGTGTCGATGTCGCCCTCGAGCGATTGCAGCCAGTTGCAGTCGCGCATGTGGCACATCACGATCCGCTCGTCGTCGGGCAGGCTGAGAACTTCGAGCGCCGGCAGCGGCGGCGGCACCTGACGCTTGCCCATGTAGACCCAGATGAGTCCGCCCTTTTCGGCGACCTTGTAGGCCTTGGCCTTGACGCGGTCGGTGAAGCGCTGGTCCTCGGGCAGGTTGGGCTGGTCGAGGCAGTTGCCTTCGACGTCGAACTTCCAGCCGTGATAGGCGCAGCGAAGACCGCTCTCCTCGTTGCGGCCGTAGAACATCGAGGCGCAGCGGTGCGGACAGCGGTGGTCCAGGATGCCGATGCGGCCCTGGCTATCGCGGAAGGCAATCAGCTTCTCGCCGAGCAGCTTCAGCCGGGTCGGCGGGGCGTCGGGCTTCAGCTCCTCCGGCAGGCAGGCGGGGATCCAGTATTCGCGCATCAGCTCGCCCGTCGGCGTGCCTGGCCCGACGCGAGTCAGGATGTCGTTATGCTCCATCGACAGCATTGGCGTTTCTCCACGGTATTTGGTACGTTAGCCGTACGTTAGTACGATTGTAGAGGCAGACGCCAAAAAGGGGAAGTCCCTACGAATGCGAGATGATCCTTTCAGCAATGACAAATCGCTTTAGGTTCCAGTCTCAATAAGGCCCTTCGCTCTGCGCATCGGGAGCGGTCGCCGGTACGTCCGCCGCGAAGGTTGTCATTAGTATCATGTTATGATACTAGACTGAATGTGATCAAGAGCTTCAAGGGCCGGCTGGCCGAGCTCGTGTGGAAGGGCGAAGCCCCCAAGCGCTTCCCGTCCGATCTCGTCCGGCCAGCCCAACGCAAGCTCGCGATGCTGAACGCGGCCGTTACCGTGGAAGCGCTGCGCAGTCCGCCCGGCAATAAGCTGGAAACTCTGAAGGGCGACCGGCGCGGACAGTGGACCATCCGCATCAATGATCAGTTCCGGATCTGCTTTCGTTGGAAAGACGGCAATGCAGAAGATGTCGAGATCGTCGACTACCACTGAAGGAAACGCCCCATGATCGGACCGAAGCCGCCCGTCCATCCCGGTGAGATCCTGCGCGAGGAATTCATGGTCCCGCTCGA
This sequence comes from Reyranella sp., assembly GCF_965279465.1. Taxonomy (NCBI): domain Bacteria; kingdom Pseudomonadati; phylum Pseudomonadota; class Alphaproteobacteria; order Hyphomicrobiales; family Reyranellaceae; genus Reyranella; species Reyranella sp. Next base: position 932,007 of record NZ_OZ257242.1, read on the forward strand.
GCTCTCCGGTTACGCCCTCGCCGCAGCCTGCCGCGTGCCCCGCACGCGCATCGAGCGCCTGGCGCGCGAGGAAACGCCTGTGACGGCGGACACCGCGCTTCGGCTTGGTCGCTACTTCGGCACCGGTCCGGAGTTCTGGATGAACCTGCAAACGGCTTTCGATCTCGCCTCGGCCGACCTTAAGTCGATCAACGTAATCGAGCCGCGCAAGGCCGCATAGGGACGGGCATTGTCGCCCACGCACGGTGTCATCCCAAGCTGCGCTCGTGATGCCACCAAGCTTTGCAAACGAAATCCGCCCTAGCGGATGACCAGCGTCGCCTTGGTCTTGGCCTTGACCTCGTCGACGGTCACGCCGTCGGCGAGCTCGAGCAGGGTGATGCCGCTCGGGCCGTGCTTGTCGACCGAGAACACGCCGAGCTCGCTGATCACCATGTCGACCACGCGCTTGCCGGTGAGCGGCAGGGTGCATTCCTTGAGGAGCTTCGACTGACCGTCCTTGGAGACGTGCTCCATGGTGACGATCACCCGCTTCACGCCGGCGACCAGGTCCATGGCGCCGCCCATGCCCTTCACCATCTTGCCGGGGATCATCCAGTTGGCGAGATCGCCGTTCTCGGCGACCTCCATCGCGCCCAGGATCGACAGGTCGATATGGCCGCCGCGGACCATTGCGAAGCTGTCGGCCGAGCTGAAATACGACGTGCCCTTCACTTCGGTCACGGTCTGCTTGCCGGCATTGATGATGTCGGGATCGACCTCGTTGTCGAGCGGGAAGGGGCCGACACCCAGCATGCCGTTCTCGCTCTGCAGCGTGATGTCGACGTCTTCCGGCACGTAGTTGGACACCAGCGTCGGGATGCCGATGCCGAGGTTCACGTAGAAGCCGTCCTTCAGTTCCTTGGCGGCGCGCGCCGCCATCTGATCGCGGGTCCAGGCCATGATCGTCTCCTAGGCTTTGCGAATGGTGCGTTGCTCGATCTTCTTGTCGTACGGCGCGCCGCAGAAGATTCGCTGCACGAACACGGCGGGCGTGTGGATGTGATCGGGATCGAGCTGGCCGACCTCGACCAGCTCCTCGACCTCGGCAACGCACGTCTTGGCGGCGGTCGCCATCATCGGATTGAAGTTCCGCGCGGCCTTCCGGTAGACGAGGTTGCCCGACTTGTCGCCCTTCCAGGCTTTCACGAGAGCGATGTCGCCGACCAGGCCGCGCTCCATCACATAGTCCTCGCCGTCGAAGTTCTTGATCTCCTTGCCCTCGGCGACCAGCGTGCCGACGCCGGTCTTCGTATAGAAGGCCGGGATGCCCGCGCCGCCGGCGCGCACCCGCTCGGCGAGCGTGCCCTGGGGATTGAATTCGAGCTCGAGCTTGCCGTCGAGGTAGAGCTTGGCGAAGGTCTTGTTCTCGCCGACGTAGGACGAGATCATCTTCCTGATCTGGCCGGTCTCGAGCAGCAGGCCGAGGCCCGCGCCGTCGATGCCCGCGTTGTTGCTGACGCAGGTCAGGCCCTTCACGCCCGAGTCGCGCACCGCTTCGATCAGCCGTTCGGGAATGCCGACCAGCCCGAAGCCGCCGCACATCAGCATCAGATCGTCGCGCAGCAGCCCGTCGAGCGCTGCCTTAGCGTCCTTGTAGACCTTGTTCGCCATCGTTCCCCTCGTTCCGTCTTCGCATATGCGGGAGAGGTTTCGAGCCTGTCAATGCGCCGCACGTTCAGGCGCAGGCGGCTTTGTTCCCTCTGCCGCTGCGCGACGTTCTACTGTCGCCGCCAGGTAATTCCACGCGATTGCGATGGGCCTCGGCGTCGCGCCAATGGACGTGACGAGCAGAGTCGCGAACGAAAAGGGGGCGACAGGGCGGCTCATGCCAGCAGCAGAAGCTGCCGGGTCAGCTCGCCGTCGGCGTCGCGCAATTCATGGGTGATGGTGAAATGGTTGGCGCCCGCCACGGGGATCAGCGGCCCCGACAGGTGCTGCGCCGCGCGCATGGCGTGCAGCGCCCGACTGTCGCCGACCAGCGGCGGCAGCTCGGCCGTGCCGTAGGTGATGGCGAGCGGCTTGGGCACCATCGGCAGGCGCATCGGCGAGAGTTGCTCGATCTCGTCGTCGCTGAGCTTCAGCTTCTCATTGAGGTAGGTGTCGCGGATCGGCCCGAGCTCGAACACGCCGGAGATGGCGAGCCCGGCACTGACCCGCGGGTGGCCGAGGCACTGCGCCGTCAGGTGCCCGCCCGCCGACCAGCCCGACAGCACGACCTTGCCGTTGATGCCGTGGGCGCGACCGTTGGCTGCCAACCAGTCGAGCGCCGCGTTGATCTCCGCCACGATCTCGGTGAGCGTGGCGTCGGGCGCCAAGGTGTAGCCCGGCAGTGCGGCGGCCCAGCCATGGGCATACGGTCCTTCGATCAGGTTGGCGAACATCTCCCGGCTGTTGCGCTGCCAGTAGCCGCCATGGATGAACACCAGGCACGGCGCGTTGGGGTCCTTCGCCGGAAACAGATCCCATTTGTTCCGCTCGCGCGGTCCGTACGGGATGTCGAGATTCTCGGGATGCTTCGCCCGGAATATGATCGACGCCTCCTGCCGCGCCGCGTTCAACGCCGCGCTGTTCTTGACGGCATCGGTGTTGTTGTACGCCGCGTCACGCTCGTCGCGGCTCATGGTGCCCCAGTTCATGGCTGGCATCCTAAGACTATTGTATCGTCCTGAACATGCTCCTGATCGACGATCCCCGAGTGGAAAAGGAAGTGGAATGGGTGGCCAAGCACCTGGGCGTTCCCGTGCCCGAGGCGATCGTGATCGCCTGCAAGCGACTGCGATGGGCTGAGCTTGACCGGGTCCTTGCCGAAATTCGCGAGCGACATCCTCTTCCGGTGGACCCCGAAGAGCGGGCACGGCTTACCGACCATAGCTATCTCTATGGCCCGGACGGACTGCCAAAGTGACGAACCGCTTTTCACTGGAGGCGCGCGCCCGCGAAAGATTCAAGTGCGACGAGTCCTGTCCAAAATTACGATCGCGATCCCCGCGATCACCAGCGCCGTGCCGATGGCGAGCGGCACAGTGATCGGCTCATTCACCAGGACCACCGACGAGGCGATACCGACCAGCGGCACGCCCAGCATACCCAACGCGCCGGTGATCGGGGGCAGGGCGCGGGCGACCGAGACGGCGGCCCAGGTGCCGGCGGGGCCGGCGAGGGCGCCGTTGTAGATCACGGCGGCCCAGAACTCCCAGCGGTCGAGGTCGAGATGACCGTGCGGCTCGGCAATCGCGGCGAGCGGCAGGAGCAGCGCGGTCGCCACGGTCATCTGCCACGGCAGGGCGTCGAGCGGCGTGCCGCGCCAGCGGTGACGGCGGGTGTGCAGCATGGCGAGCGCCCACGTGAAGCCCGCCAGCAGCAGCCAGGCATGGCCCATGACGATCCGATGGTTGCGCCAGTCGAAGCGCCAGGGATCGCTCAGCACGACGATCCCGACGATGCCGAGCGCGCCGCCGGCCAGCGCGCGCCAGCCGACCCTCTCGCCGACCAGCAGCGACAAAGGCACCATCCACAGGATCGCCGTATAGGCCAGCACGCCGGAGCGGCCTGCCGGGACGCTCTGGATGCCGAGGTTCGCCAGCGCGAAGAAGCAGGAGAGCTGCAGGCCGCCGACCGACAGCACCACCGGCCAGTCGGAGCGGTGCGGCCAGGCGAGGCGGCCGAGGGCGGCCATCAGGGCGAAGGCGGTCAGTGCCGACATGCCGGCGCGGCTGGCGGCGAGCCAGATCGGCGAGCCGGCCATCAGCCCGATCTTCATCGCGGGCCAGGTCAGGCCGAACAACACGATGGCCGCGGCGAGTTGCAGCCATGCCGCGCGCGGGATGGGTTGGTCCGTCATGGTGCTGATCATGCGGACCGCGCGCATCCCTGCGCGCTCATGATCTTGAGCGCGCAGGGATGCGCGCGGTCCAATGATTCCCCTACGCTCTCTTTTCCTTCTCGACCGAAAGCGGCATCGGCAGGCGCGACAGCATCTCTTTCGGCACGACCTGCCAAAACTTCTCGACCTCGCGGTTCCAGTCGTTCAGCAGGCGCGCGCCGCGCGGCGACTTGGTCTCGGCGACGTGCTCCTCGACCATCGCCTTGAGCGCGGCGTCCCAGTGTGGATGGTCGATGCGCTGCCACGACACCGTCTCGGGATTGACCTTGCGCTCGAACACGCCCTCCGGATCGTAGACGAAGGCCATGCCGCCGGTCATGCCGGCGCCGAAGTTCACACCGACATCGCCCAGCACCACCGCCGTGCCGCCGGTCATGTACTCGCAGCCGTTCGAGCCGACGCCCTCGACCACCGTGTCGGCGCCCGAGTTGCGCACGGCGAAGCGTTCGCCCGCCTTGCCCGATGCGAACAGCTTGCCCGCCGTCGCGCCGTACAGGACGGTGTTGCCGATGATCGCATTGTGCTCGGGCACCAGCGGGCTCGAGATGGTGGGCTTCACTACGATCGTGCCGCCCGACAGGCCCTTGCCGACATAGTCGTTGGCGTCGCCGAACACCTCGAGCTTCATGCCTTGCACGGCGAAGGCGCCGAGTGACTGGCCGGCGGTGCCGCGCAGCCGTACCGTCACCGTGTCGGGCTGCAGTCCCGCCATGCCGTATTTGCGGGTGATCATCGCGGCGAGCCGCGTGCCGACCGCGCGATGGGTGTTCCGCACGCTGTACTGGAGCTGCATCTTCTCGCGGTGCGTGAACAGCGGCTGGGCGTCGCGGATCATCTGCGCGTCGAGCGTGTCGGGCACCTCGTTGCGACCCTTCACGGTGCAATGCACTGCGCCCGAGCCGCCGTCGGCGCGGACCAGCAGCGGGCTCAGATCGAGGTCGTCGAGATAGCGCGCACCACGGCTGACCTGCTTCAACAGATCGGAGCGGCCGACGATCTCGAGCAGCGAGCGGTAGCCGAGCTGCGCCAGGATCTCGCGCACCTCCTCGGCGACGAAGCTGAAGAGGTTGACGACCTTCTCCGGGCTGCCCTCGAACTTGGCGCGCAGCGCGGGGTCCTGGGTGCAGACGCCCACCGGGCAGGTGTTGGAATGGCATTGCCGCACCATGATGCAGCCCATCGCGATCAGCGAGGCCGTGCCGATGCCGTACTCCTCGGCGCCGAGCATCGCCGCGATCACGATGTCGCGGCCGGTCTTGAGACCGCCGTCGGTGCGCAGCAGCACCTTCTCGCGCAGGCGGTTCAGGGTCAGGACCTGGTGCGTCTCCGACAGGCCCATCTCCCAGGGGATGCCGGCATACTTGATGCTGGTCTGCGGGCTGGCGCCCGTGCCGCCGCTATGGCCCGACACCAGGATCACGTCGGCCTTGGCCTTGGCCACGCCGGCCGCGATCGTGCCGATGCCCGAGCGCGCGACCAGCTTCACGGTCACGCGCGCTTCGGGATTGATCTGCTTCAGGTCGTAGATCAGCTGTGCCAGATCCTCGATCGAGTAGATGTCGTGATGCGGCGGCGGGCTGATCAGGGTCACGCCCGGCGTCGAATGGCGAAGGCGGGCGATCATCTCGCTGACCTTGAGTCCGGGAAGCTGGCCGCCCTCGCCGGGCTTGGCGCCCTGGGCGACCTTGATCTCGAGCTCGCGGCAGTTGTTGAGATACTCCGCCGTCACGCCGAAGCGGCCCGAGGCGACCTGCTTGATCGCCGACGACGCGTTGTCGCCGTTGGGCCGCGGCCTGTAGCGCGCCGGGTCCTCGCCGCCTTCGCCCGAGTCGGACTTGGCACCGATCCGGTTCATGGCAATCGACAGGGTCTCGTGCGCCTCCGGCCCAAGCGCGCCGAGCGAGATGCCGGGCGCCACCAGCCTCTTGCGCAGTTCGGTGATCGACTCGACCTCGTCGAGCGGCACCGGCTTGCGATCGGCCCGGAAGTCGAGGAGGTCGCGCAGGTTGATCGGCGGCAGGCGGCGCACCGCCTCGCTGTACTTCTTGAACTTCGCATAGGACTCGGTGTTGACCGCGTCCTGCAGCATGTGGATCAGCGCACCCTCGAAGTTGTGGCGGTCGCCGCCGCGGCGGTACTTGTAGAAGCCGCCGATCGGCAGCGCGATCACCTCCTCGTCGAAGGCGCGGGCATGCTGCTCGGCGATCTTTTCCTGCACGCCGCGCAGGCCGATGCCCGAGAGGCGCGACGGCATGCCTGGGAAGAATTCCTGCACCAGCGAGCGCGACAGGCCAACCGCCTCGAAGTTGCAGCCGCCGCGGTACGACGACAGGACCGAGATGCCCATCTTCGACATTGTCTTGAGCAGGCCGTCGTCGAGCGCCTTCTTGTAGTTGGCGAGGCATTGGCCGAGCGACTGCTTGCCGAACAGGCCGCGCGCGTGACGGGCCGCGATCGTCTCCTCGGCGAGATACGGATTCACCGTCGTCGCGCCGACGCCGATGATGACGGCGGCGTAATGCACGTCGAGGCACTCGCCCGAGCGCACGTTGAGCGAGGTGAAGGTGCGCAGCGACTGGCGCACCAGGTACGAATGCACGCAGCCCGCCGCCAGGATCATCGGCAGTGCGGCCTTGTCGGCATCGACATTGGCGTCGGTCAGCACGACGTGCAGGCAGCCCGACCGCACGCCGTCCTCGGCCTCCTTGCAGATCCGGTCGAACGCCTGGCGCATGGCGTCGAGTCCGCCCTTGGGATCGAAGGAACAGTCGATGCGGCAGGCGGTGTCGCCCATGTACTTGCGCATCGCCTCGAACTCGGCGTTGAGCACGATCGGCGACTGCAGTGACAGCATCTCGCTCTGCTCGGGCGATTCGTCGAGGATGTTTCCGAGATTGCCCAACCGGGTGCGTATCGTCATGACGTTGCGCTCGCGCAACGAATCGATCGGCGGGTTGGTGACCTGGCTGAAGTTCTGCCGGAAGTAATGGTGCATGCCGCGATAGGTGTCGGACAGCACCGCGAGCGGCGCGTCGTCGCCCATCGAGCCGACGGCTTCCTTGCCGTCCTCGCACATCGGATGGAGGATCATCTCGAGATCCTCGATCGACCAGCCGACCGCGAACTGGCGGCGGCGCAGCTCGTCGGCGGCGAAACGCTGCTCGTGTGGAATGTCCTGCTTGATCAGTGAATCGAGTTCGACCGTGCGGGTCGTCCACGACGCGTAATCGTGCGTGTCGGCGAGCACATCCTTCAGCTCGCGGTCCTTGAAGAGCCGCGGCTGGTCCATGTCGACCGCCAGCATCTCGCCGGGGCCGAGCCGCCCCTTCTCGATGATCTTGTTCTCGTCCTGCGGGACCATGCCCGATTCGGAACCGGCGATCAGGAGCTCGTCCGAGGTCACGACGTAGCGCATCGGGCGCAGGCCGTTGCGGTCGAGGCCGACCAGCGCCCACTTTCCGGCGACGGCGGCAATCGCGGCCGGGCCGTCCCACGGCTCCATAACGCCGTTCACGTACTGGTACATGGCGCGATGGTTTGCCGGCACGTTGGGGTTCGAGCCCGAGGCCTCGGGGATCATCATCGCCTTGACCATCGGCAGGTTGCGATGGCCGCGCACCAGCAGCTCGAACACGTTGTCGAGCGCCGAGGAGTCCGAGGCGCCGGGCTGGATGATCGGCTTGAGGTCCTCGATGAAGTAGCCGAAGCCGTCATGCGCGAGCCGCGCCTCGTGGCTCTTCATCCAGTTGACGTTGCCCAGGATGGTGTTGATCTCACCGTTGTGGGCCAGCACGCGGAACGGTTGGGCCAGCTTCCATTGCGGGAAGGTGTTGGTCGAGTAGCGCTGGTGGAAGATCGCGAAGCGCGAGGTGAAGCGCTCGTCGAGCAGGTCGGGATAGAAGGCCGACAGATGCTCGGCGAGGAACATGCCCTTGTAGATCAGCGAGCGGCACGACAGCGAGCAGACGTAGAACTCGCCGATGTTCTCGGCGATCGCCGCCTTCTCCATGCGCCGCCGCAGGATGTAGAGCTGCTTCTCGAACTCGCGGTTGTCGAGCTTGGGATCGCCGCGGCCGATCAGGATCTGCTCGATCTCGGGCCGCGTCGCGTTGGCCTTCTCGCCGATCACCGAGATGTCGACCGGCACCTGCCGCCAGCCGAGGATGCGATGGCCGAAGCGCAGGATCTCGGTCTCGACGATGGTGCGGCAGCGTTCCTGCGCGCCGAGGTCGGTGCGCGGCAGGAACACGGTGCCCACAGCGATCCGGCCGAGCGCCGGCTCCTCGCCCGAGGATTCGCGGACGTGGTCGCGGAAGAAGTCCTGCGGGATCTCGACATGGATGCCGGCGCCGTCGCCGGTCTTGCCGTCGGCGTCCACCGCGCCGCGGTGCCACACCGCCTTCAGCGCGTCGATGCCCGCCACGACGACGTCGCGCCGTCGCTTGCCGTCGAGCGCGACGACCAGACCGACGCCGCAGGAGTCGGATCCTTCGGCGGGGTTGTAGCCGTAGGCGGCGGTCAGCTTCTCGGTGCCCGAGAGGTAGTGGCGGACGAACTCTTCAGCGGACATGGCGACGATCCTTGGAACTATTGGCGTACCGGCGCTGCTGACGAAAATCGTGTCATCCCGAGCGGAGCGAGGGATCTTTGGATCGGAGATCGCCGAAAGATCCCTCGCTCCGCTCGGGATGACAGCTTTTCCGTCATCAGCGTTGTGCGCTCCAACTCACGAATCGGAAAACAGCTTCCCGGCCTCGGCCCAGTTCTCTTTCTTGATGTCGGTCAGGATGATCTGGACGGCGTCGGGCGTGCAGCCGAGCGCGCGGCAGGTGCCCTCGGTCAGCTCTTTCGCCAGCTTGCGGCGCTGCTCGAGCGTACGGCCCTCGAACATCTGGACGTTGATCATCGGCATCGTCTTCTCCCGTGCTCAGTTCTTGTGGTCGATGGTGATATGGCCCGGCTGGTCGGCGACCCGCGCCAGCCACGCGTTGACGTGCGGGAAGTTGTCGAGGTTGAACCCGCCTTCGCCCGCGACATGGGTGTAGCCGTAGAGCGCGATGTCGGCCAAGCCGAAGCGGCCATCGACGAAGAACGGATGGCGCGCGAGATGCTGCTCCATCACGCCAAGCGCCGCATAGCCCTTTTCCATCCGCCCCGGCAGCTCCATCTCCTGCTGCGGCGTGAGCTTGGTGAAGAAGTGCTTCCAGAAGCGCGCCACGGCGATGTACGGCTCATGGCTGTACTGCTCGAAGAACATCCATTGCAGCGTCTGGGCGCGGGCGAGCCGGCTCTGCGGCGCGAGCGCGGTACCCTCGGCGAGATACCAGATGATGGCGTCCGACTCGGCAAGGCAAGTGCCGTCGTCGAGCTGCAGGGTCGGGATGCGGCCGTTCGGGTTCCTCGCGAGGAACTCGGGCGTGCGCGTCTCGCCTTTCAGGATGTCGCGTTCGACCAGCGTGTAGGGCAGGCCGAGATGCGCCAGCACCAGCCGCACCTTGTAGCCGTTGCCCGAGCCCATGAAATCATAGAGCGTCAGCATCTCTCACTCCGCCGCCACGGGCAGCGCCCGGACCTTGGTCGTCAGGTAGGAATGGATGCGCTCGGCGGCGTCGCGGCCGTCGCGCACCGCCCACACCACCAGCGAGGCCCCGCGCACGATGTCGCCGGCGGCGAATACGCCGTCGAGGCTGGTCATCATGCTGCGCCAGTCGATCTTGAGCGTGCCCCAGCCGGTGACATCGAGATCGGGAGCGGCGAACTGCGCGGGCAGGTCCTCGGGGTCGAAGCCCAGCGCCTTCAGCACGAGGTCGGCCTCGATGTTGACGTGGCTGTTCGGGATCTCCTGCGGCATCTGGCGGCCCGAGGCATCGGGCATGCCGAGGTGGATGCGCACCGAACGGACATGACTCACCGTGTCCTTGCCGAGGAAGGCTTGCGGCGCGCTGAGCCACACGAACTCGACGCCCTCTTCCTCGGCGTGCTTCACCTCGCGCTGCGAGCCCGGCATGTTGGCCCGGTCGCGGCGATAGAGGCACTTCACCGACCTCGCGCCCTGGCGGACGGCGGTGCGCACGCAGTCCATCGCCGTGTCGCCGCCGCCGATCACCACGACGTTCTTGCCCTCGGCGTTCAGCACGCCCGAGGCGAAGTCGGGAACCTCGTCGCCCAGCCCCGCGCGATTGGACGCCGTAAGATAGTCGAGCGCGGGCGCGATGCCGGGCAGGCCAACTCCCGGAGCGGCGATGTCGCGCGCCTTGTAGACGCCGGTCGCGATCAGCACCGCGTCGTGGCGCTCGCGCAGTTCCGCGAGGCTGACGTCGCGCCCGACCTCGCAGCCGAGATGGAACGTCACCTTGGAATCACGCAGTAGCTTCTCGCGCCGCTGCACGACGTCCTTCTCGAGCTTGAAGTTGGGAATCCCATAGATCATCAGGCCGCCGACCCGGTCGTAGCGGTCATAGACCGCGACCTGGTAGCCCTTGCGCCGCAGCTGCTCGGCAGCGGCCAGTCCGCCCGGACCGGCGCCGACGATGCCAACGCTTTGCACGCGCTCGCGGCGCGGCAGGATCGGCTTCACCCAGCCCCGCTCCCAGGCGGTGTCGGTGATGAACTTCTCGACCGAACCGATGGTGACCGAGTCGAAGCCCTTCTCGATCACGCAATTGCCTTCGCACAGCCGGTCCTGCGGGCAGATCCGGCCACAGATTTCAGGAAAGTTGTTGGTCGCCGAGGAGAGTTCGTAGGCCTCGTCCAGCCGCCCCTCGGCAGTAAGCTTCAGCCAGTCCGGGATGTTGTTGTGCAGCGGGCAATGGACCTGACAGAAGGGCACGCCGCACTGCGAGCAGCGGGCCGCCTGTTCAGCCGCCTTCTCTTGAGCGTAAAGGGCGTAGATCTCCTGGAAGTCACGACGACGCTCCGCGGCCGGCCGCTTCTCCGGCATGACCTGCGGCGTCCCGACGAACTTCAGCATCCTCTCGGCCATGATGGCCCCCTACGCAAATCTATGTGAAATTTTATTACGCAAGAAGCGCGCCGGTCGCGCTATTGCTGCGTTGTTGACAGCTTTACACCATGGGCTAAGCCGAAAGTCAATAATATTGACCTACTTTTCTCCACAATTCTTCGAAGGCGCGGCGAGGCGCCAATAAAACTGCAATTGGCTAATAATTGGTTCTAAAATAGGACAATATCTCGAGACAAGTACGGGGCGTCGTTGTGAGACACGGGCGTACGCCAAGGAAACGCCGATGCCCTCGGCATCGGACGTATCACGCCCTCAAGAAACCTGGATGAAAGCTAGGCCGGAGCGTGCTGGTTGTAGCGGCCGCCGATCCGGAAACGGTCGAGGTAGGTCGGCAGGATGGCTTCCGCCGCGGTCGGCTGGATGCCGAGCGTCGCCAGCGACTGGGCGCCGGGCCGCACGATGTTGTCGTGGCACATCAGCTCGACCTGGTCGGCCGTAATCGGCGGAACCAAGCCGACCCGGGCGATCTGCTGCGCGAAGAAGCCGGCCAGCTTCATGAGGCCGGCTGGCACGCCGACGATTGGCTTCTGGCGGTCGATCTCGAGCAACACCAGGGCGGCGAGCTCGCGGTAGCTGTAGACCCGGGGGCCGCCCAGCTCGAACACGCTCTTGGCCGTGCCGGGCCGCGCCAGCACCGCAGCGGCGGCCTTGCCGACATCGCCCACGAAAACCGGCTGGACTCGCGTCGAGCCGTCGCCGACCACCGGCACGAACGGCGCCTTGGCCGCGATCGCGGCCATGCGATTGAACAGGGCGTCGCCGGGACCGAACACGACACTGGGCCGCAGGATGGTGGCGCTGTCGAAGCCGGTGATAACGGCATCCTCGGCCGCGACCTTGGACTTCAGGAAGGCGTTGGACGAGCTGCGGTTGTCGGCGCCGATCCCGGAGATATGGACCAGGCGTTGCGCACCGGCGGCACGGGCCGCCTGGGCGATCGTGCGGGCGCCCTCGGCATGGACCGCCTGATAACTTTGGCGGCCGCGCGGCACGGAGACGCCGGCGGCATTAACCACGGCCTGGCTGCCTGCGACGGCGCGCGCGACCGAGGCGGGATTGCGCAGGTTGGCCTGCATCAGCATCACCTGCCCGACGTCGCCCGTCGTCTTCACCGATTCGGCGAGGCCGACGCGGCGGGACGCCACCCGCACCAGATAGCCCTGCTGGGCCAGCGCCCGCACAATGGCGCGGCCGACAAAGCCGCTGCCGCCGAAAACCGTGACCTGTGTGATGCTCATGCTGCTGCCTATAGCCCAACGCCATTACCGTGCAAGTACGTCGAAGCAGGCACCACGGTTGACATCCAGCGAGGCGGGCTTTAGTTCACGCCCCTCTAGCCCGCATGCCGTGCCCAGGTGGCGGAATTGGTAGACGCACTAGTTTCAGGTACTAGCGCTGAAAGGCGTGGAAGTTCGAGTCTTCTCCTGGGCACCATGCGAGGCTGAGAGGCATCCAGCATATGGCGATCAAGCTTCATCGCGGCGACCTCCCGGCCGACGTCTCATTTGGCTCGTCGGTGGCCATAGATACCGAGACGATGGGGCTGAACCCCCATCGCGACCGGCTTTGCCTGGTGCAGCTCTCGAGCGGCGACGGCAATGCCCATCTGGTGCAGATGCCGCGCGGTCCTTATCAGGCGCCGCGCCTGTCGGCCCTGCTGGCCGATCCCAAGATCCTGAAGCTGTTCCATTTCGGCCGCTTCGACATCGCCGTGCTCGAGCATGCCCTTGGGGTGCGCTGCGAGCCGGTCTACTGCACCAAGATCGCCGCCAAGCTGGTGCGAACCTTCACCGACCGGTACGGCCTCAAGGACCTCTGCCGGGACCTGCTGGGGGTGGACCTGTCGAAGCAGCAGCAGACGTCGGACTGGGGCGCCGAGACTCTGACCGACGAGCAGATGACCTACGCTGCATCAGATGTGCTGCATCTGCATGCACTGCGGGCCAAGCTCGACGCTCTGCTGGTGCGTGAGGGCCGGACCGAACTGGCCCAGGCGGCCTTTTCCTTCCTGCCGACCCGGGCGAGACTCGATATCGCCGGCTGGCCGGACACGGATATTTTCGCGCACTAGGCGCATTTCTCGGTTTGGCATGGCTTTTGCGTGACGCCCCCTTGTCGAAGGTATCAATGACCTTCAAGGTGGGGGTACATGCGTATCGGTCCGAGTCTGATCCTGGCGTCGCGCCAGACCCTTGCGATGACACCGCAGCTTCAGCAGGCGATCAAGCTGCTGCAGTTCTCGCATCTCGAGCTCGCCGCCTTCATCCAGCAGGAGCTCGAAAAGAACCCGCTGCTGCAGGAGACCTCCTCCGAGGACGGGCCGATCTCCGAGCGCGAACCCCCTCTCGCCGATGCGCCGACCGACACGGCCGAGGCGCTGGCTGCGGTAGCGCCTGCCTTGGCCGAAGCCGACGATCGCTGGACGCGCGAATTCGCCGATCGCGGCGGTGACGGCGCTGGCGCCAAGGGCGCCCAGCGCGAAGATGCGCCCGATGCACTGGATTTCGTCGCCGAGCGGGCGCAGTCGCTGGCGTCGCATGTGCTCGAGCAGATCGAGATTATTTTCAGCGACCTCGGCGATCGCCGCCTGGCGCTGAAGCTCGCTGAAGGCCTCGACGAAGCCGGCTACTGCCGCCTCGAGGCACCGGCGATCGCGCAGGCGGTCGGCGTCGGCCTTGAAGCCGTCGAACGGGTGTGGGCGCGGCTGCGCCAGATCGAGCCGGCCGGCCTGTTCGCCCGGAGCCTGGCGGAATGCCTCGGCGCCCAGCTCGCCGAGCGCGACCGCCTCGATCCGGCGATGAAGGCACTGCTCGACAATCTCGATCTCGTGGCGGCCGGCGAGCTCAGCCAGCTGCGCCGGCGCTGCGGCGTTGACGATGAGGATCTGCGCGAGATGCTGGCGGAGCTGCGGACGCTCGACCCGCGGCCCGGCCAGAAGTTCGACTTCGAGCCGATCCAGCCGGTTCAGCCCGATCTCTTCCTGACGCCGGCCAAGGATCCCGAGACCGGCGAGGACGGCTGGCACATCGAGCTCAACACCGATGCCTTGCCCAAGGTGCTGGTCGATCGCAACTACCACGCAACCCTGATGAAGGGCGCGCGCGCCAAGCCCGACCGCGATTTTGTCGCCGAGCGCTTCCAGTCGGCCAACTGGCTGGTCAAGACCCTCGAGCAACGCGCCACCACGATCCTCAAGGTCGCGCGCGAGATCGTGCGCCAGCAGGACGGCTTTTTCCGCAAGGGCGTGAGCGCGCTGCGCCCGCTGGTGCTGCGCGACATTGCCCTCGCCACAGAGCTGCACGAGAGCACCGTGAGCCGCGTCACCTCCAACAAGTACATCGCCACGCCGCGCGGCATCTTCGAGCTCAAGTATTTCTTCACCTCCGCGCTGCCGGCGCGCACGCCGGGCGTCGTCGTATCGTCCGAATCGGTACGTTCGCGCATCCGCCTGCTGGTCGGCGGCGAGAATTGCGCGCAGCCGCTGAGCGACGACCGCATCGTCGACCTGCTCAAAGGCGAGGGCATCGAGATCGCGCGCCGCACGGTGGCCAAGTACCGCGAGGCGATGCGCATTCCCTCGTCGGCCGAGCGCCGGCGGCTGGGAAGGCTGGGCATGAGCCGCTCCCTTCCGACCGCGCCGATCTCCGCCGCGATCGCCGCGCAGGCCTTGTCCGGGCCGGCCGACTAACGCCCGCGAGGCGACCGATGGGCGGCCTTGACCGGTTCGGGCGACGCGCCTATAGGGGCGCCTTCGCGGCGGCCGGCACGTCCGGTCCGGATCTGCTAACTCGTTGGTGAAAAAGTGGAAATCGCCGATTTGCTAACCGGTCCAGATGCCGTTCTGGCCTGCGTGAAAGCGTCCGGCAAGAAGGCCCTCCTGGCTGAACTCGCCGGCAAGGCCGCAAATCTTTTCAAGCTCGACGAGCGCCGCCTTTTCGACCGCCTGCTCGAGCGCGAAAGGCTCGGCTCGACCGGGATCGGCGGCGGCATCGCCATCCCGCACGGCCGCATGGCAGCGCTCTCCAAACCGGTGGGGCTGTTCGCGCGGCTGGGCCACCCCGTCGATTTCGATTCGATCGACGAGCGGCCGGTAGACACGGTTTTCCTGCTGCTGGCGCCGGAAGGCGCGGGCGCCGATCATCTCAAGGCTTTGGCCCGTGTCTCGCGCCTGCTGCGCGACCGCGCCCTGGTCGAGAAGCTGCGCGCCACCGAGAGCGCCGACGCGCTCTACGCCCTGCTCATCGAGACGATGCCGGCGCAGAGCGCGGCTTAGGTCGTCCGACCTCCCGGCCTAGTGCACGAGGGCCGGCTCGAGTTCGTGCTGGCGGATGAGCGCCTGCGCAATCTCGATCGAGGCCGCCGCCGCCATCGGCTGGCCGTCGGCGGAGAAGATTCCTACCGCATGTGCGCCATCGGGCAGGGCGACCGACTTGATGTAGGCGATCTGCTGCGTGCCCAAGCTCAGGAACGCATCGTCGGCGAGGGGGGTGAAGACGGGGGTGGTCGTCTGATTGTTTTCCATGGCTACCTCCTTGGCAGCGTTCAGCGCGAGCCGGTACGGCGCGCAGTAATGTCGATCGTCTTGTCCGCACCGCCCTGCGTGCGGGAATCGATGCGGATGGTCCGGATGCGCGGTTCGGCTTGCGGCCGCACGAGGTCGATCGAGAGCAGCCCGTTGTCAAGCTGAGCTCCCGTCACCTCGATGCCGTCGGCCAGCATGAAGACGCGCTGGAACTGGCGGGCAGCAATGCCACGATGAAGATAGACGCGATCCGTATCGTCAGCCTGCTTGCCCCGCACCGACAGCTGGTTCTCGACCAGCTCGATCACAAGGTCGTCCGACGTGAAACCGGCGACAGCGAGCGTAATGCGCAGGCCATCGTCACCGATCCGTTCGATATTGTAGGGAGGGTAGCCTTCGGCGTTCTTCGCCAGCCGTTCGAGCGTACGCTCGAGCTGATCGAAACCCAGCAGTAAAGGCGAACTGAACATCGATACGCGGCTCATAGACCCCTCCTCCGAAGAGCGAGTGCCCGGAGACCCATCAAGGCGCCCCCTTGGTAACAATTTGGGGTCGCCGGTACGCCGTTCAAGGGGTATCGAGGCATCGCCAGAGGCCGTTGGCTGCGCTAAACTTGGCAACCTCTCAAAAGCTTCGCGCGCAACGCGGGGCCAATAGCCAGAAGAACAATGACCCTGGTCGCTGACGCAAGACGATCCGGTGGGCCTATGGTCGCCGGGTCCCGCCCGATCCGTTCCTCGACGGCCCAGTCGGTTCCGGCCGAGCGCCTGCCCTTCAGCGGCTGGCTGCTGGGCTCGGGCCTCTATTCGCTGACGCTGGGCCAGCGCAGCCCCCGCAGTTTCTTTGCCGTGGCGCCCGACTCGTGGCCCGGCGATGCCGTGGTTGGCATGCGCCTGGTCGCGGGCGAGCTGATGGTGCATGGCCAGGTCGGCGCCGTGATGCCCCGGAGCGAGGACCCGCCGTGGCGCCGGGCGGGCGCCGGTGCGCTGTGGCTGGACGCGCTGAACGGTTTTGCCTGGCTGCGCGACCTGCGCGACTGCGGCGACCCTTCGGCGGCCATTCTGGCCGTCCAGCTGATCGAGGACTGGAGCGACCGTGAATGGCGCTGGTCGCCGCACAGTTGGAAGCGGGACGTGCTGGCCAACCGGATCGTCCACTGGATCCGCCACTACGACTGGCTCGCCGCCGCGGCCGATCCCGGCTTCCCGGCGCGCTTCGTCCTCGCAATCGGCCGTCAGCGCGCCCATCTGCGCCGCGCTGCCCGCACCGGGATGATCGGCCACGAGGCCGTGGCCGTCCTGAAGGCGATGATCTTCGCCGACCTTGCCTTCCTGCGCGACGGCAAGCGCTTCGAGAAGAGCCTCGAGCACAATCTCGGTCGGCTCGCCAGGTTCGCGAAGCGCTATGTCGGCCATGACGGCGTCGTGGCCGAGCGCGCGCCGCACCTGCAGGTCGCGGTGCTGCGCCATCTGCTCGATGTCCGGGCGGCGCTGGGCTCGGCGGAGCGCCGCGCGCCGGCGGAGCTGATCGCGGCGGTCGACCGCATGGCGCCGATGTTGCGCTTCTTCCGCCACGGCGATGGCGGGCTGGCGCTGTTCAACGGCAGCTGGGAGGGCGAGCGTACCCTGATGGACCTGGTCCTGGCGCGCTCCGGCTCGAGCGAGGCGGCGCCGACCATGGCGCTGGCCAGCGGCTTCCAGCGCATGACCGCCGGCACCTCGCTGGTGATCGTCGATGCCGGCAGCCCGCCCGGCCGCGGGATGGACGGCACCGCGCATGCCGGTACGCTCTCCTTCGAGATGAGCGCCGCGCATGAGCGCCTCATCGTCAATTGCGGCACCTATCCCGGCGCGCCGACCGAATGGCGCCGCTTCATGCGCTTCACCGCGGCACACTCCACCGCCGTGGTCGACGACACCAACTCGACCGAGATCACCGATCACGGATCATTGGAATATCGTGCCGGTAATGTGCTGGTCGATCGTGCCGACGACCAGGGCTCGCAGTGGCTCGACATGAGCCACGACGGTTACCGCTCGCTCTACGGCATCATCCATCGCCGTCGCCTGTGGCTCTCGGCCGACGGCGGCGACCTGCGCGGCGAGGACATGTTCGGCGGTCCCGACGGCCGGCCGGTCACGGTGCCGGACCGCCGTTTCATCGTGCGCTTCCATCTCCATCCGACGGTCAAGGCAACCCTGGCGCAGAGCGGCCAGGCCGTGCTGATGCGCCTGCCGAGCGGGCGCGGCTGGCGCCTGCGCGCGAGCGGCGCCGGCATCGGTCTCGCCGAGAGCATCTATCTCGGCGAGGACGGCCGTCTCCGCCGTACCGAACAGATCGTGCTCGTGGGCCAGGTGCCGTCGGAAGGCGCGGCTGTGAAGTGGGCGCTGACGCGGATGGAAGGATAGGCCGTACCGAGACTTTTGCCTTCCCCCGCAGACGGAGGAAGGCTTGAAGAAGCCCATCAAGGCTTCAGGAAGCCGACCGTCCGATAGACCTCTTCCAGGATCGGCGCGGCGATGTCGCGGGCGCGCTGGGCGCCATCGTGCAGCACGGCGTCGACATGGCCTGGGTCCTTCATCAGCCGCTGCATCTCGGCGCCGACCGGGCCGAGCTTGGCGACCGCGAGCTCGGTCAGCGCCGACTTGAACTCGGAGAACTGCTTGCCGGCGAACTCCGAGATCACCGCGTCCTTCTCCCTGTCGGCGAGCGCTGCATAGATGCCGAGCAGGTTGTCGGCGTCCGGCCTCTTCTCGGCGTCCGATGCCGTCTCGGGCATCGGATGCGGATCGGTCTTGGCGCGGCGGATCTTGCCCGCGATCGCGTCAGCGTCGTCGGTCAGATTGATGCGCGAGAAGTCGGACGGATCGGACTTGCTCATCTTCTTGGTGCCGTCGCGCAGGCTCATGACGCGGGTCGCCGCGCCGAAGATCAGCGGCTCCGTGACCGGGAAGAAGTCGGGCGCGTTGAAGTCGTTGTTGAACTTGATCGCGATGTCGCGCGTCAGCTCGAGATGCTGCTTCTGGTCCTCGCCGACCGGCACGTGCGTGGCCTTGTAGATCAGGATGTCGGCAGCCATCAGGGCGGGATAGGCGTAGAGGCCGAGCGAGACATTCTCGCGGTCCTTGCCCGCCTTCTCCTTGAACTGGGTCATGCGGCTCATCCAGCCGACCCGAGCGACGCAGTTGAAGATCCAGGCGAGCTGGGCGTGCTCGGGCACCATCGACTGGTTGAAGATGATGTGCCGCTTCGGATCGACGCCGGCAGCGAGGTAGGCCGAGGCGATCTCGCGAGTCTGGTTGGGCAACAGCTTCGGATCCTGCGGCAGGGTGATGGCGTGCAGGTCGACCACGCAATAAAGGCATGCGTAGTCGTTCTGCAGGCGCGCGAAGTTGCGGATCGCGCCGAGGTAGTTGCCGAGATGGAGATTGCCGCTCGGCTGCACGCCGGACAGGATGCGGCCCTTCAGCCCGCGCGCCTGGTATTGCGCAAGATGCGGGTTGGGCGCGGTGGCGCCGGTGGTGACGTCAGGCATGGGATGTGGACTCCGCTCGAGGTGGAAGGCGCGGGGTTTGGACTGCCGCGCACCCCGCCGGTGGAAGGCGAGGGCGGGCGGATATCGCTCAAGTCGCCAGCAAGGGCAAGGGCGGCTTGGAGAGATATTCCCAACCGGTTAGGTAAATGGTAGGGATGCACGATGCCGACGGTGCATCGCGTGCGTGGGCCGCACGTTGTTATTTATCCGAACGATCACCGCCCAGCGCATGTCCACGTGAAAGGCACAGGGGGCGAAGCCGTCTTCGTGCTGAATTGTCCGGAGGGTCCGCCGGTACTGCGGCAAAGCTACGGCTTCTCGTTACGTGAGGTTAACGGCATCGCGGATGCGTTGCTGACCGTACTGCAGACCCTTTGCACAAAATGGAGATCGATCCATGGCCATTACTGAACGAGAATTGCGCCGCGCAGAGGTTCGCATGGAGACGCAGCGTCAGGCGAGCCATGCCGTCTCTGCGCGCTACGATCGGCGATCCTCACGTATCATCGTGGCGCTGAACACGGGCGTTCAGATCGCATTTCCGGCCGATTTGGCGGAGGGACTGGCCGGCGCGGAAGCGGCCGATCTTGCCCAGATCGAGATCAGTCCCGCCGGACTTGGTCTTCATTGGCCGCGGTTGGATGCGGATTTGTATGTTCCATCTCTGCTCCAAGGCATGCTGGGTTCGAAGAGCTGGATGGCGCGCCAATTGGGAGCGGCAGGCGGACGAGCCCGGAGCAAGGCGAAGACGGCTGCATCACGCGAAAACGGCCGCAAAGGCGGTCGTCCGAGGAAAACTGCCCAAGGGTGAAATCCTGAGCGGTCCGGCGCGCGCCGAGGGCCTCTCGAACCGGCATTGACCCGCTCGGCGGTGGTCCGCTCAAGGTGCTGTGGTGGCAGGGACCACCCTGCTCAATCCGCATTTCGCGGCTCGCCGCCTGGGACCGCGACGGCAACCTTCGGCCGGTTCTCGCGGCGACCATTCCGGGGCGCGAAGACGGCACGCTGGCAGCCGACGGAAAATCGGTCACCTGGAAGCTGAAGCAGGGCGTGACCTGGCACGACGGCAAGCCGTTCACCGCCGACGATGTCCTCTTCACCTGGCAGTACGCCAACGATCCCGCCACGGCGACGGTCACCAGCGGCTCCTACAAGGACGTCAAGGTCGAGAAGATCGACCAGTGCACCGGGCTTGTGAAATTCGCGCAGCCGACGCCGTTCTGGGCCGACGCCTTCGTTGGTTGGGCGGGCTGCATCATTCCGAGGCATCTGTTCGCCGACTACACGGGCGCCAAGTCGCGAGAGGCGCCGCCCAACCTCGAGCCGGTCGGCACCGGGCCCTACCTGTTCAAGGACTTCAAGCCGGGCGACCTGGTTACGGGCGTAATCAACCCGAACTATCACGTGCCGAACCGGCCACATTTCGACAGCATCGAGATGAAGGGCGGCGGCGATGCCGTCTCGGCCGCGCGCGCGGTGCTGCAGACCGGCGAGTACGACTTCGCCTGGAACATGCAGGTCGAGGACGAGATCCTCGTGCGACTTGAGAAGGGCGGCAAAGGCCATGTCGTCATCTCGCCGGGCGGCGGCATCGAGCACATGCAGCTCAACAGCACCGATCCATGGACCGAGGCCGACGGCGAGCGCTCGAACCTCAAGACGAAGCATCCCAGCCTGTCCGATCCGGCGGTGCGCCAGGCGATGGCCCTGCTGATCGATCGCGACTCGATCGAGAAGCACATCTACGGCCGCATCGGCCAGGCGACGGCCAACTATATCAACAACCCGGAGCGCTTCCGCTCGAAAACGACCAGCTACGAATTCAACGTCGACAAGGCCAATGCCCTGCTCGACAAAGCGGGCTGGGCCAAAGGATCCGATGGCATCCGCGCCAAGGACGGCAACAAGCTGAAGTTCGTCTACCAGACCTCGATCAAGCGGCGCAGGTCGAGCTCGACCCGGTCAAGCGCACCGCCATGCTGATAAAGCTGAACGAGCTGGTCGTGAACAACCAGGTCGTGATTCCGCTGGTCATGCGGCCCGACGCCGCCGCCGTCAGCAACAAGCTGGTGAACGAGCTGAGCGGCTGGGACAACAACACCTTCGACCTCGCCAACTGGTACAAGGAGGCGTGAGCGTCTGGGTCTGCTCGCGAAGGCCGACGACGGGGGCTACAAGGGCGGACAACATGTCCGCTCTCCTCATCTTCGATTGCGATGGAGTCCTGGTCGACAGCGAGTTGCTGGAGCACGCCGTCGATGCCGAGCTGCTTGGTCCCTTTGGCTGCACGGCAACGGCCGGTCAATTGCTCCAGCGCTTTGTCGGCATCGCCCGCCGCGACATGTATGAGATTGTGTTCGGGGAACTGAAGCGCGACATGCCCGAGGGCCTGCTGGAGGAGCGCGAACGGCGGGTCTGGGCGCGGTGCCTGCGCGACCTCGAGCGCGTGCCGGGCGTGGAGCTGGCACTCGAGGTGCTGACCGGAGCGCCAAAATGCGTCGCCTCGTCGAGCCTGCCCGAAAAGCTGCGGATGAAGCTGGAATCGACGGGTCTCACCGGCCATTTCGCACCGCACATCTTCAGCACCGCTCTCGTCGCGAGAGGCAAGCCCGCGCCGGATATCTATCTTCACGCGGCGCGGGCTACCGGCCATCTGCCCGAGGCCTGCATCGTGATCGAGGATTCCAGGCATGGCATTGCCGGCGCGCGGGCGGCGGCGATGAAAACGGTCGGTTTTGCCGGGGGAAGCCATGCCACGGAGGGGCTCTGCCAGGAACTTCTGGATGCCGGCGCCTCGGTCGTGATCTCGCATATGCGCGACCTGCCGCGCGCCATCCGGTCCTTGTGTGACCCTAATGAGCAGGGCGGCTGACGAACGCAACTCCCCTCGCACAGAAGACGTTGCCAGAGAGATGGAACGCAGTGGAGCGGAGCATGCTACGCATACAGAGACTTATGGTTACAGCCGCCGTCGCTTTCGTCCTGCCGCTGGGAACGGCTCTTGCACAGATGCCGAGCCCCTCGACGGCGCCTTCGGAGCCTGCCGTCAATCCAGCGCGGACTCTCCCCAGCTCACCCGACGAAGTCCCCTCGCCGATGCAGGAGCAGGCGGTGGTCCCGAATATGGCCCCGATAAGTACCGTATGCGGCCCGCATTCAGTGACGATGAAGGACGAATTCGGCCGTACGTACAACTGCCGCGGCGACCGCGTTCGCTGAACAGATGTCGCGAGACCGCTGCGTCACGCAGCGCAGCGGGCTTGTTCGTGCTGGTTGTGCGGTCCGACGGATGATTTATACGGAGGGTTGGAGGCTTCATGTCCGACAACCCGCCAATCGAGTTCGCGTTTCCCGAGTTGCGCAAATGGGAGAAGGGTGACGCGCCCTATGTGCACGTCATCGGGAGCGGCAAGCCGGGACCGACGGTGATGGTGACGGCGCTCACGCACGGCAACGAGGTGTCGGGTGCCGTCGTGGTCGATGCGCTGCTGGAGCAAGGGTTGAAGCCACGCAGCGGCACTCTGATTCTCGCCTTCAACAATATCGAAGCCTATCACTCCTTCGATCCGCGAACGCCGTTCAAGTCGCGCATGATCGACGAAGATTTCAATCGCACGTGGGGCCGGCTCGACCAGCCGGCGACCACGGTCGAGACACGCCGGGCGCAGGTCGTGAAGCCGTTCGTCGAGCGTGCCGACCTGCTGCTCGATCTTCATTCCATGCACGACGACGGCGTGCCGCTGATGCTCGCGGGGCCGTTGGCCAAGGGTGTCGAGCTCGCGAAGAAGGTCGGCTCACCGGTCGACATCATTGCCGATGCGGGCCACGCCGCAGGCATGCGGATGCGCGACTACGGTGGGTTCGGCGATCCCAGGAGCCCGAAGAACGCTCTGCTGATCGAGACCGGCCAGCATTGGCGCGCGTCGTCGGTGGCGGTCGCCAAGGATGTGACGGCACGCTTCCTGGTGGAGACGGGCATCGTCGAGCCGCGCGATTTGCCGGCGGGCTGGAGGCAGCCGTCGCCGTCCTCGCAGCGGGTTGTCGAGGTGACGCACGCGATCGCCACCAGGCGCGGCAACTTCATGCCGGCCCGCCAGTTCGAGGGCCAGGAGACGATCGCCAAGGCGGGCACCGTTCTTGGTCACGACGACGGCGAGCCGGTGACGACGCCCTACGACAATTGCGTGCTTGTGATGCCCTCGTCGAACCGGCCGCTGCGCGGCGGCGTCACGGTTGTTCGGTTGGGTCGGCTGGTCTGACGCCCGGCTGGCGCCGCAACATCGCGCGCAACTCGGAGAGCTTCACGACTCCCAGCACCGCGCCGAGCGCGCCATAGAGCAGGCCGCCGCCGGCGCATAAGCCGAGCAGCGCCACGACGCCCAGCAGGTCGGGATGCGCCAGGGCCGGCCTGAGCACGGCAAGCCCGCCGACCAGCGCGGCGCCCATGCCGATCGCGGCCAAGGCAACGCGCAACGTGCGCGAGATCAGCCGCCGATCGGGCAGCCAGTGCCCGCGATGCATCAGGACGACTGCCAGAAGCACGGCATTGAGCCAGCCCGACAGCGACGATGAAAGCGCGATTCCGACCTGCTCGAGCGAGGTGCCGAGCACGAAGGCGGCGTTCATGCCGATGTTGGCCGCGATGGCGACGAGCGCGATGTAGAGCGGCGTGCGCGTGTCCTCGCGCGCGAAGAAGCCCGGCGTCAGCGCCTTGATCAGCATGAAGGCGGGCAGGCCGACCGCGAAGGCCGCCAGCGCGGCCGCCGTGCGCATCGTGTCGTCGGGTCCGAAGCGGCCGTGCTCGAACAGCACCCGGATCATCGGCACCGCCAGGATCCAGAGGGCCGCGGTCGAGGGCAGGCTGAACAGCAGGCCGAACTCGATGGCGCGGTTCTGGTTGGCCATCGCCGCGTCGTTGGCGCCGGCGCGGAGCTGGCGGGCGAGCAGCGGCAGCAGCGCCGTGCCGATGGCGATGCCGATCACACCGAGCGGCAGCTGCATGATGCGATCGGCGTAGTAGAGCGCCGAGATCGAGCCGGCCGGCAGCAGCGAGGCCCAGACCACGTCGAGCATCGAGCCGACCTGTTGCGCGCCGCCGCCGATCGCCACCGGGGTGGCGAGCTGCACCAGCCGCCGCACCCGCTCGGTGTAGCGCGGCCGGACCCATTTCATGCCGACGCCGTCGCGCGAGCAGGACCACAGCAGCCAGAGCCATTGCAGGAGGCCGGCCAGCGCGACGCCGATCGATGCGGCATAGCCCGCATCTGGCAGGAACGGCGTGAGGCCGAGCACGGCGCCGATCATGGCGAGATTCAGCAGCACCGGCGTGAAGGCCACCTCGGCGAAGCGATCGATGCCGTTCAGCACGCCGCCATAGAGCGAGGCCAGCGAGATGAACACCAGGTACGGAAAGGTGATGCGGGCGAAGGTGACGGCGAGGTCGAAGATCGACTGGTCGTCGGACAGGCCCGGCGCCAGCAGCCAGATCACCATCGGCATGGCGACCATCATCAGCAGCGAGAACGGCACCAGCACGATCAGGAGGCCGGCATGCGCCTGGCGCGCGAAGCTGAGCGCGGCATCGCGGCCCTCGCCCTGCAGCGCACGCGCGAACAGCGGCACGAAGGCCGCCGAGAAGGCGCCCTCGGCGAACAGGCGGCGGAAAAAGTTCGGCAGCTTGAACGCCACGATGAAGGCGTCGGCCACCGGCCCCGAGCCCAGCACCGCCGACAGGACGATGTCGCGCACGAAGCCGACGATCCGTGACAGCAAGGTGAAGCTGCCGACCGTGGCGATCGAGCGGCCGAGACTCACGGTTTGTCGTCCTGAGCGCAGCGAAGGACCTCGCGCCAGCCATGCGGACCGTGTCCGATCGTTCGGTGAGGTCCTTCGCTGCGCTCAGGACGACGGGAGGTCAGCGCCACAATAGCGTCATCATCAGATGCCATATTCTCTCTCGGTGGCGGCCCGGCGATGTAATGGTCGGGATAAACCGCTGCCACGGCCGGTCCTGCAAGGGGCCGGTTTTTTATTGGGCACGCGCCAGCTTGAGAAGCGTTTCGCGGTCCTGCGCGACCAGCTTCTTGTAATCGCCGACGATGCGCTCCAGCTCGTCGGCCGGCAGCACGCTGTCGAGACTCGAGAAGCCCTGCGGCGCGCGCTCCTCCACGATGTCGAGCATGATGTCGATCCCCTTGCGCCGGTTGCTCTCGACGATGCGCGCCATCGGCGGCAGGCGGCGCTGCTCGTAGCGCTGCAGGGCCACCTCAGGATCGCCCCCGGCCATCAGTTCCTGCGTGATCGCCTCGCCGTCGATGATCGCCTGAGACGCGCCGTTCGAGCCGATCGGATACATCGGGTGCGCCGCGTCGCCGAGCAGCGTGATGCGGCCGTGGCTCCAGCGCGGCAGCGGATCGCGGTCGACCATCGGGAACTCCAGGATGGTGTGCGCCTTTTGGATCACGCCCGGCACGTCGAGCCAGCCGAACGTCCAGTTCTCGAACCTGGGCAGGAAGTCGGCGAGCTTGCCCGGCCGGTTCCAGTCCTCGCGCGGCAGCATCGCCTTGTCGCCCATGTGCAGGTCGCAGATCCAGTTGATCAGCGCCTCGCCGCGCTCGGCATGGGCGCGGCTGATCGGGTAGCAGACGAACTTCTGGGTGTGATGGCCCGCCTGCACCATCGTGGCGCCGCCGAGGAACGGCTTGGCGACAGTGACGCCGCGCCACATCAGGATGCCCTGCCACTTGGGCGGCCCCTCGTGGGGGTAGAAATGCGCGCGCACGGCGGAGTGGATGCCGTCGGCGCCGACCAGGATGTCGGCCTCCGCCGTCTCGACGACCTTGCCGTCGCGATCGGCGAAGCGCGTGGTGACCCTGGCGCCCGACTGCTCGAAGCCCACGATGCGCCGGCCGAACTTGATCCGGTCCGCACCCAGCATCGACTTTGCGGCGTCGAACAGGATCATCTGCAGCTCGCCGCGATGGATCGAGAACTGCGGCCAGGGCAGGCCGGCATGGCGGCCGCGCGGATCGGCCCAGATGGTCTGGCCGTGCCGGTTTGCGTAGCGCAGCTCGCGGGTCTCGATGCCGGTCGCGGCCAGTGCCGGCTCGAGCCCGAGGCCGGACAGGATGCGCACCGCGCCGGCCTGGATGTTGATGCCGACGCCGAGCGGCTTCAGCTCGCCCACCGCCTCGAAGACCTCGACATCGAAGCCGGCGCGATGCAGGCACATGGCCGCGACGAGGCCGCCGATTCCAGCGCCGGCGATTACGATCCTCATGGTTTAGGCCCTCATGGCTCAGCGATCGCGGCTGAGGCCGTGTGACAGGAGCGCCGCCTGGTAGGCCGCCCAGCGCTCCTCGTAGGTGTCGCCGAGCTCGCGCAGGTAGGACCAGCTGTAGATGCCGCTGTCATGCGCGTCGTCGAAGATGATGCGGATGGCGTAGTGGCCAACCGATTCGACCTCCGCGATCTTCACGTGGCGGCGGCCCGACACGATCTTCTTGGTCGCCGGCCCGCCATGGCCCTGGACCTCGGCCGAGGGGCTCTCGACCCGCAGATACTCGGCCGGCAGGCTGCACTTCCTGCCGTCCGTGAAGTCGATCTCGATGCGGCCTTCGCTCTTGAACACGCGGAGCTCCGCCGGCCAGGGTGCGCCGTCGGCCTCGTAGCTGCCGGCGTCGGGCACCGACTTGGGAAAACCGTCCTCGGGGCTCATGGCACGTCCTTCAGCACGCGCGCCTCGCTCACCAGCATGATCGGAATGCCATCGCGGATCGGATAGGCGAGCCCTGCCTTGCGGCTGATCAGCTCGCCCGCCGCCGAATCATACTCCAGCGGTCCGTGGCAGGCCGGACAAACCAGGATCTCCAGCAGTTTCGGGTCGACGCCGCCACGGCGGGGTTCCGGTTGGGACATGCGTCAGTGTAGCACGACCGCGGTCAGTTGGCCCGCTGCGGCGAGGAGTCCGGAGGCTGGCCGAAAGCGCCCATCTCCAGGAAGGCGATCAGCAGCTTTGCGCGCGCGGTGGTGTCGGCGGCCTCGAGCAGCGCCTGCTTCTCGGCCGGGCCGAACGGCAGCATCATCGACAGCGAAGTCACCAGATTACGGTCGCCGGCCTGCTTCACCGCGTCCCAGTCGGTCGACAGGCCGCGGCTGCGGAAGAAGGCGGCGAGCGCCGCCATCAGCCGCTCGCGGTCGAGCTCGACCAGCTCGTCGGCATGGTCGAGGTCGGCGCGGTAGGGCGCGAACAGCGAGGACACGCGGCGATAGCCGCCCTGCGCGAGGTCGAGTTCGCGGCCGATCTCGAAGCGGCAGACGCCCGAGAGGGCCAGCAGCAGCCGGCCGTCCTCGGTCTCGTTGAAGCTCACGATTCGGCCGGCGCAGCCCACTCTGTGGACCTTGGGCTTGCCGTCCTCGACCGGCATTCCGTCGCCCGCGTAGCCGCCGGGCTGCATCGGCTGGACCATGCCGATCAGGCGATGGCCGGCCAGCGAATCGAAGACCATCGCCAGGTAGCGCGGCTCGAACACGTTGAGCGGCAGCTTGCCGCCGGGCAGCAGCATCACGCCCGACAGCGGAAAGATCGGCAGCGTGTCGGGAAGCTGCTCGAAGACGGGATCGAAGGGGTTCTGCCGGCTCACGAGAACAGGATGGTCGAGAGCCGCTTGCGGCCGGCCACGGCCAGGGGATCGGTGAACCCCAAGGCCTCGAAGAACTTCAGCAGCTGCTGGCGCGCCGCCGCCTCGTTCCAGTTGCGATCGGCCTTAATCATGTCGAGCAGCTCGTCGATCGCCTCCTGCCGCTGGTTGCCGGCCCAATAGGCCATGGCGAGGTCGAGGCGAGACTGGAAGTCCTTGGGATCGGCGGCGGCCTTGGCTTTCAGCTCGGCCACCGGGCCGGCAGCCTTGGCCAACTCGGCAAGATCGAGCTGGGCCAAGATCGCGACGATTTCGGAATTGCCCTTGTCCTTCGCCGGCACGCGCTCGATGACGGCCCTGGCCTGCTCGGCATCGCCCTCCTCGGCATAGCAGCGGGCAAGACCGATCATTGCCGGCAGATTGTCCGGCGCGACCTCGAGCAGCTCGTTGTAAATCTGGGCAGCAAGGGCGAAATCCTTCTCGTCCACCGCCTGCTTGGCATGCTCCAGCGCGGCGGTCAGATCGTCGGCGCCGTCGCCCGGTACGCCGCCGGCGGCCTGCACCAACCGGCCGACGAATTCCTTGATCTGGGTCTCCGGCACCGCGCCCATGAAGCCGTCGACCGGGCGGCCGCCGAAGAAGGCATAGACCGCCGGGATCGACTGGATGCGCAGCTGCTGGGCCAGCATCTGGTTCTGGTCGATGTTGATCTTGACCAGCTTGACCGCGCCCTTGGCCTCCTTGACGACCTTCTCGATCATCGGCTGCAAGGTCTTGCACGGCCCGCACCACGGCGCCCAGAAGTCGACGATGACCGGGGTCGTGCGCGAGGCTTCGAGCACGTCCTTAGCGAACTTGGTCTGGTCGCTGTCCTTGATGAGGTCGGCGGGGGCAGCCTGCGGCGCGGCGCCCTGCAGCATCGGTTCCATGAGGCCTCTGATCGGGGATTTCGGTGTCGGCCGCAATGTGGCCTCCGACCCCCGGCGACGCAAGGGGTGGACTTTAGCGGCCCCAGGCAGCTGCTTGGAAAACAACGCGATAGCCATCCGGGTCCTCGAAGGTCAGACCGTCGCGGTCCCAGTACGGGTTGAAGGCCGAAACGGGTTCGAAACCCGCCCCGCGCATCCGATCGACCGCAGCCTGCCACTCGGCCGAATCCGGCAGGTAGAAGACCAGAAGGTTATCCGGGGTCGGCGCCCGACCAGCGGAATGGCCAGGGGCGCGGGTGAACTCGAAATGCCAGGGTGCCTTCTCGTGACCCAGCATCACGCCGTCGAAACCCGCATGATCCTCGAACCGGTAGAGCACGCTAAGGCCCAGGCCGCGCTCGTAGAAGGGCAGCAGGGCGTCGATGTCGTCGGTCGGGCGGGCGACGCGCAGGATAGGGATCGGCATGGGGCACCTCCGGATCCGAATCCTACCCGTCGCCCCGAGCGAAGCCGAGGGACCTGATCATGCCTGCGGCTGCACAAGACGAGATCCCTCCACTGCGCCTCGCTGCGCTCGGCTCCGGTCGGGATGACGGGCTCTCTACCGATCATCCACCTTGGCGACCATGCGCGCGACCTTGTCGGCGCTGAACATGGGCGCCGAGCAGGCGCCGTTGGCGCAGGCGAAGGCGGCGGCCCCTCTCGGCGGTCGAGCCATTCGATGCGCAGGTAGCGCGTCGGATAGGCTCGCGCGGCGGTATAGAGCGCCCGCGCCGCCGGATCGTCCTTGGCGCCGACGATGGTGACGTGCGCCGGCTCGCGCGACAGCTCGCGATTCGCCAGCAGCGCGCCGGGCACGACCAGGTCGTCCTCCGCGAGCGCGATCAGGGTGCGCATGCCGTGCTCGGCGGCGGTGTGGAAATCCGCGCGGCCGGTGTCGCGCGCCAGCAGGTTGAACAGGCGGGTCGCCAGCACGTTCTCGTCGACCTGCTTCACCGGCCGGGCGAGCACGCCTTTCGCGCCCGGCTCGGGCTGGCGCACCGTGAAGCCGCCGGCCGGGTCGCGACGATCGCGCGCGATCACCTCAGCGAGCTCGGCGGCCAGCGCGAGATAGCGGCGCGCGGCCATGGCCGAGGCCGCCGTTCGGTGCGCGCCGGTTGGCCAGGGTCCAGTCGAAGGCCTTCACCGCCGCGTCGCGCAGCGCCTCGTCGCCCGTGATGTCGTACAGGGCGGCAAGGCTCGCGATCGCCCAGCCGTTCTCGCGCGCATAGGAATGCTTGTCGATCGGCGGTTCCGGGCCGGCACGGCGCTCGGCGTCGGGCTTGGCGTAGAAGACGTCGCCGTGCTCGCCGTGGCTCACGTCGGCATCCTGGCTGGTGTAGAAGGCGCCGCTGTCGCTGCGCATGAAGTCCATCAGCCAGCGGCCAATGTTCTTCGCCGCCTTCAGGTCGGCGTCGCTGTGCCCGATCAGCCAGGCCAGAACGTAGGCGCGCATCGCATCGCGCTGGCGCACGAGCGCCTCGATCTTCGCCAGCCGCTCGTCGGACAGGCCCGTGGCGTCGGGATCGACAGTCGCACCCATCGCCTAGGACGGCAGCGCCGAGGGATCGTCGATCACGGCGACCAGCAGCTTCGCGAACAGCTCGGGCGGGATGTAGTCGCGGCGCTTGAAGATCTCGTTGCCGTCCTTGTCGAGCATGATGGTCGCGGGCCAGCCCCAGTCCTCGTAGCGGTAGCTGAGCTCGAGATCGGCGTCCTGGTCGACCCGCACCGGGATGAACCTGTCGAGGATCGCCGCCTGGATGGCGGGATCGCGATAGGTCGTGCCCTCCATGACATGGCACCACTGGCACCACACCGCCGCCATGTGCAGCAGGATGTACTTATGCTCCTTGTCCGCGCGGTCGAGCAGCGCCGGGTTCCATTACTGCCAGGGCAGCGTCGACGTCTCGGCGTTCGCTGTTCCCGCGATGAAGACCAGAAGGAGGGTGAGGAGGCGCCGCGTGCCTTCCTCTACGACGGACCGTCAGCCGCGGATTTGATGCTTCATCAATTCGTGACCGAGCCGGCCGGTCAGCCAGAGGCCGCACATCCGATAGTCGCTGATCAGCGACCAGACCGGCGCCTGCCGTCATGCTCGCGAGAAGCTTGAGCCTGCGGAGCATAGAGTCCAAGCTGACAGCATGAGCTTGAGACGGAAGGTGGCGCTTGGCGCTGTATCCTTGATCGGCCTGCTATTTGCCGTTGCGGGGATGATGCCAACGGTGACCGCCGTCGAAAGCCTGTCGGGCAGGCTCGTTCTCGAACTTCCGGCCTGGCTCGGGATTCCATTCATCGTCCTGGTGTGTCTGGCGACGCTGTTCATCGCCTTGCTGCTTGGTCCTGCCGTGCGGCCGCGACGCGAGTTGCAGGAGGCTCGGAAACGGGCGGCGGCGACG
The DNA here is from genome assembly GCF_965279465.1 of Reyranella sp. NCBI lineage: Bacteria > Pseudomonadati > Pseudomonadota > Alphaproteobacteria > Hyphomicrobiales > Reyranellaceae > Reyranella > Reyranella sp. The sequence continues at coordinate 963,019 of NZ_OZ257242.1, forward strand.
CAAGTTCTGCTGCTTGCGGTGATCCTGCTCATGGTCGGTCTGAGGGAGCATCTGGGCATCAATCTCGACGAGGTCGCGCAGCGGCTGGCGGGGCTGGCCGGCCAGCCTGCGGCGGTCACGGTCTCCGACGCCGAACAGCCGCCGGCCGTCGCGTCCGAACTGGTCGGCGGGCTCATGCAAGGGTTCTTGCTGGCGCTCGCCCTCATCGCGTTCGGCGTCATGGCGTGGCTCTACCTCGCTTTGTTGCCCGAGCGGCGCCGGGGAATGCCGCTGCCCTTCGACCGTCCTGCCCTGCAGCTGGCGGTCGAGGAGAGCCTCGACGACCTGCGGCACCTGCCCGATGCCCGCCTCGCCATCGTCCGATGCTACGGCCGCTTCGAGAGAGTCCTCGCCACCGCCGACGTCCGCCGCCTGCCCTGGCAGACCGTGCTGGAATTCATGCGGACGGCCCTGAAAGTTCCGCGGCTGCCCGATGCGGATGTGCGCACGCTGACAGGCCTGTTCGAGATCGCTCGTTTCAGCCGGCACGAACTGGGTCCCGAACATCGCGAGAGGGCCTGGCAGGCCCTCATGGCCGTCAAGGCTGCTCTCGAGGAAGAAGAGCGCCATGCCCCGGTATCGTAAGCGCGTGTGGATCGGGCTGCTGGGCCGTTACTTCGTGCTCGTCATCGTCCTGGGTCTGATCGCGACGTCTGTCTATGCGGTCGTCGATGCCAATGATCGGCCGTCCGTCGTGCGGCTCGCGGTGGCGGCCTTCGTCGCCGTCGTGCTGATCCACGCCTACAACCACATGCGAGAGCGGCTCGAAAGCACGCCGCAATCGGCCTTCGACAAGGCACGACGGGGCCAACCCGCCGAGATCAAGATCGCGCCCATGGTCGTGCGGCTGAGGGAGAGCGTGCAACATGCCGTCGCCAGCCCGCGCTACTTCAAGGAGTCGTTGTGGCCCAGGCTCGTGCGGCTGAGCGAGGAGCGCGGCCGTGGAGGGCTCCTGCAGGAGCCACGCGGACGCCGGTGGAGCCGGCGCGGGCCGTCACTGCCGGTGATCGCCGAGCTCGTGCGACGCATCGGGGACGAGCGATGAAAATCGCCGAGGTCGAGGAGCGATGCCAGGGCGTCCTCACGGCGCTCTCGGAGATCGTCGTGGGGAAGGAGCACGTCCTTCGCCAGGTCATGGCGGGAGTCCTGGCCAACGGGCATATCCTCATCGAGGATTATCCGGGCCTCGCCAAGACCCTGATCGCGCGGCTGTTCAGCCAGGCGCTGGAACTTCGGTTCAGCCGCATCCAGTTCACCCCGGACCTGCTGCCGGGCGACATCACCGGCAGCTCGATCTACGATCAGCGCGAGGGCCGCTTCGAGTTCAGACGCGGACCGATCTTCGCCCATCTGCTGCTCGCCGACGAGATCAACCGCGCCACGCCAAAAACCCAATCGGCCCTGCTCGAGGCGATGCAGGAGCGGCAGGTGACCATAGAAGGGCAGTCGTATCCGCTCGATCCGCCGTTTCTCGTCATCGCCACCCAAAATCCCATCGAGCTCGAGGGCACTTATCCGTTGCCCGAAGCCCAGCTCGACCGCTTCCTGATGCGCGTCGCCGTCGGCTATCCTGAGCGCCAGGACGAGAAGGAGGTGCTGCGGCGCCGGCGCGAGCGACGCCAGGAGGTCGCCGAGGTGCCGGGGATCGTGTCGCATGACGCCCTTCTCGCGATGCAGGCCGCTCTCGAGGAGGTCTACATCGATGACGCCATCGACGAGTACATCGTCGACCTGGTGCGGGCGACCCGTGGCGATGAGCGGGTGGCGCTGGGCGCCTCGCCGCGCGGCGCGCTGGCGTTGCAAGCCGTCGTGCGGGCCGAGGCTGTGCTGCAGGGCCGCGATTTCGTCACGCCGGACGACGTCAAGGCGATGGCCGTGCCGGTCCTTGCCCATCGCATCATCCTGCGCCCGGAGCTTTGGGTCGCGCGGCTCTCGACGGTCGAGGTCGTCAACGACGTGCTGAGACGCGTGCCGACCCCGAAAGTGGAAGCAAGCTGAGCATGCTCCCGTCGCCCCTGCTTGCATCGCTGGCCGTCTTCACGATCTGGACAGTGGTGCTGGGGCTGATCGTCGGTCGTTTCGAGCTCTTCCTGGCGGCCGTACCGCTGGTCGTGGCCTTGCTGTCGGCCCGCAAGCCGGTCGCGGCGTCGAGCATCGGGATCACCGCCAACCTGACCTCGATGCGACTGACCGAGGGCGACCGCCTCGATCTGGTCGTTGTCGTCGCCTGCCCCCAGGCGACGTCACCGTCGATAGAAGTTTTCCTGCCCCTGCCGAACACCTTTGAATTCGTCGAGGGCGGGCCTCACCTGGCGACCAGCCTGAGGGCGGACGAGACGTTCGAATGGAGGCTTGCCGTGCGTTCCACGGCACGCGGCCGCTTCGTGCTCGGACCCTTCAACGTGCGTGTGTCGGACGACGCCGGCCTGCTGGTCGACGAAGCGCGCGTTGGCCCGGCCGTCGAGATCGAGACCTATCCGCGGATTACCATGATCCGGCAGTTGCCCCGACCGTGGCACACGCGATCATCCTTCGGGAACTACGTTGCCGCTCAGTTCGGCACCGGGCTCGAGATCGCCGAAACCAGGCTGTTCGCGCCGGGGGACCGCGTGCGTCAAATCAACTGGCCGGCCTCGCAGCGGCTGGGCCGGTTGTACGTGAACCAGTTCCAACAGGAGCGCAGCGCCGACGTGGTGCTTCTGCTCGACACGATGGCGGAAACCGGTGCGTCGCCGCATTCGACCCTCGATGCCTCGGTGCGGGCTGTCACGGCACTGGCGTCGGCGTACATCGCCCGCAAGGATCGCGTGGGCTACGTGGAGTTCGGCGGCACTCTGCGATGGCTGAAGCCTGCCGCCGGCCGGCGGCAGTGGGAGAGGTTGCTGCGGTCTGCACTCCCGGCCTCCCAGCATTTCACTTACCTGGCCAGGACGCTGGACTACGTGCCGGCGGCGGCCTTGCCGCGTCAGGCCCTGGTGATTGCCATCAGCCCGGTCATCGACGAGCGCTTCACGCGGGCGATCGTCGATCTGGCAGGACGCGGCTACGATGTGGTGCTTCTCGCTGTCTGTCCGGTCGAGCTGACGCGGCGTGTGCTGCCCGATGCGCCGCTCAGCGATGTCGCCTGTGCGCTGTGGATGCTGGAGCGGTCATCCCGACTCCGGCTGTTGCGCAGCGAGGGCATCACCGTCGCCGAATGGCAACCGGAGCAGCCCCTCGACGCGGCTCTCGCAGCGCTGGCGCGCCGCGCGCCGGTGCGTCGGGGCATGCCATGAACCGCCTCGTGCCTGCGCCCGCCATCCCCATTCTCGTGGGCGTGCCGCTTTGGGTGGAGACGTCCGGGCTTGTCGCCGCCGTCGCGCTGGCGAGCGGCGCTGTTTGTCTCATCGCGGTGCTACGGACCTCTCTGTCGCTGGCGACCGTGGGCGGCACGCTTGCGATCTTCTCCCTGGCGCTGGCCCTGCATCTATCGTCCTCATCTCCCAATGTGCTGATGCTGGCCGCCTTCGGGAGCAGCCTCCTGTTGCTGGTCGAGGCCACCCATTTGTGCAGACGTCTCGGGGGCGCTTCGGTAACGCCATCCCTGTGGCGTCGCACCATCGCCTGGTGGACGGGACGCGCGTCGATCTCCCTCGCGATCGTGATCGTCATCACCGTTCTCGCGCCTCTGGTCGCCCTATCGCTGCCCGCGGCATGGGCGCCTTTTGTCGCCGGCATCGGTGTCCTGGCGACCTTCGCCGCAGCCGTCGCCTTTGCATGGCCTGAAGCGGATGACTGAGCGAAGGACGGCAGAGGGCACCCGCATCCTGACACGCGGGCGGTCAGCCGCGGATTTGGTGCTTCATCAATTCGCGACCGAGCCGGCCGGTCAGCCAGAGGCCGCACATGCGCCAGTCGCTGATCAGCGACCAGACCGGCGCCTCGAAGGTCGCGGGCTTGTTCTTCTCGATGAAGAAGTGGCCGAACCACGCCGGCCCGTAGCCGGAGAACGGCACTGCGATCAGCCACCACCAGTTTTGGGTCGCGATCGCTACGACCAGCGCCAGCGCCGAGGCGATGGTGCCGACATAATGCACCGCACGCGTCGACGGCTTGGCGTGCTCGCCGAGATAGAACGGCCAGAAGTCGGCGTAGGTCCGGAAGCGGGCGGCCATGGCGGGATTGTCGGACGTTTGGCTCGCGCTGTCATCCGGAGCAGTGGCGCATCCTCTCGTGCTCTTCCGGACCTTCGGCTTCGCTCAAGGCTGGCGCTCGCGGACCACGAAGCTCGCGCTAATGCGAGCCCGGTCCGGTGATCAGCCGCGCGCCGGACTGGAAGGTTGCGTAGGACCACAACCAGTCGAGCATGACGACCAGCCGGTTGCGGAAGCCGATCAGGAACGACACGTGAACGGCGCCCCACAGCAGCCAGGCGAGCGTGCCGTCGAGCCTCAGCCAGCCGAAGTCGGCGACGGCGGCACGCCGGCCGATCGTCGCCATGGTGCCGAAGTCGCGGTAGCGGAATGGCTTCGGCGGGGGCTTGCCGCCCAGCCGGGCGCGCAGCACGCGCGCGACGTAGGCGCCCTGCTGCTTGGCGACCGGCGCCAGCCCGGGCAGCGGCTTGCCGTCGGCATCGAGCGCATGGGCGGTGTCGCCGATGCAGAAGATCTCCGGATGTCCCGGCAGGGAGAAGTCGGGACCGACCATCACCCTGCCGACGCGGTCCTTCTCCGCGCCCAGCCACGTCGCGGCCGATGACGCTGCCACACCGGCGGCCCAGACGATCGTCGCGGCTGCGAGCGGGTCTTCGCCGATCGTGACGCCCTCGGCGTCGCAGCGCGTCACCGGCGTTCCGAGACGGACCTCTACTCCGAGCTTCTCGAGCGAGCGATGCGCGGCTGCGCTCAACACCGGCGGAAAGGCGCCGAGCACGCGCGGGCCCGCCTCGACCAGCACGACGCTCGCCTCACGCGGATCGATGTTGCGGAAGTCGTGGCGCAACGCCACGCGCGCCAGCTCGGCGATGGCGCCGGCCATCTCCACGCCGGTCGGTCCGCCGCCGATCACGACGAAGGTGAGGAAGCGCCGGCGTGCCTCGTGGCTGTCGGCGGCCTCGGCATTCTCGAACGCGGTGAGGATGCGGCGCCGGATGGCCGTGGCGTCATCGATCTTCTTCAGGCCGGGCGCCACGGTCTCCCATTCGTCGTGGCCGAAATAGGAGTGCCGCGCCCCGGTGGCCAGCACGAGATAGTCGTAGGAGATCGTGCGATCGTCGAGGGCGATGGTGCGGCGCCCCCGGTCGACGCCGTTCACCTTGCCGAGCAGCACGTGGACGTTGGCGGCGCGGCGCAGGATGGCGCGGATCGGCGAGGCGATCTGCGCCGGCGACAGGCCGGCGGTCGCGACCTGGTAGAGCAGCGGCTGGAAGAGATGGTAGTTGCGCCGGTCGATGACGGTGACGTCGGCGTCCGCGCCGGCGAGCGCATTGGCGGCGCTCAGCCCGCCAAAGCCTGCGCCGACGATGACGATGTGCGGCCGGGCCATGACGGATTCCTTTCTAGGCGCGTCCGAAGAGGTTGAAAGCGACGATGCGGTCGATCGACAGTGCACCGGCGCCGCGGCTGAGAACATAGGCGAGGATCGAGCCCCACATCAGGTGCTCGGGCCAGTTCTCGGGATAGACCAGGAACTGGATGGTGAGCGTCATCGCCAGCAGCGCCGCGGCGCCGGCGCGGGCGAAGAGGCCGAGCACCAGCAGCACGGGAGCGCTCAGCTCGACCGCCGTGCCGAGATACGCGGCAAGCTCGGGCGGCAGCAGCGGCAGGCGGTACTCGTCGCGGAACAGCGCGATCGCCGTGTCGAAGCTCTGCAGCTTGAGCATGCCGGAGCGGAAAAAGGTGGCGCCGACGGCGAAGCGCATGCCGAGCTCGATCAGCGACAGGGGAAAGCGGCGCGCGGTGCCGCGCAGCCGGTCGAGACGGGCGATCAGGCTCATGTCGCGCGGCTCGGTATCCAAAGCGGCAGTGGTCATGGCGAATTCCTCGGAAGAAGGGACGGCCGCCGGCCGGAGGGCCGGTGTGGGGTTGGGGCGGGGGTTGTGCCGGCCCGAAGGGACCGGACTCGGCGGCCGATGGGGACGATCAGCTCTGCGACGCAGTCAGCTTGCCGCCGACGATCTTCGCGCAGGTGCCGGCGGGAACGGTGAGCCAGGCATCGGCCTGCCCGTCCTTCTTGGAGGTTGCGGCGCAGGATGAATGCTTGGTCTGGCAGTCGTTCTTGCCGGCCTTGGCGATGCCATAGCACTTCTCGGTAGCGCCGCCCTGGGCGTTGGCCGGAATGGCGGCGGCGAACAGGGCGGCTGCGTTCAGTACGGCAGCAACGGCGAAGGTGGATTTCATGATGGTCTCCTGGGTTACGTGAATGGCCCTTTCGGGTGGCCGCACACTGCCGCCGCACCGTCCCGGACTGAAATATCGCTTCCCTATCGGATCGATGCGCGGTGCCTATGCTCTCGCTAGAGGATCCGCGTGTGGCCCGCAGGCGCGGATCCAACGACGACACAGCGCAAAGCCTTGCGGCCGCGCCGTGTCATGTCGTGTCATGCGTAGTCGTGGTCGATGCCCTTTGTCCCGGCCTCGCCGAGACCTCGAAGGGTACGACGAGGGAGAGCTGCCGGCCTCAGTGTGCCGTCCAGCCGCCGTCGACCGGAAGCGCCGCGCCGGTTACCGAGGCGCCGTGGTCCGTGCACAGGAACAACGCCAGCGCCGCAAGTTCCGCGACCTCGACGAAGCGCTTGTTGGGCTGGTTCTTCAGCAGCACGTCTGAGATCACCTTCTCGCGGTCGATCCCGTGCGCGCGAGCCTGGTCGTCGATCTGCTTGTCGACCAGCGGCGTGCGCACGTAGCCGGGGCAGAGCGCGTTGCAGGTGATGCCGTCCTCGGCCGCTTCGAGCGCCGTCACCCGGGTGAGGCCGAGCACGCCGTGCTTGGCCGCAACGTAGGCCGCCTTGTAGGGCGACGCGACCAGCGCATGGGCGGAGGCCACGTTGATCACCCGTCCCCAGCCCCTGGCGCGCATCATCGGCAGCACCAGCTTCGTGGCGTGGAAAGCCGACGACAGATTGATCGCCAGGATCGCGTCCCACTTCTCTTCGGGAAACTCCTCGATCGGCGCAACATGCTGGATGCCGGCGTTGTTCACCATGATGTCGACGCTGCCGAACGTATCGGCGGTCTGACGCACCATGTGCTCGATCGCGCGCGGCTTGCTCATGTCGGCCGGCGAATAGACCACCCGGGCGTTGGTCGCATGCGCGAGCTCAGCGCGGGTCTTCTCGATCTGCATCGTGTCGCCGAAGCCGTTGAGCACGACATTGGCGCCCGACCGGGCAAAGGACTCGGCGATGCCGAGCCCGATCCCGCTGGTCGAGCCGGTGACGATGGCGGTCTTGCCTTGAAGCATGGTGCGATCTCCTGGTGTTGAGGTTTATCGCAGGGTGCGCTTCGGCGGCGCGGCGCTGAAATGCCGGATGGCTACCGAGTCGATAGCGGGTGAGCATCACGCAAGGCGTCGAGCGAGGCGATCAGCTCCTCCGGATCGGGCCAGCGCGCCGGATCGACATCGGCAAAGGCGAACGCAACCCGCGCGTCGGGGCGCACGACGAACACCGCGGGCACCGGCAGGCGCCATTTGGTGTCGCCGTGCAGCCTGGGGAAATCGCGGCCGCGTTCGCGATGGATTCGGATGTGGTTGGGCGACAGCTCATAGGCCAGGCCGCACGTCCGTGCGTAGGCATTCGCCGGGTCGCTCAGCAGCAGGTAGCCGATGCCGCGATGGCGGGCGGTCACGGCGACCTGCTCGGGCATGTCGGGCATGATGCCGACAGCCTGCGCGCCCAGCGCCTCGATCGCCAGCCGCGCTTCCTCGAGCGCAACCATGGTGAGGTCGCAATAGGGGCACCAGCCGCCGCGGAACAGCGCCAGCACCAGCGGCCCGCGGTCGAGCAGCTCGGACGACACCCAGCGCCGGCCGGCGGAGTCCTTCAGTGCGAAGTCGGGCAGATAGTCGCCGAGACCGATCCCCTCCTCCGTGAGCCGCATCATGCGCAGGCGATCGAGCTCGTCCTCGAAATCGGCCCGATCGCGTGTCGACAGCGCGGCCGTATGGCGTTGGCTCAATTGTCGGAGCGTCTGGGTGAGACTCATCAGGATTGCAGCCTGCCGCAGCAGCCCGATGACGGGAAATACCCACTGGCCTGGCAATTCATAGCCGCAAGCTATCGTCAGTTGAGGCACAATAGGCGCGCTTCCGGGGGACTGTTGCCGTGGAAATGCACCAGATTCGATACTTTCTCGCGGTCTGCGAGACGCTGAACTTCACCCGCGCGGCAGAGAGCTGCAACGTCTCCCAGCCGTCGCTCACGCGCGCGATCAAGGGGCTCGAGGACGAGCTCGGCGGGCCGTTGTTCCGCCGCGAGCGCAACAACACCCACCTCACCGGGCTGGGCGAGATGATGCGCCCGCACCTCACCCAAGTGCTGATCGAGACCGATGCCGCCAAGGAACGGGCCAGGAGCTTCGCCCGGCTGGACGACGTCGAGCTCAAGCTCGGCATCATGTGCACCATCGGCCCGCGCCGTTTCGTGCCCTTCCTCCAGGCCTTTCGCGAGCGCCATCCCAAGGTCAACCTCGTGGTCCAGGACGGCTCGAACACCCTGCTCGAGGAGCGGCTGGCGCAGGGCGAGCTCGACGTCGCCGTGTATGGCCAGCCGGAGGAGATCGACGAGCGCTTCCATGCCCGCCGCCTCTACGACGAGCGCTTCGTGATCGGCGTCGGGCCGGGCCATCCGTTCGACAAGGTCAACGCAGTGCGCTGCGCAGACCTGCACGAGCAGGCCTATGTGAACCGGGTGCAGTGCGAGTACTTCGGCCACGCCGGCAGGATCTTCCGCCAGCAGGGCGCGCAGACGCGCATCGTCTTCCGTTCCGACCGCGACGACTGGGTGCAGAGCATGGCGATGGCCGGGCTGGGCTTCACCTTCATCCCCGAGTTCGCCGTCACCATGCCCGGCCTCAAGGTGCGGCCGCTGATCGAGCCGGAGATCGTGCGCACCATCCAGGTCGTGACGGTGCGCGGCCGGCCGCACGTGCCGTCGGTCGGCGCCTTCGTGCGCGAGGTGCTGGCCTTTCCCTGGCTCAACGCGAGCTCATAGGGACGAGCCGGCGAAGCACGCCGCTGACAGGCAGGCTATCGAAACCATTCGCAGTCGGCATTTCTGTCCGGCCGCCGGGACTCCGATGCTGGTGCCATCGCCCGCGACCGGCCCGGTCGTGGCGCTCACCGGATGGAGATACCCATGTTCAAGCGGACTCTCGTTGCCTCGGCCCTGCTCGCGGGGCTTGCCTTCACCAGTCCGGCTTTCGCCGGCGAATGCCCGGCCGGCCAGATGCGTGCCGACGCCACCAAGCCCTCGACGGCCGCGGCCAAGGGAGTGACCGACAAGGTGCTGGCGCAGATCGACCTCGCCGGCGAGAAGGTTGCGCTCGCCGGCCACATGATGCGCGTGCGCAAGCTCGAGGTGCAGCCCGGCGGCGTCGTGCCGTGGCACAGCCACGGCGACCGGCCGGCGCTGATCTACGTCATGTCGGGCGAGATCGTCGAGCATGCCAGCAACTGCGCCGTGCCGATCCTGCACAAGGCCGGTGAGGTGGCGCGCGAGACGCACGCTACGGCCCATTGGTGGAACAACCAGGGCAAGACGCCGGTCGTGCTGCTGTCGTTCGACATCCTGCACGATCCCAACGACCACAACATGTAATCCGAAGGATACGGACCATGTCGGGTGCCCTGCGCGCGTTCACGATCGGCCTCACCGCCTTCCTGACCGTCGTCGACCTGTTCGCGACGCAGGCCATCCTGCCTTCGCTCACCGCGTCCTATGGCGTGAGCCCGGGCGCGATGGGCTTCGCAGTCAACGCCAGCACGATCGGCATGGCGGTCGGCAGCCTCGCGGTCGCCCTGTTCGGCCGAACGATCGATCGTCGGCGCGGCATCCTGTTGAGCCTCGCGATCCTGTCGCTGCCGACGCTGCTGCTGGCCACCATGCCGCCGCTGCCGGTGTTCACCGCGCTCCGCATCGCGCAGGGCCTCTGCATGTCGACCGCCTTCGCGCTCACTCTCGCCTATCTCGGCGAGCACAGCAGCGCGGCCGATACTGCGAGCGCCTTTGCCGCCTATATCACCGGCAACGTCGCCTCCAACCTGTTCGGCCGCCTGCTTGCTGCTGGCGTGGTCGATCAGCTGGGGCTCGCCGCCAACTTCGCCGTCTTCGCCGCGCTCAACCTCGGCGGCGCCGTGCTGGTCTGGTTCACCGTCGAGCGCACGCCACCGATGGCGCAAGCGGACATGAGCCACGCCTCGCCGGTCACCAGTTGGCGGCGCCATCTCGGCCAGCCGGCGCTGCGCTCGGCCTTTGCGATCGGCTTCCTGATCCTGTTCGCCTTCATCGGCACCTTCACCTATGTCAACTTCGTGCTGACCGGCCCCGGTTTCGGCATCGGCATGATGATGCTGGGCACGGTCTACTTCGTCTTCCTGCCATCGATCGTCACCACGCCGCTCGCCGGCAAGGCCGTGGCCCGCATCGGCACGCGACCGGCGCTGTGGGCCTCGTTCGCCCTTGCCGCCGCGGGCCTGCCGCTGCTCCTGAGCGCGAGCTTCGCCGCCGTTCTGCTCGGCCTCGCGCTGGTCGCGGTCGGCACCTTCTTCGCCCAGGCGACCGCCACCGGCTTCGTCGGACGCGCCGCCACGATCGACCGCGGCGCCGCAAGCGGCCTCTATCTCGCGAGCTATTTCCTCGGCGGCCTGGTGGGCAGCGCCGCGCTCGGGCTGGTCTTCGATCGCTTCGGCTGGGCCGCCTGCGTGGCCGGCATCGGTGCGGCACTCGGCCTCGGCGCCCTGCTCACGCGCCGCCTCATAGCGCCAGACCATCGAGCCGATGCCGCAACGGCATTTCAGGTCGCAAGCAGCGTCCCGCACTCTGGCGTCACGCGATAACGCGCTCACACAAAGGAGACTCCAATGCCCAACTGCATCGCCCAAGCCTGCTCCGCTGCCGCCCTCGCCTTCGCGATGATGCTGTCGCAAGCCCCGCACGTCGCCGCCGAAGGCGTTAAACCCGCCGCGTCGTCGACCTCGGGCGTGATCGCCCGGAAGAGCGCCTACGGCGTAGAGGAGACGGTCGCACGCCTGAAGAAGGACATCGCCGCCAAGGGCATCGTCTTCTTTCAGGAGATCGACCAGTCGGCGCTCGCCGCCAAGGCCGGCATCGAGCTGCGGCCGTCGATCCTGCTGATCTTCGGCAACCCGCCGCTCGGCACGCAGTTCATGACCGCCAACCCGCAGGCCGGCCTCGACTGGCCGGTGCGCATGCTGGTCTATCGCGACGCGCAGGGCGCGGTATGGGTCGTCTGGACCGACTTCGCCTGGATTGCTCATCGCCACGGCGTGACCACGCGCGAGGCGCAGTTCCACATGGCTTCCGAGGTTGCCGCCTCGATCGCCGCCAGCACCGCCGCCCACTGAGGAGCCCGACCATGAACGCCATGGCCCCTGTTCCGTCGACGGCGGAACGCACGATCAAGGAGCAGGTGGTCCTGGTGCTCCAGGGCGGCGGCGCGCTCGGCGCCTACCAGGCCGGCGTCTACCAGGCGCTGATGGAAGGCGGCATCGAGCCCGACTGGGTGATCGGCACCTCGATCGGCGCCATCAACGGCGCGTTGATCGCCGGCAACGAGCCGGGGCGGCGCATCGAGCGGCTTCGCGAATTCTGGGATGGCGTGGCACGAAAGGCAGCGATCGACCATTTCTGGCCGACGTCGATTTTCGGCAACGCGGTCACCAACCTGTCGACGATCATGTCCGGCATCCCGGGCTTCTTCACGCCCAACCCACAGGCGATCTGGGGGCCGACCTTCGCGCTCGGGCTCGAGAAAGCGTCGTATTACTCGACCGATCCGCTGCGGGAAACGCTCGGCCGACTGATCGACTTCGACTGCATGAAGGCGAGGCGCGTGCGGCTGTCGGTCGGTGCGGTCAACGTGCGGACCAGCGCGATGCGCTATTTCGATTCGCGCGACATGCCGCTCGGCGCCGCGCACATCATGGCCTCCGGCGCCCTGCCCCCCGCCTTCCCGGCGGTGACCATCGACGGCGAGCCCTACTGGGACGGCGGCATCTATTCCAACACCCCGATAGAGGTCGTGCTCGACGACGTGCCGCGCCGCGACTCGCTGATCTTCGCGGTCGATGTCTGGCAACCGGTCGGTGCCCATCCGACCACGATCCAGCAGGTCATGGCGCGCCACAAGGACATCCAGTTTGCCAGCCGCGGCAAGAGCCACGTCGCGCGCCAGGCGCAGATTCATCGCCTGCGCCACGTCGTGCGCGAGCTCGCCAAACGCCTCCCGCCCGATGTCCGGGAGGATCCCGCGGTCCAGGACATGGCCGAATACGGTTGCGGCACGCTGATGCATCTCGTGCGCCTGCTGTCGCCGCGCCTCGATGGCGAGGATCACACCAAGGACATCGACTTCACCCGCGCCGGCATCGAGAACCGCTGGAAGGCAGGGTACGACCACGCCCGCAAGGTGTTGGCCGAGAAGCCGTGGCAGCAGCAGGCAGATCTGCTGGCCGGCATCGTCATCCACGACGCGAGCGAGTAGGCGACTGGTAGGCGGGCGGCGTGGCGAGATTGCCGGACGTTCGGCTCGCGCTCTCATCTGATGTCCGTCGTCCTGAGAGCTTGTGAATCTTTCGGTCGATGGCTGCACGCCTGCCTCATCCCGAGAGCTTGTGAAAAAATCGACGTCGCGACTCAATGACGATCTTGCCACCCACTTACCTCACCCTGAGGAGCGCAGCGCAGCGGAGCGTCTCGAAGGGTGGCAACTCGTACAACCTCGAAAAAATGCCGAGATCGCAGCACTTTCCGTGCGTCCTTCGCGTCGCCATCCTTCGAGACGCTTCGCTGCGCTGCGCTCCTCAGGATGAGGCGGAGGGGTAGCCAGATTCGTCTCCTCACTGCCGGCCGATAAATTCACAAGCTCTCAGGATGAGGGGGAAAGAGAGCTACGGACATACATTCACAAGCTCTGAGCGCCGCGAAGGATCTCGAGATGAATGATGGCGAGCGCTTCATCGCGATTGCAGTGCCGCAGTGTGATGCCGCGTTTTGCTTGTGAGCCTTCTCGCGATGGGTGACGATGATCGAACATGACGCAGCGGCCTTTGCTCCGGCAAAGATGACACTTGGGGCCTTGGGCCAACGCTGAGCGAAAATAAGAAGAGAGAAAGCGGGCTGCACCGAACCCGCCGCACAGGAGGAACGGCCAATGAGCACAACCACAGCCGATGGGGCGGGTGGGTTCCCCAACGCGCCTTCGTTTCAACCGGCAATCGTCGGCCCGCTTGAGCGAAAGCACATGCAGAACGCGAACTATCGGGCCGTCGCCGGCGACGGCCCGATCACCCCGACGCATAAGCACATCGCCGTCGCCAACGGACTCGGCTGGGGCTTTGACGGAATGGACGGCGTCATCTTCGCGCTCGTCTCGCCGCTGATCATCAAGGACTTCAACCTCACCGTGCCGGAGTACCGGACCGGCCTGCAGATCTCGCTCTTTGTCGGCATCGCCGGCCTCTATTTCTGGCCCTGGCTGGCCGACCGCTACGGGAGGCGAACCCTGCTCGCCATCAACATTGCCCTGTTCTCGCTGCTGATGCCGGTCGTCGCCCTGTCGCCGACTTTCGCGGTGTTCGTGATCGCGCGGTCGCTGGTCGGCTTCGCGCTGAATGGGGAATGGTCGCTCGGCTCGATGCTGGTGGCGGAGACCTGGCCGGCGCGCCTGCGCGGCCGGGTCATCAGCATCAATCGCGCGGCGTGGTGCTTCGGCGCCTCGCTGGCGGGTGCGATCACGGGGATCGCCGCCGCGAACTGGGGATGGCGGACGGCGGTGATGGTGCCCGGCGTCATCGCGCTGCTGGCGATCTATGTGCGCGCGACCTGTCCTGAATCGCCGTACTGGGTGCGGGCCCAGGACCGCCGGACGCGCGTGGGGACGGCGTTGCGCAAGGGCGAACCGGTGAGCGAGGTCGACCGCGCCTGGTTCCTCAAGGCCGACCGGGTCGGCATCCGCCAGGTTTTCATGCCCGATGTGCTGCCGTCGACGTTCGTCGCGCTCTTCGTTGCCTGCTGCAGCACCTGCATCTTCGGCACCGTCGGCGCCTGGATGCCGCTCTACCTCGCCCGCGAGAAGGGCTGGTCGACGGCGGAATACAGCGCCTTCTACGTCTCCTGGGGCATCGTCGGCTTCTTCGGCCTGTGGCTGGCCGGCTGGCTCGCCGATCGGTTCGGCCGGCGGGTCGGCTTCGTCGTCACGCTGCTCGAGGGCGCGGTGTTCCTCGTCGCCTGGATCTACACCGACAACCATCTGCTGCTGTGGATCTTCGGCCTGGCCTGGAGCTTCGGCTTCCTGGGCTTCTGGGGGCCCAGCACCGTGCTCACCGCGGAGATCTTTCCAACCCGCATCCGCGGCGTCGCCAACGGCGTGGTCTGGGCGATCGCGTATTTCGTCGGCTTCGTGTTGTGGCCGTTCGCGACGGTCGCGCTACAGCAGTCGACCGGCTCCTTCAAGCTCGCCTTCCTGTGCATCCCGGTGTTCATGGTACTGATGGCGATCGGCGTCTGGCTCTGGGTGCCCGAGCACGCCGGCAAGGAGCTGAACGAGATCAGCGTCTGACGATTGGCGTTCCTCCCCGCGCGTCGCGCAGGGAGGAATTCGCCGTCATTCCATTCGGATGCCGGCGTCGGCGATCACTTTCTTCCAGACCGTCGTCTCGCGCGCGATGTAGGCCGCAGCATCGTCCACCGTGCCGCCGAGCGTCATCATGCCTTGGCGGGCGTAGGCCTCGCGCACTTCCGATGCGCCGAGCGCGCCGTTCATCAGCGTGTTGAGACGGTCGACGATGTCGCGAGGCACTTTTGACGACACCACGAGCGTATACCAGTTGGTGGCGGCATAGCCGGGGAAGCCCAATTCGGCGATGGTCGGAACGTCGGGATCGATCGGCGTGCGCTGAGCGGCCGTCAGCGCGAGCGCGCGGATACGGCCCTCGCGGATCGCGCTGGTCGCGGTGGGACCGCTCGCCATGGCCGAGGCAATGTGCCCGCCCATCAGGTCGTTCATCGCCGGCCCGCCGCCGCGAAACGGCACGTGGTTCAGCCGCGCGCCGCTACGCACGCGCAGCAGTTCGCCCGCGAGATGGCCGGCGCTGCCGATGCCCGCCGTGCCGTAGTCGATGCCGTCCGGCCGCCTCCCGAGCTCGAGATAGTCGGCGAGCGTGCGGGCCGGCACGTCGGGATGCACCGCCAGGACGTTGGAGAAATCGACCGCCATGCAGATCGGCGTGATGTCGGTCGGCGGATTGTAGCCCGCGTCCTTCATGGCATAGGGATTGACCGCAAGCATGCCGATCGTGCCCAGGAGGATCGTGTAGCCGTCGGGTGGGGCGCGCAGCGCCTCGCGTACGGCGATGGTGCCAGCACCGCCGACCTTGTTCTCCACCAGAATCGACAGGCCGGCGCTCTTCGTCAGCTCCTGCGCCAGGATGCGCGCCACGAGATCGAGGCCGCCGCCCGGCGGCGTGGCGACCAGGATTCGCAACTGCTTCGAGGGGAACGGCTGCGCCCGCGCCGCGGCGGGCAGCAGGGTTGCGGCAGCAGCGGAGCGGATCAGCAATCGTCGATGCATCGGACCATCCTCACCACAAACTGAGGAGTCAGTACACCGATTCGAGGATCGGCACGATCTCCTGTGCCCCGTTGATCTTGCGGGGATTCGAAAAGGTCCAGTCGTCGAGCATGCAGTTCGTGGCAATGCGCTGCAGGTCGTCGTGCTTGACGCCGACGTCGCGCAATTTCCGCGGCAGGCCGAGACCCGAAATGAAACCGTCGAGCACGTCGGCCGCGGGCTTTCCGGGCGCGCCGAGCGCGGCGCTGATCTCTGCCTGCCGGTCGGCGTTGACTGTCGAATTGAACGCCAGCACGGCCGGCAGCATGACGCAGGAGGTGTAGCCATGCGGCACCCCGGCGCTGCCACCGAGCACATGGCCGATGGCGTGGCTCGCCCCCATGCGGGTGCCGCTGACGATGCCCGTCATCGAGATCCACGCGCCGATCTGGCAGTCGAGCCGCGCCGCCGCATCGGCCGGGTCGCGCTTCACGGCCGGCAGGCCGCGACCGAGCAGGCGCAGGGCCTGCAGCGAGGTGCTGTCGAAGTAGGCGTTGCCGTCGATCGAGCAGTAGGTCTCGACCGCATGATCGACCGCGCGGATGCCGGTGGAGAGCCAAAGCCATTCCGGCGTGTGCACGGTGATCGCGGGGTCGAAGATCACCGCGAGCGGGATGATGCCGGGATGGATGTAGGCCTGCTTCAGCCGCAACCGAGGCTCGGTGACGCCGGCGCGCGCATGGAACTCGCCGCCGCTCAGGGTGGTCGGCACGCAGATCTGGCGCACCCGCGGCGCGCGGTACGCCGGAAAGCTGCGCTTGCCCGTGATCTCGTCGACCACCGTGCGGAAGGGCTCGAGCCCGTCCGGCTCGCGGATGTCGTGCTCGAGGCAGATGGTGACGGCCTTGCCGCCATCGGTCGTCGAGCCCCCGCCGACGCTGACCAGCAGGTCGCAGCCGGCCTCGCGCGCCTTGTTGGCGCAGGCGACCACCGCGTCGCGCGGTGTGTGCGCGGGCATGTCGTCATGCACGCCGGCATAGCGCGATCCCAGCGCGTCGGCGATCCGGTGCACCACATCGGTCGTGCGGTTGAGCGTTCCGCTGGTGAGCAGGAACACCCACCTGGCGCCGAGCCGCTCCGCGCTCTGGATCACGGCCTCGGCGGCCGGACGGCCGAATACCACGCGGTCCATCCCAGTGAAGACGATTTCGCCGCTGCGTACCAAGACAACCTCCCTCTGCATTGTCCTGTCGTCCTGAGCGTAGCGAAGGACCTGACCGAACGACCAGCGAGTCTGCGGCTGGCGTGAGGTCCTTCGCTGCGCTCAGGACGACAAGGGCGCTCAGCCTAGCGCGCCAGCCTTCTTCAGCGCCTCGATCTCGTCGTCGCTGTAAGCCAGTTCGCGCAGCACGTCCTCGTTGTTCTCGCCGACGGCGGATGGCCGGCCGGAGATGCGCGGCTTGGCGAAGCCCAGGCGGATGGGGTTGTTGACGGTGCGCGGCACGTCGGGATTGGTCGTCTCGGCGAAGATGCCGGCGTGTTTGGCTTGCTCGTCGTCGACCACGTCGACGGCCCGGCCGATCACGCCGAAGGGAATGCCGGTGGTCGAGAGCAGGGCTTCCCACTCGGCGTAGGTCCTGGACGCGAACACCGGCTCGATGATGCCATGCAGCTCGAGCGCGCGCTGACGGCGTTCCTCCCGGTCGGTGAAGCGAGGATCGCTCGCGAGCTCCGGTTGGCCGATCACCTGGCAGAAAGTCGGCCATAGGCGGTCGTCGCGCACCATCAGGAGCTGCAGCCAGCGATCGTCCCTGGTGCGATAGAGGTTGGTCAGCGCATTCTTCGGCTTGTGCGGCGGCTCGCGCGTCACCAGCGTGCCGCCGATCGCGGCACCCGCCAGCGTTGTGCCGTTGGCCCAGGCGCCGTTGGCATAGAGCGACGTGCCGACCCAGCAGCCCTTGCCGGTCTGGTCGCGATGGCGCAGGCCGAGAAGGATCGCTGCCACCAGCGTCATCGCCGTGGCGCGGTCGCCTTGCGCGGGCAGCGACAGGCCGGGCGGGCCGTCTTCGTAGCGCGCCGAGTCGAGGATGCCGGAGCGGCCGAAATAGGCCGTGACGTCGAAGCCCGGCCGGTCGCGATCCGGTCCGGTCTCGCCGTAGCCGGTGAGCGAGCAATAGACGAGGCGCGGGTTCAATGTCTCGACATCCTCCCAGCGCAGCCGCAGGCGCTCGCGCGCCGGCGGCGGGAAGTTGACGATCATGATGTCGGCGCGGCGGATCAGCCTTTCGAGCACCGGGCGTGCTTCCGGCTTCTTGAGGTCGAGCGCCAGCGAGCGCTTCAGCCGGCCGTCGAGCTGCAGCGGGAAGTTGTTCTCGCTCCGGGGATAGGTGGCGGCACGCTTGTAGTTGTGGCGGTGCGGGTCGCCCTCGCCCGGCGCCTCGATCTTGATGACATCGGCTCCGTAGTCGGCCAGGGCGACAGCGGCCGCAGGCGCGGCGATGAAGGTGCTGATGTCGAGGACGAGCAGCCCCGCGAGAGGCAGCAAGGGCTCGCTCATCGGATCGCTCCCGCGGTCCTTAGCGCTGCGACTTCCGCCGCACTCATGCCCGCCTCGCGCAGGACCTCCTCGCTGTGCTGGCCCAGCGCGGGCGCCGGATGGGCGACCCGCTGCTCGGCGAAGCTCAGCCGGATCGGATTGGCCAGCGTGCGCGGCATGTCGGGGATCGCGGTCTCGACCACCGCGCCGCAGGCGACGGCCTGCTGGTCGTCGGGCACGTCCTGCGGCCGGCTGATGACGCCGAAGGTGATGCCATGCCGGACCAGCGCTTCGCGCCAGTATTCGTACGGACGGGTCGCGAAGATGTCGCTCATGATCTGCGCCAGGGCGGCCGAGTTGAGACGGCGCTCGGTCTCCGCGCTGAAACGCGGGTCGTCCGGCAAGGTAGCAAGGCCCAGGGCCTCGCACAGCGGGCGCCACATCTTGTCGGCGCGCACGATGGTGAGCTGCAGCCAGCGATCGTCCGAGGTGCGGTAGATGTTGCCCAGCGCCGAGCGCGGCCGGTCGGGCGGTGGGCGATGCGGCAGGAAGGCGCCGACCAGGGCCGCCTGGGCGATCACGCCGCACGACCACAGGCCGTTGCCGAGCAGCGACGTGCCGACCCACGAGCCCTCGCCGGTCTTCATGCGATGGATCAGCGCCATCAGGATCGAGGAAACCAGCGCCATGGCCGTGGCGCGGTCGCCCTGCGCCGGCCCCGGGACGCCGGGCGGGCCGCCCTCGTAGCGCTGTGCGTCGAGCAGGCCGGAGCGGGCGAAATAGGCGGTGGCGTCAAAGCCCGGCCGGTCGCGGTCGGGGCCTGTCTCGCCATAGCCGGTGAGCGAGGCATAGATCAGCTTCGGGTTCACCGCCTTCACGTCGTCGTAGGCGAGCCTGAGCTTGTCGCGCACCGGCGGCGGGAAGTTGCAGATCAGGATGTCGGATTTCTCGATCAGCCGGTCGAGTGCGGTGCGCGCCTCGGGCTTCTTGAGATCGAGCACGATCGAGCGCTTGTTGCGCGAGTCCATCTGCCAGGGATAGTTGACCTCGGCCTTCGGGTAGTTCGACGAGTCGTGCATGATCGAGCGATTGGGATCGCCGTCGGGCCCCTCGACCTTGATCACCTCAGCACCCCAGTCGCCGAGCACGACGGCGGCGGCCGGTGCGGCGATGAAAGAGCTGATGTCCAATACGCGCAGTCCCGCCAGAGGCAGGGCAGAGTCGGTCATTGCTGATCCTCGATAAGCGTTCGGGTGATTAAGGGCGCGGGCCTCTGGTCTCCGTCAAGACCGCCCGTTAGCGTGCGTTCCGGCACGCGACGTGCAGGGGGAAATCGATGGCCAAGAACAAGAAGCGCAAACCCAATTTCCTGATCGTCCTGATCGACGATCTCAGGTTCGACGAGCTGGGGATCTGCGGCCATCCCTACATGAAGACGCCGAACATCGACCGGATCGGCCACGAAGGCGCGATGTTCAGTGCCGCCTTCCACACGACCCCGCTCTGCTCGCCCAACCGCGCCTCGATCCTGACCGGCCAGTACGCCAGCCGGCACGGCATCATCGACAACGTGGCGCGCGACGCGCACAGCCATCGCCTGCCCAACTATCACGTGATCCTGCAGCGCTTGGGCTACGAAACCGCCCATGTCGGCAAGTGGCACATGGGCAACTCGGGCGGGCCACGGCCGGGCTACGATCGCTGGGTCAGCTTCCCCGGCCACGGCTCGATCCTCGATCCGGTGCTGAACATCGACGGCAAGGAACGCCAGCACAAAGGCTACATCACCGATCTTCTGAACAAGCATGCGGTAGAGTTCCTGCGACAGGAGCGCGACAAGCCGTTCGCGCTGTTCTTCGCCCATAAGGCGGTCCATCCCGACGCCTACCAGGCGGCCGACGGCACGATCGACTTCAAGAACGGCGGCTACCTGCCGGCCGCGCGCCACGCCGATCTCTACAAGGGTGAACATTTCCCGCGCCGGCCAAACGCCGTGGCGCCGTCCGAGGTCGTGAAGCAGAAGCCGGCCTGGACGGAGGCGCACGAGCTGCGGACCAACAAGGCCTCGCGCAAGCTGCTCGACGGCATGCAGGCCGGTACCGAGGAGGAGATCCGTCTCCGCGCGGCGATGATGGCTTCGGTCGACGAGGGGATGGCCGATGTCTTCAAGGCGCTCGAGGAGACCGGCGAGCTCGACAATACTTTCATCCTGTTCCTCGGCGACAACGGCTATTTCTTCGGCGAGCACGGCCTCGGGCCCGAGCGCCGCTTCGCCTACGAGGAGGGCATCCGTTCGCCGTTCCTGATCCGCTACCCGGCGTGGTTCGAGCCGGGCACGGTGAACGACGATCTGGTGCTGGCGCTCGACATCGCGCCAACCGTGCTCGACCTCGCCGGCGCCAAAGGCGACGACTTCGATCACATCCAGGGCCTGTCGTTGCGCCCGCTGTCGAAGAGCGGCAGCAAGCGCGGCTGGCGCACGTCGTTCATGTGCGAGTACTTCAGCGAGAACGCCATGCCGTGGCTGATCGGCATGAGCTACAAGGCGATCCGCACCAAGCGGCACAAATACATCCACTGGACACAGAAGTCGCTCAACGGCGTCGAGTGCGACGAGCTCTACGATCTCAAGAGCGATCCGTACGAAATGAAGAACCTGCTCGGTCAGCGTGGTGCCGGGCCGCTGATCGCGCGCTTGCGCCGACAGCTCGCGCAACTCGTCGCCAATTCGGTGGGCCTATGAAACGACGCACGCTGCTGCTGGGCTCTGCCCTTCTTCCGGCCGTTGCTGCACGCGCCGATACCTGGCCGAGCAAGCCGATCCGCCTGATCGTGCCGCTGGCGCCCGGCGCGACCGCCGACATCGTGGCTCGCCTCTTCGCCGACGAGCTTTCCAAGGCTCTCGGCCAGACTGTCGTCGTCGACAACAAGACCGGGGCCGGTGGCACGATTGCGATCGCCGAGGCCGCGCGTGCGGCGCCCGACGGCTACACCGTCGCCCTCGTCTCGCAAGGCACGCAGGTGTTCAACATCGGGCTCTACAAGAATCCCGGCTATGACCCGCTGAAGAACTTCACGACCCTGGCGATCAGCGGCGGCGTTTCCAACGTGCTGATCGTGCATCCGGCCAATCCCGCAAAAACGGTGGCCGACCTGCTGGCGCAGGCCCGCGCCAAGTCCGGCGAGTACACCTATTCGTCGGGCGGTGTCGGCACCTCGCACCACATGTCGGGCGTGCTGCTCGAGCTGCGCACCGGGCTGAAGCTGCAGCACGTGCCTTATCGCGCGACGCCCGCCGGTATCATGGCGGTGGTCAATGGCGAGGTGCAGATGGGCCTTTTCAACACGCCCACCGTGCTCGGCCAGATCCGGTCCGGCGGCCTCAAGGCGCTCGCCGTCACCAGCGAGAAGCGCTCGACCCTGCTGCCCGACCTGCCGACCATGATCGAAGCCGGCGTGAAGGACTACGTCGTCGACACCTGGATGGGCTTCGCTGCGCCCGCCGGCGTGCCCGACGCGGTGGTCGCGCGCTTGAACGCCGAACTGAACCGGATCGCCTATTTGCCGCCGATCCGCGAGAAGATGCAGGCCCAGGGAATTGAAGCCCTGCCGCCTGGACCGCCCGTAGCGGCACAAAAGGTGGTAAAGGACGACCTCGACCTCTGGCTGCCCATCATCAAGGCGTCAGGGGCTTCGGCCGAATAGCCTTCCCCGTCAGACGGGAGAGGCGAAGAATCTTTGCAAAAGCTACCCTCAGCGCCTATCTCCTCCGCTCCCTAGCGAAGGCGCAGAAATCATGGGTTACAGAGTCGCCGTCGTCGGCGCGACCGGCAATGTCGGTCATGAAATGCTGCAGATCCTGGCCGAGCGGAATTTCCCGGCAGATGACGTCGTGGCGCTCGCCTCGTCGCGCTCGGTCGGCCGCCAGACCTCGTTTGGCGAGAACCAGGTGCTGAAGGTCCAGGACCTCGCCAAGTTCGACTTCAAGGGCATCGATATTGTCCTGTCGTCGCCCGGCGCCAAGGTCTCGGCCGAGCACAGCCCGCGCGCGGCCAAGGCCGGCGCCATCGTGATCGACAACACCTCTTATTGGCGCATGGACCCGGACGTGCCGCTGGTCGTGCCGGAAGTGAATGCTGCCGCCATCAAGGGCTACAAGGGCCGCGGCATCATCGCCAATCCGAACTGCTCGACCATCCAGATGGTGGTGGCGCTGAAGCCGATCCACGACGCGGCGAAGATCAAGCGCGTGGTAGTGTCGACCTATCAATCGACCTCCGGCGCCGGCAAGGAGGCGATGGACGAGCTGCTGAACCAGACCAAGAGCTTCTTCGTCAATCAGGACCTCGAGCCCAAGAAGTTCACCAAGAACATCGCCTTCAACGTCATTCCCCACATCGACGTGTTCATGGACGACGGGTCGACCAAGGAAGAATGGAAGATGGTGGTCGAAACCAAGAAGATCCTCGACCCGAAGATCAAGGTCCATGCGACCTGCGTGCGCGTGCCTACGTTCATCGGCCATGGCGAGGCAGTGAATCTCGAGCTCGAGGAGCCGCTCGACGAGCACGAGGCGCGCGCGCTTCTCTCGGCGGCGCCGGGCATCCTGGTGATCGATCGCCGGGAGGCCGGCGGCTATGTGACGCCGAAGGAAGTCACCGGTCAGGACCCGGTGTTCGTGAGCCGCGTGCGGACCGATCCGACGGTCGAGAACGGCCTCTCGATGTGGATCGTCAGCGACAATCTGCGCAAGGGCGCCGCGCTCAACGCCGTGCAGATCGCCGAGGAGCTGATCAAGGGTTACATCTGAGGTCGGAGGTTACGAGGCCGAAACTCGACCGCGCCCGCGGGGTTGGCTACGCTGCCGGGATGATCGACGATAAATCACTCGACCTGATCCTGCGCGCCGGCCGCACCCACAACGTCTTCCTGGACAAGCCCGTCAGCGACGGGCAGCTCCGGCAGATCCACGAGATCATGAAGTGGGGCCCGACCTCGCAGAACTCGCAGCCCTGCCGGGTCGTCTTCGTGCGCACGAAGGAGGGCAAGGAGAAGCTGAAGCCCGCGCTCAGCCCCGGCAACCTGGACAAGACGATGGCTGCGCCGGTGACCGCGATCGTCGCCTACGACTCGCGCTTCTACGAGCATCTGCCGAGGACCTTTCCGCATAATCCGGCGGCGAAAGACAACTATATCGGCGCGGGCAAGGAGGAGGCGGCGCTCAGAACCGCCTTCCGCAACGGCACCCTGCAGGGCGCCTATCTGATGATTGCCGCGCGCGCGATCGGTCTCGATGTCGGCGCCATGAGCGGCTTCAACAACGCCGTCGTCGACCAGGCCTTCTTCCCCGACGGCCGCTTCAAGTCGAACTTCCTCTGCAACATCGGCTACGGCGACCACGGCAAGCTGTTCAACCAGAATCCGCGGTTCGACTTCGAGGACGTCTGCACCTTCGCCTAGGTCAGCTCGAGCACGCGGGCC
Source organism: Reyranella sp. (assembly GCF_965279465.1). Taxonomy (NCBI): domain Bacteria; kingdom Pseudomonadati; phylum Pseudomonadota; class Alphaproteobacteria; order Hyphomicrobiales; family Reyranellaceae; genus Reyranella; species Reyranella sp. The sequence continues at coordinate 986,842 of NZ_OZ257242.1, forward strand.
CAGTGGCGCCAGGGCAGCGGCAGCAGCGAGATCAAGGCCACGACCCCGAAGGCCAGGATCACCGCGCCCGCGATGCGGTTCAGCCACAGGATACCCTTGCCGGTGAAATGCTGGCGCAGCGCCACCGAGGCGGTGCACAGGATCGCCCACCAGGCGAGTGCGCCGCAGAACACACCGGCGACCAGGGTGGCAGCGTCGGGCAAGCTGCCACCGACACCGGCCAGATCGCGCCCGGCGAAGGCTGCGCCGAACGCCATCACCGTCAGCGGATTGAAGACGGTGATGAAGAAGCTCGAGCTGGCGAAGTGGAAATGCGTCGCGATCTGGTGCTCGCGGTCGTCGGGCACGGGATCTCCGACCGCGCGCATGCGATGACGCATCGTCGTCCAGCCCATGACCACGAGCACGAGCCCGCCGATGCCGCGCAGCCAGGCTTCGTTGCGGGCGACGAAGCTCTCGACGAAGCTGAGGCCAAAGGCAGCGACAGCGCCGAATACCGCGTCCCCCAGCGCGGCGCCGACACCGGTCATGTACCCCGCGACGGCGCCGGCGGTGATCGAGCGGCGGATGCACAGCGCTGCCGCCGGTCCGACCGGGAGGGCGATCAGGAAACCGATGATCGCACCCTCGACGAACAGCATGATCGGATTGTAGGCGAAGCCCGGAACGTGCATCGCGCCGCTATAGTCTCTCGGGCACGAAGCGTCGCGGCGGCGAAACGAGGCGGTCCTGCGCGGCAACGAGCTGCAACTCGCGCTCGCCCATCGCCAGTGTCGCCTCCAGCACGGCATAGATCGAGGATGCGGCCTTGCCCAGCGCGGATGCGATGTCCCCGCTTTCCAGCCAGTGTGCCGTGAACAGGGCCGCCACCGCGTCTCCCGTGCCGTTGGGCATGATCTCGAAGCCGATCAACGGCGTGACGATGCGCCAGGCTGCGTCGGCGGTGACCGCCAGCATCTCGATCTGCTCGGCGTCGCCATCGGCGCGGCGCAGGCTCGTGACGAGCGCGAGCCGAGGGCCTTTCAGCAGGCTGCGTGTCGCTTCGAGAGCATCGTCGAGCGTCGCGACCGTGCGGCCGGTCAGATGCTCCAGCTCGAAATGGTTGGGCGTGATCAGGTCGGCCGCCGGCAAGGCGTGGTCCTTGAAGAAGCTGTCGATTCCGGCCTTCACATAGATGCCCGTGTCGATGTCGCCAAGCACCGGATCGCAGCACCAGATCGCCCGGGGATTGGCCGCGCGGACCTTGCGGGCCGTCTCCAGCACGACGTCGCCCAAGGCGGCGTCGCCGACATAGCCGGTGAGCAGCGCGTCGCACCTGGCCAGCAGGCCGAGGGCCTCGATGCCCTGCACAATGTCTGCGACCTGTTCGGCAGGCGCGGTTCGGCCACGCCAAACGCCGTAGCCGGTATGGTTCGAAAACTCGACCGTGTTCACCGCCCAGACCTCATGGCCCAATCGTTGCAGGGGAAAGGTTGCTGCCCGATTGCCGACGTAGCCGTAGGCGACATGGCTCTGAAGCGAGAGGAAGCGCATGGCCACGGTCACCTTGCCACAAGGACGGCTCTCATTATAGTCCGGCGCGTTTTCGGGGAGTTCCGCCATGCCTGACGTCCGTCCACGCCGCAGTGTGCTCTACATGCCGGGTGCCAACACGCGCGCGCTGGAAAAAGCCCGAACCCTGCCGGCCGACGCCCTGATCTTCGATCTCGAGGATGCCGTGGCGCCCGACGCCAAGGAAGCGGCGCGCGACAATGTCGTCGCGGCGGCGAAAAGCAAGGCCTACGGCAAGCGTGAGATCGTCATCCGCTGCAACGGGCTCGGCACGGCATGGGGCAAGGCTGATGTCGCGGCGATCGCCGGCTCCGGCGCCGACGCGATCCTGGTGCCCAAGGTCGAAAGCGCAGCCGACGTGGCCGCCATCGTCTCGCTGCTCGACGCGGCCGGCGCGCCGGCGTCAATGGCGGTGTGGGCGATGATGGAGACGCCCAAAGGCATGCTGCGTGCCGAAGAAGTGGCCGGGTCGCATAAGCGGCTGACCCTGTTCGTCATGGGCACCAACGACCTTGTGAAGGACATGCGCGCGCGCCACACGCCGATGCGCCTGCCGCTGATCACCGCGCTCGGGCTCGGCATGCTGGCCGCCCGTGCCCACGGTCTCACCATCCTCGACGGCGTCTACAACGACATCCAGGACACCGACGGCTTCAGGGACCTTTGCCGGCAGGGGCTCGAGATGGGCTTCGACGGCAAGACCCTGATCCATCCCAGCCAGGTCGAGCCGTGCAACGAGATCTTCGCGCCGTCGGAGGCCGAGCTGGCCATGGCAGGCAAGATCGTGACCGCGTTCAAGGCGGCGCAGGCCGAGGGCAAGGGCGTGGTCACGGTCGACGGCCGCATGATCGAGAACCTGCATGTCGAGCAGGCCGAACGCGCGCTCGCTATGGCGGCCGCGATCAAGGAGCTCCAAGCCGCATGACCAAGTCCAAGACCGAAACCGGCAATTTCTTCGAGGACTTCACCGTCGGGCAGGAGATCCGCCACGCCACGCCACGCACGCTGACCGAGGCCGATGCCGCGCTGAACATCGCGCTCTACGGCTCGCGCTTCGCGATCAACTCCTCGGACGTGTTTGCCCGGGCCCTTGGCCTGCCGCGCGCGCCGCTCGACGACCTGCTGGTCTTCCATGTCGTGATCGGTAAGACGGTGTCCGACATATCGGTCAATGCCGTTGCAAACCTCGGCTATGCCGAATTTCGCTGGGGCGTGCCCGTGTTCCCCGGCGACACGCTGTCGGTGACGTCGACCGTGCTGGGCTTGCGCGAGAATTCCAACAAGGCGAGCGGCGTCGTCTGGGTGCGCTCGGTTGGTACCAATCAGCGCGCCGAGATGGTGCTCGACTACGTTCGCTGGGTGATGGTGCACAAGCGCGACTCAGCGGTGGAGGTGGGGGCGCCGGTCGTGCCGAAGACCGCGCCGGCCGTCGCGCCGTCCGACTTGGTCGTACCCGATCTCGCGATGATGGGATACGACGACGAAGCGGCCGGTTCGCCCTATCGCTGGGACGACTACGAGCCCGGAGAACGCATCGACCATGTGAGCGGCATCACGGTCGAGGATTCCGACCACATGTTCTCGACGCGCCTCTACCAGAACACCGCGCGCGTGCACTTCGACGCCCATGCCGGCAAAAGCACGCGCTTCGGCCGGCGGCTGGCGTATGGCGGACATGTGATTTCGCTGGCTCGCGCGCTTTCTTTCAACGGCCTGGCCAACGGGTTCCGCGTCGCGGCCATCAACGGCGGCAGCCATGTCGGGCCAACCTTCGGCGGCGACACGATCTACGCGTGGTCGGAAGTGCTCGAAAAGGCGCCGCTGCCGGACCGGTCCGACATCGGCGCGTTGCGAGTGAGAACCATTGCCGCCAAGGACTGCCCCTGCGCCGACTTTCCGGGCAAGGGAGCGGACGGCAAATACCATCCTGCGGTCGTGCTCGACCTCGATTACTGGCTGCTGATGCCCTGTCGTTGACTTGAGGGGACATGGGGTTAAAAAGCTCGTCAAACAGAGGACTTACGCGATGAGCGTCGCCAATCGGCCGGTTCACCGGCCGCTCTCTCCCCACCTTCAGGTCTACCGTCCACAGCTCACCTCGGTGCTGTCGATCCTGCATCGCGCCACGGGCATCGCGCTCTCCGTGGGGGCGCTCTATCTCGCGGTCTGGGTGATGTGCGCGGCGGCCAACCCACAGACCTATGCCACCTTTCAGAGCTTCAACGCCTCGATCGTCGGCCGGTTCGTGCTCGGCGGCTGGCTGTTCAGTGCCTTCTTCCACCTGTGCAACGGGATCCGGCATCTGTTCTGGGACGCCGGCTACGGCTTCGAGCTGAAGGACGCCTACCGAAGCGGCTGGATCGTCGTTGGTGTCTCGGCCGTCGCGACGCTGCTGTCGTGGATCATCGGCCTCAGGCTGGTCTAGGGGAGGCCGATATGGACGATCGCAGAACGCCTCTCGCCCGCGCCCGCGGCCTCGGTTCGGCCAAGGAAGGCGTGCATCACTGGTGGGCCCAGCGGCTCACCGCCATCGCGCTGATCCCGCTCGTCGTGTGGTTCGCCATCTCGCTCGTCATGCTGAGCGGCGCCGACTATGCGGTCGTGCGCGCCTGGATCGGCTCGCCGCTGGTCATGGTGCTGTTGATCCTGACCATCGGCATCGGCCTGCATCACGCCCAGCTCGGCCTGCAGGTCGTGTGGGAGGATTACACCGACGGCGCTTTGCGCGTCGTGATGATCGTTTTCACCAAGTTCCTCGCAGCGCTCTTTGGCCTCGGCGCCATCGTGGCGATCCTGCGTATCGGTCTCGGAGGCTGACATGGCCGACAGTAACGGCAAGAGCAACGGAGCGGCGGCCGGCACGGTGACTATCGGCGGCCGTGCCTACACCATCATCGAGCACGAATACGACGTCGTCGTGGTCGGCGCCGGCGGCGCGGGCCTTCGCGCCACCTTCGGCATGGCCAACAAGGGCTTCAAGACGGCCTGCATCACCAAGGTCTTTCCGACCCGCAGCCATACCGTGGCCGCGCAGGGCGGCATCTCGGCGGCGCTCGGCAACATGGGTCCGGACGACTGGCGCTGGCACATGTACGACACGGTCAAGGGCTCCGACTGGCTGGGCGACCAGGACTCGATCGAATACATGTGCCGCGACGGCATCCCGGCGATCATCGAGCTCGAGCATTTCGGCGTGCCGTTCTCGCGCACGCCGGAGGGCAAGATCTACCAGCGCCCGTTCGGCGGCATGACGACGGAATACGGTAAGGGCATCGCCCAGCGCACCTGCGCAGCGGCCGACCGCACCGGCCATGCGATCCTGCACACGCTCTACCAGCAGTCGCTCCGCAACAATGCCGAGTTCTTCATCGAGTACTTCGCGCTCGACCTGATCATGGACGAGGGCGTGTGCCGCGGCGTGATGGCCTGGAACCTCGATGACGGCACGATCCACCGTTTCCGCGCCCACAAGGTGGTGCTGGCGACCGGCGGCTACGGCCGCGTCTACCAGACCGCGACGTCGGCCCACACCTGCACCGGCGACGGCGGCGCCATGGTGTTGCGCGCCGGCCTGCCGCTGCAGGACCTCGAGTTCGTGCAGTTCCATCCGACCGGCATCTTCGGCGCGGGCTGCCTGATCACCGAGGGCGTGCGCGGCGAGGGCGGCTACGTCACCAACGGCAACGGCGAGCGCTTCATGGAACGCTATGCGCCGTCGGCCAAGGACCTCGCCTCGCGCGACGTCGTCAGCCGCTCGATGACCATCGAGATCCGCGAAGGTCGCGGTTGCGGCCCGAACAAGGATTACATCGAGCTGCATGTCGAGCATCTCGACCCGAAGGTGATCCACGAGCGCTTGCCCGGCATCGCCGAGACGGCGCGCATCTTCGCCGGCGTCGACGTCACGCGCCAGCCGATCCCGATCCTGCCGACCTGCCATTACAACATGGGCGGCATCCCGGCGAACTATCACTGCGAGGTCATGACCATCAAGAATGGCGACCCGTTCACCGCGGTGCAGGGCCTGATGGCGCTGGGCGAGGCCGCCTCGATCGGCGTGCACGGCGCCAACCGGCTGGGCTCGAACTCGCTGCTCGAGCTGGTGGTCTTCGGCCGCTCGGCGGCCAATCGGGTGGCCGAGCTGATGAAGCCGGGCGAGACGCACAAGGACATGAAGAACGCCGGCGAGGAGGCGATCGCCCGCCTCGACAAGGCGCGCCATGCCAACGGCGGCACGCCGACGGCGCAGCTGCGCGCGATGATGCAGAAGACCATGCAGAACGACTGCGCGGTGTTCCGCACCACCAAGACCCTGGCCGAGGGCTGCGCCAACATGGACAAGGTGTACGCCGGCAAGGGCGACATCCGGGTCAAGGACCGCTCGATGATCTGGAACTCCGACCTGATGGAGACGCTGGAGTTCGAGAACCTGATCGTGCAGGCGCAGGCAACGATCTATTCGGCCGCCAACCGGCAGGAAAGCCGCGGTGCGCACGCTCACGAGGACTTCCCCAACCGTGACGACGTGAACTGGCTGAAACACACGGCCGTCTGGGTCGATCCCGACACGGGCAAGACCCGCATCGACTACCGCCCGGTCAACCTCCAGCCGATGAGCAACGACGTCCAGTCGTTCCCGCCCAAGGCCCGCGTGTACTGAGGAATAACGATGGCTGAGTTTGCACTGCCCGCCAATTCCAAGATCGGCGTCGGCGAGACCTACAAGGCGGCGGCCGGGGTCAAGAACATCAAGACGTTCAAGGTCTACCGCTGGACGCCGGACGACGGCAAGAAGCCGAGCGTCGACACCTACGAAGTCGACATGGACACGTGCGGGCCGATGATCCTGGACGCGCTGATCAAGATCAAGAACGAGATCGACAGCTCCCTCACCTTCCGCCGCTCGTGCCGCGAGGGCGTATGCGGCTCGTGCGCGATGAACATCGACGGCACCAACACACTGGCCTGCACCAAGTACATCGCCGACGTGAAGGGCGACATCAAGATCTACCCGCTGCCGCACATGCCGGTGGTGCGCGACCTGGTGCCCGACCTCACCGTGCCCTACGCGCAGCTCGCCTCGATCGAGCCGTGGCTGAAATCGACCAGCCAGCCGCCGACGCGCGAGCGCATCCAGTCGCCCGAGGAGCGTGCCAAGCTCGACGGCCTGTGGGAATGCATCCTGTGCTTCTGCTGCTCGACCTCGTGCCCCAGCTACTGGTGGAGCGGCGACCGCTATCTCGGCCCGGCGATCCTGCTGCAAGCCTATCGCTGGCTCGCCGACAGCCGCGACGAGGCCAAGGGCGAGCGGCTCGACAACCTCGAGGATCCGTTCCGGCTCTACCGCTGCCACACGATCATGAACTGCACCAAGACCTGCCCGAAGAGCCTCAATCCGGCCAAAGCGATCGCCGAGATCAAGAAGCTGCTGGTCGAGCGCACGATTTGACCGTTTTGGGCGGGAGGCTGTAGACGCTGGCCAGACTTCCGTGGCCAGGATTTTCAACCTCTCCGAAGTCAAGGACCAGCTCTCGTCGCCGGTGGATCGTGCTGCCTCGGGCGAGGAGCCCCGAGAACCTCGAACACGCTCGGTGATCTATATGGCGGACGACTTCGATGCTCTTCTCCCGCCCGAGTTGCTCAAGCTCTTCGGCCACAAACCCTGACTTGAATCTGCCGCTGGATAATCACGCATTCATTTGGTGGAATGCGCAAGATCGGTAAGCTTTCGTTTCGCCACGACGTTCTCCCGGCAATCGCTGCGGATGGCTTCGAGACGATCGACATAAGCCCACAACATGCAGCTTCTGCCAGATCGTTGCCGCTTCATCATGCTGATCCGTTCGACCGACTTCTTATTGCCCAGGCGAGCATCGAGCAATTCGTCCTCGTGACCCAGGACAGGCAGCTCCTCCCCTATGCCGTCCCGCTCATCGGCATGCTCTGAAGCGGCGCACCTTTTGCCATGCGCCTCGGATCGTAAGCCCGGGGGATACGCAAATATGAACACAGAACCAGCTCCAGATTGTGTTCGTGGTTACGTCGCCGCGGGCATATCCGCCCTCGGAATGCGTAACGCGCTCACAGACGGCGAACCCCTCGCTTGCTCCCAAGATGCATTTGCGGAGTCAACCAAGTTTATACACTCAGGGGTTGACAGTGATATCGCATTCTATATGAATTAAGTGCGACGCTGTTTTGTCTGCCGAGCCTGCCCGACGCAAGGCTTGCGATTGGATGCAGTGCAGGCTGGACGTAGCCTGCTATTGGAGCGGATCCTGGCGTCGCGAAGTGGCGAGGGACGTCCATGAGATCTCTGGCCTGTCTCAAGATTTTCATCCTTGTGGTGACGACCATGGCTGCGTCTGCCGATTTCGCCGCAGCCCAGCCGGCTGACATGCTCGATCGCTACCGCATGCAGCGCGACGCCTACGTGGACGGCTTCCGTACCACTGGGCAAAAGGATCGTCAGCAGCTGGACGCCTTGGCGCGCGGACTTTCAACCTTGGTGCAGCAAACCGCCGGCGAGACACGCGCGCGAGCCCTGCTCGAACTCGGAGGTGCGCAGCGGATGGGCGACGACTATCGCGGCGCCATTGCTACTTTCTCCAAGGCCGCCGAGGCGGCCAATGTTCTCGGCTTGCAGGACGTCGCATTCACGGCGTGGATCGGCATCGCGCGCGCCCACTCGTACGGGACGTCCGACCATGGGGCGGCGGCGATCGCTTTCGAGCGCGCCGTCGACGCGGCAGGCGAGCAGCCAACGCCCAAACAGAGTGCGGACCTCGCCGACTATCGCGCCCAGCTCGAGATCGGCCGCGGCGAAACCGAGGCCGGCATCATCGACGCTCTGCACGCAATCAATCTCGCCAGCGATCCAAAGGATCGCTTCTACGCCGAGCTCGATCTTGCGGACGGCGTGACGAAGCTGGTGCAGAGCTGCGACTACCGGCCGTTGATCGACGCCAAGAGCAGTGACGATGGCTCTGATATTTACGCCGCCTGCCGACGGGCCGTCGCTGCCGCAGGGATGGCCTATGAGCGGGCCGCTGCCACGGCCGCCGCGCTCGGCTGGGGACACATGGTCGGCCTGACGCGAAATTTCCAGCGTACGCTTCGCGTACGGCAGCAGATGATCGAGGGGCGAGCAAGGGTCGAGGCGCAGGTCGCCGCGGTTCCGTTCAATCCACGTACCCCGACCGACGTGCTGGTGAGCAAGAGATTCGAGTCTGGCGCCTCGCTGCTGGGCGACACGGCCATGCTTGCCAAGCTAATCGATTCGGTTCTGTCCGAGACCGAGGCAAAATCCGGCGTCGTCGATTCGCGCAGCAAGTATCTGCGTGGTTTGAGTGCCGACATTCGTGGCAAGCAGCCGTCGGAGGCCGCGGAGTACTTCGCTGCGGCCGCAGCAACGCTCGGTACCGAGCGCCGCGGCTATTTCGATCCACGACGACGTGGCACCGTGATCGAGAACCGGGGCGAGACGGTCGAAAGCCTGGCGCTTCGTTTGCTCTCTCTCGATCGCGAGGCGGACGCCTTCGCCGCATTCGAGTCGGTGCGCGCCCGAGGTCTCAGCGAACTCGCGAGCGTGCTCGCTCTCCCGGACGTCACGGCGAGTGAGCGGGCCTGGCTCGCCGATCTGCTGGTGCTCGACGCTCGCGTCGGCGCAATCGAGCAGCATATCGTCGCCGATCTTGTCGCCAACGGAAAGCTCGACGCGCCGGAGCCGAGGCTCCGCGAGCTGGAGCGTCTGCGCAGCGATCGCCGCGCCAAGCTGCGCGCCAACCAGCCCGCGCGCGCACGTTTCTCGGCCGACCGTCCGACGCTCTTTGCCTCCCTTGATAGGCTGCGTGCAGCGGCTGCCCGTAGCGGAATCCCGGTGCTCCTCTACTGGACGACATTTACCAATGTGATTGGGTGGTATGTGGCAGCCGACGGTTCCGATGTCCGCGCGATCTTCCTGCCATTGAATGTGCTCAATGAGAAAGTCGACCGCCTGCTCAAGAGCAGCAGCGCTGCGACAAGTCAATTCGACGAAACGACAGCACGCGAGTTGTATCTGTATCTCCTCGCGCCGTTTGCACAACGATTAAATTCGTCTGCCGCCACCCAGATCATGATTGTGCCGCACGGCTCACTGTTACGGCTGCCCTTCGAAGCGCTGATTGATCCCGCCTCGGGGGCCGCGGTCATCGATCGCTGGGCTGTCTCGTACGCGCCCAATGCGACCATGGCGCTCGCTGCGCTCGAAAGCGAGGGGCGCCCCGTCAAATCGGTTGTCGCCATGGTCGATCCGAAGATCGATATCAATACCGGGGAGACCATGGCGATCCGCGCGTCGGGCGTCCAACTCGAACCCATGGCGCGCGGCGGACTGTTTGCGGGTGCCTGGCAGGCCGACGGCCTGCACATTCTCACGCACGGCCACTTCGATTCGTGGGAAGCCCTGCTGTCCAGCCTCGACGGGACCAGATCGACCGAGCCGCCGATCCTCGCGGCCGAACTGGTGGCGCTTCCGTTGCGGGGCGTTCAGCTTGCCGTCCTGAGCGCATGCCAGGGCGGAAAGGTCGGTACGCGCATCTCGGGCGAGCTATACGGGTTTCCCTGGGCACTGCTGGCCGGCGGCGCGGCGGCGACAGTGCTGTCGCGCTGGGACGTCAATGCCGCCAGCAATGGTCAATGGATGGGAGTATTCTATCAAAAGCTCGGTCACGGCGTATCGATCGCGACGGCGGCGGCTGCAGCGATGCGCGAAATGCGCAGGCAGGGGAACATGCATCCCTTCTACTGGGCGGCGATGCAAGTGAGCGGACGGTAAACGGGCATGGCATCGATCAGCAGCGGGATTGCCGACGCGGCCAAAGACGCAGGCGTCGTGCTGGCAGCCTTGTCGGGTGCCGCCTATGGCTGCGGCTATCTGGTCCTGCGTGCCCGCGCCCACGCACTGGGAACGGACCCGGGTTTTGCGCTCATCGATCAGGCCTACGTATTTGCCGGCTTTCGCTTTGTGCTGGCTCTGTTGTTCGCGTTGCTGGTGATGACACCGTTGCTGCTCGTGCTCGACATGATTGGACGCTTGGCGAGCAGGCTCGAGCCTGGCTCCCTGTATGCCGTGGAAGTGGTGGCTGCTGTCCTCGCCGGCGGCGTGACCATCTGGGCCTATGTCGCAACGTTGGGCGTAAGCGGCGTGCTGCTCACCCGCTCGCCCAACTGGCTCGGCGCCGCGGCGCTCGGACGCAACAACTATGGGACAGTGATCCTGCTGCTCACTACGGGCCTCGCCGCGGCGCTTTTGTCCTGGTGCTACGCTCGCTTCACCCATCCGGGCGGACTCGATGGGCTTGGCATGGTGCTGATGTTGATCGGCGCGCTGCTGCTTATCCTGCTGCCAGTGCAGCACGGCGTGTTCCACGCGGACCGCAACGCGCGGCGGCTCGATCGCGTGCCGGATGGCGTTTCCGGTATCGAACTACCCGTGTGGCTGGTCGATCGCGGTGCCTCGGACCGCGTTGTGCTGTATGCGCGCGCCGCGGACGGTCAGGGCCGATTGATCACGCTGAAACAGGAACAGATCGACGGCATTGCCACAATCAGTGTCGACGATCTGGGCACTGCAGTGGGAGACCGGAAGACATGACGTGGGCATCGATCTGGTTCTGCAACATTGTCTTGGCGAGCAGCTCCCTGCTCCTGGCGGGAGCTGTTTTCGCTCAGACTCCCGCCGCCCCTCAGGCACCTCGAGAGAGCGCTCTGAAGCGGATCTTTTCCGCCGGACTCGACAGCCTGAGACTTGTCTTTACCAGCATCGGGGGCCTCGGCAGCGGAACGGACGCGATAGGTACCGTGTGGCGCGTCGATGTTCGGGGCGGCGCCAGCAGGCGCATCGGCAGCGCCAACGATTTGGCATGGCCCGTGGCCTCGCCGGATGGCTTGTTCGTCTTTGCAGTGCGCAAGGGGCAGGTTGTGCGCATCGCAATGGGCGACGGCAGCGAAACACCGGTCGGTGCCCCGGCCGAATGGAGCACGCTGCTTGGCGTTGCGCCCGACGGCACGGTGCTGGCAGTTGTCGAGGGCAATCCGTGGCCTCGGCAGGCAATACTTGGGCCCGATGGGCAGCGAACCGAATTGCCCGCGCCGGAGGACGATGAAGAGCGCAAGCTAATCGGCCTCCTGCTGCAGAGTGCGCGCAGCTACGCGGACGGCGTCCGGCTCGAGGTTCGCGATTCGGAGCGCGGCGGGCGCGGCCGCGATGTCTTCCTCATCGATGGCGCGAGGCAGCGTAACCTGAGCAATTGCGGCGACGATCTATGCGTGCAGCCCTCGCGATCGCCCGACGGCAACCACGTGCTCTTCATCCGCGCCTCGCGGTCCTGACTCGGTACCCGGTGCTTTCTGGAGCTGGGCGCCGGGAAAGTGACCCGAAGTTGGGAAGCGCAAGAGATTGAATAGGTGTGAATTGTCGCCGCGCACAAGTCCGGGACCGGCCCTTGCGCGGCTTGGCGAGCATCTCCGAACTCCTGCGATGGTCGCGCCTGGCCAATGTGAAGATGTCAATCAGGCGGCCAGCCTCTGGGATCGGTGTGGCATTTGCTATGGTCACCTGAGCAAGCCAACAGGGGGCTCTCCAATGTCATTCAAAACTCTTGCCGCGATCGCGGCGCTTTCCTGTGCAGTAGCGTTGCCGGCCTCGGCCGGCCAGACCTTCGATGCGGTCAAGGCCAAGGGCTTCGTGCAATGCGCGGTCAACACGGGGCTGGCGGGCTTCTCCTTCTCGGACAGCCAGGGCAAATGGACCGGGCTGGACGTCGATCTCTGCAAGGCGATCGCGGTCGCCATGTTCGGCGACGCCGAGAAGGTCAAGTTCACGCCGACCACGGCCCAGCAGCGCTTCGTCGCGCTGCAGTCGGGCGAGGTCGACGTCATTACGCGCAACGCGACCCAGACCCTGCTGCGCGACACCTCGCTCGGCTTCAACATCGCCGGCGTCAACTTCTATGACGGCCAGGGCTTCATCGTTCCAGCGAAGTCGAACCTGAAGAGCGCGAAGGAGCTGAGCGGCGCCACGATCTGCGTGCAGCCCGGCACCACCACCGAGCTCAACCTCGCGGATTATTTCCGCAAGAACAAGATGACCTTCAAGCCGGTGCTGATCGAGAAGCTCGACGAGCTGCTGCAGGCCTACGCTTCCGGCCGCTGCGACTCCTACACCACCGACGCCTCGGGACTGGCCGCGGTGCGGGCGGGCCAGCTCGCCGGCAAGGGCGAGCACACCATCCTGCCCGAGCGCATCTCCAAGGAGCCGCTCGGTCCGATCGTACGCCACGGCGACGACCAATGGCTCGACCTCGTGAAGTGGACCCTGATGGGCATGATCGAGGCCGAGGAGATGGGCATCAGCCAGGCCAATGTCGATGAGATGGCGAAGAGCGACGATCCCGCCATCAAGCGCTTCCTCGGCATCACGCCGGGCTACGGCAAGGCGGTCGGTGTCGACGAGAAGTGGATGTACAACATCGTCAAGCAGATCGGGAACTATGGCGACAGCTTCGAGCGCAATGTCGGCACAAAAACGCCGCTCAAGCTCGAGCGCGGCCAGAACGCCCTGTGGACCAACGGCGGCCTGATGTACGCCATCCCGTTCCGGTGATTCTTGATTATGCTCCTCTCCTACATATTCCTCTCCCCCGCCAGGGGAAGAGGAATATGAAGGTTGGGCATAGGAAGGCTAACCCGACGTCCGCTCGAACCGCATCTTCTTGATGCGACCGGTCGAGACGTCGAGCGCGACGATCGTCTTGCCGCTCCCGTCGCGCACGAGCTGGGCGAGCTGGGTGGTCTGCAGCCAGCCGCCAGCTCCCGTGAGCTCGACCGTGCCCGAATCGACGCCGGTCATCGACCACGTGGGGCCGCCGGCGATCAGCGGGCCGCTGACATTGAGCGCGTAGCCCTCTCCGCTCCACCCAATCCGCCAGACCGCGCCCGAGTCGGCCGAGGTATAGGTGCCGACGATCGCCGCCGGGATCTCCGTGCGCTTGGCGAGCTTCGCGAAGGCAAGCACGCGGCCTGCGCCGAGATCGACGCTCAGCCCGTCCTTGTCCGGCTTCAGCATGAACTCGAACGAGCCGCGCTCGGCGCCGAACCATCCGCCGGCGCGGCGGCCCAGCGCGAAGGGCAGGCCGTTCTGCGTCACCGTGGCCTCGCCGTTCTTCCAGGCAAGGTCGAACAGAGACGGCTCCTCGGCGTTGAACCAGGTGCCGGCGATCGGTTCGATCTCGGCCGAGGTAATCGGTTCGAGCGCGGGCTTCATCCGCTCGTCGCCGTCGAGCGCATCGGTCGCGATCTTGTGGGCCAGGCGCCACGGATCGATGCTGGCGAGGTTGGCGATCACGATGACGGTCAGATCCGCGGCGGGCACGCGCAGGAACTCCGTGCGGAAGCCCGGCCACAGCCCGCCATGGCCTGCGGTCTCGAGGCCGCGCAGCTCGCCGAGACCGACGCCTCGGCGATAGCGGTTGCCGTAGCCGCCGGTCAGCGGCTCGGCGGCGACGAGCTGCGTCGGGATTTGCTTGCCGAGGATCGGCGCGTCGAAGTGCCGGCTCCAGACCAGCAAATCCTCGACCGTCGAGGTGAGACCGCCTTCGCCGCCCTGCGGATAGGCATGTCCTGCGCGGCGGAAACCCTGGCTGTCATCACCGAGGTAGGCCATGGCGAGGTTCGGGATCACGGTGTCGATGTCGGCGGCCAGCATCGTGTCGGTCATCCCGAGAGGCTTGAAGATGCGTTGGGCCAGCACGTCGCCCAGCTTCTGTTGCGTCACCGTCTCGATGATCAGGCCGAGCAGCAGGAAGTTGGTGTTGCTGTAGAGGAAGCGGCTGCCCGGCTCGAAGTTGAGATGGCCATTGCGCGCCGCGGCGTCTAGGAAGTCGACCGCGCGTGCCGGCTTGTCGAGCCCGTGCCCGCCCAGCCGCAGCAGTTCGAGGAAGTCGGGCAGGCCGCTGGAATTGCGCATCATCTGGTCGATCGTGACAGGCAGCGGCTTGAGCGCGGGCAGATATTTGTGCGGCGGGTCGGAGAGCTCGAGCTTGCCCTCGGCCGCCAGCATCAGCGCGGCGGTGACGGTGAATTGCTTGCTGACCGAAGCGATGCGGAAGCGCGTCTTGGCCGTGATCGGCACGCCGAGCTCGATGCTTGCCAGGCCGTAGCCCTTGCAGACCTCGATCTGGCCGGCACGCATCACGGCGACGACGGCACCCGGCGAGCCGGGCTTGGTGTAACGGGCGAACAGCGCATCGATGCGGCGTTCGAGGGCGAGGGATGTAATCGATTTCGACATGGGGGCGCAGTCAATCCATCCGGCTCGCGCTTGTAAAGCCGAGGCGCTACCGTGGCTCGAACAGGGGAGGAATGCCGAGATGGAACGCCGCTTCGTGAAGGTCGAGAAGGGGCTGGGCCCACAGGGCCGCATCGCCGTCGTGCGCTTCGATCGCGGCGACAACATCAATGCATTGTCCAACCAGGCGATGCGAGAGCTGCGCGATGTCACGCGCGATTTCGAGGACGATCTCGATACATCGGTCGTGATCCTGAGCGGCTCGGCCAGGGCCTTCTCGGCCGGCTTCGACCTCAAGGATCCCGAAGGCCGCCAGCGCGATACGCTGTCGGTCGGCGAGCGCATCCATCGCCAGCGGCTCGGGCCGAAGATGTGCAAGGCCTGGCAGGACATGGACCAGGTGACGATCGCCGCCGTCGAGGGTCATTGCATCGGCGGCGGGGCGGCCCTGGTCGTGGCGCTCGACTTCCGCTTCTGCGGGAAGAGCGCGCATTTCCGCATCCCCGAGGTCGAGCTCGGCATGAACATGAGCTGGGGCTCGATCCCGCGCCTGCTGGCGCTGATGGGCCCGGCGCGAACCAAGCAGGCGGTGATCCTCGCGTCGGATCGCATCGGCTCGGCCGACGCTCTCGACTGGGGCCTGGTCGAGAAGGTGGTCGATGACGGCGAGGTTCTGGCGGCATCGATGGAATTCGCCGAACGCATCGCGCTGCAGCCGCCGATCCCTGTCCGTATGAGCAAGGCCTCGGTGAATCGTCTGGCGCATGCCCTGGACGATCTTGCCGCCCATATGGATGCCGACCAGAACGTGCTGACCGGCCTGACGGAGGATTACAAGGAGGGAACGTCGGCCTTCCGCGAGAAACGCAAGCCGGTCTTCAAGGGGCGATGACTCCTGTTCCCCGCCCCCCGCAAAGTTCCGCTGGATGCCCCTGATCGCTATGCCAGGATCTTCTTCCAATCCTGGCTGGTCTCGTAAGCGTGAGCCGCCTTGTAGATCGTGGACTCATCCCAGTGCTTGCCGATCAGCATGACCCCGGCCGGCAGCCCGTCGCTCAGGCCGCAGGGCAGGGTGATGGCAGGATGGCCGGTCACGTCGAACGGCGCGGTGTTGGGCAGCATCTCGAAGGCGCGATTGATGATGTCCATGCGCGGCCCGGCCGGATCGGGCAGCTTCGTCGCGCGCAGCGGCAAGGTCGGCATCAGCAGCAGATCGTACTTGGCAAGTGCCGAATCGTAGGCCGCGCTCAGGGTGCGGGCGAGATTCTGGGCCTTGGCGTAGTAGTGCCCGCGATACTTGTTCAGCGCGTGCTTGCCGAACAGGATTGTGGTCTTCAGCGTGTCGGACAGCTCGTCCGCCCGCTCGCGCCACGCCGAGTGCGCGTCAACCAGGCTGGTCACGTACAGGCCCTTCCAGTTGAAGCCGTAGCCGTTGCCCAGCATCATCTGCCAGGTCGCCCCTTCTACGGCGATCGCCGACCACACCGCCATGCCGGTGATGTGCCAGGGGATCGAAACCTCTTCGACGGTCGCACCGAGCTCCTTGAATTTCGCGGCGGCCCGCTTCACCAGATCGTCGACCACCGGCTCCGACTGCGGATGGCCGAACCCTTCCTTCACCACGCCGATCTTGAGGCCGGCGGCGCTGCCGGTAAGCGCCTTGGTGTAGGCATCGACGGTGCAGCCCATCTGGCGCGGATCGAGCCCGTCGGGACCGGCGATCGCCTCGAGCATGAGCGCATTGTCCTCCACGGTCGCCGTCATCGGGCCGGTATGGTCGAGGGTGAGCTCGATCGGCATGATGCCGGTGTAGGGCACCAGGCCCCAGGTCGGCTTCATGCCGACGATGCCGCAATAGGCCGCCGGCATGCGGATCGAGCCGCCCTGGTCGCCGCCGATCGCCATGTCGGCCTCGCCGGTCACGATCACGGCGGCGCTGCCCGACGACGAGCCGCCCGCGGAATAGCCGTACTTGCGCGGATTGTGGACCGGGCCGGGCGCCGAGGTATGGCTGCCGCCCGAGAAGCAGAAATACTCGCAACGGACCTTGCCGACCACCGTCGCACCCGCGTCGAGCACGCGCGTCACCACCGTGGCGTCGACATCGGGCATGTAGCCCTCGAGCGTCGAGGCGCCGTTCATCATCGGCACGCCGGCGACGCAGACATTGTCCTTCAGCGCGACGCGCTTGCCCTTGAGCTTGCCCTCCGGCGCGCCCTTGATCTCGCTCTTGTAGTACCAGAGATTGAACTTGTTCTCGTCGCCTTGGGGCTGGTAGCCGGGCGTGCGGGGATACTTCACGACCGGCAGGTTGTCGGGCAGCGTTTCCAGCAGGTTGTAGGCCGCGACGTTTCCCGCCATCGTGTCGAGGAAGAAGGCAACGTCGCTGTCGGACAGGTTCATCCCGAGTTGCTTGCCCACCTCCGCCAGTTCGGCCGGTGTCGGCATCTTCACGCTTGCCATGGATATTTTCTCCCTTGGACGATGGTCAGTGCACGCTCGTGCCGACGAACTCCGCGACCAGCGCGTCGTCAGCCAGATGCTCGGGCGGGATCTCGCCGGTGATGCGGCCCTTCTGGATGATCAGCACCCGCTCCGAAAGCCGGCGGATGAAGTCGAGATTCTGCTCGACCAGCACGATGGTAAGCCGGTGCCGGCCCTTGAGCTGCAGCAGGATGTCGATGATCTCGCCGATGATCGAGGGCTGGATGCCTTCTGTCGGCTCGTCGAGCAGGATGAAGCGGGGATGGCCGCACAGGCAGCGCGCCAGGGCGAGGATCTGCTGCTCGCCCCCGGACAGCACGCCGCCGGCACGGCCGAGGATCGGCTTGAGCCGCGGTAGCAGCTCGATCACCTCGTCGAGCACCGAATCGCCGAGCCCGGCGCTCGCCGCCCCCATGCGCATGTTGTCGAGCACCGACAGGGCGGGAAAGATCTGCCGGCCCTGCGGCACGTATCCCAGGCCGAGCCGGGCGCGGCGATGCGAGGGCAGGGCCTGAATCTCGGTGCCGCCGAAGCGGATCGTACCCGCGGTGGCGGGAAGCTGGCCGACAATGGTCTTGAGCAGCGTCGTCTTGCCCATGCCATTGTGGCCGAGGATGCCGACGAACTCGCCCTCGGCCACGTCGAGGCTGACGCCCTGGATGATCGGGATCTTCTGGTAGCCAGAGGCGAGGCCACGAAGCTCGAGCATCAGGCGGCCTGCTTGCCGAGATAGACATCGCGTACCTGCTCGTTGCTCAGGATGTCGGCAACGTCACCCTCGACCAGCACCGCGCCCTGATGGAAGACGGTCACGGTCTTGGCGATGCGGCGGATGAACTGCATGTCGTGCTCGACCACGACCAGCGCGTGGCTGCGGTTGAGCTCGCGAATCAGCCCGACCAGCCGATCGACCTCCTCGTCGGTCATCCCTGCGGCCGGCTCGTCGAGCAGGATCAGATCGGGCTCGGGGGCGATCACCATCGCCAGCTCGACGAGCTGCCGCTGGCCGTGCGCCAGCTGGCCGACGGTGCGGTCGCCGATCGTCGCGATGCCGACCCGTTCCATCGCCTCGTCGGTGCGCTTCTCGGCAAGCCGGCCCGGCGCCACGCGGACCGCCGCCATCCAGACGTTCTCGCGCGCGCTCAGCCCATCGAACACGTTCGGCACCTGCGTCTTGATGCCGACGCCGCGCCGGGCGATCGCCGAGCTGCCGATGCCGGCGATCGAAGCGCCCCGGAAGCTGATGGTGCCCGCGCTTGGCTTGAGCTGCCCGGTCAGGCACTTGAAGAAGGTGCTCTTGCCCGCGCCGTTGGGGCCGATCACGCAGCGCAGCTCAACCTCGCGCAGGCTGAAGCTCACATCGTCGACCGCGACCACGCCGCCGAAGCGCATGGTGAGACCGCGCGTCTCGAGCAAGGGCGGGTTGCCCGTCGTTGCGGTCATGGAGTCGAGGCTCGCCGCTCGCCGACCGGTGGCGGGTCGGCTGCCGGTCGACGCAGGCGTCCGGTGACGGCACGAAAGCTGTCGGCCGCGAGGGCGGTCAGCCCCCTGGGCACCAGCAGCACGAACACCACCAGCAGAATGCCCAGCACCAGGTTCGGATCGACCCAGCCGAAGCCCTTGAGCTGCGAGAAGGTGCCGAGGTAGTTGGTCAGGATCTGCATCAGGATGCAGCCGATCACCGGCCCGATCAGCGTGCCGAGGCCGCCCACGATCACCCAGATGATGATCTGCCCGCTGACCGGAAGGCTGAACATGGTGGGGCTGACGAACACCGAGTTGGCGAACAGCAGGCCCGACAGGCCGGCCATGCCGCCGCCGATCATGAAGACGGCGAGCTTGTAGAGCCGCACGTCGTAGCCGAGAAGCTCGGCACGCGTCTCGTTCTCGCGGATCGCAACGATCACCCGGCCGAACCTGGTGGCCAGCAGCGCTTTGCACGCGAAGTAGACGATGATCAGCAGCGCGACCGACAGGCTGAAGATATTCTCCGGGGCAAGCTGCTCGCCCGGCCGGCCCGGCCAGTTCAGGATCGGCGTGCCGGGGATGCCGTTGAAGCCGCCGAGCGGCGCCTCGCCGATGTTCCATTCCTCGCCGGCCGTCTGGTTGACGAAGCGGAAGAAGATCAGCGACACGGTAAGCGTGATCACGCCGAGATAGACGTCGCTGATGCGGCCCCAGAACATGAAGTAGCCGAGCATGCCGGCAAAAAGGGTCGGCAGCAGCACGGCGAGCAGCGCCGCCGGCGTGGTCTCGCCGAAGTTGATGGCGGCGACGGCGTAGGTGTAGCCGCCAAGGCCGAAGAACGCCGCCTGGCCGAAGCACAGGATGCCGGCATAGCCCCACACCAGCGCGAGCGACAGGGCGAGGATGGCGAAAGCGGCAAAGATCGTCGCGTTGATCACCATGTAGGTCTCGGCGTATGCGGGCAGCCCGAACAGCACCGCAAGCCCAACGGCGAGTGCGGCGAGATTCCCGACGTGGCGCGCGACGCGGCTCACAGCGCTCTCCGGAAGAACCGACCCGTGATGCCCTGCGGCAGCAGCCGCAGAAGCACGACTGCCGCGACCAGCAGCGCCACCTCCCCCAGGACGGGCGTGAAGGCGAAGGTGGTGGCGGTGTTGATCGCGCCGAGCAGCGCCGAAGCGGCCGCGGTGCCCGACAGGATTGCGCCGCCGCCGCTGATCACGGTGATGAAGGATTTGGCGATGTAGGTGGCGCCGATCGTCGGCACGACGCCCGACAGCGGCGCCAGCAGCCCGCCGGCCAGGCCGGACAGCGCGGAGCCGACGGCGAAGGTCACGGCATAGACCGCCGTCGGGTTGGTGCCGAGCGCCGCGGCCATGCTCGCGTTCTGCATGGTGCCGCGCGCAATCAGGCCGAGTCGGGTGAGGCGCAACGTCGCCCAGCCGACGCCGAGCAGCACGATGGCCACGAGAACCAGGAAGAGCTCGTAGGCGCCGGTGCGGTAGCTGCCGATGGCGAGGCTGCCGAGCGGCGCCGAGATGCCTGAGACGGTGTTGCCGAACACCACGGTGACGAAGCCGATCATGGCCAGGCTCAGGCCCCAGGTGGCCAGCATGGTGTCGATCAGGCGGCCGTAGAGATGGCGAATGACCAGACGCTCGACGATCGCGCCGAACAGCCCGACCGTGAGTGGCGCCACCACCACCATCGCGATCCACAGGTTGACGCCCTTGTTGTAGGCGGTGATCGCGGCATAGCCGCCCAGCATCAGGAACTCGCCGTGGGCGAGGTTGATGACGCGCATCATGCCGAAGATCACCGCGAGCCCGATGCTCAGCAGCACGAGGCTCGCGATCGCGCTGGCGATCTGCAGCAGGAGGATGACGATGTAGTCCATGACGGGCGGCTCGCGCCGGGCCGTCAGGTCTTCACGTCGATCACATACTGCTTGTTCTCGTTGGGATTCTTCTTGAGGTCGCAGACCGCGGCGGTGTCGGCCGGGGTCTGCTGCGAGAAGCTCTGGACGACGTTGAACTTCTTGTCCTTGGCCTCGCCGATATAGACGTCGAGCACCGTGTGGTGAGTCTGCGGGTCGATCGTGGTCTTGCCTGCCGGGCCGGTATAGGAAGCGCCGTCCTCGAGCGCCTGGATCACCTTCATGCGGTCGACCGATCCGGCCTTCTTGACGGCATCGGCCCAGAGATACATGCCTTGATAGGTCATGGTCGCGAGCTCGGTCATGTGCGGGATGCCGTACTTGCCGTGCACGGTCTCGACGAACTTCTTGTTCGCGGGCGTATCGATGCCTTCGAGATAGGCGAAGGCGACGATGAAGCCGTTATGCTCCTCGGGCGAGGTGATCACCACCTCGTTGCCGAAGGTCGTCGAGGCCAACGGTATCTGCTTGTTCATGCCCGCGGCGGCCCACTGGCGATAGAAGGAAATGTGCGCGGCGCCGACCAGCGCCGACATCACGAGATCGGGCTTTGCCGCCTGTATCTTCTTGATGGTCGGGCCGAAATCGGTCACGTCGAGAGGGAAGAAGTCGGTCTGCACGACCGAGCCCCCATTGTCCTGTGCGTACTTCTTCACCCATTTGGCCGTGATCTGACCATAGTTGTAGTCGGCGGCGATGGTGTAGATCTTCTTGCCCCACTTGTTCTGGACGTAGGGCACGAGTTTCTCGACCGTCTGCGCCGGCGTCGATCCCGTGCAGAAGATGTTGCGATCGCACACGCCGCCTTCATACAGCGTATTGTAGAAATACAGCGTGTTGTAACGCTTGAGCAGCGGCCGGATCGCCTCGCGCGATGCCGAGGTGATGCCGCCATGGACCACGGCGACCTTTTCCTTGGTCGCCGCCTCGGTCGCGTATTGGGTGTAGAGCTGGATGTTCGATTGCGGGTCGTAGTTGATCAGCTGGATCTCGCGCCCCAGCACGCCGCCCGCGGCGTTGATCTCCTTCACGGCGAGATCGAGGGTAGCCACCATCTGCTTGCCGTAGATATCGAGGCCGCCCGAGGTGTCGTGAATCCCTGCGATCTTGATGGTATCGGCGGCGCCGGCGTTGCGGATGACAAAGGGCGATGCCACCCCCGCGAATGCGCCTGCGGCGGTCGACACGAGAAGCTTGCGACGGGATACCACCATGATCTGCCCCCTGTTGGTGCGACGCGAACAGCAAGAAAAATGCCAGACCGTGCAAACATCCTTCCCGACGTTTCCCGAAGGTCGTGACGATCGACCGAGGGCCGAAGGGCCGCGTGGAGAGACCATTTCTCCACCGATAAGCGCGGACCGGTGGGCACAAGGTCTCTCCGCTCCGCGCATCGCGCTCCTAAGCCTGGGGACTACCCCCGCGCGAGTCTAGACGACGGGAGGGTCACAGGCGATACCCCGCACAATACGGAGAGAAGAGACTGGTCAGAGCTTCCTTGCCTTCAGCGAGGCGACGATCGTGCGGCGCTCGTCGTCGTTCATCATCGACCAGCGGGCGATCTCGTCGATCGTGCGCTTGCAGCCGAGGCAGAGGTTGCTCCTGGAGTCCATGATGCAGATGCTCTTGCACGGCGACATCACGCGCCGGGCGGCATAAGGCTGTGGCGCCGGATCGGCCATCGGCTCAGGATTTCTTGCTGAGGTCCGAGAGCTGGCTCTGCAGCTCGTCGAGCTTGCGCTTGAGGTCCTCGATGGCCGCGTCGCTGCCCGGCGCCGGCGCCGCCGGCGCGTCGGGCCTGGGCGGCTCGACGGAGCCGTTGGCCTGTCCGGCGGGCGGCATCATCCCGGCTTGCCCGGCGGCGAACGGGTTGAACAGCCGCATGGCGTTCTCGAACATCGCCATGTTCTGCTTGCCCATCGCTTCGAACTGCTGGAACGGGTTGAAGCCGAACGCATTCTGCAGGTAGCGGCGCATCTGGTCCTGGTTGCGCGCGAACTGGCTCATCGACATCTCGAGATACTGCGGCACCACGCCCTGCAGGCTGTCGCCGTAGAACGAGATCAGCTGGCGCAGGAAAGGGATCGGCAGCAGCGTCTGGCCGCCCTTGCTCTCTTCCTCGAAGATGATCTGGGTGAGCACCGGACGCGTGATATCCTCGCCGGTCTTGGCGTCGTAGACTACGAAGTCGGTCTTCTCCTTCACCATCTGCGACAGATGCTCGAGCGTCACATAGGCGGAGGTCGCGGTATTGTAGAGCCGCCGATTCGCGTACTTCTTGATGACGACCGGCGCGGGCTTGGGTCCGCTTTCCGGTGCAGGCTGATCGGCCATTACGCTGCGCTCCTCACCCACCCTGGCGGTGACCTTAGCCCCGATGCCGCAGTGCGACAAGCAGCGCGCTGCCCCTGCAATCGTAAAGCGGCTGCGAAAGAGGCGTTCGCCCGACGATGCGCTATAGTGCCGCCATGACCTCGGAAAAGGACGACAGCACCGAGTTCGACGGGTTGGCGCGCCGTTATCTCGATCTCTGGCAAAACCAGTTGTCGGGTATTGCCGGCGATCAGGCCCTGACCGAGCAGATCGCCCGCCTTTTCGCGGCCGCCAACGCACAAGTCGCAGCCGTCCTGCAGGCCGCCCAAGGAGTTCCGCATGCAGCATCCCCGCCTGGGACCGCGTCCGCTGCCGCTTCATCTCAGCACGGCGCTGATGACCTGGGCGAGCTCCGAAAGCGCGTGGCAGCTCTGGAAGCGCGACTCGCCCAGCTCGAGTCCAAGCTCGACCGCGCCTGAGGCGCTGGCCGAGGTCCTGAGGGACGTTGCCGCACTCGAGACGCGCGCGGGCAAGGGCGGTTTCGAGCAGGCGCTTCACCGCGAGATCGGCCGGCGGATGGATCGCCTGGCCCAAGGCGTTCTGGCTTATCGCCGCCATCCGGTCCATCGCACCCTGGAGAACCCGGCGGCGGTCTGGCAGGAGGGCAACACCCGGCTGCTCGATTACGGCCTGACCGATCGCGCAGCACGCAAGAAGGGGACGCGCGCCGTGCTGGTCGTGCCCTCGCTGATCAACCGCTGGGAAGTGCTCGACCTCAATGCCGAGAAGAGCCTGCTGCGGGCCATGGCGGCGAACGGCCTGCGGCCGTACCTGGTCGACTGGGGCACGCCCGATGCGGAGGAGCGGCGCTTCGACCTGTCCGCCTATGTCGCGCGGCTCGAGCGCGCGGTCTCCTATGTCGGCAAGCGCGCCCGCCGCGCGCCGGCGGTGATGGGCTATTGCATGGGTGGCACGCTCGCCGTGGCGCTTGCCGCGCGCCAGCAGCGCCGGGTCGCGAAGCTCGCTCTGCTCGCCGCCCCGTGGGACTTCCATGCCGACAAAGCCGGCCACGCTTTCCTGCTCTCGGCCGGGCCCTTGCTGGCGCAACTGGCCGACAAGCTCGGCGAGCTGCCGGTCGATGCGCTGCAGACCCTGTTCTGGTCGCTCGATCCCTGGCTGGCGATGAAGAAGTTCGGCCGCTTCCTCGGCATGGACCAGCAGGGCGATTCCGCGCGCGACTTCGTGCTCCTCGAGGACTGGCTGAACGAGGGCGCGCCGCTCGCCGGTCCGACCGCGCGCGAGTGCCTGGTCGGCTGGTACGGCGACAACCTGCCGGGCATCGGGAAATGGATCGTGGGTGGCAAGCCCATCGTGCCGCGCAGGATCACGAAGCCCGCGCTGGTGATGATCCCGTCGGGCGACCGCATCGTGCCGCCTCTCTCGGCGGCGGCGCTGGCCGACCGAAAGCGCGGCCTGAAGAACGTCACGCGGCTCGACCTGCCGCTCGGTCACATCGGCATGGTGGTGAGCAGCCGCGCGCGCGAGCTGTGCTGGACGCCGCTGATCGACTGGCTCAAGGCGCACTGATGCCGGGGGCGGAGCGACGCCTCGACTGGCGCCTGCCGGCGGTCTGGGCGGTGTTGTTCGCCGTCTCGATCGCGACGCGCACTTACGTGGCGGTGGCCGACGAAGCCCGCCGCGGCCAGGCCATCTCCGTCGGCCGGCCGCTCACCGATGAGATCACGAGCCACATCGTGGTCGCGGCATTGCTGCCCGCTCTCTATTGGCTGCATCGTCGATACCCGATCGGTGGGGCACCGCGCAATCTGCTGGTCCATGTTGCCGGGGTTGTGCCGTTCAGCCTGCTGCACACGTCCGGCATGGCGGCCCTGCGGCTGCTCTGGCTCAACGCCGTCGTCGGCGTTTCCTACAATTTCCCGCTGACGGTCGAGCGGCTGCAATACGAGTTCGCGAAGGATCTCGTCTCCTATCTCATGCTGACGACCGGAGTGCTGGCGCTCCACTATCTGCTGCAGCGCTATGACGCGGCCAAGACCTGGCCGGAGGTGCCGCCTGTCCCTGCAGCCGCGCCCGTGCCCGTTCCGGTGTCCGCACCGGTGCCTGCGCGGCCCGAGCGCTTCACGGTCCGCAAGCGCGGCGGCAGCGAGGTGGTGATCGAGATGGCCGACATCGACTGGATCGAGGCCTCGGGCAACTACGCCATCCTGCATGTCGGCGGCGAGACCTTCGAGATCCGCTCCTCGCTCGCCAGGCTCGAAGGCGAGCTCGATCCCAAGCGCTTCGTGCGGGTTCACAAGTCACATGTCGTGAATATCGCGAGGGTGGCGGAAGTGACGCCGTGGGTCAGTGGCGACTGGCGCATTCGCCTTCAGGACGGCGCGGAAGTTAATTTGAGCCGGCGCTATCGGCAGCGCTTCGAGGCCCTGGCGCCCGTCCGGAGCTGAATCAACGCCAGCGCCCGCCGGCAACCTTGGCCGGCGGCCAGGCCGGCGGGCTTGCCCGCCTCGACAACCGGCCTATAACATTGCCCACAGGGCGGCCTACGGAGGAACTCATGGCAACCGACATCGTCATCGCTAGCGCGGCGCGTACTCCCATCGGCTCGTTCAACGGCGCGTTCAGCGCCGTTCCGGCCCACGACCTCGGCAAGGCCGCAATCAAGGGCGCGCTCGAGCGCGCGCATGTGAAGCCCGAGGAAGTCGACGAAGTGATCATGGGCCAGATCCTGTCGGCCGGTCAGGGCCAGAACCCGGCTCGCCAGGCGGCGATCAACTCGGGCATCCCGGTCGAGAAGACCGCGCTCGGCATCAACCAGCTCTGCGGTTCGGGCCTGCGCGCGGTCGCGTTCGGCTGGCAGGCGATCCGCAACGGCGACGCCAGCATCATGGTGGTCGGCGGCCAGGAGAGCATGAGCCAGGCGCCGCACGTCGCCCACATGCGCGACGGCACCAAGATGGGCGACTTCAAGCTGGTCGATTCCATGATCAAGGACGGCTTGTGGGACGCCTTCAACGGCTACCACATGGGCAACACCGCCGAGAACGTGGCGCAGAAGTACCAGATCACCCGGGTCGAGCAGGACACCTTCGCCGCCGGCTCGCAGAACAAGGCCGAGGCGGCGCAGAAGAGCGGCCGCTTCAAGGACGAGATCGTCCCGGTCACCGTGAAGACCCGCAAGGGCGACGTCGTGGTCGATACCGACGAATTCCCGCGCCACGGCACGACGGTCGAGGCGCTGGCCAAGCTGCGCCCGGCCTTCACCAAGGACGGCGGCTCGGTGACGGCCGGCAACGCCTCGGGCATCAACGACGGCGCGGCCGCGCTGGTGCTGATGAGTGCCGACGAAGCCAAGAAGCGCGGCGTGACGCCGCTCGCAAAGATCGTGTCCTGGGCGACCACCGGCGTCGATCCGAAGGTGATGGGCATCGGCCCGGTGACGGCGTCGCAGGAAGCGCTGAAGAAGGCCGGCTGGACGGTGAAGGATCTCGACCTCGTCGAGGCCAACGAGGCCTTCGCCGCCCAGGCGCTGGCTGTCGGCAAGGAACTCGGCCTCGATCCCGAGAAGCTCAACGTCAATGGCGGCGCGATCGCGCTCGGCCATCCGATCGGCGCATCTGGCGCGCGCGTGCTGACGACCCTGCTCTATGAAATGCAGAAGCGCGACGCCAAGAAGGGCCTCGCCACCCTCTGCATCGGCGGCGGCATGGGCATCGCCATGTGCGTCCAGCGCGACTGAGCTCTCCGGGCAGAGTACTCTTTGCTTCTATGGATTGCTTTCCCTCCCCCGCTCGCGGGGGAGGTGTCAGCGTCTTACGCTGACGGAGGGGGCGTGACGCACGATCTCGTGTAACACCCCCTCCGTCGCGGATTACCGCGCCACCTCCCCCGCAAGCGGGGGAGGAAGAGCTTATCAAGCACGAGCAATCACTTCGCCGCCGCTGCCGACTGCTTCACGATCGCCTCCCACTTGCGCAACTCGTCGGCGAGATAGGCTCTCGTCTCCTCCGGCCCGCCCTCCTTCTTCTCCACGCCCTGGGCTGCCAGTGCTGCCCATACCTTGGGATCGTGCAGGCCCTCGATGATGGCGCTGCTCAGCTTCTCCACGATCGGCTTCGGCGTCCCGGCGGGCGCCAGGAAGAAGTAGCCGACCTCGACCGTGAGGTCGGGGAAGCCGGCCTCGCGCATGGTCGGCACATCGGGCAGAATCGTCGCTCTCTTCCCGCCCGTCACGGCAATGATCCGGCCTTGCTTGCTGGCCTGGAAAGGAAGGCCCGACGGGACGGGCGTGAACAGCACCTGGATGCGATCGGTGACGAAATCGTTCGCCGCGTCGGTCGTGCTCTTGTAGGGCACCATCACGATGTTGACGTTTGCCGTTCGGTTCAGCATTTCTCCGAGGAACTGCGGGACGCCGCCGACATAGCCGGCGTAGTTCAGCTTGCCCGGCCGGGCCTTTGCCAGCGCGACGAGTTCCTGAAGATTCTGCGCCGGCAGGGAGGTCGGGACCAGCACGGCGTAGGGCAGGGTCCCGCTGATCGCCACCGGCTCGAAGTCCTTCGACAGGCTGCTGGCCGGCGCGCCGACGAACTGGTTGACGATGATGCTCGTGCTCGTGATGTAGATCGTGTAGCCGTTCGGCGAGGACTTCGCGACGTAATCGGTTGCGATGTTGCCCGTGGCACCTGGCCGGTTGTCGACGATCACGCTCTGGCCGAGCGTGCCCGTCATGTGCTGCGCGAGCTGGCGGCCGATGATGTCGATGGCCGTGCCGGGCCCGAACGGGCAGACGATGGTGATGGCGCGATTGGGGAAGTCCTGGGCGACCGCCCCGCCCTGCGTCGCAAGAAGGCTGGCCGCCGCAATGCCGAGGCCCGCCGTCCTTCTGGAAATCGCGCTTCCGCTCTTCATCCTTGTTCCTCCCATGACCTGAGTTGGAGCCAAGATTAGTTGAAGAGGCTCGCTGACGCTCTATCGGCGTCAGAACCCGAGATCGCCGAGGCCGGGATGATCGGCGGGCCGCGGTCCCGGCGCGGGCCAATGGAGCTTGCGATCAGCCGCGGCGATCGGCAGGTCGTTGATCGAGGCGAGGCGGCGGCGCATCAGCCCGTTGTCGGCAAACTCCCAGTTCTCGTTGCCGTACGAGCGGAACCAGTTGCCGGAATCGTCGTGCCATTCGTAGGCAAAGCGCACGGCGATGCGATTGCTGCCGAACGTCCATAGTTCCTTGATAAGTCGGTAGTCGAGTTCCTTCGCCCACTTGCGTGTCAGGAACGCCTCGATCGCCGGGCGGCCTTGCAGGAATTCCGACCGATTGCGCCATACACTGTCGGACGTGTAGGCAAGTGCCACACGCGCCGGATCGCGGCTGTTCCAGGCATCCTCGGCCCCGCGCGCTTTCTGCGCGGCGCTCTCGGGCGTGAAGGGCGGCAAGGGTGGGCGCGGCGCATCGGTCATGGCGCCTTGTAGCAATACGAGGCCGCGCCCGGATAGAGAGGTCGGGGAACGCTCCCTAGGTTCCGGGCCGACAACCCGGAGCCCCGCATGACGTCGTCCGACCAAGACAAGCTGCCGCCGACCTTCAACCGGCTGGCCTGGTCCAATCTTGCAGCGCAATCGGCCGAGCAGGTCGCGCTCGCCGCTGCGCCGATCGTGGCCGTGCTGCTGCTCGGCGCCGGCGAGGGACAGACCGGCGTGCTGCAGACCGTCCTCACCCTGCCGTTCGTGCTGTTCGCCATTCCGGCCGGCCTGATGGCCGATCGCCTGTCGCGCCGCCACTTGATGGCAAGTGCCGAGGCGCTCAGGGCCGCCGCTCTGCTGGCGACGCTGGCGCTCATCGTGCTCGGCTGGATCACCCTTCCGCTGCTCGCGGCCCTGGGCTTCGTCGCGGTGTGCGGCACCGTCGTCTACAGCGTTGCCGTACCGTCGCTCGTTCCGTCCCTGGTCGCGCCGTCTGCGTTGCCGGCGGCCAACGCTCGGATAGAGCTCGCGCGCACGGTCGCCTTCACAAGCGGTCCGGCGCTGGGCGGCCTGCTGGTCGGATGGATCGGGGCCGGACCGGCCTTCGGCTTTGCCGCGGCGCTTTCGGCGGTCGCGGTCGTGCTGCTGGCACGCATCCACGAGCCGGTGCGGGTAGCGGCGCAGCATCGCCATCCGGTGCAGGACATCCGGGAAGGCGCGGCGTTCGTCTTCCGTCATGCCCTGTTGCGGCCGGTCTTCATCACCCAGTTCATCTTCGGTGCGGCATGGTTCCTGATCCTTGCGGTCTTCGTGCCCTACGCCTTCCGACATCTCGGCCTGTCGCCGAGCGGCGTCGGCATCACCCTGGCGATGTACGGCGCCGGCATGGTGGTGGGCGCGCTCGCGGCGACCCGGATCATGCGCCGGCTGCCGTTCGGCACGGTCATCGGCCTCGGCCCGGTCACCGGCTTCGTCGCCTCGGCGGTGATTGCGCTGACGACGGTCTTCCCCACACCGCTGCTCGCGGGCCTGGGATTCTTCCTGCTCGGTGCCGGCCCGATCCTGTGGGTGATCAGCACGACGACGCTGCGCCAGTCGGTGACCCCGCCTCGCCTGCTGGGCCGCGTGTCGGCGATCAACATCCTGTCGTACGGCGCCCGGCCCGTCGGAGCAGGCGTGGGCGCGCTGGTCGGCGGCCTGTTCGGCGCGGAGGCCTGCCTGTATCTGGCGGTTGTGGTGTTCGCCGTTCAGATGCTCGTTATCCTGATGTCACAGGCAGTGAGCCTGGTGCGCCAACCGGAGATGGTTTGCGACTGAAGAGCAGCGGGGAAATCCATCGCGGAAATGGGAAGTTCCGCAGAGATGATCTAAGCTGGCCTCCCAAAGCAAAGGGAGGTTCGCATGGCTGGACGAGTGGCATTGGTGACGGGCGGGACGCGGGGGATCGGCGCCGCAATTTCGAGAATGCTCAAGCTCAGGGGCTACAACGTCGCAGCCAACTATGCCGGCAATGACGTCGCTGCCTCGGCCTTCAAGGAAGAGACCGGCATCGCCGTCTACAAGTTCGACGTCAGCAACTTCGATGCGGTCAAAACGGCCGTCGCCCAGATCGAGAAGGATCTCGGGCCGATCGACATCGTCGTGAACAATGCCGGCATCACGCGTGATTCGACCATGCGCCGGCTCGACCGCGTGATGTGGGATGCGGTGATCGACACCAACCTCGGCTCCTGCTTCAACGTCAGCAAGGCGGTATGGGACGGCATGAACACGCGCGGCTTCGGCCGGATCGTCAACATCGGCTCGATCAACGGCCAGGGCGGTCAGTACGGGCAGGTCAACTACGCCGCCGCCAAGTCGGGCATCCACGGCTTCACCAAGGCGCTGGCCCAGGAAGGCGCATCGAAGGGCATCACCGTGAACGCGATCGCGCCGGGATATACCGACACCGACATGGTCTCGGCCGTGCCCGCCCCGGTGCTCGAGAAGATCGTCGCCAAGATCCCGGTCGGCCGGCTCGGCAAGGCCGACGAGATCGCGCGCGGCGTGCTGTTTCTGATCGCCGACGATGCCGGCTTCATCACCGGCTCGACGCTGTCGATCAACGGCGGGCAGCACATGTATTAGATTGGGGCGTCGTGCTGGGAGCGCGGCTCTCCAGAGCCGCTCATGGAATTGGGCAATCCGAAGAAGAGCGGCTCTGGAGAGCCGCGCTCCCAGCACACCTGATCTGATCAAAAAACCGGAGGAGGGCGCCATGGCCAAGCTGGTTGAATACAAGGACATGGTGCCTCGTGCGAAGGCCGTGGTGGAGGGCATCGCGGCGGCCCGGGGAATCGATCCTGCGAACATCAATAAAGTCTGGAAAGCGCTTGCCCGCCACCCTGGCGTGATGGAGCAGTTTGCGGCCGAGATGAAGGCCGCGTTCGCGCCGGGCAAGCTCGATCCGCTCACCAAGGAATTAGTTTATCTCGCCATCTCGATCGCCAATCAGTGCGACTATTGCATCGCCTCGCACGGCACGATGGCGCGCAACAAGGGCATGACGGACGAGATGCACGAGGAGTTCATGCGCGTGGTTCTGGCGGCCCAGAAGGGCAACAAGATCACCATGGCCTATCGCGTCCCGGTGGACGCTGCCTTCGAGGAGAAGTGATCGTGGCGCTCGCATCGACCGTCTGGGATGCCAATCTTTACCTGAAGTTCGCCGATGCGCGCATGCGGCCCGCGCTCGACCTGATGGGCCGGCTCGACCCTGCCAATGCCGCGCGGCCGGGCCATGCGATCTACGACCTCGGCTGCGGCGCGGGCAACATCAGCCGAATATTGGCCGAGCGGTTTCCTGGCGCGCCGGTGGTCGGCATCGATTCGTCCGAGCAGATGCTGGAGAAGGCGCGCAGCCAGACCACCGATCCGCGGGTCAGCTTCGCCAAGGGCGACCTGGCGCACTTCAAGCCCGACGCGCCGCCGTCGATCCTCTACAGCAACGCCGCGTACCAGTGGCTGCCGGGCCATATCGACATGTTTCCCGGCCTGATGAAGCTGCTCCCGTCTGGCGGCCAGCTCGCGATCCAGATGCCGCGCAACCACGAGGCGCCGTCGCATGCGCTGATGCATGAGGCGGCGAAATCGGGGCCGTGGGCGAGCAAGCTGGCCGGCGTCGGCGGCATCGCGCGGGTCGAGGAGCCCGCGCAGTACTTCGACGTGCTGAAGCCGCTCTCGTCCGATCTCGAGGTCTGGGAGTCGATCTACCAGCAGGTGCTGACCGGCAAGGATCCGGTGGCGCAGTATACCTCGAGCACCGGCCTGCGGCCGTTCCTCGAGGCGCTGGCCGAGCCCGAGCGGACGCAGTTCTACGAGGCCTATGCGAAGCTGATCGCCGAGGCCTATCCGACGCGCGCCGACGGCATCACGCTGTTCCCCTTCCGCCGCCTGTTCATCGTGGCCCGTCGCGCATGAGGCGATGGCTTGCGCTTGTCGCCTTTCTCTTGCCGGTATCGATTGGGGGAGAGGCGGCACGGGCCGAGCCGCAGCAGATGGTCGCCGCCGCCCATCCGCTCGCGGTCGAGGCCGGCCTCGATGTGCTGAAGCGCGGCGGCTCGGCGATCGATGCGGCCGTCGCGGTGCAGATGATGCTCGGCGTGGTCGAGCCGCAGGCCTCCGGCATCGGCGGCGGCGGTTTCCTGCTCTACTACGACGCGTGGACGCGCGGCATCACCGTCTATGACGGCCGCGAGACGGCGCCGATGGGCGCCACGCCCGGCATGTTCCTCGACACCGCCGGCCAGCCGCTGCCGTTCTTCGATGCCGTGGCCTCGGGCATGTCGGTCGGCGTGCCCGGCGCCGTCGCGCTTCTGGAGCTGGCGCACAAGGAGCACGGCAAGCTGCCGTGGGCCGACCTGTTCGGCGCGTCGATCGCGGCGGCACGCGACGGCTTCGCGGTATCGCCGCGACTCGCGGCCTGGCTCGGGATCATCAAGGCG
Source organism: Reyranella sp. (assembly GCF_965279465.1). NCBI lineage: Bacteria > Pseudomonadati > Pseudomonadota > Alphaproteobacteria > Hyphomicrobiales > Reyranellaceae > Reyranella > Reyranella sp. The sequence goes on from NZ_OZ257242.1 coordinate 1,019,384, forward strand.
TTTCGCGAGGATCCCGGGGCGCGCGCGACCTATTTCAACGCCGACGGAAGCCCGAAGAAGCAGGGTGAGAGGGTCGTCAATCCGGCGCTCGCCGACACGATGCAGCGCATCGCGACGGAGGGCACCCGGGTGCTTCGCGAGGGACCGATTGCCGAAGAGATGGTCGCCCGCGTCCACGGCAACAAGCGGCCGGGCACCTTGGCGCTTTCCGATCTGGCTGCGTACCAGCCGATCAAAAGGGAGCCGGTGTGCGGACCCTATCGCGTCTGGATCGTGTGCGGCATGCCGCCGCCGTCCTCGGGCGGCATCGCCATCCTGCAGTTGCTCGGCTTGCTCGAGCCGTTCGATTTGGCGAAAGAGAAGCCCAACGACCTGCGCGCGCTCCATCTGATTGCCGAGGCCAGCCGGTTGACCTTCGCCGATCGCGGGCAGTATGTGGCCGATCCGGGGTTCGTGCCGGTGCCGACACAGGCTCTCATCGCCCCGGCGTACCTCGCCGAGCGGCGCAAGCTGATCGCCGGGGACCACGTCATGGAGCCGCCGGGCGGTCCCGTTGCGCCGGGTTATGTCGAGCACGGCACCAGCCACATGACGATCGTCGACCGCGCCGGAAATGCGGTGGCTTTCACCACGACGATCGAGGCGCCGTTCGGCTCGGAGATGATGGTGGGCGGCTTCATCCTGAACAACGAGCTGACCGATTTTTCGCCCTTCGCCGAGCGCGACGGCAAGCCGGTCGCCAACCGGGTCGAGCCGGGCAAGCGGCCGCGTTCGTCGATGTCGCCGACCATCGTGCTCGATCGCGACCGAAAGCTGGTGCTGTCGGTCGGATCAGCCGGCGGCCAGCGCATCATCGGCGACACCTTCCACGCGCTGGTCGGCATGCTCGACTGGAACCTCTCGCCGCAGGCTGCCCTCGACCTGCCGCGGGTCGCCAATATGAACGGTCCGACCGAGCTCGAGGACAAAGGCGCACTGCCCGCGCAGGCAGACGCCTTGCGCAGGCTCGGCCATCAAGTACAAGTCCGCCGGCATGAAGGCGGACTGACCGCCATCCGCCGTTCCGGCGATGGCTGGGAAGGCGGCGCCGATCCGCGGCGCGATGGCGTCGCCAAAGGCGAGTAAGCCACTCAGAAGTGGCGAAATCGCCCAGAGGAGACTGATCTTGGCCAAGAAGCTGCCCAGCGTTCTGCTGCGTTCCGGCGAGGACCGGCGGGTGCGCGACGGCCACCCGTGGGCGTTCTCCAACGAGATCCTGATGGACGCCGAGACCAAGGCGATCCCGGCGGGCTCGATCGCCACCCTGCGCGCACCGAGCGGCGAGGCGCTGGGGCTGGTGACCTTCAATCCGCATTCGCTGATCGCCACGCGCCTGCTGACGTCGAACCCGGAAGCGGTCGTCGATGCGCTGTTCATCGGCCGCAAGCTGGCGCGGGCGGTGGAATTGCGCGACCGGCTGATCGGCGTTCCGTTCTACCGGCTGATCCACGCCGAGGCCGACGGCCTGCCAGGCGTGATCGTCGACCGTTTCGGCGATGCGCTGGTGGTGCAGGTCAATACCGCCGGCATGGATGCGCTGACGCCGGTGCTGCTCGAGGCGCTTGAGGCCGAGTTGTCGCCGAAGACCATCGTGCTCAAGAACGATTCGCCGGTGCGCGTGCTCGAAGGGCTGCCGCGTGAGGTCGTGGTCGCCAAGGGCGACGCATCCGGTGCCATCGAACTGATCGAGAACGGCGCCAAGTTCGTCGCCGATCTGTCGGAAGGCCAGAAGACCGGCTGGTTCTACGACCAGCGCGATAATCGCCGCTTCGTCGCAGGCCTCGCCAGGGATGCGAACGTGCTCGACGTCTACAGCTACAGCGGCGGCTTCGGCGTGCTTGCGGCAAAGCAAGGGGCGAAGTCGGTGCTCTGCATCGATCGCTCGGCGGCGGCACGCGATGCGGCGATGGAAGCGGCAACCCTGAACGGGGTCGACAAGGTCGTGTCGTTCGAGAAGGCCGAGGCTTTCGAGGCGATGGAGAAGCTCGGCGGCACGATGGCGCGCAAGTTCGACGTCGTGATCTGCGATCCGCCGGCCTTCGTGAAGAACCGCAAGGATCTCAAGATCGGCGCGCAGGGCTATCGCAAGATGGTGCGGCTCGCCGCGCCACTGGTGGCGCGCGGCGGTTTCTTCTTTGTCGCCTCGTGCTCCCATCTCGTCGACCTGCCGCTCTTTGCCGATCAGGTGCGGCGCGGCCTGCGCGATGCCGAGCGCACCGGCCGCATCCTGCTGACCTCCGGCGCGGCGCTCGATCATCCGGTGCATCCCAACCTGCCGGAGACTGCGTATCTCAAGGCCCTCACCCTGCAGCTCGACTGACCATGCTGAGGGCCGGCCCGCGCAACCTGATCACCGACGTCGACGGCCTGCTTGTCGGCAATGCCGGGGACGATCGCCTGCGCTCGGGCGTCACTGTCGTGCTGGGCGAGCGCCCGTTCGTCGCCTCGGTCGACGTCCGTGGCGGCGCGCCCGGCACGCGCGAGACCGATCTGCTCGATCCGTCCTGCCGCGTCGACAGGGTGGATGCGATCTGTCTCTCGGGTGGTTCGGCGTACGGCCTCTCCTCCACCGACGGTGTGATGCGCTGGCTGCGCGAGCGCGGCCGGGGATTGGCGGTCGGCGGCGTGGTCGTGCCGATCGTGCCCAGCGCGATCCTGTTCGACCTGCTGAATGGCGGCGACAAGGAGTGGGACTGGCCACCCTATCGCGACCTTGCCTATCAGGCGACCGGTGCATCGGCGCGCGACTTCGCCTTGGGCAATGCCGGCGCCGGCGTGGGCGCCAAGGCAGGTAATCTCAAAGGAGGATTGGGCAGTGCGTCGGCGGTCGATCCGGCAACCGGGCTGCAGGTCGGTGCGCTCGTGGCAGTCAACTCGCGCGGCTATACGACCATGGGCGGCATGCCGCAATTCTGGGCCTGGGCGCTGGAGCAGAACGGCGAGTTCGGCGGCCTGCCACCACCCAAGCACGGCCTCGCGCTCGCGGTGTCGCACGATCGCGCCGACCTCACACACGATCCGGCAGATGCCGCGCGCAGCGATCCGCGCGCCAACACCACCATCGCGGTGGTGGCGACCAATGCACGGCTCGACAAGGCGTCGGCCGAGCGGTTGGCGATGATGGCGCAGGATGGGCTCGCCCGTTCGATCCGGCCCGTGCATACGCCACAGGATGGCGACACCGTGTTCTCGATCGCCACAGGCATGCACGATCTCGGCAACGATCCGCTGGCGCTGGCCGAGCTCGGCACGGTGGCTGCGGATTGTCTTGCGCGTGCCGTGGCGCGCGGTGTCTACAATGCCGCGACACTCGGTCTGGCGCGCGGCTGGCGGGACGTGTTCGGCCGCTGATAGATTACCCCCAGCACAAGGAGGAAATCGTGCAGAGCTTTTCACGACGTCATGTCATGGGCGCCGCGGCTGCGTTTGCCGTGTTTCCGACGTTCGGCCCGGAGGCCTGGGCTCAGGCCAAGGACAAGCTCGTGCTCGGCATGTCGCTCGAGCCACCGGTGCTCGATCCCAACAAGAATGCCGCCGCGGCGATCCGGGAGATCACCTACCAGAACATCTTCGAGAGCCTGGCGCGCATCGATCGCACCGGCGCGATCGTTCCCGGTCTCGCCGAGAGCTGGACGATCTCACCCGACGGCCTTGTCTACACCTTCAAGCTGCGGCAGGGCGTGAAGTTCCATGACGGCGAGTCGCTCGACGCCTCGGTTGTGAAGTTCGCACTCGACCGGCTGTTCGCCGCCGACTCCACCGTGCCGGCGAAGTCGCTCTACACCGACATCGCGTCGGTCGAGGCAGTCGATCCGACGACAGTCAGGATCACGCTGAAGACGCCCAACTCCTACCTGCTCTACAACATCGCGCTGTGCGACGCGGCGATCCAGCACCCAAAGTCGGCGCCGACCAACGACAAGCATCCGGTCGGCACCGGCGCCTTCATGTTCAAGGAGCGCAAGGAAGGCGATTCGATCACGCTGGTGAAGGCGCCGACCTATCGCGACGCGGCGTCGATCAAGCTCAACACGGTGATCTTCAAGGTGGTGAAGGACCCGTCGGCACAGGTGAGCGCGCTGCTCGCCGGCGACGTGGATACTTTCCCCGGATTCCAGGCGCCCGAGCTGGTCGAGCGTCTCAAGAAAGACCCGCGCTTCGCCGTGGTCGTCGGCACGACCGAGGGCGAGGTGATCCTGGCGACCAACAACGGCAAGAAGCCGTTCGACAATCCCAAGGTGCGGCAGGCGATGGCGTACGCGATCAACCGCGCCGAGCTGATCGATGCCGAGTCCGGTTTCGGCACCCCGATCGGCAGCCACTTCGCGCCGCACAACAAGGCCTATGTCGACCTGACGAAGACCTGTCCGTTCGACATCGCCAAGGGCAAGGCGCTGCTTGCCGAGGCGGGCTATCCCAACGGCTTCGAGGCTAGCCTCAAGCTGCCACCCGTGGGCTATGCGCAGCGCGCGGGTGAGGTGCTCGCAAGCCAGCTCGGCAAGATCGGCATCAAGGTCGCGATCACCCAGCTGCAGTGGCCGCAATGGCTTTCCGAGGTTTTCAAGGAGCGCAACTACGACCTCACGATCGTGGCCCACACCGAAGCCAACGACATCGATCGCTATGCGCGCGATGGCTATTACTGGAACTACAATTCGCCGGAGTTCAAGGCCAAGTGGCGCGAGGTCGTGGCCGCCACCGACTTCGCCAAGCGCGACGAGCTGCTGAAGGACTGCCAGCGCATCATCGCGCGCGACGCGGTGAACGGGTATCTTTACCAACTCGCCAAGATCGGCGTCTGGAAGAAGGAACTCGTCGGCATGTGGGAGAACTCGCCGACACCGGCGACCGATCTGACGGGCGTGTCCTGGAAGGCCTGAGCCAGCAACGCAATGCTGTCATCCCGAGCGCAGCGAGGGATCTTTCCTGGATCAGGAAAGATCCCTCGCTGCGCTCGGGATGACACAGTACCCTGATGCTCGACTTCCTCTCCCGCCGCCTCGCCGCCGCTCTCGTCACGCTGGCTCTCGCGACGGTCGTCGTCTTCGCCGTCGTCGAGGTGCTGCCGGGCGATCCGGCGCTGATCATGCTGGGGACCGATGCGCGGCCGGACACGCTGGCCGCGCTGCGCGCGAAGTATGGCTTCGACCAGCCGCTGCTGGTCCGCTACCTGCACTGGATCGGCGGGCTGCTGACCTTCGATCTCGGCAACAGCCACGCCTACGGCACCTCGGTCGCGAAGCTGATCGGCGACCGCCTCGCCGTCACCCTGCCGCTCGGCGCCCTTGCACTGAGCTGGGCATTGCTGGTCGCCATCCCGCTTGGCGTGTTTGCCGCGTGGAAGCACGGCACGGCGGGAGATTGGGGTGTGATGGGGTTCACCCAGATCGGCATCTCGATCCCGAACTTCTGGTTCGGCATCGTGCTGGTGCTGGTCTTCGCCGTGACCTGGCAGGTGTTTCCCTCGGGAGGTTTTCCGGGTTGGCGGCAGGACCTGGCCGGATCGATCCGGGCGCTGATCCTGCCGGCACTGTCGCTGTCGCTCGGCGAGATCGCGATCCTCACCCGGGTCACGCGCTCGGCCATGCTCGACACCCTGCGGGAGGATTATGTGCGCACCGCACGGGCAAAAGGCGCGCCGGAGCACGTCGTGCTGTTCCGCCACGCGCTGCGCAATGCAATGATCCCGGTGACGACCGTGGCTGGCCTGATCGCCGGCTTCCTGGTAGCCGGCGCGGTGATCATCGAAAGCGTCTTCCGACTGCCGGGCGTCGGCCAGCTCGTCTACGACTCGATCAACAACCGCGACCTGATCGTGATCAAGAATGTCGTGATCCTATTCACCATCCTGGTGCTGGTCGTGAACCTGCTGGTCGACGTTGCCTACGCACTGCTCGATCCCCGGCCGCGGGTTGCGGCATGACCGCTTTCCTCGTCCGCGCCCGGCGCCACATCGGCTTCCAGCTCGGTGCTATCCTGCTGCTGCTGTTCGTTGGCACCGCACTGGTCTCGCTGTTCTGGACGCCCTTTCCGGTCGACGAGCTGCGCATGCGGTTCAAGCTGCTGCCCTCGTCGCCCCAGAACCTTCTGGGGACCGACCATCTCGGCCGCGATGTGCTGTCGCGGATCATGGTTGGCGCGCAAACCTCGATCACGGTCGGGCTGATCGCGGTGGCGATCGGCATGTCGGTGGGCGTGACGCTCGGCGCCTGGGCCGCGGCGCGCGGCGGCTGGGTCGACGAGGCGCTGTCGCGCACGTCGGACCTGATCTTCGCCTTTCCCGCGGTGCTGATTGCCATCCTGATCACCTCCGTGCTGGGCGCCAGCGCCCGCAATGCGATCCTGGCCATTGCCATCTTCAACATTCCTGTATTCGCACGGGTGACGCGCGGAGCGGCGCTCGCGATGTGGAGCCGCGACTTCGTGCGTGCCGCCACGGCGCTGGGACAGGGGCCGTTCGGCATCACCTGGCGTCATGTCCTGCCCAATATCGCCAGCATGCTGATCGTCCAGGCGACCATCCAGTTCGCTGTCGCGATCCTGGCCGAAGCCGGCCTGTCCTATCTCGGTCTTGGAGCGCAGCCGCCGGTTCCCTCGTGGGGACGCATGCTGCGCGATGCCCAGACCTACATCTTCCAAGCTCCCGAACTGGCGCTTTGGCCCGGCTTGGCGGTCGCGCTGGCTGTTCTGGGGCTCAATATGCTGGGGGATGGGCTACGCGACCTGCTCGATCCACGCTTGCGACTAATGCGTGTCGGCTGACGCATCCCCCTGCCCTTTTGGACGTTAATTCTGCACATTGTCGTTATGCTGGCCGGCTCAACTCCCAAGATGATGTGGCTATTCCGTCTGGTGGCCGCACTGGCGCTGTTTTGCCTTTTGCTGGTTGTTGCCCATGCGCGCACGGCCGATCTTGCCCTCACGGTCACCGGAGACGAACGGATGGCAGAGGAGCTGAAGACCCTCACCGACGACCTGGACAAGGACCAGCCCTTGACCGGCGACAGCCTGGCCTTGCTGCAGGGCGCCCAGGCTCGGCGGCAGCGCATCGTGACAGCGCTTCGCTCGCGCGGATTTTACGACGCGCGAGTCACCGCGACGGTCGCCAACCAGCCGGTCGAGGATGCCGCCGCCCTGAACGCCATCGATCAGACGCCGGAGGCGGACAAGACGCACTTCGTGTTCGATGTCGCGACCGGGCCGGTCTATCGCGTCACCGATCTCGCCATAGAGGGCCCGCCCGATATCGTCGGCTATCCCGGCCTCGACCGCAGCAAGCTCACCCTGGCGCCGGGAAAGCCCGCCGACGCCACGCTCATCCTGGCGACCGAGGGCGAGATCCTCGGTCAGGTGAAGGACCGCGGCTACGCCCTGGCCGCGGTCGCACGGCGCGAGGTGCTGATCGATCACGCCACGCAGGAGGCCAAAGTCACCTTCGTCGTCGCGCCGGGACCGCTCGCCCGAATGGGTCAGGTGAGCTTCTCCGGCACCGAAAAGGTCGACACGACCTACTTGCAGCGCCGCGTGCCGTACGAGGAGGGTGATCCCTACACGCCGGCCAAGGTGAACGCGCTGCGCGATCGTCTGACCGCGCTCGGGGTCTTCAACTCGGTGCGCGTCAAGCCTGCTACGGCGCTCAACGACAAGGGCGAGCTGCCGATCGACGTCGACCTGACGGACCGGGTGCCGCGCACGATCGGTTTCGGTTTGAGCTACGAAACCATTCGCGGTTTCGCCGTGAACGGCTTCTGGACGCATCGCAACCTGTTCGGTCAGGCCGAGAGCCTGAAGCTCTCCGCCGAGGTCAATCACATCGGCCAGGGCAACGTGACGCAAGACCTGGGCTACGGCTTCAAGATCGACTTTCGCAAGCCCGACTGGTGGCTGAAGCAGCAGGACGCCACGGCGAATGCAGCCGCGGTGAACGAAGTCTATGATGCCTATACCAAGAAGGCCGTAAGCTTCGGAGTGGGCCTCGATCGCATCTTCAATCCGCACTGGCGGGCTACGGTCGGCCTCACCGGCGAGGTCTCGCAGATCACGCGCTACGGCAACACCGGCTACTACAAGCTGCTCGGCATGCCGATGCAGGTGATCAACAACCAAGCCAACAGCGACGTCGACCCGACCAGGGGCTACCGCCTCACCCTGAACCTGACGCCCTATTACGATTTCACCAACCCGAGCGATCCCTTCGTGATCGCCCGCGTCACCGGCACGGCCTATCTGAACGTGAGCGGAGATGGCCGGTCGGTGCTGGCTGGCCGGGCTTCGTTCGGCACCATTCCCGGCGGCACTGCCGCCAACATCCCGTTCGACAAGCTGTTCTATGCCGGTGGCGGCGGCTCGGTGCGCGGCTTCGCCTACCAGAGCGCGGGGCCGCGCGATGCCTGGAACAATCCCCTGGGCGGCGCCAGCGTCGTCGAGGGCAGCGTCGAGTTCCGCCAGCGCATCGGTAAGTCGTTCGGCGCAGTGGCCTTCGTCGATGCCGGCAGCGCCTATACCGATACCATTCCCGACTTCTCGCAGTTCGCGCCGCGAATCGGCACCGGTGTGGGCGTGCGCTACTACACCGACTTCGGCCCTGCGCGCCTCGACGTGGGCTTTCCCCTGAACAAGCGCGAGGGCGATGCTCCATTCGGTCTCTACGTGAGCATTGGACAGGCCTTCTGATGCGCGTGGGCCGCACCATTGGGTGGACGGCGGGCGGCGTGATCCTGGTCGGTTTCGCTCTGTTCGCTTCCCTGCAAACCGCCCCGGTTCAGCAGATGGCGGCCAGCTTCATTTCGTCGGACACGCTACAGGTGGCGGGAGTGAGTGGCTTCGTGCCGACCGACCTGCATGTTGCGAAGATCGAGCTGCGCGACAAGCAGGGCGCATGGCTGACGATCAATGATGCTCAGGTGCGCTGGTCGTTCACGTCGCTCTTCACGGGTCGCGTAAGAGTAGACCAGGTCTCGGCGGCGAAAATCGACGTGCAGCGCCCGCCGCTGCCCTCGGACGAGCCGGCCAAGCCGTCGTCCGACGGTGGCTTCAAGTTGCCGGTCGGCGTCAATCTCGGCTCGCTGTCGGTTGCCGACCTGCATGTCGGTGCACCGCTGGGCGGCGTCGACTCGCACTGGAAGCTGGACGGCTCGGGCCTGGTCACCGCTGACGGCACGCCCAGCCGCGTGAAGCTCGATATGACTCGCAGCGACGGTCCGACGGCACATCTGTCGGCGGATCTCGGCTTCAGCCTCGACCGCTTCGCCATCGACGGTCAGATCGTGGCGCAAGAATCGTCCAAGGGCGGCGTCGTCGCGGCCCTGATCGGCCGGCCCGATCTCGACGGCATGTCGCTCAAGCTGGTCGCCAAGGGCGATCGTAGCGACGGCACGGCCGACCTTACCGCCGCTGCCGGCGACGCCGTCACCTCGAACGGTGCTGCCCGCTGGCATCGCGACGGCACCGCGACTGCTCTTTCGCTGCAGCTCAGCGCCGTCGCTCCGGGACTGCCGGACAGCCCGATCGCCCGCATGCTGCGCGCACCGGCTACTCTCACTGGCGAGGCCACGTTCGACGATGCCGGCCTGCTGATCGTGAAGCAGGCGGCGCTGAAAGTCGGACCGGCCCAGATCGATGCGACGGCACGCTACGACACCGCCGCCGACAAGCTCGAGGCTACTGCCAACCTGCAGGCAGCCGAAGCCGGACCATTGAGCGATCTCGCGGGCGGCGTGAAATGGCGGAACCTGAAGCTAGATATACAGGCAGCGGCTTCAGATCTAGCGAAGAAGCCCCAGGCCACCGCGACGCTCAAGGGCTCGGCCGATGACGTGGCACTGCCCATGCTTGGCGAGCGTGCGCCGCCGCCGGGCCATGTCGATCTCTCGGCCAAGCTCGGCCTGGACTCCAATGGCCGGCTGGTCGTCGAATCCTTCGATGCCGCCACGCCGCTCGCTGCGCTGAAGGGCGGCGGCAGCTTCATGCCTTCGACCCAGGCCGCCGACGGCAAGGTCACGATCGATCTCGCCAACCTCTCGGCTTTCGAGGGGCTCGCTGGCATGAAGCTGGGCGGCAAGGGCCGTCTCGAGCTGACGGCGCGCAGCGACAAGGACGGCCAGAAGGTGGACTGGCAAGGCATGCTCGAGCAGCTTGCTCTCGAGGGTGCGCCGCCCGGACTGCTGCGCGAGACGATCAAGCTGAGCGGCAGCGCCGGCCTGCAGGCCAACGAGGCGTGGCGGCTCGACAAGGTCGCGATAGCGAGCCCGGGCTTCACCTTCGAGATGTCGGGCAGCGGCCGCCAACGGACTGGCCAGATCGACCTGACCCTGGCGCTGCCCAGGCTCGGCCTGCTGCAGGAGGATGTCGGCGGCGCTGCATCGGCCAAGGGCACGGTGGTGCTGACACCGACCGGTGGCGACCTTCAATTCTCCGTCGACCTCGCCGATCTTAGCCGGGGCGGGATATCGTCCAGGAAGCTGGCGCTGCTGCTCGACGCCACGCTGGACGGCGAGGCGATTCGCGGACGGCTCAAGGCCGATGGCGACCTTGCCAACCAGCCGGTGAAGCTAGACGGCCGGTTCGAGCGCAAGGCCGACGGCGGCGTGCTGGTGCCGGAGTTGCAGGGCGGATGGGCGAGCGCGTCGGTCGATGTCGCCGGGCTCAGCGTGACGCCCAAGGGCGCGACCGGCCGGGGCCACCTCAAGATGGCGCGGCTCGAGGATCTCGCGCCGCTGATCGGCAACCCGCTGGCGGGCGCGCTCGACCTCGACATCGTGACCGAGCCGGATCCCGCCGGCAAGGTGAAGATTGTCTTGCGCGGCGACAGGATTCGCAGCGGAACGACGGGCGTCGGCTCGCTGCAGCTCGACGCCACGGTGACCGATCCGATGGGCGTGGCGGCGGCCGACGCCACGATCAAGGCCGAGGGCCTGAGTGGAGTGGCCGACATCGGGCGCGCCAACGCCACGGTGAAGGGCGATATCAAGGCGTTCGACATGACCTTGGCCGTCGCCGGGCCGATCACCAACGCGAGCCTCGCCGCCAAGGTCGAGCCGACCCCTGAAGAAATCCGCGTCAGGCTGCAGCGTTTCGACGGCCGCTACAAGGGCATCCCCCTGGCGCTCAATTCCCCGGCGCGCCTCAAGGTCGCTGGCCAGAGGGTGACGATCGAACCGGCGGCATTCCGGCTCGGCGGCGGTCGGCTCGCAGTCAACGGCGTGGTCGATCCTGCCGCGAGCGACCTGACGCTCGACATCACGGGCCTGCCGCTCACGCTTGTCGATGCCTTAGCGCCCGGCACCGGCCTCGACGGGAGCCTGCAGGCCAAGGCGCACGTGACGGGCGCGCTCGCCAATCCGAAGGTGCAGGCGACCTACGCGGCCCGTGGCCTGCGGATAAAGCGGCCGGAGACGGCGCTGCTGCCGGCGCTCGCCGTTCAGGGCACTGCGTCGATGGCTGATCGGCAGGCGTCGGTCGATGCACGCGTGACTGCCGGCGGCGCCACCAGCCTGGGCATCAAGGCCAGGGCAGCGCTCCCTCAGGGCACCGCCAACGTGCAGATCTCCGGCACCGCCGACCTTGCGCCCTTCTCGCCGGCGTTGGGCCTTGCCGTGCGCAACGTCACCGGCACCCTGCGCCCTGACCTGACCCTGAACATCGCCGGCAATGCCGTGACGGGAAGCGGCACGATCGCACTCGCCAATGCAGGTCTCTCCCTGCCCGACGCCGGCCTGCGCCTGAGCGGCGGCCAGGCGCTGATGTCGCTGCAGGGCGACACGCTGCAGCTGCAGCGCCTGAGCTTCCAGACAGCGGGCAGCGGCAGCATTTCCGCGACCGGTACGGTTCGTCTGGACCCCACCCAGGGATTCCCGGTCGATCTCGCGGTCACGTCGCAGAAGGCACTGGCCGTCAGCCGGCCAGACCTGCTGGCCACAGCATCGGCGAACGTCAAGATCGCCGGCTCCTCGCTCAATGGTTTCGAGGTGTCCGGGCCGATCACGATCGATCGCGCCGAAATCTCCATTGCCGCAGCACAGGCGGCGGCCTTTCCCACCATTGCCGTGCGAGAGGTCAACGGCACGACCAAGGCTGGCGCCGCGCCGGCGCCACCGGCGCCCCCTGTGCCGGTCGGACCCAAGCCGCCGGCGAACGATGGCATACGGCTCAATCTCACCGTCCAGGCGCCGCAGGCGGTGTTCGTGCGCGGTCGCGGCCTCAATGCCGAAGTCGGCGGGCAGTTCACGGTCACCGGCGATCCCTCCGGTCCCGCGGTGCAGGGGAACCTCACCTTGCGGCGGGGCGACTTCAACCTTGTCGGCCATCGTCTCAACTTCACCCGCGGCAACGTCTCGCTGATGAGCGGGACAACCATCGATCCGCTGCTCGACTTCGCCGCCACGACCACCGTGCAGGGCACGACGATCGAGGTCGACATCACCGGGTCTGCACGCGCGCCCAAGATCGAGCTCTCCTCTTCGCCGGCCCTGCCGCAGGACGAGGCGATGGCGCTGCTGTTGTTCGGCAAGCCGTCGGCCGGCCTCAGCCCGTTCGAACTGCTGAGCGCGGCGCAGGCGCTGGCCGAGCTGACCGGCCGGCAACCGGTCGGCGGCGGCTTTCTGTCCAAGATTCGCGGTGGGCTGGGGCTCGACCAGCTATCGATCAACTCCGGCGGCGGCAGCTCGGGCACGTCGACGTCGATCGAGGGTGGCCGCTACGTGGCGCCCGGCATCTACGTCGGCGCCAGGCAAGGGGCCTCCGCCGATTCGAGTCGCGGCGTGGTCGAGATCGAGGTCCTGCCCCACACCAAGATCCAGGGTGACATCGGCGCCGACTCGACCGGCAAGGTCGGGGTCAAGATGGAATGGGACTACTGATCGGGCGGGGCTGAGGCGGATGAATGCCGCGATCTTCCTCGTCGCCGGGATTGCCATGATATTGCCGTCGGCGGCCGTCCGAGGATCTCGGAGCATCTGCCGATTGCCGTGGCGCTCGCCAATGCGGTCAGCAGTTTCGCTCAGTGCGGATCGATCGCGTGTCCTGACAGCCCGACCGAGACTGACTGTTGCAGCGCCTCTGGCGCCAGGCTGGAAATGCGTAAACGGACGGTGGGGATGGGCGAATTGGCTGCCTGCATGATGCCGGAGGAAGTCGACCTGCTGCGTGCAGCCAGTCGCAACCGTCATCACGTCCTCGAGTTCGGCTGTGGTGGCTCCACCATCCTCTTTCTGGAAAATGAAGTCGAAGTTCTCGACTCTGTCGAGTCGGACAAGACCTGGGCAGGCAAGGTCTGCGGCGTATCCAGCGCCGCAACCGCCCTGCGTTCTGGTCGCTTCAGGATGCACAGGGTCAACATTGGTCAAACGAAAGCCTGGGGCTATCCCGTCGATGCCGCAGCGAAAGCCCGATGGCCGCAGTATTCGCGTGCGATTTGGCGAAAACTCAAATCGCCTCCCGTTGATTTCGTCTTCATCGATGGCCGCTTTCGAGTAGCATGCGCGCTGTTCGCCCTGCTTCGTATCAGGCCGCCGGCTCTCATCGCCGTACACGACTTCTGGCCACGGCTGAAAATCTACGGCGAAATCCTCGAGTTTCTGGACGTCGTTCAACGAGTCAAATCGCTCGGCATTTTCGTGCCTCGCGACGACATTGACAAAGCCCGAGTAAAAAAGCTCCTCGACGAATATCTGACTGATCCGCGTTGAGACCGTCCGCGGCGGCGACTGGTCGCCTTCGGAGGCGACCCGTCGATCAGCCGAACTCGGCGTCCTTCTTGGGAATCAGGTCGTAGGGCAGGGCGAAGCCGGGCATCGTCATGATGCGCTCGCGCCACGCCGCCGCATGCGGGCGGCTGTCGAGCGACATGCCGCCCTCGGCCATGAACACCAGGCGGCCGAAGCAGCCGAGGTCGGCGATCGTGCAGTGATCGCCGACCAGCCACCGGCGGCCGGCCAGAGACGTGTCGATGAAGTCGAGTGCGGCCTCGGCGCCGGGGCGGAAGAAGTTCACGATGTCCTGCGACACGTCGGGCCGGAAGCGGGCGAAATGGCGGACGCGCGCGACGTTGGTGATGGCGTCGTTCTCCCACGCCAGCCACTCGCGGGCATGGATGCGGTCCTGCTCGCTGTCGGCCTCGAACTTTCCGGTGGTGCGCGCGAGATAGTCGAGGATCACGTTCGACATCACGAGCGTCAGCCCGCGATGGCGCAGCACCGGCACCTGGCCGTAACGATTGATCGCCAGATGCTCGGGCTGCTTCTGCACGCCGTTCTTGAGATTGACCGTGCGAAAGGAGAAGGGCAGACCGGCCAGGGTGAGGAACAGCATCGGCTTGTAGGACGAGCTCGAGGTGAAGCTGCCATGCAGCACGAGACGGTCGGGCGAGAGAGGGTCGGACATGCGCCCATCTTGCCTCTTGGCATGTTCCCTGCCTATGTGGCGTCGTCGCCTGGAGGAACCGGCCCATGCGTCCGTCTCTCGCCCGTCACGTCCTGTGTCTCGCCGCAGTGCTCGCCGCTTTTGCGGGGGCGGCCCGGGCGCAGGCCGTGCCGGAATTCCAGAAGATCCTGGAGACCTATTCGACCGCTCTCGATACCAACGATGTCGAGACGCTGGTGGGCCTGTACGGTCCTGGCGGCGTGTTCATGGGCGAAGGCGCGAAGGCTGCGATCGGGCAGGACGCTTTGCGCGCCGCGTACAAGGCGATTTTCGCCACACTGAAGGTCGGCCTCAGGTTCAGCCTGCAGGAGGCCGAGCAATCGGGCGATCTCGGCTGGGCGCGTGCGCTGTCGACCGGTACGGTCAAGGTGCTGGCCACCGGCGCGGAGACGCAGGAGTCGTTCAACCTGCTCGTCGTCTTCCGGCGCGAGGGCGGCGTCTGGAAGATTCGCAACTATCTCTTCGCTTCCGACAGAACCGCGCCCGGCGAGGTGCCCAAATAATGTCCGACGAACGCTACACCGTCATCCTCGGTGACCGCCGCTACGCCATCCATCGCAAGTGGGCCAAGCCCGAGGGGCAAGGCTTCGGCTTCCTGTCCGACCTGATGGTCGACGGCGCGGGCCATGTCCATGTCGTGCAGCGAGGCGCGGACCAGCCGGTGCTGGTATTCGACCGTGACGGAAAGCAGATCGGCGCCTGGGGTGAAGGCACCCTGGCCGAGCCGCACTACATCAACGCCTCGGCCAACGGCGGTATCCTGGTCGCCGACCGCGACGCGCATCAGGTGCTGCGCTTCGACAAGGACGGCAAGGTCGTGCAGGCGTTGGGCAAGCGGCACTGGCCGTCGCTCGACGCGCCGTTCAACCATCCGACCGCGGCGGCGCAGGCGCCCGACGGCGAGATCTACGTCGCCGACGGTTACGGCAATTCGAGCGTTCATCGCTTCGCCGCAGACGGCAGCCTGCTTCACACCTGGGGCGGGCAGGGCAGCGGACCCGGCGCCTTCACCACCCCGCATGCCATCGCCGTCGACAGCCGCGGCCGGGTGCTGGTCGCCGACCGCGAGAACAATCGCGTGCAGGTGTTCGATCGCGAGGGAAACTTCGTTGCCGAGTGGGGTGACTTCTATCATCCGATGCAGATCTGGATCGACGACCGCGACCTGGTGTTCGTCACCGACCAGATCCCGCGCATCAGCCTGCTCACGCTCGACGGAAAGCTGATCGGCCGTTGCCGGGGCGCGATCAATGGCGCACACGGCCTGAGCGGCGACGCCGACGGCAATCTCTATCTCTCAGAGCTGCCGCCGCAGGAAGTCACGAAGCTCGAGCGGCTGAACTGACTCTTTCTGCTCCCAGCAGTGTCAAGCTGGCACGCCGGCGCCGCCAATCTGGATGCGGCGCATCAGGCGACGGAAGGGGCCGGTGTCGCCGAGGGCGATGTGCTTGGTGCTGCGGTTGTCCCAGAAGGCGATCGAGCCCTTCTGCCAGCGGAACCTGAAGGTGAACTCCGGCCGATGGCCATGCTCGAGCAGGAAGTCCAGCAGCGCCTTGCCTTCGGCCGCGGTCATGCCCTCGATGCCGATCGTGTAGGACGCATTGACGAACAGGCATTTGCGGCCGGTCTCGGGGTTGGTGCGCACGATCGGGTGGGTGTTGCGCGTCTCGCGCCAGCCTTCGTCGTCGCGATTCTTGGTCGAGCGCAGCTTGTTCCGGCTGGCCTGCGGGCCGGCGATGCCGATGTCGCTGTGCACGGCGCGCAGGCCGTCGAGCAGCTTCTTCATGGTCGGCGAGAGCGCGTCGTAGGCGAGATACTGGTTGGCGAACATGGTATCGCCGCCGTACGGCGGCACGTCGATGCCGTAGAGGATCGCACCCATCGGCGGCTCGGCGCACATGGTGGTGTCGGTATGCCAGTCCTCGCCGACGTAGGAGAGGTCGCCCGGTTCGCGGCGGACCATCACCACTTCCGGATCCTCCATGACGGTAGCGAAGTTCGGATGGATGAAGATCTCACCGAACTTGCGGGCGAACCGCTTGTGTTGCGCCACGTCGATTTCCTGGTCGCGGAAGAACACGACGCAGTGCTCGTTCAGCGCGTCGCGGATCTCGCCCACCGTGCCATCGTCGAGATCCTGCGCGACGTCGACACCGAAGATCTCCGCGCCGCCCGCGCCGGAGATCGGCCGCACATCTATTCGGCTGTTGCGCATGATGAGCCTCCTATTCCGCGCGAATGTTGTTGGCATCGATGACGGCCTTCCAGCGCGCCTGCTCGGCCGTGATCGTCCTGGCGAATGCCTCGGCGCCTTCGTAGCCCGGCGTCAGGCCGAAATCCGGCAGGCGTTTCTGCAGGTCGGGATCGGTGAGGGCGGCTTCCGTCGCCTTTTCCCACCAGCGGATCGCCGACGCCGGCAGGCCGCGCGGGCCGCAGACGCCGATCCAGCCCGTAACGGCATAACCCGGCACCGTGGCCGAGGCCTGCGGCGCATCCGGAAATTGCGGTGAGCCGATATCGTCGATCAGGGTCAGGACACGTAGCTGCCCCGATTTGGCCTGGGCCGAGAAGTCGCCGAGGCTGCCGACGACCAGGTCGATGCGGCCGCCCATCAGTTCGAGCACGGCGGGGCCGGTGCCACGATAGGCTATCCCCTGCATCCTGATGCCGGCCTTCACCGCCAGCCATTCGGCGGCGAGATGCTGCAGCGAGCCGACGCCGGCATGGCCGTAATTGAGCGCGCCGGGCCGCTTCTTCGCGTCGTCGATCAGGTCGGCCAGCGTCTTGTACGGTGAGTCCTTCGGCACCGCGATTCCCCAGTTGGACTGCACAAAGCGCGCGACCGGCTGAAGGTCCTTGTTCATGTCAATTGGCAGGACGACACCCGGCAGCACCGGGCTGACAGCCATTGCGCCGGTCGAGCATTGCACCAGCGCGATGCCATCGGTCTTGCCCTTCGCCGTCGCTTCGAAGGCGATCATGCCGTTGGCGCCGCTCCGGTTTTCGACGACCACGCGTTGGTTGAGCCGCTTCTGGACCGCCTCGGAGAACAGCCGCGCGACCGTGTCGCCGATGCCGCCGGGCTGGAACCCGACGACGATCTTCACCGGGCCATTCTCGGGATTGAACGCCGGATCGGCGGCCCGCGCCGCTACTGGCAGCGAAGCGGCGAACACCGCCGCGATCACCCACTCTCTCAAGTCGTTTCCTTTCAGATTTTCGGGAAAGGCTACACCGGCGAGCAGGCGCGACCTAGGACGGAGTCCGCTCGCCCAAATCCCACCTCATCCTGAGGCACGAGCGCAGCGAGCCTCGAAGGATGGCAACGGGCAAGGCGCTCGTTCCACCCGTCGAGACGCTTCGCTGCGCTACACTCCTCAGAGTTTGTGAATTTACTGGCCAGCGGTGAAATGACCGGTCTGGCAACCTTCCCGCCTCATCCTGAGAGCTTGTGAAAAAATCGACGTCGCGACTCAATGATGATCTCGCCACCCACTTACCTCACCCTGAAAGCTTGCGAATTTATCGGCCGGCAGTGAGAAGACCAATCTGGCTACCCCTCCGCCTCATCCTGAGGAGCGCAGCGCAGCGAAGCGTCTCGAAGGATGGCGACGCGAAGGACGCACGGAAAGTGCTGCGATCTCGGCATTTTATCGAGGTTGTACGCGTTGCCACCCTTCGAGACGCTCCGCTCCGCTGCGCTCCTCAGGGTGAGGCAAGTGGGGAGCGAGATCATCTTTGAATCGCCAGGTCGATTTTTTCACAAGCTCTCAGGGTGAGGTGGTGCTGGTTCGCCGTTCGAGCTCGGCCCAGTTCCACTGGGCGAGCGTCGCGGCCGCTTCAAGGAGCGGAGGGACTGAACCGATCAGCGCGCGATCAGCAGGGCCGGCGTGCGGATGACACCCAGCAGATTGGCCATTCGTGGGCCCAGGAACTTGGTCTCGCCCTGACGCAGCGACGTGCCCAGAACCATCAGGTCGAACCGGCCGCCGCGAAGGGCGCGCCTGATTTCGGCCTCGGGGCTGACATTGGTTGCGGTCAGTCCCTTCACCGGCACGCCGCTGCGCTTGCCCAGCCGATGAACATCAACCAGCACGGACATGCCTTGCCGGCGCGCACGGCCGCGCAGCAGGGCGGTGTCGTCCTGCGGATGGAAGACATGCAGCGCGGTGATCTTGCCCTTGCTGGCATGGGCGAGCGACAGGGCAATCTCGGTGGCGAGCCGTGCATCCTGCGCTCCGCTGGCCGGCAGCAGGATGTCGAGCGGGATGTCGGACGGGCCGGCGGCGCCCACGCCGTTGACGGCGATCGCCACAGGGCCGGTGAACGTGGCCAACAGCTCCTGCAGCTTTTCCTCGAAGTGGCGTCCGTTGGCAGAAATCGGTCGCTCGAGGCCGACGAAGGCGATGGCGTAGCCGCGCGAAATCTCCCGTGCCAGCCCGTCGCCGCCGCTGTCCGCCCGCGCCGACACCAGCGCGTCGCCGCCGGCAGGGCGGTCGGCGGTGGTCCGGCTGGCTTCGGCGACCTGGTCACGTGCGCCGGACTGCTCCACTCGCTTGTCTGCCGACACGTGCTCCAGCACCGTCGTCAGCATCTGCTGGCGGCCGGCGAACAGGCCGGCAAGTTGCGCCGCCAGCCGGCCGTTGGCGCTGTCGTCGACATAGACCAGCGCGCGCTCCATCTTGGGCAGGGCCTGTGTCTGCTCGGCTTCTTCCGTTTCGAGCCGTCTGGCCTCTTCCTCCCGTATCGGCACGCGCGCCATCATCCAGCGAAGCGTGGGCGGCATCGCCATCGTGGTGACCACCGCCATCGCCACAATCATCGTGTAGAGCTCGCTGCTCAGCGCGCCCATGCCGAGACCGATGCTGGCGATGATCACCTCGGTCGAGCCGCGTGCGTTGAGGCCGGTCGCCAATGCCAGCGACTCCCGCGTCGTCAGACCGCCCAGCCAGCCGCCGATCAGCGCGCCGCCGAACTTGCCGACGCTCGCGACCAGGATGACGGCGAGGGTGAAGAGCAGCAGGGTCGGGTCCATCAGGGTGCGCAAGTCCATGCCGAGGCCCGCGACGGCGAAGAACACTGGGCTGAAGAAGGCGATGATGAAGCCGCGCAGCTCGCCCTCGATGTGCTCGGTGAGGATGGGCGACTGGCCGATCATGATGCCGGCGATGAAGGCGCCCAGTGCGGTGTGCACGCCGATCAGGTCGGTGGTGAGTGCCAGCGTCAGCATGACGACCAGGATGGCAGTGATCACCGGCATCTCGATGGTCATGTGGTCGTTCACCCACACGATCAGTCGCGCCACCAGCCGCTGGCCGATGGTCAGGCAGAAGGCGAGGAACAGCGCGGTGCCCGCTAGGCTCGCGCCGACGCTGGCGAGGTCGACGCCGCCATGGATCGCGATGCCGGCAATCACGGCAATGATGATCCAGGCGATGGTGTCGTCGAGGATCGCGGTGGCGAGGATCAGCTGGCCGATGTCGCGGCGGATGACACCGATCTCCATCAGGGTCATGGCCACGATCTTGACCGAGGAGATCGCCAGCGCCGTGCCGAGGAACAGCGCCGTCACCAGCCGGTTCTCGTGCGCCGGAACGATATCGGTCGGCATCACGTAGGCTAGCGCGACGCCACAGACGAACGGGACGGCGATGCCCGACAGCGACGAGGAGATCACGGCGCGGCGCCGGCGCTGCACCAACGCCAGGTTGGTCTCCATGCCGGTCAGCAGCAGCAGCAACAGGATGCCGATCTGCGAGACGGCATCGATCATCGCCTTCAGTGTCTTGTTGTCGGGGAAGATCACGTTCCGCAGCTCGGGCAGCAGCAGGCCAAATACCGACGGGCCCAGCAATACGCCCGCCAGCAACTGACCGAACAGTGCCGGCTGGCCGAGCCGGTTCATGCCTTCGCCGAGCACGCGGCCGACGAACAGCAGCAGAATCAGCTCGGCAATGAAGATCGCCAAGGTATGGTCAGTCGCCACGCACTCCCCCTTCGAAACGCGCCCACCCCATGGACGATGTGGCGCGATTCATGCTGACCTGCACAACGGCAAAGGACTTTCAGGGATGCAGTCCATGGACAAGGAATTTATGCAGGCGCTGGCGCAACGGGCCGGCCTCGACAAGGCGCTGGCTGAGTTCCCCGATGATGTCGCGGCAGCGGCGGCCCAGGCGGCGAGCGTGATGGCGAAGATCAAGACACCGTCCGATCCGCGGGCCGAGCCGTGGCCTGCGATGCGCGCGGGAGACGGGCTATGAACGCCGCTATCGAGGCCGGGCACGGCCATCTGCACTACATGACGGTAGCCGATGCGGCGCATGCCATCGCGACCAAGGAGCTGTCGCCGGTCGAGCTGATGCAGGCGCATCTCGCGCGCATCGAGAAGCTCGACCCGACGCTCAACGCCTTCATTCGCCTCGACGGCGAAACGGCGCTCGCCGCGGCAAAGGTCGCCGAGGCCGAGGCGACGGCGGGACGTCTGAGGGGACCGCTGCACGGCGTTCCCGTCGGCATCAAGGACATCATCGACGTCGCCGGACTGCCGACGACCTGCCATTCGAAGATTCTCGACGGCAATCTGGCGACCGCCGACGCGGTGTGCGTGAGCAAGCTGCGCGCGGCCGGCGCGATCGTTGTCGGCAAGCTGTCGACTCACGAGTTCGCCGTTGGCGGGCCGAGCTTCGACCTGCCGTGGCCGCCGGCGCGCAATCCGTGGAATCCCGATCATCATCCGGGCGGCTCGTCGTCGGGCTCGGGCTCCGGCGTCGCTGCCGGCCTGTTTCCGATGGCGCTCGGCACCGACACCGGCGGCAGCGTGCGCAATCCCGCCAGCTGCTGCGGCATCGTCGGGCTGAAGCCGACCTACGGGCTGGTGTCGCGGCGCGGCGTCTTCCCGCTGTCCTTCACGCTCGACCATGTCGGGCCTATGACGCGGACGGTCACGGACAACGCGCTGATGCTGGAAGCCATCGCCGGCCACGATCCCCTCGATCCCGGCAGCGCGGCCGTGCCGACCGGCCATTATCGTGCCGCTCTCGACCACGGCGCCAAGGGGCTGCGCATCGGTTTCGTGCGGCATTTCCACGAGGTCGACGTCCCGGCCGACCCGGAAGTCACAGCGGCCCTCGAGCACGTCATGCGCGCCTTGCAGATGCTGGGCGCCGACGTGCGCGACATCAAGCTGCCGTCACTGGTCGAGTTCGGGGCGGTGAACCGCGTGATCATGCAGAGCGAGGCATGGGCGATCCACGGCGAGTGGCTGCGCACGCGGCCGGGCGACTACGGCAAGCTGGCGCGTCGCCGCCTCATGCCGGGCGCGTTTCTCGCCGCGGGCGACTACGTGACGGCCAACACGCGCCGTGCGGAGATGATCGCCGCCGTGAACGCGGCCTTGAGCGAGGTCGACGTCCTGCTCTGCGCGAGCTCGATGGACCCCGCGTGCCGCATCGACCGTCCGGCCGATGTCGAGCGTACCTATCCACGCCAGGCGCGCACGCCGTTCAACGTCACCGGCCATCCCGCTCTCGCGATGATGTCGGGTCTCTCCTCCGGCGGCCTGCCGCTCTCGGTGCAGTTCGCCGCCCGCAACTTCGACGAGGCGATGCTGTTTCGCGTCGCCCGCGCCTGGGAACAGGCGTCGGGAATGGACAAGAAGCACCCGCCGATCGGGTGATTCCATCCGACGCACGTTGTCATCCCGAGCGCAGCGAGGGATCTATGGGTTGCAGCATGGATCCCTTGCTGCGCTCGGGATGACAAAGGTGCGCTATGAAAGACTTCCCTGCTGCCTATCAGGCGAGCGCCGGTTCGGCTCTTGCCGTCGACAAGGCGTTCTACAAGCGTGTAACCGAAGGCACTGAACGCAAGCTCATCGACTCCTTCACCATCCCGATCCGCACCGGTCGCGCCTGGACGGTGCCGGCGGGACATGTCTTCCGCATCGTCACGGTCGAGGGCCCGCAGGTCGGCGACCTCAACATCTGGAACCGGCACAATCCGCGTGAGCGGCTGTGGGCGTCGCGCACGCGTCAGCTCCAGGCGGCGCATGTCACGACCTTCGACCGCTTGTGGTCGACCCTGCCCTATCTGCGGCCGCTCGCGACCATCACGTCGGACAGCCTGAAGGACTACGGCATCGACGAGTTCGGCGGGCGCGTCCACGATCTGCTCGGCACGCGCTGCGATCCCTACGTCAACCGCATGCTGACCGGCGAGGATTTCGACTTCCATTGCCATTCGAACCTGGTGCGCGCGGTGGCATCCTACGGCCTGACCGAGCTCGACGTGCACGACGTGCTGAACGTCTTCCAATGCACCGGCCTCAACCGCGCCGACAAATACTTCATGCGCGCGTGCCCGGCGAAGACCGGCGACCATCTCGAATTCTTCGCCGAGATCGACCTGCTGTGCGCGCTCTCTACCTGTCCCGGCGGAGACCTGTCGGTACCGCTGTGGGGACCGGATGCGCGCGATCCGCTCGAGGTCTGCCGGCCGCTGGGTATCGAAGTGTACGAGCTCGACAAGGCGGTGCTGACGGAGTGGAGGCCGCCGGAAAGTCCTGCCTACAAAGGGGCGCACGGCATGAAGCTGCAGAAGCCTTCGTGGGAAGGGTAGGAAATGCCTCCTCGTCTTCCTGAGAGAAGCGAAGGGCCTCACGCCGGCAAGAGACTCGGTGGCCGTTCCGTCAGGTCCTTCGCTTCGCTCAGGACGACGGGAATATTCGACGAACGCTGGCCTAATAGAACGAATTAGCTCTTCTCGTCCGGCGCCCCTTGCGGCCGGCCCGCCGCAAGGCAAGATTTCGCCCATGACCCAGAAACAACTCCGCCTCGGCGCCTTCATGCGGCCGGTGAGCATCCACACCGCGGCATGGCGCTATCCCGGCGGCACGCCGGATGCCAACTTCAACTTCAAGGCGTTGGTCAGCTACGCTCAGACACTGGAGCGCGGCAGGTTCGACGCCTTCTTCATGGCCGATCATTTGGCCGTGCTGAACATGCCGATGGAGGCGCTGAAGCGCTCGGCGACGGTGACGTCGTTCGATCCACTGACGCTGCTGCCCGCGCTGGCCCAGCACACCGAGCATCTCGGCCTGATCGCCACGGCTTCCACCACCTTCGAGCCGGCCTACACCATCGCCCGGCGCTTCGCCTCGCTCGATCATCTGTCCAACGGCCGAGCCGGCTGGAACCTCGTAACCACGTCCAATCCCGACGCGGCGCTGAATTTCGGCATGGACGAGCAGATGGAGCATGCCGAGCGCTACGCCCGTGCGCGCGAGTTCTACGACGTCGTCACCGGCCTGTGGGATTCGTGGGCCGACGACGCCTTCATCCGCGACGTCGAGTCGGGTGTCTTCTTCGATCCGTCCCGGCTCCATGTGCTCGATCACAAGGGCAAGTACCTGAAGGTGCGCGGGCCACTCAACATCGCCCGTCCGGTCCAGGGCTGGCCGGTGATGGTGCAGGCCGGCGCCTCGGATGCCGGCCGTCAGCTCGCGGCCGAGACAGCCGAGGTGGTATTCGCCGCCGGTGGGCCGATCGAGGCGGGCCGCGCCTTCTATGCCGACGTGAAGGGCCGCGCGGCGAAGATCGGCCGCAACCCGGACCACATCAAGATCCTGCCCGGTGCCTTCACCATCATCGGCGACTCACTCGACGAGGCGAAGGAGAAGCGCGCGCGGCTCGACAGCCTGGTGAGCTACGAGAGCGGCATCGCCGCTGTTTCGATTGCGACCGGCGTCGATGCGCGCAAGTTCGATCCCGACGGTCCGCTGCCGGAGATCCCCGAAACCAACCAGAGCAAGAGCGGCCGAGAACGGGTCGTTGCTCTCGCCAAGCGCGAGGGCCTGACGGTGCGCCAGCTTGCCGGACGGCTTGGCGGCTACGGCGGGCTCGCCATGATGGGCACGCCGAAGATGATCGCCGACCAGATGCAGGAGTGGCTCGAGACCAACGCCTCCGACGGCTTCAACGTGATGTTTCCCTACCTGCCGGGCGGGCTCGACGACTTCGTCGACAAGGTCGTGCCCGAGCTGCAGCGGCGCGGCCTGTTCCGCACCGAATACGAGGGCAGGACCCTGCGCGAGAACCTCGGCCTGCCGCGGCCGGAGAACCGCTTCTTCGCCGAGACCACGAAGGCGGCGGAGTAAGTTTACCCGGACGTCCCGACCATAGCCGAGGATATACAGCGGATTACCTCCACGAATGTGCAGAAACGCGTTGCCTATGTGCCGGGCGACATTTTCATGCGCCCACCCCGGCTTTTGTGAGTCGGCTCCATCCCATAGTGGGCGCACAGTGCGTCGTAACGCCCGGCCAAGTCGTTCCGTTCGCTCTATCCGGATTTCGGAAAGCGGCCGACCGGCCGCTGCTTCGATGTCGGGACAGCTTGGCCAGCGCCGCCCCCGCCTACAGAGCCTTCCTCTAGGGCGACTTAGCTCTCCCCACCCAGAGTCACATGGGCGTGCTCGAAGCGAGATTAGACGAGACGGGAAGTGGTAGAACCAGTGATTGAGCATCGCACCGGCGACAGTGACGCAAAGATCGGCCGTTTCGGTGAAGTCCGACAGACCTATCCGGCCGGGCTCGTAGGCCTGCCGGAAGATCACCTCGCGATCGAAGCCGAGCGACGCCCCCGAGGCACGGGCACGCCGCTCCAGGGTTCGCCGTCCATCGCCCGGCTTGGGATGGCGCCGCCCGATCTCCTCAAAGATCGCCCCCGGGCTAAGCTTGGTGTCATTCAGCAGCGACACTACTTCGGTGTCGAAGATTGCCGCCCGCGGATCGGATCGACGGCGCCGGCGATCCTACACGCGATCCAATGCGCAATTTTGGAATTGTCCGCGCCGGCAAGAGCATTCACCGGCACGGCCGTATGCTTTGCTCTATCACTAAGGGACGGGCGCCAGGTTCTTGGGAGTAATCATCGCCCTTGGCGCGCTGCTCCTGGTTAGGCCACTATTATAAATATTGTGAGCGATAGCACGTCCTAGCGGAACCCCGCCGATATTAGAGGTGTCGGTCAGAATATCTTGATGACTAGTGATAGTCTCTGCGAGCCCATCGAAACGCCAATGGACGCCGAGATAAACGCGACTGACCGAGTTGTCGAACATTGCACGAAGTAGCGAATCGTAGTGGCGACGCTGACGCCCCCTGATAGAGCCGTCTTCCGCGATGGCTCGACCATCGCACTCATCTGAGATCGCATTGAAGAATAGATTGTCCTGGGCATTTGGTGATACGCCGAAAAACCGTCGCGTTATCTCGAAGGCAGCGGCACCAAACGTAGCGTGACCCGAAGGATAGGCGGGGAAAGGAGGAGTAAAGCTATGTTTGCCCGGTTCATTTGTTCTTGGCGAGCCGAGAGGTATCCACCATGGATCGCAGCGATTGTGAAGCGCATGGGACACAGCACTGCCGCCTAACCAATAACTGTCATCATATTCTCGAATTCCCAGAACGGGCCGCCAGAACTGATATGTGTATTTGTAAAACCATGCGGCAATCCCGGCATCAGCCATTGCCACATTAACGAGTGCCAAGAGACGTGCCGAAGCCGCCACCCGATCGGCCCCGATTACATTGCGCCCGATTATCTCTCGAACGATTTGGTTATACTGCCGAGGTGGCGTACCGATCTGCGAAGCACCGTCATACGCCCAGTAAAGTCCGATCAAAGTCTGCAGTGGAGTTCGGGGAGTAAAGCCCGCGCCTGGAGTACCAATTTCCAGAATTCTGCTGCCTTTGGCTCGAACCTGATCATGAGCGCGATTATACGGACTAGATCTCGGCACTGGGTGGTCTGCAAGCGGCGGGATAGCGGAGGCGGAAAACAACTGCACAGTGCCCCAACGTTGCCCAAGAAAGCCTTGGCCCAGATTGGTAGGATCTTCGCGATGACGCCAGTATCCATTTATCTTCTGGACTGCGCCGCCTTCATCGGAGCCATCCGTGGATCTGTCGGCGATCACGGCATTGCCGACGGCAGTGCCAAAGGCCAATCCAGCATTGGCCCCAAAGTCAAACCCGCGCATCGCATCGTCAACAATGCTGGAGAAATCTGGATACAGATGCAGCAATACCGTCGCTGCAGCAGCGGATATTGCCGCGCCCTCGTTGGCCGCGCTCGCCGCCGGTGGCGCCAATCCGCCCATGTTCAAGAAAGTATTAATAGCTCCCTGAAGCCCATGATGGGCCGAGCTAAGAGGGGGCAAGTTGGTCCGCCCGAAAAAGGCATCGTGCATCGCAATGTGAACCATAGCGAGTGCGCGTGAACTTGC
Source organism: Reyranella sp. (assembly GCF_965279465.1). Taxonomy (NCBI): domain Bacteria; kingdom Pseudomonadati; phylum Pseudomonadota; class Alphaproteobacteria; order Hyphomicrobiales; family Reyranellaceae; genus Reyranella; species Reyranella sp. The sequence continues at coordinate 1,046,130 of NZ_OZ257242.1, forward strand.
GGTTGGTCCGCGCTGATTCTTTGCATTCATAATTCCGGTGTGATCGCGAGCGTTCAATTCCAGCGCGATTGCATTCCACATCATCACATAGTCGTGCATGGATCCCTCCCTTTGCTGTGTCTTGACGCGGGCACAGTATATGGTTACTGTAGGTTGTGCAACCTATAGTATATATTGATGCGAGCTACATGTTGCGAAAGCGCCGTCCATGCGGCAGTTGGGTCTGTTCACACGGGAATGGCGTGTCGACTTCAGTGCGCCAATGTCGGTATTTGGCACTTTTCGGCCGTCGCCCAATGTCCGAATCGGGTCCGTCATGCCGGCCAGAGCGGATGTCCGGCTGCGCTTGCGGATGCATGGGTTCATGCCATCTTCGATCACCATCGCGCGTTCGAGTTGATGTCGGCGATGGACGGGCAGCAGTTCGTTGAACCACGGTCCATTGCGCGCCTTCAGCGCTTACGCACGGGGATTACCCCGCGCGAGTCTGGACACGGGTTACAGCACAGAACCCTACTTGCGCGGGCTCGGAGCCGGCCGCACGGCGACGATGGCGAGGTCGATGGCATTGGCCATCGCGGCATAGCCCGCCCGGTTGGGATGCAGCCTGTCACCTGGCCCGCCGACCGAGGAGTTGGGCTGGTACATCGCCTTGATCTCGCCGGTCGCGCTGTCGAGCGTGGCGGCGTCGAAGTCGATCACGCCGTCGAAGATCTTGCTGGTGCGCAGGAACTCGTTGAGCGCCTTGCGCCTGGCCTCGACCTCGGGCCGACCGTGCGTCGACGTGCTGTTGAGTGCCGAGGTCAACGTGGCGGCCAGGATGCGCACCCTCGGGATCTTGTCGCGCAGATGGGCGACACCCTTCTTGTAGCCCTCGATCACGGCCTCGGCCGTGGCGTCGGCCGCACCGAAGTCGTTGATGCCCTCGAGCCAGATCACCGTGCCGACGCCGGGTAGGCTCACGATGTCGCGGTCGAGCCGGTCGAGCGCGCTCGGGCCACCGGGGATCGGCTTTGCGGCGTAGTCGGCCGGTCCGATCACCTAGTTGCCGCCGATGCCCTGGTTCACCACAACGAAGCTGTCGTTGTAGGCGGAGCGCAGGCGGCGCGAGAGGACGTCGGGCCAGCGGTCGTCGCCGTTGATCGTGGTGCCCGTGCCGTCGGTGATCGAATCGCCGAAGCAGACGACGACGCGGGTGAGGGCAGCGACCTGCATGTCGACCTCGTCGAGGAAGAACCACGACGCGGTCGAGAAGGGGAACGAAGCTTCGCCATCCTCCTGCCCCTTGGCGCCGCTGCCGGGCGGGCTGATGTAGGAGGTCTGCAGCGCCTTGGCGTGCCAGGTGAGCGGCCCGCTTTCGCCCACGACATGGAAGCTGACCGCGAGCTTGCGGCCGCGCAGCATCGGGTCGTTGGCGGTCTTCACGAAGGGCAGCGCCACCGGATCGCTCACCACGCTCTCGCCCGGTGCGACCGTGACGCTGTTGCGGCCGCCGAACTGCAGCGGCCTGTTGGTGCCAGGCACGATCGCGCTGCCGCTCTCCTGAAGGCCGATGTGCACGTCGTCGAAGAGCACGGGCTTCCTGCCGAAGGCATTCGACAGACGGATGCGGGCCTGTGGGCCCCACACGTCGGGCTTCACGATCAGGCGGAAGGTCTGGTCGTTGGCGCCCTGCTCCGCCGAGGGCAACGCGAACTTGAGCTCGGGCTGTGCCGTCGGGTTGCCGATCGGATAGGGTCCCTGCGCCGAGCCGGTCCAGCTCGCCACCCATTGCTGGGCCTGCGCCGATGGCGCGAAGGCCCAGGAACAGGTGGCGAGCGCCGCGAGCAACATAGCAAGCCCCTTCATGGCTTCTTCGTCCCCCGAAACGCTTTGTTGCCCTACAGTCTGATCGCTAGGGTGCGGCTGCGCAAATGGGGACGGGCATGGCTTTCGAGATCGCGACCGCGAGTGTGGACGATGTGGTGCGCGTGATGGAGTGGGCCAGCGACGAAGGCTGGAACCCCGCGAACACCGACCGCTTTGCCTTCCACGCGATGGATCCCGGCGCCTTCCTGATGGGCCGGCTCGACGGTGAGCCCGCCGTCTGCATCTCGGTCGTGCGCTATGGCGCGGGCTTCGGCTTTCTCGGCTGCTACATCGCTCGGCCGGCGGTGCGCGGGAAGGGCTACGGCCTTCAGATCTGGAACGCGGGCATGAAACGGCTCGCCGGCCGCAACATCGGGCTGGACGGTGTCATCGCGCAGCAGGGCAACTATCGCAAGTCCGGTTTCCGTCATGCCTGGAACAATGCCCGTCACGAAGGCAAGCCCGTGTTCGCAGCACCGCCACCGGGCGTGCGGCTGGTCGATGCGCGCAGCCTGCCGTTCGACAGGCTCGCCGCCTACGACCGCCGCTTCTTTCCCGAGCTGCGCGACAGCTTCCTCTCACCCTGGATCACGATGCCCGAGCGCGCCGCGCTGGTCGCGATGGAGGACGGCGAGATCACCGGCTTCGGCGTGATCCGCGCCGCGGTCACCGCCTCGCGCATCGGGCCGCTCTATGCCGCGTCGACCGCGATCGCTGCAGCGCTGATCACGGGGCTGGCGGCGACGATGCCCGGCAAGCCGGTCGCCATCGACATGCCGGATTTCAACGAGGCCGGCACGCGGCTCGCCGAGCAACTTGGCCTCGAGCCTGCCTTCGAGACCGCGCGCATGTACACCGAAGCGGAACCCGCGATCGATCGCGCAAGCCTGTTCGGGGTGGCGAGCCTGGAGTTGGGGTGAGGCGCCCCTTCAGACGATGCGGTCGGGCATGCGGTAGGCGCCCTTCATCCAGGAGCCGTCGAACTCGCCGTCACGCGCATGGTCAATGTCGAGCGCCTTCACGAACTTGAGCGTCTTGTCGATCACCGGGCCGTCGAAGCCGGCTTAGTTAGGCGACCTGCTTCGCGCCGGCGTGCACGCCCGCCTGATCGAGCACCGCCTCGAGCGGTACGCCGCGCCAGCGCGCATTGCCGCTGCTTCTGAACAGATCGCCTTTGGCAGCGGCCCTCACGGAAGCGAACGCGGAGCCGGGCCGAGCCGTTCTGGTCAGCCACGATCGGCTTTTCGGAATCGACCGGGATTTCCCCGGTGTGGCCCTCCACCTGTTCGGACATCGCCATGGCTTCAGGATGACGACGCGCAGGGGAACAGCCTTCGTCAATGTTTCCGCACTGGACGACCCGATCAACGGAGACAGCTACACGATCATTGACATCAAGGGCAGCGCGATCGCTGCGCACGCGGTCAAGATCGAGAGGCCGGCCGCCGGTTAGCTTCGGCACCTCATGTAGGGAGAGCCGGCAACCATCGTCCCCACGATGGGAGGCAGCGCTCTCCGGTCCAGCTGCTCGATCAGGACGGTCCCGCGCTTTTCGTTCGCATTGAACCGGAAAACGAAAGGCTGGTCCCCGCCCTTCGTATTTGGTCCGATCCAAACCTCGATGCCTTCATAACGGGTGCCCCCCGCGCAGGTCAGGCACACATCGACGGGTGCCAGCTTCGACTGCTTTCCACCGGATTGCACCGTTATCCCCTGCGAATCCACGATCAGCCTCGGCTCGCGGGTGCAATCCCCGCGCGGCGCGTACCGGCCCGCAAGGTCCTTGGGGACTTCCATCGCCCCGGCTTGCCCGCACGGGCCGGCCAAAGCCCATCCGACCAGGCCCACGGTGAAAGCCAGTCGCTTCATCTTCTTCCCGCACTTCAGCTGAAGGCCTCGTCCCACGTCCCCTTGGTCGAGGCTTTCGAGTACTCCGTTGCGCGGTTCTCGAAGAAATTCGTGTGCTCGATGGCGTTGAGCATCTGGTCCATCCAAGGCAGCGGGTTCTTGGCGTCCTTCTTGTAGATCGGCTGCAGGCCAAGCTGGATCAGGCGCCGGTCGGCGATGAAGCGGATGTAGCGCTTCACGTCGGTCGCGGTCATGCCCTCGATGCCATCGATCTCGAAGGCGAGGTCGATGAAGGCGTCCTCGTGGTCGACGATGGTCGAGCAGGCGAGGTAGATCTCGCGCTGCAGGCTCTCGGTCCAGATCTCGGGGTTCTCCTGCACGAAAGTGCGGAACAGCTTGACGATCGAGTTGCAGTGCAGCGTCTCGTCGCGCACCGACCAGGTCACGATCTGGCCCATGCCCTTCATCTTGTTGAAGCGCGGGAAGTTCATCAGCATCGCAAAGGAGGCGAAGAGCTGCAGGCCCTCGGTGAAGGCGCCGAACACCGCCAACGTCTTGGCGATGTCGGCCTTCGAATCGACGTTGAAGCCCTGCATATAGTCATATTTGTCTTTCATCTCCTTGACGGTGAGGAAGACCGAATACTCCGTTTCCGGCATGCCGATCGTGTCGAGCAGATGGCTGTAGGCGGCGACGTGGACCGTCTCCATCGCGGAGAAGGCGGCCAGCATCATCTGCACTTCGGTCGGCTTGAAGACGCGGCTGTAGTGCCGCATGTAGCAGTTGTTCACCTCGACGTCGGCCTGGGTGAAGAAGCGGAAGATCTGCGTCAGCAGATGGCGCTCGCTGTCGGTCAGCTTGTTGCGCCAGTCCTTCACGTCGTCGGCCAGAGGCACTTCCTCCGGCAGCCAGTGGAGACGCTGCTGCATCAGCCAGGCATCATAGGCCCACGGATAGCGGAACGGCTTGTAGATCGGCTTGGCGTCGAGAAGGGACATGGGATGAATTCCAACAAATGACATCAACCCCGTCGTCTCGACCGGAGCGAAGCGGAGTGGAGAGACCTTGCTTCAACGAAATGGCGGTGAGTCGCCGAGAGAAGGTCCTTCCACTCCGCTTCGCTCCGGTCGGGACGACCGAGGCGCGTTACGCTACTGGCAGCTCAGGCACTCTTCGTAATCGTTGTTGGTCCCACCGGCCGGCAGGCCGACCGGTGGGACAGCGGGGGCGTCGACTCGAGGTAAAGACAGGGCATGATCGCCCAGCGGCGAGACGACCGCGTCATTCGACACGACGTCGGCGCGCTGGATCGACAGCGAACGGCAGTAGTAAAGCGTCTTCACGCCGCGCTTCCAGGCCATCATGTGGATCTGGTGCAGGTCGCGCTTGTGCACGTCCGCCGGCAGGAAGAGGTTGAGCGACTGGCTCTGGCAGATGTAGGGCGTGCGGTCGGCGGCATGCTCGATCAGCCAGCGCTGGTCGATCTCGAACGCCGTCTTGAACACCGCCTTCTCGTGGTCGTCGAGGCAGTCGAGATGCTGCACCGAGCCCTGCGTGGTGGTGATCGAGGTCCAGGTGTCCTCATCGTTGCGGCCCTTCTGGGCCAGCAGCTTCTCGAGGTACGGGTTGCGCACCACGAAGGAGCCCGACAGCGTCTTGTGATTGTAGACATTGGCCGCCGACGGCTCGATGCCGGGCGAGGCGCCGCCGCAGATGATCGAGATCGACGCCGTCGGCGCGATCGCGAGCTTGTTGGAGAAGCGCTCCTCGATGCCGAAATCGGCGGCATCCGGGCACGCACCGCGTTCCCGGGCGAGCGTCTTCGACGCCTGGTCGCACTGGCCGCGGATGTGCTTGAACATCTTCTTGTTCCACACCTTGGCCATCACGGCCTCGAGCGGGATGTTGTTCTGCTGCAGGAAGGAGTGGAAGCCCATCACGCCGAGACCGACCGAGCGCTCGCGCATGGCGGCGTACGTCGCCTTGGCGAAGTCAGTGCCGGCGGTGTCGATGAAGCCCTGCAGCACGTTGTCGAGGAAGCGCATCACGTCCTCGATGAAGGTCGGATGCTCGTGCCATTCGAGATAGGTCTCGAGATTGAGCGACGACAGGCAGCACACGGCCGTACGCTGCTTGCCGTGATGGTCGACGCCGGTCGGCAGCGTGATCTCCGAGCAGAGGTTCGAGGTCTTGACCTCGAGGCCCGCCAGCTTCTGCTGCTCGGGCCGCGCCTTGTTCACGTGATCGACGAAGATCAGGTAGGGCTCGCCGGTCTCGATACGCGCGGTCAGGATGCGGATCCAGAGATGGCGGGCCGAGACCTTGCGCAGCACGGCGCCATCCTTCGGCGAGACCAGGCCCCATTCCTCGTCGTTCTCGACCGCGCGCATGAAGGCATCGGAGATCAGCAGGCCGTGATGGAGATTGAGCGCCTTGCGGTTGGGATCGCCGCCGGTCGGACGGCGGATCTCGATGAACTCCTCGATCTCGGGATGGCTGACCGGCAGGTAAACCGCCGCCGAGCCGCGCCGCAGCGAGCCCTGGGAAATCGCCAGGGTCAAAGAATCCATGACGCGGATGAAGGGCACGACACCGGAGGTCTTGCCGTTCATGCCGACCTTTTCGCCGATCGAGCGCAGGTTGCCCCAATAGGAGCCGATGCCGCCGCCCCGCGCCGCCAGCCAGACATTCTCGTTCCACAGGCCGAGGATGCCTTCGAGCGAATCGTTGGCCTCGTTCAGGAAGCAGGAGATCGGCAGGCCGCGCTGGGTCCCGCCGTTCGAGAGAACGGGGGTTGCCGGCATAAACCACAGATTGGAAATGTAGTCGTAGATGCGCTGGGCATGCGCATCGTCGTCGGCATAGGCTGACGCCACACGCGCGAACATCTCCTGATAGGATTCGCCCGGCAGCAGATACCGGTCGGACAGGGTGGCCTTGCCGAAGATCGTCAGGCGGGCATCCCGAGAAGGATCGGTAACAACCCGCGCACCGCTTCGAACTTGAACAACATCAAACACTTGCGGCTCCCCTTTTCTTCTTGTCCACAGATGTGGATAAAACATCTTGTGGAATGATACCTACATCTAGGGGCCGGTTTCTCCAGCCCCGCTATCCCTAGATGATACGCGGGACGGCGGGTCTGTCATTTCCAAATTTATTCCTCAATTGTGAGTCTCAGGAATCAAGGGTCAACCCTCTGTTTTTGAACAGGAAATCCGGGTTTGAAATTTTGTTTTTCGAACCCTTGACCTTCTTCGCAGATGCAGCAAGGCAATGAGAACAAAACGCGCTTTGCCACGGATTCCGTGGCCGTCAGACGGAATCCATAGCGATTCGGCGCACCGTCGTCGGGGGAGCGGGCCAAACCTCCCATGGGATGGGCACTTCCAGCCTTCACGTCTTCGTCGTCAGACCGTCATCGGCAGGCGTACCATCCGCACCCCCGCCGCACGGACGAGGACAGGATCATGGTCACGGCGCTTGCACCACGCATTTACGGGCTCGACGCCATCGGCGCAGCCGCCGGCACGGAGGAAGCCCAGGCCTTCGCCCGCCGCCTCTATGAAAGGGTCGCCGACAAGGACCTGGCGACCGCCTCGGCAGAACAGCGGGCCGCCGCCGCTGTGGCGCTGCTTGCCTTCGCCCGGCGCCGCCTGCCCGGCGTCGCCAAGGTGCGGGTGTTCAATCCGACGACTGCCGAGCACGGCTTCGAGAGCCGCCATACGATCGTGCAGATCGTCAACGATGACATGCCGTTCCTGGTCGATTCGATCGTCAACGAACTGAACCGGCGCGAGCTCGGCGCGCATCTGCTGGCCCATCCGGTGATGCCGGTGCGGCGCGATCTCGATGGCGACCTCCTGATGTTCGCCGAAGCCGACGGGCATGCGCCGTCCGAATCGTTGATGCAGATCGAGATCGACCGCCAGGCCGAGCCGGCCCAACGCGACGATCTCGCCGCGGCGCTGGCCCGTGTGCTCGCCGAAGTGCGGCTCGCCGTTGGCGACTGGAAGGCGATGCGGCAGGCAGCGGTCGACGCCGTCGAGGACCTGGCACCCGCCCGCACCGAGGAGGAAGAGGAATTCCTGTGCTGGCTCGAGGCCAATCACTTCACCTTCCTCGGCCATCGGCGCTACCGCTATGTGGACGACACCGCGCAGCCCGGCGGCATCCGCTACGAGGTGATGCCGGGCTCGGCCCTCGGGATCCTGAGCCGCGACGAGGTCCGGCTGTTCGACGCCGGGCTGGGCGGCGGCGAGGCGATGGCGCGGTTCGCGCGCGGGCCGCGGACGCTCCTGATTCTCAAGACCGACCGCGAATCGCTGGTCCATCGTCGCGGGGCGATGGATTGCGTCATCGTGAAGACGCATGACCTGGACGGAAGGGTTACCGGCGAGCGGCGCTTCGCCGGCCTCTTCACCTCGACCGCCTATCACACGCCGGTGCTCGACGTGCCGCTGCTGCGCGACCGGGTCGAGCAGGTGCTGCGCCGGGCCGGACTGGATCCCAACAGCCATGACGGCAAAGCGCTGCTCGCGATCCTCGACACCTATCCGCGCGACGAGCTTTTCCAGATCGACCCCGACACACTCTACGATCATGCGGTCGGCATCCTGCAGCTCCAGGAGCGCCGCCGGGTGGCGCTGTTCGCCCGTCGCGATCCCGTCGGCCGCTTCGCGAGCTGCCTGGTGTTCGCGCCGCGCGAACGCTTCGATGCCGCACTGGGCGAGCGTTTCAGCCACATCCTGGAGGAGGCGTGGCACGGCGACGTGACATCGATCACCGGCTCCGGCAGCACCGCGTCGCCGCTCGCCCAGGCGCTCTACACCCTGAAGCTCCATACGCCGGACAGCCCGACACCCGATCTCGCCGAAACGGAGCGCGCGCTGGCCGACGCCGCGACCTCGTGGAACGACCGGCTCGATCAGGCGCTGCAGGACCGTCCGGCGGCGCGGCGTTGGCGCGACTGGTTCCCGCCGGTCTACCGCGAAAGCTTCGAGGCGTCGCAGGCAGTCGCCGATATCGGGCCCTTGCAGGCGGCGATCGGCGGCACCGAGTTCGGCGTGCGCCTCGGACGGCGCGCCAGCATGCCGCCGCACCGCTTCGCGGTGCGCCTGTTCCATCCGAGGAAGCCGATCGCGCTGTCCGACATCCTGCCGCTTGCCGAGAATCTCGGCCTGCGCGTGCTGAGCGAGGCGCCCTTCCTGCTGCAGGCCCCGGGCAAGGACGGTGTCGCGCTGCAGGTGCTGAGGGTCGAGACCGCGGACAGGTCGCCGGTCGATCTCGTCGAGGCGGGGCCACGCTTCGCCGAGGCGCTCGATCATCTGTGGGCGGGTACCCTGGAGAATGACGGGTTGAACAGGCTGGTGCTGGGCGCGGGCCTCGCCTGGCGCGAGGTCGCGCTGCTGCGCGCCTATGCCAAGTATCTGCGCCAGACGGGCATTCCCTTCAGCCAGGACTACATGGTGCGCGCGCTGGTCGCCTACCCCGCGATCGCCCACGGCACCGTCGAGCTGTTCAAGGCGCGCTTCGATCCGGCGCTGGGCGAGGCGCAGTCGGCCGAGCGCACGACCCGCATCGAGGCGATCGAGAAGTCGATCGCCGAAGCGCTGGAGGGCGTTGCGACGCTCGACGAGGATCGCATCCTGCGCCGCTTCCTCGATGCCGTCCGCTGCAGCCTGCGCACCAACTACTGGCTCGACAAGGAATGGATTTCCTTCAAGGTCGACAGCCGCGCGATCGACGATCTGCCGGCGCCGCGACCGCTGGTCGAGATTTTCGTCTACAGCCCGCGCATGGAAGGCATTCATCTGCGCGGCGGCCGGGTGGCGCGCGGCGGCATCCGCTGGTCCGACCGGCGCGAGGACTTCCGCACCGAGGTCCTCGGGCTCATGAAGACGCAGATCGTGAAGAACGCGGTGATCGTGCCGACCGGCTCGAAAGGGGGCTTCTATGTGAAGCGCCCGCCGGCCGGCGGCACACGCGAGCAGATGCAAGCCGAGGGCATCGCCTGCTACCAGACGCTGATCCGCGGCCTGCTCGATCTCACCGACAATTACGTCACGGGCGGGATCGCGCCGCCCGCCAACGTCGTGCGCCATGACGGCGACGATCCCTATCTCGTGGTCGCGGCCGACAAGGGCACCGCCACCTTCTCCGACATCGCCAATGCGCTGGCGCGCGACTACGGCTTCTGGCTCGACGATGCCTTCGCCTCGGGCGGCTCGGCCGGCTACGACCACAAGAAGATGGGCATCACCGCCCGCGGCGCCTGGGAATCGGTGAAGCGGCACTTCCGCGAGCTCGGCACCGACATCCAGCGCACGCCGTTCACCGTCGTAGGGGTCGGCGACATGTCGGGTGACGTGTTCGGCAACGGCATGCTGAGTTCGAGGGAGACCAAGCTGCTGGCGGCATTCGACCATCGCCACATCTTCATCGACCCCGCGCCCGATCCGGCGTTGAGCTGGGTCGAGCGCAAGCGGCTGTTCGACCTGCCGCGATCGTCCTGGATGGACTACGACTGGAAGCTGATCTCGCCGGGCGGCGGCGTGTACGATCGCACCGCCAAGTCGATCACGCTGTCGGACGAGGCGCGCACCGTGCTGGGCATCGACCAGCCGGTGACGACTCCCATCGACCTGATGCGTGCCATCCTGAAGGCGCCGGTCGACCTGCTCTATTTCGGCGGCATCGGCACCTATGTGAAGGCGTCGACGGAAACCAGCGCCGACGCCGGCGACCGCGCCTCGGATCCTCTGCGCATCGACGCGTCGGACGTGCGGGCCAAGGTCGTGGGCGAGGGCGCCAACCTCGGCTTCACGCAACGCGGGCGCGTGGAAGCCGCCCTCGCGGGGCGCAAGATCAATACCGACGCCCTGGACAACTCCGCCGGCGTCGACACCTCGGACCACGAGGTGAATATCAAGATCGCAATCGGCGGTCCGTGGGGCAACCAGGCCGAAGGGCGCGAGGCGCTTCTGTTCAGCATGACCGACGAGGTCGCAAGCCTCGTGCTGCGCAACAACTACCAGCAGAGCCAGGCGATCAGCGTCGCGGAGGCGCAGGCCGCCGAAGAGCATGACCGGCTGGAGCGCTTCATGCGCGCCCTCGAACGGCACGGCCGGCTCGACCGCGACGTCGAGTTCCTTCCCGATACCGCCGCGATGCGGGCGCGGGGCCTCGCCCGGCAGCATCTCACGCGGCCCGAGCTGTCGGTGTTGCTGGCCTACGCCAAGATCGATCTCGCCGACGAGATCCTCGACTCCGACCTGCCCGATGATCCCTTGCTCGAAGGCGAACTGCTGCGCTACTTCCCGACGACCCTGCAGCAGAAATTCGAGCCGCAGCTCCGCAATCATCGCCTGCGCCGCGAGATCGCGACCTTGCAAGTCGTGAACTCGCTGGTGAACCGCTGCGGCCCGACCTTCGTGCGCACCGTCGGTCAGCGCACCGGCGCGCCGGCCGCGTCGATTGCGCGTGCCTTCGCCGTCGTACGCGACGCCTGGAAGCTGCGCGACCTGTGGACCGAGATCGAGGCCCTCGACGCGACCTTGAAAGCCGAGACGCAGACCCGCATGCTGGTTGCCTCGCAACGCTTCCTGCTCCGCGCGGTGCAATGGACCCTGCGCCGCCTGCCGCAGCCGATCGACACCATGGCCGCCACCGAGCAGCTCGGCGCCGCCGTGGCGGCGCTGGGCGATCTGCCGTCCTCGCTGATCGGCGAGGCCGAGGGCACCGCGCTCAACGAGCGCGCGGCGGCCTTCGAGATACTGGGCGCGCCGCCCGACACGGCGCGGCGGGCTTCGGCGCTGGAAACACTGGCGGCGGCCGGCGACCTCATGCTGGCCGCTCGGACCAACGGCTGTTCGATCGAAGAGGCGGCACGGCTTTATTTCCAGTTGGGCGAACGGCTGTCGCTCGCCCGCCTCGAAACCGCCGCCCACAAGCTGCCGCGCGACGGCCAGTGGCCGTCGCAGGCGGCTGTCGCGATGCTCGACGAGTTGGCGGCACTGCATGCCGACCTGCTGGGCTCCGCGCTCAGGCTGAAGGGCGACACAGACACCGCCCTGCGGCGCTGGAGCGAAGGCCGCACGCTCGCGCTCGAGCGGGTCGATCGCCTGAAGGAGGAGCTGACGGCGGCGGGACCGATCGACCTTGCCATGCTGTCGGTCGCGACGAGCGAGTTGCGCGCGCTTGTCTGAGCGCCAATCATGGCCACATTGGCAGCGCGATTACCGGAGGTCGTCATGAGCACCAAGATCGAGAAGAGCGACGCGGAGTGGCAGACGGAGCTCGACCCGCTGCAGCATCACGTGCTGCGCAACCACGGCACCGAGCGGCCCTTCACCAGCCCGCTGAACAACGAGAAGCGCAAGGGCATCTTCCGCTGCGCCGGCTGCGGCGAGCCGCTGTTCGATTCCTCGACCAAGTACGAGAGCGGTTCGGGCTGGCCGAGCTTCTGGGCGCCAATGAGCGGTGGCGCGGTCGACACGACGAGCGATATCAGCCACGGCATGGTCCGCACCGAGGTCACCTGCGCCAAGTGCGGCGGCCATCTCGGCCACGTCTTCCCCGACGGCCCGCAGCCGACCGGCGACCGCTACTGCATGAACGGCGCGGCGCTCAAGTTCGAGGAGAAGAAGTAGCTACCGTGCCCGCTGGGCATCGAGCGTCAAATCGCCGGAGCGCCAAAGGCGTACAGCGGAAGGACCTTGTCACAACATTTAACGGCAAATTGTGGCGACGAGTCCCTCCACCGCGCCGAACTCTGCTTGGCTTCGGTCGGGACGACGGGCATGGGCCAAGTCGTCACGGCCAACTAGGGGCCAGTAACGACATAATCGCTACAATTACGAAGCGCGCATGTTCGACAAAGTTGTCATCCCGAGCGCAGCGAGGGATCTTTGGAGCAGCAGGAAAGATCCCTCGCTGCGCTCGGGATGACAGGGTCTTCGTCGCGGGCGTGATCTACCAATGGCGGACTTCGAGGCGATTTATTCGTCACAGGCCTAATCGTCGGGCCGAGCCTTGTGTGCATGTGCGATGTAAGCCTCCAGCGCCGCCGGGCTGGCCTCGATTTCCTGCAGCGCTTTGGGGGCAGCCCGCTTTATTGCTTCTTCGACGGGAAGCCCCGCGCGCCGAGCCAGCTCGTGCACGAGTTCCTCGGTTTCGCGGTCGTCGATATCGAAGGCCATCGCGTCCTCAAGTCGTCGGGGTGCTCGGCGGCGGAGGCGCCCGCGGCGGGTCCTCGCATTCCTGGGCGGTCGCGACAGTGGCCGAGGCGAGGAGCGCGGCAAGGACAAGGCTGAACAGTCTGGTCATGGCAACCCCTTCAGGAAGTCGATCAGCAGGCGGTTGACCTCGGCCGGCCGCTCCTGCTGCACCCAATGGCCGGCTCCGTCCAGAATGTGGCTGCCGCGCAGGCCAGGCAAGGTTTTGGGGAAGGCATCGAGCTGCGATTGCGCGGCCGGGAAACGCAGCACGCCGTCCTTGCTGCCGGCGATGAACAGCGACGGTTGGCGAATCGGCTGGCCACGCCACGGGCCGCCCAGCTCCCAGTTGCGCCGCAGGTTGCGGTACCAGTTCAGACCTCCGCGGAAGCCGGTGCGGGCGAACTCGCCGGCGTAGTAGTCGAGATCGGCTTCCGTCAGCCACGGCGGCAGCTCCGGCGGATCGACGGTGTTGCCGAGCAATGTGCCGGTGGTGAGCCGGGCGAAGCCCTTGCCCTTCTCGTCGAGCTCGCCGCCCGCCGTGTAGTAGATTCGGCGTAGCGCCGCCCGGATGTCCTGCTGCAGCTCGGCCTCGGGCACGCCGGGCTTCTGGAAATACTGCAGGTAGAAGTCGTTGATCCCGAGCTTGCCGAGCGCCGTCAGGATATCGACGTAGCCGGGTGGAACGTAGGGCACACTCATGCCGCAGACGGCGGTGAACAGGTCGGGCCGCCACAGCGCCGCGTGCCAGGCGACCGGCGCGCCCCAGTCATGGCCGACGATGACGGCGCTGGTCTCGCCCAGCGCCTTGACCAGCTCGGCCATGTCGCCGACCAGGTTGAACAGCGTGTACTGGTCGATCGGTTCGGGTGCCTCGGTGCCGCCGTAACCGCGCATGTCGGGCGCGACGGCGCGGAAGCCGGCCTCGCTCACCGCCGCGAGCTGGTGCCGCCAGGAGTACCAGCTCTCCGGCCAGCCGTGGCAGAACAGCACCAGCGGGCCGCTGCCGGCCTCGGCGTAGCGCATGTGGATGCTGTTGGCGGTGGTGGTCTTGAGAGTCACGGTCATGGTCGTTTCCTCCAGCGCCATTTCAGGGTCGCGGCAGCAGCCAGCACCATCGCGGGCAGGGCGATGAACGAGGTTGGCGCCAGCGAGGCGATGCCGGTGAGGCCATTGCCGACGGTGCAGCCCAGCGCCAGCACGCCGCCCACACCCATCAGCGCCGCGCCGGCTGTGTAGCGCAACATATCAGCCGGGCGCTCGAACCCGACCAGCTTGAAGTCGCGCTGCAGTGCGACGACCAGCAGTGCCCCAACGAAGACACCGGCCACGAAGGCGATGCCGAAATTGATCTTCGAGCCGGTCCAGGTCAGCAGGTAGATCAGCGCGTCGCCGCCGCCGCGCGTGACGTTGATGCTCTCGACCGTCGCCGGCTCGAACTCGTCGCCACCCAGGACGGCGGTCACGAGATAACCCGCCGGCACCAGTAGCCCGATCAGCGCGCCGCCGATCAGGTGCTTTGCCGGCACCCGCCGCCAGGCGATGAAGGCGAGCGCTGCCACGAGCACGGCACCTCCCACCGCGAGCGGCAGGGTCTGCTCGGCCAGCGTCACCGAGGTCGCGGCCATCAGCGCCGCGCGCGTCGGCGCCAGGATGCCGCGAATGGTGGCGTAGGCCACGAAGCCGAAGACGATGAAGGCGACGACGGAGCGCAGGTTTCCACCGGCCGCCAGCACGAGCATGCGCGTGCCGCAGCCCCCGGTCAGTACCATGCCGACGCCGAACAGCGCGCCACCCAGCAACGCACCGCCCCAGAACAGGGATGTCGGCAGGATCACCGCTTTGGAGATGTCGAGCCGGCCAGTCAGCACCAGCGCCTGCACGCCAATCAGGCCTACGACGATCGCCAGCACGAAGCCGCGTGCACGTGGCGCGTCCGGCCTGGTCAGCACGTCCTCGACGGCGCCGCGCAGGCAGAAACCCGACCAGCGGGCGAGCGCGCCGAAGCCGATGCCGACCGCGAAGGCGGCCAGCGCCACCTGCGCATTGTTCTCCAGAGCCATGCCGGAGATTAGCCGCGAAGGTGAACCGGATGCGACAGCCTTGCGCGCACCGACGCTCGCGACCCGAACAGCAGCGAGACGAGGAAGAAAAGGCTGGCGACCAGCACGATCACCGGGCCCGAGGGCAGGCCGGCATGGAACGACACCAGCAGGCCGATCGCACCCGACAGGAAAGCCATGGGGGCCGCGATCGCCGTCATCGACCAGACTTCGCGCGACCAGAACGACGAGGCGACCGCCGGCAGCAGCATGAGGCCGAGCGCCATGAGGGTCCCGAGCGCCTGGAAGGCCGCGACCATGTTCAGCACGGCCATCGCCAGGAAGAGATAATGATAAAGTGCGCCCTTCACACCCATGGCGGCGAGGAAGCCGGGATTGAAGCACTCGACCACCAGCGGCCGGTAGATCGCAGCCAAGCCAACCAGGGTGACGGTTGTCGTGCCGGCGATCAGGAACATCGCCTGGTCGTCGACCGCGAGAATCGCGCCGAACAGGATGTTCATCAGGTCGACCGCCGAGCCACGCAGCGACACGATCAGCACGCCGAGCGCCAGCGCAGTGAGATAGGCGGCAGCGAAGCTTGCATCCTCGCGCATCGAGGTGAAACGGGCGATCGCGCCGGAAACCAGCGCCGTCGTGATGCCAGCGAGGAAACCGCCGAGGCTCATCGCCGGCAGGGACAGCCCGCCCAGCAGGAAGCCCAGCGCCGCGCCCGGCAGCAGAGCATGCGCCAGCGCGTCACCCATCAGGCTCAGGCGCCGCAGGATCAGGAACACGCCGATCGACGAGCCCCCGACCGACAGGCAGAGGCTCGCCACCAGCGCCCGCTTCATGAAGCCGAAGTCGGCGAAGGGCGCGATCAGGAGATCGTACATTCTCCCGTCATCCCGACCGCGGCGACGTCACGCCGTCTTCCGCAGCGGCATCTCGCAGGCGCCCGCCTGGTCGTCCCACGCCTCGGCCATCGCGCGCGCGCGCAGCAGGTTCTCCGACGACAGCACGCGCGCGGTTGGACCGGAGTCGACCAGTTCGCGCGCCAGCAACAGGCTGTTGGGGAAGTCGTGGCGCACTTGGTCGAGGTCGTGCAGCACCGCGACGACGGTGCGCTTCTCGCTGCGCCAGCGCCGGATCAGCGCCATCAAGTCACCGACCGTCTTGGCGTCGATCGCGGCAAACGGCTCGTCGAGCAGCACGAGGTCGGCGTCCTGCAGCAGCAGACGCGCGAACAGCACGCGCTGGAACTGGCCGACCGAGAGCGTGTCGATCGGCCGGCGCTCGAAGCCCGACAGCCCGACCGCCTCGATCGCATGCTGCGCATCGTGCACGTCGATCCGCGCGGCCTTGCCGAAGGCGCCGAAGCGCGACCAGCGGCCCAGCAGCACGGTGTCGAGCACGGAGATCGGAAAGGTTCGGTCGATCTCCGCCTGCTGCGGCAGGTAGGCGATTCGCCTGGCCGTGCATTCGATACGGCCCTCGATGCGCGGCGCCAGCCCCATCAGGGCCTTGAGCAGGCTGCTCTTGCCCGCGCCGTTGGGTCCGACGATCGCCGTCATCTCGGCGGCCGGGATCTCGGCCGAGAGATGATGCACCGCCGGATGACGGTCGTAGCTTACCGTCAGATCCACGAGCTTCAGGGCTGCGGTCACAGCGCCCACCAGACACAGAGCCACAACAGGCCTGCCACACCGAGCGCCGCCGCGATGCGGGTCGAGGCGCTCATGGCGAGCAGGGCCGTGCCGGGTGAAACGGAGCCGTGCAACATCCCGAAGTGTTATAATATTACGTAAAATGAGTCTAACCGTTTGTTGATTGGAGAAGCGTCGGCGCGCTCATCATGTTCGCGTCATGTCCCTCCCCGGAAGACGTTCCCTCCTGATCGCCGGCGCGGGCCTCCTGGCCGGCCGCAGCGCCGCTGCGGTGCCGAAAGACGGCCCGTGGTCGATCGAGCTTTTCACCTCGCAAGGCTGCAGTTCTTGCCCGCCGGCCGATATGAATCTCGGCAAGCTCGCTGCGCGCCCGGACATCGTCGCTCTGTCCTTCCACGTCGATTACTGGGATTACATCGGGTGGAAAGACCGCTTTGCCAGTAAGGCGAACACCGAGCGGCAGCACGTCTACGCCCGCACCCTCAAGCAGCGCTACGTCTACACGCCGGAGATGGTGGTCGACGGCCGTGCCCACGAACCCGGCGTGAAGGAGCACGCGATCGAGGCCCTGTTGGCCGACGTCCGGCGCCAGTCGTCGAAGCGCGCCACCCCGAAGCTGAAACGTACCGCCAACGGCGCGCTGTCGATCTGGCTTGCCGCGGCGACGCTCGACCAGCCGGCCGATGTCGTCGTCTTCGCCTATGACCGCCGCCATTCGACGCCAGTCGAGCGCGGCGAGAACAACGGCCGACGGCTCGACAACTTCAACGTCGTTCGGCATTTCGAGCGCGTGAGCCGCTGGGATGGCGCTGAGCGACAATGGACCGTGCCGGCCGACCGCTTCCAGCCCGACCAGGGCATCGCGGTCCTCGTCCAGCAGGCCGATCAGGGTCCTGTTCTGGGCGCCAACAAGCTCGAGCTGCTGGCCGCCGGATAAAGCCCGCGCGACTGCGCAAAGAGCCGTGCCAGGCCGAGCAGCGCATCGATGTTCGGCGTCGCGACGCCGGTCCGCTTGCCGAGCTCGTGCACCACGGTGACAATGGCGTCGAGCTCGATCGGCCGGCCGCGTTCGGCATCGAGCAGCATCGAGGTCTTGAAGGCGCCGAGCTCGCGCGTGACGGCGTGGCGTTCCTCGGGAGTCTGGTCGATCGCGCAGCCGATTCGCGCGCCGATCGCCTGCGCCTCGAGCATCGCCGCCGAGCAGAAGTTGCGCACCAGGGGATCGTCGAGGATGCGATCGCCCGTGGCGCCGGTCAGCGCCGACACCGGGTTCATCGTCAGGTTGCCCCATAGTTTGTACCAGGCCTCGCTCCGGATCGCGGGCGACGAGGTCACGCTGAAGCCTGCGTTGGCCAACAGCGCGTGTACTGCGGCGAGGCGCGACGACGAGGCGCCATCCGGCTCGCCGATGATCAGGCCCATGCCGTTCTTGTGCGCTGCCACACCCGGCGCTTCGGTCGCGGCGCTGAGATGCACGACGCAGCCGATGACATGCGGGAGAGGGATCGCCTTTGCAACCGCACCGCCCGGATCGATGCTGCCGAGATCCGGCATGAACCACCACGGCACGCCGTTCATCGCCGGCAGCACGATAGTGGAGGGTCCGAGCAGCGGGGTCACGGACTCGGCAAGAGCGGCCGTCACCGGTGCCTTGACCGCGATGATAACGAGATCCCGCGGCCCGAGCTCGCGCGCGTCGTTCGACACCTCAGCGGCGGGGCCGGAGAGCAACTGGCCTCCCTGCTTCAGCCGCCAGCCGTGCGTGCGCAATGCCACGAGCGTCTCACCCCGGGCAAGCGCGCCCACCTCCACACCAGAGGCGGCAAGCCGTGTTCCAATGAGACCGCCGACCGCGCCGGCGCCCACGATGCAGATTTTCATGGGGTGACGATAGCACCGGCGGGGAGGGTCTCGATCTCTCTTTCACGATCCTGCTCCGGCCATCAAATCCTCTCCCGACTTCGCGGGAGGAACGGGTATGGAGGGTCCTCATGACCTCCTTCCAAGCCTTGCTTCCGCCGCATCGGCGCGCCAAGGTCGGTCCATGTCGTCCTCCCGCGCCGACGGCCGCCTGACCGCCGTTCTCGGCCCGACCAATACCGGCAAAACCTACCTCGCGATCGAACGCATGCTGGGCCACGAGTCCGGCATGATCGGCTTCCCGCTGCGCCTGCTGGCGCGCGAGAACTACGACCGCATCGTCAAGATCAAGGGCGCGCACCAGGTCGCGCTGATCACCGGCGAGGAGAAGATCATCCCGCCCGGCGCGCGTTACTTCGTCTGCACCGTCGAATCGATGCCGCTCGACCGCGTGGTCTCCTTCCTCGCCGTCGACGAGGTGCAGATGGCGGCCGATCCCGAGCGCGGCCATTTCTTCACCGACCGCATCCTCTACGCACGCGGCATGAACGAGACCATGCTGCTCGGCGCCGACACCATCCGCCCGGTGCTGAACAGACTACTGCCCGACATCGATGTCGTGGCGCGGCCGCGATTCTCCAAGCTGTCGTACGTCGGGCCGAAGAAGGCGACGCGGCTGCCGGCCCGCTCGGCAGTGGTCGGCTTCTCGGCCAACGAGGTCTATGCCATCGCCGAGCTGATCCGCCGCCAGCGCGGCGGCACGGCCATCGTGATGGGCGCGCTCAGCCCGCGCACGCGCAACGCCCAGGTCGACATGTTCCAGTCGGGCGAGGTCGACTACCTGGTCGCGACCGACGCGATCGGCATGGGCCTCAATATGGACGTGAACCACGTCTGGTTCGCCTCGCTGCGCAAATATGACGGCCGCCAGCTGCGCGGGCTGCGCGACGTCGAGATCGCCCAGATCGCCGGCCGTGCCGGCCGGCACATGAACGACGGCACCTTCGGCACCACGATCGATGTCGGCGGGCTGGACGAGGAAACCGTCGAGGCGATCGAAAATCACCGGTTCGACCCGCTGCGCGAGCTGCAATGGCGCAACGCGGAACTCGACTTCCGCTCCATTCCGGCCCTGATCGCGTCACTCAACGAACCGCCACCTCATGCCGCACTGCAGCGGGTGCGCGAGCAGGACGACCAGGTCGCGCTGCAGACTTTGGCGCAAATGTCGGATTTTCTGCCCCGCCTGCACGCACCCAAGAGAGTGAAGCTTCTATGGGAGGTGTGTCAGGTCCCGGATTTCCGCAAGACCATGACGGAAGAGCACACCACCTTGCTCGGTCAGCTTTTCCAGCATCTCAGTCAGGGTGGCGAGCGTTTGCCCGAGGACTGGATCGACAGCCACGTCAAACGACTCGAGCGTTTCGATGGCGACATTGACACGTTGATGACACGCATCGCGCACGTGCGGACCTGGACCTACATTTCGCATCGTGCCGACTGGATTCAGCGTGCCGCCCATTGGCAGGAGCGCGCGCGCGCTATAGAGGACCGGCTGTCGGACGTGCTGCATCAACGTTTGACGCAAAGGTTTGTCGATAGACGAGCGGCGTTGCTTGTACGAAGATTGCGCGATGAGGGTGAAATGACGACGTCGGTCGCTGAAGCGGGCGAGGTCATTGTCGAGGGCGAACATCTCGGACGCATCGAGGGCTTCCGGTTCATTCCCGACACGACCGAAGGCCCCGATGGAAAAGTGACGGACCAGAAGGCCGTTCTGAGCGCGGCACTGCGCGCCTTGCGCGAAAATTTGCCGACACGTCTGCAGGCCTTCACGTCCGCGCCGGACGGCGGGCTGGTGTTCGACTCGCAGTTGCGGATTTGCTGGGGTGGCGGACCGGTCGCCCGCCTGCTGCCGAGCGGGGACGTGCTGGCGCCCAAGGTCGAGGCGCTGTCGTCCGACCTGCTCGACGGGCCGGCGCGCGAGGAAGTGCGCAAGCGCGTTGCCACCTGGGTCGAGACGCGCATTCGGCTCGGCCTGTCGGAAATGATGGATGCGCGCGCGACCCTGGAACAGCTGCCGGCCGGCGCGCGCGGCATCATCTTCCAGCTCTGCGAGAATCTCGGCGTGCTGCCGCGTCGTCCGATCGAGCAGCAAATGGCGGATCTCGGCGAAGAGGACCGCAAGGCACTGGCCAAGCTCGGCGTCCGGGTCGGCGTCTATTCGCTCTATTTCCCGAGCATGCTGAAGCCGGTGCCGATCCGCTTGCGCGCCGGGCTCTGGATGGTCGCCCGCAACCGCGATTCCATCCCGCCTCTGCCGATCGAGGGCCGCACCTCGATGGATCTGCCGCAAGGTGCCGAACGCGACTTCTACGGCGCGATCGGCTACCTGCCGCTCGGCAACCATGCGATTCGCGCCGACATGGTCGAGCGGCTGGCCGCCATGGCACGCGCGGCGGTGCGCGACAGCCGCGAGAACGCGCGCCGCGCCCAGCAGGAGAAGCAGGAAAAGCGCGAGCCGCGAGAACGGCCCGAGAGACGGAGCGACGCCAGAGGCGCGTCGGCGAGCGAAGCCGCTGCACCGCCGATCCCGCCACCGGCGACCGATGCCGAGATCAGTGAATGGGCGATTGTTGCCGCTGCGTTCGGCGAGAACGATCCGACCCGGGAACCGGCCAGCGACTCCGCTCCCGCCCGCAACGAGGAGCCTGTCGCCGAAACGGCGCCGCCTGTCGAGGTTGCTCCGAGCGCGGAGGTCGCTCCTGTCGTCGAGGCCGCTGCGGAGTCCGAGCCGGTATCTGCGTCTGCGACCGAGACCGCCTATGCGACCGAGGAGACTCCGCCTCCGGCTGATAACGCGACGCCCGACGAGGTGACGGCAGAAGCGCCAGCAAGCGAAGAGACTGCACCCGAGGAGGCACGGCCCGAAGAGGAGCAGCCGCTCGAGGCGAGGAAAGCGCAAGCGGCGAGGCCCGCCGGTCCGCGGCCGCTGCCGCCCGGCTGGTTCCGCGCCACGCCGCAGATGATGTCGCTGGTCGGCTGCTCCGAGCCCGAGATGGCCGACGTGCTGCGCGGCTTGGGCTACCGCGTGCATCCGCCGACCGACGAGACCGGGCCGCTGCATGCGTTTTCGGTCAAGCCACGCTTCGTGCGCGAGCGCGAGGAGCAGCGCGAGCGGCAGCGCCTGGAAGAGCGCGAACGTCGCGAGCAGCGCCGTCGAGAACGGCCGGAACGGCCGAACGAACGGCAATTCTTCGCCGACGCGCCCCGTCGAGATGGTCCCCATCGCGATGGGCCTCCTCGCGACGGCGCCAACCGCAGTGGGCCGCCCCGTGGCGGCGCCGATCGCGGCCCTCGGCCGGAAGGCCAGAGGCCCGATGGGCCGCGGACCGATCGCAAGGACGGTCCGCGCAAGGATGGACCGCCACGGGACGATCGCCGGGGTCCGCGCCCGCCGCGCCGCGACACCGGGGGACCGGCGCTGCGACTTTACGCCACGACGGAGAAGAAGGGCGAGACGGCGTCCGATTCGCCCTTCGCCAAGCTGCTCGAGCTCAAGCTCGGTGGAAAGAAATAATCCGTCGCGCCGATGCGGCTCGACAAATGGCTCTGGCATGCGCGCTTCTTCAAGACCCGTTCGCTTGCCCAGCGCTATGTCGAGAAGGCACGCTGCCGGCTCGACGGCCGGGTCACCGACAAGCCGCATGCTACCGTGGCGCCAGGCATGGTGCTGACCTTCGCGCTCGGGCCAAAGGTGCGCGTGGTCCGGATTCTCGCACTGGGCGAGCGTCGTGGACCGGCGCCCGAAGCGCGCACGTTGTATGACGAAATCGAAGGGGTGTGATGCAGCCTTGCGTCTGCGTCTCGCACACGTTAAGCAGCCCGCCGCTCGTTCCTGGAGCTAGTGATGACCTACGTCGTGACCGAAGCTTGCATCAAGTGCAAGTACATGGACTGCGTTGAAGTCTGCCCTGTCGATTGCTTCTACGAGGGCGAGAACATGCTGGTCATCAATCCGGATGAGTGCATCGACTGCGGCGTCTGCGAGCCGGAATGCCCGCCCAAGGCGATCGTACCCGACACCGAGAAGGGCATGGAGCAATGGCTGGAGGTCAACCGCGACCTCTCGGCGCAGTGGCCCAATATTACCCGCAAAGGCGAGGCCCCAGCCGACGCCGACGAATTCCGGGACGTGCCGGACAAGTACGCTAAATACTTTAGCAATAAGCCCGCGAAGCGCTAGATTTAGCCGTTCCTCAGTCCTTTTACGCGTCCTTTGCGATAGGCATGCAGCCTCCGCATGGGCGGAGCGTTGCCAAAATGCAACATTTTGCGCGACTCCGAGAGGAAATTCTGTTATAAAGATGGGGCTGGAAGCGGTCCGGGGTCCGGGTCGTCACTGGCTCGGCGCCTCATCGGTATCCGATTGCAACTTACCGATACTGGGCATCGGGTCAAGCACGCAGGGGAGCGTGTGTGACGGGTCGCGGTATCGCCAAATGCGGGGTTGAAGAGTGAAGGAACTCGACATGGCCAAGCCGAAGAAGGCAGTGCCGAAGGCTACTGTGTTTGCTTTCGAGAAGGGCGATTTCGTCGTTTACCCGACCCATGGTGTGGGCCGGGTGGTCGATATCGAGGCGAAGGAGATCGCCGGGCACAAGCTGGAGCTGTTCGTGATCTCGTTCGAGCAGGAGCGCATGATGCTGCGCGTTCCCGTTGCCAAGGCGAAGATCTCGGGTCTGCGCAAGCTCAGCTCGCGCAAGATCATGGAGAGCGCGCTGGTAACCCTGAAGGGCCGCAGCCGCGTCAGCCGCGCGATGTGGAACCGCCGCGCGCAGGAATACGAAGCCAAAATCAACTCGGGCGACCCGGTGTCGATCGCCGAGGTCGTGCGTGATCTGCATCGCAATGCCGGCCAGCCCGACCAGTCCTACAGCGAGCGGCAGATCTACGAGGCCGCCCTCGACCGCTTGGCCCGCGAGCTCGCCGCCGTCGAGCGGATCGACAAGGATCTGGCGACGCAGAAGCTGAACAGCGTCCTGCAGAAGGTCGCCTGATCGGCGATCGTCCGATATCTACGAAAGAGCGGCCGGCGAAAACCGGCCGCTTTTTTCATGGGAGCGTGCGCCTCCAGCAAGTGCTCATGCACTTCCGGACCGCGAGCCTCTGGCTCGCTCACGCGCATGAGCGAGCCAGAGGCTCGCGGTCCGGAAGTGCATGAGCATCAGGGCTCGACGATCTTCACCTGGTCGCGCCGCGCAAAGCCCGCCGCATCGTCGACCCCGTTCAGGGCAAGCAATCGCTCGAGCTTGAGGTCGGGATAGGGCATCCGGGCGGCATAGGCCGCCGCCGAGCCACCGCTGCGGGGCACGACACGCAGACGATAGGGCCGCAGCGCCGCCGCTTCCGCCGGCGTCAGGTCACGGAAGCTGCGCGTCGCCTCGACCATGGCGGCGATCCGCCGGTCGCGGTCGGCTCCGTCGCTCAAAAGATTGAAATAGCAGATGCCGTCGGGCCGCCGGATGATTACGTAGCGCACCTGGCTGAGGCCGGTGTCGGAGCCGCGCGGGCGGGCGCCGATTGCCGCCTCCGCGCCACCGATCTCGGTCGACTGGATGTCGGTCGGTGTCGGTTGCAGCTTGTTGCGCATCCAGTCGTCCAGCCTGCCCGGCACGCTGCCGGCCTTGCAGGTGAAATAAAGCAGCGAGCGATCGCTGCCGACGCCCAGCACACCCTCGTGGTCGTTGTAGAGCCTGAAATCGCGCGGGGCGCTGAACGCGATGCGCATCGTGGGATGCTGGAAGGTCGGCCCGCGCACAAAGCCTTCCTCGGGCGGATCGTCGACCGACATGCCGTCGATCACCGCGAGATAGCCGGCCCGGCCGCTCTCGCCTGTCGGCCCGACCCCGGCGGCGCCGCGCAGCGCCACGAGACGGTCGTCGGCTGCCGGATGGGTCGACAAGGCACTCGGCTCGCGGCTGTCCTCGGGCTGCCCGTAGATCTGGTCCTCGAGAGCCGACTGGCGCCGCAATTTCTCGATCAGCGTGATCATGGCATCGCCGCGATAGCCGGCGCGCGTGATGTATCCGACGCCGACTCGATCGGCCTCGAGTTCCTGGTCACGCGAATAGCGGCGCAGCCTGATCAGCCCGTCGCGCGCCACCGAGCGGCCGACCGTGATCGAGCCGGTCTTCATCGCGGCTTCGACGGCGGCATCCATCACGACGCGGCGCTCCCGCTCGCGCTGGGCGGCATGGCGTTCGGTGAGGTGCCCGAGCTCGTGGGCCATCGCGGCGGCGAGCTCGGCCTCGTCATCCATCAGGGCGAGCAGGCCTCGCGTCACGAAAACGTAGCCGTTCGACAAGGCGTGGGCGTTGGCCACCGGCTGGTCGAGGACGAAAAAGCGATAGCTGCCGGGCACGCTGGCCTGGCTGACCAGCCGCTGTCCGACCCGGTTGACGAAAGCCTGCAGCTCCGGGGAGCGATAGGCCGGCCCGACCGCCTTCTCGACCTCGCTCGGCAGCGTGTCGCCGCCTTGCGCGACAGGACCGGCGGTTTGCGGTGAAATGCTGCCGGGCGTGCAACCGCAGGCCAGCGCCGCCAGCAGCAGGAGAGCGACAAGACTGCGAAAAACCACTATGCCTCCAACCACGCCCGCCATGAGGTTATGCGCCCGCGCGCCGCACAAGCAAACGGTCGCGAGGCTGGAATGACAACAGCCGCTGTGGCACTGATGAGGACGGAAAGTCGCATGCCGCGTTCAGAGACACCTCTTCGTTCCGACCTGTTCTCGGAAATCTCGCCCTATGCCAGCGGCATGCTGGCGGTCGACGGGCGGCACACGATCTATTGGGAGCAGAGCGGCAATCCCGAAGGCGTTCCGGTCGTCTTCCTGCACGGCGGGCCGGGCGCCGGCTCGGCGCCGGTCCATCGCCGCTTCTTCGATCCGCAGTTCTATCGCATCGTGGTGTTCGATCAGCGCGGCTGCGGCCGCTCGATGCCGCTCGGCGACCTGCGCGACAACACGACCGGCCACCTCGTCGGCGACATGGAGAAGCTGCGCGTTCATCTCGGCATCCCGCGCTGGCTGCTGTTCGGCGGCTCGTGGGGCAGCACGCTTGCGCTGGCCTACGGCATCAGCCATCCGGAACGCACCACCGGATTCATCCTGCGCGGCATCTTCCTCGGCGCGAAGCCGGAGATCGACTGGTTCCTCCACGGCATGCGCGCGATCTTCCCCGAGGCTTGGCGCGAGTTCGCCGAGCATCTGCCGGCCAGCGAGCGCGGCGATCTGCTGGGCAACTACTATCGCCGCCTGATCGATCGCAGCCCCGACATCCACCGGCCCGCGGCGCGCGCCTGGAGCCGCTACGAAGCGGCCTGCTCTACGCTTTATCCGACCGCGCGCGCGCCGTTCGAGTCCGACCACGGCGGGTTCGCCCTGGCACTGTCGCGCATCGAGGCCCATTACTTCTGCAACGCCACCTTCGTGCCCGAAGGCTGGCCGTGGAACGATCTCGGCAAGGTGCGCAACCTGCCCTGCACGATCGTCCAGGGCCGCTACGACATCGTCTGCCCGCCGGTCACCGCCGAGGCGCTGTCCCGCGCCTGGCCCGAGGCGCGTTTCGTGATCGTGCCCGATGCCGGCCACAGTGCGCTCGAACCCGGCATCCGTGCCGCGCTGGTCAACGCCACCGAAAGCCACCGCCTGTCGGTTGCCGACGAACAGCTGTTCGCGCCGCGCTTCCCCTGGGAAGCTGCCTGACGCTCCCAGAGGGAGGAATCGCCATGACATTCGAGCTGCCGCCGGAGCAGACCGGCGCCGCCGCCTGGTACGGGCCCGAGATGGCCAGGCGCACGGATTGGCAGATGCCGTTGTCGCCGGCCGAGGTCGCCGAAGTCGAAGCCGCCACCAGGGCGCTAGCGTCACGAGAAGCCGACATCGCCGCGATCACGCCCGCGGCGTTCCCGCTGCCGACGCTGGGCGCTCGGCTCAAGGCGCGGGTCGAGGACGAAGTGTTGAATGGTCGCGGCTTCCTTCTGCTGCGTGGCCTGCCGGTCGAGCGCTGGACGATGCGCGAGTCGGCGACCGCCTTCTACGGCCTCGGCGCGCATCTCGGCAGCGCGCGCTCTCAGAACGGCAAGGGCCATGTGCTGGGCCACGTCCAGGATCTCGGCCTCGCCTCGAACGATCCCAACGTGCGCATCTACCAGACGCACGAGCGGCAGACCTTCCACACCGATTCCTGCGACATCGTCGGCCTGCTCTGCCTACGGACCGCGAAGTCGGGTGGCCTGTCGGCGCTGGTCAGCTCAACCACGATCTTCAACGAGATGCGCCGCCGGCGGCCCGACCTGCTGAAGCTGCTGTTCGAACCGGCCCCCACCGATCGGCGCGGCGAGGTGCCGGAAGGCCAGAAGCCCTATTTCGAAATCCCGCTGTTCAACTGGTTCCAAGGCTATCTGACGGCAATCTACCAACGCCAGTACATCGATTCGGCGCAGCGCTTCCCCGACGCGCCGCGGCTCGCGCCGGCGCATGTCGAGGCGCTCGACATGTTCGACGCGCTGACCAACGACCCTGCGCTCAACATGTTCATGGAGTTCAAGCCGGGCGACGTGCAGCTGGTGCACAACCATACGATCCTGCACGACCGCACCGCCTTCGTGGACTGGCCCGAACCCGAGCGGCGGCGTCATCTGCTGCGCCTGTGGCTCGCGGCCGACCATGCCCGGCCGCTGCCGCCGGTGTTCGCGCAACGCTACGGCAGCGTCGAGATTGGCGATCGCGGCGGCATCATCGTGCGCGGCACAAAGCTGCAGGCACCGCTGGCAGCGGTTTGACGGGAGTTCTTGCGCCGATCGCACGAGCAGGCGAGAGGAGCCCGTGCAAGGCGCCCGGCAAGGTGATTGTGTAACAGCGACACGATCCCTAGTGTCCAAGGGTGTCGATCGGCCCGTCGCTCGCCTCTGAAACAAAGCGTTCGTTTGAGCGTGCGTTGCGGCTGGTTTGCGCGTTCGCTGTTGCTCTCGTGACGACGTTCCACGTCTGCAATGCCGCGAGCGGCAGGATCGTCGATGTCGTGACGGTGTCGGCCGAATCCGACGGCGGCTGCCCGTCGCCGCTCAAAGTTGTCGAGAAGTGCCATACCTGTGCGCTCGCGTCGCTGCCCGTGATCCTTTCCGTCGACCAAGTCGTCGAGGTCGTTCACGCGATCCCGGCAGGGGCGACTCTGCAAGTCACGCCGTTCGACCAACCCGCCATCGGCCCTCCTCCCCGAGCCTGATCCCGATCGCCTAGTCGCGCGGCCTCCTCCGGACGCTGCGCCCCGATCATCGGTGTTCAGGTCTCGTTATGACATTGCGTTTCATTTGGACGCTTTGCGCAGCCGTTGCTGCTTGCGCGTCCCCCGCCGCTGCCCAGCCGCAACGGCCGGCTCCCCTCACGTTGCCGCAGGCATTGCAGCAGGCTGCGAGCACCAGTCCGCGCCTGAGCGCGGCCGACCGCACCATCGGCATGAGCGACGGGCGGCGCGAGCAAGCCCGGGCGCTGCCGAACCCGACCCTGGGGTTCGACGTCGACAATCTCGCGCCCGGCGGCGCGGTGCCGGGGCAACCGGTCCAGACGACGCTGCTGCTGAGCCAGCTCATCGAGCTTGGCGGCAAGCGCGACGCCCGGGTGACAGCCGCCCTCGGCGACTACGACGCTGCACGGCTCGAGCGCGAGGCCACGCGCCTCGAGCTCTTCTCCGAAGTGACCATCGCCTTCGTCGGCGCGCTTGCCACTCAGCGGCGCATCGCCGTGCTCGATCGCCACGTGTCGGCCCTGGAACGGCTGCTGCCGCTGATGCAGCGTCGCGTCGACGCCGGCGCTTCCTCGCCTGCCGAGGTGACGCGGGTCCAGGCGGCGATCGGCTTCACCCAGCTCGAGCGCGAACGCACCCGGCTGGCGCTTGCCCAATCGCGCCGCGAGCTCGCGATTTTGATCGGCACCGATGCGCCCGATTTCGCCGCGGTCGCCGGCGATTTCGGCCGGCTGTCGCGGCCGGCGCCGTTCGATGCGATCGTCAAGGCGATCGAGGCCAGTCCGCAGCTCACGCGATGGACGGCCGTGCGTGCGCGACGCGACGCGGAGCTGCTGTCGGCGCGGCTGAAGGCAGTGCCGGACGTCACGGCTTCCGTGGGCTGGCGGCGCTATGACGATACGCCGGAGAACGCGCTGCGGCTGGGACTGTCGATGCCCATTCCGGTGCTTGACCGCAATCGCGGCGGCATTCGCGAAGCACAGGAGAGCGCCCGGAAGACCGAGGCCGAGCGCGCGATCAACCGGCAAACGCTGATCGGAATCGTCGGCAAGGCGCACGACAGCGCCTACAGCGCGCTGGTGCAGGTCGACCTGTTGCGGCGGGTGGTGCTGCCAGCGGCGCGCCGAACGTTGGGCACCATCGAGGCCGGTTACGACCAAGGCCGCTTCACCGCGCTCGAAATCCTCGATGCCTATCAGAAGGTCGCCGACGCCGAGCTGATGGAGCACGACGCGCTGGCCGGCCTGCATATCGCTCTCGCAACCATCGAAGGCCTGATCGGCGGACCTGCCGTTCAAGCCCAGGCACGGTCCCGATGAAGCGCTCGGTCGAATTCACCATCGTCGGGCTGGTGTGCCTCGCGGCACTCGCCGGAGCGGCCTGGTACTTCCGGGAGACGATCACCGCGCCCAAGGCCGCGGCCACGACGGCAGGCGAAGCCGGCGCGGAGGAGCACGGGCACGAAGAGGCGGTGAAGCTCAGCGACGCACAGGTCGCTGCCGCCGGCATCGAGCTGCTCCAGGCCGGCCCACGCGAGCTGAAGGAAATCCTGCGGCTCAACGGCCTCATCCAGCCCAACCAGGAAACCATGGTCAAGGTGGCGCCGCGCTTTCCCGGCGTGATCCGCAGCATGCGCAAGCGGCTGGGCGACAAGGTGAGAAAGGACGAGGTCCTGGCCACGGTCGAGAGCAACCAGAGCCTCACGGCCTTCGAGCTCAAGGCGCCAATGGACGGTACGGTGATCGATCGCGACGGCACACTCGGCGAGTTCGCCTCGGAGCAGAAGCCGCTTTTCACCATCGCCGACCTGTCGACGATGTGGATCGATTTCGCCGTTCACCGGAACGACTTCAGCCGGGTGCGGCCGGGCGACGCCGTCACGATCGATATCGGTGACGGCGGCGATCCCATCTACGGCAAGATCGACTACGTCTCGCCGATCGGCGTCAGCGACACCCAGAGCGGCTTGGCACGTGCCATCGTTGCCAACGGCGGCCGGCTGAGGACAGGCCTTTTCGTGAGCGGCCGCATCGTGCTGTCGGCTCGCCCGGTCGACATCGCCATCAGCGCCAGCGCTATTCAGACGCTGGAAGGCAAGACCGTCGTGTTCGTGCGCGACGGCGAGACCTTCGACGTGCGCGAGGTCGAGCTCGGCGGGCGGTATGCCGGCTGGGTCGAGATCAGGTTCGGGCTGCTGCCCGGCGACATCTACGCGGCCAGGAACAGCTTCGTGATCAAGGCCGAGATCGGCAAGGGCAGCGCGTCCCATGAGCACTGAGCGGCCCCGATGATCGACCGAATTCTCGTGTTCTCCATCGCAAACCGGTGGCTCGTCCTCTTCTCGGCGGTCGTGATCGGCGCGCTGGGGGCATGGAACTTCACGCGCCTGCCAATCGACGCCGTGCCCGACATCACGAACGTCCAGGTCCAGGTGAACTCGGTCGCGCCGGGCTACTCGCCCCTGGAAGTCGAGCAGCGCATCACCTTCCCGCTCGAAACGGCGATGGGTGGCTTGCCGAAGCTCGACCATACGCGCTCGCTGTCGCGCTACGGCCTCAGCCAGGTGACCGTCGTATTCAACGACGGGACCGACATCTATTTCGCCCGCCAGCTCGTGAACGAGCGGATCCAGCAGGCGAGGGACAAGCTGCCGCCCGGCACGGAAATCTCGATGGGACCGGTCTCGACTGGCCTGGGCGAGATCTTCATGTACTCGGTGGATGCCATGCCCGGCGCCCGCAAGGCCTCCGGTGAGCCCTATACCGCCACCGACCTGCGGACCATTCAGGACTGGATCATCAAGCCGCAGCTTCGCACCGTGCCGGGGATCGTCGAGGTGAACACGATCGGCGGCTACGAGCGGCAGTTCCACGTGCTGCCCGACCCGGGCCGGCTGGTCGCGTACAAGCTCACCCTGCGCGATGTCATGACCGCGCTGACGACCCACAACGCCAACGTCGGCGCGGGCTACATCGAACGCAACGGCGAGCAGTATCTGGTCCGCACGCCGGGGCAGGTCGCCACCCTCGAGGAGATCGGCGACATTGTGGTCGGCACACGTGGGACCGTGCCGGTGCACATCCGCGATGTGGCCGAGGTCAAGGAAGGCACCGACCTTCGGACTGGCGCGGCAAGCGTGAACGGCCACGAGGCGGTCGTCGGCACCACGATGCTTCTGATCGGCGAGAACAGCCGTACCGCCGCGCAGCGCGTCGCGGCCAAGCTGGCCGAGATCGCCCCCTCCCTGCCCGAGGGGGTGGTGGCGCGCACCGTCTACGATCGCACCAGGCTGGTCGAGGCGACCATCGCCACGGTCGAGAAGAACCTCCTGGAAGGCGCGCTTCTGGTCGTGGCGGTGCTGTTCCTGATCCTCGGCAACTTCCGGGCGGCCTTCGTCACCGCCTGCGTTATCCCGCTGTCCATGCTCGTCACCATCACCGGCATGGTGGAGAACCGCATCAGCGCCAACCTGATGAGCCTTGGCGCGATCGACTTCGGCATCATCGTCGACGGCGCCGTGATCGTGGTCGAGAATTGCCTGCGGCTACTCGCCCAGGAACAGCATCGGCGGGGCCGGCTCCTGACCCAGCAGGAACGGTTTGCGACCATCCTCGCGGGCGCGCGGGAAGTCATCCGCCCCAGCCTGTTCGGCACCCTTATCATCGGCGTGGTCTACCTGCCGATCCTCACCCTGACCGGGGTCGAGGGAAAGATGTTCACGCCGATGGCGCTCACGGTGCTGATCGCCCTGGGCGCCGCGGCCGTGGCGTCGATGACCCTGGTGCCGGCCGCCGTCGCGCTGCTGGTCACCGGCCGGGTCGCGGAGAAGGAAAGCCTCTTCATGCGCGGCGCGTTGCGGCTCTACGTGCCCGCCCTCGGACAGGCCATCCGCTTTCGTCACGTCGTGGTCGGCCTTGCGTTGCTGCTGGTCGCGGTCAGCGGGATCGCCGCCACCCGCATGGGCGGCGAGTTCATCCCGTCGCTCGACGAAGGCGACATCGCCCTGCATGCCCTGCGGATTCCCGGCACGAGCCTTACCCAATCCGTGCAGATGCAGGCGACGCTCGAGAGGGCGATCCTCGAGTTTCCGGAGGTGAAGGAGGTGATCTCCAAGATCGGCACTGCCGAGGTGGCGACCGACCCCATGCCGCCGAACGTCGCCGACAATTACGTCATGCTCAAGCCGCGCGGCGAATGGCCCGATCCCCGGCGTCCAAAGGCCGATCTCGTCGCGGCCATCGAAAAGCGGATCGAGCAGGTGCCCGGCAACAGCTACGAGTTCACTCAGCCCATCCAGATGCGGTTCAACGAGCTGATTTCGGGCGTGCGCAGCGATCTCGGCATCAAGGTCTTCGGCGACGACCTCGATACGCTGGTGTCGATTGCCAACCGCGTCCAGGCGGTCGTGCAGGGCGTTCCGGGAGCGGCCGACGTTCGCGTCGAGCAGGTGACCGGCTTGCCGATGCTGACCGTCAAGCCGAACCGGGCGGCGCTGGGGCGCTACGGCATTTCCCTCGCCGAGCTCCAGGAGGTCGTTGCCGTCGCGGTGGGCGGCAAGGAGGCCGGCCTGATCTTCGAGGGCGATCGGCGCTTCGACATCGTCGTGCGCCTGCCCGAGCATCTGCGGGTCGATGTCGATGCGATCGCCTCGCTTCCCGTGCCGGTGCCGCCGCCCCCGCCATCGGCCAATCCGAACCGCCGCGCGGTCGTCCAGACCGGAATGGTCGCCGCCCCGCCCTACGTTCCGCTTTCGGCCGTCGCGGAGATCGACGTGGCGCCAGGACCGAACCAGATCAGCCGCGAGAACGGCAAGCGGCGCGTCGTCGTGACCGCCAACGTCCGCGAGCGCGACCTGGGGTCGTTCGTCGCCGAGGTCCAACGCCTGGTAGCGGAAAAGGTGAAGCTGCCGGCGGGTTACTGGATCGGCTGGGGCGGCCAATTCGAGCAGCTTGTCGCAGCCTCGGAGCGCCTGGCGATCGTCGTGCCCGTGGTGTTGCTCCTGATCTTCATCCTGCTCGCGACCAGCCTGAATTCCGTCGCCGACGCTTCGCTGGTCTTCAGCGGCGTGCCGCTGGCGCTCACCGGCGGCATCGCCGCGCTGCTGCTGCGCGACATTCCGCTATCGATCAGCGCCGGCGTCGGCTTCATCGCGTTGAGCGGCGTCGCCGTCCTCAACGGGCTGGTGATCATCTCGTTCATCCAGAAGCTGCGCGGCGAAGGCCTGCCGGTCGGCGACGCCGTCCGGCAGGGCGCGATCACGCGGCTGAGGCCGGTGCTGATGACCGCGCTGGTCGCCTCGCTCGGCTTCATCCCGATGGCCCTGGCAACCGGCGCTGGCGCCGAGGTGCAGCGTCCGCTCGCGACCGTCGTGATCGGCGGGATTGCCTCCTCGACGATCCTGACGCTGCTCGTTCTGCCCGCGCTCTACGCGCTCTTCCATCGAGACGATATTCGACAAGGAGAGAACACGTGAAAAGACTCATGATCGTCCTGGCGCTAGTCCTTTGGTCCGGACTGGCCGGCGCACAGCACAACCACGGCACGAAGGGACCTAACGGCGGCAAGATGCAGGACGTAGCCGGCGTGCACATCGAGCTGCTCGTTTCCGGCAATGCACTGACGCTCAATGCCCTGGACGAGGACAACAAGCCGCTCAGCACGGCGGGCTATACGGCATCCATCCAGATCAGCGCAGGGAGCAGCCGCGAGACCGTCCAGCTCGCGCCGGCCGGATCGTCCCTCAAGGGAGAAGCCCGGACGCCGCCACTTGCCAACGCGACCTATCTGCTCGTCATCAGGACGGCGGCAGGCAAGTCCGGCCAGGCCAAATTCTAGAGCCGTCGGTCGTGGCGCAGCAAATGGCTACAGCAGCGCTCGTGAGCTCGTTCACGGAACATGTTCGATCTTGCTTCCGAAGAACCGAGCCTGACGCGGGATCAGCGCCGGCGGCGACGCGAACGCTGTTCGGCCTGGTTGCGCCTGCCGGTGCTGCAGGAAGCCACGCCGGCGCCAGGCACCGCTGGCACGACATTGGCAGCGAAGGAGCCCTTGCCACCGCATTCGCCTTCGCCGCGCTGGTCTGCTGGCTGCTGACCGAGGACCACGACATCCTGCTGAGAGGTGCGGTATCGAGCGAGCGCAAGCATCCGCGCCCATCCAGTGACGACGCAGCGCGGGCGTTGCGCTGCGCCCTCGAACTGAGGCTTGCGCTCTAATCCTGGAAGGGGACTCGCGTCTCGTCGGACCTAAAAGGCCTCGATGCGGGCATCGGGCTGCATTTTGGCACCATCGTCAGCGGCATCCTCGAGAGTGGCTTGCATCAAGAGTACGCCCTGTTCGGAGGCCGTCCAGCTGAACGGGCGAGGCGGCCGTCTGGCCATTGCATACTTGAAGCAGAGACACGCCGATTCCGGGTGCGATCAACGGGTTGACCGTACGCGGCGTCGTCCCTAAGTGAAGGCCGCAAAAGTATCACTCTTACTAGGGACAAAATATGGCCAGCGATTCAACCGCGGGCGGCGCCCCGGCTGACATGCCGCTCGACAGCCCCGAACCCACCCTCGACGTGCTTCAGAGGGTCGTGGAAGGGCTGCAGGCCGAGAATGCCGAGCTGCAGGACAAGCATCTGCGGGCGGTCGCGGAGAGCCAGAACATCCGCCGCCGCGCCCAACAGGACGTCGAGAAGGAGCGCAAGTTCGGCATCGAGCGCTTTGCGCGCGACGTGCTGTCGGTCGCCGACAATCTCGGCCGGGCCCTGTCGGCCCTCCCGGCCAATGTCGATCCGGCGGTCAAGAACGTGATCGTGGGCGTGCAGGCGACCGAGCGTGAGCTGCAGTCGGTCCTCGAGCGTCATGGCGTGACCAGGATCGAAGCAGTCGGCAAACCGTTCAATGCCGACTTCCACCAAGCGATGATGGAAGTCCAGGATCCGTCGGTTCCGAGCGGCACTGTCGTGCAGGAGCTGATCCCGGGCTACCTGCTGGCCGGCCGCCTCTTGCGCGCCGCCATGGTCGCCGTCTCCAAGGGCGGCCCGCCCCGCGTTGCCGCCGCTGACGCGAGCAACGACGCCTAGACGAGGGACGGTCTAGTCAGGGAAGTTCCAGCGGTTCGAATTGGGGATCGGCCATTCCGAGAATTCGGTAGGCCTCGGCGCGCGTGCTGACGACCTGGGGCCCAACGCCGCCGAACTCTTGCTGCGCCGCCAGAAAGGACTGGGCGAAATCGAGGGCGGCCGGCGTCGTCGCCACGAAAATCCGGGCTTGTCCTGCGGCCATTGGCGGCTGCCGGGAGCGCTCGACCAGCTGATCATGGGGAATGGCGACCGTCACCACGTCGGTGAGATCGATGATTCCGCGGACAGCCCCCTCCCGGCCGATCGTCAGCATGACGGCTCTGTCGCAACGGGCAATGTCGGCCAGCGTAAAGGAGCCTTGGAAACAGCTGAGGAGGACTCGGTGGGTTTGTTCAAGGAAAAGGGTGAACGCCACGGGGCCTCGCTTGCACAGGGGAGCCTACTGTCGCCGATCTGAAGTGTGAAGGTCCGTAACCGGGCTGCCGCGACCGAGCACAGAGGCGATTGTCTGTCGGCCTATGGTATCGTCACTCGGCGCAGGGTGAGGTTGATGCGGCCGCCCTCGGGCAGGAGTTGGCTGGTACCGGGCAGGATGCGGTCGACGCCGTGGAACCAGTGGCGCGACGGGCCTTCGAGGATCATCAGATCGCCGCTGCCCAGCCGGAACGACCGGGTCGGGCTCTTGCGCTCGGGGCCGCCGAGCCGGAACAGCGCCGTGTCGCCCAGCGATATCGAGAGGATGGGCGCGTCCTTGGCTGCCTCGTCCTGGTCGCGATGCAACCCCAGCCTGGCCGTCGGCCCGTAGCAGTTGATGAGGCAGGCCTCGGGGGCATAGGCCACCCCCGTCGTCTCGTTCCATAGTTCGAGGATCGGGCTCGGAATCCCGGGCCAGAGCGCCCCGGTGACCGGATGAGTTTCGCTGTAGCGATAGCCGCTGCGATCCGACAACCAGCCATGCGATCCGCAGTTCGACATCCGCACCGAATAGGGGCTGCCTGAGCGCGGCATGGCTGGGCTGTAGAGGGGCGCACGTGCCACGACGGCGCGCACCTCGGCCAGGAGGGTGCGTTGTCGTTCGACGGAGAGAAAACCGGGCAAAAGGCGCATGGACGCTCGCTTTTAGACCGCTCCATGCCTATGTGATATCCGCTGGGGTGAATTTCGCGGCTCCGGTGAGGCGATGCCATTGCAGGCCGCCCCACAGGACCTATATAGCCCCTGTCCTGACCCGGTCTTTCCGGCAGGTAACAACATCAACGGGGGTCGAACCGGCGCCTTTGGGGCTGGGCCGACTTGCTGGGAAAAGAGAGTAGAATCATGGCGAAAGTCATCGGCATCGACTTGGGTACGACCAACTCCTGCGTCGCAGTCATGGAAGGCGGCGACACGAAGGTCATCGAGAATTCCGAAGGCGCACGGACCACGCCGTCCATGGTCGCCTTCGCCGACTCCGGCGAACGGCTGGTGGGCCAGTCCGCCAAGCGCCAGGCGGTCACGAACCCGATGAAGACGCTCTATTCGGTGAAGCGTCTGATCGGCCGCCGCTTCGACGACCCGATGGTCGCGAAGGAGAAGTCGCTGGTGCCCTTCAATATCGTGAAGGCCTCGAGCGGCGATGCGTGGGTCGAGGTCAACGGCCAGCAATACAGCCCGAGCCAAATCTCGGCCTTCATCCTCGGCAAGATGAAGGAGACCGCCGAATCCTATCTCGGTGAGAAGGTCGACCAGGCGGTGATCACTGTCCCGGCCTACTTCAACGACGCCCAGCGCCAGGCGACCAAGGACGCCGGCCGCATCGCCGGCCTCGAGGTCCTGCGCATCATCAACGAGCCGACCGCGGCGGCCCTCGCCTACGGCATGGACAAGCGCAAGAGCGGCGTGATCGCGGTCTACGATCTGGGCGGCGGCACGTTCGACGTGTCGATCCTCGAGATCGGCGACGGCGTGTTCGAGGTCAAGGCAACCAACGGCGACACCTTCCTGGGCGGCGAGGATTTCGACCAGCGGGTGATCAGCTATCTCGCGGACGAGTTCAAGAAGGAGCAGGGCATCGACCTGCGCAACGACAAGCTCGCCCTGCAGCGCCTCAAGGAAGCGGCCGAGAAGGCCAAGATCGAGCTCTCCAACTCCAAGGAGACTGAGATCAACCTGCCGTTCATTACGGCCGACGCCTCAGGTCCCAAGCATCTCGTGATCAAGCTCTCGCGCGCCAAGCTCGAGTCGCTGGTCGACGACCTGGTGCAGCGGACCCTCGAGCCGTGCCGTGCGGCGCTCAAGGATGCGGGCCTG
The DNA here is from genome assembly GCF_965279465.1 of Reyranella sp. Lineage (NCBI taxonomy): Bacteria > Pseudomonadati > Pseudomonadota > Alphaproteobacteria > Hyphomicrobiales > Reyranellaceae > Reyranella > Reyranella sp. The sequence goes on from NZ_OZ257242.1 coordinate 1,083,279, forward strand.
CAGGCCGGCCAGATCGACGAGGTCATCCTGGTCGGCGGCATGACGCGCATGCCGAAGGTCATCGAGGTCGTGAAGCAGTTCTTCGGCAAGGAGCCGGCTCGCAACGTCAATCCCGACGAGGTCGTCGCGGTCGGCGCGGCCGTGCAGGCCGCCGTGCTGAAGGGTGACGTCAAGGACGTACTGCTGCTCGACGTGACGCCGCTGTCGCTCGGCATCGAGACGCTGGGTGGTGTGTTCACCCGGCTGATCGAGCGTAACACCACGATCCCGACGAAGAAGAGCCAGACCTTCTCGACGGCGGACGACAACCAGACCGCAGTGACCATCCGCGTCTTCCAGGGCGAGCGCGAGATCGCCGCCCAGAACAAGATGCTGGGCCAGTTCGATCTGATGGGCATACCACCCGCACCGCGCGGCATGCCGCAGGTCGAGGTGACCTTCGACATCGATGCCAACGGCATCGTCCAGGTCTCGGCCAAGGACAAGGCCACCGGCAAGGAGCAGCAGATCCGCATCCAGGCTTCGGGCGGCCTCAGCGAGGCCGACATCCAGAAGATGGTGAAGGACGCCGAGCTGCATGCCGAGGAAGACAAGAAGAAGCGCGAGCTGATCGACGCCCGCAACCAGGGCGAGGCGATGGTCCACTCGACCGAGAAGCACCTGAAGGAGTTCGGCGACAAGGTGAGCCCCACCGAGAAGGCCGAGATCGAGGGTGGGCTGGAAGGGCTGAAGGAAGCTCTGAAGGCCGAGGACGTCGAGGCGATCAAGACCAAGACCAACGCGCTCGCCCAGTCGGCGATGAAGCTCGGCGAGGCGATGTACAAGGCCCAGCAGGGCGACGCGCAGGCGGGTGCCGGCGCGGGGCCGGGCGCGGCCGCGAACGAGGCGAAGGGCGAGAAGGTCGTCGACGCCGAGTTCGAGGACGTCACCGACAAGAACAAGAAGACCGGCTCCGGCTGATACCGGACGGTCGATCAAGGAACCGGCCCCCCGCGCAAGCGGGGGGCCGATCTGCTAGTTGGGTAGCGCAAGCGGGGGCTGCGTAAGGACACATGTCGCAAGACTTTTATGAGATGTTGGGCTGCAAACGGACTGCGAGCCCCGAAGACATCAAGAAGGCGTACCGCAAGCTCGCCATGGAGCATCACCCTGACCGCAATCAGGGCAACAAGGACGCCGAGAAGAAGTTCAAGGAACTCAGCCACGCCTACGACATCTTGAAGGACCCCGACAAGCGGGCGGCCTACGACCGCTACGGCGCCGCGGCGTTCGAAAGCGGCCACGGTCCCGGCGGGCCGGGCGGCATGAACGGCCAGGGCTTCGATTTCGGCTCGGTGTTCGGCGACATCTTCGATGAGATGTTCAACGGAGGCCGCGGCGGCGGGCGTCCCGGTGCGCGTGGCGACATGCGCGGCCAGGATCTGCGTTTCAATCTCGAGATCACGCTCGAGCAGGCCTATGGCGGCACCGAAGCCACGGTCCGGGTGCCGAGTTCGGTCTCCTGCGAGACCTGCCATGGCTCCGGCGCCGAGGCCGGCTCCAAGCCGCACCAGTGCCCAACCTGCAAAGGCCACGGCCGGCTGCGCGCGCAGCAAGGGTTCTTCACCGTCGAGCGCACCTGCCACACTTGCCAGGGCGCGGGCCAGGTCATCGACAAGCCGTGCAAGAGCTGCGCAGGTCAGGGCCGCGTGCGGCGCGAGAAGACGCTCAAGGTCAATATTCCGGCCGGCGTCGAGGACGGCACGCGCATCCGCCTGACCGGCGAGGGCGAGGCCGGCACGCGCGGCGGACCGGCGGGCGATCTCTATGTCTTCCTGTCGGTGCGCCGCCATCAGATGTTCGAGCGCGAGGGCGCCGACGTGCATTGCCGGGTGCCGATATCGATGGTGCAGGCCACGCTCGGCGGCAACATCGAGGTGCCGACGCTCGACGGCAAGGCGGCGCGGATCAACATCCCGGCCGGCGCCCAGGCCGGCCACCAGTTCCGCCTGCGCGCCAAGGGCATGCCGATCGTGCGCTCGACCCAGCGCGGCGACATGTACATCGAGATCAACGTCGAGACGCCGACCAACCTCACTGCCAAGCAGAAAGAACTGCTCAAGGAATTCGAGAAGGCCGGCAAGACCAGCCCCGAAGCCGACGGCTTCTTCAGCAAGGTGAAGGAGATGTTCGGCGGCGACTGAAGGTCTTCCGCTGGGGTCATGCTCTTCCGGACCGCGAGCCTCCGGCTCGCTCAAGCTCATGAGCGAGCCGGAGGCTAGCGGTCCGGAAGAGCATGAGCGCTACGCCTCGTCGTCGAAGCGGCCGATTTGCTTGAGGCCCTCGATCCAGGTTTCGCCGTCCTTCTTGATCACCGTGCGCGGCAGGACGCCGCCGTGCTTCTCGAGCGCGCCGGCGAGGCGCTCAGAGTGCGTCACAAGCCAGAGCTGCGTTCGCTCGGAGGCCTTTCCAATCAAACGGGCGAGCGGGTCGAGAAGATCAGGATGCAGGCTGCTCTCCGGCTCGTTGAGCGCAATGAACGACGGCAGACGCAGCGACAGCAGCGCGCCCGCGAGCGCGAGATAGCGCAGCGTGCCATCGGACAGCTCCTGCGCCTCGAACACGCGCCGCGGATGATCGGGGAAGACCATGCCGAACACGGCCTCCTTTCCCGGCAACGGCACCTCCAGTCGCGCGCCGGGAAAAGCGTCTTCGATCGCGCGGTCGAGATCGATCGTGTCACGGCGGATATGGATCAGCGTCGCCAGCACCGCTGCGAGGTTCGAGCCGTCCGACGCCATGGTCGGCGTCGCCACCGCGAGGCAGGGCCGACGCAGCGGCGAGGCGCTGTCGGTCCTGAGGTCGTGATAGAAGCGCCAGTCGAGCATGAGCTGCCGGAGCGCGTGCACGTCGGGAAAGCGCTGCGGCTCGTCGAATGCCCCCAGTGCCGTCTCCGAGGCCAGCAGATCGCGGCTGATCTCGATCCTTTTGCCGTCGGCATCGCGCGCCATCACCGAGCGGGCACGCCGTTCGAGCAGCCTGTGGCTGCGGCCACGGTGATGGAACAACAACGTCTCTTCCTTCACTGCGGGCTCCAGCGGGAAGGCGCCAGGACCCCCTGGGGACGGGACGCCGATTTCGACCTCGTAGACGTAGAGGACTCCCTCTTCCGCCGGCGCGCCGAAGCCGACCGACAGCTTGATGCGTGCCGGCTCACCGTTGCGCCGCTTGCCGGCCCAGAAGGCCGACTCCATGCCGCCCTCTGCCGCGAGCTCCCGCGCCAGAGTTCCGGCGGCCGAAGCTTGCAGCAACTGCAGCGCACGATAGAGGTTGGTCTTGCCGACGCCGTTGGCGCCGACGAACACGGTGAGCCGTCCCGTCGGGAAGCGGATCGAGCGGAGCGACCTGTAGTTGGCGGCGTGAATCTCGCGGACAATCACGCCACGAGGCTATCAACCCTTCCGACGCAGCGCACGAGATGGCCTTCGGTCGTCGCCGTCAGCGGCGGCGGCGCGGCCAGGCATTTCGGCTCGACGTACTTGCAGCGCGGCGCGAAGCTGCAGGCAGCCGGCACCTCGGCAAGATCGGGCGGTGCGCCCGGAATCGCCTCGAGCCGCTGGCCGCGCATGCCGCCATGCACCGTCGAGGCGAGCAGGCCGCGCGTGTAGGGATGGCGCGGCGCGTCGACCATCTGCTCGACGCCGCCCAGCTCGACCAGCTTGCCGGCATACATCACGCCGATCCGGTCCGAAACCTCGACGGCCACGCCGATGTCGTGGGTCACGAAGATCACGCCGAGATCGAGCTCGCGCTGCAGCTCGCGGATGAGCAGGAGCACCTGGATCTGGACGGTGGCGTCGAGCGCGGTGGTTGGCTCGTCCGCCAGCAGCAGGCTCGGATTGCACGAAAGCGCCAGCGCGATCATGGCGCGCTGCCGCATGCCGCCCGACATCTCGTGCGGATAGGCCTTCAGGCGCTGCGCCGGCGAGGGGATGCGCACCAGCTCGAGCAGCTCCTTGGCGCGCTTCCAGGCGTCGGACTCCGACTTGCCGGTGTGCCGCCTGATCGTCTCGGTGATCTGCTGGCCGATGGTGAAGACCGGATCGAAGGCGGTCGCCGGCTCCTGAAAGATCATCGACACGCGATTGCCGCGCAGGTTGGCCAGCGCGCTGCCGGTCATGCCGAGAACTTCGTCACCCTCGAGCTTGATGCTGCCAGACCAGCGCGTGCGGTGCTCGGGATGAAGCTTCAGGATCGAGCGCAGGGTGACACTCTTGCCCGAGCCCGATTCGCCCAGGATGCCGAGCGTCTCGCCGCGCTTCAGCTCGAAGCTGACGCCGTTCACCGCATGCACGGTGCGGTCGGGCGTCACGAAGGTGACGTGGAGGTCCTTGACCTCGAGGAGTCCGGTCATGTCAGGGCGCCTTGGTGTGGCCGGAGCCGCGGATGCGCATATGGCACGCCACCTCCTGTGCGCCGGTGTCAGTCAGCAAGGGCTCCGCCCTGGCGCAGACATCCTCGGCGAAAGGACAGCGGGTGCGGAAGCGGCAGCCCGATGGCGGATCGATCGGATTGGGCGGGTCGCCCTGAATCGGCGCCTCCTTGGTGCGTCGGCGCGGGTCCATGGTCGGCCGCGCCGAGAGCAGCGCGCGCGTGTAGGGATGCTGCGGGCTGCCGTAGATCGCCTCGACCGCGCCGATCTCGACGATCTTGCCGAGATACATGACCATCACGCGGTCGCTGAGATACTGCACGACGTTGAGATCATGGCTGATGAAGATGTAGGTCAGGCCGAACTCTTCCTTGAGGTCGACCAGCATGTTCAGCACCTGCGCCTCGACCGACTTGTCGAGCGCCGACACCGCCTCGTCGAGGATCACCAGCCGCGGCCGCAGCGCCAGCGCGCGGGCGATATTGACCCGCTGGCGCTGGCCGCCCGACAGTTCATGCGGATAGCGATCCGCGAAGTTGTCGGGATCGAGCCCGACCTTGGCCAGCAGGTCGCGCGAGCGCGCCCTGGCTTCGGCGTTGGCGAGGCCGTGCGCCTTGGGTGCGAAGGCCAGCGTCTCGACGATGGTGAGTCGCGGATTGAGCGAGGCGTAGGAATCCTGGAACACCATCTGCACCTGGCGGCGCAGCTCGTTGACGGTGATGCCGTGCGGCTCGTCGACCGGATCGCCGTCCAGCACCATCGTGCCCTTGTCCGGCTGGATCAGGCGCATCAGCAGGCGCGCGACGGTCGACTTGCCGCAGCCGGACTCGCCCACCACACCGAGGGTCTCGCCCTTGGCGACGGAGAGCGAAAGGTCGTCGACGGCGCGCACCACCTTGGTTGCCCGGCCGAGCAAGCCGCCCGGGATCGGGAAATGCTTGCGCAGGCCGTTCGCGAGCAGGAGAGGCTGGCTCGGGCCGCCGCGGTCGGCGGTGGAAAGCACGCTGTCCATGTCAGGCCTTCACGTCCATGGCGGCGCGGAGGCCGTCGCTCATCAGGTTGAAGCAGATCGAAGTGATGAAAATCATCACGCCGGGCAGCGCCGCCAGCACCGGATTGACGTAAATCGCCTGGCGCAGCGTGTTCAGCATCAGCCCCCATTCCGGCTCGGGCGGCTTGACGCCCAGGCCAAGGAAGGAGAGGCCGGCGGCCAGGATGATCGCCACGCTGATCAGGGAGGTCGCATAGACCAGGATCGGTCCCAGCACGTTGCCAAGCACATGGACGCGCACGATGGTGAGCGTGCCCGCGCCCGAAGCGCGGGCAGCATCGACGAAATCAAAGCCGCGCACCTGGGTCGTCACGCTCTCCGAGACGCGGCAGACCGGCGGGATGAAGACCAGGGTCAGCGCCAGCAGCGTGTTCTCCGCGCCGGCACCCATCGCGCCGGACAGCGAGATCGCGAGCAGGACCGAAGGGAAAGCATAGAATACGTCCATGATGCGCATGATCAGCATGTTCACCCGGCCGCCGAGGAAGCCCGCGGTGATGCCCAGCGCGCCGCCGATCAGGAGCGCACAGGCAACCGGCGTCACACCCATGAACAACGACAGCCGCCCGCCGTAGATCAGGCGGGAGAACATGTCGCGGCCCAGCTCGTCCGTGCCGAGCCAGAAATTCGGCGAGCCGATCGGATAGAGCCGGCGGATCATCGACGTCTTGTAGGGGTCAGCCAGTCCGAGCCACGGCGCCGCCAAGGCCGACAGCACGATCAGCACCAGGATGCCGCCGCAGACCAGGGTCACCGGATCGCGCCGCAGGCGCCGGCCAACCTGCTGCCAGTAGCTCCTCCCTCCCGAGCGGACCACCGGCACAGCGGCACCGGCGGTCATGTCGAGCGACGGACTTTGGATCGCCATCGTCAGCCTCGCTTGATGCGCGGATCCACCATGGTCTGGATCACATCGACGGTGAGATTGAGCATCATGAAGAAGAAGGCCAGCACCAGGGTCGTGCCCTGCAGGATCGGCAGGTCACGGCGGAAGATGGCGCTGTTGAGCAGGAAGCCGGTGCCCGGCCAGGCGAACACAGTCTCGATCAGGATCGAGCCGCCGATCAGGTTGCCGGCCTGCAAGCCCATGACAGCGAGGCAGACGGGCGCCGCGTTCTTCAGCACGTGGAACAGGATCTGGCGGTCGTTCATGCCCTTGGCCTGGAGCGCGGTGACGAACTCCATGCTGAGGATTTCCTTGATCGTCGAGCGCACCGTGCGGGTCATCACGCCGAGCGGGATCACCGACAGGGCGATGGTCGGCAGGATCATGTGCTGGATGTGCGGCCAATCGAGACGCCAGCCGGTCGCGTTCTCCGGCCCCAGCCCCATCGGCGGCAGCATGCCGAGCTCGACCGAGAAGACGATCACCAGCACGATCGCCAGCCAGAAATGCGGCACGCTCACGCCGACCAGCGAGATCGAAGTGACGAGCCGGTCGACGATGCGCGACTTCGCGTAGGCCGCCGCGGTGCCGAGGAAGACCGCCAGCGAGAAGGCGAGGGTGCAGGCGGAGATCGCCAGGATGATGGTGTTGCCGAAGGCCGAGCCGACTTCCTGCGCGACCGACCGGCCGGTGCCGATCGAGGTGCCGAAGTCGCCGCTCAGGGTGACCAGCAGCCAGCGGCCGTACTGAACCGGCAGCGGCTTGTCGAAGCCGTAATATTCCTTGAGCTTGTCGACCACTTCCTTCGGCGCATCGGGCGGCACGATCGCCGAGATCGGGTCGCCCGGCGCGAGATGGACCAGCGCGAAGACGAGCAGCGACACGCCGAAAGCGACCGGCACCAGGTAGATCAGCCGTCGCAGGGCATAGAGCAGCATCAGGCCCCTCGCATCGCTGGGAGCGCGGCTCTCCAGAGCCGCCCATGGAGTGTGTCAGTCCGAAGAAGAGCGGCTCTGGAGAGCCGCGCTCCTGGCGAAGGCGTCATGGTTGCGGCTACTGGATCGTGATCGGGGTGAGGTCCTGGAACCAACTCTGGGCCTGGACGAAACCCTTCACCTTCGGGCTCATCGCGCGTGGGTTGAGATCGTAGGCGATATACACCCAGTAGGACTGGTCGACGATGTAAGTGTGGACGTCGGCCAGCGCCTTGGTCTGCGCGGCGCGATCGAACGACGTATGCGCCTTGTTGATCAGCTCGTCGAGCTTCGGGTCCTTCAGGATGCCCCAGTTGGACCCTCTCGGCGGCACGTAGTCGCCGTGATAGAGCCGCATGAAGGCCGAGTAGGGATCGACCGTCGCGCGGCTGATGTTGATCCCGTTGACGCCCGCCTTGGCGGCGACGTCGCCCGTCACCGGCTGAAAGGAGAAGGTGACCAGCGCGTTCCATTCCATGACCTCGAACGTGCAGTCGAAGCCGACGGCGTTGAGGTTCTCCTGCACGTACTCATTCATCGGCAGCGGCAGCATCTGGCCCGACCCGGACGTCGAGATCGCGATCTTGATCTTGGGCTTCTTCGTCGCGCTATAGCCCGCCTCGGCCAGCAGCTTCTTGGCCGCGGCCGGATCATACTTGATGTCGAAGCTCGGCGAACCGAACCAGGGATGGCCGGGATAGACCGCACCCTTGCCCTCGTCCATCAAGCCGCCGAGCAGCTTCTTGAGGCCAGCGCGGTCGATCGCGAGATTGGCCGCCTTGCGCACGCGGATGTCGGTCCAGGGCGAGCCCTCGACCATGCTGGGCTGGTAGGCCCAGTTATGCGGATACTTGTTGGTGACGATGCTCATGCCGCCCTGCTTGAGGCGCGGGATCGCGTCGGGCGCCGGAACCTCGATCCAGTCGACCTGGCCCGCGAGCAGCGCTGCCGTGCGCGTCGCCGCTTCCGGCATCGGGAACAGCAGCACCTTGTCGAGCTTCGGCACCCTCGCCTTGTCCCAGTAGCCGTCGAAGCGCGACAGCTCGAGACGCTCGCGCGGCACGACGCGGTCGACCTTGAACGGCCCGGTGCCGACCGGCTGCAGCCCGTACTTCACCCAGTCCTTGCCGACCTTCTCCCACTGCGTCGGGCTCGAATAGAAAATGTAGGACATGTCGTAGGGGAACAGCGAGTTCACGACACGGGTGGTGAGCTCGACGGTGTATTTATCGATCGCCTTCCAGCCGACCAGCGTCGGCACGCGACCACGCGCCTGGGCGGCCTGCTTGGGATCGAATTGCGGCGACTTGTCGTTCAGGATCTTCTCGAGATTCCAGACCACCACGGCGGAGTCGAAGTCCGTTCCGTCGTGGAACTTCACACCCTCGCGCAGCTTGAAGATCCAGCGCTTGCCGTCGCCCTCGACCGCCGACCATTCGGTGGCGAGGCCGGGCTTGATATCGGCGATGGTATCGGACTTCGACAGGTCCCAGTTCACCAGACCGTCGTAGATCGTGTAGCCGGCGAAGCGAAAGCCTTCGAAGCCCTGGTCGGGCTGCCCGGTGGTCTGCGGAATATCGGCCGCTGTCATGCCGATGCGCAGTGTGCCCTGCGAGAAGGCAGGCGTTGCAGACGCCGCGAGGAGACCGATGGCGGCAGCAAGGCGAAACCGTTTGAACATTCACTACTCCCCTGTTCGGGACAGAGATATGCAAGGGGCAAGCCAAGCCGCTGCGGCATGTCGCTTGCATGCGGTCTGGCGTCGGGAGGGCAAGGACAATGTCGTCGCCAATGGCACCAACACTCGAGGAGTTCCGCGTGCGCGCAGCGCAGACAGGACTGACGCTGACGCCCGAGGATATCGAGCATCTGCACAAGGGCTATGTCGGGTTGCTTGCTTTGATGGAGCGCATCCCCACCCATTGGGCCTGGGCCGCCGAGCCGCCGCAAATCTTCCGCGCCGCCGAGTAGAGCCGTACCATGACCGACCTCACTCTGCTCGGCATCGCCGAAGCCGGTCGCCTGATGGCGCGCGGCGAGCTCACCTCGACCGATCTCACCGAGGCGTTCCTTAAACGCATCGAAGCCGTCGATCACAAGATCGCCAGTTACATCACCGTCACGGCCGACATGGCGCGTAACGCGGCACACCAAGCCGACCTGGAGATGAAAGGCGGGCTGCGCCGCGGGCCGATGCACGGCATTCCAGTCGCGCTGAAGGATATATACGAGACCGCCGGCGTCAGGACGACCGGACACTCGAATCTCAAGAAGGACTACGTGCCGGCGATCGACGCCGAGACGGTCCGGCGCCTGAAGGACGCCGGTGCGGTCATCCTGGGCAAGCTCGGCACGCACGAATTCGCCAACGGCGCCATGACGCCGGACCAGCCGTTCCCCGCCGTGCGCAATCCCTGGAACACCGACTACCAGCCGGGCGGCTCCTCGAGCGGCTCGGGCGCTGCCGTCGCCGCCCAGCTCTGCATGGGCGCGATGGGCTCCGACACCGGGGGCTCGATCCGCAATCCTGCCGGCTACTGCGCCACGGCCGGCATCAAGCCGACCTACGGGCTGGTCAGCCGTTGCGGCATCTATCCGCTCAGCTTCAGCTTCGACACGGCCGGTCCGCTCGCCTGGACGTCGGAAGACTGCGCGCTGATGCTCGACGTGCTGGCTGGCTACGACCCCAACGACCAGGGCTCGGTGAAAGCGGCGAAGGTCGATTACGGCGCGTCCTGCTACGGCTCGCTGAAGGGCATGCGCATCGCGCTGGCGCGGAGCTGGTACGAGGGCGAGCACGCCGTCACGCCCGAGATGAAGACGGGCATCGACGAAGCGGCGCGCGTCCTCGCAGATCTCGGCGCAACGGTCGAGGATGTCGTCTTCCCGGACATCCGCGACTATCACATCTGCGGCAGGGTCGTTATCACCGCCGAGGCGCATGCGATCCATCGCCAGGAGGTGATCGAGACCCCGGAGAAGTTTGGGTACACGACGCGGCGCCGCTTCCAGCTCGGCGCCTTCCTCACCGCCGAGCAGTATCTGTCCGCGTTGCGCTTCCGCCGCCAGCTCCAGCAGGACACGCGCGCGACGATGCGCGGCTACGACCTGGTGATGTGCGCCAACCAGTGGGGCGCGCCGGAGACCTTCGAGGAGCCGCAGCCGATCTTCCACTTCCTCGGCAAGCCCTCGCTCAGCATGCCGTTCAACGTCACCGGCCAGCCGGCAGCAACGATCTGCTGCGGCTTCGGCAGCGATGGTTTCCCGCTTGCCTTCCAGCTCGCCGGCCGCGCCTTCGACGAGGCCAGCGTATTCGCCGCCGGCTCCGCCTACGAACGCGCCACCGAATGGCGTTCGCACCGACCCAAGCTCTGACCTGGAGTCAGCAATGAAGTTGTCCCGTCGTTCCGTCATCGTCGGCGCTGGCGCCCTCGCCGCCCTGCCGTTTCCCGCGCTCGCGCAGGAGAAGGTGGTGCGCTTCGGCATCTCGATGGCCGACGTACCGTTGACGACGGGCCAGCCCGACCGCGGCGCCGGGGCCTACAAGTTCACCGGCCTCACGCTCTACGATCCGCTCGTCGCCTGGGAGCTCGATGTCGCCGACCGGCCGGGCAAGCTGATCCCCGGCCTCGCCACCGAATGGACGGTGAACGAGGCGGACAAGACACTGTGGATCTTCAAGCTGCGCGATGGCGTGAAGTTCCACGACGGCTCCGCCTTCAACGCCGATGCCGTTGTCTGGAACCTGGAAAAGGTCTTCAACAAGGACGCGCCGCAGTTCGACCAGCGCCAGGCCGCGCAGGTACGGCCGCGCCTGCCCTCGATCGCCAGCTACAAGAAGACCGGCGACATGGAGGTCGAGATCAAGACCAAGGCGGTCGACGCGCTCTTCCCCTATCAGATGCTGTGGTTCCTGGTGTCGAGCCCGACCCAGTGGGAGAAGCTCGGCAAGGACTGGAACAAATTCGCGTCGGAGCCGTCGGGCACCGGCCCGTTCAAGCTGGCCCGCCTGGTGCCGCGCGAGCGCGCCGAGCTGGTGAAGAACGACGGTTACTGGAATCCCAAGCGCATCCCGAAGACCGATCGGCTGGTGCTGATCGTGGCGCCAGAGGATTCGGCGCGCACCGCGGCGCTTCTATCGAATTCGGTCGACATGATCGAGACGCCGCCGCCCGATGCAGTGGCGCGCCTCAAGCAGGGCGGCATGCGGATCGAGCAGAACGTCACGCCGCATGTCTGGAACTACCATCCGTCGCTGGTCGAGGGCTCGCCGTGGACCGATATCCGCCTGCGTAAGGCCGCCAACCTGGCGATCGACCGCGAGTCCATCGTGAAGCTGCTGAACGGCCTCGCCCGTCCCGCCTACGGCCAGGTCGACAGGACCAATCCGTGGTTCGGCAAGCCGACCTTCGAGCTCAAGTATGCGCCGGACGAGGCGCGCAAGCTCACGACCGCGGCGGGGTTCAGCAAGTCGAACCCGCTCAGGACCAAGTTCGTCGTCGCCTCCGGCGGCACCGGCCAGATGCTGTCGCTGCCGATGAACGAGGCGATCCAGGAAATGTTCAAGGAGGTCTATATCGACGTCGAGTTCAAGGTGGTCGAGCTCGAGGCGATGTACACCGCCTGGCGCGCCGGCGCGAAGGCCGACATGAACAAGGACATCACCGCCAACAACATCGCGTACGTGACGTCCGACCCGGTCTACGCCATCACTCGCTTCTTCGCCTCCAATCAGGCCGCGCCGGTCGGCGTGAACTGGAGCTATTACAAGAACGAGGACGTCGACAAGCTCGTGAACGAGGCGCTCAACACCTTCGATGCCGCCAAGCAGGACGCGCTGATGGCCAAGGTGCACGAGAAGGTGGTCGACGACGCGGTCTTGATCTGGGTCGTCCACGACACCAACCCGCACGCCCTCTCGCCCAAGATCAAATCATACGTCCAGGCCCAGCACTGGTTCCAGGACCTGACGACGATCGGGGTCTAGATGTCATCCTGAGCGCAGCGAAGGATCTAGCGCCAATTCCAGAGGCGTTCTGCGAAGCTGGTTTGAGGTCCTTCGCTTGCGCTCAGGACGACAAGGAAGTCACGCTCCGATCTTCTTTGCGAGCTCGATGATCGTGTCGCCGACGGCGTCCCAGTCGCCTTCGGCCTTGAAGTCGCGCTTCTGGCCAGGGCCGTGCTCGTAGGGACGGTTGATATAGCCCGTCGACAGGCCGCATTTCTGCGCTGCCGCGAGGTCGCCGTTGTGGGCGGCACACAGCATCACCTGGTGCGGCTTGAGATACATGCTGTCGACCACGCCGAGATAGGATTCGGGATCGGGCTTGTAATGATGGAATGTCTCGCCCGAGAAGCAGTGATCCCAGGGAATGCCGCTGTGCTTGGCCATGTTGATCAGCAGGGCAACGTTGCCGTTGCTGAGCGTCGCCACGACGAACTTCTTCTTCATCAGGCCGATGCCCTCGACCGAATCGGGCCACGGCCGTAGCTTGTGCCAGAGATGGGTGAACTCCCACGCGCCTTCCTCGCCCGGGTGCTTGAGACCGCGCTTGGTCAGCAGCATCTCGAAGGCTTCCTTGTGGAGATCGTCGATCCGCGTCCACGGCAGCTCGCGCTTGCGGACGCGCGCCATCTGCGGCTGGTACAGCCCGCGCCAGTCGTCGGCGAAGCTCGTCCAGTCGGTTTCCAGGCCGTATTTTTTGCCGAGCCCGGGCAGGTCCTCGATCAGGCTGCCGCGCCAGTCCACCACTGTGCCGAATACGTCGAAAATGCAGACCTTGAGGTCGCTGAGATCCTTGGGCATTAGTTTCCTCACATGGTTTGGAAGCACGATACGGTTGCCGGCGCAGACGGCAAGGCGAGATGCGGGTGGGCGTCTGCAGACCCGCTCTACCAGAAATATCATGACTCGGAGTGGGGTCGCCCGCTCAAGGACGACCGGGCGCTATTCGAGCTGCTGACTCTCGAAGGCTGCCAAGCCGGCCTGTCGTGGATCACGGTGCTGCGCAAGCGCGAGCACTACCGCAAGGTCTACGACGATTTCGACCCGGCCAAGATCGCGCGCTACACGCCGGCCAAGCTCAAGAAGCTGCTCGAGGACCCCGGCATCATCCGCCACAAGGGCAAGATCGACGCCAGCGTCAGCAATGCCAAGGCCTACCTGGCACTGGTCGAGCGCGAAGGCTCGTTCGCCAAGTTCCTGTGGAGCTTCGTCGGCGGCAAGCCGAAGCATAACCATCCCAAGACCCTGAAGGACGTGCCGGCCAAATCGCCGGAGTCCGACGCGATGTCGAAGGCGCTGCAGAAGGCCGGCTTCAAGTTCGTCGGCTCGACCATCTGTTATGCCTTCATGCAGGCATCAGGCATGGTCGACGACCATGTCGAGGGCTGCCACCGGAGCAAAGCATGACCCGTCGCGTCTACATCGGTGCCCTGGGCACCGAGACCAACCAGTTCGTGCCGTTCCCGACCGGCCTGCGCGGCTATCAGGAGCACGGCATCTGGCGCGGCGATGCGACGAAACACGCGCCGACCAACTTCACCGCGCCAGTCCATGTCTGGCGCCGCGAGGCCGAGAAGCGCGGCTGGACCGTGATCGAGGGTCTCAGCACCTTCGCCGCCCCCTCGGGCACGACCGTGCGCTCGGTCTATGAAGGCTTTCGCGACGAGATGCTCGCCGGCGTGAAAGCCGCGCTGCCGCTCGACGCCGTGCTGATCAACGTGCACGGCGCGATGGTCGCGGACGGCTACGACGACTGCGAGGGCGACCTGCTGTCGAGGATCCGCGCCATCGTTGGACCCAAGGTCGCGATCGGCGCGGAGTTCGACCTGCACTGCCACCTAAGCGCGCTGATGCTCGACAGTGCCGATGTGCTGGTCGGTTACAAGGAATACCCACACACCGATCCTATGGAGCGCGCCGAGGAGTTGTTCGCGATCATCGCCGACACGGTCGAGGGCAAGGTGAAGCCGGTGATGGCGCGCTACGACTGCCGCATGATTGCGCAGTACCGCACCTCCGTGCCGCCGATCAGCGAGTTCGTCGTGCGCATGAAGTCGCTCGAAGGCAAGGATGGTATTCTCTCCGTGTCGCTGAGCCACGGCTTCTCCTTCGCCGATGTCGAGGATATCGGCACGCGCACGCTGATCGTGGCCGACGGCGACAGGGAGAAGGCGGAGAAGCTCGCCAGGCAGCTCGGCGAGGAGCTGTGGGCCAACCGCGAGCGCTACGCCACGAAGTATCTCACCATCGACGAGGCGATGGACCGCGCCGCCTCGCACAATCAGGGCCCGCTGGTGCTGGCCGATCGCGCCGACAATCCAGGCTCGGGCGCGCCGGGCGATTCGACCTTCGTGCTGAAGGCCCTTGTCGAGAAGCAGATCGGTCCCGCGCTGTTCGGCGTGATGTGGGACCCGATGGCCTTCCAGATCGCCGAGGAGGCCGGCGAGGGCGCGCGCATCCGCATGCGGCTCGGCGGCAAGTCGGGCGCGGTGAGCGGCGACCCGGTCGACCTCGATGTCACGGTGAAGAGGATCACGCGCAACGTCTTCCAACCCTATGGACCGGTGATGTCGCCGCTGGGCGACATGGCGCTGCTGTCGTCGGAGCATGTCGACATCGCGATCTGCACCCGGCGCAACCAGACCTTCCATGCCGACGCCTTCCGGGCGGTCGGCGCCGAGCCGGCCGACTATCGCGTCGTGATCGTGAAGTCGGCGCAGCATTTCTATAACGGCTTCGTCGGCGTCGCGAAGGAGATCCTCTACGTCGCTTCGCCCGGCGCCGCCGACCCCGACGTCACGCGCTGGCCCTACACCAAGCGCAAGACACCGTTCTGGCCGAAGGTCGCCGATCCGTGGAAATAGCGAGTCGTTTCGCGGTCTCATCCTCTTCCGGACCGCGAGCTTCCAGCTCGCTCGGATTCATGAGCGAGCTGGAAGCTCGCGGTCCGGAAGACCATGAGCTGATCCCGTTCATTTGCGGAAACCGAGCCGTGTCCAGGTCACATCCGGCTGTTTGGCCTGGACCGAGCCGGTGACGGCGTTGACGAGGCAGGCGAGGCCCTCGCGCGCGGCGAGCGCGATCGTCTCCTCGGCGGAAACATCGAACATGCGCCGGCCCGGCGGAATCGGCCCGTGGCGCAGCGACAGGATCAGCACGCCGCCGGACGCCACCAGGGACGCCACGGCCGGCATCGCGTCAGCGCGCTCGCGCTCGTCGAGATGCATCCAGACCGCCGTCGCCAGCACGGCATCGAAGGTCTCGCCGCGCGCCCGCACCCGCTCCAGCGACGGCAGGGTATCGGCCAGCCATTCGATGCGCGGTGACGGATGGAGCTTCATCGCGCCCTCACGTAGCGCATCGACGGGTTCGACCGCCAAGACCTGATGCCCCATCGCGGCGAAGTGCGCGGCGTCACGCCCGCTGCCGGCGCCGATGTCGAGCACGCGCGACGGAATGGTGGGGATCAGGTGCCAGACCGGACGATGCAGGGTGTCGGGCGGGATTCGCTCGTAGGTCACGAGCAGCGATGACGCCTCCTTCGCATAGCCCGCGATGCTGTCGGTCACAGCAGCGGCTCCAGTGCGGCGCGCGTGGTCTTGCCTTCGACCACGGGCACGACCTCGAACTCCACCACGCCCTGCCAGTCGGCGATCCAGCGCTGGAACAAGGTCACGTCGTCGGCTTCCATGAGCTGGAAGCAGCGGCTGAGATCTGCCGAGACGTAACTCGAGACGAACTTCAGCCCGTCGGGCAGGGCACGCCCATCGTCGCGCAGCTTGCGATAGACAGCCTTGCCGTCCTGATTGCGAAACGTCTCGACCACCATGAACAGCATGTCCGTCTCCCGTTCGAACGGCTAGTCTAGGCCAAGGGAATTGTGAGGAAACACATGAAGATCGCCATTGCCGGCGCGGCCGGCCGCATGGGCCAGATGCTGGTCCGCGAGATCGCCCGCACAGAGGGCGCCACCCTGGCCGGCGCGCTCGAAGGCGCCGGCAGCACCATGCTCGGCCGCGACGCCGGCGAGGTTGCCGGCGTCGGCACCAGCCATCGCAGCATCAAGGGCATCAAGATCGTGTCCGACCCCGCCGCGGCAATCGGCGCGGCGGACGCGGTGATCGATTTCACCGTGCCGGCAGCGACGGTCGAGCATGCCAAGGTCGCCGCCGAGAAGGGTGTCTCGATGGTGATCGGCACGACCGGCCTCGATCCGCAGCAGACGGCGGCGATCCACGAGGCGGCGAAGAAGGTGCCGATCCTGTGGGCCGCCAACATGTCGCTCGGCATCAACATCCTGCTGGCCCTGGTCGAAAAGACCGCCTCGATGCTCGATCCCGCCTACGACATCGAGGTGCTGGAAATGCACCATCGCCACAAGATCGACGCACCCTCGGGCACCGCGCTGGCGCTGGGCCGCGCCGCCGCGGCCGGCCGCGGGGTCAAGCTGGAGGATGTCTGGCGCAAGAGCCGTGACGGCCATACCGGCGCGCGGCCCTCGGGCGAGATCGGCTTCGCCACCCTGCGCGGCGGCGAGGAAGTCGGCGTGCACACGGTGATGTTCGCCGCCGCGGGCGAGCGGCTGGAACTCAATCATCGCGCCTTCAGCCGCGAGACCTATGCCTCGGGTGCAGTGCGCTCCGCGCTATGGCTGCAGGGCAAGGCGCCTGGCCTGTACGGCATGAAGGACGTGCTGGGGCTCTGAACCATAAGAATGGCGACGCGCTGGGAGCGCGCCACTGACACCCTCGATGAGGCAACTTCACGTTCTTCCGGACCGCGAGCCTCTGGCTCGCTCATGATCATGAGCGAGCCAGAGGCTCGCGGTCCGGAAGAACATGAGAAAGCGCGCCCCCCAGCAAGCCCGACCGATTTAAGCTTCGTCGCGGTCCCAGTCGTGCTCGTAGCGCGGGGCGCGCATGGCGGCGAGCGCGGCCTTCAGGGCTTCCGCAACCTCGGCCCGAGCGTCCGGAGCCAGGAAGCGACCGATCACCACGCGGTTGCGGCGCGAGGTCAGGATCAGCCGTTCGCCGTCGTAGATCTTGAGCCAATAGGCCTCGAGCCGATGCACCTCGCGCTCACCCTCCGGCGATACCCGTTCGACCACCAGCTCGCGGTCGGTCAATGTCAGTGTTTCGCTGCGACGGGCGTCGGCATAATTGCGGTCGAACAGCCACCACAAGAGCGCCACGTCGAGCCCGCAGAAGCCCGCGATCGGCCAGGCGCCGAGCCAGTACATCGGCAGGGCGACCAGCAGATTGGCCAGCAGCACCGCCCTGATCAGCCATTTGAAGCCGAGCGGCGACAGGCTGCGATGGGGCCGCAGCGAGGTGGAAAAGTGGACTGTCTCGTCCATGCTACAAAGCTATATGGCCCTGATGAAGCCCGCCGTCATCCCCGAGTTCTTCGCCCGCCTGAAGAAAGCGATGCCGGAGCCGGAGACCGAGCTCGAGTACGAGAATGTCTACCATCTGCTGGTCGCCGTCGTGCTGTCGGCACAGGCGACCGATGTCGGCGTCAACCGCGCGACCGGCCCGCTGTTCAAGATCGTCAAGACGCCGGCCGACATGCTGTCGCTGGGC
Source organism: Reyranella sp. (assembly GCF_965279465.1). Lineage (NCBI taxonomy): Bacteria > Pseudomonadati > Pseudomonadota > Alphaproteobacteria > Hyphomicrobiales > Reyranellaceae > Reyranella > Reyranella sp. Next base: position 1,101,188 of record NZ_OZ257242.1, read on the forward strand.
GAAAAGAAGCTGATCGACCACATCAAGACCATCGGCCTTTTCCGCACCAAGGCGAAGAACGTGATGGGCCTGTCGCAGCTGCTGATCGAGCGGCACGGCGGCGAGGTGCCGCACACCCACGAGGAGCTGCAGGCGTTGCCGGGCGTCGGCCGCAAGACCGCCAACGTGGTGATGAACGTGGCCTTCGGCGAGGCGACGATCGCCGTCGACACGCACATCTTCCGGGTCGGCAACCGTACCGGCCTGGCGCCGGGCAGGAACCCGCTCCAGGTCGAGCTGAAGCTACTGAAGCGCGTGCCCGACGAATACCGGCTGCACGCGCACCACTGGCTGATTTTGCACGGCCGCTATACCTGCAAGGCGCGCAAGCCCGACTGCCCGGTCTGCGTGGTCAACGACCTTTGCACGTTCAAGGCAAAGACGACCCCCGCCTGATCAGCGCAATGGAATGATGAGATTCAGCGACGGCGGCCCGGACGGCGCGTAGTACACCGGCGCTTCGCGATAGACGACCGGCCGCTCGTAAATCACCCGTGGAGCCGAGTAGTAGCGGACGTGCCCTGGGGGCGCATAATAGTCATGATGATGGTGCTTGTGGCGGTGCTTCCAGCCGTCGTGCGCGTGGGCGGGCATGATCCCGACCGCCGAAACGGCTACGGCGATCAGGCCGGCAGCGATCGACAACTGGTGTGCAAGACGCATTGGGCTCTCCAAGTTCATCGGGTATGCAGTCTACGCGAAATCCTGGCCCGCGTGCCGTGACAAACCTGAGGCGAGAGTCAGGGAGGGGCAGGTGCACGCTCCTCTCGCACCGTCCACAACAGGCCGAAGCCCAGCATCAGGAAGAACAGCACGCAGGCCACGCCCAGCCGATTGGACTGGGTCGCGACCGTGATGATGCCGATCGCGGTCGGCGCCATCCAGGCTGTGGCGCGGCCCGACAGGGCGAACAGGCCGTAGAACTCGCCGGACATGCCTGCGGGCGCGAGCCGGCCGATCAGGGTGCGGCTGGCTGCCTGCATCGGCCCCATGCAGAACCCCAGCAACAGGGCGAAGGCCATGAACACCTTCTCCTGCGCCGAGCCGAACAGGCCGCGGGTCGGGCTGAGCGGATCGGCCGGAACCACGAACAGCACGCGGTCGGCGGTGACGCCGACGATGCCGACAGTTGCGAGGATCACGCCGGCGATGGCGAGCTGCACGGTCCGCTTGCTGCCGATCAGGTCGTCGAGCTTGCCGCCCATGAACGCGCCGGGGATGGCGAAGACCGTCAGGATGATGCCGAAGATGCCGAGCGTCATGGTCGGCCAGCCGAAGGTCGCCGAGGCATAGACGCCGCCGAAGGCGATGATCGCCGCCAGCCCGTCGTTGTAGAGCATGAAGGCGATCAGGTAGGTGAGCGCATTGCGGTAGTGGCGGAGCTTGCGGATCGTGTTCAGGAGCGACAGGCCGCCCTGCTTCGCGCAGTCGAGCAGCGGCAGGCGCCGGTCCTTCGCCATGTCCGGCGTGAACAGGAACATCGGGATCACGAACACCGCCAGCCAGAGCGCCGAGGCGGGGCCGACCAGCCGCTCGAGCGTATGGTTGGGATCGGGGCCGAGCGAGAACTGCGCCGCGAGAACGATGCCGAGCGCGATCAGCCCGCCGACATAGCCCATCCCCCAGCCGAAGCCGCTGAGCCAGCCCATGCGCTCGGGCCGCACGATGTTGGGCAGTTGCGCGTTGTTGAACACGATCGACATCTCCGCGCCGACCGTCGCCAGCACGACCGCCCAGGCGATCGGGCGTGTCAGGTCGGGACGGTTGGGATAGGCCCACCACAACGCGGCGCAGCCGACGAACAGCAGCAGCTGGAAGACGAAGACGTAGGGTTTGCGCCGCCCGCCGGCGTCGGCCATGGCGCCGAGGAACGGGCTCATCAACGCGATCAGGATGCCCGACGTCGACTGGGTGAAGGCCCACGCCGCCTGGCCCTGCACCGGATCGCCGACCATGACGTTGGCGAAGTAGGGCGCGAAGATGAAGGTCGTGACCACGGTGAAGAACGGCTGGTTGGCCCAGTCGAACAGCGCCCAGCTGAACTGGCCGAGCCTCGAGGCTTCGCGGGGAACTGCCGTCATACGGTGATCAATGCAATCGACACATACTGGCCAGCCGCACTGGCAAGACGTCGATCACAGGTGAGCAGCGAAGCGCCCAGCGCCTCAGCAAGCGCTACATAGACGCCGTCGTACGCGCTAAAGTTGTCGCGCAGTTGCCACACCCTCGGGAGCAGAAGATCGTGTGCATAGCGGCGGATCGGAAAGGCGGCCAGAGTGCCCAGCGCGCCGCGACCTCGCTCCTCGTCAAGCTCACGACTCTTGGTATAGCGCCGAAGGACGTGCGTGACCTCGACGTCCAACAAGTGCGGAGCGTGAAGCGATTGGTTCGGCGCAAACAGATGGCGCCTGACCGCCTCCGCCGCCGAGGTTTGCAGCAACGCCGCGACCAGCGCCGAAGCGTCTGTGACGATCACGGACGGTCGCGTTCAGCGCGAATCACGTCGACGGGCGAAACGGAGGGGGTGAACGGAGGCAGGCGCTCCAGCCGCACCCGTAGCTCCTCCATTGTCGGCTGATCAGCCAGGGCACGAAGGTGACTGAGCAGGTAGTCAGACAGCGACATGCCCGATAATGCCGCGCGTGATTTGAGCCGGCGGTGCAGCGAGTCAGGGACGTTGCGAATTTGGATCATGGCTGACATGTACCAAACATACATGCATGTGCTGCACATGTCATCGGCGACGCGACAGTTGCCAGATGGCGTCGCGATTGGTCGGGGAGAAGACCTTTTCCATCGCCTGCTGCCAGGGCAGCCAGAGTTGCGCCGTATGCTCGGCCGGATCGAGCGTCGCGACCGTGATCTGCGGCACGCGGAAGCCGTAGACGTGCTCGACATTGTGCGTCACGTCGGGCGCGTAGCGGGCGCGCCATTGCGGCCAGATCTCGTAGCGGTTGATCAGCCGCCAGTCGGTCAGCGTGCCGGCCGACAGGCCGGTTTCCTCCAGCAGCTCGCGCCGTGCCGTGGCCTCGAGGTCGGGATCGTCCGGCTCGCGCGAACCGGTGATGGACTGCCAGAAGCCGGGATTGGCAGCCCGTTCGATCAGAAGGACCTCCAGGGCTGCCGTATGGACCACGACCAGCACGGATTCGGGGAGCTTGAACGCCATCGGGCGCAGCATATAAGGTCCGCCGGCCTATTTTGAGGGGACAATGAGCAAGCAGCTGGAAGCCGCCATCGACGCGGCCTGGGAAAAGCGCGACACCGTCAACAGCGCCACCAAGGGCGAGGTGCGCGAGGCCGTCGAAGCGGCGATCGCCGGCCTGGACGACGGCAGCTTCCGCACCGCCGAGAAGTTCGGCGACGAGTGGGTCGTGCACCAGTGGCTGAAGAAGGCCGTGCTGCTGTCCTTCCGTCTCTACGATTCGGTCCCGATGGACGGCGGCGCCAGCTTCCCGGGCATGGGCAGTGCGCCATGGTTCGACAAAGTGCCGCTCAAGACCACCGGCTGGGATGCCGCCCGCTTTGCCAAGGCGGGTTTCCGCGCCGTGCCGGGCTCGGTCGTTCGGCGCGGCTCGTACATCGCGCCGTCGGTCGTGCTGATGCCGTCGTTCGTCAATCTCGGCGCCCATGTCGACAGCAACACCATGGTCGACACCTGGGCGACCGTCGGCTCCTGCGCGCAGATCGGCAAAAACTGCCACCTGTCGGGCGGCGTCGGCATCGGCGGCGTGCTCGAGCCGCTGCAGGCCAACCCGGTGATCATCGAGGATAACTGCTTCATCGGCGCGCGCTCGGAAGTGGTCGAAGGCGTGATCGTCGGCACCGGCGCTGTGCTGTCGATGGGCGTGTTCATCTCGGCCACAACGAAAGTTGTCGACCGCGCGTCAGGCCAGATCCATATCGGCAAGGTGCCACCCTATTCGGTGGTCGTTCCCGGCAATATCGGCGGCGGCCCGGACCGCCCCTCGACCTATTGCGCGGTGATCGTGAAGACCGTCGACGAGCGCACGCGTTCGAAGACTTCGATCAACGAGCTCCTTCGGGATTGAGATAAGGATCCCTCGCTTCGCTCGGGATGACACCCTTCTTTGTCATCCCGAGCGAAGCGAGGGATCTTTCCCGCTCACCCCGCGTGGCGCTGCCACTCCGGCCGCTCCTTGATGTGCCTGGCTTCCTTGCCCAGGATCTTCGCGACCCTCTCCGGTGCGAAGCCGATATCGAGCAGGCCGATGCTTGAATTGGCGACCTCGCGGTACTCGGCGATCTTTCCGTTCTCGAGCCGCATGATCGACACGCCATCGAAGCCGACGCGCTTGCCCTTGGCCTCCGGCAGCACCGAGACATAGCTGAAGGTGTAATAGGCGTAGAGCGTCGTGCCGTCGCTCACCGGCCGGAACATCTCCCAGCGGAAGTCGCGTGCGGTCCGGTAGAACCAGTCGTCGATCATCTCGGCGATCTTCTCGCGGCCCTTGAAGGCGCCATAGAAGACGTCGTGATAGACGCCGTCCTCGGTGAACAGCGCGGCAAAGCTCTTGCCGTCCCGACGCTCGACGGCCGACGTGAATTCCTTCAGCAGCGCTGACACTTCCATCGTTGTTCCTCCCAGCTGGCTGCAATCATGACTAAACTGCCGCCCCCTGCAAAGGAGGCTGCCGGCATGACTTTCTGGATCGTCCTCGGCGTCATCGCGCTGATCGCCGTGTGGCTGATCAGTGTCTACAACGGCCTCGTCGGCGGCCGGAACCAGGCGCAGACAGCCTGGCGCCAGATCGACGTCCAGCTCAAGCGCCGCCACGATCTCCTTCCCAACCTGGTGCAGGTCGTGAAGGACGCCATGGGATACGAGCAGGAAACGCTCACCAAGGTGATCCAGGCGCGCAACGCGGCCGCCGCGGCTTCCGGACCGGCGCAAGCGGGACCGGCGGAAGCGGCGCTGACCCAGGCGACGCGCGGGCTGCTCGGGCTGGTCGAGAGCTACCCGCAGCTCAAGGCCAACGACAATATCAAGCAGCTCCAGGAGGAACTCACCGGCACCGAGAACAGGATCGCCTTCGCGCGCCAGTTCTACAACGACTCGGTCGCCTCCTATAACACGCGGCGCCAGAGCTTCCCGGCCGTGCTCGCCGCCGCCTCGCTCGGCTTCGGCCCGATCGAGCTGTTCAACATGCCGGAAGCCGAGAAGGAAGTGCCCAAGATCGCGTTGCGCTGACGCGCGATGGCCACAACAACGAACTTCGTCGCGGCGCAGGCTGCCAATCGCCGCAACACACTGATCCTGCTCGTCGTCCTAACCCTTTTCGCGGCCGGGTTCGGCTATCTGATTGGCTGGGTCCTGCAAAGCGAGGCGACCGACGAGGTCCCGCTGGTCAGCCAGGCGGGCCTGGTGATGGCGAGCGGATTGGCCGTCGCCAGCGTCGTCTGGAGCCTGATCTCGCTCACCTACGGCAGCCGTCTCGTCGTGGCGATGGCCGACGCGAAAGAGATCGCCAAAGACGACGCACCGCAGCTCTTCAACGTGGTCGAGGAGATGTCGATCGCCTCGGGGGTGCCGATGCCCGGCGTGCGGGTGATGGAGACCGACGCGCTCAATGCCTTCGCCACCGGCACATCGACGTCGAATGCCACGATCGCGGTGACGCGCGGCCTGCTGAACACGCTCAATCGCGACGAGCTGCAGGGCGTGATCGCGCACGAGATGGCGCATATCGCCAACCTCGACACGCGCTACATGACGATCGTCGGCGTCACGGTCGGCCTGATCGCGCTGATCGCCGACATGATCCTGCGCACAATGCGGTGGGGCGGCACGAGGAGCTCGCGCAACAGCAACAGCGACAAGAAGAGCAGTGGCGCGGGCTTGCTCATCATCGTCCTGGTGGTCGTCGCGATCATCGCGCCGATCGCGGCCAAGGCGGTGCAGATGGCGGTGTCGCGCCAGCGCGAATACCTCGCCGACGCGACCTCGGTGCAATTCACCCGCAATCCCAGTGGCCTGATCTCGGCGCTGCAGAAGCTTGCCGCAGCCGCCGCGCCCTTTCCCGGAGTGAGCCGTGCCACACAGCACCTGTTCATCGTCAATCCGATCAAGACCTTCACAGCCAAATCCTCGGCGCTCATGGCTACGCATCCCGACGTGGCCGATCGCATCGCTCGCCTGCGCAATCTGGGCGCTTAGCGCTTTGGCCGCCCAGGCCTTCGACCTGCAAGCTCATCGCGGCGGGCGCGGGCTTGCACCCGAGAACACGCTGGCCGCCTTCCGCAACGCCCTGTCGCTCGGCGTCACCACGCTCGAGACGGATCTCGCGATCACCAGGGACGATATCGTCGTGCTGAGCCACGAGCCGCGGCTCAATCCCGATCTCGTCCGGGCGCCTGATGGCCGATGGCTCGATGCCGTCGGCCCGACGATCCACTCGCTGACGCTCGACGAGCTTCGACGCTACGACATCGGCCGGCTCAATCCGGCGACGCGCTACGGCCAGCAGTTCCCGGCACAAAAGCCAGCCGACGGCGAGCGCTTCCCGACGCTGGCCGACCTCTTTGCGCTTGGCGGGGAGGCGGTGCGCTACAACATCGAAACCAAGATCAACCCGACCAAACCGGACGAAACCGTCGATCCCGTCCGCTTCGCGAGGCGGGTCGTCGACGCGGTGCGGGCGGCGAAGATGGAGCGACGGACATCGATCCAATCATTCGACTGGCGCACCCTGATCGAGGCCCGCCGGATCGCGCCGGAGATCGATACCGTCTGCCTCACCATCGAAACCTCGAACATGAACACCGTCGCCGGAAATCCCTCGCCCTGGCTGGGAGGCCTCGACGGCAGCTCGGTCCCGGAACTCGCCAAGGCCGCCGGCTGCTCGACCTGGTCGCCCTTCTGGCGCAACGTCACGGCGCGAAACGTGGCCGAGGCGCACGCACTGGGACTGAAGGTCATTCCTTGGACCATCAATGATCCGGTCGAGATGGCACGTCAGATCGACCTGAAAGTTGACGGCCTGATCACCGATTACCCCGATCGAGGCCTTGCCGTAGTTGCCGAAAAAGGTCTGACGGCACGCCAAACGCGTTGACTTGGACAGCGCTGTGTTCTGTATACACAATCACCATGCGAGCCTTCCTCCCCGAGCCCGACCTGTCCGAACGCATCCACGACGCCGTCCTCGAAGCGATCTGCTCGGGCGAGCTGAAAGCCGGTACGCGGCTCACCCAGGAAGACCTCGCCCAGCAGTTTGGCGTCTCACGCCAGCCGGTGCTGCAGGCCATGATGCTGCTGCGCCGCGAAGGCTTCCTCATCGAGACCGGCCGCAAGGGTGTCTGCGTGGCGCCGCTCGACATGCAGCAGGTCCTCAACCTCTATGTCGTGCGCGGTGCGCTCGACGGGGCGGCGGGGCGCCTGGCGGCGGCGCGCTACACGCCGGAATTGGCCCATCGCGGCCGCCTGCTGATCGATGTCGGCCGGCGCGCCGTGGCGAGCGGCAACGTGCCATCGGTGATCGAGGCGGACATCGACTTCCATCTCTTCGTCTACGAAGCCTCGGGCAACCCGCTGATCGGCGAGACTGCCCAGCCGCACTGGCAGCATCTGCGCCGCGTGATGGCGGCGGCGCTCAGTGAGGAAGATCTGCGGGTCAGCGTCTGGGACGAGCATGAGGGCATCCTGCGCGCGTTCGAGGCGGGGCAAATCGAGGAGGCCGAAGCGCTCTGCCGCGGCCATGCCGAGCAGATGGCCGACATCCTCACCGGACGATTGAAGGTCGTGATCTCACGCGCGGCCTGATGGCAAGACGACAAGACAGGAGGAAACGATGAAGCTCACTCCCGAGCAGCTCAGGCAATTCGACGAGGAGGGTTATCTCTTCTTTCCGAACTATTTCTCGCCGGAAGAGACCGAGATCCTGAAGTCGGAGATTCCCGGCGTCTTCCAGCAGCACCGCGAGGAGAATGTCCGCGAGAAGACCGGCGGCGTGGTGCGCACCGCCTTCGCCGTGCACACCTATCATCCGGTGTTCGAGGCGCTGGTCCATCATCCGCGCTTCGTCGAGCCGGCCGAGCAGCTCCTCGGCGACAAGACCTACATCCACCAGTTCAAGATCAACGGGAAGGCCGCGTTCGACGGCGACGTGTGGCAATGGCACCAGGACTACGGCACCTGGAAGGCCGACGACGACATGCCGACGGCGCGCGCCATGAACCTCGCGGTGTTCGTCGACGAGGTGAACGAGTTCAACGGCCCGCTCTGGTTCATTCCCAGGAGCCACAAGAAGGGCGCGATCGAGGCCAAGCACGATCTCACCACGACGTCCTATCCGCTATGGGTGATCGACAACGACACGATCGCCAAGCTGGTCGAGCAGGGCGGCATCGTGGCGCCCAAGGGCGGGCCGGGCTCGGCTATATTCTTCCACGGGACTCTCGTTCACGGCAGCCCGCCGAACATGTCGCCGTGGGACCGCCAGATCATCTACGTGACCTACAACGCCGTCTCCAACGCCATCCGCCGCTACAAGCGGCCGGCCTATATCGCCCATCGCGACTTCACGCCGGTCGACGCCTGGCAGGACAATGCGGTGGCGCAGGCGGCGCGGCGCAAGGCAGCCGCTGAATAACCATCGGAGGAAACCATGAACCTGCATCGCATGCTGCTGGAGCGCGCAGCCAACAACAATCCGCTGCGCATCGGCCTGATCGGCGCCGGCAAGTTCGGCGCCATGTATCTCAGCCAGATCCCGACGACGCCAGGCATCCATCTGCTCGGCATCGCCGACCTCTCGCCGCCCAGGGCGCGCGAGAACCTGGCGCGCCTCGGCTGGAGCCCCGAGGTCACCTCCGCCGGCTCGTTCGCCGAGGCACGGCGCGCTGGCAACACCTTCCTGACCGACGACTGGCGCGCGCTGGTCGCACATCCGGAGATCGATGTCGTGGTCGAATCGACCGGCGATTCGATCGCCGCCGTCGAGCATGCGCTCGAAGCCTTCCGCAACGGCAAGAGCGTGGTGATGGTGACAGTCGAGGCCGATGCCTTCTGCGGACCGTTGCTTGCGCGCCGCGCGGCCGAGGCCGGCGTGATCTACAGCCTGGCCTACGGCGACCAGCCGGCGCTGATCTGCGAATTGGTCGATTGGGCGCGCGCGTCCGGCTTCTCGGTGACGGCGGCCGGCCGCGGCCACAAGTGGCTGCCGCACTTCGCGCAGTCGACGCCCGAGACGGTATGGAAGTACTGGGGCCTCAACGAGGAGCAGGCCAAGCGCGGCGGACTGAACCCCAAGATGTTCAACTCCTTCCTCGATGGCTCCAAGCCGGCGATCGAATCGACCGCCGTCTCCAACGCCACCGGCCTGACGCCGGCGCCGGACGGGCTCGCCTTCCCGCCCTGCTCGGTCGAGGACCTGCCGTTCGTGATGCGGCCGGCCTCCGAGGGCGGGCATCTCCACCACAAGGGCCAGGTCGAGGTCGCCTCGTCGCTCGAGCGCGACGGCCGCGCCATCCCCTACGAGATCCGCAAGGGCGTGTGGGTCGTGTTCGAGGCGTCGACCGAGTACCAGAAGAATTGCTTCGAGGAATACATGCTGCAGACCGACCCGTCGGGCCGGCACTCGGTGATGTACAAGCGCTGGCACCTGATCGGGCTCGAGGTCGGCATCTCGGTCGCCTCGGTCGGCCTGCGCAAGGAGCCGACCGGCTGCCCGATCGGTTTCCATGCCGACGTGATCGCGACAGCCAAGCGCGACCTCAAGCCCGGCGAGATGCTCGACGGCGAGGGCGGCTACACGGTCTACGGCAAGCTGTTCCCGGCCGAGAAGTCGACCGGCCTCGGCAGCCTGCCGCTCGGCCTCGCCCACAACGTCAAGCTGCTGCGGCCCATCAAGGCCGGCCAGTCGCTGACCTACGCCGACGTGGCGATGGACGAGAGCCTCACGGCGGTGAAGCTCCGCCGCGAGATGGAGCACGCTTTCGCGCCCGCAGCGTCGAAGATCGCCGCGCAGTAGCAAAGCCCCGTCATCCCGAGCGGAGCGAAGCGAAGTCGAGGGACCTCCTCATGTGCTGGCAGCACAAGAAATGGTCCCTCCACTCCGCCCTACGGGCTCCGGTCGGGATGACGGCGCCGGAGCAACGACCTACAGCGTCTTGAGATACTCGACCAGATCGTCGCGCTCGCCGTCGGTCAAGGCGCGGCCGATGACTCCCGGCGGCAGCTTCCTGATGTCGGTCTGCATCCCTTCGAACGAATGACCGGCGTTGCTGTTGCCGAGCTCGCTCGTGTCGATCTCCGTCAAGCCGGTGGCGCAGGGCGGCACGTCGATCTTCAGTCCGACGGCGGCGGGATCGAATTGGCGCGAGCCGACGCAGAATTTCGTCGGCCTGTCCTTCTGCGGCGTCAGCATCGCCCGCAGGGTTGGAACCGAGCCATTGTGGAGATAGGGCGCCGTCGCCCAGACGCCATCGAGCGGTCGAGCCCGGTAGTGCGGCACGATCGGGCTCGCGGCCGGAGCCGCCGGATCGGCCGTTTGCATCCCCGTGAACGTGCGGGGATTGGGGCAGTTGGGCCGCGGCCCCCGCATCTCCGCTTCCGTCTTTGGGTCGGTCGGATTTTCGGCGAACCAGCGATCGATCGTGCGGTCAACGACCGCCATCAGGGCCAGGCCGAACGAGGAATTGAGTCCCTCGTCGTCGGGTATGCGGCAGTTCCATCGCTTGTTGAGGTCGCTCACCGGGTGGAGATTGAGCTCGGGCGGCAGCGCAACCTGGCGTTCGATGAGAACGCGCGATTGCTGCCTGTCGGTCCCCATGTCCGCCACCGGCTTCTGCACCACGTTGAAATAGTTGCGGTCGCCGATCTGCAGCCAATTCGGCTCGGTCCGGTCGGGACTCGTAGCGGCCCAGAAGGAGAGCTCCGGCCAACGGCTATCGAACTTGGCATCCCGCACAGGGCCGCGATGACACTCGACGCAGAATGTCCGGTAGAGGTCCCGTCCCCGGTCGACTTTCGCGTCGTCGAGATCCCAGCCCGCGCCCTTGCCGAATAGCTTCGCGGCGTCGCTCCATTTCGGCGCGGTCAAGCCGTTGAAAGCCTTGCCGGCCAGCGGGTCGGTGCCGCGCAACATCTTCTCCATTTCGGCCATCGCCGCGAGCCGTATGGACGAGGAGAAATGTTTGCCGGGATCGGCACCGGTCATGTTGATCTTGGCCGTCACGCCGAGCGACTCGCCGGCATTGCGCACGAGCTCGTTGAAGATCGATGCGTCGTACTGCACCCACAACAGGCTCGGCGTGTCCCAGAGCGGCGGAAAGCTGACCGGCGCGTTGATCGCCCTGTAGTTTGAAACGACGCGCGCCGGCACGCGCTTGGGATTCTTGAAATCTTCCTCCGTCAGCAGATCGTTGAAGAAAACCTGGTTGCCGATGCGATTGAGCGCGTCGAGGCGGCCGATTCCCTCCTCGACATCGGGCGTGCCGTTGCTCTGCTTTTCCCAAGCGTTGATGGTGAGCAGCATCGACACGATCCTGCTCATCTCCGCCTGGAGCTTGTCCTTGTCCTTCCATTCGGGATTTCGTTTCGCAACCCGTTCAGCAAAGGCGTCGAAGCGCCATGGCAGTTCCAGCGTGTAACCGATCGCCAGCCCGATGGCCTTGGAGAGGGCATCGAGATTGACCATCGCAGGCCCGCCATCGAAGCGAAGGCTGACGTTCCTGTATTCGAGATGCCCGGTGTGGCAGGCGGAGCAGGTGAGACCGAGCTGATCGGGATATTTGGCGTTGGTCGTCGGATCGAGGCCCGCGGCCAGGCGCGCGAAGCCGACCGGCAGCCCGTCCGGATTGTCGGGATAGCCGGCAATGCGATCGCGATCCGCCGCGTCGGCGACGTCGGCCGGACCTTCGGCGCGATAGCCGAATTTCGCGGCATCCGGAGCCGCGGCGCCGGCGAATTTCTCGCCCTTTGCGACCCTTGGACTCGGAATGAAACCGAAGCGCTCCAGATACTCGGAGTCCGCCAGCCGGCGAAGGCCGGTCGGCAACGGCAGCTCGCCCCTCTGGAGCTCGACGAACCAGTCATAGGGCACAGGCAGGGTCGCCGTGCCCTGGGAAGCGTGGTGAAACCAGAACCGGTCGCGGTGCGACCAGGTCTGATCGAGCCAGTAAGCTTCCTTGACCTCGCTCTGGGTCGGCAACGGCGGCGGGATGAATCCCTTGGCGACGCCGACCGCGAGCGACGCCTTGTCCAGCAGCCGGGAGAACGTGAGCGGTGCGAAGAAGATCGCGGCATAGACGACCGCAACCAATCCGACGACAACGCCCCCTGTCCAAAGCAGAAGCTTAATGGCCCAACGCATCGCAATCCGCCCCCCGGCTCGTCTCGCACGAAGGCTGGTCAACGCCGGCAGGACCGTCAACCGCGGGCGTGTATCGTTGGATACACGGCCCGGCGAACGAGCGGACCGATTGATGTCGCGCGCCAGTCGACCAAGGTCTGCTTGGCGGACGGAAGATCCGTGGCATAACACTCTGCCTGCAATCAAACGGTGCGAACTGCTGGCCGCCCGCGCCGCGCCGTTCGGTCGACGCCACAACGACAGGGTTGGGAAGTGCATAGCGAAGCGACGTTGATCTCCACCATCGCCATCGGCTTCGTCCTCGCCTTCGCGTTCGGCTATGTCGCCGACCGGCTGCGGCTGCCGCCGCTGGTCGGCTATCTGCTGGCCGGCGTGTTGATCGGACCCTATACGCCGGGCTTCGTCGCCGACGGCGGCCTCGCCGTCCAGCTCGCCGAGGTCGGTGTCATCCTGCTGATGTTCGGCGTCGGGCTGCACTTCTCGACGTCCGACCTGCTGGCGGTGCGCGGCATAGCCCTCCCCGGTGCGGTCGGCCAGATCGTGCTGGCCACGCTCCTGGGGCTCGGCGTGTCCTGGCTGTGGGGCTGGAGCCACGGCACCGGCCTGGTATTCGGCCTCAGCCTGTCGGTCGCCAGCACGGTCGTGCTGCTAAAGGCGCTCGAGGAGCGCAACCTGGTCAACAGCGTGAACGGCCGTATCGCGGTTGGCTGGCTGATCGTCGAGGATCTGGCCATGGTGCTGACCCTGGTCCTGCTGCCGGCCTTCGCCGAGATGCTCGGCGGCAAGCCGATTGGCGGCCACGGCCACTCCGACATGCCGGTATTGCTGGAGCTTGCCATCACGCTAGCCAAGGTGGCGGCCTTTGCCGCAATTGCCATCCTGGTCGGGCCGAAGGTCGTGCCATGGGTGTTGGCACGGGTGGCGCGAACCGGGTCGCGCGAGCTGTTCACGCTCGCAGTCCTCGCGGCAGCGCTGGGGATCGCCTATGGGTCGGCGCAGCTTTTCGGCGTGTCGTTCGCGCTCGGCGCCTTCTTCGCCGGTGTCGTTCTGAGCGAATCGCCACTCAGCCACAAGGCGGCCGAAGGCTCCCTGCCGCTGCAGGATGCATTCTCAGTGCTGTTCTTCGTCTCCGTCGGCATGCTGTTCGATCCGACGATCCTGCTGCGCGAGCCCGGCAAGGTACTGGCAGCCCTCGCCCTGATCGTGTTCGGCAAGTCGCTGATCGCTTTCGCGATCGTCCTGCTGCTACGGTACCCGGTCAGCACCGGGCTGGTAGTCTCGGCCAGCCTGGCGCAAGTGGGAGAGTTCTCGTTCATCCTGATCGCGCTCGGCATCTCTGCCAACCTGGTGACGGGCGAGGGCCGCGACCTCGTGGTCGCCGGATCGCTGTTCTCCATCATGCTGAATCCGCTGTTCTTTTACGCAGTCGAAATAATGCAACGGCGGCTCGGGGCCGCGGTGCCGGAGGAGGCACGCTTCTACGGACAGCAGCGTTACGGGGCGCTGGAGCGCGAGCTCGAGGTCATCAAGGCACGGCACGAGGAACGCACGCGGGCGGAGAATCTAAGGCTGCAACATCTGCTCGAGCGCTTCCCGATCCTGCAGCTTGTCGAGGCGCGAGACCAGGAGGCGCTCCTGCTGCTGTTCCGGCCGAAGTCGGCATCGCCGGGCCAAAAGGTTATTCGCCATGGCGACCGCGCCGACGGCATGTACTTCATCTCCTCGGGAGCCGTCGAGGTGAAGGTCAAGGAACGCAATATCCTCCTCGGGCCGGGCGACTTTTTCGGTGAGATGGCACTGCTCTCGGGCGGCCGGCGCAACAGCGACGTCGTCGCCGTCGACTTTTGCAACTTCCTGGTACTCGACCGGCGCGATTTCAATCAGTTCACGGCCCGCCATCCGGCCCTGCGGGCAGCGATCACGAGCGTCGCCGAGGAACGACGCACAATGAACCTCGCCCCGCCGGTCGACGGCATTCCTGCCGACCAACGGCCGGTGTGAGCCCAAACGAGCTCGATGCGCCTGCCGTCAGCCGTTCGTCATCACGCCGGCAAGCGCGGTATAGGCTTCGGTCCAGGCCGCCTTGGTCTCCGGCGTGAAATCGGGGCCGAGGCCCTTCTCCAGAGTCCATAGCAAAGCGGCGCCGACCGGCGCGTACTGATCGGCGGTGACGCCATAGCCCTTGTGGCGCTGGCCGAGCGCCTGCACGGCGGGCAGGATCGTATCGAGCTTGTGCAGGTTGGTGACGGCGGTCGCCAGCATGGCCATCAGCTTCTTCTTCTGCTCGGCCATGTCCTGCGGAAAGAGCGCGCGGGTCTGCGGCGCGGTCTCGAACAGGCGATCGTAGAACAAATCGGCTGCGGTGCCGGCGATCGGCACGACCTTCTGGAAGCTGGCCTGCACCAGGGTGATCTGCTCGGGCGTCATCGGCTCTCTCCGGCGGGTTGAGTTGCCGAATGCCGTGCAATCTTGGTGCCGTTCGGGCAGACTGTCGGGGCTGCTTTTGGAGTGAGGCAAAGCATGCCATTGAAATGGGAGATTTCGCATCGGGAGCGCCGCGTCACCATCGTCGCGGAGGGCTTCATCCCGGTCGAGGAAGTCGAGGAATACTACGACGCGATCGTCGCTGCCGACGCGCTGTCCTACGCCAGGCTGTTCGACGCCAGAGGCCTCGACGACAAGCATGCCAGCGACGAGGATTTCATGCGGTTCGGTGCCCGCATGAGCGCCTATGCGGGACAGTTCAAGTTCGGCCCGATCGCCTTCGTGGTCACGTCGCCGGGCGTACACGACGTCATCCGGCGGTGCCTGAACCTTGCTCCCGCCGACCGGCCGATGAAGATATTCTCGAGTGTCGCGCGCGCGGAGGTCTGGTTGCACATGCACCGCGAGGTGCCGGCCTGACTTTAGGCCTCGGCGGCCTCTTCCTTCGCCGTCATCTTGAGCTTGGGCGCGGGCTTGCCCTCGGCCTCCTCGCGCTCCTTCTCCTTCCGCGCCTTAAGGAGCTTGCGCAGGATCATGTTGCGCTTGAGCGAGGAGATGTGGTCGATGAACAGGATGCCGTCGAGATGGTCGATCTCGTGCTGCACGCAGGTTGCCAGCAGGCCCTCGCAGGCCAGTTCCTTCGTCTCGCCGTCGCGGTCGAGGTAGCGCACAGTCACCCTGGCCGGACGCGCCACGTCGGAATAGTGCTCGGGCACCGACAGGCAGCCTTCCTCATAGGTCACGTCCTCGTCGGAGACCTCGACGATCTCGGGGTTGGCCATGCAGAGCGGGCCAGTCTTGACGTCCTCGCGGTCGATATCGAGCACAACGACCCGCTTCAGCTCGCCGATCTGCGGCGCGGCCAGGCCAATGCCGGGGGCCGCGTACATCGTCTCCAGCATGTCGTCCATGAGCTGGCGCACCTCGGCGTCGACCGCAGCGACGGCTGCGGCCTTCTTCTTGAGGCGCGGATCGGGTGCTGTGAGGATGGTCCGGAGTGCCATTCTGCTTAAATATGCAAGGAAATCAGCAGTTTCAAGCCAATCAGACGCGCTTCACCATGGTCCCCACGCCGGCCTCAGTGAAGACCTCAAGCAGCAGGCAGTGCGGTACCCGTCCGTCCATGATGACCGCCGCCTCGACACCGCGGTTCACGGCATCGATGCAGTTCTCGACCTTGGGGATCATGCCGCCGGAGATCGTACCGTCGGCGATCAGCGCGCGGGCCTTTTCGACGCTCATCTCGGGGATCAGCTTGCCTTCCTTGTCGAGCACGCCCGGCACGTCGGTCAGGAACAACAGCCGCTTGGCCCTCATCGCGCCTGCGATCGCGCCGGCCGAGGTATCGGCATTGATGTTGTAGGTGAGCTCGTCGTCGACACCGAAGCCGATCGGCGCCACCACCGGGATCACGTCGGCCTTGCGCAGCTGCTCAAGCACCATGACGTTGATCTTGGCCGGCTCGCCGACCTGCTTGAGATCGACCTTGAGCAGCTCACCTGTCCGCGGATCGCGCATCTCGGTCACCTTGGTGGCCAGGATCAAGTTGCCGTCCTTGCCACAGATGCCGACGGCGATGCCGCCGCATTCGTTGATGTCCGCCACGATCGCCTTGTTGATCGAGCCGGCCAGAACCATCTCGACGATTTCCATCGTCGCCGCGTCGGTCACCCGCAGGCCGTTCACGAACGTGCTCTTCAGCCCTACCCTTTCCAGCATCTTGTTGATCTGCGGGCCGCCGCCGTGGACCACGATGGGGTTCATGCCGACCTGCTTCATCAGCACGATGTCGCGTGCCACCAGGTCGCCGAGCTTCGGATCTGTCATGGCATGGCCGCCGTACTTCACGACGAAGGTCGCGTCGTTGTGGCGTCGCATGTAGGGCAGCGCCTTGGAGATCGTCTCCGCCATGCGGATGAGCCGCTTCTGCTCCTTGTCGGACTGGACCGGCTCGGCCATTTCACTGCTTCCCAAGTTGCGCAAAAGCCCCCTCCCGGAGCGGAAGGGGGCTAAAGCGGCATCATATATCAGGCGGGCGGCGGATAGAAGAAGCCGGGCAAGCGCGGCAGGATGTCCTGATGTTCGACAGCGGAAATCTCACCGATCGCGGCTTCGCCGTGGCCCGCAGCCTGATCGGGCCCGACGACTGCCGGGCGCTGGCGGGGTTGTGGCCCGACCCGTCACATTTCCGCAAGCATATCGTCATGCAGCGCCACGGCTACGGGCAGGGCGAGTACCAGTATTTCACCTACCCGCTGCCCGCAGCGGTCGAGCGGCTGCGCCAGGCGCTGTATCCCGAGCTGGCGGCCGTGGCCAACCGCTGGAACGAGGTGCTCGGAATCGAGCGGCGCTTTCCACCAACCTTGAAGGGTTGGCTCGGCGAGTGCCATGCCGGCGGCCAGAAGCGGCCGACACCGCTGCTGCTGCGGTACGGGCCGGGCGACTACAACTGCCTGCATCGCGATCTCTACGGCGAGCTGGTCTTCCCGCTGCAGGCCACCGTGCTGCTGAGCCAGCCCGGCCGTGACTTCGAGGGCGGCGAGTTCATGCTGGTCGAGCAACGTCCGCGCATGCAGTCGCGCGGCGAGGTCGTGCCGCTGCAGCAGGGCGACGCCGTGCTGTTCGCGGTCAACCAGCGCCCCGCGAAGGGCACGCGCGGCTGGCACCGCACTGCCATGCGCCACGGTGTCTCCAGTCTGCAGGACGGTGAGCGCTTCACCCTCGGCATCATCTTCCACGATGCGACGTGAGCTTCGCTCAGGACGACCGGGAGAGGACGCCCACTCAGCCGGTCGCAACGGCGAGGATTTCCGCCCTGAGCTCGGGGATGCCGAAGCCAGTCTCGCTGCTGGTCGGCAGCACGACGGGATGCGCGCCGACATGCTTGCGCGCCACCTCTTCCGCCATCGCGACGGCGCGGGGAATGCCGCCATGCTTGAGATAGTCGGTCTTGGTCAGGATGAGCTGGTACGAGACCGCGGCCGCATCGAGGTTCTTCATCGTCTCGCGATCGCTGTCCTTCACGCCGTGGCGCGAATCGATCAGCAGGCAGACGCGCTTGAGCGTCGGGCGGCCGCGCAGGAAGGCCGAGGCGAGGTCCTGCCAGGTCTCCTTCATCGAGCGCGACACCTGCGCGAATCCGTAGCCCGGCAGGTCGACCAGGGTGAGCCGGTCGCCGAGATTGAAGAAATTGATCTGCCGTGTGTGTCCCGGACTCGACGAGGTGCGGGCGAGCGTGCGCCGGCCGGTTAGCGCATTCACCAGGCTTGACTTGCCGACGTTGGAGCGGCCCGCGAAGGCGACCTCGGGCAGCGAGATCGGGATCAGCGATTCGAACGACGCCGCACCGGCCACGAATTCGCAGGGACCGGCGAACAGCCGGCGCGCCGCGTCGATCTCGGCAGGCGATCGTCCCTTTGCCTCCTGAGGAGGCATCAGCCCTTCTTCTTACCCTTCTTGCCGCCGCTGCCGCCGCCGCCATTGGCGGGAACCGGCGTCGGCGTCGTCGCCGGCAGCGCCACATTGGGTTGCGCCTTGCCGCCGATCGGGGCTCCGTGCTTGCGCATGATGTAATACTGCTGAGCGATCGACAGCGTGTTGCTCCACGCCCAGTAGATCACCAGCCCGGCCGAGAACGGCGCCAGCATGAAGGTGAACATGATCGGCAGGAACTGGAACACGCGCGCCTGCACCGGGTCGGTAGGCGCCGGGTTCAGCTTCTGCTGCAGATACATGGTCACACCCATAATCAGCGGCCAGATGCCGATGTTGAAGAAGTGCAGGAACTCCGGCACCTGCCAATGGAACAGGCCGAAGCCGGTCAGGATGGTGAGCGGATCGGGTGCGCTGAGATCCTTGATCCAGCCGAAGAACGGCTGATGGCGCATCTCGATCGTGGTGTAGAGCACCTTGTAGAGCGCGAAGAACACCGGAATCTGCACCACGATCGGCAGGCAGCCCGCCGCCGGGTTGACCTTCTCGCGGCGATAAAGCTGCATCAGCTCCTGGTTCATCCGCTGCTTGTCCTCGCCGTAGCGCGCCTTGAGCTTCTCCATCTCCGGCTGCAGGCGCTTCATCTTGCTCATCGCCGCATAGGACTTGTTGGCGAGCGGGAAGAAGATCGCCTTCACGATCACGGTCAGGATCAAAATCGAGACGCCGAAGTTGCCGAGTTGCACATAGAGCCACTCGAGCACCCAGAACATCGGCTTGGTGAGGAACCAGAACCAGCCCCAGTCGATCGTCAGGTCGAAGCGGTCAATGCCGAGGTTCTCGCGATAGGCGTCGATCACGCGCACGATCTTGGCACCGGCGAAGAGGTGCGATTCATAGCTGCCGGACGCACCCGGGGCGATGGTCACGCCCGGTCCGACATAGTCGACCTGGAACTTGATGTTGGGTCCGGCACCCGTCCCCTTGAACGTCGCGTCGACCTTGACCTTCTGGTCGGGCACCAGAGTCGCCATCCAGTACTTGTCGGTGATGCCTGCCCAGCCGCCCGTGCTCGACAACTTCTGGCTCTTGTTGTCCTTGAAGTCGGAGTAGCCAAACTCCTTCAGGCTGCCGTTGAACACGCCGTAGGGACCTTCATGGAGCACATAGGTGCCCTCGGCCTTGGGCTCGCCGTAGCGTACGACGAGGCTCCAGGGGAACAGCGTCACCGGCTTGTCGGTCTTGTTCTCCACGCTCTGCTTGACCGCGAACATGAAGTGCTCGTCGATCGAGATATCGAGCGCGAAGATCAGGCCGCCGCCATTGTCCCAGGTGAGGCGCACCGGCTTGCCGGGCTCGACCGTGCTCTTGTCGGCGGTCCACAGCGTGTCCGGCCCCGGCACCTTTACCGCCGGATCGGACGAAGACCAGCCGAACTCGGCGTAGTAGGGATGGGCCACGCCGACCGGCGACAGGACAGACACCGGCGGGCTCTTGGGATCGAGCTCCTCGCGATGCTTGGCCAGCTCCACATCGTCGATGCGGGCGCCCTTGAGCGCGATCGAGCCGAGCAGCTCGGGCGTGCTGAAAGTCACGCGCGGCGAGGCTGCCAGCGCTTCGGCTCGGCTCAGCACCTGCTGGACGGCAGGAGCGCCGGGCGAAGGAGCGCCGGGCGCGCTCGGCGCGGTGCCCGCACCGCCCGCCGGCGCGTTCGGAGCGGTCGTCTGGCTGGCCTGCTGTTGCGGCGGCGTGGGCTTGGCCGGGAACAGCGTCTGCCAGCCCATGATGATGACCACCGAGAGCACGATGGCGACGATGAAGTTCTTCTGGTCCATTTTCAGGCGCGCTCGGCGGGATGGCAGGAAAGGGGCGAAGGCGGCACCGGGTCATAGCCGCCCGCGGTCCACGGACCGCAGCGGCATAGACGATGCGCGGCGAGGAAGCTGCCCTTCATGGCGCCATGGCGCGTCACTGCCTCGGCCGCATAGGCCGAGCAGGACGGTTCGTATCGGCAGGCGCCGACAAAGAAGTAGGCGAGCGTCAGCTGGTAGAGACGGATCGCCCCGCGCAGGAGCAGGGAAAGCATGCGGCCCGGAAACTGGCGATTCACCGGCGCGGGCGCAAGCCATGGATTCAGGGTCATGGCGTCGCGACGGCGAGCGCCTTCAGCCGTTTGAGCGCCTCGACCAGCTCCTGGCGCAGGACGGCGAAGTCACGCACCAAGGCGCCCTGGCGGCCGACCAGCACATAATCCAGGTCGGGCCGGGCCTGCTCCGGGATGACCATGCGGGCGATTTCGCGCAGTCGGCGGCGCACCCGGTTGCGGGCGACGGCATTGCCGACCTTCTTGCTGACCGTGAAGCCGACCCGGACGACAGGCGGCGGCCGATCGGCCGGGACCGGGGCGGCCTGGAGGACGAAGCCGGGCATGGCGCAGCGGCGTCCGGCCTGGACGCGCAAGAAATCCCGGCGATTTGGCAGTCGCCCGGGGCGGACCGGCGCCACGGGCTGGTGGCCCGGGCTAGGCCGACAGGCGCTTGCGGCCCGAGCGGCGACGGTTGGCGATGACCTTGCGGCCGCCGACCGTTGCCATCCGCGACCGGAAGCCATGCCGGCGCTTGCGGATCAGCTTGCTGGGCTGATACGTGCGTTTCATGACGCAACTCCTCCAAATACAAGGCCCCCGCGCTGGCGCCGGGGGCTGAATTCCGTGGGCGAGGGTAATAGTCGCGGGGGCAGGCGGAGTCAATGTTACCCACCGCTCCTTTATGAGCCCACGTCGAAAACGTCATGCTCTTCCGGACCGCGAGCTTCCAGCTCGCTCAAGCTCATGAGCGAGCTGGAAGCTCGCGGTCCGAAAGAGCATGAGATACAGCCTATGCTCCTCGTCCTGCACGGTTACCGCTACAGCGTCTATCTCCGCATCGTCCGGCTCACCTTGGCCGAGAAAGGCGTGGGCTACGATCGGGTGGAGGTCAATCCGTTCGCGCCCGATGTGCCGGCGTCCTATCTGGCGCTGCATCCGTTCGGCCGGGTGCCCGCCCTGGTCCACGACGGCTTCGTGCTCTACGAGACCGGCGCCATCACCCGCTATATCGACCGCGCCTTTCCGGGTCCGGCGCTGCAGCCGACCGGGCCGCAGGCCCTGGCGCGGATGGACCAGATCGTCGCCATCGTCGATTCCTACGGCTACTGGCCGATGGTGCGGCAGGTCTTCTCCCAGGGAGTGTTCCGGCCACGGCTCGGCCAGCCGGGCGACGTCACCGAGGTCGAGCGCGGCCTTGCTGCTTCCGCCAAGGTGATGGCGGCTCTCGAGCCGCTGATCACCGAGGCGGGACCGACGCTGGCCGACCTCCACCTCGGCGCAATGATGGCCTACTTTACCTTGGCGCCCGAAGGCGCCGCGCTGCTGCAGCGGTACGAGCGGCTCGCCGCCTGGTGGGCCGCGCTGTCGGCGCGGCCGAGCTTCGCCGCCACCGATCCCGGCCTGCCGCCGCCTGCCTGAAGAGTTGATGGCCCCCGGCTAGGCCCGACCGGCCGGGTCCGGTAAGGTCCGGCCATGCCCGCCGCCGTCTCCCTCCGCGCCGGAACCAGTCCGCTTGCCCGGCGGTTCGCGACCTTCGGCCTGTCATGGCGGATCCTCGGGCTGGTGATCGCAGCGGTGATGACCGCCGAGCTGCTGCTGTTCCTGCCCTCGATCGCGCGCTTCCGGCTGGTCTATCTCGAGCAGCTTATCGAGAGCGGCACCTTGGCCGCCCTGGCGCTCGACGCCACACCCGACAACATGGTGACCGACGAGGTCAAGCGCGCCCTGCTCAACCACGCCCGTGTCGACGCCGTGATACTGGCCGAGCCCGACAAGCCGCGCCGCAGGCTGCTCAACATCGCACCACGGCCCGATATGCCGACCTTCAACCTCAAGGAGCGCGGCGCGCTCGGCCTGATCTGGGATGCGCTGGCGGCCATGACGCGCGACGGCGCCTACTACACGCGGATCGGCGGCGAATCGATGCGGCTGCCGCGCGCGATGGTCTGGATCGTGGTCGACGAGCTGCCGATGCGCATCGCAATGTACGACTACAGCGTACGCGTGCTGGTGCTGTCGATCATCATCGCGCTGTTCACCGCGGCGCTGCTCTACCTCGCGCTGCGCTGGCTGGTGATCCGGCCGCTGCAGCATCTGTCGGCCGACATGGTGGCCTTCCGCCGCGATCCCGAGGAGGCACGCAGCGACCGGCTGCGGGCCGAGCGCAACGATGAGATCGGCGTGGTCGACCGCGAGTTCCAGAGCCTGCAGCGCGAACTGCGCGCTTCACTGCGCCAGAAGTCGCGGCTGGCCGAGGTCGGCGCGGCGTCGAACAAGATCAACCACGATCTGCGCAACATCCTGTCGACCGCGCGGCTATTGTCGGACCGCCTCGCCAGCAGCAACGACGAGCGCACACGCAATCTCGCCCCGACCATCATGAAGACCATCGACCGCGCGACGCGGCTGGCGAGCGAGGCGATCGAATATGTGCGCGACCTCCCGACGCCTCGGCTCGAGGCGTTCGATCTCACCGACCTGGTCGACGAAGTCGGCGTCACCCTGCAGGAGCAGGGCGAGGACGCCGATCCCAACCTGCTGCGCAATTGGGTCAACGCGCTGAACGGCGAGTGCAAGGTGCGTGCCGACCGCGACCTGCTCTATCGCCTGTTCATCAATCTCGGCCGCAACGCCTTCGATGCCGGCGCCAGCACGGTGACGGTGCGGACGCAGAACGGCGGCGCCTATCTGCTGGTCGATGTGACCGACAATGGTCCGGGCGTGCCCAAGCACGTCACCGAGCAGCTCTTCAAGCCCTTCACCACCGGCGGTCGCGCCGGTGGCGCGGGCCTCGGCCTCGCCATCGCCCGCGATCTGGTACGCTGCCACGGCGGCGAGATCGCCATGACCGAGACCGGCCCCGAAGGCACGACCTTCCGCTTCACCTTGCCGGCAAGCGCGCACTGATCTTCCTCATTGCTCCGCGCGCAACTGCTCGGCGAATGCCCGGATACGCCGCGCGTTGGCGCCGAAATCGGACTCGCCGAGGCGGCTCTTGGAGCGGATGTCGACGCGGCTGCCGGTCGTGCCTTCGGTGCGGATGCGCACCACGATGTCGTCCTGGAGGCCGAACCAGTCGGTGGTGTCGACCGCCTCGAGCCGGCCCTCCGGCGGCGCGCGCGCCACGACCTCCCAGCCCAGCGCCATGGCAACGCGATCGACACGCTTGAAGGCTTCCGCGGGCGGCACGGCGAGCACGATCGGCACGATGTCGGGATAGGCCGTGCGCTGCTGCGCCGCTGCGCTCTCGCCTGGATAGGCCGCCGGATTGGCGGCACCTTTGCGCATCTGCAGGGTGACGACCATCGCCGGCGGCCGCGCGGGGTCGGTCGTGACGTCGTTGATGCGAGGCGCCGCGCGCGCCTGCAGCAGCCATTGCGCGGGCGACCAGGCCGCGGCGACGCCGATCACCAGCGCCAGGACGGCCGCCACGAAGCCGCGTCGCCGCTCGCCCGGCCGCGTCGGCACGACGGTCGCGAGCCCAAGCGCGATCGCGGCAGTGGCGGCATAGAAGCCGTAACGGAAGACGATCAACACGAGGTCGAGGTCGATGCCGAGAAAACGGTGCGCCGGGCCGCAGGCCGCGACAGTCAGCGCCGCCGCGCAGGCGAGGAAGAAAGCGAAGCGCGCGAGACGGTGACTTACCGGGTTTGTCGGTCGACTGAACATGCCCTCTGCTGTCTTGTCATCGTAACCGGCCCTATCGACAGATGCGACCGGGTTGTCTATGCGGCGCGTATGACAATAGCCACCGCCGAACGGCGACAGGCGATGGCGGCGGGCCTGGGTGCCATCTCGCTCTGGGGAGCCCTCGCGACCCTTTCGGTCTTGGCCGGCCCGATCCCACCCTTCCAGATGGTGGCCATGACGTTCGCCATCGGTGCGGCGATCGGCATCGTGCGAGCCCGCGCGCGCGGCCTCGCCTGGATCGAACTGGTGCGCTGGCCGGTCAAGGTCTGGCTCCTGGGGGTGGGCGGGCTGTTCGGTTACCACGCGCTTTATTTCGCCGCCTTGCAACTTGCACCGCCGGCCGAGGCCAACCTGGTGAATTATCTGTGGCCGTTGCTGATCGTGCTGCTGTCCGCGCCGCTGGCCGGCGAACGTCTCGGCTGGCCGCACCTCGTGGGGGCATTGCTGGGCTTCGCCGGCGTCGCCCTGCTCGCCGCCGGCCGCGGCGTCAGCTTCGCCGGCAGCCATGCCCTGGGCTATGCACTGGCACTGGGCTGCGCCTTCGCCTGGTCGCTCTACTCCGTGCTGTCGCGCCGCTTCGGCGAAACCCCGACCGATGCCATCGCCTCCTTCTGTTCCGCCGCCGCGATCCTGTCGCTCGCCTGTCACCTGCTGTTCGAGCCGACCGTCTGGCCCGCGACGCCGACCGCCTGGCTCTCCGTCCTGGCGCTCGGCATCGGCCCGACCGGCGGCGCGTTCTACCTCTGGGACCATGCCGTGAAGCGCGGCGATATCCGGGCGCTCGGCGCTCTGAGCTATGCCGCGCCGATCCTGTCGACGGCGCTGCTCGTGATGTGCGGCCTCGCGCCGCCGACCGTCACGCTCCTCATCGCCGCCCTCCTCGTCACCGCCGGCGCCGTGCTGGCCTCGCGCGAGATGTGGAAGCGTTAAAGGCTGGGAGAGAAGCGAAGAGCCGGCGCGATGATCTCGTCGGCGGTCACGCCCGGCCGGTCACACCGGCGGCGGGGCGGTCGACTTGATCGACGGGATCTTCGATGTGGCGGCGAACCACTTGCCGAGCTTGGGATACCTGTCGCGCCAGCCCATGTCGACGAAGCGCAGATCGAGATAGCCGAGCGCGCAGGCGATCGAGATGGTGCCGATGGTGAGCTTGCCCTTGAGCGATTTCACCTCGGCCTCGAGCTGGGCGAGCACGCCGTTGATCTTCTTCATCTGGCCTTCGCTCCAGTCGGGCCAGCGCTTCTCCTCAGGCCGCAGCGCGCCTTCGTAGCGCGTCAGCAGTGCGGCATCGAGCAGCCCGTCGGCCATCGCCTGCTGGCGCAGCGCCATCCAGCGGTCGCGGCCCTTGCGTGGGAAGAGCTTGCGGCCCTTGTGCTGGCTGTCGAGATATTCGCAGATCACCGGCGAGTCGAAGAGGTCCATGCCCTTGACCGAGAGTGCGGGGATCTTGCCGATCGGATTGTGCTTGTCGACGTCGGCATTGGCCGCGACCGGTGTCAGCGCGACGTTCGCCATCTCGATCTTCTTGTCGAGCCCGGTCTCGATCGCCACCACCCGGACCTTCCGCGCATACGGCGACGACGGCGAGTAGTAGAGCTTCATCTTGGCCATGATCGTCTCCTAGGCGGCGACGCCGGGAATCTCGGTATCGTTGAGGCGGACCTTGCGCGCGACGTCGAGAAGCTGCTGCCAGGTCGTCCCGTCGATCGGCACGCCGTTCTTTTCGCGGTCGATCCTGCGGGCGCGCTCCGGCTCGCCCGGTGCCAGCACTTCGGGGACGCCCGGCCGCGGCTTGGCCGACTTCACCCAGGTGATGAAGGTCTCGACCTCGTCCTCGAACGCCTGGGTGCCGCCCATCGCCGCCGGATCGATGATGATCGACAGCATGTTGTTCACGATGTCGGTGCCTTCCCGGATGGTCGCCGGCGAATGGGTCTTGCCCCCGGTCAGCGCGCCGGCCAGCAGATCGCAGATCACGGCCAGCCCGCCGCCCTTGTGCAGCCCGAACGGCAGGATGGCACCGTAGGGCGGATTGTACATCACGCCCGGTTCCGTGGTGTCGACGCCGGCCGCGTCGATCAGCAGACCGGGCTCCATCTGGATCTGCTTGTTGTTGGCGACCCGGACCTTGCCCATCGCCACCTGGCTGGTCGCGAAGTCGAGCACGATCGGCTCCTTGCCCTTGCGCGGCACGGCCGTGCAGTAGGGGTTGGTCGAGTAGCGCGGCTCGGCGCCGCCGAACGGCGCGACGAGCGACTTGTGGCCGTGAACATTCACCCAGTGGGTGCTGACCATACCGGCCCGCGCACACTGCTCGGCCCAATGACCGATGCGTCCGATGTGATGCGCATTGGTGAGACCGATGACGCAGACGCCGTGCTTTTTCGCCCGCTCGATGCCGATATCCATCGTCTCCTTGGCAACGACCTGGCCGTAGCCCACGCCGCCGTCGATCACGACCACTGCACCATTATCCTTGATGATTTTTGCATGATGGTTACGGATGCAGCGGCCGGTCGTGGTGTTCTGGATATAGGCCGGCATCATGCCGACGCCGTGACTGTCGTGACCGTACAGGTTGGCGAGGACCAGATGGTCTGCGACCAGCCGGGCCTCCGCCTCGGAACTGCCGTCGGCGCGGCAGATCGCCATGGTGAAAGCATGCAGCCGGTCGGGCGCAACGCGAACCTCACCCACCGTGCTCTTGCTGTCGGCCATGCCATTCACTCCCCTCAGACGGTTGATTTTCGGACTGCAAGGTTCCCCGGCCGAACCGCCGTGTCAACGGTCGGGCAGGAAGGCGCTGATAAACCACGGATATCAACGGCGGGCCGTGGTACCTAGCGGGCATGCGGAGGATCAAGGCTCGCAACGTTCCCTCCCCCACTTGCGGGGGAGGTGTCGGCGTCTTACGCCGACGGAGGGGGAGGGCGGCGGAGATGGTGCATCACGCCCCCTCCGTCGCGGATTACCGCGCCACCTCCCCCGATTACGGGCTATCGTATTCACACATCGTAGTTGCGCGGGAGGCAGAACGTCGATTCCCTGAAGCCGTTTTGGCGATGGGAGAAGTCGATGTCTGTTGTGGAGTACGGACTGGGGCGGTTTGGCGACCGCCGCCTGGAAAAAGGGGGGCCTGCCTGCACGCGGCTCTGGTTGGCGATCCTGGGTCTTGCATCCGTCGGCTTGGCGGCACGCGGGCCCGTGAGATTCAGTTCACCCGCTTTCTGCGCAACCGGTCGGTGACGGCCGGGGCGATGTCGCGGCACGCCGGTGCGCTGACGGCGCAGCGCGTCGCAGGGCGCGATGTTGTCGCGATCCAGGATACCAGCGAACTGGTGCTGGGCGGCCGTCGGGCCCGGCAGGCGGGCTATGGCGCGGTCGGCAAGGGCGGTGTGCTGAGCGGTTTGCTGCTTCATCCGGTGCTGGCAGTGGAAGCGGGGAGCGGCGGACTGCTCGGCCTGGTGTCGATGCAGGTGTGGAACCGCGGCCGGGCCGAGTTGGCGCCGCGGCGCCGACGGACGACGGCGGCCAAGGAGTCGCGTCGCTGGATCGAGGGAGCGCAGCAGGCCGGCGAGGTTCTGGCCGAGGCGCGCTGCATCACGGTGGTATCGGACCGCGAGAGCGACTTTTACGAGCTGTTCGCGCGCCGGCCGGCGAACGTGCATCTGATCGTGCGCGCCTGCCAGAACCGGCGGATCGAACGGCTGACCGAAGAGCCGGCGGACGGCTTGCTGTTCGGGATGATTGACGGCCAACCCGAGCAGGGCCGCTTCGCCACGACCATCCCGGCCGCCCCCGGACGAGCAAAGCGTCACGCTGAACTGGCCCTGCGCTTTGCGCCGGTGGCTCTGCGCCGGCCATTGCATGGCGCCGATCCGGCATTGCCTGCGACAGTCGGCCTGACGCTGGTCGATGTCCGCGAGATCTCGACACCGCCCGACGGCAAGCCGATACATTGGCGACTGCTGACGACCCATCCGGTCGCAGAGTGCGGCCAGGTACGGCGCGTCATTGACCTGTATCGCCAGCGCTGGACCATCGAGGAGTTCTTCCGCACCCTCAAGACCGCTGGCTTCGACATCGAAGACGCCGACATCGGCGAGCCGCAGGCCATGATCAACTTCGTCGCCGCCGCCACGATTGCCTCCGTAACAATCAAGCAACTCGTGCAGGCCCGCGACGGCAACACCGATCGACAGCTTGGCGATGCCTTCGATCCCGACGACCGGCCCATCCTCGAGGCCGTCTCGGCAAGGCTCGAAGGCAAGACTGCGCGCCAACGCAATCCCCATCCCACAGGCAGCTTGGCCTTCGCTGCTTGGGTCATCGCCCGCCTCGGCGGCTGGACCGGCTACTACGGTAAGCCCGGGCCAAAGCTCATGCGCATCGGTCTCGCAAAGTTCAACGACATCAAATACGGCACCACCCTCGGGCTTCGAAATGTGTGAATCCAACAGCGATTACGGGGGAGGGAAAAGAGGACGCCTCCTTCCCGTCCTTGCGTGCCTGCTATTCGCCTTTCTGAGCTTCGCGATCCCAGCGTCCGGGCAGACCGTGACGCCACCGCAGCGGCCGTTCTCGCAGCTCATCGAGCTGTGGACCCGCCAGCTCGACCGCATCGCCAACCGATCTGACCAGGAAAGCCTCGTGCCGGCGGAGATCGATGCCCTGCGCGAGCAGGCCTCGGATGTTCGCGCGGCGGCCTTTGCCGCGGCGGCCCTCGCGCGAAACGAGCTCGCCGACACCCGCAAGCTCCTGGCACCGCTGGAGGTCAAGCCGGGTCCCGACCAGGCGGCCGAAACCGATGACGTGAAGACCGAGCGCGGGCGGCTGACCGAACAGGCCACGATCAGCGAAAGCCGGGTCAAGCAATGCGAGGTCGTGATCGCGCGCGCCGACCAGCTGCTCGAGCGCCTGACCAAGCTGCGGGGGCAGGTCGTGCTGCAGACCCTGCTGCACAAGGATTCTTCGCCGCTGTCGCGGCAGGTCTGGAGCGGGCTGTGGCCGCAGTTCCTCGACGCGAGCAGCACCTTGTGGGCTGCCCTCACGGTCTGGAGCCGCGACGGCCCGCGGACTCTCACATCGGACGAGCGGGATCTTGCGCCACTGGCGATCTGGGCCCTGATCACGGCGGGCCTGTGGTGGGCCGGCCGCAGCCTTCGCCTCCGCTTTGGCCGCGCGCGCGCCGCGCTGCTCGGCCCGCACGACCGTACTATCGCCGCCGCCATCGATGGGCTCGGTCTGGTACTGGTGCCGATCCTCGCCGTCTGGCTGATCGGCCGGCTGCTGGTGGCGAGCCAGCCGCCCTCGCCGATCGACGTCCTGCTCCCGCACACGATCTCGAGCATCATCCTCGTGCTGCTGGTCGTCGGTCTCAGTGCGACATTGCTGGCGCCGAACCGGTCGACCCGCGTGCTCGACTTTACCGACTCGAGCGCCCAGCACCTATCGACCAGTCTGCGGCGGCTGATGATTGGCAGCACGAGCCTGGAGATCCTGTTCGTCGCCTTGACCCAGGGCGGCGAGCGGAGCGCCCTCGCGTCAGTCGCTGCCCTGGTGCTCGCCACCACAGTCGCCCTGCTCGCCCTCCCAGTCCTGGCCAACAAGGCCTGGCATGCCAGGGAAGCCGAGGGCGGGGAGGACCGCCCGGCACTGGTCGGCGGCCCCTGGTGGACCGCGTCGCGAGTCGTGCTGCGCGTCGCCATGCTCTCCGCGATCCTGTTCGCCCTGCTGGGCTATACGACGCTCGCCTCGCACATCCAGTCGGCACTGGCGAACAGCGGCCTGATGATCGTCGGCGCGCTGCTGGCGCATCGCGTCGTCGACGACCTGCTCGACACGATGGCCGCGCCGGACACCCCGACCGGCGCCTGGGTGCGCCGCGTCTTCGGGATGGCGTCGCACCAGGCGCTGTACGGCCAGCATATCGCGCTGCTGCTGTTCGACTGCCTGCTGGTATTGCTGCTCGCCTTCGGCCTGCCGCAGGCGTGGAATATCGACGTCGACGCCGTCGAGAGGGGCTTCGGCCAGTTGCTCTACGGCATCCGGATCGGCGGCGTCACCATCTCGCTCGCCAATCTCGGCATGGCGATCGTCACCTTCGCGGTGTGCCTGCTGCTGGCGCGGCTGGTGCGGGCCATCGTGCGCGATCGGGTGATGCCGACGGTCGAGGCGCCGATGCCGCTGCGCCAGTCGATAGATGCCGGCCTGAATTATGCCGGCGTGATCATCGCCGTGCTGGTCGGCATCGGCGCGCTGGGCATCGACTTCACCAACCTCGCGATCGTGCTGGGCGCGCTGTCGGTCGGCATCGGCCTCGGCCTGCAGAACATCGCCAACAACATCATCTCGGGCGTCATGCTGCTGATCGAGCGGCCGATCAAGGCCGGCGACTGGGTGTCGGTGACCGGCCACGAGGGCTTCGTGCGGCGCATCAACATCCGCGCCACCGAGATCGAGACCTTCCAGCGCACGCATGTCATCGTGCCCAACAGCGTCTTCCTGCAGAATCCGGTGATCAACCGGACCTACTCCGACACGTCGAGCCGGGTCGACATCCTGCTGACCGTCGGGCTCGGCACGGATGTCGCGAAGCTCGAGGCGATTCTGCGCGAGTCGGCGCTCAACCAGCCGCGCGTGCTGCGCGTGCCCCAGCCGATCATCCGATTCGCCCGGATCGCCCCGACCGGCCTCGAGTTCGAGCTGTTCGTCTTCGTGGCCAAGCTCGAGGACCGGCTGATCGTGAGCAACGACCTCAACCGCACGATCCTGGCCCGGCTGATCGAGGAGAAGATCGTCGATCCGAAGGCGGCGCCGGAATTCAAGCTGCGCGACCTCGACCGGCTGGCCGAAGTGCTGCGCGATAAGCCCGCGACCGACCATGCCGCCGCGCCGCAGCAGGGCTGAGGACCAGCGGCTTTCGCGCTGGCGGCATCTGCCGCTCGTGCTGCTGTTCGCGCTGGGCGGGCTGTCGGGCGTGGCGCTTTGGGCCTACGCGCCCGATCTGCCACGCAACTACCTGATCGAACGTTACGGCCAGCCGCCGTCGAGCTTCATCGACGTCGGCGGCACACATGTCCATGTCCGCGACGAGGGCAAGGCCGACGCCATGCCGCTGTTGCTGATCCACGGCTCGCTGGGCTCGCTGCATATGTGGGAGGGCTGGGTCGCCGAGCTCAGGGACCGCTACCGGCTGATCTCGGTCGATCTGCCGGGCCACGGCCTGACCGGCTCCTGGCCGCGCAGCGACTATACGATCGAGGCCTATACAGACTTCATCGAAGTGCTGGCCGACACGCTGCAGCTCGATCGGTTCGCCATCGCCGGCCATTCGATGGGCGGCGCCGTGGCCTGGAGCTTCGCGGCGACGCGGCCGGAGCGGGTCAGCCATCTGATCCTGGTCGACGCGTCCGCCTATCCGCCCGAAGGCGAAGCACCGCTGCGCACGCGACTCGCCCGCGCGCCGCTGATCGGCGACATCGGCATCTATTTCAAGCCGGACTGGATGCTGCGTCGGGCAATGACCGAGATCTACAGCGACCCGGCCTTGATCACGTCCGAGCGGGTGCGCCGCTTCGGCGAGCTGCAGCGCTTTCCCGGCAACAGGCCGGCCACCCTGCTGCGCGCACGCAGCCAGGACCCGCTCGACCCGACGCCGCTCAGGCGTCTCGACGTGCCGACTCTGATCATCTGGGGCGCTCAGGACCGCTGGGTACCGGTCGCCGACGCCTTCCGCCTCCAAGGCGACATCAAGGGCGCGAAGCTCGCAATCTTCGAGAAGCCCGGCCACGACCCGATGGAGGAGGACCCCAAAGGCACCGCCGCTGCCGTCGCCGCCTTC
Source organism: Reyranella sp. (assembly GCF_965279465.1). Taxonomy (NCBI): domain Bacteria; kingdom Pseudomonadati; phylum Pseudomonadota; class Alphaproteobacteria; order Hyphomicrobiales; family Reyranellaceae; genus Reyranella; species Reyranella sp. The sequence continues at coordinate 1,133,097 of NZ_OZ257242.1, forward strand.
CTGCCGGCGACGCCCCCGCCGCCGCTACCGCAAGCTGCCCCGACACCCCCCGACAGCGACCAGATCGTGGCGCCGTCGGTGATCCCCGAAAAGGATTGAAGCGTTACGCGATGCGCTGGAGCGCGCGAACGACCGGACGCAGCCAGGCTGCGCGCCAGGCGAGAGTGGCAACGACGCAGAGCGCGGCGATTGTCAGCATGGCCACCCATAGCAGGCTGCCGAAGCTCGGGCCGTCGCGGAGCAAGGCGAGGCCCAGTGCGGCCAGCAGCAGGCCATAGCCCGCCGCACGCATCGGCATCGCAAGGCGCGCGGGACAGGTCTGCTTGCCGCCCGCCCGCAGCCAATGACGGTCCTGGCTGAGAGCCAGCAGCGCGAAGCCGAAGTAGGAAACCAGCGCGAGGGCGATCAGCAGGCCCGCCGCCATCGGTACCGCCGGGCTCAGTGAGGCTTGGCCGGCGGCGGCGGTGGCAGCGGCTCCAATCCCTGCGGCTGCATGACCGTCAGCGACGTGACGTAGTTCATCACATCATAGGCGTCCTCACCTCGCTTGCCCGGGGTCCGGTCGTTGTGATGCACTTCGAATACGTAGATGCCCTGCCACGGCAACGCGACTGCGAAGCTTCCGTCCTCTCCGGAGAGCGCCTCACGACCCCAGCCGGACGGCGTGATGACCTCGACTTTCGCCTTGGGCAGCGGCTTGCCCTTGAAGACGACCTGGAACCTGTTGCCGGCGATAGGCACCACGTCGAGATCCAGCACGCCGGCTCGTGGTGTGCGGTCACCGACCAACCGGGCGGCCGGCCAGTAGATTGAGCGAGTCGTCTTGCCGTCGCGGGTGCCGACGTACACCGGATAGCGGGTATCCTCGGCAATAATGCTATCGCCAGCGCCGGGCTTGCCCGGCACGGCAAAGCCGTCGGTGGTCTTGCGGACGTCGAGGGGACGCTCGCCGGCCGGCGTCACGAGCCTTGCTTTCGGCTCCATCTTGTCGAGAGTGCCCGGCGAGGCCTCGCGCAGATTCTCTCCGAACTCTCCGAAGAAGATCTTTGCGCCGCCATCGTCGGCTTCGATCCAGAGGTGATGCGCCGACACCGGCTGAACGGCGAACAGGGATGCCGCAACGGCGGCGGCGAAAAACGATCTCATGGCACTTGGCTCCCCACTGGATGATGCAGATGTCGGCGTTCGGGCGCGGCAGACAGCCGGTTCCGATGCAGGCGCCAGGCGGTGACGGCAGCCGCTGCGGCAGCCGCCAGCAGCATGAGGTCCATGCCGGCCACGGCGAGCTTCCCGTCGGCGAGCGCACGCGGGATGTGATCGCCTGTCGTGAGCGCATTCAGGATGACGGCCAACCCCGCAAGGCCTGCAGCGATCCAGCATTGCTCGCTCCAGGCAACACTGCCGCGCCGCCCCCAGCCGTGGGCGAAGGACAAGACCCAGACGGCGAAGAAGGCCCAGATCTCGAGTTCGTACCGGGCCGCACCCAGCCACGTCGCACCCGGCGGCAGGAGGCGATTGACGACGAAGAACGCCAGCGTTGCAACGACCAGTCCTGCCGTGCTGCCGACGGCAAGCCCCTCGACGAGCCGGAGGCTGGCAGCCTTGCCTGCCGCTTCGTGCGCCTTGCGGCGCGATTCGACCCAGAACAGGAAACCCGTAGCGATCAGCAGGCAGCCGAGCAGCCCCAGGCCGAAGAACAGCCAGCGCAGGGTCCAGTGCCGGAACTGCACGAAATGCAGGCCGGTGAGGTATTGCTGGAACTGCGAGGTGGGCCGGATCTGCGTGCGATGAAGCACGGTACCGGTCGCGGCATCGAAGTAGAACGGATCGGTGCGCATCTCGACCTCGCGCTCGATCGAGGGCCGCACCTCGACGTATGCATTGGCGTCGCCGTCGTAGAACACGCGCACCAGGCCGGGACCGAGCCCGTCCCATTCCTTGCGGGCGGTCTCGACCATCGCATCGAGCGAGGCGAGCGGCCCGCCTGGCTGGCCGAGCCGCGGACGGGAAAAGACATCGTAGGTCTCACGCACATAGCCCGCACGGCCGCCGTCGAAGGCGACCCAGACGCCTGACGGGAAATAAACCGAAGCCAGGATCGTCAGGCCGGTGAAGGCCATGACGATGTGGAAGACGAAGCCCAGCGCGCCGGCGCCGTTGTGGAGATCGAGCAGCAGGCGCTGCGGCTGGCGCGACCGGCGCAGGGTGAAGAAATCCGCGAAGATCTTGCGATGGATGATCACGCCCGAGACGCAGAGCGCCACCATCGCCGCGCCCGCGAAACCGACCAGCCAGATGCCGAGATTCCAGATCTTGATATGGAGCGAGTAGTGGAAGGGAAACAGGAACCGCGTGCCCGCCCAGCTCTCGGGCGCGGCCACGGGTTTCAGTGTCGCCGGATCGAAGAACCTGCGGTCGAAGCCGGTTCGCGCACGATAGCCGATCCACAGGAAGGGATCGCGCGGTGTCGGCAGCGCGATCGCCCAGGGGGCGGCGCGTGGCGAGAGCTTCGCCGCTTCCGCGCGCAATTCGTCGATGGAGACCGGCTCGCCCCCGTAGACCAGCCGCGTCGACGGGTTCATCCAGCGGTCGATCTCGCGGTCGAATACGCAGAGCGTGCCGGTCCAGACGATCGCGAACAGCAGAACGCCGACGACCAGGCCCGTCCAGGTATGCAACCAGTTCAGCGATTCCCTGAATGTCGCGCCCATGTCACGCCCGGCCGACGAAGGCAGGAAGGAAGCCGAGCGCGGCACCGAGCGCGGTCGTCAGCCCGAGCACGCCGAACAGCACGGACAGGCGGCGCACGGCGGCCGCCCACAGCGCGAGCGCGACATAGACCGCGAAACCCAGGATGCTGCACACGGTGAAGGCATCCCTCTTGTCGGCACCCGCCAGCATCAGGAGGGCCACTGCGCCGGCCACGAGCGCGGCGCTTGCGGCATAGGCGCCGACGGCGACGCCCAGCACGCGCAGCACGATCCGTCCGGCATCATGCAGGTCCGAGCGGGATGCCGTGCCCACCATCGTCGCTACCGCCGCCCTCGATGGCGACGTACCGTGCCCACGCCATTGCATGCGAGATGCTCATCGTTCTGCTGGGAGCGCGGGTCTCCAGACCCGCTCATGACTCCGAGCGGGTCTGGAGACCCGCGCTCCCGGCGCATCTGACCTGTGTGCGGCATCATCAATGCGCTGTCCTAGAAGTCCGCGGTCAGGGACAGCATGAAGGTCCGCGGCTGGTTCTGGACGAAGAAGGAGCTGGTCGCGACCCAGTAGTTGGCGTCGAACAGGTTGATCACGTTGGCCCGCAGGCTGATCGGCTTGCCGTCCGCCCGCTCGAACGTGTAGCGCAAGCCGGCGTCGAATCGCGTCCACGGCGGCGCCCACTGCGTATTGGCGGCATTGAGGTTGACCTGGCCGTTGTAGATGACGCGGCCCAGCACTCCGAAGCCCGGCAGGAACGGCGTGTCCCAGTCGGCGGTGAGCGAGGCCTGGAACGGTGTCGTGCCGACGGCCTGGTTGCCGTTGTTCCTCCCGCCCTGGGTATTGGTCAGCTTGGCGTCGAGAACCGTGAAGCCGCCGTTGAGCTTCAGGCCGTTGACCGGCTCGCCGAACATGACGAACTCGAGGCCCTGGTTGCGCTGCTGGCCGTTGGTCACCAGCGTGTTGGTCGCGAGGTCGGTGTAGGAGCTGGGCAGGGTGATCTGGAAGGCGCTGAGCGTCGCGCCAAAGGTGCCGAAGTCGACCTTCGCGCCGATCTCGAACTGGTTGGTGACGAAGGCGGGAAACTGCTCGCCGGCATTGCGCAGCCCGGCGCCGGCGATCGGCCCCTGCTGCAGGGCCTGGATGTAGTTGCCGTAGAACATCAGTTGCTTGACGGGCCTCACGACCAGGGCGACCGACGGCGAGATGATGGCCGTGTCGTTGCCGTTCGTCGGAAGGCCGGTGACGGCGCTGTAGTTGGCGCTCTGGATGCGCTGCCAGCGCGCGCCGCCGATGATCTGGAACATGTCGCCGTAGAAGGACACGGCGTCGGCGACGCCGACGCTGGAATAGACCGTATCGGACGACAACGGCGGCGGCGCGGTGCGTACGGTGGCCGTGTTGGGCGCGAAGAGGTAGGTCGGGAAGTAGATGTTGGACGCGGTCGGAATCGCCAGCGCGCTGTTGAAGGTGAAGTTCTGCGTCTTCAGGTAGTCGCCGATCAGCGCCGCCTCATGCTTGAGGGGGCCGGTATTGAAGGTTCCCCGCAAGCCCGCCTCGAGAGACAGCGACTCGACCGAGGACTGGAACTGCCCGGCCGACAGTGTGCTCGTGTTGCCGTTGTAGTTGTTGATGTTCTGGTTGAGGAACATCGAGGTGTAGTTGCTGCGCCGGGCGCCGGCCTTGATGAAGCCGGTGAGGCCTTCGAGAATGTCATGCTCGAAGCGCAAGGCGCCGTAGAGATCGTTTCCCTGGAGTCGTTCCCAGGGCTGGTAGGAGCTGCGGCGCGCGTCGGGCGCTGGCGGCAGCGGCACGCCGGCCGCCAGGAACATGCCGCCCTGGAAAGCGCCGATGTTGCGCTTCAGGTAGCCGATGTCGGCATCGAGGCGCGTGCGTTCGCTGCGATAGTCCAGGCCCAGCGTCATGGCCAGCTTCTCGGACGTCTGGTTCCAGACGGAGGTCTGGCCTGAGATGTAGCTGGCATTTGCCCGCGCGCCGATGGCGTTGTCCGGGCCGAAGCGGCGGCCGACATCGACGGCACCGCCGAACTGCGCATCGGACGAATAGAGGGCGGTCGCACGCGTGATCGGATCGTCGGTCGCCCGCTTCGGCACCAGGTTGATCGTCCCGCCGACCGCCTGCGGCAGCGCGCCATTCAGGAAGGCGGTCGGCCCCCGGAAGACCTCGATCCGTTCGACGCCGGTCAGGTCCACCTGGTTGGGCACGATGCCGTAGAGGCCGCCGAAGCCGTAATTGGGATTGAAGACCTGGATACCGCGGATGACGACTCGGTCGTCGAAGACGTTGCCGTTCGGATAGCCCGTGCGCAGGGTCGGGTCGGTCGACAGCACGTCCGTGAGCGAACGCGCCTGCTGGTTCCTGATGTAGTCGTTGGTGTAGGTCGTCTGGCTGAACGGCGTATCCATGAAGTCGCGGTTGCCGAGCAGGCCGACCTTGCCGCCGCGCGCCACCTGGCCACCGGCATAGGGCGGCGGCAGGTTGCCGATCTCTGCCTGCGGCGGCACGGTAGCCGCCTGCACACGCACGGGATCGAGCTGCACGGCGCTCGATCCCGGGCCCGGCCCCGGTGCGGATGGCGGCGGCCCCGTGACCGTCACGGCGGTGGCCGAGTTGAACTGGTAGGTGAGGCCGGAGCCTGCCAGGAGCTGGCGCAGCGCCTGGTCGGGCGCCATCTGTCCGCTCACCCCCGGGCTGGACTTGCCGGCGACCGCGGATGAATCGACGGCGATTTGCAGACCCGACTGACGGCCGAATGCCGTCAAGGCCTGGGACATAGGCTGCGCCAGAATGTCGAACGATGTGCGCTGGGCCGCCTGCGCCTCGAGCGGAGCGTCGCCCGATGCGGTCTGCGCCAATACCGCAGCTGGCAAGCCGGCAACCAGAAGGGCGGTCAGGAGAGAGGTATGGTGGCCGAACTTGGTCGCAGGCACGAGACACTCCGCCGATGGCCCGTGCCGGCAGGTGCGGGCCTCTGTGGCGAATGAGGATCATTCGCCTTCGAAGGAGGACGGTCAGGAAGGCGGCGATTTAAGGAGGCGCCGCGAAAAATCCGGAAGCTCTCAAGACCCGGGGGCTGGCGCGAGCAGCAGAAGGTGCGACGTGATCTGCGTGATCGAGGCCCGCTGGCTGCGGGCGATCGCGTCCAGCGCGTCTACGGGATGGCGGAGGTCGAACACTCCCGTGACGCGCCGGGCCGCGAGCGCCGGATCGCGAATGACGATGAAGCCCCGATGATGGCGGCCTAGCTCTTCGACAACTTCCGCAAGCGACACGCCGTCGACCACGAGCCGGCCCTCGCGCCACGACGCCACATCTTCGGGCGCGATCCTCGCCTGCTCGACCTTCCGGGAATGGCGGTCGATCGCCAGGCGCTCGCCGGCAGTCAGCCTTCGGGCAGGCCGGCCGTCACGGTCGGCCTCGACCTCCACCGTTCCCGACCGCACGGAGACCGCGAGCCCGTCGGCAGCGGCGCGGACCTCGAAGGCCGTGCCCGTGACGGTTACGGTAACATCGTCGGCCCGGACGACGAACGGCCGGTCCGCGCCGGGGACGACCTCGAAAAAGGCACGACCTGCCAGCAGGGAGACTTCGCGCCGCGTCGCGCCGTAGTTCACCGCGATGGCGCTGCCGGCGTCGAGATGGATGAGGCTGCCGTCCTCAAGCGTCACGTCCCGCAGTTCGCCGACGGAGGTCGTGTAATCGGCTTCCCATTGCAAGGCGATGATCGGCGCCAAATAGAAGGCGGCGAGTGCTGCCAGCGCGACGCCCAGCACGCGCCAGCCCTTGATGCGAGCTCGTGGCGGCGGCGCGACTGCGCCCGTGTCTTCGGGCGGGGCTGGCAGGCCGCCGGACAATCCCCAGACCCGCTGGACACTCCGCCACGCTCGGGGGCGGGACTCGTCGCCCGCCAGCCACGTCTCGAAGTCCTGGCGAAGAGCCAGATCCTCGGGCGCTGCCTGCAGGCGCAGGAGCCATTCCGCGGCTTCCGCGCGGGACGGTTCCCCCTTGTCTGCAGCTGCCCCCAATCGATCCTCGCTTGCGTCTCAGCGAGAGGAACGCGGCGCGCCTCTCTCACCACAGACGAAAAAGCCCCTGTCGGTTTTAAGGCGCGGCGCGCGGGACTTCCAGCCGGCTTACTCCCCGGATGCTTCCAGTCGCGCTGCGGCGTGCATCAACGCCTCTTTCACAAGTTGGTGAGCGCGGACGACAGAAATACCGAAATGGCCGGCGATGGCCTGCAAGGTACGGCCCTCCAGCCGGTACATGCGGAACACCGCCTGGGTGCGTTCCGGAAGTTCGGCCAGCGCCGCCGAGAGCACGCGCAGTTCGTCGCGAAAATAGAGCACCTGCTCGGAGCTCGGAGCCTCGGACGGCAGCAGGTCGGCGGCTTCCGCGGTCTTCCGTGCCTCGACGGAACGCCGGGTCGCCCCGTCGAGCGCGAGATTGCGCACGATCCGGTAGAGATAGCCGACGGGATTGATGACCTTGTCGCCGTCGATCGCTGCACTGAAGCGCAGCCAGGCTTCCTGGACGACGTCTTCGGCGCCCGCCCGATCCCGCAGGATGGCGTTCGCGTAGTCCACCAGCGAGCCGCGATGCGTAACGAAGAGGGTCGCCATATCAGCTGTCACGAGGCGTACCTGATTTCCCAACATTATCGCCGAGGCGGCAGAGATTACCGCAAGTGCGAATCGTTCGCAAATTTGTTTGGCGGTGTTCGGTGCGCCCGATGGCATCGACATGGCGGGAGCCAAGAGCTGGACTTCAGGACATCTTGAGCGCCGCCAGCACCTTCTCGAAGGCGGTATCGGCGAGGGCTTCGATCTCTTCCCTTGTGCGGTTCTGGATCGGGTGCGGGACGTAGACGACAGCAGGCTCGAAGCCCAGTGAGTCGCTTTGCGCAGTGACGCCGTCGACGAACTCGGTAGTGACGATGTTGACGCCCGGCAGGCCGCGGTTATCGAGATTGTAGAGGTCGTGCAGACTGCACGATGTGCAGGAGCCTCAATCGCTTAAGGCGATCACCGCGAGCTGCGCCTCCGCAGCGATCTGCTGCATCACCGCCAGGGGAGCGACCTTGGTGTTGGTCGGCTTGGCGTAGCGCTTCGTGGCGATGCCGGCAGCCTTGAAGTGGCCTTCGAGGCGGTCGATGAATTCCTTGCCGCGCGATTTGCCGATATCCATCAGCGCCACCGTCTTGCCGTCGAGCGAGGACGGCGGCGCGAGGCGGGCACGCCGGGTCGGCGAGGTTTCGGCGGTGGGATCGCGCAGCTTTTCGACGTAGGTCATGGGCGAATCTCCCTGGTAACGGCTTGGCATTCCTCGCGGACACGCTGCCCGGGCCAGCCGCCGATGATCGCGGAAAATAGACCGGCCGGGCCGCCGGCGCGAACGATCAGCACGCCGTCGGGCGGCGGATCGAACTTGTCCATCATCTCCTCGGCATGCGTCGGCGGAATGCCCTCGGCGACATTCTGGGCGCCCCAGGCCAGGTCCTTGCCGGGTCGCTTCAACGCCTCGTAAAGCGCGTCCTCGATCTGGCGGCGCGACCAGCCGCCGTCCTTGAAGATCCGGTAATGCTCGGGCGACAGAACCAGCACCGCGTTGCCGGCGCGCACCAGCTTCGGGTGCCCGACGCCGAACAGGCCCATCGCCAGCGAGCGCACCAGCTCCTCCGGCGTACGCGACTTCTGGTCGATGAAGCCGTGCACGCCCTCGCCATGGAACAGCGTGACGGCGTTCCTGCCCGCCGCGATGCCGCGGCGCTGCGCCAGCGGCTCCCACGCGGGATCGCTCTCGTCCTCGGCAAAGCAGAAGGAGTACTTGCCCGGGTTGCCCAGGGTCGCTCGATCGATCGCGCCCGGAATGCCGCCGCCGACGTTGCGCACGATGAGCTGCAGCGCGCGGCCGATCGTGGCATTGGCGCGGTTGCCCTGGCCCAGCGCATTGACGCCCGAATTCATGCCGATCGACCGGGCGACCGGGCCGTTGATGATCACCAGCGGGCCGGAGAAATGCGTGGTGCAGAGCAGGCCGTGCAGCGTGAACAGCGGATCGAGCGCCGCCTCGAGCACGCCCAGCACGACCGGCATGTATTCCGGCTTGCAGCCGGCCATCACCGCATTGATCGCCACTTTCTCGACGGTGCAGGGTGACAGGTTGGGCGGGATGTTGCCGACGATCTCGTCGGGCTTGCGCTCGGTACCGCCCAGCATGCGCAGGATGCGCTCGTCGGTCGGCGGCACGACCGGCAGGCCGTCGCTCCAGCCGCGCTCGAAGCAGGCCTCGATCGGGTCGTCCCAATGGCCCAGCGCGATCGCCCGCGACTGCAGGCCGGTCTCGCCGTAGCGCGCGATCAACGCTTCCTGCACGCCGGGCTCGACGCTCTTGGAACCGCAGCCGGGCTGCCACGCCGGCAGGCCGTCGCCCGTCGCGGCCTCGCCCGCGACGCGCAGCCATTCGGCGCGATCCCAGCCGACGGCACGCTCGATTTCCTGGCCGCCGGCGAAGCGAATCAGGGTCGGCACGGCCTCGATCCTGAGATGGAACGAGCGCTCGAGCTCGCTGTCGTACACCACCGAGCGCACGCCGGACGGGAAGGTCGGATCGTCCTGGCTGAACACCGTCAGCGGGCCGGCGCGGTCGAGGTTTTGCATCACCGGCTCGACCAGCACGCAGGTCGGGCAGTCGCGCTTGGCGACGATGACAAGGCCATCCCGCGGCAGGAGCGAATCAGGCATGGCGGCAGCTTGGCACAGCCGCCCCGGCGCGGCTAGGACTCGAGAAGCGCCGTCACCTGGGCGTCGATGAACGCCGAATCGCCCGCATTTGCCACCGGATTACCCGCACGATGGCCCCAGACCGACGGAATTTCGACCAGTTTTCCGTCGGCCAGGAACGGTAATTCCGCACGATTGTCGTCGGTCTGGAAATAGAGGTCGGTCGCCGACGGCATCAGCAGCACCCGGGCCTTGATCCCGGCCAGCGCCATCTCGAGGTCGCCGCGGTAGAGGTCGTTGGCCGAGATGTCGCCGAGCTGCCAGGTCCGCAGCTGGGCCAGCAGGTCGGGGCTGTTGCGGCGCACGAAGCCCGCCTCCCAGGAGCGCACCAGGAAATCCTCGAGCGAGGTGAAGCCCAGCCCGCGCCACATCTCGCGGCGGTAGAAGGTCTGGCTCAGCGCCCAGCCGGCATAGATCCGGCCCATGGCGCGCTTGCCCTCCTCCTCGGTCCGCGCGGCGAGCAGGGTGGTGCGCACGCCCTCGAGGAAGACGAAGTTGTGCGGCGCGGTCCGGGCCGAGCCGCAGTTGACGACGATGCGCTCGACCGAGGCGCCGAACAGCGCAGCCCAGTGATAGGCCTGCTGCGCGCCCATCGACCAGCCGTAGACCATCTTCACCCGCTCGACGCCGAAGACCTCGTTCATCAGCCGGCGCTGCTGGGTGACGTTGTCGTAGGTCGTCACCTCGGGGAATTCACCGTCGTAATTCGACGGCGAGGTCGACAGCCCGTTGGTGAACATGTTCGGGATGACGATGAAGTAGCGGCTGGGATCGAGGCAGTGCTGCACGTCGACCAGCCATTCGATGTCGGTATGCTGCGCCGAATAGCTCGTCGGATAGACGATGACGTTGTCGCGCGTCGGCGAGAGCGTGCCGTAGGTCTTGTAGACGATGCGCGCGCCCCTGAGCGTGCCGCCGCGCTGCAGCGCGAGGTCGCCGCACTCGAAGACGCCTTCACTGGTTCTCATGCGAAGCTGCGCACGATCTCGCGGTTCACCTGGGTGTAGCTCTTCGCCACGTGCTCGAGGTGCGGGCGGAGGTATTGGTGCGCCTCGGGCAGGTGGTGGAAGGCGATGTTGGGCAGCAGGTGGTGCTCGGCGTGATAGGGCAGGTTCCACATGATGAAGCGCAGCAGCGGGTTGCAGAGCGTGGTGCGGGTGTTGGCGAAACCGTCGTCGGAGTTGGGGCAGAGCGTGTGCTCGCACACCAGGTAGAGCCGCAGCAGCGGCGCGCCGACGGCGAGCGGGATCAGCCACACCCACAGGAGCGCATCCGTCCGCAGCACGATCGAGCCCACGAGCAGCACGGCATAGAGCGCGAGCAGCCAGCGGCCCCAGCGCCGCACCTCGGGCCAGGCGCTCTCGTGGATGTAGGTGACGTTGCCGCGGAAGCCGAACGGGAACAGCAGGATGTCGCGGACGCGCAGCTTGAAGAACGGGATCGAGCTCACGCGGTAGAGATAGTTGCCCCAGGTCCGCGGCGTGCCCGAGGTCACCAGCTCGGGATCGCGCAGCGGGTCCTGGGTGTAGCGGTGGTGCGCCATGTGGTAGTGCCGGTAGAAGCCGGCGTTGTTCAGGATCGCGGCGCCGGAGAAGAACGCCAGCAGGTCGGCATAGCGCCGCGTCTTGAACGAGCCGTAGTGCACCGACTCGTGCATCGCCCCGAACAGCGCGTTGACCAGGATGCCCTGCAGCAGCAGCGCCGGCAGGACCCACCAGGTGCCCCGGGTCTCCAGCACCAGCCAACCGCCGGCGACCAGCAGCAGCACGTGGGCCGCGGTCTGCTTCAGCCCGGCCCAGTCCGAGCGCGCGTACAGCTTCTTGAGCACGGCAGCCGGCACGACCCGCATCTGGCGGGCGCGCTGACCGGTGACGACGTAGGGGGGCGGGACGTAAGTGTCTGGCATCGCTAAAGGTCCCTCGCTGCGCTCGGGATGACAATTTTGCCCTTACGCAAGACGTGCGCCAATCGCAGGCCCGCGGCATGCTGGGAGCGCGGCTCTCCAGAGCCGCTCTTCATCGCGTTGCCAAATCCCATGAGCGGCTCTGGAGAGCCGCGCTCCCAGCCTCCCCGAGCTGTCATTTCGGATCGGCCCACAGGCCGTCGCGATAGTTGGCCTCGAGGGCGGCCTCGCGCTTGAGCTTGTCGTCCTCGCTCAGGGCCAGGCCGAGCTGGTCGCCGACCATGCGCGAGATCGAGGGCAGGGTGCCCTTGGGCTGGGCGTATTCGCCGGTCCACAGGCGCGAGCGGAGCAGCGCCTTGGCGCAATGGAAATAGGCCTGGCGCACGCTGACCACGATGGCGCATTTCGGCGCCTTGCCCTGCACCGCCATCGAGGCGAGCAGCTCGGGATCGACCGACAGCTTCGCCGTCCCGGCGAGCCGCGCCGTCTCGTTGGTGCCGGGCATCAGGAAGATCAGCCCGATCTCCGGGTTCTCCAGCAGGTTCTTCAGCGTATCGAGCCGGTTGTTGCCCGGCCGGTCGGCGATCGCGACGGTCTGCGCATCGATCACCTTGAACGAGCCCGGCGGGTCGCCGCGCGGCGTGACGTCCTGCTTGCCCGCGGCATCGGCCGTGGCGACGAAGCAGATCGGCGACAGGGCGATGAACTTCGCGAGATGCGCGTCGATCCGGCCGATGTCCTTCTGCGCGGCGGTGACGCCGACCGCCGCGTAGGAGCCGACCAGGGCGGCGGCGCCCGCGTCGTCGAGCACGGCCGGGGGCACGGCAGACGACCGGGGAAGCGCGGAATCAGGCATGACTATGGCTCCATTGCGTCCAGAAGCGGTCCAGCTCAGCGGTCAAACCGCGCAACCCATCGCAATCGGGAGTCGTTGGGAAGGGCAGGACAACACACACGAGGAGAACCCCCATGAGCGACTATATCCCCAAGGACCCTCTCACGCCCAACCCGAACGACCGCACCGGCTACGACCGCTACGGCAATGCAACGTTCGAGCCCGCGGTAGAAGAGAGTTCGAGCAAGGGCCCGTACATTCTGCTCGGCCTGCTGGTCGCGATCGGCCTGATCGGCGGCATGCTCTATTTCAACGGCGCGCCGAACACCGGCACCGAGGTGGCCCAGGCGCCCAAGCCCGCGATCGAGCGGACGGTCCCGACTCCGGCAGCTCCCGGCGCCCCGGGCCTGACCCCGACCAACCCGGCCCCCGCGGCTCCGGTTGACCGTCCCGCGCCACCGGCGACGACGACCCCGCAGTAGGCCTCTCCCCGGCCCGCGCCACCGCGCGGGCAAAAAGAAAGCCCGGCCGCGCAAAGTGTGTAGCGCGGTCCGGGCAAGACAGGCCTTCTGTCTGATAGGGACCCCTAGCACAACCGTGCCGGGGGTTTCTTCACGTCTGGGTGAGCAAGTTGTGGGCGAGCCGAAAGAAATGGCGCGGAGCGAAATTCGGTCCCCTCGGACGTCACCTCCGCACCTCCTTCTTTCCCCCTCACCCCGTAGAAAGCCTCCCTCCCCCGCTTCGCGGGGGAGGTGGCCGCGTCTTACGCGGTCGGAGGGGGAGGACACAGGAGCCACCCGCCCCAAAGGTCCCTCGCAAGTGCTCGGGATGAGCGCCACGGGCGCTCACATTCGATCAATGAACCCCACCACCTGCTCCAGCCGCCCATCCGCCGCGAGCGCGCAGAAATCGACCCCCTCGACGACGGCCGGCCCCGCCTCCGGCCCGAGCGACCAGGAAAACCGCAGCTGCCCGTTGTGGCTGTCGACCTTGGACGTGCGCCGCAGCACGAAGCCCGGGAAGCGGACCTGCACGGCCGCGAGCATGGCATCGATGCCGGCATGCCCGTCGCTCGCCATGAGCGGATCGCGATAGCGGCCCGCCTCGGCCCAGGCTCGGGCGATGCCGGCCTGGCGGCGGGCGGCGTCGGTCTCGTTCCAGGTGGCGACGTAGGCTTCGACGGTGGCATCGGGGGCGGTGGATGTGGTGGCGGGGGTTGAATCAGGCATGGCTTCCTCCTTCAAGAGTGATGATGCGCGGGAGGTCAGCGCGGAATGGGGCGCGAGGCGATTGTGTGGGAGGTAATTAGCGCGCTCTTTTCGGGTAGCACCAAAATGGGATACTATCTCCCCGGCATCTAAACCTGCAGTTGTATTGCGCTGGGGGTCTTTTGATGTCATTTTGTCAAAATTATTCCCCACCGAGGTTCATTTATGAAGAATGAGTTCAGCTTCCAAGAACTACGTGAACGCGCCGGCTTAAGTCGGGATGAGGTTGCCGAGTTAGTTGGTTGCGATTTGAGGTCGGTCTATCGGTGGGAACGTGGCGAGGTCGAACCACGCAAAGCGGTCACCTTGTTATTGGCGGAGCGTGCTGAAAGTCGTGCATGCGCTACTACCAGCAACGCAAAATTCCGCTTTGTTGACTTATTCTCTGGCATTGGTGGAATGAGAATAGCGTTCGAATCTGCGGGAGGTCTTTGCGTGGCCTCTTGCGAATGGAACAAGTATGCGCGACAGACTTATGCGGCTAACTTTCCGATCGCTGCTCATCCATTCTATGGTGACATCTGCGAGGTAACGAAAAACGACGCTTCCATGCTCCGAATTCCAGACCATGATGTTCTTGTAGCTGGATTCCCATGTCAACCGTTCAGCATCGCTGGGGTATCAAAGAAGAACGCACTTGGAAACCCGCATGGCTTCGCTTGCGATGCGCAAGGCACGTTGTTCTTTGAGCTTGCCAAGATTATCCGTATCAAGAAGCCAAAGGCGTTCCTTCTCGAAAACGTGAAAAATTTGGTGAACCACGCCGGTGGGATCACTTTCAAAGTTATAATGGATGTTCTTCGGCGGGAGCTTGGATATTGGGTCGACTATCGAGTCCTTGATGCGAAAGGTTTCGTTCCTCAGCATCGTGAACGCACGATAATTGTTGGATTTCAGCGCGAAGTTGGGTTTTCTTGGGACGACGTTCGTATTCCCTCCCCCGAACAAGGGCCGAAGATCGGGACAATTCTTCATTCTAAAGACGATGAAGCAGACGGCCGTTTTGTAGTGGGTCCTCACGGGAAAGTAAACCCAAAGTACACCCTGACACCGCATCTCTGGTCCTATCTTAAGAACTATGCAGAGAAACATCGCGCGGCGGGGAATGGATTTGGCTTTGGTTTAGTTGACAGCAAGAGCGTCGCAAGGACTCTCTCCGCTCGCTACTATAAGGACGGGTCCGAAATATTGGTATCCCAAGGTCCCACGAAACCTCCTAGACGTTTGACGCCGAGAGAGTGCGCCCGACTCATGGGCTTTGATAACCAGGACAGGACTTTCCGAATCGAAGTCTCTGATATGCAAGCGTACAAGCAGTTTGGAAATTCCGTCGTTGTTCCGGTAATCCAAGCTGTTGCTCACGCAATGTTGGCACCGATGCTCGAACTGGAGCAAACGGCTGATGAACCGAGGTTACCACTGCTTCGTCGCCAGCGCATAGCCATAGGTGAAGCCTATGGCTGATGTGGTTTCGCCCATGGTGCGTAGCCAAATGATGGCCGGAATCCGGGGCAAACACACCAAACCGGAACTGCAAATAAGATCTGCGTTACACAGTCGGGGGTTTCGTTATCGGCTACATTCCAAGAATTTGCCTGGCCGGCCCGATATCGTCTTGCCCAAATGGCAAGCGGTGATTTTCGTCCACGGCTGCTTTTGGCATGGCCACCACTGCCATCTGTACAAGCTACCAAGTACACGCCCTCGATTCTGGCGCAACAAGATCGAAGGCAATAAGATTGTAGATTGTCGAGCCTCGACAGCATTGGCAGAAGCTGGATGGCGTATTGCTCTGATCTGGGAATGCGCACTCAAGGGACGAACCAAACTGCCTTTCGATGACGTAATGGAGCAGTGCGTCAACTGGCTGGAGGGCGGGACAAGAAGGCTGGAAATTCAAGGCCGCCAATTGTTGGTTCCAAGACATGGACTGTCGGCGTCATGAGATCTTGGGCGGTTGTAGATGGCCGTCTTGTACTGGACGGAAGAGACGAAGTTTCAGCGGAAGAAGTCTTTCGGTCGATCGTCGAAGGCGAACATGTATGGAGTGACGTTGAGCCGGGCCAAACGGGAGCGGCTGCAGAACTCACATTTTCGCGCTATCCAGCTCATCCAATTGCGCTGTTGCAGCAGGTTCAAGGGCTGCCCCGGCTAATCTTGGATGCCTCTCTATCAGATGGGATACGAGCCTCCCTCGAACCCTCAGCTCTTGAGACCGGTCATTTTCTTTATGACGGCGTTTGGTATCCGCTCGATCCTGTTGCTACTGCAGACCTGCATAGTCTTTGCGCGCAGGCCGGAGTACGCCTTGGCGTCCCAATTAGATCGCTTCCAGCACTGCTAACGCTGAAGCGCGCTGCGGCAAATGATGCTGCGTCGGTGGAAGACCGCCTGCCGCTGGATGCGGAAATGGCGTTAGCCTTGGCGCCTGAGGTGCTGCATGGACCGCGGGGTATAGTTGCCCAACTTTATCCATACCAACTCGACGGCTGGCGTTGGCTACGCTTCTTGCTGCAACAAAAGGTCGGTGCTCTTCTCGCAGACGAGATGGGCTTAGGAAAAACACTTCAAGTCATTAGCGCGATCACCGACGGAACTCCTGAGGGAAAGCTTTCTCCTTCGCTCATCATCGCACCAGGGTCTCTTCTCGAAAATTGGAAGAGGGAGATAAGTCGGTTTTCGCCTTCCCTATCGGTCCTTAAACATCACGGGCCAACCAGAACGGGGCGGCCGGCGGAGTTACGCCGGTACGATGTCGTAATTACATCCTACGACAACATCCATCGTGACTCAGCTCTATTTACCATGATCGAGTGGAGGGTTGTGGTCTTGGACGAGGCGCAAAATATCAAGAACCCGGATGCTCTGAGAACCCGTGCCGTAAAGGCTTTACCTCGGCAGTCGGGACTTGCCGTGACCGGTACGCCATTTGAAAATCGGCTCCTCGACCTCTGGTCGATACTCGACTTCACCAACCACAATTACCTTGGTGAGCGAGCCGATTTCACCAAGACCTTCAAGGATGGAATCCAAGCCGCGATCGAATTGGAACCACTCATAAGCCCCTTCACCCTTCGGCGCCGCATTCGCGATGTCGCTACCGACTTACCTGATCGGATCGATATTCCTCAAGCGTTAGAATTAGAAGAAGCAGAGGCCACCGCATATGAAGCAATGCGCTTATCAATCGTCGAGCAATACGGGAAAGCCGCGACAATTGTAGCACTGACCAAGCTTCGTATGTTCTGCGCGCATCCCGCGCTGATCGAGGTGTCCGAGAGAGGCGACACTGCCTCGTTTTCAAAAACCCAGCGGTTGCTTGAAATCTTAGCTGAATTGTTTGATCGCGGCGAGAAGGCACTCATTTTTACATCCTTCACCGAGATGTCGGACATCATTGTATCAGAGATCCACACGCAATTTGGCGTATTTGCGAAGTCACTTGACGGACGCCTCGCCATAGACGGACGCCAGCCACTCATCGATGAGTTTAGCGACCAGAGAGGCCCTGCGGCTCTCGTGCTGAACCCCCGGGCTGGAGGAACGGGCTTGAATATTACTGCAGCGAATCATGTGATACACTACAACTTAGAATGGAATCCCGCAGTTGAAGACCAAGCTTCAGCCAGGGCATACCGGCGGGGGCAAGATTTACCGGTCACAGTCCATAGGCTGTTCTTTGCGGGTACCGTCGAAGAGATTGTTAATCAGCGTTTGGACCGCAAGCGGCAGATGAGCGAAGGCGCGGTCGTCGGCGTGAGTGGAGAACAAGAGGACTTGGCTGATGTAATGGCAGCGTTAGAGCGGTCACCTTTGGCCGGCAAAAGGAAGCTGTAGCAATGACAGTTGCGCAAATCACGAAGACGTTGAGCGCCAACGATACCGGCGAAACGGGCGGACACCAGGCAGGTATGCTTGTACCTAAGGATGAGCGCATTCTTGCGTTCTTCCCGCGCCTCCAACCTCGGTCTCTCAACCCACGTTGTCACCTCTTCTTTCGCGCTGATGATGGAACCAACTGGGAATTCGCGTTCATTTACTACAATAATCGGCACTTTGGCGGAACGCGGAATGAGTACAGGCTCACGCGCATGACCAAATACATCCGGCAAAAGGCTCTTAACGCCGGCGACACCATTATCTTAAGTCGGGAATCGCCTGACGAGTATCGAATTTGCCATCGGCGGGCGAAACAGACCGATAGCACACCTGGTGTTTTGAAGCTGGGATCGGGTTGGCGAATCGTGCAGATATGAGGGGATTAGATCATGGCTACCACCGATGTCGAGCTCTTACCTGATCCAAAGCGGGTCATAGAAGGACTTCGTGACACAGGCTACGACTTCAATACGGCAATTGCGGATATCGTCGACAATTCCGTTGCCGCGAATGCCAATTTGATCGACCTCCGAATTGCTATGGATTTCCGAGGTAATTTGCGCGTGGCCATTGCGGATGATGGCGACGGAATGGATGTCGAAGGGCTTAAGAACGCGATGCGCTATGGTGCAAGAGCGCGCCCCAATCCTGCAAGCCTTGGCAAGTACGGCCTCGGGCTCAAGACCGCGTCGACGGCTTTCTGCAGACGACTTTCCGTAATTTCAAGGGCGTCGGGCAAAGCTAAACCGATCATGGCGGTATGGGACTTGGATCATGTTGGCCAAGTCGGCAAGTGGCACCTGCAGCTTGGAGATCCCGACAAGGAGGGCGTCGAGCATCTCAATAAGGTGGCTCCAGATCGAGCGGGAACCGTCGTCGTATGGTCGAAGATCGACCGTTTGCTCAAGGATTATGCGAATCCCAGCGGGGGGCATGCCCGCAATGCGCTGAAGCAGACTGTTATCAAGGCACGCGACCATCTTTCCATGGTTTATCAGCGCTTCTTAGACCTAGAAGACACTAGGGCGCGCAACGTCGAGATGAACGTTAACGATGTAAAAATAGGGGCTTGGAACCCCTTTGCCGAAGGACTCTCGGAAATGGTGGGTAATCAGACAGTCCCGGTAGACTTGGGGAAAAACGCCGAAGCATCATTTTCGGTACGAGCGTTCATACTACCTAGAAGAGAAGAGTTTCCGTCGAAAGAACTGGCAGATGAGGCAAAGATCTCAGCTCCTCGCCAAGGTATATATATCTATCGTGAAAATCGGCTTCTAGTTGCGGCTACATGGCTTGGAATGTATCAGCATGAGCCGCATGGTTCTTTGCTGCGCGTAGAATTTTCGTTTGATCACCGCCTAGATGATGCATTTCATCTGGATATCAAAAAATCGCAGATCGGTCTAAACGACGATCTTTACGACTGGCTGCACGACTCGTTCCTGCCAGCGCCGCGGCGCGAAGCAGACCGGAGATACAGAGTTGGCGAACAGAAGCGAGTGACTAAGGAAAGTGAAGGGGCGCACAAAAATTCAAATAACAACATTCGCGATCGGGAACCGTCAGTTGGTGGAGCTGACGTTCAAGTTGTAAATCCGGCTACGGGCGAAGTAGAGGTCAACAATTCGCATGGTCGGTTCAGGTTGAAGCTTCCTGTGGGCTCCGCCAATGCTCCCGGCGAAGTATATGTGCAACCGGCCGATGGCATAGCCAACGGCATGCTCTTCGAACCGATCATGGTCGAGCAGAAGCGGGCCGTTAGAATTAATCGGTCCCACCCTTACTATCACAAAGTGTACGTCCCGAACCTCAGTCGGAGCGTCACTGTACAGGGAATGGACTCTTTGCTTTGGGCATTAGCAGTGGCCGAGCTAACGGCGATGCGAGCTCAAACTTCAGAATACTTCAAAGATCTGCGATATGAGATGTCGCGAATTCTGGAGAAACTTGTAGAACAACTTCCGGATCCAGATTTAGAAGACGATGCCACCTGATCCGAAGAAAGTCGCGTTGTTGGTAACCCAAGAGACTGGGTTGCCTTTTGACGGGCGTGGCGGCTTCAAGTCATTGGATAACCCCTTCATAGAGGTAACGCCCGCTGGCCATCCCAGCTCCCAGACGTTCTCGATCACGGCTATCACGCGTTGGCGATCGGTAGAGGTGCGATTTGAACCTGGTGCGTTCAGCGGCCAATTGGTGACGGAGATGGGGAAGGCGGAACGAGCGCGACATGGGGCCTTCAGAGCAGTTTTGGAGGCGTGCATCGAAGATGGCGCAACTGTCGATCTTAAGATCAATGATCAAACCTCAAGGGTTGAAGATCTAGGCTCACCTATGTTTCCTTGGTATTCCGCCATGATCGAGGTTCGTAGGGGTCAACTTCCAATCGGACTGGGCAGTGCAGCAGAAGACGAGAAGCTCATTTCAAGGTGGATTTCGCGAACTGCGGCAGCTGTGATTTGTCTGCTTCCGCTTGAAGAACTCGGGGATGACTTGATGGACGTCCCCACCGGCTTCCCGGAAGGAGGGCTGACCAGAGTCCAAGTTAACAGATACGAACGGGACCGGCGGAACAGAGCCGCAGCGCTTGCAATCCATGGCCTTCGATGTCAGGGCTGCGAGACGGAGCTTACGTCAATTTACGGTGATGCGGCTGCTGGTTTCATTGAAGTCCACCACATCACCCCAGTATCGAAGCTCGGCCCAGGATACTCCGTGGACCCCAAGTGTGACTTAGTTCCGCTTTGCCCTAATTGCCATGGGGTGATTCATCGGAGAGAACCACCGATCGGCGTCGAAGAACTTAGGCAATTGATCGCCTCAAACTCCAGCGGTGCAAGCAGAAGCAAGTGATTGTCGGATGAGTTCTTTTTCACATGAACGGACTCCGGACGCGGACACCTTCACTGTTAGTGTCGCCCGCCTGACGGCCGACAAACAGATTGGGCTTCCGGGCGTCGTTGAAAATCCGACCATGGCGAGTATCTTGAACGCATGGATAAGAAGGCCTTGCTGGACCAGCTTCAACAGCTCCCGCTGCGGGAGCGAATGGAAATCGTCGATGTACTGCTCGACGATGCCGCCTTCGACGAATCGCCGCCGCCAGTGACCCCCGAGCAGATCCTCGAGTTGAGGGAGCGCTTGGCGCACCATCGGCTCAATCCCGATGAGCCCGCCGTAACCTTGAGCGAGATTCGCCGTAAATTAATTGGCGGCTGAGCTTCCGGTCCGGAAGACGACGCGCCCCTCTCAATGGGCTCCACGTCAGTGAAGAAATCGCGAAAATTCTAATTAACGGCGCTCGCAGGTAAGGGCAGCTTTATTTAACCGCCCCCTCCGCCTCCCTAATCTTCCCCTCCAGCATCGCGCGGATCGGCGCATCCGCCGGCAGCAACGCCAGCAGCGTTTTCCACCGCCGCGCCGCCGCCGCCTTGTCGCCCTGGGCGAAGGCCGCGGCCCCGAGATAGAACAGCGCCAGCGCGTTGCGGGGCTCGGCCTTCTCCAGCCGCTCCAGCACCGCCACCGCCTCGGGCCCCGGCGCGGCGCCCGGCTTGATCTGGCGGACATGCGCCTCGGCCCAGTCGACGAGCTGCGCCGGCGCGAGGGCGGCGATCGCGTCGGCCCGGGCATAGGCCTCGACGGCCTTGTCGTTCTCGCCCAGCACCCGGCGCGCGTTGGCCAGACGCAACCAGGCGTCGCGGTCCTCCACGCGGCCCGGCGGCGCGGCGCGCAGCCGGGCGTCGAGGCCCTCGACCATGCCGCGGATCGCCTGCTGGCGCTGCTCGGGCGTCAGGCCCTGCATCGCCTGCATCTGGTCGGGGGTCGGGTTGGGCATGCCCGGCGCCGGTGAGGCCGTTCCGGGGCTCGCCGGCGGGGTCGGGCTTTGCGGCACCGGCAGGCCCGCGGCGCGCGCGACCCGCTGCATCTCGGCGCGCAGCGCCGGCAGCCAGGGCGCCTGCGGCGGCGAGCGCTGCTCGAGCGCCCGCCAGCGCTCGAGCGCGGCCTTCGCGTCGCCGCTCTGCGCCTCGTGCAGGCCGAGATAGAACATCGCGCGCGGATCGTCCGGGTTCCGGTCGAGCGCGCGGCGGAAGGCGTCGCGGGCGGGCGGGGTCACCACGCCGTCGGCCTCGGCGGTCAGCGCCTCGCCCAGCGCCGACAGGGCGTCGGGATCGTCCGGCTGGGCGGCGAGGCGGGCGCGGGCGGCGGCGATCGTCTCGGCTACGGTGGGGGCGGGCGCGGCGTCGGGCGACGGCGGCGCGGCGGGGCGGGCGATGAAGGGGGCGGCGGGGAGGCCGGGCTGGCCGAGCTGGAGGTAGAGGCCGAGGGCGAAGAGGGGGATGACGAGGCAGAGGGCGGGGGTGAGGAAGCGGTGCCACGAGGCGCTACTGGAGGAGCGCGCCCCCAGCGCAAGATCGCGCTCGGCGGCGGCGAGGAGGCGGCGCTCGATCTCGGTGCGGGCGGCGGCGGCGTCGGAGTCGGGGAGCGTGCCGGCCGCGCGCTCGCGCTCGACCTCGGCAAGCTGGTCGCGATAGACGGCGGTGTCGTTGTCGAGCCGGTCGGTCGCGGCGAGACGCGGCCGGAGCAGCGGGACGAGCAGCGTGGCGACGGTCGCGGTGGTCAGGAGGGCGAGGAGGAATTCGAGCATGACGGCCTAGCTGTCATCCCGAGCGAAGCGAGGGATCTTTCCGGGGCCGGAAGGATCCCTCGCTTCGCTCGGGATGACAGGGTCGTTCGTTGCCAACAGCACGGCGACCCTGGCGCGTTCCTCCTCGGTCAGCGGGGCGGGCGGCTCGGGGGCGCGGCGCTTGCGGGCGGCGAGCAGCAGGGCGGCGCCGGCGAGGAGCAGGACCAGCGGGGCGCCGAGCCACAGGACGAGCGTCCCCGACTTGAACGGCGGCTTCAGCAGCACGTAGTCGCCGTAGCGCGCGGTCATGAAGGCCATGACCGCGTCGTCGCTGTCGCCGGCGGTGAGGCGCTCGCGCACGGCGCGGCGCATGTCGTGCGCCACCTCGGCGCTGGAATCGTCGATCGCCTGGTTCTGGCAGACCACGCAGCGCAGCGCCCGCCCGATCTCGCGCGCCCGCGCCTCGAGCGCGGGGTCCTTCAGCATCTCGGACGGCTCGACGGCGAGGGCGGGGAAGGCGAAGAGGCCGAGGATCAGGACGCACAGCGCCCACAAGCGAAAACTGTCATCCCGAGGCGAAGCCGAGGGATCTTTCCTGGTCGCGAAAGATCCCTCGCTGCGCTCGGGATGACAATTGTGCTCGTGGCGACGGAAGTGCGTCACGACCCGGCCTTCAGCAGCGGCAGGATCGTCGCCAAATCCCGCTCGGTGAGCGGACCGCGGAAGTGCAGGCGGACGATGCCCTGGGCGTCGATCAGGTAGGTCTCGGGCACGCCCGACAGGCCCCAGTCGAGCGCCAGCTTGCCGTCCTGGTCGAAGGCGACCTGCGCGAACGGATCGCCGAGCTTCGCCAGCCAGGCGCGCGTCGCCTCGGGCTTGTCCTTCCAGGCGATGCCGATGATCGTGGCGCCCTCGCGCTCCTTCAGCCGCGTGAATAGCGGATGCTCGGCGAGGCAGGGTGTGCACCAGCTGGCGAAGAAATTGACCAGCACCGGCTTGCCCGATTTCAGCAGGGCATCGGCGAACGGCAGCGCCGGCGCCGGCCGCCCGATCATCACCGAGCCGATCGACGCCGGGTCGCGGCCCGACAGCAGCGACCAGCCGAAGAAGCCGGTCAGGATGACGAGCATCATCAGCGGCAGGAGGAAGAGGGTGCGGTTCATCTCCTTGTCGTCCTGAGCGCAGCGAAGGACCTAGCGCGTCGACACCGCGGTGTTGGACCCTTAGGTCCTTCGCTGCGCTCAGGACGACAACTCTTCATTCCGCCGCCTGTACCGCTGCGCGCGAGCGGCGCGGGGCACCGACGCGCAGGCGTCGGTCGGTCAGCGAGACGAAGCCGCCCAGGGCGCACAGGCCGGCGCCGAGCCAGATCCACGGCGCGAGCGGGTTCCAGTAGAGGCGGACGGTCCAGCCCTGGGTCGCGTCGCCCTCGCCCAGGGTGGCGTAGAGGTCGCGCAGCAGGTTGGTGTGGATCGAGGTCTCGGAGATCTGCCGCTTCTGCACCGTGAACAGCCGCCGCTCGGGCGTCAGCACGGTGTAGGGCGCGCCGCCGGACGTGAGCGTGATCGTCGCGCGCTCGGCGATATAGTTGGGGCCCTGCAGCGGCACGACCTGCTCGAGCGTCACGCCGTAGCCGGCGAACTGGGCGGTGTCGCCGGGTTTCATCGTCCGGATCAGCTCGACCTGCCACGACGCGGTCGCCACGGCGCCGAGCACGACGACGCCGAGCGCGGCGTGGCTGATCGTCATGCCGATCGCCGCGCGGGTCATGGTGCGGAGCCGCCCACGGCGCGCGCGGATCACGAACTCGGTGACGCTGCCCGCGATCAGCCAGACGCCGAAGCCGAAGGCGACCGCCGAGAGCGTCGCGCGGCCGTCGATCGCGGCGGCGGTGACGATCGCGGCGACCACCGAGACAGCGAAGGCGATGCGCAGGCGGGCGAGCGCTGGCCAGAGCTCGGCGCGCTTCCAGGCGAGGAACGGGCCGACGCAGAGCGCGGCGAACAGCGGTGCGCAGATCGGTACGAAGGTCGCGTTGAAGAACGGCGGGCCGACCGAGACCTTGTTGCCGGTCAGGAGGTCGAGGAACAGCGGATAGAGCGTGCCCAGCAGCACGGTCGCGGCGAGCGTGCAGAGCAGCAGGTTGTTGAGGATCAGCGCGCCCTCGCGGCTGACCGGCTGGAACAGGGCGTTGGAGGTGAGCTTCGGCGCCTGCCAGGCGTAGAGCGCGAGGCCACCGCCGGTGACCAGCAGCAGGAAGGCCAGGATGAACATCCCGCGCGCCGGGTCCTGGGCGAAGGCGTGGACCGAGGTCAGCACGCCGGAGCGCACCAGGAACGTGCCGAGCAGGCTGAGGGAGAAGGCGAGGATCGCGAGCAGCACGGTCCAGCTCTTCAGTCCTTCGCGCTTCTCGACCACGATGGCGGAGTGCAGCAGCGCGGTGCCGGCGAGCCACGGCATCAGCGAGGCGTTCTCGACCGGGTCCCAGAACCAGAAGCCGCCCCAGCCGAGGATGTAGTAGGCCCACCACGAGCCGAGCGCGATGCCGCAGGTCAGGAAGCACCACGCCGCCAGGGTCCACGGCCGCACCCAGCGCGCCCAGGCGACGTCGACCCGTCCTTCGAGCAGGGCGGCGATGGCGAAGGCGTAGGTCACCGAGAAGCCGACGTAGCCGAGATAGAGCAGCGGCGGATGGAAGGCGAGGCCGGGGTCCTGGAGCAGCGGGTTGAGGCCGTTGCCGTCGGGCGGCGCGGGCGAGACGCGCTCGAACGGATTCGAGGTGAAGAGCAGGAAGGCGAGGAAGCCCGTGCCGATCAGCGCCTGCACGCCCAGCACGCGCGCGCGGAGGCTGTCGGGGAGGTTGCTGCCGAAGACCGCGACCGCCGCGCCGAAGAGGGCGAGGATCAGCGCCCACAGCAGCATCGAGCCCTCGTGGTTCCCCCATACGCCGCTGATCTTGTAGAGCAGCGGCTTGGCCGAATGCGAGTTGGCGACGACGTTGGCGACGGAGAAGTCCGACGTCACATACGCCTGCGTCAGCGCGCCGAACGCCAGGATCACCAGCAACGCCTGCGTCAGCGCCGCCGTGCTGCCGAGCGCCATCAGCCGGATGTCGTTCCGCGCCGCGCCGACGAACGGCAACGTTCCCTGCACCAGCGCGACAGCGAGCGCGAGGATCAGCGCGAAGTGGCCGAGCTCAGGAATCATTTCTTCCCGCTCCCCTCGTTCCAGCGCCCGCTCTCCTTCAGCGCCTTCGCGACCTCCGGCGGCATGTAGTTCTCGTCGTGCTTGGCCAGCACCTCGCGCGCAGCGAAGGTGCCGTCGGCGCCGAGCGTGCCCTCGGCGATCACGCCCTGGCCCTCGCGGAAAAGATCGGGCAGCAGGCCGCGATAGACCACCGGCACTGTCTTCTGCAGATCGGTGATGGTGAAGCGGACTTCCTGCCCGTCCTTCTTCACGCTGCCCTCCTCGACCAGCCCGCCGAGACGAAAGCGCCGCTCGGGACCGGGATGCTTCTCCGCCACCTGGGTCGGCGAATAGAAGAAGACGATGTTGTCGTTGAGCGCCGTCAGCACCAGCGCCGCCGCGGCACCCAGCACGCAGAGCGAGCCGACCAGCAGCCACAGCCGCCTGCGCTTGGGAGTCATCTTGCGCTTGGCGCTCAGCGTGCGCTGGGGCGTCATCGCCGCCGCTCCAACCCGCGCGCGCCCAGCTCCCGCCTCACCTTGCGCCGCGCCAGCAGCGAGGCAACGACCAGCCCGCCCAGCCCGAGCAGGGCCACGGCATAGGCCGACCAGATAAAGGCCGCATGATCCATCATGGCCTGTGGGGGATAGCCCAATCGGGCCGCCCGGCATACCGCTACCTTGCCGCAACTGTCGCCGCGCAATAGCCTGCAGCCTCATCCACCCATGGTGCGCATGCCCGCCAAGGAGATCCTCAATATCCGGCTGCCGGCCGAAACCTTGCGCCGCCTCGACGCCGTCGCCGCCGCAATCCGGCGCACACGGTCTTCCATCGCCAAGGAGGCGCTGGAGGCCTGGATCGCCCGCGAGACCGCAATCATCGAGGATATCCGTATCGGGCTCGAGGAGGCTCGCGCCGGCAAGACCATCCCACACGAACACGCGATGCGGGATCTCGATGCGGCGGTCGAGCAAGCTGTGCGCACCAGGCGCCGGCCGCGCAGAGCGAAGCGGAAGTAGCGGCTATTCGCACGGCGAGGCTCAATTTCCCTCCCCGCTTGCGGGGGAGGTGGCGCGGTAATCCGCGACGGAGGGGGTGTGACGCACCATCTCCGTTGCCCTCCCCCTCCGTTAGCGTAAGACGCTGACACCTCCCCCGAAGACGGGGAGGGAGTTGGGTCCACCACGCTTTACCCGGCGAGCTCGGCGGCTTCGAGGCGGCGGCGGTCGATCTCGGTTTCGGTGCGCAGCAGGACCAGCACCACGAACAACAGCAGCAGGGCGGCGGCCATAACCATCAGCGGCGTCAGGATCGCGGGATGGATCGACGGGCCGCCGAGCTTCATCACCGAGGCGGGCTGGTGCAGCGTGTTCCACCAGTCGACCGAGAACTTGATCACCGGCAGGTTGATGGCGCCGACCAGGGCCAGGATCGCGGCGGCGCGGTCGCCGCGCTCGGAATCGTCGTAGGCCCGACTCAAGGCAATGTGGCCAAGATAGAGGAAGAACAGCAGCAGCATCGAGGTCAGCCGCGCATCCCACACCCAGTAGGTGCCCCACATCGGCCGGCCCCACAGGGAGCCGGTGAGCAGGCAGACCGCGGCGAACACCGCGCCGACCGGCGCCGCGCCGCGCGCCATCAGCGCGGCCAGCGGATGGCGCCACACCAGCAGCGCAGCGCCGAGCGCGGCGAGCAGCCCGTAGCCCGCCATGGCGATCCAGGCCGAGGGCACGTGCACGAACATGATGCGGACGGTCTCGCCCTGCTGGTAGTCGGGCGGCGACTGGACGAGCGCGAGATAGAGGCCGGCCGCGAGCGCCAGCGCCGTCACCGCCGACAGCGCCGGCAGAACGCGCTGGCTGAACCGGCGGAAGCGCGCCGGGTTGGCGAGAAAATGCAGCGTGGCCATCGGCGCCTGTATTCGTCCTCCCGGGCGGCTTGTCTACTCGCCGGCTTGCCGCAAGGCCGCGGCGATCGCCCACGGCAGGGTCGCCAGCGCCATCAGGGCAAGGGCGCCCAGGATCGCAAGGTGCGTGGCGAAACCCTCGCCCATCGCCACCGCCTCGACCGCGCCGGCACCGAAGATCAGGGTCGGCACGCAGAGCGGCAGGGCGAGCAAGGCCAGCAAAGCGCCGCCGCGGCGAGCACCCAGCGTCAGGGCCGCCGCCAGCCCGCCGACCAGCGACAGGGTCGGCGTGCCGACCAGCAGGGTGAGGCAGAGCGCGCCCAGCCCCTCGCCCGACAGGCCGAACACCACGCCCATCAGCGGCGCCAGCACGGCGAGCGGCAAGCCTGTCACGATCCAGTGAGCGAGGCATTTGGCCAGGGCCGCCAGCTCGAGCGGCCAGGGGGCGAGCAGCAGGAGGTCGAGCGCGCCGTCCTCGTAGTCGCCGGCGAAAAGCCGGTCGAGCGACAGCAGCGAGGCGAACAGGGCGGCGCACCACAGGATGCCGGCAGCGATCCGCGACAGCAGGTTGGTCTCCGGCCCGATGCCGAGCGGGAACAGCACCGTCGCCACGACGAAGAAGGCGAGCACGACCATGACGTCGCCCGGCCGCCGCCAGACCAGCCGCAGGTCGCGGGCGAGGAGCGCCGCGAAACCGGTCATCGGCCGAGCTCCAGGGCGCGGGCGCCGGCGACATCGATCGGCGCATGCGTCGCGGCGACGGCGAGACCTCCTGCGGCGAGGTGCCGGCCGAGCACGGCGCGCAAGGCGGCTTGCGACGGCGCATCGAGCGCGTTCAACGGCTCGTCGAGCAGCCAGAGCGGAGCGTGGGAGGACGCCACGCGGGCGAGCGCCACCCGGCGCCGCTGGCCGGCCGAAAGCGTCCGCACCTCGCGCAGGGCCAGGGGCACGAGGTCCAAGGAAGCGAGGGCATGGTCGATGCGGTCCGGCGGCTCGTCGCGCAGCCTTGCGGCGACGGAGAGGTTCTCCCGGACACTGAGGTCGGCCTTCAGCCCATCGAGATGGCCGAGCCAGGCGATCCGGTGGCGCCACGCCTCACGGTCGCCAGCAACGTCCTCACCCCGCCAGCGGATCTGGCCGGCCTCGGTCGTGACCAGAAGGGCCAGCGCCCGCAGCAGGGTGGTCTTGCCGCTTCCGTTGCGCCCAGTGAGGGCCAGCAGCTCACCGCCGGCCAGTGCAAAGGACAGGCCCTCGAACACCGGCCTGCCGCCGCGGCGGCAGGACAGGCCGGTGACTTCGAGGGAGACGGTCGTCATCGAGACCGTCGATAGCACGCGGGAAAGAAAAAGGCCGTCCTGTCGGGGGAGGTGACAGGACGGCCAAACGCCTCCGAAGAGGCTGAACGTGGCTTTGGGGAGACCACGTTCGGGGGAGATACAAGACACTAGATGGAAGCCCCGGGTGGCCGTCGCTAGACCCAATTGGGGCAAAACCATGATTTCTGAAGCCGCGCTTCGCGGGCTTCAGAAATCATGGTTTTGCCCGGCGGGCGGCAGCGCCTTCTGAGGCGCGAGAGCCCGCACCGCGCAGAAAAGGCAAGAAATCTCAAGCGCTTGACGCCACGGACTTGTCTATTCGGCCCCGTGCGGGCTCTCGCGCCTGTGAAGGCGCTGCCGCCCGCCGACGCTTAGGCGCGTAGCGCCTAAGCGTATGGATCCGCCGCGTCCCTCATCCCATCGCCCATGAACTGATAGGCGAGGATGACCAGGATCACCGGCACGACCGGCAGCATCAGCCACCAGTTCACCGCCACGACATTGATGTCGGTCGCCTCGTTCAGCAGCACGCCCCAGGAGGTGATCGGCGGCCGCAGGCCGAGGCCCAGGAACGACAGGGCGGTTTCCGCCAGGATCATCGAGGGAATCGAAAGTGTCGCCGAAGCGATCAGGTGGCTCATGAAGCCGGGCAGCAGGTGCCGGCCGATGATGCGGCCG
The DNA here is from genome assembly GCF_965279465.1 of Reyranella sp. Classification (NCBI taxonomy): domain Bacteria; kingdom Pseudomonadati; phylum Pseudomonadota; class Alphaproteobacteria; order Hyphomicrobiales; family Reyranellaceae; genus Reyranella; species Reyranella sp. The sequence continues at coordinate 1,162,198 of NZ_OZ257242.1, forward strand.
GGCTTGGCGCCCATCATCTGGGCGGCCATGGCGTAATCCTCCTCGCGCAGCGACAAGAGCTTGGAGCGCACCGCGCGGCCGAGGCTCGGCCAGTCGAGCAGGGCGAGGATCAGGGTGATGCCGAAATAGATCAGTAGCGGCGACCACGTCACCGGCAGCGCCGCGGAAAGGGCCAGCCAGAGCGGCAGGTGCGGGAAGCTCTTGAGGATTTCTGTGATCCGCTGGACCACCATGTCGACCCAGCCGCCGTAGTAACCCGCCAGACCCCCCAGGACGAGGGCGAGCGCAAAGGACAGCACGATGCCGATCACTCCGATGGTGAGCGATATGCGCGCGGCGTAGACGATGCGGCTGAACATGTCGCGGCCCAGCCGGTCGGTGCCCAGCAGGAACAGGGTGCCGCCTTCGGCCGGGCACACGAAATGGAACGAGCCCTTCACCAGCCCCCAGAATTCATAGGGCTCGCCGCTGCAGAAAAAGCGCAGCGGCTGCGGCTTGGTGTGGTCCTCGGTGTAGACGCGCTGCAGGGTGTCGAGATCGCGCTCCATCTTGAAGCCATAGACGAAGGGCCCGAGGAACTTGCCCTCGTGGATGAAGTGGATTCCCTGCGGCGGCGCAAAGATGTACTTCACGTGCCGGGTATGCAGGTCGTACGGCGCGATCCACTCGCTGATCGCGCAGGAGAAGTACATCAGCAGCAGGAAGACCGCCGAGACCACGGCCGGCCGGTGACGGCGGAAGCGCCACCACATCAGCTTCCACTGGCCGGCCATGTAGTACTTTTCCTGCTCGGCCGAGAGCTTCTCGGAAACGTAGGGGTCCCACGGCGCAGGATTGACGTAGTGTGGCGTGGGCGACGAGGCGCCGGGGCGATCGGCCGTGTCGGTCATGTCACTTCTCTGAAGTCGCGCCGAAGCGGATGCGTGGATCGAGCACCGCCAGGAGCAGGTCCGACACCAGCATACCGATCACCGTCAGCACCGCCACGAACAGCAGGAAGGTGGCGGCAAGGTTCACGTCCTGCGTCTTGAGCGCGCCGAGCAGCATCGGTCCCGTCGTCGGCAGCGACAGCACGACCGAGACGATCACCGACCCGGAGATCACCTCGGGCAGCAGATGGCCGATGTCGGCGACGAACGGGTTGATGGCGTGCCGCAGCGGATACTTGATCAGCAGCTTCAGCGGCGGCAGGCCCTTGGCCCGGCCGGTCGTGACATACTGCTTCTGCAGCTCGTCGAGCAGGTTGGCGCGCAGACGGCGGATCATGCCGGCGGTGCCCGAGGTGCCGATCACGATCACCGGGATGATGAGGTGCTGGCTGATCGACACGAACTTGGCCCAGCTCATCGGCTGCTCGATGAACTCGGGGTCCATCAGCCCGCCGATCGACAGGCCGAAATAGACCTTGCCGACATAGAGCAGCACGATCGCCAGCAGGAAGTTCGGCACCGCGAGCCCGACGAAACCGATGAACGACGCGACGTAGTCGCCGACCTGGTACTGATGCGTCGCGGCATAGACGCCGATGATGAAGGACACGATCCAGATGAAGGCGATGGTGCTGGTTTCCATCACCATGGTGAGGCCCAGCCGCTCGCCGATCAGGTCCTTCACCGGCACCGTGTCCTGGCAAGACAGCCCGAAGTCCCAGCGGAAGATGCCGCCGACCCATTGGAAGTATCGGGTGACCAGCGACTGATCGAGGCCGTAGAGGTGGCGCAGCTCGTCGGCCCGGCGAAGCGCGTCGGGATCGCCGCGCGACAGCAGCTCGTCGATCTGCGAGGTGACGCAGTCGCCTGGCGGCAGGTCGATGATGACGTAGACCAGCGCGCTGATCACGAACAGCGTCGGGATCATCAGCAGGAGGCGCCGCGCGACGTAATTCAGCATGTCAGGCGCCTTCCCGCGCAATGCGGACAAAATGGCCGGGCGCTGCCTCGGTCCAGAGGACCGGGCGAGACCCGTCGTCGGTGAAGGGCGCCGGCCAAGCACGGGGATCAGAGGCCTTGCCTTCCATCAGCGCCCGCAGATCGAGCCGCTGGTTGGGATCAGGCACCGGCACCGCCGACAGCAACGCCTTGGTATAGGGATGCATGGGATTGCGGAACAGCTCGCCCGACGGCGCGAGTTCGACCAGCCGGCCGGCGCACATCACGGCGATGCGATCGGCAATATAGTCGACCACCGCGAGATTGTGGCTGATGAACAGCAGCGTGAGGCCGAGCTGCTTCTGCAGGTCCTTGAGCAGGTTGAGAACCTGTGCCTGGATCGACACGTCCAGTGCGGAAACCGGCTCGTCGCAGATCACCATGTCCGGCCTGAGCGCGAGCGAGCGGGCGATGCCGATGCGCTGGCGCTGGCCGCCGGAGAAGGAGTGCGGGTAGCGGCTGAGCTGGCGGCGGTCGAGGCCGACCATCTCCATCAGTTCGCCGACCATCTCCCGGCGGTAGGCGGCGTCGCCGATGCCATGGATGACCAGCGGTTCGACCAGGATGTCGTAGACCGTCATGCGCGGGTTGAGCGAGCCGAACGGGTCCTGGAAGATGAACTGCAGCTTGCGCCGGAAGCGGTTGAGCTCTTCGCCCTCCAGCATCATGACGTCGATCTTGCGCCCCCAGTCGTCGAAAACGACCCGGCCGGCCCCCTCGTTGGGATCAGTCGACAGGCCGCGCATCAGCATCTTCGATAGCGTGGTCTTCCCACAGCCCGATTCGCCGACCAGCCCCAGGCACTCGCCGCGCTCGACATCGAAGCTCACGTCGTTGACGGCGCGTACGGTGCGCGTCGTGCCGCCGCCGAGCAGCGATTCGAGCAGCGTGTCGGCCTTGCGGATCCTGAAGGTCTTGGAGAGATGCCGGACCTTCAGCACCGGCGCCTTCGGATTGAAGCTCTCGATCGGCGCGACGTCCGGCTTCTGCTTGAGCAGGTGGCCGGTCGACGCCTTGATCTCGCGGATCGGCTGCAGGCGCTCGCCCGGCTTCATGTCGAAGCGCGGCACCGCATGCAGCAGCGCCTTCAGGTAGGGATGCTGCGGGTCGGCGAAGATGTCGCGCAGGCTGCCCGACTCGACCACCTTGCCGCGATACATCACGACCACATCGTCGGCGACGTTGGCGACCACGCCGAGATCATGCGTGATCATCAGCAGCGCCATGCCGAGCTCTTTCTGGAGGTCCTTCATGAGGCGAAGGATCTGGGCCTGGATGGTGACGTCGAGCGCGGTCGTGGGCTCGTCGGCGATCAGCAGCGCGGGCCGGCAGACCAGCGCCATGGCGATCATGGCGCGCTGGCGCAGGCCGCCCGAGAGCTCGAACGGATAGGTCCGCAGCGCGCGCTTGGGATCGGGGAAGCCGACCATGCGCAGCATGTCGGCGGTGAGCTGGTCGATCTCGGCGCGGCTCATGCGCTGGTGCGATCGCTCGACCGCCTCATGCAGCTGGTTGCCGAGCGAATGGACGTTGCTGAGATGGCCGCCGCCGCCATGCAGCTCGACCGCCTCGCCGATCTGGTCGCCGACCGTGTGGAGGGCCGACAGCGAGGTCATCGGCTCCTGGAAGATGATCGATATCTCGCCGCCGCGGATCTCGCGCATCTCCGGGCCCATGCGGTCGAGCTTGGCGATATCGGTCACCGGCGTCTTGTCGCGTGGATCGGCGAACAGGATCGAGCCCGACGGAATGGCCGCGGTGCGCGGCAGCAGGCCCATGATCGCCTGGCTGCAGACCGACTTGCCCGAGCCCGATTCGCCGACCAGCGCCAGCGTGCCGCCCGGCGGAATGGAAAAGGAGACGTTGTCGACGGCGCGCAGGATGCCCTCGTGCACGCCGAACTCGACGGTCAGATTCTCGACCCGCAGCAGATCCTTCATACCGCCTCTTCCTGACCCGCCACGGAGATACCCATCGATCGGAGATTGGCGCGCGTCGCGACGCTGAGCGGGAGGCCTATCGTCTCGGCCGCGCGCGCGGCCCGTTCGACGATATCGTAAAAACCCTCGAGTGCGGAATCGACCCTGACCAGACGCCCGCCTGCCGACCCCACGGCCAATTGCATCCAGCCGTCGGAACGGTCGCGCTTGGTCGAGAAATAGCTGAGCTTCAGGCGATCGATCCGGCTCCATTCGACCAGCGTGCCCGCCGGGCCGTCGGCGCAGAGCGTGTCGGGTCCGAGCACGTAGCGCGTCCTCTGGCGCAACGCGGTGCGCACGAAGAAGACGGCGAACAGCACGAAGCCGGCGCCGAGGATCATCGCAACCCATTGATTGACCTCGATCACCGCCAGCGGCAGGCCGCACAGCACCGCTCCCGTTCCCGCTCGGAGATAGTCCGCCCACAACGTCTGGCGTGGATAGCGCAGATCGACAGAACTCAAACCCGCGGCTCCCCTGACGCGAACAAATCGTGTGCCGGTGTTGTTTTGAGGCCCGGCATGTTGCTTATTCTCATCCACAAGGAATTTAGGAAATCCCAAGCCCCCTCGTCCATCGCAAGATGATGACTGAGGATACCGATCGGCTCGTCCGTACCGGTGCGCGACGCGGCGAGCGCCTGCCCGAGCGCGGCCAGGGCCGGGTCCTCGCCGACGAAGCGCCGGGCCTGCCAGTCGATCAGGTCGACGTGGGTGTTTACCTGCAACAGGCCGGAGACAGGGTAGGCACGGCGGCGGATACCGAAGGTCGACAGCCCGCGATAGCCGACCTCCGGCAAGGTCGGCACGAGTTGCGCCGCGATGCGGTTCCAGGGCGGCACCAGCACCGGCAGCACACGGTTGCCGAACAGCCTCTCCAGCGCCATCCGGCCGGTGCCGAGCTCGCCCAGCACGAACATCGCCGGCCGGTGCAGGCCGAGCTCCATCTTCTTGTCGGGTGCGGGGGCATGGTTGGTGTGGGCGTAACCGTGCTGCAACAAATCGACGCCCGGTGCTTGCCCGAGGCGTTCGGCCAGCGCCGGCGTGGCGTACGCCGGCACAATCGCCAGCGCCAGAGGCACCTTCACCGCACGCTGCAGATCGAGCAGCCGGTCGAGCGCCGGCGTGGCGTCGGTCGCATCGTCGTCGCGCCACCACAGGACGGGATCGCGGCCGACCTCGCGCCAGCGCGCGAGTTCCTCGTCGATCGCGTGCCAGCCGGTCATGACCTGGACGATCGCATCTGGAAATCCAGATCATGATCTGAAATCGGAGAGAGCGGCCGCGTCGTTCTACCCCTCCGTCGCCGTATGACGGCGCCACCTCCCCCGTATGATGGGCGAGGAAAGCCCATGCGCGATCGTCGTCCTGCGGTCATGACAGCCTTCGATGGAGGAGCGCGGCGGTTGCCGCTGCACCGTTGACGTCGCAGGGCGGGAAGCTGCGGATCGACGGCCCGCGTATCGCGCGGTCGATGGCCGCCGACAGGGTTTCAGCCGACAGCTCCGGAGCGGACACGAAGGCCACCAACCCGCGTTCGGCGAGCCACAACGCGCGATCGGTCTGCTCGGTCTCGCGGTCGGTGCCGAACGGCACCAGCACGGCCCGGTCGGCACTGCACAGAGTATCGACGACGGTGTTGTAGCCTGCCTGCGAGATCGAAAGCGTGGCGTTGCGCAGCAGGGCGCGGAAATCGGCGCGCGCAGGCTCGACGATCATGCCCTCCGTAGCGTCGACCGTCTGGCCGAGATTGGCGCCGACCAGCAGCCGCCAGGTCCGGTCGGCCAACGGCCCGCGTGCGCGTGCGCCCGACGCCGCTTGAAGCAGCGGCGCCCCGACCGCGCCGCCGCCCACCGAGACGAGAACTTCGTCCATGCCGTCCTCAGACGTTTCGCCAATATTCTCAGCGATATAGCCGGTATAAGCGGCGCGCGTCCGGATCGCCTCCCAGCCGGCGAAGCTCCGGTCGAAGCCGATCAGGGTCGGATCGCCATGGATCAGGATGAGGTCGAAGCGCCGGCAGAGATCGACCGCCTGCTGCACGCGCTGCAGCGACATCGAGCGCCGCACGATATCGCGCACCGACGACACGATCAGCGGTTTCGGCCGGCGTGCCTGCGCCATTTCGAGCAGCGGCAGCAATTCGAACCGCAGCTGCGTGCGGCCGAAGGGGAACTGCTCGGTGATCAGCACATCGGGCGCCTCGGCACGAAACAGCTCGAGAAGCTGGCGCGTCCGCTCGATCCTGAAGGCGTCGTCGAGCGGCGACCCGTCGAGGCGGCTCAGCGCGCGCAGCCCTTCGTCGCGCGCACGCACGGGCGGCAACTGGTGGAAGCGTGCCTGCCCGAGATCGAGACGGAGCGGCGCGCCGCCCGAGACCAGCAATACGTCGAAGCCGCTTGCCGCCAGGGTGCGCGCGAGGACCGCGGCTCGGCGGATATGGCCGATGCCCAGCAGATGCTGCACATGAAAAAAGACGCGGCTCATGACAACGGCACGTTCGGCTGGTCGAGTGTCACCTTCCCGTCGCTGCGCGCGGTGAAGAAGTGCAGGCATTTCCAGTCGAGCTTGACCGGTTGGCGGCCGGTCATGTTCCAACCGGTCGCCAGCGCCAGGAGGGCGCGGATCGCGGCCTTGTGCGTCACCGCCACAAGCGGTTCGCCGCTGTGGGCGATCTCCCGCGCCCAGCCGGCGATGCGGTCCATGGCGATGCGCGGCGACTCGCCGCCCGGGGGATGGAAGTCGAGACCGAGCCGTTCGGCGGCGGCAAAGGTCTCGCCGCCTTCGGCACGAAGCTGGGCGACGCTCTTGCCCTCCCAGACGCCGAAGCTCATCTCGCGCAGCCGCGACTCGATGGTAACGGGCGCCGGGGGTTGCACCAGTTCGGCTGTCCGCCGGGCGCGCTGCAACGGGCTGCACATCCGCCGCCAGCGGTCGGCCGGCGCGGGAATCCGCCAGCTCTTGGCTGCGGCTTCACCCGCCGGGCTGAGCGAGATGTCGGTCGAGCCCTGCAGACGGCCCTCGGCGTTCCAGCCGGTGGGGGCGTGGCGCAGGATGGCGAACGGCACGTTCATCGCAGCAGCGCGAGCGAGGCTGCCAGCGCGCGTGCCGCCGCGCGCTCGTCGTGATGGGTGGCGATGCGATTTGCGGCGCCGGCAGCCAACCGCTCCCACTCATCGGGCCGCTCGAGGAGGCGGCGGACGGCGTCGGCGAACGCAACGGGATCGCCGATCGGCGTCAGCATGCCGGTGACGCCGTCGGTCACCACGGCGGGCACGCCGCCGGTCCGCCCGGCGACGACGGGCAGACCCGCCGCCTGCGCCTCGAGGAATGCCATGCCGTACGCCTCGTTGATTGCCGGCCAAAGATAGAGGTCGGCGCCGGCATAGACATCCGGCAGCGCGGCCCGGGACAGAGCGCCAGTAAAGCGGATCCGGTCGCCGAACGGCGCCATCATGCGCTCGATCTCGCCGCGTGCCGGGCCGTCGCCGACCAGCAGCGCCTTCCACGGCCGGCTGAGCAGCAGCGCAAAGGCCTGCGACAGCACGCGATAGGAGGCGAGCTTGTCGCGCGAGCGCATCATGCCGACGCTCAGGAGCACGGGCACGGCATTGGCAGGACGCGGTTTGGCGGCTGCCTCGCGAAATGGCCGGGTGTCGATGAACGGCGGCAGCCAGCGCTGATGGGCGCCGGGCCGCAGCCGGGCCTTCACCCCGGGGACGTCGCGCGGATTGACGCTCAGCACCAGATCAGCTTCAGCCAGCGCGCGTTCGACGGCGCGATGGCCGAGCCGCGTCGGACCTTGCGCGCGGCGCGGCGCGTGCGAGGCCTCGGCGATGACGTAGGGGATGCCGAGCGCCCGGCTGACGATCGGGCCCAGCCAGTCCGGCTTGCGATAGTAGCAATGGTACGTGAACCACAGGTCATAGCGCTCGGGATGGCGGGCGGGCAGCGCGCGCCAGCGGGCGATCAGCCGCCCGGCCTGGGCGCGGGCGCGGCGCTGAAGCGCCATATGGCGCTCGAATATCGGCACGCCCGGCGCGATCCGGCTGAGCGGCGGCATGATCACGCTGTGACCGAGCTGCCGCAGCAGCCGCGCGAAGCCGCGCCCCATCTCGCGATCGCCCGATGCGACCTCGCTGTCCGGAGGCTTGAGCGGCGTGTGCAGCAGCACGCGCATCGCGGGTCTTCGCTCATCCGGACCGCGAGCTTCCAGCTCGCTCATGCTCATGAGCGAGCTGGAAGCTCGCGGTCCGGCAGGGATGACTACTCCGCGGCACGGGCGGAGGCGCACGGCTGGCCGAGGGCGCCAGCGATCCAGTCGACGCCGGACTCGTAGGAGAAACGCGTCCGCACCGTGTGGCCGGCGGCGGCGGCGAAGCGGCGGCGCAGTGCCGGATCTCGCACCAGCCGTTCGAGCGCCATGGCGAGCTCGGCCGGGGCGCCGGGAGCCACCAGCAGTCCGTTGGTGCCGTCCTCCATGAACTCGCCGATCGCGGCGGCGCGGGTCGAGACGATCGGCAGGCCCTGGTGGGCGGCCTCCATCAGGACATTGGGCAGGCCGTCCTGATCGCCGTCGGCGGCTTTCTTGCTCGCCAGCACGAACAGGTCGGCCCGCGCGAGGGCCGCAAATACGGCTTTCTGCGGCTGAGCGCCGAGCCAGAGGCAGCGCTCGGCAATGCCGAGCGCCTTTGCCTCAGTCGCGAGCGCGTCGCCCAGCGCGCCGCCGCCGACATGCTCGAAACGCCAGTGCAGGTCGCCCGGCAGGCGGGCCAGCGCGTTCAGCAGATCGCCGTAGCCCTTCTTCTCGACCTTGCGGCCGATCGACAGGATGATGACCGGATCGGCGGGGTCGCTGCCGTCGCGCAGCGGCCGGGCCGCAGGCGGCGGCGGCAGATGAGCGAAGTCGAGGCCATGATAGATGAGCTGCAAGCGCTCCGGCCGTGGCGCCAGTTCGCGCAGCCGCTGCAGGCCGACGGCGGTGCAGGTCGTGAGCCAGGCGCAGTCGGCGAGCTTGGATGAGATCTCCCAAGGCTCGCTGGTCCAGATGTCCTTGGCGTGGGCCGACACGCTCCACGGCAGGCCGCGCATGATGGCGGCGTAGCGCGTCACCGACGCCGGCGTATGCAGGAAGTGGGCGTACAGATGCTCGACCGTAGGGGGCAGCTCGGCCGCCATCACCAGCGCCTGCCCCCAGCGCCGCACCCGGTTGCCCGTCGGATCGCGCCGCAGGTCGGCAAGGAGCCTGGCGCGAGCAGCGGCGTAGCCCGGCAGGCGCCGTGCCGTCAGCCAGGCGCGCGCCACGCGGCCCGGGTCGTCCCTGAGATATTCCGGCAGATAGACGACACGGCCGACGACGCGATCGTGCACCGGATGGCGGGTCTTGTCGGTCGGCCGGCGCAGCGACCAGATCTCGAGCGCGACGCCGCGCGCTTCGAGGCCCGCGACCTCCTGGGCGATGAAGGTCTCGGACAGGCGCGGCCAGCCCTTCATAACGACGGCTACGCGCGGACCCGACGTCATCGACATGAACTTCCCGATCAACTCCTGAAGCGCGCCGACGGTGGCGACGCGACAGAAACCCCGGCCGGCTGCATCGGTCCGATCGCATCGAGCGAGGCGGGCCCGCGATGGGGATTGGCGAGCTGCTTGTGCACCAAACGCAGCACATTACCCACGCCGTCGAGCAGGCCCGGCACGACGACGTCGCTCGGAGGGCGCTGCTGCGGCAGCTGGCGCAGCGCCGTCGCCATGGCATGCGGATCGCGGCCACGCTCGGCCTCGAGCATCTCCAGCAGGCCGAGATTGCGGGCAGCGCGCGTGCGGATGAACTGCTCAAGACGGGGCCGCATGCGCGGCACGACGATTGCCCGCTTGTCGAAGGACAGGATCTCGCAGAAGGTGTTATAGCCGCCCATCGCCACCACGCCTGCGGCATTCTTCATCAGGGCGCCGAGATTGTTGGTGAAGGTCAGCGTGCGGATGTTGCGGAACCGCGCGGCGCGCTCCTTGAAGGCCTCGCGCGCGGCGGACGGCATAAAGGGGCCGAACACGATCACGGCGCCGTAGGGAATGTGCGGATCGGTCTCATACGCCGTCAGCACCCAGTCGACCAGCTCGACGCCGTCGCCGCCGCCGCCAGGTGTCACCAGAATGAAAGGGCCGCCGATTTCCTCGGCCTCGTGCGGCACGTCCGTGTGAAGCGGCAGGTCGCGGTGCAGATAGCCGGTATAGACCAACTTGTGCCGCACCGAGGGTGGCGCCGCGATGCCGGTCAGGGGCTTGTTGATCTGCGGCAGGCCGTAGATCCAGATTTCGTCATAAAGGTCGCGCAGGGCAGGCACGACGTTCTTGCGCTCCCATTCGGCGGCAAGCTTGTCAGGGTCGTCCATCACGTCGCGCAGGCCCATCACCAGCGGGGTGCCGCGTTCCTTCAGCATCTCGAGCGTCGGAACGACCTCGCCGCGCAGGCCGAGCGGTTCCTTGTCGACGATGAACAGGTCGGGCCGGTAAATGTCGGCAGTGTCGCGGATGATACGGGTGCGCATCTCGAGCGTATGGTCGACGCCGACCCGCAGATTGGCCGAGTCGTATTCGCCGGTGTCTATCTGCTTAACAACCCCCGGAATGCGCACGAAATCGATGCCCGAGCGGAATTCGTACGAACCGATCATGGGCGAGCCCGAGACGATCAGCACCGATACCGACCTATAGGCCTCGACGATGGCGTTGGCGATGGTGCGGCACCGGCTCACGTGGCCGAGGCCGAAGGAATCGTGGCTATAGATCAGCACACGCTTGGATCGGATGCTGTCGGGCATGTGAGGCTCTCCCTGGCCGTCGAGCCTCCTGCCCCGGCCATGCCGGCGGACTATGCCACGGATTTGCGGCAGTGCGAAAGCCGGGGGCTTTCGCCGAAAAAATCGAATGTAATCAAGGGCCTGATCGAATATAGGTAGGAGACGGCCTGAGCGACACTTGGGTTCTGATGCAAAGAAATCTGTTTTCCTACATCTGGCGCTACAGCAGACCCGAGCAGATCGTCATTCTGATCCTCGTCGTCTTCGCACAGATATTCTACTTCCTGTCGCTTAGCGTGCCGAAGTCGATCGTCAACAACGGCATCTCGGGCAACGCCTTCAAGGACTCGGCGATCATCCAGTGGGGCGCGATCGATTTCAGCCTCCCGGGCTTCCTCGGCGGGTTTCACGTCCACCTGTTCGACGGCTTCACGGTCGATCAGCTGACCTATCTCGTGGCCATGAGCTTCGTCTTCCTGGCCGCCGTGGTGGTGAACGGCCAGTTCAAGAAGAGCATCAACACCCAGAAGGGCCGCATGGGCGAGCGCATGCTGCGCCGCCTGCGCTACGAGCTCTACGACCGCATCCTGCGCTTTCCGCCCGCCCATTTCCGCAAGGTCAAGCAGGCCGAGCTTGCCACCATGATCAAGGACGAGGTCGAGCCGCTGGGCGGCTTCATCGGCGACGCCTACGTGCAGCCGATGTTCCTTGGCGGCCAGGCGCTGACGGCCATCATCTTCATCATGATGCAGAACTGGCTGCTGTCGATCATCGTGATCGTCCTGCTGGCGGTGCAGATGGCGATCATTCCGCGGCTGCGCCGCCCGGTGCTGGTATTGGGCCGCCAGCGGCAACTCTCGGCCCGCCTGCTGGCCGGCCGCATCGCCGAAACCGCCGACGGCGTGAACGAGATCCATATCCACGGTGCGGCAAATTACGAGCGCGCCGACATCTCCGAGCGGCTGGGTCACATCTTCCGGATCCGCTTCGAGCTCTACAACAAGAAGTTCGTCGCCAAGTTCTGGAACAACCTGTTGTCGCAGGTCACGCCGTTCGCGATCTACCTGGTGGGCGGCTACTTCGCGATCACCGGCCAGATGGACGTCGGCGCGGTGGTCGGCGTGCTTCTTGCGTACAAGGACCTGCCCTCGCCGATCAAGGAGCTGATCGACTGGGACCAGCAGCGCCAGGACGTGCAGATCAAGTACGAGCAGGTGATCGACCAGTTCCAGCCCGAGGGCATGATGGCGCCCGAGCTGCAGGCCATCCCCGAGGGTCCGCCGCCGCCCCTCGGCCACGAGCTGGTGCTGGCCGGCGTGACGGTCTCCGAGGACGGTCGGGTCAAGCAGCTCGACGGCATCTCGCTGACGCTGGCGACCGACGCAAGGGTGGCGGTGATCGGCGGATCGGGATCGGGCAAGGACGTGCTGGGCCAGGTCCTGGCGCGGCTCGTGCTGCCGACCGGCGGTTCGATCAAGCTCGATGGCCAGGATTTCCTCCAGGTCCCCGAATACGTCATGGGCGCGCGGACGGCCTACATCGGCCAGGAAACCTACCTGTTCCCGCTGTCGGTGCGCGACAATCTGCTGTTCGGCCTGAAGCACCGGCCGGTCGCGCCGGCAACCTACGACGCGGCCACGAAGGCGGTCCGCGAGGCGTTCTGGCGCGAGGCCGAGCGAGCGGGAAATCCGCCGCTCGATCCCACCGCCGACTGGATCGACTATGAGCTGGCGGGCGCCACCGGCCCGGCCGACCTGCTGCCCTGCATGGTGCAGGTGCTGAAGCATGTCGAGTTCGACGAGGACATCTATTCGTTAGGCCTGCGCGGCGCGATCGACGCCGGCAAGCGTCCCGACCTTGCCGAGAAGATCCTGAAAGTGCGGCATGAGCTGCACGGCCGCCTGCAGGCCCCGGCCTATGCCGGGCTGGTCGAGCCGTTCAACGTCGACAAGTACAACAAGAACCTGTCGGTCGCCGAGAACCTGCTGTTCGGCACGCCGGTCGGCAAGGACTTCGACGGCGACAACCTCGCCGCCGATCCGTACATGCAGACGGTGCTGAAGGAGCTCGGCCTCGACCGCGACCTGCTGCGCATGGGCCTCAGCATCGCCGAGACGATGGTCGAGCTGTTCTCCGGCCTGTCGCCCGACAATCCGCTGTTCGAGCAGTACAGCTTCATCTCGGCCGACGAGCTGCCCAACGTGCGCCTGCTGCTGCAGCGGCTGGGCGGCAAGGGCGCCGACGCCGTGCCCGAGGCCGACCGCGCCCGGCTGATGACCCTGCCGCTGCGCTACATCGAGGCGCGCCATCGCCTCGGCCTGATCGACGCCGAGATGGAGGACCGCCTGCTCGCGGCGCGGCGCGCCTTCGCGGCCAACCTGCCGGCGCCGTTGCGCGGCTCGGTCGAGTTCTACGATTTCGAGCGCTACAACAGCGCCTCCACCCTGCAGGACAACATCCTGTTCGGCCGCCTGATCTATGGCCAGGCCCAGGCCGACGTCCGCGTCGGCACGCTGATCTCCGAGGTGCTGGCCGAGCTCGGCCTGCGCGATTCGGTGATCGAGGTCGGCCTCGATTACAATGTGGGCGTGGCGGGCAAGCGCCTGCCGGCGACCCAGCGCCAGAAGCTCGGCATCGCCCGGGCACTGATCAAGCGGCCGCAGTTCCTGGTGGTCAACGAGGCCGTCGCGGTGTTCGACGGCCGCACCCAGGACAGAATCCGCGACCATATTCTCGCATCGTCCGACGGCCGCGGCGTGGTCTGGATCGCCAGCCGCCCGAGCCAGGCCGAACCGTTCGATCGGATCGTCGTCATGGAGGGCGGCCGGATCGCCATGCAGGGCGCCAAGGCCGATCTCGAAGCCCGCGGCGGGCTCTATGCCGAGCTCATGGCTTCAGCGTAAGGTAGTTCAGGAGGGTGCGATGAACCTCAACGAGGAAGTCGAAATTCTCAAGGGCGTGCCGCTCTTCGCCAAGATGGAACCGGCCAAGCTCAAGCTGCTGGCCTTCACCGGCGAGCGCATGACCTTTGGCACCGGCCAGGAGGTCTGCCACCAGGGCGATCCCGGCGACGCGATGTACGTCATCCTAGGCGGCGTGGCGAATGTCCTGATCGACACGCCCAAGGGGCAGTTGCAAGTCGCTCAACTCAGGAAGAACGGCTTTTTCGGCGAGACCGCCATCCTGTGCGACGCGCCTCGCAATGCGACCATCTCGGCCAGCGAGTCGCTGCTGACCTTGAAGATCTCCAAGGACATGTTCTATCGGCTGGTCGCGGAGTTCCCGAGCATGGCGATAGAGATGATGCGCGAGCTGGCGCATCGCGTCGAGGACACCAACCAGAAGCTGCGCGAAGCGACGGCCAACAAAGCCGCCTGACCGACAGAAAACATCACCAGGAATCCATGAGCCGGCTCGACAGCTTCATCGCGCGCATGCAGGCGCAGCGCGACTGCCTGAACTTCCTCAAACCGGCCGTCGATGCCCTGCCGGGCCCGATTTTGGAGGTCGGCCTCGGCAACGGCCGGACCTACGACCATCTTCGCGATCTCTTTCCCGGCCGCGACATCCACGTCTTCGAGCGCAAGGTGGCGGCCCATCCCGACTGCATACCGCCCGCCGACCGCCTGTTCCTCGGCGAGGCGCGCGACACGCTCCGGCTCGCGGCGCAGCAGCTCGGCCCGACGGCGGCACTGATCCACACCGACCTCGGCACCGGCGACCACGCCGCGAATATGGCGATGGGCGAATGGCTCGGCCTTGCGCTGGACGCGCTGGCCGCATCCGGCGGCTGGATCCTCGCTAATCAGGCGCTCGACGTCGCCCGCTGGCAACGCCAGCCCGAGCCGCCCGGCGTGCCGAAGGACCGCTATTTCCTCTATCGGGTGGGCTAACGGCTGCTGAACAGCCGCGCCAGCACGAGCAGGACGATCGCACCGACGACCGAGCCGATGAAGCCGGCGGTCTCGCCGTTCTGGTAGAGGCCCAGCGCCTGGCCGCCATAGGTCGCGATCACCGAACCGACGATGCCGATCACGATGGTGACCAGGACGCCGCGCGGCGTCGGGCCGGGCGTCAGGAAGCGCGCCAGCAGGCCGACGACCAGCCCGATCAGCAGGATGCCGATGAAAGTCATCATGTCGTGAATCCCCCTATACCTCGAACGTCGCCAGCACCGGCACGTGATCGGAAGGGAGCTCCCAGTCGCGCAGCTCGGTGTCGATATGATAGCCGCGGAGCGCGCCCGACAGCGCCGGGCTCGCCAGGATATGGTCGAGCCGGCGGCCGCGGTTGGAGGCGCGCCAGTCGTTGTTGCGATAGCTCCACCACGAATAGAGCTTCTCATCCTCGGGCACGAAGCGGCGCGGTACGTCGATCCAGTCCATCGCCGCCATCATCTTGCCGAACAGTTCCACTTCGATCGGCGTGTGCGAGACGATCTTCAGCAGCTGCTTGTGGTTCCACACGTCATGCTCGAGCGGCGCCACGTTGAGGTCGCCGACGGCGATGCGGTGCACGCCCGTCTTCTGGCGCGGGCCGGGCTTGCGCTCGGCGTACCAGCCGGCCATCTCGCGATAGAAGTCGAGCTTGTGCGCGAACTTGTCGTTCGCCTCGGGATCGGGAATGTCGCCGCCTGCCGGGATGTAGAGATTGTCGAGCAGGATCGGATCGCCGCCGACATCGAGCGCCACCTCGATGTGCCGGCAATCCTCCTTGCCGCAGCGATGGTGCACGTTCATCGCCGTGAACGGGAGCTTCGAGACGATGGCGACGCCGTTGTAGGATTTCATGCCCTGGACCAGCCGATGCGTGTAGCCCAGCGCCTCGAAGGCCTGGTGCGGGAAGAATTCATCGGGGCATTTGGTCTCCTGGAGGCAGAGGACGTCGGGCTTGCGCAACTTCAGGAAGCGCTCGACGTTTGCGATCCGCAGGCGAACCGAATTGATGTTCCAGGTGGCAACGGTCAGACTCATCGCCGTCGAATATAGTCAGCCAACGGAGACGCTGCCATGCAGATGGATGGCGACGAGAGCAGCAACATCGAGGATCGCCGCGGCGAAGGCGGTGGATTCGGCGGCGGCGGGTTCGGCGGCGGCGGATTCGGTGGCGTTCCGATGGGCGGAGGCCTGTTCAAGGGCGGCTTCGGGCTGATCGCCGTCGTGGTCATCGGCATGATCCTGGGCGTCAATCCGCTGTCGCTGCTGGGCGGCATGGACGACGGCACCAGCCGCGTGGCGCCGCAAAGCCAGACGCGCCCGGCCTCGCGGCCGTCGGCGACTGCCGATCCCGAGACGCAGTTCGTGGCGCGGGTGCTGAAGAGCACCGAGGACGTTTGGGGCGAGCTGTTCCAGCAAATGGGCCGGCAATATCGGCAACCGCGTCTGGTGCTCTTCCGTGACGCGACGCAGACGGCCTGCGGAACGGGACAGTCGGCGATGGGTCCGTTCTACTGCCCGCCCGACCAGCGCGTGTACATTGATCTTTCCTTCTTCGACGAGCTGGCAAGCCGCTTTCGCGCACCCGGCCAGTTCCCGCAGGCCTACGTGATCGCCCACGAGATCGGCCATCACGTGCAGAACCTCCTGGGCATCTCGGGCAAGGTTCAGCAGATGCAGCAAAGCATGAGCAAGCGCGACGCCAACGCCATGTCGGTGCGGGTCGAGCTGCAGGCCGACTGCTTCGCCGGCGTCTGGGCCTATCACGCAAACAGGGAGCGCGGCGGCACGGCGACGATCACCGACAAGGACGTCGATCAGGCGTTGGCGGCCGCCACGGCGATCGGCGACGACCGGCTGCAGCGTCAGTCGCAGGGCCGGGTCGTGCCGGACTCCTTCACCCACGGATCCAGCGCCCAGCGGGTGCGCTGGTTCAGGAAGGGCCTCGAGTCAGGCGACTTGAGACGCTGCGATACATTCCGGGCGCAGCAACTTTGACGAAGGGTCTATTCCGGTCTGCCCCCGCGTAAGCCAAGCGCTCACACGTAAGTACAGCTCACCGTCCCGCAGCCATCGACGAAGCCGGAGAGCGTGTCGCCTTTCACCACCGCCGCGACACCGTCCGGCGTGCCAGAGTAGATGAGATCGCCGGCCGCGAGCGTCACGAGGCCGGATAGGTACGAGATCGTCTCCGGCACGCTCCAGATCAGCGCATTGAGGTCCGATTTCTGTCGGGTCTTTCCGTTTACGTCGAGCTGGATGGTGCCCTTGGCCGGATGGCCAACCTGGGCCACCGGGAAGATCTCGCCGATCGGCGCAGACTGGTCGAAGCCCTTGCCCATGTCCCAGGGGCGGCCCATGTCCTTCGCTTGGTTCTGCAGGTCGCGGCGCGTCATGTCGAGGCCGACGCCGTAGCCGAAGACGTGTTCCAGTGCCTGCTCGACCGGGATGTCTGCGCCGCCCGACTTCATGGCAACAACAAGCTCCATCTCGTGATGCAGGTTCTTGGTCGCCGGAGGGTAGGGGATCTTGGTCGGGTTCCTGGGGTCGGCGCAGATCACAATGGCGTCGGCCGGTTTGCTGAAGAAGAAAGGCGGCTCGCGATCCGGATCATGGCCCATCTCGCGCGCGTGGGCGGCGTAGTTGCGACCGACACAGAAGATGCGGCGCACCGGGAACAGATCGGAGATCCCATGGACCGGAACGCCGACGATGGCCGGCGCCTTGACGACATAACCCATCGCTTTCTCCCTCTGGCGCGCGCCTTTATGAAGGCGGCAGGAGCCTGATTCAATGTCTGATCCCGAGCTTTTAACCGTCCAGGCGGACTCCGCCGATTCGAGCCTCGGCTGGGCCACGCTGGGCGAACGCCGATGGCGTTGCACGATCGGCGCGGGCGGCGCGCGCGAAGACAAGGTCGAGGGCGATGCCGCCACGCCGGTCGGCACTTTCCCGCTGCGCCGGATCTACTTCCGCAACGACCGGCTGGTCCTGCCCACGGTCCAGCTCCCGGCCCGGCCGATCAGCGAGCATGACGGCTGGTGCGACGATCCGCGTTCGCCGTCCTACAACCGCCTCGTCCGCATTCCGAACGAGTGGAGCCACGAAGAGATGTGGCGCGCCGACGGGCTGTACGATCTGGTGGTGGTCGTCGGATACAACGACGATCCGCCCGAAGGCGAATGGGGCAGCGCCATCTTCCTGCACATCGCTCGCGACGATTTGAGCCCGACCCAGGGGTGTGTCGCCCTGTCCCGCGACGATCTTCTCGAGCTGGTCCCCTTGCTCACGCCGCGGACGGCACTTCGCGTGCTCGGCCTGTCGGCCGCGGAAGGCACATCAGCGTCCGACAAAGATGACGAAGACATGAAGCAATTCGAGGATTTCGACGACAAGGACTGGTAACGCTTGGCCGAGGCCTTGAAGGAGCCAAGGCGCAGGACAGCGCGGTCACCCTGATGCCAAAGGTTGTATTTCGCATGACGAGATGACCGCCTATAAAACTGTACATCGCCTCTCTACGCTCCATTTCCGCGTGAACGGCGCATATTGTTGCGAGCCGCGCCCGGTAAGACGCAACGAGTTCGCCTTCCTGCATCTGCGCAGAAGTCACGCTACACAAGGGGAAGCCCGTGACGTTCTCCTTCGAGGTTGTCCGGCCGGAAGACCTGCTGCGCCTGGAGATGGAAGCGCGCAACCTGCGCATCGACCGATCGCCGGGCCGCTCTCCGGAGCTGGTTGTCGAGAACGCCAGTCAACCTGCCTTCCTGATCGTCCATTTCCAGCCGCAGGCGATTGCCGAAGGCGGCTACTACGAAGCGACGATCCTCAAGTCTGACGTACCGGACGACGCCGAGCCCCAGCCGCCGCCCATCACGATCGGCGCGGTAGATCCGCCCGGTCAGACGCCGGTGCGCATCGGGGGGAGCAGCCGGCTGGTATTCAAGGTACCGCCACAGGCGCGCATCCCCTTCACCATCGAGGGCGTGCTTGACTGGTCGGGCCTCGGCCTCAGCGTCAACGCCATTGCCGCGATCGGTCCGGTGCCGACCTCGGCCGAGATCGCCGCCGCGCCGCCGATCGCCAGGCCGCGCGACACCGAGACGGCGATCGAGCTGCCCTACCGGCTGATCGTCTCGCCGACGGCGGAGGTGAGCTGGGGCCACCGGCGCACGGCATTCACCTCGCGTGGCCGCACCGAGCTCTGGCATACGCGCCTGCAGCTGCTCGGCGCGGCGGAAGCCGATGCCCCGGCGGACCTCAGCGCGCAAAGACCGGCGTCGCTGCGCGCCATCTGGTCGCCCGACTTTGGCATACGCAAGACCGATGATCCCGAATTGCCGCGTGCAGCTATGGCGCCCGACGACCGCCACCAGATCGTGGTCAAGACGTCGGCGTTTCACGGCTATGAGAATGAGGTGTCGGTCGGGCTCAGCATTGGCTTCGGCGGGCTTGGCACGGTGGCGTCTATCTTGGACCGGCCTGGCATTGAGCTGAAATTCTGGGTCCCTTTCGTACCGCAGCCCTTCTATGCCGAGCAGCTCATGCTGTCGTCGCTCGGCGGGTGGTTGAACTCGCGCGGCGCGTGGGCCGTGGTTCGCAAGGCCAAGCCGTCGCCGTTCCTCCAGGATTTCGCCGTTCGCGACCTGTTGGGCAGGGTGGGCGAAGGCGGGCGGCTTGCCCGCGAGGCGCGCGCGCCTGCCACCGGCCGTGACGCGATCGCCTCGGCCTTCACGCCGCTGAGTCCAATCGCCATCGGACTGGCAGGGGGACAGCGAGACGAGGATGGCCTCGACCTTTCAGAATGGGTGCACCATGCCACCCAGGGCCGCGACCACTATGTCAAGGTCGTGTACGAAGGCGAGCTGCTGCCGTTCCATCATCGCGCTGCTCTGGTCAAGGTGACCGAGCGCAAGTTCAAGGAAAATGGCGGCCTCATCGTCGCCAACCTCTTCCAGCGCTTCTTCCTCGTCGTGCGCGAACCCGAGAAGCGCTTCGACGCCGGCGATCGTGGCATGCCTTTCAAGCGCGTCGAAATCACCACATTGGTCACCCCTGACATCGCGGATCCAAGCTACGTCGTGACTGATTCACGCTCGTTCTGGGTCGAGGTGATGCGAAGCCCGGTACCGACCGACCGCGTGCGCCTGCGCTTTCCGGTCATCGCCACCGATCCCCAGGGCGAAGTCCACAATCTCTCGATCCCGATGCTTTTCCTGTCGCAGAAAGCACAGGGCGGCATGCGACAGGCCGTGCTCGACGTCTACAACGACAGCACCACGTCGAAGAAACTCGCGGACCGCAGCGCCTTGGTGCCGGGTCAGAAGATCGCTTTCACCGAACGCGGTGCCTCGACCGCCGACAACATGCGGCTCGCCACGCGCACTCTCACCTTCGCCCTTGCCGGCGAAGCGCCGCAACTCCTGAAAGCAGAGATCGACGTCCCGCAGGTGCAACAGCTGCTGGGCAAGGACGCGCCCACCACCATCCGGCTCTATCCAGGCTATGTCAGCTCGGGCTTCGACGCCGGCGCGGGGGTGTTCGCCGAGGTCGTGAAGGAGACGCCGGCCGCCAAGCCGTTCGAGGCAGTGTCTCCTGCGACCATGGACGTCACCTTCTCGAGCGATCAGGCGGGCGGCTTCGCCACGCCCAATCTCGGCGTGACGTCCCTGTCACGCGATCGCGGGCCGCTGGCCGGCAATATCGCCGATGCGCTGATCGACAAGTTCGATCCCACGTCGTTCTTCCCGGCCGGCACCGCCTCGCTGTTCGGCACGTTCGATCTGGTCAAGCTGCTGGTCGATGCCACGCTGGGCCAAGGCGCGCCCAAGCTGGAGACGCGCTTCGACCAGGCCGCTAACAAGCTGGTGGCGACGCTGGACTGGACGCCCGAGGTCCGGGACGTCGATCTCGTCATCGCCGCCTTCAAGAGAGGCGACACCACCAAGCTCGATGTCCATGGCCTGATCGAAAAGCCGGTCGACCAGCCGGCCGTCGCGCCGACGTCACACTTCTGGGGAAAGCTGACCGACTTCAGCGTGACCGTCCTGAAGTCGGTCGAGATCAAGGTCGCGGAGTTCGGTTTCGACTCGCAAAGCGGCAGAAAACCCGACGTCACCGTCAAGCTCGATCCCGCGAACCCGCTCGCCTTCACGGGCCAGCTGAAGTTCGTCGAGGAGCTGCGCAAGGTCATCCCGCCCGACCTGTTCGGCAAGGGTCCCAGCCTCGACCTGTCTCCCGCGGGCATCCGCGCCGGCTTCTCTTTCGCGCTGCCGCCGGTCGCCGTCGGCGTGTTCGCGCTCAAGGACGTGAGCCTCGGCGCCGGCCTATCGCTTCCCTTCCTCGACGGCCGGCCGACGCTCGATTTCAACGTCTCGGAACGGCCGCATCCCTTCCTGCTGTCGGTCGGCATCTTCGGCGGCGGCGGCTTCTTCCACCTGCAGCTCGACACCGCAGGTATCAAGGTCGTGGAAGCCGCCTTGGAGTTCGGGGTGACCGCGTCCATCGACCTCGGCGTCGCCAGCGGCGGCGTGCACATCATGGCCGGCATCTACTTCAAGCTGGAACGCCAGGAGCCGGGCAGCGACCTCGCGCCGACGCTGTCGGGCTACCTGCGCATGGGCGGCGAGTTGAGCGTCATCGGCCTGATCAAGGTATCGCTCGAGTTCGTGCTGAGCTTCACCTACGACGGCGGCCGCGACAAAGCCTACGGACGGGCAACGCTGACCGTGAAGGTCGAGATCGCCTTCTTCAGCACCTCGGTCGACATCACCGTCGAGCGCGCCTTCGGTGGCAAGAGCGGCGATCCCTCCTTCGGCCAGCTGTTCTCCTCCGCCGACACGTGGAGCGAATACGCAGAAGCCTTCGCCTGATGGCGGCATCCGGAGACGGCAAGATGGCGATTTCCCAGACGGTCCTGTTCACGGTCATGCCGCGGGGCATCAGCCTCAATGGTCAGACGCTGCCGGTATCGGTCATCGTGTCGCCGCGCCTGGGCGGCGCCGACCGGCTCGAGGCCTTTCCGGACTTCGTCGACTGGACGCGGAAGCTTGCGACCAACGGGCTGCGACTGAGCTTCCGCTGCGGCACCCGCACCGCCACGGCAGCCATTGACGCCGCTGTCCTTCAGCCACGGCTGTGGCGGGCGCTGTTCAACAGCGACACCTTCGTCCGCGGCCACGCCTTCGACGACTATTCCTCGCACGGCGTGATGTCGTTCTCCGTGCGCGAAACTCTCAGCGCCCTGAAGGCGGTCTACCAGGAAGCGGGGGTGGTGCTCGCCCTGCCCGACGCGCCGGACGAACGCGATCCGTTCGACCCGGAATCGCAGCGCGGCGGCGCTCCGGGCATCTCCAACCGTGATCGTCTGCAGGCGATCTTGGGCGGACTGGACGTGCACTGGAATGGCAACAACGCGAAGCGCTGGCGCGCTGTCGCCCGCCATCGCAGCGCGGCCGGCATGCAATCGCGTGCACTCGTGGGTCCGCTCGACAGGGAGGGGCTGATCACGGCGGCGCGCAATCCCGGCGCGTTCCAGAACATAGCCGGCCCATTCACCGCCTACCATCATATGCCGACGCCGACCGAACAGCAGGCTGGTCCGGTCGCAGTCGATCCCGACGGCTTCGACTTCCACCAGGCGCTGAGCGCCCTGGAATCGCATCCCGCGCTGCAACGCGCTCTGGGTCTGGTCTTCGACCTCGACCTGCCGCTCGATCTCATGCCGGCGACCGGGAGCGGCACGCCGGTGGCGCTGGCCGTGCAGTCGACCGACTTTGCATGGCAGCAGCCGACCAAGTCCTCGCCGCTCGAGACTGCGTGCATTCACTTCGCGGGCTCGGGCGTGCGCCTGTTTTGCTGCGCTTCACGCGCGCAAACGACGGCGGGCTCGCCATTGCAGGTGCTGGGCCTGCTCAACCTCGACCCGGCACGTTTCGGCCTGGCGCAGGTCGATGTCGACGGCAGCATGCACAAGGTCATCACGACCGCCGAGATCCACAACAATCCCGACCCCGGCCGCAGCGTCAAGCCGGTGCCGCCGGAGCCTGCGCCGCATCCCGACGTCTACGATCCTGAAGCAACCCTGCCGTCAATCCGCTCTGGCGGCCTGCAACTCTACCTCGACGGCCGTGGCGCCACCCTGATCGACGCCATCCGGCAGTCGAAGGCCTTCAACCAGGTTCTCGAGTCGGGCGGCGCACAGCCACGCCCCTTCTATGCCGAGGACCTTGTGCGCGGTTATCGGCTCGACATCTGGGAATCGCGCGCGAAGAAGTGGCTCTCCCTGCATCGTCGGAACGGCAGCTACGCAATCGGCGACGAAGGCCTGCCGTTCGATACCGCGGACGAAGAGGGCTTCTTTCAGCTCGCCGCGACCCAGCCGGCGCCGGGCGCGCCGACCAACGACAAGGACCTCTACGCCCACGAGATCATCGCCCGCTGGGCAGGCTGGAGCCTCAGCGTCCCCTTCCCGGGCAAGGCGCTGAGCCGCTACGGAGATCCCGACAAGGCGATCCCGCCCGACGGCGACGATGCCGACTACCGCACGGACGAGCCGATTACCGCGTTCAAGGTCCGCGCGACCTACAAGGTCGTTCCCGGGACGCTGCCGCTGCTTCGCTTCGGCCTGCGCTACCGGATGCGGGCGCGCGCGGTCGATCTCGCCGGCAACAGCCTCGCTGTCGGCGATGCTCTTGCCGATACGCTGGCACTGTCGATGGCGCTGCCGGACGACGTCGAGGGCCGGGCCTATCTGCGCTACGAACCCGTGGCAGCGCCGCTGGTCGTGATCCGCGAGCGCGACGCCGTCACGGGACCTGGCTCGGCCGTGCATCGGCTGGTGATTCGCACGTTTAACGACAGTATCGCCAAGGATCGCGCGGCGGCTGCGCTTGCCGCCAGCGACCGCCATATCCTGCCCCCGCGCACCAGCGTCGAGCTGGGGGAGCGCATGGGCATGTTCGACGGACCCGACGGCAAGCTGAAGACAGATGCCGCGACCTGGAGCCTGGCGGCAGCACGCGACGAGGGCAAGTTCGCCACGGACAGCTTCGAAATCGCGGGCAAGCTCGCTTCGGACGTTCCGATCGAAGCGGGCGAGACGGTGGCTCCCCTGCCATACCTGCCGGATCTGCTGTCGCGGGGGGCGGCGTTTCGCGATCTGCCGGGTAGCGGCAATGCCACGGTCGGCCGCGCCGCGCCTGGCGACCCTGCCGCGGGCGCCATCGCCTATTCGAGCCTGTCGGACATCAATCCACGCCCCGGTTCGGCGACGCTCATCGCGTTCAACTCCACCGAAGATTGGCAGCAATGCACAGGCTTCCGTCTGGCCCTTGCGGAGCCGGCAGGCCCCGGCGACGCGCCACCCGAGTGGGATCCGGCCAAGCGCGTGCTCACCGTGTTCCTGGCCAAGGGGCGCACGGCCGTGGTGCCGCTCAGCAGCTATATGACGTCTGGCGACCTCAAGCTCATGGGCCAATGGCAGTGGCTGCGCGAGTTCGTGGACATCGCGGCCGTGTTCGGCGCACAGCCGGGACATCTCATGCCAGGCAAGGCTGTCGATCTGATCGCTCATGTCCTGCAACGCGCCGTCGAGGGCGGCCACTGGATGATCAATCCGCCGACGCTGCTCATCTTGGTTCATGCTGTCCAACAGCCGATCGGCCGGCCTGAATTTGCAGCGCTCAACCTGAACCGCAGCGAGGCCACCGGTGCGGGCAACCTTCAGACCGATCGCTCGCGCGGGCGTACCGATCCACAGGAGCTGACGCCGATCGTGGCGGCACGTCGCCTGGACGAGACCTATACCTGCTTGCTGGGCGCGGTGAGAATCCATGGCGCCAGCACAGCCAAGGTAGACCTGCTGGCGGAGTGGATCGATCCCGTCGACCTGCCGGACGAACCCGCGCCGGCCCAACGGAGCTTCAAGGCGCATGCCGACGAGCTGCCGCTCACGCGGCTGCGCGAAGGATACCTCGCCGCGCCCGGCACGCCGCCGCGGCGGGTCGGGTACTACGACCCGGAGCACGACCAGATCGCCATGGTGCGCGCCGGCGACAACGCCGGGCCAGCAGCCGCCGGCGATCTTTATTTAAGGGACGCGGCACCACGCCACGAGTTGGGCGACACAAAACGTCATATTGTGCGCTACGTCGCCGTCGCGACCTCGCGCTATCGCGAGTATTTCGCCCAGGATCTCGACTTCACGCGCACCAGCGCACCGATTGTTGTGGACGTGCCGGCCTCCAGTCGGCCGCTGGCGCCCGACATCTGTTACGTCGTGCCAACTTTCGGCTGGCAGCGGCAGAGCGACACCAACATGAAGCGCAGCATCCGCTATGGCGGCGGTCTGCGCGTCTGGCTGAACAGGCCATGGTTCTCTTCAGGTACCGGCGAGCTTCTCGGCGTGGCGCTGTGGAACGGTGCCAACGGTCCACTGAACGACGCCAACCGTGACAAGTTCAAGAGCGTATTCACGCAGTGGGGCATGGACCCGATTTGGGATACGGGCCCGCTGCGGGCAGTGCCGGAAACCCGCCACTTCCCCGACGCACTGGCGTCCGACTACTACGTCTCCCTCGAGGAGGCGAGCGCCCGCATCTCGGACAGCGAGCCCGGGCGGGTCGACATCGTGGGCTTCGAGCCGCAATTCGACCGCGAGCGTAAGCTGTGGTTCGCCGATCTCACCATCGACCTCAGGGACGGGCCCACTTACGCCCCGTTCGTGCGACTGGCGCTCGTGCGCTATCAGCCGCACGCGCTGGATGATGCCCGCATATCGCGGGTGGCGCTCGCGTCGTTCGCGCAGCTGACGCCGGACCGTGTGGCGACCGTGACCGCCGACCCGCATCACCCGCGCACGCTCAGGATCGCCATCAGCGGTGTCGCGCCCAGCGGGCCACCTCCAGCCGGACCCGCAGCGGACCGGCCGGCGCGGCCCACTCACATCCAAGTGCGCGTCCAGAAGAAGCCGCCGGGCGGAAGTGAACTCGAATGGCATGACGCCCCGGCAGCCGAAGCAAGCGTGACACAGCTCTATGAGGGCCATGCGCTGTTGCAGAAAGACCTCGGCCTATGGGCCGGCGGCGTTACCTTCGTCACAGCGCCGGCTCCCGGCGCGTATCGGCTGCTGATCGAGGAGTTTGAGTATATCTCCGCAAACTATGCGGAGAACAGGCGGGCACCCGGCCGGATCATCTACGCGGAGATCATCGAACTGGATGCGGCGATGGTGCAAGGATAGAGCCTGAGCGAGCGCGTGAGCGGCGGCGTTCTCAGCCAACCATCCGTCCGATCGTCCGCGCCGTGTAGTCGACCAGCGGGATGATGCGGGCGTAGTTCAGCCGCGTCGGGCCGATCACGCCGATGGCGCCCAGGATGCGCTCCTGCGAATCGCGGAACGGTGCCACCACCATCGAGCAGCCGGTGTTGGAGAACAGCGGATTGTCGGCGCCGATGAAGATCTGCACGCCGGCGGCGCTGTTGGCGAGCTCGAGCAGGCGGGCGAAGCTCTCGCCGCGTTCCAGCGCATCGAACAGCAGGCGCACCCGCTCGAGGTCGCCGATCGCGGTGATGTCCTCCAGCAGGCGCGCCTGGCCGCGCACGATCAGCGCGCCGCCCGGCTCGCCCGCCCAGGTCGCGAGGCCGGATTCGATCACCCGGGCGGTGAGGTCGTTGAGCTCGGCGCGCTTCAGCTTGATGTCTTCGAGGATCAGCCTGCGCGCATCCTCGAAGGTGCGGCCGGAGAGCCGCGCATTGAGGTAGTTGCTCGCTTCGGTCAGCGCCGAGGCGGGCATGCCGATCGGCGTGTCGATCAGCCGGTTCTCGACCTGGCCCGACTGGGTGACCGTCACGACCAGCGCCCGGCCCGGTCCCAGGTTCACGAACTCGATGTGCTTCAGAGGCTGCTCGGTCTTGGGCGCCATGACCACGCTGGCGCAGCGCGACAGGCCCGACAGCAGGCTGGTCGCCTGCTCGAGCGCTTCATTCATGCTGCGGCCGGCGGCCGTGCAGCGCGCCTCGATGCTCTCGCGCTCCTGGTCAGAAATATTTCCGACTTCGAGCAGGCCGTTGACGAACAGCCGCAGCCCGGCATTGGTCGGCAGCCGGCCGGCCGAGGTATGCGGCGCGTAAAGCAGCCCGGCATCCTGCAGGTCGGCCATGATGTTGCGGATCGTGGCCGGGGACAGCGTCTCGGTGATCTTGCGCGTGAGCGCGCGCGATCCGACGGGCTCGCCGGTTTCAACGTAGCTTTCCACGACCAGGCGCAGAACCTCGCGCGCCCGATCGTTCAAGGCGGCGATCGGCGTTACGGCCTGACGCTGACCCGAGGACGAATCCGGCAGAGTCGCTATGGGCATCCCGAATCGATGAAGAGCCATGACAAAACCTAGGTACTGCAGCCTTCGCGGTCAACGCGTCACTGGGCCGTAAACGGATGGCTATAGTATGTTTATCGCGTGTTCCGGGGCTATCGATTTGAACATCCGAGGGATGAGACCGTCGTCGAGGTCGGCGGCTGGTCATACCTTTGGGCGGGCCTGTTCGGCGCCTTCTACCTCTGGCGGCATGGCTTTGGACGACTGTTTCCGAAGGCCTTTGCAATCAATCTCGGTTATCTGCTTTTCTTCGTCGGCGTGTGGGCGGTGACATCCTGGGTGGTGCCGCTCAGGATTCAGGCCGCCATCCTGCTGGCGATGATCCCTACTTTGATCATCGCCCAGGGCGCCACGATGCTCCGGATGCTCAAGGGCGCCTATCGCCACCGCGGCTGGATGGTACGGCAGGGCTGACCGGCCCGCGCTTGTCCCCCGCGGCCGACTTGGCCATAAGCGCCTGTCCCGACCCCAGGAGACAGATCATGCGCCCTTCCGGCCGCGCCCCCGACCAGCTTCGCAAGATTTCCCTAGAGCCCGGCTACTCGCGCCACGCCGAGGGCTCCTGCCTGGTGAAGTTCGGCGATACCCACGTGCTGTGCACCGCCTCGGTCGACGAGCGGGTGCCGCCGTGGATGCGCAACACCAACCGCGGCTGGGTGACGGCGGAGTACGGCATGCTGCCGCGCTCGACCCATACCCGCAGCGACCGCGAGGCCGCGCGCGGCAAGCAGTCCGGCCGCACGCAGGAGATCCAGCGGCTGATCGGCCGCTCGATGCGCGCCGTCGTGAGCCTGCCCGCCATGGGCGAGCGCCAGATCAACATCGACTGCGACGTGCTGCAGGCCGACGGCGGCACGCGCACCGCCGCCATCACCGGCTCCTGGGTCGCCCTGCATTTCGCCTTCGAATGGCTGATCAAGGAAGGAAAACTCACCGCCAACCCGATCACCGGCCAGGTTGCCGCCGTGTCGTGCGGCCTGTGGCAGGGCACGGCCGTGCTCGACCTCGACTACCCCGAGGACTCGAAGGCCGACGCCGACGCCAATTTCGTGCTGACCGGCACCGGCGGCATCGTCGAGGTCCAGGGCACGGCGGAGAAGGAGCCGTTCAGCGAGGCGCAGTTCGTCGAGTTGATGGAGCTTGCCAAGAAGGGCGTTGTCGAACTGACGCGGCTGCAGCGGCTGGCGATCGGAAAAGCCTGATGCCGCGTCGCTTCGTCCTGCCGAAGCTGGTCGTGGCGACGCACAATCGCGGCAAGGCCGACGAGATCCACACCATGCTGTCCGGCTTCGGGGTGGAAATCGTCTCGGCCGCCGAACTCGGCCTGCCGGCGCCCCCGGAGACAGGCACGACATTCGAGAGCAACGCCACGATCAAGGCGCTGGCCGCGACGCGTGCCACCAGGCTGCCGGTGCTGGCCGACGATTCCGGCCTCAGCGTGCATGCGCTCGACGGCCAGCCCGGCGTCTATACCGCCGACTGGGAAGGTCCGACGCGCGACGCAATGGTCGGCATGCAGCGCATCCAGGACGAGTTCGTCCGGCGCGGCGTGCCCGACACCGATGCGGCGCGGCGCGCGACGTTCCATTGCGTCCTGGCACTGGCGTGGCCCGATGAGCATCTCGAGCTGGTGCACGGCACACTCGAAGGCCGCATCGTCTGGCCGCCACGCGGCAGCGGCGGACATGGCTACGATCCCTGCTTCCAGCCGCTCGGCGAGACCCGCACCACGGCCGAGATGACGGCCAACGAGAAAAACGCGATCAGCCACCGCGGCCGTGCCTTCGCCCAGCTGGTCGAGGCCTGCTTTCGATGACGGCGGCGCGCTCGGCTCCTCTGGGTGTCTACATCCATTGGCCGTTCTGCAAGTCGAAGTGCCCGTACTGCGACTTCAACAGCCATGTGCGCGACGGCGTCGAGCAGGCGCGCTGGCGCAAGGCGCTGCTGACGGAGCTCGAGCACGCCGCGCGCGAAGCGCCGGCGCGACGGGTCGAGACGATCTTCTTCGGCGGCGGCACGCCGTCGCTGATGGCGCCCGAAACGGTCGGCGCCGTGATCGCGCGCACGCGCCAGCTCTGGGACACCGCGCCCGACGTGGAGATCACGCTCGAAGCCAACCCGACCTCGGTCGAGCAGGCGAAGTTCGCGGCTCTCGCCGAGGCCGGCGTCAACCGCGTGTCGCTCGGCGTGCAGGCCCTCGACCCTGCCGCGCTCGCGTTCCTCGGGCGCGAGCATTCCGCCGATGAAGCGCTGCAGGCGATCGACACCGCGCGCCGCCATTACGAGCGCTATTCCTTCGATCTGATCTACGGCCGGCCGGGCCAGACTCCGGACGCCTGGTCGGCCGAGCTCGACCGCGCGCTGGCGCTCACCGGCGAGCATCTATCGCTCTATCAGCTCACCATCGAGCGCGGCACACGCTTCTTTGCCGAGCATGCGCGCGGCGGTTTCGTGCTGCCCGGCGAAGAGGAGGCGGCCGAGATGTTCGAGCGCACACAGGTGCGGCTCGAAGCCGCCGGGCTGCCGGCCTACGAGATCTCCAACCATGCCCGGCCGGGGGCGGCGTGCCGCCATAATTTGATCTACTGGCGGTATCAGGATTACGTCGGCATCGGGCCGGGCGCACACGGCCGCTTCGCGGAAGGCGAGACCAAGCGCGCGACGCGGCGGGCGAACGGGCCGGAGAACTGGCTCGAAGCCGTGGAGCGCGACGGCCATGGCACGGTCGAGACCTCGGTTGTGGCCGGGCAGGATCGGGTGGAGGAGGCGTTGATGATGGGTTTGCGGCTCGCCGACGGCATCGACCGCGCGCTGTTCGCATCGATCGCCGGCGCCGATCCCGTCGAAGCGCTGGGCGAGGCGAAGCTCGAGCCGCTGGTCGAGGCCGGCTTCCTCACGGTCGACCAGGCCCATCTCAAGGCGACAGCCGCCGGCCGCCAGCGGCTGAATGCGCTCCTGGAGCGTCTCATCGCATGAGGTTGGTCGTCCTGTTCCTGGCGATGCTGGCACTGGCGACGGGTGCCCTGGCGCAGCAGCAACCGCCCCCGGCCAAGCCGGCGCCGCGACCTGCGGCGCAACCGGCCAAGCCCGCGCCGGCCAAGCCGCCCGCGCCCAAATCGCCCTTCACACCGCCCGCCTTCAAGATCACGATTGCCACCGAGGGCGCCTATCCGCCGTTCAATTATCTCGACCGCAAGGGCCTGCCGGCGGGCTTCGAGATGGAGCTGGCGCAGGACGCCTGTCAGCGGATGAAAGCGGAGTGCGAGTTCGTCGCCGCCAAATGGGACGATCTGGTGCCGGGACTGATCGACAAGAAGTTCGACATCGTCATGTCCTCGCTCGAGGTCAACAACGAGCGGCGCCGCCGGCTCGGCATGTCGCGACGCTACTATCTCTCGCCTGGCGCCTTCATCGCCGCCAAGGGCCAGCCGTTCGACGGGCCGCCGTCCTTGCTGCGCAACAGGAAGATCGGCGTGCAGAAGGACTCGACGCACCTCGACTGGCTCGACAAGAGCTTTCGCCGTTCGGCCCAGATCAAGCGTTACCCAACCGTGGCGGACGCGCTGAACGCACTGACCAGCGACGAGGTCGACGCGGTGTTCGGCGACAAGGTGCAGCTGTGGCTGTGGTCGCAGAAGCCGGAAGGCAAATGCTGCGAGGTGATGGGCCAGGACATCAAGGACACCCAGACGCTGGGCGTCGGCGTCTCCGCGGGCATCCGGCGCGAGGACATCAAGCTGCGCGACGCCTTCAACAAGGCGCTCGGCGAGATGATGAGCGACGGGACGTACAAGAAGATCAGCGAGAAATACTTCCCGTTCCCCCTGAACTGATCATCGCCGGGAGCGCGGGTCTGGAGACCCGCGCTCCCGGCAAGACCAAGAGCAGCTACGCCACGTTGATCGCGGCGAAGGCCTCGAAAGCATCTTCCACCAGGCTCACATGATGCAGCATCGCAGCGTGCGCGCCGGCAGCGTCGCCGGCGAGGATCGCGCGCACGACCGCGTCGTGCTCCTGGGTGGAGCGCGTGAGTCGGCCCTCCACCCGGAACTGGGCGCGGCGGAACGGGCCGACCCGGCGGCGCAGTCCCATCGCGAACTCCGCCAGCGCGGCGTTGTGTGCGCCGGCATAGATCGCCGAGTGGAAGGCGACGTTGGCATTCGAATAGGCGTCGGGGTCGCCGCTCATCGCCAGCCCGGTCATCGCCTCGTGTCGGGCCTGCAGCCGCCGCCGCTCGACCGGCGTCATGCTGAGCGCGCAGAGCCGCGCACAGGTTGCTTCCATCTCGGCCATGGCGACGAACAGGCTCTCGATCTGCTCCTGCGTCGCCTTGGAGACGACCGCGCCGCGCCGCGGGCGCATGTCGATCAGACCGCTGGTCGTGAGCTGTCGCAGCGCCTCACGGACCGGCGTCCGCGAGACGCCGTGCTGGTGTGCCAGGCTCACCTCGTCGAGATGCGTGCCCGGCTTGAAGGTGCCGTCCAGGATGCCGTCGGCGATCGCGGTTGCCAGCTTTTCGGTCAAGGTTGGGTTTTCCGAGGACATGGTTTTCATGCATACAAGATAAGTGCCAATGTTCTGTTAGTGCCCAAAAAGAATGCAATTTGCGGGAGTTGCATACAATCTCGCGCCGGCAGGTCGAATTTTCTCAACGATTCCGACCTTAAATCGCTGGCACACCCCTTGCTGACCTCTCCTTAGGCCGCCACTCGGCGGGCAAAAAATTGCGGAGGGAGAGCAATGATCGACAGATTCACAATCGGCCGGCGTGCGCTGCTGGGCGGTGCGGCGGGGACAGCGGCACTCGCACTTGCGGGCGCGGCCAACGCGCAGAAGCCTCTGGTGATCGGCTTCATCTATGTCGGGCCGCGCGACGATTACGGCTACAACCAGGCCCATGCCGAGGCGGCTACGATCCTGAAGAAGATGCCGGGCGTGAAGGTCGTCGAAGAGGAGAAGGTGCCCGAGACTGTCGCCGTCGAGAAATCGATGGAGAGCATGATCAACCTCGACGGCGCCACACTCGTGTTCCCGACATCGTTCGGCTATTTCGACCCGCACATGCTGAAGGAAGCGGGAAAGTTCCCGGCCGTCCAGTTCCGCCATTGCGGCGGCCTGTGGACTGAGGGCAAGCATCCCAAGAACACCGGCAGCTACTTTGGCTACATCGACGAAGCGCAGTATCTTTCCGGCATCATCGCGGGCTCGGTCAGCAAGAGCGGCAAGCTGGGCTTCGTAGCCGCCAAGCCGATCCCGCAGGTTCTGCGCAACATCAATGCCTTCACCCTGGGCGCGCAGTCGGTCAATCCGAAGATCACCACCCAGGCGATCTTCACCGGCGACTGGTCGTTGCCGGTCAAGGAGGCGGAAGCCACCAACTCGATGGTCGCGCAGGGCGTCGATGTCGTGACCTGCCACGTCGACTCGCCCAAGGTCGTGATCGAGACCGCCGAGCGCGCCGGCATCTACACCTGCGGCTATCACTGCAACCAGGCCAAGCTGGCGCCAAAGGGCTACCTGACCGGCGCCGAGTGGAATTGGGAGCGGATCTACGTCGACATGGTCGACGCGATGAAGAAGGGCCAGGCGCCCGGTAATTTCGTACGTGGCGGCCTCAAGGAAGGCTATGTTCGCTCCTCCGCCTATGGTCCGGCCGTGCCGGCAGCAGCGCGGGACAAGGCCGACGCGGCGAAGATGGCGATCCTCAACGGCAGCCTCTCGATCTACAAGGGCGCGCTCAAGGACAACAAGGGCAACACCGTCATTCCGGCGGGCACGTCCTACGTGATCACCGAGCCCAAGCTCGAGGGCATGAACTACCTCGTCGAAGGCGTGCTCGGCGCGACGTCGTAGCGGAGCAACGGCACATAACACCATCGTCCCTCCCCCGCTTCGCGGGGGAGGTGTCAGCGTCTTACGCTGACGGAGGGGCCGTGACGCACCATCTCGCGTCACGGCCCCTCCGTCGCGGATTACCGCGCCACCTCCCCCGCAAGCGGGGGAGGGGCGGAATTGAGAGTTTGAGAACATGAGTGCGAGATGAACACCGCTCTCGAACGAATCGCCGTCCCGGTGCTGGCCCTGCTGGCCTCGGCTGTCCTGTTCGGCCTACTGCTGGCGATCTACGCGGGAGTCGATCCGCTGGAGGCCTTCGCGCTGATGTACCAAGGCGCATTCGGCAGCTGGTTCTCGTGGCAGAACACGCTGACGCGCGCCGCGCCGCTGATCCTCACGGCGCTTTGCACCGCGCTGCCGGCGCGGCTCGGACTGGTGATCATCGGCAATGAAGGCGCGCTGGTGGTCGGCGGCGTGGCCGCTGCGGCCGCCGGCATCGCGGTGTCGAGCGCGCCGCCGGTCGTGGTGCTGATGACGATGGCGCTGGCCGCCATGATCATGGGCGGCGCCTGGATCGCGCTCGCGGGAGGTCTGCGCCAATGGCGCGGCGTGAACGAGACGATCTCGAGCCTGCTGCTGACCTATATCGCCATCGCGCTGATGAATCATTTCGTCGAGGGTCCGTTGCGCGATCCGTCGAGCCTCAACAAGCCGTCGACCTTCCCGATCGGTGACGCGAACATGCTCGGCACCATCGCCGGCACCGATGTGCACTGGGGCCTGGTGTACGGCATCGTCGCCTGCCTGGTGATCTATCTCTTCCAGCGCTTCACCACCTGGGGCTTCGCGATGGAGGTGATCGGCGGCAACCCGAAGACCGCGCGCATGATGGGCCTCGATGTCGGCCGCTACGTGCTGCTCGCCTGCGGTGCCGGCGGCGCGGCGGCGGGGCTCGCGGGCATGGTCGAGGTCGCCGCCGTGCACGGCAAGGCGAATGCCTCGCTGGCGGTCGGTTACGGCTACTCCGGCATCCTCGTCTCCTTCCTCGCCCGCCACCATCCGGTGGCGATCGTGCCGGTCGCGATCCTGCTGGGCGGAATCGGCGCCTCAGGGGGCCTGCTGCAGCGCCGGCTCGACCTCCCTGATGCCGCCGTCGTGGTGCTCCAGGGCATCATCTTCGTCGCCATCCTGGCCAGCGAAACCCTTTACGGCCGGCTGTGGAAGCCGAAGGCAGCCACCTGATGGACGACACCGGCCTCGGATTCTGGGGTGTGCCCCTGGCCATGCTGGCAGGCGCGATCAGGGTCAGCACGCCGTTCATCTTCGTGAGCATCGGCGAGTGCCTCACCGAGCGCTCTGGCCGTATCAATCTCGGCCTCGAGGGCACGCTGGTGATGGGCGCGATGAGCGCCTACGGCACCGCGCTGGTGAGCGGTTCGCCCTGGCTCGGGGTGCTGGTCGCGGCGCTGGTCGGCCTGCTGCTGGGCGCGCTGCATGCCGGCATCTGCCAGCTGCCGCGGGTCAACGACATCGCCACCGGCATCGGGCTGATGCTGTTCGGCACCGGCCTGGCCTTCTTCCTCGGCAAGCCCTACATCCAGCCCAAGGCACCCAACCTCGGCGCGATCGACCTCGGCTGGTGGAGCAGCGTCCCGCAGGTCCGCCAGGCGCTGCAGGTGAACTACCTGTTCCTGATCGGCATCGTGCTCGCTTTCGCCCTGGCCTGGGCGCTGAAGAATACGCGCTGGGGCCTGATCGTGCGCCTGGCTGGCGAAAGCGTCGATGCGGCGCTCGCGATCGGTGCCTCGGTCAATC
Organism: Reyranella sp.; assembly: GCF_965279465.1. Lineage (NCBI taxonomy): Bacteria > Pseudomonadati > Pseudomonadota > Alphaproteobacteria > Hyphomicrobiales > Reyranellaceae > Reyranella > Reyranella sp. Next base: position 1,196,866 of record NZ_OZ257242.1, read on the forward strand.
AGGTGCGGCTGATCGCGACCTCGATCGGCGGCGCCTTCGCCGGGGTCGGCGGCGCATTCCTGTCGCTTTACTATCCGGGCAGCTGGAACGAAGGCCTGTCGAGCGGTCAGGGGCTGATGGCCGTTGCGCTGGTGATCTTCGCACGCTGGGATCCGGTGCGCTGCCTGTGGGCGTCGCTGCTGTTCGGCGCGGCCGGGGCGATCAGCCCGGCGCTGCAGTCGGTCGGCGTCACCCAGGGCTACTATCTGTTCAGCGCCGCGCCCTATGTACTCACCCTTGCCCTGATGATCGCCACCTGCTCGCCCGAGCGCAGCCTGCGCGGGGCGCCCGGCGAACTCGGCGCCGTGAAGTAGAGGACCTCGCATGCACGTCAAATCCCGCCCCTACGCCTGGCCGTGGAACGGTGATCTCCGGCCGCAGAACAGCGCGCTGATCGTGATCGACATGCAGACCGACTTCTGCGGCGTCGGCGGCTATGTCGACAAGATGGGCTACGACCTCTCGCTCACCCGCGCGCCGATCGAGCCGATCAGGAAGTTGCTCGCGGCGACGCGCAAGGCCGGCTGGACCGTCATCCATACGCGCGAGGGCCATCGTCCCGACCTCAGCGACCTGCCGCCCAACAAGCGCTGGCGCTCGCAGCAGATCGGCGCCGGCATCGGCGATCCGGGTCCCTGCGGCCGCATCCTGGTGCGCGGCGAGCCGGGCTGGGAGATCATTCCCGAGCTCGCGCCGATCGCCGGCGAACCGGTGATCGACAAGCCGGGCAAGGGCTCGTTCTGCGCCACCGACCTCGAGTTGATGCTGCGCACGCGCGGCATCGACAACATTGTGCTGACCGGCATCACGACCGACGTCTGCGTCCACACCACGATGCGCGAGGCCAACGACCGCGGCTTCGAATGCCTGATCCTCGAGGACTGCACCGGCGCGACCGATGCCGGCAACCACGCCGCCGCGCTCAAGATGGTCGAGATGCAAGGCGGCGTGTTCGGCGCCGTCGCCAATTCGACGGCGGTGATCGCGGCGATCGCATGAGGAGGGATGCATGAGCGCCCCATCGCTCGAGCTGATCGATTTCTCCAAGCGCTTCGGCGCCCTGGCGGCGCTCGACAATATCTCGGTGAAGATCCAGGCCGGGGCCTTCCATGCGCTGCTGGGCGAGAACGGCGCGGGCAAGAGCACGCTCGTGAAATGCGCCATGGGATACTACGCGGCCGATCAGGGCGAGATCCTCCTGAACGGCCGGCAGGTCACGATCGACCATCCGCGCCAAGCACATGAGCTCGGATTGGGCATGGTCTACCAGCATTTCACGCTGGTGCCGAACATGACGGTGCTGGAGAACTTCGTGCTTTCCCGTGAGCACGTCCCCGCCGTCATCGATTGGGCGAGCGAGCGAAAGCAGCTGCAGGACTTCTTCTCGACCACGCCGTTCGCCGTGCCGCTCGACACGCCGGTCGCCGATCTCGCCGCCGGACAGAAGCAGAAGGGCGAGATCCTGCGCCAGCTCTATCTCAAGCGGAACCTGCTGATCCTCGACGAGCCGACCTCGGTGCTGACGCCCGACGAGGCAGACGAGGTGCTCTCGACCTTGAAGAAGCTGACCCAGGACAAGGTCCTCACCATCGTCGTCATCACCCACAAGTTCCGGGAGGTGAATGCCTTCTGCGATACCGTCACCGTGCTCCGCCGCGGAAAGCTGGTCGGCACCAGGCCCACCGCCGAGCTCGATAACGATGCCATGGCCGAGATGATGGTCGGCCAGCGCGAAACGCGCGCCGTCGTCGAGCGCGACCGCCGCGGGCCGGGCAAACCGGTGCTGCAGGTCGAGGCGCTGAGCGTCGCCGACAATGTCGGCCAGCTCGCAGTCGAAGACCTGTCACTCGAAATACGGGCCGGCGAGATCGTCGGCGTGGCAGGCGTCTCGGGCAACGGCCAGCGCGAGCTGGTCGAGACGCTGGCCGGCCAGCGCCACGCCCGGTCGGGCGGCATGAAGGTCCATGGCGAGCGCTACACCGCGACGCGGCCGGAGATGATCCGGCACAAGATCGCCTGCCTGCCCGAGGAGCCGCTGCGCAACGCCTGCGTCGCCGACATGTCGGTGGCGGAGAACATGGCGCTGCGCTCGTTCGACCAGCCGCCGTCCTCGCCGGACGGCATCCGGCTGCGTCGCGCGCCGATGCGCGATGTAGCGCGCAAGCTGATCGAGGCCTATCGCGTGAAAACGCCCGGCCCCGACGCGGCGATCAAGGGCCTGTCCGGCGGAAACGTTCAGCGCGCCGTTCTGGCGCGCGAGCTTTCGAGCGAGGGAGATCTGCTGATCGTGGCCAATCCGTGCTTCGGCCTCGACTTCGCTGCCGTCGCCGAGATTCGCGCGCGGATCATCCAGGCGCGCAACCGCGGCGCCGCCGTGCTGCTGGTCAGCGAGGATCTCGACGAGATACTTCAGCTCTCCGACCGTATCGTCGTGATGTTCGACGGCAAGCTGGCGCTGCAGACCCCGGGCGCATCGGCCGATGTCGGCGCCATCGGCCGCGCCATGGCCGGGCACTAACCAGCCCGGCTCAGTACAGGGCGCGGTCCCGGCTGACGTAGTAGCCGCGCCTCATCTCCTTGAAGAAATGTGGCACCTGGGGGTGCGACACCGGCTTGCCGGTTTCGTCGGGCAGCAGATTCTGCTCCGACACGTAGGCGACGTAGGTGGTCTGGGCGTTCTCCGCCAGCAGATGATAGAACGGCTGATCGCGCCGTGGACGGGCCTCCTCGGGGATCGACGACAGCCACTCCTCGGTGTTGGCGAACACCGGATCGACATCGAAGATCACGCCGCGGAAGGGATATATCCTATGCTTCACCACCTGCCCGATGGCGAACTTGGCCGTGCGCATTTCCATGGCTAAAGTATCACCCTCTTTGAGCTCGGCTGCAACGCATCCCGTTGGGAACGTATTGGCCGGACACATGCAAGAATACGTTACTCCACGCGATCCGGATTACCTCCTTCGGGTCTACGCAAGATTGCGGCCAAACAGCCGCGGTCGCAGTTCGGTTGACGCCGCCCGCCACCTGTGGACTCTGATGAGAGGATAGTTCGGGGAAGCCGATTGGCCGAGGGACTGAAGGTTCGCTTCTGGGGCGTGCGCGGTTCGATATCGTGTTCCGGCGCCGAGTACGCCCGCTATGGCGGCAACACCTCATGTCTGGAAGTGAGCGCCGGCGGCCGGCGGCTGATCTTCGACGCCGGCACCGGCATCCGCCCGCTCGGGCTCGAGCTGGCACGCCTGGCACCGCTCGATATCGACATCTACTTCACGCACACGCATCTCGACCATTTGTCGGGCCTCACCTTCTTCGCGCCGCTGTTCGACGCGCGCAATTCGGTACGGATGTGGGCGGGCCATCTCGAAGCGCCCTACACGCTTAAGAAAGTGGTCAGCAACCTGATGCAGGCACCGATCTATCCGGTGACGCTCGACATCTTCAAGGCACAGGTGAAATTCACGGAGTTCAAGGCCGGCGACCCGCTGCTCTGCGGCACGGTCACGATGCTGACGGCGCCGCTCAACCATCCCAATGGCGCGACCGGCTATCGCATCGAGCATGACGGCAAGGCGATCTGCTATATCACCGACACCGAACATCGGCCGGGCGAGCGCGACAAGACCATCGTCGAGCTCTGTCGCGGCGCCGACGTCATGATCTACGATTCGAGCTACACCGACGCCGAGTACGAGCGCTACAAGGGATGGGGACACTCCACCTGGCAGGAAGGCGTGCGTGTGGCCGATGCGGCCGGCGTCGGGACGCTCGTGATCTTCCATCACGATCCCAGCCATAACGACGCCTTCATGGACGACGTCGCACGCGAGGCGGCGGCGCTGCGGCGCGGCACCGTCGCCAGCGGGCTGCCGCGCGTGATCGTCGCGCACGAAGGCCTGACGCTCGTCCCATGAGCCTTGCATCATGAATATCGTGGGCATGGTGTCGTGAGATCCGCGCTCGGCCTTCGGGGCCGCTGGCGGCGGCTGGCGCTCGGCCTGCCGACCGTGCTGGGGCTGACACCACGCGGCTGGTTCATCCCGCACCGCTACGCGCCGCTGCTGCCGCCGCCCGGCGCGCAGCCACCCTATCCGGCGGTCGAGGTGTTGTTCGAACGGCATGCCGCCGCCTTCGAGGTGGTGATCGACCTGATCGACGGCCACGCGGCGGCGCTCGAAGCCAAGCGCAGCCTGCTCGATCAGTCGTGGTTTCCCTCGCTCGACGCCGCGGCAGCCTATGCGCTGGTGCGCGACCGCAAACCCCAGCACGTCGTGGAGGTCGGCTCCGGCCATTCGACGCGCGTTCTGGCCAAGGCGCTGGGCGGCTTGGGCGAAATCCTCGCCATCGACCCCGCGCCGCGCGCCGATATCGCGGGCCTGCCTGGCGTGCAGGTGGTGCTGTCCACGGTCCAGGCGGCGGCACCGGAGCTGTTCGACGGTCTGGGTCCCGGCGATATCCTGTTCATCGACTCCAGTCATATCCTGATGCCGGGCAGCGACGTCGACCTGCTTCTCAATCGCGTCCTGCCGCGCTTGCCCTCCGGCGTGCTGGTCCACATCCACGATATCTTTTTGCCCTTCGACTACCCCCCGATCTGGGGCTGGCGTGCCTACAACGAGCAGCAGGGTGTGCTGCCGCTGCTGACGACGGGCGCCTATATCCCAGTCTTTTCGAGCGTATGGGCAGCCCGGAGGCTGGGTGACCGGCTCACACGATCGGTGGTGGCACGCCTGCCGTCGCCGAGCGAGGCCCTGTCGACAAGCCTCTGGCTCGAGAAAAGATGATGGCGGCGATTTGGCCGGGCGCTCCGGTGCCTGCCTTGCCCTTTCCCCAATCGCAGCCTATGTAACTTCGAGGGATTGGGTTGCGGGCTGGCGGAGAGCCATCGTGGGTAATAACTACGACATCATCTTGATCGGCCTCGTCGCGATCTTCTTGATCCTGCGGCTGCGCGCCGTGCTGGGCAAGCGTACCGGCAACGAACGCCCTCCGGCGCGCGATCCTTTTTCGCCCCCGACACCGCCGCCGACAGCCGGCCCGCCGCGCATCGGCGATGCCCCGTCGGGCAACGACAATGTCATTCCCCTGCCGAACAGCAATACGCCCAGCCCGCGGCCGCCGCTCGCGGTCAATGCACCGGGCGGCATCCGGTCGAGCGTCCTGCCGGCGGCCGCACCGGGCGTTGCGGCGATCCGAGCCGTCGATCCGGGCTTCGAGCCCACCGGCTTTGCGGCCGGTGCGCGCGCTGCTTTCACGACGATCGTGGAAGCCTTCGCGAAGGGCGACATCGGTCCGTTGCAGTCGCTGCTCGACCCGCAGACCTTCGCCAGCTTCAAGGGAGCCATCACGAGCCGCATCGAGCGGGGAGAGAAGGCCGAAACCACGCTGATCGGCTTCGAGGCCTCGGACATCGCAATGGCGGAAATGCAGGGCGGCTTCGCCCAGGTCACTGTCCGTTTCGTCAGCGAGCAGATCAACGTCCTGCGCAACGCCGACGGGCAGATCGCCGACGGCAACCCCAACGAAGTGCAGAAGGTCGTGGATCTCTGGACATTCCGCCGCGACACCAGGTCCAGCGACCCTAACTGGCTGCTGATCAAGACCGAAAGCGAAGGCTAGGGGGAGGCAGACGTCCGCATGCGCTGGAGCTTCCTGTCCGGCGGCGCAGCCTTGCTGGTCGCCGCGGGACTTCTGTCTGCATGCGCCGGCAGCGCCGGCAACGCCGTGGAAAGCAAGGCGCGCATGGCGCCGATCTCGTTCAATGAGATTCCGGGATGGGCCGACGACCGCCAGGGCGAAGCGCTCGTCGCGTACAAGCGTTCCTGCCCCAAGCTGATCACCGGCCCGGAGACCAGGATCGTCACCGATGGTGGCGAAAAAACCGTGACCACGGCGGAATGGAAGGCGATCTGCGACGCCGCCAACGGAGTGAAGGACACTGACACCCGCGCTGCCCGGCGCTTCTTCGAAGATAATTTCCGCCCCCTGGTGGTGCAGTCGCCCGGTAACTTCACAGGCTATTTCGAGCCGGAGCTGCGCGGCAGCCGTGCGCCCTCGCGCCTCTACACGGTGCCGGTTTATCGCCGCCCGCCCGATCTCGGCGACGGGCCCTACTATACGCGCGCCGAGATCGAGCAGGGCGCGCTCAAGGGCAAAGGACTGGAAATCGCCTGGGTACAGGATCCTGTCGCGCTGTTCGAGGTGCAGGTCCAGGGCAGCGGCCGAATCCATCTGGCCGAAGGCGGCATGCTCAGCATCGGCTTCGACGGCTCCAACAATCGCCCATACACGGCGATCGGCGGCGTCTTGGCTGACATGGGCGTGATGCAGCGCGAGGACGCGAATTGGCCGGCGATCCGCAACTGGCTGAAGCGCAATCCTGGCAAGGGCCGCGACGTGATGCGCAAAAACGAGCGCTACATCTTTTTCAAGGACACCCGCAGCACCGCCGCAGCAGGGTCGCAGGGCGTGCCGCTCACGGCGCAGCGCAGCCTGGCGGTCGATCCGCGTTTCACGCCGTACGGCACGCCGATCTGGATCGCCACCCAGCGGCCGGTGATCGGCAAGCCGGGCCAGGTCGAGGTTTATCGCCGCCTGCTGATTGCCCAGGATAGCGGTGCCGCCATCAAGGGCCCTGCGCGCGGCGACGTGTTCTTCGGTGGTGGTGCCAACGCTTCGGAATGGGCCGGCCGAATGGTGGGCAGCGGCCAGGCCATCGTGCTGGTGCCCAACCGGGGCTGAGCCGCGACGGAATTATCCGGCACCCCCCGTTGCACCGCATTTTTGCGGCTGCCATGGTGCCCGATGTGCCCAGTCCGCTCGCCTGTTCTCGCCCGCGCCGTGTGGCGCTTTTCGTCACCTGCCTCGTCGACCTGTTCCGGCCGTCCGTCGGCTTCGCCGCGGTGAAACTACTCGAGGAGGCGGGTTGCACCGTCGAGGTGCCGCCGCTGCAGGTGTGCTGCGGGCAGCCGGCCTACAATTCCGGCGATCGTGCCACCACGCGGGCGATTGCGGCGCAAGTCATCGAGGCGTTTGACGGATACGAAGCCGTGGTCGCGCCGTCCGGCTCCTGCGGCGGCATGATCGCCCATCACTATCCCGGCCTGTTCGGCGACGATCCAGCCATGAAGGCACGGGCCGAGGACCTTGCGGCGCGCAGCCATGAGCTGATGTCCTTCCTGGTCGACGTGCTGGGCGTGACGTCGGTTGCCGCGCGCTACCACGGCGCTGTCACCTATCATGATTCCTGTTCGGGCCTGCGCGAGCTCAGCGTCAAGCAGCAGCCGCGGCACCTGCTGGGGTCGGTGCAAGGTCTCACCCTGCGCGAGATGAGCACGCCCGAAGTCTGCTGCGGCTTCGGCGGCACCTTCTGCGTGAAGTATCCCGAGATCTCGAATGCCATGGTGGGCGAGAAGTCGGCCGATATCGTGGCTTCCGGCGCAGGCACGCTGCTGGCGGGAGATCTCGGCTGCCTGATGAACATGGCGGGCAAGCTGCAGCGCGACGGCAGCGCCGTCAAAGTCCGGCACGTCGCCGAGGTGCTGGCCGACATGGGTGACCTGCCGCCGATCGGCGAGGTCGAGGGGCAGCGCTAGTGCAATCGACCGCCCGCGACTTCAATCACAACGTCGGCGCCGCGCTCGCCAATCCCAACCTCCAGGATTCGCTCGCCAAGCTTAAGGTCGGGTTTTCGGAGCGCCGCCGGCAGGCGGCCGAGCGGCTGCCCGAGTTCGAAGCGCTGCGCGACGCCGCGCGCGACATTAAGAACCATACGCTCGCCAATCTCGATTTCTACCTCGAGGAATTCGAGCGCAAGGTCACTGCGCTGGGTGGCCATGTCCATTGGGCGCCGACGGCGGAAGATGCGCGGCGCGTCATCGCCGGGCTTTGCCGGAGCGTCGGTGCGCGCACGATCGCCAAGTCGAAGTCGATGATCTCGGAAGAGATCGGCATCAACGATCACCTCGAGTCCCTGGGCATCGCGCCGATCGAAACCGATCTCGGCGAGTACATCATTCAGCTCCGGCACGAGCCGCCGAGCCACATCATCGCACCCGCGGTGCATCTCACCAAGGATCAGGTCGCCGACACCTTCCTCGAGCATCATAGTGCGCTGGGCTTCACCAAGCGGTTGACTGAGCGCAGCGACATGGTCGCCGAAGCGCGCCATGTGCTGCGGCAGAAATTCCTCGACGCCGATGTCGGGCTGACCGGCGCCAACTTCCTCGTCGCCGAGACAGGCTCGTCGATGCTGGTCACCAACGAGGGCAACGCCGACCTCTCCAATACGCTCCCCAAGATGCATATCGTGCTGGCCAGCATCGAGAAGGTGATTCCGACGCTCGAGGATGCGGCGGTGCTGCTGCGTGTGCTGGCGCGCTCGGCGACCGGCCAGGAATCGTCGACCTATACGACGTTCAACACCGGCCCCAAGCGCGTCGGCGATCTCGACGGGCCGTCGCAGTATCACGTCGTCATCCTCGACAATGGGCGTTCGTCGGTGCTGGGCACCGAGATGCAGGAGATGCTGCGCTGCATCCGCTGCGGCGCGTGCATGAACCATTGTCCGGTGTACGGCGCGATTGGCGGCCATGCTTATGGTTGGGTCTATCCCGGCCCGATCGGTGCCGTGCTGACGCCGCAGCTCATCGGCGTCGAGGAGGCGAGCAATCTTCCCAATGCGTCGACCTTCTGTGGCCGTTGCGAGAGCGTGTGCCCGGTGCGCATCCCCCTGCCCCGCCTGATGCGGCACTGGCGCGAGAGGGAATTCGAGCGCCATCTCACCCCCAAAGCGGTTCGTCAGGGCTTGGCGCTCTGGAGCTTCGTGGCGCGCCGCCCGAAGCTGTATCGGCTCCTGACAGGCTGGGCCAACCGTATGCTTGCCCTGTTCGGGCGCGGCGCGGGCCGCTTCCACGCTCTGCCGCTGGCATCGGGCTGGACGCGGTTCCGGGACTTTCCGGCGCCCGAGGCCGGCGGCACATTCCATGCACAGTGGGTGCGGCACGGCGGAGCGCGGACCCGGCCATGAGCGAGACCGGAAGCGAAGCCCGCGCCCAGATCCTGAACGGCATTCGCCGCTCGCTTCGGCGGGGCGAGCTGGCCGGTCCGGCGCGAGAGGCCGTCGAGGCGCGTCTCGCCACGCCGCCGCGCGGCCCATCGGTCGCCCGGGCGCAGCTCCCTCAGCCGGAAAGGGTTGCTCTGTTCTGCCAATGGGCGGAAACCAACAACGCGACGGTCGTGCGAGCGGCGCCCGGCGAGGTCGCGGAAGAAGTCGCGGCCTATCTGGCGCGAAACAACCTCCCGGCCCGGGCCGCGATGGCGCCATCGCCGCTGCTCGACCGCTACGATTGGGCGAACCAGAAGATGCTGGCGCTGCGGCGCGGACGCGGCGAGGGCACCGATCAGGTCGCGATCACCGGAGCGTTTGCCGGTATCGCCGAGACCGGCACTCTGGTAATGGCGTCGGGGCCCGATCACCCCGTTTCGCTGAACCTGCTCCCCGATACCCATGTCGTGGTGTTGCGAGAGGACGACATCGTGGCCGGCTATGAGGAGGTCTGGGCGCGGCTGCGCGAGCGCTACGGTAAGGACGCCATGCCACGCACGGTGAATACCATCACCGGTCCCTCGCGCACCGGCGACATCGAGCAAGCCATGGAGCTCGGGGCGCACGGGCCGCGACGCCTGCACATCATCGTGGTCCGCGAATGACCGCCGCCGGCGGCGCGCCCCTCTCCGCTCGCAAGGGTGAGTTGCGCATCGTCGGCACGAGCGTCACGCGCGAGATCGAGCTGTTGCTCGACCGCGTCGCCGAAACCGTGGGTCGGCGCGCGCCGCGTGTCCTGCAGGTCGGATCCCGGACGTCGGTCTTGGATCGAAACGAACGGAACTGGCGAGCGTTGATCGCCAAGCGCTTCGGTAATCGGGCGCACTTCATCGGTGTCGACCTTGCCGAGGGGAGCAATGTCGACCGTCGGCTCGACATCTGCGGTCCGCCCAAGGCAGTTCGACAGGCATTGGGCCAGGGATCATTCGACTTCGTCGTGTGTTGCCATGTTCTGGAGCACACCGTGTCGCCCTGGAAAGCCGCCCGGAATATCGGGAACGCATTGCGGCCGGGCGGTTTTGCCTATATCGCGACACCTTGGTCGCAGGCTTTCCATGCGGCGCCCGACGATTACTGGCGCTTTTCCATTCGCGGACTGAAGCTGCTGTTCGACGGTTTCGACATCCTGTCGTCGTTCTACAGCGGCGGCGATGTCGGCCTGGACGTTGCCTACCGACTGGAGCGCAACGGGCAGCTCGACTTCGAAGCCGCCGCTGGCGCTGTCGAACAGGGGTTGTTCCAGCTCGTTCTGGATCACGAGGACAACCGGGCGATCCTGGCCCGCCAAGCCACCGAGCGGTTGCCGGTATCGCGCACCTATCTGCCGACCCTGTTCGTCAACCTCGTGGGTCGCAAGCCCCCCACATAAAAAGAGCGGGCTTTCGCCCGCTCTTTCCGATTTGTCTGAAGTCTTGCGACTAGAAACGAAGGTCCATGCCCATCATCAGAGCCCAAGACTGGCCCTGGGTGCCGTTGACCGGACCGCCCACGTTCCAGAGGATACCGCCGCCGACCAGCTTGATGCCCGGTCCGAGAGCGTAGTTCACGCCGAGTTCGTACTTGTCCGCAACGTAGCCACCAAAGACGGCCGCGCCCGCAAGCGGGTTCGTGCCAAAGTAGCCCGAGGACGAACCAGCGGTGGCCACCGTAGTGATGCCACTGGTGGTGCCCTGACCAACCGTCGCGAGCGGGCTCGCGCCGTTGCCGTTGTCGGTGTTGACGTGACCCCAGCCGAGCGACATCTGCCACGGACCGGTTTCGTACATGATCGACGCCGCCCACTTGCGGCTTTCGGCGGCCACGCCGGTGTAGTAGTTGCCGCCAATGCCGTTGTTGTCGTAGCCGTACGAGCCACCGACCGTAAAGCCGGCAAAGCCGAACTGCACACCGACGACCCACTGCTTCCACGGAGCCAGGTTCGCGCCGGTGACCGTGTTGGCGTTGTTGGCGGCGAGATTGTTGAAGCTCGGCACGAAGTTCGCATACATCCACGCACCGAAGAGGGCGACGGTGACGTCTCCGAACTTGTTCAGGTAGTTGGCGCCGACGTCGAACACATCTTGGTACGAGTTGTCGTTGGTCGGGCAGTTGCTCGCCGTCGTCGCGTCGTTCGTGCCGCAAATGCCGCCGCCGAGACCGGGACCGACGCTCATACCCCTGGACGCCACGGCGTTCGGGTTGATGTTGATCTTCGGTGCATAGCCGACACCAACCTGCAACCCCATGAAGCGCGGAGTGAAGTAGTTGATCCGGTTCACGTCCTGGAACTGGCCGCCGATCGTGAAGAACGTCGCCGCGCCCTGTGCCGGGTTGGCGAGCATTGCGGCGCTCGCCCAGTTGAAGTTCGAGTTGTGCTGGAAGAAACCCCAACCCAGGAGCGCCGACGGCGCGCCGTAGTACATACGATAGGAGGCTTGGTCGCGCGAGCCGAACTCGAGGCGGCCCCAATCGCCGAAGGCGAACAGGAACGCTTCGTCGATCTGGCGGGCATGGCCACCGGTGGAGGTCGTGACCGAGTTGTTCCAGCCTTCGAGCTCGACGGTCAGACCGACCGTGGTGCCGTTGTCCAGCTTCGACTGGCCGATGAAATGAATTTCACCTTCCTGAATGAACTGGAGACCCTTGTATTGGAGTGACGTTCCATCGGGGGCGTAGACGCCCTCAATGCCGCCGGCCAGCGCGTAGAACTGGTAGTAGCCGCCGACGCCGATCTTGATCGGGTCAGCTGCCATGGCCGGGGCGGCCATCAGTCCACCGGCGACCAAGGCGGTCGATCCCAGCAGAAGCTTTTTCATCATTCTCCCTCTCTCGTTGATCAGAAACTGGTACGTACCAAAGGCCTGCCCGACCGGCGGAAGGTGGAGGCTCGGAACGCAGCAACCCACTACTCCCGCCTAGACGGTGCGAGAATAGAACACAGCGGTGAAAGAAGGGTCAAGAAATGGACGCTCCGCTGAACGATTCTCCCCTTACCTGTGGCGCCTTTGTCACATTTGGGCCGGCCTAACGACCGTCATCGGACGTTAGTTCGCAGAAGAGATCTTATAAATCTCATTACGCAACTAAGGGTGCGCCAACCGATCGCTTGAAGTCGGCGAAGCCGATGCTTATCGTCTGCGCGCCATCACGCCCCGAAAAAGCCGGGACGAGACGATATCGTGACGATATCGGGCCAAAACCGTCGGGGAATGACGAAATGTCGGGTTTTTCCAATGCCTTCCGCTTCTCGCTGCTGGGTCTCACGGTGCTCAGCCTGGCAGCCTGCGGAGATCCGGATTCCGTGACGGAAAAGCGGTCCGGACCGTCGGGCGACCGGAGCAGGCGCGACGCCTCCGCTGGCTTGGGCGGTCGCAACCGGGATGAGGGCAGTCTGTTCGGGCCGGGAGGGCTGTTCGGGACGAAGGCCAACAACGCCAAGGACACGTCTGGAACGGGCGTTGCGGTGAACGCCTACCTGTGGCGCGCCTCGCTGGATACCATCAATTTCATTCCATTGGTCTCGGCCGATCCGTTTGGTGGTGTCATCATCACCGACTGGTACACGCCGGCGGAGTCGCCCAGCGAGCGGATGAAGGTCCAGATCACCATTCTCGACCGGGAACTAAGGGCCGATGGCGTGAGGGTTGCCGTGTTCAAGCAGCAGCAGGGGGCCCGCACAGGCAGCACCTGGGTCGATGCGCAGGTCGATCCGCGCACCAATACCGAGATCGAAAACGCTATCCTGACCCGCGCCCGGCAGCTTCGCATCGCCCAAGGCGGTTGAGGCGGCGGCTGACCGGCGTCACAGGGCTTGACTTGAGGGGCCGCAGCTTGCATCCGCTGCGGCCTTAGTTTTTTCGGGAGTCCATCCGTGTCGTCGCCCCAGGCGCCTCAACCGGCGCGCTACAATTTCCGCGAGACCGAAGCCAAGTGGCAGAAGGTCTGGGAGGACCGCCAGACCTTCCGCGCCGTCATGGACAAGGCGCGGCCGAAATACTACGTGCTCGAGATGTTCCCCTATCCGTCGGGGCGCATCCACATGGGTCACGTGCGCAACTACACCCAAGGCGACGTCATCGCCCGCTACAAGCGCGCCAAGGGCTTCAACGTCCTGCATCCGATGGGCTGGGACGCCTTCGGCCTGCCGGCTGAGAACGCGGCGATGGAGAAGAAGGTCCATCCCAAGGCTTGGACCTACGAGAACATTGCCACCATGAAGGCGCAGCTCAAGTCGATGGGCCTGTCGCTCGACTGGAGTCGCGAGCTCGCGACCTGCGATCCCGCCTACTATCGGCACGAGCAGAAGATGTTCCTCGACTTCTGGAAGGCGGGTCTCGCCTATCGCAGCGAGGCTTGGGTCAACTGGGATCCCATCGACAATACGGTGCTGGCCAACGAGCAGGTGATCGAGGGCAAGGGTTGGCGCACCGGTGCCACAGTGGAGCGGCGCAGGCTCACGCAGTGGAACCTCAAGATGACGGCTTTCACCGAAGAGCTGCTCGGGCGCTTGGACACGCTCGACCGCTGGCCCGAGAAGGTGCGCCTGATGCAGGCCAACTGGATCGGCAAGAGCCGCGGCGCCCGCGTCTTCTGGGCACTCGCGGATTCTGCCGGCGCCGCGCGCGGAGAGCTCGAGATCTTCACGACCCGTCCGGACACGCTGTATGGCGCGTCGTTCGCCGCCCTGTCGGTCGATCATCCGATCACCTCCGAGCTGGCGGCCAAGGATCCCGGCCTGCAGCGCTTCATCGAAGAGTGCCGCAAGACCGGCACGGCCGCGGCCGAGATCGAAACCGCGGAAAAGCAGGGCTACAAGCTGCCACTGCTTGCCAGGCATCCGCTGATGCCGGGCAAGACCATCCCGGTCTATGCGGCCAACTTCGTGCTGATGGAGTATGGCACCGGCGCGATCTTCGGCTGCCCGGGCCACGACGAGCGCGACCACGAGTTCGCGACCAAGTACGGCCTGCCGATCCTGCCCGTCGTGATGCCGAAGGATGCCGATCCGGCGAGGTTCAGTGTCGCCGCCGCCCCGTTCGTCGAGGATGGCGTGATCATCAACTCGGACTTCCTGAACGGACTCGGCGTCGAGGACGCCATCGCGAAGGTCATCGCGCGGCTCGAGGAACTCGGCGTCGGCAAGGGCACGATCCAGTACCGCCAACGCGACTGGCTGGTGTCGCGCCAGCGCTATTGGGGGACACCGATCCCGGCGATCCATTGCGAGACGTGCGGCGTGGTGCCGGTGCCGGAGCAGGACCTGCCGGTCGAACTGCCGGATGACGTCACCTTCGACAAGCCGGGCAATCCGCTGGACCACCATCCGACCTGGAAGCACGTCGCCTGCCCGAGCTGCGGCGGCGCGGCGCGGCGCGAGACCGACACTTTCGACACTTTCGTGAACTCGAGCTGGTACTTCGACCGCTTCACCTCACCGAACCTCGCCACCGCCCCGTTCGACCGCGAGGAGGACCACTACTGGATGCCGGTCGACCAGTATATCGGCGGCATCGAGCACGCGATCCTGCACCTGCTCTATTCGCGCTTCTGGACCCGCGCGATGCGCGAGGTGCAGATGACCAGCCGCGACGAGCCGTTTGACGGGCTGTTCACCCAGGGCATGGTCTGCCACGAAACCTACCGCGCGGCCGACGGCACCTGGCTGCTGCCCGAGGAGATCGAGCGGATCGACGGCGGCAAGGTCGTCCGTCTCTCCGACAAGAGTCCGGTCGAGGTTGGCCGCTCGGAGAAGATGTCCAAGTCCAAGAAGAACGTCGTCGACCCGGACCAGATCATCCACGATTTCGGTGCCGATACCGCGCGCTGGTTCATGCTGTCGGACTCCCCGCCGGAGCGCGATCTCGAATGGACCGAAGCCGGCGTCACCGGCGCCTGGCGGTTCCAGCAGCGGCTGCATCGGATCGCCAACGAGGCGATGGCGAAGCTGCCGGCCGCCGATGCCGCAAGACCCGAGGCGTTTTCCGTCGCTGCGACTGCGTTGCGACGCGCCGCTCACAAGACGATCGCCGGCCTGTCGGCCGACATCGAGGCCTTCCATTTCAACAAGGCCGTGGCACGCCTTTACGAACTCGCCAACACGATCGGCGGCTTCGAGGCGACGGACGAGACCTGCCCATGGGCGCTGCGCGAGGCGCTGGAGATCTTCGTACGCCTGATCGGCCCGATGACCCCCCATCTCGCCGAGGAGCTGTGGGTGGCACTCGGACACACCACGCTGCTCGCCGATTCGGGCTGGCCGGTGGCCGAGGAGGCGCTGCTGGTCGACGACACGCTCACGATCGCGGTGCAGCTAAACGGCAAGCTGCGCGGCACGGTGCAGCTCGCCAAGGATGCCGCGAAGGACGTGGCGGAGGAGGCCGCGCTGGCGCTCCCGGAAATCGCACGCGCCCTCGACGGTCAGGCCCCAAAGCGGGTGATCGTCGTGCCGAACCGCATCGTCAACGTCGTGCTGTAAGCGCCGCGTGAAGATCGAGCCGCGCCAGGTCGACGCTTTCCTGAGGAGGCCGGATGCCCGGATTCGCGGCGTCGTCGTCTACGGCAACGACGACGGGCTGATCGCCGAGCGGGCCGCGCAACTCGCGCGGAGCGTGTGTGAGGATCTCAATGATCCGTTCCGCGTCGTCGATATCGCCGGCGATGTGCTCAAGGGCGATCCGGCGCGCCTGGCCGACGAGTTCTCGGCGATGTCCCTGATGGGTGGACGGAGGGTGATCCGTGTACGGCCTGCCGGCGAGGAGTCGGCAACCGCGCTCCAGAACCTCGTGGAGGCCGGCGCCGGCGACGCGCTCGTCGTGCTGGAAGGGGGCAATCTCACGCCACGTTCCAGCCTGCGCACGCTGGCGGAGACGGAAGACACGTTGGCCGCCTTGCCCTGCTACCCCGATTCCGAAGAAGACCTCGAACGCCTGGTCGAGGGCGCGGCCAGGACGCACGGCTTCACCGTGGAAGAGGATGCGCTGGCGTGGATCGTCGAGCGGCTGGGCGGCGACCGGGGCCAGACCCGGAGCGAAATCGACAAGCTCATGCTTTACATGGTTGGTGCCGAATCGAAGGCAATCACCCTCAAGGATGCTGCTGCAGTGATGGGCGACAGCTCGTCGATGGAGATCGACGACGTCGTCGGTGCAACCTTCGACGGCGACCTCGTCACGCTCGACCGGGCCCTCGACCGCGTCTTCGCCGAGGGCGGGAACCCCGTACAGCTGGTGCGAGCGCTCCAGCGCCATGCCGACCAGCTCCATCTCGTCCTGGCCCATGCCGCCAATGGCGGAAATCTCGAGTCCGCGATGTTCAAGGCGCGCGGCGTGCCGCGCTTCGGACCGGTCCGGCGGCGTTTCGAGAATCATCTGCGGAGCTGGCCGATCGGCCGGCTGGGCGAGGCGCTGAAACGCATCCTCGAGGCGGAGCTGGAGTGCAAGTCCACCGGCCTTCCCGACCAGGTGATCGCCCGTCGGTTGTGCCTGGCGTTCGCCCGCAGCGCCGCTAGTCGACGGCCGCAACGTCGAAGCTGACCGGCGGCTCGCCGCGACGCCAGCGCTCGAACATCCCGACATAGGCCCGATCGACATGGCGGCGGTAACGCTCGCTGTCGAACAGCGGCGCCGTCAGGCGCAGCCGCGCGAGCTTCTGTCGCAACGACGCGAGCTGGCCGGGATCGCGTGCCAGCTCGAGCGCACGGGCTTCGTAGGCTGTCAGCGATTCCGTGATCAATTCGGGCAATCCGGCGGCATGCAAGATACTTGCGCTCACGCGCGAAACGAATGTCTCGCCGCGTAGGGTGAGAACCGGCAGCCCAGCCCACAGTGCGTGGCTCGCCGTTGTATGAGCGCCGTAAGGGTAGGTATCGATAAACAGGTCAGCCAGGCGGTGACGTGCCAGATGCAGGGACAATTCGGTCCGGCGCGCGAAAACCAGACGTTCGGAAGCCACGCCGCGACGTTCCGCCGACTTTCGGAGGTTCGCGGTTGCGTCCTCGCTGTCGTAGCGCAACCACAGCACGCTGCCCGGCACGGCGGCGAGAAGGCGCATCCACACATCGAACACCGGAGGATTGATCTTGAAGGACGAATTGAACGAGCAAAAGACGAAACCATGCTCGGGCAAGCCTTCATCTGCCCGGCCGGGCGTTGCTACCGCGATCGGCTGCGCGGTGTCGGTCGAAACCCAGGTATCGGGCAGGCGAACGACCTTCTCGCGGTAGGTCTCTCCTCTCAGCCTGTCCGGCGTTGTCCGGACATCGGAAAATACGTAATCGATGAGGGGACCGCCCAGGCCGAAGCCCTGAAAATTGACCTGGATCGGCGCGGGACGGAAGGTGAGGATCTGCGCGCGGTTTCCCGCCGTATAGCCGACCAGGTCGACCAGGATGTCGACTTCCTCGCGCTGGATGAGCTTGGCAATTTCCAGGTCATTAAGCTTTCGCACATCGATGAAGCGATCGAAGGCCTTTTGAACGCGGGCCCTGATGCTGCTCTTGTCATCCGGTCCGAATGACAGGCCGACCACTTCGAAGAGCGCACGGTCGTGCCGTTCGAAGAGGTGCACGAACATGTACGAAATCGGATGCTCGCGAAAATCGGATGACAGATAGGCCAGGCGAATGCGGTCATGCCCTGCTCGCGGAACGGACGGAAGCGGCTGAAGGGCATATTTGCGCGCGGCATATTCTTCCGTGTAACGCCGCTGCAGCGACGGCGACAGCGAGTGCCAGGTGAATGGTACCGGTTGATCTGCCGGTTCCCCGCGGGCAGCGCGATCGACGATCTCCGCGGAGATCTTCTCGTAGTCGGTCCAGTCGCAGGCATTCATCCTCGATTGAAAAAGGCTTCCCAGCACCTTCGGCTGATCCGGGGACAAGGCCCATAGCCGAGCGTAGGTCTCCGCCGACTCGCAAAACCGGCGCAACGCGTCGAGAAGTCCGGCGCGGTTGTTCAGCGCCTCGCGATAGTCGGGCCTGAGCGCGAGGGCGCTGTCCAGGCTCGCCAGCGCCTTCTCCTTCTGGCCGATGTCGAACAGGGCCATCGCGCGATTGTTGAGGACATCGGGACTGTTCGGCTGCAGCTTCAGCAGCCGGTCGAACGCCTCGATTGCTTTCGCCGGATTGCGCTTGCGCAGATTGATGACGCCCAGCAAGTGCAGCGCGCCGACATGGGCGGCCTGGCTCCTGAGCGTCCTGCGGCACAGGCTTTCCGCTTCGTCGAGCCGGCCCTGGCGATAGGCCGCGACGGCTTGCTGGAAGGCGAGATTTGGATTGGGCGGTCCGGCCATGCGAGCCGGACCGTACCTAGCGACGCAGCCGGAGGCTAGGGCGTCCTGGCCGTGCTGAGCGGAATCGCCGCCTGCTCGGTCAGGATCAGGAAAGTGAAGCTTTCCTCGATGTAGAGTCGCACCCGCTCGGTGTCATGCTCGAGATAGCCGATCGAGAAGTCCTGTCCGACCGACAGCTCGAAATCGCCGCCACGCTGGGAGATCACGAGACCGCCATCGATTCCGGGCGCCCAGACGATGTCGCCGTCGATCAGGCGCTGGACATGGCTGATGATGGGATAGCCGCCGTCGGTGCGCGCCGAGAGATCCTTGTAGAGCTGGTCGTTCAGCACAACCGCAAATGGGCCTTCTATGCCCTCGTCGCGCAATTTGGTGAGCGCTGTCGCGACCGCGAGGGGATAGTCGGCGTGGCTGCTGCCCAACGGCACGGCCACATTTTCGAGCTTTTGGCAGATGCCCGTGATCTGGGCGGCCTGATAGCCGTGGAAAATCGAGCGATCCTCGGCGATCGCGATGGCGCGCGCCGCCGACGTCACCGAATCGAGATCGGGATCACGCGCGCCGCGATCGATCGCGTCGAGTTCCGCGCGGCTCACATCGAAGGGAATGCGCAGCTCGACCAGTGGCTGGATCCGGCGCAGGCGCGCCTGTACCTCCTTGCCGCTGGGCGGCGAGGGGATCGGATCGGCACGGCCCAGTTCCACGTCCGACGCACCCCACCCGAGTGGACCCTTGAAGTCGACGACGCGGCGGGCCGCCAGCAGGGCGCGCAAGGTGCGGCGCGCTTCCTTCTCGATCTCTTCCCAGCCGGCAGAGGTGATCGGCGCGCGATCGCGAAAAAGATGATTCATTTGCCGTCTCCTGCCTTGCGCAGGCTGCCGATGCCCAGGCTGCCGTCGCTGGCCGCCGCGCGCGGTTCGCTTGCTCCGCCTGTTTTGTTGCTGGCCTCGCCATGGACCATCTCGGCCTCGATCTCGGTGATCGGGCCCTCGGTGAAGAGAAAAGTCTTGAGATGCTGGGCGAGCTTCGGATCGTTGCGGCGCAACCACTCGAGCGCCATTGCCGCATGCTCCTTTTCTTCGTCGCGATTGTGCTCGAGGATGGCACGCAGATCGGGATTGCTCGTGGCCTTGGCGCGCTGGTTGTACCAGTCGACCGCCTCGAGCTCTTCCATCAAGGAAACAATCGCGCGATGGGTATCAATTGCCTCGGCGCCGAGCGCCTCGGCGCTCTCATGCAGGGACTCACTCGACATTCGTCCTACCTCCCGCTGTGCGGACGAACGCGTAGTCCGGCCGTTCCTTCGGATGAACGCACAGAACTGTAGTCCGTTCCATGACGAACGATGAATCGAATCAATCTTCGGGGGGCACGAACATGTAGCCGGCACCCCGCACCGTCCGGATCGAAGTCGGCCGTGCCGGATCGGTTTCGATCTTGCGGCGGATCCGCAGGATGCGGATGTCGATCGCGCGGTCGAACGCTTCCATCTCGCGATGGCTCGTCGTTTCCAGCAGCCAGTCGCGGGTCAGCGGCCGATTGGGATTCTCGGCAAACAGCTTGAGCAGCTCGAACTCGCCGGCCCGCAGCGGCACATCCTCGCCCGACAGCGCCGTCATGCGACGGCCCGCGAGATCGAGCAGGCACTTGCCCATACGCACGCGTTCCCCCGGAGTGGCGGCCTCCGCGCCGCCGGCGCGGCGCAGCACGGCCTTGATCCGGGCCAGCAGGGCGCGCGCCTCGTAGGGCTTGGCGATGTAGTCATCGGCTCCCGTCTCGAGACCGACGACCTGGTCGACGGTGTCATCGCTTGCCGTCACCATGATGATTCCCATACGGCGGCTGCGCTCGCGCAGGTATCGGGCGAGCGAGAAGCCATCCTCGCCGCCCGGCAGGCGCAGGTCGAGCAGCACGAGGGCGGGCGGATCCTTCTCGACCAATTTGCGCAGCGCCGAGCCGGAATCGACGCCCGTCGCGCGATAACCCCTGTCGTCGAGGAAGTCGACGAGGGTTTCGCGCTGAAACTGTTCGTCCTCCACCACGATGACGTGGGGACGAGGATCCTTGGGCCGAGCCGCCATCGGCCTATCCTGACGGCCGAATCCACCAATCTCAAGGACCTAGACGTGAAGACGGCGCCCCGGGGTGGGGCGCCGTCTTGTACGGTCGGAGATTTGGGAGGGGCCGACCGTAGGGAGCGTCGGTGGTGTGAGGCCGACGCTCGGGGAAGAATTCGCTAGCCGCAGAGCTGGATGCCCGCTTGACGCCCTGAACCTAATCGGAACCGATTTCGTACTAATTGCGCTCAACCCAAAATTCGTTTCGTCCGTTTCGTCGAAAGCCCTTCGTGTAACCAAAGAAACATTTTTTCGGCGTCGCGTTACCTGCTGGAAACGCACCTCAAGTGACGCTCGTGGGACGATGGGGATCATGGATGGGCTCCTGAAGGCGGACGCGCCGCCGCGCGAAATCCCGGCCGACGGTCCGGATCCCGTCCGCGTGGAACGGGCTCTCACCGACCGTCTGATGAGCAGCGGCCATAACCTTCGCTTGCTGGCGCTTGGCCTTTGGCCGCTCTTTGGTCTCGCCTATCAGGGCAACGCGCCGTTGTGGACGTTGGCGTCCCCGTTCACGCTGCATTTCCTATCGATCATCGGCTTCCTGTGGCTGGCGCGTGCCTATCGCCGCGAGCCCGAGTCGCGGCCGACCGAGACCTGGCGTCGCCTGTATATCCTTTATGCCAGCCTGACCGGCCTGGCCTACGGCATCGGCGGCGCGCTGCTGCTGTTGCAACCTTTTAGCGAACCGCGCCTGCTGGTGGCCGCGGCGCTCGCTCTCGCGGCCACCATGGCACCCGGCCGCTTCTACGAACCGCGCAGTTACATCGTCTTTGTGGCCGGCAATCTCGGACCGCTGGCCATCGGGGCGTTGATGTCGGGCGATCCCCTGGCACTTGCCATGGCGGTCGGCGCTCTGCTCTTCCTGGTGGCGCTGCTGATGCAGAACGCGGTCCAGTATCGCAACCAGCGCGACCAGGTGATGCTTTCCCTCGCCAACCAGGAGCTGGCACGTCGGCATGCCGAGGCCGAGGCGAGTTCCCGAGCCGCACACAGCTACCTGCACGATGCGATGGAGAGCCTGCCGATCGCGATCTCGATATGGGATTCCGAAGACCGGTTGGTGATGTGCAATCAGACCTACGCGAGGCACCTGCAGCATCTGCCGGAAGCAACGGCGCCAGGCGTGCGCTTCGAGGACGCCGTGCGCGCGGCCACCTACAAGCTGCCGGTGCCGCTCGCTCGGCCGGGCCGCGAGGAGCATTTCCTCAAGACAGCGACCGACCTGCACCGCAGCAACGGCGGAGTCTCGGAGTATCGCGTCGGTCCAGACCGCTGGGTACGCGGCCAGTCGCGCCGCACCAAGTCGGGCGGCGTAGTCACCAGCCTGGTCGAGATCTCCGAGGTCAAGCGGCGCGAACGGGAAGCGATGCAGGCGCACGCCGTCCTGCAGTCGGTCTTCGACAACATGAGCGACGGTGTGCTGCTCTATGAAGCGGACGGACACTGGGTCTACCAGAACCCGGCGATGGCCAAGCTGCACGACATGTCGGACACGCTCCTGCACACCCTGCCGACCTTTGCCGATATCATTCGCTATCGCGCCCAACGCGGCGACTACGGACCACTCGACGCGCTGCCCGGTGGCCTCGAAGGCTGGATCGAAGGCCGGGTGCGACGCTTCAACCTCGCCGACCAGCCGGCCGAGCGGCGGCGCACCACGACCGGCCGCACCGTCGAGGTCACCTATCGGCGGCTCGCCGACAAGCGCGTGCTCACCATCCATCGTGACCTGACCGACATCGTCGAGCAGGAGGAGCGGCTGAGGGCCGCGCGTATCGAATCGGAGAAGACGCGGGAGACCTTGCAGAGCGTGGTCGACAACATGATCGACGGCGTGATGCTGGTCGATCGCGACTTCCAGCTCCGCTTCATCAACCGGCAGGTCAACGACTTCCTGAAGCTCGAGCCAGAGGTCGCGACGCCGGGCGCCTCGGCCTACGACATCCTGCGCTACCAGGCGCGGCGCGGCGACCTGGGTCCGGTCGACTCCGAAGACGAGCTCGTGGCTAGGGTGGTCGAACGCGCTGACTCGATGCGGCAGTCGGGTGGCCTGCGCTACGAGCGCCGCAGCCAGTCCGGACGCTTCATCGAGTTCAATTTCCGCCCGATCCCCGATGGCGGCATGCTGGCGATCTATCGCGATATCACGACATTGAAGGAGCAGCAGGCCGAGGTGGAACGCGCGCGCGCGCGCGCCGAGGCCGCACAAACCCTGCTCGACG
This sequence comes from Reyranella sp., assembly GCF_965279465.1. Lineage (NCBI taxonomy): Bacteria > Pseudomonadati > Pseudomonadota > Alphaproteobacteria > Hyphomicrobiales > Reyranellaceae > Reyranella > Reyranella sp. The sequence goes on from NZ_OZ257242.1 coordinate 1,219,623, forward strand.
ATGCCTTGGGCAGCATGACAGGCGGCGTCGGCATCTGGGGGCCCGACGAGCGCCTGATCCAGTGCAATGCCGCCTATCGCGCGGTCAATCGGGACATCCCCGACATCGTGGCGCCCGGCACCACGCTCGAGGTAGCGGCACGCGCGGCGATGCGGGCGCAGTACGAGCTGCTCGACCTACCGGTCCCGGTCGACGAGGTCGAGCGCCTGGCCAAGACCATCGTCGAGCTGCACCGGCACGGCGAGGGCGCGCTGGAATTCCCGATCGGGCCGAAAGCCTGGACACGCCTCACCGCCGCGCGAACGAAGTCGGGCGGCTTCGTCTCGCTGTTCACCGACATCAGCGAGCTGCGCCAGCGCCAGAGCGAGCTGCGCAGGGAGCGCGACGTCGCCAAGGCCGCACGCGATGAGGCGGAGGCCGCCAACCAGGCCAAATCGACTTTCCTCGCCACCATGAGCCACGAGATCCGCACGCCGATGAACGGCGTGGTCGGCACGGCCGAGCTGCTGGCACGCGAGCCGCTGACCGAGCGCCAGAGGCGCATGGTCAGGACGGTGCGCGGGTCGGCGGCGGCGCTGATGCGCATCATCGACGACGTCCTCGACTTCTCGAAGATCGAGGCCGGGCGCATGGAACTCGAGGAAGCGCCGTTCTCGCTGCGCACGCTGATCTCGGGCACCGCCGAAGCCTTGTCGGCCCAGCTCGAGAAGAAGGCCCTCGGCCTCGCCATCGACATCGATGCCGGCACGCCGGACGCGTTGCTGGCGGACGCCACGCGCCTGCGCCAGATCCTGCTCAATCTGATCGGCAACGCGGCAAAGTTCACCGAGGTCGGCAGCATCGCCGTGCGCGCCCGCGCGCTGGCGATGGACGACAGTGCAGTCACCCTTGCGCTGTCAGTGACGGACACCGGCATCGGCATGACTGCCGAGCAGCAGGCGCGGCTGTTCACGCCGTTCTCCCAGGCCGATAGCTCGACGACCCGCCGCTACGGCGGGACGGGCCTCGGCCTGTCAATCGTGCGACGCCTGGCCGAGCTGATGGGCGGCACGGCGACAGTAGAGAGCACGGTCGGCCAAGGCTCGACCTTCACGGTCACGGTCAAAGTGCGGCGTGGCGGCGATCCTGCCGGGGCCGACGACCCGGCGGAGCCGCCGCCCTTGCCCCCCAAGGGCGTGCGCGTGCTGGCAGTCGACGATTCCGAGGTCAATCTCGAAGTGCTGGTCGGCCAATTCGAGATCCTCGGTCTTCCCCTCGACACCGCGATCAACGGCATCGAGGCGCTGACGCTGTGGCGCGCACGGGCGCATGCGCTCGTGTTGACCGACATCCACATGCCCGACATGGACGGCTTCGAGCTGACCCGCCAGATCCGCGCAGAGGAGAGTATGATGCCGGGGCGTCCGCGCACACCGATCGTCGCGCTGACCGCCAATGCGCTCAAGGGCGAGTCCGATCGCTGCCTCGCCGCCGGCATGGACGACTATCTGACCAAGCCGCTGACCCTGGATCGGCTGCGCCAAGCCGTGGCACACTGGGCTATGGACCACACCGAAGAACCGGCTGTCGACCGCTCGATCGTCGAGGAGATGTTCGGTGGCAACGAGAAGGCGGTCGCGCGCATACTGGCGCGTTTCAAGGACGCCGGCGGACGGATGGTCGACGAGATCGGCGCCGCGCGCGAGAGCCGGGAGCGACTCACCGAACTCGCGCATAAGTTGAAAGGGGCGGCGCGTGCAGCCGGTGCCATGACGCTGGGCGATCTCGCTGCGACCCTGGAGAAGTCGGGACGCGGTGAAGATGTCGATGCCCTGCAGATGGAGTGGCACAGAGTAGCGGCCGAACTCGGCGCCAGGTGAGGGCCAACCCGTCGGAGAGCGTCCGTCGATCGGGCGCGTGATCATGATCGTTGGACCACGCGCACAATCTCTCTTCGACTAAGCTCAGCGCCTGCGAATGTTTGTCCACGCAAGCCATCATCTTGCTGCTGGGAGCGCGGCTCTCCAGAGCCGCTCATGGAGTATTGCAACCAACGAATATGAGCGGCTCTGGAGAGCCGCGCTCCCAGCAATACGAGGGGTCACCAGCTATCACGATGACAGGCCCGATCAGCGGCGAGTCAGGCGGTCCACTACCGTGTCGAGCTGATCGTAATCATCGATTTCCAACGTGAGCATGGTCTTCTCGCCGCCGCGCGCGGTGAGCGCAACCTTCAGGCCAAGTGCCTCTTCGAGTCGCTTTTCCAGCGCACGCGTATCGGCGCTCTTGGTTTCGCCACCGGCTGCGCCCTTCTTGCCGCCGGACGCCTTCTTCAGCCGCTCGCCGGAGGCCAGGTGTTCGAGGTCGCGGACATTGAGCTTCTCGGCAACGACGCGCTTGGCGATCGCTTCGGGGTCGGGAAAGGCCAGCAGCGCACGGCCGTGCCCGGCGGAGATCTCGTCGCGGCGAATCATGTCGCGCACCGCCTCCGGAAGGTCGAGCAACCGCAACGTGTTGGCGATGTGTGGACGGCTCTTGCCCATGGTGCGCGCGACGTCTTCCTGGGTCTGGCCGAAGTCGCTGATCAGACGGCGGTAGCCTTGCGCTTCATCGATGGCCGTCAGGTCCGCGCGCTGCAGATTTTCAACCAGCGCGAGTTGCAGCGTGTCCAGATCGTCGAGGCTGCGGACGACGACCGGCACCTCGTGGAGCTGCGCCTTCTGCGCCGCCCGCCAGCGGCGCTCGCCGGCGATGATCTCGTAAGCATCAGATTCGGCGGCGATCGGTCGCACTAGGATCGGTTGTAAAAGACCGAACTGGCGCACCGAATCGACGAGTGCGTCGATATTCTCGAAGGTCGTACGCGGCTGGTACTTGCCGGCACGCAGATGCGCGGTCGGCAAAGTCATCGGTGCACGGCTCGCCGGACGCGGCGCCGTGTCCGGCGTAGCAGTCGGCGAGGCGACTGCGGCAGCGACTTCCTGGTCACCGAGAAGGGCGGACAGACCACGGCCAAGGCCGCGCGATTTGGGAGCTTGGCTCATGACGGTCCTGTTTCTGACGGTTCCGCTTCGCCAGCCTGTGCAGCTTCGGCGGCGGTGCGGCGGCGGTGGATAAACTCGCTCGCTAAGAGAATGTAGGCCTGCGCACCGGCGCAGGCATTGTCATAGATCAGCACCGGCAAGCCATGCGACGGCGCCTCGGCGATGCGTACGTTGCGAGGAATTGTCGTGCCGAATACCAGCTCTCCGAAATGGCCGCGCACGTCGGCCACGACCTGTTGGCTGAGCGTCATGCGGCGATCGACCATCGTCAGAATGACCCCGGCTATATGAAGGCGAGCATTGAGAGACCTGCGGACCCGATCCACGGTGTTCCGGATAGCGCCGATACCCTCAAGAGCCAGGAACTCAGCCTGCAGCGGCACGAGGACCGCATCGACCGCGACGAGCGCGTTCAAGGTCACCAGGCCAAGCGAGGGCGGGCAATCGATCAGGATGGTGTCCCACCGGGCACGTGCGTTGTTGCCAGGCGCCGTCAGCGCGTCGGCCAGTCGATGCTCGCGCCGTTCCATATCGATAAGCTCGATCTCGGCGCCGGCGAGCGACTGGTCGGCCGGCATCACCGCCAGACCCGGGATCTGGGTTGCTCTAATCGAGTCGTCGAGCGAAGCAAGGCCGAGGACGAACTCATACGATCCGGGTGAGCGCTCGCTTCTGCCGACGCCCAATCCGGTTGAAGCATTCCCCTGGGGATCCAAGTCTATCAATAGGACTTTCTCGCCAATGGCTGCCAAGGCTGTCGCGAGATTGATGGCCGTCGTGGTCTTGCCGACGCCACCTTTCTGGTTAGCGATCGCGAAGACCTTTGGCGCTGAACTGGGTAACTCGGAGGAGGACGGCGTCACGATCGGTCACGCTGGAAAAAGATTGGGATTGAATGTCCCAGTCGGTCATGGCCTCGGTCAATTCGGCTTGCCAGCCTTTGCCTTTGTGGAAAAGGCAAATAGCAGTATCCGAACGATGCGGGGAGGCCCAAGCGAGCAACTGGGCGAGCGGAGCGAGGGCGCGGGCGGTGACGATATCGGCTTTGACCGCGGGCGCGGCTTCGATCCGGCTGACGACGACTTTTGGCAGGTTTTTCAAGCCCATACGGCGGCCGGCCTCGCCCAGGAAGGCACCTTTCCGGGCGTCCGATTCGATCAAGGTTATGCCGAGGTCGGGCCGTAGCGCCGCGAGGACCAGACCGGGAAATCCACCGCCGCTGCCGAGATCGACCAGTGTTCTGGCATCTTTCGGGATCAGGGGTAGAAGCTGCGCCGAATCGAGAATGTGGCGTGTCCAGACTTCTGCCAGCGTCGCCTTTCCAACCAGATTGATTGCTTTTTGCCATCGCCCCAATGTGTAGACCAAAGCTTCGAATTGGTCTCGTGTTTCACGTGAAACATCCACACGAAGGTCTCGCATCTCCTCCAAAAAGAGCTCTCGCCCGGCATGAATATGGCTCATGGTCAGGCCGCGCGGCGCCGAACGAAGCGAAGCAGCGATACCAACGCGGCCGGCGTCACACCGGAAATCCGGGCAGCCTGGCCCAGGGTCGCCGGCCGATGGATTTCAAGCTTCTGCCGGATTTCGCTACTAAGTCCGCCGACCTCTGAATAGTCCAGACCATCCGGCAGTTCCAAAGCCTCGTCGCGCCGATAGGCCGCGATGTCCTGACGCTGGCGACCGAGGTAACCTTCGTAGCGGGCATCGACCGACAACTGCTCCGCAATTGCCGGAGGGATGCCAGCAAGTTCCGGCCACAGGGCGACGAGGCGACCCCAATCGATATCCGGATAGGCCAGCAAATCCATCGCCGAGCGAACGATGCCATCCTGGTTGATCGCAACGCCGCGCTTGGCCAGGGCCGAAGGGCTAGACCGAAGCGCCGTGAGGCGCGCGCGCCCATCTTTCAAGGCTTGGTGTTTCACGTGAAACACTTGGGCTCGCTCCGAGCCGACACATCCCACGATCAATCCCTTGGGGGTCAGGCGTTGGTCCGCATTGTCCGCGCGCAGCCATAGTCGATACTCGGCACGCGAGGTGAACATCCGGTACGGTTCAGTCACGCCCAGGCTGACAAGATCGTCGACCAGAACCCCCAGATAGCCGTCAGCGCGATCGACCTGAAACGCCGGCGAGCCGGCGGCGGCTAACGCGGCATTGAGGCCGGCGATCAGACCTTGCGCGGCAGCTTCCTCGTAGCCGGTCGTCCCGTTGATCTGCCCGGCCATGTAAAGGCCCGGCATTTGCCGCGTCTCCAGGGTCGCATGCAACTCTCGGGGATCGATATGGTCATACTCGATCGCATAACCCGGCCGAAGCATGATGGCCCGCTCGAGCCCAGGGATGGTCCGCAGCAATTCCGCCTGAACCTCCTGCGGCAGGGAGGTCGATATGCCGTTGGGATAGACGGTCGGGTCGTCCAGACCCTCGGGTTCGAGAAAGATCTGGTGCCGCTCGCGCTGGGCGAAGCGGACGACTTTGTCCTCGATCGACGGACAATAGCGAGGTCCCACGCTCTCGATCTGGCCGGAGTACATCGGAGCCCGGTGAAGGTTGGCCCGGATGATCTCGTGGGTGGCCGCCGTCGTCTCCGTGATGTGGCAGGCGACCTGCGGCGTGGTGATCTCGCGGGACAGATAGGAGAAGGGCTGCGGCGGCGTATCGCCATCCTGCCGTTCCAACGCGCCGTAGTCGATCGTGCGGCCATCGAGCCGCGCCGGAGTGCCGGTCTTGAGCCGGCCCAAGGCAAACCCAGCCGCCCGCAATCGCAGGGCCAGTGCAGTCGACGGTGGCTCGACGGCATCTCCTGCGATATCACCGGGAACGCCATCCCTCTGGCCACGCGCGCGTCCCGCCGGGATCTTGATCTCTCCCAAATGAATCAAGCCCCGAAGGAAAGTTCCGGTGGTCAACACCACGCGGCCCGCGCCGATCTCCTCGCCATCCTCCGTGACCACGCCCGCACAGGCGCCAGCCGCATTCACAACAACATCCGCGACTGCCTTCGCGCAAATCTCAAGATTGGCCTGCTCGCCCAGCAGCGACTGCATGGCCTGCCGATAGAGCTTTCGATCGGCTTGGGCGCGCGGTCCGCGAACGGCGGGCCCCTTGGAAAGATTGAGCATGCGAAACTGGATGCCGGCTCGGTCGATTGCCCGTCCCATCACGCCATCCAGCGCGTCGATCTCCCGTACCAGATGGCCCTTGCCCAGCCCGCCGATGGCCGGATTGCAAGACATCTCGCCGATCGTATCCAGTCGATGGGTCAGCAGCAGCGTGCGCGCGCCAAGTCGCGCCGAGGCCGCTGCCGCTTCGCAGCCGGCATGGCCGCCACCCACCACGATCACGTCATAGCGAAAGCTTGTGCGCATGGTGCGGTAAGTCGGCGATTACGGTTCCCCGGTCAAGGGCAGCCTGAGGTTGCCGTCATTGGAATGGATCCACAATGAGAAGGGAGCCGATACGGCGACCGTGCTGCATATCTTCCGAGAGCAGCTCTTCGCAACCCAACGCCTGCGCAGAGGCGATGATCGCGCTGTCCCAATAGGACAGGTGGTGCCTTCCGCAGATCTCGAGTGCAGCCCTCACGATATTCAGCGAGATCTTCTGAACAGGAAAGCGGCTCCACGCCGTGATCAACGCAACAGCGGCCTGATGCGGGACGGGGTTTGAACGCGTCGCCCTGGTCGCTTGACAATAGAATTCCTGCAGCACCTGCGCTGACAGCGCCACGTTGTTCCCCTCCAGAACCTCGATCGCGTGCTCGCGCTTTCGTCGCTCGGATGGCGAACTGCTGATCGAGTACAGCAGGACATTGGTGTCAACGAACCGAAGCACCCAGTCTATCGCCGCTTATCGTACAATTCTTCGCGACTCAGCCGGTCGGCCGCGCTGAAATTGGTGATCTGCTCACGCACGGCCGTCTCAAGTCGTTTCAGCCGCTCGAATTCGCCGCCATCTGCTGCCAGATCGATGAGGAACTGCCGAACAAGGGCTGACACAGATGTGTCCCGCTCCGCAGCCTTCATGCGCGCCCGACGGTACACTTCGTCGTCCACAGAAACTGTGATATTTCTCACAGAAACACAGTAACGCCTCGAACAGCGCATTTCAAGGCAAGATCATTCAGGCTGAGAATGCTGCGTCAGGACCTCACCATCAGGCGGCGCGCCTGCGGGCCGGCTTCTTCTTGGTCTTCGCCTTCGTCTTTGCCTTGTCCTTGCGCGCAGCCATGAAACGTTCGGCCTTGGCGCGCGATGCGCCGCCGCCCTTCAAGCTGTCCCTCAGGGCGGCCATCAAATCGACGACCTTCTCGTCCTTTGCCTCAGGCTCCTCGGCAGTTACGGGCTGGCCCTTCCTCTTCCGCGCGATCAGCTCGCGCAGCGCATCCTCGTAGCGGTCCTTGAACCGCGTCGGGTCGAATTTCGCCTCCTGCTGGGCGATGATCTTCTCGGCGATATCGAGCATGCCGGCGTCGGGCTTGGGCAGGCGACGCTCGAACACGCCGGCGCTGCTGCGGATCTCGTCATGAGTCCGCAAGGTGGTGAGCAGTATACCGCCATCGCGGGGTTCGAGCGCGCATGGCCGTTCGCGTTGATGCAGCACCAGCTGGCCCAGCGCGACCTTGCCTTGCTTCTTCATGGCGGCCTGGATCACGGCGAAGGCCTCAATGCCCGTCTTGCCGGCCGGGGCGAGGTAGTAGGGCTCGTCCCAGTAGATGCGGTCGATTGCGTCGGCATCGACGAATTCCCGGATGTCGATGATGCGCGTCGACTCGAGCTTCACCGCATCGAGTTCATCCTTGTCGAGCAGGATGTATTTGTTCTTCGAGACTTCGAAGCCCTTCACCAGATCAGCGCGGTCGAGGGCGCGGCCGGTGACGGCATCAACCGTCTGCATGCGGATGCGGTTGTTGGTCTTCGGATTGATCAGGTTGAAGTGGACATCGGCGGTGCGCTCGGTCGCGGTGTAAAGCGCCACCGGACAGGTCACCAGCGACAGACGCAGATGACCCTCCCAGGTCGGCCGCATCGCCTTGCGTTGTGCCTTCGCCATCGCCGCGTCACCCCTTGGAATTGATCAGCGCCTGGATCGCCTGCCGCAGCGGTACGGCGCTCTTGTCGTAGTCGCGCCAGGCCTTGGTCTTCTTGAGCAGCGCCGGCACGGTGCGGATCGTGAAACGCTTCGGGTCGAGGCCGGCCTTCACCTGGCTCCACACCAGCGGCATCGACACGGTCGCTCCGTCGCGCGCGCGCGGCGAGAGCGGCGCGACGGCCGTCGAGGTCCGGTCGTTCCGAAGATAGTCGAGGAAGATGCGACCGGTCCGGTCCTTCTTCGCCATGCTGAGCAGATAACGGTCAGGTTCCTCGTCCGCGAGCCGCCGGCACACCTCCTTGGCGAAGGCCTTGGCAGCATCCCAGTCGGGACTCTTCCTGTCGTTGGTCAGCGGCGTGACGACGTGCAGGCCCTTGCCGCCGGTGGTCTTGCAGAAAGTCGCCAGGCCGAGCTTCTCCAGCCGCTTGCGCAGCTCGAGCGCCCCCCTGATCACCTCGTCGAAGCCGACGTCGGGTGCGGGATCGAGATCGAACACCAGCCGTCCCGGCAGATCGGGAACGCCCGGCTGGTTGTTCCACGGATGCAGCTCGGTCGTACCGATCTGCGCGACGGCGGCGAGAGCCTCCTTGCGATCGAGCTGGACATAGGGCTTCCGGTCGCCGCTCACCTTGACCTCGGTGATCAGGTGGGAGCTGCCGGGCATGGCATGGCGCTGGAAGAACTTCTGGTCGCCCTTGATGCCGTCGGGCGTGCGCACCAGCGAGCAGGGCCGGCCCTCGAGATGCGGCATCATCCAGTCGCCGACCGCCTCGAAATAGCGCGCCAGCTCGATCTTCGTGATCGGCGGCTTCTCGTCCGGCCACAGCGGCTTGTCGGGATGGGAGATCGTCACACCCATCACAACGGCAGGACCAGATGGCGCAGGACCCGATACGGCAGACTTCGGCTTGGCCACCTTGGTCTTCTCCGGCTTGGCGGGCTTCTCAGCTTCAATCTCAGCGGCCGGCTTGTCGGCACGCAGCCCCTTGAACGCAGCCTGCCGTACATTGCCGTCACCGGTCCAGCCGGCAAACTCGATCTCGGCGACGAGTTCCGGCCGTGCCCAATGCATGTTGCTTTCCTTGCGCGGGCTCGCACCGGCCGCGAATGGGCTGGTCTTGCTCTCGACCTTCTTCAGCTCCGGCAGCAGCTTGCGCATCACCGGCTCGCTGAAGCCCGTGCCGACCCGACCCACATGAACCAGCTTGGCGTGCTTTCCTTCTCCGCGATACACGCCCGCGATAAGCGAGCGAAGCTTACGACCCTCTTGCGTCCAGCCGCCGATGATCACTTCCTGGCCGCCGCGGCACTTGGCCTTGGTCCAGGTGCCCGAACGCGTCGACTGGTAGGGCGCGTCCCGCTGCTTCGAGACGATGCCTTCGAGATGCATCCGGCAGGCCGAGGAAAGCACCGCGTCGCCTGCCGTCTCGAGATGCTCAACGTACCGGATCTGCTTGCGCTTGTCCTTCAACCCGGCGAGCAGCTCCTCCAGCCGCGCCTTGCGGTCGACCAGCGGCAATTGCCGCAAGTCCTCTCCGTCGGCGAACATCAGGTCGAAGGCGAAGTAGATCAGGTCTTCGGACTTGCCTTCCGACAATGCCGCCTGCAGCCCGGCGAAATCGGGCGCACCGGTATGGTCCAGGGCGCAGGCCTCGCCATCGATCATGCAGTCCGGCAACTGCTCGGCGATATCGGCAATTGCCTGAAATTTCTTCGTCCAGTCGAGACCCTTGCGCGTCTTCAGTGTCGCCTTGCCGTCCTCGACGCGCAGCTGCAGCCGATAGCCGTCGAGCTTGATTTCATGCACCCAGCCGGGGGCCGACGGCGCGCGGTCGACGAGCTTGGTCAGCTGCGGTTCGATGAAGTCCGGCATCGCGCGGACCTTCTTCGCTTCGCCCTTGGGCTCGGGTGCCACCGCCTTGTCGCCGCCGCCCTTCTTCTTGCTGTCCCAGACCGCGCCCGCAGTCCGCTTCCTCGCCGTCATGAAGGGCGTCGGCGCCTTGCCGCTGCCGATGGCGATCTCGCGCAAGGTGCGACCCGACGCGACCGAGGTCTCGTTCTCCTCGAGCACCGCATCGTCGCTACCGTCCTTCGACGCATCATCGCGATGCTTGATCAGGAGCCAGTTGGTCCGCTTCCCGCCGCCGCCCTTGCGATCCCACTTCATCCGGACGAGCACCCAGCTGCCCGACAACCGCTCGCCGGCCAGGGTGAACTTCAGGTCGCCGCGCTTCAGCCCCTCATGCGGATCGCCCTCGGGGATCCAGTAGCCGCGATCCCAGAGTTGCACCGTCCCGCCGCCGTACTGGCCTTTGGGAATGGTGCCTTCGAAGTCGCCGTAGTCGAGCGGATGGTCTTCGACCTCGACCGCCAGCCGCTTGACCTTGGGGTCGAGCGACGGGCCCTTTGTCACCGCCCACGACTTGAACACGCCATCGAGCTCGAGCCGGAAGTCGTAATGCAGCCGCGTCGCGTCGTGACGCTGGATGACGAAACGCAACTGCGGCGCCGCCGAGACGGAGGCCTTGCCCGAAGGCTCGGCCGTCTGCCCGAAATCACGCTTGGCGCGATAGGGTGCGAGGCTGTCTCGGCGCATGACTCACCGGGGCGGGTTCACCAGAGGATCACGGTCCCAGATCCTATGCTTCTTCGCCGCAGCGATGAAGTCGTCGACGCCTTTGCCGACCGAGACGATGCCTGGCGCTGCCGCATCCAGGCCGGCCTTGCCGAACATCGCTTGTGCGGCATTGTTGAAGCCGATCGCCTTGAGATGCCCGAAGGCATCGCGGAGCCAGTTGATGGAAGCCGCCATGCCCAGCAGGATCGGCATCTCGGCCTGACCCGGCAGCAGCACCACCGCGTCGAACAGGCAGGATGGTCCACCGTCGATCGTCATGTCGGGCGTCAGGCCATTCTTCATCGGACCGATCCTGGGCGCGACCAGCTTGAGGGTCGCGCCTTCCTTTTTCACCGCCTTCTGCAACGCAACGATCGCCTTGGCATCGCTACTGTCGGTGATCAGGGCGGCGAGCGTGCGGCCCTTGATCGTGGCCGGCGCCTTGGCCACCAGGCTGAGCGCGGGAGAGGGCTTCAGGTCGTCGCGCGGCGCGACGGCCGGGGCGATCTTGTCGGCCATCCCGGTCATCGCCATCGCGGCGGCGACCCGCTTGCCGAGGTCCGGATCGATCAGGTCGAGATGGCCCAGCATGCGCGTGCGCACCGAGACCGTCTCGACCTTGCTGAGCTCGAAGGTGAGTGCGCTCACGATGTTGGTCTGCTCGGGCGGGGTCATCGAGCGATAGAACTGGCGTGCCTGCGAGTAATGGTCGGCGAAGGTCTCCGGCCGCTTGCGCAGCTTCGGGCCCGACTCCGGATCGGGGAAACTCGCGAAGCCGCGGGCCGGGTTCTCGCGCGGACCGTCCGGATCGAGCGAGTTGGGCTCATAGGAAACCCGCCCCGCCGGCACCTGCATCTGCATGTGGCCGTCGCGCTGGAAGTTGCGGAACGGACAGACCGGCGCGTTGACCGGGATCTGGTGGAAGTTCGGCCCGCCGAGACGGATGAGCTGCGTGTCCTGGTAGGAGAACAACCGGCCCTGCAATAGCGGATCGGGGGTCACGTCGATGCCGGGCACCAGGTTGCCGGGATGGAAGGCGACCTGCTCGGTCTCGGCAAAGAAGTTCGTCGGATAGCGGTCGAGCACCATGCGGCCGATCGGCGTCAGCGGGATAATCTCCTCGGGAATGATCTTGGTGGCGTCGAGGATGTCAAAATCGAGCGAGTCCGCGGTTTCCTGGTCGAACGCCTGCACGGAGAGCGTCCATTCCGGGAAGTCGCCGGCCTGGATCGTCTCGAACAGATCGCGGCGATGATGGTCGGGATCGGCGCCGGCGATCTTCACGGTCTCGTCCCATACGGTGGACATGGCGCCGACCGACGGCCGCCAATGGAACTTCACGAAGGTCGACTCGCCCTTGTCGTTGATCATCCGGAACGTGTGGACGCCGAAGCCCTCGATGTGGCGCAGCGAGTAGGGGATCGTGCGGTCCGACATGATCCACATCACCATGTTCATGCTCTCGGGCATGAGCGAGATGAAGTCCCAGAAGGTGTCGTGCGCCGTGGCCGACTGCGGGAAGCCGCGGTCCGGCTCCATCTTCACGGCATGGACGAGGTCCGGAAACTTGATCGCATCCTGGATGAAGAAAACCGGGATGTTGTTGCCGACCAGGTCGAAGTTGCCTTCCTCGGTATAGAACTTCACCGCGAAGCCGCGCACGTCGCGCGGCGTATCGACCGATCCGGCGCCGCCGGCCACGGTCGAGAAACGGGCGAACACTTTCGTCTTCTTGTTCGGGTCCTGCAGGAAGGCCGCCTTGCTGAACTTCGAAGCGCCGCGCAGGGGCTGGAAGTAGCCATGGGCCGCGGAGCCGCGCGCATGCACGATGCGCTCCGGAATGCGCTCGTGGTCGAAGTGCGTGATCTTCTCGCGAAGGACGAAGTCCTCCAGCAAAGTCGGACCGCGCGCGCCACTCTTCAGCGAGTTCTGGTTGTCCGAAACCGGGATGCCCTGGTTGGTCGTCAGCGTGTTGTCGCCAGAAGTGGTGGTCTGATGCGTCTCGCCACCTTCCGTAACAACGGCGGAAGGCGTCCTCGACGAACGCTTGGTCGGCTTGGTCATGAAAAATCCCCACGTCCTGGCAATGACTCTCGACAAGATGAACGTGAGTAGGGGAACCGCGGTTCCTACTTGCCGATGCAGAAGTCCCGGAAGATGACGTCGAGCAGCTCGTCGATGCGGACCGTGCCTGTGATCCGGCCCAGCGCGCGCATGGCGAGCCTCAGGTCCTCGGCGGACAGCGCTATCTCCGGCGCCTCAAGGGCGCGGTCGAGAGCTGCGTGGGCTTCCATCAGCGCTTCGCGGTGACGCGCACGGGTGAGCGGCGGCACGCCGGCACCCTGCTCCATCAACTCGCTGGCCGAGCGCTCGATACGCGCCAACAACTCGGGCAAGCCGGCGCCCGACTTAGCCGACAAGGCCACGGCGCCGGTTGCCTCGACGGGCGCGATGTCGATCTTGTTGACGACAACGATGTCTCGCGCCGCGACCCAGCGCGTCGCCGCCGCGGTCAGCGCCTGCAGGGTGACCGACCAACCGGTATCGCTGGCGTCGAGCACAAGTATCCGCAGGTCGGCCTCGTCGGCCCGAGCCCGGGCGCGACGCACGCCTTCCTGTTCGATCGCATCGCCGGTCTCACGCAAGCCGGCGGTGTCGGCCAGCACGACCGGCCAGCCGCCGAGGTCGAGATGAACCTCGATCACGTCGCGCGTAGTGCCGGCGGTCTCCGACACGATCGCCGCCTCGCGCCGCACCAGCAGGTTGAGCAGCGAGGACTTGCCCGCGTTGGGCGGACCGATGATGGCGATGCTCAGCCCGTCGCGCAGGCGCTCGCCGCGCCGGTCGTCGAGATGGGCCGAGATCTGGTCCCGCAGCCGGATGATGGCAGCCGTCACCGCAGCGGCCAGGCCCTCGGGCAGATCCTCGTCCGGGAAATCGATCGCCGCCTCGAGATGGGCGAGGGCTCCGAGGCCCTGCATGCGCCAGTCCTCGTAGAGACGGTGCAGCGCGCCGTCCATTTGCTGAAGCGCCAATCGCCGTTGCTGCTCCGTCTCGGCGCCGACCAGATCGGCGATCGCCTCGGCTTCGGTGAGGCCGAGTTTCCCGTTCTCGAAAGAGCGGCGGGTGAACTCGCCGGGCTCGGCCAGGCGGCAGAAGCCCAGCCGCTGGATCGCCGCCAGCGCCGCATTCACCACGGCGCGCCCGCCATGCAGATGCAGCTCGGCCATGGTCTCGCCGGTCTCGGTGTTGGGGGCCTCGAACCAGACGACCAGCCCGCGATCGATCGTCTCGGCGCTCAGCGGATCGAGGACTGTGCGCAACGCCAGGCGCCGCGGCGCGGGCAGGGCGGGCTCACGTGCCGAACGGCCGCGTTCGAAGGCTTTCCGCTCCGTCAGGAAGATCAACGCATCGGCCGCCCGCGGACCGCTGAGGCGAATGACCGAGAGCGCGCCGGGATGCGCCCGCGAGGGTGTCGGCGTGCCGAGCGCATAAATCGTCGTGTCGTCCATGACGTCAGCCGCGCTTGGCGGGTGCGGCCGGAGCAGGTTTCGGCGGCGGTGGCGCGGGCGGCGGCGGGCGGGCGAACACCTTGTCGGAGATCTTCTCGTACAGCGCCTCGGGGATCAGCCGGCGCTCGACCAGCTCGGTCTTGGCTTTGAACGGCCGCGCCCGGATGATCGCGTCCGCCCGCACCTCGCCGATGCCGTCGAGCGTCATGAGGGCGTCGCGGCTCGCGCTGTTGAGCTCGAGCTGGTTGCTGGCCGGTGCGGACGCGGGCGGCGGCGCCGGGCGTGTCTGCGCCCAGGCGAGAGGTCCGCAGAACGCCAGCGCAAAGGCGATGAAGACGGCGTAGCGCATGGCTGGTTATCGCACGATCTCGCCCCAGCCGGGACAGGGCCGGTCGGCCATCGGCACCGTCCATTGGTCGATGTTGCGCCGGTCGATCAGCGCGGCCGGCACCATGATCTCTTTTGGCACCGGCTTGCCATCGAGATGGCGCAGCACGGCGCGGGTGGCGATGGCGGCGATGTTGAGCGCACTGAAATCGGCCGTGGCGAGCATCGTACCACTCTGGATGTTGGCGATCGCTTCGGGCAGCCCGTTGACGCCGACGACCTCGGCGCGCCGTCCCGCGGCCGCGAGGGCGTCGACGGCGCCGAAGGCCATCATGTCGTTGGCGGTCCATACGCCGTCGATCTTCGGATACGCAGCCAGGAGCTCGGCCATTGCCTCCCGGGCCGGTGCACGTTGGAGATAGCCCACCCGGGCGCCCAGCAGCTCGATGCCGGGATGCTCGGCCACCGCCTGCCGCAATCCCTTGCCCCGATCGCGGGCGGTCGGGGCTGTCGGCGTGCCGTCGAGCGCGACGATGCGGCCCTTGCCGCCCAGCCCGCCGATCAGGGCTGTGGCAACAGCGTGGCCGATCGCGACGTCGTCGGAGCCGACGAAGGTCAGGGCGGGCCCGGTCATGCGGTTGATGAAGACGGCGACCGGGATGCCCGCGGCTGCAAAGCGCCCGAGATCCTCGGCCATCAGCCGGTCGTCCGTCGGGTTGAAAACCACCCCGGCCGGCCGGGCGGCCAGCGCCTCGATCACCAGCGCCTTCTGCTCGCCGACGTCGTCGGGCGTCGCGGGTACGTAGTGCATGGTGCGTGCGCCCGATTCGGCGGCGACCCGATCGGCCGCGCTGCGGGCGGCGTCATAGGCGGGATTGAGACGATTCTTGGTGAAAACAGCGAGGATGGGCGGGGTCATGGTCCTATTTTAGCCCGCCCCGGCCCTGTAGTATCCGCCCGCAATGCCGACTTCATACGATTCCATCCCCGACCGCCGAGCGATCGTCCGCCGCCGCGCGCTGGAGGAGTCCCTGGCCAAGCTGGTCGAGGGCGTGCCGACCGGCGCCGACCTGCCCCGGACCCAGGTGCTCGCCCTGATGCGCGAGGCTCTGGCGGCCGGTCGCGCCGAGATCCGCCGCCGCTTCGAGCAGCCGGGCCCACTCAAGAACGACGGGCTGGCGGTGCTGGCGGCAACATCTTTCCTGATGGACCAGCTGATCCGCGTGATCTTCGATTTCGCCGACGGCCACGCCTATCCCGCCGCCAACCCTAGCGCCGCGGAGCGCCTCGGCGTCGTCGCGACCGGCGGCTTCGGCCGGGGCGAGATGGCGCCGCTCAGCGACATCGACCTGCTGTTCCTGCGGCCCTACAAGCAGACGCCGCGCGGCGAGCAGATCGTCGAGTTCATGCTCTACCTGCTGTGGGACCTCGGGCTGAAGGTCGGGCATGCCACGCGCACGGTCGAAGAGAGCCTGCGCTATGCCGAGCGCGACCAGACGATCCGCACCGCCTTGCTCGAGGCGCGCTACATCTGGGGCGATCGCGAGCTGTTCGACGAGCTGATGAAGGGCTACACAGCGAAGTTCGCCGCCGGCGACGGCCGGGACTTCGTCGAGGCCAAGCTCAACGAACGCGACCAGCGCCATACCCGCATGGGCGATTCGCGCTACGTCGTCGAGCCCAACGTCAAGGAGGGCAAGGGCGGCCTACGCGACCTGCATACGCTGTTCTGGATCGCAAAGTATCTTTATCGCGTGAGCAAGCCGGCTGAACTGGTCGACAAGGGTGTGCTGACCCGGGACGAGGCGCGCCACTTCGAGCGCGCCGACCGCTTCCTCTCGACCGTGCGCTGCCACATCCACTATCTCTCGGGTCGCGCCGACGACCGTCTCTCGTTCGATCTCCAGCGCGAGATAGCCACGCGTCTCGGCTACCAGGACCGATCGGGCGGTCGCGGCGTCGAGCGCTTCATGAAGCATTATTATCTTCACGCGAAGACGGTCGGCGACCTGACGCGAATCTTCGTCGCCGCACTCGAGGACAGCCGCCGCCGCAAGCCCAAGCTCGCGGCCCTGTGGCAGAGCCTGCGGCCGCGCCAGCTCGACGGCTTTCGGCTCGACGGCGAGCGGCTCGCGGCAGCGACACCCGATGCGTTCGTGAAGGATCCGGCGGCGATCCTGCGCCTGTTCCATGTCGCGCAGGAAAACGGCCTCGATATCCATCCCGCCACATTGCGGCTCATCACGCAGAACATCCGGCTGGTCGACAAGCTGCGCAACGATCCGGAAGCCAATCGCCTGTTCATGGCGATGCTGACCTCGCGCCATGACCCGGAGACGACCTTGCGGCGGCTCAACGAGGCCGGCGTGTTCGGCCGCTTCATTCCCGACTTCGGCCGCGTCGTCGCGCAGACGCAGCACGACATGTATCACACATACACGGTCGACGAGCACACGATCCGCGCCATCGGCATCCTGGCTCGCATCGAGAACGGCACGCTGAAGGAAGATCACCCGCTGTCGGCCGACGTGGTCCACAAGATCCTGTCGCGGCCCGTGCTCTATCTCGCCGTGCTGCTGCATGATATCGCCAAGGGCCGCGGTGGGGATCATTCAGTGCTCGGTGCCGAGGTCGCCATGGCGCTCGGGCCGCGCCTCGGCCTGAGCGAGGCCGAGACCGAAACCGTCGCCTGGCTGGTCCGCTACCATCTCGCCATGTCGGCAACCTCGTTCCAGCGCGACCTGATGGACCCCAAGACCATCGAGACCTTCGCCGCCCTGGTGCAGTCGCCCGAACGCTTGCGCCTGCTGCTGGTGCTGACGGTGTGTGACATCCGCGCGGTCGGTCCCACCGTGTGGAACGGCTGGAAGGCGGCGCTGCTGCGCCAGCTCTACAACGCGGCGGAGAGGGTGATGTCGGGCGGCACGCTGTCGGGTGGCCGCGCCGAGCGTATCAAGGCGATCCAGGCAGACGTCGGGCAGCGTCTCGTCGGCTGGACCGAGGCCGAGAAGGAAGAGCATTTCGCGCGCGGCTATGCACCCTACTGGCTATCCTTCGGGACCGACGCACTGGTGCGCCAAGCTGAGCTGGTGCGCCGAGCCGAGCGCGATCATCAGCCGCTTGCCATCGAACACCGGGTCGAGGCCGACCGCTCGGTCACCGAGATCACCATCTATACACTCGATACGCACGGACTGTTCGCCCGCCTCGCCGGCGCAATGGCGATCAGCGGCGCCAACATCGTCGACGCCAAGATATTCACCCTGGCCAACGGCATGGCGCTCGATGTGTTCTGGATCCAGGACCTCGAAGGCAAGCCGTTCGACGGGCCGCAGCGCCTTGCTCGTCTTGCCGCCCGCGTCGAGATCTCGCTCTCGAACCGCCTCGACATCGCGCGCGAGCTCGATGCGCAGCGGAGCTCGTGGCCCAAGCGCGATCGCGTCTTCACCGTCTCACCACTGGTGCTGATCAACAACAATGCGTCGGACACGTTCACCGTGATCGAGGTCAACGGCCGTGACCGGCCGGGCTTCCTGCATATCGTCACACGCGCGCTCACGCGGCTCAACCTGCAGATTGCCTCGGCCCATATCACGACTTATGGAGAGCGCGCGGTCGACGTATTCTATGTGAAGGACCTGTTCGGCCTGAAAGTCGTCAATGCCGACAAGCTGAAGCAGATCTCCGCCGAGGTCGAGAGGTCCATCCGCGACTTCGATGCCCGCTTCGCACCGGTGATGAAGGCGGCGGAATAGCGGTACACGATGTCGACGTAGGTGATCGCTGTCGCAGGCTTGTGGAGGGTTCCAGTTCATGGATAGTGCTCTGGTTCTGATCGGCGTCTTCGCGATCTTCATCCCTGCCCTGATCCTGCCCGGGCCCGACTTCGTCGCGGTAGTCCGCTCCTCGATGACTTATGGCGCGCGCGCCGGCCTGCTGACGACGCTTGGCGTGTCGATGGGCCTTTGCCTCTACGCGACCCTCAGCCTGCTCGGCCTGTCGGCGATCCTGGTCCAGTACCAATGGCTTACCTGGGCCGTGCGCGTGCTGGGCGGCGCTTACCTGATCTGGCTCGGCATCAAGCTGCTGCGTGCCAAACCACAGGAGGTCGAGCTCGGTCCTTCGGGCCGGCCCGCAGGCAAGCGCGCGATCCTGTTCGGCTTCCTCGTGACTCTCACCAATCCAAAGGCGATCGTGTTGTTTACCAGCGTCTTCGCCACCGCCGTCACCGCCTCCACGCCGCACTGGCTGATGCTCGTGATGATCGCGCTGGTCACGGCGTCGTCGCTATTCTGGTACTCCTGCGTCAGCCTGTTCATGTCCTCCGGCCCGGTAATGCGTCGCTTCCAGCGCGCACGACACTGGATAGAGCGGGCTGCCGGCGTCTGCTTCATCGGCCTCGGCGGCAAGGTGCTGGCCGACGCCTCCCGGCCGATCTCGCCCTGACGAACGGGTTATACGCATGACCAGCGCGACACTGGCCATTCTCGTGATGGTCGCCGTCGGCACGATCGCCGGCCTCGTCATCCGCCTCCTGCTGCCACCGAAACTGCCGCTCCCACCCGAGCAGGCAATCAACGACTCGCTCATCGCGCGGCAATGGGCCGGCGATCCCGGCCACCCCTCTCCGCTCCCGGTCGACCTGCCAACGCACGTCGGCATCGACGGTAGCGGGTCTGGCTAGCCAGATACGAGGGGTGCTGTCCTTCCCCCACATTCCCCGGCCGGAACCTCCCAGCGGGACCAACGATGCCTGGCGTTCAACGGGACGATACTCCTCAATCGGCACCAAAACTGCGACAGGCCGTCCATAGCGCGTGATTATCGTCGACTTTCCGCGCTGCGCAGCCTCCAGAAGATCTGGAAGTTGATTGCGTGCGTCTTCCGCATCTTTGCGCTGTATATTGCTCATAGGCCACTCAGACGCCGTCAATATGAGAACAGTCACTTCGAACGAACGACGAATAAAAAGCTATCTCGGTGCAAACCTGTAGCGAAAGGTACAGCTTGGCGCGCCCTGCATGATGGTCTGGTTGCGTTCGAGGGTGACTTCATCGCCACTGGCAGCGGCGATGTCGAAATCGGTATGGCAGGCCAGTAATGAGCCCAATTCGGGTTCGTCGAGGGCACGGAAGAATTCAGCGAAGCGGCATCGCGTCACGTCGAACTCGAATGCTTCCTTGTCCTTGCGGTGCGTCTCGAACTCGACCGACGGTCCCGACACCTCGTTCATATGGCCTTGCATCGCCGCCCACTTGCGCCGCGGTGTGCCGTCGACGCTTTCGCCGATCGCGGCAAACATCTGCTTCGACCAGTCGCGCAGGGCCAGCTTCACGATCGCGTCGGCTTTGTCCCTGCCGAGTTCCGCGCGCAGGGCGCGCAGCACCGGCACGAGGACCTGAGCCTGTATCCGCGTCTTGTCCAGGAATGACAAAGTCGGATCCACCATGTAATCGTCGAGCACACCGGTCATGCGATCCTCCGCTTGCGTGGTTGTCGCAAGCGTGCCGCCTTCCCGCTGTTCGCGCCAGTGGAAGGAGTTTACTCCGGCTTGTAGCCCGCGTCGCGCAGCAGGGTCGTGTTGGTGTCGACCTCGCTCTTGATGAAGGCTGCGAACTCCTGTGGCCCACGCGCTGTCGGCACGAGGCCGATCGCGCCGCATTTGGCAATGAAGCCCTTGTTTTTGTTGACCTCGGCCATTGCCCCGGCCAGCCGCTCGACGATCGGGTCGGGCGTGCCTTTGGGCGCCCACACGCCGTACCAGGAACCGATGTTGAAGTCCTTCAGGCCGACTTCCTCGGTCGTCGGGATGTCGGGGGCAAGGGCCGTGCGCGCCTTGGAGGTGACGAACAGCGCCCGCGCCTTCCCCGCCCGCGCGAGCGGCAGCAGTGCCGTCCAAGGATCCATGAAGAGCTGTACGCTGCCGCTCAGCAGATCGGCATTGGCCGGGGCGGTGCCCTTGTAGAGCACGGTGTCGAGCGGCAGCTTGGCGCGGCGCAGGAACTCCAGCGTCGCGACATGGCCGGCCGAGCCGCCGGACGAGAGGGCAAAGAAGTACTTCTTCGGCTCATTCCCGATCGCGGCCATCGTGCTCGCATAGTCGGTTCCGGGCACGTTTAGGTTGACCAGCAGCACCAGCGGCGCCTCGCCCGCCTGAGCGATCGGCCGGAAGTCGGCCTGCGGATCGTAGGGGCACGAGGCGACGACGTACTTGCCGAGCACAAACAGGCTCGCATTGAACAGCAAGGTGTAGCCGTCGGGATCGGCACGTCGGACCGTGTCCGAACCGGTCACGCCCGAGGCGCCGCCGATATTGCGGATGACGATCTGTTGGCCAAGCTTCTCGGACAGCACGTCCGCTGTGATGCGGCCGAAGCCGTCCGTCCCGCCACCCGGCGGATAGGGCACGATCATCTGGATCGGTTTGTTGGGATAGCTCTGCGCGATCGCAGCCGCGGGCAGCAGCGAGGCGGCCGCGCCAGCGAGGATGGTCCGGCGCCTCATGGCTGGATGCTCACTGAAGAGCTACAAGCCTTGCCCCTGGCCTCGCAGATCGTGCGGGCGACGCTCCGGACTTTCACGTCGGCGCAGCCAACGCCCAGTGCGCGCGATGTATCGAGATGCTGTTTCAAGATCGCCGTCCCCCCGGGTGCGATAGGATAGAGCACGCCCTCCCGATAAGCCGACATCAACTCGACGGTTTGCTGCCGGCCGTCGCTCAACGCGACGACCAGATCGACCTGCAGATAGTCGATCGTCTCCGGTGAGTTGTTCTCGACCACCAGGCTCGGCACACAGTTGCCGAACACCAGACTGTCCTCGCCGCGCCTGACATCGATGCCATTCGCCGCGAGTACAGAGGGCGCAGCAATAATCAGACCAAGTGCAAACAGGGAACGCGTACGCATCATCCCCTCCTTCGTTTGCCGTCTCGGCGCTACAGCGCCTGCTGCTTTCGGCCGCGCTTTGTCGCCAGCATCTGCATGATCGATGCCGCAGTCTCCTCAATCGAGCGCCGGGTCACGTCGATCGTCGCCCATTTGCGCCGCGCATAGAGCCTGCGCGCGTCCTGGATCTCGCTCTGTACCCGATCCATGTCGGTGTATTCGCTCTCGGTATCCTGCTGCAGCAGGCGCAGACGATTGACCCGGATCTGCACGAGTCGCTCGGGATCGGTGATCAGCCCGACCACCAATGGCCGCGTTGCCGATTCGAGCTCGGCCGGCGGCGGCACCAGCGGGACCAGCGGCACGTTGGCCGCGCGCACGCCGCGATTGGCGAGATAGACGCAGGTCGGCGTCTTGGAGGTGCGCGATGGCCCGACCAGGATCACGTCGGCGTCGTCGAGATCGTGCGTCGACTGTCCGTCATCGTGCGCCAAGGTGTAATGCATGGCATCGATGCGGTCGAAATAGCCCTCGTCGAGCTGGTGCTGGCGGCCCGGCCACTGCTCGCTCTTGGAATGGAAATGCAGGCCCAGCACGCTCATCGCCTGGTCGAGCACACCGACACACGGCAGTTGGAGGCTGCGGCAGCTCTCGCGCACCTGGTCGCGCAGCTCCGGATCGACCAGGGTATAGAGGACAGGGCCACGGTCCCGCTCGACCGCCTGCATCACCTTCTCCATCTGGCCCCGGGTGCGGACCAGAGACCAGACATGCTCCTGCACGAAGATTCCTTCGTATTGCACGAGGCAGGCTCGAGCGACACTCGACACGGTTTCGCCGGTGGAATCAGACACGAGATGGACGTGGAAATTGCGATTGGCCACGGTGCAACTTACCCCACAGGCTGCCTGGGAGAAACGTGGGATTGCTCGACGCGAATCGGGGATAGCAATGACCCTTCCAGAAAAGGGGTGGATTCAGGGCCCGACTCCCTCCTTCCACCCCGACATTCGTCCTCTCGGGATAGTCCGCCGCGAACATCCTTCAAAACGGGAATCCGACCCAGCAAGGCCGATTGCCGGGCGATTCCCGTCCACAGGGCCCTGGGGACGGGTGTCTAATGAGGCGCATCCCCACGTTCCCCGCCCCCTACTACTGCTACTACTATTAAGAAAGGATAAGAGAGACAGATGAGGGAAAGAATTTGAGCAGCGGGAAGTTCCTGGAGACACTGGCCGGGACGCGCTTTCCGACGCCGCCGATCTGGCTGATGCGCCAAGCAGGACGCTACCTGCCGGAGTACCGTGCCGTCCGGGCGACGACGAAGTCGTTCCTCGATTTCTGCTACACGCCGGAGAAGGCCGTCGAAGCCACCTTGCAGCCGATCAGGCGGTTTGGCCTTGATGCGGCTATCATCTTTTCCGACATCCTCGTGGTGCCCGATGCGCTGGGCCAGAAAGTGTGGTTCGAGGAGGGCGAGGGTCCCAAGCTCGACGCTCTTACAGATCCCGTGCAGTTCGGCCAGCTCTCGCGGGCGCGGCTGACCGGCTATCTGGCGCCG
The DNA here is from genome assembly GCF_965279465.1 of Reyranella sp. Classification (NCBI taxonomy): domain Bacteria; kingdom Pseudomonadati; phylum Pseudomonadota; class Alphaproteobacteria; order Hyphomicrobiales; family Reyranellaceae; genus Reyranella; species Reyranella sp. Next base: position 1,242,647 of record NZ_OZ257242.1, read on the forward strand.
GTCTATTCCGCCATTTCCGCGACCCGGAAAGCACTGCCTGCTGACACCGCGCTGCTCGGATTCGCCGGCGCGCCGTTCACGCTCGCCTGCTACATGATCGAAGGCGGCGGCAGCAAGGACTTCGCCAAGGTGAAGCTGTGGGCCTATCGCCATCCCGATTCCTTCGCGCTGCTGATCGATCTGCTGGTCGACGCGATCGTCGACCATCTCGCCAACCAGGTCGACGCCGGTGCCGATGCCGTCCAGCTGTTCGATTCCTGGGCGGGGATCCTGCCAGAGGAGCAGCTGTTCGGATGGTCGCTCGAGCCGATGGTGCGGATCGCGCACGGCTTGCGGGCGCGCCATCCCAAGGTGCCGATTATCGCCTTCCCGCGGGCGGTCGGGCCGGCAGCACTGATGTATCGCCGGCCGGATGCCTTCACCGCGCTGTCGGTCGACACCGGCATCGGCGCGCACTGGGCCGCGCAGAACCTGCAGCCGCATATCTGCCTGCAGGGCAATCTCGATCCGATCATGCTGGTCGCCGGCGGCCCCGCGCTCGAGCGCGAGGCGACGCGTATCCTCGACAAGCTCGGGCACGGATCGTTCGTGTTCAACCTCGGGCACGGCGTGGTGCCGCAGACGCCGCCGGAACATGTCGCGCAGCTCGTCGAGATCGTGCGCAACTGGAAGCCGTCGGTATGATGAAGGTGCTCGGTCTCATCCTCTTCTCAACCTCCTCTACCCCGTCATCGGGGCAAGCAGAGGGATTGGCCGTCACGTGAAAATCGCCATCATCCTGTTCAATCTCGGCGGTCCGGATTCGCTCGACGCCGTGCAGCCGTTCCTGCGCAACCTGTTCAGCGATCCCGCGATCATCACCCTGCCGGCCTGGCTCCGCCTACCGCTCGCTCGCTTCATTGCCTGGCGCCGCACCCCGAAGGCGCGTGGCATCTACGAGAAGATCGGCGGCGGCTCGCCGATCGTCGGCCAGACGGAGGCGCAGGCGCGTGCGCTGGAAGAGGCGCTCGGCACGGAGCACGAGTGGCGCGGCTATGTCTGCATGCGCTACTGGCATCCGATGACCGAGGCGGTGGTGCGCTCGGTCCAACGTTTCGCGCCCGATCGCATCGTACTGCTGCCGCTCTATCCGCAATTCTCGACGACCACGACGGCCTCGTCGTTCAACGCCTGGAAGAAGGCTTCGAAATTCAACGCACCGGCGGCCGAGATCGAGAGCTATCCGACCGAGCCCGGCTTCATCCGGGCCTCGATCGAGCTCGTGAGACAGGGCCTCGTCGAAGCAGGCGATGGTCCCAGGCGCGTGCTGTTTTCAGCCCATGGCCTGCCCGAGAAGATCGTGAAGGCGGGCGATCCATACCAGGCGCAGGTCGAGCAGACCGCCGCGGCGATCGGCCAGCATCTCGATGGTATGGAGTGGTCGGTCTGCTATCAAAGCCGGGTCGGCCCGCTGAAATGGATCGGTCCGCCGACTGAGGCCGAGATCCGACGCGCCGGTGCTGACAGGACAAGCGTGGTGCTCTATCCGCTGAGCTTCGTGTCGGAGCACTCGGAAACACTGGTTGAGCTCGACATCGACTATCGTCACCTCGCGGCGCAGGCCGGTGTGCCGAAATACGTCCGCGTGCCAACGGTCGGCACGCACCCGCAGTTCATCCACGGCTTGGCTAACCTGGTTCGAGCGGCATTATGGTCTACGAGATCCTGAAGGCCCTCCACGTCGTCGCAGTGATCTCGTGGATGGCGGGCCTGCTCTATCTGCCGCGCCTCTTCGTCTATCATGCCGATACGCCCGCCGGGTCACCGCAGAGCGAGACCTTCAAGATCATGGAGCGTCGGCTTTTCCGCGGCATCATGAATCCGGCAATGATCGGCGTCTGGCTCTTCGGTCTCGCGCTCGCGTGGCAGGGCGAGTGGTGGCACGCCGGCTGGTGGCAGATGAAGTTCGCACTCGTGGCTGGCCTCACCATCGTCCATCATCTCTACGGCCGCTGGCACAAGGAGTTCGCCGCCGACAAGAATACGCGCCCCGCCCACTACTATCGCTGGTGGAACGAAGTACCGACGGTGCTGATGATCGCCATCGTGTTCCTTGCGGTGCTGAAACCCTCGTTCGCACGCGCTGCCGATACGGGCTTCGTGCTCCTCGCGCCCGGCGAAACCGGGATGGTGTGCATCGAGCCACTGCCGCTATAGACTACCGACATGAACGATTGGCGCGACGACATCTTCGAGGTCTTCCAGGACCATGACATCAAGCAGGTCTATCATGTGCCGGATGCAGGGCATTCGCGGCTGATCGAGGCCTGCCAAAAATCCAACTCGGTCCGCACCTTGGCGCTGACCACCGAGGAGGAAGGAATCGCGATCGCCGCGGGCGCCTGGCTCGGCGGCCAGCGCTCGGCGCTGCTGATGCAGAGCTCCGGCGTCGGCAACACTATCAACATGGTAGGGTTGACCAAGACTCTGCGCTTTCCGTTCCTGACGCTCATCACGATGCGCGGCGACTATGGCGAGTTCAATTCCTGGCAGTATCCGATGGGCCAGGGCACGCCCAAGGTGCTCGAGGCGATGGGGATGCTGCTGTACTCGGTCGACAAGGCGGAGGACGTGAAGGCAACCGTCGATGCCGCGGCGCGCTCGGCGTTCCATGGCGGTCAGTCGGTCGCCGTGCTGCTGCGCCAGAAGCTGATCGGCATCAAGACGTTCGGGAAGAAGTGACATGAGCCAGGCTACACTTCAGCGCCGTCCGCTGGTGACGGAAATCCTCGCCGGCGCCGACGACAATCTGCTGGTCATCGGCGGGCTCGGCTCGTCGAACTGGGATATCACCAACGCTGGTGACCGTCCTCTCAACATGCCGCTGTGGGGTGCCATGGGTGCGCCGGTCGGCATGGGGCTGGGCCTCGCGATCGCCCAACCGACCAAGCGCGTGCTGGTGATCACGGGCGATGGCGACATGTTGATGAGCCTGGGTTCGCTCGCCACCGTCGCCGCGCAATCGCCCGACAATCTCGCGATCTGCGTGCTCGACAACGAGAAGTTCGGCGAGACGGGCAATCAGGCGACACACACCAGCCCGCGCAACAACGGCCCGACCGATTCGGGTGCCGGCACTGACCTCGCTCTGATTGCCAAGGGGTGTGGGATCGTCGACTGCGGCACGGTGCGCGAGAAGGCCGACGTGGCGCAGCTCGTGAAAGACCTGCGTACGAAGAAGGGCCCGATCTTCCGCCTCGTGAAGGTGATGGTTGAAAAGCTCGAGTTCGTCATGCCGCCGCAGGACGGCGCCCATCTCAAGGATCGCTTCCGCCAGGCTCTGTTGGGGAGCCCGTGATGGATTATGTGCCTTTCCCGCTCGTCGAATTGACCGGCGGCCCGCGTGAGCGCGGCCGCCAGCACGGGCAGGCCGTTCCCGACCGCATCAAGCGCGGCATTGCGATGTATTCCGAATCGCTGTTGAAGAACGGCGTCGACTGGAAGCATCTCGAGCAGCGCGCCAATGCCATGGTGCCGCTGGTCGAGAAGTTCGATCCGATCTACGTCGAGGAGATGCGCGGGATCGCCGACGGCGCCGGCGTGCCGTTCGCCGGTGTGATGCTGATGAACGCCCGCACCGAGATGGTCGCCGCGGCGCGCAAGCAGCAGGCCCATCAGCATTTCCCGGATGGCTGTACGGCAGCATTCGCGCTGCCTGAGGCGAGCGCCGACGGAGTGGTCTTGCATGGCCAGAACTGGGACTGGCGTGCGGAGTGTGCCGAATCCGGCGTGGTGCTCCGCATCCGCCGCGACGACGGGCCGGACATCCTGACCTTCACCGAGGCTGGCGGGCTGGCGCGCTCGGGGCTCAATTCGGCCGGTATCGGCCTTACTGCCAACGCGCTGGAATGCGACCGCGACTACCAGCGCGGCCAGGGGGTGCCGCTGCCGTTCATTCGCCGCAAGGTGCTGGAATCGGCCTATCTTGCCGAAGCGGTGCGCACCATCTTCGCAACGCCCAAGCTCGGCTCAAATCATATGGCGGTGAGCCACTGCGGCGGCGAGGCCTTTGGCTTCGAATGCGCACCGGACGAGACCTTCTGGGTGGCGCCCGAACATGGCATCTACGTCCATGCCAATCACTGGATCGCCGACGCCGCGCGCGCTCGCGTGAAGGACACCGGTATCCAGGAAACGCCCTGCTCGATCTACCGCGACAAGCGGGTGCGCGATCACCTGACGCCGAAGCGCGGCGCGCTCACGCTCGAGGACTTCCGCTCCGCCTTCTTCGACGACTACGGTTCACCATGGTCAGTGTGCCGTCCGCCGCGGTTGAACAATCGCGGCAACCTCGTCGCGACCTCGGCCATGATCCTGATGCGGCCGGGCGAAGGCCACCTCGAAGTCTGCCCGATGCCGGCGCTCAACAAGCATTTCACGACTTACACGCTGACGCCCGATCAGGTCGCGCAGAAGCAAGCTGCAGAATGATCTTTTGTCTGGGGGCGCCACTCCAGTGGCGGCCCTCCGGCCTTCAGCCCGGATACCAGGAGGGTTTGCGCTTTTCCTTGAAGCTCGCGAGCCCCTCGGTTGCCTCGTCCTGCTGGCGGGTGCGGGCGTGTTCGTCGATCAGGTCGCGCAATTCGCCTTCGTCGATGAAGGCACGAGCCGAGGCGAGCGAGCGCAACTTGGTCGCGGTCGTGGCGGCAGGCGCGTTCATAAGCACTGCCTCGACGATCCTGTTTCCCGCCTCCTCCAGCCCGCCGGTCGGGCAGACCTCGTGCACCAGCCCGAGCCGTCGCGCCTCGGCGGCGCCAAACCGTTCTCCGGTCAGGGCGTAACGGCGGACCTGGCGCAATCCGATCGCCTGGCAGAGCTGCGGCAGTATGATGCCCGCCATCAGGCCCCAGCGCGTCTCGCTGATCGAGAAGATCGCGTCCTCGCTCGCCACGACGACGTCGCAAGCCGCAGCGATCCCGGTGCCGCCACCGAAGCAGCCGCCCTGGATCAGGGCGAGCGTCGGTACGGGGCAGGTATCGAGCCGGGAGACCGCCTCGGCAGTCAGCCGGCTGACTGCCACGTTCTCGCGTGGGCTTTGCGTAGCGACGCCGCTGATCCAGGCGAGATCGGCGCCGGCCTGGAAGTGCCGGCCGTTGCCCTTGAGCACGACGATACGCAGCGACGGATCGCCTCCCAGCGCATCCATCGCCGCATGCAGGCCGGCGATGAGGTCGCCGTTATAGGCGTTGTTGACCTGCGGGCGGTTGAGCGTGACCGTCGCGACGCCACGCCGGTCGACGCTCCAGAGAACCGTGTCGTTCACCTTCACTCCACCTTGAGGTAGCTGTCCTTGAGCGAGATCTTGCCGTCCTTCACCTCGTAGAGGTCGATGCCGTAGCGATCGAACGGCTTGCCGGCATGATCGATGCCGGTGACGCGGAAGGTACCGAACAACTTATCGCCCGCGCGGTGGATGCGCGCCTCCGAATAGCGCGCCTCCTTATGCGCTTTGCTCTTGTCTCCGAAATAGGCGCGCAGGTCGTCCTTGCCCTTGAGCACCCGTCCGGCCGGCGCGCCGCCGGCATTCAGGCGCCATTCGAAATCGTCGGTCACGCAGTCCGCGATCTCCTCTACGTCGGCCTTGTTGAAGGCCTTACCGAAGCGGCGGAACAGATCGTCGATGGCGTCGGGCATGAGCATTCCTTTGATGTCTGCCCGAAAGGATAGCATCAAACAGGCGCGGCCGCGGCCCTTCCCGCCAACCACCCGTCGATCTCGGCTTTCACTTCGGCCCTCCCGAGGGCGGCAAGTTCGTAACTTTGCGTGCGCGTCCCATCGGTCAGTACGTCGATCGCCTGGCGGCGGACGTCCCCGTGGAATTCGATCGCAGGATGGACGGCGTCAGCCGTTGCGTCGATCGGGCGGATGGCGAGCGTCACCGACGGTCCAACTGGCGCCGGTAGCCCGTCGCCAGCTACGGAGAATTCCTGTGTCGCGACATTTGCATCATGGCCGGCGCGGCGCAGATCGCCGATCCTGGCATCGATCTCGGGTCGGATGACCTCGCGGCATTTCACCCAGAAGGCCTGCACGAACAGATCTGTATCCTGGTCCACGGGCTTCTCCGAACCTTTGCCAGGGGTCCTGGCGCGGCAGTTGCCTACTTCGCGTTTTTTACGAGAAACGACTCGCGCTTGCGGCCGGTCTTTTCGGCCGCAACCAGCCACAGCGGCGGCCGGCCGCGGCCGGTCCACTTGTTGCCCTTGTCGTCTGCATATTTCACAGGCACGGGCTTGCCGGCGCCCCGCGCCGCGCCGCGCTTGCCGCCCTTGCCGAGCGAGACCGCCCGCTTCCAATCGGCGAGCGTCAGCGAGTGGCGCGAAATGAGTCTCATCAGCGCGGTGATTCTCTTGTCGGCTTTCGACTCGATGGTCTTGGCGCGTTTTTCCAACGCACGGATCTGGGCGCGAATGACGGAAAGAGACTTGATGCGCGGCATGGATACTACCTCGAAGAAGACAGTAGTGGCTTAGACGAGTATCGCCGAAACAAGAACCACGGAAACATTCAGGGTCTTTGTAGATTCGTCCAGACCCCATTTGCGCATTTCCGCTCAGCGTGAACAAACACATACACAGGATGCACCGCGCAACCAACGATAATTGGACGATTTATCGCGGCTCAAATTTCCCACGGCGGCGGCGTGAACTTTTCGAGAATGAATTCGACGAACGCCGCCACCTTGGACGCCAGATGTTTCCGGTGGGGATAAACCGCGTGAATCGGCACCGGTTCCTCGGCCGAATAAGCGCCGAGCAACGACACCAGTTCGCCGCGCTTGATGGCTCCCGCCACGGTGAGGCGCGTGAGGCGCACGATGCCGAGCCCCTGCAATGCCAGCCGCATCTGCGCCTCGCCTTCGCTGACGGAGATCCGCCCGCCGACCTCGATTTCACGCACCTGGCCCTCGATGCGGAAATGCCAGCGATTGAGATAGGCCCTGTCCCGGCTGACGATGCAATTATGTCGCGCAAGGTCCTCCGGCCGTCTCGGCGCGGGATGCGACGTGAGATAAGCGGGTGCCGCACAGACCAGGCGCACGTCGTCGCCGATCTTGCGCGCCATGAAGCTCGAATCGGCGAGCTTGCCGATGCGTATCGCGATATCGACACTCTCGTCGATCATGTCGACCACGCGGTCGGTCGGCATCAATTCGAGCTGGATATCGGGAAAACGCTCCAAAAATTCCCCTATCATCGGCGCCAGTTGATGGGTGGAGAAGGCAAGCGACGTCGTCACCCGCAACAGGCCATGAGGCGTGCCGCGCTGGTCGGTCATCTCCCTTTCCAGCGACTCGATCTCGCCGATGATTCGGCGCGCGGCGGCATAGAAGGCCTCCCCGTCGGCGGTCAGGCTGAGGGCGCGGGTGGTGCGCTGCAGCAGCCGCACGCCGAGCCGCGCCTCGAGCCGCGTCACGAGCTTGCTGACTGCCGAGGGTGTGAGGCCGAGCACCGGTGCGGCGGCCGAGAATCCTTTGAAGTCGACCACCCGGACGAATGCGGCCATTTCGGCGACGTGATCGATCATTGCCAGATTAATGAAATAACTTCATAAGTGTTGGTCAATTATGCTGGATTAACGGCCTCTGGAGAAGGAATTAGATTGCGATCTACTTCTGGAGGTTTCCATGTTCTCGACCCCATACCCCACGATCCCCCAGATCCAGGCCTATGCCGTTCGGGCGCACCGGATGAGGGGCGCCGTGGTCGCCACTCTCATCCGCGATGTCGCGCGCTGGATTTCGATAGCCTCGCGTTGAGTCCGGCTAAGTCGGCCTCATGACAACGATCTGGGCGCAGTATGCCCGCTACAACCGCCTGGCCAACGAAGCCCTCTATGCTGCCTGCGCCGGGCTTTCCGGCGCGGAATATCGCCGAGATCTCGGGGCTTTCTTCGGCAGCGTGCACGGCACGCTCAACCACCTGCTGGTGGGCGATACGATCTGGATGGCGCGCTTGGAGGGCGGGTCGCACCCGTCGACCAACCTCGACGCCATCCTGTTCGAGAAATTCGATGCCCTGCGCGAGGCGCGCGAGGGGATGGACCGCCGGATCGAGCGATTCTTCTCGGCCTTGCCGGCGGATTTCGAGCGCGGCAGCGTGCGGTACGTCAATAATGCTGGCTTTGCGTCAGAAGATCCGCTCACGGTGATCCTGCCGCATTTCTTCAACCACCAGACCCATCACCGCGCGCAGGCCAATACGCTGCTATCGCAACTCGGCCACAAGCCGCCGGTGCTCGATCTCCACCGCGTGCTGCGGCCCAATCCTACATCCCCGTCCTAGAGACCAGGGCCGGCTCGGCGCGATAGGCTTCGGGAAACAAGCGCTTGAGGTTCTCGACCTTCGGCAGGTCGTTGATGGCGATATAGGGCTGGTTGGGATGCAGGGTCAGGTAATCCTGATGGTAGTCCTCGGCCGCGTAGAACGGCTTTCCGCGCTCGATGGTGGTGACGATCTTCTTGCGGAACACTTTCGTCCCGTCGAGCTGGGCGATGTAGGCTTGCGCCAGCCGGGCCTGCTCGTCGTCCATGGCGAAGACGGTCGAGCGATATTGCGAACCGACGTCGGGCCCCTGTCGGTTGAGCTCGGTAGGATCATGCGCAACCGAGAAATAGATCTGCATCAGCTTGCCGAAGCTCACCTTGCCGGGATCGTAGGCGATCCGCACTGACTCGGCGTGCCCCGTCCGGCCGCTGCCGATCTTCCCGTATTCCGCCGTGTCCTTGTCGCCGCCGGCATAGCCCGACACCGCGCTGGTCACGCCGTTGACGTGCTGGAACACGCCCTGCACGCCCCAGAAACAGCCGCCGGCAAAGACCGCCGTCTTCGTCGTTGCACCGGGGGCTTCGTCGGCGGCCGGCGCCGGGAGGGCGTGGGCCGGCTCGGCAGAAGACGGCACGATCGCCCACGCGAGCGCGAAAGCGGCAATGGCGGAAACAACATATGAGGCTTTCATCTCATTCCTCTGCCCGTAGGAATTCAGCGAACGCATCCTTGTAGTCGGCATGCCAGCGCGACAACGGCGGCCGGTTCTGTGTGATATCCTGTGCCGCCCACACTATCCGGCGATTATCGATCTCCCGAGTCACTTCATTGTCAGGACAGAGGATATAGAAATCGCCGCGCGCCATGCCCTCTACCAGCATGTCGATCACCTGGTCGGGCGCCCACGCACCCGGCGGCTTCTCGCTCCGCCCCCGCGCGGTCATGCCGGTGAAGGTCGACCCCGGGATCAGGAGATGTGCGCTGATGCGATTGCCCTCCTCGTTGCGAAGGCCGTGCGCCAGGGCCTCTGTCAGTACCTTCACGCCAGCCTTGCTGACGTTGTAGGCGGTGTCGCCCGGCGGACAGGTGATGCCCTGCTTGGAGCCTGTGCTGACGATCGCGCCTGCGGTCTTCTGCGCCAGCATCGCCGGTGCGAAGGTCTGCACGCCGTGAATCACGCCCCACAGGTTGACATCGAGCACCCGTTTCCAGCGGTCGATATGGTCCCACGGCCCGCCGCCCGGCGCGGTCCCCGCGTTGTTCATCAGCACGGCGACCTCGCCGAATGCGGCATAGGTCTTGTCCCTCAGCGCCTGCACGCTTTCGAGCTTGCTGACGTCGGTCGCGACCGTGAGCACGTCCTTCGCGCCGATTTCCGCGGCGGCCCGCGCGAGCGCGTCGGCGGAGAGGTCTGCGAGGCAGAGCTTCATCCCGAGCGAGGCGAAGCGGCGAGCGGCCGCGAGGCCGATGCCGCTGGCGGCACCGGTGATGACAGCCACCCTTCCGGGGGCGAGCGCAGGATGGGATTGCATAGAAAGAGTGTAGAGGCCGGGAGCCTTGGGTTGAAGAAGTGCGTTGTAGAGCCATGACCCAACGCCCCTGGACCCATCTCGTGGATGAACCGGCCGCTCGGCATCTCGTCGCGGTCAGGCTTGCCCCTCACGCCGCGGACGAACCCGCGGCGCTTCTGACGACGCTCATCGAAGGATTATGTCCGAACGGTGACTTCGCGATCCTGACGCGTTGTGAGGAAGATTGCGCCGTGACCTTGTGTGCCTTCGCGACACCCAGGGATGCAGAGCAACTCGCTTCCGCGGTCGGCGCGGAAGAGACGGCAAATTACCCGGAGTGGGCCAGCGAACACTCCTTCACTCTGGATGAGACGACTGCGCAGGCAATCGCCGATGCCATCGAGGCGAGTGGTTTTTCATTCGGCATACCGCAACATCACCGCCTGGCCGACGTTTCATATGCCCACCACTAACCGAGGAGAGCACCATGAGCAGCACGACAGACAAAGTTAAGGGCGCCGCCAACGAGGCCATCGGCAAGGCGAAGCAGGGCGTTGGCGAAGTAGTCGGCAGCGACAAGCTGAAGGTCGAGGGCACGATGCAGGAAGCCAAGGGCGACATGCAGCAGGCCGCCGGCAAGGCCAAGGACGCTGTCAAGAAGGCGGTCGATAACGCCTAAAGCCTAACGACATCCACGACGCCGACCTTCACTTCTCAGGCGTGAAGGTCGGCGTTTCGATGTCCTTCTTGCGCCACTTGAAGCGCAGCTCGGCGAGGCCGGTCGAGATAACGTAGAAGACCGGCGTGAAAATCAGGCCGAAGATCGTCACGCCCAGCATGCCTGCGAACACCGCGGTACCGAGCGACTGGCGCATTTCCGCGCCGGCCCCCGTACTGAAGACCAGCGGCACCACACCCAGGATGAAGGCGAGCGAGGTCATCAGGATCGGCCGGAGGCGCGTGCGTGCGGCCGAGACGGCGGCATCGAAGCGCGTCATCCCTGCCTCGTGGGCCTGCTTGGCGAACTCGACGATCAGGATGGCGTTCTTCGCCGCAAGGCCGACCAGAACCACCAGGCCGATCTCGACCAGGATGTTGCGGTCCAGCCCGCGGATGTTCACGCCGATCATCGCGGCGAGAATGCACATCGGCACGATCAGGATCACGGCGAGCGGCAGAAGCCAGCTCTCATACAGCGCCGCGAGCAGCAGGAAGACGAACAGCACGGCCAGGCCGAAGGCCATAATCGCAGTGTTGCCGGCAAGCTTTTCCTGCAGCGCGATTTCAGTCCATTCGAATCCGAAGCCTGATGGCAGCACCTTGCTGGCAAGGCCTTCCATCGCCTCGATGCCCTGTCCGGAGGAGAACCCGCGCACCAGGGCGACCTGCACCTCGGCAGCGGGGTAGAGGTTGTACCGCGCCACGCGATAGGGCCCGGTCGTGTCGCTGAAGGTTGCCACCGAGCCGATCGGCACCATCTCGCCGCTGGCGCTGCGGGTCTTGAGATTGGCGACATCGCGCAGGGTGAGGCGATAGGGGTTGTCGGCCTGCGCCGTCACCCGATAGGTGCGGCCTAGGATGTTGAAGTCGTTGACGTAGGCCGAGCCCATGTAGACCGACAGCGTCTGGAACACGTTGCCGATCGGCACGCCGAGTTGCTCGGCCTTGGTGCGGTCGATCTCCGCCCAGATTTGTGGCGTGCGGGTACTGAACAGCGTGAAGGCCTGGGTCAGACCGGGCGTCTGACCCGCCGCACCGGCCAACGCCCATGTCGCGCCCTCGAGCGCTGGCAGGCCGCGGGCAGCGCGATCCTGCACATAACCCTTGAGGCCGCCGCCGGTGCCGATGCCGGGCACCGAAGGCGGCTCGAGCACGAACACGAAGGCCTCACGCAGCGAGAACATCTTGCCGCGCAGGTCGTTCAGGATCTGGTCCTTGGCCAGGTGAGCGCGCTCGCTGAACGGTTTAAGGGTCACAAAGATCACGCCCGTGTTGGGGGCGTTCGTGAAGGTGGCGCCGTCGAAACCGACAAACGACACGGCATGCGCCACGCCTTCCGTCGCCATGATCATCTCCGAGGCCTGACGCACCAGCTTGTCCGCACGCTCCAATGTCGAGCCGGGCGGCAGCTGCATGGCCGCGATCAGGTAGGAGCGGTCGAGCTGCGGGATCAGGCCGGTCGGCGTGCTGGCCAGCCGGTTGTAGGTGAGGAACAGCAGTCCGGCATAGACAACCAGCACCACCACGACGAGGTGGACCGCCCGGGCCGTGACCCTGCCATAGGCGTCCGACAGCCACTCGAAGCCGTGATTGAACTTCTCGAAAAACCAGTTGATCGGGAACAGCAGCCGGTCCCGCAGGGTCGGCTTGGGCGCCTCGACGTGCGACAGCGCGTGCGTCTTGAGCAGAAGCGCGGCGAGGGCGGGCGACAGGGTCAACGATACGAAAGCCGAGATCGCCGTCGAGGCCGCAATGGTGATAGCGAACTGCTTGTAGAACGAGCCTTGCAGGCCGGTAATGAAGGCCGTCGGCAGGAACACCGCGATCAGCACCAGCGAGATCGCGATCAGCGCGCCGCCGACCTCGTCCATGGTCTTGTGCGCCGCTTCCTTGGGCGACATGCCCTGGGTCAGGTAGCGCTCCACGTTCTCGACCACCACGATTGCATCGTCGACCACGATGCCGATCGCCAGTACCAGCCCGAACAGCGACAGCGTGTTGAATGAGATGCCCACCGCCGACATCACGGCGAAGGAGCCGATCAGCGACACCGGGATGGCGAGCAATGGGATCAGTGCGGCGCGCCAGGTCTGCAGGAACAGGATGACCACGATGACGACGAGGATCAGCGCCTCGAACAGCGTGTGGATCACCGCGTCTACCGACGCCTGGATGAACTCGGTCGGGTTATAGACGATCGTATAGTCGATGCCCGACGGGAAGTTCTTCTTGAGTTCCTCCATCTTGGCCATGATGCCGTCGGAGGTCGAAAGCGCATTGGAACCCGGCCGCTGAAAAATACCAAGCGCCACCGCGTTCTTGTTGTCGAGATAGGAGTTCTGCGTGTAGTCCTGCGCGCCCAGCTCGATGCGCGCCACGTCGCGCAGGCGTGTGAACGAGCCGTTGGTCTCGGCACGCAACACGATGTTCCCGAACTGCTCGGGCGAGGTCAGACGGCCGAGCGTGTTGACCGTCAGCGTGAAGCCGCCGGGCGACGAGGCCGGCGCCTGGTTGATCGCCCCCGCGGCGACCTGCAGGTTGGCGGCCCGCATCGCCAGCACCACCTCGGTGCCCGTCATGTTGTGCGCCGCCACCCGCGCCGGATCGAGCCAGACGCGCATCGAGTAGTCGCGCGCACCAAACACGATCACGTTGCCGACGCCTTCGACGCGGGTCACGACGTCCTTCACATAGAGCGTCGCGTAGTTGGAGATGTATTGCTGGTCCCGGCTGCCGTCCGGAGACGTCATGTGCACGACCATCATCAGGTCGGGCGAGGCCTTGCGGACCACCAGGCCGAGGCGCTGCACGTCCTCCGGCAGGCGCGGCTGGGCGACTGCGACCCGGTTCTGCACCAGCACCTGCGCCTGGTCGATATCGACGCCCGGCTTGAAGGTCACGCTGATGGTCAGCGCACCGTCGCCGGTAGATTGCGACGATATGTAGAGCATGTCGTCGACGCCGTTGACCTCCTGCTCGATCGGCGTGGCGACGGTCTGGGCGATCACCTCCGCCGACGCGCCGGGATAGGTCGCGTTGATCGTGACGGTGGGGGGCGCGATCTCGGGATATTCCGATACGGGCAGGCGGAGCTGGGCGATGCCGCCGACGATCAGGATGATGAGCGACAGGACCGACGCGAAGATCGGCCGGTCGATGAAGAAATGGGAAAATCGCATGGGGCTATTTCGCCTTCGCGGTGATCTGCCCCTTCTGGGGCGCGATCTTGGCGCCCGGGCGCACCATCGGATTGGCAAGCCCGTCGAGCACGACCTTGTCCTCGGGCTTCAGCCCGTCGCGCACCACTCGCAGGTCGTCGACCAGCGGCCCCAGCGTCACCGGACGCCCCTGCACGACGTTGTCGTTGCCGACCACGAATACGATCTTGCGCGCCTGATCGGAGATCACCGCCGAATCGGGAATCAGCAGCGCGTCGTACTGTCCGCCATAGAGCTGGATGCGGCCGAACATGCCGGGCGTCAGCAGATGGTCCTTGTTCTCGACGATGGCGCGGGTGCGGATCGTGCCGGATCGCGGGCTCAGCGAATTGTCGACGAAGTCGACCTTGCCGGTCCGCTTCCACTCGGTCTCGTCGGTGAGCTTGATGCGCACCGGAATGGCCGAGCTGCCGGCCTGCGCGCGTTCGCCGGCCAGGAACAGGCGCTGATAGCGCAGATGGTCGGCTTCCGAGACGTCGAACAGGAAATAGATGGGCTCGCTGCTGACGATGGTGGCGAGCAAGGTCGCGCCCTGCTGGCCGCCCTGGATCAGGTTGCCGGGATCGACCTTGCGGTCGGAGATGCGGCCGCTCAGGGGGGCGGTGACCTCGGTCCATTCGAGATTGAGCTGGGCATTGCGCAGGGCCGCCTCGGCAGCCTTGAGCTGCGCCTTGGCCACCGCGAGATTAGATTTGCGCGTGTCGTTGTCTGCTTCGGTGATGGTACGCGAGCCGATCAGCGCGGCGCCGCGGCCGACCTGAAGGTCGGCCAGGTCGACCTGCGCCTTGTTGCGTGCCACGTCGGCCGTCGCCGATTCGACGGCGATCTCATAGGGCCGTTTGTCGATGGTGAACAGGCGATCGCCGGCATTGACCCACTGCCCATCCTTGAAATGAAGCTTGTCGATGAAGCCGGAGACGCGAGCCCGGACCTCGACGGTGGCAATCGCCTCGAAACGGCCGGAATATTCGTCCCACTGGGTAACCCGCTTGGCGATCGGCTCGGAAACGGAAACGGGCATGGCTGGCGGGCCGCCCTGGGCCCAGGCTGGCGTAGCGATCAGCATCAAACCTGCAACAAGGGCGAGGCGGCGGATTGGGTACACGATGGAAAACTCCCCCAGCCGATTTTGCGGCGCGAAGGGGCTCATGTGGTTGCGTTGCAGCAAACTGTCAATTGGTCGCGCCCGGCGACGGATAGAGCTTTTTTGGCGATGCGAAACAAACCAATCAAATACAGGGAAAAATTAATCATCTGTTGCACATAGCGGAGGCCTGAGCTGAACGATCCAGGGCGGGCAATTGTATACGGCTCTCCAGAGCCGCTCGCTCATGGGCGCGCCCGGAGGGCCATGCTCCCTGACCCTGGGCACCTCTCATTACGGCGCTTCCGTGTTTCGTGTTGCTGGCGCTCACCTGCATGAGCGCCGCGGAGTGGTGCGCTCAGCTAGTACCGATCGGGACGTCCGCATGCTCTACTGTCGAAAAAGCCGGGAGGAGCCATGAAAGTCGGAGTCTTGCAGTTCTTCAGTTGGCCTGGCCGTCACGGGCCGCTGGAAGACGTCTTCGCTCGAGCGCTCGAGCGCATCGAGATCATGGACAAGGGCGGGTTCGACGCCGTCTGGTTGGCCGAGCATCACTTCACGACCTACAGCGTCTGCCCGTCGGTGCATATGATGGGCGTCCTGGCGGCGGCGCGCACCACGCGCTTGCGTATCGGCACGGCCGTATCGCTCGCCGCGCTCTACCATCCGGTGCGGCTCGCCGAGGAGGTGGCGCTGCTCGACATGCTGTCGGGCGGCCGCGTGAACTGGGGCGCCGGCCGCGGCTTCGCGCCGTCCGAGTTCGACGCCTTCGGCGTGCCGATCGACGAGAGCGCCGAGCGCTTCCGGGAAGCCGTCGAGATCGTGCTGGCGGCCCTGTCGCAGGAGCGCTTCACCTTCCACGGCAAGCATTTCAAGTTCGACGACCTCGAGGTACTGCCCAAGCCGATGCAGCGGCCGCTGCCGGTGTGGATGGCGGCGACGTCGGAGTCGGCGATCGACTGGGCAGCTGGTCGCGGCTTCTCGATTCTAATGGACCCGCACGCCTCGACGCGCGAGCTGGGTGTCAAGCGCCAACGCTATGCCGAGAAGATGGCCGCTTCAGGCTTCTCCGATGAGGGCCGCGACATTCCGATGGCCCGCCTGATCGCGCTCGCGCCGACCATGGTCGAGGCCGAGGCGATCGCACGGCGGGGCGCGCAATGGCTGGTCGATGCCTATGCCGGGCCGCAGCACGCCCATCGCAAGAAGATGCCGCCGCGCACCTACGACGGCAAGGAACCGGCGCAGCACTATGTCGACAGCGTGATCCTGCACGGCACGCCCGAGGCGCTGATCGACCAGATCGCGGAGCTGAAAGAGACGATCGGGTTGAACTACCTGATGTGCGCGCCGCTCAGCCGCGACAGCTTCCGCCTGCTCGCCGACAAGGTGGTGCCGCGCCTAGCGTGAGCCCGCCGCCCAGTTGCGCATCACTGCGGCGGTGTCGCGATCCATCGGGAAGAAGCTCTCGATGCGCAGCTCCTGCGCGGTGATGTCCTGCGGTGAGCCGAGCGTGGCGATGGTGGTCAGGAGCTTCAGCGCGACCTCGTCCTTGCGGAAGTGCATCGGCAGCACGGCGATTGCCGCGTTTCCGGTCCCGGCCGGCTTCAGCAGCTCCCGCACGTCATCGTACGACAACAGGCGTTCGAGCAGGGCCGCCGTCTCGGGCCGTCCGTCGGCCGCGGCATCGGCTTCGACGCTGCGCAGGAAATAGCGCACCACCTCCGCCCAGTTCAGCAGATAGGGGCGCAGGACGTTGGGCCCGACCAGCGCATCGGCGAGATTGACGGCCGTTCCGGGCGCCAGCGGACCGACCAGGAACTCGACCAGCCGCACCGCGCCGCCGTTGGCCTTGAGCAGGTTCCAGTGGCGATCGACCGCGACGGCAGGAAAGGGCTCCTGCTGGGCGAAGATGTAGCCGATCGCCTCGCGCACCTCGGCCAGCTCCGGCGCGTCGAGATTGGTTTCGCGCCATAGCGGCGCGAAGCCTGCCGCGATCAGCAGCGCATTGTGCTGGCGCAGCGGGATGTCGAGCGTGGTCGCGAGCCGCAGGACCATGTCGCGGCTCGGCGCGGAACGGCCGAGCTCGAGGAAGCTGAGATGGCGTTGCGAGATCTCGGCGCGGCCCGCAAGTTCCAGTTGCGACCAACCACGGCGATGACGCCAGGTGCGAAGCTTCGACGCGAATTCCTGCTCACGCGACATCTGTACCTGCCGGGTAGTTGCGGCCCTGCCGTCCGGCCGCAACATTGCACGCGCTCTTCGAGAACGACAGGAGACAGCGGTGGGAGAATGGGTCGGCGTGCTGATCGCCATCGTGTCGAGCTCGTTGGGCGGCACGGCCGCGGCGGTGACGCGCTATCTCGTCGTCGGCAGCGCCGATCCGCTCACCTTGTCGATCCTGCGCTGGGGCATCGGCTTCCTGTGCGTGCTGCCGGTCGCCCTGCTGCTGCGCGTGCGCTGGCCCACACGCGCCGACTGGCCGGGCGTCGCCCTGCTGGGATTCTGCCTCTACGGGCTGTTCTTCATCTTCTACAACCTGGCCATGAGCTTCACGACGGCGGCGCGGGCAAGCCTCGCGCTGTCGACCCTGCCGCTGCAGACCATGATCGTGGGTGCGCTGCTCGGCATCGAACGCCTGAGCTGGCACAAGGCCGCCGGCGTCTTGATCGCTGTCCTCGGCGTCTGCGCAGCGCTCGCCTCGGGCCTGGCGAAGGCGCCGGACGGCGCCTGGCGCGGCGAGCTGATTATGGCTGGCGCCGTGCTGTGCATGGCCTTCTACAACGTCTTTTCCCGTCCCTTCATCCAGCGCTCGAGCGCGCTCGGCTTCCTTGCCGTCGGCATGGGCAGCGGCGCACTCGCCCTGGTCGTGGCGGGCCTGCTGACCGGCCGCCTCGCCGTGCTCGCGAGCTTCGGCCCGGCGCAATGGTGCGCCGGCGTCTATCTCGGCGTCGCCGGCGGCGCGCTCGCCTTCATCCTGTGGGTAATGGCCCTGCAGCGCGCCTCGCCGACTAGGGTCGCCAACACCATGACCGTCAACCCGATCGCCGCCGCGCTGCTGGCGCAACAACTGGTCGGGGAGCCGCTCACCCTCGATCTATTGCTGGGCCTTATCGCGGTGTTCGCCGGCATCTGGATCGCTACGGCCGAGGGCGCCAAGATTCGACCCCCGGACGGCGACGTGACGGCAGCTGCCGTTGAGCGAGCCGTCATGATTCCTGGTCGGTAGCATCGGACGGTAGATAAGTGGGTCAACACTACTGACGCTACTATTCATCGGTATGGACACAACCACGGTACGGTTTTTGCGTTATGATTTGGTAGGGCAGGCGCGGACTGTCCAGCGTCTTGCTTGCATCAGGTGGAAGAAAAGAGTCGAGACCCAAGTATGGAGGTCGATATGTGTGATTATTCACTCGAGGCCTATCAGTCACGACCTGCCGCCGTCGGCGAGAAGCTCACCCTCGGGCGTTTCGCCAGCGGCTCGATGGGATTTGCCAGCGGCACTGTGTGCGACACGGCCGTCTGCATTCCCGCCGAGTCCAAGCTGCTCCTGGAGGGCATCGGAGAGAGCACGCAAAAGGAGCACGGCATCGGTGCCGTCGAGGAGGCCGTACTGACCCGCCTCGCGGGCGGCCCCTACAAGGACGCCGTGCGCTTCTCCAATGGAGCCGAAGTGCTGCTGCAACGCCTCAACTGCGGGCTCAGCGCCGTGGTGATGACCTATGGTGCCGAGCTGGCCGAGCCCAGCCACAGCGCACCGACAGCTGCGCGCGCGCTCGAGCTGGTCTGACGTTAAATCGCGATTGGACGGGGCCCGCTGCCCGTTTTCGGCTTCCGGCGCCGGATTTTTGCTCAGTGCCGGAAGTGGCGCATGCCGGTGAAGACCATGGCGAGCCCCGCCTTGTCGGCCGCTTCGATCACTTCCTTGTCACGCATCGAACCGCCGGGCTGGATGACGGCGGTGGCGCCCGCTTCGGCGGCGGCCAGCAGGCCGTCGGCGAACGGGAAGAAGGCGTCCGACGCTACCACGCTGCCGATCGCGGGGCTCTGCGCCAGCTTGGCGATCTCGCCCGCTTCGGCGGCGCGGAGTGCCGCGATGCGCGAGGAGTCGCGGCGGTTCATCTGGCCGGCGCCGACGCCCACTGTGGCGCCGTCCTTGGCATAGACGATGGCGTTCGACTTCACGTGCTTGGCAACGGTGAAGGCGAACAGCAGGTCGGCGAGTTCCTTGTCGGTGGGGGCACGCTTGGTCACGACCTTGAGGTCGCCGGCCTTGAGATGGCCGTTGTCGCGGCTCTGGAACAGATAGCCGCCGGCCACGCTCTTCAGCGTCATGCCGGCGCTCGCCGGATCGGGCAGCGTGCCGGCAAGCAGCACGCGCACGTCCTTGCGCCGCCCCAGGATCTCGAGCGCTTCCGGCGTCGCGTCGGGTGCGATGATGACTTCGAGGAAGCGCTTGACGAGATCGGTCGCGGTCTGCGCCTCGAGCGTGCGGTTGACCGCGACGATGCCGCCGTAGATCGACACCGGGTCGCAGGCATAGGCCTTGAGATAGGCACTGTACTGGTCCGCTGCGACCGCCACGCCGCTCGGGTTGGCGTGCTTGATCACGACGACGGCGGGCTCGGCGAACTCTGCCACGCATTCGTAGGCCGCATCGGTGTCGTTGATGTTGTTGTAGGAAAGCTCCTTGCCCTGGAGCTGGCGGGCCGTCGCCACGCCCGGCCGCTTGCTGCTGTCACTGTAGAAGGCGGCCTGTTGATGGGGGTTCTCGCCGTAGCGCAGGGTCTGCACGCGTTTGGCCGCGAGCGTCAGCTGCTCGGGGAAGGTCTCGCCCTGTTGCCCGGCGAACCAGTTCGCGATCGCCGAATCGTAGGCTGCCGTGCGCCCGTAGGCTTTGGCGGCGAGCTTGCGGCGCAGCGCCAGGCTCGTCGCCCCCTTGTTCGCCGCGAGCTCGTCGAGCACCGACGTATAGTCGGCCGGATCGACGACGATCGTGACGAAGTCGTGGTTCTTGGCCGACGCGCGGATCAGTGCCGGCCCGCCGATGTCGATGTTCTCGACGCAGGTCGGGAAGTCCGCGCCGCGCGCCACCGTCGCCTCGAACGGGTAGAGGTTCACCACCACGAGATCGATCGGTGCGATCTTGTGTTCGCTCATCGCCTGGGCATGACCGGCGTCGGTGCGGCGCGCCAGGATGCCGCCATGGATCGCGGGCTG
This sequence comes from Reyranella sp., assembly GCF_965279465.1. Taxonomy (NCBI): domain Bacteria; kingdom Pseudomonadati; phylum Pseudomonadota; class Alphaproteobacteria; order Hyphomicrobiales; family Reyranellaceae; genus Reyranella; species Reyranella sp. The sequence continues at coordinate 1,262,709 of NZ_OZ257242.1, forward strand.
CAGCGTCTTTACCCGCCCGTCCATGATCTCGGGGAAGCCGGTGTGGTCGCTGACCTCGATCACCTCGACGCCCGCCTCGCGCAGGGCCTTCGCCGATCCACCGGTCGACAGGATCGCCACGCCGTGCGCGGCCAGCGCCTTGCCGAGCTCGACGAGGCCGGTCTTGTCGGACACGGAAATCAGCGCCCGCCCGATCTTCGCGCGGTCGGGCGTAGACGAGGGGACGTAGGTAGGGGAAGTCGACATGGCCGGTCTTTTAGCCCGGTCGTGGGTGCGTTGTAAGGCATGGCTTTCTAGATTATATGCCGCAGTCTAGATTGTGGAGAGATCCATGGGTGTCAGCATCAAGAGCATCGAGGCCGAGCGCAAGCTGAGGCAGGTCTCGCGCTTGCTGGGCAAGAGCATGACGGCAACGGTGATAGAGCTGGCTGACGACAAGATCAGGGAAATCGGCGCGAAGAAGGACAAGGAACGGCGGCTGAAGGAAGTGAATGCCATCGTTCGACGGTTCAACGCCAAGCCTCCCCTCACGGACAAGAGTGCGGATGAGATCCTTGGCTACAACGACATTGGCACATTCGATTGATCGCCGTCGATAGTTCGGCGCTGTTGGCCATTCTGCTTGAGGAACCGGAGAAGGACGCCTTCGCAGAGACGATCGTGATGGCCGATGGCGCGAGGATCGGAGCACCGAACTATTTCGAAGTCTCGATGGTAGCGGAGGCGAGGCGGGGCCAGTCGGGCTGTCGTGACCTTGATCAATTGACGACGTCGTTACGACTGCAGGTCGTGCCTTTCGATGCGAGCCACATGGAGGAAGCTCGGGAGGCGTACCGCCGGTTCGGGAAGGGTCGGCATCGAGCCTCCCTGAACTTCGGCGACTGTTGCGCCTACGCGATCGCCAAAACATCGGGCCTCCCGCTGCTGTTCAAAGGCAACGACTTCGTCCTGACGGACATAAGGCCGGCGCTTTAATTAAGCCTCGACGCCCTCTAGGACGCGAACGGCGAAGCCGTCGGCCTTCAGCACCGAGACCAGCTCCTCCATGTGGTGCCTGTCGCGCGTCTCGACCGTGACGTCGAGATCGGCGGCCTTGGCTACCACGCCGCCGAACAGGCGCTGGTGCTGGACCTCGACGATGTTGCCGCCGGCCTTGCCGATGATGGTGGCGACGCGGGCGAGCTGGCCGGGCGCATCGGTGATTCGAAGGCGCAGGCGGACGATCCGGCCGTCACGCACCAGGCCGCGCATCAGCACCGAGGCGAGCAGGCGCGTATCGATGTTGCCGCCGCTCAGCACCAGCCCGACCCTGCGGCCGGTGAACAGGTCGGGATAGGCGAGCAGCGCGGCGAGACCGGTGGCGCCGGCGCCTTCGGTCACCGTCTTCTCGATCTCGATCAGCAGGCAGATGGCCTGCTCGATCTCGACCTCGCCGACCGCGACCACCCGGTCGAGCAGGTCACGGCAGAGTGACAGCGGCAGCCTGCCGATGTCGCGCACGGCGATGCCCTCGGCGATCGTGTCGCCGCCCGCCGTCACCGGCTCGCCGGCGAGGAGCTGGCGCATCGCCGAGTAGCCGGCCGACTCGACGCCGATCACCTTGATATCCGGCTTCAGGCCGCGCGCGGCGACGGCGCAGCCTGCAATCATGCCGCCGCCGCCAACCGGCACGACCAGCGTGTCGAGCTGCGGCACGTCCTGCAGCATCTCGAGCGCCATCGTGCCCTGGCCCGCGATGATGCGCGGATCGTCGTAGGGATGGACGAAGACGAGCTTGTGCTCCGCGGCAAGGCGATGGGCTTCCGCGCCGGCCTCGGCCAGCGTGTCACCCTTCAGCACGACCTTCGCGCCGTGACCGCGGGTGTGGGTGACCTTGGTGTTGGGCGTGAAAGACGGCATCACGATGGTCGCCGGGATGCCGAGCCGGCCGGCATGGTAGGCGACGCCCTGCGCATGGTTGCCGGCCGACATGGCGATCACGCCGCGCTTGCGCTCCTCCGGCGCAAGCTGCAGCAGCGTGTTCAGCGCGCCGCGCTCCTTGAACGAGGCGGTGAATTGCAGATTCTCGAACTTGAGCCAGATGTCGGCCTTGGCGATGCGCGACAGCGTCTCGCTGCGCAGGCAGGGGGTATGGACGACGACACCGGCGATACGCGCCGCCGCCTGCTTCACGTCGTCGAGGGTGACGGCCAGCTCAGTGGGCAGCTCAGCCATCGTCGCGCTCGCGATAGTCGCCGAACTGCGCATCGCGCTCGGTCAGCAGCTTCGAGACGCTGGCACCGTCGCGGCGGAAGCGGGTCATATATTCCTTGCTCGGTTCGGTCTGGAAGGCGAGCGCCTGAATCTCGGTGCCGGCCCGGATCGCCGTCCGCATGCCGGCGATCTCCATGGCGCGGTGAACCGAGCGCTTGTTGATCTGGGCGAGCTCGGTCGGCAGCTTTGCCACCCTTTCGGCGATCGCGAGCACCTCGCGCTCGAGGTCGGCTGCCGCGTAGGCGCGCGTCGCCCAGCCCTTGGCCGCCGCGTCGCGGCCGCTCAGCGCATCGCCGGTCAGCATCGATTCCATGGCCTGCCGCATGCCCATCAGCCACGGGTGGAACTGCATGTCGGGCGGGCTCATCAGGCGCACCGGCGGATAGCCGATCTGCGCGTCCTCGGCGACATAGACGAGATCGCAGGCGGTCGCGAGCTCGGTGCCGCCGGCGAGGCAGTAGCCATGGACCTGCGCGATCACCGGCTTGGCGAGGTCCCAGACCTTGAACCAACCCTCGACGACATGACGCGACCACTGCCCGAGGCCGGCCGCCGAGTGATAGGGCTGCCCGACCCGGTTGTCCGCCGACAGGTCGTAGCCTGAGCAGAAGGCGGGTCCGGCGCCGCGGATGATGGTGACCTTCACCTCGGCGTCGCCGTCATGCGCCTCGAGCGCGCTGAAGATCGCGCCGCGTAGCTCGTTATTCAGCGCATTGCGTTTTTCCGGCCGGTTGAGGGTGACGCGACGCACGCCGGGAAGCGGCGTGTCGACGAGCAGGACTGACATTGGTTTCTCCGTCTAGCCGGCGAGCCGCCGGTCGATCCAGTCGCGCGTGCGGTACCAGGCGCCGATCGCCGGCAGGAACCAGGACGGATCGCCGTTGTACAGCGGATGATCGGGGAACTCGCGGCCGTCGAGCGGGTTGACCGGCGTGTTGCGCCCGCCGGCGATCTTCTTGGCGGTCTGGGTGCCGAGATAGGTCATCATCGCCACGCCATTGCCGTTGCAGCCCAGCAGGTAATGCAGGCCCTCGTCGGTTCCCATGTGCGGCATGTAGTCGAGCGCGAAGGCGACGTTGCCCGTCCAGACGTGGGTGATGCGGATGCCGTCGAGCTGCGGGAAGCGGTCGACCATGTACCGGTAGAGAGCCCCTGCGATCACGTTCGGAGAGGCCGGGGTGAAGCGGGCGCGTCCGCCGAAGATCAGCCGCTTGCCGTCGGGCGACGGCCGGTAGTAGGTCAGCACCCGCTTGCTGTCGCCGATGGCGCGCATCCCCGGGATGATCATCGTGTCGGCGGGTTCCGGCAGCTCCTCAGTCGCGATGATGTGGCTCGCCACCGGCACGACCCGCCGCTTCAGGCGCGGCGTGAGGTCGCCGGTATAGCCGTTGGTCGCGACCACGACCTCGCGGCACGCGATCGGCCCCTTGGATGTCAGCACGCGCCAGCCCGCCCCGGTCTTCTCGGTGCGCTCGGCCTCGATCTCGGCGCACAGGATGGCGCCCTGCCGGTGCGCCGCCTCGATCAGGCCCTTGTAGTAGAGGGCCGGATGCAGGTGGCCAGCGCGGGTCGAATGCATGCCGCCAAAGTAATAGTCGGACTTGATGAACGCGTGCTGCTGCTCGCGGGGAATCATCGCGGCGCCCGCGCCCGCATATGTGTTGTAGGTCTCGACCTTGGCCGCCATGTCGTCGTAGTGGCGCGGCGTCCAGGCGCCGACGAACCGGCCGTTGCGGTGCAGCCCGCACTCGATGCCCTCGCGGGCGATGATGTCCTCGAGCACGGTGAGCGAATCCGCGCCCGCAGCCATCAGCTCGGCCTTGTTGCGCTCGAACTCCGCGGCGATCGGGCTCTTGCCGCCCAGCCCCTTGCCGAGATTGGTGCCGCCCGAGATCATGCCGCCGTTGCGTGTCGAGGCGCCGATACCGAACACGCCGCGCTCCAGCACCACGCAGTCGATCCCGTTGCGCCGCAGCTCGAGCGCCGTCGACAGCCCGCCATAGCCCGCGCCGACGATCACCACCTGCGTCTTGCCCGGCGGGTCCTGCGACAGCGCCGTGTTCGGCGCCCATGCCTCCCACCACCACGGCTGTGCCTTGAAGTCCGGGTGGAATATGTCTTTTCTCATTGGCTAGCGCCTGTCGTCATCGAGGTGACACGGTGCGAGGGCAATGGCGGCTAAAAATCCGTGACCTTGCCATTGAACTGCCAGTCGCCGTAGCGGGTCGGCTCGGGGCCGGGCGGGCCGCCGATCTCCTCGACTTTCTTGTGTTTCTCGGGAAGGGCGGGCTTGGCGGCCGGGTCGGGCTTTTCGGCCTCTGCGGCGGGTTTTTGAGTGTCGGTCATAGGCCACATGATGCCGCCCTGCGACTTGATTCGCCACCGTCCGGGACCATGTTTTCGGCATGAACTACTTCCGCACCGCCCTCCTTCTAGCGGCCCTCACGGGCTTCTTCCTGGTCGTCGGCTACCTGCTCGGCGGCCAGTCCGGCCTCATGATCGCGCTGGTCGTGGCGCTGGGCATGAACGTCTTTGCCTACTGGAACAGCGATTCGATGGTCCTGCGCATGGCTAATGCCCAGGAGGTTGGCCCCAACGAGGCACCGGAGCTCTACGGCATCGTCCAGCAGCTCGCGCAGCGCGCCGGGCTGCCGATGCCGCGCGTCTACATCATCAACGAGGACCAGCCGAACGCCTTCGCCACTGGCCGCAGCCCCGAGCACGCCGCTGTCGCCGTCAATACCGGGCTGCTGCAACACCTCAGCCGCGAGGAGGTGACCGGCGTTCTGGCGCACGAGCTCGGCCACGTCCGGAACCGCGACACGCTAACCATGACCGTGGCGGCGACCCTGTCAGGCGCGATCGGCATGCTGGCGAGCTTCGGCGGCCTGTTCGGCGGCGGCCGCGACGAGAACGGCCGGCCGCTGGTCAGCCCGGTGGTCGCCATCGGCGCCATGATCCTGGCGCCGCTCGCCGCCTCTCTGGTGCAGATGGCGATCAGCCGAAGCCGGGAATACGAAGCCGACAAGGCGGGCGCGGAGATTTCCGGCAACCCGCTGTGGCTCGCCTCGGCGCTGCAGCGCCTGCATGAGGGGACGCAGGCGATCCCCAACGCAACAGCGGAGGCCAATCCGGCGACGGCGCATCTCTATATCGACAATCCGTTGTCGGCCGGCGGCCTGCGCAGCCTGTTCTCGACCCATCCGCCGATGGAGGAGCGCATCGCACGCCTGGAGGCGATGGCGGGGCAGCATGCCGGCGCGCCGCAGCCGCAGCCTGCGGCGTCGTTCCGGCGCGGCGGATCGGTGCCGCGGACCAGCCGCGGCCCCTGGGGCGCCTAAGGATTCGGCAGCGCGTCGGGCTGGTCGCCCAGCTCGACGCCCAGGATGCGCTCGCCGCGGCGCATGATTTGCGTGGCCGAGGTGTCGATCTCGCGCAGGTCCTTCTCGGTCTGCGTGAAGTGGCGCTTGAGGTTGTCCACCCGGTCCTGAAGCCGCTTCGTGTCGCCCATCATCAGCGCGACCAGCTTCTGGATCTCGCCGGCCTGCTCGCGCATTTCGACGTCCTTCAGCACGGCGCGCACGGTGTTGAGCGTGGCCATCATGGTCGTCGGTGAAACGATCCAGACTCGCGCCCGGTAGGACTCGTCGACGATGCCGCCGAAATTGGCGTGCAGCTCGGCATAGATCGCCTCGGAGGGCAGGAACAGCAGCGCCGATTCGGCCGTTTCGCCGGGCACGATATATTTGTCCCGGATGTCGTTGATATGCTTGCGCATCGCCTGCTGGAAGGCGCGCTGTGCGGCCGCCAGACCCTGCGTGTCGCCTGCTGCCACGGCGCGCAACAGGTGATAGCTCTCGAGCGGAAACTTGGCGTCGATGGCGATCGAGCCCGGCGGGTTGGGAAGTTTCAACAAGCAATCGGCGCGTACGCCGCTGGCCAGCGTGCATTGCAGCTCGTAGGCCGAGGGCGGAAGAGCATTCGACACGAGGTCGTTGAGCTGAACCTCGCCGAACGCGCCGCGCGCCTGCTTGTTGGTGAGGATCTGCTGCAGGCTCACGACCTGGGTGGAGAGGTCGCCGATCTTCTTCTGCGCCTCGTCGATCCTAGCCAGCCGCGCACGCAGGTCGGTGACGACCTGGACGGTCGCCTTCTCGCTGCGGTCGAGCCGCTCGCTGACCAGCGAAGCGAGCGCCCGCTCCTGGTCGCGTAAGGATTCCTGGATGCGCTGCACGGTGTCGGCCAGCACGATCTGCCCCTGGGCGTCGTTCCGGCGCAGCATCAGCGCGACCAGACCCGTGCCGAGAACGACGATCACCGCCAGCAGGACGTAGACGACGATATCCATTGCCAGCCCTTATAGGCGGCATTAAGCAAAACTCCCAAATGCCCATACCCAAGCACGATCCCGACGTCTGGCTGTTCGATCTCGACAACACGCTCTATCCGGCGAAATGCAACCTGTTCGCTCAGATCGACGTGCGCATCGGCAGCTATATCTGCGACTGGCTGAAGGTCGATGCCGAGGAGGCACGCCGCGTGCAGAAGCAGTACTGGCGCGAGCACGGCACCTCGATGCGCGGCATGATGAGCTTGCATGGCGTCGATCCGAAGCACTACCTCAATTACGTGCACGATATCGACTACTCGCCGGTTGAGCCCAATCCCGCTCTCGAGAAGTCGCTGGCCGCGTTGCCCGGCCGCAAGCTGATCTTCACTGCAGGCGACGTGCCCCATGCGGAGAAGGTGATGGAGCGGCTGGGCGTGGCTCATCATTTCGAGGCGATCTTCGACATCGTCGCCGGCGAGTACTGGCCCAAGCCGCACCAGGCGATCTACGACCAGCTCGTGCGCAAGCACGACATCGACCCGACGCGCGCGGCCTTCGCCGACGACATCGTCGTCAATCTAAAGCCGGCGCACGACATGGGCATGCGCACGGTATGGATCCGTACCGACGAGAGCGTGAAGCGCGCGGCCGACACCAATCTCGACCATATCCATCATCAGACCGACGATCTCGCGACCTGGCTCGCCGACTGGCTCGCGGAGAGGAGCGTAGAGAAGTGAAGATCCTGATCCTGGGCGCCGGCGCTGTCGGCGGCTATTGGGGCGCGCGCCTGCATCAGGCCGGCGTCGACGTGACCTTCCTGCTGCGCGAGAAGCGCGCCGAAACGGTGAGGCGCGACGGGCTGGTGGTGAAGAGCCCGCGCGGTGACGCAACGCTGCCGGTGAAGGTCGTAACCAAGGCAAGCGACGGCGGCCCGTACGACGTCATCATCCTGGCCTGCAAGGCTTACGATCTCGACTCGGCGATGGACGCGGTCGCGCCGGCAGTCGGCGCCAGCACGACCATCGTGCCGATCCTGAACGGCCATGCGCACTTTGCCTCGCTCGATGCGAGGTTCGGCGCAGACAAGGTCGCGGGTGGGCTGGCGCGCATTTCCGGCATGCTCGGGCCGAACGGCGAGATCCTGCACAGCGGCGCCAGCGGCGTATCGTTCGGCGAGCGCGGCGGCAAGCCGGTGCGCGCCGCGCTGGTCGAGCTCGATGCTGCCTGCAAGAAGGCCGGCATCGAAGGCGGGCTCAATCCCGACATCGACCAGGATCTCTGGGACAAGTGGATCATGCTGGGCTCGATCGCCTCGATGTGCTCGGCGATGCGCGGCAGCGTCGGCGACATCATGGCGTCGGAGGACGGCGAGGCGATCATGAATGAGATCCTCGATGAGTGCCGCCAGGTTGCCACCGCCGCGGGCCATGCGCCGAGCGAGAAGGCACTGGCCGCCGTGCGGGGCAGCCTGACGCAGAAGGGCGGCAAGGCGGTCGCCTCCATCCTCGGCGACATGGAGAAGGGTGGCCCCGTCGAGGGCAAGCAGATCGTGGGCGACATGCTCGCGCGCGCCCGCAAGGCCGGCATCGCCGCGCCCAATCTGCGCTTCGCCTATGCCCATCTGCAAACCTATGAGGCGCGCCGCGCGCGCGGAGCGCTCAAGTGAAGATCCTGATCCTTGGCGCCGGCGCGATCGGCGGCTATGTCGGCGGCCGGCTGCAGCAGAGCGGCGCGGACGTGACCTTCCTCGTGCGCCCTGCGCGCAGCGAAGCGCTGCAGCGCGACGGGCTGGTGATCAAGAGCACCAAGGGCGACGTCACGCAGAAGGTGAAGACGGTCCTGAACGGCAGCGAGGGCGGGCCGTACGATGTCGTTCTCCTGACTTGCAAGGCCTACGATCTCGATTCGGCCATCGAGGCGATCGCGCCGGCGGTCGGACCAAACGCGACGATCGTGCCGCTGCTGAACGGCATGGGGCATCTCGACGTGCTCGACGCCAAGTTTGGCAAGGACAAGGTCGTGGGCGGCCTTGCCCGCGTCGGCGTCGCCATGTCGGCCGAGGGCGCGATCCTGCACACCAGCCCGTTTGCGGCGATCTCGTTCGGCGAGCGCGACGGCAAGCCGCCTCGCGCTTCGCTCGTCGAACTCGACACGGCGATCAAGAAATCCGGCATCGATGGCGGCCTCAACCCGAACATTGTCCAGGATCTTTGGGACAAGTGGATCATGCTTTGCTCACTGGCGGCGACATGCTGCCTGATGCGTGGCTCGTCGGGTGACATTCTCGAGGCCGACGAAGGGCAGGCGATCGTGCTCGAGACGGTCGAGGAGGGCCACAAGGTGGCCGCCGCCGCGGGCCACGATCCCGGCGACAAGGGCATGCAAACGATCCGCTCGTTCCTGACCGTGAAAGGCTCGCGTTTCACGGCCTCGATGTTGCACGATCTCGAAAAGGGCGCGATGGTCGAAGCCGACCACGTCGTCGGCGACATGATCGCCCGGGCGAAGAAGGCCGGAATCGCAACGCCCAACCTGCGCATGGCCTACGCGCACCTGCAGGTGTACTCGGCCCGCCGCTCACGAGCCGGTTGAAACGAGCGCTCGCCAACCCCACTTACAGAGGATGGTCACCCGCACACGTTCCGTTCCCGGAATCGTGGTCAGCAGTGCTGACTACGAACGGCTCACCGATCTTGCCGGCGCGTCGCTCGAACGGCTGCCCGAGGTCGCACAGGAACTTCTCGACGAGATGGAGCGGGCGAAGATTGTCGACGAAGCGAAGCTGCCAGCCGATGTCGTGCGTATGGGCTCGACCGTAACCTTCACCTCGGACGACGGCCATACGAGAACCCTGAAGCTGGTCTGGCCGGTCGACGAGAGCCTCGATGAGCACCGCATCTCGGTGATGACCCCGGTCGGCGCGGCGCTGATCGGTCTCGGCACCGGCCAGTCGATCTCCTGGACGGCGCGCGACGGCAAGCACCATCGGCTCACAGTGACCAAAGTCTCCTGATCAGGGTCACTTGATGAGACCGGCGCTCCTCGGCAGGAACAACGAGATGTCGGGGAACAGAATGATCAGCAGCAGCCCGATCAGCAGCGCCACGATGTACGGCATGTAGGAGCGCCAGTGCTGGCCGACCGTGAGGTTGGCGAAGCGCAGCGCCATCAGCAGCCCGACGCCCATCGGCGGCAGGAACAGGCCGATTCCGACCGCCGCGGTCTGCACGATGTTGAAGTGGATGGGGTCGATTCCCATCTTCTCGGCGATCGGGAACACCACCGGGATCAGCACCACCGCGGCCGGCAGGCCCTCCAGCACCATGCCGAACATCATCGTGATCAACGCCGTCGCCAGCAGGAACAACCAGTGCTGCTCCTTGAGGGGCTCGAGCACGTGCGCGAGCAGCGCCGGCACGCCGGACACGCCCATCAGGTACTGAAACACCGACGCGACGGCGAGCAGGAACACGACCGATGCGGTCAGGATTGCGCTGTCGTAGGCGAGTCGGCCCATCGTCGCCCAGCTCACATTACGGTAGTGGAGCTTGGCGGCGAGGAAGCCGTAGCCCGCTACCACCGCGCCGGCCTCGGTCGCGGTGAAGATGCCGAGGAAAAAGCCGCCCAGGATCACGATCGGGATGACCAGCGGCACGGCCGCACTCTTTCCGGTCGTGAAGATGTTTGCGATGCTCGGCCTGCCGTCGACCGGCCAGTCGTACTTGCGGGCGCGGAACCAGATCAGCACCATCAGGCAGACCATGATGGTGGCGGCCGGCACGAAGCCCGCCAGGAACAGCGCGACCGCGGAGGTGTTGGTGACCTGCGCGATCACGATCATGAAGATGGCGGGTGGCACCAGCATGCCCATGGCCGTGCCTGCCGCGATGAGCGAGGCGGAGTCCTCGCGCTTGTAGCCGGCCTTGGTGAGCGGCGGCATCAGGGTCGAGCCGAGTGCGGAGACCTCGGCCATCTTCGAGCCGCAGATGTCGGAGAAGAAGTAGGCGACCACGATCACCGACATGCCGAGCCCGCCCTTGACCCAGCCGACCAGCGCGCGGGCGAAGTCGACCAGCGCGTGGCTCATGCCGCATTTCTCCATCAGGCCGCCGGCGAAGACAAAGGCGGGAATGGCGAGCAGCACCCAGCTCTGCGAGCCGGAGACCATGCTCGAGGACAGGACCTGCAGGTCGTAGCCGCCAAGGAAGAGACCGGCGACGCCTGCGACGCCGAGCGCGAAGACGATCGGCATCGAGAACAGGATCAGGACGACGAACAGTGCCGCGACGAAGAGCAGGAGCATCAGTGCACGGCGTCCAGATCGATCGGCGGCGGGGCAATGATCATGGAGACGGCGTAGACCACCAGCAGCACGCCGCCGACCACGACCGAGGCGTAGAGCACCGCGAGGTTGATCTCCAGTCCCGGTGTGACGAGCGTGTGATTGAGCATGCAGAGCTTGACGCCGTACCAGGCGGCGATCGCGCCCACACCCGCGATCAGCACGTGATGGATGCGCTCCACGGTCGCCTGCGCCCTGCGCGACCAGTTGTGCGTAAGCACATGCAGGGTAAAGTGGTTGCGCTCGCGCACGCCGATCGCTGCACCGATCAGCGTGAGCCACGCGAGCATCATCTCGCCGACCTCCTCGACCCAGGTGAAGCGGATCGGGTCCATGTCGAGCCAGTCGGTGACCTCGATCATGACGTAGCGCAGGAACACGCCGATCAGCAGATTGATGATCGCCGCGATCAGCAGCAGCGAGACGACGAGCTTCGGGATGCTCGCGACAAAGCGGGCCACTTCGGTCAGGCCTTCACGCTCTCGATCTCGTCCCACAGCCCGCCGTATTGCGACTTATAGGCCGGCCAGATCTTCTGTTGCGCGATCTTCTTGAAGTCCTCGACCTTGGCCTCGACCACGGTCATGCCCTTGGGCTCCAGCTCCCTCTTCGCGGCGGCGATATTGTCGACCGATTCGGTGGCCTCGCGGATCTTGATCTGTGCCTCGCGGCTGGTGTCGAGCAGCAGCTTCTTCTGCGCGTCGGTCAGGCCCTCCCACACGCCGAGATTCATGCAGCTCAGGGTCGGGCCGTAGTTGTGGAAGGTCATCGAGCAGTATTTCGAGACCTCGAAGATCTTGAGCGCGACCATGTTTACGATCGGCAGGTCGCCGCCGTCGATCACGCCCTGCTTGGCGGCCGAGATCACCTCGCCCCACGCCATCGGCACGGCATTGCCGCCCAGCCCGTTGATCGTGTCGCCGAACACCTTGGCCTGCTGCACGCGGATCTTGGCGCCGCGCAGGTCGCGTGGCTCGCTGATGGCCTTCTTGTTGGTCCAGAAATGCCTGAACCCATAGTCGAAGAAGCACATCGTCTTGACCTTGTACTTCTCCTGGAACTGCTTATCGAGCTTGTCGCCGATCGCGCCGTTGAACATCTTGTAGGCCTGATCGTAGCTCTGCACGAGGTATGGCACGAGGAACGCGCCCATCTCGGGGAAGATCGTGGCGGCGGCGCCGGCCGGGCTGCCCATCGCGATGTTGCCCGACTTCACGGCGTTCATGATCTCGAGTTCCTTGCTCAGCAGCGTCGAGCCGAAGAACTGCATGTCGAGCTCGCCGTTCGAACGCTTCTTCACCTCCTGCGCCTGCCAATCGAAGGCAACGGCTGCCGATTCGGGAACGGCGTTGATGTGGGCAAAGACCAGCTTCTTGGCTTCGGCACGCGCGATGGTCGGGGCGAGGCCGGAAGCGAGGATGGCGGCCATGCCGCCGGCTGCCAAGCTGCGCCGGCGCACGGCCCCAAGGTTTCGGCTGCTGATTTTCATGATCGTCGTCATGGCGCCCTCTCAGGCGATTATTCGGGAGAGGCTATCGCGATGGGACCACTGTCGGAAGCTACGGTCGATAACGAAGCAGCACGCAACCAAAGCCGGCGAAGATCAAACCAGTCACGCGATTCACGCGACGCTGCCAGACCGCCTGCTTCAGATGGCGTGCAAGGCGGTGCGCGCTCAGCCCTAAAATCACGTAGGTGCTGGCTTCGACAGCAATGAAGGTCGCCATGAGCAGGAGGAACTGCGGCGCCCACGGAGAATCAGTCGCTATGAATTGGGGAAAGAAAGCTGCGGCAAAAACAAGCAGCTTCGGGTTGCTGATTCCCACGAGAAAGCCGCCACGAAAATGCGCGAGGCGGCTTGGGGTTTCGCCCTTCGACGCAGTTGCATTATCTGTGAGATCGACAACGGGCGCGCGCCACGCCTGGATCCCGAGCCATATGAGGTAGGCGGCACCGAAATACTTCAGTGCCTCGAAGGCCGCCGGCACCGCGAACATGAATGCGCTGACGCCCGCGACCGACGCGGTGAGCATCGCGGCGAGCGCGAGCAGGCAGCCGAGCATCGCCGCCATCGCCGCGCCAAACCCAAACCGAATGCTGCGCGTGATGACGTAGAAAATGTTCGGTCCGGGCGTGCTGGAGATCAGCACGACCGCGCCGAGATAGAGCCAGAAGGTGTGCAGGGTCATGGCTGGGAGCGCGGCTCTCCAGAGCCGCTCATGAGATTGCACAATCAGAAGAAGAGCGGCTCTGGAGAGCCGCGCTCCCAGCGCGAAGAGCTACTGCGCCGCCATCGCCACGTTGTGCGCGCCCTGAGAGGCGTTGAACCGGTCGAGCACCTGGCCCGGGCCCTTGTCGTGCTTGACGTAATCCTTGCCGTCGAAGGTCATGACGCCGTTGCAGAACACGCCGTGCACGCCGGTCGGCCGGCGGATGGTGCGGCGGCCGCCGCCCGGCAGGTCGGCGACCCGCTCGGCCGGCGAGACGCCGACGGTCGCGGCATCGAACAGCAGCAGGTCGGCCTGGGCGCCGACGGCGATTCGGCCCCGGTTCTGGATGCCGTAGAGGTCCGCCGGATGCGAGGTGAGCCGGCGGATACCCTCGGCCATGTCGAAGTCGCCGCGCTCGCGCACCCAGCGCGCCAGGAAATGCAGCCCGAAGCCCGCATCGCACATATAGATCAGATGCGCGCCGGCGTCGGAGAGCGCGACCACGCCCGCCTCGTGCTTCAGGAGCCTCGCCACGCCGTCGTCGCCGACGTTGAGGAAGCGGCCGAGGAACGCCGTCTCGAGATCCTCATCGAGGGCGAGGTCGAGCATCACGTCGAGCGAGTCGCGATGCTCGGTCTCGGCGATCTCCGCGACGTAGCGGTTGGTGTACTTGGCGTTGCCGGGCTTGTAGGTGACGGCGACCATCACGCGATCCCAGTTGCCCTGGAAGATCATGCCAGGCCGCAGGGTCTTCACGTTCTCGCGGAACGCGGCGCGCCACGAGGCGTCGCGGAACACCGGCTTCAGCTGCTCGGGACTGTAGGCCTTGATCGGGTCGAACGCCGAATGGCTGTAGAACGGGTAGGCGTTGGCCATCGTGAAGTCGAAGCTGAGCGGCTGGCAGGGGATCTGGATGTAGAGCCCGTTGCCGCGGCGGATCGCGGCGGCGCAATCCTCGAAGATCTTGATCGCGCGGTCGGGCGCCTGCTCATTGTACATGGCGACGCCCGTACCCTGGAAGAACGGCCGGCCATATTTGGCGGCCATCGGCTCCAGCTCCTGTGGCGTCTTCACGCCCGAGGCGATCGCGATCACGCCCTTGCCGCGCGGGCCCATCGCGCCGACCAGCGCATCGAGTTCCTCCATCGGCGCGATGGTCGAGGGCATCGGCACGCCGCCGTAGCCCGAATGGTTGAGCGAGTACGAGGCGCCGAGCCCGATCGCGCCGTTGGCCATGGCGTCGACCACCATGGCCTTCATCTTCGCCAGCTCCTCCGGGGTTGCCTCCTTGCGCTGCGAGGCGGCCTCGCCCATCACCGCGGTGCGGATGGTCGAATGGCCGGCCAGCACCGCGACGTTGGCGTAGGGGGTGCGGCGGCGCAGCATCGCCATGTAGTCGCCGAAGCTCTCGAAGTCCCACTGGATGCCGGTGCGCAGCGCGTCGAGGTCCATGCCCTCGACGACCGACAGGTTGCGGATCACCAGGTCGCGGCCGGCCGGCGTCGCCGGCACGATGCCGAAGCCGCAATTGCCCATCACCGCGGTGGTGACGCCAAGCGACGGCGATGGCGAGAGCGTGGAATCCCACGTCACCTGCGCGTCGTAGTGGGTATGCACGTCGATGATGCCGGGCGACAGGGTCAACCCGCCCGCGTCGACCGTCTTTGCGCCGTCGCCCTTGATGTCGCCGATCGCTTCGATGCGGCCGTCCTTGACCCCGACATCGGCGCGACGCGGTGCGTTGCCCAGACCGTCGACGACCGTTGCGCCGCGGATCACTAAGTCAGTCATGGCTATCCCTTTCGGCTGAGCGCGCCATAGGCGGCGAGCGCTGCGTGGTTGACGAGATCGCTCACGGTCGCGCCCATCTGCACGATCTGCACCGGCTTGGCGAGGCCGTCGATGACCGGGCCGATGACGGTGACGCCGCCCAAGCTTTGCATCAGGCGCGAGGAGATATGGGCGGAATGGAGACCCGGCATCACCAGCACGTTGGCCGGGCCGGTGAGGCGGGTGAACGGATAGGTCGACTTCAGCAGCTCGAAGTCGAGCGCCATGTCGGCCTGCATCTCGCCGTCATACTCGAAGTCGACTTCCTCGGCGTCGAGGATGCGGATCGCCTTGCGGATGCGGTCGATCCGCTCGATCTCGCGGCTGCCGAAGTTCGAGAACGAGGCGAAGGCGACCCGCGGGTCGTGACCCATGATGCGGGCGTTCTTGACCATCTGCTTGGCGATGGTGGCGAGCTCTTCGGGGGAGGGAGTCTCGTTGATCGCGGTGTCGGCCAGGAACACCGTGCCATGGCGGGCGACGATGATCGAGTAGCCCATCACGACCTTGTTGGCCTCGACGTTGATCACGCGCTTTACGTCGCCATAGCATTCGGGGAAGCGGCGCGTAATGCCGGTCACCAGGCCGTCGGCGTCGCCCAGAGCCACCATGCAGGCGCCGAACACGTTGCGGCCCTGATTGACCATGCGCTGCACGTCGCGGCGCAGGAAGCCGTCACGCTGCAGGCGCTTGTAGACGTGCTCGACATAGGGTGCGTTGCGCGTCGAGAGCCGGGCGTTGTGGATCTCGAGGTCCTTGTCGTCGGTGATGCCGAGGCTCTTCATCGCCTCGCGGACCTGTTCCTCGCGGCCGATCAGGATTGGCGTGCCGTAGCCGTTGTCGCGGAACACGATCGCGGCGCGGATGGTGCGCTCCTCCTCGCCCTCGGCGAAGACGATGCGCTGCGGGTTGGCCTTGACCTGCTCGAACAGGCTCTGCAGCCAGTGGCTGGTCGGGTCGAGGCGGCCCGACAGCGCGCGCCTGTACTCGGCCATGTCGGGGATGTGGCGCCGCGCGACGCCGGAATCCATCGCCGCCTGCGCGACTGCCGAGGACACGGCCGAGATCAGCCGCGGATCGAACGGCACCGGCACGACATATTCCGGTCCGTAGCGCAGCCGGCGGCCGGAGTAGGCGCGGTCGACCTCGTCGGGCACGTCCTCGCGGGCGAGCTTGGCCAGCGCCTCGGCGGCGGCGACCTTCATCTCCTCGTTGATGGTGCGGGCGCGCACGTCGAGCGCGCCGCGGAAGATGTAGGGGAAGCCCAGCACGTTGTTGATCTGGTTGGCGTAGTCGCTGCGGCCGGTGGCGACGATCGCGTCGGCGCGGACCGAGCGCACGTCCTCGGGAGTGATTTCCGGATCGGGATTGGCCATGGCGAAGATGATCGGCCGGTCGGCCATCGACGCCACCATCTCCTTGGTCACCGCGCCCTTGACCGACAGGCCGAAGAAGACGTCGGCGCCTTTCATGGCTTCTTTGAGCGTGCGCGCCTTGGTGCGCACGGCGTGGGCGCTCTTCCACTGGTTCATGCCCTCGGTGCGGCCCTGGTAGATCACCCCCTTGGTGTCGACCAGGATGGCGTTCTCGTGCGGCATGCCCATCGCCTTGACGAGCTCGATGCAGGCGATCGATGCGGCACCCGCGCCGTTCACCACCATCTTGATATCTTTGATATTGCGGCCAGTGAGGTGCAGCGCGTTGATCAGGCCGGCTGCGGAGACGATGGCGGTGCCGTGCTGGTCGTCATGGAAGATCGGGATGTCCATCAGCTCGCGCAGGCGCTGCTCGATGATGAAGCATTCCGGCGCCTTGATGTCCTCGAGATTGATGCCGCCGAAGGTCGGCCCGAGGTAGCGCACGCAGTTGACGAACTGATCGACGTCCTTGGTGTCGACCTCGAGGTCGATGCAGTCGACGTCGGCGAAGCGCTTGAACAGGACCGCCTTGCCCTCCATCACCGGCTTGCCGGCCAGCGCGCCGATGTCGCCCAGCCCCAGCACAGCCGTGCCGTTGGAGATGACCGCGACCAGATTGCCGCGTACGGTATAATCGTAGGCAGTGTCCGGGTTCTTGTGGATCTCCATGCAGGGCGCTGCAACGCCCGGCGAATAGGCGAGCGCCAGGTCGCGTTGCGTCACCAGCGGCTTGGACGCGATGATCTCGATCTTTCCCGGCCTGCCGGTGCGATGCATGATCAGCGAATCGCCGTCGAGATCGCCCATTTCGCTGTTGATCGCGGCTTCCGAGCCCTTGCTCGTCATTCGTTTCACTCCCGATTGAGGGGCCATATTGGCTGCAATCGGCAGCCGGTACCAGAAGGCCGTCCCGCGATGCAACGTGGCCTTGATTTCACATCTCGCCTGACTCTCTCGGCGGAGACGTGGGCTGCCCGCACTCCTCCCATGAGGTACGCTTTGACGAAATCGCGCAGCGGCCGCCGCAGAAGAGGATCCGTGCGACCGGCGGCACCGGCCAGCGCGCCGCCGGGACCTATCTGTTTGGCCAGCCCGTCAGGTGCCCCTGGCCGCAGCCTTGAAACGCGCCCAGCGTTCATCGAGCGCGTCGGCCAACATGTTGTAGTTTTCCTCGCTGTCCTCGGCATAGTAGGCGGATTCCAAATCCTCGGCGAACTGGCGACCGACGTCCTCCAGGAAACCGTCATAGTGCGCTTCGGCGAAAGCCTGACCTTCTTCGCTGAGATCGCAGGGCCAGAGCTTGCCGTCCAAGTATTCCAGCACAAGGTGCCGCCCGGACACCGTGCCGTCGCGGACCGCCTCGACCAGTTCGGCAGGCGTACCGTCGTCACGCACGAACAACCCTCGTCCGATCGCCCAGCGCACGAACCAGCCAATGTGCGTCGCGCCGTTTTCCTCGGGAAGATCGTCGGGAAAGTTGTCGGCGCCGGAATGCCAGTCCGCCTTATCGATCGATGCCATGGTGCGCCGCCTCCCCGACCCGGTGGCACCATGCTAGACCCGGCGTGATGACCGCAGCCAGCGCCAACGACGATGTCCTGCTCGGCCGGCTGGTCCGTGCCTTGGGCGGTGTGCCGGGCATCCGCGCGATCGTGCTCGGCGGTTCGCGGGCGCGCGGCGAGGCGACGGCACAGTCGGACTACGATATCGGCCTGTATTACGAGGCCGACAATCCGATCGATGTCGGGCGGCTGGCCAAGGCCGCGATGCTACTGCCCGGCGCGGCATCTTCTTCTGTCACTGCAATCGGCGACTGGGGGCCGTGGATCAACGGCGGCGCCTGGCTGACGGTGGAGGGCAGGCGCGTCGATCTGCTCTACCGCGAGCTCGGCAAGGTCCGTGGCGTGATCGAGGCCTGCCAAGCCGGCCGGATCGAGCGGGTCTACCAGCCCGGCCATCCGCATGCCTTCGTCTCGGCCATCTACATGGGCGAGGTCGCCCTTTGCCGGGTGCTGTGGGATCCGGAGAGCGTGCTGGTCGGCCTGAAGCGCCGCTGTGAGCCCTATCCTCCGGCCTTGGCAGAGGCTCTGATCCGTAGCTTCTTCTGGGAGGCGCGATTTGCGCTGGAGAACGCCGCGCACGGCCGCGGCAAGGACGACCCGACCTATGTCGCGGGCTGCGGCTTCCGCGCGGTCGCCTGCCTCTGCCAGAGCCTGTTCGCTCTGAACGGGGTCTATCTCCTGAATGAGAAGGGCGCGGTGGCGGGCGTCGAGCGGTTGAGCCGACGTCCGGCAAACTTCGCACACCGTGTCGGCCAGGGGATCGGCGCCGGCGCGGCGGGTCTGGCGGCGCTCCTGGCGCTTGTGGATGAAACGGCCGACCTGTTGAAAGCGTGACTCGCCGATCGTGGCGAGTGCACAAGCGCACGTGTTAAGCCGGGGGGTGCCCGACAGCGTTTCCCTGCCACCGACGATCCCGGCCGATGCCACGCCGATGATGCGCCAGTACCTGGCGATCAAGGGCGCGCATCCGGACCATCTCGTCTTTTACCGCATGGGCGATTTCTACGAGCTGTTCTTCGACGATGCGGTGAAGGCCTCGGCGGCGCTCGACATTGCCCTCACCAAGCGCGGTCAGCATCTCGGCGAAGACATCAAGATGTGCGGCGTGCCGGTGCACAGCCACGAGGCCTACCTGTCGCGCCTGATCCGCCAGGGCTTCAAGGTCGCCGTCTGCGAGCAGACCGAGGATCCCGCCGAGGCCAAGAAGCGCGGCGCCAAATCGGTGGTCGAGCGCGGCGTGGTGCGGGTCATCACGCCCGGCACGCTGACCGAGGATTCGCTGCTCGACGCGCGCAGCCACAACTATCTCTGCGCGCTGGCCGAGGCGCAAGGCGAGCTGGCGCTGGCCTGGCTCGATCTCTCGACGGCCGACTTCGCCGCCCAGCCGCTGGTGCCGGGCCAGCTCGCGGCGGCGCTGGCGCGGCTCGCGCCGGGCGAGCTGCTGGTGCCCGACCGGCTGCTGGCGCGCGACGGGCTGAAGGCCGCGCTCGAGGACTGGAATTCGGTGCTGACGCCGTTGCCCTCGGCGCGCTTCGATTCGGACAATGCACGCAAGCGGCTGCAGACGGCGTTCAACGTCGCCGTGCTCGACAGCTTCGGCGCCTTCTCGCGCGCCGAGGTCGCGGCCTGCGGCGCGCTGCTCGACTATGTCGAGCTGACCCAGGCCGGCAAGCGTCCGGCGCTGGCGCCGCCGCGCCGCGAGCGACCCGACGGCACGATGGAGATCGACCCAGCCACGCGGCGCAACCTCGAGCTGGTGCGCAGCCTGGACGGAAGGCGTGAGGGCACGCTGCTCGCTACCATCGACCGCACCCTGACCGGACCTGGCGCGCGCCTGCTGGCTGAGCGGCTGGCGGCGCCGCTCACCGATCGGGCAGAGATCGAGCGGCGGCTCGACCTGGTCCAGCTCTTCGTCGAGCGCCCCGTCTTGCGTGATCGGGTGCGCGAGGCACTGAAGCGCACGCCCGACGTCGAGCGCGCCCTGCAGCGATTGTCGATGGGCCGCGGCGGACCGCGCGATCTCGCGGCTTTGCGCGATGGGCTGGACCAGGCCGAGGCGCTGGCGGCGCTGCTCGGCGCCGAGCCCGAGGCCCTGACGCCGCCGCCGGCACCCTTGGCGGAGATCGTGGCGGCGGCCTCCAACCACCGCACGCTGATCGAGTCGCTGGGGGCGGCGCTGACCGAAGAGCCATCGCTGCTGGCGCGCGACGGCGGTTTCATCCGCGCCGGTTACCGCGCCGAGCTCGACGAGCAGCGCACCCTGCGCGACGACAGCCGCAAGACCATCGCGGGACTCGAGGCCAAATACCGGACGGCGAGCGGCGTGACGTCGCTCAAGATCCGGCACAACAACATGATCGGCTACCACATCGAGGTGACGGCGACGCACGCCGACAGGCTCGACCTGGCCGCGCTGGGCTTCACCCGGCGGCAGTCGATGTCGAACGCCACGCGCTTCAGCACCGCGGAGCTGGCCGATCTCGAGACCCGCATCGGTCGCGCGGCCGACCAGGCGCTGGCGCTGGAGCTGCAGATCTTCGACGCACTGGTTGGCGAGGCGATGGCGGTGTCTGCGGCCGTCGTCGCGGCCGGTCGCGCGCTTGCGGCGCTCGATGTCGCGGCGGCCCTGGCCGAGCTGGCGGCGAGCGGCAATTACGTACGGCCGGCGCTGTCAGAGGACACGTCCTTCACCCTGGTCGGCGGCCGGCATCCGGTGGTCGAGGCGGCGCTGTCGCGCCAGGGCGGCTCGGGCTTCGTGCCCAACGATTGCGAGCTCGGGCCGGCGCATCGCCTGTGGCTGTTGACGGGCCCCAATATGGCCGGCAAGTCGACCTTCCTGCGCCAGAACGCCCTGATCGCGGTCATGGCGCAGGCGGGCTCCTTCGTGCCGGCGAAGCAGGCCACGATCGGGATCGTCGACCGGCTGTTCAGCCGCGTCGGCGCAGCCGACGACCTCGCGCGCGGACGCTCGACCTTCATGGTCGAGATGGTCGAGACGGCGGTGATCCTGAACCAGGCGACGGCGCGCAGCCTGGTGATCCTGGACGAGATCGGCCGTGGCACGGCGACGTTCGACGGCCTGTCGATCGCCTGGGCCGCGCTCGAGCATCTGCACGAGGTCAACAAGTGCCGCGCGCTGTTCGCCACGCACTATCACGAGCTCGGCGCGCTCAAGGAGCGGCTGAGCGCCCTCGCGCCTTACACGATGCGCGTGAAGGAGTGGCAGAACCAGGTCGTGTTCCTGCACGAGGTGGCGCCCGGCGCCGCCGACCGCTCCTACGGCATCCATGTCGCGCAGCTCGCCGGCCTGCCGGCCTCGGTCGTGGCGCGCGCCGAAGAGGTGCTGGCCGAGCTGGAAAAAGGCGAGCAGTCCGGCGCGGTGACGCGGCTCGCCGACGATCTGCCGCTGTTCGCCGCCGCGCCGGTGCGGCCGGCCGGCGGCACGGTGAAGACGAAGGAGTCCGAGGTCGAGAAGGCCCTCGCCAGGATCAATCCCGACGAGCTGACGCCCCGCCAAGCGCTCGACCTCGTGTATGAGCTGCGTCGGCTCCAGAAGTAGCGCAAAGCCCGTCGTCTCGACCGGAGCGCCGAAGGCGCGTAGTGGAGAGACCTCATCTAACAAATGGCTGCAATTTGTAGAACCAAGGTCCCTCCGCTGCGGTCGGGACGACGGTTTCGGAGCTACAGGCTCTTGCGGGCCAAGGCAGCGCCCTCGGCAAGGGCGCGCAGCTTGCCGTAGGCGGTGGCGAGGGTCATCGGCGCCATGCCGCAATTGGTGCAGGCCTGGATGCGCTCGGGGTCGACGAACTCGGTCGCGAGCTTCAGCGTGGCGGCCACTTCCTCCGGCGTGTCGATCCGGTCGGACGCGACGTCGATCGCGCCGACCAGCACGGTCTTGGTCTTGAGCAGCTTCATCAGCTCGGGCGGCACATGGCTGTTGCGGCATTCGAGTGAGACCTGCTGGATCCTGCTGCGATCGAGCGCGGGGAAGGTGTTCTCGTACTGACGCCAGCTCTCGCCCAGCGTCTGCTTCCACTTGATGTTGGCCTCGATGCCGTAGCCGTAGCAGATGTGCACGGCGGTCGTGCACTTCAGCCCCTCGGCCGCCTTCTCGAGCGCCGGCACGCCCCATTCGACCGTCTCGTCGAGATAGACGTTGAAGGCGGGCTCGTCGAACTGCACGACATCGACGCCCAGCGCCTCCAAGTCCTTCGCCTCCTGGTTCAGCAGCTCGGCGAAGGCGAAGGCCATCTTCACGCGGTCGCCGTAATAGCCGTCGGCCAAGGTATCGATGAGGGTCATCGGGCCGGGCAGGGTGAATTTGAGCTTGCGTGCGGTCGCGGTGCGGGCGACGCGCGCTTCCTTCTCGTGCACGAACTTGCGGCGCCTGAGCGGCGCGGTGACGGTCGGACAGTCGGCGTCATAACGATTGTTGCGGATGCCCATGCGGATCTTCTTGTCGAAGTCGACGCCGTCGACCTCGGCCAGGAAGCCGTGCACGAAATGCTGACGTGCCTGCTCGCCGTCGCTCACGATGTCGATGCCGGCGTCTTCCTGGCGCCGGATGGCAAGCGCGGTGGCGTCTTCCTTGGCTTCCTGCAAAGGCGCGCCGGTGAGGGTCCATGGCGCCCACAGGACGTTCGGCGTGGCGAGCCACGAGGGCTTGGGCAGGCTGCCGGCCAGGGTCGTCTCGAACATCTATCCCCCCGAAACGGTATTCATTGTCGTCATGCCGATTGCCGGCTTGGGCGCGCCCGGCGCCAGGATCTGGCCGAAAGTCCCCGGCGCACGCCAATGCAAGGTGCCGAAGGCGCCGCAGCTCTCGCACACCGAGTGCCAGGTCTCGTGATGCGCGCCGCAGGCGGTGCAGCGCCAAGCCTTGTCGGCAGGTGCATCGGCCGCACGCGCCAGCCAGCTGCGCACCTTGGTCTGGTCGGACTCGGCGCGCTCCTCGAGCTCGGCCATCATCCGGCAGACGCGCACCGATGGGTTGCTGCCGCCGGCGGCGTCGAGATGCCGCCGCGCCTCGCCCCACAGGCCGGCGTCGAGTGTCGCCTGGGCGAGCGCCAGATGGCTTTCGAGGTCGTCGGGCTTGTGCGCGGCGAGCTTGCGCACCACGCCGACCCGCTTCAGCGGATCGCTTTCGCCCGACGCCTTGAGATAGAGCGCGGCCAGGTCCGGGTGTGGCGACAGCGACCAGCCGCGCTCCAAGGTCTTCATCGCCCGCCGGGCGTCACCCGTCTTGATCTGCAGCTCGGCGAGGCGGCTCGCCACGGCAATGCGCTCGGGGGCGAGGCCGAAGGCTTCGCGCGCCATGCCGAGTACGTCGCTGTCGTGGCCATCGTGCTCGGCGGCACGGCTGCGTTCGACCAGCAGCAGCGCGCGCAGGGTGCGGCCGCGGTCGGCGCTCACCACCTTGCGGCGCACGCCGCTGTCGAGGGTATCCTGCGCCGCCCGCCACAGATGGAGCTGCGCCTGCATGTCGAACAGGGAATGCACGACCCACGGCGTCTGCGGCTTGAGCGCGAAGGCGCGCTCGGCATAGTCGAGCGCCTGCGCCTGGTTGCCGTCGCGCAGCGACTGGGCGATCAGCCCGCGCAGCCCGAGGAAGGCCATCTGCTCGTCCGCGAGCATCGCCTTGAAGGCGCGGTTCGCTCCCTCGCGGTCGCCGTTGAGCTGGGCGGCCTGTGCCGACAGCAGCAGCGTGAGCGCGGGCTCGGAGAGCAGCTGCTCGGCCTTGCGCGCGTGGCGCTGCGCTTCGCCGCCGTCGCCGGCCGCGACCGCGGCAAGCCCCTGCGTCAGCTCGCGATAGCCGCGCCGCCGCCGGCTCTCGCCCCAGCCTTCGAGGAACGCCCCCGGCGCGCCGACGATCCAGCGGTAGAGCAGCCACAGCGCCACGCCGAGCAGGATGAGGAAGACGACGCCGACCAGCAGTACGCCCACGCTGGTGTCGAGGCGCCAGCCGCGCCATTCGACGATGACGCTTCCCGGCCGGGCGGCGAGCCACACCGCGCCCAGCATCGCGACAGCGGCGACGGCGAACCAGATCAGCGTACGCAGCATGGTCATGGCGGACTACCGGCTGCTGCCCAGCAGCGTGACGGCCTGTGCCGCAAGCTGGTCGACCGCGCGTTGCGCCGCAAGATGCGCCTCGGCACGGGCCAGCCAGTCGGCGGTGGCGCGCGAGGTCAGTGGCGGCAGCGACTTGACGAGCTCGACCGCCTTGGTGAGGTCGCCCGAATCGATCGCGGCTTCGGCGCGCGCCAGCTTGGCTTCGACCGAATCACCCTGCACGTCGGCGCCGATGCGGCGCAGCGAGACCAAGTTCTTCAGCTTGCCCAGGAGGCGCTGCCAGAAGGAATCGTCGGCGAGATCGTCGGCAAGAGCTGCCTTGGCCATCGCGGGGAAGGAGGCGGCGAGGCTTGCTCGCGAGGCGGCGCCTTTGGCCGCCACGGGCTGCAGCGTCGCGATCAACGCGCCGAGCTTGGCGTCGCCCTGCGCCAGCGGCGTGAGCAGGCCGAGATCGGTCGCGAAGGGCTGGCCGGCCGTCAGGCCGGCGCTGATGCGGGCGGCGATGCCGATCACCGCAGAGCCGCGCGCGGCGGCCAGGGCTTTCTGCTCGCCGGTGGTGCTGGCGTTTGCGGCTGCTGCGGCCTTGTCGACCGCGGCCTTCTGGCCGGCGACTGCCTGGTCGAGCGATTGCAGGCCCGCGCGCAGCGCCACGATCTCCGATTTCAGGGCCGACGTGTCGGGCTCCGTGGCGGCAGGCTTGCTTTCGAGCGCCTCCAGCTTGCGTTGGAGCTCGGCGATCGCGGGATCCGGCGTCGCCGGCCGGTCCGCCGGGGGACGATCGGCCTGGGCTGCCGTCGCGGCGGCGGCCCGCACGCGCTTGTCGAGATCGTCGAGGCGGGCCGTGAGCTCGCGCTTGGCGGCATCGAGGGCGGCGGTGTCGATGATCGGTGCCGATGGCGGCGCGACGGGCGGAGGCGGCGCCGGTTGGGCGACCGCCGGACCGCGCCACAAGGTGCGCGCCTCCTGCGGCCAGTAGGGCAACGAGACCAGTGCGACGGCGAGCACGATCACGGCGGCAATCAGCCCGATCACGAAGGCACCGACAATGCCCAGGCCGCGGGCCCTGGACACCGCAGGAGGCACGGCGGCGGGAGCGACGGGCGGCTCGATCGGCTCGGGCGGAGGCGGGGACGCTGGAGTGTCGGTCATCGGGGTGGGACTTTGTACGCCGGGCGGGGGCAGCCGGTCGATCTCATCCAGCACAGCCTGGCGGGTGGGACGCTCTGCCGCGACCGTCCTGGCGAAGGGCAGCCCGGCGAGAGGCTGTGCGGCGGCGGGGCTGATTGCGATCGCCGTGATGCTGCGGCAGCTATCGGCAAGTTTCGCGTGGGTGACGAGCCGAACGAACGCCTCCGACGCGCGCGGCGAGAAGAAAGTCGCGACATCGAGCGCGCGGGCTTCCAGCGCGGCGCGTGCGGAGTCCGGCAGCGCATCGGTTTCGCGTGCCTCGTAGAGTACGATCCTCCTGGTCTCGAAACCTTCAGGCGCAAGCTCTCCCACGACATCGGCGCCGCTGACATGGAGAAGGGGACCGTTGGCGGGATCGAGGCGCTGGCGTACGAGGTCGGACAGGGACGCGGCGTCGCCCGAGGCCGAGGTGACGATGCCGAAGCCCAAGCCCTCGGCGGTCGCGGCGGTCGTATCGCCGACGGCGAAGATCGGCTTGCTGCGCTGCTCGCTCGCTTCGGCCAGCGCGCGGGCGCCGTTGGCGCTGGTGATCAGCACGGCCTGGCTATCGGCGAGCGACGCGGCGAAGTCGTCGGGCGGATGCAGCACCTGCAGCCGGAAGAGCGGCGCAATGACAGGAGAATGGCCGCGCGCGCCGAGCGCCTGGGCCAGCGCCGTCGCCTCGCGTTCCGGCCGGGTGATCAGTACGCGCATGGTTTTATCTGTCCCTCATTTTCCTCTCCCCCGCTAGGGGGTGCCCCCTAGTGGGGGAGAGGAGAATGAATGTTGAACTTGGTTAAAGCAGGACGACGCCTTCCAGCGCCAGCAGCTTGCGTTTGGTCGGCAGGCCCTGGCCGCCGGAGAAGCCGCCTTCCTTGCCGCCGCTGCCCAGCACGCGATGGCAGGGCACGATGATCGGGATGGGATTGCGGCCGCACGCCATGCCGACCGCGCGCGGGCCGGAGCCCAATGCCATGGCCATGCCGCCGTAGGTCGCGGTCTCGCCGTACGGGATCTCGCGCATCATCTTCCAGACGCTCTTCTGGAAGTCGGTGCCGCGGCCGGCAAGCGGCAGGTCGAAGGACTTGAGGCTGCGCGCAAAGTAGCGCTCGAGCTGGCGACGGGCCTCCTCGAGGACAGGCGAAGGTTTGTCCCGTGTCCGTTCGCCGCCGCTCGCCCAGCGCACGCCGGTCAGCGCCTCGCCATCGGCTTCCAGTGCCAACCGGCCGACGGGGCTCTCGACATAGCAACAAATCGTCATACCGCGAGCGTAGCCTTCGCCTCCGTGCTTTGCCAACATGGGGCCATGTGCAGGGGGAGAATGAGCCGGCGTAACCTGCTGGCGGGCGCAGCGGCACTTTGGCCGGTGACGGCGCTTGGCCAGCAGCCGCAACAACAGCAGCGACGGCAGGTGCCGGCGTCCGAGCCCGGTATGCCGCCGCCGATCGTGTTCGTGCACGGCAACGGCGATTCGGGCGCGCTGTGGATCAACAACATCTGGCGCTTCGAGGCCAACGGCTACAAGCGCAACCAGCTCTTCGCCATCGATTTCAGCAATCCGGTGGCGCTGAGCGACGATTCGAAGATGCAGCCGTTCCGCTCGTCCACGGCCGAGGCGATGAAGGAGCTGGCGGCATTCGTGGCGCAGGTGAAAAAGGAGACGCGTCGCCGCAAGGTGGCGCTGATCGCCTCGTCGCGCGGGGGCAACACGGTGCGCAACTACCTCAAGAACGGCGGCGGGGCCGACTCTGTGAGCCATGCCGTGCTGTGCGGCACGCCGAACAAGGGCATCGTGATCTCCGACACGATGCTGGTCGGCAGCGAGTTCAATGGCGCGGCCCCGTTCCTCAAGGCACTGAACGGCGGGCCGGACGACCTGATCTCCGGCGTCGAGTTGATGGCGATTCGCTCCGACACGAACGACAAATATTCCCAGCCCGACGGCCGCTTTATCGGCCAGACCGGAAAGCCGACCGGCGTGGGTTTCGATGCGTCGGAGTTGCGCGGTGCCCGCAACGTCATCCTCGACGGTGTCGATCATCGCGAGACGGCGTTCCATAAGCTGGCCTTCGCCGCGCAGTACCAGTTCATCACGGGCAAGGCCGCCGGCACGCTGTTCATCGCCCAGGAGCCGAAGCCGACCCTGAACGGCCGGGTCACCGGCATGGCCGACGGGCTCTACACCAATCTTCCCGTCGCCGATGCCGAGGTCGAGATCCACGAGGTCGACGCCAAGACCGGCGAGCGTAAGACGACGCAGCCGGTGCATCGCAAGACGACCGGCGCCGATGGCCAATGGGGACCCTTCATCGGCAGCTCCGACGCCTGCTATGAGTTCGTGCTGCACATGGCGAGCCAGCCGGTCACTCATACCTATCGCTCGCCGTTCCTGCGCTCCAGCGACGTGGTGCATCTGCGCCCCGAGCCCTTCGCGAAGGGGGACGATGGTGCAGCCTCCGTCGTGCTCATGAGCCGGCCGCGCGGCTATTTCGGCGTCGGCCGCGACAAGTTCTCGCTCGACGGCAAGGTGCCGCCCGGCATCACCGATGGCGTACCCGCCGTCTCGACCGGCCGCCTGGCCTTCGACGCCGCCCCGCGCACTGTCGTCGCCGTCTTCAATAACGAGACGATCGCCACCCGCACCTGGCCGACCAAGGACAATCACATCGTGGTCGCGGAGTTCCTGAACTGATCTCCGGTCCGAAAGTTCGTGTGGCTGGCGTAACCTGCCGCACTCACGTCAGCTCATCCAGTAATGCCTTCGCCTGCTTCAGATCGGCGGTGTCGAAGCCCTCGGTAAACCAGCCGTAGATCGGCGCGAGGACGTCGCGGGCTTCGGCATGGCGACCCTGTTCGCGGCGGAGCCGGGCGACGCTCGTGGCAGCGCGCAATTCCCAGAACTTCGCTCCCTGGTCCGCCGCGATGCCCAATGCCTTGCGATACAGTTCCTCCGCGCCGGCGGCGTCTCCCTGCCGCAGCAGCAATTCGCCTCTTTGCCGATGGAGCTCGGCTTCCAACCAGCGCTCCCCTGTCCTTTCGACGATTTGCGACGCCTCGTCCAACAGGGCCAGGCTTTCCTCGACATGCCCTGCGGTCTCACAGGCGCTGGCCAGGAGAATGACGAGAAAGGGCGCGAACAGCGCGGCCCCTGTAACGCGAAAAGCCGCTGTGCCGGCGCGCAGGAGCGATATTCCCTCCATTATATCGCCCCTCTTGACCTTGACCCATCCGCTGTACGTCGTTCCGATCGCACACCACACGGGAAAACCTTGCTCGGTCGTGATCGCGACCAGCTCATCCGCCCACTCGCCGAGGACTGCGGGGTCTCCGACGAGCGAATGGGGCAGGGCGCCGAGTGCGAGGATTGAAACCAGGGACGGCAAATGGGCCAGGTCCCGGGCCGCGGTAATCGCCGCGCTGCTCTGGACCAATGCCTGATCCGGATAGCCGAGACAGAGAAGGACGACCCCCAGGCAAGCCTGCGCGTTGCCCAGAGGGTAGAATCCGACCTGCCTGACGACCGAGCGGTGGGAGACCGGATCGTCAATGGCGAGCAGGTCTTCCAGATGCGATCGGGACAGGCCGAGCTTGCCGCAATACATCAGGTTTCGGCCGGAAGAGAGGTGAGCCAAGACGAGCCCGGCGAAATCGCCGCGTTGCTTGCTGAGATGCAGCAAATCCTCGTCCAGACGCAGCGCCAGATCGAACGCGCCACAGTAGGCGTGATAGCGAGACAGCCCGAAGGGAATTTCGATGAACGCCGAGGGAGAATCCAGCTGCTGCCACAACTCGAGTGCCCGGGCGTAGGCTTGACCCGTTTCCGGCGCCGCCAGGCCTTTGACGGCTCGCAGCGCCGCCCCCAAGGCACTGCAGATTTCGAGCTTCTGGCGCAGGCGTCCGGCATTTTCCGGCAGCAGCGCCAGGAGGTCGAGGCCTTTTTGAAAATGTGCTGCCGCTTCTGCTAATGCCGAGCGCGCCGCGGACCGTTGTCCGGCCTTGGCCCAGAAGCCGACCGAATTCTCCGTGAGGCCAGCCTCGGCGTAGTGCCGCGCGAACAGTTCCGGTTGGGTTTCCATCAACTCCGCGGACTGCGCCTGCAGAGCCTGGGCGATGAGTGCGTGCAATTTTTGCCGGGAGTCGCGCAGCAGGCTGCCGTAAGCCGCATCCCGCACCAACGCATGCTTGAAGCTGTAGATCGCGTCGGGCGGCGTGCCACGCTGGTGCACCAGTTCGGACGCGACCAGTCGAGCAAGCGCGGCTTGCAGCTCATCGTCGGAGAGAGCCCATACTGCCCGCAGCAAACCGTAGGTGAATGTGCGTCCGATCGCCGCCCCGATCTGCGCGGCCAGCCGCGCCGACATCTGGCGGTCGAGGCGCGCCAGCAGCGATGCGTACAGGCTCGTCGGAATCGCGAGCGTCGGCAACGCCCCGTCGATGACATAACGATCCGGCTCCGCGCGCAGGACTCCGCTCTCCAGCACGCTCTTGGTGAGTTCCTCAACGAACAACGGTACGCCGTCGGTGCGGTCGGCGATCTGGTCGATGACGGCGTCCGGGAGCGCCTTGCCGGCGACCTGTACGGCCAGTGCGATCCGGTCGCGCCTGTCCAGGCGGTTCAGCGTGAGCATCGTCACGTGCGGCTGGCCGGTCCAGGGCGGCTGAAACTCGGGCCGAAAGGTCACGATCACAAGCACCTTCAGGTCGCGGGCGCGCTCGACGATCGTGTCGAGCAGCTCGCGCGATGTCGCGTCGATCCAGTGCACGTCTTCGAAGATCACCAGCACCGGATGCCGGTGCGCGAGACCCTCGAGGTGCCGGCCCAGCGCCTCCAGGATCCGCTGTCTCTTCCGCGCGGGAGCGAGGGGCGGCAGAGACTGGCCCTCCGGCATCGGCAGCGCGAGCAGATCGAGGAGGAAGGCCGCATCCTCATCCGGCAGGTCGGCGCCGGCCAACAGGGCCTTGAGTTTCTCGAGCCGCGACGCGGGCGTGTCGTTGCGCACGAACCCGGCTGCCTGTCCGAGCTGGTCGGCGAACGGAAACAACGGGCTGTCGCGATGATGGGGCGAGCAGAAATATCGCATGCGGAAATGCGGCTCGGCGGCGAGGCGCTCCTCCAGCGCCACGGTGAGATGCGATTTGCCGAGACCGGCTTCGCCCGAGACCAGCGCGACCTGGCCCTCGCCGGCCATGGCACGCGACCAGAGCCGCAGCAGCAGTCTGAGCTCCTCCTCGCGGCCTACCAGCCGCGTCGGCGCTGGCCCGCGGAGTGCCTCGAAGCGATTTGTAGTGAGGGCTTCGCCCAGAACCTTCCAGGCGCGCGCGGGAACGGTGTCGCCGGCGGAGTCGATGGTACCAAGATCGCGGCAATCGAACAGGCCGCCGATCAGCCGCCTTGTGACCGCTTCGATCGCCACGACACCTGGTTGCGCCGATAGCCGAAGCCGCATCGCCAGGTTCGGTGCGTCACCGACGATCTCGCGCTCCTCGCTCGCACCGCTCGGGCCGATGTCACCGATGATCGCCATGCCCGTCGTGATGCCCACGCGGCATTGCCGCGGCGTGCGCGCACCCTGTCCCGCGGCGCCGACCGCCGCACATAGGGCTAGCCCGGCGCGGACTGCATGCTCGGCGTCGTGTTCCTGCGCTGCCGGATAGCCAAACAGGACGAGCGCCGCAGTGCCGAGTTGCTCGACGACGAACCCGCCGTGGCGATCGACTGTTTCCGCGACACAGCGCTGAAAGGCGGTGGCCGCGTCGCGCATGTCTTCAAGATCGAGGCCGTCGGTGCGCCCGGATGTTCCGATCAGCTCGCAGGACAGGGCGGTGATCTGCCGGCGTTCGGCGCCGGCGCGCGGGCTTGGTGCAGAATCCGATCTGGCATCGATCGGTAGCGGCGAAAGGGCGTTCGCGTCCTCCGCGATGACCGGGGCGATGAAGCGATACCCACGGCGGGGCATGGTCTCGATCCAGCGGTCGCCGCCGGGAGCCTCGCCCAATACCTTGCGCAACGCCGCGATCTGAACGGTCAGATTGCTCTCCTCGACGGCCTGGGCGGGCCATGCGGCTTCGATCAGCGCGTTCTTCGAAATCAATGTACCGGGCCGTTCCACCAGCGCACGCAGCAACGCGAGCGCCCGTTGACCGAGCGCCAGTGGCTCGCGTCCGCGGAGCAGGAGGTTGTCCTGGGTGTCCAGGCGAAACGGTCCCAAAACATAAATCATCGCATCGCCGATTCTAGACACTTCGCAAGGATTTCGGAAATTCTTCCGATCCCTTTCAGGACTCCGCACCGGGAGCGACGCACCCTCCCGCCGCACAAGAACAGGCGCCTGATTCCCTGGGACCGCATGTCCATGGCAGGCGCACAATCGAGGAGAGGCCGTCACATGTCGCTGCGAATCAACTCCGAGGCGCCGAACTTCACCGCCAAGACCACGGAGGGCATGATCGACTTCCACAACTGGATTGGCGATAGCTGGGCCATCCTGTTCTCGCATCCCAAGGACTTCACACCGGTCTGCACCACCGAGCTCGGCTACATGGCTGGCCTGAAACCCGAGTTCGACAAGCGCAACACCAAGATCATCGGCCTGAGCGTCGATCCGGTGGAAAATCATTCGAAGTGGGCGCATGACATCGAGGAAACCCAGGGTCACGCGGTCAATTTCCCGATGATCGGCGATACCGAGCTGAAGGTAGCGATGGCCTACGACATGTTGCCTGAAGGCGCCGGCACCACCTCCGACGGCCGCACCGCGGCGGACAACGCCACCGTTCGTTCGGTGTTCGTCATTGGTCCTGACAAGAAGGTCAAGGCCATGTTGACTTACCCGATGACGACGGGCCGCAATTTCGACGAGGTGCTGCGGCTGCTGGATTCCTGCCAGTTGACCGCCCGGCACACCGTGGCGACCCCCGTGAACTGGAGGCATGGCGAGGACGTGATCATCCCGCCCGCGGTGTCCAACGAACAGGCCGCGGCGAAATATCCGAACGGCTGGAAGACCCTGAAGCCCTACCTGCGAGTCGTCGCGCAGCCGAAGTGACCGGCGAGCGCGCTTCTTGATCGATAGCCTTCATCGTCAGAACGCGTTGATTTTTCGACCGGCCGTGAACTCAGAATCTTTCGGAGTGCTGGGAGCGCGGCTCTCCAGAGCCGCTCTTTCTTCGGTTTGCTACATCCCACGAGCAGCTCGGGAGAGCCGCTCGCAGCGATGAGATGCGATGAATACTCGCCTTCCCTATTTCTCGTAGCTGTACTTGAAGTCGCAGTGGCTGGCGCCCTGCATGATAGTCTGGCTGCGGTCGAGCTTGAGCCTGGGATCGTAGCCTTCGCAGAACGCGCCGTCGCGGTTGCACGACAGCAGATGCCCGATCTCGCTCAACCCCATCGCCTTATAGGTTTCGGCATAGCGGCAGCGCACGACATTGAAGGTGAAGCTCGTGTCGGTTTGCTCCTTGAACTCGATCTCGAGCGCGCCGCCCTTGGTCCACAGCGGCATCACGTCCTGGAACGCCTGGAGCGACGGCCCGCCCGGTGCCGCGGCCGCGAAAGCGCGCGCCTGCTCGATCGCCGAGCGGCGCACCGACTCGGCGATCGTCTTCTTCGCGATCTCCTCGCCGTGGCTCGCCTTCAGCGTCTCGTAGACCTCCTTCAGGATCTCGGCCTCGATCCTGCGCTTCTCGAGCATCGACAGGCCTTCGGGATGGGCGGACGATTGAACGGCTGGCTGACTGGCTTGCGTCATCCTGGGCACTCCCCAAATGGATTTGTGAGCCTACACCTTGACATCGCGTGTGTCGGGTGAAATATCCGGCCGCGATGACACCATTCGCCCTCCTCCGGTCGCGACGCCGCCGCTTCGACAAGCGGCGCATAGACGTGCGCGCGTAACAAACGCGCCGTTCAATGAAGCCGCTGGAGAGGATCGAGCGGCTTCCAACACCACCTCCCTTCTTCTCCATCGGCCGTGTTTCCCAAAGGCCCTGAACTTGCGAGAGAGAAGACCATGACCGCCAGCAACAAGACCTACGCCAACCGGACGAAAATTTTCATCGACGGCCAGCACGGCACCACCGGTCTGCAGATCCAGGATCGTTTGAAGGACCGCGCCGACATCGAGCTGCTCGAATTGCCGATGGCCGACCGCAAGGACCTCGCCAAGCGGGCCGAGATCGCGCGCGCCGCCGACATCGCCGTGCTGTGCCTGCCCGATGCCGCGGCCAAGGAGCTGGTCGCCGCGCTGGGCGATTCGGACACCGTGGTGATCGACGCCAGCACGGCGTTCCGCGTCGCCGACGGCTGGACCTACGGCTTCCCCGAGCTGGCAAAGGACCAGCGCCAGAAGCTGCTCGACTCCAAGCGGATCAGCAATCCGGGCTGTTATCCGACCGGCGCAATCTCGCTGATGCGGCCGCTGATCGACGCAGGCCTGCTGCGTGCGGACTCGACGCCCGCCGTGTTCGGTGTCTCGGGCTATACCGGCGGCGGCAAGGAGCTGATCGCGGTCCACGAAAATACCGACGTCGAGCCGTTCGGCCTCTATGGCATGGAGCTCACGCACAAGCACGTGCCGGAGATGAAGAAGTACAGCGGGCTAAAGCATGCGCCGCTGTTCGTGCCGTCGGTCGGCCACTACGCCCAGGGCATGCTGATCGTCCTGCCGATCACACGCGATGTCACCACCAAGTCGGTCGATGCCAAGGACGTGCAGCAGGTGCTGGCCGAGCGCTACGAAGGCGAGAAATTCGTCACCGTGCGGCCGTTCGCCGACCGCAGCTGGCTGGAACGCGACCGGTTCTTGCGCGCCGACCGGTTGATCGACACCAACTCGATGGAGCTTGCCGTCTATGCCAACCCGGCCGAGGAGCAGATCCTCGCCGTCGCCTCGCTCGACAATCTCGGCAAGGGTGCGTCGGGTGCGGCGGTGCAGACGATCAATCTCAAAACCGGTGTCGACGAAGCCACCGGCCTGAGGGTGGGCTGAGCGCCGCTCCCGTCGGGACCGTCATCAAACCGCAACAGGGACACGCCATCGAAGGCCTATGGTCTTCGATCTGGCTTCCTTCGGCGAGTCGGCGCTCCGGCTCACGGTCGCGCTCCTGCTCGGCTTGGCCATCGGCTTCGAGCGGCAATGGCACCAGAAAATGGCCGGCCTGCGCACCAATGCCCTGGTGGCGCTGGGCGCCTGCGGTTTCGTGGTCTTCTCAGGCCTGGTCGGCCAGGGTGATCCGACACGCGTTGCCGCCCAGGTGGTGAGCGGCATCGGCTTCCTCGGTGCCGGCATCATCCTGCGCGACGGCATCAACGTGCACGGGCTGAATACCGCCGCGACCCTCTGGTGCTCGGCGATGGTCGGTACAATCTCCGGCGCGGGCTACGTGGCGCAAGGCCTGCTCGCCGCCGCGTTCGTGATCGGCACCAACCTGCTGCTGCGGCCACTGGTGCGGCGGGTCAATCGCCTGTCCCTCGCGGCTCCCGATGCCGAGACGCACTATTCGGTCGAGATCGTGACCCGCGCCGCCGAGGAGGCGCATGTCCGCTCACTGCTGCTGCGCGAGCTGTCGCAGGCCGGACTCGGCCTGCGCCGCCTCGACAGCGAGGACATTGAGGACAGCGCCCGGGTCCGTGTCACCGCCCAGGCGATGGTGGCCAAGCGCAACGATGCTGCCCTGGAGCAGATCGTCGGTCGCCTCAGCCTCGAGCCGCAGGTGTCGGGCGCGACCTGGCAGGTCGATCGGTCGATTCCGGAATCCTGACGGCGATTAAGCCGGAGCGAAGATGTCCTCGCTTGCCGTGCGTGCACCGCCGGCTGCCGCGGCGCGGATGGTCTTCGGCGTGGCATAGGCCGGATCGTGCTGCAGCGTCGGCAACACCCTGTCGGCGAACAGGCGCATGGCTTTCTCCGACTCGTGGTGCGGCAGGTTGCCGAACGAGAATTCGGCGACCAAGTGCTCCATTCCCGTCACCTGCTGCAGCTGGCCGAGCTGCTGCAGGCAGTCGTCGGGCGTGCCGACGATCTGGATCGAGACATAGAAGTCGGTCGCCTTCTTGAGGTTCGCCGGGTCCTTGAGCTTGGCGTAGGTCTTCGCCGTCTTGCCGTAGGCCTCGTAGCCCTTCACGTCCGCGAGATGGCCGTCGGAGAAGTGATAGTGGTCGTCGATGGATTGCCACTTGCGGCCGAGATACGTGAAGGCGCGCTCCTGCGCCTCCTCGCGGCTCTCGGCGCAGGAGATGTTGGTCAGGATGATCGGCGGCTTGGGCGCGAAGCCGGCTGCCTCGCTCATGGCGTGGAACTTCAGGATGTCCTCGCGGCACTTGCTCCATTCGTTCTGCATGATGAACAGCATGCCGAAGCCGAGCCTGGCGATGATCTCGGCCGATTCCGGGCTCACCGAGCTGGCGTAGAAACGCCGCTCGGGATTGGAGATGGGCCGCGGGCGGATCGACATGCGCGGGATCTTGAAGAATTCACCGTCGTGCTCGAACGTTTCCTCGCGCAGCGCCTTGACCACGACCTGCGCCGCCTCTGCGAAGCGCGGCCGCGCCTCGCCCATGGGGATGCGGAAGCCTTCGTACTCGGTCGAGGCGGCGCCGCGGCCGAAGCCGAACAGGCAGCGCCCGCCGCACATGATGTCGAGCAGCGCGATCTGCTCGGCGACCCGCACCGGATCGTGCCACGGCAGCACGATAACCGAGGTGCCGAGATGTATGCGTTTCGTACGGCCAGCGAAGTAGGCCAGCAGCTGGGTCGGCGCGGGCGACATGGCGTAGCCGGTGAAGTGATGCTCGAGCGCCCAAAGCGAGTTGAAGCCGAGCGGCTCGACCAGATCGCCCAGCGCGAA
The DNA here is from genome assembly GCF_965279465.1 of Reyranella sp. NCBI lineage: Bacteria > Pseudomonadati > Pseudomonadota > Alphaproteobacteria > Hyphomicrobiales > Reyranellaceae > Reyranella > Reyranella sp. Next base: position 1,298,741 of record NZ_OZ257242.1, read on the forward strand.
GTGTTCCTGCACGACGGCCGCGTCCGGCTTGCCGTGCTCGTAGAGCATGTTCATGCCCATTCCGACCTTCATGGCGCGTTCCTCCTGTTGCTTGCCGGGGATTGTCAGGTTGCCGGCCGAGGCCGGCAAGGGCATGCTTTCGACATGTGGAGGCTGAATGCCGTCGCCTGGAGCATGATCGTGGCCTGCTGTCTGGTGGCCTGCAAGGACATGCCCGGCGCCGACGGCCGCTATGCCCACACGTATTCCGGTCGCAGCGGCGAAGGGGGGACCGGCCTCCCCGTGACGCCCTACGAGCCGCGCTGAACGGCTGGCTGGAAAGGCGGAACTCCGGGCGCGATCATCGGCGAGAGGAGCGCCGCGGTCTGTTCCTGACCGGCGAAGCGTAGGCCTCTTGGCCGCGTACCACCAGGTGGATGAAATGCAGCTTGCGGAGCACAGCGGGCGGCATCCTGAAGGGATAGAAGTCGGGCTGCCCCATGCTGCGCGACAGCTCGTTCACCACGGTCGTGAGCAGGACCCAGGAATTCACCAGGGACAGGAAGCGCCTGGCGCCCGGATGGCCAGGTGCATAGAGGTCGGCGAGGGTGAACTGCTCGACCTCGATCCTGATCTTCCTGCCGGTAAAGCCGAAGCCAATTGCGGTATCGAGGCTGTCCGCCATGTGCAGATAGTGCGCCCAGCTCTCCGCCCAATCCTCCCACGGATGCGTCGAGGCGTAGGAGCTGATGTGGCGGCTCGGCCAGTCGGCGGGCGGCCCCTTCTCGTAGTTGGCCCGGAGAGCCGCGGCATAATCGGCCCGTTCGTCGCCGAACAGCGCCCGGCACGGCTCGTGCCACACGGTCCCCGCGACGAGCCGGTCCCAGTAGTAATGTCCGATCTCGTGGCGGAAATGTCCGACCAGCGTGCGATAGGGCTCGCGCAGATCCTGCCTGATCTTCTCGCGCCTGGCGTCGTCGGCTTCCTCGACATTCAAGGTGATCAGGCCGCCGGCGTGGCCGGTCATCACGACAGGCCCGCCGGGAGGCGAGCGCAGGAAATCGAAGGCCACGCCGTGCTCCGGATCCTCGTCGATCTTGGATTTGACCGGGAGGCCCAAGGCGAGCAGTTCTGATACCAGCCGCCGCTTGGCCTTTTCGATGGCCCACAGGTAACGGCGGTTGTCCAGGTCGTCCATGTCCGCGATGGTGCGGTTCAGGCGGCAGGAGATGCATGTCGGTGACGGATCCTCCACCGGCACCAGCCAGTTGCACCGGGCCGGCGAGTTGAACCGGACGCAACGGCGATAATCGCGCGAGCCATTCGCGCGGTCCGACAGCCGCCACGTATCGGCGGCCGGGCCGGCCACCAGCGTCCGGCTTTCGCCGAGCAGGGGATCGTAGCCGAGCGGCGCGTCGCAGGCGGAACACTTGCTGTGGCGGAAGAAGGTCGTCCGCCCGCAGTCGCAGCTATAGGCGCGGCCGCGGCGGCGATAATCGGGCGACCACCACGACGCCGAAAGTCGCTTCAGGCTGCTATTGATGGACGACGACAAGAACTCCCCCTCGCGGATGATGCCGGATATCCAAACGCGAGGGAACGCGCAATCGCGAGCTCCAGGACGCAGTGGCATTCCTCGTGCCGCTGGATGACAACGCTGGAAAAGCCGTCCGCATCAACATCACGGCGCGGCAGAAGCAGATCGAGGAAATCGACAGACGAGCGCAGGCTACGGGTCTCTCCCGCTCGGCCTACATCGTCCAGGCCGCCCTTCGTGGTCCGTCGAAGCGGGCGGCCTAGCCGAGGTGCAGCCAGGGCAGCTTTTCCTCGGCGAAGGCTTGGCCGGTCGGGACGAGGGTCGACGGATCGTCGAAGGCGCCGAGATGGATGTGCAGCTCATTCGGCCAGCGGTCGCCTTCGTAGGTGAGAGTCGATCCGCAGGTGGGGCAGAAGCTGCGCTGCACGCCGGGCGATGAAGTGAAACAGGTCGGCGTGCCCTTGGTGAAGCGCACCGTGGCGGCTTCGAATCCGGCATAGGCCGCGACCGGCGCGCCGGTGTGGCGGCGGCAGCTTTGGCAATGGCAATAGCTGGTCCATTTCGGCGTGCCCTCCGCGGTGAAACGAACGGCGCCGCACAGGCAACCTCCCTCGCGCATGCCTGCCTCCTCCTGCTCGGCTTGTCCGGTATGCGGGCGGTCACCATACTCCGACTACCCGTCATGCCCATCATGCTGCAGATCTCTCATCCCGACCGCATGCTCATCGGCATCGTCCGCGGCACGGTCACGCCGCAGGATCTCGACGGCTTCGTGGCGGAGATCGTGGCGGCGAAGGCGCTCCGCTATCGCAAGATCATCGACGTGATGGGCGCCTCCTCCGGCCTGACGGCCGAGGGCCTCGCGGCGTTCCGCGAGCGCATCCGCCAGATGGCACTGCCGCCGAAGGAGCGTGGTCCGATCGCGCTGGTCGCCGACAAGGAGCTCGCAGGCCTGGCCCGGGTGTTTGCCCAGCTGATGGGCGACGAGCGGCCGGTCGAGGTGTTCGCCAGCATCCACGCCGCGCGCCGGTGGCTTGACGAACATTCGTGAATTTCCCGAAAGCAGGGCATCGTCATGAAGGTCTTCGTCTTCGATCTCCTCGCCTATGGTGAGAATCTCGACCACATCAAGGAGGGCACCGAGCTGCCCTATCCGCTGTCGCAGCGCCACTTCAAGTCGGACGTCGCGGTGCGCACCTACGCCGAGCATCTCGCGGCCTGGGAGGAGATCGACAGGCTCGGTTACGATGGCGTCGGCTTCAACGAGCATCACTGCTCGCCCTACGGGCTGATGAACTCGCCCAACCTGATGGCCTCGGCTGCGGCGCAGCGCACGAAGAATCTCAAGCTGCTGATCTACGGCAACCTGCTGCCGCTGCACGAGCCGCTGCGTCTGGCCGAGGAGATCGCCATGCTCGATTGCCTCAGCAACGGGCGCGTCATCTCGGGGTTCGCGCGCGGCATTCCGCGCGAGTACCAGGTGCATAACGTGCCACTTGCCGATTCGCGGGCGCGGTTCGAGGAGGCGTACGAGATCGTCACGCGGGCCTGGACCGAGGACGTGTTCTCCTATTCGGGCAGGTTCTGGTCCTACAAGGACGTGTCGATCTGGCCGCGGCCGGTGCAGCAGCCCTATCCGCCGATCATGATCCCGATCGTCGGCAGCCACGAATCGATCGAGTTCGCCGGCCGGCACAACATCGGCATCACGCCGGGCCTGGCGGGCGGCGGCCTGCGCGACGACATCGTCCGGCACTATGCGAAGTCGCTCGCCTTGGCTGGCCATCGCATCACGCCCGATCATCTGTCGCTCGCGCTCAACGCCTATGTCGCCGATTCCAAGGCGCAGGCGGTGCGCGAGGTCGGGCCCTATCATCTCTATTTCAACAAGACGCTGTTCAGCCACGGTAGCTTCACCGAGACCGCGGCGCAGCGGAAGGCGGGCTACGTCGGCGAGCATTCGACCGACTATGTGCGGCCGGAGAACCAGCGCGCGGCGGCATTGCTGCGCGAGGATTTCCGCAACCTCACCCAGGAGCAGTTCGAGCGCCAGGCCGAGAACCTGCCCTACGGAACGCCGCAGGAAGTGGCCGAACGGATCATCGCGCAGGCCGAGCACGCCGGTGCCAACATGGTGCAGATCGGCCTCAATCGCGGGGCGATGCCGCACGACATGTTCATCCACCAGATCCGCCGCTTCGCCGCCGAGGTGCTGCCGATCCTGAAGAAGCATGAGGTCAAGCGCGTGCGCGCCGCGGAGGAGATGGCCGCCTAGAACTCATCGGCCCGCGCGCCGGCTTGTCGCAGCCGGGCCAAGCTGACCACCATCACCCGCCCATTGAGTTTTTCCTCCCGACGATTTACAGCCCAACCCAGATCGATGTCCGCGTTCTTGCGAAAGCTTTGGCCGCCGCTTCTGGCGCTCGCCATTATCGTTGTTGCCATGGTTGGGCTGCCCTTTCCCGCGGCGCTCGTTGTCACGGCACTGGTCTGCCTGGTCTCGATCGTGCGGTTGCGCCGGCCGCTCTGGCGCAACACCGCACTCGTCGCGGGCTCGATGCTGCTGGGGCTAGCGGGCATCGAATTCGCCCTCGGCATCCTCGAACCGCGCGGCGAGGAAGTCGGCGCTGTCCGGGTCCAGGATCCGAAATGGTGGTATCCATACGATCCGGTGGTCCAGTTCCGGCCGACGCCCGACATCGTCGTGAAGGCGCGCGCGACGTATCGCGATCAGCTCCTCTACGACGTCAAGTACAGGATTCTGCCGTCGGGTGATCGCGCGGTGCCGGGTTCGGTCGACAGCGGCCCCACCTATATGTTCATGGGCGATTCCTATACCTTCTCGCAAGGCGTCGAGGACGGCGAGACATTGCCTTCGCAATTCGCGCAGCAGTTGAAGCCACCGGCGCATGTCGTGAATCTCGGCGTGCCCGGATGGGGCGCCACGCACATGGTTCGAGCGGTCGAGGCCGGCCTGTTCGACAAGTATGTCGTCGGCAAGGTCGCGGCAGTCATCATCTGGGTGACGCCGCCCCATCTCGAACGGGTCACCGGAGATTCCTCCTGGCTCGACAATGCGCCACGCTACGACTACGGACCGGAGGGCAAGCTGCATCACACCGGTACCTTCAAGGAATATCGCTGGTCGCATCCGCTGGACGGCCTGGCCTATCTGGCGCGCGCCCACCTGCAGATCGTGCGGCGGTTCACCAATGCGTCGCAGGAACGTTTGCAGACCAGGCTCTATGTCGACCTCATCGAGCGGCTGCAGGAGCTGGTGCGGGAGCGTTTCGGCGCGCCGCTGATCCTGCTGAGCAACGGTCCGGAGCCCTCTCCGGCGGATCAGCCCGACCTCAATTTCCTGCCGGCATTCGACGGGCTGCGCGGTATCGGCGCACCGGTGATTTCCGTCCGCAAGATGATCGGGCCGCCAGCGACCTGGGACCGCTACTTCATTCCGCACGACGGTCATCCAACACCGCTGCTCAATCACATGGTCGCCGATGCACTGATCGAATATTTCGGCAAGACGGCACTCGCAAATTGACCTCCGCCGGCAATCCCGGCAGCTTCCGATCGACCGGACAGAAGGAGGAAGCAGGCGGGTGAGTCACGCGGCGCCCATGCGTTCGCTCAATCGGCCCAAGCCTGCGGTGTCCGTCGAACGGCGGCCCGATGGCGTGCTCGTGCTCTCGGCCAGCCGCGGGCTGCCGGACGGGCTGCCGTTGATGATCGACTGGTTGCAGCGCGCGGCCGAGCGCCGGCCGCAGGTTACCTTCCTCGCCGAGCGGCGCGGGCCGGACCGGGCCTGGCAGTGCCTCACCTACGCCGAGGCATGGGCCAGGACGGGCGCGGTCGCGTCATGGCTGATCGCAAAAGGTTTCGGACTCGATTCGCCGCCCGCGGCTATTCTGTCGGACAACAGCCTCGAGAATGCGCTGTTCCTGTTCGGCGCGATGCGGGCGGGGCTGCTGGTCGCGTCGATCTCGCCCAACTACTCGCTGTCGGGGGATTTCACCCGGCTCGACCATGCGCTCGGGCTGGTCCAGCCGGCGCTGATCTTCGCGCAGGACTCCGCTCTTTACGGCAATGCACTCGATCGAATTCAAGCCCGCATCGTTACGGTCGACGGCAAGCGCGGTCTGCCGTTCGGGGCGCTCTCGTCAGCCTCGGTCGATGCCGCGGTTGCCGAGCGGCGGATGCATATCACCGTCGATACGCCGGCCAAGATCCTGTTCACGTCGGGATCGACCGGCATGGCCAAGGGCGTGCTGAACACGCACGGCAATCTCGCCTCGGCCGCCGAGATGATCCGCATGGTCGGCGAGCCGCTCGACGATCAGAGGATCGCCCTCTCGCTCGACTGGCTGCCCTGGCATCACACCTGGGGCGGCAACGCAAACCTCAACAGCATCATCCGCGTCGCTGGTTCGATGTATATCGACGGCGGCCGGCCCCTGCCGGGCCGCTTCCAGGAGACGCTCGAAAATCTGCGCGAGCTCTCGCCGTCGGGCTTCGGAACGGTCCCGGCGGCCTATCCGATGCTGCTGGAGGCGCTCGAGCGCGACACCGACCTGCGCGCCAAGTTCTTCAAGAACATGCGCGGCCTGGGCTATGGCGGTGCGCTGCTGCCGCAGGAGAGCTTCGACCGCCTGCAGGGCGTGGCGACGGAGCAACTCGGCGAGCGCCTGCCGTTCGGCTGCGGCTGGGGCATGACCGAGACGACCAGCACCGGGCTGATGGTCTACTGGAACGTCGATCATGCCGGCCTTCTGGGCCTGCCGCAGCCCGGCATGCTGGCGAAGCTGGTGCCGGCCGGCGACCGCTACGAGCTGCGCGTGAAGGGCCCGAACATCATGCCGGGCTACTACCGCGATCCCACAGCGACGGCCGAGGCATTCGACGGGGAAGGTTTCTTCCGGACCGGCGACGCCGCGCGCTGGGTCGATGAGAGCCGGCCGGAAGCCGGCATCGCCTTTGCCGGCCGACTGTCGGAGGAATTCAAACTGTCGTCCGGCACCTGGGTGCGGGCGACGACCTTGCGCACGCAGTTGATCGACGCGCTGCGGCCTTATGTCCGCGACCTGGTGATCGCGGCTCCCGATCGACCATGGCTCGGCGCGCTGCTCTGGCTCGATGCGACGGCCTGCGCCGAAGCGGGCGGCGAGACGGTGTGGCGGCCGGCGCTGGCGCGGTTGCTCACGTCGTTCAATAGCCGGCCGGGCGGGTCGAGCACGCGCGTCAGACGGCTGCTGCCGCTCGATGAGTTGCCGCAGCCGCATGCCGGCGAGGTCACCGACAAGCGCTCGATCAACGCGCGGCGGGTGCTGGAGCGGCGCGCAGCCGATGTCGCGCGGCTCTATGCCGAACCGGCAGATCGTGACGTGATCGGTTGACGCGGTTTGTTTTTTGTTGACAATTTTTCGATCGGGTTCGCAAACTCATGCCATGTGATGCGCCGGCAAGAGCGCTCCTTGGGAGGAAAACGTGGAGCAGCAGACGGCCCCGGCCCCGATTTGCGCGCTGACGCTGCCGCAGCAGATCGCCGACCACCTCGGTCATCGGATCATGAACGGCGAGCTCGTACCGGGCAGCCGCCTGAAGGAAGAGGAATTCGCCGAGCTCTATGACGTGAGCCGGGGGCCGGTCCGCGAAGCCTTCCGCATCCTCGAGCGCCGCGGATTCGTCGAGATCGTGCCGCGTCACGGCGCCCGCGTGCGGGTGTTCGATCCGGCCGACCTTGCCGGACTGTTCAGTATCCGCGCCGTCTTGTTCGGCCTCGCCGCGCGCCAGGCTACCGAGCAGGGATCCTCCGAGCTCATCGACCTGCTCGGCAAGCAGGTCGAGCGGCTACGCCAATCGGCCGTGAAGATGGATATCAGCCCGCGCGAGCATGCCGTCATTGCGGGAGACAACCAGCACCTGATTGCGCGCTTTGCCGCCAACCGCCCGCTGCTGAAAACCCTGGAAGAGCTGACCGGCCGCGCGCTCTGGCGCATGGCCTGGAGCGACACCCCGCTCGACTTCACGACCCGTGCCCGCCGCCAGCAATCGGCCCGCTTGTGGCGCGCGCTTCTGGACGCAATGGAGACTGGTGACGCAGCCGGCGCCGAGCGCATCGCGCGGACGCTGCTGGAAGCCTCGCGTGATCACATGATCGCCGCCATGGCCTCCCATCGGAGCCTGGCGGCGGCGGCCGAGTGACATGCAGGCCTATATCGTCCGCCGCCTGCTGGCGCTGATCCCGACGCTGTTCTTCGCCAGCGTCATCGTCTTCGTCACAGTCCGGATGATCCCGGGCGACGTGATCGACCTGATGCTGAGCCAGAACGACATCGCTGCCGCCAAGATGGGCCGCGAGCAGCTCGAGAAAGCGCTGGGCTTCGACACGCCGATGTGGATCCAGTACGGCAAGTGGGTCGGCAACATCCTGCTGCATGGCGATTTCGGCAAGTCGCTGTGGCAAAACACGCCGGTCGGCGAATATCTGACGGCGCGGCTGCCGATCACCTTCGAGCTCGGGCTGATGGCGCTGATCGTGGGCCTTCTGGTCGCCATCCCCATCGGCGTCTATTCGGCCGTGCGCCAGGATACGCCGGGCGACTACGTGGCGCGCTCCTTCTCGATCCTGATGCTGGCGGTGCCGTCCTTCTGGCTCGGGACCATGGTGATGGTCTTCCCGTCGATCTGGTGGGGCTGGTCGCCGGAGATGAAGTTCGTGCCGTTCAGCACGGATCCGATCCAGAATCTCAGCCAGATGATCATCCCGGCGATCATCCTCGGCTGCTCGCTGTCGGCGATCACGATGCGCCTCACCCGCACCATGATGCTCGAGGTGCTGCGCCAGGACTATATCCGCACTGCCTGGGCGAAGGGACTGGGCGAGAAGCTGGTCGTGTCGCGCCATGCGCTGCGCAACGCGCTGATCCCGGTCGTGACCCTGATCGGCCTGCAGGCGCCCTTGCTGATCGGCGGCGCCGTGATCATGGAGCAGATCTTCGTCATTCCAGGCATGGGCTTGCTGCTGCTCGACGCGGTCAGCCAGCGCGACTATCCGGTGATCACCGGCGTGTTTCTGATCGTCGGCGTGGCGGTCATGTGCATCAACCTGATCGTGGATCTCAGCTACGGCCTGCTCGATCCCAAGGTGAGGTATCGCTGATGGCGACCATCGCCGATCCCGCCGTCACCACGAGCGCACCGCGCCGGCCAAAGAGCTCGCTGCTGCACTTCGTCTTCCGCCTGTTCCGCGAGAAGCCGCTCGGCGCGGCGGGCGCCGTGGTCTTCGTCCTGTTCCTGTTCTGCGGCATCTTCGCAGACGTGCTGGCGCCCTACGGCATGAACCAGATTGCCCCGCTCAAGCGGCTGCGGCCACCGTCGCTGGACTTCCCCTTCGGCACCGACAATCTCGGCCGTGACATGCTTTCGCGCTGCCTTTACGGCGCGCAGCTTTCGGTGATCATCGGCTTCACCGCCGCAGGAATCGCCACCATAGTCTCGACCCTGATCGGCATCGTCTCGGGCTATCTCGGCGGTCGCTTCGACCTGATCCTGCAGCGCTTCGTCGACGCCTGGATGAGCTTCCCCAGCCTGATCGTGCTGATCGTCGTCGTCTCGGTCGTCGGGCCGGGCATGCCGCAGATCATCGTGACCCTCGGGCTGCTGTTCGGCATCGGCGGCTCGCGCATCATCCGCAGCGCCGTGGTCTCGGTGCGCGAGAACATGTACGTCCACGCGGCGCAATCGACCGGCGCCTCGACCTTTCGCGTGCTGTGGCGCCACATCCTGCCCAACGTCCTGCCGCCGGTGATCGTGCTGTTCACGACCAATGTCGGCGGCGTGATCCTGGCCGAGTCCGGCCTCGCCTTCCTCGGGCTCGGCGTCCCGCCGCCGGCGCCCACCTGGGGCGGGCTGCTGTCGGGCAGCGGGCGCACCTACATGCTGCAAGGCCCGTGGCTCGCTCTGGCGCCCGGCCTCTGCCTCACCATCGTGGTCTATGCCACCAACATGTTCGGCGACGCGCTGCGCGATCTGCTCGATCCGCGGATGCGTGGCTCGCGCTGAGACAAAAAATGAAAATGAAAAACCAACGGAGGAAACCATGTCGATCAGGAAGTGGAGCGCCGGCCTTCTAGCCGGTGCCGCGAGTCTGGCGCTGATCACCAGCGCAGGTGCGCAGCAGAAGCCGCAATATGGCGGCACGCTCGAGATTGCGACCATGTTTTATACGCTGTCGGCCCTGTCGTGGGATCCCTACGACTGGAACTGGAAGCTGAACCACGACACCAGCCCGTTCTACGAGCAGCTGATCTCCGGCGACCTCGACAAGAGCGTCAAGAAGGGCGGCAAGTACAAGTTCATCATCGACGCCTTCCTGCCGGCCGACGCCCAGCGCGGCGAGCTGGCCGAGAGCTGGAAGGAGGACGGCAACACCGTCACCTTCACCCTGCGCAAGGGCGTGATGTTCCCGGACAAGCCCGGAGTCATGAAGGAGCGCGAGTTCGTCGCCGACGACGTGGTCTATGCCTACAATCGTGTGCGCTCCAGCCCGAAATACATCGGCACCTATTACGATTTCGTCGACAAGGTCGAGGCCAAGGACAAGTACACGGTCGTCTACACCTTCAAAGAGTTCAACGCCGAGTGGGACTACCGGCTGGCGTGGGGCTTCTACACCACGATCACGCCCAAGGAAGTGGTTGAGGCCGGCGCCGGCAACTGGAAGAACGTGAACGGCACCGGCCCGTTCATGCTGACCGACTTCGTGCAGGGCAATTCCAACACCTATTCGAAGAACCCGGTCTACTGGGACAAGGAGAAGCTCGACGGCGTCGACTACAAGTTGCCGTTCGTGGACAAGCTGATCTATCGCACCATCAAGGACGAGATGACGACGCATGTCGCGCTCCGCACGGCCAAGATCGACATCCTGGAATCGATCAACGCGCGCTACGTGCCCGAGCTGAAGAAGAGCGCACCCGACCTCAAATGGAACAAGTGGCTGTCGGTGCTGGGATCGTTCATGGCGATGCGCGAGGACCAGAAGCCGTTCGACGACGTCCGCGTGCGGCGCGCCATGAACATGGCGATCAACAAGCAGGAGATCGTCTCGGCGCATTACGGCGGCGAGGCCGAGCTCTACGCCTATCCGATGCATCCGGAGTGGACGGGCTATTTCGATCCGCTCGACAAGCTGCCGGCCGAGGCGCGTGAGCTGTTTGAGTACAATCCCGCCAAGGCCAAGAAGCTGCTCGCCGAGGCCGGGTATCCGAAGGGCTTCACCTTCACCATGGAGTATTGCGCCTGCTCGCCCGATCAGAGCGAGCTCGCCCCGTTGCTTGTCGCCTATCTAGAGCAGGTCGGCGTCAAGGCCGAGCTGAAGCCGATGGAATACTCGGCCTTCCTCTCGGCGATGACGACCAAGAAGCATGCGGCCGGGTACCTGATGCAATCGAGCCATACCAACCCGACGACATCGATACGCAAGAATTTCGTCAGCGGCCAGACCTGGAACCCGGCTATGCACAAGGACGCCGAGTTCGATGCCAAGATGGACGAGGCCTATCGCACGCGCGACGAGACCAAGCGGCAGGAGATCATCCGCGACCTGACGGCGCGGATCGTGACCGCTGCGCCGTACATCTGGCTGCCGACGCCGTACGTCTATTCGGCGTGGTGGCCGTGGGTGAAGAACTACAGCGGCGAGCTCAGCGTCGGCTCGATCCGTCCGGGCCCGATCTACGCGCGAATCTGGATCGACCAGGAGATGAAGAAAAAGATGGGGCGGTAGTCGGTTTGTATGCCGGGCCCTTCCTCTTTCCCTAGCGGGGGAGAGGAGGAAGACGAAGAGAAGAAGTGCGACGAAAAGAGTAACAGGGGCAGGGAGTCCGTTATGCGTATCCTGAAATCGGCCTTGCTGGGCGCCGCTCTGGCGCTCACTGCGACAGCTGTGTCGGCCGAAGCGCCGGAGAAGCCGAAGTACGGCGGCTCGCTGGAGATCGGCACGGTCTATGTGACCCTGTCGGCGCTGTCGTTCGATCCGGCCGACTGGAACTGGAAGCTGAACCATGACACCGGCCTGTTCTACGAGCAGCTCTTCGCCGCCGACCTGAGCAAGAGCAAGCAGCATGGCGGCAAGCATCCGTTCTATGCCGACGCCTGGCTGCCGTCCGACGCGATCCGCGGAGAGCTGGTCGAGAGCTGGAAGTGGGAGGAGAATCCGCTCCGCGTTACGATGAAGGTGCGCCCCGGCGTAATGTTCCCCGAAAAGCCCGGCGTCATGAAGAAGCGCGAGCTTACGGCCGAGGACATCGTCTTTGCCTACGCACGTCTCAGCACCAGCCCGAAGAAGATCGCCGGCTATTTCGATCACGTCGAGAAGGTCGAGGCGACGGACAAGAGCACCGTCGTGTTCACCTTCAAGTACTTCAATGCCGAATGGGATTACCGCTTCGGATGGGGCTATTACTCGACGATCACGCCCAAGGAGGTCGCCGACGCCGGCGCCACCAACTGGAAGAACGTGAACGGCACCGGCCCCTACATGCTCACCGACTTCGTGCAGGGCAGCTCGAACACCTACACTCGGAATCCGGACTACTGGGATAAGGAGACGATCGGCGGCACCGAATACAAGCTGCCGTTTATCGACAAGATCACCTACCGCACCATCAAGGATGAGGCGACGTTCCTGACGGCGCTGCGCACCGCCAAGCTCGACCTGCTGGAGAACATCCGCTGGAGCGCCGCCGACGATCTCAAGAAGAGCACGCCGCAACTCAAATGGTCGCGCTGGCTCAACATGTCCGGCACCTTCCTGTCGATGCGGGTCGACACCAAGCCGTTTGACGACATCCGCGTGCGCCGCGCGCTAAACATGGCGGTGAACAAGAAGGAGATCGTGCAGGCCTATTACGGCGGCAATGCCGAGCTCTTCGCCTATCCGCAGCATCCGGACTATCTCGGCTATTTCGAGCCCCTCGACGCGATGCCGGCCTCGATCAAGGAACTGTTCGAGTACAATCCCGACAAGGCGAAGAAGCTGCTCGCCGAGGCGGGCTATCCCAAGGGCTTCAGCTTCAAGGTCCAGGTCTGCTCCTGCAACCCCGACCACATGGACATGCTCCCGCTGGTCGCGGCCTACCTCGAGCAGGTCGGCGTCAAGGTCGAGATCCAGCCGATGGAGTACGCCGCCTTCCTGTCGGCGATGACGACCAAGACAGTCGCGCCGGGCTACTTCATGAACAACGGCCATACCAATCCGACGACGACGATCCGCAAGAGCTTCGTCACCAAGGAAGTATGGAACCCCTCGCAGTATTCCGACCCGGCGCTCGATAAGAAGGTCGCCGACATGTACCAGGAGCGCGACGAGGGCAAGCGCCAGGCGATGATCAAGGAGATGACGCGCGAGATCCTCGATAAGGCACCCTACATCTGGCTGCCGACGCCCTACATCTATACGGCGTGGTGGCCGTGGGTGAAGGGCTACAACGGCGAGCTGCGCGCCGGCGCGGTGCGCCCCGGTCCGATCTACGCCCGCATGTGGATCGACGAAGAGCTCAAGAAGAAGATGGGACGATGAGCATCATGTCATTGTCCTCCGGACCGCGAGCTTCCAGATCGCTCATGAATCCGAGCGAGCAGGATGCTCGCGGTCCGGATGAGCATGAGGTCCAATGACTCCGCTCCTCAGCGTCCGCAACCTCTCGACCCGCTTCCGCACGGACCGCGGCACGGTGCGGGCGGTCGACAATGTCTCGTTCGACGTCGCTCCCGGCGAAACCCTGGCGATCGTGGGCGAGTCCGGCTCGGGCAAGAGCGTGACCGCTCTCTCGATCCTGCGCCTGATCCCCGATCCGCCCGGCAAGATCGAAGCGGGCGAGATCCTGTTCGACGGCAAGGACCTGCTGAAGCTCGACGACGCCGGCATCCGGGCGATCCGCGGCGACCGCATCGCCATGATCTTCCAGGAGCCGATGAGCTCGCTCAATCCGGCGCTTACCGTCGGCCTGCAGGTCGGCGAGCCGATAAACCTGCATCGCAAGACGGTGTGGGCGAAAGCGCTCGACAAAGCGGCCGAGCTGCTCGGCAAGGTGCGCATTCCCGACGGGCGGAGCCGTCTCGGTTCCTACCCGCACCAGTATTCCGGCGGCATGCGCCAGAGGGTCATGATCGCCATGGCGCTGGCCTGCCAGCCCAAGCTGATCATCGCCGACGAGCCGACCACGGCGCTCGACGTGACGGTGCAGGCGCAGATCCTCGCGCTGCTCAAGGAGCTCACGCGCGAGACCAATTCGGCGATGATCCTGATCACCCACGATCTCGGCGTCGTGGCGCGCTACGCCGATCGGGTCGCCGTCATGTATGGCGGCCGCATCGTCGAGACCGCGCCGGCGCGCCAGCTCTACAAGACCCCGCGCCATCCCTACACGCGTGGCCTGATGGCCTCGGTGCCGCGGCTCGACGGCGACACCGAACGGCCGCTGATCCCGATCGAAGGCCAGCCGCCCGATCTCGCCAGCCTGCCGCCGGGCTGCCCCTTCGCGCCGCGCTGCAAGGATGCCACCGAGCGCTGCCGTATCGAACGTCCGCCGCTGTTCGAGAGCGGCCCCAACCATTTCTCGGCTTGCTTTTATCATGAACGCCTCGCGGCCTGATCCCGTCCTCACCGTCCGGGACCTCAAGGTCCATTTCCCGGTCACGACCGGCATCATCGCCAAGAAGGTGGTCGGCACGGTGAAAGCCGTCGATGGCGTGAGCTTCTCCGTGCGGCGCGGCGAGACGCTCGGGCTGGTCGGCGAATCGGGTTGCGGCAAGTCGACGACCGGCTTGGCCGTGCTGCGCATGCTCGACATCACCTCGGGCAAGGTCGAGTTCGAGGGCGAGGACATCTCGGGCTACGACCGCGCGCGCATGCGGCCGATCCGCGCCAAGATGCAGATGGTCTACCAGGACCCCTACGGCTCGCTGAACCCGCGCATGAAGGTGGCCGATATCGTCGGCGAGCCGCTGGTCGTGCATGGGCTGGCGTCGGACAGGGACAAGTACCGCGCCCGGGTCGCCGCGCTGCTCAAGATGGTCGGCCTGCTGCCCGACATGGCCGAGCGCTATCCGCACGAATTCTCCGGCGGCCAGCGCCAGCGCATCGGCATCGCCCGCGCGCTTGCCCTGGAGCCGACATTGCTGATCTGCGACGAGCCGGTCTCGGCGCTCGATGTCTCGATCCAGGCGCAGGTCGTGAACCTGTTCATGGAGCTGCAGGAGCGGCTCGGCCTCACCTACATCTTCATCGCCCACGACCTCAGCGTGGTGCGCCACATCAGCGACCGCATTGCCGTGATGTATCTCGGCCGCATCGTCGAGATCGCCACGCGCGACCAGCTCTACAAGGACCCCCTGCACCCCTACACGCAGGCGCTGCTCGCGGCCGTGCCGATCGCCGATCCGGAGATCGAGGCCCAGCGCGGCCAGCAGATCATCATCGGCGAAATCCCGAGCGCGCTCCGCCCGCCCCCAGGCTGCCGCTTCCACACCCGCTGCCCGAAGGCGATGGAGGTCTGCAAGTCGGTCGACCCGGCGATGAAGGAGATGGCCGACGGCCGCGCGGTGGCCTGCCACCTGCACGCCGCTGCCTGACGGCCACTGCGGCCTTCCGCGTGCCACGCTCCAGGCAGGGGAAGTGGCCTGCGGCCGTGTTGACCGTGATCGCGATGTGTCGAAACAAGTCGGAGCGTTGGACCGGAAAGGACGATCATGGCTGGCCGATTCGCCTCTGGAAACGCTGCTGGAGACGTTGCACATGCGGAGCGACGACCAGGCAAGGCGATGAGCGAACGTCGCAGTGCTTGGCGCGAGGAGGTCGCAGCGCTGCCGACAGAAGAACGCGCCGCGCGCATGAAGGACTATGTCAGCGACAAGCTGGTCGCTCTCGATCGTGACAGGCGCTCTTCTGCTACCAGCTCTGTCGCGCATCCGAGGCCCGCCGCATCGTCGAGATCGGCGCGTCGTATGGTGTCTCGACGCTCTATCTCGCCGCCGCCGTGCGCGACGCGATCGCGCTGTCGGGCGGAAACGGTGTGGTGATCGGTACCGAGTACGAAGCCGGCAAGGCCACGGCAGCCCAGGCGAACGTCGCCCAGGCCGGCCTCGAGCAATTCATCGATCTCCGGGAAGGCGACCTGCGCGAAACCCTGCTGGATCGAGATGGCTCGGCCAGCGCTCGAGCTGCTCACGCCCCACCTGCGACGCGGCGCCGTCGTCATCTGCGACAACACCAGTGCCTATTCCGAGGCCTACGCCGATTACTTCGCGTTCCTGAACGATCCGGCGAATGGCTTCCGCATGATGACCCTGCCCTTCGACCGCGGTCTCGAATGCTCCGTCTGTCTGCGCTGAACTCCAAGTCTCGGTGTAGTTGCAAATAAGTCGCGGTCGCGTTAACCTTCCCTTATGAGCGTTCCGCGCGACCGAGCGCTTCTCGCCCTCTTCGCGGCGCATCGCCGGACCCTGACCTCGTATGCGAACGGCATTGTCGGCGATCGAGGCCATGCCGAGGACATCGTCCAGGAGGCGTGGCTGCGCTTCGACGGCGCCGCGGCCGGCGGCACCGTCGACCATCCGGTCGGCTATCTCTACCGCATCGTCCGTAACCTTGCGCTGGACGGCCAGCGCAAGCTGCTGCGGGAACGTCGCTATCTCAGCCAGGGCGTCGATCGTAACGCCGAGGAGGTCGCCGAGGACCGGCCGTCGCCGGAGATCGAGGTGGCGGGGCGCGATGAGATCCGCGCCATGCGCTCCATCATGGACGAGCTCCCGGAGAAGATGCGCATCGCCCTCGAGATGCACCGGCTCGGCGACTGTACGGTCAAGGACATCGCCGACTATCTCGGCATCTCGATCGGCTCGGCCCATGCGCTCGTGGTCAAGGGGCTCGAGCATTGCCGCGCGGCCCTGCGCCGCCAGTCTCTGGGGTAGGAGACCCATATCCCTGTTGAATTTGGTGCCATCTCCGGTCGTCTATTGATAATGGATAGAGCGCCAGATCCGGCCAACGAGGCGCAGCCCGTACGGGCCAGCGAATGGCTCGTCGCCCTCGCCGATCGGCCCGAGAGCATCGCTCTGCGTGAGCGATTCGATGCCTGGCTCGCAGCCAGCCCAGCCCATGCCGAGGAATGGGCCGAGATCTCGCGCACGGCCCGGCTCGTGGGCAGCGCCCGCCCGGGAGAGCCGCAGCCCTGGGAAGCTTTCGCGGCGCGGCGTCGAGCCGAGCGGGCGGCAGCCGGCGCGAGAGTGCCGGAGGCAGTGTCCGAGGCACGGCTGCCGCAGCCGGCGACGGCCCTGGGATGGCGCTGGATGCCACTCGTCGCGGCGGCGGCCTGCCTCTTCCTCGTCTTCGGCTCCGACCTGATGATGGCGCTTCGTGCCGATCACGCGAGCGGCGCGACGACTTCCGGCAAGATACGCCTGTCCGACGGCAGCACCATTCGGCTTGCGCCGCGCAGCGCGGTCGAAGTCACCGGAAGCCGGCATGTCCGCCTGCTGAAGGGCGAGGCCTTCTTCGAGGTGATCCATGACGAGCGCCATCCCTTCGTGGTCGAGGCGCGGGAGATCTCGGTGAAGGATCTGGGCACGGCGTTCGATGTCCGGCTCGGCACGGGATCGACCGACGTCTCGGTCCGCGAGGGCCTGGTCGAGGTGACGCCGGCGCAGCGGGCGTCCGGCGTCACCGAACAGCTCGTGCCGGGCGACTGGCTGCGCATCACGTCCGCCGGTCGAACCGAACGCGGTCGCATCGCGCTCGACGACGTGGCGAGCTGGACCAGGGGACACCTCGTCGCCAAGAACCGGCCGGTGTCCGAGGTCGTCGACGCGCTGCGTCCCTACTTCGACGGCTTCATCGTGCTGCGCGGCGAGCGAATGCCCGACCAGCCGCTGACCGGCTTCTACGACCTCTCCGATCCGCTCGCGGCACTGAATGCGGTGGCGCGGGCGCAAGGCGCGACGCTGCGCCAGCTATCGCCATGGATCGTGGTGATTTCCGGCCCCTGATCTGAGATCTGCTCGCCGGCTTGAATATCGGAAGGGCGACCGTCGTCTGTTGAGCAAGAGGAAGGATGCCGGTGCGTTGCAGACATTCCAGGCCTCCTTCGGCGACGGGGATGACGATCATGTTGGCCAGGAACGGCAAGGCGATTGAGCATGCACGGGCGGGCGGGCGCTGGCTCACCGGATCGGTGGCCGCGCTCGCGGTCATGGTGCCCGCCGGGGCGCTGCAGGCGCAGACGACCGGTGACGACGCCCCCGGCATCGCCCGGAGCATCGCCCAGACCGTCGCCCAGTCGGCCGCGCTGGTGCAGTTCGACATTCCGGCCCAGCCGTTGACCGACGCGCTCACCCTCTTCGGGCGCCAGAGCGGCTGGCAGGTCTCGGTCCATGGCGACCTCCTGACCGGCCTCTCGGGGCAGCCGGTGAGCGGCGCGATGTCACCGACCGACGCGATGGCGCGTCTCCTCACCGGCACCGGTCTCACCTTCACGATCAGCGGCGGCCGCACGGTCGTCGTCCAGAAGGCCACGCAGCTCGGACAGGTCGACCCCAACGTCGTCCAGATCGGGCCGGTGCGGGTCGAGAGCCAGGGGGCAAGCGCGGAGACCGCGCTCGGGCCCGTTAAAGGCTACATCGCGAGCCGCAGCGCTACCGGAACCAAGACGGATGCCTCCCTGCTCGACACGCCGCAGTCGATCTCGGTCGTGACGCGCGACCAGATTGAGACCCAGAACGCGCAGACCGTGCCGCAGACGCTGCGCTACACGGCCGGCATCGAGCCCGAGAGCCGGGGCACCCTGGCGGGCAGCGCCGATATCATCTTCGGCCGCGGCTTCATCATGGACCGCTATCTCAACGGCCTCCGGCTGGAAGGCGCCTCCGGCTTCGTCACGCCGCAGATCGACGTCTTCAACCTCGAGCGCGTCGAGGTCCTGCGCGGCCCCGCATCCGTCCTCTACGGTGCGGCCTCGCCGGGCGGGATGGTCAACCTAGTCGGCAAGATGCCGACCACGACGCCGCGCTACGAGGCCTTCTTGCAGGGCGGCAACTACAACAGTTTCGCGGCCGGCATCGATGTCGGCGGTCCGGTGCCCGGCAGCGACACGCTGTTCTATCGCCTCGTCGGAGTCGCGCGCACGGCCGACACCCAGGTCGACTTCAACAAGTCGCAGCGCCTGTCGATCTCGCCATCCGTCACCTGGCGGCCCGATACCGACACCAGCGTCACCGTCATGCTGAGCTACCAGCACGATCCTTATGTCGGGCTGTACAATTTCATTCCGGCCGCCGGCTCGGTGCTGCCCAATCCCAACGGCAACATTCCGCGCAACTTCTTCGCGGGCGATCCCAACTTCAACCAGTACAGCCGTGACCAGTTCTCCGTCGGCTATCTCGCCGAGCGGCGGCTGTCGTCCACCTTCACCGTCCGGCAAAACTTCCGCTACATGACGGCCAACGGCCAGCTCAGCCAGGTGCTGGGCGCTGCCCTCGCTCCCAACGGCCGCACGCTCTTTCGCTACAACGCGTCGGACACCGAATATCTGACGACCGTCTCGGTCGACACGCAGCTCGAGGCGAGCGTCCCGACGGGCCCGCTCCAGCATCGCCTGCTCGCCGGCATCGATTTCCGCTGGAACAACTTCACGCAGCGGCTCGGGCTCGGTTTCAACGTGCCGTCGATCGACATCTATGCACCGGTCTACGGCGTGCAGGTCGGCCCGACCAACCTGGTGACGAGCGCGCAGCAGACCGAGAACCAGCTCGGCCTCTACCTGCAGGACCAGATCCGCTTCGACCGGCTGTCGCTCGTGCTCGGCTTGCGGCAGGACTGGGCCAACGCGGCGACGACCAACCAGCTCGTCAACACCACGGCGACGCAGGCCGATGCCAAGCTGTCGGGCCGGGCCGGGCTCGTCTATGCTTTCGACAGCGGGGTAGCGCCGTATCTGAGCTATTCGACATCCTTCCAGCCCACCATCGGCGTCACCGCGACCGGCGCGCCGTTCAAGCCGACGACGGGCGAGCAGATCGAAGCGGGCATCAAGTTCCAGCCGGCCGGCGGCAAGAGCTTCGCGATGGCGTCGGTCTACCAGATCACGCAGCAGAACGTGCTGACCGCCGATCCTGCCAACGCGCTCTTCCAGATCCAGACCGGCGCGGTTCGCTCGCGCGGTGTCGAGCTCAGCAGCCTGCTGGTACCCACCGAGGGGCTGAACGTGATGTGGGCGTTCTCCTACAACGATCCCAAGATCACGGCGAGCAACAACCGCGACATCGGCAACATGCCGGCCTTCGTGCCCAACGTAACCGCCTCGCTGTGGAGCGACTACACGATCCAGTCGGGTGCGCTGTACGGCTTCAAGCTCGGCGGCGGCGTGCGCCACATCGGGTTCACCTATTCCACCTCGGCCAATACGCTGCAGATCCCGGCCTACACGCTGCTCGATGCGATGGTGTCCTACGATCTCGGCGGCCTCATGCCGAAGCTCGGCGGCTTCGTCGCGGCCGTCAACGCGACCAACCTCCTCGACACGCGCTACGTGTCCGAATGCAGCAGCGCGACGAACTGCCTGTACGGGCAGGGTGCCTCGGTTCTGGCGAACCTGCGCAAGGTGTTCTGAAGCCGGAGCGGCCGGCCTACATCTTCCCCGAGACGATGCGCGCACCGAGCGCCCAGCGATGGACCTCCGACGGGCCGTCGTAGATGCGGAAGGCTCGGGTGTCGCGGAAGATGCGCTCGACGACCGTGTCGCGCGTGATGCCGAGGCCGCCCAGGATCTGCAGCGAGCGATCGGCGACGCGGGCGATCGCCTCGGAGCAGATCACCTTGGACATCGAGCTTTCGTTCGACGCCCGTTCGCCGCGGTCGAGCATCCAGGCGGTGTGCCAGATCGAGAGCCTTGCGAGGTGGATATCCATGGCGTTGTCGGCCAGCATGAACGACACGCCCTCGTGCTCGCCGAGCTTCTTGCCGAACGCCTCGCGCGTGCGGGCGTAGTCGGTGGCGATGTCCTGTGCCCGGTTGGCCGAGCCCAGCCAGCGCATGCAGTGGCTGAGCCGCGCCGGCGCGAGCCGCACCTGGGCATAGCGGAAGCCCTTGCCGATCTCGCCGAGGACGGCGTCGGCCGGCAGGCGAAGATCGGTGAACGACATCACCGCATGGCCGCCGGTGAAGCTCGAATCGATCGTGTCCAGCGTGCGCTCGATCTTGATCGCCGGATTGGGCAGGTCGGCGAGGAACAGCGTGGCGTGACCGCTCATCGGCCCGCCCTCGAGCTTGGCCATTATGATCGCCCAGCCGGCGTTGTCGGCGCCGGTGATCAACCATTTCGTGCCGTTGATCACCCATTCGTTGCCGTCCTGCCGCGCCGTGGTCTGCAACATGCCGGGATCGGAGCCCGCGCCGCCCGGCTCGGTCATGCAGAAGCAGGAGCGGACCTTGCCTTCCGCCAGAGGCCGCAGGAAATGCTCGCGCTGGTCGGGCCGCGCCACGACGTCGAGGAGATGGATGTTGCCTTCGTCGGGCGAGGCGCAATGGATCGCCATCGGACCCAGCATCGAATACCCGGCCGCCTCGAAGACCAGCGCCCGACCGACCTGGTTCAGGCCGCGGCCGCCGAATTCCGTCGCGACATGGGGTGCGAATACGCCGGCTTCCCGGGCGAGGTTGTTCAGCTCGATCCGCAGCTCGTCGGTCGGTCCGTGCGACGTCCAGCGCGGGTCTTTCTCATAGGGGATGACCTTGGCGACGACGAAGGCCTTGGTCTTCTCGGCAAGCTCGACGAACTCGGTCGGTGGGGCGAAGTTTATGTCCATGCCGGACAGTAGCATGCTCGGCAGCGAATGATCATGGTCAACGGACCGCGGCAATCACACGAAGCTCGGCCGCGTCCGCAGCGTCTCGCGATCGAAGCCGGAGATCTTCTTGTAGCGCTCGAGGATCGCCTCCAGCTCGGCCATCGGAATGAGCTCCTCGAGGCGGTCGAAGCGCTTCCCGCCGGAGCGGTTCCAGACCTCGCGCAAGATGGCATCGGGCGGATCGGTGCGGTTGGTGAGGACGACCTTGGACGTCGCCGGATTGCGCACCGCCTCGTAGGCGGTGAGCGCGGCCGGCGTGGCGCCGAGCGTCTTGATCCGGCCGGTGAGGAAGCGCGCGTCGACGATCGCTTGGCCCGCGCCGTTGGACCCGCGCGGATACATCGGGTGCGCGGCGTCACCCAGGAGTGTGATCCGGCCGAAGCTCCAGCGCTCCAGCGGGTCGCGGTCGACCATCGGATATTCGAGGATCTCCGCGGTCGCCTCGATCATGCCGGTGATGTCGAGGAAATCGAACTTCAGCCCTGCGAAGGCCGGCATCATATCCTCGAGCCGGCCGCGCCCGGTCCAGTCCTGGCGCACCGCCTCGGGCCGCTCCAGCTCGGCGACCCAGTTGATCAGCGGTTTCCCGCCGGTCTCCGGCGCGCCGCGGCGGACCGGATAGATCACGGTCTTGCCGACCGTCATCCAGCCGGTCGAGATCATGGTGTCGCCGCCGAGGAAGGGCGGCCAATGCACCGCGCCGCGCCACATGTTGACGCCGGAGTATTTCGGCGGGCCTTCGTCGGGGAACAGCTGGCGGCGCACCGCCGAATGGATGCCGTCGCAGGCGATCGCGACCTTGCCGTGCGTGAAGTGGCCGTTGTCGAAATGCAGGGTGGCGCGCGTGGCATTCTGGTCGAGGCGCGTGACCTTGTGGCCGAGCCGCACCGCGTCCTCGCCCAGCCGCTCGCGGGTGGCGTCGAGCAGCACCCTGTGCAGATCGGCGCGATGGATCGAGAGCTGCGGCCAGTCGTAGCCTGCATAGCGGCCGCGGGCGTCGCTGATGATCGGCTGGCCGTGGCGGCTGTAGTAGGCGAGCGTGCGCGTCTCGATGGCGTGCGCGGCGAGCCTGTCGGCGAGGCCCAGCTCGGAGAGCTCGCGCATGGCATGCGGCAGCAGGTTGATGCCGACACCCAACGGATGAATCTCGGGCGCGGCCTCGAACACGCGGCACGAGATGCCGGCCTGGTGGCAGCTGAGCGCCAGGGTCAAGCCGCCGATGCCGCCGCCGACGATCAGCACATCGGGGGAGGAGGTTGGGGCGCTCATTCGGCAACGATCCCGCGGCTGGCGACGATCTCGGCCCAGCGCTTGCGGTCACGCGCCACGATTGTTTCCAGCGCGTCCGGCGTCGAGGTGGTCGGGACCATGCCTTGCGCCTCGAAGATGGTCCTGGCGTCGGCACTGCCCAGGATGTCGGAAACCTCGCGATTGAGACGCTCGACCAGCGGCGTGGGTGTGGCCTTCGGGGCGAACAGGCCGTACCACATGTCGACATCGGCGCCGACCAGGCCGGCCTCGATCAAGGTCGGCACGTCGGGCAGCTGCGGCTGGCGTCGGGGACTGCCGGCGGCGATCGCCTTCAGCTTGCCGCCGCGGATGTACTGGGCCGAAACATGGACCGGCAGGAACATGTAGCCGATCTGGCCGCCCAGCAGGTCCTGAACCGCACCGGCCGTGCCCTTGTACGGTACGTGCAGCAGCTCGATGCCGCTCGCCTGCTCGACCAATGCCATCGACAGGTGATGCGGTGTGCCGACACCAGGGCTGCCGTAGGTCAGCTTGCGCGGGTTGGCCTTCGCGGCGGTGACCAGCTCGGCCAGCGTATTTGCCGCTTGGGCGGGGTTTGCGACCAGCACCAGCGAGCCCCAGGCGGTCAGGCTGATCGGCGCGAAGTCGGTCACCGGGTCGTAGGGCAGGTTCTTGAACAGGCTGGCGTTCATGACCAGCGTGTTGACCGAGGACATCAGGGTCAGTCCGTCGGGCTTGGCACGCGCGACCTGCTGGCTGCCGATATTGCCCGAGGCGCCGGGGACGTTGTCGACGACGACCGGCTGGCCGAACCTGGGCGACAGTTTTTCTGCCACGAAGCGGGCGACGATGTCGGGACCGGTGCCCGGGGTGAAAGGCACGACGATACGCACCGGCTGGTCGGGCCAGGCGAAGGCTGCCGGCGCTGCCATGACGCCCGCGACGAGCGGCAGAAAGGAACGACGATACATGGCCGGCATTCAATCAGCCGGCTCGGCGCGCGTCGATACAACTTACACGTGTTTTACTTTATCGTAGATCGTTCTATACTTGTTCTTGTTGGGACAGGAGATGTCATGCAGGCACGGGTGCAGACGGTAGCATTCCAGGGCGTAGAGGTGGTGCCGGTCGATGTGCAGGTGATGATCGCCCCCGGCACCCTCGCCTTCGCCATCGTCGGGCTGGCGGACAAAGCGGTCGGCGAAAGTCGCGAGCGGGTGCGCGCGGCGTTGCGGGCGCTTGGGCTGGCTCTGCCGCCGCAGCGCATCGCGGTCAATCTCTCGCCGGCCGATCTTGCCAAGGAAGGCAGCCATTACGACCTGCCGATCGCGCTGGCGCTGCTCGCCGCGATGGGTGTGATCGCCAGGGAGAGCCTGTCGGGCCTGGTCGCGCTGGGCGAGCTGGCGCTCGACGGCTCGCTGTCGCGGGTGCCCGGCGTCCTGCCGGCCGCGCTCTATGCCTCGCAGAGCGAGCGCGGCGTGATCTGTCCGGCGGCCTGCGGTGGCGAGGCGGCGTGGGCCGGCGAGCATGTCGAGATCGTTGCCGCCCCATCGCTGCTCGCCCTGATCAATCATCTGCGCGGCCAGCAGACCCTGCTGCGGCCGCAGTCCGTCGCTGCGGACGACACGGCCAAGTACCCCGATCTCGTCGATATCAAGGGCCAGGAGACGGCCAAGCGCGTGCTCGAGGTTGCGGCGGCCGGGGGCCACAATCTCTTGATGATTGGCCCGCCGGGCTCGGGCAAGTCGATGCTGGCTGCGCGCTTGCCCGGCCTGCTGCCGCCGCTCGAAGCGGACGAGGCGCTCGAAGCCACGATGGTGCGCTCCCTGGCCGGTGAGACCGGCGACGGCAAGCTCTCCCTGCGCCGCAGCTTCCGCGATCCGCATCATTCGGCGACCTTGCAGGCGCTGGTCGGCGGCGGTCACCGCGCCCGGCCGGGAGAAGTGTCGCTCGCGCACCATGGAGTGCTTTTTCTGGATGAATTGCCCGAGTTCAACCGCACTACGCTCGAGGCCCTGCGGCAGCCGATGGAGACCGGAAGAGTGACTGTGGCGCGCGCCAATGCACATGTGACCTATCCGGCGCGGTTCCAGATGGTGGCCGCGATGAATCCCTGCCGCTGCGGCCAGAATTGCCGCCGCGGCCCGCGTTGCGGGCTCGAGTACCAGGGCAAGCTGTCGGGCCCTTTGCTCGACCGTATCGATCTCTGCATCGATGTCCCCCGGGTCGAGGCCGCCGATCTCGCCTTGCCGCCGCCGGCCGAGAGTTCCGCCGATGTCGCCGCGCGCGTGGCGGCGGCGCGCGCCGTCCAGCGCGAACGGTTGGCGAAGCTCCGGTCCACGCTCACGGAGGTCGAAGCGGAGCCCAGTGCCGGCCTGCTGTCCGACTGGGCGCGCGGCTGGTCGAGGCCGCGGTGCAACGCCGACACCGACGGCAAGCTCCTCGCGGCGATCGCCGAGCCCGACGCCGAAGGCCGGGCGCTGCTGACCCGCGCCGCCGAACGGCTCGGCCTGTCGGCCCGCGCCTGGCATCGCACCTTGCGGGTCGCGCGTACGCTCGCCGATCTCGACGGCTCCGATCCCGTGCGGCGGCTGCATATCGCAGAGGCGTTGAGCTATCGCCGCCAGGAGCCGCGGAACATTCTGGCAGCCTGACGCGACGCCGTCTCTCATCCAGCAATGGTCCGACCGAAGGCTAGCTCCAAATCGCGATCTCGACGCCAGGATCGGCATCACGTCAATGATCGGTGTCAATGACATCGCCTCCGAGGTGTTCATCCTGGCTGATACGCCGGCGCTGGTGAACTTCGCCCTGAGGGATTCCAACATCATGCGGTTGTCGATGTGGTCGGTGACGCGCGTAGTGGCGCCCGAATTTCGGAATCTCTTGCCGCTTTCGAATTCCATGGCGAGGGCGTAGAAGGCAGCAATGCGCTTGGCGGTCCTGTCCGTGCTGTCGGTCCTGTGCTTCGGTGCTGCTGCCCAGGCCGCACCGCCCAGTGTCCAGCTCGAGGAATTGACCTGGACCGAGGTGCGCGCCGCCATCCAGTCCGGCACCACCACCATCATCGTGCCGGCCGGCGGCACCGAGCAAAGCGGACCGCACATCGCGCTCGGCAAGCACAATGTCCGCGCCCGCGTGCTGGCCGGCCGGATTGCCGCCGCGTTGGGCGACACGCTGGTGGCGCCTGTGCTGGCCTATGTGCCGGAGGGCGCGATCTCGCCGCCGTCGGGCCACATGCTCTTTCCCGGGACGATCTCGATTCCGGATGCCGTATTCAAGAATACTCTCGAGGCAACCGGCCGCAGCCTGCGGCGGGCGGGCTTCACCCATATCGTGCTGGTCGGCGATCACGGCGGCTATCAGTCGATCCTGAAACAGGCCGCTGCCGAGCTGAACAAGGAGTGGGCGGGCAGTGGCGCGCGGGCTCACTACATCAAGGACTATTACAGCGCCGTCGACGTCGCCTATGTGCGCGCCCTGCGCGCAAAGGGCCTGAGCGACGTCCAGATCGGCAGCCATGCCGGCACGGCCGACACGTCGTTGACCTTGGCGATCGATCCCTCGCTGGTGCGGTCCGATCATCTTGCGGGCGATCACGGCCCGGCCGAAGGCACGAACGGCGACCCCGGCCCATCGAGCGCGGCATTGGGCCAGATTGGAGTAGACCTCGTCGTATCGCAGACTGTCGCTGCGATTCGAAAAGCGCGGGCGGAGAAACGTTAGACCAATGAAGATCGGCCGTGTCGTCGCCGCCATTTCCCTGACGCTGGGACTTGGCGTTGCCGGATGGTGGGCAACGGCTCAGACCCGGCCCGTTGTCGCCGCCGTCGCGACGGTCCCCGGCATGCCGGCCGTCGCCGATCCTGCGAACCTCTACAGCGAGACCGTCGCCGGCAAGCTCAGCCCTGCCGTCAAGGGCGCCCTGTCGAGGGTCTATGTTCCCAACCGTCGCGCCAACACCGTCTCGGTGATCGATCCCGAGACGATGCAGGTCGTCGACACCTTCAAGGTCGGTCGCAATCCGCAGCATGTCGTGCCGTCGTGGGACCTCAAGACACTGTGGGTCGCCAACAATGCCGAGGGTCGTACCGACGGCAGCCTGAGCCCGATCGACCCGTGGACCGGCAAAGCCGGGCCCGCGATCCCGGTCGACGATCCCTACAACGTCTATTGGTCGCCCGACGGAAAGTCCGCGATCATCGTGGCCGAGGAGCACAAGCGACTCGACTTCCGCGATCCGCAGACGATGCGACTCCAGTACTCTATCGCGACGCCCAAGTGCGGCGGCATCAACCATGCCGACTTCTCGATCGATGGCAGCTTCGCGCTCTTTACCTGCGAGTTCGATGGCGCCGTCACCAAGATCGACCTCGTGAAGCGCACCGTGATCGGTACTCTCACGCTCAGCCCGTACTTTGCGCGGCCCGACGTGGTGGCCCAGCTCACCGCGCTCGAGAAGAAGAAGTCGCAGCTGATCACCACACAGCAGGTCATCGTCCAGGAGGCGCCCGAGCTGGGCGGCGCGATCTGCACCTCGCGCGGCATGCCGCAGGACATCCGCATTTCGCCCGATGGCACGACGTTCTTCGTGGCCGACATGCTGGCCGACGGCGTGCATGTCGTGGATGGCGCCTCGTTTCAGCAGATCGGCTTCATCCCGACCGGCGTCGGCGCGCACGGCCTCTATCCCAGCCGCGACGGCAAATCGCTCTATGTGGCGAACCGCGGCACCAACAAGATGATCGGTCCCAAGGGCGGCAAGGGCAGCGTCTCGGTGATCGACTTCGCCACACGCAAGGTGGTGAAGACCTGGCCGATCCCGGGCGGAGGCAGTCCCGACATGGGCAATGTCAGCGCTGACGGCAAGTATCTCTGGCTGAGCGGCCGGTTCGACGATGTAGTTTACCGCTTCGAGACCACATCTGGTGCGGTCGACAAGGTCAAGGTCGGCCGCGAGCCGCACGGCCTCACCGTCTGGCCGCAACCGGGGCGTTATTCGCTGGGCCACACCGGCAATCTGCGCTGAGATACCGCTGGCACGGATTCTGCTGCCGGAGGAGCTCATGACGCCACCAGTGCAAGAGATCGATGAGGAGATGATCGCCGCCTACCAAGCCGATGGCGTTGTTCTTCTGCGCGGCGCTTTCGCCGACTGGGTCGAGCCGCTGCGCGCCGGCATCGCCGCGCTGATGGCCGATCCCAGCCCGCTCGAACGCACGGTGACGCCGGCCGACGGCTCGGCGCCGTTCTTCCAGGATCTCTGCAACTGGCAGCGCATTCCCGAGTTCAGGTCGTTCGTGCTCGACCCGCGCGGTGCGGCGATCGCTGCCGCCCTGATGCGCTCGCATACCGCGCGCTTCTTCCACGATCATGTGCTGGTCAAGCAGGCCGGCACCACCACGGTGACGCCGTGGCATCACGACCAGCCCTATTACTGCGTCGAGGGCCTGCAGAGCGTGAGTTTCTGGATTCCGCTCGACCCGGTGTCGCGCGACGTGGTGATGGAGTGCGTGCGCGGCTCGCACCGCTGGGGCAAGGGGTTCCGGCCGATGCGCTTCAACGGCACGCGGCTCTATGCCGAGGACGATTTCGAGGAGATGCCCGACATGGAGGCGCTCCGGCCGACGCTCGACCTCGCCGTCTGGGACATGCAGCCGGGCGACGCCATCGCCTTCAACTTCCGCACGCTGCACGCCGCGCCGGGCAATGCCGCGGCCACGCCGCGCCGCGTCTTCTCGGCGCGCTGGGTCGGTGACGACGCCGTCTTCGCCAGGCGCTCGGGCACGACCTCGCCGCCGTTCAGGGAACTCGCCTTCGAGGACGGTGCGCCGTTCGACGCGCCGATCTTCCCGGTCATCCATCGTTCTTAAGTTCAGGAGCCTCCGATGAAATCCCTTCTCGCCTTGTCCGCCCTTGCGGCGGCCGCGTTCGGTGCGACGTCCGCGTTTGCGCAGGACACCAAGGTCAATATCGGCATCTCCGGCTGGACCGGCTTCGCGCCGCTGACCCTGGCCAAGGAAGCCGGCATCTACGCCAAGAACGGCCTCGACGTGTCGATCAAGAAGATTCCGCAGAAGGACCGCCACCTCGCGATCGCTTCGGGGGACATCCAGTGCGCCGCGACCACGGTGGAAACCTGGATCGTGTGGAACGCCAACGGCGTCGCCACCACCCAGCTCTTCAAGATGGACCAGGGCATGGGCTCGGACGGCCTGGTCGCCAAGCCCGGCATCGAGAAGGTCGAGGACCTCAAGGG
Organism: Reyranella sp.; assembly: GCF_965279465.1. Classification (NCBI taxonomy): domain Bacteria; kingdom Pseudomonadati; phylum Pseudomonadota; class Alphaproteobacteria; order Hyphomicrobiales; family Reyranellaceae; genus Reyranella; species Reyranella sp. The sequence continues at coordinate 1,327,672 of NZ_OZ257242.1, forward strand.
CAAGACGGTCGCGGCCTCTGCCCCCGGCACCAGCCCGCACTTCTTCCTGTCGTGGGCGCTGAAGAAGGCCGGCATGAAGTTGAGCGACATCAAGCTGGTCACGCTCGAGCCTGCGCCGGCCGCCAACGCCTTCGTGGCGGGCAACTCCGGCCTGGATGGCGCGGTGACCTACGAGCCTTATCTCAGCCTGGTCCGCAACAAGCCCGAGTCCGGCAAGCTGATCGTCGATTCTCTCAGCCTTCCCGTCGTGTTCGACTCGTTCGGCTGCACGCCCAAGTTCATCAAGGAGAACCCGAAGGCCGTGAAGGCGCTGGTCGACAGCTACTTCCAGGCGCTCGACATGATCGCCGCCGACAAGACCAAGGCCTTCACCCTCATGGGCGCCGACGTGAAGCAGACGGCCGAGCAGTTCGAGGCCTCGCAGGCCAAGATCAAGTGGGCCGACCGCGCCGCCAACGAGAAGTTCTTCAATGGCGAGATCCAGGCCTTCAACAAGGACGCCGCCGCGCTGCTGCTCGAGATCGGCGTGATCAAGGCCGCGCCCTCGAACCTCGACAGCCTGTACGATACGAGCTTCCTGAAGTAGGGGCTTCCTGACGTGAGACGCGCCGGCCTGTTCGTCCCCGTTCCGCGCGGGCAACGTATCGGGCTGGGCATCGCCTTCTTCGTCGTGTTCGTGGCGGTGTGGTGGATGCTCACCGCCTCGGGCGTCGTGCCGCCGCAGTTCCTCGCCTCGCCGCCGGAGACGCTGACGGCGGCGTGGGAGCTCTTCGCGAAGTTCGATTTTGGCCACGACGTCGGCATGACGATCTGGCGGGTGGTCGGCGGCTTCCTGCTCGCCGCCGTGATCGCCGTGCCGCTCGGCATCGCCATGGGCGCCTGGAAGCCGGTCGAGGCCTTCTTCGAGCCGTTCGTCTCCTTCGCGCGCTACCTGCCGGCCTCCGCCTTCGTGCCGCTGCTGATCCTGTGGGTCGGCATCGGCGAGAGCCAGAAGCTTGCGGTGATCTTTCTCGGCTGCTTCTTCCAGCTCACCTTGATGATTACGATGATCGTCGCCGGCACGAGGCGGGATCTGGTCGAGGCGGCCTACACCCTGGGCTCGACGCAGGCCGGCACCGTGCGCGACGTGCTGTTGCCGGGCGCGGCGCCCGAGATCGCCGAGGCGCTGCGCCAGGTGCTGGGGCTGGGCTGGACCTACATCATCGTCGCCGAGCTGATCGGTGCTTCGTCGGGCATCGGCCACATGATCACCGACAGCCAGGCGCTGATGGCGACCGAGAACATCATCTCCGGAATCGTCGTGATCGGGCTGGTGGGCATGGCCACCGACCTGCTGTTCAAGCAGGCCAACCGCAAGCTCTTCGCCTGGAGCTACCTGTAGTGAGTCGCCTTTCGATCCAGGGCGTTGGCAAGACCTTTGCCGGCGTGAACGGCGGCGCGCCGACCCAGGCGCTGCTGCCGGTCAGCCTCGAGGTCGAGGACAACGCCTTCATCACCATCCTGGGTCTTTCGGGCTGCGGGAAGTCGACCTTGCTGCGCCTCGTCGCCGGGCTGGAGGAGCCGACCACGGGCAAGATCCTGCTCGACGGCACGCTGGTCGACGGGCCTGGCGCCGACCGCGGCGTGGTGTTCCAGAGCTACACGCTCTTCCCGTGGCTCAACGTGCGCCAGAACATCTGCTTCGGGCTCCGGCAGAAGGGGATGGCGACGGCGCAGCAGCGCGAGATCAGCGAGCGTTTCATCGCGGAGATCGGCCTGCGCGGCTTCGAGGATCACTTTCCCAAGCAACTCAGCGGCGGGATGCAACAGCGGGTCGCGATCGCTCGCGCGCTGGCCAACGATCCCAAGATCCTGCTGCTCGACGAGCCGTTCGGTGCGCTCGACAACCAGACCCGTGTCCTGATGCAGGAGCTGCTGCTCGGCATCTGGGAACGCGAGCGCAAGACGGTGCTGTTCGTGACCCACGACATCGAGGAGGCGATCTTCATGGCGAGCCGGGTCGTGGTCTTCACGCGCCGGCCGGGCCGCATCAAGAGCGAGGTTCCGGTCGACCTCCCGCATCCGCGCCACTACACGATCAAGACCGCGCCCGAGTTCGTCGCCCTCAAGGCGCGCCTCACCGAGGAAATCCGCGCCGAGTCGCTGGCTGCGGCCGCGACGTAATCTTCCGGACCGCGAGCGTCCCGCTCGCTCATGACTATGAGCGAGGGGGACGCTCGCGGTCCGGAAGATCAAGACTGGGAAGACTCAGGCCCTTCTCCCTTGCGCACTCGATCGCGGTCTCGTAGCCCGCATCGGCGTGGCGCATCACGCCCGTCGCCGGGTCGTTCCACAGCACGCGCGCGATCCGCCTGGCTGCTTCCGGAGTGCCGTCGCACACGACCACCATGCCGGCATGCTGCGAGTAGCCGATCCCGACGCCGCCGCCGTGATGCAGCGACACCCAAGTCGCCCCCGAAGCGCAGTTCAGCAGCGCGTTGAGCATCGGCCAGTCGGACACGGCATCGCTGCCGTCCTTCATCGACTCGGTTTCCCGGTTGGGGCTGGCGACCGAGCCCGAATCGAGATGGTCGCGGCCGATCACGATCGGCGCCTTGAGCTCGCCCTTCGCCACCATCTCGTTGAAGGCCAGCCCGAGCCGGTCGCGATCGCCCAGCCCGACCCAGCAGATGCGCGCCGGCAGGCCCTGGAACCTGATCCGCTTGCGCGCCATGTCGAGCCAGTTGTGCAGGTGCTTGTTGTCGGGCAGCAGCTCCTTCACCTTCTCGTCGGTGCGATAGATGTCCTCGGGATCGCCCGACAGGGCGGCCCAGCGGAATGGCCCGATGCCGCGGCAGAACAGCGGCCGTACATAGGCCGGCACGAAGCCGGGGAAGGCGAACGCGTCGGACACGCCTTCCTCGAGGGCCATCTGGCGGATGTTGTTGCCGTAATCGACTGTCGGCACGCCGAGCTTGTGGAACTCGAGCATGGCGCGGACATGCGCGGCCATCGACTGCTTCGCCGCTTTCGCCACGGCGGCCGGAGTCTTGGTCCGGCGATCCTCCCAATCGGCAAGGCTCCAGCCGGCCGGCAGGTAGCCGTTGCCGGGGTCGTGCGCCGACGTCTGATCAGTGACGCAATCAGGCCTTACGCCCCGGCGCAGCAGCTCGGGCAGGATCTCGGCCGCGTTGCCGAGCAGCGCGACCGATGTGGGCTTCTTGTCCGCCGTCGAGCGCTGGATGATCGCCAGCGCGTCGTCGAGGTCCTTGGCCCGGCAGTCGACATAACCGGTGCGCAGGCGGAACTCGATGCTGCTCGGCCGGCATTCGATGGCAAGACACGAAGCGCCGGCCATCGTGGCCGCCAAGGGCTGGGCGCCGCCCATGCCGCCCAGGCCCGCGGTCAGGATCCAGCGGCCGGCGAGGCTGCCGCCATAATGCTGGCGGCCCATCTCGACGAAGGTCTCGTATGTGCCCTGCACGATGCCCTGGCTGCCGATATAGATCCATGAGCCCGCCGTCATCTGGCCGAACATCATCAGGCCCTTGCGGTCGAGCTCGTTGAAATGCTCGAGGGTCGCCCAGTGCGGCACGAGATTGGAGTTGGCGATCAGCACGCGCGGTGCATCGGGGTGTGTGCGGAAAACGCCGACCGGCTTGCCCGACTGCACGAGCAGCGTCTGGTCGTCTTCGAGGCTGCGCAGCGAGGCCACGATGCGGTCGAAGCTCTGCCAGTCGCGCGCGGCACGGCCGACGCCGCCGTAAACCACCAGCTCGCTCGGCTTCTCGGCGACATCGGGGTCGAGGTTGTTCATCAGCATGCGCAAGGGCGCCTCGGTGAGCCAGCTCTTGGCCGACAAGGTCGTGCCGTGCGGCGCACGGATCTGGCGGTCGTTGTCGATGCGGCTCATGGGTCCTCGTCAGGCGCAAAGGGTCGGGAGGCGGTCGAGGCCGGCAGCTTCGACGACGGCGCGGCTGCGGATCATTCTGGTCGCGGCCTGTTGGTCCGGATGCAAGGCACGGTCCTCGTCGAGATGCGGCACTTCGCGGCGCAAGAGAATGCGCACCGCTTCGAGCGGAGGACTGGAGGCGAGCGGGCGGTGGAAGTCGCAACCTTGCGCGGCGGCGAGCAATTCGATCGCGATCACCGTTCCGATATTGTCGGCCATGTCCATCAAGCGGCGTGCGCCGTGGGCCGCCATCGAGACATGGTCTTCCTGGTTGGCCGAGGTCGGGATCGAATCGACGCTGGCCGGATAGGCGCGCTGCTTGTTCTCCGACACCAACGCCGCCGCCGTGACCTGCGGGATCATGAAGCCAGAGTTCAGGCCTGGCCTCGGTGTCAGGAAGGCGGGCAGGCCCGACAGGGCGGGATCGACCAGCATGGCAATGCGCCGCTCGGCCAGCGAGCCGATCTCGCAGATCGCAAGCGCGATCACGTCGGCGGCGAACGCTACAGGCTCGGCGTGGAAGTTGCCGCCGGAGAGCGCCTCGCCTGTCTCGGGGAAGATCAGCGGATTGTCGGTAACGCCGTTGGCCTCGGTTTCGAGCGTCGCCGCCGCCTGGCGCAGCAGGTCGAGCACCGCGCCCATGACCTGCGGCTGGCAGCGCAGGCAGTACGGGTCCTGGACCCGCTCGTCGCCGACGAGGTGCGAGGCGCGAATGGCCGAGCCGGCCATCAGGCCACGCAGCGCGTCGGCCGTGTCGATCTGGCCGCGATGGCGCCGCAGTCGGTGGATTCGCGGGTCGAACGGTGCGTCGGAGCCGCGCGCGGCGTCGGTCGACAGGGCGCCGGTGACCAGCGCCGACTGGAACAGCGTCTCGCACTCGAACAGGGCCGCCAGCGCATAGGCGGTCGAGAACTGTGTGCCATTCAGCAGCGCCAGCCCTTCCTTTGCGCCGAGCGACAGCGGCTGCAGGCCCGCATCGGCGAGAGCTGTCGCGGCCGGCAAGACCTTGCCGTCGACGATCATCTCACCGACACCGATCATCGTCGCCGACATGTGGGCCAGCGGCGCGAGATCGCCCGACGCGCCGACCGAGCCCTGGCAGGGCACGATGGGCGTCAGTCCCCTCGCAAGCAGAGCTTCGAGCAGGCGCACCGTCTCCAGCCGCACGCCCGACGCGCCTTGTGACAGGCTGGCGAGCTTGAGCGCCATCATCAGCCGCGCGACCGGAACCGGCATCGGCGCGCCGGCGCCCGCCGAATGCGACAGCACGATGTTGCGCTGGAGCGTGGCGAGGTCCGCGGGCGGGATGTGGACGTTGGCGAGCTTACCGAAGCCGGTGTTGATGCCGTAGACGGGCACTCCCTTGGCGATGATCGCCGCGACGGCAGCCGCCGATCGTTCGATCACCGCATGGCAGGCCGGATCGAGCGTAGGCATCGCCCCGCGGTAAATGTCGCGCCAGCCGCGTAACGTCATCTCTCCGGGGATCACTGGCGCCTCCAGACCCGCTGATGCCAGGCCTTCCAGTCGATGATGTCGGCGGCATCGAGGCTCAGCACCTCCGCCGTCTTGCAAGCACGGACGATGTGACTGTCGTTGGGGCTCACGGATCGATCAGCACACCGGGATTCATCATGCCCTTCGGGTCGAGCTCGCGCTTGGCGCCGCGCAGCGCCCTCGCGAACAGTTCGGGCCGCTGCTTGTCGTAAAACGGCCGATGGAAGCGTCCGACCGCGTGATGGTGCGTGGTCGTGCCGCCATGCTCGACGGTCGCGACGGTGCAGGTCGACAGCACCTCCATGAACTGCTCGAGCCCCTTCGCCTTGTCGAGCATGCCGCCGAAGGTGAAATAGAGGCACGGCCCGTCGGGGTAGACATGCGTGAAGCGGCAGGTGACGGTGCCTTCGCGGCCGGTCACGCGCTTGATCGTGTCCCTGGTGATCTTCGTGATCTTCGCGTGGAAATCAGGCACGCGCTCCCAGGTCATCGCGGTCTCGAATGTCGAGGAGAGAATGCCGCGCGCCACCGCATGCTCGCCGTAATGCGGCGCCCGGATGAAGCGGTTGCGCCACGCGCCGGCCGCGCCCGAGCGATGGGCATTCGCATCGTCGGGGTCGGATTGGTCGGCCACGCCACCATGGTCGGCGCAGATCTCCAGCGCGCGCTTCATCCAGGCATCGAGCGGGTGGTCCGCCGATTCGAAGGCCAGGACGAGCACGGCCTCTTCATTGATCCAGGGAATGCCCGGCAGCGCCTCGCGCGCCTCGAGCAGACGGCAATTGGCGGGGTAGAGGCCGGCCTGGGTGATGCCTCGCACCGCCTCGGCGCCGGTGAAGAAATCCTTGAAGCGCACCGAAGCGGAAGAACGAAAGGTCGGCTTCATGCGCAGCCGCACCCAGGCTTCGGTGATGATGCCCAGGATCCCCTCGGAGCCGAGGACCATGCGGTCGGGGCTCGGCCCGGCGCCGGAGCCCGGCAGGCGCCGAGTCTCCAGCGCGCCGGCCGGCGTGATCATGCGCGTGCTTTCGACGAAATCGTCGATGTGGGTGTAGAGCGTGGCGTAATGCCCACCGGAGCGCGTGGCGATCCAGCCGCCGAGCGTCGAGCAGCGATAGGCCTGCATGTAATGTCGCATGGTGAGCGGCGTGTTGCGTAGCGCGTCCTCGATCGCGGGCCCATAGATGCCGCCCTGGATACGCGCGGCCTGGCTCACCTCGTCGACTTCCAGGATCTTGTCCATGTGGCGCATCGAGATCGTCACGACCTTGTCGAACGAGGCCTGGGGCTCGATGCCTTTCACGACCGATGAGCCGCCGCCATACGGAATCGCCTTGGCGCCGATGGAATCGCACCAGTCGAGCACGCGGACGATGTCCTGCTCGTTCTCAGGGAAAGCCACGGCGTCGGGCGGGTTGGGCACCGATCGCATGAACATGCGCCAGGTGTCGAAGCCTGCCTTGCCATAGGAGTGCTCGAGTCGTGTCAGATGATCGGTCTGCACGATCGACTGCAGCGCCGAGGGTACTTCGACCCGCGGCTTGCGCAGCGTGATCTCCTCCGGCTTGGGCGCCGGTGTCACATCGAACCCGGGGACCCTGTAACGCTCCGCGAGTTCCGCCTCCCACGGCTTGATCTCGTCGGCCGACAGGTCTTCGTCGGCATAGCCCCACGCATAGAACTTCTTCTGGCGTCTCATGGCGTTTCCTTGGTTCTGTGGCCGCGGAGGAAGCGGCGGTACTACGCGGCGAAGGCGATGGGCGCGCCGCTGCCCTTGATCTGGGTGCGATGCATGATGCGCCGTGCCTCGCCGTCGAACGGGTCGCGGCGATGCATGGTCGAGCGGTTGTCCCACATCACGAGATCGCCCAGTCGCCAGACATGCTCGTAAAGGAACTGCGGCTGGGTGCAGTGCGCCCACAGGTCCTCAAGCAAGGTGTCGGACTCCTCGCGCGCGAGGCCTTCGATGTAGGAATTGCGCCGCCGGCCGAGATAGAGTGTCGGCCGGCCGTTGGCGGGATGCTTCAGGATCGCCGGATGCCAGGCGCCCGGCGCCATCATCGGATCGTCGGTCGGCGTCACGCCTTTGCGCAGGTAGCCGCCGGAATTGTAGGTGCCGTCATGCTTGACCCGGCGGTTGCCGAGGCGCCGGCGCAGGTCCGCCGGCAGCGCGGCGCAGGCGGCCTGCATGCCGCAGAACCAGGTGTTGCCGCCGGAGGGCGGGATCTCGAGGGCATAGAGCATCGAGGCGTCGGGCGGCTCGTCGAGATAGCTCATGTCGGTGTGCCACACCGCCTCGCCGGCGCCGAGCGCGCCGATCGGATCGCCGTTCTCGTCGAGCACGTTGGACACGACATAGACCTCGGGATAGCCGGGTGGGCTGATCCGGCCACGCTCCTGGTTGGGCGGCGGATCGAGCTCGCCGAAGCGCCGGCTGAAAGCCAGCAGGTCGTCGTCGCCGAGCTGCTGGCCGCGCAGGAGGATCACCGAATGCTGGTGCCAGGCGCGTTCCACCGCGGCGAACTCAGCCTCGGTCATTGCCTTGAGATCGACGCCGATCACTTCGACGCCGACTGCGTCGGTCAGCGGGCGCAGGGTCACAGCCATCGTTTCCTCCGTTCCTGGCGGGAATGATCGGCCGACCGTAGGGCGCGATCAAGCGCCCAGCACGAACCGCAGCCAGCTCGCGAGCTTGTCGGCCACGGCGGGCGCCAGCGGCCCGACGAAGCCGGGGTCTATGGCGCTGGTGACCGGCTTGAGATTGTGGCTCACCGCCGGGAAGACAATTGCCTCGCCCGGCTTGCCGCGCCTGGCCAGCGCATCGATCAGCGGCTGGATGTCGTCCATCGGCACGACCTGAGCGTCGGCGCCACCGTGCAGCAGCAGGCAGGCTATATCGAGAGTCGCCACAGTCTGCGCGGGATCGAAGGTCAGGATGCCGCGAAAGAACGGGCCAGCGTAGGGCGGAAAGATGAGCTGAAGCTCGGCCGGCGTGTCGGCCGGGACGTGACCGGTGTCGAGGATGGCCTTCATGATGCGCTCGGAGGCAGCGCTGTATTGCGGACCCGTGCGGGAGACCTGCGCTCGCACGATGTCGATCAGCGGCCGGCCGGGCGTGCCCGCCAGCACCAGAGCGTAGGGTGCGCGCTTGCCCATCGCCGCGGCGGCGGCGAGGGCAAGCAGCCCGCCTTCGCTGTGACCGAGCAGCGCGGTCGCGTATGGCTTGATCTCGTCGTGTCGCAGAAGCTCGGCGTGGGCGGCCATCACGTCGCCGACATAGTTGTCCCAGGCGTAGTAGCGTTCCTGCGCGTCGAGCCCGGCCGGCGACTGCTTCGCCGAAGCGGCGACGCCGCGCTTGTCGTAGCGCAGCGAAGCGATGCCGTTCCGCGCCAGAAGCTCGGCGATCAGCTTCAGGAGGTCGATGCGCAATGGCAGCAGGGAGTTGTTGCCGTCGCGGTCGGTCGGGCCGCTGCCGCCAATCAGCACGACGCCCGGCACCCGCTGCAACTCGCTGGCCAGGGGCAGCAGCAGCGTCCCATGGAGCTCGACGCCGCCCGCGCCGGGGAAGCGCAGCAGCCGCTGCTTCGTGCCCATCGGATATTTCTGCGCGGCTGCCGCGGGAGCGGCAAGCGCGGCCGCACCCGTCAGCAGCGCGCGGCGCTTCATGTCCGAGGGCCGCTCAATATATGAACGTGGAAGTGGAACACGACCTGGCCGCCGCCGGGGCCGACGTTGGAGCTAACGCGATAGCCGTCGGCGACCCCCAACTGCTCGGCGACCTTGGTCACAGCGCGCCAGAAGCCCGCGACCGTTTCCGGCGGCGCTGACTGCGAGAAATCGATCAGCGAGACGTACTCGCCCTTGGGAATCGCCAGCACATGGACCCGTGCCTTGGGACGGATGTCATTGAAGGCGAGCGCGAACTCGTCCTCGTAGACCTTGGTGCAGGGGGCTTCTCCGCGCAGGATTCTGGCGAAGATGTTGTTGCGGTCATAGAGCGGCATGGCCGCTATTTCTGCTTCCGCCCGGCCTTCTCCGCAATGCCCGACAGACCCTCGCGCCGCGCCAGTTCCGCCCATATGGCGGCCGGCTGGACACCGACCGACGCCCAGAGCGTCAGCAGATGATAAAGCATGTCGGCGCTCTCGCCCACGAGCTTGGGCTTGTCGCCGCGAATGCCTTCGATCAACGTCTCGACAGCCTCTTCGCCGAGCTTCTTGGCGATCTGCTGGCGGCCGCGGCTGAACAGGCGGGCGGTATAGGAGGTGTTGGGGTCGGCGCCCTTGCGGCTGTCGATTACCTCATACAGCCGGTCGAGCACGTGCTCTCCGGCGGCGCTGCCGTTCTGCTCGCTCTTCTTGAGCGCATTCTTGCTGGCTTTCTTCTTCTTGGCCATTGAGGGGTACTCTGTAGCGCCTCTTGGATGGGCGCAGAGACCCACTCTACGCCAAAATCACGCCGTGCGCGAGATTTGCCGGATGGGAACGCCTGCTTGTGCCAAATGTTCCTTGGCCTGCGCAATTGTGAACTCACCGAAATGGAAGATCGACGCGGCGAGCACGGCAGATGCGCCGCCCTTGATGACTCCGTCGACAAGGTCGTCGAGCGTGCCGACGCCGCCCGAGGCCACGACCGGCACCGTCACCGCGTCCGACACTGCCCGCGTGAGGGCGAGGTCGAAGCCCGACTTGGTGCCGTCATTGTCCATCGAGGTGATCAGTATCTCGCCCGCACCGTGGTCGGTCATGCGCCGCGCCCAGTCGATGGCGTCGAGCCCGGTGCCCTTGCGCCCGCCCACCGTGAAGACTTCCCATTTTCCCGGCGAGGTCTGGCGTGCGTCGATCGACACGACGATGCACTGGTCGCCGTATTTCGTGGCGGCCTCGCGCACGAACTCCGGGCGGGTCACGGCGGCGGAGTTGATCGCGACCTTGTCGGCGCCGGCCAGCAGGAGGCGGCGGATATCCTCGATCGTTCGTACGCCACCGCCCACCGTCAGCGGCATGAAGCACTGCTCCGCGGTGCGGCCGACCACGTCGAGGATCGTATCTCGATTCTCGTGGCTGGCGGTGATGTCGAGGAAGGTGAGCTCGTCGGCGCCGGCGGCGTCGTAGACCCGAGCTTGCTCGACCGGGTCGCCGGCATCGCGCAGGTCGACGAACTGCACGCCCTTGACCACGCGGCCGTCCTTGACGTCGAGGCAGGGGATGATGCGGACCTTGAGCATCACTCGCCCTTCAGCACGCGGATGGCATCGGGCACCGTCACCCGGCCGTCATAGAGGGCGCGGCCAACGATGGCGCCGATGATGCCGTGCTCCTCGGTCGGCTTCAGCTCACGCAGGTCGTCGAGCGAGCTGACCCCGCCCGAGGCGATGACCGGCGTGGTGAGGTGCTGGGCGAGGGTGATCGTCGCGTCGATATTGACGCCGCCCATCGCGCCGTCGCGGTCGATGTCCGTGTAGATGATGGCGGCGACGCCGGCATCCTCGAAGCGTAGCGCCAGGTCGAGCGCGCGCACCGTGCTCTGCCTGGTCCAGCCGTCGACCGCGACGATGCCGTCCCGCGCATCGATGCCGACTGCGACCTGGCCCGGCCACTGCTTGCAGGCAGCCTTGACCAGCCCCGGCTCCTTGACCGCAACGGTGCCCAGGATGACCCGCTTCACCCCGGCGTCGAACCACTGGGCAATGCTCTCGATGGTGCGGATGCCGCCCCCGAGCTGGGTCGGCACCTCGACCGCCTCCAGGATCTCGACCACCGCCGCACGATTGACCGGATGGCCCTCGACCGCGCCGTTGAGATCGACCAGATGCAGCCATTCGCAGCCGGCGTGCGCGAACGCTTTGGCCTGGGCCGCCGGGCTGTCATTGAACACCGTGGCGCGCGCCATGTCGCCACGCAGCAAGCGCACGCACTTGCCGTCCTTGAGGTCGATCGCGGGAAAAAGGATCATCGCGGCGCTGGATTAGCGCGTCGGATGATCTCTGTCATCCGCCAGCCGTCACCGGCCGACGGGCTGCACCGCGAGCTCCGTCGATCGCTTGGCAAGCGTCGACTCGATGGCGCGGCGATCCAGGCGGGTCTTGTCGTCGCCCTCGATCAGCCAGGCGACGCCGCCGGCACGAAAAACCTGATTGGCCCGGCGCAAGGCATCGTCGAGCGCCTCATAGGCCGCCGGCAGGAGCCTGTGCTTGGCGGCCTTGAATTCCTTCTCGGTGGTGCAGACATAGCCGACGGTCCACCAAAGCCTATAGGTCATGCGAGTTCCCCTCGACCCTGTATGGACCGAAGCTCACCCTACCTCTTTCCGCCGGCCACGGCGAATGCGGGACGGAGTAGGCGCTCAGGGACTACCTGAGCGCCGTCAGGAAGTCTTCCACTGCAACGCCAGCCTGCTTTAGCACCCCGTTCAGGGTGCCGGTCTTGAGTTCCTTGTGATCTGGCACCACGCATCCGACGGACCCGCGACTGAGGATCACATGGCTTCCGCGTTGGCGTCTTACCGTAAAGCCGAGCTTTTCGAGCGCGCGAATGACTTCCCGCCCCGAAGCGCGCGGTAGACTAGGCATTGACGGCCACTTCGAACGTCGTGATCAACGATCGCCCGCGAGCCGGAAGCGGGAACTCTTCGAGAAAGAGTTCCGTAGCCTCGCGAAGATTGGCTACCGCCTCATCGATCGTCTCTCCCTGGGACGTTGTGCCGGTTTCTGGATTGGAGGCCGTGTAACCGCCCTCAGGATCAGGAATAAGAACGGCCGTAAGCTGCATGTCCGCCTCCTTGCGCCCCGAAGTTAATTATCGCTGGGATATCCTTCAATGCCCAGCCACTACCGGTCGTTCAGGTGGCAGGCGCTCATATGGCCCGGCGCGACTTCCCGGATCGCGGGGCGTTCGATCTTGCAGCGATCGAAGGCGTGCGGACAGCGGGGGTGAAAGGCGCAGCCGGGCGGCGGGTCGAGCGGCGAGGGCAGCTCGCCGGCGATCGGCTTGTAGGTGCGCTGGTGCGCCTCGAGCTTGGGCACCTCGGCCAGCAGGGCCTGGGTATAGGGATGGTTGGGATGGGCGAACAGCTCGTCTGCCGGTGCGATCTCGACCAGGCGGCCGAGATACATGATCGCCACCCGGTCGGAGAGATGCTCGACGACCGCGAGATTGTGGCTGATGAAAAGATAGGTGAGGCCGAGCCGCTGGCGCAGCTCCATGAACAGGTTCAGCACCTGCGCCTGGATCGAGACGTCGAGCGCTGCCACCGCTTCGTCGCAGACGATGAAGGCGGGCTTCACCGCCAGCGCGCGGGCGATGCCCACCCGCTGGCGCTGGCCGCCGGAGAACTGGTGCGGGTATCGGCTCGCATAGATCGGGTCGAGGCCGACCTGGAGCAGCGTCTCGGCGACGTACTCGGCCTGGCGATTGCGCGCGACCATCCCATGCACCCTCGGCGCCTCGCCGACGATCTCCGACACGCGCAGCCGCGGATTGAGCGAGGCGAACGGGTCCTGGAAGATCATCTGCACGGCGAGCTGCCAGGCCTGCCTGTCGCTCGTGCCCATCGCGGCGACATCCTGGCCACGCCACAGCATGGCGCCCGCAGTCTGCGGCAGGATACCGGCCACGATGCGGCCGAGCGTGCTCTTGCCGCAGCCCGATTCGCCCACCAGGCCGACGACCTCGCCCTCGCCGACGTCGAGATCGACGTCGGACACGGCCTGCACGACCGTCTCGCGCACGCCGGCGCCAAAGGCATTGGCGATCCTGCCGGCGAGATCGACGCGCTGGACGAAGCGCTTGGTGATGCCGCGCAGGGAGAGGATAGGACCTCCCGCTGCCGTCATTTGAGCGGCGTTTCCTGGTACAGCACGCTCAGCCATTTGCCGTTGCGCTTGACGTAGACGCTGGACGACAGAACCTTGAGCGTCGTGGGCGGCGAGCCCTTGTAGGAGCTCGTGTAGGTGACGCGATAGAGCAGCGTTGCCACGTCCGGAGTCAGCATGCGCACCGCAAAGGTCGGCTCGATCTTGATGTCGCCGACCATCGTGTAGTCGGCCATCAGCTCCATCATCTGCCGCTTGTTGAAGCGTGTGCCGTCGCCGAAGATCAGCAGCGCATCGTCGGCCAGGAAGTTGCGCATGCCGTCGAAGTTGCGGTCGCGCATGAAATCCCAGCTTCCCTTTTCGAGCGCCATCAGCTCGTCGCGCAGCTGCGCCACCTCGGGCGTTTGGCCGAAGGCCGCCGGGCCGGCGACCAGCGCAACCATGCCGGCGATCAACGAGGAACGTCTTGCAAGCATCTCCACCTCCGTTTCAGGCCGCGGCACGCCAGCAGCGCGCCCAATGGCCGGGCTGGTGCTCCTCCAGCGCTGGCATCTCGTTGCACTTGTCGATCGCGATCGGGCAACGCGCCTTGAAGGCGCAGCCGCGCGGCAGCTTGAGCAGCGACGGCGTCATGCCGGGGATCTGGGTGAGTTTGTGGCCGCGCGTGTTCTGCGACGGCACCGAGCCGATCAGCCCCTTGGTGTAGGGATGCATCGGCCGCTCGATCACGTCGGCCGTGCTGCCGGTCTCGACGATGCGGCCAGCGTACATCACGGCGATGCGGTCGGCGAGGCCGGCCACCACCGCGAGATCGTGGGTCACCCAGATCATCGCCGTGCCCGACTCGCGGCACAAGCGCTGGGCCTCGAACAGGATCTGGCCCTGGATCGTGACGTCGAGCGCCGTGGTCGGCTCGTCGGCCACGATCAGCTTTGGCTTGTGCAGCAGCGCGATGGCGATCGCCACCCGCTGGCGCATGCCGCCGGAGAACTGGTGCGGATAGGCGCGCAGCCGCTCGTCGGGCGAGGCGATGCCGACCTGCACCAGCGCGGCGCGCGACCGCGCCAGCGCCTCGGCGCGGCTCACGTTCGAATGCGCCTGGACCGTCTCGATCATCTGGGTATCGACCCGAAGGACCGGATTGAGGGTCATCATCGGGTCCTGGAAGATCATCGCGACCTCTGCGCCGCGGACGGCGCGGAGGCGCTCCGGCGATGCGGTGGTCAGCTCCTCGCCCCCGAGACGGATCGAGCTGCCCACGACGATACGGCCCGGCGGATCGATCAGGCCCAGGATTGAAAAACCGGTCACGGTCTTGCCCGATCCGGATTCGCCGACCAACCCCAGGATCTCCCCCGGGGCCACCTCGAAATCGACGCCGTCGACCGCCTTGGCGACGCCTTCCTTGGTGAAGAAATGCGTGCGCAGGTCGCGGACGCTGAGCGTCGCGCTCATCGCAGGTTCCGCGGGTTGAGCACGTCGCGCAGATGGTCGCCGGCGAGGTTGATGCCGATGATGGCGATGGCCAGCGCCACGCCGGGGAAGAAGCTGATCCAGTAGCTGCCTGAGAGCAGGAATTCGAAGCCGTTGGAGATCAGCATGCCGAGCGACGGCTGGGTCACCGGCACGCCGACGCCGAGGAAGGACAGCGTCGCCTCGAGGGCGATGGCGCGCGCCAAGGTGATGGTGGCGATCACGATCAGCGAGGGCATGCAGTTGGGCAGCATGTGGCGGAACACGATGCGCCATGCCGGCAGCGCGAGGCAGGTCGCTGCCTCGACATATTCCTTGTTGCGCTCGACGAGGGCAGCGCTGCGGGCGGCACGTGCGAAGTAGGCCCATTGCACCAGGATCAGCGCGACCAGCACCTTGTCGATGCCCTTGCCCAGGATGGACAGAAGGATCAACGCCACCAGGATCGCGGGAAAGGACAGCATGATGTCGACGACGCGCATCAGGAACGCATCGAGCTTGCCACCGGCGTAGGCAGCGACGAGACCGACCACGATGCCGATCGCCAGCGCAGCCACCACCGAGACCGAGCCGACCATCAGGCTGATCCGCATGCCGTAGAAGATCGCCGACATCATATCGCGCGCCTGGCCGTCGGTGCCCAGCCAGTAGGTCATCCTGCCGTCGCCCGACACGGTGCCGGGCGGCGACTTGGCATCGAGCAGGTCGAGCGCGCCGATGTCGAACGGGTTCTGCGGCGAGATCCACGGCGCGAACAGCGCGACGAAGGCCGACAGCAGCACGAGCACGAGGCCAAACACCGCGAGGCGATTCTCGCAGAAGTCCGAGACGACGCGGCGGAACGGCGACTGCACCGGTGCGGCGGCGACCGGATCGAGCGCGGCGTCGGTCATGAGCCGCGGCCTTCGAGGCGAACCCGCGGGTCGAGCACCGAATAGAGCAGGTCGACAGCGAGGTTCAGCAGCACGAAGAAGAAGACGATGACCACCAGGTAGGCCACGACCACGGGGCGGTCGAGCAGCAGGATCGAATCGATCAGCAGCTTGCCGACGCCCGGCCAGGAGAAGATCGTCTCGGTGACCACGGCGAAGGCGACGGTCTGGCCGAACTCCAGCCCGCTCACCGTGGCGATCGGGATCATGATGTTCTTCAGCACGTGCACGCCGACGATGCGGCTTTCGCTCAGGCCCTTGGCACGGGCGAACTTCACATAGTCCATCGGCAGCACTTCGCGCGCGGTGGCGCGGGCCAGGCGCACGATCAGCGCGCCCTTGTAGAGCGAGAGGGTGATCGCCGGCAGCAGCAGGTGAAGCAGCCCGTCAGCGGTGAGGAAGGAGAGCTTGACGCCCAGCACATCGACGGTCGCGCCGCGGCCCGACGCGGGCAGGCGGGGCCACCAAGGTATGAGGTCGGGCAGCAGCACGGCGAAGACCATGATCAGCATCAGCCCGACCCAGAAGTTGGGCAGCGAGAAGCCCAGGATCGAGCCCGTCATGATCGCCTTGGAGCCCGGCGTGTGGGGCCGCAGCCCGGCATAGACGCCCATCGGCAAGCCGATCGCGAGCGACAGCACCAGCGAGGCGAAGGCGAGCTCGAGCGTTGCGGGGAAGCGCTCGAAGATCAGCCCCATCGCGGGCTGGCCGGCGAGGAAGCTCTTGCCGAAATTGCCGTGGATAGCGTCGTTCATGAACACGAGATATTGCTGCCACATCGGCAGGTCGAGGCCGAGCGTCTTGCGCACCGCCTCGCGCTCGAGCTCGCTGGCATCCGGGCTGATCATCATCGCGACCGGATCGCCGATCAGGTAGATGCCGGCGAAGACGAGCGCCGACATCACGATCATGACCAGCCCCGCCTGCATCAGCCGGCGGATGATGTAGACGATCATTTGCTGGGAGCGCGGCTCTCCAGAGCCGCTCTTTCTTCGGTCTTCGACATCCAAAGAGCGGCTCTGGAGAGCCGCGCTCCCAGCGAAGACATGGCTATTTCGCCGGCTTCACGCCGACGGCGAGCGTGTTCTGGTCGGCTCGGCCTTCGTAGGTGAGCCCCTTCTTCATCGCCCACACCGAGAGCTCGAAGTGGATCGGGATCAGGCCGTGGTCCTGCTGGATCGCGATCTTGCTCGCTTCGGCCAGCAGCGCCTCGCGCTTGGCGTCGTCGACGGTGACCAGCGCCTCCTCGAGCTTGGCATCCATCGCCTTGTTCGAGTAGCGGCCGGAATTGGTCGTGCCCATGCCCTTCGGACGGTCCGGCGTGGCAAGCAGCGCTTTCAGCGCGTTGCTGAGTTCGCCGGTGCTGGCGCCCCAGCCCGCCATGTAGGCCGAGTACTTGAAGCTGTCGCGGTTCTTGAAGAACACGGGCGGCGCGGCGGCATCGACCTCGGTCTTGACGCCGATGCGGGTCCACATCGCGGCGACCGCCTGGGCGATCTTGAGGTCGTTGATGTAGCGGCCGTTCGGTGTGCCGAGCGTGATCGAGAAGCCGTTGGGATAACCCGCCTCGGCCAGCAGCGTCTTGGCCTTCGCCTGATCGTACGGGTCGACCGGCGTGTCCTTCCTCGTCCCGCCCATCGGATAGGGCAGCAGGTCGCCGGCCGGCACCGCGACGCCTTCCATGATCTTGTCGGCGATGCCCTTGCGATCGATCGCGATCGACAACGCCTCGCGCACCCGCTTGTCGAGCAGCGGGTTCTTGCCGTTGGTGTCGGGAATGGCGATCGGCGGCTCGCCGTGCTGGTCGAGATGAATGTAGATCACGCGATTGGATATGGCGCGATCGAGATGGATCTTCGGATCGGTCTTGAGCTTGGCGAGGTCGGTCGTCGGCGGATCCTCGATCAGATCGACGTCGCCCGACAGCAGCGCGGCGACGCGCGCGGTGTTGTTGCTGAGCGGCCGCAGGATCACCTTCGACCACGCCGGCTTCTCTCCCCAGTAGCTGTCGTTGCGCTCGCCGACGATGCGGCTGCCGCGCTGCCATTCGACGAACTTGAACGGGCCGGTGCCGACCAGGCCGTTGCCGGCATTGAGCTCGGCCGAGGTCTTGCCTTCGGCCGCCGGGCCCGCCATCGCCTTTTTCGACAGGATCGGCAGGGCGGCGAGATCGAGCGGCAGCAGCGGCGCGGGGCCGTTGGTGTGGATGCGCAACGTCAGCGGATCGACGATCTCGAAGCTCTTCATCGAGCGCGTGTAGATCGTGTAGGGCCCGGGACTGTTGGGCACCTTGGGCACCCGCTCGTAGGTGAACACGACGTCCTCGGCGGTGAAATCCGAGCCGTCATGGAACTTGACGCCGGGGCGCAGCTTGATCTCCCAGGTCGTGTCGCCGATCGGCTTCCACGACAGGGCAAGCGCCGGCTGCGGCTTGAGGCTGGCATCCTGCTTGACCAGCGCGTCGAAGAAATGCTGCGCCACCTGGATGTTGGGATTGAGCGTATGGAACTGCGGGTCGAGCGAGCTTGGTTCCGTCTTGATCCCGATCTTGAGTTCCTGTGCCGCTGCCGACAGGCTCATCAATACCAGGGCGCTCGCCGCGGCGGCGGCAAGCGTGCCGATCCTGCTCATCCCACTTCCTCCTACGCTGGTGTCGCAGTCTTATGGCAAGGCCTGGCGGCGGGGGCTAGTCTCCGGCCATGACCCATATCACCCCCGACCGTCTGGCTGGCCTCGCGGCCGAGCTGACCGCCATCCGACGCGACATTCATCGCCACCCGGAGACCGCCTTCGAGGAGACGCGCACGGCCCAGATCGTCGCCGACAAGCTGACCTCGTGGGGCATCGAGATCCATCGCGGCCTCGCCACCACCGGCGTGGTCGGCACGCTCAAGGGCACGCGGCCGGGCCAGAAGACGATCGGCTTGCGCGCCGACATGGATGCGCTGCACCTGCAGGAAAAGAACGACTTCGACTACGCCTCGTCGATTCCCAACAAGATGCACGCGTGTGGTCATGACGGCCATACCACCATGCTGCTGGGCGCGGCCAGGCACCTCGCCGCCGAGCCGGACTTCGCCGGCACCGTGCATTTCATTTTCCAGCCGGCCGAGGAGGGTCTCGGCGGGGCGCGGGTGATGATCGAGGAAGGGCTGTTCGACAGGTTCAACTGCGACGCCGTCTACGGCATGCACAACATGCCGGGCTACGAGAAGGGCCACTTCGCCATCCGCACCGGTCCGATGCTCGCCTCGTCGGACAGCTGGGAGGTGACCTTCAAGGGCACCGGCGGGCACGGCGCCATGCCCGACCGCGGCACCGACCCGACCTATGTCGCGGCGCAGTTCATCGTCGCGGTGCAAGGCATCATCGGCCGCAATGTCGTCTCGACCCAGCCGGCGGTGCTCAGCGTCGGCCACATCCATGCCGGCACGCCGGGCTCGCCCAACGTCATCCCGTCCGAGGTGTTGGTGAAGGGCACCGCGCGCAGCTTCTCGGCCGAGGTGCGCGACCTGCTGCAGCGCCGCCTGGCCGAGGTCGCCGACGGCATCGCCCGGGCGGGCGGCTGCGAGGCGATCTCGAAGTACCATCGCCGCTACCCGGCGCTGGTCAACGCGGTCGACCAAACCCGGATCGCGGTCCAGGCGGCGGCGCTGACCGTCGGTCGCGAGAACGTCAATGCCAGCGCCGCGCCGCTCGCCGGTGCCGAGGACTTCGCCTTCATGCTCGAGAAGAAGCCCGGGGCGTACATCATGATCGGCAACGGCGGCACGGGCGAAGGCGGCTGTCAGAACGTCCATTCGCCGCTCTACGATTTCAGCGACGAGATCCTGACGACCGGCGCGGCCTACTGGGTCAACCTCGTGCAGGTCGAGCTGGGCGACGCGGCCGCATAGTCCCGATCCCACGGCGCGAGAGGCGGGCTCCAGCGGCTCGTCCGGAGAGGGGCTTCGATGCGATGGGTACCCTATGCCGATATCGCAACGATCAGGATGTAACCGACCAGTGTGAGTGCCTGCGTTGCCAGGTCGACGCGGCTTCTTCTGCCGGCTTGCCCAACGTCATCGGTTCGAGATGAGGCGCGCTGTGCATTGGCGGCCCAGATGAAGCTCAGGAAGAAGGCGAGCGTGACGACGAAGGAATAGGCATAGAGCTTGTCCAGAAAGGTGAGGTAGGGAACCGAGGGGAGGTTCTCGCGATAGCTCTGCTGCATGAGCGCAATGGTGAGCAGGATCGTAGGCGGTACGGCAAGCCGTTCGGATACCAGTGAGCCGCTCAGCGACGGCGTCAACAGCATGATAAGCATCACGACCGTCAATGGCAGAACCCATTTCACCGCTGCCGCATAGTTGTTTGCGGTGTAGTAAACGTTGAAGACGGCGCGGCTTTCGGTGGCCGCGGCTCCCCCGACGATCTTCGTGCTGCGCTTGTAGGCCTCATCCACGAAGGCCCACCGATCGAGATCATAACCACTCAGCCCGGCGCGCGACCCGAGTTCGGCGCCATCTGGGACGACCGCTACTCGAAGCTCGCGGCCAAGCAGCTCGGCAGCTCCGACCCTCGGCTCGACGACGACGGACAGCGTTATTCCACCGAAGGGAAAGTGCTGGTAGTCGATTTCGTTGGCGTAGAACGTGGCGGCAAACTGATACCCACTGTACTGCCTGCCGCTCGCCAGCCTGGCGTGCCCGTGGGTAAGCTGATCGATCGTCGAGTCCCACGGATTGAGGCGGTTCTGGAACAGGATGAGGTCGATCGGCTTGATGTTGCGCGCGTCCAGCGCGCCAGCCAGTTCGTCGCTGTAGGACAGCCAGAGGGTGCCATCCACCGAGAAGGTCTTCTCCCGGGTCGAAAATCCCGAGATGTTGTCGAGCCGCATCGCTATGGCGATCGTGGCCGGATCGGCAGCGGAGCCCGTCGCCGGCACCAAGAAGCCCACGATGAACATCCCTCGCCAGAGGAGCAGCAACGTCATTGATCGAATCCAGCGTGACATGATGAGGACGTCCTGGGCGAATGCTGGCCTTGACGAGGGGCGCCGGCCGGAGTCTGCGACAGTTCCGACCGATCTGCCACCGCCTCGAGGCATCGACACGGCGCTTTCGCGGGCCAGCGTCGATCTTGCCGGCCAACTCGGCCTCTTACGGCGCGGCCCTCGGCTGGACGAATTGCGCCAGCGTCGCCTGGTCGGCGCGGCCGGCATAGGCGAGGTCGCGGCGCATCGCCCAGACCGACAGCTCGAAGTGCAGCGGCAGCACGCCGTAGTCGGCGATCACCAGCCGGCTTGCCTCCTGCAGCAGCGCCTCGCGCCGGGCGTCGTCGACGGTGCGCATCGCCTCTTCCAGCCTCGCGTCCATCGCGGGATTGGAATAGCGGCCGCGGTTGGTGCCACCCATGCCCTTCTCGCGGTTGGGCGTGGCGACCAGCGCACGCAGCGGGTTGGACATCTCGCCCGAATCGCTGCCCCAGCCGGAAAGGTAGGCGCTGTACTTGAACTCGTCGCGGTTCTTGAAGAAGACCGGCGGCGCCGTCGCCTCGACCTCGGTCCTGACGCCGATGCGGCTCCACATCGATGCCACCGCCTGCGCCACCTTGAGGTCGTTGATGTAGCGGCCGTTGGGCGTGCCCAGCGTGATCGAGAAGCCGTTGGGATAGCCCGCGCCGGCCAGCAGCATACGGGCGGCGGCGGGATCGAAACTGTCGGGACCGGTGTCCTTCGAGGTGCCGAATGCGGGCGACGGGAGGAAGTCGCCGGCGGGCAGGGCGACGCCTTCCATGATCCTGTCGACGATCGCCTTGCGGTCGATCGCCTGGCTCAGCGCCTGGCGTACGGCCTTGTCCTTCAGCGGGTTCTTGCCGTCGGCGTCGGGGATGCCGGGCGACGGCTCGGCGAAGTGGTCGAGCGCGATATAGATGACCCTGCTCGACACCGCCTCGGCGAGGGCGAGCTTCGGTTCCTGCCTGAGCCTGGGCAGGTCGGCGGTCGGCGGGTCCTCGATCAGGTCGACGTCGCCGGCCAGCAGCGCGGCGAGGCGCGAGGCGGCGTTGGTCAGCGGCCGGAACGTCACCTTCTCCCACGTGGGCCTCGGTCCCCAGTAGGCGTCGTTGCGCGCCAGCACCAGGTCGCCGCCGCGTTTCCAGTCGACGAACCTGAACGGCCCGGTGCCGACCAGCCCCTCGCCGCGGTTGAGCTCCGCCGTCGTCCTGCCTTCCGGCGCCGCGCCGGCCGCGGCGGTGTGCGACAGGATCGGCAGGCCGGAGAGGTCGAGCGGCAGCAGCGGCGCGGGCGAGGCGGTCGAGAGGCGCAGGGTGAGCGGATCGACGATCTCCAGCCGCGTCACCTGGCGCGTGATCAGGGTGAAGGGCGAGGGGCTGTTCGGCACCTTGGCCGCGCGATCGAAGGTGAAGGCGACGTCCTGGGCGGTGAAGGGCGAGCCGTCGCTGAACGTCACCCCAGGTCGCAGCTTGAACTCCCACACCGTGTCGCCGACCGCCTTCCACGACAGTGCCAGCGCCGGGACCGGCCGCTGCTGCGCATCCTTGGCGACCAGCGGATCGAACAGGTGCTGGGCGATCTGATTGTTGGGACCGAGATTGTGGTACTGTGGGTCGAGCGAGCTCGGCTCGGTCTTCAGCCCGATCCGGAGCTCCTGGGCCAGAGCCGGCAGCGCAAGCGACAGCAGTGCGGCGGCGAGAAGGAATACGCGGCTCTTCATATCACGTGACTCTCGGCAGCCGGGACGGCATTGGCAACGCGACAGGACGACCAATGCACGGAAACCGGGCGTCTCCAGCCCAGCGCGAAATCCTGTCCTGAATCGGCGTGGCTTCATGCCGGGCTACGGCTTAGGGTGGCGGCCCAATTTCAACCCGAGCGGCGGGGAGCTGCGGCAATGAACGGTGCGGAAAGTCTGGTTCGGACCCTGGTGAAGGGCGGCGTCGAGGTGTGCTTCGCCAATCCCGGCACGTCGGAAATGCACTTCGTCGGCGCGCTCGACCGGGTCGAGGGCATGCGCTGCGTCCTTGGCCTGTTCGAAGGCGTCTGCTCGGGCGCGGCCGACGGCTATTACCGCATGACGGACAAGCCCGCCTCGACCTTGCTGCATCTCGGGCCGGGCCTCGCCAATGCCGCAGCCAACCTGCACAACGCCAAGAAGGCGGGCTCCGGCGTCGTCAATATCGTGGGCGAGCACGCGCTCTATCATATCAAGTACGACACGCCGCTGACCGCCGACATCGAGGGCATCGCCCGGCCGTTCTCGCATTGGGTCAAGACGTCACCGACCTCCAAGACCGTGGCCGGCGACGGCGCGCTTGCCATCCAGGCCGCGCGGGTGGCGCCGGGCCAGATCGCGACGCTGATCCTGCCCGCCGACACGGCCTGGACCGAGGCCGACGGCCCGGCCGAGACGCCGGCGACGCCCGCTCCCGAGAAGCCGAGCCAGGAAACCGTGGTGGCTGCGGCCAAGGCACTGAAGAAGCCGAACGCGATGCTGTTCATCGGCGGCCGCGCGCTGCGGGCGCGCGGGCTCGAGCTCGCCGGCAAGATCGCGGCGAAGACCGGCTGCAAGGTCCAGGGCGCGGGCGGCACCGCGCGTATCGAACGCGGCGCAGGGCGTGTGCCGGTGCTGCGCCTGCATTTCGTGATCGAGGCGGCGCAGGCCCAGCTCAAGGGCACCGAGCAGATGGTGCTGTGCGGCGCCAAGGCGCCCTTCGCCTTTTTCGCCTATCCGGGCAAGCCGTCTGTGCTGACGCCGGACGGCTGCGAGACCATGACTCTTTGCCCCGTCGAGGGCGATCCGCTGGCCTCGCTCGAGGCGCTGGCGATGGAGCTCGACGCAATGAACGAGACGGCGGCAGGCGTTGCCCAGCCGCATCGGCCGGAGCGGCCGAAGGGCAAGTTCACGCTCGACGGTCTCGGCCAGGCGCTGGGAGCAACGATGCCGGAAGGCGCGATCGTGGTCGACGAATCGGTTACCACGGGGCGCGGCTTTTTCCCGTTCAGCGCCGGCGCGCCACCGCACGACTGGCTGAACAACATGGGCGGCTCGATCGGCTTCGGCGGGCCGGTCGCGGTCGGCGCCGCGGTCGCCTGCCCGGGCCGCAAGGTCATCTGCATGATCGGCGACGGCTCGGCGATGTACACGATCCAGTCGTTGTGGACGATGGCGCGCGAGAACCTCGACGTCTGCGTGATGATCTTCTCGAACCGCTCCTACAACATCCTCTACAGCCAGCTTGCCGATGTCGGCGCCGCCAATCCCGGCCCGCGCGCCATCGACATGCTGACGCTCGACCGGCCAACCTTGCAGTTCACCGACCTCGCCAAGGGCATGGGTGTTCCCGGCGGCAAGGCGCACGATCTCGAGGAGCTGACCAAGCAGCTGACCTACGCCATGTCGCAGAAGGGCCCGTACCTGATCGACGTGATCATGTGAGCGAGGAGCGTCAGCGCACCCTCTACGGCCGCCGCCGCGGCAAGAAGCTGCGGGCCGGCCAGGAGGCGCTGCTCGATACGCTGCTGCCCAGGCTTCTGGTTTCCGTCCCGCCGGAGCCCCAGAAGATCGACCCGGCGGCCCTGTTCGGCGGCGCGTGCGAGATTTGGCTCGAGGTCGGCTTCGGCGCCGGCGAGCATCTGGTGTGGCAGGCCGAGCAGCATCCCGACGTCGGGCTGATCGGCTGCGAGCCCTACATGAACGGCGTCGCCAAGTGCCTCGCGCATATCGAACGCACGGGCGTCGGCAACGTGCGCCTCTTCACCGACGATGCACGGCTGGTGATGGGCGCGCTGCCCGACCAGTCACTGTCGCGCGCCTTCGTCCTGTTTCCCGATCCGTGGCCCAAGACGCGTCACCACAAGCGGCGCTTCGTCCAACGCGACACGCTCGACATTCTGGCGCGCCTGCTGAAGCCCGGCTCGGAGCTGCGGCTGGCGACCGACGATCCGAGCTACCTGCCGTGGATGGTCGAGCATGCCTGCACCCATCCGGCCTTCATGTGGCTTGCTGAACGCCCGGCCGACTGGCGGAGCCGACCGGACGACTGGCCGCCGACGCGCTACGAACAGAAGATGCTTGCCGGGCACAAGCCCGTGTTTCTCCGCTTCCGGCGCGTCTGACGCGCTTCAGGCGTCTCTGACCGCGCCACGCGGCCGGAACAGCACCAGGATCGCCGCCGCGAGCTGCAGGGCGAGGCAGACCATCAGCGAGGTGCGGTAGCTGCCCGACAGGTCGTGCAGCACGCCCAGGATCGACGGCCCCGTCGCGGCGACGAGCTGGTTGATCGCGACGTTCAGGCTGACGGCGCGGGCGAAATCGCGACGCGGGAATTCCTGCTGCACGATCAGGCCCGGCAGGGTGATCAGGTTGCCGACGCCGAAGCCGAACAGGACGCAGCCGAGATAGAGCCCGAACAGCGACTCGCTCGACAGCAGCACGATCATCGCGCTGACCTGCACGCAGAGCACCGCGGCGCTGGCGGCACGGCGATCGACCCGATCGATCACCAGCCCGACCGCGAGCCGGCCGACCAGCGCCGACAGCGAGGTCGCGCTCACCGCCCAGCCCGCGCCCTTCAGGCCGAGCGTCGGCTCGAGATAGGCGACCTGGTGGGAGATGAAGCTGATCTGGGCCAGCAGCCCCAGCGAGAAGGCGCCGACCATCGTGAGGTAGCGGGGCTCGCGCAGGAGCTGACCGCGGCTCATTGGCTCGCCGCCGATGTCGTGCGCGGCGCTCGGTTCGTCGCCCGCGTCATGCTCGCCGTCACGGCGCGGCCGCAGCGCGAACAGCGCAAGCGGCCACAGCGTCGCCAGCACGAAAGCGACGGCGGCCATGCAGGCCGTTGCGAAGCCCAGCGTATCGATCGCCCAGGCGAAGGCCGGCGCGAACAGCAGCCCGCCGCAGGTGGCGCCGTTCAGGGCCAGGCTGGCGGCCAGCCCGCGCCGCCGGTTGAACCATTGCGCGATGATGGTGTTGATCGAGCCGCCGCCCATCGCCGCCCAGCCCGGGATCATGAGCAGGAAGGCGAGATAGAGCTGCCACGGCCGGTCGATGACGGTGAGGCAGAGCACTCCCACGCCCATCAGACCCGCGCCCGCGATCACCACCGGTCGTGCACCGCGTTTGTGGATGACATCGCCGACCTGCATCACGAGGAAGGCGCCGGCGATGTAGTAGAAGGTGACGGCCGAGGAGATCGTGGCCGGCGACCAGCCCTGCGCTTTTTGGAGAGCGACCAGATAGAGGCTGAGCCCGTAGAAGCCGAGCCCCCACCCATAGAGGGCGATGACGAAGGAGCAGAAGACGACCCACCAGCCGTGGTAACGCTTGTTGGTTTCCATCACCGCGGAATTTGGCACGGTGCAGCGACAGCGGCTGGCGGTTTTCGGAAATCACCAGGAAGTGCGGGCGAATGCCGGGAAATGCTTGCCAGCCGGCGCAACTGCGCCTATATCCGCGCCCATCCTCATCGGGTTCGCGGGACGAGCCAAACAAAAAGAGTGGGCCGAAAACCCGCTCTTTTCATTTGTCGGCCTTCCGTTCGCCCAAAGCCTCGAGAATCGCCCTTAGTGACCGATATCCTGCGTCGCATCGAAGACATCGTCGCCCCGACCATCGTCGGCATGGGCTTCGAGGTGGTTCGTGTCGCGATGAGCCGGGGGGGCGGCACCTTGCAGATCATGATCGAGCCCGCCGACGGCCGGCCGATGGATGTCGAGGATTGCGCGAACGTCTCGCGCGCCCTCTCGGCGGTGCTCGATGTCGAGGATCCGATTCCCGGCGCCTATACGCTGGAGGTGAGCTCGCCCGGAATCGACCGGCCGCTCACGCGCGAGAAGGACTATGTCCGCTGGGCTGGGCACATCGCCCGCGTGGAGACGCTGGAGCCCGTCGAAGGCAAGCGCCGCTTCAAGGGCATGCTCCTTGGACTGGAGAACGGCGCGGTACGGCTGAAGCTCGAGGACGGCAAGGAGGCGCTCGTGCCGCTGTCCATCGTGTCCCGCGCCAAGCTCGAATTGACCGACGCATTGCTCGACGAACACCGCCGCGCCCAGGAAGGCGCGGAACAGGCACATTGAGAATAAGGAAGCGAGAGGAAGACAATCATGGCAACGACTGCCGATATCCCGCGCATGGAGATGCTCCAGGTGGCCGACATGGTCGCCCGCGAAAAGGGCATCGAGCGCGAGGAAGTGCTCGAGGCGATGGAGCAGGCCATCCAGAAGTCGGGCCGCGCCAAGTACGGGTTGGAGCACGACATCCGTGCCGAGATCGACCGCAAGACCGGCGAGATCAAGCTGCTGCGCTACATGCAGGTCGCCGAGCCGATCGAGAACGAGAACACGCAGGTTTCCGTCGTCGAGGCCCAGCGCCGCAATCCCGAGGCCCAGGTCGGCGACTTCCTGACTGATGAGCTGCCGCCGATCGACTTCGGCCGCGTCGCCGCCCAGACCGCCAAGCAGGTGATCACCCAGCGCATGCGCGAGAGCGAGCGCAAGCGGCAGTACGAGGAATTCAAGGATCGCGTCGGCGAGATCGTGTCCGGTGTGGTCAAGCGCGTCGACTACGGCAACATCACCGTCGACCTGCAGCGCGCCGAAGGCGTGATCCGCCGCGACGAGACGATCCCGCGCGAGAGCCTGCGCGTGAACGATAGAGTGCGCGCCTACATCTTCGACGTGCGCGAGGAGCCGCGCGGCCCGCAGATCTTCCTGTCGCGCAGCCATCCTCAGTTCATGGCCAAGCTGTTCACCCAGGAAGTGCCGGAGATCTACGACGGCATCATCGAGATCAAGGCAGTGGCGCGCGATCCGGGCAGCCGCGCCAAGATCGCCGTGCTCTCCCACGACAGCTCGATCGACCCGATCGGCGCCTGCGTCGGCATGCGCGGCAGCAGGGTCCAGGCCGTCGTGCAGGAGCTGCAGGGCGAGAAGGTCGACATCATCCCGTGGTCGCCCGAGGTCGCGAATTTCATCGTCAATGCGCTGGCGCCGGCGGAAGTCAGCAAGGTGCTGATGGACGAGGAGACCACCAAGGCCGAGGTCGTGGTGCCCGACGACCAGCTCAGCCTGGCGATCGGCCGCCGCGGCCAGAACGTCAAGCTCGCCTCGCAGCTCACCGGCTGGGAGATCGACATCATGACCGAGGCCGAGGAGAGCGAGCGTCGCCAGAAGGAGACGCGCGAGCGCACCGAGCTGTTCAAGGAAGCGCTTGATGTCGACGACGTCATTGCCCATCTCCTCGTGGCCGAAGGCTACGCCGCGGTCGAGGATATCTCCGACTCCGCGGTCGAGGATCTGCAGACCGTCGAAGGCTTCGACGAGGACATTGCCAGCGAGCTGCAGCGCCGAGCGCGGGAATTCATCGAACGGCGCGACGCCGAGCTCGCCAACCGGCTGGGAGAGCTGGGCATGAGCGAGGAGGTGCGCGGCATGGAGGGGCTCACCCTGCCGATGCTGGTGGCACTGGGCGACAAGGGCGTGAAGTCGCTCGACGACCTGGGCGACCTGGCCTCGGACGAGCTGCGCGAGATCGTGGGCGAGAGCGCCATGGATGCCGACACCGCCAACGCCATCATCATGAAGGCGCGCGAGCATTGGTTCCCGGCCGAGGAAGCTGCCTCGGACGAGGCGGCCAAGGCCTGAAGAAGAGAAGGAGACAGACCGCTTGACCATGGCACTCGCCATGACCCCCGAACCGACGGCCCCAGAAGCCCCGGTCGACGCCGTTCCCGGTCGGCTGCGCACCTGCATCGTGACCGGCGGGACGGCTGCGCCGGAGCGGATGATCCGCTTCGTCGTCGGGCCGGACGGCGACGTCGTGCCCGATCTGGCGCGACGTCTTCCGGGGCGCGGGATGTGGCTGCGGGCCGAGCGGGCGGTGCTGGAGCAGGCGATCGCCCGCAAGGCGTTCGCCCGGGCGGCACGCGCCGCGGTCAAGGCGGCGGCCGACCTGCCGGATCGGGTCGAGATGTTGTTGCTGGGGCGGGTGCTCGAGGATCTGAGCCGTGCGCGCCGTGCGGGCCGTGCCGTGGCGGGCTTCGTCCGGGTCGAGCAGATGATCGGCCGGCACCGGGCAGGGCTGCTGATCGTGGCGAGCGAGGCGGACGGCGACGGCCTGGCCAAGCTCGAGGCGACAGGCTTGCCGATCGAGCGCCTGGGCGATGCGGCTGCCCTGGGCGGCGTGTTCGGGCGCGATCGGGCCGTCTATGTGGCCGTGGCGCGCGACGATGCGTCGGGCCAGTTCATTCAACGAATTGCGGGTGGGGCGGCGCGTTGGCGCGGCTATCGCTCGAACGGCGCCGGTTGACGGGCCGAAGCGGAGCAAGGACAAGAAGCGTATGACCGAACAGAAAGAAACGACCAAGCCGACCAAGCCGCTGACCCTGTCGACCACGGCGCGTACCGGCGCGGCAGTGTCGAAGGGCGGCGAGACGCAGGTGCGCCAGAAGTTCTCGCATGGACGCACGCGCGCGGTCACGGTCGAGGTCAAGAAGCCGATCAAGCGCCCGACACCGGCAGCGGCTGCGCCATCGGCTCCAATTTCAGCTGCTGCTGCAGCCGCCGTTGCTGCTGCCGATGCTGCTGCTGCTGCTGCGGCCGCCGCCGCCGCCGCGAAAGCAGCGGCTGCTGCCGCCGTGCCCGTTCAGCAGCCTGTCGCCCCTGCGCCGGCTCCTGCCCCCGCTCCCGTCGTGGTGCCGGCTCCCGCGCCGGCACCGATAGCAGTCGCGCCGGCGGCAGCCGCGCCGACGCCCGCTCCGGCACCGCCGGCCCCGGCATTAGCCCCAGCCCCTGCGCCCGCTCCGGTGGCGACTGCAGCGCCCGCGCCATCCGTCCGCGCTCCCGCGCCGCCCGTCCGCGCGCCCGCGCCGCCCGTCCGCGCCCCCGCGCCGCCCGTCCGCGCATCGTCGCCCGCACCGTCGGGCCGTGCACCGGCGCCGCCCGCTCGTCCCGGCTTTCGGTCGGGCGGTGGTTCCGCGCCCGCCCCGACGTCGCAGCGCTCCTCGTCGCCGTCCGCGCCTCCGCGGTCGGGCTCGTCGAACCGTCCGGGCCAGTCCGGTGGTCGCGGCATCGTGCTGCGCACGCTGACGGAAGAGGAGAAGATCGCCCGCGCCCGGGCCCTGGTCGACGCCAACCGGGACGCCGAGATCGCGCGCCAGCGCGCGGCCGAGGAGGCCAAGCGTCGCGAGGCCGAGGAGAAGCTGCGGTCCGCGGCCGAAGAGGAGCACAGGAAGCGCCTCGCCGAGGAAGAGGCGCGCAAGAAGACCGAGGACGAGATCAAGCGCAAGGCCGATGCGCTCGTCCAGAAGCGCATGGACCAGGCAGGCGCGGCGCCGCAGACGCCGATGGCTCGGCAGGTCGAGGAGATCGGCGCGGCGCGGCCGACGCTGTCGACCCCGAATC
This sequence comes from Reyranella sp., assembly GCF_965279465.1. Classification (NCBI taxonomy): domain Bacteria; kingdom Pseudomonadati; phylum Pseudomonadota; class Alphaproteobacteria; order Hyphomicrobiales; family Reyranellaceae; genus Reyranella; species Reyranella sp. Next base: position 1,357,719 of record NZ_OZ257242.1, read on the forward strand.
CGGGCGGTCCGACCATCGTGCGCCGCCCGCCGGGGTCGCCGCCGCCGGCCGCCGGCGCAGGTGCTGGCACCGGCGCGCTGCGTCGTCCACCGGCACGCCCGCCCCTGGCCCCGCCCAAGCGTCCGGCGGCAGCGCCGGGTGCGCGCCGCGAGGGACCGAAGCGCCGCTCCGACAAGATCGACGTGGGTCGCGCGGTCGAGGGCGAGAACGATTTCCGCAGCCGGTCGGTGGCGCAGCAGCGCCGCCGCCTGGAGCGTGAGCGTCGCCGCGATGCGTCCAACGAGCCGCAGCAGAAGGTCTATCGCGAGGTCACCATTCCCGAGACCATCACGGTCCAGGAACTCGCCGCCCGCATGTCGGAGCGCGGCGCCGACGTGATCAAGACGCTGATGGGCATGGGTGTGATGGCCACCATCAACCAGGTGATCGATCCCGATACCGCCGAGCTGGTGGTGACCGAGATGGGTCACCGGTTCAAGCGCGTCACCGAAGGTGACGTCGAGACCGGTCTGGTCGATGCCGCCGATGCCGACGACAAGCGGGTCGCGCGGCCGCCGGTGGTCACCATCATGGGCCACGTCGACCACGGCAAGACCTCGCTGCTCGACGCACTGCGCGCCACGGATGTGGCAGGCGGCGAAGCGGGTGGGATCACCCAGCACATCGGCGCCTACCAGGTGTCGCTGACCTCGGGCCAGAAGATCACCTTCCTCGACACGCCGGGTCACGAGGCGTTCACCGCCATGCGCGCCCGCGGCGCCAAGGTGACGGACATCGTGGTGCTGGTGGTCGCGGGGGACGACGGTGTCATGCCCCAGACCAGGGAGGCGATCGCCCACGCGAAGGCGGCCGGCGTGCCGATCATCGTGGCCATCAACAAGATGGACAAGGAGGGCGCCGATCCCAGCCGCGTGCGTAACGAGCTGCTGCGGGACGAGATCCAGGTCGAGGAGCTGGGCGGCGAGGTGCAGTCGATCGAGGTCTCGGCCACGAAGAGGATGAACCTCGACAAGCTCGAGGAAGCGATCCTGCTGCAGGCCGAGCTGCTCGACCTCAAGGCCAATCCCGATCGCGCTGCCGACGGCGTCGTGGTCGAGGCCAAGCTCGATCCGGGCCGTGGCTCGGTCGCGACCGTGCTGGTCCAGCGCGGCACGCTGAAAGTCGGCGACGTCCTCGTCGCCGGCGCGGTGTGGGGTCGTGTGCGTCGCCTGGTCGACGATCACGCCCAGGTGGTGGAGTCGGCGGGGCCTGCATTCCCCGTGGAGATCCTGGGCCTCGACGGCACGCCGCAGGCAGGCGATGAGTTCCATGTCGTGGAGAGCGAGGCGCGTGCGCGCGAGATCGCCGACTTCCGCGTCCGTCGCGACCGCCAGGCCCAGCTTGCCCGCGTCGCCGGTGGCCGCGGCACGCTGGAAGAGATGATGAAGGGCATCCGCGAGGGTACGGCCAAGGAACTGCCGGTGCTGATCAAGGCCGACGTGCAGGGCTCGGCCGAGGCACTCGCGGGCGCGATCTCGCGGCTGTCGACCGAAAAGGTGGCGACCCGCGTCGTGCTGAGCGGCGTGGGCGGAATCAGCGAGGCCGACCTGACGCTCGCCAAGGCGTCGGGCGCATTGATCATCGGCTTCAACGTGCGGGCGAACCCGCAGGCCCGTGAGATCGCCAAGCGCGACAAGATCGACATCCGCTACTACAGCATCATCTACAAGGTCACCGAGGACATCGAGGCGCTGATGCTCGGCCTCGTCGATCCGACCTACAAGGAGACCTTCCTCGGCAATGCGCAGATCCGCGAGATCTTCCGCATCACCAAGACCGGCAATGTCGCGGGCTGCATGGTCACGGAAGGCATCGTCAAGCGCGGCGCCAAGGTCCGCCTGCTGCGCGACAATGTCGTGATCCACGAAGGCACGCTGAAGACCCTGCGCCGCTTCAAGGACGAGGTCCGCGAGGTCCAGCACGGCTTCGAGTGCGGCATGGCGTTCGAGAACTACGACGACATGAAGGTCGGCGACGTGATCGAGTGCTTCGACGTCGAAGAGGTCAAGCCGACCCTGTAAAGGCTGGCAGCGCGCCACACACGTGGCGCGCCTTGCTCTTCCGAACTGCGCCTCCTGCGCGCTCGAGCTCATGAGCGCGCAGGAGGCGCAGTCCACGAGACGATGAGGAACACGCCATGCCCCGGCGTCACGCCCCTGAAAAAGAAAATCGCGCCCCTGGCCAGCGGCAGCTCCGCGTCGGCGAGGAGATTCGCCACCTGCTCGCGGAGCTCCTCGAGCGCGGCAACATGCGCGATCCGGATCTGCGCGATGCGACGATCACGGTGACGTCGGTCGATGTCAGCCCCGATCTGCGCAATGCGATCGCTTTCGTGATGCCGCTCGGCGGCAAGGACACCGATCGGCTGCTCTCCGCCTTGCGGCGCGCGGCGCCGTGGTTCCGTGCCCGGGTGAGCGAGAAGGCGGGTCTGCGAAGCGCCCCCGAGATTCGCTTCCAGCTCGACCGCACCTTCGACGAGGCCGACAAGATCGGCGCCCTCCTGCGCCGTCCCGACGTGGCGCGCGACATCGAAGAGGAGTGAGGCTGGGAGCGTGGGTCTCCAGACCCGCTGATGAATCCGAGCGGGTCTGGAGACCCGCGCTCCCAGCGTTGAATCATGAAGCGACCGAAGAACAAGATCGACGGCTGGGTCGTGCTCGACAAGCCGCTGGGCATGGGCTCGACCACGGCGGTCGGGCGCGTGCGCTGGCTGTTCTCGGCCGAGAAGGCCGGCCACGGCGGCACGCTCGATCCGCTCGCCACCGGTGTGTTGCCGATCGCCCTGGGCGAAGCGACCAAGACCGTCCCGTTCGTCATGGACGGCCGCAAGGAGTACCGCTTCACCCTCCGGTTCGGCGAGGCGCGCTCGACGGAGGACGGCGAAGGCGAGGTGACCGCAACCAGCGACGCGCGGCCGGCGGACGAGGCGATCCGCCAGGCACTCCCCCGATTCCTGGGCGACATCGAGCAGATGCCGCCGATCTTCTCGGCGCTGAAAATCGACGGCAAGCGGGCTTATGACCTCGCGCGCGCCGGCGCGACGGTCGAGTTGAAACCGCGCACGGTGAGGATCGACCGCCTCGAGCTGCTGGGCCGTCTCGACGCGGACCAGGCAGATTTCGTGGTGGCCTGTGGCAAGGGCACCTATATCCGGTCACTTGGCCGGGATCTGGCGCTGATGCTTGGCACCGTCGGACACCTCTCGGCGCTGCGTCGGACCGTCGCCGGACCGTTCCGCGAGGACGCGGCCATTTCGCTTCCCAAACTGGAGGCCCTCGGGCATATTCCGCCGCTTCTCGGGGCCCTGGCCCCCGTCGCGACCGCGCTGGACGACATCCCGGCGCTGGCCCTGACGGAAACCCAAGCGAACCAGCTGCGCCACGGCCAGCCGGTGCTCTTGACCCGGGACGTACCGCCGTCCGGCGCGCTGGTCCGCGCCGAAACAGGCAGCAAGCTGGTGGCTCTCGTCCGTTCCGACGGCGTGGCCCTTCAGCCGGTACGCGTGTTCAACCTCTAGTTTTCAGGAGAGTCCGATGTCGATCACAGCCGAGCGCAAGGCGGAGCTCATCAAGTCGTATGCCCAGGGTGAAGGCGACACCGGTTCGCCGGAAGTGCAGGTCGCGATCCTGACCACACGCATCACCAACCTCACCGAGCACTTCAAGGGCCACGCGAAGGATCATCATTCGCGCCGCGGCCTGCTCAAGATGGTCGGCCAGCGCCGTCGTCTGCTCGACTACCTCAAGGCCAAGGACAGCAAGCGCTACGCATCGTTGATCGAGCGTCTGGGTCTGCGTCGTTGAGTTCATGGCCCCGCCCGTTCGGCGGGGCCTTTTCGCGTCGCATCTTCCGGTCCCCGATTCTTACGGCCGGTCGATGCGACCTCGCAGGTACCGGGAAGGCAGGGGCTGTTGCAAAGGCCTGTCCCGGTCCTGCCGATGCAAGGGCGTCGGCAGGCGGTCGTCGCCAAACGGGGGCGCACGGCCGGTAGGAAAGGAAAGATCGATATGAGCGATATGTTCAAAGTGTTCCGCAAGGAAATCGACTGGGCCGGCCGCAAGCTGGTCCTGGAGACCGGCAAGATCGCGCGTCAGGCCGACGGTGCGGTTCTGGCCACCTACGGCGGCACCACGGTGCTGGCCACCGTCGTGTTCGAGAAGAAGCCGAAGCCCGGCCTCGATTTCTTCCCGCTGACCGTCAACTACCAGGAGAAGGCCTTCGCCGCCGGCAAGATCCCGGGCGGCTTCTTCAAGCGCGAGGGCCGTCCCTCCGAGAAGGAAGTGCTGACCTCGCGCCTGATCGACCGCCCGATCCGGCCGCTGTTCCACGAAAGCTTCCGCAACGAGACGCTGGTCGTGATCACCACGCTCGCGCACGACATGGAGAACGATCCCGACATCCTGTCGCTGGTCGCCACCTCGGCGGCGCTGACGCTGTCGGGCGCGCCCTTCCTGGGCCCGATCGGCGCGGCGCGCATCGGCTATCTCGACGGCAAGTTCGTCGTGAATCCGACGCTCGAGCAGACCGAGAAGAGCACGCTCGACCTCGTCGTTGCCGGTACCACCGAAGGCGTGCTGATGGTCGAGTCCGAGGCCAAGGAACTGCCCGAAGATGTGATGCTGTCGGCGGTAATGGAGGGCCATCGCTCGTTCCAGCCGGTGATCGAGGCGATCATCCAGCTCGCCGAGCATGCCGCCAAGGATCCGTTGCCGCTCAGCGAGCCGCCGGAAGCCGCCAAGACGGTGGCCGAGACGCTGAAGGCCACGATGCGCGAGAAGATGGCCGAGGCCTACACCGAGACCGTCAAGCTGGCGCGTCAGAAGAAGGTAAGTGCGGTCAAGGACGAGGCCCGGAAGCTGTTCGAAGGCAAGGATGCGGAGCTCCTCGCGTTCGGCGAGCAGTTCGGCAACCTCGAGGCCGACGTCGTGCGCAATGCCATCCTCGACACCGGCAAGCGCATCGACGGCCGCGACACCAAGACCGTGCGCCCGATCGTGGCCGAGGTCGGCATCCTGCCGCGCGCCCACGGCTCCTCGTTGTTCACCCGTGGCGAGACCCAGGCGCTGGTCGTCGCCACGCTCGGCACCGGCCAGGACGAGCAGATCATCGACGCGCTCGAGGGCGAGTACCGCGAGGCGTTCATGATGCACTACAACATGCCTCCGTACGCGGTCGGCGAAGTGCGTCGCATGGGCTCGCCCGGACGCCGCGAGATCGGCCACGGCAAGCTCGCCTGGCGCGCACTGCGCCCGATGCTGCCCGGCAAGGACAAGTTCCCCTACACGGTCCGCATCGTGTCGGAGATCACCGAAAGCAACGGCTCGTCGTCGATGGCCTCGGTCTGCGGCGGCGCGCTGTCGCTGATGGATGCCGGCGTGCCGCTCGAGCGTTCGGTCGCGGGCATCGCCATGGGCCTGATCAAGGAAGGCGACCGCTTCGCCGTCCTGTCGGACATCCTGGGTGACGAGGATCATCTCGGCGACATGGATTTCAAGGTCGCCGGCACCGATCGTGGTATCACCGCGCTGCAGATGGACATCAAGATCACCTCGATCAACGAGGAGATCATGCGGGTGGCGCTGGATCAGGCCAAGGACGGCCGGCTGCACATCCTGGGCGAGATGGCCAAGGGCCTGGGCGGCGCGCGTGAGAGCGTCAGCCAGAACGCGCCGCGCATCACCCAGTTCACCATCCCGAAGGACAAGATCCGGGAAGTGATCGGCACCGGCGGCAAGGTGATCCGCGAGATCACCGAGACAACCGGCACCAAGATCGACATCGAGGACGACGGCACGATCAAGGTTGCCGCGGTCGACGCCAAGCAGGGTCAGGCCGCGATCGACTGGATCAAGGGTATCGTCGCCGAGCCCGAAGTGGGCGTGGTCTACAACGGCAAGGTCGTGAAGACCGTCGAGTTCGGTGCCTTCGTGAACTTCCTCGGCGCTCGCGACGGCCTCGTGCACATCTCCGAGCTGGCGCCGCGCCGCGTCGCCAAGGTGACCGACGTGATCAAGGAAGGCGACCAGGTGAAGGTCAAGGTCCTGGGCGTCGACGACCGAGGCAAGGTCCGCCTCTCGATGAAGTCGGTCGACCAGGAGACCGGCGAGGAAATCAAGCCGCAGCCTGCCGACGCGCCGGCCGCCGAGTAGGCCGGACCCACCCTAAGACGAAAACGGCGGCCTTCGGGCCGCCGTTTTTCATTCAGCTGCCCGCCGGCTCCACACGACGTTCGTGCCGTAGACCTCCGGGATCTTGGCGTCCTGGCCGGCCGGCGAGAACAGCTCCCATTCGATGCCGTTGACGTCGTGGTCCGAGGAGAAGCCAGTTGCCACGTCGTCCTCGAAGCCGAGATGGCGCAGCTGACCGGCCCGCGCCGGCATCTCGTTGATCGAGAAATTGAGCTGCTCGGTGCGGAACAGCGCATACTTGCCGGGCACGACGGCCGTGGGCGTCACTCCGAGGCGACGGCTATAGTCCTCGATCGAGGCTGTGAGGTCGGCGACGGCGAGAGCGATATGAAAGCGGCGCAAGTTGGCCTCCCCTTTGGTGACGCCGCGTAGGTCACCAGATTGCACACGCTGGTGCAAGGCAACCAGTTATACGAGTATAAATGGCACCATGACCGACCGTTCCGGCCGTCAGCAGCGCGCGCTGGGCGAGTTCGTTCGCGCTCTAACGACGCGGCCCGCCGCCTGTTCGTCGGCTGGCTCGATGGTGAAGAGCCCAACCTGCTGCGCTACGTGTTCCTGAACCCCATCGCGCGTCAGGTCATTCCCGACTGGATGGAGCGGGCTCGCCGCGTGCTGGCGGAGTTCCGCGCCGAGTCGAGCCGACGCCTCGACGACCCTGCTCTGGTCGCGCTGGTCGACGACCTGCGGACACGCAGCGACTTCTTCGCGCGCTGCTGGGACGAGCATGAGGTGGTGGTCCCGCTGGGCGGGGAGCGCGCTTTCGAGCACCCCCGCGATGGCCGGCTTCTCTATGAGCAGATTGCGTTCACCCTGGCGAGCCGGGTCGATCTCAAGCTGGTAATGTTGATCGGCCGATAAAGGGAGGTGTCATGCCAACCGTGTCCCGCCGCTTGGTGCTGGCCACCGCCGCGACGGCCGTCGTGCCGCGAGGCCCGGCGTTCGCGGACATGCGAGCCCTGACTCCGCTGCAGACCGAGGGACCGTTCTACCCGACGTCCCTTCCGGTCGACGCCGACAACGACCTCGTGCAGGTGCGCGGTTCCCCCGCGCGTGCCATGGGCACAGTGCTGCATCTGCACGGGCGCGTCCTCAATGCTTCGGGTGTGCCCGTGCCCGGCGGTACGACGGTCGAAATCTGGCAGTGCGATTCGCAGGGCCTGTACGATCATCCGCACCAGCCGGGGCGCGAGCAGCGCGACGCGGCGTTCCAGGGATACGGCGCGGTGCTCACCGGCACCGACGGCCGCTACAGCTTTCGCACCTTGAAGCCGGTCGCCTATCCCGGTCGCACGCCGCACATCCATCTCAAGGTCCAGACGCCGGAGACCCGGCGCCTCACGACCCAGTTCTATCTCGCGGGCGATCCGCGCAACGAGGGCGACTTCGTCTGGCGTCAGGCGATCCGCGGGAATCCGCGCAATCAGGCTATGATCGAGATGCGCCTCGAACCGGCCAACAGTCTGGAGTCCGGCGCTTATACGACATGGATGGACATCGTGATGCCTTCGAGTCCGCCCAGGGCTTGAGGGGCGTTTACTTCTCGCCGTTGTCGCTCGGCACCGTGCTGCCGTCGTGCGGCAGGCCGATCGCGCGATAGCCGGTGTCGACGAAATGCACCGTGCCGATCATGACCGGTGCGCTCTGGCCCGGCCGGGATCGCGAGAACAGTTCCCATGCGATGCCGTTGACGTCGTGGTCCGAGGAGAAGCCCGTTGCTCCGTGGTCCTCGAAGCCGAGACGGCGAAGCTGGCCGGCGCGCGCCGGCATCGCGTTGATCGAGAGAGTGAGCTGCTCGGTGCGGAACATGGATGCCGCCATGGCGGACGGCTCCTGCCGTCCGCAACGCGCGTTGGGTAAGTTCCTGCGTGCCCGTCGCGCGCGCCTGTTGCCCGCCGGCCTAGGCGTGCCGGCCGGCCATGCAGGTGGGCAGCGACCTCTTCGTCCGCTGCTGGGACGAGTATGAGATCGTGGTCTTGGAAATCCCTCGCTTCCCTTTGTTGGCACGATGCTCTCGCTCTGCTTCGTCGGCTGTCAGGCCCGCAGGCAATTGTGTCCATCGACATCGACATGTGCGCCGCGAGGCCGTCGCTGACGATACCCAGCCAAACCATACCTCTCCGAGGGTACCAACGAGTTGATCTGTACCGGTAACACTTTCGAGGCCAGGCTTTTTGCTGTAGCCAACTCATTCATCTGACAAAGAGGTGAGTAATGCCCCTCGTGGCGTTGAGCGGAGATCCGGATATCGACGGTATCCTGTGGGGGGTGAAGTGGAACCTGAATTCGCTCACCTACGGCTTTGCAACCCAAACCAGCCAGTATTCCGGCTATCAAGTCGGTAGCATAAGCGGGTTCGAGGCTTTCAATGCGGGTCAGAAGGCTGCGGCCACGAGCGCCGTCAATCAGCTCAATAGCCTCTTCAATCTCGGCATAACGCTGACCAACGACCCTTCACAGGCGAATTTGCGTTTTGCCGAAGCCAGTTCCGTTCTCCAGTACTTCGACCAGACCACGCTCCTGCCTGTGCCGGGCGTCATCACGACCGCGGTGGGCACGCCGCCCGACGACGTCAATTATCCGTCCTTCGCGCACGGCGACATGTTCTTCAACACCACCACTTACAACACGCCGGTAAAGGGCAACTTTGCCTATGCCACGGTTCTTCACGAGATAGGGCACACGCTTGGACTGAAGCACGGGCATATCGCGCAGAACGCGCCGGGTAGCAGTTTCGTGATTGCAGCGCTGCCCGCCGCACACGATTCGATGGAATTTTCGATAATGACTTATCGTTCGAATGTGGGCGGTCAAACGGACCATTATCGCAACGAAGACTTCGGCTACGCCCAGACCTACATGATGAACGATATCGCGGCGTTGCAGTATCTCTACGGTGCCGACTTCAGCACCAACGCCGGCAACACCACCTACAGCTGGAGCCGCACCACAGGCGAGATGTTCGTCAATGGCGTGGGACAGGGGACGCCCGGTGCAAATCGCGTGTTCCTCACGATCTGGGACGGCAACGGCATCGACACCTATGACATGGCGAACTACACCGACAATCTCACGATCGGCCTCAATCCCGGAAGTTTCTCGATCACGTCGCAGGCGCAACTCGCAATCCTCAATACCGAAGACGATATCAAGGCGCGGGGCAATATATTCAACGCGCTCCAGTTCAATGGCGACCTCAGGTCGCTGATCGAGAATGCGCTGGGCGGCAGTGGTAACGACAAGATCACCGGCAATGTCGCCGCGAACGACCTGCGTGGCAATGCTGGCGCTGATACCGTGAGCGGCCTGGACGGGAATGACACGCTTTTCGGCGGCGACGGCAACGACAAGCTCGACGGGGGCAATGGCAACGACCTGCTTGAGGGTGGCCTCGGCGCCGACACGCTGATCGGCGGTCTCGGCAACGATACCTTCGTTCTCGCCGATGGTGCCGACAGCGTCACGGACTCGGGCGGCATCGACGTCGTCACATCCACGATCAGCCGAAGCCTTGCGGCTCTTGCCAGCATCGAGAACTTGACTCTGATCGGCAGCGCCAACGTCGAAGGCACGGGCAACGCGCTCGCCAACCTGCTGACCGGCAATACCGGCAAGAACACGCTCGACGGCAAGGCGGGTGCGGACACGATGAAGGGTGGCGCGGGCAACGATACCTACTATGTCGACAATGCCGGTGATCGGGCAGGGGAGGCAAACGGCCAGGGCACCGATACGGTCAACAGCGCCGTGAGCTTCAGCCTGGTCGGCCAGTACATCGAACGTCTGACCCTGACCGGCAGCGCCAACATCAACGGCACCGGCAACACGCTCGCCAACATCCTCACCGGCAATGCCGGCAATAATGGTCTCAATGGCGGAACGGGTGCGGACACGATGGCGGGCGGCGTCGGCGACGATACCTACACGGTCGACAATGCCGGCGACAAGGCAATCGAGAACAACGGCGAGGGAACCGATCTGGTCAACAGCTCCGTGAGCTTCAGCCTGAGTGGCCAGTACATCGAGCGGTTGATCCTGACCGGCAGCGGCAACATCAGCGGAATCGGCAACTCGCTCGCCAACACCCTCACCGGCAATTCGGGCAATAATGGCCTCAGCGGCGGGACGGGTGCGGACACGATGGCAGGCGGTGCCGGCAACGACACCTACACGGTCGACAATGCCGGCGACAAAGTGATCGAGAACGAGGGCGAGGGAACCGACCTGGTCAACAGCTCCGTCGGCTTCGACCTGACCGGCAAGTTCATCGAATGGCTCACCCTCACGGGCAGCGCCAACATCAACGGCCGCGGCAACTCGCTCGCCAACACCCTCGTCGGCAACGCCGGCAACAACGTCCTCGACGGCAGGGCGGGTTCCGACATGCTGACCGGTGGGCTCGGCGCCGATACATTCGTCTTCAAGGACGCCCTTGGCGCGTCCAACATCGACACGATCACCGACTTCAACGTCGCCACGGACACCATCCAGCTCAATCGGACGGTTTTCAGCACCATTACCGGGACTGGCGTTCTGAGCCTGGCCCAATTCGCCGCCAGTGCCAGCGGCACGGCGCAGGATTCCAGCGACCGCATCATCTACGAAACCGATACCGGCAAGCTGTTCTACGACAGCAACGGCAGCGCTGCCGGCGGCTCGATCCAGTTCGCAAAACTAGACGCCGGCCTTACGGTGGCTGCCAATGACTTCTCGATAGTCTAGGAAGCTCCGCCACGACGACGCTACAAGGATCCGGCGTCCGCGAGATCTGTGCTCAAATTTGGCCGCACACCCTTGGTAGCGCGGCTCCGTAGATCTTACTTCTCGCCAATGTCGCTCGGCACAGCGCTGCCGTCGTGGGGGAGTCCGATGGCATGGTAGCCGGCATCGACGAAGTGCACGGTGCCGGTGACGCCTGCGCTGAGGTCGGACAGCAGATAGAGCGCGGCGCCGCCGACGTCGGTCAGCTCGACGTTGCGGCGCAGCGGCGAGGCCTCGCGAGAGACGCGATAGACATAGCGCGCGCCGCCGATCACCGCGCCGGCGAGCGTGCGCATCGGGCCGGGCGAGAGCGCATTGACCCGCACGCCCTGCGGGCCGAGGTCGGCGGCGAGATAGCGCACGCTGGCCTCGAGCGCCGCCTTCGCGACGCCCATGACGTTGTACGACGGCATCACCCGTGTGGCGCCCTCGTAGGTCAAGGTGATCAGGCTGCCGCCCTGGGTCATCAAGGGCAGGGCCAGACGTGCGATCTCGGTGAAGGAGTAGCAGGAGATGCTGAGGCTGCGGACGAAGTTGGCCTTGGTCGTGTCGACGTAGCGGCCCTTCAGCTCTTCCTTGTCGGAAAAGGCGATGGCATGGACCACGAAGTCGAGCCGGCCCCATTCACGTTCCAACCGGGCGAACAGCGCCTGCAGGCTTTGCTCGTTCTCGACGTCGGCTTCATGGACGATCTTCGCGCCGAGCTTCTCGACCATCGGCAGCACGCGCTTGCCGAACGCTGCTCCCTGGTAGGTGAAGGCAAGCTCGGCACCGGCAGCATGGGCGGCCTGCGCGATGCCCCAGGCGATCGACCGCTCGTTGGCCACGCCCATGATCAGGCCGCGCTTGCCCTCCATCAGCCTGGCGACGGCGGGTAGCGCGACGGCTTTCGACGACGTCTCGGTCGCCTCCCCCGAAGCAGCGTCAGGCATCTTCCCCTCTAGTGATCGTAGCGCGAGAACAGCAGGCAGGCGTTGGTGCCGCCGAAGCCGAAGCTGTTCGACATCACGGTCTGCAGGCCGGCATTGTCGATGCGCTGGCGGGCGATCGGATATCCCTCGGCGCCGGGGTCGAGGTTCTCGATATTGGCCGAGGCGGCGACGAAGTCGTGCTTCAGCATCAGCAGCGAATAAATCGCTTCGTGTGCGCCCGTCGCGCCCTGGCTGTGGCCGGTCAAGGACTTGGTCGAGCTCACGGTCGGCAGCTTGTCGCCGAATGCGGCGCGGATCGCGTCCAGCTCGGTGATATCGCCGACCGGCGTCGCGGTGCCGTGGCTGTTGATGTAATCGACCGGCGAATTGCGCCGCGCGGCGCCCGGAAAGCCATCGACCGCGAGCTTCATGCAACGCAGTGCGCCCTCGCCCGACGGAGCGACCATGTCGGCGCCGTCAGAGGTGGCGCCGTAGCCGATCACCTCGCCGTAGATCCTGGCGCCGCGCGCGCGCGCGACCTCCAGTTCCTCGAGCACCAGGATGCCCCCGCCGCCCGAGATCACGAAGCCGTCGCGGTCCTTGTCGTAGGCGCGGCTGGCGCGGGTCGGAGTGTCGTTGAACCTCGACGACAGGGCGCCCATGGCGTCGAACAGCACCGACAGCGTCCACTCGAGCTCTTCGCCGCCGCCCGCGAACATGCGGTCGGCCTTGCCGAGCTGGATGCATTCGACGGCGTTGCCGATGCAGTGCGCCGAAGTCGAGCAGGCCGAGCTGATCGAGTAGGAGAGTCCCTTGATCCTGTACGCGGTCGCGAGGTTGGCTGAGACGGTGCTCGACATGGCGCGCGGCACCTGGAACGGTCCGACTCGTTTGGGACCCTTCTCCTTGGTGGTGATGGCCGCCTGCACGAGCGCGCCCGTGGTCGGTCCGCCGGATCCGGCGACCAGGCCCGTGCGCTCGTTGGAGACTTCGTTGTCGCTCAAGCCGGCGTCGGCGATGGCTTCCTTCATGGCGAGATAGGCGTAGGCTGCGCCGTTGCCCATGAAGCGCATCAGGCGGCGATCGATCAGCGCCTCGGCGTTGAGCTTCAACGTGCCTGCGATCTGGCTCCGGAAGCCGAGCTCCCTGTACTGCGGCATGAATTCGATGCCGGATTTGCCGTCCTTCAGTGATTGAGTGACCTCAGCGGCATTGTTGCCGATCGAGGACACCACGCCCAGACCCGTGACGACGACGCGTTTCATATCAGCCGGCCACCGCAACAGGAGCCCCGTCCTGGAACAGACCGACCTTGAGGCCGCTCACTTCGTAGACCTGCTTGCCGTCGGCATGGACGAAGCCGTCGGCGATGCCCAACACCAGCTTGCGCAGGACGACGCGCTTCAGATGCACATGATAGGTGAGCTTCTTGACGGTCGGCACGATCATGCCGGTAAATTTGACTTCGCCGACGCCGAGCGCCCGCCCACGACCGGGCGCCTTCTTCCAACCCAGGAAGAAGCCCAGCATCTGCCAGAGGGCATCCAGTGGCAAGCACCCCGGCATCACCGGATCGCCCTTGAAGTGGCAGGCGAAGAACCAGAGGTCCGGCTTGATGTCGAATTCGGCCACGACCTCGCCCTTGCCGAAGTTGCCGCCGGTATCGTCGATCTTCACGATGCGGTCGAGCATCAGCATCGGCGGCAGCGGAAGCTGCGCGTTGCCGGGGCCGAACAGGTGGCCTTTGGCGCACTCGATCAGGTCTTCGAAACTGTAACTATGCTTCTGTTCGCTCACTGTTCACGTCCTAACGGCTGCCCCAACCGGAGCGGACGGCAGAATAGGGACGGCGGCTGCGTTGCGCAAACCGCCGAATCGATCCCAAAGGGCCCTTCCCACGCCTCATTTCGCATCCTACATATGATGTTAACAATGTCCTCCGCCAGTCCCAGCTCCGATTTCGCCACGCGCCTGCGCGACGCTGGCCTGCGGCCAACCCGCCAGAGGGTAGCCTTGGCGGGCGTGCTGTTCGAGGGCGGCCACCGCCATGTGACGGCCGAAAGCCTGCATGCAGAGGTCAAGGCGACGATGATCCCGGTGTCTCTGGCCACGGTGTATAATGCACTGAACCAGTTCAGGGATGCCGGACTATTGCGCGAAGTGGTGGTAGCGCCGGGACGGTCCTATTTCGATACAAATACCGGCCATCACCACCACTTTTTCGTCGAGACCGACAACGAGTTGCTCGACTTCCCGTCGGACGATGTGACGGTCGGCGGGGTACCGGCGCCGCCGCAGGGCACAAAGGTGTCACGCGTCGATGTTATCGTGCGCGTGCGCCGCTGACGTCACCGCTTGAGAATCGTTTGCAGCTTTAGAAATATTCTAAACTGCTTGACGTCGCCGACGCCGCTTCCCAAAATCCACCCGTCATTTTCAGGAGAAGCACCATGGCGAATCTCAAGGGATCCAAGACCGAGGACAATCTGAAGGCTGCATTCGCGGGCGAAAGCCAGGCCAATCGCCGCTATCTGTATTTCGCTCAGAAGGCCGACGTCGAGGGCTTCAACGACGTCGCCACCGTGTTCCGCTCGACGGCGGAAGGTGAGACCGGCCATGCGCATGGCCATCTCGAGTTTCTCGAGGTGAGCGGAGATCCGGCGACCGGCCTGCCGATCGGCGCGACCGACAACAACCTCAAGGCCGCGATCGCGGGCGAGACGCACGAATATACCGACATGTATCCGGGTATGGCGCGGACTGCGCGCGAGGAAGGCTTCGGCGAGATCGCCGACTGGTTCGAGACCCTCGCGAAGGCCGAGAAGAGCCACGCTGGCCGCTTCCAGAAGGCCCTCGACACGATGGCCTGAACGGGCCGCCGGGTTACGAAGGGGACCCGTCCGGGTCCCCTTTTTCGTCCGACGTCTTTTGGCGAAGCGACCCCTAGCGAAGCGATTGACCCATGCGCGAAGGCAGCCTCGAAGCCCCGACCCGCCACGCCCTCGACTGGCAGAGCCCCTGGTTCTGGGACGAGGCCGCGCTCGAAAAGGAAATGGAGCGGGTCTTCGACATCTGCCACGGCTGCCGACGCTGCTTCAATCTGTGCGACTCCTTCCCGCGCCTGTTCGACTTGATCGACAACGGTCCGACCGGCGAGGTCGACGGTGTGCCGAAGGAGAAATACGCCGACGTCGAGCAGGCCTGCACGCTCTGCGACATGTGCTTCATGACCAAGTGCCCGTACGTGCCGCCGCATGCGTGGAACGTCGACTTCCCGCATCTGATGCTGCGTCATCGCGCCGTCCAGGCGCGCAAGCACGGGATCGGCTTCGTCGAGAACCGGCTGGCCGAGACCGACCTCGTCGGCCGGCTCGGCACCTTCGCAGCCCCCCTAATCAACTGGGCGATCGACGAGCGCAACCAGGCGACGCGCCGGACGCTGGAAAACGTCGCCGGCATTCATCATGGCGCGCGCCTGCCCAAACAGGCGGCGGAGACCTTCGAACAGCTGGCCCATCGTGAGCCGGTCGAGATCAACAAGGCCGCACCGGCCTACGGCAAGCGCAAGGCGGTGCTGTACGCCACATGCTTCGTGAACTTCCACAGCACCGCGATCGGCGCGGCGACGCTGGCCGTGCTGGCTCGGAACGGCGTCCAAGCCGAGGTCGTGCATCCGGCATGCTGCGGCATGCCCAAGCTCGAGCTGGGCGATCTTGAGACGGTCGCCGCCGCAGCCCGCACGGTTTCCGAGGCGCTGCTGCCGTGGGTCGACAAGGGCTACGACATCGTGGCGCTGACGCCGTCCTGCGCGCTTATGCTGAAGTTCGAATGGCCGCTGATCCTGCCCGGGGATCCCGCCATCGCGCGGCTCTCCCGGGCGACCTTCGATCTCTCCGAATACGTCGTCGACATCGCCAAGAAGCATGGCTTGGCTGAAGGCCTGGCCCCGGTCGAGGGCGGCGTCAGCCTGCATCTCGCCTGCCACGCGCGGGCGCAGAACATGGGTGCGAAGGGCGCGGAGATGCTGCGCCTCATTCCCAAGACGCGGGTCGCGGTGATCGAGCGCTGTAGCGGCCATGGCGGCATCTGGGGCACGCGGACCGAGAACTTCGATATCGCCGTGAAGGTCGGCAAGCCGGCGGCGCAGGCGGCGCTGAAGAACAATACCAGCCACGTCGCGTCGGAATGTCCGTTGGCGGCCGAGCATCTGGTCCAGGTGATGGAAATGGCCGAGGGCCAGGAGACGCCCAAGCCGTTCCGCGCCGATCATCCGATCGAGATTTTCGCCCGCGCCTACGGGCTGACGGAGCAATCGTCATGACGCTGCGCAAGATCGAGCCTTCGGCCATCATCCCGATCACCGAGTACGGCCCCCTGCGCGCCGAGCGGCGCAGGCGCATGTCGGAGATCAAGAAGGATCGCCGGCTCGAGGTCGGGCCCTTCGCGACCTTCTATTTCGAGTCCTACGACACCATGCTGCACCAGGTGCACGAGATGCTCTTCATCGAGAAGGGCGGCGCCGAGCAGCTTCCCGACGAGCTCGCCGCCTACAACCCGCTGATCCCGCAGGGCAGCGAACTGGTGGCGACGGTGATGTTCGAGATCGACGACCCGGTCCGCCGCGCGCGGGTGCTGGGCATGCTGGGCGGGATCGAGCACAAGGCCTTCCTGCGGGTCGGCGCCGATACGATCCGCGCCGTGGCGGAGGAGGATCAGGAACGCACGCGCGACGACGGCAAGGCGTCATCGGTGCAGTTCATGCGCTTTCCCTTCACCGCGACACAGGTCGAGGCGTTCCGCGGCGGTGCCGGCGACGTGATCGTGGGCTTCGATCATCCCAACTACGGCCACATGGCGGTGATGCCGCCGGCCGTGCGCCAAGCGCTGTCGAGGGACTTCGCCTGAATTAGCGCCGGGCGGCGATCGGCTGGGTGAACACCACCTGGCTGCCGGGAATTTCCGGAGGCAGGGGCGGATAGGGTGACGCTGCCCTGAGCGACTCCAGCAATCCCCTGTCGAGGGCGATCACACCGCTTGACTGCACGATGCTGGCATCCACCAGGCGGCCGTCGCGCGCGATGACGAAGCGCAGGACGACGGTCCCGCCTTCATTCTTCTGGCGCAGGTCGGGCAGGTACTGGGAGAACTTCCGGATGACCTGCCAGAGATAGGCGTCCTTGATCCGCGTGCTGGCCGCATTCTGTGCGGGGTTGACGAGTGTCGAGGTCGCCGCGCCGGTCGACGGTTGCTGACGAGGCGTCGATGACAGAGGCGAATGCTGGAGCGGCGAGGGCGATGGCCCGCGGGGCTGCGGCGCCGTGTGCTGCGGCGGAGGAGACGGTCGGGGCGGTGCCGGTGGCGGCGGCAACACTCGGGCGAAATCGCGCATCGACAGCGGGGCCGGAGGCGCCTCCACCGGAGGAATCATCTTCTCGAGCGATGGCTCCGGCGCAGCAGGGGTCGGTGGCGGCTCAGGCGGCGGGGCAGCGGCGGCTTCCTGCTGCGGCGCGGCCGGCGGTTCCGGAGCCTGCGCGGTCGACTGGTCGGGTTCGGGTGTCGGCTCGGCAGCTTGCGCAACGGGCTTGGGAGGTTCCGGCTTCGGCTCGGAGGGCTGTACGGCCGGCTTCGGCGGTTCTGGCGTCGGCTCCGGTACCGGCGTGGCCAGCTTTGGTGGCTCGAGCGACGGCTTTGCCTCCGGTGGTTCCGGTGGCAGGCCAAGAGGATCACGCGTTGCCACGGACGGCTGTGGCGTGGGTCGCGGTTGCGGTGCCGCGGCGGCGGGCGGCGGTGGGGCCGGTGGCTCAGGGGCTTGCTCGGCCAGCGGGGTTGGCAAGGGCGTCGGGAGAGGAGCGGGCGGTGGCGGTGGTTTCACCATCTCCAGCGCAGGCGGCGGCGTCTCTTGTGGCGGCTTCGACTCCTCCATCGTGATCTCGATGGCATCGTCCTCGATGTCGTGGCGATGCAGCGGCGAGATCCACCAGACGGCAAGTGCAGCCACCCCGTGCAGCGCGGCCGCCAGGACGGCGGCCACGAGCGACATGTGGTCGGAACGGACGTAGGAGGCGCTGACGGCGTGGGCCACGGTGACCCCGTTCTAAGCGGCGGCTGGGCCTGCCGCTAGTTTATCGGTTCGGATTTGTAGACGCCCCACATGTCTGCCCGTTCAAGCCAGCCACTGACGCTGGAGACCTTCACGCGGCACCACTCGCCGGAGCAGGAGCGGATCTCGCCCATCACCTCGGGCTCGAGCTTGGCGATCACCTCTGCCGCAGGGGCCGGTGTCTTGTGCAGGCTGGCGGCTTTCGATGGGATGATGAAGCTTCGCTTGCCGGTCAACAGGCTCTGGTGAACCCAGCCGCTGGCGCCCTGCCAGTCCCTGATTTTGCGCCAGTTCTCGTACTCGGCGACGATCTCGACCGGCATGGTCTTGCGCTTGAATACCCAGTCGACGGGATAGCGCGTGCCCGGACCGGTGCGGACATTGACCTCGTCGGAGCGAAGGGAGGCGAAGCGAGGGATGGGCAGGCCCGACCCCTTGCGTTGGGCAGAACTCGCGGGATCAGCCCCCTGTGCGGGGCTGCCCAGCAAAATCAACGCAACACAGGCCGCCCAGAGCGGGAGGGATCGGCGAATTCGCATTGCCCCCTTTATACCGCATTTCTTCGCTTCGGACGACAAGCAGTTGGAAACAGGAGCTCTCAACCAGTTGGAAACGCCGGCTTTTCGAGCATTCGGATAGTTGTGGCGCGCGGCTGGACAAGCGCCGAGCGGACTTGCTATCCGGGCAGGGATGCCGTCCAGTCCGAAGAAGAAGCCGCTGGTGATCGTCACCCGCACCCTCCCCAGCGCGATCGAGACGCGGCTCATGGAGCTGTTCGATACGCGGCTGAATGCCGACGACAAACCGATGACCGCGCCGGAGCTGGTCGAGGCGGTCAAGACGGCGGACGTGCTGGTGCCCACGGTCACCGACCGGATCGACAGCCGGGTGCTGTCGCAGGCCGGTCCGCGTCTCAAGCTGATCGCGTCGTTCGGCACCGGCGTCGACCACATCGATCTCGACACCGCGCGGCAGCGCGGCATCACCGTCACCAACACCCCGGGCGTGCTGACTGAAGACACGGCCGACATGACGATGGCGCTGGTGCTGGCCACGGCGCGGCGCATGGGCGCGGGCGAGCGGCTGGTGCGCGCCGGCAAGTGGACCGGCTGGAGCCCGACTGCAATGCTGGGCGGACGGCTGCTCGGCAAGCGCATGGGGATCGTCGGCATGGGACGCATCGGCCAGGCGCTGGCGCGGCGCGCGCGCGGTTTCGGGCTCTCCATCCACTACCACAATCGCAAGCGCCTCCATCCCGACGTCGAGAGCGAGCTCGAGGCGACCTACTGGGAAAGCCTCGACCAGATGCTGGCGCGCATGGACATCGTGTCGGTCAACTGCCCGCACACGCCGGCCACGTTCCATCTCCTGTCGGCGCGGCGGTTGAAGCTGATGAAGCCGACCGCGATCATCGTCAACACTGCGCGCGGCGAGGTGATCGACGAAAACGCCATGGTGCGCATGCTGAAGGCAGGCGAGCTCGCCGGCGCCGGTCTCGACGTCTACGAGCACGAGCCGCAGGTCAATCCGAAGCTGCTCGAGCTCGACGGCGTCGTGCTGCTGCCGCACATGGGCTCGGCGACGCTCGAGGGCCGTATCGAGATGGGCGAGAAGGTGCTGATCAACATCAAGACCTTCGCAGACGGCCACAAGCCGCCGGACCGGGTCCTCGCCACGATGTTCTAAGCGCATTCACATGCGCTGGCGGGCGGCAGCGCCTTCTCGTGATTTGGTCGTTTCCGACCAAATCACTGAGGCGAGAGAGCCCGCACCGTGCAGAAAAGACAAGAACGCGCCACCGGAGGGGCGCGCCCCAAGCGTAAGCGACTCTAACGAACGCCGGCGCGATTGACCGGCCCGCCGCGGTTCACGCCGACGCCGGGTCCCTCCGTTACGCCAACACCCGGCGCTCCGGCTCCGACTCCCGGTGCGACACCGACACCGGGCGCGCCGACACCGACGCCGGGAGCAACGCCGACACCTGCCGCTCCTGCGCCGACGCCCGGCGCGACGCCCACGCCGGGGGCGCCGACATCATGCGGCCGCACGACGCACCCGTGGGGGATGCCGACGGCCCGGCAATAGACCTGGGCGTGGGCCACTGCGGGAACGAACGACAAGAAGAGAACTGCGAATCCAACCCTATTCAACATGATGATCTCCGATGCCACTTATAATTGTGAGTATTGTTTCGTTATCTCGTTACTGGAGAACCTACAGACCAACCGTGTCTAGATCTTGTCCTCCGGCACTTCAATCCGCTCTCCCGAAGGGTTCATGATCACGTCGCGCGTCGCGCGGCCGACTTGGGCACCGATCAGGATGGTGAGCGAGGTCCAATACATCCATACCATGATCGCCGCGAAGCCGGCAGTAGCCCCGAATGCCGAGGTGATCTGCGTCACCTCGAAGTAGTAGACCAGTGCCCGGTTGCCGAGTGCGAACAGCAGCGAGTTGACCGCGCCGCTGACCAGCGCGAAGCGCCACGGCACGCCGCCGGTCGGCAGCCACTTGTAGATCAAGGTGAAGAAGCCGGTGAGGATGCCGTAGTGGGTGAAGCTCGAGATCGCCGGGCCGATCCATTGGCCGAGCACCGGGAAGGCTTGCAGGGCGCCGGCATAGGCCGACAGGGCAACGCTGGTCACGATGACCGCGATCAGCAGCACGCCGAGCAGCACCATCATCACCAGCGCAAGCAGCCGCGATAGCAGGCCGGCCAGCACCGGATGGAGCCGGCGCGGGCTGGCGTCGCGCCAGATCACGTCGAACGCATCGTCGAGCTCCACGAACACGCGGCTGCCGGTGTAGAGCAGCACGGCCGCGCCGGCGAGCGCGGCGAGGCCGCCGCCGCGGAACAGGTCCTCCGAGGCGAAGCGCTGGATGCCCTTGAGGTGCTCGGGTGCGATAAGCGTGCTCAGCGCGTCGAAGATCGCCTGCTGCGCCATCAGCTTGCCGACGAACGGCTCGGCGATCGCGATGCTGAAGATCATGATCGGGCCGAGCGCGAACATCGTGTAGAAGGCCATCGCCGCGGCCGACGTCGACAGCCGGTGGGTGAAGAAGCCGTAGAACGACGTCAGGAAGATCTGCCAGAGCTTGTTCAGCATCGAGAGCGCAAGTGTGCCACCGAATTGGCATAGTAGGCGAGCAATGGCCGCTCCGCCGCCACCATCGTGAACAAACCGTCACGCTCCTCGACGAGGTTGCGCAGCGCCAGCATGCGCAGGCCGACATGGATGGCGTAGTCGCGATCCCCGCGCGGCACATATAGCCGCGCACCGTTACATTCGAAATGCGCCATCAGCCTGCCGGCCCGCACCTTGAGCTCGAGCTCGTCGACCGGCGCCTCGGCGTCGATCAGCACGGTGGCGATCAGTGACACCGGCAGCACCGGCACCAGGCGCGCCACTTCCGCCATCACGTCGGCGGCAAGCCGACCGATGACCTCGAAGCGGCGATCCTTGTCGAGAGGGCGCAGGTCGCCGCCGTGGGCGGCCAGCCAGTCGCGCGCCGAGACCGGCCGGCCGAAGTTCACGCAGGCGTAACCGAAGCGGTACCAGCGGCTGCGCAGCATCAGGCCGAACTGGCCGAGCCAGAACCGCAGGGTCGTGTGCGCGGCGAACCAGACGCCGCGCCGCGGCAGCTCGCGGTCGAGCGAGCGGAGCAGCGTGCGATCCTCCAGCACGCGGTCGTAGTTCAGCGCCACCGGTACGAAGACAATGTCGTGCGCGCCCTGCGGATCGAACGACTTCAGCATGTAGTCGTAGAGGCCGAGCTTGGGCTCGCGCAGCTTCCCGTCGCGCGACAGGCCGCCTTCGGGATACATCGCCTGCGCCACGCCAGCTTCGGTCGCCATATGGACATAACGTTCCAGCACCCGGCGATAGATCGGACTATTCGAGTTGCGGCGCACGAAATAGGCGCCCATCGAGCGGATCAGCTGCTGCAGTGGCCAGATGCGGGCCCATTCGCCGACGGCGTAGGACAGCGCCGTGCGCTCCGCCGCCAGGAAGGCGACCAGCACGTAATCCATGTTGCTGCGGTGGTTCATGACGAACACCACCGTCGTACCGGGCGCCACGCCAGCCAGGGTTTTCTCGTCGGCGAAGCCCAGTCGCACGCGATAGAAGAACTGGGCGACGGTGCGGGCCAGCGAATAGCCGATGCGGAAGTAGATATAGGCGTTGAAGGTCGGCACGATCTCGCGCGCGTAGCGCTGGACCTCCGCCATCGCGACTTCGCGCGGCAAGTTGGCGGTGCGCGCGTGCTCGTTTGCGGCGGCCACGACTTGCGGGTCGTAGACCAGCCGGTCGATCAGCACTTGCCGCTTGGTGAGCTGGAACGGCTTGATCTCGACATCGAGCCGCCGGTTGACGCGGTCGATCAGGCGGTTGAGGCGGCGGCGCAGGAACCAACGCGCGCTCGGGATCAGCAGCCGATCGAGCAGCGACCACAGCGCGAAGGCCACGATGGCCAGGAACAGCCAGAGCGGGACGGAGACCGGCTCGCCCATGGCCGGACCCCCGATCAGAGCGCCCGGATACCCGCCAGCGCGAGCATGATCGAGGCGACGGCGAGCAGGACCGTTGTGCCGGCGGCCCCCAACAACCTTCCCATCGGGATCAGACCGAGCATGCCGCCGGCATGCAGTACGCGGGCGACCAGCAGGACGATGCCCATGACGGCGATCGTGCGGTGGCCGTAGGGCCCATGCAGCAGCCAGATGATGAGCAGGCAGAGCGGCGCGAACTCAATCAGGTTGCCGTGGGCACGGATCGCCGCGACCATTTCCGCGTCGCCGCCGTCGCCCAGGAAGATCTTCTTTTGGGTACGCACGCGGCCGACATGGAGGGTCAGCAGGACCGCCAGGACGCCGATCAGGCCGGCGCAGATGAAAAAGATCGCCACGGCACACTCCCCCTCGATTTGGGGGCACTCTAGGGCCATATTGGCGGGACACCAAAGATCAGGAGCTGCGTCATGTGGCAGATGCTTCGCAAGAAAGCTGAGATGCCGACCGCCGATCGAGCCCTGCCGGGCCGCGCCAAGCCCGCCTTCGCCGTGCCGGCGGAGCATTTCGTCAATGGCAACCGCATCCAGGGACCGTTTCCGGCCGGCCTCGAGCAGGCGATGTTCGGGCTGGGCTGCTTCTGGGGCGCCGAGCGCATGTTCTGGAAGGTCCCGGGCGTCTATTCGACCGCCGTCGGCTATGCCGCCGGCATGACGCCCAACCCGACCTACGAGGAAGTCTGCTCGGGCTACACCGGCCACAACGAGGTGGTGATGGTGTGGTTCGACCCGAAGAAGACCTCGTACGAGACCCTGCTCAAGGTGTTCTGGGAAGGCCACGACCCGACCCAGGGCATGCGCCAGGGCAACGATGTCGGCACGCAGTACCGTTCGGGCATCTACACCTTCTCGCCGGAGCAGAAGAAGGCGGCCGAGGCTTCGAAGGCCATGTTCCAGAAGGAATTGGCCAAGCATGGCATGGCTGCGATCACGACCGAGATCATCGACGCGCCGCAGTTCTTCTATGCCGAGGACTATCACCAGCAATATCTCGCCAAGAACCCCGGCGGCTATTGCGGCCTCGGCGGCACCGGCGTGAGCTGCCCGATCGGTCTCGGCGTCGCGGCCGAGTAGGCGGCGCGCCCTCTACCCCTCGCACCCGACCTCTCTCCATATCGGAGAGAGGAATAAGATGCCGTGCAACACACGTAGTAATTCGGGCCGGTGCAGAAATGCCCCGGCAGCGGGCGGCGCGTAAGCCGCTACCCATGACACCGCAGGAAATCATGCTCGTGCAGACGAGCTTCGCCAAGGTCGCCCCGATCGCTCCCAGAGCGGCCGATCTGTTCTACGGCCGACTGTTCGAGATCGCGCCGGATGTCCGCCGCCTTTTCCCCGAGGACATGGCGGGACAGAAGAAGAAGCTTATGCAGATGCTGGGCGCCGCTGTCGGCACCCTCGATCGGCTCGACGCGCTGATCCCGGTCGTCCAGGCGCTCGGCGAGCGGCATGCGGGATACGGTGTTACCGCCGCACATTTCGCGTCGGTCGGCGCCGCGCTGCTCTGGACCCTGGAGCAGGGCCTGGGCCCTGCCTTCACACCCGAGGTGAAGGCGGCCTGGACCTCTGTCTACGGCATGCTGTCCCACACGATGATCGACGCGATGGAGCGCCTTCCCAGGGCGGCATGACGGGACATCACACCGTCGGCTCTGCTGTCGCGTAGCCGAACTCCTTGTCCAGCGCGGCGATCTCCTTGCGGAAGGCCATCCGCAGCGCGCTCTTCGCACTCTCGTCGAGCCATGAGCCGTCGACCGAGTTCAGGCTGAACTTGCGGGCCATGTCCGGCCCCCAGCCGATCGTGTTGAACAGCGTCGTGAAGCCGTGGCCGAGGTTGGTTCCGAACATCGCCGGGTCGTCGGTGTTGATCGTGACGTTGAGCCCGGCCTCGACCATGCGCCGGATGCGCTGCGGCCGGTGCGGGCGGTTATGGAGCAGGCTGGTCCAGGCGCAGGGCGTGAAGTACAGGCCGTCCTTGCGTGCCTCGTTCATCACGAAGTCCGACGCCAGCATATTGTAGCCGTGGTCGATGCGGTCGCACCGCAGCACGTCGCGGCAGATCAGGTAGTTGGTCGGCGGCGCTTCGAGGGGTGTCAGGTAGTCTTCGCAGCAATGCGCCGTGCAGCGCAGCCCCGCCTTGCGGGCCAAGGCGTAGGCTTCGGCGAAGATCGCGGGAGGGCCCACACCCTCGTTGCCGTCCAATCCGATCCCGACCACCAGCTCATGTCGGTGCGCAATCGCCGTCTCGACGATCTCGACGGCTTGCGCCGGGGAGTTGATCGACCGATCGATGCAGCAGATCAGCCGGGCAGAGATGCCGAGGGTTCGGGCAACGCGCTCGACCCCATCGGCCATGCCCGCCACCATCGACGGATAGTCGATGCCGTTGGGATAGAAATAGTCGGGATTGAAGAAGAACTCGACGTGACGCAGGTTGCCGTCGCGCTTGGCATCCTCGCAGTATTCGTAGACCGCCCGGCTGAAGTCCTCAGGCGTGCGGAGCACCGACGCAGTGAGGCGCAGTATCTCGAGGAATCCGTTGAAATCCGGCCATTGGTAAAGCTTGTCTGCCGGCCGCGGCAACGGCAGGCCGGCGCGCTTGGCGAGCTCGGCCACGGTCGTTGCCCGCAAGGTGCCGGCCAAATGGCAGTGCAGCTCGGCCTTGGGGATGCGCCGCAGGTAATCGTCGGAAACCGCCCTCTTCACCAAAGTATCCGCCATCACTTCTTCTCGATGTTGTAGAGCAGCATGACCGGCGACTTCAGCACGCCCTGGAGATTGTTGCGCCACGCCGACGGCGTGGTGAACTGACCGAGCGGAACGTAGAGGACTTGTTCGTAGGCGCGGACCTGGATCTCGCTGGCGAGCAGCTTGCGCGTGCCCATGTTGTCGGCCGTCGCGAACTTGAAGCGCAGCTCCTCGGTCTTCGGATCGGTCGGCCAGCCCCAGGCCGCCGTCGGATGGCCAGTCGCCACCAGGAACGGATTGCTGAGCGGGTTGCCCTGGTCGGGCACGGTGTTGGTGGTGTGGGCGATGTTCCAGCCGCCCTCGCTCGCCGGCTTGGTATTGAGCCGGCGGGTGGCGAAGGTCTGGAAGTCCATTGCCTGCATGTCGACCTTGAAGCCGAGATCGACCAGCACCTGGCGCGTCACGTTGCCCAGCGCCGCGATGCCGGGCGCGTTGGCGACGTGGAGCATCACGATCGGCTTGGAGAAATCGACGTTTGCTTCCTTGAGCATCGCCTTGGCCAGGGTGACGTCGTAGGCCGGCACACCCTCGCGGCTCTCGTACGGCATGCCGCAGCCGAAGACGGCCGGACAGGCCGACGCGAATTGCGGATCGCCGGCGACCACTGCGGCATAGAGCGAGCGGTCGACGGCGTGCGCGATCGCCTGGCGCACCTTCACATTGTCGAACGGCGGCTGCAGTTGGTTCATGCGCATGATCGCCTGGAAGCCGAAGTCGCCTACCACCTCGGCCTTGGCGCCCGACTTGGCGTCGATCAACTCGAGGATGTCGGCCGGCACGCGCTCGAGATAATCGACCTCGCCCTTGATCAGGGCGCTGACCTGGGTCTGTGCGTCGGGCATGCCCAGCATCTCGATGCGCTCGATTTTAGCGACCTTGCCGCCGGACGCCCAGACCGGCGGCTCGGGCCGCGGCCGATAGTCGGCGAACTTCTCGAGCACGATCTTCACGCCGGGCTCGTGCAGGTCGGCGCGGAACTTGTAGGGCCCCGAGCCGACGATCTCCTTCACCTGCTCGTTGCCTGGTGTTTTGGC
The DNA here is from genome assembly GCF_965279465.1 of Reyranella sp. Taxonomy (NCBI): domain Bacteria; kingdom Pseudomonadati; phylum Pseudomonadota; class Alphaproteobacteria; order Hyphomicrobiales; family Reyranellaceae; genus Reyranella; species Reyranella sp. Next base: position 1,384,069 of record NZ_OZ257242.1, read on the forward strand.
GATCCTCTCGGGCATCATGAACGGCACCGGCGCGCCGATCTTCGCGAGGCTGTCGAGCACCAGCCCGTAGGGCTCCTTCAGCACCAGCTTGATGGTGCCGTCGTCGGTCGCTTCGAGCGAGGCGGTGAACTTCGTGAGGGTCTGACCCATCGGATCGCGCGAGGCCCAGCGGCGGATCGAAGCGACGCAGTCGGCGGCCGTCACCGGCTGGCCGTCGTGCCATTTCAGGCCGGGACGCAGCACGAACGTGTAGGTGAGCTTGTCGTCGCTCAGCGCATAGCGCTCGACCATCTGCGGCTTGGGCTCGAAGTGGTTGTCGACCGCGAACAGCGTGTCGAACACCAGGTAGCCGAAATCACGCGTCGTGAAGGACGTGGTAAAATGCGGATCGAGGATACGCGACAGGGTCTCGGGCGCCACGCGCAGCACCGATTGGGCCTCTGCCGTTCCCGCAAGGAACAGGCCCAGCGCGGCCACGACCCCCGCACACGTCCGCCGACCGATCATACCGCTCTCCATTCGACCCCGCGTGCATGGTGTGCGATTCGCGTGCCAAAGGAAAGCAATCAGGCCGTGGCGCTCCAGATGGTCCAGCGATCCTTCTCGATGATCGGCGGTGCACCGATACGCTCACGGATGAAGGCGATGAGATCACGCAGCTCATCGTCGTCGAGGGCGTGCAGGATCGAGCGGCCGGTGCGCGCCGCGAGGTCGCGTTCGAGATCCTCGACAGTGGCGTAGGTCCGGCGCACCTCCCACAGGTGCCGGGTCTGGACGGCGCGAAAACCGGCCGCTCGCATGGCGTGCTTCACCGCATCGGATGTCGGCCGCCTACCCCTCTCGATCTCCAGCAACCTGGGAAAGCGTGCGAAGAACCAGCCGCGGAGATGCCTCGGGCTTCCGGGCAGCGCGACATCGCTCGGCGTGCGGTCCTGCACGATCAGGCGGCCGCCGGTCACGAGAACGCGCCGCGCCTCGGTGAAGGTCGGTTCGTAGTTATCGAGATGATGGATCAAGGCGCGCGCGAAAACGATGCTGCGGCTTGCTGGCGCGAGGCCGGTGTCTGCCGCATCGCCCTGCTGGAAGGCGAGGCCTTTCAACCCGGCTATCTCCTCGCGCGCATCGGCCACCATCTGCGCCGAGAAATCCACACCGACGACATCGGATACGCCGAGCTCGTGCCAGGCCTGCGAATAGATCCCGCCGCCGCAGCCGATATCGGCGACGCGCTTGCCGACGGGATTGACGATCGTGGTCATGGCGTCGGCCCAGCCGGTGTCGGCCTTGCGCCGGGCATAGGTGCCGCGATTGGAGTCGGAGTGGAAATCGATGGTAGTCATGGTGGCGATGGTAGGCGCTTGCGCCGCGTCTGTTGAATATATCGTTGGTAGCGTTGGCAGACGAATGCCGTATGATTCCGCCGTGCCGTTGTTCCTGCCCGAACCCGAGCAGCTCTCTATCGTTCATGCCGATTCCGAGCTGCCGGTGACGTTCCTGCGCAGCGCGCGGGCGCGGCGCGTGTCGCTGCGCGTCGATTCGGCCCGGCGTCGGATCGTCCTCACCGCACCGCTGCGCCTGTCGCGCGCCATGGCCGTGGGCTTTGCGGAAGCGCAGGCCGGCTGGATCGCCGCCCGCCTCAAGCGCCTGCCGGCGCGCCAGCCCTTCCTCGACGGCGCGGAGGTGCCGCTGTTCGGCGTGGCGCATCGCATCCGCCACCGGCCCGACGCGCGCGGTACGGTCTGGCTCGAGGCGCAGGAGATCCATGTCGCCGGCCGCGCCGAGTATCTGCCGCGCCGCCTGCGCGATTGGCTGACGGCGGAGCTGCGGCGACGTCTGGTCCCGCTGGTCCACGCCAAGGCCGGGCGCGTGCAGCGGCTCGTGAAGAAGATCAGCCTGCGCGACGGCCGGTCGCGCTGGGGAAGCTGCGGCCCCGACGGCAGCCTGTCGTTCTCCTGGCGGCTGGTGTTCGCGCCGCCCGAGGTGCTCGACTATCTCGTGGCGCACGAAGTCGCGCACCTCGTCCATATGAACCACAGCGCCCGCTTCTGGGCACAGGCCCGTGCCCTGTGCGACGGGCCGATGGAGCCGCCGCAGGCCTGGCTCAAAAAGAACGGAGAGGCGCTGCTGCAGTACGGCGGCTGACGCCGCCGCTATTCCTGGCCCGCCGTTGCTTTCCAGCGTGGGCTGGCGGCGGTCTCGGCGAAGTTCCTGAACATGAGATTGAATGAGATGCTGATGCGCTCGCTCGTGCCCTCGTTGGAGGGGACATGGTGCCGGAGCCAGGAGGGGAAGATAATCATGCGGCCCGGCACCGCCTGCTCGGCTGAAGCATTGGCGGTGAGAGGACTGAGCTTGCCGGTCCATGGCATGATCAGGGATGGGCGTGGATCCTGGAATATGAGGTCCGGGCCCGCCTCGGGAACGGCAACGTAGTAGACACCGCTCAGGTAGTTATTCGGATGATTGTGCGTCGGGTGATAGGCGCTGGGCGGATTGATGTTGGCCCAGCAGCCGGTGATCATCATCGGATAGCGCTCGACATTCAGGAACTGGGCGACGCTGCGCGCCGAGATCTCGACCAGTTTCGTGAAGTCGGCGAAAGCCGGCCGTGTATGCAGGTCGTGCGGCGTCTGCCAGTTGCTGCCGCTCGGCACGTTGGGGCGTGGCGAGATGATCTTCTCGATCTCGTCGCGCAGCTTTGCATTGAAGGGTGCGGCATCCGACGGCGGGATGTCGAGCACCCACAGCGGCGTTGGAAAAAGCTCCCGGACTTGCTGCTTCACTTTCATGCTGTATAGAATAGCAGCGAGGCTGCAATTCTGCACAGTGGTGTTTGTGTAGATTACTCTGCAGCGGCGCGCACCGGCGCCGTCGCGGCGAGGACGGCGGCAGCCTCCTTGGCGACCCGCGTTCCTTCGAAGAAGTGCGGATTTTGCGTGCCCCATAGCCGCACGGCATTGGCGAAGGTGAAGTCGCGGAAGTCGCCGTCGGTGATCAGCCCGTCCTCGACCAGCTCGTGAGCCTCGGGCACAGGGTTCAGCATGTCCGGCACGTCGAAATGGCCGATGTCGGAGCTAAACACCGCGTTGATGCGCGCGCCGAACGGATTGGCGCGGCCGAAGGCGGTGACGTTCATGCGATCGTCGGCCTCGCAACCGAAGAAGTACGGCCGGGCGTACAGATCGACCCAGTCCTCCTTGCGCGTGATGTTGCAGGCGGCGAAGTCGTCGAGCACCGGCACGCCCCCGGTCGGCTCGTCCTCGTCGCGCGCCGGCCAGCCGTCGCGCTTGTCGAGTTCGGCGGCCATGTCGCTGTGACCGTACTTCTCGACCAGGCTGCGCAGCAGCTTGCGGTCGAGCTTCTTGGGATCCATGTAGGCGATGCCCTTGGCGCCGCGCCTCTCCCAGTGCTCGATCAAGTCGGCGAACAGCTGGCAGCCCCAGCCTACCCCGCCTTCGAGGAAAGCGAAGTTGATGTCGGGGAAGCGCCGCGTCACGCCGCCCAGGAACAGGCCCTTGGCGATGGCATGGCCGGCGGCGGCGAAGTGGCCGATGTGGTTGTAGGTGAAGTTGCTGGGCGAATTGCGCAGGCCGAAGCCGCGCCCGCCGGCGTGGAAGGTGGGCGCAATGCCGAGCTCGCGGCACTTCTGCCAGACCGGATCGTAGTCATGGTCGCTGTCGATACCGAACCGCTCGTAGGTCACGGTGTGGCGGCTCAGGTCGGAATCAATGTCCTTGGCCTTTGCCATGCGGCGGGCGGCGTTGCCGAACATGGCGACCTTGGTGCCGAGCTGCTTGACGCAGAACTCGAGCTCCTCGATCGCCTCCTCGGGCGTGAACATCGGGATCACCGCGGCCGGCGTCAGGCGATCGCCGAGCTTGTCGAAGTACTCGGCGGTGACGAGGTTGAAGCCCCGGCAGACGGCGCGACGCGTCGCGTCGTCCGCGATGCGCGGCACGCTCAACCCGGCGGTCGGATAGATGATGCCGAAATCGATGCCAAGCTCGTCGAGCCGGTCGTAGAGCAGGCGCGGCAGCATGGCGGTGGCGCGGTCGCGGGTGTTGGTGGTCTGCCGCGTCCAGTAACCCTCCATGGCGATGCCGCGCTGCTTGCGCTCGGCAATCGAGAGCTTCAGCGCGTCGGGGATACGCCGCTGCGAGGCCAGGAAGCCGTCGGCCGCCTTGTCGCCCGCGAGCTTGCGCATACGTTCCGCGAACACCGGATTGTATTCGATCCAGTGGCCGTCAGCGTCGATGATGGGATGCTTCAGACCTGCGCGTACTTCTGAAGGACTGCGATGAGAACTCATGCTCGCCTCCGAGGTCAGGACGCGCGAGCGTAATCCTCTCGCCTGGAGTGTGCAATCGACCGGTCAGCCGCCGACCACGGGCGCCACGCTGCGCGCCATGCCCAGCACGCGTTTGTCGGCCATGGCCTCGCCCATCAGCATGAAGCCGACCGGCAGCTCGCCGGCGGCGTGGCAGGGCAGGCTGACGGCGCAGCGATCGAGGAAGTTGCCGACCGTGGTGTTGCGCAGCAGCAGCATGTTCTTCTTCGTGAAGCCTTCAGGCGTCGAGACCTCGTCCAGCGTCGGCGCGGTGACGGCGCAGGTTGGCATGATGACGGCATCGTAGTTCGCCGTGATCGCCGAGACGCGCTTGATCAGGTCGGCGCGTGCCGCGAGGAGATCGATGTAGTCGGCCGCGCTCATCTCCTTGCCGCGCATGATGCGTGGATAGACAAGCTGGTCGTAGTCCTTGCCGCGCCGGGCGATCAGCTTCTGATGCCAGGCGAAGGCCTCGGATGCGGCGAACCCGCCCTTGGCATTGATCGCCGGCAGCTCGTTGAGCTGCGGCAGGTCGACGTGCTCGACCGCGACGCCCTTGGCGACGAGGGCCCTGCAGGCGCGCTCGAAGGCGGTCTCGACCACCGGATCGAGCTCGTCCATCACGAACTGCCGGGGCACGCCGAAGCGCAGGCCGGCCAGCGGCACGGGCTCGGGCACGACGATCGGCTCGGCCGCAAACACGGCGTCGACGATGGCGCAGCATTCGACCGAGTTGGCGAGAGGGCCGATGGAATCGAGTGAGGTCGAGAGGGGCACCACGCCGTCGATTGGAACGCGGCGTGCGGTCGGCTTGAAGCCGACGATGCCGCAGACGGCGGCCGGAATGCGCACCGAGCCGCCAGTGTCGGTGCCGAGGGCGGCCACGGCCATCCGGTCGGCGACCGAAACCGCGGCGCCTGCGGAGGAGCCGCCCGGCACGCGCTTGCGGTCGGCGGGGTTGCCTGGCGTGCCGTAGTGCGGATTGAAGCCCACGCCCGAGAAGGCGAACTCGCTCATGTTGGTGCTGCCGACGATCACAGCGCCGGCCGCGCGCAGCCGCGCCACGACGGGGGCGTCCTGCAAGGCGGGCTGCGCGTCGTCGAGCGCCCGGGAGCCGGACAGCGTCGTCTCGCCCGCAACGTCGCACAGGTTCTTGATCGACACCGGGATGCCGGCGAGCGGCCCCGGCACGATCCCCGCCTTGCGCAGCGAGTCGCTGGCATCGGCCGCGGCGAGCGCCTGCTCCCTGTAGACCTTGATGAAGGTCCGTGAACCTTCGCCCGCCGGATCAGCGATGCGTTGGAGCGCATCTTCGGTGAGCTTGCGCGAGGTGGTGCGGCCGGCCGCGAGGTCGGACGCAAGCTGCTGGATGGTGGGGTTCATTGGCCTCTGTTCTTAACCAGGTCGTCGACGACCATGGGATCGGCGAGTGTGGACGTGTCGCCGAGATGGCCGAAATCGTTCTCGGCGATCTTGCGCAGGATGCGGCGCATGATCTTGCCCGAGCGGGTCTTGGGCAGGCCGGGAGCCCACTGAATCACGTCGGGCGTGGCGATCGGCCCGATCTCCTTGCGCACCCAGGCGTTGAGCTCCTTGCGCAGCTCCTCGGACGGCGTCTGGCCGGCCTTGAGCGTGACATAGGCATAGATGCCCTGACCCTTGATGTCGTGCGGGTAGCCGACCACGGCGGCCTCGGCGACCTTGGTGTTGCCGACCAGCGCGCTCTCGACCTCGGCGGTTCCGATGCGATGGCCCGAGACGTTGATCACGTCGTCGACACGGCCGGTGATCCAGTAATAGCCGTCCTCGTCGCGCCGCGCGCCGTCTCCGGTGAAGTACATGCCGGGGTAGGTCCTGAAGTAGGTGTCGATGAAGCGCTGGTGGTCGCCATAGACCGTGCGCATCTGGCCGGGCCAGGAATTGATCAGGCAGAGATTGCCCGAGCAGGCGCCCTGCAGCTCCTTGCCCTCGGCATCGACCATTACCGGGGTGACGCCGAAGAACGGCCGGGTCGCCGAGCCGGGCTTGAGCGCCGTCGCGCCGGGCAGCGGCGTGATCAGGATGCCGCCGGTCTCGGTCTGCCACCAGGTATCGACGATCGGGCAGCGGTGGTCACCGACCACGCGGTGATACCACAGCCAGGCCTCGGGATTGATCGGCTCGCCGACCGAGCCCAGCAGCCGCAGGCTCTTGCGGCTGGTCTTCTTCACCGGCGCCTCGCCGTCGCGCATCAGGGCGCGGATCGCCGTCGGCGCGGTGTAGAAGATGTTGACCTGGTGCTTGTCGATTACCTGCCAGAAGCGGCTGGTGTCGGGATAGTTGGGCACGCCTTCGAACATCAGCGTGGTCGCGCCGTTGGCCAGCGGTCCGTAGACGATGTAGCTGTGGCCGGTCACCCAGCCCACGTCGGCGGTGCACCAGTAGATGTCGCCGTCGTGATAGTCGAAGACGTATTGGTGCGTCATCGAGGCGAAGACGAGATAGCCGCCCGTCGTGTGCAGCACCCCTTTGGGCTTACCCGTCGAGCCCGAGGTGTAGAGGATGAACAGCGGATCCTCCGCTCCCATCGGCTCGGGCGGGCAGTCGGCGGAGACCTTCTCCCTGATCTCGTGCCACCACACGTCGCGGCCGGCGTCCCAGGCAACCTTGCCGCCGGTGTGCTTGACCACGAGCACCTTCCGGACGTCTGGTGCCTTCTTGATCGCTTCGTCGGTGTTGACCTTCAGCGGCACCGGCTTGCCGCCGCGCAGGCCCTCGTCGGCGGTGACGACGATCGTGCTCTCGCAATCGACGATCCGGTTCGCGAGCGAATCCGGGGAGAACCCCCCGAACACCACTGAATGGATCGCGCCGATGCGCGTGCAGGCCAGCATCGCGTAGGCCGCCTCCGGAATCATCGGCAGGTAGATCGTGATGCGATCGCCCTTCTTCGCGCCGAGTTCCTTCAGGGCGTTGGCCATGCGGCTCACTTCGGCGTGCAGCTCGCGGTAGGTGATCTTCTTGCTCCTGGCCGGGTCGTCGCCTTCCCAGATGATCGCCACCTGGTCGGCGCGTTTGGCGAGGTGGCGGTCGACGCAATTCGCCGACACATTCAGCACGCCGTCATGGAACCAGCGGATGCGGACATCGCCAGTATAGTCAACGTCGCGCACCGCGTTGGCGCTGTATGGCTTGATCCAGTCGACCCGCTTGCCGTGCTCGCCCCAGAACCGAGCCGGGTCCTTCACCGAGGCCTCGTACATCTTCTTGTACCTGGCGTCGTCGACATAGGCGCGCTTGGCCCATTCGGCGCTGACCGCGATCAGTTCATCGCTCATGGAATCCTCCCGAAAGCCTTATTGGCGCGAATTGCACAGAGTCTTAGCGCGCGCCGCCCGCCCCCCGCAATTCGACTTTGGCCGCACTCGCTACTCGCTGAACCACTTGGTGAAATCCCCGATCGGCGCTCGCTCGGTGATCAGGTTGTTGGGCACTTCGTCCGGATCGGCCTGGCCCAATGCCAGGCCGCAGATCACGATCTGGTCGTCGGGAATCCCCAGTTCGCGGCGCACGACGTGCTGATAGCGGCTGAAGGCTGCCTGCGGGCAGGTATGCAGGCCCTTCTCGCGGGCGAGCAGCATGAGCTGGTCGAGGAAGATGCCGCAGTCGATCCATTGGCCACCGCCCATGCGGCGCTCGACGCACAGGATCATGCCGACCGGGGCGTCGAAGAAGTCGAAGTTCTTGCGGAACTGCTTCTGCATGCCGGCCGTGTCGCCGCGTGGCACCTCGAGCAGCGTATAGAGCTGCTTGCCGACCAGCTTGCGCCGCGCGTCGTAGACCGGCGTGAACTCCTTGGGATAGACGTCGTACTCGCCGCCCGGCCCGTGATCGTTGTCGTCCATCGCCTTGAGGATCGCCGCCGACAGCCGCTTCCGCGCCGCGCCCATGGTGACGTAGAGATGCCAAGGCTGCAGGTTGCCGTTCGACGCCGCACGCGTGGCATTGGCAATGATCCATTCGATGTCCGCTTGGGCCACCGGATCCGGCTTGAAGACCCGCATCGAACGGCGGCTGTTGATCGCTTCGGACACTTTCATCAAACGCTCGTCCTTTGATTCATTTTCGCGCCGCACGGTATCAGCTTTCCTCCCCTTGGCGGAACCCGCCAAGGGGAGGCGCCTCGAAGGAGTGGAAGGGCCATGGGCCGCATGACGAGACTCATGAAGAATTATGGTGAGGAATGACCCAAATATCCTGATCCAGGATATTGTCATCCTGAGAGCTTGTGAAAAAATCGACGTCGCGACTCAATGACGATCTCGCTTCCCACTTGCCTCACCCTGAGGAGCGCAGCGCAGCGGAGCGTCTCGAAGGGTGGCAACGCGCACGACCTTGCTGAACTCCCGTGTTTCCAGCACCGTTGCCACGTCCTTCGAGTGGCCATCCTTCGAGACGCTCCGCTGCGCTACGCTCCTCAGGATGAGGCGGGAGGGTTGCCAGACCGGTCATTTCACCGCTGGCCAATAAATTCACAAACGCTGAGCGCAGCGAAGGATCTCTCGCTGGCGACAACGGTCCGCTCCTGGTCATTCTGCGAGTTCCTTCGCTACGCTCAGGACGACAGATCTGAGGCCAACCTCAAAAGCCAAGCGACATCCTGAAAAGGAACACGACGTGAGAGCTTCGACGACTTATCCGTTACGGCTGCTGCCCGCGAGCATCCGGGCCGAAGTGGCGAAGCTCGCCAAGCGCGAGGGCATCAGCGTCAACCAGTTCATAACCTTGGCGGTTGCCCAGAAGGTTTCGGCATTGAATGCCGCGACGTGGTTCGCCGAGCGTCGCTCGCGCGCGGATATGAAGGCGTTGACCGGCTGATGCGACGCAAGGGCGGCGAGCCGCCGCACGATGACGACCGGATCTGATCCAGGAGGAGGTCAGCCGCGGTTCAGGTGCCGGCGCAGGAAGTCGAACATCCGGCGGCGGGCGTCGGCGTTCTGCTGCTCGGTAAAATAGTGGGTGGCGCCGGGCACGATGAAGGTCTCGACGTCCTTGCCGTGGCTTTGCAGGGCCTCGGCCATAGCGAGGGTTTGCTGCACGGAAACATTCTCGTCATGGTCGCCATGGATCAGCAGCACTGGCGCATCGATCTGCGCGACGCGCAGGATCGGCGACCGCACCGGCAGGCCCTCGGGCCCGCACAGATCGTCGAGATAGTCGCGCACGAAGGGATTGCCGTCGCGCCATCGTGCGAGATCGGTCGGCGCAAAGTAGGAGGCGACGGCGCGGATCGGCGGGTGGTGCGCGGCGGCGAGCAGCGCGACCTGGCCGCCCATCGAGGCGCCGACCAGCCCGATCCGCTCGCGGTCGACCAGCGGCCGGTTGGCCAGCCAGTCGATCGCTGCAAGGACATCGAGCGGCTGGCGGAGTCCCTGATCGTTCTCGCCTTCCGAGCCCAGCCAGCCACGGAGCGACAGCGCAAGCACGGCGTAGCCGTTTGCCGCGGTGAGCCGCGCCAGTGCGGCGAGCTGAAAGGCGTGGCCGGCAAAGCCATGCAACAGGATCACGGCCGGATAGGGCGGCTTGCCGGCCTGGGGCTTGAAGAGGTAGCCACCGAGCGTGACGCCGTGTCCCGCCACCTTGACCAGCTCGGCATCGGGCAGGTCGGGCAGATCCTCCCAACGATGCGCCACCTCGATCGGCACGCCGTCGGGATCGCGGAAGGCGACCGAATAGTAGCCCGGCGCGAAATAGTCGAGTTCCTTGGGCGCCTGCAGCATTTCGGCCCCCGCCTCGCGCATAACAGCATGGACCTGGTCGACCTGGCCGCGGCTCTCGGCCGAGACTGCGAGCCAAAGCGCGCCCGGCCCGTAGGAGATGCCGTCCTTGGCCTGGCGCATCACGAAGTGATCGTAGCCGCGCGACCAAAGCACCCGGTCCGGGCTCGCCCAGACGCGGTGGAATCCCAACATGGGCAGCCACAAACGATGGAAAGCGATCGAGCGGCCGAGGTCGCTCACTTCGACCGCGGCGCCAGCGAAGGACGCCCGTGGCTTCACCTCGAAATCTCTGCCTCTCCCCCAAGACGGGGGAGGTAAGGATCGGATACAGCGATCCTTGCTGATTTCATCAGCGCAGGGGGAGGCCCAGCGCGCGAAGTTCCTCGCGTCGCAAACCTTCCTCGCCGGCGAGGAAGAATTCGTCGAGCTGCGGCGGCTTGACGTGTGTGCTCGACAGCATCGCATGCGCCTGGCCGCGATGATGGATCTGGTGCTGGAAGAGGTGGGCCAGCACGAAGTCGGTGCGGGTCGGCGGCGGCTTGCGGTTGGGCCGCGGCAGGACGCAGTCGCGCGCCAGGCTTTCGTCGGTCTGGCGCTCGCACAACTCGATCAGCCGGCGGTCGCTCGCGACCTGCGCCTCGCGCATCGAGCGGGCATCGGCGAAATCGGGATCAGGCTCGCTGTAGCGGCGGAGCGCGTCGAGCCCCGCCACGGCATCGATATAGTACTGGTCGACCCACAGGATGTGATTGAAGGTCGCGCGCAGCGACGGGAAGAAACCGACCCGCGGGGCGGCGAACTCCTCCGGCGTCAGCGCCTCGCAGGCGCTGAGCAGGCGGTGGTTCGACCAGGCGTTGTTGCGCGCCATGGCGACCATGTGGCCTGCGAGCGCGGACGTCATGCCAGGGCGCACGCGGCTGCCGAGGCACTCAGACGAAGAGCACCACCGGCATGGCGCGCTTGCGGCGCGGCCAAATTACGCCGCCTGCGCGAGGTTTCGCAGCACGTAGTGCAGCACGCCGCCGTTCTTGAAGTACTCGATCTCCTCGGCGGTATCGATGCGGCAGGTCAGGGTGACCTTCTCGCTCGTGCCGTCGCGGCGATGGATGGTGAGCGGGATGTCCATTCCCGGACGCAGGCCGCCCTCGATGCCCTCGACATCGAAGCTCTCGTGGCCGGTCAGGTTCAGCGTCTTGCGCGTCATGCCGTCCTTGAACTGCAGTGGCAGCACGCCCATGCCGACCAGGTTCGAGCGATGGATGCGCTCGAAGGTCTCGCACACCACGGCCTTGACGCCGAGCAGGTTGACGCCCTTGGCCGCCCAGTCGCGCGACGATCCGGTGCCGTATTCCTTGCCGGCGATCAGGATCTGCGGCGTGTGCTCCTTCTTGTAGCGCATCGCGACGTCGAAGATCGGCTCGGGCTGGTCGGTCTGGTAGTGGTGGGTGAAGCCGCCCTCGATGCCTGGCACCATCTCGTTCTTGAGGCGGATGTTGGCGAACGTGCCGCGCATCATCACCTCGTGGTTGCCGCGCCGCGTGCCGTACTGGTTGAAGTCCTTCGCCTCGACGCCGTGCTCCATCAGATAGGCGCCGGCCGGGCTGTCCTTCTTGATCGAGCCGGCGGGCGAGATGTGGTCGGTGGTGATCGAATCGCCGAACTGGCCGAGCGGCCGGGCGCCGGCGATGTTCGACAGGCCGCCTGGCGTGGCACCCATGCCCTCGAAGTAGGGCGGGTTGCGGACGTAGGTCGAATTGTCGTCCCAGGCGTAGGTCAGGGTCGGCTTGGTCTTGATCGAGCGCCAGAACCTGTCGCCGTTGAAGACATCGGCGTACCGCTTCTTGAAGGCCTTGGCGGTCACGAACTTGTCGACGAACTTCGCGACCTCGGCATTCGAGGGCCAGATGTCCTTGAGATAGACCGGCTTGCCGCCCTTGCCCATGCCGATCGGATCCTTGGTGATGTCGATCTTCATCGAGCCGGCCAGCGCGTAGACCACGACCAGCATCGGCGAGGCGAGATAGTTGGCGCGGGTCAGCGGATTGACGCGGCCCTCGAAGTTTCGGTTGCCCGACAGCACCGAGGAGACCACGAGGTCGCCGTCGGCGATCGCCTTGGTGACCGGATCGGGCAGCGGGCCGGAGTTGCCGATGCACGAGGTGCAGCCGTAGCCCACCAGGTTGTAGCCGATCTTGTTGAGGTCCTTGGTCAGGCCCGAGGCGTCGAGATATTCGGTCACGACCTGCGAGCCCGGCGCCAGCGAGGTCTTCACCCAAGGCTTGACCTTGAGGCCGTGCTTGACCGCGTTGCGCGCGATCAGGCCGGCGCCCAGCATCACGTAGGGATTGGACGTGTTGGTGCAGGAGGTGATGGCCGCGATCACCACGTCGCCGTGGCCGAGGTCGTAGTCGGTGCCCTCGCACGCGATGCGCTTGCCGTCGTCCTTGCGCTCGAACTCCTTCTCCATGTTGGCGACGAACTGCTGGGCCGCTTCGTCGAGCGGCACGCGATCCTGCGGGCGCTTGGGGCCGGCCAGGCTCGGCACCACGTCGCCGAGGTCGAGCGACAGCGTGTCGGTGAAGACCGGCTCGGGGGATTTCTTGGAGCGCCACAGGCCCTGCTTCTTGGCATAGGCCTCGACGATCTTCGCGGCGTTGCCGCGGTTGGTGGTCTTGAGGTAGCCGAGCGTGATCTCGTCGATCGGGAAGAAGCCGCAGGTCGCGCCATACTCCGGCGCCATGTTGGCGATGGTCGCGCGGTTGGCGAGCGGCAGGTCCTCGAGGCCGTCGCCGTAGAACTCGACGAACTTGTTGACCACGCCTTTCTTGCGCAGCATCTGCGTCACGGTCAGCACCAGGTCGGTCGCCGTGGCGCCCTCCTTGAGCTTGCCGGTGAGCTTGAAGCCTACGACCTCGGGAATGACCATCGGCTGCGGCTGGCCAAGCATGGAAGCCTCGGCCTCGATGCCGCCGACGCCCCAGCCCAGCACGGCCAAGCCGTTCACCATCGTGGTATGGCTGTCGGTGCCGACCAGCGTGTCGGGATAGAGCACCGTCTCCTTGCCGTTCTTCTGCTGGAAGACGACCTGCGACAGGAACTCGAGGTTGACCTGGTGGCAGATGCCGGTGCCGGGCGGCACGACGCGGAAATTGTCGAACGCCATCGCGCCCCAGCGCAGGAACTGGTAGCGCTCGAGGTTGCGCTCGTACTCGAGCGCGACGTTGGCCTTGAAGGCCGAGTTGTTGCCGAAATTGTCGACGATCACCGAGTGGTCGATCACCAGGTCGACCGGAACCAGCGGGTTGATCTTCTTGGCGTCGCCGCCCAGCTTCTGCATCGCGTCGCGCATTGCGGCGAGGTCGACCACGGCCGGCACGCCGGTGAAATCCTGCATCAGCACGCGGGCGCAGCGGAAGTTGATCTCCTTGGTCGATTTGCCGCCGTTCTTCACCCAGTCGGCGAAGGCGGCGATGTCCTCCTTCTTGACCGTGGTGCCGTCCTCGTGCCGGACCAGGTTCTCCATCAGGATGCGCAGCGAGAAGGGCAGGCGGGAGAGGTCGCCGACCTCCTTCTCGACCGCCTTCAGGCTCCAGTAGGTGTAGCTCTTGGCCCCCACCGCCAGCGTCTTACGGGCCTTGAAACTATTGGGATGGACGGCGGGCATCGGGCTTACTCCTGGAGGGCTGTCTGGCGAAGTGGTGGGCAAAATAGGGGGCGGCGCGGGGTCAGGCAATCGGCGGATGCAGAGCGTTGACCGCTGTGCCAGATTGCACCGATGCAACGCCCATGGCTTGGACTATTCGGTGCATTTGCCGCCCTGCTGACGGTTTGCGGTACGGCACGGGCGCAGTTCCAGGGCGGCGGCGCGGACTGGGACCCTACGGCGCGCGAATTGCGCGGCGCCGGCAGCCTGCCGTCGGCGCCGCGCAATACCTCGGTCGAGGAGCTGAGCAAGATCCTGTCGGCCTCGCAGCTGTCGCCGGCCAACCGCACCTTCTACCTCAGCCTGCGCGCCTTCGTGTTCAGCCGGATGGGCCGCGAGGCGGACAGCCAGAAGGACGTGGCCGAGATGGGCCGGATCAACCCGCAGGGCTGGCCGGTGATGATGTGGATGACCATGCCGGCGCTGGCCGGCGGCGGCGACCGAGGGGCGGCGCTGCGCTCGCTGGCCTACGGGCTGGAGCGCAAGCCCAACGACCCCTGGCTGCTGATCGCCCAGGCCCAGGTCCAGATGCAGATCGCCGACTTCGCCAACGCGCTCGCGACGCTCGATGGGGCGGTCGCCGCCGCCACCAGCGCGGTCGAGCGACGCCCTGCCTTCTATTTCCGCGGCCATGCCAACCTCGACCTCGGCAACTTCGCGCAGGCTGCCCGGGACTTCGATGCCGCGCTCGAGGGCCAGACGGCGCTCAAGAACCGCCTCGGCGTCGTGCTGTGGCGCTACGCCGCCCAGGTGCGCGGCCGGCAGGACGCACGGGGGGTGCTGATCCGCGACATCGGCAACGAGAATCTCTACGAATGGCCCGGCCCGATCGCCAAGTTCCTGATGGGCCGCCTGCCCGCGGGCGAGCTCGAGGTCGCCGCTGAATCCGACGACGCCGCCAAGAAGAGCAACGGAAAGTGCTTGGCCGCCTACTTTATCGGCATGGACGCCGTGCGCCGCGGCGACAAGCAGCGGGCACGCGAGCAGCTCCAGCTCGCCCAGGCGCGCTGCCCGACGACATCGGAGGTCAACTGGGCGGCGTCGAGCGAGCTGAAGCGGTTGTAACGAATCTGAGGGACGCTGGGGTCTCACCTGGCGAGGATGCGACAAGTCCGCTGCGACCTCAAATATCCAGTAGCTCTGGCTTGGATAGGTTCGGCGTCTGCCGGCCCGCAACTGGTCGATCAATCAATCGACGACCAATATGGACTTGCCGTCGACCGCCTGCAGGACGAGGCTGCGGGCGGCCTCCGCAATCTCGACCCACGAACGCGTTCGATCGATTGGCGTGCGCAGCTTTCCTTCTGCGACAAGCAGTGCCAGGCGGGTCAACGGCTGTGCTCGACCAGCAGGTTCGGCCCCGAGATATAGCCCGCGCAGCGTGGTGTTTCCCTTCAGGTAGAATCGTCGGACATCGAAGGTCGTCGGCTCGTTCGACGAATTGCCGAAGTTGATGCAGGTGCCGCCGGGCGCCAGTGAGTCGAGGGCGCTGGCAAGCATCGGACCGCCGACAGAGTCGAGAATGAGATCGTAGGAACCATGGCGAGAGGCGGCCGACACATCGGCAAAGATTGTCGCGCCTTCGACTCCGTCGCCCTGGATCAACCTCGCGAGAGTCGGTCGCCGGCTGACCAGAAAGACGTTCGCGCCGCCCAGATGGGCGAGTTGGGCGGCGTAGCGCCCGACGCCGCCCGAGGCGCCGGTGATCAGGACGCGCCGGCCGAGCGCCGAACCATAGGACTCCAGCGCGTGCAGGGCCGTCAGCGCGGCGACCGGAAGAGCGGCCGCCTGTTCGAAGGTCACGCCGGGCGGAATGACCGCCAGCTCCGGTCCCGGCACGCAAATATGCTCGGCCCAGGCACCGAGCGGAATTGAGCCGAAGACGGGAGTGCCGGTCGCCGGAGACTTTCCGTCGTCCGAGATGCGCTCGACGATGCCGGCGAAATCCCAGCCCGGGGTATAGACGCAGTCGGCTGCGAACGCCGTGCGCGTTTCTCCGGCGTTGAGCGAGAATGCCTGCACCCGAACCAGCGCTTCCTGCGGAAGTGGAGTGGGACGGGCGACCTCGGCGATCTTCAGCGGGTCCGCCGCGCCGGGGGCGGTGACGACGGCGCGCATCACGCGGTCGCTGGCTTGCCTCATCATCTTCCCTCATCCGACGGTTCTTCGGGGAAAATGCGCGGCAAAGGGCGGCGCTTTCCAATGCTTTTGCGCGAAGCTTGCGATCACATTTGGATATTCGCCCTGGTCCGATCCCTGGCAAGCGCCCGCGCCGCGTCGTCGCCGATGAGCTTGATGCCGTCGAGCTTGCCCATGTCGCGCACGACGTGGCGCACCGCACCGGCGAACTCGATCCCGATCCGCCCGATCGGCCGATCGCGCGAGCGGGCGAGCGCGCGAACCTGCGTGAAACCTTTGATCGGGACGGCCCAGAACCGCTTCTCGGCGAGCTCTCGGCTCAGCGTCCAGTGCGGAACGATTCCACGACCGAGGCCGGCTGCGACCATCTGCTTCATGCAGGTCATGCCGACCACCTCTAGGCGCACCTGCAGGCGCGACACACGCTCACCGAGCAGCAGGCCGAGCTTGGGCATCCAGCCCGTGCCGACAGGTACGACCAGCGGTGTATCAAGCAGCATCCCGAGCCCGTCCTGCGCCGGGGTCGGCGGCCCCTCCCCTCCAACGGGTCCGAAGACGCACATCTGCTCGATGAAGAGCGGCTCGAAATGCAGCGAGCCATAAGCTTCCTTGGGCGAGCTTATGGCGAGGTCGAGGTCTCCGCGGCTGAGCAGCGCGGAGGGATCCGGCTTGATCGTTTCGACGAGTTCGAGACGCACCTTCGGGAAGCTGTTCAGGAAGTGGACCGCGAGCGGCGTGAACAGCGCCTCTGCCACGCTCGGTGTCGTGCCGATGCGAACGACGCCCGTGGGCTCCTCGTTCTCGGCCTGGACGTCGAGGCGGATGCTGTCGACCTCGCGCAACAGGCGGCGCGCGCGATCGAGCAGGAGAAGCCCGGCGGTCGTCAGCTGAATGCCGCGCGAGGCGCGCTCGAAAAGCGGGCCACCGCATTCCTGCTCGAGATTCTGGACGTGCCGCGACAAGGCCGACTGCGCGATGTGCAGGACTTCCGATGCCGCGCTGAAACCACCGCACTCGGCGATCGCCACGAAGTAGCGCAATTGGCGCAAATCCAAATTCATCTCCCAAAGAGATCGGGCGGCTCGCTTTATTGTATTGGCCTGCAAAGTCCGCGCCGGCCCATCCTATTCATGCATGGTCGAAACAGAAAAGCGCACTTCGGTGCTCGTGGTCGGTGGCGGGCCGGTTGGCTTGGCAACCGCGGTCCTCCTTCATCGCTTCAGCATACCTGCCGTCGTCGTGGAGAAATCCAGCACGACGACGGATCACCCGAAGTCGCGCGGGTGCTTCTCCCGAACGATGGAGCTCTTCAGGCAATGGGGGGTCGAGGATGCGATTCGCCGTCGCGGCCTGCCGGTCGGCTCCGACATCTGGGTGTCTGCGAAGTCCCTGGTGGGGGAAGAGCTCGGACGGACCACGCCAGAACCGAATGTCGGGCATACGCCGAGCTGGAAGAGCATGGTCGCGCAGGACGCGGTCGAGGAAGAGCTGCTGGCCGCCCTCGGCAACTCGCCCCATGTCCGCGTCCTGTTCTCGACTGAGATGGTCGGCCTCGACGAGAACGCCGAGGGCGTCAGGGTCGTGACGCGATCGGTCGAAACGGGCGAGGAGACCGTCTGGCAGACCCGCTACCTGGTGGGGGCGGACGGGGCGGCGAGCGAGGTGCGTCAGGCGGTAGGCATCGCGATGGACGGCCCATCGTCGATCGCGCTGATGTCCAACGACTACTGGCGCTGCGACCTCAGCCACATCCGGCGCCTGGCCGACGTCGCCGGCTGCCGGATCTATTCGGATACGCCGGGTGTCCCGGCTTCCACCATTCTCAATACAGATGGCCGCGACCGGTGGTTGACCGTCACCCAGATCGGCGACGGAACGGCCCGGGTCGATATCCCGTCCGACGAGGCCACCATTGGAATGATTCGCACCCAGGTTGGCATTCCTGACTTGCCCGTGCAGATGATCAATCGGTCGATCTGGCGCGTGAGCCGGCAGGTCGCGCGATCTTTCCGCAAGGGATCGGTCTTCCTCGTCGGCGACGCCGCGCACCGCTTTCCGCCGACGGGCGGCTACGGCCTGAACTCGGGCGTGCAGGACGCGCACAACCTCGTCTGGAAGCTGGCCTTCGCGCTCAAGGGACAGGCCGGCGACGCGCTGCTCGCAAGCTACGATGCGGAGCGCCGCCCGGTGGCGCACTCCAACGCCGACTTCAGTATGGGAAACCGCAAGCGCATGCAGACCATGGAGCGCGCCATGCGCTCCGGCGACGCCGACTGGCGGCGCTTCTGGATGTATGATTTCGACAATCATCTGCACAGCATCGGCCAGCAGCTCGGCTTCCGGTACGAAACCGGCGCCGTGATCCCCGACGGCACAGCGGCGACGCCCGTGACCCCGCGGCACTACACGCCCACCGATCGCCCCGGCTCGCGCTTTCCGCACTACTGGACGGATTCCGAGCGGACCCGCTCGACCCTCGACTGGTTCGATACCGAGCTCACGCTGGTGACGGGCCCGCTCGGGGGCCACTGGGTCGATGCCGCCCGCGCCTGCTCGGAGCGATCGGGCATGTCCGTCGTCCCGCGCGTGCTCGAAGGCCATCACTTCTCCGATGCCCTGCAGATGGGTCTCAAGGGCGCGGTTCTGGTCCGGCCCGATGGGCACGTCGCGTGGCGCATTCCCTATGCCCCGAGCGATCCCGTCGCCGAGCTGTCCGGCGCCATGGCGGAACTGTTCGGATGAGCGCCGTTCGCGCGCCAGGAGGCGACATGTCGTCGGCAAGCACGTCGGGCTTGAATCACGTCACGCTGAAATGTACGCCCGGCGCCCTCGCGCCGCTGCGCGACTTCTATGTCGCTAGCCTCGGCCTGGTCGAGGGCGCGCGACCGGACTTCCCCTTCCCGGGCCACTGGCTCTACGGCAGCGGCCGTCCCATCGTGCACCTCGCGGGCCTGCTCGACGATCCGGCCGCCCGTTCGACCGGCCCGCTCGACCACATCTCTTTCACGGGCCTCGATCTCGAGGGCACGCGCCGCCGCCTGCGGGCGCAGGCGATCCCGTTCGACGAGGCGCCCGTGCCGGGTTGGCCGCTGCACCAGATCTTCTTCCTCGATCCGGGCGGCCTGAAGATCGAGCTGACCTTCGACGTGCCGGAGGCATCATGACTGCCATCGCGGAGATCAACGGCACAGCGACCGCCTACGACATGACGGGGCGTGGACCGGCGCTGCTGCTGATCCACGGCGCCGAAGGCGGCCGGCGGATGTTCGACGACTTCGTCCGGGTCCTGGAGCGCGATTTCACCGTCGTGCGCTACGACCAGCGCGACTGCGGCGAGACGCGCAACTCGCCGACCTCTGCGACGCTCGAGGAACTGGCGAGCGATGCGGCGGCATTCCTGGAGAAGCTCGGTCTTGCGCCGGCCGTGGTCTATGGCACCTCATTCGGCAGCCGCATCGCCCAGCTCGTCGCCATTCGCCACCCCGAGGTCGTGCGCGGCCTCGTCCTTGGCAGCGCCTGGCCCTTGCCGCTGGCCTTGCCCGCCCTCAACCCCGCCGGCATCGCGCGCATGATCGAGCTGCGGGCGGGACTGCCCGGAACCGCCGCGGAGATGGCCGGGATGTTCGTGCCGCCGGCATTCCTGCAGGATCATCCGGCCCTGCGCGACCGGCTGATGGCGATGGGCGGCAGCGACCCGGAGCGCGCCGGGCGGCGCCGGAGCGTCATCGCGGATGGGTCGCAGGCGAGCGCCGACGCGATCGGGCGGCCCACCCTTCTGATCGCCGGCGAGGAGGATCGAATCGTCCCGGCATCGGTCACCCTTGGCATGGCCGCCACAATCGCGGGAGCACGCACAGTCGCCCTCACGGGAGTAGGTCATGCGACGACGCTGCAGGTCCCCGATCTGGTGGCCCGCCACGTCCTCGATTTCGCGGGCACGCTCGATGGATAGCGTGATGGAGCGGCGCGACTACATCCGCATCGAGCAGCTGTCGAAGGTCTATCGCGGACGCGACGGGCAGGCGGTCCATGCCCTCCAGAACATCGACTGCACGATCCGGGAAGGCAGCTTCGTCACCGTCGTCGGGCCGAGCGGCTGCGGCAAGAGCACGCTGCTGCGCATCCTGGCCGGCCTGCTCGACTACAGCACCGGCAGGGTCGCGATGGACGGCCAGCCGATCCTCGGCACGCGGCGCGATGTCGGCATGGTGTTCCAAAGCTCCATCCTGCTGCCGTGGCGCACGATCCTCGACAACGTGATGCTGCCGGCAGAGGTGCTGGGTCTTGACCTCCGCAAGGCGAAGGTGCGGGCCTTCGAGCTGCTCGAGATGGTCCGCCTGCAGGGCTTCGAGCACAAGCTGCCGACGCAGCTAAGCGGCGGAATGCAGCAGCGCGCTTCGATCGCCCGCGCGCTGCTGCACGATCCCAAGGTCCTGCTGATGGACGAGCCGTTCGGCGCGCTCGACGCCATGACCCGCGAGCAGATGAACCTCGAGCTTCAGCGGATCTGGCAGATGAGCGGCAAGACAATCGTGCTGATCACCCATTCCATCCCCGAGGCGATCTTCCTGGGCGACTACGTTTTCGTGATGACCGCGCGGCCGGGCTCGCTGGCCCGGATCATCCCCGTCGACCTTCCGCGCGCCCGTTCGCTCGATGTCATGGGAGCGCCTCAGTTCGTCGAGGCTGCCCGCCAGATCCGCGAGCTGTTCAACCACTCGGCCTCTTTCGATTGACCCCCACTCCGGAGACCGCGATGGAAGCCCAGTCCCTGCCCGATGCGATCGCTCGTGACCGGACGCTCTCCCGCTCCCAGGTGCAGGGCGAGCCCCGCCGACCTCGGCTCTCGAACCGCACCGCCTCGATCCTGCTGCTCGCCGCGCTCCTCCTGTTGTGGGAGTACGGCACGAAGTTCTTCGAGGTGCCGAGCTTCCTGATTCCGCCGCTCAGCGACGTTCTGCGGGCCTTGTGGCGCGGCTTCTATGCCGGCCCGCTGGCCAAGGACGGCTATTGGTACCATTCGTTCATCACCCTCTCGGAGGTGCTGCTCGGCTTCTTCATCGGCAGCACCATCGGGTTGGTGCTGGGGGTCGCCATCTCGCAAAGCGACCGGCTCAATGCCCTGATCCAACCCTACATCACAGCCTTCCAGAGCATCCCGAAGGTGGCGATCGCGCCGATCATCATCATGTGGCTCGGCTTCGGGCTGGGTTCCAAGGTGGCGATCGTCTGCCTGCTCACCTTCTTTCCCGTGCTGGTGACCAGCCTTGCCGGGCTGCGGGCGGTCGATCAGGACCGCATCGACCTGCTGCGCTCGCTGTCGGCCACCCGGTGGCAGATCTTCCAGAAGGCCCGGTTCCCGAGCGCGCTGCCCTACATCTTCGCCGGCCTCGACATGGCGGCCGCCTTCTCCGTCGTCGGTGCGATTGTCGGCGAGTTCGTCGGCGCGGATGCGGGGCTGGGCGTGCTCATCCTGCAGCTCGACGCGCAGATGGATACTGGCGGCAGCTTCTCGGTGCTGGTCGTGCTCTCGGTGATGGGCATCCTGATCACCACGCTGTTGCGCCGCGTGCAGCGCCGGGTCCTGCATTGGATGCCGGCGGAGGCCGACGCGAAGACCCTGAGCACCTGAACGGAGGTTCCGATGAAAAGACGTAGCTTTGTCGGCGCAGGATCCGCCTTCGGCATTATCGCGGTCGTGGCCCCCTCGGGTCACGGCCAGGGCCTCAAGGTCCTGAAGATAGGCAATGCCGCTGGCCTGAACGACGCGCAGCAATGCTTCATCACCTGCGGCCGCCATCCGAGGCTCGGCTACTACGCGGCCGAGGGGGTCGACGTCGAGTTCGTGAACATGAGCAACCCCTCGCAGACGATGCAGGCGATCGCCACCGGCCAAGTCACGTTCGGGACAGTGACGCCGGCGCTTTTCCTGCCGACTCTTGCCAAGAACCCCGGCCTCGATGTCGTGGCCGTTTACAAATGGCTGCCACGGCCGGCGTCGGCCATCATCGTGAAGAAGAACAGCCCCGTCCAGACGATGGCCGACCTCAAGGGCAAGCGGATCGGCGTGCGCAATCTCGGCGATCCCGGGATGCCGACCGCCCGCATGGCCCTGCTCGACAGCGGGGTCGACGATTCGGGCGTGGAGTACATCGCGATCGGCGACGCCGGCACCGCCGGCAGCGCGCTCGAGAAGGGGCGGGTCGACGCCATGGCGACGTTCGACACGGCAGCCGCCCGCGTCGAGCTCGCGGGCTTCCAGGTACGCTATATCCCGCTGACGAAATCCTTCACCGATATCGGCTGGTCATGGTTCGGCGTGACCCGCAAGAACCTGCGCGAGGACCGCCAGCACCTGGTGGGGCTGTTCCGCGGCCTCGCAAAGTCGACGATCTTCGCCCGCACCAATCTCGCCGAAGCGATCCGGATCCACTGGGACCTCTATCCGGAGAGCAAGCCCAAATCGAAATCGGACGAGGAGGGGCGCAAGGAGGTCGAGTTTATCCTGCGCGATCGCAAGGACGCGTGGATGCCCTATGCAGACGATCCCGACCAGCGGATGGGGCCGTCGACGGCGAGGGACTGGCAGACGCAGGTGCAAATTGCCTCGGACATCACCAAGAATCCCAATCTCGCCAAGGAACTCGGCGACCCGGCAAGGATCTACAGCAACGACCTGATCGACGATGTCAACAAGTTCGACCGGAAGGCGATTGTCGAGCAGGCGCGCGCCTTCAAGCTTTGAGGCCGGGAACGCGCACGTCCCCTCACCCCGCCAGCGCCAGCGGCGCCACGAACCGCGCGATCTCGCCCAGCACCCAGGCCGGCTGCTGCAGGTGGGGGCTGTGGCCGCAGTCGGGGATCAGGCGCGTCTCGCAATAGCCGCCGACCTTGCCGGCGATGAGGCCGAGCTGCAGCTCGCTGCCATAGTCGTCGTCCTCGCCCTGGATCGCCTGCACCGGTACC
Organism: Reyranella sp.; assembly: GCF_965279465.1. Taxonomy (NCBI): domain Bacteria; kingdom Pseudomonadati; phylum Pseudomonadota; class Alphaproteobacteria; order Hyphomicrobiales; family Reyranellaceae; genus Reyranella; species Reyranella sp. Next base: position 1,406,963 of record NZ_OZ257242.1, read on the forward strand.
TCGATTCGGGGCAGGCGGCCGTTGGCGTCCATCGGCTCGAAGCCCGGCGCCACCCAGGCGTCGGACCACAGGCGGAAGGCGCGGTCGACGTTGTCGCCGTGGTACTTGGCGAGCCGCGCGCGCAGGTCGCCGGTGGCGTATTGCTCGCGCGCGCGATGGATGGCGGCGATGCAGACCGGCTCGTTGATCGCGTGCGCGGCCAGGGTCACCACGGCGCGCAGTGGCTCAGGATCGGCCGCGGCGTAGTTGAGCGCGATCGTGCCGCCGTCGCTGTGGCCGACCAGCACGCAGTCGTCGATCGCGAGCGCGGCGAGGAGCCTGGGGAGCACCACGTCGGCCTCGATCTCCATATAGGCGAGGCCGGGATCGGCTGGCCACGGACTCGACTGGCCGTAAGCGGTGCGGTCGTAGACCACGCCGTTGCATTGCAGGACGTCACAAAGCTTCTGCGGGAAGTCGCGCCACATCTCGATGCAGCCCAGCCCCTCGTGCAGGAAGACGAGCGTCGTGCGCTCCAACCCGTCGGTGCGCTGCGGGACGAGGCGCCGGACCCGCAGGGTGCGGTCGCCGAGGTCGATGAATTCGTCGTTCACGCCTCTGATGTAACCGGGACGCGGCGGCGGGAGAAGAAGCCGATTGCGGCCGGCAGCACGGTGAGGAACAGGATAGGCGCCAGCAGCATGCCGCCGACCACCACGATGGCCAGCGGGCGCTGCACCTGGCTGCCGATCGCGGTCGAGAAGGCAGCCGGCAGCAGGCCGACGCAGGCGGCCACGCAGGTCATCAGGACGGGCCGCATCTGCTGGCGGCAGGTCTCGCGCAGCGCGGACTCGCGGTCCAGCCCGGAATCGACCAGGCGGTTGAAGCATCCTACGACCATGATGCCGTTCATCGCCGCGATGCCGAATAGCGCCACGAAGCCGATGGCGGCTGAGATGCTGAACGACATGTCGGCCAGCTTGAGGCCCAGGATGCCACCGATCAGCGCCATCGGGATCGCGCTGCCCGCCAGCAAGGTATCACGCAGCGTACCGAAGCTGACGTAGAGCAGGAGCAGGATCAGGGCGATGGCGATCGGCACGGCGATCGACAACCGGTCGATCGCATTCTGGAAATTGGCGAAATCGCCTGCCCAGTCGAGCCGGTAGCCGCCGGGAAGCTGGACCTCTGCCGCGACCTTCTCCTGCGCCTCGAGCACCGCGCTGCCAAGGTCGCGCCCGCGAACCGAGAACTTGACCGGGATGAAGCGCTCCTGCTGCTCGCGATAGATATAGAACGCACCGCTCGACAAGCCGATCGAGGCGACCTCGGCCAGCGGCACCTGGACCACGCCGCCGGCGGGACCGGGCACCCCGATGGCGATCCGGCGCAGCGCTTCCATGTCGTGGCGGTATTGCGCGGCGAACCGCACCTTCAGCGGGAAGTGGCGGTCGCTGCCGCTCTCGTAAAGGTCGCCCGCCGCCTGGCCGCCGACCGCCGCCTGGATCGTGGCATTGATGTCACCCGGCGACAGTCCGTAGCGCGCCGCGCGCTGGCGGTCGATATCGATGCGGATCGTCGGCTGGCCGAGCAGCGGCGGCACCTGGATGTCGGTGATGCCGCGCACCTTCTCGAGCGTGCGGCGGACGTCGGCCGCAACCTTGCTGAGCTGCTGCAGGTCGCCGCCGCTGATCTTGATGGCGTTCTCGGCATCGATGCCGGAGGCGGCCTCCTGGACGTTGTCCTGAATGTACTGGGAGAAGGCGAAGTTGACGCCGGGGAAGCCGCGGCGCAGCGCGCCTGCCATCTCGCCGACGAGGCCCTCCTTGTCGAGGCCGGCCCGCCACTGCTGCATCGGCTTCAGCGCCACGAAGAACTCGCCGTTGGAGAAGCCGTCGGGATCGGTGCCGTCGTCCGGCCGGCCGTGCTGGGAGACGACGGTTTCGACCTCCGGGAAGCCCTTGATGAGGCCGCGCATGCGGTTGACGTAGCCGTTGCCCTCGTCGAGCGACACCGAGGGCGGCAGCGCCGCGCGCATCCAGATGTTGCCTTCCTCGAGCTTGGGCAGGAACTCGAGCCCGACCGAGCTTGCGGCCAGGGCGGCGATGCCGACCAGCACGCCGCCGCCCGCGAGGGTGAGCCCCCGATGGGCCAGCACGACCTCGATTACCGCGCCGTACACCCGCCGCAGCGCGCGCACGACGATCGTCTCGGTCTCCGACACCTTCTCCGGCAGCAGCAGCGCCGACAGAGCGGGCGTGACGGTGAAGGTGGCGATCAGGCCCCCCATCAGGGCGTAGGCGTAGGTCTTGGCCATCGGGCCGAAGATGTGGCCCTCGACGCCGGACAGGGTGAACAGCGGCAGGAAGCCCGCGATGATGATGGTGGCGGAGAAGAAGATCGCCTGGGTCACCTCGCTCGAGGCAAAATAGATGGTGGCGAGCTTGCCGGTCATGCCTTGGGGCGCACGCTGGGCGCTGACGGCGGCCACGCCGTGGCTCGCGTGCGCGAGATGGCGGAAGATGTTCTCGACCATGATCACGGTCGCGTCGACGATGATGCCGAAGTCGATGGCGCCCATCGACAGCAGGTTCGCCGACTCACCCGACAGCACCAGGATCACCACGGCGAACAGTAGGGCGAAGGGGATGGTGGCCGAGACGATCAGCGCGCTGCGCAGGTCGCCGAGGAACAGCCACTGGATGATGAAGATGAGCGACACGCCCATCACCATGTTGTGCAGCACGGTCTTGGTCGTGATGTCGACCAGCACGCTGCGGTCATAGATGCGCTCGACGTGCACACCGGGCGGCAGCAGGTCGGATCGGTTGATCCTCTCGACCGCGGCCTTGACGGCGCCGAGCGTGGGCAGTGTCTCGGCGCCGCGGCGCATCAGAACGATGCCTTCGACGACATCGTCGTCGCCGTCATGGCCGGCGATTCCGAGCCGGGGCTCGAAGCCGACCGTGACGTTGGCCACGTCGCTCACCAGCACCGGCGCGCCGTCGCGCACCAGCAGCATGGTGTTGCGGATGTCCTCCATCGAGCGGATCTGGCCGACCGACCGGATCACCGCCGACTGCGGTCCGATGTTCACCGTGTTGGCGCCGACGTTGACGTTGGCGCCGTTCAGCGCGTCGAGCACCTGCTTCAGCGTGAGGCCGTAGGCGAGCAGCCGGTCGAGGTCGACGGTAATGTCGTAGGCCTTGCTCTTGCCGCCCCAGGTCGTGACGTCGATCACGCCGGGGATGGCCTTGAAGCGGCGCTCGAGGATCCAGTCCTGGATGGTCTTGAGGTCGGTCACCGTGTAGCCGGGCGGCCCGCTCACGCGGTAGCGGAAGATCTCGCCGATCGGGCTCGTGGGTGACAGGAACGGCTGCGCACCGTTGGGAAGGGGGGCGAGCTGGTTGAGCCGGTTGGTCACCAGCTGCGAGGCTTCGCGGTAGGTGATGTCGTAGTTGAACTGCACCTTCACGTCCGAGAGTCCGGTGAGCGAGATCGAGCGCACCGATGTGACGTAGGGCAGGCCCGACATCTGCACTTCGATAGGGATCGAGATGTAGCGCTCGATCTCCTCCGATGACTGGCCGAAATTCTGGGTCACGATGTCGACCAGCGGCGGCACCGGATCGGGATAGGCCTCGATGTTCAGCTTTTTGTAGGCGAACAATCCGCCAGCGATCAGCGCGATGCTGAGGATGAGCACCAGAACGCGCTGGCGTAGCGCTGCGCCGACGACACCTTGCATCCTTTACCTCGGAGCAGCCGGTTGCGGCGCGGGTGGACGGCAACGTGGCGCGCCGCCCTTGGGATCTGGTTCAGGTTGGTCGCGGTTCCACCAGCCGCCGCCCAGGGCCTGAAACAGCGCCGCCGTATCCGTGTAGCGCGCCGCCTGCGCCTGCACGCGCAGCAGCGACGCCTGTTGGTAGGCGAGCTCGGCGGTGAGCACGAAGATGTAGGTCGTGTCGCCGAGCTCGAGCCGGCGCCGGGCGATGGTGAGGCTGGTCAACGTCGCCTGCTCGGCGGCGACCGCGGCGCGCAACGTGAGTGCGTCGTACTCCAGCGCGCGCAACGTATCGGCGACATTGCGGAACGCACCGATGACGGTCGAGCGATACTGCGCATCGGCCTGCTCCAGTCCCGCCTGCGCCGCGCGCTTCTTTGCCGCCAGCGCGCCGCCGTCGATGATCGTCTGCAGGGCGTTGGCGCCGACCACGGAGCCCGCGAGGCCCGGCCCGAAAAGCGTGGCGGTGCTGAGCGACTGCGTGTTGATGCCGGCATTGATCACGATGTTGGGGAACTGGTTGGCGACCGCAACGCCGACCAGCGCCGAGGCCGAATGGAGATTGGACTCGGCCGCGCGTACGTCGGGCCGTTGCTCGACCATCTTCGATGGCAGGCTGAGCGGCAGCTCCTGGGGCAGGCGCAGGTCGGTCAGCTTGAAGCGCTCGAGCATGGCCTGATCCGTCAGCCGGCCGGTCAGGGCGGCCAGCAGATTGCGCTGTTGCGCCAGTGCCTTCTGCAATGGCGGCAGGGTCGCCTCGACCTGGGCAAGAGAGGCCTGCTGGGTCGCGACGTCGGCGCCAGTCACCGCGCCCAGGCCCGACTGGCGGTTCAGGATATCGAGCGTGCCGCGTTGGGCGGCGATGATGCGCTCGGTCGCCTCGATCTGGGCGCGTAGCGAGGCTTCGAGGATCGCCGCCGCCACGACGTTGGAGGCGAGCGAGAGATAGGCGCCCTCGAGCTGGAAGCACTGCGCCTCGGCCAGCGCGTCGAGCGATTCGATCTGCCGGCGGTTGGCGCCCCACAGATCGAGATTGTAGGTGAGCGTCAGCCCGATCGTGAACAGTCCGTAGATGTAGCTGTTGTCGGCCGTCGCCGAGGACAGGCTCTGCGGCGTCTGGTTCTGCGACGCGCCGAGGCCGCCCTGGATGGTCGGAAAGAGCGTGGCGCGTTGTGCGCGGGCATTCTCGCGCGCGATCTTCAATCCTGCCGCGGCGGCCTGGATGTCGGGATTGGCTTGCAGCGCCGTCTCGATCAGGCGGTTGAGCTCGGCCGATTGAAACACGCTCCACCACTGGCCCGGGATATCGAGGCCCTGCACGATGCGTTGCGCTTCGCCGCCATCGATGCCGCCGGCGACGAGGTTGGTCGCAGTGTCGGGCAGGTAGGCTTCGGGCTTGGGCGCATCGGGGCGCGCGAAGCCCGGTCCGAGCGTGCAGCCGGCCAACGCCACGCTGGCGAGGATCACACCGATGAGCTCTGCTGGGAGCGCGGCTCTCCAGGGCCGCTCTTCCTTCGGCTTGTTACGTCCCATGAGCGGCTCTGGAGAGCCGCGCTCCCAGCGGTTCAGGAGCTTGACGAGGCGACGCATCATGACGGCTCCGTGACGGCCGCCGGCGCAGGCGCTTCCTGTGGCCGTCGGCGCGAGAACAGGCCGATCGCAGCCGGCAACACGGTGAGGAACAGCAGCGGCGCGATCAGCGTGCCGCCGACCACGACGATCGCCAGCGGCCGTTGCACCTGGCTGCCGATCGCGGTCGAGAAGGCGGCGGGCAGGAGGCCGACGCAGGCCGCAACACAGGTCATCAGCACGGGCCGCATTTGCAGCGCGCAGGTCGCGCGAAGCGCCTCTTCGCGCTCGATGCCCGATTCGATCAGGCGGTTGTAGCAGCTGACCACCATGATGCCGTTCATGGCGGCGATACCGAACAGGGCCACGAAGCCGATGGCGGCCGAGATGCTGAAGGGCATGCCCGCCGCGAAGAGCGCCAGCACCCCGCCCGTCAACGCCATCGGTATCGCGCTGCCGGCGAGCAAAGTGTCGCGCAGGCTGCCGAAGCTGACGTAGAGCAGCAGCAGGATCAGCGCGATGGCGATCGGCACGGCGATGGCGAGCCGCTGCAATGCGCTCTTGAGGTTGCCGAACTCGCCGACCCATTCGACTCGGTAGCCGCCCGGGATCCTGACCTTCTCGGCGACCTGTTGCTGCGCCTCCAGCACGGCGCTGCCGAGATCGCGGCCGCGGACCGAGAACTTGACCGGCACGTAGCGCGCCTGCTGCTCGCGATAGATGTAGAAGGCACCCGACACCAGGGCGACATTCGCCACTTCGGACAACGGTACCTGGGTCACGCCCTTGTCGGTTTGTGCGCCGATCGGGATGCGCTTGATGGCTTCGAGGTTCTCGCGATAGCGCGGGGCGAGGCGCACGACCATCGGGAAATGGCGGTCGCTGCCGTTCTCGTAGACGTCGCCGGCCGCCTGGCCGCCGATCGCGGCCTGCATGGTGGCGTTGATGTCGCCCGGCGCGAGGCCGTAGCGCGCCGCCTTGGCGCGATCGATGTCGATGCGGATGGTCGGCTGGCCGAGCGAGGCGGAGACCGCGAGATCCGTGACCCCCGGCACAGCGGCGATAGCGTTCTTGATGTCGTCGGCGACCTTGGAAAGCGTTTCGAGCTCGTTGCCGAACACCTTCACCGAATTCTCGCCTTTCACTCCCGAGGCCGCTTCCTGGACGTTGTCCTGGATGTATTGCGAGAAGGTGAACTCGACGCCGGGGAAGGCCTTCTCCAGCGCCTCGCTGATCTCGGCGATCAGCGCTTCCTTGTCGACGCCCTTGCGCCACTGGTTGAAAGGCTTCAACGGCACGAAGAACTCGGCGTTGAAGAAGCCTGTCGAATCGGTGCCGTCGTCCGGCCTGCCGTGCTGCGAGATCACGGTCTCGGCTTCTGGGAAGCCCTTGATCAGCCGGCGCATGCGGTTGGCGTAGTCGTTGCCGGCCTCGAGCGAGATCGACGCGGGCATCACGGCGCGGATCCACATGTTGCCTTCCTCGAGCTTGGGCAGGAATTCGAGCCCGATCGAGCTGCCTGCCAGGATGCCGACCAGGCCGGTCGCAACGCCCAGAGAGAGCGTCGTGCGGCGGCGGGCGAGCACCCAGTCGCGCACATGGCCGTAGAATCGGCTGAGGCCGCGCACGACCCGCGTCTCGGCATGGGCCACGGTAGCGGGCAGGATCAGCGCGGAGAGCGCGGGCGTGACGGTGAAGGTCGCGAGCAAGCCGCCGGCCAGCGCGTAGGCATAAGTCCGGGCCATCGGCCCGAAGATATGGCCTTCGACGCCCGACAGGGTGAACAGCGGCAGGAAGCCCGCGATGATGATGGTGGCGGAAAAGAAGATCGCCTGAGTGACCTCGGTCGAGGCCTGGAAGATCATCCGGTTCTTGTCGAAGGCGCGGCCGCGATGGCTCGCCTCGGCGAGATGCCGGAAGATGTTTTCGACCATGATCACGGTCGCGTCGACGATGATGCCGAAGTCGATCGCGCCCATCGACAGCAGGTTTGCCGATTCGCCGTTCAGCACCAGGATGACGACGGCGAACAGGAGCGCGAAGGGAATCGTCGCGGCCACGATCAGGGCGCTGCGCAGGTCGCCGAGGAACAACCACTGGATCAGGAAGATCAGCGTCACGCCCATCAGCATGTTGTGCAGCACGGTGTGGGTGGTGACGTCGACCAGCGCGCTGCGGTCGTAGATCCGTTCGACGCGGACGCCGGGCGGCAGCACGTCGGTGCCGTTGATCCGGTCGACCTCGGCCAGCACCGCGGTCAGGGTCGGCAGCGTTTCCGCGCCGCGGCGCATCAGCACGATGCCCTGCACGATGTCGTCGTCGTCGTTCTGGCCGGCGATGCCGAGTCGCGGCTCATTGCCCACGGTCACGGTGGCGACATCGGAGACCAGCACCGGCGCACCGTCGCGCGCCGACAGCATGGTGGTGCGGATCTCGTCCATCGAGCGGATCTGGCCGACCGAGCGCACGATCGCCGACTGCGATCCGATGTTCACCGTGTTGGCGCCGACGTTGATGTTGGCGCTGTTCAGCCCGTCGAGCACCTGCTTCAGGGTGAGGCCGTAGGCGAGCAGGCGGTCGAGGTCGATGGTGATGTCGTAGGTCTTGGTCTTGCCGCCCCAGCCGGTGACGTCGATCACCCCGGGAAGCGCCTTGAAGCGGCGCTGGAGCACCCAATCCTGGATGGTCTTGAGATCGGTCACGCTGTAGCCGGGCGGACCGACGACGCGATAGCGGAAGATCTCGCCGATAGGGCTGGTCGGCGAGAGCACGGGTTGCACGCCGTTGGGCAGGGGCGGCAGCTGGGCCAGGCGGTTGAGGACGAGCTGTGCGGCGCGTTCATAGCCGACGTCGTAGGTGAACTGCACCTTGACGTCCGAGAGGCCGAACAGCGAGATGGTGCGCACCGCCCTGACGTAGGGCAGGCCGGCCATCTGGATTTCGATCGGCACCGTGATGTAGCGCTCGATCTCCTCCGACGACTGGCCGGGATTCTGGGTGATGATGTCGACCAGCGGCGGCACCGGGTCGGGATAGGCCTCGATATTCAGCGTCCCGTACGCGAATAGCCCGCCCACCATCATGACCGCCGCCAGGATAATCACCAGGATACGCTGCTTGAGGGCGGCGGCGACGATGGCATGCATGAGGGAAAGGTCCGGCCCGGGCCGCGTCAGGGGCCGGTCAGTCGCGGGTGGCGGCGCGGTCGATGAAAAGGGTACCGCTCGCGACAACGGTTTCACCGACGCTGAGACCCTTGCGCACTTCGACGAGGCCGTTGGTGGTGGCGCCGACCTCGATCGGGCGGGTGACGACGGCTTTCTGTTCGGGCCGCGCGACCCAGACGCGCGCCTGAGCGCCCTCGTAGACCACGGCTTCCTGCGGCACAGACGGCATCAGGCGGCTCTCGCCCGAGACGATGCGGAAGGACGCGAACATCTCCGGCAGCAGCTCATGATCCGGATTGCGGATCTCGGCGCGCACCGGCAGGCGGCGCGTGTTGGGGTCGAGCGCCGGCGCCACGTAGGCGAGGCGGGCATTGAAGACGCGGCCGGGGTAGGCGAGCACCGCGACCTCGACGGCGGCCCCGACCTTCATCTTCGGTGCGTCCGATTCGCGCACGTTGGCGATAAGCCACACGGTGGAGAGGTCACCGACCGTGAAGATCGGGTCGGTCGCTCCGACGGTGATGTACTGGCCGACGCCGATCCTGCGCTGGATCACCGTGCCGTTGATCGGCGCAGCGACGATCGTCTCGGCGCCGATGCGGTCGACCGTCTCGAGCTTGCCGATTTCCTCGTCGGAGCGGCCGAGGATGCGCAGGCGGTTGCGCGAGGCGGCGAGGGCGATCTCGGCCGAGCGCAGGTCGCCCTGCGCGCCGATCAGGTCGGACTGAGCCTGTTCGAGGTCCTTGAGCGCGCCGCCGCGGATCGCCAGGAGCTCGCGCTGGCGCTTTTCGCTGGTCTGTGCGAGCGCCAGCCTGGACTTCGCCTTGTCGACGCTCGCGACGGCGGTCACCAGGTCGTTCTGGCCCTGCACGTACTCGCTGGCGTCGATCGCGAACAGCGGGGCCCCGCGCTCGACGACGTCGCCGGGTTTGGCGATCAGGCGCGTGACCCGGCCGGAGTAGGGCGAGAACACGGGCGTGGTGGTGTCCTCGTTGATCGCGATCTTGCCGTCGGTCGCGCGCTCGTCGCGGAACGAAACCTGGCTTACCGACGCGAGCTTGAGGCTCGCCCATTGCGTCTCGCTCGGGCGGAAGGCGCCGTCGGCATCGCGCGTCACCTTCTCTGGCCGCGCCACGGCATTGCCCGGTCCACTGTTCATGACCCAGAAACCGGCGACGATGGCGGCGGCAACGGCAACTCCTCCCGCGAGCCACAGGCGATTGCGCCTGAGGCGGGTGGATGAAGTCGATGGGGCCTCGGTCATCATGAGAACGCGGTTCCGTTCGCCGTGAGCATCGGAATGAATGTCGGGCAAACTAGCGTGTTCCTATTACGTCAACCTGACGCGCCGGCCTCGGCTTCGGCGTGCTATGATCGCACTGCGGTCAATGACCAGGGAAGCCGCACCTCAGACCAACAAAGACGTGCAGAATGTTGCCCACGCTCATCCTCGTCATCCTGAGAGCTTGTGAAAAATTCGACGTCGCGACTCAATGACGATCTCGCCACCCACTTACCTCACCCTGAGGAGCGCAGCGCAGCGGAGCGTCTCGAAGGGTGGCAACGCGCATGACCTTGCTGAACTCCCGTGTTTCCAGCACCGTTGCCACGTCCTTCGAGTGGCCATCCTTCGAGACGCTCCGCTGCGCTACGCTCCTCAGGATGAGGCGGGAGGGTTGCCAGACCGGTCATTTCACCGCTGGCCAATAAATTCACAAACTCTGAGCGCAGCGAAGGATCTCACCGAACGATCGGAGACGGGCCGCGTGCCTAGCGTGACGTCCCCGCTGCGCTCAGGACGACCGCGAGGAAGCCCCGAGCCTGCAGGTCCCTGCAGTATGATGACTTGAGCGAAGTCAGGGAGGGTCGATACCAATGAGGGTGCTTCTTGTCGAAGATAACCCAGAGCTTGTGTCCCTCCTGATCAAGGGTTTGGGCCAAAGCGGCTTTTCGGCCGATTCGGTCGGAACGGTGGGCGACGCCCTTCACGTTCTCGCGACGATGAAATACGCCGCAGTTGTTCTCGATCTCGGCCTGCCGGACGAGGACGGCCTCATCTTGCTGCGCGACATGAGGCGCAAGCACGACACCACGCCGGTGCTGGTGCTGACGGCGCGCGACGGCGTCAGCGACAGGGTCATCGGCCTGCGCGAAGGCGCCGACGATTATCTCGCCAAGCCTTTCGCGATGGAGGAACTGGTCGCGCGCCTGCAGGCGCTGCTGCGCCGTCCTGGCAACCTGCTCGGCCGGCTGCTCACCTTCGGCAATGTCTCGCTCGACACCGAAGGCCGCCAGGTCTTCGTCGGCGGCGCCGCCCGCGCCTTCCCGGCGCGCGAGACGGCGGTGCTGGAGATCCTGTTGCGGCGCTGCGGCAATGTGGCGCCCAAGCGCCTGTTCGAGGACCAGCTGTTCGGCCTGTCGGGCGATGTCGGATCGAACGCGGTCGAGGTCTACGTCCACCGGCTGCGCAAGATGCTCGGCGATGCCGGTGCCAGTGTGAAGATACATACCGTGCGCGGCGTCGGCTATCTGATGGCGGAGGAAAAGCCCGGGTGATGCGCTTCCGGTCGATCATCAGCCGAATCGTGGCATTCCACGTCGTGGCGATCGGCGTAACCTCGGTGCTGATGCCGCTCGCGCTCTACTATCTCCTGAACGAAGCGGCCAATAGTCTGCACCGCGATGCCTTGCGCAGCCAGGCCTTCACTATCGGCAGCTTTATCCGGCCGCAGCCCGACGGGGGCGTCTCACTCGACATTCCGCCCGAAGTGCGGCCGCTCTATTCCGGCGGCTACGGCCTCTATGCCTATGCCGTGCTGGATCCGGAGGGACGGGTGCTGTTCTCCTCGCGCCCCGACGGCGCGGCGCTGTTCGCGCACGACGAGCAGGCGGTACGCGACTGGTACGTCCGGCGGCGCAGCACAGGGGCGGTGCTGTTTGGCGTCAGTGTCGCGCGGCCGATTGGCGATCGCATGTATTTCGTCCAGGTCGCCCAGGACCTCGCGCATCGCGACGTGATCATCGACGATGTCGTGTCGTCGTTCTTCCCGCGGGTCGCGTGGATCACCTTTCCGATCCTCCTCGTGTTGCTCCTGATCGACATCGTGATCTTCCGCCGCGCCCTCGAGTCGGTGCGCGAGGCCTCGATGACCGCCGCCTCGATCGGCCCGCAGCGCACCGAGGTGCGTCTTCCCGAGCAGGCGGTGCCGACGGAAATCGCGCCGCTGGTCCATGCCGTCAACCAGGCGCTCGATCGCCTCGAGGCGGGCTTCCGCGCCCAGCGGGACTTCACCGCCGACATGGCGCACGAGCTGCGCACGCCGCTCGCCATCACCCGCGCGCGCGTCGATTCGCTGGCGGCCGGACCATTGCGCGACCAGCTCCGCACCGACCTCGTCAATATGGCGCGCACGGTCAACCAGGTGCTCGACATCGCCGACCTGGAGAGCTTTCTGGTCGCGACCGATGAACGGGCCGACCTGCATGAGGTCTGTGTCGAAGCCGTCACCTTCATGGCGCCGCTCGCAGTCGACCGCGGCCAGACGATCGCGCTCACCGGCGCGCCGGGCCCGGTCTGGGTGCGCGGCCATACCGAGGCGCTGTTCCGCGCCGTGCGCAATCTGGTGGAGAATGCAATCCGTCATACCCCTGCCGGCGTTTCGATCGAGGTCGAGGTGACGGAAGACGGCATGGTACGTGTGCTCGACGACGGGCCGGGTGTGCCTGAAGCCGACCGCGAATTGATCTTCCGCCGCTTCTGGCGCCGCGACCGCACCAAAGGCGAGAGCCGCGGCCTGGGACTCGCCATCGTGTCGCGCGTGGCAGAAGCGCACGACGGCAGCGTTGCGGTCGAGGATCGGCCCGGAGGCGGCTCCATCTTCACACTCAAGCTGCGACCAGCAGCCAGTTGACCGCTTCGACCGGGGTGTGGCTAGGTGTTCGATAATCAGAACTTTCCTCGCCATAGGAATGGGGAGGAAAGCCTAACGAGTCGGGTACAACCGGCCGGGGCAGGGGAGCAATGCAGGGATGACGAGGGCACCCTCAGATCCGAGGTCTGATACCTTTCCCAAGCTGTTGGCAGGGCTTGCGAAAACGCGTGCCCATGCGCCGGCCTATCGGGAAAAGGAATACGGTATCTGGCAGACCTATGACTGGGCGCACGTCTCGGATCAGGTGAACCGGTTGGCGGCCGGCCTGGCCGACCTCGGCTTCGGCCGCGGCGACCGGCTGATCGTGATCGGCGATAACCGGCCCCGGCTCTACTGGGCAATGGCGGCGGCACAGTCGCTGGGTGGTGTGCCGGTGCCGGTCTACCAGGATTCAGTCACCGAGGAGCTGGCCTACGTCGTCGACCATGCCGGCGCGCGCTATGCGGTCGCCGAAAACCAGGAGCAGATCGACAAGCTGCTCGAGATCCAGAAGAGCGTGCCGTCGCTTGGCGTCCTGATCTACGAGGACCCGCGCGGCCTGCGGCACTACGAGGGGTTGCTGTCGTACGACGAGGTGCAGGCGCGCGGCTCGACGGCCGCAGTGGCCGCCGAGGTCGCCAAGGGGCATGGCGGCGACGACGCCATCATGCTCTACACCTCGGGCACAACCGGCCGGCCCAAGGGCGCTGTGCTGAGCTACGACAATCTCGTCTGGGCGGCGCGTGCGGGCGCGGCGTTCGACGGGCTGAAGGCGGGGGACGAGCTGCTGTCCTATCTGCCGATGGCCTGGGTCGGCGACCATCTGTTCTCCTACGCCCAGGGTTACGTGCTGGGCCTCGTCGTGAACTGCCCCGAATCGGCGGCGACGGTGATGACTGACCTGCGCGAGATCGGGCCGACCTACTACTTCGCACCGCCGCGTGTGCTGGAGAACCTGATCACCCAGGTGATGATCCGCATGGAGGATGCGGGGCTGATCAAGCGCAAGCTCTTCCACAATTTCATGGCGCTGGCGCGCCGGGTGGGCCCGGCGCTGGTCGACGGCCGGCCGGTCGGCGTCCTCGACAACCTGCTCTACCGATTGGGCAGCCTGCTGGTCTACGGCCCGCTCAAGAACACGCTGGGCATGAGCCGCGTGCGGGTCGCCTACACGGCGGGCGAGGCTGTCGGGCCGGAGATCTTCAACTTCTTCCGCGCGCTCGGCGTCAACATGAAGCAGCTCTATGGCCAGACCGAAGCCAGCGTGTTCGTCACCATCCATCCCAACGGCGAGGTCTACTCCGACACGGTCGGCAAACCCGTCTCCGAGGTCGAGCTGCGCATCGCCGACACCGGAGAGGTGCTCTATCGCAGCCCCGGCGTGTTCAAGGAGTATTTCAAGAATCCGCAGGCGACCAACGACACCAAGACGGCTGACGGCTGGGTCCACACCGGCGACGCGGGCTATCTCGACGACCGCGGCCACCTACGCATCATCGACCGCGCCAAGGATGTCGGGAAGCTGAACGACGGCACGCTGTTCGCGCCCAAGTTCATCGAGAACAAGCTGAAGTTCTTCCCGCACATCAACGAGGCGGTCGCTTTCGGGCATGGCCGCGATTTCGTCGCCGTGTTCGTCAACATCGACATGACCGCGGTTGGCGACTGGGCGGAGCGGCGCAATATCGCCTACGCGAGCTACCAGGAGCTGGCGGCGCATCCCGAGGTCTACCACCTGATCCAGATCGAGATCGAGACGGTCAATCTCGACCTCGCCGCCGACCCGCGCATGGCCGGCGCGCAGATCCGCCGCTTCCTGATCCTGCACAAGGCGCTCGAGGCCGACGACGGCGAGCTCACCCGCACCAACAAGGTACGGCGTGGCTTCATCGGCGAGCGCTACCAGGCGCTGGTCGATGCGCTCTACAGCGGCGTGATGGACGTGCACATCAAGGTCGACATGACCTTCGAAGACGGCCGCAAGGGCACGATCGAGGGCGACATCGCGATCCGCGACCTCGCCCCACGGCACGCCATGCCGCTCAGGAAGGCGAGCTGATGGCTGTCGGCGTCGCCCACTTTGGATCGCTGGGAGCGCGGCTCTCCAGAGCCGCTCTTCTTCGGATTGCTAAGCCCCATGAGCGGCTCTGGAGAGCCGCGCTCCCGGCATGACTCGCGCGCGTCTTTTCAACGAGGTCCTGCTTTCGGTCGAGAGCATCAGCCTGTCGTTCGGCGGCGTTAAGGCGCTGACAGACATCAGCTTCGACATCATGAAGGGCGAGATTCGCGCCATCATCGGCCCCAACGGCGCGGGCAAGTCCTCCATGCTGAACTGCATCAACGGCTTCTACCACCCGCAACAGGGCGCGATCACCTACAAGGGCGTCAAGCGCCCGCGCATGCGGCCTCACGAGGCGGCCGAGCAGGGCATCGCGCGCACCTTCCAGAACATCGCGCTTTTTCGCGGCATGTCGACGCTCGACAACATCATGACCGGCCGCAACCTGCGCATGAAGAGCGGCCTGTTCTGGCAGGCGCTGCGCATCGGCCCCGCCGCGCGCGAGGAGATCGAGCATCGCAAGGTGGTCGAGCGGATCATCGACTTCCTCGAGATCCAGCACGTCCGCAAGGTGCCGGTCGGCCAGTTGCCCTACGGCCTGCAGAAGCGGGTCGAGCTCGGCCGCGCGCTGGCCGCCCAGCCCGACCTGCTGCTGCTCGACGAGCCGATGGCCGGCATGAACCTCGAGGAGAAGCAGGACATGTGCCGCTTCGTGCTCGACGTGAACGACGAGTTCGGCACGACGATCTGCCTGATCGAGCACGACATGGGCGTGGTGATGGACATCTCCGACCGGGTCGTGGTGCTCGACTACGGCAAGAAGATCGGCGACGGCGTGCCGGACGTGGTGAAGAACGACCGCGCCGTCATCGCGGCGTATCTCGGGGTGGGGCATTGATGGGCACGCGGAGTCTGCGGCACCTCTCTTTTTCCTCCCCCGCTCGCGGGGGAGGTGTCGGCGTCTTACGCCGACGGAGGGGGAGGGCGGTAAGGCTCGTGCGTCACGCCCCCTCCGTCGCGGATTACCGCGCCACCTCCCCCGCGAGCGGGGGAGGGAATATTTCCGGAAGAAGAGGTTGAGCCATGGGTTTCTTCCTCGAAGTGCTGATCGGCGGACTGCTCGCAGGCGTGCTCTACTCGCTCGTGGCGTTGGGCTTCGTGCTGATCTTCAAGGCCTCCGGCGTGTTCAATTTCGCGCAGGGCGCGATGGTGCTGACGGCCGCCCTCGCGCTGGTCCGCGCGCTCGAGCTGTTCGAGCAATGGAAGTGGCCGTTCTGGATCGCGCTCGTTGCGGCCTTCCTCTTCGCCGCTGCCATCATGGCCGTCGTCGCGTGGGGCGCCGAGAGGCTAGTGCTGCGCAAGCTCGTGAACCAGGAAGGCATCATCCTGTTCATGGCCACCATCGGCGTCACCTTCTTCCTCGAGGGCCTGGCGCAGACCTTGTTCGGCGCCGACGTCTATCCGCTCAACATCGGCCTGCCCAAGGAGCCGCTGTTCGTCCTGGAATCGCTGTTCGACGGGGGCATCCTTGTCAACGAGCTCGACATCTGGGCTGCCGTCATCGCCGGCCTCCTGGTGGCCGGATTGGCGATCTTCTTCCAGAAGACACGCATCGGCCGCGCGTTGCGCGCCGTGGCCGACGACCATGCGGCGGCGCAGTCGGTCGGCATCCCGCTCAACCAGATCTGGTTCATCGTCTGGCTGGTCGCCGGCCTCGTCGCACTCGTCGCCGGCGCGGTGTGGGGCAGCAAGCTCGGCGTGCAGTTCTCGCTCACGCTGCTGGCCCTGAAGGCGCTGCCGGTGCTGATCCTGGGCGGCTTCACCTCGGTGCCGGGCGCGATCATCGGCGGGCTGATCATCGGCGCCGGCGAGAAGCTCGCCGAGGTCTTCCTCGGGCCGTCCATGGGCGGCGGCATCGAGATCTGGTTCGCCTATGTCGTGGCGCTTCTCTTCCTGCTGTTCCGGCCGCAGGGCCTGTTCGGCGAACGCATCATCGAGCGGGTGTAGAGGAGTCTGACCGTGTTCTACCGCGAGGCCGGGCAGTACAAGGCGACCTACGAAGCCGACCAGGCGATCTTCCCGATCGCCCAGGACCGCTTCGTCATGCTGGCCCTGCTGGCGATCGCCTTCCTCGTCGTGCCGTTCGTCGCCAGCGAATACATCTATCGCGCCGTGCTGATTCCGGTCGTCGTCCTGGCGCTCGCCGCGATCGGCCTGAACGTGCTGATGGGCTATTGCGGCCAGGTCTCGCTCGGCTCGGGCGCCTTCATGGGGGTCGGCGCCTACGCCGCCTACAATCTCGCGATCCGCGTGCCATTCCTCAACCCGCTGGTCTGCATCCTGCTGGGTGGCTTCGTGGCGGCCGCGATCGGCATCGCCTTCGGCATCCCCAGCCTGCGCATCAAGGGCTTCTATCTCGCCTGCGCGACCCTGGCGGCGCAGTTCTTCGGCGACTGGGCCTTCCTGCGCGTCAAGTGGATCACCAACTACACGCCCTCGGGCTCGGTCAACGCGCCGCCGATCCAGCTGTTCGGTTTCGACCTGTCCTCGCCGGCCGCGACCTACATCATCGCGCTCTGCTTCACCCTGGGGCTCGGGCTCGCCGCCAAGAACATCGTGCGTGGCCATATCGGCCGGCAATGGATGGCGATCCGCGACATGGACATCGCCGCCGAGATCATCGGCGTGCGGCCGATGTACGCCAAGCTCACCGCCTTCGCCGTCTCGTCCTTCCTGATCGGCGTGGCGGGCGCCATGTGGGCGTTTCTCTATCTCGGCTCGTGGGAGCCGGCGGCGTTCTCGATCGACCGCTCGTTCCAGCTCATGTTCATGGTGATCATCGGCGGGCTGGGCTCGATCCTGGGCAGCGTGCTGGGCGCCATCTTCATCGTGCTGCTGCCGATCTTCCTCAACCAGGCCCTGCCCCCGCTCGGCGCCGCGATCGGCTGGAAGATCAGCACCGCCACCGTCTCGCATTTCGAGGCGATGATCTTCGGCGCCCTGATCGTATTCTTCCTGATCGTCGAGCCGCACGGACTGGCGCGGCTCTGGTCGGTGGCCAAGCAGAAGCTCAGGCTTTGGCCCTTCCCGCATTGAGTGTGAAAAGCTAGGGTCCCACAAACACGCAAAAACAGGAGGGAAACGCATGCAACTCAAGAAAATGCTGATCATGGGCGCGGCGGCACTGGCCGCCGGGATGACCGCCGCGGCATCGGCTATGGCACAGAACGAGCAGTTCATTCCTAGCCTGGTCTACCGTACCGGCGCCTATGCCCCGAACGGTATCCCGTTCGCCGACGGCGTGGCGGACTACATCAGCATGCTCAACGCGCGCGACGGGGGCATCAACGGCGTCAAGCTGACCTTCGAGGAGTGCGAGACCGGCTATGCGACCGACCGCGGCGTCGAATGCTACGAGCGCCTCAAGGCGAAGGGCCCGACCGGGGCCGCCTACTTCAGCCCGCTCTCGACCGGCATCACCTTCGCGCTGACCGAGAAGGCGCCGGGCGACAAGATCCCGCTGCTGACCATGGGGTACGGCCGCTCCGACAGCCGCGATGGCGCCGTCTTCACCTGGAATTTCCCGCTGCTGGGCACCTACTGGACGGCAGCGAACGTCGCCATCCAGCACATCGCCAAGGAATGGGGCGGCTTGGACAAGCTCAAGGGCAAGAAGATCGCGCTGGTCTATCACGACTCGCCGTATGGCAAGGAGCCGATCGCGGCGCTCGAGGCGATGAGCAAGAAGTACGGCTTCGAGTTCACCCCCATACCGGTGCCCCATCCCGGCACCGAGCAGAAGTCGCAGTGGCTGCAGATCCGCCAGATGCGGCCCGACTACGTGCTGCTGTGGGGCTGGGGCGTCATGAACTCGGCCTCGGTCACCGAAGCGGGCAACGTCAACTTCCCGCGCGACAGGATGCTGGGCGTATGGTGGTCGGGCGCCGAGCCAGACGTGCTGCCGGCCGGCGACAAGGCCGCGGGCTACAAGGCGCTGATGCTGCAGCATCCGTCCGGCAAGTTCGGCGTCCACAAGGACATCGAGAAGTTCGTGACCTCGCAGGGCAAGTCGATGGCCAAGCCGGACGAGACAGGTACGGTGCTCTACAATCGTGGCCTGATCAACTCGATGCTGGGCACCGAGGCGATCCGCACCGCCATGGCCAAGTTCGGCAACAAGCCCCTGACCGGCGAGCAGGTCCGCTGGGGCTTCGAGCATCTCGACCTCTCGGCCGACCGCATCAAGCAGCTCGGCTTCGAGGGCATGCTCGGACCGATCAAGGTCTCGTGCGCCGATCACGAGGGCGCGCGCTTGAGCCGCGTCCATCAGTGGGACGGCAAGCAGTGGAAGATCATCTCCGATTGGTACACCGCCGACGATGGCATCATCATGCCGCTGGTCAAGGACACCGCCGCCAAGTACGCGGCAGAGAAGAAGATCACGCCGCGCGACTGCTCGAAGGAAAGCTGAACGACCGGCGCGCTTCTCTCTCTTTCCACCTTTCCCCGCCGGGGGAGAGGTGGGGTGAGGGGGCGATGCACACCGCCTGCAACCCCCTCACCCGTCCTCTCCCCCTAGCGGGGGAGAGGAGTATCAAAGGGAGAGGAGCACGAAGGAAAAACAGGGACAATGAGCCTTCCTGGCACAACTCCCGCCCCCGCCAACGTCCTCGACATCGCCAACATCGAGGTCATCTACAATCACGTGATCCTCGTGCTGAAGGGCGTGTCGCTGTCGGTGCCGCAGGGGGCCATCGTCGCCCTGCTCGGCGCCAACGGCGCCGGCAAGTCGACGACGCTCAAGTCGATCTCAAACCTGCTGCGCAGCGAGCGCGGCGAGGTCACCAAGGGCCGCATCCTTTACCGCGGCGCGCGCATCGATGGACTGACGCCCAACGATCTCGTGCGGCGCGGCGTCATCCAGGTGATGGAAGGCCGGCACTGCTTCGGCCATCTCACGGTCGAGGAGAACCTGCTGACCGGCGCCTTCATCCAGGGCGGCAAACGGCGCCAGATCGCCGACGATCTCGAGAAGGTTTACCACTATTTTCCGCGCCTCAAGGTCCGGCGCGCGAGCCAGGCCGGCTACACCTCCGGCGGCGAGCAGCAGATGACCGCGATCGGCCGCGCCTTGATGAGCCGTCCGACGACCATCCTGCTCGACGAGCCCTCGATGGGCCTGGCACCGCAGCTCGTCGAGGAGATCTTCGAGATCGTGAAGAACCTCAACGAGCAGGAGAAGGTTTCGATCCTGCTGGCCGAGCAGAACACCAACGTCGCGCTGCGCTACGCCCACTACGGCTACATCCTCGAGAACGGCCGGGTCGTGCTCGACGGCGACGCCGCGTCGCTGCGAGAGAACGAGGACGTGAAGGAATTCTACCTCGGCGTCGGCGGCGAGGGCCGTCGTTCGTTCCGCGACGTCAAGCACTACCGCCGCCGCAAGCGCTGGCTTTGACGCTGGGGCGCGTCATGCTCTTCCAGGCTGCGAGCTTCCAGCTCGGCCATGAGCAAGAGCGAGCTGGAAGCTCGCGGTCAGTGAGACCATGATCAAGCCGCTGCCGCGCCCTTCTTCGGGATCGGCGGCGCAAATCGAAACGCGACGCCCAGTCGGTTCCAGGCGTTGATCGTTGCGATCGACACCGACAGGAACACGACCTCTTCCTCGCTGAAGTGCTCGCGGACCGCTGCGTAGGCCGCGTCGGACACGCTGTGACCGGCGAGATTTGCCAGCGTCTCGGCCCAGGCGAGTGCGGCGCCCTCCTTGTCCGAGAAGATGCCGGCCTCCTCCCAGGTGGCGACGAGGTCGAGCTTCTCCTGCGGCACGCCCAGCTTGCGCGACACGTTGAGATGGATCTGCAGGCAGAAGGCGCAGTTGTTGATCTGCGACACGCGCAGCTTCACCAGCTCGATGATCGTCTTGTCGATTCCCGACTCGTCGGCCTGCCGGCCCATGGTGATAAGCGAATTCTGGGCGATCGGCGCGATCCTGGCGAAGGCATCGTAGGAAATGCGGGGTTTGCTCATGTCGGGCCTCGGATTGGGAGGATTATAATATAAGAGGTCTGATATCATGATCAACCGGTGAGATGCCCGTCAGTCGTGAAGGTGCTCGCGGAGGGTGCGGCCGGTGTAGTCGGTGCGGAACAGTCCCCGCCTCTGCAGCTCCGGTACGACGCTGCGCGCGAACTGCTCCCAGGTGCCGGGGAAGACGGTCGGCGTCAGGATGAAACCGTCGCAAGCCTGCGATTCGAAATAGTCCTGGAGCTGATCGGCCACCGACTTCGGCGTGCCGACGATCTGCGGGCACAGCTCACTGGTGGCGAAGCGCCTGACCGCGTCGCCCAAGGTCAGGCCATGAGCCTTCGTGCCCTGCAGGATGACCTCGAACGAGCCGCGCGCACCCTGTTCGATCTCGATGTCCTGCAGCGGCTGGTCGATCGGATAGTTCGAGAGGTCGACGCCGATATGCGTCGAAACCAGCGCCAGCGCCACTTCCGTGGGAACCATCTCGTTGATATAGGCCTGCTTCTCGCGGGCAATCGACTCGGTCTCGCCGATGAGCGGGTCGACCGACGGCAGCACGGCACAATCCTCCGGCGGCCGGCCGACATTCGCGATCCGTCGCTTGATGTCGGCATAGAAGGCCTGCATGTCGGCCTTGGAATGCTGCAGGGTGAAGATCATCTCCGACCAGCGCGCGGCGAAGTCGCGGCCGCGGTCCGAGGCGCCGGCCTGCATGATGACGGGATGGCCCTGCGGGCTGCGCGGCACGGTGAGCGGCCCGCGCGTCCTGATCCATTTGCCCGCATAGTCAACATAATGGACCTTGGACGGATCGGCGAAGACGCCGCTTTCCTTGTCGACGATCAGCGCGTCGGGCTCCCAGCTTTCCCACAGCTTGAAGCAGGCCTCCATCACCTCGTCGGCGCGGTCGTAGCGCGTGTTGCGCGGCGGCAGCTCGTCATGACCGAAGTTGCGCGCCTCGAGGTTGCTGATCGAGGACACGACGTTCCACGCCATGCGGCCCTTGCTCAGCACGTCGAGCGTGCCCAGCGTGCGGGCGATCTGGTAGGGATTGTGAAAGGTCGTCGACAGGGTGGCGCCGAGGCCGATGTGCTGGGTGACACGCGACATCACCGCCAGCACCGGCAGCGGATCGAGAAAGCCCATCTGGCCGCCGCCGCGCAGGATGGCCTCGAAGGTGCCGCGGTAATTGTCGAACAGGCCCAGCGTGTCGGCGAAGAACAGGCAGTCGAACTTGCCCTTCTCCAGCACCCGCGCGACGTGCTCGTACCAGGCGGGGTCGAGGAAATCGTTGTCGGTCTCGGGATGCCGCCACATGCCGTGGTGGTGGGCAGTCGGCCCGGTCTTGAGGAACGCCACCAGGCGCATCTTGCGCGTCTTGCCCATTGCACTCTCCCGAAACGCTTCTGGCGGGGAACGTAGCAGGCTTTGGGCGCCGGCCACTGACGTTGGGCCGCGCTTCCCGGCATGATAAAATGACACCATGTCCGCACCCATCCTACCGCCGCCCGAACAGCTGAAGGCGCTGTGCAGCCGCTGGAAGATCCGTGAGCTGAGCTTGTTCGGCTCACAGGCCCGTCGTGAGGCCGCGCCCGACAGTGACGTGGACCTGCTTGTTGAATACGAGCCAACGGCCGACTGGAGCCTCCTGGACACGGCACGGCTGCGCGCTGAACTCGCCGAGCTGTTCGGCCGACCGGTCGATCTGGTGCGCGAGCGCAACGTCACCAATCCCTACAGGCTCGCCTCGATTAGGCGGGATCGCCGGCAGCTCTATGCGTCCTGACGCGCGGGACCCTGCTTCATTGGTCGACATGCTGGGCTTTGCTCGCGAAGTCGTCATTTTTATCCGTGGGCGCAACCGCGAAGATCTCGACAGCGATCGGGCATTCCTGCGCTCGCTGGAGCGGTCTTTAGAACTCGTTGGCGAATGTGCCAGGCGAATCTCAGTAGGCACGCGAGAGGCCTATCCGTTCATTGCATGGCGAGACATAATCGGAATGCGCAACATCATCGCCCATGAATATGGCCGCGTTGATCCCGACGAACTTTGGAAGACGGCAAGCCGCGACATACCCCTGCTTGTCTCGTACATGGAAGCGATCGTCGCGGCCCTGCCGCCGCCGCGCTGAGACTACCCAAGCAATCCCCCGAACGGTACGGTTCGCGCAAATCGAGGGAAACGCACCGATGTCCAAGCATTACGACACCCTGGAAACCCGCACGCCGGAGGAGCGGGAGAAGGCGCTGATGCAGGCGCTGCCGCAGCAGATCGCGCACGCCAAGGCGAACGCGCCGTTCTTCGCCCGATGGCTGAAGGACGTCGATCCCGCCGCCGTCACCTCGCGTGCCGCGCTCGCGACCCTGCCGGTGCTGCGCAAGTCGATGCTGGGCGAGGTGCAGAAGAAGGACCCGCCGATGGGCGGGCTGATCGCGGTGCCGCTGTCGAGGGCGCGGCACATCTTCATGTCGCCCGGCCCGATCTTCGAGATCGACACCGACGATCCCGACTACTTCCGCGGCGCGCGCGCAATGCATGCGGCGGGCTTCCGTCCCGGCGACGTGGTCTACAACACCTTCTCCTATCACCTGACGCCGGCTGGCATCATGATGGAATCGGCGCTCAAGGCGCTGGGCTGCGTGATCGTGCCGGGCGGCGTCGGCAATACCGAGCTGCAGCTCGACGCGATCGCGGCGATCAAGCCAAAAGGCTATGTCGGTACGCCATCCTTCCTGAAGATCCTGATCGAGAAGGCGGCCGAGCTGGGCAAGGACATCTCCTCGATCAAGCACGCCTTCGTCGGTGCCGAGGCGCTGCCGCCGTCATTGCGCCAGATGTTCGTCGACAAAGGCATGACCTGCCAGCAGAGCTACGGCACCGCCGATCTCGGCACGATCGCCTACGAGTCCGAAGCCATCCAGGGCATGACGGTCGACGAGGGCGTGATCGTCGAGATCGTGCGGCCCGGCACCGGCGATCCGGTGCCCGATGGCGATGTCGGCGAAGTGGTCGTCACGACCTTCAACAGGGCCTATCCGCTGATCCGCTTCGGCACCGGCGACATGTCGGCGGTGCTGGCGGGACCGAGCCCATGCGGCCGCACCAACATGCGCATCAAGGGCTGGATGGGCCGCGCCGACCAGCGCACCAAGGTGCGCGGCATGTTCGTCGATCCCGAGCAGATCGCCGAGATCGCGAAGAAACATCCCGGCCTCGGCCGCCTGCGCCTCGTCATCGACTGGGTGAACCAGGCCGACGTCATGACCCTCAAGGTCGAGGCTACCGCGCCGTCGGTCGATCTCGAGAAGGCGATGGCAGACACGATCCGTACCGTCTGCAAGGTCGGCGGCAAGGTCGAGTTCGCCTCGGTCGGCAGCCTGCCCAACGACGGCAAGGTCATCGATGACGTGCGGAAGTATACATGATGGGGACGTGCCTGCTGGGAGCGCGGCTCTCCAGAGCCGCTCTTCTATCGGCTTGCCACATCCCACGAGCGGCTCTGGAGAGCCGCGCTCCCAGCCTCAATTCACGTCCAGCTTCAGCCCTTCCTTGTCGATCACGCCTTTCCAGAGCGCGATCTGGGCGTTGACGAAGCCGTCGAACTGCTCGGGCGTGCCATAGGCTGGGAAGCCGGCCATGGCCGAGATGCGCTCGAGGGTCTTCGGATCGGAGAGCCATGCCTTCATCTCGGCGTTGAAGGCATCGACGATGGGGCGCGGCGTCCTGGCCGGCAGGAAGACACCGAACCAGGTCGAGACGTCGAACGGCTTCAGTTCCGGCATGGTGCCGGAGATCGGCGGCACGTCGGGCACCATCGGGTTGGGCTGGGCCGAGGTGAGGCCGAGCGCGCGCAGCTTACCCGCGCGCATGAACTCGATGCTGCTGGTGAGGTTGTCGAAGAAGAACTGCGTAACGCCGGCGAGCAGGTCGTTCAGCGCCGGCGCCGCGCCGCGATAGGGCACATGCTCGGCCTTGGTGCCGGTGAGCTGCAGGAACCACGCACCCGAGAGATGCGGCGACTGGCCGGTGCCCGAGGAGGCATAGGACGCCTTGCCGTTCTGGGCCTTGAGCCAGGCGACGAACTCGGGGACGGTCTTGGCCGGCACCGACGGGTGGACCACCAGCACGTTGGGCGCGGTGATGGCGTTCGATACCGGGATCAGGCTCGCCTGCGTGTAGGGCAGGTTGCGGTAGAGCGAGTAGGCGATCGACTGCGGGCCGATGTTGCCCATTAGCGCGGTCAGCCCGTCCGGCGCCGATTTGACGACCTCGGCCGAGCCGATGACGCCGCCGGCGCCCGATTTGTTGTCGACAACGCAGGATTGGCCCCAGGCTTGCTGCAGGTGGGCTGCAATCATGCGGGCAAGGATATCGGTCGTGCCGCCCGGTGCGGCGGGCACGACGATCCGGACGCCCTGGGTCGGCTTCCAGGCGGCTTGCGCCCTGAGGCTGCCGGGCAGGAAAGTCGCGGCAGGCAGGGCGGCTGTGCCGGCCAGGGCGGCACGGCGGCTGAGACGGCGGGTCATTGTTTCCTCCAGTTTCTTGCCGCGACCGTGCCGCACCTCGGCCGCACTGGCAAATCTGCCATAATTCCCTTATTTAATGACGTGTGCGGTCACCCCGGACTACCCCTCCCACAAAGGGACCCGCGCCAAGGAGGATAATTTGAAGAGACGCAATTTCGTCTCCGGTACGGCTGCGCTCGCCGCCGCCGCTCTGGCCCGCCCCGCGTTCGCCGCGACCATCAAGCCCTACAGCTGGGACCTCAACCCGCCGACCGACACCCGCGATAACTTCATCGCCTGGGGCAAGGGCCGGGGCGAGGACCCGTTTTTCCTCGGCCAGCGCTGGGACCGTTATCAGGCCATGGTGCGCAACAAGGACCTTTGGGGCGCCGCCACCATCCGCGCCTTCCTGCTGACCCCGCGCGAGGAGTTCTCGGCGGTCAGCGCCGCGATCCACAAGCGCGCCTACGAGCACGCGTTCCTCGATATCGGCTACGGCGTCACCATGTCCGGCCCGCATATCCAGGGCCGCATGACCAACGTGATCGACGTCAAGCGAGGCGAGAAGGTGCTCGAGATCGGCACCGGCTCGGGCTGCCAGTCGGCCTACATCGCCAACCTGACCGAGAACGCCTACACGATCGAGATCATCAAGCCGCTCGCCGACCGTACCCGCGGGATCTACGACAAGCTGATCGAGAAGGGCTACACCGAGTTCCAGCACATCAAGACCAAGGCCGCCGACGGCTACTACGGCTGGGCGGAGGCGGGACCGTTCGACAAGATCATCGTGACCTGCGGCATCGACCATGTGCCGCCGCCGTTGCTTCAGCAGCTCAAGCCGGGCGGCCTGATGGTGATCCCTGTCGGTCCGCCGGGCGCGCAGCGGGTGCTGAAGGTCTCCAAGATCCAGGGCGCCGACGGCTCGATCACGACGTCGCGCGAGGACATCTACGGCGGCAAGATCGTGCCGTTCGTGCCGTTCACCAAGCTCGAAGGCGACAAGATCGTCGGCAGCCATAACCGGTAGAGACGCGACCCGCCTCTGTGTCATCCCGAGCGTAAGCGAGGGATCTATCGCGATGCCGACCCTAGATCCCTCGCTGCGCTCGGGATGACACTGTCACTTTGCCGGAGATCAGCCCGTTGAGCGTTTCTGTCGACCTCGACCATCGTCCGCCGCTTTCCTTCTACCTGTCCGTCGGATTGGTCGCGGGCAGCATCATCGCGCTGCAGATCGGCATCATGCGGGTCTTCTCCGTCGGGAGCTGGGCGCATTTCGGCTCGCTCGTTGTCAGCCTCGCCATGTTCGGCTTCGGCCTGACCTCGGCGGTGATGTGCGTCGGCAAGGGCTGGTTCGAGCGCCACTGGATCGGCGCCGTGAAGGGTGCGCTGCTGGCCTTCGGACCGTTGATGGTGGTGTGCAACCTCGCCGCCCAGCAGGTGCCGTTCAACGCCATCTTCCTGATCTCCGATCCGATGCAGAAGTGGCGGCTGCTCGCCAACTTCGTGCTCTACTTCCTGCCGTTCCTGGCCGGCGCGCTCTATCTCGGCACGATCTTCCTGAAGGCGCAGAAGACCTTCAACCGCGTCTACTTCGCCGATCTGGTCGGCTCGGGGCTGTGTGGCCTGGCCGTGCTGCTGGCGATGTACCTCTTCACGCCCGAGGACATCATCATGGCGCCGCTGGCGCTGTGGCTGGCCGGCGGCCTGCTGTGGTTCGTGGCGCTCGGCGACCGGCGCGGCATGCTGGCCATCCTCGCCGTCGCGGTGCTGTCGGCAGCCGTCCACTATGTCGTGCCGCCAGCGCTCGGTATCCCCAAGCTCGCGGTGTCGGACTACAAGGGCGTGTCCTACGCGCGCAAGTTCCCGGACAACAAGCGCACCTACGAGCGTGCCTCGCCGTTCGGCTACATGGAGGTCTATTCCTCCTCCTATCTGCATTTCGCGCCGGGCCAGTCGGACAACGCCGCGTTCAACCTCAAGAACATGCCGGCCAATGCCTATCTCGGCATGTACATCGATTCGGAGGGGCCGTCGGGCATCATCAAGGACCTGCCCGCCGAGGAGACGCCCTACTTCCGCTACCTGCCGATGTTCTATCCCTACGTGCTGAAGCAGGCGCCCGAGACCTTCGTGGTCCAGTTCGGCGGCGGCATCTCGACGGCGGTGGCGCTGAAATCGGGCTCCAGCCACGTCACGGTCGCTGAAGGTAATCCCGCGGTGCTGACGGCGTTCCGAGAGGACCCCGGCCTGCGCGCCTTCACCAGCGACGTGCTGCGCAATCCCAAGATCAGCGTCATCGACTATGACGGCCGGCTCTACCTCGCCAACACCAAGAACCGTTACGACATCGTCGACCTGTCGCTGGCCGATTCGGCCGGCCTGTCGAGCCCCGGCGGCTTCTCGATCGTCGAGAAATACTCCTACACGCGCGAGGCGATGAGCGCCTACATGCGCGCGCTGAAGCCGGGCGGTATCCTGTCGGTCACGCTATGGAACAAGGAAGAGCCGCCCAAGTCGGTGCTCAAGCTCTACGCCACCATGGCGGCCGCGGCGCGCGACGTCGACGGCGGCAACATCGCCGACAAGTTCTACGTCGTGTCATCCTATCTCTCGACCGCGACCGTGCTCTACAAGCGCGGCGGCTTCACGCCAGAGGAGATCGAGAAGCTCAACGCCCACACCAAGGCGATGTCCTTCGACCAGATCTACCATCCCGGCATGAAGGTCGATGAGTCCGACCTCGCCCAGATCCTGCAGGACTATCGCGACCAGTTCTTCGCCACGGGTGAGGCGGTCGACCCGACCGGGCCGTCGGAGAAGGAGCCGAACGACAAGCCGCCGCCCGGCGCCCCCGGCGCCGAGCCGGCCAAGGCCGATGGCGAGGCGCCGCCGGTTCCCAAGGTGCCGGCGACAGTGCTGGGCCGGCTGTGGTGGCATTTCCTGGTCGACGGCGGCTGGGAAAAGGTGGCCGACCAGTATGTCTTCGATACTCGCGTCCTGACCAATCACCAGCCGTACTTCGCCGCCTACATCAAGGTGCAGGACCTGCTGAAGTTCACCGACCGGCTCGAGCTGGTGCAGGACGAATGGGGCTATCTGCTGCTGTGGGCGACGCTCGGCATCGCTTCGGTCTTTGCCTTCACGCTGGTTCTGTTTCCGGTGATCTTCGGCTGGCGCACGATCTTCAGCCGCTATCCGGGCAAGGCCGGCACGATGGTCTATTTCCTCTGTCTCGGGCTGGGCTACATCATCGTCGAGGTCGGCATGATCTCGCATTTCGTGCTGGCGCTTTCCAACCCGACCGTGTCGGCCTCGGTGCTGATCACCGGCATGCTGGTCTTCTCGGGGCTGGGCAGCTTCCTCTCCGAGCGCTACATCGACCGCGCACACCGCGTGATGCCCCGCATCTTCCTCGCGATCTTCGCCATCCTGGCGCTCTACGCCTTCACCATCGACTTCGCGCTCGACTGGATCGGTACGTTGCCCTACGCGCTGCGCATCCTGCTCTGCCTGCTGTTGGTGATGCCGCCGGCGTTCCTGATGGGCTTCCCGATGCCGACGGCGATGACCACGCTCGGGCGGCTCGGCAAGGATCACATGTTCCTGTGGGCCTGGGGCATCAACGGCTGCTTCTCGGTGATCGGCGCGGCGCTGGTGCCGATCATCGCCACCAGCTTCGGCCTGCCGGCCGTCGTGCTGGTCGGGGCGTTCGCCTATCTTGTCGCGCTGCCGGCGTTCTTCTCGGTGCTGATGCCGCTCGTGAAGGGGCGGCCAGCGGCTGCGTGAAGCGTCGCGCGCTGCTGCTAGGGGCTCTTCTGATGCCGATGGCCGCGCACGCCCGAACGACAAAGCCGAAGCCAAAGCAGAAATTCAAGAGGCCGCCGAAACAACCGGCGCCGAAGCCGCGGCCCCCGGTTCAATCGCAACGTCCGATGGAAGGGAAGACCCAGCTCGTCGCCTTCAATGCGTCGGCCTTCCCCTATCGTGGCACCGTTCCCGACAGCAAGAAGCCGTTCCTCGATGTCCGGAACGGCAAGCGCGTCGGGCACACGACGCTCAAAGGCGATGTCTGCTGGGAGGATACGACCTACAGCGACCGCCGCTCGCTGCTGTATTTGCCGCCCGGCTATAATGCGGAGCTGCCGGGTCTGATCGTGCTCTACCTTCACGGCCAGGGCGCGACGCTCGAGCGCGACGTGCAGGCGCGTCAGGCGATCCCCCGCCAGATTGCCGACTCCGGCCAGAACGTGGCGCTGGTTGCGCCCCAGCTGGCGTTCGACGCGCCAGATTCGAGCGCCGGCAATTTCTGGAAGCCGGGGCATTTCGCGGCCTATATCGACGAGGCCGCCGAGCGGCTGATGCGACTCTACGGCAACAAGCGCGCCGGTGCGCATTTCAACGCCTCGGGCGTGGTCATCGTCTCCTACAGCGGCGGCTATGTGTCGACTGCCTATGCGCTGGCGCACGGCGGCGCAGTTCATCGTATCAAGGGCGTGATCCTGATGGACTCGCTCTATGGCGATGAGGAGAAATTCGCCGCCTGGGCCGCGGCGCGGCGCAGGCTTGCCTTCCTGCTGAGCGCCTTCACCGAATCGACGCGCGAGGAGAACAGCACGCTGCAGAGCCTGCTCGGCAAGCGGCGCATTCCGTTCACCAGCGGCCTGCCCACGACCCTGACGCCCGGCACCAATGCCTTCGTGCCGTGCGGTGGCTTGGAGATGCATGGCGATTTCATGACACGCGCCTGGGGGCCCGATCCGCTCAAACAGGCGCTGACGATGATTCCCGGGTACCCGCAAACGGTGCGCGCTGGTAAGAAGGGCGCATGAGCGATCCCCTTCGTCAGGAACTCCTCGACATCTTCGTCGGGCGCGCCACGCGGCGCTACGGCCTGAGCGAGATCAACCAGCTGCAGCATGCGCTCCAGTCCGCGGCCTTGGCCGAAGCCGACAAGGCGCCGCCGGCGACCGTGCTGGCCTGCCTGCTGCACGATGTCGGCCACATGATCCATCGGCTGGGCGAGGACCCGGCCAGCCGCGGCGTCGACGACGTGCACGAGCAGCTCGGTGCCGATTGGCTGGCCGAGCGCTTCGGGCCCGAGGTCAGTGAGCCGGTCCGCCTGCATGTCGCGGCCAAGCGCTATCTCTGCACGGTTGAGCCGGATTACTTCGGCAAGCTCGCGCCCGACTCAGTCCGCAGTCTCGAGCTGCAGGGCGGGCTGATGTCGGCCGACGAGGTCGAGGCGTTCCGCTCCAATCCTCTGCACCGAGAGGCGGTACGGCTGCGCCGCATCGACGAGCAGGCCAAGGACCCGCGCGCGTCGACGCCGGATTTCGATTACTTCCTGCGCCATGTCGAGGCGTGCCGGGTCCCATGATCGGCCGACAGGAAGTCGAGGCGGCCTGGCGGCTGATCAGGAAGCATGTTCGTCGCACGCCAGTGATCGAGTTGCCGGCCGGCGCGCTCGGCATTGCCGCTCCGCTCGCCCTCAAGCTCGAATCGATGCAGCTCAGCGGTTCGTTCAAGGGTCGCGGCGCGTTCCACAAGCTGCTTGCCTCGCAGGTGCGTTCAACCGGCATCGTCGCCGCGTCAGGCGGAAACCATGGTGCCGCCGCCGCCTATGCTGCGCGCGCTCTCGGCCACAAAGCCGAGATCTTCGTGCCGACCGTGGCCTCCCCGACCAAGGTCGCGCGGCTCGAGAGCTACGGCGCAGTGGTCCATCAGGTCGGGGCGGTCTATGCCGAGGCGCGGGCGCTGTCGGAGAAGCGCGCGGCGGAGACCGGTGCGTTGATCGTGCCGGCCTACGAGGACGAAGTCGTGTTCGCGGGTGCAGGGTCCGTCGCGCTGGAGTTCGCCGAGCAGGCGACGTTTGACACGCTGCTGGTCGCGGTCGGCGGCGGGGGGCTGATCGCAGGCTGCGCCGCAGCGATCGGCGAGGGTACCAGGATCGTCGCCGTCGAGACCGAGGGCACGCCGACGCTCTACGAAGCGCGCCGCGCCGGCCGGCCGGTCGACGTGGCGATTTCGGGGATCGCCGCCGATGCTCTGGGCGCCAGCCGGATCGGCACACCCAATTTCGAGATCGCCCAGAAGCTCGTGCGCGACTCGGTGCTGGTCAGCGACGACGCCGTGCGGACCGCGCAACGCGCGCTGTGGGAAGAGCTGCGGATCGTCGCAGAGCCGTCCGGCGCCACGGCCCTCGCAGCCCTGATGTCCGGCGCCTACAAGCCCGCGTCCGGCGAGCGGGTGGCGACACTGGTCTGCGGCGCCAATACGGATCCCGGGTCCGTCGTCTGAATCTCGGCCGGGAGCGCGGGTTTCCAGATCCGCGCTCCCGGCAGGAGCATACGCAATGCTCGAGTAATCGGGCTTGAAGACCGCCTCAGTGCTTCACGCTGGTGACGACGGCGCGATTGGCGCCGCCCGCGCCGTTGCTCCAGTCGAAGCGCAGCGCGTATTTCTCGACCGGTGATATCCACCAGCGCGACACCGAGCGCTCGCCCTTGTCGCCCTGCTCGTTCATCTCGACCACGAAGGCGTCGAACAGTGCGTTGTCCGGGCCCATACGCTTCTCATAGCGGGCGACGGTGAGGATGTATTTCCAGCTTCGGCCGCCGACGCTGTAGGTCGCCTCGATCTTCTTGCCGACGGCCAGCGGCCATAGCCGCTCTGGCTTGAGCGCCTCGATGAAGGCCGATTTGTCGCTGCCGTCCGCGGCCGGATTGTCGAACAGCAGGCCGCGCACCTTGAACGGCTTGCCGCCCACGATCTCCATCCTGCAGTCCATGCCCTCCTGGCCGCGCGCGACGATGTTGGCGCCGCTGTCGAAGACGAAGGTCGTGCCGGGGGGTGGGCAGGCGAATTCCATGGTCTGGGCGGAGGCCGTGCCCGCGACTGCGGTCATGGCGAGGACGAACGGCAGGCAGCGCAGGAGCATGCGGTCGATCATAGACAAGTCTCAGGGCAGGGACATCGGATCGTTGCGCGAGAGCTTGATTCGCTCGGCCAGCAGGCCCCATATCGGCATGGTCGTGTAGGCGGTCCGGAGATAGATCGCGAGTGCCTCGATGTCATCGTCCGAAAATTTATCTCGGAAACCCGGCATGGCGCCCGGCAGGCCGTCGCGCCCATCGATACCATCCAGGACGGTGAGCACCAGATTGTACGCCCGGTAGGGGTTCCACATCGCCTCGGACAGGCCGAGCGGCGAGCGCGCGACCGTGGGGGCGCTGCCCGGCGCGCCGTGGCAGCTCGCGCAATTCTCCATGTAGAGCTTGTGGCCGACGCGCTGCTTGTCGGTCGTCGGCGGGACGGGGGCGAGTGCGCGGGCGATCCGGGGCTCGAGCGCCGCGCCGGACGGCGTGTTGAGGCTGATGAAGTAGGCCGTCATCGCGCGCAGGTCATCGTCCGATATCCTGGAGAGGTTGCGCACGACGGAGCGCATCGGGCCGAGTGCCACGCCGTGCGGCGGGCTGTCACCGCGCCGCAGGAAGGTGAACAGCTCTTCCGCGCTCCAGCGCGCGGGCGAAGGGCTGATGTCGAGCGATGTCGCGTACCAGCCCTCGAACGCGGCCCCGGCATAGGGATGGCCGCCCTGCTGGGCGCCCAGCAGGTTGCGGTCGGTGTGGCACACCGCGCAGCCGGCCAGCGCCTCGGCGAGGTAGGCGCCGCGGTTCCATTGCGGATCGTGGCCGGGATCGGGACGATAGGGGCCGGGCTTGAAGAAAAGGCTCTTCCAGAGAGCCTGCAGCGGCCGGACATCGAGCGGGAAATACAGCGTGTTGAGCCGGTTCTGCGCCTTCACCGGCGGCCGGGTCATGAAGTAGGCGTAAAGCGCGCGGACATCGGCGTCGGCGAGCTGCGTGTAATGCATATAGGGGAAGACCGGGAAGAGGTGGGTGCCGTCACGCGACACGCCCTCCCGCAAGGCACGGGCGAAAGCGGCCTCGGACCAGGTGCCGATGCCGGTTTCCGGATCGGGCGTGATGTTGGTGGAAAAGAAAGTACCGAATCTCCGATAGATCGACTTGCCACCGGTGTTCGGCGTGCCGCCGGGTGCGGTATGACAGTCGATGCAGTTGCCGGCACTGGCCAGCGTCTCGCCGGAGTCGACGAGATCGCGCGGAAAGCCGGTCGGCGAGGGCGGCGCGATCGGCTCGATCGCCGTCCGCCACGCGAAGGCCAGCAGGGCGACGACAGCGACGGCGGCAATGCCGATCACGCCCAGAATATGCCGCCCCATCATGAGGTTACCCTAGACGAGCGCTAGACGAAGTGACAGGCCGCCAGGCTGCCGCCGTCAACAGGCCGCAGCTTGGGCCGGGACGATTTGCAGCGATCCTGCGTGATCGGGCAGCGTGAATGGGAGGGGCCGGCGGCCAGGGGCTGAGCGGGCTGGGCAGGTCGCCTTGCAGCACGGTCCGCTTGCGAGCGCGGGCAAGCCCGGGATTGGCGACCGGTGCCGTCTCGTGCAGCGCCCTGGTGTAGGGTGCTGCGGCCGGCGCCATATGGATCAGCACGAAGTTGACCACCACCAGGGAAGGGACGATGCGGTCAGGCCGCCAGCCATATGTCGTACCAGCTCGCGGCGAGGTAGTTCGGGTCGTTCGAGTGGTTCTGCACCTTGGTGCTGGCCACGGTGATCGATTCGAGCTCGACCAGCGGCAGGTTGGGTGCTTCGAGCGTCGCCAGTTTCTGGAAATCGACGACCAGTGCCTTGCGTTTGGCCGGGTCGGTCTCGACCTTGATCTTCTCGACCAGCGCATCCATCGCCGGCAGCGAGAAGCCCGAGGCGTTGCGGAAGGGCACGCCCTTCTTGATGCCATCCGTCGTGTAGTATTGCGTGGTCGAGGGCACCGGCTCCGACGGGTTGGCCTGGTTCGAAATCGCCAGGTCGAAGTCGTAGTCGGTGTAGATCCGCTTGATCGAGGTCGGACGGTCGGGGACGGTGAGGTTCACGGCGATGCCGATGTCTTCGAGGCGCTGCTTCACGATCGCGCCGATCTTGCCGTTCTCCGCGAACCAGCCGGCGGCCAGCAGGTTCACGCTGAAGCGCGGCGCGTTGCCCTTCTTCGAATAGCCTGCCGCGTCGAGCAGCGAGGCGGCTTTCTTCGGATCGAAGCCCGTCTTGTAGGTGTCGGGCGTGAAGAATTCCTTGTTTGGCGAGAAGATCGGGCTCGTCCCCGCGCGGGCGTAACCGTAGTAGACCGTTTTGGCGATCAGGTTGCGATCAACCGCATGGAACATCGCCTGCCGCACCTCGCGCTTGGCGAAGACTGGATTGCGCATGTTGCACTCCAGCGTGCTCGACCACACGCATTCTTCGTAGCCCTTGGGCGTGGCGACGAACTTGCCGGTGCCGGTCAGGCGCTTGATGTCGGGCGGCGCGACCGGATTGAACACGCCGATCTGGATCTCGCCCGATTCCATTGCCGCGGCGCGCCCCGCGGGATCGCGCACGTAGCGGATGATCAAGCGATCCATGTAGGGAAAGCCCTTGCGCCAGTAGTCCTCGTTCCGGACGTACTCGAAGTGGCTGCCGCGCACCCACTCCTTGAACTTCCACGGTCCGGTTGCGAGCGGTGCGTTGTTGGCCGGATTGGTGGCTGCATCGGAGCCGGCGTAGACATGCTTGGGCACGATATAGTTCACGCTGCCGCAGAGCAGCGAGGAGAGGAAGAACTCGGGAATCGGCTTGGCGAACTTCACGATCACCGTGCCCGCATCCGGCGCCTCGATGCCGGTGTAGTCGGTGAGCGCCGCAGCGGCGGCGTATCTCTTCCAGATCTCGTCGATCGAATAGACCACGTCGTCGGCAGTCATCGGCTTGCCGTCGTGGAATTTCACGCCCTGCCGCAGCTTGATGGTGTAGGACTTGAAGTCGTCGGCGGGCTTCCAGCTCTCGGCCAGCTCGCCTTCGAATTCGCCGGTCATCTTGCGGTTGGCCAGCCGCTCGAACAGCTTGGACGACGAGAAGGTCGGGCTCGAGCCGCCGCCCGCAGGGACGTAGCAAGCCTGCGGCTCGCCGCCGCCCCAGGTCGCGACCAGCGTTCCGCCGCGCCGCGGCTCGTCCTGTGCCCACCCCGGCTTGAGGTTGGCCGCCAGGCTGGTCGCCAGCGCGCCGGCTCCGAAGACTCGACGGGTAACCTTCACCATGAGCCCCTTCGATTCCGTCCCACCAAGGCAACGTCCGTCCCGACCGCTTCCCCGATAGAGAGCCTCCCTAGCCAGCAAGCGTCGAGTAGGTCGCGCGGCCGATCGCGAGCAGCACCCTTTTGTCATTGAAGACGTCAACATCGACGACGCCGACGCTCTTGCCATTGCGGCGCACCGTCGCGGTGGTGATGAGCTTCGTCTTGATCGCCGGCCGCAGGTAATCGACGCGGAAGTTGATGGTCGGCAGAGCACGGCGCAGGGCCATGATCAGTGCGTAGTCGCCGACCGTGTCGATGATCGCCGCGATCGGGCCGCCATGCCACTGGCCGGTGCCCTTGCCGCGCTCGAACTCCGGCCGCATCTCGCATTCCATGGTGACCCGTTCCTGCGCGGGATCGGCCTCGGTGACCTTGAGGCCTAGGAAGGCGATGAACGGCGAATGGTCGAGCATGTTCTGCAGCGCGTCACCGCTCAGCGGCGGCCTGGCGTCGTCGCTCATGGTGCCACCACGATCTTGCCGAACACTTCGCGGTCCTCGATCACGCGCAGTGCCTCGCGCGCCTCCTCGAGCTTGAAGACCTTGTCGACCAGCACCTTGAGTTTGCCGCTCTGCACCAGCTCGAGCAGCTTCTCGATGTCGCTCCGCATCCAGCCGTTGGAGCCCAGGATCTTGAGCTCGAAGGTCCAGATGAAGCGGATGTCCTCGGTCGGCGCATAGCCCGCCGTCGCGCCGCAGGTCAGCAGCCGGCCGCCGACCTTCAGCGTCTTCAGCGAGTTCACCCAGGTGTCGCCGCCGGTGTAGTTCACCACCACGTCGACGCCCTGATCGCTGCCGCTGCCGCGCCTTGTCGGCTTGCCGTACATCGCGAAGACCTCCTTCATGAAATCCTTCTCGACGTAATTGATCGTCTTGTCGGCGCCGAGTTCCATCAGGCGCTTGGCCTTGGCATCGGTGCCGGCGCAGGCAATTACCTCTGCGCCCGCCAGCTTGGCGAGCTGCAGGCAGCACACGCCGACGCCGCCCGAAGCGCCCAGAATGAGGACTTTCTCGCCCTTGGAGACGTGGCCGTTGGTTACCATCATGCGCAGCGCCGTGCCGTAGGCGACGGGAAGCGCGGCCGCGTCCGCGAACGACACGCCGTCGGGAATCCTGATCAGCTGGTGCGCGCGCGCCTTGCACAGTTCGGCCAGTCCGCCATGAACTGTCTCGCCCATCAGCCCGCCTTCGATCCGGTTGATCGGATCGACCAGCACGCGAACGCCCTTCTTCCAACCGGTGACGCCCGGTCCGACCTCGGCGATTTCGCCGGCAACATCGAGGCCCATGATGGCGGGCATCGGCACCTTGATGCCGGGCATGCCGCGGCGCGTGAAGACGTCGTGGTAGTTCAGTGACGAGGCCTTCACCGCCACGATCACATCGCCCTCGCCCGGTGCGGGATCGGGGAAATTCGTTTCGAAGGCCAATGCCTCCGGACCGCCATGGGCGCGAACGACGGCTGCTTTCATTTTTGGATCTCCATTCCTTCCGGGATTTGTCTAGCGAGCACGCGCTTGTCGATCTTGTTGGTGCCGGCGAGCGGCATCTCGTCGACGAAAAAGACGCGGCGCGGATGCTGATAGGCCGGCGCGTTGGCGAGGGCATAGGTTTTCACCGCCTGCTCGTCGACCTCGGCGCCGTTGGCGCGCACGACGAAGGCGACGGGCTTGTGGCCCTTCAGCTCGTCGGGCACCGGGATGACGGCGGCCTGGTGGATGGCGGGATGCTTCTCCAGCATCTTCTCGACCTCCCCGGGATAGATGTTCTCGCCGCCGCAGACGAACATGTCGTCGACCCGGCCCACAAAATAGAAGAAGCCGTTCTCGTCGCGACGGAACACATCACTGGTGCGGTAGTACCCGTCCGAGGTCATCACCTTGGCCGTGGTCTCGGGCAGCTTGTGATAATGCGTCATCAGCGCGCCGCATTTCATGTGGAGCTCGCCTTCGTCCTGTACCTCCCGGCCATCGCGCACGAGGCGGAGCTGGACCTCGGGATGCGGATAGCCGGTCGACAGCTCGGGCTGCGGGATGCCCGCGGGATGCGGGCCGAACACGACGGGCCCGGCTTCGGTCGTGCCGTAGCCGTTGCTGATCACGGCCTTCGGGAACACCTGGCGCACCTGGTCGATCAGCGACTGGGTGATCGGCGCCGAGCCCATGCGCACCGCCTCGACGGCGGAGAGGTCGGTGGTCGCCAGCAGCTCCTTCTCGCGCAGCATCATGGCGATCATTGTCGGCACCGAGGTCAGGAAGCCGGCCCTGTGCTTGGCCGCGGCCTCGATATAGCCCTTGGTCGTGAACTGCGGCAGCAGCACGACGGTGTCGCCGTGGCTGAGGGTGGTCTGGCTCATCGCCAGCCCGTTCATGTGATAGAGCGGCGCCGCAACCAGCGAGCGCTGGCCCTGCGGCACCGGCCGGCGCACCCGCTGGCTCATCGCCCAGAGATGCGAGTAGTGCGACAGCACCACGCCCTTGGGCCGGCCGGTCGAGCCCGAAGTGTAGAGGAACATCGCCGGTTCCTCGGGCTTCATCGCGAACGGCGTGAACGGCCCTTCGTCGAGGAAGGCGTCCCAGTCCCCGTCGAAGGAAATCTTCGGCACCGACTCCGGTGCAAGGGCGAGGCGCGCATCGTCGCCGATCATCAGCGTGGCGTCCGAATCGCCCACGATGTAGGCGACGGTTTCCGGCGGCAGCTTCCAGTTGACGGGCACCGAAACGAGGCCCGCCTGCATCGTGCCGAGAAAAGTCAGCAGGAACTCGGCCCGGTTGGCCGACAGGATGGCCAACCGATCGCCGCGCTGCAGGCCGCGCTTCAACAGGCCGCGCGCAACCGCGCCGCTCAGCCGGATCAGATCGGCGTAGCTGTAGCGCCGCTCCGTGCCGTTGCCGCCTTCGTCGATCAGCGCCAGCGAGTCGGCCGGCACGTCGCGCGACAGCGCATCACCCTGGTTGTCGTACTTGATGTTGCCCATGCTCATGCGGTCCAGAAGAGATCGATCGCCACTCCGCAAGCCCCTATTCGATGAATTCCAGCACGGCGTTCACCGCCTCCTTTGCGGGCACGACGATGCGGCCGCCGCTCTGGGTGAAGGCGATCTTGCCGGCGGTCAGGGCAGCCGCAGCCCTGGATAGCGAGGTGGTGCGGAAAGTGAGCCCTGCCATATAGGCCGTGCGGCCTCCGGCGTCGGGGGCGGCATCGCCGACCTGCGCCGCGAGCTCGGCCGCGGTCACGATGTCGAAGCGCGAATTGCCGATCACGACCGTCTTGCCGCCCTTGATGTCGCGCACGGCCTCCGGCCCGAACATGTCGGAATAGAGCGTGACGCCGGCCGCCGGATCGGGCTCGACGATCAGCGCGCGCTGCACGGCGACGGTCCCGTTGGCGTGGTGGCGCCATTCGTCGCGCCATACGAGGTCACGGGTGAAGTGGTGGCAGTAGTAGACGCGGCCATAGGGCACGACGCCGCTCTTCATGCGAACAGTGCGGAAACGCGCATCGCCCTGACCGCCGTCGTATTTCACGGGACGCGTGAATTCGACCGGCGGCTCGACCGGGACGCCGGCCTTGGAGAGCGCGTCATAGGTGACCGCCGAATCCTCCGAGCCGAACACCAGCCCGTTGAGCCCAAAGGGAAAGTCCAGCAGATCGAGACGACCTGACGTTGCCCCCTTGGGAACGGCGATCAACTCGAGATAGTCGGTGCCGAACATCGCGAGGTGGTTCATCGATCCGAGCGAATGGTAGCCGCGCTCTGTCAGGGTGAAGCCCAGCCGCCGGTAGATGTCGGCGGCGCGGTCCATGTCGTCGCGCGCATTGATCACGACGTGGTCGAGCGTTGCCACTGGTAGCGTCATGTCGTTTCCCTTCACCCTGTGCCGTATTCCGACACGGCAAACCCGTCAGGATTTTATATATTCCCAGCGAATTGCCGTACGCGCGGAAATCATTTCCAACATTCGGCGCGGCGGAAGAATGAACGTCCAATTGCCGCGTGCGCCACAAGATTCTGATCTGTGGCCTACATTTTGCTGCGTGTCGCGATGGCCGGACGTTATTAGGCTCATCTCGCGCACCGTACCTGGAGATCCGGACATGACTGCTAAATTCCGTACTACACGCCGTGCGACGCTCACCGGACTATCCGCCCTTGCCTTTGCCGGCGGCGCTCGCGCGCAGGCACCGAAGAAGGGTGGCACGCTCACCTTCCTGCAGAATGCCGAGCCGACGACCCTGGTGTCGCTCACGACGGTGGCGACGCCGTCGCTGACCTGCAGCGCAAAGACCACCGAAGGCCTGCTGGAATACGACTACGACATCAAGCCGCGTCCCGCGCTCGCCACCGAATGGTCGATCAGCCCGGACGGCACGCGCTACAGCTTCAAGCTCCGGCCGAACGTGAAGTTTCATGACGGCAAGCCGTTCACCTCGGCCGACGTCGCCTATTCGATCCAGCTGCTGAAGACGGTGCATCCGCGGGGCCGCAACACCTATGCCAACGTGGTCGAGGTCCAGACGCCCGACCCGCTGACGGCGGTCATCGTGCTGTCGAAGCCTGCGCCTTATCTGATCAAGGCGCTGACGGCGGCCGAATCGCCGATGGTGCCGCGCCACATCTACGAAGGGAGCGATCCCCTTACCAACCAGAACGGCAATGCGCCGATCGGCACCGGTCCCTACCTCTTCAAGGAATGGGTACGCGGCAGCCACGTCATTTACGAGCGCAATCCGAACTACTGGGATGCCGACCTGCCGCGTATTGACCGGATGGTCTGCAAGTTCGTGCGCGATGCAGGAGCGCGCTCGGTGGCCTTCGAGAACGGCTCCGGCGACATCGGCTACCGCACGCCGGTGGCGCTGGCCGACCTCGAGCGGCTGAAGAAGCTGCCACATCTCGTGTTCAGCACCGATGGCACGAGCTACTCGTATAACGTCCAGACCATCCAGTTCAATCTCGACAGCCAGTACTTCAAGCACCTCAAGGTGCGGCAAGCCGTGCTCCACTCGATCGATCGCGCCGCGATGCTCAAGGCCGTCGCCTACGGCGTCGGCACGGTCTGCCACGTGCCGATCTCGCCCAAGAGCGAGTTCCACGATCCGACGCCGAGTCCGTACGCCTTCGACCTCAAGAAGGCCGAGCAGCTGCTCGACGAGGCGGGTTTCCCGCGCGGTCCGGACAAGGTCCGCTTCAAGGTGCCGATGGACTACAATCCGATCGGCGACGAGAGCCGCAAGGTCTGCGAATTCACCCGCGCGGCGCTCGGCCGCATCGGCATCACCGTCGAGATCCGCGCCCAGGATCTCTCGGCCTTCGCCAAGCGCATCTATACCGATCGCGAATTCGACATGACCTACAACGGGCATTCGAACCTGTTTGATCCGACGGTCGGCGTGCAGCGCATCTACTGGTCCAAGAACTTCAAGAAGGGCGTGCCGTTCTCCAACGGCTCGAACTACAACAACCCCAAGGTCGATGCGCTGCTCGAAGGCGCCGCGGTCGAGAACGACCCGGTCAAGCGGAAGGCGATGTTCATCGAGTTCCAGAAGATCTACGCCGTGGAAGCGCCGGACATCAGCCTCTACACGCCGCTCTATCTGACCATCAAGAACAAGCGCGTGCACGAGGACTCGCCAACCGCCGACGGCGTCGAGGCCAACATGTCGCGCGTATGGGTCGACGCGTGACTTTTCCCGTCGTCTCGACCGGAGCGCGAAGCGCGCAGTGGAGAGACCTTCTCTCCACGATTGGCGGCTTGTCGCTGACAGAAGGTCTCTCCACGCGGCCCTTCGGGCCTTGGTCGAGACGACGGAGTTATCCATGAGGATGGGCCGGCGCATCGCGGCGACGCTCAAGCGGACGGCAATCCATGCCGGGCCGACGATTCTCGGCATCATCGTGCTCGACTTCCTGTTCCTGCAGCTCATGCCGGGCGACGTCGCTGACGTGATGGCGTTCGAAGCGGGATCTGCCACTGCGGAAACGATGGCGATGATGCGCGAGCGCTTCGGCCTCGACCAGCCGATGCTCAGCCAGCTCGCCAGCTTCCTCGGCCACCTCGCGCAGCTCGATCTCGGCTATTCGCCGCGCTTCAATGCCTCCGTTCTCGACATCATCATGACTCGGCTGCCCAATACCGTGCTGCTGATGGCGACTGCGCTGTCGTTCGCGCTGCTGCTCGGCATCGTCGTCGGCTCGGTTATGGCGGCGTGGGCCGGGCGCTGGCCGGACCGTGTGCTCTCGGTCGTCGTGCTGCTGCTCTATTCCATGCCTGGCTTCTGGGTCGGTCTGATGGCGGTGGTGCTGTTCTCGGTCAAGCTCGGCTGGCTGCCGAACGACAGCAACATGACCATCGGCTCGAACTTCACGGGCTGGGCCATGATCGCCGATCGCGCCGTGCACCTCGTGCTGCCGGCGCTGGCGCTGGCCTCGTTCTTCGTCGCGGTCTACGCCCGGCTGGTGCGGGCCTCGATGCTCGAGGTGCAGCGCCAGGACTTCATGCGCACCGCCCACGCCAAGGGCCTTCACCCGCTGCTGATCCAGCTGCGCCATGCGCTGCGCAATGCCCTGATCCCGGTGACGACGGTCGCGGGCATGCATCTCGGCAACCTGCTGGGCGGCGCCGTCGTGGTCGAGACGCTGTTCGGCTGGCCCGGCATGGGACGGCTCGCGCTCGAGGCCGTGCTGGGGCGCGATTTCTCGGTGCTGCTCGGCGTGCTGCTGCTGTCGTCGCTGCTGGTGATCGTCGCCAACGTGGTGATCGACCTGCTGCACGCCTGGCTCGATCCGCGAATCGGCGAGGCGT
This sequence comes from Reyranella sp., assembly GCF_965279465.1. Taxonomy (NCBI): domain Bacteria; kingdom Pseudomonadati; phylum Pseudomonadota; class Alphaproteobacteria; order Hyphomicrobiales; family Reyranellaceae; genus Reyranella; species Reyranella sp. Next base: position 1,448,969 of record NZ_OZ257242.1, read on the forward strand.
GACGTGACGATCGACGCCGAGCTCACACCCAAGGTGGCCGACCCCAGGATCGCGGACGTTGGCAGCCGCGCGGCACCGCGCAAGGGGCGCCGCCTGCGCGCCTTCCTGCGCAATCCGACCTTCATCGCCGGGGTGGCGATCCTCGGCTTCTTCGTCCTGCTGGCCCTGCTGGCGGGTGTGTTGTTCCCCGGCGATCCGCAGGACATGGTGGCCCAGCCGCTGCTGTGGCCGGGCGAGGATGCAGAGTATCCGCTCGGCACCGATTCGCTCGGCCGCGACGTGCTGGCCCAGCTCGTCTACGGGACGCGCGCTTCGCTGCTGGTCGGCGTCTTCTCGGCCGCGATCGGGCTCGCCATCGGCATGGTGGTCGGTGCAACGGCCGGCTTCTTCGGCGGCTGGACCGACACGCTGCTGATGCGTCTGGTCGAGCTGTTCCAGACGACGCCGACTTTCCTCTTGGTGATCGTGATCCTGGTGATCGTCGATCCCAGCCTGCCGACCATCGCCATGGCAATCGGCGTCTCCTCCTGGCCGACCGTGGCGCGCCTGGTGCGGGCGCAGTTCCGCTCCCTGCGCGAGTCCGATTTCGTCATGGCCGCGCGCAGCCTGGGCTATTCGCGCCTGCGCATCATCGTGCAGGAGATCCTGCCGAACGCCCTGCCGCCGGTGATCGTGGCGGCCTCGGTGATGATCGCCAACGCCATCCTGACCGAGGCAGGCCTCAGCTTCCTCAACATGCGTGATCCAAACGTGCTGAGCTGGGGCGGCATGATCGGCGACGGCCGCGACCAGCTGCGCAACGCTTGGTTCCTCACGGCGCTGCCGGGAGCGGCGATCGCCATGGCCGTACTGTCGCTCAATCTCGTCGGCGATGGGCTGAACGAGATCCTCAATCCACGCTCCGACCAGTCATGAACCGGACGAACCTCCTGTCGGTCGAGAAGCTCACCGTCGCCTTTCCCGGCCAGATCGCCGTGCGCGAGACCAGCTTCACCATCGCGCCAGGCGAGACGCTCGCGCTGGTCGGCGAGTCGGGCTGCGGCAAGTCGGTGACGGCATTCTCGGTGATGCGCCTGCTGCCGCCCAACGCCCGGGTCACGTCGGGGCGCATCCTGTTCGACGGCACCGATCTGCTCGCTCTGTCACCCGCCGAGATGCGCGAGGTGCGTGGCAAGAAGGTCTCGCTGATCCAGCAGGAACCGATGACCTCGCTCAATCCCGTCCTGTCGATCGGGCTGCAGATAGCCGAGGTCGTGCGCCGGCACGAGAAGGTTTCGCGCAAGGCTGCGCGCGCGCGCGCGACCGAGCTGCTCGACCTGGTCAGCATTCCCGATGCGCACCGCCGGATAGACGACTATCCGCACAATCTGTCCGGTGGCATGCGGCAGAGGGTGATGATCGCCATGGCCGTCGCCTGCAGCCCGAAGCTGTTGATCGCCGACGAGCCGACCACGGCGCTCGACGTCACGACGCAGGCGCAGGTGCTCGACCTGCTCGACGACCTGCGCCACCGGCTCGGCATGGCGGTGCTGCTGATCACCCACGATCTCGGTGTCGTCGCGCAGTGGGCCGACCGCATCTCGGTGATGTATGCCGGCCGCATCGTCGAGCAGGCCGGCATCCGGCCGTTCTTCGCCGAGCCGCTGCATCCCTATTCGCGTGGGCTCTTGGGGGCCCGGGTCGATGTCGAGGCCGACGAGCACTACTCGCTCAATCGCCTGAGCGAGATTCCCGGCAGCGTCGGCTCGGCGGCCGGCGAGGCGGGCTGCTCCTTCGCGCCGCGCTGCCCGATCGTCGTGCCCGGCTGCCGGCTCGCACCGCCGCCGCTCATCACGCACGGCGAGCGCGCAGTCGCCTGTCCGAGGGTCGACACGTGAACAGAGGCAGCGCACGATGACCGCTCTGCTCTCCGTCCGCGACCTGCACACGCGCTATGCCGTTGGCAAGCAGATGCTGCGTGCGGTCGACGGCGTCTCGTTCGAGCTTGAGCGTGGCGAGACGGTCGGGCTGGTGGGCGAGTCGGGCTGCGGCAAGTCCACGCTGGGCAAGACCATCCTGCGTCTCGTGCCGTCGGCCGAGGGCGCCATCACGCTCGACGGCGCGGACATCACGCGGCTCGGCGACGCGGCCATGGCGCCGCACCGCCGGCGCATGCAGATGATCTTCCAGGATCCGTTCGGCTCGCTCAACCCGCGCCAGACTATCCGCACCGTCCTCGACACCGCGCTGAAAGTGCACCGCCTCGGCGACCGGCCCGAACGAGAGCGGCAGATGCGCGAGATCGTTGCCAAGGTCGGCCTGCCCATCGACGCGCTCGACCGCTATCCGCACGAATTCTCCGGCGGCCAGCGCCAGCGCATCGGCATCGCCCGCGCGCTGATCCTGCGGCCGGCGCTGATTGTGTGCGACGAGCCGGTCTCGGCGCTCGACGTCTCGATCCAGGCGCAGATCCTGAACCTCCTGGTCGAGCTCAAGCGCGACCTCGGCCTCAGCTACCTGTTCATCAGCCACGACCTGTCGGTGGTGCGCTACTTCGCCGACCGGGTGCTGGTGATGTATCTCGGCCGCATCGTGGAAAGCGCGCCGCACGGCACCTTGTTCAGGAACCCACGGCACCCGTACACAAAGGCCTTGTTCGCCGCGGTGCCTTCGGCCGATCCGACCCACAAGCGGAGCGCGCCGCCGATCAAGGGCGAGCTCGCGACAACGGATATTTCCGCGGGTTGCCGATTCTATTCACGCTGCCCGGCCGCGACGGAACGTTGCCGGGCGGAGGAGCCGCTGCTGCGGCCGATTGGAGAAGGACATCATGCCGCCTGCCATTTCGCCTGAGTCGGTCCGCCTCGCGGTGGACATCGGCGGAACCTTTACTGACGTGGTGCTGGAGACGCCCGAGGCGCGCTATTCGACCAAGGTGCTAACCACCAAGGCGGCCCCCGAGGAGGGCGTGCTCGACGGCATGATGCGCGCCCTGAAGCTCGGCGGCATCGAGCCGGGCCAGGTCGGCCTGATCGTCCACGGCACGACCCTGGCGACCAACGCGATCATCGAGCGCAAGGGCGCGAAGACGGCGCTGGTCACCACCCAAGGCTTCCGCGATTCGATCGAGATGGCTCAGGAGAACCGCTTCGAGCAGTACGACATCTTCATCGAGAAGCCCGAGCCCCTGGCGCCGCGCACATTGCGTTTCACCGTGCCTGAGCGCACCGACGCGAAGGGCGGCGTGCGGCTGCCGCTCGACGAGGCGGCAGTCGAAGCGCTGGCCGATACGCTCAAAGCCAAGGGCGTCGAGGCGATCGCCATCGGCTTCCTCCACAGCTACGCCAATCCCACGCACGAGCGGCGCACGGCGGAGATCCTGGCGGCGAAGCTGCCCGAAGTGCGCATCTCGATCTCGTCTGAAGTCTGCCCCGAGGTGCGCGAATACGAACGCTTCTCGACGACCTGTGCCAATGCCTACGTCCAGCCGCTGATGGCGCGCTATCTCGAGAGCTTGCAGAACCGCGCCCATGCCGCGGGCTTCGCCTGCCCGCTGCTGCTGATGACCTCGGGCGGCGGCCTTACCACGCTCGAGACGGCAGCGCGCTTCCCGATCCGCCTCGTCGAATCGGGACCCGCCGGCGGCGTGATCCTGTCGACCTGGATAGCGGAGAACATGGGCATCGATCGCATCCTGTCGTTCGACATGGGCGGTACGACCGCCAAGATCTGCATCATCGACGACGGCAAGCCGATGGCCTCGCGCAGCTTCGAGGTCGATCGCCGCTACCGCTTCATGAAGGGCAGCGGCCTGCCGGTGCGCATCCCCGTGATCGAGATGGTCGAGATCGGCGCGGGCGGTGGCTCGCTCGCGGGCGTAGATCCGATGAAGCGCATCACCGTCGGCCCCGAAAGCGCCGGCTCCGATCCCGGTCCGGCCTGCTACCGGCTCGGTGGCAGCCGGCCGGCCGTGACCGACGCTAACGTCGTGCTGGGCCGCATCGATCCCGACCGCTTCGCCGGCGGCTCGATCCAGCTCGATGCCTCCCTGAGCAAGCAGGCGCTCGACACCCATGTCGGCACGCCGCTCGACCTCGACACCACCCTGTCGGCGTTCGGCGTCTCCGAGGTGGTCGAGGAGAACATGGCCAACGCCGCCCGCGTCCACGCCGTCGAGCGCGGCGCAGAGCTCGAAGGCCGCACCCTGATCGCCTTCGGCGGCGGCGCCCCGCTCCATGCCGCACGGCTCGCGGAAAAGCTCGGCATCGCCGATGTGCTGATCCCGGCCAGCGCCGGTGTCGGCTCGGCCGTCGGCTTCCTGCGCGCTCCGATCGCCTTCGAAGTCGTCCGCAGCCGCTTCGCGCGGCTCTCGACCTTCGATCCGGCCGCGATCAACGCCATGTTCGTGGAGATGGGCAAGGAGGCGACCGACGTGGTCAAGCTGGGCGCAGGGTCCGCTCCGATCACGATCAGCCGCAGCGCAGACATGCGCTATGCCGGCCAGGGTCACGAGATCCTGGTCGAGCTGCCGGACGGGCCATTCACCAAGGACTCCGTCGCCGAGCTGCAGAAACGCTTCGATGCCGGCTACCGCGCCCTGTTCAACCGCGTGATCCCCGCGCTCGACATCGAGGTCGTGGGGTGGATCCTGAAGGCCGAGGCGCCCGCGCCGGGCCGCGCTGCCGCACTGCCGATGGCCGCGGCCTCCGAAGGCGGCGCGCCGGCGGCGCTCGGCACGCGCACCCTGTTCGATCCGATGCTGCGGGAATTCGCCAGCGTCCCGGTCTATGCTCGCACCGCGCTGAAGCCCGGCCAGTCGATCCAGGGACCCGCCGTCATCGCCGAGGATGAGACCACCACGATCATCACCTCGGGTTTCACCGCCACGCTCGATCCCTCGGGCGCCATTCGTCTGTTGGCCAGGAAGGCCGTTCTGCAGGAGGCCGCGCAATGAGCACCCCAAGTTCAGCGAAGAGGGCCAACCATCCGCTGAGCCGCATCGAATACCAGGTGATGTGGAACCGACTGATCTCCGTCGTCGAGGAGCAGGCGCAGACGCTGGTGCGCACCGCCTTCGGCACGGCGACGCGCGAGGCGGGCGATCTCTCGGCCGGCGTCTACGACACGAAGGGCCGCATGCTGGCCCAGGCCGTCACCGGCACGCCGGGTCATGTGAACTCGATGGCGATGAGCACCGGCTACGTGCTCGACAAGGTGCCGATCACCAAGATGAACGAGGGTGACGCTTTCATCGTCAACGATCCGTGGCAGGGCACTGGCCACCTGAACGACATCGTCATCGTCACGCCGACCTTCCGGCGCGGCAAGCCGGTCGGCCTGTTCGCCTGCACCTTGCACGTCGTCGACATCGGCGGCCGCGGCATCATCGGGGAGGCCAAGCAGGTCTACGAGGAGGGGATCTACCTCCCGATCACCAAGATCGTCGATCGCGGCGAGATGAACGAGTGGCTGATCGACATCATCAAGGCCAACGTCCGCGAGCCGATCCAGGTGATCGGCGACATTTATTCGGAGATCGCCAGCAACGAGGTCGGCGGCAAGCGGCTGGTCGCCATGATGGACGAGTTCGGCCTCGAGCATCTCGACGATCTCGCCAAGCACATCCTCGACCATTCGCGGGAGGCGAGCCTCGAGGCGATCAACAGGCTGCCGCACGGCACCTACCATAATTCGATGATGGTCGACGGCATCAACGGCAAGCCGATGGAGCTGAAGGCCAAGCTCACCATCGGGCCCGAGGGCATCGACGTCGACTTTGCGGGCTCCGCGGGCGTGGTGCAGCTCGGCATCAACGTGCCGCTTTGCTACACCGAGGCCTACACGAGCTTCGGCGTGAAATGCATCGTGGCGCCGCATGTGCCCAACAACGCGGCCTCCCTCGCCACCATTCGCGTGACCGCGCCCGAGGGCTGCATCCTGAACGCCAAGCATCCCGCGCCGGTCGCCGGCCGCTCGATCATCGGCCAGATGCTGCCCGACGTGGTGTTCGGTTGCCTGCAGCAAGCGATGCCCGAGGGTGTGCCGGCCGAAGGAACGTCGTGCCTGTGGAACGTGCGGCTGATGGGCGGCATGGGCCGGGTCGATGCCGATCCCGAAAAGCTGAAGGGCGCAACGCCCTACAATGTCACGGGCTTCCACTCCGGCGGCACCGGCGCGCGGCCCAAGCTCGATGGCCTCAGTGCAACGGCCTTCCCGAGCGGCGTGCGCAACGTGCCGGTCGAGATCACCGAGACAAACGCGCCGGTGCTGGTGTGGAGCAAGGAATACCGCCAGGACTCCGGCGGCGCCGGCGAGTTCCGCGGCGGCCTCGGCCAGGTGATGGAGATCGAGACCGCCGAGGACATGCCGTTCGCGATCTCGACCAGCTTCGACCGCGTGGTCTATCCGCCGCGCGGCCGGGCCGGCGGCAAGAACGGCACGACCGGCCGGGTCGAGACCCGCAGCGGCCGCACCCTGCCGCCCAAGGCGCAATCGACGATCGCGGTCGGTGACCGCCTGATCGTCTCCATGCCCGGCGGCGGCGGCTACGGCGACCCGCACAAGCGCCCGGCCGGGAAGGTCGCCGACGACGTGGCTCGCGGCTTGGTCTCGGTCGAGGCGGCACGCGAGCACTATGGCGTGGCGGTCGATGCGGACGGCGTGCTCGACGCCGCCGAGACGGCGCGGCTCAGGACGAAGGTAGCGGCGGAATAAGGCAGCTACCGCTGCTCCAGTTCGGTGCCGGCTTGCAGGTGCCTCAGATAGGCTTGATAGGCGAAGGAGCGATCTCTCTTCCGCCCCGTCGTTTCGACCAGGATTCCGGCCCTGCGCAGGATTTCGATCGCGCGTGTCGTCGTTGGCTGACTGTCGCCAGTGTTCGGTCCAATCGGAGAACGTATTCGTTCATACCGATTCTCGTTAAGAACGAGTTCTTTATTAGCGATGAGTCCTGGTCAAGAATTCGTTCTTCACCGCCGCGACTGGCCGTCAGCCCGCTCGCCGGCGAGGCGATACGTGTCCTGCTTCAAGGTTTCGGCCGATCCACCGCGAGATCGGTATACCAGGGCTCGTCCTCGCCGGCGATCATGCGGGCGATCATGCGGGCGGCGAGGAAGCTGAAGGTGATGCCGTTGCCGCCATAGCCGTAGGCGGCATAGAGGTGCGGATAGCCGCGCACCCGGCCTATCAGGGGCAGGCCGTCCGAGGTCTCGCTGAAGGCGCCAGACCAGCAGTAGTCGGCGCGTAGCTCTGCCTCAGGGCAGAGGGTCTTCAGCTGCCGGAGGATGCGTTCGGATTTCTCCGGCATCGCGGCATCCCGCGCCGCGGGCTCGACCAGCGCAGGGTCGTCCTCGCCGCCGATGATGATGCGGTCGTCGGTCGTGGTGCGCGCGTAGAAATAGGGCGTCGTCGCTTCCCAGATCAGTGGCCGGCCGGGCCATAATACTTGCGGCTTCTGCGGTGGCGTGGCGATCGCCCAGCTCGACGATGGGCGATGCATGTCGGTGACGACGAAGTCGGGCATCACGTAGCCGGTCGCGAGAATCACGCGTTGGGCCTCGATCGTCTGGCCGTACGCCAGCCCGACGGCGAGACCGCCTCCGCCGATCGCCTCGAACCGGGTCGCTTCACCGTCATACACGACGGCGCCGTGCCGGATGGCGGTCACCAGCAGCGTATGGGCAAGGCACATCGGATCGGCCTCGGCCGAGCCGGGAGAAAGGATTGCGGCCTCGCGTGCGATTCCGAATTCGCGCAGCAGGGTCGGGTGGTCGAGATAGAAGCCCGGCAGGCCGGCGCGCTCGCGCAATTCGTGCTCGGCGCGCAGCTCGGCGGCGCCCGTTCCCGCGCCGCTGGCGAGGTAGAGCGAGCGCCGCGGGCGGAACTCGCAGGGCAGGTGCTGCGTCTCGATCAGTTCCTTCAGGCCAGTCACGGCGTGCAGGCTTTGCCGGTAGATGTTGGCCGCGCGCTCGAACCCGTAAAGGGTGGTGAGCTCGGTCAGCGATCGATCGATCTCCCATTGCAGCATCGCGGTGCTCGCCGCCGTGCTGCCGAAGCCTGGCCGCTCGCGATCGACGAGGCAGACCTCGTGGCCGAGCGACGTCAGGTGCTCGGCCACCATCGCCCCGGTGATACCCGCGCCGACGACGAGAACCTCGCAGCGGCGATCGTCCTCGAGGATGCGGCTGGGCGGCCGGCCACCCTTGCGCCAAGGGGCACAGCCGCCCCGTAGATCGTCCTGGGTGGTATCCTGCTGATCGAGCACGGGGCGTAACGTGAGTGCCCTGTGTCCGGTTCCCGGGGCTTCCCGCGATGGCGCCTACGCTTTCTGACGCGCTGTGCGTTTTCGGCGTTCGCGCTTTCCCGCTGGACCGTGCGGACCCGGCGGGTCGTCTGGCGGCGGCGCCGGCAGAGCGGGCGCCGCCGCCGAGATCCCGAGGATCGACAGGAGCTGCAGCAGCACCGGCACCTGGCCGGCCGTCACCTTCTGCAGCGCCACCGGCCAGGCGAACCAGGCGGCGCGGTCGGCTTCGGGGAATTCCTCGACCTTGCCCGAGCGCGGCGGCCATTCGATCGTGAAGGTGTTGCTCTTCATCGCCGTCGCGTCGAGATCGCGCTCGACCGCCCAGACCAGGATCTCCTTGCCGCTGGCGATTGTGACCGGGTCGAGCTCGATGAAGGTGCCTTCCAGCGCTAGGCTCGTCTCTTCGCGGAACTCGCGTCGGGCGGCCGTCAGCGGGTCTTCGTTCGGATCGATCTCGCCCTTGGGGATCGACCAGGCCCCTTCGTCTTTGTTCTTCCAGAACGGACCGCCAGGATGGACCAGGAACAGCTCCGGCCCGTCGCGTCGCGGACGAAAGGGAAGGATTCCGGCGCTGCGTTTCTTCGCCATGGGTATCAGCCGAACCGGACGGCGTGCCGGATCTGGAAGCCGCCCAGCAGCTCCGCACAGCGCTTCACGATCGCCGCGCTGGAGGGCCCGTCGACCCGCACCGTCGCCAGCGTGCCGTGGGTCGGATCGTTGCCGACCGTGACGTCGGCCGTCACGCCGTCAGCGCGCAGCGGCATCAGCGCGGCGTCGAACGCGCGCTGCGCCGCGTCGAGCCGCAGCGCCGGCTTGAAGATCTTGCCCACGCCGGTGAGCGGCATGGTCGGAATCGGCACGACCTGCACCGGCACGGCGGCGCGTTCGGGGATTTCCTGGCGGCAGAATTCGCGCAGCTCCTCGGGTGTCGCCGTCGCGTTGGGCTTGAGCTGCACGAACGCCATCGGCAGCTCGCCGGCATAAGTGTCTGGCAGGCCGACCGCAGCGGCGGTCTCGACCGCGGGATGGCGGACCAGCGCCTCTTCGATCACGATCGGGTCGATGTTGTGGCCGCCGCGGATGATCAGGTCCTTCGAGCGGCCGGTGAGCCAGACATAGCCGTCGGCATCCAGCCGGCCGAGATCGCCTGAGTCGAGCCAGCCGTCGGCCAGCATCGCGCCCTTGTCGTGGCGCGGATCGAGGTAGCCCGGCGTCACTTGCGGCCCGCGCATCAGGACGTGGCCGATCGTGCCCAGCGGGCAGTCGCCGCGGATCGTGCCGTCGCCGGCCACATTGGCGATACGTACCTCGGTGTAGGGCAGGCGCAGCCCGACCGAGCCCGGCCGCCGCTCGCCGTGCATCGGGTTCATCGTCGAATAGCAATGCACCTCGGTCATGCCATAGCCCTCGACCACCGGCACGCCGATCTCGCTTTCGATGCGGCGGATCAGCTCGACCGGCACCGTCGAGCCGCCCGACACGAAGACCTTGAGGGACGAGAGGTCGTGGCCGTCGCGCGGCACGTTCATGATCGCGGCCAGGCTGGTCGGCACGGCGCCGCCGATCGTCACCTTGTTGCGCTCGACGATGCTCCACCAATCGCGCACCACATTGGGATTGCGGGCGCCGAGCGGCGTCGGGATCACAACCGTCCAGCCGGCGGCGACGCCTGACAAGGCGCCGAAGATCGAGCCGCCGACATGGAATTGCGGCAGCGGGTTCAACATCACCGCGCCGGGCGGCAGGTCGAACATCAGCGCGTTGCTCCAGGCAGCAAGGGTCAGCGCGCCGTGTGTGTGGCGCGCGAGCTTCGGCAGGCCTGTCGTGCCGCCGGTGTGGAACAGCGCCGCCACCGTATCGCGCCCGAGTGCTTTGGGCGCGGCCAGCCTGTCGGCCGGTTGCTTGGCGATCGCAGCTTCGAAATCGATGATGCCGGCAGGCGCGGCGCCCTTGCCGCCAACGCGGAACACTTTCAGCCCCGGCAGCGCGTCCCGAATCGCCTCGACTTTCGGCCAAATGTCGGGGAACAGCGAGGCGTCGGCGGCGATGAGCGCCTTCGCCCCGGCCTCCTTCATGATGCCGGCGATCTGCGAGGCGTTCAGGAAGTAGTTTACCGGGTTGGCGACCGCGGCGATCTCCGCACCCCACAGCGCGAAGAAAGTCTCCGGCACGCTCGGCAACAGGATCGTCACGGTGTCGTCCGGGCCGATACCCTCGGCACCGAGCAGGTTCGCGGTCTGGATCACGCGCTGCAGCAGCTCCCCGAAGCGAACGTCGCGCACCGGATCGGCTGACGTCGTGCCGGACAGGAAGCGGATCGCGGTCCGGTCGGCATGGTCGGAACCCGCCTGGCGCAGCAGCTCGAGCATGTTGCTCTGCCGGACGCGCTCGGTGAGCGGCACCTTCTCGAGCTCGGCGATGTCGGCCTGCGTGCGGATCGTCATAAATGTTTTCCGTCCCTGAAACGTCGTTGGCCGCGATATGACAAGAGACATCCGGCGGTGCCAGCAATTTCGGCAGCCATGGCGCACGATTTCGAGAGAGAGCCCCGCCTCATTTTGTGCATCGCAGCATTTTTCCTTGAAAGGCCTTAATCGACGCTCATATGCTTTGAGTGCACCGCAGCAAAGCGGAACGCCCTGGGAGGACCCCCATCAAGGAGTTTGGTATGTGGTCCTATACGGAAGCCGAAGACACTAGGCTCGCAACGCCCCGACCGCCGCTACGCAAAGATGCGCCGGACGTGGCAGCGTGAGGGAAGTCATGCCTGCCCAGTCGCAGCGTCCGGCACCTGACGGCGCCCTGCCGCGCGGCGAGCTTGCCTCGCGCGTGCTGGCGATGCCGACCGATACCAATCCCAAGGGCGATATCTTCGGCGGTTGGATCATGTCGCTAATGGACATGGCCGGGAAGATGTCGGCGACGACCGTCGCCAACGGCCGCGTCGTCACCGTTGCCGTCGACCGCATCGTCTTTCGCCAGCCCGTGCAGGTCGGCGACGTGGTGTGCTGCTACACCGAGATCGTGCGCACCGGGAACAGCTCGATCACGCTCTCGATCGAGGTCTGGGCGATGCGCCAGGGCCAGGGCGACCGCCTCAAGGTCACCGATGCCACCTTTACCTTCGTGGCCGTCGACGATGACGGCCGGCCGCGGCCGTTACGCCCGGTGCAATAGGACCGGGAGGGCCTACGCCACGGCGTTGCGGGCGATCACCTCGCGGTAGAACGCCGCGCTGAGCTTGGGCGTGCGCTTCTGCGAGGCGTAGTCGACATGGACCAGCCCGAACCGCGTTGCGTAGCCGTCCGCCCATTCGAAGTTGTCGAGCAGGCTCCACAAGAAATAGCCGCGCACCGGCACGCCCTCGGCGGTTGCCCGCTGCAGGTGGGTGAGGTAGTTGCGCAGGTACATCACGCGATCGATATCGTAGACCACCCCGTCCGCAGCAGGCTGGTCGGCCGCCGAGGCGCCGTTCTCCGTGATATAGATGTCTTTCACGTTCCACAGCTTCGCGGCGTGCCGTGGCGCCCAGTAGAGCGCTTCAGGGCCGACGGTCAGCCACTCCGATGCCATGCGCGGATACGAGGACGGAACCTTGACCGCCGCGTAGCCCGGCGCCGTCTCGCTCGCCAGCACATGGAGACCGGGCGAATAGACGTTGAGGCCGACGAAATCGACCGGGCTGGCGATGATCTCGAGATCCTGCGGCGTGAACTTCGGGGCGTCGGCGCCGGCATTGGCGAGATAGGCGTCGGTGTAGCGGCCCTCGAGCATCACCGTGAGATAGGGTGCGTTCACCTCGCGGGTGGCGAGCTCGGCAGCGCGAATGTGTTCGGGCGTCTCGATCACCGGCAATGCGATGGTCATGTTCTCGGCTGGTCCGACCTTGGCACCGGCCGGCGCGTTGGCCCGGATCGCCCGGACCGCGAGGCCGTGCGCGAGCACCGCATGATGGCGCACCTGGTTGAGCGCGCCCGGTGTGAGCTTCATGCCCGGCGCGAACACACCGCTCTGATGGCCATGCTCGACGAAGGCCTGCACCTCGTTGAGCGTGAAGATATGGCCGACCCGGTCGCCGAGCTTGCGCGCCACGAGGCCGGCATAGTCGCCGAAGGCGAGCGCGGTATCGCGCGCCTGCCAGCCGCCCTTGTCCTGCAGCGCCTGCGGCAGGTCCCAGTGATAGAGGGTGGCGAACGGCTCGATACCGGCGCGCAGCAGCTCGTCGACCAGCCGGTCGTAGAAGGCCAAGCCCCTGTCATTGAGCGTTCCCCTTCCGTCGGGAAAGAGGCGCGGCCAGGCGATCGAGAAGCGGTACGCCTTGGCCCCCAACCCCTTCATCAGCGCCACGTCGTCCTTGTAGCGGTGATAATGGTCGACGCTGGCGTCGCCGTTCGAGCCGTCGCGGATCCGTCCCGGCGTCTGCGCAAAAGTGTCCCAGATCGAGGGCCCGCGGCCGTCCTCGCGCGCTGCGCCCTCGACCTGATAGGCCGAGGTGGCGGTGCCCCAGCGGAATCCCTCGGGAAACTGCAGGGCCGACCGCGGCGCTTCGGACGCTGTGCGGGCCATTGAATCGGAACCTGATGCAAGGGCGCCGAGGGTCGCGGACGAGCCCGCCGCAAGCAATCCACGGCGGGATAGAGGGTAATGGGTCACCCACCGTACCTAGCACTGCGCGTGCCAGTGGGGGAGCACCGAATCTAGCGCTGGAACTTGCCCGTCAGCGTTGCCTTCTCGATCGTGTTGAAATGGAGCTGGAAGCCGACGATGGCCGCGGAAGTGTCTGAGTTCACCGGCAGGGCCTCCTGCTTCACGGCGAACAGCGTGAAGACGTAGCGGTGCGGGCCGTGTCCCTCGGGCGGGCAGGGTCCGCCATAGCCCGGTGCGCCGAAGTCGGTGCGGGTCTGCAGCGCGCCCTTGGGCAACAGGTCCGATTTCGGGTTGCCCGCATCGAGCTTCAGCTCGGTCGTGCCGATCGGGATGTTCACCACGACCCAATGCCAGAAGCCGCTGCCGGTCGGCGCGTCTGGGTCGAAGCAGGAGAGTGCGAAGCTTTTGGTGCCGTCTGGCACGCCAGACCACGCGAAGTGCGGCGACTTGTTGCCGCCGCCGCAGCCGAAGCCGTAATCGGCCGACAGGATGTGATCCATGCCGAGGGTCGCGCCCTCCGCGAAGCTGTTGCTGGTGAGAATGAGCGCCATGGTTTCCTCCTGGATTGGGCTTGGGTGTACGATAGCGCAGGCCAGAGGTTTTCATGAAGCAACTCCGCATTCCGGCCGTCTACATGCGTGGCGGTACCAGCAAGGGCGTGTTCTTCCTCGCGGAGGACCTGCCGCCCGATCCCGCGCAGCGCGAGCGGCTGTTGCTTCGGGTGATCGGCAGTCCCGACCGGTACGGCAAGCAGACCGACGGCATGGGCGGCGCGACCTCCAGCACCAGCAAGATCGTGATCCTGTCCAAATCGGACCGGCCGGACTGCGATGTCGATTACTTGTTCGGCCAGGTCGCGATCGATGCGCCGGTGATCGACTGGTCGGGCAACTGCGGCAATCTCACCACGGCAGTCGGGCCGTTCGCGATCGACGCGGGCATCCTGAGCGCCCCGGCCGATGGTACGGCAGTGGTGCGAATCTGGCAGGCCAACATCAAGAAGCGAAGCATCAGCCACGTCCCGATGAAGGACGGCGCGGTGCAGGAGCTCGGCGACTTCGAGCTCGACGGTGTGACTTTCCCCGCCGCCGAGGTGAAGCTCGAGTTCCTCGACCCGGCCGCGGACGATGGCGACGGCGAGGATGCCGGCGGGGCGATGTTCCCGACCGGCCGCCGCATCGACATGCTCGACGTGCCGGGGCTCGGCACGGTCGAGGCGACGCTGATCAACGCCGGCAATCCCACCATCTTCGTCGATGCGGCTCGGCTCGGGCTTTCGGGCACCGAGCTGCAGAAGGACATCAACGGCAATGCGAAGATCCTTGCCATGGCCGAGGCCGTGCGCGCGCACGGTGCTGTTGCGATGGGATTGGTGAAGACGCCCGAGGAAGCGACGGCGAAACGGCAGCACACGCCCAAGCTCGCGTTCGTTTCGAAGCCTGCGGGCTACACCGCGTCGGACGGCAAGATGGTGACTCCCGAGGCGATCGACCTGCTGGCGCGCATCTTCTCGATGGGCGTGCTGCACCACGCGATGACAGGCACTGGCGCGGTTGCCCTCGCCGCGGCCGCCGCGATACCCGGCACAATCGTCAGCCGGATCGCGCCGGCCGGTGCCGACGGCCGTGTGCGCTTCGGCCATCCCTCCGGCGTGCTGAGCGTCGGCGCCGAGGCACGCGAGGAGGCCGGCCAGTGGGCGGTGAAAAAGGTGATGATGAGCCGATCGGCCCGGCGCCTCATGGAAGGCTGGGTGCGGGTTCCAGCGATTTGATTGTTTGCTGGGAGCGCGGCTCTTCAGAGCCGCTCATGGGGTTCGGCAATCCGAAGAAGAGCGGCTCCGGAGAGCCGCGCTCCCAGCGCAAGACGAAGATCAATCAGTATGTCGACTCCTTCTCCGGTTCGCCGAGGCTCGGCCAGACGCGGCTGTAGAGGAACAGCAGCGCCTCGCCCGACAGCATCTGATCGAAGGTCGGCGGATGCTCGGCATCGACGCAGGTCGGCAACGGGCGGATGACCGTGTCGTAGTCGGGATTGGCGAAGATACCGACCGAATAGCGCTCGCGGCCGTAGTGGTTGACCACGCGATGCAGCGTCGAGGCGAAGCGGTTGTTGGTCCACATCCGCATCGAATCGCCGATGTTCACCACGAAGCTGTTCTCGACCGGCGGCACGATCAGCCACTCGCCCGACTTGCTCTTGATCTCGAGTCCGCCGACATCGTCCTGCTGCAGCATGGTGAAGCCGCCGGCATCCTGGTGCGCGCGGCTGTCGCCGCCTTCGAGCGCGGCCTGCTGGTCCTGCGGCAGATAGTGCAGCAGGCGGACCTGGATCAGCGGCTTCTTGTAGAACTGCGCGAAATAGTCGGGCGGCAGCTTGAGCCCGCGCGCGAACACCGAGGCGAGCAGCGCGGCGAACTGCGTCATGGTCGTGTGGTAGTCGAGCACGGCTTCCTTGAAGCCGGACAGATTCTCCGGCCACAGGTTGTGCCCGTGCAGCGGCTTGCCGGCCAGCACGTCGGGGTCGTCGGCGGGCAGCTCGATCGAGGCCTGGAACGCCTCGTTCATGTGAGGCTTGCGCGCCTTCATGCGCGTGGGATCGAGATGAGGTTGGAACCCCTCGATTGCCTTGCCGCGAAAGGCTTTCTTCTGGCCGGGCTGGTCCATCGGCAGATAGCCACGGAACAGGTTCGAGTTGCCCATGTAGGCCTTCATCTTGGCTTCGAGCGGCAGGGCGAAGAAGCGCTTCGATTGCCGGAAGATCTCGGCGATCTTCTGCGGCGGCACCGGATGATTGACGATCGTCAGGAAGCCGATGTCGCGGCAGGCGTCATGCACCTCTCTCGCGACCCGCTCCTTGGCCTCCTCGTTGGTGCCGCTCATCGGTGCGAAGTCGATCACCGGCAACTCGTTGGCGTTGGCCCAACGGCCGAGCTTCGGCGCGGGCATCGGCGGCGCAACAGGCGCCGCCATAGCAGTCTGGACGTCCGACATGATGGTGTCCTTTCCTTAACCGGCGAGCGCGTCGATCACATCCTGGCGCGCCTGGGTGGCGTTCTTGGCATACCATGCGATGCCGCCCGGCAGCATCTTGGCATAGTTCTCCGGCGCGCCGGGATTGACCTTGTTCCATTCCGCATCGAGCAGCTTGCTGGCCTCGGGGTTGCTCGGCCCGTAGCCGTTGGTCTTGAGCAGCTCGGCCTGGCCCGCAGGGTCGAGCGAAACATTGATGAAGTCCCAGATCGCCTTTCCGCCGGTCGCGCCTTTGGGCACCATCCAGCACGCGCCCCATGAGACGCCCTGGTTCCAGGTCCAGTCGACCAGGCCCTTGGTGTCCTGCTTGAGCGGCCAGGCGCGGGTGTTGAGCAGTTGGCCGAGATGTGCCTCGCCGTTGCGGAAGGCGTTCTGGCCGTCGGCGATCACGGTATAGAAGAACGCGTGCTCCTTGATCTTCTTGAGCATGTCGAGGGCACGCTTCATGTCGATGGGATAGACCTTGTCCATCGGCACGCCGTCGGCCATCAGCGCGGCCTCGAGCTGGCCGTCGGCCTCGCGGCGGAAGGCGCGCTTGCCGGGGAACTTCTTGACGTCCCACACGTCGGCCCAGCTCTGCGGGACCATGCCACCCCACTTCTTCGTGTTGTAGGTGAGTACGTTGGCGTAGATGTAGTTGCCGATCCCCCATTCGACCGAGTGCTCGGGCCGCACCTTGCTCTTGTCGACGATCGAATAGTCCATCGGCTCGAGCACGCCCTCCGGCCCCAGCTCGAGCGCGGTGTGCAGGTTGCGGTCCATCACGTCCCACGCGACCTTCTTGCTCTCGACCATCATGCGGATGCGGCTGGTCGAGGGGCCGGTGCCGTCGATCACCGCCTTGCGGTCGGGAAACTTCTTGAGATAGGGATCGACCCACGAGCGCTGCATGCCCTTCACCGCATCGCCGCCCCAATTGACGACCACCAGCTCCTTGGAATCGGCCAGCGCCGGCGTGAGCCTGGCTGCGATCGGCGCCAGGCCCATGGCCGCCGCCATGCCCATGAACACGCGGCGCGGATAGACCTTGCCTTCCGTGCGCTCTACGAACTGCTCGATATCATCCAGGCGGTCGCGAATGTCAGTCATGGCTTCATCTCCTGGCGCGCCCTTCGCGCCCTCAGCGATAATTCTGCGGTGAGGATCAGCAAGGTGAACAAGATCATGCCAGTCGCCACCACGGCGATCACGGGATCGAGATTGTCGTTGATACCGTCCCACATGCGGCGCGGCAGCGTGAACAGCGCCCGTCCGCCGATGAAGATCACCACGACCAACTCATCCCAGGAATGGATGAAAGCAAAAATCGCACCCGACAGGACCCCAGGTACAATGTTGGGCACGATCACATATCGGAGCGTTTGGCCGAGCGACGCGCCGAGCCCGCGCGCCGCCTGCTCGAGCCGCGGATCGAGATTGCTGAGCGAGGCCGATACCGTGAGCACGACATAGGGCAGGCCGGTCACCGCATGGGCCAACACGACGCCGAGCGCGCTGCCAACCAGGTCGAGATCGACATAGAGACGATAGAGGCCGAGCGCATAGACGATGGTCGGCACCGCCAGCGGCAGGATCATGATGCCGCGCACCTTCTCCGACAGGCCCGAGGCGATGCGCCAGCAACCGACGGCGCAGAGCGTGCCCGCGATCACGGCGGCGAGGGTCGAGACGGTGGCGATCCACAGGCTCTGCCAGATGCTGCCGAGCCACGCGCTGCTCGACAGGAAGGCACGCCAATGCTGCAGCGACAGCTCCTCCTGCGGCATGGCGAGATAGCGCGTGTCGGTGAAGGAGATCGGGATCACCGCGAAAGCGGGCAGCGCGAGGAAGCTCAGCACCATCCACGCCAGCGCGGCGACGATGCCGGTGGGCTGGAGCCGGTTCATGGTCTTTTGGACCGCGAGCTTCCAGCTCGCTCGGATTCAGGAGCGAGCTGGAAGCTCGCGGTCCAGAAGAGGAAGAACCCGGTCATGCGCCGAACAGCCGCTTCACGTCGATCACCCGCGACAACGCCCACAATGTGCCGAGCACCGCGATCATCAGCGTTGCGGCCAGCATGGTGCCCAGCCCCCAGCGCAGCGTGTCGTTGATCTGCACCGCGACATACTCGGCGATCATCAGCACCTTGCCGCCGCCGAGCAGCGCTGGCGTGACGTAGAAGCCGAGCGACAGGATGAAGACCAGCGTGCCCGCGCCGATCAGGCCGGGCACGGTGAGCGGCAGGAACACCATGCGGAAGGCCTGGAAGCGCGAGGCCCCGAGGCTGCGCGCCGCGGCGACCAGTCCAACATCGATGCCGCGCATGTTAGCGTACAGCGTCAGCACCGCGTACGGCACCATGATGTGGACCATGCCGATCAGCACGCCGGTCTCGTTGCGCACCAGTGCCAGGGGCTCGTCGATGAGGCCCCAGGCGACCAGCGCCGAATTGAGCGGGCCTTGCGTGCCGAGCAGTGCGATCCAGGCGAAGGAGCGCACCAGCACCGAGATCCAGAACGGCAGCAGTATGCCGACCAGCATCAGCCGTTGCGCGCGGGTGCCGGCCGCGCGCATGGCGTAGGCCACGATATAGCCCAGCAGCAACGCGAAGAAGGTGGTGACGGCGGCGATGCGGACGGTTGTCAGCAGTGACTTCTGCACCGAGGCGCTGGTGAACAGCAGGCCGTAGTTCTGCAGTCCCGGCTTGGGATCGGTGACGCTGGTCAACAGCACGTTGCCCAGTGGCACGAAGTAGAGCACCACCAGCATCAGAACCGCCGGCAGCACGATCAGCCAGTAGGCTGCGTGCTTGTTGATGCCTGGCCTACTCGCCGAGAGCACGGCAATCCTCCGCGCGCCAGCCGATCTCGACCGTGCCGCCGGGCTCGAGCGTGGCCTGGTCGGCTGCGTTGGCGAACTTCACGATGAAGTCCTCGCGGCCCAGCGCCGCCAGCCGCACGCGCAGCTGGTCGCCGAGGAACGAGACCTCGAGCACCTTGGCAGGATAGCGGTTGATGCAGCCGGTGGCGGCGTCGCCGAGCGCCACCTTCTCCGGCCGAATCGCGACGTTGACCTTCTCGCTCGTGCCTACGGCAGTTGCGACCACGCCTTGAGCACTGCCGAGCGCGACGCTGCACTGGCCGCCGTGCCGTTGCCGCACGGTACCGGGCAGGATGTTGCTCTCGCCCAGGAACTGCGCGACGAATAGAGACTCCGGCTCTTCGTAGAGACGGCGCGGTGGCGCGATCTGGCGAAGCTGGCCGGCGCTGAACACGGCGACCCGGTCGGACATGGTCATCGCCTCGACCTGATCATGCGTGACGTATACCATCGTGACGCCCAGCCGCTCGTGCAGGTGCTTGACCTCGTATTGCATCTGCTCGCGCAGCTGGCGGTCCAGCGCGCCGAGCGGCTCGTCGAGCAGCACCAGCTTCGGCTCGAACACCAGCGCGCGCGCCACCGCGACCCTCTGCTGCTGTCCGCCCGAAAGCTGCTGCGGCTTGCGGTCGGCGAGGCCTTCGAGCCGCACCATGGCGAGCGCACGCTTGACCTTCGATGCGATTTCCGCGCCCGCCATGCGCCGGACCTTGAGCGGGAAGCCGATGTTCTCGCCCACCGTCATGTTGGGAAACAGCGCGTAGTTCTGGAACACCATGCCGATGCCGCGCTTCTCGACCGGCACGTGCGTGATGTCGTCGGCGCCGACGAAGATGCGGCCGGCGGTCGGCTGCTCGAAACCCGCGAGCATGGTGAGCGTTGTCGTCTTGCCTGAGCCCGACGGCCCAAGCAGCGTCAGAAACTCGCCGTTGGCGACCGCGAGATTGAGCGCGCGCACGGCATCGACCTTGCCGTCGTAGCTCTTTCGCACATCGATGAACCGCACCAGCGGTTCGGACAAAGCCGCAGTCATTCAGATTGGGATGATGGGGGACCTTTCGATGCCGTCGAGCGAATTCCGTGCCAGTGTGGGACGATGAAGATCGCCACCTACAACGTGAACGGCGTTAACGGCCGGTTGCCGGTGCTGCTGCGCTGGCTGGAGCAGGCGAAGCCCGATGTCGTTTGCCTGCAGGAACTGAAGGCGCCGCAGGATAAGTTCCCGGAGCTTGCGCTCAGCGAGGCAGGCTACGGCGCGATCTGGCACGGGCAGAAGAGCTGGAACGGCGTCGCGATACTGGCGCGCGGCGCGATCCCGGTGGAGACGCGGCGCGGCCTGCCCGGCGATCCGGAGGATCTGCATAGCCGCTACATCGAAGCCACGGTCGGCGGGATCACGGTCGGCTGTCTCTATCTACCGAACGGCAATCCGGCGCCCGGTCCGAAATTCGACTACAAGCTGAAATGGTTCGCGCGCCTGACCCGGTACGCGGCCAAGCTGCAGAAGAGCACGACGCCCGTCGTGCTGGCCGGCGACTACAACGTTATGCCAACCGAGCTGGACGTCTACAAACCGGAGCGCTGGGTCGACGACGCGCTGTTCCGGCCCGAGACGCGCGCGGCATTCCACAAGCTCGTCAGGCAGGGCTGGACCGATGCCGTGCGCAAGCTTCATCCCGACGAGCGCATCTACACGTTCTGGGATTACTTCCGGAATGCCTGGCTGCGCGACGCGGGATTGCGCATCGACCATTTTCTCCTGAACCAGGCGGTCGCGAAGCGCCTTGTGGCGGCCGGCGTCGATCGCGAGGTGCGCGGCTGGGAAAAAACCAGCGATCATGCGCCCGTGTGGATCGAGCTGGCGTCAGTAGGCAGAGCGCCGAAACCGGCGACGAAGCTGCGGAAAGTCACCGAATAGCGCAGCCCCTCGACCGGGGGGATGCTGTGCTCCCAGTCGTGCCGCGCCGGGCCGCTCAGCCGATAGATCGAGCGCGGCGCGATATCGGTCGACCAGCGCTCCCAGCGCGTATCTTGCTTGCGGCGCAGGCGCAGCCGGCAGGTCGACAGGAAGGACAGGGCGACGACGTCCTCGAACATCGGCTTGTCGCGATGCCAGCCGATCGTCACGCCCGTGTCATATTCGGTGATCAGCGCCTGCTGCAGGCGCTGTACGTCGAGGCCGGCGACGGCGGCGGCCAGCTGGCGCAAGGGCTCGAGGAAATCCGGCATCGATTCACTCACCCGGAGCGCACGGCCGGCATAGTCGTAGCGCCAGCCGAACGATACGATCCTCCGTTTGCCGAGATAACCGTGGAATTCGAAGGGCTTGAACGGCAGGGCTTCGAGCTGGTGCACCCAAGCGCTCTCTTCGGCATGCGAAAACACGGCGGACTGATATGAAAATCCATTCGGCGAGAATGGTGCGCTATCGAACAGGTCGTCATTTATCGCCGCAGGCTGTGTCATTTATGCAACTTCGCCACAGATTTGTCGTTTATTCTCCAGATTGGAGTCACCGAATGACCGTGAGGCAGACCATCTGGGGCGTTGACGATCGCGCACAGCGGCAGCGCATCTCCCATGAAGTGCAGCAGCTCAGGCAGATGAGCAAGACGCTTCGAACCACGGCAATGCGCTCCTTCAGGAAGCGCGTCGCCGCGGCCGATATCAAGCCGCCGGAAGCGCCGGTCAAGCCGACCTCCGTCGCCGCTTAGCGAACGCGCTCTTACGCGCCCGCTGAAGTGGCGCTGGGCTTCAGCTGCCTTCGTTCGAGAGCACGTCGCCGAACAGCGCCCACTTCTCGCCATCGAACTTCGCCAGCCGGATCGACTGAATCGGATAGAAGTCGGTCGGGCTCGTGTTGATCTTGATGCCCGGCAGCAGCAGCGGCACTTCGAGGCCCTTCATGCTCGCCGCCTGCTTCATCAGGTTCCCGCGGGTCAGCGTATCGCCGCACTGGGTCAGCACGTGGCGCATCGTGGCGGACACGGCGTAGGCGTAGGTGTTGCCGGAATCCGCCGGGTTGGCGTCGGGCAGGTACTTCTTCATCCAGGCCTGCCATTCCTTGAAGTCGGGATAATCGGCCCATTGCGGATCGGTCGCGTCCTTGAGGTAGGCAGCGGTGATGATCCCGGTGCTGTTGTCGAAGCCGGCCGGCTTCAGCGTCGCGGCGACCGACGCGGCGACGTTGGCGAGATAATGCGCCGGCTTCCAGCCAAGGTCGGCGACCTTGCGGATCGCCTGCGCGGCGGCCTTGGGCGCGGAATGATTGAAGAAGACATTGGCGCCGGAGTTCTTGATCTGGATGATCTGGCTGTCGACCGTCGGATCAGTGACCTCGTAGCTCACCTTGGCGGTGACGCATTTCTGGTTCTCCTTGCCCAGCCCGTCGAGGAAGCCGCCGATGTAGTCCTTTCCCGAATCGTCGTTCTGGTAGAGCATGCCGATCTTCAGCTCTGACAGGCGATCTTTCCAGGCCGCGAGCACGTGCTTGGCATAGATCGCGGCCTCGGTGTGGTAGTCGGGCTGCCAGCCCATGGTCCACGGGAACTCCTTAGGCATGCCCCACTTCGACGCGCCGGTCGCGACGAAGAGCTGGGGCACCTTTCTCTGGTTGAGGTACTTCTGAACCACCGTGTTGGTCGGCGTGCCGAGCAGCTGGTAGATCGCGAAGACCTGGTCATCCTCGACCAGCTTGCGCACCATCTCGACGGTCTTCGACGGCACAAAGCCGTCGTCGTAGGTGATGAAGTTGATCTTGCGGCCGTTCACGCCGCCGGTGTCGTTGACCATCTGCCAATAGGCGGTGATCGCCTTGCCGATCGTGCCGTAAGCCGAGAGCGGACCGGAATAGGGATTGGTGTGGCCGAGCTTGATCTCCTTGTCGGTGGCACCCGGTTCATACTTCTTCTGCGCGCCCGCGATGGCCGGTGCAAAGGCGAACGCGGCGGCGGAGCCGACGACCGTGCGGCGGGATATTCTGGACATTGATGCTTCCTCCTGGGCGTCCCGCTTGGACGGGATCGTTGGGAGGAAGTGTCGCTCAGTCATGTACTCGCTGTCATCCCGAGCGTGACCCTGTGTCGCCCGGGCGTTGCTCGGGATTACAGCTTCTCAGCAAGCTGATCCGGCGACGTATACGGAAGCCCCTGCGCCTCGGCGACCGGCCGGCAGGTGAGCAGGCCGGCATGCACGTTGAGGCCGTCGCGCAGATGTGGATCCTCGGCAATCGCCCGCCGCCAGCCTTTATCGGCAAGGGCAAGCACGAACGGAAGCGTGGCGTTGTTCAGCGCGAAGGTCGAGGTGCGCGAGACGGCGCCAGGCATGTTGGTGACGCAGAAATGGGTCACGCCCTCCTCGACATAGACCGGATGCGAATGGCTGGTCGGTCGCGAGGTCTCGCTGCATCCGCCCTGATCGATCGCGATGTCGACCAGCACGCTGGCGGTCTTCATGGTCTTCACCATCTCGCGCGTCACCAGCTTGGGCGCGGCGGCGCCCGGCACCAGCACCGCGCCGATCAGCAGGTCGGCCCGGCGCACGACCTGTACCAGCGCGTCATGGGTCGAGAAGATCGTTCGCGCCCCCGGCAATTGCACAGCGATGCGGCGCAGCACCTCGGCCGAGCGGTCGACGATGGTCACCGTGGCGCCCATGCCGAGCGCGATGGTGGCGGCATGGGTGCCCGACACGCCGCCGCCCAGCACCACGACTTCGGCCGGCGGCACGCCGGGCACGCCACCGAGCAGCACGCCGCGGCCACCCGACGTGCGTTCGAGATAGCGCGCGCCGACCTGCGGCGCGAGGCGGCCGGCGATCTCCGACATCGGCGTCAGCAGCGGCAAGGTGCCGAACGGCGAGGTCACGGTTTCGTAGGCGATCGCGGTGACGCCGCTCGCGAGCAGGTCCTGCGTCTGGTCGGGATCGGGCGCGAGATGGAGGTAAGTGAACAGCACCTGTCCCTTGCGCAGACGCTCGCGTTCGGGGGCGAGCGGCTCCTTCACCTTCACGACCAGCTCGGCGTTTGCGAAAATCTCCTCGGCCGTGGCGACGATTCGCCCGCCGGCCGCAAGGTACAGCTCGTCCTCCAGCCCGGCGCCCAACCCCGCGCCGGCCTCCACCATCACCTCGTGACCGTGCCGCACCAGCTCGGCGACAGACGACGGCACCAGGCCGACCCGATCCTCGTGATCCTTGATTTCCTTGGGGACACCAACGCGCATGGCCGACACTCCTTCGCGTCCAGCCTAGCTCATCGCTGGGGGCGCGCCACTCCAGTAGCGCTCAAGCTCGCGGTCCATAAGACATAGACCACCTAAAGAAGATGACCCGCCCGCTCGGCCTTGGTGCGCAGGTAGTTCTCGTTGTGGCCGTTGGCGGGGAAGGCGTGCGCCACTCGCTCGGAAACCTCGATGCCGTAGCGCTCGAGCTGGGCGATCTTCTGCGGGTTGTTGGTCATCAGCCGCACGCGCTTGATGCCCATGCGCGTGAGCATGGTGGCGGCGGGCGCATAGATGCGCTCGTCGGCGTCGAAGCCGAGCTGCTCATTGGCGTCGATCGTGTCGAAGCCGTCGTCCTGCAGCTCGTAAGCGCGCAGCTTGTTGACCAGGCCGATGCCGCGACCCTCCTGCGCGAGATAGAGCAGCACGCCCGAGCCCTGCTTGTTGAGCTGCTCGATCGCGCCTCTGAGCTGCACGCCGCAGTCGCAGCGCAGCGAACCCAGCAGGTCGCCGGTGAAGCATTCGGAATGGAGACGGATCAGCACCGGCTCGGTCGGGTCGATCTCACCGACCACGATGGCGAGATGCTCCTTGCCGCCGTCGCTCGGCCGCCAGGCGAGGATGCGGGCGTTCTCGGCGCCCTCGAGCGGCACATGCGCCTGCGCCACCTGCTGCAGGGTGCGCGCCGCGGTCTCCTCGTAGGCGCGGATGTCGGCCGCCTCGACATAGAGCAGGTCCTGCTCGCGTGCCCAGTCGCGCCGCTTGTTGCCGGGGTCGCGGCTCAGCGGCCCCAGCACCACGGCGGGCAGCAGGCGGGCGATCTTGGCGAGCTCGATCGCGGCCTCGGCCACCAGCGGCGCGTGGCTGGCGACTGGCCGCGACAGGTGGCTGAGGGCGATGTGCCGGCCGGCCGCTTCGCTTTCGTGCGGGCGCAGGATGATGTCGACCGGCACGCCCTGCGGCAGGTCGAGGGTGATCGGCTTGTTGCGCTCGCCCATGCCGCCGGCGATGTGCGGCGGGATCTCCATGCCGATCGCCTCGGCACGGCGGCGCGTCGTGACCAGCACCGGTGCTTCCTGCGCCAGCCCTTGCAGCCGCTGCAGGGCGCGCGGCCCGCAGGACTCGGCGGCGATCACCAGCCCGCCCTGGCCGTCGTCGCCGCGCAGCACGACGATGCCGCCACGGCGCAATTCGGCCATGGCGCGCTCCACGGCGGCCTGGGCAGTGGCGGTGCGGGAAGAAGTCTGCGAAGTCATGGTTCCTTATATATCCGTAGCACGGAGCAGGCCATTCGGTTGAGCGTGAAGCGCTTTTGCAGGGCGGCCGTACCGGATAGACTGCCCACCCATGGATGCATCAGGCAGCAGCATGTCCGGCAACAATCGCGGCAAGAAGATCCTGTTGGTCGACGACGACCAGGCCTTGCGCTCGGTGTTGGCCGAGCAGCTCGATCTCTATGACGGCTTCACCACCATCCAGGTCGGCACCGCCGCCGAGGGGCTGGAGAAGGCCAAGCTCACGCACTACGACGCCGTGCTGCTCGACATTGGCCTGCCCGATATGGACGGCCGCGAGCTCTGCAAGCTGATGCGCCGCCAGGGCGTGCGCGCGCCGGTGATCATGCTGACCGCGGCCGATTCGGATGCCGACACGATCCTCGGCCTGGAATCGGGCGCCAACGACTACGTCACCAAGCCGTTCCGCATCAACGTCCTGCTTGCCCGCCTGCGTGCCCATCTGCGCCAGCACGAGCGCAGCGAGGACGCGGTGATGACCATCGGCCCTTACGAATTCCATCCGGCCGGCAAGATGCTGATGGAGAAGGGCGGCAAGAAGAAGATCCGGCTGACCGACAAGGAAGCGTCGATCCTGAAGTATCTGTTCCGCGCCGGTGACCGGCCGGTCGCGCGCGACGTGCTGCTCAACGAAGTCTGGGGCTACAACGCCGGCGTCACGACGCACACGCTCGAGACCCACATTTACCGCCTGCGCCAGAAGATCGAGAAGGATCCGACCAATGCGGCGATCCTCATCACCGACCGCGGCGGCTATCGGCTGCAGCCTTGAAAGCGGGTTTGTCCGGGGGCGTAACCATGACCATTGGCGAGGACTGTCCCTTTGGTCCGAGGCGTGGGCTCCCCGGGTTCTTGCCAGCTTGCAGCGATGGTCCCATGCTCGAACGCAAGCAAGCAGATATGGCGTGGGAGGCGGGACATGAGCGAGACGATAAAGGGCACCCAGCGGATCTACTCGCTGCCGGTCGAGCTCACCGAGTGGAAGTTCGACGGCGCGACCGAGATCCAGTTCAACTGGGAGTACGAGGATGGCTCGGACTCCCTGCTCGAGCTCTACGAGAAGGGCAAGAAGCAGCAGTGGGACGCGAGCACCCGGCTCGACTGGTCGCTGGAGCTCAATCCCGACAATCCGATGGAGCTCAAGGACGAGGCGATCTCTATCTGGGGCAGCGACACCTGGAACAAGATGGATACGAAGGAGCGGGCCTGGCTGCGCCGCGAGCTGCAGGCCAACTCGATCAGCCAGTTCATGCATGGCGAGCAGGGCGCCCTGATCGCGACCGCCAAGATCGTCGCTACCGTGCCCGACATGAACGCCAAGTTCTATGCCGCGACCCAGGTGATGGATGAGGCGCGGCACGTCGAGGCCTACAAACGCCTGCTGCATGAGAAGCTCGGCGTCGCCTATCCGATCAACAAGGCGCTGCAGACCCTGCTCGAGCAGACCCTGACTGACCGGCGCTGGGACATGACCTATCTCGGCATGCAGGTATTGATCGAAGGCCTGGCGCTGGCCGCCTTCCAGTCGATCCGCGACAAGGCGGGCAACACCCTGGCCGGAGCGGTGAACGCCTACGTGATGCAGGACGAGGCGCGGCACGTCTCGTTCGGCCGCCTGGCGCTGCGCGAATACTATCCGCACCTCGGTGACGCCGAGCGCGACGAGCGCGAGGAGTTCGCCATCGAGGCGCTCCATTTCATGCGCGACCGGTTCAATCAATCGGAGGTGTGGGAGCGGCTTGGCCTGCCCGCCAAGACACTCGACGAGATCCACTACAATTCCAAGCAGATGAATTCCTTCCGCGGCCGCCTGTTCAGCCGGGTCGTGCCGACGATGAAGGACATCGGGCTATGGGGCCCGCGCATCCAGAAAGCGTTCGCCGAGATGGGCGTGATGGATTACGCCAAGATCGACGTTGCCCAGCAGCTCGCCAACGACGGCAAGGTGGCGGAGGACTTCGACGCCAGGATGTTCGTCGAAAAATCCATCGCCGCGGAGTAGCGGCGGCAGGGCGTCGGCATCCCGCCCCCGGCGTACTATTCGGTCAGGTTCGTCTCAGCCGCGCGCTCGTCCGTGGCGGGACGGTTATGACGAGGGGAGGCGGCGATGAGGCTGCGCGACGGCTCGCCGGTCTTCCGCTTGACGGCCATGGCCGGCTGTTCAGCCGATGGGGCAGTCGCGGTGGGATATTGTGCGCCTGACTGATGGGATTCGCTCAGCATGATCACGCTCGCCGCCCCCAACACGCCGCCGATGCCGACGGCAATCCAGGTCAAGATCCACATCAAGTTACGCATCGTTCCCCGGCCTCCATGCCGGAAATTTCCTACACGTTGGTGCAGTAAGTCTGCTTCATGATCCCGTAAGGCCAAGGGTTCCGCGGCCGGCTGCGGGCTCGTGGCGCTCAAGCTGGCCTCTTCATCTCACATCCGAAGCGCCGGCACATGTGGAAATGGTGCCCTTGAGCCCATTTCATGTTTCTGCAGCCACACGCCGGAAACTGCCCACCTGCCTGGTATGGGCGGCCCGATCACGCCGACGGCCGGGGACGAGCCAGCGCGATCACGATCAGCAGGATTGCGGCCGGCACCAGCAGCGGCCAAACGATGAGATGCAGCAGCAGCGTGCCGGCGGCAGCGCCGGCAAAATAGCCGACCCAGGTGAGGGTCAGCAGTCGCGGCGTGGCAATTGACGGCAAAGTGCGGGCCTGTATCGGCCAGAGCCGGTCGAGCGTGGCGTCGGCGATGCGCGCCAGGGTGCTGGTCACTACGACCGTGCTGACGGCCGTGCCGCCGAAATGGGTCACGGCCGAGGCCTGCAGGCCCATTGCCAAGGCCACGATCAGCACAGCGGTCTCGCGGTCGACAGCCAGGAAGCCTACGCCTGCCAGCACGATCGCCTCGAGCAGCAGCGGCGCCATCGGCCTGTGCAGGAGGCGCAGCAGCAGGCGGGCCAGCATGGCGCCGAGAAAGAAGGTGATCAGCGGCGCTAGCCGCTGGGCGGCGAGATCGTAGAATCCCTCCGCTGCAGCGATGCCGGCGAGCACCGTGTTGCCGGTCATGTTGGCGGCGAACACGCCGCCCATGACGATATAGCCCACGGCATCGGCAATGCCGGCCACAATGGTCAGCAGGATCGCCTGGAGCTCGGGCTTGTCGGGCATCATCGCGGTGGCGCCCCTGTTGCTACCGGGCGCGATCAAGCTGGAGCAGTCAACCCCGTCGCTCCGGTCGGGACGACGGTGAACCAATCACACCACGTCATAGGTGATCTCGACCTCGGTGCCGAAGCAATGGCCCTGGCAGGTCAGGATCCAGTTGTTGGCGAGATCGTCGGTCGTATAGATGTCGTTCTTGGCGAGCACGACCTTGCCCTTGATGGTTTTGGCCGCGCACGAGGCGCAGAAGCCTTCCTCGCAGGACGACAGCGGATTGAGGCCGGCTGCGCGGGCTGCCTCGAGGATCGTCTGGCCCTTCTTGTAGGGCACCTTGTGGACCTTCTTCTCGTAGTGGATCGTGATCTCGCTCGGGATCACGTCGCCTTCCGCCTGCGGCGGTGGCGGTACGTCTTCGTTGCCCGAGGCCTCGAAGCGCTCGAGCAGCACGCGCTCGCGCGGCATGCCGGCGTCGACCAGCGTGCGCTCGACCAGGGTCATGAACGGGCCGGGGCCGCAAAGGTAAGCCTCGGCTTTTTCGAAGCCCTCCATCGCGCCGACGATCTCGTCGGCCTTGGTTAGGCCCTGCTCGGCGTCGAGATGATGGATGACCTCGAGCCGGCTCGGATGGCTCGCCAACAGATCGAGCAACTCCCTGTCGAAGATGATCGAGGGCTTGTCGCGGTTGGCGTAGAACAGCCGGATGCGGCGCGTGCCGGAGCGCAGCGCCGACTTGATCAGCGACATCATCGGCGTGATCCCGCTGCCGCCGCCGAACAGTAGCAGCGGCGCGTCGCCATCCTTGAGCACAAAGCGGCCGGCCGGCGGCAGGACATGCAGCGAGCCGCCTTCCTGCAGCGCGTCGTTGAACCAGTTGGAGCCCTTGCCGCCGGTGACCCGCTTCACCGTCACCTTGAGATGGCGGCCGTCGGTCTCAGGGGCGCTCGACAGCGAATAGCAGCGGTTGAAGGCCCCCTGCTCATGCGGCACCTGGAAGGTCAGGAACTGCCCGGCACGGTACTTGAACCGGTCGGTGAGGTCTTCCGGCACCTCCAGGACAAAGGATCGGGCGTCCGGCGTCTCCTGGACGATCTTGGCGATACGCAGCTGATGATAGGCCATTTCTAAATCCACGTTCACTTGTCGTGCGGTTTCCGATGGGGACTCCGCCTTTGGTTTATGCTACGGTCCCCACAAAATGAACGGAGCGTCAACTTTCACGCTCCGGTGGAGAATGGACAAAATTCAGTGCCAGGAGGCAAGACCCCATGACGACGCGAAAGATTTATCAGCTTCCGGTCGAGGTCACGAACTGGAAGTTCGACGGAGCGACCGAGATCGCCTTCAACTGGGAATACGAGGACGGCTCGGCCGACCTGCTTAATCTCTACGAGAAGGGCAAGCAGCAGCAGTGGGATACGTCGACCCGCATCGACTGGACCCAGGAGCTGTTCGAAGAGAACCCGATGGGCATGGCCGACGAGTCCATTCCGATCTACGGCTCGCCCTTCTGGGAGAAGATGACCGAGAAGGAAAAGAACTGGCTGCGCTTCAACCTGCAGTGCCATTCGATCTGCCAATTCATGCACGGCGAGCAGGGCGCGCTGATCGCGACCGCCAAGATCGTCAACACCGTGCCGGATATGAACGCCAAGTTCTACGCCGCCACCCAGGTGATGGACGAGGCCCGCCATGTCGAGAGCTACAAGCGGCTGATCCACGAGAAGTTCAAGTCGGCCTACCCGATCACCGACTCGCTCAAGAACCTGCTCGAGCAGACGCTGAGCGACCGGCGCTGGGACATGACCTATCTCGGCATGCAGGTGCTCATCGAAGGCTTGGCGCTCGCCGCCTTCCAGCGCATCCGCGACACTGCCAAGAACAACCTTGCGGGTGCGGTCAACGCTTACGTCATGCAGGACGAGGCGCGGCACGTCACCTTCGGCCGCATGGCGCTGCGCGAATATTATCCACACCTGTCGGATGCCGAGCGTGCCGAGCGCGAGGAGTTCACGGTCGAGGCGCTCTACTTCATGCGCGACCGCTTCAACCAGGGCGAGGTCTGGATGCGTTCGGGCCTGCCGGTCGATAAGCTCATGGAGTACGCCTACAATTCGGGCGCCATGCAGTCGTTCCGCACGCGGCTGTTCACCCGCATCGTGCCGATCCTCAAGGAGATCGGCCTGTTCGGCCCGAAGGTGCAGAAGGCGCTGGGCGACATGGGTGTGATGGAATACGCCAAGATCGACGTCGAGAAGCTGATCGGCAACGACATGAAGGTGGCCGAGGACTTCGACGCCAAGAAGTTCGTCAACGCCCAGATCGCGGCGGAGTAAGGCCCGTCTTCTCGCTACTTTCCTCTCCTTTTCATGTTCCTCTCCCCTGCTAGGGGGAGAGGCTGGGAGAGGGGGTGGTTCGATCCGCCCGCCGCCTTCCGTCCAGTCCCCGGGGCACCGCTGCCAGCAGCGATTGCGTATAGGCATGCTGTGGCGACCTCAGCACCTGCTGGGGTATTCCCTCTTCCACCACTTGGCCGTGACTCATCACGGCCAGCGCCGAGCACACCCTGGCGACGACTGCCAGGTCGTGGCTGATGAGGACGATCGTCAGCCCGAGCTCGGCGTTCAATTCCTGCAGCAGGTTGATGATCTGGCCTTGGAGCGACACGTCCAGGGCTGACACGGGCTCGTCTGCCACCAGGAGCTCCGGCGCCATGGCCAGCGCCCGCGCGATGCCGACCCTCTGCCGCTGCCCGCCCGAGAGCTCGTGCGGGAACCGGCCAGCCAGTGTCACGTCCAGGCCCACCCTGTCCAGCAGCCGAGGCAGCTCGGCAGACGTGGCACCGCGTGCGGCCA
The DNA here is from genome assembly GCF_965279465.1 of Reyranella sp. Classification (NCBI taxonomy): domain Bacteria; kingdom Pseudomonadati; phylum Pseudomonadota; class Alphaproteobacteria; order Hyphomicrobiales; family Reyranellaceae; genus Reyranella; species Reyranella sp. The sequence continues at coordinate 1,480,306 of NZ_OZ257242.1, forward strand.
GCGCTTCGGCCACCGTCCGTCCCACGCGCTTGCGTGGGTTCAGGGATGAGCCGGTATCCTGAAAAACCATCTGGACGCCATGCCGGAATGCCTTCGCGCCCGCGCCGTTCAGGCCGAGCACGTCCTCGCCGCGGAAGCAAAGCTGGCCCGATGTCGGCCTGATCAGCTGCACCATGATCTGCGCCAGGGTCGACTTGCCGCTGCCGCTCTCGCCGACGAGGCCGAACACGGCGCCCTTGGGAACGGCGAGGGACACGCCGTCGACCGCGACGACGCTGCGTTTCGGCTCGCGCCGCAGCCGTTGCACGAGGGGCTGGCGCAGCTGGTACTCCTTGCGGATCTCCTTCAGCTCGAGCAGCACCTCGCTCATGCCGGCGCTTCCCAGCAGACACTGAGGTGCCCGTCCTTGCGCCGCGTCGGCGGCGTCTCGAGTGGGCAGCGCTGCTGCACGACCTGGCAGCGCGGGGCGAAGGCGCATCCGGGCATCGCGCCGCCCAGGCGAGGGGGCAGGCCGGGGATCGTCGGCATCGGCCCGGTCTTGCCGTCGAGCCGCGGGATGCAGCGCAGCAGCTGACGCGTATAGGGGTGCTGCGGCGTGTCGAAGACCTCCTCGACCGCGCCGCTCTCCACGACCCGGCCGGCATACATCACCGAGACCCGATCGACGATTCCCGCCACCAGCTCGAGGTTGTGGCTGATGAACAGCACCGCGATACCGAGCTCGCGGCGAATTCGGTCGAGCATGGCGATGACCTGCGCCTGGACCGTGACGTCGAGCGCGGTGGTCGGCTCGTCGGCGATCAGCAGCTTCGGATCATTGCACACGGCCAGCGCGGTCATGACCCTCTGCCGCATGCCGCCGCTCAGCTCGTGCGCGTAGGCATGCGCCCTTTCGGCCGGGCGGTGGATGCCGACCAGGTCGAGCAGCTCGACGGCGCGGGCCCAGGCGGCCTTGCGTCCTACCTCCTGATGCGTTCGCAGGCTGTCGACGATCTGCCGCCCGACGGGAATTGCCGGATTGAGCGCCGTCAACGGATCCTGGAAGATCATGCCGATGTCGCTGCCGCGCCGGGCATTGATGGCGCGACTGCTCAGGGTGGCGAGATCGGTGCCGGCGAAGGTGATGCGCCCGCTGGTAATCCTCGCGCCGGGCGGCAGAAGCCGCATGATGGAGAGCGCGGTCAGGCTCTTGCCTGAGCCGCTTTCTCCAACCAGCCCGACGACCTCACTCGGCAAGAGGCGCAGGTCGACGCCGCGCACGACCTCGCGCCAGCGATCCCGCGCGCCGAACGCCACATGAAGCCCGTCGATCTGCAGGAGCGGAGTCGGTGTCATGTCGCCAGGGCCGCCGTCGCATGGCGCGGGTCGAGCCGGTCGCGCAGGCCGTCGCCCAGCAGGTTGAAGCCGACCACCGAGAGCGAGATCGTGGCGCCCGGGAAGACCGACAGCCACCAGTCGCCCGACAGCAGGTAGTTGCGCGCGTCGGCCAGCATGTTGCCCCAGCTCGGCGTCGGCGGTTGCACGCCGAGGCCGACGAAGCTGACCGACGCCTCGATGACGATGCCGATCGCCAGCAGCAACGTGCTCTGGACGATGACCGGCGACAGGCAATTGGGCAGCACGTCCGACAGGATGATGCGGGGGCTGGAGGTGCCCTGCAGACGCCGGGCGAGGACGTAGTAGGCCTGCGATTCGACGGCCGCCGTCGTGTAGGTCACGCGCGCGAGCGTTGGGACGTAGAGGACGCCGAGCAGCACGGACAGCTTCAGCTCGCTGCCGACCTTGAACGGACCCCAATGCGTGTCGCCGACGCCGAAGATGCCGACGAGGGCGATCGCCCAGATCAGGATCGGGATCGCCGCGATCGCCTCGAGGAAACGCATGGTGATCTGCTCGACCCAGCCGCCGCGATAGAAGCCGGCCATCAGGCCGAGCGACACGCCGCCCGCCATGCCGATCACGACCGCGATGGCCGCGACGCTGATCGAGGCGCGCGCGCCCCAGATGACCCGGCTGAGCACATCGCGGCCCGACTGGTCGGTGCCGAACCAGAAACCCGGCCCGGGCTCCTGCATCTGGTTGACGATGTCGACCGCCAGCGGGTCGCGCGGCGCGATCCACGGCGCGCCGACGGCAAGTACCAGCAACGTCACGACGATGACGGCGCCGAGCAGGCCGGACCCGCCGCCGAAGTTGTTGCTCAGGCGACGTGCGAAGCGGGACATCAGGCGGCCGATGCGAGGCGAGGGTTGAGAGCGGCGTTCAGCAGGTCAGCGCACAGGTTGGCGATGACGAAGACGAAGGTGAACACCATCACCACCGCCTGGACCATTGCATAGTCGCGCATCTGGATGGCGCTCAACAGGGCGCGCGAGAGGCCGTCGATGTTGAACACCTGCTCGATGATCAGCGCCCAGCCGAACATGTGGCCGAACGACATGCCGGCGATGGTGACCACGGGCACCAGGGCGTTGCGCAGGGCGTAGGCCAGCACGCGCCCGCCGCGAAGGCCGGATGCCCGCGCCGTGCGCATGTAGTCGAGTCCGAGAACGTCGAGCAGGCTGGAGCGCGTCATGCGCGTCAGCACGGCCATGTAGAAGACCCCGAGGCAGAACGACGGCAGCACGATCGATCGGAGGTGCTCGCGCCAGTCCTTGGCCAGCGGCGCGATGCCGCCGGGCGGGAACCAGTCGCGGTCGACCGCGAAGAGGAGGATCAGCACGATGGCGAGCCAGAAGCCCGGGACGCTCACGCCCAGCACGCCGATCAGCCGCGCGCCGTAGTCGACCACACTGTCGCGCAGCACTGCGGAAAGCGTGCCGAGCGCAATGGAGATCACGATCGACACGGCGAAAGCGACGGTCACCAGCTCCAGCGTCACCGGCAGGGTGGCGGCGACCTGGCGGTTCATGCGCAGGCCGGTGGTGAACGAGACGCCGAGATCGCCTCGCAGGACGATGCCCTCGAGCCAGCTGCCATACTGCACCAGGATCGGCCGGTCGAGACCGTGATCGCGGTCGAACTGTGCGATTGCAGCGGCCGTCGCTTCCTCGCCGAGCACGATCCGCGCCGGACTTTCGGGAATGGAGCGCGTGAGCACGAACAGCACCAGGCTCACGAGCAGGAGCGACAGCAGCGACAGTCCCGCGCGGCGGAGGAACAGGGCCGCCACGCGGCGCTACTCCACCGAGACGTCGCGAACGTTAATGGTCAGGCCCTTGCTCGGCTTGAAGCCCTTCACGCGATCGCGCCAGACGTTGGCGGAAGCGAAGAACCCGAACCAGGTCAACGGCGACTGCGCGGCCAGCTCCCGCTGGAGCTCGGCATATACGGTCTTGAGCTTGGCGCGGTCCTCCTCGGCAAACGCGACCTTCAGCAGGTCGGCGACCTTCGGGCTGTCGAAGTTGGTGGCCTTCGACAGGAACTGGTTCGGGGTGCAGCTCACCGTGATCATGTAGGTGGGCTCGCCGGGCGACATGTAGTTGCCGATCGACGCCTGGTAGTCGCCACGGAACACCTGCGGATTGACGACGGCGAAAGCCGCCTTCTTCAGCACCACCTTGATTCCGATCTTGGCGAGTTCGGCCTGCAGGAAGACGGCGCAGTCGTTGGTGTCGAGCAGATAGGCCTCGGCGCTGGTCAGCAGCTCGAAAGTCGCCGCGTCGCCCTGGTATTTCGACTTCGCGAGATAGGCGCGCGCCTTGTCCAGATTGTAGTCAAGCGAGTCGGCGGCCTGCTTGTCGAACCACCAGCTCGACGCCGGCGCCGGCACGGGGGAAGCCTCGACCAGGCCATAGTAGATCTTTTCCGCGATCGTCTTGCGGTCGACGGCGTGGGCGACGGCGAGGCGGAAATTGATATCGTCGAACGGCGGCTTCGCGTTGTTCTGCAGCATGAAGCACCAGCCGCCGTCGGTCGGCGTGGACTGCGCCTGCAGCTTCGGGCGGGACTTCAGCCGACCGAACTCGCGAGGCGGCGGCGCGCCTATGATGTCGGCATTGCCGCTGATGAGGTAGGCGATGCGCGTTGCATCTTCCGGCACGACCTTCACCACGAGGCGGTCCCAGTGCGGCAGGCCCTTTTGCCAGTAGTTCGGATTCTTCGTGAGGCTTACGTAGTCGTTGGGCTTCCACTCCTCGAAGATGCCGGGTCCGGTGCCGAGCCCGACCGGCTTGAGGCGGAAGCCCTCGTCGCCGACCAACTCGCGCGAGCCTTTCGGCCAGATGCCCATGAACTTGGTCAGGAAGGCAGTCCACGGCGCATACGGTGTCTTGAGGATCACGCGCAGTTTCGTCGGGCTGTCGACTTCCACATGCGACAGGCGATTGAACAGCGATCCACGCGACGCCTTGTGGGCGGGGTCGATCGTATATTCGAAGCTGTATTTGACATCCTCGGCCGTGAGCTTCTGGCCGTTCTGAAAAAAGACATCGTCCCGCAATTCGAAGGAATAGGTCAGCCTGTCTTCGGAGATCGTCGGAAGCGACTTGGCGAGCTGCGGCTTCAGCACGCCGTCGATGTTGAACTCGACGAGGTTTTCCCAGATCGTCTGGCTGATGATCTGGGTGTCGTGGCTGCTCATGTTGATCGGATCGCAGGTGATCGGATTGGTCGACAGAGCGACCGTGAGCGTGCCTCCCTTGGTCTGCGCGTTGGCCTGTCGCAACCACGCCGGCGAAAGGCTGAGACCGGCAATAGAGCCGGCTGCAGTCAACAGTTGGCGGCGCTTGGCCTGCAAGTCGGTTGGCATGGAAGTCCCCGCGCGGTTGAGTGGAACGGACGAAGCGCTACCGAAGCGGTTTCGCTCGCCTGCCCATCTGCTGGTTGGCGTCGACACCAACCAAGCAACGCGCGTGCCACCTATTCCGCAGCGAGCTGTATCCGGTCCGGTTGCTGCACACCGCGCACGAGACGTCCCGGCAGGTCGGCCGTGGCCACACCATTCTCGCGCACCACGACGCCGCTGACGATGGTCGCGACATAGCCCTCGCTGTCCTGCATCAGGCGACGTCCGTTGCTCGGGAAGTCATACTGCACGCGCAACGGATTCACTTTCAGGGCGTCGTAGTCGATGACGTTGATGTCTGCCTTGTAGCCGGGCGCCAGCACGCCGCGATCATTCAGGCCGATTGCAGCGGCGGGGTCGCGAGTCAGCTTCTGGATCACCCACGGAAGATTCATCTTCGGCCCGCGGGTCCGATCACGTGTCCAATGCACCACGCTGTGCGTCACGGTCGCGCTGTCGCAGATCTGGCTGACATGCGCACCACCGTCGCCCAGGCCCATCAGGGCATTCGGGTGCTGCATCATCTCGCCGCAAACGTCGAGATTGCCGTCGACGTAGTTTGTCACCGGTCGATAGAGGAACGTGCCTTCGAGCATCGTATCGTAGGCAAGCGCCTGCGGCTCGATGCCCATGCGCTCGGCCCTGGCGGCGATGCTGTCGGAGATCGGCGGCTCATAATCGGGAGGGTCGGACAGCACGAACATGCGATCGTACTTCTCCAGCCGGCGCTTCGCCGCAGGGTCCTCGGTCTGCTCCGACAGGATCGCTGCGCGCACCTCGGGCTTCCGCAGCTCGGCAAGCCGCTCGGGAAACGGCAGATGGGCGATCGCCTTGTAGCTCGGGCGTTCAATGAACGGGTTCGCGGAGATCTCGAAACCGAAATTCAGCCCGATCGGGCGACCCATGACCTGGGCCCACATCGGAATGCCGTCGGCATTGGCCTCGGCAATGAGGTCGAGCAGGATTTTCCAGTGGCCGTCCTTGCCCTCGCGCTGGGCAAGCGTGAGGCTCATCGGCCGCAGACCTCTTTCTGCGACGCGGCGCAGAAGATGAAACTCGTCGACCGGGTCGTCGAAATCGGTGATCAGCTGGAACCAGCCGGCCCCCGCCTTGCCCATTGCCTCGGCGATCACCGCCAGCTCTTCCTCGGCGGCGCCGAAGGTCGGCGTGTGACGGCCATCGAGCGTCTGGTGGATGATCGCCCGCGACGTCGAGAAGCCGAGCGCGCCGGCCTTGATGCCTTCAACCGTCAGCCGGGCCATTTCCCGCATGTCCTCGGGCGTCGCCGGCTCGCGATTGGCGCCGCGATCGCCCATCACGAAGACACGGATGGCGGCATGCGGAACCTGCGTCACGACATCGACGTCGAACTGCCGCTCGCCGAGGCGGTCGAGATACTCCGGAAAAGTTTCCCATGACCAGTCGAGGCCGGTCGTGATCACGACCTCAGGGATGTCCTCGACGCCTTCCATCAGCGCGACCAGCACGTCGCGGTCCTTGGGCTTGCACGGCGCGAAGCCGACGCCGCAATTGCCCATCATGATCGTCGTGACGCCGTGCCAGGACGAAGGATCGATCCGATTGCTCCAGATCGCCTGGCCGTCATAGTGGGTGTGAATATCGACGAAGCCCGGCGTGACCAGCTTGCCGGTCGCGTCGATCTCGCGCTCGCCGCGCTGCGTGACCGTGCCGACCTTGGCGATCTTTCCATCCAGCACCAGGACGTCGGCCACGAAGGGCGCTCCGCCGTTGCCGTCGATGATAGTGCCTCCGCGGATTACCAGGCTGGAAGGTTTGGTCATGACCTATCACCTCTATATTTTGACGACTCAAAAAAGCTAGGCCGTTCGTTGCGTTCGCACAATTGCTCACCTATGCAATTTAAAGGCCGCTGAATTTCACAAATCTTCTCGTCAATATCATCACGAACCAAGTCAGATCGTTGGCGCAAAATCTGCATCGTGTAATCGTGCACGTGAGTGAGGAGTAGCAGACGAATGGCCAAGACGCGTTTTCACCTCGGCTGGTTCGTGATGAAGGGCTACGGACCGAAAGGATGGCGCAGTGGATGGGGTGGTTCGAACCCGCATAGCTGGGTCAAGCCGGACCTTCTGGTGCATCTGGCCAAGGAACTCGAGCGCGCGGCCTTCGACTACGTGATGATCGAAGACTCGAACAACGTCCCGTATACCTACAAGGGTTCGCACGAAACCTATCTGCGCCTGGGAGTCGACTGCCCCAAGCTCGATCCCGCCGTTCTCGCCCCCTTCATGATGCAGGCCACTCAGCGCATCGGCATCATCACGACGCTTTCAACGACCGAATACAATCCATTCCTGCTGGCGCGGCTCACCAATACCCTGGATCACGTCAGCGACGGACGCGCGGGATGGAACCTGGTGACGGGCAGCAACGACGGCGGCGCGCAGAACTTCGGTCATGAGAAGCACTTCCCCCACGACGAACGCTATGAGATGGCCGACGAGTTCATCGATGTCGTCCAAAAACTCTGGCATTCTTGGGACGCCGACGCGATGGTGATCGACGAGGAAAAGGAGATCTTCGCCGACCCGTCGAAGGTTCACCCGATCCATCACAAGGGCAAGTATTTCAGCTCCCGCGGTCCGCTTTCGGCGCCGCGATCTCCGCAGGGCCATCCGGTGATCTGCCAGGCCGGCGGTTCACCTCGCGGCCGGACCTTCGCTGCGCGCTGGGCCGAAACGATCATTGCAGCTGCTGGCAGCGTAGACGACATGAAAAAATTCCGGGACGAGATCCGCGGCAAGGCGTTGGAGTTCGGCCGCAATCCGGATCATATCAAGGTGATGTTCCTAATCGCGCCGATCATCGATGTCTCGATGGAGGCGGCGCAGGCCCGCAAGCAGGCAAGAATCGCCGAGTCGGAAAGCCACATCGAATTCTATCTCGCGAACATGTCGCGCGTGACGGGAATCGATTTCTCCAAATACGATCTCGATGAGAAGCTGCCCGAATTGACGTCGAACGGCCATCTCTCTGCGGCGAAGGGCTTCTCCGGCCGCACCCCGCGCGAGATCGTCCGGCAGGGCCGAGCGTTGCGCGACTACGATCTCGTGGGCACGCCGGACGTGGTCGCCGCGCAGCTGTCGGAGATCATGGACGCCGTCGGCGGCGACGGCTTCCTCGTCATGGATCCCGATTTCACGCGCCGCTACATCACCGAAATCGCGGATGGGCTGACCCCGGCCCTGCAAAAGCTCGGGGTCGTACGAACCAGATACGAGCATGCCATGCTGCGCGATAATCTGAGGGCATTCTAGAGATTGGTATCGTGCCGTCAGGGCAGTGCCGATCGACGAGGAAGACGAGCAGTATTGGCGGCCGTCACGAACAGCTCTCCACCTTCGGCGGTGCATCGAGGACGGTGGCGATCTTCGTGATGTCGACGCAACGGGCCCCGAGCCACGCCCGGCCCTGTACGAGCAGCGCGAAGCGGGAGAAGGTCATGGCCTGCTCGGCCGGCGTCGGCCGCGTGCGCGCAAGCAGCCAGGCCAGCGCATAGAGATTGCCGGTGGCGAAGTCGGCCGCCGCCACGTCGAGATCCTTGTTCCACAGCGCGGCGTTCTTCTGCGCCGCCCCGGTTGGGTCTGCGAGACCTGCCAGCCAGGCATGGGCGTTGGTCGCCAGAGAATAGGGGCCCCCCTGCTCGGCATGCAGCGCCTTCACCCGCTGCGCCACGGCCACATAGGGTTGACCCTCGATCGTGCTGCCGGCGCACCCCGGCGCGCGGCAAAGGGCGGTGAAAGTGAGGTATTCCGCGAGGATGATTTCTGTATTGCCGTTGTTGTGCTGGCGCCAGGCGCGCGCCAGCGACCAGCCCTGCCGGAGTTCGGAACTCCACGGATACGCCGCCATTTTCGGCGAGTCGCGTTCGAACTCCCCGATCACGACCTGCGCCGCCGCCTGCCATTCCGGCGGAATCTGCGCTCGCGCCGGCAGCGCGAAGGATAGAACGGCCATCAGGACGAAAAGCGCTTTCCTCCCTGCGCGAAGCGCGGGGAGGTGCCCCGGAGGGGCGGAGGGGTCATGAGCAAGACGAACGGCGCCCAAGACCCCTCCGGCCTTTGTCCGATTTCCCGGCTTCGCCGGGCAGCAAAGTGTGATCCGCGCGTCGCTCATTTCAGTGCCTCCGCTCGGGCTTCTCGAATTCCCTGATCGCATCGGCGCGCACTTCCATCGCATCGCGCCGCGTGAGGCGGCGGATCTGGGCCGGCGTGGCGACGGGATAGTGCCGCACGTCGGTCAGGGCGGCGCCGACGTCCCAACATTCCTCCTCGCCGGTGATCCATTGGTCGCCGGGAAAGCGCCGCAGGTCGACCGGCCCTGAATAGGTGCGCAGCGTCTTGCGCTCTTTCAACACATATTCGTGGAAGTACGACATCGCCAGCTCGCGCGGCGTGCGATAGATCGGGTCGCGCCAGCGTAGCCAGATATGGTTGCTTTTGGAGATCGCGCCCCAGCAGCCATCGCGTTTGAACAGGGCGACCACGTGGTCGGCGTCGCCCTTGGCGAAGAAGTCCATGACCAGAGGCGGCTCGCCCTGCAGCCACAGCGCGCAGGCCGCGGTGAAGGCCGCCTCGATGCAATGCGCCCTGCGATGCCGCAGCACGCGGCGCACCGAGTATAGCGTGTCGCCATCCTCCTCGAAGTTGGCGGGCAACTCGACGATGAATTGCTGGATGCGCTCGGGCGTCCGCAGGGCACGCAGAACCCGCCCTTCGGCGGCGGTCAGCCCCAACTGTGCGGGCGTGGGACGATCCAGGCGCAAAGGGGCGAATCGCAAGTATGGCCTTTCGGGGTTGGTGGAGCTGAGGGGGATCGAACCCCTGACCTCCTCATTGCGAACGAGGCGCTCTCCCAGCTGAGCTACAGCCCCCACGTCCCGAAGAAGGCGCGGATAGAGCCTGCAGCGCCGCCTGTCAAGCAAACGGCCATATGCTAGCGTCATTCCGCCTTTTTAGGAGAGCAAACAGTGTCGAACGGCAAGACGGCGATCAAAACGGATGCAGCTCCCGGAGCGCTCGGTCCCTATTCCCAGGCCATCGTGGCCGGCGGCATGGTCTATTGCGCGGGCCAGATCCCGCTCGACCCGGCAACGGGTACGATCGTGAGCGGCGGTATCGCCCTGCAGACCGAACAGGTCCTGAAGAACCTGCGCGCGGTGCTCAAGGCCGCGGGCAGCGACCTCGACCGCTGCGTGAAGACCACGGTGTTCATCAAGAACATGAACGATTTCGCCGCGATGAACGACGTCTACGGCCGTGCCGAGTATTTCGGCGCCATGCCGCCGGCGCGCTCGACCGTGGAGGTGGCGCGCCTGCCTCGTGACGTGCTGGTCGAAATCGAAGTCGTGGCCCTGGCTTAGGGCGCATCGGCGAATGTGGACCGTGATCGCCTGGCTGGTCGGCCTCGGCACCTTCTTCCTGATGGCGCTGCTGGTCGTGCATGTGTTGCTCGCGCTGCTGCTGATCGTGCCGACCTGGCGGATTTGCGAGCGCGCCGGCTACTCGGGCCTCCTGTCGCTGTTCCATCTCCTGCCGGTCCTCGGCTCCTTCATCGTCATGGCGGTGCTGGCTTTCGGCGACTGGCCGAACGGCGAGGGCAAGGCGCCCGGCCCGCAGCCGGTGCGCCCATGATGGGCTTCGATCTTGCGGCCCTGCTGGGGGCGCTCGGCCTCGGCAGCGCCTTCGCGCTGGTCGGGGTCGTGCTGGCCGGCTGGATGTGCTGGCGCATCGCCGACAAGGCGGGCCTGCCGGGTTGGACCGGCCTGGGGGCGATCCTGCTGACCCTGACCGGCATCGGCTCGCTGGTGTCGCTGATCCTGCTCTGGGTCTTCGCCTTCATGCGCTGGCCGCGGGACGGCGCGCCGGCAGTGGCCGGATTCGCGCCGTCTTCCGGCGGCGGAGCCCCTGTCGTACCGCCGACGCCCGCCCTGCCGCCGCCGTCCAAAGCGCTGGCCGACCGGCGTGGCTGGAAGCTCACCGGCAACGGCGTGGCGCTCGCCTTCGACGATGCGCAGAGCGCCTACCTGCTGACCGGCCAGGGCAGCGGCGCACCGGGCGAGCTGGTGGTGGCGGATTCGTCGGTCGGCCGCCCGCATGCCCGGTTGCTGACCGCCGGCGGCCGGCTCGGACTGGAAGATCTCGGCGCGCCGGGCGGGACTTTTGTCGACGGCGCCCGGCTGCTGCCGGCCCATGGGCCGCGCGATATCACGGCGGTGCGCGCGCTGAAGCTGGGCAACGTGGTGCTTGCCCTCTCGCGATCCTAGGGTAGGGTGCCGGCCTATGAATCCCTTCATTTGGTTGATCGAAGCGCTGATCGAACTGGTCACCTGGGTCGTGATCGCCAGCGCCATCATGAGCTGGTTGGTCGCCTTTGGCGTGGTGAACACGCGCAACCAGTTCATCCGCATGGTGGTCGAGACCCTGTTCCGCCTGACCGAACCGATGCTGCGGCCGATCCGGCGCATGCTGCCTAACCTGGGCGGCGTCGACATCTCGCCGGTCGTGCTGCTGCTCGGGCTGTTCTTCCTGCGCGAGGCCCTGCGCTATTACGTCTGGCCGCATTTCTATTGATCGATCCGTCGTTCCTGCGTCGCGGCGCCTCGGGCGTGACGGTGGACCTGCGCGTGCAGCCGCGCGCGCGGCGGACCGCGCTCGAGATCGCCCGTGGCACGCTCAAGGCCGCGGTGACCGCACCGCCCGAGGACGGCAAGGCGAACGACGCGGCGATCGCGCTGCTGGCCGAGGCGTGGCGCCTGCCGAAGTCGTCGTTCGACATCGTCAAGGGTGCCTCGACACGCACCAAGACCGTCAGTGTCGCGGGCGAGCCCGGTGCGCTGGCCGACCGTATCGCTCGATGGATGGAGAGTCATGCCTGAGGCCAAGCTGATCGACGGCAAGGAGTTTGCCCTGGAGTTGCGTGCGCGGGTCGGACAGGGCGTTGCCGAGCTGGTCTCGAGCAAGGGTGTGAAGCCCGGCCTCGCCACCGTGCTCGTGGGTGGAGACCCCGCGAGCCAGGTCTATGTCAGGAGCAAGGGCAAGGTGGCGGCCGAGCTCGGCATGGCAAGCTTCGATCATCGCCTGCCCGAGGAGACGACCGAGGCGGAGCTGCTGCAGATCATCGCCATGCTCAACGCGGATGCCGGCGTTCACGGCATTCTGGTCCAGCTGCCGTTGCTCAAGCACATCCACACGGACCGTGTGCTGCAGGCAATCCATCCCGACAAGGATGTCGACGGCTTCCATCCGATCAATGTCGGGCGGCTGGGCTCGATCGCTTCAGGCGCGCCTCTCGATTTCCCCGTGCCCTGTACGCCGCTCGGCTGCTCGATGCTTCTGGCCAACGCGGTGGGCTCGTTGAGCGGCAAGACCGCCGTGGTGGTTGGCCGCTCGACCCTGGTCGGTCGTCCGGTCGCCCAGCTCCTGCTGCGCGCCGATTGCACCGTGACCGTCGCCCACTCGCGCACCCGCGACCTGCCCGCGCTCTGTCGCACCGCCGACATCCTCGTCGTCGCGATCGGCAAGCCCGAATTCCTGCGCGGCGACTGGATCAAGCCGGGCGCTGCCGTCATCGACGTCGGCATCAATCGCGTCCCCGCCACCGACGGCAAGACGAAGCTGGTCGGCGACGTCGCCTTCGAGGAAGCGCGTCACGTCGCGGGTCACCTCACGCCGGTGCCCGGCGGCGTCGGCCCGATGACCGTGGCCTGCCTGATGTACAACACGCTCCAGGAGGCGCGGCGCAAAGCCGGCCTGCCCTTCGCGGCGATTTGATGCCAGAGGCGCGCCACTGCAGTGGCGCGCGCCCGGTCAATTCTTCCCCATCCCATCGACTGGCGCCGGCAGTTGTGCCGCATCATCGCCTCGTAGGTGCGCGCGGGGCCGGCTGGCCCGGACAGTGCGTCATTGTACGGACGCGGGCCGACCACCAAATGAAAGTAAGGATTGAGCGCAGACGGGCCTACTTCTTCCGAGGATCGTCGCTCGGGTTCACATAGGTGATGCCTTGCGGTCCCATGCCGTGAAGCTGAAGTACGGTATCCTCGGTGAACCAGGCATAATGCGTCATGCCTTTGGCGACGTAGGAATAGCCGCCTGCCTTGACCAGCTCGCCTTTCTTTTCGTCGAGCTTGTCTCCGGTGCCAATGTTGAAGCTGCCCGACAGGACAGTGACGTTCTCGTCGTTCGGATGCGTGTGCGCGGCAATCTTGTAGCCGGCCGGGACTTTCAACCGGACGATATACTGGCCTTCTTTCGTCGGATCGCCCTTGATCACGGCAAGCTCAGCGCCTTTGGCGTAGGCGGCGGGCGCCGACCATTTCAGCGCATCGGGTTGTACCGTTGCGTGATGATCGTCGGCAGCGATGGCAAGGATGGGGAACGCGGATGCTGCCAGCAAGCTGGCGGCGAAGAGTCTTTTCCTCATGGTCTTTCCTCCGGGTTGGGCAGAAATTCTCTGATCAATGGACGTTTGCTCGTTCAAGCCTTGTCGATGATGATTTCCGCGTAGGCCGACGGGACACGCATCGAACCGTCTTTTGCCGTATTGAATTGCGCAACCGTGGTGCGCAGATCGTCAGCCAGCACCATCTGCCCTGCTGGATCGAGGGCGAGAAAGGCTTTGTGAACGGGACCGTAGAAGGTGCGGAAGACATCCACGAAGTGGTCGGGCGAGCGGTAGCGGAAAACGAACGCCTTGTCCTGAATCGCGATATTGCGAGCATGGGGTCCAAAGCTCTGCTCGATCCATGGTCTTGTTCCCCATATGGCTGGGGAGCTCACGCCCGCCGGTGGCGCAATGTGCTTGCCGAGCGTCTTGAACACTTGTCCGATGAACCCGTCAGGAGTCCAGTTCGCCATACCGATCATGCCGCCGGAACGACATGTGCGGAGCAGCTCGCTGGCTGCCTTCGGTTGGTTCGGCGTGAACATGACGCCGAATGTCGAGACGACGGCATCGAATGCGCCGTCGGCAAAGGGAAGCTGCTCGGCATCGGCCATCTGGTAGGCAACGTCCAGCGCCTCGGCGTCCGCCCGGGAGCGACTGCGCGCCAGAAGTCCGTCGACATAGTCGGTGGAGGTCACGTTGCACCACCGTCGCGCGAAGGCGAGGGTGGCGTTGCCGTTGCCCGCGGCCACGTCGAGCACCTTGGAACTGGGCCACAGATCCATCGCTTCTGCCAGGCTCTCGCCGACTATCTGCAGGGTTGTGCCGATTTTTGCGTAGTCGCCGGAGGCCCACGCCGCATTCTGCTTGGATTTGATGGCGGCGTAGTCGGGTGCGGGGGTCGATTGGGTCATCGTGGTCATTTCAGGCGCCTCATCGTTGATCGCTGAAGTGTCGCTCATGCGGCGGCTCGGTGCTCGATGGGTGCGTGGGCGTTATTCTGAGATTGCGTGGAGAATTGCAGATGAAATGAAGTTTGCTTGGTGGGATGGTGGGGAATGTCTGGCACCACAGGAAATGTCTGGCACCACAGGAGAATTGCTAGAGGGTTCCCATGAGCTACAGGTTCGATGGCTTTGTGCTGGACGTGGAGAGATACGAGCTGCACCGGGATGGGATCGTTCAGCGCGTGGAGCCGCTGGTCTTCGACCTCATTGTGTTTTTCACGCGCAATCCCGGGCGGATTGTGGGTCGTGACGAGATCGTTGCGGAGGTCTGGCAAGGACGGGCGGTTTCGGACGCGACCATCTCAAGCTGCATCAAATCGGCACGGCGGGTCCTCGGCGATAGTGGCAGCACCCAGAGCTACATCCGCACGGTCCGGGGACGTGGGTTCGAGTTCACGGGCAAGATCGAGGCCGACAAGGGGCCAGGAGCCGGCATCGGCAGCCGGCCCTTCATACCGGTGCCCCAGTCTACAACGGCCGTTACTGCAGAGGGCCCGGCCCAGTCCGATCGTGACGCGGGCCAGGCCGGCAATCGAACGCTGGCCGTCCTTCCGTTTGCCAACCTCAGCGCCGACGTGGATGAGTATTTCGCGGACGGGCTTACAGAGGACATCATCACCAATTTGTCCCGCTTCCGGGAGCTGCGTGTCATCTCGGGGGCCTCGACCTTCCAGCTCAAGGGCCGGGAGTTTGGCTCAGCCGAACTCTGCGAAAGGTTGAAAGCCGGCTATATCGTGCGAGGGAGCGTGCGGCGCGCGGCGGGTCGCGTTCGAATTTCCGTGCAGCTGATCGAAGGAGCTAGCGGCGTCCAACTATGGGGCGATCGCCTGGACCGCGAGATGGGGGATTTATTTGAGCTGCAGGACGAGGTGACGCGGATGATCGCCGCGACTCTCGGCGTCAAGATGCAGGATGTTGGGTTGCGGCGCGCGCTGACCAAGAAGCCGTTCGAGCTCGATGCTTATGACTGTCTTTTGCGGGCGCGACGCTATACCTGGATGCTGAACTCCGAGATGCACGCCGAAGCCCGGGACTTGCTTGAAAAGGCGGTGGAGCTAGATCCCACGTCTGCCGACGCGCATGCGCTTCTGGCCAACGTCTACCTCGGCGAGCACCGATTCGAGATGAATCCGCGTCCCAACCCGATTGGCCGCGCGTTCGTCCACGCCCTCGCGGCAGTACAGCTCGATCCACAGAACGCCTATGCCCGCTGCTGGCTCGCGATCGTACACTTCTTTCGCGGCGAAAATGCCAAGTTCGAAAGCGAATCGCAGCTCGCGCTCGACCTCAATCCGAATGATCCGGAAACGCTCGCCGATGTTGGCCACTACCTTGCCTTCATGGGCGAGTTCGAGCGTGGCGTGGAGCTCTCCAAGCGCGCGCGCCAGCTCAATCCCTTGCATCCGGGTTGGTATCATTTCAGTTTTGCCCGCTTGCACTACAACCAGAGGGCGTACGAGCAAACCATCTCAGCCATTCAGCAGGTTGGGCTGCCGCATTTCTATTGGACGCACCTGATGGCCGCTGCCGCCCAAGGGCAGATCGGTCACAAGGAGGCTGGAGAATCGTTGGCTCGGATTTTTCAGGTGAAGCCCAATTTCTCTGCACGCGCCGAACTGCAGAAATGGAATGCGGCGCCGCATGACCTCGAGCATATCGAGCAGGGCTTGCGTAAGGCCGGCTTGCGCGAGTGAATTGCCTCGGCGGTAGACGATTGATTGGCGAGTCCATGCGCGGCTCGTATCAATTCTTCCTCATCCCCTCGACCAGCGCCGCCACGTTGTGGCGCATCATCGCCTCATAGGTCGGCGCCGGCCCGCCGGGCTTGGACAGCGCGTCGCTGTAGAGTCGCGGGCCGACTGCCGCGCCCGAATCGCGCGCGATCTCGGCGATCAGCGCGGGGTTGGTCATGTTCTCGATGAACAGCGCCCTGGTCTTCTGCTCGCGCACCTGGCGGATCAGGTTGGCCACGTCGCGCGCCGTCGGCTCGCTGTCGGTGCTGTAGCCGCGCGGCGCGTCGAAGCGCACCGCGTAGGCGCGCGAGAAGTAACGAAAGGAGGAGTGTCCGGTGATCGCCTGCCGGCGCTCCGCCGGGATGGTTGCGATCTCGCGGCGGATCCAGTCGTCGAGGGCGGCCAGCCGCTGGTCGTACTGCGCCGCGCGGGCACGGTATCCGGCGGCGTTCGCAGGATCTGCAGCGGCGAGTCCATTGGCGATGTTGGCGACGTAGCGTCGGGCGCAGCCGACGTCTTGCCAGCAATGCGGGTCGGCGTCCGGCGTGGCGCCCGCCGAGGCCACGATGCGCCGGCCCTTGAAGCCGGCCGCCTCGGCCAGCCGGTCGATCCAACCTTCGAACCCCAGCCCGTTGCTGACCAGCACCTGCGCCCTGGCGAGCAGGCGCGCATCGGCTGGCTTGGGCTGATAGGTGTGGGCATCGGCATCCGGGCCAACCAAGGTCGCGAGGTCGATCCGATCGCCGCCCACTTCGCGCACGAAGTCGCCCAGGATCGAGAAGGTGGCGACGGCCTTGAGGGGAGGATCGGCGAGGGCGGGGGCCGCTCCGATCAGAAGGGCGGCGAGGAAGAAAGCGATGCGCATTTGTTATACTGTAACATCTGCGCCGGAGTTGTCATCTGCTGTCGCCGTCAGAGCGTCCTGGCGAGCGCGATCATCTGGTCGGCGGCGAGGCCCCAGCCTTCGTGGAAGCCCATTTTCTCGTGGGTCTCGCGGTTTTCCCTGGTCCAATGCAGGGCACGGGCGGTGTAGCGGGTTTGGCCGTTGCCGGCGTCCTCGAAGGTCAAAATGCCGGTGAAGAACGGTTTCCCGGATGGTTCCCAGGCGCTAGTGTAGGCGTCGGTGAAGACCAGCTTCTCGTTCTCGATCACCTCGAGATAGACGCCGCGATTGGGCATCTCCGTGCCATCGGGGCCCTGCATGACGACGTAGCTCGAGCCTCCCGGCCGGACGTCGGTCTCGGCATGGATGGTCTTCCAGGGTGCCGGCGTGAACCACTGAACCATCAGCTCGGGCTCGGTCCAGCAGCGCCACAGCTTCTCGCGCGGCACGTCTATCAGGCGGGTCAGGACCAGTTCGCGGTCGGACTTCGGGGTTGCGGTCATCGTCTGTCTCCGGATTTGGACGGTCTGGCCTTAGGACGAACGGCCCGGCGGCGTCCCGACATCGCCGTCGAAATATTCATAGCGGAAAATCGAGCCAGTTCAGGGGATGGCCGGTCGCCTCGAAGAAACGCCGGAGGTCGGCAAAGGAGATCGCAGTGGTCATGGTGTTGACCAGCGGGTGGGCATTGATCGGCCCGCCCTCGACGAGGCCGCGATCGAGCACCAACGTGACCTGCCGGTCGGGATCGTTGATCACGGAAAAGGGCGTCACCGAGCCCGGCTCGACGCCGAGGTGGCGGCGCAGGCGGTCGGGGCTGCCGAACGACAGCCGGCCCGCGCCCAGCACCTCACCCAGCCGCTTGAGGTCGATGACCCGATCCTCGAGCGCCACGACCAGCCACATCGCCTCCTTCTTGTTGCGCAGGAAGAGGTTCTTGATGTGATGGCCGGGCAGCACCCCGCGGTGCTCCTTGGCCTGCTCGACGGTGAAGACCGGCGCATGTTCGACCGTGCGATGGGCGAGGCCCAGCTGTTCGAGGCGCGCGAATAGAAGTTGCGGGGTCAGCATCGGGGCGAGCTACAGTGGCGTCATGAAAGGCATTATCCTCAGCGGCGGCAGCGGTTCGCGGCTTTACCCGATGACCCGGGCGGCCAACAAGCAGCTCCTGCCGATCTACAACAAGCCGATGGTATATTATCCGCTGACCACGCTGATGCTGGCCGGATGCCGCGAGATCCTGCTGGTCGTCAATCCGCACGACGAGGCGGCATACCGCCGCCTGTTCGGCGATGGTCGGCAGTGGGGCCTCGAGATCAGCTACGCCGTGCAGGCCAAACCGGGAGGCATCGCCGAGGTCTTCATCATCGGCCGCGAGTTCGTCGGCAACGACAGGGTCGGGCTGATCCTGGGCGACAACCTGTTCTACGGCGATTCGCTGCCCGCCGTGGCCGAGCGCGGCGCGCGCGGGCAGGGTGCCGTGATCTATGCCTATTGGGTGAGCGAAGCCCAGGCCTATGGCGTGGTCGAGTTCGCGCCCGGCAGCGACAGGCCGCTCGGTATCGTCGAGAAGCCCAAGGTGCCGCGCTCCAACTGGGCAGTTACCGGCCTCTATTTTTACGACCCCGATGTTTGCGACGTGGCCGCAGAGCTTCCTCGCTCGGCACGCGGCGAACTGGAGATCAGCGACGTCAACGCCTGGTATCTCGCGCACGGCCGCCTGACCGTCGAGAAGCTCGGCCGCGGCTACGCCTGGCTCGACACCGGTACGCCCTCGAGCCTGCTGCGCGCCGCCCTCTTCGTCGAGACCGTGGAGGATCGTCAGGGCCTCCAGATCGGCTGCCCCGAGGAGGTGGCCTGGCGTAAGGGCTACATCGACTCCGCCGGCCTCGCGCGGCTGATCGAGCCGATCAAGGAGAGCGAATACGGTAAATATCTGCAAAGGCTCCTTGTGCAAGGATAGTTTCGTCCTCGGGGAGACGGACCACCCCCGGGCGTCGTCCGGGCGGAGCCAAGCGGAGTCGAGGCCTCGCGTTGCCGGGCTCGGATCGGGACGACGGGGTGCTTGCCAATCTCTCCAAAACCCCCTATCACCACCGCCTTCCGGCAAACTGCCCGGCCGGATACGGAGCGCGGGCGTAGCTCAGGGGTAGAGCACGACCTTGCCAAGGTCGGGGTCGAGGGTTCGAATCCCTTCGCCCGCTCCAATTGCCTCGGACACTTTCCATTGTTTGCAATGGGTTAATAGTGTCTCGGGGGTTTCATTCAGCGGTTTAGAGCAGAATCCGCGTCATTTCGTCCAACACTTGAGCCTGCCGCAAATTGCCTGTTCATTTCGACAGCAGTTCTTCTCGAGAATTGCGCCTTCGAAGCCTTCTTCACGATGAGGCTTTGCCCGAAGGTTCGTATCCGACCCTGCTCGAGGCAGCCGCCCGTGCAGTCGAGCCCAAGCCTTGGAGGTCGGGTACACGGCTGAGCGCGCGGTCGTCGGCCAGCGCGTGCGCGCGGTCGATCGCCTGGTCGAGCAGGTCCAGTTCGCGGCGCAGCAACGGCGCGCGGTGCCCGGGCAGGACCTCGATCAGATTCTCCAGCATGGCGCGCAGACGGCGAGCCACCTGAAAGTTCTCGGCGCCGTAGAAGCGGATCTCGCGGCACGACAGTTCGACGAAATCGCTCCAGTCGGGCGTCTTCAAGACGATCCACCCGCCACCATCGATCGCGATGAAGTCCTCGTGCAGATGCCGGCGTCCTATGATGCGCAGCAGGCGGTGCAGCTGGTCGATCGCCAGCACGGCGGTCGTCGGGTCATTGATCGCCTTGCTGAGCGCCTTGAGGGCGATGTCGACGATGATGCGGAAGGCGAAGGTCGGGTCCTGCTCGATGGTGCGCTCACGGCCCATCGCGATCGCCTGTCGCAGCAGAGTCTCGTTGGCTTGCATGGCCTTGCCGTGAAGCCGGTAGAGCACCTCGCCGGTGGCAACGAAATCACCGACCCGGATCGCGAGCTCGATCACGCCGCCGGTATGAGCGGCCTCGCGCTTCATCGTCTCGAGGTCGACCGCAAGCACGATGGCGGACGTGCGTCGGTGACGGACCTCGACCGTCGGCCCGTCCAGCGCCGGCGGTGCGACCATAGTGCGGTTGTCTCTGACCTTCGCGGGATAAATCTCGTCCATCACCCCGAGCCCGCGCTCACCGAGCAACCAGACGATCGTCACGGGACGCAGCAGTCGCGCGGAATAATCGATCAAATATAGGAAAGCGGCGACAGAGACGATGGTCAGCATCAGCGCGACCGTGAAGATGAGATAGGGGAGGTCGCTCTGAGTGCGCGCCAGCACGCCGAGATTGAAGGTGAAGGTCAGGACGAACAGGGCGATGACCGAACGGATCGTATTGTCGCGCAGCAGCGCCGTGGCGATGATGCGCGGTGTCAGCTGGGCACTGGCGATCTGGATCGCGACCAACATCGAGCTCGACGTGAAGACGATGAAGGACAGCATCGCCGCCACGAAGACCTGGAGCATGGACTGGGCGACACCGATCTCGATCGTCCACGACCAGTCCCAGCCCAGCCGGTCGTCGAGCCACGTCAGCAGCCGGATCAGCACGAACGAAGTCGCATAGGCCAGCAGAGGTGCCAACCATACGGCGCTACGCACGTAGCTCTTGATGACGTACTTTCTGCGCCATTCCATCATGTCTGCCCCCCGACCCTTGTCGCCAAGTCTAGCGCGCTGGCCAATTTGGCGATTGCGTTTTTTCAACCGCCCGCACTTGCGAACGCGGATCGGCCCTCAACGTTCAGTTGGGTTCGTGCATCTCGCAATAGGTCGACGCTTGCCGGAGGAACTCGTCAAGGTCGGCGATCGGGTAATGGCAAAATACGAGGAGAATCTGGTCTTTTCTGTCGCGCCACCGCAAGCCAGAATGGCTCCTGATCGCGTCGACTCGACCGTTGTCACGTCCCAGGGCAACGAGCTGCCGGCAGGTATCGCGGCGCTCGAGGCGACGAAGACATGGATCATCGTTGCCACGAACATCGCGGCAAACACAATCACGCTCGGCGGCACCGGAGGTGGGCAGGTTCCCACCGGGGTGGCGGAACGAAAGAAGTGACGGTAACGCCTCGGTCAAGTTCATCGGATAGGGTGTCTGCTCCTGGTGACCAGTTGGTTTGACGGTTTGACGTCACGAGGCGCAGCGCGAAGCTTGATCAAGGTCAATGCCCCGTCTGGACCGATATGGTCCCTGTTCGCAGATGCACTCTTGCACAGAGGACCATATGCCTGCGACGTCCACCAACTTCGTCACCGAGTATTGGACCGACGCCTTTCAGCGCTGGGTCCTGACCCTCGACGTGCTTCGACAGCGCGGCAACACCTATTTCGAGCGCCGGGGCGAGATCGCGCCCCATGTGCTCGCTTTCGACGCAAAGCTCGTGCTCGACGGCCGGAAGTTCGAGCGGCCGGTCAACTACGTCCTGGCCCATATCCCGCCGGCGGATGGTGTCACCCTCGATCCGACCAAGCGGCCCTTCGTCATCGTCGACCCTCGCGCCGGACACGGCCCCGGAATTGGCGGCATGAAGCAGGACAGCGAGATCGGCGTTGCCCGGGCAGCGGGCCACCCCTGCTACTTCGTGGGCTTCCTGCCGGAGCCGATGCCCGGACAGACCATCGAAGATGTCTGCTGTGCCGAGGCCCGGTTCCTCGAGGAGGTCGCCCGGCGCCATCCCGAAGCCGAGGGCAAGCCCGCAATCATCGGCAATTGCCAGGCTGGTTGGCAAATGATGATCACGGCGGCGCTTCATCCCGAGCTCTGTGGGCCGATCGTCCTGGCCGGTTCGCCACTCTCCTACTGGGTGGGCGTCCGAGGCAAGAATCCGATGCGCTATCTCGGAGGTGTCCTGGGCGGCACCTGGCTCACCGCACTGTCGGGCGACATTGGCAAGGGCAAGTTCGACGGTGCCAACCTCGTCGCGAACTTCGAATCGATGAACCCCGCGAACACGCTCTGGGAGAAGCCCTACGGCGTCTACTCGAAGGTGGACACGGAGGCGAGCCGCTTTCTCGATTTCGAGACCTGGTGGGGCAGCCCCGTTCTCCTGAATGCCGAGGAGATGCAGTGGATCGCCGACAACCTGTTCGTGGGCAACAAGCTCGCCACCGGACACCTGCACACCGCTGACGGCACCCGCGTCGACCTGCGCAACATCAAGTCGCCGATCATCGTGTTCTCCTCCTGGGGCGACAACATCACGCCGCCGCAGCAGGCGCTCGGCTGGATCCTGGACCTCTACGGTCACGAGAACGAGATCGTCGAGACCGGCCAGACCATCGTGTATACGACCCACCAAACGATCGGCCACCTGGGCATCTTCGTTTCAGGCAAGGTCGCCGTTCGGGAGCACGCGGAGTTCGCGGGCTGCATGGACATGATCGACCTCATGCCGCCCGGTCTTTACGAGGCGGTCATCACGGAAGTCACCGAGGATACGGAGAACGCGGCCTTGATCGACGGCCGGTATCTTTTCCGGCTGGAGCCTCGCACGCTCGATGCCATCCGCGCCTTGGGAAGAAACGATGCGGCGGATGAGCGCCGCTTCGAGACGGCGGCCCGGGTTTCCGAAATCAATCTCGGGCTCTATCGTGCGGTCGCCCAACCGGCCGTGCGCACGATGGTCGGCGACGAAGCGGCCAGCGCCGCGCGCGAGCTTCATCCGAACCGGCTGCGGTTCGCGATGTTCTCGGATCGCAATCCGTTGATGGAGCCGATCAAGAAGATGGCGGAAGACGTCCGCAAGGACCGCGCGCCGGTTTCTCCGAACAATCCGTTGCTGGCCCTGGAATCGGTCACCTCCCACTGGATCTCGGCTTGGCTGGACAGCTTTCGGCTCGCGCGCGATTCGATGACGGAAGCCGCATTCGTGACAGTCTACGGCTCGCCCTTGCTGCAGGCTGCCGTTGGGCTTGGTGCAGGCGCTTCGGACCCGCATCCCAATATCGAGCGTGACCTCGCGCGCGAAGCGGCCACGGCCCACAGCCGCGCAGAGCTCGAGACGCTGTTCGAGAAGGGCGGCTTGATAGAGGCCGTCGTGCGCGCCCTCGTCTACATCCGCGTGGCGACCGGCAGTATCGACGAACGTGGCTTCGGCGCGCTGCAGGCCATCCGTGCGATGCGTCCGCCGACGGAGCGCCTGCATATGCCGGACCTCAAGAAGGTGATCCGCGAGCAATATCTCCTGGTTCGCCTCGACGAGGAGAGGGCAGTCCGTGCTCTGCCCGCTCTGCTCCAGGCGACCGACGAAGAGCGACGGGCGGCGTTCGACATCGTGCGCCGCATCGCCGCCGCGAGGGGCGCTTTGGGCGAAGTCGAGGCCGGAAGGCTGCATCGGGTCCAAACGCTATTCCTGGGCGCGGCCCCGCTCGCCGAAGCGGTGGCGTGATGCTTCCTCCCGTCAAAGCAAAGCTGCTCGAGGGCAAGCGCGGCCTGATCGTCGGCATCGCCAACGATCAATCGATTGCGTGGGGTTGCGCCAAGGCCTTTCGCGCCTTCGGCGCCGAACTTGCGGTCACCTATCTCAACGAGAAGGCGCGCAAGCACGTCGAGCCGTTGGCACGGATTGTCGAAGCGCCGATCGTGATGCCGCTCGACGTGCGGACGCCCGGACAGATGGAGCAGGTATTCGAGCGCATCGCCAAGGAATGGGGACAGCTCGACTTCGTGGTTCATTCGATCGCGTTCTCTCCCAAGGAGGCCTTGCAGGGGCGGGTGATCGACGTCGAGCGCGAGGGCTTCCTCTCCACGATGGACGTCTCCTGCTGGACCTTCATCCGCATGGCGCATCTCGCCGAACCATTGATGCCCAACGGCGGCAGCCTCTTCACCATGACCTATTACGGCAGCCAGAGGGTGGTGAAGAACTACAACATAATGGGGATTGCCAAGGCCGCGCTCGAGAGCGCCGTGCGCTATCTCGCGGCAGAGCTCGGCCCCAAGGGAATTCGCGTGCACGCGATTTCCCCGGGCCCTCTTGCGACCCGCGCCGCGTCGGGAATTCCCGAGTTCGACACCCTGCTCGCCAAGGCGCGCATTCGCGCACCGGCGCGCAGCCTGGTCAGCATCGACGACGTCGGCGCGGCGACGGCGTTCCTGGCGCACGACGCGGCGCGGCTGATCACCGGCGATACGATCTATGTCGACGGGGGCTACCACATCGTCGACTGAGCGCGCCCCATCGATCGACCGCGTCTAGGGCGGCGTCATGTCCGCCTTCTCCCAGCTCTTGTCGGGATCGAACAGGGTGATCCCGGCGGCGCGCGTGACGGTATCGGGTCCGAGATCCTTCTCGTAGACATCGCCCGAATGGCTGACGATGAAGGTCATCACGCCGGTGTCACCGTAGCGTACCGGCCAGGCGATCGCGGCAAAGCCACCGATCATCCGGCCGTTGACGAGGTAGCTGTAGGCACCTCCCGGTGCGTCCGGCCCCTGGCCATAAAGCAGCCGGTAATTGTAGCCGTAGTATCCATCGTCCGGGCCGTTCTCCCGCTGCGCCTTGGCGATCAGCGGCCCAAGGGGGCTCTCGGGCTCGCCGGGCTTGCTCTCCCAGTACAGGCCGTCCTTCCTGCCCGGCGTGCTGAGCAGGCGGCGGGCGTAAGTCGGCACGCCGAGCTTCATCGGATCCATCGCCGCATAGTCCTGTTGGGCGTCGACCAGGGCCAGCAGGCTCTGCACGACCCGCAGCTCGTTACGGCCGATGAAGCGCGCGTCGATCTCCTTCTGGCCCTCGTCGATATCGAAGCGCCAGCCGGCGGCGTCCTTGACCAGCGGGATTGCCATGAGGAAGCCGGTCTTGCCGACCTCGATCTGCGCCTTGGCGTCGCCGGACAAAACGATCTTGTGGCCTTCGTCCCAGGCGGCGAGATAACGCGCCCGGACCTCATCCTCGTCCTGGCGCGTGCCGGGCACGAAGTCGCGCCAGCCCGCTCCCAGAATCGCAGAGATCGTCTTGTCGTCGTCCTTGCGCAACGCCTCCGTCAGGGTCTCGGCGGCTTTGTCCGGCGTTGGAAAGGCTTGCAGAGCAGGCGCTTGCGCCGCCGCGCCCATCGCCACGCCGGCCGCGCAGACGAGCGCGAGCAGGTACTGTAGAAGCCGATTTTTCATCTGCGTCCTCCGCCTCCGCCTCCGCCTCCGCCGCCCCGGCCTCCGCCGCCGCCGCCACCCGGACGACCACCACCACCGCCGCCGCCTCCGCCGCCGCCACCCCGGCCTCCGCCGCCACCACCACCCGGACGACCACCGCCGCCGCCACCCGGACGGCCTCCGCCTCCCGCTGGCCGCCCTCCACCGCCCGACCTGTTGATCTGCTGGTGGCCACGGGCTCCTTCGCGGTTGATCTGCTGGCCGCGGTTGGCTCCATTCAAGGCGCCAGGCCGCTGGTTCGTCCGATTCTGACGATTTTGCGCAGGCAACTGCTGGGCCCTGTTGCCCGGTCGGTCGGCCCCCCCGGCAGGGCGTTGCGCGGCGCCGGGTCGGTCGGCTCCCAAGGCCGGACGCTGGGCGGCACCTGGTCCGCCGCCGGGACGAGGCTGCGGGCCGCTCTCCAGCCGGCCGCGGAATTCCTGGCGCTGCTCGGCACCGGGCCTCTGCTGGTTGAAGCGCTGGCGGGTCGCATTGTCACGATAGGCCACGCCCTTGCGATGGTCGACGCGATGCTGCCACCGGCCGTCACCGCCGATCTGGTTGCGATTGAAATTGCGGTCGATGTTGACCGCTTTGTTCACGTTCACGTTTGCATAGGAACTGCCGTAGCCGCGCCACGCCCAGCCACCGAACATCGCGCCAGCCGCCGCAATCCCGACGCCCCAGAGGATGCCCGACATGAGGGCGCCCCCGGTCGGCCAATAGGTCGGGGGATAGGATGAGTAAGGCCAGGTTCCGTACGCCGAGTTCGGATTGTACGAGGGGACGTAGACGACCTCCGGATTTGCCGGGGCGATGGCATATTGAACGGACTCGCCCGACCCTTCGGTGGTCACAGTCTGCTGTGGTGTGCTCGTCAGGTTTCCGGCGCCGGCGGCCCGGCGACGCAGGCGTTGGATGGCGTCGGCGACATCGCCCTCCTGGGCGATCATCGCGTCGCCGAGCTTGCGGGTCCAATCGAGATGATCGTTCATCTGCGCGAGCACGTCGGGAAACGCGACCAGCGACTTCACGCTCGCGTCCCACTCCTTGTCCTTGACCGCGTTGACAGCCGCATCGCCCTTGAGCGCCGGGTTGGCCTTCGACCAGCGCGCCGCCTCGACCACTTCCAGGGGATAGCTCGCCGCCATCATGATCTGGGACAGCAAGGCATCGGGGTACAAGGCGATCGGCGCCAGCATCTGCTCAAGCTCCTCCGGCTTGAACTTCGTGTCAGTGGCCTGAGCCAGCGATTCGCCCGCACGCAGGCTTGCACCGAGTGCAGCTGCGAGCGCCAGAAACGCACGACGCTTCATGACGCTCCTTCCTGGATATCAACGAGGCGACTGTTTCATGCCAAGGCTCGATGGCGCTTTGACATTTCTCAACCGGCAGCCGCGCGGAAAGCTGTGGTTACAAGACCAGACGCACCAAGTCAGTCCATGTTCATCAGTGCCACCCGACGGGAATGCCCGTGAACGATGAAGTCGCGCATATCGGTCGCGTTCTCCCAGCGGCCCGGATTGAAGGACCACCATGGTCGCGCCCGGTCTCGATGGACAGGACGACCGGCCAAATCCCCATTTTCCCTCCCTGCCTTTATTGCTTAACTTCTTCGTGGACGGGACGACAGCGCATTGATCAAGGTCAATGCGGACTCTGAAACGGCGAACCAAAATGATCGGATCGTCGGGGGAGGAAGCATGCCTGCGGATGCGGTTCAATCCGGAGGGACCGGGCACGAGAAGTACGAGCGTCTGATCGTAGCGGCGCGCAGATTGCCGGCCATCGTCACCGCCGTCGCCCACCCTTGCGACGAGGTCTCGCTCCAGAGCGCGATCGAGGCGGCGCGTCTGGGCATAATCATTCCGATTTTCGTCGGCCCGCTCGCCAAGGTCCGTAGCGCGGCCGCCAGGGCCAAGCTCGATATCACCCCCTACGAGTGCATCGACGCGGCACACAGCCACGACGCCGCCGCAAAGGCCGTGGAACTGGTGAGGATCGGCCGTGCCGAAGCGCTGATGAAGGGCAGCCTGCATACCGACGAGCTGATGGCCGCTGCCGTGAGGCGCGACGCCGGCATCCGCACCGCCCGCCGGGTCAGCCACTGCTTCGTGATGGATGTGCCCGGGCACCCCGACGCGCTGATCATCAGCGACGCCGCGATCAACATCGCGCCGACGCTCGAGGAGAAGGTCGACATCGTCCAGAATGCCATCGACCTTGCCCATGCCCTCGGATCCGGCGAGGTGCGGGTCGCGATCCTCAGCGCCATGGAGACGGTCAATCCCAAGGTTCCGTCGACGGTCGAGGCCGCAGCTCTGTGCAAGATGGCCGATCGTGGGCAAATCACCGGCGCCCTGCTCGACGGGCCGCTGGCGCTGGACAATGCGATCAGCCTTGACGCCGCGGCCATCAAGCATATCGTTTCGCCGGTCGCGGGTCGGGCAAACGTGCTCATCGTGCCCGACCTGGAAGCCGGGAACATGCTGGCCAAAAGCCTGTCCTTCCTTGCTGGCGCGGACGCCGCCGGCATCGTGGTCGGTGCACGCGTGCCGATCATCCTGACCAGCCGTGCGGACTCCGAGCTGACGCGGCTTGCCTCCTGCGCAGTTGCCGTGTTGGTTGCCGCGGCACGGCGGGCCAGCACTCCCATCACCGTCTGACGCCGCAATGACGGACGATCTTGCGCGGGAGCCGGCCTCCATTGCCGTTCTCAATGCGGGCTCTTCCAGCCTGAAGTTCGCGCTGTATGGTGCGAATGAACGCCAGGACCTGATGTTCCGGGGGCAGATCGAGCGCATCAGCTCGAGCCCGCGCCTCAAGGTCGTCGATGCCAACGGCACGACTGTCGACGAGCGCGAGTGGCGACAGGGTGAGCTCGACCACGACGGCGCGACACGCGAAGTGCTGGCGACCGGGCGCCGGCTCCTCGGCGACATGCCGGTTCGCGCGGTCGGGCATCGCGTGGTGCATGGCGGCATGCGGTTTTCTGCGCCGACCTTCGTCGACGCCGCGATCCTCGACGAGCTCGAGCAGTTCGTTCCGTTGGCGCCATTGCATCAGCCGCATAACCTTCGGCCGATCCGGGTCATCGCCGAAGCGCTTCCCACTCTGCCGCAAATCGCATGCTTCGACACGGCGTTCCACCGAAGCCAGCCCGTCCTCGCGCAATCCTTCGCCCTCCCGCGCGCGCTCACGGAGGGCGGCGTCAGGCGCTATGGATTTCACGGCCTGTCGTACGAATTCATCGCCTCGCGGCTGCGCGAGCTTGCGCCTGAGCTGGCCCGGCGGCGGTTGATCATCGCCCATCTCGGCAACGGGGCCAGCCTGTGCGCGGCGCTCGATGGCCGCAGTGTCGCCAGCACCATGGGCTTCACTGCCGTCGACGGACTGATGATGGGCACGCGCAGCGGCGCCATCGATCCCGGCGTGATCCTTTACCTGATGGACCAGAAGGGCCTGTCGACGCGAGACGTCGAAGCGCTGCTGTACACTCAGTCGGGACTTCTCGGGGTATCCGGCATCTCCTCCGACATGCGCACATTGCGGGCATCGGACAGGCAGGAGGCGCGCGAGGCGATCGACCTTTTCGTCTATCGCATCGTGCGGGAGATCGGCTCGCTGGCCGCCAGCCTTGGCGGCTTGGACGGCCTGGTTTTCACGGGCGGCATCGGCGAAAACGACGTGCAGACCCGCGCAGAAGTCGTCGCACAGTGCCGCTGGCTCGGGTTCGAACTCGACGCGAAGCGTAACGAGACGGGTCAGCAGCTCATCAGCACCGCGCAGTCCGCCGGCACAGTCCTCGTGATCGCAACCGATGAAGAGCGTATGATCGCGCGTCACACCATGGATCTGCTGAGCGACACAGGCGCTCCTTCGTCTCAATTGACGTAGGGCGAGTTCGACATCTCGACCAGTGCCGCCCGATTGATCACCACGAATTCATCGTTGTCGATCTCGATGAACCGGCGTTGCCGGAGGCGCGAAAAGGCACGGCTGACCGTCTCCAGCCGCAGGCCCAGATAGTCTGCGATATCGGTCCGGTTCATTGGGAGAACGAGGGGGTTGGTCGCAATATCGCGGGGACCGCAAGCTACGGTCAGAGAGCACAGGAAAGTTGCAACACGCTCGGTGGATGTCAGCTGCCCGAGGACGGCCATATGAAGCACAGCACGCTTGAGGCGATCGGCGACGGCAACGTGCAGGGCCTCGGCCACGTCCGGATGCCGGTTGGCGAAGCTCATGAAGCGCTCCCGGTCGAACGAGCAGGTCGTTGCGTCGGTGATTGCCTCGCCGTCGAATTCGTAGTCCCTGTCCGTCTCGAGAAAGCCGCAGAGATCGCCCGGCAGGAAGAAGTCCAGAATCTGCCGCCGGCCGTCGGGTAGAATCTTCGACACCGCGACAATTCCCGACGTGATCTTGAAAATGGAGCCGATCGGGTCGCCAGACCGGAAAAGTTGCTGTCGCCGGGCCCAAGTCTGGGCTTTTCCAATCTCGAAGAGCTCCTTCTGCCGCTCGTAGTCGAGCGGGCCGCAGACGTTGAACGACTTGGCCGGACATCCCACACAAGGCAAGGTCGCAACGTCACGCCAGCTGCCTTCGACGGTCCGGCCGGTACGAAATCGCATGGTTTTCGGGCTGGTCATTGGGTATCCCGCCTAGCCTCGACGCCAAACCGCAGAACCGGTACGTCAGCTCCAGGACAGGAACACCCCTATGTCCCCGCGGATGCCGTTGGGACGGTCGATGACTTCGTACTTGATGTGGTAGCCGCGGGGTTTCAACTGGCGCCCCCAGAAGTCATAAAGTTCCCGGGGAATGCCGGTAAGCGTCTTCTCCCAGCCTTCTTCCGCCTGATCGATCATTCGGCCGTTGTCGGCGCACAGGTGGTTGGGAAAGCGGAATACCTGGACTGAAGTCAGCCCATTGCTGGCCGCGCGGGCGATGATGTGCGATGCCTTCTCCAGCACCTGATCGTCGGTCAACCCGGACGGCTTGCTGATGCGGTCGAGGAAAGCCTGGTGTTCCGCCTCGGCGGCGGCCTGAGCTTTCAGGGCGGCAGATGCCTTCGCGCCTTCGGCCTGGGCGATCTGGGCCTGAAGCTCCTTCGCGGTTGGCAATGTGGACATGCTAGCCTCCCTGTCTCTCTTGTCTTTGTTTGTTGGCCGGCGACCGGGTCCGGCACCGGGCCAGGCAAATGCTCGGCACGACTTCCGCCGTCTCAGTACCGGGCATCGACGAATTTCCGCCCTTCGAGCGATGCCTTGTCGTCGTACTGCTTTTTGTCGGATCGTGGCGGCAGCTTGACCTTTTTTCCCTCGATGCGCTCGTAGGGGATTCGGGACAGGATATGCGAGATGCAGTTCAGGCGCGCTCTGCGCTTGTCGTTGGCGTCGACCAGATACCACGGCGCGTGCTCGGTATCCGTGTATTCCAGCATGATGTCGCGCGCCTTTGAGTAGTCGTACCAGCGCCCATAGGATTCCAGATCCATCGGGCTGAGCTTCCACTGCCGCATCGGGTCCTCGATGCGTGCCTTGAAACGCTTGTCCTGCTCTTCCTGCCCGACTTCGAGCCAGATCTTCAGAAGGCGTATGCCGTTATCGACGACGAACTTCTCGACCATCGGGCACAGCGCCAGGAACCTCTGGTGCTGCTCGGGCGTGCAGAATCCCATGACATGCTCGACACCAGCGCGGTTGTACCAGCTACGGTCGAAGATCACGATCTCGCCGCCGGCCGGGAACTGCTCCATGTAGCGCTGCATGTATATTTGCGACCGATCGCGCTCCGTTGGCGCGGGGAGCGCGACGACGCGAAATACTCGAGGGCTTACCCGCGCCGCGATTGCCTTGATGACACCGCCCTTGCCGGCAGCGTCCCGCCCTTCCAGGACGATGATCACCCGCTCGCCGTGGGATTTCACCCATGACTGGAGGTAGCAGAGCTCCGTCTGGAGATTGCGAAGCTCCGCTTCATAAGTCTTGCGGTCGAGCTTTTCGCTCCTAGCTTTAGCGCTCATGGCGGCATCTCCTGCAACCATGGGACTTCGGAATGCCACCAGAGTCCATGATAAATATCAATATTCGCAACCTGCAAGCATGGGAGTTACGCGGTCGGAAGTGCGAATTAATCGCGTTGCGGCTTCCATCGCCCAACGTGGCGTGACTTAAGTCAACGCCGGCGCCGCACGGCTGGTCGTAGTCCGCAATCTAAAATAGCCATCGGGTTCCAAGCTCAGAATGCGCTTTGCTTCATTGGTCGTCGGCTTCAGCAACCAGGCGCTGAAAGATGCTCTCAGTAACGAGGTGGTCGCCAGGCAGCTGCGCGAGTCGATCTGTCTGATCGACGTGCTGGCGCGCACCGCGTCTGCCGGTTTGATCGGCGAGTGGGTAGGCGAAGTGGCCGGCATCGGCGCGGCCCGAATCATCATCACGGGCATCAAGCCGAGCGGGCAGGTCGAGGCGCGCATGGAATTCGAGTTGCAGTCGTACGTCTCGACATTCGCAGACAAGGCCGATTCGGCTCCCATCCCGACGAACCTGGAAATCGCTTCAGGCCAGTCGCTGACGATCGAATCCGTCGCTTGGAGGTGCGTACAATCTCGTGCAGCAGGGACACTCCCAGAAAGGAACCTATACGCGCGACCCCCAATGCGCCGGTTGCTTTCACCTGCTTCTGACGTCACGGCATCTTCGCGATGCAATAACCGGCACGAATTGCGGGGAGCAATTGCCCGCCAATTATTGTTGCAGACGCACTGTATGCTAAAGAATGCCAAAGTGATATTCTGACGAAATGAAATTGTCTCCTGTCGCACCTTTCAAGCGTGGCGGCGGTGTTTGCGGGCTGACGTTCGGCGAGGCCTTGCCTTGTGCGCGATGCGTGGGTCGCGATTTGAACTTGTGCAAGCCACTCGACGACGAACGCCTTGTCCGGCTTCTCGCGCTCGGTGGACCGCGCATCTGGGCGAAGGGGGCGACATTATTTCGTGCCGGCGACCCGATGGGCTCCTTCTTCAAGATAAGAAGTGGAGTCGCCGCGGTCTTCCGTGTTCTGGACGACGGTCGACGCCAGGTCGTGGCCTTGCGCGCACCCGGAGACTGCCTCGGTTACCTGGAGGAGAATGGGAGGTATTCTTTCGAGGGGGTGGCATTGACCAGGCTCGAGGCATGCGCATTCGACCGCCGCCAGTTCGATGCCTTCGCTGCCGGGAATCCAGACCTCGCGGCGGCAAC
The DNA here is from genome assembly GCF_965279465.1 of Reyranella sp. NCBI lineage: Bacteria > Pseudomonadati > Pseudomonadota > Alphaproteobacteria > Hyphomicrobiales > Reyranellaceae > Reyranella > Reyranella sp. Next base: position 1,512,570 of record NZ_OZ257242.1, read on the forward strand.
CGCAGAAGCACTGTCAGCGGCCTTGAAGCAGTCCGGCCAGGCCATGGTAGTGCTCGGGCAGCTCAGCTCGATTGAGCGTGTTGCGCACTTTCTGGTGGAGATTGATGGGCTCTACCGGGAGCGGCACGTAGTTCAGACATCGCTGTCGCTTCTGATGACTCGCAACCAGATCGCCGACTATCTCGGTCTGACGGTGGAAACCGTCAGCCGCGCTTTCCATAAGCTCAAGAAATGGGCCATCATCGAGCTCGTCGGAAACGATGAAGTGATCATTGTCGACCGCGCCATGCTGCGCAAAATCGGCAAGGTGTGACGCCGGCAATTATCTTTGTCTGCTCGAGCGCAGTCCGTGAGATCATCTCCGCCAAGGATGACAGGTTCGCCACACCACCGCTCTTCCTGGCCATGCCGTCAGGCTTTCCGGGGCCGATCTGCTGCCGAGAGGTGTTGCCGCCTCGCCGGGACGGCCGCGTCCCGTGCTTTGCTCCTGTGTACCATTCGTCCGACCATTGTATTTGCCCATTCCGGTTCCGGCTTGGTCTGTCTTGCCTTCGCAGCTCTTCCGAACCGTCTCGCATCTTGTAAAGTCTCGAATGCTACGAGAACGCTTCGTCCTTCAGGCTTCAGGGAGTAGTCCCCTGCTGGCTTGAGTGACCGGATAATCTGTTGGCACGCAGCCAGGCCGTCGGTAGGGTCGAGTTCGACGGGAAGGAGCATCACGACTAGATTCGGTCGGTAGTGGGTGTCGCAAAATGCGCCCCATTCCATTTTCACTTGTGTCTTCTCCCTGATGGCGAAAGATTTGCGACTTTCGCCCGTGCAGCATTGACTTTGGTCAATCTGGTAGAGCGTACGGGCCGATATAGGAGATGCTAAGCGCGCTTGCAGACCGGTCGGCGGCAACGGCCTGCACCTTCTTTCTGCCGCCCCTCGCGATGCTCGTCGTCTTCATCAGCAACCAGCCCTTATCGATGGCCTCTCCTGTTCCCACTTCACCGGTAACCCAGCCAGGCGCTATGCAGCGTCTGGTCGCCTGGCTGCCGGGCCTTGCAACACTGAGCGAGTATCGCATCGCCTGGCTGCATCGGGACGCCATGGCTGGCGTGGTCCTCACGACCATGCTCGCGCCGGTGGGAATTGCCTACGCGGTCGCCTCCGGTCTGCCCGGGGTTTACGGTCTGTACGCTACCATCGTTCCACTACTGGTTTACGCGATCTTCGGGCCAAGCCGCATCCTGGTCCTCGGGCCGGACTCGTCACTGGCTCCCATCATTCTTGCGGTGGTCGTCGCGCACGGCGCCTCCGATCCTGCAAGAGCCGTGGCGATTGCGGGTGCAATGGCGCTGGTCTCCGGATTGGTCTGCATTCTGGCCGGCGTGCTGAGACTGGGCTTCGTCACCGAGCTTTTGTCCAAGCCCATTCGATACGGCTACATGAATGGAATCGCGCTTACGGTTCTGATCAGCCAGCTTCCGAAGCTATTCGGTTTCTCCATCGAGGCCGGTGGCCCGCTGCGCGACATCTGGGAAATAGGAAGCGCGATCTTCGCAGGCAAGATAAACGGGCCGTCGCTTGCGGTCGGTGCGGGCGTGCTCGCCGTGATCCTGGGATTGAAGGGAAGCAAGCTGTTGCCCGGCGTGTTGATCGCGGTCGTCGGGGCCACAGCGATAGTGGGGATCTTCGATTTATCGAAGGAGGGTGTCGCTGTCCTGGGCTCCGTGCCGGGAGGGCTCCCTGCCTTCCGAGTGCCCTGGATCACCATGGATGATCTCGGCCCCGTCATCATCGGAGGCGTCGCGGTGGCGCTCGTTTCCTTCGCCGATACCAGTGTGCTTTCCCGCGCCTACGCGGCGCGCCTTGGCCATCCCGTCAATCCCAACCAGGAGATGGTGGGGTTGGGGGCGGCAAATTTTGCTGCGGGATTCTTCCAGGGGTTCCCGATCAGCAGCAGTTCCTCCCGAACTCCGGTGGCGGAAGCGGCTGGCGCGAAGACGCAGCTCAGCGGTGTCGTGGGGGCCTTGGGAGTTGCGATTCTCCTGGTCGCGGCGCCCGATCTCCTCGAGCATCTGCCGACGCCTGCCTTGGCCGCGGTCGTCATTGCTTCGGCCATCGGGCTCCTCGAGATTTCGGACCTGCGCCGCATCTGGCGTATCCAGCGCTGGGAATTCTGGCTGTCTATCCTGTGCCTCGTCGGCGTCGCCGCTCTCGGGGCCGTCCCGGGCATCGGGCTTGCCGTCGGGGTAGCGATCATCGAGTTCCTCTGGGACGGGTGGCGTCCGCACTCGGCCATTCTCGGTCGGCCGCAAGGGGTCAGCGGATGGCATGACACGGCTCGCTATCCGGACGCTCGGAAGATTCCCGGACTTGTGCTCTTCCGTTGGGATGCGCCGCTGTTCTTCGCCAATGCCGAATTGTTCGAAGAGCGCGTTCTGCTTGCCGTCGAGAGCTCGCCGAGCCCCGTTCGGCAAGTCATTGTGGCAGCCGAGCCGGTGACCAGCATCGACGTTACCGCGGCGGATACTCTCATGGAGCTTCTCGACAAGCTCGAGGCCCGGAATATCGAGCTGAGGCTTGCCGAATTGAAGGACCCCGTGAAGGACAAGTTCAAGCGCTTCGAATTGTATGAACGCTTCGGGGACGACGGCTTCCATCCTACGATCGAGGCGGCAGTGGCTGCCTACTGCAGCGCGCACGCCATCGAGCCGCTGCCATGAACTGGCTTCTCGTCTTTGTCCCGATCGCAGTGGTACTGGAGCATTGGGCGCCTCAGCAACAGCTCGCGATTTTCGTCGCTTCGGGCCTCGGGATCCTGCCCCTGGCCGCCTGGATGGGCCGGGCGACCGAACATCTGGCGGCGCGGATGGGTGAAGGCGTCGGAGGCCTGCTCAACGCCACCTTCGGCAATGCTGCGGAGCTCATCATCGCCATAGCAGCCCTGAGGAGCGGTCTCTACGACGTCGTCAAGGCATCGATTGCAGGATCGATCATCGGAAATATCCTGTTGGTGCTGGGAGCGGCGATGGTGGCCGGCGGTGCTGTCCATCGCGGCCAGACCTACAATGCGCAGGGCGCCCGTGCTCAGTCGACCATGCTCACGCTCGCGATCATCGCGTTGATACTGCCCGCGGCGTACAAGATTGCGGCCGGAGAGCGCGCGGCGGTGGGCCTCGTCCCGCTCAGCATTGCAATCTCGATCGTGCTGTTGCTGGTCTACGTCCTGTTCCTCGTCTTCAGCCTGAAAACGCATTCCGATCTGTTCAAGGGCGCAGAGCTGGTCGACGAGGGGCACGAAAAGTCCTGGAGCACCCGTCGATCGGCGCTCGTGCTGGCCGCGAGCACCGTCGCGATCGCCTGGGTCAGCGAGATCCTGGTCGGTTCGATACAGCCTGCCGCCAAGGCGCTCGGGCTGGGAAATGCGTTCGTCGCGATCTTCGTCGTCGCCATCCTCGGCAATGCGGCCGAGCACTCCACCGCCATAACGGCGGCGATGAAGAATCGCATGGATCTCGCCCTTTCCATCGCGATTGGATCGAGCGTTCAGGTCGCGCTCTTCGTGGCGCCCGTTCTCGTGCTGCTCAGCCTGGTTATCGGGCCTGCGGCCATGGATCTGGCGTTTCCCGGCGGCCTCGTGCTGATCGTCCTCCTGTCGGTCTTGATCACCGGTCAGGTGGCTGCGGATGGACGCTCGGACTGGCTGAAGGGCCTGCAGCTCCTAGCCGTTTATATCGTTCTCGGCCTCACGGTGTTCTTCCTGGCCGTCTGATGGAAGGTGGCTGCAACATCAGGGGAGCCGGAACATGCTTGTCCAGCTGGCTGTAGGTTTGTTCGCGAGCTTCGTGAATATCGTAATCCATTCCCTGATCATGGTTTCGTTGATCCGGACTGCGCGAGCCCGCGGGGCCGGCATGCGCGCCTCGAGCTGGCATCTTGCCGGTCTCATGTCCCCGGTCGTCTGCCTGCTCATGATGGCGCATGTTGGAGAGGTGGCGATCTGGACGCTCACATACGCGCTGACCGGCGCAGCTCCGGAAAAATCCGATATCCTGTACTTCGCATTCGTGAACTACACGACACTGGGTTACGGAGACATGATCCCTGTCGAGCGGTGGCGTCTTCTCGGCCCCATCACGGCCATGAACGGCGTGCTGCTCTTCGGCTGGTCGACGGCCGTCATTTTCGAGGTACTGCGACGAGCATTGATCAGGCTGGACCAGGATATGCGACCTCTGTGAGTCGCCCCGGCCCTGCGCGGCCGTCTGCTTGCAAGCGGCGCCGGTTCGAGCCAGGTCCTGGGCACCGGAAAGGACGACTTCAGCGACGTGCGCCGCCGCTATTCGTGCCACAGGTTCGCATAGGGTCATCTGACTGCGGACCGTCGATCAGGTCCGAAAGCCGCGAGCCACTGGCGATCGGACAGGGCATCGGTTCATCCTCGACCAGCTGAGGAGGATGCCGTGCCAAGCCATGCCAAGACCTACGGAACCGTCTGCGCCGATGCGCGCAAGGAGATGACCGGCCTGGAATTCGTCCGGGGCCTGGCAAGCGGGACGCTGCCGCTCAACACGATCGCCAGGACCCTGGGCTACGACGTCGTCGAGGCCGAGAGCGGGCGGGTCGTGATCACGGCTGCGCCGAACGACGGTCACCTCAACCCGTCCGGCACCGTGCATGGTGGCCTCGCCGCGACGCTGCTCGACAGCTGCATGGGGCTTGCGATCCAGTCGACCTTGGGCAAGGGCGTCGGCTCGACGACGCTCGAGATCAAGATCTCGTTCGTGCGGGCGATCACGCCGGAGACCGGCCTGATCAAGGCCGAGGGCACGGTGCTCAATTGCGGCCGCCGGGTTGGCACGGCCGAAGGACGGGTTACCGACAGCAAGGGCCGGCTGCTCGTTCACGGCACGACGACCTGCCTCATCTTCGACGGCTGATCGCGCGCGGACGGGTTTGCCTGCGGCGCCTTTCAACGAAACAATGGCCGCAACAGCCATTCCGCCGCAGGAGTCTCCGATGTTGCTCAATGCCCTCTTCCCCACGCGCGACATCGGCACCGATCCGGCGAAAATCCGCGACTGGGCGCAGGCTGCCGAGGGGCTCGGCTATCACTGCATCGAGGTTGCCGACCACGTTTTTGGCGCCGCACCGCGCGGCGACTGGAAGCCGACCTACAGCGAGCACGATCCGTTCCACGAGACCTTCACGACGATGGCCTTCATCGCCGCCGTCACCAAAACCATCAAGCTGTGCAGCGGCGTGCTGATCCTGCCGCAGCGCCAGACCGGCCTGGTCGCCAAGCAGGCCGCCCAGGTCGACGTCCTGAGCGGCGGACGGTTGCGTCTCGGCGTCGGCGTCGGCTGGAACCATGTCGAGTACGAGGCGCTCGGGACCGAGTGGAAGACACGAGGCGCGCGTCAGTCCGAGCAGATCGAGGTGATGCGCCGCCTGTGGACCGAGGACTTCGTCACCTTCGAGGGCAAGTTCCACAAGATGGTCGACGTGAACATCCTGCCCGCGCCGGTGCAACGTCCTATCCCCATCTGGTTCGGCGGTTCTTCGGAGGCGGTCATCAAGCGCGCCGCGCGAATCGGCGACGGCTGGATGCCGATCCTGGCGCCCGATGCGGCGGGCGAGGCGAAGCTCGCCCTGCTGCGCGAGCATCTGAAGGGGTTCGGACGCGATCCCGCGACGTTCGGGCTCGAGGGATGGCTGCGGATGGACACGCCGGACGAATCGCTCTGGGCGAAGGCCGTGCAGGGCTGGAAGCGGTTCGGCGCCCAGATGGTGATGCTCTATCCGATGTACCGGATGTCCAAGCTCGACGATCAGATCGAGACCCTGCAGCGCTTCAAGGACGTGGCGGCGGGTTAGCGGCGGATTCCAACGAAGCTCTGCCTCGGATCAACAGGACGTTCCTCGTCATCCCGAGCGCAGGGAAGGATTTCACCCAACGATCACATACGGGCTGTCCATATCAAGACAACTGGTCGGCCGCCCTCGCGTCAGAAGGAGCGGAGGCAGTCGCGAAAGTGATAGGCGTCGTCGCAGGGAAGCGGCGGCGGTGGCAGCAGCCATCTGCATAGAGCCGTGGCACGCACCTCCTTGAGGTTGATCCCGAACTCCCTGCGAAACGCGCGGCTGAAACCGGATGCGTCGGCGAAGCGAATTGTCGAGCATGTATTTTAGCCGATCGCTGTTCGTCTCGCATCGGCGTGGTGTCCCCTGAATGTTCCCGATGCCCCAACTTCTGCGTCCGGGTTTGGGACGGGCGGCACAATCGAGGGACGCCGCGCTCAGGGCCTCATGCGCGCCGGGTCTTAGGATGGAGGGGTGAACATATGATACAGACACGAGATTTCGGCAGCCAACGCAGGAGTCCTCACATGCGCTGGATACACCTTTCCATTGTCGTCGTTTTCGCCATCGCCGTTGTCGTCTTCGTCGTGCAGAATTTCTCGGTCGTCACGATGTCGTTCCTGGGCTTCAGTGCCCGCGCGCCGTTGGCGTTGCTGGTCGCCTTGGTCTACCTCCTGGGCATGGCGACGGGCGGCAGCCTTTGGGCGCTGCTGCGCCGGTCGCTTCACGGATCCCAACTCGCCAAGGCGTCGGACGCGTGATGGCGCGCTAGCCGACGGCCTCCTTTCCAGGACGAGCCTCTCGGCGCGCAGCACCGGCCGACGTGCAATTCGGCGGCGAGGTCCAGCCCAACCGTACGTCATAGGCAGGTGCAGGGTCGGCGCCGTTCTCGGCGTTACTCATGCGCTGCCAGCCCGCCCGTCCGACGATCCGCGCCCATTTCCTTTGCCGTTACTGCTCCAACCGACTCCTATCGACGGCGAATCACAATATAAACGGGACATGGCAAAGAACGAACACTCCCCATGGTGGAGCTGGACATGGCCGTTGCTGGCATGGGCCGTGCTGGTATTGGCGGTGGTGCTGGGGCCGACGGATCCGATCGCCGCGGCGGCCGGCTTCCTGCTGATCGCCGCGGTGTTCGCTGCGGTCTATCACGCGGAGGTCGTCGCCCATCGCGTCGGCGAGCCGTTCGGGACCCTGATTCTCGCCGTGGCCGTCACGATCATCGAAGTGGCGCTGATCGTTTCGATGATGGTCGGGACCTCGCTCGACAAGTCGGGGCTGGCCCGCGACACGGTATTCGCCGCTGTCATGATCGTCTGCAACGGCATCGTCGGGCTGTGCCTGCTGGTGGGGGGCGCGCACCACCGCGAGCAGGGATTCCAGCTCGCGGGGGCGAGTGCGGCTCTCGCAGTGCTCGGCGCGCTCACCGTGCTCTCGCTGGTCGTGCCAAACGTCACCACTACGGAGCCCGGACCGGTATTCTCGACATCACAGCTGGTCTTCGCCGGCGCCGCTTCGCTGGTGCTCTACGGCTCCTTCGTCTTCGTGCAGACCGTGCGCCATCGCGACTATTTCCTGCCGATCGACGTCGGTTCGACGGAAGAGCACGCGCCGCCGCCTTCCAACCGCCGAGCCCTGGTCAGCCTGGGGCTGCTGGTCGTTTCCCTCGTCGCCGTGGTCGGTCTGGCCAAGACGCTGACGCCGGCGCTCGAAGCGGGCGTGGCCTGGCTCAATGCTCCCAAGGCCGTGGTAGGCATCGTGATCGCCGCCCTCGTGCTCCTGCCAGAGGGAATGGCGGCGGTGAAGGCGGCCCGCGCCAACCAGCTGCAGACCAGCCTGAACCTGGCGCTCGGGTCGGCCTTGGCGAGCATCGGTCTCACGATCCCGGCGGTAGCCGTGGTGGCGATCGTCCTCGGTCAGCGGCTGGAGCTCGGCCTCGGCGGCAAGGAACAGCTCCTGCTCGCGCTCACCTTGTTCCTCGGTGTCGTGACGCTGGGCACCGGCCGGACCACGGTGCTGCAGGGCATCGTCCATCTGGTGATGTTCGCCGCCTTCCTGTTCCTCGCAATCGTGCCATAGAGGCAACTGGCATCGGGTTTGCCTCGGACACGGCATGACCAGCGCCATTCCCCTGATCGACATCTCGCCCTTCCTGCACGGCGGCGACGCCGACCGGCGGGCAGTCGCGAGGACCGTCGACGACGCCTGCGCGGATATGGGCTTTCTGCTCGTTTCGGGGCATGGCATCCCATCCTCGCTGGTCGACGACATGCGCCGGGTGTCGACCTCCTTCTTCGAGCGCCCGCTCGAGGAGAAACTGCGCTACCGCATGCCGCCCGACCGCTACCGCGGCTTCATCGCCTTCGGCAACGAGGCGCTGGCCTACAGCCTCGGCGAGGAGACGCCGCCCGATCTCAAGGAGTCTTTCTCGATCGGTCCGGTCGATGCGCCCGACGATGCCTATCATCGCGCCGCGACGCCGGCCAATTTCTTCGCGCCCAACATCTGGCCCGAGGGGCTGCCGGAGTTCCAGGCAACCTGGAGTGCCTACTACCGGCATATGGAAGGATTGGCCACGACCCTGATGCGGATCTTCGCGATGGGGCTCGGCATGGACGAGCACTATTTCGACGACAAGATCGACCGCCACATCACCAACTTCAGCGTGCTCCATTACCCTCCGCAGCACGAGGCGCCGCGGCCCGGGCAGCTGCGCGCCGGCGCGCATACCGACTACGGCAGCCTGACCATCGTGAAACCCGACGGCGCCGAGGGCGGCCTTCAGGTTCTCACCAAGGACGGCAGCTGGCTCGACGTACCGCACATGCCCGACGCCTTCGTCGTCAATCTCGGCGATCTGATGGCCGAATGGACCAACGACCGCTGGGTCTCGACCCTGCACCGCGTCGTGAATCCGTCGCGCGCGGCAGGGGAGGCGGCGCGGCGGATCTCGATGACCTTCTTTCACCAGCCCAACTACGACGCGGTCGTCCAGTGCCTGCCGACCTGCGCCGATGCCGCCCGGCCGCCGCGCTACGGCACGACGACCTCGGGCGAGCATGTCTGGATGAAGATCAACAAGCAGCGCCAGGGCGACCTCGCCGCGGAACGCTGACTCCGCTGGGGCCGCGGCTCTCCAGAGCCGCACTGCCAGCAGATCACTTTGTCATGATCAACTTGTTCGATGCGGTGAGGCGCAGGCGATATCGCGAATCGGCGTGGCGGACGATCAACTCGCGTTGTCCCTTCAGCAGGGTGCTGCTGTCGACGATGAGAACCGACGGGCTCGGTTCCTCCGACTTGCGCTTGCCGTCCGGCTCGATCTGGCTGGTCATGCGGGCTCCTTGACTATTTGCAAGTGACTATCATTTGCATATACTGGGGAAAATCAAGTCCAAAGGAGACCATGGATAGCTCCATCGCCGACCGTACCCCGGAGAGCGGCTCGACCGACGTCGAAAACCGTCGCCAGGTCCTCGATCTCCTGCTCGGCCGTCGCTCGGTCAATGTCCTCGATGAGCCGGCCCCGACCGGGCGCGATCTAGAGCTGATTCTCGATCTCGGCCTGCGGGCACCCGATCATGGGCGGCTGCGGCCCTGGCGCTTCATCCTGATCCGGGGCGATGCGCGCGCGGCCTTCGCCGACCGCCTCGTCGCGGCGGCCCGCCGGCGCGATCCCGCAGCGCCGCAGGCGCTGCTCGACCGCTATCGCGCCTGGCCGCTGCGTACGCCCTTGCTGATAGGCGTTGGCGCCGTGGTTCGCGCCAACCATGTCATCCCCGAAGGCGAGCAGATCCTGTCCGCGGGCGCTGCGGCGATGAACATGCTGAACGCGATCCATTTGCTCGGTTACGCCGGCATGTGGGTGACAGGCGCCAACGCCTACGATCCCGAGATCAACGCCAGCCTCGGCCTCGAAGCGCCGAGCCGGCTGGTCGGTTTCCTCGCCGTCGGAACGCCGCGAACGACGGCCGCCGGGGAGCGGCCCGCGCGGGCGGATCATGTCGTCGAATGGGAGGGTTTGAGCCGCGTGACATGACGACGGACTGCTTCCGCGCCTACTGAGTTGCGAGCCAGCCGTCGCCGGTCCATGATTTGCCCAAAATCATGGACCTCCGAGGGAGAGTGCGCTGAAGATCATGATCATGGGTGCGTCCTACGGGTCGCTGCTCGCCTCCAAAGTCCTGTTCGGCGGCCATTCGGTGCACCTGATCTGCCTGCCCGCCGAAGCCGACCTGATCAACGCCGAAGGCTTCCGCGTTCGGATGCCGATTCGCGGCCGCAAGGACCCTGTCGTGATCGATTCGCGCAAGCTGCCGGGAAAAGTGACGGCCGGCGGCACGACCAGCGCCAATCCCGCCGACTATGACCTGATCGGGCTGGCCATGCAGGAGCCGCAGTACCGCTCGCCGGGCGTGCGCGAGCTGCTCGACGCCGTCGCGAAATCCCGTGTGCCCTGCATGTCGATCATGAACATGCCGCCGCTCGCCTACATGCGGCGCCTGCCCGGCCTCGATGCCGACACGCTGAAGCCCGCCTACACCGACGCCAGCGTATGGGACAGTTTCGATCCCGAGCGGGTGACCCTCTGCAGCCCCGATCCGCAGGCGATCCGCCCGCCCGACGAGCCGGTCAACGTGCTGATGGTCACCTTGCCGACCAACTTCAAGGTTGCCCGCTTCAAGGACGAGAAGGCCAACGCGCTGCTCGCCGAGCTCGAGAAGGACATCGACGCGGTGCGGTTCGACACGCCGGAGGGCAAGATCGAGCTGCCGGTGAAGCTGCGCGCCTACGACTCGCTGTTCGTGCCGCTCGCTAAATGGGCGATGCTGCTCGCCGGCAACTACCGTTGCGTCACCCCGGACGGGATGCGCACGGCGCAGGAGGCGGTGCATAGCGACATCGAGACGTCACGTTCGGTCTACAACTTCGTGTTCGACCTGTGCGTGAAGCTCGGCGCCAACCCGGCCGACCTGGTGCCGTTCGAGAAGTACGCAGCGGCGGCACAGAGCTTGGTGCGGCCGGCGTCGGCGGCGCGCGCGCTGCAGAACGGTGTGCCCAACATCGAGCGCGCCGACAAGCTGGTCCAGCTTATCGCCAAGCAGAAGGGCCTGAGCCACCCGGTGATCGACGCCGGCGTCGCCCTGGTCGACAAGCGCCTCGAAGCCAACCGCAAGAAGGCCGCGGCCGCCTGATCTTGGTCTTCCGGACCGCGAACCTCCGGCTCGCTCATGCTCATGAGGCGAGCCAGAGGCTCGCGGTCCGGAAGATCATGACGACTTGATAGCAGCCGGTGGCGGCTCCCAGCCGAAGACGCTGCGTCCGCCGTACTCGAAGGAGCGCCGTCGCTCCTCTGCCGTGAAGGCGCCGTACGACGGGCCGGTCGCATGGACCTCGAGCTGGCGCGCCTGGTAGTCGAGGCGGCGGATGGCGTCGAGCTTCTCGTCGTTGCCGAGCCTGGCGCTGCCGAGGGCGGACTTGAGCACGCCGATCGTCTCGTCGAGCACCTTGAGCGGCACCGGGTAGGGATGGCGGTCCTTGCCGCCATGTGCGAGCGAGAAGCGCGCCGGATCGGCGAAGCGGTGCGGCGCGCCGTGCACGACCTCGGCGACCAGCGCCAGCGAATGCACCGTGCGCGCACCGACGCCCGGCACCAGCAGCAAGTCGGCGAAGTCTGTCGGGCCGGCATCGGCCGCGGCAGCGAGCGCACCGTGCAAGCGGCGCATCATCACGTCCTTGGGGCGCACGTCGTGATGCGACGGCATGATCAGGTGCGGCAGCATCGGTTCGGCCTCGACCGGCGCCGGCGCGCCCTCGAGGGCGGAGAGCTCCTGCACGATGCGGTCGGGACCGAACTCCTGCAGCAGCTCGAGTTGGCCGGCGCGCGAGGCCTTGGCGCGCACGTCGGTGAGATTGACGATCTCGCCCTGGTTCTTGCCGTCGATCGCGCTGTGCGGCGTCTCGACGAAGCTCTTGAGATCGTGCGACAGCCAGTGATAGCGGCGGGCGAGCTTGCTCGTGCCGTTCATGCCCTGCTGCACCACGACCCACTGACTGTCGTCGGTGACGATGAAGCCGTGCAGGTAGAGGTCGAAGCCGTCCTGCACTGCCGCGCTGTCGACCTTGGCGACTAGCCGGCTCGTCCTGGCCAGCGCCGCGCCGTCGAAGCCGGTGCGCTCACCGATCGCGACCAGCTCGTGCGGCGTCTGGCGAGAGTGGCTGCCGCGGCCGCCGCAGACATGCAGGCCAAGCTCCTTCGCTCGCGGCGTGAGCCCACGCTTCAGCGCGCCGATCACGGCGGTGGTGATGCCGGAGGAATGCCAGTCCATGCCCATCACGGCGCCGAACGACTGGAACCAGTAGGGATGGGCGAGCCGGCGCAGGAACTCCTCGCGGCCGTAGTGATGCACGATGGCTTCGGTGATCACCGTGCCGAGCCGCGCCATGCGCGATGCCAGCCACAGCGGCACGCGGCCGTTATGCAGCGGGAGGTCGGCACTACCGGATCGCTTTGCCATGCGCCTTATGTAGGCTCGGCATCGGGCCGCTTCCAGCAGCAGGCGAGGCGGCTTAGGCGGCGAGGCAGCAGCGCTTCGCCTTCTTCCCGCTGCCGCAGGGACACGGGTCGTTGCGTCCCATGTTCCGCCAGGGACTCGTGGCCGGTTCGTTCGCGTAGGGACAAGAGAATGTCGCGGCGAGCTGGTCGATGTACTCGTCTTCCTCTTCTCCCATATCCAACTCCTGCAATGCCAGGACGACATCGTCGAGGTTGCCGCCAAAGTCTTCCTCGAAGCGAGCGCCGTCGTCGGGCGCTCGCGAGGTGCTCGAGAAATCGGACCATCCTTTGCCTGTCGATTCGTCCCTTCCAGGTCAGGAAGGACGCCGCGCGCAGCACGGCGTCATGGATGGATTGTTCGATCTCCGGCTCTTCGATGATCCCGAACAAGCTCTCCGCATCACCGTCGAAAGTGGCGGCGATGATGGCCGGTAAGGCGAAGGTCGGCGTGTCGCCCAGCGAACTCTCGCTGTCGCCGACATCCTGCCGTCCGCGGCCCGGATCATGGCGGAGCGCAGCAGGGGTGCTGCTTCCGCATAACGTAGCGTTCCACGCAGGTCGAGACGGCTTCCACAGGAACGCGCCAGGAGAGGCCCAGCTGCACGACGACCTGCTCGATGGGGAGCTGCGAAAGCTTGTCAGGAGGAGTCGACATTCAAGACACCTATGCCGCTTGCTCCAGTGTCGAGGCTATGTCGCGCGTGGTGACGCGGCGCAGGTCGCGCACCTTCGTCGTGTCGAACGGCCGCGCGCGATGCATGGTACAGCGATTGTCCCAGATAACCAGGTCGCCCTCGCGCCATTTGTGAGCGTGCACGAACGGTGGCCTGGTGGCGTGCTCCATCAGGTCCATCAGCAGCAGGCGCCCGTCCGGAACCGGCATGCCCTGGATGTGCGAGGCATGCGCGGCGAGATAGAGCGACTTGCGGTGCGAGCCGGGATGCGTCCGCACCAAACGCTGCGGCACGGGCGGCAGAGATGCCTGCTCCTCGGCCGTGTACTTGTCCCGGTTCACGTCGAGCTGGCCGCGCGAGTGCCAGATCGAATGGATGGCGATCAGCCCATCGAGCTGCTTTTGAGTCGCCTCGGGCAGCGCATCATAGGCGGCGCGCATGTCGGCGAACTCCGTGTCGCCGCCTTCATCCGGAATGACATGGGCATAGAGCAGCGACAGCGCGCCGGGAACGGCGCGGAACGAGGCGTCGGTGTGCCACAGGCGATTGGCCAGCCAGTCGAGCCGGCGCTTGGCGTTGACTTCGAGCACCTTGCCGTCGCCGTCGAGGTTGGAGATGTCGGCGAGCTCGGTGCGGTCCAGGCGATGCTTGATGCCGGTGTGCCGAGCGCGCTGGGCAGAGGAATGGATCGGGCCGAATTGGGCCGAGAAATCGATCTGCTGCGCGTCGCTGAGCTTCTGCCCGCGAAACACGGCGACCGCGTAGCGGTTGATCGCATTCTCGATGGTGTCGCGGTCGGCGGGCGGTAGGGGGCGTGCGAGATCGATGCCGGAGATCTCGGCGACGAACTCCGGCGTTGTTGGCGTAACGGTGATGCTCATAACCGGCTCCTGCGGCTATAGTAGCGCCAACTCATTTTCTCCCAGGAAACGCCATGCCGCAAACGATCAAGCTCGCCCTGCTCGACGATTATCAGAAGGTAGCCATGCGCATGGCCGATTGGGACCGGCTGAAGAAGCGCGGCATCGAGATCACCGTGTTCCACGAGCCGTTCGCCTCGGTCGATGATGCTGCACAAAAGCTCGCGCCGTTCGAGGTGCTCGGCCTGCTGCGCGAGCGCACCGCTTTCCCGCGCGAGCTCATCGAGAAGCTGCCGAACCTCAAGTTCATGGTCCTGACCGGCGCGCGAGCGGCGAGCCTCGACGACAAGGCGGCGACGGAACGCGGCATCCCGATCTCGACCACGCCCGGCGGCGGCTCGAACGCGCCGACGGCGGAGCTCGGCTGGGCGCTGCTGATGATGTGCGCCCGCGATCTCGCCAAGGCCGAGCGGCTGGCGCGCGCCGGCAAGTGGCACGACGGCATCGAGCAGATGGTCGTGCTAGAAGGTAAGCGGCTCGGCATCCTCGGACTCGGCAAGCTTGGCAGCCGTGCGGCTGCCTACGGCAAGGCCTTCGGCATGGACGTCGTCGCCTGGAGCCAGAACCTCACCCCGGAGAAGGCGGTGGCGGGCGGAGCCAAATACGTCAGCAAGGATGAATTGCTCGCGACGTCGGACTTCGTGTCGATCCATCTCGCTCTCTCGGCCCGCACGCGCGGCCTGATCGGCGCTGCAGACCTCGCGAAGATGAAGAAGACCGCGATCCTGGTGAATACCTCGCGCGGTCCGATCGTCGACGAAGCCGCCCTGATCGCGGCGCTGAAGAACCGCACCATCCTGCATGCCGGGCTGGACGTGTACGACAAGGAGCCGCTGCCGGCCGACCATCCGCTCATCAAGCTCGACAACGTCACCCTGATTCCGCATCTGGGCTACGTGGTCGAGGAGAGCTACCGGTATTTCTACAAGGGCACGATCGAGGACATCGAGGCCTGGCTCGACGGCAAGCCGATCAACGTCCTCAATCCGGACGCGTTGAAGCGCTGAGCGGGCCGAATCCGCTCTCTTCGAGCAATCGGCAGAGCTGTCCGTCGTTGCAGGATTGGATCTCCAGCAGCGCGGCGTAGGGATCGCCTTCCAAATGAAGCGCGCCGGCGAAGGCCGGCTCGGTTCTGGCGCCCAGCCGCCGTCTTTCCATGACGGCGCGCCGGAAAGACCCTTCGCCAAGGGCCAGCAGGCGGCGCTCGACCTCGAAATGGCGCCATCCCCGCTGCAGGGGAACCGGCAAGGGATGTCCGAAGAGCTCGAAGACCCAGCCGTGAGCCTCGAAAGAAGCGATCACCGGCCGCTCGTCTCCGATCCATTGCCGGATCGAGAATTCGTCGCGGTCGCCGAAGGCCGACCAGACGAGTTGGGCGAAGGCGCCGCCATCTGGAGCATGGCACAGAATGTCGATGTCGCTGCCCGGGACGTCGATCCCGAGCGGCAGCGTCCCTGCAACATGAGGGTCGCAGTCCCGCAGGATTTCCAGGACGCTCAGGCGGTCGATCGCTTGTCGGTAGTCCAGCATTCTGTTGCCATCAGCTCTTGCGATGTCGATTCTGTTGCGCCTCGGACGTCGATGGGGTGACGGCAAGGCGTTTTGGCGCTCTGCGGCCAAAATCGCTTACCGTCACCAACCCAAGGAGATCGACATGGCTCAATATATGCTGCTGCTGCACCAGGCGCCCAATTACAATGCGGACCTGCCGCGCGAGAAGATGATGGAGATGACCCGGCGCTACATGGCGTGGGCCGAGCAGCTGCGTCATCAAGGCAAGATGGTCGGAGGAGAGAAGCTGACGGCGAGCGGCGGTCGTCACATCAAGGTCAAGGACGGCAAGCCGGTTGCCAGCGACGGCCCCTATGCCGAGGCCAAGGACGTGATCGGGGGCTACTTCGTTCTCGACGCCAGGGATCTGGCCGAGGCAGAGGCGATCGCCAGGGAATGCCCGCACTTTGCCCTGGCGCCGACCAACTGGGCCGAGATCCGCCCGATCGAGGATATGAGCCAGGCACGCGCCGCTGCGAGCTGAGCTTGGAACACCGTGTTCACCGGCTCGTCGATTCGCTGGCCCGCGATTCGGCGAGCCGGCTGGTCGCGGCCCTGGCGCGGCGACTCGGCACCGGCCGTATCGCCGTCGCCGAGGACGCCGTCCAGCATGCGTTGATGCGGGCGCTGTCGCTGTGGCCCTTCAAGGGCGTCCCCGAGAAGCCCGAAGCGTGGCTCTCCACCGTCGCCCGCAACCGCGCGCTCGACCTGCTGCGCGCCGAATCTCGGAGCCTTGCGCTCGCGGAAGAACTGGTGCCACTCGCGCCCGCCAGCGAGGCGGGCGACGGGCGTTTCGACCGCGAGCTGAACGATGACGAGCTGGCGCTGCTGTTCGCCGTTTGCCATCCCGCCCTGTCGCCCGAGATGCGGGTGACCTTTGCGCTCAAGACCGTCTGCGGCCTCACCGTGCCGCAGATCGCCTCGGGTCTGCTCTCGGAGCCGGCGACCATTGCCCAGCGCCTGGTGCGGGCGCGCCGGCAGCTCGAAGCGGCCGGCGTGGCGATCGAGGCGCCACCGCCGGACGCGTTGCCCGAACGCGCCGAGTCGGTGCGCACGGCCCTCTACCTGATGTTCAACGAAGGCTACTCTGCCTCCTCGGGCGATGCGCTGGTGCAACCTGAGTTCTGCGTCGAGGCCGTGCGGCTCGCCCGCGCGCTGGCAGCACATCCGATCACGGCCGGGCCGGCGAGTGACGCGCTGGCCGCGTTGCTGGCGCTCACCGCCGCGCGACTGCCGACACGGGTCGGGCCCGATGGCGTGGCGCAACTGCTCGACGATCAGCCGCGTGCCGAGTGGGACCATGGCCTCATCGCGCTGGGCCTTGCCCATCTCGATCGCTCGGCGCGAGGCGAGGTGCTGACGATCTGGCACTTGCGCGCCGAGATCGCCTCGCTGCATGCCATGGCGCCCAGCGCCGACGACACCGACTGGCCGCGCATCGCGTGGGTCTACGAGCACCTCCGGGCGCTCGACCCATCGCCGATGGTCGAGCTCGCGCGCGCTGTGGCGATCGCGCGCGCCGAGGGCCCGGCCGCCGGTCTGGCGATCCTTCCAGCGATGAGCGGCAATCCGTACGTCGAGGCCGCCCGTGGCCTGTTCCTCGCGGGACTCGGCCGCCGGACCGAAGCGCGGCGGCACTTCGAGAAGGCGCACGCCTTGGCGCGCACCGACCCCGAGCGGCGGCTGATGGCGCGGCGGCTGGCTAGTCTCGACTGAACACCCGTAGTGTCCCGCAGCGGGAGCTCGAGCGGCGCTCGGCTCATGGATCGGCGGCGCGCGGCGCCTTCATCCGGACCACGATCAGCCAAACCGAAGCGGCCAGGATGATGGCGGCCGCTGCCCGTTCGCCCGCCGACAGGCGTGGCGGCGCGACCCAACCGAGATACGCCGCGCTCGCCTCCAGGGCGATGGCGAAGAACGGCATGGCGGTGAGCGCGATCAGGTAGGTCTGCACGCCGGTGTGGTTGATGGTCCAGAAGCCGAGCCACGTGCCGGGTGCCCGGAACAGCACGCCGGCCAATGCGCCCCAGAGCCAGAGCTCGATCCTGCCGAAAGCGTCGCCTCCACCCGCCCAGGGCGAGGCCATGACACCCGCCAGCCCCAGCATCGACCAGACCAGGATCAACGCCAGCGACGCAGCCACCAGGATCTCGCCGGTGAAGCGGCTGCGCGCGCCGAGATCGGTCGAGCGGTTGCGCGGATGGTAGGCAATCAACCACGAGCCCGCGACGGCCATCGATTCGGACAGGCCGAGCCAGACCAGCCCGCGCCACGCCTCGCTGGTCAGTGCGGCTGCGAAGCCCGCGATGCCCGCCGCCAGCAGGACAAGCCCCGCCCAGTCGCGGCGCGGCGGAGCCCGACGCGTCAGCCACCATCCGGAGGCCGCACCGATCAACACGCTGATCGTGGCCAGCAGGGTGCTCTGCGTTACCGCCAGGTACATGATCGCCGCGGCTGTCGCGCCGTTGATGGCGACGCGCAGGAAGGCGTAACCCACGGTCCAGGGCGCCAGCAGCTCGGCCCAGCTGCCGGCGGCGCGGCGGCCGACCCAGAGCAGCACCAGCCCGGCAGCCAGGAGCTGCACGAGCGTATAGGCCCAGGCGTCGAGCCGGGCGCCGCTCACGACATGGCGGGTCAGCAGGAGATAGAGCGACCAGAGCAGCGAATTGCCGAGGCCGAGCGCCAACAATGGTGCGCCCATGGCCGGCTCAGGTGCGGAAGCGCAGCAGCAGGTGGTTGACGCCGTTCAGCTTCAGGTAGAGGTCCTCGAACTGGGCGTAGAAATCCTCCCAGTGCGGCAGCCCGCCTTGCGCACCGAGCGCGGTGTAGATCTCGGCCACCGACTTGCGTCCGTCGATCTGCGAGATGATGCGCGGCGCGAGCGCCGGCAGTTGCGCCCGCCACGGGAAGCCGTCGAGGTTCGCGACCAGCGGTGCGCCGGGCTGCAGGCCGGCGGCGAGCTTGTGCGCATCCATCTCGCGCAGCACCGGGATCGATTGCGTGTCCTCCGGCCGCGCCACCGTGTCGAAGCCCGCGCGCGTTGCGTAGAAGACATGGGTGCGCAGGTTGCCCGACAGCCGCTCGGCGAAGGCGGCGCGCTCGATCAGGGGCAGCGCGCTCGCCTGGCGCGCGATGATCGGGTCGCTCATGTAGGTCGCGGGCTCGTAGCGCACCGGCTCGAGGAAGGCGACGACCCGCAAGCCGGCGTCGCTCGCCAGGGCGGCGATCTCTGGAACGGTATAGGCGCGGTCGATGCTGTGCAGCAGCAGATCGTAGAGGCCCGCGTCGCCGGCCGTCACATGGTCGTTGAGGTAGGGATTGCGGCGGAACAGGTTGGTGGTCGGCAGGAAACGGATCAGGCGCTTGGCCATGGCGATGCGGTCGCCGATCGCCATCGATTTGGGCGCCAGCGTGCGCAGCAACTCCTGCAGCGGATAAACACCGGTGCGGCCGTACTGGCCGTAGAGCATCACGCCGACCCCACCGTCAGGCTGCAGCACCGAAGCCAGGGCTTTCAGGCCTGCCGCCGGATCCGGCAGGTGATGCAGCACGCCGGTGCAGTCGATATAGTCGAACTGCCCGATGGGCATGGTCGGGAGGTCGAGCAGAGAGCCGGTGATGAAATTGATATTGCGCAGGCCGCGCGCCTTGGCCCGTGCCTCGCACACCGCCCGCGAGGCGGCCGACAGGTCGATATAGACGACTTCGCCCGGGCAGCGCCGGTCGACCAGCTGCTGGGCCAGCATGATGCAGGCATCGCCCGTGCCGCCGCCGGCGACCAGGGCACGAAAGGGGCGGTTGAAGTTCAGCCGGCCGGAGAAAAGGTAGTGATTGACCTCGAGGATGTGGCTCGGCGTGCCGGTGATCAGCCGCAGCGCCTCATCGCGCGGGTCGCGGGGAGGATAGGGCAGCGCCTCGTACTGTGCGCGAACCTCGTCCAGCGGCTGGGAAACGGTCATGAGCCTTGGTTCATGCTACAAATTCCCCGACCATGAAAGGCTATTTCGGCATCGGGGTGGAAGGCGTGAGCAAGGCCATGAATGTTGGCACCTTGTTCCGGACCGCCCATGCCTTCGACGCCTCCTTCGTGTTCACGGTGCGGGCCCACTACGACAGCCGCAAGGGCGGCCAGGCCGATACCTCGGACACGCCGCGATCGGTGCCGACCTATCATTTTGCAGGGTTGGAGGACTTTCGCCTCCCGCTGGGCTGCCGCCTGGTCGGAGTCGAGATCGTCGACGATGCGATCGAGCTGCCGTCGTTCCGTCATCCGCGCCAGGCGGCCTATATCCTGGGGTCGGAACGGGAGGGCCTGTCGGCCGACTTACAGTCGCGCTGCGATTTCGTGGTCAAGATTCCGACCCGCTTTTCCGTCAATCTCGGCGTCGCAGGGGCGCTTATCATGTACGACCGGCTGCTGACCATGGGCCGCCATTCGCCACGTCCGGTAGCCCCCGGCGGGCCGACAGAGGCGATGGCGCTGCCGGTGTTCGGCGACCCGATCTACAAGCGCAAGCAGCGTATCCGCGCGCGATCCCAGGGGAAGGCATGATCGCAAGGACAGGCTGGAGCGTCGTGCTGGGTCTGATCGCGGTGCAGGTGCTGGTGCTGCACCTCCTCGGCCGGGTCTGGATTTGCTCTTGCGGTACCATTCGCTTCTGGGTCGGAGACATCCATTCGTCGGAGCTCTCGCAGCAGATCCTCGACTGGTACACGCCGAGCCACGTCATCCACGGCATGATCTTCTACGGCGTTCTGCATCTGTTTTTGCCGCGTGCTCCGGTGCTGGCGCGACTGGCAGTCGCAGTCGGCATCGAGGTCGCCTGGGAGATCGCCGAGAACTCGCCCTGGGTGATCGAAGCTTACCGCAAGCAGGCACTGGCCGCCGGCTACACCGGCGACAGCATCCTGAACTCGGTCCTGGACACCGTGGCGATGATGACCGGCTTCGCGCTTGCCCGCCTGCTGCCCTGGCAGGCGACCGTGGCGCTGGCGCTGCTGGCCGAGGTCACGGTCGGCGCGATTGTCCACGACAACCTGACCCTCAACATCCTGAACTTCATTCATCGCTTCCCGGCCGTCGAGGCGTGGCAAAAGCGGGTCTAGCGGGGGCGGGGTCGATGCACTATCTCAACCCTTAATGTCCGCCCTGTCCCATGAACCCCTGTCAATCCTCGAGCCGTTCCGTGGCCGCAACGACACGCGCCGCAACCTGGTCGGCCTGTCGCGCGACGCGCTGAAGACGACGCTGGCTGAGGCCGGATTGGAGGCGTTCCGCGCCAAGCAGGTTTGGCAGTGGATCTACTGGCACGGCGTGACCGATTTCGGGCTGATGACCAATGTCGCGAAAAAGACGCGCGACCGCCTCGGCGAGCTGTTCGTGATCGAGCGGCCGCAGATCGTCACCGAGCAGCGATCGGTCGACGGCACGCGCAAATGGCTGCTGCGCTTCCCCGACGGCAACGAGGCCGAGACGGTGAACATTCCCGAGGAGGATCGCGGCTCGGTCTGCATCTCGAGCCAGGTCGGCTGCACCCTGACCTGCAGCTTCTGCCACACCGGCACGCAGCCGTTGGTGCGCAACCTTCTGCCGGCCGAGATCGTGGGCCAGTTCATGGTGGCGCGAGATAGTTACGGCGAGTGGCCGACGCCGACCGAGACGACGCGCATGCTGTCCAACATCGTCATGATGGGCATGGGCGAACCGCTCTACAACTTCGACAATGTCGCCGCCGCGCTGAAGATCGTGATGGACGAGCAAGGCATCGCGCTCAGCCGCCGGCGCATCACGCTCTCGACCTCGGGCGTCGTGCCGATGATCCCGAAGGTCGGCGAGGTGCTCGACGTCAACCTCGCGGTGTCGCTGCATGCGGTGAACGACGACATCCGCAATACGCTGGTGCCGATCAACAGGAAGTGGCCGATCGCCGAGCTGCTGGCGGCGTGCGCCGACTATCCCGGCGCGCGCAACAGCCGGCGCATCACCTTCGAATACGCCATGCTGAAGGGCGTCAACGATTCCGACGCCGACGCGCGCGAGCTGGTGCGCATCCTGAAGCCGATCCACGCCAAGGTGAACCTGATCCCGTTCAATCCGTGGCCCGGCGCGCCGTACGAATGCAGCTCCAACAACCGGATGCATCGCTTCGCCGAGATCGTGAACGACGGCGGCCTCAGCGCGCCGATCCGCACCCCCCGCGGCCGCGACATCCACGCCGCCTGCGGCCAGCTCAAGAGCGCCAGCGAGCGGCAAAAGGGCGAGCGGGTGCGCGATATCGAGGCGCGGGCGCGCGTTTGACCGGTGGGCGTCTTACCGGTAAGATGGCGTGATGGAAACTAAGGTATCCACGAAGGGGCAAGTCGTCCTGCCCAAAGCGATTCGCGACAGGCATGCCTGGACAGGCGGCACGCGGCTGATCGTCGAGGATCGGCCGGACGGCGTCCTGCTCAAGCGGGTTGAAGAGAAGAAGAAGCTTACGATCGACGACTGGGCCGGTATCGTCAAATACAAAGGGCCGCGCCGCACGATCGAGGAAATGGATGCCGCGATCGTGGAGGAAGTTCGGCGGCGACATGCGCGCGGTCGATACTAATCTCGTCGTCCGCCTGTTCGCTCAGGACGACGCGGAGCAGGTCGGCGCCGCACGCCGGGCGCTTGCGACCGATTCTATCTTCGTCCCGAAGAGCGTCATTGTCGAGTTCGAATGGGTGATGCGCGGCGCCTACGGAGAATCCAGAGCCGTGATCGCGTCGGCAATACAGACGATTTTGGACACGGCGAACGTCGAGGTCGAGGATGCGCCGGCTGTCTTGCGGGCGGTCGACTGGTTCAGCCAAGGTATGGATTTCGCCGACGCGGTTCATCTTGCGTCAAGCGGCCATGCCGATTGGTTCGTCACTTTCGACCAAGCCTTGCGTCGTCGCGCGACAAAATTCCAGACAAAGCCGCCAGTGATGGCGCCCTGACTACTTCGTGAACGCCGCGACTTTCGACAGGAAGGCACGCTCGGTCGCGATGGGGGATAGGTCCACTTCCGCAGCCCCTTTCTCCAGGCTCCCGCCGACGTAGTCCGCATAATACGGCTCGTGGAAATAGTGGGGGAAGAGGTCGAGCAGGCCGTCCCAAGTCGGCTGGTCGCCCTTCTGGATCGAATCGACGATCACGACCAGGCCATCGGGCCTCACGACGCGGGCCATCTCATTGAGGGCGGCGGACCGAATGTCGGGCGGCAGCTCGTGCATCAGGAAAGACGAGACGACGAGGTCGAGGCTCGAATCGTCGAACGGCAGCGCTTCGGCGGCGCCTTCAATGAGCTTTACCCGCGCGGTGCGGCCGATCAGGCGGCGGGCTTCGGCCAGATAGGGCGGGCTGAGGTCGAGGCCGGTCAGGCGCAGGCCGGGCCACGCATCGTGCAGGAAGGCAAGCAGCCGGCCGGTGCCGCAGCCGACATCAAGGCCACGCAGGTCCCGCTGGTTGCGGCCGGCCATCCACTCGGCGATCGGCTTCATGGCACGGCGGCGCATCACGTCGGCGGCGCCGGTGAACAGCACCTCGACCTGGGTGTCGTAGATCGCGGCCGAATGCTCACTGAGCCAGCCATCGCTCTGGAAGTGGAAGTTCTGGCGGTAGTAGTCCGGCAGGCCGTCGCCCTGCTGGCCGGGCGGCATCTCGTCGTCGAGCTGGCCGTGGCGGCGGGCGTCGACCTGCGGCAGGTCGCGGAAATAACGCAGGCTGCGGCGCAGGAACTCGCCCGGTTCGGCCCCCAGCGGGCGCGGCGCGGGAAACAGGCCGGCCTCGATGTCGCGCCATTCGCGGGTAAAGACGGCGCGCATGTCGGCGGTCAGCTCGGCCCGTGTCGGCGTCGGGCCGACGGCGAAATCCGGCTTGGGCATCGGCTTCAGGAGCCGGCGTCCGGCCACGTAATGGCCAGCATACCAAGCGACCCGCGCAGTCTGGCGGGCGGCATAGCTGAGACGATCCAGGGCTGAAACCATCTGTTCCTCGACATTAGTATAGCGCGCTTGCCCCTAGAAAGCCGGTGGCTATAGTCCCGCGCTTTCCAACGCCGCCGAGGCAGCCATGAGCGTCACTTATACCGGGCCCTACAAAAGGGGCGATATCAAGAAGGTCGTGCTGGCCTATTCCGGCGGTCTCGACACCTCCGTCATCCTGAAGTGGCTGCAGACGGCCTATGGCTGCGAGGTGGTGACTTTCACTGCCGATCTCGGCCAGGGAGAGGAATTGTCGCCGGCCCGCAAGAAGGCCGAGATGCTGGGCATCAAGCCCGAGAACATCTTCATGGAAGACGTGCGCGAGGAGTTCGTGCGCGACTTCGTCTTCCCGATGTTTCGCGCCAATGCGCTGTATGAAGGGCAGTATCTGCTCGGCACCTCGATCGCCCGGCCTCTGATCGCCAAGCGCCAGATCGAGATCGCCAAGCAGGTTGGCGCCGATGCGGTGGCGCACGGCGCGACCGGCAAGGGCAACGACCAGGTCCGTTTCGAGCTCACCTACTATGCCCTGAAACCCGACGTGAAGGTGATCGCGCCGTGGCGCGAATGGGAGCTGACGTCGCGCACCAAGCTGATCGAGTTCGCTGAGACCCATCAGATCCCGATCGCCAAGGACAAGCGCGGCGAGGCGCCGTTCTCGGTCGACGCCAACCTCCTGCACTCCTCGAGCGAGGGCAAGATCCTGGAAGATCCCTGGGAAGAGGCCGACGAGATGGTCTACCAGCGCACCATCTCGCCCGAGGCGGCCCCCGATAAGGCGACCTACATCACGGTCGATTTCGAGAAGGGCGACGCGGTCGGGATCGACGGCGTGGCGATGTCGCCCGCGACGCTGCTGACCAGGCTGAACGAGCTCGGCAAGGCCAACGGCATCGGCCGTCTCGACCTCGTCGAGAACCGCTTCGTCGGCATGAAGAGCCGCGGCATCTACGAGACGCCCGGCGGCACGATCCTGTACGCTGCCCATCGTGGCATCGAATCGATCACGCTCGACCGCGGCGCGGGGCATCTCAAGGACGAGCTGATGCCCAAATACGCCGAGCTGGTTTACTACGGCTTCTGGTACTCGCCCGAGCGCGAGATGCTCCAGGCGGCCATAGATAAAAGTCAGGAGAACGTGTCAGGCACCGTGCGGCTCAAGCTCTACAAGGGCAACACCACGGTGGTCGGCCGCAAGTCGCCCAAGTCGCTCTACTCGATGCAGCACGTCACCTTCGAGGACGACCAGGGCGCCTACAACCAGCGCGACGCGGAAGGCTTCATCAAGCTGAATGCGCTGCGCCTGCGGTTGCGCGGCCTGGGGCAGGGCGGCCCCAAGAGCTGAGCTTCGGCCTCCCCTATATCCATAGCCTTTTCGACGTCGCGGCCTGGCTTGCCTCGGTCGCGACGTTCTGGTTCTCGAGCCGCCGGCGGTTGCCGGCGGCGGCGTTGCCCGCCAACCGGGTCGCCCATCCCGGCGCCTATGCGATCGCGGCGGGCTCTGGCGCGCTGTGCGGCGCGATGTTCCTCGGCACCTTCAACACCTGGCTGAGCGGCGTGCATGCGCTCGGCTTCTCGATGGTCGGGGGGCTCGCCGGCGCGATCGCCTCGATCGAAGCGTTCAAGCGGATGACCGGCATCACCGGCTCGACCGGCATCGCCTTCGCAGCTCCTTTTGCCGCGACGGTCGCGGTCGGCCGCCTCGGCTGCTTCTTCGCCGGCCTTGACGATTACACCTACGGCACGCCGACCGGCCTGCCCTGGGGTATCGATTTCGGCGACGGCATCCGTCGCCATCCGGTGCAGCTATACGAGGCGCTGGCGATGGCGGGGATGTACGTCCTGCTGCTGCGCAAGATCGCGCATGGCGATCGCTTCTGGCTCGCCAACGGATTCTATCTCGTCGCCGGCTGGTATGGGCTGCAGCGCTTCGCGTGGGAGTTCTTCAAGCCCTATAAGACCCTCGTCGGACCTTTCAACCTGTTCCATTTTGTGTGCCTCGGCCTCGTCCTGTACGCTGGCGTCATGATCCGGAGGAACCCGGCTCGGTAGGAGGGGCATGTACGACGGCGTTGCGCGCAAGGCTGCGCCATATCTCTTCATCGGCCAGACGACTTCCCTTTGCGAGACCTGCCTCGGGCTGGTGCCGGCCAAAATCGTCGAGGAGAACGGCCGCATCTATTATTCGAAGCGCTGCACCGAGCACGGCGTGATGAAGACGCTGGTGTCGGACGACCCGGTCTATTGGCGCCGCACGCTTGAGTACCTGAAGCCCGGCGACCGGCCGCTGGCGCCTGGCACGCGCACCGAGCGCGGCTGCCCGTGGGACTGCGGGCTCTGTCCCGACCACGAGCAGCATAGCTGCGTGGCGATCGTCGAGATCAACGAGGCCTGCAATCTCGCCTGCCCGGTGTGCTTTGCGGACTCCTCGCCGCGGCGCGCAATCCATCGCAGCCTGGCCGAGGTCGAGCGCATGTTCGACGCCCTCGTCGCGAGCGAGGGCGAGCCCGACCTGGTGCAGATCTCGGGCGGCGAGCCGACCATCCATCCCGAGATCCTGCCGATCATCGAAGCCGCGCGGCGGCGACCGATCCGGCACATCATGCTGAACACCAACGGCATCCGCATCGCCGAGGACCCGGCCTTCGTCGACGCGCTGGCGGCATTCAAGCCGGGCTTCGAGGTTTATCTGCAATTCGATTCGCTGAACGACGCGGCACTGAAGAACATCCGCGGCGCTGCCCTCTCGCGCATCCGGCGCGAGGCGCTGGCGGCGCTCGAGGCGCGCAACATCTCGACGACGCTGGTCTGCACCGTGAAGCGCGGAGTCAACGACGCCGAGATCGGCGCCATCGTGCGTCATGCGCTCACCTACAAATGCGTGCGTGGCGTCACCTTCCAGCCGGTGCAGGATGCCGGCCGCAACGACGGCTTCGATCCGTCGTCCAACCGCATCGTGCTGAGCGAGATCCGCCGCCGCATCGTCGAGGACTCGGGCGTGTTCGCCGACGGCGACATGATCCCGCTGCCGTGCAATCCGGCCTCGATCTCGATCGGCTACGGCTTGCGTGACGGCGAGAAGGTGATCCCGCTCACCTCGCTGGTGCCGCGCGAAGCGCTGCTGCCCAGCATCCCGAACGCCATCTCGTTCGAGAAGTATCCCGAATTGCGCCAGCGCTTCGTCGATCTGCTGTCGCTCTCGACCGCCGACACCAACACGTCGGAGCGGCTGGGCTCGCTGCTCTGCTGCCTGCCCGAGGTGCCGATGCCGCAGGGTTCGGGCTACGAGAACGTCTTCCGCATCACGATCGTGGAATTCCTCGACCGCTTCAATTTCTGCCTCGGCAACGTCAAGCGTTCCTGCGTCCATTTCGTCACGCCCGAGGGCAGGATCGTGCCGTTCGACACCTACAACACCTTTTATCGCGCGGGCGCCGCCGGAAACGCGCGGCTCGCGGCGGAGCTCAGGCGGTGACCGATCCGTCGCAAGCGCCACCGCCGCCGCCGCCGAATCCGCTGCTGCCGCCCGATCCGCCGAAAAGCCGCGGGCTGGGCTGGTTCTTCGCGATCTCGGGCAGCATCGCGCTGGTGTTGACCTTGGGCTGCGTGCTGGCAGTGACCGAGGGCAATCCGTTCGGCGATATGGGAGGCCTGGCGATCGCCTGCGGCTCGCCGACCTTCATCCTGGGTGCAGTGTTTCTCTGGCTGGGCACGCGTCGCCTGAAGCGCTAAGTCTCTCGCATGCCCTTCGACGACGTGAGACGCTCAGGCCCGGGACGCGGCGCCCATGAGCGGGCGATCAACCTGCCGCCCGCGCTGCTATGGCTGATCCTGATCAACGTGGCGGTGCATCTGCTGCGCCAGGCGTTGAGCGAATCGGTCGACCAGCAGCTGGTGACGCAGCTCGGCCTGGTGCCGGCGAACTATACCGGCGACCCGGGCGGCCCGTGGTGGTCGCTGCTGCTGGCGCCGATCACCTACCAGTTCCTGCACGGCGGTTGGATCCATCTCGGCGTCAACATGATCACGCTGGCGGCGTTCGGCGCACCGGTGGAACGACTGCTGGGCGTGCGCCGCTTCGTGCTGTTCTACCTGTCGGCAGGTGTCGTGGCGGGCTTCATCCACGTGCTCTTCTACTCGGACTCGGTCGATCCGGTGATTGGGGCGTCGGGCTCGATCAGCGGCGTGTTCGGCGGCGTGCTGATGGCGCTGTGGCAAGCGGGGCGAATGCCGTCGCTGCTGCCGGTCGCGGGCATCTGGATCGCGCTCAACGTCTTCTTCGGCATCTTCGGTGGCACGCCCGGCAGTGGCGGCGAACCGGTCGCCTGGACCGCCCATATCGGCGGCTTCGTCTATGGCCTGGTCGCGCTCCGGCTGTTCGTCCCCGCGGCGCTCGCCGCGCCTTCGCAACCGCCGCCGGCCGATGGCACGGGCTAGACGGCGGCGGACATGGCCGACCAGTTGCTGCCGCTCCGCCGCTATCTTTCCGCCAATCTCGTGGCGTTGACGCCGTCCGGCGTCGCTCTCGCCACGCTCCATTGGACCGGTGCGCTGGCGGGACGGCCCGCATTGGTCGCCTTTCTCTGCATCGCCGTGGTCACCGTGATCCTGGTGCAGCGCTATCTCATCTCCTTGGGGCGCTTCGCGCGCTTCGTCGGCGAGCTGTCGGGCGAACGGGAGCCCGTGATGCCGCGCCTGTCCTTCGCGCCGGCCACCGAGGAACTCGCGACCGCGGCGGCGACGCTGGCGACCGGCTGGCGCCGCCAGCGCGCCTCGATCGACAATCTCGCGGCCTCCGCCCAGGCGATCGTCGATGGCCTGCCCGATCCGCTGATCGGGGTCGACCGCCAGCGCCGCATCGTGCGCACCAACCGTGCCGCGGTGGCACTGCTCGGCACCATCGTGCCCGACCGCGATCTTTCAACGGCGTTGCGCCATCCCGAGCTGCTTGCCACGATCGACTCGCTGCTGGCTACGACCGACGGCAACTACACCGGGCCCGACCAGGCCGCCGTCGCGCTCGTGCTGTCGGGCGCGCCCGAACTGGACGTCATGGCGCATGCCCGCCGCCTGCCGCGCGCGGCAGCCGACGGATCGCTCGCCCTGATCGTGCTGCACGACACCACAGCGCTGCGGCGGGCCGAGCGCATGCGCGCAGATTTCGTCGCCAATGCGAGCCACGAGCTCAAGACTCCGATCGCCGGCATCATGGGTTTCATCGAAACCCTGCGCGGCCCGGCACGCGCCGATGCGGCCGCGCGCGAGCGCTTCCTCGGCATCATGGCCGAGCAGGCCGAGCGCATGCGTCGGCTGGTCGACGACCTGCTGATGCTGTCGCGCATCGAGCAGCACGAGCATGCCCGGCCCGCGGCGGCCGTCGACGTCGGCCGCGTGCTCGGCGGCGTGCGCGACCTGTTGCAGCTCAAAGCCTCGGGGCGCAAGGTCACGCTCGAGCTGGCGGTCGATCCGGCGTTGCCGCCGGCGGTTGGCGACTACGACGAGCTCACCATCGTGTTCCAGAACCTGATCGACAACGCGATCAAGTATTCAAGGCCCGCAACCACGGTGCGGATCGCGGCGCGCCCGCTCGGCCCCGACCGGCTCGCGGTCGCCGTCAGCGACGAAGGCGACGGCATCCCCGCCGCGCACCTGCCGCGCCTGACCGAGCGCTTCTACCGGGTCGACAATGCCCGTTCGCGTCAGCTCGGCGGGACCGGCCTCGGCCTCGCCATCGTCAAGCACGTGGTGAACCGCCACCGCGGTCGGCTCGACATCCAGAGCACCCCGGGAAAAGGTTCCGTCTTCACAGTCACTTTGCCTGCGGCATAGCCACGCGGATCAAGATGATTCACTCGGTGTGCTGTAATTGGAACGTCATAAAATAGTCATACGAAAGAGACCGAAGCCTCCTACTCCAGTCCGCACGCGACTCGAACACAGGAGAGAACCGTGAGAATTTCCAGAATAGCCTTGACCGCCGCCGCGCTCGTCGCGACGTCGTGGTCGGCCTTCGCTACCGATATTTCCGGCGCAGGCGCTACCTTCCCTTACCCGGTCTATGCCAAGTGGGCGGACGCCTACAAGAAAGAGACCGGCACCAACATAAACTACCAATCGATCGGCTCGGGTGGCGGCATCAAGCAGATCAAGGCCAAGACCGTGACCTTCGGCGCGTCCGATGCTCCGCTCTCCGGCAAGGAACTCGACGAATCCGGACTTGCCCAGTTCCCGATGGTCATGGGTTCGGTGACCCCGATCATCAATCTCGAGGGCGTCAAGCCGGGCGAACTGGTGCTCGACGGGCCGACGCTGGCGAACATCTATCTCGGCCAGATCAAGAGCTGGGACGATGCTGCGATCGCCAAGCTCAACCCCAACCTCAAGCTGCCGAAGCAGGCCATCGTACCGGTGCGTCGCTCGGACGGGTCGGGCACGACCTACAACTTTGCCTACTATCTGGCCGAGGTCAGCCCGGAGTGGAAGACGAAGGTCGGCGTCAGCACGGCGCTGCAGTGGCCGGTGGGCATCGGCGCCAAGGGCAACGAAGGCGTGGCCGGCAACGTGGCGCAGACCAAGGGCTCGATCGGCTATGTCGAGTACGCCTACGCCAAAGAGAACAAGATGACCTTCACCAAGATGATCAACAAGGCGGGCAAGGCGGTCGCGCCGGGCTCGGACACGGTGCAGGACGCCGCGGCGAGCGCCGACTGGAATTCCAAGCCGGGCTTCGGCGTGATCCTGGCCAACCAGCCGGGCGACAAGTCCTGGCCGATGGCGGCCGCGACCTGGATCCTGATGTACAAGAAGCCGGAGAAGCCGGCCGAGTCGGCCGAGGCGCTGAAGTTCTTCGCCTGGGCCTACACCAAGGGCGACGCGATGGCCGAGTCGCTCGACTACGTGCCGATGCCCCAGAACGTCGTCAACGACATCAAGAAGATGTGGCAGGCCGAGATCAAGGGCGCGGACGGCAAGCCGCTGTACTCGCCGACCAACTAATTCGGGACGGGGCGGGTGGAGACACCCGCCCCTCATTCTTGGGGGGTTTATGGCTTCGGGGGATCGGCACGTGAGTGAAGTTGTATTGAAGGGCGCAAGCGCACCGGCCGCGGCATCTGCCTCGCGGGCGGCGGTGCTTCGACGCCTGAAATTGACGGACTCCATATTCCATGGGCTGACGCGCGGCGCCTCGCTCGCCGTGCTCGCCCTGTTGAGCGGCGTCATCATCGCCCTCATCTACGGCGCGGCTCCCGCGCTCAGCACGTTCGGGTTCGGCTTCCTGTTCGACGAATCGTGGAACCCGGTGACCGAGCGCTTCGGCGCCCTGGCACCGATCTTCGGCACTCTGGTCACGTCGTTCATCGCGATGCTGATCGCGGTTCCGGTCGGCCTGATGGTCGCGTTCTTCCTGACCGAGCTCTGCCCGAAGATGCTGCGCCGCCCGATCGGCATCGCCATCGAGCTGCTGGCCGGCATCCCCAGCATCATCTACGGCATCTGGGGCCTGTTCGTCTTCGCGCCGTTCATGCAGGAGCATGTGCAGCCGCTGTTCATCAATACCTTCGCCAATGTGCCGGTCCTCTCGACGATCTTCGCGGGCCCGCCCTACGGCATCGGCATGTTCACCGCCGGGCTCATCCTGGCGATCATGGTGCTGCCCTTCGTGACCTCGATCTCGCGCGACGTGTTCGATGCCGTCCCGCCGGTACTCAAGGAGGCAGCCTACGGCGTCGGCTGCACGACCTGGGAAGTGTTCCGCTACGTCGTCCTGCCGTTCACGCGGGTGGGCGTCATCGGCGGCTTCATGCTGGGACTGGGCCGCGCACTGGGCGAGACGATGGCCGTCACCTTCGTGATCGGCAATGCCCATCACATCTCGGCCTCGCTGTTCGCGCCCGGCACGACGATTTCCGCCTCGATCGCCAACGAATTCACCGAAGCGGTGGGCGACCTCTACACATCGTCGCTGGTCGCGCTCGGCCTCATCCTCTTCTTCATCACTTTCTGCGTGCTGGCGATCGCGCGCTACATGCTGATGCGCCTGCAGCAGCAGGGAGGCAAGTAGGACAATGGCCACAACCACATCCAAGACGGCCGCCCTGGACAGTCCGCTCTACGCGGGCCGCCGCCGCCGCAACAGCATCGCCAAGGGCCTGGCGTTCGCCGCCACCATCTTCGGCCTGGGCTGGCTGGTCCTGATTCTGGCCGTGCTGCTCTACAAGGGCATCGATGGCCTCTCGCTCTCGGTGTTCACCGAGAACACGCCGCCGCCCGGCGCCGCGGGCGGCTTGCTCAACGCGATCCTGGGCAGCATCGTGATGACCGTGCTGGCGGTGTTCATCGGCACGCCGATCGGCCTCCTGGCAGGCACCTACCTCGCCGAGTACGGCCGTCACGACAAGCTTTCGAGCGTCGTTCGCTTCATCAACGACATCCTGCTCAGCGCACCGTCGATCGTGATCGGCCTGTTCGTCTACGAGATCCTGGTCGCGCCGATGGGCCACTTCTCGGGATGGGCCGGCGCCGTCGCCCTGGCCGTCATCGTGATCCCCGTCGTCGTCCGCACGACCGAGGACATGCTTATGCTGGTGCCCGACACGCTGCGTGAGGCCGCTGCCTCGATCGGCCTGCCGCGCGCCCACATGATCGTCCGCATCGCCTATCGCGCCGCCCAGGCGGGCATCGTCACCGGCATCCTGCTGGCCATCGCCCGCATCAGCGGCGAGACGGCCCCGCTCCTGTTCACCGCCCTGAACAACCAGTTCTTCAGCCTGAACATGGGCGCGCCGATGCCCAGCCTGCCGGTCGTCATCTTCCAGTTCGCCCTGTCGCCCTATGCCGAGTGGCAGAAGCTCGCCTGGACCGGCGCGCTGCTGATCACCGTCACCGTCTTGGGGCTCAGCATCCTGGCCCGTTCGCTTACCTCCGCGAGGAAATCCTGATGTCCATGCAATCCACCGACGCTCCCAGCGTCGCCGTTCCCGTCGCTGCGCACGGCCAAATCGACGTCTCGAAGCTCACGGCCAAGATCACGATCAAGAACCTCGAGTTCTTCTATGGCGACAGCCGGGCGCTGAAGGGCATCAACCTGTCGCTCTACGCGAACAAGGCGACGGCGTTCATCGGGCCCTCGGGCTGCGGCAAGTCCACCCTGCTGCGTATCCTGAACCGCATGTACGACCTCTATCCCGGCCAGCGCGCCACCGGCGACGTCATGTTCGACGGCGATAACCTCCTGCGTGAAGACCAGGACATCAACCTGCTGCGCGCGCGCATCGGCATGGTGTTCCAGAAGCCGACGCCGTTCCCGATGACGATCTACGAGAACATCGCCTTCGGCATCCGTCTCTACGAGAACCTGCCCAAGTCGGAACTCGACGGCCGGGTCGAGCACGCCCTGCGCCGCGGCGCGCTGTGGGACGAGGTCAAGGACAAGCTGGGCGCCAGCGGCCTCAGCCTGTCGGGCGGCCAGCAGCAGCGCCTGTGCATCGCGCGTACGGTCGCGGTCAAGCCGGAGGTCATCCTGTTCGACGAGCCGTGCTCCGCGCTGGACCCGATCTCGACCTCCAAGATCGAGGAGCTGATCGACGAGCTGAAGCAGGACTACACGATCGTGATCGTGACTCACAACATGCAGCAGGCCGCGCGCGTCTCGGACTTCACGACCTTCATGTATCTCGGCGAGATGATCGAGTTCGGTCAGACCGCGACGGTGTTCACGACCCCCAAGGACAAGCGCACGCAGGCCTACATCACGGGCCGTTTCGGCTGACCGGCGTGCCCGAAGAAGGATCAAGTACAATGGCGAGCGACCACATTCTGAAGCGCTTCGACGAAGAGCTGGAGCGCCTCAACGCGACGATCAACGAGATGGGCGGCCTGACCGAGAGCCAGTTCGCCAAGGCGCTGACCGCCGTGCGCGAGCGCGACACGCAGATCGCGGAGGAGGTGATTGCCGACGACGCTCGCGTCGATGCCCTCGATGTCGCGGTGCAGGAGCAGACCGTCAAGCTCCTGGCGCTGCGCCAGCCGATGGCGAACGACCTGCGCATGGTGCTGTCGTCGATCAAGATCGCGGCGGCGCTCGAGCGGATCGCCGACTACGCCAAGAACACCGCCAAGCGCGGCATCGTGATGACCCAGGGCACCGCGCCGGCGTCGGCGGTCGCCGGCATCGATCGCCTGGGCAAGCTGGTGAGGACCGCGCTGAAGGACGTGCTCGACGCCTTTGCCGACGGCGATGTCGCCAAGGCGCACGACGTGTGGAACCGCGACGAGGAGATCGATCAGGTCTACACCGGCCTGTTCCGCGAGCTCCTGACCTACATGATGGAAGACCCGCGCACCATCACGGCCTGCACACATCTCCTGTTCATGGCGAAGAACATCGAGCGGGCCGGCGACCATGTCACCAACATCGCCGAGCTGGTGAGCTTCCGCAGCACCGGTCAGAGCTTCGCCGAAACCCGGCGCAAAGGCAGTGGCTCACTCTACACGACGGATACGGCGTCATGAACGTGGCCACCACCGCTCCTTCCCGCCGCGACACGCAGACGTCGTCGCTGAAGCCGCGCGTGCTGATCGTCGAGGATGAAACCGCGTTGGTGGAGTTGCTGCGTTACAATCTCGAGCAGGCCGGCTTCGCCGTCGCCGTCGCCTATGACGGCGAGGAGGCCCTGGCCTCGGTGCAGGAGGATACGCCCGACCTGATCCTGCTCGACTGGATGCTGCCCTTGATGTCGGGCATCGAGGTCTGCCGCCAGCTGCGGCGCCAGACCTCGACAGCAAACCTGCCGATCATCATGCTGACGGCGCGCGGCGAGGAGGGCGATCGCGTGCGCGGCCTCGACGCCGGCGCCGACGACTATGTCCCCAAGCCGTTCTCGCCGACCGAGCTCGTCGCCCGCATCCGTGCCGTGCTGCGCCGGATCCGGCCGGCGCTCGCCGACGAGGCGCTGAGCTATGCCGACATCGTGATGGACCTCGTCGCGCATCGCGTGACGCGGGGCGGCAAGCCGGTCCATCTCGGGCCGACCGAGTTCCGCCTGCTGCGCCATTTCATGGAACATCCCGGCCGTGTCTTCTCGCGCGAGCAGCTGCTCGATTCGGTGTGGGGCAAGGACGTCTATGTCGAGGCCCGCACGGTCGACGTGCATATCCGCCGCCTGCGCATTGCGTTGAACGGCGACAGCGACGCCGACCTGATCCGCACCGTCCGCGCCGCCGGCTACGCGCTCGACGCGCAAGGGTAATTGCAAGGGTAGTTTTCCACACCCCGGTCACGCTCCTGTAGCGTGCCGCCGCTACACGGAACTCGCTCATTCCATCCTGGCCCCCCACGCCCCGCACTGGAATGGGCAGGTTCCCCCGGCACGGTTGATACCCCGTAGCCGATCTACGACTACCCCTCCTTCGGCCCCGAAGGAGGGGTTTCTTTTTCGAAGTGACGGCGAACGATGGCCGCCAACACGAGCGCAGGCAGGCCGAGCAGCGTGGTGTAGACGAAGAAGATCGCGTAACCCCCGAACCTGTGGGTGGCGGAGAATTCTTCCTGCAGCCTGTCGACGACCCATCCCGAGGAGCCGCCGAGCAGCTTTCCGGGCAGTGTCATAACCGAGGTGAAGAGCGCGTACTGCGTCGCCGTGTAGGCCGTGTTGGTCAGTCCCGACAGGAAGGCGATAAAGATCGAACCGGACATGCCGCCAACCAGGTTGTCCACACTGATGGCGATGGTGAGGATCAGCAGGTCCGGATGACCGACCCAAGCGAGCCACGAAAAGGTGAGATTGCTCGCTGCAATCAGGACCACCGCCGGCATCAGAAGCCTCGCTGCACCGATGCGGAAAACCAGCGCTCCGCCCAGCAGCGCGCCCAGGATCGTCATGGCGAAGCCGTAGATCTTCGAGATGTCGGCGATCTGATCCTTGCTGAACCCCATGTCGATGTAGAACGGGTTGGCCATGACGCCCATCGCGATGTCCGACAGCCTGAACAGGCCGATGAACAGCAGCAGGACGACCGCCATCCAGCGGAAGCGCGCGAAGAAATCGACGAACGGGCAGACGATTGCGTCATAGACGAAGATCAGCACCTTGCGCGACCAGCCGGGCATGTTCCCGAGCCCCGCGGCGAAGATGGCCACCTTGCCTTCGAGCGCGGTCGTCGCGGCGGTGCTCCGGCGCTCCGGCTCCGAGATCAGAAGGGTCGTCATGATTCCGACGAGACCGAGCGCCGCCATCGTCTGGTAGGCCGCCGTCCAGGAGACGAATTGCGCCACGTAGAGGGCGCCCGCCCCGGCGGCGAGGACAGCGATGCGGTAGCCGAGCTGGTAGGTCGCGGCCGTCGCACCCTGCAGACTCGCATCGGTTGCTTCGATACGGCAGGCGTCGAGGGCGATATCCTGCGTGGCCGATGAGAAGGCGACGACCAGTGCGAACACGACCATCCACCACAGGTCAGTGCGGGGGTCGCAGAACGCCATGGCGAGCAGGCCGCCCGCGATCCCGCTCTGGGCCAGCAGCATCCAGGAGCGGCGCCGTCCCAGCCAGCGGGTCAGCAGCGGCAGGGGGACGCGATCGACGACGGGCGACCAGACGAACTTGAAGGAATAGGTGATGCCGATCCAGCTTATGAAGCCAATGGCGGTGCGGCTGATGCCATACTCGCGCAGCCACGCCGACAGCGTCGAGAAGACAAGCAGGAAGGGCAGCCCGGCCGAGAAGCCGAGGAACAGGAACTGGACGACGCGCGGATGGCGGTAAGTCGCTAGCGACTCCCGCCACCCCTTTGCCGGTGCGTCAGCGCTCAAATCAGGTCCTTGAGCGCCGTCTCGGGCCGCGCGCCGACGTGGGAGATGATCTCTGCCGCAGCGATGCCGCCCAGCCGCGCGCATTCGGCGAGCGGCTTGCCGCGGGTGAAGCCGAACAGGAAGCCGGAGGCATAGAGATCCCCCGCGCCGGTGGTGTCGACAATTCGGGAGACGGGCGCGGCAGGAACGGCATAGGTTTCGCCGCCCTTGATCACGACCGAGCCCTTCTCGCTGCGGGTGAGGGCGGCGATTTTGGCCTCCTTGCGTGTCGCCTCGAGTGCCTTCTCGAAGGAGTCGACCTCGTAGAGCGAGGTGATCTCGGACTCGTTGCCGAACAGGATGTCGACCTTGTCGCGGATCAGGGCGCGGAACTCGTCGCGATAGCGGCCGACGCAGAACGAATCCGACAGGGTGATCGAGACCAGCCGCCCGGCGGCATGCGCCGCATCGAACGCCTTGAGCACTGCCTTCTTCGCCTCCGGCGCGTCCCACAGATAACCTTCGACGTAGGTCACCTGCGCGGCGCCGACGACGCCGGGGTCGATATCGTCGGGTCCGAGGCCGGTGCAGGCGCCGAGATAGGTGTTCATCGTGCGTTGGGCGTCGGGCGTGACCATGATCAGGCAGCGCGCGGTCGAGGGACCGCTGGTCGCTTGCGGGGTGTCGAACGACACGCCGATCGACTTCAGGTCGTGGCCGAACACGGCGCCGAGCTGGTCCTGCTTGACCTTGCCGATATAGGCGCCCTTGCCGCCGAACGAGGCAACGCCGGCCATGGTGTTGCCGCACGAGCCGCCCGACACCTCGATGCCCGGTCCCATCGCAGCGTAGAGCGTCTCGGCGCGGGCCTCGTCGATCAGCATCATGCTGCCCTTGGTGAGCTCGTGCCTGGCGAGGAAGGCATCGTCGGCGCGGGTGATGACGTCGACGATGGCGTTGCCGATACCCAGCACGTCGAAAGCGGCAGATGTCATGAAATCTCCAAAAGATGCATGCCGGCTTTGGTCTCCTCGAGCAGGGTCACGATACCGGCTACCGTGAAAGGAATGTCCGCGCGCAGCGACGCGCGATCGATGGCGAGCGAGCGCAAACCCATCTCGCATACGATGAAGCGAGCGCCAAGCTCGATGCAGGCCTGCAGCAGCGTCTCGAAGTCGCCCACGCCATGTTGCCGGTTGAGCGCATCGCGCTGCCAGTCGTCGAGCGCCGGCTGGGTCATGAGGGCTCGCAGGCCGCCCATGGTGAAGAACAGGACGGCCGCCTGATTCACCGCGAGCGCGGCGCTGGCCATCGCCAGCGCATAATGCGCGTCCTCGTACTTGCCGGACCGCACGATGATCGAAAGCCCGCCCTGGCTCATGGGTGTCCGCCCCGATCCCCACACGTCGGGCAGTCCGGCCGTTTCTCGACCGCGAGCTCCTCGAACGAGCCGTCGAGCGCGTCGTAGGTCAGCAGGCGGCCGGAGAGCGAGCGGCCGACGCCCAGGATCTCCTTCACCACCTCGGTCGCCTGCAGCGCGCCCAGCGTGCCGGCCAGTGCCCCCAGTACCCCGGCCTGGGCGCAGCTCGGCACGGCATCTTCCGACGGCGCCACGGGGAAGATGCAGCGCAGGCAGGGATGGGCTGGTCCCTGCCAGGCCTTGTAGGTCGAGATCTGGCCGTCGAACCGCAGGATTGCGGCGGCGACCAGCGGCTTCCTCAGGCGGAAGCAGACGTCGTTGAGCAGGTAGCGCGTGGCGAAGTTGTCGCTGCCGTCGGCCACGATGTCATACCCGGCGATCAGCCGCTCGGCGTTCGTCACCGTCAGCCGCTCCTTGTGCGCATGGACGGTGACTTCGGGATTGATGTCGGCCAGCGCCCGCTCGGCGCTCACGACCTTAGGCATGCCGATATCGGCGGTGCGATGGATGATCTGGCGCTGCAGGTTGGAGAGGTCGACCGTGTCGTCGTCGACCACGCCCAGGGTGCCGATGCCGGCCGCCGCAAGATACTGCAGGAGGGGTGCTCCAAGTCCGCCGGCACCCAGCACCAGCACCTTGGCGGCGATCAGCCTGGATTGGCCCACGCCACCGATCTCGGCCAGCACGATGTGCCGCGCGTACCGCCTGATCTGCATTTCCGTCATGTCGAGCGCCGTCATGGTCCGCTTATAGCATGGGTGCTAGAGACGCCGATGACCACGACCGCCGAACCACCGACCAAGACCCGCCCGACGCTGACGCCCCTCCTGCTGGCGTTGCTGGCGCTGCTGTCGGCGTTCACGCCGCTGTCGATCGACTTGTACCTGCCGGCCCTGCCGGTGATCGCCGTCGACCTGCACGGCACCGCAGGCGACATCCAGCTCACCCTCTCGGCCTTCATGCTTGCCTTTGGCTTTGGCCAGATTTTCTACGGCCCCGCCGGCGACCGTTTCGGCCGACGCCCCGTCATCCTGGGCGGTCTCGCGATCTATGTGCTGACCAGTGTCGGTTGTGCCTTCGCGATGGAAGCGAGCCATCTGGTGCTGGCGCGCTTCCTGCAGGGTCTGGCGGCCTGTGGCGGCGTGGTGCTGGCGCGCACCATGGTGCGCGATCTCGCCGAGAAGGATCAGGCGGCGCGGGCGATGTCGCTGATGATGGCCTGCACATCGATCGCGCCCATGGTGGCGCCGCTGATCGGCGGGCAGATCCTGTGGTTTCTCGGTTGGCGCGCGGTGTTCTGGGCCCTGGCCCTGATCGGCGTGCTGGCCTTGACCATGTCCTATCTCTGGCTGCCCGAGACGCTGCGGCCGGAGTATCGTCAACCGCTGGTCCTGTCGTCGATCCTCAAGCGCTTTGGCGAGCTGCTCCACCATCGCGCGTTCATGGGCTACGCCTTCACGACCTCCTTCATGTTTTCCGCGCTGCTGTCGTTCATCTCGGGCTCGCCCTTCGTCTTCATCGAAAAATACGGCATCGCGCCGCGGAACTATGGTTTGATCTTCGGCGGCATGATCGTGTTCATGACCATCGGCAGCCTGCTCAACGCCCGCTTCGTGCGTGTGCTCGGACCGGACAAGATCCTGCGCTATGCTGTCTACGCGCCGTTGCTCTCAGGCATCTCGTCTATGGTGCTGGGCCAGATCGAGGCGCGCTACGGTACCGTCGGCATGTGGCCGATCGTGGCCTGCTTCGCACCGCAGATCGCCACCATCAGCTTGATCGGCCCCAATGCGATGGCACTGGCGCTCCAGCGCTACCCACACATGGCGGGTACTGCCTCCTCGCTGATGGGGGTCATGCAGTTCGGCCTCGGCGCATTGTTCGGCGCGGTCGTCGGCCAGACCTACGATGGCACGATCGGTCCGATGACGCTGGCCATGGGCGTCGCCGGTATCCTCTGCTTCCTCTCGAACCGCGTGCTGGTCGGCAACCGCAGCTAGCGTGCCCTGGCTGGCCCCGCGAACTTCCTGGCAACGAAAAGCCCGTCGTCTCCGGACGGTGGCGTCCCAGTCCGCCAATCCGTCCGGGCATGGTACAGCGGAAACGACGATGCCCCCGACCGCGACCCGCCCGACCCTCAAACCGCTCCTGCTGGCGCTACTCGCGCTGCTGTCCGCCTTCACGCCGCTGTCGATCGACATGTATCTGCCGGCGCTGCCGGTGATCGCCGCCGATCTGCGCGGCACGGTGGGGGACATCCAGCTCACGCTCTCGGCTTTCCTGGTCGCCTTCGGCTTCGGCCAGATCTTCTATGGACCGGCAGGCGACCGGTTCGGCCGCCGGCCAGTGATCCTGACGGGCCTCGCCACCTACATCGTCGTCAGCATCGGCTGCGCTTTCGCCGCGGAAGCGGGCCATCTCGTGCTGCTGCGCCTCCTGCAGGGGCTGGCGGCGTGCGGCGGCGTGGTGCTGGCGCGCACCATGGTGCGTGACCTCGCCGAGAAGGACCAGGCGGCGCGGGCCATGTCGCTGATGCACGCCTGCTCCTCGATCGCCCCGATGCTGGCGCCGCTGATCGGTGGGCAGGTCCTGTGGTTCTTCGGCTGGCGGGCGATCTTCTGGGTGTTGGCGGGCATCGGCGCGCTGGCCTGGGTGGCGGCCTGGTTGCGCCTGCCCGAGACATTGCGGCCGGAATACCGCCAACCGCTCCATCTCGGCTCGGTGCTGAAACGGTACGGCGAGCTCGTGCGCCATCGCGCCTTCATGGGCTACGCGCTGACCGGCGCGTTCCAGTTCGGCGCGCTGTTTTCCTTCCTGTCGGGCTCGCCCTTCGTCTTCATCGAGCGCTACGGCGTCGAGCCGCGGGCCTTCGGCTTGATCTTCGGCGCCCAGGTGATGTTCCTGACCCTGGCCAGCCTGACGAATGCCCGATTCGTGCCCAGGGTCGGCGCACATCACATGCTGCGGTCCGCCGTCATCGTCCCGGCAATCGTCGGCCCGATCGTCCTGGTGACGGGCCTGGTCGAGGCACACACCGGTGCGATCGGCCTTTGGCCGTTCCTGCCTCTTTTCGTGCTCCAGATCGCCTCAAACAGCTTCGTCGGCCCCAACGCCATGGCGATGGCGCTCCAACGCTATCCTCATATGGCCGGAACTGCCTCGTCGCTCATGGGCGTCATGCAATTCGGAGTCGGCGCCCTGTTCGGCGCGATCGTCGGCCAGGCCTTCGACGGCACCATCGTGCCGATGACCACGGCGATGGGGCTGGCCGGCGTGATGTGCTTCCTCAGCAATCGGCTGCTCGTCGGGAACCGGCATTAGACGGTGGCGAGCGCAGGCCCTCTTGCGGCTCACTGAATAGCTTGCACGTGGGCCATGAAGAAGTTGAGGGGCTTCCAGCGGACGCCTCACAGCGCGATCCATCGTGCTTGCTCGTCAGACGGCTTCGGCCCGTGGCAGGCAGAGGACAACGCGCAAGCCGCCGGCAGAGGCGCGCGCGAAATCCAGGGTCCCGCCATAGAGTTCGACCAGTTCCTGCACGATCGACAGGCCGAACCCGAAGCCCGGCGCACTTTCGTCGAGACGCTGGCCCGGCTGCAGCACGCGGCGGATCTGCTCGGGCGCGAGACCGTCACCGTCATCGTCGATGGTGAGCGTCAGCAGCCGGCCAGGCCCGGCGGCTGCCTGCACGACGACTGTGCCGTGTGCCCACTTGAACGCGTTCTCCAGCAGATTGCCCGCGATTTCGTCGAAGTCCTGCTCCTCGCAGGCAACGGCGGCAGCCGGCGGAACGTCGATCGTCAGGTCGATGTGCCGTGCGGCATTGACCTTCGACAGCACGGCACCGAGCGCACAAAGCCGCTCGGCAACCACGGTCTGCGCCCGCACCGGTCCGGCGAGGGCTGCGGTACGGGCGCGGCCGAGATGATGGCGAATGCGCCGGTCCATCACCTCGACGAGCGGCGCCAGGTCTGCCTCGTTGTCCCGGCTGCGCGACAGGGCCAGGCCCAGCGTGGCGAGCGGAGTCTTGAGGCCATGCGCGAGATTGGCGACGTGCCGGCGGGCGCGCTCGAGATTCGCCGCGTTCTGCTCGAGCAGCGCGTTCATTTCGGCCACGAGGGGACGCACCTCGGCGGGCTGGTCGGCTGGCAGGCGTTCGCTGCGGCCGGCGCGCACGTCGGCGACGGCGTCGCGCAAACGGGCGAGGGGGCGCAGCCCAAGCCTCACCTGGAGCAGCATCGCGAGAAGCAGCGCCCCTTCGAGCGCGGCAAGCGCGAGGCCGAGAATGGTGAGCGCATCGAACAGCGGTCCGCGCACGGCGGCGCGCGGCGCGGTGGCCACGATCTCCGCTCGCACGTCCTCCACGGCCACAACCTTTGCGCGGAAATGAAGCGCGTCGCCGCCTGGCCCCGGACCGTCCGCCGGCAGGGGAGGCGGGGCGGCCGGGCGCGATCCGACCG
Source organism: Reyranella sp. (assembly GCF_965279465.1). NCBI lineage: Bacteria > Pseudomonadati > Pseudomonadota > Alphaproteobacteria > Hyphomicrobiales > Reyranellaceae > Reyranella > Reyranella sp. Next base: position 1,554,786 of record NZ_OZ257242.1, read on the forward strand.
GCGGCAAGGGCGGCGGCGATAACGCCGGGACATCGAGCGTCTCTGCGCGCAGGGCGCGGGCGCGCAACGTGTTGGCCGGGCCGCTGACCTGCCAGTACCAGCCGCGGCCGGGCCGATCGAATGGCGGACCGTCGGCATTGCCGGAGAGGGCAAGTCGTCCGTCCTTGTCGGCACGCAGCATCGAGGCGAGGAACACGATCTGGGTGTCGAGCCGCTCGTCGACCTGCCGCTGGATGAAGTGATGCAGCAGGAAGCCGATCGCGATGCCCGCGACGAGCAACGCCACGGTGATGAACAGCGCCGCGCCAGCCAGCAGTCGGGCGCCCAGGGATAAGGATGCCCACATCACGTGGTGCCGCAGACCAGTCGGTAGCCGCGGCCGCGCACGGTCTCGATGGCATCGTGGCCGATCTTGCGGCGCAGGCGGGCAACGATCACTTCCAGCGAGTTCGAATCGGTGACGATATCGCCTTCGTAGACCTTCTCGGCGAGCGCGATGCGATCGACCGGGACATCCTTCTTCAGGATCAGGCATTCGAGCACCCGCCATTCGAGCGCCGTCAGCTTGAGCGCCAGCCCGTCGCGCTCGAACACACCGGTCTGAGCGTCGAAGGCGATCGCGCCGCAGACGATGCGCGGTGCGGCGTGGCCCGCCGAGCGTCGCACCAGCGCACGCAGCCGCATGATCAGCTCCTCGATCCGGAACGGCTTGGTCAGGTAATCGTCGGCGCCGGCCTTGAAGCCCTCGACCTTCTCGCTCCAGCCGTCGCGTGCCGTCAGGATGAGCACCGGCAGCTGTCGGCCGGCCTGCCGCCAGGCACGCAGCACGGCGGCGCCCGGCACTTTCGGGAGGCCGAGATCGAGGACGGCGGCGTCATAGGTTTCCGTCTCGCCGAGATGCTGGCCGTCCTCGCCGTTGCCCGCGATGTCGACGGCGAAATTCTCGTCGCGCAGGGCATCTGCGATCTGTTGCGACAGCAGGCGGTCGTCCTCGACCAGAAGGATCTTCATCGGTTTCGCCGGGTTCCGGGCATCTTTGGATGCCAGCACGAGTAGCGGGCGAAGCTTAACGCAGTCTGAACCGCGCGGTTCAGACTGGATTTGGACGGGTTCGCTAGCTTGTGCCCATCGCAACCCCTCACAGGAGGCATCCGTGACACTCAAATCCACCCTGCTCTCGACTGCCGTGCTGGCGGCCCTGGTCGCCGGTTCGCCGGCCTTCGCGCAGGCGCCGCCACCGCCCGCGCCGCCTTCGCCGCCTCAGGCGGTCATGCTGCTCACCCCCGTCGTCATCGACAAGCTGCAGGCCGACAACATCGTCGCCGTGAAGGGCAGCGTCGCCGAGATTTTCGGCAACAAGTTCATCCTGCAGGACGACACCGGCCGTGCGCTGGTCGAGCTCGGCCCGCAGGGCGAGAACGGCGCCGCCGTCGCGAAGGGCGAGCTGGTCATGGTGCAGGGCCGCTTCGAGCGCGGCTTCATCGTGGCGCAGACCGTGTCGCATGCCGATGGCCGCAACCAGGCCTTCGGTCCGCCGTCACCGCCGCCCCGTCCGCCGCGCGACGCGGCCGTGGATCGCGGTCCCGGCGGCCGTCTTCCCCCGCCGCCCCCGCCGCCGCGCTGATCGGAGAACGGCATGCCAGATCATCATCACGCCCGCGCGTCGGGCAGGATCCTCCATGTCTTCGGCCATCGCTTCGTGGTCGAGACCGCTGCCGGCGCGATCCTCGCCGACCTGACGCCGAAGGGTGCCGACCGGATCGCCCTTCGCGTCGGCGACCAGGTTTCTCTCGAGGGCGAGCAGAAGCCCACGGAGCTCAAGGTCACGAGCTTCACGCGGGACGGACAGACGGTGCGGATCGAGCATCCCCCTAAGCCGCATCACGACCATCACGGCGGCAATGTCGACCCCGCCGTCGTTCTCAAGGCGGCGCGCAACGCCGGCTATGAGCCGGTCGGCGCCCCGCGCCGCAAGCCCAAGCACTTCGAGGTGCTGGGCCGCCGCGACGGCCGCTTCACCGAGCTGCACATCGAGCTCGACGGCCATATCCGCAAGACGAAGCCCGCGGCAGGCGACGACCCGAAATGGGCGGAGGCGCGGTAGCGCCTCTTCAGTGGACCGCGAGCTTGCGGCTTGGCATGAAATAGAGCGCACAGGATGTCTGCGGTCCATAGCATGATAACGAACGGCAGGCCGCCTCATCGAGGCGGCCTGCCTCTTCAATGCCGAACCGCGCGCAGGTCGACAATCAGCTCCTCTGCTTCCACGCTGCTGTACTCGTCGAGGCCAAGACAGATCTTGGCGGCCGCCTCGAACGCCCAATATCGAGCACCGCTCCTAGCCAGCTCGGCCGCTATCAGAGGTGCGGCCCGCCGATCGCCGCGCGCCAGGCCACGCAGCGCTTCGCCGCGGATGATGTCGTCCTCGTCCACGGTGACGCGCTGCATCAGCGCTTCTCGAATTTTCGGCCCATCGAAGCACTCGGCTGAGCCGAGTGTCGTGGTCGCCCAGTCGCGTGCCTTGACATAGGGATCTGCCATAAGCTGCAGAAGGACCGGAACGGCGGCCGGCAGCGTCGTGCCCATCAGCGAGAGGGCCACGCCCTGTCGGATCGCCGGCTCGGGATGGTCTTCCAGGGCGAGCAAGTCGGCATCGCAGCGATGGTTGCAGAGATGACCGAGCCCGTAGATCGCCAAGACCTGAACGTCTTTGGACGGATCGCGCAGGAGCGCCACGAGGGCGTCGCAGCATTCCTCCAGGGCTCATCGCTGTCGTCCTGGTGATCGACGAATGCCGTCTCGATCAAGGCCGCCGTCGACCAGCTGTCGTCGACCGCTTTCATGTTCAGCGCCGCAGGTCGATCACCAGCATGTCGCCGTTCTCGTTGCCGATGGCGAGGCGGAAGCCGTCGGGTGACCACGCCAACGCGCTGACCGGCGAGGCATCGGACATCTTGAGCACCACCGAACGGCGCATCTTGATGTCGCCGAGCTGCAACTCTCCCGAATCGTAGCCGCCGGCCACGAATTCGGCGGAAGGGTGCGCTGCGACCACGGTGATCAGGCCGGCGCCTTCCTCGCCGAACTGAAGCGGCGGCTTGCCCTCGGGGCCCTTGCCCGCGAACGGCCAAGCCGTGAAAACCGGCTGCGAGGACGTGTAGAGCCAGCGCGCGTCGGCCGACCACGACAGCGACTTCACCTTGGCGGGATAGCCCGCCATGCGCATGTCGCTCGCCTGGGCGATGCGCCAGACATGGATGTCGTTCTCCTGAGTGCCGGTGGCGATGAACTTGCCGTCGGTGCTCCATTTCAGCGCGACGTGACTGCCGCGCCAGCCGAAGCGGCGCGGCGGCAGGACGACCTGGCCGATGCTCCAGATCGTGATCCCATCGTAGTGAGAGCAGGCGATGCGGCTGCCGTCCTTGCTGAAGTCGATGCCGGTCACCGTGCTCTGGTGCGGGCCGAACTCGCGCACCTCGCCCGCCTTGTCGACCACGAGCGCCATCTTGCCCGCCGAGGCCGCGACCGTTCCGTTGGCGCGATGGGGGGCGAGCTTGTCGATCCACTTGCCTTTCTGGACCGCGATCTCGCTCGCGCTGCCGTCGGCGGCGATGCGCAGCAGGCGGCCGTCGTCGCCGCCGCTGATGAAGCCATCGTTGAGCGGGTCGCCGATCAGCGACAGCACCGCGCCCTTGTGCAGCGGCTCCTGTGCCTCGGCCGCCGCGTTGTTCACATCTGCCGGCAGCAGGCGCACGCGTCCATCACCGAGCGCGAACGCGGCGGTCTTGCCGTCGCGGCTGAAGGCGCAGGCGGAGACAGGCGCGTCCGACGCAACCGAACGGGCGGGCGGCAGCGTCGACCGCCACGCCGGATTTCCGAGATCGAGCTTCACTGGCTTACTTCAGGCAGTCTTCGAAGCCGCGCTTCAGGTTCTCGGCATCGAGGTTGCGGCCGATGAAGACCAGCTTGCTGGCACGCTTCTCGCCATCCTTCCACGCGGTGCCCCAGTCGGCGTCCATCATCATGTGCACGCCTTGATAGACATAGCGCTTGGGGGCGCCGTCGATCGCCAGGATACCCTTGCTGCGCAGGATGTCGCCGCCGCGCAGCTGCAGCAGCGCGCCCATCCATTTCTGGAACTTGTCGGGATCGACCGGCTTGTCGGCGGTGAAGCTGAGGCTCGCGACCTCGTCGCCGTGATCGTGGTCATGGCCGTGCTCGAGGAAGTCGGGCTCGAACTCGAGGATGCGCTTCAAGTCAAACGCGCCCTTGTCGAGGATGGCGGCGAGCTCGATCTGGCTCTTCTGCGTGCGGTGCAGCCGGGCGTAGGGATTGATCGACTTGATCTTGTCTTCGACCTTGGCCAGGTCCTCGGCGCTCACGAGATCGGTCTTGTTGAGCAGGATCACGTCGGCGAACGCGACCTGCTCCTCCGCCTCGTCGCCCTGCTCGAGCTGGCCGAGGAAGTGCTTGGCGTCGACCACGGTGACGATCGCGTCGAGCCGGGTGCGGGCCTTAACGTCGTCGTCGGTGAAGAAGGTCTGCGCGACGGGGCCGGGATCGGCGAGGCCGGTGGTCTCGACCAGGATGCCGTCGAACTTCTCCTTGCGCTTCATCAGGCCTTCGATGATGCGGATCAGGTCGCCGCGCACGGTGCAGCAGATGCAGCCGTTGTTCATCTCGAACACTTCCTCGTCCGCATTGACCACGAGGTCGTTGTCGACACCGAGCTCGCCGAACTCGTTGACGATCACGGCGTACTTCTTGCCATGCTGTTCGCTCAATATCCGGTTGAGCAATGTGGTCTTGCCGGCGCCGAGATAGCCGGTGAGCACCGTCACGGGAACTTGTGCCTGAGCCATGGGAATCCTTGAAATTTGGCCCTTGAGATAGGAGCTTCGCCGGGGGTGCGCAACTGCAGTTGCGTCGCCCGGTGCTTCGGTGCTGGCCGAACCGTTTCCGGACAACGGCATGATACGACAGGCCATGTCCCGGATGTTCTACGGCTGGCGGATCGTCGCGGTTTGCCTGGTGGCGTCGGTCTTCGCCAATGGGCTCGGCCTGTTCGGCGCCGGCGTCTATCTGCACGCCCTGGTCGAACGGAACGGCTGGCCGACCGGCCTCGTCTCGGGCGCGATCACGCTGTTCTATGTCGTGAGCGCGCTGCTGCTGATTCCGGTCGGTGGAATCCTCGGCCGCTTCGGGCCGCAGCCGGTCTTCGCGCTCGGGACAGCGGCCCTGGCGGGCGGCGTCGCCGCGATCGGCTATGTCGCGGCCCCGTGGCAGACCTATGCCGCCTTTCTCGTCATGGGGATCGGCTGGGCCTGCCTGTCGATGACCGCAGTGGCGACGACGCTCGCACCGTGGTTCGAGCGCCACCAGGGCCGCGCCGTGTCGATCGCCTCGCTCGGCGCCAGCGTCGGCGGACTGGCCGGCGTCCCGGTCCTGCTGCTCGGCATCGATCGTCTGGGATTTGCCGGAGCCACGACGGTCGGCGCGGCGAGCGCCGTGCTGGTCATGTTGCCGCTCACCGTCTTCGTGCTGAAGCGCCGGCCGCAGGATATCGGCCTGCTGCCCGATGGCGCAGGCGCGTCCTCGGCCACCGGCGCCCGGGCGGCAGCCTGGAACCGGCGTGACGCCTTGCGCACCGCGGCGCTGCGCAGCGTGATGGCGGGTTTCGGCATCGGCATGATGGTGCAGGTCGGTTTCGTCACCCACCAGGTGACGCTGCTGGCGCCCGCGCTCGGTACGGCCGGCACGTCGATCGCCGTGTCGGCAACGGCGATCTCCGCCCTTCTGAGCCGGCTGGTGCTTGCGCGCTTCGCCGACCATATGAGTGCGCGGACGACCGCTGCGGTGATGATGATGGTGGCGGCGGCCTCGCTGGCTGCGATGGCGGTCCGACCTGCTCCCGCAATGCTCGTCGCGGGCAGCGTGCTGATGGGCATGACCATCGGCAATGTCACGACGCTGGGGCCGATCATCGTGCGGCGCGAGTTCGGCGCGGCGTCGTTCGGCGCCGTCTATGGCATCGCCTCGTGCGTCATCCAGCTCGCGACGGCGCTCGGCCCGAGCTTCTACGGCCTGTTGCACGACGGGTTCGGCGGCTACCGGGTGCCGCTCCTGCTGGCCGCGACGGTCGATGTCGGCGCGGCCGTCGTCGTCCTCGCCGGCAAGGCTAAGGCCGCTCACCCCTGATCAGCTTGGGCAGATCGCCGCCCAGCCCCATGGCGTGGCGGACGAAGAGCTTGCGCAGCGAGGGAATGCGATTGACGCTGGCCAGGCCGACATCGCGGATCAGGCGCAGCGGCGCGATGTCGTTGGAGAACAGGCGGTTCAGCAGGTCGGTCGCCGCGACCATGGTGAAATTGTCGGCTCGTCGCCAGCGCGCATAGCGCTCGAGCGTGTCGGCGGCGCCGATGTCGAGGCCGAGCCGCCTGGCGTCGACCAGCACCTCGACCAGTGCCGCGATATCGCGCACGCCGAGATTGTAGCCTTGGCCGGCGATCGGATGGATGCCGTGCGCCGCGTCGCCAACCAGCACCATGCGCTCGTCGACGTAGCGCTCGGCATGGATAAGCCCGAGCGGATAGGACCAGCGCGGTCCGGCCGGCTCGACGTGCCCGAGGAAATTTCCGAAGCGGCGTGCGAACTCGGCGTTGAAGCGCGGTGCATCGAGCTCGAGCAGGCGTATGGCGATCGACGCGCGTTCGGTCCAGACGATCGACGAGCGGTGCTCGCCCGCTTTTCCATCTATCGCCTCGCCGTCCTGCATCGGCAGGATGGCGAACGGTCCGCCGGGCAGGAATTTCTCCTGTGCCACGCCGCGATGCGGCCGTTCGTGGTGCGCCACCAGCACGATCGCGATCTGGTCGTACGACCAGGCACGCGCACCGATGCCGGCGTCTTCGCGCATGGTGCCGAATCGACCTTCGGCCGAGGCGACGAGGCGTGCGGCGAGCAGCCGGCCGCTCTTCAGCGCGATCTCGGCCTTGTCCGCGCTGCGGCTGGTGTCGAGGGCCTCATCGGGCGCCACCAGCTCGACCCTGGGGCAGGCCTGGAGACGCCGTAGCATCGCGGCGCGCAGGAAGCGGTTTTCGACGATCCAGCCCATTGGCGCGGCCTCGCCCTCGCCCTCACCGGCCTCGCGATGATCGAAATGCAGGAACAAGGGGCTGGTGCGGCCGTCGTGCCCCGTATCGGAGATGCGGATATCGAGGATCGGCTCGGCGTGGCCTTCGAGCTCATCCCACACGCCGATCGCCTTGAAAAGCCGTTGGCTGGTGTAGGCGATGGCCGTCGTGCGGCCATCGAAGCCGGCTTCGGCCAACGACGTGAGCGGCATTCGATCGATCAACGCGGTCTGCAGCCCCGCCTCGCCCGCTGCCAGGGCGAGCAGGCTGCCGTTCAGGCCGGCGCCGATGACGGCGAGGTCGATGCGATCGCTGTCCGGGGAGGGCGACATGATCGCCCTACATGACAGCCGAGGGATCGTGCGGCAACCCCGCCGCACGATCCCTCGGACGATGGATCCGAAAGCTCGAGTTCAGAACGTCTTGCTGATCGAGAAGATGACGCGGCCTTGGCAATTCTGGGTGTTGAGGCAGCCGGCGACGTCGATGTTGGTGTCGGTATAGGCGACGGTCAGGTCGACGCCCCAGACGGTGGCGGTTGCGCCGAGCTGCCAGTCCCAGTAGTTGTCGCCGGGAATGCCGTAGTTGACATAGCGCTCGACGGACTGGTTGCCGATCGTGCCGAACAGCTTGAACGAGACATTCTCGTTGATGTTGATGAAGGGCAGCGGCACGACGGCCTGCGCCCACTTGTACCAGGCGTTTCCGGAATTGGCGAAGAAGTTGGGGCTGTAGCGGACCGCACCGCTGAGCACGACCGGTCCGAAGTCGTAGCCGACCACGAGGCCGATCTCGTTGAAGCCGTACTGCAGGTTGGCGTCGGAGCCCGGATAGTTGTAGCGGATGTAGCCCAGGTCGAAGGTGAGCTTCTCGCTCATCGCCTTGGCGCGGACGCCGGCGATGATGTCGATCTCGGCGGCGGTGCTGGTGCCGGGGAAGTAGACGTTGCTGGCCCAGGCGCCGACATAGCCGGAAATCGAGGCGGTGTCGCTGGCGACCGACGGTGTCTCGTAGGTCAGGAACGGCTGGAAGGCGACCTGGCGCTGGGTCTGGGAGATGCCGCGATAGGAGTAGTCGGTCGCGAAAGTGGCGCCGGCGGAGAAGGTGCCACCGAACGGGCCGCGCCACACCGGCTTCTCGTCATCGGCATTCGCCGCCGTCGCCGCACAAAGGACGAATGCGCCGAGACAGGCCGCCGCCAACTTCTTAAGCATTTCTACAAACTCCCCTTTTTTTTGGCAGGTCTCTCGCGCGGTGCGCTTGCAAGGGTCGTGCCAATCGACATCACGCAGCCGTGCGGAAGCTTTGGCACGGACATTGCAGACCCGGGCATCAGCCGTTCGACGAGAGTCTCGCTTGGAGGGGAGATACGAAAATGAAGATGGTGATGGCGATTTTCAAGCCGTTCAAACTGGATGATGTGCGTGATGCACTCACAGCGCTCGGCATCCAGGGCTTGACGGTCAGCGAGGTAAAGGGATTCGGGCGCCAGAAGGGTCAAACTGAAATCTACCGCGGCGCCGAATATGCGGTCAGTTTCTTGCCCAAGGTGAAGATCGAAGTGGTGGTCGACGATGGCCTCGTCGAACGCGCCGTCGAGACCATCCGCAAGGCAGCGGGCACCGATAAGATCGGTGACGGCAAGATCTTCGTCTACGGAATCGAGCAGGCGATCCGCATTCGAACCGGCGAGTCCGGTATCGACGCGCTGTGATGATTCGAGATTCAACCGATATCCGAGGTAAGGAAAATGATTCGCAAGTTTCGTGATCTGGCGACCGGCCTTGGGGTGGCTGGCGCTGTCCTTCTGCCAATGGCTGCCTGGGCGGCCGATGAGAAGCCCAAGCTTGATACCGGCGACACAGCCTGGATGCTCACCTCGACCGCACTGGTCCTGATGATGACCATCCCCGGGCTGGCGCTGTTCTACGGCGGCATGGTGCGCAAGAAGAACGTGCTCGCCACGGTCATGCAGAGCTTCGCCGTGACCTGCCTGGTGACCGTCCTCTGGATGATGATCACCTACAGTCTCGCCTTCAGCAGCGGCAATTCCTTGGTCGGCGGCATGGGCCGCGTCTTCCTCGCGGGCATGACGCTCGACTCGGTGCAGGACCTGGCGAAGACGATCCCCGAATCGGTCTTCATGTGCTTCCAGATGACCTTCGCCATCATCACCCCGGCACTGATCGCCGGCGCCTTCGCCGAACGCATGAAGTTCTCGGCCATGATGTGGTTCATGGGCCTGTGGGCCATCGTGGTCTATGCGCCGATCGCCCATTGGGTGTGGGGCGGCGGGTTCCTCGGCGACTGGGGCGTGCTCGACTATGCCGGCGGCACCGTGGTGCACATCAATGCCGGCGTCGCGGGCCTGATCTGTGCGCTGGTCCTCGGCAAGCGCAAGGGCTTCGGGGCCGACAACATGGCGCCGTACAATCTGGTCTACTCGGTGATCGGCGCATCGCTGCTGTGGGTCGGCTGGTTCGGCTTCAACGCCGGTTCGGCGGTCTCCGCCAGTGTCAATGCCGGCATGGCCATGGCCGTGACCCAGATCGCCGCCGCTGCCGCGGCCCTTGCCTGGATGTTCGCGGAATGGATTGCCCGCGGCAAGCCTTCGGTCCTCGGCATCGTCTCGGGCGCCGTGGCCGGTCTCGTCGCCATCACGCCCGCCTCCGGGTTCGTCAATCCGACCGGCGCGTTGGCGATCGGTATCGTGGCTGGCGTGATCTGCTTCTGGGGCGCCACGGGCCTCAAGCACGCCATGGGCTACGATGACTCGCTCGACGCGTTTGGCGTGCACGGAGTCGGCGGCTTCGTCGGCGCGATCCTGACCGGCGTGTTCGCCGTCGAGGCGATCGGCGGCGAGGGCAAGAAGGGCCTGATCGACGGCAATGCCGGCCAGGTCCTGACCCAGCTCTGGGGCTCCCTGGTCTGCATCGCCTGGTGTGCGGTGGCGACCTTTATCATCCTCAAGATCGTCGATGTGGTGATCGGACTGCGCGTCACGGCCGAGGAAGAGGTCGAGGGCCTCGACATCAACCTTCATGGCGAGACGGTGCACTAGCAGCATTCGCCTGGCTTCCCGAACCGGTTTCCTCCCCGGTTCTTGACCGCCGCTCCGTGTCGCGGTGGTCGTACCTCGGCCCGACGGGTTTCCGTCGGGCCATTTTCTTTGGCGTTTGACGCCGTGCCTGCTAGATCACTGTGTGTCGTTCGGCGACAGAGTGAGGAGACAGTCCATGAAGCTGGTGTCCGCCATCATCAAGCCGTTCAAGCTCGACGAAGTGCGCGATTCGCTGACCGGCGTGGGCGTTTCGGGCCTGACGGTGAGCGAGGTCAAGGGGTTCGGACGTCAGAAGGGCCAGACCGAGATCTATCGCGGCGCCGAGTATCTGGTGAGCTTCCTGCCCAAGGTAAAGATCGAGATCGTGGTCGACGACAGCCAGGTCGAGCGCGCCGTGGAAGCGATCCAGAAAGCCGCCCACACCGGCAAGATCGGCGACGGCAAGATCTTCGTGACCGCGGTCGAGCAGGCCCTGCGCATCCGGACGGGCGAGACCGGCTCGAACGCGCTGTAGTTCACGCTCCCTGCCGATCCATACGCCACGATCGGCGGCTTGGAACCCTCCGGATTTCCGGCAAGTAGTCTCCGTATGTAAGCCGCTGAAGACCGTGGAAGCGGGGCTATGCGCCATCACGCCCGCCGCCGGCTTGCCGGGCCGTGGGCGGCGATGATGATCGGGCCGGTGCCGGTGCGACGAGAAGACGGAGGATTTCGATACCGCACTCCCCGGCGAGCCTGTCCAGTAAACAGGCAGGGGCGCGCCTCACAGCCGCAGGCGCTAGCCCTAGAGTGTCCCTCTTTTAATCACGCCAATAGTTGAAGAAAGCGGCCTAGTTGATTGTTGTGATGGGGTTATCTCTTGCCTAAAATAAGACAATAGTTTGTTCGGCGAGAGCCCCTTCGCGCCGGCGTCGTGTCTTGCCCGGCCGAACCAGGCCCACTGGATGGTTGTTGATGTTCAACCCTCGTCTGACCGAGACGTTGACCGATTTCCCGTTCGCGCGGTTGAACGCGCTGCTGGCACCGATCGCGCCGCCGGAAAACGTCGCGTTGATCAATATGTCGGTCGGCGAGCCGCAGGGCGCGATGCCCGCCTTCGCGCGCCAGATCGTCAATGACGAGATCGATGGCTGGAACCGCTATCCGCCCAATGGTGGCCTGCCCGACCTCAATGCGGCGATCTGCGAGTGGTTGACGCGACGCTACCGGCTGCCGGCTGGCCTGCTCGATCCCACGCAGCACGTCCATCCGACGGCGGGCAGCAAGGAAGGCGTTTACATCATCGCCACCGTGGCGACGCCGCAGCAGAAGGGCGGCGCCAAGCCGATCGTCGCGCTGCCCAACCCGTTCTACCAGGCCTACCTCGGCGGCGCGGTGCTGTCCGGTGCGGAGCCACTGCTGGTCAATGCGCCGGCGTCTAACGGCTTCCTGCCCGATTACGAGAGCCTCGACGAGGCGACCTGGAAGCGTCTGACGGTCGTCTATCTCTGCTCGCCGGCAAATCCGCAGGGCGCCATCGCGGGCAAGGACTACCTCAAGACGCTGCTGCGACTTTGCCGCAAGCACGACGCCGTGCTGGCTGTCGACGAATGCTACGCCGAGATCTACACCGGCGACGCTCCGCCGGGCGCGCTGGAGGCGGCGCTCGAGATCGACGAGACAGGCGGCAAGGACCCGTTCCGCAATCTCGCTGTCTTCCATTCACTGTCCAAGCGCTCGAACGCGGCCGGTCTGCGCTCGGGCTTTGCGGCGGGCGATCCGAAGCTGGTGGCGATGATCCTGCGCTGGCGCACTTACGGCGGGCCGCAGATCCCGTTCGCCGTCCAGAAGGCCTCGGCCGCGCTGTGGCGCGAGGAGACGCATCCGCTGGCGACGCGCGAATGGTATCGCAGGAACTTCAGGATCGCCGAGCAGATCCTGCATAACCGCTTCGGCTACTACACGCCGGGCGGCGGCTTCTTCCTGTGGCTCGATGTCGGCGATGGCGAGGAGGCGACGCGTCGGTTGTGGCGCGAAGCGCATGTCAAGGTGCTGCCGGGCGCCTATGCCTGCCGCGAGACCCACGGCATCAACACGGCCGAGCGCTACATCCGGGTCGCGCTGGTGCATGACGAGAAGACCACGCGGGAGGGACTTTCCCGCCTCGCCTCGGTGCTGTGATGGCCAATATCGGGATCGCTGGTTCCCATCGGACGACGATCCTGCCCGAAGGCGGGCGCGATTTCCTGCGCCGTCGCCTGATGGAGCTGGTGGGGGTTGGTTTCGCCGCCCTCGGCGTGGCGATGCTGATGGCGGTCTTCACCTTCAGCACGGCCGATCCGTCGCTCAACCACGCGACCGGCAATGCACCCGTCAACCTTATGGGTGTGCCGGGCGCCTATGTCTCCGACGTGCTGCTGCAGACCTTCGGCCTCGCCATCGTGCTGGTGCCGGTAGCGCTGATCACCTGGGGCGTGCGCATGCTGCGCACCCATCATCTCGGTTTCTTCGGCCTGCGCCTATCGCTGCTCCTGCTGGCCCTGCTGATGATGAGCGTGGCCTGTGTCGGGCTGGGCGACGTCGGCGGCGCGGCGACGCATGCCGGCCCCGGCGGGCTGGTCGGGCTCGCCCTGATCGGACGATTCCGCGAGTTCGTGCTGACCCATTCGAGCGGCGGCAGCCTCGCCCTGATCGAGCCCGCCTGCGCGGCACTGGCCTTCATCGCCATGGCGCCGGCGCTGGGCATGAACCGCACCGACCTGCCGCTGATCTTCCGCATCTTGCGCGCGCCGTTCATCTGGAGCAGGTGGCTGGTGCATGCGTTCGTCGGCCTATGGCGCGGCCGGACGGAATCGTTCGACGACCGGAACGAGCCGCCGGCGCCCGAGATCGGCTACGCCGAGATTCCGGGCGAGATCGATGCCAGCCAGTACGATCCGGCCCATTTCGAAGCCACTACTTCGCCAAACGCGCGATTCGAGCAGATCCCGATCGAGGGCGCGCCGCTGCCGCCTCGCGACTCGCTGATGGTCGAAGCGCCCTATGCGCCGATCGAGCCGGCGGCGGGCGAGATTCCGCCCCCGCCCGGGCAAATGCGCGCGGTGTCTCCGACCCCAGCCGACGGCGCGGGACCGAACTCCATGGTCGAACGCACGCTGTTCGATCGCCTGGCCGGCGGCTTCCGCGTTGAGCCGATCATGGGGCGCCTGCGTCCGGGCGCTGCGCCGGTCGAGGAAGCTAAACCGGGAGCCATCGAACCGATCGCTTTCTCCCCTCCATCGCGAGAGGTCGACGCGGACGACGGCAGCACGACGGCCGGCAGCGCTCAGCCTGCCGACGGCGAGGACAATCCCTTCGCGCCCGACGCATTGCTCGGCGAATCGCCGGACGGGGAGGCGTCCACCGGCCCGGTGGTGAAGATCGTGCCGCGCAAGCCGTCCGCGGCGGTGGGCAAGCGCGCCTCCAAGGCCGGTCAGCGCGAGCTCGATCTCGGGGGCGACTATCAGCTCCCGCCGCTCGACCTGCTGTCGCTGCCGACGCGTGTCGCGGCCGAGACCAAGATCGACGAGGCGGCGCTCGAGCAGAACGCCCGCCTGCTCGAGACGGTGCTCGAGGACTTCGGCGTCAAGGGCCAGATCGTGAAGGTCCGGCCCGGTCCCGTGGTGACGCTCTACGAGCTCGAGCCCGCGCCCGGCACCAAGGCGAGCCGCGTGATCGGCCTCGCCGATGATATCGCCCGCTCGATGAGCGCCGTCTCGGCGCGCGTCGCCACCGTACCGGGGCGCAACGTGATCGGCATCGAGCTGCCCAATGCAAAGCGCGAGACGGTGTTCCTGCGCGAGATGTTCTCGGCGCGCCACTACGAGGACTCGCGCCTCGCTCTGCCGCTGGCGCTGGGCAAGGACATCGGCGGCGATCCGGTGATCGCCGACCTCGCGCGCATGCCGCATCTGCTGATCGGCGGCACCACCGGCTCGGGCAAGTCGGTGGCGGTCAACACCATGATCCTGTCGCTGCTCTACCGGCTGCCGCCGGACAAGTGCCGCTTCATCATGATCGACCCCAAGATGCTCGAGCTCAGCGTCTATCAGGACATCCCGCACCTGCTGACTCCCGTGGTCACCGAACCGCGCAAGGCGATCGTCGCCCTGAAGTGGGTGGTGCGCGAGATGGAGGACCGCTATCGCGCGATGAGCGCCCAGGGCGTGCGCAACATCGCGGGCTACAACGAGAAGCTCGGCGAGGCGCGCAAGAAGGGGACCATGCTGACCCGCAAGGTCCAGACCGGCATCGATCCCGAGACGCGCAAGCCGACCTTCGAGGACGAGGAGGTCGATCTCAATCCATTGCCCTTCATCGTCGTGATCATCGACGAGATGGCCGACCTGATGCTGGTCGCCGGCAAGGAGATCGAGGCCGCCGTCCAGCGCCTGGCGCAGATGGCGCGCGCCGCCGGCATCCACGTCGTGATGGCGACTCAGCGGCCGTCGGTCGACGTCATCACCGGCACCATCAAGGCCAACTTCCCGACCCGCATCTCCTTCCAGGTGACGTCGAAGATCGACAGCCGCACGATCCTGGGCGAGCAGGGCGGCGAGCAGCTGCTCGGCCAGGGCGACATGCTCTACATGGCGGGCGGCGGCAAGATCGCGCGCGTGCATGGGCCGTTCGTGTCTGACGGCGAGGTCGAGGAGGTCGTGCGGCACCTCCGGGCGCAGGGCGCGCCGGCCTATATCGAATCGGTCACCGACGATCCCGACGCGGAAGAAGGCGGCGGCGCGCCGGGCGAAGGCGGCGAGGAAGGCGAAAGCGACCAGCTCTACGACCAGGCGATCGCGATCGTCGCCCGCGAGCGCAAGTGCTCGACCAGCTTCATCCAGCGCTACCTGCAGATCGGCTACAACCGCGCCGCGCGCATCGTCGAGCGCATGGAGCGCGAGGGCGTGGTCACTGCCGCCAACCATGTCGGCAAGCGCGAGGTGCTGGCGCGCGACATCGACAACCGCGAGCGGTAAGGGCTCAGTGCTGGGCCCGCGCCGCGGAGTGGCGTGGTCCCAGCGATGAGTGAACCGCGTCAGCCCGGCGCGGCGCCTTGCGTTCCGACATAGAGGGCGTAGAGCGACTGGCTCGCCGCCATGAAGAGGCGATTGCGCTTGGGTCCGCCGAAGCAGACGTTGCCGCACACTTCCGGCAACCGGATGCGGCCGATCAGCTTGCCGTCGGGATTCCACACCGTGACGCCGCTATAGCCCACATTGCGGCCGGCATTGCTCGAGGCCCACAGGTTGCCGTTGACGTCGCAGCGCAATCCGTCCGGCCCGCATTTGATGCCATCCACCACGCAGTCGGAGAAGCGTCGGCCGTTGGCGAGCTTGTTGTCGTCGCCGACATCGAACGCCCAGATGTCGCCCTTTCCGCCCGGTCCGGTGTCGCCCGGACCCTTGCCGGTGCTGGCGACGTAGAGCCGCTTGTGGTCAGGCGAGAAGCAGAGGCCGTTCGGATCGGGCACCTGCTCCTCGGTGATCACCAGGTCGACCCGGCCGCTCGGGTCGATGCGATAGCAGTTGGTCGGCAGCTCGCGCCGGAAGCTGCCCATGCCCGGCGGCTGGCCGAGCGTCGGCTTCAGCCGGCCCTGCGCATTGCTCGGACCGCCAGCAGTGTCAGGCGTGCCCTCGTAAAGCTGACCGCCATAGGGCGGGTCCGTGAACCAGTAGCTGCCGTCGGGATGCGGCACCACGTCGTTCGGGGAGTTGAGCCGCTTGCCCTGGTAGCTGTCGGCCAGCACCGAGACCGAGCCGTCGAGCTCGTAGCGCACCACCCGGCGCGTCAGGTGCTCGCAGGAAAGCTGTCGTCCCTGGAAGTCGAAGGTATTGCCGTTGCTGTTATTGGAGGGCAGGCGGAATACGCTCACCCGTCCGTCGTCCTCGAGCCAGCGGAGCTGGCGGTTGTTGGGGATGTCGCTCCACAGCAGGTACCGGCCCTGCGCATTCCAGGCCGGGCCTTCGGCCCACAGCGCACCGGTCCACAGCCGCATGATCGAAGCGTTCGGTTGGGTGATTGCGCCGAACGAAGGATCGACCGCGAGGACATCAGGATCGCTGAAATAGGTGGTGGGCGCGCCGCGCGGGCTGAAATCGCGCGGCGGAGTCGTGATCGTGGTGGGCGGACCGACCGGGGCTGGCGGGGTGGTCTGCGCTTGCGCCAACAGGGGTAGGGCAGCAGTGCCGAGGCCGGCTGCCGCGATCAGGCCGCGCCGCGACAAATCGCGGGCACTGGTTTGGCTGGTCATGAGAGCTCCTCCCGAGAGCGTTTTGTTGTTCGGCAATTGAGAACGCGGGTACGCGGTAGAGAGCGGCAAGAGCCTATTCCGCGCCCTGCGGATGGACAATCGGTGCCCATGCATATCCCGGCTTATCCGCCAGTCGCATTTCTGTAACCAAAGAGTCGCCCCTCTGCAGCCTGCACCGGCTACGGAGCCCTCACGGGGCGCGTTGCGGAGTCGGGCATGCTGCGGCTGGACGGTGTGGTGAAGAAGTTCGGCGACAAGCGCGCCGTCGACGGCATCTCGCTGGTCGTGCCCAAGGGCCAGCTCGTCGGGGTGATCGGCCAGTCGGGCTCCGGCAAGTCGACCTTGCTGCGCATGATCAACCGGCTGAATGACCCGAGCGACGGCCGCATCTTCTTCGAAGGCACCGACGTCACCGCGCTGCAGGGCCGCGACCTGCGCGCCTGGCGCGCGCGCTGCGCCATGATCTTCCAGCAGTTCAACCTCGCCGGCCGGCTCGACGTGCTGACCAATGTCATGATGGGCCGGGCCTTCCATGCGCCGCTGTGGCGCGCGCTGCTCAAGCTGTGGACCGAGGAGGAGAAGGCGATGGGCCTCTCCGCGCTCGAGGGCCTCGACATGGCCCGCCTGTCGGGCCAGCGCGCCGACACCCTGTCCGGCGGCCAGCAGCAGCGGGTGGCGATCGCCCGCGCGCTGATCCAGGAGCCCGAGATCATCCTGGCCGACGAGCCGATCGCCTCGCTCGATCCGCGCAACACCCAGGTGGTGATGGACGCGCTGCTGCACATCAACAAGCACTTCGGCATCACGGTGATGGTCAACCTCCACAGCCTCGAGCTGGCGCGCAAGTACTGCGACCGGCTGGTCGGCTTGGCATCGGGCCGCATCGTGTTCGACGGCGTGCCGGCGCAGCTTACCGAAGGCGTGGCGCGCGACCTCTACGGGCTGGAAGCCGGGGACGTCGCCGCTGCCAATGCCCGCCCCGACTTCGGCACGGTGCCCGGCTTCGCTGTCGCTGGTCCCTGACCCCTCTTCACAGCAAGGAGACATTCATGATCAACCGTCGACTCATGCTCGGCACGACGCTCGCTGCCGGCAGCGCGATCCTGGCCGGCGGCGCCCGCGCTCAGTCCTGGAAGTCCAAGTATCCCGAGCTGGTGCTGGCGGTGGTGCCGGCCGAAAACGCGTCGGGCGTGACCGATCGTTATGCGCCGTTCGTCGAGTACCTCTCCAAGGAACTTGGCACCAAGGTGACCCTGCGCGTCGCCAACGACTACGCCGCGGTGATCGAAGGGCAGCGCAACGGCACGATCCACATCGCGGGCTACGGCCCGGCCGCCTATGCCCGCGCGGTCGTGACCGGCGTGAAGGTCGAGCCGTTCTGCACCACCGTGAACGGCGACGGCACACTCGGCTACTACTCGGTCTTTTACGTGCGTGCCGACAGCCCTTACAAGACGTTGGAAGACCTCAAGGGCAAGAATCTCGGCCTGGTCGACCCCAACTCGGCCTCTGGCAACAACGTGCCGCGCTTCCTGCTGAACAAGTTGAAGATCAATCCCGATAGCTACTTCGCGCACGTCACCTATGCCGGCAGCCATGAGAACGCGGTCATTGCGTTGCAGCAGAAGACGGTCGACGTAGCCGCCAACTGGTGGAACTCCGACGACGATTCGAACTTGACGCGCATGGTGGCCAAGGGCCTCGCCAAGAAAGAGGACTTCCGGATCATCACGAAGTCGGACCTGATCCCCAACTCGCCCTTTGCCTATCCGGCCGACCTCCCGGCTGACCTCAAGGCGGCGATCGCGAAGGCCTTCCAGGAAGCGCCGACCAAGGCCAAGGCCGCCTTCGACAAGCTGTCGGACGGCAAGGACCGCGAATTCAAGCCCGTAGACGCCAAGTACTACGAAGGCGTTGTCGAGCTGATCAAGTTCGTCGACAGCCTGCGCAAGCAGAAGAGCTGATGCCGCGTGGCGTCACCGGTCGTCCATCTGCCCGACGCGCAACTGAGGCCGCTGCTCGCGGCCTACGACGCGTCGGTCCGCGCCCGGCGCTGGAACTCGATCCTGATCGCCGCCTGTGTCGTCGTGGCGGTCGCACTGTCGTCGGTCTCAGCCGAGGTCGACCCTGTCAAGTTCTTCGCCAATCTGGGCAACTTCACGAGCTATCTCGGTCGGTTGCTTCATCTCGATAGCGGCGCGCTGGTGTTCACCGACCCGGTCGAATGGTACTGGGGTCTGGCGCGCTGGCTGCGGCTGCTCGCCGAGACCTTGCTGATGGCCTACGTCGGCACCGCGCTGGGCGCGATCGGCGCTTTCTTCCTCTGCTTCCTGGCCGCGGCTAATGTCTCGCCGCGGCCGTGGCTCCGCGTGCTGATGCGCCGCTTCTGCGAGCTCTGCCGCACCGTGCCGGAACTGGTCTTCGCGCTGCTGTTCGTGATCGCATTCGGGCTCGGGCCGATGGCGGGCGTGCTGGCGGTGGCCATTCACACCTTGGGCGCACTTGGCAAATTGTTCGCCGAGGTGGTCGAGAACATCGACATGAAGCCAGTCGAAGGCGTGACGGCGACGGGCGCGCACTGGACCGCGGCGATGCGCTATGGCGCTCTGCCGCAGACAATGTCGAACTTCGTCAGCTACACGCTGCTGCGTTTCGAGGTCAATGTGCGTGGCGCCACGGTGATGGGCTTCGTCGGCGCCGGCGGCATCGGCATGGATCTCGTGGAGGCAATCCGCAAGTTCTACTATTCCGACGTCTCGGCGATCCTGCTGCTGATCGTGATCGCGGTGTCGGTGATCGACACGCTGACCGGCGTGGTGCGCCATCGCCTGATCGGCCTGGAGGACCGCCGCTGATGGCCACGCGCATGACGGTCGACACGGCCGCGATCCGCGCGCGGCATCCGCATCATTTCGGCCGGCCGAGCAGGAGCCGGCAGTTCCTGCTCGCGATGGGCATCGCCGCCGCCCTGTTGCTGCTGTTCGGCATGGCCCAGCTCGGTTTCTTCGATGGCAAGTTCCTGGCCGGGCTCGGCAAGCTGGGCGAGATCGCGGGCCTCATGCTGCCACCCAATCCCGGCGACTGGGCCCACGTCCGCGTCTATGTGATGTCACTGATCGAGACGGTGGCGATCTCGCTGCTGGGGACGCTGGCAGCGGCCGTGCTGGCCGTACCACTTGCGCTGCTGGCGGCGAAGAACGTGACCACCGCCCGGGTCCTGCACTTCCTCTCGCGCCGCTCGCTCGACACCATCCGCAGCGTCGATATCCTCATTTGGGCGCTGATCTGGATCAACGTGGTGGGGCTCGGTCCCTTTGCGGGGGTGCTGGCGATCATGACCTCCGACATCGGAAGTTTCGGCAAGCTGTTCTCCGAGGCGATCGAGGCCGCCGACCGCAAGCCGCGCGAGGGCATCATCTCGACTGGCGGCAGCGCGATTCTTGGCATCCGCTTCGGCATCCTGCCGGAGGTCTTCCCCGTGCTGGCGAGCCAGGTGCTCTATTTCTTCGAATCGAATACCCGCTCGGCGACCATCATCGGCATCGTCGGCGCTGGCGGTATCGGCCTGCACCTTGCCGAGGCGATCCGGACTCTCGAGCTGCAGCAGGCCTCGTTCATCATCGTGATGATCCTGATCGCTGTCGCTGCCATCGACATGGTGTCGAACCAGCTCCGCTTTGCCCTGATCGGCCGCCGGGGCCAGCTGGCATGAGCAAAGCCCCGCCGCGCTACGCGCTCTATTACGCACCCCGTCCGGAGGAAGCCCTTGCCGTTCTCGCGAGCCAGTGGCTGGGCTGCACGGCCGACGCCGGCCGCGCGCCTCGCCTGCCGCTGTCGTCGGGGCTCGATCCGCGGCGCCTGGCCGAGATCACCGCGGAGCCGCGCCGCTATGGCTTTCACGCCACGTTGAAGCCGCCCATGGCGCTGATCGACGACGTGTCCGAGACCGACTTCCTCGCCGCGGTTGGCCGCTTCGCGGCGAGCCGGCGCACCTTCAATACGCCACCGCTCGCGCTCGCCGAGCTGTCAGGCTTCCTGGCCCTGGTACCGACGGCCCGCTCACCCGAGCTGCAGGACCTCGCGGACCTTTGCGTGATCGAGTTCGATGAGTTCCGCCGGCCCGCGGGCGAAGAAGAGCTGGCGCGGCGGCGCGCGGCCGGTCTTTCGCCGCGGCAGGACGAGCTGCTGCTGCGCTGGGGCTATCCCTATGTGCTGGAGGAATGGCGCTTCCATCTGACGCTCACCGGCCGGCTTCCGGATGCGGCCGAGCGGACGGTGGTGACGAACATCCTGCGCCAGCGGTTTTCGCATCTGGTCGACCGTCCCCTGCCGGTGCGCGATCTCTGCGTCTTCCGCCAGGCCGCGCCCGACCGCGCTTTCACCATGCTGGAGCGCTTCAGGCTCGGCGTCGGACGGCCGACGAAGGTTGAAGTCTGGCGATCAAGCTGACGAAGGATTGCGCCGCCGTCTCCAGGGCGCCGTCGTTCAGGATCGTGACGAGGCGCGGGTCCGTCATGTCATAGGCCTCGCTGCGATCCAGCCGCGCGGCGGTGGCGCTTCCGGGTTCCCGGCCGCGCGCCGCAAGCCGCTCGGCCAGCCGTGCCACGGGGGCGGTGATCAGCACCGGCCAGGTGTCGTCGTCGATCCCGCCCAGCTTGAGGAAATGCTCGCGCGACCCCGAGATCACGACGGCCAGGCCGGCCTTGCGCCAGCCATGGACCTCGCGGCCGATGCCATAGTGATTGCCATGCGCTACCCAGTGGAAGGCGAAGAGCCCGTGCTCGCGGCGCAAGGCAAACTCGGCCTGTGTGAGCGCAATATGGTTCTCGCCGCCCGCCTCGGCCGGGCGCGTGATGTAGCGATGGGCGAAGACCACCGGCGCGTCGGGCGCGAGCATGTCGCGTGCGAGGTTCATCACCGAATCCTTGCCCGCACCGGACGGTCCCATGACATAGACGAGAGGGGTCACGGTCTTTTAGTCCGGATGACATGACCGTGCATCAGACGACCCGCTCGCCTTCGCGCCACACGGCGCGCACCATCGGCGCATCGCCCAGCATGCGCACCCGGACCAGGTCGGCCCGCTTGTCGGCAGCGATCTCGCCGCGATCGTTGAGGCCCACGGCGCGCGCGGGATTGAGCGAGGCGAGCCGCACGGCATGCGGCAGGTCGATGCCGGCATCGCTGCCAGGCAGCTTGAAAACACCTTCCATCAGGCTCGCCGGCACATAGTCCGACGACAGGATATCGGCCTGGCCGGCGCGGATCAGGTCGATGGCGGCGATGTTGCCGGAGTGGGAACCGCCGAGCACCAGGTTGGGCGCGCCGACCAGCACGGCCAGCCCGGCGTCGCGCGAAGCTCCGGCTGCCTCCCAGGTGGTGGGGAACTCGGCGATGGTCATGCCGTTGCGTACGGCCTCCAACACGTGCTCGGTGGTGGCGTCGTCGTGGCTGGCGAGCGGCAGGGCGCGCGCCTGGGCGCGCGACACGATCTCGTGCCGGTGCTTGACCGCGTTGCGTTGATGCAGCTCGAGCGAGCGCGCGTGAAATACCTCGAACTGCTCCTCGGTCATGGCGAACTTGCCCATGTAGTATTGCTTCAGCTTCGAGGGATCGAGGAACTGGCGTTGACCGGGCGTGTGGTCGTTGATCGACATCAGCCCGACCAGCGGCAGGTCGATCCAACGGTCCACCGCCTCGATCGCGTCGTCGGGCGTGACCTCGCAGCGGAGGTGGAGGCGATGCTCGGCACGGGTCATGCGCCGCTCGCTCGCCTCGCAGATCGCTTCGACCATGCGGGTGCGGTTCTGCACCCGGTCGGTGTCGCCGCGCACGTCGCCCAGGGACAGCGAGTCGAACACGGTCGTGATACCGCCGGCGGCGATCTGGGTGTCGTGCGCCATCACGGCCGGCACCGCGGGCCACTTCACGCCGGGCCTCGGCGAGAAGTGTTTCTCCATGTTGTCGGTGTGCAGCTCGATCAGGCCGGGCACCAGCGTGTCGCCCTCCAGGTCGATGGCGCCGGCGGCGCAGGAGCGGCCGTGGCTCACTTCGGCAATTCGGCCGTCGCGCACCACGACGCTGCCCTCGAAGGCGGCATCCGCCGTCACGATGCGGCCGTTGGTCAGGACGATCTCCGTGCTCATGGCTGTGCTCCGGGCAGGGCGACGTTATGAAGACGGGTTGCGACCGCATCGCGCACGGCCCCGTCGTGGAAGATGCCGACGATCGCCGCACCCGCTTCGCGGCGCTGGCGGATGAGGTCGATCACGCCGTCACGATTGGCCGCGTCGAGCGACGCGGTCGGCTCGTCGAGCAGCAGAATCGGATAGTCGGCGATCAGCGAGCGCGCGATGTTGACCCGCTGCTGCTCGCCGCCGGAGAAGGTCGCGGGCGGCAGCGCCCACAGCCGGTCGGGAATGCCGAGCAGGCCGAGCAGGAACTCGGCGCGGCGGCGCGCCTCTTCCAAGGGGGCACCGCGCCGCACCATCGGCTCAGCGACGACATCGACGGCGCCGACCCGCGGGATGACGCGCAGGAACTGGCTGACGAAGCCCATCGTATGGCGGCGGACATCGAGCGTGATCCTCGGCTCGGCGCCGACCAGTTCCACCCAGTGGTCGCGATGACGGACCTGGATCGAGCCGGACTGCGGCCGGTAGTTGCCATAGAGCGAGCGCAGCAGGGTGCTCTTGCCGGCACCGGAGGGGCCGACCAGCGCCAGGCACTCGCCTGGTGCGACGGCGAGCGCCACGTCCTGCAGCACGGGCAGCGCCAGGTGACCCTGCGCATGCACCACGAAGGACTTGTTGAGGGCGGAAACGCGCAGGACAGGGAGCATCGTCATCACACCGGCAGGATCGAGGCGACGAGCATCTGCGTATAGGCATGCTGCGGGTCGTCGAGCACCTGGTCGGTCAGGCCGTCCTCGACGACCTGGCCGCCCTGCATGACCATCAGGCGATGGGTCAGCAGCCGCGCCACGCCGAGGTCGTGCGTCACCAGCACGGCCGAGAGATGGAAGCGGTCGACCAGCCCGCGCAGCAGGTCGAGCAATCGCGCCTGCACCGACACGTCGAGGCCGCCGGTCGGCTCGTCCATGAACACCAGCCGCGGCTCGCTGACGAGGTTGCGGGCGATCTGCAGGCGCTGCCGCATGCCGCCGGAATAGGTCGTCGGCCGGTCGTCGAGACGGTCGAGGTCGATCTCGACCCGCGCCAGCCAGTCGGACGAGGTCTGGCGGATGGTGCCGTAGTGGCGCGCCCCGATCGCCATCAGCCGCTCGCCAATATTGGCGCCGGCGCTCACGCCCATGCGCAAGCCCTCGCGCGCATCCTGGTTGACGAAGCCCCATTCGGTGCGGGCGAGCAGGCGGCGTCGCGCCTCGCTGAGGCCATGGACATCGACCGTGCCGGCCGCCGCGGACTCGTAGGTGACCGTGCCGTCGTCGGGCGTCATGCGGCCCGCGAGGCAATTGAGCAGGGTCGTCTTGCCCGAACCCGATTCGCCCACGATGCCGAGCACCTCGCCGGGCCACAGGTCAAAGCTCACGTCGCGGCAGGCGATACGTCCCCCGAAGCGCTTGGTGATGCCGCGCGCGGAGAGCAGGGGGGCACTCACTTGGCAGACTCCCCTTGTCCCTGCTCGGCTTGGCGTTCCTGGCAGTAGTCGGTGTCGGAGCAGACGAACAGCCGCTTCCCCGCGTCGTCTACGATCATCTCGTCGAGGAACGATTCGCGCGAGCCGCACAACGCACAGCATTCGGACCAACGCTCGATCTCGAACGGATGGTCGTCGAAGTCGAGGCTCTTCACCGGCGTGTAGGGCGGCACGGCATAGATGCGCTTCTCGCGGCCCGCGCCGTAGAGCTGCAAGGCTGGATTGCGGTCGAGCTTGGGATTGTCGAACTTCGGAATGGGCGAGGGGCTCATCATGTAGCGCCCGTTCACCAGCACCGGATAGTTGTAGGTCTTGGCGATGCGGCCATGCCGCGCGATGCTTTCGTACAGGCTGACCTGCATCACGCCGTATTCGGACAGGGCATGCAGCGTGCGCGTCTCGGTCTCGCGCGGCTCGAGCATGCGCAGCGGCTCGGGGATCGGCACCTGGAACACCAGGATCTGGCCTTCCTTCAGCGGCGTCTCCGGCACGCGATGGCGGGTCTGGATGACCGTCGCCTCCTCGGTGCGGGTCGTGGTCGCGACGTCGGCGACGCGGGCGAAGAAGCGGCGGATCGAGACGGCGTTGGTGGTGTCGTCGGCGCCCTGGTCGATCACCTTGAGCGTGTCGTCGCGGCCGATGATGGCGGCAGTCACCTGGATGCCGCCGGTGCCCCAGCCATAGGGCAGCGGCATCTCGCGGCCGCCGAACGGCACCTGGTAGCCGGGCACCGCCACTGCTTTCAGGATGGCGCGGCGGATCATCCGCTTGGTCTGCTCGTCCAGGTAGGCGTAGTTGTACGCGCCGCCGTCCTGATGGCTATCCGGCACCGTCTTACTCCGCAGCTTGCTGCAGTCGCGCCTCGACCTCGGCGCGCAAGGTACGCACGACGACGAGCTCGGACTGGAAATCGACATAGTGCGGCAGCTTGAGGTGCTGCACGAAACCCGACGCCTCGACGCTGTCGGAGTGCGCCAGCACGAACTCCTCGTCCTGAGCGGGCGAGGTCGCGTTCTCGGACAATTCCTGGGCGCGCAGCGCGCGGTCGACCAGCGCCATGGCCATCGCCTTGCGCTCGGCATGACCGAAGGCCAGCCCATAGCCGCGGGTGAACTGCGGCGGCACGTCGTGCGAGCCGGCAAACTGGTTGACCATGTCGCATTCGGTCACGTCGATCTCGGCGATCTCGATCGCGAAGCCCAGCTCCTCGGGCACGAACGACACCGGCACGGCGCCGAAGCGGATCTCGCCGACGAACGGATGGTTGTTGCCGTAGCCGCGCTGGGTCGAATAGGCGAGGGCGAGCAGGAAGCCCTCGTCGCCGCGCGCCAGGTTCTGCAGCCGGACCGGCCGTGACGCGGGCAGGGTGAGCGGCGCGCGCGTGATGTCCTGATGCGTGCCGGCCTCGGCCGGAGGCGGTTCGAGCATGCCCTCGCGCTCGAGGATGTCACCGACCCGCGGCAGGTCGCGCGCCGCATCGACCGGCGCCGTCGGCGCGACCGGGCGCTCGCCGTTGGCCATCAGCGTGAAGTCGAGCAGGCGGTGCGTGTAGTCGAAGGTCGGGCCCAGCACCTGTCCGCCGGGCACGTCCTTGAAGGTCGAGGAGATGCGCCGCTCGGCGACCATGCGGCTGGTGTCGATCGGCAGGGTGTCGCCGAACCGCGGCAGGGTGGTGCGGTAGGCGCGCAGAAGGAAGATCGCCTCGACCAGGTCGCCGCGCGCCTGCTTGATGGCGAGCGCGGCGAGCTCGCGGTCGTAGCACGAGCCCTCGGTCATCACGCGATCGACGGCGAGCGAGAGCTGCTCGTCGATCTGCTGCAGCGAGAGTTCGGCGACGTCGCGCGCCCCGCGGCGCCGGTCGGCCAGCAGCTCGAGCGAGTGCTCGATCGCCGTCTCGCCGCCCTTGACTGCCACATACATGCTTCAGGCCTCCACGACGATGCTGCGCGGCAGCGCCAGGAGCCCGGCGCCGGAGGTGAAGACGAGGTCGACGCCGCACGGGAACAGAGCGTGATTGGCGACCCATTCGCTCCAGAACGAGTCGGGCAGCCCGGCGATGGCGATCTCGGTGCGCGACTCGATGCCGGGACCGCGGACCGTGCGCGACGCGCCACCGGTGAGCGACGGCACTTCGATCACGAGCGTGGCGGAGCGATCGGGATAGGCATCGGTGCCAATGGCGAAGCCGTCGAGCAGCGGCGTGCGGTCGGGCGTCAGCAGGGCGAACAGCGCGTCGGCCTCGCGCGGGGCGATCTGTGCGCCGGTGTGGAAGCGCACGAAGTCGCGGACGGCGGCGATATCGAAAGCGGGGGCGAGCCAGAGCGGCGTGTCGCGATCGACGAGCGTGAGAACGAAGGCCGTGGCCGCGTGGCTGAGCGGCCCGACGCCGGTCGGCGCTTCCGGCAAGGCGACGATCCGGCCGGGATGGGAGAAGGCGTCGAGCACCGTGCGGAACAGGCGCTGGCTGTCGTGCGACGGATCGGCGAGGCCGGGCGCAATGTCGGTCATGTGCCGGCTTCCCGGGCGACGGTGAAGAAATCGACCTTGGTCGCGGCGGCCTTGGAGGCGCGCAGCCGGCGGCGCGCGTCGGCTTCCGCGGCGAGCGGCGCCACGACCCGGTCTTCGATCCGGTCCTGCCAC
The DNA here is from genome assembly GCF_965279465.1 of Reyranella sp. Classification (NCBI taxonomy): domain Bacteria; kingdom Pseudomonadati; phylum Pseudomonadota; class Alphaproteobacteria; order Hyphomicrobiales; family Reyranellaceae; genus Reyranella; species Reyranella sp. Next base: position 1,581,547 of record NZ_OZ257242.1, read on the forward strand.
TCGGGCATCTGGCCCATCGCATCGAGCGCCGCCACGATCTCGGCCTGGCGCAGATGGCGGCCGCCGACATAGCCAATGCCGAGCTGGCCGGTCTGCAGCCGCACGGCGGCGCGCGTGACCGTCATCTCACCGGCGGCGAAGGGGGAACCCGAGCCGGAGATGCGGCCCTGGACCATGACCAGCCCGATCTCGGGTTGGCGCAGCACGCTATAGGACGGCGCCGGGCCCAATCCGTGCCAGAGCTCTTCCAGGCGGTCGGCGGGGGCCTTTGAGAGAACAGAAAGCCAGCGCTGGCGCCGGACTTGCGCCGCGTCGAAGGATGTCATGGGACACATGGGTACGCCTTGGGACGGGCGCACCATGCGAAGGTCGCGTTACCGATTGGCTTTCGAATGATGAAGTTATTGTGACGGCGCAGGCGTTCTATCCCCACGCGGTTAGGCGCCAAACATCGTGCCGCTTAGAGCCTGTGAACGATTGCCATTCAGACGTCTTTCCTTGGCCTTTGTTACTCTACCGCCTCATCCTGAGAGCTTGTGAAAAAATCGAATTAGCGATTCAAAGATGATCTCGCTTCCCACTTGCCTCACCCTGAGGAGCGCAGCGCAGCGGAGCGTCTCGAAGGGTGGCAACGCGCACGACCTTGCTAAACTCCGGTGTTTCCAGCACCGTTGCTACGTCCTTCGAGTCGCCATCCTTCGAGACGCTCCGCTGCGCTACGCTCCTCAGGATGAGGCGGGAGGGTTGCCAGACTGGTCATTTCCCCTCTGGCCAATAAAATCCACAAACTCTGAAAAGCGTAGCGCAGCGAATCGTCTCGAAGGATGGCAACACGCACTCCGCGGGCAGAGTTCATGATCCCAGCAGCTTTGCGCCACGTCCTTCTCGTCGCCACCCTTCGAGACGCTTCGCTTCGCTGCGCTCCTCAGAGTTTGTGAAAGAATAGTTTGGCGAGTTAAGGATGAATATTGCTACCCACTTTCCTCACCCTGAGGAGCGTAGCGCAGCGCAGCGTCTCGAAGCGTGGCAACGCGTACAACCTCGATAAAATGCCGAGATCGCAGCACTTTCCGTGCGTCCTTCGCGTCGCCATCCTTCGAGACGCTGCGCTGCGCTCCTCAGGATAAGGCGGAGGGGTAGCCAGATTGGTCTTCTCACTGCCGGCCGATAAATTCACAAGCTCTCAGGGTGAGGTTGGGTGGGTAGGCTGATCGCCTTCTCACTGACGGTCGAATGTCCACGCGCTAGTCTTGCTGCGCCTTCAGCTTCTCGACGTGCTCCGTCAGGTGACGGTGGAAATGGCCGATGGCCTGTTCGTAGTGGCCGAACGTGAAGTGGGTATTGGCACCCGACGCGAGTCCCGCCTGGATGGCGCAGGCCGCGCGGCGGTCTTCGGTCAAGCCGGCGTCCTGCACGAAATTGGCATCGCGCCTGGCCTCGGTGATATCGAGCGGCTTGCCGTTCTTGATCCGCGGGGCGAGCTGATAGATGACCCAGTGCGTTTCCGAGGGCGACACCGGTTCGAGGATGATGAGCATCGCGTGGCTCGACAGGAAGCTGACGTGCGTGTTGGGAAAGAGCTGATGCACGTCGGTGATGCGTCCCTGGACCTTCCATTCTTCGCGCGGCATCTGGCGCAGCTTCTCGATGCGGCGGAACGGAAAGACGATGCGTGAATTGCGGCCATGCAGCTCGACCACGTTCAGGTTGTCGTAGCCGTATGGATAGAACGATTGGCTGTGGAGAGCCTTGATGTGATAGCCCTCCATGGAGGTCTCGCCGATCAGCTTCCAGTTCGCCTTGTCGTCGAACTCGATCTTGTTGAACAGCACGTAGTCGGGCGGCAGGAGGTCCGGCACGTCCGGCAGCGGGCCGTCGGACAAAGGCGCCTCCTGCGTCACGAAGACGAGGCCGCCCTGTTCCTGCACCGTCACCGGCACGAGGCCGTGCTCGTCCTTGTCCAGCCCGGGAAAGCCGTCTTCGCCGGGAATGTGACGCAACGTGCCGTCGAGACCGTAGGTCCAGGCGTGGTAGGGACAGGCGAACGCCCGCTTGCAGCCTTCGCCTTCCTCGAGCTTCATGCCGCGGTGACGGCAGGCATTGCGAAAGCCGCGAACGATTCCGTCGGTTCCCCGCACGACGAGAAGCGGCGTGCCGACCGTCGTGCGCGCGATGTACGAGCCGGGCTCCGGCAGGGCAGCGGACGGACAGAACGCCATCGGCACGCGGCGCAGCACTTCCAGCTCGGCGGCAAAGCGTTCGCGCGAGGAATAATTCGCGGCCGGCTCGCGCCACACCGTCGTGCCCTTGTCCGTCGACTTGCCGTCGACATGGGCCAGGATGCGATCGACCAGATCGCCGTCATCGAGGAGCGTGCTCATCTGTTTCTCACCTTCAGGCGCCCGCGCCCCAGAACCGATTGAGGGCGTCCGCGTCGCCGTTGAACAGGTTGCGATCGCAGTGGCTGACGCCCTGCACGATGGTGGTCTGGTTGTAGGCGGGACGGCTCGCGCTTTCGTCACCCGCATATTGCCAGAGCCGCCAGCCGGTCGCGGTCCAGGCGAACGGGATCTCGGGCGAGTCGTGGTAATCGGCGACCCAGAGGCCGCAGCGCGCGAGGATCGAGTCCGGGGTGATGCGGGCGCCGAAGCTGAGGCCCGAATTCGGCAGCGGCTCGCCATTGGCCCAGGCCGGGTGCACGTAGACGACCGGCAGCCGGCCGGTCGCGTCGGCCACCGCCCGCACGAAGGCCTCGGCTTGGTCCAGCCTCATGGAGTTCGACGGATTGTTGTCATTCGCCTCGAGGTCCAGGGCGAGCAGGGTCCTGGGCCCCGGTCGCGACATGTTGAGGAAGAACGCCGCCTGCTGCGCTCCCGACATTTGCCCGGTGCCGTAGTGGTAGGTGCCCCAGAGCACTCCGGCCGCTTCGGCCTGCGGGCGTCTCGCGGCACAGGCCGAGTCCGCGTAGTCGCCGCCTTCGCTCGCCTTGTGGATGACACCGCGGATGCCGCTTTGGCGTACTTGCCGGAAGTCGGTGACGGTTACGCTGCGGCTGATGTCGATCACCGCATCCAATCCCATGGTGGCGCGGTCCGGCGGCGGCGGGGCGATGGGATACTGGTAGGCCGTCGAGGGAACTTGGCGCGTGCTGCATCCCGCTGCAACCGAAGCGGCCAGTCCCGTGAGAAGGTTCCTGCGAGCGATCATGATGTGACAGTAAGGCGTCCAGCGGGCGCGGCAAGTCCGGCTACACTTGCTCTACGGTCCCCGTGCCTTGCCATGGTCATGCTCTTCCGGACCGCGAGCCTCTGGCTCGCTCATGATCATGAGCGAGCCAGAGGCTCGCGGTCCGGAAGAGCATGAGCAGCCGTCTACGGCTTCCAGCGCAGGAAATTGCCGATCAGGCGAAGGCCGGTCGCTTGGCTCTTTTCCGGATGGAACTGCGTGCCGGCAAGATTATCCCGCCCGACGACGGCGGTGATCTGGCCGCCGTAGTCGGTGGTGGCCAGCAAGGTCTCCGGCCTGGCCGTCTCGAGCTGGAAGGAGTGCACGAAATAAGCATGGTCGTGCGGCGCGAGGCCCTCCAGCACCGGATGGGGCTTCAGCTCCAGCAGTTCGTTCCAGCCCATGTGCGGGATCTTGAGATGGTCCTTGCCCGGCTCGATCCGCACCACGTCGCCCGCGATCCAGTCGAGCCCGGCATGGACGCCGTACTCGACGCCGCGCGTGGCCATGAGCTGCATGCCGACGCAGATGCCGAGGAACGGCTTGCCGCGCTCGATCACCTCGCGCTGCAGGACCTCGACCATGCCCGGCACGCCGTACAGGCCGGCGCGGCAGTCGGCGAAGGCGCCGACGCCGGGCAGCACGATGCGGTCCGCGGCGGCGACCTCGTTGGGGTTTGCGGTCACCAGCACGCGCTCGTGCGTGCCCGCTTCGCGCGCGGCGCGCTCGAAGGCCTTGGCGGCGGAGCGGAGGTTGCCCGAGCCGTAATCGACGATCGCGACGGTCATGCTGGATGCGTGCCTACAGCACACCCTTGGTGCTGGGCACCGCCGTGGTCTGTCGCGGATCGATTTCGCAGGCGACGCGCAGCGCGCGGGCAAGGCCCTTGAAGCAGCTCTCGACGATATGGTGGTTGTTCTCGCCGTACTGGTTCCAGACGTGCAGCGTGAGGCCGCCGAGCTGGGCGAAGGCCTGGAACCATTCCTTGAACAGCTCGGTGTCCATCGTGCCGAGCTTGGGCTTGGTGAAGTTCACCTTCCACACCAGATACGGCCGGTTGGAGGCGTCGAGCGCCACCTCGGTCAACGTCTCGTCCATCGGGATCTTGGCGCTGCCGTAGCGGCGGATGCCGGCGCGGTTGCCCAGCGCCTGGCTGAGGCATTCGCCCAGCACGATGCCTGAATCTTCCGTCGTGTGGTGGTAGTCGATATGGAGGTCGCCCTCGGCGCGCAGCGTGATGTCGATCAGGCTGTGGCGGCTCAGCTGCTCCAGCATGTGGTCGAGGAAGCCGATGCCGGTCTTGATGTCGTACTGGCCGGTGCCGTCGAGGTTGATGGCGGCGGCGATGCGGGTTTCCTTGGTCTGGCGCGACACGAATGCCCGCCGCCCGCCCGTTCCGGGGGTGGCGAACTCGTCGGCAACGGCCGTCCGAGGAATGTCTGTGACGATGCTTTTCACGGGCTTCTTCTAGCGAAGGCGGGCCGCACGGTCGAGTGCGACCCGCGTCAGCACGACGCCGGCCAGCACGACCAGACCGCCCAGAACGCGCGCCGGGGTCAGCGGATCGCCGAAGAAGGCGGCCGCCAGCCCGACCCCGGCGACCGGGATCAGGTACATGTAGAGCATCACGCGGCTCAGCCCGAGCCGCTCGAGGCCGGCGGCGATGCCCAGGAAGGCAACGCCGACCGGGAAGATGGCGGTGTAGAGCCAGTAGGCGAGCAACCGGTCGCCGAGGCGGGTGAATTCGCTCAGGGAGTCAACGGCGAGCGCCACGGCCAGCAGCACGACCGAGCCCATCAGGGTCGTCCAGGCCATGACCCGCAGGGCGCCCAGGCGCAGGTTGAACGGCACGGCGCGGTCGACATAGACCGCCCAGGCGATGGCGGCGACGATCCAGATCAGCGCGCCGTCGAGAGTGCCGAACGAGAGCGTGAAGTCCGTCAGGCTGTTGTTGACCACCAGCACGACGCCGGCGAAGGCGGTGGCGATGCCGCTCCAGCCGAGCGCCGACAGGCGATGGCCCTGCATCCAGGCGAAGATCGCGGCGAAGGCGGTGGTCGTGGTCATGACGATCGCGCCGACGCTGGGCGGCGTGCGCACCATCGCGAGCCCCCAGCACGCCTGGAACAGGCAGACGCCGACCAGCGACAGCAGCAGCATCGGCAGCCAGTCGCGCCGTGGCAGGCCGATCGGCTGGCGGCGCAAGACCAGCACGGCGAACATGAACAGCCCGGCGATGACATAGCGCGAGCTGCTGTAGAGCAGCGGGCTCATGACGGCGAGCACGTCCTTGGCAAAGGGATAGCTCGATCCCATCAGCAGGGACGTTCCCAGCATGATGAGGTCACCCGTCCAGCGCCGGCTCATGTTTCCTCATTTCCGTCGATGACACGGGCGCCATCGAGACACCGCCTCATGCGTCTTCTCCTGCAGAGAAGCCAGATATTTGTCGTCGACCGAGCTCGCTCGAGCGCTGCCGACCTCAGCCTGCGAGGCGTCGATTGACAGCCGCGGCCCGTCGTGGCCCGCCTGTAGAGGGCGGCGATCGCAGAGCGCGCGCAGGTAATCGTCGCCCAGCCCCATGCGATCCATCGTTCCCGGCAAATAACCCTCGAGCACGTTGTCGGCGCTGCGGATGAGATCCTCCAGGATCCGCTTGCCCTCGGGCTTATTCAGGTCGAGCGATGTCGCGGAGCCCAAGACGAACGAGTTGGCGCTGAAGAAGTGCGTTGAACGTGCCGATATCGAACAGGCTGCGTCCTGTTTGGAGACGGATGTGAAGCATTTCAGCATCGGTTGGGATGTCCGCATCCTGCCCGAATGGTGGCGGTTGAACGGTGAGAGCATGCGAGGCATGGTGACGGGACCGCCATCTGCCGCCCCCCCCCCCCCGCAGCAGACGGTTAGCACCTCCTAACGGGCGAGGCCGGACAATGACCGAAACACGGATCGACCTGCTGTTCGGCAAGGGCCATCTGCCAGTCACGGTCCCGGCCGGCGTCCGTCCCACGGTCATCCGCAAGGGTGCGATGCCGAAGCTTTCGGACCCAAGAGGCGCCATCGCAACCGCGCTCGCCAGGCCGATCGGCGCGCCCGCGCTGGCGGAGCTGGCACAGGGGAGGAAGAGTGCCTGCATCCTCATCTGCGACATCACGCGCCCGGTACCGAACCGGCTGTTCCTGCGCCCGATGGTGCAGACCATGGTGTCCGCCGGCATTCCTCTCGGTGCCATCACGATCCTGGTCGCAACCGGGCTGCATCGTCCGAACGAGGGCGAGGAGCTCGCCGAGCTGGTTGGCGATCCCTGGGTGATGGCCAACGTGCGGGTCGAGAATCATTTCGCGCGTGACGAGGCGATGCATGTCGACCTCGGGCGCACTGCGACGCGCGGCACGCCGATCGGGCTCGACCGCCGTTTCGTCGAGGCGGACCTGCGCATCGCCACTGGCCTGGTCGAGCCGCACTTCATGGCCGGCTGGTCTGGCGGTCGGAAGGTGATCGCCCCCGGCGTGGCGCATCACGAAACGATCCGTACCTTCCACTCCGCCCGTTTCATGGAGGATCCGCTTGCCGTGCAGTGCAATCTGATCGGCAATCCGCTGCACGAGGAACAGCTCGAGATCGTTCGCCGCCTTGGCGACTGCTACGCGCTGAACACGGTGATCGACGAGGACCGTGACCTCGTGCACGTGACGTTCGGGGAGGTCATCGAAAGCCACATGGCGGCCGTCGACTTCGTCACCGCATCCTGCAAGATCGGCATGGAGCGCCGCTACAAGACGATCGTCACGTCCTCCGCCGGCTACCCGTTGGACAAGACCTACTACCAGACGGTGAAAGGCATGGTGACGCCGCTCGATATCCTGGAGCCTGGCGGCACGCTGATTATCGCCTCCTCCTGCTCCGAAGGGTTCGGCTCGCCCGAATTCCGCGAGGCGCAGGCCCGTCTGGTCACCTTGGGGCCGGAGCGTTTCCTCGCCACGCTGACGTCGAAGTCGCTTGCGGAGATCGACGAGTGGCAGACCGAGATGCAGATGAAGGCGATGCGGCTGGGCAGGGTCGAGCTCTACACCACCGGCCTCGACGACGAGGAGCGTCGCATCACGGGCGTCACGCTGACGCCCAGTGTCGATCGTGCGTTGCAAGAGGCGATCGCGCGCCACAACGATCCGAACGTCGCCTTCATTCCCGAGGGCCCCTACGTCGTGCCCGTCTTCGCCGGCGCATGACCCTCGCCATCCGCCTGGATGCGGTGGGCGGCATCGCGGGCGACATGTTTGCCGCCGCCTTGGTCGACGCCTTGCCGGATCTGCGCGGCCGCGTGCTGGCAGATGCTGCCGCCGTGCTGCCGCCCGGAACCGGCACCCCGGTCTTTACGCCCGGCACCAGCGCCGGCCTTCACTGCCTGCGCTTCGGGCTTTCGGCTGCCGTCGCCGACCAGCATCACCACCACCACCACCACCACCACCACCATCACGCCCATGCCGGCTTTCGCGACATGGTGGCACGCCTCTCCGCCGCGCCGCTCAGTCCGGGCACTGCCGTGCACGCGACCGCCATTCTTCGCCATCTGGCCGAGGCCGAAGCCGCGATCCATCACGTGCCGGTCGACGAAGTGCATTTCCACGAGATCGGCGACTGGGATTCGCTGATGGACGTCACGGCGGCGGGCAGCATTGCGGCGGCCCTCGAGGGTGCGCGCTGGAGTGTCTCCGCCCTGCCGCGGGGCGACGGCCTCGTGCGCACTCGCCATGGGCTGCTGCCCGTGCCCGCGCCGGCGACGGCGCGGCTGCTGGAGGGTTTCATCTGGCGTGACGACGGTATCGGAGGCGAACGTGTCACGCCGACCGGCGCGGCAATTCTCCGTCATCTCGTCGACACCGCGGCGGCCCGGGTGGCCGGTCGCCTGCAGGGCACCGGCACCGGAGCCGGCACACGCGAACTCCCGCATCAGCCCAATATCCTGCGCGCGACGCTGTTCGAGGCTGCGGCGGACGGGCCGAATGAGGAAGACATTCTCGTCCTCAGTTTCGAGATTGACGATATGTCCGCCGAAGAGATCGGCGTCGCAGCGGACCGGCTGCGTGCCGCCGGTGGTGTCCGGGACCTCGTGCTCATCCCCGCCATCGGCAAGAAGGGACGGCCGGTCCATACGTTTCGCCTGCTTGTCGAGCCAACCGCGCGCGACGCCGTCGCCGACGCATGCTTCATCGAAACTTCGACCATCGGCCTGCGCTGGCAGGCGGCACGCCGCGCTGTGCTGCCGCGTGCGAGTGCGGATGCCGGCGCGGTGCGCGTGAAGACAGTGACACGGCCCGCGGGTCCCAGCCATAAGGCGGAGAGCGATGACCTTGCCCACATCGCGGGACTCGAAGCCCGCCGCGCCGCCAAGCGTAGGGCGGAGGAGCCATGACCGAGCTGGAATCCATTCTGGCGGACCTGCCAAACCTCGCGATAGCGGTCAGCGGTGGGGTGGACAGCATGACGCTCGCCCATGCCGCGCACCGCGCCGGCTTGCCCGGCTTGCAGGTCGTGCATGCGCTGTCTCCCGCCGTGCCGGCAGAGGCGACGGTCCGCGTGCGAGACCATGCGACCCGCTTCGGCTGGCGGCTCACGGAAGTGGACGCGGGTGAATTCGCCGATCCTGAGTACCGCGCCAACCCGGTCAATCGCTGCTATTTCTGCAAGACCAATCTCTACGCCCGCATCGCACACGTGACGGCGGGGCCGATCGCCTCGGGCGCCAATCTGGACGATCTTGGCGACTACCGGCCTGGCCTGATCGCTGCGGCCGAACACCGCGTCCGCCACCCGTTCGTCGAGGCCGGCATGGACAAGGCCGCCGTGCGTGCCCTCGCGCGCGATTTCGATCTTGCCGACATTTCCGAGTTGCCGGCGCAGCCCTGCCTTTCGAGCCGCGTCGAAACAGGCATTGCGATCAGCGCCCGGGACCTCGCCTTCGTCGCGCGCATGGAGCGGGCGCTTGCCCCCCACGTGCCGCAAGGGACGGATCTCCGCTGCCGCGTCACCCATGGCGGGATCGTCGTCGAGGCTCCGGAACCGGACGACGCGATGCGGCACATCGCGGATGAACTGTGCGCCGGCGAACGCCGCCGCTTCCTCGGCTTCCGCCCCTATCGCCGCGGCGCCGCTTTCCTGCACGGACGGGCGTGAGCGACTTCGTCCTCGACTGGGACCGCGAGGCGCGCACCGGGGTTGCCGAGGCTGTGCTTTGCGAGCCGAAGACGCCAGCACAGATTGCCGCGATCCTGGATACCGCGGCCACGAACGGCGCGCGCTTGCTGCTCACGCGGCTCGCGCCGGCGCAGCACGACGACCTGCCGGAAGCGCTGCGCAGGCAGCTCGACTTCGACGCGCACTCCCGAACGGCGATCCTCGGTGGGCCGCATCCCGGCCCACCGGTCGAGGGCATCGTGATCGTCGCTGCCGGCACGGCGGACCTCGGACCGGCGAATGAGGCGGCGCGCACGCTGGCCTTCCACGGGCACGCCGCGCCGGTGATCGGAGATGTGGGGGTCGCCGGGCTGTGGCGGCTCACCGCGCAGATCGGCAGGCTGCGCGAGGCCCGCGTCATCATCGTCGCGGCAGGCATGGAGGGAGCGCTGTTCAGTGTCGTTGCGGGCCTGGTTGCTGCCCCGGTGATCGCGCTGCCGACATCCGTGGGCTACGGAGTTGCGTCCGGCGGTGCAGTGGCACTCAATGCCGCGCTGTCGAGCTGTGCCCCGGGTGTCATGGCGATGAACATCGACAACGGCTTCGGTGCCGCGGCGGCAGCGATCAAGATCCTGGGAATCGCGCGCCGATAGTGGCCGCCCGCCGACCTCGGCGCCCGGCGCGCTGGTGATCCGCGAGATTTGAGAAGAGTGTGAGGAGCGGTGTATGTCGGGTCGGATCGCCTACAAGATCATGTCGGCTGCGGAGCTGCAGCAGATGCAGCGTGACGGTGTGTTCCTTGGCTCGCCGGTGGATGTGGCCGATGGCTACATCCACTTGTCGGATGGCTCCCAGGTTGCGGCGACACTCGACCGGCACTTCGGCGGGGTCGAGGGCTTGATGCTGGTGGCGGTGGACCTGTCATTGCTGGGCGACAGCGTGCGTTGGGAACCCGCTCGCGGGGGAGAGCTGTTCCCGCACATCTACGGCCGCTTGCCGATGGAGGCCGTGGTAACCGTCGGAACGGTGGAACGAACCGCGGACGGCGCGATTAAATTGCCGGCTTAGTTAGCGGCGCCGACGTCGAGCGCCATCTGGGGGATCAGGCGGACAGACGAGACGTCCAATCGGCGATGGAATCGCCACTGCTCATGTCGGACCGGACCAGCCCGTCGATCATGAAGGTCGGCGACACATGGATCCCGTTCTGCCGGGCATACTTGCAGTGCCATTTTACTTCGCGGTCGAGGTCGGGGATCGCAAAGGCCCCGGCAAGCGCCAGGCCGCTGTAGCTTTCTATGCGCCGGATGATCTCGCTGGGCGTCGTCTCGAGATTCGGCCCGCCGCAATGACGATCGAATTCGAATTCTTCACGATGAGTGGCGACCGCTGCCATGACCGATTTCGCGGCTGCCTTGCCGTTTTCCAGCGTCGAGGCTGCCAGGATGCAACGCACGATAACGCCCGAGTACATGTGCCAGGGCTGTGATTGAAGTCGCAGCTTGACGGTGAGACGGTCCTCTCCGACCTGGTCGAGCAGCGCGTCGAGCTTGCCGAGTGCCCTTACGGAAAACGGGCAGGTCGGCTCCAGGAACACCTCGAAGACGGTGGGGCCGTGTCCCCAAACGAGTGGATCAGCACGCCAATTGTTAACCATGCAATTTTCCTATCATGAAGGATCTGGCTTTCTTCGACTGCCGATCGTCCCGCCGTCGGGTGGACCGCTCTGTGCAGCCATCACACGACGCCGGCCGCGCGCAGCTCGGCCACCTGCTCGGCTGTCATGCCGAGCACCGACGAGAGAACGCGCTGGGTATCCTCGCCGTAGTTGGGACCGGAGCGGCCGAGCAGCCCGCCGGCGTAGGCCGGGCTGCCGTCGAGGCGCGCCGGGAAGCCCTTCACCGGCCAGGTGCCGAGCTCGGTTTGCGGCAACTCGACCAGCCAATCCAGATGGCGAAGCTGGGGATCCCTTTCGTAGCGGTCCTCGGCCGTCTGGCAGAGTCCGGCCGGGACCCCTGCGGCCTGCAGACGGGCCATGAGATCCACCCCGTCAAAGCCGCCCGTGGCACCGGACATCAGCTCATCAAGAGCGTCCTCATTCGCGCGCCGGTTCGATAGTCCGTCGAACCGCGGATCGTCGAGCCATTCGGGATGGCCGAGCCCGGTGGCGACCGCGCGCCACTGGTCGTCGGTGAACGCGGCGATCGCGATCCAGCTGTCCTCGCCGCGCGTCCGATAGGCGCCATGCGGCGCGGCGAGCCGATAGGGCGAACGGTTGCCGTATCGTGACCAGCGGCGGCCATTGACCGAGTGATCGAGAATTGCCGTTCCTGTCAGGAAGATGCCGACCTCCGCCTGCGAGGCGTCGACGTGGCAGCCGCGGCCCGTCGTTGCCCGCCTGTAGAGTGCGGCGAGCGCAGCCGTCGCCATGTTGTACGCGCCGAACCAGTCGAGATACGAGTAGCCGATGCCGGCGGGCGGTCGAGGTTCGGGCAAGCCGGACATGTCGCTGATGCCACTGAATGCCTGCGCTGTCGGACCGAAGGCACGGGCCCGACCATAGACGCCGTGCTGGCCGAACCCCGATTGCTGGAGATAGATGATGCCCGGATTGAGCGCGCACAGGCGATCGTAACCCAGTCCCATCCGGTCCATCGTTCCCGGCGAATAGCCCTCGAGAACGATATCGGCGTTGCGGATGAGATCCTCGAGGATCCGCTTGCCCTCGGGCTTCTTCAGGTCGAGCGATATCCCGAGCTTGCCGGCATTGATCTCCATGAAGGAGCCGCTGCGATTGAGCGTGTCTCGCGGCGGCGTCGGCATCGTGTCCGTGGCAGCCTGCCGCTCGGCCCGTCCGCCGAGCGGACAAGCCGCCGCCCCGAAGCGCATGCCGTCGGCGCGCGACTCGTGCTCGACCTTTATCACCTCGGCGCCCAACGCCGCGAGGTAACGTCCCGCGCCGGCGCTGGCGAGCATCCAGCCGAGATCGACGACCCGGACTCCGGAGAGCGCGAAGGGCTTGCCTGTGGGGCCTGCCTTGGTCGGCCCGCGGGCCAGACCGCAATCGGGCGACAGCGACGGCACTTTTCGCGGCACCGCCCATTCCTCGACGACTGCGCGCGTGTGCTCGCCCAGCCTGGGCGGTCGTTGCGCCGATACCGCCCAGGGAGCATCGGGACTGTACCAGCGGGCGGCGACGTAGATGTGCGACGCGCCGCTCTCCGGATGCGGCACGCTGGCGAAGATGCCTCGCTGGATGTAGTGCGGGTCGCGGGCATTCTCCTCGGGCCGCCGCACGGGCGCCCATGGCAGCCCGTTGTCCTGGGCATCCCGCCACAGGTCGGCATCGAAATCCAGGCTGGCAGCAAGGCGATCGACCAGCTTGCCGACCTTGCCTTCCGTTTCCGCATCCAGCTGGCCCTCCTTGCCGAGGCCGTCGTCCATTCCATACTTGCCAAGAACCTTGATGGTCCCCACCAGCGCGTCCGAGGAGTAGGTCGCCGTGGCGCGAAGATAGGTCTTGTACGGCAGGAGATACCGTCCATCCCGGGTTCGGGCGAGAGCCGGCAGGCTGTTCGACGGCATCGAATGCCGGCAGGTCTGTCGAAAATGGCGCTGCCGCAGGAATATCCAGTTCGGCAGGTCGACCTCGGTATTCATGCTGACCGCCTCGTGGATGCTGAGGGACAGCTGCTGCCCCTCGCCGGTCCGCAGGCGGTGCGCGAGAGCGCCGAGCAGCGCGATCACGCTCATCTCGCCGGAGATGTGATAGGCATGCCACATCTGCGGCGCGATCGGAGGCGTGTCGTAGCGGCCGGACGAATCAGGGTCGTAGCCGCAGTTCATCATGACGCCGCCCAGCGCCAGATGAACGAGATCGCTGCCTTTGAAATCGGCCCACGGGCCGGTATCCCCGAACGGGCTGATCCGCAGATAGATCAGTCGCGGATTGGCCGATCGCATTCGTTCGAAGGCGAGGTTTCGGTCCGCAAGATAGCCCCGCGGACGCGCATCCAGCACGATGTCGGCCGCGGACGCGAGCTGCAGGAACGACTCCTGCCCGTCGGGTGTGTCGAGATCGACGACGACGCTGCGCTTGCCGAAGTTGTAGTGCCAGAAATGCAGGCTCTCCTCGGGTGACGGCACATCCCCGCGGAAAGGCCCGATGCGCCGCGTCGCCTCGCCTTCCGCAGGCTCGACCTTCACGACGTCGGCGCCCAGGCCTGCGAGCACCCGGCCGGCATACTCGCCCGTCTCGTCTGCAAGCTCGAGTACCCGGACGCCGTGGAGATAAGAACCCTCGTTTCGGCCAGTGTCAGCCATGCGCGTCTCCCTCTTGTCGGTTGCATGCGTCCTCTCCGCCGCCTCGCGATGGAGAGGAGAATGAATGCGGGATGAGATTGCCTGCTACTCCGAGGCTTTCGGTGCCGTCGACGCTTTCTGCGCGCCCCAGAAGCCGAACAGCGCACCCGCCACGCGCCGGATCTGGATCTCCTCCGAGCCCTCGGTGATGCGGTAGCGGCGGTGGTGGCGATAGATGTGCTCGAACGGCGTGTGGCGTGAATAGCCGATGCCGCCATGGACCTGGATGGCGCGGTCGGCGGCATCGCAGACCAGCCGGTTGGCGCGGTAGTTCGACATCGCGACCCATTCGCTGACGTTCATGTGGTGCTCGCGGTCGAGATGCCACGCCGTCTTGCGCACCAGTCCACGCGTCATCTCCGCCTCGGTGTGCAGCTCGGCGAGCGGGAACTGGATCGCCTGGTTGGTCGCCAGCGCCTTCCCGAACACCTTGCGGTTCTTGGCGTAGGCGACCGACATGTCGATGCAGTATTGCGCGGCGCCGAGGCTCGAAGCGGCCTGGCGGATGCGGTTTTCGTGCACGAAGGTCTGCGCCACGTCGAGGCCGCGGCCTTCCTCGCCCAGCATCGTCGAGGCCGGCACTTTCACATTGGTCAACGACACTTCGGCATGGTCGGACGGCATGTTGAACGTCCACCACATGTGCTCGATCTTGAAGCCGGGTGATTTCACCGGCGTGAGGAACGCGGAAATACCCCGGGCATCCCCCGGTTTTCCCGACGTGCGGGCGAACACGAGGTCGACGGTTGCGGTGTGCATGCCGGTATTGAACCGCTTCATGCCGTTTATGACCCAGTCGCTCCCCTGTTTTACCGCGGTCGTTTCCATGAAAGTCGCGTCCGAGCCGTGCAGCGGTTCGGTCAGGCCGAAGCCGATCCGCTCGGTGCCCTTGAACATGCCTTCGATATAACGGTCCTTCTGTTCGGGCGTGCCGAAGCGGTGCAGCAGCAGCGCGACCGGGAAGTTGCCGACGATCGAGCTCTCGTTCTGCAGGTCGTTGTGCAGGCCGAGCCCCTTGTGCGCGAGATGCTCGCGGATGATCGCCATGGCAAGGTTGGAGCCCTCCTTGCCGCCGAGCGCCTTCGGCAGGCCGAAGCGCAGGTGACCCGCCTTGTCGGCGCGGCGCTTCATCTCGGCGAGCAGCTCCTCCCATTCGTGGCGCGGCTGCCCGTCGTTGTCCCAGTCGGTGCGCGCGTGCTCGCGGCGATGGTCGAAGAAGCGGATATTGTCGTTCTCGCGCTCCAGCGGCCGGATCTCGCGCTCGATGAACGCGTCCAGCTCGCGCAGATAGGCCGCGATCTCCGCGGGAATGTCGAAATCCATGGCGCTTCTCTCCGGTAAACGATTGTTCACCGCATCCTAGAGAGTCGCCGTCACGGTCGAAAGTGCTGCTCGTAGGTCTCTACCAAGGGCGAGAGGTCCGACCATTCGCGCCGCGAACGGACGAAGACATGGCGGAACGCCTGGCGCTCGGCCGTGATCCAGGACGGATCGTCGAACGCCCCCGCCGGCAAGGTGCGCAGCCCGGGCGCTGCCTCCAGGGTGAAACCGAGATTGGTGCCGCAGCGGGGACAGAACTGGAGATCCAGCCAGCGCCCCGATTGATCGGAAACATGGCGGTAACAGGCCGTTTGTCCGCTGACGGTCACCTGACCGCTCTCGAACACGACCTCGGTGCCGAACGCGGTTCCGGTGCGGCGCTGGCACCAGGTGCAATGGCAGATCGTGACGCGCAGCGGCTCGCCGGTCGCCGTGAACCGAACCGTGCCGCACACGCATCCGCCGTCATGGTCCATTGTCGTCCTCCCAAATCGGGACGCTACGCCGCTGGCAGGTCCACCCGGAAGCGGCTGCCGCCGCCTTGTGCCGCAAGGCAAACCACGGTGCCGCCGTGGCGGCCGGCGATGTCGCGCACCAGGGCGAGACCGAGCCCGCTGCCACGTCCGCTCTCCGACGTGGCGGCGCGGCGGTAGAAGGGTTCGAAGATGCGTTCGCGCTCCTCGATCGGCACGCCCGGTCCGTGGTCGCTCACCTCGAGCACGGCGTGCCCCGCCTGCGGTGCCACGGAAATCTCGATGGGCCCGTCGCCGGCATAGCGACGCGCATTCTCCAACAGATTCCGCACCAGGCGTCGGAGCAGCAGGCGATCTCCCTCCACCGTCACCGGCTCCCCGTCCGCCTCGATGTCGTAATAGGCGGCCTCCTCGGCGGCGAGCGCCAGCAGGTCGATCGGCTCGTGCCGCTCGAGGCCGGGCACGGCTTCGAGCCGGCTCGCCAGCAGGATCTCCTCGATCAGCCGGTCGAGCTCGGCGATGTCGCGCTTCAGCGCCTCGCGCGTCTTCGCATCGGCCCCGTCGCCGAGCAGCGAGGTCGCCATCGAGATGCGGGCAAGCGGGGTGCGCAGCTCGTGGCTGCAGTTGGCGAGCAGCAGGCGATGCGCGGCGATCAACTCCTCGATTCGCGCGGCCGAGCGGTTGAAGCTCGCCGCCAGGGCCGCCACCTCGTCGTGGCCCTCGACCTTCACCCGGGCGCCGAGGTCGCCGCCGCCGAGCTGCTCGACGCCTTCCTTCAGCCGCTCGAGCCGTCGGCCGAGGCCGCGCACCACGGGATAGGCGCCGATCGCGATGGCGAGCGCGAGAAGGGCGAGGCCGCCCACGACCCACAGGATCGGGCTCGGCCGCTCGCGCACCTCGCGTGCCACCAGCCAGCGACCGTCGGGAAGCTGCAGGGTGAAGGTCGGCCCGCCTGGGCCGCGCCGCCAGCCGTCGCGCGCGCGCCGCGGATCGAAGCGCGGGGGTGGCCGGCCGGCCATCGCGATCTGGCTGCCGTCGGGCCGATAGAGGGAGAGGTCGAAGCGCAGCTTGCGATGCAATGCATCGAGCGCCCGCTGGCTCTCGGCCGGCGGGGCGTCGGCGTCCGGCAGCAGGGCGCCCGTCAGCTCGGCGGCGACGTCGAGATATTGCGGCGTCTGGTCCTCGGCGAGCTTCCAGGCAAGCGCCGCCGCGCCGACGAACACCGCCAGCACCAGCAGGACGGCGACGTAGAACTGGAGATAGAGGCGCGGCATCAGATGTCTGTCGTCCTGAGCGCAGCGAAGGACCTAAGGGTCCAACAGCGCGGTGTCGAAGCGCTAGGTCCTTCGCTGCGCTCAGGACGACAGGACGAGAAACTCATCGATCCTGATCCTTCGCGAAGACGTATCCCGTGCCGCGCACCGTCACGATGCGCTTGGGCTTCTTGGGGTCGTCCTCGATCGCGGCGCGGATGCGGCTGATGTGGATGTCGACCGAGCGATCGAAGGCCTCGAGCTTCTCGCCCTTCATCAAATCCATCAGTGCGTCGCGCGTCAGCACGCGCCCGGCGCGCTCGGCCAGGGTCAGCAGCAGGGTGTACTGATAGCTGGTGAGCGGCTTGTCGTCGCCGTCGACCCGCACGCTGCGCGCGCCCTTGTCGATCTCCAGTCGCCCGAAGCGCAGGATCTCGGAGCGCTGCGGCGCGCCGCGCCGGCGCAGGATGGCGCGCAGGCGGGCCTGCAACTCGCGCGGCTCGAACGGCTTGGCGAGATAATCGTCGGCGCCGACCTCCAGCCCGATCACGCGGTCCATCGGCTCGCCGCGCGCGGTCAGCATCAGGATCGGCACGTCGGTCGTGCCGCGCAGGCGGCGGCAGACGTCGAGCCCGTCGCCGTCGGGCAGCATGAGGTCGAGGATCACCGCGTCGAAGCTCTCGCGCTTCAGCAGGGCCTCGCCGTCGCGCGCGGTGCCGGCGACCGTCAAACGAAAGCCCGCCCCGCCGAGATAGTCCGAGACCATCGCGGCGAGGCGGTTGTCGTCGTCGATCATCAGGATGCGCTCGGCCATACGCCCAGTATCGGACCGGTGCATGATGGTGTCATCTCGACGACGACTACTCGGTGCGGGGTCGACGACTAGCCGCGCCGGCCGTGGTGGCCGTGCTCGCGGTCGGTCCAGTTCTTGAAGAACGCCTGGCGCTGCTGGGCCGTCAGCACGTTGCCGGCGTCGGTCAGCGCCTTGGTGAAGCGCTTGGAGCTCTCGTCGGCGATCTTCATCTGCTCGGCGCGGATCGACTCGATCTTCGCCGCATCGATGGTCGGGGCCTGCAACGCCTCCTGCATGGCCTTGCGGTTCTGCACGCGCTGGTCATGCATGGCCCGCATGTCCTTGAAGGTCTGGCCGAGGATGTCGGCAACCTGCTTCTTCTGCTCGGCCGTGGCGTCGGTGCCGTTGAGCGCCTTGTCGACGCGCTTGGTGAGGTGTTCCTGGAAGCGTACCGGGTCGAACGCCTTGCCGTCGGACTTGGCGTAGGCCATGCCGCCGGCGGTGGCCGCGAGGCTGCCGGCGAGGAGGGCGGCGATCATCGTCTTGAGGGTAGCCATTTTTCGTCTCCATCTGGGGCGAGGGTGAAGTTTCCCCGTGCCCTCCATATGGAGCAGGGCGGTTTCGCGCTCGCGTCGGCCCTGTAAAGTTATGTAAAGACGATCGTAGCCTGGGCCGGATGCGCTAATCGCCCAAGCTTGGTTCCGCGACCGAGTCCGAGGACGCCCAGACCGACGGCATGCGGCCCGCCCTCGGCGCCTTGTCCGACTTGGTCGCCTCGACCAGCGTCCAGGCAAAAGGCATTTGGGCATCGTGCACCAGCTTGACCTCGAGCGCGCTCGGTGGCGCATTTGCGGAAAGCACCTTTATCTTGAAGGGACCGGGTTCGGGCAACCAGGCCGCCTGGCCTTGCGCCACGTGCCACGTCTCGGCATCGAGGAAGTAGAGCAGTGCGCGGGGCTCATCCGCTTCGTCGATGACGCGGAGGGCCGGCAGATCGCGATGCTCGCCGGGCGCGAGGTCGAACGGGCCGCTCACGACCTGGATATTCATCGGATTGCAGAAAAACAGCTGGCAGCGGTGCACGGTCTGGTCGCTATGGTTGGAGACGCGTGCCCTGTAGGCGCGTGATGCTGGAAGCCGGTCACCCGTCGCGTCGACGGCGGTCGTCTCGTAGATCTGGTCGTGCAGGCGCACGTCGATCGTCGAACGGACCGGCCGAGTCGGCGCCTGCACCGGCGGCGCCGCCGGTGCGCGTGGCTCGGATTGCAAATCGGGCGGAGGCGGGTCGACCAGCGGCCGGCCGCGCAGAAGCCGGTGCCGCAGAGGCCGGCCAGCCACGGAAAAATCGCGCGAAGGAATATTGGACGGAGGAAGGCCGGGCGACCGCAGATCTGACTGAGCCAAGTCGAGCGAAGACAGGTCGAGCATCGGCGGAAGGAGCAGAGGCCCGTCGAGGAGAGGCAAGTCGGATGAAGGTGGGTTGGACGGAAGCGCGTCGAGTGAAGACAGGTCGAGCATCGGCGGAAGGAGCAGAGGCCCGTCGAGGCGAGGCAAGTCGGATGGAGGTGGGTTGGACGGAAGCGCGTCGAGTGAAGACAGGTCGAGCAGCGGCGGAAGGAGAAGAGGCCCGTCGAGGCGAGGCAAGTCGGATGGAGGCGGGTTGGACGGGAGCGCGCCGAGCGAAGACAGGTCGAGCATCGGCGGAAGGAGCAGAGACCCGTCGATCAGAGGCAAGTCGGCTGGAGGTGGGTTGGACGGAAGCGCGTCGAGCGAAGACAGGTCGAGCAGCGGCTGAACGAGCAACGGCTGGTCGAGCGGAGGCAAGTCGGATGGAGGTGGGTTGGACGGGAGCGAGTCGAGCGAAGACAGGTCGAGCAGCGGCTGAACGAGCAACGGCTGGTCGAGCGGAGGCAAGTCGGATGGAGGTGGGTTGGACGGGAGCGAGTCGAGCGAAGACAGGTCGAGCAGCGGCGGAAGGAGCAGAGGCCGGTCGATCAGAGGCAAGTCGGCTGGAGGTGGGTTGGACGGAAGCGCGTCGAGCGAAGACAGGTCGAGCAGCGGCTGAGCGAGCAGCGGCCGGTCGAGCAGAGGCAAATCGGGCGGAACCAGGACGGGCGGAGTCGGCTCTGGAGTGGACAGAGCACGGATCGGCGTCACGGACAGGGCGGTGGACTGTCGCTCGAGCATCGGCACCTCGGCATCGAGGCGCGCAAGCCGCGGCGGTGCCGCCATGAACTGCACGAGGAATACTGCGAACCACGCCGTCGACATGAAGAGTCCCATGCCGATCGGCTGGCTGTAGGGAATGTCGGGGTAGTGCGGTCTGACGCCGGCGAGCCATGCGCCACCCGAGAGCAGCAGCAGCGCGAGCAGGAGCTGCCAGGCATTGGCGACGTTCCACGACCCACCCCACGCTTCCTGTGCGCGCCGAGCATAGAACCGCAGCACGTGCTGCACGGCGTTCACCCGCCCCTTACGCTCTTCACTCACGCCCTGCACTCCCTGCCGCAAAACTATATCCAGCTGTTTTGCCGTCGTTGTAAATGGTTTTGCATCAATGGCTGGGATCGGGCGGCCGTTGTGCGTGCACCATGCACCAGCGTGAGGCAGGCGGTTTCGCCGCCCCGCCGGTGGTGTAAAGTCGCGCCAAGATGACCGTGCTGCACACTGAACGCCTGATCCTGCGTCCGCTGGTCGCCGCCGACGCCGAGCTCTATGCGGCCATGCGCTACCACCCCGAGGTGGCGAAGTGGCTGTCGCCCCCCGACACCGACCCGCTCGACGCCGCGCGCGCGACCATCGAGCGTTTCGAGCTCTCCTGGCGGGACCGCCGCTATGCGCCGTGGGGCCTGTTCCGCGACGGCAAGCTGATCGGCCATGGCGGGCTGAACTGGGTGCCCGAGTTCGGCGAGACCGAAGTGCTGTGGGCGCTACATCCCGACGCCTGGCGCCAGGGGTACGCCACTGAGATGGCGCGCGCCGCGCTCGATTACGGCTTCAAGGATCTCGGGCTGGAGCTGATCTTCGCCATGACCAGGCCCGACAACGATCCGTCGCGGGCGGTAATGACGCGGCTCGGGATGGCCTACCGCAGGAACGTGGTCTATCGCGGGTTCGACGCGGTGTGGCTGGATATCGGCCGGGAGAAGTGGCTGGGGTAGGCCCCTGCGTCGGGAGCCGCCAGCAATGCCTGTATTCCTGCAGTATGACGTAGGAGTTCCCCACGGCAGTTCACGATTCGCAAAGTCCGGTATTAGGTAGCAGCCACACCAAGGCTGCGGCGGCTCAGCCCTCTGGGTCCTCCGGTTCGTCTGGCTCGTTCAACGGAGCGATGTCGGAATATTGGCCGCCGATAGATCCATATGTCTTGACGCCGGGCGGCGCGGCGCCCTGCCAGTTGATGCGCCAGACGATGCCGTGGTTGGCTTCTTCAACTTCGTAGTCATGATCGTTCAAGGTCTCGACCGAAATGCCCAGCTCGCGAGCGACGTGCTCATCGCTCTTTCGTTCGTAGGCTTCTTCGAGTTGACGGTTGCTCATGGGCTCTCCTCTAGGCTAGGGCGGACAGCTAGCGTCCGCCACTGGCCTGCCGTCAACGGCATTTGCCCTGTCCAGCACCCGGTCAACGTGCCGTCCGGTCAGGCGGGTAAGGTCGGCGGGGCGGAGGAGGGGAAGCGGAACATCGCGGCGCGGTTAGGGTCGCGCCAAGTTTCGCACAATCATGTCTATCTGCCATTTAGGCAGAATTCTCGAGGCCGTGACATTGACCAACAATCTCGCCGTATGGTCGGCATCCAAGCTGCCCACCTGCCGCGCGCCATTCTTTGCCATCCCATCCACGAAGTCGGAATAGTCCAGGCCGATGATTCTGCTTGTGTCAATGTAGGATACGGGATTTGGGAGGAATGACGCCGAAATGGAGACGCTGCATTCCGGCTTCCAGTGAGGAGCCGAGTTTATTCCGAGGAACCTGCGCTCCCTGCCGTCGACCCGGACATATCGAGTATGATGATGTTCGTTATCAGAAACGGTGTAGGTTGATGCCCCCCAAGGATTGGGCCGAAACGGCCAAAGCGCTACTAAAGGCTGAGTTGAAGCGACGGAGCGTCGGCTACCGTGAGTTGGCCGAAACGCTGACGGCCATGGGAATCCCCGAGACAGAGCGCAACATTGCGAACAGGATCAGCCGGGGCGATTTACAGCGGCGTTCTTCCTGCAATGTCTAAAAGCTATTGGCTGTACTGTGCTGCGATTGGAGGATGCCTAGTCGCCTTCTCTTGGGTCTCATACGCTCAGGATGATCGCGATCAAAAGGGCAGCACTCCCCCAGCCCCACAGGCTCAGCCCAGCCCCAAGCCATCGCTTCCTATTTCCGTTACCGGCACTGTGCGGGTGGAACGGGAAAAGGAGATCGAACCCGACTGGAATAAGCTGAAATGCAGCGAGGCAAAGAGCCACGATGAGGCCGATCTGTGCGAACAGCGGCGCATGTCCGAGGCTGCGGAGCGGGCCGTTTATCTTAATGCCGCGCAAGTGGTTATTGGCTTCGTTGGCTTTATCGCGCTGATCTGGAATCTCTACTACGTTAGGCAGTCCACACGCGCGGCCATTGACGCCGCCACCGCTGCAGGCATTCAAGCGCAAACTGCCGAGGATGCGCTTACCAAGCTCCAGCGTCCCTACATCTTTCTGACCGATGTACGAAGGTTGGCGGGCACTCCACGGCTTCCAGTCGTTCACTGCGTCGTAACGAACCACGGGCAAGCCCCCGCGGTCATAGAGTGGAGCGGAGCGAGCATAAGTCAGGGCCTCAGTCCCGCCGCCCCCGAGAGGGACGGAGACGACCATCCCTTTGTGATTTCCCCCATTCTCAATGCCAATGAAAGACGGAGTGTCCAGGCGGCAGATGGGCCCTTGCCGCTCAAAACAATCGATCTGCAAGTATCTGGCGGAGTGCAATCGGTGATCGTCCCTAACTGGGATGGCCCCGAGGAGCTGTTTTTCTGGATCAGGATCAAATATCGCGGGCCACTCACTGCTGGCCACGAAAGTAGTGGGTGCTGGCGATATGACCGTGATGGGTACCGATTCGTGCGCCACGGTGACGAGCACAACTACACTCGCTGAAAAATTAAGCACCTCTGAACTCCGTTCAAAGGCGCTAGGCGCGTGAGCCAGCCGCACGGCGGACTGAGGCCGCTAGATGTGGTTGCTACCTAATACCGGCAAAGTCAGGTCCCGCATCGAAGGAGACGAAGGTGTCGCTGCCCAGCAGGGCTTCGAGCGCGGCCTGGATATCCTGCCGTTTGACCTTGTAGACGCGGCGCAACACCCAGACGAACTCGCACAAGCAGGGCGCCGACACCGCGACCAGCTGGGCCGACTTGAACAGCTTTGTCGCTGCTTTGGCCTGCTTCCCGTCGTCCCGGAAGACGGCGCGGATCAGGACGTTCGTGTCGACGGTGACTCTCCCTTGCGGTTGGCCCATCCGGCGGGCGTGGCCTCCTTGATCTCCTCGATCGTCGCGGTCTTCGACGTTTGGCCTGCCAGCAGGCCGATGAACTTGTCGATGGTCCCGTTGGGGCGAGCCGCCGGAAGCGCGATCCTGGCGCCGGGCAGCTTGTGCAGCTCGACCTGTAGTCGGCCCCCGTAGGCGCTAACTTTGGCTGCTTTCTTTCTCCTCCCCCGTCAAACGGGCGAGGCGGGGTGGGGGAAAGCCTCAGTAGAGTTGCTGCCAGATTGCAGATCATGATCTGAAATCGGAGATATCGGCCGCGCCGCCTGCCTCCTCCCGGCCTCCCCCGTTTAACGGGGGAGGAGGAAGATCTACAAAGTCAGCGCCTATGAGTCGCCGCCCCCCCGCGCGTGCGACCGCCTTCACTCCGATACCGTGAACTCGATCTCGCCGATCCTGATCCTATCGCCGACTCGAACCGCAAGCGGGGCGCCGGGGCGCGCCGCCGCGCCGTTCACCTGGGTGCCGTTGGTCGATCCCAGATCTTCGATCTTCAGGTCCTCGCCGGAGAAAAGCAGCCGGGCATGCCGGCGCGACACCGTCGAATGGACGAGGGGCAGTTCGCACTTGTCGGCATCGCGGCCGATCACCAGTCCCGAATGCGCGGCGATCAGCTTGTCGAGGGCGACGTCCAGCACGAACGTATGGCCGCCGACATCGGTGCCCTGGAAACGCAGGGTCGTGCGCGGCACGACCGAGGTTGTCGTCTGGGCCAATGCATTGTTCGCCGGCTGGACATGATAGATCTGAACCGGCCTGCTGACGTTCTTGAGGCGCTGTTCGCCGGCATCGATGAAGATGCCATCGATCTGCAGCTCGGTGACGTCCTTTACCGCCCGGGAGACGGCGATTCCGCCCGGCGCTGCAAAGGCCTGGATTCGCGCGGCCAGGTTGACGCCGTCGCCGAAGATATGCTCGTGCTCGTCGACGATCAGCTCGCCGAGATGGACGCCGATTCGGAACAGCAGCCTTCGGTTCTCGGGTAGTGCGCTATTGATCGCCGCCATCTTCTGCTGGATGTCGATCGCCGCGGTCACCGCTGCCACGGCCGACGAGAATTCGGCGAGCAGGGAGTCTCCCGCGCTGTCCACCAGCCGCCCGCCCGCCTGCTCGATGGCCGGCGCGAAGGCGCCGCGCTGCGCCGACTTCAGCCGCTCGACCGTGCCGGCCTCGTCGCTCTCCATGAGCCGCACGAAGCCGGTCAGGTCGGCGTGAAGGACGGCGGAAAGGCGGCGCTGTGCAGGTGCCATGGCATCCTTATGATCGTCTCAGTTGGACTGCCGTGCCAGCCTCATGTCACGAAGAGTGCCTCGATGGTTCCAGAACGTCAGAAAAAGCGAGTCTCCATCGTGCCGGCCGGTGATTGTCAGGAGGCCGGTAATCTGCCCCACCCCCCCAGGCATACAATTGAAGTCGACTTCGCCGCTCACCTCGCCCCCCGGCGAGATCGATACGGAGAATGGACTGGGATTGCATGCAACCAGCGTCATCATGCCGGTGCCTCGGCCTTTGGCTATGGTGAGCTTGACGAATAACCGGGCCGCCCCTCCCCCTAGACTGACCACTCCTGCGTAAGCCCCGTCATAGGGGGCGGCATTGCGTGCAGTGTCCGGCTCGCGCGTCAGCGCAAGTGTGCAGGTGCGGCCGCGACTTCCAGCCTCTTTTCCTGCTGCTCGAATGGAATTGCCTGCGAATTGTCCTGCCAGCGTTGCGCTGGTAATGCCTATCGTTCGTATGAGTTCGACGGTGCCTGCTGGGCCGATCGAGAGTTCGATGCCCCTGGTATTGCCGTTTGCGGTCGCCTCCGACCAGCGTGATGATCCCGATCCATTGGCGAGCCTGATCGCCAGGTCCAGAGTAAATGCAGGCTCGAGCCGTCCCGCAGTATATGCGGTGCCAATTCCACAACTGTAGGTGCCGCGCCACAGACCGTCCGCCGCGGCGGTCCTCATTGCCGCGGGAATTGCCGCCACCGTCTGGGGTGGCGTTGCCGCGGCGAGGCGCTTCTCTTCCGCGGTTTGCTTCAGCTCATCGTCGAACTTGCCGACCGCCGGCGCCGCTTCCTTCAGAAGAGCCTGCTGTTGCGTGGCCGTCAGGAAGCCGGTCTCCGGTTGGTTGCGGACCTTCTGCCACGCCGCGATCATTTCGCGCGAGCGCGGCCCCAGCACACCGTCCCGGCCGCGGGTATCGAAGCCGAGCGACGTCAGGGCGACCTGCAGGCGCTCGCGGTCGGCCGGCTCCAGGCGCAGAGCCCTTTCCGCCGCCTCGGCCACCTTCTTCTGGGCTTCGGCGTCACCCTTTTGTTTTGCTGCGGCCTCCGCCTTCCGCAGCGCCTCCTCGTCCGCCTTTCGCTTCGCCGCCTCGACCTCGGCCTTGCGGCGGGCTTCGGCTTCGGCCTGCTGCTGCTCGGCCTGTGCCCTCGCGAGCGCCTCTTCGGCCAGCCGGTTGGACTCGGCTTCGGCCGCAGCCTTCGTCTGAGCCTCGCTCTCGGCCTCGCGCAATGCCGCTGCCTCCGCCTCTGCCCTGCGCTGGGTGGCTTCCTCCACGGCTCGCTGGGCGGTGAGGTTCGCCGGCTCGCCGCCGCCCCCATTTGCCTTCCGGCCCGTTTCGCGCGCCTCGAAGTCGGCCTTCAGCCGCGCCAGCTCGCTCTCGGCGTTCTGACGTGCCAGGCGCGCTTCCTGCAGCTCCTTTTCGGCGCGCCGGTTGGCCTCCGCTTCGGCTGCCGCCCGGCGCTGAGCTTCTTCCACCAGCTGCCGCTTCTCGGCCGCAAACGCGTCCGCCTTGCGCCGCTCCGCCAGGGCCTGCTCGAGCTGCTCGGCCGAGAGATTGAGCACCGCCGTGGCAGCCGTGGTTTCCGGCCTGATCCAGGCCAGGTAGCCGGCGCTGCTCAGCAGGACGCTTGCCGCCGCGAGCGAACCCCACAAGGCGGGCCCCCTGAGAGTGAGGCGAGGACGGCCGACGCGGCCTGCCGCGCGCTTTGGCTTGTGGGCGATTCGAGTCGTTTGCAGCCCGCGCGACGCTCGGCCCAGCATCTCGCGCCATTCGGCAATCGACTGGGGCCGATCGGTGGCGCGGACAGCCATGCCGGCATCGATGCCCGCGAGCAGCTCCGGTGCGAAGCCTTGCGGCCTCAGCTCACTCAGTGGCTCGTAGACGTCGTCAATGATGCGGTCGATCCCGCTCGGGGGTATCCGTCCGGTGATGGCGTGGCAGAGCGTTGCGGCAACTCCGTAGATGTCGCTCCATGGCCCCAGCTTGCCGGCGGTCATGAACTGCTCGGGAGCGGCATAACCTGGCGTGAAAATCGCGGTCATCGTCGTCGATCGGCCGGCCATGGCTGCGCGCGCTGCCCCGAAGTCGATCAGCGTCGGCAGGCCCTGACCGTCGATCATGATGTTGGCCGGCTTGATGTCGCGGTGCAGGAAGCCGATCGCATGCACCTCTTCCAGCCCGTCGAGCAAGGGGAAGACCAGGCGCTCGACCGCTCCGGGCATCAGTCGCTGGTCGCACATCAGGCGCTTGTTCAGCGTCTCGCCCTCGATCAGCTTCATCACCATGTAGGCGGTGCCGTTGGCTTCGAGGAAGTCGTGCACTCGGACGACAGCCGATTGATCGAGCCGCGCGAGGGTACGGGCCTCGTCGAGGAAGCGTTCGCGGCCCCACGCAAACTGCTCGGCATGATCGGGCGAGTGCGGCAGCACCGTGGTGAGGCCCTCGCGCAGCGCCAGCGTCGTCGGCAGATACTCCTTGATGGCGACGTCGCGATGCAGAGTGGCATCGACCGCCCGGTAGGTGATGCCGAAGGCCCCCTTGCCCAGGACCGATACTACCTCATAGCCGCGCAACAGGGTCCCGCGCGGCAACACACCGGGCAACGGCGGCTGCAGGTTCCCGACCGGCGCTTCGAGTTCGGGCATCTGGCCCCCCTCAATCAGGACAGTTCGACCCTACTACCGGCAATTGTGAGCCCCTGGAGCGGTGGCGTCACCTGGTAAGACTTTGCCGCGACAGGCGGCGTTCCTTGTGTGAACTACGCCACACATGGCAGGGCGTCTTTGCATGCCGACGAGGCGACAAGGAACGCAAGGCCACAACCAACTTTCCTTCCGCCTCCTGGGGTGCCACGTCGGGATAAAAGACGGCGGAGAGGCAGCCTTGAGGGGGGTGCCATGGCGTCCAGATGATCGTCTCAGTTGGGTTGCCGCGCCAGTCTCATACTACGAAAGCTACCTCGCTGGCTTGTGAGAGTTAGCAAAATCGAGTTTCCGTCATGCCGACCAGAGATCTGCAAGCGGCCCGAAATTTCGCTGTTGCCCCCGACTAGACAATTGAAGTTGCCTTCGCCGCTGACCGTACCTGCCGGCGAGATCGACACCGAGAATGGGCTGGGACTACAACCGGGTGACGTCATTGTCCCAGCGCCTCGACCGTTGGCGATGTCGAGCTTGACAAAGACGCGGCCCGCCGATCCGCTGTAGCCTCCGTAGTTTGCGTCTCCTGCATAGGCCCCGTCATATGAGCTGTCGGCGGGTGCAGTTTCCGGCACGCGCGTCAACGCCAGCGTGCAGATGCGGTCGCGGCCGGCATACTCGTTGCCCGTCGCTCGAATGGAGTTGCCGTCCAGCGCTCCAGAGAGAGTCCCGACGCCCACGACCGACGATTGGACCCTGGTTCGAACAGCGGTGACGCGGTCTTTGCCGACCGAGACTCGTATGCCGACCGTGTTGTCGTTGGCTATGCCAGTATTGGGCGCTGGCCAGTAGCCGACGCCATTTGCAATTCGTACTTCCAGATTGATCGACAGCGCCGGCCCCGGCGGCGCGCATGCATAGGTGCCGCGCCACAGGCCGTCTGCCGCAGTGGTCGTCATTGCGGCGGGAATTGCCGCCACCGTCTGGGGTGGCGTTGCCGCGGCAAGGCGCTTCTCCTCCGTAGCTTGCTTCAGCTCATCATCGAACTTGCCGACCGCCGGCGCCGCTTCCTTGAGAAGAGCCTGCTGCTGCGTGGCCGTCAGGAAACCGGTCTCCGGCTGGTTGCGGGCTTTCTGCCAGGCCGCGATCATCTCGCGCGAGCGCGGCCCCAGAATGCCGTCGCGGCCGCGCGTGTCGAAGCCGAGCGACGTCAGGGCGACCTGCAGGCGCTCGCGGTCGGCCGGCTCCAGGCGCAGAGCCCTTTCTGCAGCCTCGGCCACCTTCTTCTGGGCCTCGGCGTCACCCTTTTGTTTCGCCGCGGCCTCCGCCTTCTGCAGCGCCTCTTCGTCCGCCTTTCGCTTCGCCGCCTCGACCTCGGCCTTGCGGCGTGCTTCGGCTTCGGCCTGCTGCTGCTCGGCCTGCGCCCTGGCGAGCGCCTCGTCGGCCAGCCGGGTGGACTCGGCTTCGGCCGCAGCCTTCCTCTGAGCCTCGCTCTCGGCCTCGCGCAATGCCGCCGCCTCTGCTTCGGCCTTGCGCTGGGCGGCTTCCTCGAAGGTTTTCTGGGCCACGACGTTGGCCGGCTCGGCGCCTCCCGCACTCGCAGCCCGCTGCGCTTCGCGTGCCTCGAAGTCGGCCTTCAACCGGGCCAGCTCGGCCTCGGCGTTCTGGCGCGCCAGGCGCGCGTCCTGCAGCTCTTTCTCGGCCTGCCGGTTGGCCTCGGCTTCGGCCGCCGCGCGGCGCTGGGCTTCCTCCACCAGCCGCCGCTTCTCGGCCGCAAACGCATCGGCCTTGCGCCGTTCGGCGAGCGCCTGCTCGAGCTGCTCGGCGGAGAGATTGAGGGCCGCCGTGGTAGCCGTCGTCCCCGAGTTGATCCAGGCCAGGTAGCCCGCGCCGCCCAGCAGCACGATCGCCGCCGCGAGCGACGCCCACAAAGCGGGGCCCTTCAGGGTGAGGCGGGGACGTCCGGCGCGGCCTGCTACGCGCTTTGGCTTGCGGGCGATCTGGGTCGTGTACAGCCCGCGCGACACCGTGCCCAGCATCTCGCGCCATTCGCCGATCGACTGCGGCCGATCGGTGGCGCGAAGCGCCAGGCCACCGTCGATGCCGCGCAGCAAGGCCGGCGCAAAGCCTTCCGGCTGAAGCGTCTCCAGGGCCTCGTAGTCGTCCTTCATGACGCGCTCGATCGCGCTGGGCGGGATCTGGCCGCTGATGGCGTGGTACAGCGTCGCCGACAACCCGTAGATGTCGGTGGCCGGGCCGAGCTTCGAGGCGGCAATGAACTGCTCGGCGGCGGCATATCCTGGAGTGAAGATCGCCGTCATCGTCGTCGACCGCTCGGCCATCGCCGCGCGCGATGCTCCGAAATCGATCAGAGTGGGCCGGCCGCCCGCGTCCACCATGATGTTGGCCGGCTTGATGTCGCGATGGAGGAAGGTCGCGGCATGGAACTCTTCCAGCCCCTCGAGCAGCGGGTAGAGAAGATGATCGACCGCGCCGGGCGTGAGCCGATGCTCCCGGGTCAGGCGCCTCGCAAGGGTCTCGCCCTCGATCAGCGCCATCACCATGTAGGCGGTGCCGTTGTCTTCCAGGAAATCGTAGACCCGCACGATGCCCGGCGCCCGCTCGAGCCGTGCCAGGGTCCGCGCCTCCTCGAGGAAGCGGTCGCGTCCCCACGCGAACTGCTGCGCATGATCCGGTGATCGCGGCAGCACCGTCGTGCGGCCCTCGCGCAGCGCCAGCGTCGCGGGCAGGTACTCCTTGATCGCGACCTCGCGATGCAGAGTGGCGTCGACCGCGCGATAGGTGATGCCGAAGGCGCCCTGGCCGAGAACGGACGTAAGCT
This sequence comes from Reyranella sp., assembly GCF_965279465.1. Classification (NCBI taxonomy): domain Bacteria; kingdom Pseudomonadati; phylum Pseudomonadota; class Alphaproteobacteria; order Hyphomicrobiales; family Reyranellaceae; genus Reyranella; species Reyranella sp. Next base: position 1,611,415 of record NZ_OZ257242.1, read on the forward strand.
CGTAACCCCGCAGCTTCGTGCCCGCGGGCAGCACGCCGCGCAGCTCGGCTCGGGCTTGCACCTCGCGCTCGGCCTGGTCCTCGGACATTATCGCCTCCTGTCCGTTGGCGGCTCATAGACGACCACCCAAGGTGGTCCCCGTGACGCGGCTACTCGCCATCTAATCACGGCCCGCGTCCCGGGGCCAGCCACATGGCTCTTAGCCGACCGGGACAGCCGGATGTGTGAACTGCTTCACATCTTCGGCGCTGCTTTTTTCCGGCGCGTCTCTCTATAGTTGTCGGCAGGAGGCGCATCTGCATGAACCCGCAAGAGCTGCTTCGGCTGCACACCTTCTTCGGCGTCCTGACCGAGCAGGAAACCCGTGAGCTGCTCAGGCCCTCGACCGTAAAGCGTGTTCAAAAGCGCAATGTCGTGTTCCGCCGGGGCGACCCGGGCGACGGCCTTTATGGCGTGCTGGCGGGACGTATCCTGATCACCATCGATTCCATCGATGGCAAGGAGCTGATCCTCAACAGCCACGGGCAGGGGGAATTCTTCGGCGAGATCGCGCTGCTCGATCAGGTCGGACGCAGCGCATCGGCGGTGGCGGGCGAGACATCGGAACTTCTGTTCCTTGGACGCGACGTCTTCCGTGCATTCCTGGCCCAGCGACCGGAGGCCATGAACCGCATCATCAGCGTGTTGTGCGCCCGCCTGCGGCGGTCGACGGATGTGATCGAGGACGCGGCATTCCTGAACGTTGCCAGCCGTCTGGCAAAGCAGGTCATTTCGCTGATCCAGGAGTCCGATCGAGCCGGGACGCGCGAGCAGCAGCCGACTGTCCATGTCTCGCAGGCGGATCTGGCGCGCATGCTCGGCGTATCGCGCGAGTTCGTGAACAAGCAGCTGAAGGTGTGGCGAGCGGCCGGCATCGTCGAGCTCGGACGCCGGACCATGGTCGTCCGCGACCGCCGGGCCCTCGAGCAACTCGTGGGCGGCGGCAGGACGATCGCCGGCACGCGCGAGGGCCGAAATTGCCTCCGTCTTGTGTGAAGTAGTTCACCAATTCCACGTACGAAGTGCGCCTATCGTGAGAGTACGACCGCGTACCGTCGGTCCCGCCAACCCCGTCCGGGAACGGCGGGAGGCGTGATCGTGATGGAATCGTCACGCACGAACTCTTCCGGTTGGGAACGAAAAGAGGGGCACCATGGCAACGAGCAAGCGCGTCAACGCGACGGACCACGACTCGCGTGTAAAGCCGGCGGTCCACTCGGTATTCGATGACATCCACGCGGCTGGAGATGGCCTCTCCGACAGCGGAGGGCTTCTTGATCTCGGTGGCACGGCGCTCGCCCCCGCCGCGGCCGGCGGCGCCGATACGCAGGGATCATGGCAAGTCGGCTCGACGGCACGCGACCCGGGGTGCAAGCCGACGGCTCGCCCCGTGTTCGACGAGATCTATGAGGTTGGGGACAGCTGGTCGGACAGTGGGAAATTCTTCGCTCTCAGCAGCAAGGTGCTCGACATCGCCGCATCCGCTGGCGTCGACACGACGGGACTGCTGCCGATTCCTTTGCCGCCTTATGCGGGGAAGTTCTCCAACGGACCGGTGTTCTCCGAAATCACCGCGGGCCTGCTCGGCGCAAAGCTGACCAATTTCTCGGTCGGCGCCGCCCAGGCGCTTGGCACGCTGCCGTTTGGTGTCATCGCCGGCTTTCTGTATCCACCCGAGGTGATAGCGGCCGTTGCCGCGACCCCGGAGGGCCAGGCGGTGCTCGGTCAAAACCTCTTTCTGCCGGGCCAGGTCGATGAATTCGTCGCGGCGACCTCGGCACGGCCGCCCTCGGCGCATTCGGCGCTCGTGAGCATGATCGGGCTCAATGACATAGCGGCTCTTGAAGCCACCTTCGACCCCGCCAATCCGGGCGCCTTGATCGACGATGCATTGCACCTGGCGGGACAGATCGTTCAGGCCAATCTCGACCTTGCCCACACGGCCTTCGATCAGGGGATCGGCACGGTCATCTTCGACACGCTGTTCGCAACCAGCTTCCGCCCGAGCCAGAGCGGGTTTCCAGCGGAGGTCCGGGCGATCGGCGATGCCGCGGTCGATGCTGTCAATCAGGGGCTCGAAGACGGCGCGCGCGCGTTGCGCCAGCAGGGCCATGACGTCCGCATCGTCGATCTTGCAAGGATGGCAGACGAGGTCAGCGCAGACCCCGGAACGTTCGGATTCCTGAGCCTCGATGAGCCGGTGCTGCTCGGGGACGGTCACGGTGTCGTATTCACCGTCAACCCCGCCGCCCCGCCGATTCAGCAGGCTGCCTTTTTCGATCCCGAGCATCCGACCACCAACCTGCACGGCGTCTTCGGCGCGTTTTCGGCGGCGTCGCTGACCTCTCGCACCGACTTCCGGGGTGCGGGCAACGACCTCATCACCGGCCGTTCCGGCGACGACTTCGTCCTCGCCGGTGCCGGAAACGACCGGGCTCGGCTCGGCCATGGCAACGACATCCTGTTCGGCGGGCTCGGCAACGATGTCGTCGATGGGGAACAGGGCTCCGATCTCATTGCCGGGGGCGCGGGGAACGATCGACTCTCAGGCGATTCCGGATCGGACGTGCTTGCCGGCAATGGGGGCAACGACAAGCTCGACGGCGGGAGCGGCAACGACGCCCTGATCGATGGGCTTGGCAGCGACCGGCTGTCCGGCGGCGCCGGGAACGACTGGTTCTTCGCCACCCGGGCGCAACTGCTCGGCGGAAGCGGCACCGACACCGACCATTTCGATGGCGGCGCCGGCTTCGATACGCTCGTCGTGCTTCTCGACCCGGCGACACTCGCCCTCGAGCAGGCCAACGTCGCCGCGCACTTCCATCCGGGACACTCGTTCGCGTTCAGCAGCATGGACCTCACGATCACCGGGATCGAGCGTATCGTGCTCACGACCCAGTTCGGCTTCGCCGACGTGGCGCGGCCCGGTGGCTACCTTGGCGCGCAACTTCACCAGGCCGACCTGTTCGGCCTGATCTAGGCTCCCCGGTTGGCACCCATGCTCGGCGTATCGCGTGAATGCGTGAACAAGCAACGGAAGGTCTGGCGGGCGGCTGGCACCGTCGACGACCGCCAAACGCAGGCCTCCCCTGATCGAATGCGGTTGGGGCGCACCAATCCTGTTGGCGCGCCCCGGACGATGCTATCGCGGTACGCCGGCCTAATGAGTGCAGGGCACGCCGACATAGCGTTGATGTTCATTGGAATATGCCGCCGGACCGCAGGGTGCGGCCTTGCCCGCTTCCGTTTTCGTGGGCGGCGTGCAGGGCATGCCGGTGTAGCGCTGCTCGGCATTCGAATAGGTGGCGGGTCCGCACGGCGAAGCCGAGGAGTCTGCCTTCGGCGTGCACGGTAGCCCGACATAGCTTTGCTTCTCGTTCGAGTATGCTGCCGGCCCGCAGCCCTCGCTCTGCGCCGCAGCCGGCAAGGCGGTCACCGAAAAGCCCGTTACGACAAGCGAGCCCACGAGAACTGCCAGACTTGTAAAGCGTATCATCATTCCCTCCTGCGTTGTGTCGATGCAGGGCGAGGATGACGTCGAAACCGGATTTGCCTTGATGAACGGGTTCACGTTCGGGCAGGAATATTATGTCGACTTTTGTGAAGTGGTTGACGCCGACGGCGTTGTACGAGGATCGCGCCGGCCGTCTGAGCATGACCAGATACCGTCTATCAGGCTCCGCCTCGCCTCGGGAATCGAGCCCCCACCCACGACGCCTCCTTGCTCATTTCTTTTCGGGTGCCGTGATCGCCGTGCCGGCCGCGCCGGGCGCAGTCACGGGCTTCTCCCTCAGGACCCATGCGGCAATGGCCAGAATGACGATGCACACGCCGATCAGCATCCCTCTGACTTCCCGTGTCATGTCTCCCTCCGCCGTGCCGTCAGAACTTCGCAGCAGTACGCCGCAGCGTAGAGTTTGGGCGGCCTAGGCTGCCAGAAGGATTGCTCGGCGGGCCGACTGCGGAAGTGAAACCTCGAGGAAAGCGTTCTTGTCGTAGAGATAATCCTCGCCAGACTCGTCGATGATGCGAATCTGACCGACCTTCTCGGCGCGCGCGTCGGGAAGCGCGATGTAGATCTTGCGCCGCTCCAGCGATGCCTCGTAGCCGGAATTCTCGAGGCAGATGACGAGCCGTCTTGCGGTCTTGGCCATGACATCCTCACAGGAGGCGTTTGATCTTGAATTCCTTCTTGCCGACGTGTCCGGCTTCATACCAGTGACTCTCTGCCGTGACGACGTTCCCGTTGGCGAGTCGTATCTCGGCGATTCCCTTGCGTTTGCGCCACCGGCCGCGGCCGTAAAGCTTGCGAAGCCGCCCGATTTCCCGGATGCCGTTCCCGTGGCGATCGCCTCCACCGCCGAAATCTCACCGAGGAGCCGAAAGGTCAAGGCTCAGAACTTCGCGAGCAGCGAACCGTAGCCGTAGACCTTGTCGGTGATCCCGTTCGTCCGCAGTGCGTGCCAGTAGGTCGTGGCGTTGATCTGCAGCACCGGCTTGTCGAGCCAGCGCTCGGCTTCGTCCGCGAGCTTCGCGAACGGCAGGTTCGCGCCGAAGGCCACGATCGCCTCGACGTCCGGGCCGTCGATCGAGCGGATCGCCTTGATCATGTCCTGCGCGGTGAGCACCGAATACGACGCCGGGCTCTTGCCGCGCATGTGGCAGAAGCGGACGATCTCGTAGCCGTAGTGGCCGAGCACCGCGTTGAGGCGCGGCTCGATGCACGGATAGTACGGCTCCATGATCGCGATCTTCTTCCTGATGCCGTGCGCCTTCAGCCCGGCGGCGACGGCGTCCGACGCGATCGAGATCGGGATGTCCCAGCCGGCCACCTTGCGCACGCGGCGCTTGAGCTCCTCGCCCCATTCGATCGAGCCGCCCCACACCGACAGCGCGGAGATGCCGAGGATGAAGGCGTTGGGCTTGGCGTCCATCACGCGCGCGACGGCGTCCTCGAGCGACTTGTCGATCGCCTCGAGCTGGCGCTCGAAATCGGCATCGGACGTCACCGGATCGTCGGCGATGACCATGCGCGCGAGGTGGTTCGTCACGCCCGCTGGCCGCATGTCGTCATATTCCGGTTGGACGACCGTGTTGGTCGACGGCGTCGTCACGCCAAAAGCCAGTCGCCAGGCCAGATAGTCCCGCATTCGCTATGTCCTTCGTTCCTGCGGGCCGATCATCAGACGGATTGTGCCTTGCTGGCAAACGTCCAACACTGTCGTCCGGGCAACACAGCACCGTCCGCAAGGAGGTCCTATGACCATCACTCGACTTATCGCCCTCGCCGTCGTCGCAGCCTCGATCCCCTTCGCGTCGATGGCGCAGGATGCGGAGGTCAAATTCTGGTTGAAGGGCAATCCCAGCAACATCACGGGCTGCATCCGCTTCGATCCGCAGGTCACCCGCGAGCACACCTTCATCCTGAAGGGTGGCCAAGCCTCGATCACATCGCCCGGCGGAATCAACACCAAGCTCGCGATGGTGCGGCCGAACGTCTACCAGGAGAAGATCACCCAGGGCCAACTGGACCTCGTGGTCGTGGCCGATCTCGCGTCGACGCCGAAGAAGCTGACCGCCACCGATGCGAGAATGGGTTGCGGCTGGACGGCGGTGAAGGAGTAGGGCGCCTTCTAACCGGTCGGCCGCCGCGTAGCGGGATCGTTGTCCGCCGTGCCGGCAAGGACGTCCATCGCGGCGCGGTGCAGCGCCGCATCGCCGGCCGCCAGGACCGAACCGTCGGAGCGCATGTCGAGCGGCTTGCCGTGCCAGTCGGTGATCAGGCCGCCGGCTCCCGCGATTACCGGCACGAGGGCCGCGAAGTCGTAGAGCTTGAGGTCATTCTCGACCACGAGATCGACGTGGCCCGCGGCCAGCAGGCCATAGGCATAGCAGTCGCCGCCCCAGCGGAAGAGCTTCACCCGCCGGGTGAGCGCCTCGTGCTTCTTCTCGAGGTCGCCGGGAAACATGATCGGCGCCGTCGAATACATGTAGGCGCGGTCCAGCGTCGGGCAGGCGCGCACGCTGATCGGCCGGCCGTTGAAGGTCGACTGCCGGCCCTCCACGCCCAGCCAGCGCTCCTCCAGGATCGGTTGGTCGATCACGCCCATCACCGGCACGCCCTTGTGGAGGAGCGCGATCAGCGTGCCGAAGATCGGCAGGCCGGTGATGAAGGCCTTGGTGCCGTCGATCGGGTCGAGCACCCAGACATACTCGGCATCGGTGCGTTCAGCGCCATGCTCTTCGCCGAACACACCATGCCCGGGCACGTGCTTCGTCAGCAGCGCACGCATCGCCGTCTCGGCCTCGCGGTCGGCGATGGTGACGGGGCTCGCGTCGCTCTTGTCGTCGATCGTCACACCGGTGCGGAAATAGCGCACCGCGATGGGGCGCGCCGCATCGGCGAGGCTGTTGGCCAGAGCGACGAGATCGGGGGGGACAGTCACAGCTGTCGTCCCGACCGAAGCGAAGCGGAGTAGAGGGACCTTCTCTCCATGGGCAAGGGCCTCGAATGGGGAAGCGAGGTCCCTCGGCTACGCTCGGGACGACGGGCGGATACGCAACGCCTACGGCAGCGGCGGCAGCGGCTCGTCATGCATCGTGCGCAAATAGGCGATCAGGTCGGCGCGATCCTGCTCTTTCGGCAGGCCGGCGAACGCCATCTTGGTGCCGCGCACGAACGCCTGCGGCTTGAAGATCATGTGGTTGATGTCTTCGTAGCTCCACTCGCCGCCCTTGCCCTGCAGGGCCGAGGAGTAGCTGAAGCCTTCGTGGCTCGCCTTCTTGCGGCCGACGATGTCCCACTGGTTGGGACCGACCTTGTTGACGCCGCCCTTGTCGATCGTGTGGCAGGTGAGGCACTGCTGGACATAGAGGGCCTTGCCCTTCTCGACATTGCCGTCCTTGAGCTTGGGCCCGATCGGCGCCAGCTCGGCAACGGCAGGTGCACCGCTGGCCGCGGGTGCCGCATCGGAGACGGCGATCGCAGGCTTCGCGGGAAAGTGCGGATCGACCAGCGCGTTCGACACCTTGCCGAGCACCATTGCGAACAGCGCGGAGGCCAGGAAGCAGCCCGCCATCGTGTTGAAACTAGGCATCGTAGTCTCTCACTCGCCCCAAAATTTTCGGACCTTGCTGTAGCACGCCCGGCAGCCCATCAGTAGTATTCGATGGAGCCGCCATGATCGCGCGGCGGAACGTCGCAAGTCCCGGATTTAGCGAGGTTTTTTGGTTTTGCCGGGCGGATCGGCGCATGTAGATGCGCGCAGAGGATTTGAGATGGGCAAGGGACGGACAGGCGCGCGCGGCGGCAACAAGGCCGGCAATACGATCGCCTTCCAGGGGGAGCCGGGGGCGAACTCCGACATGGCTTGTCATGCCGCCTTTCCCGCCATGACGACCCTGCCGTGCCCGACCTTCGATGCCGCCATGGGTGCCGTCCAGGCCGGCAAGGCGGCGCTGGCCATCATCCCGGTCGAGAACTCGATCGCCGGGCGGGTCGCCGACCTGCACAGCCTGCTGCCTCACACGAAGCTCAAGATCGTGGGCGAGCATTTCCAGCGGGTCGAGCATTGCCTGGTGGCGCTGCCCGGCGCCGCGCTGAAGGACATCAAGACCGCCAAGAGCCACGTCCAGGCATTGTCGCAGTGCCGCAACTTCCTGAAGAAGCACCGCATCGCGCCACTGGTTCATGCCGACACCGCGGGTGCCGCGCGCGAGATCGCCGAGATCGGCGACAAGAGCGTCGGCGCCATCGCCTCGTCGCTGGCCGCCCGCATCTACGGTCTGAAGGTGCTGGCCAGGAACATCGAGGACGCCGACCACAACACCACGCGCATGCTGGTCTTCTCGCGCGAGGAGGCGAGGACCGACGCGACTGCCGGACGCTGCATGACGGCCTTCCTGTTCCGGGTGAAGAGCGTGCCGGCGGCGCTCTACAAGGCGCTGGGCGGCTTCGCGACCAACGGCGTCAACATCGTGAAGCTCGAGAGCTATCTCAGCGGAGCGCAGTTCGAGCAGGCGCAGTTCTATGCCGAGGTCGAGGGCCATCCCGGCCAGCGCAGCATGCAGCTGGCGCTGGAGGAGCTCAGCTTCTTCTCCGAAGAGGGCGAACTGAAGATGCTGGGCACCTTCCCGGCCAATCCCTTCCGGCGCAAGGGGTGGGACGCGCCGACCCGCGCCGGCACCTGACCCGAGCACCCAGGTACCTCCATGTCGCAGCAGCAACCCGTCCGCATCGCACCGTCGATCCTGTCCGCCGATTTCTCGGCGCTCGGCCAGGAGGTGGAAGCGATCGACGCCGCCGGCGCCGACTGGATCCATGTCGACGTGATGGACAACCATTTCGTGCCCAACCTCACGATCGGGCCGATGGTGGTGAAGGCATTGCGCAAGCACACGAAGAAGCCGTTCGATGTCCACCTGATGGTCACGCCGGTCGATCCACTGATCCCGGCCTTCGTCGAGGCGGGCGCCGACACGCTGTCGTTCCATCCCGAGGCCGGGCCGCACGTGCACCGGACGATCCAGCTGATCAAGCATCACGGCAAGCGGGCCGGCTGCGTGCTCAACCCGGGCACGCCGCTGGCGGCGATCGAGACCGTGCTGGGCGACCTCGACCTCGTGCTGGTGATGAGCGTCAATCCCGGCTTCGGCGGCCAGGCCTTCATCGCCAGCCAGCTCGCCAAGATCGCGGCCCTGCGCAAGGCGATCGATGCGTTGGGCAAGCCGATCGACCTCGAGGTCGACGGCGGCGTCAATCCGGAGACGGCACGGCAGTGCCTGGCAGCGGGCGCCGACGCGCTGGTCGCCGGCACGTCGGTGTTCGCGGGCGGTCCGGCCACGTACGCGGCCAATATCGCGGCGCTGCGCGGATGACGTCCGGCAGCCAGGCGGTCGTCCTCGCGCGTCTGCAGGCGATCGACGGCACGTCGGCCGACAAGGCGCGGGTGGTCGCGTGGGACCGCCTGTTCGCCATGCTGAATGCGCTCGATTCCAAGACCTCGGCCCTGCTGCGCTTCAACGCCATCACCGTCGCGGCGCTCGCCTATATCGTCGTGGTGAGCGGCGTCGATCCCTTTGCCCAGGCGAAGCCGCTGGTCAGGACGATGGGCATCGCGGTCGGCCACATCAGCCTGGTGTTGAGCGTCGCCAGTTGCGGCTTCGCCTTCCCGGTGATCGGCGTGGCGCGCGGCTTCTTCGACGCCACACCGGGGCTCGACGACGGCGTGCTGGACCGGCTCGGCCGGCTGGTGGCGCAGCGCACGCGGCTCTATCTCTGGGCCTGGCGGCTCGCGGTCGCGGGCGGGCTGGGCTTTGCCGTTCTGGTCGCGCTGGCGACCATCCACTGACACGGGAGCATTCATGGCCGACCTGATCCTGCACCACTACGCAACCTCGCCCTTCTCCGAAAAGGTGAGGGTGGCCTTCGGCATCAAGCAGCTCGCCTGGACGTCGGTGCTGATCCCCAACATCATGCCCAAGCCGGACCTGATGCCGCTGACCGGCGGCTATCGCAAGACGCCGGTGATGCAGGTCGGCGCCGACATCTACTGTGACACCCAGCTGATCATGATGGAGATCGAGAAGCGCGCGCCCAAGCCGCCGCTGCTGCCGGTCGGCCAGGAAGGCGAGGCGCGGGCGCTCGCGATGTGGATCGACCGCACTATCTTCTGGTCGGCGGTCGGCGTGGTGATGGGCGCGATCGGCGACCAGCTGCCCGAGGCCTTCAAGAAGGACCGTACGGAATTCTCCGGCCGCCCGTTCGACGGCGAGCGGCTCAAGGCCGCGCAGCCGATGGCGCGCGAGCAGGTTTATGCGCAACTCTCGCTCGCCGAGCAGATCCTGCGCGACGGCCGGCCGTTCCTGCTCGGCGCGGTGCCGTGCGTGGCCGACTGCGCGCTCTACAATCCGGTGTGGTTCCTGCAGGTCCGCATGGGCGCCGGCCCCGCGCCGTCGCCGCTCGACCGGCTGCCGAAGATCGTCGAATGGTCGGAACGCATGAAGGCGTTCGGCAGCGGAAAGCCCACCGAGATGAGCGCGACCGATGCACTCGAGGTCGCCAGGGCCGCGACGCCGGAGGCCTGCAAGGTCGACGAGCTTGACCCGAGCGGCCTGAAGGCCGGCCAGAAGGTCAGCGTCACGCCGGACGATACCGGCAAGGTCCCGGTCACCGGCACGCTCGTCGGCCTCAGCAACGACCGCGTCTCGATCATCCGCAGCGACGAGCGGGTCGGCGACGTCGCCGTTCATTTCCCGCGCGCGGGGTTCATCGTCACGCCGTCGTCCTGAGAGCTTGTGAACCTTTCAGACTGCTGGGAGCGCGGCTCTCCAGAGCCGCTCATGGGGTGTAGCAATCTGAAGGAGAGCGGCTCTGGAGAGCCGCGCTCCCAGCGTACGCTACAGCGAGACCTCGCCTGACAGCACCGGCACGCAGTTGCCGCCAACGCTGGCGCGGATGACGTCGGCAGCGCGGCGGGCAGTACACAGCAGGCGGCTCGGCCGGCCCATCTCGACGCCTTGTGCAATCTCGTACCGGCGCTCGGCGTCATGGGTGAGAGACAGCAGCAGGGCGGCAAGCGGGGTCGCGGCGCTGCCAGTCGCCGGATCTTCGATCGTGCCCGACAGGGGCGAGAACATGCGGGCGCGAATCCGCGCGCCGTCGTGCGCATAGAGATAGAGCGGCAGGCGATTCGGACCCATCGCGGTGTAGGTTCCGGCGGCCTCGCGGAATTGGCTGATATCCGGCACGGCTCGGGTCAGAGCCTCGCCGGTGACTTCGGCGATCACGAAGGAGTTGCCGACCGTGGCGCTCACCGGCCGGTGCGCGGTCGTCACTATGTCGCTCGTCGAGAGGCCGACGCAGCGGGTCACCAGCTCGACCGGCATTTCCGGTCCGAGCGACAACGGTTGCGGCGCGGCAATCGTCACGCCCTCCGGCGCGACCTGAACCTCGACCAGCCCGGCGATCTCCTCGAAGCGCAGGATGCCGTCCTTGGCGCGGCCTTGCTGCGCCAGGACCCAGCCGGTGCCGACATTGGGATGGCCGGCGAACGGCATCTCCGACTTGCGGTTGAAGATGCGGACTCTTGCCGTGTTCGCCGGATCGGCCGGCGGCAGCACGAAGGTCGTCTCGCTGAGGTTGAACTCGGCGGCGAGCGACTGCATGTCGGCGTCGCTCATGGCGCGCGCGTCGGGAAAGACGGCGAGCGGATTGCCGCCGAAACGGCGATCGGTGAAGACGTCGACGGTGACGAAGGAGAAGGTCGGCATTCGCGACTTCTAGACGATCTCCACGCCGATCTCGTCAGCAATTCTCCTCAGGGCCGCCACTGATCGGGCTGTGGCATTGCGGCCGTCCTGCGGACAATGCGTCTCCAGGCTGGCGACGACCTCGGGCTCCGTTACGCCCTCGAGCAGACGCTTCAGCTCCATGGCCCACGGCACCTGCCCGTCGCCGAGCGGCACGGTGCGCCGGGCCTCGAGATCGCGGTCCTTGAGATGGATCAGATCGACCATCGGCGCGAGCGTGGCGATCTGCTCATCGGTCGGTGGCTGGCCCATCGACCAGCTATTGCCGATATCGACCAACGGCCGGAGATAAGGCGACGGCGTGGGCAGGGTCGCGAAGTAGGCCGCGAGCTCGGCGATCGAGCCGATGTTGCAGACCGGCTCGTTCTCGATCTCGATCGCGACGTCGGAGCCGTGGGCGAGGTCGAACAAGCGACGCATCGGCGCGATGAGGTCGTCGGACCCGAAGCCGGGATAGCGGAGATGGCTGAACACCCGGATCCTCGACGCATCCAGCGCCTCGGCGACGCCGAAGGCATGCGCCAGCGGATCGCCGGCGGGGCAGGTGGCCGGATCGAAGGCGAAGTCGACCTTGCCGCCGGCCGAAGCCTTGCCGGGCGCTGGCCATTTGAGCACCGGCGAGACGAAGGTCGGCACCGTGATACCTGCCGCCTTCAGCTGCCGTGCGATTGCGGCAACCTCCTCGAGCGTCATACCCATCAGGTTCCTGCCGTCGACGGTGCGCATGTCGAGCCGCCGCACGTCGTTCTCGCGGCAGAAGGACAGCATCTCCGGAAGCGACGGGCCGATCTCGTCGCCGATCACGGCCAGGGCCAGACGGGTGCAGGACATGAACCATCCTATGCGTTCCCCGTCGCGCGAGCGAGATGGCAACGTTCAGCGACGTGACGGCGACGGGATCACGACGGTTGCCGACATGCCGGCTACGAGCTGGAGGTCCGCCGGGACCTTTTCCAGGGCGATCCGCACCGGAATGCGCTGGGCGAGCCGGATCCATTCGAAATTCGGATCGACCGACGCGAGAAGTCCGCCCCGAGCGGCCGTCGGATTGGCGATCGCCCGGCTCAACCCCTGCACGGTGCCGCGCAGGACCGTCCCGCCGGCCATCAGCCGGACCTCGGCCTCGCTGCCGAGCTTGATCGCCGGCAGCTTGGTTTCCATGAAGTAGGCGTAGACATAGAAGGAATCGGTATCGACCACGGCGAGCACTCCGGCCCCCCGGGTCGCATAATCGCCGACGGTGGCGGTGAGGTTGGTGACCAGGCCGTTGACCGGTGAGCGCACCGTGCTCCGCTCCAGATCGAGCTTGGCAGTGGCAAGACGGGACCGCGCGAGCTGCAATGCTGCCGAGGCTTCGCCAGCCTTGCTGCGCGAGGCCTCCGCAGTCTCGGCCGATATGGCGCTCGAATCGCGCGCGATGAGCCGTGCATCCCGCTCCGCATTGTCCTGGGCGAGCTTGAGCGTCCACTGGCTCTGTTCCACATTGGCTTGCGCTTCCTCGACTGCCAGCGTGAAGCGTTCACGATCGATGACGAACAGAACGTCGCCCTTCGCGACCTTCTGGTTGTCGATCACATTGATCGCCGTGATGAGCCCGGAAACGTCGGGGGAGATCACGCCGGTATTCACCAGCACGCGCGCATCCCTCGTCCAGGGGGACAGCATGTAGAAATCCCACAGCCACCAGCCGACCAGCACGGCCGCGACCATGGCGGCGAAGGTGATGGCGACTCGCAGGGTTGTGATCATGGCCATCCTCGATCCCCCAGGAACACGACGCCACCCAGGAGCAACACATAGAGGGCGAGATTGAACAGGGGGCGGTGCCAGACGAAATGGTAAAGGCCGAGGCGCGCCAGAAGCCAGCGAAGGATGATGAAAAGAACGACCGCGCCTCCGGCGCAGAGCGCCAGCGGCGGCAGGTAGAAGCCGAGGAACTCGACACTGTGGCGCACGGAAAAGCTCGGCAGGTCCACGGTCAATCCCCGGCGAAGCCGTGCTCGAAATAGGCGCGGTCGAGGTAGAAGCGGTCGGCGATGAAGCGCAGGGACGCACCGGCGCGCAACACCGACCGCGCCGCGGCGCCCGGCTGCAGCGGTCGCCCGGCGAGGTCGGCGTCGATTGCACCGACCATCGCCTCGGCCTCCGCAAGACGCGACCGGCGATCGGCGCGGCTGATGGTGAGGTTCTCCAGCGTGGACGCAAACTGTGCAAGGAAGCGCCGGATGGCTTGGGCGGCATCCTTCGGCAGGGCGGGATCGGCAACGACTTCCACCAAGCGTCCAAGCTCGATCGCCGTGGAGGCCGCGCCGAGCGTGCCACGGAAGAAATCCTCGTCGCGCTGGCGATCGAGAGCGAGGCGCGGCAGCAGGGCCGCCAGCATGGCGCGGATTTCCGCAGCGCCGCGACGAGGCAAGAGCGTGCCGCGCGCGACGGCTGGAAGGATCGTGCCGATCGACCGCCGCCAGCAGGCCTCACGCTGCGGTTGCGCGTTCACCGGCAGAACGGCAATGACGGCGAGGGAAATCACCATGCCCAGGACCAGCGCCGCGGTGCCGTCGACATAGCTGAGCTCGTCGGGAGTGAAGAGGTTGCTGGTGCCGATTTGCGCGACGGTGAAGCCGCCGAAAGCAATACCTGCCCAGGCATGGCTCGGCGTGCTGGCCATGAATCCCGCAGGGAGCAGCAGGGGCAGGAGCACGATCGCCAGCGCCTCGAAGCCCTGGAGGTAGGGGAACACGAGCGCCATTGTGACGTAGCCGACGACGGTGCCGATGGTGCTCCAGACGAGAAAGGCGCGAGCGGCAAGCTGCGGATTATCCTGGTTGACGCCGAAGAACAGCATGGTTGCTCCGCCGGATACCGCGGTGAAGCCTTCGTTCCACCCTGTGGCGATCCAAAGGATGCTGAGAAGCAGCACCGCAACGCCAGCTCGAAGGGCGATCAACAATGGTTCCCGTCGAGGAAATTCGGCCGATTCCCGAAGGGACGTTCGCTTCGATGGCTCGGCGCGGCGGAAGCTCGCTCTGTGAGTAACGACGGCCATCGCGAGGCCGTGCAGGAGATCGCCGACACGATTGAGGATGAGGAGGGCGTTTGCCAACGGATCGAACGGCACGCTGCCGGCCATGCTTTCCAGATCGGTCGCTGCGCGCCTCAAGGCGGCGCGCGCGGACACGAGCTCGCGACGCAGCTGTCGGCGCTCACGCAGTGTGCGCGGGTCCGCCGCGAAGTGCTCGACCTGCGCGGCGATCGAGTCCAGGGTCGGTCGCAGTCGTTCGAGCACGGCCTGGGCGCCGGCTTTGTCGAACGCGTCGAGGCGGAAGTAGAGGCCGCGTCCGATGGACAGCACCGTGAGGAACTCTCGAATGATGCGCTGGAGTCTTTGCTGATCGACTCGCATTTCAGGCGTCTCGAACAGGGTGTAGGAGCGCAACGCGTCGAACGAGACGACTTCCTCCACCATGCGACGGCGCAGCCTGGCAAAGACGGCGAGAGGCGTCGACAGGCTCAGCGCGGTCGCGACATAGCGCGCCAGGCCGCCGATCGTGCGACCCACGGATTGGTCGAGGACATCGCTCGCATAGCGCGGGAAGACGACCACGCTCGCCGCCGTGCTGCAGGCGATGCCGATCAGGATCTCCAGCGTGCGGTCGGAGGCGATCGACCATGCGCCGAGTGGATGGTTCGACCCCTCATAGGCGACCAGCAGCGCCGTATATCCGGCAAGCAGCACGCCGTAGGCGGAGTAGTTGCGCAACCGCGCGCCGGCGTAGAAGCTCGCTCCGACCGTGAGCACGGTGGCTGCTACCAGCAGTTCCGGTGCCTGCGAGAACAGGCCGACAAGGACGAGCCCAAACGTCCCGCCGGCCACCGTCCCGACGGCCCGCCATGTTCCTTTGGCAAGCGCAGCGCCGACGGTTGGCTGGGCGAGCAGATAGACCGTCATCGTCGCCCATTGCGGGTCGCCGAGCTCGAGCCAATAGGCGATCGCGAGGGCCAGGATTGCGGCACCCGCAGTCCGGATCGCGAAGGCGAAGTTATGCCAACCCAGATCGATCCCGAAGAGGCGAGGTGGACCGTTCTTTGTCTCGACAACGCTCATTGTGTCTCGTGCGCTTATATCGGTCCAGCCGTTGAGGACAAAGGCAAGAAGCGATCCTTCCCGCTTTTCGGACACCTCTCAAATGACGGCAAAGGCGAACTCAACTAAGCTCGCTCCATGGCAGACGACACATCGATCTTCGTGGGTGCGGGCGATACCGACCAGCATCTGCTGCTCAAGTACGGCAACCGCCATGGGTTGATCGCGGGCGCGACCGGCACCGGCAAGACGGTGACGTTGCAGACGCTGGCCGAGGGATTCGCGGCCTATGGCGTGCCGGTGTTCATGGCCGACGTGAAGGGAGACTTATCGGGCGTCAGCCAGGCCGGCGGCACCAATCCTCGCGCCGTCGAGCGCGCCAGGCAGCTCGAGATCGACGGCTACAAAGGCCGCGCGTTTCCGACGATCTTCTGGGACCTGTTCGGCGAGAAGGGCCATCCGGTGCGCACGACAGTGAGCGAGATCGGGCCGGTCCTGATGGCCCGCCTCCTGCAGCTCAACGCCACCCAGGAAGGCGTGCTCAACATCGTCTTCAAGGTTGCCGACGAGCAGGGCCTGCTGCTGCTCGACTTCAAGGACCTGCAGGCCATGTTGCAGTGGACGGCGGAGAACGCCGGCACGCTCACGACCCGGTACGGCAATGTCAGCAAGCAGTCGATCGGCACCATTCAGCGCGCGCTGCTGACGCTCGAGCAGCAGGGCGGCGAGCGCTTCTTCGGCGAGCCCGCGCTCGACCTCAAGGACATGATCGGCGTCGATGCGTCGGGCGTCGGCACCCTCAACGTGCTGGCGGCAGACAGGCTGATGGAAAGTCCCAAGCTCTACAGCACCTTCCTGCTGTGGCTCCTGTCGGAATTGTTCCAGGTCATGCCCGAGGTGGGTGATGTCGATAAGCCCAAGTTCGTGTTCTTCTTCGACGAGGCGCATCTGCTGTTCGACGACGCGCCCAAGGCGCTGCTCGACAAGATCGAGCAGGTCGTGCGGCTGATCCGGTCCAAGGGCGTCGGGATCTACTTCATCAGCCAGAACCCGCTCGACATTCCGGAGTCGGTGCTGGGCCAGCTCAGCAACCGCGTGCAGCACGCGCTGCGCGCCTTTACGCCCAGGGACCAGAAGGCGGTGAAGGCCGCGGCCGATACGTTCCGGCCGAACAAGAAGTTCTCCGCCTCCGAGGCGATCGTCGAGCTCGGCGTCGGCGAGGCGCTGGTCTCGTTCCTCGACGCCAAGGGCGTGCCGACGCCGGTCGAGCGCTGCTTCGTCGCTCCGCCTCGCGGCCGGATCGGTCCCGTGACCGACGCCGAGCGCGCCGTCGTGGTCAGCGCGAGTCCGCTGGCCGGCAAGTACGAGCAGGAGATCGATCGCGATTCGGCCTACGAGGTGCTGATGGGCCGCGCCACCGGCGGCCAGCTCCCGCCCGAGGAGCCGCCGGCCACGCCGAGCACCAGGCAGCGCCGGCGTGGCCAGTACGATGCGCCGCCGCCGATCCAGCCGCCGCCCGCGCCGAGCGGTCCCTGGGGCAGGGCGCCGGAGCCGCCTCCCGTCGACGACAGGCCCAAGTCGGAACCGCGGCTGCGCGAGGCCCGGCCCGTGCCGCCGCCGAGTTCCCCGATGCCGCGAACACCGGCCAGCCGCAGCGACACGATCACCACGACGATCGTGAAGTCGGCGGCGCGCACGGCGACCAACATCGCCGTACGTGAAGCGTCGAAAGCAATCTTCGGCAGCGGCCGCAACAGCGGCATCCTCGGCCAGATCTTCCGCGGCGCGCTGGGCGGGTTGGTGAAATAACTCCCCGTTGTCCCGAGCGTAGCCGAGGGACCTGTTCATGTCGGCAGAAGTACATGAGCAGGTCCCTCCACTTCGCTTCGCTACGCTCAGCTTCGGTCGGGACGACGGATTAAGCCTCCACCACCAGCGTGCCGCTCATGTCCTCATGGCCGTCGCCGCAGAAGATGTCGCAGAAGAAGACGAAGCTGCCGGGCTTCGTCGGCGTGATCGTCACGCGCGTCTCCCGATCGGGGACGATGTCGGTGCGGATGCCAAGCTCGGGCATCTTGAAGCCGTGGATTCGGTCGAGCGAGGTCAACACGAAGGTCAGCGGCTGGCCGACCTTTGCTTTCACGGTCTCCGGGGTGAACTCGAACCTGCTGGCGGCGATGGTGACCTCGTTGGAGGGCTGGGCAGCCAGGCGCGCGGCTCCCCCGGCCGCGCTGCCGATCAGCAGCGCGGCGAACACGCGGCGCTTCATCTGATCAGCCCTTGGTGACCGGCAGCTCGGTGAGGGTGACCTTGCCGCCGCTGATCGCGACCTCGCGCGTGCCGAGCGGCGCCAGCGAGGCGTCGAACGGCGGCGGGGGCGGCCGCCGGGGCGCGCTACCGGGCGCCGCTTGCGGGAAGATCAGGGACTTGGCCGCATGATGGGCGATGTGCCCGGTCACGTGGTGATGCTCCTGGTGGATATGGCCGTAGAACACCACCACGTTCTGGTAAGGCATCAAGAGCTCGATCGCCTTGGCGCCGTCGGCCGTCGTCCAGTCCCAGTTCGGCACCAGGTCGAACAGCGGGCGATGGGTCAGCACGACGATGCGGTCGTCGGTCTTGCGCTGCTTGAGGTCGGCGGCGAGCCACGCGAGCTGCTCGTCGCCCAGCCGCGCGGCCGGATCGGAGACGTTGTCGAGGGCGATGAAGTGCACGCCCTTGTGGTCGAAGGTGAAGTGCGTGGCGCCGAAAAACTCCTTGAAGGCCTCGCCCTTGTCGAGCGAGGCATCGTGCTCGCCCGGCATGAATTGCACGTCCTTCACCGCGAGCGCCGAGACGATCTCCTTGAAGCGCTGCATGCGCTCGCGCCGCAGCTTGCCATCGTCAGTCGTGTGTGTGAGGTCGCCGGTGAAGACGATGAAATCGGGCTTCTGTGCGAGGCCATTGACGGTCACGACTGCTTTTTCGAGCGTGTGCTCGGCATCGGGATTGGCCGGGCCCTTGTAGCCCCAGTGGGTGTCGGAGAACTGGATGAAGTGAAAGTCATTGCCCTGGGCGGCGGCCTGGCGGTGCGGGAACAGCCCGGCGGTGAAGGTGACGCCCGCCATGCCGGCCAGCTTCAGGAAATCGCGGCGATCGGTGAAGTGCATGTGAATCCCTCCTCGGTATTCATGGGGCACTACCGAGCGATCGCCGCCGATATTCCCCCGGGAATAAAATCGACGGTGTTCCGGTATTGATATCTGATGAGCGGCATGTCGGAAGCGCCGAAGCCCGATCGTGCGACGGTGGAGCGGTTCCGCGTCGTCATGCTGCCGCATCTCGACGCGGCGCACGGCTTCGCCCGCTGGCTGACGCGCGATCCTGTGCAGGCCCAGGACGTGGCGCAGGAAGCGATGCTGCGGGCGCTGCGCTACTTCCACGCCTTTCGCGGCGAGGAGGCTCGGCCCTGGCTGCTGCGGATCGTGCGCAACACCTGGGTGGATATGCGTGCCAAGCGCGCTGCGGACCAGCCGCTGGAGTTGGCTGAGAACCACCCAGCGGACGGGCCTGATCCCGAGCAGAGCGCGCTTGCGGGCGACCGGCGGCGCCAGGTGGCGGCGGCGCTGGCGGCATTGCCCGAGGAGATGAGGGAGATCCTCGTGCTGCGGGAGATCGAGGACCTTCCGTACAAGCAGATCGCGGCCGTGCTCGATATGCCGATCGGCACGGTCATGTCCCGGTTGGCGCGGGCGCGCGAACGGTTGGCCGCCGAATTGCGTGGCCGCCTGGGAAGGAGGGAGCATGGACTGCCCGACCTGTGAGGCGATGGTCGACGCCTATATCGATGGCGAGCTGACGGCGGTCGAAAGTGCCGAATTCGAGCGGGCTCTCGAAGGCTGCCCCGAGTGCCGCAAGCGGCTCGACGCGGCACGAGCGCTGAGCGGGCTGCTGCGGGAGCTGCCGGCCGAGTCCGCACCCGACCTGCTGCGCGCGCGAGTCGAGCGTGAGCTGCGCACTATCGCCGGCCAGCCGCGCGAGCGCCGGCGCCAGTGGACGCAATGGAGCGCGATGGCAGCGAGCGTGATCGTGGCCCTCGGTCTCGGCTGGCTGGGAGGCACGCTGACCGGCCAGGGCAGCCGCGGGTCCGATGCGCTGGTCGCGAGCTATCTGCGCGTGGCGATGGCCGAGCACGCGGTCGAGGTCGCCTCGTCGGATCGGCACACGGTGAGGCCATGGTACGCCGGCCGCATCGACTATGCGCCGCCGGTGCACGATCTCACGACCGCTGGATTCCCCCTGCTCGGCGGCCGCCTCGATGTGATCGACGGCCGCAAGGTCGCCGTGCTGGTCTATCGCCGCAACCAGCACAAGCTGGCGGTCAGCCTGTGGCCCGCGTCCACGCCGGGCAACAGCGTGCCGCGCGTCCTGGAGCGCGACGGCTTCGCAATCGCCGAATGGCGTCATGGCGGGTTCGAGTGGCGGGCCGTGTCCGATATCGCCCCGCGCGAGATCGCGTCCTTCGCGGCGGCGCTCGGCCGTGCGCTCGACGCGGAACGCTGACTCCTCAGGCGGCTGTCAGGGCGCGCGTCACGGCGTCGGGTTCCTTTTCGATCGTCCGCAACAGCACGCGCGCCGCCGTATCGGGCCGCGACCGCTTCTGCTCCCAGTTGCGAACGGTCGCGAGATCGAGGCCGAAACGATGCGCAAAGGCTTCTTGCGAGAGGCCGAGCGTCTCCCGGATATTCTTTACGTCGACCTCATTCGGTGCCTCGATCCGCATCGCAATTGCGCCAAGGGCTTCGACTTCTGTTTCGAAGGCTTTTGCGTCTTCCAGCATCGGTAGCTCGACGATCACGCTCGGTTCGACGAGGAGAGCGGTGATTGCTGTATGCGCTTGCTTGATCGGCACGCGCCGCTTCATTAAAGCCTGCGCGATCGATATGGTCGCGGGACTACGCCTCGTCCGGCGGAGCGCGTAGACGGCGGGTGAACCTGAGGTCACCCGGACGACGCCCGGGATTCGCTCCACTCGTGCGAACAGCTCCTTCAATGGTGAGTTCATCATAGTTGTCTCCAAGCCAATCTAGCGCGGCCTGAGCAAGGGATCTAAGGTGCACCCAACCGAACGCATTCTTGCCCCGGTCGTTGCCCTGGATATGAAGTCCGCTGGCGTAGGCTCTGCGTCCTGCCACGCGAACTTCAGCCATCACCTTCAAGCTGCCGGCCGTCGTGTCGAAATCGAAGGTGAAGATATTGCCGTCGCTATCGTCCTCGCTCAGGCGAATTGTCACCGAGAAAGGCTTGTCCATCGTCCATTTACACTACGCAATTTGCGTAGTAAGATCAAGCCAACCGGTCGAGCTCCTTGACGATGGCGTCGCCCATTTCCTGGGTGCCGACCTTCTTGGTGCCGTCGGTGTTGCCGACCAGCAGGTCGCCGGTGCGGTAGCCGGCCTTCAGCACGTTCTCGACCGCGGTCTCCACCAGGTCGGCCTCTTTCCCGAGGTCGAACGAGTAGCGCAGCATCATGGCGTAGCTCAGCGTCTCGGCGATCGGATTGGCGAGGCCCTTGCCGGCGATGTCCGGCGCGCTGCCGTGGATCGGCTCGTACAGCGCCTTGCGCCGGCCGGTCGCGTCGGGCGCGCCGAGCGAGGCGGACGGCAGCAGGCCGAGCGAGCCGGTCAGCATCGAGGCCTCGTCCGACAGGATGTCGCCGAACAGGTTGTCGGTCACGATCACGTCGAACTGGTTGGGCGACCGCAGCAGCTGCATGGCAAGGGCATCGGCGTACATGTGCTCGAGCTTCACGTCGGAATATTGCTCCTTGTGCAGCTTGGTCGCCTCCTCGCGCCACAGCACGCCGGTGTACATGACGTTGGCCTTCTCGGCCGACAGCACCCTGTTCTTCCGTTTGCGCGCCAGCTCGAAGGCGACGGCGCAGACGCGGCGGATCTCGCCCACCGTGTAGCGCTGGGTGTCGTAGGCCTCGACCTCGCCGTTGGCGTTGGTATGACGGCCGCGCGGCTCGCCGAAATACACGCCGCTGGTCAGCTCGCGTATGATCATGATGTCGAGACCCTTGACGATCTCGGGCTTGAGCGAGCTCGCATCGACCAGCGCGTCGAACACCTTGGCGGGGCGCAGGTTGGCGAAGAGGTCCATCTCCTTGCGCAGGCGCAGCAGGCCGCGCTCGGGCTTCTTGCTGAAGTCGGCGGTATCCCACTTCGGCCCGCCGACCGAGCCGAACAGCACCGCGTCGGCCTCCAGCGCCACCTTCATCGTGTCGTCGCTGAGCGGTACGCCGTGCTTGTCGAGGGCCGCGCCGCCGACCAGGTCTTCCTGGATGTCGAATCCGACCGCGCGCTTCTTGCCCATCCAGGCGATGATCTTGCGCACTTCGTTCATGACTTCGGGGCCGATGCCGTCGCCCGGCAGCACCAGCAGATTGCGATTCGAGGAAGCCATTGTCTTCTTCTCTCAGCTTGTAAGACGTTGGGATTGGAGCGTGCCCGAGTTCGACATCGGTCGCACTCCGGGTCGCCGAGAAGCCGTGTCATCCCGAGCGTAGCGAGGGATCTATGTGTTGCCCATAGATCCCTCGCTACGCTCGGGATGACACGGTGTATGGCGCAGTGTACCTACCCGCGGGGAGCGCTCACTCCGCCGCGTGCAGCCAGGGCTGCGATTCTCTCTGCTTCTTCTCGAAGTCGTCGATCTCCGACCTCTTCTCCATCGTGAGGCCGATGTCGTCGAGGCCTTCGAGCAGGCAGCGCTTGCGGAACGGATCGATGTCGAAATGGACGGTGCCGCCGTCCGGACCCTTGATCTCCTGCTTCTCGAGGTCGATCTCGATGATGGCATTCGAGCCGCGGCTCGCGTCGTCCATCAGCTTGTCGATGATCTCCTTCGGCATCTTGATCGGCAGAACGCCGTTCTTGAAGCAGTTGTTGTAGAAGATGTCGGCGAAGTCCTCGGAGATGATGCAGCGGATGCCGAAGTCGAGCAGTGCCCAGGGCGCGTGTTCGCGGCTCGAGCCGCAGCCGAAGTTCGGGCCGGCGATCAGGATCTTGGCGTTCTGATAGGCCGGCTGGTCGAGGACGAAGTCCTTCTTCTGACCATCGGCCGTCCATCGCATCTCGTAGAACAGCCCTTCCTTGAGACCGGTGCGCTTGATGGTCTTCAGGAAGTTCTTGGGAATGATCATGTCGGTATCGACATTGACCATCGGCAGCGGAGCGGCGACGCCCCGCAACGTCGTGAATTTTTCCATATTTCCCTCGGCGATTCGCCGGAATAAACGGGCTTTCAGCCCCTTCGTCAAGCTTACCGGACCTTCACCACAAGGGTGCCGGCCATGATGTCGTGCAGACCCCGCTTGCGGTCCGTGAAGGCGATCATCAGGAAGCCGATGCCCATGATGAGCGCCGAGATGAACTTGGCGAAATAGCGGCCGGTGGCGTTGAGGAACGACAGGCGCTGGCCCTGGTCGGTCACGACCCGCAGTCCCACCGTCATCTTGCCGACGGTGGCGCCGCGCTCGGAACTCTCCATCAGGGCGAAATAAAGCCAGGCGACGACGATCGAGACACCGCTCCCGGAATAGTTGGGATGGTCGAGATCGCCATACATGCCTCCCCCGGTAACCACGCCGATGACCCCAGCGGCGATGCTGAGCAGGATGCCATCGATGATGTAGGCCACGACACGAATCCAGAAGCCGCCGTAGCCGGTCGGCGTGCCTGCCGCGGGCGGCCTTGCGTCCCACACCGGCGGGGGCGGCGGTGCAGCAGCGGGGCCGGAATTGGGAACGGAAGGCATGGCGTTCTCCCAAATGAAGCGGGCGGTGCCTTGCTGCACCGCCCGGGAAGATACCACTGCCCAATGTGGACGGGCTATTGGTAGTCACGCCTACTGAAAATCGCGCACGTCGGCCAAGGTGCCTTTGATCGCGGCGGCTGCCGCCATTGCCGGGCTGACCAGATGAGTGCGTCCGCCGCGGCCCTGACGGCCCTCGAAATTGCGGTTCGAGGTCGAGGCGCAGCGCTGGCCGGGCTCGATCCGGTCGGCGTTCATCGCCAGGCACATCGAGCAGCCCTGCAGGCGCCATTCGAAGCCGGCCTCGAGGAAGATCTTGTCGAGCCCTTCCTTCTCGGCCTGGGCCTTCACCAGGCCCGAGCCCGGCACGACCATCGCCGAGACGCTCGACGCGACCTTGCGGCCGCGCGCGATCTCGGCGGCCGCGCGCAGATCCTCGATGCGGCCGTTGGTGCACGAGCCGATGAACACGCGATCGATCGGCACGTCGACCAGCTTGGTGCCCGGCGTCAGGCCCATATAGGCGAGCGAGCGGGTCCAGGCTTCGCGCATGTTCTCGTCCGGCGCATTGGCCGGATCGGGGATCACGTCCGTGATCGGCAGCGCGTCCTGCGGGCTGGTGCCCCAGGTGACCATCGGCGGGATGTCCGACGCATTGAAGTCGAGCTGCATGTCGAACTGCGCGCCCTTGTCGGACGGCAAACGACGCCACTGGCTCAGCGCAAGATCCCAGGCGCCGCCTTTGGGCGCGTAGGGACGTCCTTCGAGATACTGGAAGGTCGTCTCGTCCGGCGCGATCAGGCCGGCGCGCGCGCCCGCCTCGATCGACATGTTGCAGACCGTCATGCGGCCTTCCATCGTCAGCTCGCGGATCGCGCGGCCGGCATACTCGATCACGTAGCCGGTGCCGCCGGCCGTGCCGAGCTTGCCGATGACGGCGAGGATGATGTCCTTGCCCGTGACGCCGAGCGGCAGGACGCCGTCGACGTTCACGCGCATGTTCCTGGCCGGCCGCTGGATCACGGTCTGGGTGGCCAGCACATGCTCGACCTCGGAGGTGCCGATGCCGAAGGCCAGCGCGCCGAACGCACCATGCGTCGAGGTGTGGCTGTCGCCGCACACGATCGTCATGCCGGGCAGGGTGAGGCCCTGCTCGGGGCCGATCACATGCACGATGCCGCGGCGCGGATCGTCGAGGCCGAAGTACGGCACGCCGAAGTCGGCGACGTTCTTCTCGAGCGTCTCGACCTGGATGCGCGATTCCTCGTCCATGGCGCCGGCGGTGGTCGGCGTGTTGTGGTCGGCAACGGCGACGGTGGCGTCGGGGCGACGCACCGGCCGGTTGGCCATGCGCAGGCCTTCGAAGGCCTGCGGGCTGGTCACCTCGTGCACGAGGTGACGGTCGATGTAGATCACACAGGTGCCATCGTCCTGCCTGGAGACGACGTGGCTGTCCCAGATCTTCTCGAACAGGGTCCGCGGAGGAGGAGGCGGGGGCGGCGGCGTGGCCGACTTCTTCCGGAACGCCATGGCGCGCCTACTTTCTGCCGCCGCCCTTGGCGGCGCGGGTGGCCTTCTCTTCCTTGGGCTTTTCCTTCTTGAGCTTCTCGCGGCGCGGACGCTTGAGAGCCTCTTCCGCCTGGACCGCGAGCAGCTCGCGCTGGGCCTCGATGTCCTCGGCGATGCGGCTCGCCTTGCCGCGCAGGTCGCGCAGGTAATAGAGCTTGGCGCGGCGCACGATGCCCTTACGGACGACCTCGATCTCCCAGATGTTCGGGCTGTAGAGCGGGAACACGCGCTCCACACCTTCGTTGAAGCTGATCTTGCGCACGGTGAAGTTGGAATTCACGCCGGAATTCTTGCGCGCGATGCACTGGCCCTCATAGACCTGAAGGCGCTCGCGGTTGCCTTCCTGCACCTTGACGTGCACGCGCAGCGTGTCGCCCGGCTCGAAACGCGGCACCGGCCGCTCGCTCTCCACCTTGTCGATCGTCGTCTGGCCGATCGCGTCGAGAATGTTCATCGCATCCATCCTTTCGTCACTTGTCTTCGTTTCCCATCACGGCAATCCGGCGTCCCCACAGATCGGGCCGCCTCCGCCGCGTAATCTCTTCCCGCTGCCGCATCCGCCACTCCGCGACCTTGCCGTGGTGACCCGAGACCAGGACGTCCGGCACGCGCCGTTCGATCCCATCCGGGCCGGCCCAGATCGCGGGCCGCGTATAGTGCGGATACTCCAGCAGTCCGTCCTCGAAACTCTCCTCGTCCGCCGAGTGGGCCGCGCCCATCACGCCGGGCAGCAGGCGCACACAGCAATCTATCACCGCCATGGCCGCAATCTCGCCGCCCGAAAGCACGAAATCGCCGACCGAAACCTCTTCCAGCGCGTGGGCCTCGATGACCCTTTCGTCCACGCCTTCGAACCGTCCGCAGACCAGCAGCACGCCCGGTCCTGTCGCCAACTCCCGCCCTCGTGCCTGAGTGAACGGCGCGCCCCTGGGCGACATCAGCAGCCGCGGCACGTCCGGCCGCGACACGGTGGAAATCGCTTCCGACAGCACGTCGGGCTTCATCACCATGCCGGCGCCGCCCCCGAAAGGGGCATCGTCCACCGTGCCATGGCGATCCCTGGCGAACCGCCGGATATCGACCGCTTCCAGCCCCCACGTCCCCTCCTTGAGTGCCTTGCCGGCCAGGCTTTCGCCCAACGGGCCCGGGAACATCTCCGGGAAGAGCGTCAGCGCTGTGGCTTGCCACACGTCAGGTCTCCGCCTCCTTCTCCTTGCCACCGGTCAGCAGACCGGCCGGCGGATCGATCACGACCTTGCCGCCCTCGACATCGATCTCGGGCACCACCTCGTCGGTGAAGGGCAACATCACCCCGCCCGACACCTCAATCACCGACCCGGCGCCGAAATCGTGGAAGGCGACAACCTTCCCCCAATTCCGGCCGTCCGTGCCGACTGCCGCGAGACCGACCAGGTCGGCCTCGTACCATTCCCGCTCGCCCGTCGCCGGCAGACGCTGGCGCTCCACATAGAGTCGCAACCCGCGCAATGCCTCGGC
This sequence comes from Reyranella sp., assembly GCF_965279465.1. Classification (NCBI taxonomy): domain Bacteria; kingdom Pseudomonadati; phylum Pseudomonadota; class Alphaproteobacteria; order Hyphomicrobiales; family Reyranellaceae; genus Reyranella; species Reyranella sp. Next base: position 1,637,711 of record NZ_OZ257242.1, read on the forward strand.
CGCCGTGCGATCGGCTACGCCTTCGATCCGGGCGAGGACCGCGCCGCGCGCGGCGCTGAGGACCTCGACCCGGTACTCCTTCTTCCCCGATTCGTCCGAAAGCGGGCCGTAGGCGGCGACCGACAGCGGGTCCTCGGTGAAGCTCTTGATGCGCACCAGACCGCGCACCCCGTGCGGCGCCGCGACGACGCCCAGGAGGACGCGATCCGGGCTCATCAGCCGGCCGCGGCTTCCTTGCCGGCCTCGGCCGCCGCGGCGGCCGCCTTCATGCGCTCCTGCGCCTTGGCGCGCGGCTGGTTCTTCTTGGTCTGCTCGCGGCGCTCGCGCGGCTTCATCAACTCGGCGTTCGACAGGAACTTGGCGACCCGGTCCGACGGCTGCGCGCCGACCTTCAGCCAATGCGCGATACGCTCCTTGTCGAGCGTGATGCGCGTGGCGTGCTCGCGCGGCAGAAGCGGGTTGTAGGTGCCGAGCTTCTCGATGAAGCGGCCGTCGCGCGGGCTGCGCGAATCGGCAACTACGATGTGGAAGAACGGGCGCTTCTTGGTGCCGTGACGGGTCATACGGATGGCGAGCATTCTGTCTCCTTCAAAACTTCAGCGCGGGAAGCCGGGCGGGGGCGTCATGCCTCCGAGGCTGCGCATGAAACCTTTCTCTCCGAGCTTGTTCACTCTCTTCATCATCTTGAGCATGTCGGCGTGCTGCTTCAGGAGCTTGTTGACGTCCTGAACCTGCACGCCCGAACCCTTGGCGATGCGCTTCTTGCGCGACGCATGGATCAGGTCGGGGTTGCGCCGTTCCCGGGGCGTCATCGACAGGATGACTGCCTCCTGGCGCTTGAGCTGGCCTTCGTCGATCTCGGCCTTGGACATCGCGGCCTTGGCCTGCATGGCGCCGGGCAGCATGCCCATCAGGCCCGACAGGCCGCCCATCTTGCGCAGCTGGCGGAGCTGGCTGAGCAGGTCGTTCATGTCGAACTGGCCCTTGCGCACCTTGGCGGCGAGCTTTTCGGCCTCTTCCTTGTCGATCGTCTCGGCGGCGCGCTCGACCAGCGAGACGATGTCGCCCATGCCGAGGATGCGCGAGGCGATGCGGTCGGGATGGAACGGCTCCAGCGCGTCGAACTTCTCGCCGACGCCGATCAGCTTGACCGGTCGGCCGGTGACCGCGCGCATCGACAGCGCCGCGCCGCCACGGCTGTCGCCGTCGACGCGGGTCAGCACGATGCCGGTGACCGCGAGCCGGTCGTTGAAAGCCTTGGCGACGTTCACGGCATCCTGGCCGGTCATGGCGTCGGCGACGAGCAGCGTCTCCTTCGGCTGGGCGAGGTCGGAGATCTGCTTGACCTCCGTCATCAGCTCCTCGTCGATCGAGGTGCGGCCGGCGGTGTCGAGGATCAGGACGTCGAAGCCTTCGCGCCGTGCCTGCTCCATCGCACGCCGGGTGATGGCGAGCGGCATCTCGAGCGGAACGATCGGCAGGGTCGCCACGCCGGTCTGCTCGCCCAGGATCTTGAGCTGCTGCTGGGCGGCCGGACGGCGGGTGTCGAGCGAGGCCATCATGACCTTGCGCCGGGTCGAGAAGGTGCCGCTGGTGCCGAACACCTCGGCCGCCATGCCCTGCGGACCCTGGGTGAGCCGGTAGGCGATCTTGGCCGAGGTCGTGGTCTTACCCGAGCCCTGCAGGCCGACCATCAGGATGATGACCGGCGGGATGGCGCTGAGATCGAGGTCGGCGACCGTGCCGCCGAGCATCTCGACCAGGTGATCGTTGACGATCTTGATGACCATCTGGCCCGGCGTGACCGAGCGGATGACATCGGTGCCGATCGCCTTCGGCCGCACCTCGTCGACGAACTGGCGCACGACCGGCAGCGCCACGTCGGCCTCGAGCAGGGCCGTGCGCACTTCGCGGAGCGCGGCATCGACATCGGCCTCCGTGAGCGCACCGCGCCCGCGCAGCCGGTCGAACACATCGCCCAGACGTTTGCTCAGACCTTCGAACATCTCAGTTCCGCCACTCCGTTTGCCCAAACAGATATCGCGCCGATGCGCGAACCTTCGCGAATCAGCGGAGCTCCCCGCAGGGGGAACCTGAAATCGGCACGACCGATTGAGCGGCCGGGGTATAAGGCCTGCCGGCCGAGGAGTCAAAAGTCTTGCCGTCTGACGCTAACCCCTTGATCCAGAACGCTTACAGGCCCGTGCCCGGCTGGTCGCTGCTGGTTTTCGCGGTCGCCCTGCCGATCATTGGCTTCGGGGTTGCCCGGTTTTTGCCCGATAGCGAGATGCTGACCATCCTGGGCGCCTTCTTCGCAATCGGCTTCCTCGCACTGGTCGTGGCCGTCGCCCCGCTTGGCCGGGCGGCCCTCCCGGCGCTTGGTCTGAGGCCCGCCAACTGGAAGTACGTCGTGTTCGGCCCGCTTGCCACGCTCGCTTTGTCGGTCGCGGTCAGCCAGCTCGGCATCGAACCGCAGGGCATGAAGAAGGTGATCGAGTTCGTGCCCGAGCAGGTCATTCCCAGCCTGCTGCTGCTGGCCGTGCTCGCGCCGATCGTCGAGGAGCTGGTGTTCCGAGGCCTGATCTACGGCTGGATCGCCGGGCGGTGGGGCACGATGGCGGGCTTCATCGTGAGCTCGCTGGCTTTCGCCGCCGCCCACTTCGAGCCGGCGCATATCGTGCTGGTGCTGCCGCTCGGCCTGCTGTTCGGCTGGATGCGCCGGCGCACCGATTCGCTGCTGCCGTCGTTGGTCTGCCACATCCTCAACAACGGCTTCGCGCTGCTGGCGGCGGTTTATCTGCCTGGCGTGTGATCATTAGGCCGAGCGCGCAGGATGCGCGGTCCAATGATCACGAAGCCAGCTTGCGCTCGACGAAGTCGAGCCGGTCCTGGCCCCAGAACCGCTCGCCGTCGATGATGAAGAACGGGGCGCCGAACACACCTTTTTCGATCGCGGCCTTGGTGTATTCCTCGCGCCTGGCCGCCATCTCCGGCGCGTCGCCTGCCTTCAGGACGGCATCGGCGTCGAGGCCGCAGCCGGCGATGATCGCCTTCAGGGTCGCCGGATCGCCGGTGTTCTTCTCCTCGGCCCACAGGGCGTACAGCACCGCGTGGGCGACCTTGATCGCGTCGGCCATGCGGCCCTGCTCGCGCAAGGCGATGACGCAGCGCGCGGCCGGCACCTCGTTGGCCGGGAAAAACTTGGGCTCGAGCGTCAGCTCGACGCCGAGATGGTCGCGCCAGCGCTTGAGCTCCATCATGCGATAGGCTTGGCGCTGCGGGGCGCGCTTGGGCAGCGGCAGGCCGCCGGAAACGGCGAACACCGAGCCGAAATCGACCGGCCAGATCGTCACGTCGGCATTGTACTTCTTTGCCATGGCCTCGAGCCGCTTCGAGGCGAGATAGGTCCAGGGCGAATTGAGCGAAACGTAGTAGTCGACGTGCTTGGCCATGATTTCCTCCGGGGGGCCGGACTGTGGCATCTTTCGCGGGTGACGGAAAAGGCCATCGCGATCACCGGCGGCGACGCCAATTATTTCGAGCTGCTGCGCGACTGCGTGGGGTCGCTGCGTGCCACCGAGGAAGGTCGCGCGATGGCGCTTGGCATCCTCGATTGCGGGCTGACGGCCGAGCAACGGGCGTGGTTCGCGGACCAGGGCGCGATTTTCGTCGTGCCCGAGTGGGATTTCGACTTTCCCGGCCGCGCGAGGCTCAAGGACGGCTACAAGGCGCTGACGGCCCGGCCCTTCTTGCCGCGCTATTTCCCGGGCTTCGATCTCTATCTCTGGATCGATGCCGATTGTTGGGTGCAGCAGGGCGACGCCGTCGCTCTTTACCTGCGCGCCGCGCGAACCGGCGCCCTGGCCGCGGCGCCGGAGATCCATCGCTCGATGCGTCACCATCATCACGCCTGGACGGAGTTCTCGACGATCAACGGCGCGGCCTACGCCGCTGCTTTCGGCCAGGAGACGGCCGATCGCCTGATCCGCTTTCCGCTGATCAATGCGGGTGTCTTCGCCCTGAAGGCCGATGCGCCGCACTGGCAGGGCTGGGCCGACCTGCTGGGCGAGTCGCTGCAGCGGTCGGCCGACATGACCGACCAGATCGCGCTCAACGTGCTGGTCTATGATCACGGCTTTGCCTGCGAGCCGCTGCCCAGCCGCTGCAACTGGCCGATCCACCATGCGACGCCGGCCTGGGATTCCGAGCGTGGCCTGTTGGTCGAGCCAGCGATGCCCTACGACCCGCTCGGCATCCTGCACATGACGATCTACACCAAGCGGCTCGCGGCGCTGGACGTGCGCGAACTGAGCGGGCCGCACGCCGGAGAGGTCCGGGCGCGCTCGTTGCGCTGGCCCGGTCGAACGGCCATATAGCGCACCGTGGGTGCAACGCCGTTCCTCAAGATGCATGGGCTGGGCAACGATTTCGTCGTGCTCGATGGCCGCCGGACGCCGCTCGACCTGTCGGTCGCGCGTCGCCGCGCCATCGCCGATCGCCGGCTGGGCGTAGGCTGCGACCAGCTGATCGTGCTCGAGCCGCCGACCGATCGCGACGCCGACGTCTTCATGCGCATCTACAATCCCGACGGCAGCGAAGCCGGCGCCTGCGGCAACGCCACGCGCTGCGTCGCCTCGGTGGTGATGGACGAGCGCAACACCGACCTGGTGACGGTGCAGACCATCGCCGGCCTGCTCGAATCGCAGAAGGCAGGCACGGGCGCCAACGGGCTGCCGGTGATCTCGGTCGACATGGGACCGGCCAGGCTCGACTGGCGCGACATTCCGGTCGCCCGCGCCTGCGACACCAGGCACATGCCGGTCGGCGCCGGCCCGCTGCAGGATCCGGCGGGGACCAGCATGGGCAATCCGCACGCCACCTTCTTCGTCGACGATCTGGACGCCATCCCGCTCGCCGAGCTGGGCCCACGCCTCGAGCACGACGCGTTCTTTCCCGAACGCGCCAATATTGGGGTTGCGCAGCTGGTCGGCCCGGGGCGGATGAAGCTCCGGGTCTGGGAACGCGGCGCCGGCCTGACGCTGGCCTGCGGTTCGGGCGCCTGCGCCGCCGTCGTGGCCGCGTCGCGCCGCGGCCTGGTCGACCGCAAGGCCGATGTCCTCCTGCAGGAGGGCACGCTGACGATCGAATGGCTGCGTGACGGCCACGTGTCGATGACCGGCGGCATTGCGCTCGCCTTCAAGGGTGAGCTCGACCGCTCACTGCTTTCCTGAGGTGTCCCGGTGAGCGAACCCGAAAAGAAAGGCTGGTTTTCGCGGTTTCGCTCACGTGGGGCCCCGGCAAGCGAGCCGCCGCCGTCGTCAGAGCCGCTCCGCCCGGCGGAGGCGCCCCAGTCGTCAGAGCCGCCCCAGTCGTCAGAGCCGCCGCCCGCGTCGGCGGAGCCGCTGCAGCCGGCGGCATTGGAAGTCGAGAATCGGGTCGATACACCGTCTTCGCCGCTTTCGAGCGAATCGCCGAGCGATGTCCTCGATTCCCGGACGGGCGCCGACGTCGAGACGGCAGGAGCGACTGAGAAGAAGGGCTGGCTTGGCCGCCTGCGCGATGGGCTCTCGAAGTCGACCAAGAAGGTCACCGAGAGCATTACCCAGCTCTTCACCGAGAGCCTTCCCGGAATCTTCACCAAGAGGAAGCTCGACCAGACGACGCTCAACGAGCTCGAGGACGTGCTGATCCAGGCCGATCTCGGTGTCACTGTCGCGGCCCGGCTGATTGCGAAGCTCGGCAAGGAGCGTTTCGGCAAGGAAGTGACCGACGAGGAAGTGCGCGCAGCCTTCGCCGAGGACATCGCCGAGATCCTGGAGCCGGTCGCCCAGTCGCTGACGATCGATGCCGCGCACAAGCCGCATGTCGTGCTGGTGATCGGCGTCAACGGCAGCGGCAAGACCACGACCATCGCCAAGCTCGCGCATCTCTACAAGGGCGAGGGCAAGAAGGTAATGCTGGCGGCCGGCGACACGTTTCGCGCCGCCGCGGTCGAGCAGCTCAAGGTCTGGGCCGAGCGCGCCGGCGTGCCGGTTGTCGCCAAGCAGACCGGCGCCGATGCCGCAGGCCTCGCCTACGAGGCGCTGGAGAAGGCGCGCGCCGAGCGCTGTGACGTGTTGCTGATCGATACGGCGGGCCGGCTGCACAACAAGACCAACCTGATGGAAGAGCTGGCCAAGATCGTGAGGGTGATCCGCAAGCTCGATCCGTCGGCGCCGCATTCCTGCCTGCTGGTGCTCGACGCGACGGTCGGGCAGAACGCCCATGCCCAGGTCGAGACCTTCAAGAGCCTGTCGCCGGTCGATGCGCTGGTGGTGACCAAGCTCGACGGCAGCGCCAAGGGGGGCGTGCTGGTGGCGCTGGCCGAGAAGTTCAAGCTGCCGGTGGTGGCGGTGGGCGTCGGCGAAGGCATCGACGACCTGAAGCCGTTCGAGGCGAAGGCTTTCGCGAGGAGCTTGATGGGCTTGCCGGCATGAGCGACGACATCAAGCCCGAGAAGGGCATGCGCAAGCTCTACGCCACGGCGCTGGAGCTCGGGCCCCTCGTGCTGTTCTTTGCTGCCAACTCGAAGTGGGGCATCTTCGTCGGCACCGGGGTGTTCATCGCCGCGACCGCGATCTGCCTGCCGGCCTACCGCTGGATGGAGGGGCGCTGGCCGGTCATGCCGATGGTCGGCGGCTTTTTCGTGCTGGTGTTCGGCGGCCTCACCATCTGGCTGCAAGACGAGACCTTCATCAAGCTGAAGCCGACGATCGTGAACTGCCTGTTCGGCGTCATCCTGGGCGGCGGTCTGCTGTTGCTGAAGCGGCCGCTGCTGAAGCCGATATTCGGCGCAGCCTTCCAGCTCACCGACGAGGGCTGGCGCAAGCTGACCTTGCGCTGGGCGCTGTTCTTCTTTTTTCTCGCCATCGTCAACGAAGTGGCGTGGCGGAACTTCTCGACCGACACCTGGATCGCCAGCAAGATGTTCGTGAGCTTCCCCGCGACCCTGGTCTTCGCCTTCTTCCAGGTCCCGCTGCTCAAGCGCTACTGGGAAGGCGACGACAACCCGTTCGCGTGAGCGCCTACGGGGCGATCAGCGTCAGATTTGGGAAATAGGTCCTGTATCGCGCAACATCTCGTGTAAGAATCTTGTAGCCGCCGCGGCGCCGATAGGCTGCAAGTGCCTTTGCGGCCAGGAAGGCGGCGTCGTAGGGAATCCGCTCGCGCTCGAACATCGTCGAAGGAAGTACATCTTCCACTTCCCCGATCGTTGGAAATCCAACAGACACTTCGCCGAATATGATCGGATTGATTATCAGCCTTCCATTGCTCGCGGCTTGGTTCAACGCCTGGGAGGACCATGGTTGCCAGCGCTCGTCGTTTGTCAGGATGTCGAAGAGGACGTTGCTGTCGACCAGAACCGTATTCATCTGCGGGTCAGCGCCATAAGCTGGTCGGTGGTAAGTCCCTTCCCGGCAAGACGTCCCCGCAGGTGTTCGACGATTCTTGCGCCGCGGCTGCTCTTGCTCCCATCGACGCGAACGATCTGAACGGTTTTGCCGTCATAGACGAAGTCTACTTCGGTGTGGGGTAGGAGGCCGGCCTGCTCGCGAATCGCCTGCGGGATGGTAACCTGACCTTTGGACGTTATGCGCATGCCTTTCTCCTTACTCTTACCGGTAGGAGTAAGATCAGGGACAACGGCGATCAAGGCGGGCGCTACAGCAGCTGCGGCTTCAGCGCGTCAGCTTCTTCCTTGAGGGCGGGGACGAAGCGTTCGGCGACGGAACCGGCGGAGGAATCCTCGACCCAGACGGCGACGCAGAGGGCCGCGAGCGTGGCGCCGTCGTAGCGCTTCAACGGCACGGCGGCGGCGTGATAGCCGCGGCGCAGTTCCTGGGCGGTGATCGCGAAGCCCTGCTTGCGGACGTGCAGGATCTCCTGGCGCAAGGCCCGCTTGTTGGTCACCGTGAAGTCGGTCATCCCCTTGGGCTCGAGCCTGTCGAGCCACGCGTCGAGCGCCTCGTCGGGCAACTGGCTCAGGATCGCGCGGCCGGCCGCGGTGTTGAAGGCCGGCCGGCGCAGCCCGATGGTCGGCGCCAGCACGTCGGGCCGGCCATGCAGCGAGTGCGCGATCATCACGATGTCATGGCCGTCGAGCACGGCCGAGAAGCACGACTGCTCGGTGAGGTCGGCGAGGCGCTCGCAGGCCGGCTGGACCACCGTCGAGATCATGTTGGAGCCGAGATAGGCCGACGCCAGTTCCATGATTCGGGGCGTCAGGCGGAAGCTGCGCCCGTCGCTCGTCGCCATGCCGAGGCAGGTGAGGGTGTAGAGCGCGCGCCGGACGCTGGGCTTGGGAAGGTCGGTGGCGCGCGCCACGTCGCTCAGCGTCATCTGCGCGCGGTCCTTGCTGAAGGCGCCGATCACGCGCAAGCCGCGCGCGAAGGCCTCGAGGAAGTCCGGCCCGTAGCCGCTGGCAGCGCGTGCCTGCGCGTCCTGCTCCCGCAATCGCGCCATCTATTCTCCCAGCGCCCACGCGTTGTCGGCGTCGACCTTCAGGGTCACTTCGTCGCCGACGGCGGCGGCTCGCGTCGCCGGGCATTCGACATTGAAGCGCCGGCCCTGGGCCTCGACGGCGAGCGAGCGGCGCGACCCGCGGAACACGCCGTCGGTCACGCGTCCCGTCCAGACCAGTTGCCCGCGTCGCGCCGGTTCGTTCGCCTGACCGAGCGCGACATCCTCCGCCCGGATCATGACTTGCACCGTTTCGCCCGGTCGATGGGCCTGGCCGGCGCGGCACTCGCCCTGCGCGCCGGCGCCTTCGATCGTGAGCACGTGGTCGCCGCCGTCGGCCCGGCAGGCGGTGACCGTGGCTTCGATGAAATTCGGCGTTCCGAAGAACGCCGCGACGGCCCGGTTCGCCGGCCGCCGATAGACCGTCTCCGGTGCGCCGATCTGCAGGGCGCGGCCCTTGTCCATCACCACGACGCGATCGCTCAGCGCCATCGCCTCTTCCTGGTCGTGCGTGACGTAGAGCGTCGTGATCTTGAGACGCCGCTGCAGGGCACGGAACTCGTCGCCCATCTGTGCCCGCAGCCGTGCGTCGAGATTGCTGAGCGGCTCGTCGAGCAACAGCACCTCGGGCTCGAACACCAGTGCGCGCGCGATTGCCACGCGCTGCTGCTGCCCACCGGACAGGGCCGGGGCCGGCCGCTCCGCATAGGCTTCCATTTCGACCAGCCGCAGGGCCGCCATCACCCGCGTCCTGATCTCGGCCTTGGCCACGCGCCGCACCGACAGTGGATAGGCGACATTGTCGAACACCGTCATGTGCGGCCAGATCGCGTAGGACTGGAACACCATGCCGAGCTTTCGCTGATCGGGCGACACGAAGAGGTCCGCCGCCGCGTCGCTCACCGTCCTTCCACCGATCACGATCGTGCCGGTGTCGTTGCGCTCGAGCCCCGCGACCATGCGGAGCGTCGTCGTCTTGCCGCAACCCGAGGGGCCCAGCAGGGTCAGGAATTCGCCGCTCTCGACCGCGAGATCGACCGAATCGACCGCCTTCAGCGCGCCAAAATGGCGCCCGACTCCCTGTAACGTGACGCTCGGCACCGGCGGCTACTTGTAGATTTCTTTGGCGAGCGCGAGCATCTCGTCCTGCTTGGTGTAGTCGGTCGTGCCCATCGCCTTGGTGGCGAGCAGCGGCCGAATCTCGGGCAGCGTCTTTTCGACCACGTCCTTGACCACCGGATTATAGCCGGCATTGGCGAAGACGAGCTGCGAGTCGATCTCGAGATAATGGTTCATGAACAGGCGCGCGGCATTGGGATGGGGGGCGTTCTTCAGCGTCGATAGGTCGAAGCGGATGTAGGGCCGGCCCTCGGCCGGCACGATCGCCTTGACCGGGAGACCTTTGAGATTGTTCAGGTTCTGCAGGGAGAAGGGCAAGTAGAGCGGGAACTCGCCGCGCGCGGTGCGGCGCTCGCTGTTCTGGATGTCGCGAGAGAAGGACGGCTTCTGCGCCGCCAGCTTCTCGTGGAACTCGCGGCCGAAGGTGTTCTGCATCACCACGAAGAACACCGCGCCGCCCCCCAGCGCACGATAATCGTCCGACAGGATCTTGCCGGTCCATCGGGGATCCAGAAGGTCTTTCCAGCTCTTGGGCTCGTCGGCCGGCTTCACGATGTTCTTGTTGATCAGCAGGCAGTAGCTGATCACCTCGGCCGGGATCCTGACGTCGTCGGCTTCATAGGGCGACTCGATGTTCTTGACGTTGGGAATGAAGCCGCGGGGCTGGAAGTTGCCGTCGCGCTGCATCAGCCCGGTCGTCGTCGCGCCGTTGTGATGGAGGTCGCCCAGGAAGCGGCCGGCCGACTGCTCGACGCGTACCCTCTCGCGCACTTCGCTGGCGCGCGCCTCGAGCAGATCGACCTTGATGTCGTACTTGGACTCGAAGGCCTTGATCACCGTCCGGTGGAACGGCGAGCCGATCGACGCGGTGTAGATCAGCAGCTTGCCTTCCTTCTTCGCGTCCTCGACGACCTTGGCCCAGTCATCGGTCTGCGCCGCGGCGGAACGCATGATCGCCGGCGAGGCCGCAAGCAGCCCCAGTACCTTTCTTCTCTTCATCGCCACACTCCCTGTGCCTGTCTTTTGTTGATTACAGCGTGCTGATGCGCCGCTTGATGAAGCGCAGCTGCACCCACCGGAAAATCAGCACCATCGCCAGCATGACGAGCCCGATGACGCTCACCGCCTCGGGTTTGCCGCCATTCCACATCTTCAGCATCACCACCGAGAGCACCTCCGTATCCGGCACATAGAGCAAAATCGAGGCACTGAGCTCGCGCATGATGCCGAAGAAGATCAGCACCCAGCCGACCGCGAAGGCGGGCCAGGCGAGCGCTACCAGGATGCGGCCGAGCGTCTGCCACCAGCCCGCGCCGTGCACGCGGGAGCATTCCTCGAGGTCCTTGGCGATCTGGGCATAGGCGCCCGAGGTCACCCGGACTGCCACCGGCGTGCCGAGGGCGACATAGGCCAGCAGCAGCGCCCACAGGGTGCCGTAGATCGGGACCGCGTGCGGCAGGATCGCGAAACCCCACAGGAAGCCGATGCCCAGCACCATGCCCGGCATCATCCAGGGCAGCCAGGCGAGGATGTCGATCAGCCGGCGTCCCGTCCAGTTGGTGCGGGTCGTGATGTAGGCGATGATCCCGCCCAGCACCATCGTCGCCGTCGCGCCGAGGAACCCCAGCAGCATGGTATTGCCCAGGGCACCCCAGAACTGGCGGTTCTCCCAGACGCTGCGGTAATGCTCGAGGGTCAGCATGTCGAGCTGGTAGAAGCCGAAGAACTGGAAGAACGAGCTGAGGATGAGCTGGCCGACCGGAAGCGCCACGGTGAGGATGAAGAAGGCGACGCAGATCGCGAAGGTCACCCAGCGCATCCAGCCGAGCCGCGTGACGCTCGGCGAATAGGCCTTCCCGGTCACGGTGGTATAGCTCTTGCCGCGCAGCAGCCGGCTTTGCACGACCAGCAGCAGGAACATCAGGGCAAGGGTCGCGAAGCCCATCGCCGTCGCCGACTGGTAGTCGGGCTGGGCCCGCTGCGTGATCAGGTCGAAGATCTGTGTCGTCAGCACCTTGATGCCGACCGGCGTGCCGAAGAACACCGCCGATTCGAACGACTCCATGCCGCGGATGAAGCTCAGCAGGAAGGCGCTGGTCGTGACCGGCAGCATCAGGCCGAAGGTGATGCGCCAGAAGGTCTGCCACCGCGTGGCGCCTGACATGCGGCTCGATTCCTCGAGCGACGGATCCATGGCGCGGAAGGCCTCGACGACGAACAGGAAGATGAACGGCGTCGAATACTGCATCATGTGCCAGACGATGCCGCCGTAGGAATAGACGTCGACCAGCGTGCCGTCGCTGTCCGTCAGCCAGCGCCAGACGAGGTTGATGGTGCCGACCTGTGCGTTGCCGAGCATCGCCCAGGCGGTCGCGGTCAGGATCGGCGGGATGAAGAAGGGAAGCGTGATCAGCACTTCGAGCACGCCGCGGCCGGGCGTGTCTGTGCGCGCCACGATCCACGCCAGCAGGATCGCAAGCGCCAGCGACAGCACGGTCTTCACCAGCGACAGCGCGGCGGTGTTGACCAGCGCCTCGAGGTTTTCGGGCGTGGCGAGGTTTGCGTAGCCGTCGAGGTTGAACTCGCCCGCCATGCCCGGCGGGGTCGAATGGAGGCTGCCGTAGAGCAGCATCGCCATGGGATAGAGCGTCAGGAAGCCGAGGCCGAGGATCAGCAGCGCGATCCCGGCCGGCCGGCCGTAGCGTGCGAGGCCGCGCGGAAACGCGGCCTCCCGTTCAGCGAGGGGGACGGCAACCGTCATCGAGAAGGCTATCACCCATCTGAGAGCTCCTCCCCCGCTCGCGGGGGAGGTGTCAGCGTCTTACGCTGACGGAGGGGGAAGGAGGCGGAGATGGTGCGTCACGCCCCCTCCGTCGCGGATTACCGCGCCACCTCCCCCGCAAGCGGGGGAGGAAGGGCGTATCGTCTTCAACTATTCAGCTACTCGGCCGCGAGCGGCAGGCGTTGCAGCATGCCGAGGGGGCTCAGCGCGCCCTGCAGCTTGTCCGCATAGGCGTCGAGCCAGTCCTGCTTCTCCGGCGCGATGAACGAACCGCCGCGCGCGCGCTGGCAGGCATGCGGGTCGTCGACCAGCGGCGGCACGGTGCCGTCAGCCAGCAGCTTCTGGCAGGCTTCGAGCAGCCGCTTGCGCGTGATGGCGATCATGCGGTCCGACGGCGCGAGATGCTCGAGGCTGCGATCGACGATCTCGCCCATGCACTCCACCGCGGCCTGGTCCTGGCGGCCGATGCCCTGGATGCCGGTGTAGTTGGAATGCTTCTGCATCTCGCGATCGATGAAGTAGTCGTTCTCGCGCCGCGCCACGAGGCGATGACGGCCGTACCAGTCGTTGGTGTTGGGCAGGTACTCCATGTCGGGCTTGAGGCCCGGGATCCAGTCGCCGTTCGCGAGCGTCTGCAGCGGCGCCGTCTTCTTCACCCAGTTCAGGTTGTAGGTCATGGTGTGGGTATCATCCATCGGCACGTTCAGCGTGCAGGCGACCTGATCCTCGAAAGAGCCGTTCGGTGTCAGCGTGATGAACGGGAACATGAAGTGGGCGAAGCGATAGTAGAGATTGCCCGGATCGGCCGGCCGGTAGGCGGCGTACATCGTGCCCCAGTCGGTCTCGGTCGACTTGTAGTCCGGCGCGCGGTCGCCGACGCCCCACTTGTGGATCGTGTCCTGCGGTACCTCCTCCATCTTCAGCCCGCCGATATGCAGGAAGCCGAAATGCGAGGTATCGATGTCGCCCTCGAGCGACTGGAACCAGTTGCACTCGCGCTGGTGGACGCGGGTGACGCGCACGTCCTCCGGCAGGTTCAGCACTTCGAGCGCCGGCAGCTCCGGCGGCTTCTCGCGCTTGCCCATGTAGGTCCAGATCAAGCCCGCGCGCTCGACCACCTTGTAGGCCTTGGCCTTGATGCGGTGCTTGAAATCCTGCGCCGGCGGCACGTTCGGCATGTCGGTGCAGTTGCCTTCGACGTCGAACTTCCAGCCGTGATAGACGCAGCGAAGGCCGCCTTCCTCGTTGCGGCCGAAGAACAGCGAGGCGCAGCGGTGCGGGCAGCGATGCTCCATGATGCCGACCCGGCCGTCGGTGTCGCGGAAGGCGATCAGCTGCTCGCCGAGCAGCAGAAGCCGCATCGGCTCACCGTCGGCCTTGAGTTCCGAGGAGAGGCAGGCCGGAATCCAGTATTCGCGCATCAGGTTGCCCATGGGCGTACCCGGGCCGATATGCGTCAGCATCTCATTGGCGGCGGCTGTGAGCATCAAATCCTCCGATTGCGGGACTTTTGTACGTTCTACGGACGTTTGTACGATTATAGCAGAAACGCCCAGCGTGAGCGAGCATTAGACGTCTCTCCAGCCGCTGCGCCACAACCTGAAAACTGTTGTGAACTGTGATTGACGGCGTTAACTACAATTCACATATGGTCGAAGTTCGTCAGACCGAAGTGTTTGCCAAGTGGCTCACGTCGCTTCGAGACGCCAAGGCTGCTTCCAAGGTCGCCCAGCGCATCGTGCGAGTTTCCTCGGGCCTGATGGGCGACGCGAAGCCGATTGGCGAAGGTGTCTCGGAACTGCGGATCAACTTTGGTCCAGGCTATCGCGTCTATTTTAAGCAGAAGGGCAAGATTCTTATTCTCCTGCTGTGCGGCGGCGACAAGAGCACACAAGCCGCAGACATCAGGAGGGCGAAGGAACTGGCGGCCGATCTCTAGGCCGCGTCACCGATCAGCGTATGACTGATGAGAGATTGGATATGGCACCCAGGACATTCCCGTTCGATCCGGCCGAGCACCTCACCGATCCGGAGGATCAGGCCGAACTCCTCAACGATGCTTTCGCAACCGGCGATGCCACCTACATCAGGAGCGCTCTCGGTGTCGTCGCGCGCGCCCGGGGTATGTCTGAGGTGGCCCGGGGTGCTGGCGTCTCGCGCGAGGCGCTGTACAAAGCGTTTGGTGCCAAGGGCGACCCAAAGCTTTCGACGCTGCTCGGCGTCCTCAAGACGCTGGACTTCGAGCTTTCGGCCCGGACCGCGACAGCGAAGCGGACCCCGAGAAAGCGAGCGGCGAAAGCGGCGTGACCTCGCTCTCGATGCCGGTGGCAACATCCTCGTTCATCAGGTGCGCACCGCACGTGATCTAGACCTCGTCAATGCGCGCCACGTCGTAAATCGCCAGCAGTCGGTCGATCTCGGTCTTGGCAGGGGCCTCTTCCTCGGCCCTGCGCGGTGCCATTTGCGCGGTCGTCCCGCCCACAGCGGATGGAGCCTCGTCTTATTGGCCTGGAACATCAAGCGCATGTTCGCCCTCAAACCGGCCGCGTCGGTTGGCGCTAGGGCGTCGATGGTCCTGCTGCTTCTCGATCCCTGTCCGGGTGATGGAACAGGAGAACGGCCAATACTGAAGACAGCGCGAGGCCCGCCATCAAAAGGAATCCGTCGACGAATGAACCACGCATCTGCAGGACCCAGCCAGTGATGGCCGGCGCGAGAAAGCCGGCGATCGCGAAGCCGAAGTCCATGATGCCAAGGGCTGTTGCGGCGCGCTGCGGGGTGATGTCGACGTTCACCGCATAGTAGGCGGCATTCGCGCCCATGGAGGCGGCAACCGCCACCGTGATGCCCGCGATGGCAATGCCGAGGTTGTCGGTAAGTGCCACGGGAATGACGGCCAGAGCCGCAACGAACTGGCTGCCGGCGATGAGATAGGAGCGTGCGACGCGCAGGCGACCTGTCGTCGTCAGAAGATGGTCGGACAATCGACCGAGCAACCACAGCGCGACGGCCGCGGACACCCAGGGCAGCACGGAGAACAGGCCGATGGTCTGCAGGTCGAGGCCATATTTCTGCTTCAGGTACGTCGGCAGCCAGCTCATGAAGAAGAACAGGAAATAGCCGAACACGAAGAAGGCCCAGTAGTTGGCGACCAGGGTCCTGTTGGTCAGCAACGTCCTGAGGGACCGGGCCGTCGGCCAGGCTTTCACGGGACCGTGCGATGTTGAAGGCACCGCGCCATCCCCGGACCGGATGTAGGCCAGTTCCGTGGCACCCACGAAGCGGGAGTCGGCAGGGTCGTCGCGAAACAGGAAAAACCACAGCGGCACCCACGCGAGCGAAATGACGAGCAGGACGGCGAAGGTCGCACGCCAATCCAGCCAGCTCAGGAGCTGCGTGACGACGGGGCCGCCGATTGCGAGCGCCAGCGGGACGGCAACGAGGGCATTCGCCAAGGCCGTCGTCCTCTCGTGCGGCGGAAGCCAATGGCTGACCGCACCGGTCATCGCGGGAAAGTTGGGCCCTTCGGACACGCCGAGAAGCAGGCGCGCCGCATACAGCAGCGCAAACCCGCTCGCGCCGGCCGTCGCGCCGATCGACAGGCTCCACAGCAGGGCGGCGACAGTGAGCACCAGCCGTGCGCCATAGCGGTCCACGGCGAAGCCGCCGATCAGGGTCGTGGCGGCATAGCCCAGGCCGAACGCCCCCAGGATGACGCCGACGTCCGGTGACGACAGGCCGAGATCCCGCTGCATGAGGGGGATGGCGTAAGAGATCGCGGCCCGGTCGATATAGTTCACGACCGTGATCGCAAACAGGAGAAAGACGATGAACCATCGATATCGGCTGCGCGCCATTGACCTCTCCAACACGTCAGCCGTCGCGATTGTCCCGAGACTGCGACCCTGATGGGCCAACCACGACTCCAGCACGAACGGACGCTTACGTCGAAGGGGCGGGCCGCTTATTCGTCGTGGTTTCACGACGCGGCCGACGCGGAAATGCCCGGCAGGCTCACGCAGGCCCCTCGAGCGATCAGGCAGGACGCGCGTTGGCTTCATAGCCAGCCGACTATAGCGCATTGCCCTCTCGACCGGCCCGGGCGTACATTCATGGCCGTAGGCAGCAGGCTGCCCAGGAGCTAAGTTCCGGCGTCCAAGGCCGAATTGCCGCCGCCCGATACGGCTCCGGAATCTCAAGGAGGATAAGTCAAATGACCAATCGCATGAAATTTTACATCGACGGCGCCTGGGTCGACCCCGCCGTCATGAAGACGGTCCCGGTGGTCAATCCGGCCACCGAAGAAAAGCTGTACGACGTGGCCGTCGGCTCGAAGGCGGACGTCGACAAGGCAGTTGCCGCGGCCCGCAAGGCGTTCGAGACGTTCTCGCTCACGACCCGCGAGGAGCGCATCGCGCTGCTCGAGAAGATCATCGACGCCTACAAGGCCCGCTCCAAGGAGATTGCCACCGCCATCTCCGACGAGATGGGCGCGCCGCAACCGATGGCGGAGCGTGCGCAGGCCGGCGCCGGCCTCGGTCACCTGATGTCGACCCTGCAGGTGCTGAAGGACTATCACTTCGAGGAGAAGGTCGGCTCGGCCACGGTCGTGCGCGAGCCGATCGGCGTGGTCGGCATGATCACCCCATGGAACTGGCCGCTCAACCAGATCGCCTGCAAGGTCGCACCCGCGATCGCCGCCGGCTGCACCATGATCCTGAAGCCGTCGGAGTTCACGCCGACCTCGGCCCTGATCTTCGCCGAGGTCATGCATGCCGCCGGGGTGCCGAAGGGCGTGTTCAACCTCGTCAACGGCCTCGGTCCCGAGGTCGGCGTCGCGATGAGCGAGCACGAAGGGATCGACATGATCTCGTTCACCGGCTCGACCCGCGCCGGCATCGACGTCGCCAAGCGCGCCGCCAATACGGTCAAGAGGGTCAGCCAGGAGCTCGGCGGCAAGTCGCCGAACGTCATCCTGGAAGACGCCGACTTCACCAAGGCGGTCTCCGGCGGCGTGGCCCACGTGTTCAACAACTCGGGCCAGTCGTGCAACGCGCCGACGCGCATGATCGTGCCGACCTCGAAGATGTCGGAAGTGAAGGCGATCGCCAAGGCCGTCGCCGAGAAGACCAAGGCGGGCGACCCGAAGGCCGAGGGCACCACGATCGGTCCCGTCGTCAATCGCACGCAGTGGGACAAGATCCAGGCGCTGATCAAGAAAGGTGTCGACGAGGGCGCGACGCTCGTGGCCGGCGGCCCGGGCCTGCCCGAGGGCGTCAACAAGGGCTTCTATGTCCGCCCGACCGTGTTCGCCGACGTGACCAACGACATGACGATCGCCCGCGAGGAGATCTTCGGACCGGTGATCACCATCCTCGGCGCCAAGGACGAGGACGAGGCGGTGAAGATCGCCAACGACACACCCTACGGCCTCGCCGGCTACGTCTCGGCCGGCTCGGTCGAGGCCGCCAAGCGGGTCGGCAAGAAGATCCGGGCCGGCAACGTCAACCTCAACGGCGTTCCGAACGAGCGCACCGCCCCGTTCGGCGGCTACAAGCAGTCCGGCAACGGCCGCGAGTGGGGCAAGTACGGCATGGAGGATTTCCTCGAGGTGAAGGCGATCGCCGGCGCCTGAGGAGGTTCATCCTCTCGCATGCTCAAAGGGGAAGGACACGCCCGTGTCCTTCCCTTTTTTGCTGGGAGTGCGGCTCTCCAGAGCCGCGCTCCCGGCGGCCGTCACACACCCGACGGCTTTCTTGGTGGCCACATCCTCGCGAGATCTCCGGTCGGATTCGAGTAGGTCGCGAAATCAGCCTTGCCGCGTGACTCGTGGAAGTGGGCCAACGCCCAGACGACCGTCGGGAAGGCGAGCTGGTCCCATGGGATGTCCGCCCAGTCGAGCAGCGCGACCTCCTCGCTCTCGACGCCGGCCGCCACGTCCTCGTTCACCAGCCGCGCGCGATACATGATCTGTACCTGGCCGATGCGCGCCACGCTGTACATCGCCAGCAGCCGGTCGATCTCGATCGTGGCGCAGGCCTCTTCCTTCGCCTCGCGCTGCGCGGCCTGCTCGGTGGTCTCGCCCAGCTCCATGTAGCCGGCCGGCAAGGTCCAGAACCCCTTGCGGGGCTCGATCGCGCGCTTGGCCATCAGGATCTTTTCGTTCCCGTTGTCTGACCACGTGCAGACCGCACCCGCGACGATCTTCGGGTTCTGGTAGTGGATGAACTCGCAGCGCCCGCAAATCAGGCGTTCGCGGTTGTCGCCTTCGGGAATGCGCTTCTCGAAATGCTCGGGCGGATCCCACGGAAGGCGCGGACGTTCGGGTTGTATGGGGGCTCTCATGCCCCCGAGGCTAGGCCGCCCGGATCAGCGCTGCAACGCCGGGCAGCGCCTTGCCTTCCATCCATTCGAGGAACGCGCCGCCGGCCGCCGAGACGTAGGAGAATTTCTCCTCCACTCCCGCCGCCGCCAGGGCCGCAACGGTATCGCCACCGCCCGCGACCGAGAGCAGCTTGCCGGAGCTCGTGAGGTCGGCGACGGTCTTCGCGAGCGCCACGGTGCCGGCATCGAACGGCTTCAGCTCAAAGGCGCCGAGCGGGCCGTTCCACACCAAGGTCGCGCACTCGGCAACTTCCTTCTGGTAGAGCGCGATCGACTTCGGTCCGACGTCGAGGATCATCTGGTCGTCGGGACAGGCCTTGGCGTCGACGACCTTGTTCGCGGCACCGGCCTTGAACTCGCCCGCGACCACGACATCGACCGGCAGCAGCACCTGGCAATTCGCCGCCTTCGCCTTGTCCAGGATCTCGAGCGCGGTCTTGCCGAGGTCCTTCTCCGACAGCGACTTGCCGACGGCGATGCCCTGCGCCTGCAGGAAGGTGTTGGCCATGCCGCCGCCGATGATCAGCTTGTCGACCTTGCCGACGAGATTGCCCAGCAGGTCGAGCTTGGTCGAGACCTTGGCGCCGCCGACGACGGCGCAGACCGGCCGCTTCGGATTGCCCAGCGCCTTGTTCAGCGCCTCGAGCTCGGCCTGCATCAGCCGGCCGGCCAGGGCCGGCAGCAGATGAGCCACGCCCTCGGTCGAGGCATGCGCGCGATGCGCCGCCGAGAAGGCGTCGTTCACGTAGATATCGCCCAGGGTCGAGAGCTGGTCGACGAAGCCTTTGTCGTTCTTCTCCTCCTCCTTGTGGAAGCGGAGGTTTTCCAGCAGCAGCACGTCACCCGGCTTCAGCGCCTTCACCGCCGCGTCGGCTTCGGGGCCGATGCAGTCCTCGGCGAACGCCACCGGCTTGCCAAGCGCCCGGGCGAGCGGTTCGACCAGAGGCTTCAGCGACATCTCGGGCACACGCTTGCCGTCGGGCCGGCCGAAGTGGCTGAGCACGATCACCTTGGCGCCCTTCTCGGCGAGCTCCTTCAGGGTCGGGGCGGCACGCTCGATGCGCGTGGCGTCCGTCACCTTGCCGTTCTTCATCGGCACGTTGAGGTCGACGCGCACCAGCACGCGCTTGCCCGACACCCGCTCGGAATCGATCGTCTTGAAATCGCTCATGCTCTCTTCCTGATCACAAACACCAACACATCGCCCTCGCGGGCAATCGAAACCAGTTCATGGCCGGTCTGCCGGCAGTACGCGGGGAAATCCTGCTCCGCCGCGGGATCTGTCGCGCGCACCGTCAGCAGCCCGCCGGCGTCGAGCTCGCGCATCTTGCGATTGGCGCGCAGCACCGGCAGCGGACACAGCAGGCCCGTCGCATCGTACTCCAGGCGATCAGTCACGGCGGCGGTAGTATTTCATGGCCTCGGGCACCCAGTGCCTGATGTCGGCGAGGCGTGTGTCGTCGGTGGGATGGGTGCTGAGCCATTCCGGCTGCTTCTTCTGGCCGCGGCTCGCCGCGCGCATGCGCTCCCACAGGCCGATCGCCTCGTGCGGGTCGTAGCCGGCCAGCGCCATCAGCACGAGGCCGATGTGATCGGCCTCCGATTCCTGCGTGCGCGACATCGGCAGCAGGATGCCGACCGACGCGCCGGCGCCCATCGCCGCCATCGCCATCGGCGCATAGGTGGCGCCGGTGCGACCGCCGGCGACAGCCAGCCCGGCTCCTGCCAGCAGGGTGGCGCCGCTCACCACCTTCTGGTCGCTCAGCCGCTCGGCGCTGTGGCGGGCCAGCGCGTGCGCCACCTCGTGGCTGATCACCGTCGCGAGGCCCGCTTCGGTGCGCGTGATCGGCAGCAGTCCCGAATAGACGGCGACCTTGCCGCCGGGCAGGCAGAAGGCGTTGGGCACGTTATTCTCGATGGTGCGGAATTCCCAGCTGTAGTGCGGCGCTTTCCACATGTTGGCCGGCGGCCGCTCGGCGGCCTGCGCGATCCGCCGGCCGACCTTGTCGACCAGTGCGTTGAATGCGGCGTCGTGCGATTGCGGCTCGCTTGCCAGCACCTGGCGATAGGCCTGCGCACCGAGCTGCCGCTCCTCGCCCTCGCTTACAAGCATCATCTGCGACCGCCCGGTGACCGGCGCCGAATCGCAGGCTGCGAGCAAACACAGCGCAAGCAGGATGAGGGGCCGCATACGGCGACTCTATTGGAGCTATCCTCCCCATTCAAATGGGGAGGTGTCGCGGTAATCCGCGACGAAGGGGTCATGAGCAACTCGACTGGTGCTCATGACCCCTCCGACGCCGTAAGACGGCGCCACCTCCCCATTTGAATGGGGAGGAGTTTCAGAAGAAATCCGGGCCGCCGCGGCGCTTCAGCTCGTCGCCGGCCTCGCGGCCCATCGCTTCGGCGTCGGCTGACGGACCGCGCCGTTCGGTGGCGATCAGCTCCGAGCCATCCGGCTTGGCAATCAACCCGCGCAAATACAGCGCGCCGTCGGCGTCGAGGATCGCATGGCCCGCGATCGGCGTGCGGCAAGAGCCGTCGAGCACGGCGAGCATCTCATGCTCGGCGGTGACGCAGATCGCGGTTGCGGCGTGATTGATCGCGGCCAGCCAGCCGATCGTTCGGGCATCGTCGACGCGGCACTCGATGCAGACCGCGCCCTGGCCGACGGCCGGGAGCATCTCGCCTTCCGGTACCGGCGTGCCGACCGAGAGGCCGAGGCGGTTGAGGCCCGCGAGCGCGAGCAGGGTGGCCTCGACCTCGCCGGCCGCGCGCTTGGCCAGTCGCGTGTCGACATTGCCGCGGATCGTCACGACCTTGAGATCCGGGCGCTGGTACAGGAGCTGCGCGCGCCGGCGCAGCGCGGCGGTGCCGACGACGGCGCCCTGCTTCAGGTCGGCGATCCGTCCGACATCGCCCGCGATCAGCACGTCGCGTGCGTCTTCGCGCGGCAGGAAGGCGGAGATCACCAGGCCGGCCGGCTGTGCTGTCGGCATGTCCTTCATGCTGTGCACGGCGGCATCGATGTGCCCCGACAGCAGCGCTTCCTCGATCTCCTTGACGAACAGGCCCTTGCCGCCGGCCTCGGACAGCGGCCGGTCCTGGATCATGTCGCCGGTGGTCTTGATCACAACCACCTCGATCGCATCGGGTGCGGCCAGCGCCGGCACGGCGCCGGCGAGCGCGTCGCGCACCAGGCCGGTCTGGATGAGGGCAAGCTTGCTGCCGCGCGTGCCGAGGCGGAGGAGGGAGGCCATGCGCTGCTCTAGCGCAGGTCATCCCCGGAGGCTAGAAGTCGCGCATGCGTGTCCTGGGTATCGAAACGAGCTGCGACGAGACAGCGGTCGCCGTGGTCGAGGCGCCGCCGGGCGATGCGCCGGTCGGGCGCATCCTCGCCAACGTCGTCTATAGCCAGCTGACCGAGCATCGCCGCTTCGGCGGCGTGGTGCCGGAGATCGCCGCGCGCGCCCATCTCGAACGGATCGACGGGCTGGTCGCCGAGGCGCTCGCCGAGTCGGACCTGGAGCTCGGCGACCTCGACGGCATCGCCGCAACCGGAGGACCGGGCCTGATCGGTGGCGTGATGGTGGGCGTCATGACCGCCAAGGCGATGGCCTTCGCTCGGGAGAAACCGTTCCTCGCCATCAACCATCTCGAAGGCCATGCACTGTCGGTGCGCCTCACCGAGCCGGTGATGTTCCCCTATCTGCTGCTGCTGGTGTCGGGCGGTCATTGCCAGCTCCTCACCGTGCGCGGGCCGGGCGACTTCACGCGGCTCGGCACGACGATCGACGATGCGGTCGGGGAATGCTTCGACAAGACCGCCAAGCTGCTGGGCCTGGGCTCCCCAGGCGGGCCGGCCGTGGAGCAGGCGGCGAAGGGCGGCGACGAGAAGCGCTTCGCCCTGCCGCGGCCGATGTGGCGCAAGCCCGGCTGCGACTTTTCCTTCTCGGGGCTGAAGACCGCCGTGCGGCAGACCGTCGAAAAGCTGCCCGGGGACGATGCACGGGCGGTTACCGATCTCTGCGCCTCGTTCCAGCGTACTGTTGCCGATGTGCTGGTGGACCGTTGCAGCAACGCGCTGACGATGTCGCCGAACGACACCCTCGTTGTTGCCGGCGGCGTCGCGGCGAACCTCTATCTGCGCGGCCGGCTCGAAGGGCTCGGCGTCCGCCTCGTCGCGCCGCCGGTCACGCTCTGCACCGACAACGGGGCAATGATAGCGTGGGCCGGCATCGAGCGGCTGCGGCTCGGCATGACCGATGGGCTGGATTTTGCGCCGCGGCCGCGCTGGCCGCTCGAGACAGCGAGGGTGATGGCGACATGAGCGGCCGCTTCGATGTTTTCGCCCTCTTCCCGACGCCGGTCGTGCACTACGAGGTACCGGGCAGCGCCGAGCTCAATGCCGAGCTGAAGGCGGTGATCGGGCGGCAGAAGAAATTCGATGACGGAACCGAGCATTCCAACTACGGCGGCTGGCAGTCGACCTGGGACATGGACAAGTGGGGTGGCATACCGGCCATCAAGCTGCTGGCCCATGTCCGCAACACGGCCAACCGCGTCACCTGCAACCGCGAAGGCAAGCCGGTGATAGTTACCTGGAAAGCCAACATGTGGGCCAACGTCAATCGCACCGGCCATGGCAACGAGTTCCATTCCCATCCCGGCAGCTTTTGGGCGGCCGTCTACTACGTCGATGATGGTGGTATCGCCACCGATGCGTCCTTGGGTGGCGAGCTCGAGTTCATGGATCCGCGGGCTCCAGGCGTGGCCATGTACGCGCCGCAGCTTGCCTTCAATATGCCGGGTGGATTGTCGGTCGGCGCCAACGAGGTCGTGCGCCCCAAGTCCGGCCTCATGGTGATGTTCCCCGCCTGGCTGCTGCACCAGGTGCGGCCCTACAAGGGCAATGCCGAGCGCATCTCGATCGCCTTCAACCTCAGCCTGTGATCACGACTGCTCATATCGGCGTCGTCGGCGGCGGCGCCTGGGGCACGGCGCTTGCCTGCCTCGCGCGGCGCGCCGGCCGCAGGGTCACGCTGTGGTCGCGCGATCCCGCGATCTCGAATGCGATCGCGAACGAGCGCGCCAATCCGGTCTATCTGCCCGGCATTGCGCTCGACGCGGGAATCGCGGCAGCGATGAGCCTCGAAGATCTCGGGGCGTGCGACGCGCTGCTGCTGGTCTGTCCGGCGCAGGCGGTGCGCGAAGTCGGCCGGCATCTGCCGGGCCGCGGTCCGGTGGTGATCTGCGCCAAGGGCATCGAGGCGTCGAGCGGGCTGCTGATGCCGGAAGTGCTGGAGCAGGTTCAGCCCGGCCGCTCCCTCGCGTTGCTGTCGGGGCCGAGCTTCGCGGAGGAGGCGGTGCGCGGCCTGCCGACCGCGATCAGCATCGCGACCTTCGATCCGAACGTCGGCCGCGATCTTGCGGCCTCGCTCGCGGCGGGCATGTTCCGGCCGTACTGGACGCACGACGTGCTGGGGGTCGCGCTGGGCGGTGCGGTGAAGAACGTGCTGGCAATCGCCGCCGGCATCGTCGAGGGTCGCGGGCTCGGCCACAACGCGACCGCCGCACTGATCACCCGCGGCTTCGCCGAGATGGCGCGGCTCGGCCAGGCGATGGGTGCGGAGCTGGAAACAATGACGGGCCTCAGCGGACTCGGAGACCTCGTGCTGACCTGCCACGGCCCGCTGTCACGCAACCGTTCGCTCGGCGCCGCGCTGGGCAACGGCATGACGCTGGCGAGGTTCATGAAGGGCCGACGCCAGGTCGTCGAAGGCGAGGCGACGGCGCCGGCAGTGCTGGCGCGTGCCGCACGGCACGGCATCGAGATGCCGATTTGCACCGCCGTCGATGCTATCCTGCACAAAGGCGCGGACCTTGAGGCGACGATCCGCGGCCTGCTGGCGCGACCGCTACGCCGCGAGAGCGACTAAGAAGGGGAGTGAAATGGCTCACTGGCTCATCAAGTCCGAGCCGACGGTCTATTCCTGGGACCAGTTCGTGAAGGAGAAGCGCACCTCCTGGACCGGCGTGCGCAATGCG
Organism: Reyranella sp.; assembly: GCF_965279465.1. Classification (NCBI taxonomy): domain Bacteria; kingdom Pseudomonadati; phylum Pseudomonadota; class Alphaproteobacteria; order Hyphomicrobiales; family Reyranellaceae; genus Reyranella; species Reyranella sp. The sequence goes on from NZ_OZ257242.1 coordinate 1,662,543, forward strand.
CAGGCTGCGATCAACCTCAAGGCCATGAAGAGCGGCGATCTCTGCTTCTTCTATCACTCCAACGAGGGCAAGGAGATCGTCGGCATCGCCAAGGTGGTGAAGACCGCCTATCCCGATCCGACCGACAAGGCGGGCAAGGCGGTCACGGTCGACGTGTCGCCGGTCGAGCCGGTCAAGCCGCCGGTGACGCTGGCTGACATCAAGGCCGATCCGAAGTTCAAGGAGTTCGGCCTCGTCCGCCAATCGCGGCTGTCCGTCGTGCCGGTCAGCGACGAGCACTGGAAGCTCATCGTGAAGATGTCTGCCGGCAAGTGACCCCAACCAGTCGCGGCATCCTCGCGATGTCGGCGTCGGTCGTGGTCTTCATCTTCAACGATGCGCTGATAAAGCTTGCCGCCGAAACCATGCCGCCGCTGCAGGCGATCGGCCTGCGTGGGGTTTTCGCGACCATGTGGTGCGGGCTCGCGCTGCTGCTGCGGGGCGAGTGGCCGCAGGTCCATCGCATCCGTCATCCGGTGGTGGCGCTGCGCGGCGTGCTCGAGGCGGTGGCGGCGATCAGCTACCTGGTCGCGCTGGCCTACATCCCCTTCGCGATCGCCACCGCCGTCAATCTCTCGACGCCGCTCTTCCTCGCCGCCCTCGCGGTGTTGCTGCTGAAGGAGACGGTCGGCTGGCGGCGCTGGAGCGCGATCGCCCTGGGCTTCGCGGGCGTGCTGATGGTGATCCAGCCGCGCGCCGGCGACGTCGACGTCTGGACCTGGCTGGTGGTCTTCTCCTCGCTCGCCGGCGCGCTGCGCGACGTGATCGCCCGCTGGGTGCCGCCCACCGTCCCGACGCTGGTCGTGTCGATGAGCTCCGCCGTCACGCTCGCTGTCGTGGGCACCGGCTGGGCGGTGCTCGACGGCTGGCAGCCCATGTCGCACTACGGCGTCGCGCTCGTGCTGGGCTCCTCGCTGCTGCTGGCCTGCGGCTACCAGTTCCTGATGATCGCCCTGCGTTCGGGTGCCGCCTTGGCGGTGATCGGCGCGTTCCGCTACGCCTCGGTGCTATGGGCGATCGCCATCGGCTACACCCTGTGGGGCGACGTGCCCAACCTTCTCGCGGTCGCCGGTATCGCCGTGATCGTCGGCGCCGGCCTCTATATCCTCCATCGCGAGCGTGTGATGCGGAGGACGTCCCATGGCCGGTAGTGACGAAGTCGTCGTCGGTCCCTTGCAGGAGCGGGACTTGCCCGAAGCGGCAACCATCGTGCGCCAGGCTTTCGGCACCTTCGTGGGTGCGCCCGACCTCACCACCTTCTGGACCGACAGGGACCTGGTGCGCAGCCGCTGGCACGCCAGGCATGTCGCGGCATTCGGAGCGACCCTCGATGGTGCGCTGGTCGGGTCCAACTTCGCGACCCGCTGGGGCAGCGTGGGGTATTTCGGACCGCTCACGATCCGCCCCGATCTCTGGGATCGCGGCATCGGCCAGCGATTGATGGCGCCGGTGATGGCGCAGTTCGAGTCGTGGCGGGCGGCGCATCTCGGCCTGTTCACCTTTGCCCACAGCACCAAGCATGTTGGGCTCTACGAGCGGTTCGGCTTCGCCGCACGCTACCTCACGGCGGTCATGGCGCGGACTGTCGGCGGGTCCCCTGCCGGCGCGGGCGGGCAGCGCTACGGCGCGCTGCCCGCCGAACGGCGGGCGGAGGTGCTGCGGGAATGCCGCGCCCTCACCGATGCGCTGTTCGAGGGACTCGACCTCGGCGACGAGATCGACCTGGTGCGCGAGCTGCAGCTCGGCGACACGGCGCTCGTCATGGACGATGCCGGCGTGATCGGCTTTGCGATCTGTCACCACGGCCCGGCGAGCGAAGCCGGGGGCGGCACCTGCCTGGTCAAGTTCGGCGCCGTGCGGCCGGGCCCGGCGGCTGCGCGGTCCTTCGATCGCCTGATCGACGCCTGCGAGGCGCTCGCCGTGCAGGCCGGCACGCCGACCCTGATGGCCGGCGCCAACATGGGCCGGCCCGAGGCCTACGGTCACCTGAAGCAGCGCGGATTCCGGACCGCGTTCCAGGGCGTGACCATGCATCGGCCCAACGAGCCCGGCTATTCGCGGCCCGGCAACTACGTCATCGACGACTGGCGCTGACCACCGGTCAGCGCGAGACCCACGATTGATAGTCGCGCGCCACATCCTCGACCGCGGTGTCGTAGAAGCGCTTGCCGTGCTCGGGCGTGGCCTGGCTCGGGTCGGAGCCGATGCGGCCGTCGGGGAAGGCGCGGCGATAGTCCTCGGCGTCGGCGAACGAGCCGTTCGGCGCGATGCGCGGCTCGAGCTGCGTGCGGTCCATCGTCTCCGGATATTTGTACCAGGTGAGCGCCACTTCCGAGGCGGTGGCGTGGCTGCCTTCGCCGGTCGGATAAAGCTCGCGGCTGAGCTGCTTGATCGCCGCACTGTCCCACCAGTTCCGCAGGGCGCACTTGATCGAGGGCTGATTGGACAGCCGCTCCATCGAGCGCTCGGCGTAGATCTCGGAAAAGGCGGCCGTCACCGTGGCGATGTTGCCGCCGTGGCCGTTCACGAAGAAGAAGCGTGTGAAGCCGTGCCGCGCCAGCGACAGGACGTTGTCGCGCACCACCGCGATCAGGGTCGTCGGCTTGAGCGTGATCGAGCCCGCGAAATCGAGATGATGCTGCGCCATGCCGACCGAGATGGTCGGGGCGACCAGCGCACCGACCTTCTCGCCGACGCCGCGGCCGATCATCTCGGCGGTCAGCGCGTCGGTGCCGATCAGCCCGGTCGGCCCGTGCTGCTCGGTCGAGCCGATCGGGATGATGATGCCGGTCTTGGTCTTGAGATACTCTTCGACGAATTTCCAGGTCTTGAGCTGAAGCTGCACGAATGAACTCCTGTGTTGCCGCAGGATACCATGGAAAGCACGAGGCCCCAGCCCTCCGTCCGATGTGGCGCACTCCCCACGAGCAACCACCTCCGTCATCGAAAATTACCTGTTTCGACCCTTTGCCGCGTCGTTCCCCGCGCGGCAGGATTGGATCAGATTCCCGTCATGATTTCCGTGCCGTTGACGCGGACAGCAGCATCGTGAGCCGATAATCCGGCCAGCCGGCGAGTGACAGCGATACCTGCTGGTATTGCATCAGGCCCAATGTCGGATGCTTGAAAACGCGCTTGCCGCCTTCGCGTGCCAAGACGCCTTGCGTTGCCCAGCAACGCTGGAAATCGACACTGGCAACGCTCAATTCGTCGACGATGCGACGTATTTCCGTATCGTCGGCATAGCCGGTCACGGCGGCCCGGAACTCGGCTACGACACGGTGCGCGCGGGTTGGCCAATCCCGTATCAACGACCGGGCCTCGGGTCTGAGGAAAATGTATCGCAACAGGTTGCGCTCGCCGTTGGCGTCGAGCCAGCCCGTGAAGAGACGAGATGCTTTTGCGTTCCAGCAACACGCATTCCACGCGCGATCGAGAATGTAGGCGGGGCCGTTGATCCCGTTGACGCAGGAGAGAACGGCCTCGGGTGGTCCGTCGTTGTCACCCGGACGGTCCGGATCGCGCTTGCCGGCAAGCTCGAAAAGGTAAGTGCGCTCCGCCCGTGACAAGCGCAAGCCGCGTGCGAGGCGTGTAAGCGCCGACGGCGACACCGACACGTCGCGGCCCTGTTCGATCCATGTGTACCAGGTGACGCTCAACCCGCAAAGTTGAGCGACCTCCTCACGCCGGAGCCCGGGCGTGCGTCGTCGAGGTCCCGCAGCAAGTCCGAAGTCTGCCGGGGACTGACGCTCGCGGAGCGCACGCAGGAAATCGCTCATCGAAAGCGCAGGCGTGGTCGCAGCACGTGCCTTCATGGTGCAAAGGATACTGGGATAAGGCACACCATTAAACCAGTACACAGCTCATGGTAGTTTTCGGCCTGGCGCGGTCGCTGCACGGAGGATGGACGGAGATGGGCAAGCAATTCTCGAGAATCGAGCCGGAGCACAAGGCTTTCATCGAGCGGCAGAAGATCTTCTTCGTCGCCAGTGCCCCGCCGAAGGGCAGGATCAACGTTTCACCCAAGGGGCTGTCGTCATTCCGGGTGCTCGGTGACAATGACGTCGCCTACCTCGATTGCACCGGCAGCGGCAGCGAGACACGTGCTCATCTCCTGGCCGCGGACGACAGGCGCTTGACCATCATGTTCTGCGCTTTCGAAGGCGATCCCGTGATCCTGCGGCTCTACGGCCAGGGTCGATCGCTGATGCGCGGCACGCCCGAATACGCCGCCCTTGTTGCAAGGTTCGATGAAATTCCGGGTGCACGCCAGATCGTCCGCCTTGCGGTCGACCTCGTTCAGACGTCATGCGGCATGGGCGTGCCACTGTTCGATTACAAGCAGGAGCGGGGAAGCCTGGTGCGCTACTGGACGACGCACGGCATCGATAACCTCCGCAAATACTGGGGTCTGAAGAACATGAAGAGCATCGATGGTCTACCGACCGGCTTTTCTCCGGACAGCATGGCGCCGCCGCGCTGACGCCGCGGGACCGCATCCACGTCGTCGACGCAAGCTTCCGGTGAAAGCACGCGGTGGTCTCGAGCTGATGGCCGCTCCGCAAGGTCTCTGCAATGGGGTCGACCTTGCACGGCCCGCTTCCAGAATCGACCGAGTCAAAGGATAGTCATGGATCCGGCGGACGGCAGCAATTGCCCAATGGCGACGCATGCGCAAGGTATGCCCTTGTGTTCCTCTTGACGACTGTAAGGCATAACCTTACATTTTTCGCCGTGATCAGGTCATTCAAGAGCAAAGCCCTGCAGCGCTTTTTCGAGACCGGGAAGCCGCGCGGCCTGAGCGTTCAGGACGACAAGCGGGTCGCCCGCATCCTGCGAGCGTTGGAGGCCGCTTCACGGCCGGGCGATATGGACTTGCCAGGCTATCGCTTCCATAGCCTGACGGGTGATCAGAAGGGACGCTATTCGGTGCGCGTCACGGGCAACTGGAGAATTACGTTCGGCTGGGATGGGGAGAACGTCACCGACATCGATGTGGAGGACTATCACTGATGGCGACCAAGACGATCAAGCGAGGCCTGCCGGCGATGCACCCGGGTGAGCTTCTCCGCGAGGACATTCTTCCTGCTCTCGGACGGTCGAAAACGGAGATCGCCAGCCTGCTCGGCATCTCCCGGCAGACGCTTCACGACATCACGAGTGAGAAGCAGCCGGTCACGGTCGCCATGGCAGTCCGCCTCGGCAAGCTGGTCGGCAACGGACCGGTGTTCTGGCTCAACCTGCAGCGCGCCTACGACCTGGAGCGCGCCGAGCGCGAGGTGGATGTGTCTTCTATCCCGACCTTGGTGGCGGCCTGACGGCTTGCGCCGCTGCGGCGGATAAACATTCGAGGGAACCGCCATGCAACGGTGCGTCGCCAAGAAAGACGACGCCAAGAAAACTCGAACGTCGCAGCTTCAGAAGCTAGATAGCGCCCCATCGTCAAGCAATCTGTAACGATGCCACACCTGAACACCGGACGCTGACGGCCACTTCCGCGACGCCTACGGGTTGGCGCCCGGGGAGTCCGTGCTGGTGCGGCCGGACGGGTATACCGGCGCCGTCATGCCTTCCCGCGAAACCGCGTCGTTGGAGGCCTATCTGGCGGCGGTCGGCCTCAGTCCGTTGCCGAATCAGGTTGGATCCCAGAAGGAAGCCGCGCCAGCCCGCAACTGCGCCAGCACGCGGTCCAGAGCCTGTTCGTCGACGTTGAGACGCAAGGCGCGGGCCACGTCGCGGATCGAGGAGTCGGGGGAGAGGTTGTGGTCGGGACGCAGAGACTGGACCTCCCGCGTAAGGGCCTCGCGATCGGTGAAATCCGGACGTGGAGCGTCGATGTCCCAGTCCGTCACGAAGATGGCGCGGAGGACCGGCGGCAGGACCGCGGCAAAAGCGATGGCATCCTTGACGTCGAGGCGACGGCGGAAGGTCATGAGCACGCCTTGCACCATCGTGTAGGCCTGGTTGGTCGTGGACAGCATCGCGATGTCACGCGCATCGACAAGGAATTTCAGGAACTCCTCCGACGCGCGCTTGTATTCCAGAGGTACCGGCATGGTGCCTTCAGAAGATCCGGTCGACCCGTTCGGGCTCGGTGATCGGGGCCTCGCAGGACATGTTGCGGCACACGTAAAGAGCAGGATTGCCATCCACGAGGCCCTTGCCGGCGGCAGGATGATGCGCCGGGAGCGGGCTGGCCGGGGACAGGCGGCGGACGATCTTGTCGGGCAGGCTCCTGGCGTAGAGAGCGCGGCGCAGGGCTTCGGTGGCGGTGGCCGAAGGATCGCCGACGATCACCAGCTCGACGGCGCTCTGCAGGGTCTCGTAACCGTTGAGCAGGGTCATCAGCGGGAAGAAGTTGCTGTCCAGCTCGCCCGCGAAAGCCGCGACCTGACGGCGGGCCTTCTCGTGCCAGACGACATCGCCGGTCAGCACCCAGAGCCGTGCGAACACGCCGACCAGCGTGCCGTTGCCGGCGGGGGAGGCGTTGTCGTGGCAATGCTTGCTGCGCACGATCAGGTCCGCCGCGTCGTCGGCGGTCATGAAGTACCCGCCGGCCTCGGGGTCTGCGAAATGCCGGTCGAGCACGGCGATCAGCGCTTGCGCCTCGTCGAGGTAAGCCGGTTCGCCCGTGACCTCGAACAGCGCCACGCCCGCGCGGGCCATGTTGGCGTAGTCGTCGAGCGTGCCGCGATGCAGCCGCTTGCCGGCGCGATGAGAATGGAACAGGCGGCCGTTCTCGTCGCGCATCCGGTCGATGACGAAACGCCAGGCGCGCACGGCGGCGGTCAGCCAGTCGTCGCGCTCGAAGACGGCCGACGCGTTCGCGAGCGCCGCAATCATCAGGCCGTTCCAGTCGGCCAGCACCTTGTCGTCCCAGCCCGGCCAGACCCGCTTGTCCCGGACAGCCTTCAATCTGGCGCGCAGGCCGGCGAGCCGCTGCTCCTCGGCATCGCTCAGGAGCGCGGGCGCGCGATTGCGATGGAGGATGTTGTGGTGTTCCCAGTTCCCGCCCGGTGTGACGTCATAGGCTGCGCGAAAGAACGCGCCGTCGTCGGCACCGAGCACGGCATCTATCTCGCTCAGGTCCCAGACATAGAACTTGCCCTCGACGCCTTCGGAATCGGCGTCATAGGTTGCGGCAAAGCCGCCGCTTTCGGCCACCATCTCGCGCAGGGTCCAGTCGCAGGTTTCGGCGATGCGCGCGGCGTAGAGAGGGCTCCCGGTCTCCTGCCAGACGAGGCATAGCAGGTCGATCAGCTGTGCGTTGTCGTAGAGCATCTTCTCGAAGTGCGGGATCAACCATTCATTGTCGGTGGCGTAGCGCGCGAATCCGCCGCCCAGGTGATCGTAGATGCCGCCCTGGCACATGCGGTCGAGCGTGACGGTGACCGCGTCGCGCAGCTTCGTGTTGCTGCGACTGCGCAACCAACCGCGCCACAGCAGCTCGAAGACGTAAGGCGACGGGAATTTCGGCGCCTGGCCGAAGCCGCCCCATTCGAAATTGCATTGCTGCGAAATTCGGTCGGCGATCTGGTCGAGCAGTGAGAGCGGGAACAACGGGCCGTCGCCTGCGAACTCGACCGCCTTGTTGACGGCCTTCGACCGCAGCGCCCGGAGCAGCCCGGCGCGGTTGGTCTCGACGTCCTGCGGCTTCTCGCGGAATGCCTGTGCCACGCCCTGCAGCACGTCGATGAAGCTCGGCCGGCCATATTTGGCGGGATGCGGGAAATAGGTGCCGCCCCAGAACGGATCGCCCTGCGGCGTGCAGAACATGGTGAGTGGCCAGCCGCCATGCTCGCCCATGATCTGCAGCGCCTGCATGTAGATCGCGTCGACGTCCGGCCGCTCCTCGCGGTCGACCTTGATGTTGACGAACAGCGCATTCATCACCGCCGCGACGGCCGGCGATTCAAAGCTCTCGTGCGCCATGACGTGGCACCAGTGGCACGCGGCATAGCCGACCGAGAGCAGGATCGGCCGGTTGGTGCGCTGTGCCTCGGCCAGCGCCTCCTCGCCCCACGGCCACCAGTGCACGGGGTTGTTCGCGTGCTGCAGCAGGTAGGGGCTGGTCTCGCTGCCGAGACGGTTCATACGGCGCCCTCGCCAAGGTTGCCTTCGCTGCTGATCACCAGGACACGGCTCGTCCTGTCGAGACCCAGTTCCTTGAAGGCGGCCTCGTCGGTGCAGACGCGGACGAGGCCGGCCAGCCCGGCGCAGCCCGACGGACCCGACGCGATCGCCGGATCGCCGTCGAGAGGATGGGCGAGCAGCTTGCGGGCGGGCATCACCTCGTCCTCGGTGATGGTCATGAACCAGTCGGTCGCGAGCCCCACCACCGGCCATGTCACCGGCGAGATCTCGCGGCAGGCGAGGCCGCCCATCACGGTGTCGGCATTCCCGCTGGCCAGCGTGGGTTTGCCGGCGGCATTGCTCTGGAACCAGCAGTCGGCGCTCTCAGGCTCGACGACGATGAAGCGCGGGCGCGGTTCGTAGCGTGCCCACAGATAGCCGATCACCGCAGCGGCAAGGCCGCCAACGCCGGCCTGCACGAAGACGTGCGTCGGGCCGGACCGCCACTGGCGAACGACCTCCTCGACCAGCACGGTGTAGCCGCGCATCACCGAGCGTGGGATGTCCTCATAGCCTTCCCACGAGGTGTCGGAGATGATCGTCCAGCCGTTCTCTTCCGACTTGCGCCGGCACTCGGCGACGGCAGTGTCGTAATCGCCGTCCACGCGGATGACCTCGGCGCCGCGCGCGCGGATAGCCGCTTCCTTCTCGTCGGAGGTGAACTTCGGCAGGAAGATGAAGCAGCGGTTGCCGAACAGCCTGGCGCCGGCCGCAACGGCGCGGCCGTGATTGCCCGAGCTGGCGGTCGCGAAGGTATAATTGGCGGTGATCGCTCGATGGCCGCCCTTCAGCAGCTCCTCGAAGGTCGTCGAATTGTGGTGGGCCTCGCCGACGGCGCCCGACAGCACATTGTACACGGCGATGACGCCACCCAGCGCCTTGAAGGCGCCGAAGCCGAAGCGGTGGCTCTCGTCCTTGACGCGCAGCTCGCCGACGCCGAGACGCCTGGCCAACGCGGGCAGGGAATGGAGCGGTGTCACCTTATGGGCGGGGCAGGCCTTCAGCTCGTCGAGCAGCTCGGGGATGCCGTTGGGATTGACGACATACTGCTGTTCGCGGCCAAACGGCATGTCGAGCCGGGCGCGGGGATTTCGGGCGAGCCAGTCATGCGTCATGATCTTCCGTCCATACGCCGATCCTCGGCGCAGGGAAACCGGGCGCAGACGGGGGCTTCGTGGTCATTGGCGCTAACGTTCGTCCGCCGGGAGCGCGGCTCTCCAGAGCCGCTCTTCCTCGGATTGCCCCATCCCATGAGCGGCTCTGGAGAGCCGCGCTCCCAGCAAGCCGATCGCAGCTACCAAAACGGACAAAGTCAGCGCCTGTGGGCTTGGTGATCGACAGGACGAGATGGATTGCGCTGGCCTGGCTGCTCCTTTGGCCGTTCGTCCCGGCCACGGCGCAGGACTCCGGTTTCACCTGGACCGTGATGCGCTATGCCTATGTCCTGGACGACAAGGGCCTGCCGACGGGGACCTTCGAGATCGAGCGCCAGGCGCACGATGCCCAGGCGGCAAGAAACGGCGCGAGGGTCGATCTGTCCTACGTGTCCGGCCAGGAGACGATCGAGATCCTCGATGCCGCGACGGTGAAGGCCGACGGCCGCAAGATTCCGGTCGGCCCGGACCGCATCCTCGATATCGCCCCGCAGGTGCCGCGCGACGTGGCGATGTACAGCGACACGCGCACCAAGAGCGTCGTCTTTCCCGACGTGGCAGCGGGCGATTCCATTCGATACGTCTATCGCCTGAAGCGCTTCTCCACGAGCTGGCCCGGTTTCTCCTGGACCGCGCCGCTCAGGAGCCTCGCGAGGGTCAAGGGCTCTGAGATGACGATCGACGTTCCGGCCGCGCTGCCGCTTCTCGTCGAACATCACGGCGTCCAGTACCGGACGGAGAGCGCGGGCGAACGGGTTCGTCACATCTTTTCGTGGTCGAATGACATGGCGGTTCCGGCCGAGCCAGGGGCGACCTCGGACTACGATTGGTCGGACCGCTTCTCGGTTTCGACCTTCAAGTCCTATGCCGAGATCGGCGATCACTACGGCAAGCTGCATGCGTCGGCGGCGGCGGTGACGCCTGGCGTGACGGAACTGGCGGCGAAGATCGTCGGGGCTGGCTCGGATCGCGCGACGCAGGCGCGCCTGCTGTCCGAATGGGTGGCCCAGAACGTGCGCTACGTGGCGGTTTCGGTCGGCCAGGGTACGCTGGCGCCGGCACCCGCCGACGCGACGATCGCCAATCGCTATGGCGACTGCAAGGCGGACACGGCCTTGCTGGCCGCGCTGCTGGCTGCGCGGGGAATCGCCAGCGAAGCGGTGCTGATCAACACCAGCCTCGCGCGCTACGTCCTGCCCGAGACGCCGGTGGCCGACTTCAATCACGTCATCCTCTACGTGCCGGAGCTCGATCTGTATGTCGATCCGACCTGGAACACCGCGGCTTTTGGCGTCTTGCCGTGGGGCCTCTACGACAAGCCGGTCGTGCACGCCGTCGACGGCGAGTCGCGCGTCGGCCGCACGCCGTCGCTGCGGGTCGAGGACAATGTCAGTGAAGCCGCCACGGTCGCGACCATCTCGGCGGACGGCCGCATCAGCGGCACGACCCGCGAGCATGCCAAGGGAGCCATGGCGACCGACCTCAAGGGTTGGATGGCCGCCGGCCTGACAGTCAACCGGGCGGCGGCGCATCTGCGCTCCCAAGGCATCCCGGGAACTGGCGCCTGGATATCGCCCACGCGCGACGACACGGCGCCTGAGGTGTTGCTGATGGCCAAATTCAAGCTGGCGGACTCGATTGATCTCGCTGCCGGCGAGGCCCTGTCGCCGCCGGGCGGGTTGCGTTTCCTGCCGCGGCCCGGCGGCTTCCTGCTCGGGGTGCAGGATGGGCCACGCCAGCATCCGTTCCCGTGCTATGCCGGGCGCCAGGTCGAGACGATCGAGGTGAAGGTGTCGCCGGGGTTGAAGCCGACGCGGCTGCCGGCCGACCGGCACTGGACGACGTCGATCGCGGAATACACCTCGAGCTACGTCTTCAGCGACGGCACCCTGTCGGTGCGGCGCGAATTCACGGCGCGGCCGCAGGGCCAGGTCTGCGCGGCAGATCAGTCGCACGAGCTGATCGGCCTGATGTCGAACATTCGCCGCGATTACCGCGCCGTGGTGGTGTTCGATCGGCCGCTTTAGACTAGGGTTGGCCGAACGGAGGTCGATGATGAAAGTGAACGTCGAAGTGACCTGTACGCCCGAGGAGGCTCGCGCCTTCTTCGGCCTGCCCGATCTCGGGCCGATGCAGCAGCGCGTCCTGGGCGAGATCGAGGAGCGCCTGCGGTCGAGCCTCAACGCGATGAACCCCGAGACGGTCTTCAAGACCTGGCTGCCCGCCTCGATGCAGGGCGTCGAGCAGGTGCAACAGCTCCAGCAGATGTTCTGGTCGCAGCTCGCCAACATCGCCTCGGGCAAGAAGGAGTAGCGTGATGAGCGTCCGCGAGAAGCCCACCGATCCCGCGCCCTATTACGACGCGCATGTCTTCTGCTGCACCAACCGTCGGGCCGACGGCCATCCGCGCGGTTCCTGCGCGGAGCGGGGTGGCGAGGGCTTGCGCGACTACATGAAGAGCAAGGCCAAGGCACTCGGCCTCAATAACGTGCGCATCAACAGTGCCGGCTGTCTCGATCGCTGCGAGCTCGGACCGACGATGGTGATCTATCCCGAAGGCGTCTGGTACTCGGTATCGACCCGGGAAGAGATCGACGAGGTGCTGGAGAAGCATCTGGTCGAAGGTGGCCGGGTCGAGCGCCTGATGCTGCAAACCGCCGACAAGCTTCCGAAGGACCGCGTCAGGGCCTGACTCTTCTGGACCGCGAGCTTCCAGCTCGCTCATGAGCTTGAGCGAGCTGGAAGCTCGCGGTCCGGAAGAGCATGACTACTCGAGCAATTCCCCCAGTCGCCTGATCACGCGCGCGGGCTGGGCGGTGGCATGGGCGGGAATTCCGGCGTCGAACGGATCGTACCAGATGCCGCAGACCCCGAGCTTCTGCGGCGCCTCGACTTCCCATTCGTAATTGTCGCCGACCATCCAGGCATCGCAGGCGTCGCAGCCCAGCCGCTCCAGCGCGTGGCGGTAGACCGCGAGCTCGGGCTTGCCCTGACCGAATTCGCCCTCGATCTGGATGTGATGGAAGCGGTGGGCGAGATCGAACCGTTCGATCTTGGCACGCTGCGTCTCGCCCGCGCCGTTGGTGACCAGCGCAAGCCTGACGCCGCGGTCACGCAGGGCGTCGACGGTGGCGTGAGCGTCGGGATAGAGCCGGTACTCCGAACGGCGCAGCTCGGTGAAGGCGTCGGCGATGCGGTCGGCCAGCGCCTCGTCGCGACGGCCGAGCTTTTCCAGTCCGCGCCGCACGGAGAGCCGCCGGGCGCCCGGGATATCGAGCCGCCACCTGGCGGCTTCGGCGCGATCGCTCCAGAAGGCGCGCGCCTCCTCCATGATCGCGACCCGAATCCGTTCGAGCGCCGCGGGATCATGGGCATCGAGATGAGCGGAGAAGACGTGCAGCAGGCGCGTCCACGCCTCCTCGGGTTGCGCGTAGGCCCGGATCAGCGTGTCGTCGAGGTCGAACAGGATGGCGCGCGGCAGGTGGGGCATCTCAGTTCGTCGGCCACCCGGCAAAGGTGTTGGGTGCGGGGCTGACGACCACGCCGCGATCGCCCTGGATCTCGATCACTGCCAGCCCGCGTTCGGTGCGGCCGTCGGGCAGGAAGCGGAAGATGCCGTCGACGCCGTACCAGCCGTTGGGGTTGGCAATCGCCTCGGCCGAGAAATCGCCGCCGGGCTTCAGCCGGGCGAGCTGGCCGGCCAGGCCCACCGCGTCGTAGGCGAGCGTCGCCAGACGCTGCGGCGGCCGGCCATAGGTCGCCACGAACTTGCGCTCGAAATCGGCGCGCCGGGCCGGATCGGGAGCGGCATACCAGGCGCCCTGCAGCATGGTTTCCGAGCCGATTCCGGGCACGTCCCAGACGCCGGTGCCGATCAGCTGCACCGATTTCAGATCCACCCCGGCGCCGGTGAGAGATGCCAGCACCGTCGTCACACGGGGGGGCGAGACGGGGACCAGGATGGCGAGCCTGCCCTCGCCCTTGGCCGCGTCGGCGAGGCGCCTGGAGGCGGCGCCGAGGTCGGCGCCCTCGTCGTAGAATTCCGACGTGACCACCGTTCCGCCGCGGATGGCGACCTGGCTTTCCAGCGTGCGTCCCATCTGGTCACCGTAGGTCGTGCGAGGTGCGAAGACGGCGAAGCGCCTGATGCCGGCGGATATGCTGTGGTCGACGACGCGGCGGACCTGCGGCGGGGCGGCGATGCCCATGACCCAGAGACCGGCCTGCGCCACGCTTTCGTCGTTGGAGAAGGAGATGATGTTGATACGGTCACTGCGGCGCAACGGCGCGAGGGCGGCGGCCGAGGCGCCGAACAGTGGCCCCAGGATCAGGGCCGCGCCGTCGGTCTGCGCGCGCTTGTAGGCCTCGACGGCGCTGTCGCCGGTGTCGCCGCTGTCATAGGCCGCAAGGGCGAGATCCTTGCTGCCGGAGTCGAACAGCGCCATCTCGGCCGCCTGCTGCATGGCCTGGCCGATCGGTGCGGCCCGCCCGGTGAGCGGCAGCAGCATTGCGATGCGTGCCTTCCCGGAGGCGGTGGTCGGCGAGCCGGCCTGTGGTTGCGTGGGCCTCGGCGGTAGCGGCGTGCTACGCTGCGGCGGCTCGGTGCAGGCACCCAGCAGAAGGGCGACGGCGGCAAGCGCGAGAAGGGGCAAACGCATCAGCGCAGAACTCCGGCGGACGGGTGCAGATGGACAGCAACGAGTATTTACAAGCTAGCGGCGGGGAGGCCCAAGGTAAACCGCCACCGGATCGGCGATCGGAGCAGCGGGTCGGGCCGGGCCTGCACATCGTCGCGACCCCGATCGGCAACTTGCGCGACATCACCTTGCGGGCGCTCGACGTGTTGCGCGCCGTCGACCTGATAGCCTGCGAGGACACGCGCGTCTTCGCCAAGCTGGCGGGCCATTACGGGATCGCCGTGCCGACCGTGTCCTACAGCGATGCGACGCAGGATGCCTCGGAGCCGCGCCTGCTGCGTGCGCTCGCCGAAGGCAAGCGTGTGGCCCTGGTCTCCGACGCCGGTATGCCCCTGATCTCCGATCCCGGCTATCGCCTGGTGCGCGCGGCAGTGGCCGGCGGTCACGCCGTGACCGTGGCCCCGGGCCCCTCGGCGGTGCCGATGGCGCTCGCCCTGGCGGGCCTGCCGACCGACCGCTTCTACTTCGGCGGCTTCCTGCCGGCGAAGCCGGCGGAGCGGCGCCGCGCGATTGCAGAGGCGGCGCAGGTGCCGGCGACGCTCGTCTTCTTCGAGGCGCCGCATCGCCTGGCGGCGTCGCTCGCCGATCTCGGAGAACTTCTGGGAGAGCGGCCGGCCGCGGTCGCGCGCGAGCTCACCAAGATGTTCGAGGAGGTGCGCCGGGCGCCCCTGACCGATCTCGCCGCGCACTACGCCGCGCAGGCCGAGGTGAGGGGCGAGATCGTCCTGGTGATCGGGCCACCGGGCGAAGCCGCCGCACCGCCGGGCGAAGCGCTCGATGCTGCATTGCGACAAGCGATGGCGGGCGCCTCGGTCAAGGATGCCGCAGCCGAAATCGCAGCGCGCTTTGGACTTAAGCGCCGCGACGTCTATGCTCGCGCTCTCGAGCTCAAGCGCAAGGGCTGATCATGAATATCGAGACCCGCCGGCAAGCCAATCGCCTGGGCCATGCGGCCGAATGGCGGGCGGTGTGGCGTTTGCGACTGGCGGGTTATTCGATTCTGGCGCGCCGCTACAAGACCAGGCTCGGCGAGATCGACATCGTGGCACGGCGGGGCGGGGTGCTGGCCTTCGTCGAGGTCAAGGCGCGCGCTGATCTCCAGACTGCGGGCTTCTCGCTCCACGGCCGGCAGTTCGGCCGGGTTGCCGCGGCAGCCAGCCTGTTCGTGGCGCGCCATCCGCACTATGCCGCGCATTCGCTGCGCTACGATGCCATGCTGGTGGTCGGGCTGTGGCCGCGCCACCTGCAGGACGTCTGGCGCGCACCGGAATAGTCGGTGCCGCTCGACTCTGCAGAGACCAACGCGCATCTCGCCCGGTTGCGCGAACTGTGTGATGGCGAGGGCGAGCGCGTCGATCTTTTCGAGGCGGCGCTGATCCTCAGCATCCTGCAGCGCGACGAGGCGATCGATCTCGCGCCATTGCGTCAGCACGTCATGGCGATCACGCGCGACCTCGCCGACCTGGTGCGCCGGCGCGGCGCGCAGCCCGACCGCCTGGCCGACGTGATCGCCAGCGCCTACGGCTATCGCGGCGACAGCGAAACCTATGACGATCTTCAGAACGCCGACTTCGCGAAGGTCATCGAGCGCCGCAAGGGCTTGCCGGTCGCGCTGTCGATCCTCTATCTGCACGTCGCGCGCGCCCAGGGTTGGGAGTCCGAGGGCCTGGCCTTTCCCGGCCATTTCCTGATCCGGATCGAGATCGACGGCGCCCGGCACGTGCTCGACCCGTTCAATAACGGGCTCGCCTGCGACGCCGCAGAGATGCGAGGCCTGCTGCAACGCGTGCTGGGGCCCCAGGCCGATCTCAGCCCCGAGCATTTCGATGGCGTGCCCGACCGCGACGTGCTGCTGCGGCTGGAGAACAACGTGCGGCTGCGTCTTGCCAAGCGCGAGGACTGGGCCGGGGCGTCGCGCTCGCTCGACCGCATGCTGGCGATCGCGCCTGACCGGGCGGAGCTGCTGTTCGAAGCCGGCCAGATCAATGCGCGGCTCGACAAGCGCCGCGCCGCGATCGCCGCCTTCGAGCGCTTCCTGGCGACGGCGACGGCGCGGGCCGATGGCGAGCTTCGCCAGCGTGCCTCTGCCCTGTTGCAGGAACTGCGGCGCGGGCTTAACTGAATGAAGAGAGTCCTCCCCATTCACATGAGGAGGAAATGGAATGCGTCGGAGAACTAGATGAAGCTCAAGGTCGCCATCCAGATGGACCATGTGTCGACGATCGACATCGATGGCGATTCGACCTTCGTGCTGGGCCTGGAAGCCGAGCGGCGCGGCTATGAGGTCTGGCACTATACGCCGCCCGAGTTGATCTTCCGCGATCGCAAGGTGATGGCGCGCGCCCAGCCGATGAAGCTCAGGCGCGAGAAAGGCAATCACTTCACGTTGGGTGCGGCCGAGATCGTCGACCTTTCGACATTCGATGTCATCCTGCTGCGCCAGGATCCGCCCTTCGACATGTCGTACATCACGACCACGCATCTCTTGGAGCACATCCATCCGAAGACCCTGGTGGTCAACGATCCGGCCGCCGTTCGCAACGCGCCGGAGAAGCTCTACGTCACGCATTTCGACAACGTCATGCCGCCGACCCTGATCACTGCCGATGCGCGCGCCCTGCGCGAGTTCCGCGACGAGCATCAGGACATCATCATCAAGCCGCTGTTCGGCAACGGTGGCGCGGGCGTGTTCCGCCTTCGGCCGGGCGACGAGAACTTCGCCTCGCTGCTCGAGATGTTCTCGCAGCGCAGCCGGGAGCCCGTGATTGCCCAGCGCTACCTTCCCGAGGTGCGGCAGGGCGACAAGCGCATCATCCTGGTCGACGGCAAGGCGGCGGGGGTGGTCAACCGCGTGCCGGCCGAAGGCGAGGCGCGCTCCAACATGCACGTCGGCGGCAAGGCGGTGAAGGACACGCTCACCAGGCGCGACCACGAGATCTGCGAGATCATCGGCCCGGAACTCGCAAAGCGCGGCATGATCTTCGTCGGCATCGACGTGATCGGGAACTGGCTCACCGAGATCAACGTTACGTCGCCGACCGGCCTGCAGCAGATCAACCGCTTCGACGGCGTGTCGCTGGAAGCGCAGATCTGGGACCGCATCGAGGTCCGCTATCAGGAAACGCGCGGGGGTCATGCATGAGGAGGCAAGAATGATCCGCCGCAGCGTCCTGGCTCTTGCGCTCGCCGGCGCGGCAGGTCCGGCGCTCGCGCAGTTCGATACGATGACGCAGAAGCCGATCGTCAAGGCGGTGCGCGAAGGCGACGAGGAGAAGGTGCGCCAGCTGCTGCTCAAGGGTGACAATCCCAACCAGATCGATGCCAGCGGACGGCCGCTGCTGATGATCGCCGTGATGGACGGCCAGGTAGCTGTCGTCGAGGCGCTGCTGAAGGGCGGAGCCGTGGCCGACGCCCTCGATCGCGAGGGTTACACGTCGCTGCTCCGCGCCGCCGAGCGGGGTGACGTCGACATCGCCGACCTGCTGCTGAAGCGCAATGCAAGGCCCAGCGCGCAGACCCGTCAAGGCGTGACGGCGCTGATGCTCGCGGCACGGCTTGGCCACGCCGAGATCGTGCGCATGCTGCTCGCCAGGAAGGCCGATCCCAACGTGCCCGATTTCACCGGCCGTACCGCGCTCACCTACGCCAGGCAGGGCAACCGGGCCAGCATCGAGACGCTGCTGCGCAAGGCCGGCGCCCGTGAATGACGGACCCCGAGCCTCCTGAGGCCGGTGCGGGTGGCCGCAGCCGGGCGACCGCGATCCGGATCACCGGCACGCTCGCCCTCGATCCGGCCGAGATCCGCGAGAGCTTCGTGCGCGCCGGCGGTCCGGGTGGCCAGCATGTCAACACGACCTCGTCGGCCGTGCAGCTTCGTTTCGACGTGCGCAATTCGCCATCGCTGCCGCACGACGTGCGCCGTCGGCTGGAACAGCTCGCCGGCAGCCGCCTGACCAACGACGGCGTGTTGGTGCTGCACGCCCAGGGCCACCGCAGCCAACTGCGCAACCGCGAGGATGCGCTGGCGCGGCTGGTGGCGCTGGTCCGTGCCGCCGCCCGTCCGCCGACGCCGCGCAAAGCCACCAAGCCGAGCAAGTCCGTCAAGCGCCGCAGGGTCGACGACAAGAAGAAGCGCGGCGCCATCAAGGCGCTGCGCCGCGCGCATTCGGACTGACCAGACGTACCCGCGTCGAGTGGCAAATCAAAACGTCGAGGTCGGCGGCTCGCGCCGACACACGGCAAAATCGTCCGAGAACGCATTTGATCAGGATCGAGCCGGGGTAGAGGACGCCTTTGGAAAACCTCCGGTCATGCGCTTGTGGCGCTGTCGGATCCCGGCGGCCTCAACTCATCAACCTTGCGTAGCGCTCGCTTGCCGGCGGCCAGCCAAACTTTGCGATCATCTCCATTCAGCTCGGACCATTTTCTGGGAGTGCCTGTCGTTCTCTTGAAGTAGCCCCAGCATAAGTCGCGAGCGATCGCCGTGATCATTTCTTGGTCAGTCAACGTTGGTCCTCCCGTTGCGTGCAGGTAGTTTATGGCGCTCCGCGGCAGACCACTATCTCTTCGAATCACTGTCCGGTGAAGGCGCTACCGCTCGATGGCGGCGCGCGACGAGGACCGGTGACAAGCGCCGCCCAGGAGCGTCGAGCTGTTCGGATACGCGCCAGCTCTTCGATCCGGTGCATCGCCGGGTGGCAGTGCACGGCCGGGGCGGGGGGCAACAGAAAATGGGCACTTTGCCTGAGCGCAGCCCTGTCTGGTGGATCGGCCGAACGGCTTCTGCTGTGGCCCTTCAAAAAGGCAGACGCCATGGGAGCCGGATGCTATATCGCGGGCCACGTCCCCGTAGCTCAGCCGGATAGAGCAGCGGTTTCCTAAACCGGAGGTCGGAGGTTCGAATCCTCTCGGGGACGCCAACAAATGCGCAATAGGCTCAAGAAGTTGCAGCAAAACAGGCTGATTCTGCCCGACTGGTGCTGCTGACACGCTGTCTCGCCGCCGAGCCATTCGCTACTCGTCACCGTGACAGCCAGGATCCTTCGACGAGCTCGCGGCTTACGAGCCCGATTTCGCCGACATCGAGGAGGACGATCCGGGCGAAGGCATCGCCGGCGAACCGCCGCTCGGTTCTTCCGATAGCGACATCGATCAAGCGCTTGGGCAGCGGGCAGCTGCATCCACGATCCTGATCGCGAGAAGACGATCCCGCCGAAGACGATGGCTTTGCCGAGCCTGATGAGGGATGGGAACACTGGACGCCAACCAGGGGCCCGACGTCACGACACTGGCCGAAGCGGGCTGCTCTCTCCCCGACGATGCACTGACCCTGCTCATCGGGCCTTTTCTTTTTGCGGCCCCGGCGGCCAGCTTGGTGGGCCTGAAAGCACTGGGGCCGTTACCACCTTGTGGCCTTTAGGCGACCGGAGATTCGGCTGAAATCCGCCGTAGGGCTTCCTCCGTAGCTCGTTCCACGCGCAATGGAGAACGTTATCGTACATGGAAAGCTTTTTTCTTCGGCCGGGCACGGATGGCGTACTGGCTTGGGTGATTCTGGTCTCTATTGCGGTCTCCGGACTCTGTATGTTGTCCCTCGCGGCGATGCTGGTCGTCGACCGGTACCGAATTCGCCCGACGCGGAAAGGCTCGAGGACGGCCGGCCAGATCATTTTCTAGCGAAGGAAGTATTTCCCATCGTGGAGCGATTGCGAAACCGGCGCGTTACCATCGGGCTCCGACAGGCGGACCAGAAAGAGGGGGCAATGCGCGAATGGAAGCCCGGCGACCTGGTAACGGTCGTCACGGTCAACAGGGGCCTTCCGATCTGGCAACTGCGCAAAGGGAGCAAACGCCAGGACGCATTGGAATGGGCCGGTGAGATTGCCGGGCCATCGCTGGTCGGGCCGGGCTGGTGGAACGTCCGGCGCGAGAGTCCCAAAGGGCGTGGGCGCGGTGGCGTCTACGCGGTGCCTGGCAGCGAGATCAAGCCGCGCAAACGCCGATGACTCACGCCGCTCTTCCCGCCTGACACGAGCGCCTTGCCGCAGCTCCGCGAGCCAAGCCGCCAGCACGTCGACTGCGACCGCTTTCCCGACCTCTCCCCGCGGCGCCCATTTCCTTCTCGACGAGCACCGTCGCAACCTCTCGCCCCGGAATTCATTGTCACTGAAATCCAAAGCGCGTGAGGTATGCCATGCGTCTCGTCATCCCTGCCGTAGTAGCCGTGTTTTGTCTTTCGGCCGCAGGCGCCCTCGCGAAGGATCGGCCAGTGACGGCGGAAGAACAGCCCAAGCTCGAGGCCGCCCTGAAGCAGGCGGGATGCAGCGGCGGCAAAGCGGAGTTCGACGACGACAAGGGTGCGACCCATCCCAACGGCAAGTTCGAAGTCGACGACGCCACCTGCCAAGACGGCAAGAAGTATGATCTGGCGTTCGACCCCGACCTGAAGCTGCTCAGCAAGAAGCTTGACTAGAGGGCGCCCACGGCAGAGCGGCCCCCGATCCCCGCGCGCCCTACGCCGGCGCCCAGCTTCGCGGGCAGCTCGGCCGCCATCTCGGTGCCCAGCTCGCTACTGGGCGCCGTTCTCGGTTGCCCGCAATTCGTCGATCCGGCGTATCGCCCGTCTGGCCATGGCTCTCCACAACTTGCGGTCTTCCTGATCGAGGTCGGACCATTTGCCAGGCGTGCCTGTCGTGTCCTTGAGGTATCCCCAGTACAGGTTGCGCGCGACCGCAGCGACGAACTCTTGATCATCCATTGTCATCCCCAATGTGCCCAGCCCTCTGGGAACTTTCTCCCGACCAATGCAGTGTGTCGGCGAGAGCGGCAGCCTGCAACTCCTGCGAAAGTCACGCATTCGTGGGAGGAATGCAGCGCGGCGCCCACCGTGCCAAGGTCCGGACGAGCGTGCGGGCTGAATTGCAAGTATTCGATCGTCCACGGTCCGGTAGAAATAAGCCAGCGGCCGGCTTCCGCAGGGGCGAACGCGGCGTTATCCGCGACTGTGCCAGTCGGCGTCAGTCCCTCGATGAGGAACGACACCGGCACCTCGAGTGTCGAGGCGAGTTCGCGCCGGCGGCGACTGACGAGCTGGCTCGATCCACTCTCTCTTTCTGGATTTGACGGATGGTCACGAAACTGACGGCTTTGACTGCCGGCCGCGCACGACGCTCACCCACTGCATCCCCCAAGCCGCCGGACGATCGAAAAAGCCCGCCACCTCATGGGTGGCGGGCAAAGGCTTTGGTACGATTGAATGACTTCGAAGAGAGAACGTGGTGATCAGCCCGTTCCAACGCGGATCATACCGGCTTTGGCCGAGCATGCGAGTTAGATGCAAATATTACTTTCGATATGCGGATTTTCTGTGGGCCGGAGCATCCTTCAAGTCAGTGACGGTCTCCCGCAGGGGCTTGGCTGATCCGGTCCACCACGGCAATACCGACGGCGGACAGCACGAACAGGCCATGGATGATCACCTGCCACATGATGCCGGCCTCGGTGAAGGCCGCCTTGTCGGTGCCGAGATTGCCGGCCTCGATGAAAGTGCGCAGCAGATGGATCGACGAGATGCCGATGATCGCCATCGCCAGCTTGATCTTGAGCACGCTGGCATTGACGTGGCTCAACCACTCCGGCTGGTCGGGATGCTTGTTGAGCTCCATGCGCGAGACGAAGGTCTCGTAGCCGCCGACGATCACCATGATCAGCAGGTTGGAGATCATCACCACGTCGATCAGCCCCAGCACGACCAGCATGGCCTGCTGCTCGGTGACCGAAAAGCTGTGGCCGACGAGGTGGTAAAGCTCCTTGAGGAACAGGATGACGTAGACGACCTGCGCCACGATCAGCCCGAGATAGAGTGGAACCTGCAGCCAGCGTGAGGCAAAAATCAGCCGCGGCAGGGGCCGCAAGCTGCCGGGCAGCAATGGAGGCGTGCCCTCCGCTGGCTCCTGCCTTGCCATGTATCTGTGTCTCCCAATCTCTTTGCTGCTCTCGGTACCCGATCGCAGTTACACTGTCATGTGAGCAACTTTGTCCCGGCCGCGGTGTTTACAGGGGGAGCTTCTTGGCGGCTCCATCGACCCGAGCTGGGATGTACCGGTAGGGGCGAGGCCCGCCCGGGATCGTCGGTGCGGGCTTTCTGGTTCCTGGAGCGGTGGAGGCGTCGATGGCATCTTCCGGCAAATATCGCGGCCGCGTCTTGCGTCCGATCTCGTACGAAGACGGCTCCAGCGGCCCGCTGGTTGCGCCGGTCGGCTCATACGACATTGCCGAGGTCGGCGAGCACCTGCAGTTCTTCGCCGAAGAGGGTGCTCCATTTACGATGCCCAAGAAGCACGCGCTGCAGCATCACAAGGTCGGCAATCTCGAAATCGAGGACTGGCAGTCCTAGTTTCGCTTGAAGACCAGCGAGAGATTGTTGGCCGGCATCTCGATAACGAGCGGCGCGGCGAGCCCGTTGGCCTGAGCAAGGGCCACGACCTCTTCCATGGGTCGTAGGCCCCACGCCGGATTGCGCGCCCGGAGATCTCGGTCGAAGGCGAGATTGCTCGGCGCCGTCTCGACGCCGGCGCGAACATAGGGGCCGTACAGATACAGCGTGCCGCTCTTCGGCAACAGGCGCGCGGCGCCGCGGATCAGCCCAACCGTCGAAGCCCATGGCGAGATGTGGATCATGTTGATGCAGGCGATCGCGTCCGCTTCAGTGATCGGCCATG
This sequence comes from Reyranella sp., assembly GCF_965279465.1. Taxonomy (NCBI): domain Bacteria; kingdom Pseudomonadati; phylum Pseudomonadota; class Alphaproteobacteria; order Hyphomicrobiales; family Reyranellaceae; genus Reyranella; species Reyranella sp. The sequence goes on from NZ_OZ257242.1 coordinate 1,685,286, forward strand.
TCTCCGCCGCGGCATCGAGCGCCAGCGCCAACCGAACGTTCGCGAGGCCTAGCGTCGTCGTCCAGTCGTCGATGCTGGCACGTGCATTTTCGTCCGGATCGCTGGGCTGAAAGGTGAGGTCGGGCAACGCCTGCGCGAAATGCGCGGTGTGTTCGCCCGAGCCGCTCGCCACCTCTAGCACCAGCCCCCGCTTCGGCAGATGCGGCTCAAGCACGTCGAGGATCGGCTGGCGATTGCGGGCGGCGGCCGGTGCCTGGCGCCTCATCGCGCGGCCGCCATCGCCTGCCAGACCCGGCCCGGCGTGGCCGGTCCATCGAAGTTCGTCACCCCGAGCGGCGCCAGCGCATCGAGGATCGCATTGGCAATCGCCGGAAAGGCGGCAATCGCGCCCGCCTCGCCGCAGCCTTTGACGCCCAGCGGATTGGTGGTGCAGCGCGTGGCGTTGAAGCCCAGGTCGAACGACGGCAGATCGTCGGCGCGCGGCAGGGCGTAATCCATGAACGAGCCGGCGACCATCTGGCCGGACTGCGGGTCGTAGGTCGTGCGCTCGAGCAGCGCCTGGCCGATGCCCTGCGCCATCGCGCCGTGCGCCTGGCCGGTGACGACCATCGGATTGACCAGCACGCCGTAGTCGTCGACGCCGGTGTAGCGCTCCAGTGTCACCTGGCCGGTCTCCGGATCGACCTCGACCTCGACGACATGCGTGCCGTTGGGGAAGGTGAGATGCTCGCGCTTCCAGAAATGATAGGTGTCGAGCGGCTTGCCCTTCTCACGGCCGAGCGCTGCGACCTCGAGCAGGCCGACGGCGCGGTCGGTGCCCGACACCACGAAACGGCCATCCTCGAAACGGATGTCGGCCTCGCTCGCCTCCAGCATGTCCGCAGCGAGCGCCGTGCCTTTCTGGATGATCTCATCCGAGGCGCGCCACATCGCGGTGCCGCCCATGTAGGTCGCGCGCGAGCTGCCGTGGCCACCGCCGAACGGGATCAGGTCGGTGTCGCCCTGACGGAGATGGATCTTCTCGTTCGCCACGCCGAGCCGGTGGGCGAGGATCTGCGGGAAGGTCGTCTCGTGGCCCTGGCCGATGTGCTGCGTGCCGGTGATCAGCGAGACCGTCCCGTCCGCCTCGAAGCGGATGTCGACGTTCTCCTCGGGCGCGCCGCCGGTGCCCTTGATGTGATAGGCGAAGCCCAGCCCGCGCCGCAGCCCGCGCGCCTCGCTCTGCCGTCGCCGGGCCTCGAATCCGGCCAGGTCGGCGCGCTCCAGCGCCTTGTCCATCGTCTGGGCGAAGGCGCCGCTGTCGACCTGGAAGCCGAAGGCGTTGGTCATCGGCATCTCGTGCGCCGGCACCATGTTGAGCCGGCGCAGCTCGGCGCGGTCGAAGCCGGCCTGCAGCGCCGCGGCATCGATCAGCCGTTCGAGGATGTTCACCGTCTCGGCGAAGCCCGGCCCCCGCATCACGCCGATCGGCGTGGTGTTGCTGAGCACCACGAGCACATGCAGCGCGATCGAGGGCAGGCGATAGACCGTGCCCTGCAAGTGGACGTACTGATAAGTCGGCACACCGCCGCCCACACCGGCGAGATAGGCGCCGACGTTGGCGACGCTCGCCACTTTGAGCGCGAGGAACTTGCCTGCCGCGTCGAGCGCCAGCGATGCCTTGGCCTGCATGTCGCGCGACGGATGGTCGGCGAGGAACACCTCGCTGCGGGTCGCGATCCACTTCACCGGCCGGCCGACCTTGCGCGCGGCCCAGGCGACCAGCACGTGCTCGACATAGATGAAGTTCTTGGCCCCGAAGCCGCCGCCGACATCGGGCGCGATGAATCGCAGGTCCTTGGTCTCGACGCCCAAGGCACGGGCGGCGTGGTTGCGGTTGGCATGGATGCTCTGGCTCGAGATGTGGAGCGTGTAGCGGCCGCTTGCCGGATCGAACGTGCCGACCGAGCCGCGCGGCTCGATCGGATTGGTCGTCACGCGATGATTGTCCAGATCGAGCGAGACGATGTGAGCGGCGCGGGCGAAGGCAGCATCGGCGCCCGTGGCGTCGCCGACCTTCCAGTCCATGCAGACGTTGCCCGGCACGTCTTGCGACAGTTGGGGTGCGCCCGACGCGATGGCGGCGTATGCGGACGTGACGGCCGGCAACGGCTCGTAGTCGACTGCGATCAGCTCCGATGCGTCGAGCGCCTGGGCCAGCGTCTCGGCCACGACCATGGCCACCGTCTCGCCGATGAAGCGGACCTTGTCGGCAGCCAGCAGCGGCTGCTCGTCGAAGATGAAGCGCTCGCCGGTCTGGACGTTGGCCTCGGCATAGGGCCGCAGCGATTTCAGTCCGTCGGCCGCGACGTCGGCAGCGGTCAGCACGGCGAGCACGCCCGGCGCGTGCTGCGCCGCGTCCGTGTCGATCGATCGGATGCGCGCATGGGCATGCGGCGCACGCAGGAACACGGCGCGCGCAAGGTTCTCGAACTTCAGGTCGTCGATATAGGCGCCGCGGCCGGTGATGAAGCGGGCATCCTCGCGACGCCGCGGGGAATCGCCGATGACGGATCTGCTCATGCGCCGACTGTATCGAATTCCAAAAGCGTGGGGGAGGACTTACTCTCGCGCAAACGATCTGGGGAAACGACCATGACGCAGATTACGCAATTCCTTCGCCGCGCCGTGCAGACCAACGGCAAGGACGTCGCGACGGTCTGTGGCGAGCGCACGCAGAGCTGGCATCAGTTCGCCGGTCGCGTCGCCCGGCTTGCCGGCGCGCTGCAGGAGCTGGGCTACCGGCCGGGTGACCGCATCGGTATCCTGGCGCTCAACGCCGACCGCTACCTCGAATCCTTCTTCGGCCTGGCGACCGCCGGCGTGATCTTCGTGCCGATCAACACCCGGCTCGCGCCGCCCGAGATGGTCTTTTGGCTGGCCGATTCCGGCTGCACCGGCCTGCTGATCGACGACGCGTTCGTGCCGGTGCTGCCGGCGATTGCCGCCGGCGTTCCCGGCCTGCGCCATGTCGTCCATATCGGCGATGCGCCGACGCCGGCCGGACTGCTGGCCTACGAAACCCTGGTGTCTTCGGCGGCACCCGCCGCCGATGTCGGCCGCGGCGGCAGCGAGATTGCCGGCATCTTCTACACCGGCGGAACGACCGGCCGATCCAAGGGGGTGATGCTGAGCCACGACAACATCGTCGGCAATGCGCTCAACATGCTGCGCGAGGTCGCGGTCGACACCGATGCGCACTACGTCCACGCCGCGCCTATGTTCCATCTCGCCGACGGTGCGATGACCTTCCTGATCACGGCGTTCGGCGGCACCCATTGCTTCCTGCCGCGCTTCGATCCGTTGGCGCTGATGAAGCTGATCGCCGCCCAGGGCGTGACCCATGCGCTGCTGGTGCCGACCATGATCAACATGCTGGTCAATCATCCCGACGTGGCGCGGCACGACCTGTCGAGCCTGCAGTACCTGCTGTACGGTGCCTCGCCGATGCCCGAGGCAGTGATCCGGCGCGCGCTCGAGGTCCTGCCGAAGGCCAATTTCATCCAGGCCTACGGCCAGTCCGAAGCATCGCCCGTCCTGACCCTCATCCCGCACAAGTACCATTGCTTCAGCGGTCCCTTCGCGGGGCGCCTGAAATCGGCAGGCCGGGCGGTGATCGGCTGCGAGGTCGCGGTCCTCGACGAGGAGGACCGCGAGGTGCCGCGCGGCACGGTGGGCGAGGTCTGCGCCCGCGGCAACATCGTCATGCAGGGCTACTGGAACCAGCCGGCGCTGACCGCGCAGACGCTGCGCAACGGCTGGCTGCATACCGGCGATGGCGGTTACATGGACGAGGAAGGCTTCATCTTCATCGTCGACCGGGTGAAGGACATGATCATCACCGGCGGCGAGAACGTCTACTCCGCGGAGGTCGAGGAGGCGCTGTACGGCCACCCGGCGGTGGCGGAATGCGCCGTGATCGGCGTGCCCGACCCGCAATGGGGCGAGCGGGTCCACGCCGTCGTCCGCTGCAAGCCGAACACCGCGACGACGGAAGACGAGCTCATTGCCCACTGCCGTGCCCTGATCGCCAACTACAAGCTGCCGCGCAGCGTCAGCTTCAGCGCCGACCCCCTGCCGCTGTCCGGAGCCGGCAAGATACTCAAGACCGAGCTGCGCAAGCCTTTCTGGGCGGGCCAGGACCGGCAGGTGAGCTGATCGGGCCAAATCCGCACTGCGGGGGCGCGTCGCTGCCGCTTTCGTGGCAGACTGCGCGGCATGACCCACTATGAAGCTATCGTCGTCGGCGCGGGCGTCGCCGGCATCTACCAGATCAAGCGGCTGGCCGATCTCGGCATCGAGGCCACCGTGCTCGAAGCGGGCGGCGACCTCGGCGGGACCTGGTACTGGAACCGCTATCCCGGCGCGCGCTTCGATTCGGAGAGCTACACCTACGGCTATTCCTTCTCGCGCGAGCTGCTCGACGAATGGCACTGGAAGGAGCGCTTCTCCGGCCAGCCCGAAAACCTGCGCTACCTCAACCACGTCGCCGACAAGTTCGGCCTGCGCAAGTACATGCAGTTCAACTGCCGGGTCGACGCGGCGCATTACGACGAGGCACAGAACCTGTGGCGCCTGCGGGTAAGCGACGGGCGCGAGCTCACCTGCCGCTTCCTGATTCTCGCGCTCGGGCTGCTGTCGATGCCGACCCTGCCGCGGGTCGAGGGCATGGAGAGCTTCAAGGGCCAATCATTCCATACCTTCCACTGGCCGCAGGAGCCGGTCGACATGGCCGGCAAGCGCGTCGCCGTGATCGGCACCGGCGCGACCGGCATCCAGGTGATCGGCGAGATCGCCGACAAGGTGGGCGACCTCACCGTCTTCCAGCGTCGGCCGAACTGGAGTGCGCCGCTCAACAACGGCCCAATCTCCGACGAGCAGATGGCGGACATCCGTCGGCGCTACGACGAGATCTTCGCCGCCTGCGCCCGCTCGCCGGGCGGCTTCGAGCATGAGCCAGACCGCCGCGGCTTCTACGAGGTCACGCGCGAGGAGCGACTGGCGCTCTGGGACAAGCTGTATGACGAGCCCGGCTTCGGCATCTGGCTCGCCAACTTCCGCGAGATCTTCACCGACGAGAAGGCCAACGCCGAGTTCTCGGAATACATCGCCGACCGCATCCGCAAGCGGGTCAAGGACCCGCAGGTCGCCGAGAAGCTGATCCCGCGCGATCATGGCTTCGGCGTGCAGCGCGTGCCGATGGAGACCCGCTACTTCGAGGCCTACAACCAGCCGAACGTCCATCTGGTCGATATCAGCGAGACGCCGCTGGTGAGGATCACCGAGACGGGCCTGCGCACCACCGAGCGCGACTACGAGTTCGACATCATCGTCTACGCGACCGGCTTCGATGCCATCACCGGCGCCTTCGACAAGATCGACATCCGGGGCGTGGGCGGAGAGGCGCTGGCCGACAAGTGGCGGACCACCATCTCGAGCTATCTCGGCATGATGATCCACGGCTTCCCGAACCTGCTGATGCCGGCCGGCCCGCAAAGCGGCTCGGCGTCGACCAACTACCCGCGCGGCATCGAGACGGGCGTCAACTGGTGCACCGATTTCCTCGAGCACGTCTGGGCCAAGGGCTACACCCGCTTCGAGGCGACGGAAGCGGCCGAGAAGCGCTGGACCGATCACGTCACCGGCATGTACGCCATGATGCTGATGCGCAAGGCCAAGTCATGGTTCACCGGCTACAACTCCAATGTCCCGGGCCACGAGCAGGGCACCATCCGCTACCTCGTCTACAATGGCGGCTCGCCAAAGTACGTCGGCATTATCAACTCGGCCGCGGCCAAGGGTTATCCGGACGTCTCGCTGGGGGCCGGTGGCGCGCCTCCTCCGGCGCACGGTCCCATGGGCGTCACCAGCCCAACGCGCGCCTGATGTGGGCGGCGATGTCGAGATGGCGTTCGTTGTTGCCAGCGACCGCGGCCAGCAGGGCGAGTGGTTCGTGGCGCGGCCGCGCCGTCAGCGAATCGCCGACCCAGATCGAGTCGAAGCCCCGTCCCCCGGCCTTCTCGGCCAGCGCCTGCAGCGGGCCGGCTTCAGGATAGCCTTCATGACGCGCTCGCGCGTCGGCAGGCGGTAGCCGAGCTTGGGCATGGGCTCACGACCAGCCCAGATCGCGCTTGATGCGCGCGGCGAGCTCGAGGTGCCGCTCGTGGTCACCGGCGAAGCGCAGCATCAGGTGGGTGGCGCCGGCATCGGCATAGCTCTTGAGCCATGCGGCCGCCCCCTCGGCGGCGCCTGCGTAGCTACGCTGGCGGGCGCGCATGCCGGCAGCCGGGACGCCGTAATAATGCGCGAGATAGTCGTTGATCTTCGCATCGGCGCGCGCCGCATTGTCGTCGATCGCGAGTGTCAGATACATCGCACCGGTAATCGCCTTCGGATCGCGACCCGCCGCGCTGGCGGCCGCTCGCACCTCCGCGATCTGCGCCGGATATTCCTCGGGTGTCGGCAGGTTGGGGAACCAGCCGTCATAGAGCCGTCCGGTGCGCTCGCGCCCTGCTGGCAGGCCGCCCCCGAACCAGATCGGCGGGCCGCCGGGATTGTGCGGCGTCGGACCGACCGTGCCCTGTTTCACCGTCCAGAGCTTGTCCCAGTCGACCGGTTTGCCGCTCCACAGCGCCTTGCACAGCCGCATGGCCTCGTTCATGCGGCCCACGCGCTTGTCGAACGGCACGCCCATCGCCTGGAACTCGCGCCGAATAGCCGGCATGTCGGCGGCGATGCCGATGCCCAGGATCAGGCGGCCTTCGGCGATGCGGTCGACCGTCGCCACCTGATGGGCCAGCAGCACCGGGTTGCGCAGCGCCGGCAGCAGGACGGCCGTGCCCAGCTCCGCCCTGCGTGTGCGGGCGGCGACGGCGGCCAGAAGGGTCAGCGGATCGTGGCGCGGCCGTGCCGTCACCGAATCGCCGACCCAGATCGAATCGAAGCCCAGCGCCTCGGCGCGTTCGGCGAGCGCCAGCAGCGAGCCGGTCTCGTGGTGGTTCTCCATGACGCGCTCACGCGTCGGCAACAAATATCCAAGCTTGGGCATGGGCGTTCCTCTTTGCCGACGAGCTTAGCCGAACGTCGCGAAGACTTCCTCGATCGCCTTCAATTGATTGCCGGCCGCCGAGGACGGCACCAGGATCGGCGTGTGCACGCCGGCGTCGCGCCAGGCGGCGACACCCTCGCGTACCTTCGCCGCAGGCCCGAACAGCGTGTTGTCGGCGAGCCACTTGTCGGTGAGGTACTTCGGCACGTCGTCGCCCCGGCCTTCGGCCAGCGCCTTCTCGATCGCCGTCATCTCCTCGACGTAGCCCGCCTCCTTCCAGTAGTTGCGGTAGTTCGGCAGCGAGGCGTAGCGGGTCAGCGTGCGCCGGTTCACCTCCTTGGCCGCGGCGACGTCGTCGCTGATGCAGGTCGGGATCATGTTGCCGATGAAGAAGTCCGGCGCATTTCGCTTCGCCGCCGGCAGAGCGGCCAGCGACTTGTCCATGTGGCTGCGGCAGACATTCGCGAACACCACGCCCTCCGCGAGCTCGCCCGCCAGCGCCACCATCTTGTGGCGCAGCGCTGCGACGATGATCGGCGGCAGCGGACCGAAGCTGGTCTCGGCGCGAAACTTCTCGATGAAGGCGCGCGTATCGGCGAGCGGCTTCCCCGGAGTCACGCCCATGCGCACATAGGAGGGCCCGTGTGCGATGCCGATGCCCAGGCTGAAGCGACCGCCCGAGACCTCATGCATCATGGCGGCGCTCTGCGTGAAGTCGACCATGGTACGTTGGTAGATCGGCACGATCGAGGTGGCGAAGCGGATTTTCTCGGTCTGCCACGACAGCGCTTCGCACATCGACATGTTGCCGGTCGGGCTCGGCACGTAGATGCCGGCGTAGCCGCGCCGTTCGGCTTCCTGGCAGAGCTCGATGGTCCGGCGGCGCCGGCCTGGCATGGCGATCAGGCAGAGCGCGGGAAGCTGTTCGGGCATCGGGGCGTTTCCTTGGGCATTTCGGTTCGGAGCCGCATCGTAGCGCCCCCGGGCGGCATGGCCAGACCCGCCGCAATCGTGGTACCGACTCGCGGTCTTTCGCCGTCACACCGGAGGAAATAATGGTCATCGTCCAGATCAACTATCGCCGCCCCGACATGCCCAAGGCCGAATGGGATGCCCGCTATTCAGACGAGACGGCCAAGCCCTTCCTGTCGGTCGACGGCCTGCAGTGGAAGATCTGGCTCGACGGCGAGGACGAAAAGCTCTCGGGCGGTATCTACTGCTTCGCTGACCGTGCGACAGCGCAAGCCTACGTGGAAGGGCCAATCGTGGCGCGCATGAAGGCCAACACGGCGCTCGCCGACCTGCAGATCCGGACCTTCGACGTGCGTGCCCGTCAGAGCGAGATCACGCATGCGCCGGTCCCGGGCCTCGCCGCCCGCATGGCTGCGGAATAGGCCGTCCTGACCGCGCTTGCGCGTCGCGCAGCGCCCGCTTATCCAAACGGCATGACAGCCAATCTCGATGCCGTGATCATCGGCGCCGGCTTCGCCGGCATGTACATGCTTCATCGCCTGCGCGGGAAGGGCTTCTCCGCCCGCGTGATCGAAGCCGGCAAGGGCGTCGGCGGCACCTGGTACTGGAACCGCTATCCCGGCGCGCGCTGCGACGTGGAGAGCGTGCAGTATTCCTACCAGTTCTCGCCCGAGCTCGAGCAGGAATGGGAGTGGACCGAGCGCTACGCCACCCAGCCCGAAATCCTGAAATACGCGAACCATGTCGCGGACCGCTACGATCTGCGCCGCGACATCCAGTTCGAGACGCGGGTCACCCGGGCCGAGTTCGTCGAGACCAACAACAGCTGGGTGGTCGAGACCGACAAGGGCCAGCGCATCGTGGCGCGCTTCGTCATCACGGCGATGGGCTGCCTCAGCTCGCCCAACACGCCGAAGATCCCCGGCCTCGCCGACTTTGCGGGCCCGACCTATCACACCGGCAACTGGCCGCACGAAGGCGTCGACTTCACCGGCAAGACCGTCGGCGTGATCGGCACCGGCTCGTCGGCGATCCAGTCGATCCCGATCATCGCGCAGCAGGCCAGGCACCTGACGGTGTTCCAGCGCACCGCGAACTACACGATCCCGGCGCACAACCGGCCGCTCGATCCGGACCATGTGCGCGAGGTGAAGGCGAACTATCGCGAGATGCGCAAGCGGGCGAAGACCCTGCCGGCGGGCATCGATCTGAGGATCAACAACGTCTCGGCGATCGAGACGCCGGAGGAGGAGCGCCGGCGCCAGTACCAGGAGCGCTGGGACTACGGCGGGCTGGGTTTCATGGCCTCGTTCAACGACCTGCTGCTGAACGACGAGTCGAACGAGACGGCGGCCGAGTTCGTGCGCGAGAAGGTCCGCGAGATCGTCAAGGATCCTAGGACGGCGGAGATCCTGACGCCGACGAACATCATCGGCTGCAAGCGGCTGTGCGTCGACAGCGGATACTGGGAGACGTTCAATCGCCCGAACGTGACGCTGGTCGATATCCGCGACGAGCCGATCGAGCGCATCACGCCGACGGGCGCGCGCGCCAGGGGGCAGGACTACACCTTCGATTGCCTGGTGCTGGCGACCGGCTTCGACGCCATGACCGGCGCGCTGCTCAAGGTCGATATCCGCGGCCGCGGCGGCATCTCGCTCCAGGAGACATGGAGCGAGGGGCCGAAAACCTATCTTGGCCTGACAGTCGTCGGCTTCCCCAACCTGTTCACCATCACCGGACCCGGCAGCCCGTCGGTGCTGACCAACATGCTGCCGTCGATCGAGCAGCATGTGGACTGGATCGCCGAGTGCATGGAGGCGTTGCGGACCAAGGGCGTGGCGGTGATCGAGCCGGAGCCGGAGGCGCAGGAAGCCTGGAACGTCCACGTCGGCTCGGTCGCCAACATCACCCTGCGCTCGACCTGCAGCTCGTGGTACGTCGGCGCCAACATCCCCGGCAAGCCGAGGGTGTTCATGCCCTATATCGGCGGCCTGCCGGCCTACATCGAGCGCTGCGAGGCCGTGGTGGCAGGCGGCTATGAGGGATTTTCGCTCACCTGAGCACTGCAAGACGCGTCACCAACAAAACGCATATGCTCATGCTCTTCCGGACCGCGAGCGTCTCGCTCGCTCATGAGCTTGAGCGAGCGAGACGCTCGCGGTTCGGAAAAGCATGACGGGCTCATCGAGATCACGATCTGTGGGTCCTCAGTAGCCGATCGCGGCCCCGTCGCTGCGCGGATCGGAGCCGCCGATCCGTAGCCCGCTCGCCGGGTCGATGGTGATGCCGTGGGCGTGGCCGGCGGTCTCGCTCCAATCGCCCCAGCGGTTGACCAGGTGGCCGCGCTGCTCGAGCGCGTCGATCGTGCCGGGCGGGAATCGGGCCTCCATGTGCAACGTATCGCGTGCTTCGAGCAGGCCGAAACGGCCCGACAGGAAGCGCGGCGTTTCGAGCGCCTCCTGGATGTCGCGGCCGTGGTCGATCATGGCGACGTAGGTCTGCAGGTGGATCTGCGGCTGGCCGTCGGCGCCCATGCAGCCGACCGCGGCCCAGAACTTGTTGTCGCGGAAGGCGAGCGAGGCGATCAGGGTGTGCAGCGGCGTCTTGCCCGGCTCGACCTTGTTCGGGCTCTTCGGGTCGAGCGAGAAATAGGCCGAGCGATTCTGGAGAACCACGCCGGTGCTTCCGGCAACGACGGCCGACCCGAAGATGCCGTAGAGCGAATGGATCAGCGAGACCGCATTGCCTTCCTTGTCGACGGCGGCAATGTAGACCGTGTCGCCGGAAAGGCTGCCGTAGGACGGGACCTTGTCCCACGGCAGTGCTCGCGCCGGGTCGATGAGGGGGCGGCGCTCGTCGGCGTAGGATTTCGAGATCAGACGCTCGATCGGCACGTTGCTGAAGCGCGGGTCGCCGATGTGACGGTCGCGGTCGTGATAGGCGAGCTGCTTGGCCTGGATCATGAGGTGCACGTAGTCGGGCCCGAGGAACGGCTTGCTGCGGAGGTCGAGCGGTTCGAGCAGGTTCAGCATCTCGATCACCGCGAAGCCCTGGGTCGGCGGCGGCGTCTCGTAGATCGTCACGCCGCGATAGGTGCCCACGATCGGCTCGCCCCAACGCGCCTGCTGCGCCTTGAGGTCGCCTGCGGTGAAAAAGCCGCGGTTGGCCTGCGACCAGCGCACCAGCTCTTTCGCCACCTCGCCGTCGTAGAACCCGTGCCAGCCGTCGCTGGCGATCGCTTCGAGCGTGCGCGCGAGGTTCGGGTTCCTGAGCACCGGTCCGCGCGGGAGGAAGATCGCCGCGGCTTCCGGGCTCTTCTCCAGTTCAGGGCGCGCGATGTTGCGGAAGGTGGCGAGCCGCGCCGTCACCGGGAAGCCGTCGCGCGCGTAACCGATCGCGCTGTCGAGGCAACGCTTCAGCGGCAGGCGACCGTACGAAGCATGCGCCTCGGTCCAGCTTGCGACGGCACCGGGCACGGTGAGCGTTCCCGGCAGCACGCCGCGATAAGGCACCTCGGTGAGGCCACGCTCCGTGAAAGCGTCGATCGTGCCGCCGGACGTGGCGCGGCCGCCGCCGTCGATGTAGCGGACCTTGTTCGCCTTCGCGTCATGGATCAGCCAGAAGGCGTCGCCGCCGATACCGGTCATGTGCGGATAGAGCACCGACAAGGCGGCGCTCGTGGCGAGCGCGGCGTCGACGGCCGAGCCGCCGGCGCGCAGCACATCGACGCCGGCGGCGCTCGCCAGCGAATGCGGAGAGGTCACCATGCCGTTCGGCGCGAGCGTGGCCGGACGGCCCGTACGTATCTCTGTCATGAGAAGTTCTTAAGTCGTTTCGTGCGCGGTTGACAGGTCGGAGGCCTCGGCTTAACGCTTAACTCATAAGTTAACCATTGGATGGCTCGCAGTGCCGCATGGAGATTCTCGAGTCACCGACCTCGTCGAAAAGGCGTATCGGCGTGCGGTTCATGAGGCCGTTCAAAGCCCACAATGTCGCCGAATTCACCTTCGACCCTCGCGGCCCGAACACGACCGTCACCTGGGCAATGCTCGGCGAGGACTTCGAAGTCGGCTTGCAGAATCTCAAGGCAATCGCAGAGAGGTGACATGATCACACGAATCGCTCTCCTCGGTCTCGCGCTGGCTGCCATTTCCGGCGGCGTCGCCGCGCAGTCTTCCTCCGAGCTGCCGCCGGGCGTCTTCATGGGCGGCAAGACGCTCGCCGATGCGCGCGCCGGCACCTATACGATCGACCCCGACCACTGCTCGGTGCTCGCACGGGTCTCGCACATCGGCTACTCGTGGAGCGTCTTCCGCTTCAATCAGGCGAGCGGCAAGCTCACCTTCGATCCGGCGGCGCCGGAGAAGTCGACGCTGTCGGTTGCGGTGAGGACCGAGTCGATCACCTCCAACGTCAAGGACTTCGCCTACGAGCTGGCGGGCGACAACTACCTCAAGGCGGCGAAGTTCCCCGAGGCGACGTTCGTGTCGACGGCCTTCCACCGCACCGACGACACGCACGGCAAGGTCGACGGGCAGTTCACGCTGATGGGCGTCACCAAACCAGTGACGTTCGATGTCGAGCTGGTCGGCGTCGGCAAGGGTTGGGCCGAGAAGCCGCGGATGGGCGTGCACGCCGTCGCCTCCATCAAACCGCAGGATTTTGGATTGCCGGCGCTGTTCGGTCCCGCGATCGAGATCGTCGTCGACGCCGAGTTCGAGAGGGCGCCATGAACGTCGCGCTGCAGCCCGCCGACCACGCGCTCGAGCTGACGCGCGATCTCAAGGCGCGGCGCGAGCGCGTCTTCGCGGCCTGGACCGATCCCGAGCAGGCGGTACGCTGGTGGATGCCGCAGGAGTGGACCCTGGTCTCGTGCAAGATGGACGTGCGACCGGGCGGCGGCTGGCACCGGCGCATGCGCGGCCGCGACGGCAGCGTGATCGCCAAGTGGGGCGAATATCGCGAGATCGTGTCGCCGGAGCGCCTGGTCTTCACCTACAACACCGAGCATGCCGACGGCACGGTCGATGCCGAAACCCTGGTGACCGTTACCTTCGAGGATCTCGGCGGGCGGACGCGGCTCACCCTGCGCCACGAGGCATTCCAGTCCGGTGCAGCGAGCCTCAGCCATACCGGCGGCTGGACCGGCGCGTTGGAACGGCTCGTTCAGTTCACGTCAGCGGACTGAGCCATGGCCGGCGGCGGATTTTCCCGGGATCGCCTGACGCGTCTTCATCCTGCGCTGGCCGCGCACGTTGCCGCCGGCGACATGCCGGGCCTCGTCGCGCTGGTCAGCCGGTGCGGCGAGACCTGGGTCGAGGCGGTCGGAACGCAGTCGTTCGGCGGCGTGCCGATGCGGCGCGACACGATCTTCCGCATCTCTTCGATGACCAAGCCGGTGATCGCCACCGCAACGCTGATGCTGGTCGAGGAATGCAAGCTGCGCCTCGACGATCCGGTCGACGCTTTTCTGCCCGAGCTTGCCAGCCGTCAGGTGTTGAAGAGCCTCGAGAGTGCGGTCGACGACACGGTGCCGGCGAAGCGACCGATCACGACGCGCGATCTGCTCACCTTCACCTTCGGCATGGGCGCGGTGATGGTGTGGCCCGCCAGGCATCCGATCCAGAAGGCTGCGGCCGACCTGGGGCTGGCGCCCGGCCCGTTCCAGCTCGACATCACGGCCGACGAATTCATGAAGCGGCTCGGCACCTTGCCGCTGGTCTACCAGCCGGGCGAGCGCTGGCTCTACCACACCGGCTCCGATGTGCTCGGCGTGCTGATCGCGCGGGCGAGCGGCCAGTCGCTCGAGGCGTTCCTGCAGGAACGGCTGTTCGCGCCCCTCGGTATGCGCGACACCGGCTTCCACGTCCCGGCCGCCAAGCTCGATCGCCTCGCCAGCGCGTACCTGATGGACCCGCAGAAGAAGGCGCTCGCCTTCTTCGACGATGCCGCCAACAGCCGCTGGAGCAAGCCGCCGCCGTTCGCGGCGGGCGGCTCGGGGCTGGTGTCGACGGTCGACGACTTCCACGCCTTCTATCGCATGCTGATGAATGATGGCGTGCATGGGCGCGAGCGCATCCTCGCGCGGCCGACAGTCGCGCTGATGACCTCCGACCAGCTCACCGAGTCCCAGAAGCAGGGCGCCGAACTGTTCTTCGGCCATGGCGCGAGCTGGGGCATGGGCGGCGCGGTGGTGACGCGGCGCACCGACATCTTCGCCACGCCGGGCCGCTTCGGCTGGGACGGCGGCTATGGCACCTCGGCCCATCTCGATCCGGCCGAGGACATGATCGGCATCCTGATGACCCAGCGAATGATGGACGCGCCGGTGCCGCCGCGCGTGTTCCGCGATTTCTGGACCTCGGCCTATCAGGCCTTCGACGACTGACCGGGGAACGTGCCATGTCGATCGAAGTGAGCGCCTTCCGCTGGGTTCCGCCGTTTGCGCAAGGTTACGTGCGCGACCTGCGCGTCCGCTGGGCGCTGGAGGAAGCGGCGCTGGCCTACCAGGCGGCGCTCGTCGACCAGCAGGCCTGCGCGTCTGCCGGCTACCGGCAGTGGCAGCCGTTCGGCCAGGTGCCGGCCTATCGGGATGGCGAGGTTGAGCTGTTCGAATCGGGCGCGATCGTGCTGCACATCGCAGCGAAGTCGGAGGCGCTGGCTCCGGCCGACGAGGCGGGGCGGGCGCGCACCACGGCGTGGGTGATCGCAGCGCTCAACTCGATCGAGCCCTACGCGCAGATGCTGATCCATTTCAAGGAGAGCAGGGTGCAGGCCGAGTCGCTGCTGAACCGGCGGCTGGAACCTCTCTCGGCCTGGCTCGACGGCAAGGACTATCTCGAGGGCCGCTTCACTGCCGGCGACCTGATGATGACCGCAGTGCTGCGCGAGTTGGTCGATTCCGGCACGCTCGCGCGCTTCCCAGTGCTCGACGCCTACCGGAAGCGCTGCGAGGCGCGTCCCGCCTTCGGGCGAGCGCTCGAGGCACAGATGCAGGTGTTTCGCGACAATGCACCTGCCCAACCCTAGCCAGAGGAGAAACAATGAACGTGCAGCCCTATCTGTATTTCGGCGGCAAGTCGGAAGAAGCGATCGAGTTCTACAAGGGCGCGATCGGCGCCAAGGTCGAGATGCTGATGCATTTCAAGGACATGCCGCCCGACCAGAAGTCGATGATGCCGCCGGGCAGCGACGGCAAGGTGATGCATGCCTGCATCAAGGTCGGCGATTCGTCGATCTTGCTGTCCGACGGCAATTGCGACGGCAAGCCGACCTTCTCGGGCGTCACCCTCACCATCAACGCCACCAGCGACGCCGAGGCCGACAAGCTCTTCGCGGCGCTTGGACAGGGCGGGCAGGTTCAGATGCCGCTCGCCGAGACCTTCTTTGCCAGCCGCTTCGGCATGGTCGCGGACAAGTTCGGCATGTCATGGATGGTCATCAACGCCAAGCCGATGGGCTGAGGCTGAACCTCAGAAATTGACTTCATTTAGCCTCCCTCCCCCGCCGCGCGGGAGAGGGAAGCGAGATGCGTCGTGCTCTACGCCTTGTCGATGTTGGCGCTGCGCAGCGGCACGCCGAACTCGCGTCGGCAGACTTCGGCCAGGACCTCGACTCCCTTCTTGATGGTTTCGGGGTCCGGGTTGGCGAAGCAAAGCCGCAGCCGGCTGCGGGCGTATTCCTTGTCAGTCGACCATTCGGGGCCGGGATTGAGCGACACGCCCGCGGCCAGCGCGGCCTGGCCCAGCTTCACCGTGTCGACGTTGTCGGGCAGCTTGATCCAGAGATAGATGCCGCCCGGCGGATCGCCGAACTCGGCCGCGGTGCCGAACTGCTCGGCCAGCGCCTCGCGGAGCACCTGCAGCTTATGGCTCAGTGCCTTGTTGAGCTTGGGCACGTGGCTGGCGAAGTGCTTGGCACAGAACTCCGCCAGCACCATCTGCTCGAGCGCGCCTGAGCCCGCGTCCTGCTTCAGCCCGAGGATGCGGGCGAGGATCTCCCATTTGGCGACGATGTAGCCGACCCGCAGGGCCGGAGCGATCGACTTGGAGAAGGAGCCGACGAAGATCACGCCATCGCCGCCGGCGAGGGAGTAGATCGAACGCGGCCGCTCTCCGTTCCAGACGAGGTCGGAGTAGCATTCGTCCTCGAAGATCATCACGCCGTATTCACGGGCGATGGCGATCAGCTCCTTGCGCCGCGCCTCGGGCATGATCGAACCGGTCGGGTTCTGCACGGTCGGGATGGTGTAGATGTACTTCGGCTTGATGCCCTTGGCTTTGAGCTCCTCGAGCTTGGCCTTCAGCGCATCCATGCGCATGCCGTCCGAATCGAGCGGGATGCCGATGATATTGACGCCGAACTTGGCCAGCCGGGTCAGCGCGCCGCCATAGGTTTCCTTCTCGATCAACACCGTGTCGCCCTTGCCGAGCAGCAGCGTGTTGACGAGGTCTAGTCCCTGCAGGGAGCCCGAAGTGACCAGGATCTCGTCGGGCGAGCACTCGATGCCGGCATGGCCCTTGAGCTTGGCCGACAGGAACTCGCGCAGCGGCCGGTAGCCGAGCGGGCCGCTGTTCAACCCGTAGGTCGCCAGCGTCGGTCCCTCGCGCCGCAACACACTGGTCGCCGCCTCGATCAGCGCATCGACGGGCACGTTCTCGGCATCGTTATGGCCGCCGACGAAATTGTACTTCGGGAAGCCGTTCCACTTGGCGGCGGGCGCGGGTGTGCCCGGCGCGAGCAGGGGTGCGACATCGAACGGTGCAGTCATCGGGCTTCCTCGAACGCTTTTCCTTGTGGGGTAATTGCTGGGGCAAGTCCGCCGTCTTGGCAACTTGATTCAGATCATGGCCGATCAGCAGCCCGCGGCGATGCTGCGGCATGTCGATCTGCGATCCCTTACCCAGCGATCCTTGGGTCGTCGACCTGGTGCCGGCGGAACCCCTCAAGCTTCACGTGCCGCCGCTCAGGCGCACGGATTCGAATTCGCCGCTGTTGCGTACGGTCGGCAACACGCTGGCCTTCGTGTCGCACTACCAGCCGCGCGGCCACACGCTGCGCTGCGCGTCAGCCGGCCGATGGCCCGACGGCACCTGGTCGCCGGTTCGGTTCATCGACGATCCTGCACCGGAGATGGGCAAGTGGATCCAGTCGGTCTGGCGGGCGCCCGACGGTCCCCTGTTCGGCTGGTACCATGCCGAGGAATTGGCACCCGGCGACCGGCGGCTCTTCCTGCCGCATATTGGCGCCATTGTCTCGCACGACGACGGCCGGAGCTGGCGTTTCCTCGGCGATCTCCTACGCCGTCCGCTGGCAGAAGCCGACTGCAGCTTCGCCAACGGCTTCCTGGCCGGCGGCTACGGCGATTTCTGCGTCGTGCCGGACCGCGCCGGGCAATGGTTCTACCTGCACTATTCCTGTTACCTGCCCGACGAAAGCTGGCAGGGCGTCTCGGTGGCGCGCTACCGGGTCGCCGCGCGCGAACAGCCGGCCGGCCTCGAATTCTGGCGCGACGGGAAGTGGCAGGGCGACGAGGCGACGCCGCTCTTTGCCGTGACACGCGGCTGGCGTCACCGAGACCCGGCCGCCTACTGGGGGCCGGCCGTCCACTACAATCGCGCCCTCGACCTGTTCGTCATGCTGCTGAACCGCACGCAGGACGGCAATGCTGACATCGTGCAGCGCGGCGTCTACATCACCTTCAACGCCGATCCCGGCGATCCGGCCGGCTGGTCACCGCCGCTACAGATCGTCGAGGATGGCAGCTGGTATCCGCAGGCAATCGGCACAGGTGCCGACGAAGGCGATACCGTTGCGGGCGCCGAACCGCGCTTTTTCATGTCCGGCTTCTCGGCCTGGACGCTGAGGTTCCGGCGCGGCACGTCGTCTCCGCCGGTGCGTATCGGGCGCGAAACCTTCGCCGGCCTGTTTGGCGTCGGACCGCGGTGACCCTCAGGCGTTGGCGCGGAACGACCTGGCGTCGGCCATATCCCACGGAGTCCGCCAACGCGGATTGTTCGTGCCGTCGAGCAGTTCCCGCTCGCGCAGGCTCGGATAGAGATCGGCGAAGGTCGCCACGTCGCTGCGCGACACCCGATGGGAGATGTGAACGAGCCGGAACTGGTTGGGATGATCGAGTCCGGCAGCGGCAGTGAGGTCGGCCAGCGCGTGGATCGTCGCCGTGTGGAAGTTGGCGACGCGATGGAGCTTGTCCTCGACGTCCAGCGCCTTCTGCCTGTCCGGGTCCTGGGTCGCCACCCCGGTCGGGCATTTGTCGGTATGGCAGCTCAGCGACTGGATGCAGCCGACGGCGAACATGAAGCCGCGGGCGGCGTTGCACCAGTCGGCGCCGAGTGCCATGGCGCGCGCAATGTCGAAGCCCGAAATGATCTTGCCCGAGGCGCCGAGCCTGATGCGCTGACGCGCGCCGATACCGATCAGGGCGTTGTGCACGAAGGAAAGGCCCTCGCGCATCGGCTTGCCGAGATGGTCGATGAATTCGAGCGGCGCGGCGCCGGTGCCGCCCTCCTTGCCGTCGACCACGATGAAGTCCGGATAGATGCCGGTCTCGATCATCGCCTTGCAGATCGCCAGGAATTCCCATTCGTGGCCGACGCAAAGCTTGAATCCGGCCGGCTTGCCGCCTGACAGGCGGCGCATTTCGGCGATGAACTGCATCATCTCGATCGGAGTCGAGAAGGCCGAATGGCGCGCGGGTGAGATGCAGTCCTGGCCGGTCGGCACGCCCCGTGTCAGCGAGATCTCGACGCTGACCTTGGGCGCGGGCAGCATACCGCCATGGCCGGGCTTGGCGCCCTGGCTCATCTTAAGCTCGACCATCTTGATCTGCTCGTTGGAGGCGGTCGCGGCGAACTTCTCGGCCGAGAAGGTGCCGTCGGGATTGCGGCAGCCGAAATAGCCCGAGCCGATCTCCCACACGATGTCGCCGCCGCCCTCCCGGTGATAGGGACTGTAGCCGCCCTCGCCGGTATCGTGCGCGAAGCCGCCGAGCTTGGCGCCGCCGTTCAGCGCGCGTATCGCGTTGGCCGACAACGAACCGAAGCTCATGGCGGAGATGTTGAACACCGACGCCGAATAAGGCTTGGTGCAATCCGGTCCGCCGATGGTGACGCGGAACGGCTCCTTGCTGGGCGCCGTCGGCGACATCGAATGGCTGATCCATTCGAAACCCGGCTCATAGACGTTGTAAGTCGTGCCGAACGGACGCACGTCGAGCACGCGCTTGGCACGTTGGTAGACGATGGCGCGCTTGTCGCGGCTGAACGGCAGCCCGTCTTTCTCGTCCTCGAAGAAATACTGCCGCAGTTCCGGACGGATCGATTCGAGGATGAAGCGCAGGTGCGCGGCAATCGGATAGTTGCGCAGAACGGCGCTAGGTTTCTGCCAGAGGTCGCGCAGGCCGACCGCGAGGAAGAAGACGGCGATGCCGAAGCCGATCCAAAGCCAGATGTGATTTGGATGCAGCGCCAGCGCCACGGCGAAAGCCGCGCTCAGGACGATCGCCATGACGAACGGCAGATATCGAATCTCGAACATCAGGAACAGTCTGGACATTTTCGCTCCCCCCGGAGGACGTTATTTCGGTCTTGGATCAGGCAGCCCGGAATCGGGCTTCGGCAGACGGCCGCTCCGCATCAGCTTGACCGCCGCCACCAAGGCACGGGCGGCGTTGCGTGTCTCCTCCTGAAATGCGCGGTCGGCGTCGAGTGCCTGATGGCTTTCGGCATACGGCTCGTAGTAGCCGATATAGCGGTCGATCTCGGCGGCGTGGCCCGCGCCGATCAGGCCCATGTCGCCCAGCCAGTCCGACAGCGAGCGGCGCAGGTTCTCGGTTCCAGCAGAGTCGCCATGCACGACGACCGAGAATACCCGGCCGGCGAGATGGCGCGGGAAATCCCAGCCCTTCATCTCGATCTCCTTGGCCTTCTCCGGGTCCTTGCCCGAGGTCGAAGTCGGGTCCGGATTGCCGCCGTCGGCGCACACGAGGCGGTCGATCATCGCCTTCAGTACAGTTGGTGCCTGATACCAGTGCACCGGTGTCACGATCATGACGCCGTGCGCGGCCGCCCACATGGGATAGATCTCGCCCATCCAGTCGTTGGTCTGGCCGAGCGAATGGTTGGGGTAGCAGGAGCACGGCCAGTGACAGAGCGGCATCGCGGTCGACACGCAGGCCTTGCAGGGATGGATGTGGCGGCCGAACTCCGAGGTCAGCCGGTTTAGGTCGAGCCGCTCGACCTCGAAATCGGGCTCGCGCGCGATCACCTCTTCGGCGATCTCCATCAGCCGGAAGCTCTTGGACATCTCGCCCGGACAGGTCTGGTCGCTGCGCGGCGAGCCGTCGATCAGCAGGATGCGCGACTTCGACGAGGGGGATTTCTGCCGCCGCTCGGCTTCATGGATCGCATCACGCTGCGCCAGCCACTCGACCGACAGCTCGTACGCGGGATCGGCGTAACCAGACCCGGCTGGCCGCGTGTAAGGTGCCTTTCGGCTGTCGTCGTACACGTCCCAGGCGGCGTCGACGATCTTGCCGATCTCGGCCTGCAGCGGCTCGAATGCCGGATCCTGGAACCGCTGCTTCAGTCGTTCGGCGAATTGCGCCTTGTCGAGCTGGACGCTCGGCATGCCCTTGCGGACGGTTATTCTTGCCATACGACCTCCCTGGCCAGGGGAGGATAACGCCTAGGCCCGGCGCGGGCTCCGGGAAATCGCCTGCAGGGCCTTGAGGTGCGTGGCGGTCGCGGACAGCGCCTTGCGCTCGATCGCGCGGTAATGGCGGATGAGCTCCTGGCCGCGCGGGGTCAGCACGGCGCCGCCGCCCGCCCGGCCCCCGGTCTGGGCAGTGACCAATGGCTCCTCGAAGGTGCGGTTGATCTCGGACACCAACTCCCAGGCTCGCTTGTAGGACATGCTCATGGCTCGACCCGCTGCGGAGATCGAGCCTTCGTTTTCGATCTGCTCGAGCAGGGCGACCTTGCCGGGGCCGAGCCGGCCCTCGTCGTCGAAATCGATGCGGATGCTGAGACGAGGCATCGTTGGCTCCTAGCTACGCTCGAAGGAAACACTTTTGATCACGGCGAACACCGGCCGCCCGGGGGCGAGCGCCAGGCGCTGAACCGATTTTGTGGTCAGGCGGGCCATGAGAGTGGTGCCGTTGCAGTCGAGTCGGACATCGGCCTGTGCGCCGCTCTCGGAAATCCCGACGACCTTGCCGGCCAGCACATTCAGCGCGCTGATGTCCTGTGGCGGCTGCAGCGAGAGCATGACGTCGCGCGAGCGGATGTAGGCGCGTACGCTTGCGCCGACGGCGGCTGCGAGCTTCGGCACCTGCAGCTCGCCGGCTGCCGACGTGAGCGCGGTGAGCTGGAACCTCTCGTCGTGTCCGGCCACGACTGCTTCGAGCACGCTGCCGCCGTCGCTCGCGTCGGCGAGCGGCAGGATGTCGAGCACCGGCCCGACCGCGGTGACCTTGCCCTCGCTCAGGATGACGACCGTGGTCGCGAGCCGGGCCACCTCGGCGACGGAGTGGCTGACGTAGAGAATCGGTACCCCCGTCCCGTCGCGCAGCCGCTCGATGTAGGGAAGGATTTCCGCCCGCCGCGCCTCGTCGAGCGAGGCGAGCGGCTCGTCCATCAGCAGCAGGCGCGGATGGGCGAGCAGCGCGCGGCCGATCGCCACCCGCTGCTTCTCGCCGCCCGACAGCGAATCCGGCTTACGCTCTGTCAGGGCGGCGATGCCCAGCAGGTCGACGATCGAGCCGAAGTCGCCTGCGGCGCCGCCATCGCCGCGCGAGAACCAGCGTCCATAGAGCAGGTTCTGGCGCACGGTGAGATGGGGGAAGAGGCGGCTGTCCTGAAAAACGTAGCCGATGCGGCGCCGGTGCTTCGGGACGAACACACCGCGCGCGGTGTCGACCAGCGTCTGTCCGTCGACCGCGACCTTGCCGCGCTGGGGCTTGATCAGGCCGGCCACGATGTCGACCAGGCTCGACTTCCCCGAGCCCGAGCGGCCGAACAGAGCCGTCACACCCGGCTGCGACGTGAAGCGCGCGGCGAGCCGGAAGGTGCCGCGCGTGTGCTCGATGTCGATGTCGAGGCTCATGCCGCCAGGTGCCGGGCGCCGATGCGGCGAGCGAGGAGTTCCGAGCCGAGGAGGGCAGCCATGGAGATCGCGATCGACACTGCGGTCAACCGCAAGGCGCCGGCGTCGCCGCCTGGGATCTGCGTGAGGGTGTAGATCGCCGAGGGCAGGGTCTGCGTCTCGCCCGGAATGTTCGACACGAAGGTGATGGTGGCGCCGAATTCGCCCATCGCCTTGGCGAAGGACAGGATCGCGCCGGCGATCACGCCGGGCAGGCAGAGCGGCAGGGTGATGGTGGCAAACACCCACATCGGGTTGGCGCCCAGCGTGCCCGCCGCGCTCTCCAGCTTCGTGTCGACGGCCTCGATCGAAAGTCGGATGGCGCGCACCATCAGCGGAAAGCCCATGACCGCGCAGGCGAGCGCCGCGCCGGTCCAGCGGAAGGCCAACACGATGCCGAACGTCTGGTCGAGGAAGGCGCCGATCGGGCCGCGCCGGCCGAACAGGATCAGCAGCAGATAGCCGGTCACCACCGGCGGCATGATCAGCGGCAGGTGCACGACGGTGTCGAGCAGGCCTTTGCCCCAGAACCGCCGGCGCGCCAGCAGCCAGGCGATGGCGACGCCGGGGGGCAGGCTCGCCGCCGTCGCGGTGACGGCGACCAGCAGGCTGAGCCGGACCGCCGTCCATTCCTCCTCCGTCATGCCGAGGTGATGGATTTCACCAGAACCGTGAAGCCCTGCTTCTCGAAGGCCGGTCGCGCCTGGATCGTCTTGAGGTAGTCCAGGAACGGCCTGGCGTCGGCGGACTTCGCCTCCCTGGTCACCGCCGCCGGATAGATGATCGGCGGATGGGAATCCTCGGGAAAGCTGCCGACGATCTTCACGTTCGGCTCCGCAGCAGTATCGGTTGCGTAGACGATGCCGAGGGCCGCTTCGCCCCGCGCCACCAGCACGAGCGCCGCGCGCACATTCTCGGCCTGGGCAACGTTGCTTTTCACGCCATCCCAGGCGCCGAGCTTCTCGAGCGCGGCCTTGCCGTACTTGCCGGCCGGCACGGCATCGACATTCGCCATGGCGAGCTTGCCGCCGGCCAGCACCTTGGCGAGGTCGAAGCCCTGCTTCACCTCGACCGTGGCCTTCGAATCCCTGGGCGCGATCAGCACGATCTTGTTGCCGAGCAGGTTCACGCGGGTATCGGCCTTGATCAGGTCCTTCCTGGCGACATAGTCCATCCAGTCGAGATCGGCCGAGATGAACAGGTCGGCCGGCGCGCCCTGCTCCATCTGCTTGGCGAGCGCCGAGCTCGCCGCGTAGGAGATCCTGGGCATCGGCTTGCCGGTGTCCCTGGCCCAGCCGCTGGCAATTTCGTCGAGCGCGTTCTTGAGGCTGGCAGCGGCGAAGACCACAAGGCTGCGAGCCTGCGCCCGTGCCGCCGCTGCCGGCACCACGGCCGTCGCCAAGGCAAGACCCAGCCATTCGCGGCGCTTCATCGACAAACCCATACACGGCCTCCCTTCAGGACGTCGGTATAGTCCCTCGGATATAGCGACTCGTCCAGAGGCGTTTGAGGAAGAAGGTGAGACGCTGCAGTCCGGCCAGCGCGACGACCGCGAGCCCGGCCAGCAGGACTTTCAGCGTCGGCCGGGGCGCGAGGTCGGGATCGATGTCGGCCTTGAGGATGCGCATCGGATCGACGTGGTTCACCAGCCCGTACCACGCGATCTCGAAGGCGAGGGCAGCCACGGTCGCGCCGACCGCGAGCAGCAGCAGGCCGAACCAGCGTGTACGCAGCGTCGTAGGCATCCAGCGCCAGATCATCAGCCAGGCGAACAGGCCGGCCGCCACTGTCGCCTCGCCGACATTGGCCTTGGACTGGATGAAGAAATGCAGGATGGCCAGCACGGCGGCTGGATAGACCAGCCAGTGCAGGCGCTTCCAGTTGCGCCGCAGCCGCCGCTGCCAGCCGTTGGTCGAGGTGATGGCCAGCGCTGCGAGCACCAGCAGCGCTGCGAAGCCGATCGTGAGATAGAAGCGCTTCACGATCTCCAGCGCGACCACGACGAGGTCCCATTTCTGGTCGGCCACGTAGATAAAGAAGTGCAGGCCGGCATAGAGCGCGGCGGCAACGCCGACCCGGCGGCGGATTTGCGTCAGCGGCATCCAGTCGTAGACGCTGCGCGCGGGCGTGAGCGCCAGCGAGCAGAGCAGGAAGACGACGGCCCAGTCGCCGGTGATATGGGTCGCCTCGGTCACCGGGCGCGCGCCGAGATCGTCGCTGTACCAGCGCCACGCCAGGTCGAGGGCGGGCAGGCAAAGCCCGATCAGCGTCACCAGACGCAGCCAGAAGACCACTTTCACGATAGACATCGGCCAACTCTAGAGTATCGGCGCGCACGAGGCGCTCAAACTTGCGTCAGCACCTGCCGCAATCACGCCACAGGTCGCGCAGCCCAGACCAGGCCATGCCACGGCCTGCCGTCGTACATGTGGGAGAAGTCGCGCGCCGGGTCGCGCTGCAGGCCGAGACGTCGCATGACGGCCTGCGATCGCGCATTGTCGTGTGAGGTGTAGGCCAGCACTTCGCCGAGGCCGATCCTGGTAAACACGTCGAGCAGGGCCGCGGCTGCCGCCTCCGTCGCGTAGCCCCGACCCCACGCCGACCGCGCCAGCCGCCAGCCGATGTCCATATGAGGGCCGAGCGGATGATCCGGCGGCCGCGGCATCACGCCCGCGTAACCCAGGAAAAGCTGCTGCGCATCCTCGAGTGCCCATCGGCAGAAGCCGCGCTTCTCGAAGGCCGCGACATAGCGGTCGAATTTGGCGTCGCTTTGGGCTCGGTCGAGAGGTCCGCCAAGATCCCAGGTCGTCTCGGGATCGGCATTCAGCGCGGCGAAGGCGTCGCGATCCGTCTCCCGCCAACGCCGCAGCGTCAGGCGGGCGGCTCGCAGCATCACGGCCGGTCGTTGCCGAACAGAAAGCGGTAGGTGCCGACGACCGGCGCCGTTCGGGTGCCGAATGGCTTCAGGGCGGCCATCTTGAACAGCGAGCGGGCCGCCGCTCCCGTCGCCGCGGGATCCGAACCTTCCAGCAGGACCACCCATTCGACCTCGTCCGCCCGAGGATTGTCCATGCTCCTTGATTGCAGGGGCGCGTTGGCGATCTCCAGGTCGTTCTCTGCAACGGCTGCGCCTGTCATGCCGGGCAAGGCAATCGCGCGCGGAAGGATTTCGCGCAACCAGTCGAGCAACGGTGCGTGCATGGCCGGATCGGGCACGAAGCGCACTGTGGTGAGTGCCCCGCCCGCGCCGTGTGCCAGGTCGATCTGGATGCGGAGCGTAAGCCGCCGGAAGTACGTGAAGCGGGCGATCACCGCCTGGCTCCATGGCGTCTGGTTGGCGAGCAGCGCAAGGTAGCCGGGCGTCGCCAGATCGGCGACGGTATCGCATTCGTAGGTTGCAAGGTACTTGGGCGAGGCGCGCACCGCGACATACCGGCGGGCACGATGGAAGCCCGGCAGGTTCACCCGCTCGTCGATATGCTCGCGATTGTACCACTCGTTGAAGTCGCGCTCGTGGGGCGGCTTCACCTCGTTGTACACGATCAGCATTCCCTTGCCGTGCAGAGGCATGGCCTCAGTCTACGCTGCTTGCCTCAAATGCAGAAGTCTCCTTTCGGTGCCGGTCATTCGAACATAGCGCAAATGACGCGATCTGACGGGACCAGGCCGGACACGATGCGCTAGTCTGTCCAGGCGGAGGAAACACCATGAAGATTGCCAAGATCGAAGATCTGCATTGCGACGCCGGCTGGCGCGATTTCTCGTTTCTCAAGATTACCACCGACGACGGCATCGTCGGCTGGTCTGAATACAACGAGGGCTATGGCAGCGCCGGCATCACCGCCGTGATCCGCCGCATGGCCGCCGGCCTGATCGGCGAGAACCCGCGGGCGATCGAGCGCATCATGTCGATGCAGTATGCCATCACCCGCCAGGCGCCGGGCGGCATCAACCAGCAGGCCATGGCGGCGGTCGAGAATGCGCTGCTTGACGTCAAGGCCAAGTCGCTCGGCGTGCCGGTCTACGAGCTGTTCGGCGGCAAGGTGCGCGACCGGCTGCCGCTCTACTGGTCGCATTGCGGCAGCTATCGATTCCGCAATGCCGAGATGATGGGCGTCGAGCCGGTGCGCTCGCTCGATGACGTGGTCAAGCTCGGCAAGCACGTCAAGGAACGCGGCTTCAAGGCGTTGAAGACGAATATCTTCCGCTTCGACCTCACCCCGGCCAACATGCACCAGCCGGGCTTCGGGCGGACGCCGGGCGGGCCGGAGCTCAATGCCGACGGCGCCACGCTTGCGGCGATCAGCGACGGGCTGGCGGCGTTCCGCCAGGGCGCGGGCCACGAGATGGGCATCCTGCTCGACACCAACTTCAACTTCAAAACCGAAGGCTACATCAAGGTCGCGCGGACCTGCGAGCCGTACAACCTGTTCTGGCTCGAGATCGACTCCTACGATCCCGAGGGGCTGCGCCTGATCCGCGACCGCGCCTCGATGCCGATCGCCTCGTGCGAATCGCTGTTCAGCCGCCGCCAGTTCCGGCCGTTCTTCGAGAACCGCTCGATCGACGTGTCGATCATCGACGTGCCGTGGAACGGGCTGGCCGAGTCCTACAAGATCTCGACCATGGCGGAAGCGTACGAGATCAACTGTGCGCCGCATAATTTCTATGGCCACATGTCGACCCTCATGAGCGCCAACCTGTGCGCCGCGATGCCCAATTTCCGTATCATGGAAATCGATATCGACGACGTGCCGTGGAAGGACGATCTGGTCACGCATCCACCAGTCATAGAGAATGGCGAGCTGATCGTGCCGACCCGGCCGGGCTGGGGTGCCGACATCAACGAGGAGGCGGTCAAGGCGCATCCGCCGAAGAACCCGCATCCTTAAGAGGGGAAAACCGAGATGGTCTACGAGCTTCGTACCTACACACTCATTCCCGGCAAGATGCCGGAATATCTCAAGGCTGCCGAGACGATCGGCCGGCCGGCCCGTGGCAACAACTACGGTGTCAACCACGGCTACTGGACGTCGGAGTTCGGCGCCCTGAACCAGATCTGGCATCTCTGGAAGTACGACAGCTACGAGGAGCGCACCCGCCTGCGCAACGAGCTGCAGAAGAACAAGGACTGGACCGAGAAGTACGTTCCGATCGTGAAGACCTGCGTCCAGCGCCAGGACCTGCGCCTGATGAACCCGGTGGTCGACATCAAGCCCTCCGACGGCACGACGGGCAACGTCTATGAGCTGCGCATCTATACCTGCAACCTTGGCGGCGCCGTGCAGTACGGCAAGGACTTCAAGGAGGTCCAGGCGGCGCGCGAGAAGTATTCGCCGATCTGGGGTGCGTGGACGGGCGAGTTCCCGCAGCCCAACGAGTGGCTCCACATGTGGCGCTACAAGAACCTCGAGGAGCGGTTCAAGGCGCGTTCGGACGCGATGAAGGACCCGGCGTGGCAGGCCTATCTCGCCAAGGGCCCGGCCAAGCTGCAGTCGATGTTCTCGACCTTGTTGCTGCCGACGAACTACTCGCCGTTGAAGTAGAGTTTTCGTTCCTCCCCTTCGCGGAGTCCGCGAAGGGGAGGTGCCCTCGTCATACGAGGGCGGAGGGGTCATGGCCGCAGTCCGTGGCCCATGACCCCTCCGTCGCGGATGACCGCGACACCTCCCCGCGCGTCGCGCAGGGAGGAAAGTTCTTGAAGGGGTAGCGTAATGGACATGTTCGACGACACCGCCTTTTCCTTGATGAAGTTCGGCGTCGGCCAGCCCGTGTCGCGGATGGAGGACCCGACCCTTCTGCGCGGGAAGGGCAGCTATACGGACGACCAGAACCTGCCGGGCCAGGCCTACGCGGTCATGGTCCGCAGCAAGCATGCGCACGGCATCCTGAAGCGCATCGACAGCACGACAGCCGCAGCGATGCCCGGCGTGCTCGCGATCCTGACCTATGCCGACATGGAGGCTGCGGGTTTCGGGCCGATGAAGTGCGCCGTGAATTTCCCGCAGCGCGACGGGTCGCCGATGAAATCGCCGCCGCGCCACTCTCTGGCCAAGGACCGCGTGCGCTATGTCGGCGAGGTCGTGGCGTGCGTGGTCGCCGAGACGGCCGTACAGGCCAAGGATGCCGCCGAAGTCGTAGAGCCCGAGATCGAGGAGCTGCCGGCGGCGACCACGCCGGCCCAGGCGCTCGCTGCGGACGCAGTACAGATTCATGACGAGGCGCCGGGCAACCTGGTGCTCGACTTCCATTACGGCAACGCCGAAGCCGTGAAGAAGGCCTTCGCCGAAGCCGCCCACGTCACGCGGCTGGAGATCAATTCCAACCGCGTCGTCGTCGCCCCGATGGAGCCGCGCTCGGCGATCGGCTCGATCGAGAGCGGCCGCTGGGTGCTGCGGGTCGGCTGCCAGGGCGTGATGGGCCTGCGCGGCGGCCTGGCCAAGGACGTCCTCAAGACGACACCCGACAAGGTGCGCATCCTGACCGGCAATGTCGGTGGCTCGTTCGGCATGAAGAGCCAGCTCTATCCCGAATACGGGCCCCTGCTGCTCGCCGCGAAGAAGCTCGGGCGACCGGTTAAGTGGACCGACGAGCGCTCCGAGAGCTTCCTGAGCGACAATCAGGGCCGCGATCACCAGCGCGTGGCGGAGCTGGCGCTCGACGAGGACGGCCGGTTCCTCGCCGTTCGGCTGAGCGGCACGGCCAATGCCGGCGCCTACATCTTCCCGCCGATGCCGGCGACCGGCAACTCGGTGAAGAACCTGATCGACGTGTACGCCACGCCGCTGATGGAGGTGAATTCGCTGGTCGTATTCACCAACACGACGCCGATCGCGGCCTATCGCGGTGCCGGTCGGCCCGAGGGCAACTACTACATGGAGCGGCTGATCGATACGGCTGCCCGCGAGATGGGTATCGACCGGATCGAGCTGCGGCGGCGCAATCACATCGCGCCCGAGCAGATGCCCTACAAGGCGCCGTCCGGCATGAACTACGATTCGGGCGATTTCACCGCCATCCTCGACAAGGCGGTGGCCGTCGCCGATTGGCGCGGTTTCGAGAAGCGTAAGGCCGAGAGCGCCAAACGCGGCAAGCTGCGCGGCCGCGGCATCGGCCAGTATCTCGAGGTCACCGGCCCGCCGGGCAAGGAGTATGGCGGCATCCGGTTCGAGGACGACGGCACCATCACCATGCTGTCGGGCACGCTCGACTACGGCCAGGGCCACGCCACGCCGTTCGCCCAGGTTCTGGGCGCACAGCTCGGCATCCCGGTCACGAAGTTCCGGCTGCTGCAGGGTGATTCGGACCAGCTCAAGGTCGGTGGCGGCACCGGCGGCTCGAAGTCGGCGCTGGTCGGGAGCCAGGCCTTCCTCGAAGCGGGCGACATCCTGATCGAGCAGGGCAAAAAGATCGCCGCGCACGTGCTCGAGGCGGCGGTGGTCGACATCGAGTTCGCCGACGGCCGCTTCACCATCGCCGGCACGGATCGCGGCATCGGCGTGCTCGAGCTGGCGGAGCGGCTGCGGCAGGGGCTGAACCTGCCGCCGGACATCCCGCAGTCGCTGAACGTCAGCCACATCTCGGACAATCCGCCGTTCTCGTTTCCGAACGGCTGCCATGTCTGCGAGGTCGAGATCGACCGCGACACCGGCACGATCGAGGTGGTGCGCTATTTTATGGTCAACGACTTCGGCACGGTCATCAATCCGATGCTGGTCGCGGGCCAGGCGCATGGCGGCGTGGTGCAGGGTATCGGCCAGGCGTTGATGGAGCACGCTCGCTTCGATGAGCAGGGTCAGCCGATCACCGGCTCGTTCATGGACTACGCCCTGCCGCGCGCAACCGACGCACCGGGTTTTTCGATCGAGACCCATTCGGTGCCGTGCAAGACCAATCGCCTCGGCGTGAAGGGCTGCGGCGAGGCGGGCTGCGCCGGCGCGCTGCCCTCGGTGATGAACGCCGTGGTCGACGCCCTGTCCGAGGTCGGCATCACCCACATCGACATGCCGGTGACGCCGGAGAAGATCTGGCGGGTGCTGAACGGCGTGCATGAGTCATAGTCTTCCGGACCGCGAGCCTCCGGCTCGCTCGTGCGCATGAGCGAGCCGGAGGCTCGCGGTCCGGAAGCGCATGAGCAGCTACTTCCGGTCGGCTGCCTCGACCGGCGGCTGGGTGATGCGGCCCGAGCCGGCGATCCGGGTATTCAGGGTGGTCGGCCGTCTGAGAAGCCGAACGTTGCCGGAGCCCGCGATCGTGATGTCCGCCTCTTCCTTCGGGGCGGCTTCGAGATTGCCGCTGCCGGCGATCCTGGCCGTCAGGTGTTTCATGACCACGTCGTTCAGCCGGATGTCGCCTGAGCCCCGGATCGTAACGGACATGCGCTCGATCGTGCCGCTGACCTGAACGTTGCCGCTGCCGATGACGGTGAGCGCGAGAGCCGGCTGGTCGAGCGGTCCGATGGTGGCTGTGGCGGAACCCGAGAGCCGTACATCTTGCAAGGCGCGGGATGGCAGCTCGACCGTTATCGTCTGCCGATCCGTCAGGTTGCGGCAGTCGGCCCGCAGGCGTCCGCCTTTGAGGTCGAGATGTGCGATCGTCTCGGGTGCCCCGCGCAGCACGACATCGTTGCCCGTGCCGGGCACGAGGCGAACCGGCATCGACAGTGAGAGCCTGAACGTGCCGTCTCCGTTCCAGGGCAGGCGGCGCTCCGACGCAGCGACGGCGATCTTGCCGGCATTGCACGATCGCCAGCTGAAATCGCGCTCGGCGACGATCTGGCCCAGCTCGCGCCCGCCAAGGGTCCAGGCAAGCGACAGCGAAACGACACCGACGCCGATCCCGCCAAGAGCGATCTTTCCGAGGGTGGACATGGCGGCTCTCCTGCTCAGGCCGTGGCGTCGGTGCGCGCGAGCAGCGCGTAATGCAACCGCGCGAAGCGGCCAAGCAGGCGAACGACGTAGTCGATCGCCATCAGGAGCAGCGCGCCGCCGCCGACGCCCAGTCCCAGCAGCCCGACCCCGCTCAGGATGCGTGTCAGGTAGCCGAGCGACAGGCCGTGATCGAGATGGAACAGCTTCAGGGTCAGGGCGAAGCCGGCGATGCAGAGGCCGAGCATCGCCAGACCGGCGACGAAGGTGACCAGCGCCAGCGCAGCCAGCAGCGGCAACAGGAAGACGAAGTCGACGGCGATCAGCGCCAGGAAGCCCGCCATCGCGCCGAAGAAATTGGCGGGCGTGCGCGCCGTCTCCCAGCGCCGCAAGCCCGCCTCGGCGCGCAGCTCGCGCGCGAGGCGCTGTGGATCGCCCAATGCGGCAGCGATCTCGGCTTCACTGCGGCCGGCGGCCATGCCTTCGGCGAAATGCATGGCGTAGTCGCCGACGAGCTCGTCGATCTCGTCCGGCGGGAGACCGGTGAGGCGGCGGCTCAATCTGTCGAGGAATTCGGCTTTGGTCATCGGCCAGCTCCGGCAGTCTTCGCGGTCGTTGAAGGTTTGGCGTCGGACAGCACCTTGGCCACCGACGCCACGAAGCCGTTCCATTCGGCCTGCTGAGCGGCGAGGGCGGCATGGCCGGCCCGGGTGAGCTGGTAGTACTTGCGCGGCGGGCCGCTGCTCGATTCCTCGAGGTAGGTCTTGACCAGCCCGTCGGCCTGCATGCGCCGCATCAGCGGATAGATCGTGCCTTCGCCCATGCCGATCCCCTCGGCGAGGCGGCTCGCGATGTCGTAGGCGTAGCCGTCCTGCTGCGCGAGCATGGCCAGCACGCACATGTCGAGCACTCCCTTGCGAAGCTGGACGAGCAGCGACTCGCTCACGACACCTTCACCCTCACCTGTTGCATGGTACCTTGTACAACAAGGTAGTGGCGCCGAGCCGAGTTGTCGAGTCCGGACTGCGGCGGCGTGCTAGAAGCAATATCCACTCGGAGGATTGCCAAGGTGCCAAAGACGCTGTTCATCGACTCGACACCCGATATCGACGCAGTCTGGAAAAAGGTGCACGGCGCCGGGGACATTCCGATAACGGTCGCCATGGGCCCGGTCGGTGAGGCGGATGTGCCGGCGAGGGCGGCGGGCTACGACACGGTGATCAACGACGCGACCTACTTCAGCGCCCCGACGCTGGAAAAGTGCAAGGACTTGAAGCACATCGTCTTCCTCGGCACGGGCGCATCGAGCTTCGTCGACGTCGCGGCAGCGCAGAAGCTCGGCATCAAGGTTTCGACCATCAGCGGCTATGGCGATACGACCGTGGCCGAGCATGCGATGGGGCTGGTGTTCGCAGCGGCGCGCCATATCGCGACCATGCATGGCATGATGCGTGGCGGCGGCTGGCGTCCGATGCAGGGCATGGAGCTGCGCGGCAAGACCCTGGGCATCGTCGGATTGGGAGGCATCGGCGCGGAGATGGCGCGCATCGCCTCCGGCATCGGCCTGAAGGTGATCGCCTATAATCGTACGCCCAAGCCGGGAACGGTCGCGCTCGACGAGCTGCTGGCGACGGCGGACATCATCAGCCTGCATCTCGGCCTGAACGACGCAACGCGCGGCTTCCTGAGCCGCGAGCGGCTCGGCAAGGCCAAGCGGGGCGTGATCGTCGTCAATACGGCACGCGCCGGAGTGGTGGACGAGCCGGCGCTGATCGAGCTGCTGAAGTCGGGGCATGTCGGCCACTACGCGACCGACGTCTTCTCCAAAGAGCCACCGGCGCCGGACGAGCCGCTGCTCGCGCTCGATAACGTCACGCTGACGTCGCACGCGGGCTACAATACGCCCGAGGCGGCGATGACGATGTATCGCCGCGCGATCGATCTCGCTGCCAAAGGCTAGGGGACGATCTTCGCCTCGGCCTCGATCGTCTTCTTGACCGCGGGACGCTGCAGCATGCGGTCGTGCAGCGCCTGAACGGAGGGGTGGTCGGCGGGCTTGAGCCCGAACCGGTCCTT
The DNA here is from genome assembly GCF_965279465.1 of Reyranella sp. NCBI lineage: Bacteria > Pseudomonadati > Pseudomonadota > Alphaproteobacteria > Hyphomicrobiales > Reyranellaceae > Reyranella > Reyranella sp. The sequence goes on from NZ_OZ257242.1 coordinate 1,718,454, forward strand.
GAACCGCCAGTAGAGACGGAAGAGGTGGATGTCGGCGATCGAGTACTTGCCGCCGACGCACCATTCCTTGCCGGCAAGCTTTTGCTCGGCGATGCGCCAGACCTCCGAGACCCGTTCCGGCCCCTGGCCGGCCGCCGGATGGAGGATCGAGGCAGCGAAGGACATCCACGAAACCGCCTCGGCCTCGCCCAGCGCGCCGGCGGGCATCAGGCCGACCTGCGGGAAGGCGCGCGCCAGGTAGAACAGCGTGCCTGCCACCTCGGTGAGGACGGTACCGTCCACCACGAGTGCGGGCACTTTGCCGTTCGGGTTGATCTTGAGGAATTCGGGTGCACGCGTGCCCTTCTGCAATGTCAGCGGGCGCGTCTCGAAGGGCGCGCCCACTTCATTGAGGGCGATGTGCGTCGCCATCGAGCTCGAACCGGGGGAGAGATACAAGATGATCATCCCCCGACGATGGCGGCTGCCGCTGCTATTTGTCCAGCCAGAACGTGTCGAAGCGGACGCAATCGTAGATGCCGAAGTATTCCTTCGGATTGTGGCCCTTCACGTAGTTGTACCAGACATCGTTGATCTTCTCCCACGACAGCGGCAGCACCGGCGGGTCCTGCTCCATCGCGTCCTCGGCCTTGCGGATCAGGTCGAGGCGCTTCTTGGCGTCGACCTCGCGGTCGATCTGGGGCAGAAGATCGTTGACGGTCTTGTTGTCCCAGAAGCCGTAATTTTGCGGGCCGTCCTTCTTGTACCACGCGTTGAAGTAGTCCGACGGGTCGAGCAGGGTCGAAACGACCGCCCCGACCGCGAGATCGAAGTTGCCCGACTTGACGTCGTCGAACCACACCGACTCGACCACCGTGCGCAGCTTCACGTCGAGGCCGAGACCCTGCTGCAACATGGCCTGCACGGCCTGCGCCCACAGTTTGAAGGTCGCCACCTCGCGCACCATGTAGTCGAGCGAGCCCTTGTAACCGCTGCCGTAGCCGGCAGCGGCCATCAGGGACTTGGCTTCCTTGACCGCGGCGGTCGTGTCGTCCTGATAGCCTACCCGCTTCTTGAGCTGGTCGATCGGAGTCGCGAACTCGGAGAACGGGTAGATCATGCCGCCCATCATCATCGGCGCCACGTCCTTCACGACGTCGACAAGCACGGGGCGGTCGAGGCAGAGATGGATGGCGCGGCGGACCCGCGGATCGTCGAGCGGCTTCTTCTTGCTGTTCATCCAGGTGCCCTGGATGACGCTCTGGTAGAAGTCGGTCGACGACATTCCGGGGGTTGCCTTGGCCTTGCGCGACGTGACCGGATCGACGATGCGGGCGTAGTCCACCCGGTTGGAGAGGATCGCCGAGCCCAGCTCGGGCGAGAACGGCAGCGCGTGATAGAACTCGATGCCGTCGAGATAGGGCAGGCCCTTGTTCCAGTAGTTGGCGTTCTTCTCCATCACCCAGATCTCGTTCTCGACCCGGCGCTTGCTCTTGAACGGGCCGGTCCCGGGGATGTCGACGACTCGGCGCAGGTTGTACTGGTTGTCTTCCAGCGTCTTCTTGCGAACGATCGTATTCCAGCCGCTGGCGAAAGCCGCCATCATGAAGCTCGCGGGCCTGGACTCCGAGAGCTTGAACACCACGGTCTTCTTGTCCGGCGTGGTGATCTCCTCGACCGTCGTGAACAGCGTCGAGCGCGGGATGCTGACGCCGGCCGGCGGCTTGCGGATGCGGTCGTAGGTTGCCTTTACGTCGTCGGAGGTGAAGTCGGCGCCGTCGTGGAACTGCACCCCCTCGCGCAGATGAAATGTGTAGGTCTTGCCGTCCTTTGATATCTCCCAGCTGTGGGCGAGATCGGGAATGATGGTCTTGCCCGAATCGCGCGGGTCGCGCCGCACCAGGTTGTCGAACATGCAGCCTTGGCTGCCCAGGCTGTTGATCGTGCCCGACTGATGCATGTCGAAATGCGGCGGGCGCGAGGTGATGGCGTATTTCATGACGCCGCCCGGCTTGGCATTGGGCTCCGGTGCCTTGAGCTGGAATTTCGAGCCGTCGAACTCGTTGGGCACGCCCTGCGCCAGGGCCTGCCACGGCATGCCGAAGACGGTTGCACTTAATGCCGCCGAGCCTTTGACGAAGGCACGACGATTTACGCCGGTACGCTCTTTACCGTTGTCCATGACGCTTCCTCCCATTTGGTCTTTTGCAGACCACGCACAATGTGCTGTGATGGCTTGTCCATCATCGTGGACCAAAACTAACAGGCCATTCATAGGGAGTCTCGCATTGAATTCTCGCCAGTCGGCGCTGCGCGTCGTGGGCGAGCCGGCCGTTGTGCCGGCGCGCACGGTGCTGGAAATCGACAACCTCCAGACGCACTTTTTCACTACCGTCGGCACGGTCCGCGCGGTCGACGGCGTGAGCTATGCGCTGAAGGCCGGTGAGACCTTGGGCGTGGTCGGCGAATCGGGCTGCGGGAAGAGCGTGTCGGCGCTTTCCATCCTTCGGCTGGTCGCAAATCCGCCGGGCCGCATCGTCGGTGGCGCGATCCGCTTCGAAGGCAAAAACCTGCTCGATCTCTCCGATCCGGAAATGGAGAAGGTCCGCGGCAACGAGATCTCGATGATCTTCCAGGAGCCGATGACCAGCCTCAACCCGCTCTACACGGTGGGCGGACAGATTGCCGAGGCCATCGCACTGCACCAGGGGCTGTCGCGCAAGGAGGCCTGGAACCGGGCCGTCGAGATGCTGCGGCGCGTCTACATCCCCGAACCCGAGAAGCGCGCGCACGCCTATCCTCACCAGCTTTCCGGCGGCATGCGCCAGCGGGTGATGATCGCGATGGCGCTGTCGTGCAATCCCAAGGTGCTGATTGCCGACGAGCCGACCACGGCGCTCGACGTCACCATCCAGGCACAGATCCTCGACCTGATGCGCGACCTTCAGGAAACCTACGGCACCGCCATCGTCCTGATCACGCACGACATGGGCGTGGTGGCGGAGAATGCTGACCGCGTGGTGGTGATGTATGCCGGCCGCAAGGTCGAGGAGGCGCCGGCCGCGACGCTGTTCGACACGCCGGGCCATCCTTATACGGTCGGGCTGCTGGGCTCGATCCCGCATCTCGACGAGGTGGCGCGCAATGGCGCGCGGCGCACGCGGCTCAACGAGATCAAGGGCATGGTGCCGTCGCTGTTCAATCTCCCGAAAGGCTGCAGCTTCGCGCCGCGCTGCGGACTCGCCACCGATCGTTGCCGGGCTGAGGCGCCGCCCCTCGAAGAACGTCGGCCGGGCCACTTCATAGCCTGCTGGGAGGCCACGTGACCGACGCACCCCTGCTCGAGGCCCCCCTTCTCGAGGTGAATGACCTCAAGAAGCATTTCCCGATCCACAAGGGCGTGTTCTCCAAGGTCTCCGGCCAGGTTTACGCCGTCGACGGCGTGTCCTTCAGCATTGGTCGCGGCGAGACGCTGGGGCTGGTAGGCGAGAGCGGTTGTGGCAAGTCGACGGTCGGCCGCACGCTCCTGCGCCTGCTCGAGCCAACCTCAGGGTCGGTGCGCATCGGCGGCGAGGACATCACCCATCTCGACGGCCCGCACCTGCTGCCCTACCGGCGGCGCATGCAGATGATCTACCAGGATCCCTATGCGTCGCTGAACCCGCGCATGACGGCGGGCGAGATCGTCGGCGAGCCGATGGTGGTGCACCAGATGGGCACGTCGGCCGAGCGGCGCGAGAAAGTCGCCAGCCTGTTCGACAGGGTCGGGTTGCGGCCCGAGGCGGCGCATCGCTATCCGCACGAGTTCTCGGGCGGACAGCGCCAGCGCATCGGCATCGCCCGCGCGCTGTCGCTCAACCCGGACCTGATCGTCGGCGACGAGCCGGTGTCGGCGCTCGACGTCTCGATCCAGGCGCAGATCATCAACCTGCTGATGGACCTGCAGGACGAGTTCGGCCTCTCCTACCTGTTCGTCGCGCACGACCTCGCGGTCGTGGAGCATATCAGCCACCGGGTCGCAGTGATGTATCTCGGCCGCATCGTCGAGATGACCGACCGGCAGAGCCTGTTCGAGATGCCGCTGCATCCCTACACCGAGGCGCTGCTGTCGGCCGTGCCGATCCCGAAGGCGAGCGCGCGAACCCGCAAGCGCGTGATCCTGACGGGCGATGTGCCGAGCCCGATCAACCCTCCGCCCGGCTGCCACTTCCACGCCCGCTGCCCTTACGCCATGCCACGCTGCAAGGTCGACGTGCCCGTGCTGCGCGAGCTCGTGCCCGGCCACGTCGCCGCCTGCCACCTGCACGACGGTGGCGTGAAGTTCCCGCTAGGAGCGAACTGACGACGTGTCGACGCCGATCATGCCGTAGCCGGGGCCGAGCTTGTCGAGTTGCAGCCGGCCCCCGACCGCCCAGTTCTCGCGCTCGACCTCATTGATGATGAGGGTCACCCAATCGGCCGGCACGTCGAGAGCCCCTGCGACTGCTGTGGTTACGCCATCGGCGAGTGCCCGCTTCATCTCCAGCGGACGACCCTTTTCCATTTGAACGGTGACGACAGGCATGGCCCCTCCGCGTCTCGGTCGGAGAGACATGAGACGACACGTCTGAAATTCAAGCTGGCATGAGTTCAGACCGAGCCTCTCAGCCTTGGATCGAGCAGATCGCGGATGCCGTCGCCGAGCAGGTTGAAGGCGAGCACCGTCAGGGTGATGGCGAGGCCGGGGAACAGGACGAGCCACCAAGGCGGAACGAGGCCGGCGTTCAGCGCGTCGGACAGCATGTTGCCCCAGGTCGGCATCGGCGGCGGGATGCCGACGCCGAGGAAGCCGAGCGACGCCTCGATCACGATGGCGACGCCGAGATGGGTGGTCGCCAGGATCAGGAAGGGCGCCACGCATTGCGGCAGGATGTGTCGGAACATCATGCGCGCGTGCGAGGCGCCGATGCCACGGGCGGCCTCGACGTACTGCATCTCCTTGAGCGACAGCACGACCGAGCGGATGACCCGGCCGCCGAACGGTATTCGGGTGATCGCGATGGCAACGATCACCGTCGTGATCCCCCCGCCCAGCGCCATGGCGATGGCCATGGCGAGGATCAGGTCGGGGAAGGATTGCAGGAACTCGATGATGCGCTGGCTCACCATGTCGAAGCGGCCGCCGAAATAGCCGCAGGCCAGGCCCCACAGCGCGCCGAGGGTCGTGCCGAACAGCACCGCGCCGAACGCCACTGTGAGCGAGGTCTGGCTGCCGTGGATTACCCGGGAGAGCGTGTCGCGGCCGATCTGGTCGGTGCCGAACCAGTGCTTCTCGCTCGGCGGCTTCTGCATCGCGCGGAAGTCGGACTTGAGCGGCGGATAGGGCGCGACCACGGGGGCCGCGACCGCCATGGCGACGATCAGGGCTGCGATCACGCCCCAGAACGCCGACAGCGGCGCGCGGCGGAAGAAGTATCCCAAGCCGCGCCACGCGGTGCGCAGGCGTGACGGCGGCGCGGGCAGCGCGGTGGCGATCGTGGTGGTCATCGGAGCCGGATCCTTGGATCGAGGAATGCGATCGCCACGTCGATCAGGATATTCAGCAGGACGAACACCGCAGCGTAGAGGAATACCAGGTTCTGCATCACGAAGATGTCGCGCTCGCTCACGGCGATGAACATCGCGAAGCCCAGCCCCGGCGTCGCAAAGGCGCGCTCAACCGGCACCGAGCCCGCCAGCACCAGGCCCATCAGCACGCCCGACAGGGTGATCACCGGCAGGAGCGCGTTGGGCAGGGCATGCCAGGCGATCACCAGCCTTCCGTTCAGCCCTTTGGCGCGGGCGGTGCGGACATAGTCCTCGCGGATCACCTCGAGCAGGCTCGACCGGCCCATGCGTGCGATGTAGGCGGCCTGTCCCAGCCCGAGCACGACCGCCGGCCCGATCACCAGCTCGAAGTTCGCCCAGGGATCGGTGAACAGCGACGCGCCGGTGAGGGGTGCGCGATAGCCGAACCAGAAAAGCAGGCCGAGCACGATCAGCATGCCGACCCAAAATCCGGGCACCGCCAGAAACAGGATGCTGATGAAGCGGGCGGCGCTGTCTGCCATGGTGTTGGGCTTGAGCGCGCTGATGATGGCCACCGGGATACCCACCACCCACGAAATGATCACTGAGAGGAGGGCGATCTGGGCGGTCAGTGGTGCGCGCCTTGCCAGCATGTCCGCGACGCTCTCGGAGCGGAAGAACGAGCGGCCGAAATTGCCCTCCGCGATCTGTCTTATCCAGGCCAGATACTGCACCCATAGTGGGTCGGAGAGCCCGAGCTCCCGCATATAGTTGGCGCGCTGCTCCTCGCTCAGCTTGGTGAAGCCGTCCGGCCCGAAAATCGCGACCAGCGGATCACCCGGCAGGATGCGCATGATGACGAACACCATGATCGATACGCCGATCACGGTGAGCAGGCCGAACGCCAGCCTGCGGGCAATGTAGCTATACATTTCGCCTCAAAGTGCCGCCTCCCTTAGGCCGTCTATCGTGGGCCATTAGGCCCGTTCTTGTTGTTGGCCATCATAGGGCCGGATAAAACGACGGCCAGTGTTATTGCCAAACCGAAGGTCGGTGTCATGAGGCCCCAGAACATTGCCGTGGTCGGCGCAACCGGCGCTGTCGGCGTCGAAATCCTGCGCGTGATGGAGCGTCGCAACTTCCCCGTCGCCAGCCTGAAGCTGCTGGCGTCCAAGCGCTCGGCCGGCAAGACCCTGGAATACAAAGGCAAGCCGTACACGGTCGAGGAGCTGACCGCCGGGTCCTTCAAGGGCGTCGACATCGCCTTCTTCTCGGCCGGCGCCACGCGCAGCCGCGAATTCGTGCCGGCAGCCAAGGCCGCGGGCGCGGTGGTGATCGACAACTCGTCGGCCTTCCGCATGGACCCGAGCACGCCGCTGGTCGTGCCCGAGGTAAATCCAGGCGACCTCAAGCGCCATAAGGGCGTGATTGCCAACCCGAACTGCACGGCGGCGATCCTGTGCACGGCGGTGTGGCCGATCCATCAGGCCGTCGGCATCCGCAAGATCGTGGTCTCGACCTACCAGTCGGCGTCGGGCGCGGGCGCCGCGGCGATGCAGGAGCTCGAGGACCAGATGCACGAGTTCGCCGAGGGCAGGGAGATCACCCGCTCGGTGTTCCCGCACCAGATCGCCTTCAACGTCTTTTCGCACAACACCAAGATTGCAGAGAACGGCTACAACGACGAAGAGAACAAGGTGGTCGAGGAGACGCGCAAGATGTTCCACGCGCCCGACCTTGCGATTCTGCCGACCTGCGTGCGCGTGCCCGTGCTGCGCGCCCATTCGGAGTCGATCTCCCTCGAACTTGACGCGCCGATGTCGCCCGAGGAGGCGCGCGAGCTGCTGAGCCGTGCGCCGGGCGTCAAGCTGGTCGACGATGCGGCGACCAATCACTTCCCGATGCCGATCGAGGCGAGCGGCGATCTCGATGTCCATGTCGGCCGCATCCGCCGCGACCTCACCAACCCGAATGGCCTGGCACTGTTCGTAGCCGGCGATCAGCTGCTGAAGGGCGCTGCCTGGAATGCGGTGCAGATCGCCGAGGAGCTCGCCAAGCTGGAAGTGCTCGCCGCCGAGTAGTCTTCCTCTTCCGGACCGCGAGCCTCTGGCTCGCTCATGATCCTGAGCGAGCCAGAGGCTCGCGGTCCGGAAGATCATGACACCGCCATCCTGACCGGGATTTCCAAGGCTTCGGTCCCTTCCTGCGGCACGGAACTTGCGTGATGCTCCACGCTGTCCGCAAAACAGCCGCAGGGAGCGAAGGGTGTCCACGCCAGCCAAACGTATGATGCATCTCGGCGCGTTCGTGCACGAGACCGGTCAGCATGTCGCCGCATGGCGGCATCCCGATGCCCATTATCATTCGGGTACCAGCTTCTCCGACATGGTGGAGACTGCGCAGCTCGCCGAGAGGGGCAAGTTCGACTTCCTCTTCCTTGCCGACACCGCGGCGGTCAATCTGGAAGGCAGCGCCGACGCGCGCGGCCGCATGGGCAAGGTGGTCAAGTTCGAGCCCATGACGGTCCTGTCGGCTCTGGCTCCCGTGACCAGGCATCTCGGCTTCGTCGCCACCTCGACCACGACCTTCAACGAGCCCTATACGCTCGCCCGCCAGTTCGCCTCGCTCGACCAGATCAACGGCGGCCGCTCAGCGTGGAACCTCGTCACCTCGAACAACGAGCAGGACGCGCTGAACTACAGCCGCGACGAACACATGTCCCACTCCGATCGGTACGAGCGGGCGGTCGAGTTCGCCGAGGTCGTCCTCGGCCTGTGGGACAGCTGGGACGAGGATGCCTTCGTCCGCGACAAGCAGTCGGGGCTCTTCTACGACACCGCGAAGATGCATGTGCTGAACCACAGGGGAAAGCACTTCCAGGTGCGCGGGCCGCTCAACGTCGCCTGCTCGCCGCAGGGCCGCCCGGTGCTGGTGCAGGCCGGGGCGTCGGGGACGGGTCGCGATGTCGCCGCCCGGCTCGCCGAGGTCGTCTTCACCGCGCAGACCGTGTTCGAGCAGGGCAAGGAGTTCTATTCCGACGTCATGGCACGCCTGCCGCGTTTTGGCCGCTCGCCCGACGAGGTCAAGGTGATGCCGGGTTTCTACCCGGTCGTCGCCCCCACGGCCTCGGAGGCGCAGGAGAAGTACGATTATCTCCAGTCGCTGATCCAGGTCCCGGTCGGGCTCTCGGTGCTCGAGCACACGATCGGCGTGCATCATCTCGACAAGCTGCCGCTCGATGGGCCGGTGCCGGAAATGCCCGACACCAACGGCCCGCTCAGCCGGCAGCGCCTGCTGCTGGAACAAGCCAGGCGCGACAAGCTCACCCTGTGGGAACTCTGCCTCGCCAATGCCGGCCCGCGCGGGCACGTGCTGTCGATCGGCACGCCCAAGCAGGTCGCCGACGAGATGGAGCACTGGTTCAGGGACGGCGCGGCCGACGGCTTCAACGTGATGCCGGCCTATCAGCCCGGCTCGCTGAAGGACTTCGTCGACCTCGTGATCCCCGAGTTGCAGCACCGGGGGCTTTTCCGCAGGGAGTATGAAGGCATGACGCTTCGTGAAAACCTCGGCCTTCCCAAGCCGATCAATCGTCATCACCTGCAACGCCTCGCCGGGGCCGCTCAATGAGCCGCGTGCTCGGCCGCCGCCAGGTCGGCGGACTTGCGGCCGGCGCGCTCGTCGCCGGCCCTCTTGCCCTCGGTTCGGTGCGCACCGCCCAGGCGGCGGATGCCTCGACCTTCATCACCGCCGCCGGGCTGCCGATCAACCTCGACCCGCATCAGGTCTACGACGTGCCGATGCAGGGGATCATGCTGAACGCCTACGACAATCTCTATCGCTACGAGAACGACCCGCCGCAGATCGTGCCGTGGCTGGCGGCGAGCCATACGGTGTCGGACGACGGCCTGACCTGGGAGTTCAAGCTCAAGCCCGGCGTCAAGTTCCACGATGGCAGCGCGCTGACCGCCGACGACGTGGTCTACAGCTTCCGCCGCGTGCTGGCGCTGGCGCTGGCGCCGGCCGGCGCGTTCCTCAAGATCCTGAAGCCTGAGAACGTGACGGCGGTGGACCCGCTCACCGTGCGCTTCAAGCTCGAGACCGCCTATGCGCCGTTCTTCGCGGCGATCCCCAGCATCTCCATCGTCAATCCGCGCGCGATCGAGCCCAATGTGAAGGCCAACGACTGGGGCAAGAGCTGGCTCGCTTCCAACGGCGCAGGCTCGGGCGCCTATAAGATCGTTCCCACCGGCTACCGGCCGCTCGAATACCTCGACATGGAGATCAACGAGGGCCATTTCATGGGCTGGGGTGACAATCCCAAGCCGGTGAAGAAGATCGCCTACCGGCCGGCCAAGGAAAGCTCGACGCGCCTGCTGGCGCTGCTCAACGGCTCGGTCGACTGCACCGACGGCAACATGCCGGCCGATCAGGTCGAGCAGATCAATGCCTCGAAGATCGCCTTCGTGCAGAAAGACGTCGTCATGAAGACGTTCGTCATTCGCATGAACAACACCAAACCGCCGTTCGACAACGTCAATGCCCGCAAGTGCTTTGCCCATGCCTTCAACTACATGGGCTTCATCAACGACATCCTGGGCGGCTACGCCACGCGCGACCCCTACCCCATGCCGGACAATCTCTGGGGCATCCCCAAGGACGCCAAGGGCTACGACTACGACCTGAAGAAGGCCAAGGAGTACTACGCCAAGGCCGTCGCCGAGGGCGCGCCGATGAAGCGGGCCTTCGAGATCCATGTGCAGTCCGAGAACGAGCAGAGCGTGCAGGGCGCGCAGCTCTTCCAGGCCGACCTGGCGCAGATCGGCATCACCCTCAAGGTCGTCGGCAGCATCTGGTCGACCCTGACCGCGGCCGCCGCCAAACCGGAGACGACGCCCGACATGTGGGTCCACTGGGTCTCGACCTACTTCGTCGATCCCGAGAACTGGGTCGGCCAGATGTACGACAGCCAGTTCCACGGCACGTGGAAGGCTTCGGCCTACTACAAGAATCCCGAGGTCGACACGCTGCTGCGCAAGGCGCGGGCGACGGTGAAGCAGGAGGAGCGCGACCCGATCTACCAGGAAGCGATCCGCAAGATCATGGCCGACAGCCCTGACATCTGGATCTACAACTCCATGCAGCTCCAGGGCTTCAACAAGCGGGTCAAGGGCCGGCGCTTCTGCACCGTCGGCCAGGGCGCGGAGGTGCGCTGGATCACGCTCGCGTCGTGAGATGATTGAGCACGAGAACACGGTGTCATCCCGAGCGCAGCGAGGGATCTATGCCAACACCGGCCATAGATCCCTCACTTCGTTCGGGATGACACAGTGCGCCATGCAGTGGCATCGAGACCGCCTTTTTCGGGGCTTCGCTTAGAATGCTGCGGTTCGTCCTCCGGCGCTGCATCCTCGTCCTGCCGTCGCTCGCCGGCCTGCTGCTGATCACCTTCCTGCTGATCCATAGCGTGCCATCGGATCCCGCCGTGGCGATGGCGGGCGATGCCGGCACGCCGGAGCAGATCGCGCGGCTGCGTGCGCAGTACGGCCTCGACCGGCCGATCTGGGAGCAGTTCTTCGTCTACGTCGGCAAGGCCGTTACCTTCGACTTCGGCGAGAGCGTCTTCTCGCGGCGGCCGGTCGCGACCGACATCCTGCAACGCCTGCCGGCCACCCTGGAGCTCACCTTCGCGTCGCTCACGCTGTCGATCCTGCTCGGCGTGCCGCTCGGCGTGCTGTCTGCGCTGAACCACAACACCTGGCCGGACTATGTTCTGCGCGTTTTCTCGGTGCTGGGCATCGCCGTTGCCGCCTTCTGGTTCGCGATCATGCTGCAGCTCTTCTTCGCCATGGACCTCGGCTGGCTGCCGTTGCGCGGCGATCTCACCTCGACCATGACGCGGCCGCCGCGGGTCACCGGCTTCCTGTCGCTCGATGCGCTGCTCGCCGGGCGATGGGACGTCTACCTCGACCACCTGCGCCATCTCGTGCTGCCGGCGGTGACGTTGTCGCTGGGCGGCCTCGCCACCATTGTGCGCTTCACGCGCGCAGGCGTGCTCGATACGCTGCAGCAGGACTTCGTCTTCTACGAGCGCGCCATGGGCTATCGCTGGCTGCGCCTCGTCTGGGTCTTCATCCTGCGCAACTCGGTGACGGCAACAGTGACGCAGATCGGCCTTCTGTTCGGCGGCCTGATCGCCGGCGGCGTGGTGGTCGAAGCGATCTTCGACTGGCCGGGCATTGGGTCCTACACTGTGCAGGCCATCCTGACCGGCGACAAGCAGGTGATGCTGGCGGTGACCCTGCTGGTCGGCACCGTCTATGCGATCGTCAACATCCTGGTCGATGTCGTGCATGGCCTGCTCGATCCGCGCCTGATGGAGCAGGGGTGAGCGCGATCCTCCACAAGCTGTCGCGCGACGTTCCGGCGATGCTCGGGTTGGCGATTGTCCTGTTCGTGCTGATATTGGCGGTGTTCGGCCCGCTGATTGCACCCTATCCAGGCGACGCGTCCGCGTCCCATCTGCTGCGCCGGCTCAAGCCGCCGAGCGAAGCCTATCCCTTCGGCACCGACAATCTCGGCCGCGATATCTTCTCTCGCGTGATCCTGGGCGCCAGGGGCGCGCTCACGATCGCGCTCACCGTCGTCGGTGTGGCGATGCTGGTCGGCGTGCCGCTCGGCCTGCTCGCCGGCTATCGCGCCGGTTGGCTTTCCGAAACGATCATGCGGATCACCGACGTCGTGCTGGCGATTCCCCAGCTCGTGCTGGCGCTCGCGCTGGCGCAGCTCATGTCGCCGTCGATCGAGAGCGCCATGCTCGCCCTGTCGCTGACCTACTGGCCGTTCTTCACCCGCATCGTCTATGCCGAGACGCGGCGGCTCTCGTCAGCCGTCTTCGTCGATGCGTTGCGCGGAGTCGGCGCGAGCACGCCGCGTATCGTCTTCCTGCATATCCTGCCCAATGCGCTGTCGCCGGTGATCGTGCGCGCCACCATCGGGCTCGGCTTCACCATCCTGGTCGCGGCGGTGCTTGGCTTCCTCGGCATGGGCGCAACCCCGCCGGCACCCGATTGGGGCCTCGCCATCGCCGAGAGCCGCACCTACCTGCCGCGCGCCTGGTGGTACGCGACGTTCCCCGGCCTCGCGATCCTGATCACGGTCATGGGGTTCAATCTGCTGGGCGACGGCCTGCGCGACATCGTCGACCCCCGCATCCGGCGCTCGCGATGATTCCCGCGCTCCATGTCGACGGTCTGAAGGTTTCGATTCGCACTGACGAGGGCATTGCGCGCGTGCTCGACGATGTCAGCGTGACGCTCGAAAGCGGCCGCATCGTCGGCGTCGTCGGTGAATCGGGTTGCGGCAAGTCCACGCTGATCCGCGCGATCATGGGCATCCTGCCGAGAGGCGCCTCGGTCGATGCGGGGAAAGTCTGGTTCGAGGGCGAGAACCTGCTGGTCTTCTCCGAGAAGGAGCTGAACCAGCGCGTGCGGGCGAGCCGCATCGGGTTCATTCCGCAGGACCCGCTGCAGGCGCTCAATCCCGTCTTCAAGATCGGCACGCAGCTTCTCGAGGCGATGCGCTGGCACGCGCCGGGCACCCGGCGGGACCACATCGCACGCCTCGTCATGCTGCTCGGCCGCATGCAGGTGCCCGACCCGGCGAACGCACTGGAACGCTATCCGCACCAGTTCTCCGGCGGGCAGCGCCAGCGCCTGCTGATCGCGGCGGCCCTCGCCTGCGCGCCCGGCCTGGTGATCGCCGACGAGCCGACGACAGCGCTCGACGTCACGACGCAGCACCAGATTCTCCTGCTGCTGCGCGAGCTGGTCGCCGAGTTCGGCATTTCCCTCCTGTTCGTCACCCACGATTTCGGTGTCGTGGCCGAGCTGTGCGACGACCTCTGTGTCATCTATGCCGGCCAGACGGTCGAAGCCGGCACCGTACAGTCGATCCTCGAGGCGCCGTCCCACCCCTACACGCGCGCGCTGCTCGCCTGCCATCCCGACCGCGCAGACTCGTTTGTCGGCATTCCGGGCATGGTGCCGTCGCCCTTGGCGCGACCGGCCGGCTGCCTGTTCGCGCCGCGTTGCGGCGATGTGCGACCGATCTGTCGCGAAGCCACACCGGCACATGGCCGTGCGCGTTCAGGCGCCGCAGTGCGTTGCGTCCAATATTCATGAGAGAGCCGATCCTGTCCGTGCGCGACCTGTCGGTGCTGCTCGGCGGCCGACGCGGTTTTCTGCGCAAGACGGTGCTGCCGACAAAGGCGGTGAACGGCGTCAGCCTCGACTTGAACGAGGGCGAGATTCTCGCGCTTGTCGGCGAGTCGGGCTCGGGCAAAACGACGCTTGGGCGCACCATCCTCGGCCTGCAACGCGAGACCGCCGGCGACATCCTGCTCGACGGCAAGAGCGTCGCCGGCCTGCCGCCCGACGCCGCGCGTCGTGCCCGCAAGGCGATCCAGTATGTCCATCAGGATGCCGGCGCCGCGCTCGATCCGTGGTGGAACATCGGCCGCACGCTTGCCGAGGGACTCCTCATCCAGGGCGCGAAGGACGCGGCCGAGCGCATGGAGCGCGTTCGGGCGATGCTTTCGGCGGTCGGCCTCGATCCGGAATCGGCGCGGCGCTACCCGCACGAGTTCTCGGGCGGCCAGCTGCGTCGTGTCTCGCTCGCGCGCATCCTGCTATTGCAGCCGCGCGTCCTGATTCTCGACGAGCCGACGTCGGGCCTCGACATGTCGGTTCAGGCGACGGTGCTCAATCTACTGCTGGATTTGCGCAAACAATTTTCCCTCACTTACCTGTTCATTTCCCATGACCTGTCGGTGGTCGAGCGTCTCTCCGATCGCGTCGCCATCATGCATCTCGGAAAGATCGTCGAGATGGGAGCCGCGAAGGATGTCTTCGCGAAGCCGGCACATTCTTACACACGCGAACTGTTGAATGCAGCGCCGCGTCTGACCGGACGACGCACGTCCGATGGACTCCCTGCCGTGCAGACTGCCTCCGTCGGTGCAGCGCGTCGCGCCTAGGCGCGAGCCTTCATCGGAAAATGCGCGCACGTATCGGGTGGCATAGGAGTTGCTGCATCGCAGCGTATAACGATCACGTTGAGGTGCATGATGGAGATTGGCGTCTTCATTCCGATTGGGAACAACGGCTGGCTGATCTCGACGACGTCGCCTCAATACACGCCGAGCTTCGATCTCAACAAGGAGATCGTGCTGCGCGCCGAGAAATATGGCTTCGACTTCGCGCTGTCGATGATCAAGCTGCACGGCTTCGGCGGCCCATCGCGCTTCTGGGATGACAATCTCGAATCCTTCACTCTGATGGCGGGGCTCGCCTCGATCACCTCGCGCATCGAGCTGATGGCGACCGTCGCGGTGCTCACCTTGCCGCCGGCGCTGTGCGCGCGCATGGCGATGACCATCGATTCGATCAGCCACGGTCGCTTCGGGGTGAATCTCGTCACCGGTTGGCAGAAGGCGGAATACGACCAGATGGGCCTGTGGCCGGGCGAGGAGCACTACAAGCACCGCTACGACCTGCTCACCGAGTACGCGACGGTGATGCAGGAGCTGTGGGCGACCGGCCACTCCGACCTCAAGGGAAAATTCTACACCATGAACGATTGCCGCCTGGGCCCACTGCCCTCGCGGCAGATTCCCCTGATCTGCGCGGGGACCAGCGATCCCGGCATCTCCTTCGCCTCGAAATTCTGTGCCTACAATTTCTGCAGCGGCGCGGGGAAGATCAACGATCCAAACGACTGCGCAGAAACGGTGACGAAGCTGAAGGCGGCCTCCGCCGCAGCCGGCACCAACACCAAGGCGCTGGCGCTCACCATGATCATCGCCGACGAGACCGACGCAGCGGCGATGGCCAAGTGGGAGCACTATGTCGCCGGCACCGATCACGAGGCGGTCGAATGGAGCCGCGCCCAGGCGAGCGGCGACAAGAACGCGTCGGAGAATTCGACCGCCGGCCGCATCCAGCGCCGGACCGGTGTGCCGTTCGGCGGCTCGCGCCTGATCGGCTCCTACGCCACGGTCGCACGGCTGCTCGACGAGATGTCGGAGATCGAAGGGCTCGCGGGCGTGATGCTGACCTTCGACGACTTCGTGATCGGCATCGAGCAGTTCGGCCAGCGCATCCAGCCCCTGATGCGCAGCCGCCAGAACATCGCCTTGGCTGCCTGAAGTGGACACGCTGGCCCACACGGTGACGGGAGGCGAGGCGGCACTGCCGGCGATTGCCCGACCCCAGCTCGACCTCGAGCTACGCGGCATCCGCAAGCGATACGGCGACTTCATCGCTGTCGATGGCGTCTCGCTCAAGGTCGCGAAGGGCCAGTTCGTCTGCCTGCTCGGTCCCTCGGGCTGCGGCAAGACCACGAGCTTGCGTTGCATCGCCGGGCTCGAGGAGCCGGACGACGGCGACATCCTGATCGGCGGCAAGGAAGTCACGAAGGACCCGCCGTGGGAGCGGGACATCGCCATGATGTTCCAGGACTTCGCGCTGTTCCCGCACATGACGGTGGCGAAGAACGTCGCCTTCGGGCTGGAGATGCTGAAGAAGCCCAAGGCTGCGATCGCCGAGCGCGTGCAGC
This sequence comes from Reyranella sp., assembly GCF_965279465.1. Classification (NCBI taxonomy): domain Bacteria; kingdom Pseudomonadati; phylum Pseudomonadota; class Alphaproteobacteria; order Hyphomicrobiales; family Reyranellaceae; genus Reyranella; species Reyranella sp. Next base: position 1,734,597 of record NZ_OZ257242.1, read on the forward strand.
AGGTGCTGAAGTCGTTCGAGATCGCCGCGCTTGCCGACCGCAAACCGGGCAGCCTCTCGGGTGGCCAGCGGCAGCGGGTCGCGCTGGCCCGCGCCATGATCACCGAGCCGCGCATCCTGCTGCTCGACGAGCCGATCGGTGCGCTCGACTACTCGTTGCGCGAGACGGTGATGCTCGAGCTCAAGCTCCTGCAGCAGCGCACCGGCATCTCCTTCATCTGGGTGACGCACGACCAGAACGAGGCCTTCTCGCTCGGCGACCTCGTCGTAGTGATGAACCACGCCAAGATCGAGCAGCAGGGCGCGCCGGAGGAGATCCTGCAGCGACCGGCGACGGCCTTCGTCGCGAGCTTCGTGCAGGGCAACAACGTCTTCCACGGCAAGGTGGTTCAGTCGGCCGATGGCGTGCTCAAGGTCGATACGCCTTCGGGTAGCTTCCTTGTACCCGGCTCCGGGCAGATCGATTCGACCGTGTCGTTCTCGGTGCGGGCGGAGAACATCACCGACATGGTCGGCGACCGCCATCTGAACCGGCTGACGGCGCGCTGCACGGCAGTCGAGTATTTCGGCTCGGTTCGCCGGCACATCTTCGAGCGGCCGGACGGCGAAATCCTGAAATACGACCAGTTCGGTGCCCAGGCCGCGCGCATCGCCGCCGGGCAGGTGACGGAGCTCGGTTGGCGTCCCGAGGACGCGGTGCTCCATACGGGCGGCGCCGGATGAGCACGATCCGCGTCCGCTCCGCCGCCAGCTACTGGCTGGCTGTTCCGGCGGCGGCGTGGATGCTGGGCGTGGTGGTCGTGCCGATCGTGCTGCTCGGCTGGGTCTCCCTGTGGGGTGGGCGAAGCTTCTCGCCGGCAAGCCCGCTGACGCTCGACAACTACGCGAAGTTCTTCGCAAACAAGACCTATCTGCAGCTCGCGCTGTCGACCGTGACGCATACCGTGATGCTGATGGCCGTGACCGGTGTGGTCGGCTACGCCATCGCCTACTTCATGACCATGAAGGTCAAGCATCCGGCCTGGCGGCTGGTGCTGTTCCTGGCCTTCGTCGTGCCATTCTGGACCTCGACGCTGATCCGCGGCATCGCCTGGGTTCCGTTCCTCGGCGTCAATGGCGTGATCAACCAGGCGCTGATGTTCACCGGCGCCACGCGCTCGCCGGTCGAGGCCTTCCTTTATTCGCGCTTCGGCATCAGCCTGGCGCAGGTCTCGCTCTATACAATGATGGCGGCGGGTCCGGTCATCTACATGCTGAACAACATCGCGCCGCAATTGCGCGAGGCAGCAATGACGCTCAAGGCGCCGCCGCTCGTCGTGTTCTGGCGTATCGTCTTCCCGCTCACCCTGCCAGGCGTGGTGATCGGCCAGGTGCTGGTCTTCCTCAACGTCATGGCCGACTTCGCCACGGTGGCCACCGTCGGCGGTAACAAGCACGCGATGCTGCCCAACCTCGTGCTGCTGTTCTACGAAGGCTCGCAGCATCGCGCGGCGTCCGTCGTTGCCGTCCTGCTGATGGCCTGCATGCTGATTGGCGTGATCGCCGCCATGAAGGTGGTCGATATCCGCCGGCTCGGGACCGAGCGATGAAGCTCGACTGGAAGCTGCGGTCGAACCTCGTCGGCTGGGCGCTGGGCGTGATCACCGTGATTTTCCTCGCCTATCAGTGGCTGCCGATCCTGACCCTCGGCCTGCTGTCCTTCGCCGGCCCGACCGGCGGCACGACCTTTCCGATGAACGGCGTCTCCTTCCATTGGTACGAGGAGCTGTGGAAGGCGACGGTGATGAACGACTTCAAGCCGCCGCTGGTGCGCTCCTCGTTGCTCGCGGCGGCCTGCGCGCTCACCACCATCGTTCTCTCCGTGATGGCGGCGCAGGCGATGCGCGGCAAGTTCCTCGGCAACAGCGCTTTCTTCTACCTGATGCTGCTCGGCATCATGGCGCCCGGTATCCTGGTCGGCTTCGGCTTCGCCATCATGATGCGCCTGCTGGGCGTCGAGCTTGCCTGGAACACCACGACCTTCCTGGTTCATGTCTCGTGGACGCTGCCGTTTGGCTTTCTGACCATGCTCGCAGTGTTCAACCGCTTCGACTCGCGGATCGAGGAGGCGGCGTTGACCCTGGGCGCTTCGCGGATCACTACCTTCCGGCGCATCACCCTGCCACTGATCCTGCCCGGCGTGATCGGCGCCGGCCTGTTCGGCTTCTCGCTCAGCTACGACGAATATCCGCGCAGCATGTTCACCACCGGGCCGGACCAGACGCTGCCGCTTGCCGTGATGGGTCAGCTCGATCGGCAGCTCACGCCCGAGATCTACGCCATCGGCACCACCACGACCGTCTTTTCCCTGATCGCCGTGCTGTTCTGCACGTCGGCCCTGTGGGCGATGCGGCGATCGACCTCGTATCGAAAGACCTAAGGAGACAGAGGCCATGCTGATCAAACGCCGTTCGCTGCTCGCCGCGTCGGGAGCCGCTGCGCTCGCCGCTCCGTCGATCCTCACGCCCGCGTCAGCGCAGTCCAAGCAGATCTTCCTGGCGGGCGCGAGCTACGACATGCGCGACGCGATCCTGGGCGAGTTCGCCAAGCGCACCAGCGTCACGCCGCGGCCCTTCGTCAGCCCTTCGACCCAGGCCCGCGTCGACCGCATGCGCACCGCGCCAGTCGACTGCGTGCTGCTCGATGCGCCGTTCGCGGCATACGCCAACAGCGAGAAGCTGCTGCTTCCCATCGAGACGTCCAAGCTCAAGGGCTGGGACAAGATGCATCCGCTGCTCAAGGATGGCCAGGCCGCGCCTGGGGCGCCGCTCGGTCTCGGCGCCAATCCTGGTCGTATGATGTACCTGGATGACGCGAGGACGAAGATCTCGTTCATGCCTGCGTTCTTCCAGATGGATTCGATCGGCTACAACGCCGGCAAGATCCAGGCGGAGAACAACTCGCTGTCGTGGGGCGACCTGTTCAATCCGAAGTATCGCGGCAAGGTTGCGATGTACGGCATCGACTGGCTCGGCATGCTGAATGCCGCCATGGGCATGCAGGCGCTCGGCCTGTTCAAGCCGGTCGACATGAGCAGCATGACCGAAAAGGAGGTCGATACCGTCATCCTCTTCCTCAAGGACAAGAAGAAGGAGGGCCATTTCCGCGCCATGTGGAAGGCCTATGGCGAGCTGGTGAACCTGATGGCCTCGGAGGAGGTCTGGATCGCCGACGCCTGGTGGCCGGTCATCGTCGAGGTCTCGGGCAAGGGCATTCCCGTGCACTACGCCGTCGCCAAGGAGGGCTACCGCGCCTGGTGCAACGGTTACGGCATTGCCGCCAGTTCCAAGAATGTCGACCTTGGATACGAGTGGCTGAACTACTGGATGGACGGCTATCCGGGCGCGCAGCAGTCGAAGATCGGCTATTTCTCGACCTCCGCCGGCTACGACAAGTACCTCGAGCCCGAGCTGATCAAGCAAGTCTATGGCGGTGTCGGCCGCGACGGTGGCTCGCTCGAGGAGCGCGCCAAGCGCGTCTATGTCTGGAATACCCGGCCGAAGAATCTGGAGTACTATACGGAGAAGTGGAATGAATTCCTGGCGGCCTGATCTCTGAGCCGCCTGATCGGGGGCCGTATGGATCTTGGGCTTAAGGGCAAGAAAGCTGTCGTCACCGGCGGCAGCAAGGGTATCGGCCGCGCGATCGCCGATACATTCGCCAGCGAGGGCGCCGATGTGGCGCTCTGCGCGCGTAACGCGGTCGAGGTCGAGGCGACCGTCGCGGCGTTGAAGGCAAAGGGCGTCAAGGCGTTCGGTCGCGCGCTCGATGTCGCCGACGCCGATGCCTTGAAGAGCTGGATTGCCGGCGCTGGCAGCGAGCTGGGCGGCATCGACGCACTCGTCTGCAATGTGAGCGCGCTCGCAGTGGGCGATTCGGCCGAAACCTGGGAGAAGTCGTTCAAGACCGACATGATGCACACGGTGAACGCCGTGGCCGCCGCCGTGCCGTTTCTCGAAGAGTCGTCGAGCGCCTCGATCGTGCTCATCTCCAGCGTCTCGGGCTTCGAGGTCGATTTCGCAGCGGGCTCCTACGGCGCGATGAAAGCGGCGTTGATCCACTACGCCAAGGGCCTCAGCCGCCAGCTTGTCGGCAAGGGCATCCGCGTGAACTGCGTGTCGCCCGGCAACACCTATTTCGACGGCGGCATCTGGCAGAACATCGAGAAGAACATGCCCGACCTCTTCGCCTCGACCGTGAAGGTCAATCCGACCGGCAAGTTCGGCACGGCGGAAGAGGTGGCCAACGGCGTGATCTTCCTCTCCAGCCCGGTGGCGAGTCGCATCTCGGGCACCAACCTCGTGATCGATGGCGCCCTCACGGTTGCCGTGTAGGAGCATCTCCCATGCATAGCCATCCCAAACATACGATCCATCGGGATCACTTCCATCACGGTTGGAACAACGCCTTCCCGCCGGTCCTGAAGATCGCGCCGGGTGAGACCATCCATTTCGAGACCAAGGACGCCTCGTCGGGCCAGCTTTCTAAGACCTCGACCGCGGGCGATGTCACCAAGCTCGATCTGGGTCGCGTCAACCCGGTGACCGGGCCGGTCTTCATCGACGGCGCCAAGCCGGGCGACGCGGTCAAGGTGACGGTGCTGAACTTCAAGCCGTCGGGCTGGGGCTGGACGGCCAACATCCCGGGCTTCGGGCTGCTCGCCGACCAGTTCCCGGACGCCAAGATCCATCACTGGAACTACGACCCCGGCCTCACGCCCGCGATGTACGGGCCGGGCGGGCGTGTGCCGCTGCGCCCGTTCCCCGGCACGATTGGCCTCGCGCCGGCCGCTCCGGGCCTGCACAGCATCGTCCCGCCGCGCAATGTCGGCGGCAACATGGACGTGCGCGACATCGTCGAGGGCGTCGAGCTCTACCTGCCGGTCGAGGTCGACGGCGCGCTGTTCTCGGTCGGCGACACCCATGCCGCGCAGGGCGATGGCGAGGTCTGCGGCACGGCGATCGAAAGTCCGATCGACGTGGCGCTGAAGCTCGAGCTGGTGAAGGGCGCCAACCTCAAGATGCCGCGCTACACCACGCCCGGGCCCATCACGGATCACTTCGACAAGAAGGGCTACGAGGTCACCACCGGCATCGGCCCCGACCTGATGACCGGCGCGCGCACGGCCGTATCGGAGATGATCGACCTGCTCGGCAGGCGCTACGGCTACTCGGCGATCGATGCCTACATGCTGTGCAGCGTTTGCGCCGACCTGCGCATCAGCTCGATCGTCGATGTGCCGAACTGGGTGGTCTCGTTCTACTTCCCGCGGATCGTGCTGGAATAGAAGCGCTTATTCTCAAAGCTTTCCTCCCCTTCGCGGACTCCCCGAAGGGGAGGTGTCGCGGTAATCCGCGACGGAGGGGTCGGAAGGCAAGGCCGTGTGCAATGCCTCCTCCGTCAGCGTAAGACGCTGACACCTCCCCCGCGAGCGGGCTATCGTATTCACACATCGTAGTTGCGCGGGAGGCAGAACGTCGATTCCCTGAAGCCGTTTTGGCGATGGGAGAAGTCGATGTCTGTTGTGGAGTACGGACTGGGGCGGTTTGGCGACCGCCGCCTGGAAAAAGGGGGGCCTGCCTGCACGCGGCTCTGGTTGGCGATCCTGGGTCTTGCATCCGTCGGCTTGGCGGCACGCGGGCCCGTGAGATTCAGTTCACCCGCTTTCTGCGCAACCGGTCGGTGACGGCCGGGGCGATGTCGCGGCACGCCGGTGCGCTGACGGCGCAGCGCGTCGCAGGGCGCGATGTTGTCGCGATCCAGGATACCAGCGAACTGGTGCTGGGCGGCCGTCGGGCCCGGCAGGCGGGCTATGGCGCGGTCGGCAAGGGCGGTGTGCTGAGCGGTTTGCTGCTTCATCCGGTGCTGGCAGTGGAAGCGGGGAGCGGCGGACTGCTCGGCCTGGTGTCGATGCAGGTGTGGAACCGCGGCCGGGCCGAGTTGGCGCCGCGGCGCCGACGGACGACGGCGGCCAAGGAGTCGCGTCGCTGGATCGAGGGAGCGCAGCAGGCCGGCGAGGTTCTGGCCGAGGCGCGCTGCATCACGGTGGTATCGGACCGCGAGAGCGACTTTTACGAGCTGTTCGCGCGCCGGCCGGCGAACGTGCATCTGATCGTGCGCGCCTGCCAGAACCGGCGGATCGAACGGCTGACCGAAGAGCCGGCGGACGGCTTGCTGTTCGGGATGATTGACGGCCAACCCGAGCAGGGCCGCTTCGCCACGACCATCCCGGCCGCCCCCGGACGAGCAAAGCGTCACGCTGAACTGGCCCTGCGCTTTGCGCCGGTGGCTCTGCGCCGGCCATTGCATGGCGCCGATCCGGCATTGCCTGCGACAGTCGGCCTGACGCTGGTCGATGTCCGCGAGATCTCGACACCGCCCGACGGCAAGCCGATACATTGGCGACTGCTGACGACCCATCCGGTCGCAGAGTGCGGCCAGGTACGGCGCGTCATTGACCTGTATCGCCAGCGCTGGACCATCGAGGAGTTCTTCCGCACCCTCAAGACCGCTGGCTTCGACATCGAAGACGCCGACATCGGCGAGCCGCAGGCCATGATCAACTTCGTCGCCGCCGCCACGATTGCCTCCGTAACAATCAAGCAACTCGTGCAGGCCCGCGACGGCAACACCGATCGACAGCTTGGCGATGCCTTCGATCCCGACGACCGGCCCATCCTCGAGGCCGTCTCGGCAAGGCTCGAAGGCAAGACTGCGCGCCAACGCAATCCCCATCCCACAGGCAGCTTGGCCTTCGCTGCTTGGGTCATCGCCCGCCTCGGCGGCTGGACCGGCTACTACGGTAAGCCCGGGCCAAAGCTCATGCGCATCGGTCTCGCAAAGTTCAACGACATCAAATACGGCACCACCCTCGGGCTTCGAAATGTGTGAATCCAACAGCGCGAGCGGGGGAGGCAAAGCTTCAGACGCCTCAGGCTGCGACTTTGAGCCGATCCGCGCGGGTCTTCATCAGCGGCTGGATGCGCTGGCCGAACTGGTCCATGCCGATCAGGAAGTCGTCGAAGGTCAACATGATGCCCTTGGTCGCGGGCACCGTGGCGCACTCGTCGAGCAGCTTCGCCACCGTGGCGTAGGAGCCGACCAAGGTTCCCATGTTGAAGTTGATCGCGCCCTCGGGGGCGGAGATCCGCTTTGCCGTGCCGTCGTCGGCAGCGTTGGGATCGGCATTCGCCTCGCCCGTCAACCAGGAAAGCGCGCCCATGTCGGCACCCTCGTTATAGAGCTTCCATTTGGCCATCGCCGCCTCGTCGGTCTCGTCGGCAATCACCATCATCAGCACGTAGTTGCCGACGTCGCGACCGGTCTTCTTCGCGGCTTCGAGCATGGCGAGGTTGGTTGGCGTGTGGGCGGTCGGGGTGTTGACGCCCTTGCCGAGAACGAAGTTGTAGTTGCCGTAGGTCGCGCCGAACTCCATGCCGCGCGGGCTCTGGCCGGCGCAGACGATCTTCATGTCGGCCTGCGGACGCGGGCTGAGCTTGCAGTCCTCCATCTTGAAGTACTCGCCCTTGAAGTCGGACGAGCCCTTCTCCCACAGTTCGCGCAGGACCGTGGCATACTCGGTGCTGTAGTCGTAGCGCTTGGCGAAGTGAGACTCGCCCGGCCACAGTCCCATCTGCTCGTACTCCATCTTGGCCCAGCCGGAGACGATGTTGATGCCGAAGCGGCCGTTCGAGATCGAATCGATGGTCGACGCCATGCGCGCCACGATCGCCGGCGGAATCGTCAGCACCGCGACCGAGGCATAGAGCTGGATGTTCTTGGTGACGGCGGCGAGGCCGGCCATCAGCGTGAAGGATTCCAGATTGTGGTCCCAGAACTCGCTCTGCCCGCCGAAACCGCGCAACTTGATCATCGACAGCGCGAAATCGAGCCCGTAATGCTCGGCCTTCAGCACGATCTGCTTGTTGAGCTCGAAGGTCGGCATGTATTGCGGTGACGTCGTGGAGATCAGCCATCCATTGTTGCCGATCGGAATGAACACACCGATATCCATGACACTCTCCTACACAGCGGGAACGTGTGAATTAAGCAAGCACCATGCCAATTCAGTCCAGGGAAGCATACGATGAAGGCAGTCGTCATCCATGACAAAGGCGGTCCCGACCAGCTCGTGCTGGCCGACATGCCCGATCCCGTGCCGGGTCCGGGCGAGGTGGTGATCGACACAGCCTATGCCGGCTGCAACTGGGCCGACACGCAGGTCCGCCAGGGCATCTACCCGCATCCCATGGTCTATCCGCTGGTCATGGGCTTCGAGGTTTCGGGCACCGTGTCGAAGCTCGGCCCGGGCGTCACCAACGTGAAGGTCGGCGACCGGGTCGCGACCTTTCCGGAGAAGGGCGGCGGCTATGCCGAGAAATGTGTGGCGGGTGCCGCCGGCCTGATCAAGCTGCCGGACGATGTACCGCTCGATGTCGGCGCCGCCTTCCCGATCACGGCGCTGACCGCCTATCACATGCTCCACACCATCCACGGCCGGCTGAAGCCCGGCAGCACGGTGCTGGTGAGCGCGATCGGCGGCGGTGTCGGCCTCGCCGTCACCCAGCTCGCGGTGCATGCGGGCGTCAAGGTGATCGGCACGACCGGAACTGCCGGCAAGGAGAGGCGGCCGCTCGACTACGGCGCCTCGCGGGTGATCAACTACGCGACCGAGGATTTCGAGAAGGCGGTGCTCGACTTCACCGGCGGCAAGGGCGTCGATCTCGCGATCGATTCCTACGGCGCCTCGATGCTCGACCGCGTGTTCGGCGTGGTCCGCCCGCTCGGCCACATCATCAGCATCGGCGAGGCCGAGGGCCAGCCGTTCAAGAATATCCGCGAGCGCATCCTGCCGCGCTCGCAGACCTTCACCCGCCTGCATCTCGGCCATGTCGACCAGCGCTCGCCTGAATGGGAGGCCGGCGTCGCACATTGCCTGAAAGGCTTGTCGGAAGGTTGGCTCAAGGTGCCGATCGAGGGCGTATTCCCGCTGGCGCAGGCGGCCGAGATGCACCGCCGTCTCGAAGGCCGCCAGGTTGCCGGCAAGCTGCTGCTGAAGACGACCTGATCAGCGCCGCCGCAGGGCGACGACGAGAGCAAGGGTCGCGGCCAGTCCCAGACTCGCCATCACGAATACGGCGCCGCGCGGCCCGAGCTCGCGGGCGATCGTGCCGGCGAGCAGCACGCCGAGCGGGCCGGTGCCGATGCCGACCGTGACGATTCCCATCAACCGCGAGCGCATCTCGATTGGCGCCTCGGTCAGCATCAGCGTCGTCTGCATGTTGCTGAAGCCCGCCGTGCCGAAGCCGCCGATGATCAGGACGGCGAGGGCGAGCCAGTAGGACGACGAGAGCGCGACCACGAGCAGCATCACCATGAACAGCGATGAGCCGCCGGCGAACAGCAGCCGGCGGTCCATGCGCAGCACGCCGGCCGCGATGAGTGCGCCGCCAAGCAGGGCACCAAGCGGCTCCGCGGCCGCCAGCAGGCCGACCAGGCCGGGCGAGACGTGGAACTCGGCGAGCCCAAGCGGCGCCACCAGTCCCTGGTAGGAGAAGGCGAAGGCGTTGGTCACGATCGTGACGCCGAACACCAGCAGGATCAGCGGCTTGGTGCGGGCAAAGCGCAACCCCTCGGCGATGTCGGCCGGAATGCGCCCCAGAGCCAGGCGGCGCGTGATCTGTCGATGGGTGAGGCCCGCCAGGGCGAAGGCGCAGGCGAATTGCACCAGAGCCGATACCGTGTAGGCGCCCTTCATGCCCAGCCATTCGAAGGCGAAGCCGCCGAGCAGCGGGCCGATCATGCGGGTCGCGGCGCCGGTCGCCGAATCGAGCGCGATTGCCGGTATGATGCGATGGGGCCCGGCCGCCTCGCCGACCATGCGGCGGCGGGTCGACATCTCGGTCGCCCACATTGTGCCGGCCACCAGGTTGCCCAACGCGATGTGCCACAAGGCCAGGTGCCCGATAGTCGCGAGCGTCGCCAGCACGGTCGAAACGGCGGCCGGAACGAGCAGGGCCAACATGACGATCAGCTTGCGATCGACCGCTTCGGACACCGCGCCGGCGAAGGCCCCGAACACGAGTTGCGGCAACTGCCGTGCAGCCACCACGCCGGTCACCGCCAGCGCCGATCCCGTGACCTCGAAGGCGAACAGGCTGGAGGCGAGCAGCTCGAGCCAGCGCATCGCATTGGCGAAGCCGCCGACCAGCCACAGTCGCAGGAAGTCCGGCTTGCGCAGCAACTCTCGCACCGCGGGCTGCCGTTCCGTCGGTGCGTCCTCCGGCGAATTCATTGGGTCGCACGCTATCGCCGCAGATATGCTGCAGCCAAGAAGAATTCAGGAGGAAATCGATGAAGCGCCGTCATTTGATGCTTGGCAGCCTTGCTGCCGCGACACCGCTGAAGGCGGCGCGCGCGCAGGCAGCGTGGCCCGCCAAGCCGGTGCGCTTCATCGTGCCCTTCGCGCCGGGCGGCGGCACCGACGGCGTCAGCCGGCTGATCTGCGACCAGCTCAGCAAGACGTTTGGGCAGTCCTTCGTGGTCGACAACAAGGGCGGTGCCGGCGGCAACATCGGCACGGTCGAGATCGCCCGCGCCGCGCCCGACGGCTACACGCTGGGCCTCATTTCGGTGGCGAGCCACACCATCAATCCGCAGCTCTACAGCAGGCTGCCCTACGATCCGGACAAGGACATCATCGCGGTGTCGCGGCTGGCGCTGCTGGTGAACCTGCTCGGCGTCACTGCCAACTTGCCGGCCAACACCGTCGCGGAGCTGATTGCACTCTGCAAGAAGGCGCCGGGCAAATATTCCTTCGCCTCGTCGGGTCCCGGCTCCTCGCTGCATCTGAGCGGCGAGCTGTTCAAGGTGATGGCGGGCGTCGACATCATCCACGTGCCCTATAAGGGCGCGGGCGCCGCCTACGGCGACCTGATCGCCGGCACGGTCAACATGATGTTTGCCAACATGCCCTCGATGCTGCCGCAGGTGCGCGGCGGCAAGGTGAAGGGCCTGGGCGTCACCTCAGCCGAGCGCTCTGCCGCCGCGCCCGACATTCCGGCGATCGCCGAGACGCTGCCGGGCTATGTCGCGACATCATGGTACGGGCTTGGCGCGCCGGCCGGCACGCCCGAGCCGATCATCGCGAAACTCGAGGCCGCAATCGGCGAGGCGCTGGCCAATCCGGAGATCCAGAAGCGCTGGAAGGACGATCTCGGCCTCGACCTGCCGCCCGCCGGCCGCGCTGGCTTCGCCGAGTTCCTCGCCGCCGACCGCAAGGCGTGGGAGCCGGCCCTGAAGGCGTCGGGGGTGAAGCTCGACTGACGATTGATCCAGCGCAAAGCCGGCGGCCGTGCCGGGCCATAGGTTTCCTTCACCAACCGATCCGAGGAACCATGGTCGACAGCCTGGCCGACGGCAGCCTCTTTGCCGAACTGCAGATCAGCACCTGGCCGCCGGCGGTCACGCAGACTCTTCTGCGCAAGAGCGACGGTCAGCGTACGTTGGTGGTCCGCGGCAAGCCGTCCGGCCGCCTGCGGGTCGCGCTCGAGCGCGAGGGCTATCAGCCGATCGTGGTGCGTACGGTGCACCTGCGCCTGCGCGCGCCTACCATTCTCAAGGTCAACGTGACCTGGCGCGGCACGGACATGGTCGTCGCGGCGTCGGGACAGGTGATCGGCAGCAGCCGTGAATTCGATCCGCAGGGCGTCGTGGCGCCAGCCGAGGTCGAGCAGACGGCGGCGCCGATCGATCACGTCGACAATGCCCGCGCCCGCGATCTGCGGGGTCGGCAGATCGCCGCGCTGTTCTCCGACCGCGGCGGCGCGACCGAAGCGCTGGCGGCACGCTGGCTGGGCGATCTCGGTCAGGCGGCCAACGTCCTGGCCGATCTCGCCACCCTGGTGCGGCAGGGACGGCAGCATCACCTGCCGGGCCTGGTGCGCGGCATCCGCCAGATGGTGATGGGCGACGATCGCGATCCGGCGCTGCTGCAGTTCTGTGCCGCCCTGATCGATGCTCCGCTGCTCCTCTACGTGCCCGCTGCGCCCGCGAAGCCCGAACAGCCGGCGCAGCTCCTGGCCGCGGCCTTCGACGTCGCCTCGGCGCGCGACGCGGCTCACGAGCTGGCGATGGATCTCGACGTCTGGCTACGCCATGACGTGCCCTGGCTGAACGGCGCCAGCCTGCCGCTCGGCTGGCTACTGAAGCAAACCGAGGATGCCCTGTCGCAAGCCCACCTGACGCAAGGCTCATCCGTTGTCGGCGCGGACATGCTTCAGGCGGCGGTCGCACCGCTTTGCGAGGTTGCCGGATGCCTGTGCCTGCTTGCCGCCCAGATCCACCGCGCCGGCCTCACAGTGCCAGACGAACCGCAGACAGAAGCAGCAGCGCAGTAAGCGAGACCGCCAGGCTGCCCAGCGCGATCGCACGCAGCGCGCCGAGTGGCGGCAGCCCTGCCATATGGGCGGCGATCCAGAAAAAAGGGTCGTTGACGTGGCAGATCGCGATCGAGCCCGCGCCGACCGAGGCGGCTGCGAGCGCACGGCCGGTGGCGCTGTCGAGCCCGAGTGCCGGCAGCATTGGCTCGATCATGCCCGAGGCGGTCAGCACCGCGCTCAACGAATTGCCCTGCATCGTCTTGACGATCGCCGCCGCGAGGAACGGCGCCAGCAGGCCCAGGCGCGCATCGAGCGCGCGCTCTGCCAGCAGTTCCGCCATGCCGGTCTCGTCGAGCACGCGCCCGAAGCCGCCGGCGGCACCGACCGTCAGCAGCAGGGGCGCCCAACGCGTGTCGGCCAGCACCGCGGGCTGCCAGCGGCGCGAGAGCACCAGCGCCAGCGCGATCGCCAGCACGGCGAGGATCAACGGCCGGCTGATGCCGGTATAGAACTCGCGCGCGCCGCCTCTGCCGAGCGGCTCGCTCGGCATCTGGGCAATCGACTGGAGGACGAGCAGCGCGAGCGGGATCGCGATCGCCAGCCACGTGACCGGCAGCGCGCCACGGGTCGGATCGCCGCGGGTGACCAGCAGCCAGATGAGGACGGCGACGATGGCAGCAACGGGAATGGCGACGAAGGCCATCGTCCTCAAATCTGCTTTGGTGACCGAGGCGGCCGCGACGGCGAGCGGTGAAGGCACCACGAGCGCGTGAACGATGAGCAACGTCATCGCCAGCCCGATGGCGCGGCGCGGGGCTCCGTTGCCTGCCGGCTGCAGCAGCGCGAGCCCGCCGGCCGCCGTCCCGCCCAGTCCGGCCACGACGCCGGCCGCGCCCGCCATCGGTCCGCGCAAGGGCTGGCTGATGGCGAGCATTCCCGCCAGCGCACCCGCCATGACGAGCAGGCCGGTCTGTTCGAGCGTCGCGGCGAAGCCCAGGCCGAAGGCCTTGCCGATCGACTGGAAGGTCATGTCCGCGGCGATGCCGTAGCCCGCCACTATCGTCATCAATGCGAGGAACACAGGCAGTCCGAAGCGCTGGATGAGAATCACGAGGACGACGACGGCAACCGGCAACAGGAAGGCGGCGAGAATCATGCGGCCCGACAATATGCGTCTGTTACAGTTGCGTCATGCGTTCGCTGCTTGTTGCACTGATGATCGTGCTCTCGCTCGCTGTCCCGGCGACGGCCGAGACCGGACTGGTCCGGACGCAAGGCAGGAGCTTCGTCGCGCCGGATGGCAAGGTGTTGCACATCAAGGGGATCAGCTTCGGCAACTGGCTGATGCCCGAAGGCTACATGTTCAAGTTCGAGGTCGCCAAGGCACCGAATCAGATCTACGGCGCATTCGAGCGCCTGCTGGGTCCCGAACGGGCGCGCGTGTTCTGGACCGATTTCCGCGAGCGCTACATCACCGAGGACGACATCCGGTTCATCAAGTCGGTCGGCTTCAACACGGTGCGCATCCCGCTGCACTGGGGCTTGTTCATGACGGCCGACGGCTCGATGACCGGCCCCGGCTGGGCACTGCTCGATCGCGTGCTGGGCTGGGTGCGCGAGGCCGGCCTGTACGCGATCGTCGATCTGCATGCCGCACCCGGCGGCCAGACCGGCATCAACCATGACGACGGGCCGGGCTACCCGCTGATGTTCTACGTGCCGCGCCATCGCGCCCTCACCGTCGCCCTTTGGCAGGCGATCGCCAGGCGCTATGCGGGCAATCCGGCGATCCTGGGCTACGACATCCTGAATGAGCCGATCGCGCCCTATCATGACGTGGCGACGCTCAATCCAAGGCTCGAGCCGTTCTACAGGAAGGTGACCGAGGCGATCCGTTCGGTCGATCCAGGGCGTGTCGTGATCCTTGCCGGTGGGCAGTGGAGCTCGAGCTTCGACATGTTCGGCCCACCCTTCACCGACAATCTTGCCTACACCTATCATTCATTCTGGGCGAGCACGGAGCGCGACTCGATCCAGCGCCATCTCAACTTCTCGAATCGCTACAACGTGCCGCTCTTCCTCGGCGAGACCGGCGAGTTGACCGATGAATGGAACGAGCAGTTTCGCGCGCTGCATGAGACGCACGGCATCGGCTGGTCGTTCTGGACCTACAAGAACCTCGATACGCCCTCGACCGTCGTCTCGATCCCGCGTCCTGACGGTTGGAACGAGATCGTCGCCTTCGCCGACGGCCGTACTGCGGTGAAACCGTCCGACGCGTTGATCCAGCGGGCATTGACCCAATATCTCGACGGCATGCGCCTGCCGAACGCGACCGTGCGCTGGAGCTATCTCGAGTCGCTGGGGTTGAAGGCAGCGCCGTAATGAAAGGTCAGTGCTTTGCTGCGTAGTACTCGGCCAGCGCCGTCAAAGCAGCGGCGCCGTCGCCCTTGAAGGTCGGGCCGTGCATCAGGGCGATCGTCTTCGGCGACAGTGCAGCGAGCCGGCGCAAGGTCGGTTCGGCCTGCGGCGTGCTCGGCATGTAGGGGATCGCCTTCTCGGTGGCGATCGCGGCATCGACGATGTCGCCGCTTGTCGTCGCCTCGCAGGGACCCATCTGGGTGAAGAGATCGCTGCTGAACAGCGTGCCGGTCGTCTCCTCGTAGATCAGCCCGGCATCCCAGTTGTGCGGCACGTGCGGCGTGTCGAGCCAGCGCACCTTCTTGCCGCCGAGATCGATGACCTCGTCGTCCTTCAGCACGCGCGGCGCGCGGTTGGCCATGTCGGTGACCCAGATGTTGATGCCGACCTGACCGTGCGCCGGCGTGGCATTGGGCGCCGCCGCCAGCCATTCGTTGATCGCGCCCGATTCGTCGCCCTCGACGTGGCTGCAGGTCGTCCAGCGCAGCCTGTCGAGCGGGATCACGCTTTTCACCGCCGCGCTGATCAGCGGAAACATCGCGCGATGGCCGTAGTGGAACAGCAGCGGCTCGTCGGCGTCGACCAGGAACTGGTTGAAGGTGAAGCCGTTCGGCCCGATCTGAGGGACCAGGGTCGAAAGGCGATAGATCTTGTCGGCGATCTCGGTGACTTCGGTTTTCATGTTCCGCAGCGTGGCCCTTCCGAGCCCCGTCCGCAATTGCAGGATCGTGTCATCCCGAGCGCAGCGAGGGATCTATGCACTTGGTTCCATAGATCCCTCGCTGCGCTCGGGATGACACGGTGCCTTTGGCTCGACGGTGCGCACTAGCGCAGCACCTCGAGCAGCTTGGCGTTGAAGGCGTCGGCCGCCTCGTAGGCGACCCAATGGCCGGCGCCGGGGATGAGGTGCATCCGGAAGTCCGGCTGCAGCGCCGTGAACAGGTCGATGCGTTCCTGGATGTAGGGATAGGTCGTCGAATCGAACTCGCCCCAGATGCCGGTGAAGGGCGTCTTCACCTGCGGCAGCACGTTCGACAGCGCGCCGGCGATGCCCATGTCGCGGCTGCGCGTCTTGGCGCGTGTGGTATTCATGATCTGCATGTGGATGGCGACGCCGTCGACGTTCTTGGGGTCGTGCAGCATCAGCAGCTCGAGATTGCGCCGCGCCTCGTCGGCCAGCACCTGCGGCGCCATCGTGGGCAGCAGCTTATGCAGCTTCTCGGTCGGCTTGCGCGTCGCCTTCAGCCCGCCGGCGCCGACGAACACGATGCGCCTGATGCGCTCGGGCATCAGCGTCGCAAGATGGCCCGACACCATGCCGCCGAACGAGAAGCCGGTGAGGAAGAACTTCTCGTCCTTCGGCAGCAATTCCCGTACGGCGTGATCGACGCAGTGCGTCACCGACCAGATGTCGCGCACGTCGTCGGGCGGGTCGCTGTCGCCCAGCCCCGGCGCGTCGTAGGCGTAGACCGTGAAATGCTGTGACAGCGGTTGCACGTTGCGGATCCAATGGATCCACGAGCCCGAGCCGCCGTGGAACAGGAGCAGCGCGGGCTTGCCGGAGCCTTCGCCCCAGATGTGCCACATCTGCTGGCCGTTTCCTCCGGCGCTTCTGGGGCCCATCGGCACCTTGACGGTGCGCGCGGTGGCGGCGACGGCCTCGATGGTTTCGAGGGCCGTGCGGCCGTCCGGCATGCGCGGGACGGCAGAGTAGTCGATGCTCATTGCTTGAGGGCACCCAGAAGACGGTCGACGAATCCACCGGCCTGCTTGCGCTCGACCCAGCGCAGCACGGTGACGAGATCGTTGTCCGGATCGATCCAGACGATGTGGCTGCCCCAGCCGAAGGCGAAGTAGCTGCGCTCCGAGGCTGCCGCGAACTGGCGCCGGTCTGTGTTGAGCCACCACATCAGCCCGTAGAACGGCGCGACGGGGCAGGGCTTCACCAGCTCCGCGGTCCAGCCCTTGGGCAGCAGCTGCTGGCCGTTCC
This sequence comes from Reyranella sp., assembly GCF_965279465.1. Classification (NCBI taxonomy): domain Bacteria; kingdom Pseudomonadati; phylum Pseudomonadota; class Alphaproteobacteria; order Hyphomicrobiales; family Reyranellaceae; genus Reyranella; species Reyranella sp. The sequence continues at coordinate 1,751,426 of NZ_OZ257242.1, forward strand.
AGACGCCGCCCTGCGCCACCAGCAGGCCCATCAGCGCGAGGTCGCGGGCGGAGATCACGATACCGCCGCCCCAGTGGCCGCCGCCCGGAACCGAGACCATCGGCTTGCCGTCGATCGTCACCGTCGAGTTGCGATAGCCTTCCCAGCGCCAGCCGTTCGAGGCGCCGATTGGATCCATGATGCGACGCTTCAGCACCGATGGCAGCGGCTCCTTGAAGAGCTGCAGCAGGCAGAGCGACAGCCGGTTCACCCGCACGTCGTTGTATTCGTAGTAGCTGCCCGGCGTTTTCATCGCGCGGCGCGTGCCCTTGGGGCCCTCGGCGACCTGCAGCCCGACCACGCGGTTGTGGTCGATGCGGTCCTCCTTGCCGAACAGCGTGCCCGACCATTCGCTGGTCTGGGTCAGCAGGTGGCGCCAGGTGATGTCCTTGTTCTGCGCGCTGGCGAAGCCGTCATCCAGCTTGTAGTCGGCGACCTTGTCGTCGAGGCTCCGGATCAGCCCGTCGCCGACCGCGAGGCCCGCCAGCAGAGAGAGGAAGCTCTTGGCGACGCTGAAGGTCATGTCGGCGCGGTTGGTGTCGCCCCATTCGGCCAGCAGCTTGCCGCCGCGATAGACGATGCCGGAATGGCCGCCCCGGTGGGCCACAGGCCCCAGCATCTCGTCGTCCGGCGCCTTCTCGCCCGAATCCCAGGTCATCACGAACTGCCCGTCGGGCATCTTCATGTCCGCCGCCCATTTGGACTCGATGGACTGGGCGAAGGCAATGGCATCTTTCAGGTCGGTCATGCCCGCAATCAACATTGGAGGGGGTGCGGGAGCAAGCGTAGAAACGCATATGTCCCAGCCCACGACGCTCTCTCTCCGCCGGCCCGACGACTGGCACGTCCATCTGCGCGACGGCGCGATGCTGGCTGCCTGCGCGGTGCACACGGCGCGCCAGTTCGCCCGCGGCATCATCATGCCCAACCTGGTGCCGCCGGTGACGAAGGTCGCCGAGGCCGCCGCCTATCGCGAGCGTATTCGCAGAGCGGTTCCGGCCGGGCTGGCTTTCGAGCCGCTGATGACCTGCTACCTGACCGACGGCGCCGATCCGGCCGAGCTGGCGCGCGGCAAGGAGGAGGGCGTGTGGGTCGCCGCCAAGCTCTATCCGGCCCACGCCACGACCAACTCGGCCCATGGCGTGACCTCGATGGACGCGATCGCCCGCGGCCTCGAGGCGATGGAGAAGGCCGGCATGCCGCTCCTGGTGCATGGCGAGGTCACCGATCCCGAGGTCGACATCTTCGACCGCGAGGCGGTGTTTTTGGACAAGGTGCTGGCGCCGCTGCTGAAGCGCCATCCGGGCCTGAAGGTCGTGCTCGAGCACATCACTACGCGCGAGGGCGTGCAGTTCGTCGAGGCCCATCCCGGCCGGCTGGGCGGGACGATCACGCCGCATCATCTCAGCTACAACCGCAATGCGATCTTCAAGGGCGGCATCCGTCCGCACTTCTACTGCCTGCCGATCGCCAAGCGCGAGGAGCACCGTCTCGCACTGCGCAAGGCGGCGACCTCGGGCAGCGCGCAATTCTTCCTCGGCACCGACACCGCACCTCACACGATGGACACCAAGGAATGCGCCTGCGGCTGCGCCGGCGTGTTCAACGCGCCGGTGGCGATGCAGGTCTATGCCCAGATCTTCATGGAAGAGAACGCGCTCGACAAGCTCGAGGCCTTCGCCTCGCTGAACGGCCCGCGCTTCTACGGCCTGCCACCCAACGAGGCGCGCATTACCCTGCAAGCCAAGCCGATGGAAGCGCCGGAGCAGGTCGAGGTACCCGGCGGCAACAAGAGCATCGTGGTGTTCCGGCCGGATACGGCAGTGGGGTGGTCGTTCTAGCTTCCTATCGATCACCGAGTCTGTGGTGGAGGTTGAGGTCCTTCACTTCGCTCGGGGCGACATATGCTTTATCGTCTTGCCCATGAGCAAACCAACCATCCCCGAAGGCGCCGTCGTACGCGGCACCGACAAAGGCTATGTCCACGGCGATATCCCGCTGACGCCCGGCCAGGAGCGGCCGGTCGAAAAGGTCGAGGAGAGCTACCCCTACATGCGGCCGCGCGATGCCGCGACGCTGATCCTGGTGCGCATGAAGGGCGACACGCCCGAGGTGCTGATGGGCTGCCGCGCGGCCAAGTCGGCTTTCATGCCGAACCGCTACGTCTTTCCGGGCGGGCGCGTTGACAAGCCCGATGCCCATGTCCCGGTCGCCACGCCGTTCGACCCGCACGTCAAGGAGCGGCTGCTGCATGCCGCGAGCGAGCAGCGCGCCAAGGCGCTCGGCGTCGCGGCCATCCGCGAGACCTTCGAGGAGAGCGGCCTGATCCTCGGCAAGCCGCTCGCCGGCGGTGCGCCGAAGAAGGACTATGGCGAGCATTGGAAGGGCTTCCTCGATCAGGGCCTGGCGCCCGCTCTCGATTCGCTCGACCTGATCGCGCGCGCCGTCACGCCACCCGGCCGGCCGCGCCGCTTCAACGCGCGCTTCTTCATGGCGCGGGCCGAGGACGCGAGTGGCGAGATCCGCCACTCGAGCGAGATGGGCGACATCCGTTGGGTCAAGCTCGACGAGGCGCGCGAGCTGCCGCTGCCGACCATCACCGGGCTGATCCTGGGCGAGATCGGCCGGCTGGTGAAGGAACCGCCCGACCGCACGCAGCAGCGCAAGATCCCGCTTTTCATCACGGTGCATCGCAAGCATCTCATGATCGAGGAATAGCCCCTCATGATCGAGGCATAGCCTATGGCCGCGCGCGTCGAGCAATCCTCGCCGCCCGCCGGTCCAGCGCCGCTGGCCTCGTCCAGCCCCGGCCTGCCGCCGCGTGGCGGCGTGCGGTTGCGCACGCTGGTGCTGATCCGCTGGGGTGCCGTCGCTGGCCAGCTCTTCACCGTGTCGGTCGTCCATTGGGGCCTGGGCTTCACCCTGCCGCTGCTGCCGGTCGGCGGCACCATCGCCTTGTCGGCCCTGCTCAACCTCGCGGTCAGCCTCGGCCGTCCGGCCTCGGCGCGCATCGACGACCGCGAGGCCACGATCTTCCTGGCCTTCGACATCGTGCAGCTCGCCGTGCTGCTCTACCTGACCGGCGGTCTCACCAATCCGTTTTCGCTGCTGCTAATGGCGCCGGTCGCGATCGGCGCCACCATCCTGTCGCTGGCGAGCAACATCGCCTTGTCGCTGCTGACCATCGTCAGCATCGGCCTGCTGGGCGTGCTGCATCAGCCACTGCCCTGGACGGGCACGCCGCCGGAACTGCCCGACATCTACCAGGCCGGCGCCTGGGTTGGCCTCAGCCTCACCACCCTTCTGGTCACGCTCTACGGCTGGCGGCTGGCGGAAGAAGCGCGCCAGATGAACGCCGCCCTGCTGGCCGCACAGGCCGCTCTGGCCCAGGAGCAGCGCATGTCGGCCCTGGGCGCGCTGGCGGCGGCGGCGGCGCACGAGCTCGGCTCGCCCTTGTCGACCATCGCCGTCGTCGCCAAGGAGATGCTGCGCGAGGTCGAGCCCGACGATCCGCTGCGCGAGGATGTCGAGCTCCTGGCGGCCGAGTCCGAGCGCTGCCGCTCCATCCTGGCGCGGCTGTCGGTCGATCCGGCCGGCGACGTATCGGACGCCTATGTGCTGGTGCCGCTGCCGGCACTGATCGAAGCTGCCGCGCAGAATTACCAGCGCGAGGGCATTGCCATCACCTTCGAGGCGGGGCCGATCGGCGAAGCCGTGCCGACCACCGCGCCGATCCAGCTGCGGAGCCCGGAGATCCTGCAGGGCATCGGCAACATCGTTCAGAACGCCGTGTCCTTTGCAAACCGGGAGATTCATATCGCCACGCGCTGGACCACGGAATGGTCGGAGGTCGAGGTGTCGGACGATGGGCCCGGCTTCTCCGAGGCCCTGCTGGACGAACTCGGGACACCCTTCATTTCGACCCGGCAAGGTGTGGAAGGCCACATGGGCCTGGGGGTCTTTATCGCCAAGACGCTGCTGGAACGGACCGGCGCCTCGGTGAGCTTCGGAAATCGCAGCGAGGGGCCGGGGGGAGCCGCCGTGGCGGTGCGCTGGCCAAATCCGGTCTTCAGGGCTACATAGCGGCGAAAATGTCCAAGGAGAGGTCATGAGTGACATAGGCGCCCCCCGCCCAGTCTCGCCCATCCTGGTTGGCGCGACGAATGCCAAGGACCGGACGCTGCTGATCGCCGACGACGATGCGGCATTCCGGAACCGGATCGCGCGCGCGCTCGAGCTGCGTGGTTTCATTGTGACGGCCGTGGGGTCGGTCGCCGAAGCGCTGGCCCAGACCGCGCGGCCGCCGGCGTTCGCCGTGCTCGACCTGCGGCTGGGCGACGGCAACGGGCTCGAGCTGGTCGGACCGCTGCGCCAGGCGCGGCCGGACATCCGCATCGTCGTGCTGACCGGCTACGGCAACATCGCCACCGCCGTCGCAGCGGTAAAGGAAGGCGCGGTCGACTATCTCGCCAAGCCGGCCGATGCCGACGCCATCGAGCAGGCGCTGACCGCGCACGGCCGCAAGCTGCCGCCGCCGCCCTCCAACCCGATGTCGGCCGACCGGGTGCGCTGGGAGCACATCCAGCGCGTCTTCGAGCAGTGCGACCGCAATGTCTCGGAGACGGCGCGGCGCCTCAACATGCACCGGCGCACGTTGCAGCGCATCCTGGGCAAGCACGCGCCCAGGGAGCATTAGCCGGGCTGCAGCACCGTCGAATACCCGGACTCTATCGGCATTTCGACGTTGGGAGAACGCTCCGCCTCGTAAGTGCTGACGCGCGCGCGTGTCTTGAGCACCGTCGTCATTGGCCGCGTGCTCCACATCCCACTTTGCCGAAAATGCATAGCCGCTCGCACGGTGCGAGAGGACGATCACGCATCGCTGGTTCCTCAGTGATCCTGCGCAGCGATCCGACTCATCCGGTGCGCTGTGCCCTCATGTTTCGTCAGCCCAAAGGAGGTTCGAGAGATGGACCTTAAGCGACTGCTCCTCTCCGCAAGCAGTGCTGCCGTGGCAGCTGTGCTCGCGACATCACCTGCCGGCGCCCAGGCACCGGCGAAGCCCAACATCCTCTTCATCATGGGAGACGACATCGGCTGGATGCAGCCGAGCATCTACCATCGCGGGCTGATGGTCGGCGAAACGCCGAACATCGACCGTATCGGCAACGAAGGCGCGATTTTCATGCACTACTACGCGGAGCAGAGTTGCACCGCGGGCCGCAATTCCTTCTTCACCGGAATGCATCCGCTGCGCACTGGGATGATCCCGCCGCAGCTTCCTGGCAGCCCGTCCTACCTGCAGCCAGGGACGCCGGCGCTCGCCAAGTTCCTGAACGACCTTGGCTACAACACCGGTGAATTTGGCAAGAACCACTTGGGCGATCACACCGACGCACTGCCGACCGCGCACGGCTTCAACGAATTCTGGGGCTATCTGTATCACCTCGACGCCATGCAGGGCGTCAGCTTCTTCGACATCAACAAGAGCCCTGCCGAACAGGGCATCGCTCCGCCGTGCAGGAACACGCCAATACCGGGTCTTCCCGAGGTCCCGGGCGCGGTGGATCCCAGAACCGCGACCTGCCTGACGCCGCCGCGTCCGGTTCTCGCTTGCAAGTCTTCCGATGGAACGGCGAAGAACCAGACCTGCCAGGACGAGGGGCCGCTGACGCTCGAGCGCTCGAAGACCGTGGACGAGGAGATCTCGGCGAAGGTCATCGATTATCTCGACCGCAACGATCCCAAGAAGACCAACAAGCCGTTTTTCGTCTGGTACAACCCTGCGCGTATGCACATTACGACGGTGTTGCCGCCGAAGTACCTCGACATGATGGGCGAGAAGGGCGGCAAGGACTGGGGCATCAACGAAGCCGGCATGAAGCAGATGGACGACAACATCGGCTACGTGCTGAAAAAGCTGGAAGATATGGGCCAGCTCGACAACACGATCGTCGTGTTCACGACCGACAATGGTGCGGAAGTCATTACCTATCCAGACGGCGGCACGACTCCATTCCGAGGCGGAAAACTCACCACTTGGGAAGGCGGCATGCGCGCGCCGCTCGTCGTGCGCTGGCCGAATCACATCAAGCCAGGCACGGTCAAGAAGGAAATGTTTGCGTCCCTCGATTGGCTGCCGACATTGGTGAACGCCGCCGGCGGACCAAAGGGCGACGCGTTGAAGAAGCAGATCGAAGCGGGCACGTACCCCGGCATCGTCAAGACGACGCTCGATGGCTTCGATCAGCGCGATTATCTCGAAGGGAAGAGCGAGAAATCGGCGCGGGATACGTTCTTCTATTACACCGGCCCCGTACCGTCGGCCGTTCGATACAAGAACTGGAAGTTCTACTACACGATGTTCCCCGATACCTCGACAGGGGGAATAACAGGGGCCACGACCTATCACTGGACCCAGATTGGGAACATTCTGCGCGACCCCTTCGAGATCGCTGTCGCCACCCAAGACAAGACCACGATGGGATATGGCGGCGCGTTAGCCGGTCCGAGCACCGCTTACCTTTACAACTGGAACATCCTGCCGATCGGCCAGTTGCTGTGGACGAAGGAGCTCGAGTCTTACGCCGCATTCCCACCGCTCCAGGACCCATCGAGCTACAACTTGTCGGCCATTTTGGATCGGATGAAGAAAGACGGACACCGCAACCCGAGTGAATAGCTGGTGTGCCGAGCCATAACGGCGGGCGCCAGGGAAGTGGCGCCCGCCGATTGATGGCGCCGCAAAGCGGGTCATCACCGCCTTCGCGGCCGGAAGCGCATTGCGCCTCCGGCGGTTTGCTCACCTCGATTAGCGCCCGAATGCAATCAGACACCCGTCGATACGAGGTTGGTTGCGGCGCCAGCCTTGCAATAGCTCAGATGTCGCGATGAAGGAGCTCCGGCGATGTGCAATGCCTGCTTTGCGCGCGGTTTGTCCCGACGCCTTGTCTTGGGCGGTGGACTGGCTGCAGCGGCGGTCACGACCTGCATCGGCCCAGCAAAGTCGCAACCCGTCAGAGCGGCCGAAACTCCCGATGCGGCGCTCAACCTCCTGCTGGAAGGAAATGAGCGATATGCGTCGAACCGGTTGAACGAGCGGGATTTCTCCGCCAGCCGCGCGGCTCGGGCGCAGGGCCAGGCGCCGTTCGCGGCCATTCTGGGCTGTGCCGACTCCCGGGTCGCGCCCGAGCTCGCCTTCGACCGAATGCCGGGCGACCTCTTCGTGGTGCGTGTCGCCGGCAATTTCATGACGCCCGATGGACTTGCGAGCCTGGAGTATGGCGCCGCCGTTCTCGGAACGAAGATCGTCATGGTCCTTGGTCATACGGCGTGCGGCGCCGTGAATGCCACGGTCGGCGCGCTGCAAAAGGGCAATGACTTGCCCGGCCACATCGCCGATCTCGTGCGGGCCATGAAGCCCGGAATTGCGCCTGTCCTCAAGGAGTCGGGCGACGACTTGCCCGAGCGGGCCGCCGTCGCGAACGTGCGCTACACCGTCCAGCGCCTCGTCGAGGCCAGGCCGATCCTCGCCGACCTCGTTGTCGGAGGGAAGCTTCGCATCGTCGGTGCCGTCTACAACCTGGCCACCGGTAAGGTCGCGCTGGTCTAGGTGATGAGACACCGCGAATATCCTTGGCTAGCTCCTCGCGAACGCCAATAGTGTCAGCCGCCATACCACGTTGAAGGACTAAACTGGAGATACGCGCGGGGGCCGACAATGGCACAGAGCCGGGTCTTTACCTTCACCGATCCCGATGCCTACCAGGAGAAGGTCCGCGCCAGCCACGCGACCATCCTGTCGCTCGGCCGCGGCGACTTCCGGGCCGAACTGGCGCGCGTCGATTTCGATCGACTGTGGATTCAGTCAGGCTCCGACAACCTGCCGAGAATTTCTCGCTCTACGATGGACATGAAGCGCGCGGTGGTGAACTTCGTCTCCGATGGGCAGACCCCCTCGCGGCTCGGCGGGCTGGAAATGAAGGCGGACGACTTCGCCGTGTTCGGCGTGGGCGCCACGAGCGTGGTGCGCGCCGACGGAGCCTATGACTGGGGGGCGATGTCCCTTGCGCATGCCGATCTCGCAGCCGCCGGGGAGGCGATCGCTGGTCGCGAACTCACTTGTCCGACGGATACCTATCTTCTTCGGGTACTGCCCGCGTTGCTTGCGCACATTCGGGTGCTCCACGCACAAGCGATCGAACTCGCCAGAACGGCAGCCGAGACGCTTGCGATGCCCGGCGTGGCGAAGGCCTTGGAACAGCAGCTCACGCATGCCATGGTCGCGGCACTGACGGCCAATGCAGCGGGCGAGCGACGGCGGCAGCCCCGGCAGCACGCGAAGATCGTCTGCCGTTTTCTCGAGTTCCTCGAGGCGAAGCATGACGAACCCGTCTATCTCCCGGAGATCTGCGCGGCGGTTGGCGCGTCCGAACGCACGCTACGCACCTGCTGCCAGGAAGCGCTGGGCGTCGGCCCCGTGCGCTATCTCTGGCTCCGACGGATGCATCTGGCACGCCAAATGCTCCTGCGTTCCGAGCCCGCGGCGATCACCGTCACGCGAGTTGCAACCGCGCATGGCTTCTGGGAACTCGGCCGCTTCTCCGTCGAGTACCGCGGGCTGTTCGGCGAACTACCATCCGAATCGCTACGCCGAAAAGTTGCGTAGTGAGGTACGGCCTTCCGTTTTTGCATAGCCGAGCTCGAGGGGGGGACCATACTGCCCGCGAAAAGGGGGTCGCCCGCACGCGAGCGGAAGGTGGATGGCAGGGTTCGGGACCGATAGCTTCGCTGACCCGGACGACTTTAGCGCTCGCCTCGCGAGCGCCGAGGTCCGCTTTGTCGTGACCGGCCGTGCGCGGTTCGCGGCGCGGCTGTCATGGATCGACATGCGATGTCTCCGCCTGCTCGTGGTCGAGGAAGGCGCGCCTCGTCTGGCGTTCATCTCCTTACCGCCGGCATCGGTGGCGATCTCGTTTAGCTTTTCGCGCAAGCCTTCGTTGGTGTGGAACGGAATTGCATTGCAGCGCAACGGTCTGGTGCTGCATCGGCCGGGTGACCAATTCTACCAGCGGGTGACGGGTGCCGCGCACTGGGGTCTGCTCCTGCTCTCATCGTCGGACTTGGCACGCCATCGCCGTGCCCTGCTCGGCGGCAGCTCCTCTTTCGATTTCTACGGGCTTGTGCATCCGTGCACCGGCAGCGGCGCAAGATTGCGGCGGCTGATCGCGCAGGGAGCCCATCTCGCGGGAGGGAAACCAGCGCTGTTGGCAAGCGCCGAGGTCGCCCGCGCGCTCGAGCAGGACCTCATACATGCAGTCGTGACGGCGCTGGGCTCCGCGGAGCCTGATCGACGGTTCGCCACACGCAATCGGCGCGCCGCCGCCATGGTACGTTTCGAGGAAGCTCTGGCGGGAGGCGGGCCTGGGCTGTCGCTGCCTGGACTTTGCGCGGCTGTAGGCGTGCCCGAACGGACCTTGCGGGTCTATTGCGCGGACTTTCTGGGCTGCAGTCCGATGGAGTATGCTCGCCTGCGCCGGTTCAATCTGGCACGCTCGGCGTTGCGTGATGCGGACAGGGGTGTGACCGGCGTCGCCGAGATCGCACGGTCTATCGGGTTCTCGGATCCCGGCCGGTTCGCCGTCGCCTATCGGGCGCTTTTCGGTGAAGCACCCCTGGAAACCCTGGCGCGACCGAAGGGCGCTTCTTCGACATGAAAGCCGACCGTGACTTGTCCCTTCGGGAAGATGTGGTGGAACGCGCAACACTCTCCGGAATGATCGAGATTCCAGCGGGCACGTTCCGCATGGGCTCCGATGGGCACTATCCCGAGGAAGCGCCGTCGCATCGTGTCAGCGTCGATCCTTTCTGGATCGATGCGACGCCGGTCACCAACGCACAGTTCCGTGCCTTCGTAAGCGCTACCGGGTATGTCACCTGGGCTGAGCTCGATCCCGATCCCAAGGATTATCCCGACGCCCTGCCGCATATGCTCAAGGCGGGTGGTCTCGTGTTCACCCCACCGAAGAAGGTCGTGGATTTGCGCGACTGGACCCAGTGGTGGCGCTTCACCTTCGGCGCGACCTGGAAGCGCCCGCGCGGCAAGGGTAGTCACATCGGCGGGCTCGACGAGCATCCCGTGGTGCAGATCGCCTACACGGACGCCGAAGCCTATGCGAGATGGGCAGGGAAGCAGCTGCCGACCGAAGCCGAATGGGAATTCGCCGCTCGAGGCGGGCTGGAAGGCGCCGAGTTCGCCTGGGGCGACGAGCTGACGCCAGAGGGAAGGCACATGGCCAACACCTGGCAAGGCAATTTCCCGATTGAAAACGAGAAGTCGGATGGCTGGGCGCGCACCTCGCCTGTGCGCGCCTTTCCGCCGAACGGCTACGGCGTCTTCGACATGATCGGCAATGTCTGGGAATGGACCGCCGACTGGTACTCGGCCCGCCACACGGCCGACGCACCGAAGGCGTGCTGCATTCCGGAGAACCCGCGTGGCGCGCCGATGAAGGGCAGCTACGACCCTCGCGAGCCGAATGTCCGTATCCCGCGCAAGGTGCTGAAGGGCGGCTCGCATCTCTGCGCCCCGAACTACTGCCGCCGTTACCGTCCGGCCGCGCGTCATGCCGAGCCGGTCGATACATCGACGAGCCATGTCGGGTTTCGCTGTGTGTCGAGGAGCCGCGATGTTGCCGAATCTGCATAGCTGCGCGGAAAGGCTCCCCGCTATCACGGCGCACCAGCACGGGGGCGAGCCTGAGGAACGAAGAACTGAACGACACGACACGCCGTCAGCCCATCGGTGCAGGCACATCAACGCATCGCCGTGCGCTGCACTCCCCTGACGCGCATGTTCGGCGTTCCAGCCGGGTTCTGTCAGTAGCTACTACTCATTCGAAATGACATCGGTGCGCGTTGTTGATGTCCGCCTTTGACTTCATCCGCGCCCATATGGGTGCATTGCCCCCGATAGCCAAGTTTGCAATCGGAATGGCACTCATCGTGATTGTGCCACGACTTTGTCGACGCGCGCTCGTACCGGACGTCGTGGGTCTCTTGCTGGTAGGTGTCGCTTTTGGACCAAGTGTGTTGGACCTTTTCAAGGATCAACGGCCAATCGCAGATTTTCTTGGAGAGTTGGGCAAGCTGTTGCTGATGTTCTTCGCCGGACTTGGCATCGACCTCGCGCTGTTTCGACAGAAGCGGGTAAGGTCCATAATCTTTGGGGTGCTCACGACCGGCATGCCGTTGCTCCTGGGTACGGGCGTTGCGCTTGCTCTAGGCTACGAAGTTGTGCCAGCCGTTGTGATCGGCTCTCTGTTGGCTTCTCACACATTGCTGGCCGTCCCGATCGTCGCTCGGCTGGGGCTGACCGGTTCTGAACCCGTGGTGATCGCCGTCGGAGCGACGGTGCTTTCGGACACGCTTTCCCTGGTAGTCTTTGCCATCTGTGTCCCGATCTTTGTGGGTGGCTTCACCGTGAGCGGATTATTGCTGCAACTCGTGGAGATTGCGGTGTTCGTGCCCGTGATACTTTTCGGCCTCAGCCGTCTCGGGGCACGACTCCTCCGTCGCTTGGAAGATGAAGAAGGCGGTTACTTCATTCTCCTGCTGGCAATCCTTGCGACGGCTGCGGTACTGGCGGAAGCGATCAACCTTCCGGGAATCGTCGGCAGCTTCCTCGCCGGTCTTGCGGTGAATTCGGCCGTGCACGACAAACCTGCTGCCGGAAAGCTCGAGTTCCTGAGCAATGCCTTTTTCGTTCCAATCTTCTTCTTTGTGACCGGGTTCGTGATCGACCCGGTTCTATTCGTCCAAAGCATCGTTGACCATTTTTGGACCGGAGCTGGAATAATTGCTGCCTTGCTGGTTGGCAAATGGCTGGCCGCAGAGCTCGCGGGTCGAAGCTTCGGCTATTGCGGAGACGCGCGGCTAACTATGTGGTCGCTTACCTTGCCGCAGGTCGCAGCGACCCTGGCGGCGGCTTTGGTGGCTCTGCAGACGACGAATGCGGCGGGGAAGCCGCTTCTCGACAAGCCAATGTTCAACGCCGTTCTGGTGATGCTTGTTGTAAGCTCAACCTTAGGGCCTTTGCTCACACAGCGATTCGCCCGCCGGATGGCGCTCACCCAAAGAGCATAAGGCCGGACGTCGAGAGCCGCCGTAGCGGGCAGGTCGCACCAAAGCTAGCGCCCACGAGAGCCGCGCTCCCAGCAGTAAGTAAGAGAGATTCAAAGGCTCTCGGCGGCGCCGGTACGCTACGCCTTCCTGTTCTGGGCGTTCCAGAACAGTTCAAGGTTGGAGATCAGGGCGGGGCTGAAATGGCAGCGCGCCTGCTCCCGCGCATAGAGGGCGGCGTACTGGCGGAAGAGGTCGAACGGCTCGGCGGCGAGCCGCAGCGCACGGCGGTTGCCGATCGCGCCGACCGCGCCCGAGCCGGTCAGGCGGTCGATCACCCGCTCGATCGTGGCGTCGATCTCGTCCGGCGCCACGACCTCGTCGCAGATCATGCGGCCGACGTCGGAATCGCACTCGATGCGGCGTTCGTACATGATCGCCTGGCGCGCGATGCGGTCGCCGACGAAGCGCGCGAGGCGGAGGTTCGCCATCGCGGGAATGATGCCTTCCTTGCGCGCCGGCAGGGTCATGTAGGCGTCGCGCGCGGCGATGTTGAAGTCGGTCGCAAGCAGGATCTGGCAGCCGCCGCCGATCGCGAAGGTCTCGACCGCCGAGATCCAGAGCTTCTCGATCGAATCGCCCGAGACCTCGTCGGGCGGCACATCGGGCTTGGCCAGCCCGCGGAACATCTTGTTCACGAAACCCAGGTCGCGGATCAGGAACCACAGGAACGGGATCTTGCCGTGGTAGAGATGCGTCAGGTTGATGCCGGCGTTGAACACGCGGCGGCCGGCATACTTGCCGGACGGCACCACGTCGCCGCGCAGCACCGCGACCTGGCTGTCGGGGTCCAGGATGCAGACGTCGGCGCCGATCTCGGTCGCGGTTTGCGTCGCATTGTCCTCGGCATTGAGGAAACGCTTGTTGGACAGCAGCAGCACCGCGGCCTTGCCGTGCCGCTCGACCCGCGCCGTGCCGAGATCGAGCACGCCGTCGCGCCGGAACCTGGCCAGCGCCTCGACCGACTCCTCGCGCGGCAGCAGCATGGCGTGGCAGAGATGGCGGCCGCACTCCGGGTCGGCGAGGAACTGGTTGGAGAGGATGCCCTGGTCGATCTCGACGCCCTGCTTGTCCGCCTGCTTGAGCTCCGATTCGGCGTCGACTTCGGCCTTGGTCGGCGCGAGGCCGGGCACTGCCGCGGCAGCGCCGTAGACCAGCCGCTCGACGCGCACGAACTTCCGCCGGCCGTCGGTCAGCCTGTCGTAGAGCGTGCGCGCATGGCGACGCAGGAAAGCATGGCGGGCTTCGCGTGCGGCCTGCTTGTCCGGCGCGCCGCGCCAAAAGGCGGAAAAGGCCGCCACATCGGCGTTGTAGTCGTCGCTTGTTTTCGGCGCTGCCACGGCCGTGTCCATGGAGACCTTCCTTTTCTGAACATGTCGGTCCTGAAGCGGGATTCTTACTCTTCCTTCCAGGTGAGAAGGCCGAAAAAATTCGTGGAGCATGAAGCGCCTGCCAGGCCAGATTCGGCGCAAAGCCCGCTCGTGACGGCGTGCTGCGCCGGGTCGGTGGCGTTCCGGAATCGAGCCGATATCACGTGCCTATTGTGGACCGGCTGCCGCCACTCGCCATAACCGATGCCGAAGGACTACCGACCGCACGAACAGTCGCCGATTGCTAGGCTTGACGGCTACCGCCGCCGTGCCAACCCGACGCGATCGGGGCACGACAGATGCCGGACCAGTCAATCGCGACGCCGCGCGACCGATCCGACACGGTATTGGAGAGCACGCCAATGAGCCGGAATGTGTCTTCGGTTCAGTTTCCCGTTCGAGGACGGTTACCCCGGACTATGCGACATCCAGTTGCGCCTCGTCGCAAAGCACTTCCGACACGCGTTGCCGTTGCCTGTCTTGTCTTGCAACGATGGACGATCTCTTCCTTCTCGGTATCGGAGGAGCACTGCTTTGGTCTGTCGCATGCCGGAAGAACAGGCTCATTACGTGCTCGACGCCATCATCCGTGACATTCCGAAGGGTGTCGTCGAAATAGTCTCCCCGGGAATGCTGCCCGGTGATGATCTCGAATGAAGGAAAGTAGTGCACGTCTGGCAGAACCTGACACAGGATGTCCGCTGCCACTCGCAGCCGAGCTTTGGAGACTGTCGTGGAGACCAGCACATGACGATCCTCTGCCGTGGCGGCGAGCGGCACGGGTGAAACCGTCAGGATAATACGGACCTTGGGGTTTTTCGCGCGCATTATGCGTATCGCGCGCTTCATGTCCGCCACGACCTCGTTTACACTGAAATTAAGCAATCCGTACTTGTCCGGGTCAAAAACGCCACCGGAGACGCCCGGGCATACTGGGTATACAGATCCGTCCTTCTTGTTGCTCCATGTCTCAGTGAGACCAAGTGTGAAGACGAAAACTTTCGCCCGGCGTATGGCGAGTTTCACCTTGGTGAGGTGCTGGTCACGGTCAAGCCGCAGCTCTTCTACCGTGCGGAAGCCATCCGGATTGATCGACGGGCGGAACGGGTCGACAAATCGATCTCCGTGCGCCCAGCTATCCTCTTCAGGGGTGAACTTGCCATAGGCTCGTTCGAGCAGCTGAAGCAATTGCCGTGAGGTATAGATATTGCCATAGCGCGCGGAAAACATTCCGTAGTTATGTGCTTCGGCTATCTCGGGTGACAGCAGTGGATGCGCTGGCTCGGCAACGTAATGCTGGAATTCAGCCTTGGTCAGATATCTTGCTATGTGTTGAGCGAAGCAACTTCCCGCGGTAACGATATTGTCGGAACGACTGATCTTGAAGGGGAATGATACAACCGGATCAACATCCTCCCGCGATACGCCGCCCATCGCACGGCTCCATCGACGGTAGGCTGGCGCGTTGGAATATGGATGTTTCATTGCGCGTCCACCATTTGTTTGATTACCAGGGCTCCGTAGGCGGCGTTTGCGTGCGTCGGGTTGGACCAAAAGTCAGGACGTAGAAAACCATTCCCGTCCATCGATTCAGGTGGCACCGGAATAAATTCAATGCCGCATTCCCTGCAACTTTCGGCAAAGATATCCGAATTTAGTCTCCACAGCTTATAGCGAAGATGGTGATCCGATATCTGATATGGCTTGTTGCCTAGATAGCGTAGCCGCCGAGCATGCAGATGGTTGCGAATGAATGTTTCGTCTTCGATCTGGGGAGGAGACTCGAGGTGTTTAACTCTCCCTGGGTAAAGCTCTGCTAAAGTTCTTAAACTATCCAACCAGAGCCCAACCGCTTTCTTCATCCGGTCCTTTATTGCGGAATAGGGAATCCACTCAAATCCGCTGGCGCCAGGGCGACGCAAGGCGGGAAAGTCCGGGTGTATGAAGTCAAATGGCTTGCTGTGCTCTATTAGACCGAAATTGTTGTGGGCGTTTCCACCAATTGATGAGAATATTGTGTCGCTGCAGTTGTCCAACGACGATCTCAACTTGGGAGAAAGAACAGGTCCCGGAGTGGATCTCGAGATTGCTTTCTTTATATGAAAGAATCTTACTGGTATGCCGCTGGCCTCGGCCGCCTCTAGTATCGCGACAGAATGGCTGGCTCCAACAAGGATAAAACGCATTTGTCTCTCCACATGGGCAGAAACATATAGAGGTTTCCCGCAAACTCAACAGGGAACGTGGGTCCTGCCAATGGTCACTAGGGCTGCGAGCTTGCCGGACTGGATGGCGAGTTCAGGCGACATCAGTCTCTGGAATTGCCAAATTGTGTTCCGGGCCTCCTTGCGGATCAATTTGACAATGGCTTGACGAATTCACGTCGAAAGGCGGCGCTCCGTTCGAGGCTTGAGATCAAGGTTTGGCCGACTTCAGGCACTTCCCTCGTTAGCCCTGTCAATTGCACCTTGATCGGCCGGGTGGCGGTCGCCAGGAGCCAACAAGGTCAACGTCTCGACGTGTTACAGCGTGTCTTCGGGAATGTCAGCACTATCGGTGCATCAATGGCGCTATCCGGCTAACGAAGAGCCGCACGTCCGCTATGACCGGCTTATTGCCTCCCCATCCATCCTGATTTTGATCTTCGGGATGGGGAATTAGAAAACGGCCCCGAGGGACCGTTCCAAGTTGAACGCTTCCGTAAGAGAATCTGGAGCGGGCGACGGGATTTGAACCCGCGACCTACGGCTTGGGAAGCCGACGCTCTACCCCTGAGCTACACCCGCGCAGGAGCCATTCTAGCGCGCCCGCTGGCGCCGCCAAGGTCCAATCGTGTATCTCAGGCCCATGCTCGACGAGACCCTGACGCCCGAAGAACGCGCCGTCGTCGCCAAGGCCAAGGCCTTCGCCGCCGATCATGTCGCGCCCAATGCCTCTCGCTGGGAATGGGAGCGGCGCTATCCGCTCGAAACCATCCGGGCTGCCTGCGCCGTCAGGCTCAACACCATCGAGCTGGCGAAGACGCATGGCGGCCAGGGGCTTTCGTTTTCCTGCAAGCTGCGCGCGTTCGAGGAGATCGCCAAGGCCGACTTCGCCTTCGCCTTCGCGCTGATCAACCACCACAATGCCTGTGCGCGCTTCGCCAGGGACGGCCAGCCCGGACACGTCGCACGCCTTCTGCCGCGCCTGCTGACCGGCGAGCTGATCGGCTGCGCGGGCCTGAGCGAGCCCGGCGTGGGCAGCGACTTCGGCGGCCTGGAGATGAAGGCCGAGCAGATCGAGGGCGGTTGGAAGCTGAACGGCGCCAAGGCCTGGATCACCAATGCGGCCGTCGCTGGACTGTCCGTTGCCTATGCCCAGACCGACCGCAGCCACGGCTATCGCGGCATCGCCTGCTTCGCGATCGAGGCCGAGCGGCCGGGCTTCCATCGCGAGCCGCCGTTCGAGCTGCATGGCGGCCACGCGATCGGCGTCGGCGGTTTCCGGCTGGTCGACTACATCGCGCCGGACGAGGCCGTGCTGCATCCGCCGGGCGCGGCCTTCAAGGCGGCACTGGCCGGCATCAACGGCGCGCGCGCCTACGTCGCCGCCATGTGCTGCGGCATGCTGCAGGCGTCGCTCGAGACGGCGGTGCGCTACACGCAGCAGCGCAAGACCTTCGGCCAGGCGGTGATCGATCATCAGGGCGTGCGCTGGAAGCTGGTCGACGCCGCGGCCGATCTCGAAGCGGCGCGGCTGCTGACCTATCGCGCCGCGCGCCTGATCGACGCGGGCCAGGACGCGGTGCTCCCCGCCGCCTATGCCAAGAAGTTTGCGACCGACATGGCGGTGCAGCGCATTGCCGACTGCATCCAGGCGATGGGTGCGAACGGCCTGCGCGCCGACTATCCGCTGGCCCGCCACCTCGCCGGTGCGAAGATCGCCGCCTACACCGACGGGTCGATCGAGATGATGAACGAGCGGATCGGCGCGGCTCTGCCGCAGATCTTCGGGTGATCCTCTCGACCGTCGAGATGCACACGGGCGGCGAGCCGACGCGCATCGTCGTCGACGGCTGGCCGCGTTTCGCGGGCAGGACCCTGCTCGACAAGCGGCGCGAGGCGAAGGAGCGCTTCGATCACCTGCGCCGCGGCCTGATGCTCGAGCCGCGCGGCCATGACGGCATGTATGGCGCGCTGCTGGTCGAGCCCGATCATTCCGACGCCGATCTCGCCGTGCTGTTCATGCACAACGAGGGCTGGTCGACGATGTGCGGCCACGCGACCATCGCGCTCGCGCGCTGGGCGGTCGAGAGCGGGCGGGTGAAAGGCCCGACGGTACGCCTGCAATGTCCGTGCGGCCTCGTGGTGGCAAGCGTCGCGGCCGACGGCTGGGTGCGCTTCGAGAGCGTGCCGTCTTTTGCCTACGCGCTCGACCGCATCGCGCCGACCGCGACCTGGGGTCCGGTGACGGTCGACGTCGCTTATGGCGGCGCGTTCTATGCCTTCCTGCCGGCCGATACGATCGGCCTCGACCTGCACCGGTCGCCGATGCGGGCGATCGTCGATGCGGGCGAGGAGATTGCGCGGGCGGTCTCGAAGGCCGTGCCGATTGAGCATCCCGACGAACCCGATCTCGCCTTCCTCTACGGCACGATCCTGACCGACCGCGGCGACGGTGCCGAGACGCCCAGCCGCAATGTCTGCATCTTCGCCGGCCGGCAGATCGATCGCAGCCCGACCGGCAGCGGAGTCTCGGCGCGAATGGCGCTGCAGGTGGCGCGGCGTCAGGCGCGTCTGGGCGATCAACGCCGGTTCGAGAGCTGCACCGGGTCGCTCTTCACCGGAACGGCAGTCCGCGAAGCGCCGCGGGTCGGCCCGCGCAAGGCGGTGATCGTGGAAGTCGGCGGCGTCGCCCACTTCACGAGCGAGGCGCGGTTCCGGTTCGATCCGGACGATCCGCTGCGCGACGGCTTCAGCCTGTCAACCTGAGCGAAGCGAAGGATCTGGCGGAACGATAAGCGATTCTGGGGCCGGCGTGAGGTCCTTCGCTTCGCTCAGGACGACAGGTTATATGAGTAGGATAGCGAGCCGGAAGGAACGGAGCCGATTGCCGGAACATGCATATGAGCCGCAAGAACAGCACGCTAGCGACTGCGATCTCGCCTCTGCGCTCCCGTATAATGCGCTCCATCACCAAGAAGAACACCCGCCCGGAGCTGACTGTACGGCGGGTCCTCCACGCAATGGGCCTGCGCTTCCGCCTGCATAGGCACGACCTTCCGGGCACACCCGATGTTGTCCTGCCCCGGCACCGGGCTGCCGTTCTGGTGCACGGATGCTTCTGGCACCAGCATGCCGGCTGCAAGCACGCCAAGCTCCCGCGCGCGCGTCCCGAATACTGGCTGCCGAAGTTGGCACGGAATGCCGAGCGCGATGTGCGAGCGAAGGACGCCCTAAAGACCGCGGGTTGGCGCGTGTTCGTCGTCTGGGAGTGCGAGACGAAAGACCGACAAGCTCTGGCCCGTCGTCTTCGCAGGGTGCCTATTCGCTAGGCGCAAGCATGCGCGCGGCGGCTCGCTTGCCCTTGCCTGTCCCGGGATGAGCTTCGTGCTTACCCCGCAAGGCGAGGAATCTCGAGGGAAGTGGCAGGGTCACTGCCGGATGGAGTGGGCCGTTCTTTGCGGGCAGGATGGCGAGCTTTACTGGCGGGGGCCAATCTCTTGCGCCGAGAAGTTGCCAAGCGATCGCGCGTGCCAGCATCTCAGCAAGGTGAGACGGAACGGCATTTCCAAGCTGCCGTTGCGCGTCGGCGATCGTGCCCAGAATCTCGACATCGTCCGGGAATGTCTGCAAGCGGGCCATCTCACGCATTGTCAAACGACGGTTGTTCCAATGGAACGGGCCCGTGGCCGGGCCTGGCTGCGCCTGAATGGTCCACGCAGGCTGATCCTTTGCCAGCTTCAGCAGGAATGACCAGTACCGACGACGCCATCCGAACAGTGGTTCACCACCACCCCGGTCCGTGTGCCAAAGATAGTTGTTTCCCTCCGGAATCGTGGGCAACAGCTCGGCCCACTTCCCCTTCAATTGCACGTCGGGATCATTGGGTTCGGGCAAGTCGTGCAGCGCGTCCCAGGCAGTCAAATGGCGAGGACGAGCGTCAGTCCAATCTGCCTCGGCAGCGATATCCTCGCTAGCTGGACGATGGGTGGCTGCCGGAAAATTGAATTGCGTTCCGTCGCGCGCTCCGATGACGAAGATCCGCCTCCGGAGCTGTGGCACGCCGTAGTCTGCAGCATTCAGGATGGCGATCGTCGCCCGATACTGCGTGCCATGCGTTTCGTTGATCGCGGCAAGACGGGCGTGGATGAGCTGAAGACCTTCGTCCTTCCCTCTGAAACCCAGCCCTTCGACATTCTCGAGCAGGAACGCGCGAGGGCGGGCTTCCGCTAGAACCCTCAAGTAGCCTTCCAGCGTCGTTGCCCGGGGATCGTCGAGCCGCTTGGCATCACCAGTTGCCCAGAATCCGGATTTCGAGAAGGGTTGGCATGGTGGGCCGCCGATAAGCACGTCGGCTTGGCCGGGCTGCAGTGCGGCGCGATCCAGCAGCTCCTTCGTTGGCACGGCGGCAATATCGCGCTCGATGATCGGCCAGCTCCGATTGTGCCGGAGCGTGGCGCAGCAACGATCGTCGACTTCTAGGGCGACGGCCGTGCGGAAACCCGCCGCTTCGAACCCGAAGTCGAGCCCTCCGGCGCCAGTGAACAGGCTTATCGCGGTAAGCTCAGTCATACCGACACACCTTTAGCTGCATAAGCCCGCAGGAACATCTCCCGAACGTCAGCAAGCCAGTGGTTATCCACGCGAATGTTACTGGCAATGCGGCCCGCGCATGTCTTGTGCGGCGGCAGTGCGCCCGGTAGTGCGAAGCGGAAGTCCCACTTTGCCGAAACGGCATGAAGGCAAGCAGCGACGATGTCGAACTCTGCCGGTCGGTAGTAGCGCGAGCACGGATCGCCCTTGGCTGCCCGCGTGCGCTGGAAGTCCATCTTCGGATTGCCGAAACAATCAGTCTCGCGCGCGACGTTCTTGCACTCCACGGTCAGCAATGGGCCGTGCCGATATCCGATCTCAAGGTCGGGGCCACCCTCTCCATCGAGCCGCGCGCAATGGGTGACGCCCGGCACCTCGGCGAGCGCGCCTCGCAAATGCTCCTCGGCGACCCACCCACGAACAGCCATCTTCAGCCGACGCGCCCCGGCGATGAGGTCGAGGATCTCGTTGGAGGCCATCCCGAACTGCTTCACGAGAGGATGTTCGGCGGCCATTTGCATGACTCCGGCGTCTTCATCAGGTCGACGCACACGCGATGTTGGCAACGCGAGGCTCTGGCTTTCGGCCAGAATCAGCCGGTTGCCCGGATCCAGGCCGCGAGCGGCCCGCTCAAAGCGGATAAGGTCCAGAAACTTGGTCTTCATCGTGCCGACTAGTGTCTCCACACGAAGCCCGTCGACTGACGCATTTCGCTTGATCCGCTGCCACGCATGCCAACCTTGGTCGAATGTAGCCTCGGCATGCTCATCCTTGAACTCGAGCCTGATGAAGAACTTGGTTGGGCTATGGACTATCGGGTCGGCCGAAACGCACAAGCCGCTTTCGGGTTCGATCCCGACGAGCAACGTCGTGAACATGCCCATCGGATCTTGCCAGAGCTCATGCGTATTGTCGGCGGCGTAGCTTGCCTTGCCGCCATACTTGATCTGGAAGCTTCTCTCATCGGCAGGACGGTTCTTAGTTGGGGTTCGCGTGGCCAGAAAAGCGTAGGCCACGATACCCATCCGCTCGCGGGTCGCGGTCTCGAAGACAACGATAAAGGGAGCTTGGTCCGGCGACGAGCTGTGAATGATCTTGCAGCCCGCGTCGAGCAGAGCGCTTATCATGTAATCTACGAGAGGGCGGCGCGCCCTCGCGCTGACGCCGTAGGTCCGAAGTCCCGGGATCATTGGCGGTCGCAAGAATTCATGCGTGGAGCAGTCTGCCGATCTATGGAGCTGTCGCTCCTATCTCAGGAGGATACGCCAGCCCTCGTGCGTTGCAACGCGCCGTGTTGACTCCCGGACCGGACGCATCCTGCGCTCAAGACGGTGTACTGCCTGGAAACCTGCAGTCCAATGAGCTTGAGAGGACGCGCCACTGGAGTGGGGCGCTCCTATGAATTGTGCGCACGCCTGAGTGCCTGGTCGAGGTCGTTGTACAGATCGCCGCTGTCCTCGACGCCGACTGAGAGCCGCAGCAGGTCGGGCGGGCAGGGCGTGCCGGGACCCTCGATGCTGGCGCGATGTTCGATCAGGCTTTCGACACCGCCGAGCGAGGTCGCGCGCTTCCACAGCTCGACGCGAGCCGCGGTGGCGATCGCCAGGCGCTCGCCGCCCTTGACCCGGACCGAGAGCATGCCGCCGAAACCACCCGTCATCTGCCTCTTTGCCGCGGCGTGTCCCGCGAAAGAGGGTAGGCCTGGATAGAGCACTTCCTCGACCATGGGATGCGCCGCGAACCTCTGGGCCAGCGTCTCGGCCGAGCGGCAGGCCCACTGGACCCGCGGGAACAGCGTGCGCATGCCGCGCATCAGCAGCCAGGCCTCGGTCTGGCCCAGGATCGTGCCGAGCTGGGCCCGGATCGCGCGCAGCTTCGCCCAATGCGCATCGTCGCGCGCGCCGACCAGCGCGCCGGCGATGATGTCGGAATGGCCGTTGAGGTACTTGGTCGCCGAATGCATGACGATGTCGGCACCATGCTCGATCGGCCGGGTCAGCACCGGCGTGGCCACGGTCGAATCGACGGCGAGCAGCGCACCTGCCTCGTGCGCGATCTCGGCCACTGCGGCGATGTCGCTGACCGCCCAGGTCGGGTTGGCCGGCGTTTCGAGCCAGACGAGCTTGGTCGTGTTCGGCCGGACAGCGGCGGCGATGGCGTCGGTCCTGTCGGCATCGACGAACTCGACCTCGAGGCCCCATTGCGTCGCGAAGCTGGCGAGCCAGTTGCGCAGCGACCAGTACATGACTTTCGGGACGACGACGTGGTCGCCAGGGGCGAGGGCGAGGAAGCAGGCGGTCGCCGCACTCATGCCGGACGAGAGGACCAGAGCCTTAGCGCCGCCCTCGAGCGCCGCCAGGGTCGCTTCGGCCTGGTCGAAGGTCGGATTGTCGGCGCGCGCGTATATGCGACCGGAGCGATAGCCGTTATCCTCGTCGCGCTGATAGGTGCTCGCCATATGGATCGGCGGCACGACGGCCTTGGTCACCGGATCGACCCAGCCCATGGCCTGGGCTGCGAGCGATGCCGCTGTGACTTTTTTCTCTGCCATGCCGCACCCCTGAAAGCTTACGAAAGACTTACGTCTGATGCTTTTGTCGCATCGCTGTATATGCGTTGCAGGGCGCTGTTTCTTCTTTTTTTTGCGAGAGGGAAGGGCCAAGATAAATCATCGAATTGCGTTCATTCGCCTGAGGATCAGAAAAATGGAAATGGAACTGTCGGGAACGCAGCCGCAACTGCAACATGCCGGCCGCGGCGATCGTGTTGCCCGCACGCGCGAGGCGATCGTTTCCTCAACCCTGACGCTTGCGATGGAGGGCGAGGTTGCGCCGATCGTGCGCGACATCGCCAAGCTGGCGGGGGTGTCGGCGCGCACCGTGTTTCAGCACTTCGCCGACACCGCCGAGCTCTATGTCGCCGTGCTGGGCCGTGTGCTCACGAACCTGCGCGGGGCCGAGGCACAGCCGGCTTCGGCGGACAGCGAGCTCGAAGAGCGCATCTCGGAGGTGATCGGCCAGCGCGCCGGCAACTACGAGAAGCTGTTGCCGATGTGGACCTTCGTCGAGACCCTGCAACGCCGCTCGTCGGAAGCGGGCGAGCAGGTCACGCAGATGTACACCGACAACCGCGAGCAGCTCGCCGAATGCTTCGGCCAGGAGCTGACGACGCTGCCCGGCGAGAATCGAGAGCGCACCCTGAACGCACTCGCGATGGCGCTGACGCCCGAGAGCTGGATCGTGCTGCGCGAGCGGCTCGGCCTCACGGTCGAGCAGGCCCGCGAGGAATGGCGCTTCATCGTCAAGGCGATCTTCAACGGCAAGTGATCTTTCATAGGAGCGCGCCACTCCAGTGGCGCTCGGATTTGTGAACGCCACTGGAGTGGCGCGCTCCTATGAGATGGCTCTTCTCGCCAGCTCTTCCAGGCCGTTATCGCGCAGGCCGAGCTCGCGCAGATGCGCGAGCGTATTGCGCACGTATTCGATGTTCGTGCCGGTTGCGCCGGTTCCTTGGCGCACGTGTTCCAGGGCCTTGGCGAGCGGCAGCTTGCCGGCGAACTGGCGATGGGCTCGGTCGGCGAGATAGACCAGCGACAGCACGGTGCGGCCGTCGGCGAGATGGATCGGCCGGGTCTCCTCGACATAGACGCCGTCATTCTCGATCTCGCGCGTCCAGAGATAGCGACGCACGGCGTCGTAGTCCTTTGCCGGCAGCTGGTGGGCAAGGCCACGGCATGAGCCGCCGGCCAGCAGGCCGAGGATGAGCCCAGGCTTCTGCGGCGTGCCGCGATAGTGCTCGGAGTAGATGCAGAAGGCGCGATGAAAGCCGTGCAGGCGCGCGGGCTGCGTCTCGCGCACCGCGAAGCCCGGATTCCACATCAGCGAGCCGTAGGCGAAGACCCAAAGGGGAGGTTCATTGGCGCCAGCTTTAGTCGTTTTAGTGGCCATGATCGGGGTGCTGGGAGCGCGGCTCTCCAGAGCCGCTCATGGAATGTGGCAATCTGAAGAGCGGCTCTGGAGAGCCGCGCTCCCAGCAGACCAAAGGTGGCGCCACTGAAGTGGCGCGCTCGCATGAGGCACTCACGCCTGATGGAGGTGGATCAGTGCGCGGCGGATCTCGCGGGTGCGGGTGAAGAGGTCGAACAGCTTGTCGCCCTCGCCCCAGCGGATGGCGCGCTGCAAGTAGAAGAGGTCTTCCTGGAAACGCTGCAGCACCTCGAGCACCGCTTCCCTGTTGTTCATGAACACGTCGCGCCACATCGTCGGATCGGACGCGGCGATTCGCGTGAAGTCGCGGAAGCCGCCGGCCGCGTACTTCAGCACCTCGCTGTTGAGATGCCCGCCGAGATCGTCCGCCGTTCCCACGATCGTGTAGGCGATCAGGTGCGGCAGGTGCGAGGTGATGGCGAGGATGCGGTCGTGGTTCGCCGGGTCGAGCCGGTTGACCTCGCTGCCCAGCGCCTTCCAGAACGCCTCGAGCTTGTCGACTGCAGCAGCGTCGCTGTCGGGCAGCGGCGTCAGGATGCAGTAGCGCCCCTGGAACAAATCGAGCAGAGCCGCCTCGGGGCCGGAATTCTCCGTGCCGGCAACCGGATGGGCCGGCACGAAATTCACCCCGGCCGGAATGTGCGGCGCCATGTCGGCGATCACGGTCTGCTTCACCGAGCCGACATCAGACACGATGCAGCCGGGCTTGAGCGCCGGCGCGATCGTCTTCGTCGCCGGGCCGCAGGCGCCGACCGGCGTGCAGACGATCACCAGGTCGGCGTCTTTCGCCGCGGCGGCAAGATCGGTGCCGCAGTGGTCGACCAGCTTCAGCCGGTTGGCGGTGGCCGCCGTCTCTGCGCTGCGCGTCGCCGCGACGATCGACTTCGCCAGCCCGCGCTTGCGTGCTTCCAGTGCGATCGAGCCGCCGATCAGGCCGATGCCGATCAGGGCGATTTTCTCGAACATCGGCTGGGTCACTTGTGGTTGGAGACGAAGCGCCGCAGCGAGTCGCGCACCGCCTTCACTTCGGCCTCGGTGCCGATGGTGATGCGCAGGTGCTCGGGCATGCCGTAGCCGGCGATCATGCGCGGGATCAGGCCATCACTCATCAGCCAGTCGTTGGCGGCGGCGGCGCGCTCCTTCGAGCCGAAGCTGATCGTCAGGAAGTTGCCGACGCTGGGCAGCGGCTTGAGCCCGAGCCTGCTCACCTCGGCCGACAGCCAGGGCAGCCAGATGTCGTTGTTGGTGCGGCTCGCATCGGTGTGGGCGATGTCTTCGAGCGCCGCGATACCCGCCATCTGCGCCGCAAGGTTGACGTTGAACGGCTGGCGCAGTCGGCTGATCACATCGACGACGCCGGCCGGGCCGTACATCCAGCCGAGCCGCAATCCGCCCATGCCGTAGATCTTCGAGAAGGTGCGGGTCATCACCACGTTCTCGGCCTGGTCGACCAGCTCGACGCCCGATTCGTAGTCGTTCCGGCTGACATACTCGGCATAGGCCGCGTCGATCACCAGCAGCACGTCCTTCGGCAGGCCGGCCTGCAGGCGGCGCACCTCGTCCTTGGTGACGTACGAGCCGGTCGGATTGTTGGGGTTGGCCAGGCACACGACGCGCGTCTTGTTCGTGACCTTGGCCAGCATCGCATCGACATCGGCTCGGTAGTCGTTCTCCGGCGCCGCAACCGGCGTGGCGCCGACGCCGAGCGCGTTGATCGGATACATAAGGAAGCCGAACTGGCTGTAGAGCAGCTCGTCGCCCGGCCCGCAGTAGGCACGCACCAGCAGGTTCAGGATCTCGTCGGAGCCCGAGCCGCAAATGATGCGCGCCGCATCGAGGCCGTAATGCCGGCCGATCGCGTTGCGCAGCTTCTCCGACGCGCCATCGGGATAGCGGTGCAGTTCGGCCGCTGCCTTGGCATAGGCCGCCATCGCCTTGGGTGACGGACCGAGCGCGCCCTCGTTGGACGACAGCTTGGCGATCGTTTCCTTGCCGTCGACCGAGTCCTTGCCCGGAACGTAGGGCGCGATCTTCATGATGCCGGGACGCGGGGTAAGCGCGGTCATGGCCAGTCTCCTGTTGAAAGCCGATCAGGTCCGCGCGGTCGCGGGAACGGCATAGGCACCGAGTGCGGCCACGCTGCCGCGGTTCAGCCCCAGGGCCGTCTCGAGCGCACGCAGGCGCGGATCGGTGTCGCCGATCACGTCCGGCAGCTCGAGCAGATAGTGATGCACGCCGGCCACGACCTGGTCCATAGCCGAAGAGAAGGCGGGTAGCCCGACCTTGGTCAGGGCGCCGGCGATGCGGTTGCGGCTGATGCCTTCCTGCACCTCGACCGAGATCAGCGCGCGGTCCTCGCCGCTTTCCTCCGGCTCGATGCGGGCCAGCACCAGCGCGGAGAGTCCGCGGGCGCGGGCATTGGGCATCACCAGGAAGGGCAGGCGGGCCACGACGTTGGGCAGGGTCGGCTCGCCGCTGGCGAGCAGTGGCCACCACGGGGCGGTATCGGTCTCGATCGGCGACGGCACGACGCCGATGGTGGTCGGATGGGCGCGCACCTCGGCCAGCACCTGCATCGGCGATTCGTAGCCGAGCAGCGGCACCTGGCAGCCGAAATGGTCGCGCGCGAGATCCCAGTAGCCCGGCTGGTCGGCCGGCCGGCAGACGGCGATCTTGAGGCCCGGAGTCTGCATCAGCGAGAACGCGCTCATCATCTCGCGCCACATGCGATAGACGGCGGCGGCCGGGAAGGCGCCGTCGTGTGCGGCGAGGCGCTGGCGCATCACCGTAGCCTCGCGGCCCGGCCGCAGCGCGAGTCCGCCCGGCGGCTTCGAGGCCGTGATCTCGCCGACCAGCGATGCGCGACGGCGGATCAGGCCATGCAGGTCGCCATCGATGGCGTCGATTTCCTGCCGCAACGCATTCAGCTTGGGTGCATCCATGGAGCTGCGGCGATACTACGTCCGGCTGCCTCGCGTAAAGGCAAACAAGCGCGCCAAAGCGGCGCTTGCGTGCGCCCGCCAACGACCCTATAGAGAGGCCCCGTGGAATTTGAGCCGACCGGCTTGCGGCCACGTTAATCCTCGCTAAAAGGTCGGAGTGCTTGAAAAAGCCCCCGCCCTTCCGGTCGGGGGCTTTTTCGTTGGAGCGGCCGTGGAGCAGCAGGTTGGGGCGCAGCAGGTGCTCGAGGATCTGACCGAAGCCGAACGCAAGGCGCTCGCCCAATGCCGCCACGCGGTCCTGGGCGTCGAGCGGCCGTTGCGCCTGGACTGCGGCGTCGAGCTGGGGCCGTACCGCATTGCCTACCAGACCTACGGCATGCTGAATGCCGACAAGTCGAATGCCGTGCTGATCTGCCATCCGCTCACGTGCGACCAGTTTGTTGCCGAGAGCCATCCGGTGACAGGCAAGGAAGGCTGGTGGGACAGCCTGGTCGGCCCCGGCAAGGTGCTCGACCCGGCGCGCTTCTTCATCATCTGCATCAACGTGCTCGGCCACTGCATGGGCACGACCGGGCCGTCGGCGCGCGACCCGGGGAGCAACCAGCCGTGGAACCTGCGCTTTCCGGTCGTGACCATCGCCGACATGGTCCGCGCGCAGGCGGCCCTGCTCGATCACCTGCGCATCCCCGACCTGTTCTGCGTGATCGGCGGCTCGATGGGCGGCATGCAGGTGCTCGAATGGGCCGCGAGCTATCCCAAGCGTGTCTTCTCGGCCGTGCCGATTGCCTGCGCCGCGCACCATTCGGCGCAGAACATCGCGTTCCACGAGGTCGGCCGCCAGGCGATCATGGCCGATCCCGACTGGAATGGCGGCGACTACCGCCTGCACGCGACCAATCCCGCGCGCGGCCTCGCCGTGGCGCGCATGACCGCGCATATCACCTACCTCTCGGAGCAGGCGTTGCAGCGCAAGTTCGGCCGCACTCTGCAGAACCGCGACGCGCTGGGCTTCGGCTTCGACGCTGACTTCCAGGTCGAGAGCTATCTCCGCCACCAGGGCTCGACCTTCGTCGATCGTTTCGATGCCAACAGCTATCTCTACATCACGAGAGCGATGGACTATTTCGACCTTGCGGGCGCGCATGGCGGCGTTCTGGCCAACGCCTTCAAGGGCTCGACGACCCGCTTCTGCCTGATGTCCTTCACCAGCGACTGGCTGTTCCCGACCCACGAGAGCCGCGACATCGTGCACGCGCTGAACGCGGCGGCGGCCAACGTCTCCTTTGTCGAGGTCGACAGTGACAAGGGCCACGACGCCTTCCTGCTCGACGAGCCGGAGATGTTCCGCACGCTGTCGGGCTTTCTCAAAGGCGCCGCCTCGGCGCGGGGTCTCAAATGAGCGTCGTCGCCCCGATCCGCGTCGACCTGCAGCTGATCGCCGACATGGTGCAGCCGGGCGGCCGAGCGCTCGACGTCGGCTGCGGCGACGGTTCGCTGCTCGCCTACCTGACGGACTTCAAGCGCGTCGATGCACGCGGCATGGAGCTCAGCCAGGCCGGCGTGAATGCCTGCGTCGCCAACGGCCTGTCGGTGATCCAGGGCGACGCCGACACCGACCTGCACGCCTATCCCGACGATGCTTTCGACTACGTGATCCTGAGCCAGACCCTGCAGGCGACGCGCGAGCCGCGCGAGGTGCTGAAGCAGATGCTGCGCATCGGCAAGCGCGCGATCGTCTCGTTCCCCAACTTCGCGCATTGGCAGGTCCGCCTGCGCCTGGTGTTCGGCGGCCGCATGCCCGAGACCGCATCTCTGCCCTACAAGTGGTACGATACGCCCAACATCCATCTCTGCAGCATCGACGACTTCCGCGCGCTGTGCCGCGACATGGGCGTGCGGATCGAGCGCGCGATCGTGCTCAACCGCAACAGCCGCCCGATCAACCTGCCGCCGCTGCTCGGAAACCTGTTCGGCGAGCAGGCGGTCTTCATGTTGAGAAGGGATTGATCAACCGCCAACCCGCGTGAGGTAGGCGGTAGGCGTAATGATCTCGACGTCTTCGAAGGGATGAAGCGCGAGCAGGTCGGCATCGCCGGTTACGATTAGTTCGGCTCCCCCGTTGACCGCAACATCGAGGAATTTGTCGTCCGCCGGATCCCGGCACGCGCGGATCAATCTATCGATCTCCACCATCCGCGACGCCATGTGGACGAAGACAACGAATTCGCGTCGCGCCGCAAGGCTCACATATCGGTCGAATTTCGATCGTTCCAACGTTCTGGCGAGTTCGGACAGTGTCGCAGTCGATACCAGAATTGTGTCAGCCCGGACGGCATGCCTAACGGCACGAGAAGGGATCGATACCGCTTGGAGCGCCGCACTGATCAGGACGTTGGTGTCGAAGACAAGAGCCACGTCAGTCGGACTGCTTCAACAGCTCCGCGAGCTTTTCCTCGGTCAGCCCATTGGCGGCAGCTTCCGCGGCAAGCTTGTCCATCGCCTTGAGCAGGCCGTCGACCCGCCATTGGCGGAATAGCGCATATTCGCGGGATGACACGATCGTGACCACATCCTTGCCGTCGTCACGCAGCACCACGCCCTCGCGCTTCGCTGCTTCCAGCATGCGGTCGAACGAGGCCTTTGCTTCCCTGACGGTCATGGAGCGCATAATGGCCAGCATATAGAAAAGTGCCGCCTAACGCACCGCCCGCTCATAGGTGCCTTCGATGGTGTCTTCGGAGAGCTTTACGAAGCCGTGGCGGAGGTAGAAGCGGTCGGCCTTGCTGCCGTTCAGGACCTCGAGGCGCATCGGCAGGCCGAGCGCATCGGCTTCGGCCAGCAGGACCTTCAGGATCGCGGTGCCGAGGCCTGTATTGTGATGCCGGCGGTCGAGATAGAACGAGTCGAGCCTGATCTCGCCGGCACCGACGCGAAAGCCGACACAGCCGATCGTCGCATCGCCGGCCAGGATCAGGCGCAGGCCCGGCTCATGGAAGTGCTCGCGAAAGACGCGCCGGGCGCGCTCGGGATCGTAGCGGAAGACGCGCTCGAGATGCTCGCGCATCACGTCGATGCGCAGCGCCAGCAGCGGCTCGAAATCGGCCTCGCTCGCGGCGCCGAAACGCCAGGCGCTCGTCATCCGCTCGTGTCGCTATTCGATGCGTCCGAACAGGCGCGCCAGGCGGAAGGCATGCGGCCAGGCGGCGACGTCGAGCCAGCCGACCGACGGGTCGCTCGAGAACAGCAGCCGGTCGGCGCGGGCGACCAGGTTCTCTTCCGGCACGAAGCCGACTCCGCCCTCGGCGGACGAGATGCGGCTGTCCAGCGAATTGTCGCGGTTGTCGCCCATCATGAAGTAGTGCCGCTCCGGCACGACGAACACCGGCGTGTCGTCGTACCGGTCGGTGTCGGAGATCTCGACGACCTCGTGCTCGCGCCCGCCGGGTAGAGTCTCGACGTAGCGCGCGTCGCCATCGAAGGTGCCGGCCGGCCGTCGCGGCACCATCTCATCGTTGATGTAGAGCCGTCCTTCCCGCATCTGGATGCGGTCGCCGGGCAGGCCGATCAGGCGCTTGACGTAGGTTGTCGCGGGATCGCGCGGCAGGCGGAAGACGACGACGTCGCCACGCTTCGGGGCATGGCCGAACAGCCGGCCGGAGAAATCCGGCATCAGGCCGATCGGCGAGGAATACTTGCCCCAGCCGTAGGCGAACTTGCTGGCGATCAGCTCGTCGCCGACCAGCAACGTCGGCACCATCGACGGCGACGGTACGTGATAGGGCTCGGCGACCACGGTGCGCACGGCCAGCACCAGGCCGAGCGCGATGGCGATCGACGGCAGCTGGCGCGCCCAGCCGATCGCGCGCTGTCGAAGGGAGGACGGATCGTCGGTCATGGCGGAAAAATCTCCTCGGCCGTCAGGCTTGCGCTGCGATCCTGGCCACGCGCGGCTTGGCCACGGCCATCCAGTCCTTGGTGTCGAGCTCCATCGAGCGGTCCAGCCGGCCGGCGTTGAAGAACAAGGTCTCGTTCGCCAGCAGGCCCTCCTCGACCACGATGGTTAGATCGGGATTGAGGGAAAATGGTGGCACCGCGCCCATGACGCAGCCGGTCAGCGCCTGCGCCGTGTCGGGCGAGGCGAAGCCGCATTTGCGCGCCTCGAACAGGGCGGCGACGGCGTTGAAGTCGAGCTTGCGGCTGCCGGGCAGGACGGCGAGCACATGGCGGCGGCCGCCGCCACCCCCGCGCACGTCGAGCACCATAGCCTTGGCCGCCTGGTCGGGCCGGTTGCCGCGGATGACGCTGATCTTCTCCGAGCGACCCTCGGCCTCGTGCTCGATCACCCTGAAGTTCGCCTTGGCCTCGGTCAGCAGCGCGACGATCCGCTCGAAGACGTCAGAGGCCACGGACGACCTTTTCTGACAGGAGTTTCAGCGCCTCGTCGAGCGGCGGCACCTTGCCGTCAGCCGGCGCGACGTGGGCGTCGACCGTGCGACGATGGCTCCTCTCGATCGCCTCGGTCATCAGCGGCTCGACGCCGGTCTCGCGCAAGGTGCGTGCAACCAGGCCCATCTCCTCCCAGCGGCGATGCGCATGCACGATATGGGTCTGCGTCAGCATGGCGAGCGAGCCAGCGAAAGTCCCGGCATCGATGTCGCCCAGGCAGCCCATCACCTCTTTCAGGATGCCCTGCCGCTCGGCGGTGACGAACGACTCGACCGCCAGTGCCTCGATGCCCTTCACGATCACCGAGCGCAGCATCTTCACCGACGAAGCGTTGCCGGGCTTGGTCCCCAATACCTTGGTGTTGAAGCCGTTGGCATTCATCCAGGCGACGACCGGCTCGACGTCCTCGCCGGCGACCAGCATCGGCGCCTTGATGCCGCTCTTGAAGAAGCCGCCCATGACGGCAATGTCGATGTAGCGGCCGCCCGCGGCCTCGATCGGCGCACGGTCCTCGTCCGACATCTTGCCGGTGACGGTGCAGAGATCGAGATAATGCGCGCCTTTCTTGAGCAACGGCGCAGCCGAGGTCGCAGCCTCGAGCGCATGATCGCCCTGCACCGCGCAGATGACGAGATCGGCTTCGCTGAGTGCCTCCGTATAGCGATCGGCAATGGCGACATCGAGCCGGTGCGCCTCCTTGCCCAGCGCCGCGCCGCGCGCGTCCTTGTCGAGTGCGGGGTCGATGGCGATCAGGCGTCGTGGGGCGTTGTCCCCGGGCTGGGACGGGCCGCGCCAGCCGCCTTCGGCTGCAAGGCCGCGCGCGATGGCCGAACCTGCTTCGCCGAAGCCGAGCAGGGCGATGACTTTGGGGTCGATGTTCATCGGAAGAGCGTATCAGGAAGCGGGCGCTTCGCCGTCCTCTGAGTTGCGCGCGGCTTGCGTGTCGCGCGAATGGGCAATGCGCAGCTTGGGCCGCACCACGGCGAGCTCGGGCTGGGCCGTGCGCTCGGTGATGGCGGCATAGAGTTGCTTGCCCGATTCGATGACGCTCACGCCGGCGAAGCGGCCGAGCCAGCGATGACCGAAGCGCTCGACCGCCGGCGCCATGCGCATTGCCAGCCGCGAGCGGGTCGGCGGCATGAACAGCGCGCGGGTCTGGCGCATCGGCGCAAACATGTTGGCGCGCAGAAGGGCGGCGACCTGCCCGGGCGAGTAAGGATGGCCCTGGTAGAAAGGCGAGCGGTCGAGCTGGGACCACAGGCCGGCACGAGTCGGCGCGATGGTGATCAGCTTGCCGCCGTCGGCCATGACCCGCCAGATCTCGCGCAGGAACGGCCGCACCTGCTCGGTGCATTCGATGGCGTGGATCAGCAGGACCCGATCGACCGAGCGGTCGGGCAGCGGCAGGTCGAGCTCGTCGACCAGGGCGGTATGGTTGCGGCCCTCGCGCGGCCAGCGGGTCACGCCCTGTGGGGCGGGCATGAAGGACAGGGTCCGCTCGGCCTCTTCCATGAAGGGCCGCAGGAACGGTCCGGCATAGCCTAGCCCCAGCACGGTCTCGCCGCGCACGCTCGGCCATACCTCGCGCAGCCGAGCCCGCAGCAGGCGGACCGTGGTCTGGCCCAGGCTGCTGGCGTAGAACTCGTTGAGGTCGAGGACGTCTGTCCACATATTGCCAGTCTAGCACCCTGCAAAGGCACCCACCAATGAGCACCAGCCTCGAAATCGTCCGTATTCCGGTCCTGAGCGACAACTACGTCTGGCTGATGCGCGAGCCACAGAGCGGCTCCGTGGGTGTGGTCGACCCGGCCGTTGCCGGCCCGGTCCTGGCCGAGGCCGACAAGCGCGGCTGGAAGATCACGCACATCCTCAACACACATCATCATGGGGATCACGTCGGCGGTAACCGCGAGATCAAGGAGGCGACGGGTTGCACCATCGTCGGACTGGGCCGCGACAAGGCGCGGATTCCAGGCATCGACGTGACGGTCGACGACGGCGACCGCTACCGCTTCGGCGAGGCCGAGGCGGAGGTGATCTTCGTGCCGGGCCATACGATCGGGCATTGCGCCTATGCGTTCAAGGAACAGCGGGCGCTGTTCTGCGGCGACACGCTGTTCGCGCTGGGCTGCGGCAAGATGTTCGAGGGCACGCCCCAACAGTTCTGGAGGTCGCTGGAGCGGCTGCGTGCACTCCCCGACGAGATGCGAGTCTATTGCGCGCACGAATACACGCAATCGAACGCGCGCTTTGCGGTGACGATCGAGACCGACAACCAGCAGCTCATGGCGCGCTCGGCGTCGGTCAATGCCGCCCGCGCCCGCGGCGAGGCCACGGTCCCCAGCCTGCTCGGCGAGGAGAAGCAGACCAACCCGTTCCTGCGCGCGGACCAGCCGTCGGTCCAGAACGCCGTCGGCATGCCCGGTGGCGACCCGATCCAGGTGTTTGCCGAAGTGCGTCACCGGAAGGACGTGTTCCGGTAGTTGGCGTTGCCATTAGTGGTCGCGGCGACATCATCGAACGCGAGGGTCGGTGTCGCGGCCGGGATGGCATTGGGTCCTCATGCGAATCATCAAGCCACTCTTACGCCGTCGAGGGCGGCCATCTCGTCGGTCGACGGGGGTTGCCAGATCGACTCGATGAAATCGAACATCGGACGGGTGACGGTCACGCGGTAGGTCTCGCCCCGGGCGTCGTTGCGGTTGCTTACCCGGCGCCAGCGCTCCTCGGCGGAGACGTCGATGAAGTGCAGGCGCACGGCAAGGCCGACTCCCTGTGCCCGTTGGGCGATGCGCTGGCGATGGTCTCCACGCTGGAAGCCCAGGTCCAGGACCGACGAGACTCCGCGTCGGCCAACCTCCACCGCTGTCTCGACGATCAGCGGTTCGCAGCGGCCAAGGCGCTCGGCGATCCACGGCCAGTCGCGCTTCGGCGACTGGTCCGGCCCGAACAGCCGCACCATCCAGTCATCGATCGAGAAGTGCAGCGCGCCGAGTTCCTGTACCAGCCGGAGCGCATGGGTGGTCTTCCCCGCGCCGGTCGAGCCGCACACCAGATGGAAGGTCGCGGGCGCGGTCATGCGAGGTCTCCCGGCAGGCCGGCGGTCAGGCGGCCGAGCAACTCCGCCAGTGTCGCGATCTCCTGCCGGCTCCAGCGGTCCTTGAACAGGTCGCCGG
Organism: Reyranella sp.; assembly: GCF_965279465.1. Taxonomy (NCBI): domain Bacteria; kingdom Pseudomonadati; phylum Pseudomonadota; class Alphaproteobacteria; order Hyphomicrobiales; family Reyranellaceae; genus Reyranella; species Reyranella sp. The sequence goes on from NZ_OZ257242.1 coordinate 1,786,359, forward strand.
CCATGCGTTCCAGCGTGGCGCGCGCGTTGGCGACGAGCTTCTGGCCGGCCGGCGTCAGCACGACATAGGCGAGCCGCGCGTCGCGCGCATCGGCTTGACGGCCAACCATGCCAAGCTTCTCCATCGGCGCGGTCATGCGCGTCACCGTCGAGGCGCTGACATGCAGGCGCTTGGCCAGGTCGATGCGGCTCAGCCGCGCCTTCGGCGCGCGCTCGAGATGCATCAGGAGCAAGAGTTCCTTCAGCGCGAGACCGTGGACGGAGCCGAGCAAGGGACCGAACTGCTCCTCGATGCGCGCGTGGGCGCGCAGCAGAGCCAGCACTGAGGCGAGAGAAGGATTGGACATGCCACAAATGTAAGCCAGTATATTTCCGTATGCAAGCATTAAGGAAGTAATAATGCAGCGAATAGGATCGCCACGTCCGTCTAGAACGGGCAGAGGACTCATCGGGTTCATTCGCCGGGCGGACGCTCCAGACGAGAGCCGCGCGTGTCCGCAGCCTGTTCCTCAGTGAGAGACGGTGCACTGGCTTTGCAGCCGCCGGGGGGCGACCATCGGTCAGCAAAGGGCGGGCAAGATGACAAACAGCAATGAACGTGATGTCTCGAAGGACGCGAAGGTCCTCGGGGGCATTTTTCAAGCAAAGCGCGATCCAGCGGCGCCGACGCCGTTCGGTCGCATCTTCAAGCCGGATGAGGAGTGGCTTGCCAAGAGTTCCCCGGAGCCCGTGCTGGAGCCCGAGCTGCCAATCGTGGACACGCATCATCATCTTTGGGACCTGCCGGGCTACCGTTATCTTCTTCCGGATCTGCTCGCCGACGTACGCTGCGGACACAACGTGGTCGCCACGGTCTTCAACGAATGTCATGCCATGTATCGGTCGAGTGGCCCCGTCGAGATGCGTTCGGTGGGAGAGGTCGAGTTCTGCGCCGGCGTCGCGGCGATGAGCGAAAGCGGCATTTATGGATCGACCCGGATCTGCGCCGGCATCGTGGGTTTCGCCGATCTGACACTGGGCGATCGCGTCGCCGACGTGCTGGACGCGCAGATCGCCGTGGGAGGCGGGCGCTTCCGAGGCGTTCGACATGCCGCTGGCTGGCATGCAGACCCGGTGATCGGCAACAGCCATACCAATCCAGGCCCCGGCCTGTATCTAGGGCCCGATTTTCGCGCCGGCATGGCCCAGCTCGTGAAGCGCGGGCTTTCTCTGGATGCGTGGCTCTACCATACCCAGCTCGGTGACGCCGTCGACCTCGCGCGCGTCTTCCCGGCGGCAAACATCGTCATGTGTCACATGGGTGGGCCGCTCGGTTATGGCCCGTACGCCGGAAAGACAGACGAGGTCTTTGCGTCGTGGAAGGCCGGCATGAAGGAGCTGGCCAGCTGTCCAAACGTATCGGTCAAGGTGGCCGGCGTGATGATGCGCCATGCGGCCTACGATTACCTGAAGGAGCCCGTGCCCGCGTCGACCGCCATGCTCGCCCGGCTATGGGCGCCCTATGTATCGACCTGCATCGAGCTGTTCGGGCCGGATCGCTGCATGGCCGAGAGCAACTTCCCCGTCGACAAGATGGGCGTCAGCTACGGCGGCATGTGGAATGCGCTGAAGCGCATCACTGCGGGTTGCTCAGCCAGCGAGAAGAACGATTTTTTCAGCGGCACCGCGAACCGGGTGTATCGCCTGGGCCTTTCGTTGCCCGGATGACGGCCGGCTATTGCGTTGACAAAGCGAAGTACCGATCTGGCAACTGCTGAATGGTTCGGGAAGTGTTGCGGATATGCCGTCGCATCGCCCGCTCGGCCTGCATGCCCTTCTTGGCGACGATTGCGTCCACGACACGTGCGTAGTCCTCGATCAGCTGCTTGCGAGCCTCGATTCCGGCGGTGGTTCTGAACTGCGCGCGCACCAGGTGGACCTGGACCATCGCCAACAGACGCACGAGCTCGCGGTTGCCCGCGATCTGGGCCAGTAACAGATAGAACCTGCCGCGCTGCCGGCCAAACTCGAAGCTGTCTCTTGCGGCCAGGGTCTCCAGGGCGGTCATGAGATGGCGCAGCATCTTCTTCTCGTCGCCCCGGAAGATGCGCTCGGCCGCGAGCCGCGCCGCCAATCCCGTCAGCGTCTCGACAACCTGGAGGATGTCGCGGACGTCGTCCCGCGACAGCGATCGAATGCTTGCCCCCTTGTGAAGGCTCACCGCAATCAGTCCCTCCGCCTCCAGGCGCTTGAAGGCTTCGCGTACGGTGCTGCGACCCACCCCGAAACGCTGTGTCAGGTCGGCCTCGACGAGCTTTTGGCCCGCCACGTACTGTCCCTCATAAAGTCCCCGAACGATCTGGGTCACGATCTGATCGGCCGTGCTGACCTTGGCCGCGGCGTCGAATGCGGCGCGGTCGCCCGGCAAGGTGGCCGTGCCGGCCTTCAGGGCTCGGCGAAAACCCTGCCCTCCAATCGCCGCGCGAGACGTCAAACCCTTGTTGAGCCTTGCCACTCGAATCCTTCACCGGATGCGCCGTCCTTCGGTGTTCACCGTAGAAGGTTCTCATGATCATTCCTAGGCCGGCAACTCCCCTGTACGGTCCGGCGATTTGCGGCGAGCAACGCCCGTCGTCCTTGCGCCGGCTGCTGCATTGTCGGAGGATATTGTCCGACAATCTGGTGAATGCCAGCAATAGCCAAGGGGAGTTAAACGCCATGACGCTCAAATCCATCCTGTCTTCGGCTGTCACGACCGTTGCAGTGTTGTTCGGTACGACGGCCGGCGCACAGCAGTGGCCGCAGCAACCCGTGAAGATCATCGTGCCCTATTCTCCCGGTGGGGCGGTCGACATCATGGGCCGGGTCTTGGCGGACAGGCTTGGCGCCCGGTGGAAGCAGGCGGTGGTGGTCGACAACAAGACCGGGGGGTCGGAGATCGTCGCGGCCACTTTCGTCAAGGATTCGCCGCCCGACGGCAACACGATCTTCCTCGCGACCGAGGTCGGCCTGGAGACCAACCCTTACCTCTTTTCCAAGCTGCCCTATGATCCCGACAAGGACTTCCTGCCGATCACGCGGGTCGTCGAAGGCGCGCTGGTCTACGTCGTCAGGGCCGACAGCCCGTACAAGACGATGAAGGATCTGTTGGCGCAAGCGAAGGCCAAGCCCAACACCGTATCGTACGGATCGAGCGGCCCCGGCGGGGCGATCCACCTGGCTACGGCGTGGCTGGGTACCGTCGCCGGCGACATTCAGTTTCTTCACGTGCCCTACAAGGGATCGGCTCCGACGATGACGGACCTGCTTGCGGGGCAGATTGAATTCACGGCCGCGCCGCTCTCCGTGGTCGCGCCGTTCCTGGAGTCCAAGAAGATGCGGGCCCTCGCGGTCAGCGGTCCGGGCAGGCTGGCGCCACTTCCTGACGTTCCCTCCTTTCCCGAGCTCGGCTACGAGAAGGCGATCAGCCAGTTCATGCTGGGTCTCGTAGGGCCGGCCAGGATGCCGCCGAATGTCGCGACGTTCATCGCATCGGAAGTTGCCATCGTCGTGGCCGACAAGGCTTTTCAGGAGAAGAACGTCGATCCGTTCGGTTTCAAGGTTGCCACGGAGACACCGGAATCGTTCAGGGCGTTCCTCCAGAAGGACAGGGAAGTCCAGCGTCTGCGCGTCAAGGCGGCTGACGTGAAGCTCGACTGAATCGCGCTTCCGCGCGGCCATTCGCCTGATCTCGATGAGCGCTACTTCCGTGCCAGGCAGAATGTCACGCCGGCCGCCATCATCACCCCCAGCGCGGCGAACAGCCAGCTCTGCGGGATGTTGAGGAACAGCCACGGCGCGGTCAGCGGGCCGACGGCGGCGCCGAAATCGCGCCAGGTCGAATAGCTCGCCTGCGAGCTGAGGTAGCCGCCGGTGACGCGCTGCATCACCATGACCGGGATCAGCGTGTTGAACAGGCCGCGGCTCAGCACGATCACGATACTGCCTACGACATCGATGTGGCAGGCGATCAGAAGGTAGCCTGCCACCAGCACCGTGCCGGTCACGGTGGCGACCAGGCGCGCGCCGAAGCGGTCGCCCATCCAGCCGCCGACCGGGCCGCCGCTCGCCTCCATCACGCAGCGCAGCGACAGCACGAGCGCGGTCGCCATGATCGGCGCCACGGAGGTCACCGAGTCCTTGAGCAGGAAGGCGAGCGTCAGCAGGAACACGCCGTCGCCGGAGAAACCCAGCAGGAAGCCCCAGATCTCCAGCCGGTGCGGCATGGGCAGGCGAAAGCCGCGCCTGTCCGAGGGTTCACTGTGCAGCGGCGGCAGCCTCAGGGCGGCGATCACGGCCAGCAGGGTGAGGGCGCCCAGGACGAGGAACACGTGGCGCGGACCGATCTGGAGCACCAGCAGCCCGCCGCCAATAAAGCAGCTCGCCTGGATGACCCCGATCAAGCCGCGGCTCGCGCCGACCCGCTTGCCGGCGTTGGCGCGGTCGGCCACCGCATAGGCGAGCGAGCCGAGATTGAGCGCGGCGAAGGAGATGCCCCACAGGATACGGGCGGCGATCTGCAGCGCCTCGCCGCCGTCCAGCCCGTAGCAGGTGGTCGAGATCACCGAGCCGAGGGCGGCCAGGACCATCATCCGGCGCGCGCCGACATGTTCGCCGATCCCGGCGACCAGTGAGTTGGCGAGCAGCCGGGTCCAGCGGTTGAGCGACAGCAGCACGCCAACCATGGCGAGGCTCATGCCGAGCTCGACATGGTAGAGCGGCAGCACGGCATAGATCAGCGTGTCGCCGAGCAGGCCGAGCCCGATGACGGCACCTGATAGAGCGACGGCGCGGCCGCCGATGAGGGGGACTCCTCGCCCGTTATCGGGGGAGGTGGCGCGGTAATCCGCGACGGAGGGGGTGTGACGCACCATCTTCGTTTGTCCGCCCCCTCCGTCGGCGATTACGCCGACACTTCCCCCGCAAGCGGGTGAGGGAAGGTGAAGGGGGCGATCAAATCATCTGCCCTACCCGGCGCGCAGCACCAGCGCTTCGCGCAGCGCCGCCGCGCAGATCGCCGCACCGCGGCGGGCACCATGCAGCAGCATGGGCGAGCTCAGGAACCCGTGCAGCATGCCGCCGAACTCGACGAGGTCGGCGAGCGTGCCTTCCTTCTGCAGGCGCCAGGCATAGGCGCGGCCCTCATCGCGCAGCGGGTCGTAGCCGGCCGTGATCACCAGCGCCGGCGGCAGGCCGGCCAGCGACTTGGCGCGCAGCGGCGAGACCCGCCAGTCGTCGCGCGTTGCCTTGTCCGGTGTGTAGTGGTCGAAGAACCATTCCATGGTCGGCGCATTGAGCCCGAAGCCGTCGTTGTAGAGGCGGTAGGACTCCGCCCGCGCCACCGCGTCGGTCACCGGATAGGCGAGCACCTGCAGCCTGAGCCTGGGGCCATCGTTGTCGCGTGCCCAGATCGAGGCGGCGGCGGCGAGGTTGCCGCCGGCGCTGTCGCCGCCGATCGCCAGCCGGCTCGAATCGATGCCGATCTGCCGGCCGTTGTCTCCCACCCATTTCAGCGCCGCGACGACGTCGTCGAACGCGCCGGGGAACGGCGCCTCGGGCGCGAGTCGATAGTCAATGGCGAAAACCACGATGCCGGCCTCGATCGCGAGCTGCGCGCACAGCACGTCATGGCTGTCGAGATTGCCGAACACCCAGCCTCCGCCATGGGCGAAGACCAGGGCCGGCAGTTCCGCGTCGCCCAGCGCCGAGATCGGACGGTAGATCCGCACCTTGACCGGGCCGGACGGACTCGGGATGCCGCGGTCGATGACGGTGACGCCGTCGGGCCGCGGCCCCTGCGCCCCGGCGCGGGTCGAGAGATACTGCTCGCGCGCCGCTTCGGGCGTAAGCGTGATCCACGCCGGCCGGTTAGCCGCCGCCATGAGGTCCAGGAGTCGCTGGGATTCGGGATCGAGAGCCATGGTGATAGTCTAACAGCCCCTGCCCCTGTTTCGTCACGCACTGAATGCTAAGGTGCGGAATGACCTTCGAAGCAGATCCCGCCGTCCCGCCGCCAACCCGGCCGCCCTGGTGGCGCCGGATCTGGACCGGCATGCGGAGCTGGCGCCCCGGCCCCCGGACGGAGGCCGCCGGAAGCGGCCTGCGGCAGGCCTGGCGCTGGGGCTGGCGCCTGCTGCTGGTGCTGCTGATCCTCTACTATCCGATCGGCGCGCTGGTGGTGCACAGCATCGACGACGATCCCCAGTTTCAGGCGCGCGGCGTCGCGCCCGGCGAAAGTGTGGCAGTCGCCACAGCCGCCGAGCTCGTCACCCGAGAGGTAGACGTCAACACCTGGACGCCGATGATGCCGTTCTTCACGCCGGCCGGCATCCTCGACAACATGCCGAACTTCCAGCGCGGCATCATGGCGGCGCTCGGCCGCTTCTCGACCGAGCTGATGGATCAGCTCGGCCGCACCCGCGGCTCGAGCCAGACCGACCGCGACCTCGAGCAGGCGCGCGGCTTCCTGAACGAGCAGCCGAACGTCTGGATCTGGCAGCCCACTGTGTCGATCTGGCCGTCCGCCACCTCGGCGCAGAAGTACCGCGCCGGCCGCGACAAGCTGCTGGCCTACAACAAGCGGCTGGCCTCGGGACAGGCGGTATTCGAGCGTCGCGCAGACAACCTTCAGGCGCTGATCGACCGTATCGCCAACGACCACGGCTCGGATTCGGCGGCGATCGACCAGCACATCATCGAGCAGGCCGGCAACCTGTTCGACCGGCAATGCGACGACATCTTCTATTTCAACAAGGGCCGGCTTTACGCAAACTTCCTGCTGCTGCGCGCGTTGGGCGAGGACTTCGAGTCGATCATCCGCGACAAGGGCCTGACCAACGCGTGGAACGGCACCGTCGAGACCTTCCGTATCGCCTCGCAGCTCGATCCCTGGGTCGTGTGGAACGGCTGGCCCGATGCGTTCCTCATCCCCAACCATCTCGCCGCGCAGGGCTTCTACCTGCTGCGGGCGCGCACCCAGCTGCGCGAGATCAGCTCCATCCTGCTCAAATAGGGCCGCCGCGTGGAGATCTATCTGCCGATCGCCGAACAGTCGATGAACGTGTTCGTCCTGTTCGCGCTGGGCGGCGCGGCCGGCCTGCTGGCCGGGATGTTCGGCGTCGGCGGCGGGTTCCTGGCGACGCCGATGCTGATCTTCGTCGGCATCCCGCCGACTGTCGCGGTGGCGAGCCAGGCCAACCAGGTCGTCGCCAACTCGATCTCCTCGCTGCAGGTCCAATGGCGGCGCGGCAATGTCGACCTGCGCATGGGACTGGTGCTGCTGCTCGGCGGCATGCTCGGCTCGTCGGCCGGCGTCTCGCTGTTCACCTGGCTTAAGCGGATCGGCCAGATCGATTTCGTGATCGCCGTGATGTACGTGCTGATGCTGTCCTCGATCGGCCTGCTGATGCTGTTCGAGAGCCTGCGGACCTATTTCAGGCGCCGCCGCGATCCGACCGGCCCGCGAGGCAAGCTGCACACCCACTATCTGGTGCACCGCCTGCCGTGGAAGATGCGGTTCTACAAGTCGAAGCTCTATATCAGCGCCTTCCTGCCGATCGGGCTGGGCTTCGCGATCGGTGTCCTGTCGGCGATCCTGGGCGTGGGTGGCGGCTTCGTGCTGGTGCCGGCGATGATCTATCTGCTCGGCATGCCGACCACCGTCGTGATCGGCACCTCGAACTTCCAGATCCTGTTCGTGGCGGCCAACGTCACCTTCCTGCAGGCGGCGACCAACGGCACAGTCGACGTGGTGCTGGCGCTGCTGCTGATCCTGGGCGGCGTGGTCGGCGCCCCGATCGGCTCGCGCATCGCCGCCAAGCTGCCGGGAGTCGTGCTGCGCGGCCTGATGGCCGTGCTGGTGCTGGGCGTGGCGGTCGAGCTGCTGTTCGAACTGCTGCGCACCCCGGCCTCGCCCTTTTCGCTCGGCGTCCGCGAGGTGCTGCAGTGAGGGGACTTGGCGCCTCGCTCGGTATCGTTGGCGCGGTTCTCCTCTGCCTCATCGCCACCGCCGCCTCGTCGCAGCGTGTCGAGCGGCCGGGGCCGGCGCTGCCGGCGCCGAGCCTGGGCGGGCCGGGCGATTCCAGCGTGCCACCGTCGGTGCCGAGCGCGCCGACCGTGCCGGAGCTGATCGTCGACCTGTCGCAGGCGCGGGTCTCGATCACTTCGGCCTTCCAGGGCGAGAGCCTGTTGCTGTTCGGCATGTTCGACCCGCCGGGCGAGATCGTGGTGGTGGTGCAGGGGCCACCGGCGCGCGAGACGGTGATGCGCAAGGAGCGTTTCCTTGGGCTCTGGCTCAATACCGGCCGCCAGTCCTTCGACGACGTGCCGGCCTATTACTTCATCGCCGCCAGCGCGCCGCTCCAACGCCTTCTTGCGCGTGGCGCGGGCGGGGAGATCCTGTCGCTCGAGGATCGTTTGGCAAGCATCCGGCCGGTGCGCTGGCGCTCGACCGAGGAACTCGCCAAGTTCCGCGGCGGGCTCGTCGAGGTGAAGCGGCGCGAGGACCTCTATCCGGCTGCCTTCGGCCAGGTGACGGTGCAGGCGGGCCGGTTGTTCCGCGCCGAGCTGCCTTTCCCGTCGCGCCTGCCGGAAGGCGTATACGATGTCAGGGCCTATCTCCTGCGCGAAGGCAGGATCGTGGCGGCGGTGTCGCGACCCTTGCCGGTCGGCAAGGTCGGCTTCAATGCCCAGCTGGCCGGCTGGTCGCGGCAGGATGGCATTCTTTACGGCCTCGGCGCCATCGTCATGGCGCTGATCATGGGTTGGCTGGGCGGCGCCGTCATGCGGCGGCTCTAGTCGGAGAAAGCATAGGGGGAGGGAAACCATGGCCGTGCAGCCTGAACGGATCACCGAGCGCGTCTTCCTGGTGGTGGTCGACGAAAGTCCCGAGATGAGCAACGCCCTGCGGTATGCCTGCCGGCGCGCCAAGCGCACCGGCGGGCGTGTCGCCCTGCTCTACGTCATGCTGCCGCCCGAGGGTCAGCAATGGGGGGCGGTCGTCGAGCTGATGCGCGAGGAAGCCCGCCATCAGGCCGAGGAAATCGTCGCCCGCTATGCCGACGTGGCGGCGACCCTCACCGGCCAGCCGCCGGCGATCTATATCCGTGAGGGCAAGAGCCGCGACGAGCTCGTCAAGCTCCTCGGCGAGGATCGCTCGATCTGCGTCCTCGTGCTCGGCGCCTCGTCGAGCAGCGAAGGTCCCGGCCCGCTCGTCGCTGCCTTCACCGGCAAGGCCGGTGCACAGCTCCGCATCCCGCTCACCATCGTGCCGGGCGCGCTGTCGGAGGCAGAGATCGACGCGATTTCATGATGCATGCGACAAATTCCTGCGACTTTTTTCCGAAAGGTTCCCCAGGATTAGAATTTGCATCACACACTATCGGACGCTGAAATATTAGAGAATCACTTGTAAGTATCTGATATTGCGAATTAATAATTCGTTTATCCATAATACGGAAGAATGCTCGTTCAAGAATCTGCTTGATCGCCCTTACACCGGTTCCTACGTCTGAAGTCATTGAGGGGGCGGCGACGTCCCGTCCCCAACCCTGAGCGACGCAGAGGGCCTACCGCCCAAGCGTTCGAGAAGGAGGTAGGTTTGTTTATCCAGACCGAGCAGACGCCTAATCCGTCGACCCTGAAGTTCCTGCCGGGCCGCGTGGTGATGGACAAGGGAACCCTGGATTTCGGCGACGCCACCACGTCGCATGATTCACCGCTGGCCAAGAGGCTGTTTGCGGTGGAAGGCGTGGAGCGTGTGTTCTTCGGCAGCGATTTCGTGACTGTGACCAAGGCCGCCGACAAGGATTGGCAGGTCCTGAAGCCCTCGATCCTGGGCGGCATCATGGAGCACTTCACGTCCGGCGAACCCGTGGTCGCCACCGATTTACAGGCTGGCAGCGATGCCGCGGTCGACGACGACGAGATTGTCGCACAGATCAAGGACCTTCTCGAAACCCGTGTCCGTCCGGCGGTTGCCCAGGACGGCGGGGATATCGTGTTCCAGGATTTCCGGGATGGTGTGGTCTACCTGCATATGCAGGGGTCATGCTCGGGCTGCCCCAGCTCGACGGCCACGCTCAAGATGGGCATCGAGAACCTTCTCAAGCACTACGTGCCTGAAGTGGTGGAAGTGCAAGCGGTCCAGTAAGCCGCTCACTCTCGAGCCTGCAGCGTAGAAAAGCTTTGTCGTCGGCCCCATCGGGCCGCGAGCGGTCGCTTGCGCCGAAAACGCGGGCGATTCGCTTGCGCCGAAAAATTGAGAGTGCCTGAATGCGATTGTCGGTCCGGCCCGTTCTAGAACGCGGGCGCCAATACTCCTTCCCGGTCGTCTGGACCGCCGTTCTCGCTACTGGAGTGGGGCTCCAGCGGCCGCTCCCGGATCTCGATCCGAGTCTGCTGCTGTCCTTCAACGTCGTCGCGCCTGCCGCCGCCGAGCCGTTCCTGACCGTCCCGTCGGCCGATCCCGAGCCGCAGCTGACTTTCGTGCGCCACGACATCGAGCCCGACGAGGCAGTGCCCTCCAGCCCGCGCGACGTGGCGGGCGGCCACGGCCGCTTCGCCGCGCCCGCCAATGCGGTGCGCCGCCAGATCCAGGTGCGGGCGATCAACCCTCGCACGGCCGACGAGCTGGCCGGCTTCTTCCGCGACGTGTCCTACACGCTGACCGACGTGCGGCTCGGCGAAGCCGTGCCGCCGATCAAGGTCGAGCGCGTGCCCGATGATCTCGCCGGCAAGGACGGTAGCGTGCGCAAGGCACTGTTCATCACGGCGCTGCTGCCCGTGATCCTCGAGGTCAATCAGCGCGTACTGGCCGAGCGCGAGCAGCTTCTGTTCCTGCGCGACAAGGTCGCCGGACCGGCCGGCATCTCGCCGATCGAGCGCATCTGGCTCGAGCAGCTCGCCGACCGGTACGACTCGCCGATCGATAAGCTCGACGAGCTGGTGCGCCGCGTCGACATCGTGCCACCCTCGATGGCGATCGCCCAGAGCGGCATCGAATCGGGCTGGGGCACCTCGTTTGCCGCGCGCACCGGCAACGCCCTGTTCGGCCAGATCCAGTCGGTCGGGCGCCACGCCGTCGCCGTGCCCTGGAAGCCGGGTGCGGGCATGCCGCAGCCCTTCTCCAACGTCGGCGAAGCGGCCGAGGCCTATGTCACCAATCTCAATACGCACCCCGCCTACAGTGCCTTCCGCAGCGAGCGCGCGGTGATGCGCGAGCGCGGCGAGACGCCCGACGGCTATCGCCTGATCGGCAAGTTGCTGCGCTATTCGGAGCTCGGCCAGCAATATGTCGGCTTCGTGCGCCAGGTGATGCGCGACGACCAGCTCACCGACTTCGACAAGGCGAGGCTGTCGAGCTTCTGAGCCCCTTCCGTGGAGTCGGATCTTGCTGGCGCTGCTGCGTGTGCTCACATCATCGGCCGCGGCAGGTCGGCATCGCCGATCAGCGGAAAGCGGCGCGCGTCGAACAGCTGATAGTGCCACCATTCATTGCGATAGAAGTCCCAGCCGGCCGCGGTCATCAGGCCCATCAGCAGTAACCGGTTGCGCTGCGCTTCCAGCGGGAGGTCGGTGCGGGCGTGATGCGACAGCGGAGTGAAGGCGTCGAACGCTGTGCCCATGTCGAGCTCGCACCCCTCACCGTCGAGCAGGGTGAGATCGACCGCCACGCCGCGGGAATGGGGCGAGCCACGCCGCGGATCGGCGAGGAACTCGGGGTCGGGCGTGTGGTTCCATAGTTTCCATTGCGCTTCGACTGGCCGCAATGCATCGAAGATCCGTAGGCGCAGGCCGAGCGGACGGGCGAGGGCGATCGCCGCCGCCAGTGCCTCGGCCGCCTCGCGCCGCAGCCAGCATTCAGCATTCCGATAGACCGGCAGGCCCGTTAGATTGGCCTCGGTCGCGTAGGCCAGGGTCACGTCGACATCGAAGTCGGGCGGGGCGATCTCAACCAAGTCGAATTTCATGACCGAACAATGCCCAGCCGCTTCGGGGAGCGCCAGCGGATGACGATCCTGGCCTTCGACTGCGCCATCAGTGGCCTCAGCGTCGCCGTCATGCGCGACGATGTCTGCCTTGCGCATCATCGGGAGGAGGGACGCGGCCAGGCGGCGACGTTGCTGCCGGCGATTGCCGCCGTGCTGCAGCAGGCCGGCGTCGATCGCCGCACGCTGTCGATGATCGCTGTCACCGTCGGGCCGGGAAGTTTCACCGGCGTGCGCGTCGGCCTCGCGGCCGCGCGCGGGCTCGCCGTGGCTCTTGGTGCGCCGCTGGCCGGCGTCACCACGACGGCCGTCCTGCTGGCGGCAGCCGATCCCGACGACCGTCTCGCCGTTGCCGCCATCGACACCCATCTCGGGGACTGGTTTTGCGCATTCTCAACAGGCGACCGGGCGCCATTCCTGGCCTCGACCGAAGCGCTTGCGCAGCGGCTGGCCGGAAAGGCGTGCAGGATCGTCGGCCCACAGGCCGAGGTGCTCGCCCCGCTCATCGCCGACGCGGTTGGGCAGACCGCCCTGCCCGATCCCCGGCTGCTTGCCCGGTTGGCATCGGTCGACGGCGCCGAAGGCTGGCGCGACCGCAACCGGACCGACGGCCTGCCGCGGCCGCTCTATCTGCGCGGCGTCAACGTCACGTCACCGGATGGCACGCGTCGCACGGTCGACTGAAATGAACGACGGTTTCGTCCTCCGCCCGATCGGGGCGCTCGATCTCGACCGCGCTTCCGCGCTCCACCGGCAGGCCTTCGAGCCCTTGGGCGAACGTCCATGGACGCGCCGGGACATGGCCGAGCTGCTGGCCTCGCCCGGTGTGGCCGGCCTGTTCCTCGAGGTTGAGGGCCGGGAGGACGGCTTCGTCCTGTGGCGGACGGCGGCGGACGAAGCGGAGTTGCTGACCATTGCCGTGCAGTCCGGCCGCCGGCGCCATGGCCTCGGGCGCGCGCTGCTCGCTTCCGTCGTCGAGCGGGCACGGCACGGCGGCGTGCGAAACCTCTTCCTCGAAGTCGGCGCTGACAATGCACCGGCGCGTTCGCTTTATGCACAGGCGGGCTTTGTGGAGGTTGGTCGCCGCCCGCGCTATTACCAGCGCCACGCCGGCTTTGCCGATGCGCTCGTCCTGCGTTTCACTCTCACTGCCGGCGGATAGTCACGATATGGTCATTGCCGGCCGCTACGATCCGCATAATGATGTGTCCCTCGTCACGCGCCGCTCGCGGTACGTTGCGCAACGGCTCGTCGCCGCGCAGGCGGACGTGGAGCACCTCGCCGGGCTGCATGCGTTCCAGCTTGAGCTTGGTGCGCACGAAGGTCATGGGACAGACTTCGCCGGTGATGTCTATTGTCTGGTCAGGGGTGCCGGGCATGGCTTCAACTATACCCCGCCCGCACTCCAGTGTAGGCTTCATCAAGATGCCTGATCAAAAATCCAAGCTTGAGACGCTGTGCGCCGAACGCGGCCTCAAGATGACCGACCAGCGGCGGGTCATCGCCCGGGTGCTGTCGGAATCGTCCGACCATCCCGATGTCGAGGCGCTGCACAAGCGCGCTACGGCGGTCGATGCCAACATATCGATTGCCACGGTCTACCGTACCGTGCGCCTGTTCGAGGAAGCGGGCATTCTCGCCAAGCATGATTTCGGCGACGGTCGCGCGCGTTATGAAGAGACCCCCAACGAACACCACGACCACCTGATCGATATCCAGACCGGCAAGGTCGTCGAGTTCCATAACGACGAGATCGAGGACCTGCAGCGGCGGATCGCCGAGAAGGCCGGATACCGGCTCGTCGGCCATCGTCTCGAACTGTACGGCGTGCCTTTGAACGGGAAATCCGACCGGCAAAAATGAGTGGACGAGCTTCTTGCCACCCCGATAATGGCCGGATGATCGGGGCGGCCCCTTGCGGATAGTTCATGCGCATTGACCGTGCTGACAGCGAAGCCGAGCTCCTTGGACCTCCCATATCCAATCGGGAGATCGTCAAGGTCGTTGCCGGCGATTTCGAAGTACGCCTGGCGCAGACCGACGCCGAGATCGAAGCGGCACAGGCATTGCGCTATCGCATCTTCTACCAGGAGATGGCGGCCCATCCGTCGCCCGAGGTGGCGGCGCAACAGCGCGACTTCGACCCGTTCGACGAGGTGTGCGATCACCTGCTGGTGCTCGACCGTCGCCGCGGCGAAGGGCCCGAAGGCATCGTCGGGACCTATCGCCTGATCCGCCGTTCCGCGGCGGCGAAGATGGGCCGATTCTATTCGGCGGCCGAATACGACATCCAGAAGATCGTCGACTATCCCGGCGAGGTGCTCGAGGTCGGCCGCTCGTGCATCGCCAGGGACGCGCGCAACACCGCGACGATGCAGATGCTCTGGCGCGGCATCGCGCTCTACGCCCATCACTACAACGTCCAGCTCATGTTCGGCTGTGCGAGCATGCCTGGCACCGATCCGGGCCAGCACGCCCAGGCGTTGTCCTACCTTTATCATCATCATCTCGCGCCGCCCGAGCTGCGCGTGCGCGCGCTGCGCGAGCGCTACGTGAAGATGGATATGCTGGAGCCCGGCAGCTACGAACCGCGCAAGGCGCTTGCCCGCGTCTCGCCCCTGATCAAGGGCTATCTGCGGCTTGGCGGCTATGTCGGCGACGGCGCAGTCATTGATTCCGAATTCAATTCGACCGACGTCTTCATTGTCGTCAAGACCGAGCTCGTGACCGAGAAGTACATGCGGCACTACGAGCGCGGCGTGCACGAGAAGGACTGAGACGCTCCGCCTCGATGTGGATCGGATCTCCTTTGCGCGGCGCATTCCGGCTTCTCAGCTACATGACGCTGACGCTCGTGCTGCTTCCTCCCTATCTGCTGGCGATGGCGATGGGCATCCGGCCGATCATGCGCTGGATGCCGGTGATGTATCACCGCATCGTCTGCTTCATCCTCGGCATCAAGGTGCAGGTGCGCGGCACGCGCTCGGACGTGACGCCGACCCTGTTCGTCTGCAACCATGTCTCCTATCTCGACATCGAGGTGATGGGCGGGCTCGTGCCGGGCAGCTTCGTCGCCAAGGCCGAGGTTGCGACCTGGCCGTTCTTCTCGACCCTCGCCAAGGCGCAGCGCACCATCTTCATCGAGCGCAGCTCCGGCAAGACCAGTGCCAGCCGGGACGAGATGATGCGGCGGCTGAACACCGGCGACAATCTGATGCTGTTCCCCGAGGGCACCAGCAGCGACGGCACCCGGGTGCTTCCCTTCCGCAGCGCCCTGTTCGGCGTGGCTCAACTGCGGCGTAATGAGAAGCCGATCGTGGTCCAGCCGGTGGCGATCGCCTACACCCGCCTCGACGGCATTCCGCTCGGCCGCTATTGGCGGCCCCTGTTCGCCTGGTTCGGTGATCTCGACCTGGTTCCTCATCTCTGGCAGATGGTGTGCTTGGGCGAGACCGAGGCGGTGGTGACCTTCTTTCCGCCTATCGACATCGACCAGCTCGGCGACCGCAAGAAACTTGCCGAATTCTGTTTCAGGCAAGTGTCGCTCGGCGTGCAGGCGGCCAATTCCGGCCGTTACGAGCTTTTGCCCCGGCTCGCGTGATTTGCTAGAACCCCGCCCGTTCCGGCAACAGATCGAGAAGGCCCTCGTGCGCACCGACGGGAAGCGCAAGCACGTGTTCATCCGGACCTATGGGTGCCAGATGAACGTCTACGACTCCGACCGCATGGCCGACGTCCTGCGGCCGCTCGGCTATGCGCTGGCTGCGACGCCGGAGCAGGCCGACCTCGTCGTGCTGAACACCTGCCATATCCGCGAGCACGCCTCGGAGAAGGTCTATTCCGAACTTGGCCGCATGCGCGACCTCAAGGTCGAGCGCCGAGCCGAGGGAGGTGACCTTACCATCGCCGTGGCGGGCTGCGTCGCCCAGGCCGAGGGCAAGGAGATTTCCCGGCGCCAGCCGGCGGTCGACATCGTGGTCGGCCCGCAGGCCTATCACCGTCTGCCCCAGCTGCTGGCTGAGGCCGAGCGCAAGGCCGCGATCCTGAAGGCCGGCAAGCGTCTGCCGGGCGCCGGCGTGCTCGACACGGAGTTCCCCGTCGAGAGCAAGTTCGACCACCTGCCGGCGCCGCTGGGCGTGCGCGCGGGTTCGGCGTTCCTGTCGATCCAGGAAGGCTGCGACAAGTTCTGCACCTTCTGCGTCGTGCCCTACACGCGCGGCGCTGAATATTCGCGGCCGGCCGCCAGGGTTCTGGCGGAGGCACGCCAGCTCGTCGACGCCGGCGCCATCGAAATCACGCTGCTCGGCCAGAACGTCAATGCCTATCACGGCGAGGCAGAGGACGGCTCGACCTGGTCGCTCGCGCGCCTGATCCGCGCGCTGGCCGAGATCGAGGGAGTCGCCCGCATCCGCTACACGACCTCCCATCCGCGTGACATGGATGACGATCTCATCGCCGTGCATGGCGAAGTGCGGCAGCTCATGCCGTACCTGCACCTGCCGGTGCAGTCCGGTTCGGACCGTATCCTCGCGGCGATGAATCGCCAGCACGGGCGCGACCTGTTCCTTGGGCTCGTCGATCGCCTGCGCACGGCGCGGCCGGATCTCGCCTTGTCGTCCGACTTCATCGTCGGCTTTCCAGGCGAGAGCGACGCGGATTTCGACGACACGATGCGGCTGGTCGAGCAGGTCGGCTTCGCCTCGGCTTTCTCCTTCAAGTACAGCCGCCGTCCGGGCACGCCGGGCGCGGCCATGGGCGAGCAGGTTCCCGAGGCCGTGAAGTCAGCCAGGCTCTCGGCCTTGCAGGCGCTGCTTGGCCGGCAGGCTCGGGCGTTCAACGAGTCCAAGGCCGGCCTGATCGTGCCGGTGCTGTTCGCCGAGCCCGGCCGCAAGCCCGGCCAACTGATCGGCAAGACGCCGTGGCTGCAATCGGTCTTCGCCGAGGGCGATGCACGGCTGATCGGCCGCATCGCCGAGACACGGCTCGTCGAAGGCCACGCCAATAGCCTGGCGGGTGAGATCGTCACCGGCACCTACGAGGCCGCGGCGTGAGCGTCACCCGCCGCGTCGCGTTCGAGGACAATACGGTGCTGGTCGAGCTTTACGGCGTCCACGACCGCAACCTCGCGCGCATCGAGCAGCTCGCGGAGGTGCAGCTGCGCGCCCGCGCCAACCAGGTCGAGATCACCGGCGAGCCCGACGACGTCGCCGCTGCCCACAAGGCCCTTACCGGCCTCTACGAGCGGCTGAAGCGCGGCCTCACGGTCGAGACGGCGGACGTCGATGCCGCAATCCGCTTCGCGCGCTCCGGCGTCGCCGGCGAGGAAGAGGGCATCCGCACCCGCAAGCGCACCGTCAATGCGCGCTCGCCCGGCCAGCGCGAGTATCTCGAGGCGCTGCGCGAGCGCGACATGGTGTTCGCGCTGGGGCCGGCGGGCAGCGGCAAGACCTATCTCGCGGTCGCCTGGGGCGTATCGCTGCTGCTGGCCGGCAAGGTCGAGCGCATCGTGCTGTCGCGGCCCGCGGTCGAGGCGGGCGAACGGCTGGGCTTCCTGCCCGGCGACATGCGCGAGAAGATCGACCCCTACCTGCGGCCGCTCTACGACGCGCTGCACGACATGCTGCCGGCCGAGCTGATCGCCAAGCGCATGGAAGCCGGCGACATCGAGATCGCACCGCTCGCCTTCATGCGCGGCCGCACCCTGTCGCACTGTTACGTCATCCTCGATGAGGCGCAGAACACCACGCCGATGCAGATGCGCATGTTCCTGACGCGGCTGGGCGAAGGTTCGCGCATGATCGTGACCGGCGATCCCAGCCAGACCGACCTGCCGGGCGGCCAGAAATCTGGTCTCAACGACGCTGTCGATACGTTGGGCAGGATCGATGGCATCCGCTTCGTGCGGCTGACCTCGAAGGACGTCGTACGCCACGATCTCGTGACCCGCATCGTCGAGGCCTATGACGCGCGCGACAGGAAGATCAAGGGTTGAGGTCGTCCTGCTCGACGCGGCGTGGGTGAAGGCCCTGCCCGGTGTCGAGCGGCTGGTGCGCAAGGCCGCGCGCGCCGCGCTCGGCGTACGGGTGAGATCGCTGACGGTTGCGCTCTCCGACGACCGGCGCGTCCAAGCCCTGAACAAGCGCGACCGCAAGAAGGACAAGCCGACCAATGTGCTGTCCTATCCTTCCGGCGAGAAGACGTTCCTCGGCGACATCGTGCTGGCCCGCCAGACCGTGTTGCGCGAGGCGCGGGCGCAGAAGAAGTCACCAGCCGACCATCTCGCCCATCTCGTGGTGCATGGTACGCTGCATTTGCTGGGCCACGACCACGAGACCAGCGACACCGATGCCGACCGCATGGAAGCGCTCGAGCGACGCATCCTCAGGAAGCTCGGGATCAGCGACCCGTATCTTGAAGTATGAAGATCCCGCCGGGTTCAGAGCATCTCCAGCGATTGCTTGCGTCTGGGCGGCGGGAAGGCGCGGTCGAGCGCGGCGAGCACTTCGGGCGAGAGCGTGACGGCGAGCGCCCCGAGGTTTTCCTTCACCCGTTCGCGGGTCGACGACTTGGGGATGGTCGCCACGCCGGGCTGGGCCAGCACCCAGGCGATCGCCAGCTGTGCGGGCGTGCAGCCGACCTCGGCGGCGATCTTTAGCAGTGGCGCCGAGCCGAGCAGCCCGCCCTGGTCGAGCGGCGAGTAGGCCATCAGCGGGATCGAGCGCTGGCGCATCCAGGGCAGCAGGTCGTACTCGGGTCCGCGCCGCGACAGGCAGTAGAGCACCTGGTTGGACGCGGTCAGCCCCTTGTCGAGGCCGGCTGCAGCTTCCATGTCGTCGGTGTCGAAGTTGCTGACGCCGAAATCGGCGATCTTTCCGGCGTCGCGCAGGCGATGGAATGCCTCGAAGGTCTGTTCGAGCCGTGCGCCGCCCCGCCAATGCAGCAGGTAGAGGTCGATGCGCTCCAGCTTCAGGCGCTTCAGGCTGCGCTCGCAGGCCGCGATCGTGCCGCTCAGCGTGGCATTGTGCGGATAGACCTTGCTGACGACGAACGGCCGCGGCTGCCCAATCAGCGCTTCGCCGACGATCTCCTCGGCCTCGCCGTCGCCATACATCTCGGCGGTGTCGACCATCGGATAGCCAAGCTCGAGTGCGTATTTCACGGCCTCGAGTTCCTGGGCGCGGCGGCGGCGGCTTTCGCCCATGCGCCAGGTCCCGATCCCGAATGCCGGCATCTGGGCGCCGGAGGGCATTTTGCAGAAATGCATCAATTACTTCCGCCGATTGCAACGCAGGGCCTTTACCTTATCTTATCAACCATGCCGGACTCCACAGCGCGCAACGCTTTGCCAGGCCCTGGCGGCCGTGCTTCGGACGGGGAGCCCCATCCCCTGATCTTGGCGCCGGCGGCCGATGTCGTTTCCAACGGCGGCCTGTTACGGGCCATCCTGCGCCGCCTCCGCCGCCGCGAAAAGAACGAGGCGGTGCGCGAGGCAATCGAGGAGCTGATCGAGGAGACGCCCGAAAGCGACACGCCGATCAGCGAGGACCAGCGCGTCCTGCTCGCCAACATCCTGAAGCTGCGCGACAAGACCGTGCGCGACGTCATGGTGCCGCGGGTCGACATCGTGGCCATCTCCGCCGATACGCCGCTCGACGAGGTGGTGCGGCTGATCCAGGCCGAGGCGCATTCGCGCTATCCAGTTTATCGTGAGTCACTCGACGACGTGATCGGCATGGTCCACATCAAGGACGTGCTGGCCTATTGGGGGGCGCCCAAGAAGTTCAATCTGCGCGACATCCTGCGGAGGGTGGTGTTCGTGGCGCCGACCCTGCCGGTGCTCGACATGCTGCTCGACATGCGCCGCTCGCGCACCCACATGGCGCTGGTGGTCGACGAGTTCGGCGGGACCGACGGCGTCCTCACCATCGAGGACCTGGTCGAGGAAATCGTGGGCGAGATCGAGGACGAGCATGACGTCGCCCAGGCGCCGACGGTGCAGCGCCGGACCGACGGCACGATCGACATGAACGGACGGACGCCGGTGGAGATGCTGGAGCAGGAGATCGGCAACGTGCTGTCGGAGGACGAGCGGCGTGAGATCGATACGGTCGGCGGGCTGATTTTCTCTCTGCTGGGCCGCATTCCCGAGCGCGGCGAGGTGGTGAGTCATCCGTCCGGTGTCGAGTTCGAGATTCTGGATGTCGATCCGCGACGCATCCGCCGCCTGCGTGTTCGGCCGCCCGCGGCGGCCCAATCCGCCGCCTGATCGACGCATCGCCGTGCTCAAGCTCCAGGGATGGCGTGCGCTGGGCGCCGGCTTGATCGCGGGCGCGCTTGCCGCGCTCGCGATGCCGCCGCTGTTCTGGCTGCCGTTGGCGGTGGTGGGCTTCGTCCTTCTGGTCTGGCTGTGGGCGGATGCGCCGACCGCGCGGATTGCCGCACTGCGTGCGTGGTTCTGGGGGATCGGTCATTTTACGGTCGGCTCCTACTGGATGGTGGAGGCCTTCTTCGTGCCGCCCGCCGACTTTGCGTTGCTGGGCCCGCCCGCGGTCCTCGGTTTGGCGATGGTCTTGGGCGCCTTTCCGGCTGCCGCGGCCTGGACGACGAGGATCCTCGTGCAGCGTTGGCCTCATCTCGGCGGGCACTATCGTCGGTTGATTCTGCTCGCTGTCGCCTGGACTGTAACCGAATGGCTGCGCGGCCACATCTTCACCGGGTTCCCGTGGAACCCCCTTGCGCATGTGTGGGCATTTGCCACGCCTTTGCTCCAGGGCGCTTCGCTGGTGGGCGTGTACGGGCTGGGAACGTTGACCTTCATGATTCTCGCATCGCCTGCAGCCGGATGGCGGGCGTCGCTTGCCTCGCTGGCTGTCGTCGGACTTGCCGGTGTCGCCGGCCAGCAAGCGATGGAATCGAGCGCACCCGCAACCGCGGGGCCGGTCGTGCGCATCGTGCAACCCAATGTGCCCCAGGCGGAGAAGTGGCAACCCGACAGCCGCGCACGCGAATTGCAGAAGTTGATCGACCTCAGCCGGCGCGACGGCTTCGAGCGGGTCACCGCCGTCATCTGGCCGGAGACCGCCATTCCCTTCATCGTCCAGCCCGGATCGCTGGGCCTGCCAATGCTGGCGACGGCCGCCCCGCCGGGCGGTTACTTGCTGGCGGGCGCGGCGCGCTCCGGCCCCGATGTGAAAGAAGGCGTCTGGAATTCGCTGTTGGCGATCGATTCCGCCGGCGCCGTGGTGGCGACCTACGACAAGGTGCATCTCGTGCCGTTCGGCGAATACATTCCGTTCCACAAGGAGTGGCCGCCGCTCGGCGGGCTGATCGGCCGCGGCTCATTCGAGAGGGGCGAGTCTTTCACAACTCTGACAGTGCCCGGACTGCCGGGCTTTTCGCCGCTCATTTGCTATGAGGCGCTTTTCCCCGGCGAGGTGACTGGACCCGGCGCACGTCCCGCATGGCTCCTCAATATCACCAATGATGCATGGTTCGGGGTGTCGAGCGGCCCCTACCAGCATCTCGTCAGCGCGCGCCTGCGATCGATCGAGGAAGGCCTCCCGACGATTCGGGCGGCCAATACCGGCGTATCAGCCGTGATCGATGCCTATGGTCGTATCCTCGCCTCGCTCGAGATGGAACACGAGGGCGTGATCGATCATGTCCTGCCACAACCGCGGACAGAAACGCCGTACGCCAGGTGGCACGATTGGACGTTGCTCATGCTTCTGACGATACTCGTGTCGTGTGTGTTTCTGGTGGGGCAGGAACGGAAAACATCCGTGCGTAATCTCACCGCGAATTCAAAGAGTTGAGGTTCAGCTTGCAATCCGTGATGGATATGCCATACGCACCATTGACACACAGATATGCATTTTTGCACGAGCAGATGATTTCGGTCGGTGCAATTTGAACGTGTCCGGCTGTCAGTCAATTCAACGGCCGGGCCGTTGAAACAACCCTGGGAAGGATGAAGGGATAAATGGCAAGATCGCATCCGGTTGATGTCCATGTTGGCGCGCGGATGCGCCAGCGCCGCACGCTTCTTGGAATGAGCCAGGAAAAGCTCGGTACCGCGGTTGGTCTGACCTTTCAGCAGATCCAGAAGTACGAGCGTGGCTCCAACCGTATCGGATCTAGCCGCCTGTTCGAGTTCGCAAAGGTGCTCGATGTGCCGGTGTCCTACTTCTTCGACGAGATGCCGTCCAATGCGCTGGCTGGCCGGCCGATGTCGGGGCGCGGCCGCAAGGGCGGTTTCGGCGAGGCGGCCACGCCGTTCGAGCAGGAGAAGGATCCGCTGATCAAGCGCGAGACGCTCGAGTTGGTGCGTGCCTACTACAAGATTCGCGAGAGCAAGGTGCGCAAGCGTATCTTCGAGATGGTCAAGGCCGTGGGTGCGGCGAGCCATGCCGAAGTCCTGGGAGGACGCAAGGCGCGCTGAAAACGGCGCAGCTTTGTCCTCTTGATTTTTGCGGCTGTTTGGAGTTTTTTGCGGCGCGGCCCGACAGCCGGCGCCGACGCGGACGGATTTGGACGACTTGCCACCGCGTAAACAAAGGCTAAGCCGGACTTAGGCGGCCCATCCGCCCTGCCCGGAGGTCCAGTGACATCTGTGGAGGGCTTTGTGGCGCTCAAGGACTATATTTTTACCAGTGAATCGGTGTCCGAAGGTCATCCGGACAAAGTCAGTGACCAGATTTCGGATGCGATCCTCGACGCCTTCATCGCCAATGACATCAAGCTCGGTATCGCCGACGACAGCCACGCCAACACCCGCCTGGGCTGCGAGACGCTCGTCACCACGAACAAGATCGTGATCGCCGGTGAAGGTCGGGCGTCCGACCCGTACATGAAGAAGTATGGCAGTCACACGGTCGTCAACCGCGAGGCCCTGACCGAGATCGCTCGCGGGGTCGTCGAGGACATCGGTTACGACCAGGACGGCTTTTCCTACCACGGCGCCGACGTCGAGGTGCTGCTGCACGGCCAGTCACCCGACATCGCCCAGGGCGTCAATGCCAAGAACAAGGGTGGCAACCTGGGCGAGCAGGAAGGCGCGGGCGACCAGGGCCTGATGTTCGGCTTCGCCTGCCGCGACTCGGAGGAGTACGAGAAGAACTCCTTCATGCCGGCGCCGATCTATTTCTCGCACAAGATTCTGGAAGTGCTGAGCAAGGCCCGCCGCTCGGGCGAGTTGAAGGATCTGCAGCCCGACGCCAAGAGCCAGGTTTCCGTGCGCTATGTCGACGGCAAGGCCGTCGGCGCGACCAAGGTGGTGGTCTCCACCCAGCATCGCGAGACCACCGCGAAGGGCAAGAAATACAACTCCAACATGGTCCGGGAAATGATCGCCGGGCATGTTGCGAAGTCGCTGCCGAAGGGATGGATGCCCAAGAAGGCATCCGACTTCTTCGTCAACCCGACGGGCAACTTCGTGGTCGGCGGTCCCGACGGCGACTGCGGCCTGACCGGACGCAAGATCATCGTCGACACCTACGGCGGCTATGCGCCGCACGGCGGCGGCGCCTTCTCCGGCAAGGATCCGACCAAGGTCGATCGCTCGGCCGCTTACGCCGCCCGCTATCTCGCCAAGAACGTCGTGGCCGCAGGCCTCGCCGACCGCTGCCTGATCCAGGTTGCCTATGCGATCGGCGTCGCCGATCCGATGTCGCTCTATGTGAACACCGAGGGGACCGGCAAGGTCGACGAGCGCAAGCTCGAGAAGGTGCTGAGCGACGTCTTTCCGTTGCGTCCGACGAACATCCGTCGCGGCCTTCAACTCAACAAGCCGATCTACCAGCGGACCGCCGCCTACGGTCACTTCGGCCGCAAGCCCGAGAAGGACGGCGCCTTTTCCTGGGAGCGGCTGGATCTCGTGTCTGAGCTCAAGGGGGCATTCGGCGCGCGCTAGGGGCGTTGTCACCGGCTTTGGTCTGCCGGAAGCGCGGCTCTCCAGAGCCGCTCTTCTTCGTATTGCTACGTCCCATGATTGGCTCTTGAGAGCCGCGCTCCCAGCACGCAGATCCCATCAAGCCTGCTCAGGCGAAATCGATGAAATCGGGATCTTCAAGTCGTGCCAGCCGCTCGGAGGCAAGCCTCGTGCAATCGATCAGCAGCGACTTGCGGCGCGCAGGCGCCATCGGCCGCTTCGGCGGGTGACGCAGGATCTCGCCGCTGTACGCGTCGGCCACGATCAATCCGATCTCGTCGGGGATGAGCGGCTGCGGGAAATCGACGGGCACGGCGAAATAAAGCTGGTCGCACCAGCCGAGATACTCCGGCCATTTTATGTCGACCCGCCAGTCCTCGATCGACGACTTTACTTCGACGATCGTCAGTTCCCCGCCGCGTCCTACCGCAAAGATGTCGGCGCGCCGTCCGTTGGGCAGCGGCATTTCGAGCAGCACCGACTGGCCCGCCTGGCGCATCAGCCGGCAGGCGCCGCGGCAGACAGCAACCGTGATATCGGGTCGGGCCAGGCGCGGAAGAGGAGGGGACTCCACGCGGCGTCTCCGCGCGGTTAAGGCTTGGTTGGCGGGCCCAGCCGTGGCGGCGCTTCATCGAGCGGCCGCTCGGGACGTTCGACGAAACTGGCTGCCAGCGCCTCGGCGCGCTTTCGATCGGTGGCGCTGATCTTTTCCGCCGCCTTCTCGCGCACGCCCCTGCTGTCGGGCATGCCGGCACGATCGGACAGGAGCAGCCACTTGTAGCCCTCGACGGCGTCGGGAGGGCCGGCGAGGCCGCCTATGAGGAAGATGCCGAGCGCATGCTGGGCTTCGGGTTGTCCTTGAGCCGCCGCGCGCTCGTACCATCGCAGCGCCTGCTGCGGATCGCGGGCGACGCCTGCGCCCGCGAAATAGGCGTTGGCCAGCTTGAACTGCGCCGCGGGCACGCCGGCCTGAGCCGCCCGTTCGTACCAGGTGATCGCGGCGTGCACGGCCTTCGCGTTGGCCGCCTTGTCGCGCGAGGCGGGCGTGCGGGCGTTCATGTCGCCCATCGCGAGGGCTGCTTCCGGAACCCCCCACTTGTCGGCATAGATCAGCCACTGCTGGGCCAGGACGGGATTCTTGCGCACGCCGAGCCCTTCGTTCAGCGCCAGGCCATAGCGCAGCGCGGCGATCGGATGGCCGAGTTGCGCGGCGCGGCGATAGAGGTCGGCGGATCGCACGGGGTCGGCCACGGCTTGCCCCACACTGTCGTCCATCGCGCGTCCCAGCGCGTAAAGGGCATAAGGGTCTTCCTGCGCGGCGGCCTTTTCGAGCCAGGCGCGCGCGCGCACGAGGTCGCGCGGCGTGCCTTGGCCGCGGAAGTAGAGCGTGCCGACGTTGATCTGCGCCCGATGATGTCCGGCGGCAGCAGCCTTCTCGAACAGGGCCAGCGCCCTGGCGTCATCGCGCGGCGTGCCGCCGGTGCCTTGGGCG
Organism: Reyranella sp.; assembly: GCF_965279465.1. Classification (NCBI taxonomy): domain Bacteria; kingdom Pseudomonadati; phylum Pseudomonadota; class Alphaproteobacteria; order Hyphomicrobiales; family Reyranellaceae; genus Reyranella; species Reyranella sp. Next base: position 1,811,784 of record NZ_OZ257242.1, read on the forward strand.
AAGACCAGCGCCAGGCGATGAGCACCCTCGGCGGAACCCGCATCGGCCGCACGCTGAAGAGCCTGCAGCGCCTCCGGCGTCCTGCCGCGGTCGAGCAGCACGGCGCCGAGCCACGCCTCGGCATCGGCATTGCCGGCGGCCAGGGTGCGAAGGCGGGCCTCCGCCGTGGTGAGGTCGCCGGCACGATAGGCGACAACGGCCGCCCGGAGCGGCGGCGCGACGTCCGAGGCGTCGTTCGGTTGCGCGCGGACGGTCGCTGCGGCGGCGAGCAGCGCCGCAAGCAGCGCCACCCGGGCCGGGATCATTTGGTTTTGAAGGTGAAAGCCATGGCTGCAGCCTTGGCCTTCTCGAGTTCGTCCGGCTTGAGCTCGCGACCCACCTGCTCGAGCAGCCCTGCAGAGTTCGGTGAGTTCCAGCGCTCGGCGACGGCCAGCCACTTGTAGGACTCGAACATGCTCTTGGGCACTCCCTTGCCCTCGGCATAGGCGCCGGCGAGCGGGATCATGGCGGGTATATAGCCGCGCTCGGACGCATCGAGCAGCAGTGGCGCGGCTTTGTTGAGATCGAACATCTTCGAATCCGGATTGCCGTAGACGTACAGGCCAAGCAGGAATTGCGCGCGAGGGTCGCGTTCCTTGACGAGGACCTGCAGATCCTTTTCGGCGGCCGCCATGTCGCCGGCCTGCATCGCCTTGACGGCCTCCTCGAGACCTGCCCAGGCAGGCTGCGCGGACGCCACTGCGACGATGCCAAGGCCGAGAACGGCGAGAGAACGGAAGACTGGGCTCACAAGGAGACTCCGGATGGTTCGAGAAGACGTGGTTCGTCTAGCATGGAACGCAGGTCGAAGGCACGGCGGCTCTTTGGCACGATAAGGTCGGCAGCGCGACGCTCGATATATTTTGCACTCGAAACAGACTTTCTGAAATGTGCCTGAATAGCTAATCCCTTGAAATTTCTTAATAAAGTGAACAAAATTCATATCAGACGGGAAATCAGAGTGCCCCTTTTTGCTTGTCGTGTATCGCGGAGAATCCAAATTCGTGAGCAATTTGAAGCGTCTGAAAAATCGAGATATGCAATTTTGCAAGTGACAGAAGCTGAGCCGGCTTGATAAGCTTCTGTCCGTTAGACACCTTCTTGGCCAATCGCATTTGTTTGAGAAAGGCTTTGTTTTGAAATTTGACGCTGATTGATTGGCGCTTCCAAAGATAATCCAGATAGCCCGCCGGCGGCTCCCCAGGCCGCTTCGTCGAAGCCCCCCTTCCCACACACCCCAAGGCTTCGATATCCCACACCCAGGCGGGCTCCCAAGGAAGGCCGGTCGTTCCCCAAGCGACCGGCCTTTCCTGTTTTTGAGCTGTCGTTGCCGGGGCTCTCTTCGGATGCTCCGAAGCGCATGAGCGAGGGGTGGGATCCGTAGATCGAGATACTCAAAAATGCCTATCTAGCTTCCGGATAATGCAGAAAAATTGGGTTTTTCCACCCCACAAGCTATGCATTTTTGCAACTTACGTGTCCGATTCGCGGTCTTTAGGGTGGTTGCCATTCAAGATGCTCATATTGCTTTGGTTTCCCTATGAAAATCATTGGCTTCCCAGTTGATGTCTCGCGGTCGCAAGACGGCCGGGTCGTACGTGGCCTTCGCACCCGCCAGTCGTTGATCCAGGCCACCCTGGACCTCGTCCAGGCAGGAGATGTCGAGCCGACGTCTGCGGCCATTGCGACCATCGCCGGCGTTTCCAGCCGCGCCCTCTTTCAGCATTTCACCAGCCTCGCGGATCTCTACGCTGCGGCCTTCGATCTTGCGGTGAGTCGCGCCTTCGACCGCACGCGTCCGGTCGACAGCGGCGCGCCATTGTCGACCCGCATCGACCTGCTGGTCTCGGACCGTTCGGCGCTGTTCGAGGAATGGCTCCCTATATGGCACTTTGCCGAGCGTGTTCGTTCCGTCGCGCCGGCGGTCGGCCTCGGCATCACCCAGTTGCGCAAGCTGCTGCGCGAGCGCCTGGCTGCGTGGTTCGCGACCGAGCTCGGCAATCTCGAGCCCGCGTCGCAGAATCTCGTGCTCGACTCACTCGATCTCGCGTTCGGGCTCGACAGCTGGATGAACATGCGCGAGCAGCTTCGGCTAACGCCGGTTCATGCGTCGCGCACCTGGCGCTTTACCGCAGAGGCGATCGTGCTTCAGGCGCTCACCGTTCCAATCCAGCCCGTGGCGGCAGCCTGACAGGCCACGGACGGCGAAGCATTTTCCACACCGATCGGGGCAGACCTCCCGGCCGGGTCATTGGAGCACGCCACTGGACCGGCGCTCCTATAAAAATTATATGAGCGGTCTACAGGCACAAAAAAGGCGACGGATTTCCGTCGCCTTGTTTCGTCCGCGGGAGCGGAAGCTTAGTTGGCCTTGGCGCGAAATTTGTCATGGCAGGCGCCGCACGCCTTGCCGGTGTCGCCGAATGCCGCCGTCACGGCCGCAAGATCGCCCGAGCCTGCCGCGATGGCGAGCTTGTCGTAGGCGGCATCCGCATTCTTGCTTGCGGCGAGGAAGCCCGGCATGTCGCTCCACACGGTCGGCAGCGCCTTGCTGTCCTTGTCGGATCCGGCCGGGAACAGCTTCACGAAGGCCGCCTCGAGCTCCTTGAGCTTGGCGGCACTGGCAACAACGGCCTTCATGTCGCCCTTGGAGTCGATCACCCCCTTGATTGCCCGCATCTGGCCGGCAGTCGCCTTGCGATTCTCCTGGCGTTCCTTGACCACGTCGGCCTGCGCCAGAGCGATTGTCGCCCCACCGGCCATCATGCCGGCTGCCAGCACTCCGATCACGGCCCCAACCAATGTCTGCTTCTTCATTTCGATCCCCTGTTCGATGCAAGTAGGCGAGGGATATCCTCTCCGGCAGTCCCGCCAGTTGTCGCAGAGGTCGGCGACAAAGCGAACCGGCCCACTCTCAAACTTGCTTCACGACTGCGTGTATGCCGGACTTACCCTTGCTGGCCCACGGTACTGGCTGCCAATGAGTGTTACCCGATAGGAGAGATCATGGCGACCAGAGAGGACAGGATTCGCGTTTGGGATCTTCCGGTACGGCTGTTCCATTGGACGCTCGTGATCCTGATGGCCGTGTCGTACTTCAGCGGACGGGCCGGCGGCGACTGGATGAAGTTTCACTTCTGGTCCGGCTACGCCATCCTCACGCTGCTGCTGTTCCGCATTCTCTGGGGCTTCCTCGGCAGCACCACGGCGCGGTTCTCCGATTTCGTCAAAGGGCCGTCGGCCGCCTTCCGCCACATCGCCGAGATGGTGGGCGCCGATCGTCCGCGCGAGGCGGGGCACAATCCGTTGGGCGGGGCCATGGTGGTGGTGCTGATCTTCGCGGTGCTGGCCCAGGTCGTGGCCGGCCTTTTCGCGGCCGACACCGACACCGGCATGGTCAATGGCCCGCTCACCCATCTCGTCGCCGACAAGTGGGTCGACACGGCGACCGCCTTCCACAAGTACTGGATCAACGTGCTGCTGGTTCTGGTCGGCCTGCACGTGCTGGCCGCGATCATCTATCTCGCCTGGAAGCGGCAGAACCTGATCGGCGCCATGATCCACGGCCACAAGCCACTCGATGACGTCGTTCCAACCGGGACGCCTGCGCCTCGTCTGCAGTTTGCCTCGGGCCGGCTCGCGATCTCGCTGCTGATCGTCTGCGCGGCGGTCGTCTACTTCATCGTCCGTTAGCTCGACCGCTTGGCGGGCGTCGCCCGAGCCCCGGCCTTGTGGGCCGGAAGGGGCGCCTCTAGGGTAGTGACACACCCTAGTGAACCTGGATTTTGCATCATGAAATTTACCGGTACCGACTCCTATGTTGCGAGCGACGACCTGCGCGTGGCGGTCAACGCCTCGATCGCGCTGCAGCGTCCGTTGCTGATCAAGGGCGAGCCGGGCACCGGCAAGACCGTGCTGGCGCACGAGGTGGCCAAGGCGCTCGGCGCGCCGATCATCGAATGGCACATCAAGTCGACCACCAAGGCGCAGCAGGGTCTCTACGAGTACGACGCGGTCTCGCGCCTGCGCGACAGCCAGCTCGGCGACGGGCGAGTCAAGGACATCGGCAACTACATCAAGCAAGGCAAGATGTGGGAGGCCTTCACTGCCCCGCAGCGCCCTGTCCTGCTGATCGACGAGATCGACAAGGCCGACATCGAGTTCCCGAACGACCTGCTGCTCGAGCTCGATCGCATGCAGTTCTACGTCTATGAGACGCAGCAGACGATCAAGGCCGAGCAGCGCCCGATCGTGATGATCACCTCGAACAACGAGAAGGAGCTGCCCGACGCCTTCCTGCGCCGCTGCTTCTTCCACTACATCCGCTTTCCCGATCGCGAGATCATGACACAGATCGTCGACGTCCACTTCCCCGACTTGCAGCGCAACCTGCTGCGCGAGGCGCTGAACGTGTTCTACGACATCCGCGAGGTGCCGGGCCTCAAGAAGAAGCCCTCGACCTCCGAGCTGCTCGACTGGCTGAAGCTCCTGATGGTCGAGGACATGTCGCCCGACGCGCTGCGGTCGAAGGATTCCAAGCAGCTCATTCCGCCGTTGCACGGCGCGCTGCTCAAGAACGAGCAGGACGTCCATCTTTTCGAGCGGCTGGCCTTCATGGCCCGCCGGGAGCAACGCCAGTAACGAGGGGAGCGCCCCATGTTCACGAACTTCTTCCTCGAATTGCGCTCGGCCAAGGTGCCGGTCTCCATCAAGGAGTATCTGGCCCTGATGGAAGGCATGGAAAAGAACGTCGCCGACTACAGCATCGACGACTTCTATTATCTGTCGCGCGCCATCCTGGTGAAGGACGAGCGCAACCTCGACAAGTTCGACAAGGTGTTCGGCCACGTCTTCAAGGGCCTCGAGGCGCTGCCCGCCGAGGGCGTCACGGCCGAGATCCCGGAAGAGTGGCTGCGCAAGCTCGCCGAGAAGCTCCTGACCGACGAGGAGAAGGCGCAGATCGAGGCGATGGGCGGCTGGGAGAAGCTGATGGAGACGCTGAAGAAGCGTCTCGAGGAGCAGCAGAAGCGCCACCAGGGCGGCAGCAAGTGGATCGGCACGGCCGGCACCTCACCGTTCGGCGCCTATGGATTCAACCCGGAAGGCGTGCGCATCGGCCAGGACAAGAACCGCGAGGGCCGCGCGGTCAAGGTGTGGGACAAGCGCGAGTACAAGAACCTCGACGACACGGTCGAGATCGGCACGCGCAATATCAAGATCGCGCTGCGCCGCCTGCGCAAGTTTGCGCGCGAGGGTGCCGAGGTCGAGCTCGACATGCCCGACACGATCCGCTCGACGGCGCGCAACGCGGGCTATCTCGACATCAAGATGGTCCCGGAGCGGCGCAACAAGATAAAGCTGCTGCTGCTGTTCGACATCGGCGGTTCCATGGACGCCCATATCCGCGTCTGCGAGGAGCTGTTCTCGGCGGCGCGCACCGAGTTCAAGCACCTCGAGTTCTATTACTTCCACAACTGCCTCTACGAGAAGCTGTGGAAGGACAACCGCCGTCGCCATGTCGACACCTTCTCGACTCAGCAGCTGCTGCACACTTATCCGTCCGACTACAAAATCATCTTCGTCGGCGACGCCTCGATGAGCCCGTACGAGATCGCCTATCCGGGCGGCTCGGTGGAGCACTGGAACGAGGAAGCGGGCCAGGTCTGGATCCAGCGCATGGCCGACACCTACCGGTCGATGGTGTGGCTCAACCCGGTGCCCGAGCGGCACTGGAGCTACACGCCGTCGATCCAGCTGCTGCAGCAGCTCTCGAGCAACCGCATGTTCCCGCTGACGTTGGGCGGGCTCGACAGCGCGATGAAGGAACTGAACAAGTAAGAAGCACGGTGTCATCCCGAGCGAAGCGAGGGATCTATGCTGATCAGTATGGATCCCTCGCTTCGCTCGGGATGACACGACTCAAGGGAAGGAAACAAGGATGAAGACCGGGCCGGCGATCGCCGAAATCCTGAAGCGCGAGGGCGTCGAATATCTCTTCGCCTACCCCGTCAACCATTTGATCGAGCACTGCGCGGCGCTCGACATCCGCCCCATCATCGTGCGCCAGGAGCGCATCGGCCTGCACATGGCCGACGCCATGTCGCGCCTGACCAAGGGCCGCCGGATGGGCGTGTTCTGCATGCAGAGCGGTCCGGGCTCCGAGAATGCCTATGGCGGGGTCGCCCAGGCGTTTGGCGAATCCGTGCCGCTGCTGGTCATCCCGGCGGGCTATCCGCGCCGCATCGCGCATGTGCCGCCAAACTTCAACTCGACCCTGACCATGGCGCATGTCGCCAAGCACGCCGAGCCGATCACCTCGGGCAAGGAGATCGAGAACATCATGCGCCGGGCCTTCAGCCTGCTGCGCAACGGCCGCGGCTCGCCGGTGATCATCGAGTTCCCGGCCGAGGCCAACACGGAGGACGCGCCCGAGCCGCTGACCTACGAGCCGGTGATCGCCACCAAGTACGGTCCTGACCCCACCGCGGTGAAGGAAGCCGCCAAGGTGCTGGTCGCGGCCAAGCGGCCGGTGATCTATGCCGGCCACGGCGTGCATTGGGCGGAAGCCTACGACGAGCTGAAGGAGCTGGCCGAACTGCTCGCCATCCCGGTCTGCACCTCGCTCCAGGGCAAGAGCAGCTTCGACGAGACCCATCCGCTGTCGCTCGGCTCGGGCGGGCGCGCCTATCCGAAGGCGGTGCGCCACTTCCTCGACAATTGCGACGTGCTGTTCGGCATCGGCTGCTCGTTCACCGAGACCAACTTCGGCATCTCGATGCCGAAGGGCAAGACGGTGATCCACACCACGTTGGATCCCAACCATCTCAACAAGGACGTGCGTGCCCAGCACGGGCTGGTCGGCGATGCCAAGCTCGCGCTGCGCGCCATGATTGACGAGTGCAGCAAGCTGGTCGGCGGCAAGAAGCGCGATGCGGCGCCGGTCGTGGCCGAGATCAAGCCGATGGCCGACGAATGGCTCAAGGAGTGGATGCCCAAGCTCACCAGCAACGAGGCGCCGCTCAATCCGTACCGCGTTCTGTGGGACCTGCAGAATACGGTCGACAAGGCCAACACCATCATCACCCACGACGCCGGCAGCCCGCGCGATCAGCTCTCGCCGTTCTGGAAAACCACCGCGCCGCACACCTACATCGGTTGGGGCAAGACCACGCAGCTCGGCTACGGCCTCGGCCTCGCCATGGGTGCCAAGCTCGCGTGCCCGGACAAGCTCTGCATCAACGTGTGGGGCGATGCGGCGATCGGCTTCACCGGCATGGACTTCGAGACCGCCGTGCGCGAGCGGATTCCGATCATGTCGATCCTGCTCAACAACTTCTCGATGGCGATCGAGCTGCACATCATGAAGGTCTCGACCGAGAAGTACCGCTCGACGGACATCTCGGGAGATTACGCCGCCATGGCCCGTGCCTTCGGCGGTTACGGCGAGCGCGTGACCAAGCCGGAAGACATCATCCCGGCGATCAAGCGCGGCATCGAGCAGACGAAGAAGGGCGTGCCCGTGCTGCTCGAGTTCATCACGTCGAAGGAAGTGACGATCTCGACACCGAAGTGACACGCGCGCACTGCGTGTCATCCCGAGGCGTAGCCGAGGGATCTATGGGGCCACAGCATAGATCCCTTGCTGCGCTCGGGATGACAATGTGCGGTGGCTTGGGTAGCCTTCCGGCATGACGAAAATCCTGACACCGCTCGCGGAACACGACGTCGCCACGCGCGACGGCCTCTGGATGAGCCCGGTCGATGCCGAGGCGGTCACCGGCTGGACGCTCAAGCCCGAGGGCATGTGCCGCGCCGACCTCTGCGTGCCGTTGCCTCCATCGGCGCTTGGCACCAACGAGGTCGATGTCGCGGCGTTCTGGACGAAGCTCGGCGGCCCGGTCGTCGCGAGCGAGCGGCGTGACGTGTGGGCGCTGGGCGCACCCGCCGACGAACGCAACGCCGCGCTCGAAGGGCTCGAGGCGCCCGACTTCACCCTGCCGGATGTCGACGGCGTGCCGCGCTCGCTGTCGCAGCTTCGCGGCAAGAAGGTCTTCCTCGCCACCTGGGCCAGTTGGTGAGGCTGCCGGTTCGACTTGCCCGTGTGGCAGCAACTCTACGCCGAGCTTAAGGACAGGAACTTCATGGTCGTGGCCGTCGCCGAAGAGAGCCGCGGCGCCGATCACGCGCGTCCGTGGATCGAGCAGGCCCGGTCCGACTACTGGCAGCTCATCGACAAGGAGCACCGGCTCGAGGACCTCTACAATCTCGTGAACGTGCCGCAGGCGATCTGGATCGACGAGGCAGGGAGGATCGTCCGTCCGCCCGAAACGGCGGGTTCGACCGATCACTTCCGGCGTATGGATCTGGCGACCCGCACCATGGCTCCCGAGGACCAGGCCGACCGTCTCGCCGCGCGCCAGGCCTACATCGAGGCCGTGCGCGCGTGGGTCACGACCGGCAAGCACGCCCTGCCGGCCAGTGCCGCTCGTGCGGCCCTACCGAAGGTCACGCCCGAGATCGCCGAGGCCCGCGCGCGTTTCCGCCTCGGTGTCTGGCTGCGCGCCGATGGCCGCGCGGCCGAAGGCGACCTGCAGATGGCCGAGGCCAGCCGACTCCATCCCGAATCATGGAGCCTGTGGCGCCAGGCCGCCGACCTCGACGAGGTCGGCAAGGCAGGCGGTCCCGAGTTCTGGAAGCGCGTGCAAGCGCTCGGCGACAAGCCGTACTATCCGCCGCCCAAACTTTAGCAGGACGACCGCACGTTGAGCTTTCCCTCCCCCATCTTCGGGGAGGTCGCCGCGTACGCCAACAGCCTTTCCCGAATGATCGGCGTCGACCATGTCGGCATCGGCCGCGCTCGCCGGCAGCGACCGCCGCGTCTTCGCGGCTTGTGTGGCGTATCGGCGGGGCATCGAGAATCTGAGCCTACTCGGGAAAGCGCTCGACGTGGATTTCGGCGGTGCGCCCGAAATAGACGGCCCGCCGCCCGCTGAACGAGACCATATAGCCCGCACATCCGGCCGCCATGATCTTCGAGGAGAACCCTGCGTAGGTGTAGCCCGGCACGAGCTGCTGCGCGTCCCTTATGGCGGCCCGCACCGCGTCGATGTCCATCGCGGCCGCAATCGGGCTGTTGCCCTGCGATATCGGCAGCATGACGCTGTCGCCATCCGCACGGAAATAGGTAGCGGTCGACCGGCGATAATCGATTGCGTAGCTTTCAAAGCCTTCCTCCATCAGCGTTCCGACGATCTGAGGGAAGGTCATAGTGTTGCGCTCCGCGCCATCGAGACACGTTTGAGCAATCTGGATCAGGCGGCTGTCCATGGCTGTCTTCCTCTTGGTCATGCGTTGGTCAGTCGATCGGGATGGCGTCGAGCCCCAGGCGAGCGGCGGTCTCCTGCAGAATGCGCCGGAGGGCCTTGCGCTCTGCGTCCGTCAGGGAGCCGAAGCACTCGGTTTCGTTCTCATCGGCGAGGGCGGCCAATCGGGGCACCAGTTTCGTGCCCTTCGAGGTCAGTCGAAGCGTCTGGGAGCGCCCGTCGACCGGGCTGGGCTCTCGGGCAATCAACGACTTCGCGAGGAGGCGGTCCGCCAGCTTGGTGATCGCCCCGCGAGTCATGCCCATATCGTCAGCCAGCCGGCTGGGCGATATCGGTGCGCCACCATGAAGCACGCGCAGCAGCGCCCACTCGGCAACTGTCACATCCTTGGCCGCAAGCTTGCGGGCGAAGGCGTGCGACACGTGATTGGAAACCTGGCGAAGCCAGTAGCCGAGATGGTCGGTCAATTCGGATGGATTGGCAGCCACGCGCTCACCATAAAGTTGACTAGGAAACTATCCCGATAAAGTTTCCTAGTCAATCTCTTTCTCGGCGTCGGCGGCGACTGTCTCGAGACGACCGCCGAGACTACCTACGGCCGGAAGGCAAGCGCCCGAGGCTGCAGCCGCGAGGGCTGGCTCACGATCCGGTAGGCGTCGGCCACCCATTCGCATGCGAGGGGGCGGGTGTCGCGCGGGTCGATCATCTCCTCGATCTCGAAGCGGTTGAGCGGACCCACGGGCCCGCGCACGCTCTCGATGCGGGCGTTGATCTCGGCACGCAGGGCGGCGGGATCGGCGGCCTCGGCGAGCTGGCGCTTGTAGGCCGCCTCGATGCCGCCCTCGGGCGGGATGCCGCCGACGTCGGCGGCGGGCCACGTCACCCGAACAGACGCGGCCGAACGCGGCGTGGCGTAGTTGTTGCCAGCGACGCCGAAACTGCGCCGCATCAGCACCGTGAAGATCGGGATCTGGACCTGGGCGAAGGCGATCATCCACTCGCCCCCCTTGCGGATCGTGCCGGCGATCTCGTGCTCGATGCCGACCGCGAAGCCGGGATTGTCGACCAGGTTGAGCAGCGGAATGTGGAACAGGTCGCAGAGGTCGAGGTGGCGCTTGAGCTTGTCGCAGCCGTCCGCGGTCAACGCGCCGCCGTTCACGTGCCGGCTGTCGGACGCGATCACGCCCACCGGATGGCCGGCCAGGCGGATGAAGCCCGTGACCTGGTCGGTGCCCCACAGCGGTCCGATCTCGAAGAAGCTGTCCTTGTCGGCGAGCAGCCGGATCGCGTGCCGGACGTCGAACGTGGCGATGCGCTTGCGCGGCACCAGGGTGAGCAGCTCCTCCTCGCGGCGATCGGCCTTGTCGGTCGTCGCCTGCACCGGCGGGACCTCGTAGACGCTCGAGGGCAGGTAGCTCAGGAAGCGGCGGGTTTGCTCCATCGCCTCCTCCTCGCTCTCCGCGAGGTTGTCGACCGAGCCGTTGCGGCAGTGGATGTGCCAGCCGCCGAGGTCCTCCTTGGTTACGTCGTAACCCATGGCATGGCTGACCACCGGCGGACCGGCGACGAACAGCTGGGAGATGTCGCGCACCATCACCGAGAAGTGCCCGAGCACCGCTTTCGCTGCGCCGATGCCGACGACGCTGCCCAGCAGTAGGTTGACCACCGGCACGGTCGCCAGCTGGTCGGCGTAGTAGGAGCTGCCGAGATGGCCCGGCAGGAACGAGCCGCCGCTGCCCACGACTCGCGGCTGGCCGACCTTGATGGCGCCGGTGCTTTCCTTGGCCGCCGACTCCGCGCTGCTGCCTTGTTTGGGCACCATGGTCGCGACGCTGCCGCCGCCCGACGAGCCGTCGAGCAGGCGGATCGAGGGTGTCCTGATCTCGATCGACAACCGGTCGAGATAGCGCGACTTCTGGCCGATCGCGCCGTCGGCATGGCCGCCGCGGGAGGTGAAGTCGTCGGCGCAGACGATGCATGGCCGGCCCTCGATGCGGCCCTGTCCGCCGACATGGCTGGCCGGCGTGAAGGCGGCGATCTCGCCGTCGTCGTCGAAGGTCGCGAAGCCCGCCAGGCTGCCGACCTCGCGGAAGCTGCCACGGTCGAGCAACGCGTCGATGCGCTCGCGGCAGGTAAGCTTGTTGCGGTTGCGCTGGCGCACCACGCCCGGCTCGCGCGAGCCTGGAGCGAGTCGCTCATGGGCGATTGCCTGCAGTGCGGCGACCTTCTCGAGCATCGGGGTCCAGCTCTCGTCCCTCGGCACGACCGGCGCTGGTTGCATCGAGGCGGACGGCTTGATCACGGCGAGGATCTGCCCGCCGTCCACGGAACTGCCGGCCGTGATCGGCGCCACGCTCTCGACAACGCCTGCGCACGGCGCGCCGATCGAGCTTTCCATTTTCATCGCCGAGACGACGAAGAGCGTCTGGCCTGTTTTTACCGTGTCGCCAGCGCGCACCTTGATGTCGACGACCGCGCCGGCGTGCGGGCTCTCGATCGCCTGATGGCCAGGAGGGACGGGAAGCGGCCGGGCAGGTGCCTGCGCGTTGCGTCCAACGCGCCCGAGCGCGCTGGCCTGCTGGTCGAGAAACTTCAGTGTCGTCTGCTCGCCCTTCGCAGGTTCGATCGCGTCCGCAAGCAAGGTCGTCCGAGCATCGCCGCGCCGGAACTCGGCATTGGCGAGGATCGCACGCAGTTGCTCGACGTTGGTTGGCAGACCAGCGATGTGGAATTCGGCCAGCGCCCGCTCCGTCCGGTCGACCGCCGATTCGAACGTGCCCGAGGAACCCGATTGGCAGATCACTTTGGCCAGCAGGGGATCGAACTGCGGCGGCGGCGCCAGCCCGAGATAGCCGCAGGCATCGACCCGCACGCCTGGACCGGAGGGCTCGCGGTAGGCGATGAGCGTGCCGGTGCCTTGCGCCACGACCCGCGCCTGGATCGCGAATCCGCGCGGCTGACCGACGGCCTTCTGGTCGGCCATGCCGATCGCCGCGAGGGAGGCGCCTGATGCGATCCGGAACTGAGCCTCGACGAGGTCCAGTCCCGTGACCTGCTCGGTGATCGTATGCTCGACCTGGATGCGCGGATTGCATTCGATGAAGAAATGCCGGCCGCTCGCAGGGTCGACCAGGAACTCCACCGTGCCGGCATTTTCGTAGGCGGCGGCGCGGGTGAGCGTCACGGCGTCGGCAAGGATGCGCTGACGCAACCCTTCGTCGAGGTTGGGCGCGGGTGCCACCTCCACCACCTTCTGATGGCGCAGCTGGACCGAGCAGTCGCGCTCGAACAGATGCACCACGTTGCCCTGGCCGTCACCCAGGACCTGGACCTCGATGTGGCGCGGCCGCGGCACGATCTTCTCGAGGAAGACCGCGTTGTCGCCGAACGCGGCCTGCGCTTCGCCCTGACAGCGGGCGAACGCCTCGTCCATCTCCGCATCGGCCGTCACGATGCGCATGCCGCGCCCGCCGCCGCCCGCGGAGGCCTTCAGCATCACCGGATAGCCGATCGATTGGGCGACAGCCTTTGCTTCGGCACTCGAGGCGAGCGCTCCCGCTGCGCCGGGGACGACCGGAATGCCCTGCTTCTCGGCGAAGGCGCGGGCCGCGACCTTGTCGCCGAACAGCGCGAGGGCAGCAGGAGAAGGGCCGATGAAGCGCAGGCCCTCGGCCCGACAGCGCTCGGCAAACTTGGCATTCTCCGAGAGAAAGCCGTAACCGGGATGGACGCAATCAGCGCCAACTTCCTTGGCCGCTGCGATGACGGCCTCGATGTCGAGATAGGCGCGCAGCGGATCGGCAACATTCTTGCCGATCTCGTGGGCCTTGTCGGTGAGCTTGGTATGGAGCGACTGCGAATCTGCCGGCGAGAAAAGGGCAACCGATTCGATTCCGAGCGATGCCGCTGCCCGGGCGATGCGAATGGCGATTTCACCGCGATTGGCGATCAGTACGCGTTTGAACATCTTCGCTCCCTGGATTCATTTATTTGCCTCCAGACAATAGCCTGCTGGGAGCGCGGCTCTCCAGAGCCGCTCTTGCTTCGGTTCCGCTACCCATGAGCGGCTCTGGAGAGCCGCGCTTCCAGCCGTTCAAATTCAGCTCGTGCTGCGCAGCGCTTCCGTCGCCTGCCCGTCCACCGTGCCGCCAGCATCGACAACGACACCGTACTCGTGCCGCGCGCCATCGGGCGAGACGAGGCCGAGCCGCACGTCGTCCGCCACGCGGGAGACCTCGCGTTGTTGCGGGTCGCCGTAGCCGCCGCCGCCCGGCAGTTCGAGCAGCAGCCGTTCGCCCGCTGGTACGGTGTGCTTCTGCTTGCCCCTGAACAGGTTGCCCGACGACAGGCCGAAGGTCCCCGCGCCGCCGGGCTTGCCGCCGTCGCGGCCGCGAGCCGGGAATAGCACGCGGTCCATCGTGCCGGCCGACATGATGAAGGGCGCGTCCTCGGTCAGGCCGATCTCGATGGTTTGGCCGAGCCCGCCGCGCTGGCGGCCGGCGCCACCCGAATCGGCGCGCAGCTCCTTGCGCCAGACCACGACCGGCGAGATCGTTTCGGTGATTTCGATCGGAATGCAGCGCACCCGGCTCGGAAAGGCCGTTGCCGACATGCCGTCCTGGCGCGGCCGCGCGCCGGTGCCGCCGGCCATGATGCCCATCACCGTGAAGCGCGTGATGTCCGTGCGATGCTGCGTACCCGGCGCGATGCCGGGCCCGCCGAACAGCGGCATGCCCCACAGGCTCGCTGCACCCTCTGCGGGCGTGCCGCCGCCCAGCGCCTGGTGCAGGCAGCCGAACATCACGTCAGGCAGCATCTGGCCCACCGCGTGGCGCGCCGTCACCGCGCTGGGCCGCGGCGCATGCAGGATCGAGCCTTCGGGTGCGCTCACCGTCACGGTGGCGAGCGAGCCGGCATTGTTCAGGATCGCCGACCCCACGATGCAGCGCACGCCGAACGCGGTATAGGCGTCGGTGTAGCAGAACGGCACGTTGATGCCGTAGCCCGAGTGCGGCGAGGTACCGGTGTAGTCGACATGGATGCCCGACTCCGAAATCGTCAGTGCCGCCGTGATCTCGATCGGCTCCTCGTAGCCGTCGACCGTCATGCTGTGATGCCAGGTCCCCTTGGGCAGCTTGCCGATCTCGACCAGCATCGCCTCGCGCGAGTTGCCGATAACGAACTGCGCGATCTCCTCGAGCGTCGCGAGCGAAAACTCGTCCATCATCTCGACCAGGCGCCGGCAGCCGGTCTCGTTGCAGGCGGCAAGCGAATGCAGGTCGCCCTTCACCTGGATCGGCTCGCGCACGTTGGCCTCGACGACGGCGAACAGGTGCTTGTTGAGGATGCCCGCCTCGGCGAGCGGCATGATCGGAATGCACAACCCTTCCTCGAACACCGAGCGGCCGTCGGCGCCGAAGCCGATGCCACCGATATCGACGACATGCGCGGTCGAGGCGAACAACGCCACCAGACGGCCCTTCTTGAACGCCGGCGTCACGACGGTGAAATCGTAGAGGTGCCCGGTGCTGAGCCAGGGATCGTTGGTCAGATAGACGTCGCCCGGCTTCATCACCTCCACCGGATACTTCTTGAGGAAGTGCCCGACCGACAAAGCCATCGAATTGACGTGGCCCGGCGTGCCGGTGACCGCCTGCGCGATCATGCGGCCGGCAGGGTCGAACACGCCGGCCGAGAGGTCACCCGCTTCGCGCACCGCCGTCGAGAAGGCGGTGTGGATCAGCGTCTGCGCCTGCTCCTCGACCACGGCGATCAGGCGGTTCCACATGATCTGCATATGGATGGCTGCAGCGGGATCGTTACGCGTCATGGCGGCGCTCCAATACGATATGGCCGAACCGATCGATGCGGGCGTCGAAGACCGCGGACACGACGGTCGCTGTTTGCGCTTCGGCAATGATGGCGGGCCCGGCGATCCGGCTGCCCGGTACCAGCTGGTCGCGCCAATGCACGCCCACATCCTTGTATTCGCCCAGCAGCCCGTCGAACAGCCGGCGCCGATCGTTGGCCGTGGGGTGTGATTCGGCAGGCGCCGGGGGATCGCTCGTCTTGCCGCCGACCGACGCGCTCATCGTGATCGACCATGCCAGGATCTCGACCTCGACCCCGGGCACGGCGCGGCCAAAGATCTCGGCGTAGCGCTGCTCGAACAGGGTGCGCAGAAGCGGCGCGTCGTCGGTGGTGAGATCGCGCAATGGCAGATCGACGGCGATCTCATGGCCTTGGCCAATGTAGCGCATTTCGACATGACGATGCTCCTGGATCGCCGCGCCGGGAGCACCGGTCGCCACGATCTGGCGCGCCTCATCCTGCATCTCGCGCAGCATGCCGTTGACGGCGCCCGAGTCGAAGCCGCTCAGACGGAAGAAGCGGCTGCGCACCACCTCGTAGGCGACCGGTGCGCGCAGGAAGCCGACCGCCGAGCCGACGCCTGCGCTGGTCGGGATGACGATGCGATCCATCCCGAGCTTCTCGGCAAGCCGCGCGGCATGCAAGGGGGCCGCGCCGCCGAAGGCGATCAACGTGCGGTCGCCCAAGGTCTTGCCGCGTTCGATGGCGTGCACTCGCGCGGCGTTGGCCATGTTCTCGTCGACCATTTCACTGACGCCGTAGGCGGAATGGATCGCCGCGAGCCCGAGCCGCTCGCCGACATCCCGTTCGAGCGCGCTCTTGGCCGCTTCGACATCAAGCGAGAAGCTGCCGCCGGCAAAGCGGCGGGAGTCGATGCGGCCGAGCACGAGGTCGGCGTCGGTCACAGTCGGGGCGGTGCCGCCGCGGCCGTAGCTCGCCGGTCCCGGCTCGGCGCCGGCGCTCTCCGGTCCGACCTTGAGGCGCTTGAGCTGGTCGACGGTCGCGACCGAGCCGCCGCCGGCACCGATTTCGACCATCTCGATCACGGGAATGCGTACGGGCAGGCCGCTGCCTTTCAAGAAACGATAGATGCGGCCGATCTCGAAGCTGCGCGACGCCTGCGGCCGGAAGTCGTCGATCAGGCAGATCTTGGCGGTGGTGCCGCCCATGTCGAACGACAGCACGCGCGGCAGATTGGATTCGGCGGCGATGCCTGCGGCCAGGATGGCGCCGCCAGCCGGCCCCGATTCGACCAGGCGGATGGGAAAGCGCATCGCCGTTTCGAGCGTCGCCAGCCCGCCGCCCGAGAGCATGAGGTAGAGCGGGCAGGCGAGGCCGGTCTCCTTGAGCTGGCGCGACAGGCGGTCGAGATAGCCCGCCATCAACGGCTGGACATAGGCGTTGCAGGCGGTGGTCGAGAAGCGGTCATACTCGCGCACCTCGGCGCAGACCTCGCTCGACAGGCTGATGGAAATACCCGGCAGCTGCTTCGCGAGGATGTCGCGCACCCGCCGTTCATGGTCGGGATTCACATAGGCGTGCAGCAGGCCGATCGCGAGGCTTTGAACGTGGAGCTGTTGCAGCTCCGGCACCAGTGCCATCACCGCCGCTTCGTCGAGCGGGCGCAAGACCTCGCCTTTGGCGCTCATGCGCTCGGGCACGGTGAAGCGCAGGTCGCGCGGGATCAGCGGCGCGGGCTTCTCGATGAACACATCGTATTCGGAGAATCGGTCTTCGTAGCCCAGCTCCAGGGTGTCGCGATGGCCTTCGGTGCCGATCATCGCCGTGCGCGCGCCCTTGCGCTCAATCAGCGCGTTGGTGGCAAGCGTCGTGCCGTGGATGACGAGGTCGACCTCGTTCGGCGAGACGCCCGCCTCGGCGAGCGCCGCGGCGATGCCTTGCATGACGGCCTGCTCGGGCGCCCGTGGCGTCGTCAGGACCTTGGTGGTGACAAATCGGCTGCCGATCTGCACCGCAATGTCGGTGAAAGTGCCGCCAATATCCACGCCGACGCGCACATCACCCGCTTGTGTACTCATTGCTACGCATTTCCCATCGCAGAGGCGTGATGTCCAGCGAACCCTCACGAGTCTGTGACGCTGGCAATCGGTGTGTCGCTTTGCGGCACGTTTGCCTGTGCGATAGGGTCTTCCCTATTCCGAACAACGCTTTCTCGCAGGAGACCGACATGGCCGTGCTCAACGTCAACGGTAAATCGCTCCAGGCCAACGCCGATCCGCGCACGCCGCTGCTGTGGGTGCTGCGCGAGACGCTCGGCCTCACCGGTACCAAGTACGGCTGCGGCATCGCCCAGTGCGGCGCGTGCACCGTGCATATCGACGGCGTGGCGACGCGCTCCTGCCAGGTGCCGCTGAACTCGGTCTCGAGCGGCAAGAAGATCGTCACCATCGAAGGACTTGCCGAGAACGGCAAGCTGAACAGAATCCAGGCGGCCTGGCTCGAGAACGACACGCCGCAATGCGGCTACTGCCAGAGCGGCATGATCATGGCCGCGACCGCGCTGCTCGCCGCCAAGCCGAATCCGACCGATGCCGACATCGACGCGGCGATGACCAACATCTGCCGCTGCGGCACCTACAAGCAGGTCCGCGAAGCCATCCACGCCGCCGCCAAGGCCTGAGGGGAGGACATAACCATGACGATCCAGACCTCTCTCGGCCGCCGCGGCTTCATCGCCAGCGGTGCGGCCATCGCCGGCGGCTTCTCGCTCGGCTTCTCGTTTCCCTATGCCTCGGCGCAGGCCGCCGAGGTGCAGGAGATCAACGCCTGGGTGGTGATCAAGCCCGACGACACGGTGGTGATCCGCATCGCCCGTTCCGAGATGGGGCAGGGCACGCTCACTGGCCTCGCCCAGCTCGTGGCCGAGGAACTCGAGTGCGACTGGTCGAAGGTCACGACCGAATATCCGACGCCGGGCGAGAACATCCGCCGCAACCGTGTCTGGCGGAACTATTCGACCGGCGGCAGCCGCGGCATCCGCGAGAGCCAGCAATATGTCCGCGAGGGCGGCGCGATCGCGCGCGAGATGCTGATCGCGGCGGCCGCCGCCGAATGGAAGGTGCCGGCGGCAGAGTGCTCGGCGGCAAACAGTGTCGTCAAGCACGGCTCTGGCAAGACGCTGACCTACGGCCATCTCGCTGCGGCGGCGGCCAAGCTCGAGCCACCGAAGGAAGTGAAGCTCAAGGATCCCAAGGACTGGAAGATCGTCGGCCAGCCGGTCAAGCGGCTCGACACGCTCGACAAGCTGACTGGCGCCACGATCTACGGCATCGACGTAAAGCTGCCGGGGATGCTGAACGCGGCGGTCAAGGCCTGTCCGGTCAACGGCGGCAAGCTCAAGAGCTTCGAGGCCGCCAAGGTCGAGAAGATGCCGGGCGTGAAGAAGGTGGTATCGGTCGACGGCAACACCGTCGCGGTCATCGCCGACACCTGGTGGAACGCCAGGACGGCGCTCGAGAAGCTGCCGGTCGAATGGGATGTCGGCAAGCTGGGCGACGTTCAGCAGGACGACATCACAGCCATGCTGAAGGAAGGGCTCACCGCCAAGGAAGCCTTCATCGGCAACAAGGCGGGCGATGCCGACGCCGCGATCGCCGGCGCGGCCAAGAAGGTCGAGGCGACCTACGTCTTCCCGTATCAGCACCACGTCACGATGGAGCCGCTGAATGCGACAGCGCTCTACACCGCCGACAAGTGCGAAGTGTGGTGCGGCACGCAGAACGGCGAGGCGGCGCTGGCCGCGGCGTCGGAAGCCTCTGGCCTGCCGGTCGCCAAGTGCGACGTCTATAAGTTGATGCTGGGCGGCGGCTTCGGCCGGCGCGGTCGTGCCGACTATGTGCGGCAGGCCGTGCTGATCGCCAAGCAGATGCCGGGCACACCGATCAAGACGTTGTGGTCGCGCGAGGAGGACATGCTGCATGGCCTCTATCATCCGACGACCATGTGCAAGCTGACGGCCGGCCTCGATGCCCAGGGCAACATCGTCGGCCTGCGCGTCCGCATCTCGGGCCAGTCGATCCTGGCCTCGCTGGCGCCCCAGAACCTGCAGAACGGCATGGACCCGGTGGCTTTCCAGGGCCTGATGCCGAGCGGGCCGGAGGCAGCCTACGGCTACAACGTGCCGAACCTGCTGATCGATCACGCCATGCGCAACCCGCACCTCACGGCAGGCTTCTGGCGCGGCGTGAACGTCAACCAGAACGCGGTCTACATGGAATGCTTCATGGACGAGGTCGCGGAGGCGGCGGGCGTCGATCCGCTCGAGTTCCGGCTGAAAAACCTGAAGCCCAAGTATGCCGCCGTGCTGAAGGCCGCGTGCGAGAAGGCGGGCTACGGCAAGCCGCTGCCCGCCGGCCACTTCCATGGAATCTCGCAGGTCATGGGCTACGGCAGCTACGTCGCCGGCGTATCGGAAGTCTCCGTCAGCTCCGACGGCATCCTCAAGATCCACAAGATCACGGCCGCGACCGATCCGGGCTACACGGTCAATCCGGCGCAGATCGAGCGCCAGATCGCGGGTTCGTTCGTCTATGGCCTGTCGGCGGCGCTCTACGGCGAGATCACCGTCAAGGACGGCGTCGTCGAGCAGACCAACTTCGACAGCTACAACGTGATGCGCATGGACGAGATGCCCGAGGTCGAGTGCGCCCTGGTGCCGTCGGGCGGCTTCTGGGGCGGCGTCGGCGAGCCGACCATCGCCGTGGCCGCTCCCGCGACGCTGAACGCGATCTACAAGGCCACCGGCAAGCGCGTCCGCGAGCTGCCCCTGATGCATCAGGAGCTGAAGAAGGGCGCTTGAAGTCCGTCGTCCCGACCGGAGCCGAGCGTAGCGAGGCGCAGCGGAGGGATCTCGTCTTGTGGGTCTGCAGAAGATGAGGTCCCTCGACTACGCTCGGGACGACGGAAACCGGCACCTCATGGCGACGCGCCGTTCCTTCATCAAGCTGATGGCAACTGCCGGCGCGACGCCGGCAGTTGCGTTGGCTCGGGGTACGGCGAAGGTCGTCGTGGTCGGTGGTGGCTTCGCCGGCGCGGCCTGCGCGCGGGCGTTGCGCAAGCTCGATCCCGATCTCGACATCACTGTGATCGCGTCGAGCAAGACCTTCAGCGCGTGCCCGTTCAACAGCTCGGTGATCGCAGGCCTGCGCGACCCGGCGCAGCAGGAGTTCTCCTACGACTCCCTCGCCGCGCTCGGCGTCAAGGTGGCGACCGTCGGCGCGACGGCCGTCGATCCGGCCGCGAAGACCGTGACGCTTGCCGGCGGCGAAAAACTCGCCTGGGACCGGCTGGTCGTCGCGCCGGGCGTCGACATGAACTGGACGGCGATTCCGGGCTACACCGAAGCGGCGGCCGAGAAGATGCCGCATGCCTGGACGGGCGGGTCGCAGACCCTGCTGCTGCGCCGCCAGCTCGAGGCGATGGACGACGGCGGGCTGGTGGTGATCTCCGCTCCCGCCACGCCCTACCGCTGCCCGCCGGCGCCCTACGAGCGGGCGAGCCTGATCGCGCATTATCTCAAGGCCACCAAGCCGAAGTCGAAGGTGCTGATCCTCGATGCCAAGGACGGCTATTCCAAGCAGCACCTGTTCGAGGAGGCGTGGGCCGCGCTCTATCCCGGCCTGATCGAGCGGGTGCCGCTCAGCAAGGGCGGCAGTGTCACCTCGGTCGATCCCGCGACGATGACGGTCAAGACCGACTTCGAGGACTACAAGGCCGCCGTGGCCAACATCGTGCCGCCGCAGAAGGCGGCCGCCATCGCCGCGCGCGCCGGCGTGACGGATCGTACCGGCTGGTGTCCGATCGAGCCGGTAGGCTTCGAATCGACCCTGCAGCCCGGTATCCATGTGCTGGGTGACGCGGCGCTGATGGGGGCCATGCCGAAGGCCGCGCATGCCGCCGTCGAACAAGGCAAGGTCTGCGCCACGGCGGTCGTCGCCCGCCTTGCCGGTCGCGAGGCACCCGAGCCGACGCTCGACAACATCTGCTACAGCCTGGCAGGGCCGGCGTACGGTTTCGTAGAGGTCAACAAATACCGCCCAGAGAAGGGGCAATTGCTCGCCGTGCCCGGAGCGGTAAACACCAGCCCGGTCCGCGCGAGTGTCTCGATGCGGGCGCAGGAGGCGAGCGAAGACGAAGCGTGGTTTCGTGCCGTCACTGCGGAGACGTTCGGATGATGGCGCGCGCGCTCGCTGCTCTTCTGCTGCTGCCCACGGCTGCGTGGTCGCAGCAGGACTCGATTCCCCAGTCGCTGACCGGCCAACCCGGCGACGCCACGCGTGGTCGGGCGATCGTCGCCAATCGCACGGTCGGACTTTGCCTGCTCTGCCATAGCGGCCCGATTCCCGAGGAGCGCTTCCAGGGCAACC
Organism: Reyranella sp.; assembly: GCF_965279465.1. Lineage (NCBI taxonomy): Bacteria > Pseudomonadati > Pseudomonadota > Alphaproteobacteria > Hyphomicrobiales > Reyranellaceae > Reyranella > Reyranella sp. The sequence continues at coordinate 1,833,403 of NZ_OZ257242.1, forward strand.
TGGCGCCGAGCCTCGCGGGTGCGGGATCGCGCTCTACTCAGGGCCAGCTGCGGCTACGGCTGGTCGATGCCGCACGTCTCAATCCCGACACGATCATGCCGCCCTATTACCGCGTGGACGGGCTCACCCGTGTTGCCAAGAATTTCCAGGGCAAGACCATCCTCACCGCCCCGCAGATCGAGGACGTCGTGGCCTATCTCGCGACCTTGAAGGACTGACATGAAATCAACCGGTCGTCCCGAGCGCAGCCGAGGGACCTTATCCTCTGGCCGACAAAGAACAGGCCCCTCGGCTGTGCTCGGGGCGACGGATTTGCGTCGTCGCCTGTTCCTCGCCAGTGCTGCTGCTGTCACGCTGCTGCCGTTCGCCGCCGAGGCGACGCCGGAGGCGCTGTCCGACGCCATCAAGGAAGTGACGGGTGGCGCGCCGCTGCGCGCCGGCAAGGTCACGCTCGATATTCCGCCGATCGTCGAGAACGGCAACACGGTGCCGATGACGGTCAGCGTCGAGAGCCCGATGACGGCGGATGACTACGTGAAGGCCATTCATGTCTTCAACGAGAAGAACCCGCAGCCGCACGTTTTCAACGCTTGGCTCTCGCCGGGCAACGGTAAGGCGGCGGTCGGTACGCGCATCAAGCTCGCCGACACCCAGAAGATCGTGGCCATCGCCGAGACCAGCAAAGGCGAGTATTGGTCCGCCAGCGCCGAGGTGATCATCACCATCGCCGCCTGCATCGAGGAAGTGACCTGATGGCCAATGTCCTGGCTAATGTGCCCAAGACGGCGAAGAAGGGCGACACCGTCGAGATCAAGGCGCTGATCATGCATCCGATGGAGACCGGCTTCCGGCCCGGCACCAACGGCCGCATCATTCCGCGCAACATCGTCGAGGACTTCAGCGCGACCTGGAATGGCCGAGAGATCTTCCGCATGAAGATGTCACCCGCGATTGCCGCCAATCCCTTCGTGTCGTTCTTCACGGTCGCGACCGAGAGCGGCACGATCGCCTTGCGCTGGAGCGGCGACGAGGGTTTCGTCGCGGAGCATCGGGTCGCCATCACGGTGACATGACCCGCCTGCAGCTGGCCGTCATCCTGGCGGGAGTGTTCTGTGCTTCGCTCGCCGTGGCACAGGCCGGCGACCCGCGCCGTTCGGGTTACCTGGAGATGGGCCCGGCGCTGCAGAAGATGCAGAACGATGACACCGCCAATCCGGCAATGCTGTTCGTGCAGGCGGGCGCTGCCATCTGGGCCGAGAAGGCCGGCGCTGCTGGCAAGTCCTGCGCGGACTGCCACGGCGACGCCGCCGCCAGCATGAAAGGCGTGGCCGCACGCTATCCAGCCGTCGCGCCGGCCCTGGGCAGGCCGGTCGATCTGGAGGGCAAAATAAATCTCTGCCGCACGACCCATCAGCAGGCGCCGGCACTGGCGCCGGAGAGCGACCGTCTGCTGGCTCTCAGCGTCTTGGTCACCCTGCAGTCCCGCGGCCTCCCGATCGCCCCACCCGACGATTCCAGGCTCGCGGCCCTGCGCGCGCAGGGCGCGGATCTCTACAAGCGCCGCCAGGGCCAGCTCAATCTCTCCTGCGCCAACTGCCACGACGACAATGCCGGCCGCAAGCTCGCCGGCGCGACCATCCCGCAGGCCCATCCGACCGGTTATCCGATCTATCGGCTGGAATGGCAGGCGCTTGGATCGCTCAAGCGGCGACTGCGCAATTGCATCGTCGGCATGCGGGCCGAACCGTGGGATTACGACGCAGCGGAATATCTGGCGCTGGAGGCCTATTTGATGGATCGTGCGCGCGGAATGCCCATGGACGCGCCCGGCGTGAGACCCTGACGATCGGCCGATGATGCGACGCCGGACGTTTCTCCCGTCTGCGCCAGACCTTGCAGCGGCGTCGGTACCCGGCGCGGCGCAGCCGGGCCGCACACTCGCCTTCGTGCCTGCTCGGGCAGGCTCGCGACGCTGGCTTCGATTGACGGGCCTGTTCATGGTCCGTAAGACCCCGGCCAGATGATTCAGCGCCGCACGCTGCTCTCCACCCTTCCCGCCATAACGATCGCACCCGCTTCCGCGGTGGGCCAGTCGCTGGCGATCCGGATGGGCACCGCCACCGAGGGCAGCGGCTTCTATGCATATAGCGTGGCGCTGATTGATGCCCTGAAGGCGGTCGATCCGATCCTCGAGATCAAGACGGAACAGACCAAAGGGTCGACCGAGAACGCCCGGGGGCTGCAGGCCGGCGACTTCGACATGGGCCTCGTCGGCGGCGAGGTGGTGCACGACTGGCTCGCCGCCAATCGCAATGCGCCACCGCTCAAGGTCGTGAGCGCGATCACTTCGGCGCCCGGCATGTTCTGCGCGCGGGCCGACAGTCGCCATCGCAGCATCGCCGACCTCAAGGGCCGGCCGATCGTCTGGGGGCCGCGCGGCGCCGGCGGCGCCGTGCAGGCCCGCTACGTGATGGACGGCATGGGCCTCGACATGGATCGCGATTTCGAGGCGATCTATCCGGAGAATTTCACCGATGGGCCGTCCATGGTGCTCGAAGGCCGCGCCGCTGCCATCTGGGGCATCGGCCTGCGCTGGCCGGGCTTCGTCGAGATTGCCAACCGGCCGCTCGGAGCACGCTTCATCGTGCCGACCGCCGAGGAGATCGCGCGCATCCGCGGCAAGTATCCCTTCCTCGAAAAGATCACCGTGCCGGCCAGCCTCTATCCCGGGCAGTATGCCCCCCTCGACACCGTCGGCGCCTGGAGCTTCATCCTGGCGCGGCCCGGCCTCGACGACTCGATCGGTCGCCGCATGGCCGTCGCGCTCTACAAGGTCGAGCGCAGCGGAATGCCCATGAGGCAGCTCGCGCAGACGACGGCGCGCAACACGCTCATGGCGATCAAGTCGGTCGACGAACTGCAGCCCGGCGTCCTGCGCTATTATCGCGAGATCAAGCTGGTGAAGTGAGAGTTTTCCGTCAGCCGCGGGGTTAGGGATTTTCCTGCTGCTGCAGGCGGCGCTTTCGATGACCCCTTTCATTGAGGCCGGCGCGGCATCCGCCCTAGAGTGGGGCATGTTCGCGTTTACCAACGCCGTCGCCCGTGCGACCCGATACGTGATCGGTGCCGAGGAGCCCGCGCTGTGGACCGTCTCGACCGGAGGCCGGATCGTCGGCTCGCTGGTGCGGGATGCCGATGGCTGTCGACTGTCGTGGTTCGCCGGGGCCGACCCCCGGCTGGTGGGCTATACTGGCCCGGTGACCAGCGACATCGAGACTCTTGCCGCCGCGCTCGGCCGCCGGCTCGGGGCGTCGGTCGAGCTGCAGTCGTTGCCGAGCTGAACGACGGCGGTTGAGATTTGGCCCGCGCGGCCCGAAAGTGATGTCATGAGCACCGGCCAGGACATGGACGCCATCGATCGCAAGATCGTGGTCCTCCTGCAGGACGACGCTAGCCTCTCGCTGGCGCAGATCGCCCACCGGGTGGGCCTGTCGCAAAGCCCATGCTGGAAGCGCATCCAGCGGCTGGAGAAGGCCGGCGTGATCCTGAAGCGGGTGGCACTGGTCTCACCCGAGGCGGTCGGCATGGGCCTCACCGTGTTCGTGTCGATCGAGACCGGCGATCATTCGACCGCCTGGCTCGCCAAGTTCGCCCAGACCCTGACCGCCATGCCGGAGGTGATGGAGTTCCATCGCATGGCCGGCGACATCGACTACATGCTGCGGGTCGCGGTACCGAACATGCAGGCCTACGACGCCTTCTACAAGCGGCTGATCGACACCATGCCGCTCAAGAACGTAACCTCGCGCTTCGCCATGGAGCGCATCAAGTCGACCACCGCCTATCCCCTGCCAGCCGAGACGAAAGTCCCGCGCAAGCGATAGGGCGCGGATCAGCTCAGTTTTCCCTCCCCGAAGACGGGGGAGGGAGTCCGAGCAGATCTCAACCTGCTTCGCGGGAGATTGGACGGCGGCACGCGCCGGGGGGTACGGTCGGGCAATCCATTCCATCGAGGAGCGTTTCAATGGCCGTGCACACGCTGAAGACCGGGAAAGTCGCCAATCTTCGTTCCGAGGTCTCGCCCGAGGAATGGCAAGCCCGCGTCGACCTCGCCGCCTGCTACCGGCTGATGGACCTCTACGGCATGTCCGACCTGATCGCCAACCACGTCTCGGTCCGTGTCCCTGGCGAGCATGACGCGTTCCTGATCAATGCCTACGGGCTGCTCTACGAGGAGATCACCGCCTCGAGCCTGATCAAGATCGACCACGAGGGCAAGATCCTCACCAAGCCGGAGTTCGTCGAGGGCATCGAATACGGCGTCAACCGTGCCGGCTTCGTGATCCATAGCGCGATCCATATGGCCAAGCCCGAGGTCGCCTGCGTGATCCATACCCACACCTGGGCGGGTATGGCGGTGTCGACCATGGAATGCGGCCTGCTGCCCAACACCCAGACCTCGATGCGCTTCGCCAAGATCAGCTACCACGACTTCGACGGCGTGGTGATCAACCTCGATGCGCGCGAGGCGCTGGTGAAGGACCTCGGCGACAACAACGCGCTGATCCTGCGCAACCATGGCCTGCTCACCACGGGCGCGACCATTCCCGAGGCGTTCAACGCCATGCATCGCCTCGAGCTGTCGTGCAAGACGCAGATCGCGGCGATGTCCTGCAACACCAAGCTGATCGAAGTCCCGACCGACGTGGTCGAGGCGACCTACATGAACTACCAGCCCAAGACGCGCCGGCCGTTCGGCCTGCTCGACTGGCCGGCGTTGCTGAGGAAGCTCGACCGGATCGATCCCGGCTTCCGCGATTGATTTGGACACGCCGCACAGCTCGTACGGGCCTTCGCCGTCGTTGCGTGCGGTTAGTGGACAGCGCCGGCTTGATCGTGCCGGTGGGCGCGAATATCGGAATCGCGCTTGCGCGGATGGAGTCGACCAGGGGCTACAGCACCTCGTGGAAGCCGATCGCGACCCGGTCGGGCGCGCGGGCGGCGACACCGACGAAGGTCGCGCGCTGCAGCCAGGCAAGGGTCGGCTCGGCCGTCTCGAAGTGCGGCGCCGTGCGGAAGTGGTAGCTGTCGAACGGCACCGACTCGCCACGCGACATGCGGGCCAGGACCTCGGGGCTCGCCACCCGCACCCCCTCGTTCTGCACGTAGATCAGGGCCCCCGACCGGGCGCGGATCGTATAGCGCGCCACCACCTCGATCGTGCCGTCCGGTCGCACGATCTGCCAGTCGGCGCCGCCCGGCAGGATTTCGCCGACCAGCTTCGGCCCGTGCACCTCGCCGCCCAGGATGTCGATGATCCGCCGGTGCCCGCGCGCAGTCTGGCCGAGGTCCTGGATCGGTCCGACCTTGGCCTTGATGGCGAAGGCGAAGCGCAGCTGCGGAGCCGTAGCGATGAAGCGATCTATCTCGTCGGTCATGGCGTCAGTCTCCTCTCCTTGAGGGGCTGGGCCAAGGGGGGCGTTCTTGCTCTTATTGCGGGGGCGCAGGCTCTCGCGCCTCAGAAGGCGCTGCCGCCCGCCAGCGCGTATGAACGCGCTTACTTCGGCTTCCCAAGCAGATGATCCGAGATGATGCGCTGCTGGATCTCCGACGTGCCCTCGAAGATCTTGGTGAGGCGGGCGTCGCGCCAGTAGCGCTCGACGGCGTGGAGCGTCGTGTAGCCCGCGCCGCCGAAGATCTGCAGCGCTTCCGACGTTACCTTCTCGGCCATCTCGGAAGCGAAGAACTTCACCATCGCCGCTTCCTTGTCGCAGCGCCGCTTCTGGTCGATCTCGTCGCAGACGAAATACATGAGCTGGCGCGATGCCTCGATCTCGGTCGCCATGCGCGCGAGCCGGAAACGGGTGTTCTGGAACTCGCCGATCGCCTGGCCGAACTGGCGTCGCTCCTGCGCATAGGCGGTCGCGTCCTCGAGCGCGCCGCGCGCCAGGCCGATCGCCCGCGCCGCGGTGTGCGCGCGCGCCCGCTCCAGTCCGGCGGAGATGTAATAGAATGCGCGGCCTTCCTCGCCGATCAGCGCCTCGGCCGGCAGGCGGCAATTGTCGAAGGCGAGCTCCCAGGTCTTCCAGCCGAAGTATCCGATCTTGGGGATCGGCGCGCCCTTCACGCCCGGCGGCAGCGTGCCGCGCGGCTTCTCGATCAGGAACGACGAGAGGCCGACATGCTTGCGCTTGGGATCGGGCGCATCCGACGTGCGTGCCACCAGCATGATGTAATCGGCGCCGTCGGCGAAGGTGCACCAGTATTTGTTGCCGTTGATCACCCAGGAGTCGCCGTCCTTGCGGGCGCGGCAGGCGATGTTGCCGAGGTCCGAGCCGACGTCCGGCTCCGACATCGCCGCAGCGCCGAGGAACTCGCCGCGGGCGGCACGCGGCAGGAAAACCGCGCGCTGCGCGTCGGTCATGCCGCGGCCGGCACTGAGGCCGTTGCCGCGGGCGATGATCGAGGCGACGCTCATCCAGGCGCGCGCCAGCTCCTCGGTGATCAGGCAGTATTCGAAGACGCCGAGCCCCAGCCCGCCGTACTGCTCGGGAATGACGATGCCGAAGTATCCCATGTCGGCGAGCTTCTGGATCAGCTCGCGCGGGATGTCGCCCTTCTCGGGGTCGAGCTTGTTGGCGAGCGGCAACACCTCCTTCATGGCAAAGGCGCGCGCCGTCTCCTGGATCATCCGGCGCTCGTCGGTCATGTAGCCCATGGTCTTTCCTTCTGTGTTGCCGCAGCATAGTAGCCGTGAAGTGTGAGACGGACACCGCGACGATCGACTACGAGGCGCACGGCGAAGGCCGCGCCATCGTCTTCCTGCACGGCTGGACGATGAACCGTCAGGTCGAGATCGACACTTACGAGCCGATCTTTGCGACGCGCCCCGGCTGGCAGCGGATCTACCCCGATCTCCCGGGGATGGGACAGTCGGTCGCCAGGGCCATCCGGAACCAGGACGATGTACTGGCGGCGATGCTCGACTTTCTCGACCGTCGGCTGTCAGGGACGCCGTTCGTGCTGGCGGGCACATCGCTTGGCGGCTATCTCGCCCGCGCGATCGCCGCGCGGCGGCGCGAGCAGGTGAGGGGCCTGCTGCTGAAAGTGCCGGCGATCATCACCGATACCGCCAGACGCACGCTGCCGGCGTTCGAGCCGCTGGTGCGCGAGGAGAGCGTCCTTGCAGCTCTTGATCCGGCAGAGCGGACAGCGATGGGACCGATGCTGGTCGAGGCGCCGGCCTATGTCGAAATGGCGCGCCGCCGATTCCGTGCGCTGGTTCAGCCCGCGATCGACGGTACCGCACCATGGGCGCTGGAGATGCGCGCCGATCCGGCCCGGTACGGCTTTTCCTTCGATCTTGCCGCCGTAGAAAAATCCTTCGCCAAACCGGCCTTGGTGATCGCGGCCCGTCAAGACACGACCGTCGGTTACCGCGACGCGTGGGACATTCTGGAGAGCTACCCGCGCGCCACCTTCGCCGTGATCGACCGGGCGACCCATGGGTGGCCCATGGAGTCGAGGGATTTGCTTGCCGCGCTCGTTGACGACTGGCTCGAACGCATCGAAAAGGCCGAGCAATCGATCTGATCCCTCATCCGGAGACCGCCATGCCCCGCCTGCTGCGCCGTGCCGCGCTCGCCCTTGCGGCGCTGCTCCTGCCCGCCGCCGTGCAGGCGCAGGAGTGGCCGACCAAGCCGATTACTCTCTATATGGGCTTCCCGGCCGGCTCCGGCGTCGATGTCGTGGCGCGCATGCTGCAGCCGTCGCTCGAGAAATCGCTCGGCCAGCGCCTGGTGATCGACTACAAGCCCGGTGCCGGCGGCAACGTCGCCTCCGAGGTCGTGGCCCGTGCGCCCGCCGACGGCTACACCTTCCTGCTGGCGACCGCCGCGACGCATGGCGTCAATGCCGCGCTCTACAAGCGGCTGTCGTTCGATGTCGAGGCCGACTTCACGCCAATTTCCACGATGAACGATGTCTCGAACGTGCTGATGATCAACCCCAACGTGATCGATGCCGGGTCGGTGAAGGATTTCATCGCCAAGGTGAAGGCCGCGCCCGGCAAGTACAACTACGCCTCGACCGGCAACGGCACCGGCACCCATCTCGCCTTCGCCGAGTTCGTGCACAAGGCCGGCCTCGACATGGTGCATGTGCCCTACAAAGGCGGGCCGGAGGCGATCCAGGGCGTGCTGGCCGGCGACACGTGCTGCATCTTCAACCAGGTTCAGACGGCGCTGCCGCAGTGGCGCGCCGGTAAGGTGCGGCTGCTGGGCGTCACCACGGCCAAGCGCGTGCCGGCGATCCCCGACGTGCCGACGATCGCCGAGGCCGGCGTGCCCGGCTACGAGAGCTACACCTGGTTCGGTGTCTTCGGTCCGAAGGGCCTCGATCCGGCGATCGCCGCGAAGATGAACGCCGCCATCAAGGTCGCGCTCGACGATCCCGGGACGCAGAAGAAGATGGCCGACCTCGGCAACACCCCGCGCTACGAGACGCTGCAGCAGTTCAAGGAGACGGTGCACCGCGACCGGCTGAAGTGGGCCGAGGTGGTGAAGGCGGTCGGCGTGACCATCGAGTGAGTCCCGGCGCCGACTTCAACGCCTTTCTTTCACGTCTTATCCGCATGAAAACTCCGTCGTCCCGACCGGAGCGCAGCGTAGTGGAGGGACCTTCTCAGGCAACGCCCGCCGGGATGAACAGGTCCCTCGACTACGCTTCGCTCCGCTCGGGACGACGGGAGAACCGCTCATTCAGATAAGAAACACGCCCTTCCCGTCCGCCTGCTTGTCGAACAGCCGGTAGGCCTCCTCCGCCTGGTCCAGCGTCCACTGGTGCGTGAAAAGCTTGTCGACGTCGATCTTGCGGTCGATGCAGAACTGGGCGCACTCCGCCTGGATGATCGTCGAGAAGGTCCAGGAGGCGAGCAGCGTTATCTGCCGGCGCAGCAGATGTGGGCTGACCTCGATCGTCACGTCGCCGCCTTCGCCGACGAAGCACATCGTGCCCCAGACCTTGGTGCTGCGGATGGCGTTGAGGCGTGCCTCGCGATTGCTGGACGTGTCGAGCGTGAGGTCGGCGTACTTGCCGTGGGTCAGTTCCTTGATCGCCGCGACCGGATCGTTCGAGCCCGGATTGACCAGCTCGTCGGCGCCGAACTCCCTGGCGCGTTCCAGCCGCTGCGGATTGACGTCGAGCGCGATCACCCGCGCACCCATCGCCTTGGCGAATTGCGTGCCTGCGAGGCCGACCGGTCCCTGGCCGAAGATCGCGATCGTGTCGCGGCCGGAGAGGTTCATGCGCCGCAGCGCGCCATAGGCGGTGCCGGAGCCGCAGGAGATCGCCGCGCCGGCCGTGAAGCTCAGCGCCTCGGGCAGCGGCACCATCGTGTTGGCTGGCACCTTCAGGTACCGGGCATGCCCGCCGTGCGCGTTTCCGCCGTACACTTTCACCGGGACCTCCTGGCAGAGCTGCTGCCATCCGGAGCGGCAGTGGCTGCACTGGGTGCAGCCCTGGTAGTGGTGCACCATCATGCGATCGCCCACCTTCGCCTCGGCCGCGGACACGCCGGGTCCGACGGCGACGACCACGCCACACGGCTCGTGCCCCGCGATGGTCCCGGTCACCTGGCTTTTCGGCCGGCGGTATTGATGTAGGTCCGATCCGCACATGCCGGACGCCTTCATCTCGAGCACGACCTCTCCCGGTCCCGGCGTCGGGTCGGGGAAACTCGAGAAGTCGAGAGTGCGGTCGCCTGTGAACACGACGCCTTGCATGGCGTTCCCTCCTGTGTTTGTGGCCCAACAGTAGTACGCTTCGCCAACAAATCCGAGGGAGCAACGCCATGACCACTACGCCGACCTATCAGGTGCTCGTCGACGACATCAAGGCGCTCGGCATCGAGCATGTCTTTGGCCTGATGAGCGACGACACGGCGGTCTTCGCCACGGCGCTCGACAGCGCCGGCATTCGCTTCTACGGCGCGCGGCACGAGAACAACGCCATCGCGATGGCCGAAGGATACGCCTACCGCACCGGCGGTCTCGGTGTGGCGGTCATCGGACGCGGCCCCGCAACGGCGAACGGAATGCATGCCGCCACCTATGCCAGCCGCACCGGTTCGCGCGTGCTGATCATCTACGGCGAGGCGGCGGCGTCGACCGGCGTCGCCAACGGGCTCGGCCCCGACTACAAGGGTTTCAACGCCACCGGCGTGCTCGGCGCCGCCGGCATTCGCACCTTCGTCGCGACCAGCCCGACCACCGCCCGCGGCGCTCTGGCGGATGCCGTCGCCGCGGCGTTGCAGGGCGGAGCCGCAGCGTTGCTGCTGCCGGTCAACGTGCAACTGGCCGCGATGGATCTTGCTGACGGGGCGGTTCCTCCCGTGTCGAAGCGCCCGCCGCCGGTTCCGGCTGCACCGCGGTCGCAGGCGATCGACGCGGCCGTCGCCCTGGTGCGCCAGAGCCGCAAGCCGCTGATCGTCGCCGGCCTGGGCGCGCATCGCGCCGGCGCCAAGGAGGCGCTGGAGCAGCTGGCCGACCGGATCGGCGCGCTGCTGGTCACCTCGGCGCGCGGCAAGGACCTGTTCCGCGGGCATCCGTGCAATCTCGGCATCGTCGGCTCGTTCTCGCACTCCGCGGCACGCCGGATGATCGCCGAGGCCGATTGCGTCCTGGTGTTCGGCGCCGGCCTCAACCTTCTCACCATGAGCTTCGGCCATTCGCTACCCAAGGTGCCGCTCGTCCAGGTCGATGTCAGCCGCAGCAACATCGGCCGCTGGCATCCGGCCGACGTTGCCGTGGTCGGCGATGCGCGGCTCGCGGCGGAAGCGCTTCTGGCGGCGTTGCCCGCCGGCTCGAACGCCGAGCGGCCGTTCCGCTCCGAGGAGACGCTCAAGTTCCTCGCCGACTTCGACATCGCGCGCGACTTCCAGCCGGCCAACACCGCGCGCACGGTCGATCCGCGCTCGCTCGGCGTGGCGCTCGAGAAGCTGCTGCCGCAGAACCGCAACATCGTGTACGACGCCGGGAATTTCCTCGGCATCGTGCCCTATCTCTCGGTGCCGGGTCCGGGCCACTTCAAGCTGACCAGCGATTTCGCCTCGATCGGCTTGGGTTTCGGCACGGCGCTGGGCGTCGCCAAGGCGCGGCCGGCCGAGACCACGGTGCTGGTGATCGGCGACGGCGGTTTCCTGATGACGATGGGCGAGCTCGAGACGGTGGTGCGCGAGGACCTGCCGCTGGTTGTCGTGCTGATGAACGATTGCGCCTATGGCGCGGAGCTGCACTTCCTCAAGATGCGCGACCTGCCGGTGGCGAAGTCGGTCTTTCCGGACGTTGACTACGCGCCGATCGCCGAGGCCTTCGGCTTCCAGGCGGCGACCGTCCGCACGCTCGACGATCTCCAGAAGCTGGCGCCGATGCTGGCCAAGCCGGACGGGCCGGTGTTCCTCGACTGCAAGCTGAACGCCGCCGTCGCCGCTCCATTCATGAGCGAGTTCCACGAGTTCGAGACCCGCCAGCACTGAAAGTTCCTCCCTGCGCGCAGGGAGGAAAGCTGTTGCATCACTCGCAGGTGAAGACCGTGTAGTAGTTGATGCCGCGCATGCCGTCGACCGACTGGTTGTGGGGCCTGCCCTTGCAGGTTCGGTCCATGATGCGCTTGGCCACCTCGCGGGCGCGATCGCCTTCCAGCTCGAGGTCGGGGTTGACCACGATGGTCGCGCGATTGATCTCCAGGCGCCATTGGTTTGGGGCGATGTCGGTGGGGCGGAGGCGTACCTCGAACTGGCGGGCATCGACCCTGATCAGCTCGACCTGCGTGCCCGGCAGCGAGCCGACCTGGTAACAGCCGGCAAGGAGCAATAGCGCCGGCAGGGAAAACAGCGGGCGAGATGTCATGCCGCCGCATCCTCCCTGATCATCGCCGCGCCCTTCTCCCCGATCATGATCGTCGGCGCGTTGGTGTTGCCGGTCGTCAGCGTCGGCATCACCGAGGCGTCGATCACCCGCAGGCCCTGGATGCCGCGCACCCGCAGGCGCGAATCGACGACGGCGCGCGGGTCCTCGCCCATCTTGCACGTGCCGACCGGATGATAGAGCGTGTTGCCGAACTTGCGGGCGTAGGTGAGCAGGTCGGCATCGGTCTTGACGTCCGGACCGGGCGAGGTTTCGCCGATGCTGTGCTGGGCGAGTGCAGGGGCTGCGAACACGCGGCGGACATGGCGCGCACCGCCGAGCAGGGCCAGCTCGTCGGTGTGGGTGGTGAAATAGTTCGGCTTGATGTGTGGCCGGGCGAACGGATCGGCGGAGGCGGCCATGATGGTGCCGCGGCTGTCGGGCTTCACCACGCAGACCACGCAGCTCATCGACGGCTTGTCGTCGAGCTGCCCGAACTTCAGCGTGTTGGTGCTGCCCGGCGTGAACAGGAGCTGGAGGTCGGGCGAGGCAAGGCCCTCTCGGCTGTCGCAGAACAGTTGGGCCGTAGTTACGCCGAAGGTGAGCGCGCCCTTCCCCGTCAGGAAGAACTTGAAGATCTCCGGCACGACGCCCGGGAAGCGCGCCAGCTCGTTGACGCTGGTCGCGCCCTTCACGCGATGGACGAAGCGGACGACGTAGTGGTCGATCAGGTTCGAGCCGACGCCGGGCAGGTCGTGCACGACCGGAATGCCGAGCGACTGCAGGTGCGACGCCGGGCCGATGCCCGAGATCTGCAGGATGTGCGGCGAGTTCACCGCGCCGCCCGAGACGATCACCTCGCGGTTGGCCCTGACTGTCGTGGTGTTGCCGCCGCGGATGAATTCGACGCCGACGCAACGTTTGCCCTCGAAAAGCAGGCGCCCGCCCTGGGCGTTGGTCTCGACGCGGATGTTGGGCCGCTTCCGCGCCTCGCGCAGGTAGGTTTGCGCCGTGGAGCCGCGCCATTGGCCGCGCCGCGTCATCTGCGAGTAGCCGACACCGTAACGCTGCGTGCCGTTGAGGTCGGGATTGAACGGGAAGCCGGCCTGCTGCGCGGCTTCGACGAAGCGATGGGTGAGCGGCAGGATGGTGCGGTAATCCTCGACCTTGAGCGGGCCGCCCTGGCCGCGCACCTCGGGATCGCCCTTCTGCACGTAATGCTCCGACTTCATGAAGTAGGGCAGCACGTCGTCGTAGCTCCAGCCGCGGCAGCCCATCTGCGCCCAGCCGTCGAAATCGGCCGGCGCGCCACGGACATAGAGCATGCCGTTGATCGACGAGGAGCCTCCAAGCGTGCGGCCGCGCGGCCAGTCGATGCGGCGGTCGCCCGAGCCCTTCTCCGGCTCGGTCGTGTAGTTCCAGTTGACCAGCGGATTGCGCAGCAGCGAACGCATGCCGGCGGGAATGTGGATCATCGGATACCAGTCGCTTGGCCCGGCCTCGAGCAGGATCACCGAAGCGCCTGTCTCCGACAGCCGCGACGCCACGGTGCAGCCGGCCGATCCCGCACCGACGACGACATAATCCGCCTGCATCTCGTTCCCCTTCATGGTCTTCCGGACCGCGAGCATCCTGCTCGCTCATGAGCATGAGCGAGCAGGATGCTCACGGTCCGGAAGAGTCCGATCACAACGTCCCCGACCTCTTCTCCCTCGGCACGAAGTAGTCCGTGGGCGCGAGCTCGGGATCTTCCTGATTGAACATGTTCTCGACGTGCCGCGCCACGTCGGCCTTGAACAGGCTATGCGAAATTGCCTGCACCAGACGTGGCGAGCCGACATGGAGGCCGGGAATGTCGCCGGCCAGGGCGCCTTGGCTCAGGATGCTGCCCCAGTTGAAAAGGTGGATGTTGCCGAGCAACGGCGTGCGGCCAGGCTCCTTCTCCATCAGCTCGAAGCCGGGGCCGAGATAGGGATACTGCGCGGCTTCGGGATTGGCCTTCGTTTCCTCGGGCGAGCGCGCATCGCCCCAGAGCTTCACGTTGGCCGTGAAGGACGCGATCTCGGTGCGACGCGCGATGTCGACGTCGAAGCCGGTGCCGAAGAGCACCGCGTCGAACCGTTCGGTCGCCTTGGTCGTCTTCACCGTGACGCCGGTGTCGTCGACGATCACGTCGAGCCACGGCTCGGAGAAGTGAAAGGAAAAGCCGGGCAGCTTCTGCGCGCGCAGCACCGATTCGTGCGGCGGCGGCGAGCCGGCGGCCAGCAGGTAGGTGTAGATCCGCCAGCGCCAGTCATCGTCCAGCATGCCGTGGCCGCGCTGGAAGCCGGGGAAGGATAGGCCTTTCGATTTATTGACCTGCGGCAGGTGCGGTCGGCGGGCGTAGCAGATCGCCTCGCGCGCGCCAGCGTCGAGGGCGGTCGCGGCATTGTCGATCGCGGTGGCGAGGACGCCCAGCACGCCGATGCGTTTGCCGGCCAGCGGGGCGAAATCGATCTCCTCCAGCGTATGGAAGACCTTGCCGATGCGCTTCGGATTTTCGGGATCGAACGACGGAAAGCTCGGCCAACGGAAGCCGCCCGAGCCGTCCCGGCCGTTCGCCAGCACCAGCTTGCGGACATGAATGACCTCTCCGGTCGAGAGCGTCGCCTTCAGGAGATCGCCGGCGGGCTCGGTGGAGACGAGCGCGACGCCGTTCTCGACCGGCAGATCGACGACCTTCCGCACCCACAGGAGGTAATCCAGCCAGTCGAGCCGCAGCACCTTGTAGAGCTTCTCCCAGCCGTCGGTGCCGTGCTGGGCTTCGTACCAGGCGCGGAAGGTCAGGGAGGGCACGCCGAGATCGGGGCCGGTCAGGTGCTTGGGCGAACGCAGGATCGGCATGCGCGCCGTGGTGTTCCAGGGGCCTTCCTTGCGGTACGGATTGCGCTCGATCACCCGGATGTTGCGGATGCCCTCCCGGATCAAGTTCCAGCCTGCGGTCTGGCCACACATGCCGGCGCCGGCCACCAGCACGTCGAGCACCCGCTTGCCGTCCGGGCCGATGCGCTCGGGCACCCAGTTGGCCGGCGGGTAGTTCAGCCGAGCGAGATCGTGCCGCGCGATCCGCTCCGCAGCTTCCAAACCGGTTACGCCCTCGACAATATCGGCCATGCCATGCTTCTAGCAGGGCAACACCAAGGGAGAAATGCCATGCGCGGACGCCAGGTCCTGATGCAAACGCTCGTCAATCATGGCGTCGACCGCATCTTCGGCAATCCGGGCACGACCGAGAGCCCGCTGCTCGATTCGCTGCTCGACTACCCGAGCCTGCAGTACATCGTGCATCTGCATGAGGGCGTCGCGGTCGGTTCGGCCAATTTCTATGCCCAGGCGAGCGGCAAGACGGCCTTCGTGAACCTGCATGTCGCGCCCGGGCTGGGCAACGCGATCGGCATGATCTACGGCGCTCTCAAAGAGAATTCACCGATGGTCGTGACGGCGGGCCAGCAGGACACCCGCGCCCGGCTGCGCGATCCGGTGCTGGGCCACGACCTGGCAGCGATGGCCGCGCCGGTCACCAAGTGGAGCGTGCAGGTCGAGCGCGCCGACGAGCTCGGGCCGATCCTGCAGCGCGCCTTCAAGATCGCCAACGAGGCGCCGGCGGGTCCGGTATTCGTGGCTTTGCCGATCAACGTGATGGAGCAGGAGACCGACATCCCGCCGGGCAGGCCCGCGACGGTGTTCGACAGGAGCCGGCCCGATCCGGCCGGTATCGAGGCGATGGTGAAGCTCCTGCAGGCCGCGAAAAGCCCGGTCATCGTTGCCGGCGACGACGTCGCGCGCGCCGGTGCCGTAGAGACGCTGGTCAGCATCGCCGAAAAGCTGGGGGCCGGCGTATGGTTCGAAGGTTTGCGGGCGCGCAACTCCTTTCCGACCGATCATCCCGCCTATCGCGGCACGGTCGCCTTCGATGCAGTGGGCCTTGCGAAGAACTTCGCAAGCAACGACGCCGTGCTGCTGCTGGGCGGGCCGTTCTTCGAGGAAGTCTGGTACGCGGCCGGCTCGCCTTTTCCGGCGGGCTGCAAGGTCCTCCAGGTCGAAGCCGGTGCACGGCGGCTGGCCTACAACTTCGCGGTCGATGCCGGTGTGCTGGCGGAGATGGGGGCGGCGCTCGAGGCATTGGATGGGGCGCTGCCGAAGATCGCCGGAGCCGCCAAGCGCAACGACGCGCTGAAGGCGCAGAAGGAGGCTGACGACGCGGCGCAGAAGGCCCGCGTCGAGAAGGCCTGGGCCCGCACGCCGACCTCGATGGCGCGCTGCATGGCGGAGATCAGGGCGGGCTCGCCGAAGGACGTCGTCGTGGTCGACGAGACCATCACGGCCAATCTCGACCTGTTCAAGACCTTCACCTTCAACGGAGCGGACGATTATTTCAGCGGTCGCGGCGGCGGCATCGGCCAGGGCGTCGCTGGCGCGATCGGCGTGGCGGTGGCGCAAACCAAGCGGCCGATCCTCTGCCTCTCGGGTGACGGCTCATCGATGTATTCGATCCAGGCGCTCTGGACGGCGGCGCATCACGACCTGCCGATCGTGTTCGTGATCCTGGCCAACCGCGAATACCGCGTGCTGAAGCACAATATCGACGCGTACCGGACGCGCTTCGACGTGAAGAGCAACAAGCCCTACGCGCACATGGATTTGACCGGCCCGGTGCTGGGCTTCGTCGATCTCGCCAAGGGCATGGGAATCGCCGGCACCCATATCACCAAGGCAGACGACATCCAGGCCGCGGTCGCCGCCGCCTTCGCCTCCGGCAAGCCGCACCTGCTGGAGATCGAGATCGAAGGGAAGCGGTAGGTCATGCGCTGGGGCGCGCCACTCCAGTGGCGCGTCTTCTCATGAATCATGACGCGTCACTGGAGTGACGCGCCCCCAGCAAAGATCCTACTTCTGGAACGCCCTTACCCTGCTCTGCAGCGCCTTGGTCGCGCCGATCATCAGCGGCATGTCGTTGCCGGACAGGATGAGCTTCATGCCCTTGCCGATGTAGAGCTTGAGCAGCTCGTCGGAATAGGCGCCGCCCATGCCGGGCCACTTGCCGTGCTTGGCGCAGGCTGCGACGACCTTGTCGACGCTTTCCTGGATCTTGATATGGCCGCGGTCGCCGGGGATGCCGAGTTCCATGGAGAGATCACTCGAGCCGACCAGCAGGCAGTCGATTCCCGGCACGGCGGCGATCGCCTCGGCGTTTTCGACCGCCTTGGGCGTCTCGATCATCACCGTGACCAGCGTGTTCTCGTCGATCGCCTTGGTCATCTCGCCAAGCGGGGGCGGCGCGTAATCGAACTGCGCCTCGCTGCCGCCGACCGAGCGGTGGCCGCGCGGCGGGTAGCGCAGCTTGTCGGCGATCTCCTTGGCCTCCTCGGCAGTGTCGACGTGCGGGATCACGATGCCGAGGGCGCCGCCGTCGAGCACGCGCGTCGCCATGGTGAGCTGGCCGTAGGGCACGCGCACGATCGGCGCTACGCCGGAGTCCTGGGCCGCTACCGAGATCTCGCAGGCCGTCTCGATCGACATCGAGCCATGCTCGAGGTCGAGAAACAGCCAGTCGAAGCCGGCCGCCTTCATGATCTTGATGATATCGACATTGCGGACGAGGCGGATGCCGACGCCGAGCGCCAGCTCGCCCTTGCGCAGCCGTGCCTTGGCGGCGTTGATTGTCTGAGCCATGTCTCTCCCTCCGGGGTGGATTTTGCGCTAGGCTAGACGCCATGACATTCCATGTCGAACGGATCGACCATGTCGTGCTGCGCGTGCGCGACCTGCCTGCCATGGTGAAATTCTACGAGCAGGCGCTCGGCTTCAAGGTCGAGCGCACCCTGGAGCGACTAAGCCTCGTGCAAATGCGCGCCGGCGCGTCGATGCTTGACCTGATCCTCGGGGAGCGACCGCAGAGCGGTGGCAACATGGATCATCTCTGCTTTCGCATCGAGCCGTTCGATCGTGTGGCGATCGAAAGCAGACTTTCGCCGCTCGGCATTGCGATTGGCGAAACGCTCGAGCGCTATGGTGCGGAAGGGACCGGTTCCTCGGTCTATTTCAACGATCCCGAGGGAAATCAAATAGAGCTAAAGGGTCCGTCAAAGATGCCCGCGTCGCCTTGACGCTAGCCAGTTGCAGATGGTCTGCTGGCGTTACAATAAAAAAGAAGACCAATAGAGTTCAGCGTTCGCGTTCTGGGAGGAAAATCGATGCGTATGCGTTTGGCGATTCTGGCTGCGTCTTGTGCTGCCTTTGTGACGGCGGCGTCACCGGTTCTTGCTCAAAAGGCAGGCGGCACCCTGCGCATCTCACATCGCGACAATCCGCCGAGCGCCTCGATCCACGAGGAATCGACGATCTCGGTGAACCAGCCTTTCATGGCGGTGTTCAACAATCTCGTCTTCTTCGATCCGAAGGAGAAGGTGAACAGCCCTGACCACATCGTGCCGGAACTCGCCGAAAGCTGGTCCTACAATCCCGACCTGACGCAACTCACCTTCAAGCTGCGCCAGGGCGTGAAGTGGCACGACGGCAAGCCGTTCACCTCGGCCGACGTCAAGTGTACCTGGGATTCGCTGGCCGGCCACGCGGCGGAGGACAAGTCGCTCATCCGCAAGAACCCGCGCAAGCTCTGGTACTCCAACCTCAAGGAAGTGAAGACCAACGGCGACTTCGAGGTCACTTTCGTCCTGGGCCGGCCGCAGCCGTCGTTCCTGACGATGCTCGCCGGCGGCTACTCGCCGGTCTATTCCTGCCACGTGCCCGACCGCGTGATGCGGTCCAAGCCGATCGGCACCGGACCGTTCAAGGTGGTCGACTTCAAGCGCAACGAGTCGATCAAGCTGGTGAAAAATCCGGACTACTGGAAGAAGGGCAAGCCGTACCTCGACGCCATCGACTGGAAGATCGTGCCCAACCGCAGCACGCGCATGCTCGGCTTCCAGTCGGGCGAGTTCGACATGACGTTCGATTCGGACGTCACCTTCCCGTTGCTCAAGGACGTGAAGGCCAACAAGCCTGACGCCATCTGCGAGGCGCGCCCGACCAACGTCAGCTCGAACCTGCTGGTCAACCGCGACAAGGAGCCGTTCAACAACGCCGAGATCCGCCGCGCCATGGTCCTCGCGCTCGACAACAAGGCGTTCCACGACATCCTGAGCCAGGGGCATGACCTCGACGGCGCCGTCATGCTGCCGCCGCCGCAGGGATTCTGGGGCATGCCCAAGGAGATGCTGCCGAGCCTGCCGGGCCATTCGCCGGATATGGAGAAGAGCCGGGCGGAGGCGCGCGAGATCATGAAGAAGGCGGGCTACGGGCCCGACAAGCCGCTCAAGATCAAGGTCGCGACCCGGAACATCGCGATCTATCGCGATCCGGCGGTGATCCTGATCGACCAGCTCAAGCAGATCTACATCGACGGCGAGCTCGAGCCGATCGACACGACCGTCTGGTACACCAAGCTGGCGCGCGGCGACTACCAGGTCGGCATGAACCTGACCGGCGTCGGGATCGACGATCCGGATGTGAACTTCTATGAGAACTACTATTCGACCTCGGACCGCAACTACACGCGCTACAAGAACGAGAAGGTCGACAAGCTGATCGACACGCAGTCGGCGGAAGTCGATCGCGAGAAGCGCAAGAAGCTGGTCTGGGAAATCGAGAAGACCCTGGCCGACGACGTGGCGCGGCCGATCATCGGCTACAATGTCGCCAACACCTGCTGGGATCCCAAGGTGAAGGGCGTGCTGCTGCAGGTGAACAGCATCTACAACGGCTGGCGTTTCGAAGACATCTGGCTGGACAAATAAGATGAAGCTCTCGTGTCATCCCGAGCGCAGTGTGGGATCTACGGCGCTGCATGATCCTGGATCCCTCGCTTCGCCCGCGATGACACGGCTTACTGCATCAAGCACCTGCGGTTCAGAGCAGTAGGAGGGCCGCCATGGGGTCATATCTCGTCCGACGCTTCCTGCTGATGGTCCTGACCTTGTTCGGGATGTCGGTGCTGATCTTCGTCATGCTGAGGCTGGTTCCCGGAAACATCGCCGACATCCTGGTCGACGCCTCCGGTGCCGACCCCAAGGAGAAAGCCAAGATCGCACGCGATCTCGGCATCGACCGGCCGATCGCCGAGCAGTACGTGAGCTGGATCGGCGGCCTCAGCCGTGGCGACCTCGGCTTCGCCTATGTGTCGGAGCGGCCGGCGATCGAGGAGATCGCGCCGCGCATCCCGATCAGCGCCAAGCTCGCCGGCATGGCGGTGCTCATCTCCGTGCTGCTCGGTGTGCCGTTCGGCGTGATCAGCGCTGTGCGGCAGAACTCGGGACTCGACTATTTCCTGAGGGTCATAAGTCTGAGCGGGTTGTCGTTACCAAGCTTCTGGCTCGGCCTCCTTGTCCTGATGGCGTCCGTCCACTGGTTCGGCACCATCCCGATCTATGACAGCAATCCGCATGGCTTCCTGCAGGACGTCGCAATGCTCGGCTTGCCGGCCCTGGTGGTGGGCTTCCGAAGTTCGGCGCTGATCATGCGATTGACTCGCTCGTCGATGCTCGAGGTGCTGCGCCAGGACTATGTTCGCACGGCGCGGTCGAAGGGCGCCTCCAATGCCTCGGTCAACTACGACCATGCGCTGCGCAATGCGCTGCTGCCGGTCGTGACCATCATCGGCATCGAGGCGGCATTCCTGGTCGGCGGTCTGATCGTGACCGAAACGGTGTTCAACATACCGGGCGTAGCGCGGTTCCTGGTGGAGGCTATCCTATGGCGCGACTATCCGATCGTGCAGAACCTGGTGATGCTGATCGCCTTCGTGGTGGTCATGGTCAATTTCCTGGTCGACATGGCCTACATGGCCCTCGATCCCCGCATCAAGTTCGCGGAGTGACCCCATGGCCGTCATAAATCACGAGGCCGAGCTCGCTCGTGCCGGCGCCAATGTCACCGGTTGGCTGAGCCGCGTCATCTTCTTCACCCGGCGCTATCCGCTGGGCGCGGTCGGCGCGGTCATCGTCGCCCTCTTCGTCTTCACGGCAGTGTTCGCCGACATCATCGCGCCGACCGACCCGACGGCGACCAACGCCAAATACTCGCTCGCCGCGCCGAGCAGCCTGTTCTGGCTGGGCGCCGACTTCATGGGCCGCGACATGTACAGCCGCATCGTGCACGGCGCGCGGATCTCGCTCGCGGTCGGTGCCGGAGCCATGAGTTTGGGCGCCCTGATCGGGATCAGCATCGGACTGGCCAGCGGCTATCTCGGCGGCTGGTTCGACCTCATCGTGCAGCGCCTGCTCGATATCATGCAGGCCCTGCCGCTGCTGGTGATGGCGATCGTGATGGCGGCCTCGCTGGGACCGTCGCTGAAGAACACTATCATTGCCATCGCCATCCCGCTGGTGCCGACGGTCGCGCGCGTCGTGCGGTCCTCGACCTTGTCGTTGCGTGAGCAGCCTTTCATCGAGGCGGCCAAGGCGGTCGGCATGGGCGAGCTGCGCATCGCGGTGCGCCACGTGCTGCCCAACACGCTGGCGCCGCTGATCGTGCTGGCGACGGCGCAGCTCGGCTCGGCCATCCTGACCGAGGCGTCGTTGTCGTTCCTCGGTCTCGGCATCCCCGAGCCGCATCCGTCCTGGGGCCGCATGCTGTCGGAGTCGGCCGCCGAGTACGTGCGCACCGCGCCGTGGCTGGTGATCTTCCCCGGTGTCGCGATCAGCCTGACCGTGTTCGGCACCAACCTGCTAGGTGACGCCTTGCGTGATATTCTCGACCCGCGGCAGCGTTCATGACGGATTTGCTCGAAGTCGAAGACCTCGGCACCTGGTTCTATACGCGGCAAGGCATCGTCAAGGCGGTGGACGGCGTGAGCTTCAACGTGGCGTCGGGCGAGACGCTGGCCATCGTGGGCGAGTCGGGCTGCGGCAAGAGCATGACCGCGCTCTCGCTGATGCGCCTGATCCCCGACCCGCCCGGCCGCATCGTCTCGGGCACGATCAAGCTCGGCGGCAAGGACCTGCTGAAGCTCAGCCACGAGGAGATGCGCAAGGTCCGCGGCAACGAGATCTCGATGATCTTCCAGGAGCCGATGACCTCGCTCAATCCGGTGATGACCATCGGCAAGCAGATCAGCGAGGCGCTGATCCTGCACCGCGACATGGACAAAAAGGCGGCGTGGAAGCGTTCGGTCGAGATGCTCGACCTGGTGAAGATCCCCGAGCCTGTGCAGCGCGCGAAGGAATATCCGCACCAGCTTTCCGGCGGCATGCGCCAGCGCGCCATGATCGCCATGGCGCTGGCCTGCAATCCCAAGGTGCTGATCGCCGACGAGCCGACCACCGCGCTCGACGTCACCATCCAGGCCCAGATCCTCGAATTGATCGTCGAGCTTCAGCGTGAGTTCAGCGCCGCCGTGATCCTGATCACCCATGATCTCGGCGTGGTGGCCGAGACGGCACGGCGGGTGATCGTCATGTATGCCGGCCGCAAGGTCGAGGAAGCCACGGTCGGCGAGCTGTTCGCCCGTCCGCTGCATCCCTACACGGTGGGCCTGATGGCCTCGATCCCGCGGCTCGACCTGCTGCGCGGCGCCGACCGGGTCGAGACCGACCGATTGCAGGAGATTCCGGGCATCGTGCCGCCTCTGTTCGCGCTGCCCGAAGGCTGTGCCTTCGCGCCGCGCTGCCCGAAGGCGGACGATCATTGTCGCCGTGAGCGGCCTTCCTATGAACAGAAGCAGCCGGGCCATTGGGCCGCGTGCTGGCACCCCCATGGCTGAGCCCGTTCCCGTCCTCGAGGTCACCGGCCTCAAGAAGCACTTCCCGGTAAAGAAGGGCCTGCTGCGCCGCACGGTGGGGCACGTCTATGCCGTCGACGGCATCAGCTTCACCATCAACGAAGGCGAGACGCTCGGCCTGGTCGGCGAATCGGGCTGCGGCAAGTCGACCGCCGGCCGCGCCATCCTGCGCCTGATCGAGCCGACCGGCGGTGTCGTGAAGATGTTGGGCCAGGACATCGCCCCGCTCAGCAAGAAAGAGCTGCGGCCGTTCCGGCAGCAGATGCAGATCATCTTCCAGGATCCGTTCTCCTCCCTCAATCCGCGCATGACGGCGGGCGACATCGTCGGCGAGCCGCTCTACGTGCACGGGGTCAAGGGCAGCAAGGAACGCCAGGACCAGGTGGCTGCTCTGTTTGCGCGCGTCGGATTGCGGACGGCGCAGATGGCCAACTACCCGCATCAATTCTCAGGCGGCCAGCGGCAGCGCATCGGCATCGCCCGGGCGCTGGCGCTGGGGCCCAAGCTGATCGTGGGGGACGAGCCGGTCTCCGCTCTCGACGTCTCGATTCAGGCGCAGGTCATCAACCTCTTGCAGGACCTGCAGCGCGAGCGGCAGCTCAGCTACCTGTTCATCTCGCACAATCTCGCCGTGGTCGAGCATATCAGCCACCGCATTGCGGTGATGTATCTCGGCCGGATCGTCGAGTATGCCGACACCCGCTCGATCTTCGTCCGGCCGCAGCACCCCTATACCGAGGCGCTGCTCTCGGCCGTGCCGGTGCCCGACCCCGCGATCAAGCGCCAGAAGCGGGTGCTGCAGGGCGATGTGCCGAGCCCGGTCAATCCGCCCTCAGGCTGCCACTTCCACACCCGCTGCCCCTATGCGATCGCGCGCTGCAAGGTCGAGACGCCTTTGCTGCGCGAAATTGCACCCGGGCATCACGTTTCCTGTCATTTGCGCTAAGCCGCTTGCGCT
This sequence comes from Reyranella sp., assembly GCF_965279465.1. Lineage (NCBI taxonomy): Bacteria > Pseudomonadati > Pseudomonadota > Alphaproteobacteria > Hyphomicrobiales > Reyranellaceae > Reyranella > Reyranella sp. The sequence continues at coordinate 1,857,080 of NZ_OZ257242.1, forward strand.
AAGATGCCCTCGATCACCTCTCCCCCGCCAGGGGAGAGGAATATGAGGGAGGAATACGTGGCCGATTGGGATTACATCGTCGTAGGCGGCGGCTCGGCAGGCTGCGTGCTGGCCAACCGGCTGAGCGAGAATGCAAACGTCAAGGTGCTGCTGCTCGAGGCGGGGCCGCAGGACAAGTCGATGTGGATCGACATCCCCGCCGGCTTCACCAAGCTCCTGAACCACGACAAGTTCAACTGGAATTTCGAGATGGAGGCCGAGGACAACGTCGCCGGCCGGCGCATTCCCTGCCCGCGCGGCCGGGCGCTCGGCGGCTCCTCTTCGATCAATGGCATGCTCTACGTGCGCGGCCAACCGCTCGACTACGACACCTGGGGCCAGCTCGGCAATCGCGGCTGGTCCTACTCGTCGATTCTGCCCTATTTCAAGAAGTCGGAGCATTTCGAGGGCGACGGCGACGACAGCCGCGGCAAGGGCGGTCCGCTGAATGTCGCTCACATGAGCGAAGGCCATCCGCTCTGCGACGCCTTCATCGACGCGGCCGAGGCGACCGGCTTCCAGAGGAACAAGGACTACAACAACGGCAACCAGGAAGGCTTCGGCTACTACCAGGTGACGATGAAGAAGGGCAAACGCTGGTCGACGGCGCGCGCCTTCCTCGACCCGGCGCGCAGCCGGCCGAACCTCAAGATCGAGACCGACGCGCTGGTCCACAACATCATCCTCGACGGCAAGCGCGCGGTCGGCGTGGCCTACAGCGTGCACGGCCAGAAGCGCGAGGCGCGGGTCAATCGCGAGGTCATCGTATCGTGCGGCTCGGTGCAGTCGCCCGGCGTGCTGGAGCATTCCGGCATCGGCCAGCCCGAGCTGCTGAAGAAATACGGCATCGCGGTGAAGCACGAGCTGAAGGGCGTCGGCGAGAATTACGGCGACCACTTCGCGCCGCGCATGAACTGGCGGGTGAAGGACATGGTCACCCTGAACCAGTCGACGCGAGGCCTCAACCTCGTCCGCGAGGTGCTCAAGTATTACGCCACGGGCAAGGGCGCGCTCAGCCTGACGGCCGGCGTGGTCTATGGCTTCGTGCGCACGCGGCCGGGCCTCGAGGCGCCGGACATGCAGTTCCACATGGCGCACGCCAGCTACGACACGGCGCAGAAGCGCGAGCTGGAGAAGGAGCCCGGCATGACGGTCGTGATCGGTCAGTGCCGGCCGGACTCGCGCGGCTCGATCCACATCAAGTCGGCGACGCCGGGCACCGAGCCCGCGATCCGGCCGAACTTCCTGTCGGCCCAGACCGACCGCGAGGCCACCGTGGCGGGCATGCAGATCGCACGGAAGATCGTGCAGAATCCGAAGATCGCGCGCTACATCGCCTTCGAGAACAACCCGGGCGACAAGGTGCAGAGCTATGACGAGTGGCTCGACTTCGCTCGCCGCAACGGCCAGACGACCTACCACGTCATCGGCACTTGCAAGATGGGCAGCGATCCGATGGCCGTGGTCGACGACAGGCTGCGGGTCCATGGCATCGCCGGACTGCGCGTGATCGACGCCTCGATCATGCCGACCGTGCCGTCGGGCAATACCAACGCGCCGACGATCATGGTGGCCGAGAAGGGCGCCGACATGATCAAGGAAGACGCCAAGGCCGGGGTGAAGCTCGCGGCGTAGGGCGCGCGCCGCCCGCGAGGGCGCGAAGGAGGGACCGATGGCCGAGTGGGACTATATCATCGTCGGTGCCGGCTCGGCCGGCTGCGTTCTGGCCAACCGGCTGAGCGAGGATCCCAACACCAAGGTGCTGCTGCTCGAGGCGGGACCGGCCGACAAGTCGATGTGGATCGACATCCCGGCGGGCTTCACCAAGCTCTTCGATCACAAGACCTATAACTGGAACTTCGAGATGGAGGCGGAAGAGGGCATGGCCGGCCGGCGCATCCCCTGTCCGCGCGGCAAGACATTGGGCGGCTCGTCGTCGATCAACGGCATGGTCTATGTGCGCGGCCAGCCGCTCGACTACGACACCTGGAGGCAGCTCGGCAACCGCGGCTGGTCGTATGAGAACGTGCTGCCCTATTTCAAGAAGTCCGAGCACTTCTCGGGCAAGGGTGACGACAGCCGCGGCAAGGGCGGCCCCCTGCATGTCGGCGAGATGCACGAGCGCCACGTGCTGTGCGACGCCTTCCTCGAGGCGGCCGAACAGGCGGGCTATCCGCGAAACGCGGACTACAACAGCGGCATCCAGGACGGCTTCAACTACTTCCAGGTCACGATCAAGAACGGCAAGCGCTGGTCGGCGGCGCGCGCCTTCCTCGACCCGGCCCGGTCGCGGCCCAACCTCCGGATCGAGACCGAGGCGCTGACCGACAAGGTCCTGCTCGAAGGCAAGCGCGCGGTCGGCGTGGCCTATACTGCGCGCGGCCAGAAGCGCGAGGCGCGCGCCGGCCGCGAGGTCATCGTGTCGTGCGGCGCCGTGCAGTCGCCCGGCGTGCTGGAGCATTCGGGCATCGGCCAGCCCGAGCTGCTACGCAAGCACGGCATCGCGGTGAATCACGAGCTGAAGGGTGTCGGCGAGAACTATGGCGATCACTTCGCACCGCGGGTCAAATACCGCATCAACCAGCCGATCAGCCTGAACGAGCAGACGCGCGGGCTGCAGCTCCTGAAGGCGATCGCCCAGTACTACACCACGCGCTCGGGCGTGCTCACCTACAACGCCGGCATGGTGTGCGGCTTCGTACGAACCCGCCCCGGCCTCGAGACGCCCGACATGCAGATGCACGTGCTGCCGGCCAGCTACGAGGTCGCCAAGAGGCGGATGCTGGAGAACGAGCCCGGCTTTACCGTGATCCTCGGCCAGTGCCGGCCCGAGTCGCGCGGCACGATCCACATCAAGTCGGCGACGCCGGGAGCCGAACCGGCGATCCGGCCGAACTTCCTGTCAGCCCGGATCGACCGCGATGCCGCGGTGGCGGGGATGCAGATGGCCCGCGCGATCATGCAGCAGCCGGCGATCGCCAAGTACGTCGCCTTCGAGACCGGACCGGGCGAGAAGGTGCAGGGCTATGACGAGTGGATCGACTATGCCCGCCGCACCGGCCAGACGACCTTCCACGTCGTCGGCACCTGCAAGATGGGCAGCGATCCGATGGCGGTAGTCGACGACCGCCTGCGGGTGCACGGCATCGCCGGCCTGCGCGTGATCGACGCCTCGATCATGCCGACCGTTCCGTCGGGCAACACCAACGCGCCGACGATCATGATCGCCGAGAAGGGCGCCGATATGATCAAGGAAGACGCCAAGTCAGGCGTGAAGCTCGCCGCTTAGAGGAATACCTTCTGTCCGCTGGGAGCGCGGCTCTCCAGAGCCGCTCTTTCTTCCGATGAACCCAATCGCATGAGCGGCTCTGGAGAGCCGCGCTCCCAGCTTTCTCGACGCGATGAACGAACGTCACAGGCAATAGGAGGAAGTCAATGAACGCCGATGCCAAGAAAGCCGTCCTGCGGATGATTCCCTACGGGATCTACGTGCTCACTGCCGATGACGGAAAGGGCAATGTCGCCGCCGCCACGGTGAACTGGGTGACCCAGACGGCCTTCGCGCCGCCGCTGGTCGTGGTTGGCGTGAAGACCGACTCGGGCGCCTACAAGGTGCTCAAGGACGCCGGGACCTTCGCCCTCAACATGCTGGGCAAGGAGCACAAGGGACTCGCCTTCACCTTCTTCAAGCCGGCCGCCGTCGCCGACGGCAAGATCAGCGGGCAGGCCTACCGCAAGGGCACGACCGGTGCGCCGTTGCTCGACGTGGCACCCGGCGCGGTCGAATGCAAGGTTACCTCGATCGTCGAGCAGGGCGACCATCACATCGTGGTCGGCGAGGTGATCGAGGCACATCAAGCCAAGCCGTTCACTGGCCGCCCGGACGCCGCGATCCTCGAGATGAAGGAACTCGGCGACAACGTCTTCTACGGCGGATAGCCCTCGTCGGGCCTAGAGCTCGATGTCGGCCCAGATTGCGGCGTGATCCGACGCCGCTTCGGCGGCCTTCGTCACTTCCGGATAATGCGGGAACAGCGTGCCGTTGACGCCGCCCCAAACGCCCCGCCGTTCGACGCCGGCGCTCTTGATGTTCGCGAACAGCGCCGGCGACAGCAGGATGTAGTCGATCTTGTTGCCGGCGGTTCCATTGGCGTAGGTGCCGGGACGGCCGTCGTCGTTGAAATTGGCGTGCTTGCTCACGTCTTTGAGGTCGGTGCCGTCGATCAGCGGTGCGAGCGGCTTGCTGTCCGGCGTGTCGTTGAGATCGCCCAGCACCGCGACCAGCTCTTGTGTCTGCCGGAGCTTATCGTAGATCGCCTTGACCCTTGCTGCCTGGCGCCGGCGCTTTTCGTTGGAGTCCGCCGCGGTACCGTAGCCCTTGCTTTTGAAATGGTTGACCAGCACGTGAACCGGCGTGCCGTGTGGCGTGGCGATCTCGAACTGCGCGCAGTCGCGGCTGAAGATCCGGCCGGTGTCGTCCATGTCGTCGACATGGCTGTTGATCGACAGGATGTCGTAGCCGTCGCGGGTCAGGATCGCGACGTCGATGCCGCGGTCGTCATTGCCGTCGATCAGCATGGCATGGGCGTAGGGCCTGCCGCCCAGCACCTTGCCGATCACGTTCTGAGAGAAGCGCAGCAGGGCGGGGCGGCTCTCCGCCTCGATGACGCCCAGGATATCGGCGTCGACGTCGTTGATGACGCGGGCGGTATTGACCGTCGCCACCTCGTTCACCTCCTCGCGCTTCAGCTCGACAAAGCCGATCCAGTCGCCGCGGCCATTGGCCACCACCTCGATGCCGCCCGACCGGGGCCGCTTCAGCAGATGCCCGCGGTTCTGGCGCAGTAGGGCGTACGGGCCACCGTCGTCCTTCTTGTCGAGCTTGAGTTCCTTGAGGAGCGCAATGATGCGTTTCTTGTCGGCGGCGCTGTAGGCCGTCTTGCTCAGGATGGCGTTGAGTGTTGCATGCGCCTGCAGGGCGGCTTTGCCGGCGGCCTGGCCCTGCTGGTTCATGACGACCGGCCGCATGAACAGGTTCTCGAGATTGTAGCTGGCGACCTTCATGACTGCCTCCGTCTCCTGCGGTCATGCAGAAGAACAAAGGCTGCGCCTCGCAACCAGGAGGCGCAAGTGTCATATCAGTGCAACAGTCCGACAGCCGCACTCGTGCCGCCGGCCGCTTCGGTTTAGCCGCCGAGCAGCGCCGGCGCCGCGGCGACTTCCTTGCGCTCGACCTTCTTCACGATCTCGGTGAGCTTGGTGTGGGTCGGCGCGGGCACGCCGATATAGGCGCCGCGCTCGGCGATGTAGCCGTTCATGAACTCGATCTCGGTGCGGCGGCCCTTGCGGATGTCCTGGGCCATCGACGGGCGCTGGATGTCGGCGCGCGGGTTGGGGTTGGTGTTGGAGCCGGGCCGCAGGATCGCCTCGACCTCGTCGAGCGCGGTCTTGTCGCCCTCGCTCGCCTTGGCCAGTTGCTCGGGCTCGAACTTGCCGATCTTCTCGATGTGGTAGCCAAGCGCCTGGCCGACCCGCACCGCCTCGCCGCCGAGCTTGATCGAGAAGCGGCGGATCGCGTCGTTGCGGTCGCAGTCCGCGCCGGTGAGGCCGGTCGCCGCCGAGACGCCGTTCTTCATGCCGTTCTGGCAGAGCTTCGACCAGCGCTCGCCCCAGAGATTGGTCGTGGTCTTGGCCGAATCGATACGGCCCACCATGTCGCGCAGCTCCTCGACCCGCTTGGTGATGCGGCCATGGACCTCGCCGACGCGGAACACGGTGTGCTTGTCTCCACCCTTGGCGACGGTGCGGCGGATGGTGGCCGGCTCGTACATGTCGACCGAGATCAGCGAGGCGATCATGCCCACCGTCTTGCCCCAGCCGACCTGGTTGGCGATGCGCTCCTCGTTCAGGCAGTTCTGCAGCGACACCACGAAGCCGTCCGGCGCCAGGTATTGCTTGATCAGTGCCGTCGCCCATTCGGTGTCGTAGGACTTCATCGACACGAAGGCGATGTCGATCGGCTTCTGGCGCGACAGCGCTTCCATCTCGGTGAGATGCATGGTCTTGGCGTTCTTGACCGTGACCTTCTCCTCCGGCGTGACGCCGTCGAGCGAGAGGCCCCTGCTGCGGATGGTCTCGATGTTCTCCGGCCAGAAGTCGATCAGCGTGACGTCCTCGCCGGTATGGGCGAGCCATCCGCCGACATATCCACCCAGCGCGCCGACACCGACGACTGCAATGCGCTTGCCCATCTCGCTCTCCTATTGTTTGTTCCGTTCCCGGTGTCATCCCGAGCGCAGCGAGGGATCTATGCTACGGCGCATGGATCCCTCGCTGCGCTCGGGATGACACGATTCTACGCTGCCGGCAGCCCGGCGAGGAAAGCCTCGACTGCCTGATTGAAAAGGGCGGGCTGGTGCAGGTTGGCTGCGTGGCCCGCGTCGGGGATGACCACCTTGGTCGATCCCTTGATCTTGGCCGCCATGTAATCGGTGGCGGCGAGGAAGTTGGTGTCATTGGCGCCGACCAGCACCAGCGTCGGCACGGTGATCCTGTCGAGCGACTGGATCACCCGGTCGTTCTCCTGCGCGAGCATGCCGCGCGCCGAGCCGGCGAGGCCGGTGGCGTCGCGATGGCGGGTCAGCCTGACCTCGTCCGAGGAATTGAGCGCGGTGAGGCCGCGCGCATCGAAGTCGGCGGCGCGCTGATGCGCCGTCTCGTTCCATTTCGCGCGCGCCTCGTCCTTCTTGAAGCCCGGGCCGGTGTCGAACAGCATCAGCGCCCGCACCCTGTCGGGATGACTGGCGTTGAAGGCGAGCGACATGTAGCCGCCGAGCGACAGGCCGGCGACGATCGCCTTCTTTGCGCCCACCAGGTCGAGCAGCGCCAGCATGTCACCGACCGTCAGCGCCTCGGAATATTGCGCGCCATCCTTTGGATAGTCCGACTCGCCGTGGCCGCGGAAGTCCCAGACGACGACCTGATAGCGGTCCTTGAGCGCCGCGACCTGGTCGTCCCACATGCGCGACGTCGAGCTGTAGCCGTGGCTCAGCAGGATGGTCGGCCCGCTTCCGTGGACCTCGTAGTGGATCGCGACGCCGTTGCGGTCGAGCTTGGCCATCAGGGATTCACGCGACTCTCGTTGCGTGCCTTCTCGAGAAACTTGTCGGCATCCTCCTGCAGCAGCAGGCGGTCCTTCTTCAGCGTGTCCACCGCTTCCTGCACCTTGGCGACATAGTCGGCGCGGTTCTTGTAGCGCTGGGCGATCTTGGCGGCCGGGAAGGCGAAGTAGCTGCCGTCGCGGTCGGCGATCTCACCCGCCGGATACGGCGCCTTGTATTCGTTCCAGCCGGTATAGGCAGCCAGCGGCACGGCGATGTCGGGCAGGCGGATGCCGGCCACTTCGTTGCCGTCCGGATCGACCCTGCTCACCATCGTGCGGTATGCGCGTTCCGGAGCCTTGGGCTTCACCCAGTCGCCAGCCGGTGCCACCTGGTTGGTCATCTTCACGATCGCCGCGCCTTCGATCGCCGGAAAGCCGGTCTTGTCGGGGTCGACCAGTGTGCCGTCGCTCAGCGTCGGTACACGGCTGGGGGGCGGGGCCTTGCCGGATACCACCCACTCGTCGAGCGCCACAAGCAGCGCGCGCACCGCGGGCATCGGATTGTGTGGGTTGCGCGGATTGACGTTGGGACCTGCGTCGGTGGTTGCCCCGGCACGGCCGCCATGCTGCGTGCCGGCAATCATGTAGACGCGGCTGTTATCCGGCAGCGCCACGTCCCTTGTACCGAGCGGATCGGTGGTCAGCAGGGACGCGCCTTTTTGCCAATACTCGGTCGAGGTGTTGGTCTCGATCAGCAGCGGATCGCTGCCGTCGCCGCGCAGCACCGAGCCCTTCTGCTTGGTCAGCGGATCCTCGAGCGTCGCGGTCGAGAAGGGGAACCAGCTCTCGGGGAAGGTGTGGTCCTCGTGCTGGGTGTTGGTGCGCGCCGGCTGGCTGAACGGCATGTCGAAGAACAGCCGCCCGACGCCCGCGATGTGGCTGTGGATGCCGTCGAAGACCTTGCGGCCCTGCTCGTCGCGATTGAAGCCGGCCGTGATGTGATGGCGGAGATAGCGTCCTGCCTGCGAGAAGCCGATGGCCAGCGCATGGCTGACCGGGCGGCCGGTGACCTCGATCGCCTTGGGATCGTGCTTCAGCCAGCTCACGAAATCGCGCGTGGCGGCGAAGCCCAGACCCTGCACCTTCGGGTTCCTGGCCTCGTAGGTGAATTCATAGAGGAAGCCCGGTTTGGCCTTGTCCTTGAGCTTGATCGACTTGCCGTCGACGAAGGCCCACTGGTCGGCAGGCACCGGTTGCGGAGGATCCGACGCGCGTCCGCGCACCGTCAGCATCGCGCTGCCTTGGTCCTGTGAGGCCGCCTCGTAGCTGAGCTTGAAGCTTTCCAGCGCGCCGCCGCGCGTGCCGGACACCCACTCCTCGCGCACCGTCTGGACGATCGGCTTGCCGTTGTCGGTCGCGACCGGTGCGGTCAGCCCGAGCCCCTTGTTGGCGCGCGGTGCATCGGGATCCCAGCCGGACCAGACGATCGTCCAGCCCCTGCGCATCGGAAAACCGTTGCCGACATCCGCCATCGTCTTGGGATCGTTCACGCCCTGCGGCCCGTCGGCGATATTGCCGAACAGCATCTTGCGCCCGCGATTGTTCACTTCGTACAGGAGGCGGCCATTGCCTTTCGCGGGGTCCTTGGGCCGCAGGACGAAGATGTCGGTGATGTACTCGACCCTGCCGCGCTCGTTGCGCGGCGCCTTGTCAATCAACGCGATGCCCTTGTTGCCGGGCGCGTTGGGATCGACCTCGCCCTTCGCGACGCCGATCACGCGCTCGTAGGCGCCGGTCGCACCGAACGGGGCGCTGTCGGCCAGCGGCTCGATGGTCTGGATTTCGACGGAAACAATCACGCTGTCATCCTCTTAGAGTTCCTCCCCCGCCCGCGGGGGAGGGACGAAAGCTACGCCGGCGGGAAGTTCAGCTCCACGCCGACGCCGTCGGGATCGTAGAGGAAGATCTGCGCTGCGCCGGTGCGCGGCACGATCTGCTCGCGGAACTTGACGTTCTTCGACTGAAGACGCTTGCGCACGCCGTCGATGTCGGTGGCGGCGAATGCGATATGGTCGAAGCGGCCGGTGTCGTCGAACTTCTTCTCGTTGCCGCGCACGACGATGCCCTCACGCGGCTTGCGCTCTCCCAGCAGATGCACCGTCGGGATCCCGCCGGAATAGAGCCAGTAGCCCGGGAAACCGAGCGGCGGACGGTCGCCGTTCTCGAGGCCCAGCACGTCGCAATAGAAGTCCTTTGTGGCTTCGAGGTCGGATGGCTCGATCGTGAAATGCTGCAGAACGCCAAGCGGCATGGTTTGCTCCCTTAGACCCACGTTAGATCGGTCTCGGCGCCCATCATCCAGGCGCCGACGGTCTCGAAATGGCTGAGCCGGCCCTGCAGTTGCTGGGTCACGGTATGGATGTCGCGAAAGCGCCGTTCCAGCGGATGGCCGCCGAAGATCGCCGTCGCACCGGCGGCATTGTAGGCGAAATCGACCGCTTCGCGCGCTTTGTGGATGGCATTGGTCGAGGCGCCGCGAATGACGATACGGTCCTGCATGGCAAGCTCTTCGCCGGCCGATATCCGCTTCCAGATTCCGGCGAGCGACTGCAGCAGATAGGCACGCGCCGACCGCACGCCGATCTCGGCCTGGGCGAGGTTGGTCTGGACGACGGCGCTGTCGCGGATCGGGCTCTTGCCGCCGCGCACGACCTTGGTCCTGGCCATATCGACGAAGCTGTCCAAGGCCCCTCGGGCAGTGCCGAGGGCCACCCCGGCAAAGCCTGTCTCGTAGCAGGTCATCGCCGACATGCGATAGAGCGGTCCGGACTCGCGGCGTTCCTTCTCCGGCTGGGAGTAGTCGCGCGACATCGAATGGTCGTGGGGCACGAAGTGGTCGGTGAGAGCGAACTGGTCGGACGCCGTGCCGCGGAGGCCGACCGTGTCCCAGATATCGGTCCACTGCACGTCGCCGCTGCGGACCAGCATGGTGCGCTCGGCCGGTTTTCCGTTCTCATCGAGCTTCCGCGTGCCATCGGGCAGGAAGATCGGGCAGTGCGCGCCGAGCCAGGTGGCATGCCGGCCGCCCGAGGCGAAGGCCCATACGCCGGTGACTTTGTAGCCGCCCTCGCATTCGACGGCTTTCACCTTCGGTCCGGGGCCCCACGCCAGCACCGCACGCGGGTCGTCGCCGAAGATCTCCTGCGCCACCGGCAAGGAGAGATAGGCCGCCGACATGGCGCAGCCGCCGGCCTGGCTCAGGCACCAGCCGGTCGAGGCATCGGCGCTCGCGATGGTTTCGATCACGTGGAAGAAGGTGATCGGATCGGTTTCGATACCGTTGGAGGAGCGCGGCATGAGCAGGCGGAAGAGCCTTTGCTCATGCAGCCGGTCGAGGAGATCGGTCGGCAGCCGCCGCGTCTCCTCGATGATGCTTGCGGCCGCCTCGATGGTCGGGCGGACCGATTGGGCTCGCGCGATCACGGCTGGATCGCCGGCAAGATCGGCGGCGGTCATGATCAACGTGTCCAAGGTGTCCTCCCTCGTTCAGCGGGCGGCGGCGCCGGCAAGCAGTTCCTTGTCGATCTGGTCGATCGACTTCCCTTTGGTCTCGATGCCGATGAAATAATAGACCAACCCGGCCATCAGGAACCAGCATCCGAGATAGAGGAAGGCGGTCGGGATCTGCGGCAACGGAACGTCGGGCTTGAGGTAGTTGCCGGAGCCGACGATGAGGGCGAGCCCGACCGGGCCGATGATCTTGCCGATGCCGCCGAAGCCGTAGGCCGAGCCCATGCCCGTGGTGCGCAAATGCGACGGCCAGACTTCCGCGGCGTACGGGCCGACGATGGCGAAACCGCCGTCGGCGAAGAACATTGTCGCCGCCAGGATCAGCCAGAAGGCCGAAACGCCGAACCACATGGCGTCGTAGTTGTAGCCTGCCACGATCGTGAGGATGCCGGCGCCGAAGCCCAGCAGCCCACCTGCGTGGCGGCGTCCGATCGCGTCCGACAGCCAGGAGAAGGAGAGCCGGCCAATGAAGCCGGTCACCGTCAGCAGGATGAACATCTTGGAGGCTTCCTGCGGAGTGACATGCAGGAGCAGCACGAACAGCGAAGGCGCCCACAGGTTGATGCCGTAGGAGCCGGTCTGGGCGCCGGCATTGCCGAGCCACGAGACCAGCAAGCTGCGCGGATACTTGAACAGCTCGAAAAACGATGGTGTTGCGGGGCGAGGGTTGGTCGTCGTGTCGGGCAGCGGCAGGCTGCCGGGGCTGACCTGCAGAGCCCAGGCAAGCGACTTGCGGGCTTCCTCGTAACGGCCCTGGCGCACCAGCCACCAGGGCGATTCGGGCACCCAGAGGCGGACCAGCAGCACCAGCAGCGATGGGGCCAGGCCGATCAGGAAGAGAAGGCGCCATTCGGTCGGACCCATGAAGGCGCCGAGCACCGCTCCCATGCCCACGCCGAGCGGGATCACGCAGGTTACAAGACCACCGACCCAGCCGCGCTTGCTGCTCGGCATGAATTCCTGCACCAGAGGAAGATCGACGCAATAGAGGCCGCCGACGCCGAAGCCGACGAAGAAGCGCATGACGGTGAGGTAGATCCAGCCATTGTCCGGCGTGAAGTAGAGCAGGCCGGTGGCGATCGAAAAGTTCAGCACAGTGCCGATGAACACCTTGCGGCGGCCGACCTTGTCGGCAAGCCAGCCCCAGATGTAGGCGCCCAGGATGGCCCCGACGCCCGACGACATCAGCACGATGGCGGACTGGCCGAAGGTGAGCTTCCATGGCCCGATCAGGAAGGCGAGCACGAAGCCGATCAGAAAGTAGTCGAAGAATTCCAGTGCGTCGCCGATGATCGCGGCGGCGAGAATCTTCTTCTGGTTGCCGGTCAGACGAGTCTGCCGGTCTAGTACCTCGAACATGGCTTTTCCCCCGAAGCGCTTATTCTTGTTTCCGGCTGGCCCGTCGCGCGTTCGAGCCACCAGTGTTAGAACGCTACGCCTTCGACGGGGAGAGCGGAAGACTGCTCGATTTGCTCGTCGAAATGCGAGCAACATCGGAGAATTTCGCTATGCACTGGACCGACCGCCGCACGCGCTTCCGCGAAGTCCTGAACGGCAATCGCTGCGTTCATCCGGGATCGGTCTACGACGCAATCTCTGCGCGCATCGCCGAGGATCTCGGCTTCGAGCTCGGCATGTTCGCCGGTTCTGTCGCTTCGCTGACGGTGCTCGGCGCGCCCGACCTGATCGTGCTGACCCTGAGCGAATTCGCGCAGCAGGCCTACCGCATCAACCGCGCCGGCAAGCTGCCGCTGATGGTCGATGCCGACCACGGTTACGGCAATGCGCTGAACGTGAAGCGCACGGTCGAGGAGCTTGAGACCGCGGGCATCGGCGGCATGAGCATCGAGGACACCGAGCTGCCGACGCCGTTCGGCACGACCAAGCCGCGTCTCACGACCATCGCGGAGGGCGTCGGCAAGATGAAGGCTGCTCTCGCCGGACGTCAGGACCCACTGCTCGCGATCGCGGGCCGCACAAGTGCGATCCAGATCACCGGCATCGACGATGCCATCGCACGCGGCAAAGCCTACGAGGCAGCCGGCGTCGATGCGCTGTTCTTCGTCGGCATCAAGACCCGCGCCGAGCTCGACGCGATCTCGGCGGCGACGACCCTGCCGCTCATCATGGGCGGGGTGGCGGGCGAGCTCACCGACAAGGACTACCTCGCTGCCCGCCGTGTGCGCATCGCGCTGCAGGGCCATCAGCCTTTCGCGGCCGCCGTGAAGGCGACTTACGAGACGCTGAAGGCGCTGCGTGACGGCGTGCAGCCCGGCAAGCTGCAGGGGGTCGCCGATGCCGAGCTGATGAGGCGGGTCACGCGCGAGGCTGACTACACGGGATGGACCAAGGAGTTCCTGGGCGGCTGAGGGTGCTACAGAGTTTCGATCAGCTCGTTGCGGTCGATGTCGCAGTCGCGCAGGACCTTGCTCAGCAAACCGGGGCCAATCTCTTCTCTTCCATGGACGGGAACGACAGTTACCCGTCCATCAGCATGGCGAAGCAAGTGGTGACTTCCCTTGACGCAATTCCCGGCCCGAAACTGCCGGGAGACGTGTCATGCCGCGATTGACACGCGCTGAACGCCGACAAATTCCGGTGAGGTCGGAGTGTCGCCGGCTTCGAGGCAGGCCTCGATAGCCTCGCGAATGCGGACCATTAGTTCGTCGAGGGACCGCGCTTGAGTATGGCGGCCCGGCAAAGTCGGCACGCTTGCCACGTACCAGCCGTCCTCACCCGTCGGCATCGGCGTATTGTACGAATGGACGAACGGCTTTCTGGGTGGCGAAAGAAGGCCTTCTTACCCGCGAGCACTTGCCGTGCGCTTCTTCGGACGACCCACAACAGCCCGTGCGGCGGGGGATTTCCGGCGAGCGGGCCGACGCGGTTCGATGGCCATGGACAGCTTTACGCCAAGCGCGCGCAGCACGGCGCTGACTGTCTCGTAGCGCGGGTGCGCTCCGGCGCTCAGGGCCTTGTAAAGGCTTTCACGGCCCAGACCTGCACTCTTTGCGATTTTCGCGATGCCCTTTGCCCTGGCGACATCACTGAGGGCAAGGAGGAAGACCTCGGGATTGGGATCCTCGGCAGCTGCCGTCAGGTATTCCGCTATCACCGCATCGTTGTCGAGATAGTCTGCGGCATCAAACGGTGCGTAGGTGACTTTCATTCTCCACTCTCCTTCAGATCGCGCGCCAGACGAAGCGCTCGAGCGATGTCCTGCTTTTGGGTGGACTTGTCGCCGCCCCCGAGCAGTACATAGACAGTTGCTCCCCGCCGCACGAAGTAGACCCTGTATCCCGGTCCGACATGGATGCGCATCTCCGACACGCCCTCACCGACCGGCCGACAGTCGCCGAAATTTCCGAATATCGCGCTGCGCAGGCGCGCCGAGATGCGTGCCTTGCCCCTATCGTCCTTCAGCGCTTGCAGCCATCGATCGAAATCGGACGAACGGATGAAGACATTCATCGTTCGCATATGTATCCATTTGGATACGGCTCGGCAAGCTCACCCCGTCGGCACCAGCGTCACAGCCACGCTGTAGGTGTGCCGGCCGCCGCCGAGGATGACGCCGCGCAACGGGCTCACGTCGGAGAAGTCGCGGCCCCAGGCGATGGCGACGTGATCCTGGCTGGCGACGAGGTCGTTGGTCGGGTCGAGGTGGACCCAGCCCGCCTTTTCGCCACACCACACGGCAACCCAGGCGTGGCTGGCGTCGGCGCCGCGCAGCGCGGCCTCTTCCTTCGAATTGACGGTGCGAATGTAGCCCGAGACGTAACCCGCCGCGAGACCGTGGGCTCGGAGCGCCGCGATCATGACATGCGCAAAATCCTGGCAGACGCCGGCCTTGCCCTCGAACACCTCGTGCAAGGGGGTCGAGATGTCGGTGGCGCCGGGATGGTAGTCGAAATCGTTCTTGATGCGCGTGGTGAGGTCGCGCGCCGCTTCGAGGATGGGCCGGCGGGGGGTCAGGGATTCGGCGCCGTAAGCGCGCAAGGCGTCCTCGATCGGCACCAGCGGCGATTCATGGACGAATTCGCTGGCCTCGATCGGCGCGGGAAATCCCGCGCCGCCCAGTGCCTTGCGGATCTCCTCCCAGGGCGGAGTCTCCTTCTCCGGCGGCGGGTCGGGAAACTTCACCTCGATGTCCGCGCGCACCTCGATGTCGAAGCGCTGGTGCGGCTGGTCGAGACGGTAGATGTCGATCAGGTTGCCGAAATGGTCGACATGCTCCACGGCGAGCGCCGGCTGCGGATGCGTGACGATACCGATCGAGGTGACCTTCTGGCCGGGAAACGCTCGGGCCCGCAGATGTGCGATGTGGTGTGCGGAGTCGACACTGCTCGCGTAGGTGTAGGTCGTGCGGTGCGACAGCAGGTAATGCATCGCGTCAGCTCGCCGCCAGGGATGGCATCGAGCCGACGGCCTGCGCCATCGGGACATGACTGAAGTAGGCGCGGGTGATCGCCTCGGAAAGTTCCTCCAGCCGCTCTTGGCCGTCGGCGGCGATCTCGCGCAGTACGGCGAGCGCCAGCCCCTCGTGCCGCCACGACTTCTCCTCGCCGCTGAAGAGCTGAACGGCGCGGCCGAGGTCAGTGTCGAGCGAGGCCAGGATATCCGGCACCTTGGTACCGGACGCCCGACCCAGCCGCTCGAGATGATTTGTGATCGATCGAACCTGGAAGGCGAAGGCGCGAGGATTGCTGTCATCGAGCACCACCAGGTCGAGGACCGGCGCGGGCTGAAGCTGGCCGAGATAGCGCGTACGGTAGGTGATGGTGCTGTCGCACAGCTCGAGTGCGATGCGCATGGCGGCGTCCCAGTCGATCGGCGATTGCTGGAACGGGCCGAGCGCGGAGCCCAGCACGAACTGGCCGCGCTCGATGCGCCGGCCGAGATCGAGGAAAAGCCAGCCGGTGCCGCGCGTCATGTTCTCCTGGGCGAGACCGGAGAGCGTGGCGACGAAGCGCACGATATCGTCGAGCGCCGCCAGCAGCGGATCGAGGTTGCCGCGCGCGTTCAGAAGCCTGTTTCGGACTTCGCTCATCACCGGTCCGACCGCGGCGGTCATGTCGGGGGAGAAGCGATCGCGCAGGGTTCCCCCGAGGCGCCGGATATTGTCGAACACGGTGGCAAGGCCACGCCTCTCCGAGGCCACAGCCATCAGCCCCTGCTGGAACACCGCGCTCTCCGGCATGGCGAGCGCGGCCGACGGGGGCATCAGGTTGGCGCGATCGATCAGCTTGCCGAGCATCCGGAGCTCGACGCTTTCGCGTCCGCCGATCACGCCCTGCGTCACGCGCGTCGCGGTGGTGCGCAGCAGGCGCGCGTCGTTGTCGAGCCGCTCGATGTAGCGGCCGAGCCAGTAGAGGTTGTCGGCGACGCGGCTCTGCAGGTCGGCGCTGCCGCGATCGACGGCGAGCTGATGGAAGCGCCGGCTGGTCGGGATCTGCACGTCGGACGCATCCTCGGCCAGCACCCAGACGTCCTTCAACGTGCCGTTCAGGCGGCCAAGCTGCCGCAGCGCCGTATCGCCGGCTGGTTCGCGCGCCAGCCCTCCCGGCAGCACGCGATAGCCATCGCCATCGGCTACGACGAAGCAACGCAGCACGACAGCCGAGGGCACCAGCGCTCTGCCATCCCATTTCGGGTTGAGCGAGGGGGCGACGGGATACTGCGCCACGAACTGGCCCGGCTGGGCGGCGATCCGCTGCTCGAGCGCTTTGCGCTGGGGCGGTTCGAGCATGCCGACAACGATCGGCTCGCGGTCGTGGCCGAGGCAGGGCCGCACGATCATCGAATCGAGATGCGCCATCGCGAAGGCATAGGCGGTCGGCTCGCCCAGCCACCACACGTCGAGCGACGGAAGCTGCAGTGGCTGCCCGAGCACGTGCTGGCAGAGCCGTTCGAGGAACGGCATCACGGCCGGCGTCTCGACCAGGCCGGAGCCCAGCGCGTTGGCGAGCGAGATCTTGCCGGTGCGCGTTGCTTCCACGAGCCCGGTGACGCCGAGCGCGGAATCGGCCCGCAGCTCGAGCGGATCGGCGAATGCCGAGTCGAGCCGCCGCAGCAGCATATGGACCGGACGAAGGCCGGCCAGGGTCTTGATCAGGACCTCGCCGTCACGCGCGACCAGATCGCCGCCTTCGACCAGCGGCACGCCGAGCGCGCGCGCGAGATAGACGTGCTCGAAGTAGGTCGCCGAGAGCGAGCCGGGCGTCAGCACGGCCATGCTGGGCAGAGCGACGTCGGGCGGTGCGAGGCCCTCGAGCGCATTGTGCCAGCGGTCGACGAACGGCCGCAGATGACGCACCGGGATCGAGCGGAACGCCTCGGGCAGGCTGCGCGCCAGCACGCGGCGGATCTCGAGCGCATAGCCCACCCCCGATGGCATCTCGGTGTGGTCGGCGAGCACGTGCCAGCGGCCGTTGCTGAGACGAACCAGGTCGACGGCATACTGGCCGAGGTGGCGGACCGGCGGCCTGCCGTCGGTGACCCGGCAGGCGCGCAGGAAATGACGGTTGGCGTGGACCAGCATCGGCGGCAGCAGCCGCTCCGCGAGCAGAGTCTGCGGTCCGTAGAGGTCGCCCAGCATCGCGTCGAGCAGCCTGGCGCGCTGGATCAGGCCCGCTTCAAGCGCCGGCCATTCGTCGGGCGTGATGACGAAGGGCAGGGGATCGAACGTCCAGGACGGCTTGCCGCGGTCGTCGAGCAGGTTGAAGGTGGCGCCCGATTCCTCGAGCTGGCGCCGCGCACTTTCGACACGTTCGCTCAATCCGCCGCCCGGCAGGGCTCGAATCACGCTCAGTATCCCCTGCCAGTGGTAGCGAATCGACTTCTGGCCAGTAACCAGCTCGTCGTAAGCGCTCGCCGGCGAGGAAGAAAGGCCGCGCAACGACTCCATACAGTCCCTTTAGACCTCATGTTCCACTCCCCCGCTAGGGGGAGAGGCCGGGAGAAGGTGGGGCGACGTGCGTAACCCCCTCGCCCGCCCTCTCCCCCTATTGGGGGAGAGGAGGAAGAGAAGATGCCGTCGAGGTGCTCAAGCCCGCCGCAGATCGAGGGTCAGCGGGTGCTCGGGATTGTCGATTTGCCTCGGTTCGGGCGCCGGTCCACCGGTGAAGCCGATCGGGAAGAAGCGGGCGCGGCGGCGTGCCTCGGCCTCGTTGGCGTTGACCGGCATGCGGTCGTAGTTGCGGCCGCCGGGATGGGCGACGTGATAGGTGCAGCCGCCGATCGAGCGGCCGCTCCAGGTGTCGTGGATGTCGAAGGTGAGCGGCGCATGCACGCCGATGGTCGGATGCAGCGAGTTCGCCGCCGCCCAGGCGCGGTAGCGCACCCCTGCGACGTATTCGCCCGCGTTCCCGGTGGCGTGCAGCGGCAGGCGCCAACCATTGCAGGCGATGATGTGGCGCGCGTCGTTAAGCCCCTCGACCCTGACCTGCAGGCGCTCGACCGTGCTGTCGACATAGCGGACGGTGCCGCCGCCGCCGGGTTCTTCGCCCAGCACGTGCCAGGGCTCCAGGGCGTGGCGCAGCTCGAGCTCGACGCCACGCTGCGCGATTTCACCGATTCGCGGGAAGCGGAACTCGAAATGCGGCGCGAACCATTCGGGCTGGAAGCGGTAGCCGGCCGACTTGAGGTCGTCGAGCACGTCGGAGAAATCCTGCCAGACGAAATGCGGCAGCATGAAATCGTCGTGCAGCCGGGTGCCCCAGCGGCTCAATCTTTTCTCGTAGGGCCTCTGCCAGAAGGTCGAGACGATGCCGCGCAGCACCGCCTGCTGCGCCACGCTCATGCGCCAGTGCGGCGGCATCTCGAAGGCGCGCATCTCGAGCAGGCCGCGCCGGCCGGACGCAGCGTCGGGCGTAAACAGCTTGTCGATGCAGAATTCGGTGCGGTGCGTGTTGCCGGTCGCATCGACCAGCAGGTTGCGGAAGATGCGGTCGACCAGCCAGGGTGGCGTCTGGCGGCCAGGCTCGATCTGCCGGAAGGCGATCTCCAGCTCGTGCAGCGCGTCGTTGCGTGCCTCGTCGATGCGCGGATGCTGGCTGGTCGGGCCGATGAACAAGCCGGAGAACAGGTACGACAGCGACGGGTGGTTGAGCCAGTAGCCGAGCAGGCTCTTCAGCAGATCGGGCCGCTGCAGCAGCGGCGATTCCGGTGCGGACGGCCCGCCCAGGGTGATGTGATTGCCGCCGCCGGTGCCGGTATGGCGGCCGTCGATCATGAACTTCTGCGCGCCGAGCCGCGTGGTGCGCGCCTCTTCGTAGACGATCTCGGTCTTGTCGACGAGCTCGCGCCAGCCGGCCGACGGATGGATATTGACCTCGATCACGCCGGGATCGGGCGTGACGCTGAAGTGGTTGAGGCGCGCGTCGCCAACCGGCGGCGGATAGCCTTCGAGGAACACCGGCTGGCCGAGCTCCTGGGCCGTGTCCTCCACGGCCGCGACCAGCTCGAGATAGTCCTCGGTACGCTCGGTCGGTGGCATGAAGACATAGAGATGACCGTCGCGAGGCTCGAACGAGATCGCGGTGCGGACGATGCCGCTGGCCGAGGCGCCGACGCCAGGCTTGGGGCCCAAATCGGGCGCCAGTGCGCGGCGCCACGCTTCGCGGCGTGCGGCCTCGCCGTCGGCACCTGCGGTGGTGTCGGACGGCATGGCCTCGGCCTGGCGGCGTAGCACGGGCGCGCGGCGGAAGGCGTCGAGCGGCGGCAGCGCGGGGTAGCTGATCATCGGATCGGGTTCGCTCACCACGTCCATGTCACCGGGCGCAGCCCAGGGCAGCGAATCGAGCGGCAGGCGATAGCCGATCGGCGAGTCGCCGGGGATCAGGTAGCACTTCTCCGTGCGCAGGAACCACGGCCCGCTGCGCCACCGGCCGCGGCCGTTGGCTTCGCGCGCCACCGGCAGCACCGTGCCGACCGGCGTCTCGAGACCCTTCTCGAACACGCGGGCGATGCGTTCGCGCTCCATCGGATCGCGTGCCTTGCTGCCGTCGACCTCGACGTTCGACGGCAGCCGCCGCTCGCGCCACAGATAATACCAGGTGTCCTCGTAGGCATCGAACAGATAGCCGGGGCTGAGCTGCAGCCGTTCGGCGAACGCCTGCGCGAATTTCTGCGCGATTTCCGGGGTGGCGCCGGTCGGCTTGGACTCGAGTGCGGTGAGCGCCGGATTGCGCCAGATGACCTCGCCGTCCTTGCGCCAGAAGCAGCCCAGCGCCCAGCGTGGCAGCTGCTCACCGGGATACCATTTGCCCTGGCCGAAGTGCAGCAGCGACCCTTTGGAGAAGCGGTCGGCCAGCTTGCGGAACAGCACGCCGGCCAGGCGCCGCTTGTCCGGGCCGAGCGCCAGGGTGTTCCATTCCGCGCCGTCCATGTCGTCGATCGACACGAACGTCGGCTCGCCGCCCATGGTGAGCTTCAGCCCGGCCTTGGCGATGTCGCGCTCGATCGCCTCGCCGACGCCGAGCAGCTTCTCCCACTGTTCCTCGGTATAGGGCTTGGTGGTGCGCGGCGTCTCGCGCACGCGGCTCACCGACATCTCGTGGAAGAACTCCACTTCGCTCTCGTCGACCGCGCCCTCGATCGGCGCGGCGCTCGACGGTTCGGGCGTGCAGGCGAGCGGGATGTGGCCTTCGCCGGTCAGCAGGCCGGAAGTCGGGTCGAGGCCGATCCAGCCGGCGCCCGGCAGATAGACCTCGCACCAGGCATGGAGGTCGGTGAAATCGTGCGTGGGGCCCTCGGGACCTTCGAGCGGCTTCTCGTCCGGCGTGAGCTGAATCAGGTAGCCCGAGGCGAAGCGCGCCGCGAAGCCGAGATGGCGCAGGATGGTGACCAGTAGCCAGCCCGTGTCGCGGCACGAGCCCTTGGCCAGCTCCAGCGTCTGCTCGCAGCTCTGCACGCCCGGTTCGAGGCGCACAATATAGCCGATCTCGCTCTGCAGGCGCGCATTGAGGCCGACAACGAAATCGATCGTGCGCTGCTTCTTGCGCTCGACCTTGGCCAGCCAGGCCGTCAGGAGAGCCCCCGCCGGTTCCAGCTTGCGGAAGGGCGCGATCTCCTCGGCGAGCGAGGGGTCGTAGGCGAACGGCCATTCCTCGGCCGACGGTTCGAGGAAGAAGTCGAACGGGTTGATCACCGACATGTCGGCGACGAGGTCGACTGTCACCTCGAACTTGGTCGTCTTCTCCGGAAACACCAGCCGCGCAAGGTGATTGCCCTGCGGATCCTGCTGCCAGTTGATGAAATGGTCCTTCGGCTCGACCTTGAGCGCATAGGACAGGATCGGCGTGCGGCTATGGGGGGCAGGACGCAACCGTACGATCTGCGGCCCAAGTGACACCGGCCGGTCATAGAGGTAGGTCGTTCGATGATGCAACGCGACGTGGATGCTCATGACGGCCCAATTTGTTTCGCTCCCCAGTACACTTAGCAAGTGACATGCCAGCGTCAAACGTCTTGATTCATCCCATGACCAACCTCTTCGATCTTTCGGGCAAGGTTGCCCTCGTAACCGGCGGCAGCCGGGGCCTCGGTTACCAGATGGTGAAGGCCTTCGCCGCCCATGGTGCCGATATCTTCATCACCAGCCGCAAGCTCGACGCCTGCGAAAAAGTGGCGGCCGAGGTGAGGGCGATGGGCCGGCGGGCGTCGACCTATGCCTGCAATGTCGCCAACTGGCAGGAGCTGGAAGGGCTGGCGGATGCTGCCTATGCCGCCTTCGGCAAGGTCGACATCCTGGTCAACAATGCCGGGTCGTCACCGCTTGCCCCGTCGTCGCTGGAGACGTCGGAGCAGCTCTTCGACCGCATCGTGTCGCTCAATTTCAAGGCTCCGTTCCGCCTGATGTCGCTGGTCGGCAGCCGCATGGCGGCGGGCGACGGAGGCTCGATCATCAACATCAGCAGCGCCGGCGCACTCCGGCCGCGCCCGTCGATTGCGCCCTATGCCGGCGCCAAGGCGGCACTCAACGCCCTGACCGAGGCCTTCGCCTTCGAATATGGACCCAAGGTGCGGGTCAACACGATTTCGCCCGGCCGGTTCCTCACCGACGTGAGCAAGGCGTGGAGCGAGGAGCACAAGCTCAACGCGACGGCGGCGCTGAAGCGCAGCGGCCGGCCCGAAGAGATCGTGACAGCGGCGCTCTATCTGGCGTCGAATGCATCGAGCTTCACCACGGCCTCGCTGGTCCGTGTCGACGGAGGAATTGCCTGAGGCCGGGCCAAGCGAGAGGCTACGGTCAGGGACTGTTGCGGGAGGATTATTGAGATGAAGATGAAAGCTGGAGTGCTCACCGTGTGCGGTGCGCCGCGTCCGTTCGCCAAGTCGAAGCCCATCCATGTGCTCGAGGTCGAGCTCGATCCGCCGGGTGAGGGCGAGGTGCTGGTCAAGGTCGGCGGTGCCGGGCTCTGCCACTCCGACCTGTCGCTGATCAACGGCGACCGGCCGCGGCCGGTGCCGATCGTGCTGGGTCATGAAGGCTCGGGCGAGATCGTCGAGGTCGGCGCTGGCGTGCACGACGTCAAGGTCGGCGACCATGTCTGCTTCACCTTCAATGTCTCGTGCGGCCGCTGCCGGCGCTGCCTCGAAGGCCGGCCCTATATCTGCGAGCGTTCGGTCACGCCGCGCGCGGCGGGACAGCTTCTCTCGGGCCATCACCGGCTGCATCACGACGGCAAGGCGGTGAACCACCAGTCGGGCGTGTCGTGCTACGCCGAATATGCCGTGGTCGATCGCGGCTCGGTCGTGGTGATCGATCAGTCGCTGCCGCTCGACCTCGCCGCCCTGTTCGGCTGCGCCGTCGTGACCGGCGTCGGCGCCGTGGTCAACACCGCGCAGATCCAGCCCGGCAGCACGGTCGCCATCGTCGGCCTGGGCGGCGTCGGCCTCAGCGGCCTTCTCGGTGCGGTGCTCGCCGGCGCCGGCCGCATCGTTGCCATCGATCTCTCCGACGACAAGCTCGGCCTCGCCCGCCAGCTCGGCGCGACCGATACGGTCAATGCAAAGGACGCCGATCACGTGACGCAGGTGCGCGACCTGACCAACGGCGGCGTCGACTATGCCTTCGATCTTGCCGGCACCATCAAGGCGATGGAGACGGCCTATCTCGTGACGCGCTGGGGCGGCACGACGGTGACGGCGGGCCTGTCGCCGATCGCCGCCGACTTCTCCTTCAGGCAGAGCCAGCTGGTCAGCGAGGAGAAGACGATCAAGGGCTCCTACATGGGAAGCTGCGTGCCGGTGCGCGACATCCCGCGCTTCATCGCGCTCTACCAGCAGGGCAAGCTGCCGGTCGACCGCATGGTCTCCAGCCGCATCGGCTTCAACGAGCTGAACGAGGGATTCGACCGGTTGCAGGAGGTGGCCACGGTGCGCCAGATCCTCGTCCCGCACGGATGATCGCCAACTTCGCTGCTGCCACCTTCATGGTGGTGCTGACCGTCACGGTCCATTTCTTCGGATTGCTGGGGCTGCTCTGGTTCCTGCGGGAGCACGGCCATCGCCTTCCCCCGCGGGAAAAACTGATGGGACAGGGTCTGTCGATTCTTTTCGTCGTGCTCGGCCTGGTGGCGATCCATACCGCCGAGATCTGGCTCTACGCCTGGGCCTTTCTGGCGGTCGGGGCGTTGGCGGACTTCGAATCGGCGCTCTATTTTTCGACCACCAGCTTCACGACCATTGGTTATGGCGATGTCGTGCTCGACCGGCACTGGCGGCTGTTCGGCGCCATCGAGGGTGCCAACGGTCTGCTGCTGTTCGGATGGTCGACGGCCTTCCTGTTTTCTGTGATTGGCCGGCTGCGTGCTTTGGAGCACGACTGGCTCGAGGGCTCGTGATGCCATCTCGCGTAGCACCGTCGGCGAAGCAGGCTCCATACGACAGAATACGGCGGGCCTGAGCCCGCCGTATTCGATCCGGTTTGGTCGAGCTACCTTATCTGGATCGAGAAGCCCGGCGTGTTGTTGTAGTAGACAACCGGCGGAGGCTGGTACCCGTAGTTGTACGGCGTGGCATATACCACCGGCGGCGGCCGGTACTGGTAACCGTAGGTGCGGTTGTTGTTATAGTTTCGGTTGTTGTTGTTGTTGTGCCAGCGATTGTCCTCGTGCCAGCGGCCATCGCCGTCCCAGCGGGCGCTTGCGGGCAGGGCGAGGGCGCCAGAAGCAGCGATCGCCAGGGCGAGCGCCAGTGTTATGCGACCGATCATGATGGCGTCCCCCTAGCCGCGCTGAGCGGGCTTCGGGCCGAAGCTGTCGAACACGCCGTCGGCATTCTTCTTCTGGTCGGCGGGCATGGAGTCGTACAGCGTCTTGAACGCCGCGCTCAGGTTCTTCAGCCCGTCGAGATTGGCCTGGCTGAACTCCTGGTAGGTCTTGAGATCGTCGACGGCGTTCATGTTTGCCATCTTGCCTTGCTTCTCCTGGACGAGCTTTTCCATCGAAGCGGCGTTCTCGCGCATCGCCTTGGCGACGCCGTCCCATTTGCTCTCCTGGTCCGGCGTGATCTTGAGGGCGGTCTTCAACGTCGAGATGCGCTGCTCGACCGTCTCGGGCTTGCTCGAGGTCGCGGCAGTGGCCGCCGGCGGCTTGCCGCCGTCCTTCGGGGTGGCGGCAGTCTGGGCCGATGCCTGGCCGAGCAGTCCCAGCGTCAGGGATGCGCCGACCAGGGTTGCGAGCGCGAGCGAGCGGCCCACGTGCTTCGAGGACGAGGTCATTTTGAATTCCTTTTCCAAACGGAAATGGCCGCTGTCGCGGGTGGACGACAGCGGCTGTAGGATTCAAACGACCTCGTGCCCTCGAGGGTTCCCCTTCGTCAGCGAATCCCGAAGCCCATGCGATTGAGCGCTTCCCGCAGCCGCTCGCGACCGTTCATCGACTTGATGGGCCCCAGCCGGTTCAGGACACGCTGGGTCCAGGTCCCGGCCTGCATTTCCTGCCGGGCCGAGAATTGCATCATCTCGGCATCGTGCGCCTGGCGATGGGCGTCGGCATTCGAGGCATCGTAGCGCTCGTGGTGCAGCATC
The DNA here is from genome assembly GCF_965279465.1 of Reyranella sp. Classification (NCBI taxonomy): domain Bacteria; kingdom Pseudomonadati; phylum Pseudomonadota; class Alphaproteobacteria; order Hyphomicrobiales; family Reyranellaceae; genus Reyranella; species Reyranella sp. Next base: position 1,881,826 of record NZ_OZ257242.1, read on the forward strand.
ATCGCCTGCGGCATGCGCGGCTTGACCTCGCCTATCGCTTGCTCGGTCGCATAGCCGACGCACAGGCCGAACAGGACGAAGCATTGCGGCGGCAGGCCGAGCAGGTCGGCGACCTTCTCCGGCTCGTTGCGCATGGCGCCGATATAGACCGTGCTGAGCCCCATCGACTCGGCCGCCACCACGGCGTTCTGCGCGGCGAGGGCGACATCGACGCTGGCGACCAGGAAAGTCTCGAGCCAGGGCATGGTCTCGAACTCGACCTTCTCGGACCTGGAGATCGCGGCATTGCGAGCCATGTCGGTGACCCAGCACAGATAGAGCGGGCACTGCTCGATGTGCTTCTGGTTGCCGGCCCACTCGGCCAGCTTCTTCTTCTTTTCGGGGTCGGTGATGGCGACGACCGAGGTCCACTGCATGTTCGAGCTGGTGGCGGCCGACTGGGCCGCGGCGATCATCGTCTCGAGTGTGCCGGGCGGGACGGGATCGGGCTTGTAGCCGCGCACCGACCGGTGATCGAGCATCGTGGCGATCACCTCGTTCCACGGCCCGGCGGGCGGCACCGAGGCGGCGCCATAGCGGCGGACCAGCGCCTCCTTCTGGGAAGAGGTGGCGGGGGTTATCGAGTCCATGTCGGAGTACCTTCGGGTTTGCGGCGTGTCATGGCCGTTACCATTGCCAGCAAGATGAATACCACGACGATGGCATAGATCGTCCGCGGCTGGCCGTGGTCCATCAGCCAGGCATAGATCAGCGGCGCGACCATGCCGCCGAGGTTGAAGCCGGTGGTGACGAAGCCGAACACCTTGCCGAACGAGCCGGGCGGCGTGACGGCGCGCACCATCATGTCGCGCGACGGCTGGATCATGCCGTTCAGCAGGCCGCCCAGCGACATCACGAAGATCAGCACGGCGGCCGGCATGTCGACCCAGCCGAGCAGCACCGCCATGGTCGAGGTGCAGGCGAAGCCCACCGCCGCGACCCTCTCGTGATGCGGCGTGCGGTCGGCGACGATCCCGCCGAGCAGCACGCCGGCTGCGCTGAACAGCAGGAAGCCCGACAGGCCGATGTTGGCAACCTCCGCCGAGGTGCCGTGGATCGCGCCCAGCGACACCACCGCGAAGGTCTGGATGCCGCCATTGGCCATGGCGAGGCAGAAGAAGAACAGCAGGTTGCGCAGGATCGGGCCGCTGAGCAGGAGGTCCCATCCGACCTTGGCGTCGCCCGGCTTGCCCGCGCCGGGCGCGGCCTTGCGCGGCGCGCGCGGCAGCACGCTGCCGGCCACCAGCAGCAGCAGCGCCGCGGCAAAGGACAGGATCGCTGCGCAGATGAAGCCGCCGTTCCAGCCCCACAAGGCCACCGCGGCGATGACCAGGGCAGGCGTCACGCCGCTGCCGAGATAGCCCGCGAAGGTATGGATCGAGAACGCCTTGCCGATGCGCTTGCCGTCCACCGTGGCCGACAGGATCGAATAGTCGGCCGGGTGATAGACGGTGTTGGCGATGCCGAGCAGCGCGTAGCCGATCAGGAAGAACCAGTAGCCCGGCAGCAGGGCCGCGACGCAGATCGCGACGCCGCTCAGGATGAGTCCGCCGGTCAGCATGACCCGCGCGCCGATACGGTCGACGAGGAAGCCGGCCGGAGTCTGCAGCAGCGCCGACATGACGTTGTAGGCGGTGAGCGCGAGCGCGATCTCGGTGTAGCCGACGCCGAAATGATCCTTCACCAGAAGGAAGATCGGTGGGAGCAGCATGATGTAGACGTGGCTGACGAAGTGCGCGACCGCCACGATCGAGATGACCTTGGCATCGCGGAGCCAGTTGGCGTCGGCCGCGGCGTGGAGCGGTTCACTCGTCGACGACATTGACCTGCAAAGTCCCGATTCCGGAGATCTCGACCTCGAGCTTGTCGCCGCCCTTCATCCACAGCGGCGGCTTGCGTCCCAGGCCGACGCCGTCGGGCGTGCCGGTAGCAATGATGTCGCCCGGCTCCAGCACCGTGAAGGTCGAGACATATTCGATGATGGTGGCGACATCGAAGATCATGTGATCGGTCGTGTCGCGCTGGACCTCGGCGCCGTTGAGGCGGGTCACCAGCGTCAGCGCCTGCGGATCGGGGATGACGTCGGTCGTGACCATCCAGGGGCCGAGCGGCCCGGTGCCGGGGAAGTTCTTGCCCGCGGTCACCGAATGTTTCTGGAAGTCGCGCACACTGACATCGAGGAAGCAGGTGTATCCCGCGATCACCGACAGCGCGCTGGCGCGCGGTACATGCCGGCAGCGCTCGCCGATCACGATCGCGAGCTCGCCCTCGAAATCGAAATTGGTCGAGGCGGACGGCCGGATGATGTTGCCGCCGTGCGGCACGAGCGTGTTGTGCAGGCGCGCGAAGATGCTGGGCACGGTGGGCAGCGCGCGCCCGACCTCGCCGACATGGCTCGCATAGTTGAGGCCGACGCACAGGATCTTGTCCGGGTTCGGAATCACCGGCAGCAGTTCGACCTCGTCGAGCCTGAAGTCGGCCGCCGCATTCCGCGTCGCCGCGGCGGCGTCGGCCAGCCCCTTGCCCGCAATGGCGTCGCGCAGGCTCGGCCAGCGCGCGCTGAGATCGACGATGCCACCGTCGACGAACACGCCGAACTTCGAAGTGTCCGCATGGCGAAAACTGACCAACCGCATGTAAAAAGCAATACTCTCAGTGCCCGCATGTTGTCATGCGCCGATCCGCCGTCAGATAAGCGCCTGCCGAGGAAGAGACGAACGAGCGCAATGGAGCATACCGCTAGGAGTATGACCGCAGACCGGCAAACCTGCCGCTCAGGACATCTTTGGCGCCAGCCCGATCCGGGTGCCCGCATAGTCGATCAGGAGCCGATTGAACAAGAAGGTGATGCCGCCGACATTCATGCCCTGCTCACCCTCCAGGTAGAAGGCCTTCTCGCACGCCACGGCGGTGAGGCGTTGCGGCGGCAGAGCGCTGGTGTCGATCGTGTAGGCATAGGTTCCGGAGCCGCTCGCCGCCGCGAGGCTGATCTGCAGGGGATCGCTGATGCAGTTGCAGTTCTTCGAGCTGCCGGTCCAGCTCGGACAGGCAACCGGATCGGGCCACGTCTTGGGCCAGACATAACCGTCCGGGTCGCTCAGGATGACGGGTCCGCCACCGGTGTCGATCATCGCAATCAGCGGGGAGACGGTGCCCGGCCAGCCTGTCGGCGTGCCGCCAATCCCAAACGAGGTCGGCACGACCGACATCCATGCCTTATGGGGGATGGTGCTGAGCAACGTGTAGCCGGGCGGCAGGGCGGTATGCATCACGAGCCTCGACCCTCGGCGCACCAGGATGTCCGCCGTGCTCGAGAGCATCGTCGCTGCCTCCTCGAAGATGATCTCGGCGTATCGGTAGTCGGTTCCGTAGGAAAGCGGGCTCTGCAGGACAACGTTAGGCAGGGGCTTGTTCCAAGGGTGCGACGAACCCCACGGATGGATTCTTCCCATGCCGAAATTGCTCTCCGGCGTATCCTTCTTGCTCTTGGGTGTGCAGGCATAGAACACGCAATTATCTATCTGATAGACCCCACCATCGGTTGCAACAATCTGCAGTGGGCCTTGCACGACGTTCGCCGGGCAACTCGTAAACGGCGACAGCGCCGTCCCGAGGATGGTGTATCCCGGCACACCAACCAGCTCATCGCCGTTGGGAATGATCATGTTGTTGTTGCCGGAGTCCACCAGCAGCGACGCCGTGATCGGATTGCCGCTCTGGTTGGGGAATTGCACATCGATATAGGAGTCGAAGTTTCCCGATTTCGACAAGGTGGTGAGCGCAATCGAGAACGACGCCCCGGCCGCGATGGGTCTGCCCGCTCTCTTCGGCTGGCCTGCGGTGAGGGCTGCAATCTTGCTGCGCACGAGGTCGTTGTCCTGGTCGGTGGTGATCAGCGGCGGATGCAATGCTGGCGGTGAGAGGAACATCGGGGATCCCTTCGTGGTGTCTCAGCTTCCTCAGTCTCTCTTTTCCGTCACACTAGTCTTGTTCGGCTTCTTGCCGGCATTGCGGACCCTGGTACGGCCTGCCTCCAGCGGTCCTCGAAGACGACATCGGCGAGAGCGTATCGACAGATCGCTCCGTCGGTTGATCGATGTGACGCGCACCGTGACACATTCAAAGATGGCATGCCATTTCGGTCTCCTCATCTCGAGGTTTCCCTATTGCGGGAACATTCTCAGCCACACTCGATCTGCATGTGCGCGGCTGGGAGTGGTCCTCACTGCACGCGCATGCAATTACTTTGTCCTGTAACTCATAGTGCACGCCCCTGACGGGGTTCCGAATACCCGGCGGTCATGGGCTGTTCTCGGCCGTCAGGCAAGCGTCCGGCGCGGAGGGGGCGAATAGGCGCAATCGGCGAGAGACGTGGCGTCGAGTTCCTTCAGGAACGCTTCGCGCGCCGCCGCCAGCTTCTTCTTGAGGCGGCAGCGCGGGGTGAGCACGCAGCTGCCGCCATCGGCGCGAAAGCACTCGACGAGAGGCTGGTCCTCCTCCAGGTCGCGCACGACCTCGCCCAGGGTGATCGCGCCTGCCGGTCGCGCGAGCGCGAAGCCGCCGCCCGCGCCGCGTTGGGTCCGCACATAGCCCGCTTCCGCCAGCCGGCGCACGACCTTGACCAGGTGATGGCGCGAAATGGCGAACTCGCTTGCGATCTCGTCGGTCGTGAACGAGCGGTCGGGCTCGCCGGCGAGGCGCATCAGGGCGCGCAGCCCGAAATCGGTGAACGCCGTGAGGCGCATTGTCACTCCGTCCAATCAGGCATTGTGAATACCACTTTGGCAGCCCTAAATAGACATTATGAATACTACTTCGAATTTCGCCGAGGTGCACGCCCAATCCATGGCCCGCCTCGGCCTCGACGAGGCGGCGATCCACCGTCTCGTGCACGGCTTCTATGCCGAGGTGCGCCAGGACGCGCTTCTTGGACCGATATTCGCTTCGAAGATCGCCGATTGGGACGAGCATCTCGAGCGGATGTGCCGCTTCTGGTCGTCGGTGGCGATGATGTCGGGCACCTATCACGGCAATCCGATGGCCAGGCACATCGCCCTGCCGGTCGATGCCGAGCATTTCGACCGCTGGCTCGCGCTGTTCGAAGCGGCGGCGACGAAGACCTGCGCGCCCGACGCGGCGGCCCATGTCATCGAGCGCGCGCGGCGCATCGCCCGCAGTTTCGAGCTCGGCATCGCGGTCCACGCCGGCGCCCTGCCGGCCCGGGGACAACGCTTCCATCGCCGCACCACCAGTCCTGTCCAGCAAGGAGACCTGTCATGACCACGCCTGCCAACGATCTGTTTGCCCGCCACGCCACAGTCGGCGAGATCGCCGCCGCTTTGCCGGGCGCCACCGATGTTTTCCGCCGGTTCGGGATGGACTTCTGCTGCAAGGGGAACGTGGCGCTGGAGGACTCGGCGCGACAGCGTGGGGTCGACGTGGCGGAGGTCGAGCGGGCTCTGTCCGCGCTCGGCTGCGCCAGCGACGGCGAGGCGGTGCCGACGGCGACTACGGCACTGATCGATCACATCGTCGCGCACTACCACGAGACTCATCGGCGCGAGTTGCCGGAACTGATCCGGCTCGCCCAGCAGGTGGAGAAGGTCCATGCCGGAAAGGCGGGCGTGCCGGCCGGCCTCGCTGCCTTGCTGGAGCGGATGGCATCGGAGCTGGAGCAGCACATGTGCAAGGAAGAGCTGATCCTGTTCCCGGCCATGAGGCTGCAGGGCGGCGGTGTCCGGCTCGACGCGCCGATTGCCTGCATGCGCCACGAGCACGACGACCACGGCGAGCATCTCCGCGAGCTCGATGCGCTCACCAACGGTATCACCCTCCCGCCCGGTGCCTGCCGGACGTGGCAAGCGCTCTATGCCGGCCTCGCCAAGCTCAACGAGGACCTGATGCAGCACATCCACCTCGAGAACAACGTACTGTTCCCGCGCTTCTCGACCTGAAGGGCAGCTTCAGGCAATCAGCTTCGCGAGCGCCTTGGACAGGCCAATGCTGTCGACAGGCGCCGCCTTCGACAGTTGGCCGGTTCGGGCCTTGGCAGGCTTTTGCGCGGCGAGGCTCTCGGCCATGGAGATTGCGCAGGCGACGCCGTCGAGCAGCGGGACCTCGACCTTGCTCGCGAGCTTGGCTGCGAGACCGGCGAGGCCGGCGCCGCCCAGGATCACGACGTCGGCGCGATCCTCCGTCACGCAGGCCTGGCAACCAGCGGCGAGCAGCGCCATCGCAGCCTCCGGATCGCGCGCGATATCCGCGCCGGTCGGCGCCACGGTGCGCACCGAGGCCAGCCGGGAGGAGAGACCCATGCCGGCAACGAAGTCCTCGAGCATCGACTGCCAGCGCTCGCCGCCGGTTACGATCGAGAAGCGCCCGCCGAGCGCACAGGCCTGCAGGATCGACGCGTCGGCCATGCCGACCACCGGCACCGGGCTGATCTCCTTCAGCGCCGCGAGGCCGGGATCACCGAAGCAGGCGAGTACGACGGCGTCCTTGTGGCCTTCGTCGTTTGCCAATGCGTCGACCGCCGCGTGACTGGCGATCGCGTAGCCGACACGCGAGGCGATGTAGCGCGGCCCGAACGCGCCCGACACGGCACGCAGCGTGGTGCCTCCCGAGGCGAAGGTCTTGGCCGTCTTCAGTACGAGGTCGGTGATCGACGTGGTCGTGTTGGGATTGATGAGAAGGATTTCGGTCATGGCTGGGACCGCGCCACTCCAGTGGCGCCTCCTATTTGGTTGGCGAGTACGGCGGAGGAGGGTTCGTACCCTCTGCGTGCCGCTTCTTCGGCCTCTGTGGGCCATTCGTGAATGTAAATGAATCGTATAGATGAATGCATCTGTTGGGCAATTGCTCGTCGCCGCAATACAATTCTTGTTGGAAAAGCGATACCTATACCGCCTGAGTGGTGCGAACGTACGCGCGAAGTGTGAGATGCGCCGGCCAAGGGTGTAGGTCTCAAGCGGGCTACTTTTTGCCCGAAGCTACCATCGCATTGAATGTACTGATCGCACTCTTCACGCTAGAGACTTACGCGGGAGACACGCACTAGGGGCGATTACTCACAGTGGTTATGTGATTGTCCGCCTCAATCACGAAGCTCTCTTTGGCTACTCTCGAGCCACGGCTGATAGGTTCTAATAGGTTGTTGCTTGACAAAGAATGCAACTAACGAGAGAATAACAAAAGTTGAGGCGGGGGCTTCATGGATATTGTTAGGGCAATCCTTCTTACGGCGATGCTTGCCGCCCTCTGGGGCTGCTCGCCGTACGGCTATTCCAGTCAAATCGGCGACCTAGACAAGAGCGTCACCGGTCTCGCCAATTCGGTTAAGTCTGGTCACGAGGCGCTGATCTCTGACACCACGAACGGGCGCAATCTCGACCTGATCTATCGTCAGCGGCCGGTGGCCCTGTCACCGAGCTGCACGCCTGGCACGGTGCGGTCGAGCCCCAAGGATCTGCCGTGCGCAGCCTATAAGGTCGGCGGCAGCCCCGAAGAGCTGGCTGATCCATCTCCGATTCCGCCGAAGCTCAAAGCTATGCTTGCCGGCCTGAAGGACTATACCGCCGCGCTGGCGGCGGTCACCAAAGCGAGCGACAGGACCGATTTCACCACCGCCGTCGGCAAACTTTCGGCCTCGGCTTCGGCGTTCGTCGGCGCGGCGGCAGGACCCGGCACGGTCGTGGCGCCGATCGTCGCGGCCGGCATCAACCTGGCCGGTTGGCTGGTCGGTACCAGCCTCGACATCCAGCGCTTCCAGGCGCTCCGCGATGCGGTCAATCGCGTCGACAAGCCCGTCGCGCCGACCAACGAAAAGCCGATGGACATCTTCGCCGCCGAGTTGAGCGTCCACCTGACCAGCTTGGTCGGCAAACGACGCACCCGGCTCTACCTCGCCGCCCACGTAATTCGCGCCGAGCTTGGGCCCGGACTCGGCCCGGAAACCTACAAGGCGCGCCTTGCCGACCTCGGAGCGGTGCTGGCGACGTACGAAGGCCTGCGTCTCAGCGATCCCGAAGGCGCCGCCAAAGCGCTGCCTGCCGCACATGCGGCCCTGGTCGAGGCTGTCAACAACCCCAAGTTGGATATCGGCGCCCTGATGCAGGCGCTCGGCGATCTCAAGGACAAGGTGACGGCCCTCGAGACGGCGATCGCCGCCGCGTCGACGCCGGCGAAAGCCGCCGCGACAAACAGCAAGTGAGGAGGCTGAATCATGGCAAACGTTGCTACCGTGGCCGAGGTCGTTGCCCAGGCGAAGCTGGCGGCCAATGAGTTCGACGGCCCGATCAAGAGGGGCACCGCCGTCCAACAGCCGTCGCCCGAGCTGGTGCAAAGCATTGCGGACATGGGCACGAAGCAGACAGACATCCTGGATGCTGCCGAGCAGCAGATCCTGGACAATCCGGCCTTCGATGCCGCCCTCTCCGCACTCAAGACCGCGACCGAGAATCTCAACAAGACTGCGCAGGTCATGACCAACGCAACGGCGATAGTGAACAAGGTGAATTCCCTGCTCGGCTTTGGAACCGATGCCGTCGGCGCCATCCAAACGGTCTTCAAGCCGAAGTGATGGGCGTTTGACGGCACAGGTTGCCGTTCCAGCAGAACGTTGTGGAGGCGCGAATGTTGACCGAGGAGCAAGCCCACCTGATCGTCCACAGCAGCATCACCGCGGCGGGGGGGAAGGAGCGGGACGAGGTGGTAAGTCTCCCCAGCGGCTCGAACCTGGAAGCGGCCGGCATCAAGAAGGACATGTTCGGCAGGTTTGTCATGACGATCGTTTCGGATCCCAAAGTCGGCGTCCGGCGCTTCGAGCACAGGATAGATCCCAATATCATCGCCGGGCTGGGTGACGAGGCGTCGATCGCCGATCTCACCGACCGGATCTTGAAGCTCGCGGCCGGCAAGATGTGCAGCAATCCCAGCACGCCACACTCGCAGAAATGCTGTCCCTATCCAGCCACCTGCCCGGTTTGCGGAGCGCCTGTCCGATAGATCACTGCGTTGGGGAGCGGGGAAGGAGACCGAGACATGGCGAACGAAGTGACCGTGGCTGATGTCGTTGTCCAGGCCAGGAAGGCAGCCGAAGCATTCGATGGCCCACGCATGGCCGCGATGGCTATCCAGGAGCAGTCGCCGGCGTTTGAATCGCACATTGCGGCAATGGCAAGCATGCAGGACGATATCCTGGCGGCCGCGACAGAATATGTCGCGGACGGTCCCGATCTCGAGGCCGCACTTGCTGCACTCAAAGCCGTGACGGACAGGCTCAACGCGACTGCGGCCGTCATGACCAATGCGACCTCGATCTTGAGCAAGGCCAATGCTCTGCTCGGCTATGGAAGCGAGGCCGTCAGTGCGCTCAGGGGCGGCGGCTATGCCTTCAAATTAGGGGCCGGGAAGATGTGCACCAATCGATTTGCGCCGCATCCGCAGCCTTTTCCCTACCCGGCCATATGCCCGGTCTGCGGGTCTTCCGTCCTGTAGGTCGCCGTGTTCACCAGCCTGCTCACCAATCTGCAGAACCTGATCGCGAGCCCAAGCCGATTCTTCATCGGCAGTTTTCTTCCGGTCCTGGCGTTCTGGTTTTTCAATGCCCTCATGCTCTACCTGTTCAACGCGCCGTTCCAGAAATGGGCGTCGGGCATCGTCGAGCAGAGCGGGGGGCTTGCAACGGTCGTGTTCGTCGCGGTCCTCATCGCCATTGTCTTCTCCGCGTATGCCGAATCGGCACTGCTGCCGACCATCCAGTCCGTGATGGAAGGCGGGAACTGGCCATCATGGATCGCCTGGTTCTTCGTGCCGGCCGAGATGAGGCGCTACGAGCGGCTCGAGCGCCTGAGAAAGAGAAATGCCGACCTTCTCGGCCGGTTCGGAACCACGGCGGCGGGCAGCCCGCAGGCCGAGGAATGGAAGAAGTCGCTGCTAACCGCCAGGACGGCAGGGTACACGCAGGCGGCCAACGGCTACAGGCGCACGGAGCAGAGTGGGGTCGCGGTCGATCGGTTGGCGGGGTTGCGCCGGCGCGCTCGCTCTATCTCCGGAGGGGAGCTCGAACAGGCGGTGACGTTGGTGGTGCTAGCCTTGCGCGCCAACAACGCGAACCGAGCGGGCCCCCCTGATCACGGGCGCGACCTGGATAATGTCCACACGCTCCTCATCACCCTCATCGAGTACGCCGAAGAGTATGCGACGAACCAGTATCGCCTGCTGGTGACGCGCGGCCAGTTCGACTTCGGCGCCCTGCCGCTGGCGCCGACGCGGATGGGCAACGTGGCGCGCACCGTGCAGAACTACGCGGTCCAGCGCTACGACTTCAATTTCGAGCTGTTCTGGTCGCGTCTGCAGCTGCCGGTCCAGAAGGACAAGGATTTCGGCCCCGTGCTGCTCGGCGCCAAGACGCAGCTCGACTTCCTGGTCTCCTGCTCGGCGCTGACTTTCCTGTGGACCGTGATTTGGGGCTTGTGGCTGTTCCTGTCGTCGGGGCCGGTCGAGCTCTTCATGGGTGTAGCCGTCCTGGGTCCGCTCGCTGCCTACTTCTGGTATCGCATCGCCGTTGCGCAGTACCGCACGCTGAACGACCTGTTACGCAGCTCGATCGATCTGTTCCGCTTCGACCTGCTGGCGTCGCTTGGCTATCCCAAGCCCGACGCCGTCCTGCAGGAACGCGAACTGTGGGGGACGATCGATGCGTTGCATGCACTCCATGAGATGCGCGACCTGCGGTATATGCCGCCCAAATCGTCATGAGGGCCATGGCTCGGAAGTCCCGCGATTTCCTTGGCGAGCGTCCTTACGGACTTGCCGCGGGGCTTTACATTGTCGTGCTCGGCGCGGGATGGATGCTCGGGTGCTTCGACTCGGGCCCCTATGTGGCAGCCCGCGAGCTCAAGCACAATCATCGCGTCACGATTGGCGATGTGCGGCGGCAGAACGAATTCGCAGCCTCGCTGGGCTTCTATACCGTGCCGCCAGCGTCGTTCGCAGGCAAGTACATAAAGGCCGAGCCGTCGCTCGCTGTCGGCTCGCAACTGTCCGAACAAATTGCCGAGTGGCCAACCTTCGACGTTTCGCCAAAGCAGCACGCGCTACCCTTCCAGCTGCCGGCCAATTCGCCGATGTTGGCGCTGCTCAATGTCGGTTCTGAAGTCGTTCTGGTCAGCAAGGACAAAAAGGCCACGGTACCAGTCCCGGCAACAGTTCTCACAATCGTCTGTCAGTTGGGCAAGAGCGAGGCGGAAGGTTGTTATCCGGTGCTCCAGATCGACGAGAACAGGACCCAGGACGTTCTGCAGGATCCGAGCATGCAGCTCCTGCTGTCGTCGAAGCGGTGAGGCGCGGGAGCCTTGAGGGAGGAGTGGCCAGATGACTCAGCCTGTTTGGCGTAAGCTTGTTTCCGAGTTGCGGGTGCCCGAGGTCCAACAGCAATGGGCACTGGCGCTGGAGGTGATAACCTCGAGCAAGCTCATGAAGATCGAGGTTGTCGTCGATCCTGCGCGGGGCCTTGCGGCGACGGGCACGTGGACACCCAAAGGGTTCGTCAGCCCCTGCACCGCCGATGGCGACTTTAACGGAACCGCCCAATCGCCCAATGCCCCCGTTCATCCGCCACTGGCCTCGCCGCCGCCGCTCGCGACCCTTGCCCCGGCGGGCGTTCCTGTCGCGCCACTGCCAGCCGCGGCTCCCGTTGCTTCACCAACTGCGGCGCCTGCCACCGGAACGACCCTCGTGCCGAGCGCGCCGCGAGGTGCCCTTATCGCGCGCATCGGCGGGAGCACGGCCGATCAGGGGCCAGACCCATCGGAGACGGCTCCGGCGCGCATCGTCTTTGCCATTGGCCGCAAGTGCGTCTTCACCGTGCCGGAGAAGCCGACAGGCTCGTTGTTCCTGGGCGTTAACGACGACCCCAGTCGCATGGCTGACGTATCCGGAGCGATTCTGGTCGACATCTACGAGGCAATCTGACGAGCTGTCACAAGAGGCTCGGACCGTCCTGCCGATCGGGCGCACTCTATCTTAATTGTAAGCATAGTCTGACGCTCCGATCCTCACGATATTAGTCCCAGGCTCATGAAGCTCGCGTGGCCATTGCGGCCGAACACCTGATGACCGTGGATCGAGATGCCGAGTGCGTCAGCGGTGCTTCTGAGTGCCGCCGTCGTAGTGGATCATAGCTGCATGATCTCCTTGAGCCGTGCCACGGCGTGGTTGGTGCCGATCGACAGGGCGCAGATTCGCGAGACATGGGTGATCGGCAGGCCGCTCTCCCTCGCCCAGGCGTTGAGCTGGGCCTGTGCAGCGCGCAGGTCCTTCTTCGAGGTGCCGCTGCCGATCGCCACGCCGGCATCGCGCAGGCAGAGCAGCACGTCGCCCGACAGGACGAACGCGTCCCAGCCGAGGAAGCGCAGCAGATACTGGCCGCTGAAACCGCCCAGCCGCGAGCCGCGCTTGTCGAGCACGTCCAGCAGCCCGGCCTGGTCGTCGGCCGGCCAGGCGGCGAGGAACTTGCCGAAGCTGCCATGCTCGGCCGCGATCTCGGTCACGAACTTCGCATTGTCGCGCACCGACCGGATCTTCTGTGCGTTGCGCACGATGCGCGTGTCCGAGGCGAGCTTGTCCCAGAACTCGGCGGGCTGGAACAGGAGCCGCTTGGGATCGAACCCGAGGAACGCCTCCTCGAAGCCCGGCCACTTCTTGTCGATCACGTCCCACACGAAGCCGGCGGAGAACACGCGCGCCGCCATCTCCGACAGGACACGATCGTCGCCCAGCTTGGCCAGCGCCTTGTTGCTCGGCTTCTTCGGCAGCAGGCTCGCCAGCACCTTGTCGCCGCCCTTGCGCGCGGCCGCGCGCTCGCGGATCGACTGGAACGAGACCGTCGCCACGGCCGGCTACTCGAGCCAGCCGTCGAAGAAGTCGAACACGTTCGCCTTGAACAGGCCGTGGCTGATCAGGGAGAAGTGATCGCAGCCCGGCACCGTGACGGCCTTGGCGCCGGGGATCGCGTCGGCCAGCCCCTGCGGCGGGCCGGCGAGCTGGTCGCGCATGCCGGCGATCACCAGGGTCGGGCGTCGGATACCCATCAAAGAGTCAGGCGTGAAGGGCGTGCGCGGCCCGCGCGAGCAGGCGGCCAGCGCCAGCCGGTCCTCCTTCTGCTCGTCGGCGAAGTGGCGGAAGCTCCTCAGCATCGGATCGGCGATCGCATCGGGTGTCGGCGCTTCCATCGCCTGCGCCATGGCGTCGGGATCGCGCGCCGGCTCGAAGATCTTTCCGCCGACGCCGCTCACCACGAGGTGATCGATGCGGCCGCCGTCGAGCAGCGCGGCCGTCAGCGCGATGTGCGAGCCCATCGAGAAGCCGACGAGGTGGGCGCGCTCGATGCCGGCATGGTCCATCAGGGCGAAGACATCGCGCGCCATCGCCTCGCGGGCGTATTTCTCCGGCTCGTGCGGCTTGGCGCTCTCGCCGTGGCCGCGATTGTCGATCGCCAGGCCGCGCATGCCCTTGCCGGCGATGGCGTCGTACCAGCCCATGCGCTTCCAGTTTTCATATTTGTTGGCGGAGAAGCCATGGACCAGGACGACCGCCTTGCGGGCGTCCCTGGGTCCGAAGTCGTCGTAGGCGAGCGACAGCCCGTCGGAGATGAACTGAGCCATGACTTTCCCTAACCCGAGCCATAAGGGCTCACAAGTTGATTGCGGGCCCCGAGTATCGGACAAGTGGGGAAACTGGAGGAACGACAATGACGGCCAAGATCGGAAAGACGGTGGGTGATTCCCAGCCGTACTGGCCCGCTGCGCCCAAGCGCCCGAAAGGCGCCCCCAATATCCTGGTCGTGCTGTTCGACGATGTCGGCTTCTCCGATTTCGGCTGCTACGGCTCGCCGATCGCGACGCCGACGATCGACGCGATCGCGCAGCGCGGTCTGCGCTACACCGGCTTCCACACGACCTCGATGTGCTCCACCACGCGGGCCGCTCTGCTGACCGGCCGCAATCATCATTCGGTCGGCGTCGGCTGCCTCGCCAATTTCGATTCGGGCTATCCCGGCTATCGCGGCAAGATCGCGAAGGAGGCCGGGACCTTGGCCGAGATGCTGCGGCCGCACGGCTATCGCAACTACATGCTGGGCAAGTGGCACGTCACGCCGCTCACCGAATCGGGCGCGACCGGGCCGTTCGACGGCTGGCCGCTGGGCCGCGGCTTCGATCGCTTCTACGGCTTCATGGATGCCGAGACCGACCAGTACGCGCCGGAGCTGGTGCGCGACAACACGCCGGTCGATCCGCCGGGCACGTTCGCGACCGGCTATCACCTGACGGCAGACCTCGTCGACCAGGCGATCCGCTACCTTGCCGACCATCTGGCGGACGATGCCGGGATCCCGTGGCTGACCTGGGTGGCGCTCGGCGCCTGCCATGCGCCGCACCAGGCGCCGGCCGATCTGATCGCCAAGTACGACGCGCTGTTCGCCAACGGCTGGGACAACGAGCGCGACCAGCGCCTCGCGCGGCAAAAGAAGACCGGAATCGTCCCGCAGGACACCCGCATGCCCCCGCACAACGACGCGGTGAAACCGTGGGCGGAACTGCCCGGCGGCGAGAAGCGTCTCTATACACGTTTGCAGGCGGCCTATGCCGCGATGCTGGAGCACGCCGATCAGCATCTCGCGCGGCTGATGGGCTTCCTCGAGGAGGCGGGCCAGCTCGACGACACGTTGGTCATCGTGATGTCCGACAATGGCGCCAGCCAGGAGGGCGGGCCGCTCGGCATGGTCAATGCGATGGGCCCCTACAACCTGCGCCGCGAGACGCTCGAGGAGAAGATCGCGCGCATCGACGATATCGGTGGCCCGGACACCCATTCCAACTTCCCGCTCGGCTGGGCGATGGCGGCCAACACGCCGCTGCGGCGCTACAAGCAGAACACCCATGGCGGCGGCATCCGCGACCCGCTGGTGATCTCTTGGCCCAAGGGCCTCGCCGCGCGGGGCGAGCTGCGCCACCAGTTCTGCCATGCCAGCGACCTCACGCCGACCCTGCTCGACATCGTCGGCGTCACCCCGCCGGCTGTGATCAACGGCATCGAGCAGATGCCGATCGAAGGCACGAGCTTCGCGCCCAGCCTCAAGAACCCGCAGGCGCCTTCCAAGAAGACACCGCAGTATTTCGAGATGTTCGGCCATCGCGGCCTCGTCATGGACGGCTGGAAGGCGGTGGCCTTCCATCCGATGGGCACCAGCTTCGACAAGGACAAATGGGAGCTGTTCCACCTCGACCGCGACTTCAGCGAGACGGACGACCTCGCCGCAAAGGAGCCGGAGCGGCTGAAGGCGATGATCGCCGAATGGTGGAAGCAGGCCGAGGCGCACAAGGTGCTGCCGCTCGACGATCGTTTCGCCCCGCGCTTCGCCGACAATGCGAAGCGCTTCCACGGCCCGCGCAAGCGGTTCGTGTTCCATGCCGGCATGGGCCACGTGCCGACCGACGTCGCGCCCGACGTGCGCAGCCGCACCTACACGATCGAGGCCGATGCCCGGATCGACGGCCCGGCGACCGAGGGCGTGCTGATCGCCCATGGCGACATGACCTGCGGCTACTCGCTCTACCTCAAGGACAACCGGCTGACCTACGACATGAATATCGGCGGCCAGCACCATATCGCCGTATCGGACCGGCCGGTGCCGGCGGGCAATCGCCGGCTTGGCGTCCGGATGCGGCGCAAGGAAGGCCGCAACGTCGCGACCCTGCTGATCGACGGTGAGCCGGCCGGCGGCTTCGACGAGCCGCACGGCTTCGTCAGCTTCATCTCATGGTCGGGCCTCGATGTCGGCCGCGATCGCGGAAGCCCCGTCTCGCACTACGAGGCGCCGTTCAGCTTCACGGGCAGGCTGCGCAAGGTCACGATGGTGATGGACGACGATCAGATGCTCGACGCGAAGGCCGCAGCCGACGCCGTGCTCGCGCGCGAATGATGACGACAATTCTCGAACGGCAGCCCGGCGTCGACAGCCCCTACGCCTGGCGCCTGGCTTTCGTCTCGACCTTCTGCATCGTGCTGGGCGGCGGAGCGCTCTACCTGCCAGTTGTGGCGCTGAAGGAGATCGCCGCCGAGTTCGGCGACCGCCGCGCGGTGCCGTCGATGGCCTACATGCTCGGCTTCTTCGCCATGGGCCTGGGCGGGGTATTCATGGGTTGGCTGGCGGACCGCACCAGCCCGCGCGTGCCGTTGCTGATTGCCGGCGTGTCGATCCTGGCGGGCGGCTGGCTCGCTACGCGCGGCACCGGCGAGTGGCTGCTCTATCTCGGCTACATGATCCCGCTCGGCTTTCTCGGCAATGCCGCCACCTTCACGCCGGCGTTGAACAACATCCAGGGCTGGTTCGAGCGCCGGCGCAGCACCGCCGTATCGCTCATCTCGGTGGGTCCGGCGCTTTCCGGCGTTACGTGGCCGCAGGTCTACAGTTGGCTATTGCCGCGCTTCGGCTGGCGCGAATCGCTGGTGATCTACGGCGTCGTTTCCGGCGTGCTGCTTTTCCTCTGCGCCTTCTATGTCCGCGCCTCGCCGATGCAGCGCAGCAAGGGCACGCGGCCGGTGGAAGACCTGTCCGCTCTGCCGATGCCGTCGAAGGTCATCATGGTTCTGCTCGGCGCTGCAGCTTTCTGCTGCTGCGCGGCGATGGCGGTGCCGTTCGTGCACATGGTCGCGTTCTGCGGCGATCTCGGCCTGTCTCCGGCGCGCGGAACCGAGGCGATCTCGCTGATCCTGCTGACGGCAGTGGCGGCGACTTTCGCCATGGGCCGGCTGTCCGACCACATCGGGCCGCTGCGGGTCAGCATCCTCTGTGCCCTGATCCAGATCACGTCGCTGGTCGGCTTCGTGTTCGTCGAAAGCCTGTCGGGCATCTACACGCTCTCGGTGATCCACGGCATCCCGTACATCGCGATCGTCCAGGGCTACGCCCTGATCCTGCGCCGCCTCTATGGCGCGGCGATCGCGGGGTGGCGGCTGGGCGTGGTGATGCTGTTCGCGATGGCCGGCATGGCGGTCGGCGGCTGGCTGGGCGGGGCGATCTTCGACGTTACGCTCAATTATCGGGCCGCGTTCCAGGCTGCGCTGGCCTTCAACCTCCTGAACCTGATGCTGCTCGGCCTGCTCTATCTCGGCGGACGGCGGCGGACATTGGCGTCGATTTCGATGTAGGATCGCGGCCATGGCACACGACCATGACCATCCCCACGACCACGACCCCCACGATCATGACCACGGCCAGGAGATGCCGGAGACGGCGCTCCGGGTGAAGGCCCTCGAGTCCCTGCTCGTCGAGAAGGGCCTGGTCGATCCGGCGGCGCTCGACGCGATCGTCGACGCCTATGAGAACAAGATAGGCCCGCGCAACGGCGCCCGCATCGTGGCCCGCGCCTGGACCGACGCCGACTACAAGGCACGGCTGATGAAGGACGCGACCGCCGCGATTGCCGAGTTCGGCTATTCCGGCGCCCAGGGCGAGCACATGGTCGTCGTCGAGAACACGCCGGCCGTCCATAACCTGGTCGTCTGCACGCTGTGCTCCTGCTATCCGTGGCCGGTCCTCGGCCTTCCGCCAGTCTGGTACAAGTCCTCCGCCTACCGCTCGCGCGCGGTGATCGATCCGCGCGGCGTGCTGCGTGACTTCGGCTTGTCGCTGCCCGACGAGGTCGCCGTGCGGGTCTGGGATTCCACGGCGGAGATCCGCTACCTCGTCCTGCCCGAGCGGCCCGCCGGCACCGACGGCCTGAGCGCCGAGGCGCTGGCCGACCTGGTGACCCGCGACGCCATGATCGGCACCGCCCGGGTGGCCGGCCCATGAACGGCGTGCACGACATGGGCGGCATGCACGGCTTCGGCCCGGTGAAGCCCGAGGCGAACGAGCCGGTGTTTCATGCGCCGTGGGAGGGCAGGGTGCTCGCCTTGCGCCGCGCCGTCGGCGCCTGGCGGCGCTGGAACATCGATGCCGGGCGCTACAGCATCGAGACCCTGCCGCCGGCCGATTACCTGCGTCTGAGCTACTATGAGAAGTGGTTCGAATCGGCGATCAAGCTGGTGCTCGACGCGGGGCTCGTTACGCAGCGCGAACTGGAGACCGGCCATCGCGATCCGTCGAAGCCCGTGGCAACGCCACCTCTTACCGTCGACAAGGTCATGCCGGCGATCATGGCCGGCGGTCCGACCCTGCGGGAAACGTCGGCCAAACCGCGCTTCACCCCAGGACAGGCAGTCCGGGCGCGCGATATCAATCCAATCGGGCATACGCGCCTGCCGCGCTACGTCCGGGGGCGGCGCGGCACGATCGAGTGCGATCACGGTGCTCACGTGTTTCCCGATTCGAATGCGAGGTTCGAAGGCGAGAACCCGCAGTTCCTCTACACGGTGCGTTTCGAGGCGCGGGACCTGTGGGGCGAGGCGGCAAATCCCGCCGACGCCGTCTATCTCGATCTCTGGGACGACTATCTCGACGCCGTTTGATCGGCCTGCCTTGATTCGAACCGCTGGATGTCGATGTCGGGGTGATCCGGATTGGACACCCGGGGACAGGTGAACATGCTTACTCTCTACTCCTATCCGCAGCTCTTTGGAGTGGCCGACAATAATGGTTACGGCCTCAAGGTTTACGCGTTCCTCAAGCTCGCCGGCGTTCCTTTCGCCCACAAGCACATCTTCGACAGCTCCGGAGCTCCCCGGGGGCAGTTGCCCTATGCTGTCGATGATGGAAAGGAGATTGGCGGCAGCGACGCCATCGTTACCCATTCAATTGAGAAGTATCGACTCACGATCGACGCTCAACTGACGCTCCGTCAACGCGACATGAGCCACTTGATCGACCGTATGCTTGATGACCTTTATTGGGTCATGTCCTATTCACGCTGGAAAGATGAGCAATTCCGACCCGCCTTCCTGGCGGCTCTCCTCCGCGAGCATCCAAATCTGACGGAGGAAGGACTGCTGAAGGCACAGGAGTACAACGCCCAGCGCTACTACTATCAAGGCATAGGCCGCTACTCTCCGCCTGCCGCATACGCACGCGGAATCGCCGACCTCCAGGTGTTGGCAAATCTTGTTCCGTCAACCGGCTTTGTCCATGGTCCAAAACCTACCAGCATCGATGCGGCCATCTACGGATTTATTGCCAACATCTACTTCTACGAGATCGAGACGCCCCTCAGGACGTTTGTGGCGGCGCATCGCAATCTCGTCCGGCACTGCACCGAGATTCACGACGCGGTTGCCAACTAGCCTGAATCGCTTTTCGAAATTCCACCTCCATAATTGCGCACTTTCACCCGGCCCCTCGATAGTTGGGTGCATTGACAACAGGTGTTGGAGTGCTAGCGTCCAACCACGTCTCGGCTCGTCATCGTCATGACGAAATTGTTGAGGTGCGCCGACATGAGGACATTCGCTGCACCGAAATCGAAATCTGCACCGAAATCGAAGAACCCTAGTTTCGGGTATATGACGCCCGCTAAGTCCTCGTCGAGCAGGGGTGCTCCTCTCGGTAATCAAGCAAGACTGCGCAAGCTTGCCGGCACCGGCAATTTAACGTCGCTTCGGCAAGGCTTGCCGAATGATCGCTCTGAGATCGAAGCTGATCGCATCGCAGATCAGACGGTGCGCGCCCCGGGTACGCTTGGCGCGTTGGCACCAAGACCTCCAATCATCGCACGCCCCGGGGGCGAGCCAGAGAAAGCAGGGGGCCTCGCGGAGAATGGTGTCCCGGACGTCGTGTACGATGTTCTGCGCCGCCCCGGCCAGCCGCTGGAGCCGCCAATACGGGCTCGATACGAAGCGCTGTTTGGCCGTGCGTTCGGCGATGTCCGCCTGCATGTCGACGCCGAGGCGGCTGCCGCAGCCGACGCCGTCGACGCGCGCGCCTTTACCGTTGGACGGGATATCGTCTTTGGCCGCGCCGAGTTTGCTCCCCGCGCACGCGAGGGCGCTCATCTGTTGGCTCACGAACTGACGCACGTCGTACAGCAATTCGCGTCTGGACCGCTTCTTCAACGGGCCCCGAAGAATGAAAAATCGAAGGACGACGGCGCGGCAGCGAAGACCTATCCCCAGTATCAGGTCGCGGACAGGTTCTCGGAGGTCAGCCGCGACAACGACACCTGGATGTTGACCGTGGAGGGCGCGAGTGATGCAGAATACCTGCTGCATGTAATGTGGCCCCGACTCGTTCCGCCGAGCATCCAGATCACTCTCGTTGTGGCCATCACCGAGCCGTTCACGCGCGGTTGGTTCAAGATGACCGGTCTCAGCTATGACACGCTGCAGCTTCCGGGATCGTTCGCAATGGAGCCGTCGGTCGCCAAACTATTCATCGCGCACGGCCTTGAGGATGAGAAGACCGAAAGCTCGGCCGTCAAGGACGCTCGCGCCGCGTTTCGAAAGGCACATGACGGACACCAGGACGCCGTGCTCGACCACATCGACCATGCACTACAAACGATTACGAAACGCAACCCGGACCTGATGATCGCCTATTACCGCTATTATCAAACACACGACCTCAAGGACGATGATTCCTGGGGCGACGGAATAAACTATGATAGCGACAGGATGCTCGGTGCAACGGCCCGAGGAAACACCGTCATCAACAAAAACGTGCTGCTGCTCTATCCACCCAAGCAGTTCCCGACAGATGATCCGTTCACGCTGCTGAGCGGCACCCTGATTCATGAATACACGCACACGCCCCAACCGACGTCCGATCCGGTCTCCGCGGCGCAATTTGAGGCGAAGGCTTACGGCATCGAGATTCTTTTCATGTATCGTATGGGAAATAAGGCGCGGGCCGACTTCATCGAACGGCGTTACACGGATGATCAGCTCGATCGCGTGAGCAACGGTGACAAGATTTTTCTAGCGGCCCAGAATGCCATGACTGCGCTGTACCGGATGATCGACAATGGCGGGCCCGCCGCTATCCAGGCTCGCAAGATGAGCGTCGAGCTGATCTCGAAGAACGCGGCCGATTTCGGGCCGGAATTGAAGGCCTTCCTCAGCAAGATACCGGACGGAAGGTTGATTCCCTAGCGCGTTGATGGCGCTGTCGGAACAAATCCGTACCTTTTCGGTTCAAGCCATTACGGCGCGCCGATCGTTCCGCCACGAGCTGCTCACTGCAACGAGAATTCTGCGCAGGAGGCATTTTCAGCCCGCGAAGCGGGCCTGTAGCCTTGTCGGTCATTCTGGTGTTTTCTCGATGCCAGTGTCGCATAGGCAAGAGTTCGATGTCCGGCAAGCATGGTCTGCCGAAAAGAGGATGGGCGCGATGAGTGGCGAGCTTTGGAAGATGACCGCGGTTGAAGCGGTGGCACAGCTCAAGAAGAAGGAGATCAGTCCGCTCGAGCTGGTCGAAGCCTCGGCTCGGCGCATTGCGGAAGTCGAGCCCTCGGTCAACGCCATGCCGACGCTCTGCCTCGAGCGCGCGCGCGATCACGCGAAGAGGATCATGGCCGGCGGCGCGGCTTGCGAAGCCGCCGGCGAAGCGGGCTGGCTCGCCGGCCTGCCGGTGTCGATCAAGGATCTGACCGACGTGGCCGGCGTACGCACGACCTACGGCTCGCCGATCTTCGCCGACCACGTGCCGTCCAAGTCCAACCCATTGGTCGAGCGCATCGAGCGCAAGGGCGGCGTCGTGATGGGCAAGTCCAACACGCCCGAGTTCGGCGCCGGCGGCAGCACCTTCAACGAGGTGTTCGGCCGCACGCGCAATCCGTGGAACACCTCGCTGACCTGCGGCGGCTCGACCGGCGGCGGCTCGGTGTCGGTCGCGACCGGCGAGGTCTGGCTGGCGCACGGCTCCGACCATGGCGGCTCGCTGCGCCGGCCGGGCACTTATTGCTCGACCGTCGGTATCCGCCCGTCGGCCGGGCGGGTGACGCGCGGCACGTCGAACAACCTCTACTCGCCGCAGTCGGTGCAGGGCCCGATGGCGCGCAACATCCCCGACCTCGCGCTGTTCCTCGACACGATGGCGGGTTTCTGCCCGCACGACGCGATGACTTTCGACGCGCCAGCCGTGTCGTTCAGCGCCGCCGTGGCCAATCCGGTCGCGCCGAAGCGGGTCGCCTGGACGGCCGATTTCGGCGGCCGCTTCGAACTCGACCGCGATGTCCGCGAGATCTGCACCAGTATGGCGCGGCGCTTCGAGGAGCTGGGCTGCATCGTCGAGGAAGCGACGCCGGACTTCGGTCCGGTCGACGAGGTGTTCATGGCGCTGCGCAGCCAGCAGTTCGTCGTCGACCGCGAGCTGCAACTCGAGCAGCACCGCGACAAGATCAAGCCCGACATCATCTGGAACACCGAGCTCGGCTTCAAGCAGACCACCCGCCAGCTCGCCTGGGCCGAGCGCGAGCGCGCCGCCCTGTATCGGCGCATGGTCGAGTTCTGGCAGAAATACGACCTGCTGGTGACCCCGAGCGCGCCGACCGCGGCCTTCGACGTGAACCTGCGCGCCCCGCCGACCATCAACGGCAAGAAGCTCGACAACTATATGTCGGGCTCGACGCTCAATTCGGCGATCACCGTGACCGGCAGCCCCGCCGTCGCCGTGCCCTGCGGCTTCGATCCGTACGGCCGCCCGGTCGGCCTGCAACTCGTCGGCAAGCCCCGTGGCGAGGCGGCCCTGCTGCAGGCTGCGTCAATGTACGAGAGCCTGGTTGGCCTGTCGAAGCTCCTGCCGATCGACCCGAAGCCGGGCACGGTGCCGCCTTCTGCGTGAGAAAACGCTGGGAGCGCGGCTCTCCAGAGCCGCTCAGGGGCTGTGGCAACCTGAAGGAAAAGCGGCTCTGGAGAGCCGCGCTCCCAGCAGTCCATGACGTTCTTGGTCAGTCCTGGTCGAAATCGTTTCGCAAGGAAAGCTGATCGGCGCGCGGGGCATCGACCGTCGTTCGGCATTCGTGTCACCATCTTCCCGACCAGTGGGAGGAATCTGATCGAATGAAAGCGTCGCTTTTCTATCTGCCAAGCATCGCCAGCCGGGCCGAGATCGAGCAGGGCATGGCGGGCATGAACCCGCACTTCTATCAGCGCATGCTGAAGGAACTGACGGAGCAGATTAAGCTCGGCGACGAGCTGGGCTACGATTCGGTGTCCTTCACCGAGCATCATTTCCACATCGAGGGCTTCGAGCTCTCCAACAACCCCGTCCTGCTCGACCTCTACTTCGCGATGCAGACGAAGCGGATCCGCGTCGGCCAGCTCGGCATCGTGCTGCCGGCGTCCAATCCGATCCGCGTCGCCGAAGACATCGCCATGCTCGACCACATGACCGGAGGCCGTGCCAATGCCGGCTTTGCGCGCGGCTACCAGCGCCGCTGGGTCGACGTGATGGCGCAGCAGACGCACGGCATCCACGGCGCGCTGCCGCACCAGCACGACCAGATCGACGACGCCAACCGGCTCGCGTTCGAGGAGAACTTCCGCATCGTCAAGAAGTGCTGGACCGAGGAGATGCTGACCGTCGATGGCAAGTTCTGGAAGGTGCCGGCCGGCCCGACGCCGTGGACGCTCGATACCACAGAGAAGTGGGGCAAGGGCGTTGAGAACGGCATCCTGAAGTCGGTTGGCGTCGTCCCCAAGCCGCTGCAGAAGCCGCACCCGCCGCTGTTCCAGCCGTTCGCGAGCTCGGAGAGCACGGTGCGCTTCTGTGCGCAGGAGAACGTGACGCCGATCCTGCCGCCGATGCTGCCAGTCTTCGAGGAGAAGCTCTACAGCGTGTATTCCGAGGTCTCGGGGAAGAAGAAGGGTGAGGGCGTCGGCGTGCTGCGCGACGTCATCATCTGCGACACCGACGAGGAGGCTCGGGCCCTGTGGCAGGATTCCGGCCAGTTCACCGGCCGAGCCTGGTTCGAGCCGTTCGGCTTCCGCAAGGGCGTCACCGATCCCAAGACCGGCAAGATGCTGACGCCGGACGAGATCGTCGAGATGGGCTACGCCTGCGTCGGCACGGTCGATACCGTGCTGCGGGGCATGGAAGTCCAGCAGAAGCGCCAGCCGGTCGACTGGGTGTTCGCCTACACCTACAACGCCCTGGTGCCGCATCCGAAGCTGATGAAGTCGATCGAGGCGTTCTGGACCAAGGTGATGCCGCGTTTCCAGTGACCCGGTACGGCATCGTCGGCTTTGGCCGGATCGGACGAAGGCTCGCCGCGCGCCTGCCGGGCGCGGTTGCCGTGCTGGCCCGGTCGCCGGTCACGGCTGCCGGCGGCATTCCGGTCTGCCACGACCTCCGCACCTTCCTCGACTACGGGCCGCAAGTCGTCGTCGAATGCGCGTCGCGCGATACGCTGGCCGGGATGGGGCCGGCGATACTCGCGGCAGGCTGCGATCTCGTGCCCTTGTCGCTGACGGCTTTGGCCGATCGCACCGTCGAGCGCCGCCTGATGGCCGCCGCCGAGGCTGGTCCCGGCCGTCTGGAGATCGCGCCAGGAGCGATCGGCACGCTCGACCTGCTGGCAACGGCGCGCGAGGAGGGCATCACGCGCGTCGTCTATCGCCAGCTCAAGTCGCCAACGATGTGGAAGCTGATCGCCGCGACACGCGGCGTCGATTTCGATGGGGTCAGGACCCGCACCGTGTTCCGGCGCGGCAGCGTTCGGGAGCTGGCGATGGACTTCACCAACAACCTGAACACCGCGGTTGGCGTCGCATTGGCCGGGCTCGGCCTCGACCGCACCGAGGCAGAGCTGGTCGCCGATCCTGAACTGACCGAAACGGCGCACGAGCTCGAGATCCATGCCTCGCCCGGCAACGCGGTGCTGAAGCTCGGCGGCCGCGACGTGCCGCCCGACGGCGACCCGGTCGACTATACGACCTTCAGCCTGATGCGCGTGCTGCGCCGGCGCGGTGCGCGCGTGGTGATCTGAAATGAGCTCATGGCCGGGAGCGCGGGTCTCCAGACCCGCTCAAGATTCTGAGCGGGTCTGGAGACCCGCGCTCCCGGCGAAGAAATGACTGATCCAATTACGTTCCTGAAGGCCCTGATCCGCGCGCAGCGCGACGGCGAAGCGGCTGTCCAACGGCTCGTTGCGGCCGAAGCAAGGTCGCTCGGCTGCAGCGTGGAGTTGGTGCGCTACCGGCCCGGCGACGTCCCGATGGTCGGCGAGTTCGCCAGCGCGCGGGCAATCGATGCCGGCGAACGTGAGAGCGTCGTGGCGCGTTTCGCGGGATCCGGCGGCGGCCGCAGCCTGATTTTCTTCGCCCATCCCGACGGTGAACCGGTGGCCGGCACCGAGCGGTGGAAGCGCGATCCCTTCGCCGGCATTGTCGACGGCGGGCGCATCCACGGATGGGGGGCCGCGGACGACCTGTCCGGCGTTGCAATCATGATCGAAGGCCTGCGCGCCGCTTTGACGAGCGGCCGCGCGCCGGCAGGCGAGGTCATTCTCGCCAGCACGCCCAGCAAGCGCCATGCGCGGGGCGTGTCGGCTCTGCTTCATGGCGGGCTGCGCGCCGACGCCGCGGTCTACCTCCACCCTGCCGAGTCGGGCGT
This sequence comes from Reyranella sp., assembly GCF_965279465.1. Lineage (NCBI taxonomy): Bacteria > Pseudomonadati > Pseudomonadota > Alphaproteobacteria > Hyphomicrobiales > Reyranellaceae > Reyranella > Reyranella sp. Next base: position 1,907,411 of record NZ_OZ257242.1, read on the forward strand.
GGGCCTGCGCGAGATCAAGGCGTTCTGCCTCGGCCAGCTCGACTTCCGCATCACCGTGCAGGGCACGCCTCCCGAGACCAACGAGATCAGCCATCTCGCCTTCACCCACCAGGCGAGCAACCCCGCCGATCTCCTGACGGACATCCATCGACGGCTGAGCGCCTTGGTTGCTCGGCGCGGCGAGATGCTCCGTCATCCTCTGCTCGAGCGTTCCGCCAATCTCCTGATCTCCCACCTCGATGTCGGCCGCGCGGGAGCGCATACGCGGATCGCCGCGCAGGGCATCATGGAGGGCGCACTGACGCTCCTGCCGGGCGAAGACATGGCTTCGGTCCAAAGGGACATGGCGGCCGCGGTGGGCGAAGGAGCGCGGCTCGACTGGGTGTCGGGCGTCTCGGGCGCGGAAGTGCCGATCGACAGCCCGCTCTATCGACTGGTCGCCCAATCGATCGCGGCCGTCACCGGCCAGCCGCCGCACGTCAATCCGCTCCATACCGCCAGCGATATCCGCAATCCAATCGTGCAGGCCGGCATACCAACCGTCGGTTTCGGGCCGCTCGGCGGCGGCCTCACGCAGAACGGCCTCACCGACGAATGGGTCGACGTCGAGGACTACCGGCGGGCGGTCAAAGTTGCAGCTGCCATAATCGACGGTTGGTGCGGGACGGTTTGATCGCCTCGAGGTTCGGCGTCAAACTTGCATGCTGCCGGGAACCGACGAGGGGGAACAGATGAAGAAGACCATTCGCCGCCGTGGCCTGCTTGCCGCCGGCGCCGCGCTCGCCATCGCGCCCGTAGCCGCGCGCGCCCAGGCAAAGCTCGCGCCGCCCACGATCATCAAGGCCGGCACTTTGGTGATGTCCATCAATCCGACCTTGCCCCCGCTGCAGTTCGTCGACGACAAGGGCCAGCTCCAGGGCATGCGGGTCGAGCTCGCCAACGAGATCTGCAAGCGTCTCGGCCTGACGCCGGAATATATCCGCACCGAGTTCGCAACCATGATCCCAGGTCTCGCGGCCAGGCGTTGGGACATGATCAACACCGGAATCTTCTTCACCGAGGAACGGTCGAAGCTGATGTACATGGTGCCCTACGAGCAGGCCGCCATCAGCTTCCTTGCCGCCAAGGGCAATCCGCTCGGGCTGAAGACGGTCGAGGACCTCGCCGGCAAGAAGATCTCGGTCGAGCTCGGCGGCATCGAGGAACGGCGCACCCGTGAGGTCGCCAAGATGGCACAGGACAAGGGCCTGAAGCCGATCACGGTGATGACCTTCAACAACTTCGCCGAGGCCTTCCAGGCACTTCGCGCCGGCCAGTCCGATGCCGCGACCTCGATCGACGCCACGGCGATGTTCATGCAGCAGCGCGGCGACTTCACGCGCGCGATCTCGGGCGTCTTCCCGCAGACCGCCTGCTTTGCCTTCGCCAACAGGACGCTGGCCGACGCAGTGGTCGGCGCGCTCAACGACCTCAAGAAGGATGGCTTCTACGACAAGCTGCTCGACCAGTACGGCGTGCTCAAGATGGACGGCTCGACCTTCGCCATCAGTGGACCCGGCCCTACTTAGATGAAGGTCTGGAATTGGGAAGGCTTCTGGAGCTACTTCACCAATCTCTACCTTCTTGAAGGCGCGTTGTGGACGATCGGGCTGACGATCAGCACGCTCATCCTGGGAGGATTGATCGGTCTCGGCCTCGCCGTGATGCGCCTCAGCAAGCACAAGGCGCTGTCGCGGTCGGCGCAGGCCTACATCTGGATCTTCCGCGGCACGCCGCTGCTGGTGCAGCTGATCATCATCTACACCGGCCTGCCGCAGCTCGGGCTGGTGCGCTTCAGCGTGCTCGAAGCGGCGATCATCGGGCTGGCGCTGAACGAGGCAGCCTATCTCTCGGAGATCCTGCGCGGCGGTATCCTGTCGGTCGCCAAGGGCCAGACCGAGGCGGCCCGCGCCATGGGGTTGAGCCCGTTTCAGATCTTCCGGCTGGTGGTCCTGCCCCAGGCGCTGCGGGTCATCATCCCGCCGCTCGGCAATTCGGTGAATGGCCTGCTCAAGACGACTTCCATCGCCTCGGTGATCTCGATGGAGGAAGTGCTGCGCCGCGGCCAGATCCTGATGCAGCAGAAGTTCCAAGTGCTCGAGGTCTTCATGGTGGTGGCGATCATCTATCTCGCCATGACCACCTGCTGGGACTTCGTGCAGCGTCGAATCGAGGCCTATTACGGCAAGGCCTACGGCGCTACCGCCGACCATCAGCTCGCAAGGGACGATCGGTAGAGCGCGAATCTCTTGCGGGGACCGCGGCGCTCCAATGAGGCGAGCCGGAAGGCCCGACCCACTCAGGCCTAACCTGCCTTGCCGCCCTTCAGCAGATCGACGAGCGGGTTCGGCGTGGGCGGTGCGACCCGCCGCAGAGTGTTCGTGTCGTGGTGATTGAATGCCGGCTCCTGGCCGCGGACGGCCAGGTCCGTGCGTGTGAGGTAGGTCCAGCTGCCGTCGTCGTTGAAGGTGATGTCGATACGGTAGTAGTCGGTGCGGAACGCTTCCTCGAGGAACGTCGTCGAGCAGATTCCGAAGCGCGTGTCGCCGCGCCGCGCCTCCACCGAAATGCGCTTGTCGTCGGCCGCCGCCTGGCCGCCCGCCAGCACCACCTGGCCGCGCGGGATGGCGATGGTCTGCATGATCAGTCCGGTGGCCGGCTCCCACAGCCAGTAACCGACCTGATCGTGGAAGGTGATGAGCTCTTCGGCCGTGGTGATATGGATGTGGTAGCGCAGGCCGTAGAGAAGTTGCGGGCCGTTGGCCTGCGGATCGATCGGATCCATCCGGATATGCTCGCGGTACACGCGCCGTTCGGGCCCCTCCGCCTTGGGGCTGACGTCCACCCCCTCGTGATCGGATTGCCAGACGCCGGCCAGTCGACGTAGTGGGCCCAGGTTCGCCAGCGTATCGGGCGAGACGTCTTCGGGCTCGGTGAAGACGTCGTCAGAGAAGGTCAGCATGGGGTCTCGTGTAGCGTCTGCTCATCCCACAGTGCTTGCTCGCCGTTGCAATGACAAGTGATGTGATGCCTTGCACCGCGAGGGGCAGGCTCATCGACGCGCCTACGCCCTGGCGCGTGCCTTTTCCTCGGCGAGGATGCCCATCTGCCGCAGCACCTCCCGCAGCGCCGGGCGCTGCGCTTCCGGCAGAGGCAGGCGCGGCGCACGCGGCGGGCCCATCGGCATGCCCATCATCTCGAACGCGGCCTTGGTGCCCGAGACGTAGCGCGGGCCGCCGACCCACCACAACAGCGGGGTCATCTTCATGTAGAGTGCGAGAGCGGCGTCCATGTCGCGCTTGTCGGCAACCAGGTTGAACAGCTCGGCAGACCAGCGCGGGATCACGTTGGAGCAGACCGCGACCCAACCCTCGGCGCCGAGCCAGAACGATTCGTAGCCCAGCACGCCCGCGAACACCGTCATCCTGTCGCCGGCGAGCCGGATGATGTCACGCACCCGCGTCGGGTCGAGCGTCGATTCCTTGACATAGAGGCAATTGGGGATCTGCGCGATCCGCGCAATCAGCTCCGGCTGCATGTCGACGTTCGCCGTCGCCGGATTGTTGTAGACCATGACCGGGATGCCGATCGCGTCCGACACTTTCTTGTAGTGTGCGAAGAGCTCGTCGTCGGTCGGCACGCTGTAGAACGGCGGGATGATCATCACCCCGTCGGCGCCCATCGCTTCGGCTTCGCGGCTGGTGCGCACCACCTCGTCGGTCCATTCCGCGCCCGTGCCGATCAGCACCGGCACGCGGCCGGCCGCCTGCTTGATCACGGTTTCGACGACTTGGCGCCGCTCGTCGGGCGTCACGCTCAGGAATTCGCCGGTGCTGCCCAGTGGGATCAGGCCGTGGATGCCCTCCTCGATCTGGAAATCGACCAGGCGTTTCAGGGCTGCTTCGTCGACCTTCTTGCCGTCGGCCGTGAAGGGTGTGATCAGAACCGTGTAGGTGCCGCGAAATTTCTTCATGTCGTTCCTCTTCGCGGCCAGTGTAAACCATCCGCCATGCGCCTGAAGCACCCGAACATGCGGCCGGCCGGCGCGCCGGTCCGCCTCCGCTTCGACGGGGCCGAGATCGAGGCGCTGACCGGCGAGACCATAGCCGCCGCCCTTGCGGCAGCCGACATCGTGTCGGTGCGGCAGGCGCGGTCGGGTGCATCGCGGGGGCCGTTCTGCGGCATGGGGGCCTGCTTCGACTGCCTGGTGACGGTCGACGGCCGGCCCAACCAGCGCGCCTGCCTGACCAGGGTCGCGGACGGTATGGAAGTGCTCTCCGAACCCATCGCCAGTCCTGCGGCCAATGCGCCGGCTCCGGCTGCAGAGGAGATCGCATGCGATGTGCTGGTGGTCGGCGCCGGCCCGGCGGGCCTGTCGGCGGCACGCGACCTCGCCCGCGCCGGCGCCAATGTGATCGTTGCCGACGAGCGCCTGCATGCCGGCGGCCAGTTCTTCAAGCCTCTGGCGCCTTCGCTGGCCGCCGAGCGCCAGCACCTCGATCGCCAGTTCCGCGACGGGGCCGCGCTGCACGAGGCGACGCTGCAGGCCGGCGTCCGTATCCTCAGCGAAACCACGGTGTGGGCGGCCTTCTCGGCGATCGAGGTGGCCGCCATCGTCGCCGGCCGGTCGACCTTGTTCCGGCCCAGGCGCCTCGTCCTGGCGACCGGCGCCTACGAACAGTCGTTGCCGGTGCCCGGCTGGACCCTGCCCGGCGTAATGACGGTCGGCGCGCTGCAGACCCTGGCGCGCTCCTACCGCGTGGCGCCTGGCGAGCGCATCGTGATCGCGGGCAACGGGCCCTTGTGCCTGCAGACCGCGGCCGAGCTGCTCGACGGTGGCGCCAATGTCGTGGCGGTGCTGGAATCGGCGTCGCGCCCGGGCGCCGGCAACCTGCCCGAGTTCCTGCAGGCCGGCTGGGCTGCGCCGACGCTGCTGGCCAGCGGCCTTGCGCTGGTGTCGCGGCTGAAGCCGTTGCTGCATTGGCGCCGTCGCGTGACACGCCTGCTCGGCGACGATCGCGTGCGACGGGTCGAGGCGGCCGATCTGTCGATCGATGCCGACGTCGTGGCGCTGGGCTACGGCTTCTCCTCGTCGAGCGAGCTCGCCCGCTCGCTCGGTTGCCGACACGATTTCGTGCTGCGCGGCAGCGGCTCGATGGAAACGGTGACCGATGCCGATGGCCGCACCAGCGTGCCCGAGGTTTTCGCCATCGGTGACGGCGCGCGGTTCGGCGGCGCCCAGGCGGCGATGGCGGCAGGCTCGATCGCCGCTGCAGCCATCGCGCGCGATCTCGGCCTGGCTGTTCCGGAGCCGCGCAGCGCGCGCCGGAGCCTGGCGCGTGCCCAGCGCTTCCAGAAGGCCTTGTGGCGCCTGTTCGAGGCAGCGCCGCAGCAGGCCGCCGCGATCGATTCGGCCGCGCTCGTATGCCGCTGCGAGGAGGTGAAGGCCAGCGTGATGCGCGACGCGGTGAAGGCCGGTCACGACACGCCGGCGGCGCTCAAGCGCGCCACGCGGGCCGGCATGGGACGCTGCCAGGGCCGCTACTGCGGGGCGCTCATTGCCCGCATCTGCTCGGGCGAGCCGGGCGAGTTCGACCTGTTTGCACCCCGGCCGCCGGCCAAGCCGGTGCCGATCCGCGCGCTCACGATCGAGCAGCCCGAATGGACCGGCCATGTCGATTTCGTGCCGCCGGACATGGCGCGGCCGCGCGAGACCGGGAGGCTTCCGGTCGAGACCGTGGACACGCTGGTGATCGGCGGCGGCGTCGCGGGTTCCTGCGTGGCCTACTGGCTGGCGCACGAGGGCATCGACGTGATGCTCGTTGAGCGCGACGACATGAACCTGCAGGCCTCCGGCGCCAATGCCGGCAGCCTGCATGTCCAGCTGCTGGCCTTCGACTTCGTCGCCGGCGCGCCGCCCGCCGGGAACCGCGCGGCAGACACCTTGCCGCTCGGGCCTGCCTCGATCGCGTTGTGGCAGGAGATCCAGCGCGACACCGGCGAGGATCTCGAGATCAAGGTCACCGGCGGGCTGATGCTGGGCGAGAGCGAGCGCGACATCGCGTTCCTCGAGGGAAAGATCGCTCTGGAGAAGAGCCGGGGCATCGAGGCCGAGCTGATCGGCAGCAACGAGCTGCGCCGGATGGAGCCGTCGATCGGCGAGAAGGCGATCGCTGCCGAATGGTGTCCCGGCGAGGGCAAGATCAATCCCCTGCGCGGGACCTATGCGGTGATCGCGCGGGCCAAGGAGCTGGGCGCGCGGTTCCGGCGCGGCAGCGACGTGCAGGCCATCGCCCGCGACGGCGCCGGCTGGAAGGTGACGACCAGCCGCGGCGAGATCCGCTGCGGACGGATCGTCAATGCGGCAGGGCCTTGGGCCGCGCAGATCGCGGCGCTGGCCGGCGTGACGATTCCCGTCCGCGCCGCACCCTTGCAGATGATCGTCACCGAGCCAACGGCGCCGACGCTCACCCGGCTGGTCGCCTATGCCGGCCGGCACCTGACGCTGAAGCAGATGGCGTCGGGCGCCTTCATGATCGGCGGCGGCTGGACGGCCGGGCTGGACGAGAAGCAGAAGCTCTCGCGGGCGCTGCGGGCCAGCGTCGAGGGAAATCTCTGGATTGCGTCGCGCGCGGTGCCGGCGCTCAGGGATTTGCACGCAATTCGCATCTGGGCCGGCATGAACGTGAACATCGACCGCGCGCCCATCCTGGGCGAGGTGCCCGGCCTGCCCGGCTTCTACAATTGCGTCAGCTCCAACGGCTATACCCTGGCCCCGGTGCTGGCGCGGCTCACGGCGGAGATGATCGCCGGCCGCTCGACCAGCTTGCCGGTCGAGCCCTATTCGATCCGGAGGTTCGGCTGATGGAAACGTCCAGCATGACGGCACGCGAGATGTACGAGGCGCTCAAGGCCAACCCGGGTCGCCCCCGCTTTGGCTTCGGCCGCAAACCTGCACTGGTCAATGTCGACATCCAGAACGCCTATACGCGGCCGGCGGAGTTCGTCACCGCCTACGAGACCGATCCGCGGCAGATCGAGTACGTCAACGCGCTGGCGCGCCTGTTCCGCGCCAATCGCTGCCCGGTGGTCTGGACTTACGTGTCGTATCTCGACTCGGGCGAGGATTGCGGCGTGTGGGGCACGCGCACCGACACACCCGATTCGCTGCAGAACATCAAGGCGGATTCACGTCGCGCCGGGCTCGACGAGCGCTGCGAGATCGAGCGCGGCGACATCGTGATCAACAAGCGCATGGCGTCCGCGTACTTCGAAACCAATCTGTCGTCGCTCTTCACCTTCCACCGGGTCGACACGGTGGTGGTGACCGGCGGCTCGACCTCGGGCTGCGTCCGCGCGACGGTCGTCGACGGCCTGTCGCGCAGCCATCGCATGATCGTCCCGGAGGAGTGCGTCTCCGACAAGCACGAGAGCCCGCACTTCGCCAACCTCTACGACATGGCCGTGAAGTACGCCGACGTGCTACCGGTCGCCGAGGTCCTGGCCTTCATGGAGCAGTACCGGCCGGCGAATTGATCCGTCACCGTCGATCGTGCGCGGCATACCCGGGTGCGCCTTGTCGCAAAGCCGCCGATGCGGCCCTCGACGGAACGCGACCTGAAGTGAGACGGTGTTGAGCTGACAGAGGACGCCCGGTGGGCCACGCCGCTCCCGGCCGGGGTGGGATGGTTTTGCACACAACCCATCCGTCTCGAACGGAAACGACATGACCACAGAAGAAGATGGTAGCGCGGCAGCAAGCTCAGCCTGCGCCTACTTCACTGGTCGTCCTGCTTGCGAAGATCGCTGATTATGCGATTCCAGAAGCGCACAAGCTCAAAGTGCTGCTGCCGCGTTACCCAGGTCTTGTTCTTGGGGTCGGTCGGATCTCCTCCGACGATGATGGGCTTGATCTCCACCAGCTCCATGCCCTTTTTCGGGTGCGTATGCGGACGATCGCTCATAGTGGCATCGCAAGCTGGACAAAGAGGTCCCGGAAGTCCTTGGCGACGGGCCTCGCATAGCGAAGCTCCATCCCGATGAAAGGAATCTCAACAATGGGCATCGACGGCGATCGAGTATCGAAGCCGTAGCCCTCACCGCCACCGCTGGAGCCGAACAGGAGTATGCCGGGAGCGTACTTGTCGACCTCATATTCTCGGTTGAAGTCAGCCAGTTCCTCAGCTTTCCAAAGGATAATGTAGTGATCCCCGATGAAGCCTTCGCCTCCGTTGTGCTGCCGAAGGAAGTCAAGATACTCACCGGAAAGAGCCACCTGCACACTGGAAGAAAGTCCCTCGACTAAACGTGGATCTGCCGGCGGATCAAGCTGCCCTTCTGTCAGACTGTAGGTCATAAGCCGCGCCCCCTTTAGTATCCTAGGCCTTTTGCAATTGTTCCACGAGAGCGTCACCTGCTGCTTGCGATTTGCGCGGTAGAACGACCGTGTTGGCAGTTTCTGTGGGGCTACCGCCGAAAATCACCGGTTGTGTCTGATTCTTCGACAGGCCGCCCAACAAGTTGCCGATTGGCTCCAACGGCCCGGCGATTGTTGACTCAGCGACTGTTGGTACGGCGAAGCCATCTCCAACCCCCCTTTTTCCCTATCGCAGGCGAGGAGCGTCGGCGCCGACCGCGACCGCGCTCTTGCGCGGATGCAGGCCGTAGATCTTGGCGGCGCTGGTCGAGCTCAGCGCCACGAACAGCTGGCTGCCCTTGTTGACGCCCTCGGAAAACAGCAGCGCGAGGCAGACGATACCCTGCATCGTCGACGGTCCCAATCGCGCAACCCCACCGCGTCGGGCCAACCGGTGCACATGCGGCCCTGGTAGAGGACCGCGACGTGCGCCGACGTCACGTCCTTCGCGGGACGAGCTGGTCGCGGATCGGCAGCGTGCGGATGCGTTTGCCGCAGGCAGCGAAGATCGCATTGGCCAGGGCCGGCGCGACGGGCGGGACGCCGGGTTCGCCGACCCCGCCCAGCGGCTTGTCATAGCCGGCCGTATTGACCAGGTGCACGTGGATTTCCCTCGGTGCGGCATCGATGCGGGTCAGCTCATAGCCGTCGAAGTTGGTCTGTTCCGCGCGGCCGTTCTTGAAGCTGATCTCGCCCAGGGTCGCGAGACTGACGCCCTGCACCACGGAGCCCTCGATCTGCGCCCGCACGCGATCGGGACTGATCACGGCGCCGCAGTCGAAGGCGAAGTCGACGCGCGGGATCGTGAGCTCGCCCTTCGGGCTGACCGTCGCCTCGACCACGCATGCCGCGTAGCTCACGAAGCTCCGGTGCGCGGCGATGCCGAGGCCGCTTCCCTCCGGCAGCTTGCGCCCCCACCCTGCCTCTTTCGCCGCCGTTTCGGCGACCTGGCGCAACCGCCCCGTGTCGAACGGATAGAGCTTCGGATCCTCGCCATGGATCCACCCATCCGACAGCGCGCCGGCGTCGATCAGCCGGTTCGGGCCGATCAGCTCGAGGAGATAGTCCTTCGGGTCGCGCCCGAGCGCGGCCGCGAGCTCGGCGACGAAGCTCTGGACGGCGAAGGCGTGTGGAATGTTGGAAACGGAGCGCAGCCAGCCGATCCGGGTGTGCGCTGTCGCTTCCGGGTTCTCCACCCTGAGGTTGGGGATGGCGAAGGGCGTGTCGACAGCGCCCATGCCGAGCTCGAACGGCGCCTCGTGCTTCTGATCCGGTGCAAAGATCGAGAGAATCGTCGGCGCCACGGTACGATGCAGCCAGGCGACCGGCTTGCCGTTGGCATCGAGACCGGCCTCCACCCGCTCGACCGACACGGTGTGGAAGTAGTCGCTCTGCAGGTCGTCCGGCCGCGTGAAGGTGACCTTCACCGGGCGTCCGCCCATGGCGCGGGAGAGGATCGCCGCCTCGATGGCGTAGTCGCCCTTCGACTTGCGGCCAAAGCCTCCGCCGAGGAAAAGGACATTCACGACGATCTTGTCGACCGGCATGTTCAGGACTTTGGTGAGATGGCCGCGGATGGCCTCCGGGTTCTGCGTGCTGGTCCAGATCTCGCACGCCGCGTCGGACACCCGCGCGGTAGCCGACGGCGGCTCCATCGTCGCGTGGGCGAGGTGCGGGATATAGTAGGAGGCGTCGATGCGCCGTGCCGCGCCGGCCAGCGCCTTGTCGACGTCGCCATCGTTGCGCACGACCTTGCCTGGCTTGGCCGCGGCCGCTTCCAGGGTCTTGCGGAACTCCGCCGAGTCGTAGCTGGCGTTCGGCCCGTCGTCCCATTCGATCTTCAGGCGCGACCGTCCCTTGATGGCGGCAAAGGTGTTCTCCGCCACCACGGCGATGCCGCCGAGCGGCATGAACACCGGCGGCATCGGCGGCGCGTCGATCGGCACGACCTTCAGCACGCCCGGCACCTTCAGGGTCTCGGCCGCGTCGAAGCTCTTCACCTTGCCGCCGAACACCGGCGGCCGGGCGACGACGGCATAGGCCATGCCGTCGAGGCGGGCATCGATGCCGTACTGGGCCCTGCCGGTGGTGAAGTCGAGATTGTCGACCAGGGCAACGTCCTTGCCGATGTAGCGGAAACGGTCCGGCGTCTTGAGCACCAGCGTCTCCCGCGCCGGTACCGGCCGCGCCGCGGCGCCCGACGCAAGCTCGCCGAAGCCCACGCGCCGGCCGCTCGCGGCGTGCACCACCTCATGGTTCTGCGCCTTGACCTCCGCGACGGCCACAGTCCAGCGGCTGGCCGCTTCCTGCTCCAGCATCTGCCGAACCGCGGCGGCCATGCGGCGCAGCGCCATGAAATGATGGCGCATGCTGCGCGAGCCGTCTGTGTCCTGATTGCCGTAGCGCGCCTCGTCGCCCTGCGCCTGCAGGACTTTGACCCGCGCCATGTCGGCTTCCAGCTCGTCGGCGACGACCGTCGCCCATCCCGTGCGGACGCCCTGGCCCATCTCGGCCCGGATGCACAGCAGGTTGACGGTGCCGTCGCTGGCGACCGAGAGGATGAGGCGCGGATCGTCCTTGATCCCGCCCTTCATGCCATCGCCGGCATACTTCTTTTCCTGCGCCGTCGCGGGCGGGACGCGCGTGGCGAGGACGAGGGAGCCGGCGGCCAATCCGAGGACGAGCGCGCGGCGGCTGAGGTTGCCGAGTTCGGGAGTCGTGGCCATGGTCAGCCTCCCTGCGCGGCGCGCTTGATGGCGGCGCGGATGCGCGGATAGGTGCCGCAGCGACAGATGTTGCCGCTCATGGCCGAGTCGATATCGGCATCGGTCGGTTTGGGCGTGTCCTTGAGGAGCGCCGCGGCCTGCATGATTTGGCCGACCTGGCAGTAGCCGCACTGGGCCACATTGAGGTCGCGCCAAGCCTTCTGGACGGGATGCATGCCGTCCGGCGAAAGCCCCTCGATCGTGACGACGGCCTGGCCCTCGAGATCGCCTACCTGCATCTGGCAGGAGCGGACGGCCGAGCCGTCGACATGGACGGTGCAGGCGCCGCACAGCGCCGCGCCGCAACCGAACTTGGTGCCGGTCATGCCGACGACATCCCGCAGGTACCAGAGAAGCGGCATCTCCGGATCGCCGTTGAAGGTGTGGCTCTTGCCGTTGATCGTGAATGTGCTCATGCCGTCACCATTCCATCGATATGAACGCGAGATCGGCGGCGGGACGTTCGCCCTGCCTGTTGCCATTTCCTATCACGTGTCGGAACCGCTCGCCACACACTGAAACGTGGTTGCGGGCGAGACCAGCCTTCTGCAGGGGGGCCGCCTCGCGCTCGGCCCACGCAGGGCCGCGCGGTGGCGTGCACTTGGCGGCCGTCATGCCCTTCCACTCCAGTCGGTGGCAGCGAGACCTTTCCATCTTGTCTTAAGCAGAATAAGCTAACGGCCGCACAACACGATAAGCTAACAATCGCACAGCACGAAAAGCGAATAATCGTGCAGCGGCAAGAGCGCGCGAAAAGCCGATGGCCACGCCACAGCAGAAGCTAGCGGAGTCCCTGGACGCGCTCAACGCGCTGCAGAAGCGGGGACTTGTCGCGATTCGAGCCAAAGACCTCAGCCGGGTGCACCGCGAACGGCTCCAGAAGAACGGATTCCTGCAGGAGGTGATGAAGGGTTGGTACATCCCCTCCCGGCCCAATGGCACAGCCGGCGAGAGTACGGCGTGGTACTCTGCCTTCTGGGACTTTGCGGGCGCCTACCTGCACGAGCGGTTCGACCGCGACTGGGCGTTGTCGCCCGAACAGTCCCTGTCCCTGCACGTCGGAAACCAGACCGTGCCCCGGCAGCTCGTGGTGCGGTCTCCCAGGGCCGGGAACCATCCCACCCAGCTGCCTCACGGCACGTCTCTCCTCGACATCCGGGCAGCGCTCCCCGATGGCCGCGACGTCGAGATCAAGGATGGCCTGCGGCTCTTCTCTCTGCCCGTGGCCCTGATCGTCAGCTCTCCGGCGTTCTTCCAGCACAATCCCACCGATGCGCGCGCGGCGCTCGCCAGCATCCGCAATGCGTCCGAGGTCCTCCCCAGGCTTCTCGACGGCGGTCACAGCACGATCGCCGGGCGTCTTGTCGGCGCGTTCCGCAACATCGGCCGCGACCGGATCGCCAATGACATCCTGGGCGCCATGCGCGCCGCCGGGTACGCCGTTAGAGAGGAGGATCCGTTCGAGACCAGGGTCGACATCACCCTGCCGAGTCGCGAGGCATCCCCCTACGCAAGCCGCATCCGCCTCATGTGGCAGGCCATGCGCGGTCCGGTCGTCGACAGGTTTCCGAATCCGCCCGGCCGCCCGAACGACTTGGACGCCTACATGACGCATGTCCAGGAGACCTACGTCACCGACGCGTATCACTCCTTGTCGATTGAAGGCTATCGCGTCAGCCCGGAGCTTATCGAGCTGGTGCGGAGCGGGAACTGGAGTCCGGACCTCGACGAGAACGACCGCCAACATCGCGACGCCCTTGCTGCGCGCGGCTACTGGCTGGCTTTTCAAGCGGTCCAAAGGAGCTTGCAGCGCGTCCTGCGCGGCGAGACTCCAGGCACCGTTGCCGACGACGATCATGGCACCTGGTACCGGGAAATGTTCTCGCCGGGCGTGACGGCGGGTCTGCTGCGCGCCGCCGATCTGGCCGGCTACCGCGACGGCCAGGTCCATATCCGTCGTTCCATGCATGTACCGCTGCGCCGCGAAGCGGTCGTCGATACGATGGCAGCATACTTCGACATGCTGACGCAGGAACCCGAACCTGCCGTGCGGGTCGTGCTCGGGCACTTCGTCTTCGTCTACATTCATCCCTACATGGACGGGAACGGCCGCATGGGTCGCTTCCTGATGAATGTGATGATGGCTGCCGGCGGCTATCCCTGGACGGTCGTGCCGCTGCAACGGCGGGACGCCTACATGGCCGCGCTGGAGCAAGCGAGTGTTGGGCAGGACATCGTGCCGTTTGCGCACTTCCTGGCCCAGCTCGTCAAGCAAGGGCAGCGAGGCAAACCCGTCGCCAGCATTCCCAGGTTGTGATTGGTAGAGGGCCGCAGCTCGAATACCCGAAGACCCAAGCTCTTTCCCTCCCAATGAGAATGGGGAGGAGAGAAGAGGTCAGCTGACGATCGACGGGTCGATCAGCGGCCTGCCGCGCCGCAGGGGGCGACTTCTGTCAGCCGATTATCATCTTAGTACACTCTATGCACCATAAATTGCAGAACTACAGCTGATTTGATGGGTAATGACTAGCCACGAATACGAGCGCGCGTTTCTCCGCGTCAGTCAACCTCAACCGTTCTAAGTTTCGCTCCAGCCTAAACTTTCGATCGATTCCCAACATAGTATTATGAATTTCCACGGGCAGAGGAGTTATCGAATCTATAGTACATATGATCGGGTCTTCACCCCATTCCGCGTTACCTGTTCGACGATCAAACTCAAGGTACACCTGCGTGGTCACAGTCCTCGATTGAATCGCTTCTTCTGTCACTGACAAAACCAGACAAATCAGGCTCGCCCCGTTGGGGCTGTTGGCATGGAAAATGTCACCGACGGCAAGTTTTCTCAGCTCATCTTCGCGATCCGGCATGCTCTTGCTCTTTAGGAACCCCGTCCAGATAACCTAGATGCCTAAGGAATGAAGAGATATAGACGAGTCATGTTTCCGTCTTTCAGTTCGTTGAGATTCTGCTGGTGAATCGGGTAGCTGCTCGGCGTTCACTTTTGTGCGGGAGCCGGAATTGCCCGCTTTGCGCTCCTACGACTCACACCGATTCTGCGCCTCTGCGGCGCCTTGATATTCGCCTCGACCTCTCCTTCTCCTAATCGGCTACATCGGTGGCCCGCCCGCACGCGATCGACCTCCACCCGGTGCTCCGCTTCCCACCTTTCATATGAGCATAGCTCATCGCCTCGGCTAGAGGTACTTGCCTTGGGCTTCCCGCCGTTCCGCACCACGTGCTCCAGCTTGTTCAGCCTGCTTTCTGGGCAAGCCTTAACATTTTAGCGAGCGCCGGGCAGCGCCTCCAAGTGTCGCCGCCGGAACGCACTGATTGTGCATGAGTGCGGCAGATCACCCGCGAAGATTGCCACGTCCACGCGCCTCCGGCTCACTGCGCAATCTGCCGAGACACGCACATCGCGCGTGCGTATCCATTGAGAAGCAATGCAGGATCAAGCGGTGCTGACCCACGCCGCATTTGCACTCACTCGATCGTCGATCGGTCCAGCGTTCCTCAAGCTAACCACACGATAGCCGCGATAGGTGGCCCTGCGGAGCGCAATCCGCCAGCTGGCCAGCTGAGACTGCCCCCTTCGTCGGCCTTCCATGCTCAAGAATTATTGCTCGTAAAGCCAAAATAGGACACTTACATTCGTCGCGGGCACAAATCTGAGCTGTCTAACAGGCTCCTAGCGCCCTTTGAGAAGAAATGGCTGGAGAATGTTGGATTTCTCTCCGGCTGGCTCATCTCCGATCCCTAAAATTTTTACGGCACAATCATAACAAAGTTTACGACCTGAGATGCCATACGTCGCTGTAGTGCCCCAACTACCGCGGTTTTGACATCCCGCAGAAAAGCCTTCGCATTTCAGATCTCCAGCGGCAGCGAAGTGGACATCTTGCGGGTCCGCTTTAACAAATTCGGATGGCTCTGTTGCGGCTGGAATCGTCTTCGTGCCGACCAGCTGGTAGGTTGCACGAGCTACTTCCGCCGGACTAAGACTAGTCGAGTCGGTCCGAGGAAGAGCCGGGTTTTCGTCGGCTTGCGGCGTGTTATCCTCATTTGAAGCAGTGTCGGGGGACCGGTGAACCATCATATCTTTCAGAGGCGCGTTCGGACCGCTGCCTACTAGCCAGCGGCTTCTCTTTGCTGTCGCCGCTAGTCTGTCGACGATGTCCTGCGCGTCCGCCGCCGTGGCCGGCCGCCCTTTGCTGCTCTCGAACGCCGACAGCTCGTCCTGCAGTACACGGTGAAACGTCGCCGATTCGGCCGAATTGCTATCTGGTGCAAACGCAGGATTGATGCCCAACGACTGAAGCGCTCGGTTGGCTATTCGATTGATGGCCTGCAGCCGGGTCGACTCGGCGCCGTTACCACGGACCGATGCCTGCAGCTTCTCGAGGCCGGCGAGGTCCTCCTCAGACAGCTGGCCCATGAACGAGACCAGGTTCTTCGACGCCCAACGCTGCCGCTCTTCGGCGTCGTCGGCCATCAGGCCCTGGTGGATCGTGTGCCAGGTCTGAGGATCGGTGCTCGGCTTGCGGCCTTCGATGGCGGCATTGATCTGAGCGGTTACCGCGTCTTGCTGCGGCTCGGTGAGGCGGCTCATGATCGTCGCCGACGGGAGCGTCACGGCGGGTCCGCCATTCGGACCGCCCGTCGTCAGGTGGCGGCGCAGCTTGGCGTGAAGCCCGTTTGCATCGGCATTCACTGCCGCGCGCGCCTGGGCGCTGTCGGTTTCGATCGCCGTTCGGTTGGCGCGCAGGCGCGCCGGATGAGCAGTGAACTCCTGTTCGTTCAACGCGATCAGCGCTTGGCGGCGAGCCTCGATCTCCTCCAGCCGCTGGCGATAGCCGGCGACGCCATCCTCATCGAGCAGCGTGCTCACGGTCGAGGCGCTCGTGGCGCTCACGGCGTCTATCGGGGCAGATAAGGTGGTGCTGCGACCGCGGACCCAGTCGGCGGCCTCCACACTGTTGGACAGCGTCTCGACCGCCATGCGCAGAGACGTGCGCTCGTTCCGGTCGAGCCGGCGCTCGTATTGCCGATAAAGTCCGACTGCCGCGCGATCGTTCCTCACCAGGCGATCCTTGATCAGGCTCGACACGACCCGCGACGCCGCCTTGCGCGCCTCGTTCTCGATAACCTCCGGCGCTTGGCCCTTGTAGAGCGCGCGGGTGGCGTCCGCGGCACGGGCTATGGCTCCGGCGAGGTTGCCCGGGTTGCTGATCGCCTCCTGTTCCGCCACCTCGATCGAGGCCAGATGAACATTGCGCTCGTAGACCTGCTGCTGCTGGTCGACGTGCCGGGCGATCTGCTCAGACCCCGAGGCGAAATGCGCATCGAGGATAGGCGCAAGCTTCCGCCGCTGATAGTCGTTGGGCGCCTGTCCGATCACCTCCTCCTTGAGCTTCGCCAGCCGCTCCGTCGCGGTGCCGGCGCCCCTGATCGCGTCCGCGCTCTTCTGGTTGAAGTAGGCTTCCGGACCTGTCCGCAGGATCTGCTGCATCCCGGTGATGAACCGGTTGTTGAAGTCCTGCACGCGGATGTCGTTGGCTTGCTGCGTGTGACGTTCGTAGAGCGCGAACAGCGTGTCGCTCGTCTGGCCGAGGTTCTGGCCGGCCGCCTGCAGGTCGCGCGCCCGGTTGCCACCGAACAGGTCGATGTCTCCTGCCGCCGGCACGTTCGGCGTGGCGTCGGGAATGCGCAGCGGCAAGAAGTCGCTGTCGGGATAGAGGCGGACGATCGGCATTCAGCGCTCCTGTATTGTGGTGGTGCTCATCGCTCGCGCAGCTCGTCGAACGGGTCGTCGTCGCTCTCGTGCTGGCCGTCGAAGGAGGCGGCAGCCGCAGCGAGGGGAAGAGACAGAGCGGCAGGGCGGACCCAAGGAAGGAGCGGATCGCATCCATCACGTGGCCGCGCTTCTTCACCACCGAGATCCAGCGCCAGCGTAGTGGCGCAGGTCCAACGGTGCCCGTTCATCGCGAATGTTCCGCCATGGCATGACATGACGCGGATATGGGGAAACTGTAACTCGCCGGATCAACCGAAAAGCGATCAGGTTCTTCGCGTTTCCCTACCGCGACGGGGAATGCAAACGAGCAGGCTCGTCGTTTCCCGGTCGGCCCGCGATAGTGCTCGCTCCGGTGATGGACGACATCGGTGTTGCGTTCGTGCACCGACTCGCGCGGCCGATAGCCGTCCCAATGGCCGGCACCGATCAGCTCGGTCGAAGACCTTGCACAGTGCGGCATCGCCCGGTTTGGCCATGCCGCTTCCGGGCGGCTTCTGCCAGCCGGTTACCGGCTCAGTTCAATCCGCGGTTCACTGCGAGACTTGCTTTTGAGCGTGGTCGTAGCGGGCTTCCCCACCATCTTTCGTCATACCTCATCCCTGGCAGGGGAAGATGCTGACACCTTTCGTGTGGCGAGGTGGGCGCATGCACAAGGAGTGGGCAAGGGAGTTCAACTGAAGATCGACGGATCGATCAGCGGCTTGCCGCGCGGGCGGGCGGGCTCGGGGCGGTCGCACTTCTGGAACAGGCCGCGGCCGGCCGAGCCGCTCATCCGGCCTTCGTCCATCACGACCTCGCCGCGCGACAGGGTCATCACCGGATAGCCGGTCAGCTCGCGGCCCTCGTAGGGCGTGTAGTCGCAATTGTGGTGCAGGATCGAGTTGGTGAGGCTCACCCGGCGCGTCGGGTCCCACAGCACGATGTCGGCGTCGGCGCCGACCGCGATCGTGCCCTTGCGCGGATGCAGGCCGTAGATCTTGGCGGCGTTGGTCGAGCTCAGCGCCACGAACTGCTGCAGGGTGAGGCGGCCCTTGTTGACGCCCTCGGAGAACAGCAGCGGCAGGCGGGTCTCGACGCCCGGCACGCCGTTGGGGATGCGGCGGAAGCTCTTGTCGGCGCCGGGCAGCTTCTTGCCGCGCGGGTCGTCGTACTTGAAGGCGGCGTGGTCGGACGACAGCACCTGGAAGGTGTTGGCGCTGAGGCCGGTCCAGATATGCTCCTGGTTCTCGGTGCCGCGCGGCGGCGGCGAGCAGACGCACTTGCTGCCCTCGTCGCCTGGCTTGTCGAAATCCTCCTCGCTCAGGAAGAGGTACTGCGGGCAGGTCTCGCCATAGACCTTGAGGCCGCGTGCCTGGGCGCGCTGGATCTCGTGCATCGCCTCCTTGGCCGAGACGTGGACCAGCAGCATCGGCACGTCGAGCAGCTCGGCGAGCGAGATCGCGCGATGGGTTGCCTCGCGCTCGACCACGTAGGGCCGCGAGGTGGCGTGGAACTTCGCCGCCGTCATGCCCTTCCATTCCAGCCGCTCGGTCAGCCAGGCGATGCAGTCGGAATTCTCGGCATGGATCATCAGCATGGCCTGCTCGCGCCGCGCGGCGGCGAGCGCGTCGAGCACCTCGCGGTCGGTCAGCTTCACGTCGTCGTAGGTCATGTAGACCTTGAAGGAGGTGTAGCCGTCGGCGACCAGGGCGGTGAAATCCTGGCCCATGATCTTCTCGCTGGCGTCCGAGAGGATCACGTGGAAGGCGTAGTCGATCAGCGACTTGCCCTCGGCGCGCTTGTGGTACTTGTTGACCGCGTCGCGCAGCGGCTGGCCCTTGCTCTGGTAGGCGAAGGGAATGATGGTCGTGGTGCCGCCGGCCGCGGCCGCGCGGCTGCCGCTCTCGAAATCGTCGGCGAAGACCGAGCCGTCGGCGGTGTCCTGGTCGAAATGGACATGGGCGTCGATGCCGCCCGGCACGGCGATCAGGCCGGTGGCGTCGATCTCCTTTTGCCCCTTGTCGAGATGCTCGCCGAGCGCCACGACCCGGCCGCGCACGATGCCGATGTCGCCTTTCACCACGTCCGAGGCGGTGGCGATGGTGGTGTTGCGGATCACTGTTTCGTAGTCGGCCATGGTTCCTCCCGGGCGGCACGAGGCGTGCAAGGGGCGTGCCGGACCATCCCGCCTAGACCAGCGGGCCGGGCCGGTCCACACTTGTGACATTCACCATCTCACGCGCCACAAGGGGAGCCTTCATGAGAGGTTGGACAGTATCGCTGCTCGCGCTGGTCGCCGTGACTGGCCTCCCGATGGCCGGGTTCGCCCAGGCGCAGACCGCCGTCAAGCCGGCGATCGTCTATGCCAATGGCGGCAAGTTCGACAAGTCGTTCAACGAAGGCGTTTCCAACGGTGCCAAGAAGTTCTCGGACGAGACGAAGATCGCCGTCGCCGACTTCGAGCCGAGCAACGAGACCCAGTTCGAGCAGGCGCTGCGCCGCTTTGCCCAGCGCGGGCAGGACCCGATCATCGCGGTCGGCTTCTCCCAGGCCGTCGCACTGGAGAAGGTCGGTAAGGAATTCCCCAACACGCACTTCACCATCATCGACAGCGTGGTGAAGCTGCCCAACGTGCAGTCGGTCGTGTTCCGCGAGCATGAGGGCTCGTTCCTGGTCGGCATGCTGGCCGCGATGGCGTCCAAGACCGGCAAGGTGGGCTTCGTCGGCGGGATGGATATCCCGCTGGTGCGCAAGTTCCAGTGTGGCTACGAGCAGGGCATCAGGTACGCCAATCCCAATGCCGAGCTGATCACCAACATGACAGGCACGACGCCTGCCGCGTGGAACGATCCGGGGCGCGGCGCGGAGCTGGCCAAGGGCCAGTTCGATCGCGGCGTCGACGTCGTCTATGCGGCGGCAGGCAGCACGGGCATCGGAATCCTCCAGGCGGTAAAGGATCGAGGCATGCTCGGCATCGGTGTCGACTCGAACCAGAATTACCTTCACCCGGGGAACATGCTGACCTCGATGCTGAAGCGGGTCGACGTCGCGGCCTACAACAGCTTCAAGGCGAGGCAGGACGGGACCTGGAAGGGCGACGTGCAGGTGCTCGGGCTGAAGGAGGGCGGCGTCGACTGGGCGCTCGACCAGTACAACGAAAAGCTGATCACGCCGGAGATGAAGGCCAAGGTCGATGCAGCCAAGGCCGACATCATCTCGGGCAAGATCACCGTCATCGACTACATGAGCAACAACAGCTGCAAGTGAGCGTTCCGGCGATCGAGCTCGACGGCATCGACAAGTCGTTCGGCAGCGTGCATGCGGTGCGTGGCGTGTCGCTTGCGGTCGAAAAGGGGGCGATAACCGGGATCGTCGGGGAGAACGGCGCCGGAAAGTCGACCCTGATGAGCATCCTTTACGGGCTTTTCCGGGCGGATGCGGGTGAAATCCGGGTCGATGGCGAGCCGGTGCAGATGGACGGCCCGCGCGACGCTATCCGCCATGGCATCGGCATGGTGCACCAGCATTTCATGCTGATCGACAGCTTCACCGTGCTCGAGAATCTGGTGCTCGGCGCCGAGGGCGGGCCGATGCTGGCGGGCGGCCTTGCCGCGGCGCGGGCCGAGCTGGCGCGGCTGTCGCGCGACTATGGCCTCACCGTCGATCCGGACGCGAAGGTCGCCGACCTGTCGGTCGGCGAGCAGCAGCGGGTCGAGATCCTCAAGGTGCTGTTTCGCGGCGCCCGCATCCTGATCCTCGACGAGCCGAGCGCGGTGCTGACACCACAGGAGACCGACCAGCTGTTCCGCATCCTCGCGACCTTGAAGGCGCGCGGCGTCACCATCGTGCTGATCACGCACAAGCTGCGCGAGATCATGGCGGCGACCGACCGGGTGTTCGTGATGCGCCAGGGCCAGATGGTGGCCGAGCGCCGGACCGTCGACACCGATGCCGAGGAGCTGGCCGAGCTGATGGTCGGCCGCAAGGTGCGGCTGCGGTTCGACAAGGCGGCGCCTCACCCGGGCGAGGTGCGGCTGCGGGCCGAGCATCTCGGTCTGGTCGACGAGCGCGGCGTCGTCCTGCTCGACGATATCGGGCTGGAGTTGCGGGCCGGCGAGATCGTCGGCATCGCGGGCGTCTCGGGCAACGGCCAGACCGAGCTGCTGCAGGTTCTGGCCGGCATCCGCCGTCCGAGCAGCGGCACGCTCACGGTGTGCGGCCGCAGGATCGATGCCCGGCATCCGGGCGATCCCGCAGAGATGCGCGATCTGGGCGTCGCCCATGTTCCGGAGGACCGGCAGCGACAGGGCATGGTCGCGGCATTCCGCGCCTCCGAAACGTCGATCCTCGGCTATCACGAGCTGCCGCCGTTCAGCCAGCACTACCTGCTGAACGGTCCGGCCGTGGGCGCCCACTGTGCGAATCTGATGGAGCGCTTCGACGTGCGTCCGAGGGTGCCGGGCCTGCGCTCGTCGAATTTCTCGGGCGGCAACCAGCAGAAGCTGGTGCTGGCGCGCGAGATGGCACGCGACCCCAAGGTCCTGCTGGTCGGCCAGCCGACGCGTGGGGTCGATATCGGCGCCATCGAATTCATCCATCGCGAGCTGGTGAAGAGCCGCGACGCGGGCTGCGCGGTGCTGATCGTGTCGGTCGAGCTCGACGAGATCCTGTCGCTTGCCGATCGCATCCTTGTGATGTTCGCCGGCCGCATCGTCGGCGAGGTCGATGGCAGCCGTGCCGACGAGCGCACGCTCGGCCTGATGATGGCAGGAGCGAAAGCGGCGCCTGCCCTGAGCGGAGCCGAAGGGTGACGTCGTCCCGCCGTCCCCTGCCGGCGTGGGCCGACATCGTGCTGCTGCCGGTCGTCAACGTCGCGCTCGCCTTCCTGATCGTCGGCATCATCGTGCGCATCATCGGCGTCGATCCGTTCCATGCGCTCGAGCTGCTGGTCGCCGGCGCGATCGGCTCGCCCGAGTCGATCGGTTACACGCTCTATTACGCCACCAACTTCATCTTCACCGGCCTTGCCGTGGCCGTCGCCTTTCATGGCGGCCTGTTCAACATCGGCGGCGAGGGGCAGGCCTATCTCGGCGGGCTGGGCTGCGGCCTGGCGATCCTTGCCCTCGACCGCTATCTGCCGATCTGGCTGATGATCCCCGTCGGTATCATTGCCGCTGCCCTGTTCGGCGCGGCCTGGGCTGCCGTGCCGGCATGGCTGCAGGCGTGGCGCGGGAGCCACATCGTCATCACGACCATCATGTTCAACTTTGTCGCCGCGGCGCTGATGGTCTATCTGATGGTCAACGTGCTGATCGCGCCCGGCTCGATGACGCCGCAGAGCCGCGGCTTCGAGCCGTCGGCCTTCCTGCCGCAGATGGGCGGAAACGCGCTCAACCTGTCGCTGCTGCTGGCGCTCGCCTGCTGCGTCGCCGTCTGGGTTTTCCTGTGGCACACGCCGTGGGGCTATGCGCTGCGCACCATGGGCCACAATCCCGAGGCGGCGGTCTATGCCGGCACCAACCTGCGCCACATGACCATGCTGGCGATGTGCATCAGCGGCGGGCTGGCGGGCTTCGTCGGGGTCAACGAGCTGATGGGCGTGCACCATCGCATCGTGCTCGATTTCCCCGCCGGCTACGGCTTCGCCGGCATCGCCGTCGCCCTGATGGGGCGCAACCATCCGTTCGGCATCGCTCTCGCGGCGCTGCTGTTCGGCGCCCTGCAGCAGGGCGGCGCCGAGCTCGCCTTCGACATTCCCCAGATCACCCGCGAAACCGTGGTGCTGATCCAGGGGCTGGTGATCCTGTTCTCCGGTGCGCTGGTCCAACTGCCGCGGCCCTGGCTGCAGGCGCTCTTCTCGTTCCGGCGCGCGTGATGGACGACCCGCTGTCCCTCGTCTTCCTCGTGGCCGCCGCGACCTTGCGCACGGCGACGCCTCTGATCCTGTGCGCCATGGGCGGGCTGTTCTCGGAGCGCAGCGGCATCATCGATGTCGGCCTCGAAGGCAAGATGCTGATGGCCGCCTTCTTCGCCGCCGCCGTCGCCGCGACGACGCACTCGGCATGGTGGGGCGTCGCCGCCGCGATCGCCGCGGCCGAGGTGCTGGCGCTGCTGCATGGCCTGGCCTGCATCACCTATCGCGGCAACCAGGTGGTGAGCGGCGTCGCCCTCAATATCATCGCCGCCGGCCTCACGGTGGTGTGGGGCACGGCCTGGTTCGCGCGCGGCGGGCAGACGCCGGCGCTGGAGGAGGGCGAGCGCCTGCTGCCGCTGTTCTTCCCCCGCGCCGGCGACAACATCCTGGTCTACCTCGCGCTCCTCTCGGTGCCGCTCACCTGGTGGATCGTGGCGCGCACGCGCTTCGGCCTGCGCCTGCGCGCCGTGGGCGAGATGCCGCTGGCAGTCGACTCGGCCGGCATCTCGGTGCCGTGGCTGCGCTATCGCGCGGTGCTGCTGTGCGGCCTGTTCGCGGGCTTGGCCGGCGCCTACATCGCGATCGCGCAGAATGCGGGATTCAGTCGCGACATGACGGCGGGCCAGGGCTTCATCGCGCTGGCCGCCGTTATCTTCGGCAAATGGCGGCCGTTTCCGGCGTTCGGCGCCTGCCTGATGTTCGGCCTGCTCGATGCCGTCGCGATCCGACTGCAGGGCGTGAGGGTGCCGGCCATCGGCGAGGTGCCGGTGCAGCTGATCCAGTCACTGCCGTATCTTCTGACCATGTTCCTGTTGGCCGGCTTCATCGGTCGCGCCGTGGCCCCCAAGGCGATCGGCATACCCTACGAGAAGGAGCACTGAGATGGACGACCTGTTGCATCTGGCCCGCACCATGATGGTGCGCGCCTATGCGCCCTATTCGAAGTTCCATGTCGGCGCCGCGGTGCGCGACGAGGACGGCGGCATCCATGGCGGCTGCAACGTCGAGAACGCGGCCTACCCGCAGGGGCTTTGCGCCGAGGCCGGTGCGATTGCCGCGCTGGTGGCCGCGGGCAAGAAGCGCGTGCTGGAATGCGTGGTGATTGGGCTGGGGCCGGAGGTGATCACGCCCTGCGGTGGCTGCCGCCAGAAGCTGCGCGAGTTCGCGGCGGACGACATGAAGATCCATCTCTGCGGTCCCGACGGGCTGCATCGCACCGTAACCCTTGGCATGCTCCTGCCGATGTCCTTCGGCCCGCAGCACTTCGGGTGACCGTGCTCGACGCCATCGCGTCCCGGGCGCCCGGATTCCAGCCGAAGGTCGCCGTGGTGCTGGGCTCCGGCCTCGGCGACTTCGCCGAGGAGGTCGAGGCCGTCGCGACGCTACCCTATGGCGAGCTGCCGGGTTTTCCTCCGACGACGGTCGGAAGCCATGCCGGCCGCCTCGTCCTGGGTCACATCGGAAGGACTCCCGTCGCCGTGCTGCAGGGCCGCGCGCACTACTACGAGCGCGGCCGGGCCGACGAGATGAAGCCGGTGATCCGCGCCATGGCCGATCTCGGTTGCGAGACGCTGCTGCAGACCAACGCCGCCGGCAGCCTCAGGCTCGACATGCCGCCGGGCGCCGTGATGGCGATCGCCGACCACATCAACTTCACCGGCGTCAATCCGCTGTTCGGCGAGACCGGGAACGGCCGCTTCGTCGACATGGTCGATGCCTATGATCCGGCACTGCGGGCCGCGCTGATTGCCTCCGGTGAAGGCGTGTTCGAGGGCACCTACATCTGGTTCAGCGGCCCGAGCTTCGAGTCGCCCGCCGAGATCCGCGCGGCCCGCACCCTGGGCGCCGATGCCGTCGGTATGTCGACCGTGCCCGAGACGATCCTGGCCCGCCACGCCGGGCTGCGGGTCGCCGCCTTGTCGCTGATCACCAACTACGCGGCAGGCCTCACGCAGGACAAGCTCGGCCACGCTCAGACGCTTGCGGTCGCGCAAGAAGCGGCCGGCCGGGTGCAACGCCTGTTGCGGCGCTTCCTCGAAGGCTACTCTTAGCCGCATGCTGCCGCAGGAGATCATCCGCAAGAAGCGTGACGGACAGGAACTGTCGGGCGAGGAGATCGCCTTCATTGCGCGCGGCATCACCGACAACAGCCTGAGCGAGGGCCAGGTCGCCGCCTTTGCCATGGCGGTGTTCTTTCGCGGGATGAGCACGACCGAACGGGTGGCCCTGACCCTGGGCCTCGTGCGCTCCGGCATCACTCTCGACTGGACCGACCTCGACCTGCCCGGCCCGATCATCGACAAGCATTCGAGCGGCGGGGTCGGCGACAAGGTGAGCCTGATGCTGGCGCCGATCGTGGCGGCGTGCGGCGCCTTCGTGCCCATGATCTCCGGCCGCGGGCTGGGCCACACCGGCGGCACGCTCGACAAGCTGTCGTCGATCTCGGGCTACGACGTACAGCCCGACGTGGCGACCTTCCGCCGGGTCGTGCGCGAGGTCGGCTGCGCCATCATCGGGCAGACCGACGATCTCGCGCCCGCCGACCGCCGGCTCTACGGCGTGCGCGATGTCACCGCGACCGTGGAATCGGTCCCGCTGATCGTGAGCTCGATCCTGTCCAAGAAGATCGCGGCCGGCCTCGACGGGCTGGTGATGGACGTGAAATGCGGCTCGGGCGCTTTCTGCGACACCGAGGCGATGGCGCGCGACCTCGCCGAAAGCCTGGTTGCCGTCGCCAACCAGGCGGGGCTGTCGACCACGGCGCTGATCACCGACATGGACCAGGTGCTGGGCCGCAATGTCGGCAACGCGCTCGAGGTCACGGAGACCGTCGCCTACCTTACCGGCGAGGGCGCGCGCGATCCGCGCCTACATGAAGTCGTCATGGCGCTTGCCAGCGAGATGCTGGCGCTGGGCGATCTGGCACCGAGCGTCGCGGCAGGCCGCGTACGCGCCGAAGCGGCGCTGGAGGACGGTCGCGCGGCGGAGAAATTCGCCCGCATGGTCGCGGCGTTGGGCGGGCCCGACGACGTGCTCGAGCATCCGGGCCGCTATCTGACGCGAGCACCGGTGGTCAGGTCCTGTACGGCGACGCGGCCGGGCCATGTCATCGGCATGAATGCGCGCGAGGTCGGTATCGCGGTGGTGGGCCTGGGCGGTGGCCGCAGCCACGCCGACGACGCGATCGATCCTTCGGTCGGCTTCACCGAGTTCATCGATATCGGCACCCAGGTCCGCACCGGCAGCCCGCTCTGCCTCGTCCATGCCGCGACCGACGCCGATGCCGACGAGGCGATCGCCCGGCTGCGCAAGGCGATTCGCATCGGCGAGCCTGCGCCGCCATCCCGGCCGGTCGTGATCGACCGGATCGTCGAATGAACGCGGCCCAGCTTTCGTCCTACGAGCGCGACGGCTTCCTGGTGCTGCCGGACTTCCTGTCCGCCGCCGACTGCGACGCCCTGCAGGCACGCGCCGCCGAGCTGGTGGCGGGCTTCGATCCGGGTCCCACACGCACGATCTTCTCCACCGTCGACCACGGCCATGCGCGCGACCGGTACTTCCTGGAGTCGGGCGGCGACATCCGCTTCTTCTTCGAGGAGGAGGCGCCCGATCAGCTGAACAAGATCGGCCATGCGCTGCACGACCTCGACCCGGTGTTCGGCCGCTTTTCGCGCCAGCCCGCGCTTGCCGCGCTCGCGCGGGAGATCGGTATGGTGCAGCCGCTGCTGCTGCAATCGATGTACATCTTCAAGCATCCCGGTATCGGCGGCGAAGTGGGCTGGCATCAGGATGCGACGTACCTGCACACGACGCCCGTCAGCGTGACCGGCTTCTGGATCGCCCTGGACGACGCCGATCGGGAGAACGGCTGCCTGATCGCCCTCCCGGGCGCTCATGGCGGTCCCCTGCGCAAACGCTTCCGCCGGTCGGGCGATGCAATGGTCACCGAAGAGCTGGACGCTACGCCATGGCCGGCGGTCGAGCCGGTGCCCATCGAGGTGCGACGCGGCTCCCTGGTCGTGCTGCATGGCCTGTTGCCGCACGCCAGCAGCGCCAACCGCTCGTCTCGGCCGCGTCATGCCTATACGCTGCATCTGATCGACGGGTGCGCGTCGTACGGCTTGGACAACTGGTTGCAACGAGCCGACTTCCCGATACGAGGATTTACGTGATTCCCAAGGCCGAACTTCACTGCCATCTCGAAGGCTCTGTCCCCCCTGAGCTGGCGCGCGAGCTCGCGGCGCGTAACGGCCTCGAGCTGCCGGCCAATCTGTTCGGAGCCGACGGCCACTACATCTGGCGCGATTTTCTGAGCTTCCTCGACGCCTACGATCGGGTCTGCGGCGTGCTGCGAACGCCGCGTGATTTCGGCGACATCCTCTATTCCTACCTCCAGCGCACGGCGGCCCAGGGCGCGGTCTACGTCGAGATGTTCTGCTCGCCCGAGCGACCGAAGTCGCTGGGCATCCCCTACGCCGCCTGGCTCGGCGCGCTGGTCGATGCGATCGACCGGGCGCGCCGCGACTTCGGAATCGAGGCCCGGATCATCGGCATCTGCATCCGTCATCTCGGGCCCGAGCGCGCGCTCGCCCTGGCGCAACAAGTGATCGCCGAGCCGCACCCCTATGTCGTGGCTCTCGGCATGGGCGGTGACGAGGCGAGGTTTGCGCCGGCCGATTTCGCGCCGGCCTATCGGCTCGCCCACGAAAACGGTCTGGGCTGCACCATCCATGCCGGTGAAGTGGTGGGACCGCAGAGCGTATGGGCGGCCATCCGCGACCTGCCGGTGACCCGCATCGGCCATGGCGTGCGCTCGATCGAGGATCCGGCGCTTGTCGAGGAGCTGGCCCGGCGCGCCATCGCGCTCGAAGTCTGCCCGGGGAGCAACGTCGCCCTCGGCCTCTATCCCAACCGGGCCGCGCATCCTCTGGCGCGCTTGATCGCGGGTGGGGTGCGGGTCACGCTCGGCTCGGACGATCCGCCTTTTTTCCATACCACGCTCGGGACGGAATACGACGAGGCAGGGCTGGGCGAGTCAGTGTTGCGTACGATTACGCGGACGGCGATCGAGGCGTCGTTCGCCGACGATGCGACCAAGGCGAAACTGTTGAAGGGGGTGCAGTCATGATCGCAAGCAGGATTCTGGCGCTCGGTGCCGTCGCGCTCGTGCTCGGTGCAGGAACGGCCGTCGCGCAGGAGCCGACGCCTCACGACATGCTGCTGGCCACGCTGTGGAACCAGCGCTCGGTCGAGTACAAGGGCAACGCGCTCACGGTCTATGCCCTGGCGAAGATCCGCCTCGAGCAGGCATTGGCCGACAAGAGCTGGACCGCGGCGCCGGCTGAGCAGAAGGGCGACTTCGCGAACCTGCCGCCGGCTGTCGTACTCGACGTCGATGAGACGGTCCTGGACAACTCGCCCTACGAGGTCTGGCTGCTGAAGAACAACCAGACCTTCGGCCTCAAGACCTGGAACGAGTTCTGCGCGGCGCAGATCTCGCGCGCAGTCCCGGGGGCCGTCGAGTTCACGAAGTTCGCTGACTCGAAGGGCGTGAAGGTCTTCTATCTCACCGGCCGCGGCGTGGAGACCGAGAAGGACACGCGGGCCAACATGGAGAAGCTCGGTTTCCCGATGGGCGGTAACGTCGACACCTTCCTGATGCAGGGCAAGCAGAAGGACTGGGGCAGCGCCAAGAGCACGCGGCGCGCAGCGATCACCAAGGACTATCGCCTGCTGCTGAACTTCGGCGATAATTTCGGCGACTTCGACGACCGCTATCGGCTCAGCGAGGCGGAGCGCGAGAAGGCGTTCGACGAGAACAAGGAGCGCTGGGGCCGCGAATGGCTGGTGCTAGCCAACCCGACCTACGGCAGCTTCGAGAGTGCGCCGTTCGGCCACGACTTCAAGAAGTCGCGCGAGGAACAGCGCAAGGCCAAGTGGGATGCGCTTGAAGGCTGGGCAGGGCCGAAACCTTAGGGCCGTGCGCGTCGTGGCGGGCGGCATTCCCCTGTCTCCGCGCGTTTCGCGCATCAATTGAAGCGCGAGTGGACGATCCATTCAGGGTCCGTGCTGCAATAGCTTGATTCGAATTCATTTCACCCTCGGTAATGGAGGGAGCCAGCCAATCTTTGTTTTCGCGCCTTCCTGATAGCTTGCAGTCAAGCAAGCCATTTGGAGGGGAAACATGAGACGGTTGACTTGTGGCGCGCTCGCCTTGTTCGCTCTTGCGACTCCGGCGGCGGCCCAGATGTCCGACAACGTCGTGAAGATCGGCGTCCTCACGGATATGTCGGGACCTTTCAGCGACCAGACCGGCCGGGGATCGGTGGCCGGTGCGGAACTCGCGATCGAGGATTTCAAGGGCGCGGTCGCAGGCACCAAGATCGAGCTGGTCAGCGCCGACCATCAGAACAAGGCCGATGTCGGCGCGACCATTGCGCGGCGCTGGTTCGACAGCGAAGGCGTCGATGTCGTGGTCGACCTCGCGAGCTCTGCCGTTGCGCTCGCGGTTCAGGACGTGGCGCGCGAGCGCAACAAGGTGGCCCTCTTTTCCGGTCCAGGCACGGCGGACCTTACCGGCAAGGCCTGCTCGCCGAACGGCATCCACTGGACGTACGACACCTTTGCGACCGCGACCGCGACGGCGACGGCGCTGATGGACCAGGGGCTCGACACCTGGTTCTTCATCGCCATCGACTATGCCTTCGGCAAGTCGGCCGAAGCCGACGCTACCGCCGTGATCACGGCGCGCGGCGGCAAGGTGCTCGGCAGCATCAAGCATCCCAGCAACACGGCGGATTTCTCGTCCTACCTGCTGCAGGCGCAGGCTTCCGGGGCGAAGGTCATCGCCGTCGCCAATTCAGGCCGCGACTTCGTGCAGGTCATGAAGCAGGCGAAGGAGTTCGGCATCCTCGCCGGCGGTACGAAGATCGCCGCGCTTGCCGTTGCGCTGTCCGACATCAAGGCGATCGGCCTCGATACCGTGCAAGGCATGCTCCACACCGAGGCGTTTTACTGGGATCTCAACGATGAGAGCCGCGCGTTCGCCAAGCGCTTCATCGAGAAGCGCAAGGTGCCGCCGGCACAGGCACAGGCCGGTTCCTACTCGGCCGTGCTGAATTACCTGCGGGCCATCGACAAGACGAACACCGATGACGCGGGCAAGGTCATCGCCCAGATGAAGTCCGGGCCGTTCAAGGACGCCTTTACGCCCCATGGTTACGTTCGGGCCGACGGACGCATGGTTCACGACATGTATCTCGTCCGCTCCCGCAAGCCGACAGAACCCAAGGGTGAGTGGGATCTTTACGACGTGGTCAAGGTCATCCCCGGCGATCAGGCGTTCCGCCCGATGGACAAAGGCGGCTGCCCGCTGGTCTCCAAGCCCTGAGCACGTCATGCTTCGAGGCAATGACATCACTTGGCGCAGCGGGGGAGTGACCCTCCCACGCGCGCCGGGTCTCGAGCCCGCTCCTTTTCCGGACAGCGTCCTCGGCATGCCTGCGAAGCGCCCGACCAAAGAGGTTCCGTACCAGAACCAATCGATCGACCGCGTGTTCGCGATCATGGAGGTGCTCGGGCGCTCGCCCTACCATATGCGCCTGGCGGACATTGCACGGCGTTGCGGAATGGCGGCGCCGACGGCCTATCGAATGCTGTCGATCATGGTGCGCCTCGGCTATGTCAGCAAGGACACCGAAACCACGCGGTACGCATTGGGCACGCGCCTGTATCGTCTGGCGCACCGGGAGACATACCTGCGCAGCCTGGTGCGACTGGCCCAGCCGCGCTTGCAGGGCCTCGCGGCCCGGCTGGGCGAGACCGTGCATATCGCCGCCTTCGACGGTGTTCAGATCGTCATCCGCGGCCGTGTTCCCGCTGGCAGTTCGGCGCGCGTGCCGACCCGCGTCGGCATGCGGATCGATGCCCATGCGAGCGCGTTGGGCAAAACGATGCTATCGACCCGGCCGGCGGCCGAGATCGCCGAGCTGTTCCTCGATCAGCCGCTGACCCGGCACACCGAGAGCACGCTCACCACGGTGGATAGCCTGGAGCGCGATCTCGTCGAGGCGCGCCGCCGCGGCTTCGCGATCAGCCGCGGCGAGCGGTTCAACCACGTCTGGTGCGCCGCCGCGCCGGTGCTGAACTCGCTGGGACTCGGCAACATCGCCATCTCCGTCTGCATCCCTGCGTCTCGCACGACCCTGCGGGACGTGGAGCGGGTCGGCCGGCTGGTGAAGGCCACTGCCGCCGAGATCCAGGACGCCTCGCTGGGCAACGCCAAGCTGGCGAACCGGATGGGCTGACGTTCAAGCAAGGCAAGTCAGGAAGAGTTCATGTCCAGTTTCGTGAAGAGAAGTATCGACATTGCCACGGCCGTGAAGGCCGTCGAGGCGGCGGCGGCGAAGGCGGTCGAGATGAAGCTGCGGATGTCGATCGCAATCTGCGACGAATCCGGGGTGCTCAAGCACTTCCATCGGATGGACGGCGCCTCGACCCTGTCGGCGTCGATCGCGCAGGACAAGGCCTATACCAGCGCCGTCACCGGCATGGCGACGCATGCCTGGTTCGAGTTCATCAAGAACGATCCGCCGTTGCTGCATGGCATCGTGCATACGCCGCGGCTTACGGTTTTCGGCGGCGGCTTCCCGATCCGCGAGGAAGGAGCCGTGGTCGGCTCCATCGGTCTCAGCGGCGGTCATTACATGCAGGACATGGAATGCGCCCGTGCGGCCCTGGCGGCCATCGGCGCGCCTGTCCCCTGACACCCTCGAGCGAGTAACCCAATGTCCCATGCTGCCCAGGAACTCCGCCGATTGCTGTCGAGCGACGAACTCGTCATCGCACCGGGTGCCTACGACTGCATAACGGCGCGCACGATCGAGATGGCGGGTTTTCCCGCTTGCTACATGACGGGCTCGGGAACCGCCGCCTCGCTCGGTTATCCGGATTACGGGCTGGTGACGATGTCGGAGATGGCGGCCAACGCGGCTCGCATCGCCGGCGCGATCAAGCTGCCGCTGATCGCGGATGCCGATACCGGCTTCGGCAACGAGCTGAACGTGACGCGCACCGTGCGGGCCTATGAGGCGGCGGGCGTAGCCGCCCTGCACATCGAGGATCAGGATTTCCCCAAAAAGTGCGGCCATCTCAACAACAAGAGCATCATCCCGCTCGACGAGTACATCCCCAAGGTCCGCGCCGCCGCCGCCGCCCGTCGGACGGCCGATTTCGTCATCATCGCGCGGACCGATAGCCGAGCCTCGCTCGGGCTGGAGGAGGCGATCCGCCGCGCCAACGCAGCGCTCGAGGCCGGCGCCGATGTGGCCTTCGTCGAAGCGCCGCAGACGTTGGAGGAAATGGCGGCGGTCCCGCGCGCAGTGAACGGGCCGTGCCTGTTGAACATCGTTTATCGCGGCAAGACGCCGGACATCGCGTTCGACGAGGCTGAGCGCATGGGCTACCGGATCGTCATCCTGCCCAGCATCCTGCTGAAGACGGTCTACGGCATCGGCGACCAGGTGCTCGCCGACGCCAAGCGGCTGGGAAGGCATCCGACCCTGCCGGGCGAGGTCGGCCTCGAGGAAGGTTTCCGTCGGGTCGGCGCCGACGAGTGGGACGCGCTGCGGGACCGTTACCGGTGACGCAGGCAGTGCTCGGTCCTCGCTCCCTGTTCGAGAAGATCTGGAGCGACCACGCGATCCTCGAGGATGCCGACGGCCAGACCCTGCTGTTCGTTGGTCGGCACCTCGCGCATGACGGCTCGATGCATCCCTTTCGCTTCCTCGACGAAAAGGGCCAGTCGGTGCTCTATCCCGATCAGGTCTTCGCGACTCCGGATCACGGCACGCCGACCGTCAGTCATGACTTGGCGGACATCGGGGATCCGGCCCAGCTCGCGGCGGTGACCACCCTGCAGGCCAACGCACGCCGGCATGGCTTTCAGCTCTTCGATCTGGGCGATCCGCGCCAGGGCATCGTGCATGTGGTCGGTCCCGAGCAGGGTCTCACCCAGCCGGGCCTGCTGATGGTCTGCGGCGACAGCCACACCTCGACCCACGGCGCACTGGGCGCGCTGGCCTTCGGCATCGGCGCGTCGGAAGTCGCGCATGTGCTGGCGACGCAGACCCTGTGGCAGCGCAAGCCGAAGACCATGCGTGTGACGATCGAGGGCGAGCTGGGCACGAGCGTCACCGCCAAGGACCTCGCGCTGTTCGTTATCGCCCGGCTCGGAGTGAATGGCGCGGCAGGTCACGTCCTCGAGTTTGCCGGAAGCACGGTGCGGGCCTTGTCGGTCGAAGGCCGTCTCACCCTGTGCAACATGGCGATCGAAGCGGGTGCACGTGCTGGCATGGTGGCGCCCGACGCCAGCACTTTCCAATATCTGCGCGGACGGCCTTATGCGCCGGCGCCGGCCGATTGGGAGGCGGCGCTCGATTATTGGAAGTCGCTGCCGTCCGACGAGGGCGCTCAGTTCGATGCCGAGGTCGCGATCGATGCCGCCGAGATCGCGCCGATGGTCACCTGGGGCACCACGCCGGAGGAGGCCGTGCCGGTCACCGGGGCCGTGCCGCAACTGTCGGACGTCCACGCGTCGCGTCGCGAGGTCATCGCCCGCTCGCTCGACTATATGGGGCTGGCACCGGGCACGCCGCTCGCGGGCCTGCCGATCGATCAGGTGTTCATCGGCTCATGCACCAACGCGCGTATCGAGGACCTGCGTGCCGCCGCCGAGGTAGCTCGCCGCGGCCGGACGGTCGTCCCCGCCATCGTCTCGCCGGGTTCGACCCTGGTGAAGCGCGCGGCGGAGGCGGAAGGCCTCGATCGTATATTCAAGGAAGCCGGCTTCGAATGGCGCGAGTCCGGCTGCTCGATGTGCTGCGGGATGAATGGTGACCTGGTGCGGGCTGGCAAGCGCTGCGCATCGACCTCGAATCGGAATTTTCCGGGACGGCAGGGCCGCGGCGCCCGCACGCATCTGATGAGCCCGGCAATGGCCGCGGCCGCGGCGTTGGCCGGACGGATCGTCGACGTTCGCGACGTCGCGAGAGCGGGCTGATGCCGCAACCCTTCCGCAGCCTGTCCGCTGTCGCGGCGCCGATCGACTGGCAGAACGTCGATACCGATCAGCTGGCGCCCGTCCGTTTCCTGCGGCGGCCGCGGTCGGAAGGCTATGGCGATATCCTCTTCCACGATCTGCGCTTCGACGGGGAGAGGCGCGAACGGCCCGATTTCGTGCTGAACCAGCCGGCCTTTCGGTCGGCCGGAATTTTGGTCGCCGATCGCAATTTCGGTGTCGGCTCCAGCCGCGAGCAGGCAGTATGGGCGCTCGTCGACTGCGACATCCGGTGCGTCATTGCCGAGAGCTTCGGCGACATCTTCTACAACAATGCCGTCAAGCACGGGCTGTTGCTGGTAAGGGCCGCCCCGACGGTGCTTCAAGCCGAGCGCTGCGCCCTTCAGGCCTCGCCGGGCGCCCATCTCGTCGTAGATCTCGAGGCCCAGAGCTGGACCGCGACCGATGGCGCGATCCATGGCTTCGAGATCGAGCCGGGCCGCAAGCGCCGCCTGCTGCTCGGGCTCGACGATATCCAGACCACCTTGCAGGACCTCCCGGAGATCCGGCGCTTCGCGGCCTCCTATCGCACGCGACGCCCCTGGCTCTTCCAGAGCGCCACGAAGAAAGGCTCACGATGACCCCTGATTATCCGACCGTACGCGGCCGCCTCACGGGCAAGCGGGCGGTGATCACCGGCGCGACCGGCGGCATGGGCCGTGCGGCGTGCCGCCTATTCTGCGAAGCGGGCGCCGAGGTGATCGGTTCCGACCTCCCGGGCGAAGGCGGCACGGCGGCAATGGGGCGTGGTCGACATCCTCTACAACAATGCGGGCATCATCCTCGGCAAGCCGCTGCTGCAGACCAGCATCGAGGAATGGGATCGGCTGCATGCGGTGAACACACGGGCGACTTTCCTGATGATCAAGGCCTTCGCGCCGCTGATGACCTCGGGCAAGGGCTCTATCGTCAACGTGTCGTCGGGCGGCGGCGTGCGGGCGCTTCCGAACATGGCAGCCTACAGCTCGTCCAAGGCGGGCGTCCTGATGCTGACCAAGGTGGCGGCGATCGAGCTCGCTCCCGGAATTCGAGTCAATGCCATCCTGCCCGGTCTGGTCGACACCAACATGCCGAAGAACTTCTTCAGCGGCCTGCCGGCCGACCAGCAGCAGGGGGCCTGGACCTCGCTCAGCCGCAGCCGGCCGCTGCAGCGTGCGGCGACGCCGGACGAGATCGTCCACCTGGCGTTGTTCCTGGCGAGCGACGACTCGTCCTACGTGACCGCTGCCGAGTACCTGATCGACGGCGGTCGCTCGGCGTGAGCGGAGAAAGAGGGGAAGCATCATGAACCGCGAAGAGCTGCGTGACTATCGACGACGCCACGTCCCCGTCTTCAACGACCAGAAGCTCAAGCTCGGCATCTTTGCGCTGAACTGCAGCGGCGGAAATGTCATCACGACCCTGCCCAAGGGCGACCAGATGACATGGGACTACAACCGCAAGGTCATCCAGCTCGCCGATCGCGTCGGCATGGAAATCGCACTACCGCTGGGTCGATACAAGGGCCAGGGCGGGCCGTCGAATCACAATGGCAGCACCTTCGAGGTCTATACGTGGGCGGCCGCGATGGCGGCAATGACCCAGAACATCACGTGCTTTGCGACCTCGCACGTCTCGCTCAGCCATCCGGTGATCGCTGCCAAGCAGGCGGTCACGATCGATCATGTCTCGAACGGACGGTTCGGCCTCAACGTCCTGATGGGCTGGTTTGCCGACGAGATGAAGATGTTCGGCGTCGACCTGCGCGAGCACGACGACCGCTATCGCTATGGCGAGGAATGGATCACGGTGGTCAAGAAGCTTTGGACCGAGCCGGGCAGCTTCGACTTCAAGAGCAGTTATTTCGATCTCGCCGGCCTGGAAGCCGAGCCGAAGCCGGTCCAGAAGCCGGGGCCGGTCCTGATCAATGCGGGCACCTCGCCGGCCGGGATGGAATTCACCGCCAAGCACATCGACATCAGCTTCGGGTCGGTATCGAAGCCCGAGGACATCGACCGGTTGCTCTCGGTCAGCAAGATCGCCGACGAGAAGTACGATCGGGACGTCGGCCTCATGTGCTCCGCCCTGATCATCTGTCGCGATACCGAGGACGAGGCGCGCGCCGCCTACGCACGCATTCTCGAGCACGGCGATTGGGAAGCGGCGAGGCGGATGCTCTCAGTGCTGGGCGTGCAGAGCCAGTCGTTCACGCACGGTTTCGAGGATCGTGTGAAGCGCTTCTGCGCCGGCTATGGAACTCATCCCATCGTCGGCACGCCCGAGCAGATCGTCGACCAGCTTGCGGACTACTCGCGCCGCGGTCTGCACGGCGTCGTCCTCTACTTCGAGGACTATCACGCGGAACTCGAATATTTCTGCGATCGCGTCTTGCCGCTGATGAAGCAGGCCGGCCTGCGTCATTGAAGGCAGGCTGGAGGATCGAACCTAAATCGCGGCTTCGCTTTCCGCATCGAACAGGTGCAGGCGGGCGGGATTTAGCGCCAGCTTGAGCTTGTCGTGCGAACGGACTTTCACCATCGGGTCGACGCTGGCCACGATCGTCGCGGCGCCGACCCTCGTGTCGAGCAGGATCTCCGAGCCGAGCTGCTCGACGACTTCGACGCTGGCCTCGAAGCAGTGGTCCGCCGAGTCGGCCGCGCCGGCGAGGTGGATGTCTTCCGGCCGGATGCCGAGCGTGGCCTTGCGGCCGACCTTTGCTCGGGCCCGCGCCGCCAGCGCGTCAGGCAGGACGATGCGCAGGCCCGGGGCCTCGGCGACAGGATGGCCGCCGTTTTCCGCCAGGGTCACGTCGGCGAAGTTCATGGCGGGCGAACCGATGAAGCCGGCGACGAAGCGGTTGGCCGGCGTGTTGTAAAGCTCGAGCGGCTCGCCGACCTGCTGGACCACGCCGTCCTTCATCACCACCACGCGGTCGCCCAGGGTCATCGCCTCGACCTGGTCGTGGGTGACGTAGACCGAGGTTACGGCCAGCCGCTCGTGCAGCTTCTTCAGCTCGACCCGCATCTGTACGCGCAGCTTGGCGTCGAGGTTGCTGAGCGGCTCGTCGAACAGGAAAACCGCCGGGTCGCGCACGATGGCGCGGCCGAGGGCGACGCGCTGGCGCTGGCCGCCCGAGAGCTGCCGCGGCTTGCGATGCAGCAGCTGCTCGATTCCGAGGATGGCGGCGGCATTCTTGATCCGCTTCTCGATCTCGCCCTTCTCGAACTTCCGCATCTTCAGCCCGAACGCCATGTTCGAGGCGACGCTCATGTGCGGATAGAGCGCGTAGTTCTGGAACACCATGGCGATGTCGCGGTCCATCGGCGGGACCTCGTTCACCACGGTGTTGCCGATCCGGATCTCACCGGCGGTGATCGCCTCGAGGCCGGCGATCATGCGCAAGGTCGTGGTCTTGCCGCAGCCCGAGGGGCCGACGAAGACCATGAACTCCTTGTCGCGGATCTGCAGATCGACGTCCTTCACCACATGCGTGGTGTCGAACTTCTTGTTCAGCTTGTGCAGGCTGACCTCGGCCATGATCCTCTACCCCTTGACCGAGCCGGTGAGGCCCGAAACGTAATGCTCGACGAAGAACGAATAGACGATCGCCACCGGGATCGAGCCAAGCAGGGCGCCGGCCATCAGAGAGCCCCAGAAAAACACGTCGCCGCGGATCAGCTCCGAGGTGACGCCGACCGCCACGGTCTTCTGGTCCGGCGAGGACAGGAAGACGAGGGCGTAGATGAATTCGTTCCACGACAGGGTGAAGGCGATGATCCCGGACGACAGGATGCCGGGCACGGCGACCGGGATGATGATGTAGAGCATCGCCTTCCAGCGCGAGGCGCCGTCGATGCGGGCGCACTCCTCCAGCTCCTTGGGGATGGCCTTGAAGTAGCCCATCATCAGCCAGGTGCAGAACGGGATCAGGAAGGTCGGATAGGTGAGGATCAGCGACCACGGCGTGTCGCCCAGACGGAAGTCGCGGATGATCTCGGCCAGCGGGATGAACAGCAGCGTCTGCGGCACCAGGTAGGTGATGAAGATCAGCGTGCCGAGGCTGCCGGCCCACGGGAAATTGAGCCGCGCCAGGGCGTAGCCCGCCAGCACGCCGCAGAACAGCGAGATCAGGGTCGAGACCCCGGCGATGAACATGGTGTTGAACATCCAGCGCGCGAAGTTTGTCTCCTCGAACAGGTAGGTGATGTGCTCGAGCGTCGGCTTGGTGGTCCAGAACGGGTTGTTGTTCGCTGCATTCCACGGCCGGTAGAGCTCTCCGTCCGGCCGGAAGGTCGTGATGATCATCCAGTAGAACGGGAACAGCAGCACGACGACGAACAGGATCAGCGGCAGGTAGTTGAACGTCCACCGCCGCCAGAGGGCACCTTCGATCATGTCAGCGTACCTCGACCCGGCGGATGTAGAGCAGCTGGGCCACCACGATGATGAACAGGAACGGGAACATCGCGAGCGACACCGCCGCACCTTCCGACAGCAATCCGGAGACGATGCCGATCTGGTAGGCGTAGGTGGCGAAGAGATGGGTGGCGTTGGCCGGGCCGCCGCCCGTCATAACGTAGACGAGCTGGAAGTCGGCGAAGGTCTGGATCACCGAGAACAGCATCACCACCATGGTCACGGGGAGCAGCAGCGGCCATGTGACGTACCAGAAGCGGTTCCACGGGCGCGCGCCGTCGATCGCGGCGGCCTCGTTCAGCTCGGGGCTGATGGTCTGCAGGCCGGCCAGCAGGCTGATGGCGAAGAACGGCACGCCGCGCCAGATGTTGACCACCATGATCGAGGCCATGGCGAGGTCGGCGTCGCCCAGCCAGTTGATGCGCGCGCTGATCAGCCCGAGCTTGAACAGCGACCAGTTGATGACGCTGAAGGTCGGATCGAACATCCACTTCCAGGCGAAGGTCGACAGCACCGTGGGGATGATGAACGGCAGCAGGATGAAGGCGCGGATGATCGCCTTGCCCCTGAAATGGCGGTTTAGCAGCATCGCCAGCCACAGCCCGAGCCCCAGCTTGAAGACCGTCGTGACGCCGGTGTACCAGAAGGTGTTCCAGACGGCCGTCCAGAAGATGTTGTCGTTCCACAGCTTCACGAAGTTCTTGAACCAGACGAACTTCCCGGGATCGCCGACGCGCGCGCTGCTGAGCGACAGCATCACGCCTTCGAAGAACGGATAGGCGATGAACAGGCCGAGCAGGATCGCTGTCGGCATCAGCAGGACGAGGGCGAGCCAGCGCTCGTCCTCGAGCTTGCGTTGGCGCACGGTCGGCCGAATGACCTCCGTGGCTCCCAGTGCAGTCACTGCCATCGCCTACCTACTCGTTGTCTTCGGACGACCGCGATCGCGGACCTATCTCACGCCGAGTAGATCTTCTTCAGTTCACCCTCGGCCCATTTGACGGCCTCTTCCGCCGGCATGCCCTGGACGGCCTTGGCGTACATGTCGGTGATGATGTACTTCGACAGCGCCTCGGCGGCCTTCTGGTTCGGCAGGCCGGCGAAGCCCGGCGTCTGGCCCAGCTTGGCGGCGACCTTGTACGGCGCCATCACCGGATCCTCGTCCCACACCTTGTGTGTCTCCCACTTGGCGGTGGGCGGCGTCGCGAAGCCCTTCTGCGAGATGAACCACTTCTCGAAGTTCTTCTCGGTGTGGATCCACTTCAGGAATTCCTTCGCCGCATCCTGATTCTTGGAATACTTCATCAGCATGTCGGACTGGTTGAGATGCATGCCGAACTGTCCGGCAGGTCCCGCCGGCAGGGGCGAATGCAGGATGTCCTTGTTCATCGGCGTGCCCTTTTCAGTCTGGTACTGGTCGGGCTTGCGCAGGGTCTCGATGTAGATCGAGGCGCCGTTCAGGGTCGCCGAGATGGTTTGCGACAGGAACGCGCGGTTGTTGTTGGTATCGTCCCAGGCGAGGGCGCCCTCGTCGCAGCCGTCCTTCCAGAAGCCCTGCATGAACTTGACCGACTCCACCGTCTCCTTGGAGTTGATGACGACGGTCTTTCCGTCGGCATCGACCTCCTTGCCGCCCCACGACCACATGTAGGGGTAGGTGAACGTCGGTGCATCGCCGAAGGTGTGGCCGAGCGTCTGGCCGATCGGATGGCCCTTGGCCTTGAGCTTCTTGGCGACGTCGCGATATTCGGCCCAGGTCTTGGGGAAAGAGGTCGCGCCGACTTCGTCGAACCATGATTTGCGGTACGCGATCATGCCGCCGATCACCGCCCACGGCATGGCCATGAACATCTTGCCGTCGCTGCACATGGCGCGGCAGTACTTGTAGAGGCCACCTTCCGCCTTGCCGACGCTCTCGGCAAGATCGGTGAGGTCTACGACGCTATTGGCGTAGATGTAGGTGTTGTTGTTGAAGGCCTGGATCAGGTCGGGACCGGCGCCCGACTGGATCGCCGCCGTCGCGCGCGGCTGCAGGTCGTTGCCGTTCACCGTCTCGTAATTGATCTTGATGCCGAGTTCCTTCTCGGCCTGCGGCATCAGCTCCTTGCGCATCAGCTGGTCCGATGCCGGAACGAAATCGACCCAGCGCAACCAGTGCACGGTTTTCGTCTGCGCGTAAGCCGGGGTTCGGCCGGTGGCCAGGATGCCGGCCATGCCGGTCGACGCCACGGCAGCAGCGCTGCCGGCAAGCTTGATCACGCTACGACGCTTAGCACTCACCATAATTCCCTCCCAGGACCATCGCCTCATTGGGCGACACTTATTGCGAGCATCGTACGCAGCGGCCGGGAGGGCGCGCAAGCCGGGCGGCGGAATTTTTACAGGCGGTCCCTACAAAACCGCGGGATCGAGCGTGAATAGCTCCTTGGCCCGCCCAACGCCGCGCAGGGCATAGCGGCCGACGGACACCAGCGTGGCGCGCGGCGCCTCGGGCAGCATCTCGGCAAAATCCGATGATATCAGCAACGGCCGGTCGACCGAGCGGCACATCGAGGCGATCCGGCTGGTCTCGTTGACCGCCGGCCCGACCACGGTGAAATCGAGGCGATCGACGCTGCCGATGTTACCGTAGAACACCTCGCCGATATGCAGGCCGACATAGACCGACGTGGTCGGTTGTTCCCCGGCCTTGCGCCGCTCATTGAGCTCCTGCACGCGGCGGCGCATGTCGGCCTCGGCCGCGAGCGCGCTCGCGCAGGCCGCGGCCGGATCGTCGGCGCGGAAGATCGCGAGCGTGCCGTCGCCGATCAGCTTGAGCACATCGCCGCCCGCCTCGTGGATCGCGGTGATGACAGCCTCGGCATAGTCGTTGAGCAATGGAATGATCTCGTTCGGCCGCGCGGTGTCGGTGATGGTCGTGAAGCTGCGCAGGTCGGAGAACCACAGCACGGCGTCGATCCGGTCGGCGACGCCGCGCTGGATGCGGCCGCGCAGCACGCGCTGGCCGGCATCGCGGCCGAGATAGACATCGACGAGCGTGCTCGCAATTTGCGCCAGTGACGCGCTCTTCACGGCGAGCCCGAGCACGGGGACCAACCGGCGCAGCGCGGCAATATCGGCGTCGCTGAACCCGTCCGGGTGCCGGGTCGACCAGGCCGAGTAGAAGCAATCCATCTCGCCGATCGTGCCTTCGGCCGCGAAGCGGTGGACGAACACCATGTAGTCGGTGTGACCGGCGTCCTTCATGTCCTGGATGACCGCGAAGTCAGACGACTCGCCGAAACCGATCCGCCGTCGCAGCTCCTCCTGGCCGATCTGCAGCAGGTGAAAGAACGGGCTGCGTTGCCAGGACAGTGCCGCCTCGCCTTCGTTGGTCGGTCCGTACTCGCGCACCGGCCCATCGTCCTCCTGGCCGTCGTTCCGCCAGCGGAAAACGTGTCCCTCGTGCACCGGGTGAAGCGTATCGATGACCATCAGGGCGCGATTGATGGGCAGGCCGAGCGAGCCGCTCTTCTCGCAGAACAGTTGCAGCAATGCCGGCACGGCCATTCCTTGGAGGCCGCGGCGGACAATCAGGTCGGAAAGGCGATCGATATCGGCGGGGGTCATGTCCCTATATGGAGCGGTCTCCGAGGGCCGTCGAGGCCAGGCGCTGGCCGCGCCGATTTTACCCGGTCCGGTCGCGGAAATGACAGGCGGCGCGATGGCCGATCGCGACCGGCTCCAGGGCCGGCACCTCGGCGACGCAGCGCTCGGCCTTGAGCGGGCAGCGCGGATTGAAGTGACAGCCGGGCGGCGGGTTCAGCGCGCTCGCGATCTCGCCCTTGGCCTTGGCCCGCGCCGAAACGGCGGCGCGGTGGAACGGGTCGGGGATCGCGGCAATGAGCGCGCGCGTGTAGGGATGGCGCGGGTTCTCGAAGATCTCCTGCCAGCCGCCCTGCTCGACGATGCGGCCGAGATACATCACCGCGACCCGGTCGCTGACATGCTCGACCACACCCAGGTCATGGCTGATCATGATGTAGGCCAGACCCATCTCGTCCTTGAGCTCGAGCAGCAGGTTGATGATCTGGGCGCGGATCGAGACGTCGAGCGCCGACACCGGCTCGTCGCAGATCACCAGCTTGGGCTTCAGGATCAGGGCGCGCGCGATGCCGATGCGCTGGCGCTGCCCGCCGGAGAATTCATGCGGGTAGCGGTCGGCCTGCTCGGGACGCAAGCCGACCCGGTCCATCATGTCCTTCACGCGGGCATCGACCTCGGTCCTGTCGGTCACGCCGTGCAGGCGCAGCGGATCGGCCAGGGTGCGTCGCACGGTCTGACGCGGATTGAGCGAGGCGTAGGGGTCCTGGAAGACCATCTGCACCGTGCGTGCCGTCTCCAGCCGCTGGCGCTGGCTGAGGTCCACGCCGTCGAGCCGGATCTGACCCCGGGTCGGCGGGATCAGGCCCATGATGGCGAGCGCCAGGGTGGACTTGCCGCACCCGGACTCGCCCACCAGCCCCAGGCATTCGCCGGGCTTCACGTCGAGCGTGACGCCGTCGACGGCCTTCAGCGTGCGCACGCCGCCGGCCAGCGCGCTGCCCACCCTGAAGTGGACCGCGAGATCGTCGAGGGCGAGCAGCGGCTCAGCCATGATGGTGGCACCGCACGAGTCCCTCGGCGGGCAACGGCGTCGCCGCGGGGGAGACCGCGAGGCAGACGTCGGTCGCCTCCGGGCATCGCGGGTTGAAGCGGCAGCCCGCCGGATAGCCGGCAATCGACGGCACCGTGCCGGCGATCTCCTGCAGCTTCTGGCGGCCGCGACGCGAGCGCTCGCCCAGTCGCGGCAGGGAATTGATCAAGCCGCGCGTGTAGGGATGGCGCGGCGTGGCGAAGATCGCATCGGCCGGCTGCGCCTCGACGATCCGGCCGGCATACATCACGGCGACCCTGCGGCACATGTTGGCGACCAGCCCGAGATCATGGCTGATCATCAGGATGGCGGTGCCCTTTGCCGCGCAGAGCTCGGCCATGAGGTCGATGATCTCCGCCTGCACGGTGACGTCGAGCGCGGTGGTCGGTTCGTCGGCG
This sequence comes from Reyranella sp., assembly GCF_965279465.1. Classification (NCBI taxonomy): domain Bacteria; kingdom Pseudomonadati; phylum Pseudomonadota; class Alphaproteobacteria; order Hyphomicrobiales; family Reyranellaceae; genus Reyranella; species Reyranella sp. The sequence continues at coordinate 1,950,905 of NZ_OZ257242.1, forward strand.
ACCAGAAGCTCGGGGCTGCAGGCCAGCGCGATCGCGATCATCACGCGCTGGCGCATGCCGCCGGAAAGCTGATGCGGATAGTCGCGGATGCGCCGCTCGGGCGAGGGCACGCGGACCTGGCGCAGCGCCTCCTCGGCGCGGTCCATCGCCTCGGTCCAGCCCAGGCCTTCGTGGAGCACGAACATCTCGGCGATCTGCCTGCCAACCGGCGACAACGGATTGAGCGCCGTCATCGGCTCCTGGAAGATCATGGCGATGCGCTTGCCGCGCAGCCGGCGCATCTCGGCGGCCGACGCATCCTGGATCTCCTCGCCGTCGAGCACGATGCGCCCGCCGGCCAGCGACAGCGGCCGTCGCAGCAGCCCCATGATGGCGAGCGCGGTGATGCTCTTGCCGCAGCCCGACTCGCCCACCAGCCCGAAAGCCTCGCCGCGGCCGATCTCGAACGAGACCTCCTCGACGGCATTGTAGGTCGTCCTGTTGCCGGCAAGCGCGATGCGCAACCCATCGACCTCGAGGAGAGGATCGCTCATGCGCCGCGCCGTGTCGTGGATTGCGGGTCGAGGATGTCGCGCAGCCCGTCGCCCAGGAGATTGAGGCCGAGCACGGTGAGGAAGATCGCGAGGCCCGGGAAGACAGACAGCCACGGCGCGGTCGTGATCTGGTCGCGCGCTTCAGACAGCATGCTGCCCCAGCTCGGGAACGGCGGGCGGATGCCGAGGCCGAGAAAGGAGAGCGCCGCTTCGGCTAGGATGGCGCCGCCCATGCCAAGCGTGGCGATCACGATCAGCGGCCCCAGGATGTTGGGCAGGAGCTGGGTGAACATGATCCGCAGGTCGCCATAGCCCAGGATGCGTGCGGCCTGGACGTAGCCTTGGCTCTTCAGGGACAGCACCTGCGCGCGGGCGAGGCGGCAGGAATAGGACCAGTTGGTGAGGCCGAGCGCGATGAGGAGACTCACGAGGCCGGGACCGAGGATCGCCATGATGGCGAGCGCGAAGATCAAAGAAGGGATGGCGAGCATCAGGTTGGTGAGACCGCTCACCAGGTCGTCCCACCAGCCGCCCCAGTAGCCGGCGCTCAGGCCCAGCGACACGCCGATGATGCTGTTGCAGATCTGGCTGACGATGCCGACCGTGAGGGAGATGCGCGCACCGTAGACGATGCGGGAATAGATGTCGCGGCCCTGCATGTCGGTGCCGAACGGGAATTCCGCGCAAGGGGGAATCTCGGCGTTCATCAGGTTGGCCGCCATGACCGGATCGGTAAGGGCAATCCAGGGCGCCATGATGGCCACGAAAATGGCGATCGCGACCAGGGTTCCGCCGATCCAGAGCGAGGAGCCTCCCTTCATCGCTCAGCCGTAGCGGATGCGTGGATCGATCGCGACATAGGCGAGGTCGATCAGCGTGTTGATGACGAGGAAGAACAGCACGATCAGCAGGATGCAGCCCTGGACCGTGGGGATGTCGCGCTGGAACACCGAGTCGACCAGCAGCGAGCCGACGCCCGGCCAGGCGAACAACTTTTCGACCACGACCGCGGCGCCCATCAGCGAGCCGAACTGCAGGCCGACAGTGGTGACGACCAGAACCAGCGCGTTGCGCAGCACGTGCCACGTCACGACCCGCTGCTCGCTCATCCCCTTGCTGCGGGCGGTGCGCACGAAGTCGGCATTCAGCACGTCGAGCACCGCGGCGCGGGTGGTACGGGCGAGCAGCGCCATCGGTCCGACGCCCAGCGCCACGGCCGGCAGGACAATATGGGTCAGCCCGCCATCGCCGTAGCCGAAGCTCGGCAGCCACTGTAGCTTGAGAGCGAACAGGTACATCAGCATCAGGCCGAGCCAGAACTGCGACAGCGACAACCCCGAAATGGCCCCGACCATCGAGGCGGTATCGACCAGGCTGCCGGGCTTCAGCGCGGCGATGAAACCCAGCGGTACGCCGATGGCGATCGCAAACAGCATCGCGGCAAAGACCAGCTTTAGCGACGGCCACACCCGTTCGCCGACCAGCTTGGTCACCGGCTCGCGGGTGCGGAACGAGGTGCCGAGATCGCCGGTGGCAATATGGAGGACATACTTGGCGAACCGCTCGGGAAGGGGATCGTCGAGCCCCATCTCCTTGCGCATCCGTTCCATCACGGCGGGATCGATCGTGCGGCCTTCCTCGGACATGCCGGAGATGAAGCTGCCGGGCAGGACGGAGAACAGCAGGAAGATCAGCGCGATGACGGCCAGCAGCGTCGGGACGATGTTGGCGAGACGGCGGACGAGGACGAGGAGCATCAAGTCATTTCGTGATGCCCTCCCCCGAAAGACGGGGGAGGGGTTCCGATGCGCATTGGCACCATCACTTCGCCGGCGATTTGTCGTCGATCCAGATGTCCTCGACGTACTGGTGCGTGATTTCGGTCGGGTTGGCCTGCAGGCCGTGGACCCACGGCTGATAGGCGAGCACGGCCTTGTTGTAGTTGAAGAACCAGACCGGCGCTTCGTCATAGAGGATGTTGTTCGCCTGGCGCAGCAGGTCGTTGCGCTTGGCGGTGTCGGTCGTCTGGCCGGCCTCGTCGATCAGCTTGTCGAATGCCGGATTGTTGAACGACACGTAGTTGCAGGCCGTGCGGGGCGTCTTGGAATAGAAGCACTTGAGCTGGGCCAGCGAGTCGGGCCCGGTAAGGCTCGAGCTGATGATCGCCTGAAAATCGCCCTTGGCCAGCGTATCGGTCAGCACGGTGACCTCGATCAGCTTCGGCTTGACCTTGATGCCGACCTTGTCGAGCATCGGGATCACCGCTTCGACGATCGGCAGGCCCCAGCTCTCGTTCTGGCTGGTCGTCCATTCGAACTCGAATCCGCTGGGATAACCCGCCTCGGCCAGCAGCTTCTTGGCTTTCTCCGGATCGAAGGCGTAGGGCTTCATCGCCTTGTCGAAGGACGGTGAGCTGAGCGGTAGCCAGCTCACGGCGCGGTAGGCCTTGTCCTTGACCAGCCGCTTGACGATCAGGTCGGTATCGATGGCGTGGTTGATCGCCTGGCGCACCCGCTTGTCGGCGAACGGCTTGAAAGACGGGTTCATGCGCATCGATCGGGTGAACATCTCGGCGACCTCGAGGATGCCCTTCGAGAGTGCCGGATCGGCCCGATAGGCGACGTATTGGGCCGGACCCAGGATCGAGGTGTCGATCTCCTTGTTGCGGAACGCCACGTCGCGGGCCGCCGCCTCGGCCATCAGCACGACGATGATGCGGTCCATGTAGGGCTTGCCGGGCTTGTAGAACTTGTCGAAGCGCTCGAGCACGACCCTCGAGCCGGGGATGTGCTCCTTGAACTTGAAGGGCCCGAGCCCGACGGGGTTGCTGGCGAAGTTGCCCTTCTCGACTTCCTCCTTGGGCAGGATTGCAGTCGTGCCGTCGAAGAAGGAGAAGCTTGGGTCGGTGATGTCCGTGATCGTCATCTCGAGCGTGAAATCGTCGATCTTCTTCAGCCCGGCGATTTCCTTCGCTTCGCCCTTCTCGACGGCGATCGCACCCTTGATCAGGCGCACATAGCGCGCGCCGGGATAGCCCTTGCTGCCGTCCATGATTCGCGTCCACGACCAGATCAGGTCGTCCGCTGTCATCTTGCGGCCGTTGTGGAAGTAGACGTCGTCCCGCAGCTTGTAGGTATGGACCAGGCCATCGGGCGAGGCGGTGACCGAAGTGGCAAGCTCGAGCACCAGCTTGTTGTTCACCGAATCCCAGTTGTAGAGGGTGCGGTTCAGCGCCTTGCCGACGATCTCGTCCTGGGCTCGCGGCGTGGTGTGGGGATCGAGGCTGCCGAAGCTCGCGGCGTAAGGCGCCGTCATGCGGATCGTTCCGCCCTTGCGCGGCGTTTGCTGCGCGTCTGCGGCACCCGCGCCCCAAATGGCTAAAGCGGCCGCCAGCCAAGCCAATGTGCGCATGATCGTTCCCCCTCTTGAACATTTCTGTCGGGCGGCATTCCATCGTGCCCGCCCTTCCGGTGCAAGAGGAATGCCGATGAGCCCGTTGCCGAACTGTCTACTGATCGTGACCGCTGAAGTCGATGCCGAGGTCGAAGCCGACTGGAGCCGCTGGTATGATGAGGTCCACCTTCCCGACGCGCTCGCTTGTCCTGGCGTGCTGGCGGGCCGGCGGTATGGGTCCGTCGGCGAAATCTCCGAGAGCGACCGTGGCCAAGGCAGGCGGATAGCAGCCAAGCTCTGGACGACGGTCTATGAACTCGACTCCCCGGCCGCCGTGACAACCAGCGAATTTGCCGCCATGCGGGGATGGGGTCGCTTCGCTTCCCATGTTCGTTCACAGACGCGCGTCGTGACGGCGCTTCGCTGACTGGGTGGTATGCTGCGGACGCGCAACCCCAGCGCTACCTCCCCTGCGCCACGTTGGGTCGCAGGAAGCCGTTCAGGATCTTGTCCGGCGTGATGGGATAGTCGCGTACCCGCACGCCGCATGCGTTATAGATGGCGTTGGCCACGGCCGCGCCTGCCGCGCAGATGCCGAGCTCGCCGACGCCCTTCGAGCCCAGGGGATTGGACTTGTCGTCGAAGCCGGCCAGCATGATCGCCTCGATTGCCGGGATGTCGGCGTGGACCGGCACGTGATAGCCGGCGAGATCGTGGTTGACGAAGGAGCCGAAGCGCGGATCGACCACCGCCTGCTCATGCAGTGCCGAGCCGACGCCCCAGATCATGCCGCCGATCAGCTGCGAGCGCGCGGTCTTGGGGTTGAGAATGCGGCCGGCGTCGAATACGCCGAGCATGCGGCGCAGGCGGACTTCGCCGGTGGCGGAATCGACGCCGACCTCGGCGAAGTGCGCGCCGTAGCTATGCTGTGAGAACTTCTTGAATTCCTCTCCCGGTGCGGCCTTGGCCTCCGCCTGCAGATTGCCCGGGCCCTGGCCGGCGCCGAGCTTCTTCTTGAGCTCGAGGCAGGCTTCGCGCACCGCTGAACAGCAGCTCGCCGCGCCGAAAGACCCGCCGGAGCCGGGCGTCTTGGCGTAGGAGCTGTGGCCAAGCTTCACCGTCACCTTCTCGAGCGGCAGGTCGAGCGTTTCGGCCGCAACCTGCGCGAAGATCGTGTAGGAGCCGGTTCCGATATCGGTCATGTCCATCTCGACGGTGATCTGGCCGCCTTCGTCCATGCGGACCTTTGCGGTCGCGGGCCGCCGAAGGTTGGGGCGGATCGCCGCCGACATACCCAGGCCAACCAGCCATTGGCCGTCCTTGAGCGTGCCGGGGAAGCGCGGCCGTTGGGTCCAGCCGAACTTCTCGGCGCCGGACTGGAAGCAGGCCGCCAGCGTGCGCGTGGAGAAGGGGACGTGCTTCTCCGGATCCTCCGTGGGCTCGTTGCGCAACCTGAGCTCGATCGGATCGAGGTCGAGCTTGTAGGCCAATTCGTCCATCGCCTGTTCGAGCGCAAGTTGTCCGACCGCGTCGCCCGGCGCGCGCATCGAATCGGAGATCGGCAGATCGAGCGGCACAACGCGGTGGGTGGTGAGGCGGTTGGGCGCGGAATACATGGCGCGCGTGCTGGCTGCGGCGGTTTCCGCATATTCATCCATCCGTGCGGATTGCGAGACCACCTCATGCGCAATCGCCGTCAGCGTGCCATCCTGTCTGGCCGCCAGCCGAACGCGCTGCACGGTCGCGGCGCGATGCGTGGTGACGCTGAACATCTGCTGGCGCGTCAGCGTGACCTTGACCGGCCGCTTGAGCTGGCGGGCCGCGAGGGCCGCCAGAATTGCGTCGGCATAGATCGGCAGCTTGCCGCCGAAGCCGCCGCCGATGAACTCGCTCACGAGCTCGACATTCTCGAGCGGAATCTTGAGGGTCGAGGCAATCGAATGATGTGCGCTGTCGACAAGCTGGGCGGCGCAATGGATCGTCAGCCTGTCGCCCGACCACAGGGCGAGACTGGCCGGCGGCTCCATCGGGTTGTGGCTCTGATAGGGCGTGGTGTAGGTCGCGTCGATCCGGGCGGTGCCCTCGGCGAGGCCGCGCTCGAGGTCACCGATCCTCGAATCGGCCTTTCCGCTCGCCATCCTGTTCGGCGGATAGGCGAGCTTGCGGCTCGACTCCAGATCGAAGAGACCGACTTCCGTCTGGTACGATACCTTGACCAGCCGCGCCGCGGCGGTGGCCTGCTCGAACGTGTCGGCAACGACCAGCGCCACCGGCTCGCCATGGTAGTGGACGCGTGCCTCGGCGAGCTGCGGCTTGGGCCGGGCGTGGCGGTCCTCGCCCTCCTGCTTGAACGGCGCCTGCGCTGGCGCGTTCTCGTTGCTCATCACCAGGACGACCCCCGGCGCCTGTTCGGCGGCGGTGATGTCGACCTTCGTGATGGTGCCGCGGCCGATCGTGCTGGTGACGATGACGCCGAAGGCAGGGTGCTCGGCGCGCATATCGCCCGCATATCGCGCGGTCCCGGTAACCTTGGCCTTGCCGTCGATCCGGTCGATAGGCTGGCCGATAAAGGTATCTGGCATGGTTCAGGCTCTCTTCTGCGTGGCGGCTTCGGTAAGCGCACGGGCGACGGTGCGTGCGGCCAAGGCGATCTTGAAGTCGTTGTGACCACGACCCTGTGCGCCCTTCACGGCTGCCTCGCCGGCCGCGGCGAAGGAATCGTCGGACAACCCGGCTCCGGCGAGCTGGCGTTCGGCCTCGTGCGCACGCCACGGCTTGTGCGCGACGCCGCCCATCGCGATGCGTGCCGAGCGGATGCGATCGCCGTCCGTCTCGACCACGGCGGCGACCGATACGAGCGCAAAGTCGTAGGATGCACGGTCACGCACCTTGCGATAGACCTGCCCGCCGGCCGGTGGCGCCGGCAGGATCACAGCGGTGATCAGCTCGCCATTGGCGAGGGTCGTGTCCTTCTCGGGCGCTGTGTCGGGCAGGCGATGGAAGTCGGCGATCGCGATGCGCCGCCGGCCCAAGGCGGATTGCACCTCGACCTCGGCATCGAGCGCCGCCAGCGCGACCGCCATGTCGGAGGGATGCACCGCAATGCACGCATCGCTGGCGCCCAGCACGGCGTGGATGCGGTTGTAGCCCTTCAGCGCCGAACAGCCGCTTCCCGGCACCCGCTTGTTGCAGGGCATGGACGGGTCATAGAAGTAATAGCAGCGCGTACGCTGCAGGAGATTGCCGCCGGTGGTCGCCTGATTGCGCAGCTGTCCCGAAGCGCCGTTGAGCACGGCGCGCGACAATACCGGATAGCGCTCCCGCACCCGAGAATCGCCCGCCAGGTCGGAGTTCGTCACCGTGGCGCCGATGCGCAGACCGCCGTCCTCGTCGGAAATCTGGGCAAGCGGCAAACGTGAGACGTCGACCAGATGCTGCGGGGCTTCGGCGTCGACCTTCATGAGATCAAGCAGGTTCGTGCCGCCGCCGAGGAACTTCGCGCCGGGCTTGCCGATCGCGGTCAGCGCGGCGGCCACGTCGCCCGGCCGTTCGTAAGTGAAGGCGTGCATCGGTCAGGCCTTTCCTGAAGCGTCGAGGATCGCCGCGACGATGTTGGGATAGGCAGCGCACCGGCAGATGTTGCCGCTCATGCGCTCCCGCAGCTCGGTTTCCGCGACCTCCATCGCGGCGGCGGTGAGTTCCGGCGTCACGGCCGACGGCAGGCCGCGCTTTAGTTCCGCCAGCATGCCGACCGCCGAGCAGATCTGTCCCGGCGTGCAGAAGCCGCATTGGAACCCGTCTTGCTCGACGAAGGCGGCTTGTACGGGATGCAGCGCATCTTCGCTCCCGAGCCCCTCGATGGTCGTGATCTCGCGATCGTCGCAGGAGAGGGCGAGGTTCAGGCACGAATTCTTGCGGACCCCGTCGATCAGCACCGTGCAGGCACCGCACTGGCCGTGATCGCAGCCTTTCTTAGTTCCGGTGAGGGCGAGATGCTCGCGCAGGGCGTCGAGCAGCGTGGTGCGCGAATCAAGCCTCAACTCGTGCTGCGATCCGTTCACCTTGAGGTTGACAGCGACCGGCGATGCGCCCTCTCCCGGAGGAGGCGATTGGGCAAGAGTGCTACCACTTTGCAGGGTTGCGCCGAGGGCGGCTCCACCGCCGAACAGGCCGCGCCGCGTGACTGACGTGTTGCTCATGCGGAGAGAACGACCGAGCCCGATGCCTTGTTGCGTCGCGGGAACCAATCGGCTCCCGAAGCATTACGGCCTTATGCAGGTTTCCGAGATCATGACGCGCGACGTCGAAACCATCCCGCCCGAGGCCTCGCTGCAGCAAGCGGCCGCCGCCATGGAGGCGTTGGGGGTCGGCTCCTTGCCCGTCTGCGACGGCAAACGCCTGGTCGGCGCGATCACCGACCGCGACATCGTCGTCCGTGGCGTGGCTGCGGGCATATCGCCCATGGACGGCTTGGTCAGCGACTGCATGACCGAGGACATCGTCTATGCCTTCTGTGACGAGGAGGCCGACGAGGTGCTGGAGCGCATGAAGACGCTGCAGATCCGGCGTCTGGCCGTTCTCGATCGCGACAAGACGCTAGCTGGGATCATTTCTCTCGGAGACATCGCGACCGAACCTCGCGCCGCCGCCCTCGGCACCGTCGGTGCGGCGGTCGCGGAAATCTCCGAACCGTCGCGGCCGCGCAAGTAGCCTCACAAGTTTCTCCGATCTCTACGCCGGCACGCAGTAGCCGTCGCGCCGTGGATCGCAGCCGCCGGTCATGACCCCGGTTGTGGGATCGATCGCTATGCCCTGCATGCCGCCGACCTTCATCGTCCAGTCGGGGCCGCTCAGGACATTGTGTCCGCGCTTGCGCAACCCGGCCTGCACATCAGCCGCCAGCCGCGACTCGAGCAGCACGTCGCGCCCGTCGGTAAGACGGCCGCGCGGCGCCTCGATCGCCTGCTGCAGCGGCATGGCGAAATCGACGTACTGCACAAAGGCCTGCGGCTGGGTCTGCAGGATGCCATAGCTGCCCGGCGTGCCCAGTGCCATCACTGGCTTGTCGTCCTGGGTGACGATCGAAGGTGCGACGCAGACCGGCATCAGGTCGCCGTGCTTCGCGCGGTTCGGACTGTCCGGCGTGACGTCGGCCCAATAGAGGAAGTTGTTCAGGCAGACGCCGGTGCCGGGCACCACGACGCCCGAGCCGAACACGCTGCCGAGGCTTTGGGTGACGCAGACGACGTTGCCGTCGGCATCGGCGATCGAGAACGAGGTGGTGTGACCTTCGCCCGAGCCGTCGGCCGGCGGCGGCGTCCACTGTTCGGTCGGGCCGGTCACCGGCTTGCCGTCGCGGACGCGGGCGCGCAGCCTCTCGATGTGACCGTCGGACAGAAGCTCGGCGAGCTTCTGCGGCGAAGGCGCTCCGTTGGCGATGCGCACTCCCGCCGCGACACGTATGGCCCGCAGCACTGTGTCGACGTGCTCTACCCCGTTGCGTTCCATCCGGCCGAGATCGAAGCCTTCGAGGATGCGCAGGGTGACGAGATACTGGAACGCCTCGCAGGGCGGCGGCGGCACATGCACCACGCGGCCGCGATAGCTCACGGCCACCGGATCGACCCATTCGGGCTCGAAGTCGAGCAGGTCGTCCATGGTCAGGCAGCCGCCCAGCTCGGCCAGCCGCTCGAGCAGCTTCTTGCCGAGCGCGCCGCCGTAGAGCAGGCCGGCTCCTTCGTTGCCGAGGGCCTCGAGCGTGTTGGCGAGGTTGGGTTGCTTCAGCACCGCGCCGAGCCTGGGCTGGCCGCCCTCGATGCCTCCGAGATAGGTGCTCGACCATTCGGGGTAGAGCGCCGACTGGCCGCGCAGCTCGCCGGTGACGCCGCGATACTCCTCGACATTGAACTCGATCAGCCCGAAGCCGTCACGCGCCACCCGGATCGCCGGGGCGAACAACTCGGGCAGCTTCTTCGTGCCGTAGCGGGCAACCATCTCGCACCAGCCGCCGAGATTGCCCGGCGCGCCGACGGCGACCGGCCCGCGCAGGATCTGCTCGCGGCGGCTCAGCCGATCGAGCGGGAAGCGGCGCGGTATGCGGGCCATGAAGTTCAAAGAACGCACGCGGCGCTCGGAGGCGACGTAGCAAGTCGCATAACCCTGGCCGCCGAGGCCGGACATGTAGGGCTCGACGACGTTGAGCGTCGCCGCCGTCGCTGCCGCCGCGTCGAAGGCGTTGCCGCCGTTGGACAGCACGCGCGCGCCCGCCGCCGCTGCGATCGGATGCGCTGCTGCCACCATGCCGTGCCGCGATGCGATGGTTGGTCGCTTGCCGTGCTGGATCATCTATCGCCCTGTTCCCGATGCGTGTGTCGACCCGAAATAGGCACTAGACTGGTGTCATGCGCAAACTCGAATTCGGATGGTTCCTGCCGACCGCCGGCGACACCACCGCCTATGGGCTCGCGAGCGCCCAGATCCCGCCGTCGCTCGAGCTGTTCGACAAGGTCGTGGCCGCGGCCGAGGCGGCGGGCTTCGAATACATGCTGGTCCCGGTGCAGACCGCGTGCTGGGAGGCGTGGATCTCCTCGGCGATGATGGTCGCACGCTCGAAGTCGATCCGCATGCTGGTGGCGGCGCGGCCGAGCTATATCAATCCCGTGCTGCTGGCGAAGATGATCTCGGCCTTCGACCAGCTCTCCGGCGGGCGCATCTGCATCAACCTGATCGCGGGCCAGAGCGAGGCGGAGAACGCCTCCGAGGGCATCAGGTGGGGCAAGGAGGAGCGCTACGAGATCATGGACGAGGAGGTGACGCTCCTGAAGAAGCTGTGGACTCAGCATTCCGTCACCCACGACGGCAAGTTCTACAAGCTCGACAAGGCGCAGATCCGGCCGCACCCGCTGCAGAAACCCTATCCGAAGTTCTACCTCGGCGGCGGCAGCCGGCAGGCTTGGGAGATTTCGGCCAAGCATTCCGATGTTCACCTGTTCTGGGGCGACACCTACGAGCGCATCCGCGCCAATATGGCGGAGATCCGCGGCATGGCGGCGACGCACGGCCGCGAGAACGACATCGGCTTCGGCATGCGGCTGCAGATCGTCTGCCGCGAGACCGAGGAGGAGGCGTGGGATTTTGCGCACGAGCTTGTCGCCCATGCCAGTGAGGCGCAGAAGGCATTCGTGAAGGAGCGTTTCGCGACCTCGGAAGCCAACCGCCGCGTGCGCGAGCTGGCGGCGGTCGGCGAGGTGATCGAGAAGAACCTGTTCACTGGCATCACCAAGGTGCGGCCCGGCGCCGGCATCGCCGTGGTCGGCACGCCGGAGCAATGCGCCGACACGCTGCAGAACTTCATCGACCTCGGCTGCCACTCGTTCTGCCTCTCGGGCTACCTGCACGACGAGGAAGCGGAGCGTTTCGGCAAGTGGGTGATGCCGATCCTGCGCGGCCGCAATCGCGAGCGCATGCTGGCGGCTTGATGCCGCGCGCGGCACTTCCGGACTTCAGCGCGCGCCAGCTCGAGGCCGTCCTCGCCCTCACCGAATATGGCAGCTTCGTCGCTGCCGCCGCGCGGCTGCGTCTGTCGCAGCCGGCGCTGACCCGTTCGATCCAGCGGCTGGAAGCGGCGCTCGGCGTACGGCTGTTCGAGCGCAGCACGCGGCGGGCGCAGATCACGGCAGCGGGGCGCGAGTTCGCGGCCGTCGCCGAGCGCATGTTGAACGATCTCGACATCACCGTGCAGAGCGTGCGTGAGGTGGCCGAGGAGCGGCGTGGGCTGGTCGTCATATCGAGCGTGATGTCGGTGGCGGGCGGCCTGCTGCCTGGCATCGTCGCGTCCTACCGCGCCGACCGGCCGGGCGTGGAGATCCATGTCCGCGAGGGCGTGCATGCCGCCGTGCTCGAGGATGTCCGCAGCGGGGTCGCCGACTTCGGCATCGGCTATGTCGACGAATTGCCCGACTTCGCCGCCGGCACGGCGCTCAGCCGCGAGACCTTCTGCGTCGTGATGCCGGCGCGCCACAGGCTGGCCGCCCGGCGCGGCCTGTCGCTGTCCGAGCTGCGCGACGAGCCGATGGTGGGGCTGCCGACCGAGGCGCGCACCCGGCGCACCATCGACGCGGCGGCCGCGACCTCGGGCGTGCCGCTGCGGCAGGCGGTCGTGGTCAGCCAGTTCGCCACCCTGATGGCGCTGGTCGGCGCCGGCGTCGGTATTGCCATCGTGCCGAAAGGCGCCACACGCGGGCCGCTGGCGCGTAAGCTGCGCAGCGTGCCGCTGACCGAGCCGAGGCTCTCGCGCCGACTCGGGCTGATCACATTGCGGGAGCGCGAACCGACGCCTGCGGCGTCCGGCTTCGTCACGCTGCTGCGCCGTCAGTGGCGGCAAAGCGATTGATGCGCATCTCGCAATAATTGTGCTTATCAAGATGGCCTTGGCATAGCGGTCTGCCGTTCTATGCTGGGCGTTCGGAGGTTCTCGTGCAGCATCTCGCATCCCGCGTCTACGAAGCCGACAGCATCTCGGCCGTTCAGGAGCTTTATCACTCCAACGGCTGGACCGATGGCCTGCCGATCGTGCCGCCGACGGAAGAGGCTGTCCGCGCGTGCCTCGAATGGGCGATGATGCCGCCCGACCAGCTGATCGGCATCGAGCCGGTGCGCGGGCTCGCCATCACCGCCGAGAAGCTCGCGATCAACTCGGTGATGGCCGGCTGCCTGCCGATGCATTTCCCGGTCGTGATCACCGCCTGGACGGCGATGATGCAGGACGAGTTCCTGATGCACGGCGCCACGGCCAGCACCGGCGGCTGTGCCGTGCTCGTCGTGCTGAACGGGCCGATCCGGCTCGAGATCGGCGCCACCGGCACCTTCAATGCGCTGGGCAACAGCGACCGGGCGACCGCCGTGATCGGGCGCGCGATCCGGCTCTGCCTGATCAACCTGATGGACGTGCGGCCGGGCGTGATCGACCGCTCGACCCTCGGTCATCCCGGCAAGTTCAGCTATTGCCTCGCCGAGGACGAGGAAGATTCGTCCTGGAAGTCGCTGTCCGAGCAACGCGGCGTCGAACGCGCTGCCTCGGCGGTCACCGTCATGGCCGCGGGCGCGCCGCGCCAGATCATGAACGAGTGGACGACGAAGCCGGAGGAGATCCTCGAGACCTTCGCCGCCGAGATGCGCGCCAACCTGCGGCACTATTCGATCCATCCCGGCAACTACGCCATCGTCGTGCCGAAGCAGCTGCGCGAGCATCTGCAGGCCGCGAACTGGAGCAAGACCGACGTCGCCAGCTTCATCCACGAGCGCGCGCGCATCCATCGCCGCGAATGGGCCGAGGTCGGCAAGGGAGCCGTGGTGCGCGACCGCGGCGACAGCGTCTATCCGGCGATGGAATCGCCCGACCAGCTGCTGGTGATCGCCGCCGGCGGTCCGGCCGGCGGCTTCGGCGCCGTCATCCCACCGTGGCTGGGCAACAAGAGCCACGCCGTCACCCTGCCGATCGGCGCTTGCATCGATTGCGAACCGCCGAAAAAGTGATCATAGGGAGTCCATCATGACCTTCCGCGTCCTCGACCCCACGACCGGCGAAGCGCCGGCGACCGGCCAGCTCGCCCCGCGCCTCGACACGCTTGCCGGCAAGACGGTCGGCTTCATCTCCAACGGCAAGGAAGGCACCAAGGGCTTCTTCACCCATCTCGAGAAGATGCTGCGCGAGGACTACGGTGTCGCCAAGGTGGTGAGCCGCACCAAGTCGAACTACAGCGCGCCGGCCGACGCCCATATCGTCGCCGAGATCAAGCAATGGGATGCTGTCATCTCGGGCCTTGGCGATTGAGGCAGCTGCTCATCGTGCAGTCTGCACGACGCCGTCACTGCCGAGAAAGCAGGGGTCCCCGCCTTCGGGGTCATGACCACGCGCTTCGCCAGCGCCGCCGAGATGATGGGCCGGGTATTGGGCATGCCCGGCTATGCGTTCCCGGTCATCGAGCACCCGGTGAGCAGCGCCACCGATGACGAGCTGAAGGCCCGCGCCCGCGCCGCGATCGAGCAGGGCTGCAAGCTGCTGGTGAAGCGGTAGGGAACCTCGCATGCCCCACCGCGTTTGGTGGGGCATGAAACCCCTGGTTCTCGTGGGCATCGCCCTGATCGCTCTCGGTGTCGTCGGCCTCGCGGTCGACAACATCTCCTTCACCGAACAGAAGACAGTGATCGACGCCGGCCCGCTCAAGGTCACCGCCGCCGAGCAGAGGACCATCCCGATCCCGACGATTGCCGGCGTTGCTGCCGTGATCGTCGGCCTTGGCCTCTGCTTTATGGGTGCTCGCAAGAGCGCCTAGCCGACCGGGTTCCGATCGGGGCGTCAGATCATGTAGTCGCCGCCGTTCATGTTCATGGTCGCGCCGATGTAGTAGGAGCCGGCGTCGGAGGCGAGCATCACGACGGTCGGGGCGACTTCCTCGACATTGCCGAAGCGGCCGATCGCAAGTTCCGTCAGCTTGGCATCCCGCCAGGCCTGCGGAATGCCCTCGACCAGCGGCGTGTTGATCGGTCCGGGGCAGATCGCATTCACCGTGATGCCGTCGCGCGCCACCTCGTAGGCGAGCGAACGGGTGAAGCCGATGACGCCGGCCTTGGCGGCGCAGTAATGCACCATCTGCGGCGCACCCTTGTGGCCGAGCTGCGAGGCGGTGTTGATGATGCGGCCCCATTTCTTGCGCCGCATCGCCGGTAGCACCAACTGCGTGCCGATAAAGACGCTGCGCAGGTTGACCCTCATCATCTCGTCCCACATCGCGATCGGCATGTCGTCGAGGTAGCTGATCGTGTCGATGCCGGCGTTGTTGAACAGGATGTCGATGTCGCCCAGCGCCGCGGTTATGGTGCCGAATGCCGCCTTCATCTCGGCGTCGTCGCCCACATCGGCCGAAGCCGACAGGCTGCGCACGCCGAGCTTCGCGGTTTCCTCGGCAGCCTTTTTGGCCCCTTCGGCATTACGATCGACGATGCCGACGTCGGCGCCTTCGGCCGCCAGAGCCGCGACCGTTGCGCGCCCGATCCCGCTCGCTCCGCCCGTGACGAGCGCCACCTTTCCGCTCAGTTTGCCCATCGTCCTTGTCCTTTCGTGTTGAGACCCTTCAATTGCCATCGGCGCCGACGCTGAGGAGACGGTTCGACTCCTGCTGGAACCGGGCGAAATGATCGACTGTGCGATCGAGCGCGGCGACGCGCTCGTGATGGAAGCAGCTGACATAGTGCGCCGGTCCCACCGCATCGGGCGGCGGCCGCGTCGTGCGGCAGCGCTCGCCGACGAAAGGGCAGCGCCCTGCCAGCGAGCAGCCGGGCGGCAGGTCGATGGGGCTCGGGATCTCGCCGTCCAGCGTGACGGCGCTCGATGGCTTCAGCCTGGGATTCGGCAGCAGCACCGAGGCGAGCAGGCCGACGGAGTAGGGATGCAGCGGCCGGGCGAACAGGGCCTCGGCGCTCGCCTGCTCGACGATGGCGCCGAGATAGAGAACGGCGACGCGATGGCTGAGGAAGCGCACGGTGCTGAGGTCGTGCGAGATGAAGAGATAGGCCGTGCCGAACTCGCGTTGCAGGCGGATCAGCAGGTCGACGATCTCGGCCCGCGCCGTCGGGTCGAGCGCCGAGGTCGGCTCGTCGAGCACGATCAGCGCCGGATCGGTGATGATCGCGCGGCCGATGCCGACGCGCTGCTGCTGGCCGGCGCTGAGCTCGGCCGGGAACTGATCGAGCGTGCTCTCGGCCAGTGCCAGCCGGCGGGCGACCTCGCGCACCCGCTGCTCGCGGTCGGCGCGCGGCACGCCGAGATAGCGCAGCGGTTCGCCCAGCGTCTCGCCGATGCGCTGGCGCGGATCGAGCGATTCGGCGGGCTCCTGGAACACGAACTGGATCCGTCCGCGCAGCTCCTTCGAGCGGATGTCGCGACCGCGCCCCATCGGCTTGCCGTCGAACGAGATGATTCCCGCGGTCGGCTCGATCAGGCCGGTGACGCAGCGCCCGATCGTGGTCTTGCCCGAGCCCGATTCGCCCACCAGCGCGAGCGTCTCGCCGCGGCCGATCGAGAACTCGACGCCGTTCACCGCCTGCACCGTCTTGCGCGTGCCGCTGAGCGGGAAGCGCTTGACCAGATCCTGGACCTCGAGGAGGGAGGTCACGTCACGCTCTCGTCGACCGGGAAATGGCACCGCACGGAGCGGCCGCCGGCCAATGGGCGCGCCTGCGGCGCTTCGGCCAGGCAGCGCTCGCGCCGGCGCACGCAGCGCGACGCGAAGCTGCAACCGCCAGCCGGTATCGGCGCGGCGTCGATATCGGCACTGCGCGTCCAGCGCTGGCGGAGCTCGGGGCTGTGCGAGAAGGCGGCGAGCAGAGTGATGCTGTAGGGATGCGTCGGTCGCTCGAAGAAGGTCGCGACGGGCGCCAGCTCGACGATCTCGCCGGCGTATATCACCGCGATGCGCGAGCAGTAATGCGCGGTGACGGCGATATCGCGGGTGATGAACAGCGCCGAGGCCCCCTTCTCGGTCACCATGGATTTCAGCAGGTCCAGCACCTGGGTCTGGACCGTGACGTCGAGCCCGCTGGTGGCGTCGTCGGAGATCACCAGCTTCGGCGCGCAGGCCAGCGCAATGGCGATCACGACGCGCTGGGCCATTCCGCCGCTCAGCTCGTGCGGATAGGCGGCGAAACGCCGTTCGGCATCGGGAATGCGGACCGCGCGCAGCATCTCGAGGGCGCGCCGGTCGGCTTCGGCCCGGCCGACACCCATGTGGTAGAAGACGATGTTCGAGATCTGGCGTCCCACCGTCAGGACCGGATTGAGCTCGGCGCGCGGATTGGCGATGACCATGGCGAGCTCGCGGCCCAGGACGGCGCGGTGGGCCTCCTCGTCGAGGCGCGCCAGGTTGCGGCCGTCGAACAGCACCTCGCCCCGCTCGACGACTCCGGGCGGCGGCACCAGTCCCATCGCGGCGCGTGCCAGCGTGGTCTTGCCCGAACCCGATTCGCCGACCAGGCCGATGAACTCGCCGGGCGCGATGGCGAGGTCGATGCCTTTCAGCGCGCGTACCGGATCGGCCCGGTAGGCCGGAAAGCTCACCCAGAGATCGGAGATGTCGAGGATCGGTGCGCCGGCGACCATGGGGCCTTCAGCCCCTGAGCCGCGGATCGAGGGCGAAGTAGATCAGGTCGACGATCAGGTAGGTCGCCAGCGACAGGACCGCCGAGAAGACGACGAAGCCGAGGACGGGATTGAGATCGGCGTTGAGGACGCCTTGCACGGCATATTGGCCCGCTCCGCCCCACGAGAAGACGATCTCGACCAGAACGGCACCGCCGATCAGGAATCCGTAGAGCACGCTGATGATCGTGACGACCGACGGCAGGGCGGCGCGCACGGCCTGCCGGAGCACGATCCGGCGCGGCAGGCCGCACATCTCGGCATATCGCACGAAATCGGAGGACAAGGTCCGTTCGGTCATCGACTGCGTCATCTTGAGGATCGGGCCGGCGTTGATCACCCCCAGTGTCAGGACCGGCAGCGCCAGATGGCCGAGCGACGAACGCAGCGCATCCCAGTCGCCGGCGAACAGGCTGTCGATCACCAGGCTGCCGGTGACCGTGGGCGGCGGCAGGATCGCCATGTCGATCCGGCCCAGCGGCGCGGGGATCCAGCCGAGCACGGTGTAGAAAACGTAGATCAGCACCAATGCCAGCCAGAAGTCCGGCAGGGCGCCGGCCAACAGGCCGTAGTAGTCCGCCACCTTTCGAGTCACGCCGCGCTTGAGACGCGCCGCCGCGACGCCCAGCGGGAAGCCGATGGCGATGGCGAGCAGCAGGCCGAACGTGACCAGCTCGAGGGTGGCGGGGAAACGCTGGAACAGATCCTCGGTGACGGGACGCGTGGTTTGCCAGGACGTGCCCAGATCGCCGCGCGCCACGTCGGCGAGATAGTGCGTGAACTGTTCCATCAAGGGCTTGGTGAAGCCCATCTTGTCGCGAAGCTCGGCCAGGCTTTGCGCGCTGGCCGTTGGCCCCAGCATCATGACGGCCGGATCGCCGGGGATGAGCTTCACCAGGAAGAAGCTCACCAGGACGATGCCGAAGAGCTGGGGCACCACGAAAATGATGCGGCGCGCAACGTAGCGGACGAGCGGAAGCATCAGGCCATCGTGCCCGAGAGGACGCGGCGGCGGGCCGGATCGGCCAGCACCTCGATGCTCGCACCGACCAGGGCGAAGCCGAACACAGTGAGGCCGAGCGCGATGCCGGGGAAAACGGACGGCCACCATTGGCCGGTGACGACGTTCTGGAAGCCCATCGCAATCATGCTGCCCCATTCGGGCGTCGGTGCGACGACGCCCGCGCCGACGAAGCTGAGCCCGGCCGTCAGCAGGACCGACCAGCCGATGTTGATCGAGAGCTGCGCGACGAGGGGCGCGATGGCGTTGGGGATGATGTGGCGTCCCAGGATGGCGACATCGGAGGCGCCCGCGACGTAGGCCGCCTCGACGTAGCGCAGCTGGCGGATCGACAGGACCTGGCTGCGCATCAGCCGCAGATAGATCGGTACGTTCACGAAGGCGATGGCGATCACGATGCTGCGCACGCTCTGGCCGAACACGGCAACCAGGGCGATGGCGAAGACGAAGACCGGAAAGGCCTGCAGCACGTCGGCCGAGCGCATCACCGCCGCGCTGAGCGCGCGGCGCCAGGCGCGCTGGCCTTCGTAGTAGCCGACGACCGCACCGATCGCGCCGCCGGCCAGGGCGGAGACCAGCGTGCCGAGCACGGCAATGGTGAGATCGATCCTCGGCGCGTAGAGGATGCGGCTCAGGATGTCCATGCCCGCGCCATCGGTGCCCAGCAGATGGCGTCCGCCAGGAGGCAGAAGATAGACCGACGGGTCCGCCTTCAGCGGGTCGAAAGGCGCGATCCACGGCGCCAGCAACGCGACCAGGATCGCGCTGCCGACGATCGCGTAGCCGACGGCGAAGCTCGGTCGGGCCCGGAGCACCGCGAAGAAGAACCTGAGGCGGCGGCGCCAGAGCGGGTCGACGCCGACCGCCGGAGTCGCGGCGTCGGATCCGAAACGGGTTCCGACGGTCATGCGTCGCGGGAGAAGTCCTGAAAGCGGATATTGTTGGCCGTGTAGTAGGTGAAGCCCTTGAGGTTCGAACGCCGCGCGAAGTGGTAGCCCGGATAGGAGATGAACACCCAGGGCGCCTCGGACATCACGATCTCCTGCGCCTTGGTCATCATTTCCACCCGCGCCTTCTGGTCGTTGGTGCGCGCGGTATCCTTGATCAGCTTGTCGACCTCGTCGTTCTTGTAGTTGCTGTAGTTCACGAAGGAGTCGGAGTTGAAGTAGAGCGTCATCGAATAGCCGACGTCGGGGCACCATGGGCTGTCGACGTAGAAGATCATCGGCTGCTTGCGTTCCGATACGGCGTTGTAGAATGTCGCGGCCGGGACTTTCTTGAGCTCGAGCTCGACTCCGATCTCGCGCAACGCGGTCTGGTACAGGATCGCGATCGGCTCCTGAACCGGATCGCCGGCATTGTAGGCCAGGCTGGTCTTGAAGCCCGAACCCAGGCCGGCTTCCTTGAGCAGGGCCTTGGCCATCTCGGGATCGTACTTGTACTTCCAGAACTTGTCGGTGAAGCCGGCATAAATGTTGGGCATGCAGCCGGTGAGCGGCTCGGCAAGGCCCTGGAACACCGTCTTGAGCACCTGCTGCTGCGGGAAGGCGAAGTTCATCGCCTGCCGCACCTTTGGATTTCCGAACGGCTCGATCTTGGCATTGAGCTCGAGCCAGATCATGAATGAGGAATCGACGCTGTCGACCGCGACGCCCTTCTGGTCGCGCAGCTTCATGATCTCCAGCGGCTGGAGATATTGCGCGATGTCGACGGCGCCGCCCTGCAGCAGCGAGGCGCGCGTGGCCGATGTCGGCACCTCGCGGAAGATCACCGTGTCCATCGCCGGCTTGCCCAGATAGTAGTCCGGCCGTGCCTTGAAAACGGCCTGCTGCCCGCGCTGGAGCTGGTCCAGCCGATAGGGGCCGAAGCCCGCCGAGTTGTTCTCGATGAACTTGCGCGCCCACGGATCGTCCGCGGTGGCCATCTGCTTGCACTTGGTCGAGTCGTAGATTGGTGCGTAGAGATTGGGCTGCAGCTTGGCGAGCAGCGGGTTGGGATTGTCGAGATTGATCGAGACCGTGTACTTGCCCTCGACCTTCACGCCTTCCGGCTTGTCGAGACCCAGGGTCGACAGATAGAAGGCGCCGATCGCCTTCAGGCCGAACTTGCGGTCCCACGTCCACTTCACGTCTTCTGCGGTGAGCTCGTTGCCCCAGTTGCTCTTCACGCCCTGGCGCAACTGGAAGCGGATGAACTTGCCGGCCGGATCGAGCTCGAACGACTCGGCGAGCTTGCCCTGCACGGCCAAGCCGGCCGGCATGTCCGGGTGATCGGCAATGTCCTCGCGGAACGCGCCGGGCACCTTCGGGTCGGGCATCTTCTTGAATTCGAGCAGATTGTCGTAGAGCGCGGCGATCGCCTCGAAGGTGCCGAGGCTGACGTCGAAGTTGCTGTCGAGGCTTTGTGGCGTCGCCGGCGCGGCGACGACCAAGGTGCCGCTCGGTGCGGCCGAGGCCTGCGTCGCCAATCCTCCCGGCAGGGCCGCACTGCCGGCAAGTGCGGCGCCGCGCTTGAGGACCTCGCGGCGGCGGAATGAACGGCTACCTTGATCTCGCATCGTCATGTGCTTGCCCTCCTTGCGAGATCACATTCGGGTGGTGGTGGCTCGAAATGCTATGTTCCCGAAGATCTCGTGCCGATCGGCCGCGATGAGGTCAGCAAGATGCATGCCACGGGTAGCTTCCGTGGCGATCGGAGATCAGGTTCCGTCCTGCGCGCGAGCTGCCCGGCGCTGCCCGGGAGGCAGGCCTATAGCGGCCAGGTGAAGCGGATATTCTTCCTGGCAAGGCCGTCGAGGACGATCTGCACGCCGCCGGACTTCATCATCCATTCGAGACGATGATCGCGGTATTCGCGCTTGATCGCGCCTGACGAGAGCCGGCCAGACGCATCGCCCATGCGCGCGGCGGCAGCGTCGAACTCCTTGAAGGTCGCAGCGACAGAGGGCCGTTCGCGAATGCGCGTCCGCCAGCGCGCGAGCTGCGAGCTGTCGGGCGTGCCGAGGCCGTAGTGGAACGAGCGATTGAGGTAGGGCGCGACACTGAGGTCCGCCCACCCGAAATCATCGCCGTTGAACCAGTCGCGACCGTTGAGCTTGTCCGTCAGCCAGGCCTGCAGCTCGGCCGTCTGCCGCGCCGCCGTGGCGCGCATCTCCTCGGCCTTCGCTCCCTCGGCGCGCTTGAACCAGCTGATCTCGCTCAGGCCCCAGTTGATCGCTTCGTAGAGCGTGTCGCAGACATCCTCGATCATGCGCGCCTCGGCGCGTGCTGCCGGATCGGGCGGCAGGAGCGGCGGCGTCGGGAACTTGTCCTCGAGATATTCGAGGATGATCGTCGAATCGAAGATCCGGGCCTCGCCGTCGATCAGCGCCGGCACCTCGTTGCGTGGACTGGCCGCTGCAAACGGTCCGGTCGCTCCGCCGGAGCCGAGCGCCGCGGGCGTCTCGACATCAAACGCCACACCCTTCTCGCGTAGCGCGATCTTGACCTTCTGGGCGTAGGAAGACAGCGGATGTTCGTAGAGCAGCATCACGGCAGCTCCAGCTTCACCTCGACGGCGGCGCTGGCGATCACCGCCGGATCGTGATTCTCGGGATCGGCGACGTCGAGCCCACCCTTCACCACCTTCACCGTGACGATGCCATGCGGCAGCGAGGCCTTCACCTTTTCGGCGTCGACCTTGTCGGGCTGCTGCACGCCGATCGTGACGGTCACGAACATGTCGGTCTTGGGGTTGACCTTCAGTGCCCGGAGCATCGTCAGCGAGGAATGATGCAGGGCGTCCTGCACGGCACGCAGTGCGGCCTTAGTGTAATCGCCGCCGTGCAGGTCGTTGCCGGTGCCGAGCTCGAGGATGACGCGTTTCTGGGCCATTGACGCCTCCTTACAGATCGAGCCGCACGATGGCGGCGGCCTGGGCGATCACCGTCTTGTCGGTGCCCGCCTCGTTCATGATCTCGAGCCCGCCCTCGAATACCGTCACGGTGCCGGTGCCGTGCGGCAGCACCTTCAGCACCTCGGCGGTGTCGACCTTATCGGGCTGCGGCACGCCGATCAGCACCTCGACCTGCATGTCGTCGCTCGACTTGCCGACCGCCGTCGCGACGGTGAGCGAGTTGTGCCACAGCGCGTCGCGCAGGGCGCGGACGGCGGCCTTGGTGTAGTCGCCGCCGCGGATATCCGTGCCCATGCCGATTTCGAGGGCTACACGTTTCAATGCCATCGTCGATTCCTCCTGCTTTCGGGCTGGGAGCGCGGCTCTCCAGAGCCGCTCTTTCCTACAGTTTGCCGCAACCCATGAGCGGCTCTGGAGAGCCGCGCTCCCAGCAGAATGCTATGCCTTTGCGAGGCCTGCCTTGATGAGTAGCGGCTTCACGTCGACATAGTACTTCTCGGCGAAGGCGCGGTATTCGGCCGGGTTCTTGTTCCATGGGCCCTGGATGAACTTGGCGAGGTATTCGTTGACCTTCGGCTCGCTCATCGCCTGCTTGAAGGCCTGGTAGATCGCCTCGACGATCTCGGGCGGCATGTTCTTCGGGCCGACCAGCCCGTACGGGCTCTGGCCGACCACGTTGACGCCGCGCTCGATCATGGTCGGAACGTCCTTGTATCGTTCGATGCGCTGCTCGGTGGCGAAGGCCAGGATGCGGCATTTGCCGTCGTCGACGAACGGCGCCCATTGGGCCGCATCGGCGATGAACTGGATCTCGCCGCCCATCAGCGCCTGCATCCATTCCGCGCCGCCCTTGTACGGAACGTGCGTGAACTTCGCGCCGGTCGCCTGCTCGACCTCGATCATCATGAGCTGGCCGGTGCCGCCGACGCCCGAGGTGCCGAAATTGGCCTTCTCCGGCTCCTTCTTGCCCGAGCCGATCATGTCCTCGAAGGTCTTCCACGGCGAATCGGAACGTACGACGATGCCCATCGTGTAGGCCGACAGGCCGCAGATATAGGTGAAGTCCTTGAGCGGATCCCAGTTGACCTGCTGATAATGCGGATAGCGCAGGCTGTTGATGCTCATCACCGCGAGCGTTTGTCCGTCGGGCTTGGCGTTCATCAGCATCGCCGGCGCCAGCGTTCCGGCCGCGCCCGCTCTCACATCGATGATGATCTGCTGCCCCAGGATCTTGGTCACCGCTTCGCCCAGGAGGCGCATATGCACGTCGGTAACGCCGCCCGCGGCAAAAGGATTGTAGATGGTGATCGGCTTTTCGGGCTTCCACTTGGGCTGGCTGCGCGCGACCATCGGCGCGGCGAGAACGGCAGCGCCTGCGAGGGCGGCGGCACGACGGCGACCAATGACGACAGATTGAGACAAGACGATCCTCCTAAGCTCACCGGCCTTTGGCGAGCCCTGCCTTGATCAGGAGCGGCTTCACCTCGGCCTCGTGCTTTTCCGCAAACGCGCGGTATTCAGCTGGCGTCTTGTACCATGGCGCCTGACCGGAGGAATCGAGAAGCGCATCGACCCGCGGATCGGTCATCGCGCCGCACGGGTCACTTCCTGCGAATCGCGTCGATGCTCCACGGCCCGGCGCCTGCGGCGGCGAGATACAGGAACACGAAGCAATAGAGCACCGCGAGCTCGCCCTTGTTCAGGATGGGGTAGAAGCCCAGCGGGGCATGGACCAGGAAATAGGCAACGGCCGTCATGCCGGAAGCGAGGAAGGCTGCAGGCCGGGTGAACAGCCCCAACACCAGCAGGATGCCGCAAACCAGCTCGATGACGCCGGCATAGCCGGGCATCGAGTTCAGGTTGAATGTTGGCGGCACGACACCGGCGGGGAATTTCAGGATTTTGCCGGCGCCGTGCTGCAATAGCAGAAGCCCCGACATGATCCGCAGCACGCTGAGCAGCATCGGCGCCCATGACTTACCCAATTTTTCCATCCACTCAGTCCCCATTCTTTCGACAAGCGATGGGAACGACTATCAGTTCGTATTCGTCCTTGTCAGGCCACCAATATGTTACCAAGTGCTCGCACCGAAACTGATGTTTGCTATAGTCACGGCATCGAAGCGGCCGGAAGAACCGCAGTGTGTAAGCGTTGGGAGGGCGTAATGGCGACGGTCGAGATCCGCGACGTGCGGAAAGCGTTTGGCCCGGTCGAGATTTTACATGGGGTCAGCGTCGACATCGCCGACGGCGAATTCGTCGTTCTGGTCGGACCGTCCGGCTGCGGCAAGTCCACCCTGCTGCGCATGCTGGCGGGCCTGGAGAACATCACGGGCGGTGAGATCGCGATCGGCGGCAAGGTGGTGAACGCCGTGCCGCCCAAGGATCGCGACATCGCCATGGTGTTCCAGAATTACGCTCTCTATCCGCACATGACCGTGTTCGACAACATGGCCTTTTCGCTGACGCTGGCGAAGGCGCCGAAGTCGGTGATGGAGCAGGAGGTCGGTCGCGCCGCCAAGATCCTCGGCCTCGAGCAGCTGCTGCATCGCTATCCCCGTCAGCTTTCGGGCGGCCAGCGCCAGCGAGTCGCCATGGGCCGCGCCATCGTGCGCAACCCTCAGGTCTTCCTGTTCGACGAGCCGCTTTCCAACCTCGACGCCAAGCTGCGCGTGCAGATGCGCGGCGAGATCAAGGAATTGCATCAGCGGCTCAAGGTGACGACGGTCTACGTCACCCACGACCAGATCGAGGCCATGACCATGGCCGACAAGATCGTGGTGATGAACAACGGCAACATCGAGCAGACCGGCCGGCCACTCGATCTCTACGACAGGCCGGCCAACCTGTTCGTCGCGGGCTTCATCGGCTCGCCGGCCATGAACATGGTGAAGGGCACGATCGCCGGCGGCTCGCTGCGCATGGACGACGGCACCTTGTGGCCGCTGCCGGCCAATGGCGCTACGCACAAGGAAGGGCCCGCCGTCTACGGCGTGCGGCCTGAGCATCTGCAGCTCGACGGCGAAGGCATTCGCGCCACCGTGCAGGTGGTCGAGCCGACCGGGTCGGAAACCCAGGTGCTGATGCGCATTGGCGGCCAACCGGTGATAGGCGCCTTCCGCGAGCGCGTCATGGCGCGACCTGGCGACATCCTGCCCGTGCGGCCCGACACGGCGCTGGTTCATCTGTTCGACCAGCAGTCGGGCGCGCGGCTTTGAACGACCGGGCTCTATCTCCCTCCCCCGTCTGACGGGGGAGGGGATGTTGGTGCGTAAGTAAAAAGTAGGAGGGAAACGACAATGGTGTTCGTGATCAGGCGCCGCGAGGCGATGGCATTGGGTGCATCCGCGGCGGCTCTGGCGCTCGCTCGACAGGCGACCGGCCAGACCATTCCCAAGGGCGACGTGCCGCCGCTCAACCTGCCGATCGAGAAGGGCGCCACCTTGCGCCTGCTGCGTCCGGCCCGCTTCGTCGAGCCGGACGAGGTGATCTTCCGCGCCAACAGCGCCAAGTTCGCCAAGGAAACCGGCGTCGAGGTCAAGGTCGACCTGGTGGGCTGGGAAGACATCCGCCAGCAGACCGCGGTGTCGGCCAACACCGGCGCCGGCCCCGACATCATCCTCGGCTGGGCCGAAGATCCGCACATCTATGCCGACAAGGTGATGGAGCTCTCCGACGTCGCCGAATATCTCGGCAAGAAGTACGGCGGATGGATGTTTCTCGGCGAGAAGTTCGGCAAGAAAGCCAAGAGCAACAACTGGATCGGCATCCCGATGGGCGGCTCGGGCGGACCCCTCGTCTATCGCGTGTCGGCCCTCAAGGAAGCCGGATTCGACAAGGTTCCAACCGATCACGCCAGCCTGCTCAAGCTCTGCCAGGCCCTCAAGAAGATCAACAAGCCGGCAGGCTTCGCGCTCGGCAACGCGGTGGGCGACGCCAACGGCTTCGCCAACTGGATGCTGTGGAGCCATGGCGGCGCGCTGGTCGATGACGACGGCAAGGTCATCATCAACAGCAAGGAAACCCTGAACGCGCTGAACTTCGTGAAGGAACTCTATCCGAACTTCGTGTCGGGCACGATGTCGTGGAACGACATCAGCAACAACCGCGCCTACGCGTCGAACGAGCTGTTCTTCACCTCGAACGGCGTGTCGCTGTATTTCTCGCTGAAGAACGATCCGGCGACCAAGGCGATCGCCGACGACACCGAGCATGCGCCGCTGGTCAAGGGCCTTGCCGCCACGGCGCCGATGTCGGCGACCGTCCTGAACGGCATGGTGTTCAAGCACACCAAGTTCCCGAATGCCGCGAAGGCTTACCTGGCCTTCATGATGGAAGCCGAGCAGTACGATCCGTGGCTGACGGGGTGCCTCGGCTACTGGTCGCATCCGCTCAAGGCCTACGACAAGAGCAAGGTATGGGAGAGCGACCCGAAGATCGCGCTCTACCGCGACACGATGAACAACCAGTTCTGGAGTGGCTACAAGGGTCCGATCACCCAGGCTGCCGGCACGGTTACCGCCGAGTACGTCCTGGTCCAGATGTTCGCCTCGGTGGCATCCGGCCAGGCGACGCCTGCGGATGCGGCCAAGGAAGCCGAGCGCCGCACGCGCCGCTACTACCGCTAGGACGCCAAGGCACCGAACGGCGCGACCGGATCCCGGTCGCGTCGCTCTCCGGCCCTTCGGAGGAAGCATGACCGTCGCCACGATGACCGACTGGACCCGCCGCCGGCCACAGCCCCACTGGCTGGCGCGCCTTTTCGACTACAAGCCGTTCCTTGTGGTGGCGTGCCTGACGCCGGCGCTCGGCCTGCTCTTGGTGTTTCTGACATACCCGCTCGGTCTGGGCATCTGGCTGTCGTTCACCGACACCAAGATCGGCGGTGCCGGCAAGTACATCGGCCTCGACAACTTCGAATACCTGCTCGAGGACCCGCAGTTCTGGGGCGCGGTGTTTTACAGCGTGTTCTACACGGCGGTCGCGACCTTCGGAAAATTCGCGCTGGGCCTCTGGCTCGCCCTGCTGCTCAACAACCACGTGCCGTTCAAGAGCCTGCTGCGCGCCATCATCCTGCTGCCCTGGATCGTGCCGACCGTGCTGTCGGCGCTGGCCTTCTGGTGGCTCTACGATCCGCAGTTCTCGATCTTCTCCTATGTCGCGGTGGATGTGCTGGGCATCCGCAGCACGCCTTTCGACTTCCTGAGCACGACCTGGCCCGCCCGCTGGTCGCTGATCGCCGCCAATATCTGGCGCGGCATTCCCTTCGTCGCGATCTCCCTGCTGGCCGGTCTGCAGACGATCTCGCCGTCGCTCTATGAAGCGGCGCTGCTCGACGGCTCCTCGGCGTGGCAGCGCTTCCGCTACATCACCTTCCCGCTGCTGCTGCCGATCCTCGCGATCGTGATGACCTTCTCGATCATCTTCACATTCACCGACTTCCAGCTCGTCTATGCGATCACGCGCGGCGGTCCACTGAACTCGACCCATCTCATGGCGACGCTCGCCTTCCAGCGCGGCATCTCCGGCGGTGAGCTGGGCGAGGGCGCGGCGATCGCGGTGGCGATGATCCCGTTCCTCGTCGGTGCGACATTGTTCAGCTATTTCGCCCTCGCACGTCGCAAGTGGCAGCAGGGAGAGGCCGATGACTGACACGACCGCTGCGCCTGAGGCCAAGTCGTCCGCGACCATAGCGCCCGACCAGATGACGTGGGACAGCCGCTCGCGGCGGCTTGTCACCATCTATCTGCCGCTCGCGCTGTTCGTGATCGTGCTGCTCTTCCCGTTCTATTGGATGGCGATCACGTCGTTCAAGCCGAACGCCGAGCTGTACGATTACAAGAAGTACAATCCGTTCTGGATCGGCAGCCCGACGCTCGACCACATCTACAAGCTCCTGTTCGCCACCGCCTATCCGCGCTGGCTGATCGTGACGATGGGGGTGGCGATCTGCTCGACCACGCTGTCGTTGTTCTCCAGCGTGTTGGCCGCCTACTCGATTCAGCGGTTGCGCTTCCAGGGCAGCCAGTACGTCGGCCTGGCGATCTACCTTGCTTATCTGGTGCCGCCGTCGATCCTGTTCATTCCGCTGGCGACCACGATCCACCAGTTCGGGCTGTTCGACTCGCCGCTGGCGTTGATCCTGACCTATCCCACCTTCCTGGTGCCGTTCAGCACCTGGCTGCTGATCGGCTACTTCAAGTCGATCCCGTACGAGCTTGAGGAATGCGCACTGATCGACGGTGCGACGCGCCTGCAGATCCTGCGCCGCATTACGCTGCCGCTCGCGGTCCCCGGGCTGATCTCGGCCGGCATCTTCTCCTTCACACTGTCCTGGAACGAGTTCGTCTACGCGCTCGCCTTCATCCAGAGCAGCGAGAAGAAGACCGTCTCGGTCGCCATTCTGACCGAGCTGGTGTCGGGCGACGTCTATCAGTGGGGCTCGCTGATGGCGGGTTCGCTGCTGGGCTCCCTGCCGGTGGCGATCTTCTATTCGTTCTTCGTCGACTACTACGTGTCCTCGTTGACCGGCGCTGTGAAGGAGTAAAATGTCCACGGCGACAGGGGCGCGATGGATCCCGTAGCTCCTGATCGCAGCCAAGGATCTCTCAAGCCACTGTTCCCCCGGGCCCGATTGGGTGGGGCGTCGGCGTCGGGTTGACTTCCGGTGTCGGGATCTGGGCGGGCGGCATTTCCGGCGGAATTGGTTCGGTCTTGCCGGGTGTCGGAGGCGTGGCCGGCACGTCGGCGGGGAAATCGGGCTTGTCGTTCATGGTGGCTCCTCGTTCCGAAAAAGGAATGCCCGCCAGAAGCGGCGGGCATTCTCCGACTCAACCGGCACCTAACGATCGTGGTTGCCCTTGTCGGCGGCCGGCTTGTCGCCGGGCTGGCCGCCCTGGCCGGGCTTCTGGCCCGGATTGTTCTGCCGGTCGCGCTGCTGCTGTTCCCTCTGCTGCTGCTCGCGCTGCTGCTGCTCGCGCTGCTGTTGCGACGGGTTCTGGTTCGGATTGTTGTTCTGCTGGTTCATGGTTTCCTCTCCGCGTTCGCAGGCAACGGCCACCATGGCCGCCACTAAAGAGAAAACGCCCCTCGAAGCGCCGGGGTTGCCCGGCCCCCAAGCCTTTGACTCGGTTAGTTTTCCGCAACTTTTCCGATGCGCTGGACGGCGACTTCGAGGCGCCTGGCATCGTATTCCAGGAAGGACTTGAAGGCCGGCGCGTCGAGATAGGCGATCGGCGTCTCGACCTTTGCCATGGCATCCTTGAATTTGGGATTCTCGGCGGTGCGCCGCGCTGCGTCGCGCAGGATAGTCATCACCAGAGCGGGGGTCGCGGCCGGCGCCAACAGGCCCGACCAGATATGGAGAATGGCGTCGTAGCCAAGTTCCTTCATGCTCGGGACGTCGGGCAGGGAGGCGAGCCGCTTGTCGCCCCAGACGGCCACTGCCCCAGGAGGAGCCGGCGGTTCATTTGCCGGTCGGGCCGGCTTTCGCCGCTCCCTCTCGTGTGGCCGGATAGGTGGCGCTGAGCCCGAAGATGTCGACCAGCGCATTGGGCTCCATGACCCGGTCGATATCGGACAGGGCTGCCGTCTTGGACGGTGCAAGGTTGATCGCCAGCGTCCCCTTCGGCGCTTGCCAGTCGCCGATGAAGGAGGCGATGGCGTCGAGCGCCTTGAGCGTCGCGGGACCCTGCCCGTCGCAGAAAGCGGCGAGCGAGACGAGCGCCACGCCGACCAGGCCTTCGGCCGTCTGGCCCTGTTCCCGGGCGAGCGGCGGCAGCAGCTTGGCGAGCAGGCCGCTGTCGTCGACCGTGAGGGAGGCGATGCCCAGGCGGCCGTCATCCATGGCTTCAGCGACCTCGCTCGATTTCTCGCTGATTCCCTCGATCACGAGGTTGAGACCGAGCTTGGCCTGGCCGCGCAGGGCGACCTCGAGCTTGTTGAGCGTGAAGGTCTTGGCCTTGCCGTCGAGCCGGTAGTCGAGCACCACGTCGACCGGCACGCGCGGCACGCCGTATGGCGTGAGGACGGTGAACATCTCCTCGTCGCCGGTCATGCCTTCGATCTTCAGCTTGGCGAAGCGCGGCATCTCGTCGTCGTCGAGGTCCTTCATGCGGTCGAAGTCGAGTTCCTCGACTGTCAGCCTGTCGATCTTGAGCGTGCTCGCCTTGTCGCCGGTGGAGGAGCTCGCGGGCATCACGGCGACCACGTCGGTCAGCACGAAACCGGCGTTGCCGAGCGGCTGGGAGCCGCCATAGACGAACTTCTCGAGCTGGATCTGTGGCTTGATCTCGCGCTCGAAACGCTCCAGCCCGTTCTGCGCCAACGCGCCGGCCGCCAGCACTGTCCAGGCCAGCACGGCCGTCATGAGAAGCCTGATCAACCGCATCGCATCCTCCGCTCGATCACAGCGACCGTATCACGTCAGGACATGGCCTGCTCGGCGAGCTTTGTATCGACGCACTCCTCGAAGGCGATGTCGCGACGGAGCGCACCCGCTGCGCGCATCGCAGAATGCAATCGGTCGTATCCCTCGCGGTGGATCACCGGATCGCTGCCCCACAGGCCGAGCGCGCGATAGCGTTCGATGGCCCCGGCAAAGACCGTCGGCGCCACGTCAGGGAAGTAATCGCGCAGTCGGTCTGCGATCTCCGAGGCCGGCGTGCGCGCGAACCAGCCCAGCGTGCGATGGACGGCACGGGTCATCTTCAGAAGTTCATCGTGGTGGCGCTCGAGCACGCCGCGGCGGGTGACGAGGGTGGTGTAGGCGGTGCGGCCGCGCGTGGCGGCGGCGTACCAGAGATGGCCCGCGCCGGAGGCGAGCAGCCGCTCGGCATGGGGCTGGAACAGATGGACGGCGTCGAGGGTGCCGGCGCGCAGGGCCGCCTCGTTTTCCTCCATCGTGCGATCGGCGATGGGCGCCAGCGCGACCGGATCTACTCCGGTGCGGCGGAGATCGTCGGCGAGGCAAATCCATGGTGTCGGCACTTCGGAGACCGTGGCGAAGCGCAGGCCTTTCAGGTTGGCGAAGCGGAAGTGGGGCCGCGGCGTAGCGCCGATGATGAAGAACGGGTCGCGTGCCACGACGTCGCAGAAGCAGACGAGATCGGACCGGGGATCGCTGTCACGCGACATCATCACCCGGAGCGGACCGCCCCACATGACATCGACCTCGCCGGCGAGCAGCGCCTTCACCGCAGCCGGTGGGCTGGGCGACGGCACCAGGACCACGTCGACGCCGGCTTCCGTGAAGGCCCCCGTGGCATGGGTGGCATAGAATGGCGCGTAGAAGAGCGCGCGAAAATTCTCGGACAGACGGATTGCCATTCGATTTGGACCTCGGTGCAGGAGCGCAACACTGGCGCGCCCGCTTCGGCGGGCCTTTTCTTTGTGCGGACGCGCACATACAGTCTGCATGAACCGGGAGGGAGAAACCAATGAAGAGCATGAACCGGCGTGAGGCACTGATATTGGGAGGCGCTGCGGCATTCACGGCAAGCAGCGAGGCCATGGCCCAGGAGCCGCCGAAGCCTGCCCAGATCGTCGTCAACCACTCGGGCGGCTCGATGGGCACGGCAATGCGCAAGGCCTTCTTCAACGGCTTCGAAAAAAAGTACGGCATTCGCGTGGTCGAGACGAGCCCGGCTGATTTCGGCAAGCTGCGCGCCATGGTCGACTCCGGCAATGTCGAATGGGACGTGACCGAAATCGGCGGCCAGGATGCGATCCGCGCCACGCAGATGAAGCTTGTCGAGAAGATCGACGACAAGATCGTCGACCGCTCGAAGTATCCCGAGAAGGCGCGCTCGCCCTACGTCTTCGCCTCCTCGGTCTACACGACGATCATCGGCTACCGCACCGACGTCTTCAAAGGCGGCACCCAGCCCAAGAGCTGGGCCGACTGGTGGGACGTCAAGAAATTCCCTGGCGCGCGCTCGATGCGCGACCATCCGACCGACAATCTCGAGTTCGCGTTGATCGCCGACGGCGTGCCGATGGACAAGATCTACCCGATCGACTTCGACCGCGCCTTCAGGAAGCTCGACCAGATCAAGCCGCATGTCAGCGTCTGGTGGGCGACCGGTCAGCAACCGGCGCAGCTCTTGCTAGACAAGGAAGTCGTGCTGGCGACCGGCTGGAACGGCCGTTTCTACGACCTGATCAAGAAGGGTGGGCCGATCGAGATCGAATGGAACCAGGGGGCGCTCAAGCAGGGCAGCTTCGTCATCCCGCGCGGAGCGAAGAACCCGTACTGGGGCCAGAAGATGCTCGCCGAGATGTCGGTGCCGCAGCAGCAGGCGGTCTATGCCAGCGAGCTCGGCTATCCCGGCCTGAATCTCGAGGCGCTGAACTTCGTCGACGCCAAGGTGAAGCCCTACCTGCCGACCCAGTACATCGACAAGCAGTTCTGGATCGACGACTCCTGGTACGCCGAGAACGGCAGCAAGGCGCTGGAGCTGTGGAATGCCTGGAAGCTCAAAAAGGGCTGATGAGTGGCGTCACGGTCGGCTGATCTGCAGGTCGAAGGTCTGGTCAAGCGCTTCGGCGAGGTCATGGCGCTCGACGGCGTATCGCTCGAGATTGCTTCCGGCGAGTTGCTGACGATCCTTGGACCGAGCGGCTCGGGCAAGACAACGCTGCTGAAGGTCGTGGCGGGCTTCGAGACGCCCGATGCCGGAACGGTGCGGGTCGATGGCAGGGACATCACCGCCCTGCCGCCGGCCCGGCGCGACATCGGCATGGTGTTCCAGAACTATGCCTTGTTTCCGCATCTCACGGTCGAACGCAACGTCGCCTTCCCGCTCGAGATGCGCAACGTGGCGCGGCCCGAGATCGAGCGGCGGGTCGCCGAAGCACTCGGACTGGTCGAGCTCGGGAGCTATGGAAAGCGCTTGCCTCGCCAGCTTTCGGGCGGTCAGCAGCAGCGAGTGGCGCTGGCCCGCGCCATCGTCTTCAACCCGCGCCTGTTGCTGCTCGACGAGCCGTTCGGCGCGCTCGACCGCAAGCTGCGCGAGACCATGCAGCTCGAGGTGCGCCGCCTTCAGCGCCGGCTCGGCCTCACCACCATCTTCATCACCCACGATCAGGAAGAGGCGCTCGTCCTGTCCGACCGCATCGCCGTGATGAACAAGGGGGCGATCCAGCAGGTCGCGTCGACGACGGAGATCTACGAGCGACCGGCCAACGATTTCGTCGCCGACTTCGTGGGCGAGAGCAACATCTTCCATGGCACGGTGACGGAGGTCGGCTCGGTCACGCTCGAATCAGGCCGCCGCCTTCTGATTGCCCATAGTGCACCGGTCGGCACGCGCGTCGGCGTGCTGATGCGGCCGGAGCGTTTCGGCCAGGGCGTGAATTCCTTCAACGGCGAGGTCAAGGAGGCTGTCTATCTCGGCTCCTCGCTCAAGCTCAGGGTCGCGTGCGACGACGGCCTCGAGCTGATCGTGCGCCAGCCGGTGCGCGGTCCGCTGCCGGCGACCGGCAGCCGGGTCAGCATCGCCATCGAGCGCGAGTCGATCCATGTGTTTTGAGTATGTGTTCTGAGGCGCCCTGTTCCTTTTTCCTTTTCTTCACCTCCCCCGCTCGCGGGGGAGGTGGCAGCGTCTTCGCTGAGGGAGGGGGTGTGACGCACCATCTTCGTTGCCTTCCCCCTCCGTCGCGGATTACCGCGCCACCGCCCGCGCGAGCGGGGGAGGGAGGTGAGACTTGAGCGGGCAGATCAGAGGCTTCTGGCCGGCGCTTCCAGCGCTCATCCTGCTCTTCCTCTTCTTCCTCTTTCCCGTCGTGCGCATGCTGGGCTTCAGCATCGAGGCCGGCACGCTCGACTGGTACGCCAAGGCGCTGAGCGAAGGCCTCTACCTGCAGGTCTTCTGGAATACCTTCGAGATCGCGCTGCTGGTGACAGCGATATGCCTGCTCCTGGGCTACCCGCTGGGCTTCCTGATCGCCACCACGACGCCCGGCTGGGCGACGCTCGGCTTCATCTTCGTGCTGCTGCCGCTGTGGACCTCGGTGCTGGTGCGCACCTACGCCTGGATGGTGCTGCTCGGCCGCAACGGCGTGTTCAATCGCTGGCTGATCGAGACCGGCGTCATCTCCGATCCGCTGCCGCTGCTGCACAACTTCAACGGCGTGCTGATCGGCATGGTCCATGTCCTGCTGCCCTACATGGTGCTGCCGATCTACGGCGCGGTGCGGCGGCTCGATCCTGCTCTCGTCGCGGCGGCAGAGGGGCTGGGCGCCTCGAACTGGCGGATCTTCTGGCGCATCTACCTGCCGCTCACCCTGCCCGGTATCTTCGCCGGCGCGGTGATCGTGTTCGTGCTGTCGCTCGGCTTCTACATCACCCCGGCGCTGCTCGGCGGCGGCAAGGTCATGATGGTGGCCGTGATGATCGAGCAGGAGGTCCGCCAGACGCTGAACTGGCCCTTCGCGGCGGCTCTCTCCGCCGTGCTTCTGGCGTTGACGCTCGGCGTCTACAGCGTCGCGCAGTCCTTCACCGGGCGGGAGGCGCAGCGATGAGCCGCCGCGCCCTCGTCCTCGCCTGCGCGGCGATCTACCTCTTTCTCATGCTGCCGCTGCTCGTGGTGTTTCCGATCTCACTCAGTTCGGCGCCCTACATGCAGTTTCCGCCGCCCGGCTTCAGCACGCAGTGGTACGAGCGCTATCTCGACGATCCGCAATGGATCGATGCCACGGTCCGTTCGCTCTACATCGGCGCCGCCACGGCCGTGCTCGCTTTGGCGCTGGGCGTCCCGCTCGCCTTCAGCCTGGCTCGCGGCAGGTTCATCGGCCGCGCGCTGCTCGATCGCATCGCCCTCGCGCCGCTGGTCGTGCCGACCATCATCCTGTCGGTAGGCCTCTACGGCCTGTTCGCCAAGTTGAAGCTGATCGGCGAGTGGTACGGTCTGGTTCTGGCGCACACCGTCCTCGCCTTGCCGTTCGTTGTGCTGGTGATCGTGGCCGGCCTGCGCGATTTCGACCGTGCGCTCGAGCAGGCCGCCGAAGGGCTAGGGGCCAGCCGGGTGAAGACCCTTCTGCGAATCACGCTTCCGCTGTTGCGGCCGAGCCTAGTGTCCGCCGGCCTGCTGGCTTTCATCTCCTCGTTCGACGAACTGGTCGTGGCGCTGTTCCTGGCCGGGCCGAACATGACCTTGCCCAAGAAGATGTTCGACAACATCCTGATGGAGATCGATCCGACGATCGCCGCGGTGTCGGTGATGCAGATCCTGCTGGTTTCGATCGTGCTCGTTCTGATCGGCCGCTTCGGGCGGGGACTGAGCGGCAGCGCGCGTTAGGGGAGCACCATGGCCGACAGCGTCTTCCACAAGGACTTCAAGAGCATGCCGTGGTGGTGGGAATGGTGGCATCCGTCCAACGAGCTGAGCCAGGACCCGCCGCTCAAGACCGACGTGCTGGTGGTCGGCGCGGGCTACGGCGGCCTGTCGACGGGGCTCGAGCTGGCGCGCTCCGGCGTCGAGGTGACGGTGCTGGAGCGCGGCGATTTCGGCGTCGGCGCCTCGACCCGCAACGGCGGCGGGGTGAGCGGCGGCACGACGATGGGCAAGGGCTTCTCGGGCAAGGGCGTCGGCGGCGATTCCGAGGCCTGGAAGAAGATCATGCAGCGCATGCTGGCCGACGCCGCCGATTCGCTGACCCAGGTCGAGACCGTGATCCAGCGCGAGGGCATCGAGTGCCACTGGCGCATGAACGGCCGTTTCAGCGGCGCCTACACGCCGCGCCACTTCAGGGAGCAGGCGGCCAAAGTCGGCACCTACAACGCCAGCGCCGGGCTTGGCACCTACATGGTGCCGCGCGAGCAACAGCGCGAGGAAATCGCGTCGGACTATTATCATGGCGGGATGGTCGTGGAGCGCACGGGGCAGCTCCATCCGGCGCTCTACTATGGCGGTCTCCTGAAGGCAGCGCATCGCGCCGGCGCCAGGCTCTGCGCCAATTGCGACGCGGAAAAGATCGAGCGCAAGACCGGTGGCTTCCGCGTGCTCACGAGCAAGGGCCCGATCGAGGCGCGCGAGGTCGTGATCGCGACCAACGGCTACACAACGGAGCTGACGCCGACGCTGCGGCGCAAGCTCGTCCCGGTGGCGAGCCACATCATCGCGACGGAGGAACTGCCCGAGGACCTGGTGCAGAGCCTGATCCCGAAGAACCGGGTGGTGAGCGATACCAAGCGGGTGCTCTGCTATTATCGCCAGTCGCCCGACAACAAGCGGGTGATCTTCGGTGGTCGCGCGCGCTTCACCCAGGTGCCGCCCGAGGTGAGTGCGCCCGTGCTGCACGGCTACATGCTGGAGCGCTGGCCGCAGCTCAGGGGCGTGAAGGTCACCCACGCCTGGACCGGCAACGTCGCCTTTGCCTTCGACTTCCTGCCGCATATGGGCATGGAGCAGGGCATGCATTACCTGATGGCGTGCAACGGCTCGGGTGTGGCGATGATGAGCTATCTCGGCTACCAGACCGCCCGCAAGATCGCCGGCGGCTCGAACGCGCCAGTCAATGCATTCGACGGCCAGGATTTCCAGACCGTGCCGTTCTACAACGGCAATCCCGAATGGGTGCTGCCGCTCGTCGGTGCCTGGTACCGCACCCGCGATTGGTGGGATCGTGCTACGGCATGATTGTGGTCATCGATCGGAGACGAGGCGCTCATGTCCGAGGCGTGTGACGGCAAGAAGTCCGCTGTCCTCTTCGATGAGGTTTAGATCCAGAAGCCGTATGCGATGATCGTCTGGCAGCGCAGAGAGAGTGCCCTCGGCCAATTCGCGCAACGAGTTGAGTTGGGCCTGGCTGAGCGGCGCGATAAGACCGCGCGGCATACTTCGGATATCGCGAACCATGTCAAACCTCCTTTGTCGTGAGGGGTTCAACGCGGCGTCGCGCCGGAAGTTTGGTTGCGATATTCTTGGGGCGGTGGGAACTGCCGCCGTTTGGTCCCAATCCTTCAAGCCGAATTCGTGCTGGGAGCGCGGGTCTCCAGACCCGCTCGGAATCATGAGCGGGTCGGAGACCCGCTCTCCCAGCGGGAGAATGCCAACGTCAGTTCGCGTCGAGCGCGTGCACGGCGGTAGGCGAATCGAGCAGCGACACCAGAACCCGCTCAAGCGACTCGGGCTCGATCGGCTTCTGCAGCAGCGGGATGTTCGCGTACCGTCGATCAATGCTGTCGCGCTGATATCCGGTCAGGAAGATGAAGGGCACGCCGTTGGCGATCAGATAGTCCGCGAGCGGTTCAGCGAGCTCGCCGGCAAGATTGAAGTCGAGCAGGGCGCCGTCGAAACGCTCGTTGCGTGCGGCCGCGATGCCGTCGGCGAGCCGCGCGTAGGGGCCGAGGACGGTGGCGCCCCGGCTCTCGAGCAGCTTCTTGGCCATCATGCCGACCAGGAATTCATCCTCGACCATCAGCAGTCGCTTGCCCGACAGGCTGAGGGCGTGGCCGTTGCCGTCGGCTTTCGGCGAGGGCGCTGTCTTCTGCGGCGCCGGCTCGGGATTGACGATCTGGGCGCGGGGAATGAGCAGCCGGCAGCACAGGCCCTCCGGGCGCCAATCGTAGTGAACGCCGCCGCGGAACTGCGCCTCGATGCTGGAGCGCACGATCGAGAGGCCGAAGCCGAGCGACGAGGGCGGCGCGGCCGGCGGTCCGCCGGTCTCCAGCCATTCGAGGTCGAGCGCGTCGGGCCCTATCGACCAGGTGAGCGTCAGCTTGCCGGTGTCCGTCGACAGCGCGCCGTACTTGGCGGCGTTTGTCGCAAGCTCGTGCACGGCGAGCGCGACGGCCTGCGCCGTCGCCGGCAGCAGCATCGCGGCGGGGCCGTCGGCCGTTACCCGTTCGCGGTGGTCGGCGCGATAAGGTGCCAGCTCCTCATCGACGATCTGGCGCAGATTGGCACCCTGCCAGCGCGTTGCCGACAGGAGATTATGCGTTGCCGCGAGCGCATGGATGCGGCCCTCGACGGTCGATATGAAGTCGGCTGTGGTCTTGGCCTTGGTGAGCCGCAGCACGGACAGTACGACCGCCAGCATGTTCTTGGCGCGATGATCGACCTCTCGGGCCAGCAGGAGCTGACGCTCCTCGGCGCGCTTGCGGTCGGTGACGTCGACGGTGACGCCGGTCATGCGCACAGGCTTGCCGTCGGCGTCGTGCGAGATGATGCCGGCGCCGTAGCACCAGCGCACCTCGCCGCTCGGCCGGACGATGCGGAACTCCACCTGGAAGCGCGGCTCGCCGGTGGCGACGATCGCCGTCACCGAGTTCCTGTCGCGATCCTCCGGATGCATCATCGCCTCGATGCGTTCCGCCGTCGGATGGAACGTCTTCGGATCGACATCGAAGATCCGGTAGGGTCCCTCGTCCCATTCGACATGGCCGGTCGTGAGATCGACTTCCCACGAGCCCATGTTGCCCGCCGACAAGGCGATCGAGCGGCGTTCCTCACTTTGGCGCAGCTTCTCGGTCTGGGCTTCCAGCTCGGCGGTTCGGGCAGCGACACGTTTCTCGAGCTCGGAATTCATCGTCTCGAGCTGACGGGTCTTGCGGAAAAGCTCGATGAAGACGCGAACCTTGGCGCGCAACACTTCCGGCACCACCGGCACGGTGACGTAGTCGACCGCACCGATCTCGTAGCCGCGCAGATGGTCCGTCTCGGCGATCTGCACGCCCGAGACGAAGATCATGGCCAGCTTCTGGAAGCGCGGATGGTCGCGGATCATCGCGGCCAGCTGGAAACCGTCGATCTGCGGCATCACCACGTCGATCAGCACGACGGCGACCTCGGTCTTGAGCAGGATGCCGAGCGCCTCGTGCGGCGAGTTCGCTTTGATCAGGTTCTCGCCTAGCTCCTCGAGGATGACCTCGTAGGACAGGAGCTTGGCGGGCTGATCGTCGACCAGGAGGATGTTGACCTTGTCCATGGCGTCCTTGGGGAGCGGATCCTAGACGCTCGCCTCAGCGATGCAGCCAGAGCCGCAGCGCGCTGAACAGCTGCTCGGTGTTGACCGGCTTGGCGAGGTAGTCGGAGGCGCCGGCCTCGAGGCACTTCTCGCGGTCACCCTTCATCGCCTTGGCCGTGAGCGCGATGATCGGCAGGCGGCGCAGCGCGGAGTTGCTGCGGATCAGCGTGATCGTCTCGTAGCCGTCCATCTCCGGCATCATGATGTCCATCAGAACGATCGCGACCTCCGGTGAAGTCTCCAGGATCGAGATCGCCTCCCGGCCGGTGGTCGCGGTCAGTACGTGCATGTTGCGCCGCTCGAGCGCGCTCGACAGGGCAAAGATGTTGCGGGTGTCGTCGTCGACCACCAGCACGGTGCGGCCGGCCAGCATCTCGTCCGACGCGTGCAGGCGCTCGAGCAGCCGCTGCTTGTCTGCCGGCAGGTCGGCAGCGACCTGGTGCAGAAAGAGCGCCGTCTCGTCGAACAGCCGTTCAGGCGAGGCCGCGCCTTTGACCACGATCGAGCGCGCCATGGTGTGAAGCTGCGCAT
This sequence comes from Reyranella sp., assembly GCF_965279465.1. Taxonomy (NCBI): domain Bacteria; kingdom Pseudomonadati; phylum Pseudomonadota; class Alphaproteobacteria; order Hyphomicrobiales; family Reyranellaceae; genus Reyranella; species Reyranella sp. The sequence continues at coordinate 1,990,440 of NZ_OZ257242.1, forward strand.
CCTCCTCGGGCGAGAGATCGCGGCCGGTGAAAACCACCACCGGCAGGTCGGCGAGGGTGGTGTCCTTCTGCAGCTCCTCCAGCACCTCGAAGCCCGTCATGTCGGGTAGACGCAGATCGAGCACCATGCAGTCGAAGCGACCCTCGCGCAGCTTGTCGAGGGCACCGCGGCCGGTCTCGGCGGTCTCGATCTCGATGTCGGGGTGCGACAGCAGCTCACTGACGCCGAAGCGCTCTGCTTCGTTGTCCTCGGCGATCAGCAGCCGCTTCCTGCGTGGCTTCACGTAGTCGCTGATCTTCGACAGAGCGATGCTCAAGCCCTCGGTGGTGGTCGGCTTGCTCATGTAGGAGAAAGCGCCGCGCGCCAGGCCCTGCTGGCGATCTTCGTCCATGCTCAGGATCTGCACCGGGATATGGCGCGTCTCGAGCGTGCGCTTGAACTGGCTGAGCACGTTCCAGCCCAGCATGTCGGGCAGGAAGATGTCGAGCGACATGGCAACCGGCTTGTATTCCAGCGCGAGGTCGAGCGCCTCCGCGCCACGTGCCGTGACCAGCGCCTTGAGGCCGGCGGCATGCGCGGCATCGACCAGGATACCGGCATAGTTCGGGTCGTCCTCGACGATCAGCAATGTCGGTTCGCCCGGTAGCAGGTTGTGGCGGTCGTCGGGAAACTGGTCGGCGAACTGCTCCGGCAAGGCGACCTGCGGCACCGGCGCGGCGCCCGGAGCGGGCTGGCGGACCGCCGTGCGCGGACCGGTGTACATCGTCGGCAGGAAGAGCGTGAAGGTCGAGCCCATGCCTGGCGTGCTGCGCAAGGTGAGCTCGCCGCCGAGCAGCTGGGCCAGCTCCCGGCTGATGGCGAGGCCGAGGCCCGTGCCGCCGTACTTGCGGCTGGTCGAGGCGTCGGCCTGCTGGAACGCCTCGAACACGATCTTCTGCTTCTCGATCGGAATGCCGACGCCGGTGTCGGTGACCTCGAAGGCCACCACCGAGCTGGCCTGGTTGAGAGCGGTGTTGTCCGATCGCCAACCGCTCTTCACCGGCAGGACGCGCAATCGAACGCTGCCCTGGGCGGTGAACTTGAGCGCGTTCGACAGCAGGTTCTTGAGGATCTGCTGCAGGCGCTTCGAATCGGTGACCAGGCTGCGCTGCAGCGACGGATCGACCTGGACGTCGAAGCCGAGGCGCTGCGACTCGGCCTGGTGGCGGAACGGCCGCGCCACGGTCTCGAGCACATTGGTGAAGAAGATCTCCTCGGCATCGACCGTGACGGTACCCGACTCGATCTTGGAGAGATCGAGGATGTCCGAAATCAGGTTCAGGAGGTCGGTGCCGGCGCCGTGAATGGTGCGGGCGAACTCGACCTGCTTGGCCTTGAGGTTGCCGTCGGGATTCTCGGCGAGCTGCTGGCCCAGGATCAGGATCGAGTTGAGCGGCGTGCGCAACTCATGGCTCATGTTGGCCAGGAACTCCGACTTGTAGCGCGAGGTGAGCGCCAGCTCGGTCGCCTTCTCCTCCACCGCGCGGCGGGCTTGCTCGATCTCCTGGTTCTTGCGCTCGACCTCGGTGTTGCGCTCGGCGAGCTGCTGCGCCTTCTGCTCGAGCTGCTCGTTGGTCTGCTGCAGCTCGCTCTGCTGGCTCTGCAGCTCGCCGGCGAGCTTCTGGCTCTGCTGCAGCAGGTCCTCGGTCTGCATCGTGGCTTCGATCGAGTTCAGCACGATGCCGATCGAGGCGGTGAGCTGCTCGAGGAAGGCGATCTGAAGCTCGGTGAAGTCGCTCAACGAGGCGAGCTCGATGACCGCCTTGACCTGGCCCTCGAACAGAACCGGCAGGACGATGATGCTCTTGGGTGCCGCGGTGAACAGGCCCGAGGTGATCGGACGGGCCGAAGGCGGAATGTCGGCGATCAGGATCTGGCGGCGGTCGGCGGCGCACTGGCCGATCAGTCCCTCGCCGATGCGCAGCATCTCGGGATGGCCGTCGCCGACCGAATCGGCGTAGACCGAGAGAAGGCGCAGGCTGGCGTTGTCGAGGCCCTCGTTCTGGGTCTGGTAGATCACCGCCTGGTGCGCGCCGACCAGCGGGGTCAGCTCCGACAGCATCAGCCGGCCCACGGTACCGAGGTCGCGCTGGCCCTGCAGCATGTTGGTGAACTTCGCGAGGTTGGTCTTGAGCCAATCCTGCTCGGTGTTGCGCTCCGTCGTGAGACGGAGATTGTCGATCATGGTGTTGAGCTTGTCCTTCAGCTCGGCCATCTCGCCCAGCGCGTCGACCTGGATCGACCGCGTCAGGTCGCCCTTGGTCACCGCGGTCGCCACCTCGGCGATGGCGCGGACCTGGGTCGTGAGGTTGGCCGCCAGGTTGTTCACGTTGCCGGTGAGGTCCTTCCACACGCCGGCGACGCCGGGCACCTGCGCCTGTCCGCCGAGCTTGCCTTCGGTGCCGACCTCGCGCGCCATGCGGGTCACCTCGCCGGCGAAGCCATTGAGCTGATCGACCATCGTGTTGATGGTCTCCTTGAGACGGAGGATCTCGCCCGAGGCATCGACGGTGATCTTCTTCGACAGATCGCCGGTCGCGACGGCCGTGGTCACCTCGGCGATATTGCGAACCTGGGTGGTGAGGTTCGCCGCGAGCATGTTCACGTTGTCGGTGAGGTCCTTCCAGGTGCCGGCGACGCCCGGCACCTGGGCCTGTCCGCCGAGCTTGCCCTCGGTGCCGACCTCGCGCGCTACGCGCGTGACTTCGCCGGCGAATCCGTTGAGCTGATCGACCATCGTGTTGATGGTTTCCTTCAGGCGCAGGATCTCGCCCGAGGCATCGACGGTGATCTTCTTCGACAGGTCGCCGCCCGCGACGGCAGTCGTGACGTCGGCGATGTTGCGGACCTGGGTGGTGAGGTTGGCTGCCAGCAGGTTGACGTTGTCGGTGAGGTCCTTCCATACGCCGGCGACGCCCGGCACCTGCGCCTGTCCGCCGAGCTTGCCTTCGGTGCCGACCTCGCGGGCGACGCGGGTCACCTCGCCGGCGAAGCCGTTGAGCTGATCGACCATCGTGTTGATGGTCTCCTTGAGCTGCAGGATCTCGCCGCGCACGTCGACGGTGATCTTCTTCGACAGGTCACCGCCGGCGACGGCGGTGGTCACTTCGGCGATGTTGCGGACCTGACCGGTCAGGTTGGTCGCCATGAAGTTGACGTTGTCGGTGAGGTCCTTCCAGGTGCCGGCGACGCCGGGGACCTGGGCCTGTCCGCCGAGCTTGCCTTCGGTGCCGACCTCGCGGGCGACGCGGGTCACCTCGCCGGCGAATCCGTTGAGCTGATCGACCATCGTGTTGATGGTTTCCTTCAGGCGCAGGATCTCGCCCGAGGCATCGACGGTGATCTTCTTGGACAGGTCGCCGCCCGCGACGGCGGTGGTCACGTCGGCGATGTTGCGCACCTGGGTGGTGAGGTTGGCTGCCAGCAGGTTGACGTTGTCGGTGAGGTCCTTCCATACGCCGGCGACGCCCGGCACCTGCGCCTGTCCGCCGAGCTTGCCTTCGGTGCCGACCTCGCGGGCGACGCGGGTCACCTCGCCGGCGAAGCCGTTGAGCTGATCGACCATCGTGTTGATGGTCTCCTTGAGCTGCAGGATCTCGCCGCGCACGTCGACGGTGATCTTCTTGGACAGATCGCCGCCCGCGACGGCGGTGGTCACCTCGGCGATGTTGCGCACCTGGCCGGTCAGGTTCGTCGCCATGAAGTTGACGTTGTCGGTGAGATCCTTCCACGTGCCGGCGACGCCGGGGACCTGGGCCTGTCCGCCGAGCTTGCCTTCGGTGCCGACCTCGCGGGCGACGCGGGTCACCTCGCCGGCGAAGCCGTTGAGCTGGTCGACCATCACGTTGATGGTCTCCTTGAGCTGCAGGATCTCGCCGGACACGTTGACCATGATTTTCTTGGACAGGTCGCCGCGCGCCACGGCGGTAGTCACTTCGGCGATGTTGCGCACCTGGTCGGTGAGATTGCCGCACATGGCGTTCACCGAGTCGGTGAGGTCCTTCCAGGTGCCGGCGACGCCCGGCACGATCGCCTGCCCGCCGAGCTTGCCTTCGGTGCCGACCTCGCGCGCCACGCGCGTCACTTCCGACGCGAAGGAGCGGAGCTGGTCCACCATGGTGTTGATGGCTTCCTTGAGCTGCAGGATCTCGCCGCGCACATCGACAGTGATCTTGCGCGACAGATCGCCGTTGGCCACGGCGATGGTCACGTCTGAGATGTTGCGCATCTGTGCCGTCAGGTTGTTGGCCATCGAGTTGACCGACTCGGTCAGCTCGCGCCACACCCCGGTCACTTCGCTCACCTTGGCCTGGCCGCCGAGCTTGCCCTCCGTGCCGACCTCGCGCGCTACGCGGGTCACCTCCGAGGTGAATACCGAGAGCTGCTTGATCATGGTGTTGACGATGTTGGCCGAGCGCAGGAACTCGCCCTTGAGTGGCCGGCCGTCGACGTCGAGCCGCACGGTCTGCAGCAGGTCGCCCTGCGCCACGGCGGAGATCACTCGGGTCACTTCGGTGGTCGGCCACACCAGATCGTCGATCAGGCTGTTGACCGAGGTTTCCATCTCGCCCCAGGCGGCGGTGGAGATGCCGAACTTCACCCGCTGACGGGTTCGGCCCTGCTCGCCGACGGCCTTGCCGATACGCTCGAGCTGCTGGGCCATGTTCTGGTTGGCCGCGACGATCTCGTTGAACAGCACACCGATGCGGCCGAGGGGACCTTCACTCTCGCGCGTCAGGCGGACCGAGAAATCGCCGGCGCGCATTCCCTCCATGGCGCGCAGCAGCTCGCGGAGGTCGGAGGCGTGCTGGGCATCGTTTCGCGACCCCGCCGGGACAGGGGCACCCTTGGCGGGCGAAACCGTGTCGATGCTCATTGCGAATCCCCAAGGCTGCTAGAGCGCTGCAGGACCCGAAAAAGTCACACGGGCGTGCGGGAACCCATCCCGTTCACCCTGAACCCGCCCCGCAACTCGATACAAACGCCGCGGGGTGGCTTCGGTTGCGTGGAAGGATCGAATAAATCCCGCAGCCAGCTTTGGTATCAGGCCGGCGGGGCGACCGACAAGCCGTTGACCTTGTGCTTTGCAATCAGGCTCGCGATCAGGCCGGACTTCTTCGCCTGCTCGACGAAGGCCGCAATGTACTCGGCGCCCGCCCTGGCCGGCTTGTTGCAGCCAACGGCTTGCTGCACGGCGCTGAACTTGCCGTCGAGGATGGTGGCGCCCGGCATCTTCTTGATGTCCTTGAGCAGGCCCGGGCGCAGGCCGGCCAGCACGTCGATCTTGTCCTCGACGAACTTGTTGAACGCGCCGTCGAGGCCCGCGATCTGGATCAGCTCGGCATTCTTGATGTTGTTCTCGAGCCACAGGCCATAGGCCGAGCGCGCCGAGGTGACGACCTTCACGCCCTTCCTGTCGACCTCGGCGATCGATTTGATCGGCGAGCCCGGCGGCACCATGTAGGTCGCCTCGATCTCGACATAGGCCGCGCTGAAGGTCATCACTGCCGCGCGTTGCGGCTCGGCGCCGATCAGCCCGATGTCCCAGACGTTCTTGCCGGCTTGGTCGGCCAGTTCGCCCGGGCTCTTGAAGGTGACGTAGTGGATCGGCACGCCGAGCGAGTTGGCGATCTCGCGCGCCACGTCGGGCGCCACACCCTCGGGCTCCCCCGTCGGGCTGCGGCCGGTGACCAGCAGGAAGTTGGAGAGGTTGATGCCGGCGCGCAGGACGCCGGTGGGAGCGAGCTCAGCTCGGGCTTGGTCGGACATGAAGCCAGTCTATACTGCCGACGAGGGGAGTGAAATGCGTATGGCAGAGGTCATCGTCGAGACGGCGTCCGGCAAGGTGCGTGGCCAAAAGGAGCGCGGCGTCAGCATCTTCAAGGGCATTCCCTATGCCGCCGCGCCGCTCGGCGAAAATCGATTTCGCCCGCCCCGGAAGATCGAGGCGTGGACCGGCACGCGCGATGCGCTGGCCTACGGCAATCTCGCGATCCAGGCGGACAATGCGTTCGCCCTGCCGCCCGATCTCCTGGCGATCTGGCCGCTCGGCGGTGTCGAAAAGACGAGCGAGGATTGCCTCTATCTCAATGTTTGGACGTCAGGTACGTCGGGGGCGTCGCGGCCGGTGATGTTCTGGTGCCACGGCGGCGGATTCTTCACCGGCTCGGGCTCGTCGCCATGGACGGACGGCGCCAATCTCTGCCGGCTCGACGATGTCGTGGTCGTGTCGTTCAATCATCGCCTCGGCGCGCTGGGCTATCTCCATCTCGAGGACATTGCCGGCAGCGATTTCGCCGGGGCAGGGACAGCGGGCGTGCGCGACATCGTCGCCGCACTCGAATGGGTGCGCGATAACATCGCCACCTTCGGAGGCGATGCGGGAAACGTCACGATCTTCGGCGAGTCGGGCGGCGGCGCGAAGGTGAGCGTGCTGATGGCGCTGCCCTCGGCCAAAGGTCTGTTCCACAAGGCCATCATCCAGAGCGGCCCCGCGCTGCAGATGGCCACGCGCGAGGATGGCACGAAGACTGCGCGGCAGTTCCTGGGCGAACTCGGCCTCGGCGACAAGGATGCTGCCAAGCTGCGCAGCCTGCCCGCCGAGAAGATCCTCGCGGCACAGACGGCCGTCCAGGCGTCGGTCAGCGGCGCCTCGATCGCCGATCGGCGGCGGCTGGGCTTCAATCCGGTGATCGATGGAACGTTCTTTCCCGGCGGCCCGTTCGCGCCGGCCGCGCCGGCGGCCTCGGCCGACGTGCCGCTGATGATCGGCTCCAACAAGGACGAGCAATCCCTGTTCCTCGGCCATCTGCCGTGGGTCACCGGCGCGACGTTCGATAATCTTCCGGAGGCGATGAAGCCTTATCTGGGGGAACGCTCGGCGGAGATCGTTGGAAGATATCGCACCGCACAGCCGGCGCTGTCCGCCGACCAGCTCGGCCTGATCATCGTCGGCGATCTCGGCGTACGCATGATGTCGCTGCAGATGGCGGAGCGTAAGCTGGCGCAGAAGGCGGCCAAGGTTTTCGTCTACCTGTTCACCTGGGAGACGCCGGTGCTCGGCGGTCGCCTGCGTTCCTGCCACACGCTCGAAATCCCCTTCGTCTTCAACACGGCCGACACGGCCGCGTTGACCGGCGACGATCCGGCGCGGCTGCCGCTTGGAGAAACGATGGCCCGCGCATGGATCGCCTTTGCCAGGAGCGGCAATCCCGGCTGGCCAGCCTACGATCTTGCCGATCGGCCGACGATGATATTCGACCTCAAGAGCCGAGTTGAAAACGACCCGTTCGGCACAGAACGGCGAATTTGGGAGGAAAAGCGATGAAGATCACCGACGTTTCCCTGACGCTTTTTGCCTGGGACGACATCCCGCCGACGCAGTACGGCCTGCACAGCCGCTTCGCCGGCTCGAGCGCGCTGGGCCTCCTGCGCATCCGCACCGACGACGGCGTCGAGGGCAATGCCTTCCTGGGCTCCGCCTCGAACTCGGCGACGACCGACGGGCAGGGGCTGATCACCCATCTCAAGCCGGTGCTGATGGGCAGGGATCCGATGCATCGCGAAGCGATCGTCGTCGACCTGTGGCGCAAGCAGCGCGCCTGCGGCGTGCGCGCCATCGGCGCGGTTGACGTGGCGCTGTGGGATCTCGTCGGCAAGGCAATGGGCCAGCCGATCCATCGGCTGCTCGGCACCTTCCGCGAATCGGTGCCGGCCTATGCGAGCTCGGCCGTGCTCAAATCACCCGAGGCGTATGCGGAGGAAGCGGTCGAATACAAGGACTACGGCTGGGCCGCCTACAAGATCCATCCGCCGACGCGCTGGCAGGAGGACATCAAGGTCTGCGAGGCGGTGCGCAAGGCGGTCGGCGACTACACCATCATGCTCGATTCGACCTGGGCCTACGATTATCCGGCCGCGGTGCGGGTCGGCCGCGCCGCGCAGGACCTCGGCTACTTCTGGTACGAGGACCCGCTGCACGATCAGGACGTCTACAACTACGTGAAGCTGAAGCAGGCGCTGTCGATCCCGATCCTCGCCACCGAGTACCCGATCGCGGGCCTCGAATCCTACCAGCCGTGGATCATGCTGCAGGCGACCGACTTCCTGCGCGGCGACGTGGCGGTGAAGGGCGGCATCACCACACTGGTGAAGACGGCGCACCTCGCCGAGGCCTTCCGCATGAACTACGAGGTCCATCACGGCGGCAACTCGCTCAACAATGTCGCCAACCTCCACGTCATCGCCTCGATCCGCAACACGACCTTCTTCGAGGTGCTGCTGCCCGACGCGGCGCAAAAGTACGGGTTGGAGCAGGACATCGTCGTCGGCCGCGACGGCATGGTGCATGTGCCCAACGGCCCCGGCCTCGGCGCCGCCATCGACTTCAAGCTGATCGAACGGAAGAAGGTGGCCATCCTGTCTTGACCGCAATCTATGTCGATGCCGACGCCTGCCCGGTGAAGGCGGAGATCTATCGAGTCGCCGAGCGCTACGCGCTCAGGGTCTTTGTCGTCAGCAACTCGTACCTGAACGTGCCGCGCGATCCCCGGCACGAGCTGGTGGTGGTGACCGACAGCTTCGATGCGGCCGACAACTGGATCGCCGAGCGGGTCGGGCCTGACGACATTGTCGTCACGGCCGACATCCCGCTCGCCGACCGCAGCATCAAGGCCGGTGCCTCGGTGATCGGCAATACCGGGGTGCCTTTCACCCCGGCGTCGATCGGCATGGCGATGGCCAACCGCGAGCTGCTGTCGAACCTGCGCGCCATGGGCGAGATCACCGGTGGGCCCAAGCCGATGGCCCAGCGCGACCGCTCGCGCTTTCTCTCGGCGCTCGACGAGGCCATCCAGAAGATCAGGAGAAAGGGAGGAACAAGATGATCAGATTGCTTTCGTTCGTCGTTGCGTTCTGCGCGCTGGCCTTTCCGGCGTGGGCGCAGGCTTGGCCGACAAAACCGATCCGGCTCATCGCGCCCTTCGCGCCGGGCGGCGGGGTCGATATCGCGGCGCGTCTGGTGGGAGCGAAGCTGCAGGACATCCTGGGCCAGCCCGTTCTGGTCGAGAACAAGCCGGGCGGCGGCGCCATGATCGGCGCCGAGATCGTCGCCAAAGCGCCGCCTGACGGCTACACGCTGCTCCTCACCTCGAACTCGCTGGTCAACAGCCCGACGCTGTTTGGCCGCGCGCCGTTCGATTGGCGCAAGGACTTCGCCTTCATCACAACGATCCTCGAGCAGCCGATGGTGCTGGAGGTCAATCTCGAAACGCCGGCCAAGTCGGTGGCCGATTTGGTAGCACTCGCCAAGCGTGACGGGTCCAAGCTTTCGTTCGGCACGTCCGGCGCCGGCTCGATCAATCATCTCGCCGGCGAATGGCTGGCGCAGATCACCGGCGCCAAATGGGAAATGGTGCATTACAAGGGCGCCGCTCCTGCCAACGCCGACCTGATGGGCGGCCTGATCCAGATTCAGTTCGACCAGATCGGTGCCGCCCTGCCGGTGCTGCGGTCCGGCAAGGTCCGACCGCTCGCGGTGACCTACCTGCAGCGCTCCAGGCTGCTGCCCGACGTGCCGACCATGGCCGAAGCCGGCTTCCCGGGCTTCGAGGCCGTCACCCTGTTCGGCCTGATCGCGCCGGCGAGGACGCCGCCCGACGTGATCGCAATCCTCAGCAAGGCGATGGAGAAAGTGCTGACCGATCCGGCGATTGTCGCGCGCTTTGCCGAGATGGGCGGAGATGCGAAGTTCTCGACGCCCGACGGTCTGCGCGACGCATTGGCCAGGCAGGCCGCGACCTGGACGCCGGTGATTCAGAAGGCGAACATCAAGCTGGAATAATCTTCCTCCCCGCGCCGCCCGCGGGGAGGAACATGATCGGTCGTTTGCGTGTGAAGCGTGCGCTACTTGTCGAGCCAGACGTCCTCGTAACGGAAGCCGTTGTAGACGCTGTTCACGTTGGCGACGTAGCCCTTCACATAGGGCTGCATGCAGATCGCGGCGCGGTTCCACATGATGACCGGGCGGGCGTTGTCCTCGAGCAGCTTCTGGTCGATGTCCCACACGACCTTCTTGCGCTCGGCCGGGTCGGTCATCGCCGACTGCTTCTCCATCAGCTTCTCGATCTCGGGATTGCAGTAGCCGGTGTAGTTGCGTTCCGACTTGCAGGAGAAGTTCTCGAAATAGTTCTGGTCGGGATCGTCGACGCCATTGCCGGTGGTGTTGAGGCCGACCGAGTACTGCTTGCGCCCGATCTTGGTGAACCACTGCGCCGTCTCGATGATATCCACGTCGGCGTCGATCCAGATCTCCTTGAGCTGGCCGGCCAGGATCACCGCCGGGTCCTTGTAGAGCGAGATGCCGCGCGTCGAGATCTTGAGCGCCAGATGCTTGTCGGGCCCATAACCTGCCTTCTTCATCAGCTCGCGCGCCTGCTCGCGGTTCTTCGCCACGTCCGGTCCGTAGCCCGGCACGGCGGTGAAGATTTCCTTCGGCAGCCCCCATACGCCGTCCGTCGGCGGCTGCATCGTGCCGCCGAGTTCGGCATCGCCCTGGTTCAGGATGTCGACGAACGCCTTGCGGTCCATGGCGAGATTCAGCGCCAGCCGCAGGTCCGGGTTGTCGAACGGGGGGGCGTCGCGGTTCAGGATCAGGTTGGTGCTGTTGTTCATCGACGTGACCTGGCATTGCGCGGTCGGCAGCTGGGTCTTGATGTCCTTCAGCAGCGGGATCGTCACTTCCCACGGGAAGGTGATGTCGAAGCGGCCGGACATGAAGCTCAGCATCGCGGTGCCGCGGTTGGGCACGATGGTGTAGTCGATGCCGTCGAGATAGGGCTTGCCCTTTTTCCAGTAGTCGGTGTTGCGCGTGACCTTGATGCTCTCGTTCTGCTTGAACTCCACGAACTTGAAGGGTCCGGTGCCGATCGGCTTGGTGCGCATCTGCGCCGCCGGCACGTGGCAGGGGTACATCGGCGAGTAGCCCGAGGCGAGCAACGAGGGCAGCGACGGCTGCGGGCGCTGCAAATGCACGGTAACCTCGTAGTCGCCGTTGGCCGTGACCTTGTCGACGTTGCCGTACCAGGTCTTGCGCGGATTGGTGCGCAGCTTGTCCTCGCCCTTGCCGGTCAGCAGATCGAAGGTGCAGACCACGTCCTTGGCGGTGAAGGGCTTGCCGTCATGCCATTTCACGCCTTCCTGCAGCTTGAACGTCAGGTCCTTGCCGTCGGCGCTCCACGCCCACGACTTGGCGAGCTCCGGCACGATCGACTTCGGGCTGTTCTGGGCCACGGTCTGGTCGTAGACCACAAGATTGTTGAACACCCCCATCATCGGGATGACGGTCGAGTTGGTCGATGATTCGTGGATCGAGAGCGTCGGCGGATTGTCGCGGTGGTACATCTTGAGGACGCCGCCGCTCTTCTGGGCGAACGCCAAACTGCTCGAGCAGACAAGGGCGGCCAAAAGGGCGCCCCCCAACAACATTGGACGCATGAACATTTCCTTCCCTGATCGCGCCGCATGTTTCCCGACAAATGGGAGCTGCGGCGTCGTTGCGGCGACATTCTACATTGCTCGCCCGAACGCGACAGGTTCAAATCGCCGCTGCACCGCAAACGGGAAAGCCTTAATGAAGACGTCGAAGGTTCATTGGCTCGTGACGCTTGTGTCACTTGTTGTCGCCCTGGGCGCCGGCGGTGCGCAGGCCGAGAAGAAGCTGGTCGTCTACACCTCCAACGAAAGCACGCTGAACGACCTGGTGTTCGGTGCCTTCAGGAAGGAAACCGGGATCGAGGTCGAACCGGTCGCTGCGGGATCGGGCGTGGTGATCCGCCGCCTGCAGGCCGAGAAGGCGCGGCCGCTGGGCGACATCATCTGGGGCGTCAGCCGCTCGCTGCTGCAGACCAACAAGGCGCTGTTCGAGCCCTATGCCTCGAAGAACAGGGACGCCACGCCCGCGGAGTATCGCGATCCCGACGATCTCTGGATCGGCAACAACCTGCACCTGCTGGTGATCCTGCAGAACACCAGGCTGGTGCCGGCCGACCAGGGGCCCAAGGGCTGGGCCGACCTGCTCGATCCGAAGTGGAAGGGCAAGATCGCCTTCACCGATCCGGCCAACTCGGGCTCCGCCTATGCGACGGTGACCATGCTCGTCGACCTGTGGGGCGGCGGCGACGCCGGCTGGAAGAAGGTCGGCGATCTGTTCCGGAACCTGAAGGTGCTGAACCGCTCGTCGCTGGTCTTCCAGGGCGTCGGCAACGGCGAGTATCCGCTCGGCATCTCGCTCGAGTACGCCGGCCCGATGTGGGCCGCGGGCGGCGCTCAGGTGAAGGTGGTCTATCCTGCCGACGGCACCACGGCCTCGATGGAGGGCGTGGCGATCGTCAAGGGCGGGCCGAACAACGAGTCCGCCAAGGCCTTCGTGGACTACATCAATCGCAAGGACGTGCGCGAGATGATCCTGAAGGCGACCTTCCGCCGCCCGACGCGCAGCGACGTCGATCTGTCGACGCTGCCGGGCGATATGCCGTCGATGTCGGCGGTGAAGATCATCAAGTACGACGAGGACGGCTGGACCGACAAGCGCGCCAAGACGCTGGAGAAGATCAAGGACGTCCTGCAGGAATCGCGCTGAAGATGACCCATTGCCCCGTCGTCCCGAGCGAAGCGAAGCGTAGTCGAGGGACCTGCTTAATCCGGCCGGCGTTGCATGAAGAGGTCCCTCCACTCCGCCTCGCTGCGCTTGGCTCCGGTCGGGACGACGGAGTATGACCGGTATCATCATTGTGGGCGCCTCGCTCAAAGCTTCCCTCCCCCGCTTGCGGGTGAGGTGGCGCGGTAATCCGCGACGGAGGGGGTGTGACGCACCAACTCCGGTGCCTTCCCCCTCCGTCGGCGATTACGCCGCCACCTCCCCCGATTACGGGGGAGGAGAATGAGCGGGATCACGATACAAGGCGTTAGCCGGCGCTTCGGCTCCGTCCTCGCAGTGGACAACGTCGACCTGACGATCGAACAGGGCGAGTTCTTCACGTTGCTCGGCCCATCGGGCTGCGGCAAGACCACCCTGCTGCGCATGATCGCCGGCTTTTGCGAGCTCGACAGCGGCGAGATCCGCTTCGGCGAGCACCGGATCGACAGGTTGTCGGCGCATCGGCGCGATATCGGCATGGTGTTCCAGAACTATGCGGTGTTTCCCAACCTCACGGTTGCCGGCAACGTCGCCTATGGACTCAAGGCTCGGCGGATTCAGGCTGACGAAGAGTCCCGCCGGGTCGACGAGGCCCTGGCGCTGGTCCAGCTCGCGGGCTACGGCGCGCGCAAGCCGCACGAGCTGTCAGGCGGGCAGCTGCAGCGGGTCGCCATTGCCCGCGCGCTGGTGATCCGACCGCAGGTGCTGCTATTCGACGAGCCGCTCAGCAACCTCGATGCGCGGCTGCGGGTCAGCATGCGGGCCGAGATCCGCGGGCTGCAGAAGTCGCTCGGCATCACCGCGATCTACGTCACCCATGACCAGGAGGAGGCGATGTCGGTGTCCGACCGCATCGCCCTGATGAACGCCGGCAGGCTCGAGCAGGTCGGCCTGCCGGTCGACATTTATCGCCATCCTGTGTCGCGCTTCGCGGCCGAGTTCATGGGCACGACCAATCTCGTCAAGGCGACGGAGCTCGGGTTGGCTGCGCCGGTCTGGGTGTCGCTGCGCCCCGAAGCCCTGCGCTTCGCCGAGGAGGCGCCGGCTGGCTGGCAGCGGTTCGCCGCCACGATCGTCCGGCTCGAGATGCTGGGGCCGCTCACCCGCCTCGATGCCACGCTTGCCAACGGCACGTTGATCCGGATGGCGACCCTCGATGCACCGCATTCCGCCCCGACGGTCGGCACCGTCGTTTCGCTCGCTTTCGATACGGCGCGGTTGACGGTCGTTCCGTGAGGCTCGCGGTGCCGCATCAGCAGCGCCTGCCATTGGCGATCGCGGCGCTCGGCCTGCTGTTCCTCGGTGTCTTCCTGCTCTACCCGTTGTTCAATGTCTTCGGCGCCAGCCTGCTGGATTCGGAAGGGCAGTCCTTCACCTTCGCCAACTACGTCAAGATGCTGGGCCGCCCGTTCTATCGCGCCGCAATCGTCAACACGCTCGGCATCGGCGCCGCGGCCACGGTGATCACCACGGTGCTCGCCGTGCCGCTCGCCTTCGCCCTGGCCCGCCTGCCGATCCCGGGCAAGGCGGCGATCCTGGCGCTGGCCGCCATGCCGCTGGTGCTGCCGTCCTTCGTCAGCGCCTACGCGATCGTGCTGCTGCTCGGCAATTCCGGCATCGTCACCAAGGCACTCCAGGGGGTCGGCCTGAATATCGGCTCGATCTACGGCGCGGGCGGCATCGTGCTGGTCTACACGCTGACCCTCTATCCTTACGTGCTGCTGCCCACGGTCGCGGCCTTCAAGGCGGTGGACGTGTCGATCGAGGAGGCCGCGCAGGGCCTCGGCTCCTCGCCCGGCCGTACCGTGCGCACGGTGATCCTGCCGATCGTGCTGCCCGCGATCCTGGCCGGCGCGCTGCTGGTCTTCATCGAGACCCTGGAGAATTTCGGCGTGCCCTTCGTGCTGGCCGAGGACCTGCCGATCTTCGCGGTCGAGGCCTTCAAGCTGTTCATCGGCGAGACCGCACCGAACCCTGCCTCCGCCGGCGTGCTGGCAACCCTGCTGATCCTGACGACCGTGCTCGTGCTGCTGGTCCAACGCCGCTTCCTGTCGTCGCGCCGCTTCGCGACCAACGCGCGGCAGGCGCCGCCCATCCTGAAGATCGGCCCGGCCTTCCGGATCCTGGCGACGGTCTATTGCTGGACGATCGTGCTGCTGGCGCTGGTGCCGTTCTTCGCCATCGTCGCGCTGTCGTTCCTCGAATTCCGCGGCCCCGTGCTGCACGGCAACTTCAGCCTCGCCAACTTCGCCACCCTGTTCGACCGCGACCTGCGTCCCTTGGTGAACACGCTGGCCTTCGCCTCGGCGGCGGCGCTGTGCGTGACCCTGATCGGCGTGCCGATCGGCTACGTCGTGACGCGCTACCGCGCTGGCGTGGCGACCGTGCTCGATGTCGTGGCGACCTTGCCCTTTGCCGTCGCCGGCACCGTGCTCGCCATCGGCTTCGTCGTGTCCTTCAACGCCGGCCCGGTGATCCTGACCGGCGGCCCTCTGATCCTCGTGCTCGCCTACACGGTCCGCAAGGTGCCGTTCGCGGTGCGTTCGGCCAGCGCGATCGTGCACCAGATCGACGTATCCCTCGAGGAGGCCTCGATCAGCCTCGGCCGCTCGCCGCTGCAGACCTTCCTGCGCATAGTCGTGCCGCTGATGCTGGGCGGCATCCTGAGCGGCGTGGTGCTGACCTGGGTGACGGTGGCGTCGGAGCTGAGCGCCACAGTCGTGCTCTACAGCGGCCCGTGGCGTACCATGACGGTGGTGATGTTCCAGGCGCTCGAAGGCGGAGGGGCCGGCATCGCGACGGCGGCCGCCTCGACCCTGATCGTGGTGACCCTGATCCCGGTCGCGCTGCTCTACCGTCTGCTGCGGCGCTACGAGCTCGGCTGAGGAGGTGGAGGGATGACGGGACAGGGCAGAAAACCGGCAGTGGCGGTGAAAGCGTCTGGCGTGTCGCTCGAATCAATGAACTTAATGCGGTCCGCCAACGTTTAGCTACGCCATGCGCTTGCGACTGAAGCCGTTCCTGATCATCGCCGCCATTGTCGTGCCGCTCCTGGGCGCGGCGTATGCGGTGCCGCGCCTTCTCGACGTCGAGAGCTACAAGCCGGCGCTGGCCGACGCGGTGAAGCGGGCGACCGGCCGCGAGCTGGTGATCGACGGCCCGCTCAAGCTGACCCTGCTGCCCGTGCCGCGCGTCAGTGCCCGCAGCGTCCATTTCGCCAATGCGGTCGGCGGCACGGGCGCCCAGATGGTCGAGGTGCGATGGATCGGCGCCTCGCCGTCGTGGTCGGCCCTCCTGCAGGGCCGGGTCGAGATCGGCAGGTTGATCCTGTACAAGCCGGTCGTCGTGCTGGAGGCCGATGCCGACGGCGTGCCCAACTGGGAGTTCAAGCCGGGCGCCGGTGCCGAGCAGGCGGCGGGCGCACCGAGCGAGGGCCTGCATCTGGCGGTCGGCAAGCTCGACATCGTCGACGGGACGCTGAGCTACACCAATCCATTGACCAAAAAGACGATCAGGGCCGAGCAGGTCAAGGCCACGGCCTCGGTCGGCTCGCTCAAGGGTCCGTTCTCGATCGACGGCACCGCGACCGTCAACGGCGTGCCGCTGTCGCTCGGGATTTCAGTCAATGCGCCGAGAGACGATGGCGCGAACGATGCCAAGCTCGCGGTGAAGGTCCCGAACGGGCACCTGTCCTTCGATGGCCGGACGAGCGCGATCGCGTCCGATGCGACGATCAGCGGTCAACTCGAGGTGACGACCGGCGGGTTGACAGAGTTCATCGCGGCGCTGTTGCGCGCGATCGGTGAAGCGATGCCTGCCTTCGATTCTTCGGTCGTCGGCAGCTTCGCCTTCACCGGCGGCGTCGAAATCTCGCCGACCCGCCTCGCGGTCAACGACTTCAAGGCGTCGCTGGGCGGCGACTCGGCGGCCGGCACGCTGGCGCTGGCGTACGGCAAGCAGCCGTCGCTGCAGGGCAAGCTGTCGTTGCGCCAGGTCGATCTCGACAAGTGGCTGGAGCTTCTGGCGCAGCCCGGCGTGTTCCTGCCGAAGACGACACCTTCGACCCCGCCGGCCAAGCCGGCGACTGCGGCCAAGCCCGCGGCGCCGACCGCCAGCCTGTCGCCGTTTCCGCCGCAGCTCGGCGTCGATCTCGATCTCGACGTCGGCGAGACGACCTTTCGCAAGGGCACGATCCGCGATCTCGTTCTGGCGCTGCAGGTCCGCAACGGCGCAATCACTGTACCTCGCCTCGAGGCGGTGCTGCCGGGCGAGATGCTCGTGCAGGCCGATGCGGCGGTGGATGCCGCGGGCAAAGGGGCGGGCACCTTCACCCTGACGGGCAGCAAGCTGCGCGACACGCTGGCCTGGCTCGCGATCGATGCGAGCGGCGTGCCCGAGGACAAGCTCCACAGCCTGTCGGTGAAGGGCAAGGCCGCCTCGACTGCCGGCAGCGTCAACGTGACCGATGCGACGCTGGAACTCGACGGCCAGCCGGCCAAGGGTGGCGGATCGCTGACGTTCGGTCCGCCGTTCACGCTGTCGGCGACGCTGGATGTCGACCGGTTCGACCTCGATGCCTACATGCCGAAATCGAGCGCGCCGGTGGTGTCGGCCCCAGCCGATGCCGTGGACGCCGTTCCGCCGACCAAGCCTGGTGCAGCGCCGGACAAGTCCACGCCGAAGCTGCAGCTCAAGTCCAGGATCGCGAAGCTCATCTATCGCAGCGAGACGCTGAACGGCGTGGAGGCCAACGGCACGGTGCAGGGCAACCTTCTCACCCTCGATGGCGTCAAGGTCGCCGACCTGCTGGGTGCGAAGATCGACCTCAAGGGCAGCGTTGTCGATTTCGCCCGGCAGCCGCGTTTCGATCTTACCTTCAACGCCACCATGCCGGACACCGAGAAGCTGCTCGCCTACGCGCAGCTGCCGAAGTTCATCAACGGCAAGATCGGGCCCTCCTCGGCGAGCGGCGGCGTGGCCGGCACGTTCGATGCGTTCAGCCTGCGCAACGCCACCGTGTCGATGCTGGGCTCGACCGCAGTTGCCACGGGCGCGCTCAAGCTGGGCGATGCATTCAGCTACGATTTCTCGAGCTTCTCTCTCCGGACGGCCGACGCGGGTCGCCTGATCGCAGTCGCGGCCGGCCGCGCGCCCACCACCAGCGTCGGCGCCATCGGGGCCAATGGTACGCTCAAGGGCACCGACAAGCAGGCAACTTTCGATGGCGAGCTCGATGCGTTCGGGGTCAGGACCCAGGGCTCGCTGGCGGCCACGCTCGGCATGCGTCCGAACATCACCGTCAAGTGGCGGGTGCCGGGGACGTTCGATGTCGATCAGGTGCTGGGCGTCTCTGCGGACGCACCTGGAACCCCTGCCACCGTGGTGCCGGCCGCGGGCGCCGCGCCGCTTGCGATTCGGAAACCAGGTGTGGCCACCGGCAAGCCGATCGACCTGTCGGGCCTCAAGGCCTTCGACGCGACGATCTCGCTCGAGACCAGCGCCACGAGCATTGCGTCCTTGAACGTCACCTATGCCGACCTCGAGGCAACATTGCGCAACGGCGTGCTGAAGATCTCCAAGCTCACCGGGCAATTCTACGGCGGTGCGGTCGACTTCACCGGCACCGTCGATGCCTCGGGACAGACCGTGATGGTCGACATGACGGGCTCCCTGCAAGGCATCTATGTCGGCGAGATGCTGCGCGGCACGGCAGGCACCAACAATTTCAACAATCCCAATCTCAGCCTCTCGATCGACGGCAAGCTGAGCGCCATGGGAATCCAGCTCAAGGCGCAGGGCAAATCTCCCGAAGAGATCCGCGACAACTTGACGGCGACGGCGGGCCTGAGCGGCTACGTCTATCCCGCCGTCACGCAAGGCTCGATCGACTTTGCGCGCTTCGCCACCAGCGTCGGCAGCATCTTCAGCGACGACATGGCTTTCATCTCGGCAATGCTGCGGGGTTTCGTCAATCGGCAGAATCCTATCCAGGGCCAGATGTCAATCGGCGGCGGCGCCGTGACCTTGCAAAACCCGACCGTGACGGGAGCCGGCACGACGGCGACCATCGCCGGCAGCACCAGCCTTACGGCAGCGACCACCGACACCGTTGTCAGCATCAACAGCGGTAACGATCAGACGAAATCGGACTTCGTGATCAACGTGAAGGGCCCCCTCGCCTCGCCCATGATAACGACCGGGCGAGGGCCGTCGCGGTAATCGTCATTGGACCAATGACGATGCTGTCCTTCGCTTCGCTCGGGATGGCAGCTTACGCCGCCTTGTTCTTCAGCAGTTCCCAGGCGCGATGGAAGGTGTCCGCCATTTCGCGGGCCGGCACGGCGCCGGAGAACAGCACACGGCCTTGAAGCGCGAAGCTCGGCACGCCGTTGATGCCGCAGTTGCGCGCCATCTGGTCGCCCGCCAGCACCTCGCGTTTGCCCTCGTCGCCCGCCAGCATGGCAAGCACCGCGTCGTATTCGAGGCCGCCGCGCTGGCCGATGTCGGCCAAGACCTTGTCGTCGCCGATGTCGGCGCCGTTGCAGAAATAGGCGTCGAACAGCGCCTCGACCACGCCGTCCTGCGCGCCCTTCTGGCCGGCGAAGCGGATCAGGCGATGGGCCTTCAAGGTGTTGGGCGTGCGGGTGAGCTTGTCGAGATGGAATCCAATGCCGACGCCCGCGGCGGTCTCGGTGATACGCTCGTCCATCTGCCGCGAACGCTCGGCGCTGCCGAACTTGGCCAAGCGATACTTGGCGCGGTCGACGCCTTCGGCTGGCATCTCGGGATTGAGCTGGAAGGGATGCCAGGCGACGGTGAAGTGCTGCTTGTGAGTTCTTTCCAGGATATCGAGGGCGCGTTCGAGTTGGCGCTTGCCGATATAACACCAGGGGCAGATGACATCGGAGATAACGTCGATACGTCCGGCGACTGCGATCCTGTCCATGGGAAAGTCCTTTCCGTCGACAAGGTTTAGCCTATACCGGACTTGCTACCCGAGCAATGAGGGCACCACTGATGGACAAGCCGAAATACCGCTCTGCGCTGATTGTCGGAACCGGACCCGGGCTCAGCGCCTCGCTTGCGCGACTGTTTGCCCGCAACGGGCTCGCCGTCGCCATTGCCGCCCGCCAAACCGACAAGCTCTCGGCACTGGCCGGCGAGACGGGCGCAGCCGTTCACAAATGCAACGCCGCCGATCCGAAGGATGTTGCGGCCCTGTTCGAGGCGGTCGAGGCGAAATCCGGCGCGCCGGACGTTGTGGTCTACAACGCCAGCGCCCGGGTGCGTGGCCCGCTGGTTGATTTGCCGCCGGAAGACGTGAAGCGTGCCATCGAGGTCAGCGCCTTCGGCGCCTTCCTGGTCTCCCAACAGGCCGCCAGGCGAATGCTGCCCAAGGGCGAGGGCGCGATCCTGCTGTCGGGAGCCACCGCCGGCGTGAAGGGTTTCGCTCTCTCGGCCACTTTCGCGATGGGAAAGTTCGCCCTGCGCGGTCTGGCGCAGTCGATGGCGCGCGAGCTCAGCCCCAAGGGCATCCATGTCGCGCATTTCGTGATCGACGGCGGCATCCGCAGCGCCGCGCGGCCGGTGCCGGGAGACAACCCCGACAGCCTGCTCGATCCCGATGCCATCGCCGAGACCTACTGGGCCACGATGCAGCAGCATCGCAGCGCGTGGAGCTGGGAGGTCGAGGTCCGGCCGTGGGTCGAGAAATTCTAAGCTCGTTGGACCGCGCGCTTCCAGCGCGCTCATACGCACCTATGAATGCGCTACATCATGAGCGCGCAAGGATGCGCGCGGTCCAATGAGTATGAACCTGCCTACGTGCCGCCGTTCATCCGTCGCAGCACTTCATGCAGGTCCTCGGCGATGTGGAAGCACTTGGCCCGCGCCTCCTCGGTCGGCGGCAGGATGTCGATGACCATGACCGCCCGCATGCCGGCGGCGTGGGCGGCGATGATGCCGATGCTGGAGTCTTCGAACGCGACACATCGCTCTGCCGCCACGCCCAGCCGCTTAGCCGCTTCGAGATAGAGGTCGGGCGCCGGCTTGGGGTGCTCGACGTCGTCGCGCGTCGCGAGTGCGGCGAACCGGTCCAGCAGTCCCGCGCGGCCCAGGTTGCGCTCTGCGGTTGCCCGGCCCGCCGACGTGGCGATGGCGAGCGGCAATCCCCGGTCCCGGAGGAAGTCGAGGAGCTCGACCACGCCCGACTTCACCGGGACGCGCTCGCTCATCTGGCGCTGCACGCTGGTCGAGAAGTGGCCGCGGAACACGGCGAGATCGAAGCCCGCGCCATAGTGCTCCTGAAGCATCAGATTGCACTCGAGCGACGGCACGCCGACCATCGCGTGGCATAGCTCGATAGGCAGCGGAAGGCCGAGGGTGCGGGCGGCGTCCTGCATGCCGGCGATGTAGACCGATTCACTGTCGATCAGCGTACCGTCCATGTCGAAAATGACGGCCTCAACGGGTTCCTCGAACATGGTTTCGTTCTAAGCTCGCGGCCGGAAACGAACAGCGGGAGAAAAAATCATGCGCATCCATAACCTATATGTCGACGAAAAGGGCGAAACTCACTTCCGTGAGATCGAGATCGAATGGAAGAACGAAGGCCCCGGCGGCAAGACCTCGGCGACCTTCCCGGCCACCGGGATCATCTTCCGTGAGACGCCCGGCACCTACGACTATTCCTGGCATCCCGCACCGCGCCGGCAGTACATCATCAATCTCGACGGCGCCGTGGAGATCACCGCGAGCGACGGCGAGAAGCGCGTCATCGGCCCCGGTGAGGTCTTCCTGGTCGAGGACACCCACGGCAAGGGCCATTTCTCCAAGGCCGTCGAAGGCAAGATGCGCCGTTCGATCTTCGTCCCTATCGAGTAGGAGTTCCTCATGACCGTCCAGACCGCCCTCGACCCCGTCGATGACCTGATCGACGAAGCCCGGCGCGTCCTGCCGGGCGGCAGCTTCGGCAACATGCCCGCCGAGGTCTTGCTGCGCTCCGGTCAGGGCGGGCGGATCTGGGACGAGCGCGGCAAGGAATATGTCGACTTCCTGCTCGGCTCCGGCCCGATGTTCATCGGCCATGCCCATCCCGAGGTGACGGCGGCGGTGCAGAGCCAGCTGCCGCACGGCACGACCTATTTCGGCAACAACCGCCATGGCATCGCGCTCGCCAAGGCGATCGTCGATGCGGTGCCCTGCGCCGACCAGGTGCGCTTCGTCTGCTCCGGTACCGAGGCCGATCTCTATGCGATGCGCGCCGTCCGGGCGTTCCGGAAGCGCGACAAGATCCTGAAGTTCGAGGGCGGTTATCACGGCATGAGCGACTACGCGCTGATGTCGATGGCGCCCAAGAATCCTGGAAACTTCCCGCGCGCCATTCCCGACTCGGCCGGCATCCCCAAGAGCGTCGCCGACGAGATGCTGGTCGCGGCGTTCAACGATCTCGAGATGGTCGAGAGCCTGATCCGCGAGCACAAGGACGAGCTGGCCGGCGTGATCGTCGAGCCGTTCCAGCGGCTGCTGCCGCCCAAGCCCGGCTTCCTGCAGGGCCTGAGGAAGATCACCCAGGAACATGGCATTCCGCTTATCTTCGACGAGGTCGTGACCGGCTTCCGCTTCGCCTATGGCGGCGCGCAGGAATACTACGGCGTCACGCCCGACCTCTGCACCCTGGGCAAGATCGTCGGCGGCGGCTTCGCGCTCGCCGCGATCGCGGGCCGCGCCGACATCATGGCGCATTTCGACCGTCTGGCGATGGCCGACGAGGACTACCTGTTCCAGGTCGGCACGCTGTCGGGCAATCCGGTTGCTTCGATCGCGGGGCTCGCGACCCTCGAAGTGCTCAAGCGCCCCGGCGCCTATGAGCAGGTCTTCGCCACCGGCCGCGAGCTGATGGCCGCCTTGGACGGTCTCCTGAAGAAGGCCGGCATCGCGGCGCAGGTGATCGGCGAGCCGCCTCTGTTCGATGTGCTGTTCACCGACCAGCCGGCCAAGGACTACCGCGACACGCTGAAAAGCGACAAGGCGATCGCCACGCGCTTCAACAAGGCCCTGCGCGAGCGCGGCATCATGAAGGGCGAGAGCAAGTACTACGTCAGCCTGGCCCACACCCGCGCCGACATCGACCACACGATCGGCGCCTGGACCGAAGCGGTCGCCGAGCTGAAGAAAGGTTAGCTGGAGAGAACGGCCACGTCGCCTTCCCCCACCCGGCCTCACCCGTCCGACGGGGGAGGTGCCCGAAGGGCGGAGGGGGAAAGCCCCAGTCGCAGCGTCTGCCTGTTTCGGATCATTATCTGAAAGTGATCAAGGCGCTTCCAACCCACGCTTCCTCAACAGCGGATCGATGCTCGGATCGGCGAAGATCGACATCAACAGGAGCGCAGAGTCCTTGGTCTGAGCCGCCGGGCTCACCGCGCCTGCGTAGATCGTCCAGTTCTGCACGCCCTCCGGCAGCATGCCGGCGAAGCGGATCGAGGGGACGAGGCGCAACTCGCTGGCCTGCTGCAGCGCGATCTCGGCCTCGCCGCGCGCCACCTTCTCGACGGCAAGTCCGCCGTTGGCCAGCACAGCCTTCCGGCGCATGTCGCTGAGAATGCCCATCGACTGGAACATACGCTCGACATGGATGCCGCTGGTGCCGCCGGAGGAGGGATTGACATAGGCGACGCTGCGCGCGTCAAGCAAGGTGCGGCGCAGACCCTCGACACTGCCGATATTGGGCTGCCGGGCGCTCAGCGCCACGGCGACGCCGATTCCGACCTTGCCGAACGGCATCACCGATTCGCCAACCACCTTGCCCTCGGCAGCCAGCGGCTCGAGTGTCGTCGTCGGGGCGATCACGATGTCGAACGGATCGCCGGTGCGGATACGCTGTTTGAGCGCTCCGGCCGTGTCGTTGATCACCACGATCTTGTGCCCGGTCTGCTTCTCGAAGCCGGGGATCAAGTCGATCATCACCGGCTTGAAGGCTCCGGCCGTGAGGACCTTCAGAGTATCGGCCGACGCCGCGCCAAGGCCCGCGAAGACCAGCAGCGCAACGAGCGGCAACTTCATCATGCCGGTGTCCCCATCACGTAGGGCTTGAGCGCGGCGTACATCAGCGAATGGCTCGGCGTCGGCACGCCGAGCTGGCGGCCGAGCTCGACCACCTTGCCGCCGAGCCACGGCAGCTCGATGCGGTTGCCGCGCTCGAGGTCGAGCGCCATCGATGGCTTCATCGCCGGCGGCGCGCTGTCATTGAAGGCCAGCGCCCGCTCGAGCGCGTCGGCCGGGAGCTTCACGCCGCGCGCCTTGCCGACCGCGATCACCTCGTTGTAGGCGGACGCCCACTGCTGCTTCAGATCGGGATCGTCGCGCACCTTGCCGATCGGTTGGCGAACCAGCGCGAGAAGGCTGGCATTGGTCGCGAGCAGGATGAACTTCATCCACAGCTCGGTGACGATCTGGTCGGACAGCACCGCGTCGAAA
This sequence comes from Reyranella sp., assembly GCF_965279465.1. NCBI lineage: Bacteria > Pseudomonadati > Pseudomonadota > Alphaproteobacteria > Hyphomicrobiales > Reyranellaceae > Reyranella > Reyranella sp. The sequence goes on from NZ_OZ257242.1 coordinate 2,014,648, forward strand.
CCGGCCTTGCCGCACATCGCCAGCAGCGCCTCGCCGCGCGGACTGCGGCTGCCGTCGAGCTCGCCGAACAGCATGCGCATGAAGGTGCCGACCTGGCGGATCACGCCGGGCTCGACAATCGAAGCGCTGATCTGTGCCACGCCGCCCATCACCGCCTGCGGCCCGAGGATCGGCAGCAGCCGTTCGGGCGCGTCGATGCCGTTCTGCAGCGGGATCACCGCGGTGTCGGGGCCGACCAGGGGCTTGATGTGCTCGCCGGCGCTCTCGACGTCCCAGAGCTTCACACAGAACAGCACATAGTCGACGGGTCCGACCGTCTTCGGATCATCCGTTGCGCGGGTCGGCATGAGATGGGTCTCGCCGCGACCGCCCTCGATTCGCAGGCCCTTGTCCTTCATCGCCGCGAGATGCGCGCCGCGCGCGATGAAGGTGACGTCCGCGCCAGCCTTGGCCAGCGCCGCTCCAAATCCGCCCCCGACGCCACCGGCGCCCACGACCGCTATACGCATATGACGCTCCCCAGCAAAAGCACGCCGCCCGTGCAGGCGATCATCGACGGGCTCGAGGTTTCGACGCGCAAGGCGTGATCGAGCGCGAGGTCCAGCGGTGCGCCGTCGACTTCCAGAGTCAAGTCTCCGTGAGCGGCATAGGCAAGGTGCGTGCCGGCTTCGATGTTGAGCGTGCTGCCGGCCGTGAGCACATCGAGTGCAAGCCTTACCTTGTCGCGGGCGCCGATCAGGTTCACGACCTCGACGGGACCAGCTTCAAGCCGGCTGACGATACGGGTTTCACCGGTGAAGCGCACGGGCTTGAACGGGGTGCGCACGTCGATCTCGCCGTCGGGTGTGTCGAGCACCAGGCCACGGCCGGCGACGAGGACTTGAAGACGGTCGAAGCCGGAATAGTCGGAGAAAGGCCCGGCTGCGGTGATCGGTGTACGGCCGAAGCGCCAGACATCGCCCTGCTCGGCGATGTCGACGGTGACGCCGCCGCCGTTCTTCCATGGCGTGCGGCGGTATTGCGAGGGATCGAGCCGAGTGATCATGCGGCGGCGACGACGCCCTGGGCGAGCAGCGCGTCGATCTCCGCGCTGCCGTAGCCGTGCTCGGCCAGGATCGCCCGTGTGTGCTGGCCCGCCACGGGTGCTGTGCCGCGCGGCGAGCCGTCGGCCTGCGGCAGCATGCCGGGCAGGGCGGGGACGGGCACCGGCCGGTCGAGGCCGGCCTGCGCCAGCCACTGGATCAGGCCGGTTTCCTTCACGTGCGGCTGCTCCATGAAATCGAGGTAGCTGTTCAGCCGCTCGTGCATCAGCCGTGCCTCGGTAAGCCGCTTGCTCCACTCGGCCGAGGGGCGCGCGGCCACCGCCGGACGGATGATGGCGTAGAGCGCGACATCGTTGGCGAGTCGTAACGCGGGCGTGGTGAAGCGCGGATCGTCGGCCAGCGCCGGCATGTCGATCGCCTGGCAGAGGCTTCGCCAGTCGCGATCGTTCAGGGCCAGGATCGACATCCAGCCGTCGGCGGTCTTGAACACGCCGCCCGGCACGCCGCCGGGCTTCATCGCGCCGCCCTCGAGATAGGAGCCCATCAGGCGGATCGACTGCAGCGCCGTCGCGGCCTGCATCAGGCTCACGTCGATATAGCGGCCGCGCGCCTCGTCGCGGCGGGCATAGAGGGCCGCCGACACGCCCTGGAACGCATAGAGGCCGGTCGACATGTCGACCACGATCACCGGCACCCTGTGCGGGATGCCGTCCTCGCCGCGATTCTCGGCCATCAGGCCGGTGTAGGCCTGCAGCACCGGGTCCATCGCCGGCCGTTCGGCGAGCGGTCCCTTCTGGCCGAAGCCCGAGATCGAGACATAGAGGATGCGCGGCTCGCGCGCCGACACGGCCTCGTAGTCGAAGCCGAGCCGCTTGATGACGCCCGGCCTGAAGCCTTCGAGGAAGACGTCGGCGCCTTGCAGCAGCCGCCATACGACCTGCTTGCCGGCCTCATTCTTGAGATCGACCGAGAGGCTGCGCTTGCCGAGATTGCCGATGATCGAGAAGGCCGAGTGGCTGCCGTAGTAGACGCCGAGCGTGCGTGCCCAGTCGCCGTCGCCGATGCCTTCCACCTTGATCACGTCGGCGCCATGCTGGGCGAGCAGCATGGCGCAATAGGGGCCGGCGATCCCCTGGCTGAGATCGACGACCTTCAGCCCGGCGAAGGGTGCATCGTAGCTCATGGCACCCTCCTACATCTTCACGAGCAGCTTGCCGAAGTTCTCGCCGCGCAGCAGGCCGATGAAGGCGCGCGGAGCCTTGTCGATGCCCTGCACCACGTCTTCGCGGTACTTCAGCTTGCCGCTCCTGATCCACTCGCCCATCTGGCGCATCGCGGGCTCGTAGCGGCCGGCGAAGTCGGTGACGATGAAGCCCTGCGCGCGCGCCCGCTTGCCAACGAAGGTGCCGAGCATTCGCGGGCCCATCGACGGGCCGGTGGCGTTATATTGCGAGATCGAGCCGCACAGCGCGATGCGCGCAAAGAAGTTGATGTTGCGCAGCACGGCGTCGGTGATCTCGCCGCCGACATTGTCGAAATAGACATCGATGCCGTTGGGGCAGGCGGCGCGCAACGCCGCGTCGAGGTCCTTCTCGGCCTTGTAGTCGATGCAGGCATCGAAGCCGAGCTCGTCCGTCACGAACGTGCACTTCTTCGCGCCGCCGGCGATGCCGACGACCCGGCAGCCCATGATCTTGCCGATCTGGCCCACCACCTGGCCGACCGCGCCGGACGCTGCCGAGACCACGATGGTCTCGCCCGGCTTGGGCTGGCCGACATCGAGCAGGCCGAAATAGGCGGTCATGCCCGGCATGCCGAGCACGCCATTGGCTGTCGAGATCGGCGCCAGCGCGGCATCGACCTTGCGCATCGAGGCCGCGCCGCCGATCGCGTATTCCTGCCAGCCCAGCCGGTCCTCGACGATGTCGCCGACGGCGAAACGCGAATTGCTCGATTTCACCACCTCGCCGACGATGCCGCCGGTCATCACCTCGCCCAGCCCGACCGGCGCCGAATAGGACGCCGCATCGCGCATGCGCCCGCGTTGATAGGGATCGAGCGAGAGATAGGCGACCTTGACCAGCACCTCGCCGTGCTTCGGCTCGGGCATCGCCACCTCCTCCACGCGGAAGTCGGATTCGGCCGGCTCGCCCGGCGGACGGTTCACGAGGACGACGCGGCGGTGGGTCTTGGGGATGGCAGTCATGAACGTTCGCTCCAGTTCGCTTTGGCCGGCATCCTAGCACTCATCGGAGCGCGCCACTCCAGTGGCGCGCTCCGATGATCTTTCCCTGATGGGCTGCCAGGCGGCGATAGAGAGCGGGTCACGCAGCGACCTTCCCCGTTCGCGGATACTACGTCAGAGTGCGGCCATGCCCAGCATCCGCCGTCTCAGCTTCATTGGCCTCGAATACGTCTTCCCGCCGGAAAAGGCCTACGGCATGTCGCGTGGCGGCGGCAATCGGCGGCAGGGCGGGCTGGTCGAGATCGAGACCGACCAGGGCGTGAAGGGAATCGGCGAAGCCTTCGGCAATCCTTTCGTCACGCGCGAATACTTCCGCATGATCGAGCCGATGTTCGTCGGTCAAAGCGTGTTCGACTTCGAGCACATCGAAGCCCGCATCCGCAATTCGATGTATCACCTGGGCGTCGGCAACCAGCTCACCGCGGCCCTGGCCGCCATCAACGTGGCGCTGTTCGACGCCGTCGCGCGCGGCTTCGGCATCCGGGTCTGCGACCTGATCGGCGGCTGCGGGACGACGCGCATCCCGGCCTATGCCTCGACCGGATTCTTCTCCGACGATCCCGACCGCCAGCTATCGCATATGCTGGCCGAGGCGGCTGGTCATCCCTATGCCGGCGCCAAGATCAAGATCGGCCGCGGTATCAAAAGTGACGTCGAACGCGTGCGCCAGAGCCGCGAGGTACTCGGTCCGGACAAGCTGTTGCTGGTCGACGTCAACGGCGCCTATACGCCCGACGTGGCGCTCGAATGTGCCCGCGCGATCGAGCCGTTCGGCATCCACTGGATCGAGGAGCCGCTGCCGCCGGGCGACCTGCGCGGCTATGCCGAGCTGCGCGCGCGTTCGCCGATTCCGATCGCCGCCGGCGAGGCGCACCACACCGTGCGCGACTTCCGCGCCCTGATCGACGGCCGCTGCATCGACATCGTGCAGCCCTCGATCCCGACGGCCGGCGGCCTGACCGAGGCAAAGCGCATCGCCGTCCTGGCGCAGGCGGCCAACCTGCGCGTCGCGCCGCACGTCTGGGGCGGGGCGGTGGGGCTGGCGACGGCCCTGCATTTCATTGCGGCGCTGCCGCGCGGGCCGCATACGGCGCACCCGCCGTGGCCGCAGATGCTCGAATACGACATGAGCGACAACGCGCTGCGCACCCAGCTCCTGAAGCAACCGCTCACGCTAGAGGCCGGTCACGTCCTGCTGCCCGAGGGGCCGGGGCTCGGCATCGAGCTCGATCCGGTGGCGATCGAGCGATACCGGGTTTGCTAAAGGGCGGGGCCCCGTGCCAATCTTTCGGCACGGGAAAAGAAAGCTTCTTCTGGGGAAAAACGCATGATCAAGACGACGCGTCGGACGACGATGGTGGGCGCTGCGACGCTGGCGGCCGGTTTGGGCCGGCCGGCGATGGCCCAGGACGCAACGGTGAAGATCGGCGTCATCTACCCGCTGAGCGGCAATTCGGCGACCGCCGGCAACTATTCCAAGATGGCCTACGAGGTCGGCGCCGACGTCATCAACAACGGCAACGCAGATCTCGCCAAGTTCATTCCGCTGGCCAAGGGCGGTGGCTTGCCGGGGCTCAAGAATGCGAAAATCCAGCTCATCTTTGCCGACAACCAGGGCACCCCGGCGGCCGGCCAGAACCAGGCGCTGCGCCTGATCACCGAGGAGAAGGTCGCCGCGCTGATCGGCGCCTACCAGTCGGGCATCACACTGACCGCCTCGGCGATCGCCGAGCGCCACGGCATCCCGTTCGTCAACGGCGAATCGGTTGCGGCCAACCTCACCGAGCGCGGCTTCAAGTGGTTCTTCCGCGTGACCCCGGTGGCGCTCGACTTCGCCCGCGCCTACTCGGCGTTCCTCACGGCGCAGAAGGCGGCGGGCCTCAAGACCGAAAACATCGCGCTGGTGCACGAGAACACCGAGTACGGCAATTCGGTCGGCAGCGTCATCGTCGACCAGTTTGCCAAGGACGGCTTCAAGGTCGGGCTGAAGATTCCCTACTCGGCCAATTCCTCGGACGTGCAGCCGCAGGTGCTGCAGCTCAAGGAGAAGAACCCCGACGTGCTGATTTTCATCTCCTATACGTCGGATGCGATCCTTTACACCAAGACGATGAAGGAGCTGAACTGGAAGCCCGGCATCCTGATCGCCGACAATGCGGGCTTCAACGACCCGGCCTTCGTGAAGAACATGAGCAGCCAGGTCGAGGGACTGATCAACCGCTCGGCCTTCTCGCCCGGCAAGCCGGGCAGCGTGCCCGACCTGTTCAACAAGCTGTACGTCAAGAAGACCGGCGGCGACGAGCTCGACGACGTGTCGGTGCGCGGCCTGCAGGCCTTCATGGTCCTGGCCGATGCGCTGAACCGTGCCGGCTCGACCGAGCCCGCCAGGATCCAGGCGGCGCTGAAGGCGACCGACCTGCCGGCCGAGCAGATGGTCGCGGGATATGACGGCGTGAAGTTCGACGACAAGGGCCAGAACGTCAAGGCGGCGAGCGTCGTCACCCAGATGCGCGGCGGCAAGTACGTCACCATCGCGCCCAAGGACCGCGCCACCGCCGAGGTGATCCTGCCGTACAAGGGCTGGTGAGTGGGCGGCTTCGCGTCGAACTGCTTCCGTAGAATGTTTCCTCCGCTCCTCCTCAGGTCGCTGGGAGCGCGGCTCTCCAGAGCCGCTCTTCTTCGGCCTGCGACACCCCATGAGCGGCTCTGGAGAGCCGCGCTCCCAGCACATCACTGTCTTTGTGTAGGCAAGGGCGCGGAGCCGTCGGCATGTCGCTGACCCTGGTGCAGGTGATCGTGTCGGGTTTGCTGCTCGGCGCGGTCTACGCCCTGTTCTCGTCCGGCCTCACGCTGATCTGGGGCATGATGAACGTCGTGAACTTCGCGCACGGCGACTTCGTCATGCTCGGCATGTACAGCGCCGTGATGGTCTGGACGGCACTGGGCGGCGGGCCGTTCGCCGCCGTTCCGGTGGCAGCGATGCTGATCGCGACGCTGGGCGTGCTGAGTTACTTCCTGCTGGTGCGCCATATCATGAAAGGCCCAATGCTGGCCCAGATCCTGGGCACGTTCGGCCTCGCGCTGTTCCTGCGCTACGCCGCCTTCTGGTACTTCGGCGCCAACTTCAAGACGTTGCCCGACACTCTCGTCGGCGGCTCCTTCGTGTTCATGGGCCTGCGCTTCGAGGGCTCGCGCGTGCTGGCGGGTGCGATGGGGCTGGCGATCACGCTACTGCTCCACTTCATCCTGACCCGCACCGCCGTGGGCAGCCGGATGCTCGCCGTGTCGGAGGACGCGACGGCGGCGCAGCTCATGGGCATCCGGCCGCAGCGCATGCAGGCACTCGCATGGGGCATGGCGGGTGCCGCGACCGGCATCGCCGGCGCGCTGATCGCCAATTTCTTCTACACCTCGCCGACGGTCGGCGAGACCTTGGCCATTCTCGCCTTCGTCACCGTCTCGTTCGGCGGCTTCGGCAGCGTTCTGGGCGCGCTGGTCGCGGGGCTGATCATCGGCATGGTCGAATCGCTGTCGGCCTATTTCGTCGGGCCGGTCTACAAGGACGTGATCGTCTACATCCTGTTCGTGCTCGTGCTGTGGTTCCGGCCACAGGGTTTGATGGGCAAGGCGTGAACCGCTTCCTGATCCCGGGCGCGCTGTTGGCGCTGGCGCTGGTCTATCCGCTGCTGGTCCAGAGCCTGCCGGTCTACGAACGGCTGGGCGCACTGGTGCTGCTCGGCGCGATCGGCGCGTCGGCCTGGAACATCGTCGGTGGCTATGCGGGCCAGGTCTCGGTCGGCCACGCCGTGTTCTTCGGCTTCGGCGCCTATTCCGCGGTCGTTGTCTACACCCATCTCGGCTGGCCGCCGATCGCCGGCGCACCGCTCGGCATGGCGCTCTCGGTGCTGCTCGCTGCGGTGATCGGTGTGCCGACGTTGCGCCTCTCGGGCCATTATTTCAGCATGGCGACCATCGCGGTCGGCGAGCTGGTGAGGGTGCTGTCATCGACCAGCGAGTTCCTGGGAGGTGCGCAGGGCCTCGGCGGTCCGGCAATCCCGCGTACCGTTTTCGATCTGTCGTTCCTTTCGGCGACACCGTTCTACTATATCTTCCTTACCGTGCTGCTGTTGCTGTTGTGGCTGACCTGGGCAATCGAGCGGGGTCGCATGGGCTTTTACCTGCGTGCCATCAAGGACAGCGAACGTGCGGCTCGCTCGCTCGGCGTTTCGGCCGGCCGCTACAAGCTCTACGCCTATATGCTGAGCGGCGCCTTCACCTCGCTCGCGGGCTCCCTCTATCTCTGCATGTTCGGCTTCGTCGATCCGGAGTCCGGCTTCGGCATCCTGATCTCGGTCAAGATGGTGGTGATGGCCGCCCTCGGCGGCGCGGGACAGCTGTTCGGTCCACTCGTGGGCGCGCTGATCCTGGTGCCGCTCGAGGAGCTGTCCAACAGCCTGCTGGGCGGACAGGGCGCCGGCCTCACCTTCGTGGTCTATGGCGCGATCATCGTGATCATCGCCCGCTTCCTGCCGAGCGGGCTGCTGTCGCTGCTCGCGCGCCGCAAGGTGAACCGTGCTGATTGACGCAAGGAACGTTGTCAAGGCGTTCGGCGCCTTCAAGGCGGTCGACGACGCCTCCGTATCGGTCGAGGAGGGTGACATCCTCGGCTTGATCGGGCCCAACGGCGCGGGCAAGTCGACCTTCTTCAACTGCCTTACGGGCGACCTGCCGGTCACGTCAGGAACGGTCTCCTTCGACGGCGCCGACGTCACACGCCTGCCGCCGGAGGCGCGCGCGGCACTCGGTCTTGCCCGCACCTTCCAGGTGCCGCTGACCTTCGAATCGATGTCGGTTCTCGACAACGCGATGATCGGCGCCTTGCTGCGGCATCCCCAGGCGCGCGACGCGCGCGCAAAGGCGCGCGATGTGCTGCAGCGGGTCGGCCTCGGCCCGATGATCGACACCCCTGCCCGGAGCCTCGGCACGCCGGGCCGCAAGCGGCTGGAAATTGCCCGTGCGCTCGCCTCCGAGCCCAAGGCGCTGCTGCTCGACGAGGCCATGGCCGGGCTGACGCCGACCGAGGTGCGTGACGCCATCGAGCTGGTGAAGCGCGTCCATGGCGGCGGCATCACCATCGTGATCGTCGAGCACATCATGGAGGTGATCGTCTCGCTGGCGAGCCGGGTGGTGGTGTTCCACCAGGGCCGCGAGATCGCCCGCGGCACGCCGCGCGAGGTCACCAGCAACCCCGCCGTGATTGAAGCCTATCTCGGCCGCCGCAAGGTACGGCACGCATGACCGCGCTGCTCAGGATCGAGCACCTGGAGGTCAAGTATGGTGACCTGATCGGCGTGGCCGACGTCTCGCTCGAAGTGCCCAAGGGTTCCGTCGTGGCCCTGCTCGGCTCTAACGGCGCTGGCAAGACCACGACACTCAACGCCATCGCCGGCATCGCCCGGGTCTCGAAAGGCAGCGTCACTTTCGGTAGCGAGGACATCGCCGGGCAGCCGGCCTATGCGATCGTGCGCAAGGGGCTGGCGCTGTCGCCCGAAGGCTGGCGGCTGTTCACCCAGCAGAGTGTCGAGAACAACCTGATGCTGGGCGCCACGCCGCTCGCCGACAGGAGCCGCATCCCGCGTCTGCTCGAGCGCGTCTACGCCGTCTTCCCGCGCCTGGCCGAGCGACGCCTGCAGCGCGCCGGCACGATGTCGGGCGGCGAGCGCCAGATGCTGGCGGTCGGCCGGGCGCTGATGAGCGAGCCGCAGCTGCTGATGCTCGACGAGCCGAGCCTGGGCCTCGCTCCCGCCATCGTCGACACGATGTACGACAGCTTCGCCACGCTCCACAAAGAGGGCCTGACGATCCTGCTGGCCGAGCAGTCGGTCGACCTGGCGCTCGAGGCCGCTCAGTATGCCTATGTTCTGCAGGTGGGCCGTACGGTGCTCGAAGGACCGGCGCAGACGATGGCCGACAACCCGGATGTCCAGCGGATCTATCTCGGGATGGAGTGATCGGCAGAGTGTCGATTGTGGCGGACAGATTCTCGAGGTCCGTTGGACGGCCCCATCATCACCGACTCAATATCGGATGAGGGAGCGAGCTCCGACCACGACGGCATTCAACAGGGAGTTGCCATTGGGATGCCAGACGAACTGGAGCGTCGGCTGCACCGTCCAGCCGGGCACGATCTGCGCGACATAGGTAAGCTCCAGGTTCGTCTCGCTGTCGCGGATGACGACAGGTTCGCCTGTGTACAGCGCCGTATCCCGGTCGAACGCGGTTGCGCTGGGGGAGAATCTCGCATGCACGACGCTCGCTCCGAACCTGTCGTAGGGCCGCTTGGCAGAAATCCCCCCGAACACGATGCCTCCGTCGATATAGCGGTCGATCAGGCTACCGGCGGAAGGGCTGATCGATGCTCGCGTGAAGAACGATACGCCGCTTTGGGAATCGCCCCCCTTGGGGCGCCAGAGCTGCTGGTCGAGCACGCCATAGAGTCCGGAATTGCCACGCCGCTGCAGCGGGATTCCGGACCCGGACGGGTCGGCCAGCAAGGTTCCGTCGTTGGCGATGCGCTGATCGTCGAACCACCCGAAACTATGCCATCCGCCCAATTTCAGGGTCGTCGCCAGCCTGCTGTCGCTGTCGCCGGTGTGCAGGCGATACTGTGCTTCGGCGATGACGAAGGGAGGATCGCTCAAACGAAAGTTGAAACCATTGTAGTTTCGCAGCTGCGGGTTCCCTGGGCCGGGTCCGGCCGGGTCGCCGTTCATCACGGCGAAGAGCATCGTCAGCGAAGGCAGAGGCTGGACCATCAATCTGATGCCTGGCGTCGCCAGCGGATAGGCGGCACCGCCGCTGGGCAGGTTCGCTGCGGCGATCGTCGGCCAGTCGGCCTCCAGGAATATCGTGGCCAGGTCGCTGAAGAAGAACTCGCTGTCCGCGGCGAGCTGGCCCACCCGGAGGCTGCCTTTGCCGCGCAGGAACGACTGCTCGACCCAAAGCTCCGACAGCCTGGTCGACGGCAGGGCTTCGATGGCGGCGATGGTGTCGAGCCCACCGACGTAGTCTTGGCGGATGAGGCCTGTATTGTGGATCTGGAAGAAGTTCGCGAACAGCGACAGGCCGTCCAGGCCGATCTTGCCGAAGTCGACCGTCAGTATGCCCTGCAGCTTGCCTTGAAAGACGGTGCCGGTTCGGAGTCCGCCGGAAACGACCGACAGCACGTCCGAGGTGTACTCGAGGCCAAGGACAATGCCGCGGTCGCCCAACCACTTGCGGGCTCCGCCCGGATCGCCACGGTTGGGAAGGCTGGTGCCGACTGAGGGAATGGGCAGGAAGCCATCCTGCAACTCGGTCCACCAGGCCTGCGCGCGCACTGTGGTCGAAGTAATCAGCCCGACCAGCAGGGCGGCGAGGATTTGGCAGACCCGGCGCATCTGCCCCCAAGCCTACACCGGTTGTTCTACGGCACGATGAAACTTCCAGGGTGATTTGCACATCGGCCGGCCCTTCAGACAGCCGAGACGGGGCGTCCGCCGCCTTCGCGCAGGCGCATCAATGTCCGTATGTGCGCGGCGGCGCTTTCGGCCAAGGTATCGAGATCGTATCCGCCCTCGAGCGCGGAAACGACACGCCCGGAAGCATGGCGGTCCGCGATCTCGAGCAGTTCCCGTGTGATCCAGACGAAATCCTCTGTTTCCAGGTTGAGCTGCGCCAGTGGGTCGGCCTTGTGGCCGTCGAAGCCTGCCGAAATGATCACCAATTCCGGTGCGAAGCGGTCGAGCTGCGGCAGGATGATGTCGCCCCAGGCCAGCCGAAACTGGGCGCTGCCGCTGTTGGGCCGCAGCGGCACGTTGGCGACGTTGCCGTCGATGCCACGCTCGCGCGCATGGCCGGTGCCGGGATAGAGCGGATACTGGTGGGTCGAGCCGTAGAACAGCGACGGGTCGGGCTCGACCACGGTCTGGGTGCCCTGGCCGTGGTGGACGTCGAAATCGAGGATCGCGACCCGCTCGACGCCGTGCACGGCTTGGGCATGGCGCGCGCCGATCGCGACATTGTTGAACAGGCAGAAGCCGCCGGGAACGTCCGGCGTCGCGTGATGGCCGGGCGGCCGGACCGCGGCGAAGGCTGTGTCGGCCATGCCGCCCATCACGGCATCGACGCCGGCGACCACCGCCCCGGCGGCGCGCAGGGCGGCGTCGATGCTGCCGCTGCTCATGACCGTGTCGCCGTCGATCATCGCGTACTCGCCCGGGGCCGGACTGGCGCCGATCATGGCCTGGACGTAGTTCTCCGGATGGACCCGCAGGAGCTGCTCGAGGGTGGCCGCCGGTGCTTCGGCGCGCGCGAGGCCGGCGAACGCCGCGTCGTCGAGCGCTGCCAGCACCGCGCGCAGGCGGTCGGGCCGTTCGGGATGATGGGGCCCAGGCTCGTGGCCGAGGCAGGCGGGATGGGTGAGCAGGAGCGTCGACATGTCAGGCCACCGTTGCGGGATGCGGTCTCGCGAAGAGGCCGAGGGTCAAGGCCGCCAGGATCGGGGCGATCAGGGCGAGGAAGCCGATCGTGAGGTAGCCGATCGCGCCGCACAGGGCGCCGGCGGAGAAGGAGAGCAGCAGCGGCACCAGGTTGGCGAGCCGGGCGCGCTTGGCGTCGACGGCTCCATGGCTGTGCATGACGTCCAGGATATCGACGATGATCTGCATCAGGTTCCCCGTCATGACGGTGGTCGGGGGCAGGCCGTTGAGGAAGGTGCGAGCGGCGGTATTCTGGACCGCCATGGCGGTGGCGGCCAGCAGGCCCGTGGCGATCGTCGCGACACCGTCCTGATTTTCGAAAGGCGTCGCGGCGAGCGCGACCGCCATGAAGACGGCAAGCAGCGCTGCCTCGGCAATCAGGATGTGAGGCGAGGCGTCGCGTGAACGGCGCTCGTGGTGGATCAGGTACAGTCGGGTCGCGATCGCCGCGGCGATGAAGACCGGAATGGCGAGAAGCTTGAGCAGCAAGCCGGACCGATAGTCGGCGAAAGACGCTGCGAGCAGCACGACATTGCCGGTGATGTGGGCGGGGAACAGCCCGAACAGGGCGATGAAGCCCAGCGTGTCGACGAAGCCGGAGATGTAGCCCAGCAGCGACATGGTCGCGCGGGCGCTGAGTGTGTTCTGCTTCTGCACACCGTCATCTTAGGACGCGTCGGACATCGAGGCATCTGCGGTTGACGCCCCGGATGCGGAACGCCAACTTGGCCGCGCCATGCCTGTACCCTCTGCGCTTGCCTGCGTTCGTTGTAGCGCCCGTTTTCCCATTGACCATTATGCCCAGGATTGCCCGGCCTGCCGGGCACGTGGCGCGCCCGCCAACCTTGGTGTGGCCTACGACTCCGTTCCCGGTATCGGCATGGACCGTGCCGCCATCCGTCGGGATCGCGGCTCGATGTGGCGCTGGGAGGCCTTTCTTCATGCCTCGGCCTCTGAAGCGGTGACTTTGGGCGAGGGCAACACGCCGCTCCTGCCCGCGCCGTCGCTTGGCCTCGGCGATGTCTGGATCAAGGACGAGTCGCGGAACCCGACCTGGTCGTTCAAGGACCGGCTGGGCTCCGGCGCGGTCACCATGGCCAGGCGCTTCGGCGCCAAGGTCGTGGTCTCGAGCTCCTCCGGCAATGCCGGCGCTTCCGCCGCGGCCTTTGCCGCGAAGGCGGGACTGCCGTGCGTGGTCTTCACCGTCACGACTTCCGCCGGTCCTCTGGTCCTGCAGATGCGCGCCTACGGCGCCATGCTGGTCAAGGTCATGGACAGGATGGACCGCTGGCGCTTGCAGACGCTCGGCGTGCGCGAGCTTGGCTGGTATCCGACCTCGCCGTTCTTCGGACCGGTGGTCGGTAGCAATCCGTACGGCATGGAGGGCTACAAGACGATCGCCTACGAGGTCGCCGAGGCCTTCGACTGGCAGCCGCCCGACTGGTGCGTGTTGCCGGTGTGCTACGGCGACGCCCTCTACGGCATGTGGAAGGGCTTCGAGGAGCTGAAGGCTTTGGGCTGGATCCACCGCACGCCGCGCTTCGTCGCCGCCGAGGTTTCGGGGTCGCTCGCCGCCGCGATGGAAGGCGGCGATGCCATGCCGCCCGAATCGCCGCGCAACGCGCCCTCGATCGCGACCTCGATCGGCGCGCTGCAGGGCACCGTCCAGGGCCTCGACGTGCTGCGCCGGTCGAACGGTGCGGCGGTGACGGTCGGCGACGATGACCTGCGCCGCTGGGTGCTGACGCTGGCCGCAAAGGAAGGCCTCTGGCCGGAAGCGTCTTCCGCTGCGCCCTTTGCGGCGATCGAGCGGTTGCGGGCTCAGGGCACGATCAAGCCGCACGAGCGCTGCGTGGCGCTGATGACGGCGGCGGGCATGAAAGATCCCGGCCCGATCGAGCAGGCGCTGCCCGAGCCACCGATCGTCCAGGGCGGGCTGCCCGAGCTGATGGAAGCGCTGAAGAAGAGCTACGGATTCACCAATGGCTGAGCTTGGAATTGCCATGGACGGCCGCGCGCCGATCGCCAGCATTGCGGCGCAGGCGCAGGCGGCGGAGGAAGGCGGCGCCTCGACCTTGTGGATCGCCTGTCATCTCTTCCTGCGCGATCCGGTGACGAGCGCGGCCCTCGCGCTCGCCGCCACGAAGAAGATCAGGATCGCCCTGATGGCGATGAGCCCGTACACGACGCATCCCGTCTACATCGCCATGGCGGCGGCCAGCCTCGACGAGATGTATCCCGGCCGTGTGATCCTCTGCCTCGGTGCCGGCGCGCCGGCGGATCTCAAGGTGGCCGGCATCGACTCACCCAAGCCGCTGGTGACGATCGGCGAAGCGGTGAAAGTCTGCCGCCAGCTTTTCGCCGGAGACATGGCCGACTTCCAGGGTCAGGCATTCAAGGTTTCGGGCCGGCGGCTGGCCAATGGCGGGCGGAACATCCCGATCGTGATCGCCGCGTCGAGGCCCGCCATGCTGAAGCTCGCCGGCCGCGACAGCGACGGCGTGCTGATCTCGGCCGCGACCTCGGCCCCGTTCGTGAAGGCCTGCCTCGATCACGCGGCGCCGGCGTCGGGCCAGCCGTTCCTGCGCGCCGGCATCGTCTACACACGCCTTGGCCCGACCGAGTCGATCCGCCGGCCGATCGGCTTCGTGCTGCGCGGCGCGCATCATGCCGAGAACATCCGCCTGGGCGGCGCGAGCCTCGACCAGGCAGCGCTGGCGGCGGCTTATGCGGCGGAGCACTGGAGCGAAGTCGACCGGCTGGTGAGCGACGACGTCGTGCGCCGCCACGCGGCCTGCGGCACGCCGGCCGAGGTCAAGGCCAAGCTCGAGGAGTACCGCTCGATCGGGCTCGACGAGGTGATCATCGGCGGCATGGAAGATGCGTCGTCCATCGCGCAATCACTGAAGGCCGCAACCTCATGAAATTCAGCGTCAGCCTGCCGACCGGCTTTGAAGGGGTGATGTACCCCGTTCCCTTCGTCGATCCCTCCGATTTCGTGCGCATGGCGAAGCTCTGCGAGAAGCTTGGCTACCATTCGGTCTGGGGTAACGACCACATCCAGAGTCAGAACTACGTGCGCGAACTCTATCCCGATTCGCCGCCCAACTTCTACGAGCTGCTGACAGTGCTGTCGTTTTGCGCCGCGGCGACGACGACGCTGGAGGTCGGCACCGCGCTCGCCGTCCAGCCGATGCGCGATCCGTTCTGGCTCGCCAAGACGGCGGCGACCATCGACCAGCTGTCGAACGGCCGGCTCATCCTGGCGCTGGGCATTGGTGCCTATCGCGAGGAGTTCGCCGCCTGGGCGCCGCGGCTCGCGCCTACGGCGCAGCGCGGCGAGATGATGGACGAGGGCCTCGAGCTGATGCAGCGGCTGTTCACCGAGCGGCGGGTCACGCACGAGGGCAAGTACTACGCGGTCAAGGACATCGAGATGTATCCCAAGCCGAAGCGCGATCCCTTCGCGCTGTGGCTCGGCGGGCACAACAAGCCGACCATCGAGCGCACCGCGCGCTTCGCCACCGGCTGGCTGCCGGGCTGGCGGCCGTGGCCCGAGCTCGCCGAATGGATCAGGATCCTCAAGGACCGCGCCGCCGAGCTCGGCCGCGATCCGAAGGAGATCGAGATCGCGCCGCAGTTCTCGGTCACTATCGCGAAGACACCAGAGGAGGCGGAGAAGCGCTACATGGCGTCCGGACTCGTCCATCACCGCAAGTCGCTCGCCTATACCGGCCGCGATCTCTCCAAGCAGATGGTCGCCAACCTCATCGGCTCGCCCGATCAGATCCGGGAGAAAGTCGCGGGGCTCGAGGCGATCGGCGTTGACCACGCCTGCGCCCTGATGATCCCCGCCGACTCGATGGCCGAGTACGAGGACCAGATCGAGTGGTTCGCGAAGACGGTGATGTAATCAGGCCTGCTGGAAATTGAAGGCGTCGGTGTGCCGATTGCCGGAAGCGAAGTGCTTTGGACGCTGACGTTCCGCACATATTTCGCCTGCAGCCTTCGGTCTTGACCGCCGCATCGCCGTCTATTATGCAACATTCCATTGATCAACGGAATGAAAGAGAAAGCCACACCTGCCCAGATCCAAGCCGTGACAACGATGTTCGGCGCCCTCGCCGACGCGTCTCGGCTCAATATCCTCATCTTCCTGGCGGAAAGAGAGCACAGTGTTGGCGAGCTCTCTGATCGGATGGATGAGGCAATGACGACCGTTTCGGCGCGTCTGCAAGTCTTGCATGGGGCCCGTCTGGTGGCGCGCCGGCGTGAAGGCAGGAGCATTATCTACAGCATCGCGGACGATCACGTTCTGACACTCGTCAGAAATGCGCTTGCTCACGCGAGCGAACACCACTGAGCCACAGCAGAAGGAATGCAGTCATGGCCAACCACGAGCATCGAATCCACGAAGATCATCCGCATACCCACGGACCGGATTGCGGGCATATCGCCGTCAAGCATGGCAACCACGTCGACTACCTGCACGACGGGCATCTCCATCATCCCCATGGAGGGCATATCGACGAGCACGAGATCGAAATCGCCGCGCGCAATCCCGACCGGTGCACGCCTGACGATGATTGCGGAGCCCGTGATAGCCAGCACCAGCATGAACCGGGCTGCGGCCATGACGCCGTGCCCCACGGCGACCATGTGGACTACCTGGTCAACGGACATCTACACCATCCCCATGGCGCACATTGCGACGACCATGGTCCTGTCGAGGTGGTTTCGTCGCGCTAAGGCAGATGCTGGCGCGGCGCCTACAAATGGTGCCGCGTCGTAATTTTCTCAGCTGGTTGCACGAGCGAAGCAGCGGCTGCGCTTGATCGAACGCGAGGTCAAGCCCGCGCGCCTGTCTATCGAAGCTCAGCCGTCGACATTCGGCTCGCCATGGGATTGATAGTTCCTGCCGGTCGGCATTGCTCACATTCGTTGGCTTGACCTTGTTGCGGTTACAGGGGCTACGATAAGCGGCATTCAGATCCGTCGAGATCAATCATCGTCGCTGCAACGGCGACACGTGTGTCAGCGGCCCTGCTGCTCGGCAGCTTTGACCGAGACCGAATGCTGGGCAAGCGCCATTGATGAGGCTGCACGCGTGATCGCCAGCTTGCTGAAGTCACCGCTCTACGCGCGGATCGACATGGTTCGACGCAGACCCGAATAAAATGCCCCGGTGACGATGCTGGCCTTGGCAGATCGGTAAGAATTGATATGTTATATCATATCATATCATATAGATTGAGATCTCGTGCCCAGATTGAGTCGCCATGAGGCTGGCCTTGTCATCGCCCTGTTTCGAGATCCTGCGGTGCGGGAGAGCGGTCCCGCGCAACGACTGCTGCGGCGGCTGGAAGGTGCCCTGACCCAGAGCATAGACGCCGTGCGCGACCAACGCCGGAGAAAGGCTTGCGTGTGTTCTGACATCAAGGAGGAAGATCGATGCTAGATCCCGTTCCCGTTCCCGTTACGGTCCTGACCGGCTATCTCGGCGCCGGCAAGACGACCTTGCTCAACCGCGTTCTCAGTGAACAGCACGGCAAGAGATATGCCGTCATCGTCAATGAGTTCGGGGAGCTCGGCATCGACAACGAACTAGTCGTCGATGCCGAGGAAGAGGTCTTCGAGATGAACAACGGTTGCATCTGCTGCACGGTGCGGGGCGACCTCATCCGCATCATCGAAGGTCTGATGAAGCGCAAGGGCCGGTTCGATGCGATCCTCATAGAAACCACCGGCCTCGCGGACCCGGCGCCGGTCGCACAGACATTCTTCGTCGATGATGACGTGCGCAGCCGAACGAAGCTGGATTCCATCGTCACCGTGGTCGACGCGAAGAATTTTTTGCAGCGACTGGAGGACAGCCACGAGGCCGAGGAACAGGTGGCTTTCGCCGACATCGTTCTCCTCAACAAGATCGATCTCGTGTCATCGGAGGAGGCGGCGCGGGTCGAGGCGCGAATTCGGTCGATCAATCCGATGGCGCGACTGCACAAGACGGATCATTGCGTGATGCCGGTCACCGAGCTCCTCGACTGCGGGGCTTTCGATCTCAATCGCATCCTCGAAATCGAGCCGAATTTCCTCGGCGAGGACGACCACGAGCACGACAATGCGATCACCAGCGTGTCGCTACGGGCGACGCGACCTCTGGACCCGGAAAAGTTCAACGTCTGGATCTCCGATCTGCTGCGGATCCGTGGTGTCGACATCCTGCGATCCAAAGGCATTCTCGACTTGAAGAGTAGTCGCAATCGTTTCGTCTTCCAGGGCGTTCACATGTTGATGGAGGGCGCCCCGGGCAAGCCTTGGCTGGCAGGTGAGACCCGCGAATCGAAGTTCGTGCTGATCGGGCGCGGCCTCGACGAAGCGCAATTGAAGACGGGTTTCGACAATTGCCTGGCGTCCTAACACGAAGCATGGGCCCGTCGGAACCCCGGATCGTCGAAGGCACAGACGTGGCGGTCCTGGCTAGGATGCAAGAGGTAGGAGTTGCCTTGGCGATCTGGAGGCGACAGGTCCCGCCCGGGTTCGCTCAATGGCTTGACGCCTTGCCTGCCGAGCGCCTTCCGGAGGGTCGATTCATCGGTCCAGTCGCGTGCGTGCCGGCGCGGATGGCTGCACTCTGCGATCTGGTCGGTCTCGCCAATGACCCGCAGCGGCGAACACTGATCGGCGATACGTCCCGACTGGCGCGCGCTTTCGCGACGTTGATCGGCAGTCGCGATGTCGACTTGCGAATCGAGCCGATCGACCACGATTCCTGCTGGCGCTTCCATCGCGACAATGTCGGTTTTCGCTTGAACGCTACCTATCGCGGCCCCGGGACGCAGTGGCTCGCCGAAGCGGATACCGGTCGGGCGCTGCGCGCCCAGCGGCGCTATCGAGGGCCGGTGCAAGAACTGCCGCGCTTTGCTGCGGGCGTCTTCAAGGGCGTCCGGCGCGCGGGCGCCGGGGCCATCGTGCATCGCTCGCCGCCAGTGGCCGGCAGCGGCCGGACGAGGCTCTTCCTTTGCCTGAACGAGGTCGACGATGATGAATAAGCTGCCGGTCACTGTGCTATCGGGCTACCTGGGCGCCGGCAAGACGACCTTGCTCAATCATGTTCTCAACAATCGCGAGGATCGCAAGGTCGCCGTGATCGTGAACGACATGAGCGAGGTCAACATCGACGCCGCCCTGGTGCGGCAGGGCGGGGCGGAGCTCAGCCGCAGCGAGGAAAAGCTCGTCGAGATGTCGAACGGCTGCATCTGCTGCACGCTGCGCGAGGACCTGCTGAAGGAGGTCGAGCGCCTGGCGGGCGAAGGCCGCTTCGACTATCTGCTGATCGAGTCGACGGGCATTTCCGAGCCGATGCCGGTGGCGGCCACGTTCGAGTTCGAGGACGAGACCGGCAAGAGCCTAGCGAATGTCGCTCGTCTCGACACCATGGTCACCGTGGTCGACGCGCGTGCCTTTCTCGAGGACTACAGCACCGCGGACTTCTTGAGGGATCGCGGTCAGACAGCCCAGGCCGAAGACCTGCGCACGGTGGTCGATCTTCTCGTCGAGCAGGTCGAGTTCGCCGACGTGATCGTGATCAACAAGGCCGATCTCGTCCCGGCGGACGATCTCGTCTTCCTGATGTCGATGCTGCGCCGGTTGAACGCCAAGGCGCGCATCGTCACCTCGGAGTTCGGCCGGGTGCCGCTCTGGACGATCCTCGATACCAAGCTGTTCTCGTACGAAAAGGCGAGCCAGGCTGCGGGCTGGCTGCAGGAGATGCGCGGCATCCACACGCCGGAGACGGAAACCTACGGATTCTGGAGCTTCGTTTACAAGGCGCGTCGGCCCTTCCATCCCAATCGGCTCTACGCTCTTCTGAACGGCAGGTGGGACCGCGTCATCCGCTCCAAGGGCTTCTTCTGGCTGGCCTCCCGCATGAACATTGCGGGATCGGTGAGCCAGGCCGGCGGCATGCTCCGCCACGAGGCGGCCGGCGCCTGGTGGGCAGCGGTCGATCGCGAGGAGTGGCCGCAGGACTCGACATGGCGCTCGACCATCAGAAACTCCTTCAAGAGCCCCTACGGCGATCGCCGCCAGGAGATCGTCTTCATCGGCACGCAAGGTATGGATCGTAAGACGCTGACCGAGCGTCTCGATGCTTGCCTGCTAACGGACGCGGAAATGGCACTGGGGCCCTCGATCTGGGCGCGCTTCAGCGATCCCTTTCCGGTGTGGAAGTTGGACAGCCACGGCTGAGCGCCCATTCCTCATCCCTCGCAACCGAGATCCATCGCATGACTGCCGACGAAGCCATCGCCCAGGTTCACGCGGCCGATGTCGCGACCGCTCGCCAGCTCCTGGGGGATGCCCTTTCGGCTGCCCGGGAACGTTGGATTCCGATCAATGCCATCGCCGACGCGCTCGTCCAGGAACTCGTCGAATGCACGGCGAAGGGTTCCGAGCCGGCCCGGATGTCGGCCTATCTCCGCGGGCTGGCGACGCTGATCGAGCGTTCCGTCGCGACGGCCGCCGCCCACTGAAGCAGGAGAGCATCATGGCCATCCTTTCCTATCTCACCACGACGCATTTTGACTTCGGTGCCGTGCGCCTGCTGCCCAAGGAGCTGGAGAAGCTGGGTGTGCGGCGGCCGTTACTCGCCACCGACAAGGGCGTGCGCGCCGCCGGCTTGCTGGATGTGGTTCTCGGCACGCTCAACCAGGGCGGGGCGCTTCCAGTGTTCGACGATACGCCTCCCAATCCGACCGAGGCGGCAACCCTTTCTGCCTTCGAGCTCTACCGGTCGGCAGGCTGCGACGGCGTGATCGGGCTGGGCGGCGGCTCGGCGATGGATCTCGGCAAGGCGGTGGCGCTGCTGGCAGGCAGCGGCGGGCCGCTCGACCGCTACGATCCGCTCACCGGAGGCGCACGGCATATCGCCATGGTCGCGCCGATCGTCGCCATTCCCACGACATCCGGGACCGGGAGCGAGGTCTCCGTGGGCTTCGTCATCGTGATGAACGACGGGCGGAAGCTCACCTTCGCCAGTCCGAAGATGATCCCGCGTGTGGCGATCTGCGATCCCGAACTGACGCTCGGTCTGCCGCCCGCATTGACTGCCGCGACAGGCATGGACGCCGTTACCCACTGCATCGAGGCGATCCTTTCGCCTGTGGTCAACCCGCCAGCAGAGGGCATCGGCTATGACGGGCTCCGTCGGGCCTGGCGGCATATCGAAGCCGCCGTGCGCGATGGCGCCGACCGCGACGCGCGCTGGCACATGATGATGGCCTCCACCGAGGGCGCCATGGCCTTCGTCAAGGGCCTGGGCGCGGTTCATTCCATGAGCCATGCCGCCGGCCGCCTTCCCAAGCTCAAGCTGCATCACGGCACGCTCAATGCCGTTATCCTGCCGACGATCCTGCGGTTTAACGAGGGTGTTTCGCCGGAGAAGTACGAGCGGTTGGCCGAAGCGATGGGCTTGCCAAAACGCACGGACCTCGCCGAGGCCGTGACCATCCGCAACCGGGAACTCGGTCTGCCGAGCGGGCTCGCCGCGATGGGCGTCACCGACAGCATGGTCGCCGACCTCGTGCCGCATGCCGTCGCCGATCTGTCGACCCGTACCAATCCGCGACCGGCCGACGCCGCTGCTTACACGGACCTCTTCACGGCCGCGCTGTAGGCTCTGAAATGGATGCAAGGAATTCTCGCCTGCCAGCAAGAATCATGAAACGGACTGCGGCCGTTGAGGCCGCGCGGCAGTTCTCCCATGAAAGGGGATTGCGTCTCACCGCTCTTCGGCTTGCGATGTTGGAGGAGGTCGCCGAGAACGGCCCAATCGGCGCCTATCGGCTGATGGTGCTGCTGGGCGATCGACTGGGGCGGCGCATCGACCCTCCTACCGCCTACCGCGCACTGGATTTCCTGATGGGCGCCGGTCTGTGCAGCCGCCTCGGATCCAAAGGCGCGTATGTGATCCGCGAGCGACCTGGGCAGGAGAAAATCTCCATCCTGCTCCTGTGCGATTGTTGTGGGACTTCCGTCCAGTACGAGGAAGCCGAGATTCAGCAGTTGGTCGAGCACGCCGCCGCTGCCCGCGGATTCCGCGTGGGTACGCCGATCATTGAATGCAGCGGTACCTGTGCGCGCTGCGCCGGGAACAGGGAGGCAATCGGATGAAGCCGAAAGTAGGCATGCGCGCGAACGGCAGCAGGGACCTTGTGCCCGTCTCGTTGCTAACAGGCTTCCTGGGTAGCGGAAAGACGACCGTGCTGAACAATCTCGTCCGCCGGCCCGAACTCGCGAACACGGTCGTGATCATCAACGAGTTCGGCGAGATCGGCATCGATCATGATCTGGTCGAGAGTTCGAACGAGGACATGGTCCTGCTGCAGAGCGGTTGCCTCTGCTGCACCATTCGCGGCGACCTCGTCGACACCCTGCGCGGTCTGATGGCGCGGCGTATCGGGGGAAAGATGGCGCCGTTCGACCGCGTGGTCATCGAGACGACCGGTCTGGCCGATCCGGCGCCCATCCTGCACACGCTGATGTCGGATTCGGCCCTTATCTCGGCCTTTCGGCTCGATGGTGTGATCACGACAATCGACGCCGCGACGGGCGACGCCACTCTGGACCGCCAGATCGAATCCTTGAAGCAGGCAGCGGTAGCCGATCGGCTCTTGCTGACCAAGACCGACCTCGTCGAGCCTGCTGCGATGCAGGCCTTGATCGATCGCTTGCGCGTCATCAATCCCGGGGCTCCGCTGGCGATCGCCCCCCATGGCCGCGTGCCTCCGGGCGAGATCTTCGACGCTGGCCTCTACAACCCCGCCATCAAGAGCATCGACGTGCAACGCTGGCTCAAGGCGGAGGCGTACGAGTCGCCGAGTGAAGATGTACATGACCATCATCATGGGCATCATGGGCACGCGCACCGTCATGACGTGAACCGCCACGACGAGCACATCAAAGCCCTTTGCCTGGCGGTCGATGATCCAATCCCGGCAATTGCCTTCTATGCCTGGCTCGATGCGCTTCGAGCGCTCCGAGGGGCGGATCTTCTCAGGATCAAGGGAATCCTCAACATTGCGGAGCTCGATGGCCCCCTCGTGATTCACGGCGTCCAGCACGTCTTCCATCCGCCGCTTCTCATGAAGAAGTGGCCGTCGCGCGACCGCCGGTCGCGCATCGTCTTCATTACCCGTGACATCGACGAAGGACAGCTGCGCGACAGTCTGAGTGTCTTCACCGATGACCCTGGTGTCACGGCGGCGGTATCGTGAGCGTGATCCATGCCGCATGACGAGGCGATGAGATCGTTGCTCGCATCTTTCGACGATCCCGAAGCCGCGAAGCGTTATCGCGACGGCCCGCAGCGTTTCGTGCCTGGCCTCGCCGAACTGTATCGCATGACGGCAATCCTGCTTGCCGAGCGTGTGCCCCAAGACGCGCGTGTGCTGGTGCTTGGTGCGGGCGGCGGCCTGGAGCTGCGCGCGCTGGCCGATGCGCGACCGGGATGGACGTTCGTCGGGGTCGATCCGGCAGCCGCCATGCTGGAGGAGGCCAAGCGCCTGCTCGGTCCCGACGCAGCGCGCGTCGAGTTCTGCAAGGGATACATCGACGACGCCCCCAAAGGGCCATTCGACGCCGCCATCTGCCTTCTGACGCTGCACTTTCTGAAGGCCGATGAACGGACACGTACAGTCCGCGAAATCCACCGCCGGCTCAAGCCTGCAGCGCCATTCGTCGCAGCGCATTCCAGCTTTCCGCAGGGACGGGGTGAGCGTGCGCTTTGGCTGTCACGCTATGCTGCATTCGCCGTCGCGTCGGGAGCCGACCCCGAACAAGTGGAGAAGATGCGCGCCGCCGTCGATGCGCATCTGCCGGTTCTCGACCCCGAGCAGGATGATGCCGTCCTGCGTGAGGCCGGTTTTGGGGGTGTCTCCTTGTTCTATGCTGCATTAACCTGGCGTGGCTGGATCGCTTACGCCTGATCAGGCCACAGAGACCAAGTCGCAGTTCTCGGTGACGATCGCGAAGACGGCGGAGGAGGCCGAGAAGCGCTACATGGCGTCCGGCCTCGTCCATCACCGCAAGTCGCTCGCCTATACCGGCAGAGATCTCTCCAAGCAGATGGTCGCCAACCTCATCGGCTCGCCCGATCAGATCCGGGAGAAAGTCGCGGGGCTCGAGGCGATCGGCGTCGACCATGCCTGCGCGCTGATGATCCCCGCGGACTCGATGGCCGAGTATGAAGATCAGGTCGAGTGGTTCGCCAAGACGGTGATGTAGTCAGCCTTGCCAGGGATCGACGACGTCGATGCCGCAATCCGTGAAGTCCGCAACATTCCGGGTCGCTACGGCTGCACCATGGGCGCGGGCAATTGCGGCGATCTGGGCATCGAGCGTCGCGATCGATCGCCCGAGCCGTCGTCGCTCGGCGCTAATTGTTGCGTAGGCGCTGGCTGCGGCGCGGTCGAACGTCAAGACGTGCGCCTCGAACAACTCGCCGAAAAGGCGGCGAGTAGCTTCTTCGAGAGATGAGCGGCGTTTACCTGCAGGCAACAGCGCGAGGCCGAGCCGCAATTCGGCTTCGCAGATCGTCGTCGTAAACAACAAAGCCCGGGGTTGCTCGGCTAGCCAGTCGAGCACTTTTGCCGATGGCCGTGGCTTGCTGCCTTCCGAAAGAACGTTCGTATCTACGATGAACATCAGTCGAAATTCGGAGGCTCCCGCATCTTCTCGCGGGGCGGCAGTTCCAGTTCCATACCGCCTAGCGGCTCGAAAAGCCGCCGTATCGCTTGTGCGAGATTCTCCGTCTGGGGAGGCGTCTCGGTCAATGCCGCACGCAGGATCGTGCGCGCTTCCTCCTCCATCGAGCGGCCGTGCTGTGCGGCTTGCACGCGCAGGCGGGCTTTCACAGCGTCGTCGAGGCCGCGGATTGTCAGGTTAGCCACAATGCCATCAACGTAGGCGTTGATGGCACTGCCTGCAAGTTGTGCTTCTCGTTATCGGTGCTGTTTGATGATCGTTTCGCCGAAGCGGGCAAGATTGTCTTCGAGATCGGGCTGGAAACGGGGGAGTGGCAGGACGATGCGGCCGACGCCTTGGCGGACGCGTTCCTCGATCGCGGGCCGTGGGTCCTTGCCGGAGCCGGGCAGGAGGTCGGGGCAGCCGGCCATGATCTCGATCGCCTTCGGATCGCGGCCGGCGGCTTCGGCCGAGCGGCGCATCACGTCGAACAGGGGAACGGTGTCGACCTGCGCGCCGATCGATGGGAAGAAGCCGTCGCCCAGACGGCCGGCGCGCTTCGCTGCTGCTGCCGAATGGCCGCCGATCACGATCGGCACGGCGCGATTGACCGGCTTCGGATTGGAGCTGACCTCGTCGAACGACACGAACTCGCCCTTGAAGCTCGCGCCGTCCTCGGCCCACAGCTTGCGCATCACGGCGATGTACTCGTCCGAGCGCTTGCCGCGTTTCTCGAATGGCACGCCCAGCGCCTCGAATTCCTCCTCGAGCCAGCCGACGCCGATGCCGAGCTCGACCCGTCCGCTGCTCATCGAATCGAGCGTAGCGACCTGCTTGGCCAGCACGAAGGGATCGCGCAGCGGGAGGATGATCACGCCGGTCATGAAGCGCAGCCTGGTGGTGACCGCGGCCATCGCCGCCATCCAGATCAGCGGATCGGGCAAAGGCGAGCCCGGCCCGCCCGGCAGCCGGCCTCCGGGCGCGTAGGGATAGACCGAGGTGTAGCGGTGCGGGAACACGACGTGGTCGACTGCGACGACCGAGTCGAACCCCGCCGCTTCGGCCGCCTTGACCATGCGGATGGCGCTCGGAAGGTCGGGAAAGGTGTTGTTGCCGAAGTGCAGCGTGAACTTCACAGCAGATCCTTCACTGCATTTCTATAGCGCGTGATCGCCGTGAGATGATCGTCGTAAGTCTTGCCGGCGATGCGCTGGTGGATGGCGCTGACGAACGTCGTGTGCGCCGTGATGTGCGTGACGCCCGCCTTCTTCCAGAAGGCGATCTCCTTGCGCCAGTCGTCCTCCGTGCCCTTGGCCGGAGAGAGCCAGACGTCGAGGCCAACATCCTTGGGGTCGCGGCCAGCCGCCTTGATCATGCCACGCAGCTTGTCGAACACCGCCAGCGCCTCGTCGCCCGGCGGCCAGCGGTTCGGCATGAAGCCGTCGCCGTACTTCGCTACGCGTTTCAGCGTCGCCTCGGCATGGCCGCCGAACCAGACTGGGACCTTGCCCGACTTGGGCCGCGGATTGATTCCGCCGTCGGTCAGCTCATGGAACTGGCCCTTGAAATTGATCGAGGGTTCTTTCCACAGCGCCTGCATGAAGCGCACCTGTTCCTCGGAGCGCTTGCCGCGGGTGTGGAAATCGTA
Source organism: Reyranella sp. (assembly GCF_965279465.1). Taxonomy (NCBI): domain Bacteria; kingdom Pseudomonadati; phylum Pseudomonadota; class Alphaproteobacteria; order Hyphomicrobiales; family Reyranellaceae; genus Reyranella; species Reyranella sp. The sequence continues at coordinate 2,040,847 of NZ_OZ257242.1, forward strand.
GCCCAGCCCCTGGAACTCGATCTCGTTCCAGCCGACGCCGACTCCGAGCCGGAAGCGGCCCTCACACAGCTCGTCGAGGCAGGCGGCCTGCTTGGCGACCAGCGCCGCCTGGCGCTGCGCCAGGATCAGCACGCTGGCGGCAAAGCCGAGCTTTTGCGTCACGCCCGAGAGGTAACCGAACAGCACGAACGGATCGTGATAGGCGGTCGCGTTCGACCCCATGCGCACGCCGGGCGGGATCTTGTCGGGATCGGCGCCCAGCACGTGGTCGGGCGCGACGAGGAAATCGTAGCCCAGCCCTTCGACCGCCTGGGCATAATCGCGGATGACGACGGGACCGGTCCCGATATCGCCGACGGGGAGAGAGGCCCCGAGCTGCATGGCCATCGCCTTATTCCGCCGCGGCCTTGGCCGTCTGCTTGAGGTCGGTCGAGTACTTCAGATGCACCGGCGCGTTCGATTCGAACGGGCTCTTGAGGTCGAGCTCCTTGGCGATCTCGCGGATCGCCGGGAAAACCTCCTGGCCCATCAGCCGGATGCAGGTCAGCGAATCCTCTTGGCTGACCCGGCCGTCGTTGCCCCACAGCGCCAGAATGCCCGGCCGCGTCTCCTCGAGGATGCGCTTCAGCTTGGCGACGACGGTCTTGGGCGTGCCGGCGATGATGCGCAGGTCGGCCATCTGCTGCTCGAAGCTGGTCTCGCCGCGCGGGTTCTTGGCGCGGCCCGAGGCGAACTCGACGAAGGCGCGACGAGCGGTCGGCGAGCCGTAGCCCGACGGCGTGCTCCACACCGGATGGGCCAGGCCGGTGAACTCGCCCTGCATCCAGCGGAACTGGCGCGCATTCTCAATCGCCTTTTCCTCGTTGTCCGAGATGTGGACCTGGATCAGGTAGCCGCGATTCTCAGGGCCGCCGACATAGCCGCTCTGGAGAGCCACCTGATCGTACAACTCCCAGATCTTCTTGGTCTGCTCGATGGAGGTGTTGAGGGCGATGTAGGGATAGCGCTGCTGCGCCGCCCAAATGATCGTCTCCTTGCTGATCACGCCGGGGATCCAGACCCGCGGATAGGGCTTCTGCAGCGGCACCGCCCAAGGGTTCACGACGCGATGCTGATAGTGCGTGCCCTCGAAACGGAACGGGCCGGGCCGCGTCCAGGCCTGCGTCACCAGCTCGTGCGCTTCCTCGAAGCGTTCGCGGTTGAAGGCGGGATTGACGCCGGTGGCGAGCTGCTCCTGCCCGCCGCCGCGCACGAAGCCCGAGACCAGCCGGCCTTTGGAGATCATGTCGATCATGGCGAGCTCTTCGGCCAGCCGGATCGGGTTCTCCGCCAGCGGCAGCGGATTGCCCAGCATCACGATCTTCACCTTCTTGGTCATCCCGGCGAGGATGGCGGCGAAGATGTTGGCCTTGGCCTGCATGCAGAACGGCGCGTTGTGGTGCTCGTTCAGCATGATGCCGTCGACGCCGACCTCCTCGGCCAGCATGTATTGCTCGATGTAGTTGTTGTAGAGCCGCGAGCCCTCCACCGGATCGAAATTGGTGTTGGGGAACATCAGCGCGGTGGCGCCGAAATCGCGGCCGGCCTGCTCGGGGTAGGCCGACATGGGCTGCTCGGTGAAATACATCAGGTGCATGGCGACTACTCCCGACCGATGAAGGTTGTAACGAGCTTGGCGAGCGCCTCGGGCTGCTCCATGTCGACGCAGTGACCGCAGGCTTTGACGACCTCGAGCTTGGCATTGGGCAGTGCCGCGAGATAGCGCTCGCTGGCGCTCTGCGGCACGACCTTGTCGTCGTCGCCCCAGACGACCAGCGCCGGCACGCGCACCGAGCCCAGCAGGTGAGGGAGGGTCTGGCTGTACATGTAGGGCTTCCAGGCGATGCGGAAGCTCATCTCGCGGCAGATGTCCCACATCTCGAGCTGGTCGATCGGCGGCTCCGCGCCGTAAACCTTGTCGAACACCTTCTGGTCGTGGAAGCCGGCGCGCGCGTAATCCATGTAACCGGTGATCGCGAGATCGAGGATGTCGCCCTGCGGCGGCTTGATGCCCATCGCGCCGACCAGCACCAGATGCGAAAGATCGGCCGGCGCCATGCCGGCCATCTCGGCTGCGATCCAGCCGCCGAAGCCCAGCCCGACCAGAGCCGGCTTGGCGACCTTCAGTTCGCTCAGCAGCCCGCGATAGACGACGGCGATGTCGCGCACGCTGCGCATCCAGTCGGGCCGCGGCGAGCGGCTGTACCCGGGATGGTGCGGCACCAGCACGTCGTACTGCGCGGCGAGGGCGTCGTAGAAAGGCAGCCGGTCCAGCGTGCCGGTCTCATGATGCAGGACCAGAAGGGGACGTCCCCGCCCGGCGCGCGACACATGGACCTTCGTGCCGGCCGCCTCGATGGTGGAGTCCGTCCAGTTCACACCGGCCATACGCGTCCCTCCTTATTGCCGCGGATGGTTGCAACCGGGCTGAGGCGAGTCAAACCACCGGAGCCGTTGTGCGATAGACGAGGTTTGAAATGACATTCCGCGCTAAGCTGGAAGGATGAAGCACGGGCGGATCGAGATGAACCCCAAGATTATGGGCGGAAGGCCGGTAATCCGCGGGACGCGCATCACCGTCGAATTGGTGCTGCGAAAGCTCGGCGCGGACATGATGGTGCAGGAAATCCTTGCCGATCATCCGACGCTTGAAGCCGACGATATTCGCGCCTCACGGGCTTTCGCGGCCGACTACCTTGCCGGCGAGGAGTTCGTCGATCTCTGATCATGTGCTGGGAGCGCGGCTCTCCAGAGCCGCTCATGGGATAGGGCAGCCCGACGGAAGAGCGGCTCTGGGGAGCCGCGCTCCCAGCAAGTGCGTCATGGCATCTGGCGTGGACCTCCTGCCCCCATGTGCTAGGAATCGCCGCCTATCAGGATAAGGAACAGCACCGTGCTCAAGCTCGGATACAAGGCATCGGCCGAACAGTTCGCGCCCTCGAAGCTCCTGGACTTCGCCGTCATGGCGGAGCAGGTCGGGCTAGACTCGGCATTTGTCAGCGATCACTTCCAGCCGTGGAAGCACGTCGACGGGCACGCGCCCTCGTCACTCGTGTGGCTGGGTGCGGTCGGCGCGCGGACCACGAGGTTGATTCTCGGCACCAGCGTGTTGACGCCGACCTTCCGCTATCACCCGTCGATCGTGGCGCAGGCCTTTGGCACCCTGGGCGCGATGTGCCCGGGCCGCGTGATCCTGGGCATCGGCACCGGCGAGGGGCTGAACGAGGTGCCGTCGACCGGCGCGCCGTGGCCCGAGTTCAAGGAGCGCTTTGCTCGCATGCGCGAGGCAGTGACCCTGATCCGCCAGCTGTGGCGCGAGGAGCGGGTCACTTTCGAGGGCGAATACTACAAGACCGAGAAGGCCACGATCTACGACCGGCCCGACCAGGAGATCCCGATCTATGTCGCCGCCGCGGGCGCCGTCGTGGCGCGCTATGCCGGTCGCACCGGCGACGGCTTCATCTGCACCAGCGGCAAGAAATGGGACCTCTACACCGAGACGCTGATGCCGAGCGTCGCTGAGGGCATCTCCAAGGCCGTCGAGCCCAAGAAGCTGCCGTATGACAACATGATCGAGATCAAGGTGTCCTACGACACCGACAAGGCGCGCGCGCTCGACGACACGCGCCACTGGGCGGCGCTCGCGCTCACGCCCGAGGAGAAGATGTCGGTCGAGGATCCGGTCGAGATGCAGCGGCTCGCCGATGCGCTGCCCGTCGAACGGGCCGCCAGCCGCTGGATCGTGTCGAACGATCCGGACGAGGTCGTGGAGAAAGTCGGCGGCTATGTCGGGCTGGGCTTCAAGCACCTCGTGTTCCATGCGCCCGGGCCGGACCAGGAGCGTTTCCTCAAGCTGTTCTCCGAGCAGGTCGCGCCCCGGATGCGCAAGAAGTTCGGCTGATGCAGAAGGTCGAGCTGCTGGCCGTTCCCGGCCTGCCGATGGTGAAGGCCGGTGACGATCTGGCAGCGCTGATCAGGGAGCGGCTGACGGGCGAGCTGGCGTTGCGTCCCGGCGACGTGCTGGTGCTGGCGCAGAAGATCGTGTCCAAGGCCGAGGGCCGGATGGTCGAGATCGCGACCGTCACGCCGTCTCAGCGCGCGATCGAGCTGGGCGCCGAGGTCCAGAAGGACCCGCGGCTGGTCGAGCTCATCCTGTCGGAATCGGTAAGGGTTGTGCGCTCGCGTCCGAACGTGCTGATCGTCGAGCACAAGCGCGGCTTCGTGATGGCCAATGCCGGTATCGACCAGTCGAACGTCGCGCCCCAGGACGGCGTCGAGCGCGCGCTGCTGCTGCCGGTCGATCCGGACGCCAGCGCCGAAGCGTTGCGCGCCGCGATCGGCGCGACGGCGCTGCTGATCATCGACAGCTTCGGCCGTCCGTGGCGGCGCGGCACGACCGGCGTGGCGATCGGTGCGGCCGGTCTGCCGTCGATGCTCGATCTGCGCGGCAATCCCGACCTGTTTGGCCGCATCCTGCAGGTCAGCATCAGCGCCTTCGCCGACGAGATCGCCGCGGCGGCATCACTGGTGATGGGGCAGGGGGACGAAGCGCAGCCGGTTGTGCTGGTGCGCGGCCTCACCTGGAAGGCGCCGGCCAACCCGGCGTCGGAGCTGGTGCGTCCGGCGACGGAAGATCTTTTCAGATAGAATTCGTCGTCCCGAGCGAAGTCGAGGGACCTGTTCATCCCGGCAGACGTTGCATGAACAGGTCCCTCGGCTTCGCTCGGGACGACGGAGAACTACACCACTTTCTCGGCGAGCTTTGCCCAGCGGTCGAGTTCGGGAAGGATCACGTCCGATTTCGCCGAATCAAGACTGACGATGACGCGCACGACGCCCGCGTCGCGGTCCTGCTTCAGCATGTCCTCGTCCTTCGCTCCCCAGATGGTCACCGGCAGGTCGCGGTTCTCGGCGGCTGCCATCTTGCGGAATTCGGGCAGGAAGTCGCGCACGTTCGGATAGTGCGGCCGCGCGCGATGCGGCATCCAGCCGTCGCCGTAGCGGATGGCACGTCGCGCGCCGTACGGGAAGGCGCCGCCGACCAGGATCGGTGGATGCGGCTTCTGGGCCGGTTTTGGCCAGGTCATCATGGGATCGAAGTTGACCATTTCGCCGTGGTACTCGGGCTTCGACTTCGCCCAGATCACCTTCATCGCCTCGATGCGCTCGCGGGCGAGCTTGTGCCGGGTCTCGAAGACCGTGCCATGGTTGCGCATCTCATCCTTGTTCCAGCCGTTGCCGACGCCGAACAGGAAACGCCCGTTCGACAGCTGGTCGATCGAGGCGACGAGCTTCGCCGTCTGGATCGGATCGCGCTGCACCACGAGGCAGACGCCGGTGCCAACCTGGATGGTCTTGGTCACCGCCGCTGCCGCCATCAGCGCCACGAACGGGTCCATTGCGTCGTAGTATTTCTTCGGCAGGTCGCCGCCGCTCGGAAAGGCCGATTCGCGCGACAGCGGAATGTGGCTGTGCTCGGGTGACCAGACCGAATCGAAGCCGCGGGCCTCGGCTTCGACCGCCAGCTCCTGCGGTGTCATCGAGTAGTCGGTGAAGAACATCGCGACGCCGATTTTCATTATAGCGTTCCTCCAGAATCTTTCCGTCGCCCCGAGCGCAGCCGATGGGCCTTCTCTCCGCGATCATGACCGTGCCTATGGAGAGAAGGTCTCTCCGCTTCGCTTCGCTCCGGTCGAGACGACGGGATCAGGCAGCCTTCGCGGGCTTTGGCCATCGCGTGCCGACGTGCGGCAGCACCTTTTCGATCAGCATCCTGGTCTGCGCGATCACCGCCTCGCCCGTGCCGACAGGGCGCAGGATGAACTTGTGGATTCCGCCCGTCACGTATTCGCCGACGCGATCGAGGATGGTGCCGGCATCGCCCACGGCAAACTGCCGGCTCGGATCGCGGCCCGTGCGCTTGGCGTAGGCCTCCATCGCCTTGCCGACCACGGCATCGCTCGGCGAGCCGAAATAGAACGGAAAGCTCGCGCCATAGTGATCCTCGTCGATGGTGCGGCCGGCTCCGGGCAAAGCCTTCTTGATCTCGGCAACGACGCGGATCGCGTCTTCCATCGTCTCACCGCCGCCCTGCCAGCCGGTGCCGTACTTCGCCGTGCGCTTCACCGCGGCGTCGGACGAGCCGCCGATCCACATCGGCAGGTCGGGCTGCACCGGCTTCGGCAGGATCGACGCGCCGTTCAGGCGATAATACTTGCCGGCGAAATCGACGCTCTCCTCGCGCCACAGCCGGGCGATGATCTCGAGGCTCTCGTCGGTCCGCCGGCCGCGTGTCTTCGTGTCGATGTCGAGTGCCGCCCATTCCGGACCCTGCGGGCTGCCGATGCCGAAGGCCGGCAGCAGCCGGCCTTCCGACAGCACGTCGATGGTCGCGCACTGCTTGGCCAGCAGCACCGGATCGCGCAGCGCCAGCGACACCACGTTCATGCCAAAGCGCAGGCGGCGGGTGCGGCCGGCCAGGGCCGCCATCGTCGCCATGCATTCGAGGATCGGCGTGCGGCTCACCAGCCGGTCGGTCTGCCAGATCGAATCGACGCCGCCGGCTTCGCACATATCGACCCAGCGCCAATAGTCGCCGGCCCCCGCGAACGGGAAATCCAGCAGGCCGACGCCGACGGCGACGCTCACGCGTACGCCTTGGCCAGCGGCGCGATCTTGTCGAGATACCGCAGGATGTCGTCCGGGCTGTCGTCGTTGATGCCGATCAGGGCGCCGTCGATGCCGGCCTTGGCATAGCCGGCCAGCACGTCTTCCTTGGGCGGCGCACCGAACACGGTGACACTGAGCGTCTTGGGATCGCGGCCCTTCTGCTCGGCCGCCTTGTGCAGGCGAGCGATCGACTCCTTGGCGTCAAAGCCCTTGCGGGTGCGCGGGAACCAGCCGTCGCAATAGTCGACCACGCGGCGCAAGGTGTGGTCGCTCTCGCCGCCCAGCAGGATCGGCGGATGCGGCTTCTGGTGCGGCTTGGGATAGGACCAGATCGGATCGAACTTCGCGAACTTGCCGTGGTAGCCAGCCTCTTCCTGGGTCCAGATCGCCTTCATGGCCTTCACGTAGTCGCCCATCTGATTGAAGCGATCGGCAAACTGGACGCCATGATTGTTCATCTCGTCCTCGTTCCAGCCGGCGCCGATGCCGAAGACGAAGCGGCCGCCCGAAAGCTGGTCGAGGCTCGCGATCGCCTTGGCGGTCGCGATCGGCTCATGCTGCGGGACCAGCAGGATGCCGGTGCCGACCTTGAGCTTCTTGGTCGCCGCTGCGGCGAAGGCGAGACCGACGAACGGATCGTGGGTGTGCGAGTAACGCTTGGGCAACTCGCCGCCGCCGGGGAAGGGCGACTTGCGGCTGAGCGGGATGTGGGTGTGCTCGGGCACGAAGAGCGAGTCGAAACCGCGGTCCTCCAGCGCCGTTGCCAGCTCCGCGATGTTGATGCCGTAATCCGTCGGGAAATAGAAAACGCCAACCTTCATCGTCGTATCCTCCGTTATTTCTTGGGTGGCTCGACGTGGCCACCGAAACCGAGCCGCATCGCCGACAGGACCTTTTCCGCGAACGTGTGCTGCTGGCGCGAGCGGAAGCGCACGAACAGCGATGCGGCCAGCACGTCGGCCGGCACCGCTTCCTCGATCGCGGCCTCGATGGTCCAGCGGCCCTCGCCAGAATCCTCGACATTGCCCGAGAACGCCTCGAGCTGGCCGTCCTGGGCAAGCGCCGCGGCCGTGAGGTCGAGCAGCCAGGAGGTCACTACGCTGCCGCGGCGCCAGACTTCGGCGATGTCGGCGAGGTTGAGGTCGAAGCGCTCGTCGGCCGGAAGCTTGTCGGAGGCGCGATGCTTCATGATGTCGAAGCCCTCGGCGAAGGCCTGCATCATGCCGTACTCGATGCCGTTATGGATCATCTTCACGAAATGGCCGGCGCCGGCCGGGCCGGCGTGGATGTAACCGCGCTCGGCGCGTGGATCGAGCGCCTCTCGGCCGCCGGTCCGCTCGATGTCGCCGATGCCCGGCGCAAGCGTCGAGAAGATCGGATCGAGGCGCTGCACCGTCTCGGTATCGCCGCCGATCATCAGGCAGTAGCCGCGCTGCAGGCCCCACACGCCACCCGATGTGCCCACGTCGAGATAGTGGATGCCCCTGGGCTTCAGCTCGCGGGCGCGCCGCACGTCGTCTTTGAAGTTTGTGTTACCGCCGTCGATGATCGTGTCACCCGGCTTCATCAGGTTCGCGAGCGTCGCGATCGTGTCTTCGGTGATCTTGCCGGCGGGCAGCATCACCCAGACGGTGCGTGGCGCTTGCAGCGTTTCGACGAGCGATTGAAGGGAAGGAACCGCTGTCGCGCCTTCCTTCGCCAGCGCCGCTCCGGGCGCCGGATTGGCGTCGTAGACGACGCTGGAATGGCCCGCCTTGGCAAGCCGCCGCACGATATTACCGCCCATGCGGCCGAGGCCGATGACTCCGATTTGCATGGTCCTATGCTACACACAATCCAACGGAGGGCGCATCATGAAGCTGGGACGGTTGGGCGTGTGGTATTCGGCCGACAAATGCAACGCCACGCAGGTCGGGGAGCTGGTTCGCGTCGTGGAGCGAAATGGCTACTCGGCGTACTGGTATCCCGAGGGCCGCGGTCACGAATCGATGGCGCTGGCCAGCCATCTGCTGTGCAAGAGCGAGAAGCTCATGGTCGGCAGCTCGATCGCCAACATCTACGCGCGCGATCCCTGGAGCGCCCGTCAGGGCATGCTGTTCCTGAACGAGTTCTACGGCGACCGCTTCATCCTGGGGCTCGGCGTCAGCCACAAGCCGATGGTCGAAGGGCTGCGCGGCCAGACCTACGACAAGCCGATCGGCACGATGAGCGCCTATCTCGACGGCGTGCACAAGGGCCTGCCGACGGGCACGGCGGCACCGGTGGTGGTGGCGGCGCTCGGCCCGAAGATGCTCGAGCTCGCCGCCCGGAAGACGATGGGCGCCGTGCCCTACAACGTCACGCCCAGGCACACGGCCATCGCCAAGAAGATCCTCGGGCCGGACAAGATCCTCGCGGTCGAGCAGAAGGTGACGATCGAGACCGACCCGGCAAAGGCCCGCGCGCTCGGGCGCAAGGAGCTGGCGCGCTACATGGTGCTGCCGAACTACCGCAACAACTGGCTGCGCGAGGGCTTCACCGAGGCCGAGCTCGCCAACGGCGGCAGCGACCGGTTCATCGATGCAATGTGCCTGTGGGGCGACGCCGACACGGTGCGCCGCGGCCTGCGCGCGCACTTCGACGCCGGCGCAACGCACGTCTGCCTGCAGCCGGTCCACGAGGAGGGCAACATGGCCGCGCGCGACAAGATCATCGAAACCCTGGCCGACGTTTGATCGAACAGGGCAAGAAGCGGAGGAAACAAGAAATGGATTTCGGAATCGCGATCCCGACCTGGGCGGACTGCTGGAAGGTCGTGCAGCGCGCGGAAGAACTCGGCTTCAGCCACGCCTGGTTCTACGACACGCAGATGTTGAGCGCCGACTGCTTCGTCGCGATGGGCGCCGCGGCCGTTCATACGAAGAAGATCCGGCTCGGCACCGGCGTGCTGGTGCCGTCCAACCGCATCGCGCCGGTCACGGCCAATGCGCTGGCGAGCCTCAACCAGCTCGCGCCGGGCCGGGTCGACTTCGGCGTCGGTACCGGCTTCACCGCGCGGCGCGCGATGGGCTTCGGCGCCATCAAGGTCAAGGACATGGAGACCTATGTGCATCAGGTCTATGGCCTGCTGCGCCGCGAGACGGTCGCGTTCGAGATGGAGGGGCAGACACGGAAAATCCGCTTCCTCAATCCCGAGCTGCCGGTGTTCAACACGACCGATCCGATCGCGCTGCACTTCTCGGCCTTCGGGCCGCGCACGCGGGCGTTGACCGCCAAGTTCAAGGCGGGCTGGATCGACTTCGTCGGCAAGGTCGAGAACGGTGTGAAGGAAGTGCAGGCGATGCAGGCGGCCTGGCGCGATGCCGGACATGCGATGTCCGACCTCTACACGACGGCCTTCGCGCTGGGCTGCGTGCTGAAGGACGGCGAGCCGGCCGACTCGCCGCGTGCCATGGCGCAGGCCGGGCCGCGCGCGGCGGTGATGCTGCACCGCGCCGCCGACGAGGCGCTGGCCGGGCTGAAGCCCGGCGTCGCCATGCTCTCCACGCCCGAGATCGAAGGCTATGTCGAATACGCGCGCGGCTTCGAGCCCAAGGACGCGCCCTATCTCGAGAACCATCGTGGGCATCTGATGTTCGTGAAGGAGCAGGAGAAGAAGTTCGTCACCGCCAAGATGATCGCCGAGACCTCGTTCACCGCGAGCGAGGCGGAGATCAAGTCGCGGATCGCTGCATTGCGCGATGCGGGCTATTCCCAGTTCACCATCCAGCTCATCCCCGGCCACGAAGCCGCGATCGAGGACTGGGGTCGCATCGCCAAGGCATTCATGTAGCTGGGAGCGCGGCTCTCCAGAGCCGCTCATGGGATGTGGCAAGCCGAAAAAGAGCGGCTCTGGAGAGCCGCGCTCCCAGCGAAGAGACGACCATGACCGCATCTCCCAAGCTCGGCATCTCCTTCAGCTTCCAGGCTCATCGCGGCCTGGGCGAGCCCTACGACAAGGCCTACCGCGAGGCGCTGGAGCTTGCCGCCGAAGCGAGCCGGCTGGGCTATCACTCGGTCTGGGCGAGCGAGCATCACGGCGAGGCCGACGGCTATTGCCCGTCGCCGGTCGTGGCCTGCGCCGCGCTCGCCGTCGCTGCGCCGAACTGCCGGGTCGGCCAGGCGGTCGCGCTGGCGCCGCTGCACGGCCATCCGATGCGCATGGCCGAGGACCTGTCGGTGATCGACAACCTCTCCGGCGGCCGGGTCGAGATCGGGCTGGGCCAGGGCTATCGCCCGGCGGAGTTCGACCAGTTCGGCTGGAACTACACGACGCGTACGCGTGCCTTCGAGGAATCGCTCGACGTTCTCGAGCGCGCCTGGACGGGCGAGGCATTCGACTACGCCGGCAAGATCTACGGCGTGAAGAGCGGCCTGCTGCGCCCGCCGCCGGTGAAGCCCGGCCGGCCGCCGCTGTGGATTGGCGCCGCCCATCCCAAGGCGCGCGCCCGCGCCGTCCGCCGTCGCGCCGGTTTCCTCGTTGCGCCGCTCGCGGAGTGGGGCCTGGTCGAATACCAGTTCAAGTCGTTCGACGAGGAAGCCGCGCGTCAGGAGGCGGGCCGACTGCCGCGCGCGGTGATGCGCGAGATCCTTGTCGGCGACTCCCCGGCCGACGCCATCAAGCGGCACCAGCCGTTCATCGACGAGGTCTATCGCGTCCAGTACAAGCCCGAGCGCATTGGCTTGACCTACATCGACAAGGAAACGAAGGAGCGCAAGCCGCTCACCTCGGACCATCCCCACTTCATGTCCGAGGATTTCATGCAGGACCGCTGGTTGCTCGGCACGCCGGAGGAGATCGCCGCCAAGCTCTCCCAATGGCAGCCTCGCCTCGCCATGGACCACCTGATCTTCACCCCGCGCCCGCCCGGCATGTCGCTGCGCCAGGCGGTCGACGAGATCGAGGCTATCGCGAAGGCGCTCACTTCACCTTCGGCATGACCTCTTCGGCGAAGAGTTGCATCTGGTCGAGCAGCTCCGGCACGGAGTTGGCGGCGAAGTAGAGGCCGAGCAGGTGGGTGACGCCCGCCTCCTTGAAGGCCAGCGCCTTGTCGATCACCTCGGCTGGCGTGCCGATCAGATTGATCTCCTCGTGCGTCGCGGCGCCCTGGCCCTTGAGGGTCGACTTCTGCAGCGAGACCAGGTGCTTGTTCATCTGGCTCTTGCGGAAGCTTTCGAGCGCCTTCTCGCGAGTCTTGCCGACATGGACCACGAACTGCGGGCAGACCTCGATCTCCTTCCAGTCGCGCCCGGCCTTGTCGGCCTGCTCGCGCAGGCTCTTTACGCCCGCGCGGATGCGGTCGACATGCATGCCGGCCGGCAGCCAGCCGTCGGCCCACTTCACCGCGCGCTCGATGTTGTTGGCGTGGTTGCCGCTGACGTAGATCGGCAGCTTCTTCTGGAACGGCTTGGGGAAGAGCTCGACGTCCTTGAACTTGTAGTATTGCCCCTCGAAGCTCGCGACCCTCTCCTTGAACAGCAGGTTGAGCGCCTGCAGTCCCTCGTCGACGATGTCGCCGCGATCGATCTTGGCGTCGGGCTGCAGCGCCTTGAACTCCTCGCGATAGGCGCCGATGCCGATGCCCAGCTCGAGCCGGCCCTTGCCAAAGTGATCCAGCGTGACGATCTGCTTGGCGGCGACGACGATGTCGTGGCGCATCGGCAGCACCAGGATGCCAGTCCCGACCTTGATCGTCTTCGTCTCCGACAGCACGAAGGCGTAGGTGACCAGCGGCTCCCAGAAGCGCGGCGGCACCGGGAACTCGGCGCGCACGTAGTTCTGGGTCGTCATGTGATCGTTGCCCCAGACCGAGTCGTAGCCGAATTTCTCGGCCGCCTGGGCGATTTTGATCACGTTCTCCGGATCGGAAAACGGGATCGGATAGGTCAGTCCTTCCATCCCGGTCGGCAGGCCGGCACTCACACGCATCGTCGTCTCCGTCTTGTGCTGGGAGCGCGGCTCTCCAGAGCCGCTCATGGGGTATTGCAAAGTGAAGAAGAGCGGCTCTGGAGAGCCGCGCTCCCAGCACTATTCCGCCGCGACCGCGCGCAGCTTCGCGGTTTCGGTCTCGTCGACCGAGCCGTCGTCGTTGACCGCCACGCCGTAGTCGCGGCGCGCGGCGTCGGACGAGATGAAGCCCTGGCGGACGTCCTCTGCCACCACCGTCGTCGGCCGCTTGCGCGGATTGCCCAGCCCGCCGCCGCCCGGCATCGAGATGATCAGCTTCTCGCCTTTCGGCACGGTCTGCTGGCCCATGCCGCGCAGCTTGTGACCCGATTCGAGCGCGACCCGGCCGGCCATGCCGTTCTGGCCGCCGTCGCGACCGCGCGGCGGGTGGTCGATGCGGTCGTAATACGCAGCGATGGCGAAGGGCGCGTCGTCGAGCGTGCCGACTTCCATGATCTGGCCGAGGCCGCCGCGGAACTCGCCGGCACCGCCCGAATCCTGGCGATATTCCTTCTTCCACACCACGATCGGCGAGATCGTCTCGTTGACCTCGATCGGCACGTTGCGCACGCCGCTCGGGAAGGCGGTGGCCGAGAGACCATCACGCCCGGGCCGCGCGCCGGTGCCGCCGGCATGGAAGCTCATGATCGTGAACACCTTGGCGTTGACCGTCTCGGCCGGATCGCCGTCGGCACGCCCGGGTCCGCCCAGCGCCGAGAGGTTCCACAGGCACGAGGCGCCTTCGGCCGGCACGCCGCCCTTCAGCGCCTGGTGCAGGCAGCCGAACATCACGTCGGGCAGCATCTGGCCGGTGACGTGGCGTGCGGCGACCGGTGCAGGATGCTTCGCATTCAGGATCGAGCCTTCCGGCGCGGTGATGCGGATCACCGACAGCGAGCCCTCGTTGTTCGGCACCTTGGGCGCCACGATGCACTTCACGCCAAAGCTGGCATAGGCCTCGGTGTAGCAGACCGGCACGTTGATGCCGTAGGCCGACACGCCCGAAGTGCCGTCGAAGGACACGTCGATGCCCGTATCTCCGATCGTCATCGTCGCGACCAGATCGATCGGCTTGTCGTAGCCGTCGACCGTCATCGAGAACTTGTAGTCGCCGAACGGGATCTTGCGGATCTGCTCGAGCGAGGCCTGCTTGGACTTCTCCAGGATGTGCTTGCCCAGCCGGTCGAGATCGTCGATGGCGAATTCGTCCATCATCTCGATCAGGCGGCGGCAGCCGATCTCGTTGCAGGTCGCCAGCGAGTAGAGGTCGCCCACCACTTGGACGGGCTCGCGCACGTTGGCGGCGACGATGTCGGTCAGCGTCTGGTCGACCTTGCCTTCGCGGGCGAAGTGCATCAGCGGGATATAGAGGCCTTCCTCATAGACTTGGCGGGCGTCGGCGCCCATGCCGCGGCCGCCGATATCGACCACGTGGCAGGTCGAGGCGAACAGCGCGACCATCTTGCCGCGCCGGAAGGTCGGCGTGACGAAGGTGAAATCGTGCAGATGCCCGGTGCCCTTCCACGGGTCGTTGGTCAGGAAGATATCGCCTTCCTTCATCGTGTGTGCCGGGAAGCGGTCGAGGAAGTGGTAGACCGCGCGGGCCATCGAGTTGATGTGGCCGGGCGTGCCGGTCACCGCCTGCGCCAGCATCGCGCCGTCGAGGTCGAACACGCCGGCGCTGAGGTCGCCCGCCTCGCGCGTCGAGGTCGAGAAGCCGGTGCGCATCAGCGCCAGCGCCTGCTCCTCGACGACCGCGATCAGGCGGTCCCACATCAGTTGCAGGCGAATGGGCGACAGCGGATCGTTGATGCTCATGTTTCCACCTTTTCCAACAGGAGGGCACCGATCGGGGTGAGCCGCGCGGTAAAGCTCTTCGGCACGATGGTCGTGGTCTCGTCCTCGGCGATGATCGCCGGGCCGGGCACGCAACTGCCGATCACAAGGTCGGCGCGATGATAGACCGACACGTCCTTCATGTCCTGACCGGCCGGATCGTAGACCGGGCGGCTGCCGCGCGCCTTGGACGGGATGTCGGCCGGCTGCGGCGGCGCCTTGGCCACCGGCTGCTGCTCGGCCGCGAGCCGCAGGGTCCAGTTCATGATCTCGACGCCGAGGCCCGGAATCGTCCGGCCGAAGGTCGCGGCATAGCCGGTCTCGTAGAGCTCGATCAGCTTGGCACGAGAGGCGGCCGTGAACTCGCCGGCCGGCAGATCGACGGTGATCTCGTGGCCCTGGCCGCGATAGCGCATGTCGGCCGTGCGGACCTCGATCAGCTTTGCGTTGGGCGCGCCAGCCTTCACGACAGCCTCGGCCTCGGCATGCATCTCGGCGAACAGCTTGTTCACGAACGCCGGATCGAACTTGTCCTCGTCGAGCTGGACATAGCGGCTGCGCACGACCTCGTAGGCCACCGGTGCCATCAGGAAACCGACCGCCGAGCCCACGCCCGCGCCGCTCGGCACCATGACGCGGCTGATACCGAGCTTTTCGGCCAGCCGCGCGGCATGGATCGGGGCGGCGCCGCCGAAGGCGATCATGGTGCGGTTCTGCAATTCCTTGCCGCGCTCGACGGCATGAACCCGGGCGGCATTCGCCATGTTCTCCTCGACGATCTCGCTCACGCCGAACGCGGCGTCGAGACGGGCGAGGCCAAGCGGTTTGCCGACCGCCTCGTCGACGGCGACGCCGGCTTTCTCGGGCGAGAGCTTGATGCTGCCGCCGGCGAAGTAGCCCGGATCGATCCGACCCAGCACGACGTCGGCGTCGGTGACGGTCGGCTTGGTGCCGCCGCGGCCGTAGCTCGCCGGGCCGGGCTCGGCACCCGCGCTCTCGGGCCCGACATTCACGCGGCTCAGTGAATCGACGGAGGCGATCGAGCCGCCGCCGGCACCGATCTCGACCATCTCGATCACCGGGATGCGCAGCGGCAGGCCGCTGCCCTTCAGGAATCGATACTGGCGCGCGACCTCGAAGGTGCGCGAATGCTGCGGCTCGCCATTGTCGATCAGGCAGATCTTGGCCGTCGTGCCGCCCATGTCGAAGCTCAGCACCTTGTCGAGACCGCAGCGGCGGGCGAGCGCGGCGGCGAGGATCGCGCCGCCGGCAGGACCGGACTCGACGAGCCGGATCGGGAACTTGCGTGCCGTCTCGAGCGCCGCGAGGCCGCCGCCCGAGGTCATCATGAACAGCGGGCAAGCGACGCCGAGCTTGCGCAACGCCTCGTCGAGCCGGCCGAGATAGCGGTCCATCACCGGCTGGACGTAGGCGTTGGCGGCGGCGGTCGACCAGCGCTCGTACTCGCGGATCTCGGGCGAGACCTCGCTCGACAGCGAGAACGACACGCCGGGCAGGGTCTCGGCCAGGATGTCGCGCGTGCGCCGCTCGTGCTTGCCGTCGAGATAGGCGTGCATGTAGCCGATCGCGATCGCCTCGATGCCCTGGGCCTTCAGCTTCGGCGCCAGCGTGCGAACCGCGTCCTCATCGAGTGGGATCAGGATATTGCCGCGACCGTCCATCCGCTCGGGGATGCCGAAGCGCAACTCGCGCGCCACCAGCGGCGACGGCTTCATCATGAATATGTCGTACTGCTCGAAGCGGTGCTCGAACGCGATCTCGATCGAATCGCGGAAGCCTTCGGTGACGACCAGCGCCGTTTTCGCGCCCTTGCGCTCGATGATCGCGTTGGTGGCGAGCGTCGTGCCGTGGATGATCAGCCCGAGGTCGGCGGGTGTGGCGCCGGACAGCTTCAGGATCTCGGCCATGCCGGTCATCACGCCTTCCTCGGGCGCGCGCGGCGTGGTCAGCACCTTCGCGCTCGAGCGCTTGCCGTCCCATTCGAGGAACAGGTCGGTGAAGGTGCCACCGATATCGACCGCCAAACGTGCTTTTTCCATGAATCCTATGCCGCCGTGTGCTGGATGTTGCCGCCCAGATAGGCTTGGCGGATGCGCGGATCGGTGCGCACCTCGGCCGCCGGGCCTTCCATGAAGAGTCGTCCCTGTTCCATCACCAGCGCCCGGTCGGAGATCAGCAGCGCACCGCGCACATTCTGCTCCACGACCAGCACTGTGACTCCTGTTGCCGCGATCTTCTGCACCGTGGTGAAGACATCGCCCTGCATGCGCGGTGACAGGCCGAGCGAAGGTTCGTCGAGCAGCAGCAGGCTGGGCTCGACCAATAGGACCATCGCCATTTCGAGGATCTGCTGCTCGCCGCCCGAGAGATTGCCGGCCTCGGTGCGCCACTTCTGGCGCAGCATCGGGAACAGGCCGGTGACTCGCCCGATTGCCGCCGCGTGCTTCGCGCCGGGCAGCGTGTAGCAGCCCATCTGGAGGTTCTCCTCAACGCTCATGGCCGGAAAGTTGCAGCGGCCTTGCGGCACGAAGCCGACGCCCCGCTTCAATCGCTCCCACGGCGGCAGGCGCTCGATCGGCTGGCCCTTGAAGACGACCTGGCCGGAGAAGAACCGGTTGGTGCCGTAGATCGCGCGCAGCAGCGTCGACTTGCCGGCGCCGTTGCCGCCGATCAGCGTCGTGATGCTGCCGGGCTGCAGGCGCGCGGAGAACTCGCGCACGATCGGATTGTCGCCGTACCCCGCGGTGACGGAGACGAGCTCGAGCGCTGGCTGGGTCATGTGCCGGGAGCGCGGCTCTCCAGAGCCGCTCTTTCTTGGGCTTGCCGCACCGCATGAGCGGCTCTGGAGAGCCGCGCTCCCAGCGAACCGGTCATGCGGCACCCCGCATCTCTGCCTCGGCCATTTCCGGCGTCATGCCGAGATAGGCTTCGAGCACGCGCGAATCCTTGTGGATCTCGGCGGCGGTGCCTTCAGCCAGCTTGCGGCCCTGCTCGAGCACGATCACCCGGTGGCAGAGGGTGGTGATGAACTCGACATTGTGCTCGACGATCAGGAAGGTTTCGCCGGCACGGTTGAGCTGCTGCAGCGCGACCTCGATCTCGCGGATGCGGCTCGGATTGACGCCGGCGACAGGCTCGTCGAGCACGACGATCTTCGGATGCGGCATCAGCGCGGCGGCCAGCGCCACCAGCTTCTTCTGGCCGTAGGACAGGATGCCGGTCTCGATCTCGTAGTATTTGCGCAGGCCAATGAGGTCGACCAGGGCGTTGGCGCGCTTCTCCGACGCCTCGACCGCATCACGATAGCGGCGGGTCCGGAAAAATTCATCGACCCAGGTGGCGGGATCGAACTGCTGCGCGGCGATGGCGAGATTGTCGCGCAGGCTGAGGCGCTCATAGATCCGCACCGTCTGGAAGGTGCGCATGAGCCCGGCGCGGGCAATGTGATGGGCGACCTTGCCGGTGATGTCGTTGCCGGCGAGCACGACCTTGCCGCCGTCGAGCTTCTGGAAGCCGGAGATGCAGTCGATCGCCGTGCTCTTGCCCGAGCCGTTGGGGCCGATCAGGCCGGTGATGCTGCCGGCCTCGACCTCGAACGACACGCCGTCGAGCGCATGCACGCCGGAGTAGGCCTTGCGCAGGTCGGCGACGCTGAGGATCGCGCTCATTGGAGAGCCCTCATTGGAGGGCCTGGCGCATGCGCGCGACCTGCCGCTCGCGCAGCCAGCCCGCGACGCCGGATGGCATGGCGAACATCGCCACCACCAGGATCACGCCGTAGATGATCATGCGGAAATCGGCGGAGAAACGCAGCACCTCGGGCAGGGCCGACAAGGCGATACCGGCGACGACCACGCCCCAGAAGCTGCCTGCCCCGCCGATGATCACGATGATCAGGAAGGTCTGCATGTAATAGAAATCGAGGAACAGCGGATCGATCACCCGGAGATTGAAAGTGAACACGCCGCCCGCCATGCCGGTGATGGCCGCGCTGATGGCGAAGGAGGCGAGCTTGTAGGGCATCGGCGAGATGCCCTGCGCGCGGACCAGCGGCTCGTTCTGCTTGATTGCGATCAGGGTGCGGCCGATGCGCGAGCTGCACAGCGCGTAGAGGAAGCCGAGCATCACGACGGAGAAGGCCCAGGCGATCCAGTAGAACTTGGCCGTCGTGTTGAAGATGACCCCGAAGGCCTCCGGTGCAGGCAGGTTGGGGATGCCGAGCGGCCCGCGCGTCAGGCTGACCCAGTCGCGCGCGATCAGCGCCACCAGCAGGGCGAAGGTGAGGGTCGAGATCACGAACGCGTGGCGGTTGGTACGCAGGATCGGGAAGCCGATCACCAGCGCCACCGCGGCGTTGATGAGCCCGGCATAGACCACGCCCATCCAGAAATTGCCGCCGAACGTCATGACGGTGAGCGCCGTGGCATAGCCACCGATGCCCCAGAAACCGAGCTGGGCGAAGGAGAGCAGGCCGGTGAAACCGTAGACGAGATTGAGCGCCGCGGCCGCGACGGTGAAGATCAGCGCCGACAGGGCCACGCCCACGATGTAGTTCGAGGCGGTGAGCAGCGGCAGCGCGCCGAACGCCAGCGCCGCGATCAGCGCGAGAGGGAGGGCGACGGCAAGCTTCATCCGACCCTCATCCCGCCGCGCTTGAACAGCCCCTCTGGTCGCAGGAACAGCGCCACGACCATGACCACGAACACCGCCGCTTCCTGCCAGACGATCTCGAAGAAGCCGCCGATCCAGCTCTCGATCAGGCCGAGCGCGATGGCCGCCGCGACCGCGCCGGGGATGTTGCCCAGCCCGCCGATGATCACCAGGGCGAAGGCCTTAAAGATCATGAACTGGCCCATGTAGGGCGTGACCAGCTGGATCGGCGAGATCGCCGCGCCGGCCAGCCCGCACAGCCCGGCAGCCAGGATGACGGCGTTGCGCGCCACGACGCGCGGCCGGATGCCGACCATCAGCGCGGCATCGCGGTTCTGGGCAATAGCCCGCATCGCGCGGCCGAACTGGGTGTAGCGCAGCACGAGATAGAGGCCGGCGAAGGCGACCAGCGCCGAGCCTGCGCCGATCACGCGCGTCCAGGTGATGCGGATCGCGCCGATCTCCACGCCGTCGAAGCCGTACTGCGAATCCACCATGCGCGGCGTTGCCGTGAAGACGTACTGCATCACGTGGATGATGATGATCGACAGGCCGAGCGTGACCAGGATGCTGCGCTCGAACTCGTCGGGCTTCAGGCGCACCAGCAGCAGCTCGTAGACCACGAAGCCGACCAGCATGGTGGCGAGGATCGCGACCGCCATGGCCGGCCAGTAGAGCAGGCCCATGACCGGCAGGGCGAAGCACATGGCGAAGGCGCCCAGCATCAACAGCTCGCCATGCGCGAAGTTGATGATCTCCATCACGCCGAAGATCAGCGACAGGCCGACGGCGATCAGCGCATAGAGCAGGCCGAGCGCAAGGCCGTTCAGGGTGAGCTGAAGGAGGTAGACCGCATCGATGGTCATTATCCGCGCCGCATTGCAATTACCGGACCAGTGCCCAAAACCATTCCACCCAAGCCATTCCGCATTGACACCTAGCGAAGGTCTTGCGAGCGTTCAACCATCGAAACGATGTACCGATATCAGGAACAGGCAAGGGAGACGATGATGGGGGTCAAATCCTGGGTGATGGCGGGGGTCGCCGCGGCCGTTCTGGGCGCCGCGCCCGCAGTGGCGCAGCCGATCGTGATCGGCGTGTCGACGGCCCAGACCGGACCGGCGGCGGTGGCTGCGGAATGGGAGCTATGGGGCGTCAATCTCGCGATCGAGGAGATCAATGCCAACGGCGGCGTGCTCGGCCGCAAGCTCGAAGTCCTCGTCATGGACAACAAGTGCAACCCGTCCGAGGCGGTCAACGTCGCCAACAAGCTGGTCGAGGCCAAGGTCGTGGCGATCGAGGGCGCGCACTGCAGCTCGGGTCATCTCGCCAGCATGAAGATCATCCAGGACGCCAAGATTCCGATGATCACCGGCATCGCGTCCAACCCGCAGATCACCACTCTGTCGGGCAAGGGCGGCAACGACTATGCCTTCCGCATCAGCGCGTCCGACGCGGGCATGATGCAGGCGCTCGGCATCTATCTCGCCGAGAAGAAGCCGTTCAAGACGGTGGCGATCGTCGCCGAGGATTCGGACTTCGGCCGCGGCGGCGCCGACGCCTTCAAGGCCGCCGTTGTCACGAAGGCCGGCCTCGAGGTCGTCTCGACCGACATCCATCCGCAGAACACGCCCGACTTCACCAGCATCCTGACCCGCCTGCAGCAGCGCCGGCCGGACGCCATTGCCACCTTCCAGCTGGGCGGCGACTCCCTCAACTTCCTGCGCCAGGCGATGCAGATCGGCGTGCGCATCCCCTTCACCGGCCGCATCGAGCTCGGCGGCCGCAACATGCCGATCATCGAGGCCGGTGGACTCGAGAAGTCGATCAGCGCCTGGCAGTACAGCCCGTTTGCCGATGCACCGTCGAACAAGGCCTTCGCCGAGAAGATCAAGGCGAAATACAAGGCCGAGCCGTACCTGCAGACGTGGGCCGGCTATGACTGCATCCGCGTGCTGGCGCAGGCGATCAAGGACGCGGGCAGCACCGACGGCACCAAGATCAAGGACGCGATCAAGGCGATGACCTTCACCAACGTGATGGGCAAGACCGTGAAGTTCGACGAGTACAACCAGGCCGGCCATTGGGTCGCCCTGCACACCGTGCTGAACCGGAAGGTGACGCTGGCCGATCTCGTCGAGGTCAAGTAGCCCGCGACCGATGCCGCGCACGCCCAAGGCTGCGTCGGGATCGCAATCGCTCGAGCGCGGCCTCGACGTGCTCGAGGTCGTCGAGGCCGAGGGCGGCGATATCGGCGTGCGCGAGATCGCCCGCCGGCTGGAGCTCAGCCCGACAATCGTGCAGCGCATGGTGACCTCGCTTGCCCGGCGCGGCTATGTCGACCGTAATGCCGAGACCGCGCGCTATCGTCTCGGCTATCGGGCGCTGGCGCTGGGCGCCAACAGCAAGCACGGCTCCGACTACATCGGCACAGCGCGCCGCGAGCTCGAGCTTCTGGCACGCGGCCAGAGCCTGAACGGCTTCATCTCGGTGCTGCACGGCGGCCGCGCGGTTTATCTGCTGGCGGTGCAAGCCGAGGGGCCGGTGGCGATCAAGGTGGCGCCGGGCAGCGAGATGCCGCTGCACAGCACCGCTGCCGGCAAGGTCCTTTTGGCGGCACTCAGTGATGCCGAGGCGCGCAAGCTGCTGGGCCACGGCAAGCTCGCCGCGATCACGCCGCACACGATCACCGACCCGGTTGCGGTCGTGGCGTCGCTCGCCAAGGTCCGCAAACAGGGCTTCGCGACCGTCGCCGAGGAGAACATCCGCGGCGTTCTCTCCGTCGGCGCCCCGATCCGCGACCGCACCGGCAAGGTCCTCGCGGCGCTCAGCGTCGCCTTCCCGAAATACCTCGACGCCAGCCAGACGCTGCAGACCGTCACCCCCCTGGTCGTCGAAGCCGCCCAACGCGTCTCCCGCGCCGTCGGCGGCGCTACCTCATAGGACCGCTGGGAGCGCGGCTCTCCAGAGCCGCTCATGGGGTTATAGCAATCCGAAGAAGAGCGGCTCTGGAGAGCCGCGCTCCCAGCAAAGACTCCGACGTTTTCTCATGCTCTTCCGGACCGCGAGCGTCCCGCTCGCTCATGAGCATGAGCGAGCGAGACGCCGCGGTCCGGAAGAAGATGGCAAGACTCAACGGGCGCGGGCGACGGCTCTGGGCTTCGGCAGGACGCGGCGCTTCTCGCTCTCGCTAAGCGAGCCGGTCCAGCGCTCGGCGACCTCGAGCTGGATCGGCTCCAGCGCCTTGGCGGCGTGGGCGGCGTCGTGGCGCTCCCGGTCGGCCTCGCCGTAGAGCGTCGTGCGGATGCGCGAGGTGCGGCCGAGGCTTGCGATCAGGCTTTCCATCGCGTCGGGCGGCAGCTCCTCGCCGTGCTCGGCGCCGGCGGCACGGGTGATCGACTCGTTCATCAGCGTGCCCCCGAGATCGTTGGCGCCGGCCTGCAGGCAATGCTTCGCGCCTTCGATGCCCATCTTCACCCAGGAGGTCTGGATGTTCTTGATGTGCGGGTGGAGTGCCAGCCGGCCGATCGAATGCATCAGCACCGACTCCCGGAAGGTCGGGCCCATGCGCGCCTGACCTTTCAGCGCAATCGGCGCCTCGGCGGCGACGAAGGGCAGCGGCACCAGCTCGGTGAAGCCGCCTGTGTCCTTCTGGAGATTACGGACGCGCAGCAGATGGCGTGCCCAATGCTCTGGCCTGTCGACATGGCCGAACATGATCGTCGCAGTCGACCTCAGGCCGACGCCGTGCGCGGCGCGCATGATCTCGAGCCATTGGTCGGTCGAAACCTTGTCGGGACAGAGGATGTCGCGCACCTCGTCGTCGAGCACCTCGGCCGCGGTGCCGGGCAGGCTGCCGAGGCCCGCGTCGCGCAGCTGCGTCAGGTATTCCGACAGCGAGAGGCCGAGCGTGGTGGCGCCGTGCCAGACCTCGAGCGGCGAGAAGGCATGGATGTGCATTCCCGGGATCGCCTCGCGCACGGCGCGGCAGACATCGAGGTAATGCTGGCCGGTGTATTCGGGATGGATGCCGCCCTGCATGCAGACTTCGGTGGCGCCGCGGTCCCACGCCTCGCTCGCGCGCCGCACGATCTCCTGCGTGGTGAGGTCGTAGGGCGAGCCGCGCAGGTTGG
This sequence comes from Reyranella sp., assembly GCF_965279465.1. NCBI lineage: Bacteria > Pseudomonadati > Pseudomonadota > Alphaproteobacteria > Hyphomicrobiales > Reyranellaceae > Reyranella > Reyranella sp. The sequence continues at coordinate 2,064,160 of NZ_OZ257242.1, forward strand.
CCGCGAGCTTGCCCTTGGAGAAGGCGCAGAAGCCGCAGCGGAAGTAGCAGATGTTGGTGTAGTTGATGTTGCGCACGACGGCGTAGGAGATCGTGTCGCCCACCATCTCCTTGCGCAGCGCATCGGCCGCTTGCGCGACCGCGGCGAAGTCCGGACCGCGCGCCTCGAACAGCCGCACGATGTCACCTTCGCCGAGATCGTCGCCGCGTACCGCGCGATCGAGGATCGGCGCCAGGCTGGCGCTCGGACGGACCGACGGCGTGGCGAGCGTCGCCACATCCTCGGCCGGCATCGCCAGGACCAGGCCGGGCCGCCAGTCGTTGTCGCGCCGCAGACCGCTCGCCGAGCTCATGGCCAGGACGCGCGGACGCAGCGCCGGATCGATCCAGGCCTTGTCGTGGATGTAGCGCGGATAGACCGCGAGCCGCTCCGTCAGCACCTTGCCGTAACGCGCGCTCTCGGCGGCGAGCGCGTCGAGCTGCGGCCAGGGCCGCTCGGGATTGACGTGATCGGGCGTGACGGGCGAGACGCCGCCCCAGTCATCGATGCCGGCTTCGATGAGGCGGCCGTAGCCCGGCTCCTGCAGGTTGGGCGGCGCCTGGACCGACAGCGTGTCGCCGAAGATCAGGCGCGCGACGGCGATGGTCCACAGAAGCTCGTCGAACGAGGGCTCGGGCGCGTCTGCCATGCGCGTGTCGGGCTTGGCCTTGAAGTTCTGGATGATGACTTCCTGCAGATGGCCGTGCGCGCGATGCAGGTCGCGCAGCGCGAGCATCGCCTCGATCCGCTCCGCGCGCGTCTCGCCGATGCCGATCAGGATGCCCGAGGTGAACGGCACCTTCGCCTTGCCCGCCGCCTCGAGCGTGGCGAGGCGCAGCGCCGGCACCTTGTCCGGCGCGCCATAGTGGGCGCCGCCGCGCTCGCCTAGTCGCTCGGCCGTGCTTTCGAGCATGATGCCCATCGAGACCGACGACTTGCGCAGCTTGGCGAGATCGGCCGCGTCCATCAGGCCGGGATTGAAATGCGGCAGCAGGCCGGTCTCCTTGAAGACCAGCGCGCCCATCGCCGCGAGATAGTCGAGCGTCGTCGCATGGCCCATCGCCGCCAGCGACTCGGCGGCGGGCTTCCACTTGAGCTCGGGCTTGTCGCCCAAGGTGAACAGCGCTTCGGCGCAGCCGGCCGCCTGCCCCGCGCGCGCGATGTCGAGCACCTGCTCGGGCGTGAGATAGGCCGCCTCACCGCGCCGCGGCGGATGCACGAAGGTGCAGTAGCCGCAGGTGTCGCGACAGAGATGCGTCAGCGGAATGAACACCTTCTTGGAGAAGGTGATGCGATCGCCGAACGCCGCGTCGCGCACGGCCGCGGCCTCGCGCATCAGCGAAGCGAGATCGCGGGAGAGGAAATCAGGCGACATGGCGAAAGACCTGGTACGCAGGGTGATCGGAAACAAGAACTTTCAGATCGTCCGGCGTATCGATGTCGCGCGCAAGGCCCGGACGGCGAATGAAAATGGGCTCAATACCCGCGTTGCGCGCGTGGTCTGCATGGAACGCGGCGCTCGGCCGGCCGGTCGTGAAGGCGAACGGGAGCGCGGTCGGAGGCCGCAGGAGCAGGGCGTTGGTGCCGCCGTCCTTGGCTTCGGCAATGACGACAGGGCTCTTGCGGCCGGCTTCGATCAGGGCGGCGATATCGGCGGCCGTGAGGTATGGCAGGTCGGCCATCACCAGCAGCAGCTCCGTGGCGCCCTCGTCCTGCACGCGGCGTGCGGCAGCGGCGACGTCGGCATTGAGATCGCCCGTGCCCTGGTCGCCGCTGGCGACATGGACCGCTTCGAGGCCCGCCTCGCGCAGCGTCGCCAGAACGTGCTCGAACATCTGGCGCGCGAGCGCGCGTCGGCCGCCCGCGTCGAGCATGCCGGACAGGCGGCTCTTGGCGAGGTCCATGGATTTCATCGGAACGACGGCAGCGAGCATGGCGTCAGGAGTGTTGCCCAGAGATGGCGAGTTCGTCCACGAAATCGAGCACTTCTGCCGCCAGGCGCTTCTTGTCGGCGTCGTTTCGCATCATGGTGTCGGAGACCTTTACCCGCATGCCCAGTGCGGCGATGTCCGCAACGAGGGCGGCATCCTGGGCATCGAGCACGAAGCCGTCGACCCATCCCCTATAATAGCGCGCCACGCCCAATGCCGAGACATCGTGGCCGAGCTCGGCCAGCATCTTCGCGGCTGGGCCCTTGATCGCCTGGCCGCCGACGATGGGTGTGACGGCTACCCTCGGCGCCTTGGCTTGCTCGAGCGCCGCTCGTACGCCGGGCAGCGCAAGGATCGGCGCCACGCTGACGAAGGGGTTGGACGGACAGACGACGATGCCGCGCAGGCCGCCGAGATCGAGGAGGGCACAATGCGGCCGTGCCGTGTCCGCGCCGGCGAAGCGAACGGACTTCACCGCCGGCGCGCACTGCAGGCGGACGAACCAGTCCTGGAACGCAAGCTCGCCTTGATCCGTCGCGACCATCGTGCGCACCGGATCGTCCGACATCGGCACCATGGCAGGCTTCACGCCGAGGCGCGCGGCGAGATCGCGCATCACCGACGACAGGCTCTCGCCGGCGCGCAGCCGGCGGGTGCGCTCGATGTGGGTGGCGAGATCCTTGTCGCCGAGGCGGAACCAGGTTTCGCCGCCGACCGCGCCGAGCGCTTCCATCACGGTCCAGCTCTCGCCCTGCCGGCCCCACCCGGTCTCGGGATTGGCGACGCCGGCCAGCGTGTACATCACCGTGTCGAGGTCGGGCGAGATGCTGAAGCCGAGATGCTCGAAATCGTCGGCCGTGTTGACCGCGACCGTCAGCGCGTCGGACGGCAGGACCTGCGAGAGGCCGAGCGCCAGCTTGGCGCCACCGACGCCGCCTGCAAGAGCGAGAATTCTTCCGGACATCGCGGGAGCTTATAGCGCACTGCTGGCCGGGGAGCAGTGCCGCGCCTCATCGCTCTGGCTACACAACGATTGAATCGATTGTCGCTCGCCTTTAGGGTCGCCTCCAAATCATAGGAGGGAGAACGTCATGAGGCTGTTGGCTGTCATGGGTATGGCCGTTTGCGCCATCGGCTGGTCGGGACTCGCGCAAGCCCAGAATGCCAAGCTGTGCGAAAAGCCGGTCCAGATGGAGGGCTTCAAGAGTTGCGCTGACGTGGCCAAGGCCAAGGCCGAAGGCGCCTTCACGCTCTACTCGACCGATCCCGAGCAGGGCCAGGTCAAGCTGCTGGCCGCCTTCAACAAGCTCTTCCCCGAGATCAAGACGAGCTACGTCCGCCTGCAGGCCGGCGCGCTCTACGCCAAGGTGCTCTCGGAGCGCCAGGCCAAGTCTTACCTCGTCGACGTCATCCAGATCTCCGACATGGGCATGATCCTGGATTTCCAGCGCAAGGGCGGCTTCCGCCAGTACATCTCGCCGGAGATGCAGTTCTTCCCCAAGGAGGCGAAGAGCCAGCCGGAAGGCTTCTGGACCTGGGGCTCGGTCATCATGGCCGGCATCGCCTACAATCCGAACAACGTGCCGGCCGCCGAGGCGCCCAAGAAGTGGGAAGACCTGCTCAATCCGAAGTGGAAGGACGCGATCAACGTCAAGGTCTCCAACTCGGGTCTCCAGCACGGCGTCTGGTACATGCTGAAGCCGATCCTGGGCGAGGGCTACTTCAAGCAGTTCGGCGAGCAGAAGCCGCGTGCTTTCGACTCCTACGTCCAGCAGTACGGCCGCCTGGTCGACGGTCAGGACAAGATCATCATGGGCGCGCAGTATTCGGGCTACATCGAGTTCAAGGCCAAGGGCGCGCCGCTCGCCTTCGTCTTCCCGGACACCGGCGTGCCGGCCGTGCCCGAAACCTACGGCATCGTCGACCAAGCGCCGCATCCCAACGCCGCCGAGCTGTTCATGGACTGGTTCCTCTCGCCGGTCGGACAGAAGGCGCTGGCCGAAGCGCTGCTGCTGCATTCGCCGCGTGCTGACGTGCCGCCGCCGGGTGGGGCCGACACCGTTCCGCTCAGCAAGATGAAGCTGCTCTCTCCCGCAGACTGGAACGACTTCGAGAAGGATCGTCCGTCCTTCGCCAAAGAGTGGAACCGAATCGTCGGCACCGGGCGCTAGGCATTGGCTGACTCGCTGACGGGCATCCTGCGCCCACGCATCAACGGGCAGGCCCTGACGACGCTCGCGGTCCTCGCGATCGTCGGCTTCCTGGTCCTGCTGCCGCTGGTCTTCCTGGTCGAGGAGTCGCTGAACGTCGGCGACCCCATGGCGTTTCCGCCGGTCGAGTTCGGCATCGCCAACTACGTCGCGATCTTCCAGGAGGACATCAAGACCGTCTGGAACACGGTGATCATCGCGGTGATGGCCACCGTGATGGCCATCCTGATCGGCTTCATCCTGGCCTGGATCCTGACGCGCACCAACGTGCCGGGCCGCGAGAAGCTCGAGCGTCTGATGGAGCTGCCCTATTACATGACGCCGCTCGTCGGCGCGCTCGCCTGGGCGGTGATCGCCGGACCGAAGAGCGGCTTCATCAATCAGCTGTGGAAGGCGGTCGGCGGCACTGGCGACATTGCCGATATCTATACCCATTTCGGCATCGCCTGGGTGATGGCGTTGTTCGAGGGCACGGTCGCCTTCGTCATGATCTCGGCGTCGATGAAGTCGATGGATCCCGCGCTCGAGGAATCGGCCCGGGTCATGGGCGCCTCCAAGCTCCGCACCATGCTGACGGTGACCCTGCCCCTGGTCATGCCGGGCGTGCTGGGCGCCATGCTGTTCGTCTTTGCCGAGATGCTGGGCTCGTTCGCCGCCGCGCTGGTGCTCGGCATTCCCGGCCGCATCTACGTCATCACGACGGCAATCTGGGATTCCACGCTCGCCTATCCGCCCGACTATGGCCGCGCCTCGGCCATGGGGCTTTCGCTGTTCGTCGTCATGTTCGGCATGCTGACATTCTACCGCCGCGTCATCGCCCGCGGCAGCTTCGCCACCATCTCCGGCAAGGCGTTCCGGCCGCGGCCGATGGACATGGGACGGCTTGCCTGGGTGTTGTTCAGCGTCTGCGCCCTGTACGTCGCGCTGGCGGTGGTCTTCCCGATCGCGGCGCTGCTCATGACCTCGCTGCAGCGCTTCGCCACCGTGATCCTGAGCCAGGCGCAGTGGACCCTCGCCAACTATCAAACAGCGCTGTCGCTCGGTCCGGTGCGCACGGCGCTGGGCAACAGCCTGATGCTGGGCTTCGGCGTCGCCAGCGTCGGCGTCCCGATCATGGCTATCCTCGTCTGGATCATCTATCGGTCGCAGCTCAAGGGCCGGGGGGGCATCGAGTATCTCGTGATGTTCCCGCAGGCGGTGCCGCGCCTTGTGTTTGGCCTCGCCCTCCTGTGGGCCTGGCTCAATATCCCGGTCGGCATCTACGGCACGTTGTGGCTGCTGGCACTCGCCTATTTCACCGTGATGCTGCCGCTCGGCGTCCGCACCCTGGCGGGCGTGGTGCTGCAGATCGACAAGAGCCTCGAGGAATGCGCCCGCGTGTGCGGCGCCTCGTGGGGCTACCAGATGCGCACCGTTACCCTGCCGCTGCTCAAGCCCGGCATCCTGGCGGCGTGGCTGCTGATCTTCATGGCCTGCGTGCGCGAGCTTGGCGCCTCGGCCTTCCTGATGGGTCCCAACGCCAAGGTCATCGCGCCGTCGATCGTCAATGCCTTCGCCACCAGCGGCACCGAGCTGACGGCGGCGATGGCGCTGATCCAGACCTTCACCGTGATCGTGGCGCTGGTGATCCTGTTCCGCGTTGCGCGCGGCATGACCAAGGAGCTCGCGTGAGCACGGTGCGTATCGATGTCAGTGACCTGGTCGTGCGCTACGGCGACGCCGTGGCGGTGAACGGCGTCAGCTTCACGGTGGGTCGCGGCGAGCATCTGACCCTGCTCGGTCCCTCGGGCTGCGGCAAGACCACGACCTTGCGCGCCATCGCCGGCCTCGAGCAGCCCTCTGGCGGCAGCATCAGCATCGACGGCCAGACCATCTACAGCGCCGCCGAGCGCAAGAACATGCCGACCGAGCAGCGCGGCGTGTCGATGGTGTTCCAGTCCTATGCCGTGTGGCCGCACATGACGGTGTTCGACAACGTGGCCTACGGCCTGCGGGTGCGGAAGCAGAACGCGGCGGACATCAGGGCCAATGTCGAGCGCGCGCTCGACCTCGTCCAGATGCGCCATCTCGCCGACCGCGGCGCCTCCAAGCTCTCGGGAGGCCAGCAGCAGCGGGTCGCGCTCGCCCGCGCTATCGCCTTCTCGCCGACCGTCGTGCTGTTCGATGAGCCGCTGTCCAACCTCGACGCCAAGCTGCGTGCCGAGATGCGCGTGGAATTGCGCGAGCTGCAGCGGCGGCTCGACATCACCTCGGTCTATGTCACGCACGACCAGGAGGAGGCGCTCGCCATCTCCGACCGGGTGATCGTTATGAATGTCGGGGTGATCGAGCAGATCGGCACGCCGGAGGATATCTACAATCGCCCGAAGAGCCGCTTCGTCGCCGACTTCGTGGGCTCGGCCAATCTCCTCAAGGGCCGCCGCGCCGGTCCCGACACGTTCCAGACCGAGGGCGGCACGATCCTGCGTGTCGCCGCCGGCGGCGCCGAGTCGGGGACCGAGGTGGCGGTGCGCACCGCCTATATCGACCTCGTGCCGCAGCCGGGCGACAACCAGCTCCCCGGCACCGTACGCCAGCGCATGTTCCACGGCGACTTCGTGCAATACATCGTCGAATGCGCCGCCGGCCGCCTGATCGTGCGCCGCCCGCCGGTCAACCTGCTCGACGAGGGCACACCGGTGACGGTGTCCTTCTCGCCCGAACACACGGTTGTACTGAAGGATTGACGCTCAACCGCCTCCCCGTGAGACGGGAGGAAAAGACGGCGCCAAGCCCTTTGCCTTGCGGATAGTCGCGCATGAAAGCGATGCCGCGGTTTCGCTCGCCGGTTTCGCAGCAGAGAGGGGCGAACGCGGGGGCAGCATAGGCGTTGCGTCAAATCCGGGCAGAAACCGCTGACTATTTGGGAAATCCCGGATAAGAAGAAGGGTAGAATAATGCAGAGGTGCCTCCATGCCCGATGGCGCGACTCTCCCGGTTCTCGACCACGAACTGGCCGATGACGAGCTGCAATGGATGAAGTCCGTTTTCGCGGACCTGAGCAAAGCTCGCGCTGCGGCCGGTCCCGAATTCGACCCCAAGGAAGCCCTGCGCGCCATTCTGGCCCGCATGGAATATCACCTGTCCGCTGCGCCGGATTTGACCGGTCCCGGCCCGTGGCGTCTGGGCCAGAACCGGCACGGCCGCGGCGTCGCGGCGGTGTTCCTGCCGAAAGTCGAGCTTCACACGCACATCGCCAGCCGCACCGATCAGTTCCCGATGTATGTCACGGGCGAGGCGGAAGGCTTTTCCATCGACGAGAATGGCAGGCCGTTGCTGACGCCGGTGGTCGACGGCGGCCACTTCCACAACGCGCCCGGCGCGCCGCACGCCTTCGTGCCGAAAGTCGGCGTGCCCAAACCGGACAACTGGGAGATCGCCTTCATCGCGATCACGCCGCGCAACCTGAAGGAAGACACGCACCGCGTCTCGGACGAGGTTCGGGCGCTGTACAAGCAGGTTGTCGGTCAGGATGCCCCTTTGGGCGTTTGATGCCACGCGCGTCCGCGCACCACGATTTGACAGGTAAGCCATATGTCCTCGCCTGACCTCGACGGTCGCATCGCGCTCGTTACCGGCGCTGCCGGCGGCATCGGCCGGACTCTCTCTCGCGCCTTTGTCGAGGCTGGCATGCGGGTGGCGCTATGCGACACTTCCGAGGAGGGCGTGCTGCGTCTTGGGGACGAACTCGGCGCCGACCGGACCATCGCGTTGCCCACCGACGTGTCGGACCCTGGTTCCTGCAGCGATAGCGTCAACCGTACGATCGCTCGTTTCGGCCGGCTCGATGTCCTGGTCAACAATGCCGCCGTGGGGATGTCCACGGTACGCGAAGACCATATGCGCCGCGTCGTGCAGATCGAGGACATTTCGCCGGAACTCTGGGCCCGCTTCATGGCGGTCAACCTGTCCGGTCCGTTTTACATGGCCCGCGCTGCCGTGCCCGGCATGCGCGCCCGGCGATTCGGGCGGATCATCAACGTCACCACCAGCTACTTCACCATGCTCAATCCCGGCTTCTCGCCCTACGGTCCGGCCAAGTCCGGCCTGGAAGCCTGGAGCACGAGCCTGGCAGGAGAGTTGAGGGGCTCTGGCATCACCGTCAATGTCGTGGTGCCCGGTGGGCCTACCGACACACCGATGGTGCCGGACGACGGGACCATGGAACGCAGCCAGTTGATCCGCCCGGAAAAGATGGCTCCCCCAATGCTGCATCTCGTATCCGATGCTGGAGGGGCGATCACGGGCATGCGCTTCGTTGCAGCGAAGTGGGATTCCTCTGCTTCCATCGCCGACGCGATCGCCGCCTCGGGCGCACCGGCCGGATGGCCTGATTTGGCAAAAAGCCCTGTCTGGCCGGGTGGCGGACCGAAGCGGTGACGAACTTTGCCGACAAGCGCTTGCCCGTGCAGCCGGATGCGGTTGCTCCGGATGGATCGGACGTAAGGCTTCTGTTGCAACTTGGGCGCGGTAGCATGGCCCACTTCGAGCTCGGACCCGGTCAAACATCGAAAGCCGTCGTCCACCGCACCGTTGAGGAGATCTGGTACTTCCTGTCCGGTCGCGGGCAAATGTGGCGGCAACAGCAGGGTGCATCCCACATTGTCGATGTCTACCCGGGGATCTGCCTGACAGTGCCAATTGGTACGCGCTTCCAGTTCAGATCTTTCGGCTTCGAGCCTCTTGCTGCCATCGGCGTCACGATGCCTCCATGGCCCGGCGAAGATGAAGCGATCGTTGTGCAAGGCGAGTGGCAACCTACCGTCTCTTAGGTCTCGAGCCCCGTGACCGGAAGGCTCGCCGGGCCAGGGCGCCGGTCCGCGAGCAGACGTTGGGCCTCCGCCACACGTCCCGCGTTCAGATAGGCCCGCAGCAGCGTCGCTTCCACCAAGTCCACCTGCGCCCGGCTGCCGCCCATGCGTTCCCGTTCGGGCAGCATGGGCACGATCAGGTCGATTGCCGCGGCATGATCGCCGCGCTGGAAAGCCGCGAAGGCACGCGCCACCACGGGGATGGTCGAGCCGGAGGGATAGCGGCCACCACTGATCAGCTCCTCGATGGCCCGGACCCAGCCCTCCAATGCGGCCTCATCGCCCGCGGCGGCATAGGCGAGCGCAACATGCCAATCGGCAAGGGAAAAGCCCGGGCGGGGAATCTTCTCGCGCGCATACTCAACGAGCTTCGCCCAGCGTGCGGGATCGCGGGGATGACCCGCCAGCTCCGATCGCCACAGAAATGAAGAGGAATCCGAGAGCTTCTGATGCACCGCGCCACGATGATCGTCCGCGCAAAAGGCGTCGTTGTAGAGGCGAAGCCCCGCTTCCAGATTGCCGGCATGCAACTCGAACAAGCCGAGGTGCCAGTTCAGGTGACCGAACAGCCCGCCACCGCGATCGTAAAGCGGCAGCCAGTCGCGCATGAAGGCGATGCCGCTGTCCCGCTCGCCGGTTTCATAGCAGAGATGGGCGAAGGCGTGGGCGCCGTAGGCGTTGCGCCGGACCTGGGCCAGGGAACGCTCTATCTTGGGGCGCGCCGCGTCATGCTGGCCGATTTCCGATAGCGCCATGCCGTAATGGGCCTCGAACCACCAGTCCTCACCGTAGTGCGGGGCGAGCGGGTCGAGAAAGTCGACGAGGCCCTGTTCCCGGCCGGGCAGGCCGGACATCCCGATCAACCCGCCCTGATTGGCGGCGAGGCTCAGCACCAGCGCATCGCGCGGCCACGTTCCGACATGGACGCGGATCGCGGCCAACGCCGCAACAGCCTGGCCGGAAAACAGGTGACGAAAGACATCGATGTGGCTGAGCTCGCGCTCGGAAACGCCGTCACTGAGGGACAGTGCCGTGGCGAGGGACTCCCGCATGGCCGCAAGGTTGCCCGCGAGCTGCAGGGCACGAGCCTTGCCGATATGGGCCAGGGCGAACCCTGGATCGGCGGCGATGGCGCGATCGAAAGACGAGGCGGCACCGGGGTAGACGGTCAGCAGAAGGTCGACGCCTTCGATGTAGGCATCACGCGCGGTTGCGACGGTGGTGGATACGGCGAGGCCGTAGCGGTCGGTCAGCATGTCACCCCCCCTCATCAGTATTCTCGTTCGGAGCCACGTTCTGGGCGTGTTGCTCCCGGCGCTCCATTCGACGGCGTTTCGCGATCAGAATCGCATCCGCTTGCCTACCGCCAGGGGAACGAGTTTACCGTCGCCGAAGGCGTTGGCCAGCGCCGTCATGGCGCGCCACCCGGTGCAGTGGCCGGCCGCGATGACGTCGAGGCCGAAGTCGCCCAGCGCCGCCACCGTTTGCGGGATGATGCGTTCATTGATGCCGCTCAGGTGCAAGCCGCCCAGCACGGCGTGCAGCTTCACACCCGGAAAGCAGTCGCGCGCGTGTGCCAGCACGTTGACCACCCCGGCGTGACTGCAGGCCGTGAGCACCACCAGACCCTTGTCGCGCACGTGAAAGGCGACGAAGCGTTCGTCGATCAGCAGCTCGTCGAGCTCCCAGCCCTTGTTGTCCAGGGTACGACGATGCTGGCCGGGCATGCCGACCTCGAAGCCGCTGCGGCGGGGTATCTCGCCGCTGACGTAGACGGTGTTGCCCGCGATTGCCTGCGCCTCGCGCGTGACGATGACGCGGCCGCCGTGCGCGGTGAGCGCCGCCTCCGAGGGCACGTCCTCCATCAGCCGGAACGAACCGTCGGGCATCTTGGCCGAGCGGCTGCGGAACATGTCGGGATGCATGTAGCAGGGCACCTCGCGCCCGCCGTTGCGATCGCGCACGAGCTGCAGGGCGCGAAGCATGGCGCCGGCGTGATCCCAGTGGCCATGGCTGAGCACCATGGCCTCGACCGGGCCGAGATCGATGCCGAGCCGCGACACATTCTGCTCGAAGGTGCGATCCTCCGGCCCGGAATCGAATAGGACGGTGTGCACGCTGTCGCCGCGCCGCAAGGTGAGCAGGCAGGACAGGCCGTGCGCGGCGCAACACAGGCAGGCACCGCCCAGCACCCATGCCCCACCGCGCCGTCGTGCGAGGCCGCCCAGCTCGGTCTCGACGAAGGAGGGAACGGACGAGAGCGAATCGGTGACATTGTCGACGATGATCTGGACGTCGACGGAGTCGACTGGGGCAATGCCGGTCATGCGCTATCCCTTGTTCGGAAGTCTCGTTGGATCCGCTCATTTAACAGGAGCGCATCCTCGCTGGGCAAGACAGCGTACCGGTCGCCCACGCTCGACTTTGTTGTCCGGAGCGCTTGTGAATGTTTCGGCTGAATGGCTACCCACCCACCTCACCCTGAGAGCTTGTGAAAGAATCGAATTAGCGATTCAAAGATGATCTCGCTCCCACTTGCCTCACCCTGAGGAGCGCAGCGCAGCGGAGCGTCTCGAAGGGTGGCAACGCGTACAACCTCGAAAAAATGCCGAGATCGCAGCACTTTCCGTGCGTCCTTCGCGTCGCCATCCTTCGAGACGCTCCGCTGCGCTGCGCTCCTCAGGATGAGGCGGAGGGGTAGCCAGATTGGTCTTCTCACTGCCGGCCGATAAATTCACAAGCTCTCAGGATGAGGTAAGTGGGTGGCGAGATCATCTTAGAATCGCCAAGTCGAATTTTTCACAAGCGCTCAGCGTGAGGTTGAGGTGTAGTTCAGCGGGCCTGTAAGGCGACAGCTTGTCACCGGAGGCGAAAGCCATACGATATGTGGCTCGGGCAAGAAAACCCTGCCTTAGGGCAAGACGGGAGAGAACAGTGGGTGAGGAAATCAGGATCACGGCCGCCGATGGCGGGACGTTCGCAGGATATCTGGCGTTGCCGGCAGGAAAACCGGCTCCTGGCCTGATCGTGCTGCCGGAGATCTTCAACAGCAATGCACACATCCGCTCGGTGACCGACGGCTATGCGGCGGACGGCTTCGTGGCCCTCGCGCCCGACGTGTTTTGGCGGCAGGAAGCGGGAAGCTACTTGCCTTATACCGACGAAGGTCGTGCGAAGGCGTATGCGCTCCGCGCCAAGCTGGACAATGACCAGTTCACGCGCGACCTGGGCGACGCCATCGCCATGCTGCGGGCGCGGCCGGACTGCAACGGCAAGGTCGGGGTGATGGGCTTCTGCCTGGGGGGCCTGCTCGCCTGGCTGGCCGGCACGCGGCTGCCGATCGAAGCGGCGGTCACCTACTACGGCGTGCAGATCGATCAGTATCTCGGCGAGGCCGACCGCCTCGGGTGCCCGCTCCTCATGCATTTCGCCGAGAACGATCCGCATGTGCCCCCGCAGACCGTGGCAGCGATCCAGGCGCGCCTCGGCGGGCTAAGCAAGGTGAGCATCCATATCTATCCAGGCACCGAGCACGGCTTCAATCGCCAGGGCTACCCGCCGTACAACGAGGCAGCCGCGACCGAGGCACGGCAGCGCACGATCGCGCATTTCCGCCGTCTCCTGTCGTAGGGTCGCGTGCACGCGGCTCATTGGACCGCAGGCATGAGGGGTTGTTTCTTGTCGGTCGCGCCACACTTCACGGCGCGTCACCGGCTGGAACACGGAAGCGCCAGCACGTGAGCGGTGCTCATGGTCTTGCCGGGAGCGCGGGTCTCCAGACCCGCTCATGAGTCCGAGCGGGTCTGGAGACCCGCGCTTCCAGCTAAAGCCCCGAAGAGTGGGGGGAGGAGAGTTCAGACGGGCGCCGTCCCTGCCACGATCACCCGGTGCATCAGGCGGCGTTCGCCCTCGGGATAATCGGCGTTTGCCTTGTGCATGGTGCAGCGATTGTCCCAGATCACCACGTCGCCCTGGCGCCAGACATGGCGGTACTGGAAGCGCGGCTCGATCGCATGGGCAATCAGAGCGTCGAGCAGCGCGTCGCTCTCGGCGCGCTCCAGGCCGACGACCTGCTCCATGCGGTTGGCGTTGAGATAGAGCGCCTTGCGGCCGGTCTCGGGATGGGTGCGGACCAGCGGATGCGTGGCCTCCGGCATGGCGGCCATCTCCGAGGCAGGGCGCTTGGAGACGCGGTTGGTCTGCCGGCTCGACTGGTATTTGTGGATCACCTGCAGGTCGGCGATGCGGGCCTTCGTTTCGTCCGGCAGCGCGTCGTAGGCGGCGTACATGTTGGTGAACTGCGTATCGCCACCGCGTGACGGCACGACCACGCCGTAGAGCATGGTGAGCGAACAGGGCTCGCGCATGAAGCTGTCGTCGGTGTGCCACGACGCACCGTTCACCAACTTCTTGCCGTCACCCAGTTCGTCGCGGTCCTCACTCGAGATGATGTTGACCTCGGCGCAGTCCGGCGTCGCCGCAAGCTGCTTGCGCAGCACCGGCGTGCCGAAACGCGCCATGGCGTCGCGGAACGGCACGGGCGCGAGCGTCTGGTCACGGATGCAGAGCACGAGATTCGCGTGCAGCGCATCGAGCAGATCGGCGTACGTCTTGGTGTCGGCCCGGTTGAGATCGAGTCCGCTGACCGCCGCAGCCATGTGGCCGCCGAGTTTCTCGCTGTGGATCATCCTGTCAGGATAGGTCTGTCCCGACACGGCGGGCAATGCTGAAGACGCCGCGTTCCGCGATATGGTTTGGGCATGACATCCTTGACCATGGACCGCCTTAGTCTTGCAGATCGCTCTCGCGCTGAGCGCCGGGACGGAAGATGCCGAACGCCACCTGGTCGAGGCGCTGGCGCGTCGCTTCCAGGAGCCGAACGGCGTCGCACCCGAGCAATTCGACCGGTGGGACGACGACTACGCCGCTGCGATGCGCCGTGTGCATCACGCCTTTCCCGACGATCACGACATCATGGCGCTGCTGGTCGAGGCGCTAATCACCCGAACGCCGCGCCGCCTGTGGGACGTCCGGACGGGGCTGCCCGCCCGCAACGCCGACACGCTGGAAGCCGTAGCGCTGTGCAAGCGCTCGATGGCGATGACCGACGCCGCGGGCCAGCGCCCGCATCTCGCGATCCTTCACCTGCACATCCATGCGATGGAGATGTCGAGCCGGCCGCTGCTGGCAATACTTGGCGGTGCGCCGACGGCCCATGCACAGCAAGGAAAGGCGTCCTATTCGACCATATCTGAGAATACGAAGGAAACAGCACGCGGGTGAATCAATGTTCAATACGGAAAGTTCGATATTGAGACGAGTAGTCATCGATAAGGATCCGAAGTTCGCCACAAAATATGGCGTGAGATCTATTCCGACGCTGCTCATACTAAAGGACGGAGTGGTCAAGCTACGAAGATCGGTGCCGAACCGAAGCAGAAGCTACTGCCTTGGATCAATAGCGTGTTGACGTGAGCATTAGTCAGCGCGAAGTGCGCACGTTGCTCGCCCGCACGATAGGAGTACATTCGGTAGCCACTGGCGGAAAATTTGCTGGCTCGCGCTAGAGTGGTGGGGGCAAATGTGAGTGATTCTGGCAATTCGCAAGCGCCGATACCCCGGCCACAGCCAGTGGTCGGTCGGACACCGTACGACGCCTTGGCCGAGCTGTTCGGCTTGCTGGGACGGGCGCTGCCTTGGGTGGTTGTACTGGCGCTGGCTCTCTATACGAGCATCGAGGTCAGCAAGAGCTATCAGGACGGCCAAGCAGCAGCGACGAAGGAGTTCGCCGCCCGCGCGACCGAGCTGAACAAGCTCCAGCAAACCACCTTCTCCCAGCTGGAGGCGTTGCGAACCTCCCAGCTTGACGGCTTGGGGAACTTCTCCAAGGTGAATACGTCGGTGATGGAAGCGATTGCGAGGAACCAGGCCGCGCTGAGCGCGGCCCGGGAGGAGCTGGTCAAGGAACGCGAGAATCAGGAAGCTGCGGCTTCCAAGGTTCGAGAAGCACAGCGCGAGCTGGAGGACGCAAAACGCCAGCAACGTGATCTCGAGGGCACGATAGGCGCGCTGGAGCGCAAAGTCTGGGCGGCCGAAGGCGCAATCGATGCAGCCGACCGGCTCGCGCGGTTCGTCGCGCAACCGCAGCAGGGTGCCGTGTCGCTCGACCGGCGCGAGCTTTCTCGCCGCTTCGAAAATGCCCAGGCCGACGCGGTGTCGCGGGATGCCGAAGGCGCGTTGTACTATGGCCCGTACCGGATGCCGGGTGGCCATATGGCTGACTTCCTGAAGGCACTGGCGCGGACATTCCCGACCCTCGCCAGTCGGCTCGAACAGGCCGGAGGAGCCAAGGCGGCCGCGGAAGGCGGAGATGACTTCAGGTACGAATGGAAGTCCTTGTCGCGCGATGCCGAGTTCATGGCTGCGCAGGATGCATTCGTCGAGACCACCAAGTTCGATCCCTTTGTGGAGCGCCTCAGGTCGCATTTCAGGGGGAAAGGCGTGACCTTCGAGCCGGAGCGCAGGTCGGAGGCCTTCGTCGCGGTAATATGGTCCGCCGCCGTGCAACACGGACCAGGCAGCAATGTCGTGATCCGGGCGTTTGACGGGATCGACATGTCGGCCGCGACGGACGGGCGGCTGATTGGTGCCATCTACACCGAGCGCAAGCTGATCGACCGATATTTCCCCAACCTGAACGCAACCGCCAAGACATTGTTGGCCGCTCGCTACGTCTTCGAAGAGGAGCTTGCCATGAGGATGCTGAAACAAACAGGCGAGGTCGCGCGATGAACTGGACTCCCCTGCGCTGCGCGTTGGCAGCGATGGCGTCGTTCGCCTTCGGATTCGATCTTCAGGCGCAACAGAGCTGCCGCATGGAACCGCCGGCCGTTTCGGCCGGCCAAATCGTGGTCAAGCTGGATTGCCAGAGCGGCAAACCCGATTCGGACCGCTTCGCGTACCCACCGGGCCCCCTGTTTGTCGGGCTGACGCTTTTCACGCTCGCCAGCGGCTCGGCAACGGGCGATGCCGAGTACAGTGACTACGATGGTGAACGGGCTCGCCAGCTGCATCTGCCTGCTCAGGAGATCAAGACGACTGCCTCGAGCTCAATCGCCTTCAAGTTCACGCCCGCCAAGCATACGCACTTCCTCGTTGCCATATGGGACGTCAAGACG
The DNA here is from genome assembly GCF_965279465.1 of Reyranella sp. NCBI lineage: Bacteria > Pseudomonadati > Pseudomonadota > Alphaproteobacteria > Hyphomicrobiales > Reyranellaceae > Reyranella > Reyranella sp. Next base: position 2,080,368 of record NZ_OZ257242.1, read on the forward strand.
CCCTGCAAGAAATCGTCCAACGAGGAGTGCCCTTCTCTCGGATACACGCTCGGGCGAGTGGACGCAGGTGGGCTGCCGATGCCTGTCGATGTCTGGCCCGCGCCAGTCTGCGATGTCGCCAAGCTGGGCAGGCGAGGCTTCTTCGCGGTGACCGCGAAGGAGGAACTCGATGCGACGCCAAGCGAAGTCTTTCAATCGTTCCGAACTGAATATCTGACGAACGATTGCTGGACGTACGATTCGAAACTGCCGGGTCGTGGCATGTCGTTGCGAAAATGGCGGCTGGCTGCGCTGCGCCCAAGTTGAGTGACGCATTCTTCGATTTGCTACTCGGTTATTGGTTGGCCGTACTCTTTGCCTATTGGGCGCTTCTGTTCGTCGGCATCCGGCGATTTGACTCGCTGCAAGTGCCTGCGAGCACGACGCATGCCGTGTTGGCAGAAGTTGTCATCCCCGCGTTCAATGAGCGCCGCCATCTCCCGACGATTGGCGCCAATCTGGCTGCCGTGCGGCGGACAGGCACCCGAGCCTGCGTCGTCGACGACGGATCGCGGGACGGCAGCAGCGGGGAGCTGATCGAGCTGTGTCTTGGAACGGGCGCGCGGCTGCTGCGCCATTCGCTCAACCGGGGAAAAGCGGCCGCGGTCCGCACAGGCGTTGAATCGACCGCCGCTCCTTTCGTGTTGCTGCTCGACGCCGATACGAGCTTGCCCGCGAACTGGCGTGACGGCGTATGTCTGGCAAAGCGCGAAGCGGCGGTCGCATGTCGAATCGTCGCTGTGGAGGCTGGCTTTCTCGCGTCGGTGCAGGCGAGGGAGTACGAATACGTGCTGAACCTGGAGCGTGAAGCGCTCGCCGGGTTTGGTGTCGTGCTGACCGTTCCTGGCGCGGCGTCGATCTGGCGGACCGCAGCGCTTCGCGACATCGGCGGCTTCTCGGCACGCACGGAGGCGGAAGACACCGACGCGACGCTATGCCTCCAAATTTCCGGATGGAGCGTTCGAGTCCGGTCGGACATCGTGGCGCTGACGGATTGCCCGGGGACGTTCTGGAGCCTTGTGAAGCAACGTGGGCGCTGGATCTGGGGTAATTTCCAAGCGGCATGGTATGCTGTTGGAGCATCCGCGAGGGGCAATGCGAATCGGCGCGCGGCAATTGCAATGGCGGCGGTAAGCCTATTGAACTTGCTCGGATATATCATCGCTACGGTCATGGTAGCGCGTCTCATTCTGCTCGATGTAGGCGTCGCGGATGTTGTTGCTGCAGGCGGCCTAAGCTTGGCAACCATTGGACGAATCGTCCTTACACGACGGTTCCGAGTGGTGCGGAACCGAAGTCTTCGCCAGGTTCTGGGGGCGTTATTGCTGATGCAGCTCATCAATTTCGTGAGCTTCTGGCATGGCATGGGAGCAAGGCTGCTCCGTCTCCAGACCTGGAAATAGCAAGGTTGTCCGGGTTGAACTCGGCGAGGGGCTGCGCCGACGCCGCGCGCGGCCTCATCCGTGCCTCAACGGCACCTGCTCAAGCACTGTTGGGCCGCTGAGGCCGCAACGCGTTTCTGCTCAGGGTGAGGTGGGGTGTGTTGCGGTTGGCCGAGACGCGGCGCTGGCTGCCCCACAGTGAGTGATCAAAGCAAAAATCAGCGCCGACGAGCTTTTGCGCCCTAGAGGCCGAGCGCCTTTGCCAATCGCAGGAAGGCCTCATCATCGCCAGGCAATCCGAAGCGCAGCCGGTCGGGCGCATGGGCGAAGGCGCGCACATGGATGCCTTCGCGGGCGAGCCGCGGCACGACAACCGGTGCCGCCACGTGACGGGCGAGGCGGAACAGCACCGTGCCGCCCAGGATCTCGAATCCGGCTCCCCGCAGGAAATCGTCGAGGCGCGCGCTGTCCGCCACCACGCGGTCGCGCGCCGTCCGCAGCCAGGCGCCGTCGTTCAAGGCCACGCGGCCGATCTCGAGCGCCGGCCCCGAGACCGCCCAGGGCCCCAGCTCTGCCCGCAGCTGCATGGCGATGTCCGGCGAGGCGATGGCGAAGCCCAGCCGCACGCCGGCCAGACCGTAGCTCTTGCCGAACGACCGCAGCACCACGGCGCGCGGCGGCAGGTCGCCGGCCAGGCTCATCTCGCGCGGCAGGAAGTCGATGAAGGATTCGTCGACGACGAGCAGGCCCTTGACCGCGGCCAGGTCGGCCGGCGGGAACAGCCGCCCGGTCGGATTGTTCGGGTTGACCACGATCACGACGTCGGCGTCCTCGAGCGACGGAACGATCCGCACCGCGTGGCCGTGCCGCGACCAGCAGGCTTCGTGCTCCTCGTAGGTCGGTCCGACGATGGCGACCGTGCCGCGCGGCACGAGGCGGGGCAGGAGCTGGATCAGCGCCTGCGTGCCGGGCGCGGCGACGATAGTCGCGGGATCGCGCACGCCGTAACGCGCCGCCGCGGCGGTCCGCAGCGCCGCTTCGTCGGCGTGCGAGGGCAGGCGGGTCCAGACCGTGTCCGGCAGTGCCGGGACGGGGTAGGGCACGGGATTGATTCCGGTCGACAGATCGATCCACGGCCGCGGCGCGTCCGCGAAGCGGCGCATGACCTCGCCGAGATCGCCGCCATGGGCCAACGGTTTCATGGCGATAGTCCGCATGCTACGCAAAGCGCCATGTTCCTCGGTCTCGCCCTCGTTGCTGGCGCTGTCGAAGCCGGTGTCGGCTACCCCGACGTCGTCTATCGCGCGATCGGCCACCCCGTGACGTGGCTGGGGCGGCTCATAGCATGGGCCGACGCGAGGTGGAATTCGCAGCAGGATCCGCCCGCCCAGCAGCGCAGCCAGGGCATCGCGCTGGTGGTCACCCTGCTGGCGATCAGCCTGTTCGCCGGGCTGCTGATCTCGCAGTTCTTCCATTCCTTCCTGCCGTCCTTCCTTGCCCTGGTGCCGATCGCGATCCTCACCAGCAGCCTGCTGGCACAGCGCAGCCTCTACGATCATGTCGACGCCGTTGCCGCCGGCCTCGACCAGAGCCTCGATCGCGGCCGTCAGGCAGTGTCGATGATCGTCGGCCGCGACACCGGGGAACTGAGCGAATCGGACGTCTGTCGCGCGGCGATCGAGAGCCTGGCGGAGAGCTTCTCCGACGGCGTCGTCGCGCCGATGTTCTGGCTGACGGTCGCCGGCCTGTCGGGCGGCATCGCCTACAAGGCGGTCAACACCGCCGACAGCATGATCGGGCACAAGACCGAGAAATACATCGATTTCGGCTGGGCGGCGGCGCGCACCGACGACGTCCTGAACTGGCTGCCCGCGCGCCTGTCGGTGCTGTGGCTGGTGCTGGCGGCAGTCGTGGTGCCGGGCACCTCGCCGTGGCGGGCGTTGACTGTGGTGCGGCGCGATGCGCGCCTGCACGACTCGCCCAACGCGGGCTGGCCGGAAGCAGCGATGGCGGGCGCGCTCGGCGTGCGGCTGATGGGCCCGCGCACCTACGACGGTGAACCGGTCAACAAAGGGTGGATGGGAGACGGCCGCGTCTTCATCAGGATCTCAGACGTCCGCACCGCGCTCCGGCTCTATCGCGTGGCCTGCGGCATCCAGCTCGGCGTGCTCGCGATCCTGTTCGTGCTCACGTTCTTCTGGTGAACCGCGGCGGCCGCGCCAGCGCGAGCAGCCGGTCGCAATCGATGTGCTTCTCGACGTGGTCGGCCAGCAGGTCGAGCGTGGCGTCGACATCGGCTTCGTAGTCGAGGCCCGAGGTCGCCGCTCCCAGGCGTTCGAGCCAATGGCGTCGCTGGCGGTCGTCGGCCAGCAGGCCATGGATGTAGCAGCCCGCGATCCGGCCGTTATTGCTGACCGAGCCCTCGTCGTGGCCGTCGAGACGAAGCAATGTTTTCGCGCTACCGCTCGTGCGGCCGACATGCATCTCGTAGCCCTTGAACGGCACGCCCTGCGCCGTGCCGGAGACCTCGATCAGGACCTTGTCGCCCGCCAGCACCGTGTCGACGGCGAGCAGGCCGAGGCCGTCGACCGTCGACGGCGGACCCTCGATGCCGTGCGGATCGGCGACAGTGCGGCCGAGCATCTGGTAGCCGCCGCAGATTCCCAGCACCTGCCCGCCGCGCCGCACGTGGGCCTGAAGATCGATGTGCCAGCCCGCCGCGCGTAGGGCGGCGAGGTCGGCGATGGTGGCCTTCGAGCCCGGCAGAATGACCAGCGCGGCGTCGCCGGGGATCGCCTCGCCGGGCCGCAGGAAAACGAGATCGACGCCTTGCTCCAATCGCAGCGGATCGAAGTCGTCGAAGTTGGCGATGCGCGGATAGGCCAGCACGACGATCTTTACGCCCTCCCCGCGCCGCGCCGTCGACAGGCCCAGCGCGTCCTCGGCCGGCAGCCGATGGGCGTGCTCGAAGAACGGCAGCAGCCCGAGCGCCGGCCAGCCGGTGCGCCGTTCGATCTCCTTCATGCCGTCGGCGAAAAGAGCCGGATCGCCGCGGAAGCGGTTGACGATGAAGCCCACGATCATTGCCGCATCGGCCGGATCGATCACCGCCTGCGTGCCGACGAGGCTCGCGATCACGCCGCCGCGGTCGATGTCGCCCAGCAGCACGACCGGCACGTCGGCGGCACGCGCGAAGCCCATGTTGGCGATATCCGAGGCGCGCAGGTTCACCTCGGAGGCCGAGCCCGCGCCTTCGACCAGCACGAGGTCCGCCTCGGTCGCGAGGATGCCGAAGCTCTCCAGGACGGCGCCGAGCAGCTTCGGTTTCATCGTCTGGTAGGCGCGCGCCTTGGCCGTGCCGACGACCTTGCCCTGCACCACGACCTGCGCGCCGGTCTCGCTCTGGGGCTTCAGCAGCACCGGGTTCATGTGCACGCTGAGCGGCACCCGCGCGGCTCGCGCCTGCAGCGCCTGGGCGCGACCGATTTCGCCCCCATCTGGGGTAACGGCGGCGTTATTCGACATATTCTGCGGCTTGAAGGGGCGCACTTTGAGGCCGCGGCGCGTGAAAATGCGGGCAAATCCGGCCACCACCATCGATTTTCCGACGTCCGACCCCGTGCCCTGGATCATCAAGGCCCTCGGACGAACCGGGGCGGCCATCAGAACTCGATGCCTTCCTGCGCCTTCACGCCGGCGGCGAAGTGATGCTTCACCGGAGTCATCTCGGTGACCAGGTCGGCCGCTGCGATCATCTCGGGCCTGGCGTTGCGCCCGGTGACGACGATGTGCTGGTCGGCGCGACGCGCCTGCAGCGCGGCAACCACCGCTGCGGCGTCGAGATGGTCGTAGCGCAAGGTGATATTGAGCTCGTCGAGCACGATCAGCCGGATCGCCGGATCGGCCATCATCTTCCGGGCGGCGGCCCAGGCGCGCTCGGCGGCGGCGACATCGCGCGCCCGGTCCTGCGTCTCCCAGGTGAAGCCTTCACCCAGCGTGTGCCATTCGACCTGGTCGCCGAACGTTTCGATGGCGGTGCGTTCGCCGGACTGCCAGGCGCCCTTGCCGAACTGCACCACGCCGCAGCGGAAGCCGCGACCCAGCGCGCGCAGCATCAGGCCGAAGGCCGCCGTCGACTTGCCCTTGCCCTTGCCGGTATGGACGATCAGCAGGCCTTTCTCGATCGTCTTGGCCGCGACCTCTGCATCTTGAGCGGCCTTGCGGTTGGCCATCTTGGCCTTGTGGCGGTCGGCCTCGTCGATTGCGTCGGTCATGCGGCCACGCTATCAAGCGGGCGACGGAAAGGGAACGCGGTCATGCCGCGGCTGCCCCCGCAACTGTAGTCGGCGAGTTTCGGGCCGGATGCCACTGGTCGTCCCTTAGGGGAAACTGGGAAGGCGGCCCGCGGCGTTGACCCGAGAGCCAGGAAACCTGCCGTCGGAGAGCCCAGTCACTGGCGCGGGGAACCGCCAAATGAAAGCAGGATCGTGTGTCGACATTGTTCGTTTGCGTCAGTTGCCGCCGCGAGGGTGATCCCTCCGAGCCGCGTCCCGGTGCGCGCCTCTTCGCGGCGCTGAGCCAGCAGGCGGCTGACCTCGACATCCAGCCGGTCGAATGCCTGTCCAACTGCACGCGCTCCTGCACCGTCGCGGTCGCGGCGCCGGGCAAGTGGACCTACATCGTCGGCAATCTCGATCCCGAGCAGAACGTCGACGACGTGCTGCAGTTCGCACGCCTTCATGGTGCGAGCGCCGATGGCCTCACCGTCTGGCGCGAGCGGCCGGTGCATGTCCGCAAGAACACCATCGCGCGCGTCCCGCCGATGCCAACCGTGAAGGAACCGTCATGAGCAATCTCGCCGGCACTCTGGCCAAGGTGCCCTGCACCATCGTCACCGGCTTCCTCGGCGCCGGGAAGACCACTCTGGTGCGCCACGTGCTGGAGAATGCCGGCGGCCGCCGCCTCGCGGTGATCGTGAACGAATTCGGCGATGTCGGCATCGATGGCGAGATCCTGAAGAGCTGCGGCATCGAGAGCTGCCCCGAGGATGCGATCGTCGAGCTCGCCAACGGATGCATCTGCTGCACGGTGGCCGACGACTTCGTGCCGGCGCTGACGAGCCTGCTCGACCGGCCGAACCCGCCCGAGCATATCGTGATCGAGACCTCCGGCCTTGCCCTGCCCAAGCCGCTGGTGAAGGCCTTCAACTGGCCCGAAATCGCCTCGCGCGTGACGGTCGATGGCGTGGTGACGGTCGTCGATGGTGCGGCGGTTGCCGCGGGCCGGTTCGCCGATGACCCCGAGGCGATCGCGCAGCAGCGCGCCAACGACGACTCGCTCGACCACGATAACCCGCTCGAAGAAGTGTTCGAGGACCAGCTGCTCTGCGCCGACCTGGTGATCCTGAACAAGTCGGACCTGATGTCGGCGCGGCAGCGCCTCGATGTCACGGCCGAGATCGGCCGGACCCTGCCGCGTGTTGTAAAGGTTGTCGAGGCGCAGAACGGCCAGGTGCCGATCGCCGTTTTGCTCGGTCTTGGCGCCAAGGCCGAAGCCGATCTCGAGGGACGGCCGTCGCATCACGAGATCGAGGGCGAGCACGACCACGACGACTTCGACACCTTCATCGTCGAGCTGCCGTCCTTCGACTCGCCGCAGGCCGTGATCGACCGCCTCGCCAAGGCGACGGCGGCGCACGACATCCTGCGCCTGAAGGGCTTCGTCGACATCGCCGGCAAGCCGATGCGCCTGCTCGTGCAGGGTGTCGGCGCACGGTTCCAGCATCAATACGACCGGCGCTGGGCGACCGAAGAGGCGCGCCGCGGCCGGCTGGTCGTGATCGGCGAGAAGGGCCTCGACAAGGCGGGCATCGAGGCGCTGATTCTCGGCTGATCATGCATGTCCTGGCCACCCAGCTTGCCACGCTAGAGGAGGCTGACGCCGCCGTCGACTTCGGCCAGTCGCCGGCCGAAGTGGTCGTGCTGTCCTTCTCCGACAGCGATCTTTCGGCGCTCGCCGCCGCCTGGCAGGGCGACGCGGTCGCGCTGCCGACCTTGAGGCTCGCCAGCCTCAAGCGCCTGCGGCATCCGATGTCGGTCGACCTCTATGTCGACAGCGTCGTGGCGCGCGCGAAGGTGGTGATCGTGCGCTGCCTCGGCGGCGTCGATTACTGGCGTTACGGACTCGAACGGATCGCCGATGCCGCGCGTGAAAACGGCATCCTGTTCGCGGCCTTGCCGGGCGACGACCGCTCCGATCCGCGGCTCGCCTCGATGTCGACCCTGCCGCCGCGCGTGCTGGCGCTGCTCGAACGGTTCTTCCGCGAGGGCGGGGTCGAAAATCTCGGCCAGGCCCTGCGCTTCACGGGCACCCTGCTGGGACGCGACGAACCCTGGCGGCCGCCGGTCGCGGTCGGCCCGATCTCGGTGCTGGGCGATGCCGCCGACGTGCGCCCGGCCGCTCTGGTCGTCTTCTATCGCGCCAATCTCATGGCGGCCGATTATGAGCCGGTGACCGCGCTGATGGCGGCGCTCGATCGCGAAGGTCTGGCGCCGCTGGCCGTCGCCGTGAGCAGCCTCAAGGACCCGGCGATCGCTGCGGCGCTCACGCAGCTGATCAAGCGCCGGCGGCCTGCGGTCATCCTCAACACCACGGCTTTTTCGGCGATGCGCGAGGACGACACGACGGTGCTCGATGCCGCCGACGTGCCGGTGCTGCAGGTTGTCCTGTCGGGAAGTGCGCGCGAGGCGTGGCGCGAGTCCGGCCGCGGTCTGTCGCCAGCCGACCTCGCCATGAATGTCGTGCTGCCGGAACTCGACGGCCGTCTGCTGACACGTGCGATCTCGTTCAAGGCCGAAGCGCCGACCGATCCGCGCCTGGAATTCGCCAGCGTCCGCCATCAGTCCGAGCCCGATCGCGTCGACTATGTGGCGCGGCTCGCCGCCGCGTGGGCGCGGCTCGGGCGCAAGCAGCCGACTGAGCGACGGCTCGCCCTCATGCTCTGCGACTACCCCGCACGCGGTGGCCGCACCGGCTATGCCGTCGGCCTCGACACGACGGAGAGTGCGCTGGAAATCCTGCGGCTGCTGGCGGATGAAGGCTACGACACCGGCGGAAAGGAATGGACGGCCGCAGACGTTGGCGCCCTGCTGGACCGCATGCGACCCCATCTGAAATGCGGCAAGGTGACGGTCCTGCTCCAGCCCGATCGCGGCTCGGGCTATCACGACACGGCGGCCGAGCCGCACCCCGACTATGTTGCCGTCTACACCTGGTTGCGCAACGTCGAGAAGATCGACGCGCTGGTGCATCTCGGCACGCACGGCACGCTCGAATGGCTGCCCGGCAAGGCATTGGCGCTGTCGGCCGAGTGCTGGCCCGAGCGGGTGCTCGGCGCTCTGCCGGTGATCTACCCCTTCATCGTCAACAATCCCGGCGAGGCGGTGCAGGCCAAGCGCCGGCTGGCGGCGGTGACCATCGGCCATCTCACGCCGCCGCTCAGCGCCGCCGGGCTTCACGGGCCGATGGCCGAGCTCGAAGGCCTGGTCGAGGAATATGCTGCCGCCAATGGCCTCGATTCGCGCCGCCTGCGCTATCTCGGCGAGGAGATCGTCGATCGCGCCTGGACGAGCGGGCTGGCGGCCGACTGCGGCTTGGTGCGCGGGGAGGCCAACCATGAAGCCATCGCCAAGCTCGATGCGCAGCTCTGCGACATCAAGGATCTCTCGATCCGCGACAGCCTGCATGTGTTTGGTCGCGGCGAATGCGGACCAGGCGAGCGCGCCGGGCTGCTGGCGGCGCTCGCCGGCCGGCGTGTGCCGCCGGGGCCGGCGGGCGCGCCCTCGCGCGGGCGTCCGGACGTGCTGCCGACCGGCCGCAACCTCACCTCGATCGATCCGCGCGCCATCCCGACGCGCACCGCGTCGGCGATCGGTGGGCGCGCCGCTGACGAGGTCGTGCGTCGCTATCTCCAGGATCACGGCGATTATCCGCGCGCTCTGGTGATCGACCTCTGGGCATCGGCTTCGCTGCGCACCGGCGGCGACGATCTCGCGCAGGCGCTGGCCTATCTCGGGGTCCGGCCGGTGTGGGACAACCAGTCGAATCGGGTCACCGGCATCGAGGTCATGCCGGTGGCGACGCTCGACCGGCCGCGCATCGACGTGACCCTGCGCATTTCCGGTCTGTTCCGCGACATCTTCGAAAGCCAGATCGCGCTGTTCGATCTTGCGGTGCGCCGCGTGGCCGACCTCGACGAGGACGATTCGGACAATCCACTGGCAACTGCCCGCCGTGCGGGCGCCGATCTCGCGCGCATCTTCGGCGGCGCGCCCGGCAGTTACGGCGCACAGGCCGGCGACCTCGCGCTCGACGGTGCCTGGCAGACGCGCGAGGATCTCGGCCAGGCCTATCTCGCCGCCGTGACGCATGCCTATGGCGGCGCGGATGGCCAGCGCGACGCGGGGGACGATTTCCGCGCCAGCGTCTCGACCGCCGACCTGCTGGTGCACCCGCAGGACGACCGCGAACGCGATCTGCTGGACGGCGATGGAGTCGCTGATTTCGCCGGCGGGTTTGCGGCGGCCGCGGCGATGCTGGGCAACACGCCGGAACTCTATCACCTCGATACCAGCAAGCCGGAGACGCCCAAGGCACGCCGCATCGCCGAGGAGATCGCGCGGGTCGTGCGCGGCCGTCTCACCAATCCGCGCTGGCTGGCCGGCATGTTGTCCCACGGCCATCGCGGCGTCGCCGAGATCGCCCAGAGCGTCGATGCGCTCTACGCCTTCGCCGCGACGGCCGACGCCGTCCCGGGTTCCCTGTTCGATGCGACGCACGCGGCGTTGATTGCGGACGACGCGGTGCTGGCCGCGATGCTCGACAAGAATCCGGTGGCCGCGGCGGCGATTGCGGCCCGATTGCGCGACGCGCTGGACCGCGGCCTTTGGGTCACGCGGCTGAATTCGGTCGCGCTGGACCTCGATCGGGCGATAAAGAAGGCTCGTTCATGAGTCTGACCGTTCCCTATGAGATCAAGGGCTGGTGCCCCGGCGTGCTGCGCCCGATGCAAAGTGGCGACGGCCTGCTCGTGCGCGTGCGACCGTGGGTCGGCGCATTCACGCTGGAACAGGCGGCGGGGCTGGCCGACATTGCTGCGACACTGGGCAACGGCCACATCGACCTGACGCGGCGCGCAAATCTTCAGATCCGCGGCCTCAGCGAGGAACGCTCGCCGGCCTTGCGTGACGCGCTCGATCGACTCGGCCTGCTCGAAGCCGAGGAGGCGCGCAACGTAATGGTCGACCCGCTCGCCGGTCCCGAGGTGCGCGCGCTGGCCTTGACGCTCGGCCGCGCCTTGCCGCACGACGTGCCGGCCAAATTCGGTTGCCTGGTCGATGGCGGTGGCCCGCTGTCGATCGCGGGCGAACGCGCCGACATCGCTTTGTGCATGACCACCGAGGGCGTTGCTTTGCGAATAGACGGCGAATGGCGGGGCGTGACGACGCCTGACCGAGCGGTCGCTGCGGCACTCGGCAGCACGGGATCGCTCTCGAAGATGATCGTCATGCCGGTGCCGGGGCGGCGGCGGTTGGGTCGGCTCGGCCGCTTCACTGGTGTTGCCGTACCGTTCGGCCGATTCGAAGCGTCGCAGTTGCGTGAGCTTGTGGAGCGGTGCGCCGAGGCCGGTGCGTCGGAGATTCGCCTGTCGCCGTGGCGCGCGCTCTATATCGACGCCGTGATCGACGGCACTGGATTGATCGTCGACGACGACGATCCGCTGCTGCGCATCGAGGCCTGTCCTGGCGCGTCGGCCTGCAGCTCGGCGACCGTCGACACGCGGTCGGCCGCGCGGCAAGTGGCGGCGCTCGGCATTCCCGGGAGCATCCACGTTTCCGGCTGCGCCAAGGGCTGCGCGCGGTCGGCGCCGGCTGATCTCGTGCTGGTCGGCAGCGAGGGCCGCTATGGCGTGGTGCGCAACGGCACCGCGCGCGATCGGGTGGTGCGGACGGTTGCGCGCGACGAACTGGCATCGCTCCTGGACGCCTGACATGCCGAGCTATATCCGCGACGGCGCGGAAATCTATCGCCGTTCGTTCGCCATTATCCGCGCCGAGTCCGACCTCGCGCGCTTCACGCCGGCCGAGGAGCGCGTGGCGGTGCGCATCATCCATGCCAGCGGCATGGTCGAGATCGCGCGCGACATCGTCATGTCGAACGGCTTCGCCGACAATGCGCGCTGGGCACTGCTCGCCGGCGCGCCGATCCTGTGTGACTCCAAGATGGTCGCCAACGGCATCACGCGTTCGCGCCTGCCGGCCGGCAACGAGATCGTCTGCACGCTCGACGATCCGGCCGTGCCCGATATCGCGCGCCGCATCGGCAACACGCGCACCGCGGCGGCAATGGAACTATGGGGCGAGCGGCTGGCCGGCTCGGTGGTCGCGATCGGCAATGCGCCGACGGCGCTGTTCCGCCTGCTCGAGCTGCTCGATGCAGGGGCCAGGCCGCCGGCCGCCGTGATCGGCCTGCCGGTCGGATTCGTCGGTGCCGCCGAATCGAAGGACGCGCTGGCGGCAGACGGCAGGATGCCGTTCCTGATCGTGAAGGGCCGCAAGGGCGGCAGCGCGATGGCCGTGGCCGCCGTCAATGCGCTGGCGAGCGAGATCGAATGACCAGCCTCGACGAATTGGCCGGGACGGCGCGCGCGGGCACGCTGTACGGCATCGGTGTCGGGCCGGGCGACGTGCGGTATCTTACCTTGCGCGCCGCGGGGCTGGTGCGTGCGGTCGATGTCGTGGCGTTCTTCGCCAAGCGTGGGCAGGTCGGCAATGCGCGCCGCATCGTGGCGCCGCTGATGAAGGATGGCCAGGCCGAGGCGCGGCTGGAATATCCCGTGACCGACGAGATCCCCGCGGAGCATCCGGACTACCAGTCCCGGATCGCCGGCTTTTACCGTGCCTCTGCCGAGTCGCTGGCGGCGCTGCTGCACGAGGGTAAGTCGGTCGGCCTGATCGCGGAAGGTGATCCGTTCTTCTACGGCTCCTTCATGCATATGTGGCGGCGGCTGGCGTCGGGTTTCCCGGTCGAGGTCGTGCCCGGCGTGACCGGCATGTCGGGATGCTGGACGCGCGCCAACCTGCCGATGACCTGGGGCAACGACACCCTGTCCGTGCTGCCGGGGACGCTCGCGGAGGACATGCTGGTCGAGCGCCTGCAGCGCACCGACGCTGCGGTCGTGATGAAGGTCGGCAAGAACCTCGCGAAGGTGCGCCGCGCCGTCGAGCGGGCGGGACTTCTCTCGCGGGCGGTCTATGTCGAGCGCGGCACCATGCAGGACGAGCGCATCGTGCCTCTGGCTGACTGCGACGCGCCGAGGGGCGCATACTTCGCCATGGTGCTGATCCCGGGCGAGGGGAGGCGGCTGTGACCGGCTCGCTCGTCGTCGTCGGCACCGGCCCGGGCAAGCCCGAGCTGATGACTCCCGCGACGCAGGAGGCCCTCGCCGCGGCGACGGATCTGGTGGGATACGGTCCCTATCTCGATCGCGTGCCGGCGTTGCGCGCCGATCAGTGCCGCCATGCTTCAGACAACCGGGTCGAGCTCGACCGCGCACGCCACGCGCTGGCTCTCGCGGCGTCTGGCCGCCGCGTCGCCGTGGTGTCGGGTGGCGATCCCGGCGTGTTCGCCATGGCCGCAGCGATCTTCGAGGCGGTCGAGTCCGGCGACCCCGAATGGCACTTACTCGACATCCGGGTCGAGCCCGGCGTCACGGCGATGCTGGCAGCGGCAGCCGAAGCCGGCGCGCCGTTGGGTGGCGACTTCTGCGCCCTCTCGCTGTCGGACAATCTCAAGAGCTGGGCCACCATCGAGCGCCGCCTCAAGGCCGCCGCCGAGGCGGACTTCGTGATCTCGCTCTACAATCCGGCCTCGAAGGCCCGACCGCATCAGCTCGGCGAGGCGTTCACGCTGCTGCGCTCGATCAAGGCCGGCGAGACGCCGGTGCTGTTCGTGCGCGCGGCGGGCAGCGCCGACTCGAAGGTCGTCGTAACGACCCTCGCGGACGCCGACGCAAGCGTGGCCGACATGCGGACGCTCGTCATCGTCGGCTCGAGCACGACACGCCGGGTCGGCCGCTGGATCTACACGCCGCGCGGAGCCAAGCCGTGAAGCCAGGCAACGGCCTTCTCGACGTTGGTCAGGATATGGCCTGCCGGCTTGTGTGGCCGCGCGATCATGACGACGGGCAGGGCGAGCGCACGCGCCGCTGCGATCTTGGCGTAAGTGGCGTTGCCGCCCGCGTTCTTCGAGACCATCACGTCGATCCGCTCTTCGATCAGCAGGCGCAGTTCGGCCTCCCGGTCGAACGGGCCGCGCGCCTGGATCAGGCGGAGGTCGGGCGGCAAGTCCTCGCGCTCCGGCCGTTCGATCAGTCGCGCGATGTAGTGGTGCTGCGGTGCGGCAGCGAAGATGTGCAGTTCCTGGCGCCCGAGGCTGAGGAAGACGCGCCGCGGGGGCGTGCCGAGCGCGTGGGCAGCGGCATCGAAACTCGGAACGACCTGCCAGCGGTCGCCCGCCTCGGGCTGCCACTCGAGCCGCACCAGCGAGGTCAGCGGCACGCCGGTCTCGCGGCAGGCCGCGACGGCGTGAGCCGATATCTGGTCGGCGTAGGGATGCGTGGCATCGACCACCGCTTCGATTGCCTCGTCGTGCAGGAAGCGCAAGAGCCCGTCGATGCCGCCGAAGCCGCCGGTCCTGGTGGCGATCGGCTGCGCGCGCGGACTGACGGTGCGGCCGGCCAGCGAGAGGATCGGCGCGAGGCGCGGATCGCCGGCGACCTGTTGGGCGAGCGCGGAGGCTTCCGTCGTGCCGCCAAGAATCAGGACGCGCAGGGCCATGGCCGTGAGTAGCCGTCCGCAGCGCTGGCTGTCCATCGTCGGCATCGGCGAGGATGGCGTCGACGGGCTCTCGCCGATCGCGCGCCGGCTGGTGTCCGACGCCGAGCTGGTCCTGGGCGGGAAGCGGCACCTCGCCCTGGCGGACCCGCTGATCAAGAGCGAGCGGCTTTCGTGGCCGAGCCCGATCGGCACCGTGCTGCCCGACATCGAGAAGCACCGCGGCCGACCGGTGGCCGTGCTGGCGAGCGGCGACCCCTTCCACTACGGCGTTGGCGATATGCTGATGCGCTCGTTCTCGCCGGAAGAGATGCTGTGCGTGCCGCAGGCCGGCGCCTTCAGCCTCGCGGCGGCGCGGCTCGGCTGGTCCCTGCAGGAGGTGTCGCCGGTCAGCCTGCATGGCCGCGCGCTGGAGGGGATCGTGCGCTACCTGCAGCCGGGCGCCCGCATCCTTGCGCTGTCGTGGGACGGCGAGACGCCAGCGAAGCTGGCGGCGCTCTTGCGCGCGCGCGATTTTGGCGACTCGTCGATGGCGGTGCTTGAACGCATGGGCGGGCCGAACGAACGCGTGCGGCGGACGACGGCCGCCGGCTTCGATCTCGGCACGGTCGAAGCGCTCAACACGATCGCGGTGGAGGTGGTCGGCGCTGCGTCCTCCGCGCTCAGCCTCGCGCCCGGGCTCGACGACAGCCTGTTCGAGCACGACGGCCAGCTCACCAAGCGCGACGTGCGCGCGATCACGGTTTCGGCGCTGGCGCCGCGGCAAGGCGAGCTCCTCTGGGACGTCGGCTTGGGCGCGGGCTCGATCGCGATCGAATGGCTGCTGCGCCATCCGTCGCTCAAGGCCATCGGCATCGAGGAAGGTGCCGAACGCGCGGCCCGTGCCACGCGCAACGCCGCGGCGCTCGGCACGCCCGATCTTCGCATCGTGCAGGGTCATGCGCCCGAAGCACTGGCGGGATTGCCGGCGCCCGATGCCGTGTTTATCGGCGGCGGGCTCGGCGATGCGGGCTTGTTCGAGGCGGTGTGGTCGGTGCTCAAGCCGGGAGGACGGCTCGTCGCGAACGCGGTGTCGCTCGGCTCCGAGGCGCGGCTGATTGAACTCTTCCAGCGTCACGGTGGGGAACTGACTCGGGTCGAGATTGCCAAGTCGGGGAAGGCGGGCACCAGCGGCAAGGTCTTCGTCTGGCGGCCGGCCGCGCCGATCATCCAGTGGCGGGTGACCAAGCCATGATTGTCGCCGGTATCGGTTGCCGCCGCGAGATCACGGCCGATGACCTCGAGAAGGTCGTGCGCAGGGCGCTGGGAATGTTCGATCTGCCCGCCGACCGACTCGACGCGGTTGCGACCGAGTCGGACAAGGCCACCGATCCGGCCTTCGCGGAAGTCTCGCGCCGACTGTCGGCGGAACTTGTGGCCTGCACGGTTGACGAGCTTGAAGAGGTCGGAGGACAGGTGCTGACGCGGTCAAATCGGGTGCTCGAAGCGAAGGGCGTGCCGTCGATCGCCGAGGCTTCGGCTTTGGTCGCCGCCGGCCGTAACGCGCGGCTGCTCGGCGCGCGCGTTGCGACGATGCTGGCGACCTGTGCCATCGCCAGGGGAGACGGGCGGTGACCATTTACTTCATCGGCGCTGGTCCGGGTGCGCCGGACCTGATCACGGTGCGCGGCCGCGACCTGATCGCCCGTTGTCCGGTCTGCCTCTATGCCGGGTCTCTGGTGCCCAGGGCGCTGCTCGATCATTGCCCGCCGGGCGCGCGGATCGTCGACACCGCGCCGATGTCGCTCGACGAGATCGTGGCGGAGTGCCGGCGCGCGACGGATGCGGGCGAGGACGTGGCGCGGCTGCATTCCGGCGACCTCTCGATCTGGAGCGCGATGGGCGAGCAGCTTCGGCGTCTCGATGCGGCAGGCATTGCTTACACCGTGACGCCCGGCGTGCCGTCGTTCTCGGCCGCGGCGGCGGCCTTGAACCAGGAGCTGACCTTGCCCGAAACAGCGCAGACCGTGGTGCTGACCCGCACGTCGGGCCGCGCCTCGGCGATGCCGGAGGGCGAGACGCTCGCGGCCTATGCCGCGACCGGCGCGACGCTCGCCATTCATCTGTCGATCCATGTCCTAGCGAAGGTCGTTGCTGAGACGACGCCGTTCTACGGCGCGGACTGCCCCGTCGCCGTCGTCTATCGCGCGAGCTGGCCGGACGAGACGATCATTCGCGGCACGCTTGCCACCATCGCGGCCGAAGTAGCCAGGCATCCGATCGAACGCACGGCGCTGATCCTGGTCGGCAAGGTCCTGTCGGCGCGCGACTTCCGCGACTCGTCGCTCTACGACGCGGCCTATCAGCGCCGCTTCCGGGGACGCGGCGCGTGAGCTTCGCGCATTTCCCGCCGATGCCCGACTTCCCGCCGGGCGAAGTCTGGCTGGCGGGCGCCGGTCCTGGCGATCCGCGCCTGCTGACGTTGCTCGCGCTGCATGCCGTGTCAGCGGCGGACGACATCGTGCACGACGCGCTGATCGATCCGAGGGTGCTGACCCTGAGGCGCGACGGCGCGGAGCTTATCCCGGCCGGCAAGCGCGGCGGCCGGCCGTCGCCCCATCAGAATGAGATCAACGGCATCCTGATCGACCGCGCCCGCGCCGGCCGCCGCGTGTTGCGCTTGAAGGGCGGCGATCCCTTCGTCTTCGGGCGCGGCTGGGACGAGGTGCTGGCGCTGGCCGAGGCAGGCATCCGCTATCGGTTGATCCCGGGCATCACCTCTGGCCTCGCGGCAACGGCGCTGGCCGGCATCCCCGCCACGACGCGCGATACCAATCATGCCGTCGTGCTCGCGGCCGGCCACCGCGCCGACGACGATCAGTCGAGTGCAGACTGGGTGGCGCTCGCCCGGCTCGGCCAGCCGGTCATCCTCTACATGCCGATGACTCAGCTCGCCGGCATCACAGTCGCGCTGATGAAGGGCGGCATGGCCGCCGACACGCCGGCCGCACTACTGCACGCGGCGACAACGGAACAAGAGAAGGTCGTCGACAGCACGCTCGCCCGCCTGGTCGAGGACGCGCAGGTGAACGGCATCGGCTCGCCGGCGATCGTGGTGATCGGCGCCGTCGCCGGCCTGCGCCGGCAGGTCCTGTCGGGACTGGTCGGCTGGCGATGACTCATCAGCTTGCCGGGAGCGCGGCTCTCCAGAGCCGCTCATGGGATGCGGCGATACCAGGAACAGCGGCTCTGGAGAGCCGCGCTCCCAGCAGATGACATCGCGAGGCCTGATCGTCTCGGCGGTTCGATCGGGCGCCGGCAAGACGACGATCGCGCTCGGCCTCATGCGCGCCTTCGCGCGGCGCGGGCTCACGGTCCAGCCGTACAAATGCGGGCCGGACTACATCGATCCCGCCTTCCATGCCTTCGCCGCCGGACGGCCGAGCTTCAATCTCGACAGCTGGGCGATGTCGCGCGGGTTTTTGTCCGACCTTGTCGCGCGTCATCCCGCCGAGCTCGTCGTCACCGAGGGCGTGATGGGACTGTTCGACGGCGCCGGCGGGCGAGGGGCCACGTCCGACGTGGCAGCGTCCCTGGGCTGGCCGGTCGTGCTGGTGCTCGACGTGAAGGGCCAGATCGAAACGGCAGCCGCGGTCGCCTTGGGCTGCGCCAACTTTCGCGACGATGTCGGCATCGCGGGGGTAATCCTCAATCGGGTCGCGAGCGCGCGGCATCTCGCGATGATCCGGCCGGCCTTCGACCGGGTCGGCATCAAGCTGTTCGGCGGCGTCCCGAACGATGTCCGGTTCGCCTTGCCTGAACGGCATCTCGGCTTGGTGCAGGCCGTCGAAACCGCGGACATCGAGACGCGCCTCGACGCGGTGGCGGATGCGCTGGAGCAGTCGCTCGATCTCGAGGCGATCCGCCACAGCGCGCATCCCGCCAGGCTCGCCGACGCGGCGGCTGGCGGATTGCCTCCGCCCGGCCAGCGCATCGCACTCGCGCAGGACCGGGCGTTCTCGTTCATGTATCCGCACCTGCTCGATCACTGGCGGTCGGCCGGTGCGGAGATCCTGCCGTTCTCGCCGCTGGCGGATGAGGCGCCGGACGCAAGCGCCGACGCGATCTGGCTGCCCGGCGGCTACCCCGAGCTGCATGCCGGCGCCCTCGCTGCCGCCTCCCGCTTCCTCGACGGGCTGCGGCGGGCGGCCGCGCGATCGGTCACGATCCACGGCGAGTGCGGCGGCTACATGGTGCTGGGGCAGGGGCTCGAGGACGCCGATGGCCGGCGCCACGCGATGGCCGGGCTGCTGCAGCTCGAAACCTCGTTCGCCCGGCGCCGGCTGCACATCGGTTACCGCCGCGCCCGCCTTTGCGTCGATTGCGCGCTCGGATCGGCGGGGAACGAAATCATGGGTCATGAGTTTCATTACGCCCGCACGCTGTCGATCGGCGACGAGCCGCTGGTCGATTGCCGCGACGTGTCCGGCGCGGTCGTTCCGGAGGTGGGTGCGTGCCGCGGCTCGGTGAGCGGCACGTTCTTTCACGCCATCAGCAGGGGCCTCATCGTGAGCAAAGGATCGTCATGAAGCCGCCGCCGTCGCACCTGCCGTTCGATGCAACCTTCCGCAAGACCTTCCGCGACCTCGTGCTGTGGCGCCGCGACGTGCGCCGCTTCCGCACCGATCCGGTCGACGAAAAGCTGCTCGACGACCTGATCGAGCTGGCCACGCACGCGCCCTCGGTCGGGCTCAGCCAGCCGTGGCGCTTCGTGAAGGTGAAATCACCCGAGCGGAGGCGCGCGGTGTGGGAGAGTTTCGCCAAGGCCAACGAGAAGGCGCTGGGCGGCTACGAAGGTGAGCAACGTGCGAACTACGTGTCGCTGAAGCTCGCTGGTCTCAAGGAAGCGCCGATCCATCTCGCCGTCTTCTCCGACGAATCGACCGACACCGGCCGCGGGCTCGGCCGCCAGACCATGCCCGAGACCTTGCGCTATTCGGTGGTCGCTGCCGTGCAGACGATGTGGCTCGGCGCGCGCGCCGAAGGGCTCGGCATGGGCTGGGTCTCGATCCTCGATCCGGCCGAGGTGACGCGCGCGCTCGACGTGCCCGAGGGCTGGCGGCTGGTTGCCTATCTCGATCTCGGCTGGCCTGCCGAGGAGCACATCGACCCCGAGCTCGAGCGTCATCACTGGGAGGAGCGCCACTACACCGGCGATCTCGTCTTTACGCGTTGACGATTCTCACACCCGCTGCCACGATTGAACCAGTGGTTCCCGCAAGGGAACAAAAGGGAACGCGGTAAACGCCGCGGCTGCCCCCGCAACTGTAAGCGACGAGCTGACGACCGATAAGCCACTGGAAATACTTTCCGGGAAGGTGGTCGAAGGCAACGACCCGCGAGCCAGGAGACCTGCCACTAGCCGCGGTCACGCGCGAACGCATGGGGCGGGGTGTCCTTATGTAGAAACTGACGGCGTCCCGGCAATGGGCGTCGATGGCTACGGTTCGCGGTGACGGTTCGACGTGCGCCGCGAGTCTGTCGTGACTGTCTCCTCGTTTCCATCAACCGCTCGACGGCACGACATCGATCCGCTCGAGCTCTATGCCTCGGCGATCGATACCTCCGACTACGTGGCGCGTATTGCGCCGCGGGTGCGCCGGCTGGTGCCCGAGGTCGGCCGTCTGCTCGATGTTGGCGCCGGCGGCGGGCAGCTCGGCGCGGCACTGCAGGATCGCGCGCTGCCGTGGACGGCGATCGAGCCGTCGCCCTCCATGCGCGCGCGTCTCGCCCGCCTTCACGTGCCGCCTCGCATCGTGCCCGAGAGTTGGGAAGAAGCGGACGTCGCTTCGAGTGCGCACGACACCGTGCTGGCGGCAACGATGCCCGCCTTGTTCGATGATCCGGAGCGGTTCCTCGCACGCTGTCGGATTTGGGCGCGGCACACCGTCATCTGGGTCGTGCCGGCGCATGCCGGGCCGCGCGGCCTCTGCTTTGCGGGCTGCCTGCCATCGGAATGGCATCGCGAGGACGAGACGCCGGGGCTCGACATCGTGATGCGCGGCCTCGGTCTTGCCTCGCGGCCGCACGCGATGGCCTTCGCCAACTGGACCTTCTCCGGCGTCGTGCAGGACCTGCCACGACTTTCCGCCTATCTCGCCGACCGCCTCGGCTGGAGCCCGTCCGACGACCGCCGGGCCACCCTGGCTGCGCATCTCGCAGCGCAGGCGCTGCCCGATGCCGCCGGTGTCCGGCTCAATATTCCAAGGAAATCCGCTGTGCTCGTTTGGGGGAACTCATGATCGCGTCACCAAATTCCGTCGTCCCGAGCGGAGCGGAGCGCAGTCGAGGGACCTGCTCATCCCGGCAGACGTTGCAAGAGCAGGTCCCTCCGCTCCGCCTCGCTACGCTCGGCTCCGGTCGGGACGACGGAGGTCTCTATGGATTTGCGAGCAGCCCCCGTAGCAGGGGAAGGAAGCTGTCGCGGATCGCACTTGCGGCCATGCTGCTTGCCTCGCCCGCCGTCGCACAGGAGTGGAGGGAGGACTCCACCGCCACGACCATGCCGCCCACGGTGGTGACCGCCACCGGCCGGCCGGAAGAAGTGAGCCGAATCGCCGGCACCATCCAGATCATTCCACAGGAGCGCATCAAGCGCTCGACCGCCAAGTCGGTGACCGATCTCCTGGCCGAGAACTCGATCGGCTTCATGAGCGAATGGACCGCGGCCCAGACCTCGATCAACATCCGCGGCGCCTCGACCGAGGGGCAGGGGCGTGATTTTCGCAGCCAGGTGCTGATCCTGATCAACGGCCATCGCGCCGGCACGGCCAACGTGTCCAAGCTGTCGATCGCCGACGTCGAGCGCATCGAGGTCGTGCGCGGCCCGTCCTCGGTGATCTACGGCAGCCAGAACATGGGCGGCGTGATCAACATCATCCTGAAGACCGGCCGGACGGCGCCCGGCACGCTGGTCGAAGGCGCCGTCGGCTCGTGGTCGCTGTTCCAGGGCAAGGCGCAAAGCGGCGGCACCACCGGCAAGTACGACTGGTATGTCGGCGTCCAGGGCGGCTCGCGCCAGGACTACGACAGAAGCGGCAACGTCACCGAACAGAACACGCATTGGACGCGCTACGGCGGCACCGGCGCCTTCGGCATGCAGATCGACGAGAACAGCAGGATCGACGTCACGGTCCGCAGCGACGGCGTCTACGACGCCGGGTTCCGCGGCTCTTCCTCCAACGTCTTCGCCTTCGACAACCGCTACAACCAGTCGGCCGATCTGTCCTACTCCGCCAAGACGCCTGACGGCCGCGGCAGCCTGTTCTTCCAAGGCTATTACGTGCGCGACGTCGACGACCTCAGCAACCCGAGCCCGCTCAGCGCGCTCAACGCCTTCGGCTCCCGGAGCTACCTCGACCGCAACCGCCGCCAGGTCGATGTCATGGGCACGCGCTTCCAACCGGGCTACAAGCCCTGGACGGGCAACGAGCTGCTGCTCGGCATCGACTGGGAGCGCAGCACGGTCCGCTCCAACCGCTATCGCCTCACCAATGCGGTCTCGAACCAGGTCTCGCCGCAGGACAACAACCAGACCGAAAACGTCTTCGCCTTCTACATCGAGGATGCGCAGACCTTCTTCGACGACCGCGTGACGGTGCGTGCCGGCGTGCGCCAGACCTACGGCAACACGGCGGTCGACTGGACGCCGAACGCGCCGACCCTGCTGCCCGGCAGCAACAACTACCGGGCGACGACATACTCGGCCGGCGCGACCTTCGCGGCCACCAGCTGGCTGAACACCCGGATCGGCGCCTCGAGCGGCTTCCGCGCTCCCACGGCGACCGAGCTCGGTGCGAACTTCACGGTCACGCCGATCGGCACGACCATCTTCGGCAATCCGAATCTGGTGCCGGAGTATGCGCACCAGATCGAAGCCGGCGCGACGGCGAACTGGGACGGCGGCCGCCTCGATCTGGCGATCTTCCAGAACATCATCAGCAATCGCATCACGGCCACCACCATTTCGTCGATCGGCGGCGTGGTGATCCAGCAGCAGCGGAACAATCCCGGCAATCTCGTCGTGCAGGGCCTCGAGTACCAATTCGATGCCAGCGTTATCCGCACGCTCGGACTCAACGTGCCCGGGACTTGGCTCTGGAATCTGTTCGGCAACGGCTACTACAATTTCAAGATGATCGACTACGGTGCGCCGGCCGCTTTCGGCACCGACACCGCCACGCGCATCAACCAGTACGAGACGGCGATCGGCACGCGCTTCGGCCAGGCCGGCGTCGAGATGCCGTGGAGCTTCCAGGTTCTCGGCATCCTGCGCGGGCCGATGTGGTACAATACCGAGGAATCTCTGAACCCGATCCTGTATCCCGGCCAGATCCGTTCCTCGACGGTCTATCGCAAGCCGCCATTCTGGGTCTTCAACATGCGCGGCGAGATCGATGTGAAAAAGGGTGTGAAGCTGTTCGCCGCGGTGAACAACATCTTCGACGTCAACGACCATCCGATCTTCATCGGTCTCGATTCCTCGCCGTGCGGCAACAACCTGGCCAACCAGAACGGCGCCTGCGGCAACTCGATGCCGGGCCGCGAGCTGATCGTCGGTGCGCAGGTGAAGTTCTGACGAGAGTGCCTTCCGCGCGCCCCCAGCGTATGACTGTTGTGATGGCGCTGGCTCTTGCCTTGCCCGCGCAAGCGGCCGAGCCGGTCACCGTCCGTGACGCGCTCGGCCGCAGCTTCACCGTTGCCGCGCCGCCGCAACGTATCGTGCCGATCTTCGCCTCCAACGTGGAGATCGTGGCGTCGCTCGGCCTGGCCGACCGGATCGTCGGCATCGAGGCTTTCACCCGTTATCCGCGCGAGGTGCTCGACCGGCCGCTGGTCGGCGGGCGGCTCGGCTTCTCGGTCGACGCGGTGGTGGCCCTCAAGCCCGATCTCGTTGTCGTGACGCCGTCGCGTCAGGCGGCGAACCAGCTGGTCGATCCGATGGAGCGGCTCGGCGTGCCGATCGTGGTGTTCCTGCAGCGCAGCGTGCCCGAGATCCTGGCCAATGTCCGGCTGATGGGGCGCATCGCCGGCGTGCCAGAACGCGGCGAGGAGGTCGCGGCGCGCTTCGCGGCGCGCATGGCCGCGGTCAGGCGCAAGGTCGAGGGACGCAAGCCGCCCAGCACGATCATGATCACCGGACGGCTCGGCAACGGGCTGCTGCTGGTCGCACGCGAGGGCACCTACACCGGCGACGCCATGGTGATGGCCGGGGCACGCTTCGCCCTGCCCGGAACCGCGACACTCGCGCAGGTTTCGCCCGAGGCGATCCTCAATGCCGATCCCGACGTGCTGCTGTGGGCCGGCAACGAGCGCGACCTCAAGGATCTGATCGCGCAGCCGGGCTGGCGGGACACGCGTGCGGTCCGCGCAGGCCGGGCTCGCACGGTGAGCCGGGTCGAGCTTCTGATTCCCGGTCCGCGCACCATCGACGGCATCGAGCATCTCGCCGCGATCTTCCACCCGGATGCGATGAAGCCATGAAGGTCTGGCTCGGCCTCGGCGCGATGCTGCTGCTCGCCGTCGTGGTCGCGGCCTGTGCCGGCCATGAATGGGCCTCGCCGGCCGACCTGATGCGCGCGATCGCGGGGGACCAGGCGCTGCGCAGCCGGCTGCTGTTCGAATGGCGCCTGCCGCGCGTGATCGCCGCGGCCTTCGTGGGCGCGCTGCTCGGCCTTGGCGGCACGATCTACCAGGGTGTCTTCCGCAATCCGCTCGCCGAGCCGTACCTGCTGGGCTCCGCCGGCGGCGCGGCGCTCGGTGCCACGGTGGCGCTGCTGGCGCCGTTCGTCCTGCCGCAGGCCTGGCTGCTGCCGCTGCTCGCCTTTGCCGGCGCCTGGGGCGCCACGATGCTTGTCATCGGCATCGCGCGGGTGGCCGGGGCGGTCGATGCGGCGGGCCTGCTGCTCGCCGGCGTGGCGATCGCGGCAATCCTCGGCGCCTTGCGCTCGTTCCTCATGCTCGCCTTGTCGGACGACACGGTGAACCTGCAGGTCGTGCTGAGCTGGGTGCTGGGCGGCATCCAGACACCGACCTGGAATGGCATCGGCTGGATCGCGCTGATCACAGCCGGCTGCCTCGGCCTCGCGCAGGCGCTCGCGCGCCGCCTCGACGTGCTGGGCCTGGGCGAGACCATGGCAGTCGCCTTCGGCCTCGACGTGCGCCGCTTCGTGATGGTCGCGGTGCTGGCGGGATCGGTCATCGTGGCGGCGGCCGTTGCCTTCGGCGGGCTGGTCGCGTTCGTCGGGCTGGCCTCGCCGCATGTCGCCCGCTGGATCGTCGGTCCGCTGCACCGTCCGCTGCTGCCCGCGTCGGCGCTGGTCGGTGCGATCGTGGTCGTGCTGGCGGATGCGATCGCGCGCGCGGCCCTGCCGCCGGCGGAGATCCCGCTCGGCCTGGTGACGGCGGTGGCAGGCGGGCCGTTCTTCATCCTGCTGCTCGCGCGACGGCTGCGGACATGAGCGTCCTCACCGCCGAAAGACTGGTGGTGCGGCGCGGTGCGGCGACGCTGCTCAAGGGGCTTTCACTGTCGCTCGATGCGACCGAATCAGTTGCCATAATTGGGCCCAACGGCGCCGGTAAGTCGACGCTCCTGAAGATTCTCGCAGGCATCGAGACGCCGACGGAAGGACAGGTGCGGTTGGGCAGGCGCTCCCTGGCCGACCTGTCGGCGGCCGTGCGGGCGCGCACCATCGGTTTCCTGCCGCAGCATTTCGAGCCGCACTGGGATCTCAGCGTGGCTCAGCTTCTCCGCCTCGGCGCCGAGCGCGGTGAACGCCTGCCTGCCGATGCGCTGAAGCAGGCGATCGTCGCGTTCGAGCTGGCCGGCCTCGAGCCGCGGCGCTGGTCGACACTGTCAGGCGGAGAGCGGGCGAGGGTGTTGCTGGCCGCCGTGTTGGTGGTCGATCCGCCGGTGCTGCTGGCCGACGAGCCGGCGGCGAGCCTCGATATCGGGCATCGGCTGGACGTCGTCGAGGCGCTGGCGGCCCGCGGCCGGGACCGGCTGTCGGTGGTGGTCGTGCACGATCTCGATCTCGCCTTCAGTTGCTTCGGGCGGGTCGTGCTGCTCGCTGGTGGGCAGGTCGTCGCCGACGAGCCGGCGGCCGGGCTGGTCGGTGATCGGCGGCTGGACGAGGCGTTTGGCGTGAGGTTCGAGCGGCTTCGAACCGAGGGCGGATGGCACCTGCGGGCTTCTCGCTGACGGCGAGGGATGGCGGGACGGCTGCCCGCGTATGACGCATGTAAGGAGAACGTCTTTGCGTCTTCCCCGGTTGATCGCGATGCTTCTGGCCAGCGGCTTTGCGCTTCTGGCCGTTGCGATACTTGTCTCCGCCGTCCCGGCCAGCGCCGCCACCATGGGCGGTTGGCGCTATACCGACCACGCTGCGCCGGCCACGAGCGGCCGCACGATCGACCTCTATGTGGATCGCGATTTCGACAACTATGAGCGTGGGCGGATCGTGGCGGCGATGCGCCAGTGGAATTACGTGCTGAACGGCTTCGTGCGATTTCACGCCAGGACGCTCCCGGACAATCCCACGCGCGCAATGCTGGCCCGAATCAAGCGTTCGGGCGGCTGGGTCGTAGCCCGTGTCGACAGCCGCCATCCCATGGCTCGCCAGGGCGAAGGGGTGAATGCCCTTGCAGTGACGGCGGGCGGAAACGGCGGATTCGTCTACGTCATCAGCGACCGCATCGGCCAGCGCGACCTCACCGGAGTGGTGATGCACGAGTTCGGCCACGTGCTGGGCGCGGGCCATGGCGGCTCGGGGCTGATGGCGCCGGTCTACAATCCGGCGATGGGCCGTTGCATCGACCGCGAGGCGGTGGCGCTGGTCGCTTCCGTGCATCGACTGCCGCTCGGCCGGCTCAACTGGTGTGTCGGACCCGGCGGCGGCGACACCCGCACCCCGATGGTCCAGGCTCCCTACCCCGAGGGCAGCTATCGCGAGCCGATGGCGGCGCAGCGCTGACGCACATTCTCATGCCCACCGAAGAACTCAGCCGTGGGTGGCGTCGCGCAGGCCGACGTGCGGGGCGCGGGTGGCGCGCACGATGATCGCCAGGGCGCGGCACGCCAGGAAGCCCGCGCAGAATGCCGACCCGGCGGCAACATGGACCGGGGCGATCAGTGCCTCCTCCAGTACAGAGGATATGAAATCGATGGCCGCCACGGTAACGACTCCGCCTGCGATCACAAGGGCGTCGACCGTGCGCGGCAAGCGCGCCAGGCCCCACATCCGGTCGATTTCGACCTGGAGGGTCCAGCCGCGTGTGCGGCCGATGAAGCCGCCCAGCAACAATGCAATCACCCATTCTGCATCGTGCTGCAAGGTCGCGTCGAACATGCTGGAGAGGAGCATCAATGCAACTACCGCGGCAAAAGCCGCCGGCATTGCCAGACGCCACAGTCGTACGACGCCGCCGCGTGATTGCGGCGACGTGGTCCACAAACAGAAGAAGGCAGCGAACAGCATCAGCACGTTGGCGAGACTGAGCGGCGAGATCATCGGGCCACTTCGATAATGGAGATCACGAGGCACTATTCTCCTTGATGATTTCGCTCACAACAGAGAAATCGACGCTGCTCCAATGTTCAGTCGTCGTGCACTGCGTTGACGCAGCCGACAGGCTTTCGAGGCCCGGAATGACGGCACGGGATTGCAGTGCCATGCCTTGACGCCGCAAACAGCGGTACGCACGGTATGCAATCATTCGATCCACGAGGTCAGCGTCATGTCCATTTCCGTGCGTCCCTTGTCCTATGCGCTTGGCGCCGAAATTCATGGCGTCGATGTCGGCAAGCCGCTCAGCAACTCCGAATTCGACCAGATCCATCGCGCCTTTCTCCAGAGCGGCATTCTCCTGTTCCGGGACCAGAAGATCACGCGCGAGCAGCACATCGCCTTCAGCCGCCGCTTCGGCGAACTGGACAATCACGCCTCGCTGCCGCGCGACCGCCATCCCGATTATCCCGAGCTGCTGCTGGTCACGAATATCCCGAAGGAAAACGGCAAGCCGTCCGACTCGCGATACACCGGCCAGCAATGGCATTCCGACATGTCGTTCACGCCGGTGCCGTCGCTCGGCTCGCTGCTGCGCGGCATCACCATCCCGCCGGTCGGCGGCGACACCATGTTCACCAACATGTACCGTGCCTACGATACGCTGTCGGACGGCATGAAGAAGATGATCGAGCCGTTGCACGGCATCCATACCGGTACGCGCAAGGTCGACGATCCCAACTCCGACCGCGAGAAGGAGCAGAAGAAGATCAACCCACCGATCGCCCAGCCGGTGGTGCGCGTGCATCCCGAGACCGGCAGGAAGGCGCTCTACATCGGCGAGAAGGTGTCGTGCTTCGTCGGCATGACAGTCGAGGAGAGCAAGCCGCTGATCGACTACCTGGTGAAGCATGCGACGCGGCCGCAGTTCGTCTATCGCCATCAGTGGCGGCAGGACGACATCGTCCTGTGGGACAACCGCTGCACCATGCACATCGCGCTCGGCGACTATCAGGAAGGCGAGATCCGCCATCTCGAGCGCACCACGGTGAAGGGCACGCCGTCGGGCTATTACCTGCAATGAAGCGCTCGGTCTTTCTCAAGGGGGTCGCTGCGGCGGCCCTTGCGCCTGCGCTCGCTCGCGCGCAAGGCGCCTATCCCGAGAAGCAGATCCGCATGGTCATCCCCTTCTCGCCGGGCGGCACGACCGACCTGCTGGCGCGCGCGGTCGGCCAGCACCTGCAGGAGGCGTGGGGCCAGGTCGTCGTCGCCGACAACCGCGCCGGCGCCAACGGCGTGGTGGCGGGCGACATCGTCGCCAAGGCGCCGGGCGACGGCTACACACTGTCCACGGTGGCGATGGGCCACGCCATCAATCCGCTGATCTACAAGAAGCTGCCTTACGACGGCGTCAACGACTTCACGCCGATCAGCCTGCTCGCGACCTTCCCGCAACTCGTGCTGGTGCACCCCTCGCTGCCGGTGAAGACGCTGGCCGAGCTGATCGATCTCGCCAGGAAATCGCCCAAGCCGCTGAACTACGGCTCCGGCGGCAACGGCTCCTCGCAGCATCTCGCGGGCGCGCTGTTCGCGCACATGGCGGGGCTCACCATGACCCATGTTGCCTACAAGGGCGGCAACCCGGCGCAGCTCGATCTGATGGCGGGCAATCTCGATCTGGTGATCATCCAGCCCAACTCCAGGGAAGTCGTGACCTCGGGCAAGCTGCGTGCTTTGGCCGTCAGCTCGCCGCAGCGCAGCCCCGACTATCCCGACGTGCCGACGGTTTCGGAGGCGGGCGTGCCGGGCTACCAGTCGGTGGCGTGGTATGGGCTGGTCGGCCCGAAGAACATGCCGGACGCTGTCCTGAAGAAGCTGAGCGAGGAGACGATCCGCGCCGTTGCGGCGCCTGGCGTGCGCGCGGTGATCGCGACCTCGGGCGGTGTCGCGGTCGGCGGCACGCCGGCGGAATTCGCAGACTTCATCGCGGCCGAACGCAAGCGCTACGAGACGATCGTGCGCGAGGCGGGGATGACCGTGGACTGAAGCGTCCAATAGCGCGCCGTCAGCCGCTCCTCTTCTCATGTTCCTCTTCCCTGCGATTGGGAGAGGAGGAAGAAAGCGAGAGAGGAAGTTTACGGCAGCGCCTCGGGCGAGAAGCCGGCGGGGGGCTTGAAGTTCGCCTTGAACTGGCGTGACCATGCCCTGTTCGAGACCTCCTGCGCCGCGGCGATGATCGCGGGCTCGTCCATGCTGAGCACCTTGCCGTCGCGCATCAGCCATTGACCATCGACCATCACCGACTCCACATCGCGCGCCTGGCCGTTGTGCACGAAGTTGGAGACGGCGCGCAGCATCGGCACGAGGTGCGCCCGCTGGGTGTCGATCATGATGAAGTCGGCCTTGTTGCCGGCGGCGAGCCAGCCGCCGTCGGCCATGCCGAACGCCTCGTATCCGTTGCGGCTCGCCCAGCGCAGCGCCTGCTCGGGTGTCGGCTGCCGTCCGTCCTCGCGGCGGATGCGCTCCATGAACATGCCGGTGCGCATCACCTCGACCATGTCCTCGGCCATGTTGTCCGAGCCCATGGTGATGGTGCAGCCCTGCGACTCGAGCGACTGGATGCGCGGGCTGAGGCCGCGGCGGGCGGCGATCGCGGCGTTGAAGGCGACGATGACCTTCGCGTCGCCCAGCAGCTTCTCCTCGCGCGGATCCATGCAGCGGCAATGGGCGCAGATCACCTTCTCGTTCAGGAAGCCGAGCTCGGCGAGATACTCGGTGGGCAACCGGTTGCGGTGCGCCCGCACCGCGGCGACCTCGCCCCAGATCTGATTGAGATGGATGGTCATCCAGGTGCCGAGCTTCTTCTGCAGCGCGCTCAGGTCCTCGAGCAACCCGGGCGAGCACATGTCGGGCGCCCAGGCCGAGATAGCGATGCGGATGCGGCCGTCCGCCTTGCCGTTCCACTTGGCGAAGGTTTTCTCGATCGTCTCGATGTGCTTCCGGCCGAGGGCGCGGTCGAGCTGATAGGGCGCCGGATCGCCGATCGAGGTGCCCACCCGGTCGTAGGCGCGCTCGCCGAACAGGAACCGCAGGCCCGACTTGCCCAGCGTCTCGGCGTAGTCGTCGATGTTGTCGGAATCCTCGAGCATGAAGGTGACACCGCTGCGCAGGCACTCGAGCGCGCCGAGCTGGGCCATCACGCGGCGCTCGTCGGGTGTCATGTCGGGCAGCGGGATCGGCGAGAGGCCACCGGAGAAGGGCGGCTTGTGCGGCGGCGAGAGGTCCTCGAATACGCCGCGTGCCAGGGTCATGGTGAGGTGGGTGTGGGTGTTGGCGAAGCCGGGCATCACCATCTTGCCTCGGCCGTTGATGCGGTCGGCCGAGGGATAGCGTGCCTGGAGGTCGGCGTTGGCGCCGATCGCGGCGATCTTCTTGCCGTCGATGGCGATCGAGGCGCCGTAATGCACCGCGTCGTTGTCGTCGCCGGTGACGATGACGGTGTCGTGAACGATTGTGGTCAATGCTTCCCCCAACTGTCGCTTGAGCACTGCGACGATATACTGGGCCCCGGATCAAGGGGAGCGGGCATGAGGCGGCGAGCGGTGCTGGGCGGAATTGGCGCCAGCATGACGGTGGCGGGATGCGACGCACCGGCGCGGCTGGCGTCTCTGCCGGAGAAGCTGCGCGGAACGGCCTCGTTCCAGGGGCTTCCGGTCGGCTCGCGAATGGTGCTCGATGGGCCGGACGACGAGCTTATGGGGCACATGGCGATGGCTGCGCTGCGCCGCGAGCTGGCCTATGCGGACAGGATGGGCGCAAAGGAACTCGACCCCGCGAACTATCTGGCGATTTCTGGCGGCGGCGAGAACGGCGCCTATGGCGCGGGCCTGCTGACTGGCTGGAGCGCGCTCGGCACCCGGCCGGAATTCAAGGCGGTGACCGGCGTCAGCACCGGCGCCCTGATCGCGCCCTTCGCCTTCCTGGGCCCGGCCTACGACGCCGCGCTCGAGCGCTTTTATACGACGATCGGCAAGAAGGACGTGATGGTCTCCCGAGGTCTCGTCCTGGCGGTGCTGGGCGAGTCGCTTTACGATTCTACACCGCTGCTGCGCCTCATTCGCGGCGTGTTGACTCCGGAGATGGTGGCGGCCATCGCGCGTGAATATAGCGAGAAGGGCCGGCTGCTCTGCGTCGCCACGACCAATCTCGACGTGCCCGTCGGCGTGCTGTGGAACATCGGCCTGATCGCGGCCAGCGGTCACAAGGACGCGGCCGAGCTGATCGCCAAGATCCTGCTCGCCTCGGCCTCCATCCCCGGCGCCTTCCCGCCGGTCATGATCGACATGGAGGCAGGCGGCGAGCACTTCCAGGAGATGCATGTCGATGGCGGCACCGTGGCACAGGTGGTGTTCTATCCGCCGTCCTTCGCGGGCAACGACCTGTTGATGGCGAATACGGCCGACGCCGAGCGCCTGCGCCGGACAGTCCTCGACCGCCAGCGCCGGATCTACGTCATCCGCAACTCGCGGCCGGGCGCCGATCTCGAGACGGTCGATCGAAGCACGATGAAGATCGCGGGACGCGCCGTCTCGACCCTGATCAGCACCCAGGGAATCGGCGACCTCTACCAGCTCTACGTCGTCGCCCAGCGCGACCACATCGACTACAATGTCAGCTTCATCCCTGCGAGCTTCACCGACAAGCTGCGCGAACCGTTCGACACCGAGTACATGAACAAGCTCTTCCGGATCGGGCGCACCGCCATCGAGAACGGCACGGCATGGAGCAAGTTCCCGCCGGGCTACAATCCTACGCCGCTCAGCCAGATCAAGTCGCCGGCGGCAGGCTGACGTGACCGGACGACGCCGGTCCATCCCGTTCAGCATCCACATCCTGACGCTGATGGCATTGATCGTGGTGCCGCTGTCGTCGACCCTGCTGTGGCTCGGCTGGCGTGCGGTCGACCGGATGGAGCAGCGAGACGTCGAGCAGGGCATGTCGGCGCTCGACGACGCCGTGATCGGCTTCCTGGGCAACGGACTGCGCATCATCGTCCTGGTGGGCCAGGCGATGGGCGAGACGCCGCTCTTCTCGCCCCAAACCGGCTCTGCCGCGGACGACGAGCGCCTGCGCCAGCTCGCGGCGGTGCTGGGCCGCCACCCGACGGTCGACGCGACCTTCGTCGGCTATCCCGACGGACGGTTGCTCTATGCCGGGCGCACCGACTCCTTTTCGCCTGCACAGCGGAAGGAATTCAACGTCCCGGCGGGTGATCCAATCGTGCTGCGCGTCATCGAGGGGGACGGCGCTGCGCGCCGAGATACCTGGCGCTTCGCGGGTCCCGACGGCAAGCCCGGGGCGCCGCACACGCAGCCGAGCGACTTCGATCCGCGCCAGCGCCCCTGGTATGTCGGCACCGAGCAGAGCCACTCGCCGACGCTCACCGAGCCCTATCGCTTCGCCTGGTCGAACGAGGCAGGCGTCTCGGTCGGCGTGCCGATGCCGCAGGGTGGGGTCATCGGCTTCGATGTCTCGCTCGCTACGCTCAGCCGGCTGATCGTCCAGTACAAGCTGACCGCCAACTCGATCATCCTGATCGCGACCGGCACGTCCGACATCTTCATCGAGACGCGACCCTGCGATTCGAGCGATGACACCTGCCTGCCGGGCGACGAGGCGGTGCGCTCGCTGGTGCGCCGCACCGCCACCGAGGCGGCAGGCGCGCGTGTCGAGCGCGACGTCCAGATCGCCGGGCGCGACTACAAGCTGATCGTGCATCAGGTCCCGCCGATCTACGGCCGGGGCTTCGCGATCGCTGCGGCGGTGCCGCTCGAGGAGCTCACGGCCGCCTCCCGGATACTGGTCGAGCGGGCCGTCGTCGTTGCGGGAACGGCGATCGGCCTCGCCATCCTGGCGACGCTGCTGGTCTCGCTGCTGCTGTCGCGCTCGATGGCGCGGCTTGCAGTCAAGACGCAACGCATCCGCGATCTCGACTTCTCCGACAAGGTGCCGGTGACCAGCCGCATCACCGAGGTGCTGCGTCTGTCGGAGGCGGTCGAACGCATGCGCGAGGGACTCGAGGTGTTCGGGCACTATGTCTCGAAAGATCTCGTGCGGCAGATCATGCGTTCGCCCGCGAGCACCGGCGTGGGCGGCGAGCGGCGCGACGTCACGGTGATGTTCACCGATATCGAAGGCTTCTCGCGGATCAGCGAGGACATCGCGCCGGAGCTGCTGACCAGCCGCCTGTCGCGCTACTTCGAGGCGCTGGGCGCGGCGATCTCCGGCAATCACGGCATGATCGACAAGTATATCGGCGACAGCGTGATGGCCTTCTGGAACGCGCCCGAGCTCGACCCCGACCATGTGGTCCATGCCTGCCGCGCCGCGCTGCAGGCGGCAGCGGCCAGCCGCGCCCTGGCCGACAAGTGGCGCGAACGCGGCCGTCCGGTCTTCCGTACCCGGTTCGGCCTGCATGCGGGTCTTGCCGTGGTCGGCAATGTCGGCGCGCGCGAGCGCATCAACTACACGCTGGTCGGCGCGGTCGCCAACCAGGCGTCGCGGCTGGAAGGGCTGAACAAGGTCTACGGCACCGACATCCTCGCGAGCGGCGAGATCGCCGGCCGCACGTCGCACCAGTTCGTCTGGCGCCACATCGATCGTATCGTACCCGCCGGCACGACCGAGGCGCTGGAGATCTTCGAGCCGCTCGGGGAGGCCTCGACGGCCGAGGCGCATGCCGATTTCCTGGGCCACTGGCAGGCCGGTCGTGTGGCCTATGCCGACGGCCGGTTCGAGGTGGCGATCGCCGCCTTCCAGGCGGCGGCAGCCCTTCGGACCGGCGACGGTCCCTGCCGCGTCTTCATCGCGCGCTGCGCGGACTTCGCACGCACCGGTTTGCCCGCCGGCTGGGACGGCGCATGGCGCTTCGACACGAAGTGAGTGCTCATGCTCTCCTGGACCGCGAGCTTCCAGCTCGCTCATGATCATGAGCGAGCTGGAAGCTCGCGGTCCGGAAGAGCATGACCGGCTACGCTTTCAGGAACCAGTCGAGGATCGCGCCATTCTCGTCGCGCGGATAGGTGTGCGAGAGGTCGGCGATCTCGCGGTAGACGACCTCGGCGCCGGCCTGCGCGAGCGTCTGCTCGGCGGTGCGCGCCAGCTGCGCGGGGAACATCCAGTCCTGTGCGCCATGGATGATGTGGATCGGCAGGCCGCGCACGCGGTCGGCGTCGGCCATGGTCATCATCATCAGCGGATGGAACGCCGCCGCGATCGGCGCGAGGTGGGTGAAGCGGCAGCCCTCGCGCAGGCCCAGTACGTAGCTGAAGGTGCCACCATCGCTCATGCCGGTGAGGAGCTGGTGCGCCGGATCGAGGTTCCAGCGTTCGCCGACCTCGCCGATCATGCGGTCGATGTTGGTGCCATCGACGTCGGGTTCCATCAGCGACCAGGTCGAGCCGCTCGCCGTCGGCGCGAGCAGGATGAAGCCCCGCGTGCGCGCCTCGCGCAGCCAGCTCCACAGGAAGGCGCCGCCGTTGCCGCTGCCGCCGTGCATCGCCACGACCAGCGGCCAGGCGCGCGACGGTTCGTAGTATTCCGGCACATAGAGCGAAAAGGCGCCGCGCGTGCCGGCCGGGCCGCCGACATGCATCGTGCCGACGTCATCACGCATCGGGTCGAGCGCCGCGAGCTCGGCGAGGCGGACCTTGTCCTCGCGTGCCGCTGGCTCGAGGAAGAACTGGCTGACCGGCCGCAGGTGCGGCGTCATCGGATAGAGCGCCTCGCAGGCGCGGGCGTAGGTGCGCAGCGCGCGATAGGCCGCGAGCATCGGCTGTGCGTCCTGCGGCGCTGACATCAGGTTGGCCAGGCCTTCCCCGGCCGCTGCCGCGGCGCGTTCGAGACAGTCGCGCGCAGGGGCGAGCCGTTCCGGCCAGTCGAGCGCGCGCGAGGACTGCAGCGTGGCGTCGAGTTCGATGTCGCGACCGGCGACCGCCTCGATCAGTTGCTGCAGCGTGTGAGGGGCGAGATGGCGGCCCGTGAATTCCAGTGCATAGAGCGCCTTGAGGACGGCCGGCACGAGCCGCGAGATGATGTCCACCGCCGGTTCGGTGGCCTCGCTCACAGGGTCGACCGCCGCGTCGGTGCGCGCACGAAGGCGACCAGGAGCAGGGCGATGAACGCGGGCAGGGCCTGCACATAAAGGATGGTCATCTTCGCGGTGAGGCCGCCATAGACGCCCGCCACAATGATGCAGGCGAGGAAGAACACTTTCAGGTCGCGGCGTCCGGCGAGCAATCCCCACAGAAGGCCGACCGCGAGGAACCCGTTGTAGAGGCCCTGGTTGGCGGCGAGCACGGCGGAGGACGCGGCGTATTCAGGAGTCATCTCGAAGATCCGTTGTCCCACCGGATGGTTCCACAGCAGCATCTCGAGCGCCATGAACCAGAAATGGACCAAGGCGACGAGCAGCACCATCAGGTGGGACAGGAAGCGCATCAATCCCTCACTATCGTCGCCTCGAGCGGCGCCCGGCCGCGGATCATGTCGGCGGCCTTTTCCGCGATCATCAGTACCGAGGCGTTGAGGTTGGCCGACGGCATGGTCGGCATGATCGAGGCATCGACCACGCGCAGCGCCTTGAGCCCGCGCACGCGAAGCTGGTCGTCGACCACCGCCGTCGGATCAGTGTCCGGCGCCATGCGGCAGGTGCCCATGAGATGGAAGGTAGTCGTGCCGCGCTGCTTGGCGGCGGTCATGAGATCCTCGTCGGACTGCGCCTGCGGACCGGGGAACTCCTCGCGGTCGTAGAACTTGCTGAGTGCCGGCGAATGGAGCAGGCGGCGCGCCAGCTTCATGCCGGCCAGCAGCACCTGCCGGTCGCTTTCCGCGGCGAGATAGTTCGGCTGGATCAGAGGGGCGGTGAACGGGTCGGCCGATTTCGCGCGCACCCAGCCGATGCTGTCGGGTCGCTGCTGCCAGGACGCGATCGTCATGCCCGGGAAGTCGTCGAGCTTGGACTGCACGCCTTCCTTGTAGCTGGCCGGTGTGAAAGTGAGTTGAAGGTCGTAGTTGTCGACCCGCTCGTCGGACTTCCAGAAGACGTAAACCAGCGTCGGATTGAGCGAAAGGATGCCCTTGCGGGTGGCGGCGTACTTCAGCACCTGGCCCACGAGCTTGATGCCGTGCGACAGCTCGTTGATCGTCTCGGCGTTCTTGACCCGTGCCACAAAGCGCGGCGCGTAGTGATCGCGCAGGTTCTCGCCGACGCCGGCCAGCTCGTGCTTCACCGGTATGCCGAGCTCGCCCAGCAGCTTGGCCGGACCGACGCCCGAGACCTGCAGCAGCTGCGGGCTGTTCACCGCGCCGCCGCACAGGATCACCTCTTTCGCCGCCCGTACTTCGACCGGCGTGCCGCTCCGCCCGCCTTTGTTGTAGCGGATGCCGACCGCACGCTTGCCTTCGAGCACGATCGAGGTCGCGTGAGCATGGGTGCGCACGGTGAGGTTGGAGCGCTTCATGGCGGGTTTCAGGTAGCCGCGCGCGGCGCTGACCCGGCGGCCGTTCTGCACGATGCGCTGGACGTAGCTGACGCCCGCCTGCTGGGCGCCGTTGTAGTCGCGGTTGCGCGGGATGCCAAGCTGCTGCGCGCCCTCGATGAAGGCCTCGCAAATCGGATCGCGCCAGTCGAGGTCGTTGATCGGCAGGTTGCCTTCCTTGCCGCGGAAGGTGTCGTCGGCGGCGACCGCATCGGGCGCCATGCGCCGCTCGCTGCGCCGAAAATAGGGCAGCACGTCCGAATAGCCCCAGCCGTGATTGCCACGCTGCGCCCAGCCGTCGAAGTCGAGCCGCTGGCCGCGATTGTAGATATGGCCGTTGATCGAGCTCGAGCCGCCCAGCGTCTTGCCGCGCGGCGCGGCGATGCGCCGGCCGCCGGTCCATTCACTCGGCTCCGAGGTGTAGAGCCAGTTCACGGTCGGATTTACCAGCGTGTACATGAAACCGGCCGGGATATGGATGAAGGGGTGCCAGTCGCGCGGCCCCGCCTCGAGCACGCAGACCGTGGTCTTGCCGTCCTCGCTGAGGCGATTGGCGAGCACGCTGCCGGCCGAGCCGGCACCCACGATGACATAATCGAAAGTCTCCATACCCAGCCTTTAGCAATCGCCCAGACGAATGGCTATTCTCCTCCTCGACAACGGGGAGAAGCAACATGCCGGACATCGATCTCGTCGCTTTGTGGGAGGC
Source organism: Reyranella sp. (assembly GCF_965279465.1). Lineage (NCBI taxonomy): Bacteria > Pseudomonadati > Pseudomonadota > Alphaproteobacteria > Hyphomicrobiales > Reyranellaceae > Reyranella > Reyranella sp. Next base: position 2,117,472 of record NZ_OZ257242.1, read on the forward strand.
TCATTGCCGGCACGAATTCGAGACCCGCGACGTCGACGCCACCATGGCGACGATGGTCGCCACACCGTACGTCAACCACGTGCCGACCATGACCGGCGGCGTCGGCCACGACCAGCTCAAGCGCTTCTACAAGTACCATTTCATCGGCGGCAATCCGCCGGATACGGGCCTGACGCCGGTGAGCCGCACCGTCGGTGCCGACCAGATCGTCGACGAGATGATCTTCAGCTTCACCCATACGAGCGAAGTCGACTGGATGCTGCCGGGCGTTCCGCCTACCGGGAGGAAAGTAGAGATTCCGCTGGTCGCCATTGTGCGATTCGTCGGAGACAAGGTGGCGCATGAGCATATCTACTGGGACCAGGCGTCGGTGCTGGTGCAGGTCGGTCTGCTCGATCCGAAGGGCCTGCCGGTCGCCGGCGCCGAGACGGCCGCCAAGGTCGTCGACGCGGCCCGGCCCAGCAACGAGTTGATGACGCGCTGGAGCACCAGCGCGGGCAAGCCGATCTAGCAATAGGGGGAAAGACGGACATGACGAGCGCACCTGATCGTTTGCGGGCCATCCTGAAGGAGCCGGGCCTGCTGGTGATGCCGGCGGTATGGGACGGGCTGACGGCCAAGCTCACCTTCGAAGCCGGGTTCAAGACGGCGTTCCTGTCGGGCTCCTGCGTCGCAGCGAGCCGTCTGGGTGGCCCGGATCTCGACCTCGTCTCGTTCGGCGAGATGTTCGATTCCTTCAACATGGTGCGCGGCGCGGCGCCCGACCTGATCGTGCTCGCCGACGGCGACCACGGTCACGGTAACGCCATGAACGTGCAGCGCACGGTGAGCAGCTACGGCCGCGCCGGCGCAGGCGCCGTGCTGATCGAGGACAAGATCACGCCGCGCGCGCTGACCGCTGCCGGCAAGCCCTGCCTGCCACGCGAGGAGGCGCGCATGAAGATCCGCGCCGCCGTCCAGGCTGCCAAGGAATCGGGCGTTCTGGTGATGGCTCGCACTGACTGCCGCCCGACGCAGGGCATCGACGAAGCCGTTGCCCGTATCGAGATGTACGTCGAGGAGGGCGCCGACATCCTGTTCCTCGACTCGCCGGCCGACGACGAGGAGATCAAGCGCGGCATCGCCGCCGCCAAGGGCCGCCCGAGCTTCGCCGTGTTGTCCCCGGGTGCGCCGCGTGCGACGCCGTCGCAGACGGAAGCGGCCAAGCTCGGCTTCAAGATCGGCACCTATCCGACGGGCATGCTGGCGCCTGCCGCGGCAGGCATGAAGGCGGGGCTGGCCGCGCTGAAGGCCGGTGACGCGGAGGCCAAGTCCGCGATGCCGCCGCCGGAATTGCGCACGCTGCTCGGCTATCCGGCCTATGATGCGCAGGCCAAGCCGTTCATCGTGAAGGGCTGAGCCTCAACGCCAAAAGCCTCTTGAGCCTCCCTCCCCCGCTTCGCGGGGGAGGTGTCAGCGTCTTACGCTGACGGAGGGGGAAGGCGGTCGAGATCGTGCGTCACGCCCCCCTCCGTCGCCGTATGACGGCGCCACCTCCCCCGCAAGCGGGGGAGGGAGAGGTTTTGGGGTGGCGGGACGTCGTCTCACTACGTCTTCGCCAGCTCGTCCTGGAAGCCCTCGATGCGCGCCGTGGCGAAGGCCGGGCGGGACTGGATCGACGCCCACCAGGCGGCGACCCGGGGATGGCGCGCGGGTGTCATCTCGTCGGGGGCGATCTCCTCGTCGATGCGCTTGATGAACGGCACCACGGCGATGTCGGCGATCGAATAGGCATCGCCGGCGAGCCATTTGGTCTGCCGCATCGTGTCATCCATCTTGTCGAGCATCGCGACCAGCTTGCCGCGCGCGGCGGCCCGCTCCTCCTCGGTGTAGGGCTTGCGGGCGGCGCGGATCCACGCGTCCTGCCGCTCCTTGCTCGGCACCTTCTTGAGCTTCTCGGCCAGCTCGGCGTCGGACCATGTCGCGGCGACCTTGGCCAGCGAATGGACCCAGTTGAAGATGATCAGATTGCCGATGCGCTCGTCGGCGTAGCGAATCCAGTTGCGCATCACGGCGCGCTCGTAGGAATCGGCGGGCCGCAGCGGCGGATCGGGATAGGTGTCGTCGAGATACTCGCAGATCGTGCCGCTCTCGTAGAGCGAGCGGCCGTCTTCCAGGATCAAGGTCGGGATGACACCGTTGGGATTGATCTTCAGATACTCGGGTGAATGGTGCTCCATCCTCATCATGTCGACGAGATGGCTTTGGAACGCGAGGCCCTTCTCGGCGAGGCACAGGCGCACGCGGCGTGAGGCGCTCGATCTCCAGGCGTGATGCAACACCAACATGCGGCAACTCGATTCTGTGCAGGATTTTACTCGCGGGCCGGGCGCCACTCCGGCTGGCCATGTTTTTGCTACCTACGCACCGTGAGGTCATGGCCGCTTGCTGACGGATTTCCGCTCTTGGGTCTTCTTCCCTCCCCTCGGCTCCCGTGCGTTTAGCTGCGTGTCTGCATTCCACGCCGCCGCGAGAACCATCTTCTTACGGCGCAAAAAGACAATGTGAAATCCCACTTAAGGCTTACGTGTGGAAAAAAGGGCTAGTGGCCATCGGGTGAATACTTGCTGCAGTGCGACATTCCGCGAGGTGATCGGCGTTGACCGGTCGTCGAGCGCATTGAACAGTTTCATATCGTCAGAAAGGGATAGTCTGGTGTCCTGAAGGTCGAGGGACAGATCGGCCGAATTCCGGATCAAGGTGCCCGGCAGGCGAGGCACCACCGTCAAGACCGCGTCGGACTTGTGCCGACGCATGAAGGCGACGATGTGGTCGGTGAGGCGCCCCTCGACCTTGACCGGCTCGTAGCTACCCTCGGCAAACAGATCGGGCAATGCGCGACGCAAGGCGAGCGCCTGCACGATCAGCTTTTGCTTGATCGCACCGTCCCGCCATGACGCGAGCGTCGTCTCGGCGCCCAGCATCTTTTGGCGCAACACGAAGTCGACCGGTCGGCGATTGTCGGGATCGACCAGGCTGAAGTCCCAGAGCTCGGTGCCCTGATAGAGGTCAGGCACGCCGGGCGCCGTCAATCGCAACAAGGTCTGGGAAAGACCATTGATCGCCCCGGCCGGCGTGATCTCCTGGATGAAGGCGAAGATCTCGGCGCGCAACGCGGGGGCCGCTTCATCGACGACCAGCCGGTGGAGGAGGTCTTGCGCGGCTGTCTCGTAAGCGGTGTCGGGATCGGCCCAGTCGCTTTTCAGCTTGGCCTCGCGCAGGGCTTTTTGCTGCCAGCCGGCGAGCCGCTGGGCGAAGGTGGCGCGCCCCACCGTGTCTTCGAGCGCAAGATCGAGCGGCCAGGCACCGACGATCATCTGCAGCAGCATCGCGATGTCGCCGGGATCGGGCATGCCGCCGGTTCGCAGCAGGGCGCATTGCTCGATCCAGCGTGCTTGCCGCCGGGTCCATTCCTCCGGCTTCTCGCTCAGCACCGCGAGGCGCGCGCGCGAATCCTCGCCGCGCTTGTGATCGTGCGTGGCGGTGGCGAGCAGGCCGTGCGGCTGCGTCGCCTGGCGGCGCTGCATGCGGGCATGGAAGTCCGCCGCCGTGTCGCCGAAGCGTTCGACATCGAAGCCGACGTCGTTGCGCGAGAGCAGCTTGCCGTAGCGATAAAAGGCCGTGTCCTCGACCGATTTGGCGGCGACCGGCGAGCTCAATTGCTGGAAGCGGGTGACGGCGCCGCCCGGCGCGCGCATCCGGCCGTGCAGCCAGTCGATCACCCAGCGGTCGCCGGGCAAGCCAGTTTTCTTCGCCGCCTCGGCGGCCTGCCTGAGGAACTGCGCGTCGCCGGCCGTGCCATAACCTCGGTAGACCGGAAAATGCACCAGCAGTTCGGTCAGGGCACGACGCAACGCCGGTCGGCTGAGGTCGCTGTCTTTGCCCGGATGGAACGCGGCGATGCAGGCTTCGAGCGGAGCTGAGAAGCTGCGGGCAATGATCTCGCGACGGGCTGCTTCCTCCTCGGTCGCGAAATCGGCCGGCCGGCCGCTCAGCGTCGCCCATGCCTCGGCGAGCACCGGCTCGCCGGCCGGGTCGTGCTGCAGGGCGCTCACTTCGTCCATGAAATCGTAGCCGGTGGTGCCGTCGCAGCCCCACTCGGCCGGCAGCGTCTCACCGCGCAGCAGGATCTTCTCGACCACGAGATAAGGCCGGGCAGGGTTCGTGGGATCAAGCCGCTGGCGCAACTTTCGGCAGTAGCCTGCCGGATCGGCGAGGCCGTCGATGTGGTCGACCCGCACGCCGTCTATCGTGCCCTCGGCATAGAGCCGCGCGATCATCGCATGCGCGGCCTCGAACGCCTCGTCGTCCTCCATGCGCAGGCAGACCAGCTCGTTGATGTCGAAGAAGCGCCGCCAGTTGATGCGGTCGCTGGCGGTGCGCCACCAGCCGAGGCGATAGGCCCCGGGCTTCGGGAGGTTCAGCGCGTCGACCTCCTTCGCCGTGACGTCTGCGGCGGGCTTGCCGAGCCAGGGCAGGAAGACCGTGCCGGGCTCCCAATCGATGTCGAACCAGCGAGCGTAGCGACTGTCTTGGCCATTGCGCAGCACGTCCACCCACCACGCATTCTCCAGCGTGGCGGCCATGTGGTTCGGCACGATGTCGACGATAAGGCCGAGCTTCTCGCGGCGCAGGGCATCGACGAGCCGCTTCAGCGCGGTTTCGCCGCCCAGTTCAGGACTCACTTGCGTCGGGTCGGTGACGTCGTAACCGTGCAGCGAGCCGGCACGCGCCGTGGTGATCGGCGAGGCGTAGAGATGGCTGACGCCGAGCGCGGCGAAGTAGGGCACAAGCGCCTCGGCATCGGCAAAGGTAAAGCCCTTGTGGAACTGCAGCCGCAGCGTGGCGCGCGGTGTCATGACGAGCGTCGTGCTTTCAGCAGGCCAAGGCGCTTCTCGGCGGCAGGGTGACGCAGCATCTCATCCACCGGAAGGTGGAAGCGCCGCCGCCAGTTGGGATGCTGGTCGGTCGTGCCCGGCAGGTTGGGTTGCTCGGCAACGCCCATGATGTCCTCGAGCGGGACGATCGCAAGAGGGCCCGGGGCTTGGGCGACGAACTCGACGGCAGCATCGACGACCGCATCGGTGTCGTCCGCCGCTGGCGGCGTGCCGCTGGCGGCGCCGGCGTCGGTGAAAGCCCGCCACAACGCGGCGCGTTCGGCCGGGCGCTGCGCGATCTCGGATTCCTCGACGGTGCCGATGCCCCGGCGCAGTTCGAGATCGGCGCCGCGCCACCAGCCGGCGACGGTCGGCAGGTCGTGTGTCGTGGTCATGCCGACCGCGTCGGCGCGCCATTCGCCCGGCGCCAGGAAGCGATCACGCTCGCGCTGGAACCAGAGCACGTCCATGCCGGCGATGCCGGCTTCACGGCAGCGTGCGCGAAAGGACGGCGGCACCGTTCCGAGATCCTCGCCGACCACGATGGCCTTGTGGCGATGCGATTCGAGCGCCAGCAGCCGCAGCAGATCGTCGAGCGGATAGGACAGGTAAGCGCCTTCCGACGCGGGCGCGCCGTGCGGCACCAGCCAGAGCCGCATCAGTCCCATCGCATGATCGATCCGCACGCCGCCGGCGTGGCGCATGTTGGCGCGCAGGGTGGCGATGAAGGGCGCGAAGCCGCCGGCGACCAGCGCCTGTGGCGAGAAGGAGGTGAGGCCCCAGTTCTGACCCTGCGGATTGAACAGGTCGGGCGGAGCGCCGATGGCGAGGCCGGTCAGGAACTCCTTTGGATTTGCACCAACTTGTGCGCCGCCGCCGTCGAGGCCGATGGCGAGATCGCTGATCAGGCCGATCCGCATGCCGGCGTCCCTGGCGGCCGTCTGTGCCGCGGCGAACGCGCCGTCGGCCAGCCATTGCAGAAAGGCGTAGTAGCGCGGATCGCCGCCGTTGCGGGCTTCAAAGCCGGCATGGCCGGCGAGCGTCGGACCGCCGTCGCGGAGGAAGGCGTCGAATGCCGGCTTGCGCGAGGATTTGCCATTGCGGAAGTCATCGTACAGCCGGCCGAACAGGGCATACTTGCGCCGCGCCGCGCTCGGCCAGTCGATCAGGGGTTCCTCGGGTTCTGTCTCCGCCTCCACACGGTGCTCGCCCAGCATCGTGACGGGATCGACGAGCAGCGGATTGAGGAACAGACGGCTGGACGGCGAATAGGGCCCGAAGCGGCTCGCATCGTCGGGGAACAGGCTGTGCGTTGGGCTGAGCGCGATGGCATCGGCACCCTGCTTTGCCGCTTGTTGGGCGAGAGTGGCCAACGCGGTCGTGTCGCCGATGCCGCCGTCGTCCGCACGTTTCAGGCTATAGAGCTGGACGGCGATGCCCCAAAGCTTTTTTCCGGGCGCGATGTCGCCGATCGTGACGCAGCGCGGCGGCGCCATGGCGATCGTGACCTCGCGATCAGCGTAGCGCAGTGTGTGGTAGCCGGGCGTGTCGATCGGCGGGACCATCGACTGCAGGGTGAGTGACAGGCGCGAACCGTCTTCGAGCACGAGTTCGGCAGGGCCTTCCGCGACGATGTCGATGGGCTGGCCGACGGTCGCCGTTATCAACGGGGGAGGTTGTCGCGGCCCGATGTCGCCCAGTGCGTCCAGGATGCGGTTCAGTGATGCCACGGAGACGCGTTGCGGCTGCCCGTTGGCATCCGTCCAGTCGACCGCGATCCCGGCCTTGTGAGCCTGCGCGAGGATCGTCTCGTCGTTCATGGTGCGGGCTCGAGGAAGACGGCAGTGCTGCGAGCGGCCAGTATGCCGTCGACGATCGCTTCGCCCGAAGTGGTGAAGAGCGGCTTGCCGGCCGGTGATGCGATCGCTGCTGGCTCGGGACCGAGATTGGCGGCTACGGCGAGGATCGCACCGTCGCCCATCCTCCAGCGCACCAGCACGGCAGCCGGCCCCAGGACCTGGCTGTCGAGCGTCCGAGCTCCCGGCAGGCGCGGCACGATGGTGTCATGGCGCACCTTCAGGAGGGTTCGATACAGGCTATCGTCGCCGGTCGGCGGCACGCGGCAGCGTTCGAAGGTCTCGCGGGCGTTGGGATCGGGGATGTCCTCGCCGCCGAAGCGCGTGAAACTGGCGAACTCTCGACGCCGCCCCTCGCGCACTGCATCGGCGAGGTCGCCGTGGTAGTCGGTGAAGAACTGGAAGGGCGTCTCGCTCATCCGCTCCTCGCCCATGAAGATCAGCGGAATGTTCGGGCCGAGAAGTTGCAAGGCGATCGCCGCCTTCAGCGCATCGGGATCGGTGATTGTCGCCAACCGGTCGCCGAACGGCCGGTTGCCGATCTGGTCGTGGTTCTGCAGGAACAGCACGAACGCGGTCGGCGGCAGGTCGGCGCTGAGCGTGCCGCGCCTCGCGCCCTTGCGATAGGGCGAGGGATCACCCTGGAAGACGAAGCCTTCGGCGAGTGCCCGCGCCAGCTGCCGGGCCGGCGCCTGGGCGTAGTCGCTGTAATAGCCGTCGCTTTCGCCGGTCAGCAGCACATGAAGCACGTGGTGGGCGTCGTCGTTCCACTGTCCGTCGTAGCCGTGGCGCAGGTGGTCGGCTTCATTGCCGTCATGCTCCAGCACCAGATGGACCTGACGGCTCTTGTCGACGGTACGGCGCACCTCGGCCGCCATCTCGTCGAGCCACGTCTGGTCGGCGATGGCGTGCACGGCGTCGAGCCGCAGCCCGTCGAAGCGGTATTCCGTCAGCCAGTAGAGCGCGTTCTCGATGAAGAAGCGCCGCACCGGCTCCTGGCGGAAATCGATCGCGGCGCCCCATGGGGTGTTCACGTCGTGACGGAAGAAATCAGGCGCATAGGCGCCGAGATAGTTCCCGTCCGGCCCGAAGTGATTGTAGACGACATCGAGGAACATCATGAGTCCGCGCCCATGAGCGGCATCGATCAGCGCTTTCAGCTCGTCGGGCGTGCCGTAGGAACGGTCGGGCGCAAAGGGCAGCGCGCCATCGTAGCCCCAATTGCGCGTGCCGGGAAAATCGTTGATCGGCATCAGCTCGATGGCGGTGATGCCAAGCCCGGCCAGGCGATCGAGGTCGGCCTGCACGCCGGCGAAGCCGCCACAGGTGCCCGCATGCAGCTCGTACAGCACGGTTTCGTGCCAGGGCCGGCCCTGCCATCCTGGATGGCGCCAGCGATAGGCGTTCGGATCGACGACAAGGCTTGGGCCGTGGACGTCTTCGGCCTGAGCGCGGGATGCCGGATCGGGCACGGCCTGGCCCGATTCGAGACGATAGAGGTAGGAGGCGCCGGGGGCGGCCTCGGCCTCGGCTTCGAACCAGCCGTCGGCCAGGGGCGCCATCGTGGTCGACCGGCCATCGATCTCGAGGCCGATTCTCTTCTGGCCGGGCGCCCAAAGCCGGAAACGCGTGCGATGGTCGCCGAGATAGGTTGCTCCGAACTTCATTTCACATAAACGCTGCGGGTCAGCACAACGCTGCGTGCCTTCACCGGAACGATGTCGCCTTCGAGCGCTCGTTCCATCGCAGCCGGGTCGGCGCTGTCGATCAGCACCGTCGTCGGCAGCTGGGGCGCCGGCAGCCGGAAGGACTGGTCTTCGGGAGTGGGATTGAAGAAGCAGGTCAGGATCGGAACGCTGCCGTCCGCAGCGGCGGCGGCCCGGCGCAAGACCATCGTACGCTCCGCCGGATTATCCCAGGCCTCGGCCGAGATGACCTCGCCCTGTTCGTCGAACCAGGCGATGTCGAGCACATTCGGCGCCGGCTGGTCCTTGCCGTGCAGGAAGGCGGCGCAACGCAGGATCGGATGCTCGTGGCGCAACGCAATCACGCGCGCCACGAAGTCAGTGAGGAGGCGGCCTTCGTCGCTGTCGGCCATCGTCCAGTCGATCCACGACGTCTCGTTGTCCTGGGCATAGGCATTGTTGTTGCCGTTCTGCGTGCGGCCGAACTCGTCGCCGGCCAGCAGCATGGGGGTACCCTGAGCCAGGAACACCGTGGCCAGCATGGCGCATTGCAGCCGGGTGCGTATCTCCCTCGTGGCCGGATCGATGCTGGGACCCTCTGTGCCCCAGTTGGCCGAAAGGTTCTCCGAATGGCCGTCGTTGTTGTCCTCGCCATTGGCCTCGTTGTGCTTTTCGGCGTAGCTCACGGTGTCGAGAAGGGTGAAGCCGTCGTGGCTGGCGACATAGTTGATCGAGGCGTAAGGCCGGCGACCGCGGTGCCCGAAGAGGTCGGCCGAACCTGCGAGCCGAGCGGCGAAGTCCGAGCGCTGGCCTTCGTCGCCGCGCCAGAACCGGCGCACGCTGTCGCGGAAGCGGTCGTTCCATTCGGCGAAGCCCGGCGGGTGCTGGCCGAGTTGGTACCCACCCGGACCGGGATCCCAGGGTTCGGAGATCAGCTTCACGCGCGACAGCACCGGGTCCTGGCGCACGGCATCGAAGAAGCCGGAACCGGCGTCGAAGCCGTAGCCTTCGCGCCCGAGGATGGTGCCGAGATCGAACCGGAAGCCGTCGACGTGGAATGACGTCACCCAGTAGCGCAGCGAATCCATCACCATCTGCAGCACGCGCGGATGGGACAGGTTCACCGTGTTGCCGGTGCCGGTGTCGTTGATGTAGTGGCGCGGATTGTCGGGCAGCAGCCTGTAGTAGTTGGCGTTATCGAGTCCGCGGAACGACAGCGTCGGGCCGAACTCGTTGCCCTCCGCTGTGTGATTATAGACCACGTCGAGAATGACCTCGAGGCCGGCGGCATGCAGCCGGCGCACGGCGATGCGCATGTCCTCGGCAGTGCCGTCGGACAGGTAGCGCGGCTCGATCGCGAAGAAGCCCAGCGTGTTGTAGCCCCAGTAGTTGCGCAGGCCCTTCTCGAGCAGGTGCTGGTCCTGAACGAAGGCGTGGACCGGCATCAGCTCGACGGCCGTGACGCCGAGCCGCCGCAAGTGATCGATGACACCCTGGTCGGCGAGGGCGGCGAAGGTGCCGCGTTCGCGCGGCCGCAGCTCGGACCGCTGGATCGTCAGGCCTTTCAGATGGGCCTCGTAGATGACCGTGTCCGACCACGGCACCTTGGGTGGGCGATCGTCACCCCAGTTGAAGTCCTCCGCGACCACGACGCCCTTGGCAACGGCAGGCGCGCTGTCGCGCCTGTCGAACGAAAGGTCGTAGCGCGGCGAGTTCACCCGATAGCCGAAGATGGCATCCGATCGGCGGATCTCGCCCGTGAGGCGGCGCGCGTAGGGATCGAGCAGCAGCTTGTGCGGATTGAAGCGATGGCCATGTTGAGGCTCGTAGGGGCCGTGTGCGCGGTAGCCGTAGATCAGGCCCGGGCGGGCGCCGGGCAGGTAACCGTGCCAGATCTCGTCGGTATATTCCGGCAAGGCGAGCCGCGTGATCTCGCGCCGGCCCGCCGGGTCGAACAGGCAGAGCTCGATCCGGTGGGCATTGGCCGAGAAGACGGCGAAGTTGATGCCGAGGCCATCGAAGGTGGCCCCCAGCGGATAGGACGAGCCCGCCTGCAGGCGGTCTGGAAACGGCGGCACAATCAGCCGTCGGCGCGCAGCATGATTGTGCTGAGGGGCGGTAAGGTAAGCTCGAGCGACTGTTGCTCGCCATGCGCGGGAACCGGTATTGTCGCGGCGCCGCCGTCATTGCCCATGTCGCTACCTCCATAGAAGCGGGAATCGGTGTTGGCGATCTCGCGCCACTGGCCGGCGCAAGGGACGCCGATGCGATAGGAGGCGCGCGGCGCCGGCGTCATGTTGCAGACGACCAGCACCGGCGGATCGCCCGTCTCGCCCTGGCGCAGGAAGGCAAAGACGGAGTTGGCGCGATCGTCGCCGATGATCCAGCGGAAGCCCTCGGGGTTGGCGTCGCGGCGGTGCAGCGCCGGCTCGGCGCAATAGGCCCGGTTGAGGTCGCGGACCAGCCGCTGGATGCCGGCGTGATTGGGATCGTCGAGCAGGAACCAGTCGACTTCGCCGTCATGGTTCCATTCGCGCTCCTGGGCGATCTCGCAGCCCATGAACAGCAGCTTCTTGCCCGGATGGGCCCACATGAAGCCGAGATAGGCGCGAAGGTTGGCGAATTTCTGCCATCGATCACCCGGCATGCGACCGAGCAGCGATCCTTTGCCGTGCACCACCTCGTCATGCGAGATCGGCAGGATGAATCGTTCGGATAAGGCATAAACCAGTCCGAAGGTCATGTCGTCATGGTGATAGGAGCGATGGACCGGATCGTGCGCCATGTAGCGCAGCGTGTCGTGCATCCAGCCCATGTTCCATTTGTAGGCGAAGCCGAGGCCGAGCTCGGACACTGGCTGGGTGACGCCGGGCCATGCCGTCGACTCCTCGGCGATGACGATGGCGCCGGGACAGCGCTCGGCGACGACGGCGTTGAGGTGGCGGATGAAGTCGATCGCCTCGAGATGCTCACGGCCGCCATGGATGTTGGGCACCCATTCGCCGGCATTGCGGCTGTAGTCGCGATAGAGCATCGAGGCCACGGCATCGACCCGCAAGGCGTCGACATGGAAGTGTTCAAGCCAGTGGAGCGCGCTCGCGATCAGGAAGCCCTGAACTTCGCGGCGGCCGAAGTTGTAGATGTAGGTGTTCCAGTCGCGATGAAAGCCCTCGCGCGGGTCGAGATGCTCGTAGAGGGCGGTCCCGTCGAAGCGGGCAAGGCCGTGCGCGTCGGTCGGGAAGTGCGCCGGCACCCAATCGAGGATGAGTGCGAGCCCGGCGGCATGGGCGCGTTCGACGAAGCGGGCGAAGGCCTCGGGCGAGCCGAACCGTGCGGTCGGCGCGAACAGGCCCAGCGGCTGGTAACCCCACGAACCGCCGAACGGATGCTCGGTGATCGGCAGCAGCTCGAGATGGGTGAAGCCCATGTCGACGGCATAGGGGATGAGCCGGTCCGCCGCGTCGTCCCACGTCTTGCCGGCGCTCATCCACGAGCCGAGATGAACCTCATAAATCGATATCGGCGCATCCTTCGCCTGCCGCGCGGCGCGGCCCCTCATCCAGGCCTGGTCGTGCCATTGAAATGGCTTCGGCGAGGCGACGACAGAAGCCGTCGCCGGCGGCATCTCGGTCTGGTTGGCGAGCGGATCGGCCTTCTGCGGCTGGGGCACGCCGCCCGCGCCGACGATGTCGAACTTGTAGCGTGCGCCCGGCGTCACGCGCGGCACGAACAGCTCCCAGACGCCGGCGGGAAAGCGCAGGCGCATCGGATGCCGCCGTGAATCCCAGGCGTTGAAGTCGCCGACCACGGCGACCCGGCTGGCGTTGGGTGCCCAGACCGAGAAGCCCACACCGTCGACACCTTCGAAGGTCATGCTGCGAGCGCCGAACACCTTGGCCAGTTCGAAGTGGCGGCCCTCGCCGAGGAGGTGCAGGTCGAGATCGCCGAGCAGCGGACCGAAGGAATAGGGATCCTCGGTCTCCTGCACCCCGCCCGGCCAGGTGATGCACAACAGGTACGGAGCGCGATCGACGACGGTGCCGTCGAACATGCCGTCGGGTTGCCGCGCCTCGAGCGTGCCGATCGCCATGCGGTCACTGCGCCGCAGCACTTCGACCGCCTGTGCGCCGGGCAGGAAGGCGCGGATGACCCGGCCCTCGGCGGTGTCGCGTGGGCCCAGCACCTTGAACGGATCGCCATGGCGACCGTGCGCGATGGCGTCGGCTTCCGGGCGGGATAGCTCCGGCAGAATGGCTGCTTGCGCCGTCATGGTACGCTCCTGAGATCGTCGCCCAGGATCCTGATCATCAGCCGCTGCAAGCCGTGCAGTGGGATCGATAGCCATGCCGGGCGGTTGGACGCTTCGTAGAGCAGCTCATAGGCCGCCTTCTCGAGCATGAAGAACGCCAGCAGATCCAGATTGTCGAGACCTGGCAGGTCGGTGACGCCGCCGCGATAGGCGTCGAGGAAATACTGCTGCGCACCGTCGCGCAGGCGCTTGACGAACTTGGCGCGCGTGGCCTCGGGCAGGGGCGCGGAGGTCGGCGTCCTGGGATCGAGCGTTGTGGCAACGGCGTAGTCGAGCGAGCGCATCAACCCCGCGACATCGACCAGCGGGCTCATCCTGGCGCGGCGCTCGGCGAGCGGCCGGCCAGGCTCGCCCTCGAAGTCGATGATATAGGCATCGCCGCTGACGACCAGCACCTGCCCGAGATGGAAGTCGCCGTGGATGCGGGTCATCAGCCCCCCTTCGCCCGACCTGGCCAAACGCTCCAGCGCCTGGATCAGGGCCGTCCTGTTGAGGGTCAGTGCGGCGACGGCCTTGTCGTCCTCTTCGTTCTCGCCGGTCTTGAGCGTGGCCAGGATGTCGAACGCCTGGTTCAGCAGGCCCAGCGCTCGCTCGATCCAGCGCGACACGTCCTCGGCGCCGGCCGTCCCGGGCGCGAAAGCCTCGTCGTCGGTGTCGCGCGCCAGCACCGTATGCATCGCGGCGAGCTGGCGGCCGATGGTGGCGGCGAAGGTCTGGTAGTCCTCGACCTTGTCGGCGCGCGCGTCGGCCTCGTGGGTGGCGAGATCGTCGACTGCACGCTCGAACTGGTTCAGCGTCCAGGTCCAGCCGTCGCCCTGGTTACGGATGAAGCCCTGCGCAACGGCGAGCGAATGACGCTCGCCCTGCTTGTCGATGCGCGTCACCTCGCCAAGCAGGGTGGGCGAATTGGCGAAGCCGTTCGCGGTCAGATAGCGGCCCATCTCGGCTTCCGGATGTTCGCCGGGTGTGACCTTGCGGAAGATCTTGAGCATCGCGGCGTCATCGACGATCAGCGAGCTGTTGGACTGCTCGGCTGTCAGCCAATTGACGGTGGCGTCGGATTTCTGTCGAAGAACCGGCTCGGCTCCCGGCATGGGCTCGAAAACGATCCGGCCGTCCTCCGTCTCGATCTGCGTGCCCTCGGCCATCGCCTGCAGCATCTGCACCGCGAAGGAGGTGACGGCGAACGCGTCCGTCAGCAGGCCGACCCGGCGGCCGCGACGAACGCGCGAGAGGGCGAGCTGGCCGGGCAAAGGTCCGCTGGTCTCGTCTTCCCACACGATCGACAGCGGCATCTGCCAGCGCTGCGTCGCGCCGTCGATCCGTGTTTCCAGCTCCGCCAGCAGCAGCTCGCGGTCTCCACCCGGGAGCCGTACCGTGTAGGCGATGCGTGCCGACTCGATCGTCTGGTCCTTGGCGGAGAACCAGCGCCGCTTCGTGAGGTAGGCCGGCAACGCCTCGCGTTCCAGCAGGCTACTCGCCAATTGGCGCAAACCATTGGCGAGGCCGTCGCGCAAGACCAGCGTGGCGAAGTCAGGCATCGGTTCGGGTGCTGGTGTATGCCATGAGGGGGCTTCGCTCTCCTTGGCGATGATGAACCAGTAGAAGCCGTAGGGCGGCAGGGTCAGCAGGTAGGTGAGCTGGCCGATCGGGGGAAACAGCGATCCGCCGTTCAGCTCGATCGGCACCCGGCCGGCGAATTCGGACAGGTCGAGTTCCACTGCCTGCGGCGTGCGCGAGACATTGGCCACGCAGAGGAGGGTTTCGTTCTGGTCCTCGCGCAGATAGGCGAGGACCTTGCGGTTTTTCGGATACAGGAAGCGGAGGGTACCGCGGCCGAAGGCGGCATGGCTGCGGCGCACCGTCAGCATGCGTCGCATCCAGTGCAGTAGCGAATAGGGATCGCGTGTGGCGGCCTCGACGTTCACCGTCTCGTAGCCGTAGAGCGGGTCCTGGATGGTGGGCAGTGCCAGCGCATTCCAGTCGGCGCGTGAGAAGCCGCCGTTGCGGTCGGGCGACCACTGCATCGGCGTGCGCACGCCGTCGCGGTCGCCGAGGCGGATGTTGTCGCCCATGCCGATCTCGTCGCCGTAATAGATCACCGGCGTTCCGGGCATCGAGAGCAGAAGGCAGTTGAGGAGCTCGATGCGGCGCCGATCGTGCTCGAGCAAGGGCGCCAGCCGTCGGCGGATGCCGAGGTTGATGCGGGCGCGCCGGTCCGTGGCATAGGTCTGCCAGAGATAGTCACGCTCCGAATCGGTCACCATCTCGAGCGTCAGCTCGTCGTGATTGCGCAGGAAGATCGCCCACTGGCAGGCGTCGGGAATCTGCGGCGTCTGCCGCATGATATCGGTGATCGGGAAGCGGTCCTCGCGCGCCAGCGCCATGTACATGCGCGGCATGAGCGGGAAGTGGAACGCCATGTGGCACTCGTCGCCTTGGCCGAAATAGTCCTTGGTGTCCTCCGGCCACTGGTTGGCCTCGGCCAGCAGCATGCGATCGGGGTAGGTGCGGTCGAGCTCGGCACGGATCTTCTTCAGGATCGCGTGCGTCTCGGCGAGGTTCTCGTTGTTGGTGCCCTCGCGCTCGACGAGATAGGGCACGGCGTCGAGCCGCAGCCCGTCGACGCCGAGGTCGAGCCAGAAGCGCATCACGCTCAGCACCGCCTCGAGCACCTTGGGATTGTCGAAGTTGAGGTCCGGCTGGTGCGAGTAGAAGCGGTGCCAATAGTAGGCGCCCGCGACCGGATCCCAGGTCCAGTTGGACCGTTCGGTGTCGATGAAGATGATGCGGGTCTCCGGATATTTCTGATCGCTGTCGGACCAGACGTAGAAGTCGCGCGCGGCCGAGCCCGGCTTGGCCTGTCGCGCGCGCTGGAACCAGGGATGCTGGTCCGAGGTGTGATTGATCACAAGCTCTGTGATGACCCGCAGGCCGCGCTTGTGGGCGGCGGCGATGAAGTGCTTCACGTCGGCCATCTTGCCGTACTCCGGGTGGACGTCGCGGTAGTCCGCGATGTCGTAGCCGTCGTCGCGCCTCGGCGACGGATAGAACGGCAGCAGCCACAGCGTGTTGACGCCCAGGTCGGCGATGTAGTCGAGCTTGGAGATCAGGCCGGGGAAGTCGCCGATGCCGTCGTTGTTCGAATCGAAGAACGACTTCACATGCAGCTGGTAGATGATCGCATCCTTGTACCAGAGCTGGTCGGACGAAAGCACGCGGGCGAGTTCGGGGGAGGGCGCATTCATGACCGGGTTCCCTCCTCAGGGAAAAGGCGCCACAGGGCGAAGGGAGATGCGCCGGGATCGAGCCGCAGCCATTGCCCCTTGCCGTGCAGCGTGAATCTGTTGCCGGTCATCAAGTCCTCGGCTTGCAGCGCGGCATTGTCGGGCAGGTTCCATTCCCACAGAGGGATCTCGAAGCTGGTTTCCTGCGGCTGGTGCGGGTCGAGGCTGACGATTGCGAAAACCATGTCCTCGTGCGACGGCAGCGCCTTGCCGTAGACGAGCACCCGGTCGTTGCTGGAGTTGTAGAAGCGCACGCCGAGATGGCTGTGCAGGGCGGGATTGGCCTTGCGGATGCGGTTGAGCCGCGTGATCTCGCTCACGATGTTGCCGGGGGCGCCGAAGTCCCTGACGCGGATCTCGTACTTCTCGGAGTCGAGATATTCCTCGCGCCCGGGGAGTGCGGCGGCTTCGCAGATCTCGAACCCGGAGTAGACGCCCCACAAGCCCGACAGGGTCGAGGCAAGCACCGCGCGGATCAGGAACCCGGCGCGGCCCGAGCTCTGCAGGAAGATCGGATTGATGTCGGGCGTGTTGACGAAGAAGTTCGGCCGGAAGAACTCCGCCGGCTCGGTGGTCGTAAGCTCCGTCAGATACTCCGTCAGCTCCTGGCGGGTGTTGCGCCAGGTGAAGTAGCTATAGGACTGCGAGAAACCGACCTTGGCCAGCCGGTACATCATCTTCGGATGGGTGAAAGCCTCCGACAGGAAGATCGCGCCGGGATGACGGCCTCGGACATCGGCGATCATCCACTGCCAGAACGGAAGCGGTTTGGTGTGCGGATTGTCGACACGGAAGATCGTGACGCCGTGGCCGATCCAGAACAGCACGACATCGCGCAACGCCTGCCACAGGCCGGGGATTGCGCCTTCGGCATAGAAGTCGACGTTGACGATGTCTTCGTACTTCTTGGGCGGGTTCTCGGCGTATTTGATGGTGCCGTCTGGCCGGTGCTTGAACCAGTCGGGATGCTCTTTCAGCCATGGATGGTCGGGCGAGCACTGGATCGCGAAATCGATCGCGATCTCCAGCCCGTGCCCGCGCGCCGCGCCGACTAGGCGGCGGAAATCCTCGAACGTGCCCAGTGCGGGATGCAGCGCGTCGTGGCCGCCTTCCGGGTTGCCGATCGCATAGGGGCTACCGACGTCGGTCGGACCAGGCGTCAGCGTGTTGTTGCGTCCCTTGCGCGCCTTGGTGCCGATCGGATGGATCGGCGGGAAGTAGAGGACGTCGAAGCCCATGTCGCGCACGCGCGGCAGGTGCGCGATCACGTCGTCGAAGGTGCCGTGCCGTGCCGGATCGTCGGTCATCGAGCGTGGAAAGAGCTCGTACCAGGCGGCGAAGCCTGCCGCCTCGCGTTCGACCTCGAGCACCAGCGGTTCGTGTCGTACCACGAAGGGCCGCTCGCCGGCATCGGAGACGATCTTGCGCGTCTCCGCCGAGATCAGCGCCTGCACGCCGGCTGTGACGTCGTCTTCCTGCAGGATCGCCAGAGTGTCGGACAGCGCCGAACGCGCGGACGGGTCGTGGCCGACCGCTACGAGCGCCTGCCGTATTTCGGTAAGCTCGACCGATATGTCGACGCCGGCTTCCTGCTTCAGCTGGATGGCGCGGCAGAGCGTGGCGTATTCATCGAGCCAGGCCTCGATGGTGTACAGGTGGCGTCCGACCCGGAACGGAGCGAAGCGCGCCTGCCAGCGGGCGTTGCCGAGCGAGATCATCGGCACGCGCTGCCACTCGTCCTCGTCGGCCGCCTTCCAGAGAAGCTCTACGGCCAGCACGTCGTGGCCGTCGGTATAGGTGTCGGTTTCGACGGTAACGACTTGACCGACGATCCGCTTGACGGCGAAGGGACCGCCCGAAACGCGCGGTGAGATGTTCTCGATGATCACCCGCGGTGCCTTCGCCGCGTCGCGTGCGGCTGCCCGGCGCTTGATCAGGACGGGTGGCCGCGCAGGCTGCTGCACGATGCGCACCTCGCCGGGGGCGAGCGGGCCGCCGTCCTGCTCGAGCGACAGGGGTGACGGCTGGGTGTGGGCCAAATCCGTGTTGATCAGCACCATTGTGCGGCGCTCCGTCATGTTCAGCGCGGTGACCTTGCTGCTCGATCCGGTCAGCCCGCGCATGGCCCCACCACCGATCGAACCGATGGCTTTCGCGATGTCGTCTGCCAAGGCCGCGTCGCCGTCTGGCACGGCCGTCGCGAAGCGCGCTTCCAGGGGCTGCTGCACCATGGATTCGAAGCCCATCGGTACAAACAGCCCATCCGACGTTGCAGCCGCGGCCAGCAAGACCTGCTCGTACAGAAGCCGCCTCGTCTCATAGTTGCCGGCGCGTTGCGCGAGCCGCGAACCGAACGGCGCCTCGACCGGGGCGATGATCGGGCCCACCCGGCGCAGCAGCTCGTGCTCCTCGGTATACCAGCTTGCGCGGCCATCCCACCACGGTGTGGAGGCGAAGGCGCCATCGAGGCCGATACCGGCCAGTCGCTCGACGTGTTTCCAGTCGAGGCCGGGTGTCCAGGCGAGGAAGCGGCCGCCGACACCTTCGATCAGCGCCGCAAGGAACTCGGGCGGAACGCGCTCGAGGCCCAGCACCCGGAAGCCCGCCGCACCGCCCTGCTTCCATGAAGCTAGCCGTTCGCTCCACTGCTCCAGAAGGACTTTCGAGGCCTCTCGATCGTCGAAGCGCGCGATGGCAGCATCGACGTCCGATGACTTGATCCGGGGATCGACCACGGCTGCGCCCCGGGATGGCGCTTCATACGTGCGGCTATCGGCGCCATCGATTGCGACGCGATCGAGAACGACATCGACCAGCGTTTCGAGCTCGTACTGTGCGGCCGTCGCGGCTAGATCGGCGATCAGCGCCGTCGTGCTGCCGTAAAAACCCAATCGCGGGTCGGGTTTGTCCAAATCGGCGGCAAGGAACAGGTCGCCGCCTTGCCCGGGCAGGCTGACAGGGGCTGTGCAAATCTGACGGAAGCCCATGGCGCGGGCGCGCTCGAAGTGCCGTGTCCACGAGGACAACGGGCCAGCCAGGAAACCTGGCACGTAATAAATCGCAGGCGACGTTACGCCCTGCTGGATCACCCCCGGAGCCTGCATGCGTATAAAAGGCGGAACCGGACGAATTGTTCCATCGTCACGCAAAATACATTTTGCCCGCGACGAAAGCGCAGCGGATGGCAGGTGTTTTGCAAGGTTTCGGGCTCACTTCAGTCCGGAGCGCGTTCCTTGGCCAAAAAACCTTTCCACCTCGCCTGGTTTTTGTCGCAGGGATACGGCCCCAAGAGCTGGCTTTCGGACTGGCCGGGCAGCGACCTCGCCCGCTGGATGATGCCCGATCTCTTCATCGACCTGGCGAAGGGGCTCGACCGCTGCTGCTTCGACTACATGATCATCGAGGATTCCTCGATGGTGCCGTACACCTACAAGGGCTCGCACGATACCTACCTGCAATACGCCGCCAGCACGCCCAAGCTCGATCCCGCCGTGCTGGTGCCGTGGCTGGCGCAGCATACGAAGCATCTCGGCCTCGTGCCGACCCTCTCCGTGACCGAATATCCGCCGTATCTGCTCGCGCGCCTCGTGAACTCGCTCGATCACGTCACGGAAGGTCGTGTCGGCTGGAACTGCGTAACCGGCAGCAACGACGGCGCCGCGCAGAACTACGGACGCGACAAGCATCTGCCGCACGACGAGCGCTATGACCTGGCCGACGAATTCGCCGATGTGGTGACGCGCCTCTGGGAAGCCTGGGAGCCCGATGCGGTGGTGCTCGACCGCGAGACGCCGATGTTCGCCGACGGTTCGAAGGTTCATCCGATTCACCACGAGGGCAAGTATTTCAAGGTGCGCGGACCGATCAATGCGCCGCGAGGGCCGCAGGGACGGGTGCCGATCGTGCAGGCCGGGGGCTCGCCGCGCGGCCAGCAGTTCGCCTCGCGCTGGGCCGACACGATCATCACCGACGGCGGCAGCAGCATCGCCTCGATGAAGGAGTATCGCGACACGGTGCGCCGAAAGGCGATCGAGAACGGGCGCGATCCCGACCGCATCAAGGTGCTGTTCCTCGCCTATCCGATCGTCGACACCACGATGGACGCCGCGCGCGAGCGGCGCCGCCTCGAGCAGGCCGGCTCCGAGAAGCTCATGGAGCGGGAGCTGTCGACGATGTCGCGCCTGACCGGCATCGACTTCTCCCGCTTCCCGCTCGACGAGCCGCTGCCGGAACTCACCACCAACGGCCACCAGTCCTCGCTCGCCAGATGGATCGGCAAGACGCCGCGCGAGCTGGTGCGGACCATGACGAGCAAGGACGGCATCGACTTTACCGGCACGCCCGACCACGTGGCGGGCATGATGCAGGAGATCATGGAAGAGGTCGGCGGCGACGGCTTCCTGATGTTCAACGCGCATTTCGACCGGCGCTACATCATGGAAGTGTGCGATGGTCTGGTGCCGGAGCTGCAGCGCCGCGGCCTCACGCGCAAGGCCTATGCGCACAAGCACTTCGCCGACAATCTGATGGAGTTCTAGTCTCGATGCCGAAGCGTATGTTCCACCTCGCCTGGTTCCTGTCGCAGGGTTATGGCCCCAAGAGCTGGCGGTCCGATTTTCCCGGCACAGACATCGCGCGGTGGATGATGCCGGATCTGTTCGTCGATCTCGCGCAGGGCATGGACCGCGCCTGCTTCGACTACATGATCATCGAGGATTCCTCGAACGTGCCCTACACCTACAAGGGCTCGCACGACACCTACCTGAAGTACGCAGCCTCGGCGCCGAAACTAGACCCGGCCGTGCTGGTGCCCTGGCTGGCGCAGGCGACCAAGACGGTCGGCATCGTGCCGACGCTGTCGGTCAGCGAGTATCCGCCGTACCTGCTGGCACGCCTCGTCAACACGCTCGACCACACGACGGAGGGCCGCGTCGGCTGGAACTGCGTCACCGGCAGCAACGACGGTGCCGCCCAGAACTACGGGCACGAGAAGCATCGGCCGCATGACGAGCGCTACGACGTCGCCGACGAATTCGCCGACGTGGTGACGAAGCTATGGGAGGCGTGGGAGCCCGACGCGGTCGTCCTGGACCGCGAGAAGCATCTTTTCGCCGATGGCAGCAAGGTTCATCCGATCCATCACGAGGGCAAGTATTTCAAGGTGCGCGGACCGATCAACGCACCGCGCGGACCGCAGGGACGCGTGCCGATCTGCCAGGCTGGCGGCTCGCCGCGCGGGTTGGAGTTCGCCTCGCGCTGGGCGGACACGATCATCACCGAGGGCGGCGGCAGCGTCGCCTCGATGAAGGCCTACCGCGAGACCATTCGTACGCGTGCCCGGGCGATGGGGCGCAATCCCGACGACATCAAGGTGCTGTTCCTCGCCCATCCGATCGTCGACACGACGATGGAGGCGGCGCGCGAGCGCCAGCGGCTCGAGGGAGTGGCGGCCGAGGCGCATGTCGAGATGCAGCTCTCGAGCATGTCGCGGCTCACCGGCATCGATTTCTCCAAATTCGACCTCGACCAGCCGCTGCCGTCGGACTTGACGACCAACGGCCACCAGTCCGCCCTGGCCAAGTGGATCGGTCGGACGCCGCGTTCGCTGGTGCGCAGCTACGCCCGCAAGGACGGCATCGACTACACCGGCACGCCCGATCATGTCGCGGGCATGATGCAGGAGATCATGGAGGAGGTCGGCGGTGACGGCTTCCTGATCTTCAACAGCTACTTTGACCGGCGCTACGTGATCGAAGTCTGCGACGGGCTGGTGCCCGAGCTGCAGCGCCGCGGCGTCACGCGCAAGGCCTACGCCCACAAGCACCTCAAGGACAATCTGCTGGAGTTCTGAGTTGGCGAAGCGTCCTTTTCATCTCGCCTGGTTCCTGTCGCAGGGCTATGGGCCGAAGAGCTGGCGATCGGTATGGCCGGGTGCGGACGTCAATCGATGGATGATGCCCGACATCTTCATCGATCTCGCCAAGGGGCTGGATCGCGGCGGCTTCGACTACATGATCATCGAGGATTCGTCGAACCTGCCTTACACCTACCAAGGCTCGCACGACACCTATCTCAGGTACGGCGCCAGCACACCCAAGCTCGATCCTGCCGTCTTGGTTCCCTATCTCGCCGCGCACACCAAGCATCTCGGTCTCGTGCCGACCCTGTCGGTGACCGAGTATCCGCCCTACCTGCTGGCGCGGCTGGTGAATTCGCTCGACCACGTCACCGAGGGCAGGATCGGCTGGAACTGCGTCACCGGCAGCAACGACGGCGGTGCGCAGAACTACGGCCGCGAAAAGCAGGTGCCGCACGACGAACGCTACGACGTCGCCGACGAGTTCGCCGACGTCGTGACGCGGCTTTGGGAGTCCTGGGAGCCGGACGCGGTGGTGCTCGATCCAGAGCAACCGATGTTCGCCGACGGCAGCAAGGT
The DNA here is from genome assembly GCF_965279465.1 of Reyranella sp. Lineage (NCBI taxonomy): Bacteria > Pseudomonadati > Pseudomonadota > Alphaproteobacteria > Hyphomicrobiales > Reyranellaceae > Reyranella > Reyranella sp. The sequence continues at coordinate 2,139,961 of NZ_OZ257242.1, forward strand.
GCACGCGATCCATCACGAGGGGAAATACTTCAAGGTCCGCGGGCCCCTGAACGCCCCGCGCGGACCGCAGGGCCGGGTGCCGATCGTGCAGGCGGGCGGCTCGCCGCGCGGCCAGCAGTTCGCCTCGCGTTGGGCCGACACGATCATCACCGACGGCGGCGGCAGCGTCGCCTCGATGAAGGCCTATCGCGACGACGTGCGCAAGTGTGCGGTCGAGCTCGGCCGCGATCCCGACCGCATCAAGGTGCTGTTCCTCGCCAACCCGTTCGTCGACACGACGATGGAGGCGGCTCGCGAACGCCGGCACCTCGACGAGATCGACGCCGAGAAGCACGTCGACATGCAGCTCTCGGGCATGTCGCGCATCACCGGCATCGATTTCTCCAAGTTCGATCTCGACCAGCCGCTGCCACCGGCGCTCCAGACCAACGGCCATCAGTCGTCGCTCGCCAAATGGATCGGCAAGACGCCGCGCGCGATCGTGCGGTCTTACAGCCGCAAGGCCGGCTTCGACTTCACCGGCACGCCGGACCATGTCGCCGGCATGATGCAGGACATCATGGAGGAGGTCGGCGGCGACGGCTTCCTGCTGTTCAATGGCTATTTCGACCGCCGCTACATCATGGAAGTGTGCGACGGGCTGGTGCCCGAGCTGCAGCGCCGCGGACTCACCCGAAAGAGGTTCGCGCACAAGCACTTCATGGACAATCTGATGGAGTTCTAGCACCCCGTCGTCCCGAGCGGAGCGAAGCGAAGTCGAGGGACCTGTTCATCCCGGCAGGGATGAGGAGGTCCCTCCACTTCGCCTCGCTCCGCTCCGGTCGGGACGACGGGGTGTGCACTTAAACGAAGCTAGGAAAGACGATGAAAGACCATTTCCACCTCGCCTGGTTCCTGTCGCAGGGCTTCGGGCCGAAGACCTGGCGTTCGCAATGGCCGGGCAGCAGCAGCGATCTCCAGCGCTGGATGATGCCGGACCTTTTCATCGACCTCGCCAAGGGGCTCGACCGCTGCTGCTTCGACTACATGATCATCGAGGATTCCTCGATGGTGCCGTACACCTACAAGGGCTCGCACGACACCTATCTGAAATACGCGGCCAGCTCGCCCAAGCTCGATCCGGCCGTGCTGGTGTCCTATCTCGCCCAGGCGACCAGGACGGTCGGCCTCGTGCCGACGCTGTCGACCAGCGAATACCCGCCTTACCTGGCGGCGCGGCTGATCAACACACTCGATCATGTGACCGAGGGCCGGATCGGTTGGAACTGCGTGACCAGCAGCAACGACGGCGCAGCGGAGAACTACGGCAACGAGGCGCAGCGGCCGCACGACGAGCGCTACGACGTGGCCGACGAGTTCGCCGAGGTCATGACCGGGCTGTGGGAAGGATGGGAGCCGGATGCCGTGGTGCTCGATCGCGAGAACCACTTCTTCGCCGACGGCAGCAAGGTCCATCCGATCAACTTCGAGGGCAAGTACTTCAAGTGCCGCGGGCCGCTCAACGCGCCGCGCTCGCCGCAGGGCCGGGTGCCGATCTGCCAGGCCGGCGGCTCGCCGCGCGGCCAGGCCTTCGCCTCGAAGTGGGCTGACACGATCATCACCAATGCGCTCAGCGTCGAGGGTATGAAGAAGTTCCGCGAGGACGTGCGCCAGCGCGCGATCGGCTGGGGCCGCGATCCCGACAGCATCAAGGTGCTGTTCCTCGCCTATCCGATCGTCGACACCACGATCGAGGCGGCGCGCGAGCGCCGGCGGTTGCTGGCGGAAGAGGACGGTCGCCATCTCGACCTCAACCTGTCGGGCCTGTCGCGGCTGACCAACATCGACTTCTCGAAGTTCGACCTCGACGAGCCGCTACCGGCAAGTCTCACCACCAACGGCCACCAGTCCTCGCTTGCCAGCTGGATCGGCAAGACGCCGCGCACGCTCGCCACCGGCAACAGCCGGCAGGGCATCGAGCTTGTCGGTACTTCCGACAGCGTCGCCAGCCGCATGCAGGAGATCATGCAGGAGGTGGGCGGCGACGGCTTCCTGATCTTCAACACCTATTTCGACCGCCGCTACGTGATGGAGATCTGCGACGGGCTGGTGCCAGAACTGCAGCGCCGCGGCCTGGTGCGCAAGGCCTATGCGCACAAGCATCTGCGCGACAACCTGCTGGAGTTCTGACCGCTCATCGTCTTCCGGACCGCGAGCGTCCCGCTCGCTCATGAGCTTGAGCGAGCGGGACGCTCGCGGTCCGGAAGAGCCTGAACCTGTTACCGACTCACCATCCGCGGGTCGTAGTGCTCGCGCAGGCCGTTGCCAAGCATGTTGACGCCCCACACCAGCAGGATGATCGACAGGCCGGCGAAGTTGGCGATCCACGGCGCAATGAACAGGCGGGTGTTGCCCTCGGCCAGGATGTTGCCCCAGGTCGCGGCCGGTGGCGGCAGGCCGAGGCCGAGGAAGGACAGCGCGGTCTCCTGCAGGATCATCTGCGCGACCTGCAGCGTCGCCACGACGATCAGCACCGGCGCGACCTGCGGCAGGATGTGCCGGCGCATGATGTAGCGATCGTTGCCGCCGTACAGCGTCGCCGCCTCGACGAACGGCCGCTGCTTGAGGGTGCGGGTGAGGCCGAAGACGACGCGCGCGTAGACCATCCAGCGCGAGAAGCCGAGCACGATGATCAGGTTCAGCGCGTTGCCGCCGAGCGCTGCCGCCATGAGGATGGCCAGCAGGATGTCGGGAAAGGCCATCTGAGCATCGGCGAACCGCATGATCGCCTGCTCCGTGGCACCGCCGCGCAAACCGGCGATGATGCCGGCGACGGTGCCGATCAGCGCCGACATCAGCATCGAGGCAACGCCGACGAGGATCGAGAGGCGCGAGCCGTAGATGAGGCGCGACAGCAGGTCCCGGCCGTAGTTGTCGGTGCCGAGGATGTGTCCGGCCACGGCCTTCTCCGACCAGAATCCGGGCTTGAGGCGGGCCATCAGGTCCTGTTGGTAGGGATCGTAGGGCGCGATCAGCGGCGCGAAGACGGCGCAGAACACCGCCAGCACGAGAACAATGCCGCCGACGGTCATCTTGAACCGCTTGCCGAATAGGGCGCGCTTTTTCTTTTTCGTCTTGATCAAGCGCGTCGAATCCTTGGATCTATCAGCATCTGAAGCACGTCGACGGTGAGGTTGGCGAGCGCAATGGCGGTGGCGATGAAGAACACCGCCGCCTCGACCACCGGCACGTCGCGATTGGAGATGCTGCCGATCAGCAGCCGTCCGACGCCTGGCCAGGCATAGATCGTCTCGGTGATGATCGAGCCTGCCATCAGCGTGCCGACCTGCACGCCGAGGAAGCTCAGCACGGGATTGACCGCGTTGGGAAGCACGTGGGTGAAGAGCACGCGTTTGCGCGACAGACCCTTGGAGCGGCCGGTGACGACGAACTGCTCGCTCATCAGCTCGAGGATCGAGGTACGGGTGATCAGCACGAAATTGGGCAGCAGGATGGTGGCCAAGGTGACTGCCGGCAGCACGAGATGGCGCGGCTCGCCGTAGCCGGAGGTCGGCAGCCAGCGCATCTGCAGGGCGAAGAACTCGATCAGCAGCATGCCGAGCCAGAACGACGGCATGGATTGGCCTGCGACGGCGATCGAGGAGATGATCGCGTCGGCGGCGCGGTCGCGCCACACCGCGCAGACGATGCCGCCCAGCACGCCCAGGAAGACGGCGAGGCCCAGGGCCGTGCCGGCGAGCTGCAGGGTCGCGCCGACCCGTCCCCAGACGACGGCGGAGGCGGAGTTGTTGAACTGCAGCGATTCGCCGAAGTCGCCCTGCAGCAGGTCGCGCAGGAAGATCAGGAACTGGATCGGGATCGGCTCGTCGAGATGCAGCCGCTTGGTCAATGCCGCGACCTGCTCGGGCGTCCGGTTGATGTCGAGGAAGATGTCGACCGGGTTGCCCGTCAGGCGCAGCACGACGAAGGTCGCGAAGGCGACCAGCAGCAGGGTGACCGGCAGGAAGGCCAGCCGCCGCAGGATGTAGCCGAGGATCAAGGAACGGCCGCTACTTGGTCAGCTCGACCTGGGAGAGGCGCAGGACCTTGTCGGCGGCGGCGCCGAAGCCCTTCACGTTCTTGGTCACGCCGTAGATGCTGGGCAGGCCGAACAGGAAGATCGACGGGTTCTCCTTGTAGGCCAGCGCCGCCATCTCGTGATAGAGCTTCACGCGTTCCTTCTCGTCGTTGGTCGAGCGCGCGGCGAGGAACAGCTTGTCGTATTCCTCGCTGTTCCAGTTCGTGCGCTTGCCGGCCTTGGTGTACCAGACGGTCGCGAAATCGGCGTCGCCGAGGCTGTACCAGCCGACCATGTACAGCGGGCCGAACTTCATCGCGTTGTTCATCTGCTGGAAGACGCCGCCCTCGACGATGTTCACCGTCGCCTTCACGCCGATCTTGTTCAGCATGCCGGCAATCGCCTGGCAGATGTCGGTGTCCGATACGTATTTGCCGTTCTGGGTCGTGATCGGCACGGGCGTATTGAAGTCGTAGCCCGCCTCCTTGAGCATCTGCCGGGCCTTTTCCGGATCGAAGGGCCGCGCCTTCAACGCGGGATCGAAGCCCAGCACGCCCTTGGTCAGGACCTGGCCCTGCAGGACCTCGGCGTGACCCTTCAGGATCTGCTTGAGGATCAGCTCCTTGTCGATCGCAAGGTCGAAGGCCTCGCGGACCTTGACGTTGTCGAAAGGCTTGATCGTTGGATCGAAGGTCAGCACCAGCCCGGCCGTGGTGCCGATCTCGTCGATCCTGGCACCCGAGCCGGTGACCTGGTCGAGCAGGTCGATCGGCACTTCCTCGATGATGTTGGTTTCGCCCGCCATCAGCGCGGCCACGCGGGTCGAGCCATCGGGAATGGTGCGGATCACGATCTTGTCGACCTTGGGCGCGCCGCCCCAGTAGTTCTTGTTGGCCGTCAGCACGTAACGATCACCCGGCACCCACTGCTGGAAGACGAACGGTCCGGTGCCCATCGGCTTGGCCGTGAAGCCGTTGACGCCGACCTTCTCGACATAGGCCTTGGGCTGAATGATGATGTCCGACAGGCCGCGCAACAGCGTCGGGAACACCGCCTTGGTCTTGATGTCCACGGTGTATTTGTCGACGGCGGTCACGCTCGCAATCTGGTTGATGCGGGCGGCCATCGCATAGGCGCTCTGCGGATCGAGGGCGAAGTTGAGCGTGTAGACGACGTCGTCCGCGGTGAAGTCGGTGCCGTCGCTGAACTTCACACCCTGGCGCAGGTGGAAGCGCATGGTGAGCGGATCAATCTGCTCCCACTTCGTCGCGAGCCCGGGATGCAGACCGCTCTTGTTGTCGCGCAGGATGAGCGGGTCGTTGGTCTGCGTCATCAGGCTGAGCGAGGCGAAGGAGCCGGTGCCGGCGCGCAGGCTGTCGGGGAACACCGCGGCGGCGACGGTTAGCACCTTGTCGGCGGCGAGAGCGGGCTTGCCGAGTGCGAGCAACGGGGCAACGGCGGCGGAGGCGAGCAGGGAACGGCGCTTCATCGATATGTCCTCTAACGAATGACTAGTGGCTGGTGCGGACGAGATGGCAGGCGGAACGATGGCCGCCGCCGAGATCGGTCAGCTCGGGGTCGTCGGTCTGGCAGACCGGCATGACGTAGGGGCAGCGCGTGTGATAGCGGCAACCCGACGGCACGGCGCGGGCGCTGGCGACTTCGCCGACAACCTCGGTGCGCGCGCGGGCCTTGCCCGGCCGGTGTGCCGGCACCGCGCTCAGCAGCGCACGCGTGTAGGGGTGTTGCGGCGAGCGGTAGAGCGTGGCCTTGTCGGCGATCTCGACGATGCGGCCGAGATACATCACCGCGACCCGGTCGGCGACGTGGCGCACCACGCGCAGGTCGTGCGAGATGAAGAGGTAGGTCAGCTCGAAGTCGCGCTGCAGGCCGGTCAGCAGGTTGATGACCTGCGCCTGCACCGAGACGTCGAGCGCCGACACCGGCTCGTCGCACACCACGAAGTCGGGCCGCAGCGCCAGCGCTCGCGCAATTCCTATCCTCTGGCGCTGTCCGCCCGAGAATTCGTGCGGATAGCGCTCGGCATGCTCGGCGGCGAGGCCGACCAGCGGCAGCAGCTCCTGCACCCGCGCCTTGCAGTCGGCGGCGGAGGCGCCGGCGAGATGCATCGGCTCGGCAATCAGGGCGGCGACGGTCATGCGGGGATTGAACGAGCTGCCGGCGTCCTGGAAGACGAGCTGCATGCGCCGGCGCACGGTGCGCAGCTCCTCGGCGCCGAGTTCGGAGATCTCGGTGTTGTCGAAGCGCACGGTTCCAGCGGTCGGCTCGATCAGCCGCGTCAGCAGCCGGCCGGTCGTCGACTTGCCGCAGCCGCTCTCGCCGACCAGCGCGAGCGTCTCGCCGCGCTCGATGGCGAAGGATACGCCATCGACCGCACGCACCTGTCCCGCCACCTTGTTCCCGAAGAAGCCGCCCATGATCGGATAGTGCTTGGCGAGATTGTCGGCGCGGATCAGCATGTCACACGCAGGCACGCAGCATCATGATTGTCGGCCAGCCGTGCGAGCGGCGGAGACTGGAGGCGGCAGGCGTCCCACGCATAAGGGCAGCGTGGATGGAAGGAGCAGCCGGACGGCAGGTCGAAGGGACTCGCGACATTACCCTCGATCGCCGGCAGCACCTCGGGGTCCTCATCGTCGAGCGGCGGCATCGAGCGCAGCAGGCCCTCGGTATAGGGATGGCCCGGTTTCTCGAACAAGGCCTCGACCGGCGAGCGTTCGACGGCGCGGCCGGCGTACATCACCATCACATCGTCGGCGAACTCGGCGATCACGCCGAGATCGTGCGTGATCAGCAGCACCGCCATGTGCAAGCTGCCCTGCAGGTCGCGCAGCAGCTCGAGGATCTGCGCCTGGGTCGTGACGTCGAGTGCCGTGGTCGGCTCGTCGGCGATCAGCAGCTTCGGGCCGCACGACAGCGCGATGGCGATCATGACCCGCTGACGCATGCCTCCCGACAGCTCGTGCGGATAAGCGCGCAGGATGTCCCTCGGCGAGGGGATGCGGACCAGCGCCAGCAACTCCTCAGCCCGTGCTCTTGCTGCGACGCGCGACAGGCCGAGCTGGAGTCGCAGCGATTCCATCACCTGATGGCCGATGGTGAACAGTGGATTGAGCGAGGCCATCGGATCCTGGAACACCATGGCGATCTCGCGCCCGCGCACCGCTTGCATGTCGCGTTCGCTCAAGCTGCCGAGGTCGCGTCCGGCGAACTGCACGGTGCCGGCGGTAACTTCCGCGGCATCTGGCAGGAGGCGCATCAACGCCATCGCCGTCACGCTCTTCCCGCTGCCCGATTCACCCACGACGCCAAGGGTCTTGCCCGGCTGGACGTCGAAGCTCACGCCGCGAACGGCCTCGAACGGTCCGCGGCGCGTATCGAACGCGACGGTGAGGTCGTGCACTGACAATAGTGGTGGATCAGCCATGCCCGGCTGCCCAAGCAAGAACTGCACCACGGTCGGGCGCAGCTCATGTTCCTGCCCGCGCTACGCGTGGGGAGGAAAGTGTTTGCCGTCAAGCCGACAGGCGCTGGCGCTTGAGGCGGATGCCGGCCTTCTCGCGATCCCACGTGTCGGCGGTGACGCCCTCGCTGCGCAGCAGGTGCTTCTGCACCTTCTGCGTCGGCGTCTTCGGCAGGTCCGGCACGATGCGGACGTAGCGCGGCACCATGAAATGGGCCATGCGAGGCGTTAGGAACGCGATGAGCTCGGCGGGATCGAGCGACGCGCCTTCGACCAGAGAGACTGCCGCGAGCACCTCTTCCTCGGCGAACTCGCTCGGCACGGCGACGGCTGCCGCTTCCTTCACAGCAGGATGGGCGCAGATTTCCGTCTCGACCTCGAAGGACGAGATGTTTTCGCCGCGGCGGCGGATGGCGTCCTTCATCCGGTCGACAAAGAAGAACTGGCCGTCCTCGCCGACGCGGAAGGCGTCGCCGGTATGGAACCAGCCGTTACGCCACGCCTTGGCGGTCGCTTCGGGGTTCTTGTAGTAGCCGTGATTCATCGCCCAGGGCCGGTCGGTGCGCACGATCAGCTCGCCGACTGCCCCTTGCGCGACCTCGCAGTCGTTCTCGTCGACGATCCGGGCGTCGACGCCGGGACGCGGCCGGCCGCAGGTGGCGAGCGGCGACGGATTCTTTTCCGACCGGATCGGCGTCGAGACCTCGGTCATGTTGAAGACGGTATAGACGTCGCATCCGAATCGCTTCGAAAAGGCAGCGGCATCCTCGCATAGCGGCACCATGATGGCGGTGGTGAGTGCATGGCTGCGATCCTGCGCGGCGGGCGGCTGCTTGACGAGGAAAGTGGCCATCACGCCCAGCAGCACGCAGGCCGTGGTGCCGGTCTCCGTGACGACCCTCCAGAAGGAGGCGGTGTCGAACGCCTCGACGATGGCGATCGAGCCGCCGACCGCGAGCATCGCATAGACCCCGGCCGTGCCGCCGACATGGAACAGCGGCAGGTTGACCATGAAGCGATCGTCTGCGCCAAGCGACGGGAAGGATTCGCCGCCCATCGTGTAGAGCTGCAGGTACGACGACATCACGCCCTTCGAGGGACCGGTCGTGCCCGAGGTGTAGACGATGCTTTGCATGTCCCACGGCGCAATCTCGCGCACCAGCGGCGGCAACTCGCCATCGGCAGGCTCGAGGACGTCGCGCGCGTACATCGCGAGGCCCGGAATGGCGGGCGCCACGCCATTCAGCACGACGGCCGTCGTCAGCGCGGCCCGATCGATATCCGCGAACCGGCCGACGAGATGGGCATGCGCCACGATCAGACGCGCATCGGAGTTCGCCACGACATGGGCGAGCACGCCGCCACGATAGGCGAGGTTGACCGGCACATAGACCGCGCCGAGGTAGTTCAGGCCGAACCAGATCCGGATCGCGTCGGGCCCATTGGGCAACCAGGACAGAACATTGTCGCCCTGACGCACGCCGAGCGCGGCGAGGCCGATCGCCGTCTGGCGTGCGATCGCCTGCGTCTGACGGTAGGTCCATTCGCTGCCGTCGGCGAAGCGCGCGAAGACCTTGTCCGGCATCGCCGCCGCGTGGCGATCGAGCAGCGGACGCAGCACGCATCGGTCGGCATCGGGCACGCGGGGGTCGAACCAGGAGCGGGACATGCTTTCCTCGGGCTGGCGGGGCAGTGCCGCATAGTGACGGCAGGCCCGCGCAGGGTCTATCGGCGCCAACGGTTGGGTAGTAGCGTGGTGCAATATTCCCGGGAGGAATCGATGAGCTACGACCTCGTGATCAAGAACGGCATGGTGGTCGACGGCACCGGTGCCAAGCGCTACCAGGCCGATGTCGCGATCCAGGACGGCAAGGTCGCCGAGATCGGCAAAGTGACGGAAGGCGCCAAGCGCACGATCGACGCCGACGGGCTGGTCGTGACGCCGGGCTTCGTCGATCCGCACACGCATTACGACGCGCAGATCTGCTGGGACGGCGCGGTGACGCCCTCGTCGTGGCACGGCGTGACCAGCGTGGTGATGGGCAATTGCGGCGTCGGCATAGCGCCCTGCAAGCCCGAGACGCGCGAGATCGCGATGAAGGATCTGGTGAATGTCGAAGGCATTCCCTTCGACGTGCTGAACAAGGGCATCACCTGGGACTGGGAAACCTTTCCCGAGTTCATGGACGCCGCCGCGGCGCGCAGGCCGTCGCTCAACCTGGCCTTCATCGCGCCGCTCACGCCTTTCCGTCATTACGTGATGGGCGAGGCGTCGATGGACCGCGCGGCGACGCCGGAGGAGACGGCGAAGATCGCCGCGCTGATCGGCGAAGCGGTCGACAAGGGCGCGCTGGGCTTCTCCTCGACCACGCTCAACCAGCACATGGGCTTCGAAGGCAAGCCGCTGGCCTGCCGCAACGCCAGCCGCGAGGAGCTGGCGGCTTATTGCCAGCAGCTCAAGAAGCGCGGCAAGGGTGCCATCGAGATCGCGCTGACCCGGCAGGTCGGCGTCCTGGAGCAGGACCAGTGCGAGCTGCTCGACTTTCTGCTCGACCAGAGCGGCCGCCCGGTAACCTTCATCGCCCTGTTCGATCGCGACGACATTCCCGAGGCGGTGCGCAACACGCTGAGGCTCGCCGCGCCGATGATCGCCAAGGGCGCGCGGCCGCAGACCTCGCCACTGCCGCTCACCCGCGAATGCACCATGGAGAACCCGTTCGCCTTCGCGGCGTTCCCGTCGTGGAAGCGCGTCTTTGCCGACACCAATCCGGAGGCGCAGAAGAAGGTCTATGCCGATCCGGCCTTCCGCAATGCGTTCCGTCACGACCTCAAGAATCCGACCGGCTTCAGCGACTGGCGCCGCATCGTCGTCCACGACGTCAAGAACCCCACGCTGAAGCATCTCGAGCGCAAGTCGATCGCCGAGGTCGCGAGCCTGCAGAACAAGGACGCGGTCGACGCCTTCCTCGACCTGGTCCTGGCCGACGATCTCAAGGTCGAGTTCACCATCTCCTCGTGGAACAGCCGTGAGGACCGCATGCGCGAGCTGCTCAACAACAAGTCGATCCTGATGGCGCTGGGCGACGGCGGCGCGCATGTCGACATGCTGTGCGATGCCGGCTACCCGACCTACTTGCTCGGCACCTGGGTGCGCGAGAAGGAGGCGATCACCCTGGAAGAGGGCGTGCGCAAGCTGACCTCCGATCCGGCCGACCTGTTCGGCCTAAAGGATCGTGGCCGCCTCGTGAAGGGCGCGCCGGCCGACGTGGCGATCTTCGACGCGGGCCGCATCGGCTCGAAGAACCACGGCGAGCGCCGCTACGACCTGCCCGGCGGCGCCAAGCGCATCGTCATGCCGTCGGCCGGTGTCGAATACACGATCGTCAACGGCGCGCTGACCTGGGAACAGGGCAAGCTGCATGACGCCAAGGCCGGCGTGGTGCTGCGCGGTTAGGCTCTGTTGCCATCTCGAGCGGAGCGGCGGGACCGCGGCTTCTAAGGTCCTTCTTTCGCTCGGACGAGATCCTCCGGATTCTCGGGGCGCTCCGTGCTTACTCTTCGATATTCTGACGGGGCATGTGTCGAGTCTCTTCGTCGGACCGAAAGAGTCTCGCGCGTTGCCGTATCGGAGGCAAAAGCTTCGATTCGCCACCGAAGCGGATAAGAGCGCCCTCGACTGCGTCCGGGTCCACGCACACGCCGCCTTCCGTCATTTCCGTCTGCGCGAGAAAGTATTCGAAGTCGAGCATCCGGGCATCGCGAGCGTAGAGCGGTGGCGTCAGGGGCACGCCGGATATCTCCAGCACCGCTCCGCCCTCCGGCATGAGGATCATGTTCGTCAGGCCGGCACCATGCATTCCGGCGATGACCGCTGCCGAGGTGAATGCTTCGAGCTGTGCCTGCGGAGACAGCGTCGACAGGGTCATGACTTCGAAGCCGTATCGAGCGAGCCGTTCCTGCAGGCTTTCCTCGTTGGCCAGCTCACGGTTGAAGGAGGTGTTCGTGCCGTCTTTCCGGGAGACATAGAGCTTGCGGCGAGGCCGCGGGTTGTGCGGAAAGGCGCGTGCCAGCTTGGCGCGCAGATGATCGAAGGCGGGCCGGCAGATGTTCGGCCCGTCCGCCGCCTTCCGTGGGATGATCGCTCGCGCAAGATGGACGATTGCGCCTTTCGGGTGACGAACCGCGCGCCTGCCAAATACCGCTCTCGACAGCACGGCCTGCATCTGGAACTCGGTCTTGGACATCAGTACCGGAAGCTTGGCATCGAGCTGTCGTTCTGCGGCTTCGAGACATAGCGAGCGGGCCAGGACATCGTGCACGAAATGGTAGAAGTTTTTATTGCGGAAGTTGGTGGCGACGAACATGGGTCCGTCCATCCGGACGACCGGATAGTCAGCCTCAATGTAGACCTTGTCCTCTACGGGGTCGTAGCGCGTATTGCGCGACAGGTGAGGGATTCGGTCGCGCCTCTTCCAATTCAGAAAGAGCATTTCGCGATAGAAGTAACGGTCACCAACCAGGACGGCGCCGTTCGGAAAGACATAGCAATCCTCGACGACCGCATATTCGGCGGGCAGGGAGCCGATGTCATGCGGAGGCCGCCAGGCTGCGGGGAGCGGCAGATCGATTTTCGAGCTGAGAATGAAGGGAGGCCCTGCCTCGGCGACGGTATGGACCTTGAAACCTTCCGAGCGGAGATCGGAGAAAAGCCCGTTTCTGACCGAGATGCCTTTGAGTGAAGCCATCCAGCGCTGTCCCCCTGCGGCATCTTGCGATCCAATTGCAGAGGGAATGTATAGATACACAAAGTGTGAGGGCAAGCATCAGTTCTGCCGCAATACTGACCTCAAAGGCGGAGGTCAGTGTGGGCCACGCTTCAGCGCATCCGCCATCTTCTCGGCGATCATCACCGTCGTGAAATGCGTGTTGGCGCGTACGACCGTGGGCATGATCGAGGCGTCGATCACCCGCAGGCCCGTGACGCCGATCACCCGGCAGTCGGGATCGACCACCGAGCGCGGATCGTCGGCGGCGCCCATGCGGCAGGTGCCGCTGGCATGCTGGGCGTCGGAGCATTCGGCGAACATCCAGTCGTCGAGCGCCTGCGGTGACAGCATCTCCTCGATCGAGAGGCCGGATGAGCCGTACTCGCCGCGGGTCGAGATCGCCCGCACCTCCGGATGCCGGCAGAGGTCGCGCAAGCGCTGCACGCCGTCGCGCATGCGGACGAGGTCGCTGTCGTCGGACAGCATGCGCTCATCGACCTGCGGGTCGATGGCGGCGTCGCGCGTCGTGATCCGCACCGTGCCTTCGCTGAAGGCCTGGAAGGCCGACACCGCGACGCGCGCTCGCGCGGTGCCGCCGTCCTCTGCCGGCCGCAGATTGCCGGCGATCACGATCATGTCGTTGGTTCCGGCGCCGGCGAGGTTCGACGAGTAGCGGATGCAGCAGTTAGTGTGGCGATGGGCGAGCGTGCTGGCCTGCGCGCCGTCCTTGAGGTCAAGCAGGACGCTCAGGATCGGGTGATCGAGCAGGTGCTGGCCGACGGGGCGGTCGGCAACGACCTTGATCCCGAGCTTGTCGAGCCAGCCCCGCGGGCCGATGCCCGAGCGCTGCAGCACCGCTGGCGAATGGATCGCGCCGGCGCACAGCAGCACCTCGCGCCGCGCCCGCACGCTGCGGCTCTCGCCGCCAACCGTGACCTTCACGCCGTTGGCATGAGCGCGATTGCCCTCGAATGTCAGGCTGTCGACGATCGCGTTGCCGACGATGGTGAGGTTGGACCGTCCGCGCGCCGGCTCGAGATAGCCGTCGTTGGTCGAGATGCGCAGGCCGGCGCGGCTGTTGATCGCGTAAGGGGAGACGCCGGTGCCTTCGGGCGCGTTGTGGTCGGGGCACCAGCCATAGCCGAGGGCGAGGCCGGCCTTCATCACCGCGCGGTCGACATGGCCCCACGCCTCGACCGGCGCGCGATAAACCGGGATGGGGCCGGTCTTGCCATGCCAGAGTTCATCGCCATAGTCGCCGTCACTCTCCAGCTTGCGGAAGTAGGGCAGCACGTCGTTCCAGCCCCAGCCCGCGGCGCCCTCGCGCGCCCAGTCCTCGAAGTCGTCGGGGATGCCGCGGATCGCGATCTGGCCGTTGATGGTCGAGCTGCCGCCGATCGCGCGGCCGCGCCACAGCAGCTTCGGTTCCTGCCGCTCGGTGCGCCGCGCCAGCAGCTTCGGATAGCGGTAGTTGTCGTCGCCGATGGCGCGAAGTGGGTTGGGGATGCGGATATGCTCGGGCGTCTCGGCGGTGCGGAAGTCGCGGCCGGCTTCGAGCAAAAGCACGCGGATCGCGGGCTCCTCGGTCAGTCGGGCTGCAAGCACGGCGCCGGCTGAGCCGCCGCCGATGATGACGAAATCGTACTCGGTTTCCATGCGGTGATCCTATTATCCGCAGTCCGTCCGGCAAAGGAGTCCCCATGCACAAGGTCTGGATCGAAGTCGCATTGAACGGCGCCTGGAACCGCAAGCTACAGCCGCTCCTTCCCGATACGGTCGACGCGATCGTCGCCGAGGGCATCGCCTGCGCTCGCGCCGGCGCGTCGATCATCCATACCCACGCCTTCGAGGACGGCACGCACACCTTCGACTGGCAGGTCTACGCCCGGATCATCGAAGGCATCCGCGCCAAGGTCGATGTGCCGGTCTATCCGTCCTACCCCGCCATTCCCGCCACCGGCATGACGCCCGCCGAGCGCTTTGCCCATGTCGAGGTGCTGGCCGAACGCGGCCTGATCGATTTCGCGGTGATCGATCCCGGCAGCGTCAACTTCACCACGACCACGGCGACGGCAACGACCAAGCCTGCTTTCACCTATCTCAACCCCGAAGCGCACGTGCGCTACGCCCTGGACTTCGCCGCGCGCAAGGGCTTCCACCCGGCCTTCGCGATCTACGAGCCCGGCTTCACGCGTGCGGGTGCTGCGCTTGCGCGGGCGACAGGCGTCAAGGCGCCGATCTATCGCTTCATGTTCTCCGACAGATTTGCTTTCAATTTTCCGCCGCGACCCTATGCGCTGGCCGCTCATCTCGCGCTGCTGGAGGAGGAAGCCGGCCCGGCACCATGGATGATCGCGGGTCTGGCCGTCGACGTCCGCCCGCTGATCGGCGAGACGGTGGCGCGCGGCGGTCACGTGCGCGTCGGCCTGGAGGATGCGCCGATGGGCACCACGATGAACAACCTCGCCTGGGTCGAGGACGCGGTGCGCCTGGTGCGTGCCGCCGGCGGGGAGCCGGCTACCGCGGCGGAGATGCGCGTGGCGCTCGCAGGTTCCTTAGTTCAAGCAAGGTAGAGGCGGGGGAAACATGGCGGACCGGCGAATCGGTATCATCATCAACGGCGCCACCGGGCGCATGGGCACGACGCAGCACATGGCCCATCTGCTGGCCATCGCCGCGGAGGGTGGGCTTAAGCTCAAGAATGGCGATCGCCTGATCCCCGAGCTGATGCTGGTCGGGCGCGATGCCAGGCGGATGGCGGCGCTGGCGGCGGCGCACGGCAACCAGCGCTGGACGACGAACCTCGACGAGGCGCTGGCCGGTCCTGACCGGATCTTCATGGATTGCTCTGCCACCGGGGGACGGCCGGAGCGGGTACGCAAGGCGATCGCAGCGGGCAAGCACATCCATATCGAGAAGCCGACGGCGCCGACCGTCGAGGAGGCGATGGAGCTGGCGCGGCTCGCCGACAAGGCCGGCCTCAAGCACGGCGTCATCCAGGACAAGCTCTTCCTGCCCGGCTTCGCCAAGCTGCTGTTCGTCAAGAACTCTGGCTTCTTCGGCCGCATCCTGTCGGTGAAGATCGATGCCGGCTCGTGGATCTTCGACGGCGCGACGCAAGAGTGCCAGCGGCCGAGCTGGAACTATCGCAAGCGCGACGGCGGCGGGCTGGCGCTCGATATGATGGCGCACTGGCGCTACATGATCGACCGGCTCGTGGCGCCGGTCACCGCCGTCAGCGCGCTGATGAGCACGGCAATGCCCGAGCGGGTCGACGAGGCAGGCCAGCGCTACACGGTCGATGCCGAGGACACCAACTATGCCCTGCTGCAGATGCAAGGCGGCGCCATCGGCGTGATCCTGAACAGCTGGGCGACCCGGCCCCGGCGCGAGGACACGATGATGGTGCAGATCGACGGTAGCAACGGCTCGGCCGTTGCCGGCCGCTTCCGCTGCTACACCCAGTCGGCGGTGAACACGCCCGAAGCCTTCATCAAGGCCGCGGTACCCGGAGGCGTCGACCTGATGGCGCACTGGCAGGAAGTGCCCGACGCCATTCCCGTCAAGCCTCCGTTCCGCCAGTGCTGGGAGCTGTTCCTGCGCCATGTCGGCGAGGACGCGCCCTATCTGCCGACGCTGATCGAAGGCGCCAAGGCGGTGCAGCTCGCCGATCTTGCCTATCGCAGCTTCGCTGAGCGACGCTGGATCGATGTCCCCGAACTGAGGCTCTGACCATGGCCCGCAAACCGCTCCGCCTCGGCGTCGCCTACGACTTCCGCAATCCGCCGGAGTCGGGCCTCAGCCACCAGGCGCTCTACGCCGCGATCATGGACCAGGTGGCCTGGCTCGACGGACTCGGGCTCGATCTGGTGTGGTTCACCGAGCATCATTTCGTCGACGACGGCTATCTGCCATCGTGGATTCCCGTCGCCGCGGCGATGGCGGCGCGGACCACGCATGTGCGCTTCTCGTGCGATGTCTGCCTGCTGCCGTTCAACCATCCGGTCCGGCTCGCCGAGGATCTCGCGGTGCTCGACAACATCAGCGGCGGCCGGGTCGAGATGGGCGTCGGCATGGGCTACGCGCCGCACGAGTTTCGCGGCTTCGGCATGCCGGTCTCGCGCCGCGTCTCACTGACTGACGAGGGGATCGAGGTGCTGCAGCGCGCATTCACCGGCGAAAAGTTCAGCTTCGAAGGCAAGCGCTATAATTTTCAGGACGTGAAGATCACGCCGGGCTACGTCCAGCCGGGCGGCCCGCCGCTCTGGATCGCCGCGATGGCAGAGGCCGGCGCGTTGCGCGCCGCGCGCTTCGGCACCAACCTGCTGCCGCAAGGGGAGCGTGCACGCTCGCTCGATCCGTGGCTGGCGAAGCTCGCGGAAGAGGGACGCGATCCGACGGCGCATCGCATCGGCATCATCCGTTCCTGCCTCGTGACCGACGACCGCGAGCGCGACTGGGCCGCGGTGCGGGTGGCCGAGCGGCGGCGCATGGAGATCTACAACAAGTTCCGCGCCGAATCGGGCGGTCACGGCGGCGTCGCCGGCATCGCCGAGGCCGAGCGCATCCCGCAGACCTGGGTCGTCGGCGACGCCGATCATTGTGTCGCCGAGCTCTCGTCCTTCATCGAGCAGTACGGCTTGACCGACATCGTGAGCTGGGCGGTGCCGCCCGGCATGCGGCCGGACGAGATGAACCCCAGCCTCGAACGCTACGCCCGCGATGTGGCGCCGCGCCTGCGGGCGCGTTTTGCAGGAGTGGAGTAGCCATGGCCAGGAGAACGATCATCACCGGCGCCGATACGGTGACCATGGAGCCGGCGCTGGGCGACTTCCCTTCGGCCGACATCCTGATCGAGGACGGCGCGATCATGGCCGTCGGGCCATCGCTCGATGCCGGGGATGCCGAGCGGATCGACGGCACCGGCATAATCGCCCTGCCGGGCATCATCGATGCGCACACCTGCCTGTGGCAGACCGTCCTGCGCGGCTATGTGCCGGATTTGTGGCCCGGCACCTACAACACCAAGCTGCTGCCGCTGCGGCGGCACTATACGCCGGAGGACAATTTCAACGCCGCCTATGTCGGCGCGTATGAAATGCTGTCCTACGGCACGACGACGGTCGTCGACTATTGCCACGACATCAGCGGCCCCGACCATGCGCCGCACTCGATCGAGGCCTTGAAAACGACCGGCATCCGGCACCTCTTCACCTATTCCTTCATGACGTTCGAGCCGGACAATTTCCCGATGACGGCGCGCTACGAGGATGCGCGGAGGATCTACGACAAGTTCCACGATCCCAATGGTCTCACCACGATCGGCTTCGGTGTCGATTCGATCGGCGGGCCGCATCTCGCCCAGCAGCTCGCCTTCTCGCGGACGCTGAAAGCGCCGAGCTGCATCCACGTCAACGAGACCGGCACGATCGCCAGGCTGCACGCGGACGGCCTGCTCGGACCGGACTTCCTGGTGATCCACGGCAACCTGATCACCAATGCCGAGCTCGACCTGATGGCCGCGGCGCGCATGCCGCTCTGCTTCACCCCGACCGCCGACACGCAAGGGACGCCCGCCGACGTCGTGCGCCGCGCGCACGATCGCGGCGTCGACGTGGTGTTCGGCTGCGACATCCCCTGCTCGATCGCGTCGGACACGCTCGGGCAGCTGCGTGTGATGTTCAACGTGCAGGGCTTCCTCGACGGCGCCATGGAGCGGAGCTTCGCGACGGTGATCGGCCGCCGGCCGACGGTGCGGCCCGGCTTGCCGCTGTTGACGCCGCGCAAGCTGATCGAGACGGCGACCATCACCGCGGCCCGTGTCCTCGGCCTCGATGACCGGATCGGCTCGCTGACGCCCGGTAAGCGGGCCGACATCGTGCTGATTCGCAAGGGGCCGTTCGGCGGCTCGGCCGTGCCGGACGCCTGCGCCCACGTCCTGCTGCAGACCAGCCCGCGCGACATCGACACCGTGATCGTCGACGGGGAGATCCGCATGCGCGGCGGCGTGCTGGCCGGCTTCGATGCCAGCCGCGCGGCCTCGATGATCCGCGCGTCACGCCAGCGGATCCTGGCCGCTTAGAGTCCAATCCGTGGTTCCCGGCGCGCGATCAGAAGTACCGCGCGCCGCGAAGGCTGATGAGCTGGTCGAGATACTGGTCGGCGGCGCTGAGACGGTACTCCAGCTTCGTCTCCCACGACTTCGCCTGGTAGAGCTGTAGCCCCGCCTCGACATTGGCCAGGACGCTCTGGCCATAGGCGGTGCCCGAGAACCGCGTGGCGCCCACCGTGCCGCTGATGTTCGTCGAATTGTCGGGCAGGAAGGTCGCCCCGCCGGCCAGATACGGCCGCAGGACGAGCGCGCCGATGTCGTGGCGAGCGCCGATCTCGAGCATGGGCGTGATAACAAGGAGCGCCTTGCTGATCGGATCGACCGTCACTGCCCGGCCCTGCCCCTGCTCGCGAAGCGCCGATCGGCTGGTCAGCTGCAGGCCGGTCTCGAGGGACGGGCGCAGGTACACGGAGTCGAGCGGGATCTGGTACGCGCCGCGCACCATCGCGCCCAGGCCGAACGTATAGACGGCGCCGGTCATCGCAGCCGTCCCCCCGCCCGGCAACTGCACCGGCCAGTTGTTCCAATCGGTCCGGGTCGACAGCACGAAGGAGCCGGAGAAGAACCAGGGTCCATCGACGCGCTTCAGGACGGTCCCCGCGCTGAACGATCGACCGACGCTCGACGGCCCCGAGGACATTTGCGCCGATGTCGCCGTCGTGCCCACGCCGCCGCCCACGAACCAGCCCGGTCCGAATTCGAATTGGCCCGCACCGCGCCAGTCCACAGCCTGCGAGGTCGTCGACCCCTGCGTGGCCGCCTCGCCGGTGACCTTTGTCCAGGCACAGGATGTCTCGCCCAGCAGGGTGCCTGGCCCGACGAACACCGGGCAGCTTCGCCCGAAGGTGGCCAGAATATTCATCGGATTCTGGTTGGCGATCGACAGCACGGTGGTCGCCGCCTGGCCGAAGGCCGTAATCTGGGCAAGGGCAACCGATTCGAAGTTGAAATCGGTGTCGATGACGGTCGATCCGCTGGATTGCGCGCTCGCCGGCCTCAAGATCGAGCCGACGGTCAGAAGGGCGGCCACGATCAGGCCGAGCGCCATGTTTGCCTTGTTCAAGGTCTCCCCCAAGCCCGGGAGGCTTTCGCTCCGCTCTCGTCGCGCCACGCCGCCGCCGTGTTCAATAACGCGCGATCACTTGGTCGGCAAAGTCCTTCAGGTTGCGGCGCGCTTCGGCCATCGCCGGCAGCAGCGTGATCTCGTTCAGCCCCATCGCCTCGCGCTCGCGCAGCATGGCGATGATCTCGTCCGGCGTGCCGACCAGCCCGCCGGTCGCGCGGATCAGGTCCTCGGTGATGAAGCGGCGCTCCTCCGGCGGCAGGAAGGCGCAATGGCCGAGATGGACCTGCTGGTAGCGCTTGGCCGGCGGCGTCTCCATCTTCTCGGTGAAGGCGAGATACTCGTCCCACAGGTTGCGGCAGCGCTGGGCGACCGTGCTGGTGTCGCCGTCCTTCTGATAATACTCCCACCAGTAGTGAAGCGTCGCGGCAGCCATCGGGCCGATCTCGTCGATCACCCGGTCGGAGGTCATGCTTTCGCCCGGCCGCAGCACGCAGGCATAGCTCAGCGCCGCAGTATGGAAGTCGTTGGGAAACTCGCGGCCGACAGCGGACGCCCCCTGGCGCATCGTCTCCAGGCTTTTCTGCAGACGCGCGCGAGTCTGATTGTGTGAGCAGACGCGGCCGTCGCCGTAGGCGCCGGCGGTCTTGAGCGCGAGCGGACCGTCGGCGGCGACGTATATCGGCACCGGATGCGCGACATCGATGAAGCCCCGGTCGGGATGCAGGAAACGGATCTCCTGCCGCTCGCCGTTCAGCTCGTACTCGACCTCCTCGCCATGCAGTAGCGCCCGCAGAACGCGGAGATACTCGCGGAAGGCGCCCGCTTTCATCGGATCCTGGCCCATCACGCGCATCGCGGTGTGGCCGGTGCCGATGCCCAGGAAGGTGCGGCCCGGTGCGAGCTGGTTGATCGTGGCGATCGAATGCGCCGCGACGGGGGCCAACCGCACGGGCGCGACCGCGACGCCCGTGCCGAGCCGGATGCGCGAGGTGTTGGCGGCAGCCAGCGCCAGTACGGCATAGGCGTCCGAGTAGAGCATCTGCGAATCGGCCGCCCAGGCGCAGTCGTAGCCCATCGTCTCGAGGTCGACGAAAAGCTGCCAGTCCGTGACGCGTGGGGCGACGGTGACGCCGAATTTCATGGCGACCTCAGACCGTGCGGCTACGGATGAAGTTGCCGATCTCGAGGCAACCGTCACGACCCTCCGAGAGGATTGGCGCGAATAAGGGAAAGACGTGCACCATGTTCGGCCAGATCGCCAGCTTCACGTCGACGCCGGCCGTGTGGAATTTCTCGGCAATGCGCGTTGCATCGTCGAGCAGCGTCTCGGCCGTGCCGACCTGGACGAGGATCGGCGGCAGCCCTTTCAGGTCCGCGTACAGCGGCGCCGCTAGCGGCGTCTTCGCGTCCTTGCCGCCGAGATACATGCCGGCCATCCAGAGCAGCCCTTGCTTCTGCACCATCGGATCCTGCGCGGCGCGTCCGGCGATGCTGGCGCCGAGACCTTCGAGATCGACCCAGGGCGAGATGGCGACGGCGCAGCCGGGCAGGCCGAGCTTCAGGTCGCGCAGATTGACCAGGGTGGCGATCGTGAGGCCGCCACCGGCCGAATCGCCCGCGATCGCCATGCGCTTCGGATCGAGACCCTGCGCCAGCATCCAGCGCCAGGCCGCGGCCGCGTCGTCGACCGCGGCCGGGAAGGGATGCTCCGGCGCGAGCCGGTAGTCGATCACCAGCACCCGTGCGCCCGAGGCCGCCGAGATGTCGTAGGCGAGCCGGCGATGGGTGTTGAGCGAGCCGATGGCATAGCCGCCGCCATGCAGGTACAGCACCGCGCGTTCGGCGTCGATGCCCGGCGCGGCGACCCACTCGGCCGGCACGCCGCCGGCATCGACCTTCTCGCACCTGGCGTCCGGTGCGCCGCCCAGGACGCCCGCCATCTTCTCGAAGCCGATGCGGGACTCGCCGACGTCCGGCTTCTCGGGGGCCGGCCGTGAACGCAGCAGGGTAACGAGGCTGTCGAGCTGGGCAACGGTCATCGTAAGGCGCTCCTCCAAGCAGATATCTTCCGCACATTTCGACCCTCTCGCGACGGAAGATCAAGGCGGAGCGTAGAGGTTTTCCGGTCAGCGATGCGCGCCAACCGAACAGGAGCGCCGCTTTTCGCGGGATCGGACCGCCGGTCCCGGAGTTCGGTACTGCAACAAGGAAATCGCGATAGTTCCAGGCAAGCAATGACGCGCGCTCCGGGCGCCTGCGCATCTAGAGTTGTTGCCGCAGCAGCGAGTACCCGAGTTTCGTCGGCTATCGCCCGCCCGTCGTCGTGGCGTCGATAGAGGAGGCCCATCCCGTGTTCGACCATACCGAATCGGTCTTCGAGCCGGCCTAGCACACCGCGAGCCGGCGCATGTCGACCTCCGGGCCCCGCGCAACAACCTGGTGACATCGCTCAAGCGCGACGTTGCGCCTTGGACGAGCGAAGTCATGGCCAGCCGTCGCCGAAGAAGCCAAGCTGGTCCCGAAAGGCCACCGAACCCAAGTAAGGCAAGTTCCGGGAGGAAACGACAATGAACAGCAGCATCGCACAGGCGCCCACCGTCGTGACCATGACCTTGCGGGCCTTGGCACGTTTTCCCGACCGACGGGCGTTCGTGTGGGATGGCGGCAGCCTGACCTATGGTGCCACCTACGCGCTGATCGGCCGTCTGCAGGCAGGCATGGCGGCGGCCGGCCTGCGCAAGGGCCAGACGGTGGCACTCCTCAGCGCCAACAGCGCGGAGACCTGGTGTGCGGGCGTTGCTGCGCAGGGACTCGGGCTGGTGATCACCTGGCTGCATCCGCTCGGCGCCCTCGACGATCATCTCGACGTCATCGAGGACGCCGATGTCGATGCGCTGGTCGTCGATCCGAAGACGCATGCCCAGCGCGGCGGCGAGCTCGCGGTGAAGGCGTCCGATCGCCTGAAGGTCGTGTTCACCATGGGCAAGGCCGACTTCGGTCGCGATCTGCTCGCGGCGGCCGAGAAGATCGGCGAGGCGAGCCCGGTCAATCTCGCGTCGGCCGGCGACTATGCGATCATCAACTACACCGGCGGCACGACCGGCAAGTCCAAGGGCGTGATCCGTCGCCACCAGGCCAGCGCCGACGGCGTGCTGGCAGTTTCCGCCGATTTCGAGTTCCCCGCCCGCCCGCGCTACCTCGCGGCGGCGCCGATCACCCACGTCTCGGGCACCAAGGTATTGCCGTCGTTCCTGCGCGGCGGCGAGGTGCATCTCCTGAAAGGCTTCGATCCCGGGAAGTTCCTCGCCACCCTCTCGCGCGAAAAGATCAACCTCACGCTCATGGTGCCGACCATGATCTACGTGATGCTCGACCATCCTGGGTTGGACCAGACCGACCTCTCCTCGCTCGAGCTGCTGCTGTACGGCGCCTCGCCGATGTCGCCGACGCGGCTGGTCGAGGGGCTGGAGCGGATCGGGCCGGTGTTCAGCCAGCTCTACGGCCAGACCGAATGCTATCCGGTGAGCGTGCTGCGCCGCGAGGACCACGATGCGAGGCGGCCCGAGCTGTTCGCCTCGTGCGGCTTCCCGCTCTCGTCATGCTCGGTCAGCCTGCGCGACGAGGACAACGAGGAAGTGAAGCCGGGCGAAGCGGGCGAGATCTGCCTGCGCTCGGCTCATTCGATGGAGCGTTACTGGAAACGCCCCGAGCAGACCGAGGAGACCTTCAAGGGCGGCTGGCTGCACACCGGCGACATCGCGCGCGCCGACGAGCGCGGCTATCTCTACATCGTCGATCGCAAGAAGGACATGATCGTCAGCGGCGGCTTCAACATCTTCCCGCGCGAGGTCGAGGACGTGATCTCCTCGCATCCCGATGTCGCGATGGTGGCGGTGATCGGCGTGCCGCACGAGAAGTGGGGCGAGGCGGTGGCTGCGCTGGTCGTGCCCAGGCAGGGCGCTCGGCCGGAAGCGGAAACCCTCATGCAGCTGGTGAAGGATCGCAAGGGCGGCACCCATGCGCCCAAGCAGGTAGAATTCGTCGACGCGCTGCCGCTCACCGCCGTCGGCAAGGTCGACAAGAAGGTGCTGCGCGCCCGGTACTGGGCCGGGCAGACGCGAATGGTGGGGTGAGAAGTATGCCGTCCAAGCTTGATCATTGCTGGGAGAGCGGCTCTCCAGAGCCGCTCATGCGGTATCGGACGCCGAAGAAGAGCGGGTCTGGAGACCCGCGCTCCCAGCAGGCGTCAACCGCCTACGGCATCTGATAGCCCGGCGTGGACTTGGAGATCTTGACCTCGTCCTCGTTCATGTCCTCGGCGATGCCTTCGAACAGCGGCGTCGTGAGGTAGCGCTCGCCGGTGTCGGGCAGCATGCAGAGCACGACCGATCCGGCCGGCGCCTTCTCGGCGACCTGCAGCGCCACCGCGAAGGTCGAGCCGCCGGAGATGCCGGTGAAGATGCCTTCCTTCTGCGCCAGCGCCTTGGCCCACTTGACGCCTTCGGCGCCGGCGATCGGCACGCGCTCGTCGTAGTATTTCTTGTCGATCGCTTCCTGCAGCACCAGGGGGATGAAGTCCGGCGTCCAGCCCTGGATGGGGTGCGGCTCGAATGCCGTATGGCTGACCGCGGGCGAGCCGTCGGCGGTGCGTTCCTGCGGCTTGCCGCTGCCGACCAGCTGTGCGTTGGCCGGTTCGCACATGATGATCTTGGTCTCCGGCCGCTCGCGCCGCAGCACGCGCGCGACGCCCGACAACGTGCCGCCGGTGCCGTAGCCGGTGACGAAGAAGTCGAGCTTCTCGCCCTTGAAGTCGGCGAGGATCTCGCGCGCGGTCGTCGCCTCGTGGATCTCGGCATTGGCCGGCGTCTCGAACTGGTGCGCGAGGAACCAGCCGTGCGTCTTGGCGAGCTCGACGGCCTTCTGGTACATGCCGAAGCCCTTCTGGGCGCGCGGCGTGAGCACCACCTTGGCGCCGAAGATGCGCATCAGCTTGCGCCGCTCGATCGAGAAGCTGTCGGCCATGGTCACGACCAGCGGATAGCCTTTCTGCGCACACACCATGGCGAGACCGATGCCGGTGTTGCCGCTGGTCGCCTCGACCACCGTCTGGCCGGGTTTCAGCGTGCCGTTGCGCTCGGCCGCCTCGATGATGTTGACCGCGAGCCTGTCCTTCACCGACGAGGCCGGATTGAAGGCCTCGGCCTTGACGTAGAGCCGCACATTCTTCGGCCCGATGTTGTTGACCCGGATGCAGGGCGTGTCACCGATCGTGTCGAGCACGCTGTCGAACAGACGACCGCGCCCATGGGTGGTCCTGACCTGCTTGCTATCGCTCATTTCCCATCCCTCCAGAGTTCGACCAGCGACCCTATCAACTGGTCCGCAGATTGCATCGGGAAATCGACGGTAACATGAGGGGCAGCACGTCTTGGCGGCAAATCCATTCCACCTCGGCTGGTTTCTTGGAAATAGCTACGGGGTGCATGGCTGGAACCAGCAATGGAGCGGCGCTGATGGCGGCGACTGGGCCCAGCCGGATCTTCACATGGATCTCGCCAGGGCGGTGGAGCGGGCCTGCTTCGACTTCCTGCTGCTCGAGGATTCGGTGTTCGTCCCCGACAATTACGGCAGCTCGATGGATTTCTACCTGGCGCGTGCATTGCGCGCGCCGAAGAACGATCCGCTGCCGCTGATCCCGCTGATGGCGCAGGCGACCAGCCGCCTCGGCCTCGTGCCGACGATCTCGACCAGCTTCTATCCGCCGTATTTGCTCGCGCGCCTGATCGCCACGCTCGACCTGATGTCGAAGGGCAGGGTGGGCTGCAACTTCGTGACCTCGACAGCCGAGCGCGCGGCGCAGAACTTCGGCCTCGATACCCATATCGAGCACCACCTGCGCTACGAGATGGCCGACGAGTTCGTCGAGGTCGTGACGAAGCTCTGGGAGTCGTGGGATGCCGATGCGATCGTGATGGATCGCGAGCGTGGCATGTTCGTCGATCCTGCCAAGGTGCGGGCGATTGACTTCAAGGGCCGCTTCTTCTCCTCGCGCGGGCCGCTCAACACTGCTCGCCCGCCGCAGGGTCGTCCCGTGCTCATCCAGGCGGGCACCTCGCCGCAGGGACAGGCCTTCGCCTCGAAGCACATGGATGCCGTGCTCTGCGCCGTGAGCACAATCGAGGAGATGAAGGCGTTCCGCGCCGACCTGCGTACGAAGGTCGCCGCCGCCGGGCGCAACCCCGACGACTGCAAGATCTTCTACGTGATCATGCCGACGGTGGGCGAGAGCCAGTCGGAAGCCGAGGAACGGGTGAAGCGACGCGCGGCGGGACGCAAGGCCGCTCCCGCAATGGCGCTGGCGCAGATGGCCAGCCTGACCGACATCGATTTCGCGCAGTTCGACATCGACGCGCCGATCGGCGAGCTCACCACCAACGGTCAGCAAGGCACGCTGAAGCGCTTCCTCAAGCAAGGCAATACGCTGCGCGAGATCGCGGAGAACTATCGCTATTCCTACGAGGACCTGGTCGGCACGCCCGAGACGGTCGCGGCGCAGATGGCCGAGGTGATGCAGGAGGTCGGCGGCGACGGTTTCGTCTTCCAGGGCAACGTCTCCCGCCGCTTCGTCGCCGAGATCACCGACGGGCTCACTCCTGCTTTGCAGAAGCGGGGACTGGTGCGCACCGCCTACGAGCACGAGCACTTCCGCGACAATCTTTTGGCGTTCTGATGCCGCCGCTCGGCAAGATGATCCTGCGACGCATGCTCTGGGTTTTCCCGGTGGCGTTCGGGGTCGTCACCATGACCTTCTTCATGGCGCGCGTGCTGAACGGCGACCCGACCGAACTCTATGCCCCGCCCGAGGCGAGCGATGCGTTGCGGGCCGAGATCCGCGCCAAGCTTGGGCTGGCCGATCCGCTGCCGCTGCAGTTCATCCACTATCTCTGGGACCTGCTACACCTCGACCTCGGGACCTCCTTCACGACCGGCCAGAGCGTGGCGTCGGATCTCTGGGACCGGCTTCCGGCCACGCTCGAACTCGGATTGATCGGGCTGGCCCTGGGCATTGCTGTCGGCATTCCGCTCGGCGTGCTGGCCGCCGTCCATCGCGAGCGCTGGCCCGACTTCCTGGTGCGCGGCACGACCTTGAGCGGCATGGCGCTGCCGCAGTTCTGGGTCGGGCTGGTTCTGATCGCGATCTTCTTCGTCGATTTGCGCGTGTTGCCCGGACCGGTCGGACGCTTGCCGATCGGCATTCCCCTGCCGCCAAAGATCACCGGCTTCCTGCTGGTCGACACGCTGCTCGCCGGCAAGCCCGATCTGTGGTGGCTGGCGGTCAAGCAGCTGACGTTGCCGGCGCTGACCCTGGGTTTCAGCAGCGCGGCGCCGATCGCGCGGGTCACGCGTTCGGCAATGGCCGAGGCGCTGCAGAGCGATTACGTCCGCACCGCCATCGCCATGGGCCACGGCCGCCGCGTCGTGTGGTTCCGCTACAGCCTGCGCAATGCGCTGCTGCCGGTGATCACGTTGATCGGCGGCGTGGCCGGTCACATCTTCGCGGGTGCCGTGCTGCTCGAATCGATCTTTGCCTGGCCGGGCTTGGGCCAGTATGCGCTGCAGGCGATCGAACGCTCCGACTTCGCCGCGTTGCAGGGCTTCGTGATCTACGCTTCGCTGCTCTACGTGCTTGCGTTCCTGCTGGTCGATCTTCTCTACATGTTCATCGATCCACGGATCCGGGCATGACGGTCGCGCTCGAGTCGACCAAGGCGGTGCCGCGGCGCAAGCGTCGGCCGCGATCGTACTGGGCGCTGCGCATTGGGATCGCGATCCTGGTCTTCTATGCCGCGGTCGCGTTGATCTCCTTCGTCTGGACACCCTACGATCCGCTGACGCCTGGCATCGGAGACGGCTATGATGCGCCGAGTTGGGCCTTCCCGCTCGGCACCGACCGTCTCGGCTCGGACATGCTGTCGCGCCTGATGGTCGGTGCGCGCTACGACCTCGGCATCGCCTTTGTCGCGGTATTGATCGCGCTCACGGTCGGCACGACGATCGGGACGTTCGCCGGCTATCACGGCGGCACGCTCGACACGGTCGTGATGCGCGCCGTCGAGATTTTCCAGGCCTTTCCCGGCCTGCTGTTCGCGATGCTGGTGGTGCAGGCGGTCGGCGCCGGCATCGTGAACGTCATCCTCGTTCTATCGTTCGTCGGCATCCCCGACTATCTGCGGCTGGCGCGCGCCGAAATTCACGCCAAGCGGGACTGGCAGTATGCCGAGGCCGCTCGCATGACCGGCAACCTGCCGTGGCGGGTCGCCTTCCGCCATCTGCTGCCCAACAGCATCGGACCGCTGCTCGCCTTCACGTCGATCAACGCTGCCTTCTCGGCGCTGGTGACGGCGAGCCTGGGATTTCTTGGTCTCGGCCTCGGGCCAAACGTGCCGGAGTGGGGCAACATGATCGCGCGCGGCCAGGACGGCGTGATGACCGGCCAGTGGTGGGTCTCGTTCTTCCCCGGCCTTGCGATCCTCGGGCTCACCGGCGGGCTCTATCTGCTCGGCGATGCGCTGTCCGACATCACCGATCCGCGGCGGCGCGGGCGATGAGCGACGTCCTGCTCGAGATCGAGGATTACAGCGGCGGCTTCCGCTCGGAGATCGGCGACTTCATGCCGGTGCTGCACGGCGTCTCCTACCGACTGAAGACCGGCGTGATGACCGCCGTGGTGGGCGAGTCAGGCAGTGGCAAGTCGCTGGTCGCCCTGTCGATCCTCGGCATCCAGCCGCCGGCCTTCGAGCGCAGCGCGGGCCGCATCCTGTTCCGCGGCACCGATCTGCTCGGGCTCGACGAGAAGGAGATGCGCCGCATCCGGGGTGCGCAGATCAGCATGGTGTTCCAGGACGCGCGTGCCGCGCTCAATCCGGTGTTCACCGTCGGCCGCCAGCTTGCGGATGTCTGGCAGCTCCAGCACGGCGGCGGCCGCAGCGCCGCGATGAAGCAGGCGATCGAGGCGCTGCGGAAAGTCTCCATCCCCGAACCGGAGCGGCGCGCGCGGCAGTATCCGCACGAATTCTCCGGCGGCATGGCGCAACGGGCGATGATCGCGATGGCGTCGCTGATCTGCCGGCCGTCGCTCCTGATCCTCGACGAACCAACGACCGGGCTCGACGTGACGATCCAGTCCGACATCATGGAGCTGATCGTCGAGCTCAGCCGCACGCGCGGCCTTACCACCTGTCTGATCACCCACGATCTCGGCGTCGTCGCCGAGACGTGCGACGAGGTCGTGGTGATGAATGCGGGACGGGTCGTTGAGACCGGCAGCGCCGAGGCGATCTTCACCACACCGCGCGACCTCTATACGCAACGCCTGTTGTCGGCGAGCCAGCTGGTCGAGGCGGCGTGATGCTTGGCCAGCCGCTCCTGCAGGTCCGCGACCTCAGCAAGATCTTCCCGGTCGAGGGCGGCCGGCGGCTGGTGGCCGTCGACGGCGTCGATCTCGAGATCGTGGCTGGCGAGACGCTGGCGCTGGTCGGCGAGAGCGGATCGGGCAAGTCGACGGTGGCTCGCTGCATCGTGCGGCTGATCGAACCGAGCAGCGGTGATGTCGTGATCCGCGGAGACTCCATTCTGCCGCTGCAGCCGAGCCGACTGGCCGCGGTTTATCGCAGCATCCAGATGGTGTTCCAGGACCCCAACGCCTCGCTCAATCCGCGCATGAGCGTGCGCCAGGTGCTCGACGAGCCGCTCAAGCTCCATCTCTACCTGCTGAAGAGCGAGAGGATGGCGCGGGTCAAGGAGCTGATCGAGATGGTCGGGCTGACCGAAGCTCATCTCGATCGCTATCCGCACGAGCTGAGCGGCGGCCAGCGCCAGAGGGTCGGCATCGCGCGTGCCATTGCCGTGTCGCCCGATATCGTCATCCTCGACGAGCCGACCTCTTCGCTCGACGTCTCGGTGCGCGGCCAGATCCTCGACCTGCTGCTCGAGCTGCAGGAGCGGCTGCACCTCGCCTATCTGTTCATCACACACGACCTGCAGGTGGTGCAGCATGTCGCCGATCGCGTGGCCGTCATGTATCTCGGCGGGATCGTCGAAACCGGGCCGACCAAGGAGCTGTTTGCCGATCCCCGGCATCCGTATACCCGCGCTTTGCTGTCCGCCGCGCCGGTCGCGCGCTGGGGCGTGAAGCGCACGCGCACGCGGCTGTCGGGCGAGATCTCGAGCGCGATCGATCCGCCCGACGCCTGCAGGCTCGTCGGCCGCTGCCCGCTCGCCCGGCCCGCCTGCTCGACGGGCAAGCCGCCCCTCATCGATATCGGTGACGGCCGTTCCGTCGCCTGTCCCGTGGTTGTCGAATGATCGCTTCTCTTGTCGTCCTGAGCGTAGCGAAGGACCTAGCGCCGGCATCAAAGAACTCCTTTGCGGCGAGCGCTAGGTCCTTCGCTACGCTCAGGACGACAAAAAATTTGCTGAGAGGATTGTAAGTCATGATGAGACGAATATTCGTTGCGCTGGTCGCGCTGGCGTTCTCTGCCTCGGCCGTCGGTGCCAAGCCGCTGGTCCATGCCATCCCGGCCGACATCGCGAGCCTCGATCCGGCGGACATCCGCGGCCAGCAGGACCAGGAGATCGGCGTCAACGTCTACGAACGCCTGGTCAGGATGAAGTTCAACCCCAAGCCGGACGGCACCCTGATGGCCGATCCGGTCGAGGTCGTGCCGGAGCTTGCGGAATCCTGGACCGTCGACGGGCCGGTCATCACCTTCAAGCTGCGCTCGGGCGTGAAGTTCTATCCCACCGGCAATCCGATGACCGCGGAGGACGTGCGCTATTCGTTCGAGCGGTTGACCCGCATCGTCGGCAACGGCCGCAACCAGGCGGGCATCGCCGGCCTGTTCAAGGCCGAGCAGATCGAGGTGGTCGACCCGATGACGGTCAAGATCACCTTCACCGACGGCAACGGTGTGCCGACGGCGATCCCAGTGGCGCTGACCTCGATGAAGTTCCAGCAGTTCGCGGTGATCGACTCGGTCGAGGTCAAGAAGCACGTGACGGCCGAGGATCCGTGGGCCAACGAATGGCTCAAGAAGAACCTCGCCACGACCGGCCCGTACTACATCGCCAACCGCCAGCTCGGCCAGCAGCTCGAGCTCAAGGCCGTCCCGAACCACTGGTCGGGCAAGCAGCCGCCGTTCGAGGACGTGGTGCTGCGCATCACCGGTAACGCCGACCTGGTGTCGCTGATCAAGGGCGGCGTTGTCGATTATGCGGCCGAGGGCCTGACTGGCCGGCAGTACGACGCGCTGGCGGCCGCCGGCTTCCCCGTGCTGCACGGCGAGACGCCATCGATCATGCGGCTGCACATGGCGATGGACAAGGAGCCCTTCACCGACGAGCGCGTGCGCCAGGCGATGCTCTACGCCATCCCGCACGACCGCATCATCAAGACGGCGCTGGCCGGCCGCGGCAAGCGGCAGGTCTGCATGTTCAATGCCGAGGACTGGACCTGCATCAACAACTACGAGAGGTACAAGCTCGATCTCGCCAAGGCGAAGGAGCTGCTGAAGCAGGCCGGCAAGGAGAAGTTCTCCTTCGATTTCTGGTACTCGACGGCGCTGCCCTACAACAGCGACATCGCCATCATCATCGCCGATTCGCTGAAGTCGATCGGCGTCACGGCGAACCTCAAGCCGACGCCGGCGCTGCAGCTACTCGACGCGGTGCGCGCGCGCATCAACGGCGTCGACCAGAACATGAGCGGCATGTACCTGAACGAGTTCGTGATCTGGCTGAACGATCCGTCGACCCTGGCCAATCTCGGGCTGGTCACCAAGACGCCGACGGCGGGTTTCACCAACTGGGCGCGCTTCAGCGATCCCGAGGCCGACGCGCTGCATCTCAAGTTCCGCAACTCGAGCGACCGCGAGGGGCGCAAGGCGGCCTATGCGAAGATCCAGGAGAAGGCGGTCGAGTCGGCCTCGACCCTCAACCCGATCATCCTGGTCGGCCGGACCATCGTGGTGAGCCCGAAGATCACCGGCGTCACCTTTTCGCAGGACCCCTACGCACGCTACGTCTACCTTCATCCGAAATGAGGAAGGCGGCCCACACGTGACGGACACCGCGGCTATCAAGCAGGCGGCGCGCGAGGCGATCGACGCGGCCTCGGCGACCCTGCTCGACATCAGCGCGAAGATGCATGCCGAGACCGAGCTGTCGTTCGAGGAGGTCAAGGCGCAGGCTTGGCAGTGCGCGGCGTTGCGCGCGGCGGGCTTCACGGTCGAGGAGGGGTTGGGCTCGCTGAAGACGGCCTTCCGCGCCATCGTTGCGTCGAACAAGCCCGGTCCGCGCATTGCGTTCCTGTGCGAGTACGATGGCCTGCCGGTTTACCAGCAGAGCTGCGGCCACAACGTCGTGGCGGCCGCGGGGGTCGGCGCGGCGATCGGGCTTGCGAAGGTGATCGGCGAGATCGGCGGCACCGCCATCGCGCTCGGCACGCCGGGCGAGGAGGGCGGCGGCGGCAAGAACATCATGCACCGCGAAGGCTACTTCGAGGGTATCGATGCGATGATGCTGGTCTATCCCGGCTTCGACAACATCGCCCATTCCCGCTCGCTCTGCGTGACGCGGGTGCGGGTCGACTATCACGGCAAGGCGGCACACGCAGCCGCGCGGCCGGAGCTCGGCATCAATGCTCTCGATGCCCTGTTGCTGGCCATCAACGGCATCAGCGCGTTGCGCCAGCAGCTGCCGTCCGACGTGCGCGTCCATACCATCATCACCAAGGGCGGAACCCTGCCGCAGGTCGTGCCCGATCACACCACGGCGGTGCTCACCGTCCGCGCCAACAATCCCGACACCCTGAACGCGGTCATCCCGCGCATCGATGCCTGCCTGCAGGGCGCGGCGCTGATGACCGGCGCGCGGCTCGAGCGGACTTGGCGCGACAAGCCCGGCCGCGAGCTGTTGAGCAATTTCGCTATGGCGGAGAGCTTCGACCGGAATCTCCGGGCGCTCGGTCGCACGACGCGCTCGCGCGATGAGCTCTCGGGCGCCTGGTCGGGCGATACAGGCAACGTCAGCTGGTACGTGCCGACCATCCAGCCGCAGATGGCGATGACGGCGCGGGATGTGCCGCCGCACAGCCACGAATTCCACGCCGCTTCGATCGGGCCGGCAGCGGATGCCTGCATCCTCGATTCGGCCAAGGCGATGGCCATGACGGCGATTGATCTCGTCACCGACGCGGCGCTGTTGCAAAAAGTGCGCGCGGAATTCTCCGCCGCATAGGAGGAGCCTTGGGGTGACGGGACGGGATAACTGGGGCTGGCGAGCCCGCATCGGCATGTTCATCGTCGGCAACGAGGCCGTGCCCGAGGCCGAATGGTGGGCGATGGCGTCGGCGGGCGTCTCCATCCACGCCGCCCGCGTGACGGCGCGCGCGCCGTGGGCGCGCTGGCGCGAGGATCGCGGCGGCGTCGACCTCGAAGAGGATCTGCTGCGCGGCGCGCGGCAGTTCGCGGCGATGAGGCTTGCCGCCGTCACGGTCGGGCATAGCTCGAGCAGCATCCTGGGCGGCAAGGGCTGGGACGCGGCGACCGTCGCAAGCCTCTCCCCGGTGCTGGGAGCGGGAACCATCGTCACCACCAATGGCCTCGATACCCAGGTCGCGCTACGTACTTGCGGTGTAAAGCGGCCGTTCCTTGTCCTGCCGCCGTGGTTCAACGACGACACCGTGGCCGCGGGCCTGCGCTACTACGCCGACCACGGCCTCGCGACGGCCGGGCACATGCGCTACGACCCTGGCCGGAAGTGGCGCGACCTCGCGCCGGGCGAGCTGGTCGGCCAGGGGATGGGGCTCGAGCAGGAAGTCGAGCCGCTCTACGCGCAGATCCGCTCAGCCTGTCCGGCTGACGCCGACGGCGTGCTGATCGCGGGCACAGGCTTTCGCTGCGTCGCGATCCTCGAGACTCTGGAGCAGGACCTGAAGCGGCCGGTCATCTCGGCGAACCAGGCGAGCCTCTGGCACTGCCTGAGATCGGCCGGCGTCCATACGCCGATCAGCGGCTACGGCAGCCTGCTGCGCATCTGATCCTGCTGGGAGCGCGGCTCTCCAGAGCCGCTCATGGGCTGTTCCAAGCCGAAGAAAGAGCGGCTCTGGAGAGCCGCGCTCCCAGCGGGCATGACATCATTCCACCGTGACCGATTTCGCCAGGTTGCGCGGCTGATCGATGTTGGTGCCGCGCTGCAGGGCCACATGGTAGGCGAGTAGCTGCAGCGGGATGTTCAGCAGAAGAGGATCGAGCTCCGGCTCGAGGGCGGGGATCTCGAACGATCGGTCGAAGGCCGTCGTCGCCTCACCGGGGTGGGTGATGGCGATCACCGGCCCGCCACGCGCCTTGATCTCCTCGACCGTCGAGATGTTCTTGGCAAACAGGTCGTCGCGCGGCAGCACGATGACCGACGGCGTCTGCGGCGATATCAGCGCCAGGGGGCCGTGCTTCAGCTCCGATGCCGGATAGGCTTCGGCATGGAGGTAGCTCACTTCCTTGAGCTTCAGTGCGCCTTCGGCGGCGACGGCGAAGCCGGCTGCGCGTCCGACGTAGAAGGCGTGCTCAGCGCCCTCGAAGCCCTCGGCCAGCCGGGCGATCTCGGGCTCGCGTTCCAGGATGGCAGCGATGTGATCCGGCAGCGCCTGCAGCGCTTTGACCAGGCGCGCGCCGGTCGCAACCGAGAGATCGCGTAGCCGGCCGAGGTGGATCGCCAGCAGGGCCAGCGCCACGGCGCTGCAGGTGAAGGTCTTGGTCGAGACGACAGCAACCTCCGGTCCGGCATGGAGATATATCCCCTGGCCGCACTCGCGCGCGATCGTGCTGCCGACCACGTTGATGATGCCCAGGATGCGGCCGCCTTTGCGCTTGATCTCCTGCACCGCGGCCAGGGTGTCGAAGGTCTCGCCCGACTGGCTGACGGCGATATAGAGCGTGTCGCGCTCGACGACGGCATTGCGGTAGCGGAACTCCGAGGCAGGTTCGGCGTGGGCGGGAATGCGCGCAAGCGTTTCGATCAGCTGTGCGCCGATCGCACCGGCGAGATACGCCGCGCCGCATCCCAGGATCTTCACCCGCCGCACGTCGAGCAAATCGCGCGCGGCAAGCGAGAGGCCGCCAAGATGTGTCGTCTGGAAGCGCATATCCAGCCGTCCGCTGAGAGTACGCCGCACCGCCTCGGGCTGCTCGGCGATTTCCTTGCGCATGTAGTGGCTATATTCGCCCTTGTCGAAGGCCTCGTCCTTCCACGGGATCGTCGAGGGAGTCTTGACGGTCGCCGCGCCTTCCAGCGTGCGCGTCTCGTAGCCGTCGGCATGGACCGCGGCGATCTCGCCATCGTCGAGATGGACGACGCTGGCCGTATGCCGCACGAGCGCCGCAGGATCGGAGGCAAAGAACATCTCGCGATCGCCGATGCCCAGCACGAGCGGGCTTCCGTTACGCGCCACGACCAGCGTGTCGGGGCGCTCCGCGTCGATGACGGCCAGCCCATAGGCGCCGACGATGCGCCGAAGCACCTCCGCCACGACATTCTCGAGCGGCGAGCCGTCGTCCATCAGGGCGATGAGGTGGGCGAACAGCTCGGTGTCGGTGTCTGACGTGAACACACAGCCGCGCTCGGCGAGTTGCGCGCGTAGCGCCGCGGCATTCTCGACGATGCCGTTGTGCACGACGGCGTAGCGGCCGGTGCTGTCGCAATGGGGATGGGCGTTACGGTCGCTCGGCTCGCCATGGGTTGCCCAGCGCGTATGGGCGATGCCGAACGTGCCCTTGAACTTCTGCGGCTGCAGCGCGTCGAGCTCACGCACGCGGCCCTTGCGCTTGACGATCCGCAGCTGGCCCTTGCTGCCGACCGCAATGCCGGCCGAGTCGTAGCCGCGATACTCGAGCCGGTGCAGGCCCTCCAGCAAAATGGGGGCAGCCTGACGCTTGCCGATATAGCCGACGATTCCGCACATGGAAGTTCCTAGCCATAGACGATGCGGCGCAGTTGCCGCCTGGAGTAAGCCGGCGCAGCAAAACGTCGGCGGGAGAGTTCCTGTTCGAGGCGCGCGAAGATCAGCGCGTTCGACAGGCCCTGGCGCTGAAGCTCCAGGTGTCGCCGTCGAACGAATTGCTCCGGCTGCTCGCCCAGGAACGACAACACCTCGTCGACCAACCGTTCGGCTTGCCCGCGCTCCAATCGTGTCGTTCGGGCGAGGTATTCCACCAGTTCGTCCAAGTCGGTCGGCTCAGCGTTGTTCACGCCAACTTCCGGGAATCGGGCTTCTCATGGAAGTATTTTGCCCGAATTCGGGCAAGACGTCCCGTTTGAGCCTGGCCAACGTCCTTGCGCAAATTGGCGGTGGGCGACCGGCGCGCGGTCGCAAGCGGCAACGCTGACCCCGAAAGATCGCACTCGAGGAGCACTTCTCGACGGCCGACCTCGTGAAGCGTGGTCTGCTCGCCAAGCCGACCAACTCCGACATGCTGCTCGCCGATATCGCGCGCCGGCTGGCCGACTTCCATGACCCGCGGAGTGTCACCATGGATGCGGCCGGTATCGACCTGCGCCCGCTGGCTACGCGCCGTTCATCGTCGCCGCCTTGCGCAGCGTCGGTCCTCCACGATCGGGCACGATGCTGCGGATCGATCCGGTCATCGGCCCGCGACATTCGCTCCGAGCGCATCGTTCCATCGGGGGCATGCAAAAGGATGTGGTTTTGGTCGCCGCGTTCGGCTTAGGTTAAATGACCACATCAAGGGGAGCATATGGCCAACGACCGTCGTACTCTGCGAGCGCTTGCCGCCCTGCTGCCTGCGGGAGCGCTGGGCCTTTCGATGAGCCTGGCGGCCGCCGATGCCGGCGCTGCGAAGGCTAGTGGAGCTGATCGGCCAGCTCCGGCGTCGGTCGGACAGCGACTCCAATCGATCCGAAAGTCAGTTTCCTCTGTGCTGAACGAGGCGGCAAAGGAGGCTGACGACCCGACCGTCGATCGCGACATCCAGCTCGCCTGGTGGGGCAATGGTGGCTGGCGCAACGGTGGTTGGCGGAACGGTGGCTGGGGCAACGGCGGCTGGCACAATTGGGGCAACGGCGGCTGGCATAACTGGGGCAACGGCTGGCATAATTGGTGACGCCGGATGTCCGCCGCGACATGAGCGGCTGGACGCGTAATCCGCCTGCTCCGTCAGGAGAAGGTGCCGTTTTACGTGATCGCGGTGCTGTCGCGCGACACCCTCGCGATGCCTGACGAGATGCTGGCCTTCCACCTGTCCGAGGGCATCGGGCAGTTCAGCTTGAACGTAGCGGAATCAGAAGGATCGCTTGTCTCCACGCTGTTCGAGGGCTTGGAATTGCGCCACCGCTAGGAGGCCTTCCTGAGTCGCTTCTGGTACGGCTCGCGGGCGAGCGGGCAGTCGGACACGACAGCCGTCATCGAAAGTGCCGATCGTACCGCCAAGCGGGCCGCCAGTTGAGGAGGCGCGCTTGCGCAGTGGCCGATTCGAATATGATCGCGCAAGATGTTCCGACAACAGGGCCCACCTTTACGAAGGCCTGCTGGAGGGAACAGATGAGACGCCGTGCATTTGTCCGGCCCCCCGCATCCGCGGAGAATCCGGCTAGAGTGGAGGCGGGCCTGCCCGGTTTCATCCTCGCCAGGCGCAAGATCGCCGTCACCTTGGCGGAATAAGCGTGGCCTCCACCGCCACCTGATCCGATCGCATGACGGCCATCGCCGAGAAGGGCGGGCTCTTCACGATCAGCCCGCGGCAGTGGCTCATCCTGCTGATGGTGCAGCTCGCCAACATGCTGTTCGGCATGACCATCACACTGGCCAATCTGGTGCTGCCGCAGATGCGCGGCAACCTGTCGGCGACGCAGGAAGAGATTTCCTGGGTGATCACGCTCAACCTGGTCGCAACCGCCGTTGCCACGCCGATGACAGGCTGGCTCTCGAGCCGGCTGGGCTGGCGCAACCTGATGTTCTTCACCGTGCTCGGTTTCACCGTCACCTCCCTTCTGTGCGGCGTGGCGACAAGCCTGGAGGCGCTGATCTTTGCCCGTGTCGCGCAGGGCGCGTTCGGCGCGCCGATCATGCCGCTCGGCCAGGCCATCCTGCTGGCGACCTTCCCGAAGCACCTGCAGCCCACCGCCCTCGTGATGTGGGGCATCGGCGCGGTGTTCGGCCCTGTGCTCGGCCCCATCCTCGGCAGCATCGCGACGGAAGCCTATGACTGGCGCGCCGCCTTCTTCATGATCGTGCCGCCCGGGATCTGTGCGCTGGTCTGCATCTGGTTCGCGCTGCGCGATCATACGGCGCGTACCATCGTCCGCTTCGACTGGGTCGGGTTCATTGCGCTGTCGGTCGCGATCACGGCCGCACAACTGATCCTCGATCGCGGCCATCGGCTGGATTGGTTCGAATCGGGGGAGATCATTCTCTTCGCCTTCATTGGCGCCCTGGCCGCCTGGATATTCGTCGTGCATTGCCTGACGGTGTCCGAGCCGTTCCTCAATCCGCGGCTGCTGCTCGATCGCAACTTCAGCATCGGCGTGCTGCTCGCTTTCGTCATGGGCATGCTGAACTTCACCAGCCTGGTGCTGTTCCCAACCCTGCTCCACGATCTGCGGGGCTATCCCGACAACGCCATCGCCGGGTTGATCGCCGCGCGCGGTCTGGGCAACTGGGCGGCCTTCCTGTTCATCGCGCAGTTCACCCGCATCGCCCCGCGCCTGGCAATCGTCTGCGGCATGGCTATCCAGGCGGCAGGCGGCTTCTGGATGGCGCAGTTCGACATCAACCTGACCGACTCGGACATTTTCTGGAGCAACCTGCTGCTGGGTTTCGGCCAGTCGATCGCTTTCACGCCGATGACGGTGATGGCCTTCTCGACCCTGCCGCCACGCCAGGTGACGGAAGGCTCCGCCATTTTCACCCTGATGCGCAATTTCGGGTCCAGCCTGTTCATTTCGATCGCCGTGCTGGTCGTGAGTCGCTCGACCGCTTCCAACTATTCGCGGCTGACGGAGGTCTTCACCCCCTACAACAAGAGCCTGTCGATGCCGGGATTGCCCCAGCAATGGAGCCTGGACAACACCAACAGCCTGCTCAGCCTGTCGAACGAGATCCTGCGCCAAGCCGCAATGATCGGATACCTGAACGCGTTCTACCTGATGGCTTTCACCGCTCTCGCAGCCGTGCCGCTTGCAGTCCTGATGCGTCGGGTCAAGCGGGAGCAGTGATCATGAGTCAAATCCGTCCTTCCCTGCAGGAAGAGCGTTATGCTTTCATCCGCCAAAGCAACATCTGGCCAAGTGGGATTTGTCAAAGCACAGATGTGCCGACGAATATAGGCGACGATGCACAGCTAATATATTGTACACAAATCGACGACGAGCGTGCCATCTGGCCAGAAGACGTCGAAGCGGCACGGTTCGACGGCACCAGCCCATTCCGATCAGCATCCACGTCGGCGCGATTGCAATGGCGGCACTAAATCATCTTTGGCCTTCGACATATTGCTATACTCTGTGGCACCTGCATTTTTCAGCTCGACAAGAAGGTGCTACATGAAGGTGGCCGAAACGGAGATTCCTGACGTAAAGGTGATCTCACCAAATCGCTTCGGCGATGATCGAGGATGGTTCGAGGAAATATACCGTCAGGATATCTTGGCTGCGGCGGGTATTCATGATGTATTCGTACAGGACAACGTGTCCTTTTCGATCTCTCGTGGCACCATTCGGGGATTGCATTTTCAGACACCTCCGTCTGCACAGGCGAAATTGGTTCGCGTGCTCGTCGGCAGCGCGTTCGACGTCGCAGTCGATCTCCGGCCTTCGTCGAAGACCTACGGCCGGCATGTGATTGTCGAAATCGACGCAAAGTTGGGTCGACTGGTCTATATTCCGACAGGCTTCGCCCACGGCTTTTGTACCCTCGAACCCGGCACCCTGCTTTCCTATAAGGTCAGCTCGACGTACGATGGCGCGTGCGACCGCAGCCTGGCGTGGAATGATCCTGCCCTTGGCATTGAATGGCCTGTTGCCGCCTCAGATGCAATTCTGTCCGCAAAGGATCGCGCCGCCCCCGAGTGGGCCAAGCTCGAGAGAGCGTTCGAATAGGACATACTCGACTGCCCGAATCGCGCTCGGAGATGGAGTTGGCCAGTGAAAGACCAGACGAATGTCCTGATCTTGGGGGCGGCCGGTCAAGTCGGCACCGAACTGATGCGCCAAGCCTGGCCAAACCAAGTCAAGGTCTACGCGCCAGACCGCGGCGAGCTTGATCTTGCGAACGAAGGTGCCGTCGGCGACATTATTGCTTCCCGTCGATGGGCCTGCGTGATCAATAGCGCGGCTTATACGGCCGTCGACAACGCGGAAACGGACGTCGGCAGTGCGTGGAGGATCAACGCCCTTGCGCCTGCCCTGCTTGCGGCGGCGACCGCGAAGTCACAGACGCCGATCATCCATGTGTCGACGGACTACGTTTTTGATGGCGAATCCGGGAGGCCATATCGGCCCGAGGATCCAGTGCGGCCGAAAAGCGTATATGGGGCGAGCAAGGCCGGCGGCGAGCATGCGGTCCGCACGGCCAATCCGCACCATGTCATCGTACGTACGGCCTGGGTCTTCAGTCCGCATCGATCGAATTTCGTCAAGACGATGCTCCGCCTTGCCGCCGAGCGCGACGTATTGCGCGTCGTCGACGATCAACACGGCTGTCCTACCTCTGCGGCCGATCTTGCGTCCGCTCTCATGAACATCTGCCGGCGTGTGCTTGACGATCCGACGGGTCCGTGCGGCACCTATCACTTCGTGAATGCCGGCGAAACGACGTGGTGCGGCCTGGCTCGCGAGATCATGGCGGGAGCCCGACGACGGGGCGCCCGTAGCG
This sequence comes from Reyranella sp., assembly GCF_965279465.1. Classification (NCBI taxonomy): domain Bacteria; kingdom Pseudomonadati; phylum Pseudomonadota; class Alphaproteobacteria; order Hyphomicrobiales; family Reyranellaceae; genus Reyranella; species Reyranella sp. Next base: position 2,180,387 of record NZ_OZ257242.1, read on the forward strand.
TGCCGGTCGAGGCGATTGCGACGGCAGATTTCAGGACCAAGGCCGTCAGGCCGGCGAATTCGGCGCTTGCGACGGACACCTTGACGCGTGACTACGCAATATGGCCGCGCCCATGGCAGCACGCGCTCGAGGAAGTCCTCGACGCTCTGCTGTGCTCTCCAAAGCTCTCCGGTGAGGCAAAATGAAAGGCATCGTCCTGGCTGGAGGGTCCGGCACCCGTTTGCACCCGGCAACGCTGGCCATCAATAAGCAGCTATTGCCGATTTACGACAAGCCGATGATCTATTATCCGATATCGACGCTGATGCTTGCCGAGATCCGCGATATATTGATCATCTCCTCTCCCGAGCATATCGACAATTACCGTTTCCTGCTCGGAACGGGCGAGCAGTTCGGCGTATCCTTCAGCTACGCGATACAGCCGAAGCCGCAAGGTCTGGCGCAATCCTTCATACTGGGAAGGGAGTTCATCGGCGGAGCTTCCGTCGCCCTCATTCTGGGCGATAACCTGTTCTTCGGCGCCGGACTGCAGGAACTGCTGACGCGTGCGCGGCTGCGGAAGAGTGGGGCCACGGTGGTGGCATACCATGTCGACCGGCCCGAGCAGTATGGCGTGATCACCCTCGACGAACAGAACCGGCCGATAAGGATAATCGAGAAGCCGACCGCTCCGGAGTCCCGTTGGGCGGTCACCGGCCTGTATTTCTACGACAACCGGGTCGTCGACATTGCGAGCCGGGTCAAGCCTTCGGCCCGGGGCGAACTCGAGATCACCGACGTGAACAATGCCTACCTGGCGAACGGAACTCTCAACGTCGAGTTGATGTCGCGCGGCTTCGCGTGGCTCGATACCGGCACCCATGACGATCTTCTGGATGCCGCGGAGTTCGTACGCGTCATCCAGCGGCGCCAGGGCGTTCAAATTGCCTGCCTCGAGGAGATCGCTTACCAGAAGGGGTACATCGATCGCGAGATGCTCGAATCCCGAGGTCGTTTCTTTGAGAAGACGGCCTACGGGCGGCATCTTCTGTCGCTCCTCACGAAGGGGCCATGAGACTATCTGTGGCGACGCTGGAATCTGGCGGGTGCCGCCGGGTCAGTGGCCTCCTTTGGCAAGCTCGAGAAGGCGGCTCCTCGCGCTGTTGGCCAAAGCTCCCTGCACTTTTATCCATCGTGCGAGCGCTCGCTTCTGATCACCGTCGAGCTGATCTGACTCCTGTGGGCGGATCTCCCGGGCTGCCGAGCTCATCGCCAGGATGAGGCGCGGCAGTGCGCCATCGCTTCTCGATATGACCACCAGGAAATAGTTGAGGGACCTCGAACAGGCCTCGGGCAGGGTCGGCAACAGCTGGGCGCCGTCACAGTCGGCAAGAACGCGCGCCACGGCCTCCACCTCGTAGCGATAGGCCAGGTCGAGTTCCGATGTTGCCGCCTTCAACACGTCATCGTCGAAGAACATCCTGACGTTCTTGTTGGCGGCCCAGCGCGCCGGGGTCATCTCGGCCGCGACCTCTCCGGCGGATCCCACCAGTAGAGCGGAAACGAGCAGGACAAGGCGATTCATTCTACACCGGAAAGAGATGAGGTTGGGGACATTGCGGTTCGCATAACGGGCGTCACACCGTTGGTGCCGATCGATTCATCCAGACCAAATGGCGGCGTCAGCGAATGGCCGGAAACGGCCACAGTCGAGCGAGGCAGGCCTCCAGCAGCCCTCGTCGAAGGTCTCCAGCACAAGGGGAACACGGGTTTGAGTACATCCCAGGCAGACAAGGGCACCTTCGCGATAGCCTCACGGATACCTTACTGGCACTCGATCACGACGCGATTTAGATTCAGCCACCATGGAAGATGATCTCGAAGTGCTCATGTGGGCCACTCTTGAGCGCTGCGGGAGGACGTCCGAAGGCTACCGGCTGGACCCCCATCATCCGCTCATAGCACTGCTTATCAAGGAGAACATGCTGCGGCGGCGCAAGGCAGGTTTCATGGTCCTCACGGACAAGGGTCGGGCAATTCTCAAGCTGCGGCCGAAAGGAAGGGCAAAGCGCCCCGTACGCTCCTCCCGACGGCCTCGTGGGTCGAGCCCCCTGGCCCAACCTGCCAATGAATGACGCGATCACGCAACATGGAACTGGCCTATGGTGTGCGAATGCTCCGCGCTTTATCCTTCTGATTGGGGGCCTGCAGATTGGATGAGGGTATGCCTAGCACCAAGTCTCTGAAGGCGATCGAGCGAAGGATCAAGGAGCTTCAGGCCGAAGCTGCCGAAATCAGGCGAAAGGAGCAGGAAGGCGTAGAGCAGCTTCGTGCTGTCATCGAGAAGTACAAGCTGGGGCCTGCTCATTTCAAGATCGCCATGAGCGCCATCGGGTCCCAACACAGTACGCGCGCCCGCAGCAAACCGAAGGCGACGCCAAAATACCGTAGTCCGGACAATGAAGCGGCTGTTTGGTCCGGCCGCGGCCGGAGGCCGGGCTGGTTGGTTGCAGCGCTCAACGACGGCAGGACTATCGATGAATTCATTGTCCGAGAGGGGCAGGAAGAGCAGTCCAAGACTTCTTCGGCCGTGAATTAGCTGGCCACGCGTCACGAATTGGTTCTTTCGAGAATGTCCCGAGCTGCCATCCCGACTCTCTCGATGGCTTCACGGGACCAAGCCCAACGGGGTGCGTTCCCCAAAGATACCGAGAAGGCTTGCTGCGGAGCCAGGCTGGCGGCAGAGGAGCCGACACCGAGCGTCGAGATTTCACTGACGCTTGGCCAGCGTGGCAACGAACTCTCCCTGCGACATGGCAAGATCAGGCCGATAGCCGCGCTCGCGATAGAAGCGTTCATAGAGCTTGAACTCCTCCAATACGCGTCGCAGCTCGCTGACCGCCTCGGGATGGAGGTCGACGCGCACGTCGATATCCGGATGGTCGGGCTCGGAGACGACGCAGATCGCCGCTGAGCGCTCCGGTAGAGGACCATCCTTGCCGACCTGGCCGCCGGCGTCGCGGCCGCCTTCGAGGGCGGCCAGCAGCCGGAACTCGAGCTCATCCTCCGGATCGGTGACGAAGCCCTCCACGATCCCCTCGATCACTTGTGGGCCAGCTAGCACGTTGCCGAAAGCTACGAAGCCGTCGCCGACATGGTGTCCGGCCCATGGCCGCGGACCGCTGCCGGTATGCGCGCAGGCATTGCCCTCGCGGTCGATGATGGCGATCTGCCGGAATTCGTGCTCGGGATCGTTGGCCTCTAGCGATTTCATGACAGCGGCCGGGCTCAGGCCCTGTTCCAGCATCTGCAGCGCGAGCAGGTCGCTGCCCCGGTTGATGTAGGCCTGAGTCTTGCAGATGCCGACGCCATGGCGGATGCCCTCGCAGCGGCCGCCCGCGGCAATGGAAAAGGTCGCGATGCCGAGGCCCAGGCGGCGCGTCTTTGGGCAGCGGGCGATGATCGAGAAGGTCATGTCAACTCGCCCTCTGAAGGGTCGCCATGAAGGCCTCTTGAGAGGGCGCACCGCGCGGATGCTCGCCGCGCTGCCGGTAATAGCCCTCGTACTGCTTGTACTCGGCATAGATCCGGCGCATCTCGTCCACGGCTTTCTCGTGCAGATCGACGCGCAGGTCGATGTCCGGATAGGGATCGCGCGAATAGACCAGCAGGGCAGCGGATCGCTCGGTCTTGTGCTCCGTGGCGGTGCCCTGGCCACCGGCATCGCGGCCGGCTTCAATGCCCATCAGCAGGCGATGCTCGAGGTCGGCGTCGGGCTCGGCGAGGAAGCCTTTGGCGATTGCCTCGACTACAGGCTGGCCGACCAGGCCATTGCCGGTGGCGACATGATTCTCGCCCGCGACCTCGCCGCACCAGCCGCGTACGCCCGGGCCGGTGTAGGCGGCGGAGGCGCCGGTCCGGTCGATCACGCCGATCTGGCGATAGGTATAGAACGCGTCATTGGTCTTGAGATGCTCCAGCGTCGCTTTCGCGCTGAAGCCCTGGTCGAGCAGGCGCAACGCGATCTGGTTGTTGTTCTCGTTGGGGAAGGCCTGGCTAATCACCACACCGACCATGGGGCGGACGCTGCGCGCGTAGCGCCCGACCGTGATCGAGAATGTGGCGATGCCGATGCCGAGCCTTCCGGTGCGCGCGCAGCGTCCGAGGATCGTGTAGGTCATGCGCGCACCCTCCGCCTGGCGTCGAGCTCCTTGACGAACACATCCTGCGGGATCGCCTTGCTCGGGTCGGTATCGCGGCCGCGATAGAAATCCTCATAGAGCTTGAATTCCTCGAGCACGCGGCGCAGCTCGGTGACGGCCGTCGGATGGACGTCGACCCGGACATCGACGTCGGGATAGTCGCGGCGGTCGACGACCTTGATCGCGGCCGACCGCTCGGGACGATGGGCATCCGGCGTGCCCTGGCCGCCTGCGTCGCGGCCGCCTTCGATGGCGCGCATCAGCCGGTACTCCAGGGCGTCGACGGGATTTTCCAGGAAGCCCGCGATCATGCCGTCGAGCACCTGCGGGCCGACGAGACCGTTGCCGAAGGCAACGCAGTCCTTGCCTTCCTTGTGGCCGGCCCATCCCCGGCAGCCTGGGCCGGTATGGGCGGCGATGTGGCCGTCGCGATCCATGATCGCGATCTGGCGATAGTCGTGCTCGGTATCGTTGATCGCGAACATCTCCATCACGCGCCGGGGCAGGTAGCCCTGCGCGAGAAGCTTGATGCCAAGCGGGTCGTTGGTCCGGTTCGGGAAGGCCTGCGTCTTGCAGACACCGATATTGGCCGCCACGCCCTCGCAGCGTCCACCGACGGCGAGTGAATAGGTCGTGATGCCCAGGCCCAGCCGGCCGGTGCGCGCGCAGCGCCCGATGAGGGAGAAAGTCATTGAGCGGCCTCCTGCTGCTTCTTCTCGAGCTCGGCGACGAATTGATACTGCGGGACGGCGTCCTTGGGGTTCTTGCTGCGCTCCCTGTAATACGTGCGGTAAGGGTCGTATTCCTCGAAGGCGCGGCGAAGTTCCGCGACGGCGGTGTCGTGCAGGTCGACCCGCAGGTCGATCTCGGCATGGTCATAGTCGCCATAAACCATCAGCGCGGCCGAACGTTCGGGCAGATGACCGTCGACGCCGGACTGTCCGCCGGCATCGCGGCCCGCCTCGATCGCCGCCAGCAGGCGCCGCTCGAAGGAGAGCGCCGCCGCCGCTTCATAAGCTTTGGCCATGGCCGTGATTGTCCTCTCGCCGGTGAGGACATTGCCCATCGCGATGTAGCCGTCGCCGACCTGGTGACCGGCCCAGCCGCGGTTCTTGGCGCCGGTCGATGCAGCGACCCTGCCGTTGCGATCGATCACCGCGATCTGCCGGTACTCGTGGTTCGGATCGTTCGCCTTGAGGTCGTCGAGCACGCGCTGCGGCGTGTAACCCTGCGCCAGCAGCCGCAGCGCCAGGGTGTTGTTGCCCTGGTTGACGAAGGCCTGGCTCATGGTGGCGCCGACATTGCCGCGCAAACCGTTGCAGTAGAGGCCGACGCAGATCGAATAGGTGGCGATGCCGATCCCGACCTGACCGGTCTTCGGACATCTGGCAAGCAAGGTGAATGTCATGAATTTCCTCCGGTGATTGTTTCTGAAAGGCGGATGCAATGTGCCCAATGATCCGGGCCAAGCGCATGGCGTGGCGGCTCGACACCGGCGCAGGCCGGCATCGCGACGGGACACCGGGTGCGGAAGCGGCAGCCGGAGGGCGGGTCGGCAGGGTTTGGCAGATCGCCCACGAGAATCGTGCGACGGCGTTGCGCCTCGAGATCGGGATCCGGCAATGGCACCGCCGACATCAGCGCCTTGGTATAGGGGTGGGCCGGGGCGGCATAGATCGCCTCCTTGGTCGCCATCTCGGCGATCTTGCCGAGGTACATGACGGCGACCCGGTCGCTCATGTGGCGCACGATGCTGAGATCGTGGCTGATGAAAATGTAGGTGAGATGCAGTTGCTCCTGCAGGTCTTGCAGCAGGTTGACGATCTGCGCCTGGATCGACACATCGAGCGCCGACACCGGCTCGTCACAGACGATCAGTTCGGGTTCGACGGCAAGCGCGCGGCAGATCGCGACCCGCTGCGCCTGGCCGCCGCTCAGCTCGTGCGGGTACCGTTCCGCGAGATGGCTGGCGAGCCCCACCATGTCGAGCAGCTCGCGGATGCGGCCGCGCCGCGCCCGTCCGGTATAGAGGTTGTGGATGTCGAGCGCCTCGCCGACCAGGTCGCCGATCGGCAGGCGCGGATTGAGGCTGGCGTGGGCATCCTGGAAGATCAGCTGCAGCTTGCGGCGCAGCCGCCGCATCTCGCGCGGCGACTGCTTGCAGAGATCGGTGCCGCCGTACAGCACCTTGCCGCCGGTCGGCTTGATGAGCTGCAGGATGGCGTAGCCGGTCGTGGATTTCCCGCAGCCCGATTCGCCCACCAGTCCGAGCGTCTGGCCGCGTTCGACGGAAAATGACAGGCCGTCGACAGCTCTCACCGTGCTGCCAGGCGTCTTGAAGTGGACGCGCAGGTCCTCGACTTGGAGCAACGGGCTCATGTGCCGAGCTCCGCGAGGCAGACGGCCGTGTGACCAGGCCCGAAGGAGCGCCGCTCGGGCGGGCGTTGCCGGCACGCCTCGATTGAGACCCGGCAGCGCGGCAGGAACGGGCAGAGCGTCTGCGGTTCGGCCAGGTTGGGCGGCAGGCCCTCGATCGGCGTCAGGCGCTTCTGCATGCCGTCGACCCGCGGCGTCGAGCCCATGAGACCGAGCGTGTAGCCGTGACGCGGATGCTTGAACAGGTCGCGGATCGGCGACGTCTCGACGACGCGGCCGGCATACATGACGTTCACCCGGTCGCACAGGCCAGCCACGACGCCAAGATCGTGGCTGATCCAGATCACCGACGTGCCGCGCTCGCGCGTCAGCTGCTTCACCAGCTCGACGATCTGCGCCTGGATGGTGACGTCGAGGGCAGTGGTCGCCTCGTCGGCGATCAGCAGGCGCGGATTGCAGGACAGCGCGATGGCGATCATCACCCTCTGGCGCATGCCGCCGGAGAATTGATGCGGATAGGCCGCGAGGCGCTTCTCGGCCATCGGAATGCCGACCATCTCCAGCAACTCGATGGCGCGCCGGCGCGCGGCCGTGCCATCCATTTTCTGGTGCCGGCGCAGCACCTCGGTGAGCTGGCGGCCGATCGTCAGCACCGGATTGAGCGAGCGCATCGGATCCTGGAAGATCATGGCCATGCTCGAGCCGCGGATCTCGCGCATCTGCGCCTCGGATAGCGCCAGGATCTCCGTGCCGTCGAAGGTCAGGCTGTCGGCGGCGATCCGGCCGGGCGGCTCGGGCACCAGGCGCATGACCGACAGGGCCGTTACGCTCTTGCCGCTGCCGCTCTCACCCACCAATCCGAGGATCTCGCCCTCGGCAAGGTCGAACGAGACTCCGTCGACCGCCCGGACCTCGCCGCGATCGGTCGCGAAGCGGGTCCGCAGGTTGCGGGCGCTGAGCAGGGACATGGCTCAGCCTTCTCCGGAAACGCGGCGCCGCGTGCGCCAGGAGCGGGGATCGAGCGCGTCGCGCAGGCCGTCGCCCATGAAGTTGATGCCGAGCACGCAGAGCGCGATCATCGCGGTCGGCGCGATGAACATCCACGGCGCGTCGCCCAGATAGCGCCGCGCCTCGCTCATGTCTCGGCCCCAGCTCGGGTTGGGCGGCTGAGTGCCGAAGCCCAGAAAGGAGAGCGACGCCTCGGCGACGACCGCGGCGGAAAAGACCACCGTGAGCTGCACGACGATGGGCGAGATCATGTTGCGCAGCACGTGGGAAAGAACGATGCGGACCGGCGCTGCGCCGAGCGCGCGGGCGGCGGTGACATAGACCTCCTCGCGAACGGCGAGGGTGCTGCCGCGCACCATGCGCGCCAGGATCGGCGCCTGCACCAGCCCCAGCGCGAGCATGACGTTCTGGATGTCGGGCCCCAGCAGGCCGACGAGCGCAACCGCGAGCAGGAGCGGCGGAAAGGTCAGGAAGGCATCGACCAGCCGCATCATCAGATTGTCGACGCTGCCGCCGAAATAACCCGAAGCCAGACCGAGCGGCACACCGAAGGCAAAGGCAAAGCCTACCACCAGCAAGCCGACCGACAGCGACGTGCGAGCCCCGTAGAGCATGCGCGAGAAGATGTCGCGGCCGAAATGGTCGGTGCCCATCAGGTGCTCGAGCGAGGGCGGCTTGAGCTTCAGCGACAGCTTGATCTGAATCGGGTCGTAGGGCGCGATCAGCGGCGCGAAGATCGCGGCAAGGCAGATCAGCAGCAGGAAGACGGCGCCCACGATGGCAGCCCGGTTGCGCGGGAACTGCCGTGCCGCCAGGACCAGCGAGCCGCGGAACTGAAAGGGGAGGGATTGCGTCGTCTCGGCCACGATCAGTACCGGATGCGCGGGTCGATCAGGGAATAGAGCATGTCGGCGACGATGTTCGTCGCCAGGAAGAACATCGCGATCACCAGGGTGAAGCCCTGGATCACGGGAAAGTCGCGGTTGATGACGGCATTCAGCACCGCCGAGCCCATGCCCGGAACCGCGAAGATGTACTCGATCGTGACCTGGACGCCGATCATGTAGCCGAACTGCACGGCGGCCATGGTCACGAAGGGGATCATGGCGTTCTTCAACGCGTGGACGATGACGATGGTGGAAGGGAGCAGGCCCTTGGCGCGCGCGGTTCGCATGTAATCCTGCGAAAGCACGTCGATCATGCTCGAGCGCAGGAGACGGGTGAGCATTGCGGTCTGCAACGTACCGAGCGCAATGGCAGGAATGATGAACGGGCTGATATGCTTCCAGAAGCCACCCGCCGCTGCCTCCGCCGAGCCGATGCCCGTGATCGGCAGCCAGTCGAGCTTGATCGAGAACACGTAGATCAGGATCAGCGCCAGCCCGAAGTTCGGTACCGCGAAGCCCAGCACGGTGTAGCCGGTGCAGAGATAGTCGATCCAGGTGTTGCGCCGGAGCGCCGCGATCACGCCGAGCGGGATCGAAACCAGCAGCGCGAACACCATCCCGGCGGCGGCGAGTTGCAGGCTCACCGGCAGGCGTTCGCCGATCAGGCCGGTCACCCGGTCGTTGAGGCGCATCGAACGGCCGAGGTCGCCGGTGACGACCTTGGCGATCCACAGCCCGTACTGGACGGGCAGCGGCTCATCGAGGTTGAACTCCGCCCGCATCGCCGCCACCGCTGCCGGCGAAGTCTGCATGCCGAGCATGATCTGCACCGGATCGCCCGGCGTCGCGCGCGTGATGAGGAACGTCATCAGCGACACGACGAGGAGGACCAGCGGGACCTGGATCAGACGGCGTCCGAGGTAGGTCCACATCGGCCGTCAGGACCAGGAAACGGTGTCGAGCTTCTCGGTATATTCCAGTGGCGCCGGCACGAAACCGACGAGCTTCTTGTCGTAGACCTGAATGTTGTTCGTGTTGCAGTGATAGATCATCGGACATTCTTCCAGCGTCAGGTCGACGACGTTCTTGTAGATCGTCTCGCGCTTGCCCTGATCGAGCTCCATTCGCCCGCCGTCGAGCAGGGCATCCATCGCCGGGTTGCTGTATCCGGATATCGAGCCCTTGCTGTTGAGGAACCACCACGACGTCGCATCGGGATCGGGGGCGACCAGCGTGATGTCCTCGAGAACCTGGTCGAAGCGGTTGTTGAGCCAGAGATTGTTGTATCCGCCCATGTCCAGGTTACGGATCTTGTAGGTGATGCCGATCTGGCTCACCATCGCGGCGACCAGCTCAAGCTCCTTGCGCAGCCAGTCCTTGTCGGAGGTGATCACCTCGACCTCGTATCCCTTGACGCCCGCCTGCGCCATGAGCTCCTGGGCCTTCTTGAGGTCGCCGTTCTTCGGATACTTCATCATCGGCTTGCGATGGCCGAGATAGCCGGCCGGGATCTGGTTGTCGGTAGCCAGCGCCTCGCCGTAGTAGATCTCGTTGACGATCGCCTCGCGGTCGATGGCGTAGGAGATCGCCTGGCGCACCGCTTTCTTCTGGTAGGCCGCGTCCGGCTTGGTCTTCAGATTGAACTGCTGGTAGTCCCATTCCCAGCCCGGCGTCGACTGAACGGTGAACTTGCCGTCCTTGCGCAGCGCCTTGAGGTCCTTGGGATCGGGGTGGGTGACGAAATCCAGCTCGCCCTTCTGAAGCGCCTGCAGGCGCGTCGTCGAATCGGGAATGGAGCGGTAGACGACCCGATCGAGCTTGGGCAGGCCGGGCTGCCAGTAGTCGGGATTCCTGGCGAGGACGATCTCTGTTCCGCGCTTGCTCTCGATCTGGAAGGGGCCGGTGCCGATCGGCATGGCGCTGTAGGCATCATTGCCCATCTCCTTGTGCGCCTTCTGGCAGATGGTCAATCCGCCATAGCCCAGGGTGACGCCGGGGAAGGCGCCGAAAGGTTGCTTGGTCTTGAATTCGACCACGTACTTGCCGTCGGCCTTCACGGTGTCGATCGGGAAGAGCGCCGTGCCGACCTGGAAGCTCTTCGATTCGAGGTGGTAGTTGATCGTGTAGGCGACGTCGTCGGACGTGAATTCGCCGAAGCCCTTGTGCCACTTCACGCCCTCGCGCAGCTTGACGCGCCAGACGAGGGGTGACGGGTTCGCCCACTCCAGGGCGAGCATCGGCACCATGGAATGCTTGGCAAAGTCGATCTTCAGCAACAGGTCGAAGATGTTGTAGACGACCAGCCCGCCCTGGATGTCGTAGCGGATGACCGGGCTGAGATTGCCGAACTCGCCGCCGAAGACGCCGACCCGCAGATCGCGTTTGCCCTGCGCGATGGCAGGCGCCCGGCCGGTGCCGAGCAGAAGGCCCGTGCCGAGGGCACCCGAGCCAAAGCCGCGGCGCGTGATGCCTCCTCGGCTGCCTGATGGTCCGATAATCCTGCTCATCGCGCTCTCCCCTCGTCAGAAGCCCCGGTCGAATTCTTTCAGTCCGTTCTCGATGATCTGATGCAGCGTCGTGATGAGGGCGGCCTGCATCCTGTCCGACGTCCCATCGACGTAGGGGATGAGACGCGAATAGGCGCCGTCCATCGCGCCGCCCGCCACGCTCGCGTGGACGATGCGCAGTTCTGTCGCCTCGTCGTGCAGCACTTCGCGGTCACCAAGGAGACCCGCCAGCGCCGCCGTAATCCCGTAGGCGCCCCAGTTCGAGACCGCCGCGAACACCAGCACGTCGCACTCAGTGACCGTGCCGACGCCGCCGTGGCAGGGGCAGCCGCAATCCTTGCCGAAGGGCTGGATGGTCGCGACGGCTTCCTTGATGAGGCCGCAGCCGATCTCGTTGCCGCCGTCGGCGACTCCGACCGTTGGAATGCCGGCTGCTTTCGCCTGTTCGGCCAGGTGATAGGCGCTGGCGATCTTGTCCGGGGTGCGCGGCGTTCCCATGATCGAGTGATAGACGCCCTTGGTGTTGGGGCCGACTTTCTCGATGAAGACCATCGCCGCAGGCTTGTACTTCTTGATGAGCTGCTCGGCGGCTTTCTTGCCGGCGGCGTCGCCGAGCGGGAAGTTGATCGACATGGCGCAGGAACGGCGCTGCTTGAACAGCTCCTCGTCGACGACGGCAATGCCGGCCGCCTCGGTGGACTTGATGACCGCCGGCATGTTGCGCTCCTCGCTGATGAGGATGGGCTTGCCGCCGAGACCGAATTCGATGGCGCGCGCGATCGCCGCCGCGCCAGGCGGGCCATCGGTCTCGCCTGCGGGCAGACCCGGCGGCGTGCCGGCGCCGGTGACGACGAATACGTTCTGGCCGGGCTTGATCGACTCCTTGAGGAGCTTGGCGGCGAGCCAGGTCAGCGGCTTCTTCTGCTTCTTGCGGGCCGCCTCGTAGAGCGGATAGGTCACGCCACGCGGCAAGCCGGCGCGAAACCGCATCTCGATGTTGACCGCGCGGTCGATCGAATCGCCGACGATTTCGTCGATAGCCATTGAACCACTACCTCCCGGGACGCTCATGGTCAGTGCGTGAGCCCGGCATCGGCCGGCTCGAGGTTCTTGCGCACGATGTTGGACAGGAACTGCATGCAGGCCATCGAGGTCTCGCCGTCGAGGCCGTCGACCATGAACTCGGTCGTGCAGTACATCGCCTCCAGCCCGCCGGCGTCGAGGCAGGCCTGGACGATGCGCTTCTCCATCTCCGGCGAATGGATGAGCTGCGGCTTCTTCAGGAGGTAGGCGAGGCAGGCTTCGATACCGTAGCAACCCCAGTTCGACATCATCGCCGGGATGACGACATCGGTCTTGACCACGGTCGCCATCTGGTCGCCCTTCGGCATGGTCTTCACGACGGTGTCGTAGATCGTGCCGAAGCCCAGCTCATTGCCGTGGTCGCCGATGCCGACCGAGAAGATGCCGCGCCTGTTGGCCTCGGTGACGACTTCGCCGATATCGATGCAGCCTTGGAACTTCGCGTCCGGCCCGGTAAGCGGCAACGCGGTCGCGCTGTGAACGATGCCGTTGGCGCCGGCGCCCAGCCGCTCGGCGGCGACGACCGCCTTGGGCTTGTACTTGGCGTAAATCTCGTGGACCCAGGCCGGGATCCTGGACTGATCCGTCGGCGCATTCTCGATGGCCGCCCCGAGGTGGCGGTCGCGCGCCTGCTCGAACGGCTTCACCATGAGGTGCGCCGCCTCGCTCGAGGCGATGATGGGGTCGGCGTGGCAGGCCTCGTTTACGTAGACGGGCACCGCGCCCAGGCCGCGGTAGAGGATGCGCGCCAGCGACGCGGCGCCCGGCGGGCCATCGCTTTCACCCTTTGGCATTGTGGGTTCGTAGCCTGCGCCGGTCATGATGAAGACGACGTCGCCCTTGCCGAGCGCCTTCATCAGGCCCTCCGCGGCGGTCATGGTCACCGGCTTGTTGCCGGCCGCCTTGCGCGCGGCATCGTACATCGGCTGCAGGATACCGTGCGGCATGCCATGGTTCTTCGCCTCGATGGTGATGAGTTTGTCGACGGCCTCACCAACGTAGTCGATCATGATCCATTCCTCTCGGTTCGGGCGTGACGGATTGGGCGCTGCGGGAAGCGATCGCACAAGTGCAATTTTGGCGTTGAAGTGATGCCGAATCGGCATCAGCCTCCTTGGGGAGGTTCCGACCATGATCAATGCCGGCTTACGCTATTTTGCGGCGGTGGCGCGCCACGGATCGATTCGCGAGGCGGCAGAGGAATTGCATGTCGCTCAATCCGCGCTCAGCCGGCAGATACAGAAGCTCGAGGAGGAACTGGGCGCTCCTTTGTTCCAGCGTCATGCGCGCGGTGTCGAGCTGACCTCCGCCGGGGAAATTCTCCTGGGCTTTGCGCAGACGATCCTGCGCCAGGTGGAAAAGGTGCGGTCGGAGGTCGACGCTCTCAAGGGATTGCGACGCGGCAGCGTGCACATCTTTGCCATCGAGTCGCTGGTGCCTCACCTGCTGCCGCAGGTGATTGCGCGATTCAGCCGTCGTTATCCCGGGATCAACTTCGTGATTTCCATCGACGGCTCGGATCGCGTGGTCGCCGCCGTACGGGAAGGCCGTGCCGATATCGGTTTCACCTACTACGCCCCACCGGATCCCGAGCTGGCGATGGTATTCAAGGTGCGGGCACCGCTCATCGCCGCGATGTCGGCGCAACATCCGTTGGCAGGGAAGAGCAAGGTTTCGCTGGCGGAATGTGCGGCATATCCGATCGCCGCCCCGATGCCGAATACAGGCAGTCGCATCGTGATCGACATGGCCTGCAAGGCCAGTGGCGTGCATCTCAAGCCAAAGCTCGAGTCCAACTCGGTCCCGCTCCGTCTCGAATTTCTACACACGGGCAACGGCATCACCTTCATTCCCCGCATCTCCATCTGGGGCAAGCTGCGAGCGGGGGAGCTGGTCGCGGTTCCGATTCGGGAGCGTGTTGCCAACACCTCGACTATCGACGCGGTGACGCATGTGTCCCGCCACTTGCCCTTGGCGGCCGAAGAATTCCTGCGCGCCGTTCAAGGCGAGTTGCAGTCGCTCAGGAGTTCGGAGGCGGCATGATCGCCCGAGGAGCGTTGAACGATTTACACCAGACGAGTTGCGCTCTGCGCCGGAAGTCGGTGGACTGCCGCGCCCCAGGGTTGCAGCCGTCTTCCCAGCCCTTCCAGCTCTCGATGATCCTGCGCGGCAAAGAATGCCCCATCGTACCAATGAATGTGGCTGACGAATGCATCACTCGCCGCGTTGACGTTCTGACGATGATGCCGTTGCCTCCGCCAAGGTCGATCAAGCTCCACAGACGGCTTTTCCAGCGGCCTTCGTCGCTTTCCTCATGGTCGTTCTCTTCGCCCATCACCTGTCATTGCCGATCTGCACGTGGCATTGGCTGGGAGATCCGCCGATCCTTGAGGGCCGCGACGAATTCAGGCTAACTGCTCCGCATGCGTTTCGCTGTGCTGCTCCTCTTTATCCTCCTTGCGTCGCCCGCGTTCGCACGGGATTGCGTCGTCCTTCTTCATGGGCTGGGGCGGACGGACGCGTCCTTCACTGTCATGGAGGAGACGCTGACGGCTTTCGACTTCAACGTCGTCAGCGAAACCTATCCTTCGACCGTTGCGCCGATCGAGGAGCTGGTTAGCCATGTCGGCGAATCGGTCGCCAGATGCGGCGAAGTCGATAGCGTACATTTCGTCACTCACTCGATGGGCGGCATCCTGTTGAGGGCGTGGTTGCTTAAGAGCCGCCCGCCAAACCTGGGTCGCGTCGTCATGCTGGGGCCGCCCAACCAGGGATCGGAAACCGTCGACACATTCGGCGACCTTCAGCTCTTCGAGTTCCTGACTGGTCCCGCCGGCATGCAACTCGGCACAGGCCCAGCCAGCCTGCCCAAAAGACTTGCCCGCGCCGACTTCGAGGTCGGCATCATCGCGGGCGACCGGTCCGTCAATCCCATCCTGTCGACCGCATTCAAGGGGCCGAACGACGGCAAAGTCTCGGTGGAAAGCACAAAGCTCGAAGGCATGCGCGATCATATCGTCCTGCATACGACCCACACCTTCATGATGAACAATCCGCTGGTGATCGCGCAGGTTCTGCACTTCATCCGTAACGGACATTTCGATCATCAGTTGACGCTCCGTGACCTGTTCCGCCGGATCACCGGTAATTGAAGTCTGCTGTCTTCAGCGCAGGGCCAGCTCCGCCGTGGACTCCTGCCTTTGACCGATCGAGAAGATAATGCGCCGCTACATCGTCATCTTCAGCCTGATCGCCGTCAGCGCCATCGTCGGGATCTCGTTCTATCAGCCGCCGATGCGGCTGATGCCGGCACCTGCGCTGTTCCTCAACGGACAGACGAACACATTTTCTGACGCACCGGAGACGACCGACCCGCAAATTTCCCTGTTTTACGCGACCAACCGCCTGCCTATCGGTCCGCGCGACAACAGGATTTACACCGTGGTGCCCGGCCGCGACCTCAATCTCGGCGTGGCGACCATCAGGATTGGCAACGAGACGACGACCTGGGAACGAATCTACGAATGGTCGACTGGGGCGAGCGACGACCGGCGGCCGTTTCTCCATCTCGAGAACATGGCCGAGCAGGCTTCGCTGGCGGACACCAATCCATTGCCGGAAGAAGCTTCGGCATGGTTCGCTCAAATCAACGATGCCTTGGCCCATAGCCGCAACAAGGACATCATCGTCTACGTCCACGGTGCCAATACGACAGTGGAACGCGCCGCCGGGCAGGCGGCGCAGCTCCACCATTTCACCGGACGCGATACCGTCGTCGTGCTCTTCGTCTGGCCGACGGCGGAAAACTTCCTACGCTACACCCGCGACATGATCACGTCCCTGGGGGCGGCTCCGCATCTCGCAACGCTCATCGAGTTGCTCGCTAAAAACACCTCGGCCGAGAAGATCGACGTCCTGACCTACAGTGCGGGCGCGACCGTCGGCAGCAACGGGCTGGCATTGGTCGGCGCAAAGGCCAGGGACCAGGGGCCAGAGGGCTTTCGTCTAGGCGAGATCTACCATGCGGCGCCTGATGCCGACTTCCGGAGCTTTGTCGACGACATGCGCGTCTACGCCGGTCAGGTTCGGCGAATAACGGTCGGGGTGAACCTGTCGGACGCGGCGCTCCGTTTGTCGCAATTCGTCAACCGGGCGTCGCGTGCCGGCCGGCCCGACATGGCGGAGCTCGATACCGAGGCGACGGACTGGTTGCTGGGGGCCGCCGCAGACTACGGCCTCAATGTCGTGCGGGTCCGGCCGGAGGGCATTCCCGGCCTATCCCGGGGCTCGCACACGTTCTGGTACGACGATCCCTGGGTCAGCAGCGATGTCCTGCTCACTCTTTTCTGGCATCTGCGCCCTGGCGACCGGGGCCTGGTCGAAGGAAATTCCCGATCCGGGACTCCCTACTGGTCGTTTCCGCCGGACTATCGAAACCGACTTGCGGCCGTTCTGGCCCGATTGCAGGGAGAAAAGCCGCGAGTTCCCTCGGAAGCGGTGAAATGAAGAACCTGATCTCGCCTGGACTGGCGGACAGGGCGGGATTCGAACCCGCGGTGGCTGTTACACCACGCACGCTTTCCAAGCGTGTGCCTTAAACCACTCGGCCACCTGTCCTCAAGCGCAGTCGCCGCTCTTATAGCGTGCCGTCCGGCATGAGCAACGCCATCTTCCCTTGGGATCGTCCCTTGGGTAGCTTCCGCGGCCATGTGGCTTGGGGGGTGAAATGGTCCTGTTTCGGGCCTTGGGGTGGCTGCTGCTGGCGTTCGCCGCGGGAGCCGTCGTCCACGATTGCCTGTCCTGGTGGTCCGAGGGCGCATTTCGCTTGATGGGCCTGGGTGATCTGTGGTCCCGGCTCGATCTCGGCTCTCTGCTTGCGGTGCAGGCCGGCCTGCAGCACACGCTTTCGGGCATCCTGTGGACAGGTCTTCTGCTGCCGATCCTGAAGATTCCGGTGCTTCCGGCCTTCGTCGTCGGAGGCGTCCTCTGCCTCTGGCTCGGCGGGCGCATCGGCGGCCGGCCGGGCGAGGCGGATTTCCTGGGCATGTCGCGCCCGCGCCGACGGCGGAGTCGCGGATTGTCCTGAGCGCCCGTCCGTGGAACCATCTGGCCCAACAAACGATCGAAGGGAAACGCCATGGACGTAGGGATGATGATGGTCTTCGCCAGCTACGGCTGGGAGAACTGCTCCGATGATCGCGTCTGGAACGAAGAGATCCGGCTCGCCCGAATCGCTGCCGATTCGGGCTTCGACTGCCTGTGGTCGGCGGAGCATCATTTCAATGACTACTCCTTCGTGCCCGACAACATCCAGTTGATGACCTACCTGACGGCGCGTCATCCCAACATCGATGTGGGGACCGCGGCCGTCATCCTGCCCTGGCACAATCCGTTGCGGGTGGCGGAGAACGCCGCCGTGCTCGACATGCTGAGCGGCGGCCGCTTCCGCTTCGGCATGGGCCGAGGCCTGGCCCGTCGCGAGTTCAATGCCTTCGGGATCTCCATGGATGAGTCGCGCGGCCGCTTCGACGAGGCCGCGCCGATGATCGTCAAGGCGCTCAAGACCGGCTTCATGGAAGGCGACGGGCCGCACTACAAGCAGCCCCGCATCGAGATCCGCCCGCGGCCGCAGCATTCCTTCGACAACCGCATCTATGCAGTGGCCTCGAGCGAGGACTCCGTCGACTCGGCCGCCAAGCTCGGCGCCCACATGGTGATGTTCGCCGACCGTCCCTGGGAAATGCGCGCGCCGGTGATCAATCGCGGCCGCGAGCTGCATCGCCAGTATCACGGCACCGAGCCGCCGCAGGTCATGCTGACCGAATTTTGCGTCTGTGGCGCCAACGCCACGTCGATCGAGGACGAGGCGCGCCGCTACCAGGGAAAGTTCGTCGAGAGCAACTTCCATCACTACGAATTCCTGGGCGAGCACTTCAAGACGGTGAAGGGCTACGACTCCTACCAGCAGAAAGCCGACCTTGCCCGCAAGTCCGGCGGTGGGCTCGAAGGCGCGGTCAACGGCTTCATGCAGGCGGCGAGCTGGGGCACGCCCGACAAGATCCTGCGCGGGCTCGAGGCACGGCGGAAGGTGCTGGGCGACTTCGAGATGAACGTCGCCTTCCGCTTCGGCGGCACGCCCTACGAGGTCTCGGAGCGCGGCCTGAAGCTGTTCGCGAAAGAAGTGTTGCCGGTGGTGAAGAAATGGGGCCCGGCGAAGGCGCCGACCGCCCAGGCTGCCGAATAACGGAGATCGAGATGCCTCTCGCCAAGAAATACCTTTTCATCGTCAGCATGGACGTCCAGCCGGACAAGGAAGCGCTGTTCAACGAGGTCTACGACACCGAGCATGTGCCGCTCCTGCAGAAGGTGCCGGGTGTTGGCGCCGTGACGCGGCTCAAGACCGTGCCGGCCGCCTTCAACATCGGCGGCGAACGCAAGGTGCTCGACGGGGCGGGAATGGCTCACTACGTGGCGATCTATGAGATCGACAGCCCCGAAGTGCTGCTCAGCAAGGAATGGGCGGCCGCCGGCGAGCAGGGACGGTGGCCGAGCGAGGTGCGGCCGTTCACGTCCAACCGCAGCCACGTGGTGCGGCAGGTGATCTGAGGCCGCGCGGCGGCGAGGGCGGCAACGCCCTTTCCGCCGGGATGCTATCGACCCAATTGCGTCAGGACATGCTGAATGGGGGCATCGGAAAGTCTCAGGAGCCCACCGAATGGATCGCTCAGCTCGAGGATGAGGAAGATCGCCCCGGAGACGGATGCCGCACCTGACATCACGGCTATGGCGACGGTCGGGTGGAACCGCGTGAAGAGACCGAACCCCAGAAAAAGCATGCAGATCCAGCCGACGAGCACCGTCAGGACGGGGAGCGAGACCTCGTCACCCAGCTGCTCGAACATGAGCAGCCGCGTTTGCACGAGAGTCTCGCCTATCTGAACGATGCGGCCCTGAATGATGCGCTGGGCGTCGGTGGTTGGAGAAAGCGACTGAATCTTGTTGAGGAAACCGGTCACGAGATTTGCCGCCATCGGCTCGACGCCGCCCGGAGCCCAGAGCCGTTCGTGACTTGCGGCGACGGCGCTCCGCAGCATTTCGCGTGTCTCCCGGGTTTCCGGGCCGTACGACTCCAGTAGTTTGTCGAGCAGTATGACATTCGCGGCGAGCGACTGCAGTTCGCTGCGCTGGGCATTGTACGTGCCGTTCGCGGACGCGATGAGCAGGCTCAGGACAAGCGCGGAGATGGTGGCAATCAGGCCCATCACCAGCTTGACCGTATCCTTGGTGTCCTGGTCGCGATGACGATCGGGCAGGGTGATGAGCGTGCCGGCGAGCGCGCTGCCGAGGGCACAGACGAAAACGACCGAAGCGATCGCCAGCGGGTTCACGGGCGCGATACGGGTGCGAGAGCAGGACGCAGGCCGCGCAACGCGTCGCCTAACGGTTGTCCATCTTCAGCGCCGCGATGAAGGCCGACTGCGGGATCTCCACGTCGCCGATCTGGCGCATCCGCTTCTTGCCCTTCTTCTGCTTCTCGAGGAGCTTCTTCTTGCGGCTGATGTCGCCGCCGTAGCACTTGGCCAGCACGTCCTTGCGCAGGGCGCTGATCGTCTCGCGGGCCACCACCCGGCCGCCGATCGCGGCCTGGATGGCGATCTTGAACAGCTGGCGCGGGATGAGGTCCTTCAACCGCTCGCACAGCGCGCGGCCGCGGCTCTCGGCGGCGTTCTTGTGCACGATCATGCTGAGCGCATCGACCGGCTCGGAATTGACCAGGATCGAGAGCTTCACCAGATCGCTCTCCTCGTAGCCCGCCATCTCGTAGTCGAAGCTGGCATAGCCGCGCGTCACCGACTTGAGACGATCATAGAAGTCGAACACCACCTCGTTCAGCGGCAGGCGGTAGATCGCCATGGCGCGCGTGCCGGCATAGGTCAGCTCGACCTGCTGGCCGCGCCGGTCCTGGCACAACGTCAGCACCGCGCCGAGATGCTCGTCGGGCGTGATGATCGTGGCCTTGATCCACGGCTCCTGCATGCTCTCGATGTGCATCGGGTCGGGATAGTCGGCCGGATTGTGCAGTTCCATCTCCGTGCCGTCGGTCATCTTGACCTTGTAGACGACCGACGGCGCTGTCGTGACGAGGTCGAGGTTGAACTCGCGCTCGAGTCGTTCCTGGATGATCTCGAGATGCAGCAGGCCGAGGAAGCCGCAACGGAAGCCGAAGCCGAGCGCCGCGCTGGTTTCGGCCTCGAAATGGAACGACGCGTCGTTCAGCTGCAGCTTGCCGAGCGATTCGCGCAGCGTCTCGAATTCGGCGGCATCGGCGGGGAACAGGCCACAGAACACTACCGGTACCGACGGCTTGAAGCCGGCCAGCATCTCGGTCGCGGGCTTCCTGTCGTCGGTGATCGTGTCACCGACTTTGCAGTCGGCGATCGTCTTGATACCGGCGATGATGAAGCCGATCTCGCCGGGGCCGAGCTCGGCGACGTCGGTGGCCTTGGGCGCGAAGATGCCGACCTTGTCGAGGTCGTAGGACGCTGCTGCCGCCATCATGCGGATGCGGATGCCCTTCCTCAGCACCCCGTCCTGCACGCGCACCAGGGTGACGACGCCGAGGTACGGGTCGTACCAGCTGTCGACCAGCAGCGCCTTGAGCGGCGCGTTGCGGTCGCCCTTCGGCGGCGGCAGGCGCTTGACCATCGCCTCGAGCAGGTCGTCGATCCCGATGCCGGTCTTGGCCGACACCTGGATGGCCTCGGACGTGTCGATGCCGATCACGTCCTCGATCTCCTTCGAGACGCGCTCCGGGTCGGCCGACGGCAGGTCGATCTTGTTGAGCACCGGGATGATCTCGTGGTTCGCCTCGATCGCGTGATAGGCGTTGGCGAGCGTCTGCGCCTCGACGCCCTGGGAAGCATCGACCACCAGCAGCGAGCCTTCGCAGGCGGCGAGCGAGCGGCTGACCTCGTAGGCGAAGTCGACGTGGCCCGGCGTGTCCATCAGGTTCAGCACGTAGGTCTTGCCGTCCTGTGCCGTGTAGTTGAGCCGCACGGTCTGCGCCTTGATGGTGATGCCGCGCTCGCGCTCGATGTCCATCGAATCCAGCATCTGGTCGTGGAACTCGCGCTCGGTCACCGCCCCGCAGCGCATCAGCAGGCGGTCGGCCAGCGTGCTTTTGCCATGGTCGATATGGGCAATGATCGAGAAATTGCGGATCAACGACAGGTCGGTCATTTCAGCCTGAACCTAACTCAACATGCCCGGTCATCCTTCGCTATGCTCAGGACGACGGGAATTCTAACCACGAAGTACGGCGCCTGTCGCTTTCACGACCTGCGCCACGATCTTGTTCGAAACGGCCTCGATCTCCGCGTCGGTGAGCGTGCGCTCGACCGGCTGCAGGGTGACGGCGATGGCGAGCGACTTCTTGCCGTCGGGCACGCCCTTGCCGGCATAGAGGTCGAATACCCGCGCGCCCTTGATCAGCGCCTTGTCGGCATTGCGCGCGGCGCGGACGAGCTTGTCGGCCTCGACGCCGGCATCGACCAGGAACGCGAAATCGCGCTCGAGCGGCTGGAATTGCGAGAGCACCAGCTTCGGCCGCGCCTTGCTCGCCTTCGCCTTGGGCAACGGCGGCGCATCGAGGAAAACCTCGAAGGCCGCGACCGGTCCCTTGAGGTCGGCAGCCGCCACGATCTCCGGATGCATCTCGCCGAAGTACGCCATCACCCGATCGCCAAGCTTCAGGGCGCCCGAGCGGCCAGGGTGATACCAGTCCGGTGCGCCCGACTGCACCGAGAGGGTGTCCGGCGCGCCGATGGCGGCCAGCACGGCGAGCGCGTCGGCCTTGGCGTCGAACAGGTCGACAGTCCGCGCCGGGCCCGCCCAGTTGCGCGGCACGGCCATGTGATGGCGCAGGCCCGTCGCCATCGTGCGCTGGCCGGCCGGAGTCGCGTCCTTGTATTGCGGGCCGACCTCGAACAGGGCGGGATCGGACAGGCCGCGCGCCTCGTTGCGCGCCGCGGCGTCGATCAGGTTGGGCAGGATCGAGGGCCGCATCGTGTCGAGCGTGGCGTCGATCGAGTTCAAAAGGCGCAGGTCCTCGGCGCCGCCGCCGAACCGCTCGGCCTGCTTGCGCGGCAGGAACGACCAGGTCACGGCCTCATTCATGCCGCGTGCCGCGAGCGCCCGTCGCGCCTGCGGGGCGCGCCGCTGCATCGGCGTGCGCACCGGCTTGGATGTCGCCGCCAGCGCGGGCAGGGACGTGGTCGGGATGTGGTCGAAGCCGTGCACCCGCGTGACTTCCTCCACCAGATCCGCCTCGCCGATGATATCCGGACGCCATGACGGCACCGTGGCTGTCCACGGCCCGGTGCCGCTGATGCCGAAGCCGAGCTTGGTGAGGATGTCGGCGGTTTCCGTTGCCGGTACGTCGATCGCGGTCAGGGTCTTCACCCGGTCGGCGCGTAGCGTGTAGCTGCGCTCCCAGTCGGGCATCACGCCGCTGCGGGTGATCTCGCTGGCCTCGCCGCCGCACAGTTCGAGGATCAGGCGCGTGGCGACGTCGGTGCCCCACTCGACCGACTGCGGATCGATGCCGCGCTCGAAGCGGTAGCGCGCGTCGGACTGGATGCCGAGCTTGCGGCCAGTCGCGGCAACCTTGATCGGCGTGAAGTACGCGACCTCGAGGAACACCTCGGTGGTGCCGTCCTGCACACCGGTCTCCTCGCCGCCCATCACGCCGCCGATGCCGTGCGCTGCCTTCGAATCGGCGATCACCGAGACCGACGGATCGAGCTCGTAGACCTTGCCGTCGAGTGCCTGGATCATCTCGCCCTCGCGCGCCTGGCGCATGACGAGATCGCCGCTGAGCTTCTTCGCGTCGAAAACGTGCAAAGGCCGGTTCAGGTCGAAGGTCACGAGGTTGGTGATATCGACCAGGGTCGAGATCGGCCGCAGCCCGATCGCCTTCAGCCGGCGCTGCAGCCAATCCGGCGAGGGCCCGTTCTTCACGCCGCGGAAGTGGCGGCCGACCACGATCGGGCAGGGGCTGTCGGGCTTGGCTTCGTAGCCGTGCGTCCACTTGATCGGGCTCTCGTACGTCCCCTTGATCCGCTCTGCCGCGAACGGCTTCAGCGTGCCGACACCCGCCGCCGCGAGATCGCGCGCGATGCCGTGCACGCCGAGACAGTCGCCGCGATTCGGCGTCACCTTGATCTCGATGATCGCATCGTCGAGGCCGAGCGCCTCGGCGGCGGGCATGCCGGTCTGGGTCTCGGCCGGCAAGTCGATGATGCCGCTATGGTCATCGCCGAGCTGCAGCTCGCGCGAGGAGCACAGCATGCCGTTGCTCTCCTCGCCGCGGATCTTGCTGGCTTTCAGATGCAAGTCCGTGCCGGGGATGTAGCTGCCGCTCGGCGCGAAGATGCCCTTCATGCCGGTCCGTGCATTGGGTGCGCCGCACACGACCTGGACCACGCCCGCACCCGTGTCGACCGTGCACACCCGGAGGCGATCGGCGTTGGGATGCTGCTTCGCCTCGATCACGTAGCCGACCACGAAGCCCTTCAGGGCTTCGGCGGGATTGGTGATGCCCTCGACTTCGAGGCCGAGCATAGTCAGGCGGTCGCGCACCTCGGTGAGGCCCGCGTTGGTGTCGAGATGCTCTTTCAGCCAGGACAGCGTGAATTTCATCGCACGCCCTCCAGCGCGGAGAAGCCGTAGTGGCGCAGCCAGCGCAGGTCCGAGTCGAAGAAGCTGCGCAGGTCGGGGATGCCGTATTTCAGCATGGCGATGCGATCGATGCCCATGCCGAAGGCGAACCCCTGGTACATGGCAGGATCGAGGCCGCAGTTGGCAATGACATTGGGATGGACCATGCCCGAGCCCAGGATCTCGAGCCAGGAATCGCCGGCGCCGATCTTGAGCTCGCCGCCCTTCCACGAGCAACCGATATCGACTTCCGCCGACGGCTCTGTGAAGGGGAAGTACGAGGGGCGGAAACGCAGCGGCAGGTCGTCCACTTCGAAGAAGGCGCGGCAGAAATCGACCAGGCAGCCCTTGAGATGGCCCATGTGCGTCGTGCGGTCGATGACGAGGCCTTCGACCTGATGGAACATCGGCGTGTGCGTCGCATCGCTGTCGATGCGGAAGGTGCGACCCGGCACAATGATGCGCAGCGCGCCACCGTCGGCCAGCATCTTCTGCACGTTCCTGTCGAGCATGGTGCGCGCCTGGACCGGAGAGGTGTGGGTGCGCAGCACCGTCGGCGTGCCGTCGGCGCGTGGCGGCAGATAGAAGGTGTCCTGCATCTGGCGCGCCGGATGGTCGGGGGGGATGTTGAGCGCGGTGAAGTTGTGCCAGTCGTCTTCGATGTCTGGCCCCTCGGCCCAGGTGAAGCCCATTTCGCCGAAGATCGCTGCAAGCTCATCCATCACCTGGCCGATCGGATGCAACGTGCCGCGGCCTTCCGGCCGCGCCGGCAGGGTGACGTCGACCTTCTCGGCAGCCAGCCGGGCGGCAAGCGCGGCGGTGCCGAGCATCGACTTGCGCGCTTCGAGCGCGGCCTCGATCTCGCCCTTGAGCTGGTTGACCCGGGCGCCGAATTCCTTGCGCTGCTCGGGGGCGAGCGCGCCCAGGGTCTTCATCAGGCCGGTGACGCTGCCCTTCTTGCCGAGGGCGGCCACGCGCACGGTCTCGAGCGCGCCGAGATCGGCTGCCTGCTCGACGGCGCCGAGCGCCTCGTTGCGTATCGTCGAAAGATCTTCCATCGCCAACTCCAGACGAAAAGAGGGAGCCTGTGGCCAGGCTCCCTCTTGGAAATCAACTCCGAGCGCCTTGCGACGCGCGGACTACTTGAGGGCGGGCCCTTACTTGAGAGCGGCTTGTGCCTGTTCGACCAGGGCCTTGAACGCTGCCGGCTCACGCACGGCGAGATCGGCCATCACCTTGCGGTCGACTTCGATCCCGGCCTTGAGGATGCCGTTCATGAACTGCGAGTAGGTCAGGCCATGCTCGCGGGTCGCAGCGTTGATGCGCTGGATCCACAACCCGCGGAACGCGCGCTTCTTGTTGCGGCGGTCGC
The DNA here is from genome assembly GCF_965279465.1 of Reyranella sp. Taxonomy (NCBI): domain Bacteria; kingdom Pseudomonadati; phylum Pseudomonadota; class Alphaproteobacteria; order Hyphomicrobiales; family Reyranellaceae; genus Reyranella; species Reyranella sp. The sequence goes on from NZ_OZ257242.1 coordinate 2,205,519, forward strand.
GATAGGCGTACTGAAGGCCCTTCTCGACCTTCTCGATGCCGACGCGGAATGCCGCCTTGGCGCGGCCGCGATAGCCCTTGGCGAGCTTCAGGACCTTCTTGTGACGAGCGTGTGCAGCCACGCCCCGCTTGACGCGTGCCATGGTCTACCTCTCGTACGGGAAGAAGTTGCGCTTGATGATCCGGGTATCGGGCTCGGACACGATCGCCATGCCGGTCGCCTGACGCAGAAAGCGGTTGCCCCGCTTCGTCATGCCGTGGCGCTTGCCCACGACCCCATGCTTCACCTTGCCGGACGCCGTGAAGCGAAAACGCTTCTTGGCACCGCTCTTGGTCTTCATCTTGGGCATTTTTGTTCCTTTTCAAAGGGTTACGATTAGCAGTCGAGGCAATGCCCTTTGGCCAGACCGCCGAAGAAAGGGGCTTATAGCGATGAGGGTGCTTCGGTGCAAGCCGACACCGCAGGGCGAAGCCCACGGTATTGACAAGCTTTTGAGGCGCGACGGATAGTCGATTCACGTCGGCTGCATCGCAAAAACACAACAAGACGGGCCGACATTAGGGAGACGCGCATGATGCGGCAAATGCCGAAAATGATGACGCTTGCCTTCGCCTTGGTTTTCGCAGCCGTCGCGCCGCTTAGCGCCCAGGACCAGAAGGGCACGCTGGTCTTCGCTGTCGAGACGCTCAGCGCCCAGACGCTCGACCCGATCCTGGAAGGTCGGCCGGGCAATGCGGTCTACCAGGCGGCGATGTACGACTCGCTGGTGGGCTTCAACTTCGCGAAAGGCGGCGTCGGCCCCGGCGTGGCGGAGCGCTGGGAACTCTCTCCCGACGGCCTCACCTGGACATTCTTCATCCGGCCCGGCCAGACCTTCCATAACGGTGACAAGCTCACCGCCCATGATGTGAAGTTCAGCCTCGAGCGCCAAATGGGGCCGGGCTCGCTCGCCTCCGCCGCCGCGAGCATGCGGCGCACGATCAAGAGCATCGAAGTGGTCGACGACCTGACGGTCAAGGTGAACACGACCTCTCCGCAGATCGGCTTGCCGGCCGGCCTGTCGCGTGCGGTGGCACCCGAAGGCGCCATCATGCCCAAGGCCTATATCGAGAAGGTCGGCGAGGAAGAGTTCCGCAAGAAGCCGATCGGCAGCGGCCCGTGGAAGTTCGTGCGTAACGTGCCGGGCGACCGTATCGAGTTCACGGCGGTGACCACGCCGCACTGGCGTGGCCGGCCCCACTTCAAGGACCTGACGATCCTCCTGGTGCCGGAGGAGAGCACGCGGGTGGCGATGGTTCGCACCGGCGAAGCGGCGATCGCCTCGATCGGGCCTGAAACAATGATTGGCGCCTCGCGCGCCGGACTCGAAGTCCTGGCGGTGCCGGGTACCATGCAGGCGGTCTTCCAGTTCTGGGGCACCTACAAGCCGGGCGTGAAGGATTCGCCGATTGCCAAGCCGCGCGTGCGGGAGGCGCTGTCGCTGGCGATCGACCGCAAGCAGGTGATCGAGCACGTCATGAACGGCAAGGCACGCCTGCCCTATCCCTTCGCCACGTTCGGCTACACCGATTTTTTCAGCGCCGACCGGTGGGAGAAATGGGCGGCGGAGGCCTACCGCTACGACCCGGTGCTGGCGAAGAAGATCCTCGCCGATGAAGGCTATCCCAACGGCTTCGAGCTGAAGTTCGCCAACACCGCCCTGCCCGGCACGCAGTTCATGGTCGATATCGGCACCGCGATCGCCGACATGTGGACCAAGATCGGCGTCAAGGTGACGCTCAAGCACTACGAGTGGGGCTCATTCGCGCCGATGGAGCGCGGCGACCAGGCCGGGCTGATCGGCTGGGCCTCGATGTACCGCACGGCCGGCCGGCCCGATGCGCCGTGGCGCTACGATGGCGCCTTCTCGCCCGAGAGCACCCAGCGTCTCCTGGGCGACAAGGAGAACTGCGATCCTGCGTGCCAGGACTTCGTGAAAACCTATCGTGCCCTTCTGGCCGAACTCGACCGGACCAAGCGCACGGCGCTGACCGACCATATGGTCGAGGTGGTCGCCAACACATGGACGGTGATCCCGATCCTCGAGGGCATGGGCTACTACGCGATCAACACCAAGAAGGTCGGACGGTTCGAACCGATCGCCGGCCGGCACGAGCTGGGCGATGTATTTGAGCGGATCCCGCGCCCGGAAGAAGCGCCGTGGAAAAAGTGAGCAGCCGCGCAACATGAAGCGCTACATCGCGCGCCGCCTGATGCAGGGTGCCGTCCTGCTCTGCATGGTGGCGACGATCGTCTTCTTTCTCGGCCGGCTGACCGGCAATCCGGTCGACCTGATGCTACCCGAGGACGCCACCGCCGAGGACCGCGCGGCGCTCACCAAGACGCTGGGCCTCGACGGATCGGTCACCGACCAGTTCGTGATCTTCGTCGGCAGGGCGCTGCACGGCGATCTCGGCACCTCGATCCGCATGAAGCAGCCGGCGGTCGAGGCCTTCTTCGACCGCCTCCCAAACACGCTGGTGCTGATCCCCTGGGCGCTGCTGCTCGGCATGATGCTGGGCATCCCGCTCGGCGTGGTGGCGGCGCTCAATCGCGGCGGCATGCTCGACCGTGCGGCGGGCACGGTCGCGGTGCTTGGCGTCGCCGTGCCGAGCTTCTGGCTGGGCGTGCTGTTGATCTTCGTGTTCAGCGTCGAGTTGGGCTGGCTGCCGTCGGGCCGAATGGGCGGGCCGGAGCATTTCATCCTGCCGGTTATTACGCTTGGCACTTTCCTGGTCGCGGGCTTCATGCGCATCACGCGCTCGGCAATGCTCGAGGTGATGGAGAGCGAGTTTGTGAAGCTCGCGCGCATCAAGGGCCTGAGCGAAGGCGTGGTGATCTGGAAGCACTGCCTGCGCAACGCCCTGATCCCGGTCCTGACCCTGTGGGGCGTGTTCGTCAGCAACCTGATCACCGGCGCGATCGTCACCGAGACGGTGTTCGCCTGGCCCGGCATCGGGCGCCTCACCTACGAGGCGGTGATCTACCGCGACTTCCCCCTGTTGCAGGCGGTGATCATCCTGAAATCGATCCTCATCCTGGCGATCAACCTCGGCGTCGACATCCTCTACGCCTACGTCGATCCCCGCATAAGGCTGGCGTGATGAAACCACGCGACTCATTGCTGGGAGCGCGGCTCTCCAGAGCCGCTCTTCTTCGCATTGCCACATCCCATGAGCGGCTCTGGAGAGCCGCGCTCCCAGCGAAAGACACTCATGGCCATCGCTGATCCTCCGGCGCGCGCCTCATTGTGGCGCCTGGTCTGGCCGGCGCGGGTGCCGGGCGGGGCGCGGCGGACCGCGCGCGTGCCCTGGATACCGATCGTGATCATCTCGGCGATCGTCATCATGGCGGTGTTCGCGCCGCTGCTGGCGCCTTATTCGCCGATCGACCAGACCTTGCGCGACAAGCTGCTCCCGCCGGTCTGGATGGAGGGCGGCAGTGCCAAGTACCTGCTCGGCACCGATGCGTTCGGCCGCGACGTGTTGAGCCGCCTGATCTTCGGCGCGCGGGTCAGCCTGATCGTGGCGCTTCTGGCGTTGACCGCGGGCGGGGGAATCGGCCTGATGGTCGGCATCGTTGCGGGCTATATCGGGGGAGCGGTCGACAGCATCCTGATGCGTTTGGTCGACGCGGCCTTCACCTTTCCAGCCATTCTGTTTGCGCTGTTGCTTGCCGTCACCATGGGACAGGGCCTCGGTACGCTGGTGACGGCAATCAGCCTGCTCCTGTGGGCGAGCTTCGCGCGCGTCATCCGTGGCGAGGTGCTCTCGCTGCGACAGCGTGACTTCGTGGCCCTCGCGAAGGTGCGTGGATGCTCCGCCACGCGCATCATGCTCACCCATATCCTGCCCAATGTGCTCAACACTTTCATGGTGCTGGTCACGCTCAACATCGGCGTGGTGATCATCGCCGAGGCGACGCTTTCCTTCCTCGGCGCCGGCATCCCGCCGCCCACCCCTACCTGGGGCCTGATGATCTCCGAGGGTCGCGGCCGGCTGACCGATGCCTGGTGGGTGGCACTGATCCCGGGCATTGCGATCACCCTGATGGTGCTGTCGGTCAACCTGTTCGGTGACTGGCTGCGCGACCGCCTCGACCCGAGGCTGCGCCAGCTATGACGGCAGAGACAGTTCTCGAAGTCCGCGACCTGCACACCCACTTCTTCCTGCGCCGCGGCGTGATCAAGGCGGTCGACGGCGTGAGCTTCTCGCTCCGGCGTGGCGAAGTGCTGGGGCTGGTCGGCGAATCGGGCTGCGGCAAGAGCCTCACCGCGCTGTCAGTGATGCGGCTGCTGCCCAAGGGCGGCGCCCAGACGGTCAAGGGCGAGGTGCTGCTCGATGGCGAGAACATCCTCGAGCGCTCGCCGGCGGAGATGCGCGAGATCCGCGGCCGCAAGATCTCGATGGTGCTGCAGGACCCGCAGACCTCGCTCAATCCGGTCTTCTCGATCGGCGATCAGTTGCGCGAGGCGATCCTGCGCCGTCGCAGGGCATCGAATACCGAAGTGATGCAGGAGGCGGTGACGGCGCTGCGCCGCGTTGAGATCGCTGCCCCCGAGCAGCGCATCGCCCAGTATCCGCACCAGATGAGCGGCGGCATGAAGCAGCGGGTGGTGGGGGCGATTGCGATCAGCGGCCAGCCCAAGGTTCTGATCGCCGACGAGCCGACCACAGCGCTCGATGTCACGATCCAGCTCCAGTACCTCAAGCTGCTGAAGCGGCTGCAGGTCGAGACCGGCATGGCGATCCTGTTCATCACCCACGATTTCGGCGTGGTCGGCCGGATGTGCGACCGGGTCGCGGTGATGTATGCCGGCCGCATCGTCGAATGCGGCCCGGTGCGCCAGATCTTCGAGGCGCCCGCGCATCCCTATACCCGCGCGCTGATTGCCTCGGTGCCGAAGATGACCGGCCCGATCGGCCGGCTCACGACGATCGAGGGCCAGCCACCATCGCTGATGAACCTGCCGGTCGGCTGCCGCTTCGCCTCGCGCTGTCCCCAGGTGGAACAGCGATGCCTCGAAGCGTATCCCGGCAGCGTCCAGGTCGGTGACGAGCACACGGCGGATTGCTGGAAGGTGACGCCGGGCTGAGGCGTGGTCTTTCTTGCCAACGTCGTCTGCAGGTTGCAGTCTCGTCTTTCAGCGTGAGTGAAGTTCTGCGTCTGCGTATGAGTCCAGTCCCCGCGTAAAAAGACAAGAAACGACTGAGGGAGGAATACATGCCAGCGTCCAAGATTGCCGCTGCGGCAGTGGCAATGGTGCTTTTCGCTGCCGGCACAGCTGGCGCGCAGCAGACCATTCGAACGGCCACCTCGTGGCCCGGCGGCCCGCATCTCGAGCAGTTTGCCCAGGGCTTTTCCAAGCAGGTCGATTCGTTGACCGGCGGCAAGCTGAAGTTCCAAATCTTCCCCGCGGGGACGATCGGCAGCCCGCTGAAGATCACCGAGTCGGTGCAGAAGAAGGTGGCGCCGGCCGGCCATACCTGGTCCGGCTACGACTGGGGCATCGACAAGACCGCGGCGATCTTCGGCGGCTATGTCGGATCGCCGCCGGCCGAGGCGCTGCTGCACTGGATCTATGCCGGCGGCGGCATCGAGATGTGGCGCCAGTGGCGCATGGAGAAGTTCGGCGTGGTGGGGATGCCCTGCGGCTCCCACTCGGACGAGATCCACATGCACTCGCGCAAGCCGGTACGCACGCTCGAGGACCTCAAGGGTCTCAAGCTGCGGACGTCGGGCGCCTGGGCCGAGATCGCCAATACGCTGGGCGCCTCGACCGTCATCCTGCCGGGCGGCGAGGTCTATCCGGCGCTCGAGCGCGGCGTCGTCGATGCCATCGAATGGGCGACCCCGGGTATCAATGTCAGCCTTGGTTTCCACAAGGTCGCCAAGTACGTCATCCTTCCCGGCGTCCACCAGCCCGGCGCGGTCCTGGAATGTATCTTCGACAAGGCGCTGTGGGACGGCTTCGACCCGACGACGAAGAAGCTGGTCGAAGCCGCGGCCAAGCTGTCGACCATCGAGTCCTGGATGAACATCAACATGATGGACATCGAGGCGCTCGAGAAGCTCAAGGCCGAGGGCGTCGAGTTCATCCGCGTCGATCAGAGCTACATCGACGGCGTGGCCAAGGCGACTCGCGATTGGGAAGACAAGTACATCGCGGCGGAGGGCGGCTGGTTCAAGAAGGTCGTCGAGAGTCAGCGCGCCTTCATGGTGCGGTGGAAGGGCTCCACGCAGTATCGCTCGGAGTTCAGGTAGACGCCGTGCGCGCCGTGGTGCGCGGCGCCGACGCGGTGAGCCGCCTGTTCGGAGCGATCGCTGCCGTGCTGGTGATCGTCCTCGTCGTCCTGATGCTCTATGATGTCGTGTTGCGCTACGTCCTGAACGCGCCAACCGAGTGGGGAAACGACCTCAACACCTGGCTGATGGGCTCGTCGTTCGTACTGTCGATCGCCTATGCCATGTCGACCGACAGCCATGTCCGGGTTGACCTGCTCTACACCCGGCAGACACGGCGGCACATCAGGATCTTCGATCTGATCGGCCTCGCGTTGATCGTCCTGCCGACGGTCGCCTGGATCACCTACGGTCTCTCTGACCATTTCCTGACGGCCTACCGGACCGCCGAGCGCTCCGGGTCGGGCGGCTGGAATCCGGTCGTCTGGCCGTTCAAGCTGATCATTTTCGTCGGCTTCGCCATCTTCACCCTGCAGATCGCCGCCGAGATCATCAAGCGCATCGCTTCCCTGATGGGGCGGCCGTTCGAAGCGCCGGAAGAAGCCGCCGATGCTCACGGAGTCTAGGGCATGAGCGCGCTGTGGATGTTTCCGGCGCTCATCGCGGTGATCCTGACGGGCTTCCCGGTTGCCCTCACCATGATGGCGCTGGCGGTGGTCTTCGGGCTGCACTCGTTCGGTCTCGAGGGCCTGCAGTACCAGTTCATCCAGAAGATCGAGGAGGTGGCGACCGCACAGGTCCTGGCCGCGGTCCCGCTCTTCATCTTCATGGGCGCCATGTTCGAGGCTTCCGGCATCGCCTCGCGTCTGTTCGATGCCATCCATATGTGGACCCGGCGCATTCCGGGCGGCATGGCCGTCGGCACCGTCATCATGTGCGTGATCTTCGCGGCGACCAGCGGCGTGGTCGGCGCTACCGAGACCGTGGTGGGCCTGCTGGCGATCCCGGCCATGTTGAAATACGGCTACTCCAAGAGCCTGATCAGCGGCACGATTTGCGCCGGCGGTTCGCTCGGAACCATCATCCCGCCGTCGGTATTGGCGGTCGTCATCGGTCCGGTCGCCAATGCCTCGGTCGGCAATATCCTGCTCGGCATGTTCATCCCAGGCTTCATGCTGGCAATCGCCTACATCACCTACATCGTGATCCTGTGCACAGTCGATCCGACGGCGGGTCCGCGCATACCACGCGCCCCCGACGAGCCGCCGCTCGGGGCCAAGCTGCTGCTGACTGTTCAGGTGCTGGTTCCGCCGGTGGTCGTGATCGTCGCTGTTCTGGGCTCGATGATGGCCGGCATTGCGACGCCGACCGAAGCGTCGGCGACGGGGGCGCTCGGCACCGTGCTGCTGGCGCTCGCCTATCGGCGGCTGTCATGGTCGGTGCTGGTCGAGTCGACCATGCGCACGGTCCGCATCACCGCCATGATCCTGACCATCGTGGCCTGCGGCCAGATGTTCGCGGCGGTCTTCGTCGGCTCGGGTGGGCTGGAGACGCTACAGGACTTCCTGAAGGAATTCAGCGTCGGCCGCTGGGGCCTGCTGTTCCTCGTCATGTTCATCGTCTTCCTTGCCGGCTTCATGCTGGAGCCGTTGGTGATTATCCTGATGGTCGTCCCGATCACCGTGCCGCTCATCGAGGCGGCGGGTTTCGACAAGGTGTGGTTTTGCGTTCTCTTCCTCGTCATGCTCCAGACCGGCTACCTGACGCCGCCGATGGCGCCGTCGATCTTCTACCTGCGCGGCATCGCCCCGCCGGAGATCACCCTCAGGCACATGTACACGGGAATCTGGCCGTTCATCGGTCTGCAGCTTTTGGTCGTCGGATTGCTGGTCTACTTCCCCAAGGCCGTCACCTGGTTGCCGGACACCGTACTCACCGGGATACGCTGAGGGTCTGGCCGTGACCGCCGCAACGCCCCTGTTGCGCGTCGAGCATGTGCGCAAGCACTTCGCCCTGACCAAGGGCATCCTGTTCACCAAGGTGCTCGGCCATATCAAGGCGGTCGACGACGTCTCGTTCGAGATTGCGGCGGGCAAGACGCTCGGCCTGGTGGGCGAATCGGGCTGCGGCAAAACCACGACGTCGCGCATGATCCTCAACCTCGAGACACCGACCGAGGGCCGCATCCTGCTCGACGGTCAGCCGATCGAGGGCCTGGAGGGAGACGCGTTGCGCGCCTATCGCGCCAAGGTGCAGGCCGTGTTCCAGGACCCCTGGTCGTCGCTCAATCCGCGGATGAAGGTCGGCCGGACGATCGCCGAATCGCTGATCGTCAACGCCTGGGGCGACAAGGCGAAGATCACCGAGCGGGTGCGCGAGCTCCTGCTGCAGGTCGGGTTGCGGGCCGAGCAGGCCGAGCAGTATCCGCACGAGTTCAGCGGCGGCCAGCGCCAGCGGGTGGCGCTGGCGGCGGCCCTCGCCTCACGGCCGCAACTGATCGTGCTCGACGAACCGGTCTCGGCGCTCGACGTGTCGATCCGCGCGCAGATGATGAACCTCCTCAAGGACATCCAGGCGCAGGACAACGTGGCCTACCTGCTCGTGGCGCACGATCTCGCCACGGTGCGCCACATGGCCGACCACACGGTGGTGATGTATCTCGGCAAGATCGTCGAGCAGGCCCCGACGGCGTCGCTGTTCGAGGAAGTCCGCCATCCCTACACCAAGGCGCTGTTCTCGGCGGTGCTGGTGGCCGGCCCGGGGCAAGCGGCCGGGGAGGTCGAGCTTTCCGGTGAGGTGCCATCGCCTCTCGATCCGCCGTCCGGCTGTCGCTTCCATACGCGCTGTCCGTATGTCATGCCGCGTTGTGCGCAGGTCGAACCGGCGCTGCGCGAGGTGTCGCCCGGCCATGCCGTGGCGTGTCATTTGTTCGAATAGGAGAACGCGTCGATGTCGAAGCCGCCGCATGGTCCCCTGCAGGGCGTCAAGGTCGTGTCCTGCTCCACCGCCCAGGCCGGCACGGTGCCCTACATGCTGATGGCCGACCTCGGCGCCGACGTGATCAAGATCGAAACGCCGGACGGCGGCGACGGCTCGCGCCGCATGACCGTGCTGCCGGGCAAGGGCAGCACCTTTTTCGAAACCAACAACCGCGGCGTGAAGAGCGTAACGCTCAACCTCAAGACGCCTGAAGGCAGGGCGATCCTGCACAAGCTCGTCGCCAAGGCCGACATCTTCGGCCAGAACTTCCGGCCGGGCGCGGCCGAGAAGAACGGCTTCGGCTGGGAGGAGCTGCGCAAGATCAATCCCAAGCTCGTCTACGTCTCGATCTCGGGCTACGGCACCAAGGGCCCGAACGGCCATCTGCCCGGCACCGATTCGATGGCGCAGGCGCTGGGTGGCATCGCCGAGGCCTATTCCATGCCCGGCCAGAAGATGCGGACGGGCATTGCCTCGGTCGCCGACGAATCGACCGCCATGCTGGCGTTCGGCGGCGCGCTCGCGGCGCTGACCTATGCCCGCACCACCGGTATCGGCCAGAAGATCGAGCTGTCGCTGCTCGGCTCTCTGGTCCGGCTGCTGGGCTGGACCTTCACCACCACGATGTGGCGCGACAAGAATCCGGTCACCGGCCAGGCCCGCGTCACCGGCACGGCGGAGCGGGCGGGCATCAGCGCCTCGTTCAACGACAGGGACGGGAAGCCGCTGGTCTTCCAGCTGACCGGTCCGGAAGACTGGAAGGACGCCATGACCTCGCTCGGCTTCCTCGATCGGCTGGAGGCCAGGGGCTTCGGCAATCTCGGCGTGATCGTCGACAACGATGCCAAGCGCGAGGAGCTGCTGGCGCTGCTCGACGATCTGTTCGCCACCGGTACGCGCGACGACTGGGTCGCCAGGCTGCGCGGCGCCGACATCGTCTCGGCGCCGATCAACACCATGCTCGAGGCGTCGAACGATCCCGACGTGATCGCCAACGGCCATGTCACCTATGTCGACCATCCCAAGCACGGAAAGCTGAAGGTGCACGGCACGCCGTGGCGGTTCTCCGAGACCCCGGCCAAGCCGGGCATCGCACCGGAGCTCGGCGATCACAATGAGGCCGCGCTCACCGAGCTTGGCTACAGTGGCGCGGAAATTGCGGACTTGCGGGCGCGGAAGATCATCTGAGCAGCGGAGTCGGCATGAAACTAAAGGGCAAGGTCGCGCTCGTCACGGGCGCACAGCAGGGCATTGGCGCGGCCATCGCCCTGGCACTGGCGGGTGAAGGGGCTGACGTTGCCGTCACCTGGCACGACAACGAGAAGGCAGCCGAAGCCGTCGCCCAGGGCGTGCGTGACAAGGGCTGCAAGGCGGCGCTGTTCCGGGCCGACGTCTCCAAGCTTTCCGACATCGAGATGATGGTTGCCGAGACGGCCCGCCAGCTCGGCACACCCGACATTCTGGTCAACAACGCCGGCGTCTATCCGAGGGTGCCGCTGCTCGAGATGCGCGAAAGCGACTGGGACTTCGTGCTCGACATCAACCTCAAGGCTGGCTGCTTCGCCGCCATCGCGGTGGCCAAGGCCCTGATTGCCGGGAAGAAGGCCGGTTCCATCATCAACCTCTCGTCCCAGTCGGTGCGCGGCGCCATTCGCGGCGTGCACTACAGCGCGAGCAAGGGTGGCGTCGTATCGATGACGCGCGCCCTCGCGCTCGAACTCGCGCCGCATGACATCCGGGTCAATGCAATCGCCCCCGGCCTGACCGACACCGCGCAACCGCGCTACGGCAACAGCGATCCCGAGCTGATCGAGATGGCACGTGAGAGCATCCCGCTGGGTGGCAGGATGCTGACACCGGATCAGATTGCACGCACTGCGGTCTATCTGGCTTCGGATGATTCGAGCGCCACGACCGGCCAGGTACTGCACGTAAATGGCGGCTCATACATGCCGTAGAGCATGACGGATGTTCGGGACCGCGAGCATCCTGCTCGCTCATACGCGCATGTGAATGCGCTTGATCATGAGCGAGCAGGATGCTCGCGGTCCGGAAGATCATGAGAAGACGTGAGTCGCGCGCCCACGCATAATGTCGATGGCCGACCGGCATAAAGGTGAGAGAGCATACGCTGGACTTGGGAGACGCGGCGAAAGCGATGGCCGATGCCGTCGCCCGCCAGATCCTCGTCCTTACCCGATAGTCATTTCGGTGCCAGCACCATGACCATCTGCCGGCCTTCCATGCGCGGCATCGATTCGATCTTGGTCACCGGATCCATCTCGCCGCGAACGCGGTTCAGCACTTCCATGCCGAGGTTGGCGTGGACCATCTCGCGGCCGCGGAAGCGCAGGGTGACCTTCACCTTGTCGCCTTCGTCGATGAACCGCTTCATGGCCCGCATCTTGACCTCGTAGTCGTGCTCATCGATGTTCGGGCGCATCTTGATCTCTTTGACCTCGATCACCTTCTGGTGCTTTCGAGCATCGTGCGCCTTTTTCTGCGCCTCGTATTTGTATTTGCCGTAGTCGGAAATCTTGGCGACTGGCGGAACGGCATTCGGCGAGATCTCGATGAGATCGAGGCTGGCCTCCTCGGCCATTTCGATCGCCTCGCGTGTGCTCAGCACACCGACCATGTCGCCGTTTTCGTCGATCAGGCGGACTTGCGGCGCCTTGATCTCGTTGTTGACGCGCGGACCGTCCTTGGTCGGCGCGCTCTGTTGTGCGGGTCGAGCTATGGCTTGCTTCTCCTCTGTCTAAGCCCTTGCGAGGGCGGATACGAGACTGCAGCCGCCCTAGAAGGGCGGCCGCGCCTCAGCTGAAAGTGTAGTGACGGCGGCCCCCAATTCAAGGACCTCCTGCTTTTCCGAGCCCAAACGGCGCACAGCCACCGTCTGGTTCTCCATGTCGCGCCGGCCGACCGCGAGGATCAGCGGCACGTGGGCCAGCGAATGCTCGCGGACCTTGTAGTTTATCTTCTCGTTGCGCACGTCGGTCTCGACCCGCATGCCGGCAGCCCGCAGTTTCGCAGCCACCTCGTTGGCATAGCTGTCGGCATCGTTCACGACCGTGACTACCACCGCTTGCGTCGGCGCCATCCAGAGCGGGAAGCGGCCGGCGTAATGCTCGATCAGGATGCCGATCATGCGCTCGAAGCTTCCGAAAATGGCGCGGTGCAGCATGACCGGTCGCTTGCGTGCGCCGTCCTCGGCCACGTACTCCGCCCCCAGCCGGTCGGGCAGCACGAAATCGACCTGAAGCGTGCCGCACTGCCAGTCCCGGCCGATGGCGTCGCGCAGCACGAACTCGAGCTTGGGGCCATAGAACGCCCCCTCGCCGGGATTGAGGATCAGGTCGAGGCCGGCCGCCTTGGAGGCGGATTTGAGGGCACCCTCGGCCTGGTCCCACACTTCGTCGGAGCCGGCACGCACCGGCGGGCGATCCGAGAACTTCACGAAGTAATCCGGAAAGCCCAGGTCACGATAGATCTCGCCCAGCAGCCCGCAGAAGCGGATCGTCTCGCTCTCGATGTCGGCTTCCGTGCAGAAGATGTGGGCGTCGTCCTGCGTGAAGTTGCGCACGCGCAGAATGCCGTGCAGCGCGCCTGACGGCTCGAAGCGATGGCACGATCCCATCTCGGCCATGCGCAGTGGCAGCTCGCGATAGCTGCGGAGGCCCTGGTTGAAGATCTGCACATGGCAGGGGCAGTTCATCGGCTTCAGCGCGAAGATCCGGCTTTCGCCTTCCGTCGCGCCGTGGCCCATGAACTCCTTCAGGCCTTCCTCGTTCTCGGCGAGATACATGTTCTGCCGGAACTTCTCCCAGTGGCCCGACTCCTCCCACAGCTTGCGGTCGACGAGCTGCGGCGTCTTCACCTCGACATAGCCACCCGCCTCGAGCTTGCGCCGGAGGTAGCCCTCGATCGTGCGCCAGAACGTCCAGCCCTTGGGGTGCCAGAACACCATGCCGGCCGCCTCTTCCTGCTGATGGAAGAGATGCATCTCCTTGCCGATCCGGCGATGGTCGCGCTTCTCCGCCTCCTCGATCCGATGGAGGTATGCCTTAAGATCCTTGTCGGAGAAGAACACCGTGCCATAGACGCGCTGGAGCTGGGCGTTGTTCTTGTCCCCGCGCCAGTAGGCGCCCGACACCTTCGTCAGCTTGAACGCCTTGCCGAGCTTGCCCGTCGAGGGCAGGTGCGGGCCGAGACACATGTCGAGCCAGTCGCCCTGCCTGTAGACGGAGATCTCCTCGTCCTTCGGCAGCTCGTCGGCCCACTCGGCTTTGAACTTCTCGCCGTGGTCGGCGAAGTACTGCTTGATCTTCGGCCGGTCCCACACCTCGCGCGTGATCGGCAGATCGCGGTCGACGATCTCGGCCATGCGCTGCTCGATCTTGCCGAAGTCTTCCGGCGAGAACGGCTGGTCGCGCACGAAGTCGTAGTAGAAGCCTTCGTCCGTCGACGGGCCGAACGTGATCTGCGTGCCGGGATAGAGCTCCTGCACCGCCTGGGCGAGCACATGCGCCGCATCGTGGCGCAGCAGCTCCAGCGCTTCCGGGTCGCGCGACGTCACGATGCCGATCTTCGCGTCGTGATCCACGACCGTCGAAAGGTCCTTCATCTTGCCGTCGACTTTCACGGCCAGCGCGGCCTTGGCGAGGCCGGGGCCGATCGATGCAGCGATGTCTGCGCCGCTCACGGCCTTGTCGAATTTTCGGACCGAACCGTCCGGCAGGGAAATATTGATCATGGCAACCACCTGAGAAGAAGATTTCGAACACGATTGACCGGCCGACGCGAGGCGTCGGCGGACGGAGACCGGGAGGCGGCACAAAGGCTCGCGCCCGGCCGAATCAAGTTCGAACGGTGGTCAGTGTCGTCGGAGCGGGGAAAAACAACCGGCCCATGCGCCGGAAATAGAGACGCCGGGCATCGCCGTCAAGCCTGCTCCTATAGCCGCGTGCCACTCCAGCTGAACGGAATGGCGGTTCCGTCGGGCTGATAGGAGCCTGTCACGCTGCGCTCGCCGCGTGCCTCGAGGCGGAAATGACCGCGGATGGGGAAATCGGCGTCGTCGGGCTGGGCGAAGCGCCCGGTCCAGACATTCTGATTGTAGCCGACCGAGCCGCTCAAGGTCGCGCCAGGCCCGTTCGTCTTCCAGGTCCCCCGCAGATCGCCGTTGTTGTCGACAAAGATGGTGAGGCTGCCGCGGCAGGGGCAGTTCGTTCCCATTGGACCGTCCCATGTCATGGACCAGACGCCGAGGAAGTCGCCGGCATTGCCGGTCGGCGGCCCGAGGAACTGGCCGGTGGGCCCGCCTGCCGGCGGTCCGGACAGCTGGGCCTGCAGCGGCGCTGCCGCGAGGAGGAGCAGGGCAAGAAGCGTATGACGCAAAACCGGCATGGTCAGCCTCCCGTGTCCGACAGACGTTCGTAGAGTGCCAGCAGGCGCGCGTTGCTGGGGGCGAGCGCGTAACGGCCGCGCACGTGCGCCTGCGCGGCATGGGCGAGCTCGCCGCGACGCTCGGCCGTCAAGGAAAGTGCATTGTCGATCGCCTGCGTCAGCGATGCGGCATCGCCTTGGATCGCCAACCAGCCGGTGATGCCCGGGCGCACGGCCTCGGCGGCGCCGCTGCCGTCGGCGGCGACCACCGGCCGGCCCATCGCCTGCGCCTCGATCAGTGCGCGGCTGAATCCCTGCTGCAGTCCGCCGGTGGCCACGACGACGTCGGCCAACATGTAAGCCGCCGGCATGTCCTCGACATAGGGGCCGAGCTGGACGCGGCCTTGCAGCTCGGCCTGCAGGATGGCGCGCTCGAGCGCCTTCTCGAAGGCCGTCGGGGCGCCGCTCGATCCGAGCAGCAGGCAGAACACGTCGTCGCGCCCGAGGCGCTTGATCGCCTCGATCAGGGTCAGGCGATCGCGTCCCTCGCGCGTGGCGCAGAGCACGACCAGGCGGCCATCGGGGATGCGCAGGTCGGCGGCGAGCCGGATGACGCGGTCGACACGGATCGCCGCCGGATTGAAGCGATCGAGATTGATGCCGGGCTCGATGGTCTCGAGCCGGTCTGCGGCCGAAGGCATCTGCGCAAGCGCGTCGCGCGCGACAGGGTCCGACACCGCGATCAGCGCGTCGGCACGCGCCTGGCGGTGCTCGACGAAGCGGTCTGTCGCGCTCACGCCGACGAACGGCCGGTGCAGCGTGGCGATGCTCCTGACGCCCAGCCGTCGCGCCACGGCGCGCGCAACCCATACCGTCGCAGGCGTGCGGCCCTGCACGACAGTCACGTCGCCGTCGCGTAAGCGCACGGCGAGCCGCGCCGGCAGCGACAGGCGAGCCCACAATGGATGGCGACTGTTCGGAAGGTCGAGATGCCTGCCGCGCAGGCGCAGCAGCTCGGGCACCAGCAGGCCGCCCGCCGACGCGACGGTCGCCGAGCCGCCGGCTGCGATCACGGCGTGCGCAGCGTCGAGCGTGGTACGGGCAAGGCTGCCGCCGGCGAGCGACGGCACGATCTGAAGCAGATGCGGACGTGACACGACTGTGGCAGGTATCACGCCATGAGCAACGGAGATAGGGTGCAGCGGCTGGCCCGCCCCGACGGCAACACGGTGGCCTATGCGAAGACCGACGGCCGGGGGCCGACGGTCGCTTTCCTGGGCGGCTTCCGCTCCGACATGACGGGCACCAAGGCGATGGCGCTGGAGGATTGGGCGCGCCGCACCGGCCGCGCCTACCTGCGCTTCGACTATCTCGGCCACGGCCAGTCGTCGGGCCGCTTCGAGGACGGCACGATCGGCCGTTGGCTCGACGATGCGCTCGCCGCGATCGACGCGCTGGCTACTGGCAAGCTCGTGCTGGTCGGATCGAGCATGGGCGGCTGGCTGTCGCTGCTGGTGGCGCTCAGGCGTCCCGAGCGTCTTGCGGGCCTGGTGCTGATCGCAGCAGCGCCCGACTTCACCGAACGCATGCTGCTCACGAAGCTGTCACCCGAGGATCGCGTCCTGCTGCAGCGCGAGGGCCGGCTGGTGCGGCCGTCGCAATACTCGCCCGAGCCGTCGGTCTTCACCTGGAAGCTGATCGAGGAAGGGCGCAACCATCTGGTGCTCGACAAGAAGCTCGCGCTGCCCTGCCCGGTGCGGCTGCTGCACGGCCAGAGCGATCCCGACGTGCCATGGGAATATTCGCTTCAGATCGCGCAGCACCTCGAGGCACCCGAGGTCGTGACGACCTTCGTCAAAGGCGGCGATCACCGCCTCAGCACCCCTGCCGACATCGCCCGCCTGATCGCGACCGTCGAGGAGCTTTCTGGATAGAGTTCCCGTCGTCCCGAGCGTAGCCGAGAGACCTGTTCATGGGATTGATGCCGCTTGAAGGGGTCCCTCGACTACGCTCGGGACGACGAATGGGCGGCAATCGCGCGCAGGCCCTCGCGATAGGTCGGATAGCGCAAGGTGACTCCGAGCTCGCGCTTGAGGCGGTCGTTCCGCACCCGCCGGTTCTCTGCATAGAAGGAGCGGGCCATGGCGCTCATCGTCGGCGCGACCTCGTCCCACGGAATGGTTGGCGGTACGGGGAGGCCGAGAAGTTCGCAGGCATAGGCGATCACCTCGCTGTTCGACGCGGGCAGATCGTCGACGACGTTGTAGATCGCACCGGACGCCGGATGCGTCATCGCGGCGAGCACCGCGGCCGCGATGTCCTCGACATGGACGCGCGAGAACACCTGGCCGGGCTTGTCGATGCGCTGCGCGGTGCCGGCCCTGACCCGGTCGACGGCACTGCGGCCCGGGCCGTAGATTCCAGGCAGCCGGAAGATTGTGGCGCCGATCGCCTGCCACGCGCGCTCGGCCGCCAGCCTCTCGATACTGCGCGACTGGTCGGGACGCGGCGGAGTCGTCTCGTCGACCCAGCCGCCATCGTGGTCGCCGTAGACACCGGTGGTGGAGAGATATCCCAGCCAACGCATGTCGCGTAGTTGCGCGGCGCTTGTCCGAAGCGCGGGATCGCCCGCGGTCCCAGGGGCGATGGTGCACAGCACGTGGCTCGCTGCTTCGAGCACGCGGGCGGCGAGGGGGGCTGTGCCGTCGAACAGATGGGCTTCGATGCCCTCGGCAGCCAGACGTTGGGCCTTGTCCGCACCGGTCACGGTACCCGACACGCTCCAACCCCTCGCCGCCGCAAGCTTGGCGATTTCAAGGCCGCTGTAGCCCAGGCCGAAAATGAAAAGCCGTTTGGTCATCTTGTCAGGAACGCCGCCGCGAGGTTCTTTTCAACCATGTTGTTCTCGCGCCTGACCCTCTCGATGATACTGACGGCCGCGGCGATGCCGGCACTCGCGCAGAGGGTCGAGCCCTTCTCGCTGACTCCCAACCAGCAGAAGCTCGACCCCTTCGCGCTGACGCCCAATCATTTGCGGCGCTACACCGAATGCATGCAGCTTGCACGCAGCGAGCCACTGAAGGCCTTGCCGGTGGCGGAAAAATGGAAGGGCGAGGGCGGCGGGCTGGGCGCACGCCATTGCGTCGCGATCGCAATGTTCGAAAGCGGCAAGTTCGTGCCGGCGGCGACCCAGCTCGAAGCGATCGAGCGTGACATGGGCGCCGATCGGCCGGGCGTGCGCGCGGAACTGCTGGCGCAGGCGGGGCAGGCCTGGATGGAGGCCAACCAGGCGGAGAATGCCGCTGCCGCGCAGAGCCGCGCGCTCGACCTCAAACCCACCGATGTCGATCTCTGGGTCGATCGCGGACTGAGCTATGCCGCGATGCGCGCCTGGCCACGCGCCATCTCCGACTTCGACCGGGCGCTGCGGATCGAGCCCGACAAGGTCGAGATCCTGATCCTGCGCGCGGCAGCCTGGCGCAACGCCGGCGATCCGGCCAAGGCGCTGGCCGATGCAGATCGTGTGCTGAAGCGTGCGCCGGACCATTCCGAGGCGCTGCTCGAACACGGCTTCGCCCTGCTGGCGCGCGGCGACCGCAACGCGGCCAGTGCCGACTTCACCAAGGTGCTGAAGGCTGTTCCGCAGGGATCGGACGCGGCCAGGCGGGCCGAGCTGGGCCTGCGCGGCGAACTGCCCGGGGTGGCCCCCTCGCCTGCGGCCAGTCGTCCTCCGAACGACCCGCGCAAGCCCTAGCAAGCGGCGGGTCGGTCGGCTAAGACCAAGCCAATGCAATGTATCGCCCTCTCGCTCGTCCTCCTGGTTCTGGCCGGGTCGGCCCTCGCCCAGACGCCGCCGGCCGGTACCGATTCGACGCAGCCGCCGTCATCCTACTATCCCGCGCCGCCACCCTTGCAGGCGCCGACGGTCGAGAAGGGCGCGCCGGTCAGCAACCTCTCGTCGCCCCTGGCCGGTGGGCAGACCGCGCCGACCCGTACCGCTGTCGATTCGGAGGCCGAGGCGCAGCTTTTCGCCTATGCCACCAAGATGGTCTGGGGCCGCTACAGCAAGATCAAGGGCGCCAAGCCCGGCGTCGCCACCGTGACCAAGACCGGTGCGCTGTGGACGATCAAGGGCCGGCTCGACAGCGTGGCGCCCGGTACCGAGGGCGACTGGGTTGCGATCGATGGGGTAGTCGAGCGCATCGCTGCGAACAACGTCTACATCCGGGGCGAGGTCGCCTTCCGCGTCGCCAAGGTGCAGAACGGCACGGCCTGCAAGGTGGGCGGCCTGCTGCACTTCCGCCGCTCCGGCAAGTCGCACGTCTGGCGCCTGGCCGAAGGCGACAATCCCTGCGACGGAACGCGGGAGATGTTCGACCTCGCCTACGAAAAGCCCGCCGAGAAGCGGCCCGTCCCGGCCCAGGGTAAGCGAACCTGAGACTTTCCTCCCCCGCGAGCGGGGGAGGCCAGCTCAAAGGTGACTTTCCGACGGGCGTGGAATCAGCGACTGCGAAGCTTCGCGATCTCGCTACGCGCCAGCACGTCGGCGCGTTCGTTCTCGACGTGGCCGCTGTGGCCTTTCACCCACGTCCAGTGCAGCTTGTGCGGTGCGCTTGCCGTGGCGAGGCGTTGCCACAGCTCGACGTTCTTGACCGGCTTTTTGTCGGCGGTGCGCCAGCCGTTCCTCTTCCAGCCATGGATCCACTTGGTGGCGCCGTCCATCACATACTTGCTGTCAGTGTGGATCCGCACGGTGCAGGGGCGCTTCAGCGCCTCGAGCCCGGCGATCACGCCCATCAGCTCCATCTTGTTGTTGGTGGTGGGCGTCTCGCCGCCTGACAGCTCGCGCTCCTTCTCCCCCATGCGCAGGATCGCGGCCCAGCCACCCGGGCCGGGGTTGCCGCTGCACGCGCCGTCGGTGAACAGCTCGATGTCGGGACGCTCGCTCACAGGCCCCCCATCACAGGCCGTAATCCGCCAGCGACTGCACGCCGCGATGGAAGCGCAGCTTGGCGAGATACTCGTTGGGATCCTTGCGCTTGACCAGCGCGTCGGGCGGCGTGTGCACCCAGTCGTAGAGCCGCGTCAGCATGAAGCGCAGCGCCGAGCCGCGCGCCAGGATCGGCAAGGCCCGACGTTCGTCCTCGCCGAGCGGGCGCACCTTGTCGTAGGCCTGCAGCATCGCGCGCGCCTTGGTCGTGTTGAAGGCGTTGTCCGGCTCGAAGCACCAGGCGTTCAGGCAGATCGCCACGTCGTAGGCAAGGAAATCGTTGCAGGCGAAATAGAAGTCGATGATCCCGGACAGCCGCTCGTGCAGGAAGAAGACATTATCGTTGAACATGTCGGCATGGATCACGCCGGAGGGCAGTTCCTTCGGCCAGTTCGTCTCGAAGAAGTCGAGCTCGGCCGACAGCTCCTGATCGAGCGCTGGATCGATGTGGTGGCGCGAGCCCTCGAACAGCGGACGCCAGCCGGCAACCGACAGCGCGTTGGGACGCTTCAGAGCGAAATCGCGGCCGGCCCGATGCAAGCCGGCCAGCGCCTCGCCGACCGGGCCGCAATGCTGCACGGTCATGCGTCGCGGCCACATGCCCTGCAGGAAGCTGGTGACGGCAGCGGGCTTGCCGACGAGCGTTCGCAGCGCATTGCCGTCGCGGGCATGGATCGGCCGCGGACAGTTGATGCCGCGCTCGGCGAGATGATCCATCAGGCCGAGGAAGAACGGCAGGTCGCGTGGATCGACGCGCTTTTCGTACAGCGTGACCATGTACTGGCCGCGGTCCGTGGTCAGCACGTAGTTGGTGTTCTCGACGCCTTCGGCGATGCCCTTGAAGGAGACCGGGTCGCCGATGTCGTAGTCGGCGAGAAAGGCCTCGAGCTCCTGGTCGCTGACCTCAGTGTAGACCGCCATCAGGCCACCAGCTGGCGGGGCAGCTTGAAGACCACGCGTTCCTCGGTCGTGCGCACTTCCTCGACGGTCACGTCGTAGCGCTGGCGGCAGGCAGCGATAAGCTCGTCGACCAGAAGCTCCGGCGCGGAGGCGCCGGCGGTGATGCCGAGGCGGCAGGCATCGCCCAGCCACGCCCAGTCCATGTCGGCGGCGCGTTGCACCAGGCGCGACCGGGTGCAGCCGTAATTCGCCGCAACCTCGACGAGGCGCATGGAGTTGGAGGAGTTGGGCGCGCCGATCACCACCAGCGCGTCGCAGCGCTCGGCGATCGCCTTGACCGCGGTCTGCCGGTTGGTCGTGGCGTAGCAGATGTCTTCCATCTTCGGGCCCTGGATCGCGGGGAAGCGGCGGCGCAGGGCGGCCACGATCGCGGTCGTGTCGTCGATCGACAGGGTGGTCTGCGTGGCATAGGCGAGGTTGTACGGGTCGGCCACGTCGAGCGTCTCGGCCTGCGTCACGTCCTCGACCAGCAGCACCTTGCCCTCGGGGAGCTGGCCGATGGTGCCGATGACCTCGGGATGGCCGGCATGGCCGATCAGGATAACGGTGCGGCCGGAGTCGGCGTGGCGCTCGGCCTCGCGATGGACCTTGGAGACCAGCGGGCAGGTGGCGTCGACATAGAGCAGGTTGCGGCGCGACGCTTCGGCCGGCACCGTCTTCGGGACGCCATGGGCGGAGAAGACCACCGGCCGGTCGTCGGGCACCTCGTCGAGCTCGTCGACGAAGATCGCGCCCTTGGCCTCCAGGCTCTCGACCACGAAGCGGTTATGGACGATCTCATGCCGGACATAGACCGGCCGGCCGTAGCGCGAGAGGGCGCGCTCGACGATCTGGATCGCGCGCTCGACGCCCGCGCAGAAGCCGCGCGGATTCGCAAGCAGGATCGTGAGCGGCTTCTTGAGGTGGGTCATGAAGAACGACTGTGCTGCGGACTGGCCCGCTCGCTTGCAGGCCTGCGGACCATTGCCTAGAGTCCAACGGCAACGCAACGGGGAAACAACATGACCGAGCCGGTCGTCGCGGCCAAGGCGCCCATCAAAATGGCGCTGGAGGCGGGCAAGGATTATTGGTGGTGCGCCTGCGGAAGGAGCCAGAGCCAGCCCTTCTGCGACGGCAGCCACAAGGGCACCGGCCTCGCGCCGATGAAATACACTCCCGAAAAGTCCGGCGACTATTGGCTCTGTGCCTGCAAGCAGTCGAGCAAGAAGCCGCTTTGTGACGGCACCCACAGGACACTGGCTTAGATATCGGCATGACCATCGGAAAATATGCTTCGTTCGCGTTGGCCGCCCTGCTGCTGGCCGGCTGCGGCAGCTCGGCCAGGGAGCAGCAGGCGGCGTCCTATTGCCCGCAGCCGCTCACGGTTCAGGACGCCCAGAGGCTCACTCGCTTCAAGGAAGGGCCCGGGCGCGATCCGCGTGACGTGATGTTCGAGGCGTCTCTCGTCAGCGCCGGCACGAAATGCCAGATCAGCCGCAACAAGCTGGAAGTCGAGGTCCTCCTGCGCATAGCGGTCAATGCCGGTCCATCGGTCGGCACCGGCGTGACGCGCGTGCCGTTCTTCGTCCGCGTGCTCGACGGCAACGGCGCGGTTGTCCAGGGCAGCGACCAGCTTGCCGACTACAAGATCAGCGCCGCCAGCCCGCGCGGCCTGTCGCAGGAAGAGATGGCGGTCACGCTGCCGTTCGCGAACGTCTCGGATCTCGGCGGCTACCGCATCGCCGTCGGCCTGAAGCCCTCCCAGCAGGAGCTCGACTACAATCGCAGTTCCGGGGTGCGGTAGTCATCCGGCCGTCACCGGCGTCAGCCATGTGCGCTCCTCGACCAGGATGCACTGCTTCTCCTGGGCGAAGCGGAAGTTGGCCATCGCCGCCGCGTCTGCCTTGAGCCGCGTGCGATAGGCCTCATAGGCCGCAAGATTCTCGAACGATATCAGCGCGTGCGCGATATTGTTGGTGCCTTCGTGCGGCATGAAATAGCCGATCAGGTCGCCGCCGCAAGCCGGGATGATGGTGAGCCAGTTGCGGGCATAGGTCTCGAAGGCCTCGCGCTTGAACGGATCGAGGACGTAGCGGATGGCGCAGGTGACGGTCATGGAGCCTCCTATTGGATGACCCAAGCTAATGTCACCCTGGCGGCGGATGTTTCGGCGACCGCCGAAAGGCTACAATCTTCCCGGTACATGAGGAGAGCGGCGTGAGCGCATATGCGGACCGGCTGGAGGCTTTGGCGGCGGAAGCAGCGGATCGTTGCACCGGCTGCGGCAAGTGTTTCGAAGTTTGTCCGACGGCGCGCGAGATCGGGCTGGATGCCGGCGAGGCGAAAATGCGCATCGCCGAGCTCTCCTCCCTGACGCACGGCGGTCCTGCGGCAGACGGGGTGATGAAGTGGCTCAATGCCTGCGACGGCAGCGCGCGTTGCACCGACGCCTGTCCCGAGGACATCAATGTCCGCCAGTGGGTGACCATTGCCAAGATGAAGGCGCTGGAAACGGCGCGTCCGCTCTCCGAAGGGGCGACGGCGGCGGCGAGCCGCTTCCGCCATATGGCGCAGGCAGTGCGGCTGCTGGCGAGCATGCAGCTTCCGTCGGAGACCCTGCAGAAGATCCTGGCGCCGGCCGAGAAGCGCACCGCGGACGTGCTGTTCTATACCGGATGCAATGTGCTGCGGACGCCGCACATCGTGCTCAACGTTATGGACATCCTCGACTCGCTCGAGCTCGACTTCGACGTGGTCGGCGGGACGGCGCACTGCTGCGGCGTCTACCAGTTCCAGGAAGCCGACTTGCCGACCTACGAGCGGATGGGCCATCGCACCTTCCAGCGCTTCGGCCAGTCCGGCGCCTCCAAGGTGCTGACCTGGTGCCCGACCTGCACCAAGAACTTCGACGAGCTGGAGCAGGCGGTCGAACCGGCATCGTTCGATCTCGGCCATGTCAGCGAGTTCCTGGCTGCCAACCTCGAGGCGCTCAAGGCGCGCTTCAAGCCGGACCAGCCCCGGCGCCGTGTGGTGATTCACGAGCATCTCGGTATCGGCGCGACGCTCTCGAGCATCGCCAACCTCTTGAAGGCGGTGCCGAATCTCGAGCTGGTCGAGCTGCCGCAGGACTCGGGATTTTCCTACGCCTGCGGCGGGCAAGCGGCGAAGTTCAAGGACCGCGAACAGGCGATCCATCGCGCGCTGGCCGAAGGTGCGGTCGCGGCGGGCGCCGACACGATCGTCACCATGTACCACTCCTGCCATCGCGCGCTGTCGGGCGCAGAGGTGATCTATCCGCTGAAGGTGGTCAACTTCACCGATGTGCTCGCCGAGGCGCTGGGCCGCGGCGGGCATCCGGATTACTACCGGCTCTACAAGAAGGGCGGCGCGATGGACGAGGCGGTCGCCGCGGCCCGGAAATTCCTGCAGGACAACGGCGTGCGGGTCGACGAGAGCTCGGTGCAGTCGCTCACCGCCGACATTTTCAACGAGACCGGCCTCGGCGGCTCGCGCGACGACTTCCGCAACGCGTTCACGGCATTGGCGCGGCAGTCCTGAACGTCCCGGAGAGTTCATTCAAAATTCCCTCCCCCGCTCGCGGGGGAGGTGTCAGCGTCTGACGCTGACGGAGGGGGCGTTACGCGAGATGGTGCGTCACGCCCCCTCCGTCGCGGATTACCGCGCTACCTCCCCCGCAAGCGGGGAAGGCAAGTTGAACTTGTCATATGCCAGTTGCTGAAAATCCTGGCGCCATTGCTCTGCACCGGCCCGCGTGGCGTCGTAGACGGCGCCGCCGATCGCCTCGCCAACGTCCGTATGGAGTCCGGCCCAGGCAATAGGCTCGCCCCGCCGTGGCGTTGCCACCACGATGCAGTCCGTCCCTGTGCCGGTGACGGCAGTTCCTTGTTGCACGTTCTGAAATTCAATGACTGCGGCCGTCCTCGCCTGCGCCACGATAGAGATCGCCTCGACCATGGCGCCGTCGGTCAGGGGCACGGAAACATGCACCAGGGTGTTGATCGTGCCGGCGTGCGGTCCGTGCGGCTTGCGAGATCCAACGCGCTCGCTGTTCGAGAGACCGACCGTGGTCAGGCAGGCCGCCTCGACGCCCCCGGCACGCCGCTGGCAAAAATGATGACGGCGGATATCGCGAGAGGTCATGAAGGCCAGCGCGTTAGGAAATCCCGCCCGGGCCAGCCGCGCCTTCAGGAATGCCTGCGGATCGATCGAAAGGCCAAGATCGCTGTTGCGAACCTCGACCCAGACGACATCGCTGGCGATCGCAAAACCGGGGTGAAGCAGTGACCAACCGAGGGTGCGTTGGGGTTCGGCAAAGCGAGCCATCAGGAACGGCGGCGCGCAATTCACGACGAAGGCCGAATCGACATCATCGGACAAAATCTACGTCTCCTTGACCGACAGCACCGCCCAGGCGGCGTCGGCGAAGAAGCGGGCGTGGGCCGAGAGTGGCCCGGTAAAGCGGCCATAGACCTTGTAGGTCGCGGGCTGCATCACGACGCCGATCGCAGCCGCGGCCGCGAGGTCGGCGTTGCGGCGAGGGATCTCGCCCGCCTTCATCGCCTGGCTGATCACCTCGCGCACGACGTTCACCGGATTGGGCGTGCCGTCGGGTACCTGGATCAGGAACGAGTGCTGGTTCAGCAGGTGGTAGGCGAACAGGGTCCAGTCGTCGTCGGCCCACTCGCAATAGCAGCGCACGATCGCCTCGATCTTGGCCTTGAGGCCTTTGAGCGGTTTGTGTGCTGCCGTCAGCGCCTCGGCCAGCGCGCGGTGATGGCCGAGGAAGAGGTCCAGGGCAAGTTGCTCCTTGCTGGGGAAGTAGCGGTAGATCGTGCCCTCGGCGACCGACGCCGCCATGGCGATCTCCTTGGTCGTCGTCGCGGCGACACCGCGTGCCACGAACAGCGTGAGCGCGGCGCGCTCGACCCGCGCCTTGGTTTCCTCGGCCTTGCCCATCAGCCATTCTAGGAGGCGGCGCCGGGCTATGAAAGGTCAGACAGCCAGCGCCAGTCGACCACCCACTCCTCTGTCTCGGCCAGGCTCTCGATCAGCAGGTAAACGAACAGCGCCTTCCGGATATGCATGATGCCCTCCTTAAAGTGAGCATGCACTCATAATAAATGAGCAAACGCTCAATTTCAAGAGGTGCGTTATCACGGTGGACGGAATCGTTGGCGCCTTCTAAGGTCGGATCACTCAGACGAACCCTGTGGAAGAGACCGCTTTTCGGAGCGGCGCCGAAGGAGCAACCGGCCCCGGAAACTCTCAGGCAAACGGACCGCAGGGGGATTGGGTCTCTGGAAAGCGGCGGCGCCTCAAGTGTTGCCCACCGACGAAGTAAGGCCGTCGCGCGCCTCGGAAGGCGCTTAGTGGCCGAATCTTTCAGGTCTCCGGACAGAGGGGGTCGCGAACGGCGCAGTCCTTGCGTCGGGATAACGCGACTCTGTGGAGACCGTCTTGAGCGAACCCACCGCCGGCCCTCTCAAGCGCACGCCGCTGCATTCATTGCACAAGGAACTGGGGGCGCGCCTCGTGCCGTTCGCCGGCTACGAGATGCCGGTCCAGTATCCGACCGGAATTCTTGTCGAGCACGCCCAGACGCGGACGGCGGCCGGCCTGTTCGACGTCTCGCACATGGGGCAGATCCGGCTGACCGGGAAGGCCGGGCAGAGCGCTGCCAAGGCGCTCGAGACGCTGGTGCCGGGTGATATCGCGGGCCTGCAGCCCGGCCAGCAGCGCTATACGCAATTCACCAACGAGAGCGGCGGAATTCTCGATGACCTGATGGTGACCTCGACCGGCGATCACCTGCTGGTCGTCGTCAACGCCGCCTGCAAGGACGACGACCTCGCGCATATCCAGAAGCACCTGTCGGTGAGCTGCGAGATAGAGCCGATGTTCTCGCGCGGGCTCCTCGCCCTGCAGGGGCCGCTTGCATCACAGGCGCTGGCGCGTCTCGTGCCGTCGGTCGCGACGATGAAGTTCATGACCGGCGCCTTCATCACGATCGACGGCGCGCAGTGCTACGTCACGCGCTCGGGCTATACCGGCGGCGACGGCTACGAGATATCGACTCCGGCCGACAGGGCCGACCCGATCGCACGCCTCCTCCTTGCCCAACCGGAGGTCAAGCCGATCGGGCTGGGCGCGCGCGATTCACTGCGCCTCGAAGCGGGCCTCTGCCTCTACGGCCACGACATCGACACCACGACGACCCCAATCGAGGCGGTGCTGCTGTGGAGTATCGGCAAGGAGCGCCGCGTCCAGGGCGGTTTCCCCGGGGCCTCCGTCATCCAGAAGCAGATCGCCGAGGGTGCGCCGCGCAAGCGGGTCGGCCTCCTGCCCGAGAGCAAGGCGATCGCGCGCGAGGGCGTGGAGATCGTGATCGGCGGCAGGATCGTCGGCAAGGTCACGTCGGGCGGCTTCGCGCCGACCCTCGGGCGCGCGGTCGCCATGGGATACGTCGAAAAAGCCCAATCAGCCAACGGCACGAAACTCGAGCTTCTGGTGCGCGGCAAGCCCGTGCCGGCCGAGATCGTGTCCATGCCCTTCGTCAAGCATGCCTACTACCGCGGATAGGAGACCCGGATGAGCGTCAAGTACAGCAACGAACACGAATGGATCCGCGTCGAGGGCGATGTCGGCACGGTCGGCATCAGCCAGTACGCCCAGGAGCAGCTGGGCGATGTCGTGTTCGTCGACGTGCCGCAGGCCGGCCGCAAGATCGCCAAGGGCGAATCCGTCGCGGTCGTCGAATCGGTCAAGGCGGCGTCGGACATCTACACGCCCGCCGGCGGCGAGGTGATCGAGGGCAATGCCGCGCTCGGCGACGCGCCGGGCGACATCAACGCCGATCCGATGGGCAAGGGCTGGATCTTCAAGGTCAAGCTCGGCAATCCGGCCGACCTGGACGGGTTGATGGACCAGGCCGCCTACGACGATTTCGTGAAGAGCCTTTCGTAAGGGATCAGGGCCGATGCGTTATCTGCCGCTCACCGAAGCCGACCGCCGCGAGATGCTGTCGGTCATCGGAGCCAAGTCGGTCGACGAGCTGTTCCGTGACGTGCCGCCGTCGGCGCGGCTCGGCGCCAAGGTGGCGGGCCTGCCCGACCATCAGGGCGAGCTCGAGGTCGAGCGCGCCTTCCAGGCCTATGCGGCGAAGAACGTGTCGCCTTCGGTCGCGCCGTTCTTCATCGGCGCCGGCGCCTATCGCCATCACGTGCCGTCGACCGTCGACTACATGATCCAGCGCGGCGAATTCCTGACCTCCTACACGCCGTATCAGCCCGAAGTCACGCAGGGCACGCTGCAGTACCTGTTCGAGTTCCAGACGCAAGTGACGATGCTCACCGGCATGGAGGTGGCCAACGCCTCGATGTACGACGGCTCGACCGGCGCGGCCGAGGCCGTACTGATGGCCAATCGCGTGACCCGCCGCCACAAGGCGCTGATCTCCGGCGGCCTGCATCCGCACTATCGCAGCATCATCCAGACGACCGCGCACTGGGAAGGATACCAGGCGGTGATCGGCAAGGCCGACGTCGAAGGGCTCGAAGACCTGATCGCGAACATCGACAAGGAAACTTCCTGCGTCGTCGTGCAGAATCCGAGCTTCTTCGGCCATGTCAGGGATTTCGGACGACTGGCGGAGGCTTGCCACGCGGTGGGCGCGCTGCTGATCGTCGTGGTGACCGAGGTCGTCTCGCTCGGCCTCTTGAAGCCGCCGGGCGAGATGGGTGCCGACATCGTAGTCTGCGAGGGTCAATCGATCGGAAACGGGCTGGGCTTCGGCGGCCCCTATGTCGGGCTGTTCGCGACACGGGAGAAATACATGCGCCAAATGCCGGGCCGGCTGTGCGGCGAGACCGTCGATGCCGACGGCAAGCGGGGCTTCGTGCTGACGCTGTCGACGCGCGAGCAGCATATCCGCCGCGAGAAGGCGACCTCGAACATCTGCACCAATGCCGGCCTCTGCGCGCTGGCTTTCACCGTCCATCTGACTCTGCTGGGCGAGGCGGGGTTCACCCGCTTGGCCGAGCTCAATCATGCCAAGGCGTCGACGCTCGCGGACAAGCTCGCTGCCGTTCCGGGTGTGCAGGTCGTCAACGACAGCTTCTTCAACGAATTCACCGTGCGCTTGCCCAGGGCGGCGGCGTCCGTTGTGGAGGCGCTGGCGGCCAAGCGAATCCTTGCTGGCGTGCCGGTGTCGCGGCTGCTTCCCGACGATCCGTCCGTTGCCAACCTGTTGCTGCTTGCCGCCACCGAGACCGCGACCGACGACGGGATGAACGCACTCGTCGCCGGCCTGAAGGAGGTGCTGTAATGGACCGCTCCCAGGGTCGCACCGGCGGCATTGTTTCAGGTGGCGCGTCGGCGCCGGCGACCTTCACCGGCAACCGGGCGCTGCAGATCGAGGAGCCGCTGATCTTCGAGATGGGCCAGCCGGGACGCTGCGGTGTCGATCTTCCCGTGCCCCCGAAGGTGAAGGACCGTCTCAACGGCCTGCGCCGTACCGGCGAGATCGGCCTGCCGGGCCTCAGCGAGCCGCAGGTCGTGCAGCACTACACGCGGCTGAGCCAGAAGAACTACGCCATCGACATGGGCGTCTACCCGCTGGGTTCGTGCACCATGAAGCACAATCCGCGCGTCAACGAGAAAGTGGCGCGCCTCGCCGGCATCGGCGACCTCCATCCGCTGCAGCCGGTCTCGACCGTGCAGGGCGCGCTGGAGCTGATTGATCGTCTGGCGCACTGGCTCAAGACCCTGACGGGCATGCCGGCCGTGGCGATGTCGCCCGCCGCCGGCGCGCATGGCGAGATGTGCGGGATGATGGCGATAGCCGCCGCCCTCGAAGCCAAGGGCGAGCGCGCTCAGCGGCGCACCGTGCTCGCGCCCGAGTCGGCGCATGGCACCAATCCGGCGACTGCGGCGGCGCTGGGCTTCACCGTGAAGCCGATCCCGGCCAACGAGACCGGCCGTATCGATCTCGCCGCGCTGAAGGCCGCCCTCGGTCGGGACGTGGCGGCGATCATGCTGACCAACCCCAATACCTGCGGCCTGTTCGAGTCTGACATCATCGAGATCTCGGCCGCCGTGCACGCGGCGGGCGCCTATTTCTACTGCGATGGCGCCAACTTCAACGCCATCGTCGGCCGGGTGCGGCCGGGCGATCTCGGCGTCGACTGCATGCACATCAACCTGCACAAGACCTTCTCGACGCCGCACGGCGGCGGCGGCCCGGGGGCCGGTCCGGTCGTGCTGTCGGCGGCACTGGCGCCCTACGCGCCCTATCCCTGGATCGTGAGGAAAGGCGACAGCTGGACGGTCGCCGAGGACGGCGCCACGGTCGACGGCCAACCGCTCGGACGCCTCAAGGCGTTTCATGGCCAGATGGGCATGTTTACGCGCGCGCTCGCCTACATCATGAGCCACGGCGCTGACGGGTTGAAGCAGGCGTCAGAGGATGCCGTGCTGTCGGCGAACTACGTGATGGCGGCGTTGAAGGACGTCATGACGCCGGCGTTCGACGGTCCGTGCATGCACGAAGCGCTATTTGACGACGGCTTCCTCAAGGATACTGGCGTCAGCACCCTCGACTTCGCCAAGGCGATGATCGATGAGGGATATCATCCGATGACGATGTACTTCCCGCTGGTGGTGCACGGCGCCATGCTGATCGAGCCGACCGAAAGCCAGGCCAAGGAAGACCTCGACCAGTTCATCGGCGCCCTGCGCTCGCTCGCCGAACGCGCAAAATCTGGCACAGCGGCCGAGGACTTCAAGGCAGCGCCGCGCTACGCCCCGCGCCGCCGCCTCGACGAGACGCTCGCCGCCCGCAAGCCGGTCCTGCGCTGGCGGCCGAGCAACAGCTTCAAGCAGGCGGCGGAATAGAAAAGGGGCCCCTGTGGGCCCCTGGTTCCCGGAAGATGCGATTACGACCGTTGCTGGCACGACCCTGCCGGCAGGCCTTGTTGGGCCGCCGCCTGCAGGCACTGCTCCATGGTCTGGTATTGCACCCGCTGCGCCTGAACGGTGCGGTCGCGGCGTTGCGCGCTCACGTCACTGATGACATCGACCGCCGTCGAACCGAGCGTAAACGCGCCGGCGCCAATCGCAATGATGAAGAAGAGCCGCATGGCTTGCTCCTTGGTTGTTGGCCTGTCGAAAGTACGCGCAAAGCGGACGAGGTGTCGGGCCAAGATGGCGTTGCCGCGGCAAAGCCATGCAACTCCTGCTCCCATGGACGCGTTTGGCGGTGCTTCTGATCAAGCCGACCCGTCGAGCAACACTTCAAATGACGTCAGACGGCGGACTCGATGTCCGTCTGGGAGAAGTCGTTACCCTTGAACAGCAATGGAACGTCCTGATCGCGTGCCACGGCATAAGCGAAGCAGTCACCGAGGTTCAGCTGTGCCGGATGACCACGGCCCTTCCCGTAGCGCGCGAACGCATCGAGGGCTGTGCGTGCCTGGCCGGCCGTGATCGGCACGCATCGAACAGAGGCGATGGTCAGGAACTCGTTCACGTCGGCCGTGGCCTCTTCGATCGTCGCGTGACGGATACGGCACACGGCGAGGGTCGCTTCGAACACGGCAATCGGCGACGTGATCGCTACGCTGGCTTCTTCGATCGCGTCCAAAAACGTGTCGGCTTCCGGCTCCTGGCCAAGGATCGCAACAATGGCAGATGCGTCGACGAACATCAGTGCTCGTCGCTCAGGTCATCATAGAAGGCCTTGTCTGCTGCCAATCCCGTGGCGGGCCGTCTCCGTATCCGTTGTTGAATCACGCGCACCCGCTCCCGAAGGGGCACGGCCTCGTCGAGGCGCCGTAGCTCGTTCTCCAAGGCGACCCTTACCGCGTCCGTCTTGTTGAGCCCCTTGCGCGCGGCCAAGCGTTTGGCGAGTTGGTTAACTTCTTCGTCTCGGATATTGAGGGGCATAGCTATTGGTAGTGTCGTCAACACAACACTGTCAACACGTGTTGACATGTCGTGCTCGCCGCTTGTCGCGGGATGGGCGAGAAAGGACCATAAGCAAAGATTGGGAAGGTGCATCCTCATGCGAGTTTTCACGACATTGCCTCAGGAAGACCTGCGAAAAGTCGGCCCCGCTGCCCAGGCGATCGAGGCCGACGGCTTTACCGGCGTCAGCACTCAAGAGAACCGGCACGATCCGTTCCTCTCGCTCGCCGTTGCCGGTGTCGCGACGAAGAGGATCGAGCTGCACACCGGTGTCGCGATCTCCTTCCCGCGCTCGCCGATGGTCGCGGCCAATATCGGCTGGGACCTCGCCGCCAGCACGGACGGGCGGTTCACGCTCGGGCTGGGCTCGCAGATCCGGCCGCACAACGAGAAGCGCTTCTCCGTGCCCTGGTCGGCGCCGGCACCGCGGATGCGCGAGTACATCCAGGCAGTACGGGCGATCTGGGCGGCGTGGAAGGGCGACGGCAAGCTCAGCTACGAGGGCAAGCATTATCGCTTCACCCTGATGACGCCGAACTTCGTTCCGGAACCCTACGACGCCCCGGCGCCGCGCATCGGGCTCGCCGCGGTCGGTCCCGCGATGCTGAAGGTCGCCGCAGAGGAATCGGACGCGGCCAAGCTTCACGTCTTCTGCACGCGGCAGTATCTCGAGAATCGGATCATGCCGATCCTCGCAGAAGGGATCGCCAAGGCCGGCCGCAAGCGGGAGGACTTCGAAATCTCGGGCGGCGGCTTCCTCGTCACCGGCAAGGACGACGAGGCGGTCGCCAAGCTGTTCGACTGGGTGCGCTACCGCGTGGCGTTCTACGGCTCGACACCGGCCTACTGGCCGGTGTTCGAGGAGCACGGGATTGGCGATCTCGGTCGAAAGCTCAACGCCATGACCAAGGCCGGCCAGTGGGACAAGATCGCTACCGAGGTGTCGGACGACGTCGTGCACCTGTTTGCCGCCGTCGGCCGGCACGACCAGATCGCCAAGGCAATCGAGGCGCGCTTCGGCGGGCTGGTCGACTCGGTCAGCGCCAGCGCGAGCGCATCGAAGCCATCGGACCTGCCGCCCGATCTGATCCAGGACATCACCCGGATACCGACGCTCTACCGGCCAGCGGCCTGATCGGGAGGAGCAAGAGATGTAGCTGGAGGGTCGATGCTCTTGCGGCAATGTCCGCTCCGTCGCCCAAGGCGGATCGCGCATGCCCGGTCGCTGATCGGGGCGGCAGCTCGGTGACGAGCCTGCCGACCCTCTCGCGCAGGATGGCCGGCGCCTCTCGGGACGGCGCAGGTTCGGGGTTTTCGGCGCGGAAGCGAAGGGCCAGGAGCAGCCGCGTCCGGCCGCCGGCTTCGACCAGCGTCGGCAGCATGTAGGCATCCAGCGCCAGCTTGTCGGCATTGTCGGGCCGTGGCGTGCGGCAATTCTCGGGCGGCGAGCTGACGAGATGTTCGCGACAGGCCATTGGCCGATCGGGATGGGTCGAGCAGGCTTCGTCCTCGAGGAAGGGGCAGGCGATGCCGAGCTTGAAGTACGCGTGAGAGAACTCGACGCGTTCCTTCGCCGTACCTCTCGGCCTGCGGTCGACCAGGTCTCCGAGGCACCGCGATGCTGCGTCGAAGCGCTGGTGGATGATCACCGTGCGGCGCGGTACGGGCATGGCATCGACCAGCCGGGCGAGGGCGCGGGCTTCGCTCGGCGACGGAGCCGGACGAGCTGGCGGCAGCAGGCGCCGCAGCCGGCGTGGCAGGAATTTCGCGGCCCTCGGCCTCCGCACGGGTCGTTCCGGGTTCGGCAAACAGCCCGCTGAGGCCGCCAGGATGGGCAGAACCTGTTCGACCGTCACGGACCCCGCCGGGACCGTGAGCTCCAGCGGCACACGCTTGCCGCCGACGACCAGCACGACCTGAGAGTTCCTCTGCGCCGCCCCCGGCACGCCGGCCGAGAGGCGGGCGGGTTCGTCTCGTTGGACCACGTAGTCGCGAGCGTATCGCAGCCTCCCATCTTGCGACAGGGGCCCGGGTGGCCCGCGATTGCCCTTGCGGCGGCGACGGCGGAGCGCTCGGGCGCTCGCACCCAGTGAGCTCCCGGGCAAAGAGGCGCGAGATTCGACGCAAAGAAAAACCCCCGTCTTTCGACGGGGGCACAGGTAGCCCGCGATTAATTTTGTGCGGGCGATCCGAATTTCCGAATATCTGCTCAGTGCAGGCGACGAGGCAGTTCCGCGATGCCCTGGTCGAGCAGCGCCTGCGCATTGGCACCGGCAGCCTGATCGCGCAGCAGCGAACGCGTTGCCGAGAGCGCCACATCGATCGCAGCGTCGCGGATCTGCTTGCTGGCGGCCGACTCGGCTTGCGCAATACGATCGCGCGCCTGCTGCTCGCGCCTCACAAGGGAGGTCTCGAGGTCGGCCTTGGCACGGACCTGCATGCGCTCTGCTTCCACGCGTCCCTGGTCGATGATGGCCTTGGCATCGGCCGCTGCCTGCGAAAGCATCTGCTCGGCTTCGGCCTTGGCCTTGAGAGCGTCGGCGCGCAGCTGCTGGGCATCGCTCAGCGCCTTGGCGATCGCCGCCGTGCGCTTGTCGAGCGTCTCGGTGATACCCTTCCACAGCGTCTTGCCGGCGATCAGCAGGAACAGGACGAAAGAGACTGCCACCCAGAACGCCGGGTCGGCGAACAGGCTATAGCTGCCCGCGTGGCCGTCGGCGGCCCATGCCGATCCAATCATCGGCTTTCTCCCTTCAAGGCGGCCGCCACCTTGGCATTGAGCGCCGCCGTATCGGCGGGCTGTCCGGCCACCTTGCCGTAGACTTGCTGGGCAATGTCGCCCGCCATCTGCCCGAGACCGGCCAAGACGGTTGATCGCTGCTCCGCGATGCGCCGCTCGGCTGCCGCGATGTCCGCCGCGAGCTTGTCGCCGATCTCGTGCATCTTCGCCGTGGTCTGGGCAGCTGCTGCTTCGGCCGTCTGGCGAATGATCCCGGACGCCTCGGTCCGCGCGGCGGCCAGTGTCCTGTCCTGCTCGACGCCGGCGGCACGGGCGGCGTCATTGGCCTTCTGTGCGGCTTCGAGATCGTTCAGAATCGTTCGCTCACGCGTCTCGATGATCGAGCCGATGCGCGGTAGGACCATCTTCCCCATCAGGAAGTAGAGGACGGCGAAGCTCACCACCAGCCAGAAGATCTGGCTTGGAAAGCTGCGGAGGTCGAACTGCGGCATGCCGCTTGAATGCTCCGCGCCGGCCGCAAAAGCGGGGCCGACGCCAAGCAAGCCGGCGGCAAGCGCTGCCGACCCCCAGGCCCGGAATGCCGAAACGGGCACGATCGAGCTCAGGCGAAGAGGGCGATCAGCGCGACGATGAGCGCGAACAGCGCGATCGCTTCGGTGACAGCGAAGCCGATCCAGATGTTGGCGCCGATTTCAGCCTTCGAGGCCGGGTTGCGTGCCAGCGCCGAGATGTAGCTCGCCCACACGTTGCCCACGCCGATACCGGCGCCGATCATGCCGATCGCGGCAAGGCCTGCACCGATGAACTTGGCTGCTGAGGCGTCCATTTCTGTCTCCTGTCTCGATAGTGAATGCGGTGGATGATGGGTACGGGCGCTGCGATCAGTGCAGATGCAGCGCGTCGTTCAGGTAAATGCAGCAGAGGATCGTGAAGATGTAGGCCTGCAGGACGGCCACCAGCAGCTCGAGCGCGGTGATCGCCACCAGCACGACCAGCGGCACGACGCCGAAGATGCCCAGCGCCACCACGAATCCGGCCAGCACCTTCAGCAGCACGTGGCCGACCGTCATGTTGGCGAACAGGCGGACCGAGAGGCTGATCGGACGGCTGAGATAGGATACCAGCTCGATCGGGATCAGGATGGGTGCCGTGAACAGCGGCGCGCCGTGCGGGAAGAACAGCGAGAAGAAGTGCAGGCCGTGCTTGAACACGCCGATCAGCGTCACGCCCAGGAACACGACCATTGCCATGAAGAAGGTCACGGCGATGTGGCTGGTGAAGGTGAAGCCGTAGGGGATCATCCCCAGCACGTTGCCGAACAGCGTAAAGATGAAAAGCGAGAAGATGAACGGGAAGAACTTCCTGCCGCCGTCGCCGACGTTGTCCCGGATCATGTTCGCGATGAATTCGTAGAACAGCTCCGACATCGCCTGGATGCGGCCCGGCACCATGGCGCCCTTGCTGGCGCCTGCCATCAGCAAGCCGGCCGCCGCGACCACGGAGGCCATCATGAAGACAGCGGAGTTGGTGACTGCGATGTGATGGCCGCCGACGCTGAACAGCGGGGCGCTCAGATTCTGGATGGTGAATTGCTCAAGCGGACTGGCCACGGTGTACTTATCCCCAAATCAGCTCTTCTTCACCGCGGAGGCCGCCTTGTTGCGCCGCTCCTCGGCCTGCGCGACCCGGTAGACATTCAGGAATGCTGCACAGCATCCCAGAATGAATCCGACGATCAGAAGCCAGGGCTTCGTCCCCAGCCAATGATCGGCCATCAGCCCGATGAAGGCCCCCGCCACAACACCGGCGACCATCTCGACGGCGATACGCATCCCGACACCCAGCTTCTCGCCGCCGGTGCCCGGAGTCGTCGGCTTCGACGATCGCCCGGTCCCCTCCTCGTATGCCTGGCGGACGCCTTTCAGGCGCTTGTCCAGGTCGTCGGAGGCCGTCTTTCGATCACCTTCAGCCATCGCCGGATGCTCCGCTCCGGGCTTCCCACCGGGCCGCCGCTGCACGCTGCGGTCCCAATGAAAAGCGCGCCGGAACCTATTGTCCGGCGCACGGGGTGTCAAGCCTGCGGCGCGGCCGGCGGAACCCCGGTAATGCGAGAAATTCCAAGGGTCTAGCGGTGGAATACCGAGAAGTTCGCGTCTCCGTCGCGCTCCACCTGCGGCACCAGGTCAACCTCCCAATCGAGATACTGCCGCATGGCGGCCTCGACATCCTCCTTGAAGTCGTAGGGGCGATACCAGACGTCGGTCGGCGGATCGGCCATGCGGACGTGGCCTGCCTCGACCGGCAACCCGGCGTCGCGCCAGGCCTTCATGCCGCCGGCGAGGATTGCGACGGGCAGTTCGGCGGCCGCCTCCGCGGCTTCCGAGGCGGCGAGGGCGGCGATCTCGCCGTCGGGCGAGACCAGTGCGATGCTCGTCGCGCCCGGCTGCTGCTTCAGCATGTCGGCAATCGTCTTGCCGAGGCCTGCCCGTACGGCGAACCACGCCCCCGGCACATGGCCGTCGCGATAGCGCAGGCTGGTGTCTAGATCGATCACCAGCGTGCTCGAGCGCGCGCCGTTCAGCTTCGCGGCAGTCACCGTCTTCGGCGTCGGCACCTCGAAGCCTTTCGGGAAGCGCGGCTCCGATTCGGTCGTGATCTCGCTGGCTGAGGGCTTGTGGTCGAGCACGTAGGTGTTCTTCCAGTCCATCTGCAGCAGCCAGTGCGCCGTCATGGTGGCGCGCACGCCGTCGTTGTCGTGCAGCACGATGGTGGCGTGACGCGCGCCGACATATTGGTCGGTCGCCTGCACGAGCTGGCCGCCCGCGGCATGGCGGAAACCCTTGATGTGACCTTGCGCGTATTCGGCCGGATCGCGCACGTCGAGCTTGTAGAGCGGGCCGCCCTTGGCTTCGAGCGCGGTCAGCCCCGCCATGTCGACTTTCTTGATACCCATGCTGCTCGCGACGCTCGCCGCTGCGTTCTGCGCGAACTTCGCTGCTTCCGGTCCCTGCGGTCCGAAGCTCTTGGTTTCGCCGCGCGCCACCGTGAGGCCGGCGAGATGCCAGCCCATGGTGCCGTTCTTCAGCGCCATCACCTTGTTCGGCAGGCCGGCATTGATCAGCGACTGCGCACCGATGATCGAGCGCGTGCGGCCGGCGCAGTTCACGATCACGAGCGTCTCCGGATTGGGCGCGAAGTCCTTCACGCGATAGACCAGCTCGGCGCCGGGGCAGTCGACGCCGCCGGGGATCGACATGTTGTTGAATTCCGGCATCGGCCGCGAATCGAGGATCACCATGTCGGCCCTGGAATCGATCAGCTTCTGGACATCGGCGGCATCAATGCGCGGCGTGTCGTTGTCGTGCTCGACGACCTCGCCGAACGCCTTGCTCGGCACGTTGACGCCGGTGAAGACCTCGTAGCCTGCGTCGCGCCACGCCTTGAGCCCGTCCTTCACGACGGCGAGGTTGGTGTAGCCCATCTCGCTGAGGCGCGCGGCGGCACGGTTGGCGCGGCCGGCCCATTGAGGATCCAGCGCTTCCTCGCCGCTGTCCATCAGCACGATGCGCGTGTTCGGATCGGGCAGCAGGGCGAAGGCGCGGGGCTCGAGCCGCGACAGGGGCAGCGGCGTGGCGAACAGCGGATGGCCCTTGATCGAGAACTCGCCCTCCTCGCGCACGTCGAAGAACGCGAAGACCTCGCCCGACTTCAACATCGCCTTGACCTGCTGCACGGTGAGCAGCGGGGTCAGTATCCTGGCCTTGGCCATGAAGCGCTTGGCCGTGCCGCTTGCCAAGTCGACCGAGACGCGATCGGGCAGGTGCTCGAGGCTCAGCCCATAGAAATGGAGATGCAGCGCGTTGCCGTAGCCGGCGGGCGTCTCGATGTGATGGAAGTCGTCCGGCAGGTAGGCGATGACGTCGCCGTTGCGCAGCGTCTTTTCCTTCGCGGTCGCTTCGCGCAGCTCCACCTTGTCGGCCTGCGAACCGTTGTCGAGCCGGTCGTAGACGACATTGCGCTCTTCGCCGTGGACACCGGCGATGATCGCCCAGGTCGTATGGTTGTGTGGCGGCACCTTCTTGCCCGGCCCGCCGGCCGAGGCATAGAGGGCGAAGCGATGGTCGGGGTCCTCGCTCAGACGATAGATGCCGCCGTCGGGCCCGAGCGGAAACTCCTCTTGCGGAAAGAGATCGGCACGCCGCGCCAGGGTCGCCAACAGAACGCCGATTTTCTCGAGATTCGAGGGGGTGACCCCGCTTTTCTCGATCTGTCGCGCCTGGTCGATCAGCTGCCGTACTGCTGCGGCGCGTTCCTGATACATCGTCATGGGGTCCTCCGTTTGTTGCAGTATAGCCGGCTGCCGCTTAGGTTGGCGCCCATGAAACAGTTTGTTCTTGTGGTTTTGGTTGGCGCCGGGACTGCGTTCGCTGCTTCGACCCTGGCCCAGACCGCGACCAAACCGCCGCACAAGCCCGCCACGGCGGCCAAAGCTGCCGCGACGGCACCGATCGCCAAGTCGCCTTTGTCGGCGGCCGCAGGCAAGTCGGCCCAGTCCACGCCAAGCGCGCGGTACGCCGGCTTCCGTCCTGCGCCAGTCCGCCCTGCACCTGTGCGACACCCGGTCTTCGTGCCGCCGCCGCCGGTGATCGAGCTCGACGAGATCGCGCCCCCCGACCTGCCGACGGTGCTGAGCACCGAGGAGCGCGACCGCTACCGTCGTATCTTCCAGGCGCAGGCGAGCCGGGACTGGGCGACCGCCGACGCCGAGATCGCCAAGGTCAGCGACAAGACGCTGATGGGCTATGTGGATGCCCAGCGCCTGCTCAGCCCTGGCTACACCGCGCGCTATGAACAGCTCGCGGCCTGGCTGCAGGACTACAACGACCATCCCGACGCGCCCGCGATCTACAGGCTGGCGCAAGCGCGCCGTACGCCGGGTTCGGGCGACCTCACGCCCGCGAGCTTCGTCGGCAGCACCCCGGGCTCACCGACCTTCGCCGCCGCGCGCACCGTGACCGGCGCCGATGCGGCCCGCGCCGCGGAGCTGCGCGCGCGCCTGCAGCGAATGGTTGACGACGGCGGCTCCAACGCCGCTTTCGCACTGCTCGACCAGAAGGAGACGGTCGCCGTGCTGGGCGGGCCGGAAGTCGAGCTGTGGCGCGGCCGCGTCCGGACCCGCGCGCTGGAGGCCGATTCGCAGCGCGGCATGCAGGTTCCGGTCGATGTCAGCGCGCCACCCGACGCGAACTGGAACGCGGGCCTTTCCGCGTTCACCAGCGGCAACATGCCCGAGGCCGCCCGGCGCTTCGAGCTGGTGGCCGACGCGCTGCCGGACCAAGCCTCGTCCTGGACCCTGGCGGCGGGTGCTTTCTGGGCGGCACGCACCAACCTGCTGGCCGGCAATCCGCAGAAGTTCGCGCCGTATCTCAAGCGTGCCGCTCTGCACGGCCGGACGTTCCATGGCCTGGTTGCCCAGAAGATGCTGGGCATGCAGATCGTCGCCAACTGGAACGTGCCGGCGATCGACCGCAAGCGGGCCGACGTGTTGCGCAACGACCGCGCCGGTCGCCGCGCGCTGGCGCTGTTCCAGCTCGGCGCCTCGACCGCCGCCGAGCGCGAGCTGTTCGCCGCCTCGCTCGACGCCGACCCGCAGTATATCGAGACGGTCATGGCCGTCGCCCAGAAGGCCGCGCTGCCCGCTCTGTCGGTCCGGGTCGGCAATGCCGCCTGGGACCAGCGCGACAAGATCACGGGCTATGACGGGGCTATGTATCCCCTGCCGCCGTGGCAGCCGGCGGCCGGATTCACCGTCGACAAGGCGCTGGTCTACGGCTTCATGCGCCAGGAATCGGCCTTCAATCCCAAGGCGCGCTCCTTCGTCGGCGCCATGGGGCTAATGCAGCTCATGCCGATGACAGCCCGCCTCGTCGCCAACAAATACGCACCGGAGGCGGCGGGCGGCAATCCATACGATCCGTCGATCAACATCTCGCTCGGGCAGGGCTACATCGCCTCGCTGCTGAGCGATGCCGACAACAACCTCGTGCGCACCGTCGCGGGCTACAACGGCGGACCGGGCAACGTGTACCGCTGGGACAATTCCCTGAACGCGTCGGCCGATCCGCTCCTCTACATCGCCTCGATCCCGCTCAACGAGACGCGCGACTTCGTGCAGCGGGTGCTGGCCAACTACTGGATGTACCAGATCCGGCTCGGCCAGCCGACGCCGTCGCTCGACCAGATCGCGGCCCACGAATGGCCGCGCTACACCGCGCAGGACACCACCGGCCGTTGATGCGCTGGCCTATGTGACCGTATGATATGGTCACGTAGGGATTTGGCCATGGACCGCAAGATCAACGCCGCCGCCTTCAAGGCGCGGTGCCTCGCCCTGATCGACGAGGTTGCCGAGACGGGCGAGCCGATCACCGTCACCAAGCGCGGCAAGGCGAAGGTGCAGATCGTCGCCGTGCGCGAGAAGCCGAAAACGCTTTTCGGGGCTCTGAAGGGATCATTCGAGATCGTCGGCGACATCATCGGTCCGACCTTTGAGGACTACGAGGAACAACTGGATCGCAAGTGGCGCCGCATCAACGGACAATTCGATGACCCTCCTGCTCGATACGCACACCGCGCTTTGGGTCATGGAGGGATCGCAGAGGCTCGGAAGAAAAGCACGCCGCGCGTGCGACGCCGCCCTCGCGGCAAATGATCTGGTTGTCCCCTCAATTGTCTATTTCGAGGTTGGGTTCCTCCTGAAGCGTGGCAAGCTGAAGCCATCGGTTTCGTTGCGCGATTGGCGTGCCGCTGTGCACGCTTTGGGTGTACGCGAGCTGCCTTTAGTAACCGAAATCGCCATTCGAGCCAGCGAAATCGAGAACTTGCCCGGCGATCCAGTCGACCGCATCGTCGTTGCCTCCGCACTGGTTGAGGACGCAGTATTGCTGACGACAGATGGCGGGTTACTCGATTGGCCGGGGCAAGTGCGCCGGCAGGATGCGCAGCGTTAGGGGTGATTACGGATGTTGCCGCTCGAGGGTGTGAAGGTCGTCGAATTCTGCCAGGTCCTGGCCGGGCCCTATTGCGGCATGCTGCTGGCCGACATGGGCGCCGACGTGGTCAAGATCGAGCCGCCGGACGGGGACATGATGCGGCAATGGCCGCCGATCAGCGATGGCTACAGCGAGAATTTCGCCTCGATCAACCGCAACAAGCGCTCGGTCGTGCTCGACCTGAAGAAGCCGGAGCACAAGGCGGCAGCACGCCGGCTGGTGCTCGAGTCAGATGTCGTGCTGGAGAACAACCGGCCCGGTGTGATGGACCGCCTCGGCCTGGGCTACGAGTCCTTCCGGAAAGAGAAGCCTGGCCTGGTCTATTGCTCGATCTCTGCCTTCGGCCAGACGGGACCGCGCTCGGGCGAGGGCGGCTTCGACGTCACGGTGCAGGCGATGAGCGGCATCATGAGCGTCACCGGCGAGGAAGGTGGCGTGCCGGTGAAATGCGGCGTGCCGGTCTCCGACACCGGCACCGGCCTCTATGCCGCCTTCGCGATCGTCTCGCTGCTGCGCCGCGTGGCGGCGGGCGGCGAGGGCGCGCATATCGACGCCTCGATGCTGGGCTGCAGCCTCGGTATGGCGGCGCTGCAGACCAGCGAATATTTCGGCACCGGCCGCGACCCGAGGAAGCTCGGCTCCGCCCATCCGCGCAACGCGCCCTACCAGGCCTTTCGCGCCGCCGATGGTTACTTCGTCATCGCCGCCGGCAACAACAAGCTGTGGCAAAGCGTGACCGAGGTCGTGCATCGGCCCGACCTGCTCGCCGATCCACGCTTCGCGACCACGCAATCGCGCGCCGCCAACCAGGTCGAGCTGAAGGACCTGCTCGAGGTCGAGTTTGCCCGCCACGGCGTCGATCACTGGCTCGTCGCTTTCGAGAAGGCCGGCGTGCCGCAGGGCCGCATCAACAGCTACAGCCAGATCCTCGACGATCCGCAAGTCAGGCATATGGGCTGGGTCGAGCCGATGGAGCTGCCGTCGGGCGTGAAGACCCGGACCTTTGGCGTCCCGGTCAAGATCTCCGGCCTCGATCTCTCCAAGCGCCGCGAGCCGCCCGCGCTCGGCGCAAATAGCAAGGAGTTCCTATGAATCCCGCACGTTTGCGCCGCTTCATCGGCGACATGACCTCGCTGGTCGGAGGCGCCTGGCAGGACAATGACGAGACCGCGACGGTCGAAGTCGGCGCCAGGCTGCTTGGCGAGCTGGTGAAGAACGACGATTGGTTACCCGAGGCGATGGCCGAGTGCCCGCCGCACGGCTATGTGCAGAACCTGCTGTGGTGCGATCCGTTCGAGCGGTTCTCGGTCGTGAGCTTCGTCTGGGCGCCGAGCGCCAAGACGCCGGTGCACGATCACCAGGTTTGGGGCCTCGTCGGCATGCTGCGCGGCTCGGAGACCTCGCAAGCCTTTGCGCGCGACGGGAAGACCGGCGAGCTGACGAAGGGCAACTGCTCGACCTTGGCGCCGGGCGACGTCGAGATCCTGCGGCCGTCGGTCGGCGACATCCATCAGGTGACGAATGCGCTCAGCGACTGCGGCTCGCTCAGCATCCATGTCTACGGCGGCAATATCGGCGCCGTGCGCCGCTACACCTTCGATCCGGCGACCGGCAAGGAGAACCTGTTCGTGTCCGGCTACACCAACAAGGCCGTGCCGAACCTCTGGGACCGCTCGTCCGAGGTCCGCGCGGCCGGCTGAAGCTTGTGCCTGGCGGTTCGGGTCGCTATTGCCTCGGTCATAGGGGGAATCTCCGCATGCTTATTCGACGAGCTCCTTGCGCGCGACGACGGATATCCGCCGGCGCGTCCAGTCTTTCGCAATAGCTGAGGCGGAGCCGTCGCTCGGGCGATCTCCGTCGAAGGGGATCGTCATGTGGTATAAATTCCCATCGATCGAGCATATCGACCCGATCTGATCACATCATCTTCGATTAGCGGTTCGTCACCTCGACGAGCTTTCCTGATGTCGAGCTAGCCGGGGATGCAGTGCTGGCGAGGACGGCGGCGCTGCGGCGCGAGGCAAGGGGCCTGATCTTTGAACGGTCGACCGGCAAGGTGCTGGGGCGGCGCTTTCACAAGGTCTTCAATCTCGGCGAACGAGACGAGACGCGGCCCGACAGGATCGATCTCGGCTGCCCGCATGTCATGCTCGAGAAGCTCGATGGCTCGATGGTTTCACCCATCCGGCCCGGCGGGCGACTCGCCTGGACGACGATGCTGGGAGAGACCGATGTCGCGGCCGGTGCGGCCCGCTTCGTCGCCGACCGGCCGCAACTCATCCGGCTGGCCGACGAGCTGCTCTCGGCCGGCGCCAACCCGATCTTCGAATGGTGCTCGCCGGAAAACCGCGTGGTCGTCGAGCATGGTGAGCCCGTGCTGACGCTGCTTGCCGTTCGCGACCTCCTGCCCGGAACCTATTGGCCGTTTGCCACCGTCCGCGAGGCGGCGGCGCGAGCGGGCCTGCCGGTCGTGACCGCCTGGGAGGGACTCGATCCGGATAGCAAACGTTGCCGCAACAACTTGATTCCCTGACCGGGCGGGAAGGAATCGTGCTGCGCTTCGACGATGGCCACATGCTCAAGCTGAAGACGCCGTGGTACGTGCGCATCCACGGCGTTCTCGATCGCCTGTCGCGTGAACCCGATGCGGTCGAAATCCTGCTGAACGGCAACATGGACGACGTGCTGCCGTTCCTGCCGGCTACCGATGCGCAAGCGCTCCGTCGGTTCGCCGCCGAGCTCGATGCGGGCTTGGCGAGCAACGCGGAGCGCCTGAAGCAGAAGCTCGCCGAGCTGCAGGCGCGCTACCCCGGCCGCAAGGAAATCGCCCTTGCTCTCGGCAAGGACCCCGATACTCCCTTCATCTTTCGCATGCTGGGCGGCGCCGATGCGCTGGCGCTGGTCCGCGACCATGTCCTGCGCGAATACCAGTCGGCTCCGCGGCTCGAAGCAGCCCGTCGGCTGTTCGGCGCGCGCTGGACGCGGCCGTCTTTTTCCGACGGCTAGTCCACTTCTTATCTATTCTGCTCGGCGCGGGTCGCTGCCGTCCGCGGCAGCTTTCTCGCGCATGTGAATGCGCTGCCGCCCGCCGTCACTAACGCTTCGCGTTAGTGCTTGTGCGGATGAGGATGGGTCGGATCGACCCAGTACACTTCCTCGACCTTCTCGGCCGGTGTGATGTCGATGTTGATCGCCACCGCCTCGTTGTCGGAGCGGACCAGCACGCATTCCAGCGGCTCGGTCTCCGAGGCGTTGATCTCCTGGTGCGGCACGTAGGGCGGCACGTAGATGAAATCGCCCGGTCCGGCCTCGGCGATGAACTGGAGCTGGTCGCCCCAGCGCATGCGCGCCTTGCCCTTCACGACGTAGA
This sequence comes from Reyranella sp., assembly GCF_965279465.1. Classification (NCBI taxonomy): domain Bacteria; kingdom Pseudomonadati; phylum Pseudomonadota; class Alphaproteobacteria; order Hyphomicrobiales; family Reyranellaceae; genus Reyranella; species Reyranella sp. Next base: position 2,250,179 of record NZ_OZ257242.1, read on the forward strand.
TCACGCTCTCGAGATGGCCATGATGGTGTGCGCCGGTCTTGGCGTGGGCATGGATGGTCACCGTGCCCGCCCATAGCTTCTGCGCGCCGACCCTGGCGAAGTTGATCGCTGCGGCGCGGTTCATGCCCGGGGTCTGGGCGGTGTTGGTGTCGAGGGAGCCCGCGGGGATGACCCGCACGCCGTCATGTTTCCAGTCGGTCATGAAGTTTGATCTAGGCCGGCCGTCTCGCCTCGGCAAGCGAGGATCGTTACTATGCTCGCATGAACAAAATTGACGAAACCAAGCCCTTCAAGCCGGTGAACATCGCCGTGCTGACGGTTTCCGATACGCGGACGCTCGAAACCGACAAGTCGGGCGATACCCTGGTCGAGCGAATCGCGCGCGACGGCCATGTGCTGGTCGACCGCGCCATCGTCACCGACGACATCGACAAGATCCGCGCCCAGGTGAGGAAGTGGATCGACGATCCGAACGTCGAGGTCGTGATCAGCACCGGCGGAACCGGCGTCACCGGCCGCGACGTCACGCCCGAGGCGATGGAAGGCCTGTTCGAGAAGAAGATCGAGGGCTTCGGCGAGACCTTCCGCTGGATCAGCTTCCAGAAGATCGGCACCTCGACCATGCAGAGCCGCGCCACCGCCGGCGTCGCCAACGCGACCTATATTTTCGCGCTGCCGGGCTCCACGGGCGCCTGCAAGGACGGCTGGGACGACATCCTCCGCCAGCAACTCGACATCCGCTTCCGCCCCTGCAACTTCGCCGAGCTGATGCCGCGCCTGAACGAAGGGAAGATGCCTCGGAGTGGTTGAGGCGCTGTTCGCCGCCATACGAGATGGCGTGAAGCTGCCTGCGACCGGTACGGCGCACGGCCATGTGCGACTGGCCGACGGCCGGCTGGCGCGGATCGCCTATGCCTACGACGGCGACCCGACGGCGGCGGCGCGTCTGCATGTGCAGGCCGAAGGCTTTCGCCACCTCCAGCCGGCGGGCCGCGCGCCGCGCCTGCACGAGGTGATCGAGCCGCGGCCGGGATTGCCTGGCGGCGCGCTGATCGTCGACTACATCGATGGCCATGCGCCCCGCTTGCCGGATGAGCTGGGCGCGCTGGCTGAAACGCTGGCGGCCATTCACTCTCTGCCGCTGCCCGCCGACGGCTCGCCGATTCCGCGCCAGAAGAATCCATTCCTCGAAACGCTCGACGGTATCGAGTCCAACGCCAGGCGCTTTCTCGACAAGGCGGTGACCAATCCCGCATCGCGCGCAGAGATCGCCGCGGAACTCGATCTCATGCGCGCCCTGGCGAGCGACATCGGCCAGCGCGCCCAGCCGCTCACCATGGCGCTGGCCGACACCCACCCGGGCAACTTCATCGTCGATCGCGCCGGCATTGCGTGGTTCGTCGACCTCGAGAAAGTGCATGTCGGCTCGGCGGCGATCGATCTTGCGCACGCGACGTTGCCGACATCGACTTTGTGGGCGTCAGCGGAGGGCAGGCCCCTGTCGCCCGACGAGGTGCGCGGCTTCCATGCGACCTATCTCGACCGCATATGCGAGACGGCGGCCGAGAGGCTGAAGCCATGGCTGGTGCCGATGCGGCGGCTGACCTGGCTGCGAACCACGCTCTTCATGGCGCGCTGGCGGGTGCAGACGCGCGCTCCGCGCGATCCTTCCGATCCGTCGCAATGGAGCGACGCTGGCCTCGAGCCGTCGATGCGGGCGCTCTATGACCGGCGCATCGATCAATGCTTCGAACGCGACACCATCCGCGCCGCGCGTGCGGAATGGCTATAGCGGCTTCACCATGCGGCGGGTTTCGGTCTTGAAGCCACCGCGGCGATAGAAATCCACGGCGCGGCGATTGTCGGCGAAGACATCGAGGCTGAGCAGCCGATACCCGTGCCCGCGGGCCCAGTCCTCGGCCGCCGTCATGAGGCGGGTCGCTACGCCCGAGCCTTCGGCTTCCTTCGTCGTGGCGAGCAGCGAGATGTAGCCGCACGGCTCGTCGGTGACGCCATCCTTGCCGGGCCGCAGGCGGATGTAGCCCAGCCGACGCCCATCCTCGGCGCAGGCGATCAAGGTCGATGCGCCGTCCACCGGCGCGAACGAAGCAGACATGTGGCGGTCCTGGAAACCCTCCATCGCGGCGAGGTCGTGCCAGGCGGGTCGGGGCACGCTGGAAAGGCGCGACGATAGGCTGTCGATGAAAGCGCAGTCGTCGGCCGTGGCCGGACGCAAGGTGACGGTGGTCATTGCCACTCTATACCACTAGGGGCAGTGGCTTGACTCGTTCCCTATTCGTTCCCATTGTCGGTCGGCCATGAAAAAACCCGGCGAGCCGCTCTACCCCGACGACGCAATCCCCGAGCCAGAGCACAAGGGCCGCGGCGCCCTGTCGAATGCATCGAGCCGCTACGACGACGAGAAGAAGATCCGCACGACCGACGGCTGGGACATCGAGGACGAGCTGCCGCCCTTGCGCACGACGCTGACGCGCGACGCCACGCGCACGATCCTGGCGCGCAACACCTCGCCCGACGTGCCGTTCGATCGCTCGATCAATCCCTATCGCGGCTGCGAGCATGGCTGCATCTATTGTTTCGCGCGGCCGACGCACGCTTACCTCGGTCTGTCGCCCGGGCTCGATTTCGAAACCAGGATCCTGTTCAAGCCGGACGCGGCAAAGCTGCTGGCCGCGGAACTTGCCGCGCCGAAGTATCGGCCCGACGTTGTTGCTATGGGCACCAACACCGATCCTTACCAGCCGGTCGAGCGCGAGCTCAAGGTGACGCGCTCGATCCTGAAGGTGCTGAGCGAGTTCAACAATCCGGTCGGCATCGTCACCAAGAACCACCTGGTGACGCGCGACATCGACATCCTGGCCGACATGGCCGGGCGCAACCTCTCCGAGGTGTTCCTGTCGATCACCACGCTCGACAAGGAGCTCGCGCGCGATATGGAACCACGGGCCTCGACGCCGCGCCGCCGGCTCGACGCGATCAAGGCGCTGGCCGACGCAGGCGTGCCGGTGGGCGTGATGACGGCGCCGATGATCCCGGGCCTCAACGATCACGAGATGGAAGCGATCCTCGAGGCGGCGACGGAGGCCGGCGCCACGCGCGCGGGCTTCACGGTCCTGCGTCTGCCGCTCGAGATCAAGGATCTGTTCGATGAGTGGCTGCGTGCCAATCGTCCCGATCGCGCTGAGAGAGTCCTGTCGCTGATCCGCCAGATGCGCGGTGGCGCGCTCTACCAGGCCGAGTTCGGGCTGCGCATGAAGGGCGAGGGGCCGATCGCGCAGCTGCTCAGCGCGCGCTTCCAGGCCGGCGTGAAGCGGCTCGGCCTGAACAAGATCCGCTATCGTCTCGACACTCTGCGTTTCGCGGTGCCCGAGTCCGCACGCACGGCGTTGGTCGATGCGAAGCGCGATGCGCGACAGATGAAACTTCTGTGACCGGAGTATGCCATGACCGACGAGATCGTCTTCTATACCAACCCGCAATCTCGCGGCGCGATGACCCACTGGATGCTGGAGGAGGTCGGCTGTCCCTACCGCACCGAGGTCAAGGCGTTCGGGCCGGACATGAAGACGCCCGACTACCTCGCCATCAATCCCATGGGCAAGGTGCCGGCGATCGTGCACGGCGGGCGCGTCGTCACCGAGACCGGCGCCATCCTGTGCTACCTGGCCGATGTTTTCCCGCAGGCGGGCCTTGCGCCGCCGGCGACGGAGCGCGACGCCTATTATCGCTGGCTGTTCTTCGTCGCCGGCTGTTGCGAGCCGGCGATGTCGAACAAGGCGACCGGCTGGAATCCCGAGACACCGGAGCTGAAGGTCCGCTTCGGCTATGGCACCTATGAGCAGACAATCGACACCGTCGCCAAGGCGGTCGACGGCAAGCGCTTTATCGCCGCCGACCGTTTCACCGCGGCCGACCTTTACATGGCGTCGTTCCTGCACTGGGGGATGATGTTCGGCGTGGTCGAGAAGCGGCCGGTCTTCGAGGCCTACGTGAAGCCCCATGTCGAACGCCCGGCCGCCAGGCGCGCAGAGGAGAAGGCGGCGAAGCTGGTCGCGCAGGCAGGTTAGCTGATCGAACCGCCCGTTCCGCCGCGGCTCGCGCCCCGGCTTCAAATTGTTGAGAAGGAAGTTTGAACACGCTACGGTAGCATATCTCGCAGCGAGAGCCGATCCGCTCCGTCGCCAGGCATTCGCGGATGAAGGGGCCCAGATGTCCGTTGAAATCCGAACGTCGGTCATAGCCGCAAGCGCGGCGATATTTGCGGGTGTTCTGACTGTCGCGAGCGGCATCTGGGTGAATTGGGATACGCAAAAGCAGGCGAACAGGCGCCCCTTCCTGGAGAAGCAGCTGGCCTTGTGCTTCGAAGTGTCCGACGCAAGCGCGCGCCTTGCCACGGAGACCGATCCGGTCAAATGGCGAGAAGCTCAGGCCGTGTTCTGGCGTCTTTATTGGGGCCCGCTCGGCATCGTCGAGGATCAGGCTGTCAAGAACGCGATGATGGCGCTGGGTGGGGTTGTCCCCAGGCCAGGTGCTATAGCGCCGACCCTTCCCATGTCTCAGCTCGAGAGTCTTTCGCTTCAATTGGCACATGCTGCGCGCGATCTGGTGCTCAATAGCTGGAATGTCGAGCTGCCGGCTTTGCGGTAGCTCTAAGCGAACTGCACTTTGGGCCACAGTGCGCGCCAGCCCTTGCTTGCGATGCGCGCCTCGTATTCGTGGAGCCTCGTGCGGCCGTAGGCGGTCGGACAGCACCGCAGGCCGAGCAAGTCGTCGATGCCGAGCGGGGCTATGACGGTCAATGAATCGTCTGGCTCCAACCGCACGCCGACGGCGGTCACCGTCTCCAGCCAGTAGGTCATCGAATCCGCCGTGCTCTTGTGCTGCGGCAGTTCCTTCCAGATATGCATCCGCGCCTGGTTGCGGATCTGCCAGGGCGCGGGCTCGAGCGCCGACAGGCAGGCCTCGAGGGCCTGCTCGGTCTCCTTCGACAGGTCCGCGGCGTCGTAATAGAGCATGTCGATATCCGCCGGCGCGCGCGGCGGCGAAATGCCGTGCAGATGATCCCACACCCGGTTGCGCACGAAGCCTGCGGCGATGCACCAGTCGGGCAGGGCGAGCGTGCGCGCTGCACGAAGCTGTTTCATGCCCACAGGGTCCTGCGCGATGATGCTGGCGATGAGCGACATCCGCTCAGTCTACTTGGTGCGTCGGGGGATATGCCGAGCTTCCGCTACGAAATGCGCTGCGAGATCGAGAGAGGCTCGATCCGCATCGCCGGAATCGACGAGGTCGGTCGCGGGCCGCTCGCCGGGCCTGTAATGGCCGCGGTGGCGGTGATCGACCGCACTTTGGCCAAGCGCAAGCTGCTGCGGCTGATCGGCGATTCCAAGAAGCTGGCACTCGAGGATCGCGAGAAGGCCTACGACGCCATGATCGGCTCGGGCGCGGTGCGCTTTGCGGTCGGCGAGGCGAGCGTGGCGGAGATCGACACGATCAACATCCTGCAGGCGACGTTCCTGGCCATGCGCCGTGCCCTGCAGGCGATGGCCGAGCAGCCCGACATCGTGCTGATCGACGGCAACCAGGTGCCGCCCGAGCTCGGTTGCCGGGCCGAGTCCATCATCGGCGGCGATGCGACATCCTATTCGATCGCCGCGGCCTCTATCTTCGCCAAGGTCACGCGCGATCGGTACATGCTTCGGCTGGCCGAGGCCTTTCCCGGCTACGGCTGGCACACCAACCGCGGCTATGGCAGCCGCGAGCATCTTGCCGCCTTGCGGCGACTGGGTCCGACGCCCCATCATCGTACGAGCTTCGCGCCCGTGCGCGACCCGCGCGGCGAACCCGTCGAAGCGGATTGAAGAAAGGCGTCGAACCATGTCTGACAGCAAGAAGCACGAAGCGCTGATCGCGGAGCTGCGCGCCGCCATCGAGGCCAGTCCCGGCGGCGAGCGGCGCGAGCGCCTGCTGGCGCGGCTGCACCAGCTCGAGAACGCCGAGACCACCGGTTCGTTCACCGATCACATCAAGGCGCTGATCCTGGAGGCCGAGGAAGAGGCCTTTGAGCTCGCCCCCTTCATGTCGCGGCTGTCGGGCCTGCTGCCGTAAGCGCGAGCCCTCGAATAACTCGAGGGGACCGGCGATCGGGCGGGGGGCGGCCCCGGTGGCGAGGCGCTAGTCTCGCGGGCAGGAGGACCTCGCCGTGCTGACGCTCTACTACGCCCCTCATACGATCTCGCTCGCCACGCACATCCTGCTGGAGGAGGTCGGCGCCGACTATGAGACGGTGCGCATCGATTTCGGGAAGACCGAGCAGCGCTCGCCGGAATACCTGAAGGTCAACCCGAAGGGGCGAATGCCCGCGCTGGTCACCGACCAGGGCATTCTCACCGAGACGCCGGCAATGCTGGTCTTCGTGGCGCAGAGCTTCCCAAAGGCGAACCTCGCGTTGATCGACGATCCCTTTGCCTTCGCCCAGGTCCAGGCCTTCAACGCCTATCTCTGTTCGCACCTGCACGTCGCGCACGCCCATCGCATGCGCGGCTATCGCTGGGTCGACGCCGCCGACACGCATTCGATCGCCGCCATGCAGCGCAAGGTGCCCGAAGCGGTCGGTGGCGCCTTCGAGATGATCGAGAGCGAGATGCTGAAAGGCCCGTGGGTGATGGGCGAGCGCTACACGATCTGCGATCCCTATCTTTTCACGCTGGCACAATGGCTCGAAGCCGACGGCGTCGACCCGAAAAAGATCCCGAAGGTCGTCGACCACCGTCGGCGCATGTCGGAGCGGGGCACCGTGAAGGAGGCGATCGGCGAGGAGCTTGCCTAGATCGATCGCCCCCACCGGCCGGCCGTGAGGGACGCTGATCCACAACTGACGACATTTTGTAGATAGATTCTGTAAACGATTGAATTGGCTGTATTTTCCTTGACCCGGAATCGATGGATGACTCATCCTCCACCGATGCCTATGGATAAAGACGTCATCCTTGTCGGCGACTGCGTCGAGCTGATGAACGGCCTGCCGGCCGGGTCGGTCGACATGGTCTTCGCCGACCCGCCCTACAATCTCCAGCTCGGCGGTGACCTGCTGCGGCCGGATAACAGCAAGGTCGATGCGGTCGACGACGACTGGGACAAGTTCGCCGATTTCGCCCGCTACGATTCCTTCACCCATGCCTGGCTGAAGGCCGCGCGCCGCGTGCTCAGGCCGGAGGGTACGCTGTGGGTGATCGGCAGCTACCACAACGTCTTCCGCATCGGCACGGCCCTGCAGGACGAAGGTTATTGGCTGCTGAACGACATCATATGGCGCAAGACCAACCCGATGCCGAACTTCAAGGGCAAGCGCTTCACCAACGCGCACGAGACGCTGATCTGGGCGGCGCGGGACCGCCAGGCCAAGCGCTACACCTTCAACTACGAGGCGATGAAGGAACTGAACGAGGGGCTGCAGATGCGCTCCGACTGGCTCTTTCCCCTATGCACCGGCGGCGAGCGGCTGAAGGGCGAGGACGGCAAGAAAGCCCATCCGACTCAGAAGCCCGAGGCGCTTTTATTCCGCTGCCTGATGGCCGCATCCAATCCGGGCGACACGATCCTCGATCCGTTCTTCGGCACCGGCACGACCGGCGCGGTGGCCAAGCGGCATCGCCGGCACTTCATCGGGCTGGAGCGCGATCCGACCTATGCCGCGATCGCCCGCAAACGGATTGCGGACATCGAGCCGCTGCTGCTCGAGGACGTGGCACCCAAGCCCAGCAAGCGCTCGGAGCCGCGTATCCCGTTCGGCGTGCTGATCGAGGCCGGGCTGCTCAATCCCGGCACCCGGCTGAGCGATCATAGCGGCCGCCTGCACGCGCGCGTCCATGCCGACGGCACCCTGTCCTCGTCGAATGCGCTGGGCGAGCATCGCGGCTCGATCCACCAGGTCGGCGCCGCCGTCCAGGGCGCGCCGGCCTGCAACGGCTGGACGTTCTGGCACTTCGACGCCGAGGGCGGCCGCCGGCCGATCGACCAACTCCGCCAGCAGGTCCGCGCCGGCCTGTAGCGCGGCCGTCCCGCGGCGGCGCTATGCCTGGATGGCGTGCGCGATGACCTTGCGCATGACCGTCGGCAGCGCGCGCTCGGTCATCTTCTCGACGGTCACCCAGTCCGTGCCGGGGGCGAGCCTGGCCAGGCCCGCGGTCGCTGCGATGGCACGGGCGATCGCCAACTCGAGGTGGAAGTGGGTGAAGGTGTGCCGGATGCCGCCGTCGAGCACCTTCCAGTTGGCCGGCACGGGCGCCTCCTTGAGGGCGTCCGCGATCGACAGCTTGCCTTCGCGCCAGGCGCTCGACGGCACTTCGTCCATCCCGCCGAGCAACCCCTTGGCCGGCCGCTTGCGCAGCAGCACCGCGCCGTCCTTGCGCATCAGCACGAAGGCGAGGCCGCGGCGGGTCGGCTTGTCGGCCTTGGGCAGGCGGCGCGGCAGCTGCTCGGCGATGCCCTGGACACGACCGCGGCAGCCCTTGAGCAAGGGGCAAATCACACAGCTCGGATTGCGCGGCGTGCAAACCGTAGCGCCGAGGTCCATCATCGCCTGGGCGTAGTCACCAGGGCGCTGCTGCGGCACCAACTCGACGGCGCGCGCGGCGATCTCGATCTTGGCGTCGGGCAGTGGCGTCTCAATCGCGTAGAGGCGGGCGATCACGCGCTCGACATTGCCGTCGACCGCCGAGGCCGGCTGGTCGAAGGCGATGGCGCGGATTGCCGCCGCCGTGTAGCGGCCGATGCCGGGCAGGGCGAGCAGGCTCGCCTCGTCCTCGGGAAACTCGCCGCCGTAGTGGCCCACGATCGCGTTCGCGCACGCATGCAGGTTACGGGCGCGTGCGTAGTATCCGAGACCAGCCCAGGCCGAGAGCACCTCGTCGAGCGGTGCGGTGGCCAGCGCCTCGACCGTCGGCCAGCGGGTCACGAATCGGTGAAAATAGTCGCCGACGGTCGCCACCGTCGTCTGCTGGAGCATGATCTCCGACAGCCAGACGAGGTAAGGCGGTGTGCGATCGCCGGGCGGCGCACGCCACGGCAGGGTGCGACGATGACGATCGTACCAGGTGAGCAGACGGGCGGCGTGGGACGTGGTCATGAGGAGCACCGTGCCCTACCATAAGGAACGGCATTTGAAAGGGTCCATGCGCGAAAACGGCTTCCGCGCCCTCGGCGGTCTCGCCCAGCGTCTGACGTCGGGTCTCGCCGAGAAGCGCACCAAGGGACGCGGCGCCTCGATCGCCCGCCTCCGGGCCGAGTGGAGCGTCGTCGTCGGCGTCGAGATCGCGCGCCTGACGCAGCCCGAGGCGCTGCTGCCTGGCCGTGGCGGCCGCTCCGGCAAGGCGCTCCGGCTGAAGGTCGCCGGCGCGGCGGCGCTCGAGATCCAGCATCGCGGCGCGCAGATCGTCGAGCGAGTGAACGCCTATTTCGGCCACGGCTTCATCGACGACATCCGCATCGTGCAGGGCGGTCTGTCGCTGCGGCCGGTGCCGCCGCCCCCGACGGAACCCGATCCCCGGGCGATGCAACGGATCGCCGGCAGCGCCGCCGACGTGAAGGACCCCGAGCTGCGCGCGGCGCTGGTGCGGTTGGGCGCACGCATCGCGACCAGCCGGCGCGGTTTGATGCTGGGAGCGCTGGGGACGTTGATGCTGCCGCGCGAGCCCCGCGCGCAGGACGTCGACAAGCTGCTCGGCGTGCTGGAGACCGATCATGTACTGGGCAAGGCCGATGCGCCCAACATCATCATCGACTACTTCTCATTGACCTGCCCGCATTGCGCCAACTTCCATGCCGCGGTGCTGCCGGCGATCAAAAGCGAGTGGATCGACACCGGCCGGCTGCGCTTCATCTATCGCCACTACCCGTCCGACGCGGTCGCCACGCGCGGCAGCCTGCTGGCCGAGTGCGGGGCGGAGAAGTTCTTCGAGACGATCGACGCGCTCTTCAAGTCGCAGGTCGACTGGCTGACGGCGCCCGCTCCGGAAGAGGAGATGGTGAAGATCATGGAGCGGGCAGGCTTGCCGGCCCAAGCGTGCCTGACCGACGACCGCCTTTTCGACAAGGTCATCGGCGACGTCCAGTCGGGTCAAACCCTAGGAGTCAAGTTCACGCCGACCCTGTTCATCAATGAACAGAGCTACGGCAACCCTGAAGGTGGAGCCAAGGGCATCGATTCTATTTTGCGCCAGGTGGGGCGGTAGTCGTTGACTCCCCACAGGCTGAATTCCCAAGATATGGTGGAGAGGAAGGCGTTATGCGGAATATCTTGATCGTCGCCGGCGGCGCCGTTGCCGTGGCCGCGATTGCTGCCGGGGTGTTTTTCGGAACCCGCCCATCTTCCACGGGGCTGGCGCCGGTGGCGGTTGCCCAGACGACCGACAAGTCGGCGCTGCTCGGCATCCAACCCGGCGATCACGTGTTGGGCGATCCCAAGGCGCCGATCACCCTGATCGAATATGCCTCCTTTACCTGCCCGCACTGTGCGCATTTCGCCGTGACGGTCCTGCCCGAGATCAAGAAGAAGTGGGTTGATACCGGCAAGGTGAAGCTGATCTATCGCGATTTCCCGCTCGACCAGACAGCGGTGAAGGCTGCCCAGCTCGCCGAATGCGCCGGCAACGACAAGTATTTCGGCGTGATCGACGTGATCTTCAGCACACAGGCGAAGTGGGCCACCGCTTCCGACCCGATCGCCGATCTCGCCAAGTCGCTGCGCATCGCCGGCATGGGGGACGCCGAGGTCAAGGCGTGCCTGGCCAACGATGCGGTACAGAACGGCGTCATCGCGGACTATCGCGGCGGCGAGGCGCTGGGGGTCAACTCCACCCCGTCGCTTTTCATCAACGGCGAGCAGTTCAAGGGCGCACGTTCCGTCGAGGAACTGGACGCCGTCTTCAGCAAGCTCGCGAAGTAGCCAGAAAACAGGCGTGGTGTAGATGGTCCAGTTCGACAAGCTTCGGCTCTCCGGCTTCAAGTCCTTTGTCGACCCGACGGAGCTCGCCATCGAATCCGGCATGACCGGCATCGTGGGACCGAACGGCTGCGGCAAGTCGAATTTGGTCGAAGCGCTGAAGTGGGTGATGGGCGAGACGTCGGCCAAGCAGATGCGTGGCTCGGAGATGGAGGACGTGATCTTCGCCGGCGCCGGCACCCGCCCCGCGCGCAACATCGCCGAGGTCATGCTGACCCTCGACAACAAGACGCGCACCGCCCCAGCAATGGTCAACGACGCCGATCAACTCGACGTGACGCGCCGCATCGAGCGCGGCCATGGCTCGGCCTACTCGGTCAACGGCCGCGAGATTCGTGCGCGCGACGTGCAAACATTGTTCGCCGATGCCGCGACCGGCTCGCGTTCGACCGCCCTGGTCAGCCAGGGCCGCATCGGCACGCTCATCAATGCCAAGCCGATCGACCGTCGCGGCGTGATCGACGAGGCGGCCGGCATCACCGGCCTCTACGCCCGCCGCCATGAGGCCGAGCTGCGGTTGCGTGCCGCCGAGCAGAACCTCGCGCGCGTGCAGGACGTGCTGGTTGCCCTCGAGGAGCAGCACAAGGGCCTCAAGCGCCAGGCGCGCCAGGCCAGCCGCTATCGCAACCTGTCGGATCACATCCGCCGCGCCGAAGCGTCCGTGCTGGCGCTGAAGCTCGCCAAGGCCGAAAGCGAGCGGACTGAAGCCGGCGAGCGACTGAAGGAAGCCGAGGCGCAGGTTGCCGACCTGACGCGGCTGGTGGGCCTCGCCACGACGGCGCAGGCCGAAGCCGCGACCGCGGTGCCGCCGCTGCGCAATGAGGAGGCCGCCGCCGCCGCGGGCCTGCAGCGCCTGCGCATCGCGCACGATGCACTAGCCGCCGAAGGCGAGCGGGTCGCGGCTGCCCAGCAGGAAGCGCAGGCCCGCCTGCGGCAGACCGAAGGCGATCTCGGCCGCGAGCGCGGGCGCAAAAGCGATGCCGAGACGGCGATCGCCGATCTCGACGCCCAGCGCACCAGGCTCGAGGAGGAGCGGGTCGGCGAGGACGAGCGCGCCGCCGCGGCCGAGGAAGCGCGCGACGAGGCGAAGGAGGCAACGGTCGTCGCCGAAAGCGAGCACGATCGCCTGAACCGCCAGATCGCCGACGACGAGGCGCTGCGCAACAGCGTCAACCGCGAGATCGCCGAAGTGCAGGAACGCCTGCGCCGGCTGGAGAGCCGCCGCGCCGAAGTCGCCGGGCAGCAGCGTCAGATCGAGAACGAGATGTCGAGCCTGCCGGCGCTGCCGGATGTCGAGGCCCAACTCGAAGCCGCCCGCATGGCCTGGGAAGAAGCCCGCCATCAGGGCGCCGAGTCGATCGAGCAGGCGCGCGAAGCCGAACGGTACGAATCGGATGCCGCGCGTCGGGCCGTCGCCCGCGCCGAAGCCGAGCGCATCGAGATGGAGCAGGCTCGTGCAGCCGAGAGGGCCGCTGCCGAGGCGAGCCACGCCACCGCCAATGAGTTGCTGCAGAAGGTCAACGCGCGGCTGACCAAGCTGCGGGCCGAGGAGGCAGGCGTCGCCGCGGCATTGAAGTCGGCGGCCGGTTCGCTCTGGCCGCCGTTGCTCGACGCGTTGACCGTGGCGCCAGGGTTCGAGAAGGCGCTCGGCGCGGCGTTCGGCGAGGATCTCGAAGCTTCGTCGGATCGCGGCGCGCCGACCCATTGGCTGCCGCTCGGCCTATTGGCCGATGTGCCGGCGCTGCCAGAAGGGGCGACACCGCTCGGTACGCGCGTGAAGGCACTGCCGGAGCTCGAGCGCCGCATCGGTTTCATCGGCATCGTTTCCGACGATGCGACGGGTACCGCGCTGCAGCCGAGCCTCAAGGCCGGCCAGCAGCTTGTCACGGTCGAGGGCGCGGTATGGCGCTGGGATGGTTACACGATGCGGGCCGGCGCTCCGTCGACCGCGGCGGTGCGCCTCAGCCAGCGCAACCGGCTGGCCGATATCCGCCAGCAGATCGACGGCGTCGTGGCCGAGCAGGCCAAGGCACAGGCCAAGGTCGACGACAAGAAGCGCTGGCTGACCGCGGTGCGCGAGGCCGAAAAGCTTTGCGTCGACAATGCGCGGCAGAACGAGCGGCAGGTCGCCGAGGCGTCGCGGCGCAAGGCTCAGGAAGCCGGCGAGGCGACCCGTGCGGCCGAGCGCGGCGCCCAGAGCGCCATCGCCGCAGCCGAACGCGTGGCCACCCAGGCGCGCGACCGGCATGCCGAGGTATCGCGCCGCATCGACCAGCTACATACGCGCCAGGTCGGCACCGAGCAGATGATGGCCGAGATTGTCGGCGACGTGGCCGAGGCCGAGATGCGCCGCACCTTTCGCCAGGCGCGGCTGTCGGCGATTGCCGATACCCAGGCCGACCGCGCGACGGCCGGCATGCTGCGCGCCCGCATCGCCGAGCTGCGGGCCGCGCTGGTCCAGGCCGAAGGCAACTGCAGCCGCCTGGCGCGCGAAGCCGAGATGCGGGTCGAGCGGCTCGGGCGCGTCGCGCAGGATCACGCGGGCTGGAGCAAGCGCCTGACCGATGCGGATGGGCAGATCGTCGAGCTCGAAGCACGGCGCGAGCAGATCGCGGGGACCCTGGCCGAGCTTGAGGCGAGGCCGGCCGAGATCGAAGCCAAGCAACTCGCGCTCGGAGAGGCGATCGAGGAGGCCGAGGCGAAGCGCCAGGAGGCGGCCGACCAGCTCGCCATCGGCGAGACCAGGCTCGCCCAGGCCGACAAGGCGATGCGCACGGTCGAAGCCGAGCTCGCCGGGGCGCGCGAGAGCCGGGTGCGGCGCGAGGGCCTGATGGAGCAGGCGATCAAGGATCGCGAGGCGGTGGTCGATCGCATCCAGGAGCGGCTGCGCGTCGAGATCGACGAGGTTCTGGCGCTGGCCGAGGTGCAGTCGGTCGAAGAGCTGCCCGACCTGGAGAAGGCCGAGCACAAGCTGGAGCGGCTGGTGCATGAGCGCGAGACGATGGGCGCGGTCAACCTGCGCGCCGAGGAAGAGGCCACCGAGCTCGAGCAGCAGATCACCGGCATGACCGCCGAGCGTGACGACCTGATCGCCGCCATCGGCCGCCTGCGCCAGGGCATCCAGAGCCTGAATCGCGAAGGCCGTGAGCGCTTCCTCGCTGCCTTCGAGCAGGTCAGCACGCACTTCCAGCAGCTCTTCACCAAGCTGTTCGGCGGCGGCAAGGCCGAGCTTCGCCTCACCGAGTCGGAAGATCCGCTCGAGGCTGGCCTCGAGATCCATGCCAGCCCGCCGGGCAAGAAGCTGCAGGTAATGTCGCTGCTGTCGGGCGGCGAGCAGGCGCTGACGGCGCTGTCGCTCCTGTTCGCCGTGTTCATGACCAATCCCGCGCCGATCTGCGTGCTCGACGAGGTCGACGCGCCGCTGGACGATCTCAACGTCGAGCGTTTCTGCGGCCTGGTGAACGAGATCGCCGGCCGTACCGACACGCGCTTCCTGATCATCACCCACCATCGCGTCACCATGGCGCGCATGGACCGGCTGTACGGCGTCACCATGGCCGAGCAGGGCGTATCGCAGCTCGTCTCGGTCAACCTGCAGGAGGCCGACCGCATGGTGGCCTGACTCGGACAATCGCTTCGTAGAATAAAAAGACTGAATCTTCCTCTCATCTCGACTGAGCGTCGGCCTTGGAACGCGGGCCGGCGCTCTTCTCTTTGCGGGCTTGCGGTTGTAGTGTCCGGCCATGCCCGACACCCTGGCTCCTTCCGTCTCCGACGTGGTTGAACTGACGCGCGCGCTGGTGCGCTGCGAGAGCGTGACCCCGGCGGAAGGCGGCGCGCTGCAGCTTCTCGAACGCACGCTCGGCACTCTCGGCTTCCGCTGCGAGCGGATGGATTTCACCCAGGCCGGCACCGACGATGTCGCGAACCTTTACGCCCGCATCGGGCGGGAGCCCGGCGAAGGCGGAAAGCACTTCTGTTTCGCCGGCCATTCCGACGTCGTGCCGGTGGGCGATCTCTCGTCCTGGACGATCGGGCCTTTCTCGGCCGAGCTGTCGGCCGGTTACCTGTTCGGGCGCGGCGCCGCCGACATGAAGGGCGCGATAGCGGCCTTCACCGAGGCCTCAGCCCGCTTCCTGGCGAAGCGCGGCCACGACTTCGGCGGCGCGATCAGCCTGCTGGTCACCGGCGACGAGGAAGGCCCCGCGGTCAACGGCACGGTGAAGATGCTGAAGAAGCTCGCCGAGCGCGGCGAGACGATCGACGCCTGCATCGTCGGCGAGCCGACCAGCTCGAAGCGCCTCGGCGACATGATGAAGATCGGCCGGCGCGGCAGCATGACCGTCGACCTCATTGTGCACGGCATCCAGGGCCATGTCGCCTATCCCGAGCGGCTGGATAATGCGATCCATCGCCTGTCCGCGATCATCGAGGCGCTGGTGCGCGAGCCGATCGACAAGGGCAGCACCCATTTCCAGCCGACCTCGTTGCAGTTCACCACGGTCGATGTCGGCAACAAGGCGACCAACATCGCGCCGGGCACCGCCAAGGCGCGCTTCAACACGCGCTTCAACGATCTCTGGACCTCGAAAACGCTGCTGGCTCATCTGCAGGAGCGTATCGAGCGCGCCCTGGCGGCTCTCGGCGGCAACGGCACGGTCGAGTACAAGGTCGAGGTCTCGGGCGAGTCCTTCTACACGCCGCCCGGCCCGCTCTCGGAGCTGGTGGCCGGCGCGGTGCGCGACGTGGCGGGCGTGGAGTGCGAGCTGTCGACCACCGGCGGGACCTCCGATGCGCGTTTCATCCGTTCCTATTGTCCGGTGCTGGAGTTTGGCCTGGTCGGCGAGACCATGCACAAGGTCGACGAGAAGAGTGCCGTCGCCGACCTCAAGGCCCTGGCGCGCGTCTACGAAACGGTGCTCGACCGTTATTTCGCCGCCTGATCACCGATGTTGAGCGGCGCTGAAATCGCCCGTGGCAGCCGGGGCGCGGTCAAGTTCCTGCTGCGTGATCCCACGGCGCTGGCGCATTTCGACAACACGCTCGAAAGCTGCCTGCGCTCGTTCCAGGTCATGCTCGTGGTGGCGCCGTTCTACGCGCTCTACCTCTTCCTCCACTATGCGTCGCTCATCACCACCGCCGAGGATTGGGAGATCGCCTTCGTGGAGGCGTTGCGCTTCGTGGTCGACTGGCTGCTGTTTCCGGTGATCTTCTACGAGATCGCACGACGGCGCGGCTGGCTCGAACGCTATCCGCGCTACATCGCGTCCCTCAACTGGATCAACCTGCCGGCGGTGGTCCTGCTGCTGCTGGGCGAGCTGGTGGCCAGCGTGGCCCCGACGGGCGTAACGGCGCTGCTGCAGGTCGTCCTGCAGATTCTCTTCTTCTACTGGTTCATGACAACGACGCGGATGGCGCTCGGCGCACCCTGGACGCTCGCGGCCGTGCTGATGGTCGTGAACTGGGTGCCGTCCTACTTCCTGTCAATTCTCGTCAATCGACTCCTCGGGGTCGCCCTCGGCGTCTGAGCGTCCGTCGTAGCGCACCTCCATCAGGCAGAGCCCGGCCGGCGGTGCGGTCGGCCCGGCCCGCGTGCGATCGCGCGCGGCCAACGCCGCCCCGACATCGTCCTTGCTCCATTGGCCGCGGCCCACCATCTGGAGAGTGCCGGCCAGGATACGCACCTGGTTGTGCAGGAACGATCGCGCGCCGACATCGAGATGGATCTCTTCGCCGCAGTGCGTCACCGACAGCTCTTCGAGCGTCTTGATCGAAGACTTGGCCTGGCACGACACCGAACGGAAGCTGTTGAAGTCGTGCGTGCCGATCAGCACGGACGCCGCCTCCTGCATCGCCTCGATCTCCAGCGGTACCGGCACGTGCCACACATGGCCGCGCTCCATCGCCGCCGGCGAGCGCCGGTTCAGGATGCGGTAATGATAGCGTCGGTATGTCGCCGAAAAGCGCGCGTGGAATCCCTTCGGCGCCAGTTCCGCCGCGATCACGACGATCGGGTTCGGCTTGAGGTGGAAGGTGAGCGCGCCACGCACCTCCTCGGCGCGCTTCTCCGCGGCCATGTCGAAATGCGCGACCTGGCCCCGCGCATGGACGCCGGAGTCGGTCCGGCCTGCGCCCTGCACATGGACGCGTTCGCCGCTGAGGGCGAACACGGCGTCCTCGAGGGCCGCCTGGATCGACGGGCCGGTATCCTGGCGCTGCCAGCCGACGAAAGGCCCGCCGTCGTACTCGACGGTGATCCTGTAGCGCGGCACGGCTCAGCGCGGGCGGGTCTGGGGCAGCGACACGACGTCGGGCGAGGGCAGGACCGTGCCAGCCGGCAAAGCGAAGCCGCGCAGGAAGGCGTCGGCCGCCTGCGCGGCCTTGCCGGGCCGCTGCAGCTTGAGCAGCCGCAAGCCACCGATTCCGCAAGCCACCACGGGGAAGCCGTCGCGCGCGACGCTTACCGTGCCCGGCGCGCCGCCGGCCAGCGCGAGCGCCGCGCCCAGCACCTTGATCTGCTCGCCGTCGAACGTGAAGGACGTGCCCGGCCACGGATGGAACGCGCGCACCTTGCGCTCGAGTTCCGCTGCCGGTTGCCGCCAGTCGAGCACACCTTCTTCCTTGCCGAGCTTGTGGGCATAGGTGACGCCCTGCTCGGGCTGCGGCGTGGGATCGATCGAGCGGCGCATCAACCCGTCGAGCGTCGAGACGATCAGTGTCGCGCCGAGCGCCGCCAACCGGTCATGCACGCTTTCCGCCGTGTCGGCGGCGGAGATCGGCGTGCGTTCGGCCAGCAGCATCGGGCCGGTGTCGAGGCCTTCGTCCATGCGCATGGTGGTGACGCCCGTCTCGGCGTCGCCAGCGAGGATCGCGCGATGGATCGGCGCGGCGCCGCGCCAGCGCGGCAGCAGCGAGCCGTGGATGTTGATGCAGCCCAGTATCGGCGCCTCGAGGAACGGCCTGGTCAGGATATGGCCATAGGACACGACGACCGCCGCATCGAGATCGAGCGCCTCGAAGGCGGCCGCTTCCTCGTTGGTCCTGAGCGTCTTAGGTGTGCGCACGGGCAGGCCGAGCGCGTCGGCCAGCCGATGCACCGGCGTCTTGCGCTCCTGCTGGCCGCGGCCGGCGGGCTTGGGCGCGCGCGAATAGACGGCGACCACGTCATGGCCGGCATCGACCAGCGCCTGGAGCGCGGGGACGGCGAATTCCGACGTGCCGAGAAAGGCGATCTTCATTGCCGCATCTTATAGGCAGGCGCATCGGCCTGAGCTAGGTATGGCCACCAATGGACTTCGATACCCCCTCGACCGGCAAGGGGCCTGTCGCCAACCTTGCCGCGCGCCGTGCCGCGGGGCAGGTGCGCTCCGACCCCGTGCAGGAAAAGATCGTGGCGCGCCTGCAGGCGGTGCACGATCAGCTCTCCGCAGTGGCGCCTCTGCCGGCGAAGCAGGGTCTCTGGGCGCGGCTCGGCTTCGGCTCCCGCGAGAAGCCGGCCGCCGGTCCGCACGGCCTCTACATCTGGGGACCGGTCGGTCGCGGCAAATCGATGCTGATGGACCTGTTCTTCGACGACGCGCCGGTCAAGAAGAAGCGCCGCGTGCACTTCCATGAATTCATGCTCGAGGTGCACGACCGCCTTCACCGGCGGCGCGAGGAGCTTGCGGCAAAGGGCGCGCCGGCCGAGGCCGACACGATCGTGCCGATCGCCAGGGCGATCGCCCAGGAGACGCGGCTGCTCTGCTTTGACGAGTTCCAGGTCACCAATATCGCCGATGCGATGATCCTCGGCCGCCTGTTCGAGACGCTGTTCGAGGAGGGACTCACGGTCGTCGCCACGTCGAACCGCGCGCCCGACGATCTCTACAGGAACGGCCTGCAGCGCGATCGCTTCCTGCCTTTCATCGAGCTATTGAAGCAGCGGCTGGAGATCCTCGAGCTGGGCGGTGGCCGCGACTACCGCATGGACCGCATCCGCGAGCTCGACGTCTATCTCACGCCGCTCGGCGCCTGGGCGGCGGCGAAGCTCGACGAGGCGTTCCGCACGCTGTCGGGTGGCGCCGACGGCGAGCCGCGCGTGCTGCGGACCCAGGGCCGCGATGTCCCGGTGCCGCGCGCTGCGCCGGGCGTCGCCATGGCGGACTACATGGATTGGTGCGCGAGGCCGATGGGTGCCGCTGACTTCCTGTGCATCGCCGATCACTTCCATACTGTGATCATGGCGGGCATCCCCAAGATGGGGCCGGACAGCCAGGACAAGGCAGCACGCTTCGTCACCATGATCGACAGCTTCTACGAGCGGAAAGTGAAGTTCATCTGCTCCGCTGCCGCATCGCCGGAGAAGCTCTATACCGAAGGCGACGGCGCCTTCGAGTTCCAGCGTACCGTGTCGCGTCTCATGGAGATGCAGAGTCCCGACTATCTCGCGCTGTCGCATATCGAGGCGGCCTGATACTCGCCGGATTGTGATTGTGGGTGGCGGCAGCGGCAGCCTAGGCTCCCCGCCGCATTCAACCCCCTTCGGGAGGCCTATCATGGACGGCGACAGCATTTCCTTCGACGACAACGTCTCGCGCCGCAAGGCCCTGTTCGGCGCTGCCTTCGGGACGACCTTCGCGCTGGCCGCGCAGCCGATCCAGGCTCAGACCATGATCACCACGCCGGCCGACGGCCTCACGGCCGGCACGGTCTCGGTGAAGACCTCGGACGGCAAGGACATGATGGCGTACCGTGCCATGCCGGCGTCCGGCACCGGCTTCGGCACCATCCTGGTGGTGCAGGAGATCTTCGGCGTGCATGCGCACATCGCCGACATCTGCCGCCGCTTCGCCAAGGCGGGCTACTACGCCATCGCGCCCGATCTCTACTTCCGGCAGGGCGATGCCACCAAGATCAGCGATATCCCGACCCTCATCAAGGACATCGTCTCCAAGGTGCCGGACGCGCAGGTCATGGGCGATCTCGATTCGACCGTGGCCTTCGCCAAGGGCGAAGGCAAGGCCGACACCGCCAAGCTCGGGATCACCGGCTTCTGCTGGGGCGGCCGTATCGTGTGGATGTACGACGCGCACAATCCCGCGGTGAAGGCCGGTGTTGCCTGGTACGGCCCGCTCGCGAAGGACGCCACGCCGCTCTCGCCGACCAACCCGGTCGACATCGCCAAGAGCCTGCACGGCCCGGTGCAGGGCCTGTACGGCGGCGCCGACACCGGCATCAGCCAGGAATCGGTCGAGAAGATGCGCGCCGCGCTCAAGGCCGGCAGCGCAGCCGCCCAGAAGTCGCAGATCAAAGTCTATCCGGACACGCCGCACGGCTTCAACGCCGACTACCGTCCGTCCTTCCGCAAGGAGCAGGCTGAGGACGGCTGGAAAATCGCGCTGGCCTGGTTCAAGGCAAACGGCGTCGGCTGATCGAACGATGACCGAGACGATCGGACTCGCGACACGGTCGGGCCTGACATTCACCACGGATGTTGCAGGCCCGACCGATGGACCGCTGGTCCTGCTGCTGCACGGCTTTCCGGAGTCGCGGCATAGCTGGCGCGAAGCCTTGCCCGCGCTCGCAAGAGCCGGCTATCGCGCCGTCGCGCCCGATCAGCGCGGCTACTCGCGCGGCGCGCGGCCGGACCCGGTCGATCTTTCGAACTATGCGTTCGACAGGCTGGTCAACGACGCGCTCGAGATTGCCGCGGCCGCCGGTTACGATGGCAAGCGTTTCCATCTCGTCGGGCATGATTGGGGCGGACAGGTTTCGTGGGGGGTGGCCAACGCTCATCCCGGGCGACTTGCCTCACTTACCGTCCTGTCGCGGCCGCATCCGTTGTCCTTCCGGCGGGCGCTACAGGATCCGAACGGCGACCAGAAGCACCGCTCGCGCCACCACGGCAAGTTCCTCGAGCCGGAGACCGGCCGATTGCTGACCGAGGACAATGCCCGTCGCCTGCGCGAGGGCTTGTTCGGCCAGGACGTCTCGAAGGCCGCGATCGAGGATCATGTCTCGGTGTTGGGCAGCCGCGAGGCGATCGAGGCCGCGCTCGCGTGGTACCGCTCCAACAAGGGCCTGTCCGGCGACTTCGGTCCCATCGAGGTGCCGACGCTCTATATCTGGGGCGATGCCGACGCGACCGTCGGCCCCGATGCCGCGAAGGGCACCGGCGAGTTCGTGACCGCAGCCTACGCCATGGAAGTGCTGCCGGGCGTCGGCCACTTCGTGATGGACCAGGCGGCGGCCAAGGCGACCGAATTGATGCTGGCGCACATCAAGCGCCATCCAGTCTAGAGACACCGAGCCGCCGCAAGCTCACGTCTTCTTGCCGCCCTCCCGAAATCGCGCTACCACGCGCCGCCTTCAGAATCGGGAGAACTTAGCATGGCTCGCAAGAAGATCGCGCTGATCGGCGCTGGACAGATTGGCGGCACCCTTGCCCTGCTAGCGGGCCAGAAGGAACTGGGCGACATCGTCCTGTTCGACATTCCGCAGGCTGAGGGCACGGCCAAGGGCAAGGCGCTCGACATCGCCCAGCTCTCGCCGGTCGCGGGCTTCGACGCGAGCTACTCGGGCTCGTCGAACTACAAGGACATCGCCGGTGCCGATGTCGTGATCGTGACCGCCGGCGTGCCGCGCAAGCCCGGCATGACGCGCGACGATCTGGTCGGCATCAATGCCAGGGTGATCAACGCGGTCGGCAAGGGCATCAAGGAGAACGCGCCCGACGCCTTCGTCATCGTCATCACCAATCCGCTCGATGCCATGGTCGGGCTGATGCAGGAAGTCACCGGCTTCCCGGCCAACAAGGTGGTTGGCATGGCCGGCGTGCTCGATTCCGCCCGCTTCCGCCTCTTCCTTGCTCAGGAGTTCAACGTCTCGGTCGAGGACGTGACCGCTTTCGTGCTGGGCGGCCACGGCGACACCATGGTGCCGCTGATCCGCTATTCGACGGTTGGCGGCATTCCTCTCCATGATCTGGTCGACATGGGTTGGACCACCCACGAGAAGCTCGAGAAAATCGTCCAGCGCACCCGCGACGGCGGGGCCGAGATCGTGGGACTTCTGGGCAACGGCTCGGCTTTCTACGCGCCGGCCGCCTCGGCAATCGCGATGGCAGAGTCCTATCTGCGCGACAAGAAGCGCGTCCTGCCCTGCGCGGCCCTGCTGAACGGCGAGTACGGCGTCAAGGGCCTCTACATCGGGGTTCCGGTGGTGATCGGAGCCGGCGGCGTCGAGCGCATCGTCCATGTCGAGCTGAACGCCAAGGAGCGCGGCATGTTCGAGAAGTCGGTCGAGGCGGTAAAGTCGCTGGTCGAGGCGACGAAGAAGATCGTCGCCGCAGGGTAAGTCGCACGGTCCCTGAGGGGACTTAAAAGCGTCACCAGTCCGTCGTTGCCAAGCCGGAGCGGCACTCATAAAGTGCCGCTACTGCGAGCTAGTTGCGTTTAGCAACTGACAACGTGCACGCTTTTTGCTGATCGGCAGCGCAATAGGACCGCATGAACATCCATGAGTATCAGGCCAAGTCGCTCTTGGCCAAGTTTGCCATCCCCCTGCTGAAGGGCGGGGTCGCCTATACCAAGGACGAGGCGATGGACGTGGCGCGCAATCTCGGCACGCCCGTCACCGTCGTCAAGGCGCAGATCCACGCCGGCGGTCGGGGCAAAGGCCGCTTCAAGGACGACTCGAGCGGCAAAGGGGGCGTCCGCGTCGTGAAATCGATCGACGAGGTCGGCGTGGCGGCTGCCTCCATGCTGGGCCATGAGCTGGTCACCAAGCAGACCGGTCCGGCCGGCAAGGCCGTCAAGCGGCTCTATATCGAGGAAGGCTGCGACATCAAGCGCGAACTTTATATCTCGCTGCTGGTCGATCGCGCCGTCGGCCGGATCTCTTTCGTCGCTTCGACCGAAGGCGGCATGGACATCGAGGCCGTGGCGCACGAAACGCCGGAAAAGATCGTCAAGCAGGCGATCGATCCGGCGGCGGGCTTCCAGGCCTTCGAGGGCCGCAAGATCGCCTACGCGCTCGGCCTGAGCGGCAAGCAGGTCGGCAAGTTCGTGGCGCTTGCCGGTGGCCTCTACAAGGCGTTCACCGAGCTCGACTGCTCGCTGATCGAAATCAATCCGCTGGTCGTGACCGGCGCCGGCGATGTGATCGCGCTCGATGCCAAGATGAATTTCGACGACAGCGCGCTCGAGCGGCATAAGACGCTCGAGGCCCTGCGCGACCTCGACGAGGAGGATCCTTCCGAGACCGAGGCCGCGAAGTACGCGCTGAACTACGTCAAGCTCGACGGCCAGATCGGCTGCATGGTCAACGGCGCCGGCCTCGCCATGGCGACGATGGACATCATCAAGCTCTACGGCTCCTCGCCGGCGAACTTCCTCGATGTCGGCGGCGGCGCCACCAAGGAGCGGGTGACAGCGGCGTTCAAGATCATCCTCAAGGATCCAAACGTCGAGGGCATCCTGGTCAACATCTTCGGCGGCATCATGCGCTGCGACGTGATCGCCGAGGGAGTCGTCGCCGCGGCGCGCGAGGTCAATTTGCACGTGCCGCTGGTGGTGCGGCTCGAAGGCACCAATGTCGAGCTCGGCAAGAAGATCTTGAAAGAATCGGGCCTCAAGATCACATCCGCCGAGAATCTCGCCGATGCCGCGCAGAAGATCGTCCAAGCGGTCAAGGAGTCCAACTGATGGCCGTGCTGGTCGACAAGAACACCAAGGTCATCTGCCAGGGCTTCACCGGCAGCCAGGGCACTTTCCATTCCGAACAAGCGATCGCCTACGGCACCAAAATGGTCGGCGGCGTGACGCCCGGCAAAGGCGGCACCCGGCATCTCGACCTGCCAGTGTTCGACACCGTTGCCGAGGCGGTCGAGAAGACCGGCGCGACGGCGACGGTTATCTACGTGCCGGCGGCGTTCGCCGCCGATTCGATCCTCGAGGCGGTCGATGCCGAGATCCCGCTGATCGTCTGCATCACCGAGGGCATTCCCGTGCTCGACATGGTGAAGGTGAAGCGCACGCTGGTGGGCTCGAAGTCGCGTCTCATCGGCCCCAACTGTCCCGGCGTCATCACGCCGGACGAGTGCAAGATCGGCATCATGCCGGGCCACATCCACAAGCGCGGCAAGATCGGCATCGTCTCGCGTTCCGGCACGCTCACCTACGAGGCCGTGGCGCAGACCACCGCGGTCGGCCTTGGACAGACGACCTGCATCGGCATCGGCGGCGATCCGGTGAACGGCACGAATTTCGTCGAGTGCCTCGAGATGCTGCTGTCCGATCCGGAAACGGAGGGCATCGTCATGATCGGCGAGATCGGCGGCGACGCCGAGGTCAAGGGTGCCGACTACATCAAGTCCTCCCGGACCAAGAAGCCCGTCGTCGGCTTCATCGCCGGCCGCACGGCCCCGCCCGGGCGCCGCATGGGCCATGCCGGCGCGGTCATCTCGGGCGGCAATGATACGGCCGAGTTCAAGGTCGAAGCCCTGCGCTCGGCCGGCATCAAGGTTGCCGATTCGCCGGCCGCGTTGGGCGAGGAAATGCTCAAGGCGATGAAGGGCTGATCTTCAGGACTGCGAGCTTCAGCTCACTCATGATTTGAGCGCATTCATCTGCGCGTATGAGCGAGCTGGAGGCTCGTGGTCCGAAGAGCGTTAAAGGAGCAAATGCGATGCAAGCAGAGCAGACGTCATTCCTGTTCGGCGCCAACGCACCGTTCATTGAGGAACTTTACGCCCGCTTCCTGGACGATCCGACTCGCGTCGATGCCGATTGGCGCACCTTCTTCGAGGCGCTTGCCGAGGAGCGTGGCGACGTGCTCGCCGGGGTGCGCGGCGCATCGTGGGCACCGAACGGTGCGCGGGTCCTCGATGTGCCCGACGCAGAGATGCCGCGCGTGGCTGCCAACCGCAACGTCAATGCCGGCAAGGGTGCGGCCATGCCGCTGGCCGGCCGGAGCGAGGAAGAGATCCGCGCTGCGGCCTACGACACCTCGCGCGCATTCCTGCTGATCCGCTCGTACCGGATCCGCGGCCATCTCGCCGCCGACCTCGATCCGCTTGGCCTGGTGCATCAGGCCCCACACCAGGAGCTCGATCCCGCGACCTACGGCTTCAAGGAGGCCGACTGGGACCGCCCGATCCTGATCTTCGGCTCGCTCGGGCTGGGCGATGCCGCGACCCTGCGCCAGATCATGGACCGGCTGCGCAGGACCTATTGTGGCAAGATCGGCGTCGAATACATGCACATCTCCGATCCCGATCAAAAGGCGTGGATCCAGGAGCGCATCGAGCACATCGAGAATCGCACCGACTTCACTCTGACCGGCCGTCGCATGATTATGGAGCGCGTGGTCGAGGCGGAAGGGCTGGAGAAGTATCTCGGACTGAAGTTCGTCGGCACCAAGCGATTCGGCCTCGACGGCGGCGAATCACTGATCCCCGGCATCGAGCAGATCCTGAAGCGCGGCGGCCAGCTGGGTGTCAAGGAAGTCGTGCTCGGCATGCCCCATCGCGGCCGCCTCAACACGCTCGTGCATGTCATGCACAAGAGCTACACCGCGCTGTTCTCCGAATTCCAGGGTCGCTCCTCCCAGCCGGAGGAGATGCGCGGCTCGGGCGACGTGAAGTATCACCTCGGCGCCTCGGCCGACCGCGAGTTCGACGGCTCTGTGATCCATCTGTCGCTGGCGCCCAACCCGTCGCATCTCGAGGCGGTCAATCCGGTCGTGCTGGGCAAGGCGCGCGCCAAGCAGGACCAGCGTGGTGACACGGAGCGCAGCCAGGTGATGGCGATCCTGATGCACGGCGACGCGGCCTTCGCGGGCCAGGGTCTGGTGGCCGAGAGCCTCGATCTCTCGGACCTCGGCGGCTACCGCATCGGCGGCACCATCCATTTCGTGGTCAACAACCAGATCGGCTTCACGACCCTTCCGACCTATTCGCGCTCCGGCCCGTATTGCACCGAAGTCGCCAAGATCGTGCAGGCGCCGATCCTGCACGTGAACGGCGACGACCCTGAGGCCGTCGTGCATGTCAGCCGCATCGCCACGGAGTTCCGTCAGCACTTCAAGCGCGACATCGTCATCGACATGTTCTGCTACCGGCGCTACGGGCACAACGAATCGGACGAGCCCATGTTCACCCAGCCGCTGATGTACAAGGAGATCGGCGGCCACAAGACGGTGAAGGAAGTCTACGCCGCGCGGCTCGAGGCCGAGGGCGTCGTGACGGCGGCGGACGTCCAGGCGATGGACGCCGAGCTGCGCTCCAAGCTCGACAAGGCGCTCGAGGCAGCGACCAACTACAAGCCCAACAAGGCCGACTGGCTCGAAGGCAAGTGGTCGGGCATGACGATCGCGCCGGGCGAGGAGGATCGCAAGGGGATCACCGCCGTCGAAACCGAGAATCTGCTGGCGGTCGGTCGCGCGATCTCCGAGCCGCCGAAGAGCTTCGAGCTCAACCGCAAGATCACGCGGCTCCTGCAGGAGAAGCGCAAGGCGATCGATACCGGCAAGGACATCGACTGGGCGACCGGCGAGGCGCTGGCGTTCGGCACGCTTCTGTCTGAGGGCACGCCGGTGCGGTTCAGCGGCCAGGATTCGGCACGCGGCACCTTCTCGCAGCGCCATTCGGTGCTGACCGACCAGAGCAACGAGAACAAGTATATTCCGCTCAATCACGTGGCCGAGGGGCAGGCCAACTTCGAGGTGATCGACAGCCCGCTGAACGAGGCGGGCGTGCTGGGCTTCGAGTACGGATATTCGTCGGCCGAGCCCAATGCACTGGTGCTGTGGGAGGCGCAGTTCGGCGACTTCGCCAATGGCGCGCAGGTGATCATCGATCAGTTCATCTGCTCGGGCGAGAGTAAGTGGCTGCGCATGAACGGCCTCGTGATGCTGCTGCCGCACGGCTACGAGGGCCAGGGTCCCGAGCACAGCTCGGCGCGCCTCGAACGCTATCTGCAGCTCTCCGCCGAGGACAACTGGCAGGTCGTGGTGCCGACCACGCCGGCCAACTACTTCCACGCGCTGCGCCGGCAGATGCGCCGCACCTTCCGCAAGCCGCTGATCGTGATGACGCCGAAGTCGCTCCTGCGCCACAAGGATTGCGTCTCGACGCTGGCCGACTTCGGGCCGGGCTCTTCGTTCCGCCGCATCCTTCCGGAGACGGACCAGCTCGCGCCGGACGCCAAGATCGAGCGGGTCGTGCTGTGCAGCGGCAAGGTCTACTTCGATCTCGTGGCCGAGCGGCGCAAGCGCAAGATCGACAACATCGCCATCATCCGCATCGAGCAGCTCTATCCTTTCCCGATCAACCGGCTCGGCGTGCGGCTGTCGCAATATCCCAACGCCGAAGTGGTGTGGTGCCAGGAGGAGCCCGAGAACATGGGCGGGTGGCACTTCGTCGATCGGCGCATCGATCGCGCGCTGTCGACCCTCTCGGTCCGCGCGCGCCGGCCAGTCTACGTCGGCCGGCCCGAAGCGGCGTCGCCCGCGACCGGTTCGGCACGCACCCATCTGAAGGAACAGGCCGATCTCGTCGACCGCGCGTTGACGGTCGGCTGAGGAGAGCAAGTCATGGCCGTCGAGATCAAGGTTCCTGCATTGGGTGAATCGGTCACCGAGGCAACCGTCTCCAAATGGATGGTCAAGGTGGGCGACAGTGTCACCGTCGACCAGCCGTTGTGCGAGCTCGAGACGGACAAGGTCACCGTCGAGGTGCCGGCGACCACGGCCGGCGCGATCTCCGAGCTCGCGGTCGAGGAGGGCGCCACGGTGCAGGTCGGCGGGGTACTCTGCCGCATCGAAGCGGGCGGCGCCGTTGCGGCGCCTAAGCCTGCGATCACCCCTCCCGCTCCCACTGCATCCACCCCCAAGCCGGCCACGGCTGTCGTTCCGAACCCATACTCTGCACCTGGTCCGGCCTCAGTGTCTCCGCCGGTGGCTAATGTCGCTGCCTCGGGGCCCGCGGTCCGCAAGCTCGCCGAAGAGAAGGGTGTCGCTCCGGCCGCGATCCAGCCCAGCGGCAAGGACGGCCGCGCCACCAAGTCCGACGTGATGGCTGCGCTGTCGTCGATCCCGGCCCCGGCTGCAGCGCCGGCCGCCAAGCCCGCCGTGCCGGCCGGTCCGCGCCCCCGCGCCGACCGCGAGGAGCGGGTGAAGATGACGCGGCTCCGCCGCACCATCGCCAACCGCCTCAAGGAGGCGCAGAACACCGCCGCCATGCTGACCACCTTCAACGAGGTGGACATGACCAACGTCATGGCGCTGCGCGAGCGGCTGAAGGAGGATTTCGAGAAGAAGCATGGCGCGCGGCTGGGCTTCATGTCGTTCTTCGTGAAGGCGTGCATCGCGGGGCTGAAGGAGCTGCCGGCGGTCAATGCCGAGATCGAGGGCGACGATCTCGTCTACAAGAACTACTACGACATCGGTGTCGCCGTCGGCACGCCCAACGGCCTGGTCGTGCCGGTGCTGCGCGACGCCGACACGCTCGATTTCGGCGGCATCGAGAAGGGCATCGGCGAGCTCGGCCGCAAGGCGCGCGACGGCAAGCTGTCGATCGCCGACCTGACCGGCGGCACCTTCACCATCTCCAACGGGGGTGTCTACGGCTCGCTGATGTCGACGCCGATCCTCAACCCGCCGCAGTCCGCCATCCTCGGCATGCACAAGATCCAGCAGCGGCCGATGGTCGTGGGCGGCGAGATCAAGGCGCGGCCGATGATGTATCTCGCGGTCAGCTACGACCACCGCATCATCGACGGTCGCGAGGCCGTGCTGTTCCTGGTGCGGGTCAAGGAATGCATCGAGGATCCCGAGCGCCTTCTGCTCGGGGTTTAGAACGCAAGCAGTGGCAACTTGCACCGTGTCATCCCGAGCGTAGCGAGGGATCCAGGCGGATCAGCATAGATTCCTCGCTACGCTCGGGATGACACGGTGTGCATGGCGATCAGGTGAGCACATGGCGAACGAACTCTTCGATCTGATCGTGATCGGCTCCGGCCCCGGCGGCTACGTGGCGGCGATCCGCGCAAGCCAGCTCGGCCTCAAGGTGGCGGTCGTCGAGAAGCGCGCAACCTTCGGCGGCACCTGCCTGAACGTGGGCTGCATCCCGTCCAAGGCGCTGCTGCAATCCTCGCACCTGTTCGAGGAGGCGGGCCACGATCTTGCCGTGCACGGCATCAAGGTCGCGCCGCCGACGCTCGACTTCGCCCAGTTCATGAAGCGCAAGGCCGAGGTCGTCGAAGCGACCACCAAGGGTGTCGCCTTCCTGTTCAGGAAGAACAAGATCGCGTCGTTCCAGGGCACCGGCCGCATAGAGGCGGCGGGTGCGGTTGCAGTCCTCGGCGATGACGGCGCGATCAAGGACACGCTTACGACCAAGAACATCCTGATCGCCTCGGGCTCGGAAGTGACGCCGCTGCCGGGCGTCACGGTAGACGAGAAGAAGATCGTCTCCTCGACGGGCGCACTCGAGCTCACGGAGGTGCCCAGGCGGCTGGTCGTGGTCGGCGCGGGCATCATCGGGCTGGAGCTGGGCTCGGTATGGCGCCGGCTGGGTTCTGACGTGACGGTGATCGAATTCCTCGACCGCATCACGCCAGGCGTCGATGACGAGATCACCAAGCACTTCCAGCGGTTGCTCGCCAAGCAGGGGCTGAAGTTCAAGCTCGGCAGCAAGGTGACGAAGGCGGAAGTCGGCGGCGCCGGCATCACGCTCAGCGTCGAGCCTGCGAAGGGCGGCGCGGCCGAGACGGTCGAGGCCGACATCGTGCTGGTATCCATCGGCCGTCGCCCCTACGTCGAGGGCCTCGGCGTCGACAAGGCGGGCGTGAAGCTCACGCCGCGCGGCCGCATCGAGGTCGATGCGCACTTCCAGACGTCGGTGCCCGGCATCTATGCGATCGGCGATGTGATCGACGGCCCGATGCTGGCCCACAAGGCGAGCGAGGACGGCGTTGCCTGCGTCGAAACCATTGCCGGCCAGAAGGGTCACGTAAACTGGGACCTCGTACCCTCGATCATCTATACCCAGCCCGAGGTCGCGTGGGTCGGCAAGACCGAGGAACAGCTCAAGGCCGCGGGCGTTACGTACAAGATCGGGAAATACCCCTTCACCGCCGATCCGCGCAGCCGTGCCAACGGCGCGACAGATGGCTTCGTGAAGGTGTTGGCCGACAAAGCCACCGACCAGGTGCTTGGCGTGCACATCATTGGCTCCGAAGCCGGCACGATGATTGCGGAAGCTGCCATGGCGATGGAATTCTCAGCGTCGGCCGAGGATATCGGTCGCGTCTGCCACGCCCATCCCACTGTCAACGAGGCCATGAAGGAAGCCGCCCTTGCAGCGTGGGAGAAGCCTATCCATCTGTGATGTCATCCTGAATGCAGCGATAGTTCTCGCGGAGCGTTTTGAAGGAAGCGCAAAGCATTGATGCGCTTGGGACGACGGAGGCTTCTGCTCGCATGCGCAAACCCTTGATGGCTCTGGCAATCGTCGTTCTGCTGATGATGACGGTAGTCGGCGGCCTGCTGCCCTTCCTGCAGGGTTGGATATTCTTCGTGATCGCGCTCTACCTGCTCGCCAGCGAATTCGAGACAGGACGCGATTGGGTCATGCGCGCACGCCGCAAGTGGCCTGCGCTATCGCGCTGGATCGCTGGCGCCCGAAATCATCGCTGGGCGCCGCGACATCTGCGTCACTTCGACGAGCTCACGGATCCGAAGCTGCGATAGACCGCTTCGGCAATCGGCATCAGCTCCTCGCGCGCGACCGGTGCCGTCACCGCGAAGCCGAAACCCCGGTCGATCCAGGCAAAGGTCGCCGCATCGCCCTCGCGCTGGAAGCGGAAGGCCGTCTCGCTGCCTTCGGCGGCCCGGACATAAAGCGTGAGGCGCTTGCCGCTCGCGTCATCGTACATGAGCTGTGCGGCCCCGCTGCCGTTTCCCGGCAGCAAGCGCCCACCCATCAGCTTATAGCCAAACGGCGCGAGATCGGGAGCCACCAGGGCTTTGCCGAGACGACGCGACAGCCATTGCAGAAGATGGCCTTCCTGCGTCGACGCGACCTCGACCGGGTGGGCGACCTCGACCACGAAGGTGCGATAGGCGGCCGTCGCGTTTTGCGCCACGCCGGTGGTGGCCGGCGGCACGGACACCGATGCCACCGGTCCGTGATCGGCTGCCAGCCAGCCCGCGCCCGCGCCGACGGCGAAGATCAGCACACCCGCTGCCACTGCTCTCAGCCGCCGCATCATCGTGGCGCGGCGGGCAGCCTGGATGTTGGCGATCCACAGGCGCGGCGGCACCGGCTCGGCGAATTTGCCCTCGAGCTGGCCGCGCAGGCTGGCGCGCTGGCGCAACTCGAGGGTCACGCGCTCGCGCGCTTCTGGGTGCTGTGCCAGATAGGCGTCGACCGCCACGCGCCGTGCCTCGGGCAGCCGGCCGTCGACATACGCCTGCAGCTCGTTTTCAACGATGGGGACATCGTTGGTCATTTCACTCTCCGAAGCAGCGTGACCTTCCCGGTCTCCACGACCGAGCGAAGCCTTTGCCGGGCGCGTGACAGCCGTGACATCACGGTGCCGATCGGCATGTCGAGGATGCGCGCGGCATCGTCATAGGAGAAGTCTTCGACGCCGACCAGAAGCAGCAGCGACTTCTGCTCTTCCGGCAACTGGTCGAGCGCCGCCAGCACGTCATGCACCTCCAGCGCAGTATCCTGCCGAGCGGCGACGGCGGGCATCGTCGTCTCGTCGATTGCCACGGCGGCGCCGTGCCTTCGATCGCGCCGCCAAGTGCTGACGTGGAGGTTGCGCAGGATGGCGAACAGCCAGGCGCGCACGTCGCCATCGGCCCGGCGCAGCAGCCAGCGCGACAGGGCGCGCTCCAGCGTGTCCTGCACCAGGTCGTCGGCGCGGTCGCGGTCCCGCACCAGCGCGAAGGCATAGCGACGCAGTGCCGGGATGTGCGGCTCGATCAGGGGGCCAGGGTCGGCCATTGGCTTACTCTAAAGCGGTCTTACGCTGGGGGCGCGCCACTCCAGTGGCGCGATTCATGATCATGAGAAGACGCGCCACTGGAGTGGCGCGTCCCCGGCGCAAGAATCCGGCTACGGCTTGGCGATGTGCCAGGCGCCGTTCAGGAAGCCATCGCCCGTGGTGTCGCCCGCCTTGGTGTCCTTGGCGAAGGCATAGACCGGCTTGCCGTTGTAGGCCCACTGCTTCAGCCCGTCGTCGCGGACGACGATCGTCCATGGGCCCATCGGCTTGGCGTCGTCGACCGCGAGGGCCGGCGGCCAGTTGGCCGCGCAGGGGCCGTTGCAGACCGACTTGCCGGCGCTGTCCTTGTCGAAGGTGTAGAGCGTCATGCCCTTGGCGGTGACGAACATGCCGTTTTTGGCCGTCGGCGCGGGCGAGGCCGGTTCGGCAGCGAGGGCAGTGCCGGCCGCAAGGGCCAGGGCAAAGGCGGCGGTGGCGAGTGATCTGAGCATGAATTCTCCCGTTCTGGCGATGTGCCGGGAGGGAGACGTCCCCGGGGGCCGGTTTATTCCCGGGGACCGATTATTTGTTTTTCCGGGGTCGCCGGGCGTTTTCCCTGATGGGGAGGACCGGGTATGATCGGCCGCAGGAGGAACCTTGCCATGGATAAGCCGGTCACACCGCGCGGCATCAACCATCTTGTGTTGAACGTCCGCGACATCGAGGAATCGCACCGCTTCTGGACCGAGATCGTCGGCTTCCACCAGGTCGGCCAGCTGACGCCGACCGCGGAGCGGCCCAACCCACCCAAGATGCGTTTCTACAGCGGCGTCCGCGAGGACGGCACGAGCCACCACCACGACGTCGCGCTGGTCGAGAACACGGCCCTGCCGAAGCCGCCGGAGGACTGGTCGATGTTCGGCATGCCGGTCGCGGTCAACCACATTGCCATCACCATGCCGAGCCGCGAGGCCTGGCTCGAGCATCTCGCCTATCTCCAGAAGAAGGGCGTGAAGTTCGACCGCCGGGTCGAGCACGGCATGACCCACAGCCTTTATATCCACGATCCCAACGGCTACGGCGTCGAGTTCGTCTACGATCTTCCCAAGGAGGTCTGGAAGGACGACATCAACGCCGCGCTGAACTTCGTCAAGGTCCTGCCGACCGAGGGTGCCGAGGCGCTCGACGACCGCGTCGAGGGCGTGCCGGTCTTCAAGCAGCCGGTGCTGGCGAAGTAATCGCTTCGCGCGCCCATCGAAGGCGCGCGTCATGGCATAGTCGCCCGATGCGTCTTGCCGTGATCATCCTGCTGTCCCTGCTGTTGGCTGGCGCTCCTGCGCTCGCCCAGCAATCAGTTCGTCTAAAAGTCGACGGAGCGTCGCCCGACCTCAGGGTCGACCTTCCTGCCCAGCTGTATCGTCCGGCAGGGACGAAGCAGGCGCCGGCCGTGGCGATCTTCCATGGCTGCGGCGGCGTCGGCGCCAACAACACGCGGATGGCGCAACTGCTGAAGAGCTGGGGCTATGTCGCGCTGGTCGTCGACAGCTTCTCGTCGCGCGGCCTCAAGGATGTCTGCGGCCGCCACTGGCCGAGCCAGGCCGATGCCGAGAAGCGGGCATTCGACATCGATGCCGCCGGCCTGTGGCTCGATCGCCAGGACTTCGTCAAACCCTCGCAGCGTGCCTTCATGGGCTATTCTTACGGCGGCGGCGTGGGGCTGCTGCGCGCCCTGTCGGCCCGTACCGATGCCCGGGCCCCGAGCGGCTGGAGCGCCTCCGTGCTGGTCTATCCCGATTGCGGGCTGGGCGAGGCGATCGGACCCAGGCTCCGGCCAAGCCTGCCGACGATGATCGCGATGGGCGCGCTCGACGACTGGACGCCGATCCGGCAATGCGAGGCGCTGCTCGGCCGCATCGTCGCCGATCGTGAGCTGGTCGAGACGCATGTCTATCCCAATGCCCATCACAGCTTCGACGCGCTCGGCCTGCCGGTGCGCTATCTCGAGGGCGTCGGCAACCGTAGCAAGCCGGGCGGCTGCTGCGGCGCGCACTACGGCGCCAACGAGGCAGCCTGGAAAGCCTTTGTGGCCGACGTAAAGGCCTTCCTGGCGAAGGAATTGGGACAGTAGGCGCCTTCGCGATCGGCAGCAGTCAGCGGGCCTTGGCGCGCGGATGGGCGGCGCGATAGACGGCGCTGAGGCGGGCGGCATCGACATCGGTGTAGCGCTGCGTCGTCGAGAGGCTGGCGTGGCCGAGCAGTTCCTGGATGGTGCGCAGGTCGCCGCCGGCGCCGAGCAGGTGGGTGGCGAACGAATGGCGCAGCGCATGCGGCGTCACGCTGTCGGGCAAGCCAAGCTGGTGGCGCAGCTCGCGCACCCGCTTTTGAACGATCGCCGGATCTAGTGGGCCGCCGCGTGCGCCGAGGAAGAAGGCGTCCTGCGGTCCGAGCGTCTTCATCAGCGGGCAGGCGTCGCGATAGGCGATCATCGCCTCGAGGGCCTGGGGCAGCAGCGGGACCAGCCGGGTCTTGCTGCCCTTGCCGGTGATGGCGAGCGTGTCGTCGCCGCGCGCCAGCAGTCCGTCGACCGTGCCCTTGGCGAGGCCGAGCGCCTCGCCGATGCGCAGGCCCGCGCCATAAAGCAGCACCAGGACCGCAGTGTCGCGCAGATCGACCCAGGCGTCGCGCTCCTGCTCAGATGGCGTGTCGAGCAGCTCGCCCATGTCGTGCTCGGAGAGCGCTTTGGGGACGGAGCGCGGCAGCTTGGGCGTCTGGATAGCGCCGATGCTCGCGTTGTGCGCCAGGCCGCGCTTGTCGAGGAAGCGGAAGAACGAGCGCACCGAGGAGAAGGCGCGTGCGGTCGAGGTGCGCGCCATGCCCTGCCGGCCGCGCTCGGCCAGCCAGGCGCGGAACTCGGCCGGCTTCAGCTTGCCCAGGGCGGGCAGCGTCGGGGCAGCACCGAGATAGCCCGCCATGAATCCAAGGAAGCTGTCGACGTCGTGCTCGTAGGCGATGAGGGTGTGGTCCGACAGGCGCCGCTCGCTCTTCAGCCAGTCGCGCCAAGCCTCGCGCGCGCCGGCGAGGCCATCGCTCGCGAGGCTCTCCGTCACGCCGTTCGTCTCACTCGGGCAGGTCGAGCCAGGCGCGGATGGTGTTCTCCAGCACCTTGGCCAGGAAGAACAGCAGCTCGGTCGACATGTCCGGACCGAAGGCCTCCGGGTCGCGCGCGCCAAAGCACATCACGCCATCGGGCGAGCCCGACGAGACGCGCAGCCGCATCAGCACGTCGGATTTCACGAAGCGCGAGGTGTCCCCGAAGAAAGCATCCTCGCCGATGATATGGCTGCGCAGGCGGGCCTGCTTCTCGGGGCCGATGGCTGCGTCGATCGCGCCGGGCGCCAGCACATAGACGCCGCGTACCGGCGCCCGCTTGGGGGCGTCGGCGTTGGCCTCGATCGCGAGCGTGATGAAATCGACGTCGAGCAGCTCGGGCAGCTCGTGCGTCACGACATGGATCATCTTCTCGAAGGTCGCCGCCTGGATGATGCTGATCACCGCCGCCTGGATGCGGCTCTGGACGATCTGGTTCTGCTTGGAGTTGGCGATGATCTCGGTGCGCTCGGTCTTGAGCTTGTCGATCTCGGTGCGCAAGCGCTTCAGGATCGCCTGCTGCATGTCGATCACGCCGGGGCCCTGCGCGCGCGGCGTGACCTCGGCCGCAAGTTCGGCATGCTTCTCGAAGAAGTCGGGATGGGCCTTGAGATAGGCTACCACGTCGTCGGCCGTGATCAGCTTGACCTGCCGGCCCGAGCCGTCGGGGGCCGTTACGGTGCCCTCGCCGCTCACAGGATGGACTGCCCGGTCTTCTTCCAGTCGTCGAGGAAGGCCTTCAATCCGTTGTCGGTCAGCACGTGCTTGAACAGCCCGCGCAGCGCGCCGGGCGGCGCGGTCACGACATGGGCGCCGAGCTTGGCCGCCTGGATGATGTGCTGGGTGTGACGGATCGAGGCCACCAGCACCTCGGTCTTGAAGTGCGGGTACTGGCGATAGATCGTCATGATCTCGGCGATCAGCGCCATGCCGTCATGGCCGTTGTCGTCGATCCGGCCGACGAAGGGCGAGATGAAGCTGGCGTCGGCTTTGGCGGCAAGCAGCGCCTGTCCCGCCGAGAAGCAAAGCGTCACGTTCACCATGTTGCCTTCGGCCCGCAGCGCCTTGCAGGTCTTGAGGCCGTCCGGCGTCAGTGGCACCTTGACCGCCACATTCTTGGCGAGCTTTGCGAGCTTCCTGCCTTCTTCCAGCATCGTCTTGTGGTCGGTGGCGACCGTTTCGGCGCTGACGGGACCCGGCACGATGGCACAGATCTCCTTGATCACCTCGAGCATGGGCCGGCCGGCCTTCATGATCAGCGAGGGATTGGTGGTCACGCCGTCGAGCAGGCCCGAAGCGGCAAGGTCCTTGATCTCGGCGACATCCGCGGTATCGACGAAGAACTTCATATAAACTACCCCAATGGCGAGTGGTTCGGACGCGCGCGCAGTACAATTTGTAGCAGAAGGGGCGGCACCCGAAAACACCGTTCGGACGGTGCGCGTGTTGCTGCCTCTGCCGCTGGCAGACGCCTATGATTACAGCGTTCCCGAAGGCTTGGACGTTGCCGCCGGCCAGTTCGTGATCGTGCCGCTAGGCAAACGCGAGACCTTGGGTGTGGTCTGGGGCGACGGCACAGGCGAGGTGGCGGTCGCCAAACTGCGCGACGTGATCGAAGTCCTGCCGGCCCTGCCGATGGCCGATCCGCTGCGCCGCTTCATCGACTGGGTTGCGGCCTACACGCTGGCTCCGCCGGGCGCCGTCTTGCGCATGGCGATGAGCTCTCCGTCAGCGCTGGAGGCTCCCAAGATCGAGCTCGTCTACCGGCCGTCGGCCGGTGCAGGCGACACGCTGAAACTGACCGCCGCACGCCGTCGCGTGCTCGAGGCGCTGAAGGATGGGCCGGCGATGGCGGCGGCGGAACTGGCCCATCTCGCCGGCGTCGGCACCTCGGTGGTCAAGACGATGGCGGCGGCCGGCCTGCTCGCCAGCGTGGAGCGCATCGTTCGCCGATCCTTCCCGCGGCCCGATGGCGGGCGCGGCGGGCCGGCGCTGTCGCCCGCGCAGAAGACGGCGGCCGATGCGCTTATCGAGAAGGTGAAGGCGCACACTTTCTCGGCGACCCTGCTCGACGGCGTGCCCGGCGCGGGCAAGACGGAGGTCTATTTCGAGGCGATCGCCGCCGCGTTGGCGATCGGCCGCCAGGTGCTGGTGCTGCTGCCGGAGATTGCGCTCACCGCGCAGTGGCTGAAGCGCTTCGAGGATCGTTTCGGCTGTTCGCCGGCGGCGTGGCATTCGGGCCTGACCAGCCTCGAGCGGCGCGAGACCTGGCGGGCGATCGCCGAAGGCCGCATCGGAGTCGTGGTCGGTGCCCGCTCGGCGCTGTTCCTGCCGTTCGCCGATCTCGGGCTGATCGTGGTCGACGAGGAGCACGACACGTCGTTCAAGCAGGAGGAGGGCGTCTGCTACAACGCGCGCGACATGGCCGTGGTGCGCGCGCGATTGGCAAGTGCGCCGGTCGTGTTGGCCTCGGCGACCCCGTCGCTCGAAAGCGTGGTGAACGTCGCCTCGGGTCGCTACGGCGCGCTGCATCTGCCGGCCCGGCACGGCGGCAACCAGCTCGCGACGATCGCCGCCATCGACCTCAAGCGCCATCCGCCCGAGCGCAACCGGTGGCTGTCGCCGCCGGTGCTCGACGCGATGAGGAAGACGCTGGCTGCGGGCGAGCAGACGCTGCTGTTCCTCAATCGACGGGGCTACGCGCCGATCACGCTCTGCCGATCGTGCGGCAAGGGCATCGAATGTCCCCAGTGTTCCGCCTGGCTGGTCGAGCATCGCTTTCGCCGCATGCTGGTCTGTCATCACTGCGGCTACAGCGAGCCGCCGGCGGCGACCTGCAAATCATGCGGCGCTGTCGATCACTTCGTCGCCTGCGGTCCGGGCGTGGAGCGGCTGGCAGAGGAGGCGCATGCCGCATTTCCCGAGGCGAGGGTCGAGCTCTTCACCTCGGACTCATTGATGAACCGCGAGGAGGCGACCGCGGCCATCGAACGCATGATCGCCGGGGAGATCGATATCCTGATCGGCACGCAGATGGCCGCGAAAGGCCATCACTTCCCCAACCTCACGCTGGTCGCCGTGATCGATGCCGATCTCGGCCTCAACGGCGGCGACCTGCGTGCGGCCGAGCGCACTTTCCAGCTGCTCTACCAGGTCGCGGGTCGCGCCGGCCGGCACGAGCGTCCCGGCCGCGCCCTGATCCAGACCCACGCGCCCGAGCACCCGGTAATGCAGGCGCTGGTCGCCAACGATCGCGACCGCTTCGTTTCCGCCGAGCTGGCGGGCCGGTCAGGCGCGGGCATGCCGCCCTACGGCCGGCTGGCCTCTCTCATCGTCTCCGGTCCCGACCCCGCCGCTGTGGATAATGTCTGCGCCGCCATTGCTCGCCACGCCCCGCACAAGGAGGGCGTCACCGTGCTCGGCCCATCGGTCGCACCCATGGCCCTGCTGCGCGGACGGCACCGGCGGCGGTTTCTTCTCAAGACCGGCAGGGATACCGCAGTGCAACCTTTATTGCGTGCATGGCTCGGGCAAATTGGCCTGCCCGCTTCAGTACGCTTGCAAATCGACGTCGATCCCTATTCATTCCTGTGACGGAACGCGCGGAAAAGGCAGGTAATCCGCGGGTTTTGGCAATCTTGCGCCGGACAAGGGCGCATGGTAGCAACGCGCGCTTTTCCGGGGTGGGCTTTGATGTTCCCCCGAGAAAAAGTGACGGGGATTCAAGAGCTTGCCGCCCCGCACCACGGGCAGGGAGAGGCTGTTATCGTGTCAACAACCGCCACGACCGGCGTTGCCGGCCGCTATGCCAGCGCTCTTTTCGAGCTGGCCGACAACGCCAAAGCGCTCGATTCCGTGGCGCAGGATCTCGACACCTTTCGCAAGTTGCTCTCCGAGAGCACCGACCTAAGCCGCCTGATCGCCAGCCCGGTGATCAGCCGCGAGCTGCAGGGCAAGGCGTTGCTGGCCGTCCTCGATGCCGCCGGCATCAAGGGGCTGACCCGCAGCTTCATCGGAACTGTCGCCGCAAACGGCCGTGCCCGCGAGCTGCCCGCCATGGCCATCGGCTTCCTCGCCGAGCTGGCGCGTCGCCGCGGCGAGACCACGGCCACCGTCACTTCGGCCGTTGCGCTGAACCCCGCCCAGCTCCAGCAGCTTACCGACACGCTGCGCTCCGTCCTGGGCGGCACAAAGGTTTCCGTCGACGCGCACGTCGAACCCGACATTCTCGGCGGTCTCGTCGTGAAGGTCGGCTCGCGCCTGTTCGATTCGTCCATCCGCAGCAAGCTGCAGCGCTTGCAGCTTGCTATGAAGGGAGTTGCCTAATGGATATTCGCGCCGCCGAGATCTCGGCCATTCTGAAGCAACAGATCGCCAACTTCGGCAACGAAGCCGAAGTTGCCGAGGTCGGCCAGGTCCTTTCTGTCGGTGACGGCATCGCCCGCGTTTACGGCCTCGACAGCGTCAAGGCCGGCGAGATGGTGGAGTTCCCCGGCGGCATCAAGGGTATGGCGCTGAACCTCGAGAGCGACAACGTCGGCGTCGTGATCTTCGGCGAGGATCGCACGATCCGCGAAGGCGATACCGTCAAGCGCACCGGCACCATCGTCGACGTTCCGGTCGGCAAGGGTCTGCTCGGCCGCGTGGTCGACGGTCTCGGCAATCCGATCGACGGCAAGGGACCGCTCGCCACGACTGAGCGCAAGCTCGTCGAGGTCAAGGCGCCGGGTATTATCCCGCGTAAGTCGGTGAACGAGCCGATGCAGACCGGCCTCAAGGCGATCGACTCGCTGGTACCCATCGGCCGCGGCCAGCGCGAGCTGATCATCGGCGATCGCCAGACCGGCAAGACCGCCGTCGCGATCGACACCTTCCTGAACCAGAAGCCGATCAACCAGGGCACCGACGAGAGCCGCAAGCTCTATTGCGTCTACGTCGCCATCGGCCAGAAGCGGTCGACTGTTGCGCAGATCGTGAAGACGCTCGAGGACAACGGCGCGCTGGAATACTCCATCGTTGTCGCGGCGACCGCCTCCGATCCGGCACCGATGCAGTTCCTCGCGCCCTATACCGGCTGCGCGATGGGCGAGTATTTCCGCGACAACGGCATGCATGCCGTGATCGTGTATGACGATCTCTCCAAGCAGGCCGTTTCGTATCGCCAGATGTCGCTTTTGTTGCGCCGCCCGCCGGGCCGCGAGGCGTATCCCGGCGACGTGTTCTATCTCCACTCGCGCCTGCTCGAGCGCGCCGCCAAGCTGAACGAGAAGAACGGCTCGGGTTCGCTGACCGCGCTGCCGATCATCGAGACGCAGGCCGGCGACGTGTCGGCCTACATCCCGACCAACGTGATCTCGATCACCGACGGCCAGATTTTCCTCGAGACCGAACTGTTCTATCAGGGCATCCGCCCGGCGATTAACGTCGGCCTGTCGGTCAGCCGCGTCGGATCGGCCGCGCAGATCAAGGCGATGAAACAGGTTGCCGGCACGATCAAGCTCGAGCTCGCGCAGTATCGCGAGATGGCCGCCTTCGCGCAGTTTGCCTCCGATCTCGACGCCTCGACCCAGCGCCTGCTGGCCCGCGGCCAGCGCCTCACCGAGCTCTTGAAGCAGGGTCAGTTCGTGCCGATGCCGGTCGAGGAGCAGGTCGTGTCGCTCTATGCCGGCACCCGCGGCTTCCTCGACACGCTGCCGGTCGGCCGCATCAACGAGTTCGAGCGCCAGATGCTCGATGCGGTGCGG
This sequence comes from Reyranella sp., assembly GCF_965279465.1. Classification (NCBI taxonomy): domain Bacteria; kingdom Pseudomonadati; phylum Pseudomonadota; class Alphaproteobacteria; order Hyphomicrobiales; family Reyranellaceae; genus Reyranella; species Reyranella sp. The sequence continues at coordinate 2,291,068 of NZ_OZ257242.1, forward strand.
GCCGAAGGCTCGATCCTCGCGTCGATCCGCGAGAAGCGCGAGATCGTCAAGGAGACCGACGACAAGCTCAAGACGTTCCTCGGCGATTTCGTCAAGAAGTTCGCCTAAGGGACCGCCGAGGCTCCGATGCCCAGTCTGAAGACCTTCCGCCTTCGCATCCGAAGCGTGCAGTCGACGCAGAAGATCACGAAGGCCATGAAGATGGTCGCCGCCGCCAAGCTGCGGCGCGCCCAGGAGCAGGCCCTCGCAGCCCGACCCTATGCCGAGGCGATGGACAAGATCCTGGCCTCGCTCGGGGCGAGCTTCAAAGGCGGGCAAGGCCCGCGCCTGCTGGCCGGCACCGGCTCGGACAAGACCCATCTCGTGATCGTCGCCACCGGCGATCGCGGCCTATGCGGCGGCTTCAACAGCACGATCGTGCGCGAGGCGCGGCGGATGATCCGTGCGCTGCTGGCCGAGGGCAAGACGGTCAAGATCTTCTGCGTCGGGCGCAAGGGCCGCGACCAGCTCCGCCGCGACTTCGGCAGCATGATCGTCGAGACCATCACAGATCTTGGCCGCCCGCGGCTCAGCTTCGCCGACGCCCAGAAGGTTGCCACGCGCCTGCTGGCGATGTTCGAGGCCGGCGAGTTCGACGTCGCCCATGTCGTGTTCAATCGCTTCAAGTCGGCGATGACCCAGATCGTCACCGCCCAGCAGCTCATCCCGCCGCCGGCGCCGGCAACGGGCGCGACGGCCGCTCCCGCGACGAGCGGCGGAGCGGTCTACGAGTTCGAGCCCGACGAGGGCGAGATCCTGGCCGAGCTGCTGCCGCGCAACCTCTCCGTCCAGATCTTCCGCGTCCTGCTGGAGAACGCCGCCAGCTTCTACGGCTCGCAGATGACGGCGATGGACAACGCCTCGCGCAACGCGGGCGACGTGATCAAGAAGCTGACCTTGCAGATGAATCGGTCGCGCCAGGCGTCCATTACCAAGGAACTGATCGAGATCATCTCGGGCGCCGAGGCCATCTAGGCCGCGCCCCGACAGCAATCGAAGGAAAGGGAACTGCATGGCAACCAACAATATCGGCACGATCACCCAGATCACGGGCGCGGTCGTCGACGTGCGCTTCGACGCCGATCTGCCGAACATCCTGAACGCCCTGCATGTGAAGGCCGACAACCGCCTCATCGTGCTCGAGGTCGCGCAGCATCTCGGCGAATCCGAGGTCCGTACGATCGCGATGGACACGACCGACGGCCTGGTGCGCGGCGAGAAGGCGGTCGACACCGGCGGCCCGATCGCCATGCCGGTCGGCCCGGAGACGCTCGGCCGCATCCTGAACGTCATCGGTGACCCGGTCGACGAGCGCGGCGCGGTCGGCAACACCAAGACGCTGCCGATCCATCGTTCGGCGCCCGAGTTCGTCGACCAGTCAACCGAAGCCGAGATCCTGGTCACCGGCATCAAGGTCATCGACCTGCTCGCGCCCTACGCCAAGGGCGGCAAGATCGGCCTGTTCGGCGGCGCCGGCGTGGGCAAGACCGTGACCATCATGGAGCTGATCAACAACGTCGCGAAGGCGCACGGCGGCGTGTCGGTGTTCGCCGGCGTCGGCGAGCGTACCCGCGAGGGCAACGACCTCTATCACGAGATGATCGAGGGCGGCGTCATCAAGCTCGACGGTCCGGGCTCCAAGGTGGCGCTGGTGTACGGCCAGATGAACGAGCCGCCGGGCGCGCGCGCCCGCGTCGCGCTGTCCGGCCTCACCGTCGCCGAGTACTTCCGCGACGCCGAAGGCCAGGATGTGCTGTTCTTCGTCGACAACATCTTCCGCTTCACCCAGGCCGGCTCGGAAGTGTCGGCGCTGCTCGGCCGCATCCCGTCGGCGGTGGGCTATCAGCCGACGCTGTCGACCGACATGGGCGCGCTGCAGGAGCGCATCACCTCGACCAAGAAGGGCTCGATCACCTCGGTGCAGGCGATCTACGTGCCCGCCGACGACTTGACCGATCCGGCGCCGGCGACCTCCTTCGCCCATCTGGATGCGACGACCGTGCTCAGCCGCTCGATCGCCGAGCAGGCGATCTTCCCGGCCGTCGATCCGCTCGACTCGACCTCGCGCATGCTCGACCCGCGCGTCGTCGGCCAGGAGCACTACGACGTCGCCCGTTCGGTCCAGCGCGTGCTGCAGCAATACAAGTCGCTGCAGGACATCATCGCCATCCTGGGCATGGACGAGCTTTCCGAAGAGGACAAGCTGGTCGTGAGCCGCGCGCGCAAGATCGCACGCTTCCTCAGCCAGCCGTTCCATGTCGCCGAGGTCTTCACCGGCACGCCCGGTGTGTTCGTGAAGCTCGAGGATACGATCAAGGCCTTCAAGGGCATCGTCGCGGGCGAATACGACGACCTGCCCGAGCCCGCCTTCTACATGGTCGGCACGATCGACGAGGCAGTCGCCAAGGCCAAGAAGCTCGCCGCCGAGGCGGCCTAGTCGGATGGCGAAGGTCATCTTCCGGCTCGTGATGCCCGAGCGCGAGCTGCTCAACACCGAGGCCGACATGGTCGTGGTGCCGGGGAGCGAGGGCGACTTCGGGGTTCTCCCCGGCCATGCGCCGCTTATCTCGACGGTCCGTCCCGGTGTGCTCGAGGTCTATCAGGGCACCAAGGCCGAGCAGCGCTTCCTGATCGCGGGCGGTTTTGCGGAGGTAACGCCCGAGCGCTGCACGGTGCTGGCGGAGGAGGCCATGCCGTTCGAGCAGGTGACGCCCGATCAACTCGTCGAGCGCGAGCGGGCGGCCGAGGTGGAGCTGAGCGATGCCTCGACCGACGCCGAGACGGCCGCCGCCCAGAAAAATCTCAGTGTGATCAGGGACTTGCGCCGTGCGCAAGCGTACTACGCCAGCCGCTGATTCCTTCGGACCGTACGCCTAAATAGCAAAGTTGCCCCGCCCGGCCATTGCAAGCCGATGCGGGGATCGCTTTATTACGGTTACACTACTGTCGCTTTCTGCGACGAGGGTTGTCGCCAAGGGCAACGAGAACGATGGGCAACTGGACACTCGACACCATCGATTGGGGTCGGTTCGACGCATCAAAGGTCGATCCCGAAATCCTGCGCAACATCAAGGCTGCGGCCATGGTGGAGCGGAACGGCGGGGACTACGGGATTTATCTCGGACGCGTGTTCGCTGACGATCCGGCTTTCGTCGCGGATGTGCGTCGCTGGGTCGACGAGGAGATTCAGCACGGCATGGCACTTGGCCGCTGGGCTCAGCTCGCCGATCCCTCATGGGATTTCGACGCGGCCTTCGCGCGCTTCCGCTCGGGCTATCAGGTGCCGCTCGGCGCTACCCGATCGGTACGGGGCAGCCAGGCAGGCGAGATGATGGCGCGCTGCATCGTCGAGACGGGCACGAGTTCCTATTACAGCGCACTGAAGGACGCGACCGAGGAACCGGTGCTGAAGCAGATCTGCTCGAAGATCGCCGCCGACGAGTTCCGCCACTACAAGCTCTTCTACGAGCACATGCGCCGCTGCCTGAAACGCGATCGCCTCGGCAAGTGGGCGCGGCTGCGCGTCGGCTGGAGCCGCATCGCCGAGAGCGAGGACGACGAGCTCGCTTATGCCTACTACGCCGCCAACGAGCCGGACGGCACGCCGTACGATCGCAAGCGCGCCCAGCGGGCCTATGCGCGCCGCGCCTATCCGCTGTATCGCGCCGGGCACGTCCAGCGCGCCATGGCGATGGTGCTGAAGGCGATCGGCCTCGAGCCGCAGGGCCGCCTCAACGCCCTGCTGACCCGCGCTGGTCTGTGGTTTCTGCGCAGCCGGGCGAGCAAGTACGCCGCACAAGGCTCATAGTCATTGGACCGCGCGCATCCTGCGCACGGTCCGGCATGAGAAGGTCCGAGAACTCGCTCAGCACGATCTCGTAGACCGGACGCTTCCACGGCACGATCACCTCGAGCAACTCGTCCGCCGGTGCCCAGCGCCAGGCGTCGAATTCCTGGTCGTGTGCGGCGAGGTCGATGTCGGAGTCCTGGCCGGTGAAGGCCAGCGCGAACCATTTCTGCGCTTGACCACGCCAACGGCCTTTCCAGTGCGGTGGATGTAGGTCCGGCGGCACGTCGTAGGTCACCCAGTCGCGCGTCTCCCGCAGCAGCAGGGCCTTGGCCGTGCCGACTTCCTCGCGTAGCTCGCGACAGGCCGCTTCGACCGGCGTCTCGCCTTTGTCGACGCCGCCTTGCGGCATCTGCCAGGCATCGGACTGGTTCAGGCGACGGCCGACGAAAATCCGCCGCTCCGGGCCGATCAGCATCAGCCCGACATTCGGCCGGTAGAACTCGGGGGCGACGGTCTTCATGGACGAAGCTGCGCTGGCTGGACGCGCACCCGGGTCATGCAGGCTTCGCGGCATTCGAAATGGCCGATGATCGGCACCAGAGCCACGGCGTTCTGGTCCTGAAGCCGCTTGCGCCAGCTGACAATGGCATCGATCGCCGCGTCGGTCGGCTGCAGCACCCCGAAATCATGACGGGGCGCCCGGTCGCTCGAGCGCTGGGCGGTCCACTCGGCCAGCCGCTCGAGGTTGCTGTCGATGCTGCCCTGGCCCGCGAGCTTGTAGTCCAGCACGGTGGAGCTGCGCGCATAGGCCACGCCCAGGTCGACGGTGAGGCGATACATCGCCGACACACCGGCCGGATTGATCTCGATCAGCGACAGTCCGCGCTCGGCGATCTCCTTGATCAGGGGGCGGGCGATCAGGTCGGACTGCGCGACCAGCACCGGGCCGGGAACGACGAAGCCGAGGCAGCCCTCGCCGCGCGCCATGGCCGTGCGCAGGCGGCGCAGATTCTCGGCCGGGTCGGCGGAGGCCTCGATCGGGCGGATGCCGCGCTCCGCGGGACCGGCCGGATCTTCGACCGGCAGCATCAGGTAGCACTCGTGGCCGCGTTCGCGGGCCACCTTGAGCCAGCCACGCAGGTCGGGCGTGCCGGCGAGGAAGGCGAGGCTCACTTCCGGCGGCAATTCCTCGATCGCACGGCGCATCAGCGCTTCATCGGCGCCGAGGTTCAGCATCAGCAGGCCGACTCTTGCCGCCGGCCCGTCCGGATCGAAGCGCCGGGCATAGGCAATCCATGGCATCCAGCCGCCCGCCGAGATCCTGGGCAGACGCTGGCCGTCGTCGGTGACCTCGATCATCCCGTCGCGCTCGGCCGGCGGCAGCTGGCGGAAGTCGACGCGCATCTGCGAACGTGCCGGCAGCTTCAGCGAGCCGAGGGACCGCTGAGGTGCCGTCACAGCCACGAGCGAATCGTTGTATTGGGGCGCCTGCTCGACGGCCTCGGCTTCCCTGTTGCCATAAGCCATGGCGGCACAGGCCAACGTGAGGCCGATGACGAGGACATAGGCTCTCGTCAAGCCGCTCGAGAGGAAGGCCGGCAGGCGTTGGCGGTCGTGCTCTCGCCTCTTCGCCATGCCGCCGGGCCAGCCTTGCTCGGTGCCGCGCCTAGTTGGCGCGGCTGGTGTAGAGCGAGATGCCGCGGATCAGGTCGACGGCGCGCAGCAGCTGGTAGTCGGCGACCGCGTCCTTCGGCGGCTCGTCCGGATCGCCCGCAGCCGGCGTCGCGGCCGTGGTCTTGTCGTCCTTCTTGTCCGCAGGCTTGTCGACGGGCGGCTTGGCCTCGGACGTCTTGTCGTCCTTCTTGTCGGCAGCCGGCTTGTCGTTCGGATTGGTGATCGAGCGGCGCAGATTCTCCTCGCGGAAGCCCGAGCGTTGCTGAATGGTCTCGACCTTGGCCTGCTCGACCTCGATGTCGGGCTTGATGCCTTCCTTCTGGATCGAACGGCCCGACGGCGTGAAATAGAGCGCCGTCGTGAGGCGGATCGCGCCGCCGCCCGTCACCTGCATGATGGTCTGCACCGAGCCTTTGCCGAAGGAGCGGGTGCCGAGGATGATCGCGCGGCGATGGTCCTGCAAGGCGCCGGCCACGATCTCGGACGCCGAGGCCGAGCCGCCGTTCATCAGCACCACGATCGGCAGCCCGCCGGTGACGTCGCCCGCCTTGGCATTCCAGCGCTGCACGTCCTCCGCCTTGCGTGCCTTGACCGAGACGATCTCGCCCTTGTCCAGGAAGGCGTCGGACATGGAGATCGCCTGGTCGAGCAGGCCGCCCGGATTGTTGCGCAGGTCAAGAACGAAGCCCTTGAGCTTCGGACCGGCCTCCTTCTTGATCTTCTCCACCGCGTCGAGCACACCTGAGGTGCTCTGCTCGGTGAAGGAAGTGACGCGGATGTAGCCGACGTCGCCCTCGAGCCGGAAGCGGACTGCCTTTACCTTGATCGTCTCGCGCGTCAGCGACAGGTCGATCGGGTCCTTTACGTTGTTGCGGCGGATCGAGATCTTGATTGCGGTGCCGACCTTGCCGCGCATCTTCTCGACCGCCTCCTGCAGGGTGAGGCCCTGCACCGGCTCGCCGTCGAGTGCGAAAATCAGGTCGCCCGACTGCACGCCGGCCTTCGAGGCGGGCGTGTCGTCGATCGGCGATACCACCTTGATGACGCCGTTCTCCATCGTGACTTCGATGCCGAGCCCGCCGAACTCACCGCGGGTCTGGACCTGCATGTCCTTGTAGACCTTCGGGTTCATATAGCTCGAATGCGGGTCGAGCGCCGCGAGCATGCCGTTGATGGCGTTCTCCATCAGCGTCTTCTCGTCGACCGGCTCGACATAGTCGCGGCGGATGCGCTCCAGCACGTCGCCGAACAGGTTGAGCTGCTGATAGAGCTCGCTCTTGTCCGATCCCGACTTGGGCTCGGTCTTGTCCTGGGCCAGGACGGGAGCCAGCGCCACGCCGGCACCGAAGGCCAGGACTGCGGCAGCTGTGACGAGACGCATACGAGTCATTGGAATGCCTTTGCAGAGCGCGCCGCGGGAAAGGTCCCGGCGGCGTAAGCGGGTTTCGGGCGTCGGAGGCGAGAATACTAGCCGGTCTTTGACCGGATCAAGGCGAGAGGGCTCACACGGTCGTCAACTATCACGCGGAGGCTGCGGCAGCAGGACGCGGCGCCGCCAGGAGGTGCGGCCGGGCGGTCTCCGACAGCAGCGAATGGCCGGTCATTTCCTGCGGCTGGGGAATTTTCATCAAGGCCAGCAAAGTGGGGGCGACGTCGGCCAGCTTGCCGTCGTTCAGCGAGCGGATATTCGCAGGCGAGTTGTACAGAATTGCAGGAACGCGATTCAGCGTGTGCTGCGTGTGCTTTTGATGGCTTTCTTCATCGTACATCTGCTCGGCGTTGCCATGGTCGGCAGTGACGAACATGACGCCGCCAGCCTTCTTCACCGCCTCCATCAGGCGGCCGAGGCAGCGATCAACGGCTTCCACCGCCTTGATCGCGGCGGGCAGGATGCCGGAGTGGCCGACCATGTCGGTGTTGGCGTAGTTCACCACGATCAGGTCGAACCTGCCCGAGCCGATCGCCTCGACGAGCTTGTCGGTCACTTCTGGCGCGCTCATCTCGGGCTTGAGGTCGTAGGTCTGCACCTTGGGTGAAGGAACCAGGATGCGCTCCTCGCCCTCGAACTGCCGCTCCTCGCCGCCGTTGAAGAAGAAGGTGACATGCGCGTACTTCTCGGTCTCGGCGATGCGCAGCTGCTTCAGGCCGGCCCGAGCGATGGTTTCACCGAGGCCCATCTTGATGACGGCGGGCGGAAACAGCGTCTTGAGGAAACCGTTCAGCGCTGCCGAGTATTCGACCATCCCGACGGCATCGGCGAACTTCACGAGACGGGCGCGCTTGAAGCCGTCGAACAGCGGATCGAGCAGCGCCGTCAGGATTTCCCGCGCACGGTCGGAGCGGTAGTTGAACATCAGGACGCCGTCGCCGTCCTTCATGCCGCGATATCCGGCAATCGCTGTCGGCAGCACGAACTCGTCGTCGAGCTTGGTAGCATAAGCCTTGTCGACCGCTTCCTTGGGAGTCATTGCCGTCTCGCCCTTGGCGTCGACGATACAGTCGTACGCCTTCTCGACGCGGTCCCAGCGCTTGTCGCGGTCCATGGCGTAGTAGCGGCCGCTGATCGTGGCGAACTTGATCGGCAGGCTCTTCTCAAGCCCGGCAGCGACCTGCTCGAGATACTCCTGCGCGCTGCGTGGCGGCGTATCGCGGCCGTCGAGGAAGGCGTGGATCCACACCGGCACGCCGCCTGCGGCGATCATGTTGGCGAGCGCAATTAGCTGATCCTGGTGCGCGTGCACGCCGCCGGGCGACGTGAGGCCGAGGAGATGACAGGCGCCGCCGTTCTTCTTCAGAGTCGCGATCAGCTCGAGGAGGATCGGGTTCTTGGCCAGCGAGCCGTCCTCGATCGCCTTGTCGATGCGCGGCATGTCGGGCACGGCAACCCGGCCGGCGCCGAGATTCATGTGGCCGACCTCGGAATTGCCCATCTGCCCCTTGGGCAGGCCGACGAAGCTCTCCGAGGCGTCGATCAGCCCCTGCGGGCAGGTCGCGACCAGCCGGTCGAAATTGGGCGTCCGCGCATCGAGGATGGCGTTGTCCTTGGGATCCGGCCGGTAACCCCAGCCGTCGAGGATGCAGAGGAGAGCGGGACGCGGGCGGGACGCTGCCATCACGAGGCCTTGCGCGAGGAGGGCCGGGCGCGCTCGACCGAGTTGAACTTGTTCGGGCAGCTCAGCTCGCGCGGATCGGTGTTGGGATTCTGGTCGGGCACCTCGATCGCGCAGAACACGAACTCGCCGCGCGGCTCGCCATCGATCGAGATGTCGTAGGTGTAGGTGCCCGGCGGATCACCCGGGATGATGCACCAGGAACGCTGCAGCACGCCGTCCTGCACGACCTCGCGCATGCGGGTGGTGGCCTTGGTCTTGTCGGCGCTGACCTCGGTCTCGGGGCCGGCGATCACCTGCTCGGCCGGCTGGGAGGTGGTCAGCACCTCGGTCAGGGTGATGGTCCGGTTGGGGCCGCCGAGATACATCCGCCAGCCGAAGCAGGCCCGATTGAACAGGAGCGGGATGGCGTTGGTCTCGTAATGGCGCTGCTGGCCGTCATCGCCGGTAATCGAGACATAGGGAATGCTGCGCACCGGCTTCGCCTTGGCCGCGGGCGTATCGGCTACCGGGGTCTGCGCCATGGCGGTGGTCGCAAGGACAGCCAGGGCAAGCCCGGCAGAGGCGGCGGCAAGCCGCGGGAAGGGGAAGCGCATGAGCGCAATGTAGCCCCGGTTTTTCGTCAGAACAGAGGCAAAATAGACGCTTATTGCGATCTGCAAGCAAAAGGTGCTTGTGGTCGAAATCACGGAAGTCTTTCCACACTTCCTCCCCCCGTCAGCGTAAGACGCTGACACCTCCCCAGAAGACGGGGGAGGGAGTTTGGGACAAGCTCAACCCATCGTGATCTAGCACAAGTAGCTAGGCCCGATGGTACGGGTGTCCCGCCAATAGCTGCTGGGCCCGGTAGATCTGTTCGGCGAGCATGGCGCGGGCGAGGAGGTGCGGCCAGGTCATGGCGCCGAACGACAAGATCAGAGACGCCTTCGCCAGGAGGGGCTCGCCGTGGCCGTTGGCGCCGCCGATCACAAAGGCAATGTCCGCCACTGCATCGTCGCGCCAGCGTTCGATACGCTTGGCAAAGGCCTCGCTGTCCAGGACCTTGCCGCGGCGGTCCAGGGCGACCAGCACGGCTTTGTCCGGAACCGCACCCAGCAGTAGCTCGCCTTCGCGGCGGATCAGCTCGGCGGGCGGCAGTTTCCTCTTTTCGTCGAGCTCGCGCAGGGTGAGCGGCCAGCGGATGCGGCCGGCATAGTGCTCGTAGAGATTGCGTTCGGGACCACGCCCGGCGCGGCCGATGCAGGCGATCGTGAGCTTCAAGCCCGCTTGCGCCGGGCGGCCTTCGCGGGCTTGGATGTCGCCACGTTCTCCAGCGCCCACATCTTCTCGAGCGCATAGAAGGCGCGCGGTTCGGGACGGAAGATGTGGACGACGACGTCGCCGCTATCGACCAGCACCCAATCGCCGACCTCCTTGCCTTCAACCGAGATGACGCGGTAACGGGCCTGTTTCAGGCGCTCTGCCAGATGGTCCGCGATCGCCACCACCTGGCGAGTCGAACGGCCCGAGGCAATCACCATGTAGTCGGCGAAGGCCGACTTGCCGGCGAGGTCGATGATGACGACGTCCTCGGCCTTGTCGTCGTCCAGCGAGCGGCGCACCAGTGCGAGCTGTTCGCCGATTTCCTTGCTCCGGTCGGGAAGCGTGCGGGCCCCCTCGGATGGGATCTGGTCTGGGATGGTCTTTCCTTTCGCTCTGGTCCGCTTGGGTCGCCCCGCGCGGAGCGCCGTGGCCGAATGGCTGTCGAGCCGGCTCGGTATGAAGCACCAGGCCGGCGTAGTGCAAGTCGCCAGGCGGCGGGCCTGGCCCGCATCGAGCCTGTAACGGGCGAAGGCGCGCGGGGCTGCCGACTGGAGTGCAGCATAGCTCCAGCCCGGCCGGGCGAAAGCCGCAATTGCGACCTCCTGGAAAAGCTCGCGCCAGCCCAGCCAATGCTCGAGCTGGGGCAGGATGTCGGCGCCCATCAGCCAGACGAAATGCGCGTGCGGATAGAGGCGCTTCAAGGTCCGGACCGTGTCGAGGGTGTAGCGCGTGCCGAGCAGCAGTTCGGGCGCGTCGACCCTGATGTGCGGATGGTGCGCGACCTGCCGGGCGCGGGTGACGCGGGTCGCGAGCGGCGCCATGCCGTCGTCGCTCTTCAATGGGTTCTGCGGCGAGACCAGCCACCATACCTCGTCGAGGCCGAGCCGCCTGAGCGCTTCGAGGCTGATGTGCCGGTGGCCGTCATGGGCGGGATTGAACGAGCCGCCAAGCAGGCCGATGCGGCGGCGCGTATCGCGCGGCACGCCCGGCATCGGATGGTGGATCGAGGTCAAGGCCGCAGCGTGCCCGTGCCGCGCACGATGTTCTTGTAGGTCGTCAGCTCGACCAACCCAACCGGTCCGCGAGCATGCATGCGGTTGGTCGAGATGCCGATCTCGGCTCCGAGCCCGAACTCGCCACCATCGGCGAACTGGGTGCTGGCATTGTGCATGACGATGGCGCTGTCGACTTCGCGCAGGAAGCGTTCGGCGGTCGCCGCGTTGGCGGTCACGATCGATTCGGTGTGCTGGCTGCCGTAGCTCGCGATGTGGTGGATCGCGCCCTCGACGCCGTCGACCGTGGCGACCGAGATGATCGGCTCGAGATATTCGGTGCGCCAGTCCTTCTCGCTGGCGGCGACGGCCTTGGGATCGCGTTTCTGCACCTCGGCGTCTCCGCGCACCTCGCAGCCCAGCTCGTGCAGCTTCGCCAATACCGGCGCGAGATGGGTATCCAACGCGGCGCGGTCGATCAGTAACGTCTCGGCGGCGCCGCAGACGCTGACCCGGCGCATCTTGGCGTTGGCCACGACGTCGCGCGCCATGGCGACGTCGGCGTCGCGGTCGACATAGACGTGACAGATGCCGTCGTAATGGCGCAGCACCGGCACGCGGCTCTCGACCGTCACGCGATCGATCAGCGAGCGGCCGCCGCGCGGCACGATCAGGTCGAGCCAGTCCATCGCCTTTAGCAGTTCGCCGACGGCGGCGCGGTCGGTCGTCGGCACGAGCGCGACGCAATCCTCGGGCAGGCCGGCGTCCTTCAGGGCGCGGCGCAGAAGCTCGACGATCACGCGCGAGGAATGAAAGCTGTCGGAGCCGCCGCGCAGCACCACGACGTTGCCCGATTTGATGCAGAGTGCGCCGGCATCTGCGGTCACGTTCGGTCGCGCCTCGTAGATCACGCCGATGATGCCGATCGGCACGCGCACGCGGCTGATCTCCAGGCCGTTCGGCCGCTGCCAGCGCTCGATCTCCACGCCGACCGGATCGGGCAGGGCAGCGATCTCGTCGAGGCCCTTGGCCATCGCCTCGACCCGCGCTTCGTTGAGCAGCAGGCGGTCCTGCAACGCGCTACTCATGCCGGCGGCCTTGGCGGCGTCGATGTCGCGGGCGTTGGCGGCGAGGATCGCAGCCTTCTCGGCGCGAATCAGGCGCGCGCCCTCGATCAGAGCCCTGTTCTTCGCTTCGGTGCCGGCATTGCGCAGCGCGACGGCCGCGGCCTTGGCGCGCTGGCCGAGCACCGCGACGATGGCGGCCGCGTCCTCGGCAGGCTTGATCTGCACGTTCATGACCCGCTCCAATGTGTCATTCGACCACGAGGTCGTCGCGATGGACGATCTCGTCTCGGCCGCGGAAGCCCAGCAGGCGCTCGATCTCGGCGCTCCTGCGGCCGGCGATGCGGCGGGCGTCCTCGGCAGCATAGGCGACCAGCCCGCGCGCCAATATCCTGCCGACCTTGTCCTTCACGTCCACCACGTCGCCGCGCTTGAACTCGCCGTCGATGGCCGTGACGCCGGCGGGCAACAGGCTCTTGCCGGTCGAGAGCGCGCGCACGGCGCCGTCGTCGACCACCAGGCTGCCCGACGACTTCAGCGAGCCCTTGATCCATTTCTTGCGCGCCGACAGCGGTGAGGCTTCCGGCAGGAACCACGAGCAGCGCGCGGTGCCGTCGATCAGCTTGCCCAGCGCGCCGACCGCGCGGCCGTCGGCGATCGCCATTCGGCAGCCGGCCGCCATGGCGATGCGTCCCGCCATCAGCTTGGTCACCATGCCGCCGTTCGACATCACCGATGCGGCAGCCCCCGCCATCGCCTCGATCTCCGCCGTGATTTCGTGGATTTCGGGAATGTGCCGGGCCGAAGCGTCGCTGCGCGGATCGCCGGTGTAGAGGCCGTCGATGTCGGAGAGCAGCACCAGCGTGTCGGCCGAGATCATCTCGGCGACTCGCGCGCCGAGGCGATCGTTGTCGCCGAAGCGGATCTCGTCGGTCGCGACCGTGTCGTTCTCGTTGATCACCGGCACCGCCCCCAGCCCGAGCAGGGTAGCCATGGTCTGGCGCGCGTTGAGATAGCGGCGGCGCTCCTCGGAGTCGTCGAGCGTGAGCAGGACCTGGGCCACGGTGATGCCGTGACGGGCGAGCGATTCCTGATAGGCGTGGGCGAGCTGAATCTGGCCGGTCGCGGCCGCGGCCTGGCTCTCCTCGAGCTTCAACGGCCCGGACGGCAGCTTGAGATACGTGCGGCCCAGCCGGATCGCGCCGGACGAGACGAGCACGACCTCGCAGCCGTCCCTGTGCAGGCGCGCGACGTCGCTGGTCAGCGCTTCCAGCCAATCGCGGCGAATCTGGCCCTTGGCTTCATCGACGAGGATAGAGGAGCCGATCTTCACGACCAGCCGTCTTGAGCCGGCCAAAGCAGAGCCAGCTCGGGACATCAGGCTGCTTCCCGGGCGGAGACGCGCTGCTTGTCGACGAGCTTCATCAGCTCGTGCAGCAGGGGCTGCACGCCCTGACCGGACACACCCGAGATGACGTGTACGGTCTTGCGGCTCACCTTGGCGAGCTGGGCGCGCTTGGTCTCGATGTCTTCCGGTGTCATGGCGTCGGTCTTGTTCAGCGCCACGATCTCCTTCTTGCGCGCAAGATTGCCGCCATAGGCCTTCAGCTCGCCGCGCACCGTCTTGTAGGCGGTCGCAATGTCATCCTGCGTGCCATCGACCAGGTGGAGCAGTGCCCGGCAGCGCTCGACGTGGCCCAGGAAGCGCGTGCCGAGGCCGGCGCCCTCATGTGCGCCCTCGATCAGGCCGGGAATATCGGCCATCACGAACTCGCTCTCGCCGACGCGCACCACGCCCAGCCCGGGATGCAAGGTCGTGAAGGGATAGTCGGCGATCTTGGGCCGTGCGTTGCTGTTGGCCGCCAGGAACGTCGACTTGCCGGCGTTGGGCAGCCCGATCAGCCCGATGTCGGCAATCAGCTTCAACCGCAGCCAGACATAGCGCTCCTCGCCCGGCCAGCCCTTGTCGGCGCGGCGCGGCGCGCGGTTGGTCGAGGTCTTGAAGTGCAGGTTGCCGTAGCCGCCGTCGCCGCCCTTGAGCAGCACGATCCTCTGTCCGATCTCGGTGAGGTCGGCCAGCAGGGTCTCGTTGTCGTCGTCGAAGATCTGCGTGCCGCGCGGCAGGCGCAGCACGATGTCCTTGCCTGCCGCGCCGGTGCGCTGCTGGCCCGAGCCCTGGTGGCCGGTCTCGGCACGGAAATGCTGGGCGTATCGATAGTCGATCAGCGTGTTCAGCCCATCGACGCATTCCAGCACCACGTCGCCGCCGCGCCCGCCGTCGCCGCCGTCCGGGCCACCGAACTCGATGAACTTCTCGCGGCGAAAGCCCACGCAGCCGTTCCCGCCGTTGCCGGAGCGGAGGTAGATCTTGGCCTGGTCGAGGAATTTCATGGGTTGGGGTCCGAAAAGAAAAAGGGGGAACGGCCGAGCCGTTCCCCCTTCGTAAGCCTTCGATGGGAACGGTTATTCGGCCGCGAGGGCCGGCGCCGGCAGAACGTTCACTTCGACCTTGCCGCCGGAGCGGGTGCGGAAGCTGACCACGCCGTCGATGGTGGCGAACAACGTGTGGTCGCGGCCGAGGCCGACGTTCTGGCCCGGGTTCATCTTGGTGCCGCGCTGACGGACCAGGATGTTACCCGACAAGACCTTCTCGCCGCCGAAGCGCTTCACGCCCAGCCGCTTGCCGTCGGAATCGCGGCCGTTGCGCGAGGAGCCGCCTGCTTTCTTGTGTGCCATCGTACTACTCCCGGTCGCTCCAGCTCAGGCGACGATCTGTTCGATCTTGACCACCGTCAGGTCCTGACGATGACCGTTCTTGCGGCGCGAATTCTGGCGGCGCCGCTTCTTGAAGACGATCAGGTGCGGCCCGCGCGCCTGCTTGACGATCGAGGCCACGACCTTGGCGCCCTCGACGGTCGGCGCGCCGACCTTCTCGCCGACCATCAGCACGTCGGTGAACTCGATCGTGGAGCCCGCTTCACCCTCGATACGCTCGATGGTGTGGGTCTCCTCGGCGGCGACGGTGTACTGCTTTCCACCCGTGCGGATAACGGCGATCATGACTGCACCCGACTGAAGCCTTGCTGCTCAGGACCAATCCCACCACCCCTAGGGGTTTGGCGGGATCTTGGCCCCCAAATGCCGCAAGGCACGAAAGAACGCGGCGGGCCTGAAGACCCGCCGAAGGAGCGCGGAATATACGCAGGAAGCCCTCGGAGTCAACGCCGGAACGGCTCTATTCGGGTTCGTTCCGACGGTATTGCTCGTCCAAAGCCGCACCCCTATAAGCGGGGCCCCGGAGAGGTGCCAGAGTGGTCGATCGGGACGGTCTCGAAAACCGTTGTGCGTGCAAGCGTACCGTGGGTTCGAATCCCACCCTCTCCGCCAGAAACCCGTCCATAGTGTTCCGCCACCGTCCACAGAACGCAGAAAAAATGGCCAAAATTCAGCTTCAACCGTCCACTCCCATCCACCCTTGACCGCCACAATCCACCGTCCGATGATGGGTGGAGTGGTGGGTGCGGCAAGGTCAAGCTGATGGGTGGCTAGACCCGCTCGCAGGCGACCCATCATGCGGAGGGTCGAATGCCCAAGCGGGTGGCGTCTGCGCTGAATTCCCGAAAGGTCCAGACCGAGCAGCGGCCGGGCCTGCACGCCGACGGAGACGGCCTTTACTTGCAGGTCACGAACACCGGCACGAAGAGCTGGACGTTCCGCTTTCAGATCAATGGTAGGCGGCGCGACATGGGGCTCGGTCCAGCCGCCGGCACGTCGAGCGCGGTCTCGCTGGCCGAGGCCCGGCAACTCGCCGCTCAAGCAAAGACGCTCGTGCGGAATGGCGTCGATCCGATCGAGCACCGAACCGCTCGGCAGGCAGCGACGGCGACCGCCGCGGCCAAGGCGATGACGTTCAAGCAGGCCGCCGAGGCCTACATCGATTCGATGCGGAGCGGCTGGCGCAACGCGAAGCATGCCAGCCAGTGGAGCGTCACCCTCGAGACATACGCCTATCCGGAGATCGGCAATCTCGCGGTCGGCGCCGTCGACAACGGCCTCGTGCTCAAGGTGCTGTCGCCGATCTGGTCGACCAAGACCGAGACGGCGAGCAGGGTGCGCGGACGCATCGAGGCCATCCTTGACTATGCCGCCGCCCGCGGCGCCCGCGAGGGCGACAATCCGGCCCGATGGAAAGGTGTGCTGTCCAAGATCCTGCCGGCGCCGGGGAAGGTCCGCCGCGTCGTCCATCACGCCAGCTTGCCCTACGCCGAGCTGCCCGCGTTCTGGCCCAAGCTGCAGATGCAGGACGGCATGGGCGCGCGCGCACTTGAATTCACGATCCTCACGGCGTGTCGGACCGGAGAAGTTCTCGGGGGCCGCTGGCACGAGGTCGATCTCGATGGTCGCGTGTGGGCGGTCCCGCCGGAAAGGATGAAGTCGGGCCTCGAGCATCGTGTCCCGCTATCGGATCCTGCGATGGCACTGCTTCGCAAGCTGGCTGCCGTGCGCATCGACGACTTCGTGTTCCCCGGCCAGCGCGAGGGCGTTTCACTGTCGCGCATGGTGATGAAGTTGACGCTGCGGCGGATGAAGGTGGACGTCACGCCGCACGGCTTCAGAGCGACATTCCGGACATGGGTCGCCGACACGACCGGCTTCGCGCATGAGCTCGCCGAGGCGGCGTTGGCGCACACCATTGGCGACAAGACCGTCGCCGCCTACCAGCGTGGCACCATGTTCGAAAAACGCCGCGAGATGATGAAGGCGTGGGCCGAGTTCGTAACCGAGCCGAAGTACGCGATGGTCGTGCAGCTCGTGGGAATCGAGCGCTAGTCTCGAATCGGTGCGGTTTAAACCGACGGGTGGAAAAGATCCTACGTAAGGGTCCGCCGCAAGGACGGCCAAGCGGACGCTCTTGCGGAGGGCGTGGTGAAATCGCAATGCGCCACTTAATTGGATTACTTACCTACCGGCCTCAAAAAGGGTCGCCAAGGCGATGTATGACCGCCACGACGACAAATGGATCGACGGGCCGTCGCCCCGCGATAGCTTCGATCTGAAATAGGATGCCGTGAGGAACGAGCCAACCAGCAGCATACCCGGTATGCTCGCTTACACTGCCGGACATTCTACGAGTCGATTGTGCGTCGATTCGGATATCGTGATCCAAGCCGAAGGTGTCTTGAACCTTGGCGAGCCGACACTTCGCCACTACCGACGCTGCAACGCGGAGGATCGAAGTTCGTAGGCGGCCTCTCCAATGTCTTCGGCACCAAGACTGACAAGTCTGCCGGCGCAGCCCTGCGCCAAGGATAGTGCTCCTGAAGCTTGGGCTGGATTGCGGGCTAATGCCGAAACTAATGTTGTCCCGCTTTCGACAAGAGGCGCAGAATTGCCAGCACGCGGATAGGCCGGTCAGCCGAAAAGCCGGGGACGCATCGCCCCAGTTCCGCATCCCCGCACCCGATGCTCGCGGATTCACGATGGAAGACGATACACCGCTACCTCCTGACACCGCATGGGGAACCGAAGCGCGGCGATTGATAAGGCAGCCAGGAGGCTTAGACTCGGCCGCGGTCACTGATTTTGTTCTGCTTAGATATCTGCGCCTGGGAGATTCTAGGCCCTTACTCCAGCTGTTATCCCAGGCGAAAATTCCGGGCCGTGATGTTCTCCGGTATCTCGCGGCCATGATCGATCCCGAATGTAGGGCACGACTTGCCGATGAACAATTGACGTTTGAAATCCGCTTCGAGGACAGACGCATGCGAGGGCGCCCGAAAGGCGGCCGACGTCGAGGAAGCTCCGCGAGATTTCGTGTTCATTGGAAAGCTGACACCACGAAGATGTCCGAAGGACTTCAGCCTCATCCGCACTTCTGGGGATGTCTTCGGGCCGGGCTTATGGAGACAAATAATCCCGCGCTGTTTCGAGAAATCTTCAAAACGTCACTCCCCTTCACGGTAAAAATCGTCCAGATCGATGGCCGCCGAGGAAGACGCCCGAACCCAGAGCTTGGGGAGCGTGACAGAGTTCTTGCGGATTTCGTTGAACACCGCATGAGCCTCGACCATGGCTACGACTCCGCAATCCTGGGCACGCTTGATCAGATATGGGCGACCGCCAAAGAGGAATGTTGGCGAGGGACTATCGGCAAAAAGACAATCAAGGACGCCTACGACCGGAGAAAAAGCGAGAATCGAAAATAATCACTAATTCTTTGACCCGCTATTCGCTAGTCGGCCGCGGCGCCGTGCATACAATCGCGGACCATCTCACCCGGAGATGGTCACTTGAACACCAAGCAAACCCACGTCGAACAGCCTCGCGCCCTTCGCGTTAACGAGTTTTGTCGCCTGTACGGGATTGGCCGAAGTTCCGCGTACAAGCTTATCGGGCAGGGCCAGCTCGCCTCTGTGGTCATCGGCGGTAGGCGCCTCATTCTTCGAGATTCGGCTGAAGAATTACTGCTGATGGGAACGAATAACCCTGCAGCTTGATCGTGCTCGGCCCCCGCCACCCAGCATCCGGGCGAGCACTGGACAGACGGCGCCTTGACTGCCGCCTCCTCGCAAATGTCGCCGGCCGCCTTCAGCCGTCCCAGGATCCTGCCTTAGAGGAATTCGGCTGCCTGCTCGATGCAGGCGGCACATCATGGGAGGAGTTCTTCGGCAAGCCGGCAGGGGCAGGCGCGGAGACAGCACACGCCAAGGAGTTCCCTCAACAATTCGCGGCCGAGCTGGCACGCGACGCAGGCGACCCGCTCACGGAATGGGAGCGGCGGTTCCTCGACGACTACACCACGTTCCGGTGGCTCTCGGCCATGCAGCTCTGCTCGCTGGCCGAGATCCAGCGCAAGGTTGTGCGGTCCGCACCTTGAACTGCTCGGCCAACACGCTCGACCAGTTGAAGGCCGATCTCGTCGACCAGGCCGGGCCGCTGTTGCTCGTGCTGTTCGGCCAGCCGACGCGCCGCCTCGGTGGCGGCCGCGAATGGCGATGGGGCAGTAAGGGCGGTGTCGCATATCGGTTCGATCGCAACCAGTTCTTCGACTTCCAGCAGGACCCACGCGCGCACTCGTTGCTCGACGCCATTATGTTCCGCAACGGCTGCAGCTTCTTGCAGGCCATCACCTGGGCGCAGAGCTGGCTGGGCAACATCGAGACCAGGCCGACACCTCGAGAAATGCCGCGGCCCGCATTCAATGCCGACGCCGAGCAGCAGTTCGCGATCGCCGAAGCGCGGGCCCTGTGGCGCGCAGGTCTCAGCATCGTCGGCACTGCTGCCGCCAAATACCTCGAGGGCCGCGCGATCGACAAATGGCCCGCTGACGCCGTGCGCATCATCGCGGCGCGCGACGTCGCACAGATCGTCACCAGCACCGGCGTCAAAGGCAGGGCGCGCAAGCGTTGGACCTGGTGGCGCTGGCTCGCGTTGATGTTCCCGCTCACCAACGACGCCGGCGACGTGAGGGCAGTGCAGCTCGTGGCGCTTTACGATGATGGCAGCGCGGTGAAGCACTGGGAGCACGGCGGCAAGATCAAGGTCACGCGCGGGCCGAAAGCAGGCGTCGCCTTCCGAATGCCGGGCAACGAAAATGGTCCTCTGGTGCTGACCGAAGGCGGCGAAACCGGGCTCTCTCCATGGTTGGCAACCGGACACGAGACTTGGGCGATGCTCGGCGCGATCGGCAGCGCGCCGCTCAACTCAGTGCCGATCGATCGCACGATAATCGTCGCGCGCGACGACGACCCGTCGCGCTCTCCTTCGCGAATCGCTTTGCGTAAGGCGATCGCCAAGCGGCGAGCTGAGGGTCGGCGCGTGGTCGAGGTGCAGCCCTGGCTGCTGTCGCGCGGCGACAAGACGGACTTCAATAACGTTCTGCAGCAGCTCGGACCCGATGCCGTGCGCGAACGCTTCAACGCCGCGCTGACGCCGATGGTGGCACCACAGGGCAAGCCACGGTTAAAGGCAGTTGTCGAGCTCGCGGGCAGCGTTCGCCGCACATTTGGCGATCTGCTGGACACATCCGCGCTCGGCGCACCGGCCTTCAAGGTGATTCGGGCATCGCTCGGGCTCGGCAAGTCGGAAGAGACGTTGCTTGCCATCTTCGATTCACTGCGGGACGCCGTCGAGGCCGCATGTACCGGGAAGCCCATCGTCTACAGCGTGCCGATGCACAAGCTCACCGGGGAAATCGCCGGGCGCGCCAGGGCGATGGCAGTCGAGCGCGGCAGCAACATCAACGTTCGCATATGGTATGGCCGCTCGGTTGACGATCCTGGCTCGAACGATGCGAAGATGTGCCTCGATCTCGAGGCCGTCGAACTGGCCCGCACTGCCCGCCTCAACGTGAGCGAAAACGTCTGCGCCAACTGCGAGCATCGATCCGGCTGCAGCTACATCGCCCAGACGCAGGCTACTGCAGATCTATGGCTGGTGCCTCACGCGCTTCTGTTCGCCGCGCTACCCGACACGATGAGGGCCGCGGCCTTGCTCGTCATAGACGAAGGCATTGCCCTGAGCGGCTTGAGCGCCCGGACGCTGGTACGCTTCGATAATCTCGACAAAGCGGTGATGCGCGGCCGTCGTCCGAAGTCGAAGAAGAGCGCAAGACCGCCGAAAAGATCCGACCTGTCGGACGACCTGAACGTCGACTTGATGCCCATACATCGGAAGCTGCTCGACGCTGACCATGTAGCATCGCCCGACGGCGAACCGCTGCGGCGCGAAGTACTGGCAAGCGCGGGCATCGACGCGGCCATGGCTGACAAGGCCCGTAGCCTCCACAACAAGCGCATTCGGGGATTGAACAAGCTGGACGCGCCGACAAGAGACGACCTGGTGCGGGCGCTGAAGCATGTCACCATCGAAAACCAGGCAGCTGCGCAGGCGGCAAGCGTGTGGGAGCATATCCGTGACTTCCTGACCGATGCCGACGCGGTGGCCGCGGGTCGCGTCGATGTTGTCGAGCTAGAGGACGGCACACGCGCCCTCCGCCTGTTCGTCCTCGACAAGCTTGGCGACGGCTGGCGCACGATACCGACGCTGCATCTCGATGCGACGGCCGACATGGACCTGCTGCGAAGACGTTTCCCGCACTCCGAGCTGGTCGCCGATATCGCTGCCGCCGAACCGCATGCTACCGTCCACCAGGTCGTAGGCAATACATTCGGTTGTCATGCGCTGGGCGTCCGGCGTGCAAAGGACGCCGGCGGCGAATGGAAAACCGGTCTGGCGAAAACGGACCTAGCTGAGGATGTGCGGCGCGACATCCTGTCGAGGGTCTCTGCCTTGGGCGGGCGGGCGCTGGTGATTGCGCCCAAGGCTCTGGCGCTTCATTGGCGCACGATCTTACCCGCGCATGTCGCCGTCGAGTGGTTCGGCAATCTGCGCGGCATCGACGCCTACGGCGACGTGCACGGCCTGTTCGTCGTCGGACGTTGGGGCGTAAGGCCCAACACCGTGGGCCGGTTGGCGGCGGTCCTGTCCGGTCGCGCCGTCGAGCGGCTGCCGGGCAAGGACTGGTACCCCACCGAGACCATCACCCTGCAGGCCGCCGATAGCACCTCGCGCACGGTTGACGCCGATCGGCACCCCAACGCGCTGGCCGAGGCGGTGCGCAAGGCGTTGGTGGTGGGCGAACTGCTCCAGGGGACCGGCCGAGGGCGCGGTGTTCAGCGCGGGCCGGCAATGCCGCTTAGCATCGTCGTGTATGGCAACACGCCCCTGCCGCTGCCGCTGGCGACCCTTTCGGACTGGCAGCCGGTGGACTTCGACCGCGCGATGCTGGCCGACTACGGGGCCATGCTTTCTGCCGTCGGCGATGCAGCGACGGTCACCGGACGGACGGCCAAGGCCGTAGAACATCATCGGGCGAGGTTACCCCCGTGCCCGTATAAGGAGATTCTTCTATACGGGCACGGGGGTGACCTCCCTGTAGGATTGGCCATCGTGACCTACCAGCGTGCGGGCGCCGGCCGAGCTGAGCAACGCATGATTTTTGACCCGGCCCGCATTGCTGACCCGCGCGCATGGCTGGAGGCCCGCCTAGGCCCTTTGGTGCATTTCAACGGCGTCGACCTACCCGATACGATCCGCCAGCGGGATCGCGTCCAGCGGCCCGAAAACCCGCCCCAGCACCTTCGATAGCCTCGAGGGGCGCGGCAGGCCCAATGGCATGGCACGGCCCGCGGTTCATGTTGCCGCCGATCGCCAACGCCTTGCCGCTGCCGGCCGAATGTTCGGGTGCCGATACGGGGACCGCATCACCCGAACTTTCTGGTGCCGTTGAATGGGGCCTTCTCAGCCGGACCGAAACCTACAAAAGCAAACCCTGGACAGGCGCTCGCCAACTCGAAGAAACCTGAAAGTCCGGGCTGACCTCGTCGCGTGTCCATTTTGGATGACGGGCGCACCATGCCGGCCGCCTTGGTCGCCCATTCCCAAAGCATGGCGCACTCGCGGCCTCAGTCAGCAAGCCGTAGCCGATCGCGCCGCGATGTCGCGAACACACCTGCCGCAGCCTGTCATGTGCCGCGGACCTCGAGGCCGATTGCTGCCATCGTCGATAGGCGCGATGCCCTCATGTCAGCGATTGCGGGTTTCGAACTGGTCGATCGCCCGCTGTGCAAGCGGCGCGCCTCTTTCCCCGGTTGGTCTCGAGCCGAATGCACACAAAAAAATTTCGTCGCGAATGCCTACGGCGTGAGTCGCGCCCTACGCGTGTTCAAATGTGCCCCTGAGCGTCGCAAGATTTTCTGAAAGTTCATTAGTAATTTCTATAGAGAATTGAGGAGAGGCTGGAAGGGTATGCTGTAAAGTACGGGCCCCACCCCCGGCACCCCTTCGCCAACTCGATCTGGGCGCCCCAGCCACTCCCTGCCGCGCCGCTTCCTCTTGCCCGGCACTGGGCGTCTACACAAAGCTCCGCGCCTCCGATGAGCGGACAATGGTGGGTACCATGATGGGTAGGCGTTCGTGGCGCAAGCCTAGTGCATTGATATCACTGCATAAAGTCTGAACAGACGGCGGACAGGAACTCCGCCTATCGCTTCTCGGGATCAACCTCTATTCACGGGCTTGGCATCGTCCCCATTGCGCGCCTCGAGCGCCTTTTGTCGCCTGCGATCGGCAGCTTCCGTGATGGCCGCCAGGAAGTCGGGAAGGGCGTCAGCTAGCCCGGATCCAGAGCGCTCTGTGTAGTCGTCTTTGAAGCGCGCCGCCATGGATGTGCGCCATACCTGAGCCTGAAAGTGTTTACGGCCCAATGCCTTATAACCTTTGGTCTCCCAGTGGTCTTGCTCATAAGTCTTCGCGCGGGCGAGCGCGTTGCTAAACTGCGGGAATTCATTCGCCCATTTAACGAGTGTGCCCTTGTCGACATGGAGGGCCGCGGCGATGCCGGCAAGCGATTTGCCTTGAATGCCGAGGGCCATAACGGGTTCGCACAGGGCAGGGTCGTAAGCTGACGGACGCCCGACCTTGCGGATGGCGTTCTTGGCGGCTGTCTGTGCGTTTCGCAGTATCTTTGCCTTGGCTGGTGTGGAGCGGCGTTGACGCTTGGGAGCAGCAGCGGAATCGTTCATAGGGTGCACCGGGAAATCGCGTCCGCGGTTCAGGACGGCGCGGCTGTAGAAGTCGAGGTCAAAGCGTCATAATCGGCCTTGTGCCTTCGCGTTCAGTGCGGCGACGGACGGTTCGAACGCCGATAAACTGCGATCCTATCAGATCGCACGTGAGTTGTCCTGGTTCGCGGCCCCGCCTATCCAACTCCATCGCTGAACTGCTGGGCACTGAGTGGCCTAACTTGCTCAGCCTTATGCGTCGCTTGGCGGGATTATTTTGGTACGACCGCTCTGCTCGCCTGCCAGCTTGAACGTAGTGATCGAGCGGAAGATTAAGGAGCTTCAGGCAGAGGCCGCGGCAATCAGGCGAAGCGAGCAAGAGGGAGTAAATCGGCTTCGTGCCGTTATCGAGAAGTATAAGCTGGGGCCTGATCATTTCAAAATGGCCATGAACGGCATCGGGATGCCTCGCAATGCGCGCTCCCGCAGCAAACTGAAAACGGCGCCCAAGTATCGTAACCCGGACCATGAAGCGGATGTTTGGTCGGGTCGCGGTCGTAGGCCGGCTTTTCTGATTGCGGCGCTCAACGCCGATAGGTCTATTGAGGAACTTGCCATCCGAGAGCAGCAGGAAGAGTCCTCCGACGAAGCGAGTTAGCCTGGATTAGTCGGTTGTCTCCCAGATGCGCGTAGGAGGCCGGAAATCTGCCCGCTGGCGCTCGTGATTGGCCCGGCCTGACCAAAATTGGTCGATGGCGCTCAGCGGCCAAGTGTGAGCATCTTAGGAACGGCGATCAGGGTGCGCCTGTGTGGCGGTCGAGACGACGGATGTTCTCCATGCAATTGACGCCAGGTCGCTTGCGCCTGCCAACCTGACGCACACCTAATACCGAAGAGATCGGTTCGCGGTCGTGGCGCCGCGGGCGGGCGTTCAGGGCAGAGACGAGACCGGCAACGGCCCTCCCTGCTTGTCGAAACAGTCCAGAGACCGGACCTAGTACCACCGGTGGACCAAGAAGCGGTCTCGCACCGGCGTACTACGAGTTCGAATCTCGACCGCTCCGCCACTGCCCCTTGAACCAACAGTCTCTGCCGCTTGGGCGGAGGTCTAAAAAGCCCAATGTCCGCGGGCTTTTCGCCCCAAACCTGTTGACCGGCTTCGAGCCCAGGACGCCCCAAAGGCTCTCTCTCAGGCCCATTCTCTCCAAAGCTGATGACTCGCATGTTTTAGTACGCTTCCTGTAAGCCGTTGATTTGGCGCGCGTTTTTCGGTCGCTGAAAAGCGTACTTCGAAACCGGAGTTTGGACGAGCGAGCGACGCCGAAATCCAACCCGCTCGTTGATTTCATTGAGTAATTTCGAGTCTCTGGCGCGGGAGCCGGGTTGCGAGCAAGCACAAGATGAGACCCCTCCGAGCATCGTGCGGGTGGATTGGGGGAATTGCCGCCTGTTCCCACTCGCCCGCCTGGAAAATCGGATCCTCGGACGACATTCTCAACAAGTAGCTCGAACTTGGGCGTAGTCGATGCCGAGCTGCTTTCTGTGCCGATTGCAGAAATCTACTCGAGTTTGATGCCGCTGGCCGTGATGATTGGGCCCCAGCGCCCATGGTCGTCTCGGAGGCTTTGGGCGAATTCCTGCGGAGTTGAACCGGTAGCCACGAAGCTTAATCCTTCGAGCCTTCGACGGACACTGTCCAGAGCCAGAAGCTCGGTCAACGAGGCGTTGAGACGCTCGACGAGATGAGGCGGTGTCTGTGCATTGGCAACCAGACCGATCCAGGCTTCGGCGGTCGCATCCGGCAAGCCCGCTTCCGCAATCGTCGGGACGTCGGGCAGGACCTTTTCGCGCGATCGCCCGGTCACCACGAGCACCTTGACCGCGCCGGCCGCCACCTGGGGAGATATGATGGTCGGCGCATCGAGGAAGAGCTGCACGTCACCGCGCATGACACTTCGCATTCCTTCGGCGCCCGACGTGTGGGGAACGATCGTGACCTTGATGCCCGCGGCACGAAGCATGAGATGGCAGAAGACGTGCGGCGGCGATCCGACGGCCGTGGTGCCCAACATGATCCTGCCGGGCTGCGCCTTGGCGAGATCGACGAATGCGCGAAACGTGGTCGGCGGAAAGGCGGGATGGGCCGCCACCGCCATGGCGCCCGTCGCCAGCAGGGAAACCGGGGCGAAGTCCTGTAGCGGATCGTAGGCCAGCTTCGGGAAGAGATAGCTGTTGAACACGGCCTGGGACATCGTGGCCAACGCCAGCGTATGGCCATCCGGCTTGGCCGCCAGCATCGCGCCGATCGCAAGGCTGCCCGCGGCGCCGGGCTTGTTCTCGACGATCACCGGCTGGTTCAACGCCATCGCCAGACGCTCAGCTATCACTCTCGCCAAGGTGTCGGGCACGCTTCCCGGCGCTCCGCCAACGAACAGACGGATCGGCCTGTCCGGCCAGACCTGTGCAACAGAGCGCCGCAAGGCAGGCGCGAGGCAGCAGAAGGCGGTCCCTGCCGCCAGGGTGATCCGCCGCGTTAAAGCCGTCATGGCCGCCTCCTGTTGGTCACTCGCATTGCCCGACGCCCGCCAGACGATGCGACGTGCTTTCGGCAAGATTGGTGTTGTGCGCCGCCACGATTTCCAACGCCTTGTCTTCCCTGGAAACGATCCAGGTGAAGACACCGAGCCGCGACAGAGGGCGGGGCAAATCCAGCCGGGTCTCGTTGTCTATTCGCCATTCCAGGTGAAGGAGCATCAGGGAACCGGGCAAGGGCCGGGAGCGGCAGGCGAGGTTCGTCCAGTGGCTGTCCCGCAGGTGCGCGCGATGGATCAGCCCGTGCCATTCGCGGAATTCCGTACGCCCGCTCAACCAGCGGCCAGCCACCGTGACGAAGTCGACATCGCCCGCCACGAGCCGTGCCAGCAACCCCGCATCGTGCCGGTTCCAGGCGTCCTGCCATTCGGCGGCCAGCGCTGCACAGGGCATTGCGCCGCTCAAGGACGGAAGAAGATCGGTCATCCCACAAACCATTCGCCGACATTAGGCTTGCCCCTTACCGCAATCGATCCGACGCGCGGTACTTCACAAATGCAGAATTGCGACGAATGCAGCCCTCGAAAAGTGCCAGTATGCCCAGCGGTCGTTTGGCGCCGAACCGCTTGGCAAGGGCCAGGGCGAGCACGGTGCCGCAACCTGCCGCATTGAGCACGCTCACCGCGACGAGGCTAAGGTCGTCGAGGTGGGCCCAGGCATAGAGGGCGGTGCTGACATTGGCGCCGATCCATATCGACCAGCAGGAGACCGAGATCGTCGCCGCTCCGTGCCGGTCGCGCGCGACTGCAACGATCTGCGGGAGATAGGACACGAGCCTCAGGGCATTGGAGGCGCCGAAAGCGATTGCGATCAGGTCGAGGAGGGTGATTGCCATACTGCGAACCTATGCAGCCGCAGCGGGTTGATCGACGGGTTGTCGAGCACTTTACTGATGCAGATTTGCGACCAATGCCCGGCGTCGAGGCCGACCGAACGGGAGACAGATGGACAAGTTTCGGGCGATCAAATTCTTCTGCCGCGTCGTAGAGGCAAAGTCTTTTGCCGCCGCAGCGCATCTCCTCCAGGCACCCCCTTCGGTGGTGAGCCGGGTGATATCGGCCTTGGAGACCGATCTGAAATGTACCCTGTTCAACCGCACAACGCGGCGCTTGTCGCTGACCGAGGCGGGTGTGGCCTACTATGACCGGAGCCGACAGATACTTCTCGACATTGAGGAAGCCGACTCTGTGGCACGCGAGGGAAGCGCCCGACCCTCGGGCACGTTGCGTGTCGGATATCATCCGGCGTTTCGCGTGCTCCTGCTACGGGGGATGGGCGAGTATCTGGCGCAGAATGCCGGCGTCGACGTCGAGCTCGTCATCGCCAACTCGCCGTCGACGCTGGTCGAGGAAGGACTCGACGTGGTGTTGCGCATCGGGCGATTGTCCGACTCGAGCCTCGTCGCCAACCGCTTGGGCTCTACCGAGTACGTCACCTGCGCCGCGCCGGCCTACCTCGACCGCCGCGGCCGTCCCGCGCACCCCGGCGATCTTCGAGATCATGTTGCCATCGCTCCAGGACGCCGCGACGAGGAACTCCTGACGCAATGGAGTTTCACCAGGCTGGAGGAGCACGAGACCGTAGAAGTGCCGGTCGCCGTCGTGATCCGCGACGGGGTCGGCGTGACGGACGCTTGCATCGGCGAAGGTGGTGTGGCGAGGATTTTCGACGTTTCCGCAGCCCATCATGTGGCGAACGGCGAGTTGGAGGCGATCATCCAGGACTGGTCCGCGGGATCGCAGGACGTCTATGCCCTACTGCCTGGGCGCCGGAACGTGCCTGCAAAGGTTCGATCATTCGTCGAATTTGCCCGTTCCCTGGTGAGGGCGGGCCATCGACGCACGCCGATTGCTCCGTCGTGAGCACCTGCGTGAGACTTGCTTGGCGTCATGCCGACGGCGCTTTGCCTATAACTGCCGACTTTCGGCAACTGGAAGGAGGTGGCGTTATCAACGAGGTGGCAATGCTCGCCGCCGTCAAAGCGGCCGCCTCGTGGAACTCATGGTCGCGTGCGGAATCGATCGGGGTTCGCCCATTGGCATTGCGCCATTGCGCATCGGCGCCATAGGCCAGCAGGATGCGGGTGGTGCCGCCTGCGAGTCCGGGAACAGCGCGTCCAAGTAAGGGGGCCGAATCGCAGCCCGATCTGGTGGGCCAGCTCAGCCGGTGTTCTCAGCACGGATCGGCAGGTCCGCGCAGGCGACTAGGGGTAGCAGAGCAGCCACGGGCACTGCGGACGGTAAAGCTGAGACCCAATGACTGACAATTGGCGCGGTTTGTGTTGAGTTCGTCCGCCAGAGCGAACGCCACTGAGATCCAACCGACTCCTTGATTTCAATTAATAATGTAGAGGCTCCAATACGCAGTACTGGGCCTGCCACAACGCTCAAGGAAGACGTCCCTGGCTATCGCACTCGGTGAATGATTTGGCCTCTCACTACGGCCTCTCCAGCACCAAGTCGTGGCGGCCCGCTCAGGTCCGCGTCGGCGGTCGCCGAGCCGCCTTCGTCTGGAATCATCGGCTGCGAGTTAGCGCCATTGAGCCGTCAGCGGGCTGTTGCGGCCTTTGTGCCATCGAGCTTTCCCGAGGGGCGCCAAGATGGCCTGAACGCGAACAATCTCCTTTGGTAGCAATTCTGCGAACTGCTGCGGCCCTAGCCTGCGGTCTCGCAAAGACGGTCCGGCCGCTGCCTCGCGTTCACGCTCGTCTCCTGCGAGGCCATGCTGACGACTACGTGCCGTTGGCCGTGCCCGGACGCCTGATCGACGCCTCGACCTACGTCATCCGCTTCTCCGCGAATAGCCGCGCCGACGCTGATCCTCTGAGTCCCGCGTTAGCGCCGTCAGTATCCAACTGGTCTCCGCCCTCGTTTGGCTCGACTGACGACACGCCCTAGTCCCGCATAAGCCTTGTTTGTTCAGACGCTGGAAAGTAGGCTTCCACATAGGCGCGGGGAGGTTGCGCGTGAGAGAGCATAGAAGGGGCCAGCACAACAAATAGAGCGCGTGAACGCTATGGCAGTTTCGTATGTCGATGAGCGTGCTCGGCGGATGGTGCTCTCAAGTTGGGGGGAATTGGAATTTCATGAGTGGCTTGCCCACGGTCGTCAGCCTGGTTCCCCAGAGCGGTGTCCAGTTTCTGGACATACGGTTCAATCTCGCGAAGCTTACCCTTGCCACGCGCATGTTCTGGGAGCAGCCGCTTCCTGCCGCGGAGACGACAGATGCGACGAGGCTGGTAAATCTCCGGCTCCTTCGCGAACAGGATGGGGTGCTGGTCGATCCCGTGAGCGGTCAAGCCCCGCCGGACGAGGAGATCTACCCGGTCGGCAAGCCCCAGGCGCTTCAGCCCTTCCTCAATCAGTGGGTGCCGCTGCCGTATTTCGGCGTTACCGCAATCGCTGCCGGCGGCAAGGAGATCTACGCGAACGGCCCAACCAACTGGGCGCGCGTCCATCTGGTGCACCTCGCGGAGCCAGACAGCGATGGCAATACTCACCAAGCCGTTCTAGCGTTCGATACGGCATTGCGAGAGCGCGACAAGGCACAGCCCTATACCACCCTCTCGCCGGAAGACAGCAAGAGCGCTGGCGAATTCGCCCTTGTCTCGGACCGGGAGGCGCTCGGATGGTATCTGATCGAGCCTTGGCTGTCGCAATGGCTCGAGGAGCTTCTGCGCGACGGCCGGCAAATCGTCGGCGGGCGGGCCTGCGAGCATTGGGCTCGGTATATCTGCCTCCTGGAACTCCTGGCACAGGCCAGCCTGCTGCCGCGATTGCGGCTAGTCGACGTGGTTTCGGAGAGCCGGTCTTACGACCCGATCAGTGTCGATCTCGTGCTCGACATCGGCAATACCAGAACCTGCGGCATCCTGGTCGAGGACGACCGCGCGTCGCGGCTCAACCTGAACAACAGCTATCCACTGCAGTTGCGCGACCTGAGCCGGCCTCAGAACAGCTATGCCCTGCCGTTTGATAGCCGCGTCGAGTTTTCGCGCGCGTCGTTCGGCAAGGAGGTGCTCAGCCGCCGGTCGGGCCGCAACGCCTTTCAGTGGCCAAGCCCCTTGCGCGTCGGCCCCGAAGCCGTGCGCCTCTCCGCTGCCTCGCGCGGCACCGAGGGAGCGACCGGCCTGTCATCGCCCAAACGCTATCTTTGGGACGAGCGGCCGCGAACGCAGGTGTGGCGCTTCAACGGAGTCGCGCCGGACGGCATCACGACGGAGCCTCCGGTCAGCGGAAGCTTCATGGCCTTCGTGTCCGAGGAGGGCCTGGTGCTGCGCGCGCAACGCCGGGTCAATCAACTCGCGGTGCGGGCGCGCTTCAGCCGCTCGTCGCTGATGACGTTTCTGCTGGCCGAGGTGTTGCTGCAGGTACTGGGACAGATCAATTCGGTCGAAACCCGCTATTCGCGGAGTTTCCCGGACGTGCCGCGACGGCTGCGCCGGATCCTGCTCACGATGCCGCCGGCCATGGCGCTTCCCGAACAGCGCATCTTCAAGGAACGGGCGGAAGCAGCCGTAAAGCTCGCCTGGGATATGCGTGGATGGAGCGGACCAGGGGCCAGCGCCGTGACTCCAGAGCCGCGTGTCGTCGCCAATCTCGACGAGGCAACCGCGACGCAGCTCGTCTTCCTCTATGCGGAGGCGGCGCAGCGACTGAAGGGGGATCCCGGCAGCTTCTTTGCGCTGACCGGGCAGAAAAGGGAACTGTACGGGACCGGTCCGTCGCTTCGCATCGCGAGCATCGATATCGGCGGCGGCACGACGGACCTCATGATCTGCACCTATGTGGCGGACGGCGGTGAGCACATTCAGCCGAAGCAGAATTTCCGCGAGGGTTTCCGCACCGCTGGCGACGAGGTGCTGCAGGAAGTGATCCAGACCATCGTGCTGCCGGAAATCGAGGATGCCCTCTCGCAGGCGGGCGCGCGCGATGCGAAGTCATTGCTGCGCGAAGTTCTCGGCGGCGACCGTGGAGCGCAGAGCGAGCAGGAGCGTCACCTGAGGCGGCAGTTCGTCTCCCAGGTCCTCGAGCCGGTTGGCCTGGCGATGATTCATGCCTACGAGCAGGTTGCGGATCGCAACGCCAACGAGATCCTGCGGTCCACGATTGGCGCGCTCCTGAAGGGGAAGGACGTTTCCGCCTCCTCGCGATATTTCCAGCAGCAGGCCGTTCGCGTCGGAGCAAACCAATTCTCGATCGCTGCGGTCGAGGTTTCCGCTACCGCGCGGCGGATGGATGCGGTGGTCCAGGCGGCACTCGGCCCGTCCATCGCCGACATGTGCGAGGTCGTGTATTCCTTCGGTTGCGACTGGCTGCTGCTCTCGGGCCGGCCGTCGCGCCTGCGTGCGGTAACGGATCTCGTGCTCGCCAAGCTGCCGGTGCCGCCGCACCGGGTGGTCGGCCTGCATCACTACATGGCCGGAAGCTGGTATCCCTTCCGTGACGCGGCAGGCCGGGTCGACGATCCCAAGACCACCGCTGCCGTCGGCGCCATGCTCTGCGCCATGGCCGAAGGACGGCTCGAAGGCTTCCTGATGCGCACGAGCTCGCTTTCCATGAAGTCGACGGCGCGCTTTCTCGGACGCATGGAGCTGTCTGGGCAGATCCTGCAGTCGAACGTCCTGCTGCAGGATCCCGATCGCGAGGTCGCCGCGCTGCCCGCCGATGGCGAAGCGCCCGAGATCAAGTTCGAGATGGAGTTCCGGGCGCCGGTTTCGCTCGGCTTCCGCCAGCTTCCGCTGGAACGCTGGCCGGCAGCCAAGCTCTACGTGCTCGAATACCGCAATCCCGACAGCATCCCGCAGCTCAAGCTGCCGCTCCGGCTGACGATCCTGCGATCTGACACCAATCCCGCGCGGGTGATGGCAGGCCGCGGGAATGCCGAGGAATTGCGCGAGGAATTCTCGATCGAAGGCATCGTCGATGCTGCCGGCGACACGCTGAGGAAGAGCGATGTAGTCATGCGGCTGCAGACGGAGCAGAGCGAGGCCGGCTACTGGCGCGACACCGGCGCCCTGGCCGTTCCGTAGCCCTCGGTCCAGAGGTTGAGGGAGAATCCGATGGTATCCACGGGCGGGCCGACGGCGGTCGAGGAAGCAGCCGCCAACGAAGCGCTGGCCAATCGGTGCGAGGCGGTTGCCCGGGCCGCGCAGGACGCGGTCGACTGGCTGGCCGGCGCCAGCGACCAGATGAACGACCTCAAGCCGGTGCTGTCCCGCGAGTTCCGGCGCGAGGCGATCCACGCGCGCAAGCTCGCGGTCGCCGCGCGCCGTCCGATGTGCGTCTCCGTCTTCGGGCCCAGCCAGCAGGGCAAGAGCTACCTGGTGGGCTCGCTGGCCCGCCGCGGCGTGGAATCGACCAGGATCACGTTCGGCGGCGAGATCCGCGACTTCGTTCGCGACCTCAATCCGGCGGGGAACAAGGAGTCGACCGGCGTCGTCACGCGTTTCACGATCCGGCCGACCAACGGCCTGCCGGGCATGCCGGTCTGCTTCCGCATGCTGTCGCAGACCGACGTGATCAAGATCATGGCCAACGCCTTCATGGCGGACTTCGACCCCGACAGCGTGACGCCGCTGGAGGATGGCGTCATCGAGGCGACGCTCGCGCGGCTGCGCCCCCGCGCGGCTGCCGGTCCGGTCGGCGATCTCAGCGAGGACGACGTCTACGACCTACGGGAATATTTCGATCGCTACTTCCGCAACCATGTCTGCCACACTGCCCTGAGGGGGTTCTGGGACGAGATCGAGTCGCTGGCGCCCCGTTTGCCGGTGCGCGACCGCGTCGAGCTCTTCGCCCTGCTCTGGCAGTCGACGCCGACGATGACGCTCGTGGCCACGGCCATGGTCGAGGCGCTGGCGTCGCTCGGCTTCCCGGAGGAGGCATTTGCGCCGCTGGCGGCGGTGGAGCCGCGGGAAACCAGCGTCATCGACGTCGAGACCATGCGCGGCCTCGAGTCGGGGGCGGGATCGAAGGTCACGGTGGCGACACGGGCCGGCCGGCGCGCCGACCTGCCGCGCTCGGTGCTGACAGCGATCATCGCCGAGCTCCAGCTCCAGCTTGCCGACACGCCCTTTCCATTCTTCGAGTACACCGACTTGCTGGACTTTCCGGGCGCACGCTCGCGCGGAGTGGAGAAGGCGCAGGATGCCGAGAAGGAGGCGCAGAAGAACATCTTCCTGCTGGTCCGCCGCGGCAAGGTCTCGTACCTGTACCAGCGCTACCTGGCGGAGCAGGAGCTGACGTCGATGCTGCTGTGCTTCAAGCACAGCAACCAGGACGTCGCCCAGGTGCCGCACATGGTCTACGACTGGATCTCCAGCACGCACGGCGCGTCGCCGGAGAAGCGGCGCAACCAGACCGAGGCGCTGTTCATCATCTTCACGATGTTCGACACCGAGTTCGGCATCAAGGCCGGGCAGCGCGACGACAGCGTCGAGCGCTGGTCGACGAGGCTGGACACGGCGCTCTTCTCCTTTCTCGGCAAGAGCCACACCTGGATCAAGGACTGGGTGGACGGGCGTCCGTTCAACAACATCTTCTGGCTGCGCAATCCGTCGATCGTCGACAAGGGCCTGCTGGACTACGAGACCGGCGGCATGGAGCTCGGTTTCCGGGAACCCGACCGGCTGGCGATGCTGCGGACGAACTTCGTCGCGAACGAGGATGTGCGGCGGCACTTCGCAGATCCCGGCCGTGCCTGGGATGCCGGCTTGGCATTGAACGACGGCGGAATCGCCTACATCGCCGAGCGGCTCGGGCCGGTGTGCAATCCGGCGCTCAAGCGGCGCCAGGTCACGGGCCAGCTCGTCGATCTCGCCGGCCGGCTGATCGGCAAGCTCGAGCCCTACTTCGTCTCGAACGACATCGACCAGGAGCTCGCCAAGCGGCGCAACGAGGCGCGCATCGTCGGCCGCCAGTTGCTCGCTTGCGCCCAGGCGCAGGCCTTCGGCGTGCTGCTGCGCGAGCTCCAGGTCACGGGAGAGGAGCTCGGCCACGTGTTTCGGCGCCAGCAGCTCGCTGCCACCGAGGCCCCGTCGATCATCAACGTGCCGGTCGGCAGGCGCGCCAGCAGCAAGACGATGGCCGACGACTTCGACGCCGGGTTCGAGGACGACGAACCAGTTGCCACACCGCCGCCTGCCGCCAGCAAGCAGGAAGAGGACGAAGTGCACGAGGCCAACGACATGGCGGACGTCTTTGCCGACGCCGCCGTCAGGACGTGGCTGGAACGCATGAACCGCTGGGCGGCGCAGGACGACGTGCCGTCCATCTTCCGGATCGAGAAGGAAAGTGCCTCGATCCTGGTGAGCCATGTGTTCGCCGCCGCCCGGCGCCATAACCTGCGCGGAGGGATCGCCGCCGAGATTCGCAGCCGCGCGGCTTATCAGGAGCGGCTGGCGGATCGACTCGTCAAGCCGGTGATCGTTGCCGAGCGCAACCTGAACGATTTCGTCACCTGGCTCGGCTTCGACAAGGCCGCTCCGGACAAGCGGCCGCAAGCGGGCCGCGAGAAGCGCGCGGTCTTCGTTCCGCCGGCGCCGGCGGAAGACATGCCGGTGCTGTCCGAGGTGCCGCTGCCATATGATTCCGTCTTCTATGTCGACTGGGCGACCAGCTTCGTCCGCGCCGTGGAGGACAACGTGAGGGGCGCGCAGGGCCTCATGATTGATGTTGCGTCGAACGAGCGGCTGGGCAAGGTGCTCGGTACGTTGAGGTCTGCGGCAACGGCCTAGGGGCCTGCCGCCGGGGGAGGGTATGGTCGACATCCGCGTGGAGAAGGTGGCTGAGCGGCCGGGCTACGCCCGGATCGTCATCTCGCCGCTCGCGGCGCCGGAGACGGCGCCCGGGGTCATCATTCGTCGCGAAGGGTATCAGGAACAGAACCTGGGTCACCGCGGCTGGCAAGTCCGGGAGGAGGAGCTCGTTCCAGCCGAAGTCGCGGGAACGGCGGATGCCACGATACTGCTGCTGGGTCCGCAGGTGACCCGTCACCTGGAGTCCGCGCCCTACCTGCTGAGGATTCCGTCCCTTCGCGTGCACCAGCACGTCTTCTGGCCCGACGACATCGACATCTTCGACGGCGAGCTGCCGCCGGAGAAGGCGGCTGCCAAGCCTCGGGAGGCTGACGAACAGACGATAATCAAGTTGGACAAGCCACAGGAACCCGATCCGCCGAAGCCGATCAAGCCGGAGAAACCTCCGGAAGTCGTCAAGCCCGCGCCCGGTCCGAACCGGCGCCCGATCTACGTTGCCGCGGGAGTGCTGCTGCTCCTTGTGGTCGCCGGCGCGGTGGCATGGTTCGTGTTCGGCGAGCCTTCGAAGCCGCAGCTGGTGCCGAAGCCCGAGAAGTCGGTTCCCGAGAAGAAAGCGGATGACCCGCCGGCGCCGATGCCGGTGCCGGGCTGGCCGGAGGGCACCGACCCGTTGACGGTGATCGAGGTCGTCCAGCGTGCATCCAATGGGGAGGCGATTCTCGCCGTCGCCCAGCGGCGCTTTCAGGCCGGCCGCTACGAAGATGCCCTTCAGCTTTTCGAGCAGGCCGCGGAGCGCGGAGTCGCGGCCGCGTCCACGGCGCTGGCGCGCATGTACGATCCCAACGGCTTCGAACCGGGCAAGCCGTTCCGCAATCCCGACGGCCGGACCGCGGCGAGCTACTACAAGGAAGCGGTAACCCGGGGCGACGCCAGCGCGGCTGCACCACGCGAGTCGCTACGGCAGCGCCTCGAGAAGGAGGCCGCGGAGGGCAACGGGACCGCCGCCACTGCACTGAAGGATTTCTGGCCATGAGAAGACAATTCGTTGTCTCTTGGATGATCCTCGGCTTGCTCGCCGGCTTCGCGGCGTCGATCCTGCCTGCGACAGCCCAGACGACCGCGGCTCCAGCCGCAGCCCGGCGTCCGCTGGGGGTTCAGGGCCTCGATGGACTTTTCCAGCGGGTGATCCTGAGGCCCGGTGCGGCGCTGTTCGAGCGACCTGAACGAGCATCGTCCTCGCGCCCCGTTCCCGGCTTCTCTGTTTATTACGTCTACACACGCCCTGACGGAGGCGAGTGGCTCGAGGTGGGATCGGCGCTCGACGGTCGCACCCAAGGTTGGGTCGAGGCGTCGAAAGCGATCGACTGGAAGCACAATCTCGTTCTCGCGTTCAACAATCCGGCAGGCCGCGAGCGGGCCATGTTCTTCCGCGAGGTGGCAACGCTCAAGGACCTGTGGCTGAAGGCCCCCGAACGCCCTGCCGCCGTGGCCCGGTTTCGCCAGGAAGTCCAGGCGGGCCGCGACGACAACGTGGTCGCGCTGGAGCCGGAAACGTTTGTCGACATCACGCGGCAGTTCTATTTCCTGCCGATCCTGTCGGCCCAGCGCATCGAGAACGAGCGGACGGAGCGGGCGCGGCTGCTGGAGGTGATATCGGCACCCGCGTCACCTCCGCCGCAACGGCCGATCGCGGACTCCGAGGCGCTCAAGAACTACAAGGGTGTGATCGTTTTCGTGATCGATTCGACCACGAGCATGGGGCCGTACATCGAGCAGACTCGCGCGGCGATACGCCGGGTCATCGCCCGCATGCGCGATACCGCGGTCCGGGACAATTTTCGTTTCGGGATCATCGCCTACCGCGATGCCATGCAGGGCAATGCGGCGCTCGAGTATGTCACCAGGCCGTTCTACCTGCCGAGCTTCGTCGATCCCGCCGAAAAGGTCCTGGAGAACATCGACAAGATCCAGGAGGCGAAGGCCAACAATCAGGATTTCGACGAGGACGCTCTCGCCGGGGTGAAGCTGGCCCTGGACAAGGTGAACTGGCAGGACTTCGCCGGTCGCTTCCTCATCCTGATCACCGATGCCGGCACGCGCGATGCCC
This sequence comes from Reyranella sp., assembly GCF_965279465.1. Lineage (NCBI taxonomy): Bacteria > Pseudomonadati > Pseudomonadota > Alphaproteobacteria > Hyphomicrobiales > Reyranellaceae > Reyranella > Reyranella sp. Next base: position 2,328,060 of record NZ_OZ257242.1, read on the forward strand.
ATGATCCCCTGAGCGAAACCCATCTCGGGATTCCGGAGGTCAAGGCCCTGGCGCGTTCCGAAGCAAAGCGGGTCGCCATCAGCGCGATCCACCTGCAGACTCCCGTCGGCAAGGGCAACAACAACCATGCGCGGGCAGAACGGCAATACCGCGAGCTCACGGAGTTCTCCGGCGCCGGCAGCCTCTATTATCCCGTGCCGGGAGGCAGCGAGTCGGATTTCAAGGCTGTCGTCGACTCGCTGACGGACGCCTTGCTGCAGCAGGTGTCGAATGCGGTCGGACGGCCGATCGGCGGGATTCGTCCGGCCCAGACGGCAACCGAGCGGCAAATTTCGGCCCAGTCGGAGGTCGTGGGCACGGCGATGCGCCTGGCCTATCTGGGCCGCTCGCGCGAGCAGACGGTACCGGATGTCGTGCGCAGCTTCGTGCTCGACGAGGATCCCGTCGATCCCAAGCCCTTCCGCAAGCCCCTCGACGTCCGGGTCCTGATCACCAAGAACCAGTTGTCGGATCTCGCGAAGACCGTGAAGACGATCATCGCCACCCACAACGCGAACAAGCTGTCCCCCCAGGATTTCTTCGGCCAGGTCAGGGCGGCCACGGCCGCTGCCGCGCGCGACCCGCGTCGCATTGTCGAATCGCAGCGGCTCGCCGGCATGTTCGGCGATTTCCTCCGCGACCTTCCCTACGAGAGTCCGGTGATGGAGATCACGCCCGATCAATGGAAAGACGGCATGGCGCCGAGCGAACGCACCGAGATGATCAATGGCCTGTCCGCGAAGCTCAGGCTGTACGAGGAACTGAACGGTCAGCCCTCGCTCTGGGTCAACATCGACGGCCGCCAGGGCGGTGACACGTTCTATCCCTTGCCCATCGACCAGCTCCCATGACGCCTGGGGACAACGGCGGGCCTGTTCTTTCCTTGCGGGACGTCGTGTGCGTCCTCGGCGAACGGGAGCGCTTCACGCTCCTCGTCGATGCGTTCGATGTCCTGCGCGGCGAGGCGATCGCACTCGCCGGCCCGTCCGGCTCTGGCAAGTCGACGATCATGAACCTGCTCGCGCTCGCGCGGAGGCCCGCCAGGGTCGGCCAGTTCCATTTCTTCCAGCGCCACGGCCAGGGCTATGACATCGGCGCGCTGTGGGACAGCGGCGACGATGACGGCCTGACCGCCATCCGCGCCGCGCACCTCGGCTATGTCCTGCAGCAGGGTGGCCTCCTGCCGTATCTTTCGGTTCGCCAGAACATCGCCCTCGGACAGTCGATCCTGGGCGAGGTCGATCGCCAGCGGGTCGAGGACGTCGCCGGGCGGCTGGAAATCGCCAGGCTGCTGGATCGCCCTCCGGCGGCCCTTTCCGTCGGCCAGCGCCAGCGGGCGGCGATCGCGCGCGCGCTCGTTCACCGGCCCGATCTCGTGCTGGCCGATGAGCCGACCGCCAGCGTCCATCCCTCGATCGCTGCGGAGATCCTGGGCCTGCTCGTCGAGCAGTGCATCGAGGAAGCGACGACGGTCGTCGTCGCCACGCACGACCCGGAACTGGCAGCCCGCAAGGGCTTCGAGATCGTCGATGTCAACAGCTCGGCCGGAGCGGAGCAGGCCGAAAGCTCGGTCCTGTCGCGGATCGTGCAGACGGCAAGGCCCTCGTGAGCAACCGCGTCGGATTGGTGGCGTATCTGTCGCTCCGCGATCTGCTCCACGAGACGCGGCTCACCGTCTGCTCTATCGCTTCGCTCGCCGCCGTGCTGGCTCCACTTATTCTCCTGTTCGGGCTGAAGAACGGGTTGATCGAAGGCTTGCGGGCGGGCCTCATCGAGAATCCACGGACCAGGACCGTCGTCAACAGCGCCAACCGCGGGTTCGACGACGCCTTCTTCGAGCGGCTGGCGGCGCGCCCGGACGTCGTGTTCGTCGCGCCACGGCTGCGGACATTGAACAGTGAAGCGCGCTTCGAGCGACCGGATCGGCCGGGGCAGGTGCGCCGCGGCGAGCTCCTGGCGAGCGGAGCGGGCGATCCGCTTCTCGGCCCCCTGCCGTCGCCGAACGGCCTGGAAGCCGTCCTGAGCGAGTCGCTCGCGGCGCGCCTCGACGTTTCCGCGGGAGCGACTCTCGTCATGCGTGTCTCGCGCGCCCGGGATACGGAGGTGATGACGCAGCGCCTGACGGTCGTCGGCGTCGCGCCCCGCGCTTCGTTCGCGCGCGATGCCGTCTTCGTTTCGCTCCCGCTTATGCTGCTGGCGGACGATTTCATGGACGGCAGGATCGCGGCGAACGCGAGTATCTCGGACGTCGCCGTGCGCGGGCGAACCTATGCAGGGTTTCGGGCCCATACGCGCAGGCTCGAGGATGTCCCGATCCTCGATACGGCCCTGCGGCAGCAGGATGTGGAAGTCGAAACTCATGCCGCCGAGGTCCTCGGCCTCCTCGGCCTCGAGCGCAGCCTCAACCTGCTGTTCGTCCTGCTCGCTGCCCTGGGCGCCGTCGGCTTCCTCGTGTCCCTGGGGGTCGGGCTCTATGCAAACGTCGAACGAAAGCAGCGCGAGCTTTCGCTGCTGCGCCTGATCGGCCTGTTGAAGCGCAACGTCATGCTGCTGCCCATCCTGCAGGCGGCGGCCGTCGGCGCGATCGGGGCGGCGGTTGCGGCCCTCGTGGCGATCCTGGGATCGGGCCTGCTCAACCGGCTGCCGCTCGTGGACCAGACGCAGGATGGAGGGCGTCCCCTCTGCCTCATCGAACCGTGGCATCTGCTGGCGGCGGCCGCGATCTCGATCGTGGGCGCCGTTTTCGCGGCCGCGTTTGCGGGGAGGCGGGCAGCGGCGATCATGCCGGCGGAGGGTTTGGCAGATGCCTGAACGATCCGGAAATCAATGGCGGCGGACGGCCGCTGCGGTCGCCGTCCTGTGCGGCGTCATTGCCTCGGGCAACGCCATGGCTCAGGCCGGCGCGCCGACCTGGCCCGTTGAGGCGTGGAATCCCAGGCCGTTGCCCGGCGACCTGGTGCTGCCTCTGCCCTGCGGCGGTGCCATGGCCTTTCGACCCGTCGAGACGCCGGCGCCGCCAGGGGCGCTTTCGGATCGCCAAGCCATGCTGGGATGGAGCAATCCCGACACCGACTACAGCGAATTCCTGCACCGCTCGTTCGTTGCCGGCGGCTTTGCCGGCACAACGCCGGGGGCGCCCCGCCGCTATTTCATCGCCAAGTACGAGGTGACCGTCGACCAGTATGCAGCGGTCGCCGACGCCGAATGCGGCGCGCTGCCGACTGCCGGCGGCCGGCTGCCCAAGGCCAATGTCGCGTGGCACGAAGCCGTGACCTTCACGGTCCGGCTGTCGTCCTGGCTGATGAAGAACGCCCGGCAGGCGTTGCCCCGGGAGGGCGAGGCCATCGCCTTCGTGCGGTTGCCCACGGAGCCGGAATGGGAATATGCCGCGCGGGGCGGCAACGAAGCGAAGGACGATGTCGAGTTCGGCGCCCAGACATTCCGGATGCCCGAGGGCATTCAGCGCTACGTCTGGTTCCAGGGAACGAAGTCGGCCGGCGGCGCCACCCATCCGATCGGCCGGCTGGAGCCTAATCCTCTGGGGATTTTCGACATCCTCGGCAACGTGTCCGAATGGATGATCGAGCCCTATCGGCTGAACAGGGTCGGCCGTGCCCACGGCCTGGCCGGCAGCCCGGTCGCGCGCGGCGGCGACTATCTTACTCCCGAAGGACGAATCCGCAGCGCCTTGAGACGCGAAGTGCCGGCCTTCAGTGCCTCGACCGGCGAGCCGGCGCGCTCGCCGCAGATCGGCTTCAGGCCGGTCCTGGCGCGCACGACCACGACGAGCGACGGCGAGGTGAAGGCCATGCAGCAGGCGTTTGCCGAGGAGACGCAATCGAACGCGAGTGCGGCCGACGATCCGGTCGAGCTGCTCAAGCTTCTCCGGCGCGACGTGCCCGACGACAAGCTCAAGTCCGGACTGGAGCGCCTAGAGGCATCGTTGCAGACGACCAACCGCGAAATGAGGGAGAAGGACGCCCTGGTGCTGCGCGGCGTGATCAGGACGGCGGTGCAGAGCGCCCGCCAGATCGTGGTGGAACGCACGACGCAGGACGTCGCAACCGGGATTGCCGAATGGCAGAAGGTCGTCGGCGCAGCTCTACAGGAACTGATTGTGAGCCAGCAGAAGCTGGCGGCAGGCGTTCGAGACGACTCGGTGCGCGGCGTAGTGCGCAGCCAGGAGAACCAGACGCGCAACATCGCCAACACATTCGACAAGATCGCCAAGATGATGACCGACTACACGGCCAGACGATCGGCGGCGATGGCGTCCATAATGTCCGAGTATCAGCGAGTCGTGACGATGGCGGCTGGCATGGCCGATCGGGAAGGGCTGGATCGGGAAGGCAAGGTCGTCATCCAGGAACTCGAGCCGCAGTCGCGCGATGGCTATCTCATCGCCTTCGCCAGGGTGGCGTTGGGACACATGAAAGCGGCGAAAGCGGGGACTCCACCGCCGCCCGCGCAGGTCGAGGCCGATCTGATCGCCACCGCGAACGCTCTGCAGCGCCCGCCGACGCGCAAATGAGCTTGAATCGGATGAGCGCGATTCGAATGACGACCGATGCCCGTCTGAGCGGGGCAGGCGGCCCCCTTCGATTGCATGCAGGCAGCCTTTATTGCATGATCGGTGATGGGGTGCGGCGCGTGCCCGAGCGACGGTTCGGGCGCTGACGCCCGAGGGCTGGTTGGGGGAAAGATGGCCATACCTCGTCTCGTGCTCAAGACGGATATTTCGGCGCTCCGCCCGGTAACGTACGAGGGGCAGCCGGTTTCGGCGGCGTACGATCGGATCGCGGCCTTTCTCCGGGGTCAGTCCCTTCAGCTGTTTGCCGAGCCCGTGGAAAGCGGCACGAATCGCTCATGGTATGGCGAAGGCAGCGGCGAGCCGGTGCCGATGGCCGACCTTCCGCTTACCAGCAAGGCCGCCGCAGGAACTCTTCTGACGCGGGCCCTGGAGGCGCTCGATCCATTGCTGGACGACCGCGAAATGGGACCTTTGCTGCGACGGGCATTGGTCGTGCCCTCGCTGCAGTCGGTCCTGACGCTCGACGATGCCGTGGTCCTGACCGAATGGGGGTTCGCCCCGGCCGATCTCAGCGAGGATCCGGCGGCTCTCGCAAGCCATGTGCGCTCGATCTTCGGCGACTACAGCGCGCGGCTCGCCGCGATCACCGAGGACTTCTTCAGGGAGGTGCCCTCGGGGAGCCGCCCGGTCGGCAGCAGCGCCGTCGGGGCGCCTGCGCCCGCGAGAGTGCCCGTGGCGTCGGCAGCCGCCGGCGCGGCGGCCGGCAGGACCGCCGCCGCGGTCGCAATGCCCCTCGCGCTACCGGCGACCGGTGCCGGCCGCGGGCGGCAAAGCTTCTGGCTGGTGCCATTGTTCGCCGCCGTCGCAGCCCTCTTTCTCATACTCGGATTCTGGCTGGCCTGGTCGCACTTCGTGAAGGATCTCTCGAGCCGCCAGTTCCAAGCATCGCTCGGCGACGAGAAGTCGGCCCAGCTGGCGATCCAGACGCAGCGTGACACGAACGCGGCCCTGGAGCGCGAGCTGGCGAATGCGCGGCGCCTGCTGGAGTCGGCGAATGTCTGCTCGCCGGATTTTCCGAACGGCGGTCCGGGCGGCGGTGTGGCGCCGCTGCCGGAACGGCAACCGATCAACCCCAGCACGGTGCCGACGCCGGCACCGCAGAAGAAAGGGGAGGCGCCGACACCGTTCAACGGATCGCTCGCGAGCCTTCTCGAGCACGCTACCGCATGGATCGTCGTCCAGACGCCGAAGGGCATCACCTCGGGCACCGGATTTTTCGTCAACACGGATACGATCGTCACCAATGCGCATGTCGTGCAGGATGCCGCCGACGGGCGTGTGTACGTCACGTCCAAGGCGATGGGCCGGGTTTTCCGGGGGCAGGTAGCGGCGATCACCCGCGGTGCGGACGGCGGTCATGTCGCTGTCGGCGGCCAGGACTTCGCCGTCGTCCGCCTGTCCGAGCTCGTGCCGGGCGCCCAGCCGCTGGCGTTCAGCGAGAAAGTGGAGAAGCTGACTGACGTCGTTGCGGCCGGATATCCCTCGGCGATTATCAAGCAGGAGGAGGCCGTCCGTGAGCTGGCGCAAGGCCACCTGACCGGAGCGCCGGAGCTCGTCCTGACCCGAGGCAGCATCAGCTCCATGCAGCAGTTGCCCAACGGTCTCACCATCATTCCGCACTCCGCCGACATCTCGGCCGGCAACAGCGGCGGGCCGCTTGTCGACCTGTGCGGCGCGGTGCTCGGCATCAACACGTTCGTCACTGCCGCCGACCGTTACGTCGACAGGACGAAGTATGCCTTGCGGTCAGATGCGATCATGCAGTGGCTGACGCAGCAAGGCGTGTCTTTCCAGCAGCGCCCGGGCGACTGCCGTCCCGCTGCTGCCAGTGCGCCGGCACCCGGTCCTTCCGCCGCGGCCGACCCGTCGGGTGCCGTGCCGGGATCGGCCAAGCCACAAGCCGGTCCGACGGCCAAGTAGCGGCGGGATCCCGAGATGGATGGCATCCTGATCGCCACGACCGTCAACGCCGAGTTGCAGACCCTCGGCACCGGCGGACAGCGCACGATCCACGCCTGGGACCAGATCGTGGGCTTCGTTCGCCATACGCTCGGGCCGGAGCACGCGGCGCTGTTCGCCGAGCCGAACCAGGATCCCAACCGGGGCGTCACCGACTGGTATGCGTCAGTGCCAGGAGAGGCCGCGGTCCTCGACACCCTGGCGCCGCCCGAGCGGGAGGCGGCGACAGCGACGTTGACGCGACTGCATGATGAGATCAGCGCGGCCAGCGAGCGGCTGCGCCAGAGCGGCCGCGAAGAAGAACGGTTTCTCGGCGAGATGCTGGCTCTGGCCCTGATCACGCCGGCGTCCGACTACATTCGGGTCGTCGGAAAGCAGCCCGTTCTGGTCGCCTGGGGGCACACCCTGGTCAATGCGGCGATGAATCCGGAGCTGCTGATCGGCAGGCTTCCGTCGCGCGCGGCGCGCGGGCCTGCTCCGCAGGGCGCCGCCGGGGCTGGCCCAATGCGAATCGTCGGGCCGCCGCCGCCACCGGTATCGCAGGCGTGGAAGTACGTGTTGGGGGCGCTCCTGCTGGCGTGCCTGCTGCTGTTCCTGCCGCTGCTGTTCCTGCTGCTCGATCCCCTGCATCTGTTTCGGGCAACGGCAGCGCAGTGCGTCGTCGCTCCGTCCGATGTCGCACTGCTCGACGAGTTGCGCACCGAGACCCAGCGCGAAAGCAGCCTGCGCGATCAGATTGCCCGCGTGGCGCTAGAGATGGGCAACCGCCGGGCCGCATGTCCTCCGCGGCCGGCGCCCACGCCCACACCCGCGCAGACGCCCGAACCGAAGAAGGAGCCGCCGACGGTCGGCAGCAACGAGTTGAAGATCCCGACCGAGAAATCGGGTCCGACGCCGATGAAGTTCCTCGAGGGCTGCTGGAAATCGGATGCCGGAATCCTGGAAACGCTCACCAAGAAGCCGATCACCATCACTTTCTGCTTCGATGCCGACGGCAACGGACAGCGCACTTTGACCTATGCCAATGGCAGCACCTGCAAGGGGCTGGCCAAAGCTCGGCTCGACGGCACCAAGCTCGAGATCAAGGCCAATCGCGCACCCTGTTCCAATGGCGGCACGTTCTCTGCCGCGACGACGCAGTGCCGACCCGACGCCGACGGTACCGCCCATTGCGACAACACCGGCGAGGACGAGTCGAGACCGGGCGTGACGAATCATCGGTTCTTCCGCGAGGGCGCGCGATGAGGACAAAGCCGGGACGTGGCATCGTCGACGGACAGCCGTCGCAGGCGAGACGAGGGAGGCGCTAGGCGCCGCATGCAGACCCTGGCCGTCGTTCCGCTGTTCGGACATCGTGTCTCTCTTCCCGCCGGAATTGACCACGCGACCGCGCACGCCCAATTGACCGCCCTGCTGGCGCAGGCCGCGGGCCCGGAGGCGGCCGGCTTGTTCGGCGAGCCGCGGCAGTCCGCCGCCGGAATCGAATACGTCATGCCGGAGGGACGCGTCGCCCGGTTCGACGAACTGGACGGCGAAGGACGCACCGCGCTGCGTGCCGAAATCGGCCGGTTGATCAGCCTGCTGCGGCGCGCGGCCGAGCAGGCGGCACAGCGCGATCCGGCCCGAAGTGCAGGCTGGCCCGCTCTGGTTTCAGGCGCCATCGAGATCCCGAGCTTCGAGCTGGTGTTTGCCCGTGAAGGTCGTCCGGTGCTCGCGGCGTGGGGGCTGACGCCTGCGACGGCGCCGTCCGGCCTCGGCCTGCTGCGCGTGCTGGACGACGGCCGGGCAGCCGAGCGCCGCGTCGCCTTTCCGATCTGGGCGGCGGTCCTGTCGCTGCTCGCCCTGATGGTATTGGGCGGCATGGCCGCCGTCGCGACGCCGCTCCTCGTCGCCTTGTTTGATCCGCCGGAGGCCGTATGCCGGATCGCGCCCGGCGATCAGCAGGCGTTCCTGCAGCTCGACACCGAAAAGAAGCGCGAGCAGGAGTTGCGGCGCAGGCTGGCCTCGCTGCAACAGGAAGCGGGCGAGAAGCGCTCGGCCTGCCCGATTCCGACTCTTCCACCGCCGCCTCCGCCGCCCCCACCGGTGCAGAAAGCCGAGCCGGGGCCGCAGGTGGCGCCTCCACCTCCGCCGCCACCGCCGCCTCGGGCGCAGGTCGAGCCGCCCAAGCCACTTCCGCCGGCGCCGCCGGCCCCCGCGCCACGCCCTCCGCCCAACACGCAACCCTGCAATGTCGAGACGCAGAGCGGCGGCGCCGGCATCACGAACACCAAGCACTATCTCGGCCCTCAGCCGGGCCGCGTGCGACTCAACTACAACACCCTGCAGGCGCCCGATCGGATCGTCGTCATCTACAAAGGTCGCGTCCTGGCGCAGACTCGAGGCTTCGTCCCGGGAATTGGCGCCTTCGAGTTCGACTGGAATCCGCCTCCGAACGCACCGGCCGGCGACTACGTCGTCAACGTGGAAGTGACCGGAACGCCCGGAGTCGCCACAACGATCTGGCGCTACAATCTCGGGTGCCCTGCACGATGAACGGTGACTGCAGATTCCGATTGAATTTTGCGATTGATAATCGCTAGGATCAACCGGTGCGGGTGGCGGGGCGTGTATGTTACTCGGGCACCGGGGGGAGACATGGACATGAGCGTGACGACATCATGGGGCAGGAAAGCCTTGGTTGTAGTCCTATGTGCATCGTTGCTTGGTGGTTGTGTCACGACGTCGACACCGGAAGTCGGCTTGACTCCCGAGCAGGCCGCGCTGCGTCAGCAGAAGGAAAACTGGAACCGGACCGTGGCCACGGGGGCGCTTGCGGGTGCGGCACTGGGGGCAGGTATCGGCCTTGCCGCGGGTGGCTCGAACCGAGGTGCGGCGGCTCTTGTCGGAGGGCTGCTGGGAGCCGCGGTGGGAGGTCTTGCCGGAGTGGCCGTCGCGGATCGCAATCTCAAGTTCGAGAATCGCGAGCTCAGCGCGGAGCAGCGCATCGCTGCGGCCCGGGAATCATCCCAGAATCTCGAATCGCGGGCAGTGACCTCGGAGGCGCTTGCGGTGAAGAATCGCGCCCGCCTGGATCAGCTCGACCAGCAGTATCGCTCGAACCAGATCACCGCTGCCCAGTATCGCGCCGAGGCGTCCGGCATGCGCAAGGATGTCGATCTCATCAAGGAAAGCGCCAACGACGCACAGAGCGCGCGCAGCAAGATCGTCACGAGCAGCCAACAGGTGCCCGGACTCATGGCCGAGGAGCCGAAGATGAGCGCCGCGCAGCGGCGGCTCGAGCAATCTGCCGACCAGATCGAGGAGAAGCTCAACCGGATCCCGACGACATGATGGCAGCTTGCGTGCGATGCCTTGGTTTCGGGCGCGAAGTGCTCATGACGCTGGCGGTTTGTGGGGCGGTATCGGCCTGCGCCGACACCAGCAACACGCCGGCTAGTCAACGCGGGTTTTTCGGCGGGATCGGCGCAGCGGTGAGCGGTAGCGACGAGAGGCGCGCCGCCGGCCTGGAACAAAGCGCGACCGATGCCGAGCGAAAGAAGCAGCAACTGGAGGCACGCCTGGGAGCGGCCAACGCGGACGCCGCGCGTACCCAGGTGCAGGTGCAGGCCGCCGAGCAACGGCTCGCGGCCGTTCGAAGCGATCTGCAGCGGCAGAAGGAGCGCTTGGCTGCCCTGCGGGCTGGATCGCCGTCGGGTTCATCTGCCGAGGAGGCCGCTCGGCTCCAGAAGGAACTCGACGCGCTCGAGCGGGAGCGGCGTGCCGCGCAGGACGCCAGCACCGCCGTAACGACGGCAACGTTGCGTAATCTCGAAGAACGGACCCGTGCAATCGGTGTTGCGCTGGATCGGCTTGGAGCGGTTTAAGGGAACTTTGAGCTAATTGTCGCCCGCACTAGTTCCGGGTAGGCGCCGGCAGCATCGACTGGCGGAGCATCCACAACCAATCGAGCAGTGGGCCAACAGCCCGAGCGTCGCAATCGAGATGGAGCAAAAACCGATCTGGCGCGGCCTGTTATCCAGACGGACGGGATATCGCCGGGACATTGAGACGCGTAGTCGATCATCCGACAGCGCCGGGGCTGATTGGGATGCGTAACTGAATGCGACAAGTTCAGACAGGGTGTCCGACACAATTCTCGAGGCCATCATGCCTCGAGGCGCGCACCTCTCTGAAGTTTCCACTCCGCGGGAAATACTTTCATCGCCTCCGCGAGTGTCGGCGCCGCATCTGCACGCCCGTCTAGGACAGATTCCACAGTCGCGGGGGCCAAGAGCGTCAATCTTAGCACCCGGCTGATATAGGATGAATTGATCTTCTCCGCCTTGGCGATCTCCTTGATCGTCGTGTACCGACCAGTCTCAAGCATCTTCTGCCACCGGAACGCGCGCGCAATTGCCTTGAGCAATGTTCTGTCGATCTCAGGCGCCAGAGGCGGCACGGGCATGCCGTCAGGCGCCAATACGATCTTGCGACCGCCGCGCTTACGGACGGCAAAAGGGACCTTGATGGTGACTATGGCTGCATCTGGTGCGGGCATCATGCGGCTCTCCGGACGACGTCACCGATGGCCCCAAGTTCTTGCACAATGTGGCCCAACCCTTGCGTTCGAAGCCGCAACTCCAGACCGTCCGGCTTAAGCTCGATCCTCTGCACCAGCAGCTGCACGATGCGGGCTTGCTCCGCCGGGAATAGTTCCTTCCACAGCGGATCGAGGCGCTCCAGCGCTTCGCGTATCGCTTCCTCTGGCAACTCAGCACCTTGGGCATTTGCCCCGCGCCACGTTGCCATGACGACTTCCGGAGACTTGAGTAGAATCCTTAGCTGCTCGATCACCGCGGCCTCGATCGCAGCGGCCGATACGCGCCGTATCGCGGCGTCGGAGATCTCACCCTTCAGCGCCGCCTGGCAGACATAGTAGCGATAGAGCTTGTCGTCTCGGCGGCTGTGGGTCGGGCTCATGGCCCGGCCGCTTGGACCGAACAGTAGCCCCTTCAGCAACGCCGGCGTCGGCGCCCGCGAGCGGCATGCGCGCATCCTCGGGCTCTCGCGCAGGATCGACTGCGCCTTGTCCCAGAGGGACTGGTTGATGATTGGCGCATGCTGGCCGGGATAGGCGATGCCCTTGTGAACGGCGAGGCCGACGTACACGCGGTTGCGCAGGATCCGGTAGAGATTGCCCTTGTCGATTATCCGCCCGCGGTGGCTGCGGACTTCGTCGGCCCTGAGCTGCCGGGCAAGCACAGTTGCCGAGCCAATCTTCAGGAACCGCTCAAAGATCATTCGAATGACCGCGGCCTCCGGTTCATGGATGACCAGCTTGCGGTCCTGGACACGGTAGCCCATCGGCACGAAGCCACCCATCCACATGCCGCGCCTGCGCGAGGACCCGACCTTGTCGCGAATGCGCTCGCCGATCACCTCGCGCTCGAACTGGGCGAAGGAGAGCAGCACATTCAGCGTCAGCCGCCCCATGCTGGTGGTGGTGTTGAACGACTGGGTGACGCTGACGAAGGTCACGCCGGTCCGATCGAACACCTCGACCAGCCGGGCAAAATCCATGAGCGCCCGGCTCAGTCGGTCGATCTTGTAAACGACGACCACGTCGACACGATCGGCCTCGATGTCATCGAGCAGGCGCTTCAGGGCGGGCCGCTCCAGCGTGCCGCCCGAGAAGCCGCCATCGTCGTACTGGTCAGCCAGTTCGACCCAGCCCTCGGCGCGCTGGCTGGCGATGTAGGCGCTACAGGCCTCGCGCTGGGCGTCGAGGCTGTTGAACTCCATGTCGAGACCTTCCTCGGTCGACTTGCGCGTGTAGATGGCGCAACGGAGCTTGCGGACGACCGGCTTCTTCATGCCGCGGCTCGCCGGTTCTTCAGGCCGAAGAAGACCAGCCCGTTCCATCGCGTGCCGGTGATCGCTCGCGCGATCGCCGAAAGCGACTTGTACGGTCGGCCCTGCCACTCGTAGCCGTCCTCCATTACCGTCACTGTGTGCTCGACGCCCTGGTACGCCCGAAGCAGGCGAGTACCGGCGATCGGCAGGTCGCTGCCACGCACCTTCCTCACGGTGATGTTGCCGCCGTCGAGTTGCTCGCCAAGTTGCTCGAGCCGGCGGACCGTCTCGGGCTTCCGCCCGCCGTAGGCCAGTTCCTGAATGCGGTACGCCAGCCGGCTCTCGAGGAAGCGCCTGTTGTAGGGCGGGGGCGGCGTGTCGAAGAGCGCTCGCCATTGCTCCTTCAGCTTGGGCGTCGGCATCGCCTTCAGGGCGGCGACGCGAGCCAGTACGGTGTCGTTTTCCTTCATGCCGTTCTCCGTTTCGGAGCGTCGGCATGACCGCTCTGGTCGGGCAGGAAGTCGACGGAACTGTCTCCATGGTCGGCAGATAGTCGACTGGACTTACGCGCGTGGAGACGCATGAGGCCGAGCGCCAGCCGCTCGCCGAGTTCGGCGATGCGCTCGTCAGCTGTCATTTGTTCAGGGTGAAGAGGATTCACGATCAATCGCACCGAAGTTGCGGTGTGACCAATCTAGTTGGAAATTCTCCTGCCTGATCATGTTGGCCGCAATGAGCGGGTCTGTGCGGGGTTCTGCGTGTTTATGCGGGTATGCGCACTGCGAGATCGGCGCAGGTCTCGGCGGAAGGCGGCTGCTCACTATTGAACGGCTCTCGCGAGACCCGGTGCGGCGGAGCGTCGGGAAGCACCAAGCCACTCATTGAGCTCGGACCACCGTCGCCGGCCCGAGACGTTCTTCACCGCGATAGCAACGGCCTTTTTCTGCCCAACCAGGACGACCAGGCGTTTGCCCCTCGTCACGCCTGTATAGAGCAGGTTTCGCTGAAGCATCGCATAGTGTTGGGTGAGGACCGGGATCACCACCGCCGGGTATTCGGAGCCCTGGCTTTTGTGAATCGTCGCTGCGTAGGCTGGCAACAGCGTGTCGAGTTCTCCGAACCCATAGGTGACCGCCCGACCGTCGAAGCTGGCAATCAGTTCGCCGGTATCCGGGTCGACATCGTCGACGTAGCCGATGTCGCCGTTATAGACCTCTTTGTCGTAGTCGTTCTCGATCTGCATGACCTTATCGCCGGGCGCGAAGGTCCAGCCGAAGCGCTCGACCTTGCGCTCGCCGGCGGGGTTCAGGGCCTTCTGCAGTTCGATGTTGAGCGAACGGGCGCCTACGCCACCGCGGTTCATTGGGCACAGCACCTGGATGTCGCGGATGGGATCGAGGCCAAAGCGCGCCGGGATCCGGGTTTTGACGAGCTCGACGATCCGCAGCACGGCGGATTCGGGATCCTCGGCCTGGACGAAGTAGAAGTCGCTGTCGCCATTCGGCTTCGCAAGATCCGGCATCGCCCCCTGGTTGATCCTGTGCGCGCTGGAGATGATCCGGCTCTGGCGGCCTGTCGGAACACCTCGGTCAATCGGACGACCGGCACCGCTCCAGAGGAGATCACGTCGGCCAGGACCTGGCCCGGGCCGACGGACGGCAGCTGGTCGAACTCGCCCACGATCAGCAGCGCGGCATCGTCAGGAACGGCTTTCACCAGCGCCTGCATCAGCATGATGTCGACCATCGAAGTCTCGTCGATGACCAGCAGATCGCAGTCGAGCGGGTTGTCGGTTGCGCTTGAAGCCACCACCCTTGGGATCAACCTCGAGCAGCCGGTGAATGGTCTTGGCTTCGAAGCCAGTTGCCTCCGTCATGCGCGTTGAAGATGTTGCCCTGGCTCTTCAAGAATCTGCTGGCGCTGTCGGGCATGCCGCTGGACCGCGCGGCGATGTCGAGCGGGCCGCCGATTACTGCTGGCAAGAGTGCGACGGCGACCGGCTGGTCGATCACCGCGAGGCGCTCGGGGCTGCCTGGAGGCACTACGAGATCCTGCTGGCATACGCGTCGGACCTGGTAGCGGCCGAGACCGCCCTGAAGCCGCAGGGGTGGCTCTCGACCGAAAAGCGGATGAACTTCGCGGCCGAGAGCCTGGCCGGAGCAGACGGAGAATGCTCACGGCTGGTCGTAACATGCCCTCGGCGCCGTACGATCCATTGCGCTTCCGGGGTAGCCGGGGGCGTGCGACGCTCCCACAGAAGGGCGAACGCTCGCGGTCACTCCCAAACCGGAATGCCCCCATGGATATTGTTGGCACGGACGTCCGGGGCGCCCTCACGTAACCATCGCCGCGCCACATGGAGGCTCTTAAAGAGCTTGATGGGACGCTCGCCGCGCGTCACCTCTGCAAACGCCTCAGCAAAACCTCGGCGGCGGGGATCCACGACGAAGGCCACGGGGCCCCGCGTCTTGGCAGTCGGATCTCCGCGCAACATCGCCGCCACCCTTTCCACCTGCTCCGGTGTCAGATCAGAGTGCGAGCCCGTCACGTCGATGATCTTGGCGTATGTCGGCACGTTGGCGGCGACCAACTTCCTCGTATTCTCGGCCATCTCCTCGGCAGTGACTTGGCCGCGGGCGATGATCACGACCAAGCGTTCAATGGGCAGGATATCCATATGAATGGGCATCAGCGACCTCTCTGATGGGGGCGTCGCGAGCATCGCCGACGGCGCGACTCAACGTGCGGAGTCCCTGCCGGCTGCTCGTGACAATGCCATTTGATGCCGGGGGTTACATCGCACTTTGGAACCTCGCGGGCGCATCCCGCCGGCGGTGAGGCGGGTCGGCGGGGAATCTTGGGGCAGCCCGGAGAATTTGAAGCCGTAGCGAGCCCCCGCTGCGAGACGCGCGCGGATGTGGTCATTCGCGACCGAGGCGCTCTACGGGCAGATTTCTGGGCTTGGCGCCCTCGACCGGGGGCAATGAAACTCGGTGAGGGCTGGCGGCCGGCGGAGAGAAAGTTGGAGTTCGCGCCAACAGCGGACACAGGGTATGCAAAGACTGCGCCGCAACGGATGCGCCATGCGATCCCGGCGTTTCCTCCGCTAGAGCCAGTGCACGGCTGCGATCTCGACGGCCAACATAACGAACGTCAGTGCAACAATCAGGGTGAACGGGTCGCGAAGCAGCTTATCCATCGGGCCCTCCTGGTTGATGCGGTAGAGAACGCACAGACCGTCGAGCTGGCAATGCGGCCGAGCTAAGGCGTCGGTGGATAACATTGGCGCTCGACACGGCCCGAGCGGCGCCTCCGCTTACAGCAGGTGCACGAGCACCATTTCGCCGGCCAGCAGTGCGAACGCTAGGGCCGTCAGCAGGATGATTCGGTCGCGGGGTCGAACGATCATGGCGTGGTCATAGCAGGGAGGCGCGCCTGGGCCCGGGGCGGCGGTATTGCCCCGGCTGAGTGCAATCCTACTGGCCCCGCTCGGCGGGGCCTTTTTCGTGGTTGCAGGCTCGGCCCGACGCAGCGGAACAACGGTCTCCGCGCTGTCGTTGAAAGTGTAAATGTTCCTCTCGCGGAGATGGCAATGACCTACACTGGCGATGCGCGACACGAGCCGGCTGGGCTTGGCACGGTGGATTTCTTGGGGTTTCTGGTTGCCGCGGTCATGACCCTGGGACCGTTGGCTGCAACGGCACTATTTGCTCACTGAAGGTGACCGATCGTGGGTCGGCCATATGCGGCGACGCGGCGTCTATCCGCGACTCCTAACGGCTGACGACACGACACGGCGGGGCGGGCTGCGGCTCTCCCCGGCGATGCGCTGGCCCCGCTCAACGGGGGCTTTCCAATTGGCAGCGATTGCGAAACCGGCGCGTTGCCATCGGGCTCCGACATGTGGACCGGAAAGAGGCGAAATGCGCGAATGGAAGCCCGGCGACTTGGGTCGTCACCGTCAACAGGGGTTTGTCGGTACCGCAGCCGCGCAAAGACAGCAAACGCAAGGACCCGGTGGAATGGGTCGGTGAGATCGTCGGGCCGTCGCTGCTCGGGCCAGGCTGGTGGAGTCAGCCGAATCGGGCCCAATGGCGGCCGTCGCGGCGGCTTCGCCGTGCCCGAGAATGAGATTAAGCCTCGCAAGCGCCGATGACTCACGCTGCGGCAAGACCCTCTTCGGACTTCGGCTGAGCTTTTCCGGGAATTGTTGCGGTGGCGCGCCCGATGCTACCGTCGCGTGAATTCGCCAAAAGGGGAGGGGACATGCCAGCGTACTTCATCGTTCAGAGCACGATCAGCAACGAGGCTCAGTATCAGAAATACCGAGATGCGGTCATCCCGCTGATGGCTCGTTTCGGCGCCAAGATCATCGTCCGAGGGGCCAAAGTCGAGGCGCTAGAGGGTCAGCACGATGGGCGAAGGATGGTGATCTTCGAGTTCCCCTCGATGGACGCAATTCACTCCTTTTGGAATTCGCCGGACTATGTCCCGGTGAAGAAAATCAGAGAGGGGGCCGCCGCGCTCGATGTTTGGGCGGTCGAGGGCGTGTAGCGCCGAGCGGCATACCTTCCGGCCCCGACGAGCGGGGCTTTCTTTGCGGCTGGAGCGCAACATTCCGCCGCCAAATGATCTCAGTTCCTTCGGTAACCTACCGTCACCATGGGCGTTTGTAGCCCTGGTGCCTGTGCGCAGCGCGCGGGCCGGGTATTGGGTGACAAGCGTGGCAGACGTGATACGGGACACCTTCGGGTGGATCCTCGATAATGGGACGTGGTCAGCGTCCATCGTTGCGGGCGTAGTGTTGTGTGTGCTCTTCGCGCTGCCGGCGCCGCGCCGTAGCGAGAAGTGAAGGAGGCTGGGCTTCGTTGCCGGGGCGCCGCCTCATTGCCGGGGAGCCGCCTCCGTCGCGGTGACGCTCTTTGCGCGCCTCGTGTCGCGATTGCCCTGACGCTTCCGCCAGAGAACCTTTGATCGCCGGTAGACGTTGTCTATCGGTGAGAAGGGGGGGCGGCGCAGTGGCGAAGCAAGATGAGTTGCGAGCGAAGGCCAAGAGCAAGCGACACCTAGCCAGCGTGGCCCGGCGCGTTGCGCCCGGCATGTCCCTGGCTCGAGGCCGGACGTCTTTGCTCGAGGCCGCGCGCAAACTTCAGGCGGAGGCGTCGTCCCTTGTGGAGCAAGCCGACGCCATTGACGGTCGCTCTCGTAGAGGCGGTTCGGCGAGCGACGCTGAGATCGGTCCGCGCAAGCGCCGTTGACTCGCGCCCATGCCCTAGCCACCGGCTCCGCGATCTGATCGGCCAGGACAATGCCGTCTCAGCCGTGCCCGTATCGTGACGGCCCGATAGCAACCTCGATTGCCGCCTCGCTGAGGACGTCAAAGAGGGCGCCGGTAAGCTCTGCAGGCGTGGGCCGCGCGCCCTCTCCCTTGCGATGCAGCTCCTCGACGACAGGCCAAACGGCCGCCCGGAACGCCTGGAGGTCGACGTCCATGATCCCGTTGGCCGTTCCTATCCACTCGTGGAGGCATCGTGGCAGCGCCTCGGGCGGTTCCTTCCCGCGCTTGCGCCACAGCTTCAGGCAATGGACCTGAAAGACCGTCTGGAAGTGGCCGATGAAGGCGTCGCGCGGCAGCCGCAAGCCTATTTCCCCTTCGCCAAGGCCCGACCGGCTTCCTTCAATGTCACGCTATGCGGCCGGGTGACGGCCTTCCTGTCGTCCGCAGTGTGCTGGCTTTGATCATGCATCACCAGCCCTTCGCGCGCGCAGTCGTCGGCCAGCTCGATCGCGTCTTCACCCGGCATGCCGAGCCGATTCGGCGACGGTCTGGATTGCCACCCACCAATTCGGGCGGCGCGGGTTTCGGTCGCGAGGGCGCTGCAGAACCGCCGGGCGCGCTCAACAGATTTCCGGTGCTTCATCCCGCTCGCGCTCCAACTCGTCCTGCAGGTCGAAGAAGACGTCGCCGAGCATGTCGTCGACATAGCCCTCGACGGCCTTGGCAATCACCTTGTGGCTGATGCCGTGCTTCTCGGCGAGACGGTCGAGCAGCAGCTCGATCTCGTAGGTTGCCGCGACCTTGTCTCGCCTGATCTCATCGAGTGCGGCAATCGGATCGCGGCGGCTCATGTTTCGCGGCCAGACGCCGGGCAGCGGCAGTTGGACCGTCATTGTGTCCCCCTGGCGCGGGCGTAGTGGTGGCGGGCCGCGTCGAGTAGCCACCGGGCGATCTCGCCACGCGGCCATGAACCGCCGACAGGATGGAAGACTTCCCAGAAATCTTCGCCGCCGTCGGGATGGTGGATGCGGCCGCTATGTGCGCCGGCGGCGTGGTCTGGATCCACGCATTGATCTCAACCGCCTGTAGCCAGGTCAGCACCGCCTCGAGGTCGTCGCCCTCGGGCTCGGGGACCGGCACACGCCTTCCTATGCCGACCGGCCATTCGCCAGGCAGCTGCATTTGCAGTTCCATAGACCCCTCCACGAACTTGCGGGGACTCAATGCCGGGACCGGGAGAGACGTTCCCGCCGTCCAGCTGCTATCGTGCCACGATGAATTCATGGCTTGCGCCCTTGAGGAGTTGATGGCCCATACCCGCACGGAGATAGTAAGCCTAATGAGTCATAGCGCTGGCTCCAGCTATCTGTAGCTTGGAGCAGCACAACTACTTGGGGAAAGTTGATATGCGAATTCTTACTTTGGCTTGCGTCGCGATTCTGGCGACAGCCCCGGCGTTCGCGCAGTATGGCACTGGCAGCAATTCCAGCAGCCACGGCACACGCGGCTACACCACCGGGAACGGAACCTATGTCCAGCCACACCGGCAGACCAACCCGAACGGCACGCAGTACGACAACTACAGCACGAAGGGGAACTACAACCCCTACACGGGCGCGACGGGCACCAAGACGCCGAAGTGGTAGGCGTTCTCTGCTGCGGCTAAAGCATCTCGCTAGTGCCTTGATCGCCCCGCTGCTCGCGATGCCGGCCGCCGCCGAGGTCCGGACGGTCGACGGCGATACCCTCAAGCTCGACGACGGCAAGCTCTATCGCCTCTGGGGCATCGACGCCGCGGAGAAGGGCCAGCGATGCGCCGGTGGATGGCGGGCTGGCGTCGCGGCGCGAACCGAGCTGAGGCGCCTCATCGCCGGACACGCCATCGCCTGCGAGCCGCGCGACAGGGACCGCTACGGCCGCATCGTGGCCCTATGCCGGGCCGACGGGGAGGATCTCGGCGCGGCGATGGTGCGCGCCGGCATGGCTTGGGCGTTCGTCAAGTACAGCGGCGACTATGTCGAGCAAGAGCGGGCGGCAAGCGCCGAACGCGTCGGCGTGCATGCCCACGACTGCGCGAGACCTTGGGACTGGCGGGCCCAGGAACAGAGCCGGCCGCCAGTGTCAGAGGCAGCGCCACGATGAGCGAAGAGCAGCGCGACCCTACGTCTCGACCCCGCTAGCAGTGATCGACGAGCACCAACGTCTCTGCCCGATGTGCCACCGGGTGATCGACGTGCGCGACCTCGACGAAGCGGCGAAGCACCTCGAACCCGGGCATCTGGCGCCGGGCGCGATCGACATCGGGTGAGACTTGAGGCGCCTGGAGATGGAAAGATGGCGAGAGATTAGTGGCCAACTCATCGACTTCTTGAATTCAACCTGCAACAATCTTCAGGATTGATGAGGATGAGGATGTCAGCAGGTCTTAAGATCAGTCGCGCGCGGCGCAGCATTTTCAGAGCTGTCGGCATAACCGCGGCGGCCGTGTTTGCAGCGAGCACCTATCGCAAGCCGGCTGATGCGCAGTTCCTAACTCCCGCCCCTGCTGATATCCCGACATTCAAGGAGGACACTGCGACCTCCATCAAGGAATCCAGCACTTCAACTAAGGACACTTCTACCACCACAACCTCATCTCCCTCCCGAGACCCTTCCGGAACTAAGGTCTGCTTCGCAAGAGGCACGCGTATCCGAACGGCGAAAGGTTACCGCCCGGTTGAAAGCCTCGTGGCGGGCGACGAAGTTGTCGCGCGGTTCGCCGACTTGTCCCCGATCCGGGAGGTCACGAACTTCACCCTGCGTCGGACGGGGCCGAATGCGAGCTGGGCCGGGGCGTCGCGGCCGGTGCGGGTCAGGGCGGGCGCGCTGGGCGACAACTCTCCGGCACAGGACATAATGCTCACCGCCTCCCATTCGGTCTTCACCGGCGGCGTGCTGGTGCCGGTGGTCAACCTGGTCAACGGCACGACCATCGTATTCGAGACAGCCGACGGGCACGAGACGCTCGACTTCTTCCACATCGCGCTCGCACGGCACGACGTGCTCGATGCCCAAGGCGCGCCTTGCGAATCGTGGCGCGATGCCGCCGTCGAGGCGCCGTGCGTACCGATGCTGAGCTATTGCGGCGGCCGCGACGAGGTGCACTCGCGCCTGCGCAGCGCCGCGTCGATCGTCATCGACCGTCGTCAGCCCCTCGACATCATTCGTGACAACTTGGAAGAACGGGGGTTGCGGATGGCAAAGTTCGGTAACTCTGCCGATCAAGGGGAGAATTGGGTCTTGTCGTAGCCGTCGTCCCGATCGCCTCACATTTGCCACGGCCTGTCTGACATCCCGATCTACACGAGCGGTATCGCGTCAAGCTCCGCGCGATGGCGGCCGGAGTGACGCCGGTATGGGCCAGCCTTCAGACGGAGATGGTGGAGGCGAGCGAGCTTCGCCGCTAGGGCCGCAAATCTGCCCTCTGGGCTCGATCTTGAGGGCGCGGCGCTCAGTGAGCAGCTATGGGCATCCTGGTGCGGCGGCGGCAGAGACGCCGTCCGCCGCTTCACTGTCCCACGCTTGATAGGTGGGACACCTAGCTCTCGTGTTCCGAAACGAACTGAGTAGCTATGCGGCTCTCGCGAAGCTGAGACCATGCTCTTCGAGTCGGTCGCGAATGATGTCAATGGGCTGCCGCCGGTCGATCACCAACGATGCCACGCTGCGCAGATGGGAGCGAAGCTTGCTGCGGCCGCCGTCGAAGCCCAGCAGCGGTGCACAGCGGTCCATCCCAACCCTGTATAGCGATTCGAAGGATGCACCTTGCACATCCAGGATGTCGTGGCGCTCAAGCTCGATGTTGAAGAAGTCGAGGCTGCCCTGGCCGTCGGCCGCCTTGACGTGGATGCTGCTTCCGTTGACCAGGTCGCCGGCTTTCATCAGGAAGCCATCGACATAGACCGGATGAGAAGCCGTGACACAAAGATCCGATGTCGGCAGGCTCTCACCAAGAGCGCCACGCCGGATGACGACGGGTAGGTTGTCCGGGTTACCGTCCCATTGCCCTGCCGTGCGGGTCAGGGTGTGGCCGACCATGGCCTTGATTGGCGCGAAGCCCCCGAACCACACCGCGACCTCGTCGCCCACGGTCAACGTTTCGATCGGCCGGTAGGCCACGCGCGTTCGGACAAACGTGCCTCGCGCAAAGCAGTTGCCGCCGCCGGATGAACCGCCAGTCCCCGGCTTCTTACCTTTCAAGAGGTCGAGGAGAAGGTCGAGAAGGCTGCCAAGACCATTGGGCTGCGACTGCGCCGCTGCCTGCTTGTGCGGAATGCCAATTGCTATGGCCGAGCCTGCTATCAATCCGACTGCTTTAAGCGCGTTGCGCCGCGCGCGATCAAATTTGGGAGTCTCACTCACGCCGACCTCCACTCAATTGCATTCAATGCAATAACCTTGAGCGTCCAGCGGCCTCTAAGCCACACGCAATCGAGCGTGGGGGCGGAGCATTATGGTTACGCCAAAGGAGTGCAGCATGGACGAAACCCGAAGCGCTGTTCGGACGTTACCGGCGCCGTCGAATCGGTGTCGATTGTCGCGCAGCCAACCGGGCCGCCCTCAAGACAAAGGTGCGAGTTACTCTCGCTCGTCATTCGCAAGTTCCTCGATCGCTTCCCTCGTTAGGTCGCGCATCCCAGTCTCAGTATCGTCAACGGTGGCGCCCTTGGCGTCCTTCAGGTCATTCAGCGCGTCGATGACCTCATCGGCGGTGTTGCATCCGATGTCGGTTCGGCCGGGGACTCGGATGACGAAGCGGGTATTGGACATGTCCATCTCCTGTTGCGGGTTCCTTGATGTTCAACGCGCCCTCGAAGCGGAAAGTGCCATGGTGAGCGAGGGTGCCAAAGAGGCGCGCCGGACCCGCTGAGGTCGACTCCAACACTACGCGCTAGCGAGCAACTACTACCCAAGCAGGAATCGCGGAGTCCGTAGCCACTGGCGAGCAACCTGCGACTGACGGTCCGCGTTCCACGACTTCCCCGGCTTAGTCCGCCATTTTCCTTTGGCCGGCGCCTGAAAGACCTCCACATGAGCGACAGCACGTCCTTGGATGAACTTCGACGCGTTGCCGTGGAAGTGGCACGGGAGAACGGAGAGATGGAGGATGACTTTCTCGGATTGAAGGACGCAGTGACCACCCGCGCTTTACTCGATGCGCTCTACCATTTGGGTCGGCGCTCGGGCTCTGCCGAAGCGCTCATGGAATAGACGTACCTGATCGCCCAGCCTTGTCCTGTTTGGGGGATCGTGATTTCCACAGCTCCAAGCTGTTGCACGCCAGGTCCCCGGGAGGCATTAGGTCAGCCAGCGCACCAACAGGATTTCACCGGCCAGCAGGGCGAGCGCGGCCAGAGTGATCAGGAAGACGCGGTCGCGGAGGCGATCAATCGTCCGCCTGCATAGCACCTCCGGCGGTTCCGGGCATGCGGCAGGGCCACACCTCAGGGGATGAGGCAGGAAAAACCGGAGGCAGGGCTCTGGCGGCCAAATTCCCGGCCCTTGCGGCGATCCCCGAGATCGTCTGGTCAACGAGCCCTGAGTGAACTGGCGCCGGCTGCCTGCAGGGCGTGGCGAACCTTGCCGGAATGCTCCCCGTGGCAATCGACCGAGACCTCGATCATGCCGGCGAGTTCCGGACGCGCCTGTTTTTCGACGCCGGGATGGCCGCTCTCGATATCAGCGCCCGCGGCTTTCACGCCCGAAGAGTTGGCCTCGCCGCGCGCGCGGACGAAGACATCGGTGCGCGGAATGCGGTGCTCCTGGACCAGGCGCTCAACGGCGAGCTCGGCTTGTCGCCGGGACTCGAACTCCGCGACGATTGTGCTTTCCATGTCGTTCTCCTGTCTGGCCGTGGATAGAGGTTTCAACCATTCAGCGGCCGCCGGGTTGCCGGCGCGCCACTGCCGGGGAAGAACGGCCTTGAGTTATCGGCTGGCGATCGGCCTTTACCTCGGTCCTGCGGCTGGTCGGTCCTACACCCGGCGGGCTGCCCCGGAAGATCCCTGGCCGCAATGAGGCGAGGCAGGCGACAAGACCACGGTATCGTGCCGCCGGAGATGGGATGCTTCGCAAGTACGCTGCCGCGTAGCCGCTAGTGCTACGGTACACGCATGATGCGCACCCCGGACTGCAGCATGAAGGAGCGCTATTGCAAGGGCGAGTGGCTCGGCATCGCGCGGTGCTTTCGACCGAAGAAGGGCCGGGACTTCGTCTTGGTCAACGACCGCGGCAACATGGTCCTGTGCACGCTGCTGGACTGGTCAGCCAAGACTTGGCTCATCGGGCAGTATCGTGGTCACCCACGCCACACCATGAAACGGCTCTCTCGTGCGCGCTGGCGGCCAGCATGGCGCATCCGCCTCCAGCATTGCAGTCGCTACATCAACGCTCACTGCGACGCGGTCGCTTTGGGAGACGCAGCGCTATTGGCGGCCGTCGAGTTGGCTGACCGGAAAAACGGTCCTCTGCCGCCCCCGCTCACCGACGAACAGATACGAGCGATCCCGCGCATCGTGAACAGGCGGCCCTGACCGACCGCTATCGCGACGACCTCGCCCCGGCTTCGGCCGGGGTTTTCTTGCCTGCAGTGTCAATCCTGCGAGTTCAAATCCAGCGAAGTCGGCCCCACCCACATCTCTATTATTGTCGCCAACATTCCCAAGACGAACAGGCATAGTGATGCGTACAGAATGGCCTTGTTGTTAGCAGCACCGATCAAGACATCTAGTGTCGCGGTGGCGTATAAGCCAACGCCAGAGGCTGCGAAGACAAGCACTATGAACGCGGCCGACATCAGCCTGTAGCGCCATTGGAAATGCTGAATTTGCTTCTTCAAATTGGCTTTACGGCGATCCCGTGCGTTAGCGTCGAGCTTGTCTACTTGGTAAAGGAGTTCAGACCGACAGTTTCGTGCACGCGTAGCAACGTCAGTGTTCCGAATGCTGATCATCGCAAGCAGAGACGCTATAGATATCAACAATGGAAGAAGTGTCTCGAAGTTGGGCAAGATCACAACATCCTCCGCTGTGCTTGGTGCGAGAGCATTCGTCACGTCATCGCTGGGCGCCGTGGCAGTGGAAGAACACTAAGCCCAGCTTAACCGCACTATCCTCCATTCGGTCGTATCCGGGCAGAATCGTACCACCAATAGGAGAGGTACTATCAAGTGAAATTCTGGGTTTCAGCGGTGTTAGCCACTATGCTGCTGCCGATGCAGGTCTTGGCTTGGGGCCCGGAGTCCTACGGCTCAGGACTTGCGCTTCCGAAAGCCCTCTAGCTGGCGTCCAAGCAAGTCGCGAGCGCGGCGGAAAACGTCGCGCATCTCTTCATTCTCTGAGCCAGCATCCCAAGACTCAACCGACGCCAGAGCGCCATCCATGATATCGATCGCCGTCTGGTCCGGGACCAGGCCAGAGCGATTCAGCGTCGTCAGCAGTTCCATAACGACCGCGAACGAGGCCATCCCTGTTGCGGCCATAGCCTTTGCTGCGTTGTCCATTTGCCCTCCCATTCAATCTAGTCGTCCAAGATACGACGCACGATAGCTGCAAGCTTGAGAAGCCCCTTCTTACGACCCAACTGTTTCGTAGATGAAGGCGAGCGACCCAACAGCGAGAGAATGGCGCCGCGGCGGCCCGATCGCCATCTCAACTTCCGCTTTTCTTCTTCGCGCTTGACCGCGGCCCGCTTCCCTCTGTGCAGTTCGGATTACCTCGACAGCGCACGCTCGCGTTCCTTCATACGCGTGTACGATCAGCTCGGGCATCGGGCAAAGTGCTCGTTACCGCGATAGATTGGGGAACTTGAATACGTGACGAGGAGCGCACGGTGGTCATCAAAATCGTAGTCGCCGCCGCAGTCCTGCTGGTCACATCAATCGGGGTCGCGCGTGGCATCCGCGCTGCTGACTGGTCGATGTCGCGCCAGACGCCTGACAGCGTACGGCATCTCGCCCCTGGGGCTCTCGATCGCGGCTTGCTCGTCCTGAAAGTGAACACCAGCCCCATTGACGAGCCCGCGGGGCTCTAACGTCTGATAATGGAATCAAAGCGCTGGATTACTCCGTCTGTGGCGGCCTCTATAGCCTAGTAAGCCAAGGCCACCAAATTGCTTCGCAACTATGAAAATCGATGCATGTCGTTGCTTCACCGATGCGCGGCAATAGCTTCATCTGTCGCATCTTGATTTTGGCGCCCTCTTCGTTCAAAGCTCCTTGCCGGCCCCTAAGCGCGTTAGTCAGATCGACGCAGTCGGACCAGGCATTCGCACTTCCGTGCTTGCTCCTCAATTTACCTATGTAGGCGTCATAGTTCTCGAATGTGGCGAGGAGGGCGTCCCCTCGGATGGCCCAGACAATACGGTAAGAAAGCATACCTTGGTTTACGCCAATGCAGATAGTCTCGTGCTCGTTAAGAATTTCATCAACAATACTGCTGACTGCATCAGACTGACTAATATATTCATATTCGAACCTAGAATGTCCTTCTCTATTGGCATTTTGGTCAAGCCTACGTTTCTCTATCAGGAGGGCTGAAAGGCGGGCCTCCGAACCGTTCATAATTTCGAGGGTTCGCGTATCTCTTGCCGTGGTCATCTCGCTGGTGCGACTTCTCTCTGCTGCTTGAAAAACGACAATAGGAATTGCAACTGCGGCGCCCGCGGCTACGACATTTGCGACGGTGCGGAGACGCTCGTGTTCTAGTTTGGGAAAGCGCGTGGGGTTCAACACAAGAAAGCAGGTGGTTACTACTAGAAGTCCGACTGCAAGGAGTGAGGCGATAATGACAAGCGTCAACATGCGCACCCCGGCGGGCTCTTGCACCGGGCCTTGGCGCTGACGCAGGTATTTCCGCATGGCTGGCCCTTCGTGCAGTGCTTGCAGCAGGCGTCTGGGCTTCGGGCGAGTTGGGTCAGCAACTCGATCGGATCGCCAGGGCGATCGACCCAAGGTGAGTAGCTGGCCGCTTGCGCTGGCGTTCCCCCCAACGCCAGCAAGAGCACGACGAGGGGCAGCATCTCATTCGACCAGGTCGCAACGCGTTGCCTTGAGGCTGACGAACAAGCCTTCGCCCTCCTTGCGTAGCTGTTGGATCGAGGGACCGTTCCAGTGGGCGTCGAACGCTTCGCTGCTTGCGTACAGCTCATACAGCATGATCGAGTCGGGCTGGTCATGCGGCACCAGGATCTCAAAGCCGAGCGTTCCCGGTTCTGTCGCGCGACAGCGCTCTCCATGGGCGCGCAGATGCTTCAGGTATTCGTCGCGCTTCCCCGGTGCCGTCGCGATGGTGGCAACAATGGCCAGCTTAGGCATAGCTCCTCCCCTTCCGCGCCTCGTGACATGGCGAGCGACGTGATGAGCGGAAAGCCTCAGCGTCGCCGCAATGTCTCCCCCGCGCGGTCGTGTATCGCTGTGATCGTACCACCAACGGACGCACGGGGATCAAATGAAATTTCGAGCTATTCTGGCTGTTGTCACCGCCGTCCTGTTGCCGGTGCAAGCGCTGGCGTGGGGGCCGGAGGGCCATTCGATCGTTGCCGAGCTAGCCCAGCGCCGGCTGTCACCCGGTGCCGCGGCGATGGTTGAGCGCCTGCTAGGTCCTGGCCATTCCCTGGCATCGGTCGCGAGCTGGGCCGACGACGTGCGCGACAATCGGCCAGAAACCTACAACTGGCACTTCGTCGATCTCGCCCTGGCCGAAGATAGATACGACTCCGCGAAGCACTGCCAGCCCTCCGCGAAGGGAGACTGCATCGTCGCCGCGCTAGATCGCCTGCAGTTGGCTCTTCGGTGCGCCCCGAATGACGACCAGAAGCGGGAAGCCCTTCGGTTCGCCGTCCACTTCGTCGGCGACATTCACCAGCCGATGCATACGATGGGCGAAGGCAGAGGCGGCAATGACGTCACCGTCGAGGTCCGGCTTGCCGGCGCCAAGTCATGCCGCGGCGGGCCGTGCCCGGTCATGCCGTACCGCTCTAACCTCCACCGCGTGTGGGATAGCACTTTGATCAAGGCCACGACTTGGAGCTGGGGCGCGTACGTCGACAGGCTCGAGGGCGGGTGGCTGGCATCGCCGGCGGCGCGGGGCACTGACGGAGGCACACCCGCACAGTGGGCAGAGGAGACGCATCGGGCGGCCCGGTTCGTGTGGGAGCAGCTACCGGAGAGCCGGGTAGTCGACGATGCCTACTACGGCAAGATTCTGCCGACGCTCGATAGGCAGCTACGCCTCGCGGGGCTGAGGCTGGCTCGGTTCCTGAACGATGTGCAGGCGCCGGGCCAGTGCGCACGCCGGTAGACTCCGGCACTCTACCGATCTGGACTCAACCTCGCGGCGGCAGTGTGAAGCCATTGTTGAGCAGCACTCGCTCAAGCACTGGTATTGCTGGACCGGTTATTCCCTGCCGACATTGGGCGGCTGCGACCTGGGTGTCGTTACTGCCACGGTGGATGAAGTCATAGGGGCTCGCCTCGGAGCGGCCGATATAGTGGACGTAGAGATCTGCCAATCGATTGCAGTAAGCGAAGTCGCTAGGCGCTGCCTGGCCGGATGCGACGATCGGCACCAAAAGTAACGCTATCGGCAGAAACATGATGCGCATGAGGCAGTCTAAGCCCCATGACGGTTCACGCCGCCTCAAGCCTCCGTGATCCCAGGCGACGCACCTGGCCTGCGCTACCTCCGACTTGTGCTCAGTCACGGAGCCGTCGCCTTCGCTTTCTTCTTCACCCAAAGCTCCGGCGTTCGCTCCATCTCGATCAGCTCGTTGGGAAACTCACGCTGCTGGAATGTCGCCAGATCAGAGAAAGACCCGTTGAGCCAGGTGTCCCATTCGTTCTCGAACAGGAACACCGGCATACGGTTGTGCAGCGGCACCATCGCGGTGTTGGCATCGGTCATCGCGCCGGAGTAGACCGGTCCCCACTCGGCACTGTCGCGCCACAGGCCACCCCAGGCGATGATCGGGTGATCCTTTATGTTGACCCAGGTTCGCGTCATCGCCCCTTTCGGCCCCTCTGCTTCAGCAAAGTGTGTCACGGGGATAAGGCAGCGCCATTGTGGTTTGGCGGCGAGGCCTTTCCACATGCCCTTGCCAAGGTCAGCGATGTTGTTGACCGGCTTGGGCTTGGATTCGGGCTTCATGAACTTGAGTCGTAGTGGAAAACCCCAAGTCATCGACTGCAGCACACGGTGGCCATCCTGCTCGCGGATCACGAGGCCGGGTGTGCCAGGGTAGGCCTCAGCGGGCACGTTCGGGAATGAAGCGAGCGGCGTGACGCCGAAGTGACGAGCGACTTCATCGACGCTCTTGCGGACGGTGTAGAGATTGCACAAGGCGTTAGCCCTCCTGCTTCCTGCGTGGCCGGTTGCTGCGCTCGCTGAGCGGAACCCAGAGTTCGTCGGTACGCGCCATCGCCATCCTGTCGGCGGGGAAAGGCGGGCGGAACTGAAAACCGATCACGTCCCGAATCGATGCGGTCAGCCACAGATCGTATTCATCCGGCGCCAAAATGATCGGCGATCGGTCGTTGAGTGGCTTCACCAGCGCGTTGCTTTCGCCCGTCATCGCGGCATAGACGGCGCCCCATTCCGGGACGCTGCGGCAGAAGCCCGCCAGGGCGAACACCGGCCACTCGGGGATCGAGAACCAGGTGCGGGTCATCCAGCCTTTGGGGCCGTCCGGCTGGCCCAGCGCAGACACCGGGATCAGGCAGCGATAGCGCGGCTCCGGCGCCATACCGTCCCACATCGGGTTTGTCAGGTCGGCGACCAGATTGACGGGCGACGGCTCGACGTTGCGGCCAGGCCGCGGAAAGCCCCACTGCAGGACATGCATCGATCGTCGGCGCGATGTGCCACGCACGATCAGGCCCTGTTTGCCCGGCTGCACAGGGGACGGCACCGGCAGCTCTGGCGCCGGTTCGGCGCCGAACTGGCGCGCCAGATCCACGATGCCGGCATCGAGGCGATAGAGGTTGCTCACAGGCAGAGAGCATAGCCACGAGCGCTGCCGCGACAATCGAGGCCTGCCGGCCCAGATATCGGGCCTCGGCGAACGGTCGTAGCGCCATTAGTGCCAAAATGCGCCCAGGCAATGTTCCTGTATTGTTCTGGTCCCCAATCCTGGTCTACGAGTCGGCCTCCACCGACCAAGGAGGACGACATGGCCAAGCCCGAATCCAACACCAGCTCCGTTCAGTGGGCGGAATCGCTGATGCATCCTGAGGTGCTGGAAGTCACCTATCTGCGGCGCGCCCTTGAGATTGCCGAGAATGACGGATTGGGCGTGACGCGTGCGGACGTGCAGCGCGTAGAGGCGGTGTGGTCGATCGGGGATGGCGACTGGACGGCACTGGGCTTCGTGCTGCTGTTGCACGATGGCCGTCATGTTTACCTGGACTACGACTTCGATTTCGCGGGCGATAGCGAGGCGGTGACTATGCGCCGCATGAATAGCGCGAGCTATCCTGCGATCGAGAACGGTGGGATCGAGTGGCGCGACGACGTCGGCGAGTTGAACCGGCTGCTGATGTCCTGATCCGCAAGGCACATTCCACAGAGGCGAGCCGCTGACGCTGGCGCGCATCCTTGGTCGGCCCCAACCCCTACAGGCTCCATTCGTTCCGGGAGCTTCGGGCGATCGTGGGACGGGCCTGGGTGGCGTGTCATCCGTGCTTGCGGTTCGTCGATCTCCGCGTCTCCGACGATCGTGACACGCGGACAACGACCTTCAGTTGTTGCCTGTGCGGAAGCGAGGGAGCGCTCACCTTCGACGATCCGGCAAAAGAAGGATTGCAATACGATCCTCGCCCCCGCCCGGTGAGGCACCCGGACCGGGCGCTGCGCTTGCGGCTTGTCGACCGGCTGCACGACCCGTTTGGACACAAGAAGGCCGCGCGCGAGGATTTATCCCAACGTGAGAAGCCGAGACACGAACCGCAGCCGCGCTACCAATTGAAGCCGATGCCTTTCCGAACGTTCGGCGAAGCACTGGCGGCCGGTCTAGTGATCAACGTCTACTGCCGGGAGTGCCGACGCCACGCGCGCCCGGAGCTTCCGCCGGCGGCGCTCGACCGCTGCTTCGCCAGGCTGTCGTTTCGTTGCCAGAGCGTCGTGCAGCGATGGCCTACGATGCCGCCCCGAGTGTGCGGGACGCGGGGCTTGCTCGGGCTGGAGCCGCCAGAGCGCATTTCTCCGAACAGCGGTATCAAGCGCGTTCTCCTGTGGTGCGGTCGATGCGGTTGGGAAATCTACGATGTGCGGCAGGACCAACCGCCCTGGAGCGCATATCCGATCAAGAGCGCCAGCGAGCGGTATTGCTGCCCCGGCTGCGGCGGCTTGGTGAGCGGCCATTGGAGCGGAGGCAGCATAGTGCCGGGCACGGAAGGATACAGGCCGAAGTAGTAGCCGCCCAAGCGGGTGCTGCGCCGTCTAGGAGGGTTTGCCGGCCCTAGTGGTGCCGCCTGGAGCGCGCGCGTCGATTGAAAGCGAGGCGCCACCGCCGATTTAGCGGCATCGATAACAGGGCAGCCACGCAGACGCCAGACGCCCCCGCGGAGATCAGCATGACCCACTCCAAGGTGCTTTCCCACTCGGGATCGAGGAATACGCCAAACACGGTTGAATAGTAGGCGTTACTGCTTCGTCATCCCAAATGCGGACTGTCCACCGCCGGGGATCAACTTCCCGTCATGACCACGATGCAAGACGTACACGAGCGCGAACGCGGGTGGCGCGCCTCAGTTGCAAGCCGTTTTTCTCGCCACCTTTGCCGACGCGGACCGTTTGAGTGGCACTCGGATCAACAACAAAGGAGCCAATCATGAATCGCCCATTTGTGATCGCTACCATCGCCGCTGCCGCCGCCACGATCGCAATTCCAACGCTGATCACGCCTGCGCAGGCGCAGGTTGACGTCTACATCGGCACACCGCAGCCGCAGCCCCAGCCGCCGCGCGGTGGCGCATGGGGCGACCGTGACCGTGACGGCGTTCCCAACGCATACGATGCGCGCAACAACAATAGGCAACAGGCTTGGGGCGACCGCGACCACGACGGCGTGCCGAATCGCTACGACAGGGACAAGGACGGCGACGGCGTTCCGAACCGGTACGATCGAAAGCCCTCAAACCCCTATCGCTAGGCCTACAGCATCTCACCACACCCCCGCCGGCGCGAGCCGCGCGGGGGTGCTTGTGTGGCAAGACCTAGTGAAGCGACTCCGGGCCTCCGGTTAGCTTTCGGCGAAGCGCGGTCACTTCGGGCTCGATATCAGCAAAAAACCTTCCGATGTACCGCGCGACGAAGCGCTTCAGGTCGCCGCTTAGTTCGGCACCTTCACCCATCATGGTGAGCGCAACTTTTGTGTCCACCATAATCCAAACGATCGGAAAGCGCGGAGCAGCGTCAAGGCCGACTATCGAAATCACGCCGTATGCATGAGCCCTCATATGCCGCGCGAACCGACCGGGCATCGTGTCGGCATCGGGTTGGCCAAGCGTAATCGTTATGCTTCCCGATTCGCCGCCGAAGGTCACCTTGTATTCGCGATACGCGACCGCACCTTCCGGGATATCGGCCTTCGCGCTCATCGGACTCTCAGTCCCGGCACCGCCGGAGAGATTGTTTTCACTGCTACTTCTCCCTCTCTGCGCCCAGCCTGGCCCCGCCAGGGTAACACTATGCGGCCGGACTGCTCCGCGCCTGTAGGCCGCGGTGTGCTGCGATTGATTGTGCGGCGCGAGCAAGTCTGGGTGCTGGTAATGCTCGATCGTTGAACGCAATGAAGCGTTTTATCAGGATCCGCGATGCTTCATTGACAGTGCGCGATGACACACTTCGGTCACTTGGCTCGCATGCGCGGGGTGAGTATGCCAGGACCTCCCCAGTGACTTCCTGAAGCGTGCGACTTCAAGGGCAGTCAATCTCAGCGCGATGCTCAAGGCTTCAACTTTGCCTCATCGCATGTAGCTTAACCGTTCAAGGAAATTTCTCATGGCAACACTGAATGTCGGGGCCGGGCAGGACTATGCGACGCTCGCCGCAGCGGTCGCCGCCTCGCACGATGGCGACGTCATCGCTGTGGAGGCTGGCACCTACGTGAACGACTTCGCGACAGTCCGCACAAAGATCACCATCGAGGGCGTTGGCGGGATGGCGAACTTCGTCGCCACCCAGGCACCGCCTAACGGCAAGGGTATCCTCGTCACGGAGACGGACGTGACGGTCCGGAATCTCAGCTTCTCCGGCACCGCCGTGCCTGACGGCAACGGCGCTGGAATTCGCTATGAGGGCGGCAACCTGGTCATTATCGACAGCTATTTCCATGATAACCAGAATGGCCTCCTGGCGAATCCTGTTTCCAACGGCACGATCCGCATCACCGGCTCGGAATTCGACCACAACGGCACCGGCGATGGCTATACGCATAACCTCTACGTCGGCGAGATCGCGTCGCTGGTCATAGACGACAGTTACTTCCATGACGCCGTCATCGGCCATCAGATCAAGAGCCGTGCGCACTCCACCACCATTACCAATTCGCGCATCTACGATAACACCGGCACGGGCAGCTACAGCATCGACCTGCCCAATGGCGGTGTAGGCATCGTCAGCGACAATGTGATTCAGCAGGGACCGAATACCGATAACCCCACCATCATCCACTACGGCGGCGAAAGCGCGGCCTACGGCGGCTCCAGCCTCACCATCACCGACAATGTGGTTGTGAACGACCGGACCAGCAGCGCGGTCCTGCTAGGCAATGCCACGACGGTCACCGCGAGCTTGTCGGGCAACGACATCTACGGTCTCACGTCGAATCAGATCGCTTCTGGTCCTGCGAGTGTCTCAGGCACGGCCTTCCTCTCCACGCGCCCGACACTCGACACCAGCGCGCCCTGGCTCGGCGACACTTCCACCATCTTCGGCACCTCCGGACCCGACACGCTCGCGGGCACCGCCGGGGCCGACACGATGGCAGGCGGCGCCGGCAACGACACCTACATTGTCAACAATGCCGGCGACACGGTGATCGAGAAAATCGGCCAGGGAACCGATCAGGTCGACAGTTCCGTCAGCTTCGACCTGACGGGCCAGTACATCGAACGGCTGACCTTGACAGGGAGCGGCAACACTTATGGCAGGGGCAACTCCCTCGACAATACCCTCACCGGCAATGCCGGCAACAACTACCTCAACGGTAGCGCGGGTACGGACGTACTGACCGGCGGGTTGGGAGCGGACGCCTTCGTCATCCGGGACAGCCTTGTTGCGGGCACCGTCGATACGATCACTGATTTCAATGTCGCAGACGACAGGATCCAGTTGGGACACACCACATTTGGCGCCATCGCAACCGGGGCGCGCTTGAGCGTGGCTCAATTCGCCGCCAATGCCAGTGGAACGGCGCAGGACGCCAGCGACCGCATCATCTACGAAACCGACACCGGCAAACTGTTCTACGACAGCAACGGCAGCGCCGCTGGCGGATCTGTGCAGTTCGCACAGGTCGACGCCGGGCTGGCCTTGACCAATGCAGATTTCGTTGTTCGGTAGAATGGTATCATGCCACTGATTGAGCGGGCTGGCTCCGCCGCGGTGCCAGCGCCAGCTCGACAGCGTTGTCGCCTTATTCGGCGACGTTTACTTCATAGCCACCAATTCGGGCGGTCCCGCGTCTCGGTGGCCAGCGCGCTGCAGAACGGCCGGGCGCGATCGGTCGCCAGCTTGCGCGGGCGTTTTACGACCGGACCCGCCGATAATCGCCGGGCAGCCTCAATTGCAGTTCCATGCGTGACCCCTCACGAACTGCCTAACTCAATGCTTGCGATCGGGAGTCGTTCCAGGTGGTTCACAACCTTGGTCATGGGCCACGTTGTAAGGATCGGGAAAGGCGGGGTCGGGCCGTTATGACCGCAGCAGAGATGAGAGCCAATTCCGTACGCAAGCGCCATGCAGCGTCCGTTGCCTGCCTTTCATGGCCCTTTCTTACAGCCGCTAGCCCTGTCGGTCGTGCCGCTGGAGCGCGCGGCGATGGTCAAGCGCGCGCGGCAGTATGTCCGCGACCGGTGCGACCCCGACCGCCTGTCGGACCATCAGGCGGCGGTGAAGGCACAGTACCCCAGCGAAGGCGGATCTGCGGCGCGCGGCGAGGCTCGCCGACGCTGGGGGAAGCGGGCAAGTATCAGCGAACAAAGGCGAAAGCCTTTAGCAATCAGCCCGATCCGTCCGCTGCTCGTCCCTTTGCGAAAGTCCGGTCACGTGATTCTGGGCCGAGGTCAACGCGCACTGCATGGCCTGTAGTGTCTCTTTGGCCAGTTGATCGGGCCGTCCGGCGCCATGAAGAACGGTCACGATCTCGCGCTGCCTCGCGACCATTATCTCCAGCTCCTCCACATGAGCGGCCATCTCGTGCGATCGTTCCAACATTCGACCACCTTTCGCAGCTGCCAAGCCTTCCCTCCGGCAGCCGCTGGTTGGATGAAAGAGTATATCCGCCAAGACGATTTCCGCGTATCCGGCTCTCGCCTCGCTTGTGAGTCAATGAATTCTTTCGTCGATTATCATCGCGGCTGGGCCGATTCATTGATCTGGCGCAACGCCGCCCTGGGCGGACGCGCCATTGTTGGAGCATGATCCGACCGTTCCTCTACCGTTGCCCGACGACCGGCCAAAACGTCCAGGGGTTTGTCGAAGGTGAAGTGCCCTCGTCCGATGGCGACCGGCTGTGCGAAGCTGTAGAGTGCTTGGCGTGCAAAGGTCTCCATCTCGTCGACCTGAGGACGCTCACGCTAGCCGTCGATAAAGACGCCTGAGCGCCACTTACATCAGGGGTTGGCCGCGCGCGGCCGCCAGCCTCCCGCGGGGTAGTGTTGAGCCCGTGGCGTGGGCCGCTGCAGTAGGACTGCTCCGGGCAGAACGACGGCCCTGCTGGAGGTTCAGCGCTATCCTGACTTGCGCGAAACGTGTGGTCGCGGAACAACTCGGGCGCAGCGCCTTTGCTTCAGAATTTGAAGGAGCGAACCATGGGCGACGCGCTGTCTCGTCTGCGCGGCCTGGACACGCTGGAATGGGTGAGCGTGCTGGCCGTCTCGGTGTCCGCACTGTGCCTCCTGTCGCTGGTGGCGCTCATGGTCGTCGGAACTGGACGGCGGCGCTGGAGACAGTTCCGGCGCAATCGGATGAAGCCGCCGATGGGAACGACGTCGGAATGACATAGAGGCCGGCGCCGAGGGCGCGCGACGGCAACCTCTGTAAGTGCTGTCCATTCAAATCCCTGTAATGCTACGGAACCGAATGATGTCGCTGAAACCTGACAGGCGGGCCGCTGCCGCACGGAAACTCGCGCGAATGGCGAGACGGCTGGCAAACGGCCAGACCGCCGAGCCGGAGCGACAGGACTTGATGCGATATGCCGATGTGCTGGAAGAGGAAGCTGTCGTCCTGGAGCGTCGCGCTCACGAAGCCGGCAACTCCTAGGTCGATCGTCGGACCACCTCAGAACGGCATCACGCGCCGAGCTCGCTTCCCCATCTTCGCAGCCCGAGAGCGGCGCCGGCCGGCGTGACCACGTAGGCGTCTCCATTGCGGCGCAGCCACCCCCGCTCGATCCCAACATTGAGTGCCGCGCCCATCTCGCCGATGGTCGTTCGGCGGCTTGTCTCGGCAATGGCGGGCCGGCGTTCGCGCTGCCTTTGGCGTTGGCCAACCTGCAGATGCGCGTAGCCAGGCGCTCGGCGGGCGGGGCCGGCGCGGGTGTGGTCTGCGGCACGTCGAGATCCTGCTGGGCGTGGGTGGCTCTCGGCCGGGTTAAGATATGGGCCACCAACCCGGCCGAGGGCCTGGCCTGAGCAGACGGGGAGTATGCTTGCGGCCGCTTGTGAAAATGCTCTTCGATGCCGTGGGTTCCATCGCACGTTTGAGATAACTCGGCGGCAGGTGCGGCAGACCGACGGCAACGCCTCGCGAGCAGCACGGGAAATTTAGGGCTCAAGCGAGCCCGTGGCGCGGGACGCTGATGGGGGCCATCCACGACCGAGGCGCTCTACGGGCAGATTTCCGGCCCTGGCGTCGGCCTGGCGCCCTCGACCGCGAATGGGTGAGATCCTCAGTCGAGGGGCTGGCGGCCGGCGGAGAGAGGGAGTTGGGGTTCTCGCCGACAGCGGACGGGGGGATGCAAGGATCGCGCCTCGAAGATGCGCCATGCGATCCCGGCGTTTCCTCCGCTACAGCCAGCGCACGGCCGCGATCTCGACCGCCAGGACGATAACCGTCAGTGCAACAATCAGGGTAAACGGGTCGCGAAGCAGCTTATCCATCGGGCCCTCCTGGTTGATGAGGTAGAGAACGCACCGACCGTCGAACTGGCAATGCGGCCGAGCTAAGGCGTCGGTGGATAACATTGGCGCTCCAGACGGCCCGAGCGGCGACTCCGCAAACAGCAGGTGCACGAGCACTATTTCGCCGGCCAGCAGTGCGAACGCTAGGGCCGTCAGCAGGGTGATCCGATCGCGGGGTCGAAGGATCATGGCGAGCCCATAGCAGGGCGGCGCGCCCGTGGGCGGGGCGTCAAACTATCCACAGCAACCCGCATTCCACCGCCGGCATTTAACAACACGGGTGACCTGCATAGCAGGCGGTGGTGGGTGCAATGCTGACGGAATTTGTCGGCAAACCTTCGAGTGGATCCTCGACAATCGTTCTGGTCGACTTCTATGTTGCGGCCGTCGTCTTGGCCGTCGCTCTTGCGCTCCCAGATTATCCCCCACCTCCCGGAGCTAAACAGCGCACCGTAGCAATGCGCGTCGCGGAGATGTGTCGATGAACGGACAGGAGCAGCCGCCTACGGCCGCTTGAGGGTCACCTCATCGGCGATCCACTTCTCCGGCTTTGGCGCAACCCGTTCGCGCCCCAGCTCGGTCAGCACGAGTTTTCCATCGATCTCTTGCACGAGTTCTAGCAGCACAAGCCGGCGAAAATATTCGTCGGCCACGTCATGCGCACCCGCATTGCCCTGGGCGACCCGGAGTAGCGCCGATTCCTCCCGGGGGCTGAGCGGGGCGCGTAGGCCACGCACCATACTTACCTCCCTTGTTGACGGGAAGGAGAGCGCGGCCAGAGCGCCGAATCAAGATACAATCGCGGCGAGATTGTCGTTTGTCGTGTCCATGAGGAGGCCGAGGTGAAGCCCTCTCGGAAGCGTCTTGCCGGGCCGACCCGGGCTAGCGCACGCGCGAGCAATTAGACGGGATCTGGACTCGCCCCAGGCGAGCCAACGGGCCCTCCATCTCGTCTGCTTTCGCCTCAAGCTCTGCCGCATATTGTGACAGTCGGGCGGTGTCTGCCGCGTTGGTTTGAGTCTTCGATAGTCGTCTGGCTTGTGAGGCCCGACCTCGGGCGGCGGCGGCCCGGTCGCTCAGCGTTTCGGGCATAGCCATGTACCATTCGTTAGATTGGTGAACGCCCGCCGAAGAACTAACGTTGCTCACGCTGCCTCCGCGCGCCCCTTGGAGGAGATCCGCGCCTTGGCGTCGATCGTTGCAGGCGAGCATTCCCCGGCGGGCTGCCCCGGAAGAGCCATGGCGGCCAGAAAGCGGGACAGCGAAAAGAG
Source organism: Reyranella sp. (assembly GCF_965279465.1). NCBI lineage: Bacteria > Pseudomonadati > Pseudomonadota > Alphaproteobacteria > Hyphomicrobiales > Reyranellaceae > Reyranella > Reyranella sp. The sequence continues at coordinate 2,366,414 of NZ_OZ257242.1, forward strand.
TGCATCGCCGTGCCGCCCGGGAAGATCCGAATGCTTCGCAACTATGCCGGCCTGTTGGCCTTGGCCTTTCGGTCCGCATTCTTCGCATGCATCCTGGCGCTTGTGCTGCTGTCGTGGCTGCCCGGCGACGAAATGGTCCGAACCGGCGCGAATGGCCGCGCTGAGCATGCCGTGGCGTACTTCGGGACGGCCGTCATGATGGCCCTGGCCTATCGCAAGCGGCCGCGGCTCTTCGTTCAAACCATCGTCCTCGTTGCGCTCGCGGGAATCCTCGAGGCCGGGCAGCTCTATGCCCCCGGACGGACCGCGGTGTTGTTCGATTTCGCGTCCAGCAGTGCCGGTGCCGCTTTCGGGGGCCTCCTCATGTGGGCGCTGCGGGATCGCCTGCTGGGATACGCGGGACTCGATCGGTTGTCAGCCGAACGAAGCTGAAACTTGCTGCCAATCGAGCGATCTCGACGGCCAAAAGAATCAGCGCCCGGACGGCAAGGAACGAAGCGGGCGGCGTTCTCTCACTTCGTCGGCTGGATAGTTCTTGCAGTCAACTCAATAGTGAAACCCCGAACTTGATTAACCCGCCCGAAATTCCGAGCACCAGCGTGAAGACCGGCAAGTTCGATTCAAGTACTCTGAGCCACAACCAGCTGATCGGTTTTTGTATCAGCGGGAGAAACAAGAATGAGCCTAGAAATGCGATGGCGAAGCCAATGCGAAGGCCGTTGGCGACAAGGTCGATCATCAGCTTGAACAGCCAGAAGGCATCGTGGTCAAAAAAATTAAACTCGGGCACTGGGAACCATCCTCCCGCAAAGTGAGGCATCAATTGCTCTAGATACTCAGAAACCAGGATTCCCAGAGGTTTAAGTCCCCGAACACCGAATAAAGTCATTATCAAAATCATCGATGCCGTCTGGAAAAAGAAAACTACAACACTCCAATAGCACCAAATCAACCAATGCATACTTAACAACAAAATAAAAAGTACGACGTCTCGGATGCTGCCCACGCACATCCGGCCGACGGATAATGCAATCCATCGCGTCAGACTAACTGAAAACGGAAATGTCACGACTGCTGCGGGATAAAGGAGGACGCTTTCCTCTGCTTGTCTCCGTAAAGGATATAGGTCGAGATACGGGCGAAAATAATAATGAAGAGACATCGCCAGAACCCATAGGACGAGATTCAAAAGAAAGCTGAACCTCCATCGTTTCAGCGACCAGAGCCGAGGTCCGGCCCACCGGTCGAGAATTGCAATCGTAGCTGCAGCTTCTTTGCTGCCGAAGTTTCCCCATCGCACATCGTTGAAGCGCAACCACCAATCCTCGAGCGTGGACTTGAGCGCGGCCTTCGATCGACGCGACAATACGAAGTCGATTAGGAGCCCGATAAAAGCAAGACCGCCAGCCGCCCCAACCGCACTCCAAACGCTTTGCAATGCCTGGACTCCCCGCAGGATATCAAAGGTACCGGGTATCGAACGTCATATTTTCCCGCCCTTCGCCAGCCCCAGCTCGACCAGCCGGCGGATTGCTTCCGTTCGCGATGGGAGTTCTGGTTGAAGCCTGCGCCATTCATCAATGGCCGCGAGATCCGATGCCTGCCAGCGCATTCCGATTTGAGTCCCGACGCCCGTCGGCGGCCGGCCAATTGGCTTTTTGGTAACAGAAACCTTGGCGCTTTTCATGGGTTCATGTTACCAAAAAGGCGAGCCCAAGGGGAAGCCTGGACCCCGACCCTAAGGCTCTAGCCGCAACCCGGACACCCTTGGAAGAACCCGGATCATGGCTACCTGCGAACATTCACCACCACCTTGCCCGCCGCGCGGCGGCACCATCGGCGACTTCTGCTGGATACCGGAAATCGACCACCGGCGGGGCCTCATCGGCCTGCACGCGGCACACGGCCAAACCCGCGCCGCCTTGCTGCACATGTCGCTTTGGCTGGCACCGGACGACGCCGAGAAGGTCGGCAAGGCGCTGCTGGCGGCCGTCGCAGCATGTAGGGGCGCACAAAGAAGCTCCGCGAAGGCCTAGGCGATCAGCTCGATGACGCCCTATGGCGACCTTGAGGGCACGGCCACGACACGTTGACGGTCGAGGAGAGGCTCGACCGCGTTAAGGCCCTCATGGCAGGGATGCAGGCTATTGCCCTTGCTGGCGATACGTTCCCCGGCCGCGGCAGTTCATGCGTGACGCTCGAGATGATGGCCACCGAAGAGATGGCCAAGATCCGGGCCGTGCTGGGGACCGAGGTGCTTGACCGCGCCTGCTGACGGCCGCCGACACGAACTGGCCGGGGCGGCGGTGTTGCCCCGGCTGAGTGCAATCCTACTGGCCCCGCTCGGCGGGGCTTTTTTTCGTGGTTGCAGGCTCGGCCCGACGCAGCGGAACAACGGTCTCCGCGCTGTCGTTGAAAATGTAGATGTTCCTCTCGCGGAGATGGCAATGACCTACACTGGCGATGCGCGACACGAGCCGGCTGGGCTTGGCACGGTGGATTTTTTGGGTTTTTGGTTGCCGCGGTCATGACCCTGGGACCGTTGGCTGCAACGGCACTATTTGCGCACTGAAGGTGACCGATCGTGGGTCGGCCATATGCAGCGACGCGATCCGCGACGGCTGACGACACGACACCGGCCGGGGCGGGCTGCGGCTCTCCCCGGCGATGCGCTGGCCCCGCTCAACGGGGCCTTTCCATTTGGCAGCGATTGCGAAACCGGCGCGTTGCCATCGGGCTCCGCAGGACGGACCAGAAAGAGGCGCAATGCGCGAATGGAAGCCCGGCGACTTGGTCACCGTCGTCACCGTCAACAGGGGTTTGTCGGTAAGGCGGCCGCGCAAAGACAGCAAACGCAAGGACCCGGTGGAATGGGTGGGAAAGATCGTCGGGCCGTCGCTGCTCGGGCCGGGCTGGTGGAACGTCAGCGGAATCCGGGCGGCCAATGGCCGCCGGGCCGGCAGCTTCGCCGTGCCCGAGAAAGAGATCAAGCCGCGTAAGCTCTGATATCGCGTGACTGCCTCAGATGACCCCGATCAGAAGGCCGAAAGCTCCAAAGAGAACGACGTCCGCCGCGACGACGGCCGCCCATAACCACGCAGTGGAAGGTTCGCGCCACAGTAGGTTTGTCATGAGATCCTCCGGACCCCCACGGGCAACGGGGCGCCTGGATAGCGGTTCCGGGGCAAGATTGTGTTACGCGCGCAGAAGGTTTTCGAACGGCCGCCCAGCGACGGGCCTGCCGCTCGCGCGCGGTCGGTCTAGTCGTGCCCGTGCCGCGCCGGCCCGATCGTTACCTCGACCTCCGCCGCGCTGAGGGCGTCGTCCACCGCGCCCGTGAGCTCGGCCGGCGTCGGGCGCTCGCCCTTGCCCTCCCGATGCAGGCGCTCGATCACCGGCCACACGATTGAGCGGAAGTCCTCCGGGAAGACGTCCGTCCGTCCGTTGGCCGTTCTTGTCCACTCGAGCAGGCATCGCGGCATCGTCTCTGGGGGCTCCTTCGCGCGTCGCCTCCAGAACTTGAGGCCGTGGGCCTGAAAGACGGGCGAGAAATGGCCGATGAAGGCGTCGCGCGGCAGCCGCAAGCCTATTTACCCTTCGCCAGCGCCCGGCCGGCTTCCTTCAGCGTGACGCTGTGCGGCCGCAGGGCAGCGCGTCGATCTTCGGCAGTGTGCTGCGACTGGTCGTGCATAACCAGCCCCTCGCGGGCGCAGTCATCCGCGAGGTCGATGGCATCGTCGCCCGGCATGCCGAGCCGATCGGCGACGGTTTGGATCGCCACCCACCAATTCGGGCGGTCGCGGGTTTCGGTCGCGAGGGCACTGCAGAAGCGGCGGGCGCGCTCAACAGATTTCCGGTGCTTCATCCCGCTCGCGCTCCAGCTCATCCTGCAGGTCGAAGAAGACGTCACCGAGCATGTCGTCGACATAGCCCGCCACCGCCTTGGCGATCACCTTGTGGCTGATGCCGTGCTTCTCGGCGAGACGGTCGAGCAGCAGCTCGATCTCGTAGGTTGCCGCGACCTTGTCTCGCCTGATCTCATCGAGTGCGGCAATCGGATCGCGGCGGCTCATGTTGCGCGGCCAGACGCCGGGCAGCGGCAGCTGGACCGTCATTGCGTCCCCCTGGCGCGGGCGTAGTGGTGGCGGGCCGCGTCGAGCAGCCATCGGGCAATCTTGCCGCGCGGCCATGAACCGCCGACGGGATGGAAGACTTCCCAGATATCTTCGCCGCCATCGGGATGGTGGATGCGGCCGCTATGTGCGCCGGCGGCGTGGTCTGGATCCACGCATTGATCTCAACCGCCTGTAGCCAGGTCAGCACCGCCTCGAGGTCGTCGCCCTCGGGCTCGGGGACCGGCACACGCCTTCCTATGCCGACCGGCCATTCGCCAGGCAGCTGCATTTGCAGTTCCATAGACCCCTCCACGAACTTGCGGGGACTAAATGCCGCGACGGCTGGGACGTTGCGGCGCCATCGCGGCCGACAAGAAGAAGCCCGCCATGCGGGGCACGCTGGCGGGCTTTTTAGGTATTTGCGCTACGGGAGGTGGGGTGTCGCGCGCGCATATATTGAACTCCGCCGGCTGCGGAAAGTTGCGCGTCTCGTGCCGTCACCCCCGTCAGGGCATCGAGCGCGATCGCCGGGCCCCCTTCAGGCTTGCCGCACCACGAACTTCGCGGTGGCGATCTCGTCTGCTGTGAACGACTGCAGCAGCCTGGATTTGACGTAGGCAATGAAGTCTTGGTCCGACGGATTCGCGGGCTCGTCTAAGACCACGTGATAGGTCGCGCGCAGCCGGTCCGATATGAACACATCGACAAGCTTTCTCATCGGCTGGGGCATCCTCCATAGCGGCGGGCGGCGGCGATCGCGGTGTCCATACGTCGTGCTTACGGAAATGGCGGCCGGGGCCGGAGTTTTCTGCTTCGGCTGCGAAGGCCAGTCATATTTTTATGTGAGTTACGTGGCCGGTGGCTGCTGCTCGAAATACGAACGGTCGCGCGGTCGCCTCTGCAAGACCCGTGATTTTGTCGGAGGCCCACATGAAGGCGCGGAGTTTATACCACGTCAGTGAGTTGTTGCCGTACAAGTAGAAGCAGCCCGCTGCATGCTGCTTTGGCGCGGCGTGCTCGACTTGATTTTTGTGCCACTGGTTGTCGTGGCTCAGGATGAACCATTTTTGCTGGGCGATGATGGGGATCCAAACGTCATCTGGTGTGTCCTGCTTGAACCGGAATGGCCCTTTGGGATCGTGGAAGTATTCGACTCGGAAGGGCGGGTCGGCGTGCCGGATCGCTTCCGCGGAAGACGTTTGCCAAAGCAACGGTCAAAGAAGAACGTTAGTTCGGCCAATTGGGACGCGGCGTGTTCGGGTCCAGGCCCTCAAACTTAAGGGCATCCGACACCTCGCGCTCTTTAAGTCTGAAGTCGTCCGCGATCTCGCCCGAGACTTCCCCCGCATCCCAACGGCCTTTGATGATCCACGTCGGCACGCCGCGCACATTGGGCGAGCCATAAGAAACTCGAGGATCGATGACGACCGCTGATTGGTTGCCGGCAACACGCCACCTAACGACGATTCCGCGCCGCCCATACTCAAATTCTTTAAGGCGGCCTATAACTTCTGCCCACGCGAGCTGCCCCTGCTGACCAGTCCGAATCAGGTGCCCGTGACGATACTCGGCGAATGGGTGTTCGGCCTTGAAGTGGTTCTGCATAAAGGCGCGGGTCGCAAGTATCTCAGGCATGCGAATGCCACCGCGCCTCATTGCCGCCACGACCGCTACCTCGATCAGCTGCACGTACGAGAGCTCTGATCTGGTTTCCCGCGCAGACACGGCCTTCCTCTGCCAACTGACGATGGTAGACGGCGTGAGTTGGGAGTTGCGCGCCGCTTCGCCGACCTGATAGTGAGGGACCCTCAGGCGTTGGCGCCATGCTTCTTCTGGGCCGGACGACGCAAGAGACAGTGGGAATCTTACCTCACTTCTGTTCGTTGGGTAACGGTCTCCTTTGGCGAAGGGTATGTGGGGTCCGATGATGGGTAGCCACTAACATAACGTCCTAATCTCTTGTTATATAAAGAAAATGCGCGGACACCCTCTCCGCCACTGCCCCTTGTAAATCATTGAGAACCAAAGGCTATATGAGCTGCAGCAATATCTGCGCACAGTTCTGCGCACGCTTCAAATGCCCGGCTCGACCGGAATGTGCGTGAAGCCAATGGCGAGCGAAGCGCTGAATCGGTGAAATCCGTCATAAAGCTGATGCGAAAAACGGCTTCCCTCGTCGAATATCCGCCGTACCGCAATTGCCGGGATAATGGCTTCGGTTGCGATGCCTTGGAGAATGTGGCCCTTGGCGCAAAGCCAGCCACGCCGGCTGCTGCCCACCAGTTGGCTGCTGCCAACCAGTCGCCCGGGATCTCGAACGAGAAGCAGCGGCCGCCGATGTGAAGCGCACGTCGAGATGATAGCACGGCGAGCGTTACAGGCGGGGGATTCCGCCACCAGGTCAGAGCGGGACGGGCAGTCTGGCGGCGTAGATATCCTCAGCCGGCGGCGCTCGGTAGGGCAGGGCCGCGTTGGTCGCGGCCGGCGGTGCGTCGTTTCACCAGCGGACAATCGCGTCGGTGGGTATGAGTTGCGTGCCGTCGTGGTGCAGCACCAGCACGAGGACCCAATCGCCCTTGTTCACGCCGGAAAGGACCGGATCGCGTCTGTCACCTTCTTTCTTTCACTGGCGCGTTCCACTCGCAAGCTGCGACAGAATCAAAGCGGGCTGGACGCTCCACCTAATACGTTCGGAAGTCGATATCGTGCGAGTTGTTGTCACCGAGCTTTCAACCCGAGCGGGGCCAAGACTGCCTGCATGCGAGCAATCTCTTTCGGGAGAAGCTCGCTAAATTCCTGCGGCCCCAAGCCTACGGGAACAAGTCCCATGTCTTCCAACCGAGCAGTGAAGGTTGGATCGCCGAGCACCTGGGTCACATCCCGATGGATGCGGGCCAGTTGTTCGCCAGGAATGCCGCTTCGCGTGATCACGCCGAACCAGGCCACCGCCTCAAACCCCGGAAAGCCCTGTTCGGCTACAGTCGGCACTTGGGGCAGCGATGGGGAACGATCGCGCGACGTGACCGCTATGGCGCGCAATTCACCCGCACGCACCCGCCCGATCATCGCTGGGCCGCTCTGGATTGCCATTTGCACGCGATTCTGACTGAGGTCGGCAATCATCTGGCCTTCGTTGCCGTACGGAACACCGGTGATATCGATTTTGGCTGCCTGTTTCAGCATCTCCATTCCCAGATGGGTCGAGAACCCCGCACCGGAGTGTGCGTAAGAGAGCTTGCCAGGCTCGGCACGCGCCAATGCGATGAGCTCCGGCAAGGTCGTTGCCGGCACGGCGGGATGGACAACGAGAATATTGCGCGTTCGGACAAGAAGGGTAATTGGCGCTATGTCCGTTAACGGGTTGTAAGGCGGTGGCGGCTCCATGCTGACCCTAACCACCATGGCGGCGTCTCCGGTAAGCCCGACCGTGTACCCGTCTGCCGGTCCCTTGGCGATACGGTCAACTCCAATCGTGGCAGCCGCTCCGGGAACGTTCTGGACGATAACTGGTTGGCCCCATATGGCCGACAGCCGCTCGGCCAGAAGCCGGCCGATTACGTCAGGTGAGCTTCCGGCGCCGAACGGCACAACGAACGTAACGGATCGCTGGGGCCAGTCTGCTGCAGCAGCTGGGCGAGCGAGGACGGCCGCAGACATCAACAACCAGCGACGACGCATCGGATTCTCCCCTGTTCGAACCGACGTGACGCTACGCGGCACGGCCCAATCCCGCATCATCCGAACGGGTGAGCCATCAGGAAGTTTTCGCAGCAGATTCACTCGATCGCCAACCAGGTGATATTCTCGCCCTCGCTTCCCATCACCTCCGCGAGATGCGCGGTGAGCTTGTCTTTTGGGATCGATGCAACCCGCTGTGCCTGCGATGCCTCTTTGCGGGCGCCAAGGTTCGTAGGTCGTGTCCCGCGCAAGACGAACCGCCCACTGCAAACGCGCAGACGAACGCCGACTCCGCGATCGGCTCGGATACGATGGCTCGGACCCGGAAGGCGGGGCGCCGGAGAGTCACGTTACCTGAGAAGTGCGGCAAGATCGGAAGGAAGCTCGCCACGCCTGAGCCTCGTCTCAATCGTGAGGATGGCGGCCATGCTGCCGTAGTCGGCTATCTCTCCCGACAGGACCATGTTGACGGCCGCCGAAAACGGGACACGACGCGGTGTGATTATTTCTTCTGGATCTGGATGTGCGTCGCCACCATGAAGTCCCCAGGCCACGAACCCCGAGGCGGCGGCGTCCGTGAGCCCGGGGGAGGGGGAAGCGGCAAAGAGCTGCAACCAGTGATCGGCGCGGAAACCCGTCTCTTCGCTGAGTTCCCGCTTGGCCGACTCGAGGGGTGGTCGGTCGCGTCTCCCTCCGCCCTTCGGTATTTCCCATGTGTAGCGGTTCAGAACGTATCGGTACTGGCCGACCAGCGTCGTCGTGCCGTCATCGTCGATGGGCACCACAGCGACCCCCAGTTGCTTCATGTGAATGTGGGTGTAGAGGCGCTCTTCCCCACCCTGAAGCGTGACGACGTCTCGCCGCGCGGTGTAGTAGTGGCAGTCGAACTTTTCCTCTCGCCGGATCAAAGCCCAGGGATTGCTTTGATCGCCGTCGCCGCGGTGCATATGGAGCCTCCTGGGTGCGCGGGTCTCCTGCATCTCTTGCACGCGTGGTGTCAAACCTAGCCCGGCGGGACCAACTGTGGCGCGCCCCGCAGGCTGTCGGCCAGGCGGCGACGCTCGCTCAGAGTGCCATCCGTTCGATGGCCCTTCCGTCCTTGGCCCCAACCGGCTGCGTCTGCGCCAGCCTCCGCGAGGAGGCTGGGGGAAGTTGCGCAATTTTATTGCGCAGGATCAGCGCCGCGCGCCGCCGTGATCAGGGTTGGCTTCTTCGCCATTGTTTCGTATCGCTGATCCGCACGCGACCCCTTCGAGGAAAGCCGCCACATGCCAGTGACCCGCCGTGTCGTGATCGCGACCGCAATACTCGCCGCCGCCCGCCCGGCTGCCGCACAAACGCAAGGAAAAGCCATGACGACTGAGACCGGCCTGAAATTCATCGACACGTCCATAGGGACGGGCGCGAGCCCCAAAAGCGGCCAGACATGTGTCATGCACTACACCGGCTGGCTCTCCGACGGAGGGGCGAAAGGCAAGAAGTTCGATTCCTCCGTCGACCGCGGCGCACCGTTCGAGTTTCCCATCGGCATGAAGCGCGTCATCGCCGGCTGGGACGAGGGCGTCGCCACCATGAAGGTCGGCGGCAAGAGAACGCTGATCATTCCGCCGCAGCTCGGCTATGGCGAGCGTGGCGCCGGCGGGGTCATTCCGCCGAACGCCACGCTGATTTTCGACGTCGAGCTGCTGGCGATCAAGTAAGCAAATGGTAAAGCCGGGGGAGGCGAACTGGCGTTCCTGACTCTGAGCTTTGGCCCTGCAATCAGGGTGTGTGCAGTGCAAAAAGGCGGAGAACGTTGGTCTTGAGTTCGTTTCCTCCGCCTTTATTCCCTATCGGCTTGACGTCATTTATTGACATCAGCCAGCCAATGCGCTGCATTTTTACCCGAATGACAGCCCTAATATTCTGCTCCGTTCAATGCTGATCAGGAGAAGGCTGTCCAATACGTTCGGCGCGACGTTGGTGCTGGCTGTCGTCTGGTCGATGGGCTTGGTATCGATCGCGGCCGCTCAGCCAAGATGCGAGATCGACGAGGCACAACGACTGTTTGGCCAGCAGCCGCGCCCGGTCGCCACGATCGAACGGATGCTTGCGGCGTGCCTCGACGCCGGCTCGAACGACTATCGCATCTTCATGTTCCAAGGGGTCATGGCGCGCGACGCCGGGAACAGGGAGCAGGCGATCGAACGACTGCAAAAAGCGCGTCAGGCCGACCCGCAGGCTATCAACCCGGCCCTTGAGCTCGGCTTCACCCTCGAGGCCGCGCATGGCGCCGAAGCCCGCCAGGTCTACGAGGAGATTCTGAAGAGCGAGCCGGCCAACCGGCCGGCCCTGCTCGGCCTCGCCCGTGTCGCGCGCGGGCAGAACCGCATCGACGAGGCGCGTGGGATCTACCAGAGTCTGCTCGCGGCCAATCCCAACGACACCGAAGCACTGAACGGCATGGCGTGGCTGGCTCTTGCCAGCCGCAAGCGCGAACCGGCGCGTGCGGGCTTCGAGCAGGTCCTGGCGATCGAGCCGCTGAACGAAGAGGCGAAAATCGGCCTGTCCAAGGTCGAGAATGTCTATCGCTATTCGTTCGACGCCGACGGCGCCTTTGTCTCGACCGGGAGCGGGAATTCATGGGGCTTCGGCGGACGAGGCCTGATTGGAGTTTCGCCGTTCGATACGCTGGAAGTCGGCTGGATGCACTTCACGAACGAGCTGCAGACACTTTCCGCCATCGGCGTTTCCGTGCTGCCGTCGGATGACCTTCGCGCCGGCTATCACCGTCTGGTGCCGCTGAGCTATAGCGTCTCCTTGACCTATGATTACCGAGGTCACAGGGCCCTGCCGGCCGAGCACTGGATCGAGGGCGGCGTGGCGATCTACATTACCGACTACCTGCGCTGGTTCGGCGGTTACCGCCAGGCGTTTGGCGGCTTTCAGTACGATGGTCGCCTGATCCGGACCGGGCTCAGCGCTTCGCTGTCCGACTCATGGGAAGTGAGCGCTACGTTCTTTGATGCAGCACAGGCCATTTTCAACAACTATCAGCAGATACTGAGCTGGGTGTTCGACGTCACTTATCATGGCCCTCGCAACACGCTTGTTGTCGCCGGCGTCGGCTACAGCCCGTTGATCAACAACGTCGACTTGCACGCGCGCACCATCCTGCCGATGACCGACCGCATTGCCCTCCAGCTCATAGTCGCTCACAACTCGATCAACTACGACACGCGCGCGACATTCGGTCTTCGCTTCACCTGGTGAGTTCATGCCGGCCCAAACCCAAGACAAACCGCTGCTGAGCGTCGTCAAAAAAGGCACTGACAAGCAGGCGAGCATCCTGGTGGTCAACAACGATGACGCCGTATCGACCGAGCTCAAACGGGCGTTCGCCTCCGTCAGCACCGCCTCGCTGACCCTCGCGACGGATCCCGAGACCGCCATCCGCATGCTGGCGTCCGGGCCCTATGACCTCGTGGCTGTAGATCCGGCAGTTTCTCCCGGCGGCTTCGAGCTGCTCAAGCACGTCAAGGATCGCTATCGTTGGATTGCCACACTGGTCGCTACCGGCAACCAGGAGCCGCAGTTCCTGCGCCAGGCAGTGAAGTGCCGTATCGATGGACTTCTATTTAGGCCGACGACGTCTGCTGAGTTCGTGGATCAGGCGCTGCTGCTCGCCGAGGCGGTCAGCACACGCCGCAGGAAGCAGCAGAATCGCGTGCTGGCGATCGGTGCCCATCCCGATGACGTCGAGATCGGCTGCGGCGGCACGCTCGCCAAGCATCACGCCCGTGGAGACGTGCTGCATGTGCTGACCTTGACCCGGGGAGCGGCGGGCGGCGACGTGAACCAGCGCACGGTCGAGGCGCACCGCGCCGCGGAGCTGCTCGGCGCCACGCTCGAGATCACCAACCTGCCGGACACGCGGGTCGGCTCGGGCATCGAGACGATCGACATCATCCAGGCAGCGATCCGCGAGCTGCAGCCGACTCACGTTTACACCCACTGCGACGAGGACACCCATCAGGACCATCGCGCGGTCCATGCTGCCAGCCTGGTCGCAGCGCGTAGCGTGCCCAATGTCTATTGCTATCAGGCGCCCTCGTCGACAGTCGAATTCCGACCGCATCGCTTTGTCGATATCACCGACTTCATCAAGTTGAAGATCCAGGCGATCGACACCTACAAGAGCCAGGTCGAGCGCATGGACGCGCTGCAGCACGACGTCATCCTGTCGACCGCACGCTATTGGGGCCGCTTCGCAGGCTATGTGCTGGCCGAGCCGATGAGGATCGTCCGCCAGCGCGACAGCGACATGGTGCCCGAGAGCGCCCGACAAGCCGCGGCACCCCAATCCATGAGCACCGTCGCTGACTGACGGGCTAGCCGAGGCAATCGATGCGCATCCTGATAACCGGCGCCGGCGGTGCCGCCGCGATCAGTGTCTGGAAGAGTCTCGGGGCCGAACACGAGATACACATGGCCGACATGGACCCACTGGCCGCGGGCCTGTATCTCGTACCGGTGGACCGTCGCCTGCTAATCCCGCGTGGCGACGATCCGACGCTGATTCCGATCCTGCGCGAGGCTTGCAAGACGCGTCGCATCGAGGCGCTGCTGCCGACCGTGGATGCCGAACTGGCGCCGCTCGCCGCGGTGCGCGAGCAATTCGAATCGATCGGGGTCCAGCTGCCGATTTCCCCGGTCGAATGCCTGCGCATCTGCCGCGACAAGCTGCTGCTTCTGGAAAAGGTCAAGGGCATCGTGCCGATCCCCGACAACCAGCCGCTGACCCAGGCAGCGGCGGATCGCGCCGACTCCTTCCCGCTCCTGGTCAAGCCGCGCTCGGGTGCCGGCTCGCGCGGTGTCGCCAAGATAGCAAGCCGGGAGGACCTTGAAGGGGTTCCCAAGGACGGATCGTTCCTGCTGCAGGAGTTCCTGCCGGGGGAGGAATATTCTGTCGATGTCTATGTCCGGCGCGACGGTCGGGTCGTCGGCGCCGTGCCGCGCGAGCGCATGAAGGTCGACTCCGGCATCGCTGTCGCCTCGCGCACGATCAACCTGCCCGAGGTGATCGAATCGGCGGTGAAGACGGCCGAGGCCATCGGCATTCGCGGGACGGCCAACGTACAGTTCAAGCGCGCGGCCGATGGCGTGTTCAAATTGCTCGAGGTCAATCCACGCTTCCCCGGAACCCTGCCGCTGACTGGCGCGGCCGGCATCGACATGCCGAAACTTATGGCCGACGAGTTGGCTGGCAAGTCGCTGCCGGACGGCCTGATGCCCTTCAAGGAGTTGATGGTCGTGCGCTACTGGACCGAACACTACTTCGATGCGCGCGAGTGGGAGGCGCTGTGCCGCCGGCAATGACCTGGCTGATCCGGCACGGTCAGAGCGCCTCGAATGCGGGTTTGCCAGCCGTGGGCGCCGAGAACGTACCGCTGACGGACCTTGGTCGCGAGCAGGCGCGCGCGCTCGCGGCCCGCGTCGAGCGCGAGCCCGATTTGCTGATCGTCTCGCCCTTCGTCCGCTCCCAGGCGACCGCCGAGCCGATCCGTGAGCGCTGGCCTTTCGCACGCTGCGAAACCTGGCCGATCCACGAACTTACGTACCTCAGCCCGGCGCGCTGTGTCGGCACGACCAGGGAGACCCGACAGCCATGGGTCGACGCCTACTGGCAGGCGTGCGACCCGGATTACCTCGATGGAGCGGATGCCGAATCCTTCCGGGCGTTCATGGAGCGGTTGAACGCCTTCCACCAACGCCTGCTGACGCTCGAGGGCGGCCTTGTGATCGTCGTCGGCCACGGCCAGTTCTTCAGCGGCTTTCTGCTGGGTTTGAGCAAAGGCTTCGTCGTGACGGCGGACTGGATGAAGGGATACCGCGCAAGCGAAATCGCCAAGCCGCTCAGCAATTGCGAGATCGTCGAGCTTCGTGGCGAGGTCCTTACAGGATCATGAGATAGACCGTCACCAGCAGGGTCGTGACGATGACGATGCCGACCTCGCTCCAGAGGATGCGGGTCTCGTTCCTGGTGTCCTGACGCTGCAGCCGGTCGAAGACGCTCATTTGGCTTGTATCCTGGCCTTGCCCGACTTGATCGTCTTGTCCCATTTCAGGTCGGCCTTTCTGAGTTCGGCCACAATCGCGCCGAAGCCGATGGCACACAACAGCGGCCCGTAGCCAAATAGCACCAGCAATGGATCGCGCAGCCATTTGGGCGCGCCAGCCTTGTCGAGCCGATAGACGCCCCAGGCGGCGGCGGTGGAGATCGCAGTCCAGCCGAGGACGACCGGGGCAACAAGCTCAGCCCCTGGCCAATAGCCGGGGTGTGCCCAGGCCAAGCCGGTGAACGGCTTCAGCACGGCGAGCATCATGACGGCGACCGAGAGCAGGCCGGGAAAGGCGAGGCCTTCGAACCAGGAGCGTTTGGCCTCCGCCGGATCGATGGCGAAGGAGAACAGCGTCTGGAAGAGATAGCTGACGAACGTCACGCCCCACGTCCAGGTAAAGGCCTTCAAGGCCAACGGCGTCCAGAGCCAGTAGAGCCCGACCAGGCCGAACGACCCTGCCAACATGAACAGCGGCATCAGCGTGACGCTGAACCACAGGACGCCGAATGCCGGGTCGCCCAGCAGCATGTTCTTCTTTGGTCGGAACCAAAAATCGAGGAAAGCCGACGTGATCTGCAAGTTGCCCCGGCCCCAGCGGATGCGCTGTTTCCACAGCGCCACGAGGCTGTCGGGTTCTTCAGCCCAGACGATGGCGTTGGCGTCGAACAAGACCCGCCGGCCGGTGAGCTGGGTCTTGAAGGTGGTAAAGGTGTCCTCGGCCAAGGTGGTGGTGTCGATCGCGCCGCCGATCGCGATCAGGTTGTCGCGGCTGTGCAGTTGCGCGCCGCCCGCCATGCAGGCGAGGCCGCCCATGACGTTCTGCGCCCGCCGCGCCGCCGCCTGGGCGGTGACGTATTCGAAGGCGATGAAGCGCGACAGCAGGCTCCCGGGATAACTGCCTTCCTTCACGTAGGCCGTGACGCCGCCGATCCTGGGATCGGCGAGATGCCGCGCCATGCGCCGCAGGGTGACGGGCTCGAACAGCACGTCGGCGTCCATGATCATGACAGCTTCGGCCCAATTCTCCTCGAGAATGATGCTTATCCCGTGATTGAGCGTGTGCGCCTTGCCCTGGCCTCCCTTCTCTCGTCGCAGATGGAAGACCGAGCCAGGATACTGCGCCACCTTTTCGCGCATCACATCGGGTGTGTGATCCGTGCTGGCATCGTCGACGACGTAGATCCGCCACGCCCCGGCGGTATAGTCGATAGCCATCAATGAATCGATGCTGGCTCCCAGCACGTCGGCCTCGTTCCAGGCCGGCAATACGAAGGCCACGCGTGGTGTGTAATCGCGGCACTTCGAATAATGGTTCCAAATACCGTGGGTGCCCACGAGAAGGAACTGGGCGACGGCCGCCAACGTTGGCACCATGCCCAGCAATACCAGCCCAAGGCAGAGGACGGTCAGAACGTCGGCCATACAACGTTCATTGTCCGATTCCGTCCCATTGGGCAAGCGGCACGCCGTGCTGGTTCCTTAGCTTGCGCCGGCCGTATCTCCGAACCGAACACAGGAAGTTGCTGCAGGACCTCGTTGGCGTGGCCATCACAGTCCCGGGCGGCCTTGAATCTGGTTGAGACCTCTTGTAGCCAAGGTCATGCGGCGTCGTCATTTGCTGGCAAGCTTGACGCTCCTCCCGGCTTTCGGGAGCAAGCGTGCGCTGTCTGACCCGATGTCGCTCGCCAGCGGCGACAACGAGGAACTCGCGTCCGATACCGACCCCGCGATCCAGGCGAGCGTCGACAGGTCGAAGGACTTCTTGCTGGCTCAAACGAGCCCTCGATCGGCTCACCGCTCGTCCTTGCTGGTGCCTGATGATCCCACGATCAACCGGACATCGGCTGGGGAATGGTCCGGCACCTTCACGCTGCCGTCGGCTCGGCCTTCGGCGCCTTACACACCCGTTTTTCTCACCGGGCCGCGGTTCTTCCCCTTATTGGCGAATCACCCTGCGACCTTCATGGGCCTGGTCGATGCGCCCTTCGGTTCCATGGGTGGATGGGCGGGCATCCGGTCGGCGAAGGGCGCGGCAATCGGCGGTTTCCCGGCCAACGACCCGGGGACGGTGTTTGCCGACGGCGGTATCAACTGGGGAAGCTTCTTCGTCGTCGGCAGTGTCGACGATGTCACGCAGTTCATCGCGCCAGTATCCTTCACCCGTGCCTGGTCGGCGACGGTCGAGGTGCCGCCACAGGGCAAGTGGTCGTTCCAGCTCGTCACCTATGCCAATGCATGCGACGCGGCGGCTGATTCGCGACGCATACCGGTTGGCTTTCCATGGCGGGAAGCCGACCGTCCGGGCGACGTGAGGGACCACGATGTGCTGGCGTACGAAGAGCGGGCACCGCTCTTCGTCGGCATCGCGTTGGACAGTGAAAGCCGCACCATCACCGGTACGCTCGGCAACTTCACCAGGGACCCTTCGCGGTCCTACAGGATCCTGGTGACGAGCGAGAGCGAGATCGAGGAGGCGTGGGCGCTGGAGCCCGCAGAGCCCGGCCCATTCGAGATCTGCAGACCGCACCCGTTCGGCGGCAGGATCAGGTTGCGGCTGGTGGAACGCGTCGACGGCTGTCCGGTACGGGTTGTCGGACAGGTGTGGGCGGAGGAGAACGCTGTCCTGCGCTCGGCATACCCCGACCTTCGTGTCGAGTACCGGGCCATCACCTCCACGATCCCGTTCTGCCCGACCAGTACGACACCCGCAGATAGGGATGGAACGTGGCGGGCCACGCTCGTGCCGGGTGCGATCGGACGCGTTTCACTCGTCGACCTCAACACCTTGCGGGTCTACGGCGAGTGCACGATGCCGTCGGGCCTGTTGAGATCCTACAACGTGCCCGCGACTGGAATGGGTCAGTCACTGCGCGACGTCTATCATGACGGCTTCAACGATTGCTGCTTCCTCTACGACCAGGCCGTCGCGCTGATCGCCTTCCTTCAACTCGGTGAAAGGAAGGCCGCTGCGGACCTCGTAGCGGCGCTCAGGGCCGTTCAGAACCCCGACGGAGGCTTTCCCTTTGCCACCGACCAGGCGGCGATCCTGGCACGTGGCAAGGCATTCACGCGGACCGGTGCCGTCGCCTGGGTCTGCTACAGCCTCCTGCTGGCTGACCAGCCGAGATTCCGCGGCTGGTTTGCCGACCGGACCGATGCTGCCGCACAGGCCTGCCTCGACTACCTCCTGACGTTCCGAAACGGGCTGGGGCTGATGAATGGTGGCGCGGGGATCCATGTCGATCGCGTGCTCGACCCGGATCGCGTCGTGCCGTGGTGGAGCACCGAACACAACATCAACACATGGTGGTGCCTCGACCTGGCGGCGACGCAGTATGGCATCGATCGATACCGTGTCGCGGCCGACGCGCTGAAGGACGCGCTCGAGACGCATGCCTGGAACCCATCGTCCCGAGCATTCTGGCAGGGCGGTACGTACACCGCGGGGGGCAATGTCCCCGACGGCCAGCATGCCCTCGACATGATGTCCTGGGGTGGCATCCTGCTGGATAGGTGGGGCAGGCGGTCCGATGCGGCCGCTACAATCGCTCGAATGTTCCGGCATTACCTGGTGACCGATGGGCGGACGGGACTGTCAGGCTTTACGACGTTCGTCCCTCTCGACGGCTATCCGCAGGACACTGTTCTGACCCCTTGGTATGAGGGCAGTTTCGGGGCGGTCTGCGCCATCCGATCACAGGATCCCGCGAGCGCAAATCGCCTGATGGCGGCGCTGGCCGTTGGGCAGAACGCGGACGGGTCGTATCCCTACGCCCTCGCTCGCGATCCGATCAACGACATCAATACTTTCCCGTGCTTGATTGGCGCGGCGTGGAACATCCTCGCCTACGCTGGGCCCGGAACGCCGCACGCCCAGGTTCTGTGGCGCCAATAGTTTACGGGCCGATGAGCGGCTTCACGGTGACGACCGCGGCAGGTAGGGGCGAAACGGAGAACGTTGGAGTTCAGGTTCGCTTAATCCGACAGTGCCGTCTGAGCAAACAGCCTCTCCCGCCTACGCCGCGACGGCTTCACCGGTCGAAGCCAGCATCATCCGCGCGGCCTTCTCGCCGATCATGATCGACGGCGCGTTGGTATTGCCCGAGG
This sequence comes from Reyranella sp., assembly GCF_965279465.1. NCBI lineage: Bacteria > Pseudomonadati > Pseudomonadota > Alphaproteobacteria > Hyphomicrobiales > Reyranellaceae > Reyranella > Reyranella sp. The sequence goes on from NZ_OZ257242.1 coordinate 2,384,415, forward strand.
TCAGGGTCGGCATGATCGAGGCGTCGGCGACGCGCAGCCCCGCCAGGCCGCGGACACGAAGCTGGTCGTCGACCACTGCCATCGGGTCCGCCCCCATCTTGCAGGTGCCGACCGGATGGTAGGTGGTCTCGGCGTTGTTCCTGACCCAGTCGAGCAGCTCGTCGTCGGCGCTGATGTTCACGCCCGGCGCGATCTCGTCGGTGGCGATGCCCGCCATGGCCGGCGCCGTCATGATGCGCCGGCAGATGCGCATCGCCTCCAGCGTCACCTCGCGGTCGAGCGACGCGCTCAGGAAGTTGAATCGGATCGCCGGCGGCGTGTCAGGCCGGTTCGACGTCACATGAATGCTGCCCGTGCTCTCCGAACGCAGGATGTTCACGATCGAGGTGATGCCGGAAGTTTTGGCCAGCTGGAAGTTCTCGCCCACCAGGAACGGGATCCAGGAGATCGCCGCGTCGGGAGCCTCCAGCCCGACGCGGGTGCGGACATAGGCGCGGATCGGCGCCGCCGGCAGACCGAGCAGGCCCTTGCGGGTGAGCGCGTAGCGCAGCGCCTGCTCTACGCGACCGAGACCGCGCATCTTGTCGTTGTAGGTCATGCCGAGCGCCGGCGGCACCGTCCATTTCATGCGCGGCGAGTAGTGGTCGCGCAGGTTCTCGCCCACGCCCTTGAGCTCGTGGCGCACCTCGATGCCGGCCGCCTTCAACCGCTCCGGCTGGCCGATGCCGGAGAGCTCGAGCAGCTGCGGCGAGTTGATCGAGCCGGCGCTGACCACCACCTCGCGGCCGGCGCGCGCCTCGCGCTGCTGGCCATTCACAGTGTAGCGCACGCCGACGCAGCGCTTGCCGTCGAACAATAGGCCTTCGGTCAGGGCGTTGGCGACGATCGTGAGGTTCGGCCGCTTGCGGGCGGGATCGAGGTAGCAGACCGCGGTGCTCATGCGGCGACCCCCGCGGATGGTCGCCTGGGTCATGCCGATGCCGTCCTGCGTGGCGCCGTTGTAGTCCCTGGTGTAGCCGATGCCGACCTGGCCGGCGGCCTTGATCAGCGCGTCGTAGAGCGCGCCGCTCTCGTTGCTCTCGGTCACTTTCAGCGGGCCGTTGCGGCCGCGATACTCCTCGTCGGCATCGCCCTGGAAGCTTTCCATGTCGCGGAAGATCGGCAGCACGTCGCGATAGCTCCAGCCGCGGTTGCCGAGCTGCGCCCAGCCGTCGTAGTCCTGCGCTTGGCCGCGCACGAACACCATGCCATTGATCGACGACGAGCCGCCCAGAAGCTTGCCGCGCGGGATCGGAATGCGGCGCTGGCCGGTCGACGCCTCCGGCTCCGAGGCATAGAGCCAGTTCGCCTTGGGATTGTCGATCAGCTTGGCGAAGCCGACGGGAATCCATGACCAGGGATGGCTTTCGCGCCCGGCTTCCAGCACGAGCACCCTGTTCCGGGGATCGGCGCTCAGCCTGTTGGCCAGCACCGAGCCGGCCGAGCCGGCGCCGACGACGATGAAATCGAAGCTCTGCTGGTCCATTGTTTCCCCCCGCGATATGCTTCAGCCAACAAGCGCGGCACCCAGGTGAGCGCAACTGCTCGAAGGCGAGCGATGGCATTGCCGGGCCTTATCGTTGCAGACGTACCCGGAACGATATGCCCAGCTTAACACTCTACGCCCCTGCTTCAACGGCATGGCTCCATCAGGTAGCCTCTGCAGGGAAGGCAGGGGCAGAACAGAGCAGACACGACACGTTGTTGCAGTTGGCGGCGCCATTGCGAGCGCAGCGCCGGTAGCCATAATCGCAGGACGCGCCTTCCTGTAGCAGTACGGGATACGCGCCAGGTCGGCTGGACGGAGGATAGTGTGGCAAAACGAATCGTTGAGAGTCCGCAGGCGATGAAGTCGCTGGTCGGGCAGGAGCTAGGGGTCAGCGACTGGCTGGAAATAACCCAGGAGCGCATCAATACATTTGCCGAGGCAAGCGGCGACCATCAATGGATCCATGTCGATGTCGAGCGCTGCAAGACGGACATGCCGGATGGGAAGACCATCGCGCACGGCAATCTTACATTCTCCGTGATCTCCACCTTCGGCAAGGATGTCCTCAAAATCGAGAATGTGCGGAACGGCATTAACTACGGATCGAACAAGGTGCGCTATACCAGCCCCGTACAGGTCGGTGCGCGCATTCGCGGCCGCCAGAAGCTGCTCGCCGCCGACGACATGCCAAACGGCGGCGTTCGCATGACATACCAATGGACGGTCGAGATCGAGGGCAAGGAGCGTCCAGCCTGCATTGCCGAGACCATGAGCATCGCCTACGCCAAGACATAGGCAATCCGGTACCCGCCATGGCGCGCGAGGATCGGCTCGAGGCGCTGCTGCGATGCTTGCGGAGCTGCGCCAGTGTGCCGCTCTCGTCGCGACCCATCAGTCGCGAGGGCCAGGAGGAGCGGGCAAGGCGCATCATCATTTCTGTTGATGTGGCCCGTGGTGGCGTCGAGGTAGGTTCAGGCCTCATTGATCACGGCCAGGCGGCGCATCGGCGACCACTGGGCGGTTCCAGAGGCATATCATGGCGACGATCCGCGACCTGACCTATGAGTTGCTCCGCCGTCACGGCATCACCACCATCTTTGGCAATCCCGGCTCGAACGAGCTCCCTTTCCTTCAGGATTTCCCGTCCGACTTCCGCTATATCCTCGCCCTGCATGAGGGAGTGGCCATCGGGATGGCTGACGGCTACGCGCAGGCGACGGGCCGCACCGCGCTCGTCAACCTCCACTCCGCCGCCGGCACCGGCAACGCCATGGGCGGCTTCGCCAATGCCTGGAACGCCCATTCGCCGCTGCTGGTGACCGCCGGCCAGCAGATCCGCGCCATGATCGGCATCGAGCCGCTGCTGACCAACCTCGACGCGACCACGCTGCCCAAGCCGCTGGTGAAATGGTCCTACGAGCCGGCCCGTGCCGAGGACGTGCCGCTCGCCATCAGCCGCGCCTTGCACCTGTCCAGCCTGCCTGCGCCCGGGCCGGTCTATCTCTCCATCCCCTATGACGACTGGGCCAAGCCCGCCGAGCCGGAATCGCTGCGGCTGCTGGAGCGCGCCGTCTTCGCCGCAGGCGCCCTCGATGCCGGCGCGACGGCCGCCCTCGTCGCACGCCTCGAGCGCAGCACCAATCCCGTCATCGTCCTCGGGCCGGACGTGGACGCGGCGCGGGCGAACGGGCATGCAGTGCGCCTCGCCGAGCGGATGAAGGCGCCAGTGTGGATCGCCCCCTCGGCACCGCGCTGCCCGTTTCCCACCATCCATCCGAACTTCCGCGGCCTCCTGCCCGCCAGCATGGCCGCGATCTCCCGGCTGCTCGAGGGCCACGATCTGGTGCTGGTCGCCGGTGCGCCGGTGTTCCGCTATCACCAGTACGATCCCGGCCCCCTCCTGCCGCCCGGGGCCGAGCTGATCCAGATCACCTGCGATCCCGACGAGGCCTCTCGTGCGCCCATGGGCAACGCGGTCGTCGGCAACGTGGGCCTCATCCTCGCGGCGCTCGCCGACGCAGTGGGCGAGGCGGCACGGGCGGCGCCGCAGCCGCGGGCGGTGCCGCCGCGGGGCGCGCCGGGCGCAACCCCGCTCACCTCCGAGCGTGTCCTCGACCTCATGGATGAGCTCGCTCCGCCCGATGCCATCTACGTGAACGAATCCACCTCAACCATCGAGGCCATGTGGGAGCGGATGCGCTGGGAAAAGCCGGGGAGCTACTATTTCGGGGCGGCGGGGGGCCTCGGCTTCGCCATGCCGGCCGCCGTCGGGGTCCAGCTCGCCGAACCGGACCGACAGGTGATCGCGGTCATCGGCGACGGCTCGGCCAATTACAGTGTCACCGCGTTGTGGACGGCGGCGCAGCATGGCGTACCGGTGGTGTTCGTCATCATGCGTAACGGCACCTACGGCGCCCTGCGGTGGTTCGCCGGCGTGCTGCAGGCGGAGCGAGTGCCCGGCCTCGACGTGCCGGGCATCGACTTCGTCGCCATTGCCGCAGGTTACGGCGTGGAGGCGGTACGGGTCGATACCGACGACGCCTTCGCCGCCGCGTTCACCCGCGCGCTCAAGTCCGGCGGTCCGTCCTTGATCGAGGTCGCCACCTCTTGGCACTCATCCTAAGCTCCGCTTGGGCCGCCCGAGGCGGGCGGGCGAGGGACGCCTCACCATTTTGCGACTGTGTAGATGAAGGTGGGGATGAGCCAAGGAAAAATCGTTTCAGCGGACGAGGCTGTCGCAATCATGCGCGACGGCGACACCGTCTGCATTTCGGGTTTCGTGGGCGTCGGCACACCGGACGAGTTGCTGATCGCCGTCGAGCGACGATTCCGCAAGGCCAGTTCGCCATCAAACCTCAGTCTCGTGTTCGCGGCTGCGCCGGGCGATGGCAAGGAGCGTGGCCTCAATCGGCTTGCCCATCCTGGCCTGGTAAAGCGGGCGATCGGAGGCCACTGGGGGCTGGTTCCGAAGCTCGGTGAGCTCGCCCTGGGCGGCGACATCGAAACGAGACCGCTGCCCTCGATCGAGTGCAATCGCGCCCGGAACTCGCGAGACCTCAGTCTCCTTGCTTGGGCGCGGCGGCTGCGGCCCAGCGTGACCGCATATCGCGCAGCACCCAGGTGAGGGCCTCCTCGGGGATCAGGTAGCCGCCGATACCGTCGGTGAACAGCATGTCGTAGATCCGCCGGCTCACGGCGTCGATGTCCGCCGCCGTCGGCTCGCCGTTGGGCTGCGGCGCTGGCAGCACGATGGTAATGGTGTCCGGCTCTTGCGGCACGACTTCGATTCGGTAGTCGCCGTCGGGTATCGATCCAAAATGCTCTTTCAGGCCCTCGATCGGATTCTCGACCAGGCGACGGCGCGCCGCTGCGTCACGCCGCAGCGTGCGATAGTGAGCGGTGAAAAGATCCTGCCGGTCGCTCATGGATTGTTCCTCCGGAAGCTTTGGCGCATGCTCAACAACTCCAGCTTCAAAGCCTGCGGCATCATCCAGCAGAACAGCTCGCCGCTCTGCCACAGATCCATCTGATTGATCACGGTCTCCGCGTCCTCCGGCTTCGCCGCGAGCGGTGGAATCACGAAGTAAAGCGTGTCGCGCCGTTGTTGCCGGATATCGATCTTGACGCCAGGCGAGACCTCGACACCGATGATGGCCAGCGCCTGCCGTGGATCCGTCTGCAGCAGCGCGGCGAACGCCGGATCCGTCCATGCGAGCTCGACCAGACGCCGTTCCAGTGAGGCGCCTTCCTTTTTCGATTGGTTCTGCACTGTATCGTCCTTTCCGTGTTCAGTGATGCGTACGCGCCATAGTCGCGAGAATGGCCAACTGCCCCGTCGCCAACCCGCTCCAAAGCCTTTTCGAGGTGAAGCAAGGTCCTGCCGGGCAGGCAAACAACCTGCATTCCATCGTTGATCAGGTGCAGGCCGGTGATGCGCATGGTGTTGATCAGGACGACGCCTCGATCGTAGTCGTCGCCATCGGGCGTCGAACCACCGGTCACCCCGGTGGTGGACGCCTGCATGATGACGACCTTGTTGGCGCCGACGCAGGCCCGCAAGACGCGCCACTGCTCGACAAGCGAGCCGGGCCTTACCACCGCAATGACCGGACCGCTGCCAAAGCGGATGCCCGTGCGAAAGCGGCGAGTCGCCTCCGGGCTGGTCAGGACATGCGACCTGCCGACGATGGCCTGGAATTCCCGGATGAGCGCGGGCTCGTCCTGAATTGGCTTCTGCCCAACGAGCTCGTCGCGGGGAACGGTGACGTCGGAAAATACAGTGTCCACGGTGATTGATCCTGCACGCCGGACTTCGGTCGGCGTGACAAAGAATTGGCCGGAATCAGCAAAGCGCGACAAGCCGCTGCGCGAGCGAATGCGTGTACGCGCTCGGCCTCAGCCGGCGGTATTCCGGCGAAGCACGTAGCCCGGAGGAAGGTCCTCCGGAGCGCAGGAGATGACATCCTCGTTGTCACGGCCGCAGTCCTCCACGAACGTGATGGTCGCAAACTCGTCGACCAACAGTGTCGGATAGGCCGGGCCTGCGTCCCTGAAGCGACGCATCTGGTCGATCTTCTCGTTCTGGAATCCGATGATCTTCGTTGGTTCGAGCGTGATCCAGTGCGGGAAGAAGGTCGCGCCGTGGGCGCGATTCTCGATCAGATTGTAGGTGACGCTCACGCACGTGCCCGTCGGTTCGCTCCAGGAAAGCTTCACGGTGCCGGGCGCGATCCGGACAATGTGAGCCTCCTGTCCCTTGACCCATCGTCCTCCGACCAGGCCGCCGTGCACCCGATACTCGATGGTGCGCTCGTTCTTGAGATACATCTCATACTGCCAGTCGTTGTCGTACATGTAGATGATATGCTTGCCGACGAAGGGGGCGATCTCGGCCGGTCGCGTGGATTCAAAAGAGTTGGACATGGATGACTCCTGGTTCGAGGCGCTGGTGCTTCAGTGGAAACCGTACTCGTGCCAACGCCGCTTCACTCGGTCGACGATTTCCGGGGGATAGCCGTGGCGGAAGGACGCCCGGATGGGGAGCGCTTCCCCCCATTCGTCGGGCGGCAGGCAGTTGTAGACGACCTTGCCGGTGGCGGAGGCCACCTTCTCGCTGGTCCTCAGGTAGGCGAGCAATGGCGCCGCCGGGATGTGCTCGAAGGTGGCGTGCCCCATGAGCGGATGGCAGCGCGTCGCGAAGGCCCAGACGAGTTCCCTGGTGTTGGTCGGATCGACATCATCGTTCAGGACGATAACCTTCGGTATCACGGCGCCCGCCTTGGTGGTGAACACCTCCTTCCCGATGCGCTGGCACAGCGCCGCACTGTCCTCGATGCCCGTCCGGCGGCGCCAATCACGCGGGACGGTCACGACCAGCCAATGCAGCGCGGCCTCCAGCGGTATCCACGACGCCGTCACGGGGATGCCGGAAGCACGCAGATCGTGCAGGATCTGGGCGGACGTGGGGATGCCCCACGCGGTGTGATTCTCCTCGACCGGCTCACCGGCGACGACGACGGGCAGGATGGCGTTGTTGCGATGGCTCATCGCGGTGACGCGATAGACCGGACGGCGCATGGACGGCTCGACCGGCACATAGCCGGCAAACTCTCCCATAGGTCCTTCCGCGACCTTTTCGTCGAGATGCAGGTAGCCCTCGATCAGGATTTCTGCGCTGGCGGGCGCCTCGAGATCGACGGATCGGCAACGTACGGTCTCGATCGCCCTGCCGAGAAAGGCACCCAGCCGATCGCTCTCGTTCACGTGCGCCGGCAGAGGCATGCCGCAGACGAAGGGGATCGCCGGCTCGACTCCGAGCGCGAGGGCGAAGGGCATCGGCTTGCCGATATCCGCCCAGGCCTGCGCCACCATGCCGACATGCTGCTCGGCGGCGACAATTCCGCTCATGCGCCTGCTGTCGACCAGCATCATGCGGGCGATGGACCAGTTGGTCCACGAGCCGTCCGGCGTACGGGCGACGATGCAACCCCAGGTATTGAGGTAACGGCCGCCGTCGCCGTGATGCAGCAGCGGCACCGGCAAGCGCGTGAGATCGACATCGTCGCCGGTCGTCGTGTTCTCGAAGCAGGGCGCGTCGTCGACGACGACCGGCGGGACCGGCGGCAGATCGAGGCTCGCGGCCATGGCTTCGGCAATCTCCAGCCCGCTGCTGTTCGGGGGCAACCCCAGCGAGAGAGCCACCCGGGACAGGTAGAGACCCGGCTGGCGGCTGGTGCCGGCCGGCGCTCCGAGAATGCGGAAGCCGGACGGATGATCGGAAAAGGCCTTGAACAACGGCGCGGGCGCGCCGTTCTCGTAACAGCGCCGTGTGATGGCGCCCAATTCGAGGTCGAGCGAGACCGGTACGTCGATCTCCTGGATTTCGCCGAGGCTGCGCAAGCCCTCGATGTATTGGCGCAGATCCGTCAACGGCATGGCATCGTCTCTTCGAGGGGCTCGGGGAGGCGTTCGACAGCGTCCGCGGCCGGTTCGGGCCGGCCGCTCCAGCGGCGTACGAGCCCGGCATCGACATCGAAAAGGTCGAGCACCCGCCCGACGGTATGATTCACGATCTCATCGATCGATTGCGGACGGTCGTAGAAGGCCGGCACGGGGGGCAGGACGATCGCGCCATTCTCCGTCGCCTGGGCCATGGCGCGGATATGGCCGGCATGCAACGGCGCCTCGCGGAACATCAGGACGACGCGCCGTCGCTCCTTGAGGCACACGTCGGCAGCGCGGGTGAGCAGGCCATCGGTGCCGCCGCCGGCGATTGCCGAGAGGCTGCGCACCGAGCACGGCGCGACGACCATGCCCATCGTGCGGAAGGAGCCGGAAGCGATGGCGGCGCCGATGTCGGCGTCCGAATACCAGTGGTCCGCCATGGCGCGCACCTCGCGTACCGTATGGTCCGTTTCGTAGGACAGCGTGCGCTCACCGGCCTTGGTGATGACGAGATGGCTTTCGATATCGAGACGGCTCAGCGCTTCCAGCAGGTGCAGGCCGTAGATGATGCCGGTGGCGCCGCTTATGCCGACGATCATGCGCCGGCGCGGCGAGACGGTGGGGGGCTCATGCATGGAGTGTTCCTGGCTGTGGGACGACTGCCGGGAAACTAGTCGCCGGCCGCCTCCGCGACATCGTCACAACTGAGGATGATCTGGGCTCGCCCGCGAGATTCGCGACTGGAATTGCCTCCTCCGCCAAATTGGCCCGGCGGCGGCTTCACGGCCGGACGCCGGGCACGATGGATCGCCTCATTCGTAGCAAGAGGCAGTTCAGGCATCTGTCAGACTTCGGGAAATCCAGACCCTCCTCGATCATGGCGCGCGCCGCGGCCTGCGGCCTTCTCGTCTGGCTCGAAGGCTGTCAACCGGATGGCGCTGTGGCGGTCGCGGTTCTCAGCAAGCATCGTCTTAGCTGCTCGATCCGGAGATTGCTTCGGTTTGAATATTGGGTAGTCCGGACGAGCCTAATGGTCGTCGGTGCGGCTTCGTGGCGTGAGGGCAGCCAACGACGCCATCGACGATTCCAAGTCGCGCAGGTTCTCACACTCGGATTTCCCGAGAATCGATCGGATCTGGCTGCGGACCGTCGTCAGCGAGACATTGCGGAACTGCGCTACATCCTCGGCGCTCGCTCCTCCGGATAGTGCGGCAGCAACCTCCGCCTCGGCACGGCTGAAGCCATAGACGTCGCAAAGCATGCCCGCCGAAGGCGCCGCGGCGCGGCCGAGTTGCCGTATGACGACTATGGCAAGGCTCTCGGCGAGCCCGCCTCGATCATCCCCGCCCTGATCATTCGCCAGTGTGCGTGGCGCAGGCGACACCAGAATGGCCCAGGCTGCCCTGTCGATGCCGCTGACCCTCATGGCGCCACCGGGACCTCCGGAGGTCGCCGACGCAACGAGACGCCGCAGCCCGGACACCTCCTGCCGCGACGTAGCGGCGAGATACACACCGCTTCCGGAATAGGGGCCGGAACGCATGGAGCGCAGGCCAGACCCGGTCTGGCCGAGGCATTGGCGACCGGCATCGTTGAGGAAATGCAGCTTCAACCCCGCATCAACGATCGCCACCCCAACCGGAAGGCTGTCGAGCGTGGCGCGAGTCATCCAGGTGACCTGCTCTTGGCGTCCGAGACGCTCGCGCAGCTCGAGCGCACGCTGCACATGTGGCAGCAGCATCTGGAGACGGCGCATTTCATTCGGCCCGAACGGCTCGCCATCGTCAGCCCGGAAAAGGGAGACGGGGGTTGGCTCGCTGATACCCACCATGCCGCCGATCATATGGCGCCGCTCGTAGCGACGCGCGAAGTCGACGTAGTATTCGCTACGCAGGAAGGCATCCTCCGCCACGAGTTCCGCACCGATCATGGCCCGCTCCATGTGATTGGCGCGATTGTCGGTGAAGTCGCGTTGTGCCTGGACGCTATAGGGGTTGATTAAGCGATAGTAGGCCGCGTAGACCGTTTCGCTCTCGTCGACAGCCATGAGCACGTTTCGAGACGGGCTCGTTCCGTCCGAAATCCGAAGCGTGGCCCGCCGGGCATTCATCAGCCGCCGCAAGCGTTCCCCTACAAGCTGCCAGCTGCCGCTGCCGGTGGCAGCTTCGTAAATAGCGCCGACGCAATCGGCGAGGTCACGCTCGGTCTCTGGCACGATACGCCTCTGGAGCATTTCGCGATCGCTCAATGCCTAGCAATCCATCGGCCAGTGTCAATATTCTGCGGCCGGCCTTACCTGATTGTGATTGCGCATCACCTCTTCAACCGCGGCCGACCTCGAGCCGCCGGCCAAAGCACGCACCGGATGCTCCGCCCCAGCTACCACGAGCGCCAGTTCCCGAAGTCGCGGGTTCATCCTCACTTGTGATGACGCGGGGCCGGCTTTGCTTCGGCTAAACCGGCGACGCTGAATGCGCGGACCTGTCGAAAGGGGCCGGCACCGGCGCTGTGGAGGGCCAAGAATGACGATACCGGGCCTGCGCGAATGGATATTTTCCCTGAAGACCTTCGCCGCCGCCATGGCCGCTTTCTACATCGCCTTGTCCATCGACCTGGACAGGCCGTACTGGTCGATCGCGACCGTCTACATCGTCTCGCAACCGCTTTCGGGCGCGATGCGCTCGAAGGGAGTATATCGCCTATGTGGTACGCTTCTGGGAGCGAGCGCGGCCATCGTGATGGTGCCCAATCTCGTCGATGCGCCAGTGCTCCTGAGCGCTGCGCTCGCCCTGTGGCTCGGCGTATGCCTGTACTTTTCGCTGTGTGATCGTACCCCTCGCAGCTACGTCTTCATGCTGGCGGGCTACACCGCCGCGATCATCGGCTTTCCTTCGGTCGACCAACCGGACCTGATCTTCGAAACGGCAGGCGCACGCATCGAAGAGATCGGCCTCGGCATCATCTGCGCGACCGTGATCGGCTCGACCGTCTTCCCCCGTTCCGTCGTCCCGGTGCTCCAGGAACGCATCGACACCGGCCTCACGGCAGCCCGCCGTTGGGCGCTCGCCGTGCTGGCCGGGCAACGCGGAGAAATGGAAGCCCTGGCCGCGCGCCAGACGATCGCGAGCGCATCGGGCGAGATTCGCATGCTGATTGTGTACTTGTCCCACGAGGCTTCGGACCGGCAGGGCACGGCAAGACTTTTCGAGGTGCTCGCCGCGAAGATGACCTATCTGCTGCCGGTGCTGTCCGGTGTGTCCAACCGCGTCGCGGCGCTGCGCGCTGCTGATGGTATCACGGCCGAGATCCAGGTCCTGCTCGACCGATTTGCCGCCTGGCTGCATTCCGGTCCGGAGGGGACGCCGGAAACCGGCAGGCGGCTCAGGGCCGACCTGGCCGGCGCGATGCCGGCGACAGGGGCGGATTGGCCGACGATCCTGCGGTCGGCGCTGTTGGCGCGACTGGCCGAGTATGTCGACCTGCAGCAGGATATCGGCGCGCTGCGCCGACAGGTGCGGTCGGGCACCGTCCACGTGCCGCCGCTCGAGCTGGCGCGCGGCATCGGCCCTGACGCGACGCGCAATCACGACCGCGCGATGGCACTTCTCTCGGGTTTCGCCGCAGCGCTCGCGATCAGCCTCCTGTGCGCCTTTTGGATTGCCGCTGAATGGCCTGACGGCGCGATCGCGGTGCTCATGGCGGCGATCCTGTGTAGCTTCTTTGCGACGCTAGACGACCCGGTTCCGGAGATCCTTCGTTTCCTGCGCGATGTGGTGGTCGCATTCTTCATTGCTGCCATCTATCTCTTCCTGGTGCTGCCCCAGATCGAGGGCTTCGCGGTGCTGATCGTTGTGCTCGCGCCCGCCTACCTGGTGCTGGGTGCGCTGATGGCCGTTCCGGCGACCTTCCTTCGCAGCATGTCGATCGTGTTGAACACGACCATGATGCTGACCTTGACCGACGCCTACAGCGCCGACTTCGCGACCTTCCTCAACAGCGGCCTGGCATCGGGATTCGGTATCGCTGTGGCCGCCGCCGTCACTGCGCTGGTGCGCTCCGTAGGGGTGAGTGTAACCGCACGGAGACTGGAGGGTGCCTGTCGGCGCGATGTCGCCCATGCCGCCTCGCGCCGGGGCGCCGTCCAGCGGCCGATGTTCGCCGCCGTGCTCCTCGACCGGCTCGCCGACCTCATGCCGCGGCTCGCGGCGGCCGACTCCGACTTGAGGATGCAGCGCGTGCTCCGCGACCTGGGCGTCGGCCAGAGCGTCGTCGACCTGCAGCGCGACTGCGCCGCGCTGCCTCCCGGCGCCCGCGAGAGCGTACAGCAAACGCTGGTCGAGGTGGGCGTTCACTATGCTCGGCCGTTGTCCGACTCGCCCGTACCGGCGCTGCTCGCGCGCATCGACCATACCATCGCCGTCGTGGCCGAGACTGGCGCGCGATCGGCCCAGACGCTGCTCATGGAGCTGCTCGCCATCCGGCAGGGCATCTTTCCCGGGGCATCCATCCCCGATGTGCCGATCGCCAAGGCTACGGGGTGATGCCATGATTCACGAGCTCGACCTTTACGGAATGTTCGTTTCGCCGATGATGCTCTGGGTAAGCGTCGCCGTCCTGCTCACCGGATTGTTGAGCCTGGCGATGAGCCGGCTCGGCCTTTACCGGTTCGTGTGGCACAAGCCGCTGTTCGACCTCGCCCTGCTGGTCATCCTGCTGGGCGGTGTCGCCGCCGCCACGCCGTGGTGATCGCCATGGAACGCCTTGAAACGCTGGCCGGCCGCCTCGCGGTCACTCTCGCCGTCACGGTCATCGCATCGGTGGTCGGGTGGCAGCTGTGGATATATTATATGGAATCGCCATGGACGCGGGACGGGCGCGTGCGCGCCGACATCGTCCAGGTGACCCCCGACGTTTCCGGTCTCGTCACCGAGGTCGTGGTGCGCAACAACCAGATGGTGAAGCAGGGCGACGTCCTGTTCCGGATCGACCTCTTGCGGTTCGAGCTCGCCCTCAGGGAGGCCGAGGCGATGGTGGCCTCGACTGACTCGGCGGCGCAGGAAGCGGTGCGTGAGATGAACCGCGTGCTCGCCCTGACGAGGCTCGAAGTATCCACCGAGACCCAGCAGCAACGCACTGCCACGGCGACGCAAGCGCGCGCCGCCCACCAGAAGGCGCTTGCCGACCTCGATGTCGCCAAGCTCAACCTGAGGCGCGCCACGGTCCGCGCATCCGTGAACGGTATCGTCTCCAATTTCAGCATGCGTCCCGGCGACTACGCGACGGCGGGCAATGCAGTGTTCGCGCTGGTCGATACCGACAGCTTCTACGTGGCGGGTTACTTCCAGGAGACGAAGCTGCCCGATATTCACGTCGGCGACAAAGTTCGCGTCCATCTGATGGGGGAAAGCAGGACGATCGACGGGCACGTCGAGAGCATTGCCGGCGGCATCGCCGACCGTGAGCTCTCTGACAGTCCCACCCGGCTGGCAAACGTCAATCCAACCTTCTCGTGGGTCCGTCTCGCCCAGCGGGTGCCGGTGCGCGTCGCGCTCGATCGCGTGCCCGAAGGCATCCGCCTCATCACCGGCCGGACGGCGACGGTGGTGGTGACACCCAGCGGTAGCCGCTAAGTGGCCGGCACCAGCAGATCCCACCACAGCAGCTTGGGCTGCGGCGGCCGCCGGATATCTGCTATCATCGTGCAAGCCGACCGCATGACGAGCAACTTTAGATTGAATGCTTGCCTTCGGAAAACGCATGTCGCGGACGTATTCATCATCAGTTCTGTCGATGCTGTCCCGGAGCCGTTGGGGTAATTGCTGCCGTGTGCCTGTCGGGGCGAGCTGGTTGTCGTCGCGCCGGAGCCCAGGCACCAAGAGGACCAATCCATGAGCATATCCTTTGTCCATTCCCATGGGACGCAGTCCCCAATAGAGATCCCCGCCATCGGCCTCGATCTATTCGTCCGCCTGCCTCCTGCCTCCAGCGATGGCGCGTTCTGCTTCATCGAAACGATCAATGCGCCGGGTGCGGGCCCGCCGCTGCATCGCCACCGGGAGGCGGAGATCTTCCGCGTCATCGAGGGGCGTTACCTCTATGAAGTGGAAGGTCGACGCTTCTTCGCCGAGGCGGGTGATGTCGTCAGCATTCCGGGCGGCGTGGCCCACGGCTTCGTCAACGTAACGGAAATGCCCGCCCGCCAGTACATCCTCATGACCCCGGCACTCGATGCCGCGGCGTTCTTCAGGGAACTTGCGGAAGCGATGCGGGATGGCGTGCCGGATCAAACGGCACTCAACGCCTTCGGCATCAAGTGGAACGTCGAGTTCCTCGGACCGCCCCTGAGCCCACGCGACCGCCCGACCAGCTGACCCCGTCACTCGAGCTCCGAAGGGTGGTCGGGGTCTTCCGGCCGGCGCGCGCCCTGAAATGTCATAGGCCACCGTCGAGCCAACGAGGCGGCGAAAAGATGTGGGGCGAAGGTGGAGGAACGGCTCGGTGACTGAGACGACGCGAAATAGCCGCTGCCAGTCCGTTCGCGGCCCGGTGGGAGCAAGCGGATTCACAACCAGTTCACCGAGCGTGTCCGCTGGCAAATCCGCCTTATTCTGCTGAGCATCTCATGTCGGCGGTGTAGAGAAGATCGATGCGGAGAACGCCTGCCTCTGAAGTCGGCGAGAATTCTGTGGTCAAATCGGTCGGTCGTGCCTTCGAAGTCCTTGAGGCCTTCAACGAGGTGCGCAAACCGATGCTGGCCATCGAAATTGCCAAGCGGTTTAGCTTCCCCGCGTCGAGCACTGCAGCGCTCCTCAAGAGCATGGTCAAGCTTGGCTACCTCAGTTTCGATCAGCGCGACCGCCGGTACTTTCCAACGATCCGCATCGCCATCATCTCCGAGTATTTGCACGGTGCGCTATTCGGCCAGGGCAACCTGATGGCCCTGATGGGGGACATGCACAGCCAGATCGGCGAAACAATCATTCTCGGCATCCGAAAGGATCTCGAGGCCCAATACGTACACATCATTCCCGGCATCTATCCGATCATGCTCAATGTACCGCCGGGGACAGTGCGGCCGCTTCATCGCTCCGGGATGGGTTGGGCGTTGCTGAGCCAGTGCGAGGAGGCCGAGATCCGCGCCATCGTCGAGCGCGTCAAAGCCGATGGACGCGGGTCGCCGATCGACCACACGGAACTCATAGCCACACTCAAGGAGGTGAGGACGCTCGGCTACGCGCGGTCTTACGGCACCTATGTGGCAGGAAGCGGCATCATCGCGATGAACCTTCCCGGCACGTCCCACGACCGCAGGGTCGCCATCGGCGCCGGAGGGCCGGTCGACAGGCTCCAGTCACGCGAACGCGAGATCGTTCGCTTGATGCGTGCTGCCATAAACCGGCATTTCGGCAAGCCATAGCTGAGGCTTCATCTCATCGTCTTGGGCAACCAGGTGACGATCTGCGGGAATATCGAGATGGCGAACATCATGCAGATCATCATCACGACATAGGGGATGACGCTGATCGACATGCGCCCGATGTGGACCTTGCCTATGCCCGAGAGCGCATAAAGGTTGATGCCGAAGGGCGGATGGATCTGCGCCACCTCGACTGCCAGCACGACGAAGACGCCGAACGCCAGCGGGTCCATGCCGATCGCCTTGGCGAGAGGGAACATGATCGGCACCGACACAAGCATCATGGACGTCGCCTCGAGGAAGGTTCCGAGCAGGATGTAGATCAGCACCATCAAGGTGACGATCGCGAGATAGCCGAGCCCTGAAGAGGAAACCATGTCGACCACCATTTGCGGCAGCCCGGTCAGGGTAAAGAACTCGGTAAGCGCCTGGCCGAAGGCGATCATCATGAAGATCATGACGCTCGTGCGCGTCGCCTTCATGGTCGCGCTCCAGAAATGCTGCCAGGTCAGCATGCGAGTGGCGACGCCGACGACGAGGACGTAAGCCACGGCCAACGCCGCGACCTCGGTCGGCGTGGCGAGCCCGCTGTAGATGCTGAACAGCACGCCGAGGGGCAGCAGCAGCACCAGGATCGCCTCGCGCGTCACCTGGATGCGCTCGATCCATGTTATCGGCGTCGGATCGGAGCGCACGCCGGAAAAGAAAATGGCGTAGATCGCCATCAGCATCGCCAGCAGCACGCCCGGCACCGCGCCGGCAATGAAGAGCTGGGCGATCGACTGCTCGGTCAGCACCCCGAAGATGATCATGGCGATGCTGGGCGGAATCAGGATGCCGAGCGTGCCACCGGCGGCGATCAGCGAGCCGCTGAAATGCGGCGTGTAGCCGCCGCGCACCAGGGCTGGGAAGGCAACCAGGCCGATCGTCACGGCGGTCGCTACCGATGAGCCGCAGATGGCGGCGAAGATGGCGCACGCCACCACGGTCGCAACGCCCAGTCCGCCCGGCACCGCGCCGACCCAGACTCGGGCGAACCTGAACAGCTTTTCGTTGAGGCCGGCCACCTCCATGAGCGTCCCGGCATAGATGTAGAGCGGCACGGCGATCAACAGGAAATTGCCGAGCGATTGATAGACGGTGAGGCCGAGATTGAGCAGGGGCGAGGTGCTCTCGTCGAGCAGCCACACCCCGGTGAGTGCCGCGATCCCCATGGCACCGAAGATCGGCGTGCCGGCGATCACGAGCGCGAAGAAGAACAGCAGGACGCCGAGCGCGATCATCGCGGCTCCTTCCGGATGCGATGGACCAGCGCCACGATCCGCGCCACCAGCGCCAGCAGCAGCACGACGAAGCCCAGCAACAGCACGAGCTGCGGCACGGCGAGCGGGGCGCCAACGATTGTCGACGAGCGCAGCCCGTACTGCAGTGAATTGTCGACCAGCGCCAGCAGACCCCAGCACAATCCGGTGACCAGCGCCGTTACCAGGCACCAGACCACCAGCCCGACGAGTCGGCGCACACGCGGCCGCAGAACGTCGATCACCAGATGCATGGCGAAGTGCTCGTTGTGGCGCAGGGTCTCGCCCGCGCCCAGAACGGCGACACCGATCACCATGTAACCCGCGACCTCGGTTGCCCAGTCGGTCGGATGGCCAAGGAAGCGGGCGAAAACGTCATAGGTCACGATCGCTGTGATGATGATCAGCGTCATGCCGCCGAGGTACGCGCCCCAGCGGCTGATGCCTCCCACCAGTTTGAAGAAGAAGCCCTGCTCGCGAACCTCCGGGGCCTCTTCCGCCTCGATGCTCACTTCGCGGCGCTCGCGGCGAGAATCGGTGCCATCATCTCCTTGCTGAAGCTGTCACCCTTGGCGAGCAGGGGCGCCGTCGCCTTGGCCCATTGCGCGAACTGCGGCATCGAGGGATCGAGCAGCGTCACCTCCATGCCCTTCTGGCGATACAGGTCGGCGAGCCCGGCGCGGTCCTTGATGATCTCGGCGCGGCAGGCCAGCTCGGCTTCGCGGATCGCCTTGCCGATCGTCTCACGGTCGGCCGCCGAGAAGCCGTTCCACCATTGCAGGTTGGCTGCAAAGCCCTGCATGCCGGTTCCGGTGAACGAGCCGGGGATGATGGCGAACTTGGTGACTTCGTAGACGCGCTGCGACTGGATTCCCTGAAAGCCGATGATCGCCGATTCGATCGTGCCGTGCTGCAGCGCGGTGTAGACCTCGGCGAAAGGAATTGCGACCGGCGAGCCGCCGAGCAGCTTGATCAACTCCGCATGCATCTCAGCCGGAGCGCGCATGCGCAGTCCCTTGACGTCCTCAGGCGCGAGGATCTTTTTTGATGAGGCGATGGCCGGCGAGCCGATATCGGTCATGGCGAGAAGGGTCGCGCCCTTGGTGCGGAACTGCTTGTCGAGCACTTCCTTGAAGCCGCCCGGCTGATCGCACGCCGTGGCGACCTGCTCCATGGTCATGGCTGTCGGCAGGGACAGGGCGCCGACATCCTTGATCAGCCCCGACCAGCCCTGCACGGTGATCCAGCCGAATTTCACTTTGCCGGTCGGGATCGCAATCGGCATATCGACATCCTGCGCCAGCTGGCCCGCTGGATAGTGCTTTACCGTGATGCGCCCGTTGCTCTCGCGCTGCAGCGCCGCCTCGAGCGGCCCCAGGAACTGCACGATGTTGATGTGTGTCGGGCTGCCCCAGGTGGCGAGCGGGATGACGATCTTGGCCTGCGCTCGCACCACCGCCGGCGCGGCAAGGGGCAGAGCGGCCAGTCCCGCCAAGAGCGGACGGCGGCGCAACGTGATCCTCTTCATTGATTACCTCCCTTTATTGCGCGCCAGTGTGGCGGTCGCGAATCCGATCTCTCAAGCGATGCTCTCGCAACCCAGCCATGCGCGTTCACATATGTGAATGCATAAGACACATTCTCCGAAATCGATTGAAGGCGAAGCGGCTCGGCCCGCAGTCTTGACTCAGAACAGAGGGAGGATCCGATGGGTACGGGCAGGCTTGTCATCCGCGGCGGGACTGTGGTCGACGGCACCGGCGCCGAGTCGCGCGAGGCCGACGTCGCGATCGAGGACGGCCAGATCGTCGAGGTGGGTCAGGTCACTCGCCGTGGGGAAGAGGAGCTCGATGCCCGGGGCCTGCTCGTCACGCCGGGCTTTGTCGACATCCACACCCACTATGATGGCCAAGCGACCTGGAGCAGCCGCATTGCGCCGTCGTCTTCGCACGGCGTCACCACCGCGATCATGGGCAATTGCGGTGTCGGCTTCGCACCCTGCCGGCCCGACGAGCGCGACATGCTGGTGCGTCTGATGGAAGGCGTGGAGGACATCCCGGGCGTTGTTCTCGAGGAGGGGCTGCCGTGGAATTGGGAATCCTTCCCCGACTATCTCGATGCGCTGGCGAAGCGCCGGTTCGACATCGACCTTGGCACCCAGGTCCCGCACGCGGCGCTGCGCATCTATGTCATGGGCAGGCGAGCCGCAGAGCGCGAGCTGGCCACGGAGGCGGATGCCGCGGCGATGGCGCGGCTGGCCGCCGAGGGCATACGCGCCGGTGCGCTCGGCTTCTCGACCTCGCGCACGCTCGCCCATCGCAGCAGCGACGGCATGCCGACACCGACGCTCAATGCCTATGAGCCGGAACTCGTTGCCATCGCCGAGGCGATCGGTCGGACCGGCCGCGGCGTGCTGCAGATCGTCACCGACCATCCCTCGGACGATGCCGAATTCGCCATGCTGAGCGGACTCGCCCGCCGCTCTGGCCGGCCGCTCTCGATCTCGCTCGGCCAGGCTGACCGCGCACCCGACCGCTGGCGCCACGCGCTGGAGCTGATTGAGGAAGCGGTGAACTCAGGCTTGCCGATCAAGGCACAGGTGTGCGGCCGCGCCGTCGGTCTGGTCTACGGCCTGGAACTGTCGCTCAACCCGTTCTCCAGCCATCCGAGCTGGGCCGCGATCGCTGGCTTGGCTCTGGCGGAGAAGGTCGCCGCAATGCGCGCACCCGACTTCAAGGCACGCCTGCTCGCCGAACAGCCGACCGACCGCGCCAGCCGGGAGCGGCTGTTCAACTTCGAGCGCCTCTTTCCCTTTGCTGAACGGCCCGACTACGAGCCGCCAGCCTCCGACAGCATTGCCAGCCGAGCCCGGACCCTCGGCCGCGACCCGGCCGAGCTCGCCTACGAGATGCTGCTCGAGCGCGACGGGCAGGCCACATTCTACCGCCCGCTCCTCAACTACGCTGCCGGCAACCTCGACGCCTGCGCCGAGATGCTGGGTCATCGCGACAGCCTGGTCAGCCTGGGCGACGGTGGCGCGCACTGCGGCTTCATCTGCGATGCCAGCCTGCCGACCTTCATGCTCGCCCACTGGACCCGAGACCGGCGGTCCGGCCATCGCTTTTCGATTCCCGAAATCGTCAAGGCACTCTCGCACGACAACGCCCGCGCGGTGGGCCTCGTCGACCGTGGCGTCATCGCGCCAGGGGCGAAGGCTGACCTCAACGTGATCGACTACGACCGCCTCCAGCTGCATGCGCCGCGGGTCGCCTACGACCTGCCGGCCGGAGGCCGCCGGCTGCTGCAGGACGCTACCGGCTATCGCGCGACGATCGTCGCGGGAGTCGTTACCCAGCGCGACGATCGGCCGACCGGCGCACTGCCGGGGAGATTGGTTCGCGGCGGAGGGGCCTGACGGCCATGGACGGCAGTCCCTCGAGCCGCCCCGAGCTTCCCCCACATGAGCCGCGCCCCGCGGGCGCACCGACGGCGCTCAACGGCACGTTGGTGGCCGATTTCTCGCGCGTGCTGGCCGGTCCGGTCTGTACCCAGCTGCTCGCCGATCTCGGCGCGCGCGTCATCAAGATAGAGCATCCCGACGGCGACGACATGCGCCATGCGAGCCAGGCCTCGATTGGCGGATTGACTGCCGCCTTCCTGGCGTTGAATCGCGGCAAGCAGAGCCTCGTGCTCGATCTCTCGTCCCCGGCTGGCCACGCAGTAGCGATCGACTTGATAAGCCGAGCCGACGTGCTGGTCGAGAACTTCACCCCCGGGGTCATGAAGCGCCTCGGGCTCGACTATGATGCCGTCGCGAAGACCAACCCGCGCCTCGTTTACTGCTCGGTCTCGGCCTACGGTCAGACCGGCGCCGCGGCCCGTCGATCGGGCTACGACCCGGTGATTCAGGCCGAAAGCGGCCTGATGTCGCTCAACGGCTTCGCCGACGGCCCGCCTGTGCGTGTCGGGCCGCCGGTGGTCGATGTCTCGACCGGGATGATGGCTTGCAACGCCGTGCTGGCTGGCCTTCTTGCACGCCAGCACACCAACCGGGGCCAGCATGTCGAGGTCGCGCTGTTCGACACCGCAGCCAACCTCGGCGCGCTCTACGGCATGAGCCATCTGATCGACGGCGGCGTTCCCGCCCGATTCGGCCAGGCTCCTCCCGGCGCCGCGCCAGTCGGGTTGTTCGAAGCGAGCGACGGGCCGTTCTATCTGTGTATCGTCAACGACCGGCTGTTCCGCCGCCTCGCCGTCGACGTGCTGGGCCGTCCCGACCTCGCAGATGATCCGCGCTTCTCCCGGAACCGCGCGCGGGCTGCCAACCGGCCTGCGCTCTTCGCCGATCTCGCCGCCATCTTTTCGGGCCGTTCGCGTGAGGACTGGATGGCACGCCTGCAGGACGCCAACGTGCCGGCAGGCCCGGTGCGCACCGTGGCCGAGGCCTATGCCAGCCCCGAGATGAAGGCTCGCGGCCTCGCCCGGGCGGTGGCGCACGAGATCGCAGGCACCGTGCCCAACATTGGACCGGCCGTTCGCTTTTCACACACCTCTACCGCCGCGCCTGTGCCCGCGCCGGCCCTCGGCCAGCACTCACAGACGGTGCTCGAGGAGCTGCTCGGCTACGACGCGACGCGCTGCGCGGCACTCGCCGCCGGCGGCGCATTCGGCAAGGCGCAACACGGCCGGTAAATGGAGATCGCGATGAGTGATGGCGCCACGGGCAGCAAAATTCCCGATGCCTTCCTGTCCGTCCGGCCGGAATGGCTCGCTCTGCAGGCCGAGGAGACGGTGCTCGAGCCGGATCTGCCGATCGTCGATCCGCACCACCACCTGATGGACATGCGCGGCCATCAATACATGCTGCCGGACTTCCTGGCCGACGTTGCCACGGGGCACCGGCTGGTTGCTTCGCTCTTCGTCGAGTGCCGCGTCTTCTATCGGCCCTGGGGTCCGGACGACCGCAAATCCCTTGGCGAGACTGAATTCGTCAACGGCGTGGCGGCGATGAGCGCCAGCGGTCTTTACGGTCCGACGCGCGCCTGCGCGGGAATTATTGGCAATGTCGACCTGCGCTTTGGCGATCGGGTCCGAGGGGCGCTAGAGGCGCATGTGGCGGCGGCCGGAGGGCGCTTTCGCGGCATCCGCAACGTGGCGGCATGGCACAAGGACGGATTGCGGGCGACCAGCGCCAATCCGCCAGAGGGTCTGTTGCGCGATCGCGAGTTCCGAAAGGGCTTCGCGGCGCTGGCTCCGCTTGGCCTGACATTCGATGCCTGGCTGCTGCATACCCAGCTGTCGGATCTGATCGATCTGGCGCACGCCTTTCCCGACACCACCATCATCTGCGACCACATCGGCGGCCCCGCCACCTTCGGGCCCTACGCCGGCAGGCGGGACGAAGTGTTCGCCGACTGGAGCCGATCCATGCGTGAGCTGGCGCGCTGTCCCAACGTCAACGTCAAGCTCGGCGGCATGGGCATGCATGTGCTGGGCTTCGACTTCCCGCACCGCCCGCGTCCTCCTTCGTCGGCGCAACTCGCCGAGGCATGGAAGCCCTATGTCGAGCTGTGCCTCGACGCATTCGGTGCCGGTCGCGCCATGTTCGAGAGCAACTTCCCGGTCGACAAGGGAACGTGCAGTTGGCTGGTGCTGTGGAACGCCTTCAAGCGACTGGCGTCCGGCAGCAGCGCCGACGAGAAGCAGGCCCTCTTCCACGGCAACGCCTGCCGGATATACGGTCTCGACCTTGCCGCCCAAGGCATTGTGATCTGAAGGAACAGGGACGCATGCGAGAGATTGCCGTTGCCGATGGCACCCTGGCCTGGGACGTCGTCGACCTGACGCCGCCTTGGCTGGCCACTCCAAGCACGGTCATCCTGCATCACGGGCTCGGCACCAATGCAGACATGTGGAGCGGATGGCTGCCGCGGCTTGCCGCGCACCACCGTGTCGTGCGCTTCGATATGCGTGGCTGTGGTCGCTCCGGCCCTTTGAATCGCGCCGAACCGCTGAGCCTGGAGCCGTTCCGGGAAGATGTGCTGGCGGTGGCCGATGCCGCTGGCGCGGAGCGCTTCCATTTGATCGGCGAATCGTTCGGTGGCACCGTCGCGCTGTTCACCGGGGCGACGTGCCGGGAGCGACTGGTGTCGGTAACCACCATCTCGTCCCCCCATCGCGGCGCCCGGATGCGCATCCTGGACGGCTGGCAGGAGTTGGCCGACGATCCGGAAAGCATGCGCGAGTGGTCGGAGCGGATGATGGCCTACCGCTTCTTCGACGGCGCGGTGCGGCCCGAAGCGCTCGATTGGTTTCGGGTCCTGCAAGATAAGACCGATCCTTGTCTGGTCCGCGGCGTTGCGCAGCTGGTGCGAACCATGGATCTGACGCCGCTGCTGCGGGATCTCGATCTGCCAGCGCTGCTGATCGCGCCCGATTCCAGCCCCTTTGTCGAGGCTGAATTGGTCTCCGAGCTGCATGGCATAATGCCGGCAAGCTCGCTGCAGATCTTTGCGGGCACGCGACATGGGCTGGCTTTCTCGCACGCCTCCGCGTGCGCCGACCTGTTTCAGGCGTTCTCAGCCGCGCTGCCGTCGTGACGGCGAAGCGGGGTGGGGTCGCCCTGTGCATTACGGTTGCCGTCTTGCTCTGAGGTGAGCGCGTTGAGCGGCCGCTGATGAGCCGTTCGCCTGAATGACCATGCGATGACATTCGCGGATTGGAGGCGCTTTCGAGCAAGTCCGACCGCGATGCGGCGGACTTCGTGGCGGTGCGGCTGCCGGTTGGCCGCTCGTCGCGCGGGCGCAACCGGTGATGCCGGTGATCGATTCCTGGGCGCGGGGTCGTGTGGGCCGCGGGTGCCGCCGGCACTTTCCCGATGAGCGCCGCCATCTCGCTGTGCATGGTGCTGGTCCTCGCGATGGCTACGACTTTCATCCTGCGCTTTGCCAGGCGCGGCAGCGACGTTTGACGGCTGGACGCCCAGGACGCCGGACAAGGTTGCCGTCGACAACGACCGGGGCTATTCCGCGCGGTGTTGCAGGCATGGCTGGCAGGCGTTTTGCAAGCTGCAGGTCATGAGCACTCGTCCTTTCCATCTCGCCTGGTTCCTTGGCCAGAGTTTCGCCTCCAAGAACTGGCGCTCGATGTGGGCCGGCAGTGCCTCCGACGTCCAGCGCTGGATGATGCCCGACATCTTCATCGACCTTGCCAAGGGGATGGAGCGCGCGTGCATGGACTACATGATCATCGAGGATTCCTCGAACGTCCCCTACACCTACAAAGGCAACCACGACACCTATCTGCAATACGCTCAAGGCAGCCCCAAGCTCGACCCTGCGGTCCTCGTGCCGTGGCTTGCGCAGGCCACGCAGCATCTTGGTCTCGTGCCCACTCTTTCTGTGTCGGAATACCCGCCTTACCTGGCGGCGCGTCTCATCAATTCCCTGGACCACGTCACCGAGGGCCGGATCGGCTGGAACTGCGTCACCGGCAGCAACGATGGAACGGCGCAGAACTACGGTCACGACAAGCACCGGCCGCACGACGAGCGCTACGAGGTCGCCGACGAATTCGCCGACGTGGTCACCAGGCTGTGGGAGGCGTGGGACGCGGACGCGGTGGTGCTCGATCCCACCATCCCGATGTTCGCCGACGGCAAGAAGGTCCGGCCGATCCATCACGAAGGCAAGTACTTCAAGGTGCGCGGGCCGCTCAACGCGCCACGCTCGCCGCAAGGGCGAGTGCCGATCGTGCAGGCCGGCGGCTCGGCGGCAGGCAAGAAGTTTGCGTCCAAGTGGGCCGACACCATCATCACGGAAGGCAGCAACATCGAGAAGATGAAGGAGTATCGCCAGGAGGTGCGCCGCAACGCTGCCGCGATCGGTCGCAATCCGGACGACATCAAGCTCCTGTTCCTGTGCTCTCCGATCGTCGACACGACGATGGAGGCGGCGATCGAGCGGCGTCGGTTGCAGCAGGAAGACTCGCTGAAGCACGTCGAGATGCAGCTCTCCGGAATGTCGCGGCTGACCGGCATCGACTTCTCCAAGTTCGATCTCGACGAGCCGCTGCCGCTCACCCTGACGACCAATGGCCACCAGTCCTCGCTCGCCCGGTGGCTCGGCAAGCCTCTGCGCGAGATCGTGCGCACCTACGCCAGCAAGGGCAGCCTCGACTACACCGGTACGCCCGATCACGTGGCAGGGGTGATGCAGGAGATCATGGAAGAAGTGGGTGGTGACGGCTTCCTGATATCCGATACCCCGATCGACCGTCGCTCGGTGATGGAGGTTTGCGATGGGCTGGTTCCCGAGTTGCAGCGCCGTGGCCTGACCCGCAAGGCCTATGCGCACAAGCATCTGCGCGATAACCTCCTGGAGTTCTGAGGCGGCGATTTTTTCGGTTTAGACGTCTTTGAGGCGGATGCACTTCGCCCAATGCGCGTTTGCGAGCGGATATTGCGGCGGATCGATCTTCGCGCACTCGTCGATCGCGATCGGGCAGCGCGTGCGGAAGCGGCAGCCCGAGGGCGGGTCGGCCGGATTGGGCAGGTCGCCCTTCAGGATGATGCGCTGGCGCTGCGCCTCGACGTCGGGATCGGGCACCGGCACAGCCGACATCAGCGACTTCGTATAAGGATGCGCCGGTGCGGCGTAGATCTCGTCCTTGCCGGCCATCTCGACGATCTTGCCGAGATACATCACGGCCACCTGGTCGCTGATGTGACGCACGACGCTGAGATCGTGGGAGATGAAGATGTAGGTGAGGCCCAACCGCTCCTGCAAATCCTGCAGCAGGTTCACGATCTGCGCCTGGATCGACACATCGAGCGCCGACACCGGCTCATCGCAGATGATCAGCTCGGGCTCGACGGCGAGCGCGCGGCAGATCGCGACCCGCTGCGCCTGGCCGCCGCTGAGCTCGTGCGGGTAGCGTTCGAAGAGAGAGCCCGAGAGGCCCACCATGTCGAGGAGCTCGCGGATGCGGCCGGCGCGCGTGCTGCCTCGAAACAGGCCGTGGATGTCGAGCGCCTCTCCCACGAGATCGCCGATCGGCATGCGCGGATTGAGCGAGGCGTGCGCGTCCTGGAAGATGATCTGCAGCTTGCGCCGCATCCGGCGCAGGTCGCGCTTGTTCATCCCGCAGAGGTCCGTGCCGCCGAACAGCACGCGGCCCGAAGTGGCGCGCACGAGCTGCAGGATCGCGTAGCCGGTCGTCGATTTGCCGCAGCCGGACTCGCCCACGAGGCCGAGCGTGCGGCCTTTCTCTACCTTGAACGAGACGCTGTCGACGGCCTTCACCGTGCCCGGAGCGTCCGGCCGGCCGAAGTGGACGTCGAGGTCCTCGACTTCGAGCAGCGTGCTCATGGCGCCCGGACTCCAGGCATCAAGTCGGCGAGGCAGCGGGCCCAGTGACCACTGCCGAAGTCGCGGGGCTCCGGCGGGATCGTCTGGCAGACGGGGACGGCGACGCGGCAACGCGGCAGGAAGGGACAGAGCGGGATCGGTCCGATCAGGCTGGGCGGCATGCCGTCGATGGGCGTCAGGCGGCGCGCGCCGGTGCCGTCGACCCTCGGCGTCGAACCCATGAGGCCGAGCGTATAGCCGTGGCTCGGGCGATGGAACAGCTCACGGATCGGGCCGGATTCCACGACGTTGCCCGCGTACATGACGTTGACCTTGTCGCACAGGCCCGCGACGACGCCGAGATCGTGGCTGATCCAGATCACGGAGGTGCCGCGCTCGCGCGTAAGGCGCTTCACCAGGTCGATAATCTGCGCCTGGATCGTGACGTCGAGCGCGGTCGTGGCCTCGTCGGCGATCAGCAGGCGCGGATTGCAGGACAGCGCGATCGCGATCATCACCCGCTGGCGCATGCCGCCGGAGAACTGGTGCGGATAGGCGCCGAGGCGTTTCTCTGCCGAGGGAATGCCGACCGTCTCCATCAGCTCTATCGCGCGGCGCTTCGCGGCCGGTCCGTCGAGCTTCTGGTGGCGGCGCAGCACTTCGGTGATCTGCCGCCCGATGGTGAGCACGGGATTGAGCGAACGCATCGGGTCCTGGAAGATCATCGCCATGCTCGCGCCGCGCTCCTCGCGCATCTCGGCCTCGCTGAGGCCCAGCAGCTCGCGGCCGTCGAAGGCCAGGCTGTCGGCAGCGATGTGGCCCGGCGGCTCGGGCACGAGGCGCATGATCGAGAGCGCCGTCACGCTCTTGCCGCTGCCGCTTTCGCCCACCAGCCCCAGGATCTCGCCCTCCTCGAGATCGAACGACACGCCGTCGACCGCGCGCACGTCGCCGCGATCCGTGGCGAAGCGGGTGCGAAGGTTGCGGACGCGCAGCAGGCTCATGTCGAAGTCTCCGACGCGACGCTGCGGCGCGTGCGCCAGGCGCGCGGGTCGAGCGCATCGCGCAGACCGTCGCCCATGAAGTTGATGCTGAGCACGCAGATCGCGATGATCGAGGTCGGCGCCAGGAACATCCACGGGGCGTCGCCCAGGAAGCGGCGGGCTTCGCTCATGTCGCGGCCCCAGCTCGGCGCGGGCGGCTGCGTGCCGAAGCCCAGGAAGCTGAGTGACGCCTCCGAGACGACGGCGGCCGCGAAGACGACCGTGAGCTGGACCACGATCGGCGAGACCATGTTGCGCAACAGATGCGAGAGCACGATGCGCAGCGGACTGGCGCCCAGCGCGCGGGCAGCCGTCACATAGACTTCCTCGCGCACGGCGAGCGTGCTGCCGCGCACCATGCGCGCCAGGATCGGCGCCTGCACGAGGCCGAGCGCCAGCATCACGTTCTTGATGTCCGGCCCCAGCAGGCCGACCAGCGCCACGGCCAGCAGCAGGGGCGGGAAAGTGAGGAAGGCATCGACCAGCCGCATCAGCGCGTTGTCGACCTTGCCGCCGAAATAGCCCGACGAGAGACCGAGCGGCACGCCCAGCACGAAGGCGAAGCCCACGACCAGCAGGCCGACCGAAAGCGAGGTGCGGCCGCCCCAGAGCATGCGCGAGAAGACGTCGCGGCCGAAATGGTCGGTCCCCATCAGGTGATCGAACGACGGTGGCTTCAGCTTCATCGAAAGCTTGATCTGGACGGGATCGTAGGGCGCGACCCAGGGTGCGAAGGCGGCCGTGAGGCAGACGGCCAGCAGGATGACGAGGCCGATCGTGGCGGCACGGTTGCGCGGGAACTGCCGCACGGCCAGCGCCAGCGAGCCGCGGAATTGCAGGGGAAGGGCGCGCGTCTCGGCCATCTTCAGTATCGGATTCGCGGATCGAGCAACGCGTACATGATGTCCGCGAAGATATTCATCAGCAGGAAGAAGACCGCGATCACCAGCGTGAAGCCCTGGATCACCGGGAAGTCGCGGTTGACCACGGCGTTCAGCACCGCCGAGCCCATGCCGGGCACCGCGAAGATGTACTCGATCGTGACCTGCACGCCGATCATGTAGCCGAACTGGACGGCGGCCATGGTGACGAAGGGAATCATCGCGTTCTTGAGCGCATGGACGATCACGATGGTGGCCGGCAGCAGGCCCTTGGCGCGCGCGGTGCGCATGTAATCCTGCGACAGGATGTCGATCATGCTGGAGCGCAGCAGTCGGGTCAGCATCGCCGTCTGCAGGGCGCCGAGCGCAACGGCGGGAAGGATGAAGGGGCTGTAGTGCTTCCACAACCCGCCTTGCTCGGCCTCGGACGAGCCGATGCCGGTGATCGGCAGCCAGTCGAGCTTGATCGAGAAGACATAGATCAGGATCAGCGCCAGGCCGAAGTTCGGCACGGCAAAACCCATCACCGTGTAACCGGTGCACAGATAGTCGATCCAGCTGTTGCGCCGCAGCGCCGCGATCACGCCCAGCGGGATCGAGACCACGAGCGCGAACAGCATGCCGGCGAGGGCCAGCTGCAGGCTGATCGGCAGCCGCTCGGCGATCAGGGTCGTGACGCGATCGTTGAGGCGCATCGAGCGGCCGAGGTCGCCAGTCACGACCTTGGCGATCCACAGCCCGTACTGCTCGGGCAGCGAGCGGTCGAGGTTGAACTCCTTGCGCATCGCCGTCGCGGCCTCGGGCGAGGTCTGCATGCCCAGCATGATCGTCACCGGGTCGCCCGGCGTCGCGCGGGTAATGGCGAAGGTCATCAGCGACACGACGAGCAGGACGAGCGGCACCTGGATCAGGCGACGGCCGAGATAGGACCACATCGCCAGACTATCCCTCGTGCGGCGTCAGGACCACGAAACCGTGTCGAGCTTTTCGGTGTATTCCTGCGGCGCGGGCTCGAAGCCCACCAGCTTGTTGTTGTAGATTTGGATGTTGTTCGTGTTGCAGTGATAGATGATCGGGCATTCCTCGAGCGTCGTGTCGACGATCTTGTGGTACATGGCCTCGCGCTTGGCCGGATCGAGCTCGCTGCGCGCGCCGTCGAGCATCGCGTCCATGGACGGCACGCTGTAGCCCGACGCGTTGCCCTTGCTGTTCAGGAACCACCACGAGGTCGCGTCGGGATCGGGCGCCACCAGGGTGATGTCCTCGAGATGCTGGTCGAATTTTCGGTTGAGCCACAGGCTGTTGAAGCCGCCCATGTCCATGCTCTTGATCTTGTAGGTGATGCCGATCTGGCTGACCATCGCGGCTACGAGCTCGAGCTCCTTGCGCAGCCAGTCCTTGTCGGAGGTGATGACCTCGACCTCGTAGCCCTTCACGCCGGCCTGGGCCATCAGCTCCTTGGCCTTCTTGAGATCCCCGTTCTTCGGGTACTTCAGCAGCGGTTGACGGTGACCCATGTAGCCGGCGGGGATCTGGTTGTCGGTGGGGATGGCCTCGCCGTAGTAGATCTCGCTCACGATCGCCTCGCGGTCGATCGCATAGGAGATCGCCTGGCGCACCAGCTTGTTGTGGTAGGCCGCTTCGGGCTTGGCCTTGAGGTTGAATTGCTGGTAGTCCCACGCCCAGCCCGGCGTCGACTTGATCGTGTACTTGGCTTCCTTGCGCAAGGCCTTCATGTCCTTGGGGTCGGGATGAGTCACGAAGTCGAGCTCGCCCTTCTGCAGCGCCTGCAAGCGGGTGGTCGAGTCGGGAATGGCACGATAGACGACGCGATCGAGCTTCGGAAAGCCCGGGCGCCAGTACTCCGGATGCTTGGCGAGCACGACCTCGGTGCCCTTCTTGCTCTCGATCTGGAACGGGCCGTTGCCGACAGGCATGGCGCTATAGGCGTCGTTGCCCATCTCCTTATGCGCCTTCGCCGACACGATCGTGCCGCCGTATCCCATGGTTACGCCGGGGAAGGCGCCGAACGGCTGCTTGGTCTTCATCTCGACCACGTACTTGCCGTCGGTCTTCACCGTGTCGATCGGGAACAGCGCGGTTCCCATCTGGAAGCTCCTCGACGACATGTGGAATTCGAAGGTGTAGACCACGTCTTCGGCTGTGAACTCGCCAAAGCCCTTCTGCCATTTCACGCCTTCGCGGATCTTGATGCGCCAGGTGAGCGGATCGGGATTGCTCCACTCGAGCGCCATGCGCGGCACGATGGAGCGGTCCTGGTAGTTTATGCCCACCAACCCGTCGAACACGTTGTACATGACCAGGCTGCCCTGGATGTCCGAGCGGATCACGGGGCTCAGATTGCCGAATTCGCCACCCCATGTGCCGACCCGGAGATCGCGCTTGCCTTGTGCCAGCGCCGGCGCGCGGCCTGTGCCCAATAGGAGGCCGGCCCCAAGAGCGCCGGCT
This sequence comes from Reyranella sp., assembly GCF_965279465.1. NCBI lineage: Bacteria > Pseudomonadati > Pseudomonadota > Alphaproteobacteria > Hyphomicrobiales > Reyranellaceae > Reyranella > Reyranella sp. The sequence goes on from NZ_OZ257242.1 coordinate 2,414,845, forward strand.
CCGAAGCCGCGACGCGTAATGCCGCGGTTACTGCCTTGGCCGCTCGTCGTTTGGAACCCTTTGCCCATCGCTGCCCCCATTCCAGTTCTCAGAACCCTCGGTCGTATTCCTTCAGCCCGTTCTCGACGATCTGGTGAAGCATCGTGATCAACGCGGCCTGCATTCCGTCCGACGTGCCGTCGACGTAGGGGATGAGGCGGGAATAGGTCCCGTCCTTCGCCTCACCACCGACGCTCGCCGGCACGATCCGGAATTCCGTCGGCTCGTCGGCAATATCTCTCGGTCTTCCAAATGGCCCGCCAGTGCCGCCGCGATGCCGTAGGCACCCCGGTTCGACACCCGGCAAAGACCGGGACATCACATTCAGTAACCGTGCCAACGCCGCCATGGCGGACAGCCGCATTCCTTGCCGAAAGGCTGGATCGCCGCCACCGCCTCGTTGATGTGGCCGCAGCCGAGCTCGTTGCCGCCGTCACCGATGCCGATCGTGGGGATGCCCGACGCCGAAACCGAAGATGTGGGCCCAGCTGATGGTGACGCTGTCTATTGGGGTGACCGCTGCCTGCTTCACGCCGGAGGCGGTTACCACGCCTGCCGCTACCGCCAATGCGCGCGCCAGACTCTCGTCAACAGTACGGAAGGTGCCGGACGTTGGTAATTGACAGCATTGTCCGCAGCGCAAGAGTGTAGGTGCGCTTGAGCGCGAGTCACATGCCGCTGCACGGTGCTGCAGTAGCGGGGCAGGAGGCCGGTATCAGAGAATGTGTCCCGCGCAGCACCCTGCAGCGCTGTGCACATCAACGGAAAACACTAGAGCGCCGATCCGCTTTCTCAACCAGCATTTCATATAAGCCATTGATATGCGGCATCTTTCTTTAAGCAGAGACTATCTAGGTATATTCCCCGGCACGGGACTGAACCGTTGAGGCTGTTATCTCCTGAAATCAACAAGGACTTTTTTGTAGGCAGTCGCGTCAAAACAAGTTTGCGCACGATCTGTCTGTCACAGTGTTCTCCGATCAGAAAATCCATGATTGGATCAAGAATATGTGCGTTTACGCCATCGTGAAGAGAAAGTGCGAGGCCGACGCTAAGAAAGGATAAGCGCATGAGCAAGACCGGCCCGCCATGCGACTTCCGATTCTGGGCAAGCGGTTTTCTCGACACCCCAGAGCGGGCATACCGCAACTGCCTACGGTTAATTGTCCACCAAAGCATGGCAAAGCGTTCGGGCGACATTCCGACGGTCGTTCCTTTCAGTTTCTCGCTGCTGTGGATATAATCGGCCGAGGATAGGCTTCTTATTTGCGCTGCCGCATCCTGCCGACGAGGAGATGGAGCTATGTTTGCTCATCCTGCCAGGGCACCAAAGGAGAAAGCTGCCTCGCAGGCCGCCCCGGCACATGCTTCTGGTAAATCGCTGCAGCAAAGAGCGGTGCAGCCGAGGCCAGGCTCCGCCGTACGGATGCTCGCGCACCAGCGAACCGGCGGGAATCAGGCGGCACTCCAGCTATTGGAGAAGAAGCAGGGCCTGGCAGAAAGCACGTCTGCCACAATGCTCCAGAAGCTGGCTGAACCGGCGACAGTGGCACCGGCCGAAGTACCGGCAGTGGTTCGCGATGTCCTCAGGGCACCGGGCGAGCAGCTGGATGGGCTCACGCGGGCGCATTTTGAGCCGAGGTTCGGCTTCGATTTCAGTGCGGTGCGCGTGCACCGGGACGTGCAAGCGGCGGAATCGGCGCGAGCGGTTCATGCAAGAGCCTATACCGTCGGGAATCATATAGTCTTTGGCGACCGGCGGGCCATCGAGCACACCGGGACTGGACAGGCGACGTTGGCGCATGAACTGGCGCACGTCATTCAGCAGAATCGGGGAGGCAGTGAACGTCCCGCGCTCGGTGGCGGCGCGCTGGAACGGGCCGCCGAGTCCGCAGCCGCAGCATTCGCGGCGGGCCGAAGCTCAATCCGGGTGAGCGGCGCAAGCGCCCCTGGCCTGGCGCGGCAGCCCCTGCCGGGCAGCGCGGAAAAGAAACCGCGATCGCTCAGGGAAAGTCTGAAAGTCAGCGGGCTGACGGACTGGGCGCTGACGGAAGAAATTGCCCTCATTTCTGAATGGTTGCTGGTCAATCCCTCGAGCGGGCTGGAGTACAAGCAGCTTTCGGACGAGCTCGCCCGCCTGGAGGGCGAACAGTGGCGGCGAAACCAGAAAGCCGAAAAAAAGCAGAGGCGTCAGGAACAGATTGCAAAGGTTGTTCAGGCCGTCGAGGCGGGCCGGATTCCCCATTGGTTGCCGGTCTTTCCGTTCCTGCCGAGCCACGGCCTGGGCGCGCTGATGCCGTGGGACTGGGAATTTGACGCGGCGCCGATCATGGCGCGGCGCGAGGGCGACAGCATAATCGTCCAGCAACCAATCAATTCAGTCAAGAATACCCGCAGGTTCGCAAAGGACGTGCGGTCGATCGAGCGCAACGTGTACGGCAACGTCTTCTCCAACCAAGGTGGTCGGCTGCGCCCCGACGAACTCGTCGGCGTCAGGCTTTACGACGAGGGCGAGAAGGTGATTGTCGTCGAAGCCAGACAGTTGCTGGAGTTCGCCAGAGCCAGCGACAGGGCGGTCTACACGAACATCGTCGCAACCGCCCTGAGCGCAGGTTCGGGCGCGGTTGCAGGCAATGTGGCGAGGTCCGCTGCCACCAGGTCGTTCGCAACTCGACTTGCCGTGAACACGGCGACAGGGACAGGACTCGGTTTCGCAACGGGGGCCGGGTCGAGCGCAATCGTCGATGCCGGATACGTGTACAGCGGCGACATAAGTGGCGGACAACTCCTCAGCAATGCATGGGAGTCGGGCAAGTCCGGGGCAAAATACGGGGCGGCTTTCGGCGCCGCCGGGACAGTGCTCGAGGCAGGGGTGAGCAGATACACCAGACTTCGGGCCCCTCCGGAGGGAGCAGCACCCCGCCCGACACCGCATGGCACTTCGGCAGGCCCGGCACCAAGCCCAACACGCCGAACCGAGCCGGTGACGCTGTACGTTCCCGGCCGCGGCGCGCCGGCCGACGCAGGCACGTTGGGCAGCGCCGTCGATTCCTCCATGGCGGGGCGTCTCATACTGCGCGACGAGGGAGGGCGCGTGATCAGTACGACCAGGGGCGCGAACGGACCGAGAGCCCAAATCGCGGACGCGACCACGCTGGCGGGCGAGCCGCGCCTGTACGGGCCAGGGGGGCAGCCGGCGCGGCAGCAGGTCCGCCCACCGGTCACGCTGCTCGATTCGGCAGGACGCCCGATCGATCTGACGCCGCCGAAGGGTGGACCCTTAATCGTCGACTTGCAGGCCGGCACGCCTGCCTTCCTGCAAGCGCAGACCGCGCAGATCCCTGGTAGCCGCGGCATTGGTGTCGAGCCGGGCAACTGGCTTCTGGCATATCAGGGAAAATATCCAATCAATCCGGGCGACTTGTCGCTTGCGCTCCAGGTGGCCCGCAACTCTCCCGTGTGGCCGAATACGCCTGCGAGCGTGACGCGGCTGGACGCGTTGCCGCACGCGTTGCCGTGGGAACTCGACCCGGCCTCCCACATCTTTCCGCGATCAGGCGCGGTGACCATGCTGCCTGACCTGGTCACGCCCACTGCGGGCCAAGCATTCTTCCCTGCCAGGGGCGGCGCGCAACCACCGCGCGCCCCGCGGCTCATACCGTTCGGCCTGGAGGACGTGCCGCGCGGTCCGGGCCAGCTGCCGTTGCAGGTCACCCCGGCGCTCCGATTGCCGGGCGGCGGTCGTATTGCCGGAGTTGATCGAATCTATCTGCGTCGCCCCTTCGCTCTAGGCTTGGCCGACGATGTGACGACGGCCCAGATGGGACGCCAGATCAACGCCATGCTGCGGCCCGGTGGGTTTGTCGAGATCAGGGCAACCCGCGCCACCGACTTCAACCTGCGGCGTCAAGCCGCCGCGGCAACCGACCAGGCGTCGGTTCTGGCCCGGGAGATCGACGGAGCGACCATCTACCGGGTACGCCAACAGGACATCGACGCCTACGTCAGGACCGGAGAATATCCCCCCGATTACGGGATAAGGCAGCAGGAGATGATCCGCGACGCGGCGGCCGATACGGGAGGGCTGGGCGCAGGCGCCTATCACAACGTGGTGCGGATCTATCGCGGGACCACCCAGACAGCACGCTGAAACTGGCCACCATCGCGATGGCGACCGGAGTCGCTCTCGTGGCGGTTGCATCCCTGATGGAGGATGGTTCGCCGGCAAGTTCGCCCGCCAGCGATAGAGTGCGTCCTATTGGTCCTTCAACTTTTCCTGCTGCCGCATCTCGCGCAGCTTGAGACGTTCCTCGCGGCTGATCCGCGGCCTTCTCGTCGCTCGCTCGCCTTCGCCAATGGCGATCCACGTTACGCTGACCGTGCTTTTCTCGGCGGCAGGCCTGTTGGAGGTGTCGTCGACGACCGGTTTGAAGCCATCCTTGGTGGCGTCCTCCTTGGTGTCGATATCCAGGCTGAATCCCGTATCGGTCGGCACGAGACGATCGAAGCCGGCAATCGAGAAGAACACCGTGGGTGACTCCTTGAACTTCGACGCGAAGGACTGCGCGGGGCAGCTCCAGACCAGTTTTTCGCCATCCGCTTTTTGCGCCGTGCAATGAAAGCTGCCGAATTCGATGACTTCGCCCCCGCCGACACGGGCCGTCTGGGTCGGTGGATCGGCTGCCGCAACGTCGGAACTGGTGGCGACGCCGATAATCAGCACTGCAGCAATCGAAAAAAAGCCCTTCGTTCCCATTGGGCCAACTCCTCATCAGGCGAAGGAAAGAGTGTCGTCACCGTCGATTGTACATGTGGCAAGGTCAAGGCATATCCCGCCTACTCTCTCCATCTTACCTCGCGCAACGACGTCCCGTTCCAAACACAAGATGTGAGACGCCTGCTTGGCGCGAGCGTGGATGGCCAGGCGCAATGGTTCGCCTGCTGCGGCGGAAGTCGCGCATGCCAGATTGCCCGCGAGCACGATCCGAACATGGTCGACGGTGGCCTTTGCCGGACGCCGCTGAGCAGGAGCCTTGCCGCGAAACGCCTGGGAGCCGAGGCTCAGGCGAGCCGAACTCTGAGAAATGCGATCAAATCCCCAACGGTGAACGGCACTCCAGAGCCGCACGGCCGTGAGATGTCAAAGCCAGAGGGCTACCGTCGGCGCGAATCACCAAAGGAACACAAGCCTCGTGCGGAACGTCCGGACTATATGTGCAGCCCCCTTAAGCAGAAAGAATCCGGTCAATGAAGCCTGCTGCCCTGTTCCTGGGACTGACGTTCGCCCTTGCCGGGTGTGGCCAGTTTGGGCCGCAGGAATCCGCTCTTTCCACGCCGGTCGCGCCGTCCGAGGTCGACTGGGCGCGCAAGAGCGGCGCGAACACCGTAAGCGGAATCGCTCTCATCAGGGCCGGCGGCACGAGTCATACGTGCGCCGGACAGTCGGCGAACCTCATCCCGGACAGCGCCTACGCCCGCGCCCGCATGACGGCGATCTTCGGCAACGCGACCAGGGGCATGCGTGCCGCCAGCCTCGGCGCGGAGAAGTTCGAGCGCGACGATCCGCTTTATGTCTCGACCCTGCGCCGGACGAGCTGCGACCCCTCGGGCAGCTTCTCGTTCTCGCGCGTGCCCGACGGCGTCTGGTATGTCACGAGCAGCGTGAAGTGGCAGGGCGCCTCGCAGATCGAAGGCGGCTCGATGATGCAGCGGGTCGACTTGCGCGGCGGACGGCAGGTGAGAGTGTCGCTGCCCTGAGCGCCCTGCGTCGGCAGGGCGGACCGAGGGTGGCCCGCGAGTTGCTCCGCGACTGGTGACTGGCCATGCCCTTCCCGAAGGACGCTCCTTTGCTGCACTCATCGACGACGACTGGGGTTAGCATGGGCCGCGTCGTCGTCATCGGCAATGCGGGCCTCGATCTGCGGCTGGCCGTGCCGCGCCTGCCGCTGCCGGGTGAGACGCTGATTGGAAGCGACGCTGCGCGGGCGCCGGGCGGCAAGGGGCTGAACCAGGCCGTCGTAGCGGCGCGCTGCGGCGCGCGGGTGCGTTTCTGCGCCCCGCTCGGCAACGATGCGCCCGAGGCGAGCGACGTCGAGCGGCATCTGTCGCTCGAAGGCTTCGACGAGCTGATCCTGCCGCACCTGCCGTACGCCACCGACTTTTCCCTCCTGATGGTCCAGCCGGGCGGCGAGAACAGCATCGTGAGCACCAGCGCCTGCTCGTTGGCATTGACCGTCGCCGAGGCTGAGCCGGTGTTGCACGACGTGGGCGAGGGCGACGTCGTGCTGCTCCAGGGCAACCTCTCGCTCGAACTGACCGGCTACCTTCTCGCAACGGCGCGGCAACGAAAGGCGACGACGATCTTCACGCCCGCACCGTTCTGGCCGGGCGCCGAGAAACTGATGAACGGGTGCAGCCTCGTCATCGCCAACCGTCTCGAGGCCGAGGCCCTGGGCTCTTCGATCGATCGGGCCGATGCCGCAATCGTCACGCTCGGTGCCGCGGGATGCCGCTTCGGCGCGCGCATCTTCCCGGCCGAGAACGTCACCGCCATCGACACGACGGGCTGCGGCGACGTGTTCTGCGGCGTGATGGCGGCGGCACTTTCCCGAGGCATCGCGATCGACCGGGCGATCGGCTCGGCCCAGAAGGCAGCCGCGCTGACAGCGACCCGGGCGGGCGCCTTCGAGGCGCTGCCCTCGCGCGAGGAGCTTTGTGAGATCCTCGCCGGTTAATCAGCTCGGCAGAACGAACCGCACGCCGGCCCGGGCGAGCCCGCCGCCGAGGGCGACCGCCGCGCCATCGGCGCGCCAGCAGGCCGCGCCGGTCATGCTGCCGTCGTCGTGGAACTGGATGGCGTTCATGCCGCCGGCCACGGTCGGCATGATCTGCAGCGTGTGACCGCGGTCGCGCAACTCCTGGCGCACGCTTTCGGGAACACCATGCTCGACCTCGAGCACGACGCCCTCGGTCCAGATGCGCGGCGCCTCGACTGCCTCCTGCAGCGTCATGCCGTGATCGATCAGGTTGATCAGCGCCTGCCAGGCCGACGGGAAGATCTTGCGGCCACCCGGCAGGCCGAGCGCATACACCACCTTGCCGTCCCTCAGCGCCATCACCGGCGACATCGAGGTGGTGACCCGCTTGCCCGGCGCGATCGAGAGCGGGCTGCCCGGCCGCGGATCGAAGTTCGACATGTAGTCGTTCGGCACCATGCCGATGCCGGGCACGATGAAGCGTGCACCGAACAGGCTGTTGATCGTCTGCGTCGTGGTGACGACATTGCCCATGCCGTCGGCGACGGTGAGATGGGTGGTGTCGGCGCCTTCCTTCGCGAGCAGCCCGCCGGTCCAGCTTCGGGCGCGCGCCGGATCGATGTCCGCGCGCCGATCGTCGGCATAGGCCTTCGAGGTGATGCGCTCGACCGGCACCTTCACGAAGTCCGGATCGCCGCTCGCCTCGGCACGATCGGCAAAGGCGATCTTCAGCACTTCGGCCAGCAGATGGAGCGTCTCGACGGTGCCGAAGCCCATCTTCGCGATGTCGTACCCCTCGATGATGTTCAGCATCTGGGCGATGTGCACGCCTGACGCGGCGGGCGGCGGCGGGCCCAGGATCTCCCAGCCGCGATAGCGCCCGCGGATCGGCGCGCGCTCGACGACCCGATAGTCGGTGAGATCCTTGCGCGAGATGAAGCCGCCGGTCCGCTCCATGCACTCGACCAGCAGGTCGCCGAGCGGTCCGCCGTGCAGCGCGCTCTCGCCTTGCTGGGCGATCAGGGTCAGGGCCTCGGCGTAATCGCCCTGCACCAGCCGCTCGCCGGCCTTGAGCGGCGTGCCGTCGGGCAGCAGGCGGTCGGCAGCGAAGGGATCGTCGAGCAGGTCGTCGGCGGCGCTTTCGATGCAGTCGGAAAGATAGGGCGTGACCGTGAAGCCGCGCGCGGCGTGCCGGATCGCGGGCTGCATCACGTCGGCCAGCGCCATCGTGCCGTAGGTGTCGAGGGCGTGGCACCAGGCGCGCAGCGACCCCGGTGTCGCCACCGCCTTCGGCCCGACCTGGTTCTCGCGCCGCTCGACGTCATAGACCTGTGGCAGTGTGCCGGGGATCGGACGGTACATCGTCGGATGGCCGGCGAGCGGCACGGCGCTCATGCCGTCGACGATCCTGTGGCTGCCGTCGGCGAGGCGGATATGCGAGGTGGTGCCGCCGATCAGCCCGACCATCATCGGCTCGACGACCGTCAGTGCGAACTGGGCGGCGACGGCGGCGTCGATCGCGTTGCCGCCGGCGGCCAGCATCTCCATGCCCGCAGCGGAGGCCAGCGGATGGTTCGTCACCACCATGCCGTTCCGGCCGTGCGCCGACTGCTTCTCGCACTTGAACTGTGTGCCGGCCCGCTGCCGCCAACCCGCCTCGCTCATGCTGTGCTCCCCGCTCATATGACTTTGAGGCCGAGATGGGCCTCCATCGGCGCAAAGTCGCGATCATCGTGAAGCAACGCATGGCCTTGTTCGATGCAGAAGGTGCCGATGATGACGTCAATTGTCTTGCGCATCGCGATGCCTCGGTCTCTGAGCGTGCGAAAATTCCGTGCTGCCACAGAGGCCAGCTTGCCATCCAGAATCGATACGACTGCGTACGCGCGCAAGGCACGCTCGATACGCCTTGCATGGATTTCGTCGCGGGCACCTTGCAGGACTTCGAGCAGGATGAGATCGCCCACCAGAACCATCTCTTGTGCAGCAGCGATCTCCAACTTTTCGACCCCCGGCGTTCGATAGCCGCGCAAGCGGGCGATCCAAACCGAGCTGTCCACCAGAATCACAGCGGATCGAACCGGCGGCCTTCGCGCATCTTGTCCAAGTCTCCCTCCCAGCCCAATCCTTCAAGCTCGGCAAGGGCCCGGACCTGCTTGCGCATCCGAACGAGCAGACGCAGGCCCTCTTCCACCGTGGCGCGTTTGGTCGACAGGCCTGTTGCCTTCATGGCTTGGGACAATAGCTCGTCGTCGATCTCGATATTGGTCCGCATCGAAGCTTGCCCAGGCAATGTGTATAATTCTTATAATATATACACACTGCCGTGCCGCGCAATTAGCGTCACGCGGTGTCATGACCGCGAGCATCGCAGGGTGATAAAAGCTGCTTCGCCGCGGGTGTTAAAGCGCACCGGCGGCGACGCGACACCGAGGCCTGTCGAGGTGTAGCCGACCATGTTTCCCTCGCGCCACAGGCCCGACGCGGCATGACGGCACCGCACGAGCTGGCTGAAGACAATCTTGCCGCCCGGCAGGCAGATCTGGCCGCCATGGGTGTGGCCGCAGAGATAGAAGCCATATCCTGCGGCCGCGGCATGATCTGCCATCTCCGGCGAGTGGACGAGGGCGATACGGAACCCTTCGGCTTCTGCCTCCAGCGCCGCACGCGCTTGGGGCGTGTAGAAGGCGTGGACGTCGTCCAGGCCGGTGACGCGGATGCTGTGGCCGTTGCGCGTCAACACCACCGACCGGTTGACCAGTGTCTCGAAACCGAGGGATTGCAGCGCCGCGGGCATGTCGACCGCATCGTGGTTGCCGAGGGTTGCAAGCCGCCGGTCGCGGACGACCATACCGCTCAAGGCGTGGGCCAGCAGCTCGACCGAAAGAGCAGCCGGATGCCGCGCCAGCCCATGCACGTCGCCGGTCAGGACCAGCAGGTCGACCTCGACGCCGTCGAGCATCCGCTTCGCCACCCCGGCGAGGGCCGGCAAGCTGTCGAGATGCGTGTCGCTGACATGGAGGATGCGATAGCCATCGAAAGCGGCGGGCAATCGGGCAAGAGCGACCTCGAATTCAGTGAGCCTGAGGTCGAGCGCGTTGCGGAGACCGCGGCGATACAGCGGCGTCAGCTGCAGGGTGCGCCCGAACACTTCGAGCAGGGCCGAGAACACGCGCTGGGGCCATCGCGGGCGCACGCCGTCGGGGCCGCTCCAATAGCGCGAGGTCTCCATCGCGCGGCGGCCGGCGGCCCATCCTGTCGCTGCATCGTCCTGTGTCAGGAAGACCTCGTTTTCCTTGGCTGGGACCGCGCACCGTGGCGCGGTCCCAGCCAAGAGCATGACCTGAACCCGGTGCTTGAACAAAGTCCGATGGCCGGGGATTGGAGCCATTGGATCGCAGCGGTCCACTCCGTCATCCAACCGGGGGAATTCTCCAAAGGAGGCTGACGGTAAGACCGCGACCGGGTTGGCGGGCTACATCAAGGAGCGTGGCATCGACACGGTGTTCCTGGCCGGGCTCGCCACCGACTTATGATGCGGGCGTGAAGTGCATCCAGTCCGGCGACATCCAGACGGGCTGAACTGCTTTCTTCTTGCGTCGCTTACCGCTAATCGTCTTGTGAGGAAAACGCTCGAAAATCATGGTGCGCGAGCGCTCTCTGCGACAGCATGCTGGTCATGACGGCATTCGGCATCCGGGGAACGTTCCTCGATTTCATCGACGACCCGTGGAAGCATGTCGGCAGGGAGAAGGATGCCGCGCGCTTCCTCGTCGATGGGCTGCTGGTCGTCGAGGACGGGCGGATCGCCGACTTCGGAACATATGACGGTGTGGCGGCGCGGCACGCGGGCCTGGCGGTCACGACGATCCGCGACAGGTTGATCCTGCCGGGTTTCATCGACGGCCATATCCACTTTCCGCAAACCCGCGTGATCGGCGCCTTCGGCGAGCACCTCCTGCCGTGGCTGCAGAAGTGGATCTTCCCGGAGGAGATCAAGTACAAGGATCGTGCCTATGCGCGCGACGGCGCGCGACGATTCTTCGACAATCTGCTCGCGTCGGGCACCACGACCTGCCAGGCCTTCACCACCTCGTCACCGGTCGCCACGGAAGAGCTGTTCGACGAAGCCGGGCGTCGCGACGTGCGGCTGATCGCGGGCCTCACCGGTATCGACCGGCTGGCGCCGCCGGACTATGTCGACAGTGCCGACAATTTCTACCGCGACAGCAAACGGCTGATCGAGCGCTACCATCGCCGCGGCCGGAACCTCTACGCCATCACGCCGCGCTTCGCGCTCGGCGCATCGCCCGACCTCCTCGCCGCCTGCGAGCGGCTCAAGCGCGAGCATCCCGACTGCTGGGTCAATACCCATATCTCCGAAACGGTCGACGAGTGCCGGGGCGTGCAAGATGCCTATCCCGACAGCGGCGACTATCTGGCGGTCTACGAGCGATATGGTCTGGTCGGGCCGAAATTCTCGGGCGGGCATGGAGTCTGGCTGAGCGACGGCGAATTCCGCCGGATGTCCGAAAGCGGCGCGGCCGTGGTGTTTTGCCCCTGCTCCAATCTCTTTCTCGGGAGCGGCCTTTTCCGCATCGGCCAGGCAACCGATCCCCGGCACAGGGTCCGAATGGCGCTCGGGAGCGATGTCGGTGGCGGAAACCGCTTCTCGATGCTCAACGTCCTGGACGACGCCTACAAGGTCGGCATGGTCAACAACGGCACCGTCGCCGAGCCTGCCGAGGCAGAGCGCAACAGGATCTCCCCGTACCGCGGCTTCTGGTCGATCACCCTGGGCGCGGCAGAAGCCCTCTATCTCGATGAAATGATTGGGAACTTCGCACCGGGCAAGGAAGCCGACCTCGTCGTCCTCGACTGGAAGGGCGGTCCCCTGGCGCAGTCGTGGCGACAATCGCTCGTCGTCGATGAGGCCGGCCCGTCGACCCTCGAGCAGGCTGCGGACCTGCTTTTCGGCTTGATGATGGTGGGTGATGACCGAGCGATCGACGAAACATGGGTCATGGGCCGGCGGTTGTTCAAGAAAATGTGAACGCGTGCGAGATGTATCGTCTGAACGCGACATATTGACGATACAATTAGCCGACCCACAATAGTTCGCATCGTCGATGATATTATTGGACTCTGAAGCCGTCTTGATTTTGCAGTCGCATCAGGGCTTAAGCCAATTTTTGGCTTATTTACGGCGGGTTAACACATTCTTGCACGGGCCGCTCCAGAAGCGATTTCCGGGCCGTACGACAGGACCTCCATGCGCCGAATCCGCTGGCGTTCGACGGGGAATATGCATATTACCGCTCCCGGAGTGCAGACACATATTCAATGTTTCGGCACGAAAGATCGAGGCGAGGCCCGGCGCAAGCCTACTCCGCTAAGATTCCGGGGAAAGTTTGGAATGCGTCATATCATTATTGCATTCGCCATGTTGGTTGTCGCTTTGGTGGTCACTTTCGGGGTGGCGAGCTTCCTTCAAGGAAGGGCCGTTGCGGCTGGTTCGTCGAGTGTGGAGCCGTTTGTCATCGTCGAGGCGGCGAAGCCGGCCCTGGTGCGGGGCGCGACCAACAAGGATAGGGCAACATCGCTGTTCCGCGAGCGCAGCGCTCATACGACGTCGGCACAAGTCGGCCTGTAGGCGCGGTACGGGCGGAGGCTTGGGGCCGCCTGGCGCGATTTCCATAGGCTGAGCAAGAGCGTTCCGGACCCCTGGTCCGGAACGCTTTTTGCTGTTTGGGTACGTGGATTGAGGAGGAGCAGCTGACATGGCCAAGGATATTCTCTGCGGATTCGGGATCGACGTGGATGCGGTCGCCGGCTGGCTGGGCAGTTACGGCGGCGAGGACTCGCCTGACGACATTTCCCGTGGCCTGTTCGCCGGCGAGGTCGGCAGCCCTCGCCTGCTCAGGATGTTCCAGCGGCTCGGCATCAAGACCACGTGGTTCATTCCCGGCCATTCGATCGAGACCTTCCCCAAGGAGATGAAGGCGGTGGCCGACGCAGGCCACGAGATCGGCATCCACGGCTACAGCCACGAGAACCCGATCGCCATGACGCGCGAGCAGGAGACCGAGATCCTCGACAGATGTATCGAGCTGGTCACGCAGCTCTCCGGCAAGCGGCCGACCGGCTATGTTGCTCCCTGGTGGGAATTCTCGCCGGTCACCAACGAGCTCCTGCTCGAGCGCGGCATCAAGTACGACCATTCGCTGATGCACAACGACCACACGCCCTATTACGTGCGGGTGGGCGACAGCTGGACCAAGATCGACTATGCCAAGAAGCCTGCCGAGTGGATGACGCCCTTGAAGCGCGGGCATGAGACCGACCTGATCGAGATCCCGGCGAGCTGGTACCTCGACGACCTGCCGCCGATGATGTTCATCAAGAAGTCGCCGAACAGCCACGGCTTCGTGAATCCGCGCGACATCGAGGAGATGTGGCGCGACCAGTTCGACTGGGTCTACCGCGAGTACGACTACGCGGTGTTCCCCATGACTATCCATCCCGACGTGTCGGGCCGGCCGCACGTGCTGGCGATGCTGGAGCGGCTCTATCACTACATGGCCGGCCATCCCGGCGTGAAGTTCGTCACCATGAACGAGATGGCCGACGACTTCGCCAAGCGGTTCCCGCGGAAGAAATGACTCCGGCCCCGTCGCCCCGACCGGAGCGAAGCGGAGCGGAGGGACCTCCTCTCCATCGGAGAGCTGCTCGCATGTCGAGACAAGGTCCCTCGGCTTCGCTCGGGACGACGGATTGATGTGCGCGCTCTGCGGCGTGCTGGGCGGCGGCGGTGACTGGACCGACGCTGCCGCGCGGCCCGGCGTCTTCACGCGCAACGTCGATTCGGTGCAGCGTCGGCGCGAGCGCGCCAATCGGGTGGCTTGTGCGCAGAAGGTGCTGTCCTTCTACGGCCTCACCTTGTCGGACTGGCAGGCCACGTCGTTCGTCCTGTCGACTCTCACCGGCAACAGCGAGATCGTCGACAATCTCACGCACCTCTGGGCGGCGGCTGAGAAGCTGACCGGCCGGCCCTGCGACCCGCTCGATCCGCGGTTGATCGATCGGCTGGAGGCGGCCGTTGGTTGATTTCACGCCGGTCAACCTGATCACCGGCTTCCTGGGGTCGGGCAAGACGACACTCTTGCAGCGGCTGCTGGCCGATCCGGCGCTGGCCGACACCGCTGTGCTGATCAACGAGTTCGGCGAGGTCGGGCTCGATCATCATCTGCTCGAGCGCATCGACGAGACGATGGTGCTGCTGCAGTCGGGCTGCCTGTGCTGTACCATCCGCGGCGAGTTGTCGGCGGCCATCAAGGACCTCCACTCGAAGCGCGAGCGCGGTGTGGTGCCGGGCTTCCGCCGGCTGGTGGTCGAGAGCTCGGGTCTGGCCGACCCGTTTCCGATCCTGTCGACGGTGCAGGCAGACCCGGTGCTGCGACACCATTTCCGTCTCGGCAACGTCATCACCACTGTCGATGCCGTGAACGGCCTCGGCCGTCCGGAGAGCATCAAGCAGGTTGCCGTGGCCGACCGGCTCGTGCTGACCAAGACCGATCTCGCGCCGGACTGCGACGCGCTGATCGCCGAGCTGCGCGGTCTCAATCCCGACGCGCCGCTGTTGCGGGCCGCCGAGCAGCCGATCGACGCGGCGATGCTGTTCGATGACGGCGCCCATTCGCCTTTGCGCGCCTTCCCGGCTGCCGCGGAGGCGCCGCACGGATCGGTGCAGTCGTTCACCCTGACATTCGACGGCGCGCTCGACTGGACGATGTTCGGGGTCTGGCTGACCATGCTGCTCAATCGCCACGGCGAAAAGGTGCTGCGCGTGAAGGGCATCCTGAACGTCGAGGGATCGGACACGCCAGTTGCCGTGCATGGCGTGCAGCACCTCGTGCATCCGCCGAAGCACATGGCGGCATGGCCCGACTCGGACCGCCGCTCCCGGCTGGTCTTTATAGTCGAGGGGCTGGAGCGGTCGGCGATCGCGCGCTCGCTCGCGGCCTTCTCAGGACGTCCCATAGGCCGATCAAGCCGCGCGGCCACAGCAGCAGGATAGCGGCCAGCACCGTGCCCAGGATGATCTTGTCGCCGTCGCCGCCGATCGAGAAGAAGGTTTGCTGCGTGATGATCAGGGCGGTGCCGATCAGCGGTCCGAGCAGCAGGCGCCGGCCGACCACGACGATGGCGGTCAGCATCAGCACCAGGAAGTAGCTCTCGAACATGTCCGGCCCGACATAGGCGCGCTGGTAGGCGTAGAGCCAGCCGGCCAACGCCGAGATCGGCGCCGAGGTTACGAACACCAGGAAGCGCACCGCCCGTGCGTCGACGCCCAGCGCCTGGGCGAGGTCGGGATTCATCTGCACCATCAGCGCCGAGGTGCCGAGCCGCGACTGGCGGAAGCGCTGTATGAACAGCAGCGTCAGCATCAGCAGCGCCCAGGCGACCGGCCACAGCGCGGCGTCGCCGGCGCTGGTGATGCCGCGGCCGAACAGGGTGAGCTCGAGCGGCGGTATGCCGACGATGCCGTCGGAGCCGCCGAGGAACGACCAGTTGAAGGCGACCTCCATCGCGACGACGGCGGCGGCATAGGTCACCAGCGAGAACACGAACTCGCGCGTACGCAAGGTCACGAGGCCGAGCACGGCGGCGAGGGCGAGAGAGACGACGATCGCCGCGCCGGCCGTCTGCCAGCCGTTCCAGCCGGCATTCACCGCCAGCATCGACGCGGCATAGCCGCCGGCCGCCCAGAATATGGTGTGGCCAAGGCTCACCTCGCCGAGATAGGACAAGATCAGGTCGGCCCCGTAGGCCATCACTGCCAGGATGGCGATCGTGGTGCAGGCCGCGTAGGCGACCGGCGCGCCGCCCGCGACCGACGGCACGAAGTAGGCAAGCGCCGCCAGGATCAAGGCGGCTGGCGTGGCGAGGTGCTTCATCGAGCCGTCCTCACCGAGCGCCGAGGCCGCGCGGCCGCGCCGCCAACACCACGAGCAAGACCAGGAACGCAGCCGCCGTGGTGTAGGCGGGCGAGACCAGCGCCCCGAACAGTGCGGTGAACATGCCGAGGCCGAGGCCGGCCAGCAGGCTGCCGCCGACGCTGCCGATGCCCCCGAGCACGACGACCACGAAAGTCAGGATCACCTCGTCGAAGCCCATGCTGGCGAGGATCGGGCTGCGCGGCGCCACCAGGCCGGCACCGAGCGCCACCGCGGCGCATTCGAAGACGAAGACGCCGATGTAAACGCGTGCGGCATCGATGCCGAAGAGCTGGGCCAGCTTGGGATCTTCGGCGACCGAGCGCACCAGGGCGCCGAGACGGGTGCGGTTGAGCACCAGCCACAGCGCGCCAAACAGCAGCAGCGTACAGGCCAGTGTAAGGACGTCCTGGCAGGTGAACCAAACGTCGCCAAACCGGATTTCGCTGGTCTGCAGCGGGCTGATGAAGCGCTCGGGATTGCCGCCGAAGATTCGCGCCGCCCCGCCCTGGAAGACATAGCCGAAGCCCAGCGTGACAATCATCAGGCTGGTGAGGTTCTGCTGCATGACAAGCCGCAGCATCATGACCTGCAGCATGACGCCCAGCAGGCCGAGCGCCAGCACCGCGATCGGCACGGCGAGAAAGTAGTTTACGCCGAGCTTTGCCATCACGGCCCAGGCGATGAAGGCGGCCAGCATGTAGAGCTGGCCATGGGCGAAGTTCACCAGACGCGCCGCGCCCAGCAGCACCGTCCAGCCGATCGCGATCAGCGCGTAACCGGAGCCCAGCACCAGGCCGTTGATGAGCTGCTGCGCGAGGTTCATGCGGTGAGGCTTCCAAGATACGCTTCGAGGATGCGCGGATCGTCCTTCATCGACGCCGCCGGCCCCTTGGCCACGACCTTGCCGCGCTCCAGCAGATAGAGCTCGTCGACCAGTTCGAGGGTGGCGCGCACATTCTGCTCGACCAGCAGCAGCGACAGGCCGCGATCGACCAGCTTGCGCATCGTGTCGAGCAGCTCGTAGACCAGCCGCGGCGCCAGGCCCGCCGACGGCTCGTCGAGCAGCAGAACCTTCGGTGCAGCGCGCAGCGCGCGGCTCACCGCCACCATCTGCCGCTCGCCGCCGGACAGCATGCCGCCCTTGTGCTGTCGCCGTTCGGCGAGCCGCGGGAACAGCTCGTGGATCTCTTCCATCGTGAAGAGATGCCGGCCGGTCGTGTCGGCCGGCGGCTTCACCAGCGCCAGATTCTCGGTGACCGTGAGGTCGGCGAAGATGCCCTTGCCTTCCGGCACCAGCACCAGCCCGTGCGCGGCGCGGCGATGCGGCGGCAGCCCGTCCATGCTCTCGCCGGCGAGCCGCACCGTGCCGCGCACCTGGGGCGCGCCGCGCGACCAGCCCGCGAGGGCATTGATCAGCGTGCTCTTGCCCGCGCCGTTTGCGCCGACCATGCCGATCATCTTGCCCGCGGGCACGGTGACATCGACGCCGTCGACCGCGAGGTTGCCGCCATAGCGGACGGAGATCCCGGCAGCGTCGAGCGCGTTTGTCATGCCGCGCGCCCGAGATAGGCTTCCAGCACGGCGGCATTGCGCTGGACTTCCGCCGGCGTGCCTTCAGCCAGCTTGCGGCCCTGGTCGATCACCACGATTCGATCGGCAATGGCCATGATCAGGTCCATGTGATGCTCGATCACCACGACGGCAACACCCCGGCGGCGCAGCTCGACCAGCAGGTCGGCCAGCCGTTGCATGTCGGTGCCGCCGGTGCCCGCCGCCGGCTCGTCGATCAGCAGCGCCCGTGCTCCCGCTCCGTAGGCGAGCACCACCGACAGTAACCGCTGCGTGCCGTAAGCGATGTCGCCTGGCCGTTTGCCGTGGTCGTCGGGTCCGATGCCGAAGGACGTCAGAAGTTCGGCGGCGGCGGCTTCGGCGCGCCGGCGTGTGGCGCGTTCCTGCCACGGCAGGGCGATCGAGCGCGGCAGCGACGTCGAATGCTCGCGCAGCATCGCCGCCATCGCGTTCTCGAGCAGGGTCAGCTCGCCAAAGAAAGCGTTCTGCTGGAAGGTGCGGCGCAGGCCGCGCCGTGCCAGCACGTGCGTCGGCAGGGCGGTGACGTCCTCGTCGGCGAGCCGGACCGTGCCATCGCGGCGCACGGCATGGGTGACGGCTGCGAAGCACGAGCTCTTGCCGGCACCGTTCGGCCCGATGATGCCCAGGATCTCGCCCGCTTCGACCTGCCACGACATGTCTGAGAGCGCGGTCAGCGCCCCGTAGCGTACGGTCAGCTTGTCGACGCGAAGAAGCGCCAAGCTACTTCAAGACCTCGAGCTTGGCGGTCTTGCCGTCGGTGACCTTGAACAGGGTGGCCTTGTGCTGCGCCTGGCCGTTGGCCTCGAAGGTCATGTCGCCGAAGATCGTGCCCTTGATCGTCTGGCCACGGATCGCGCCGGCCACGGTCTTGCGGTCGAGGCTCTTGGTCGCATTGGCCGCGCTCGCCCAGCACATGAGGGCTTGGGCGCCGATCGCGTCGCCCTTGTCCGGGGCGTGGGTGTGAGCCCTCTTGAAGGCGGCGACGAAATCGAGGTTCTCCTTGATGCCGTCGAACGGCGGCAGGTCGGAAAAGTAGATGTCGGCCGAGACTACGCCGGTCATCGCCTCGCCGGCGATCCTGAAGACCGTCGGCAGGATGGTGCCGACCGCACCGACGAAGGTGCCCTCGATGCCGGCCTGGCGGTACTGCTGGATCAGCGCCGGCATGCCCGAGGATTCGGCGGCATTGATCGCGACCACGGCATCCGGCTTGGCCTGCTTGACGTTGGCCAGGCTGACGCGGAAATCGGTCTGCTTGAACGGGAACTGCTCGACGACGACCTTCTCGAAGGGCTTGCCGATCTTCTTGAGCTCGGCCTCGATCACCGCCTGCGCGCCGTTGCCGTAGGCGTCGTTCTGTGACAGGAACCCGATCCGTTTGGCACCGAGATGATTGGCGAGGATATCCGCTATCACACCGCCGTCCTGCCCGTTCGAGCTGTTGATCCGGATGGCGAAGGGATTGGCCGTGCCGGCGAGGATCGGATCGGCCTTCGATACGGCTGTGATGTCGAGGATGTCGGCGCGCGCCAGCACCGGCTGCATGGCGAGCGTCACCGGGCTGTTCCAGCCCTCGATCACCAGCGCGACCTTCTCCGCCACCATCTCGTTGGCGCGGGTCACGCCGACGGCCGGGGTGCTTTCGTCGTCCTTGGCGACGACCACGATCTTGCGTCCCAGGACGCCGCCCTTGGCATTGATCATCTCGGCCGCGATCGAGACGGCATTGGCCACGCCCTGCCCGTTGGGACCGGCCGGGCCGGACAGCGGAACGATGACGCCGACCTTTATGGGTTCGCCCTGTGCGAGAGCGGGGATGCCCAGCGATACGGCGCTGGCGGCCGCACCGATGGTGAAATGGCGTCGCCCGAACCTGATCGCCGTCATGAATGCTTTCCCATCAATGGTCGTTTATTCATGGCAAGTTGCCGAGCGTCGACGGTGGTGTCAACGCGCTCGTGGCGCGGCTTCTGTCCGCCATGCCGCAGGATGAGATGCTTCGTCTATGCTGGGAACGACGGGAAATGAAGTCGATCATGCCGCAGATGCGCAGCCCTCTTGACGTCATGCGGGTACGGTAGAGGAGGCGGCAAGCCAGCTTTGTTCCTTGCCGGTGAGGAGTCTCCCTTCACCACGGGGTCGGTCCTGATGGTAGAAGGCGGCCGAAATGCCACCTGACCTGGAGATGACATGACTGTCACTGACACCAAAGCGTTACGCCAGCTCGCCGGCAGCAGCCTCGATGTTTTCCCGATCGGGCTCGGCTGCATGTCGCTCTCCGGCGCCTACGGCAAGAGTGACGACGCCGAGGGTATCCGTGTCATCCATCACGCGATCGATCACGGCGTGAACTTCCTCGATAGCTCCGACATGTACGGCTGGGGCCACAACGAGATCCTGATCGGCAAGGCGCTGGCCGGCGGCCTGCGCGACAAGGTCGTGCTCGCCACCAAGTTCGGCCAGACGCAAAAGCCGGGCGGGGCCAATGGCGTCAACGGCAGCGCGGCTTATGTGAAGGAGGCTTGTGACGCCAGCCTCAAGCGTCTCGGCGTCGACGTAATCGACCTCTATTACCAGCACCGTGTCGATCCCTCTGTGCCGATCGAGGAGACCGTCGGCGCGATGGGCGAGCTGGTGAAGGCCGGCAAGGTCCGGACCCTTGGGCTCAGCGAAGCCAAGCCAGAGACGATTCGCCGCGCGCACAGGACGCACCCGATCACCGCGGTGCAGAGCGAATACTCTCTGCTCTATCGCAAGGATGCCGAGACCACGCTCAAGACGACGCGGGCGCTCGGCATTTCCTTCGTTGCCTATTCACCGCTCGGGCGCAGCCTGCTGACCGGCGCGGTGAGGCAATTATCCGACATCCCGGAAGGCGACGGGCGCGGCCGTCATCCGCGCTTCGCCGCCGACAATCTTGCGCGCAATCTTCAACTCGTGGCCAGGGTCGAGGCGATGGCGAACTCCAAGGGTTGCACGGCCGGCCAGGTCGCGCTCGCCTGGCTGCTGGCACAGGGCATGGATATCGTGCCGATCCCCGGCACCAAGCGCACGGCACGCGTCGATGAGAATATCGGTGCCCTCGATGTCGTCTTGTCGGCCGACGAGGTGGCCAGCCTTGCCGCGGCGATTCCGCCCGGCGCGGCAGCGGGCACCCGCTATGCCGAAGCACAGATGAGGGCAGTCTATCTCTAGGAGGCTGCGGGTCGGACCAACGAGACGTATGGAAGATCTCTCATGCTCTTTCTTGTCATCCTGAGCGCAGGGAAGGATCTCACCGAACGATCGGACGCGGGCCGCGGAGTTGGCGCCAGGTCCTTTGCGCTCAGAGTTTGTGAATTTATTGGCCAGCGATGAAATGACCGGTCTGGCAACCCTCCCGCCTCATCCTGAGGAGCGTAGCGCAGCGGAGCGTCTCGAAGGATGGCGACTCGAAAGGACGTGGCAACGGTGCTGGAAACACGGGAGTTCAGCAAGGTCATGCGCGTTGCCACCCTTCGAGACGCTCCGCTGCGCTGCGCTCCTCAGGGTGAGGCAAGTGGGTGGCGAGATCGTCATTGAGTCGCGACGTCGACTTTTTCACAAGCTCTCAGGACGACAGAAAACGAGCCCGCCTTCCAGCGCATCGGGCCGGGATGACGGTGATCGCTGAGACCGATTCCGGCACCCGGCGGCTCGCCACCATCCTGTTTGCGGACGTGGCGGGCTACAGCCGGATGATGCGCGCCGACGAGGAGCAGACGCTGGTCGATCTGCGCGCGCATCTCGCGGAGCTGGTGGCGCCGGTGGTCGCGCGTTTCCATGGCCGGATCGTCAAGACAGTCGGCGACGGCGTAATGGTCGAGTTCGGCAGTGCCGTCGAGGCCATGCGCTCGGCAGTCGAGCTGCAACGCGGCATGGTCGAGCGCAACGCCGATCTGCCGGCCAATCGCCGCCAGACCTTTCGCATCGGTCTGCATCTCGGCGACGTGATCATCGCCGACGAGGACGTGTTCGGCGACACGGTGAATGTTGCCGCGCGCCTTCAGGGGCTGGCCGAGCCGGGCTCGATCGTTCTGTCGCGCAGCGTCCACGACCAGGTGCGCGACAAGCTCTCGCTGCCGTTCCGCGATCTCGGGTCGCGCGGATTGAAAAATCTCGACCGGCCGCTGCAGGTCTATGCCGTGGACGGCGACGCTGCGGTCCGGCCGGGGCGGCGGCGCTGGCTCTTGGCCGGCCTCGCCGCGGCGGTCCTGCTGATCGTCGTGGGTGCCGCACTGCTGCTCGTGCCCCGGTTCCATCTTGCGACCTCGAGGACGGAGACAGCGCGCGACAGCACGGAAAGCGGGCTTTCGGTCGCGGTCTTGCTGTTCACCAATCAGAGCGGCGACCCGACACAGGATTATTTCGCCGACGGTCTCACCGAGGACATCACCCGCGCGCTCGGGCGGTTCCGGCCTCTTACCGTGCTGGCCTATGGAGCCGTGCTGCCCTACCGCAACAAGCAGCTGGCGCCGATGGAGTTGGGGAAAGCCCTTAACGCCCGCTTCCTGGTGGCCGGCAGCGTGCGCCGCATGGGGGAGCGGGTGCGGGTCACGGTCCAGCTCACCGATGCCGCCAGCGGCACCCAGCTTTGGGCCGAGCATTACGACGATCAGCTCACCGACATCTTCGAGGTCCAGGAACGGATCGCTCGCCGGGTCGCCGGCACGCTGGCGACGAACCTGCAGCAGATCGCCCTGGCACGAAGCCTGCGCAAGCCGACCGCCAGCCTCGACGCCTACGACCTGGTGCTGCGCGCCCGCGCCGAGGGCAACGAGTCGACGCGTGCCGGCAACCGCATGGCGCGCGAGCTGCTCGAGCGGGTGATCAAATTGGCGCCGACCTATGCCGACGCGCAGGCCGAGCTCGCCGAGGCGACCTTCCAGCGCGCCGTCTACGGCTGGTCGGAGTTCGCGCAACAGGATGTCGAGGCGGCGATCCGGTTGGCGCAGAAGGCGCTCGAGATCGACGAGGAGAACGTGCTGGCGCACAGCGTGCTGGCGCGGGCCTATACGGTGCAGCAGAAGTACGACCTCGGCCTGGCCGAGTCCGAGCGTGCCCTGCAGATCAATCCCAGCGATTCCGAAGTGCTGGCGACGCGCGCCGCGGTGCTGCTGTGGACCGGGCAAATCGACGAATCGATCGCCGCTGGCGAGCTGGCCGGGCGGCTGAACGGTAACCTCGGGCCCGAACCGGCGCTCAATCTTGGCCTCGCCTACATGCTCAAGCGCCGCTATGCCGATGCGGTCGTCCTGCTCGAGGCGGCGCGCACGCGTTATCCTGCGTATTCGACGCTCGATTTTCCTCTCGCCGGCGCCTATGCCGAGCTCGGCCGTGCCGATGACGCGAAAGCGGCACTGGAGCAGGGCCAGCGCAAGGATCCCTATCTCGACCTCGCGGGCTTCGGCACACGCTTCCAGGATCCGGCGCTGAAGCGCCGAATCGGGGAGAGCCTGCGCAAGGCCGGCCTCAAGTGACGGCGCTATTGCGTCGCCGACGCCTTCAATGATCTCAGGTGAGCGGCAGCCTTGGCTGCCGTCTCCGCGGGCGCCTTGGTGAAGTTCTGCATTCCGCGTTCCCCGGCAAAAACATAGAGATTGCCGTTGGAGATCACCCAGTTGTGCGGGTCCGATTCCCGCTTCACGCCGTTCGACAGGTTCATTGCGCACAGGCCGCCGAACTGCGGCGCATATTTGTCCGGGCTGGACTTGAACATCTCGCGATGCACGGCGTTGGCGAAGCGGTAGCGCTGGCCGTCCCACAGCAGCTCGAATTGCTCGAGGCCGGGCGTCGGCTTGGCTTCGGTGAAGTAGGCGACCGGATCGTAGCCCTTGAGCGCCAGCGGCGCGGCTTCGGCGAGCAGGGGCTCGTTCGCGGCGATGAGAATCGTGGCGAAGGCGGCGATCCGAAATGCAGTGCGACGCGTTACCATGCAAATCTCCCGGAGATCATCGGAATGATGCCCCTGAATGAGGCCGCAGCTGGGCAACATATGAATATCCGTTCAACGATCCGCAACCGCCTCCGTCTCCGCGCCCCCAGCGCATCGCTTCTTTTCATGGAATGGCGCGGTCCCGGCCAGGATCAGAGTTGATTCAGCTTTCGGCGGCGCGTTCCAGCATGCGTTCGGCGATCTCGCGTTCGCCCAGCACGACGAGGGTGGCGCCCAGCCCTGAGAGATGCTCGACGGCTGCGTCCGAATGGGCGCGTGCCAGAATGTCGATCGAAGGGTTGGTCTTGCGCGCCTGTTGCACCACCTGGCCGGCTTCGAACGGCTCGGGGATGGTGACGAACAGCCGCCGTGCCTGCTTGAGGTTGGCGGCGGCGAGGATCTCGGGGTCGGCGGCGTTGCCCGTGAAAACCTCGGCGCCGTCCCGGCGCGCTTTTTCCAGGCTGTCCTCGCTGGTCTCGATCACCACCATCCTGGCGCCGCTCCGGGCGAGCGCAGCACCGACGAGGGATCCGACTCGCCCGTAACCTACCAGCACGTCGTGGTCCGACAGGGTGGTCGGCGTCAGCGGCTCCGCCGGTTCCGTCGCATCGGGGATGCCGCCCTCGGGGTGCGGCCGACGGACGAGCAAGGCGAACAGCAGGGGGTTGAGCACGATCGAGATGATGGCGCCGCCCAGGATCAGGTCGCGCGCCAGCGGCGGAATAAGCTCGATGTCGATGGCGAGTCCGATCAGGATGAACGAGAATTCGCCGATCTGGGCCCGGCCCGCTGCGACGGCGAGCGCAGTAGTATCGGACAGCTTGAAAGCCCGTACGATGGCCCAGGCGAGGGCGCCCTTGCCGACGACGATGATCGCCACGGTCGCCGCCAGCGCGATCGGCGCTTC
This sequence comes from Reyranella sp., assembly GCF_965279465.1. NCBI lineage: Bacteria > Pseudomonadati > Pseudomonadota > Alphaproteobacteria > Hyphomicrobiales > Reyranellaceae > Reyranella > Reyranella sp. The sequence goes on from NZ_OZ257242.1 coordinate 2,439,088, forward strand.
GACGAACACGTGCGGATTGAACAGCATGCCGACCGATACGAAGAACAGCACCGCGAAGGCATCGCGCAGCGGCAACGCTTCCTCGGTCGCTTGCTGGCTGAGGTTGCTTTCCCCCATCACCATGCCGGCGAAGAAGGCGCCGAGCGCGAACGACACGTCGAACATCTTCGCTGCACCGAACGCGACACCGATGGCTATGGCGTAGACGGCGAGCCGAAACAGCTCACGCGAGCCGGTATGCGCGGTGTAGTGCATCAGCCACGGGATCACGCGACGGCCCACCACCAGCATCACCGTCACGAAGATGCTCACCTTGACCAGCGTGATCAGCAGCTGGAAGACCATGCGGCTGAGCGGCACCGAGTCGTTCGAAGCCACCATGGCGGCGGTCGGCAGCAGCACCAGCGCCAGGACCATGATGAGGTCCTCGACGATCAACCAGCCAACCGCGATGCGGCCGCGTTCGGTATCGAGCAGGCGACGGTCCTGGAAGGCGCGTACCATGACGACAGTGCTGGCGACCGACAGGGCGAGGCCGAACACGAGGCCTGCCTGCCATGACCAGCCCAGCAGGCGGGCAAGGACCGCGCCCATCAGGGTAGCGATAATGATCTGGATGATGGTTCCGGGCACGACGATGCGCGCCACCGACATCAGGTCCTTGAGGGAGAAATGCAGCCCGACGCCGAACATCAGCAGGATAACGCCGATCTCGGCCAGCTCGGCGGCGAGACTCAGGTCGGCAGTGAAGCCCGGCGTGAATGGACCGACGACGATGCCGGCGATCAGATACCCGACCAGCGGCTGGATGCGCAGGCGATGGGCTAGCAACCCGAACACATAGGCCAGCATCAAGCCGGCCGCGATCATGGAAATCAGGGGTGTATGATGTTCGGGTATCGCCTCTTCTCCCCGCCGCGCGCTTCGATGTGGCCCGGTAGACAATCATTTCAATCGTCGACGGGCTCTTTGATATTGGCGGGGAAATGGGAGGGATGGAATGAAATTCGCGAGACGCAGCCTGTTGGCGGCAGGTGCGGCGATGCCTGGCGTTCCAAGGGCGGCGCCCGGCCTCAACGAGCTGATGGGCGGCAGCCGCGACCTCTACACCGACCAGCTCTCGACCCTTCTGCCGCACATCGGGAGCGGCAAGCTGATCGCCAGGCTGAACGAGGCGGTACCTTCGCCTTGAAGGACGACGCGGTGCGCAGCCGGTTTGCGGAACTGGTGCGATCACGCGGTAGACGACGCCCGAGCAATGTTCCGACATGCTGGAGGCCGACGGGGAGAACCTCGTGCCTCTGGTCCAGTCGGGCCTGTTGAAACCGGAGTAGATCACATGAGTCTCAAGAGACGCGGATTCATCGGAGCGGGTGCGCTGGCGCTTGCCGGGACGGCGCGAGCGGACACATTTCCGTCGAAGCCGATCCGCTGGGTCATCCCCTTCGCGCCGGGCGGCAACTACGACGTCACCTCGCGCATCGTGGCCGATCCGATGGGCCGCCAGCTCGGTCAGACGGTGCTGATCGACAACCGTCCCGGCGCCGGCGGCGTGGTCGGCCTCGATGCTGCGGTCGCCGCCCCGGCCGACGGCTACACGATCGTGATGGCGAGCTTCACCGTCGGCTACGTGGCGCCGATCTTTGCCGGCAAGCAGCAGATGCTGCAGGTGCTGGCGCCGATCAGCATCCTGACCACCGCGCCGACCTTGGTGGTGGCGCGGCCCGACCGCTTCCCCGACATGAAGGCGCTGCTGGCCGAGGCCAAGGCCAAGCCGGGCACGGTGACGATGGGCCATTCCGGCAACGGCACCACCAACCATGTCGCCATCCTGCGCCTGCAGCTCAACGAGCAGGTCAAGTTCAACATCATCCCCTATCGGGGGTCGGGCCCCGGCATTGCCGACCTGTTGGCGGGCAACGTCGATTGCTTCGCCGACCAGCTCACCAGCTCGATGCCGCACATCCAGTCGGGCAAGCTGCGGCCGCTGATGAACTTCGGTCTGGAGAAAATCCCCGACCTTCCTGCGGTGCCGACTCTCAAGGAGGTCGGCTGCACGCCGTTCGAAGGCGGCACGACGGCCGGCGTGTTCGTTCGGCTCGAGACGCCGAAGCCGATCGTCGAGCGGCTGAATGCCGGCGTGATCGCCGGGCTGAAGGACGAAACTGCCAACAAGCGGCTGCGAGAGCTCGGCGCGATCGTCCGGCCGTCCACGCCCGAGCAGTTCACCGAAGTTCTGAAGTCCGACGAAGCCAACGTGTCGGAACTGCTGCAGAAGGGATTGCTCAAGCCCGACTGACCGTCAAGCGACTTCCTTCATCACCGCCCAGAGGTCGGCCTTGCGCTCGAAGCCGATCCCAGGTGCGTCCGGCAGGGCAACCCGGCCGTCGACCACGGGGCAATCGTCGGCGAAACCGCCGAACGGCGCGAAGACCTGCGGATAGGACTCGTTGCCGCCGCATTGCAGGCCGACGGCGATGTTGAGCGCGAACTGGTGGCCGCCGTGCGGCACGCAGCGCCGCGGCGACCAGCCGTTGGCCTTCAGCATGTCTACCGTGCGCAGGTACTCGACCAGGCCGTAGCTTAGCGCCGGGTCGAACTGAAGGATGTCGCGGTCAGGGCGCAGGCCGCCATGGCGGATCAGGTTGCGTGCGTCCTGCATCGAGAACAGGTTCTCGCCGGTCGCCAGCGGCTGGCCGTACTCGGTCGCCAGCGCGGCATGGGCGAGATAGTCGAGCGGATCGAGCGGCTCCTCGTACCAGCGCAGACCGTAGCCCTGGATCGCCTTGCCGAACTCGATCGCCGTGATCAGGTCGAACTTGCCGTTGACGTCGACCGCCAGCCGCTCGCCCGCACCGACGATCTTCAGCACCGCCTCGATGCGCTTGAGATCTTCAGCGAGCGGCACGCCGCCCACCTTCATCTTCACGCAGGAGTAGCCCAGGCCGAGATAATACTTCATCTCGTCCTGCAGCGCTTCGAGGTCCTTGCCGGGGTAGTAGTAGCCGCCGGCGGCATAGACCCACGCCTTGTCGTCGTACTGGCCGCCGTTGTAGCGGTCGCTCAGCAGCTTCCACAGCGGGACACGCCGGGCCTTGGCGATGGCATCCCAGATCGCCATGTCGATCACGCCGACGGCGACCGAGCGCTCGCCGTGCCCGCCGGGCTTCTCGTTGGCCATCATCGCCTTCCAGCACTTGGCCGGATCGAGCAGACCGTCGCTGTCGAGCAGGGAATCGGGCTTGGCCTCCGACACGCGCTTGATGAAGCGCTCGTTCAGCAGCCCATGCTGCGCATAGCGGCCGTTGGAGTTGAAGCCGTAGCCAACCACCGGCTTGCCATCCACCTTTAAGTCAGTGACCACCGCCACGACCGAGGCGGTCATCTGGCTGAAGTCGATGTAGGCGTTGGCGATGCTGGAACGGATCGGCGAGACGATGTCGCGGATGGCGACGATGCGCATGGAGGAGTCCGGGCTGGGAAGGGTCCCGCCGTTCTACAGGTGCGCGCGAGCCGCCGCCAGCAGGGCCGGGGCTGCCACCGGTTTGCGCAGGAAGGGTGCTTCCGCGAGTTCCAGGGGGAGGCGGGACCGGTCGCTCGCCGACACGAACACGAACGGAATGCCCCGCTCGCGCAGCCGTTGAGCCACGCCGAACGTCTGGCCGTCGGTCACCGTGATATCGAGAAAGCCGAAATCCACATCGACGAAGGCCAACGCATCGCGCGCGCTGGCAGTCACGATAGGTGCGCATGCAAGATGATCTTCGACCAGGGCCGCCAGCTGGTCGGCCACGAAGGCGTCGTCTTCGACGATGAGGACGCGCTTGCTCATAACCCTCCAACGCTCCCTGTCGACGAAAGTTGCCGCAATAATAATCCTGCTTTCGACGGTGCCGCAGTATGGCATTTTGCGTTGGCCAAGTCCTATGCCAACCATCCCTTCGTCTACGCAACCGTCCGCGCGACGGATACTGCGTACCGCCACCGCCCACCTCCATGCCGAAGTCGACGCCCGCTTTGCCGGGTCCTTCGATGGCAGTTTGGCGGACTACACGGGCTTTTTGTCCGCCATGGCCGCCGTGCTGTTGCCGCTGGAGCGTGCGCTCGAGCGCGCCTCTGTCCACATGACCGTGCCCGACTGGGATGAGCGCCGACGTGCCTTCTTGCTGCTGGACGACCTGCAAGGGCTCGGGGCCACACCGCCGCGTGAGCTCGATCCGCCCTCGGTCGAGGGCGAAGCCCGTCAGCTCGGCGTCGTCTACGTGCTCGAGGGCTCTCGGATCGGCGGCAAGCTGTTGTTGCGGCGTGCGCTCGGCCATCCCGATGCGCGCGTGCGAACGGCCACGCGGTATCTTTCGCACGGCGCCGGCCGGGATCTATGGTCGAGCTTCCTGCTGCGCCTCGAGTCATCGCCGGCAGTGAGCAGCGCACCGGACGAAGCCGTGGCCGGCGCCCGGGCGGCCTTCGCCCTGTTCGGCGATCGTGCGGGCCATGATCGTGTGGCCCATGGCTGAGCCGGTTATCGCTTCCGTCGATCTCACCAACTGCGACCGCGAGCCGATCCATCTGTTGGGCTCGGTCCAGCCGTTCGGTTTCCTGATCGCTGTCTCCATCGCCGACTGGACGGTGATGCGGGCCTCGCGCAACGTCTTCGACTGGATCGGCGTGACGCCTGACAGGTTCTTGGGACGACCGCTCGACCAGTTCTTCACCCACGACGCAATCCACAGCATCCGTGGCTATCTCCAGACCGCGGTCTTCACCAACGCCGTCGCGCGGGCCTTCTCGGTGCCGATACTGGCCGACGGTTCGCGCTTCGACCTCGCCGTGCATGTGGTGGGCGATACGGTGGTGATCGAATGCGAACCCTGCATCGCGGAGCAGAGCGTCAATTCGGGCGCGTTGGTCCGGGCCATGATCGCACGACTGCAGCAGACGCCCGATCTCCGCACCTTCTACCGGGTGGCCGCGCGCGAGATGCGGGGCCTGACCAATTTCGACCGGGTGATGATCTATCGCTTCGATCACGACGGCTCGGGCGAGGTGATTGCCGAGGCCGCGCGTGGCGGGCTCGAATCGTATCTCGGCTTGCACTATCCCGCATCGGACATCCCCCGGCAGGCGCGCGTCCTCTACGAGCGCAACTGGCTGCGCATCATTCCCGACATCGGGGCGAAGCCCTCGCCGGTCGAACCGGCGCTCGACGCTGCCGGCCAGCCGCTCGATCTCTCGATGAGCGTGCTGCGCTCGGTCTCGCCGATCCACATCGAGTACCTGCAGAACATGGGCGTCGGCGCCTCCATGTCGGTTTCGATACTGCGCGAGGGCAAGCTGTGGGGCCTGTTCGCCTGCCACCACTATGGCACGCATCTCGTTCCGTTCGAGCGCCGCACCGCCGCGGAGCTGTTCGGCCAGATGTTCTCGCTCCTCATGGAAAGCCGGGAGCGCGACAGCGAGGCGAGCTATGAGGCGCGCGCGCGCAAGCGGCACAACCAGCTCGTCACCGTGATGGCGGGCGAGGCGACCCGCTTCGAGAGCATCGTGGCGCATCTCGACGAGATCGCCGACCTGCTGGCGTGCGACGGCATCGGCGTGTCGGTCTCGGGGCGCGCCACCCTGCAGGGCATGACGCCGACCGTCGAGCAGTTCACCGGCCTGGTCGGCCATCTCAACGGGCAGGAGATCGCCGAGGTCCATGCCACGCACGAGATCGGCGCGGCCTATCCGCCGGCGCGGCAGTTCGCCGACAAGGCGTCCGGCATGCTGGCCGTGCCGCTGTCGCGGCCGGCGCGCGACTACCTGGTGTTCTTCCGCAAGGAGGTGACCCGCACCGTCAACTGGGCGGGCGATCCCAGCAAGCCGGTCACGATCGGTCCGCTCGGCGCCCGGCTCACGCCGCGCAAGAGCTTCGAGCTGTGGCGCGAGACGGTGCAGGGCCAGTCGATCCCCTGGCAGCCGGTCGATATCCGCATCGCCGAAAGCCTGCGGGTCAGTCTGCTCGAGGTGATCCTGCGGCTGTCGGACATCACCGAGGTCGAGCGGCGCCGGGCGCAGGAGCGGCAGGAGATCCTGATCGCCGAGCTGAACCATCGCGTCCGCAACATCCTCGGCCTGATTCGCGGCATCATCTCGCAAAGCAAGGATCCGTCGCTGACCATCGAGGGTTTCACCGACGTGGTCGGCGGCCGCATCCAGGCGCTGGCGCGGGCCCATGACCAGATCACCGCCGACAACTGGCAACCGGCCTCGTTTCGAGGCCTGGTGACGGCGGAAGCCGGCGCTTATCTCGGCGGCAAGGCCAACCGGGTGCGGATCGCCGGCCCCGAGGTGCTGCTCGAGCCGCAGGGCTTCACGACCGTGGCGCTCGTGATCCACGAGCTGATGACCAATTCGGCCAAGTACGGCGCGCTGAGCGACAGCCGCGGCCACATCGACATCGACACCTCGCTCGACCCGTTGCGCCGCCTGCATATCGATTGGCGCGAAAGCGGCGGCCCGCCGGTCAAGCCGCCGACGCGGCGAGGTTTTGGCACGACGGTGATCGAGCGTTCGATCCCCTATGACCTGAAAGGCGAGGCAAAAGTGGACTACGCATCATCGGGCGTGCGCGCTGGCTTCATCATTCCGTCGACCTACGTGCGGGCCGCTCCAGGAACGGCGGTCGCCGCGCCCGAAAAGGCCGCGCCGCCGCCGACAGCCGCCGATCTGCCGAAGGACGTGTTGATCGTCGAGGACAACATGATCATTGCGCTCGATGCCGAGGACATGGTGCGCCGGATCGGCGTTCCATCGGTCCGCACCGCGGCCAGCGTCGCGCAGGCGATGGCGACGATCGATGTGCACACGCCGGACTACGCCCTGCTCGACATCAATCTCGGCACCGAAACCAGCTTTGCCGTCGCCGAGCGCCTGGCTGGGATGGGCGTCCCCTTCGCATTCACGACCGGCTATGGCGAGGACATCGCCTTTCCGCCCAAGCTGTTGGGCGTGGCACGCGTGCGGAAGCCCTACACCGGCGACGCCCTGACGGCGGTGCTGCGCCGATAAGGTCGTTTGAGCTTCCGGCTAAGAGCTTCACGACATCGAGGAATCAGGCGACGGCGGGCCGGCGCATCTGGCGGCTGAGCAGCCACCAGGCGATGGCGGCGTTCAGCACGTTCCAGGCGATCCCGTTGATGAAGGCGGCCCGGTAGGATCCGGTGATGTCGAACATCACGCCGCCCATCCAGCCGCCCAGCGCCATGCCGACGATGGTCGACGAGACGGTGAGGCCGACCCGCGACGCCGCCTCGCGCGGGGGGAAATACTCGCGCACGATGATCGCGTACGACGGCACGATGCCGCCCTGGAACAGGCCGAACAGCGCCGAGGCGAGATAGAGTGAGAACAGCGAGTCGGACAATAGATAGAAGACCAGCGCCACGCATTGCAGTGTCGAACCGATCAGCAAGGTCATCGCGCCGCCGACCCGGTCCGCGAGCCAGCCCGTGGCGACCCGGCTGACGATGCCGAAGCCCAGCATCAGCGACAGCATTTCAGCGCCGCGTGCCACGCCGTAGCCGAGGTCCGAGCAGTAGGCGACGATGTGGACTTGCGGCATCGACATGGCGACGCAGCAGGACAGGCCGGCGACGATGAGCAGTGTCTGCAGCGCACGGGGCGACAGGCCGAGTGCGGCCAGCGACTGGTTCGCAACGGAGGCGGCGTGCGCGGCGTCATGGTCGGGCGCCCGGCGCTTCAACGTCAGCGCCAGCGGGATCATGGTGAGAAAGCAGAGCACCGCTGCCGAGCCGTAGGTCACCCGCCAGCCATGATGCTGGATCATCAAGCCGACGATGGGCGGCCAGATTGCGCCCGCGAGGTAGTTGCCCGACGCGGCGATGGCGACGGCGAGGCCGCGCCGTTTTTCGAACCAGTGCGATATGTCGGCGACCAGCGGCGCGAAGGTGGCGGCGGCGCTGAAGCCGACCAGCACCTGGGCCGCGGCGAACAGGGCCAGCGTGGGGGCGAGAGCCGCCAGCGCGAAGCCTGCGGAAAGCCCGAGCGCGCTCACGATCGAGACGAAGACGATGCCGCGCCGGTCGACCAGACGTCCGGTCACGACGCCGCCGGCGAAGAAGCCCAGCATGTTCAGCGAGTAGGCGAAGGAGATGTCGGCGCGGCTGACGCCGAGGTCGGCCTGCACCGCGGGCATCGCGACCGCCAGAGCCCACATGCCGATGCCGCCCAGAGTGCTGAGCAGCACGCTGGCGGCGAGCCGCCGCCAGGCGTAGGCCGAATCGATTCCCGACGCGCTATGCATAGACATTCCGCCTTGTCTGACGCGCCAGCAGCCACCAGATCATCGCGCCGTTGAGCACGTTCCAGGCGATGCCGTTGATGAAGGCGGCGCGATATGAGCCGGTGAGATCGAACAGGGCGCCGCCCATCCATCCGCCCAGGGCCATGCCGACGATCGTTGCCGAGATGGCGATGCCGATGCGCATGCCAGCTTCCCGCGGCGGGAAATACTCTCGCACGATCATGCCGTAGGACGGGATGATGCCGCCCTGGACGAGCCCGAACAGGGTCGATACCAGGAAGAGCGAGGTCAGCCCGTCGAAGACGAGATAGAACAGCAGCGCGATCGCCTGGAGGGTCGAGCCCAGCAGCAAGGTGCGGATTCCGCCGACCCTGTCTGCGATCCAGCCCGACGCGATCCGGCTGATGACGCCGCCGGCACTCAGGATCGCCAGCATCTCCGCGCCGCGCGCCGGGCCATAGCCGAGGTCGACGCAGTAGGCGACGATATGGACCTGCGGCATCGCCATGGCGATGCAGCACGCAACACCGGCCACAGCGAGCAGCGCCTGAAGCGCGTTCGGCGACAGGCCGAGCGCCTGTGTCGAATGCGGTGCGGCGGACGTCGCTCCCCCCGCGGCATGCACCGGCGACGGGCGCATCAAGGCCAGGCAGCACGGCAACATGCCGGCCAGAATGATCCCGCCGACGATGACGTAGGCCGTGCGCCAATCGTAGGCGCGGGTAAGTCCCTCGACGATCTGGGGCCACAGCGCACCGCCGACGTAGTTGCCCGAGGCGCAGATCGCCATGGCGAGGCCGCGGCGCTTGAGGAACCAGTGCGAGATGTCGGCGACCAGCGACATGAACATCGCCGCCGAGCCGAAGCCGATCAAGACTCCCTGGACCAGGGCGAACACCCAGAAGACCGGTGCGAGCGCGGCCAGGAGGCAACCTGCGGCCAGCAGCAGGGTCGCCAGCAGCATGGTTGCGAAAGCCCCGCGCTTGTCGATCAGCTGGCCGAGCAGGATCGAGCCCGCGCCGAACCCGAGCATGGTCGTAGTGTAGGAGAAGGCGACATCGGCGCGCGAGATGCCGAAGTCGGCCTGGACCGCGGGGAAGACCACCACGACACCCCACATGCCGAAGCTGCCGAGCATGCTCATGGCAGCACTGGCGGCCAGTCGCCACCAGGCGTACCGCGAATCGACACCGGACATTGAACTTGCCGGATCAGCCGCCGAGCGCACCCTGCGTGTTGACGTAGAGCGCGTAGAGCGAATGGCTGGCGGCGATGAACAGCCGGTTGCGGTAGCGGCCGCCGAAGCAGAGGTTGGCGGCGCGCTCCGGCAGGGAAATATGGCCGATCGGCTTGCCTTCCGGATCGAAGATGCGCACGCCATCGAGCTCGTCCGAGCCCATGCCCCAGCCGCACCACAGGTTGCCGTCGACATCCACACGGAAGCCGTCGGGCGAGCCGCCCGGCCCGGCGTCGATCAAGACCTTGCCGTTGGCCAGCCTGGTGCCGTTATCGATCACATCATAGACCATGATCGTGCGGCGAGGCTCGGCGCGTGAACCCACGACATAAAGCTTCTTCTCGTCGGGCGAGAAGGCGAGCCCGTTGGGCCCCGGCACCTCGTCGGTCATCATGGCAAGCTTCCCGGTCGTCGCGTCGAGACGATAGACGGCGGGTGTGTTCTCGCTCTCGTCCTTGTGGCCCTCGTAGTAGCCCAGGATGCCGAAGGTCGGATCGGTGAACCACACCGAATGGTCGGACTTCACCACCACGTCGTTGGGCGAGTTGAGCTTCTTGCCGTTGTAGCTGTCCGCCAGCACGGTGATCGAGCCGTCATACTCGGTGCGCACCACGCGGCGGGTGTCGTGCTCGCAGCCGACCAGCCGTCCATAACGGTCGCGCGTGTGGCCGTTGGCGTTGTTCGACGGCTTGCGGAAGGTCGAGACGACACCCGTCTCCTCGTCCCAGCGCAGGATGCGGTTGTTGGGAATGTCGCTCCACAGAAGGCAGCGGTTGTCGCCGAGATAAACCGGTCCCTCGGACCAGCGGCAGCCGGTGTAGAGCCGCTCGACCGACGCCAGCGGCAGGCGATACTTGTTGAACGCCGGATCGAGCACGCGCACCGCCGGATCGGGGTATCGCTCGTTGGGCTGCCAGCTCGTCATGTCGTGTCCCCTCCGATTGTTGGCGCGGATGCTAGGGCTTCCCGGCTACGCGAGGGAAGAGGGAGCAGCCGTATTTTCGCTTATGGCTGCAATGACTGAGGAAGATGTCGGGAGATATCCATGACGTCACGAAGGATACGAGCAGCTTCGATTCGCTCTCCATCGCCCGCCTATGGCGCAATGTGCCCGGCTCAGTCCGGCAGGCCCGCCGCGCGCAGCGCTGCGATCCAGGCTTCCGCCGTCGCCTCGTTGCGATTGTGGCGGCGAACGAACTCGGGGCGGATGCGATGCTCGGGAAACACCTTCAGCAACTGCGCTATCTGTTCCTTCGCATCGTCGATACGGCCGAGATCGACCAGAGCAACGGTTGCTGCACGATATCCGGCCGGCAATCTCGGCAGCGACATGATCGCCCGCTGTGCCCAGACCAGGGCCTCTTGCGGACGGCCGGCATCGCGATAGGCCACGCCGAGCCCGGCTTCGCAGTATCCCAGGAACGGATCGCGCGGACTGAGCCGCAGGGCACGGGTGAAGGGTTCTATTGCGGCGGCAGGATTGCCGGCGATGCACTGGATCCAGCCATTGTGCTGGAGGGCCAGAAAGCCGCTCGGATTGAGCGTGAGCGCGCGCTGCGAGGCTGCCAAGGCCGTCTCGATGCTCCCGCCCATCGAGGAAATGACGGTCGCGGCGATGCTCGCGGCTTCCCAATCGTCTCTGCACGCGGCAAGCGCGGCATGCGCCAGCCTCAACGCCTCCGCCCGTGCGACGGGGTCGTCTTCCTTGCCCGACTGGAGGTGCTGGATGCACAGGCCGCGCAGCGCGAGTGCGCGCGCGAAGTTCGGGTCGAGCACGATCGCCTGCCGTGTCAGCTCCATGGTGACAAGCAGGCTGTCGGGTGACAGGCTCCTGAAAGCCACCAAGCCCCGCATGTAAAGGTCGTATGCATCGAGGCTCGTCGTCGGCTTGCGCAGGCTGCGGTCGATTTCAGCCTCGCGCAGGTTCGGCTCGACAGCCCCGGCAACCTGCCACGCCACCGCGTCATGCAGGGCGAAGATGTCGTCGAGCGTGCCGTCGAACCTGTCCGCCCAGATGTGCACGCCCGATCCGGCATCGATGAGCTGTGCGGCGATGCGCACACGGCTTGCGATCCTGCGCACCGATCCCTTGAGCACGTAGCGCACGCCGAGCTCGCGTCCGACCAGCTTCACGTCGGTATGCTTGTCCTTGTAGGTGAAGCTCGAATTGCGTGCGATCACGAAGAGCCAACGCAGCCGGCAGAGCGCAGTGGTGATCTCCTCGACCACACCGTCGGCAAAGTAGTCCTGCTCGGGGTCATCGCTCAGGTTGGTGAACGGCAGCACGGCGATCGAAGGGTGCGCCGGCAATGCGAGCTCCGGTTCGCCGCCTGCTGCAGCATCGCCCAGGCCGAGACGCACCGCAAATGCAGGAGCGGCGAGATCCCAGTCGATGCGTGCGAAGCCCAGCCTGTGGCGCCCGACCACCTCGGTGAGCAGCGTAAGATTGTGGTCGGTCGGCACCTGCCCGCCAGATGCCCAGCGGCTGACAACGGACTTGTCTACCCCGACGGCCTGGGCCACTCGCACGCGACTGAGATTGCAGGCCTTCAGCACGAGGCCGAATTTGTGCGCGAAGTCCGAGACCGCTGCCATGCCGCCCCCACCCTCGACCAATCGCGCTCAGGATCGCCTTTGACGAATTGCCTCGCAACCCTTCGCATGCCGGCGCACCTGCTTGTCCTGACAGTCCCTGGTTGGGATCTCTTGAACCGACAGGGCGTCGCGCCGCCGGCGACGTCGTCCGGGCCACGGGGGACTGCAATGAGCGCCTACTACATTCTTACGCAGACGGTCATCGATCTGGAGAAATACACCCAGGCGTACATCGCCAAGGTCGTGCCGCTCCTCGCGAAGCACAAGGCCGAAGTGCTTGTTGCTGACTTTGATGCGAAGCCCCTGCAAGGCGATCCGGCCAAGAGTGTCGTCGTTATACGGTTCCCATCCGAACAGGCGATCCGGGACTTCCTGCACGATCCGGACTATCAGCCGATCCTCAAAGTGCGGATCAGCCTCACGAAGAATGGAAATGCAGTCATGGCGCCAGAGTTCACGATGCCGGACTGAAGGGCCAAGTCCACCAACCGACAACACTGCCACTTGGGGGGAGCGCATCCATGAATAAGGAAGCAACGGGCGGGTGCGCATGTGGTGCGATCCGTTACAGGTGCCGCGATAGGCCGATCGTCGAGCTGATCTGTCATTGTCGGGACTGCCAACGGGCGAGCGGCGGCGCCTCCGCCGCGGTGCTCCTGATAGCGAGCGATCGGGTAATCTTCGAAGGAGCGGACCAGGCCTTCCATGCTGTAACGACCGCCTCCGGGAACAGGCTTTCCCGCGGTTTCTGTCCCGCCTGTGGATCACCGGTCTCGGCCCGATGGGAAGGCGACTCGATCTACTCGAAGTTGCAGGCGCTTTATGCCGGCAGTCTCGATGATCCTTCGACGTTCTCCCCCACCGTCGAGGATTGGGTGTCGCGTGCGTATCCATGGCACACGTTTCATCCCGATACGCTGAAGTTCGGGGAGAGACCAACACCGCAGGCTGTTCGTGATCGAATCGTGGCTTATTTTGCGGCGAGGCAGCCATCGAGCGGCTGATTGCCATCCATGACCATCCGCCGATGTCGAGTGCCCGCGCATCCGTGCCAGACCGCGAGGACGCGTTCGGTGTCTGGTATCGGGCTGAAACAGGGCACGGCGGTGCACGGCCTTATGGGTCGGCCCTAGTCGCCGTCGACCCCATACACCGCCTTCGCTTGCTCTTCGCTCACCAGCCCGAGCTTGACGTCGCGCTTCACGGCGGCGCGGTCGCGCTTCTTCGGGTCGCCGAAGCCGCCGCCGCCGGGCATCTCGACCACGAGGCGCTCGCCGGCCGGGATCGTCTGGAAGCCCTTGGCCTTCATCACCTCGCCAGAGGCGAGCGACAGCCGGCCGTTGCCGCCGGGTTTGCCGCCGTCGCGGCCGCGGGCGGGATGCTTGACCCGCTCGAAGGTGGCGAAGATGCCGAACGGCGCGCCTTCGCGATGCTCGACCTCCATCACCTGGCCAAGCCCGCCGCGGCGCTCGCCGGGACCGCCCGAGTCGGGGCGGTATTCCTTCTTCCAGATGACCACCGGGGCGATCGTCTCGGTGATCTCGACCGGCACGTTGCGCACGCCCGACGGGAAGGGCGTCGCCGACAGGCCGTCGAGGCCCGGGCGCGCACCCGCGCCGCCAGAATGGAAAGTCGTTACCATGAATGGCCGGCTGTTGCCGATCGTGCCGGTCATGCCATGCCCGGCACCGAGCTTCAGGTTCCAGAGATTGCTGGTGCCCTCGGCCGGTACCCGGCCGGGCAGCGCCTGGTGCAGCGCGTCGTAGCAGACGTCGGGCAGCATGTGGCCGATCGTGCTGCGCGCGTTGACCGCCGCCGGATGCAGCGCGTTGACGATGGTGTTCTCGGGCGCGGTCACGAGGATCGAATCGAGCGTGCCGGCATTATTGGGGATAGTCGGCGCCACGACGCACTTGATGCCGAAGGCGGTGTAGGCCTCCGTGTAGCACATTGGCGAATTGATGCCGTAGATCGACGAGGCCGAGGTGCCGGCATAGTCGACCGCGATATGGTCGGCGTTGATCGTGACCGCCGCATGCAGGTCGATCGGCGCATCGTAGCCGTCGATCCGCATATGGCCCTTCCAGGTGCCGCGCGGCAGCTTGCCGATCGCCGCCACCATGCCGGCGCGGCTCTTGTCGATGATGTGCCGGCCGAGCTCGTCGAGATCGGCTATGCCGTGCTCGCGCATCATGTCCGAAAGCCGCCGTTCGCCGATCAGGTTGCAGCCGATCAGGGCATGGATGTCGCCCTCGACCTGAACCGCCTCGCGGACATTGGAGCGGATGATGCGCATCACGCTCTCGTCCATCCTGCCTTCGCGCATCAGCGGCAGCAGCGGCAGGAACAAACCCTCGTGATAGACCTGCCTTCCGTCGGGTGACTGGCCCAGCCCGCCGATATCGACCACGTGCGTGGTGCAGGAGAATAGCGCCACCAGCCTGCCGTCATGGAACGCCGGCGAGGTGACGACGATGTCGTAGAGATGGCCGGTGCCCTTCCATGGGTCGTTGGTGACGTAGGCATCGCCCGGTTTCATCGTCTCGACGGGAAACTCGCGGATGAAATGAATGACGCTGCGCGCCATCGAGTTCACGTGGCCCGGCGTGCCGGTGACGGCCTGGGCGAGCATCTGGCCCTCGAGATCGAACACGCCGGCCGAGATGTCGCCGGCCTCGCGCGCGCTGGTCGAGAAGGCGGTGCGCACCAGCGCGCGCGCCTGTTCCTCGACCACGGAGAGCAAGCGGTTCCACATCACCTGCAGTCGGATGTCGGCGGGAGCGCTCATGTCACGTCCTCCAGGACGATCTGGCCGACCGCATTCATGCGGGCGGAGAAACCCGTCGGCACGACGGTGGTCGTGCCATCCTCGACGATCAGTGCCGGTCCGTCGAGCCTCATGCCCGGTGCGAGGGCCTTGCGTTCATGGATGGCCGCTGTCTCGCGCGTGCCGGTGGCCGAATCGATCAGCTCGCGGTGTCCGCTCGCCGCCGGGGCCGTGAGCCGGGCGGGCTCGGCGGCGGGCTTGGGCAGTGGCCGCGCGGTCGCCAGCGACAGTGTCCAGGTCAGCGCCTCGACCTCGAGCTTGGGGATCACACGCCCGAATACGGCGGCGTAGGTTTCCTCGAAGCGCCGTCGCAGCTCGGCGACGGCGGTGCTGGAGAACGGCGTATTTGGCAACGGGACGGCGATCTCGTGACCTTGACCGCGATAGCGCATGAAGCCGTGGCGCGTTTCGACGAGATCCTCGGTCGGTGCGCCGGTCCGCACGACCGCTTCGGCCTCCTGGCGCATGGCGGCAAACAGCTCGTTGGCGGTCTTGGCGTCGAACTGGTCGAGCCGCAGGTGGCGCGTGCGGACAACTTCGTAGGCGATCGGCGCGCGCAGGAAGCCGAAGGCAGAGCCGACACCGGCGCCGACCGGCACCACGACTTTCTTCATGCCGAGCTTGCGGGCGAGCCGGGCGGCATGCAGCGGCGCCGCGCCGCCAAAGGCGATCAGCGTGCGCTCGGCCGTGTCCTTGCCGTTCTCGACCGCGTGCACGCGCGCGGCGCTGGCCATCGTCTCGTCGACGATCTCCGCCACGCCCACGGCGGCACCGGCGGCATCGGTCCGCAACGGCTTTGCGATGGCCTCGAGCGCCGCCGCGGCCTTGGCGGGATGGAGCGGGATCGCGCCGCCGGCGAAGCGCGCCGGGTCGAGCCGGCCCAGCATCGTGTCGGCGTCGGTGACGGTGGGCTCGGTGCCGCCGTTGCCGTAGCAGGCCGGGCCCGGCACGCTACCCGAGGAATCGGGGCCGACCTGGATGCGGCCCAGCGCGTCGATGCGCGCGATCGAGCCGCCGCCGGCACCGATCTCGACCAGCTCGATCACGGGAATGCGCACCGGCAGGCCGCTGCCCTGCACGAAGCGATAGGCGCGCGCGACCTCGAACTGGCGCGAGCGCTGCAGCTCGAGGCCGTCGAGCAGGGTGAGCTTGGCCGTCGTGCCGCCCATATCGAAGGCCACCGCCTTGTCGAGGCCGTTCTCGGCCGCAACCGTGAGCGCCAGGATCGCGCCGCCGGCCGGCCCCGACTCCACGAGCCGCACCGGATAGCGCCGTGCCGTGTCGACGGTGGTGATGCCGCCCGACGACATCATCAACAGCAGCGGACCGGCGATGCCCTCCTTCTTCAGGTCGGTCTCGAGCTGGCCGAGATAGCCCGCCATGCGCGGCAGCACATAGGCGTTGGCGATCGTCGTCGAGGCGCGCTCGTATTCGCGGATCTCGGGACAGACTTCGCACGACAGCGAGACCGCCACGCCGGGCAACTCCTCGGCGAGGATCTGGCCGGCGCGCCGCTCGTGCGCCTCGTTGGTGAAGCTGTGCAGGAAGCAGACGGCGACGGCTTCGACCTTCTCGCGCCGTAATTCGTCAGCGACGCGGCGCACCGCCGCCTCGTCGAGCGCCAGCAGCACGGCGCCGTCGGCGGCAACCCTTTCAGGCACGCCGAAGCGGAGGTCGCGCGGCACCAGCGGATCGGGCCGCTCCATGTAGATGTCGTACTGCTCGAAGCGATGCTCCCAGGCGATCTCCAGCGAATCGCGAAACCCCTCGGTGGTGAGCAGGGCGGTGCGCGCGCCCTTGCGCTCGATCAGCGCGTTGGTGGCGAGCGTCGTGCCGTGAACCACCAGCGCCACGTCGGACGCCGTGCACTTCGCCTCGGCCAGGACGCTGCGAACCCCCGCCATCACGGCGCGCTCGGGCGCATCGGGCGTGGTCAGCACCTTGATGGCGTGAGCACGCTCCGCCGTCTCGAGCACGAGGTCGGTGAAGGTGCCGCCGATATCGACGGCCAGTCGCGCTTGCATGCTATCCGTCAGCCTTGATGTTGGCCCAAAAACGGTGTCATCCCGAGCGCAGCGAGGGATCTATGCGCTGCTCCATAGATCCCTCGCTGCGCTCGGGATGACACCGGGTGGTCGTGATAGAGACTCTCACTAAGCCGACTAGGCTTCGGTATGAAGCATCAAACCGCGACCTTGCGGAAAACGTCGACGAAGCGGTCGACGTCCTGCTCGTCGTTGTAGACGTGCGGGCTGATGCGCAGGCGACCAAGTCGCGGCGCGGCGTGCACGTTCTCGGCGGCGAGCCTCTTCGCCAGGTCGGGCGCCATGCCCTTGGGGAAGCTGACGCACAGGATGTGCGGCGCGCGCAGCTTGGGGTCGAGCAGGCCGACGCCGAGATTGCCCAGGCCGTCGGCCAGCTTGCCGGTCAGCATCGACAGCCGCTCGACGATCGCGTCGTTGCCCCAGCCCGCCATCATCTCCATGCCGATCGCGGCCATCTCCATGGTGATGAAGTGGTCGCGCTCGCCCATGTCGTAGCGCCGCGCGTCGTCGCGGTAGGAGGTGTCGCGGAAATAGATCGTGTCCTCGGCGTTGACCGCCTTGCGCGCCGCGGCGGTCTGCTCGAGCGGCACGCCGTTCTGGTGGCGCTTGGCGACATAGAGGAAGGCGCGCCCGTAGGGGCCGAGCACCCACTTGTAGGTCGGGAAGATCAGGAAATCGGGATCGAGTGTCTTCACATCGATGGGACGCACACCCGCGTCATGTGTTGCATCGACCAGCAGCGCGGCGCCCTGCTTCTTCAGCGCGTCGCGGATGCGCGTGAGATCGAGTGCACCGCCGTCCGACCAGTGCACCGAGGAGATCGACGCCAGCGCCACCGGTGCCGCGCCCGTGCGCTCGATCGTGTCGAGAACGGCCGACGTCCAGTCGCCGTCGCCCGGCTGCTTGACGGTGTCGACGGTGAATCCACCGGCCTCGGCGCGGCCGATCCATTCCAGCACCGGCGAGGTGTGATCGTTCTCGAGCACAATGACGCGGCTGCCGCGCGGGATCGGCAGGACCTTGCCCGCCGTCGACACGCCGTAGCCGACCGACGAGATCAGGGCGACGTCGTCGGGATCGGCGCCGATCAGCGCCGCGGCCGCCTTGCGCGTGCGCTCGTACTGCGCGGACTGGAAGCCGTCGGGGAGCTTCCACGGCTGTCCCTTTCTCGCCATGGCGGCGCGGCCGGCCTCCTGGGAGGCGAGCGGCAGGGGGCTCCAGGCGGCGGCGTTCAGGAAACAGACATCGCGCGGCATGTCGAACAGGGCACGTTGAGAGGGCAGCATGCGAACTCCTTCAGGCGATGGACCTTAGCATGCGCGCTGGCTGCGCAAGTTTTCTCTCGCGCTGCATGAGGAGCTCTCTTGCACCGATTACCTGCGATGTAATTGAGAGCGCAGGGGGGCGAGACCATGTTCGGCGCATCACCTCACGAAGCAGGCCAAAGATGAGCTATCAGTCCCGCGATCGCCTCTCCATCCCCGTCGACCTCTATGCCACGGCCGCCACGCCCAAAGGCGGTCCGCTGCAACGGCTCGCCCTGAGCTGGGCGGTGTGGCGGGAGCGGACCGCGATGCGGCGCTGTTTGGCCAAGATGGATGCGCGCAGCCTGCGGGATGCGGGGATTTCGCCGGCTGCGGCTGCCTACGAATCGGGCAAGCCCTTTTGGGAGAAAATCGGCTTCTTGCGCTGAGTTCCTCAAATCGCCACAAAATCGTCACGTTTCCGCTCGCAACCCTGCGCGGCTCCGACCGTTACTCTCGCGCGCATGCGTGTCGCCTATCGTTTTGGGCGGCTGCGGGCGGCGTATTCAACCGAGTACCCGTCGCGTAAGAATAGAGATCAACGCGCAGGGGAACTCGCAGAATGGCACCGCCGGAGCTCGACCGGAAATCTGCGCTGTTTCTCGATCTCGACGGCACTTTGCTCGAGATCGCCGCGACGCCTGAGCTGGTCGTGGTTCCGCCCGCGCTTCCGGCGGTGCTCGCCCATCTCCATCACCAGCTCGACGGCGCCGTAGCGATCGTGAGCGGCCGCCCGATCGGCCAGATCGATGGATTGCTGGCACCTTTCCTCGCTTCCGCCGCGGGTGAGCATGGAGTTTCCATCCGCTATGCGGATGGTACGCTCGAGGAACTACCGGTCGGCATCGCTGTTCCGGACACTTGGCGCGAGGCGCTGAACGGCGCCGTCGAACGCTGGCCTGGCGTGCGGGTCGAGACCAAACCGCATGGCGTCGCCGTTCATTATCGCCTCGCACCGGAGCGCGAAAACGACGTGTGGCAGCTCGTGCGGGCGCTGGTCGCTCCCGATCACCCGTGGTTCCGCCTGATCCCCGCCCGCGAAGCGGTCGAGATTGGCCTGCGCGCGGCCTCGAAGGGGCACGCCGTAGAGCGCCTCATGGGCCATGCGCCGTTCCATGGCCGCAAGCCCATCTTTATCGGCGATGATTTCACCGACGAGGCCGGAATGAGCATGGCGCGCCGGTTCGGCGGGCTCGGCCTGCGCGTCGCCGAAGTGTTCGGGGGGGATCCTGCGCAAGTCCGTGCCTGGCTGACCCGCGGCATGGAGCGCATGGACGGTCGTCCGGCGCCGCCTGCCGCCCCGACGAGCGTTTCGCCATGAGCAGCGTTTCGCCGTGAGCATCGAATGAGTACCCTCGAGCTCGGTGTCATCGGCAACTGCGCCATTGCCAGCCTGATCGATCGGCGCGGACGCCATGTCTGGCACGGCCTGGGCCGTCTCGACGGCGATCCGGTGTTCAATGCGCTGCTCGGCGGCAGCGAGCCCCATGGCGGCTACATGGAAGCGGCAGTTGCCGGCGGCAAGGAAGGTCGTCAGCGCTACCTGCCCAACACGGCCATCCTGGAGACGGTCGTCGAGGGCACAACCGGGACGCTGCGGATCGTCGATTTCGCGCCGCGTTTCCGCCGCTTCGGGCGGATGTTCCGTCCGCCGATGCTGGTGCGCCGGCTCGAGCCGGCCGCTGGACGGCCGAGGGTCACCTTGCGGCTGCGGCCTACCTTCAACTACGGCGGGCTGAAGCCGCAGGTCACCAGCGGCAGCCATCACGCCCGCTTCGTCGGCGACGCTGCGGTGCTGCGGCTGACGACCGATGCCTCCATCTCCTACATCCTGCACGAGACCGAATTCGGGCTCGACCGGCCGCTCACGCTGATCGTCGGCGCCGACGAAAGCATCACGGAAGACCCTGATTCGCTGGGGCGCAGCTTCCTCGCGGAGACCGAGGCCTATTGGCAGAGCTGGGTGCGCGACCTCAACATCCCGTTCGACTGGCAGGCGGCGGTGATTCGCGCGGCAATCACGCTGAAGCTCTGCAGCTTCGAGGATACGGGTGCGGTTCTGGCGGCGCTGACGACGTCGGTGCCCGAGGCTGCCGGCACGCCGCGCACCTGGGATTATCGCTTTTCCTGGCTGCGCGATTCGTTCTTCACCGTGACCGCGCTCAACCGGCTGTCGGCGACACGTACGATGGAAGGCTTCGTGCGCTTCATCGTCGACATCGTCGAGGGCGGCAGCTCGCGCGGCGAGGCTGACCAGATCGCGCCGCTGTTTCCCATCGCGCCCGGCACCGACACCGCCGAGAAGCTGATCGACACCTTGCCGGGCTACCGCGGCTACGGGCCGGTGCGCATCGGCAACGCTGCCGTCATTCAGCGCCAGAACGACACCTACGGCTCGATGGTGATGACCGCGGCACAGATGTTCTGGGACGAGCGTCTGCCGCGCCACGGCGACATGGAACTCTACCGCCAGCTTTGCGTCGTCGGCAACGAGGCCCACAAGGCCGCGCTGACTCCCGATGCCGGGCTTTGGGAATACCGCGAGCGCGAGGAGATCCACACCTTCTCCGCCGCGATGTGCTGGGCCGCCCAGCATCGGCTCGGCATGATCGCGCGCCGGGTCGGCGCCGACAGCGAATCGCGCGAATGGTTGGCCCGCGCCGGCGTATTGCGCCAGGAGATTCTGCAGCGTGCAGCGATGCCA
Source organism: Reyranella sp. (assembly GCF_965279465.1). Lineage (NCBI taxonomy): Bacteria > Pseudomonadati > Pseudomonadota > Alphaproteobacteria > Hyphomicrobiales > Reyranellaceae > Reyranella > Reyranella sp. The sequence goes on from NZ_OZ257242.1 coordinate 2,460,102, forward strand.
GAGGGAGGCTGGCTGTCGGGTGTGCTCGACCGCGATATGGCCGATGCGTCGAGCCTGGTGCTGCCGGAGATCGGCCTGCTGCGCTCCGACGACCCGCGTTTCCACGCCACGCTCGATGTCATCGGCAAGCGGCTGATGAAGAACGGCTTCCTGATGCGCTACGTCGAGGCCGACGATTTCGGCAAGCCGTCGAATGCCTTCCTGCTGTGCACGTTCTGGTACATCGACGCGCTGGCGAGCGTCGGTCGTCGGGAAGAGGCGCTGGAATTGTTCAACAACGTCCTGGGGCGACGCAACCACGTTGGATTGCTGTCGGAGGATATCGATCCCAAGACCGGCGAGCTGTGGGGCAACTTCCCGCAGACCTATTCGCAGGTCGGCCTGATCCTGTCCGCCATGCGCTTGTCCCGGACTTGGGAGGAGGGGCTATGGCACGCGTCGTGATCGTCTCGAACCGCGTCCCGATCCCCAAGGCACGCGGGGCATCGGCGGGCGGCCTTGCCGTGGCGCTGCGCGATCTTCTGCACCCCGGCACTGTATGGTTCGGCTGGAGCGGACGTCTCGCCTCCGAGCCCTCGGCTCAGCCGGCGCTGGTCGAGGCGCGTGGCGTGACCTACGCCACGATCGACCTTACCTCGGAGGATTATCGCGGATTCTACATCGGCTTTGCCAACGGCGCGCTGTGGCCACTGCTGCATTTCCGCATCGGCCTGATGCGCTTCCACCGCGAGGACTACGAGGGCTACCTCTCGGTTAACAGCAGCTTCGCCGATTCGCTTGGCGCCGTGCTGCAGCCGGACGACACGGTGTGGGCGCATGACTACCACCTGATCCCGTTCGGCCGCATGCTGCGTGAGCGCGGCTTCCACGGGCCACTGGGCTTTTTCCTGCATATTCCCTTCGCGCCGCCGTCGATGATGGAGGCCCTGCCCGTCGCGCGCGAACTGATCGCCGATCTCTGCGCCTACGATCTGGTGGGCTTCCAGACCGAGGAGCACGCGCGCGACTTCCGCGACTGCGCCCAGCGCATGCTGGGCGCCACGGTGCAGGGTGAATGGGTGCGGCTGAACGGGCGTTCGATGCGTGCCTTCGCCTGCCCGATCGGCATCGATGCCGAGTCCTTCAGCCGCGATGCCGATCGCGCGGTGAGCGACAAGGTCGTCCAGCGCCTCGCCGGCAGCCTGACCGGCCGTGCGCTGGCGATCGGCGTCGATCGCATGGATTATTCCAAGGGCCTGCCGCAGCGCTTCGAAGCCTATGCGCGATTGCTCGAGAAACATCCCGAGCATCATCGCAAGATCCATCTGCTGCAGATCTGCCCGCGCTCGCGCGAAGAGGTCGACGAATACCGCAAGCTGCGCTCGGAGCTCGACCGGCTCGCCGGCCGCATCAACGGGCGCTTCTCGGAATTCGACTGGACGCCGCTCCGCTATTCGACCCGCGCGGCGCCGCGCACGACGCTGGCGGGTCTCTATCGGACCGCGCGCGTCGGCGTCGTGACACCGTTGCGCGACGGCATGAACCTGGTCGCCAAGGAGTTCGTCGCTGCCCAGGGCGACGAGGATCCTGGCGTCCTGATCCTGTCGCAATTCGCCGGTGCGGCGCATGAGCTCACCGAAGCGTTGATCGTCAATCCCTTCGATCCCGACGCCATTGCGGACGCGATGCATCTGGCTCTCTCCATGCCCGCGCCGGAGCGCCGGGAGCGGCATCTGGCGCTGAAGGAGAAGGTGTTCCGCACGACCGCCCATGCCTACAGCCAGCACTTCATGGAAGCGCTCGGTCAGGTCAAGGCCCAGTCGGTGCCGAGGGCTGCGGCTTAGGCCTCAGGCTGGGACCGCGCCACTCCGTGGCGCTCATGATCATGAGCGCCACGCAGAGCTTGTGAATTTATCGACCGCATGGAACGGCTGGAAGCGCGGCTCTCCAGAGCCGCTCATGGGATGTGGCAAACCGAAGGAAGAGCGGCTCTGGAGAGCCGCGCTCCCAGCGCGCCCAACCATACATTCACAACCCCGGAGTGGCGCGTCCCAGCGAAGAGCATGAAACTGAACGATATGCTTCCGGCTCGGCGGTGGTGGTGATGATATCGCGCACGACCCTCATTCTTCTCCGTTCCAAAGCTTCAGTTCTTCCTCAGGAAGCGGTTCGAAGAACTCAGGGCCAATCTTCACCAGCCCCTTCAGAAGCCCGAACTGACGTTTCGGCTTTGCTGGAATCGCGACCAGCTTGGCCACTGGCTTGGTACCGCGCATGATTATGATCTCTTCCCCAGCTTCGGCACGTTTGATGAGCGCCGAGAGCTGAGTGGAAGCAGCCCTTAGGGTGAAGGTCGGCATGGCCGCAGAATACACGCGAAGCGCGTTCAAGCCCATCGCGCCGGCGAGGAGCCGAGCGGTTCGGCGGGGCGGGCGTAGAACGCTGGCGTCTCGCTGAGCTGCACGACGGGCTTCAGGTGGCGCAGATGGCCGAACGGGCCGTCGCTTTCCATCAGGAACGCGGCGAGTTCCGGCTCGGGCAGTTCCTTGAGGCCGGTCCCGCCGTCGATCGTGCCGAGGCTCGCGATCCAATGGGCGACCTGGACCAGTGAGACGCGGACCAGCCACGAGCCCCCTTGTTCGGCGCGGCGGGCAAGGGCGACCATGGCGCCGAGCGCGGCGAGGTAGCCTGCGATGTAGTCGAGGGCCTGGACCGGCAGGTTGCGCGGCTGGGCGAGGGTGCCTTGCGTCGAGGAGAGGCCGGTCACGTTCTGCACGATCGAATCGAAGCCGCGACGCGCGGCCCATGGGCCCTCGTGGCCGTAGGCGCAGATGCTGACGCAGACGATGCCCGGCCGCAGCTCCGCAACACGCTCCGGCGAGAAGCCGCGTGCGGCGAGGGTGCCGGGGCGATAGCCTTGGGTGAAAACATCGGCCTCGCGTACCAGGCCCTCGAGCGTGGCGATGCCGGCCGGCTCGCGCAGGTCGATCCAGGCGCAGCGCTTGCCGTGGCCGGTATCCATGAGGATTTCGGTTTGATAGGGCAGGTGAGGCGCCGCGATGTGCAGCACTTCCGCGCCGTTCTCGGCCAGCACGCGGCCGCTGGTCGGGCCGGCCAGCACGCGGGTCAGGTCGAGCACGCGCACGCTGCCGAGAGGCCGGTCGCTTTTCGGCAAAGGCTGCGGCGGTGCCTCGCCGATCTTCACGATGTCGAGCAGCGGCAGCCTGGCAACGGCGATGCCGTGCGGATGGGCCATCCACTCCTCGCGGCTGCGCACCAGGCCGCCGACGCAGCCGCCGTCGGCGATCGCCGCCTCGATCTCGAGCCCATTCCATTTGGCAACGGCCTCGGCCAGCGCCTCGCGCGTGCCTTCCTTCGCGCCGGAGATTCGCAACGCGCCCTCGCGATGGTGCGGATGGTTGGTGTGCAGGAACATCACCCGCCCGTCGCGCGTCGGGTAATGGCCCGCGAGCGGATCCCACGACACCGGCTTCTTGCCATCCTGCAGGACGTAGGTGTTGGAGCGCAGCGACGCAGCCGCGGCGTGACGGTCGATCGTCACGGCCTGGGGCTTCCCGGTCTTGAGCCGCCAAAGGTCGGACAGGGCGAGGCCGATGGCGCCCAGTGCCGCCGACCCCGCGCGCGCGATGCGCCAGGGCGTGACGAAGACCGGGTCTTCACCCTGGGTGAAGGTGAGCGAGTCGTCGGCGCGCTCCGGTCGGTCGAGCTGACCGAGGACGTCGTAGGCCAGGGTTCCGCTCATTTGGCCGCCATGATCTCCGTCAGAAGCGCCATCAGCACGTCGGGACAGGTGATGTGCGGATTGTGGCTGGCGTCGATCTCGTAATACCTCCAGCCGGCCTCGCTCTTGGCCCGTTCACCGAATTGGCGGAACACATCGCCCGGTCCGTTCTTTTTTGCGTAGATGTAATGGCGCGCCGGTGCGTATTGGGACTGGAGCGTGATTTTTTGTTCGAACGTCCTGATCGGTTGCGGCCGCCGGCGCGGCACCGCCCAGGCGGCGTCTTCCGGCGCCGTATCGGGCGGCATGGGGTTGAGCGGCAGCTTCCAGCCGTCGCCCTCCTTCTGCGCGCCCGCGCGCATGTTGGCTTCGGCCTTGGGCCCGACCAGGTCGAACAAGCTCTGCCCGTCCCTGGGTGCGAAGGCGTCGATATAGACTACACGGGCGATGCGGTCGGCTGCCTTGTCGGCGACGCCGGTAGCGACCATGCCGCCATAGGAATGGCCGAGCAGGGTGACGTCCTTCAGATCCTCGAATTCCAGCACCGACAACACGTCCTGGATATGGGTCGAAAGGTCGATCTCCGGCCGCGCCAGATGGGCGCGCTCGCCAAGGCCGGTGTAGGTCGGCGAAAAGAACTCGTGCCCGGCGGCCCGCATCAGCGGCCGCATTTTTTTCCAGGCCCAGGCCGCGGACCAGGCGCCATGCGCCAGAACAATAGATGCCATGCCGTGCTCTCCCCTGCTGGCGGGTCTCGTTGTCGGGTGCTAGTAGGAAGCACTCGCAATGACCACAATTCCAACCATAGCACTCGGCGACGCCCGTGTGGGCTTTCGCGGTCGCATTACAGCGCTCGACCTGGCGCGGGCACCGGCCGCCGGCCTGCCGCCACCGGAACTGGAACGTCGGCTGATCGAGCTTGGCTTCGTCGAAGGTGCGACGGTCGAGCTTCTGCATCAGGGCTTGTTCGGCGGCGATCCGATCGCCGTTCGCGTGGCTGCCACGACGATTGCGCTGCGACGCCGCGAGGCCATGGCGGTGATGGTAACGGACCAGTCATGAATGCCGCTGTCGAACTCGCTCCCGTCGTCGCCCTGGTGGGCAATCCCAACTGCGGCAAGACGGCGTTGTTCAACGCCCTCACTGGCAGCCGCCAGAAGGTCGCCAACTATCCCGGCGTCACGGTCGAGAAGAAGGTCGGGCGGCTCACGACGCCCGCTGGACGGTCGATCGAGATCGTCGACCTGCCGGGCACCTATTCGCTGCGCGCCCGCTCGCCGGACGAGGAGATCACGCGCGACATGGTGCTCGGCAAGCTGGCGACCGAACGCGCGCCCGACCTGATCGTCTGCGTCGCCGATGCCTCCAACCTGCGGCTCGCGCTGCGTCTCGCCCTCGAGCTGAAGCAGGTCGGCCGGCCGGTGATGATGTCCCTGAACATGATGGACATCGCCCGCAAGCGCGGCATCGAGATCGATAGTGCGGCCCTCGAACGCGAGCTTGGCATCCCGGTGGTGAGCTCGGTCGCCGTGCGCCGCGGCGGGACCGATGCGCTGCTCGCCGCCCTCGACGCCCGGCTCGCCGCAAACCAGGCGACCATTGCGTCGGAGTGGCGCGCGCCCGATGCCACCGCCCTGCGCGGTAGCCAGCGCGAAGCCGACCGCGTGCTGCGCGCGGCGATCCGCAAAGCCGGCCATCTCGATCCCGGCACGGCGAAGGCTGACGCCGTGCTGCTGCATCGGGTCGGCGGGCTGGTGATCCTGCTCGCGATCCTGTTCGTGATGTTCCAGGCAGTATTCGCCTGGGCGAGTCCGCTGATGGAGGCGATCTCCGAAGCCTTCACCTGGCTCGGCGCGCTGGTCGGCCAGGCGCCCCTGCCGGGGCTGGTCCGCAGCTTCCTGAAGGACGGCGTCATTGCCGGCGTGGGAAGCGTCATCGTCTTCCTGCCGCAAATCGTGATCCTGTTCTTCTTCATCCTGCTACTCGAAGATCTCGGATACATGGCGCGTGCCGCCTTCCTGATGGACCGGATCATGGGCGGCGCCGGGCTGCACGGCCGCGCCTTCATCCCGCTGCTCTCTTCCTTTGCCTGCGCCATTCCCGGCATCATGTCGACGCGGGTGATCGACGACCGGCGCGACCGGCTGACCACCATCCTGGTGGCACCGCTGATGACCTGCTCGGCGCGCATTCCGGTCTACACCCTGATCATCTCGGCCTTCATTCCCGACCGCGAGGTCTGGGGTTTCATCGGCCTGCAGGGGCTGGTGATGTTCGGCCTCTACGCCGCCGGCATCGCCGGCGCGCTCGGCGTCTCGTTCGTGGCCAAGCGCTTCTTCTGGCGAACCACGGCCGGCGAGCCCTTCATGCTCGAGCTGCCCGACTACAAGGTCCCGCAGGCCAGGAGCCTCGCCTTCGGAGTCTGGACGCGGGCGCTTGCCTTCCTGAAGCGTGCTGGCACGACGATCCTGTCGATGATGATCCTGATCTGGGCGCTTGCTTCGTTCCCGCAGCCGCCCGAGGGCGCCACTGAGCCCGCGATCAGCTACAGCCTCGCTGCCAAGATCGGCCGCGCCATCGAGCCGGTCACCGATCCTCTCGGCTTCAACTGGCAGATCAATGTCGCGCTGATCCCCGGCATGGCAGCGCGCGAGGTCGCGGTCGGCGCGCTCGGCACGATCTACGCGATCGATGGCGGCGAGGAAGCAGCGGAGAAAATCGGCAAGGTCGTCGCCGGCCAATGGTCGCTCGCCACGGCGCTGGCCCTGCTCGCCTGGTACGTCTTCGCGCCGCAATGCGCTTCGACGCTCGCCGTCATCCGCCGCGAGACCGGCGGCTGGAAGTGGGTGGCGGTCACCTTCTTCTACATGCTGGCGCTGGCCTATGCGGCGGCGCTGGCAACCAACCAGATCGCCCGCGCCCTTGGCGCGGGGTAACAGTCTTTCACCACGCAGCCAGCCATCGCCAGCCAGCGTGCTTACTTGGCAAACGAGGACTTCGATGGCTCCCAGGCCGCAACGCCGCACCGTCCGCTACTGGCTCCTGCAGCTTCACCTCTGGATCGGCCTGATCCTGATGCTGCCGCTGGTGATGATGGGCATCACCGGCGCCGTGCTGGTCTATGCCCACGACATCGAGCATCTGCTTGGTCAAGGCGAGCCGGCTGCAAAGACCGTCGGCGAGTGGCGCTCGCCCAGCGAACTGATCGAGGCAGCGAAAGCGGCAACCAAGGAACCCGGCCGGATCCCGATCGCCGTGCGTTGGCCGATCGAGGTTGGTGAACCTGCCGCGGTGCGCCTCTCGCGCCCAGGCATGGCGAATGAGCGCGGCCAGTTCCGCGGCGGCGACCGGCAGCAGGGCGGGCAAGGCCAGAGCCAGGCGCAAGGGCAGTCACAGGGGCAGGCGCAAGGCCGTGTGCCGGTGCGGAGCCCGTTCGCCGGCAGCCTGCAGATCCTGATCGATCCGGTGTCGCTCGAGCTGCTCGAGACGCAGCAGGCGATGACCGGTTGGGTACGCTTCTTCCACGACCTGCATGGGCACATCTTCATCGCCGGTGGCCTGGGCCGCGAGATCGTCGGCTGGCTGGGTGTGGCGATGCTCGTCCTCGGCTGCTCGGGCCTCTATCTCTGGTGGCCCAAGGCCGGCCAGTGGAAGGCGGCCTTCACGGTCCGCCGCACCGCCAAGGGTATTCGCTTCAATCGCGAGCTGCATGGTGCGGTCGGCATCTGGAGCCTGGTGCTGTTCATGGTGGTGAACTTCACCGGCGTTTATCTCGCCTTCCCGCAGCAGATCTCCGCCGCGGTGAATACCGTATGGCCGGGCCGCGACATGCGCGTCGCCCAGTTCCAGGCGCGGGTCGAGCCGATGCGCGGCGCGACCGCAATCAACCTCGACGAGGCGCTGGCACTGGCCAAGGAGCGCGTGCCTGACGCGCGCTTCCTCAACGCCTTCCTGCCGACGCGGCCCGACCAGGCGCTGCGCATCGGCATGATCCGTCCCGGGCACGGCGAGGGCGCGCCGGCCATCACCGTGATCATCGATCCATGGCGCAAGAGCATCGTCGATGTCTTCGATCCGCAGACGCTCTCGACCGGCGAATCGATCATCGCCTGGCAGCGCGCCCTGCATTACGGCCAGGGGCTGGGCGGCGGCTACAAGTTCCTCGTCTTCGTGTCGGGCGTGATCATCCCGCTCTTCGCCGTCACCGGCTTCCTGATGTGGTGGCTGAAGCGCCGCAACCGGCGCGCCGGCGAACGGGCCAAGGCCGCGATCCTCGCCGCCGCTCAGTCGGCCGACTGACGGGTCAATCCGCGGCTTAGACAGCGGATTGTCGGGTCAATCCGCTGGTTGGCCGGGCCGCATGTCGTAGAGCATCAGCGGCCGCCGACCCTTCGATAGCGACGGACCGCGACTGGGCCTAATCGACCGGGATGACGGCATCGAGCCGCTTCGGCGTGATGCTGGCACCATCCGCCCCCCGAGGTTACGCGGAGAGCGGGCGTTTCATCCCGAAGTTTCAGGTCGGCAGCGGGCCTTTGAAGACGAAAAACGCGCCGCCGAAGATCAGCGCGAAGCCGACCGCGTGGTTCAGGGTCAGGCGCTCGCCGAGATAGAACACCGAGAAGGCGGCGAACACGAGCAGGGTGATCACCTCCTGCATGGTCTTGAGCTCCGCGGCGCTATAGACCTCGTGCCCCCAGCGGTTGGCCGGCACGGCGAAGCAGTATTCGATAAAGGCGATCCCCCAGCTCGCCATGATCACCAGCCAAAGCGGGCGGTCGGTGAACTTCAGGTGCCCGTACCAGGCGAACGTCATGAAGACATTGGAGCACAGCAGCAGGACGATCGGCGCGACCGACGGCGGAAGCCAGGTCATTGGATGTGCTACTCCGGTTTGATGCCGAGCTTCTTGATCAGCGGCACGGCGGTGCGGTCCTCTACGTCCAGCATCGCACGGAGTTCCTCGGGCGTGCTGGGCTTGGCCTCGGCGGTGAGGTCGGCGAACTTCTTGACTGTCACCGGGTCGGTCAGGACCTTCACCATGGCCTCGTTGAGCTTCTTCAGCACTTCAGGTGGCATCTTCGCCGGGCCGAACAGGCCGGTGAAGGTCGAATAGGTGAAGTCCTTGAGCTCGGGGATGCCCGACTCTTTGACGGTCGGGACGTCGGGCAGCTCCGGCATGCGCTTGTCGGAGGTGACGGCGATGGCGCGCAGCTTGCCGGCCCTGATATGACCGAGCGAGCTGTTGAGCTGGTCGACCTGGGCCGGCACCTGGCCCGCGATCACGTCGATCGAGGCTTGTCCGCTGCCCTTGTAATGGATGACCGTATACTTGGCCTGGGTGGCATCGCTCATCAGCTCGAGGACGATGTGGTTGGTGGTGCCGACGCCGGAATCCGCGACGGCCAGCTTGGCCGGCGTCTCGCGCCCGACCTTGATGAAGTCGGCGAGCGTCTTGATCGGCGAGGAAGGATGGACGACCAGAACGGCCGGCACCGCCTGGATATGGCTGATCGGCTGGAACGCCGTCTTCCAGTCGTAAGGCGCGTTGCCGTAGATCACCGGGATGTCGACCATCGAGTTGGCCGAGACCAGCAGGTTGTAGCCGTCCGGCGGCGAGCGGGCGATGATGTCGGCGCCGATCATGCCCGAGGCGCCGGCCTTGTTCTCGACCAGCACCGTGACGCCCAGCACGTCTTTCAATTTGTCGGCGATGATGCGCGCGGTGACGTCGATGTTCCCGCCCGGCGCATAGGGCGCCATGATGCGGATCGGCTTGTCGGGGAACTCTGCCATCGCCGGTCCCGCGATTGACATCGTGGCGAGCAGGCCGAGCAGCGCTGATCTCAGGCGCATCCTTTTCACTCCCTGTGTGTTTTGATCCCGGCAGAGCTTAGCCTATTCGGCCTCGATGCCGAGTTTGTTGATCAGCGGCACAATGACCTCCGGCCAGTGTATCCTGCCGCCATGCGCAGCATTCTCGTCCTCCTTATGCTGGCCGCAGTGCCGCTGGCCCAAGCCCAGACGTCCGGGGACCGGGCCTACGTCGCGGCGCGCGGGCAGGCGGGTGCGGGGCTCGAGACCAGATACAAGTCGCTGCCTCGGCCGATCGGCGAAACGGCCTGGGGGCGGGAGGCGCAGGCCGTCGAAGGCGAGCTCAAGGCACGGCTGCAGGGCGTCATGGCGCGCTTCCCGCTGCCGAAGGGCTCTTCCGTCATCGGCTTCCATCCCGATCCCGTGTGCTGCAGCACGGCCGCCGGCGCCCTCGACGGCCTCCTTCTCTCGAACGGCCGCATCCGCGCGGTGGCGACCACGGAAGGCATCCTGCAGCTCTGGCTGGGCGGTCGCGACCCCAGGGCCGCACTCGAGCGCGACGACATTGGCCATCTTCGAGCTCTCAATGCCGACGCGGCGGTCAGGATTTTTGCACCGTTGCCCGTCGCCACGCCGCCACGCCGCCGGGGGCGGATCTCGCGATTGCGCGCCTCATGGTCAAGGGACGAAGCCTCACCCGGCTGCCTCTGCACATCGTCGTAGCCGTCGTCAGGAACGGCCTCGTCTATCTCTCCCTGTTCCCCGCTTCGCTTGAAGCCGAAGACGCCACGACACCGTGCGATATCCTCTGGAGCGAAGCCAGCGAGCGATACCGATCGGCCGACGACCTCGACGCGCGCCGCGACATCGACGCCGCGACCGGCGAGCAGCTCGAACGCTGCATGAAGGTGCACGCGGGCGAGCCGCTGTTCCCAGGACTCGGTCGCCGCGCGCAACGGACGGTGAATACCCTGACCGCCGACTGATCTGCCAAGCGCTATGAGGCGGAATTTTTCCCTCGCGTGGCGAGGCCGATCCGGATCGCCGCTTTTTGAAGTCTCTTGTCGCGAGCCAGTATGACAGCCCCGGCCACGAGCTGGGCCCATGCAAGCCGATGTGTATCGACATCGCCCAAGCCTGTTCCTCCAGACCGTTTCCGTCGATGAAGTGAAGGACCTCGTCATCCCTGGCGATCGTTGCCTGCGGCAGATTGGGCAGAGCTCCTACACTGCTCGGCGTTGCTTGGGTTTCACTAAGAGTCCGGACTATTGGCCGCTGGCATTACCGCTATTGCTCGATTGCGACAGCCCCGGTGAACGTGGATGCTCCGGGCGATATACGGCACTTCGCCGAGCAGGTGACATCGCACCTTTCCGCGTTTGACCTGGAGGCGATGGTGGCTATGGGGCGGTCCGTCGTCGCTTTCGCTCGTGAGAGGCGGACACCAAGCGGAAGGTTCGCAGCGGTTCGCTGCCCAACGTTTCATGGCGCTCGATGGCCTGCGCGGGATCGCCGCCCGTGATGGTTGTCATATTTCACCTGGTCATACTTCACCCGCGGGTGTCGCCTGGGCCTCCCATGCTGAGTCATGCCTATCTTGCGAAGGGGCCTGAATGGTTGCCGGAGGGTGCGGGACGGCATTGGCCATGCCGGAGCCGCGCAGTTCAAGTCAAACGCTACTGATATCGTAATCTGGAATTGAATAGCGTTCCGAGGAGATTGTGATCGAGCAATCGGAAAATCGCTCCCGGGAAATTGCTCAAGCAGGGACACCACCGATACACGGAGAGCAGTCAGGTGATTTGGCCGCGATTGAGCGCAATCGCCGCCGGTGCTATGCCCGCAGCTCCTCTGCCGCCGACTGCAACAGCGTCCATCGCTCTTCGCCGTCCTCACCGAGTTCACCGCGCAGGACGATGTCATCTGGGACTATGGTCGAAACGTCTGTTCCAGACATCAGAGCGGACAGGAGCGCGTCGGGATGGCATCGGAATCGGACTTCCACAGGCTGGCACGGCCTTCCTTTCGACTGGCGATCGCGGAGCTGGAGCCGGGCCTTTTCGAAGCCGGTTACCTCCTCAAAGAAAGCCGGACGATCCTTGATGTCGCCCTCGAGGAAATCGAGAAACGCGAGGCACTCCTCGACGAAGTAAAGGCTCTTCGCCATTCTTTGCTTCCAGAAGCCCTTGAGACTGGCGGCCAAAGCTTCGTCACCCAGCAGCCTGGTGGTCAAGGGCAGAAGAGACAGCACCTTGGTCAGGCGCCAGCCGAAGTAGAGTGTCTGCATGATGGCCTTTCCATGCTGACCTCCGATATCGGCAAGTCGCTGCTTTTCCAGATCCGACAGCGCTCCCTGGTTATCGTCGATTGCGCCTCCATGGGCGACGAGCTTGGCGAGGGAAGATTGGAACCGGGCTATCGTCATGCCCGGAGTCTCCTGTGGCGGGAGGCACGCTCCAGGTCTCGAATTCGCGCCAGAGTGTCGACCAACGCTCTTTCACCGAACCTTGCGTACCAGGAGCCGAGAAGCTCGAAGGTCACGCCGCGCAGGTTCGGACATTCCGGCAGTACCCTCGTGACAATTGGCCAAAGGTCATCCGGAACGCCTCCGCAATGGGCATCGAGATAGGTGCCCTCGTAGGTGAGGCCGCCGGCCAAATGCACCTCAACGACACGGGAGAGGTCGAGCGAAGCCAGAAACGCTTCCGCGTCGACTGCCCCGTTGCGCCAATCCACATAAAGATTGTGCAGGTCAAGCAGCACGCCGCAGCCGGCGCGCCGGCAAAGTTCGTTCAGGAAGATGGGCGGGTCGAAGCCTTCGTCTGCATACCGAATGTATGAGACATTGTTTTCGAGCAGGAAGGGCTTGTCGATCGCTGATCGGATTCGCAGGACGCGCGCTGCGAGCATTGCAAGCATGTCCTCGTCATGCGTCACCGAGAACGGAACACCAAGCAGTGCCTCTTCCCCGTCCTCGTCTTCAACAATGTTGAACGCCAAGTGATCGCTGTGCCAGGGAAAATCGAGCAACCCATCCCAGCGCCTGACCTGTTCTATATGCTCTTCTCGAAATCGATGGGCGCTGCCAATGGAAAGCCCGATACTATGGGCAACGATCGGCTTCTGCTCTCGAAATGCCGTGAAGAAGCGTAGTGCTTCGCGATCGTCGACATACTGCGGAGCATGGCCCGGACCGTGATCCGTCCACGCGGTATCGGGAACAACCTCGAGGTAGTCGACCACGTCCAAATGCGCCAAAAGGAAATCATGGATTTCCTTTTGATAGGTTAGGCCCACGCCTAACTGACGCGGCTGCGCGTCAGCCCGGTGCAATCGCGGCGCCCTGGGAGAGCGTGTGTCAGCTCTGCCCTTCCCTCAGTGCCGGGAGGACCCGGCTGTTCCAAGCAAACTCGTCGAAGCCGGAGGCCGCGCATGGGAGGCACCCGCGGAAACCGGGAATCTTCGAAAGATCGATGGCGACCTCTACAATCCGCGCGAGGTGCTCCTTTTCGATTTTCTGCAGGTGGTCCGGGTCGAAAGCCAACACGACGCGTGCCTTCGTGTTGAATGGATTAAATGATTGCATGACAGCTCTCCTCTATCGACAACAGGAAACAACTCTCAACGCAACCCACTAATTTAAGAATATGGAAGCTTCAACCTGGGAGCGGTGCAAGTCAAGCCCCAATCAAGCAGGAGAAGCACGGCGAACGTTGCAATAAAATGCAATCGATGCGCGTGAGAGCTTGGTTGCATCCGTCGTCAATGTCCGGGGTAGCGCGGGGTCTCGGGCGAGGGCGCTCATGGCCGCCGCCCGATCATCGCGCAGGCCGGACACAAGCCCGCGAGCGCGGTGAGGATGAGCGCTACGCCCGTCGCGAGGGCGGCCCACAGCGCCCAGCCCGCCGGCGGCACGACGACCACGCTGGCGAGAAGAGAGATGCCGGGCAGCGCCCTTGCAGCGCGCTCCCGGCCTGGGACATTGCGTGTGAAACCCATGGGCGGAACCTCGTTTGTTGCGGTCCTGCCCATAAGAGGCCTGGCGTTGTCGAGAAGGGTCAGGCCGTGAGGAATTTCTCCGGCCGGAGCTCCGCCCATGGCCGAATCCGCTCGAGCAGCGCGCCGAGCCGCAGCACGTCGGTCTCGGCCTGCCACTTGCCGACGATCTGGACCGAGGTCGGCAGTCCGTCGGCGCCGAAACCCGACGGCACGGCCATGGCGGGGTGGCCGGTGAGGTTGAAAGGATACTGGTACGAGGTCCAGCCCTGGCGGGTGATGCCGCACTTGACGCCGTCGATGATCACGTCGTCGTTGGCGGCGTCGTGCGTGACGTCGAGCGCGGTGCGCGCGTTGGTCGGCGTCACGATGAAATCGTAACGCTCGAACAGCGTCTGGATCCTGCGGAACAGCGCGGTGCGCGCAAACTGCGCGTTGCGGAAGTCGGCCAGCGTGAACCTGTCGCCGCGCTGCATGAAGGCGAGCGTCACCGGGTCCATCTGGTTCTGCCACTTGGGCAAATATTGTGCGCAGGATACGGCGAAGCCGGCCTGATAGAGCACGCGGCCCTCGTATTCGATCCAGTCGATCGTCTCGGTGACTTCCTCGATCTCGGCGCCCATCGCTTCCCAGCCCCCGAGTACCGCGAGGGTATTGCTGCGCACGTCCGCGGCGACCCGCGGATTGGCACAACGCTCGACATAGCCGATACGGACGCCGGACAGGTCCTCGCCCGAGAGCTTGGGCGAGAGCGGCCGCTGGCCCGCGCTGCTGAGCGCCCATGGATCCTTTTCGCTCGGCCCCGCCATCACCGAATGCATGATTGCGGCGTCGGTGATCGTGCGGCTGATCGGGCCCGCGTAGATATTGTTGCCGAAGGCGTCGCGCGTGGTGTCGTAGGGTACGACGCCGAGGGTCGGCTTCAACCCGACCAGCCCCGAGCACGAGGCCGGCCCCCGCACCGAGCCTGCGCCGTCGGTGCCGAGGGAGAGAGGGCCGAGGCCCGCCGCCACGGCCGCCGCGCCGCCGCCGCTCGAGCCGCCCGGCGTGCGCCCGAGGTTCCATGGATTGCGCGTGACGCCGAACGACGGCCCGTCGGTCAGCCCCTTGTTGCCGAATTCCGGAGTGGTCGCCTTGGCAAAGATGATCGCGCCTGCATCGCGCAGCCGCTTCACGAGGATGTCGTCCGCCGCGGCCGGCGGATTGCCCTCGAAGATCGCCGAGCCATGCCGCGTCGGCACGCCCTTCACATCGACCAGGTCCTTGACGCTGATCGGCACGCCATGCAGCGGCCCGAGCGGGTCGCCGCGCATCACCGCCTCCTCGGCCTTCTTCGCGTCGCGGCGGGCATCGGCGGCCATCACGGCACGGAAGCAATTGAGCCTGGGGTTGGCCTCATCGGCCGCCTTCAGGATCGTGTCGAGGTATTCGACGGGCGAAAGCTTCTTGGCACGGATGAGCGCGGCGGCCTTGGCGGCCGGTGTGAAAAGCAGATCGGTATCGGACATGGCGACAGCTATAGCAGAATTGGCGGAAGGCGAGCTTCGCGGCACGAGCCTTGCACCCCTTGGCCAATCAAGCCGGGGGTAATTCACATGATCGCCAACCGAGCGACCGCCATCGCCTTGGGAGCAGCCGGCGTGCTGGCATTTTCCACGTCGGCATTTTCCCAGACGTGCACGCAGAAGGTGCCTGACTCGCTGCTCGTGAAGCCTGGTACCCTGGTCATGTCGATCAACCCGACCCTGCCGCCGGTGCAGTGGGTCGATGACAAAGGCCAGCTGCGGGGCCTGCATGTCGAGCTGGGCGAGGCAATCGCCCGCAAGCTGTGCCTCAAACCTGAGCATGTGAGGGTCGAATTCTCGGTCATGGTGCCCGGCGTGCAGAGCGGACGATGGGACATGATCAACACCGGCATGTTCTTCACCGAGGATCGCGCCAAGATCATGCAGCTCGTGCGCTACGGCTACGATGGCATCAGCATCTCCGCGCAGGCCGGCAATCCGTTGAAGATCACCAAGCCCGAAGACCTCGCCGGCCGGTCCGTCAGCGTCGAAATGGGCGGTGCCCCGGAACGCCGGGCCCGCGAATTGTCGAAGTCCCTGGAGGAGAAGGGGCTGAAGCCCATCACTGTCCGGACCTTCGACAACTTCGCTACCGCCTATCAGGCGCTGCGTGCCGGCCAGGTCGACGCGGCCGTCAGTGTCGATGCGGTTGCGCGCCTCTATGGCGAGAAGGGCGAGTTCGCCGAGGCCGTCCCCGGCCTCTATCCGACCCTGATCGCCTTTGGCCTGAAGAACAAGGCGCTTGCCGAGGCGGTCGCCGGGGCGATGACGGAACTCAAGGCCGACGGAGCCTATCAGAAGATGTTCGTCGCCTATGGCCGCAAGCTCTACGAGGAGCCTTTCGACGTCAAAGGTCCCTGACCCCATCCGTTCGCAGACCTGAGGCCAACCTCGACAACGCCCTGGGGCCGCGCTAACCCGCAGGCCGATGTTCACCCCGCTGATTCTCGCCGCGCTCGCCGTCGTCGCGGTCGTGACCTCGTTCATCTCGGGAATCTTCGGCATGGCCGGCGGAATGCTGCTGATCGGCTTCCTGCTGATGATCCTGCCGGTGCCGGTCGCGATGGTGTTCCATGGCGTGATCCAGATCGCGGCCAATGGCTGGCGGTCGTGGCTGTGGCGCCGTCACATCAACTGGGGCGTCGTGCTCGGTTTCGGGATGGGTTCGGTCTTCTCGCTGGTCGTGTTCTCGTCGCTGGCCTTCGTGCCGCCGAAGTGGACGGTGCTGATGGCGGTCGGCCTCACCCCATTTGTCGCCTTGTCCGTGCCGCAGACGCTCGCGCCTAACATCGAGCGTCGCGGGCAGGCCTTCCTCGCTGGCGCGATCGGCGGCGCACTGCAGCTCGTGTCGGGCGTCACCGGGCCGATCCTCGATATCTTCTATGTGCGCACCGGCATGACGCGGCAGGTCAATGTCTCGACCAAGGCCGCCGCGCAGGTCATGGGCCATCTCACCAAGGTGACCTATTTCGGCGCATTGATCGCTGATCCGGCCGGCCGCGACTGGCAGCAATGGGCGGTCATGGCCTTTGCCGCGGTATTCGCGGTGATCGGCACCACGTTGTCGCGCGGATTCCTCGACCGGCTGTCCGACAAGCAGTTCTATTACTGGACGCGGCGGGTGATCCTGGTGCTCGGTGCGGTGTACATCACACAGGGTCTCTGGCAGATGGCAGCCAAATGAGCGACACGACGACCAAACCGAGCGACAAGGAGCAGGTCCGGGCACTGCTCGACCGGCTGCCCGAGGATTCCACGTTCGCTGACATCCAGCGTGCGATTGCGGTGATGATGTGGCCCAAGAAGGACGACGGCAGCCTGGCGCCGCCCAAGCGCCTGTCGTCCGACGAAGTGAAGGAACGGCTGCGCGCCTGGCTGAAATCGGAGGGGGAAAAATGAAGGACCGCGTCTCGATCGACCTCAAGGACGGCGTCGCCGACGTCCGCCTGATCCGCGCCGACAAGATGAACGCGCTCGATCCGGCAATGTTCGAGGGCATCCTCGAAGCCGGCGCGCAGCTCGCGGCGATGAAGGGGCTGCGCTGCGTCGTGCTGTCGGGCGAGGGCAAGGGCTTCTGCGCCGGCCTCGACATGGGCTCGTTCGCGGCGATGAAGGCGCAAGGCGATGCGGTGCCCGGCGTGCGCGATCTCACTGCCCGTACTCATGGGATCGCCAACCGGCCGCAGCAATGTGCCTGGCAATGGCGGACCTTGCCGGTACCGGTGATCGCCGCGGTGCACGGTGTGGCGTTGGGCGGCGGCTTCCAGATCATGCTCGGTGCCGACATGCGCTACACCACCGCCGACACGCGCTTCTCCGTGATGGAGATCAAGTGGGGCCTCGTGCCCGACCTCGCCGGCACGCAGCTGATGCGTCATCTCGCGCGCGAGGATGTCGTGCGCGAGCTCACCTATACCGGCCGCATCTTCACCGGCGAAGAGGCATACAAGCTCGGCTTCGTGACCAAGGTCGTGGCCGACCCGCGGGCCGCGGCGTTCGAGACGGCGAGGGAGATCGCCGGCAAGAGCCCCGACGCGATCCGCGCGGCCAAGCGCATCCTGAACGATGCTGTCGCCGTCGATGCCGCGACCGGCCTGATGGCGGAGTCGGTGGAACAGCAGAAACTGATCGGCTCGCCCAACCAGCTCGAGGCCGTGATGTCGAACCTCCAGAAGCGCGCTGCGAACTACAAGGATTGATGCCATGAACCGCCAATGGCTCTACGCCAAGCAGCCGGCCGGCAAGATCGGCAAGGACACCTTCCAGTGGACCGAGACGGCGATTCCGGTGCCACGCGAAGGCGAGGTGCTGGTGCGCACGCGCATGCTGTCGCTCGATCCGGCCAACCGCGCCTGGATGATGGGCAAGACCTATCGCGACGCGCTGGAGCCCGGGCAGGTGATGAGCGGCTTCGTGATCGGCGAGGTCGTCGAGTCCAAGGCACCCGGCTTTGCCAAAGGCGACATCGTCGAGGGCGACTGGGGCTGGCAGGATTATGCGGCGATGCCGGCGCGGCGGCTGACCAGGCGCACGACCGACGTGCCGCTCGAGATGCTGATCGGGCCGCTCAGCGTCACCGGCCTCACGGCCTATTTCGGTTTGCTCGAGGTCGGCCGGCCCAAGCCGGGCGACACGGTGCTGGTATCGGCAGCGGCGGGCGCGGTCGGCTCGATGGTCGGCCAGATCGCCAAGATCGCCGGCTGCCGCGTGGTCGGCACCGCCGGCGGGCAGGACAAGTGCGACTGGCTGGTGCGCGAGCTCGGCTTCGACGCGGCGGTCGACTACAAGGCGGGCGGCGTGTTCCGCGCGCTGCGGGCGGTGTGCCCCGAGGGCATCGACGTCTATTTCGACAACACCGGCGGGCCAGTGCTCGACGCGGCGTTGGGGCTGATGAACCTCAAGGGCCGCATCGCCTGCTGCGGCAACGTCTCGCAATACGACGTCGAGAAGCCCGCGCCCGGCCCCATGGCGGTGCCCGGCCTGATCGTGACCAAGCGGATCAGGATGGAAGGCTTCATCGTGATGGACTTCTACGACCGCCGTGCCGAGGCCGAAGCACGGCTGGCGCGCTGGATCGCCGACGGCCGCATCAAGGCCCAGGTCGACATCTTCGACGGGCTGGAGCGTGCGCCCGAGGCGCTGATCGGCCTGTTCGAAGGCACCAACCGCGGCAAGCGCGCGGTGCGCGTCTGAATTCTTCCGGACCGCGAGCGTCTCGCTCGCTCATAAGCATGAGCGAGCGAGACGCTCGCGGTCCGGAAGAGCATGAAAGATTTCTTTGGACGCCTAGCGCCCCTTGAACGCCGGCTTGCGCTTCTCGACGAAGGCTTGAACCGCTTCCTTGTGATCTTCCGTACGCGAGCAGCCAACCAGCCGTTCCGACTCACGATGCAGCGCGGTGCCGTAGTCGATGTGCAGTGCCTCGTCGAGATTGTCCTTCATGGCGCGCAGTGCGAGCGCCGGGCCGCCAGCAATCGACTTCGCCAGCGCGAAGGCCTCGTCCTGCAGCCTGGCGTCGTCGACCACGCGGTTGACCAGGCCGATCCGCTCGCAGCGCTCGGCGTCGACGCGCTCGGCGGTGAACATCAGCTCACGTGCCCGCATCGAGCCGATCGTGCGGGTGAGCAGCCAGGCGATGCCGTAGTCGCCCGAGAGGCCGATGCGGGCATAGCCGGTCGCGCAGAACGCCGACTTCGCCGCGATCCGCATGTCGCAGGCCAGCGCGATCGCCAAGCCTGCACCTGCTGCCGCGCCGGGCAGCGCCGCGATCGTCGGCTTGCGCACCGCGACCAGCGCGCCCGTCAGGCCGGTCTGGCGCCAGCGCAGGTCGGCGAGCCGTTCCTCGAAGCTCATCTGTCCGCGCGGACCGCGGCCACCCATGCCCTTCACGTCGCCGCCGGAGCAGAAGGCGGTGCCGGCGCCGGTGATCAGCAGGACGCCGACCGCGGGATCGTTGCCGCGCTCCTTGATCTGCGTGCGCAGCGCGCCCGTCAGGTCGGGCGACATGGCGTTGCGCGCCTCGGGCCGGTTGAGGGTGATGGTCGCGACGCCGTCATGCACGGCGCACAAAAGTTCATTTGTGCCGGTATCGATATCCATGGGAGCCTCCTGCCATGACATTCCCGGTCACCGAACACACCGTCAAGACGCCGCGCCACACCACGGGCTATCTCGCCTGCGGAGCGGAAGACGGACCGCTGCTGATCTTCTGCCACGGCTGGCCGGAGCTCTCGCTCTCGTGGCGGCATCAGCTCCCGGCGTTCGCCGCGCTCGGCTTCCGCTGCATCGCGCCCGACATGCGCGGTTATGGACGGTCGAGCACCTACACGCGGCACGAAGACTTCGCGCAGGAGCTGATCGTCGCTGACATGCTCGAGCTGCTGGCGTCGCTGGGCCGCGAGAAGGCAGTATGGATCGGCCACGACTGGGGCAGCCCCGTCGTCTGGAACATGGCGGCGCATCACGCCGACCGGACGGTCGGTGTCGCGAGTCTGTGCGTGCCGTACCTGTCGTCGGGCTTCACGCTCGACACGGTCGTGCCGCTGGTCGACCGCTCGGTCTATCCCGAGGCGGAGTATCCGGCGGGCCAGTGGGACTACCAGTTCTTCTACGAGGAGAGCTTTGACAAGGCGCATGCGAGCTTCGAAGGGAACATCCGCAACACGGTGAAGGCGCTGTTCCGCAAGGGCAATCCCGACGGCGTCGGCAAGCCGTCGCGCACCGCCGCGGTGCGCAAGGCCGGCGGCTGGCTGGGCGGCGGCGCATGGCCCGACGTGCCGCGCGATACCGATGTCCTGACGGAGCAGGATCTCGATTCATACGTCGCGGCGCTGACGCGCAACGGCTTCTTCGGACCGGACTCCTGGTACATGAACCACAAGCTCAACGGCGCCTACGCCCGGCGTGCGCCGAACGGCGGCAAGCTCGCGATGCCGGTGCTGTTCCTGCACGGCCTCTACGACCAGACCTGCGAGACGGTGCAGTCCCGCCTCGCCGAGCCGATGCGCAAGGATTGCGCCGACCTCACCGAGGTCGTGGTGAAGTCGGGCCACTGGATGGCGCAGGAAAAGCCGATCGACGTGAATGCCGCGCTGGCGCGCTGGCTCGCAACGAAGTTACCCGACTACTGGCCGCCGTTATCCTGAGCGGCTGTGACCTTTTGGGCTGGGAGCGCGGCTCTCCAGAGCCGCTCATGAGCTGTAGCAAACCGAAAAAAGAGCGGCTCTGGAGAGCCGCGCTCCCAGCCGTTCGACACCAGCAGAAAAGGTCACACGCTCTCAGGAGACGTCATTTTCCCTTCATCCGGCGCCAGGCGGCGAAGGCTTGCTTGGCACGATCACCACTCGGGATGTGGAGGCCGTAGACGCCGCCGCCCTGGGCGACCTGGTCGGCGGTAAACTCCTCGAAGGCGATCGCTTCGGCGGCTTCTTCGGCAACCGTTTCGACGAGCGCCGCAGGGATCACGACGAGGCTCTCGCGATCTCGAAGGATCGCGTCGCCTGCTTCGACGGGAATATCGCGCAGGTCGCTTCGGCGCACGATGCCCGCGATGCCTCGCTGCCGGAGACGCTCGACCATGCGATCGGCTGCTTCGCCGACCAGGACGCTGCCCTCGCGACAGGATTCGATGGTGATGCTCGCGGAACCTGCAAAGGGATCGCAGGCTGGAAGTCTCTCGACGACGCGATCCGCAATCCCATGTTGTGCGAGGGCGGCAACGATGCGCTTGCTGCCGACGCGCAGGAGCTTGTCGCGCGTTTCGGGTGTCATTTCCCCCGGAGGGCTGCGAAGCGTTCCTGGCTTTCCGTCGGCCACATCTCCTTCGGCTTGTAGTACTCGGGCACCGCCGGCGTGCCGGCCGGCAGCGCGACCCAGGGCTGCTTGGACATTGTGAAGATGTGGATGTCGGGCGGCATCGCGTCGGGATCGTCGAGCGTGCCGACCCGCACGAAGCGCACCTTGTCGCCCGCGCCGCCGTAGTTGCTCCACACCGCGACCTTGCAGGTCGGGCAGCGCCAGATCTTCTGGCCCTTGCCGCTTGCCGAGGGCGTGTTCACGAGCTCGGGCGTGCCGGCCGTCAGCTCGACCCGGTCGGCCTCGATCATGGCGTTGAGCGCGAAGGCCGTGCCTGTCTCACGCTGGCACCAGCGGCAGTGACAGCAATGCACGTACATCGGCTTGGATGTGACGCGGTAACGGATCTGGCGGCAGGTGCAGCCGCCCTCGAAGGTATCGTTGCTGGCCATGGCGCAAAGCCATAGCATTTGGCGCTCTGGACGAAAATGGCGGGAGGAAAAAGGAATGACGGATCGTCTCAAGGGCAAGGTCGCGGTGGTCACGGGAGCCGCGCCGCGCGGCGAGGGCGTGGGCAACGGCATGGCGACCGCAATCCTGTTCGCGCGCGAGGGCGCCAAGGTGGTGCTGGTCAACCGCAGCGCGGAGCGGGCGGAGAAGCTCGCCGCGCAGATCAAGGACGAGGGCGGCGAGGCCTCGGTCTTCGCCGCCGATGTCGCTGATCTCGATGCCTGCGAGGCGATGGCCGCGTTCACGATGAAGACCTACGGCCGGCTCGACATCCTGCACAACAATGTCGGCATCGGCGCGCCAGGCACGCCCGAGACGGTGACTCTCGACGACTGGAACAAGGTGATCGCGGCAAACCTCACCACGACGATGCTGTGCACCAAGGCCTGCCTGCCGCGCATGAAGGCGGGCGGCGGCGGCTCGGTGATCATGGTGTCGTCGATCGCGGGCGCGGTCGGCCTGATGGGCAGCGCGGGCGCGGTCGCCTATTCGACCGCCAAGGCGGGCCTGCACGGCTTCACCCGGTCGGTCGCGGCCGACTACGCGACGCAGAACATCCGCGCCAACTGCATCGTCGTCGGCTCGGTCCATACGCCGATGGTGGCGCACATGGGCACCGAGGCGCGCGAGCGGCGGCGCAAGATGGTGCCGATGCAGACCGAGGGCACGGCCTGGGACATCGCCTATGGCGCTGTATATCTCGCATCGGACGAATCGCGCTGGGTGACCGGCATCACTCTGCCGATCGAGGGCGGGTTGGTGAACCTCAGGGCGTGGCCGCGATAACCCTGCGGCGGTCGTGGTGCCAGGTGTAGAGGCCGCTCGCCACCACGACCGCGCCGCCCAGGATCGTCCATCCGTCGGGCACGTCGCCGAAGGCCAGCCACCCCGTCAGCGTCGCCCACACCAGCAGCGTATAGCTGTAGGGTTGCACGGAACCCGCTTCGGCGTAGTCGAGCGCCTTGATCAGCGCATAGTGGGCGACGGTGCCGATCGCGGCGACGGTGGCCATCAGCGCCCAGGCCGCGGGCGTCGGCCATTTCCAGTCGAGCGGGCCGACGAAGCTCGACGCGACGAACGCCACGATCGCCGACCAGATGAGCGCCGTGTCGGGCGGATCGCTGCGCGAGGCAAGACGCGTCAGGATCTGGTAGCCGGCCCATAGCACCGCGCCGGCCAGCGGCAGCACCAGCGGCCAGTCGAAGGCGCGGAAGCCGGGCCGTACGATCAGCAGCACGCCCAGGAAGCCCGCCGCGACGGCGAGCCAGCGCGCGAGGCCGGCGCGCTCACCGAGGAACAGGACGCCAAGCGCGATGACGATCAGCGGCGATGTCGCGGCGACCGCATGCGTGTCGGCGAGCGGCAGGTAGCGGAAGGCGAGCACGAACATCGCGCCCTCGATGACGGCGACGAGCGAGCGGAAGATCTGCAACCCCGGCCGCCGGCTGCGCAGCGCCGCGCGCAAGCCACGGCGGCGCACGACGAACCAGGCGAACAGGCAGAGCAGCCCGTAGCGGACCCACATGAGTTGGCCGACGGCGTACTCGGCCACCAGCGACTTGCTGATCGCATCCATGACGGCGAAGCACAGCATCGCCAGCATGGTGAGCAGGGCGCCGAGCGCGTTGTTGCTGAGGGTCACTCCGCCGCGACCGCTCTCCGCGCCGGCGGACGGAACGCCGGGATCACGCGCTCCGCGAATAGCTTCAGGCTCTGCATCGTCTTCTCGCGGCCATAGTAGGGCGGGTAGTGCAGCAGCAGCGAGGTCATGCCGGTGCGCGCCTGCATCTCGCGCAGGCGCGCGATCACCGTCTCGGCCGAGCCGTGCAGAAGCGTCGTGGCGAGCAGGTCATCGTAGTTGAGCGCCGTGCCCTTCTCCGACACCGAGCCGAGATAGCCGCTGGTGCCCGTGCCGCCGAAATGCGCGATATGCCGGACGACCGCTTCTTCGGTATCGGCCCGCGCTTGTGCATCGCTGTCGGCGATATAGACCCAGCGCGCGATGTCGATGTTGCCGGCCGCCGGGTTCTGCCGCCGCTCGGCGCTCGCCGCGCCAAGCTCGCGCTTGTAGAGCGCGGTCTGCGCCGCGAGCGTCTCGACTCCGGGCAGTGTCGAGAGCATGAGCCCGAAGCCGTTGCGCCCGCTGTAGCCGATCGAGCGGTCGGTGCCGCCCGCCATGTAGAGCGGCGGATGCGGCATCTGCACGGGATGCGGCAGCATCTCGTACTGGTCCTTCACCGTGCCCGCGAAATACCTGCCCTTGTGATCCCAGCGGTGGCGATGCCAGGCGTCGAACATCAGGCCGATCGCCTCCTCGACCATGTCGCGGCGGTTCTCGAAGTCCTTGCCCAACCCCTCGAACTCGTACGGCCGGTAGCCGGAGCCGACACCGAGCCGCACGCGGCCGTTCGACAATATGTCGACGAACGAGGTGTTCTCGACCACGCGGATCGGATCGTAGAGCGGCAGGGTGATGACAGCCGCGCCGATGTTGATGCGGCTGGTCTTGGCCGCGAGATAGGCCATGTAGGCGAAGCAGTCCGGCATGATGCCGTAGCTCGTCGCGAAATGATGCTCGGCAATCCACGCCGTGTCGAAGCCCAGCCGCTCGGCCTCCAGAACCTCTTCCGTCGTGCGGGCATGAACATCGCGGTGCGGATATGGCTCCTCTTTCGGATTCGGATGGGACGTGAAAAGGACGCCGAATTCCATGTTTCCTCGCTTTTGGTTGAGTTATCCTATGCGGCACACCGGAGGACCGCCAATGGCATTCGACCTGCTCGTCAAGAACGGCATGATCGTCGATGGTTCGGGGCTACCGCGCTACCGCGGCGACATCGGCGTGAAGGACGGCAAGATCGCGGAGATCGGCCGCATCGGCGGCAGCGCGAAGGAGACGCTCGACGCCGAGGGCCACGTGGTGTCGCCCGGCTTCGTCGACGGCCACACCCACATGGATGCGCAGATATTCTGGGATCCGATCGGCACCAGCTCCTGCTACCAGGGCGTCACCAGCGTGGTGATGGGCAATTGTGGCTTCACCCTTGCGCCGTGTCGCGAGGCCGAGGCCGACATGGTGTTCCGCAACCTCGAACGCGCCGAGGACATCAGCCGCGCCGCGATGCTGGCCGGCATCAAGTGGCGCTGGGAAAGCTTCCCCGAATTCCTCGACGTGCTGGAGTCGCTGCCCAAGGGCATCAATTACGCGGGCTACATGGGGCACTGCGCGTTGCGCACCTATGTGATGGGCCAGCGCGCCTTCACCGACGAGGCGAGCGAGGACGAGCTCGCGAAGATGGTGCATCTGGTGAAGGAGGCGGTGGACGCCGGCGCGCACGGCTTCTCGACCACCCGCTCGGTCAATCACCAGACGTCCGACGACAAGCCGGTCGCGAGCCGCCTCGCCAGCTGGCACGAGTTCGAGACGCTCGTGAAGGCGATGGGCGCGGGCATGGTCGAGGTCGCGGGAGAGCCGCGCGGCGCCGACAGCGAGAAGGCGCGCGCCTACTATGACGGCCTGTCCAAGCTCGCGATCGAGTCGGGCCGCCCGATCACCTTCGGCCTGTTCAACCGCCGCACGCGGCCGGGCGGCTGGCGCTCGACCTTCGACATCATCGAGCGCACCGCTGCAGCCGGCGGACGCATGTTCGCCCAGGTGCACAGCCGCGCGCTGAGCGTGCTGCTCTCGTTCGAGACCCATCTGCCGTTCGACAAGTGGGACGTGTGGAAGGAGATGCGCGCCAAGCCTCTCGCCGAGCAGAAGAAGATGCTGCTCGATCCAGAGATGCGCCGCCGCCTCGTCGAGGTCGCATCGAAGCCCTACGAGGGCCCGGAGGTGCGCGGTACCGAGGCCCGGCCGCCCGAGTGGGACTACATCTACGCGATGACCGACATGAAGGGCCCGCACAAGACGATGGCGGAGCTGGCACGCCAGAAGAACACCCATCCGGTCGATCTGATGATCGACATGGCGCTCGAAAGAGACATGAAGTTCTTCATGATGCAGCCGATCGCCAACGAGAACCAGACCGAAGCGCTCGAGCTGATGAAGCATCCGCGCTCGGTCGTGACGTTCTCGGACTCCGGTGCGCATGTCTCGCAGATCATGGACTCCTCCCTGCAGACGCATCTGCTGAGCCATTGGGTGCGGGAGAAGCAGGCCTTCACTCTGGAGGAAGCGGTCAAGCTGATCACGTGCGACACCGCCACCCAGTTTGGCTTCCACGACCGCGGCCTGCTGCGCGAAGGCATGGCGGCCGACATCGTGGTGTTCGATCCCGACACCGTCGGCCCGCGCATGCCCGAGGTCGTCACCGATCTTCCCGCACAGGCCAAGCGCCTGCGCCAGAAGGCCGATGGCATGCGGGCCACGATCGTCAACGGCCAGATCCTGCTGCGCGACAACGAGCCGACCGGCAATTTGCCAGGCCAGCTTCTGCGCAAGCGGCGCGGTTAGAACGTCTTCTTCCCTCGGATTCTTCCGGACCGCGAGCCTCCGGCTCGCTCATGAATCCGAGCGAGCCGGAGGCTCGCGGTCCGGAAGAGCATGACGCGTTGCATCCGGCCTTTCGGGCACCATATTCCAGGGCGATCTCACGCCCATGGATTTCCGCTCCCTGTTTCACCCGGCCGTCGCCGACTGGTTCGAAAGCCGCTTTGCCCGGGCAACCGCGGCGCAGGTGGATGCCTGGCCGCTGATCAAGGCGGGACGACATACGCTCATTGCGGCGCCGACCGGCTCGGGCAAGACTTTCGCCGCCTTCATGGCGGCGATCGACGACTTGGTGCGCCAAGGCGTCTCCGGCGATCTCAAGGACGAGACGCAGGTCGTCTATGTCTCGCCGCTGAAGGCCCTCTCCAACGACATCCAACGCAACCTGGAAGCGCCGTTGGCCGGCATCCGCGAGGAGCTGCGCCGGCGCGGATTGCCGGATGTCGAGATCCGGACATGGGTCCGCACCGGCGACACGCCCGCCGGCGAGCGCCAGCGCATGGGGCGCCGGCCGCCGCATATCGTCGTCACGACACCCGAATCGCTCTACATCCTTCTCGGCTCGGAATCCGGCCGCAAGATGCTGGCCACGACCCGCAGCGTCATCGTCGATGAGATCCACGCCGTCGCACCGAACAAGCGCGGCAGCCATCTCGCTTTGTCGCTGGAGCGGTTGAACGCGCTCGGCGATGGCCGGCTGCTGCGCATCGGCCTGTCGGCAACGCAGAACCCCATCGAGGAGGTCGCGCGCTTCCTGGTCGGCGCCAAGGGCGGCGACTGCGCCATCGTCGATTCGGGCCACCGACGCGCGCGCGATCTCGCGATCGAGGTTCCCGAGTCGCCGCTCGGCGGGGTGATGTCGCACGAGGTCTGGGATGAGGTTTATCGCCGGCTGGCAGCCCTGGTCGGGCAGCACCGCACGACGCTGATCTTCGTCAACACGCGGCGCCTGTCCGAGCGGGTGACCCGCCGGCTGTCCGAGCTGGTGGGGGAGGCCGACGTCGCCGCGCATCACGGCAGCCTGGCCAAGGAGCAGCGCCTCGATGCGGAGCAGCGGCTGAAGCACGGCAAGCTGAAGGCGCTGGTTGCTACCGCCTCGCTCGAGCTCGGCATCGACATCGGCGACGTCGACCTGGTCTGCCAGCTCAGTTCGCCGCGGTCGATTGCCGCCTTCCTGCAGAGGGTCGGCCGTTCGGGCCACGCGGTCGACGGTACGCCGAAGGGTCGGCTGTTCCCGCTGTCGCGCGACGACCTGGTCGAATGCACGGCGCTGCTCGACTCGGTCCAGCGCGGCGAGCTCGACCGGCTGGAGATTCCCGAGCAGCCGATGGACGTGCTGGCGCAGCAGATCGTCGCCGAGGTCGCGGCCCGGGAGTGGAGCGAGGACGATCTCTTCGCGCTGATGCGGCGGGCCTCGCCTTATCGCAATCTCCCGCGCGAGGCGTTCGATTCGATCGTCGCGATGCTGGCCGACGGCTTCAACACGCGGCGCGGCCGGCGCGGCGCGCTGATCCACCACGACGCCGTCAACCATCAGCTGCGCGGCCGTCGCGGCGCACGGCTGACGGCGCTCACCGCCGGCGGGACCATTCCCGACAATGCCGACTATCGGGTGCTGCTCGAGCCCGAGAACAACGTCATCGGCAGCGTGAACGAGGATTTCGCGGTCGAGAGCCTGGCGGGCGACGTCTTCCAGCTCGGCAACCGCAGCTACAAGATCCAGAGGGTCGAGCGCGGCACGGTGCGGGTCGAGGATGCCCAGGGCCAGCCGCCGAACATTCCGTTCTGGCTGGGCGAGGCGCCCGGCCGCAGCGACGCGCTCTCGGCCTCTGTGTCGCGCCTGCGTGCCGATATGGAGCGGCGCCTGCGCTTCGATCCGTCCGGCGAGAGCGCGCTGCACTGGCTGACGGAAGAACTCGCGCTCGGCCGTTCCGCGGCCGAGCAGCTGGTCGACTACCTGCGCGCGGGCTTCGGCGCGCTGGGCTGCCTGCCGACGCGCGAGACGATCGTGCTCGAACGCTTCTTCGACGAGGCGGGCGGCATGCAGCTGGTGATGCACTCGCCCTATGGCAGCCGGCTCAACCGGGCGTGGGGGCTGGCCCTACGCAAGCGCTTTTGCGCCACGTTCAATTTCGAGATCCAGGCGGCGGCGACCGAGGACAACATCGTCATCTCGCTCACCGAAGCACACAGCTTCGCGCTGGCCGACGTGCCGCGCTATCTCAACTCCAACACCGCTCGTGGCGTGTTGACCCAGGCGGTGCTCGACTCGCCGATGTTCACCACGCGCTGGCGCTGGGTGAGCGGCGTGTCGCTTGCCCTCCCGCGCTTCCGCGGCGGCCACAAGGTGCCGCCGCAGCTCATGCGCATGGCGGCGGAAGACCTCGTCGGCTCCGTGTTCCCCGACCAGATTGCCTGCGCCGAGAACCTGCCCGGCGACCGGGAAATCCCCGATCATCCGCTGGTGCGGCAGGCGCTCGACGACTGCCTGAACGAGGCGATGGATATCGAGGGCCTCGAGACGCTGCTCCGCGGAATCGAGTCCGGCGCCATCGATGTCGTCACCCGTGAGCTGACGCAGCCGTCGCCGCTGGCGATCGAGGTCCTGTCAGCACGTCCCTATGCCTACCTCGACGACGCGCCGCTCGAGGAACGTCGCACCCAGGCGGTGATGGCGCGCCGCTGGCTTGCTCCGGAGGAAGCCTCCGATCTCGGGCGCCTCGACCCGGAGGCGATCGCGCGGGTGAAGGCCGAGGTGTGGCCCGATGCCGCCAACGCCGACGAGCTGCACGATGCGCTGGTATGGCTGGGCTTCCTGACCGACGCCGAGGTCCAGACCAACGCCGGCTGGAGCGATTGGTTGGCCGATCTTGCCGGCCAGAAGCGCGCGGCGCGGATCGAGTGCGCCAGCGTGACATTGTGGATTGCGGCGGAGCGATTGTCGCTCTTCCGCGCGCTGTGGCCCGATTGCGCGACGGAGCCGGCCATTGCTGCGCCGGCGGGCTACGACAAGACGCTATCGAGCGACGACGCTCTCCTCGAGCTCCTGCGCGGACGTCTCGAAGGGCTGGGACCGGTGACCGCGGCAGCGCTCGCGGCGCCGCTTGGTCTCGAGATCGCGACCGGTCTCGCGACCCTGGAAGCCGAAGGCTTCGCCATGCGCGGCCGCTTCTCGGCCGGGGCAACCGGCGAAGAGTGGTGCGAGCGCCGCCTGCTGGCGCGCATCCATCGCTACACGATCAAGCGGCTGCGCGCGGAGATCGAGCCGGTCGCCGCGCGCGACTTCCTGCGTTTCCTGTTCCAGTGGCAGCACGTCGCGCCCGGCGCACGCATGGAGGGTGCAAAGGCGCTCGACGCGGTCATCGAGCAGCTCGAAGGCTTCGGCGCGCCCGCCGCTGCGTGGGAAAGCGAGATATTGCCGGCGAGACTCGCGGGATATTCGCCGGGCTGGCTGGATGCGCGATGCCTCGCCGGACAGGCGACGTGGACGCGCCTGCGATCGCGCGGTGGCGGCAGCGACGGCGCGCGGCGGACGGGACCGGTGCGCACGACGCCCATTACCCTGTCGCCGCGCCGCCATGTGGCGCTGTGGCGCTCGCTTTTGCCCGCAAATGAGGGGCAAACCAGCCGCAAAGCGCGCGCAATAGTGGACTTCATGACCGCAAATGGTGCGTCTTTCTTCGACGAGATGCTGCAGAATTGCGGTCTTTTGCGGTCACAGCTCGAGGAATCGCTGGCTGAGCTCGTGGCACTCGGGCTCGTCACCTCCGACAGCTTCGCCGGCCTGCGGGCGCTGCTGGTGCCTGCCGCCGAGCGGCGGCCCAGCAGGCGTCGCCGTCGCGTCGAGCACGGGATGGAAGAGACCGGCCGCTGGTCGCTGGTGCGATCCGCCGCTGCGCCCGACGCCGCCGCGATCGAGCACGTGGCGCGCGCGCTGCTGCGCCGGTACGGCGTCGTCTTCTGGCGGATGCTGGAGCGCGAATCGCCCTGGCTGCCGCCGTGGCGCGAGCTGCTGCGCGTCTATCGGCGGCTTGAGAGTCGCGGCGAGATCCGCGGCGGACGTTTCGTGGCCGGCTTCACCGGCGAGCAGTTCGCGTTGCCGGAGGCGATCGGCACGCTGCGCGAGGTGCGGCGGCGTCCGGCGAGCAGGGAATGGACCGTGGTCTCGGGCGCCGACCCGCTCAATCTCGCCGGCGTCCTGACTCCGGGCGCGCGCCTGCCGGCGCTGGCCGGCAATCGTCTGCTGTTCGAGGACGGCGTTCCGGCCGCGATGCTGAGCGCCGGTGAGGTCCGGCTGTTCGGCGAGGTCGATCCGGCGACCGATTGGCTGACGCGGAAGGCGCTTCTTGGAACGATGAGGCCCGAGTCCATCGAGCGGCAGCCAGCCGAAGAGCCTGCGGTGCAAGAAGTGACGGGCGCGCCGAAATAGGCTGCCTTATTCTCATCGCTTGACTTCGCTGCGGCGCACCATCATATACGCCGCAGCCCGCGCGCTTGCGGGTCGATCAGGTTTCTCGCGATTGCGCGACGCGCCCCATTTCTTTGTGACGGCGCTTCATCCCGAGACAATCTCCCAGAAGAAAGAGCCGCCTCCGCCGCGCCGGAGAGTGAGCCAAAAGCCGCTCGAACCATTTGAGCGGCCGTAAGGACTATTTTCCCAGTGAGTAATGTTTCGTTTGCGGATCTCGGCCTGTCCGAGCCGTTGCTGCGTGCCCTCGACACTGCCGGTTACACCGTGCCCACGCCGATCCAGGCGCGCACCATTCCGGCGCTTCTCCAGGGCCGTGACGTTCTCGGCATCGCCCAGACCGGCACCGGCAAGACGGCGGCCTTCGCGCTGCCCGTGCTGCAGCACCTCTCGGCCACCAAGGAGCGCGCCCAGCCCAAGAGCCCTCGCGCGCTCGTCCTCGCGCCGACCCGTGAGCTCGCCGTCCAGATCGCGCGCAGCTTCGACACCTACGGACGCGGCCTCGGCCTTCGCCTCTGCACCGTCGTCGGTGGCCTGGGCTATGGTCGTCAGATCGAGACCCTGGCACGCGGCGTCGATATCCTCGTCGCCACGCCCGGCCGCCTCCTCGATCTCGTCGAGCGCGGGAACGTGAAGCTCGGCAGCGTGACCTTCTTCATCCTCGACGAAGCCGATCGCATGTTCGACATGGGCTTCGTGAAGGACGTGCGCCGCATTGCGGCGTCGGTCTCCCGCCAGCGCCAGACGCTGCTGTTCTCGGCCACCATGCCGAACGACATCGCCAAGCTCGCCAACGAGATCCTGAAGAATCCCGAGAAGGTCGAGATCGCCCCGCAGGGCCGCGCGATCGAGAAGATCGACCAGGGTGTCTACTTCGTGAACTCGGCGACCAAGCGCGCCCTGCTCAGCCATCTGCTGAGCGACGCCGCGCTGGAGCGCGTCATCGTCTTCACCCGCACCAAGCGCGGCGCCAATCGCGTCGCCGAAGCGCTGGAGGACCGCGGCGTGTCGTCCGAGGCGATCCACGGCAACAAGAGCCAGAACGCGCGCCAGAAGGCGCTCGACAACTTCAGCCGCGGCAAGGCCCGCGTGCTGGTCGCCACCGATCTCGCCTCGCGCGGCATCGACGTGACCGGCGTGACGCATGTCATCAACTACGAGCTGCCGGCCGATGCCGAGAGCTACGTCCATCGCATCGGCCGCACGGCGCGCGCCGGCGCCTCGGGCATCGCGCTGTCGTTCTGCGATTCGAGCGAGCGCGGTCAGCTCAAGAGCATCGAGCGGCTGACCAACCAGCGCATTGCGGTGATCCCCACGCCGGCCAACGAGGACATGCCGGCCGCTCCGCCGCAGCGTCCGCGCGAAGAGCGCGAGGCGCGCGACAACGAGCGTCCGAACAACCATACGCGTGGTGGCTATGGCGGTCCCGGCGGCGGTCGTGGCCGTCCCGGTGGCGGTGGTGGCGGTGGCCGCAATCATCGCCCGTTCGGCGATCGGTCCGGCGGCGCGCCGTCGGCACCGGCCGAGCACCAGTGGCAGCGCGGCGACTATCGCGACCAGCCACAAGGCGATCGTCCGCAAGGCGACCGTCCCCAGGGCGGTCCTTCCGCGGGCGACAGCTACGGCGCGCGCCCGAAGGTCAATCGTCCCTACACGCCGCGCCCGCAGGGCGACCGCCCGTTCGGCGGACCGCCGCGCGGCAACGGCGGCCGTCGGTTTGGTGGTGGCGGCGGCGGTGGCGGCCGCGGTCGCGGCCGGGCCGCCTAAACGATCCCTTCTTCCTTGAAGATCTCGAGACACTTGCGAAGAGCGCGCTCATATCGGGCGCGCTCTTTTGCGATGGACTCGTCGTTCCATTCGAAGAAGCCGTGCTTGGTCTTGAAGCCGATGCGGCCCTCGTCGACGTTCTTCTGCAGGATCGGCGGCGGGCCGTCTGCATTGGTGAGGTCGGGCCAGATGATCTTGGCGACCGCGCAGGTCGTGTCCCAGCCCGAATGCTCCTTCTGCACGATCGGGCCGGCCGCGGCGTAGCGGAAGCCGAAGCTGAGGCGCACCGTCGCGTCGACGTCCTCCGGGGAGGCAACGCCCTGCTCGATCAACCAGAGCGCCTCGCGCATCAAAGCGCCCTGGATGCGGTTGCCGAGGAAGCCGATCACGTCCTTGCGGACTTGCACCGGCCGCTTGCCGAGATCCCTCATGATCGCGCCGACCCGCTCGGCCTCCACCGGATCGGTGTGGATGGAGCTCACCACTTCCACGAGCGGGATGAGATGCGCCGGCATGAAGAAGTGCAGGCCCATCATGCGGCCCTGAGTCTTCAGGCCCTTGCCGATCTCGCTGATCGGGAAGCTCGAGGAATTCGACGTGAGCGCGGTAGCCGGCAGAGCGAGCGCTTCCATCTCGGCGAACAGTCTCTGCTTCAGAGGCAGATCCTCGGTCACCGTTTCGACCGCGACGTCGATTTTCGACCAGTCGGCTTCGGGTAGGGTGGCAAAGGTCTTCAGCCCGGCGGTATCGGTCGGCTTGCCCATGCCGGCCAATGCCTTCGCCGTCGCCGCGGCCAGACTGTCTCGCGTCGAGGCGGAGCGGGAGACGACATCGACCGTCCAGCCGCCACCGATGAACATGGCGATGATCCCTACGCCCATGGTGCCGCCCCCGATGACCAGGGCGTGGCGTTCGCGTTGCGGCATTAATTATCCTCCCAACTCGACGGACGGCCCCGGCGCGGGGCAATATCGCCGCTCACTTATAACCCGCAGGGGAAGCACATGAGCGGCACATACAAGGATATCGGCGTCTCGAGCGAAGGTCATGTCGGCGTCGTCGAGATCCAGCGGCCGCCGCACAATTTCTTCGACAACTCGTTGATCAACCAGATCGCCGATGCATTCGAGGCGTTCGACAAGGACAACGAGATTCGCGCCTATGTGCTGTGCGCGCAGGGCAAGTCGTTCTGCGCCGGTGCCGATTTCGCCAACCGGCCGCAGACCGGCGCTGCCGAGTCGGGCAAGCACCTCTACAAGGAAGCGACCCGCCTGTTCCGCTCAAAGAAGCCCAGCATCGGCGCCATCCAGGGCCCGGCGATCGGCGGCGGCCTCGGCCTCGCCTTGATGCCGGACTTCCGCGTCGCCGCGCCGGAAGCGCGCTTCGCCGCCAACTTCACGCGGCTCGGCTTCCATCCCGGCTTCTCGCTCACCTTCACGCTGCCGCGGCTGATTGGCCAGCAGAAGGCGAATCTGATGTTCTATACCGGCCGCCGTATCGGCGGTGAGCAGGCGGTCGAGTGGGGCCTGGCCGACGTGCTGGCGCCGCTCGCCGACGTGCGCAAGGAGGCGATGAAGCTTGCCGCCGAGATCGCCGAATCCGCACCGCTCGCGATCATGTCGACGCGCGAGACCGTGCGCCGCGGCTTCGCCGATGGCGCCGAGATCGCCACCGAGCGCGAGCTGACCGAGCAGGATTGGACCCGCAAGACCGAGGACTTCAAGGAAGGCATCAAGTCCTACGCCGAGAAGCGCCCCGGCAACTGGAAGGGCCGTTAGGTGGCCCTGCTCGCCGGCAAGGGTGCCGTTGTAACCGGGGGCGCCTCCGGCATCGGCGAGGCCTGCTCCGAGACGCTGGCGCGCGAGGGTGCCGGAGTCCTGATCACGGACATCGACCCGTTGCGCGGCAAGGATGTCGTCGCGCGCATCACCAGGGCCGGGGGCAAGGCGCACTACCTCGACCACGACGTGCGTGACGAAGCCGCTTGGCCGGGCGTGATCGCCGAGGCCGAGAAGCGTTTCGGCCGGCTCGATATCATGGTCGCCAACGCCGGCATCGGCATCATGGCGCCGATTGCGACGATGACGCTCGCCGACTGGCAGAAACAGCAGGCGATCAACCTCGATGGCGTGTTCCTGTCGATCAAGCACGCCATCCCGGCGCTGAAGAAGCAGGGCGGCGGCTCGATCGTGCTGATGTCCTCGGTCGCGGGCCTGCGCGGTGCGCCGGGCCTCGCGGCCTATTCGGCGACCAAGGGCGGCGTGCGGCTGCTGGCCAAGTCGGTGGCGCTCGAGCATGCCGAGGATAACATCCGCTGCAACTCGGTGCATCCCGGCATCATCGCCACGCCGATCTGGGAGAAGATCCCGACCGGCGCCCAGGGCAATCGCAGCAATGCGCCGATCGATCCGCGCGAGCGCGCCGCAGCCTCTGTGCCGCTGCCGCGGGTCGGCGAGGCGCAGGACATCGCCAACGGCGTGCTGTTCCTGTGCACGGATGCGGCGAACTACATGACCGGCCAGGAGCTGGTGATTGACGGCGGCATGACGGCCGGCGGACGACCGACGCGGCAGACAACGTAGTCGTCAGATCGTATTCCGGACCGCGAGCGTCTCGCTCGCTCATGATCATGAGCGAGCGAGACGCTCGCGGTCCGGAAGAGTATGAACACTACTCGGCGTGATCCGCTTCCCCCGAGCCTGTGAGATCAATATGTCCTCACGATCCCGGGTCAAACAGGGCGGCGATTTCTTCCTCTCCCATTCGATCGAAGTCGTCCGGCACCTTGATGCGCCCCATCATGAAGCCCAGGCGGCGCACCTTGCGAGGCGAAGGCGCGTCGACGGGCACGACTTTGACCAGCGGTTTGCCGGCTTTCGTGATCACGAAAGGCTCCCCTTTGGCGGCCTGAGCCACCAGTCTGGAGAGGTTGACCTTCGCTTCGCGGATGTCGACTGATTTCACGGCCTCAAACCGATTAGGAATCCCGGTCCGGTTTGAAGTTCATCGCCACGCCGTTGATGCAATAGCGCTGGTGGGTCGGCGGCGGGCCGTCGTCGAAGACATGTCCCAGATGGCTGCCGCAGGTTGCGCAATGGACCTCGGTGCGCTCCATCCCCAAGCTCTCGTCGACCGAGGTTTCGACGCTGCCCGCGACCGGTTTGTCGAAGCTCGGCCAGCCGGTGCCGCTCTCGAACTTCCGCCCGGTTTCGAACAATGTCTTGCCGCAGCCGGCGCAGGTGAACTTGCCCGGCCGCTTTTCGACGAGCAGGGCGCAGCTTCCGGGCATCTCGGTCCCGTGCTCGCGCATGATGTAATACTGCTCGGGGGTCAGGAGCTTCCGCCATTCGGTGTCGCTGCGCGTGACGGGATAAGCCTTGTCCATCGATCGGGTCCTCAGGTGGCGCGGGGTGTGAAGGTCATGGCAACACCGTTCATGCAGTAACGCAAGCCGGTCGGTGGCGGCCCGTCGTTGAAGACATGGCCGAGATGGCCGCCGCACCGGCGGCAGTGCACCGCGTCGCGGCTCATGCCGAGCGAGTTGTCAGCTTCCGTGGCCACGGCGTTATCGAGCGGTTTCCAGAAGCTCGGCCAGCCGGTGCGGCTGTCGAACTTGGTCTCGGATGAAAACAGCGCGAGCTTGCACCCGGCGCAGGCGAAGGTGCCGGCGCGCTTCTCCTTGTCGAGCGGGCTGGAATAGGGCCATTCCGTGCCCGACTGCCGCAGCACTTTGTATTGCTGGGGCGTCAGCATGGCCCGCCATTCCGCGTCGGTGTGCATGACCTCGAAATGCGCGTCGGCCGCGCGCGGCGCCGGCATGCCGAAGCGCAGCGCGGCGAGGGCCACCGCACCGCCCGCACCGGCGATTAGCAAGTGCCGTCGTCTCAGCATGGTTGCTCTCCTCGATCGCTCCCGAGATGGGCTCGCTATGGTAAAATTGGAATAACGGATGCCGGTAACCTTCTCGTGCGCTGCTTGACGTTCTGCCGATCAGCGTCGATATGCGATGAATGCACGGGCTCCGCATCGTGACGGCAGTGGCCGCTCTGGCTTTGGCGGGCATCCCGGCGTTTGCCCAAGGCGTCGCGCCCGGCGGGCCGATCGGCGGATCGACCGGCATCGGCAGCGGGCTGGGCGGCGTCGGCGGCACTGGGCCGAGCTGGCCCAACGGCACCAACCAGGCGCCGCAACCGCCGGTATATTCGGTCCCGCCCGGCGGCTATCCGAGCCCTGCGCCGCCGTCGACCTACATGCCGTCGCCATCGGTCGCTGCCCCGTCGACCGGCGGCGGTTCATCCTATCGACAGCCGAACGAGCCCTATCCGACGAGCAGTGTCAGGCCGCCGGCGACCATCCCGCTGGTGCTGCCCGAGAAGCCGAACGGCAGCGTGGTTTTCGTCAAAGGCTGCTGGCGTACCGACAACTTCGCCTATGCCCAGCATCGCGGCACCATCACCTGGTGCTTCGACGACAAGGGCGGCGGCCGCTATCTCTACACGCGCACCGACCAGCCGAATGTCTTCTTCTGCCGCGCCCTGGCGCAGGCGTCGTGGAACGCCGGCGCGCTGGAGCTACGGGGCGTAAAGCTCGCCTGCGACGACGGCTCGGCCAATGCGCCGGCCGAGCTCACCTGCCGCGACGGCGTCGAAGGCGCACTGTGCACCAGCGCCGGGCAGAGCTGGACCGTGCGGCTCTTCCGGGTTCGCTAGGAAAGCTGCTCGTCCAGCAGCTTGAGCGCTTCGGCGGCGAAGGCACGCATGTTGGCCACCCTGGCGTTCGAGCCGGTGCGCAGCGTTCGCGCGATCTTGCCCTTCGGACCGACGACGGCGACGCAAGTATGGCCGGCGGGGTCGCCGTAGGAATTGCCGGTCGGCCCCGACGCGCCGGTTTCGGCGAGGCCCCAGGTCGTGCCGAGCCGCTCGCGGACGAGCTCGGCGGCAAGCGTCGCCCACGGCTCGGAGGAGGAGCGGATGCCGGCGCGCTTCGACGGCGTGGCGGCGAGGAAGGTCTCGCCAGCGGGCCGCGTATAGACGACGGCGCCGCCTATGAAATAGGCCGAGGCGCCGGGCACCGCGAGCAGCACGGCGGAGATCAGGCCGCCGGACGAAGATTCGGACACGCCGACCGTCTCCTTGCGCGCCTTCAGTTTCTCGCCGACCTTTTGGGCGAGGGGCAGAAGCGAATCCATGGGTCAGTCCTTTTTCTTCGTGAAGATATCGAGGGCCAGCGGCACCGACTTGCCGATCCACACCGCGCGGTCGCGATGGTCCTCGAGGTCGTGGCCGGTGTTGGGATGGATGAAGACAATGAGGTCGCCGTGGTTGAGGGTCAGCCACGAGATCATCGGCCCGATCTGCTCGTTTCGGACCGTGACCTGGTAGCTGAACATCGGATGCGGGCCGACCGGCCGCTCATGGAAGCGGCCCATCTGGATCTCGAATTCCTTCTCGATCCGCTCGCGCAACGCCCAGGCGGGATCGCGCGTCGCCGGATCGAAGTAGACATGAGCATGCCAGTCTCTGATTTCTGCCGTGTTCATCGTCTCACCTTATCACAACGCCCAACCCGCCTGACGGAACCTAGAGCCGTTCCCCGGACCCGGTTCGCTTGCTAGGCTCAACCATCATGAACTTCGATTTCTCAGACGACCAGAAGCTGCTCAAGGAGCAGGTCCGCAAATTCCTCACCGACAAGTGCCCGACGAAAGTCGTGCGCCGCGTGCTGGACGGACAGGAAGCGTATGCCGAGGAGGTCTGGAAGGGCCTCGTCGAATTGGGCGTGCCGGGCGTCGGCATTCCGGAAGCGTATGGCGGGCTGGGCCTTTCGCCGCTCGAGCTCTGCGTCGTTGCGGAGGAGATCGGCCGCGCCGCCGCGCCGGTGCCGTTCGACACCTCTGTCGTGCTGGCGACGGAAGCAATCAAGCTCGCGGGCTCTGAAGCGCAGAAGAAGAAGTGGCTGCCCGAGCTCGCTTCGGGCAAGGCCATCGGCACGCTCGCCGTCGCCGAGGGCCCGCAGCCGCCACGGCCGCGTAATCTCACCACTACGTTCGGCGGCGGTTTCCTCAACGGCAGGAAGGTGCCGGTGGCGGATGGTGATGCGGCGACCTTCGCCGTCGTGGTGGCGAAGAACTCGCTCGCGCTGGTCGATCTCTCGCAGAAGTCCGTGACGAAGAAGCGGGTCGAGACGATCGATCCGGCGCGCAAGCATGCCGAGCTCACCTTCAACGGCGCGTCGGCCGAGCTGCTCGGCGCCGAGGGCGAGGGCTGGAGCCTGCTCGAACGGCTTTACGATGCCGCGGCGGTGTACTTCGCCTTCGCGCAGGTCGGTGGCGCGGAATCCGCAATGTGGATGGCGCGCGACTATGCCCTGCAGCGCCAGGCGTTCGGCCGAGCCATCGGCTCGTACCAGGCGATCAAGCACAAGCTGGCCGACTGCTACGTCAAGCTCGAGCTGGCGCGATCAAACGCCTATTACGGCGCAATGATGCTGACCGACGGCGGGGCGGACCTGCCGCTGGCGGCGGCGGCGGCGAGGATTGCCGCGACCGAGGCCTACGACTTCGCCTCGAAGGAGAACATCCAGACCCACGGCGGCATCGGCTTCACCTGGGAGGCCGATACGCAGTTCCACTACCGCCGCGCGCGCGTGATGGCACTGTCGCTCGGTGGGCCGATGGCTTGGAAGGACAAGCTGGTCACCCGGCTGGAGCAGAAGAACGCGGCTTGAACGTAGTGCTGTCGTCCTGAGCGCAGCGAAGGACCTAGCGCATGCCCACGGAACTCCGCTGGGGTTGACGCCAGGTCCTTCGGCTTCGCCTCAGGACGACGAAGACTGGAGGAAGAAATGGACTTCAACGACACACCCGAAGAGGCCGCCTTCCGCAAGGAAGTGCGCAGCTGGCTCGATGCCAATGCGACGCGCAAGAGCGACGACAAGCAGGCTTTCCGCGCCCGCAACGACGATCCCGAGCTGCTCAAGAAAGCCAAGGAGTGGCAGGCCAAGGAGGCCGCCGCCGGCTACGCCCGCATGACCTGGCCAAAGGAGTTCGGCGGCCGTGGCGCGTCGCCGATCCTGCAGGTGATCTACCAGCAGGAGAAATCGAACTTCCTGGTGCCGCTCGGCTTCTTCGACATCGGGCTGGGCATGTGCATCCCGA
Organism: Reyranella sp.; assembly: GCF_965279465.1. Classification (NCBI taxonomy): domain Bacteria; kingdom Pseudomonadati; phylum Pseudomonadota; class Alphaproteobacteria; order Hyphomicrobiales; family Reyranellaceae; genus Reyranella; species Reyranella sp. The sequence continues at coordinate 2,499,885 of NZ_OZ257242.1, forward strand.
CCATGATGGCCTATGCCTCCAAGGAGCATCTGGAGCGCTACGTGAAGCCCGCGCTGTATGGCGAGGAGGTCTGGTGCCAGCTCTTCTCCGAGCCGGCCGCCGGCTCCGACGTGGCCGGCATCCGCACGCGAGCGGAGCGTGACAGCGACGGCTGGGTCATCAACGGCCAGAAGGTCTGGACCTCGGGCGCGCATTATTCCGACTACGGCATCATCATCACCCGCACCGACCCGAACGTGCCCAAGCATCAGGGCCTGACGATGTTCTTCCTGTCGATGAAGACGCCGGGCGTCGAGGTGCGGCCGATCAAGCAGATGTCCGGCGGCGCCAACTTCAACGAGGTGTTCTTCACCGACGTGCGCATTCCCGACACGCAGCGGCTCGGCAAGGTCGGCGAGGGCTGGAAGGCGGCGCTCACCACCTTGATGAACGAGCGGCTGGCGGTCGGCCTGCCGTCGGGCGGCCTCGACATCGACGAGCTGATGGAGCTGGCGCGCGACACCGACCTCGATGACGGGCCGGCGATCCGCAACCAGCAGGTCCGCGGCAAGATCGCCGACTGGTACGTCCAGCAGCAGGGGCTCAAGCTGACCCGCTACCGCACGCTGACGGCGCTGTCGAAGGGCCAGACGCCAGGGCCGGAGTCGTCGATCATCAAGATCGTGGCGGCACCCAAGATGCAGGACATGGGCGCGTTCGCCATGGAGCTGATGGGCCCCGCCGGTATCATGAAGGAGGACGTGCCGCAGGCGGCCGGCTTCCAGGCGCAGTGGATCGGCGGCGCCGGCTTCCGCATCGCCGGCGGCACCGACGAGATCCTGCGCAACATCGTCGCCGAGCGCGTGCTCGGCATGCCGGCGGATGTGCGCGTCGACAAGGACATCCCGTTCAATAAGCTGACGCGCTCTTAGCGCGTCAGCGCTGATGCCTCACGACGGATAGCGCCGCCGAATCCCTGTTGTCGGCGGCTGGCCTGCCTGCCACAGTCCCACTGCATTGCGTATATGTTGTGTCGCGTTGCGTTGTCCCAGGACGACGGAGAACGCCATGAACGGACGACAGCTCACGCGTTTGCTTCTCGTTGTGCTTGCGTTGTTGGCGAATGCCGTGTCGGCTCGGGCCGAGACGGTGCTGCGTGTCGTGATGAACTCGGATCTCAAGATCATCGATCCGATCTGGAGCGGCGCGTACGTTACCCGCGACCACGGCTACATGATCTACGACACTCTGTTCGCGACTGATGCGAACGGCGAGATTCGGCCTCAGATGGTCGAGCGCACGGAGGTCTCGTCGGACGGGCTCACCTATGCTTTTACCCTGCGCGACGGATTGAAGTGGCACGACGGCCAGCCGGTGACGGCCGAGGACTGCGTTGCCTCGATCCAGCGTTGGGCGACGCGCGATGCCGTGGGCCAGAAGCTTATGAATGTCACCGCTTCCGTCACGGCCCGGGACGCGAAGACGATCGAACTGAAACTCAAGGAGCCGAGCGGGCTCGTATTGCCGGCCCTGGGCAAGCCTGACGTCAACGTGCCCTTCATGATGCCCAAGCGCATCGCCGAGACACCGGGCAATGCCCAGATCACCGACACCGTGGGGTCGGGCCCGTTCATCTTCAGGCGCGAACTGTGGCGGCCGGGCCAGATCGCCGTCTATGTGCGCAACCCCGACTACAAGCCGCGGAACGAGCCTGTTTCGCGGCTCGCCGGCGGCAAGCGCGCCCTGGTCGACCGGATCGAATTGCATGCGATGTCCGACCATCTGCAGGCGATCAACGCGCTGCTGGCGGGCGAGATCGACCTCATCGAGGCGCCGCCTTTCGACCTGCACCGCCTGCTCGAGCGCGACCGCAACATCCAACTCATGACGCTCAGCCCGGTCGGCAGCCAGAACGTCTTTCGCATCAACCATCTGCACAAGCCGTTCGACAATCCCCGCATCCGTCAGGCGCTCTGGTACGCCTTCAACCAGGAGGATTTCCTGAAGGCCGTCGTCGGCGACCCGGCGAGGTACAAGGTCTGCAAGATGCTGTTCATCTGCGGCACGACCTACGCGTCCGAGAAGGGCACGGCGGGGCTCCTGGAATCGAACTTCGACAAGGCCAGGGCGCTGCTGAAGGAGGCCGGCTACGACGGAACGCCGGTCGTCCTGCTGCAGTCGAGCGATCTGTTCTGGCAGACCAACCTCGCTCCTGTTGCCAAGCGGTTGATGGAGCAGGCCGGCTTCAAGGTCGACATGCAGGCCATGACCTGGCAGAGCATCGTCATCCGCGGCGCCAACAAGAGCCCGCCCGAAGCGGGAGGTTGGAATGCCTATCTCGTCTCGCCGTCGGCGATGGGTCTCGTCAATCCGGTCTCGAACATCCTCCTGAACTCTTCCTGCGAGAAGGCGCTGAGCGGCTGGCCCTGCGATCCGGAGATGGAGAAGCTGCGTGACCTGTTCGCGCGCGAGACCGATCCGGCGAAGCTGAAGGCAATCGCCGAAGCCGCGCAGCTTCGCGCGTTCGAATGGACGCCCTATGTCCACCTCGGCGAATGGCGCTTGATCTCCGCCGCTCGCAAGAATGTCACCGGCTTCATATCGGCCGGCCCCACCGTATTCTGGAACGTCGAGAAGCATTGAGTCCCGGTACGAAACCGCCGAGACAGCGGAAGGAAGTAGCCGATCCTCGTCGACCGGGCCTGCTTGGACGGGCTTTGGCCCGCTGCGAAGGCAAATGCGCCTCAGACGCCGGCAATCACCTCCGCCCATTCCTCGAGCATCGCGGAATGGCCGTGACGGATGTGAATCGAAAAGTCGGTGTAGCCCGCCGCTTGCAGCTCGCGCAGCCGTTCCTGTAGCGCCGGCCTGGTGCCGGTAATGGTCACGGCACGGATCAGCTCGGCGGTGCATACCTGATGCTCCTCCGGGCGCAGGAACATCAGGTGGCCGCGGTGGTTCTCCAGGTAGCGCGCATCGGCCGGCTCGTAGCGCTCATAAATCTTCCGGTATTGCTCCACCAGAGGCGCGAGTGCCGGCGGGATGCCGCGGCCGAGATCGCCGAACTGTTCCAGCTCGACAAGGTTGTGCAACACGATGGTCGCGTGCGGGCCCGCTTGCGCGCGGGCGCGCGGGCTGTCGAATGGCTCACCCTCGGCAAGCACACAGCCTCCGCAGAATGCCGTGGCGACACGCGTTGCCGGTTCGATGCCGGCCGAGCGCCAGGCGACCTGCATTGCCGCGATCGCCGCCTTCGCTGCGTCGATGTAGCCGACGCCGTTGATCCAGTGTGCGCCGAGCTCGGCCGTGAGCGTCCGGGCCCGTGGGCCGAGCGCGGAAATATGCAGCGGAATCGGGTCGCGGTTGTTGACCACGCCAATGTCGTGACTCAGGAACCGGATCTTCCGCTCGGCGCCCTCGAACTCCCATTGCACCATCTCGCCGGCGATCAGCCGCTGGACCTGCTCGATGTAGCGCCGCATGTCGGCGAGCCGGACCGGACCAACGCCCATGGTGCGCCGAGCGGTGAAGCCGGTGGAGATGCCGAAGTCGATACGCCCCGGCGCGAGAGCATTGAGCGACATGAGAGCGCTGGCCGCGACTGGCGCGATGCGGTTCGACGGGATCAGCACGCCGGTTCCCAGACGGATCCTGGACGTCGTCACCGCCGCCGCGCCCATGGCGACGAAGATCTCTGCGTTGAGCAACTGCGTATCGTAGAACCAGGCACGCGTGAAGCCGAGCTCTTCGGCGCGCTTCACCACCTTCCATGAATCGGCAGCTGTGGCGAGATTGATCCCGTACTCCATCCGTCGACCTTCCCGATGGCAGAACCGATTGTCAAATCGGCAACCTGGCGCTCGATGGCTTTCGGTCCGCGGCCGTGGCCGGCGCGTCGGCGTGCGCCATGGATGCTGCCTGGAGGGACATTGAGTGGTAGCCTCGGGGCTGTGCGCAAGGCCTGAGGGGACACCATGCCGATCATCCAAGCTGATCGTCTCTCGCGCATCGGCGCGGCATTGTTGAGGGCGACCGGCGCCTCCGATGAAGAGGCGCGCGCGGTCGCCGATGGTTGCGTGAACGCCAACCTCGCCGGCCACGACTCACATGGCGTGATCGGAATCCCGACCTATATCGATCGTGTGAAAGCCGGCCACATCGTGCCGGGCGCGGAGTGGACCATCGTGCGGGAGTCGCCCACGACGACGGTGATCGATGGTCACTGGGGGTTTGGCTTCCACGTCAACGCAAAGGCGATGGCCCTCACGATCGAGAAGGCCAGGACGGCCAATGTCGCGGCCTGCACGGTGTTCCGTCAAAGCCACGTCGGCCGGCTCGCGGCCTATCCGATGATGGCGATACGCGAGGGCATGATCGGGCTTGCCACCGCTGATTCCGGTCGCTCGCCCAAGCACGTCGCGCCGTTCGGAGGTCGGGAGCCGCGCCTCGGCACCAATCCGCTTTCGATCGCGGTACCTTCGGATCTCGAGGGTCCCTTTTATCTCGATATGGCGACCTCGGCGGTTGCGGCCGGAAAGATCTCGCTGGCTGTCGCGCGTGGCGAGCAAATCCCGACGGGCTGGATCATCGATGCTGCCGGTCGGCACACGACGGACCCCACGGATTACCGCAAGGGCGGCGCGCTGCTGCCGCTGGGCGGCACCGAGGGCTACAAGGGAAGTGGCCTCGCCGCGATGGTCGAGGTGCTGTGCGGATTGTTGACGGGCCTGGGATTTGGCGTCGAGCCGACCGGCCGTCACAATGACGGATGCTTCATGGCCGTGTTCAATGTCGCCGCGTTCCGGCCCTTGCAGGATTTCAAGAAGGAAGTGGCCGAGTTCGCGCGCTATCTCCAAGCCACAGCACCGTCCGGAGGATCGAAAGGCGTGCTTTATCCCGGCGAGATCGAATATTTGCGCGAGCAGGAGCGTCGGAGAAACGGCATCGAGGTCGAGGACGCGACCTGGGACAGGCTGCGCGCGCTCGCTACCGAATACAGGATCGCTGACGAGCTGGGTCTTGCCTGAGCGCAGCAATCGCCGCCCGACCGAGCGGCGCTTCCCGTCCCGCTCTCACGCCGCGTAGTAACCTCCATCGACCACCTGCGACGCGCCTGTCATGAACGAGGCACGATCGGAGCACATCCAGACCACCGCCTCGGCAATCTCCTCGGGCACGCCGAGCCGGTTCATCGGGACCTTGGGCATCAACTTCTCGTAACGTTCGCCCATGATGGGATCTGTCATCGGCGTCTTGATGTAGCCGGGGTTGACGCAGTTTACGCGGATGTTCTCGCGTGCGTACTCCATCGCCGCCGTCTTGGTGAGCCCGACCACGCCGTGCTTGGCGGCGACATAGTTGGCCGATGTCGGCAGGCCGACCAGACCGGCGACCGACGCCGTGTTGACGATCGCTCCGCCGCCCTGCTTCAGCATCTGGACGATCTCGTGCTTCATGCACAGGAACACGCCGGTCAGGTTGATTGCGATCATGCGGTCGAACGACTGGCGGGTCATCTCGTGCGTGCGCAGGCCGGGCTGGCCGGCACCCCGCGACGCAATGCCGGCATTGTTGAACGCGCAGTCGAGCCTGCCGAAAGCCGCGACGCTGCGCGTCACCATGGCTTCGATCTGCGCCTCGTCCGAGACGTCGACGGCTATCGCGATCGACTGGCCGCCCGCTGCGTTGATCATCGCCACCGTCTCGGCGGCGCCCGTCTCGTTCTGGTCCGCGATGGCGACACGCGCGCCCTCGCGGACCATGGCGAGTGCCGTCGCCCGACCGATGCCGGACGCGCCGCCGGTCACCAGCGCGCTCTTGCCGTCCAGAATTCCAGCCATCCTGCCCTCCCGTTCGCTTGCGCCGCCTTCGGCATCGACTCGGCCGCACGATTCCGATTGGGGAGAACGCTACTCCCACCCGACCGAGCCTGCCTGTCGCGCTCCTAGCGCATCCTTAGTGCCCACTCCGTGTACTTCGCCGCCTGTGCGTGCAGGTCGGCATAGTACTTGGCGTATTCCGCGCCGACCATCGGCTTGAAGCCCAGGCCCGCCTCCTCGAGCTTCTGGATGTGGTCGGGGTTCTGCATCGCCTTCAGCAGCCCGGCTTCGAGCGCCTTGATGACGTCGGGCGGTGTGCCCTTCTGCACGCCGATGCCGCGCGTCGAGGAGGAGATGATGGTCGGATAGCCGAGCTCCTTGGCGGTCGGCACGTCGGGCAGGAACTTGGAGCGCTCGTTGTCGAGCACCACCAGCCCGCGCAGCTCACCGGAACGTATGCGCTTGAAGACGCCGCCGACATTGTCGAACGCCACGTCGACATGGCCACCCATCACGCCGGTGATCTGCTGTGCGCCGCCATCGAAGTGAACGATGCGGAAGTCGACCTTCGCGGCCTCGTTTGTCATCAGGATGGCGAGGTGGTCGTCGCTCAGGATGCCGGTGGTGCAGGCGCTGACTTTGCCCGGGTTCTTCTTCGCGCCCTCGATCAGGTCGGCGAAGGTCTTGTAGGGGCTGTCGGCTTTCACCCAGACGAGACCGGGATCGAGGACCTGGTTGATGACCGGTATGAACGCATCGATGCCGAATATCGCCTTGCGCTCGGGATCGAGGATGATGGTGTTGATGCCAGGCAGGTTGAGGAAGGCGAGCGTGTACCCGTCCGGGCGCGCCCGTGCGGCTTCTGTGAACCCGAGCTGGCCGCCGGCGCCCGCTTTGTTGACGACCACGACCGGCTGGCCGAAAACCTTCTCCGCCGAAGCGGCGACGATGCGCGCCCCGATGTCGGTGCTGCCGCCGGCCGGGAAGGCGACGATCATCTGGATCGCCTTGCGCGGGAAGTTCTGGGCGAGTGCAGGGCCTGCCAACGCGGCGGCGCCCGAGGCAGCGATCAGGGTTCGGCGATTCAACATGGTTCCCTCCTGTTTGATTTCATTCGGCGTCGGCTTGCCGGACCGGGGCGAAGGCTCGCGGCTTCAGCAGCATGAAGCCCAGCACGAGCACGGGAACGGCGAGCAGCGCGAGCGCCAGCGGCCGATCGAGGAAGATGGCGAAGCTGCCGGCCGAAATCTCGAGCGTGGTCCGCAAGGAGCGCTCCATCATCGGCCCCAGGATCAGCGCCAGGATCGCGGGCGCCAGTGGCAAGTCGAGCTTGCGCAGCAGGTAGCCCAGCACGCCGAAGCCCAGCATGATCCAGACGTCGAAAAGGCTCTGCTTCAGCCCGTAGGCGCCGATCACGCAGAAGATCAGCACGCCCGTGCACATGTAGCTGAACGGGATCTTGAGCAGCTTGGCCCACAGCCCGACCAGCGGCAGGTTGAGGATCAGCAGGATCGCGTTGCCGACGAAGAAGCTGGCGATCACCGTCCACACCAGCTCGGGCCGCTCGGTGAAAAGGAAGGGGCCGGGCGTAATGCCGTTCACGATGAAGGCGCCCATCAGCACCGCGATGGTCGGCGAGCTCGGCACGCCAAGGGCCAGCAGCGGCACCATCGAGGCATTGGCATAGGCGTTGTTGGCAGTCTCGGCCGAGGCCACGCCCTCGATCGCGCCGTTGCCGAAGCGCTCCGGAGTCTTGGAGACGCGCTTCTCCAGCACGTAGGCCATGAAGGTCGGCACGATCGCTCCGACACCGGGGATCAGGCCGAGCACGAAGCCGACGATCGTGCCGCGGCCGATCGCGCCGGCCGAGGCGCGCCATTCCTTCTTCGTCGGATTCCACTTCTTGAGATCGGCCTCGATCATGCGCGTCTCGCGCCTTTCGGCTGCGATCAGCAGCTCGCCGATGCCGAAAAGGCCCATCACCACCGGGATGAAACCGATGCCGTCATAGAGCTCGGGCAGCCCGAAGGTGAAGCGCGGCGCGCCGCGCACCGGGTCGAGGCCGATCATCGCGAGCAGCAGGCCGAGCACGGTCATCAGCAGCGCGGCCAGCAGGTTCTTACCCGCCAAGCCAATCACAAGGCAGAGTCCAGCCACCATCAGGCCGAAGAATTCGGCCGGCCCGAATTTCAAGGCGAGCTGCGCGAGCGGAATGGCGACCACGACCAGCGCGATGGTGGCCGCGGTGCCGCCGACGAACGAGCCGATCGCGGCGATGGCGAGCGCCGAGCCAGCGCGGCCCTGGCGCGCCATGGCGTAGCCGTCGATGCAGGTTATGACCGACGCCGCCTCGCCCGGCACGTTGATCAGCACCGAGGTGATCGTACCGCCGTACATCGCGCCGTAGTAGATGGCGCAGAGCATGATGATGGCGCCGGTGGCGTCGAGGCTGAAGGTGAGCGGGATCAGGATCGCGGTGCCTGCCGCCGGCCCGAGGCCGGGCAGCAGGCCGATCAGGGTGCCGAGCATGCAGCCGGCGAACGCGAACATCAGGTTGCCGGGGCTCATCGCCGCGCCGAGGCCCGCCATCAGGTGCTGGAAGGCGTCCATCGTCAGAGCCCCAGCAGGCCGGCCGGCAGGAGCACGTCCAGCCAGCGGGTGAAGACGTAGTGCACGCCGAAGCTGCCGGCGAGGGCGAACAGGCCGATGGCGAGCCAGCGCCGCTCGCCCAGCGCCACCAGCAAGACGGCGTTGAAGCCGAGCATGGCGAGCTGGAAGCCCAGCACCTCCATCAGCAGCGTGGTGACGGCGAGCGTTCCGATGATTGCGCCGATGCGCCGTGCGCCGTAGCCGCGCGGCAGGATCGGCTCGGCGTCCGGCGGATCGGCTGGAGCACGGTAGACGCCGACCAGCAGTGCGAGCGAGAAGCCCGAGCCGATCAGCGAGAGCCAGAACGGAAAGAAGCCCGGACCCGGCCCGAGCTTATCGGTGAGGGCGAGCAGGGACGATTGCCAGAGGGCAAACAGGCAGAGCGCCAGCATGACGCCGGTCGCGATCAGCCAGCCCTGACGGGCGCCTGATGGCATGGCCGTTTCTCCCCGTGGTTCTTTGGTCGTCTTCTGTCTTGCCCGACCATAGCCAGCTTGGGATGGTTTGCACAACGACTGACGGAGGAAACGACAAATGAACAGGCTGGATGGCAAGATCGCGTTTCTGTCGGGGGCGGCGCGTGGCATCGGCGGGGCGACGGCGAGGCGCATGGTCGAGGCCGGTGCCAAGGTGGCCATCGGCGACGTGCTCGACGAGACCGGCCGCAAGCTCGCGCAGGAGATCGGTGCACTCTATGTCCATCTCGACGTCACCCAGGAGGCGAGCTGGGCGGACGCAATGGACGCCACGGTGAAGCACTACGGCAAGCTCGACGTGCTGGTGAACAATGCCGGCATTTTCGTCGGCAAGGGCATCGAGGACGCCTCGCTCGACGACTGGCACAAGCTCGTCGCGGTGAACCTGACCGGCGTGGTGCTGGGCACGCGCGCGGCGCTGCCGCACCTCAAGAAAACCAAGGGCAACATCGTCAATCTCGCCTCGATCGCGGGACTCGTCGGCTCGCAGCTCGATCCGCTCTATTCGCTGACCAAGGGCGGCGTGACCCTGTTCACCAAGTCGACCGCGCTGGAGTTCGGTCGCAAGGGCTACGGCATCCGGGTCAACTCGATCCATCCCGGCCTGATCCAGACCGACATGGGCGAGAAGACCTTCGTGATGCGCGCTCAGCAGGTCGGCACCAACGATACCGAGCAGGCGCGCAAGAACACGCTCGCCCTTCACCCGATCGGCCGGCTCGGCGAGGCCGACGACATCGCCAAGGGCATCGTGTTCCTGGCGTCGGACGATGCGAGCTTCATGACCGGCGCAGGCCTCGTCGTCGACGGCGGCTGGACGGCGCACTAGTGCCGTCGTCGCGAGTGTGCAGTGTCATCCCGAGCGTAGTGAGGGATCTATGGGTTGCAGCATAGATCCCTCGCTACGCTCGGGATGACACCGAGACTGAGCCAACATCGGACTCATAGGAGAAGGCCACATGCGTTTCGGACTTCTGTACGAGCACCAACTGCCGCGCCCGTGGACCGGCGACTCCGAGCACAAGCTGTTCAAGGACGCGCTCGCCCAGGTCGAGCTCGCCGACCGGCTCGGCATAGATCATATCTGGGAGGTCGAGCATCACTTCCTCGAGGAATACGCGCATTCCTCGGCGCCCGAGGTCTTCCTCGCTGCCTGCGCCGCGCGCACAAAAAACATTCGCATCGGCCACGGCGTGGTGCTGGCGCCGCCCGGCTACAACCATCCGGCGCGCGTGGCAGAGCGCATCGCGACCCTCGACCTGATCGCCGACGGAAGAGTCGACTGGGGCACCGGTGAATCGGCCTCGAGGGTCGAGCTCGAAGGCTTCGGCATCGATCCCGAGCAGAAGAAGGCGATGTGGGCCGAGGCGGTCGAGCAGACCGCCAACATGATGGCGATGAGCCCGTATCCCGGCTTCCGGGGCAAATACTTCTCCATGCCGGTGCGCAACGTGGTCCCGAAGCCGCTGCAGAAGCCGCATCCGCCGATCTGGGTCGCCTGCTCCAAGCGCGAGACGATCCACGCCGCGGCGCGTGCCGGCATCGGCGCGCTCACCTTCGCCTTCGTCGATCCGGCGGAAGCGGGCAAGTGGGCACACGAATACTATGACATCATCAAGAGCGACCAGTGCGTGCCGATCGGCCATACCGTGAATGCCAACATCGCCATGGTGACCGGCTTCTCAGTGCACGAGGACGCAGCCGAGGCGCGGCGGCGCGGCTCGGAGGGCTTCCAGTTCTTCGGCTATTCGCTCGGCCACTATTACGTCTACGGCCATCACCAGCCGGGCACGACCGACATCTGGGAGCGCTTCGAGGCGGCGAAGGATAAGCTCCCGGCGGCGGGGCGCGGCAGCGGCATCGGCACACCGGCCGAGCTGACCCAGCATCTGCGCCAGTACCAGGAGGCCGGCGTCGACCAGGTCGTGTTCATCCAGCAGGGCGGGCGCAACAAGCACGAGCATATTTGCGAGGCGCTCGAGCTTTTCGCCGCCCAGGTGATGCCCGCGCTCAAGGCCGACCAGGCCGCGCGCGATGCGAAGAAGCAAGCCGAGCTCGCGCCCTTCATCGAGGCGGCGCTCAAGCGCAAGAAGCGGATGGCCCCGGTGGAGGCGTCGGCGATTCCCACCGTCTCGGCCTATGGGCGCAGCGTCGTGCAGGCCGAGCAGGCGACGGAAGGCCCTACGCACCACGTCAATGCCGACATCGCGGTGATGATGACCGATGTCGCCGAAGACAAGAAGAAGCAGGCCGCCGAGTAATCTGTCTCCGGGCCGCTCGCTCAATCCGGAATGACGACGTCGACGTCAAACTCGACAAGCATGTCGGCCATCGCGAGCCCGGAGATGATGAGGCCGGTGCCGCAGGGGGCGATCCCGTGCAAGTGGCGGGCGACGGTATTGTAGACGGGATCGCGGTGCGCGCGGTCGAGCAAATACGTCGTCACCTTGCAGACGTGCTCGAGCGTCCCGCCGGCTTCCTCGATGAGGATCTTGAGGTTCTTCATCGCCTGGTCTGCCTGCGCGGCAGGGTCGTCCTTGCCGTGGAATGTCCCATCGAGGTCGAAGCCGGTCAGACCGGCGATAAACAGGCTGCGCCCGCTCGCGCGGACCATCAGCGACACGTCGTAATCGATCTTCTGGTTTGGCCAGCGGCCCATCGTGTTGAATCGGCGAAAACGTTCGTGGGCCATGCTCGTCCTTCCGGTCTTGCGGGGCGGTGCGCACCGCGGTCGCTAAAAGATGCCGGCGGCAAGGCCGGCCGCCATTGCGGCCCCGAGCTCCTCGCACTGCTCGACGAAGGCGGGCTGCCAGGGGCCGCGGCAGATCAGCGGCTCCTGCACGGCCCGCCAGCGCAGGCCGGTCAGGATGGTCTCGACACCGCGCCGCGTGCCGGTGCCGTCGCTGCCGGCGCGGATATAGAGGGCGCAGGGCAGGCCTTGGGTGCGTTCCAGCAGGGGATTGTAGGAGCGGTCGAAGAAGTCCTTCAGCGCGCCGCTCATGTAGCCGAGGTTCTCGGTGGTGCCGAGGATGACGGCCTGCGCGGCCAGCACATCGTCCGGCCCGGCCTGCAGGGGAGCCGCGACCACGGCGTCAATGCCGGTTTCGCTCCGCGCACCCCGTTCCACGGCGGCGCGCAACGCCCGAGTGTTCTCCGACGGGGCATGTGCCACGATCAGCAGCCGTTTCGTCATAGCCAGGTTCTAACATGATCAAGAGACTTCTGATCGCCAATCGCGGCGAGATCGCCATTCGCATCGCCCAGGCGGCATCGGAGCTCGGCATCGCCACGGTCGGCATTTTTTCCGAGGACGATGCCGCCTCGCTGCACGTGAAACGGGTCGACGAGGCGGTGGCGCTCAAGGGGCGCGGCGCGTCAGCCTATCTCGACATCGCCGCAGTGGTCGCGGCCGCGAAGAGCACCAGGTGCGACGCGATCCATCCAGGCTACGGCTTTCTGTCGGAGAATGCCGGCCTGGCCCGCGCCTGTGCCGAGTCGAACATCACCTTCGTCGGTCCGACACCCGAGCAGCTCGAGTTGTTTGGAGACAAGGCGCGGGCGCGCGCCCAGGCCGAGAAGAGCAAGGTGCCGGTGCTGCCGGGCACCGATGGCCCGGTCGATGTCGCGGGCGCAACGGCATTCTTCAAGACGCATGCAAAGTCCGGAATTGCTCTCAAGGCGATCGCCGGGGGCGGCGGTCGGGGCATGAGGCTGGTCACGCAGGAAGGCGAGATCGCCGACGCCTTCGAGCGCGCGTCTGCCGAGGCGCGGTCTGCCTTCGGCAATGGCGCGCTGTACGCGGAACGGCTGGTACGCCAGGCGCGGCACATCGAGGTGCAGATCGTCGGCGACGGCAAGGGCGGCATCGCAGCATTGGGCGAGCGGGAATGCACCCTGCAGCGGCGCAGCCAGAAGATCGTCGAGCTGGCGCCAAGCCCGCATTTGAAGCCCGCGATGCGCAAGAAGATCGTCGATGCCGCGACCGCGATGGCCAAGGCCGTGAAATATCGCAGCCTCGGCACCTTCGAGTTTCTGGTCGACGGCAGCGCGTTCTTCTTCATCGAGGCCAATCCGCGCCTGCAGGTCGAGCACACCGTCACCGAGGAAGTGTGGGGCGTGGACCTCGTACAGGCCCAGCTGCGCGGCGAGCTGCAGGTGGGCGCCGCGCCACACGGCGCTGCCATCCAGCTTCGCGTGAACATGGAAACGATGACCGCGGACGGCTCGGCCAAGCCCGGGGGTGGGACTCTCACCGTGTTCGAGCCGCCGTCGGGACCGGGCGTGCGCGTCGACGCCTACGGTTACGCCGGCTACCGCACCAATCCCAACTTCGACTCGCTGCTTGCCAAGGTGATCGTCAAGGCAGCGACTTTCGAGGCAGCCCTGGCGCGGGCGGAGCGGGCCCTGGCGTCGTTCCGTCTGGAAGGCGCACCTTCCAACATAAGCTTCCTGCGGGCACTGCTCGCCGACAAGGACGTGCGGGCGGACAAGGTTCATACGCGCTTCGTCGATGAGCATGCGGGGAAGCTGATCGCGGCAGCCGCCATGGTGGACCGCGGGCGGTATTTCGAGGCGGCCCCGGTTCAAGCAGCCGCGGCGCCTCCGGCCGGCAGCCGGCAGGTTGGCGCGCGCGTGGATGCGGTGGATCCGCTGGCGGTGCTGGCGTTCGGCAAGACGGCGGCCCAGCCGGAGCCGGCCGCGGCCGGCGATGCCCCGGAAGGAACGGTGCCGGTGCCCGCGCCGATGCAGGGCACGATCGTCAGCCTGTCGGTAAAGGAGGGCGATGCCGTCGCGGCAGGCCAGCCGCTTCTGATCATGGACGCCATGAAGATGCAGCACGAGATCAAGAGTCCCGCGCGTGGCTACGTCCGGCGCATCGCGGTCGAGGCCGGCGAAACGGTCTACGAAGGCCATGCGCTGCTGTTCGTCGAGGAAGCCGATGTCGAGGTGAAGGGCACGGCGGTCGAGGAGAAGATCGACCTCGACCATGTCCGGCCCGATCTTGCCGAGTATTTCGAGCGTCGCGCGATGACGCTCGACGACAAGCGGCCCGATGCGGTGGCGCGTCGGCGTAAGACCAACCAGCGCACGGCGCGGCAGAACCTCGACGATCTCGTCGATCCCGGCTCGTTCGTCGAATACGGTGCCTTCGCCATCGCCAGCCAGCGCACGCGCCGCACGATCGAGGACCTGGTCGAGAAGACGCCGGCGGACGGATTGATCACCGGTATCGGGCGGATCAACGGTTCGCTGTTCGGGCCGGACAAGTCGAGGGTTGCCGTTGCGCACTACGACTACACGGTGCTCGCCGGCACCCAGGGCAAGACCAACCACCACAAGAAGGACCGGCTGTTCGAGATCGTCGAGGACCAGCGCATTCCGCTGGTCTTCTTCACCGAGGGCGGCGGCGGCCGGCCGGGCGACGTCGACGTGCAGTCGGTCGCCGGCCTCAACACCATGGCGTTCCATATATTCGGTCGGCTGAGCGGTGTGTCGCCGCTGGTCGGCATCAATTCCGGCCGCTGCTTCGCCGGGAATGCGGCGCTGCTGGGCTGCTGCGACGTGGTGATCGCGACGAAGAACTCGACGATCGGCATGGGCGGGCCGGCGATGATCGAAGGTGGCAATCTCGGCGTGTTCGCGCCCGAGGAAGTCGGCCCGATGAGCGTGCAGGTGCCCAACGGCACGGTCGACATTGCCGTCGAGGACGAGGCGGAAGCCGTCGCCGTCGCCAAGAAGTATCTTTCGTATTTTCAGGGCGTTTTGCCGGAGTGGCGGGCCGCCGACCAGCGGCTGCTGCGCCGCGCCATCCCGGAGAACCGGCTGCGCGTCTACGACGTGCGCGACGTGATCGGCACGTTGTGCGACGAAGGCTCGGTGCTGGAGATCCGCCGCGCCTTCGGCCTCGGCATGGTGACGGCGCTCGGCCGTATCGAGGGCAAGCCGTTCGGGATCGTCGCCAACAATCCGATGCATCTCGCCGGTGCCATCGACTCGGACGGCTCGGACAAGGCGGCGCGCTTCATCCAGCTGTGCGATGCCTTCGATCTGCCGGTGCTGTTCCTGTGTGACACGCCGGGAATGATGGTCGGGCCGGAGGTCGAGAAGACGGCGCTCGTGCGGCACTGCTCGCGGCTGTTCGTGACGGGCGCCAATCTCGGCGTGCCGTTCGGCACCATCGTGCTGCGCAAGGCCTATGGGCTGGGCGCCCAGGCGATGGCCGGCGGCTCGTTCCATGCCGGCACCTTTGCGATCTCCTGGCCGACCGGCGAATTCGGCGGCATGGGGCTCGAAGGGGCGGTCAAGCTCGGCTATCGCAAGGAGCTCGAGGCGATCGCCGATCCGACCGAGCGCCGCGCCACCTTCGACAAGATGGTCGCCAACGCCTATGCGCGCGGCAAGGCACTCAGCACGGCAACTTATTTCGAGGTCGACGAGGTGATCGACCCGGCCGATTCGCGACGCTGGATCGCCACCGCCCTGCTGGGAGCGGAGCGCAAGCCGCGACACAGCCGAAAGCGGCGCCCCAATATCGACACGTGGTAGGTGCCGACGGCTTTTTCGGTTGCTATGGTTATGACGATAACAAGGCAAAGGGAGAAAACGCCATGAAGCGTATGATTGCCATTGCTGCCTGCGTTGCGTCGCTCAGCGTTGCTGCATCCGCCCAGGAAAAGTGGATCACCGTTGTCGACGGCAAGACGATGGGCGACTTCGGCAAGGTCGGTGCCGCCAACTGGCGGATCGAGGACGGCGCGCTGGTCGCCGACAAGCTCGAGGGGAAGGATCCCTCCTACCTGGTGACCAAGGAGAAGTACAAGGACTTCCAGATCCAGGCCGAGTTCTGGGCCGACGAGGACGTAAACAGCGGCATCTTCATCCGCTGCAAGAGCCCCACGGTGATCAACGCCAAGGACTGCTACGAGGTGAACATCTTCGACAAGCGTCCCGACCCGACCTACGGCACCGGAGCGATCGTCGACGTTGCCAAGGTCGTGCCGATGCCCAAGGCCGCCGGCAAGTGGAACACCTTCGACATCACCGCCAAGGGCGACCATCTCGTGGTCGTCTTCAACGGCCAGAAGACGGTCGACGTGACCGATAAGCAGCTCCTCGACGCGGGGCCGATCGCGCTTCAGTACGGCTCCGGCTCACTCAAGTGGCGCAAAGTCCAGATAAGGGCACTCTGATGAAAGACCTGTCGGGCCGTCTGGCCGTTGTAACCGGTGGCGGCTCGGGAATGGGCCGCGAGCTGGTGCGTCAGCTCGTGGCCGAGGGCTGCAGCATCGCGACCTGCGACGTCTCCGCGAGCGGGCTGGCGGAGACCAAGCGCCTGTGCGAGCAGGAGCGCCTGCCACAGGGACTCAAGATCACCACCCATATCGTCGACGTCGCCGACGAGGCACAGGTGCTGAAGTTCCGCGACGAGGTCGGGACCCTGCACGACACCGACCGCATTCACCTGCTGTTCAACAACGCGGGCATAGGCGGCGGTTCGTCGATGTTCGTCAACAGCCGCGACGAATGGGAGCGGACCTTCAACATCTGCTGGGGCGGCGTCTATCTCTGCACGCGTGCTTTCCTCCCGATGCTGCAGAAGGCCGACAAGGGCCACATCATCAACACCAGCAGCGTCAACGGCTTCTGGGCGCAGATCGGCGTCCATATCCCGCAGACCGCCTACGCCGCCGCCAAGTTTGCGGTGAAGGGCTTTTCGGAGGCGCTGCAGACCGACCTCCGGCTGAACGCACCGCACATCAAGTGCTCTGTCGTGATGCCCGGCCATATCGGCACCGGCATCGCCTCGAACACCGGGAGGGTCCAGAGCGGCAACACGGAAAGCGATGCCCTGACGCCCAAGCAGATCGAGCAGGCGAGAGCCCGCATCAAGGCCATGGGCATGGACGAGTCAAAGCTGTCGAATGCCCAGGTCGAGCAAATGATCCGCGAGCGCGCCCGTAAGTTCCTCGAGGAAGCGCCGATGACCGCCGCTCAGGCCGCCACGGTCATACTCGACGGGGTCAAAGAAGACCGCTGGCGCATCCTGGTTGGCGAGGATGCCAAGAAGATCGACGAATGGGTGAGACGGACTCCGGAGCAGGCCTACGATGTCGACTTCTTCGAGCGCTTTGCGGCCGAAGCCGGCTGGAAGATTGCGCGCTAGCGATGCAGCGGCCTACGCGGTGGGGGCCGGCTACGCTTCGGGCCGACAGTCCGGCGCGGGCTGCAGCTTCGCCGCAGCCAGCCGGGCGTGGCCCAACGTGTTGAATTCGGTGCCGTCCAGCTCGGAGAACGGACGGGCGAAGGCGTGGAAGCGGAAGGTGTTGCCTTCCTTGAGGATGAAGCCCGCGGGCTTGCCCCAGACTTCGACGACTAGCGGTTCCGACATGACTCACTCCGCTCTTGCTCAGTTCACAGATGGGGGCAGCTCGTTCCCGCCGCAATAGAATCGCTTTGCGAATTCGCAGTGTTTCCTGAGAGGAAAAGACCATGCCCGACTCGGGGCCGATCAGTTGGACTCCCTCGCCCGTGCTGCCCAAGACCCCAATGTCTTTCGCAGATGTTGGTTACGAGGAAATGCTGTCGCGGGCGCGCGCGCTGAAAACGGTGCTGGCCGAGCGTGCCGAAACCTGCGAGCGGCTGCGCCGCCTGCCCGACGAGACCGAGCGAGACCTGCACGAGGCCGGGCTCTTTCGTGTCGCGCAACCCAAGCGCGTCGGCGGAGCGGAGCTCGATGTCCGGATTTTCGTCGATGCTGCCGCCGAACTGGCGCAGGTCTGTCCGTCGACCGCCTGGAACTTCGGCAATCTCGCAAGCCATCACTGGATGCTGGGCTATTGCGACCCGCGCATCCAGGACGAGATCTGGGACGTTTCGCCCGATACGCTGATCGCCACGTCGCTTGCCTTTCCCTGTGGCAAGGGCCGCAAGGTCGACGGCGGTTGGGAAGTGACCGGCCGCTGGCCGCTGTCCTCGGGCGTCGACAACTCCGACTGGAACATGCTGGGGTTCATCGTGCGTGAACGCGACGATGGGCCGCCGGTCGATCACCGCTTCGCGCTCTGCCATCGCTCGCAATACGAGATCATCGACACATGGCATGCAGTGGGCCTCGCCGGCACGGGCTCGAAGGACGTTGCGACCACCAAGCTATACGTGCCGGATTACAGAACCATCTCCGCCTGGGCGATGAACGGCAAACCCCATGCGGGCTCTGCGGTGAATCCGGGCCTGCTGTGGCGGCTGCCTCTGCTGGCGCTGGGCCCCTACGTGCTCTCGGGTGTGATGCTGGGTTGCGCGCAGGGCGCGTACGAAACCGTCGTCGGTGCGGCCCGCAAGCGCAACGCGACGTCGAGCGGCCAGCCGGTCGGCGCCAGCCAGGCGATCCAGATCAAGGTCGCCGAGGCGAGCGCGCGAATCGATACTGCGGAGATGTTGATGCGCGCGGTTTGTGGCCACGCGATGGCGGTCGCGCGCAGCGGCCAGGAGCCGCAGCATGCCGACAAGCTGCGTTATCGCCGTGACGCCTTCTTCTCGGTGCGCCTCTCCTTTGAGGCGGTGAACATCCTGATGAATGTCGCGGGCTCGAGCGGCCTCTATCTCAAGAACTCCATGCAGCGTCTGTTCCGCGATGCCCACGCCTGCAACGCGCATGTCATGTTCTCACCCGACGTGCAGGCCCCACTGTTCGGCGCCCACCAGCTCGGCATGTCCGGCCCACCACCGCTGATGTGAAGACAGGCGGGTAGGTACGAGAAGCGATAGTAGCCTCCCTCCCCCGCTTCGCGGGGGAGGTGTCAGCGTCTTACGCTGACGGAGGGGGAGGGCGGCGGAGATGGTGCGTCACGCCCCCTCCGTCGCGGATTACCGCGCCACCTCCCCCGCAAGCGGGGGAGGAGAGCTACGGTGAAAGCTGCAACTACACTTGCAACTCAAGCCGCCTCTTGCCCGCCGAGATAGGCATCGCGGATGCGCGGGTCGGCGCGCAGCTCCGCGGCCGGGCCGTCGAGCACGATGCGGCCGGTCTGCAGCACATAGGCGTGGTGCGCGATCTCGAGGGCGAGGCTGGCATTCTGCTCGACCATGAAGACAGTGACGCCTTCCTTGTTGATCGCGGCGATCAGGTCGAGCACGCGGTCGACCCACAGCGGCGAGAGGCCCATGGTCGGCTCGTCCATGCAGATCAGCCTGGGCCGGCCCATCAGCGCACGGGCCATCGCCACCATCTGCTGCTCGCCGCCCGACAGGGTGCCGGCGCGCTGACTGAGGCGCTCGGCGAGCTTGGGGAACTGGGTCAGCACGCGGTCGAGGTCCTCGGCGATCGCCTTGTGGTCCTTGCGCGTGAAGGCGCCCATCAGCAGGTTCTCGCGCACGCTCATCTCGCCGAACAGGCGGCGGGCCTCGGGGACTGAGCCCACGCCGCGGCGCACGATCTGCGGCGTCGGCAGTCCGGTGATGGGCTGCCCGTCGAACCGCACGACACCCGACCGGGGCTTCACCAGGCCCAGGATGATTTTCATGGTGGTCGACTTGCCGCTCGCATTGCCGCCCAGCAGGCAGACGATCTGGCCGCGCCCGACGACCAACGAGAAGTCGAAATGGACCTGCACTGGTCCGTAGAAGGTGTTCACGCCCTCGATCGAGAGCAGCGGCTCGCTCATTCGGTGGCCTCCTCGACCGGCGCACGGTCGGCACGGCGATGGCCGAGATAGGCCTCGATCACCTTGGGGTCGTTGCGCACGTCAGCGGGTTTGCCGTTGGCGATGACATGGCCCTCGTCCATCACCACGACCCGGTCGGAGAGCTGCATCACCATGTCGAGCTTGTGCTCGATCAGCAGGATGGTGAGTCCGGTCTTCTTGAGGTCGCCGATCAGGCCCTGCATTTCGGCGGTCTCGGTCTGGTTCATGCCGGCGGTCGGCTCGTCGAGCATCAGCAGGCGCGGACCGAGGGCGAGCGCACGGCCGATCTCGACCCGGCGACGATTGGCGTAGGATAGACTGTAGGCGGGATTGTCCTTGCGCGGCAGCAGGCGCTCGCCGAAGCGGGCCAGGATCTGCAGCGCCTCTTCGCGCATTCGGGTTTCCTCGGCCTTCACCCTGCCCGGCCGCACGAGAGCGAGCGCCAGCTCGGCGACCGGTTCGAGCAGGGAGAGCGGGCCCGGCCACGACGGCCGCACGGATTTGAAGCGGACATGCGCACCGACCAGGATATTGTCGAGCACCGTCAGGTTCGCGAACACGCGGCCATGCTGGAAGGTGCGCGCGACGCCTCGTGCTGCCAGCCGGTCGGGCGGCATGCCAGTGACGTCATGGCCCTCCAGCGAGACCTTGCCCGCATCGGCTTCGTCAAGGCCGGTGACGAGGTTGAACAGGGTCGTCTTGCCCGCGCCGTTCGGCCCGATGATCGAGACGAACTCGTGCTCGGCGACGTCGAGGTCGACGGCATCGACGGCGGTGAGGCCGCCGAAGCGGCGGGTGAGGCCACGGACCTCGAGCATGCTGGTCATACCGTGCCCATGATGCCCTGCGGCCGGAATCGGACCAGCAGCAGCAGCACGAGGCCGTAGATCAGCACGCGGTACTCGGCGGCGACGCGAAACACCTCCGGCAGGCCAACCAGCAGCACCGAGCCGACAATGGCGCCGGTGACGTTGCCCATGCCGCCCAGGATCACGATGGTCAGCGCCAGGATCGAGAGCTGGGCATTGAAGGTCTCGTGATTGATGTAGGAATAGATGTGCGCGGTGATCGCGCCGCTTACACCCGCGGCGAAGCTGCCGACGGCGAAGGCGAGCGCCTTGTAGCGGTCGAGCCGAATGCCGTAGGAACGCGCCGCTACGTCGTCGTCACGCACCGCGCGCAACACGCGGCCGAGATGCGAGCCGAGCAGACGGAACTGCAGCGCCGCCAGCACAACCATCACCGCTAGGGTGAACCAGTAAACCGAGCGGTCCGTATCGAGCTCGAAGCCGAACAGGGACAGAGACGGGATGCCCGAGACGCCGATCGGGCCGCGCGTCAGGGTCTCCCAGTTCAGGATCACCAGCGATACGATCTCGCCGATCGCGAGCGTCGCGATGGAAAAGTAGTGGCCGCGCAGGCGGAACGAGGGAAAGACCAGGACAGTGCCAAGCAGGGCCGTGAAGAGGCCGGCCGACAGCATGGCGAGAGCCACCGGAACGCCCAAATTGAGCGCCAGCAGGGCCGAGGTATAGCCGCCGATTGCCAGCAGCGCGGCATGCCCGAGCGATATCAGGCCGACCGTGCCAGCGATCAAGGTGAGGCTGAGGCCGAGCAGCGCGTAGAGCCAGGAATTGATCAGCGTCTGCATCACGTAGGGATGCGGGAACACCAATGGCACCATCGCCGCCACGATGGCCGCGCCGACCAGCGCCTTGGGCGGGATGACGATCGGCCTGCTGGGCGCGATGAAGGTGCCGGTCATCGGCTCGGGCGGGGTCTGGCGGCGGCTGGCGAACAGGCCGTTGGGCCGCAGCACCAGCACGACCACGAGCAGGATGAAGGCGAAGAGGTTGCGGTAGCTGGTGCCGAACAGCGCAATGCCATAGCTCTCGACCAGGCCCAGCAGCAGGCTGCCAGCGATCGCGCCCGGCACGTTGCCGACGCCGCCCACGACCTGCGCCACGACGCCCTTGAGCGTCGCCTGGAAGCTCATCGCCGGGTCGATGTAGTTGTAGTACATGCCGACCAGCAGGCCCGCCACGGCACCCAGCCCGGAGGCGATCGCGAATACCACGCGATGCACGGCGTCCACGTCGACGCCCATCTGCTGCGCAGCGTCGCGGTCCTGTGCCGTCGCCCGGACCGCCCAGCCGAGCCGCGTGTAGCGCAGGAAGTAGTAGAGCAGGCCAGCGCTGATCAGGCCGATGCCGGCGATCAACAGGTCGAGCGCGCCGATCGTGCCGTTGCCGATCTGGAAGCGCGTGTCGAGCAGCGAGCTCGGCAGGGCGCGCGGATCGGGCGAGAAGGACAGCTGCACCAGCTGGTCCAGCACGAAACCGATGCCGATGGTTGCCAGCAGCGGCGCGATGTGGGCATAGCCCTGGAGCGGCCGCAGGCCGAAGCGCTCGATGCCGAGGCCGAGCAGAGCGCCGACCACGACCACGATGACGATGGTGAGGGGCAGCGGTGTGCCCAACTTCGTCACGGCGAGGAAGCCGGCGTAGGCACCCACGACATAAACCGAGCCGTGGGCGAAGTTGATCAGCCGGCTCACCCCGAAGATGAGGGCAAGGCCGACCGCCAGCAACGCATAGATGTTGCCGATGATGATGCCATTGACGGTGTAGTCGATCCAGGAGGCCAAGATCAGCGCACCGCGGCGTGGGCCTCGTTGAGCTGGAACGTGCCATCCTTGACGACCAGCTCGACGTTCATGGCGCCGTCGACACGGCGTGTCTTGGTGTCGAAGGTCGTCTTGCCGAAGATCACGCTCGGCACGTCCTTGACCTTCGCGAGGCCGTCATGGATCGATTTGCGGTCGGTGCCGGACTCGCGCATCACCGCGGCCATCAGGATCATCGTGTCGTAGGCGTAGGCATTGAAGGCGTCCGGCTCCTTGCCGTACTTGGCCTTGAACTTGGCCACGAATTCCTTGACCAGCGGCCGCGAGTCGCCGGGGAAGTAGCGTGAGGCGGTGTAGATGCCCTCGACTGCGTCGCCGCCCAGCTCGATGAACTTGGGCGAATAAACCGAGCTCGCCGCCACTATGGGCAGCGTCAGGCCAGCCTGCTTGGCTTGGCGCGCGATCAGCGCACCGTCGGAGTAGTAGGAGATGAGCATCAGCCCATCGGGCTTGGCGTCGCGCACCCGCACCAGGGTCGAGCGGAAATCCTTCTCGTCGGCCAGGTAGCCCTCGGTGGCGACGATTTCGGCACCCATGTCCTTGGCCGCCTTGACGAAGATGTCCTTGCTGGTGCGGCCCCAATCGGTGTTGAGGTGCAGCACGGCGATGCGCTTCAGGCCGAGCCGCTTGACCGCGTAGGCGGCGCTGAGCGGCTGCTCGTCGGCCTGGCTGACCGAGTTGCTCCACATGTAGTCGCCGCCCTTGGTGAAATCGGGATGCGAGTTGGTGAAGCCGAACTGCACCAGCTTGGCCTTCTGGTAGATCGGCGAGGCGGCCATCGACGCGGGGCTGGAGAAATCTCCGAGTTCGGCCACGATCTTCGGGTCGGCGACGAATTTCTGCGCCACCGCCACCGACTGGCGCGGGTCGCTTTGCGAATCCTCGAACTGATAGGCGAGCGGCCGGCCCTTGATGCCGCCGCCGCCGTTGATCTCGTCGAGCGCGAGATCGAAGCCCATCTTCCATTGCGCGCCGTATTGAGCGTTGGGGCCGGTGAGCGGGCCGCTCACGCCGAGGTAGATCGGCTCGCCCTTGGCCGGTTCGGCACCGGCCGGGGCAATGGCGACGAGGAGTGCGGCGGCGGAGGCGCCGAGCAGGAGACGGCGATGAAGCACAGGCATGGAACACCTCACACTGGGGTCCGTGGCGAACGGGGCGCAAAACGTGGCAGTCGTGGACTTCCCGGCCAATAGAATGTTCGTGTCGAAGAATCGCTGCCGGAAACCACATCCTCACGTCGTGCAATCACATTACGGCAAGAACCATGCACGGATTGTACCAGCGACCGGGGCACAGGGCGCATGAGACATGCTGGTGCTTGCATGAGGCCAACGTTCGCGCGAGGGTCGCGCGCATGATCAAGCGTCTGGGTTTTTTCACGCGCCTGCTCGATGAAACGAATGCGGCAGAACGCTACCGCCTCGCAACCGCACAGATTGTGCAAGCCGAGCGCAGCGGCTTCGACTCGGCATGGATTGCACAGCATCACTTCCACGAGGCCGAGGGTGGGTTGCCGGCACCATTCGTATTTCTTGCCCACGTTGCTGCCTCGACCTCGCGCATCCGGCTCGGCACGGGAATCGTCACCTTGCCGCTCGAGCTGCCGGTGCGGGTGGCAGAAGATGCCGTGGTGCTCGATCTGCTGAGCAACCATCGTCTGGAAATCGGCGTCGGGCCCGGCGGCAACCTCACCGCCTTCACCGCCTTCGGCCTCGACAGCAGGGACCGTCATCGCCTGATGAACGGCAATCTCGATATCATGCGCTTGGCGTGGGCCGGTGGCGAGTTGCCGGGTGGCGACCGGCTCTACCCGTCGAGTCCCACGCTGGTCGATCGCATCTGGCAGGCGACGTTCTCGGTCGAAGGCTCGCGCCGGGCGGGCGCTGCCGGCGACGGGCTGATGCTGTCGCGCACCCAGCCGCGCGACCCGAGCGCGCCGTTCCTTGCGCTCGACGCGATGCAGAATCCGATGCTGGATGCCTACTTCGAGGCGCTGCCGGAGAATCGTGGACCGCGCATTCTCGCCTCGCGCACCGTCTTCGTGGTCGACGATCGCAGGGATGCCTATCGCTTCGCCGAGACCGGCCTGCCGCGCCTGGTCAACAAGCGCGCGGCGATGGGTGGTCCAACGCCGACAGGTTCCGTGCACGACCTGATCAAGGCATTCGACGTCCATCTCGGCACGGCCGACGAGGTGATCGAGTCGCTCGCCGCGGACACGACACTGGAGCGTGCGACCGACCTCACGATGCAGGTCCATTCGATCGACCCGCCGCATCCCTTCATCCTGCGCTCGATCGAGCTGATGGCGGAGAAGGTGGCGCCCGCGTTAGGCTGGGTACGCGACGAGACGGCGAGCGTTCGCCGCGTCGCCTGAGGAAGGACGAGAATGGAAGCCGACGTCATCGACACCCTGGCCGGCATCGCGCCCGGCTCGCACCTCGACTCGGTGCGGCGAACGCGCCGCGCGGTGGCGCGCGAGCACGCGCAGAAGAGCTACGATTCGCTGTTCGCGCCGGGCGACACCGGCGGCTTCGGGCTGCTCGAGCGCTTCGCCGTTGCGGTGTTCGTGGCCGGCCTGCACGGGCAGGCGGCGATCAAGGAGTTCTATGCCGCCAAGCTCAGGGGTGCGGCTGCGACCGACGCGACCCGCGCGTCGATCGATGCGGAGATCGCCGCGGCGGCAACCAAAGGTCCTTACGGCGCCTATCCGAAAGGTCCGCTCAGCAAGGAAGACACGCAGGGGCCCATCCATCGCGTCGCCGACGCGCATCGCGAGGCGCTGGGGCCCCGTTTGTCGGCGGCCTTCGAGCACGTGCACATGCTGGTCTTCCATCCGCGCGATGCGGCTCCACCCTCGCTGCAGGCGATGCTCGATGCCGGCTGGACGACCGACTCCGTCGTGACGCTGTCGCAGCTCGTCGCGTTTCTCTCCTTCCAGATCCGGGTGGTGGCAGGCCTCAAGGTCCTCGCCGCCAAGTCGTGAGGCCCAGCATGACCGACAAGACCGTTCCGCAATCCGGCCACGTGGTGCCGGCCGTCTTCACCCGCGACATGCTCGACTGGTTGCCGTGGCTCGAGCCGGTTGCCGCCGACCAGATGACCGAGCGGCAGCTCGCCAGCCTGGTCGACGCCGCCCGCGTGAAGTCCGACTACTTCCGCCTGCTGGCACGCGATCCCGACGTGCTCGAGGCGCGCACCCGCACCGACAAGGACATCTTCTACAATCCCGACGCGGGCCTGCCGCGCGCCGAGCGCGAGCTTGCGGCGGCGGCGACGTCGCGGCTGAACGGCTGTATTTACTGCGCTTCCGTCCACGCGAGGTTTGCGGCGACCTATTCCAAGAGGGCCGGCGACGTCGACAGGCTCCTGGCCGAAGGCGTCGGCGCCGATCTCGACAAGCGCTGGAACGCGATCGTGGCGGCATCGGTGGCGCTGACCGAGACGCCGATCTCGTTCGGGCCGCGGCACATCGATGCGCTGCGCGAGGTCGGGCTGGACGACGACGCCATCGTCGACGTGATCAACGCCGCCTCGTTCTTCAATTGGGCGAACCGGCTGATGCTGTCGCTCGGAGAGCCGGTCCCGGCGGCGTCTTGAGCGTGGGGGCGCGCCACTCCAGTGGCGCGATCATGATCATGACGCGTCACTGGGGTGACGCGCCCCCGGCGGAAGACTACTGCGACATCCAGAACGTGTCGGGCTTGTAGAGGCCGATGTAGCCGCCCGGATCCCAGGCGTAGTAGCCTTCCTTCGGCACGTTCCTGACCTTTGGCCCGACGACGATCGGCTGCCTGATGCCGTTTACGGTGCCGATCGTGAACACCTGGTCGGCATTGGTCTCGAGGATATTCTCCCACGCCTTGAGGCGCGTGGCCTCATTGGTCGAGGTTTCCCATTCCCGGAGATAGTCGAGCAGGACGCAAGCCTCTTTCAGGTCGCACTTCTCACCCTGCTTGCCCTTGCTCTCGATGAACATGCCCCAGCGCGACCACTGCAGGCCGCCCTGTGTCGTGGGCGCGAATTCCTTGGGGCTGGTATCGACCGTCGGCGCCGCGGTGACGATGCCGGCATAGGCCGTCATCAGCGCCTCGCCGGAGAAGGTGCGCAGGCGGAAGTTCTCGCGCGTCTGCGGCTTGAACAGCAGCTTGATGCCGATCTGCTTCCACTGGTCGGCGATCAGGGACAGCGCATCGGCATCCTCGGTCTCCTCGCTGGCATGCTCGGCGATGATGGTCGCCTGCCGGCCGTCCGGCAGCAGACGGAAGCCGAGGTCGCTGCGCTGGGTGAGGCCCATCTCGTCGAGCAACGCGTTTGCCGCTTTGGGATCGTAGATCGCCCACTTGGTCGCGTACTCGGGCTTGAACAGCGGCGAGCGCTGCATGATCGTGTTGTTGGAGGGATTTGCCAGCCCGATATAGACGACCTCGTTCAGCTCATCGCGGTCGACGGCGAGCGACAAGGCCCGCCGGAAGCGCACGTCGCGCATCACCTTCCGCCACACCTCGTCCTTGACGTTCAGGTTGGGATAAAGGGCGAGCTGCGAGCCCGACCCCGACTCCCAGAGCAGGACCTCGACGCCCGAGCTCTTGCTGCTCTTCTTCAGGAAGGTGTAGTCGCGCATGTTGAGGTAGCGCGGCTGCAGGTCGGCTTCGCCCAGTCCCGCCTTTGCGGGTATCAGATTGGTCGCTGCCAGGGTGAAGATCACACGGTCGAAATAGGGCAGCTGCACGCCCTTCTCGTCGATCCGATAATAGTAGGGATTGCGATCGAACACGAAACGTTGCGCTGGCGCCGACGTCATCAGCTTCCAGGCGTTGAGCGTCGGCAGGTCCGGGTTGTCGTTGTTGTACATCACGTCGACGCGACGAAAGATCTGGACCCAGCTGGTTTGGCCGCCCTTGGCCTCCTTGGCGATCTCTTCGGCCGGCGTGTACTTCGTGTGGAATTTCTTGAGGTAGTGCGCCGGCCGGTACAGGAACAGCGGGGCGGCGCGCGCCTGGCTCTCGATGAAGTAGGGATTGGGCTTTTCCCAGGTGAACTTGATCGTCACCGGATCGAGGATCTCGACCACGGGCGGCTTGCCATCGACCAGCAGTTCGATGCTCGGCCCGCCGGGCGACAGCTCCTTGTTGTTGACGATGTCTTCCCAGAAGAAGCGGAAGTCCTCGGTCGTGAACGGCTGACCATCTGACCATTTGTGGCCGGGCCGGAGCTTGAGGGTGAATTCGCGGCTCTCC
Organism: Reyranella sp.; assembly: GCF_965279465.1. Taxonomy (NCBI): domain Bacteria; kingdom Pseudomonadati; phylum Pseudomonadota; class Alphaproteobacteria; order Hyphomicrobiales; family Reyranellaceae; genus Reyranella; species Reyranella sp. The sequence goes on from NZ_OZ257242.1 coordinate 2,527,416, forward strand.
TTGGCTTCGTAGCTCTCGAGGATGTCGGGCTGCAGCCTGAAACGGTCGTCGTACACGATCAGCCGCGCGTTGGCGTAGAGCGTCATCATGCGCGTATCGCGCGCGGTGGCCATCAGCATGTTGACCTGTCCGCCCGAACGGCCGGGACCGTCCGAACCGGAGAAATGCTTCACGACCGACGGCGCTTCGGGGATGCGCTTGTCGACCGGCGGCAGCGCCCCCGACTTCACCTGATCGGCGAACATCGGCGTCTCCCGCATCGGGGGCAGGGGATCGGCTTCGGCGCCGAGCGGACTCCAGATGGCGAGGGCAATCGCCGCCGTGAATACGCGCCTCTTCATGTCGAAACCTCGCCTCTACTCTTCATTCGGCCTTCGTACCGGACAGTTTTACCAGTTCGGCCCATCGGACGGCATCACGTTTGACGAACTCGCCGAAAGCCTCGGCTGCCAACGGCGCGCCCGCCAGTCCGACATCGCGCAGGCACTGGATGAAGATGGGGTCGGCAAGGGCCTTGTTCAATTCGCCATCGAGGTGCTCGACCACCGCCCTGGCCGAGCCGAAATAGGGTACGTGGGTGGCCGAGAAGGGCATCTTCGAGCAGATCAGTTCGGTCAGGAGGTGATGGGCCGTGGGGACGCCGGGGCGTGCCGACGGTTGCCAGCAGCGGCGTATGGCCGTCCGGCGGCGCCCTGCTTGTTGTCGATCACCGCCGGCTGGCCGAAGCCCGCCTGCAAGCGCCCGCCGACCAGAAGCGACCGCCGCCGCACGTCAGTAGCGGTCGAAGGCGCGCTTCGGTCCGGGCCGAGTGCCGTCGGCGATGGCGGGCTTCACCGTGCCGTTGGCCGGCACCGTGTCCTCCGTGTAGACGCCGGTGACGCCCTGCGGCTTGTCGCCCTTCACCGTGACCCGCTCCATCGTGCGCCGCGCCGGGTAGTAGTCGTGGCTGGCGTAATGCTGGACCGAGCGGTTGTCCCACATCACCAGCGTGTCGGGCTGCCACTTCACGCGAAGCTGGTACTCGGGGATCGTCGCCTGGCGGTAGAGGAACTCGAGCAGCGCATCGCTTTCGTCGGCCTTGAGGCCCTTGATGCGCGTGCAGAACTGGCGATTGACATAGAGCACCCGCCGTCCGGTCACCGGATGCACGCGCACCACCGGATGCCACGGGTTGGGGAAATCGTCCTCGAGCTTGCGCAGCTTGGCGCGATCGCTCTGGCCGAACAGCGGCCGCCATGGCTTGAAGTCGTGCAGCGCCTCCAGCCCATGGATGTGCTGCTTCATACGCTCGCTGAGGCCGCGATAGGCCGCGCTCATCGAGGCGAACAGCGTGTCGCCGCCGGCCTCGGGGATGACCTTGCCGCGCAGGATGGTGGCCATCGGCGGTGCCTCGCGGAAGGTTTCGTCGACATGCCAGATGTCGGTCAATGCCGGCGGATTGTCGGCCGAATAGTCGAGGATGATGACTTCGGGCTTGTCCGGCAGGTTGGGCGAGAAGGGATGGATCGACAGCTCTCCGAACAGCGCGCCGAACGCCATCTGCTGATCGACCGTGATGTCCTGGTCGCGCAACACGATCACCTCGTAGTTCACGAAGGCGTCGTGGACGATCCTGAACTGTGCTGGCGAGAGTGGACGGCGCAGATCGACGCCTTCAATTTCAGCGCCGATGAAGCCGTTGATCGGACGCACGCGGATTTCCGCTTCGCTCTGCAGCACGGCCGCTGCTGATGCTGCCATTGCTTCCTCCGCCTTGTTTGTTGCGCTAAGTCTAGCGCCTCGACAGCGGGGGAACCATGGCAAGCGGTCTGGAAAACGAATACGTAACGCTGCACGAGGTCGTTAAGGCGGCCAAGATCCGGCTCAACGGCAATATCTGGGATTACCTGGTCGGCGCCACCGAGACCGAGACGACGATGCGGCGCAACCGTTTGGCGCTGGATTCGATCGCCTTCAAGCCGCGCGTCCTGCGCGACGTGAGCAAGATCGATCCGTCGTCGGAGATCTTCGGCAAGAAGCTGCGCATTCCCGTGCTGCTGGCGCCGGTCGGCTCGCTGGAATCCTTCGAGCCCGGCGGCGGCATCACCGTCGCGAAAGGCGCCGGCGCGGGCGGCGTCGGCATGTTGATCAGCTCGGTGACCACGCTCAAGCTCGAGGATATCGTCAAGGGCGGTGACGGCCCCAAGATTTATCAGCTCTATGTCCGCGGCGACGACAAGTGGGTGGCCGAGCGGGTCAAGCAGGCAATGGGCGCAGGCTATGACGCCTTCTGCATCACCGTCGACACCGCCGTCTATTCGCGCCGCGAGCGCGACATCGCCAAGCGCTTCGTGAAATCGTGGCGCACCGCGGCGACCGGGCAGGATCACCAGGCCGCGTTCTCGTGGGACAACTACAAGCGTGTGAAGAGCCAGTTTCCCGACGTGAAATTCATCCTCAAGGGTCTGGGCTGTGCCGAGGATGCCGAGATCGCGATCAAGGAAGGCACCTGGGGCGTCTATTGCTCCAACCACGGCGGCCGCCAACTCGACCACGGCCGCGGCTCGGCGGCGGTGCTGCCGGAGATCGTCGAGGTGGCGAAAGGCAAGGCCAAGATCATCGTCGACGGCTCGTTCAGCCGCGGCACCGACATCGTAAAAGCGATCTGCCTTGGTGCCGACTGGGTGGGCCTGGGCCGCCTCTATTGCTACGGCCTCGCCGCCAACGGAGCGGCCGGGATCGAGCGCGTGGTCGAGCTGCTCGAGGAAGAGATGAAAGAGGTGATGGGACTGCTCGGCGTCTCGAGCCTCAAGCAGCTCGACAAGAGCTACATCACCCAGGCCATGCCGACCAACCTGCCCAGCGTGCACTCAGCCTTCCCGCTGATGCACGAGGGGTACTGACGAGGCTGCGCGTCGGACCGACGAGACGTGCCGCCTTCCCCCGCAGACGAGGGAAGGCATGATTCTTTGCCTTCCCCCGTCTGCGGGGGAAGGTGCCCCAAAGGGGCGGATGGGGGTCAGCCTCTCCCGACGAACGGCATCTTGGTCGCCATGACCGTCATGAACTGCACGTTCGCATCGAGCGGCAGGCTGTCCATGTAGACGATCGCATTGGCAACCGCCTCGACGTCCATGCGCGGCTCGACCCGCGTCGACCCGTCGGGCTGCAGCACGCCCTTGGTCATGCGCTCGGTCATCGGCGTCACTGCATTACCGATGTCGATCTGGCCGCAGGCGATGTCGTACTGACGGCCGTCGAGCGAAGTCGACTTGGTGAGACCGGTGATGGCGTGCTTGGTCGAGGTATAGGCGACCGAGAACGGCCGCGGCGCATGGGCCGAGATCGAGCCGTTGTTGATGATCCGCCCGCCCTTGGGCGACTGATCTTTCATGATCTTCATCGCTTCCTGGGTGCATAGGAATGGGCCGGTAAGATTGGCGGCCACGACGTTGAGCCAGGTCTCGTAGGGCAACTCCTCGAGCGGCACGGGCGGCGCGCCGCCGCCGGCGTTGTTGAACACCAGGTCGAGCCGGCCGAACGTCGCCTTAACCTTGGCGAACAGCGCCACGATGTCGTCACGCTTGGTGACGTCCGTCGGCACGGCGAGGGCGTTCGGCGCATTGTTGCCCGCCATCGTCGCCGTCTCGTCGAGCGCATCCTTGCGTCGGCCGGCCAGAGCCACCTTGTAGCCGTTCTTCAGCAGGGCCAGTGCCGAGGCCCGGCCGATGCCGCTGCCCGCGCCGGTGACGACTGCGATCTTACCGCTCATGAATGTTTCCTCCTCGAAAGCCGGACCCTAGCAGACCGACGGCGCCCGGTTGAAGCGGCCGTTTCGCGGGCGCAGAATCGGGCGATGCATCGCCGCTCCTTCCTTGCCGGCGCGGGCGCGTTGTGGCTGCCCGCGATGGCGCGGGCCCAGGCGCCGCTCGCCGAGCAGCCGTTCGGGCTGGGCGTGGCCTCCGGGCATCCGTCGCCAACGGGCATCGTGCTCTGGACGCGCCTCATGGCGACGGACCCCTCGGCGACCTTGGCCGGAGCAATTCCCGTACAATGGATGGTTGCCGAGGACGAGGCGTTGCAGAAGGTCGTGCGCTCTGGCGAGGCAACGGCCGATGCGCGCTGGGCGCACTCGCTGCATGTCGAGGTCGAGGGGCTGCGACCCAAACGACCCTACTGGTACCGCTTCACCGTGCAGGGCAAGACGAGCCCGATCGGCCGCACCTGCACCGCACCCGATCCACGCGAGCACGTGCCGGCGCTGCGCTTTGCCTTGGCCTCGTGCCAGCAATACGAGCAGGGCTATTTCTCCGCGCTGCGCCACATGGCGGCAGAGGAACTGACCGCGGTGCTGTTCGTCGGCGACTACATCTACGACATCTCGTGGGGCCGCGAGCTGGTGCGCCATCACGGCACCGGACGACCGACGATGCTGTTCGAATTCCGCGACCGCTACGCGCTCTACAAGTCCGACCGCGATTTGCAGGCAGCGCACGCCGCACATCCCTGGATCGTGACGTGGGACGACCATGAGGTTACCGACGACTACACCAGCGACATCTCACCGGCCGATCCCGATCCTGCGCGCTTCCTGGCGCAGCGCGCCGCGGCCTATCAGGCGTTCTGGGAGCACATGCCGCTGCCCAACGCGATGCAGCCGAGCGGGGCGTCGCTCCGTCTCTACGACCGCTATCGCTTCGGCGATCTCGCCGAGCTGCATGTGCTCGACGATCGCCAGTACCGGTCGCACCATGCCTGCCGCGCCATGCTCGCACGCCGCAAGCTTCTCACGGGCTGCGACGAGAGGAACGATCCCGCGCGCACGATGCTGGGGGCCGAACAGGAGATGTGGCTTGCCGATGGCATGAAGCGCGCGTCGGCGCGCTGGAACGTAGTCGCGCAGCAAACCCTGATGGCGGAAGTCGACCGCGGCCGGGACGGGCAGCACAGCTACTGGGCCGACGGCTGGGACGGCTATCCCGCGGCACGGCGCCTGCTGCTCGATGCGGTGGCGGCATCGCCGGTGCGCAACACGCTGGTGCTGGGCGGCGACGTCCATTCCTTCTGGGCAGCCGACCTCGAACGCGACCGTGCCGTCCTCGCGACGGAGTTCGTCGGCGGCTCGATCACCTCTCAGGGACCGGCGGAGGCGCGGGTGAAAACGCTTCTGTCGCGTAATCCGCACCTGCGCTACGGGCGCACCGGCGTCAACGGTTATGGCCTCGTCACGCTCGAGCCGGGGAGCGCGCAGGTGGCGTTCCGCACCGTCCAGTCGGTCAAGGAAATGAACTCGCCCATTTCAACCCTGACACGCTTCGCCGTGGAGTCCGGCCGCCCCGGCGTGCAGCGGGTTTAGGCGATACTCTTCAAATAGGCGCGCCAGCCGCCCAAGGCAGTGATGTCGCTTGCGCCCTCGGTCGCGTAGCTCTCGCAGAGAAAGCCAAGCACCGACGAGCCATCCTCCAGTGCGATGCTGCCGAGCCCAAGCGGCGACGGGATCTGGCGCGCGAACGCACCGACCGTCGCGGCGGGCAGGCTCCAGACTTCGAGCTCGATGGCGGCGCCGTCCTTGGCCACGCGCAGCAAGCCGGGCCGCGCCGGCGGATCGCCGGGCAAGGCGTAGAAGCGATAGAGCGGGGCGGTCCGGCTCGTGCTTTCCTGCCGGCCGCCGAGCTCCGTGAGCTGACCGTTGAGCGGCAGGCCGCTCATGTGCGCTCCCACCACGGCAATGGAAATGCGGTCATCGGCGGCGATCGGATCGGCGTCGGCAGGCGGAAGCTTGCCGACGGTCTTGCCGAGCGGCAGGCCGAGGGCGCGCTGCCAACGCGCGCCGAAGGCGAGCAGGGTGCGCTCGGCATGGGGTCGGGCGATCAGGGTGATGCCGAACGGCAGCCCGTCCGGCCGAAAGCCGAACGGCAAGGCCAGGGCGCTCATGCCGAAGAAGTTGACGAAGTTGGTGTAGCGGCCGAGGTGCGAGTTGTAGAGCACGGGCTCGCGCTCGAGGTCGCTGAGGCGATAGATCGTGCCGGCGGTCGGAACCGCGAGGATGTCGAGGTCCTTCATTCCGGCGTCGGCGCGGGCCTTCAGGTCGGCAAGTTCGTATTGGCCCTCGAAGGCGTCGACGGCGCTGTACTCCCGCCCGGCGAGGATGATGTCGCGCGTCACCGGCCAGACGCCGGCATCGTCGTCGGCGCCGGTAATGAACGCGCCGACCGCGGCGGTGCGCTCCGCCACCCAGGGACCGTTGTAGAGCAGCTGGGCGGCGTCGCGGAAGGGCGTGTAGTCGAATGGAACGGCGATGCCGCCCATCTTCGCCAACTGCCCGACCGCCTGCTCGTAAAGGCTGGCATAGGCCTCATCGCCGAAGAACTCGGCGTCCTTGGCCATCAGCGTGCCGAAGCGGAAGTTCTTGCCCATCGATGGCGTGGTCCGGACCGGCGCGATGACGTCGAACACGGCGGCGGCATCGGCGCACGACAGTGCGAAGACGGAGGGGCAGTCGAGCGAGCGGCAGGCCGGTACCAGCCCCTCGGTGCTGAGCGCGCCCGGCGTCGGCTTCAGCCCGACGATGTTGTTGAAGCCGGCCGGCACGCGGCCCGAGCCTGCCGTGTCGGTGCCGAGCGAGAAGCTCACGAGCCCGGCGGAGACGGCGACCGCCGAGCCGGAGCTCGAGCCGCCGGGAATGTAGTCGGCGTTGAACGGGTTGCGCGGCACGCCGTAGGGCGAGCGTACGCCGACCAGGCCGGTCGCGAACTGGTCGAGGTTGGTTTTGCCGATCACGATTGCGCCGGCTGCGACCAGGCGCTGCACGATCTCGGCGGAGACTTCGGCCTTGTACGCGAAGCCGGGACAGGCGGCCGTGGTCATCATGCCTGCCACGTCGATATTGTCCTTCACCCCAAAAGGAATGCCGAACAGGGGCAAGGACCGGTCGCCCGTCCTGTCGAGCGCATCCGCCTGTGCACGCAACGCGTCGTCCGGCACGCGGGAGAGCCAGACCTTGTCGTCGCCCGCCGCGGCGATGCGGGCGAGCACCTCCTCGATCACGGAACGGCAGGTCAGGCTGCCGAGACGGTAACGGGCGAGGAGAGCGTGGACACCGAGATCGAGGGCAAAGTTCATCAGTTTTCTCTAGGGACCACGCTCGAAAAGTCCAGCGGACGTGCACGAGGGCTGTGCACGCAAGCCCTGTACATACAATTTGAGTGCCAAATGAACAAAAGGTTCTAAATCGCATGCAAAACAACCAGATTGCATACAATTTGGGCGGAATCGGTGTTTCCGGCGAGGCCGGCGCTGCGCCGTGAAGGCGCCGAAAACCCAATGAATCCGGGCCGATTCGCGTGTGCCGCAGATTCGAAAGTGGCTGGCACGTGGCTTGCTGCCTCTCTGCAAGCTGGCTCACGTTTGGGTGTTGTGGGGGGATCTTCCGATGAAGCGTCGCACATTCTTCAAGACGACGGCGGCCGCGAGCGCGGCAGCCACGGCCGCCCCGGCGATCTGGTCCGAGGCCAAGGCTCAGGCGCGCAACGAGACCTTGCTGATCGTCACCGAGAGCCCGCCCAACTCGCAGGACATCCACGGCGTCGGCGCCAACCGGCCGGCCTACGAAGTGTCGTGGAACACCCACGACCGGCTGATGACCTATGGCGTCAAGAAGGACGCCAACGGCAACGATCATTACGACTACACCAAGCTGGAGCCCGAGCTTGCGACCGAATGGGACCTCAAGCCCAACTCGGTCACGTTCAAGCTGCGCCGCGACGCCAAGTTCCACGACGGCACGCCGATTACCGCCAAGGACGTAAAATGGTCGTTCGACCGCGCGGTCACGGTGGGCGGCTTCCCGACCTTCCAGATGGCCGCAGGCTCGCTCCAGAAGCCTGAACAGTTCGTCGCCGTCGACGACCACACCTTCCGCGTCGACTTCCTGCGCGCCGACAAGCTCACCATGCCCGACATCGGCGTGCCGGTGCCGGTGATCATGAACTCCGAGCTGTGCAAGAAGAACGCGACCGAGAAGGACCCCTGGGCGATGGAGTGGTGCAAGAACAACCACGCCTCGGGCGGCGCCTACAAGGTCGAGAAGTGGCAGCCCAGCCAGGAAGTCGTCTTCGTGCGCAACGACGACTGGAAGAACGGCCCGCTGCCCAAGGTTCGGCGTGTGATTCAGCGCATCATCCCGTCGGCCGGCAACCGGCGTGCCCTGCTCGAGCGCGGCGATGCCGACATCTCTTTCGACTTGCCGTCGAAGGACTTCGCCGAGCTCAAGAAGTTGCCGAAGCTCACTGTGATCGGCACGCCGATCGAGAACGCGATGATCTATGTCGGCATGAACGTGGCGACCAAGCCGTTCGACAACGAGAAGCTGCGCCAGGCCGTGGCCTGGGCGATCCCCTACCAGGAGATCATGGACACGGTGATGTTCGGACAGGCCATCCCGCTGTTCGGTGGCGCCGACAACAAGTCCAAGGGCTCGGTGTGGCCGCAGAAGGATGGCTACAGCACCAACCTCGACAAGGCGAAGGCGCTGATGGTCGAAGCGGGCTACCCCAACGGGCTCGAGACCACGCTGTCGTTCGACCTGGGCGCCGCCAGCACCAACGAGCCGTTCGCCATCCTGGTCCAGGAGAACCTCGCCAAGATCGGCATCAAGACGACGATCAACAAGGTGCCGGGCGCCAACTGGCGCGCCGAGCTCCTGAAGAAGAGCATGCCGCTGATCGTCAACGCCTTTGGCGGTTGGCTCAACTATCCGGAGTATTTCTTCTTCTGGTGCTATCACGGCCAGAACGCCGTCTTCAACACGATGTCCTACAAGAACCCCAAGATGGACGCGCTGATCGACAAGGCGCGCTTCACCACCGGCCCGGAGTACGATGCGGCGGTGAAGGGATTCGTCGACATCGCTTTCGAGGAGGTCCCCCGCGTTCCGGTGTTCCAGCCGCTGCTCAACGTGGCGATGCAGAAGAACATCACCGGATACCGCTACTGGTTCCATCGCCAGCTCGACTACCGCCAGCTGGCGAAGGGCTGACGTGAGAGCGGCGGGCCAAAGGCCATGCTGAAGCTCCTCCTGGCGCGGCTGGCGACGTCGGTGCCCAGCATCGTCGGGGTGGTGGTCGTCACCTTCATGCTGACGCGCCTGCTGCCGGGTGACCCGGCGGCGTATTTCGCCGGACTTGCGGCGAGCCCGCAGGCGATCGCCGAGGTCCGCACCAAGCTCGGCCTCGACAAGTCGCTGCCCGAGCAGTTCGTCGCCTACATCGTCGACCTCGCGCACGGCAATCTCGGCAACTCGCTCAGCACCGGCCAGCCGGTGGTGGCCGAGATCGTCAACCGCCTGCCGGCCTCGGCCGAGCTGACCCTCGTGGCACTGATCGTCGCCGTCGCGATCGCCATTCCGCTCGGCGTGCTGGCGGCGGTGAAGCAGGGCACCTGGATCGACCATCTCTGCCGGGTGGTGACGACCGCCGGCGTGTCGCTGCCGGTGTTCTTCACCGGCCTGCTGCTGGCCTATGTCTTCTACTATCTGCTACAGATCGCGCCGGCGCCGACCGGCCGGCTCGATGTCTTTCTCTCGGCGCCGCCGGACATCACCGGCTTCTATCTCATCGACTCGTTGCTCACAGGCAACATGGAGACCTTCTGGAGCGCGCTGAAGCAGCTCGCGCTGCCGGCGATCTCGATGGCGATCTTCTCGCTGGCGCCGCTCGCGCGCATGACGCGCGGCTCGATGCTGGCGGTGCTGGGCAGCGACTTCGTGCGCACCGCGCGGGCGAGCGGGCTCAGCTCCCGCACCGTCATCTTCACCTATGCGTTCCGCAATGCCGTGCTGCCGGTGATCACGACCCTGGGCATGGTCTTCTCCTTCCTGCTCGGCGCCAACGTGCTGGTCGAGACGGTGTTCGCCTGGCCGGGCATCGGCCTTTATGCCGTCAATGCATTGATCACGTCCGATTACGCGCCGGTGCAGGGCTTCGTGCTCACCATGGCGGTGCTCTACGTTGCGCTCAACCTGCTGATCGATCTGCTCTACGGGCTGGTCGATCCGCGCGTACGGCTGGACGCCTGATATGATCGCGATGGTCCGCCACACCCGCTACGTGCTGTCGGAGAACCCTGTCACAGGGCTTTCCTTCGGCCTGTTCGCGCTCTTCCTCTTCGCGGCGATCTTCGGGCCGGCGATCGCGCCCTACAATCCCCTGCAGTCGGACGCGGCGAACGCGCTTCAGGCGCCGTCAGCGGCGCACTGGTTCGGCACCGACCAGCTCGGCCGCGACATCTTCAGCCGTGTGCTGGTGGCGACCCGGCTCGACCTCACCATCGCTTTCTCCTCGGTGATCCTGGCCTTCCTGCTGGGCGCCTTGTCGGGTGTGGCGGCGGGCTATTTCGGCGGCTGGACCGACCGGATCGTTGGTCGGCTGGCCGACACGATCATGGCCTTCCCGCTGTTCGTGCTGGCGATGGGCATCGTGGCGGCGCTCGGCAACAAGGTGGTGAACATCGTGCTCGCCACCGCCATCATCAACTTTCCGCTCTATGTCCGCGTCGCGCGCGCCGAGGCCAACGTGCGGCGCGATGCGGGCTTCGTCGAGGCGGCGCGCCTGTCGGGCAACGGCGAGGCTCGGGTGCTGCTCGGCCACGTCCTGCCCAACATCATGCCGATCATGATGGTGCAGATGTCGCTCACCATGGGCTACGCGATCCTGAACGCTGCCGGCCTCTCCTTCATCGGCCTGGGCGTCAAGCCGCCCGACGCCGAGTGGGGCATCATGGTCGCCGAGGGCGCCAACTTCATCCAGTCCGGCGAATGGTGGATCGCGCTGTTTCCCGGCGCGACGCTGATGCTCGCGGTGTTCTGCTTCAACCTGCTGGGCGACGGGCTTCGCGACATCATCGATCCGAGGCAGCGGACATGAGCGCGATCCCCGCACTGGCCGTCGACAATCTTTCGGTCGAGTTCCGCACGCGCTCGGGCATCGTGAAGGTCCTCGAGCACGTGAGCTTTTCGGTCGGCAAGGGCGAGACGATCGCGTTGGTGGGCGAGTCGGGATCGGGCAAGTCGGTCACCGCCTTCGCCGTGATGGGTATCCTCGATGCCGCCGGCAGGGTCACCTCAGGCACGGCGATGTTCGGCGGATCCGATCTCCTGAGGCAGTCCGAACGCGAGCTGGCCGAGCTGCGCGGCCGCGAGCTGTCGATGATCTTTCAGAACCCGCGCACGGCCCTGAACCCGATCCGCCGGGTCGGCCAGCAGATCGCCGACGTGCTGGTGCGCCACGGCGGCGCCACGCGCGCCGATGCGCCCAAGCTCGCGATCGAGATGCTGAAGAAGGTGCGCATTCCGGATCCCGAGCGTCGCGCCGAAGCGTACCCCTTCGAGATGTCGGGCGGCATGTGCCAGCGCATCATGATCGCCATCGCACTCGCCTGCCGGCCGGCGTTGCTGATCGCCGACGAGCCGACAACGGGCCTCGATGTCACCACCCAGGCCGTGATCATGGACCTGATCGGCGAGCTGGGCCGCGATTCCGGCATGGCGACGATTTTCATCACGCACGATCTCGCCCTGGCCGGCGAATATTGCGACCGTATCGTGGTCATGCACGCCGGCCACATCGTCGAATCGGCGCCGAGCCAGGCGCTGTTCGCCGGTCCGCGGCATCCTTATTCAGCCAAGCTCCTGGCCGCGACGCCGGGCGAGACCGCGTCGCTGGCCGAGCTCGTGTCGATTCCGGGCAATCTGCCGGACCTGCGCCGAGACGACCTGCCGGCGTGCCGCTACAGCGGGCGTTGCGAGCGCATCGTCGACCGCTGCACGGAGCCTCTGCCGCACCAGCTCGTGGGCGAACGCCACGACGTCGCCTGCTGGAATCCGTTATGACCGGCCTGCTCGATATCGGCCGGCTGGCCAAGCGCTTCGACGTCGGCGGCAAGCGCCTGCTGTACGCGGTCGACGAGGTCAGCTTCACCATCGGCAAGGGCGAGACGGTTGGGCTGGTGGGCGAGTCGGGCTGTGGCAAGTCCACGCTCGTTCGCCTGATCAATCGCCTGCTCGACCCGACCTCCGGGAGCATTCGTCTCGGCGATACGGACCTTGCCGCGATCCGCGCCAGCGGCTTCGCCCGCAACACCAATCGCCGGCGCGTCCAGATGGTCTTCCAGGATGCGGGCGACTCGCTCAATCCACGCTTTACGGCGTTTCATGCCATCGCCGATCCGCTGCGCCGCCTGAAGAGCCTGTCCGGCGCGGCACTGACCGCGCGGGTCGAGGCGCTGGCCGACATGACCGGCCTGCCGCGCGCGCTGCTGACCCGCTTCCCGCACCAGCTTTCGGGCGGCCAGAAGGCGAGGGTGGGCATCGCCCGCGCCATCGCCGTCGAACCGGAGCTGCTGATCCTCGACGAGCCGACCGCGGCACTGGACGTCTCGGTGCAGGTCGTGATCCTGCAACTGCTGCAGACGCTCAAGCGCGAGCTCGGCATGAGCTACCTGTTCGTGAGCCACGACCTCAACGTCGTGCGCCTGCTGTGCGACCGCGTGCTGGTGATGTATCTCGGCAAGATCGTCGAGGCCGGCCCGGCGGGCGAGGTCTTCGCCGCTGCCAAGCATCCCTACACACGTGCCCTGATCTCGGCGATCCCGCAGGCCGATCCCGACAAGCGGGTCGGCCGGCTGCGGCTCGGCGGCGAGCCGCGCAGCCCGATCGATCCCGATCCCAAGGTCTGTCGCTTCTATGGCCGCTGCCCTACGGGCGAGCCACGCTGTACCGAACAGATGCCGGCCTTGCGCGACGTGGGCCCGGGCAGGCAAGTTGCCTGTCACTTTGCTTAGGTCACTTTGCACGAGGGGGAAACGTGGCTGACGAAAAGCCTGATGTCGCGCGCTGGGTCGATGAGGGAGCCAAGGCGATCGGTCTCGTGATCGCGCCGGAATACCGCGCCAATGTGATCCTGAACGTCGAGCGTTCGCTTGCGATCGCCCAGCCGCTGCTGGCGGTCGAGCTCGATGACGAATTGACTTCGCTGCCGGTCTACCGGCCATGAGCGATCCCCTGTCGAAGGCCGCAACGGCGGCCGAGATCGCTCGTGCTGTCGCGAGCGGTGCGGTCACGGCCACCGCCGTCGTCGAGGCAGCGCTGAAGCGCATCGAAGCGGCCGAGCCGACTGTCAACGCCTTCACTGACATCGTGGCCGGGCGCGCGACGAAGCGCGCTGCCGGGGTCGATGCCGGCAAGGTCAAGGGCCCGCTTGCCGGCGTGCCGTTCGCCGTCAAGAACCTGTTCGACATCGAGGGCTTGCCGACGCGCGCCGGCTCGAAGATCAACATCGATGGCCCGAAGGCCGCACGCGATGGCGCGCTGGTGCGCAAGCTCGAAGACGCCGGCGCCATTCTCGTCGGCGGTCTCAACATGGGCGAATACGCCTACGACTTCACCGGCGAGAACGCGCATTACGGCCCGTCGCGCAATCCGCACGATCCGACGCGCATGACCGGCGGCTCGTCGGGCGGCTCGGGGGCCGCTGTCGCGGCGGGCGAGGTGCCGATCGCACTGGGCTCCGACACCAATGGGTCGATCCGCGTGCCGTCGTCGCTGTGCGGCCTGTTCGGGCTGAAGCCGACCTATGGACGGCTGAGCCGTGCCGGCTCGTTTCCGTTCGTGGACGCCTTCGACCATCTCGGCCCGCTGGCCCGTTCGGCCGAGGACCTCGCTCTCTCGTTCGACGCGATGCAGGGCTGGGACCCCGAGGATCCGGCCTGCACCGATCGCGACATCGAGCCGACTCTCCCGACGCTGCACGACGGAATAGACGGCCTGAGGATCGCGATCGTCGGCGACTACTTCGCCAAAGGCGGTGAGCCCGAGTGCTTCGAGGCCGTGGCGACCGTGGCGAAGGCGCTAGGCGCGACCAGGACGATCGTGCTGCCCAATGCCGCCGCTGCGCGCTCGGCAGCCTATGTCATCACCGCGATGGAAGGAGGGCAGCTTCATCTGCCACGGCTCAAGACGCGGCCGCAGGATTTCGACCCCGACACGCGCGAACGCCTGATGGCCGGCAACCTGCTGCCGGGCTCCTGGTACGTGAAGGCGCAACGTTTCCGCCGCCAGTATCGCGCCGAGGTGCTGAAGCTGTTCGACGAGGTCGACATCGTGCTGGCGCCGGCCACGCCGTGCAGCGCGCCCAGGCTCGGCCAGGTGATGATGACCATCGGCGGCGTCGAGCTGCCGGTGCGCGCCAACCTCGGTCTGTTCACCCAGCCGATCTCCTTCATCGGCCTGCCGGTTGTCGCCGTCCCGACGCGCAAGGCGGGCGCGATGCCGATCGGCGTCCAGGTGATCGCGCGGCCGTTCAACGAGGCGGCGGCGCTGCGGGTGGCGGCGTTCCTGGAGAAGCAAGGCGTCTGCGTCTCGACACCGGCTTAGAGCCCACATCGAAACCGCCTTAATCGATATCGCTTTCCTCCCCTTCGCGGAGTCCGTGAAGGGGAGGTGCCCGCGTCTTACGCGGGCGGAGGGGTCATGAGGCACGGACGGTGCGTCACGACCCCTCCGTCGGCGAAGACGCCGACACCTCCCCTCGGCGAAGTCCGCCGAGGGGAGGAAGGCTCTGAAGCAAAGAGGAGCAGTCATGGATATCAACATCCCGTCGGTCGTTGCGGAAGTCACGGCTGCGTTCAACCGCTACGAGACGGCGCTCAACACCAACGATGTTGCCACGCTCGACGAGCTGTTCTGGAACAGCCCACATACCCTGCGCTACGGCGTCGGCGAGCAGCTCTACGGCTACGACCAGATCGCCGCCTTCCGCGCCGGCCGCGATCCCGGCTTCGTGGTCGGGCGCGACCTGCTGAAGCTGTGGATCGTCACCTACGGTCATGACTTTGGCACGGCGAACTGCGAGTTCCGTCGTCACGGCGCCACGCGAAACGGCCGCCAGAGCCACACCTGGATGCGGACGCCCGAGGGTTGGCGTATCGTGGCCGCACACGTCTCGCTGCTGGGCGAGGCGACGGTCATGAAAAGTTAAATCATCCCGGGAGGGCGCATGGCAGCCCAATACGACGTGGTGGTGCGCAATGGCACGGTGCTCGACGGCACCGGCGGCGATCCACGCGAGGCCGATGTCGCGATTCAGGACGGCCGCATCGCCGCCGTAGGGCGTGTCGCCGGTTCGGGCCGTGAGGAGATCGACGCCAAGGGTCTCGCCGTGACGCCGGGCTTCGTCGACGTCCACACCCACTACGACGGCCAGGCGACCTGGGACGAGCGCTTCTCGCCCTCATCGGGCCACGGCGTCACGACGGTGCTGATGGGCAATTGCGGCGTCGGCTTTGCGCCGTGCCGGCCGCAGGACCGCCAGACCCTGATGAAGGTGATGGAGGGGGTCGAGGACATCCCCGAGATCGTCATGCAGGAAGGCGTGCCGTGGAACTGGCAGACTTTCCCCGAGTATCTCGATGCCCTGGCCGCGCGGCGATGCGACATCGATTTCGCCGCCCAGGTGCCGCACGCGCCGCTGCGCGTCTTCGTCATGGGCCAGCGCGGTGTCGACCGCGAGCCGGCGACGGCGCAGGACATGGCGGCCATGGCGGCGCTCGTCGAGGAAGGGCTCGCCGCCGGCGCGCTCGGCTTTTCGACCTCGCGCTCGCTGTTTCATCGCACGCCCGAAGGCGTGCTGACCCCGACCATCACCGCCGCCGAGGAGGAGCTGACCGCGATCGCCCGCGGCATGGGCCGCGCGGCCAAGGGCGTGATCCAGCTGCTCGACGATTTCGCGGACACGACCGACGAAGGGTCGACCGAGTTCGCCATGCTGCGACGGCTGGTCGAGACGTCGGGCCGGCCGCTTTCCTTCACCCTGCTCGACATCTCGATCTATCCCGGCCGGTGGAAGACGCTGTTGCGCGAAGTCGAGCGGGCCAACCGCGACGGACTGGCGATCCGTGGCCAGGTTGCGGGCCGGCCGGTCGCGCTGCTGTACGGGCTCGAGCTGTCGTTCAACCCGTTCTCGACCTGTCCGAGCTACGTCGGGGTCGCCGGCCTGGTCCTGGAGCAGAAGCTCGCGAAGCTGCGCGATCCGGCGATGCGAGCGAGGTTGCTGGCCGAGAAGCCGACCTATCGCAATCCGCAGATGCTCGCCTTCATGCGCAGCGTCGGCAACATGTATGTGCTGGGCGATCCGCCGAACTACACCCCGCCGCGCGAGCAGCGGCTCGATGCGCGGGCGGAGAAGGCCGGTGTCACGCCGCTGGAGCTGGCCTACGACCTGCTGGTGTCGGGTGACGGCCGTACCATCCTGTTCCATCCCGGCGCGAACTACACGGACGCGTCGGACGCCAATATGGCGAGCATGCTGCATCACGATCATACGGTGATGGCGCTGGGCGACGGCGGCGCGCACTACGGCATGATCTGCGACGCGAGCTACACCACGCATGCGCTGACCTACTGGACGCGCGACCGTGCGGGCGAGCGCTGGTCGCTGCCGTGGGCGGTGAAGCAGCTCACCGACACGCCGGCGCGCATGATCGGCCTCGGCGATCGCGGCCGGCTGACGCCCGGCTACAAGGCCGATCTGAATGTGATCGATCTCGACAACCTGCGAGTCGCGGCACCGCATCCCGTGCACAATCTGCCGGGCGGCGGCCGCCGTCTCGAGCAGAAGGCCGAAGGCTATCGCGCGACCGTGGTTGGCGGCGCGATCACCTACCGAGACGGCGAGTTCACAGGGGCTTTGCCGGGCCGCCTCGTCCGCGGCGCGCGGTCGGCCTAGCGCGGAGCCGGCCCAGCCGACAGCGGCATGCCCTTGGCGACCGCGTTGATGTCGTAGGGTTGCTCCTGCAAGGTTTCGGCCGCCCACATGCTGCGCTCGGCCGTGAGGAACGGGCCGTCATAGACGTGGATCGCCGCGCTGATCTTGCCGAGCGGATTGACCACGGAATGCACGATGTCGGGGCCGAGCAGCGTCACGTCACCGGTCCCCAGCGCTTCACCGCCGGCGGGCCGGATCGCGAACTTTGAGCCGTCGTTCGTCCGGCGCCAGAAGGTGTTGTCCTCGCGACCGCCATACATGCCGATCACCGCACTCATCCGATGATCGTGCGGCAGGGTGACCTGCATCGGCGCCCACGCCAGGGTCAGCACGGTCAGGTCGGGCGCGCGGTACAACACCTTCACACCCGGCTTCTCCGGCTCGCCCAGGGCGCGCAGCACCGCCGAGGGATCGGAGACAGCGCGCGCCACGACGTCCCGCGTTGCCATGCGCGAGCGCTCGCCGAGCGTCGCGCGCAAGTCGGCAACAAACTGATCGACACTGAACATGGTCCCGCCTCCCTATCGGTTGTTCTTCTTCCGCCATTCCGCGAAGTCTTCCAACGACTTCGGATCGGTCGCGGGATAGAGGCCGAAGATGCCTTGGCCCGCGTGCACACGCTCCGCCACGAAGTCCTCGTAGGCGGTCATCTCGACCGCCTCGGCCGCGATCTCGTCGGCGAGGTGGGCGGGGATCACGATCACGCCGTCCTTGTCGCCCAGGATGACGTCGCCCGGGAATACCGGTGCATCGCCGCAGCCGATCGGCACGTTGATGTCGATCGCCTGGTGCAAGGTCAGGTTGGTCGGAGCGCTGGGCCGGTGGTGGTAGGCGGGGAAGCCGAGGGCGGCAATCTCCGCCGAATCGCGGAAGCCGCCGTCGGTCACCACCCCGGCGACGCCGCGCTTCATCAGCCGCGTGACGAGAATCGCGCCGGCCGAGGCCGCGCGCGCATCCTTGCGGCTGTCCATCACCATCACCGCGCCGGGCGGGCAATCC
The DNA here is from genome assembly GCF_965279465.1 of Reyranella sp. Taxonomy (NCBI): domain Bacteria; kingdom Pseudomonadati; phylum Pseudomonadota; class Alphaproteobacteria; order Hyphomicrobiales; family Reyranellaceae; genus Reyranella; species Reyranella sp. The sequence continues at coordinate 2,545,211 of NZ_OZ257242.1, forward strand.
TCGATCGCCTTGCGCTGGGGATGGCTCCGGTCGCGGAAGACGTCGAGCGTGTTGAGATCCTCGCGTGCCGGCATGTAGCGCAAGGTGAAGGCCTCGCCGACCAGCGTCGGCTGGTCGGGCGAGAGCGGGTGCACGTCCTGGATCGCCTGGACGCGAAAGCCGCGCTTGAACAACGCGGTCGCCACGGTCGGCGTGCTGACGGTGCGGAGCTTGTCGCGAGTCCCGGTCTTCATGGTCTCATCCCTTTTATCGGCTCGCCGCTACGCCAGCAGATCGTCGCCGCTCAGTGGCCGACCGGTCGCGGCATCGCGGATGATGGCGCCGAGATCGGCGAGCTTGACGAAGAAATTGGGGAATGTCTTGCGCACGCAGGCAGGGTTGCGCAGACGGATGCCGGGGACGCGCAGGGCCAGCATGCCGAAGCACATGGCGACGCGATGGTCGTTGTAGGTCTCGATCTCGGCGCCGTGCAGGGCGCCGGGATGGACGGTCAACATGTCGCCAGCCTCGTCCACGCGCGCGCCGCACTTGGTCAGCTCGGTGCGCAGGGCCTCGACCCGTTCGCATTCCTGGACTCGCAGGCGACCCAGATCGGCGAACCGGGTGGCGGCCGGGGCGAGGGGCGCGAGCACGATCGCGGTCATGATGCTGTCGGCCAGGTCGGTGCGGCGCGAATAGGCGGCCCGCCATGGCCGGTCGACGATCAGATCGCGGAATTTCTGGTCGGCCTGCAGCCCGCTTGCCGGCGCGGGCACGACGGCGACCCGGTGGCCTAAGTCGCGCAGAAGCCAGTCGGCACCCCAGAAGTAGCTCGCGCCGGATGCATCCGCCTCCACATCGTAGACCCCGCCCTGCCACGGAAAGTCGTCCACCATGCGGCGCGTCATGTCGACGTACGGCAGCTCGTCCTCGTTGGCGCCGGCGACGTTTACCGTCCAGCCGCCGATCCTCGCGCACAGCAGCAGGGCCGACGCGAACTGCGAGCTCTCCTCGACGCTGACCGTGCACGTTGCGCCCGGGTGCGGGCCGTCGCCGTGAACCACGGCCGGCAGGCGGTCATTGGGCGTGTCGACGCGATAGCCGAGCGCGCGCAATGCCTCGATCAGGGAAGCCTGAGGCCGCTGATGCATGCGTGGCACGCCGCTCACCCGGTAGCTGCCGCGACCGAGGCAGAGAAGCGGGGGCAGAAAGCGCGCCGCAGTGCCGGCGTTCTCCACGAAGAGCTCGATCGGCTGTCCGGGCGTGCCCGCATTGGGAACCGTGCCGCCGTGGCCGCGCACCGCGAGCGTTCGGTTCGCCGGCTCAGCAGGATCGCCGGCAACCTCGATTGCGAATCCCAGCCGCTCGAGACACTCGACCATCGCCTGCGTGTCCTCGCTCCACAGTGCGCCCCGCAGCGTCACCGGCTGCTCGGCAACGGCCGCCAGGATCAGGGCGCGATTGGTGATGCTCTTGGAGCCTGGCAGGATGACGGTCGACGTCCGGCGCCCGGTTGGCGGAACGATTTCGATGAGATCGGGCAGCATGAACGTCAGTATATGGAGGGCTCGGCAACCGGCGCTCCGAACTTCGTCTCGAGGAAATCGAAGTCGCAGCCTTCGTTGGCCTGCTTGATGTGTCGGGTGAACATCCAGCCGTAGCCGCGCTCGTAACGCGCCTCGGGTTGCTTCCAGGCGGCGCGGCGCCGGGCCAGCTCCTCGTCGGAAACATTCATGTCGATCGTGCGGTTGTCGACGTCGAGCGAGATCATGTCGCCGGTCTTCACCAGCGCCAGTGGTCCGCCGATGTAGCTCTCCGGTGAGACGTGCAGGATGCAGGCGCCGTAGCTGGTGCCGCTCATGCGTGAATCGGAGAGCCGAACCATGTCGCGCACACCCTGCTTCACCAGCTTCTTGGGGATCGGCAACATGCCCCATTCCGGCATGCCCGGCCCACCCTGCGGCCCGGCGTTGCGAAGGATCAGCACAGTGTCCTCGGTGACGTCAAGGTCGTCCCTGTCGATCGCCGCCTTCATCGAAGTATAGTCGTCGAACACCAGCGCCGGTCCGGTGTGCTTGAGGAACTTGGGCGCGCAGGCGCTCGGCTTGATCACGCAGCCGTCGGGCGCGAGATTGCCCTTCAGAACCGCCAGCGCGCCTTCCTTGTAGATCGGATTGGCCACCGGGCGGATCACGTCGTCATTGTACACCTCCGCACCCTTCACGTTCTCGCCCAGCGTCTTGCCGGTGACGGTCATCGCGTCGAGATGCAGCTGCCCGCGAATCTGCTCGAGCAGGCCGGGCAAGCCGCCGGCATAGAAGAAATCCTCCATCAGGTACTTGTCGCCCGACGGCCGGATGTTGGCGATCACCGGCACGATGCGGCTCGCGCGCTCGAAATCGTCGAGCCCGACATCCTCGTGGCCGGCCCGGCGCGCCATCGCGATCAGGTGGATGATGGCGTTCGTCGAGCAGCCGACCGCCATGGCGACGGTGATGGCGTTGAGGAACGCCTCCCGGGTCAGGATCTTCTTCGGCGTGAGGTCTTCCCACACCATGTCGACGATGCGCCGGCCGGTCTCGGCGGCCATGCGGATGTGGTTGGCGTCGGCGGCCGGGATCGACGAGGCGCCGGGCAGGGTCATGCCGAGCGTCTCGGCCATCGCCATCATGGTCGCGGCGGTGCCCATCGTCATGCAGGTGCCGTAGCTGCGTGCGATGCCCGCCTCGACGTCGAGCCAGTCGTCGTCGGAGATCTTGCCGGCGCGGCGTTCGTCCCAGTATTTCCAGGCGTCGGAGCCCGAGCCCAGCACCTTGCCCTTCCAGTTGCCGCGCAGCATCGGTCCGGCCGGCAGGTAGATCGCCGGGATGCCCATGCTGATCGCACCGAGCAGCAGCGCCGGCGTGGTCTTGTCGCAGCCGCCCATCAGCACGACGCCGTCGACCGGATGGCCGCGCAACAGCTCCTCGGCGTCCATGGCGAGCAGGTTTCGGTAGAGCATCGTCGTCGGCTTCAGGAAGCTCTCCGACAGCGACAGCGCCGGCAGCTCCATCGGGAAGCCGCCGGCCTGCAGGATGCCGCGCTTCACGTCGTCGACGCGGCTCTTGAAGTGCATGTGGCAGGGCTGGGCCTCGGACCAGGTGTTGAGGATCGCGATCACCGGCTTGCCGACCCAATCCTCCGGCCCATAGCCCATCTGCATGGCGCGCGAGCGATGGCCGAAGGCGCGCAGGTCGTCGGGTGCGAACCAGCGCGCGCTGCGCAGCTCCTCGGGCTTCTTGCGGGCGGCTGTCATCGGCGTGTTCCTCCAAGGGCGATTTTGCGCATTATCGCCCGCGCCCTGGCGTAAGGTCGACTCTCTCGACAGGAGGGAGGTTCGGGCGCCAAAGCCCGACGACAGGAGACCTACGCCAAATGATGAAGCTGCTGCTGACCCATGTTCCGCAGGCCCGCCAACAATATTACGGCGCCCGGGCGCTCGCGCGGCTGCAGGAGCTGGCCGAGGTGACGCTGCATGAAGGCGATGTCCCGCTCGATTCGCAGGGCGTGATCGCCGCGGCGCGCGAGGTGGACTTCATCATTGCCGATCGCGCGACGGCAGTGCCGGCCGTGATCTTCGAGAGCCTGCCCGGGCTCAAGGTCGTGATGCGGAGCGCCGTCGACATCCGTAACATCGACGTCGCCGCGGCGTCGCAGGCGGGCGTGCTGGTGACGCATGCCGAGCCGGGCTTCGTGACGTCGGTGGTCGAGCTGACGGTCGGGTTCCTGGTCGATCTCGCGCGCGGCATCACGCGCGCGGCGACGGACTATCGCGAGGGCCGCAAGCCGGAGATCAGGGTCGGCCGCCAGCTCGGCGGCAGCACGGTCGGCATCATCGGCTACGGCCGCATCTCGCGCGAGTTGGCGCCGGTGCTGGCGGCGATGGGCATGACGGTGCTGGTGTCCGATCCCTACGCCCAGGTCGACGATCGCTGCTTCCAGAAGGTGCCGATGGAGGACCTTCTGGGCCGCGCCGACTACGTGATCTGCCTCGCCATCGCCAATGAGGAGACCGAGAATCTGCTGGACGCAGCGGCTTTCGCCCGCATGAAGCCGGACGCCTTCTTCATCAACATGTCGCGCGGCAACCTCGTCGACGAAGCGGCTCTGCTGAAGGTCCTGACGGAGAACCGCATCGCCGGCGCCGCCATGGATGTCGGCCGCGCGCCCGACCAGATGCCCTCGCCGGAACTCGCACGGCTGGCGAACGTTATCGCGACGCCCCACATTGGGGGGCTGACGCCGCCCGCGAGTGAAAGCCAAGCCTTCGACACGGTCCGTCAGGTCGAGGCGCTGGTCAAAGGCGAGGTGCCTCCGGGCGCGGCGAACCTCAAGGATTGGACGCGCCGTGGTTGAATTGCCGGTCGACAAGCACGATCTCTTCGCCGCCTACATCGCGTCCGAGGACGTCGGCGACTACAACGTCACCGAGCCTGGCTGGTACGCACTCGACGACGGCGAGAAGGTCGTGCTCGGCCCGTTTGCCAGCCTGGCCGAGTGCGAACGCAACATGCGCGACCGTGACCGGATGACGCCCAAGACCGCGTAGCCAGTGGTCCTGGGCGTTTAGCGCGTTGCCTAGTTGCCCGGACCACGTTCCATCGAGTAGGGCTGCCAACGCTCGAGCTTGGACTTTTCCAGCACCGCGGGATTGACGCAGGCGCGCGGCCACTTGCCGCCCAGCACGAGTGCCATCTCGGCGCCGACACGGCGCTTGCGGGCGGTATCGAAGCGGCTCGAAGCCGAGGCGACGTGCGCCGTCAGGATCACGTTCTCCATGCCGAGCAACGGGTTGTTGTGGCCGATCGGCTCGACCTCCACGACGTCGAGGCCGGCGCCGGCGATCCAGCCTTCCTGCAGCGCCTTGATCATGGCCGGCTCGTCGACGGTCGAGCCGCGGCCGGTGTTCACGAACAGCGCGGTCTTCTTCATCTTACGGAACTGCGCTTCCTTCATCAGGTGATGCGCGTCCTTGGTGCCGGGCGCATGCATGGAGACGATGTCGGAGCGCTGCAGCAGCTCGTCGTAGCCGACCGGCTGCACGCCGTAGTCGGACATCACCAGCTCCTCGATGTAGGGATCGTAGGCAAGCATCTGGAAGCCGAACGGCGCGGCGCGCTTGGCGACGGCGCGCGCGACATGGCCGAAGGAGATGAAGCCCAGCGTCATGCCCATGAGACGGGGGAACTGATAGAGCATCGGCCGCGCCTTGCCCCATTCGCCCTTGCGCACCATCTGGTCCTGCACCACGAGGCGGCGCCACGACGCGAGGATCAGGGTCATGGCATGGTCGGCCACCTCCTCGATGAAGGTGTCGGGGCAGTTGGTCACAGGAATGCCGAGCGCGGTCGCAGCCTCGACGTCGACCGAGTCGACGCCGACGCTGGCGAGCGAGACGACCTTCAGCTTCTTGCCGGCCTGGATCACCTTGGCGGTGATGCGCGGGCGGCCCTTGCCGTAGATCGCGTCGGCATCGACGGCCGCGGCCGCGAGCTCGTCCTCGCCGCCCTTGACCTCGACGATCTCCGCTCCGATGCCCGCCAGCGCCTCCATCTCGAGCGAGTGGTCGGCGCCCGGGACGCCGGTACCGGGGCCGGCCGTTGTCACTATTTTGAATTTCGCCACGTCTAGTCTCCTCCAGTGCCTTGACGGCACTCTAGCGTATTATCGTGCCGGTCCAACCTTGAGGAAACGCATGCCAGCCGCCAAGAACGTGTTGTTGATCGTGGTCGACCAGTGGCGCGGCCTGATGCTGCCCAAGCTCGGGGCGGATTACCTGAAGCTGCCCAATCTGGACAAGCTCTGCGCCGAGGGCGTCACCTTCCGCAACCATTTCACGCAAGCAGTGCCGTGTGGGCCGGCGCGCGCCAGCCTGCTGACCGGCATGTACATGATGAACCATCGGGCGGTGCAGAACACCATCCCGCTCGATTCGCGCTTCACCAACCTGGCGCACGAGCTGCGCCGCGGCGGCTACGATCCCGCGCTGGTCGGCTACACCACGACTACGCCCGACCCGCGCAGGACGGCGCCCAACGATCCGCGCTTCTTCGTGCTGGGCGACATCATGGACGGCTTCCATTCGGTCGGCGCGTTCGAGAATCGCGACGCCTATTTCGGCTGGGTCGCGGGCCAGGGCTTCAAGTTCCCCGCGGTGCGTGAAGACATCTGGAAGCCGCAGGGCGCGTCCGACGGCGGCGCGACGGCACAGCCGGCCGTAATCCCGAAGGAACTCTCCGACAGCGCCTGGTTCACCGAGCGCGGGCTCGCCTACCTTCAGGGCCGTGCGGGACGGCCGCCGTGGTTCCTGCATCTCGGCTACTACCGGCCGCATCCGCCGTTCATCGCCTCCGAACCGTACAACGCGATGTACCAGCCGGAGGACATGCCCAAGCCGGTGCGCGCGGCGTCGGCGGCCGAGGAGGCCAAGCAGAACGCGCTGCTCGCTTACTATGTGAACAACATCAACCAGGCGAGCTTCTTCCAGGACGGCAAGGGGCTGGGCTCGGAGATGACCGAGGCGCAGATCGCCCAAATGCGCGCGACCTATTGCGGGCTGATGAGCGAGATCGACCATCATCTCGGCCGGGTGTTCGATTACCTCAAGGCGACCGGCCAATGGAACGACACGCTGATCGTGTTTACCTGCGACCATGGCGAGCAGGCAGGCGACCATCACCTGCTGGGCAAGATCGCCTACTTCGACGAGTCGTATCGCATCCCGATGATCATCCGCGATCCGAGGGAGGAGGCGAACGGCACGCGCGGCACGATTGTCGACAAATTCACCGAGACCGTCGACACCACGCCGACCATCCTCGACTGGCTCGGCCTGCCGATCCCGCGTCAGGTCGACGGCCGCTCGCTGCTGCCGTTCTGCGAGGGCGACGTGCCGCCCGACTGGCGCACCGAGGTGCACTACGAGTACGACTTCCGCGACCTGCATTACAGCAAGCCTGAATCCTCGCTCGGTGTTCCGATGGACAAGTGCGGCCTCGCCGTCGTCCAGGACGAGCACTACAAGTATGTCCACTTCGCCGCCCTGCCGCCCCTCTTCTTCGACCTGAAGAAGGATCCTGGCCAGTTCGTGAACCGTGCCGCCGATCCGGCCTACGCCGCCCGGATGGGCGAATACGCCCACAAGATGCTGAATTGGCGCATCGGCTTCGCGGATCGTACGCTGACCGGATACCGCGCCACGCCGAAGGGGCTGGAGGTGCGCGCCGCGTGAGCGGTAAACTCGGGCCCATGGAAAAGGAAATCTACCGTCGCGCGCCGGCTGACGCGCATCCGCCCAATCTGTCGCCCGAGTACAAGTCGACGGTCGGCCGCGCGCCGCGCCAGCCCGCGATCGTGCTGCCGCACACCTTGTCGGAGATCACCGGTCCGCTGCTCGAGAGCGAGCGGCTCGACGCGCTGGAGAACGATCTCACCAGGCAGCGCTCCGGCGAACCGCTGGGTGAGCGCATCATCGTGCACGGCCGGGTGCTCGATCAGGACGGCAAGGCGGTGCCGAAGGCCATCGTCGAGATCTGGCAATGCAACGCCGCGGGCCGCTACCATCATCCGGGCGACCAGCACGACGCGCCGCTCGATCCAAACTTCTACGGCGGCGGGCGCGTACGAGCCGACGAGGATGGCCGCTATCAGTTCATCACCATCAAGCCCGGCGCCTATCCGTGGAAGAACCACCACAATGCCTGGCGGCCGGCGCATATCCATTTCTCGCTGTTCGGCCCCGCCTTCGCCACGCGCCTGATCACGCAGATGTACTTCCCCAACGATCCGCTGCTCGGCTACGACCCGATCTACAACTCGGTGCCGGAGGGTGCGCGCAAACGGCTGCAGGCGTCGTTCGACATGGACTCGACGCGGCCGGAATGGGCGCTCGCCTACAAGTTCGATATCGTTCTGCGCGGCCGCAATGCCACGCCGATGGAAGGCTAGATATGTCGCAAGGATTGACGCCATCGCAGACGATCGGGCCGTTCTATTTCGGCACCATCATCAAGGCCTATCACCATCAGCTCGCCCCTCCGGGCGTGGCGGGCGAGCGGATCGAGCTCGCGCTGACCCTGTATGACGGAGCGGGCGTGATCGTGCCGGACGGGCTGTTCGAGGTCTGGCAGGCCAACAGCCATGGCCGCTACAACCATCCCGAGGATCGCCGCAACCTGCCGCTAGATGCCGGCTTCGATGGTTATGGTCGCGCCTCGACCGACACCAAGGGGTGTGCGCGATTCAGCTCGGTGAAGCCCGGCCGGGTGCCGTGGCCCCAGGGCGGCATGCAGGCGCCCCACATCAGCATTTCGATCTTCGCGCGCGGGCTCCTGAACCGCGTCGCGACGCGGCTCTATTTCGACGGCGATCCGGCCAATGCCGAAGATCCTGTGCTGAAGATGATCGATCCGGAGCGCCGCGCGACCTTGCTCGCCAAGCAGGACGACAAGGGCGTGTGGGGCCTTCCCGTCCATCTCGGCGGCCCAAAGGAGACCGTCTTCTTCGACTGCTGAATAACAACGACAGGGGAAACGCCATGACCTACGACATCGTCATCCGCGGCGGCTGCATCGTCGACGGAACGGGCAGTTCTGCTTTCACCGGCGATGTCGCGGTGAGTGACGGCAAGATCGTCGCCATCGGCAGGGTGGCGGAGAAGGGACGGCGCGAGATCGGCGCCGACGGTTTGACCGTCACGCCGGGCTTCGTCGACATCCACACCCATCTCGATGCGCAGATCGGATGGGACCCGAATTGCACGCCGGTGAGCTGGCACGGGGTCACCACCGCGCTGCTCGGCAATTGCGGCGTGACCTTCGCGCCCTGCCGGCCACAGGACAAGGAACTGCTCGCCGGCATGATGGAGACGGTCGAGGACATTCCGCGCCATGCGATCCTGAACGGCCTGCCGTGGTCGTGGGAGGATTACGGCGGCTACCTCGATGCGGTCGAGAAGCTCCGGCCCGGCATCAACATTGCGGGCCTCGTCGGCCACAGCGCGGTGCGCTTCTACGTCATGGGCGAGCGCGCGGTCGAGGAGCAGGCGACCGACGCGGAGCGTGCCGAGATGGCCGATGTCGTCGCGCGCTCGATCGATCGCGGCGCCGTCGGCTTCTCGACCAACCGTTTCGCGCCGCACAAGCTGCCCGATGGCCGCTCGATCCCTGGCACCTTCGCCGATCCCGCCGAGCTGGTGGCGATCGCCAGGGTCGTTGGGCCCCGCGGTGCGCTGATGCAGGCGGTCGGCGCCGACGGCGACGTGCTGCGCACCATCGCCGATGCCGCCGACGGACGCCTGCTGTTCAGCTACGGAACGGGCGGCGCCGACCTGGCGATGGCACAGGAACGCAGGACCGCGCTCGAGGCCTTGTGCGTGGGCCGCGACATGACGGCGATCACCCAGGTCCGCGCGTCGGGCATGATCTACGGGCTGCAGGCTGGACTGCCGGTGCGCGGCGCGGCCTGGTCGCGGCTGCGCAGGATGCCCACCCTCGCGGAGCGCGTCGCCGCGGTCGGCGATCCCGAGTTCCATGCACAGCTGATGGCCGAGGCCAAGGCCAACGGTTTCAAGCAGAATCTCGGCACGCCGGTCGAAAAGGTCTTCTATCTCGGCGACGGCCCGACGCCGGCCTATACGGCGGGCGACGAGATGAACCTTTGTGCCATGGCCGCCGCGCGCGGCGAGCATTGGGCGGAAACCTTCCTGCGCATCGGCCGCGAGTCGAACGGCAAGGGCCTGTTCACCCTGCGCATGTTCAACTCGAACCTCGACGCGTTGCGGCACATGTTCAAGAGCGACCGCTGCTTCCCGAGCCTCGGCGATGCCGGCGCGCACGTCACGCAGGTGATGGATGCCGGCTGGGCGACCTTCATGCTGTCCTATTGGGTGCGTGAGACCGGCTTCTTCTCGCTCGAGGAAGCGGTGCGCCTGATGACGAAGGTGCCGGCGCGCATCATGGGCCTGAAGGACCGCGGCACGCTCGCGGTTGGCCAGCGCGCCGACATCAACGTGTTCGACGCCGCCACCGTGGCCGAGAAGCACCCCGAGCTGGTAAACGACTTCCCGGGCGGCGCGGCGCGCTTCATCCAGCGCGCGACCGGCTACAAGGCGACCCTGGTCAACGGCCACGTCAACGTGGTCGACGGCGAGCATACCGGCGCTCGCGCCGGAGCGGTGCTGCGCCACGCTGGCTGAGCCGAAGCTGAACCGCTAGAGTACGGGTGGCCGGACAAGGCGGCCACCCGTCCGCGGAAAGGGCTCAGCCCGCCTGCCAAAGATTCTTCGGTCTTTCGACCTTTCCTGCCCGCGCGCGGACACCGGGCCTCTGGGAAAGGGAGAATCACGTGTTGCCCCCAAATCCGTCGAAGGAACATCTGCGCAAGCAGGCCAAGCGTCTGGCCAGGGACAAGTCGCTGAAGCTCGCCGTCGCGCAACGCCAGCTTGCCGCCGAGCATGGTGCTGCGAGCTGGGCCGATCTCAAGCGGCAGGTGGAGGCTGCCGTGCCGCTGTCGCCTCTGAGCGCGGCGGCAAGGTCCGGCGATGTCGCTTCGGTGCGTCGCCTGCTGGCAGACGGCGCCAGTCCCGAAGGCGAGTCGAGTGATAATGGCCCGCCGCTCTGGCACGCCTGTACGTCACGGGCTCCGGCCGAGACCCGTCTCGCGATCGTCGACGCACTGCTCGACGCTGGCGCCAATCCGCGCAACGACGCGGCCGGCGAGACGGCACTGCATGCCGCGGCCGCCCGCGGGCCCTTGGCGCTGGTCGAACGGCTGATCGTCGGCAATGCACTCGAATGGCAGCCTGATCGCAAGGGCAGGGTGGCTCTTGGATCGGCGAAGCGCGGCAAGGCCGCCGACAAGGCGGAGATCGTCGCACTACTTGACCGCGCACGGATCGCAGACCCGTCCTTTCGGGCGGCCGTGAAGGCCTTGCAGAAGGGCGACTCTGGGCGATTGGGACGCCTCCTCGACGCCGAGCCGCGCCTGTTGCGCGAGCGCATCCTGGGTCCCGAGGCCTATCGCAAGGCGAGCCGCTTCCAGTACTTCCGCGACCCCAGGCTCTTCTGGTTCATCGCCAACAATCCGACGCTGATGAAGCGTATGCCGGCGAATATGGTCGAGGTCGCGCAGACCATGATCGCGCGCGGTGTCGACAAGGCCGATCTCGACTATGCGCTCGAGCTGGTGATGACCAGTTCACCCGCGCGCGAGCAGGGCCTGCAGGGGCCGTTGATCGCGTGCCTGATCGAGGCTGGAGCGACCGCCTCGCCGCAAGCGATCGACACGACCCTCGCGCATTGGGAACTCGAGCCGGTGCGGACTCTGCTCGCCGGCGGCCTGCCGCTGACGGCCGGCATTGCAGCCGCGCTCGGCGATCTCGATCGTTTGCCCGCGTTGCTGGCGGAAGCGTCGCGCGAGGAGATCCAGCGCGCGCTCGGGCTCGCGGCAATCAATCGCGAGAACGTCGCCGCACGGATGGCCCTGGACGCCGGCGCCGACCCCAACGGCTTTCTGCCCGTGCACACGCATAGCCTGCCGCTGCACCAGGCGGCGATCGACGAGAACCTGGAGCTGATGGAGCTGCTGGTCTCGCGCGGCGCTCGCACCGACATTGCGGATCCGCTGTGGGGCGCCACGCCGCTCGATTGGGCGATCCACAACGGCAAGACCCGGGCGCGGGCCTATCTCGAGCGCCTCACGAAACCCTGACAGCGTGTGTGCGAGCGCTTGGCACGGGAGTCGCATGGTCGTGGCGCCAATCATTGAGGGTGCCGCCATGCAGATCAGACGCCGTTCGCTTCTCGCCGGGACTGCGGCGCTCGCGCTGCCGCCGTCCGTGCGGGCGCAGCAGGAAAAGGTCGTGCGCTACGGCATCTACATGACCGACATCCCGCTCACCACGGGCCAGCCCGATCGCGGCGCCTACGCCTATGTCTATACCGGCCTGACGATCTACGATCCGCTGGTGGCGTGGGAACTCGACGTCACCGACCGGCCGGGCAAGATGATCCCCGGTCTTGCGACCGAATGGTCGGTCGACGAATCGGACAAGACCCTATGGACCTTCAAGCTGCGCGACGGCGTGAAATTCCACGACGGCTCGGCCTTCAACGCCGATGCGGTGATCTGGAACCTCGACAAGATCTTCAACAAGGACTGCCCGCAGTTCGATACGCGCCAGTCCGTGCAGGTGCGGCCGCGCCTGCCGAGCCTGGCGAGCTACCGCAAGGCCGGCGACATGGCGGTCGAGCTCAAGACCAAGTCGGTCGATTCGCTGTTCCCCTATCAGCTGCTGTGGTTCCTGGTCTCGAGCCCCGCGCAGTGGGAGAAGGTCGGCAGGGACTGGAACAAGTTCGCCTCGGAGCCCGCCGGCACCGGGCCGTTCAAGCTCTCGCGCCTGGTGCCGCGCGAGCGCGCCGAGCTCGTCAGGAACGACGGCTATTGGAACCCCAAGCGCATCCCAAAGGTAGATCGCATCATCCTGATGTGCGTGCCTGAGGATTCCGGTCGCAGCGCGGCGCTGATCTCCGGCACGGTCGACATGATCGACGCGCCCGTGCCCGACATGATCGACCGGCTGAAGCAGAGCGGCGCGCGGATCTCGAGCAACATCACGCCGCATGTCTTCCAGTACCATCCGTCGGTCTATGAAGGCTCGCCCTGGGCCGACGTGCGGGTGCGCAAGGCGGCGAACCTCGCGATCGACCGCGACGCGATCGTGAAGCTGCTGAACGGCATGGTGCGGCCCGCCTACGGCGAGGTCGACAGGACCAGCCCGTGGTTCGGCAAGCCGACCTTCGAGATCAGGTATGCGCCCGACGAGGCGCGCAAGCTGATGGTGGAAGCCGGTTACAGCAAATCGAAGCCGATGGCCTCGCGCATCTCGATCCAGGCCAGCGGCACCAACCAGACCGTCAACGAAGCGCTCCAGGAGATGCTGAAGGAGGTCTATATCGACATCTCCTTCAAGCCGGTCGAGCTCGAGATGCTGATGACCGGATGGCGCGGCGGCGCCAAGGCCGACATGAACAAGGACGTGACCGCGACCAACGTCACGCACGTCACCTCCGACCCGGTCTATGCCGTAAATCGCTTCTTTGCGTCAGACCAGGCCGCGCCGGTGGGCGTCAACTGGAGCGGCTACAGGAACCCCGAGATCGACAAGCTCGTGCTCGAGATGCAGAACACCTTCGATCCGGCGAAGCAGGACGAGCTGGCGGCATTGGCCCACGCCAGGGCGGTCGACGACGCGGTGATGATCTGGGTCTATCACGACACCACGCCGCGCGCGCTGTCACCCCGGATCAAGACTTTCGTCCAGGCCCAGAGCTGGTTCCAGGACCTGGCGCTGCTTTCGATGTAACCAAGAGCGCTCCCAGCAAGATCGTGAATGCGCTGCGCGAGTGGCAAAGCCGATGCTGTGAAAACCGCCCTCCGAAGAGGTGAGCGAGTTCTTCAGCCTAACGATACTCGACCTTCACGATCTCCAGCTCTTCCACACCGGCCGGCGTGCGCAGCTTCACCACGTCGCCTTCCTCGGCGCGCAGCAGCGCCTTGGCGATCGGCGAGATCCAGCTCACGTGGCCCTTGGCGAGATCGACCTCGTCGACGCCGACGATCTTGACCGTGCGCTCCTCGCCTTTTTCAGTGGCGGTGGTGACGGTGGCGCCGAAGAATACCTTGTCGGTCTTGCCGCGCTTGGCCGAGTCGACGACCTCGGCATTGGCCAGCCGCTTGCTGAGATAACGGACGCGGCGGTCGATCTCGCGCAACCGCTTCTTGCCGTAGATGTAGTCGCCGTTCTCCGAGCGATCACCGTTGCCAGCGGCCCAGCTCACGACCTTCACCACCTCCGGCCGCTCCTTGCGCAAGAACGCGTCGAGCTCGTCCCGCAGGCGCGCGAAGCCCTCCGGGGTCATGTAGTTCTTGGCGGTGATCGGCAGCCCGCCGGACTCTTCCGGCAGGTCGTCCTCGTCGTCACCGTCGCTTTCTCTGGTGAAGGCCTTGCTCATTTCGGTCCTTAATCTATCACGGAGTCGATGAACGCCCCCGCCCTTCCTCGCATGCAACGGTCCTCCGGCGAAAGCCGGGTGGTCTTCGCGGTGCGCGACGGGGCAACGCGGCTCACCGACCTCTATCAACGCGATCCCTGCAGGGTCTTGTTCCCCGATCCTGAACCCGGGGAGCCGCCGCAGGCCGTCCTGGTGACCACATCGGGGGGCGTGACCGGCGGCGACGTGCTGAAAATGGCGATCGAGGTCGGGCCCGGCGGGGAAGCAATGGTCGCGACCCAGGCGGCCGAGAAGATCTACCGCGCCTCGAAGTCGAGCGATCCCTGCACGATGGATATCGCCGTGACGGTAGGCGAGGGCGCGATCCTCGACTGGTTCCCGCAGGAGACGATCGTGTTCCAGGGTGCCCACCTGAAGCGCCGCACCGTCGCGGAGGTCGCCGCGGGCGGATCGCTCCTCGCCTGCGAGATGGTGGTGCTGGGCCGTGCAGCCTCGGGCGAACGTTTCACCGGTGGCCTGTTGCTCGATGCCTGGTCGGTGCGCCGTGCCGGAAAGCTGGTCTGGACTGACACGCTCCGCGTCGAAGGCGAGACGCCTACCGGTGCGGGCTTCGGCGCCGCAAACGCGCTCGCGACCGTGATCGGCGTTTGGGACGAGCCCCAGACCCGCTTCGAGAACGCCCGCGCGCTGCTCGAGTTCGCAGACAGGGTGAGGGCAGGGGTGACCCTGGTAAATGGGGTATTGGTCGCCCGCCTGTTGGGCGAGGCGACAGCGGTCCGGGCGGCGACGACGCGCTTTCTCGGCGATTTCCGCGGCAAACGGCTGCCGCGTGTCTGGCATATCTGAGGCGACGAGCGCGACTGCAGTGATCTCCGGTGGACAGGAAAAGCTCGGCTTTCTCAACTTCCGCTGTTCAATACCTCGGGAGGGCGCAGGTGGCTCACGACGATCCGGCACGGCCGGCGATGCCCATGGATGAGCAAGCGCTCGAAGCGGAGCTGCAAGCGGCGGAGATCGAGGCGCGGGCCCGTCGCTGGAACTGGGGCTGGGTCAACAGGCCGATCACGCTGTGGGCGTTGAGCACGATCGCGGTGGGCGTGCTGAGTTTCACCTACACCCAGTTCTCGACCTGCCGGGCACGGGTGGACACGGACTCCGCGCGCTATATGCGCCTGGTCGAGGAGTTGAGCTTCCGCAGCGGCGCGATCTACGGCATCGCGCGTGGAGCGGACACGGATATCGCGGCGGTGCTCTCCGTGTTGGATCCGGCTCAGACGTACCTGTTCGCGGAGTTCAAGGACAGGCTGCCGAACGAGCTGGTCGCCGAAGCCCGTCAGTTGCTGCGCAAGTGGCATTCCAGGGAACTTTCAGCCTATGAGGTCGCGTCGCGCGATCGGGCCACCGAGCTGATGAAGAAGGCCATGGCCGGTTCCGCGGCCGATGGTCAGCCATTCAGCGTGCAGACCTACCTCGAATTCATCCTCAAGGATCCGCCCGGCCCCGGCATCACGGCATCGGTCGCCGGAATGGCCGCGCCCGGTGGCGTTTTCGACCTGCTGACGGGCTGGACCGTGGTCCACCGGGTGCTGCGGGTCGAGCATCAGTCGGCAAGCCTCGCCACCGTTTCGGATTGGGCGCGTGCCCTGGGGAACGGCTTCGCCGCTTTCACGGCCGACGATGCGCAACTACAGCTGGCGTCGACCAGGACATGCCTCAGGCGCGCCTTCTGGCCCTTCGATTGACCGCGCCGGCGCCTGCGGCGCCTTTGGCATATTTGATGCAGCCTGCGGCGCGCTATAGTCGGCTCGGCTGACGGGGGAAACATGAATCTGACGCCTCGGGAAAAGGACAAGTTGCTGGTCGCCATGGCGGCCAACGTGGCGCGCCGCCGGCTCGAGCGCGGCGTGAAGCTCAACCATCCCGAGGCTGTGGCGCTGATCACCGATTTCGTCGTCGAGGGGGCGCGCGATGGGCGCTCGGTCGCCGAACTGATGCGCGACGGCGGCACGGTCATCCGCCGCGAGCAGGTGATGGAGGGCGTCGCCGAGATGATCCACGACATCCAGGTCGAGGCGACCTTCCCCGACGGCACCAAGCTCGTCACCGTCCACAATCCGATTCGCTGAAGGAACACCGCCATGAAGCCAGGTGAGATCCTTCCGGCGGCGGGCGAGCTCGAGCTCAACGTCGCGAAGAACCGCAATCCGATCACCATCGAGGTCGCCAACACCGGCGACCGGCCGATCCAGGTCGGCAGCCACTATCATTTCTTCGAGACCAACGACGCGCTGGAGTTCGACCGCAAGCGCGCCAAGGGCATGCGCCTCGACATCGCCGCCGGCACCGCAGTGCGCTTCGAGCCCGGCCAGTCGCGCACCGTGCGGCTGACGCCTTACCTGGGCTCGCGCGAGAGCCACGGCTTCCAGGCAAAGGTCTCGGGCAAGCTGGGATCCATCGCCAAGGTCGGTCCTTCGAACGAAGGTCCGACGAAAATCTCGCGCGCGGCCTATGCGGGCATGTTCGGTCCGACCGTGGGAGACAAGGTACGGCTTGCCGACACCGATCTCTTCATCGAGGTCGAGACGGACCACACGACCTACGGCGAGGAGGTGAAGTTCGGCGGCGGCAAGGTGATCCGCGATGGCATGGGACAGAGCCAGCGCACGCGCGCGCAGGGCGCGGTCGACACCGTGATCACCAACGCGCTGATCCTCGACCACTGGGGCATCGTGAAGGCCGACATCGGCCTCAAGGACGGCCGCATCTTCGCCATCGGCAAGGCCGGCAATCCCGACGTCCAGCCGGGCGTGAACATCATTATCGGGCCGGGCACCGAGGCGATCGCGGGCGAAGGCAAGATCGTCACCGCGGGCGGAATCGACTGCCACATCCACTTCATCGCCCCGCAACAGGTCGACGACGCGCTCTATAGCGGTGTCACCACCATGATGGGCGGCGGCACCGGGCCCGCGCACGGCACGCTCGCCACCACGGTGACGCCGGGCCCGTGGCACATGGGCCGCATGCTGCAGGCCGCCGAAGGCCTGCCGATGAATCTCGGCTTCTTCGGCAAGGGCAACACCAGCAAGCCGGCCGGCATCAAGGAGCAGGTCGAGGGTGGCGCCTGCGGTCTCAAGCTGCACGAGGACTGGGGCACCACGCCGGCCGCCATCGACAACTGCCTGACGGTCGCCGACCGGATGGATGTGCAGGTCGCGATCCATACCGACACGCTGAACGAGTCGGGTTTCGTCGAGACCACACGTGCCGCCTTCAAGGGCCGCGCCATCGCCACGTTCCACACCGAGGGCGCCGGCGGCGGCCATGCGCCGGACATCATTCGTCTCGCCGGCGAGAAAAACGTGCTGCCGTCATCGACCAACCCGACGATGCCTTACACGGTGAACACCGTGGACGAGCATCTCGACATGCTGATGGTGTGCCATCATCTCGATGCACGCATTCCCGAGGACGTGGCGTTCGCCGAAAGCCGTATCCGCAAGGAGACGATCGCGGCGGAAGATATTCTCCACGACATGGGCGCCTTCTCGATGATGTCGTCGGACAGCCAGGCCATGGGCCGGGTCGGCGAGGTGATCATCCGGACCTGGCAGACCGCCGACAAGATGAAGAAGCAGCGCGGGCGGCTAAAGGAAGAGCAGGGCGACAACGACAATGTCCGCGCCAAGCGCTACGTCGCCAAGTACACGATCAACCCGGCCATCACGCACGGCATCTCGCGCCATGTCGGCTCGGTCGAAGCGGGCAAGCGCGCCGACCTGGTGATGTGGGCGCCAGCCTTTTTCGGCGCCAAGCCCGACATGGTGCTGATCGGCGGCTCGATCGTGGCGGCTCCCATGGGCGATCCCAATGCCTCGATCCCGACGCCGCAGCCTGTGCACTACCGGCCGATGTTCGGCGCCTTCGGCAGGAGCCTCGTCGCGAGCCCGGTGCTGTTCACGTCGGCCGCGGCCATCGCCAAGGGTGTGGCGAAGAAATGGGGCATCACACGGCCGATGGCGGCAGTGAAGGGCACGCGCAAGATCGGCAAGAAGGACATGGTGCATAATTCGCTCTGCCCCAACATCGAGGTCGATCCCGAGACCTACGAGGTCCGTGCCGACGGCGAGCTGCTGACCTGTGAGCCTGCGCAGGTGCTGGCCATGGCGCAACGGTATTTCCTGTTCTGATGCCTCCCTTCGTTGCGACACCAATGCTGTCATCCCGAGCGCAGCGAGGGATCTTTCCTGTTGCCTCAAGGATCCCTCGCTGCGCTCGGGATGACAGGGATCGGTTGCTCGGGGGGACGAGGAGGCAATGAAACGCGCAACGGACGTCGTCCGCGCCGGCGCCTGGCCGACGGCGGAGAGGATCGACAGTGTCACCCTGCTGTTCGATGACCGCTATCGCCGCCGCCTGCGCATGCTGGGCGACGGCGGTCTCGATTTCCTGCTCGACCTGATCGAGCCAATCGTGCTGCACACCGGCGACGGGCTCAGGCTGGAAGATGGCGGCTTCGTCGAAGTGAGAGCGGCCGAGGAGGACTTGGTCGAGGTGCGCGGTCGCGACCCGGCCGCATTCGCGCGGCTCGCCTGGCATCTCGGTAATCGCCATCTCCCGGCGCAGATCGAGGGCGACCGCATCCTGATTCGCGATGACCACGTCATCGTCGACATGCTGCGCGGACTGGGCGCCGAGGTCCGCAAGGTGAGTGCACCGTTCGACCCCGAAGGCGGCGCCTACGGCCAGCACAACCACGATCCCGACCATCGCCATGGCGCCTTGCACGCCGAGCGTCATGGCTGATGGTTCGGTTGGAGTAAGAGGGTGCGGTCCCTCTCCCCGCTGAGAGATCGTGGTCCGCGCTGACATGGCCGTCGACCCGCTCTATCGCCTGCTGGCGTGGCTCTCTCCCGCCTATCCGATCGGTGCCTTCAGCTATAGCCACGGCGTCGAGACGGCGGTGGAGGAGGGCTTCATCAGGGACCGCGCTTCGCTCGTGGCCTGGCTCGAATCGGTGCTCACGGTCGGCACCGGCGCGGTCGATGGCGCCCTGTTCGCGGCCGCCTGGCGCGCCGCCGAAGCACAGGACTGGCCGGCCTTCGACTCTATCGCTGAGCGTGCCGCCGCCTGGCGCGGCACCTCGGAGATGGCGCTCGAATCGCGTCAGCAAGGCGGCTCGTTCCTGTCGATCACCCGCACAGCCTGGCCGCATGCCGATCTCGACGCGGTACACGAGCGGCTGGCCGGCGAGATCGCCCTGCCGGTCGCTGTGGCGTTGGCGGCAGCAACCCACGGCATCGCCCTCGAGATGGCGCTGGGCGGCTACCTGCATGCCTTCATGGCCAACCTTATCTCGGCGGCGGTGCGCGCGGTGCCGCTCGGGCAAACCGACGGGCAGCGGGCGCTGGCAGGTCTCGAAGGCGCGGTGCGGCGCACCGTCGAGGCGGCGCTGGCCGTCACCGATCTCGACGAGGTCGGCACGTCGACACCCTTGCTCGACTGGTGCTCGCTGCGCCATGAAATCCAGTACACGCGGCTGTTCCGCTCATGAGGGAACTGCTCGCTTTCCTCCTGTTTGCGGTCGTATTTTCCCTGTCGTTCGTTCATTTCCGGTGGAGCCGCGGCAGTCACTGGCCGGAGGAAAGCGAGGCCGCCTTGGCGCGGGCCGTCATCGGCAATGGTCGCCAGCGCATGCCCTCTCGTTTCGCCTGTCTCGCCGTATCGCTTGTGCTGGCTATGGTGGCGCTGTGGCCGCTCTGCGTCGTGGACCGCGCGACCGAACTGTCGATGCGCCAGGTGTCCATGGTGATCGCGGGCACATTCGTGGCGCGTGGCATTGCAGGCTATACTCCGCGTTGGCGCGCATACTTCTACGACCAACCCTTCACGACGCGCGACAAGCGATACTACTCCCCTCTCTGCCTTCTGCTCGGCCTGGGCTACGCTGCCTTTGCCTCCGGAGAATTCGGCGCATGACGCTACCCATCGTCCTGTCCCTCGTCGTCGCGCTGCTGGCGGCTGCGCACGCCTGGTGGGCGACGGGCCGGATCTGGCCGGCGGTCAATGCGTCCGCGCTGGCGCACGCGGTGATCGGCGACGGCCGCAACCGCATGCCTGCGCCCTGGCAGTGCGCCGCCGTCGCCGCGGCGCTTGCCGCCATCGCGGTCTGGCCATGGGTCGTACTGCGCTGGCCCGACAGCGCGCTCGTCCTCGTCGGGTCGATCGTGATCGGCGCAATGTTCTTCCTGCGCGGCACCGCGGGCTATAGTCCGCGCTGGCGCGGGCGATTCCCGGGCCGACCGTTCCGCACCCTCGACTTCTACCTCTACTCGCCGCTTTGCCTGGCGTTGGGTGTGGGCTTCATCAAGCTGCTGACGAGTGAGATGCACTGAGGGGACTGAAAAGATGACGTTGCGGGGTCCATTGCGGGTGGGCGTTGGGGGGCCGGTCGGCTCGGGCAAGACCGCCCTGGTCGAGCGGCTGTGCAAGACGATGCGCGGGACCTACGACATCGCCGTCGTCACCAACGACATCTACACCAAGGAAGATGCCGAGTTCCTGACCCGGGCCGGCGCGCTCGCTCCCGATCGAATCGTCGGCGTCGAGACCGGCGGCTGCCCGCATACGGCGATCCGCGAGGACGCTTCGATCAATCTCGCGGCCGTGTCGGACATCGTGCGCAAGTGGCCCGGCCTCGAGATCGTTTTCGTGGAGTCCGGCGGCGACAATCTTGCAGCGACCTTCTCTCCCGAGCTGGCTGATCTCACGATCTATGTCATCGATGTTGCGGCCGGAGAGAAAATTCCGCGCAAGGGAGGGCCGGGCATCACCCGCTCCGACCTGCTGATCATCAACAAGATCGATCTCGCCCCGCTGGTCGGCGCCAATCTCGAGGTGATGGACCGCGACGCCCGCCGGATGCGGGGCCAGCGGCCGTTCCTGTTCTCGAACCTGAAAGAGAACAAGGGCGTCGACGAGGTCGCGGCGTTTATCGTCCGCCAAGGCGGCCTGCCGGGGCGCTGAGAACCGGTTGGATGCCGGGTGTGCCCGCTTCAGGTGCTGATGCCGCCACGGGCAGCTGCCGGATTCGCGGGCATAAAACTGCCCTTCCCTGAGGCGCGTTGATCGAGGCGATGTCCGCTGGCGCGGGTTGCGAGAAGGTCGCAGCGCATCGGCAACTCGGATTTGCGCATCGCAGGAGGGCTCCTGCTGGTCGGCCGAGCGTGTGGCCCGGTGTCCGCCCAGCCTTGTTTTCCGGGCTTCGGAGCGATTTGGCACGACTTTCGCTTCCCTCTCGTTTCGGCGGGGCTTCCGTCGGGAAGAATAAGGAGAAGCGGGATGAAATTGGGTTCAATGATCCGGACGGGCGTCGTCGCGGCCAGCTTGCTGGCCAGCGCTGCGACCAGCGCGTTCGCTCAGGCGGGGGAGACGATCAAGGTCGGCGTCCTCCATTCCTTGTCGGGCACGATGGCGATCAGCGAGACGACCCTGAAGGACGCCGTGCTGATGATGATCGAGGA
Organism: Reyranella sp.; assembly: GCF_965279465.1. NCBI lineage: Bacteria > Pseudomonadati > Pseudomonadota > Alphaproteobacteria > Hyphomicrobiales > Reyranellaceae > Reyranella > Reyranella sp. The sequence goes on from NZ_OZ257242.1 coordinate 2,566,764, forward strand.
GCAGAACAAGAAGGGCGGCCTGCTGGGCAAGAAGCTCGAGGCCGTGGTGGTCGATCCGGCCTCGAACTGGCCGCTGTTCGCCGAGAAGGCGCGCGAGTTGCTGCAGAAGGACAAGGTCGCCGTGGTGTTCGGCTGCTGGACCTCGGTCAGCCGCAAGTCGGTGCTGCCGGTGTTCGAGGAGCTGAACGGTATCCTGTTCTATCCGGTCCAGTACGAGGGCCAGGAGAGCCAGCGTAACGTGTTCTACACCGGCGCTGCGCCGAACCAGCAGGCGATCCCGGCGGTCGACTACCTGATGAGCAAGGACGGCGGCGAAGTGAAGCGCTGGGTCCTGGCTGGTACCGACTACGTCTATCCGCGCACCACCAACAAGATCCTCGAGGCGTACCTGCTCCAGAAGGGCGTCGCGAAGGAAGACATCCTGATCAACTACACGCCGTTCGGTCATGCCGACTGGCAGTCGATCGTGGCCGACATCAAGAAGTTCGGCTCGGCCGGCAAGAAGACCGCCGTCGTGTCGACCATCAACGGCGATGCCAACGTTCCGTTCTACAAGGAGCTCGGCAACCAGGGCATCAAGGCCAAGGACATCCCGGTCGTGGCCTTCTCGGTGGGCGAAGAAGAACTCGCCGGCATCGACACCAAGCCGCTGGTCGGCCATCTGGCGGCCTGGAACTACTTCCAGTCGGTCAAGGACCCGGCGAACGAGAAGTTCATCAAGGATTGGCAGGCCTTCAAGAAGAAGTCGAATGCCGTGACCAACGATCCGATGGAAGCCACCGTGATCGGCTTCAACATGTGGGTCGAGGCAGTCAAGAAGGCCGGCACGACTGACCCCGACAAGGTGATCGACACGATCATCGGCATCAAGGTGCCGAACCTGACGGGCGGCGTCTCCGAGATGCTGCCGAACCACCACATCACCAAGCCGGTGCTGATCGGCGAGATCGAGGCCAACGGCCAGTTCGACGTGGTGTGGAAAACCCCGGGCCTCGTGCCGGGCGCTGCCTGGTCGCCAATTCTCGACGACTCCAAGAACCTGAAGGCCGATTGGACGAAGCCCGTGAACTGCGGAAACTTCGACACCGTGGCCAACAAGTGCATTGGCAAGACGGCGGCAAAGTAGGGTTCGACGCGCAAGACTCACAAGACGGGGCGACTTTCCGGTCGCCCCGTTTCCATCTCCGGGTTAAGTCACAGCACATGCTTCTTTTGCGACCGTTCGCGGTTCTGATCTCGGTGCTGGCCTCGCTGGCACTGGCCGGAGCGGCCCTCGCGGCCGATCTCGCTACGCTGGTTGGCAATCTTACCACCGGTGGTTTCAGCGAGCGCGAGGCGGCGATCGCCGCGCTGGCGACCTCGGGCGAGGAGCGCGCGGCGCCAATCCTCGAAGCCCTGGCGGCCGGTCAGCTCTATGTCCGCAATTCCGACAAGCTCGTGGTCATCGGCAAGACGGACGGCAACAAGCTGGCGCTGAGCGAGGCCATCTCCGGCAAGGCGGCGGGCAGTGCGGTCGAGGCCGATCTCGATCGTGTCCGGGTCAACAACCGCCTGCGCGGCACCATCGAAGCCGCGGTCGGCTCGCTCACCTTGATGAGCCCCAATCCAAGAGTGCGCCTCGGCGCTGCCGACGCCCTGTTCAAGCGACGCGATGCGACGGCGCTGGCAGCCCTCGATCAGGCGCTTGCCGCCGAAAGGGACCCGCGCATCAAGCGCGCGATGAGCGAGGCGCGCGCCGCCATCGTGCTCGCCACCCCCGACTCTCCGGCGGCGCAGAAGCTGGAGGCGATCGCCCTGGTGCGCGACCGCGCCGACCGCGATTCGCTTGGCGTCCTGCAGGTGGCCGCCTCGGCCTCCGACGGCGAGGTCAAGGCGGCGGCGATGGCCGCGGCCGCGTCGATCGAGCAGACCCTGGCAGCCTGGCAGATGGCGCAGAATGTCTGGTACGGCATCTCGCTCGGCTCGGTGCTGCTGCTGGCCGCCATCGGCCTCGCCATCACCTTCGGCACCATGGGCGTGATCAACATGGCGCACGGCGAGATGGTTATGCTCGGCGCCTACACGACCTTCGTCGTCCAGGAGATCATCCGAACCTCGGCGCCCAATCTGTTCGATATTTCCCTGGTGATCGCCCTGCCGCTCGCCTTCGTCGTCTCGGGTGCCGTCGGCATCCTGATCGAGCGCACCATCATCCGCTTCCTCTACGGACGGCCGCTCGACACGCTGCTCGCGACCTGGGGCCTCTCGCTCGTGCTGCAGCAGGCGGTGCGCTCGATCTTCGGCTCGTCCAACCGCGAGGTCGGCTCGCCGTCCTGGATGTCGGGCACCTTTCAGGTCGGCCAGCTCAACATCACCTACGGGCGGCTCTGGATCGTGGTGTTCGCATTGATGGTCTTCGTCACCCTGATCCTTGTGCTGCGCAAGACGCCGCTCGGCCTCTACATGCGCGCCGTGACCCAGAACCGGCCCATGGCGTCGGCCGTCGGCATCCGAACGCCGCGGGTCGATGCGCTGACCTTCGGCCTCGGTTCCGGCATCGCCGGCCTGGCCGGCGTGGCGCTGAGCCAGATCGACAATGTCAGTCCCAACCTCGGGCAGGGCTACATCATCGACTCCTTCATGGTCGTCGTGTTTGGCGGCGTCGGCAATCTGTTCGGCACGCTGATCGGCGCGCTGACGCTCGGCGTGGTCAACAAGTTCCTCGAACCCTACGCCGGCGCGGTGCTGGGCAAGATCCTGGTGCTGGTGTTCATCATCATGTTCATCCAGCGCCGGCCGCGCGGCCTGTTCGCGCTGAAGGGCCGCTCGGTCGAATGAGGGCGGTCGAACAATGATCACGCGCTTCCTCTGGCAGGGCATGACCCGCAACCTGCGCCTCTTCGTTCTGCTGGTCCTGGCGGTCGGCATCCTCGTGCCGCTGTCGAACTTGCTCCTGCCGCCGGACAGCGCCTTCCGCACGCCGTCCTGGGCGCTGCAGCTCATCGGCAAGTATCTCTGCTACGCGTCGCTGGCGCTGGCGGTCGATCTCGTCTGGGGCTTCTGCGGCATCCTCACGCTCGGTCACGCTGCCTTCTTCGCGCTCGGCGGTTACTGCATGGGCATGTATCTCATGCGCCAGATCGGCACGCGCGGCGTGTACGGCAACCCGATCCTTCCCGACTTCATGGTCTTCCTGAACTACAAGGAACTCCCCTGGTTCTGGCACGGCTTCGACAGCTTCTGGTTCGCCGCACCAATGATCGTGCTGGTGCCCAGCGTGCTGGCGCTCGCGCTCGGCTGGTTCGCCTTCCGTAGCCGCGTCACCGGCGTCTACCTGTCGATCATCACCCAGGCGATGACATTTGCCTTGCTGCTCGCCTTCTTCCGCAACGACATGGGGCTCGGCGGCAACAACGGCATGACCGACTTCAAGGATATCCTCGGCTATTCCGTGCAATCCGATACGACCCGCGCCGTGCTGTGCTTCGTTTCGGCGCTCGCGCTGGCGATCTTCCTGGTGATCTCCGCCGCCATCATCGGCTCGCGCTTCGGCAAGGCCCTGACCGCCGTGCGCGACGCGGAGAGCCGCATGCGGTTCCTCGGTTATCGGGTCGAGCACTACAAGCTGTTCGTGTTCGTGCTGTCGGCGGCGATGGCCGGCATCGCGGGCGCGCTCTACGTGCCGCAGGTCGGCATCATCAATCCCAGCGAGTTTGCGCCCGGCAACTCGATCGAAGCGGTGCTGTGGGTCGCCGTCGGTGGGCGCGGCACGCTGATCGGGCCGGTGATCGGGGCGTTCATCGTGAACTTCGGCAAGACCTATCTCACCGGCGCGCTGCCGGAGGTGTGGCTGTTCGCGCTCGGCGCGCTGTTCATCGTCGTGACGCTCTTGCTGCCCAAGGGCGTCGTCGGCCTGTGGAACCAGTTCACATCCCGCTCGCGCGAGCGCAAGGCGAGGGCTACGGCATGAAGGCCCCCCACATCACCCATGCGCGCACCACCTCGGCGCTGCTCTATCTCAGCGGCGTCACCGTCTCGTTCGACGGGTTCAGGGCGCTGAACAATCTTTCGCTGCTGATCGAGCCGGGCGAGATGCGGGCGATCATCGGCCCCAACGGCGCCGGCAAGACCACGATGATGGATGTCATCACCGGCAAGACGCGGCCGGACTCGGGCGAGGTAGTGTTCGACGGCACCGCCGACCTCACCAAGCTCGACGAGGCGAACATCGCCACGCTCGGCATCGGCCGCAAGTTCCAGAAGCCCACCGTGTTCGATAACCACACGGTCCGCGACAATCTCCTGCTGGCGCTGGCCGGCATGCGGAGCTGGTACCAGCTGCTGACCGCTACACCCAGCAAGGCCGAGAACAATCGGCTGGAGGAGATCCTGGCGATCATCCGCATGGGCGCGCAGCAGCACATGCTGGGTGCCCGGCTCAGCCACGGACAAAAGCAATGGCTCGAGATCGGCATGCTGCTGGCGCAGAACCCCAAGCTGATGCTGGTCGACGAGCCGGTCGCAGGCATGACCGACGTCGAGACCGAGACCACGGCGCAGGTGCTGCGCGAGGTCAACAAGGCGCATTCGGTGGTCGTGGTCGAGCACGACATGAGCTTCGTGCGCGCGCTCGGTGTGAAGGTGACGGTGCTGCACGAGGGCTCGACCCTGGCCGAGGGCTCGCTCGACCAGGTGAGCGCCGATCCGCGCGTCGTCGAAGTCTATCTCGGGCGCTGATCCATGCTCACGGTCCAGAACGTCAATCTCTACTACGGTGCCGCCCAGGCCTTGCGCGGCGTGTCGCTCTCGGCTTCGATCGGTCGCGTGTTTTGCCTGCTCGGCCGCAATGGCGTCGGCAAGACCAGCCTGTTGCGGGCGATTTCGGGCCTGCAGCCGATTGCGTCGGGCTCGATCCAGGTCGATGGCCAGGAGGTCTCGAAGTTGCCGGCGTACGAGCGCGCGCGGCGTGGCGTGGCACTGGTGCCGCAGGGCCGCGAGATCTTCCCGCTGCTGACGGTGAAGGAGAACCTCGAGACGGGCTTCGCGCCGGTGGGCCGCGAGCACAAGAAGGTGCCTGACGAGGTGTTCGAGCTCTTTCCGGTGCTGCAGTCGATGCTGCGCCGGCGCGGCGGCGATCTGTCGGGCGGCCAGCAGCAGCAGCTTGCGATCGGCCGCGCCCTCACCATGCGGCCCAAGCTCCTGGTGCTCGACGAGCCGACCGAAGGCATCCAGCCGTCGGTGATCAAGGACATCGGCCGCGCCATCATCTACCTGCGCCAGCGCGGCGACATGGCGATCCTGCTGGTCGAGCAATATCTCGAGTTCGCCCACGAGCTGGCCGACGATTTCGCGGTGATGGACCGCGGCGAAGTCGTGATGTCCGGAACGCGCGAGACGTTCGACCAGGAAGCCGTGCGCCGGCACATGACCGTTTGAACAACGCGTTCCTCCGCTTTGCCGACTCCTCGGTCAAGGGAAGCCATTGATCTGGACCATAAGATAGTCTATTTATTGCAAATTGGACTTCTGACTGGTCCGAAATGGGGGTGAGGCGGTGCAGGTGTCCGTAACGGAGGCGAAGGGTCAATTGACCGAGTTGGTCCGGCGTGCAGAAGCGGGAGAAGAGGTCATCCTGACCAGACATGGCCATGCGGCGGTACGCCTTGTCCCTGTGAAGGCTGCGCAGGATAGAAAATCTCGCCGGGCGTTACTCGAAGCCGTTCGAGCCGCAGCGTCCGCGAAGGCGACCACCGGACCGAGCGCGGCGCGCAGCCAGGATTTTCTCTACGGGGCTGATGGCCTTCCGGAATGATCGCAGTAGATACGTCGGCGCTGATGGCAATTGTGCTCGACGAGCCGGAAGCAAACTCCTGTATCGGCGCACTTGAAGCTGAAGGTGATCTCCTGATCTCCGCAGGCACGGTGGCAGAGGCTCTCATCGTCTCTGCCCGGCGGCATGTCGGAGAGGAGATGACGCGCCTGATCGACGGGCTCGGCTTCGAGATAGTGAGTCTTACGCCCGCTTCCGCCCGGCGTGTCGCCCACGCCTATGCGAAGTGGGGGAAGGGCGTGCATCCGGCGGCGCTGAATTTTGGAGACTGCTTCGCCTATGAAGTGGCGAAAGAACATGCTTGTCGCCTGCTGTATGTCGGCGACGATTTTGCAAAGACAGACATCGAGAGGGTGCTCTGAGAAGGAGAGTTAGACCGGGGATTGCGCCCCACGCACTACACCGCCGGGCGTCGCGCCCGTCAGCTCGTCGTTGCGTAGGGTCTCGACGCCGGCATTGAAAGTGTGGCGGTATCCCGACGCGCGCTGGATCAGGCGGCGGCCGCCGGCCGGCAGGTCGTAGACGACCTCCGGACGCTTCAGGGTGAGGGCGTCGAAATCGATGATGTTGATATCGGCCTTGTGGCCCGGCGCCAGCAGGCCGCGGTCGAGCAGGCCGTAGGCCTCGGCGGTGCCGCGGGTCTGCTTGGCGATCAGGAACTCGAGCCCGAGCTTCGGCCCATGCTGGCGGTCGCGAGCCCACAGGGTCATCAGCGAGGTGGGTGAGGAGGCGTCGCAGATCACGCCGACATGTGCGCCGCCGTCGGCCACGCCGAGCACGGTCGCAGGATCGGTGATCATCTCGTGCACAACTTCGAGATTGCCGTAGGCGTAGTTCTCGAACGGCAGCATCAGCAGGCCCTTGCCGCCGTGCGCCATCATAGCCTCGAGTGCCACTTCCTGCGGCGTGCGGCCGGTACGCTGGGCGACCGCGGCCACCGAGTTGGCGGCAGCGGGCTCGAAGTCCGGCCGGTCGCCGATCGGGAACATCTTGTGGAACCATTCGCCCATGTAGGCGGCCGCATCGTCGCCCTCGCGCGGTGCGGTCAGGCGCCGACGCAGGTCGGCATCGGTCTTGAGCCGTGCGTGCAGCTCGGTCGGCGAGAGCTTACGCAGCTCGCGCCACACCGGATGGGCGGCGAAGGGATGAACCGTGGTCTCGAAACCCATGATCACGCCGATCGGCCGCGAGCCGACCTGCGCGTTGGCGGCACGGCCCTGCGCCCGCACGCCGTGGATCTGGTCCAGCGTCTCGCGCCATAGCTTCGGCTGGGCGTCGACCTGCACCAGCAACACCGATAGCGGCCGGCCGGCAAGCTTCGCCGCCGCGTCGAGCGCCTCGAACTCGCCCGGGCCGAAATCCGAATTGACCTGCAGCACGCCCCTGCCTGCGCGCTTCATGCCCTCGGCCAGGGCGAAGAGCTCGACCTCGCGCGCGCTGAGCGACGGGGTGAAGCGGCCGTCGCGCGCCTTGTGCTTGGTGGTGCGCGAGGTGGTGACCCCCAGCGCGCCGGCACGCAGGGCTTCCTCGACAAGGCGCGTCATCTCCTCGCGCTCGCCCTGGTTCGGCACCTCGGCATGGTCGGCGCCGCGATCGCCCATGACGTAGAAGCGCAGCGCGCCGTGCGGCAGCTGCGCCGCCACGTCAACCGCGCGCGTCATCGATCCGAGCGCGTCGAGATAGTCGGGGAAGCTCTCCCAGTTGAACTTCACGCCCTCGCTCAGGACCGTGCCGGGAATGTCCTCGACGCCTTCCATCAGGTTGATCAAATAGCCCGACTGGCCGGGCCGCACCGGTGCGAAGCCGACACCGCAGTTGCCGAACACCGTCGTGGTCACGCCGTGCCATGACGACGGCGTGACGAACGGGTCCCAGGTTGCCTGGCCGTCGTAGTGGGTGTGGATGTCGACGAAGCCCGGCGCAACGATCAGTCCGTCAGCCTCGATCTCGCGTTTGGCCGCGCCGAGCTTCGGCCCGACGGCGGCGATCTTGCCGTCCTGCACGGCGACATCGGCCACGCGGCGCGGGGCGCCGGAGCCATCGATAACGGTTCCGTTTCGGATGACGAGGTCAAACATGGTCAAAGGATAGGCCCGGTCGTCGGCGCGGTCTATGTTCCCCCGTTCCGCCAGGAAGCGGGAGAGGGAGTTTTCGGAGTTGTCGAAGCCGCTTTTGTTCACGCCGTTCGCCATGCGCGGCGTCACCGCCCCCAACCGGGCGGTGGTCTCGCCGATGGTGCAGTACCGGGCCACCGACGGGCTGGTGAACGACTATCACATCGTGCATCTCGGCAAGTTCGCACTGGGCAAGTTCGGCATCGTCTTCACCGAAAACTGCGCCGTCGAGCCGCGCGGCCGGGTCACCCAGGGCGATCTCGGCATGTGGGACGATAGCCAGATCGAAGGGCACAGGCGGCTGACGCGCTTCCTGCAGCGGGAGGGGTCGCTGGCCGCCACCCAGATCACCCATGCCGGCCGCAAGGCCTCCTCGCCGCGCCAGTTCGACAAGCCGGACGAGTTTGGCCCCAAGGACGGCGGCTGGGAACGCTGGCAGGTGGTCGGTCCCTCGGAGCTGTCGGCCGGGGAACGCTACTCGGAGTCGCCGCTCGCGCTGGACGTCCCGGGGATGGAAGCGATCGTGAAGAAATTCGGCGAAGCGGCGCGCCGCGCCGACGCCGCCGGATACGACATCATCGAGATCCACGGCGCGCACGGCTATCTGCTGGCGCAATTCCTCTCGCCGATCAGCAACAAGCGCAACGACGCGTATGGCGGGGATCGCGCCGGCCGCATGAAGTTCCCGCTCGCGGCGGCGAAGGCGGTGCGCGAGAACTGGCCGGAGCACAAGCCGATGTTCATCCGCGTCTCGGCGGTCGACGGCGGAGGCGGTTGGGACGTCGACGATACGGTCGCCTATGCGCATGAGCTGAAGGCGCTGGGCATCGACGTGGTCGACACCTCGTCGGGCGGTCTCACCGGCCTGTCGACGGCGGCGCCCATCAAGCGCGCCCTCGGCTTCCAGGTGCCGTTCGCGGCGGCGGTGAAGCGCGGCGCCCGCATCCCGACCATGGCCGTCGGCCTGATTCTCGACGGGCCGCAGGCCGAGAAGGTCCTGCAGGACGGCGACGCCGACCTGATCGCGATCGGGCGGCAGGCGCTTTACGACCCGTTCTGGCCGCTGCATGCGGCGCAGGAGCTGGGCTGCGACCTCGACTTCGGGATGTGGAACCCCGAGTACGGCTGGTGGCTCGACAAGCGCAAGAACAACCTTCCAGCTGACCGCGCCGCCACAGGACAGGCAATCAAATGACAGGCATTCTTGCTGGCCTTCGCATCGTCGAGGGCTCGGCCTTCATCGCCGCGCCTCTGGGCGGCATGACGCTCGCACAGCTCGGCGCCGACGTGATCCGCTTCGACGACATCAAGGGCGGGCTGGATAGCGATCGATGGCCGATCACGAAGGATGGCCGCTCGATCTATTGGGCGGGCCTCAACAAGGGCAAGCGCTCGATCGCCGTCGACCTGCGCAGCCCGAAAGGCCGCGAGCTCTTGACCGCGCTGATCAACGCGCCGGGCGAGGGCGCGGGCATCTTCACCACCAACATGCCGGCGCGCGGCTGGCTCGCCTACGAGGAGCTGTCGAAGAAGCGTGCCGACCTGATCGCACTCAACATCGTGGGAGCGCGCGACGGCTCGGCGCATGTCGACTACACGGTGAACGCCATCACCGGCTTTCCAATGGTGACCGGACCGGCCGGCCATGACGGACCGGTGAATGCCGTCGCTCCGCCGTGGGACCTCGCGACGGCTTACGCCGGCGCGATGGCAATCCTCGCCGCCGAGCGGCACCGCCGCATGACCGGGCAGGGACAGCGTATCGTGCTGCCGCTGCAGGACATGGCGCTCGCGGCCACCTCGGCGCTGGGGTACCTCGGCGAGGCGGTGGTCAACGACGTCGACCGGCCGCGCTTCGGCAACGAGATCTTCGGCACCTTCGGCCGCGACTTCAGGACGAAGGACGGCCGTTCGGTGATGATCTGCATCTTCTCCGACCGCCATGTCGATGCGCTGGCGGCGGCAGGTGGATTCGCCGACGCCTTCGCGGTGATCGAGAAGAAGACCGGCCACGACCTCAAGACCGATGCCGGACGCTGGAACGCACGGGCCGAGCTCTGTGCCGTGATCGAGCCGTGGGTCGCCGCCCATACGGCCGACGAGGTGAGCGCCGCGCTCAGGAAGGCCGGCGCGCTGTGGGCGCCGTACAAAACCTTCCGCGAGCTAAGCCATGATCGCGAGGCGGTGCTCGACAACCCGATGTTCACCGTGCTCGATCAGCCGGGCATCGGCCGCTACCCGGTTGCCGCCACGCCGCTGCAGTTCGGGGCGGTCCCGCGCGAGGCACCCAAACCCGCGCCCACGCTGGGCCAGCATACCGACGAGATTTTGTCCGGTATCCTCGGCTTGCCGGCGCACGAGATCGCCCGGCTGCATGACGAGAAGGTAGTGGGTGGTCCGAGATAGAATTCTCATCGCCGGCGGTGGCATCGGTGGCCTGGCGGCCGCGCTGGCGCTGGCCCAGAAGAACATCCCGTCGCTGGTGCTGGAGAAGGCCGCGCAGCTCGGCGAGATCGGCGCCGGCATCCAGCTCGGCCCGAATGCGTTTCATTGCTTCGATCGCCTCGGCGTCGGCGAGACCGCCCGCAAGATGGCGGTCTATATCGACCAGCTCCGGCTCATGGACTCGCTGGCCGATGGTGAGATCTGCCATATCGATCTTGGCGAGGCGTTCCGTGCGCGCTACGGAAATCCGTATGCCGTGGTCCATCGCGGCGACCTGCATGGCGTTCTGCTGACAGCCTGCCGCGAGCATCCGCTGATCGAGCTCAGGGTCTCGAGCGAGGTCACCGGCTACGATCAGGACGGCACGACCGTCAGCGCCCGCCTCGGCACCGGCGAGAGGGTGACCGGCGCGGCGCTGGTCGGCGCCGACGGCCTGTGGTCCAACGTCCGCCGCCAGGTGGTGGGGGACAGCGCGCCGCGTGTCTCGGGCCATACGACCTACCGCTCGGTGATCCCGACCGAGCAGATGCCCGAAGACTTGCGCTGGAACGCGGCGACGCTGTGGGCGGGGCCGAAGTGCCACATCGTCCATTACCCGCTGTCGGGCTGGAAGGTGTTCAACCTGGTCGTCACCTACCACAACGATGCTCCCGAGCCGGTCGCCGGCAAGCCGGTGTCGGAGGAAGAGGTGCGGCGTGGCTTCGTCCACGTTTGCGAGCGGGCGCAGAACATCATTCGCCACGGCAGGGACTGGCGCATGTGGGTGCTGTGCGACCGCGATCCGGTCGACAGGTGGGTCGACGGCCGAGTTGCGCTGCTGGGCGATGCCGCCCATCCGATGCTGCAATACATGGCCCAAGGCGCCTGCATGGCGATGGAGGACGCGGTCTGCCTCGCCGATTCGCTCGCGAAAACCGACACGCTCGAATCGGGACTCGAGACCTATAGCGCCCGCCGCGTGCTGCGCACCGCGCGGGTTCAACTCATGTCGCGGGCGATGGGCGACCATGTCTACCATCCCGCCGGCCCGCACGCGGCGCTGCGCAATGCGATCATGAGCGCGAAGAACCAGCCCGACTGGTACGCGGTGCTCGACTGGCTCTATGGCGGCAGCGGGCTGGATTGATCGCCGGTCCTCGAGACTTCCAGTCGCTCGCCATCAGCGTGCCGCAGAAGCCCTACTGATCGCGTCGCCGCGTCCCCTCATCCTTTCGCCGGCGATGTTCGTCCGCTGCCTGGCGATAGGCGCGCCATGCAAGCAGCACTGCGGCCAGCGATGCCAGTCCGGCGAGAGCATAGACCATGCCTGGATCTTCCGTGCCTGAAAACATGAGGCGCCTCATTTGCGGCGAAGTGCACGACGACGCGCCAGAATCCTAGCATCCTTCGACGCACGCCGAAATGACGGCGGCCCGCAAACGCCTATCTCTTGCGTTAAAGGAGACCCGCCATGATCGCTGTGATCTTCGAAGTGTGGCCGGCCGATGGCCGCAAGCAGACCTATCTCGACATCGCCGCCCGCCTGAAGCCCGAGCTGGAGCGGATCGAGGGCTTCATCAGCATCGAGCGCTTCCAGAGCCTGGTCGACGACAGGAAGCTGCTCTCACTCTCCTTCTGGCGCGACGAGGAGGCGGTGAAGGCCTGGCGCAATGTCGAGCATCACCGCCAGGCACAGGCCGCCGGACGCGGCGGTGTGCTGCGCGACTATCACCTGCGCGTCGCCGCCGTCGCGCGCGACTACGGCATGACCGAGCGCGCCGAAGCGCCCGCCGATTCGCGGGCGAAGAACGGCTGAAGCCTTCTCGGACTCAAAGGAGCGCGCCACTGGAGTGGCGCGGTCCAATGAGCAGGATTCCTCGTCCCTCTCCGAGGAATTGTCGCGGGAGCGGCGGAGGCGCTTCGCTATCGTCCGCGGCATGAAAATCCTGGTTGTCGGCGCCGGTGGGATCGGCGGTTATTTCGGCGCTCGCCTGTTACGGGCTGAGCGCGACGTTACCTTCCTGGTGCGGCCACGCCGAGCGGCGGAGCTCGCCAAGACCGGCCTGGTAGTGAAGAGCAAGCTCGGCGACATCGCCTTGCCGGCCCCGCCCACCGTGTCGGCGGAGAAGCTGAAAGGCCCGTACGATCTCGTCCTGCTGAGTTGCAAGGCCTTCGATCTCGAGGGCGCGATGACCTCCTTTGCACCCGTCATCGGTCCGGGCACGGCGATCCTGCCGCTGCTGAACGGCATTGGCCATCTCGACATGCTGGGCCGGCGCTTCGGCAAGGACATCGTGCTGGGCGGGCAGGTCGCGATCTCGCTGACGCTCGATCCCGAAGGCCGCATCCAGCATCTGAACGACGGCCTCAGCCTCAGCTTCGGCGAGCTTGCGGGTTCGCGCACGCCGCGGATCGAGGCGATCGCCGCCGAGTTCGCTGCGGCGGGTATCCAGGCGGGACGGAGCGAGACCATCCTACAGGACATGTGGGAGAAGTGGGTGTTCATCGCTTCGGCCGCCGGTATCACCTGCCTGATGCGCGCCTCGATCGGAGACATCGTGGCCGGCGGCGGCGCGCCGCTCGCTGTGACGCTGCTCGACGAGATCTCCGCGATCGCAACGCTGAACGGCTTCCTGCCGCGCCCGGCGTCGGCACAGCGGGCGCGGGCGATGCTCACGGCGGCCGGCTCGCCTTTCACCGCCTCGATGCTGCGCGACGTCGAGGGCAATCGCGCGGTCGAGGCCGATCATGTGCTGGGCGAGCTGCTGAAGCGCGGCAAGGACGGGCGCTATCCGGTTCTCACGGCGGCCTATGCCCATCTCAAGGCCTATGAGGCACGGCGGGCTCGGATTGCGATATGATACTTTTTTCTTGAAATGAGATGATTGTCTCATTATACGGCTGTCGTTCCAAAGAGACTTCGGACGACAGGAGACGACGATGGCGCTCACCCGCGCGCAGATGGATGCGAAGATCGACGAGCATTTCGGCTTCGAGGCGAACGACAATGTCGACGGCGTGCTGGCGACCCTGTCGCCCGACGTAGTGCACGACATCGTCGGCTGGCCGACCGGCCCGACGCGCGGTCCGGACGCCGCTCGGCCGTTCTACGTGAGCCTGTTCGCCGACCTCCAGGATGGCAAGGTGCGTACTCTCAAGCGGCTCTACGGCGAGAACTTCCTGGTTGACGAATCGGAATGGAGCGGCACCGCGCCGGGTCGGCCTTTCGGACTCGAAGGCAAGGGTCGGCCGCTGAAGTTCCGCCTGCTGCACATTGTCGAATTCGCGCCGACCGGCGACATCAGGCGCGAGAATGTCTGGCTCGACCTCGCCGCCATCCAGCGCCAGCTGCCGCAGGTCTGACGATGGCCGGCGACGCGATCCGGCCCAACCAGCGCAAGCGCACACGCAAGGATTTGCTGCAGGCTGCCGCGCAACTCGCCAGGCAAGGCCGCAGCCCGAGCCTGGAGGACATCGCGGCGGAGGCGCTGGTGTCGCGCGCCACCGCCTATCGCTACTTCCCGAGCGTCGAGGCGCTGCTTGCGGAGGCGGTGCTCGACATCGCAACACCCGGACCCGAGACACTGTTCACGGGCAAGGAGGGCGACGATCCGGTGGTGCGGCTGGAGATGGTCGACACGGCGCTGCACGATGTGGTCGCCGCGAACGAACCGGCCTTCAGGGTCATGCTGGCCAATTCGCTGCAGCAACGGCCGGCGGCCGGCGTGCCGCCGCGCCAGAACCGGCGCTCACCGCTGATCGCGGCGGCGCTGGCGCCGGCGCGCAAGCAGTTCAAGCCGGCCTCGCTGGACGTGCTGCAGAAGGCGCTGGCGCTGATCGTCGGCACTGAGTCCATGGTGGTGGTCAAGGACGTCCTGCAGCTCGACGACGCCGAGGCGCGCCGGGTTAAGCGCTGGGCGATCCGGGCGCTGGTCGAGGCGGCGCGTAAGACGTCTTAGACTAGGCGCGCATTCCAGTGGCACGCTCCTCTGAGCTAAGCGCCGTGTTCGGCCGGGTTTCGACCGCTTGCTCTCAGGACAAAGTGATCGAGCGATACAGGCCCGGGGCCGGCGATCGCGAGCCAGGCGAACATCACGAAGTAGGAGACTTCCTCGAAGCCCAGCAGCGTCTCGAGCGAATCGATGTCGGCTGCCTTGGCGGAGATGATGGCGACGACCATGACGATCATCAGCGGCACGGCGGCGAAGCGCGTGAGCAGGCCGACCAGCAGCAGGATGCCGCCGACGAATTCCACGCCCGAAACGAAGGGTGTCAGGATCTCCGGCGCCGGGATGCCGAGCGCCGTGAAGTTCCTGGTGATGGCGGGAAGGTTCTGCAGCTTGGTCCAGCCGGTGCCCATGAACACCACGCCGACCGTAACGCGCACCGCCAGTGGGGCGGCCCAGCTGAACCAGCCGGCAACGATGCGCGACCAGTCATAGAAGACGGTGACTATGGCGTTCATTCTCTCCCCCGAGCGACGACTGCCGTGCCACGCGCAGTGTCCCCCGGGCGGATCGCCCGCGACAATCACATCTGCTTGTCGAGCCAGAGGTCTTCGAAACGGCGACCGTTGTGGAGGCTGTTGATCACCGGCTTGTCGCCGTCGGCGAGGACGTTGTCCGTTAGCTCGCCATCCAGCCGCCATCGACCATCAGGTTCTCGCCGGTGATGAAGCTCGCCTCGTCCGACGCCAGAAACAGGGCGGCGTTGGCCACATCTTCGGAGCGGCCGAGACGAGGCAGCGGCGTGCGCTGGTGGCTGTAGTCGAGCCAGCGCGGCTCGACTGCACGGCCGCCCTTGCCGGTGAGGATCTTCCCGGGCGCCACGGCATTGCAGATGATCGAGTCCTTGCCGTAGTCGGACGCGATCTGGCGCGTCAGATAGACGATCGCCGACTTGGAGACGCCGTAGGAGCAATCTTCCGGCGAGGAGATCATGCCGTGCTGCGAGGAGATATTGACGATGCGCCCGCGCGCCTCGTTGCGGATTTCCTGCGTCAGCATGCGGCTCACCGCGGCGCGGCACATCAGGAACACGCCGGTGACGTTCACCGCCATGACCCGGTTCCATTCCTCCAGGCTGGTGTCGGTGAGCTTCTTGCCCGAGCGCACGACGGCGTCGTTGACCACGATATCGAGCCGGTTGCGCGGGGCCGCGGCTTGGCGCACCGCTTCCTCGACGTCGGCTTCCTTCGACACGTCCCCCTGGAAGAACGGCACGTTCAGAATCCGGTGGGTCGGCTCGCCGCCTTCGACGACCTGCTCGGTGATGTCCATCAACAGGAGCTCGGCACCTTCCTCATGAAACTTCTTGGCGATGGCGCGGCCGATGCCGGAGGAGGCGCCGGTGATGAGGGCGGTCTTGCCGACGAGACGCTTCATGCCCGGCTCGCTCTCGAGGCGGATACGCTCATCCCCGCCGCACGCTCGCCCCGCCATCCACCGGCAGAGTCACGCCGGTGATGAACCTCGCTTCGTCGGAAGCGAGAAACAGGGCGGCATTGGCGACGTCCCAGCCGGTGCCCATCTTCTTGCCCAGCGGCACCTGCGCGTCGCGCATCGCCTCGATCTCGGCACGGGTCTTCTTGAATTCGCGGGCGCGGGTGTCGACCGCCATCGGCGTGTTCATCAGGCCGG
This sequence comes from Reyranella sp., assembly GCF_965279465.1. Taxonomy (NCBI): domain Bacteria; kingdom Pseudomonadati; phylum Pseudomonadota; class Alphaproteobacteria; order Hyphomicrobiales; family Reyranellaceae; genus Reyranella; species Reyranella sp. Next base: position 2,582,750 of record NZ_OZ257242.1, read on the forward strand.
GCAGGATGACGTTGGCGCGGATGCCGTATTGGGCGTTCTGGTAGGCGAGCTGCTCGGTGAAGGAGACCATCGCCGCCTTGGTCGCCTTGTAGGCGACGTACGGGTAGGTCGTGATCACCGCCATCGAGGAGATGTTGATGATCACGCCGCTCTTCTGCTCACGCATCATCGGGATCACGTTGCGCGCGGCGAAGATGCAGCTCTTGAGGTTGATCGCCACGCAGCGGTCGAACGCCTCCTCGGTGATGTCGAGAAGCTCTGCGTCACCGCCGGAGAGGGAAACGCCGACGTTGTTGTGCAGGATGTCGATGCGGCCCCAGCGGGCGTGCGTGTCGGCGACCAGAGCCTTGATCTGGGCTTCCTTGGTCACGTCGGCCTTGAAGGCGACCGCGGTGCCCTGGTTCTGGCCGATGATGTCGACGGTCTCCTGCGCCGAGGCCAGGTTGTGATCGACGCAGACGACCTTGGCGCCCTCGCGAGCAAAGGTGAGCGCCGTGGCGCGTCCGTTGCCCGTGCCTTCGCCCGGGCTCTGGCCCGCGCCGACGACGATGGCGACCTTGTCCTGGAGACGCATGTCAGTTCACTCCCGGGATCGGGTACTGCTTCAGTACCTCTTTGTAATAGGGCTCGTTGTCCATCTGCATGGTCGCCAGCACGCGCACCACGGCGCAGTAGAAGGCGATCGTCAGCACCAGGTCGGTCATATGCTCGTTGCTGAGGTGCTGCTTGATCTCGGCGAAGGTGGCGTCGGACATGCCGATGTCGCGCACCATCTCGCGGGCGCCCTTGAGGACGGCCTTGGCAAGCGGCTCGAGCCTGGAGGGCTTGCCCTCGGTCTCGGCGAACAGGCCCTGGATGTCCTCGTCGGTGACGCCGAATTCCTTGCCGATCTTCACGTGATGGGTGAATTCGTACTCGGACTTCTCCATCCAGCCGACCTGCAGGATGGCCAGCTCGCGCAGCCGCGGATCGAGCGTGCTCTTGTTGCGGATGTAGCCGCCGATCCCGTGGAAGGCCTTCGCCATGCCGGGAGAATTGACCAGAAGCCGCGTCAGGTTGATCGGCCGCTTGAGCAGGTCGCGGTGCTCGGGCGGCAGATCATCGGCGTCGAGATAGGGCAGGCGGGCCATTCACTTCTCCTTCTTTGCTGGGAGCGCGGCTCTCCAGAGCCGCTCTTGGGATGTGGCAACGCGAAGAAGAGCGGCTCTGGAGAGCCGCGCTCCCAGCCTAATGATCCTGGCTCTCTCTCGCCGGTCCCTGCAGCGTCACGCCGCCGTCGACCACCAGCACCTGGCCGGTGATGTAGCGAGCGTGCGCGCTCATCAGGAAGCGCACGGCGTGGCCGATGTCCCAGCCGGTGCCCTCGATCTTCAGCACCGAGGCCTGCGCGCGCTGGGTGCGGTTGGCCTCGCTCATGCCGTTGCCGCGATTGACCATCGGTGTGTACATCGGGCCGGGGCAGATGCAGTTGACCCGGATGTGGTCCTTGCCGTGATCGACCGCCATCGCCTGGCTGAGACCGATCACCGCCGCCTTCGACGCCGAGTAGGTCGTGAGGCCGCGCGGCCGCAGCGCCGAGATCGACGAGATGTTGACGATCGAGCCGCCCTTGGCCGTCTTGATCATCGCCGGAATGGCGTGCTTGGAGAGCAGGAACATCGTCTCGACATTGACCTGCATCACGCGGCGGTATTCCTCGGGCTTCTCCTCGACCACGCTGCCACGGCTGCCGATGCCGACATTGTTGTCGAGGAAGTCGAGCCGGCCCCAGCGATCGACCGCGGCGTCGACCAGCCGCTTGCAGTCGGCCTCGTTGGTCGCGTCGCAGGCCTCGGCCACGGCGGTGCCGCCCTCGGCCTTGATCATCTCGACGGTGCGCGTGGCAAGCTTCTTGTCGAGGTCGGAGACCACGACCTTGGTGCCGGCGCGGGCCAGCAGGATCGCCGCCGCGCGGCCGTTGCCGATGCCGTCGCCTGCCGCGCCACCGCCCGATACGATCGCAACCTTGCCGGCGAGGCCGGCGTCGTCCTCTGGGCCCCTCATTTCACGACATCCCATTCGATCCTGAAGGCGTTGCCGGCCGGCTTGATGAAGCCCGCATTGGCGCCGGGAAAGTGAGCCGGGCAGAGCAGGGCGTTGCTTTCGCTGCAATCCTCCAGAAGCTTGCGGCGGCTCTTCGCCGACAGCTCCTGGTCTGAGCAGAACTGGCTCGACCAGTCGGGGTGATAGACCTGAATGGGGTGATGCATGATGTCGCCCGAGAAGCAGGCCTGCTTTCCGCCGTCCTCGAGGTTGATGGCGATCGAGCCCGGTGTATGACCCGGATAGTCCTTGATGGTGAGCAGCGGGTCGGGCTGGTGGTCGCTGTCGATCATCACCGCCTTGCCGGCCTCGACGATCGGCAGCACCGAATCTTCGAACGAGCCGCCGTTGGTTTCCTTCCCGTGCGCCTTGTGCTCTGTCTCCCAGTGCGCGTACTCGCGCTTGGCGAACAGGTACTTGGCGTTGGGGAAGGTCGGCACCCAGCGGCCGTTCTCGAGCTTGGTGTTCCAGCCGACGTGATCGACATGGAGATGCGTGCACATCACGAAGTCGACCGATTCGGGCCTGCAGCCGCACGCGGAGAGCCGCTCGATGAAAGGCGTGTTGAGCTTGTTCCAGCCCGGATTGTGCCGATCCTTGTGGTTGCCGAGGCAGGTGTCGATCAGGATCGTGTGACGGCCGGTCTTGACGATCCAGGTGTGGACCGAGCCGACCAGGCGGTCGCTGCCCGGCTCGACATGGTCGGGCACCATCCAGCCCTTCTGGGCGTCGAACGCTTCCTGGTCGAACCTGGGGAACATGCGTGCGGGCTTGAAGCCCGCGCCGCAGATTTCCTCGACCTTCTCGATGGTGGCGTTGCCGATCGTGCGAACGGTCATGGCTTCCTCCCTAGAACGTCACGACGCTGCGGATCGACTTGCCCTCATGCATCAGGTGGAACGCGTCGTTGATCTTCTCGACCGGCATGACGTGGGTGATCAGCGAATCGATGTCGATCTTGCCGTCCATGTACCAGTCGACGATCTTCGGCACGTCGCGCCGTCCCTTGGCGCCGCCGAACGCCGTGCCCATCCAGCTCCGGCCGGTGACGAGCTGGAACGGCCGCGTCGAGATCTCCTGGCCGGCGCCCGCGACGCCGATGATGACCGACTTGCCCCAGCCGCGATGGCAGCATTCGAGGGCCTGGCGCATCAGCTTGGTGTTGCCGACGCATTCGAAGGAATAGTCCGCGCCGCCGTCGGTCAGCTCGACCAGGTGCGCAACCAGGTCCTTGCCGTCCAGCGCCGCGGGATTGACGAAGTGCGTCATGCCGAACGTGCGGCCGAGCGCCTCGCGGTCGGGATTGAGATCGACGCCGACGATCATGTTGGCACCGACCAGGCGCGCGCCCTGCACGACGTTGAGACCGATACCGCCCAGGCCGAACACGATCACGTTGGCGCCGGCCTCGACCTTGGCGGTGTTGATCACCGCGCCGATGCCGGTCGTCACGCCACAGCCGATGTAGCACACCTTGTCGAACGGTGCGTCGGGCCGGATCTTGGCAAGGGCGATCTCGGGTAGCACCGTGTAGTTCGAGAAGGTCGAGCAGCCCATGTAGTGATGGATCTTCTTGCCGCCGATCGAGAAGCGCGAGGTGCCGTCGGGCATCACGCCCTGGCCCTGCGTGCCGCGGATCGCGGTACAGAGATTGGTCTTGCCGGAAAGGCACGACTTACATTGACGGCATTCGGGCGTGTAGAGCGGGATCACGTGGTCGCCCTTCTTCAGCGACACGATGCCCGGTCCGACATCGACCACGACGCCCGCGCCCTCGTGGCCGAAGATCACTGGGAACAGTCCCTCGGGATCGCCGCCGGAGCGCGTGAACTCGTCGGTGTGGCAGACCCCGGACGCCTTGATCTCGACCAGCACCTCGCCGAACTTCGGCCCTTCGAGATCCACCGTCTCGATTTCGAGCTCCTTGCCCGCCTCGTAGCAGACCGCAGCCTTGGTCTTCACGCATCCTCCCCGAATCTCAAGGCGCGGAGCCTAGAGCAGGGCGATGGCATCAGTCCATGCTCGCCCGGTCATGCAGCGGAATTATAGCGTGTCCGGCCAAAGCTGAGCGCCATGCTGGATGGTCAGGATCTCGATGTCGTTCGTGTGGACACGATACGCAACGATGTAGGGCGTGCCGACGATTACCAGTTCGCGCGTGTCTCGGCTACGGCCTGGCCGACCCCGGGCAGGAGCGTCGCGGAGTTGCTCGATGCCATGGGCAATGGCGGCTACAACTCGTGCTGCGGCGTCGGGGTTGTCCTCAGCGATTCGGAAGCCGATCTCATCAAGTCGGCGGCGAGCGCGCCTCGTCCAGAGGACGACGCGCGTCACCTGCTGCGCCCGCGCCTCGTGTATTTGGCGATGGTGGCGGCAACTTCTGCATCGGTTGCGAAATCGCCCCTATCCGCTTCGCGCAGCCCTGCCTCGATATCGGCGAGTTGCCACTCCTCGCGGGCAATAAAATCGCCAATGGCCTTGGCCGCGACGTAGGACCGCGATCGATCGAGCTTGGCTGCCAGTGCATCGAGCTTTTCTGTCACATCATCTGGCAAACGTACCGTAAAAGCTGACATGGTTCACTTCGGTTCAATTCAAATCAACATGCACCAAAGAGCCCTGACTTGCAATGGTCGGTGGACCCGCTGTCGCTCGCATTGCCGCTACGACCCTGGAGAAGGTCACGCCGCAGCCCGCATCAGCGCACCCTTGGCCTCGCGGTACTGCGCGACCAGTCGTCGGCAGAGCTCGGCTGCGGCGGGAATGTCGTCGATGTTCCCGACGCCGTGCCCGGCGGTGTAGATATCCTTCCAGCGCTTCTTGTTCTCGTGGCTCGACACGATCTTGCCGGGCAAGGTCGTGCGCAGCACGTCGAGATCGATGCCGGCTGCCAGCAGGCTGGGCGTGAGCCAGTTGGCCGGTGCGCCGTCGATCGAGGCGGTGAGGAAGACGTCGGTCGCGCGCGTGTCGAGAATCATCTTCTTGTGGGCGTCGGCCGCCATTGCCTCGCGGGTGGCAATGAAGCGTGTGCCGATGTAGCCGAGGTCGGCGCCCATGGTCTCGGCCGCGAGCACGTCGCGACCGGTGGTGAGGCCGCCGGCCAGCACGATCGCGAAGTGGTCGCCGAGCTGCCGCACCTCGTTCATCAGCGCGAAGGGATTGAGCGTGCCGGTGTGGCCGCCGGCGCCGCCCGCGACCGCGATCACGCCGTCCACGCCGGCTTCCAGAGCCTTCTCGGCGTGGCGGCGGTTGGCGATGTCGTGCAGCGCCACCGCGCCCCAGCCGTGGATTCGCTTGATCGCATCGCCCGGCGCGCCCTTCGAGGTGAGCACGACCGGCACCTGGTATTTCTCGACCAGCTCGAGATCGCCGGGATAGCGCGGGTTGGAGGCGTGGACGACGAGGTTCACTGCCCACGGTGCGGGCTTGCGTCCGGCATCCTCGAGCCGCTTCATGCCGTCCTGCATCTCGTCGAGCCAGGCCTGGAATTCCTCGCGGCTGCGCGTGCCGTGAGCGGGGAAGCTTCCCATGATGCCTTCGGCGCAGCAGGCCAGGGTGAGCGCGGGATTGGAGACGAGGAACATGGGCGCGGCGATCACGGGCGCCGTCATGCGATCGATCAGCTTGCGGACTTCGGCCCTGGCCATGATCAAACGTCTCCCACGCTTGGCGTCGTCGAGGTCACGCCCGCGGCGGCGAGCGCGTCTAATTGAGCGTCGTTGTAGCCCAACAGGGCCCGCAATACCTCTGCGGTGTGCTGTCCGAGCTCGGGCGCGGCACGCTCGATTTCGATGCCCCGCCCGTCGAGTCGGTAGGGCAGGCCCTTGACCAGCCCGCCGTGCTCGTCGCGGACGAGCGTCACGCCGGCGAGCGCCTTGTCGCGCAGCAGGTCCAGGCCGTCGTGGCATAGCGCCGCCGGGATGCCCTTCGCCAGCAGGCGGACGACCGCCTCGGCGCTGTCCGTCGCCGCGCACCAGGCCGAGAGCTCGTCATCGGGTGTGGCGAGCGTTACGGCAATCCAGCGGCTGTCGCGGCAGCGATAGGCGTCCTGCTGGGCAGCCCCATCCTCTTGGTTGCCGCGGCGGGCTGGGCGATGGGCCGGATTTGCGGCTGCTGCGAGAATCTCCTCGCCGATCGTGAAGGACGCCACTTCTCGTTGCGAGAAATCGAGGAAGCAGCCTTTGCCGGTGCGGCGCGCCTCCATGACGGCGGTGACTACGATCCCAGTAGCGAACAGCGAGACGATCTGGTCGGGGTAGTTCACGTCCATGCCAGAGATGCGCGGCTCCTCGTCCTCGTAGCCGGTGAGCGAGGCAATACCCGATGTGGCGTCGAGCGTGCTTCCGAAGGAGACGTTCATCCGCTCGGGTCCCGTGTCGCCTTGGCTCGAGATCGCGGCGAACACGAGGCGCGGATTGATCGCGCTCAGGTCCTTGTAGCCGAGGCCCGCCCGATCGAGCACGCCGCGGCGAAAATTCTCGACCACCACGTCGCAATGCTGCGCCAGTTCGCGGATCACGCGCTGGCCTTCGGGTGCCTTGAGGTTGAGTGCAAGGCCGCGCTTGTTGCGATTGGTGAAGCGGAACTGCGGCGAGCGGTTCCACCAGTTGTCCGCATCGTCGGGCTTGCCGACGACGCGGAAGGGATCGAGGTAGGCACCCGACTCGATCTTGATCACGTCGGCGCCGAGGTCGGCCAGCATCGCCGAGGTGTTGGCGCCCGCCGTCAACAGCCCGAAATCGAGCACGCGGATGCCGGCGAGGGGCTTGGCTTTTCCTTCTTCTGTACGTTCCTTCCCCGCTCGCGGGGGAGGTGTCGGCGTAATCGCCGACGGAGGGGGCGTGACGCACGAGCCTTGCCTCCCTCCCCCTCCGTCAGCGTAAGACGCTGACACCTCCCCCGCGAGCGGGGGAGGGAGTAGAGTTGAAGAAGACGAAAGCGAAAGCGCCGGCTTCGGCGCAAACGACCGGCCGTTCCACTGCACGGGAAGCTGCGGCATGCGCAGCGCTCCCAACTCCGGATGCTCGACATCGGCAAGGAAGCTGCGCGCCACATACTGTTCGGTATCGAGCAGCTCGGCGGGCGAGAAGACCGGCCCGAACGGGACTCCTTTGGCTTGCGCCGTCTTCTGGATCTCGGCGCGCGTCTTGTCGGCGAACCACGGCGTGATGATCGTGTAGAGTTCGGCGATGTGCTGGCGCCGCCCGGCACGCGTATTGAACTTCGCGGCTTCGAGTCGAGGATCGCCGATCAGCGCGCGCGTCGCGGCCCATTGCGTGGCGGTGTAGACGACGGCTACGTGGCCGTCTCGACACGGCAGGATCTGGAACTCCGACTGCTTGCCCTCGCGGCCGGGCGAGATGCCACTGGCCTCCGCGCCGGATGCGGCCTTCCAGTTGACCCACTGCAGCACTTCGGCGAGCGATACACGCACTGAAGGCGGCCTCCGCCCCGCATCGCGCGCGGCGAGAGCGGCGGCCAGGCCCGTGAAGGCGGTGAGGCCGGCGGGGTAGGACGCCTGATGGCCGCCGAGCCGCAGCGGCTTGCGCTCCGGCTCGCCCACCATGTGCAGCAGCCCGCCCAGCGCCTGCAGGGTGAATTCGCTCACCGGCCGGGAGACGGCGTTCATCTCCAGCGGAAAAGAGGCGATCTCGATCGGGGTGGCGCGGCCGGCGCGGGCGAGAGCAGCGATCGAGCTCGGCTCCTCGAACAGCACCGCGTCGGCCGTATCGAGCAGTTTGCCGAGGACGGTGCGGCCGGCCTCGTCACCGAGATCGAGGACCAGCAAGCGCTTCGACGTGTTGAGGAACTGGAACAGCGCGCTTTCGCCTTGCGGCAGGAACGGCGGCGCGCGGCGCACCGGATCGCCGCCGGGCGGCTCGACCTTGATCACCGTGGCGCCGAGATCGGCCGCGATCTTGCCGGCGAGGGACGCGGCGAGCCTCAGGCAGAGCGGCACGTCGCGATCGTTCGCCTCGACGATCGTGAAGCGCGCAAGAGGAAGGGTGTCGGGCATGCTCATGGGATGGTTTCCGCGTATCCCGTGCTAGGCTGGCTGTCCACGGAGGTTTTCATGGCACAGACCGGCAATCACAAGGGCCTGCAGTTCGGCATCTTCCTCGCCCCCTTCCATCGGGTCGGCGAGAACCCGACCCTGGGCATGGCGCGCGACATGGAGCTGGTCGAATGGATCGACGAGCTGGGCTACGACGAGGCCTGGATCGGCGAGCACCATTCTGCCGGATGGGAGACGATCGCGTCGCCCGAGGTCTTCATCGGCGCCCTGATCGAGCGGACGCGCTACATCCGGCTGGGCTCGGGCGTGACCAGCCTGCCGTATCATCACCCGCTGATGGTCGCGAACCGCTTCGTGCAGCTCGACCACATGTCGCGCGGCCGCACCATGCTGGGCTGCGGCCCGGGCGCGCTGCCGTCGGACGCCTACATGATGGGCATCGACCCCTCGACCCAGCGGGACCGCATGGAGCAGTCGCTCGCCGCCATCATGGCGCTGCTGAAGTGCGAGGAACCGGTCACGATGAAGACCGACTGGTTCGAGCTGAAGGAGGCGCGGCTGCATCTCGCGCCCTACTCCTATCCGCATTTCCCGATCGCCTGCGCCAGCACGATCACGCCGTCGGGCATGATCGCGGCGGGCAAGCACGGTGTCGGCGTGCTGTCGATCGGCGCCGGACTACCGGGCGGGCCGGAGGCGATGGCGAAGCAATGGGCGATCTACGAGGAGACCGCAGCCAAGCACGGTCACAAGGCCGACCGCTCGAAATGGCGAATCGTGGTCAACGCGCACGTTGCCGATGACGACGAGCGGGCGCTGCGCGAGGTCCATGCCGGCGAACGGCGCGAAACGGTGACCTATTTCGAGGATACGCTGGGCCGCCCGCCGGGCCGCTCCGACGATCCGCTGCGCGAAGGCGTGAAGCAGGGCACGACCCTGGTCGGCTCGCCCGACACCGTCGCCAAGGGCATCGAGCGTCTGCTTGGTTACTCGCAGGGCGGCTTCGGCGGCATCCTGTTCCGCGCGCACGAATGGGCCGACCGCGAAGCGACGATGCGCTCCTACGAGCTGTTCGCGCGCTACGTGATGCCGCGCTTCCAGGGCTCGCTCGACACCATCGTCGGCTCGAACAGCTGGGCGCGCGAGAACCGCAAGGCGGTTTTTGGCCCGACCGTGGCCGCGGTGAAGAAGGCGTTCACCGACGTCGGCCGCGAGGTGCCGGAAGAGTTCCGTTCCCGGACCGTCGGCGCCCGCGACGTGGCCGAGTGAGTCTTGCTGGGAGCCGCTAGGAACTCACATCGAGAAATTTCAGCAGCCTCGCGTTGAACTCGGCGGGCTGCGTGACGTTGATCGCATGAGCGCCCCACGGTGCGATGTCGAGCGTTGCGCCCGGTATCGCAGCGGCAAGCTGCTCGGACATCGAAGCGGGCACCAGCACATCGTCGCGGGCGGCGGAAATGAGCGTCGGTGTGCGCAGGTGTGCGAGATGCGGCGTGGCGTCGAACGCTAGCAGCGCTGCGATGCGGCGCTTCAGCGTGTCGACGCCCTGGAAGCCGCTGAGGCCGTGCGCCTCTTCCTGTGCGGCGCGGGCGGCGTTCTTCGCCAACCAGTCGGCGGGATAGAGGAAGATTGGCTGGGCGCGCACATAGGCGGCGGGGCCTTCGTGCTTCAGCAGCATCAAACGCAGCTCGAAGCAGCGCCTGGTATGGGCGTGCGCGGCCGCCCAGCCATTGACGACGGTGAGCGAACGTAGGCGGTCGGGGTGACGGACCGCGAGATCGAGCCCGACAAGACCGCCGAGCGCATGGCCGACGAAATGGGCCTTGTGGGTGTTCGTCGCGTCCATGACCGCGAGCGCCTCGTCGGCCATTGCCGCGATGCTGTGATCGTCGGGCAGGTCGCGCTTGTTGCGGCCGGTGCCCGCCTGATCGTAGGCGACGATGCGATAGCGTGCCTTGAGGGCCGCGAGCTGCGGCGCCCAGTAGCCGGCCGCGCCGCCCAGTCCGGCCGAGAGCAGGACGGTCGGTGCGCCCGGCCGCTCGCTCTCGTGGACGTCGAAGAAGCTCACTTCTTGCCGATATGGGCGACCGAGGCGATCTCGACGAGGGCGTCCGGCTTCACCAGGCCGCACTGGATGCAATAGCGCGCCGGCTTGTCACCCGGGAAGTACTTGCCGTAGACGCCGTTGACGGCGCCGTAGTTCGCCCAGTCGGTGAGGAAGATGTGGTTGAAGGTGACGTCGGCCATGGTGCCGCCAGCCGCTTCGATCACCGCCTTGATCTGCTCGAGCACGAACTCCGTCTGCTTGGCGGCGTCGCCGACATGGACGACGTTGAACTCCTTGTCGAGCGCCAGCGTGCCCGAGACATAGACGATGCCGTCGGCCGAGGTGCCGGGCGAGTAGGGCGCCAGCGTCGGGCCGGCGCCCGGCGGAAAGATTGCGGTCTTGGGCATCAGGTTTCTCCCTTCGTGCTTGCCATTGGGTTGGCGTTGGCCTTCAGCGCATCGAGGAACTCCGCGGTCGACGATACCCAGCCGAAGAACTTCTCGATGTTGTAGAGCGAGGCGTCGAGGATGAAGTCGGGACCGGCATGGTGCGTGGCGTCGTGCAGGACGACGCCGAAATACTCCAGGAAGAAGCCGTCGCGCAGAGTCGACTCGACGCACACGTTGGTGGCGATGCCGGTGAAGACCAGCGAGCGGATGCCGCGGCTGCGCAGCACGCTGTCGAGATTGGTATTGAAGAAGGCCGAGTAGCGCGGCTTTTCGACGACGATGTCGCCGGGTTGCGGCGGCAGCTCCTGCACCAGCTCGTAGTCCCAGCCGCCCTTGGCCAGAAGCTTGCCCTGCAGCTCGGGCTTGCGACGCATCAGCTTTAGCGCATTGGACTTGTGGTAGTTGGGCGAGCCCGGCCCGCCGGCCTCGACATAGTCGGGGTCCCAGCCGTTCTGGAAATAGATCACCGGCATGCCGACGGCGCGCGCGGCGGCCGCAGCCTGCTTGATGTTGGCGATCGCGGCCGGCGCGCCCGAGACGTCGAACCCGGCCAGGCTGGTGTAGCCGCCGGGCGAGGCATAGGCATTCTGCATGTCGACGATGATCAGCGCCGTCTCGGACGGACGCAGCATGATCGGCTCGGGCTTCGCCGGGAGGCAGCGGGCGGCGGGGTCGTCGATCGGGAAGTAGCTGACGGGCTTGGGGTCGGTCATTCGGCGGCCTTCACCATCGGGGCGACGTGCTGGCGGCACTTCATCAGCGGCTGGATGCGTTCGCCGAAGATCTCCGTGCCGGTCACGAACTCGTCGAAGGTAAGCAAGACGCCTGCCAGTCCCGGCACCGTCGCGACCTCGTCCAGCAGGCGCGCGCAGGTGGCGTGCGAGCCCACGATCAGGCCGATATTGAGGTTTACCGCCGATCTGGCGTCGATCATGTGCTTCACATTGGTGTCGGCCCCCGATTTGGTGTCGGCGCTGCCTTGCGCGGTCATCCAGCGCAGGGCCTCGTGATCGGCGCCGTCCTTGTAGAGGTCCCACTTGGCCTCGGCCTCGGCGTCGGTCTCCCCGGTGATCACCATGAAGAGGCCGTAGTTCCCGATGGTGCGGCCAGCCCTGGTCGAGATCGCCTGCATGCGCTGGACCGTATCGGCGCAGGCGGTCGGCGTGTTGAAGCCTTTGCCGAAGCAGAAATTGTAGTCGGCATACTTGGCGGTGAAGGCCATGCCGGCGTCGCTCTGACCCGCGCAGATCAGCTTCATCGGCACCTGCGGTCGCGGGCTGAGGCGACAGTCCTCCATCTGGAAGAACTCGCCCTTAAGGTTGCTGACGCCCGTCTCCCACAGGTCACGCATGATCTGCACATACTCCGCTGCGTAGTCGTAGCGGCGTGCGAAGTACTCGTCGCCCGGCCAGAGGCCCATCTGGGAATATTCGGGCCGCTGCCAGCCGGTGACGATGTTCAGGCCAAAGCGGCCGTTGGAGATCGAATCGATCGTCGAGGCCATGCGGGCAGCGATCGCCGGCGGGATGGCCAGCGTCGGGACGGTGGCAAAGAGCTTGATGCGCGAGGTCACGGCGGCGAGACCTGCCATGAGGGTGAAGGACTCGAGATTCTGGTCCCAGAACCCGCTCTGCCCGCCGAAGCCGCGCAGCTTGATCATCGACAGGGCAAAGTCGAAGCCGTAGCGCTCGGCGTTGAGCGTCGTCTGCTTGTTCAGCTCGAAGCTCGGATTGTACTGCGGCGAGGTGGTCGAGACGATCCAGCCGTTCCGGCCGATCGGAATGAACACACCGACTTCCATTTGCTTCTCCAATTGCCGCGCTGACATTAAAACCTAACCGTTCGGTCAGGATTGTGCCAGCCCGGAGTTCAAATGATCCTGCTCGACCGTCCTTGCCAATAGCGATCCCTGATCAGGCGCTTGTAGAGCTTGCCGGTGGGTTGCCGCGGCAGGTTCGGCTCGAAGTCAACGCTCTTCGGACACTTCAACGGCGACAGCCTTTCCCGACAGAAGGCGATCAGCTCCCGTGCGAGCACGGGACCCGCCTCGGCGGGATCGACGAGCTGCACCACCGCCTTCATTTCCTCGCCGAGGTCGTCGTGGGGCACGCCGATCACGGCCACATCCGCCACCTTGGGATGGGTGATCAGGACGTTCTCGGTTTCCTGTGGGTACAGATTGACGCCGCCCGAAATGAGGGTGTGCGCTTTTCGGTCGGTCAGGAAGAGCCATCCTTCCCCGTCCACGTAGCCGATGTCGCCGAGCGTCGTCCAACCCTCCGCACTGCGCGACTCCGCCGTCTTCACCGGATCGTTGTGGTATTCGAAGGATGGTCCGTCGGCGAAGTAGATCGTGCCCGGCTCGCCGGCTGGAAGCACGTCGCCATTCTCGCCCAGGATGCGCAGCTCGCCCAGCGTGGCGCGGCCGACGGTGCCCTTGCGCGCCAGCCACTCGGCGCTGTCGCAGGAGGTGTAGCCGTTGCATTCGGTGCCCGTGTAGTACTCGTAGAGCACGGGCCCCCACCAGTCGATCATCTGCTCCTTGACCGGCACGGCGCACGGCGCCGCGCCGTGGATCGCCACCCTGAGCGAGGAGACGTCGTATCGCGCTCGCACCTCCGGAGGCAACTTGAGCAGTCGTACGAACATCGTCGGGACCCACTGGCTGTGGGTGACCCGGTGGCGGTCGATCGCGGCGAGCGCCTGCTCGGCGTCAAAATGCTCCATGAAGATCACGGTGCCGCCGAGGCGGTGGATCACCATGGCCACCCGCAAGGGTCCGGCGTGATAGAGCGGCGCCGTCGAGAGATACACGGTGCCTTCATCGAAGCCGTAGATTTTCTGCGTCGAATGCAGGAGGACCGGCGGCGTCTCGATGTCGTCGCCGACCGGCTCGTTGCGTATTCCCTTGGGGCGCCCCGTGGTGCCGGACGAATAGAGCATGTCGCCGCCCGCTTTCTCGTCCTCGATGCGACGGGCGGGCATCGATCGCGTGCCGGCCTCCCAGGACGACATCCCGTCGATCGCCCCGTCCACCGCAGCCCACAGGGCGACGTTCGGTGCGAGCTGCTTCAGGTCGTCGCCCAGTAGCGCCTTGGACGCGGACACCACGGCCAGGCGCGCGCCGCTGTCGTTGAGGATGTAGGCCGCTTCTTCTGCCGTCGAGCGGAAGGGGATGGCGGTGTAGATCAGCCCGGCACGGTGTGCGCCCCACACGATCTCCAGGTAGCGCGGGCTATTGTCCATGAACAGGGCGATCGTGTCGCCCGCCTTCAGGCCGAGCGCCCGCAAGTGCCGCGCCACCTGGTTCGACCGGTCGTCGAGCTGGCGATAGGTCACGACCTCCCCGGAGCCCGTCATGATGTAGGCGGGCTTGTCGGGCGTACGACGGGCGTGAATCGAAGGGTGCATCGGCGAAGCGGGGACGGTCCGGCTTCAGACTTTCTTGTCGGCGTCCGGCACGGCATCCCAGAAACGGGTGACGAAGCCCTTGTCGATATCGACCGCTCCGGGAAGTGCCTTGAACTCGATCAGCACGTCCTGCTGCTTGGCGATTGTCGGCTTGTCCATGTAGCCTAGGCCCTTGGTCTTGCCGTTGAAGCCCAGCATCAGCCGCTCGATCTCGTTGAGCATGGCTTCCTGATGCGAGCGCACCAGGTTGCCGCCGGAAGCCGCCGCCATCACGATGTCGATCGCTTCCTTCTTGTTGGCGAGGGCATACTTCCAGCCCTTGAGCGAGGCGCCGAGCACCGCCTGCACGACCTGCGGTTTCTCGGCCATGACCTTCTCCGAGGTGATGATCGGATCGTCCTGGCGCACCAGGCCGAACTGCTCCGCAGTCATGAAGACGAGGTCGTCCTCCTTCACGCGGCTCTTGAGGGCGATCAGCGTATTGTAGGAAACGGTGGTGATGACATCGAGCTCACCATCGACGAACGGCGCGACCGACGCGCCGAGCTGCACGATGGTCACTTCCGACTGCGGAACGCCCGCCTTGGCCAGCATCGAATAGAGAGAATACTGCGCGCCGGTGAAGAACGTCCCGACCTTCTTGCCCCGGAAGTCCTTGGGACCGGTGATGCCCGAGGATTTCCGCGCCACCCAGATGTTGGCCGACAGCTGGAACGTCAGGGCCAGGGCGACCAGCGGCAGGTTCTTGCTGCGGGCGACCAGGATCGAATCGGTGCCGGAGCCGACGCCGAGCGTGTCGTTGCCCGCTGCCACCAGCGCCTCGGAGCTTAGATTGGGGCCGCCCGGATTGATCGTGAGGTCGACGCCGGCGGCATCGTAGAAGCCCTTGGCCTTGGCCACGTAGTAGCCGGCGAACTGCGCCTGGGGCAGCCATTTCAGCCGGAAGGTCGCCTTCTCCTTGCTGCCCTGCGCCTTGACGACCGCGGGCGCCGCCAGCATCGCACCCAGACCCAATCCCGCCGTGCGCCGTGTGAGTTTCACCATGTTCCTTCCCCTTCCCGATATCAACGCCAGTAGATGAGCTTGCGTTCGGCCATGCTGACGATGGCGAACAGCGCGAGGCTGGTGACGGATGTGACGAGCACGGCCGCCCAGACGCGCAGATAGTCGATCTGTTGAACCGACTGGAAGACGATCCAGCCTAGACCGCGGTAGGCGCCCAGCATCTCGGTGACGACGGCGATGATCATGCCGCGCACGACGGAGATGCGGATGCCTGTCGCCGCCGCTGCGGCGGCCGACGGGAAGCGCAGGCGCCACAGGATTGCCATCCGGCCGGCGCCGAAGCTTCTGAGCAGATTGACCGCTGCGTTGTCGACGCGCTCGAGACCGTCGAGCGTGTTGAGCAGCACGGTATAGCTGACCACGAATGCGACCATGAAGACCTTGCCTTCGGGCCCCATGCCGAACCAGAGCTGCGCGAGCGGCGCATAGGCGACGGATGGCACCGCGTTGATGGCGATCAACGGGGGCAGCACCAGCGGCTTGGCGCGCGGCACGATTACGAGGAGGATGGCGATCGCGACGCCCACCACCATGCCGATGCCGAGGCCCATGATGACCTCGAGCGCAGTCACCCAGGCGGCGGCAAGAAGGCTGCGCCATTCGGCGATCGCCATCGCTACGATGCCGGACATCGGTGGCAGGATGTAACTGGGCACGTCGAGGGCGCGCACCGCTATTTCCCACACGACCATCACCAGGGCGATGCCGGCGAGGCCCAGCAACAACGCGCGGCTGCGATCGGCGGCGGCGAGACGAAGGGCGCTCACATCTCCTCCTTCCAGAACACCACCGCGCGCTCGATCGCGGCGACCACGCCGTAGAGGCCGGAGCCGACGATGGCGCAGCACAGGATGGTGGCCCACAGGACCGGCACGTTCTCGTTGGACATGGCGTTGAGCAGGGTCACGCCGAGCCCGAGCGTGTCGCCGAACCATTCGCCGACGATGGCGCCAATCAACGCCAGGGTGGCCGAAAGCCGGAGCGCCACGAAGATCTGCGGCAGTGCCGCCGGCAGCCGAAGCTTCCAGAAGATCTGCGGGCCGGTTGCGCCGAAGCTCTTCAGCACGGCGACCTGGTCGTGCTTGATCGAGGACAGGCCGGCCAGGGTGTTCACCGTCACCGGGAAGAACGTCAGGTAGAAGGCGATGATGGCCTTCGATGCCAACGTGTTGCCGAAGACCATGACGATGATCGCCCCAAAGGCAATGACCGGAATGGTCTGCGAGATGATGAAGAGCGGGAAGAACAGCTCGCGCAGCAACCTGATCTGGAAGAACAGGGCTCCGCTGGCCACGCCGACCAGGACTCCGGCGACGTAACCAATCAACGTTTCGGTGAGGGTACGCAGCGCGGCAGCGAGGAAGTCTCCGGGGTGCTCCGCGATGGTTCCGATCACCGTGGACAGTGGCGGCAGATAGAATGGACTGACATTGAAGAGCCGGGTCGCGCCTTCCCACAGCAAGGCGAGGATCAGGATCGAGAGCAGAAGCGATCCGGCGCGGCGGAATCCGGCTTTCCTGCCCGGCGAAAGGCCGCTGGCCGCCGCCGGCCCGCTGATGACTGCGTCAGCCATTGAAAGATTTGAGGCTCTCGCTCTCGATCACGGACAGGAGCTTGCGCTTTGTCTCCATGAATTCCGGCGTGGTCAGGACGGCGGCATCGCGTGGCCGCGGCAGGGCGATCGCTTCGTCGAGGGTGACGCGGCCCGGGCGGGCGGCCATCACCAGCACGCGGTCGCCGAGGAAGATCGCCTCGTCGATGTCGTGCGTGACGAAGATGATGGTGCGGCGATGGCGCGACCAGATGTCGAGCAGCCAACGCTGCATCATGGTGCGAGTCAGTGCGTCGAGCGCGCCGAACGGCTCGTCGAGCAGCATCAGGTCGCGGTCGAACAGGAAGGTGCGCATCAGCGCCACCCGCTGGCGCATGCCGCCGGAAAGCTGCTGGGGGTAGTGTGTCTCGAACCCGCCCAACCCGAACTCGCGCACCATGGGGCGGGCAAGCTCGCGCGCTTCCTTCTTGCTGCGACCCTCGATCTCAATGGCCAGGATCGCGTTGTCGAGCACGGTGCGCCACGGCAGCAGCAGGTCGCGCTGGGGCATGAAGGCGACCTTGCCGAGGAGATGGTCGAACGCCTGCTCGGCGCCGTTGAGGAACATGCGGCCGCCGGGATCGGGCACCAGCAGGCCGGCGACGATGTTGAACAGGGTGCTCTTCCCGCAGCCGGAAGGCCCGATCAGCGTGACGAATTCGCCCTCCTTGATCGAGACGTTCACCTCGGATAGCGCGCGCGTGGCGTTGCCGCTGCCGTCGAACGTCTTGCTGACGCCACTCAGGCGCAACCTTTCGGTTGCATCGATCATTGCGTTGCGCTCCCTATACGGAACCGATAGACCACCCTGCGACGCATCGAGACTAGGAGAAATTTGACCGATCAGTCAACTAATCGGCTGGTTGTCTTGTCGGCAGAATGCAAATGAAGATGAGCAAAAAGCCATCAGACGGCACGAATGACGGCGCTGAATTAGGCGGACGCATTCGCAAGACGACGATGGCCCACATCGTTGCCACGTCGGAAAAGGTGTTCGCCCAGGCGGGCTTCAACGGTGTCAGCATGGCCGACCTCGCCAGGGCAGCCGAGCTGCCCAAGCCCAACCTGCATTACTACTTCGGCAACAAGGAAGGTCTATACCGCGCAGTTCTTGCGAACATCATGTCGGTGTGGATCTCCGCCACCGACCATATCCTGCCCGACAACGATCCGGCGGAAGCGCTGTCTAAGTACATTCGCTCCAAGATCGCGCTGTCGAAGGACCGGCCGCATGCCTCGCGCGTGTTCGCCAACGAAATTCTGAACGGTGCTCCCCAGCTCCGCTCTTTCCTGGCCAACGACCTGCGGGCGCTGGTCAAGGAGAAGACCCGCGTGTTCGACCAGTGGGCCGAACGTGGCCTCATGGAGAAGGTGAATGCGCCGCATCTGCTGTTCGCCATCTGGGCGATGACCCAGACCTATGCCGATTTCGAAGCCCAGATCGCCCCGGTGCTCGGCGTCGGCAAGCTCGGCAACAGCGTCTACGAGGATGGCGCCGAGACCATCATCAAGCTCGTGCTGCAGGGCTGTGGCGTGAAGAGCCGATCTACTCCGCGGCAGCTTGCAGCGGCACGGAAGGCATCGGCTTCTCGCCCTTGACGCAGGTCCTGAGCATGCGCCGCTGGTAGCGCTCGGGGTCGAACCAGGTAGCGGAATGCAGCAGGGTGCGGTTGTCCCAGATCACCAGGTCGCCGACCGACCATTTGTGGGCGTAGACATGGGCCGGATCGGTGATGCGGTCGAACAGGCCCTTGATCATGCCAAGCGCCTCGTCCTCCGCGAAGCCCTCGATGCCCATGCAGTCCGGCAAGTTCAGATAGAGGATTTCCTCGCCGGTGTCGGGATGACGGCGGAGGAGGGGGTGGTACACGTCCGGCGATTCGGCGAGCTGCTGCGGTGAGAGCGGAGCGGTCAGCGGCTCGATCCTGGTGCGCTTTGCGTGGAGCCTGACGTAACTGTACGTCGCCAGCCGGCCGCGCAGCCGTGCCTTCTCCTCGTCCGTGAGCGCCTTGTAGACCCGCTGCATGCTGGCGAAGCAGGTATCCGCGCCGACTTCCGGCACCTTCTCGGCATGGAGGACGACGAACGCCGAGGGATGCGTCTTGAAGGCAAGATCGGTGTGCCAGTTGAGCGACACGTCGTTCACGTTGGCAAGCCGGTCCTCGACGTTCGAGATCACGTAGACGGCCGGATGGTCGCGATGGGTGTATTGACGAAGGATGTGGGAGTCGGGCTCGCCGAAACGCTCGGTGAAATCGACGAGCTCCTGCGCGCCGAGGTTCTGGTCCTTGAAGCAGAGCATGTGATGCTTGCCGATCAGCGTCTTGATCTCCGCCAGGATTGCCGGATCGGCGAGGCGGCGGACGTCGAGACCGCTTATCTCGCAGCCGATCTCAGGCGTGATCTCGCGTGTCGTGTACTGAGCCATGCCATCCTCCTCGGAAACTTCCACCTCTCGCACGGTAGATGGAAGCTGACCAAACAGTCAAGAACGGTTCGTCGATCCGTGGCGCGACTGCTACTCGGCGGCCTTCGCAAGCGGGGTCACGTGGCGGCGGCAATTCATCAGCGGCTGGATGTGTTCGCCGAAAATCTCGGTGCCGCTGATGAACTCGTCGAAGGTCAGCAGGACGCCCGCCAGGCCCGGAATCGTTGCCACCTCGTCGAGCAGCTGGGCCACGGTTTTGTGCGAGCCGATCAGCAGACCCATGTTCAGATTGACCATCGAGTCGGGGATGATGGCCTGGTGCACGCCGCTGTGCGTGCCCGACGCCTTGTCGGCGGTTGCCTGCGTGACCATCCAGGCCAGTGCCTCGAGATCGGCGCCGGCCTTGTAGGTCTCGTACTTGGCCATCGCCTCCTGGTCGGTCTCGCCGGTGATCACCATGAACAGGCAGTAGGAGGAGACCTTGCGGCCGGTTTTCGCGGCAGCCAGTTGCATGCGCCCTACGATGTCGCTGCAGGCGGTCGGCGTGTTGAGGCCTTTGCCGAAGCTGAAATTGTAGTCGGCATGCTGCGCGGTGAAGGCCAGGCCGGTATCGCTCTGACCGGCGCAGATGATCTTCATGTCGGCCTGCGGGCGCGGGCTGAGGCGACAGTCGTTCATGGTGAAGAACTCGCCCTTGAGATCGGATACGCCGGTCTCCCAGAGGTCGCGCAGGATGCGGACGTACTCGGTGGCGTACTTGTAGCGGTGGCTGAAATAGGCATCGCCCGGCCACAGCCCCATCTGGGAATATTCCGGGATCTGCCAGCCGGTGATCACATTCAGGCCAAACCGCCCGTTCGAGATCGAATCGATCGTCGAGCACATGCGCGCGCAGATCGCCGGCGGGACAGCGAGCGTCGGCACGGTCGCGAAGAGCTTGATCCGCGACGTCACCGCGGCGAGGCCGGCCATCAAGGTAAACGACTCGAGATTGTGGTCCCAGAACTCGCTCTTCCCGCCGAAGCCGCGCAGCTTGATCATCGACAGGACGAAGTCGAGACCGTAACGCTCGGCATTGAGCGTCGTCTGCTTGTTGAGCTCGAAGCTCGGCTTGTATTGCGGCGAGGTGGTGGAGACCAGCCAGCCGTTGCTGCCGATCGGAATGAAGACGCCGATTTCCATGCCGGCGGCGATGCAAGACGCGCGCCTTCTCGTCTTCGCTCCATGTGAAAGCGCTCCTCGCGTCGGTGGCATATTTCTTGCGAATGCGATGCCGCCCCAACATTGCAACGGGGTCGATACGGAGGGCGGCTCATGAGGCGGATCAACAGAAGGCTTCTTCTCAAGGGAGCCGCCGCTGGCGGCGCGATCGCGGCGACCGAAGCGGTCGCCGGATTTCCCACGGTGTGGGCGCAAAATGCGAAGGACATTACGCTGGTCCATGCCGGCGGCTCGTACGCGGCGATCAAGGAGATCGGCGAGCAGGCGACCAAGGACCTCGGCTTCAAGATCGTGATGCAGGCGATCACCGACGACGTGCAGCTCAACCGTTCGCTGACCCAGCCCACCACGATCGACATCAACAACATCGACAGCACCAAGCTGCCCTACCTCGCGGGCAAGGGCGTCCTCGCGTCGATCCCTGTGTCGAAATACAAGCTGTGGGGCGAGACGGTTCCGCTCTTCACCAAGGGCAGCTATCCCAATGGCCAGATGGCCTCCACCCAAGGTCTCGCCCCGATCGA
The DNA here is from genome assembly GCF_965279465.1 of Reyranella sp. Lineage (NCBI taxonomy): Bacteria > Pseudomonadati > Pseudomonadota > Alphaproteobacteria > Hyphomicrobiales > Reyranellaceae > Reyranella > Reyranella sp. The sequence continues at coordinate 2,603,584 of NZ_OZ257242.1, forward strand.
GGCGATGTTCTACGAGGCCGCCGACGGCAAGAAGCTCGCATCCAAGCCGACCGACTTCCTGACCATGATCCCGACGATCTACAACGCCGACACGCTCGGCATCCGCCCGGATCTGGTCGGTGGCCGCGACAAGATCACGAGCTGGAAGGACCTGCTCGATCCCAAATACAAGGGCAAGTCGGCGCTGGTCGACTACGCCCCGGTCGGGGTGATGGACGTCGCCATGGCGCTCGAGGCGCGCGGCGACTTCACGTACAAAGACAAGGGCAATATGACGAAGGAGGAGATCGACAAGACCGTCAAGATCATGATCGATCTCAAGAAGGGCGGCCACTTCCGTTCCTTCTGGAGCACCTTCGACCAGTCGGTGAACCTGATGGCCTCCGGCGAGGTGGTCGTCCAGTCCATGTGGTCGCCGGCCGTCACCGCCGTCCGCAGCCGCGGCATCGACTGCTACTACGTGCCGCTCAAGGAAGGCTATCGCGGCTGGTTCGTCGGGCTGGCGCCGATGGCCCATCTCAGCGGGCTAAAGCTCGATTGCGCCTACGAATACATGAACTGGTTCAACTCGGGCTGGCAGGGCGGCTTCATCGCCAAGCAGGGTTACTACTCGGCGGTCCCGGCGACGGCCAAGAAGTTCCTCACGCCCGAGGAGTGGGACTACTGGTACGACGGCAAGCCGGCCGCCGTGGACATCAAGGACCCGTACGGCGCGCTGATGGAGAAGAAGGGCACGACCCGCGACGGCGGCGCGATCTGGGACCGCATGGGCAACATTGCCTGCTGGAACACCGTGATGGATGAGGATCGCTATCTGACGCGGCGCTGGAACGAGTTCATCTCGTCCTGAGCGTCACCTCCAGCCATGACAAGCATCGAACATGCGGCGTCTCTCCTGCACGAGGCGCCGCCGGCCGAGAATGCCGGTGAACGTGCCTCCTGGTGGCAGGTCGCGCCAATGGTTGCCGTGCTGGCGCTGTTTTTCGGCCTGCCCATGCTTGTGGTGTTCGTTGTAAGCTTCTTCGACTTCAGCCGCAGCGACATCATCCCGGCCTTCATCTTCGACAACTACGTCGAGCTTTTCACCCGAGAGGTTACGCTGCGGCTCTACGCCAGCTCGATCAAGTTCGCGCTCATCGTCTGGGCCATCACCCTGCTGCTCGGGTTCAACATTGCCTATTTCCTGGTCTTCCACGTGCGCGGCCTGCTGTTCCAGATCGGCCTTTTTCTGCTCTGCACGGTGCCGTTCCTGACCTCGAACATCATCCGCATGATCTCGTGGATCCCGTTCCTCGGCCGTAATGGAATTTTCAACCAGGCCCTCCAGGGCGCGGGCGTGACCAGCCAGCCGCTGGAGTTCCTGCTGTTCTCCGACTTCGCCGTGGTCGTGGCCTACGTCCACCTGTTCACCCTGTTCATGGTCGTGCCGATCTTCAATGCGATGGCGCGCATCGACAAAAGCCTCCTGGAGGCGGCGCGAGACGCCGGAGCGGGGCGCATCCGCACGGTATTCGAGGTCGTGCTGCCCTTGTCGCGCACCGGGATCGCCTTGGGCTCGATCTTCGTGATCACCCTGGTGATGGGCGATTCCTTCGTGGTGCGCACCATGAGCGGCGGGCAGAGCGCCTCGGTCGTCTCTGCCCTGCAGAACGAGGTCGCGGCCCTGCAGTATCCACCCGCAGCAGCGAGCGCCGTCATCATGGTGATCATCGTCACGCTGATGGTGGCGGGTATCCTGCGTCTGGTCGATGTGCGCAAGGAGCTGGCGCGATGACGGCGCACGTTCATAGCCATAGCTCTCCCTCCCCCGCTTCGCGGGGGAGGTGTCAGCGTCTTACGCTGACGGAGGGGGCGTGGCGCGAGATGGTGCGTCACACCCCCTCCGTCGCGAATTACCGCGCCGCTTCCCCCGCGAGCGGGGGAGGGAGCACTCATCCGGTAAGGAGAGGCGCTGATGTACGCGGCTGACGGCTCCCGCCCCTGGACCTTCTACGCTTTCGCGGCGTTCTTCGCGCTGTTCGTGGCCTTCCTCTACGGCCCGATGGTGGTGATCTACATCCTGTCGTTCCAGGGCCCGAACGGCGGCATGACCTTCCCGCTAAATGGCGTGTCGCTGCACTGGTTCGACGCGCTAATCTCGCAGTCCCGGGTGGGCGACATCGCCGGCTCTTTCCAGCGCTCGATCGGGCTGGCGGCGATAGTGGCGATCATCACCGTGCTGGTGTCGGTCCTGGCCGGTCTCGCCTTCCGCCGGCCGTTCCGCGGCTCGGCCTTCGCCTTCTATCTCGCGATCGCGAGCCTGATCATGCCTGGCCTTTTCGTAGGCCTCGGCATCGCGCTCACCTTCCGGCTGCTCGGCCTGCCGACGAGCTGGTGGGCGTCGGGCCTCGGCGCCCAGCTCACCTGGACGCTCCCGTTTGGGCTGCTGATCATGTTCGCCGTCCTGGGCCGCTTCAACCGCTCCTACGAGGAGGCGGCGACCGATCTCGGCGCCACCAACTGGCAGAAGCTGAAGGAGGTGACGATCCCCATGCTGCTGCCCGGCATCATCGGCGTGGCGCTGTTCGGATTTACCCTCAGCTACGACGAGATCGCGCGGACGGCATTGGCAGCTGGCGCCAAGAACACGCTGCCGCTCGAGATCTGGGCGATGACGACCAACGTCACCTCACCGACGCTCTATGCGGTCGGCGCGGTCACCACCATCGTTTCGTTCGTCGTGATCGTCGTGGCCCTCACCTCCATTGGCGCCATCCAGCGCCGGCGTAGTCGGAGCAAGACATGACCCAGGTAACGGGCAGCGGTCAGGTAGAAGTCGCAGGCGTCACCAAGCGTTTCGGCGAGACCGTCGCGGTCAAGGAACTCAGCCTCACCATTCCGCACGGCTCCTATTGCTGCCTGCTGGGCCCCAGCGGCTGCGGCAAGACCACGATCCTGCGCATGATCGCGGGGCACGAGAATCCCACGACCGGAGATGTCCGGATCGGCGGCAAGTCGGTGGTCGGCCTGCCGCAGGTCGAGCGCGGCACGGCGATGATGTTCCAGAGCTATGCGCTGTTCCCGCACCGCTCCGTGCTCGACAACGTGGCCTTCGCGCTCAAGGTGCGCGGCATCGGCCTGCCGGCGCGCCACAACACGGCCCGCGAACTGCTGACCAAGGTGCAGCTCGAGAAGTTCGCCAACCGGCTGCCGGCCGAGCTGTCGGGCGGCCAGCAACAGCGCGTGGCTCTCGCCCGCGCACTGATCACCAACCCGAAGGTGCTGTTGCTCGACGAGCCGCTGTCGGCGCTCGACGAATATCTTCGCCTGCGCATGCGCGGCGAGCTGCGCCGCGTGCAGAAGGAGCTCGGCATCACCTTCGTCCATGTGACTCACACCCAGCTCGAGGCGATCGCTGTCGCCGACATGGTCGTGGTGATGGCGCAGGGCCGCATCGAGCAAGCGGCCAGCGCCCGCGACATCTTCGTCGCGCCGCGCAACGCCTATGTCGCGCGCTTCGTCGGCGGCCAGAACGTGCTGTCCGGCACGGTCGAGAGCACGATGAATGGAACGGCGGCCATTGCGAGCGACAAAGGAGCGCGCTTCGCGTTTCCGGTCGGCGACATCCGGCCGGCGCGCGGCTCGAAGCTGTATGGCTCGATCCGCCGCGACCGTATCGGCGTCGAGAAGGTGCTGCCCGGGGCAAAGCCAGCCGGCGGGCTGAACTCGATCGTCGGCGAGGTGCACACGCTCGAGAATCAGGGATCCTACGTGAAGGTCACCATCGACCTCGACAATGGCGAAGAGTTCGTCGCCCATGTGCCGGACGACGCCTTCTTCCGCGGCCCGCTCGACATTGGCGACAAGGTCGAGGCCCGGTGGTCGGCTTCCGACATAAAGCTGCTCGACGACGGCCCGATCGCGCTCGAGGCCGCCGCGACCGAGGCGAGGGCTGCCTCGGGAAATTGATCAGCGTTGGACCGCGCGCAGGGATGCGCGCGGTCCAATGATCAGAATTCCATCTTGGTGCCCGGCTCGGCGACGATCATCTCGATCTTGCTGTCGCCCAGCGCCGCCTTGAACTCGGCCGGGGTGCCCTTGAGCATCGGGTTGGAAGCGTAGTGCATCGGCCACGCCATCTTGGGCTTGATCAGTTCCCTGGTGGCGTAGGCGGCATCCTTCGGGTCCATGACGAAATGGCCGCCGATCGGGATCAGGATCAGGTCGGGCTTGTAGTACTCGCCGATCCACTTCATGTCGCCGAACACGCCCGTGTCGCCCATGTGATAGATCTTGAAGCCGTTCTCCATCTGGATGATGAAGCCGGCCGGCTCGCCGGCCGGATAGCTCGTGTCCTTGCCGTGCTCGTCCTTGAGGATCATCTCGGAAGAATGCTCGGCGTGGGTCATGGTGATCTTGACGCCGGGGAAGGGCTCGATCGTGCCGCCCTTGTTCATGCGCGGCACGAGATTGGCCGGCATCTTGCCGAGCGTGGCCAGCCACTGGTTCATGCCTGCCGGTCCCCATATCGGCGCACTGTTGGTCTTCGAGATCTCGAGCGCGTCGCCGAGATGGTCGCCGTGACCGTGCGTTACCAGGATCAGGTCGACCTTGCCGATCTTGCCGAGGTCCTTCAGCTCGGGCGGAATCCTGGTCGCGCCCATGATCCAGGGATCGATCATGATCACCTTGCCGCCGGGTGTCGTGATCTTGAAGGCAGCCTGGCTGTACCAGAGCACTTCGGTCTTGCCCTGTGCCTGTGCGGTCCCCGCAAAGGCCAGGCAGGCAGCAACGATCATCCCCAAAAACCGAAGCATCATTCTTCCCTCCCTATCAATCGCCGACATTAATACGGGTTCCTCTTGACGAAAGAAGTCGCTTTTCCGTGAGCCACATTCGCCTACGATGCGGCGCAACATTGACCAGGGAGATCGCCCACCGATGAGCATCAAGGGCAAAGCCTACATAGCCGGCATCTACGAGCATCCGACGCGGCTCGCGACGGACATCTCGCTCGCGCAGATCCACGCACAGGTGGCCAAGGGCGCGCTCGAGGACGCGGGCCTCACCAAGGACGACGTCGACGGCTACTTCTGCGCCGGCGATGCGCCTGGCCTGGGCCCGATGTCGATGGTCGAGTACATGGGGCTGAAGCCGCGCCATGTGGACTCGACCGACACCGGAGGATCGTCCTACGTGATCCATGTCGGCCATGCGGCCGAGGCCATTGCGGCGGGCAAATGTAAAGTTGCGCTGATCACATTGGCCGGACGGCCGCGCGCCGAGGGCATGGCGACCGGCACCGTGCCGCGCTCGCGCGGCGGCACGCCGACGCCGGACGACCCGTTCGAGTTCCCCTACGGGCCGACCGTGGTGAACATGTATGCGATGTGCGCAATGCGGCACATGTACGAGTTCGGCACCACCGCCGAGCAACTCGCCTGGATCAAGGTCGCAGCCTCGCACCATGCACAATACAATCCGCATGCGCTGCTGAAGGACGTGGTCACGGTCGAGCAGGTCGTGAATTCGCCGATAATCTCCGACCCGCTGCACCGGCTCGACTGCTGCGTCATCACGGACGGCGGCGGCGCGATCGTCGTCGTCGCGCCGGAGATCGCCGCAAAGCTCAAGCGGCCCAAGGTCAAGCTGATCGGCGCCGGCGAATTCGTGAAGACCCAGATGGGCGGCAAGGTCGATCTGACCTATTCCGGTGCGCGCTTCAGCGGCGCAACGGCCTTCGCCGAGGCGGGCGTGAAGCCCTCGGACATCAAGTTCGCCGCGATCTACGACAGCTTCACCATCACGGTGCTGATGCAGCTCGAGGATCTCGGCTTCTGCGAGAAGGGCAAGGGCGGCGCCTTCGTGGCGGACGGTAACCTGATCTCCGGCGTCGGCAAGCTGCCGTTCAACACCGACGGCGGCGGGCTGTGCAGCAACCATCCTGCCAATCGCGGCGGCCTCACCAAGGTGCTCGAGGCCGTGCGCCAGCTGCGCGGGGAGGCGCATCCGAAGGTGCAGGTGAAGAATTGCGACCTCGCCATCGCGCACGGCACCGGTGGGTCGCTGGGACTGCGTCACGGCAGTTCGACCGTCATTCTGGAGAGGGAATAGTCCGATGGCCGACACCAAGGAACGCAAGCTGCCGGCGCCGGCCGTGAGCCAGGAAACGCAGGCCTATTGGGATGCCGCCGCACAGGGCAAGCTGCTGGTGCGCAAGTGCACGAGCTGCGGGCAGGCGCACCATTATCCGCGCACGATCTGCCCGTTCTGCTTCAGCGACAAGACCGAATGGATCGAGGCTTCGGGCAAGGGCACGATCTATTCCTACAGCGTGATGCGCCGCGCGCCGGTGCCCTACGCCATGGCCTACGTGACCTTGGCCGAGGGGCCGCGCATGGTGACCAATATCGTCGACTGCGACTTCGACAAGCTTAAGTGCGAGCAGGCGGTGAAGCTGGTCTTCAAGCCGACCGATGGCGGTCCGCCGCTGCCGATGTTTACGCCGGCCTGAGAGCGATCGCCCGGACGCGGCTCTCCAGAGCCGCGCCCTGGCACGTATGACCCTTTTGCCTCGTCGCGCCCGCGGTCGAGGGTTCGAGGTCAGCGAACGGCCGATATATACCGGTCAGGGCGCAGGAGCGCCGCGCGCACGCCGTTCTGCGCGAGCCAGACCTCGCCAACGCCGGGCAGCAGCACCGCGTCCGGTCTTTCGGCCGCGAGCAGGCCGGTTTCGCCGACGATCGCGAAGTGAGGACCGATCGCCTCGTCCATCAGCCGGCCGTCGGGCAGGCGCGGTTGGGGGAAGATCGTGCCGACCGGCGACGGTCTGTCGGCGCGGCAACCAGGACCGAGCTGTGGTTGGGGGAAGTCGAACATCTCCGCACCCGCGGCGAAGCGGGCATCGCGCGCCGCGGCAGCAGCCGGGTCGGTCTCCTGCAGCACGGCGCCAAGCGTCACGGCGAGCTCGATGAAGGTGCGGACATGCGGCACGCGCTCGCTCTCGTAGGTGTCGAGCAGGGAATCGGGCGCGCTGCCGCGCAGCACGGCGGTGAGCTTCCAGGCAAGATTGGCCACGTCGCGCATGCCCGCGCACATGCCTTGACCGAGGAAGGGGGGCGTCTGGTGGCAGGCGTCGCCGGCCAGCAGCAGGTTCTCCTTGCGCCAGCCTTCCTGCACGATCGAGTGGAAGGTGTAGACGGCGGCGCGCTCGATACGAGCGTCCTCCGGGCGGAGCCAGCGCTCGATCAGTGGCCAGAAGGTCGCGGGCTCGGCCACGCGCGCCGGATCGTCGCCCGGCATCAGCATGATCTCCCAGCGCCGCCGCGCGCCGCCGACATTGACGATCGTCATCGGCCGCCCGGGGTCGCAGAGCTGGACGGTGTAGTTGGGCAGCTCCTTGACGCGGCGGGAGGAGGGGTCGCACAGCAGGTCGACCACAAGCCACGGCTGGTGCAGACCGAGATCGAAGGTGCGACTGCCGATCGCGCGCCGCACCAGCGAGCGCGCTCCGTCGCAGCCCACGACGTAGTGCGCATCGAGATCGGCCACGTCGGTGACCTCGTGGCCGAGATTGACCTCGACGTGGGGGAATCGGCCGACGCCCTCGCGCAGGATCTGCTCGAGCATCGGCTGGTGGAAATACCAGTTGTTCGGCCAGCCCTGCGGGCCGGGCCCGTCGACGCCGCGGCGCACGATCAGCGTCTGGCCGGTGGCGTTGACGAAGTGCATGCCCTGCGACGACGGCCGCGCCGCCAGCGCGATATGCTCGGCTAGCCCGGCCGACTGGAAGATGCGCATGACCTCGCCGTCGAAATGGACCGCGCGCGGCAGCGGATGGATCGTGGTGTCGCGTTCGTACACCGCGACAGAGAGCCCGGCCTGCCCCAGCAGGTTCGCCAGTAGCGCACCGACCGGGCCATAGCCCACGATGGCGACGTCGTGTTTCGGGCTCACCGGCAGATCCCTCGTCCGCGCTTCGACCCGATCGGTGAGCGCCCTTTATTCGGCATGTCTCTCGTTCCTCCCTGCGCGGGGAGGTGCCCCGAAGGGGCGTGGGGGTCAAGGGCCACAATCATGGTGCGGGCCATGCCCCTCGGTGGCCGTAAGATGGCGCCCCTCCCCGCGCAGCGGCGCGCGAGGAGGAGGATGATCATACATCAGGCGTTGTGATACGCCTCACCCCTGCAGCGCTTCCCACACCCGCTCCGGTGTGGCCGGCATGTTGATGTGCTTGCCGCCGAGCGCGTCGACGATGGCGTTCATCACCGAGGGCAGGGAGCCCGCGCAGCCTGCCTCACCGCAGCCCTTGGCGCCCAGCACGTTGGTCGTGGCCGGCACCGAGTGATAGCCCATCGCGAAGAACGGCACATCGTCTGCACGCGGCAGGGCGTAGTCGGTGAAGCTGCCGGTCAGCGGCTGGCCTTCCTCGCTGTAGACGACATGCTCGAGCATCGCCTGGCCGATGCCCTGCACCACCCCGCCATGGCTCTGGCCTTCGACCAGCAGCGGATTGATGACCGTGCCGAAGTCGCCGACCATCGTGTATTTCACGATGTCGACGATGCCCGTATCGGGATCGATCTCGACCTCGCAGACATGCGTGCCGTTGGGATAGGCCGATGGCGCGGCCTCGTGGACATGGCTGACATCGAGCGAATCGGGCACGCCCTCGGGCAGCTTCATGCCGCTGCGCAGCTTCTCCGCCAGCTCCATGATGCCAATGCCGCGGTCGGTGCCGACGATGGTGAAGCGGCCGGCGTTGAACTCGATGTCCGCCGCCGAGGCTTCGAGCGCCACGCCCGCGATCAGCCTGCCCTTGTCGATCACCTTGTCCGAGGCCTCGATGATCGCTGCACCCGATGCCATGATCGACTTGGAGCCGCCGGTGCCGCCGCCCGCGATCAGCAGGTCGCTGTCGCCCTGGATCAGCTTGATCTTCTTGAACGGGATGCCGAGCTTGGTGGTCAGCACCTGGGCGAAAGCCGACCAGTGGCCCTGGCCGTAGTCGAGCGTGCCGGTGATGATGGTGACATCGCCGTTGGGCTCGAAGCGGATGCCGCCCATCTCGTTCATCGGCGGCGCGGTGACCTCGAGATAGTCGCCGATGCCGATTCCGCGCAGCTTGCCGCGCGCCTTGCTCTCTTCCTTGCGCGCGGCGAAGCCGTCGACATCGGCCAGCTCCAGCGCCTTGTCGAGCAGCGCCGTGAACTCGCCCGAATCGTAGACCGTGCCCGAGGCGGTCTTGTAGGGCATCTCTTCCGGCTTGATGTGGTTGCGCCTGCGCATCTCCACCTGATCGATGCCCATCTCGCGCGCGGCCGTCGCGATCAGCCGTTCCATGAAATAGTTGGCTTCGGGCCGGCCCGCGCCGCGATAGGCGCCGATCGGCGAGGTGTTGGTGAAGCATACCTTGGTCGACACCGAGATCAGCGGCGTGCGGTAGATCGCGGCGAGATTGCGCGTCACGCCGAGAGCGCCCATCGCGGCGCCGACGTTCGAGAGGTAGCCGCCGAGGTTGGCGTAGCCGACGAGGCGCACGGCGAGGAAGGTGCCGTCCTTGTCGAGCGCCAACTCGGCGTCGAAGTCGTGGTCGCGGCCGTGCTGGTCGCTGAGAAAGCTGCCGCTGCGCTCGTCGGTCCACTTCACCGGCCGGCCGAGCAGCTTCGAGGCATGGAACATGCCGGCATATTCGGGATAGGGCGAGCCCTTCATGCCGAACGAGCCGCCGACATTGCCGGTGAGGATGCGGACCTGCGCCGGCTTGACGCCGAGGAGCTGGGCCATCTGGTTCTTGAGGCCGAACGCGCCCTGGTTGCCGGCCTGGAACGTATAGCGGTCGGTCTCCTTGTCATAGAAGGCGACGGCCGAGCGCGGCTCCATCGCGCAGACCACGATGCGGTTGCTGATCAGGCGCAGGCGCGTGACGTGTGCGGCCTTGGCGAAGGCCTCGTCGACCTTGGGCGTGTCGCCGTAGTGGTAGTCGGCGCATACATTGCCCGGCACGTCGTCGAACACTTCGGGCGCGCCCGGCTGCGCGGCCTCGCGGGCCTCGGTGACGGCGGGCAGGGCTTCGATGTCGACCGCGACCGCCTCGGCCGCATCCTTGGCCTGCGCCTGGGTCTCGGCGACGACGAAGGCCACCGGATCGCCGACAAAGCGGACCTTGTCGGTGGCCAGCGAATAACGTGTCGGAGTCTTCATCGGCGAGCCGTCGCGCTGCGGCACCATCATCACGGTCTTGAGCGCACCATAGCCCGCCGCATTGAGGTCGGCGCCCGTCCAGATGCCGAGCACGCCCGGCATCCTGCGCGCTTCCTCCGTGTCGATGCCCTTGATGATGCCGTGCGCCACCTGGCTGCGCACCATCACGCACCAGGCCTGGTTCGGCATGTTGACATCGTCGCTGTAGCGGCCCTCACCCTTCAGCAGGGTGGGGTCCTCATTGCGCGGCACCGGCTGGCCGACGGCGAATTTTATCGAGTCGAGAGAGTCCGCAGCGAAAGGCGCGTTCATGGGCCGTCCATCAAAAAGGTGGGGTAATATCCCGTCGACTATAGCGCGAAAACGGTCTCGTATCGCGGTTCATCGCGTGTTCGTCCTGTAGTCCCTCTCGGTTACCGCTGCAAGAATGGTGCCCATCCATTGTCGGGAGGGCTGATGTCCGCGATTGCATGGGAACTGCCGGAAGACGTGCGTGCGGTGCGTGACGGGCTGATCGATTTCGCCCGCAGGGAAGTGTTGCCGCGGCATGATAGGCACCGCGAGCTGTTCGAGAATCCGCGGCTGCTCTATCGCGAGGACGGGCGATTCTCCGACGAACTGAAGGGTCTTATCGGCGAGGTACGGCGCGCCGCCGCCAAAGCCGGCTATTACAATATGTGCGTGCCCGAAGCGCTGGGCGGCGGCGGGCTGGCGCATCTTGCCTACTACGTGGGCTGGGAGGCGCTGTTCCACCTGTGCGGGCCGCAGAACTGGCTGATGCTCTATGTCATCAGCCATTGGGCGTTCGGACCGAGCCGATTGCTCGAAAAAGTCACGGAGGAGGCGCGTGAGAAGATCCTCGCGCCGATGATGGCGGGCGAGGCGTCGATGTGCTTCGGCCTCAGCGAGCCCGGCGCCGGCTCCGATGCCGCGGCGCTCTCGACCAAGGCCGTGCCCGACGGCAATGCCTGGCGCCTGACCGGTCGCAAGATCTGGACGTCCAATTCCCCGGTCGCCGACTATTGCATCGTCTTTGCGGTCACCGATCCCGAGCGGGCGGCGGCGCGCAAGGGCGGTATCTCGGCCTTCCTCGTGCCGACCGCGTCACCGGGCTTCGAGGTCCAGCGCATCATCAAGCTGTTCGGCCATATCGGCGGCGACGAGGCCGAGCTGCGGCTGGAGGACGTGCGGGTCGAGCCGTGGCAGCTCGTCGGTGAGCTGCATCAGGGCTTCGCGGCGGCGCTGTACGGCGTGTCGCTGGGCCGCATCTACAATTCGGCGCGCGCCGTCGGCTACGGCCGCTGGGCGCTCGAGAAGGCGCTCGACTACGCCCAGCAGCGCAAGGCGTTCGGCAAGGCGATCGCGGAATACCAGGGCGTCACCTTCCCGCTGGCCGAGAGCGCCATGGAGCTGCACGGCGCGCACCTGATGGGCCTCAATGTCGCTGCCCTGCTCGACCAGGGCGCGCCGGCGGTGAAGGAACTCGCCATGACCAAGGCCTACTCCGTGCAGGTCGGCTATAAGGCGGTCGACCGCGCCATGCAGACCCATGGCGCCATGGGCTTCACCAACGAGCTGGGCCTGCACCACGCCTGGCACTCGCTGCGCATCGTCAACGTCGCCGACGGCACCAACGAGATCCTCAACCGCTCGATCGTGCAGCGGCTGCTGAAGGGGGACACAGAGCTGTGATTATCCGTCATGCCCGAGCGTAACATCGTGTCATCCCGAGCGAAGCGAGGGATCTAACGGCCGCAACATAGATCCCTCGCTTCGCTCGGGATGACACGATAGGCTTGAGCGATGTCGAACCTCGATCCCGTCACGCTCACCGTCATCCAGAACGGCCTGATCCAGGTCTGCAACGAGATGGACCTCGCCTTCGTGCGCGCGGCCTTCTCGCCGGTGATCTCCGAGGGGATGGACAGGTCGGACGGCATCTACGATGCAATCGACGGCTCGCTGATCGCGCAGGGCGAGCTCGGCCTGCCGGTATTCGTCGGCACCATGCAGTTCTCGACCGGGGCGGTGATCGACCGGGTGAAGTCGCATTACGCCGGCACGGTCGATCCGGGCGACGTGTTCATCGTCAACGACCCGTATCTCGGCGGCACGCATCTGATGGACGTGCGCTTCGTTAAGCCGTTCTTCTACAGGGGCGAGCTGTTCGCCTGGCTGGCCAACACCGGCCACTGGCCGGACATCGGCGGCATGGTGCCGGGCGGCTTCTCGGCCAGCGCCACCGAGGTCGAGCAGGAAGGCCTGCGCCTGCCACCGGTCAAGCTCTGGAAGAAAGGCGTGCTGGACCAGGAGATCCTGGCCATCCTGATGAGCAACATGCGCATCGCCGACCAGCGCATCGGCGACATCAAGGCCCAGGGCGCGGCGCTCACCACCGGCGAGCAGCGGCTCGCCATGCTGATCGACCGCTACGGCGCCGGCGTGGTGAAGCAGGCGATCGCCGAGATGCGCCATCGCGCCGAGCGCCAGATGCGCGCGAAGATCGCCGACATTCCCGATGGCGTGTACGAGGGCAGCTCGCAGGTCGACAGCGACGGCGTCGTCGACGAGCCTCTGCTGATTCGGATGAAGATCACCAAGAAGGGCGAGGACCTGACCTTCGACATGACCGGCTCGAGCCCGCCCTGCCGCGGGCCGATGAACAGCGTCATCGCCACCACCAAGTCGGCGATCTACCTTGCCATCAAGCATATCTTCCCCGACGTGCCGATCAATCGCGGCACCTTCGAGCCGCTGCATATCATCGAGCCCGAGGGGACGTTCCTGTATGCGAAGTATCCGCGGCCGGTGTCGGGCTGCGCGGCCGAGGTGAGCCAGCGCATCGCCGAGGCGGTGTTCGCGGCGCTCACCCACGCGATCCCCGACCTGCTGTTCGCGGCGCCCGCCGGCACCTCGGGCAATCTCGGCGTCGGCGGCTACGATCCCGAGCGCAAGCGCAACTACATCATGTATCTCTTCACCGGCGGAGGATACGGCGGCTTCCAGGGCGGCGACGGCCTCAGCAACGGCTGCTCGACCATCGGCATCTCGAAGATGCCGCCGGTCGAGGTGCTCGAGCAGTTCTATCCGATCCTGTTCGAGGAGTTCTCCCTGCGCGAAGGCTCGGGCGGCGCCGGCGAGTTCCGCGGCGGCTTCGGCATCAACTATGCGATCAAGCTCCGCCGCGGCGAGGCGAGGGTGTCGATGGTGATGGACCACGGCCGCACCGGCCCGCAGGGCGTGCTGGGCGGCGAGGCGGGCGGCGTCAACACCGTTGTCGTGACGCAAGGCGACAAGACCTACAAGCCGCCGCATCTCTCCAAGGACCAGGATATCGAGATCGGGGTCGGCGACGTGGTCCGTGTGCAGACGCCGGGCGGCGGCGGCTTCGGCGATCCCGCCAGGCGCAAGACCGAGCTGGTCGAGCGCGACGTCGCCCGCGGCTACTACACGCCGGAACAGGCCCGCGAGAAGTTCGGCGTTCGACCATGAGCTGTAGGCGTCGTTTCGTCTTGGCCGCGGCAGCAATCGCGGCGCCCTCGATCGTTCATGCCCAGAAGAAACTCGATGTCCCGACGAAGTGGTATGCGGTGAAGGTCGAGGAGAATGCCTTCACCGTCGAGATGCCGGGTATCCCGGATCATAGGATCATCAACGATGTGTCCGCGCGCGGCACGGCTTTCGCGTTGCATTCCTACAGCCTCGAAAGCGGCGGCTTCTCCTACGTCGCTCAGACCGCGCTCTATCCGGCCGACGTCGACGTTGCCCAGCCGCGGCGCGTGCTGCAGGCGTCGCTCGATGGCCGCGCGGCGCAACTGGCCAGCCGCCAATGGGATCGCGTCGATTGGCGCCAGACCGATGCCGGCGTCGAAGCGATCGGCACCGTTCACGCCGGCACGATGCTGCGCATGATCTCGCTTCTGAGAGAGCGGCGTTTCGTGTCGCTTGCCTTCCTCGGCCCCAGCGTCACCGGCCCCGAGGCCAACCGCTTCTTCCAGTCGCTGAAGTTGAAGTGATGAGCAAGCCGCGTATCCATATCCTCGCGCTGGGCGGCACCATCGCCACGCGTCCCGATCCGACCGGCGCCATGCAGATGGGGTTGGGTGCCGACGATCTCGTCGCTGCCGTCCCGTTGCTCAATGAGGTCGCGGAGATCGGTGCCGAAACCGTGTCGCGGGTCGGCAGCCACTCGCTGTCGTTCGACCAGATCCATGCGCTCGCGGGCCGGATCCGCGGCCTGAAGGCCGATGGCGTGGTCGTCACGCAGGGCACCGACACGCTCGAGGAGACGAGCTTCCTGCTCGACCTGCTGCTCGATCTCGACATCCCCGTGATCGTTACGGCCGCGATGCGCAATCCCGCGCTGACCTCGCCCGACGGGCCCGGCAACCTGCTGGCCGCCGTGCGGGTCGCTGCCGATCCATGGGTGCGCAGGAACGCGAAGGCGCTGGGCGTGATCGCCGTGATGCTCGACGAGGTCTATGCGGCTTCGGACGTGCTCAAGGTCCATCCGACCCGGCTCAATGCCTTCGCCTCGACCCAGACCGGTCCGTTGGCCGCACTGGTCGAGGATCGCGTCGTGCCGTTCGCACTGCCGGTGCGCGATGCCGTTATCGAAGCGCGCAAGAAGCTTGCTGGGGTGAGCGGCGAGGCCGCGCCGATTGCGCTGTTCTGGATGTCGCTCGACGACGATGCCGCGCTGATGCCGCTGATGCTCGCGGCCCCGGATCGTCTCGGTTATCGCGGTGCCGTGATCGCGGCGATGGGCGGCGGCCATACGCCGGAGCGCGCCACGGAGAATGTCATCCGTCTCGCCAAGTCGATGCCGACTGTCGTCTCTCCGCGCGCCGGCGGCGGGCCGATGCTGCGCAAGACCTATGGCGGGCCAAGCTCGGAGATCGCGTTGCGCGAGGCCGGCCTGATCTGGGGCGGCCGGCTGCATCCGTTGAAGGCCCGCGTGTTGCTGGAAACCTGCCTGCGCGCCGGCCTCGATCGTGCGGTGATCGCGGAGCTGTTCGACGCCTTTGGCTAGGAACGGGAGAGCTTCGATTCGGCGAAGCCGTGCATGCCCATGTGCCACTGGAGCGCGACCACCCCACCCTTGATCGGCTGCAAGAGCCCGAGTGCCATGCCGACGATCAGCGGCAGCCCGATCGCGGCCTGCAGCCAGTAGGACGGGCTGTAGGCAATCTCGATCCACATCGCGATCGGCACGACGATGTGGCCGATGAGGATGATCACCAGATAGGCCGGAAAATCATCCGCGCGATGATAGCGGAATGGCTCGCCGCACTTCTCGCAATGGTCGGCGACCTTCAGGAAGGCACGGAACAGATGGCCTTCGCCGCAGTTCGGGCAGCGCCCCGCAAATCCGCGCATCAGGTAGGTGGCCGCACCGGTCATCGAACACTCCCTTCGTGTGCGGTTGAATATCCGTACAATATGCCATACATTCAAGGGTAAGAACGAGGATTGTATGGATTGGCTCCCGACACTCGGCGACCGGCCCGGCCCGGTCTATGAAGCCATCGTCGAAGCACTCGCCGCCGATGTGGCCTCCGGGCGCCTGCATCGCGGCGAGCGGCTGCCGACCCATCGGGCGCTGGCCAAGGCGCTGGGCGTTGATCTCACCACTGTCACGCGCGCCTACAACGAGGCGCGCCGCCGTGGCCTGACCGAGGCGCGGGTCGGGCAGGGCACCTTCGTTGCCGAGAGCCAGGCGCGCGCACCGCGCGCCGCCGCGGCCGGCATCGAATTCGACCTGTCGATGAACCTGCCGCCGGAGCCGGTCGAGGCCGATCTCGAAGGCCGCATCGCGCGCGGCCTCGATGGGTTGCGGCGCGATTACGGCCTGACCGATTTCCTAAGCTACCAGCAGGCTGGTGGCAGCGAGGCCGATCGTGGCGTCGCGGCCGACTGGCTGCGCAGGCGGGTGCGGACGGCGGCCCCGGACCGGCTGCTGATCTTCCCTGGCACGCAAACCGCGCTGATGGCGCTGCTGCTGTCTCTCACGAAGCCGGGCGATGCGGTGCTGACCGACCGCCTGACCTATCCCGGCTTCAAGTCGGCCGCTTCGGCCGCCGGGGTGCGCCTCATTGGCGTCGAGGCGGACCAGTCGGGCATGATTCCCGCGGCGCTGGAGGAAGCCTGCGAGCGGTACAAGCCCAAGGCCGTCTATCTCGTGCCGACCATCAGCAATCCGACAACGCTCACTTTGCCGTCGGCCCGGCGTGAACAGCTTGCGGCAATGTTTCGCAAGTGCGGCCTGCTGCTGTTCGAGGACGACGCCTATGGCGCATTCGAGCCCAGGCTCGCACCGATCGCGACGCTCGTTCCCGAGCGCAGCTATCTTGCCGCGACCCTGTCCAAGTGCATCGCGCCCGGCCTGCGCATGTCGCTGATGGTGACGCCCGATCGCGCTGCGGCGGCATTGCTGGGCAACGCGCTGCGCACAGTGGCGCAGATGCCCGTGCCGCTGATGGTCGCGCTTACCTTGCGCTGGCTGGCCGACGGCAGCGCTGACGCGATCATCGCTGCCATTGCCACGGAAGCGGCGGCGCGCCAGAAGCTCGCGGCCAGGGCATTGGCCGGGCAGGACTATGCCGCGCACCCGCGCGGCCATCACGTCTGGCTGCGCCTGCCGGCAGCCTGGAGCCGCCTGGAATTCGCCGCTCATGTCCAACGACAGGGACTTGCTGTTGTAACCAGCGACAGCTTCTCTGTCGACGACGCGCCCGAGCATGCGATTCGCATCGCGTTGGGTGCGGCGCGCAGCAGGGCCGACCTGGCGGGCGCACTCGATGTGCTAAGTGTCGCATTGAAGTCGCCCGTGTCGGTGTCACGTATCGTCTGAGACGGGGGACGCCATGTTCGACGCTTTCGACGCAACACTGCTGGCGCGGCTGCAGTTCGCCTTCACCGTCTCCTTCCATTTCATTTTTCCGTCGTTCTCGATCGGGCTGGCGAGCTATCTCGCGGTGCTCGAGGCGCTGTGGCTGTGGACGGGCCGCACGGTCTATCTCGACCTGTTCAAGTACTGGCTGAAGATCTTCGCGCTCGCCTTCGGCATGGGCGTCGTATCGGGCATCGTTATGTCCTACCAGTTCGGCACCAACTGGTCGGTGTTCTCCGACAAGGTCGGGCCGGTGATCGGCCCGCTGATGGCCTACGAGGTGCTGACGGCGTTCTTCCTCGAGGCCGGCTTCCTGGGCGTCATGCTGTTCGGCATGAACCGGGTCGGCAAGTCGCTGCATTTCACGGCGACGCTGGCCGTCGCTGTCGGCACCTTCATTTCCGCCTTCTGGATCCTCTCCGCCAACAGCTGGATGCACACGCCGGCCGGCCATGCGATCGCCGCCAACGGCCAGTTCGTGCCGGTTGACTGGTTCGGGGTCATCTTCAATCCATCGTTCCCCTATCGCCTCGTCCATACCGTTCTGGCGGCCTATCTCACCACAGCGCTGGTCGTGGGCGGCGTCGGTGCCTGGCATCTTCTCGCGGGCCGCAAGACCGAGGGCACTCGCGTGATGTTCTCGATGGCGATGGGCATGATCACGGTCGTCGCGCCGATCCAGATCCTGGCCGGCGACCAGCACGGCCTCAATACGCTCGAGCACCAGCCGGTCAAGGTCATGGCCATGGAAGGCCATTTCCAGAGCCATTCCGACGGCGCGCCGCTGGTGCTGTTCGGCTGGCCCGACATGAAGGAAGGCAAGGTCCTCTACGACATCTCGGTTCCGAAGCTCTCGTCGCTGATCCTGAAGCATTCGCTCGATGCGCCGCTCGCGGGGCTCGACACGGTGAAGCGCAGCGACTGGCCGCCGGTGCCGATCGTCTTCTGGGCGTTCCGGATCATGGTCGGGCTGGGCATGCTGATGCTGCTGCTCGCCGGCTGGAGCCTGCTCGCGCGGACGCGCCGGGCGCTCTATGACTGGACGTGGCTGCATCGCCTCGCGCTCGCCATGGGGCCCGCGGGCTTCGTCGCGGTGATCGCGGGGTGGGTCACGACCGAGGTCGGACGGCAGCCCTACACGGTGTACGGCCTGCTGCGCACCGCCGATTCGGTGTCGCCGTTGCAGGCGCCGGCGGTCGCCACGTCGCTCGTGGCCTTCATCTGCGTCTATTTCATCGTGTTCGGTGCGGGCGTCTACTACATCTTGCGGCTGATGAGCCAGCCGCCGCACCATGGCGAGGAAGGTCCGCACGGCAGCATGCCGGCGCGCGCCGCCGGCATCACGCCGGCCTCCGCCGTCGCGGTCACGCGAGGGAAGGTCTGACATGCCGATGGCCTTCGACCTGCCCACCATCTGGGCTTTCATCATCGCCTTCGCGATCTTCGCCTATGTCGTGATGGACGGCTTCGACCTCGGCATCGGCATCCTCTTCCCCGCCTTCTCCGAAGGCCGCGAGCGTGACTCCGCAATGAATTCGATTGCCCCGGTATGGGACGGCAACGAGACCTGGCTGGTGCTGGGCGGCGGCGGGCTGATGGCGGCGTTCCCGATGGCTTATGGCGTGATCCTGTCGGCGCTCTACACGCCGATCATCGCCATGCTGCTGGCCCTGATCTTCCGCGGCGTCGCCTTCGAGTTCCGCTGGCGCGACCCGCGCCATCGCAAGTATTGGGACGCCGCCTTCACCCTGGGTTCCATCGTGGCGGCGTTCGCGCAGGGCATCACGCTCGGTGGCCTGCTGCAGGGCATCTCCGTCGACGCACGCTCCTATTCCGGCGGCTGGTGGGACTGGCTGTCGCCGTTCAGCCTGCTGGTCGGCGTGGCGCTGGTCTGCGGCTATGCGCTGCTTGGTGCCACATGGCTGATCATGAAGAGCGAAGGCTCGCTGCTCGATCATTGCTACCGGTTGGCCTTGCGCTTCGCGGTCGCGACCATCGTCGGCATGGCGGCAGTGAGCGCCTGGACGCCGTTCCTCGCCAACGACTACTACCTTCGCTGGTTCGCCTGGCCGCAGGTGCTGTTCACCGCGCAGGTGCCGCTGCTGGTGGCGGTGGCCTCGGTCGGCTTCTTCTTCGCGCTGCGCCACAAGCGCAGCTACTGGCCCTTCCTGATCGCGCTCGGCCTGTTCGCTCTCGGCCTGATCGGGCTCGGCATCAGCCTCTATCCCTATGTGGTGCCGCGCGCGCTCACGATCTGGGACGCCGCAGCACCGGCCAAGAGCCTCGGCTTCATGCTCGTCGGTGCCGCGATCATGGTGCCGATCATCCTGATCTACACCGGCTATGCCTACTGGGTGTTCCGCGGCAAGACCGGGCATGAGGGCTACCACTGATGCCCGCGCCGCGGCAGTGGCTGTGGTTCGTCGCTCTCTGGGCCGGCGGCGTCGGGGTGACCGCGATCGTCGGCTACGCGATCAAGCTCTGGCTCATGTAGTCCGTCGGGCTGGCCTGCAATTGAAGGCCAACGGCTTGGCGCTGCCGTTCTGGCGCAGGACGGCGAGGTCGTCGCGCCCCGACCATTCCACCGTGGCGTCGGCATAGCGGAAGCCGTCCCCGGTCGGCTGATACTCGGTGCGCCAGGTCCTATTGTCCAAAGTCACCGATGCGCGGTTCTTGGCGTAGACCACGGCCACTTCCTTGCGGCCCTCGCAAACATAGGCGATGCCCGCCGGCGTCGCATCGTCGGGTGCTGGCCGTGCGATCGGGGTCCAGGCCGTCGTCGGACCCTGGTTGCAGGCTCCGAGCGGCGTGAGCAGCACGAGAGCGGCAATCGACAAGCGACGCATCCTGCGGTTTCCTCCCGGGGCGAATTTCAGCGGCGCGAGCTTATCTGGCTCGCGTGAGGGAGCAATGCAACAAATGCCACACGTAAAATTGCGCGACGGCGCAGAGCTCTATTACGAGAAGTACGGCAACGGACCGCCCTTGCTGCTCGTGCCGGGACTGGGCGGCGACGGCCGATGGTGGGGCGAAAATGCGGCAAAGCTCGCCGGGGAATTCACGGTCGTCGTGCACGATCACCGGGGCACCGGCCGCAGCACACTCTCGAAGATCGACTACAGCGTCGCCCAGATGGCCGACGATGCGCTGCAGCTGATCGACGCCCTGGGCTTCGAGAAGGTTCATTGGTGCGGCCATTCCACCGGCGGCGCGATGGGCCAGGTGCTGGCGATCGAGCACCCCGAACGGATCGACCGGCTGGTGCTGAGCGCCACCTGGGCCAGGACCGACGCCTTCTTCCGGCGACTGTTCGAGACACGTGCATTGATGCTGAAAGAGCTGGGGCCGGCCGCCTACCAGAAGTCGAGCGCGCTGTCGCTCAATTCGCCCTGGTGGGTGCGCGATCACGATGCCGAGCTCACGGCGGCGGAGGCGAAGGCAAACGAGACCATTCCGATCCCGGAGATCGTGTTGTCACGCATTGCGGCGATCGTGGCGCACGACCGGCGCGATCAGTTGCAGAAGGTCAGGGCGCCGACCCTGGCGATCTGTGCGCGCGACGACATGGTGACGCCGCTCTATTTCACGGAAGAGCTGGTTCGATCGATCCCCAACGCCCGCGCTTACGTCCTGCCGGATGGCGGGCACTTCTATCCGAACGTGCATGGCGGCGAATTTCGGCGTGTAATGACGTCCTTCCTGCTGGAGTCCTGAATCGCATGAACATCGAGCCCAAGATCGCCGCCGCATCCGCCGAGCTGACCGCCATCCGCCGCGACATCCATGCGCATCCCGAGCTGGGTTTCGAGGAGGAGCGCACCAGCCGCATCGTCGCCGAGAAGCTCCGGGAATGGGGTGTCGAGGTCGCCACCGGGATCGGCAAGACCGGCGTGGTCGGCACGATCCGGGTCGGCAACAATCCGACCGCAATCGGCCTGCGCGCCGACATGGATGCGCTGCCAATGGACGAGCACAACACCTTCGACCATCGCAGCCAGCACAAGGGTCGCATGCATGCCTGCGGCCACGACGGCCACACCACCATGCTGCTCGGCGCCGCGAAGTATCTGTCGGCGACGCGCAACTTCGACGGCACTGTCCACTTCATCTTCCAGCCGGCCGAGGAGGGCCGTGGTGGCGCCGAGGCGATGGTCAAGGACGGGCTGTTCGACAAATTTCCCTGTGAGCAGATCTTCGGCATGCACAATCGTCCGAAGCTCGATGTTGGCAAGTTCGCGATCCGCTCCGGACCGCAGATGGCCGGTGGCGGGCTGTTCGACGTCCATATCACCGGCAAGGGCGCGCACGGCGCACGTCCAGAGTCGGGCATCGATCCCGTGATCATCGCCACGCAGATCATCTCGGCACTACAGAGCGTCGTGTCGCGCAACGTCGCGCCGCTCGATTCGGCGGTGATCTCCGTGACCCAGATGCATGCCGGCGACGCCTACAACGTGATCCCGCAGGAGGCGGTGCTGCGCGGCACTATCCGCGCCTTCCGCAAGGAGACGATGGCTCTGGTGAAAGAGCGCATCGAGACGATCTCCGAGGGTATCGCCAAGACGCTGGGCGGCAGCGCCAAAGCCGATGTGCGCGTGGTCTTTCCGCCGCTGGTCAACGACCGGGATGCGGTGAAGTTCATCGCCGACGTCGCGGCCAGGATCGTCGGCGACGAGAACATGAATCGCGAAGGGCCGTACGTGATGGCCTCCGAGGATTTTTCCTACATGCTGGAGAAGGTGCCGGGCGCCTTCATCAACATCGGCAACGGCGGCGGCGAAGGCGGCTGCGAGGTCCACAATCCGGGCTACGATTTCAACGACGAGATCATCACGCTCGGCGCCACCCTGTGGTCGCGTGTGGTGGAAACCAGGCTGGCGAAGGATGCCCGCTAACGTTCGGCTCTGGATCGACTATGTAAGCCCTTATGCCTTCGTTGCGAAGGCGTGGGCCTATGACCTCGAGCGCGACTACGACCTCGTGCTCGAATGGCGGCCGTACACGCTGGACATCGCTTCGTTCCAGCAATCGGTCGCCGAGCGCGATCCGCATCACTGGCGGCGGGTGCGTTACGCCTACATGGACGCGCGCCGGTTCGCCAACAAGCAGGGCTTGATCCTGAAGGGACCGACCAAGGTGTTCTATGCCCGGCCCGCCAACGCCGGAATGCTCTACGCGCAACAGCACGGCGCCTTCCGCCGCTACAACGACCTCGTCTTCGACCGCTTCTGGCGGCGCGAGCTCAATCCCGAAGATGTCGCTGCGGTGGAAGCGTTTCTGATCGAAGCCGGCGCGCCGCCGGGCTTCGCTGCGTTCCTGGCGGGCGAGGGCGGAGCGCTGCATGACCAGCTCCGCACCGAGGCAGAGGCCTCGGGAGTGTTCGGTGTTCCCACCTTCGTGTTCGACGGCGAGCTGTTCTGGGGTGGCGACCGGATCGGCCTGCTGCGTGAGCGGCTGGACGAAAAGGCCGTCAGGCGGCGCTAGGCGTCCGGCGGCTGGTCGACAGTCCGTTCGATGCGCTCGTGCAGGGTTTTCACCTCGCCGCGCTGCTTGCTGGCACGGTCCTTGAGCAATCGCTTGGCGCGGCGAAACGCGTCGTGCACGGCTGCCTGGGCGTTGGCGAAATGGTTGTCGTTCTGGGGCGCGTGGTCGATGTTCACGTCGATTCCGCCCGGCAGGCTGAGGTGAACATTGACGGCGAACTGGGACGTCCGGTGATGACGGTCGGGGATCCGCACCACCACGTGACAAGCGGTCATCCGGCCATAGAGCTTCTCGAGCGCCTCGACGTTCTCGCCGATCAGGATGCTGAGGGCTTCGCTGGCATCGCCACCCTGGAAGCTGATTTTCAGGGGTGTCTCCATCGTGCCCTCCTTGGTTCGTTCACTCTCCTAGTGAACGTGGGATGGGACAGGCCGGTTGCAAGCCGTCACTTCGCCCTGGCCGGCAACCCATGCTCCTCGAGATAGGCTTGCAGCGTGCTGCTCCACAGCGAGGGAACGGTGGCTATGTCGTGTCCGTTCACGACTGCAGACACGCCGTATTCGTGAAAGGTACCCTTGCCGCCGGCGGCTTCGAACGCCGCGAAATTAGACCGGCTGTGCCACAGAGGGTAGAACGGATCGTTTTCTCCGTAGAGCCAGATCGTGGGCTGGGCGAAGGCCGCGCCTCGGATGAACAGGTTCTGGTTGATCGTGCTGGCGGTCCGGCACCTTGCGCCCGTCCAGCCGCCCACGAAATTGATCACCGCGCGCGGCGTTGCGGGCCGATGGCCGCTCCAGGCGATCGAGAGGATGCCTCCGCGCGACTGGCCGCCGACCGCCACCCTGGTGCGGTCGACGAAGGGCTGGCTGAGGAGCACGGGCGTCACCGCATCGATGTCGCGCAAGGCGCGGTCGGCACCCGGGAGCGCCAGCGTCGGATTGCAGCTGTAGCCTGTCCTATCGAGCGAGAAGCCTTCATCGTAGAGGCCTTCCGATCCGCCGCGACCACGTCGCGACGGCAGCAGGACGGCCCAGCCACGCGTTGTGAACCAACCGGCAAGTAACTTGGGATCGGAGGGATGGGCGAAGTAGGAGGGATTGTCACCGCGCCCGGTCGAGCCGTGGTGGAAGACCAGCGTGGGGAAGGGGCCGTCGCCGGCCGGCTTGTAGGTGATGACGGCGAGCTTCACCTGCTCGCCGTCGATGAAAACCGGCACCATCGATCTTTCCTGCGCGGTGGCGGGAAGGGCCGCCGCGAGCAGGCTGACGAGGAGAAGCGGGGCTAATCGCCGGCCGCGGCGGCCGTGGTGCCGACCGGGCTCTCCGGCGACGCTGTGCGATGCGTCACCATGCGATGGTGCAGCGTGCGGATCGTGTCGCTGCCGCGAGTCAGGCACAGCCATGGGAAGAGACCATGCAGGAAACAGGCGAGGCTGCCCAGCAGCATGCGGCCGCCGAAGCCGAAGGCCATGGCCATATGCTCGAAGTAAGTCTCGTTGACCGTAGAGGGGTGATCGGTGAAGCGGCGCAACATAAAAGTAATTCTACGCGCTGCGGCAGGAAACGGGTTGCTTGGTTTCCGCGGATCTGGCCAATCTGGAGAAATCTGTTCCAAGGATGTGCCAATGGTCGAGAAAATATCGCTCGATTCATTCGACAGAAAGATCCTGGATTGCCTCCAGGACACCGCCGACATGCCGCTGGCGGAGATCGCCAGGCGCGTCGGCCTGTCGACCACGCCGTGCTGGCGCCGCATCAACCGCCTGCAGGACCAGGGCGTCATCCGTGCCAGGGTGGCGCTGCTCGACCGCCGGGCGCTGAATGCGGGCGTCACGGTGTTCGTGGCGGTGCGCACCGCGCAGCACAATGCGGCATGGCTCGGCCGCTTCGCCAAGGCGATCGCCTCGTTTCCCGAGGTGATGGACTGCTATCGCATGAGCGGCGAGATCGATTATCTGATCCGGCTCGTGCTGCCCGACATCGATGCCTACGACGCGTTTTACAAACGTCTGATCGCCAAGGTCGAGCTCAGCGACGTCACCTCGATGTTCGCCATGGAGGAGATCAAATCGACGACACGGCTGCCGTTGACCTACCTGCCGTAGTGCCCGACTCGAAAGTGAAATTCCTGGTATCCCGAGCGGAGCCAAAGAATCAGCGTTACCTGCAAAGATGCTCTCCGGAGAAGAGTGCGGTCCTTGGCTTCGCTCAGGACGACGGCCGTGCTGCCAGTTCGGCAAACAGCTCGCACAGGCCTTGCCGGCTCCAGCCGTCTCGCCAGCCCAATGCTACGCGCAAGAACGTCGGGGAGCCTTCCGGCTCGATGAGCTCGAAGCGATGGCCGCGGAAGCCGAACGAACCGCCTTTGGCGGCGAGCAGGCCGCGGCGCTTGCATTCGTGAGCGACCCTCGCTTCGAGGGCGCGATAGTTTTCGGGTGAGGGCTCATTGAGCGTCAGTGCGCAGAACGGCGCTTCGGCGGCGGGATCGACGAGGGAAGGATGACAGCGCGCGCCGAAGACCGGTGAGCGCGTGCCGATTGCGTCGGCGAGCGCGCGGTTGTTGGTGAAGATGGCTGCGGTGTAGCGATCGGCATAGGCGCGATCCATGAACCACGGCGCGGAGAGGGCCGACAGCTCGTCGAGCGTGAGGCCGCTTCCCGTGAGTCCGCGGAGTTGACGTAGCGCCATGCCCACGTTCTTGGCGTCATCGCGCGCCAGCACACGAACGATCCCGGCATTGGCGAGTTCGAGGCCAGCCTGGTCGAGCTTCAGTCCGGAGCTGTAGGCGATTACCAGGGGACAGTCACCGAGATGCGGCTCGAGATCGTACGTCGGGCCGGACATTGTAATGTCGAGCAGGAGCGCGTGACGCCGTTGGCAGACGCTCTCCGCAGCCGAATTGTCCGTCGCACCATACGGGTTCGGCGATGACGACATCGGCGACGGCCGCATCGTCGACTTGCCGGATCATGCGCTGCGGCCATGAAGCGAGCAGCGACGCCGTCTCGAAATAGGAGCCGGCATGGGCAACGGTGAGCGGACCGGTCCTGCCCCACTGCGCGGCGGCGAAGTGGACCAGGCAGGCGAGGGCCGCCTGTCCGCTGCGGAACAGGACAAGGTCGGCCGCCCAGCAAGCCGGCGCTCGCAGGTAGCCCTTGCGCTGCTCCAGCATGGAGACGTCGATGTCCCGCTCGTAGCCGAAGCTCACCTCGGAGCCGCAGGCGACATGGGCGATGTGCCCGGCGCGCGGGCTCTTGAGCGTGGCGTCGCCCGGCCGATGGGCCACGCCGAGCCAATTGTGGCGCAGGGTCATGGCCGCAGCGTCGAGTTGCCGTTCCTGGGTCAGCCAGTCGTTGCCGCTCCTGACGGGGCGGGGCAGCAGATCGTCCTGTCGCGATGCGGCGGCTGCCCGATCGGCGAGTGCGTGCAGGTCCTCGGCATCTTTCTCGATTGCGTCGCGGAATTCCATGCCCATCAACGCGGGGTCGCGCCTCCCGTTGCCCCTTGATAGGATCGTGGCCGATAGCGAACGGCAGGGGAAACGATGACCACGGGCAAGAACCGCAAGAAAGTGCTGATCGTCGGCTGGATGCCACAGGCAGGTATGGAGGTCCTTCAGAAGCGCGACGATGTCGACTTCGAGATCCTGCCGCTCAAGGATGTGGCCTCATCGTACCATGCCAAGCTCAAGGACGCCCACGCGGTCACGCTGGGCGGCACGCCGTACAAGCAGGCCGAACTCGACGTCTCGCCGGTCATGGAAGTGGTGGCGCGGCTCGGCGTCGGCTTCGACCAGGTCGAGGTTCCGGCGCTCAGCAAGCGAAAGATCCCGCTGATGACCACCGGCATTGCCAACTCGGTGTCGGTTGCCGAGCATGCCATGTACATGCTGCTCGCCTCGGCGCGCCTGACGCGCAAGATGGACCGTTATGTGCGCGAGAACACCTGGCACGAGCGGCTGTCGGACCAGCCGGCCGACCTCGCCGGCAAATCGATTCTGGTGGTCGGCATGGGCCGCATCGGCTCGCGCACGGTGAAGCGCTGCGTGGCCTTCGACATGGACGTCCACGTCCTCGATCCGAACATCTCCGAGGCCGACATCAAGGCGGCCGGTGCCACCAAGGTGACCGATCTCAAGGCAATCCTGCCCAAGGTCGATTTCGTGTCGGTGCACTGCCCGAAGTCGCCCGAGACGGTCGACATGTTCAATGCCGAGACGATCGGCCTGATGAAGCCCGGCGCGTTCCTGGTGAACACCGCGCGCGGCGGCATCGTAAACGAAGACGCGCTCTACGACGCCCTGACCAAGGGCACGCTGCGCGGCGCCGGTCTCGACGTGCTCGACCGCGAGCCGCCCGATCCGGGCAACAAGCTGCTCGGCCTGGACAACGTGATCTTCAGCCCGCACATGGCCGGTGTGACCAAGGAGGCCAACGATCGCATGGCGATCGCCGTGATGGAGAACATCCTCTCGGTGTTCGACGGCAAGCCGATCGTCGCCCATTGCGTGAACAAGGAGATCTATGGCTGACGCCTTGGAGTGTGAGCGAGCTTAACTTCCCTCCATCGCTTCGGAGGGAACATGAGTCTAGCCCGGCAGAAGGTCTGCGATCTCGGCATCGGTCGGAAAGCGGCCGGTCTTGCTGCGGGTATATCTGAGCGCGCCGTCGACGGTGATGTCGAACTGGCCGGATCTGCCGGGGCGCAACTCGAAGTCGGTCGCGCCCATCTTCTCGAGGCGTTCCCTCACACGGAGGGCTTGCGGCTTGTAGCCTCAGGCGCCGCAATATTCGATCAGGACTTTCATGCCCTCAAGGTGGGAGCTTAAGCTGCCGCCAGCAAGGGGAGCTTGAGATGAAGTACGGACCTCTCGGCCGCTCCGGCCTGATCGTCAGCCGGATCTGCCTCGGCGGCAATTCGTGGGGCGCCAAGGGCCGCCGCGGCTGGGGCAAGTTCGACGAGGCCGAGGCGCCTGCCTATTTCAGGCGCGCGCTCGATGTCGGCATCACCTTCTTCGACACGGCGGACGCCTACAACGCGGGCCGGTCCGAGGAGATCATGGGCGCCACCCTCATGAAGCTGGTGAAGCGCGAGGAGATTGTGCTCTCGACCAAGGTCGGCATCCGCATGAGCCCCGCGCAGAATGACCAGGGCACCGGCCGCAAGCATCTGATGGCGGCGGTCGACGAGCAGCTCAAGCGCCTGCAGACCGATTACATCGACGTCTACCAGGTCCACCGCCTCGACCCTTACTCGCCGATCGAGGAGACGATGTATTCGCTCGACCAGCTCGTGCGCTCGGGCAAGGTCCGCTACATCGGCGGCTCGACCATGCCGGCCTACAAGTTCGCGCAGATGATCATGATCGCCGACTGGAAGGGCTACGCCCGGCCGATTGCGATGCAGAACCTGTACAACATGATCCAGCGCGAGGAAGAGCGCGAGATGAATCGGCTGTGCGAGGAGCAGGGCGTCGGCCTCATTCCCTATTCGCCCCTCGCGCGCGGCTTCCTGGCGGGCAACCGCAACAAGGAAGGCGGCGGCGCCACCGAGCGTTCCAGGAACGACGCGCAGGTCCAGGCCGGCACCTATCGCGACAGCGACTGGGAGATCGTCGACCGCTTGAAGAAGATCGCGCTGGGCAAGAACTGCACGCCGGCACAGGCAGCCCTCGCCTGGCTGCTGAGCAAGCCCTACATGGCCGCGCCGATTATCGGCGCTACCGATCTCGAGCAGCTGAGCTCGGCCGCCAAGGCGACCGAATTCACGATCACGTCCGACGAAGCGAAGGCACTCGAGGAGCCTTACCAGTTCCGGGTTTCGCCGGCCAACTGACCATCAGGCCTGAAGCAGCCGCAGCACGGCCTGCCGGAGCGGACCCGGCGGCATCGGCTTGTTGACGAACACCTTCACGCCCGCACTATCGAGGGTCTTCCGGTCGAAATGCAGGTCGTTCGCGGACATCAGGATGATCTGGAGCGTCGGCAAGTCGGCGCGAAGCCTCGCGGCGAGGTCCAGGCCGTTCATGCCGGGGATCTGATAGTCGATGATGGCGACGCGTGGCGGCGCGATGCTGGCCGTGCGCAACGCCGAGGCGGCGCCATGCGCCGTCCGGACCCGCAAGCCGCCGCGCATCAGGAACTGGCTGATCGTTTCCGCCAACGAGAGTTCGTCCTCCACGACAAGCACGTCGCAAGGTTCGAAGTTGAGGCCGGAGGATATATCGGTCATCGGTGCGATAGGCGGACAAGAGCCGAATTCTGTCAACACGCGAAGTGTATCGACAGTTACGCGCGATGATTGCGAAGAGCAAAGGCAAAGTAGAGCGCCAACGCCGGCAGGAACAGGGCGGCCCCCCAGAATATCGGGACGGCGCCCCAGCGGTCGACGATCGGTGCGGCGACCGGCACGCCGACCGCCTGGCCGACGAACAGGCAGAGGGCGAACAGCGCCAATGCCGAGCCGCGCGCTTCAGGCGCCATCTGTGTGCCGTGAGTCTGAAGCGTGTTGTGCAGCATGTAGAAGGTGATGCCGCAGCCGACGATCGCGGCGAAGGCCACGATCGCGTTGGGCGCCAGGGCCAGGATCGCGAAGGAAAGCCCGAGCCCGCAGCCTCCCCAGAGCACGAGGCCGCGCTCGCCCAGCAACCGGACCAGGACGTGAGCCACCGTCACATAAAGGAAACCTCCGCCACCGAATGCCGCGACCGCCAGCCCGACGGCGGCGAAGCCCAGCCCGAAGCGTTCGTGCAGGTCGGCGCCGACAAAGGTGAAGCTGCCCCAGAACACGCCGCCCTCCAGCGCCACGACGACGATCACCGTGCGCGCCCACCGCCGCTTCAGCACGCCCAGCATCTGGCTGACCATCGAGCCCGCGGCGCGCTCCCCGGGCCGCGCGATCTCGGGCCGCGCCCTCATCACGGCGAACAGCGCGACGCCGGCTGCGACATAGATCGCCGCCAGCACCCAGAAGACGGACCGCCAGCCCAGCCAATCCCCGAGCGCGCCACCCATCGCGGAGCCTGTCATCAGGCCGAGCGTCTGGCCGGTCAGGAAGCGGGCCAGGGTCGCCTGGCGCTTGTCGTAGGGGACGTTGTCGCCGAGCCAGGCGATGGCGAGCGGGATGATCGCCGAGCTGGTCACGCCGGTGAGGAAGCGTGCGAAGGCCAGCAGAGCGAGTGAACTGGCGACTGCGCTGAGCGCGCAGCACACGGCGGCGGCGAGACAGGCGATGGCGACCACGGGCATCTTGCCATGGCGGTCGCCGAACGGGCCGTGCACCAGCACGAACACGCCATTGGCGAGCAGGAAGGCCGTTGCGGCGACCGAGGCGGCGCCCACCGTCACGCCGAACTCGAGGCCGAGCTGGACCAGCAGCGGGTCGATCACGCGCATGTTGGCGGCGGAAGCAAAGGCTGCCACCGACAGCAGGACGATTGCAAAGGCGGGGGCGGAACGCTGAGCTTCGGGACGCGACACTGGTCCGTCCCTTAGCTCACTTTTGCGGTCGCGCCCAGCGCCGCGTCAGCGGTCGCTCAGGCGTCGTAGACTGCCTTTTCGAAGGCGTGGAAAAGCGGCAGCGATTTGGTGTCCGCAAAGGGCAGGATCTGGGTGGCGTATACGCCACCGACACCCTTGGCCTGGTCGATCCAGTAGTAGGTGTTGGCGAGGCCCGCCCAGGCGAGGCTGCCGGCCGACCGGCCGGTCGGCGCCGGCGCATTGTTGATCATGAAGGAAAGGCCCCATTGCTTGTCGATGCCGGGGAAGAACTCGGCGTCGTTCGACAGCGGCGGGATCGCCGTCTTGAGCAGGCAGACCTTGGTGTCGCCCATCGCGTTTTTCGACATCTGCGCCACGGTGTCGGGCTTCAGCACCTGATCGCCGCGGTCCGACCGCCCCTGGTTCAGCATCATGCGGACGAACTTCGCGTAGTCGCCGGCCGTGCCGTAGAGTCCGCCGCCGCCCATCTCGAATTCCGGCTGCTGCGGGATCTCGAGGGCCATGTCGGGGGTCAGGGAGCCATCCGGGCCGCGATGGTGGATGCGGGCGAGGCGCTCGCGCATCGCCGGCGTGATGAAGAAGGCCGTGCTGTCCATGCCGAGCGGCCCGAGCACGTTGTCCTTCAGATACTGGCCGAGCTTCTTGCCGCTGGTCGCTTCGACCATCTTGCCGGCCCAGTCGATATTGATGCCGTAGTCCCAGCGCTCGCCGGGATCGAACAGCAGCGGGGTTGTCAAAGCCTTGTTCTCGCAGCCGGTGATGCCCGGCACGCCCATCGCCGTCTGGTAGCTGATGATGTCGGCATTCCAGATTTCGTAGCTGAAGCCGGCGGTATGGGTGAGCAGGTGCCGGAGGGTGATGTCGCGCCGAGGCTTGCGCGTCCGGGGCTTGCCGTCTGCACCGAATCCTTCGAGGACCTCGACCTCGCCGAGGTACGGGATCACCTCCTTGGCCGGCGCATCGAGGCCGATCTTGCCGCGCTCGACCTGCTGCATCGCGGCTGCACCGGTGATCGCCTTCGTCATCGAGGCCATCCACACCACCGTATCGGGCGTCATCTCGGCAGGCTGGCCGAGCACGCGCTTGCCAAAACCACCCTCATAGGTCGTTCCCTTGGAGTCTGTCGCCACGGCGACGACGCCCGGTACCTCGCCCTTGCCCACACTGTCCTCGAGTAGCCTGTCCACCGCGACCCTCATGGCGTTCCTCCGGGATGTAAATTTCTTGTCTTGAGCTGCCTGCGCGCCACTGGAGCGAGGCCGGGTGCACAGGCTAAGCTCGCGTCACATGAAGCTCAAGGATCGCGTTGCCGTCGTCACGGGAGCCGCCTCCGGCATCGGCGCCGCCTCGGCGCGGCTGTTCGCGGCGGAGGGTGCGAAGCTTGCGCTCGTCGACCTCGACGAGGTCGGGCTGGGCCAGGTCGCGGCCGACATCGAGGCCAAAGGCGGGAAGGCGATCACCATCGCCGCAGACGTGAGCCAGGCCGAGGCGGCGCGCGACGGCGTGGCACGCGTGATGGAGACATGGGGCCGCATCGACGTGCTGATGACCGCCGCCGGCATCTCTCTCGGCGGAACCGTCGACATGCTGAGCGAGGCGACCTGGGACCGCACCTTCGCGATCAACGTAAAGGGCACCTATCTCTGGATCCACCACGCCATCCAGCCGATGATCGTTGCCAGGTCGGGCGCGATCGTCACCGTCGGTTCGCAGCTCGCGCAATCGAGCCTCGGCAAGAATGCCGCCTACGTCGCTTCGAAGGGCGCAATCGCCTCCTTCACCAAGACCATCGCCGTCGATCATGCGCCGCAAGGCATCCGCGTGAATGCGCTGATGCCCGGCGTCATCGACACGCCGATGCCGGCACGCTCGCTGCAGCGCCAGGCCGATCCCGAGGCGGCGCGCAGCTTCTGGAAGCAGCGCCACCCGATCGGCCGCATCGGCCAGCCCGAGGAGGTGGCGAAGGCGGCCCTGTTCCTGGCGAGCGACGACTCGTCCTTCGTAACCGGTACGCTGCTGTTCGTCGACGGCGGCTGGACGGCGCACTGATGTCCAAGAAGCTGACACCCGATCAGATCGGGCAATACGAGCGCGATGGATTCGTCTGCCCAGTCGATGCCTTCTCTCCCGAACGCGCGGCGGCCTGGCACGAGAGACTGCAGGCGTTCGAGCGTGCCGAGGGCCAGAAGATGACGCGCGGCCATAATTTCAAGCCGCATCTTCTGTTTCCGTGGGTCGACGAGATCGTGCATTCGCCCGAGATCCTCGATGCGGTCGAGGACCTGATCGGCCCGAGCATCCGCCTGTTCCACCTCTCGGTCTGGCCGAAGGATCCCGGCACCGGCACCTATGTGAGCTGGCATCAGGACGCGACCTACTTCGCACTCGATCCGATCTGTCACGTCACCGCCTGGGTGGCGCTGACCGATGCGCCGGTCGAAGCGGGCTGCATGGAGGTCGTGCCGGGCTCGCACAAGCTCGGGCAACTGCGCCACTCCGACATGCAGGACACCGACAACCTGTTGTCACGCGGCCAGACTCTGGCGGCGGAAGTCGACCAGTCGCGCACCGCCTACATGGCGGTCAAGGCCGGACAGTTCTCGCTCCATCACACACACCTGGTCCACAACTCGCGGCCCAATCGCTCGACGCAGCGTCGCGTTGGGCTCGGCATCAGCTACATCCCGACCCACGCGCGCTGCACCATGCCGACGCGCGTCAGCGCGATGCTGGTGCGCGGCGAGGATACCTACGGCCACTTCGATGAGGAGCGGCGGCCGCTGGTCGAGGCCGGGCCGGAGGAGCGGACATTCCACGCGAACGCCGTCGCCACCTTCCGCCGGATGAATGCAGAGATTGCCAAACCCATCCTGCCGTCCTGAGCCGGGAGCGCGGCTCTCCAGAGCCGCTCATGGTCTGTGGCAAGCCGAAGCAAAGAGCGGCTCTGGAGAGCCGTGCTCCCAGCGAGGAAATAATGCATACGATCCGCCTGCCCTATCACGACCGCTATCCCTATTCGCCGATCGTCGAGCGCAAGGACTACTCCTGGCCGGGCGGCAAGCGGCTCGCCGTCTATCTCGGCCTCAACATCGAGCATTTTGCCTTCGGTGCGGGCGAGGGGCATCTGCTCACCGTCGCCAATCCGCCGCCCGATCCGCGCACCTTCGCATGGCGCGACTACGGCAACCGGGTCGGCGTGTGGCGGTGCCTGGAGCTGTTCGATGAGCTCAACCTGCCGGCCGCGCACCTGATCAACACCACGGTGTTCGACTACGCGCCGCAGATCGTCGACGCCCTGAAGGCGCGTGGCGACGAGTTCATCGGCCACGGCCGCACCAATGCCGAGCGCCACGGCGGCATGTGGGAAGCCGACGAGCGGCGCTTCCTCGAAGAGATCCGCGATTCGATCGAGAAGGCCTCGGGCAAGCGGCCGCGCGGCTGGATGGCGCCGTGGATGGCCTCCACGCGCGTCACGCCCGATCTCCTCAAGGAGACGGGATACGATTTCCTGATGGACTGGCCGAACGACGACCAGCCGATCTGGATGAAGACCCGTTCGGGGCCGCTGATGAGTGTGCCCTATCCGATCGAGGTCAACGACAGCCCGCAGATCCTGGTGCGCCACCACACCGGCGACGATTTCCGCGACATGATCATCGGCCAGTTCGAGGAGCTGTTGCGCCAGTCGGCGAAGCAGCCGCTGGTCTGCGGCATCGCGCTCCACACCATGATCGTCGGCCAGCCCTACCGACTGCGCGCATTGCGCGAGGCGCTGCAGCACATCGCCAACCATCCGCAGAAGGACAAGGTCTGGTTCACCCGGCCGTCCGACATCTACGATCACTGCGCGTCGCTGCCCAAGGGCACGATGGTGCCCCCGGCGACCTGACGCTAAAGGCCGGCCTGCTCCAGCGCTCGGCGCAGTTCTTCGAGGCTGAACGGTTTCTGCAGGACGGGCACGTCGGTGTAGGGCGTTTCCAGGATGCGGCTGCCGTAGCCGGTTGCGAACAGGTACGGCAAGCCGCGCGCCCGGATCACGTCGGCCACGGGAAAGCTCTGCTTGCCGTTGAGGTTGACGTCGAGCACCGCGAAGTCGAACGACGCCGTTCGCGCAAGCGCAAGCGCCTCGTCGAGATGCGTCGCGAGCACCGCAAGCTGATAGCCCAGTTCCTGCAGCATCTCCTCGACCAGCATGCCGACCAGCACTTCGTCCTCGACGACCAGCGCGCGCCGCATGTCAGTCCTTCTCATGGATCGCCACCAGCGGCGCGTCGACGGTGCAGACCACGCCTTCCGGACGCCAGTCGATGCGGACCTCGCCGCGCAGCTCGGCCGCCAGGCCGCGCTCGATCATGCGCGAGCCGAAGCCGCGATCAGTGGGCGGGGAGACCGGTGGCCCGCCTTTCTCTTCCCAGCGCAGGCGGAAGCGCCCGCCGCCGGTCGACCAGCGCACCGTGACCGAGCCCTGCTCGACGGAGAGCGCGCCGTACTTCAAGGCGTTGGTGCCGAGCTCGTGCAGCGCCATCGACAGCGCGACAGCGCTCTTGGGCTTGAGGCGAAGATCCCCGCCCTCGAAGCTGACCCGCTCGTGGGCGGCGCGTAGCGAGGCGCGGGCCACCGCAGCGAGATGGGCGCCGTCCCAGCTCTCGTCGGTCAGCAGGCCGTGCGCGGCGCTGAGCGTCAGCAGCCGCTGCTCGAAGGCGGCGCGCACGACCGGATCGACATCCTTCAGGGTCAGGGTGGCGATCGATTGCACGATCGCCAGCGTGTTCTTCACCCGATGATCGAGCTCGTTCACCAGGAGCTTGAGGTGATCCTCGTAGCGGTGCCGCTCGGTGACGTCGGCGGCCGCGCACACCGCACCCTGCAGCGTGCCGTCGGTGTTGCGAAGCGGCGAGGCGCGCAGCAGCAGGACCTTTCGGTCCCCGTTGTCGAAGCGAACTTCGAGCACCTCGTCGGAGACTTCTTCGCCACGGGCGGCGCGATCCAGCGGCCGCGCGTCCGGGGCGATCTCCAGCCCGTCGCGGAACACGGTGAAGTGGGACGGCTGGTGCAGCGCCGACGACAGGTCTGCCTCGCGCGACATGCGTAACATCTCGGTGGCGCGGCGATTGCCGATCACGTTGCGCATTTCAGGGTCAGTGGTGAACCATACCGCCGTGGGGATGGTCTCGAGCACCGCCTCGAGCTCGGCTGAGCGCTTGCGCAGCGCGTCCTCGGCGATCTCGCGCTGCTTCTCCGCAACGCGCCGGTCGGTGACGTCGCGAAAGACCACGCCCAGCCCGTCGCCCAGCGGGAAAATGACGTACGAGACATAGCGGCCCACGAGCGACATCGTCTCGCCCTTGACGGTCTCGCGCCGTGACATGGCGTCATGCAGGATGCGGCTGCGCTCGGAGTCGACATCCTGCGGAAAACTGTCCCAGAGCATCGTGCCAATCATCTGTTCGGCGGGGCGTCCGAAATGCTGCGCCGCATCATGATTGTACAAATAGATGCGCCAGTTGCCGTCGACCGCATAGAAGGGCTGGCCGATCCCATCGAGGATCGTGGCGAGCAGCGTATCGGCGTCGCGTTCGGCGAGCATGCAAGCGGTACCTTAGCGGCGTCTCTCGTTGACCGCCAAGGGCCAACGTCTATGCTGTGCTCCAACAAATGAATCGCCGTTAGGGAAGGGAAAGCTATGCCAATAAAGCGTCGACAAATGCTGTCCGGCTCGGCCGCCGGCGCCGTCTCACTTGCAACCGGGCTCTCTGCGCCTGCCATCGCACAGAACGAACCGATCAAGATCGGATACCTCCCGGCGTTGACCGGGCCGAGCTCGTCGACCGGTGTCGGCATCAACCGGGGTGTCCAGCTCGGCGTCGAAGCCATCAACAATGCCGGCGGCGTCAACGGGCGCAAGATCGAGCTGATCAGCCGCGACACGCAGAGCGACCCGACAAAGGCGGTGAACGCCGTCGCCGAGCTCACCCAGCGGCAGAAGGTTGCCATGATCTTCGGCCCGGTCAATTCGGGCGAGGCGCTGGCAGCGACGCCGCTGATCGCGCGCGACAAGGTGCCGATGCTGCATCCGTGCTGGGTCGACGAGCTGATCGACGTCAAGAAGTACCCGATGGCCTACCGGATCGCTCCGACCAACACCCAGATCGGCGGCGGCGCCAACCATTACGTGGTCGACGTGCTGAAGCTGAAGAAGATCGCCGTCGTCAGCGACACCACCGGCTACGGCACGGCCTCCGTGAACACCTACGTGCCGATGCTGAAGGCCAAGGGCGCCGACGTCGTCTACACCAACCATATCGACGCGGCGAATCCCGATCTCAAGCCCGAACTGCTGCGCATGCAGAATGCCGGCGCTCAGGTGATCATGCCGTGGAGCGTCAATGCCGGCTTCCTGTCGCGCATCTGCAATACGCGCGGCGCCATGGGCTGGGATGTGCCGATCGTCGGCCAGACCACGCTCGGCTCGGGCCAGACCAAGGCCCTGCTCGAGAAGCCCGAGTACTGGAACAAGGTCTACTCGAACAATTTCCGCCAGGTCTGCTACATCAACGGCAAGCTGCTCCCCAAGGCGGCGGACTATGTCGAGCGGCTGAAGAAGGCGAAGATCGAGTTCAGCGACACTCTGCTGTGGTGGGTGGCCCTGGGCTGGGACAGTGCCACGCTCATGGCCGAGATCTTCAAGACCGCCGGCACCAAGAACGAGGACATCGTGGCCTATATGAACAAGGTCAAGGACTGGCCGGGCATCTATGGCACCGTCACCTGGACGCCGGAGCAGCACAACGGCTTCCCCGATTCGGAGGTGGTGATGTGCGAGGTCAACTCGCTGAAGGATGGCGCCTTCAACGTCGCTCCGGGCTACAGCAGCTAGGCCATGTTCGAGTCGATCGTCTCCTACGGGCTTGCGGTAGGAGCGGTCTACGCACTGATCGGCATCACGTACAACGTGATGTTCTCGGCGTCGCGTGTGTTCAGCTTCACCGCTGGCATGCTGGGAATGCTGGGTGGTGTGCTGGGCGCGCTCTTCATCAACAAATTTGGCCTCAATGCCGCGGTGGCGCTGGTGCTCGTGCTCGCGTGCGGCGCGCTGCTCGGCATTGTCACCGAGGTGCTGACCGTGCGCCCGGTGCTGAAGAGCATCGAGCAGCACCTCTATGTGCTGTCGACGCTCGCCTTCGCGCTGATGGTCCAGCAGGTCACTGCCATCGAATACGGCACCGAGGCCTATCCTTTCCCAGTGCTGATCCCGATCGACCCGGGTTCGATCTGGGGCAGGATCGACCAGAAATTCTGGCTGCCCGTGCTGGCCTGCGCCGTCACCATCGCGGGCCTCGAGTTCCTCTACCGCAAGACGCTGATCGGCCGCGCCTTCCTCGCCATCGCCGAGGACAGCTACGCGGCCCGCGCGCTCGGCCTGCCTGAGACGCGGCTCAGGATGGCGAGCTACGCGCTGGCCGGCATGATCGGCGCCCTGGCGGGCTTCACCGGGGCGCAGATGCTGCTCGCCTTCATCGGCAACCAGGCGATCCTGAATTTCTACGGCTTCGTGCCCGTCGCGCTGGGCGGCATGGGCTCCAACCGGGGCGCGGTGATCGGCGGCCTGGCGCTGGGGCTCTTCCAGCAGGCGGCGAACTTCCTGGTCGGCGGCATCTTCGCTGCGGTCGCGGTGTTCGTGGTCTTCATCGTCGTCCTGCTGCTGCGGCCCGAGGGCTTGGCGGGCGCGGCGACGGCCAGACGGGTATGAGGGGCGGCGTATGACGGACACCACCGCCCCCATGCAAACCCGAACCGTCGGTGCGGGCCTGTTCGGCAAGCTCGAGGGCAAGCTGTCGTGGATCGTGCTCGGGCTGGTCGGCCTGCTGCTGCCGCTGCTCGACGATTCCTACATCGGCGTCATCGCCCAACGCGCCTACATCTACTGGGTCCTGAGCGCCGGCCTGAACCTGGTGGTCGGCTATGCCGGCCAGATCGCGATCGGCTGGGTGTCGATGCTGACGCTCGGCGCGTACACCACGGCCGCTCTGGCCGCCGGCAACGTCGGTGAACCCTGGCATCCCTATCTCGCGCTGGTGGCGAGCGGTGTGGTCGGTGCGGCATTCGGCGTCATCGTCGGCTTGCCGGCACTGCGGCTGCGCACCTTCTACTTCGCCATGACGACGCTGGGCTTTGCCACGATCGTCACCCAGGTGGCGCTGGCCTGGAAGAGCGTGACAGGCGGCGGCGTCGGCACGCCCGGTCCGGTGTTCCCCTGGCCATTCGACCCGGGCTGGGGCTTCTACTACTTCTGCTTCCTGCTCGCGGCGATCGCGACCTGGATGACGGCCAACATCGCCTCGAGCCGTTACGGCCGGGCCCTGATCGCCATTCGCGACGCCGAGGTGGCGGCCGAAGCCTCGGGCGTCGCCAAGCCCAGGCTGCTGGTGATGGTCTTCCTGCTCGCGGGTGCCCTGGGCGGCGTGGCGGGCGGCTTGTTCTCGTCGCTGCAATCCTACATCACGCCCGACGCCTTCACCTTCGAGATGTCGGTGCTGTTCTTCATCGGCATCCTGATCGGCGGGCGCGGCTCGATCCTGGGACCCGCGCTCGGCACCATCCTCCTGACGGCGCTGCCCGAGTTCGCGGCGCCGCTCGTGCAATGGTCGACGTTCCTCTACGCCGCCCTGCTGCTGGTCATCGTCCTGGTAATTCCCGGCGGGATCGCCGACCTGCTCGACTACAAGAACCGCCGGCCGCTCGAGCAGCATCGCGAGATTGCGCCGCGGCCCGAGTTGTTGCCGCACCTGCTCGGCGACCGGCGTGCCGGCGAGTTGCTGACGCTCAAGGGCATCGAGCTCTCCTTCGGCGGCGTACGCGCCATCGCCGGCCTCGATCTCGAGATCCGGCCCGGCGAGGTCCATGGTCTGATCGGCCCGAACGGCAGCGGCAAGACCACGACGTTGAACGTGATCTCCGGCTACTATGCACCCCAGAGAGGCGAGGTGAAATTGGGCGCGGCGGTGCTGCCGCCGGCTGCGCCGCACCTCCGCGCGCCGCATCGCATCGCCCGGACTTTCCAGACGCCGCGCGTGATCGGCAGCGCCTCGGTGCTGGAGAATGTCATGATCGGCGGCACGATCGACGGGCATGGCACCTTCGCCGAATCGCTTCTCACCCTGCCGCGCCATCGCCGCGACGAGGCGCAGCTGCGTGAGGCGGCGATGCTGGCCCTCGCCACGGTTGGCCTCGATGCGCTCGCCGCGGTGCGCGCCGACCGCCTTCAGCACAGCGAGCTGCGCTTCGTGGAGATCGCCCGCGCGCTGATGCTGCGGCCTGCCTGCCTGATGCTCGACGAGCCCGCCGCGGGCCTGTCCGCCGAGGAGATCCGCCGCCTCGGCGCGCTGATCAAGGCGGTCAGCCGCGCGGGCACCGCCGTGCTGCTGGTCGAGCATCATGCCGACCTGATCTTCGACATCTGCGATCGCGTGACCGTGCTCAATCTCGGCAAGGTTCTGGCCGCCGGCACGCCGGCCGAGATCCGCTCGCATCGGGAGGTGGTCAGTGCCTATCTCGGCGCTTAACCCTGCTGGGAGCGCGGCTCTCCTGAGCCGCTCGTGGAATGTGGCCATACGAAGAAGAGCGGCTCTGGAGAGCCGCGCTCCCAGCAAAAGAGGCCTGGCTTGAACGGCACAGCTAATCAGGGCCCCCTGCTGCAGGTGAGCGGCCTGACGGCCGGCTACGGCAAGATCGTGGTATTGCGCGACATCGCGCTCACCATCGCCGCCGGCGAGGCCGTGGCGCTGCTCGGCCCCAACGGCGCGGGCAAGACGACCCTGCTGCGCGCCATGTCCGGCCTGCTACCGCGCACCGGGCAGGTGCGTTTTGCGGGCCAGGACATCTCGACCGCCAGCCCGCGCGAGACGGTGCGTGCCGGCCTCGTCCATGTGGTCGAGGGGCATCGCGTGTTCACGCAGCTCAGCGTCTTCGACAACCTCCTGCTCGCGGGCTACGGCCTGTCGCGTGACGTGCGTGCAACGTCCGTCGAGGAGGCATTGGCCTTCTTCCCGGAGATCGCCGCCAAGCGCAACGATCGCGCCGTCACCCTGTCCGGCGGCCAGCAGCAGATGCTCGCCGTTGCCCAGGGACTGGTTGCGCGTCCGCGCCTCCTGATGCTCGACGAACCCTCCGCTGGCCTGTCGCCCGTGCTGGTCGACCGCGTGCTCGCCGCCGTCGTGCGGCTGCGCGAAGCCGGCACTGCCGTGCTGCTCGTCGAGCAGCTGATCGAGAAGGCGGTCGCCGTGGTCGATCGCGTCTACGCCCTGGCGCGGGGCTCGATCGTCCTCGAGGCGCGGGCGAACGAGGGCGATCTCGCGAATCGCCTGGAGCACGCCTATTTCGGCGCGGATGCCAGCGCCCCGCTGGCCGCACACTAGAGGTGGACCCATGCAGCGAGTGGCCACCGGCTACGGCCTGATCGAAGGCCCGGTCTGGGATCCGCAACGCGGCCTGTATTTCAGCGACGTGATGAACGGCGGCGTCTTCCTGCTCGATCGGGCCGGCGAGGTCTCGACCGCCGTTCCAAAGCGCCGCGGCATCGGCGGCATGGCGCTGCACGAGTCGGGCGGCATCGTCGTCGGCGGCCGCGACATCGCCTGCGTGTCGCTGACCGACGGCACGACGAAGCCGCTGCTGTCGCTCGACGCGATTCCCGGCGCGACCGGCTTCAACGACCTCACGACCGACGCCGCTGGCCGCATCTACGTCGGCTCGCTCGCCTTCAGGGTGTTCGGTGGCGAGACGCCCAAGCCCGGCCATCTGCACGTCATCGACCTCGACGGCTCGATGCGCACCCTGTCGGACGGCGTGCTGCTGACCAACGGACTGGGCTTCTCGCCGGACGGCAAGCTCCTCTATCACTGCGATGCGCGCGGGCCATACGTGCGCGTGTACGACGCGAAACCCGACGGCAGCGTCGGTCCCTGGCGCAAATTCGTGTCGCTCGGTGACGACAAGGTGCCCGACGGCCTGAAGGTGGCGCAGGACGGCTCGGTCTGGGTCGCCGACGCCCACGGCGGGCGGGTCGCCGTGTTCAATCCCGACGGCTCGCATCGCCAGGACATCGCGGTGCCGTTGCCGATGGTCACGAGCCTCTGCTTTGCGGGCGACGACTTGCGCGATCTCTACATCGTCACCGGCTCACGCGGCGGGCCGCACGAGAATTGCGGCAGCATCTTCAAGACGCGCGCCGACGTCCCGGGCATGCCGCTGCCGCTCGCCAAGGTCGCGCTGTAAGAGCCGCGCTCCCGGCGAAGAGGAATTGCCTTAAGCTGATGCGATGAGCTTGTCCCTCTGGCTGGCCGAGTCGGGCCTGCGCAACCTGCCGCTCGAGGAACTGGTCGACGGCTTCGCGCGCCGGCTCGGCGCCGAGGGCGTGCCGGTCGCGCGGATCTTCGTCGGCATGAATGCGCTGCACCCCATGGTGCTGGCGCGGGCCCTCACCTGGGATCGCACGACGGGACCGGCCACGCGCTTCGAGTTCCAGCATGCCGAGATAGATCGGCCGATCATGCAGCAAAGCCCGTTCGCTGCGATGCTGAGGGCAGGCACGTCCGAGCGGCGCCTCGATCTCCGGCAACCTCCGCCAGACGACGAGGAGCCGGTCTTCGACGAACTGCGCGGCCTCGGCATGACGGACTGGCTGGGCAACATCTTTCCGTTCGGCGAGTTGGCGCCCGGCGATGGCCCGCGTGCCGAAGAGGGGGTCGGCCAGCTCTGGCTCGTCTGCTCGGTCGCGACTGACTCGGTCGACGGTTTTGACGACGCCGCCTTCGCCAGGCTGCGCGAGCTGCTGCCGGTCTTTGCCCTCGCGGTAAAGGCGGTCGCCATGCGCGCGGTCGGGCAGGGACTGCTCGAGGCCTATCTCGGCACGGACCCGGCGGCGCGCGTGCTGTCGGGTGCGGTGCGGCGCGGCGAGGTGCACGAGGTCGAGGCGGTGCTGTTCTATGCCGACCTGCGCGACTTCACGGCACTGGCCGACACGCTGCCGGGCCGCGAGCTGATCGCCCTGCTCGACGAGTGCTTCGACTGCATGGTCCGGCCGATGGCGCGGCGCGGCGGCGAGGTGCTGAAATTCCTGGGCGACGGCCTGCTCGCGATCTTCCGCACCGACGACCGCCGGCGGGCCGCGACCTGCGCCGCCGCCCTATCGGCTGCCAGCGACACCCTCGACCTGATGGACCTGCTGGCTGCGCGCCGTCGCGAGGCCGGCCAGACGACGCCCGGCCTCGACATCGCGCTGCATGTCGGAACGGTGCAGTACGGCAATGTCGGCACCGCCGCGCGGCTCGACTTCACGGTGATCGGGCCGGCCGTCAACGAGGCCGCACGCATCGAGGCCCTGTGCAAGGCGCTCGGCCATCCGCTGCTGGTTTCCCAGGCCTTCGCCGAGGCGGCGGCCGACAGCCGCAGCCATCTGGTGTCGCTCGGCCGCCACCGCCTGCGCGGCGTGCGGGAAGAGGCGGAACTCTTCACGCTCGCCGGATAGTCATCTTCGGATCATGCTCTTCCGGACCGCGAGCCTCCGGCTCGCTCATGCGCTTGAGCGAGCCAGAGGCTCGCGGTCCGGAAGACCGAGACCCACGATCGAGATCGCGAAGGCGTAGGCGATCGCCACCTCGTCGAGGCGGCTGAAGCGGCCCGACGCGCCGCCGTGGCCTGCCCCCATGTTGGTGCGCAGCAGCACCGGGCCGCCGCCGGTCATGGTCGCGCGCAGGCGGGCGATCCACTTGGCCGGCTCCCAGTAGGTGACGCGGGGATCGGTCAGGCCGGCCATGGCGAGGATCGCGGGGTAGCGCTGGGCTGTGACATTGTCGTAGGGCGAGTAGGCGAGGATGGTGCGGAACGCCTCGGCATCCGTGATCGGGTTGCCCCATTCGGGCCATTCCGGCGGCGTGAGCGGCAGCGTTTCGTCGAGCATGGTGTTCAGCACGTCGACGAACGGCACCTCGGCCACGATGGCGGCGAACAGCTCGGGCGCGCGGTTGGCGACGGCGCCCATCAGCATGCCGCCCGCGCTGCCGCCGTGACCGACGATGCGCCCGGCCGAGGTATAGCGACGCTCGATCAAGGCGCGACCTGCCGCCGCGAAATCGTCGAACGTGTTGGTCTTTTTCTCGCGCTTGCCGTCGAGGTACCAGTTCCAGCCCTTGTCGGCGCCGCCCCGGATATGGGCGATGGCATAGACGAAGCCGCGATCGACGAGCGACAGGCGATTGGCCGAGAACGACGCCGGCATCGCCATGCCGTAGGAGCCGTAGCCGTAGAGCAGCAGGGGAGCCTTGCCGTCGGGCACGAAATCGCGCCGATGCAGCAGCGACACCGGCACTTCGGCGCCGTCGTAGGACTTCGCGAAGATGCGGGTGGTGACGTAGGTCGACGGATCGTGCCCGGACGGGATCTCCTGGCGCTTGCGCAGGGTCCGCTGCCGGCTCGCCATGTCGTAATCGTAGACCTCGGCCGGCGTCGTCATCGACGAGTAGGAGAAGCGCAAGGTCGTCGTGTCGAACTCGTAGCCGCTCTGCATGTCGAGCGCATAGGCCGCCTCGTCGAAGGCAATGCCGTGCTCGGCGCCCGTCGCGAGGTCGCGGATCACGATCGAGGGGAGGGCGTTCGACCGCTCCAGCCGCACCAGATGGCCGGCATAGAGTTCCGTTGACAGGATATAGACGCCGGGCCGGTGCGGGACCAGCTCGCGCCACTGCGTGCGGTCCGGATTTGCGAGCGGAGCCGTGGCGATGCGGAAGTCGACCGCACCATCGGCGTTGGTCAGGATGAA
The DNA here is from genome assembly GCF_965279465.1 of Reyranella sp. Taxonomy (NCBI): domain Bacteria; kingdom Pseudomonadati; phylum Pseudomonadota; class Alphaproteobacteria; order Hyphomicrobiales; family Reyranellaceae; genus Reyranella; species Reyranella sp. The sequence continues at coordinate 2,647,456 of NZ_OZ257242.1, forward strand.
CAGCTCGTCGCCGCGGTCGGCGACGCTGTAGCGCACGCCCTTCTCGCGCAGCGCGATCAGGCGCGGCGTCGCGTTCGGATCGGCGAGATCGACCAGCCGCTGCTCCGATGTGTCGTGATCGCCGCCGGCGATGATGCAGAAACGGCCGCTGGCGCTTTCCTCGATGTGAATGAACCAGCCGGCGTCCGGCTCCTCGTAGACCAGCACGTCGTCGCTTTGCGGTGTGCCCAGCCGATGGCGGAAGACCTTGAGCGGCCGGTGATTTTCGTCGATCAGCACATAGAAGAAGAACGTCGAATCGCGGCTCCACACCACGCTGCCGCCGGTCTGGGCCAGCGTGTCGGGCAGGTCCTCGCCGGTGTCCCAGCGTCGAACACGAAGGGTGAAATACTCCGAGCCGCGCAGGTCGGCGCTCCAGGCTTCGAGGCGATGGTCGGGCGAATGCCGCCGTCCGCCGAACTTGAAGTAGTCCGACGCCTTGGCGAGCGCATCGCCGTCCAGAATGGTCCGGAACTCACCGCCGTCGCGCGGCAGGCGGCCGATCTGCTCATGCTGCCCGCCCTCGCGGAATTTCCAGGCATAGGCGAACGGCCCGTCCGGCATCGGCACGCCGGAATCGTCCTCCTTGATGCGGCCGCGCATCTCGGCGACGAGCTGCTTCTGCAGCGCGTCGGTCGGCGCGAGGATCTCCTCGGCGAAGCGGTTCTCCGCCTCGAGATAGGCGCGGATGTCGCGCTGCAGCAGCGACGGATCGCGCAGCACCTTCTGCCAGTCGGGGTCCTTCAGCCAGGCGTAGTCGTCGGCGACCGTGACGCCGTGCCGGGTGAACGGCGCCGGGCGCCTCGGGGCGACCGGCGGCGAACTCACGCGTAGTTGCCGACCTTGGCGGGCTTCGCGTCGGCAGCCGGCTTGGCCTTGCCTTCGACCAGGTTGCGCATCTCGACGCCCTTGGCATCCCACCAGTCGGCGAGGATGCGCACATCCCAGCCGATGCAGAAGTGCTGGACGCCCATGTCGAGATACTTCGCCGCCTGGCTCGGATCGCGCAGCTCGACCCTCGGGTTCTTGCCCATCTTCAGCGCCATCTCGATCGTCTTCTTCTCGGCCGCCACGACCTCGGGGTCGCCATGCTGGCCAGGCTTGCCGATGCTCATCGAGAAGTCCGAGCCGCCGAACTGCACCATGTCGATGCCGGGCACCGACAGGATCCTCTCGAGATCGTCCACGCACGACTTCTTCTCGACCATGATGGCGATCACGACCTCGTTCAGCGCATCGACATAGGCCGGCGTTCCGCCGTGGCGGACGGTGCCGACGTCGCGCCGCATGCCGACGCCGAGCCGGCCGCGGCCGCGTGCGCCCGCCGCCATCGTCGTCTCGGCGCGCACCGCGTCGACGGCCAGCTTCGCGTCCTCGACCGAGCGGATGTCGGCGAACAGCACGCTCTGGAAGCCCGAGCCGATCGCGCGCATCGCCTGGTGCGTGTACTGCGTCTGCTCGATCTTGATCATGCCGCCCAGTCCCGCGACCTCGAAGGCCCGGCCGAGATTGTCGAGATCGTGCATGTCGAACGGCGCATATTCCGCGGTGAACTCGACATAGTCGTACTGGCCGGAATGGCCGATCAACTCCACCAGCGTCGGCCAGCACGACAGGATATGCGTGCCGACGGTCGGCAGGCCGGCGTTGAGACGTTCACGAAGCAGATTGCGGCGCATGGCCATGGCGGTCCCTCGAGGTTGGTCGCCTCCATAGTGCGCGGCTGTCGCTCGGAAGGCCAGCACGGCGATACTGGGCGTGAGCATGGGCGGCGGATTACGCGAGCGCGCCATGCGAAAGTAACGTGTGCGAGAGTGGGCTTGTCGCTGCTACAGAATATCAGTAACTAGGTGGTGCTCGCGGCTAAGGCGACTCTTCCTTATCGGGCGTCTCGTTGACTCGGACTCCGAACTTCTCAACGCGCAACCGGTTCAAAGCTGACTCGCTGGCGATCCGTTGAAGTACGCCCTCGGCTCGGTCGGCGAGTGGCTTTAATCTCTCTGCACCCGCTGTCCGTTTGCCGACTAGGGCGCCTCGAATTAGTTGTCTCAACTCCCGGCCGTTAGCGCCCTTGAAAATCTTGTAGAGTCGATCCGCGGTAAGCGCATTTGCTATCCTTTCATCTTGCGCATTCCAGCCTTGACTGCCCCCTATAGCGCGAAGGGCTTCTTCTGGGCTGTGCTCCGCATCAAATGTTTGAAGCGTTTTCGTAAACGCTTGCTGAACATCAGGATCGGATATCTCACCAAAAGATGATATTTCCGACACGTCGAAAAAGTCTCGGCCTTCAGCTTGGTGGTCAGCCATGTAGTGCTCAATTATTTGCGCGGCCTTGTCCGCATGGCCGAGCTCTTTTAGGAAGACAACCGTCCCGTTTAAGTTACTTTGACTGATCTGCCTTGCAGACTGCATAAACGAAGAAAGCAGCCTCTCCACCAATTCAGCTTCATTATCATCAAAACTGTCGTGATAAAGTCGCCATGCCGCCTGGAATGATGCTTCGGCGTCGCCAGCCTTGATTGCCCTATCCCGCTCCTCAGCCGCTTGCCTTATGGTGGCGAAATCGAAGTACCCTGAACGAATACCGTCAATCAAGACAAGGTCGAACGCGTCAGCATTCGAAAATTCACAGCGGTCCAGAAGGTTGTCCCATTCCTGTTCTTCGGCGGTCAATTTTCCGCCGGTCTTGCCGTACATCCCCCGGCCCCGCTTTGCTTTCGCAAAAGCGGCCATCGCATCTTGGCCAGTGTAGATCAGCCAGCCGAATAGAGAGAGCGTGTGAACAGCCTGTTCCAGAACACGATGGTCGAGAGCTTCTAGCAGAGGAGCGACGCGAATAGCAATCCGCTCAATCTTCTTTAAAACTCTAATGTTCGATATTTTCAGAGTCCTACATCGCGACGCGAGCATATTTCCCAGCTCAGTTGCCTTTGGAAATGCCGCAGCGATGTTCTCTTCAGCTGTAGGCGCGTAGTTGACCGATATATCTACAACTTTCTCGCTATGCTTTCCAAAGTCCTTCGCTTCAGCATCATCCTCAGCCAACTGCACATCGTTGTAAATGAGAACAACTTTACACTTCTTTTTCTCTTTAAGATGAGAAACCAAACCCAAGACATCTTTAATGGATAGATTGCGACCTTTTCGCTCAAGGTCATCGATGCAGACGATGGTCTCGCTGAATGAAAGGAATGCCAGAGACTGAGCGATGGTGGCGGCATCTTTCCCTCTGAGCACGGCAATTAGCTGCGTCCCGAATTTTCGTCCTAACCGATTGCCAAGCTCTGATACATTCTTGTCCCAAGTCTCGACGGTCGGCCCCGTACTCATAGACTTAGCATCTACACTATTTTCAAACACGGCATATTTAAGCTGGTCGAGCGAGTCTAAACCGAACAAAGAAACATACGAATACTTCTGTAGTCCAACCCTCCCTGCCGTGGCGGAATTCCTTATCGCCCGCTCCCAAAGGTAAGATTTTCCAACGCCCCATTGGCCTCTCAAGCACAATACTTCAGGCTCTGTTGACGTAATGAATCGAGCGAGTTCGCTCTCGATGGCTGTCAGGGACATCGTAGGTATAGGATCGCTTCGACGTTAGGCCGGTGTACCCCCGGCGAGCAGGGACATGCTATCACCAATGCCCGAATACACGCAGTGGTATTGCTACCAGCACGAGAGCTTCGAGCGAAATCGCGATGCTGATGTACATGGGCGCTCCGACGGGCGAGGTGACCGGCGAGCTATTCATTGATTGATGCCGCTTGCCTGTGGAGAGCAACAGCAAACTGTCCACAGATCGCACATGATTCATCTTGGCGGCGGAACTGGAGTCGAAATCCCGTCGTCCTTAGCGTTACTCGACTGGTTGAGCTGAAGCCTGGTTGCGAGGCAATCGGGGATTTCTCGGTCAGCACCCAAGAGCCATCGCCACTGCCCACCCTCTTCCAGAAGCTCATCTAACGGGTGGGTTGATCTTCTAGTCCGAGCCTGTCGATACCTCGCGCTGGCCAAGCTTACGAATAAACGATTTTACGCGCTCTACGCCCTTCTCCCACAGGTCTGGGAAGTCTTGCGGTGGGGGGTGACGCCGATCCCAGCGAACCGAAGGACCTCACACCGACTACGCGACCCGAGTCCAATCGTTCGATAAGATCTTCGCTTCGCAGGATGACAGCAGTACCTCGTGTGAGATGAAACTGGCAGCCTGAGCTTAGCGAGAGGACGCGCTCAATGGCACCTGAAAGATCCATGACGGTCATCGGCGCCGGGATCGTCGGCGTCTGCTGCGCGCTGCATCTGCAACGCGAGGGCTTCAAAGTCCGGCTGGTCGAGAAGGGCGAGCCGGGGATGAAGACCTCGTTCGGCAACTCCGGCAGCTTCGGCACCGCCTCCTGCGTGCCCTTCGCCCTGCCGGGGGTGCTGAAGAAGGTGCCGGGGATGCTGCTCGACTCCGAATCGCCGCTCAAGCTGCGCTGGAGCCACGTGCCGAAGGCGCTGCCGTTCTTCCTGCGCCTCGTCGAGGCGTCGCGGCCGTCGCGGGTCGAGGCGATCGCCGCGGCGCGCAACAGCCTGCTGGTCCATACCCACGCCGGCTACGCGCCGCTGATCGAGGGCGCCGATGCCGCGCAATGGGTCGACCACAACGGGCTGATGATGGTGTTCGAGAGCGAGGCGGCGTTCGAGGGCGCGGCGTATGCGCTCGACCTGCGCCGCCGCAACGGCGTGCACATGGACATCCTCGACGGCAACGAGGCGCGGCAGATGGAGCCGGCGCTGGCCCGGAGCGTGATCAAGGCGGTGTCGCTGCCCGACGTCAGCCGCACCATCGATCCGTTCCGGCTCACCAGTGCGCTGGTCCAGGATTTCCGGCGTCGCGGCGGCGAGATCGTGACGGCCGAGGTGCGCGGCTTCGCGATCGGCAGCGAGGGTCCGACGAAGCTCCTGACCGACGGCGCGCCGATCGATGTCGAGCAGGTCGTGCTCGCGGCCGGCGTCTGGTCGCGGCCGCTGGCCCGGCAGCTCGGCACCTCGGTGCCGCTCGAGGCCGAGCGCGGCTATCACGTCATGTTCGCGCCGCAGGACTTCGGGCTGAAGCGCGCGCTGGTCTCGGCCGACCGCAGCGTCTCGCTGGCCCATATGCACGAGGGCATCCGCGCCACCGGCGTCGCCGAGTTCGCCGCGCCCGATGCGCCGGCGGACATGCGTATCGCCGACCGGGTGATGCGCCATGCCAGGGCGCTTGTGCCGGGCCTCCGGGGCGAGCCGGTGTCGCGCTGGATGGGGCCGCGTCCGTCGCATCCCGATTCGAAGCCGGTGATCGGCCGCTCGCCGCGCCACAGGAACGTCTTCTTCGCCTTCGGCCACGACCATCTCGGCCTCACCATGGCCGGCATCACCGGCAAGCTGGTGGCCGAGCTCGCCACTGGCCAGCCGACCACCGTCGACCTGGCGCCGTTCCGGCCCGATCGCTTCTGACGCGGAACACTCTTGCTGGCGCGGAAGAACCCGCGTACGGCGTCCCTCCTGATCCAAGGGGAGAGACATGTTTCCGGCACAGCAGGACCTGACCATCTGTTTCGCGCACGCGGCCTATCAGATGCAGGCGCGATTCGATTTGCGCCAGACCGGCATCCGCAACTTCCAGGTCTGGAACTACGACGACTTCCAGAAGCGCGTCGGCGAGGCCGATGTCGTGGTCGTCTCCGGCATGTGGAAGAACGACCTGATCCCTGCCGCCTCGAAGCTGAAGTTCATCCAGTCGATCAGCTCGGGCATGGATCAGTATTCGAAGGAGCAGCTTGCTGCCAAGGGCGTGCGGCTGTGCAGCGCGGCGGGCGTCAATGCGCGCGCCGTGGCCGAGCATGCGATCGCCCTGATCCTGGCGGTGGCGCGGCGCCTGCCCGAGGCGCGCGATAACCAGCATAAGAAGTTCTGGCGCGGCATGATCGGCGACCTGACGCAGCGCGAGGACGAGCTTGGCGGCAAGACCCTGCTGGTGGTCGGCATGGGCCGCATCGGCAGCCATCTCGCCATGCTCGGCAAGGCGTTCGGCATGAAGGTGATCGGCATCCGCCAGGATCCGGGGAAGGGCACCAACGGCGCCGATTCGATCCACGCCATGGGCGAGCTGGTGACGCTCGTGCCGCAGGCGGACATCGTGGCACTGACCTGTGCGCTGACGCCCGAGACCACCGGCCTGATGAGCGCCGCGGCGTTCGCGGCGATGAAGCCGTCGGCGATGTTCGTGAATGTGGCGCGCGGCAAGGTCGCCGACGAGGCCGCCCTGATCGCCACGATGCAGGCCGGCAAGATCGCGTCAGCGGCGCTCGACGTGACCGCCGAGGAGCCGCTGCCGGCGGCATCGCCTTTGTGGACGATGCCCAATGTGTTCATCACGCCCCATACGGCGGGCGAGACGCGCGCCTACGAGGACAACGTGATCGACATCCTGGTCGAAAACCTGGACCGCCTTTGGAAGGGCGACCAGGTTCTCCGAAATCAGGTGCTGTAGACCACTACTTCTTGTCGTTCTTGTCGTTCTTATCGTTCTGTGGCGCCTGCGCCTGCTGATTGTGCTGCGGCTGCTGCTGTTGCTGTTGGGGGCGAGGCGCCTGGGCCTGCTGCGGCTGGGGCGCCGGCCGCTGGACCTGCTGCTGCGGCTGAGGAGCTGGGCGCGGCGCCTGAGCCTGCTGCGGTGGCGCTGCGTGCTGAACCGGCGGCTGGGGTGCCGGAGCACGAGTCTGCTGCTGGGGAGGCGGCGCCTGACGCTGCGGCTGAGGCGGGGGAGCCGCGCGAGTCTCACGGTCGCGCTGCGGCCCGGGAGCCGGCGGCGTCGCCTGATGAGGAGCCTGCGGTGCAGCCTGTGGCTGCTTGGGAGCCTCGGCCGGCTTTGCGACCTGCGGCGGCTTCGGAGTTTCAGCTGGACGCTGCTGCGGGGCGGGCTGGGCCTGCGGAGGCCTCGGGGCCTCTGTCTGGCGCGGCGGCTCCGCGGCAGCCTTCGGCGGCTGTGCTGGCTGGGCGGCACGCGGAGGCTCCGCGCGGTTGGGCTCGTTGCGCTGGGCATCGCCCGTCCGCGGCGACTCCGGCCGCTGCTCGTTGCGGTCACGTACCGGCGGCAGCTTGGCCTGGTCCGGCTGCCCTGGGCGCGGCGGCTCTGGACTCTGTGCCGCAGGGCGCGAGGGTTCCGCGCGATTGGGCTCCGTGCGCTGGACGTCGCCCGTCCTCGGCGTCTCCGGACGATTCGTGCTGCGATCACGGACCGGGGGCAGGTTGGCCTGGCCGGGCTGATCGGGCCGCTGCGGCTCGGGGCGATTGGCTTCGCCCGGACGTGGCGGCGTTCCCGGACGATCAGCGTCCGCCGGCCGCTTGTCAGGAGCATTGCCCTGTTGGCCCTGCACCGGCCGGCGCTCACCCTCGAGTTTGGCGGGGGGCGGAGCGGATGCGTTGCGCGGGGCAAGGAGCGGCAGCGGCACCTTGCCGTCGGCGGCCTTGGAGGGCTCGCCCGGCTTCGCGGGCTCGGCGGTCTTGCCGGGTTCCGTAGCATTGGCAGCTACGGCGGCGCGCGGGGTGAACTTCGGACCGGGCGCCTTCTCCCGCTCCGGCTCGGGCTTGATGGCTTGCATGGTGGCGAGACGCGACGGAGCGCCGGGCGCGTTTGCCTGATCCGGGCGGTTCCGATCGTTGTCCCGGCCGTTCCGATCGTTGTCGCGGGTATTGCGGTCGTTGTCCCGCACAGTGCGATCGTTCCCGCGCGGATCGTTCGGGCGATTGACGCCGTCCCGACGGTTGTCGTCATCCCATCCGCGGCTTGCCCGGATCGACTGTGTCGGCGAGGGAGGCGCCGCGAGCAAGGCCACCGGCGCGGTGGCGAGCCTGTCGGCCGGCACCCGGATCGCGACCCGCTGGACGGGGCGTGACCGGGCGAAGTCCTCGGCCGGCACCACCGTCGCGAAGCGGCGGTTCATCAGTGCGAACTGCCGATTGTCGTTGGCGATCGCCTCACGCCGCTGGGCCCGCTGCCAACGATCCTCCAGGACCTGCTGCTGGACGCGCGCACCGGCGTTCAGGCGACGGTAGTAATCGCGATTGCTGGTGTAGGGCGGGACGTAGGCTTCACGTGGTCCGAGCGGGAACCAGCCGACCGGCGCGCGATTCTGCTGCCCGATCGCCGCGCCGAGCTCGGTGCCGCCGACGAAGGCGACCAATGCCGGCGCATAGACGGCGCGCTGCTGGCGCTCCGGCGGGACCCAGAACCAGCGGTTGTTGCGCTGTGCCCAGCGGCCGTAGTGATAGGGCGCGAAGCCCCATGGCTGCTCGTCGACCCAGGTCCAGCCGTAGGTCCGCTCGTAGCTCCAGCGGCCGGTGCTGTAGGGCGACCAGCCGGCCGGCACCGACCGGGCGGACCACACCTGGCCGTATTCCGGATCGTTGCTCCACGTACCGTAGGCATTCAGATCTTCGTATCCGGTGATGCTGCTGCTGAGGTACTGCGGCGGCTTGTCGTAGACGACCTGTCGGTCGCGCTCCGCCCACGACGCCGGCATTGGTGGCGGGGCGGTCTGGATCGTGTGGAGCTGCGGCGCGCTGCCATCCCCGGAAATCTCGCCGACTTCGCCCGCGCGCACCGCCAGTACGTGCCCGTTGGGCGCCTGGATCTGTGCCGCGCCCTGGCGCACGCCGAGCCGTGTCGGATCCTCAGTCGTGCCCGCCTCGACGTAGTAGTCGCCCTGCTGCTGCAACGAGATGGTGCCGCGCGGGGTGACGATTTCGTAGGGCTGCCTGGTGTCGTAGGTGAAGGTCCTGATGTCGATGCGGCCCTGATCGAGCTGCATCCGCGTCTGCGTGTCGTCGAGGGCGAGCATGTCGAGCTGAGTTGCGCTGTCCATGCGCAGGCGCGTGCCAGCGATCGAGATCTCGCTCCGGGCATTGGGCTCGGTCCAGATCGCATCGCCGCTCGTCACCGGCGTGTTCACCAGAGCGGGCGCCCAGTCGGTCTGCTCGTTGTCGTGGAACGAGACGGTGCCCTGGATGAAGGCCAGCCGCCCGACGCGGCCCGGCGGATCGCCCGGTCCCGTCTGTGCGACCGTAGCGCCAGCGTAACCCAAGCTTCCCGTAACGAAGATGACAATGGCGCGGCGAAATACGACCATGGGAGCGCTCCTGCATTCTCCAGCAGCAGGAACAACGCCGGACTCGACGAGCGAGTTCCGGAACAGGAGGACCGAGATGAGCGTTGCCGACCCCAATCGAACGATCCTGACGGGAGAGAACCCGTTCATTCGCCTCAGCAGCAAGGACGGCGATCCCAATTCGACCGATGCCAGCTACTGGCGGATCATCCATTGCCCGATGGGGCCGGGCCATGTGCTGTATGTCAAAAGCGAGCTGACCGACGGCCGCTGGCGCATCTATTCCGACAACATCGCGATGGCGCGCTGGCTGCAGAAGACCGTGCAGGGCATGCTCAATCCGGAGCTGAAGGACCTGACGATTCCGGTCACCGACGCTGCGTTCGAGAAGTCGGGCGATCCGCGCTATTTCTGGACCGAACATGTTTCGGCCATCGATTCCGAGCTTGCGCTCACCTGGTACGATATCGGTGAGCCGCTGCTGATCCATACGCAGCCCAACCAGGCCCCGAACCCGCGCCCCTACGGCGTGTGCACGCTGCTCATCCCCGCGCTCGGCGCACGGCTGACCGTCGACGGCAAGGAAGCCAAGGGCCAGCCTTGGGCGCGGGAGCGCGAGGGCCAGCCCTTCAGCACCTGCGCGCTGGCCTTCTCCGAAAGCTGGACGGAGCCGCGCTAGCCTGCTCGAGAGCCGCGCCGGTAGGGCCCCGGAAACTCCGCGAAGTCTTTGCGGAGTTTCCGGGGCACCCACCCCAGGGACCTCCACAGTCAGGGCTCGTGGGTCGTGGCCGTCAGCTCGTTCTTGTAGACCACGCCGTCCTTCATGATGAACTTCAGGTTCTTCTGCGGATTCATCAGGACGCCGAGATCTTGCAGGGGATTGCCGTCGACGATCAGCAGATCGGCGTAGGCGCCTTCGGCGATGACGCCGAGCGTGCCCTTTTCCATCAGCAACTCGGCATTGGTCACGGTGGCCGAGTGCAGGATATCGGCCGGAGGATCGAGATCCTGACGCATCTCGAATTCGCGCAGCTGGGCCTTTTGTGCCTCGGGGCCCCACAGGTCGGTGCCGAAGCCGACCGGCACCTTGTGCTTGCGGGCCCATCCGTAGACCTGCCTGCCGCGAGCGATCGTGCGCTGCAGGGTGTCGACGATGGTGGGCGGCAGATGGGTCTCGGCGGCGCTCTCGACCCGCTGCACGAGCGAGATGAAGGTCGGAACGTAGAACGCATGGTAGTCCGCCATCATCGCCACGGTGTCTTCGGTCACGAAGTTGGCATGCTCGATGGAGCGCACACCGGCCTTGAGGCAACGCCGCACCCCCTCGTCGGTATAGACGTGCGCCATGACGTAGGTGTCGCGTGCCGTCGCCTCCTCGACGACGGCCTCCAGCTCTTCCACGGAAAACTCGTAGCGCGTCGCATGACCCTCTGCGGGGAACACCACACCGCCCGACGCGAACAGCTTGATCTGCGTGGCCCCTTTTCGCAGCTCTTCGCGGGCAGCCTTGCGCACCTCGGCGGTGCCGTCGGCGATCACTGACATGTTCGAAAACGGCCCGATATGGCCGCAGGGATCGATCGCCTCGTCGGGTGTCCGGAAATCGGCGCCGCCGCCGGTCTGGGTCAGCGCCTTTCCCGAATAGAACAGCCGCGGGCCGACGATGTGCCCCTCGGCGAGCAGCCGGGCCGTCGCGTGGTCGGCGCCGCCTGCCTCGCGGATGGTCGTGTAACCGTCCATCAGGCAGTTGCGCAGGTAGTTCGCCGACGCAATGGCGATTTCCGCGGCGGGATAGGCGATGTTCTTGGGCGTCAGCGACAGCCCGGTGATGTGGGCGTGGGCGTCGATCAGCCCTGGCATCAACGTCCTTCCGCCGGCATCGACGACCGTCGCTTCCGGCGCGCTGAACGGCTCCGCCGACACCGACACGATGCGGTTGTCCTTCACCAGGACGTTGAACGAGGGTTGCAGATCGGCGAACCCGTCGAGGACGAGGTTTGCGTTGGTGAACAGCGTCTGTGTCATCGCTTCCGCCCGGTTAGAATGCCTTGGCAAGCTCCGCATAGCTCTGGCGGCGGATGGCTTCGTCATAGGTCCAGGTGACGACGGCCATCTCGTCGACGCCGACCTTGTCCTTCAGCTCGACGATGCGGGCCATCACCTCGGGGCCGGTGCCGACGAATGTATCCTTCCGGATCTTCGCGATGCGTGCCTGGTCATGCGGCTTCAAAGCCTGCGCGGCTTCGTCGGGAGACACCAGCGGCCCGAGCAGGCCGCGGTCGCGGTTGATGCGCGACAGCACGCGCGAGGTGAGATGGTACTGCGCCTCTTCCATGGTCGGCGCGGCGAGCGCCCACACGCAGAGGCCCGAGTGCGGCTTGGGATGGCGTTCGCTCGGCCGATAGGTGCGCTTGTAGAGGTCGATCGCGCGTTCGCCGCCGGCGCCGTCGCTGAAGAACCAAGCGTAGCAGTAGGGCAGGCCGAACAGGGCGGCGACCTGCGCGCCGTAGTCGGAGCTGCCGAGGATCCAGACCTCGGGTGAGGTGGCGCCTTGCGGGAACGCCTTCACCGCGGCGAAGGGATGGCCGGTCACCAGCGGCTCGTTCTGCACCCAGGCCATCAGGTCGCGGACATCGGAAGGGAAATGCTCGGGTCGCTCGTTGGCTGCGGGATTGAGCGCGAAGGCAGTGCGGCCGTCGGAGCCCGGGGCGCGGCCAAGTCCCATGTCGATGCGGCCCGGCGCCAGGGCGTCGAGAACACGGAACACTTCGGCGACTTTGAACGGCGCGTAGTGCGGCAGCATGATGCCGGCGCTGCCGATGCGGATGCGCTCGGTGGTGGCGGCGATCGCGGCCATCACGATCTCCGGTGCCGTGCCGACGATGGTGGGATGGTTGTGATGCTCCGACACCCAGAACCGATCGTAACCCAGCATCTCGCAGTGTCTGGCGAGGGCCACGGTGTTGCGGATCGATTGGTCGTGGGGGCGGCCGTCGACGGCGACGGACTGGTCGAGAACGGAAAGGCGCATTGCGAGGAACTTAGGGACTGCCGGCCGGTTGTCCAACATCCAGCGAGAGGAGGAAGCCATGCTCGTGTCGAAGGTCGTCGGGATTGACCACATCTCGATCAGGGTTAGCGACTACGAGAAGTCGAAGGCCTTCTATTCGAAGCTGTTCGAGTTCCTGGGCTTCGAGGTCTCGGACGAATATCCCGGCACGATCGGCTGGACCAACGGCAAGACCCGCTACTGGATCGCCGGTGCCGAGGGCAGGAAGAAATACAGGATCGGCGATGTCGGGCTGCACCACTACGCCTTCCAGCTGCGCAGCCGCCGCGATGTCGATGCGCTGCAGGCGTTCCTCGAGAAGGCGAAGGTCCGGATCGTCGATCCGGCCGACGAATACTACGAGGACTACTACGCCGTGTTCTTCCTCGACCCCGACGGAATCAAGCTCGAGGGAATGAAGTACGGCGAACTGACCGCGAAGAAGAAGCGTAAACCACGGAAAACGAACGGATAGTTTTATACCTTGAAATAGTTCTGCGAATGACTTGCAATTGAGGTTGAACTCTCTAAATTTAGAAACGTTCCAAACTGGAATCTTAACCGGAGCGTTTCATGCTGACCATTGGCGACAAGTTTCCTTCCTTCGACCTCAAGGCGGTGGTGAGCACCGATGCCAAGACGGCCTTCACGCAGGTCAACGACAAGACCGACGCGGGCAAGTGGAAGGTCGTGTTCTTCTGGCCGAAGGACTTCACCTTCGTCTGCCCGACCGAGATCGCGGCCTTCGGCAAGCTCAACAAGGAGTTCGTCGAGCGTGACGCCGTCGTCTACGGCGTGTCGACCGACAGCGAATTCGTCCATCTCGCCTGGCGCCAGAACCACGCCGACCTGAAGACCCTGCCGATCGCCATGCTGGCCGATCTCAAGCGCGAGCTGTCGACGGCGCTCGGCATCCTCGACAAGAGCGAGGGCGTCTGCCTGCGCGCGACCTTCATCGTCGATCCCGAAGGTATCATCCGCTTCGTGTCGGTGAACGACCTCTCGGTCGGCCGCAATCCGCAGGAAGTGCTGCGTGTGCTCGATGCGCTGCAGACCGACGAGCTTTGCCCCTGCAACTGGCAGAAGGGCGAAGAGGTCCTGAAGGCCGCATAAGGAGGCGATCATGTCGATCGACACGCTGAAGGACCGGCTGCCGGACTATGCGCGCGACGTGAAGCTCAATCTATCGAGCCTCGCGTCCGAGCAGCTCCTGACGCCGCAGCAGAAGGCCGGCAGCTTCATCGCTGCTGCGCTTGCTGCCAACCACGCACCGACCACCCAAGCCGTGGTCGATGCCTTCTCGGGCGATCTCTCGCCCGAGGCGCTGAACGCCGTCAAGATCGCAGCATCGCTGATGGCGATGAACAACATCTACTATCGCTTCGTGCATCTCGTGCACGCAGCCGACTACAAGACCCTGCCGGCCAAGCTGCGCATGACCGCGATGGCCAAGCCGGGCGTCGACAAGGCCGACTTCGAGCTCTGGTCGCTGGTCGTCTCGGCCGTCAACGGCTGCGGCATGTGCCTCGAGGCGCATGAGAAGGTGTTGCGCGACCACGGCCTCTCGGCCGAGCAGGTGCAGGCCGGCGTACGGATCGCCGCGACGGTCCATGCCGCCGCCCGCACCCTGGCGGCCGAGGAGGCCTTGACGCCGGCCCTCGCGCAGGCGGCGTAGCTTACTCCGGCTTGACGCCGGCATCTTGGGCGACCTTCTTCCAACGCCTTATTTCGGCGGCGATATAGCCGCCGAAATTCTGTGGGGTGCCTGGAGTCGCCCCGGCGCCGAGGATACCGCTCGCGCCGGCGCCTCAGTAGTCCGAGCTCGCAGTCACCGGTTCCTATGCGGCGACTGGCGGATGCCAGTGCCGTACTGCTCGGAGAGTTCGAGCAGAGCGTGATAGGCGCGCCGCTGTTCGGCGGTCATGAGCCGTTCTTCAACCGGCAACTTGATCTCATGAAAAGCTTGGCTTGTTTCGACGCTGTACCACGCGTGGTGGTCGGACCGGCCAGCATACAACTGCATTGCATCTCTCCTCATGAATGCAACCATCATATGTTAATTAGCGGGAGGAAAGGAGGTCGCTGTGGGGGTACCCCTTTCGGGTAGTGTGCGCGGCCGCCGGATAGCGGACTGTCGCGATAGTAAGTCACATTAGGAAACTATTGGGTCGCGGTATCGATGGTGCCGCGCAGTGCCACGCTGCCGCTGGCGGTGCACGGCCCGGCCTGCAGACAAGGCGCCACCATCTGACCAGGAGAGACGGTCTGGGACGTGCTCGGCCACGATCTTGCCCGACATGGAAGCCGCACGCGGCTCACCTCACACTCGCTGCGTCGACGAAGCCTGTTCCATCCGGGCCGGGTGGGTGAAATGGTGGGCTGGGGTTCCGACATCACGTGAGATCTCAAGAGTAGGCATTTTCCGACTAGATCGAGAAGCGAAACTCCGCGTCCTTCAAGAAACAGAGGTGAGTCATGTCCACTGCCCAGCCCGCGAACACGTACCAGCCCAAGGGCATGCTGATCGGCGGCAAGTGGGTCGCCAGTGCTTCCGGCGCGCACTTCACTGTCGAGAACCCGGCCAAGCGCAAGGGGATCACCGATGTGCCGCGCGCCGACGCGGCCGATGTCGATGCCGCGGTCGAGGCCGCCGACAAAGCCTTCGCATCGTGGAAGAAGGTCGTGCCGCGCGAGCGTGGCAAGCTGCTGCTCAAGATCGCAGAGGCGATCCAGGCGCGCACCGAGGAACTGGCTCGCACCATTGCGCTCGAAACCGGCAACGCGCTGCGCACCCAGGCGCGTGGCGAGGCCAACATGACGGCCGACATCTTCCGCTATTTCGGCGGTCTCGCCTCGGAGCTGAAGGGCGAGACCGTGCCGCTCGGCGAGACCGTGCTGTCCTACACCCGACGCGAGCCGATCGGCATCGTCGGCGCGATCATCCCGTGGAATGCGCCCGTCATGCTGGGCGCGCTCAAGATCGCGCCCGCGCTGTGCGCCGGTAACGTGATGGTGATGAAGGCGGCCGAGGACGCGCCGATGGGTGTGCTGATGATGGCCGACATCTGCCAGGAGTTCCTGCCGCCTGGCGTGCTGAACGTTTTGACCGGCTATGGCGCGGAAGCCGGCGGCGCGCTCGCCAACCACCCCAAGGTGCGCAAGCTCTCCTTCACCGGCTCGACCGAGGTCGGCAAGATCATCATGCGCGCGGCGGCCGAGCGCATCGTGCCGGTGTCGCTCGAGCTCGGCGGCAAGAGCCCGTCGATCGTCTATCCCGACGCCGACGAGGACTGGGCGGTCGACGGCATCATCAATGCGATGCGCTTCACCCGGCAAAGCCAGAGCTGTACGGCTGGATCGCGCCTGTTCCTGCACGAGGACATCTTCGACAGCTTCCTCGAGAAGCTCGAGAAGAAGACGACCGCGCTCAAGATCGGCGATCCGCTCGACGAGGCGAGCGACATCGGCACCATCATCAACAACAAGCAGTACACCAAGGTCTGCAAGTACGTGCAGGACGGCCTCGACCGCTCCGACGCCAGGCTGGTGTTCGGTGGCCTGCCGCCCAAGACCGGCCCGCTGAGCGAGGGCTACTTCACCATCCCGACCGTCTTCGCCGATCGCTCGAACGACTGGCGCCTGGCGCGCGAGGAGATCTTCGGGCCGGTGCTGGTCGCGATCCGCTGGAGCGACGAGGCCGAGGCCATCCGCATGGCCAACGACAGCCACTACGGCCTCGCGGCCTATGTCTGGACGCACGACATCGGCAAGGCCCTGCGCGCCGCGCACGCAATCGAGTCCGGCTGGGTCCAGGTCAACCAGGGCGGCGGCCAGACGCCGGGCATGTCCTACGGCGGCTACAAGCAGAGCGGCCTCGGCCGTGAATTCTCCCTGGAGGGCATGCTCGACAGCTTCACGCAGAGGAAGAGCGTGACGGTGAATCTGGCGGTGTGATCAGACGCAGGGTGATCTGGGATCTGATCAGAGAGTCCGATCAGAAAAGCACTTGGTAATGAGGTTTTCCCTCCCCCGCGAAGCGGGGGAGGGAGGCTCTATGAGGCAGCTCTAATGAGGCGGCTCTACAATTCAGCTCCCGCCTTACACCGGCACCTTCTGGTGGAAGTCAGTCGCACCCTGGTAGGCGTGGCCGATGCGGTAGAGCATGGCTTCGTCGAACGGGCGGCCGACGAGTTGCAGGCCGATCGGGGCGCCGTTCCTGTCGAAGCCGCAGGGCACCGATAGCGCCGGCACGCCGAGCGTGTTGAACGGGCGGGTGAGGCCGGTGAAGCCGGCGACCATCTTGAGCACGGCCGGGCCGCCCTTCTCCTCGGTGTCGGTCTCCTCGATCGTGGGAATGGGGAAGGGGATCGCCGGCAGCACGATGGCATCGACGCCGGCCATCGAGGTCGCCAGGAACTCCGCCACGAAATGCGCGCGCAGGCGCAAGGCGTCGATGTACTGCGTCGCCGGGATGAAGAAGCCCGCCTCCATGCGCGTGCGCACCTGGTTGGCGTAGAGTTCAGGAGTCTTCTCCATCCACGGCCGGTGCATGGCAGCGGCCTCGCACTTCACCATCACCTCGGCCGAACGGTAGAGCGCGGTGAAGTCGGGCAAGATCACGGTCGAGATCTTCGCGCCCAGGCGGCCGAGCACGTCGGCGGCGGACTGCACCGCCGCACCCACCTGCGCATCGAGCGGCGCGGGGCCGTCGGTCGGCAAGGCGAGGCCGATCTTGAGGCCGGCGACGCCGCCGTCGAGCAGCGCCTCGTAATCCGGCACCGGCTTTTCGCTGGTTGTCGAATCGTTGGGATCGTAGCCGGCGAGCACCGCCAGCATCCGCGCATTGTCGCGCACCGTGCGGGTCAGCGGCCCGACATGGTCGAGGCTCCAGGAGCGCGCCACGGCGCCGGCGCGACTGACCCGCCCGTAGGTCGCCTTCATGCCGACCACGCCGCAGGCTGCGGCGGGCAGGCGGATCGAGCCGCCGGTGTCGGAACCCAGCGCGCCGAACACCATGCGCGCACCGACCGAGGCTCCCGAACCACTCGAGCTGCCACCCGTCACGCGCGTCTGGTCCCACGGATTGCGGCAATGGCCGTGATGCACGTTGTGGCCGGTCGGGCCCGCCGCGAACTCAGCCATGTTGAGGAAGCCGAGCTCGACCACGCCGGCCGCGTCGAGCTTGTCGAGCACCGTCGCCGTCACCGGCGCGCGCCAATCCTTGCGGATCGCGCTGCCGCCGGTCGAGAGCTCGCCCTTGCGGTAATACATGTCCTTGTGCGCCATCGGCACGCCGTGTAGCGGCCCGCGGCGCTTGCCGGCGGCAAGCTCGGCGTCCATCGCCTTGGCCTGCGCCAGCGCCTTCTCCTTGTAGATCCTCAGGAAGGCATTCACCCGCGGCTGCCAGATCTCGATGCGGGCCAGGCAGGCTTCCGTCGCTTCGACGGAAGTGATGCGCTTCGCCGCGATAGCGTCTGCGATTTCGCTCAGCTCCCAAAGCGCGAGATCATCGTTCCTCATGAGCGCGCTTCCTTGGCCATGATGCTCGCGAACGCCGCGGGATCGTCGTCGAAGGTGAGGCGGGTTTCGGCTGCCTTGCGCACCGCGTCGTTCAGCACCTCGACCTCGGCGGCAATCTCCGCCAGCCGCTTGTCGTCGTACTTCAGCCCTTGTAGTCCCGCGGCGATGCCGGCCGCCGTCTTCGTCTTGTCATCCATCTCGATCTCCCGTCAGAAGCGCAGCTTGCGTTTGGCGAGCCGCGCCTGGTCCTCGGCCGTGAAGGTCATGATCTTGCGGATCTTCTGGTCGAACTTCATCCCCACCGCCTCGGCGCAAGCAGCAAGCATGCCGCTCTCGGCCTCGAACAGGAAGTGCGTGAACTTGAGCACCTTGTCGCTGAAGTCCGCGAGCCCGCTCATCACGACGACGAGGTCGCCGGCATGCAGCGGCCGCCGATAGTGGTTCAACATCTCGACCACGACCGAACCTTCTCCGCGCTCCTGCATTGCCGTGCGATCGAAGCCGAGATGATTCCACAGCCACGGCGCGCCGTCGGAGTAGCGGCCGAACTGGTGGCGCGGCAGGAACTCGCCGTGCTCGTCGCATTCGCCGGGCTTCACCACCGTGCGCCCGACATCGATCAGGCCGGTCCTCGCCGCCTGCGCGAGCGACAGCTCGGGCAGGGCGAGTTCGCCGACGCTGCGCGGCCGTGCATTGGCCGGCAGCGCCACCCGTGCCTTTTCCGCACGCTCACGCATCGCGGCGGGCCAGGGTTCGTCGCTTACGACACGGCGGCGGATCGTCGAGGCGACGGTGCCGTCGGCCGGGTTGCGGACTTCATGGTAGAGGGTGAGCCCGTACTCCGAGATCTCGACGGGCGCTGAGCGGACCTCGACGGAATCGATGACCCGGAACTCGCGCAGATAGCGAATATGGTCGTCCACGATATGCAGGGTTGTGCCGGCGACGCGCTGCGCGCGCGGTCCGAAGCTCAGCTGGTGAAGCAGGTGAGCCGACGCCTCGTGGCCGAACTCGGTATAGTGCTGCACGTTCAAATGGTCGTTTTCGTCGCACTGCCAGGTGTTCACGGCGGTAGCGAAAGTCGGGACGAGTTCGGCTGAAGACACGCGAAACACTCGCTTTTCGTTGTGGATGGCCGCCTCAAATGGCCGAAAAAGCCCCAGAAATCGACATTTTTCGCGCTTTGAGGGCTTGCGGGACCGCGATTCGTGGATAACCTTGGGGTGTCAGCGCTTCCTGGGGCGTCAGGAGACGCTGGCGAAACAAAAAATGTAAGGACCCCTCCACCATGGCTACCGCAACCAAACCCGCTGCTCCGACCGTCCCGCTGTCCAAGGTCGCGGCCGAATTGGCCGAGAAGACGGGCATGACCAAGAAGGACGCCACCGGCGCCCTCGACGATTTCGTCGGCCTGGTCGTGAAGCACCTCAAGAAGGGTAACAAGGTCCGCATCACGGGCCTCGGCATCCTTCAGGTGCGCGCCCGTCCGGCTCGCATGGGCCGCAACCCCGCCACGGGCGAGGCGATCAAGATCAAGGCGTCGAAGAAGGTCGCCTTCCGCGTCGCCAAGGATCTCAAGGAAGCGATCTAGGCGCTTCATCCAGGAATCGGGCGGGCATCGGCACACGACCGAGCCCGCCCTTTTCTTTATCCGGCTCTCTCGTAAGTTTGTAAATTTGTCGATCGCGCGGAGCCGCGCTGCCCAGCGAGACAGGCTACAAGCCTCTCCATTGAAAAAATCACCCGCTCGGCGGTGCAAGAGTAAGTGCTCGCATCGACGATGAACGACGTGATTGGTATTGAGAATCATTCGCATATGCGCTAAGGGCCCGTGATGGCCCGATTGGCGGGCCGCCAGGGAAGCCCGGACAGCTGTGCCTGCGAATGCACTCACGATCTTTTCGGAGAACCGGCGCGCCTTGATCGACTATGCGGCGGGCATCGTCGGCTCGCGGGCGCAGGCGGAAGATCTCGTCCAGGAAGCCTGGGTGCGCTTCGATGAAGCGACGGGCCGCCAGTTCCTCAACGAGCCGCTGAACTATCTGTACCGAATCGTTCGCAACCTCGCGCTCGACGGCAAGCGCCGGCTCGACGTCGAGAAGCGGATATTCAAGGGCAGTGCCGAAGAGGCGATCGCTGCCTTTCCCGATGCGCGGCCGACAGCGGAAGCCGTCGTCGTCCACAAGGACGATCTCCGTCTGCTGCAGGAAGCCCTGCGGGAATTGCCGAATCGGACGCACGTCGCCTTCGAGATGCATCGCCTGAAGGGCTGCAAGCTGCACGAGATCGCCGCCGTGCTCGGCATCTCGGTGACTGCCGCACAGCTCCTCGTCATGGACGGGCTCGAGCACTGCAAGCATCGGCTCGGTTGGCCGTAGAGAAGACACCTCACTATTTTGGTAATCGAGGGCGGATGCCTCGTCTTACAGTGTAGGGCCTCTACGTCGCCCGCTGAAAAGTGCACTATGCTTGCCGTGAGGGATGGAATGAGATCTGCGCCGGAGCCGGCGGCAACGCGTGCCTCACGGGAAGCTTCTGCCTGGTTGATCATGCTGCAGGAGTCGCCGGATGATGTGGCGTTGCGTCGGCGCTTCGAGGCATGGAAGATCACCAGCCTTCCGAATGCGCGGGCTTGGGCGGCCGTTCAGCATCTCACGCAGGTCGCCGCCGCCGTGCAACCCGAGCTGGCGGCCGAATGGGAGCCGCTGCTCGCGAGCCACCGTGCCGCCGAGCGCGCGGCGAGGGTGCAGGCGAGGGGTTCGCCGGATCGCAGATTTGGCCGAGGGCATCGGCGCGCAAGGCTTGCGGCAGCCGCCGTCGCCATCGCTGCCTGCCTTGGGCTGGTGGTCGGGCCATCGCTGATTCTCCGCCTGCAATCCGACGCCGTTACCGACACGGCTGAAATCCGCCAGCTGGACCTTCCGGACGGAAGCCGGATCACGCTGGCGGCAGGAAGTGCGGTGGCGATGTCCTACGCCGCCGACCTGCGGCGCGTCGATCTTCTCAAGGGCGAGGCCTTCTTCCAGGTTGCGCCCAACGCCTCGCGCCCGTTTCGCGTTGGAACAAGCGACGTCGAGAGCACGGTGATCGGGACACGCTTCGATGTCCGTCGGGATTCGGCAGGCGTCAAGGTAACCGTTGAGGAGGGCACCGTCGAAGTCACCTCTGCAACCGCAGGCAGAACCGTCCATACTCTCGGACCTGGCGAGGCGATCCATCTGTCCTGGCAGGGCGGCGCGTTGCGCTCGAGCGTTCCACCGCAGCTCGTTGCCGCCTGGCGCCGGCGACAGCTCATCCTGCAGGACGAGCCTCTGCGCGATGCGGTGGCGCAACTACGTCCCTACTACGGCGGCACCATCGTGCTTGCCGACGACGCGCTGGCAGGCAAGCCGATCACAGGGGCGTATAACCTGAATGACCCCGAGGATGCCTTGCGCGGCATGGCGCGCGCGCACGGCGCCGTCGTCCGCCGCGTCACTCCGTGGCTGATCGTAATCTCGTCGTCCTGACCGTGCTCGTCGGCAGTATTTTGGGAAACGTCTTTTGCTGGCTCGTCCTTTTGAATGGGGGTGAGTGAGAGGCGCGCGTTGCGCGTGTTCACCCCGATGGAGATCGGGGTGAAGACCAGTGTACGGCTGCGCCGGAAGATTCCGGCTGTGACGATCGCGATGGCGTCCGTCGTTTGCGCGCTTCCAGCGGAGGTGCTCGCACAAGACGGCCAGGCGCCGGCGGCCATCGCCCAGGCCACCGAAGCGCGTACCTTTGACATCCCTCCGCAGCCGCTTGCGGCGGCCTTGGGCATCTTCGGCCAGCAGTCCGGCCGCCAGATCACGGTCGATGGCGCGCTCGTCCGCAACATCAACACCCCGGGCGTTCAGGGCTCGATGGTGATCGGCGCGGCACTCGATCGCCTGCTGTCGGGCACGGGACTTACCTACTCGCTGCCCAGCCGCACCACGATATCCATCCATCGTTTGGCTGGTGCCGGCGATCAAGGCGCGTTGCAGCTTGACCCGGTGCGCGTGCAGGCCGCCACGCCGCCACAGGCGCTGATCGACAACGTGCCGCCGCCCTATGCCGGCGGGCAGGTGGCTACCGGCAGCCAGCTGGGCCTGCTCGGCAACCGCGACGTGATGGACACGCCGTTCAATCAGATAAGCTACACCGCGCGCAAGGCACAGGACCAGCAGGCGCGCACGGTACGCGATGTGCTGGTCGATGATCCCTCGATCCGACCCCTCTGGCCGACCGGCGGCAGCCTCGACGAGACGGTATGGATTCGCGGCTTTTCGGTCAGTAGCCTCGACACCGCCTTCAACGGTCTCTACGGCATCCTGCCGGTCGCCTCGGTCCCGGCGGAGATAGCCGAACGGGTCGAGGTGCTGAAGGGGCCGAGCGCAATGCTGAACGGCATGCCGCCGGGCGGCGGCATCGGCGGCACCATCAATGTCGTCCCCAAGCGCGCTGGCAGCGAGCCGCTCAACCAGGCGACTGCGGGTTACGGCTATTCCGGTCAGTTCAGCGGCCACGTCGACTTCGGACGCCGATTCGCGCCGGACGAGTCGATCGGCCTGCGCTTCAACGGCGTCTTCCGCGCGGGCAACACCGCTGTCGACCGCAACACCGAACAGGTCGGGGTGGGCTCGCTCGGCCTCGACTTTCGCGGCGAGCGGGTGCGGTTGTCGGCCGACCTGGGCTTCCAATTGCAGTACATCGGCGGCCTCGTCTCCTTCGTGGCGCCTGATGTCGGCGTGGCCGTCCCGGCGGCGCCGCGCAACTCGTCGAATTTCGGGCAGACCTGGACCGACACTGCCAAGCGCGATCTTTTCGCCGTGGTGCGCGGCGAGATCGACGTCACGGAAAGCATCACCGCCTACGCCGCGTTCGGCGTGCACGACAACCGCGTCATGAGCTTCGCGGGTGGCAGCCCCGTAGCAACCTCCGCCGACGGCACCATCGTGCAGTCGCCGTTCCGGCAAGCCGTCTACAATACCTTCCTGACCGGCGAGGCCGGGGTGAGGGCGCTGTTCGACACGGGCCGATCGGCCACGAGCTCGCCGTCAGCGCCACGACCCTGCAGCAGGAGGCAGGCGCGGGCTCGGTCAACGGCACGGCCTTTACCTCGAACATCTATTCGCCCAACCTGATCGCGCGGCCCGACCTCGCCATGCCGACGGCAAACAAGGTGAGCCTTCTGATCCTTTCAGGCTTGGGGTTTGCCGATACGTTGTCGGTTGCCGACAAGCGCATCCAGCTCACCGCCGGGGGGCGCCTGCAGAACGTGCGGGCAACGAACTACGACGCCGCGACCGGTGCCCAGACATCGGCCTACGATCAGGACGCCTTCTCGCCGGCCTTTGCACTGGTCTTCAAGCCGTGGCGCGACGTGTCGATCTACGGCAACTGGATCCAGGGTCTGCAGCCCGGCGAGGTCGTGCCGGCCGGCTTTGCCAACGCCGGGCAGGCCTTCGCGCCGTACAAGGCGAACCAGCTCGAGGTCGGATTCAAGATCGACTGGGGCAAGCTGACGACGACGGTGAGTGCCTTTCAGATCACGCAGCCCGTCGCGATCGTCGACACTGCGAGCAACAGCTACGTCCCGGCTGGCCAGCAGCGCAACCGAGGCATCGAGTTCAATTTATTCGGCGAGCCCACGAAGGGTGTCCGGGTGCTGGGCGGGGCGATGTTTCTCGAACCGATCCTGACGCAGACGCAGGACGGCCTGACCGACGGCTGGCAGGCGTTCGGGACGCCGAACGTCCAGGTCAATCTCGCCGGCGAATGGGATGTGCCCTTCGCACGTGGCGAGACGGTGAACGGGCGCATGATCTACACGGGGGCGCAGTACATCGACACGTCCTATCCGCGCCGCACGATCCCCGATTGGGCGCGCTTCGATGCCGGTGTGCGCTATACCTTCGACAATGCGCAGAGCCCGACCGGCAAGCCGGTGACGCTGCGTCTCAACGCCGAGAACCTGCTTGGGGCGAGCTATTGGGCGACGTCCTTCTATGGGTATCTCATCCAAGGCGCTCCCCGTACCTTCAAGCTGTCGGCGACGGCGAGCTTTTAGCGAGCCTGCGCCTCGGACCGACAAGACAGGCGTCTGGACGGCAGGGGCCCGTCCGCAATTCCGCGCTCACCGCGAGCTTCGGAACAATTCCGGCTTCGGTCCCGCAGCTTGGATGTCTGGCGCCCGCCGGCATCCGTGTGCCAAACTCCCCGCGATACTGGGGTGGACCTGCATTGCGCGTTCTTGCGTTATCGATCCTTTGCCTGTGCGGGCTTGTGGCCGAGGTCAGGGCGGACATCATTCCGGGAAGCCAGCGGACCATCCAGGGTTGGACCCTCGACGCGCATGATCAGCCGGGCAAGGGCTTCTCCCACTGTACGATCTTTGCGCGCTATCGCAGCGGGATCATGATGATCTTCTCGATCAGCGCGCAGCGGCGCTGGAACGTCGGTTGGCTTTATCCGTCGTGGAACTTGCGGCCCGGCCAGCAGATCCATCTGCGCTATTCGATCGATGGCGGTCCGCCCGCCGAGCTTGCGGCGGCCGCGAAGAACAAGACACTGGTGGCCGCTGAGCTGCCGGCCAATGCGAGCCTGTTCGAGACGATGCGGCAGGGTCGCCAGATGACGCTCTTCGCGCCGGGAGGGCAGCTCGGCTTGAGCCTAGACGGGACCAGCATGGCGCTCGCCGAACTCAATTCCTGCGTCGACCGCTTCACGCGGCCGGGCTCCGCGCCTGCGCCGCTACCGGCCGCCCCGGCGACGCCGAGCCCACAGGCATCGGCACAGGGCAAGGGTGCCGCGGCGCCAACGGGAGGCCTGCCGCTGAAGCCCGGCTTCTACGTGAACGCCGACACGCCCTGCGGCAAGGCGAGCTTCGCGACGCTGTGGTACGTCGACCCGACCGGCGTGAGCATCGGGCATCAGGCGGGCACCTTCAGGAAGGTCGAGAAGATCGACCCGACCCGATATCGCGTCACCCAGGAACTGGTCGATCCGCGCGAATCCAAGCCGGAGACCATGACGGACGTCTATGTGATCGTGAACCCGACCACCTTCCGCTTCGGCGAGCATTCCGGCGCGACGGAAGCGCGCTACTGCCCGTCTTCGAGCATGCCGGAGCCCTGGCGGCGATAGAAATCGTTCTTCCCCGCGCTTGCGCGCGGGGAAGCAAGATCTACCCCCGCCCGAAGCTCTTGCGCACGGCCGCCATTGCCGAATCGGTGGCCTGCAGCGCGCGGTCGATATCGGCTTCCGTGTGCGCTGCCGACAGGAACATGTTGTGCTGCGGATGCAGCCAGGCGCCGCCGCGCAGGGCTTCGACGGTGAACAGCCGGCCCTTCTCGACCTGCGGATCGTCGGCGAACAGCACTGTCGGCATCTGCACCGGGCCGGTCTGCTTCAGCACCTGGCCGTGGGCGCTTGCCTGCGCGGCGAGGCCGTCGCGGAAGCGTTGGCCGATGCGCTCGATATGGGCGATCGTGTCGTCGCGCTCGAAGATCTCGAGCGTCTTGAGCGACGCCGCCATCGACGCCGCGCCGCACCAGAACGAACCGGTCATGAACACCGAAGCGGCGGCATCGCGGAACTTGTCGCTGCCGGTGACGGCGGCGAGCGTATGGCCATTGGCGATCGCCTTGGAGTAGGCGGCGAGATCGGGGCGCACGCCGACCGTCTCCCAGCTGCCGCCGAGATGCAGGCGGAAGCCCGCGCGCACGTCGTCGAGGATCAGGGCCGCGCCGGTCGTGTCGCACAAGGCGCGCACCGCCTGCGCGAATGCCGGCGTGGGAAGCTCCTGGTCGTGGCCGTAATCGTGCTTGAACGCCGAGGCGATGACACCCGCAATGTCGCCCTCGGCCGACAGCGCTGCGGCCTGCAGGCTGGCGACGTCGTTGTATTCGTAGTGCACCAGATGGACGCGGTCTTCGGCGGTCGTGCCGGCGGGATGCGGCGTGCACCACGGCGCCGATCCGTGATAGGCGCCGCGCGCGACCAGGATCTTCCGTTTCTTCGTCGCGGCCCGGGCGATCACGACGCACAGCGTCGTGGCATCGGTGCCGTTCCTCTGGAACAGCGCCCAGTCGGCATGGGCCACCATGCCGACTAGCTTTTCCGCCAGCTCGACCAGCCGCTCCGACGGGCCGGTCAGCACGTCGCCCAGCTTGCGTTGGGCATCGGCTGCCGCCTCGACCTCGCGATTGCCGTAGCCCAGCACCATCGGGCCGTAGGCGCACATGAAGTCGACATAGGCGTTGCCGTCGACGTCCCAGAGTGTCGCCCCTTCGGCGCGGGCGAAGAACTGCGGATAGCCGGGCGGCAGGCGCGCGACATTGAGGTGGCCGTACATGCCGCCGGGGATCACGCTTTTGGCGCGTGTCCGCAGGGCGGTATCGTTGGGAAGCGAATTGGAAATCATGGAACTCTTTGCCTGACAGGATGGCGCCTAGTATAGCCGGGCAACAGCCGGCCGCATGGAAACCTTCTCCATTCCCAAGATTCTCTTTGCCTTGATCTTCCCGCCGGCGTCGCTCGGCCTGGCGGCGGCCCTGGCACTGATCCTGGCGCTGTCCGGTTGGCGGCGAACGGCTCAAGGCGTGATGGCGCTGGGAGTCGCTCAAACGATAGTCCTCTCGTTCCAGCCGGTCGGCGACGCGCTCATGCGCCTGCTCGAGGACCGGGCGCGAGATGAGGAGCGACGGGCGCCAGCCTGCTGCTACGCGGCAATCGTCGTGCTGGGCGGCGGAATCTCGCCCGCCTATCCGCCCGAGCAGCCGCTGCCCGACCTGTCCGATAGCGCTGATCGTATCTGGCACGCCGCGCGGCTCTATCATCGCGGCCTGGCGCCCCGCATCCTCGTCAGCGGCGGCTCGTTTCTCGCCCGGCACGGCGGGCCACCGGCCACCGAGGCCGAAGCGATGCGCGCCTTCCTTCTCGATCTCGACGTGCCGGCTGAGGCGATCGTCGAGGAGCCCGGATCGCTGAACACGCTGGAGAATATCCGCAACGTGCGTGCCGCGGTCGGCGACGGCCTCGTGGCGTTGGTGACATCGGCCTATCACATGCCGCGCGCGTTGCGGATTGCCGCACAGGCGAAGCTCAACGCCGGCGCCTTTCCGACCGACTACCGGGCCACGCCTTCGGCGCGGTTGCCGTGGGACAATTGGCTGCCTTCGATCAACGGCCTGTACTCGTCGATCACGGCGATCAAGGAACTCATCGCCCTGAACCTCGATTTCCGACGTGCGAGTCCCATTCCATGACAGGTGCCTTTCGCCTCGACCGGCGCGCCGCGCTCGGCCTCATCGCCGCTCCGCTGCTGCTGCCGCTCGCGCGGCCGCCGCGGGCGCAGACGCTGGACAGGCTCTCCTTCCACACCGACTGGCGCGCCCAGGCCGAGCATGGCGGCTTCTACCATGCGGTCGCCGCCGGCCTCTACAAGGCGCGCGGTCTCGAGGTCGACCTGCGCCAGGGCGGGCCAAGCCTCAACATTGGACAGATGCTGCTGGCCGGCCGAGTCGACATGACCATGTCGAACAGCTTCGAGGCCTTCACCTACGTGCGCGTCGGCGCGCCGTTCTTCACCATCGCGGCGATCTTCCAGAAGGATCCGCAGGTCCTGATCGCCCATCCGGGCTCCGGGTTCGACAGCTTCGAGAAGATGAAAGGCCGGCCGCTGCTGATCTCCAACGGCAGCCGTTCCACCTTCTGGCCCTATCTGCGCAAGAAATACGGACTCTCCGATGCGCAGCTCCGGCCGTACAATTTCAATATGTCGCCGTTCCTCGCCGACCCCCAGGCGATCCAGCAGGGCTTCGTCTCGTCGGAGCCGTTCTCGATCGCCGAGGCGCTGGGCAATCAGCCCGAGGTGATGCTGATCGCCGATGCAGGCTTCAGCGCCTACCAGACCACGATCGCCACCTCGCGAGCGCTCGCGACGGAGAAGAAGGATATGGTGCAGCGCTTCGTCGACGCCACGCTCGAAGGCTGGGTGCAATATCTGCAGGGCGGGCCGGCGATCGAGGCGGCGAACGCGCTGATCAAGCAGCACAATCCCGACCAGACCGACGCGCGCATCGCCTACGCCATCAAGGTGCTGAACGAGCGCGGCATCGTGAATTCGGGCGAAGCGCTGACCGGCGGCGTCGGCGCCATGTCGGATGCGCGCTGGAAGAATTTCTACGATTCGATGACCGACGTCGACGTGCTCCCGAAGGGGCTGGACGTGCGGCAGGCCTATACGCTGGAATTCGTGAACAAGGGCATTGGCAGAAAGTAGGAGGACGCGATGGACGGGATGTTCAAGGTGACGGAAGAGCAGGGGATGCTGCGCGACCTCGTGAAGAAGTTCGTGCGCAACGAGCTGATGCCGCTCGAGAAGAACATCCTCGATCGCTTCGCCTCGGGCCAGCCCGCGGCGCTCAGCGACGAGGAGAACCAGAAGCTCTTCAAGCAGTGCAAGGATCTCGGCCTGTGGGCACTCGACGTGCCGGAGGAGGCGGGCGGCGCCAACCTGCCGGCGGTGGCGCTGGTCGGCGTCAACGAGGAGCTGGGTTACACCTGCGTGCCCTTCACCTTCCCGCCGGATTCGCCCAACCTGCACATGATGCTGCAGACGGTGACGCCGGAGCAGCGCAAGAAATACCTCGAGCCCTATGCCGCCGGCGAGACGACCTCGGCGATCGCCATCTCCGAGCCGGGCGCGGGCGGCGATCCGGCCGGCATGAAGACCCGGGCGGTGAAGGACGGCGATCACTGGTTGATCAACGGCCGCAAGATCTGGATCAGCCGCATCGCCAAGGCCGATTTCACGATCGTGATGGCGGTGACCGATCCCGAGCGCGGCTCGCGCGGCGGCATCACCGCCTTCCTGGTCGACAAGGGCACGCCGGGCCTGGTCGTGGCGCGCGCCATCCCGATGCTGGCCGGGCAGCGCACCTACGAGGTCGTGTTCGAGGATTGCCGCGTGCACGAGAGTCAGGTGCTGGGCCGCATCGGCGCCGGCTTCGCGCCGATGCAGCTCCGCCTCACCGTGCGCCGCCTGCAGATGGGCTCGTGGTGCATCGGCATGGCGCAGCGCGCGCTCGACATGATGGTCGAGCATGTCAGCCAGCGCGAGACCTTCGGCCAGAAGCTCGCCGATCGTCAGGCGATCCAGTGGTGGATCGCCGATGCCGCGACCAAGCTGCACGCCTGCCGCCTGATGGTGATGGATGCCGCGGTCAAGCAGGACGAGGGCCGCGACGTGCGTATGGAAGCCTCGATGATCAAGGTCTTCGCCACCGAGATGGCGACCGAGGTGATCGACCACGCCCAGCAGTCGTTCGGCGCGATGGGCGTCACCCAGGAGCTGCCGCTCGCCATCATGGCGCAGAAGGTCCGCACCATGCGGGTTTACGAAGGCCCGACCGAGGTGCACCGTATGGTCATCGCGCGCCGCGTTCTGGGCGGCCGCTAGGAGGCAGCCATGACCTACACGCTCGACGCTTTCACCAAGGACGCCAAGGCCGCGCTGGCAGCCGACAACAGCCCCGCCGGCCGCGAGCAGGTGCGTGTGCTGCTCGAGAAGCTGCTGGCCAATCAGCAGTTCGTCGACGAGGCGGTTGGTCCCGCCGCGCCGATGGGCACGCGCAAGCTCTACGAGGACAAGGATCTCGGCTTCGTCGTGCTGGCGCACGTCAACGCCAAAGGTCACAAGAGCCCGCCGCACGACCACGGGTCGTCCTGGGCGGTGTACGGCCAGGCGATCAAGTACACCGACATGAGCGTCTACAAGCGGCTCGACGGCGGCAACGACGCCGGCGACGCGAAGCTCGAGAAGGTGAAGTCCTATCGCCTGGAGCCCGGCCATGCCGGCGTCTACGACGTGGGCGACGTGCACGCGATCGACTATCCCGAAGGCAGCCGCTTCGTCCGGGTCACCGGTCGCGACCTCGACCATGTGCGGCGGCTGAAATACGACATGGCCGCCGGCAAGGCGATCACCATCGAAAGCGCTTCCGCCAGCGCCTGATGTTCAATCTGTCCTCCCTGCGCAGGGCCCAGGGAGGAACCGGCTTTGCTTATGCCACGCGCGCGGCAGCCCGGGCATTGGCCTCCTGGCGTCGCGCAATCATCTTCTCCATCTGCGCGCGAACCCGAGCGGTGCGATCCGGGCCGGCCTTCTCGGGGCTGCCCGACTGGAACGGCGGCTGCGGGTCGTATTCGAGACCGAGCTGCACCGATTTCGCGACCTCCTCGCCCGCGAGCTCGGCCAGCAAGGTGAGGCCGAAGTCGATGCCCGCCGTGACGCCGCCGCCCGAGAAACGGTTGCGGTCGTGCACGACGCGTTCGGCCACGGGGATCGCGCCGAACGCCGCGAGCAGGTCGCGCGACGCCCAATGGCAGGCCGACTTGTAGCCCTTCAGCAGGCCCGCGGCGCCCAGCACCAGCGAGCCGGTGCAGACCGACGTGACGTAGCGCGCCTTGGCGCCCTGTGCCGCGACGAAGGCGAGCGTCTCGGCGTCGGTCATCAGGTCGATCTGCCCGGCGCCGCCGGGAATGCAGATCACGTCGAGCTGCGGGCAATCCGCGAAGGTGGTGGTGGGCACGATCGAGAAGCCGGCGTCGGTTTTCACCGGATCGCGGGTCTTCCAGATCATGTGCATCGTGGCGCCCGGCGTGCGGGCGAGGACCTGTGCAGGTCCGGTGGCGTCGAGTTGGGTGACGGCGGGAAAGATCAGGATACCGATATGCATGCGGCTGACATTGGCTGAAAACGCGATTGGCAGGAATGACAAAGAGAGCCTATTTTCTGCCAATGACGCACAAGCTCTTCATCCTTGCCTACGACGGCTGCCAGCTGCTGGACGTCACCGGCCCCGCCGCCGTGTTCGGCGCGGCCAACGATGCGATTGAGAAGCCTGCCTACGACCTTCAGATCGTCTCCGCCGAGGGCGGCCTCGTGACCACCAACTGCGGCGTGGCCGTGCAGTCGAGGAAGATCGGTGGCCAGCCCGATACGCTGCTGGTCGCCGGAGGCTCGCGCGGGCTGAAGGCCGCGATGATGAACGCGGACGTGCGGCGCTGGCTGCAGAAGGTGACACCGGGCACGCGCCGCTACGGCTCGGTCTGCACCGGCGCCTTCGTGCTCGCTTCGGCCGGCCTGCTCGACGGCAAACGGGTCGCGACGCACTGGGCAAGCTGTGCCCGTCTCGCCGAGCGCTTTCCCGCCGTCTCGGTCGATGCCGAGGCGCTCTACGTCGTCGACGGCAAGGTCTGGACCTCGGCCGGCGTCACCACCGGCATCGACATGGCGTTGGCGCTTGTGGAAGCCGATCTCGGCGCGGCGACCGCCAACCTGATCGCCCGCCACTTCGTGCTTTATGCGCGCCGTCCCGGCTAC
Source organism: Reyranella sp. (assembly GCF_965279465.1). NCBI lineage: Bacteria > Pseudomonadati > Pseudomonadota > Alphaproteobacteria > Hyphomicrobiales > Reyranellaceae > Reyranella > Reyranella sp. The sequence goes on from NZ_OZ257242.1 coordinate 2,678,588, forward strand.
CAGTCGCAGTTCAGCCCGATGCTCCAGGCGCAGGCGGCCGCCGACGCCCCGTTTGCCGCACTGATCGACTGGATGCAGGACCATCTCGACCGCGAGCTCGACGTACCGACCCTGGCGCGGCATGCGGGCTACAGCGAGCGCAGCTTCTACCGCAAGTTCACCGAGGCGACAGGCAAGACCCCGGCGCACTTCGTCGAGGACCTGCGCCTCGATGCGGCCCGCACGCTGTTGTCGAAGGGCCTGTCGCTGAAGCTGATCGCCGGCCGGGTCGGGCTGAAATCATCGGCCCGGCTCGGCCAGGCCTTCGAGCGCCGTTTCGGCATGGCGCCCTCTCTGTTCCGCGAGATGCACGCGTCCCCGGAATTGGCGAGCTGAGGGATAAATACCCATCTTCGTGTCCTGCTTCCCGCCCTGTGTCATCCCGAGCGCAGCGAGGGATCTACGGTCGGAGCGGCATAGATCCCTCGCTGCGCTCGGGATGACACAGGGCGTAGGCTGGGAAAGGTTAGCGATATGCGCGGTCACTTCATGCGTGGCAACTGCCTGTGCGGACAGGTCGAATTCGAGATCGACGGCCATGACCTGCGTCTCTACCAGTGTCATTGCTCATTGTGCCGGCGGCAGGGCGGCGCGATGTCGAACGCGGCGACTGTCGTCGCCGCGTCCAGGTTTCGCTGGATTTCCGGCGCCACCCTCGTTTCTTCGTGGCGACGGGACAGCGGCTTCCGGTCGGATTTCTGCTCGACGTGCGGCTCGCCCGTTCCCAATCCACTGCGAGGCCTGCCCTATGTCTGGGTGCCGGCGGGCCTGCTCGAGGACGGCGACCGATTGGAGATCGTCGCGCATTTCCACACGGCATCCAAGGCGAGCTGGGATCCGACCGCTACCGGTGCGCCCTGTTTCGACACGCTGCCGGAGCTGCCCGATATGCTGGCGATGCTGCAAGCGGACTCTTGAACGATCTTCCTGGCCGTTGCGATTCCTTTACCTTTGCAGCCGCATCCGCAGGCTGCCGATCACGAGGGCGGTGGCGGCGAAGCCGGCGCTGAGCCACATCGCGGCCTTGGCGGCGTCGGCGGCGCCCCCGCCGGAGAAATCGAACAGACCGAAGACCAGCGCGACCAGTGCGGCGCCGAGGGTCTGGCCGAGCGTGCGCGCGGTGGCGATGATGCCGCCCGCGCTGCCGCTGCGCTCGCGCGGCACGGCGCTCATCATCAATCGGTTGTTGGGGGCGGAGAAGATCCCGAAGCCCGCGCCGCACAGCACCAGCCGCCACATGATGTCGGCCGCGCCGGGGTTGGGCGGCAGCATTGCCGTCAGGAAAAGGCCCGCGGTCATGCAGGCGAGACCCACGGCCCCCAGCGCGCCGGCGTGGTAGCGATCGGAGAGGCGGCCGGCGAGAGGGGCCATCGCGGCGATTGCCAATGGCCAGGCCGTCAGCAGGAGGCCGGTCTCGGTCGCAGTCTTGCCCATCACCGTATGAAAGAAGAACGGCAGGCTCACGAACGCGAGGCCCTGTGCGGTGAAGGTGCAGCTGCCGGTCGTGATCGACAGGGTGAAGATCGGCCGCTTGAAGATATCGATCGGCATCATGGGGTGCGCGAGCCGCGCCTGACGCCAGACGAACAGGGCGCCCATGACGATCGAACCGCCCAGCTCTGCCATGATCAGCGCCGGACCATGACCGTGCGCGATGCCGTCGATGCCGAAGATCAGCAGGCCGAAAGTGGCGCCCGACAGGACCGCCGACAGGATGTCGAAAGGCCGATGATCGTGCGTAGTGCGCGGCAGGAAGCGTTCGCTCAGGATGAAGGAGACGATGCCGAGCGGGATATAGACTGCGAAGAGAGCGGGCCATGACCACAGGGTCAGCACGGCGGCGCCGAGCGAGGGACCGGCAGCAAGGGAGGTGGCCACGACCGTCGTGTTGAAGCCAAGGCCGCGGCCCAGCATGTTGCGCGGATAGATCGCGCGCACCAGTGCCGGCTGGACCGACATCAAGGCGGCGCCGCCCAGCCCCTGCAGCGTGCGCGCCGCGATCAGCCAGGGGAGCGACGGCGCCAGCACGCATCCCAGCGAGGCCACGGTGAACAGGCCCAGACCGGCGCGGTAGACGTGCCGGTAGCCGATGATGTCGGCCAGCGCCGCGATCGGAAGCAAGGTGACCATCAGCGCGATCTGGCTGGCATTGACGATCCAGATCGAGGCTTCGGCGGAGATGCCGAGATCGTCCGCGATGTAGGGCAGCGCCAGGTTGGTCATCGAATTGGCGAGCACCGACATCGACAGTCCGATGGTGATCGTCACGACCGCGAAGAAGCGCGGCCAGCCCGAGGGCATGCCGTCCTGGAGACTCTCGTCCCCGGGCCTTGCGTGAGGGGCTGCCGTTTCCGTCATGGTGTCACTTTGGTCCTGCAGGCCGTTGTCGCGCGGGTCAGCGCTGCATCCTGAGCCTGAAGCTGCCGATTACCAACGCGGTGCCGGCGAAGGCGGCACCCAGCCAGAGCGCGGCGTTCGCTGCGGTGGACGCCGCTTCGCCGCCGGCGGAGAAGTCGAAGAGGCCGAAGATCAGGGCCACCAGGGCGGCGCCCATCGTCTGGCCGAGCGTGCGCGAGGTGGCGATCGTGCCGCCCGCACTGCCGCTGCGCTCGCGCGGCACGGCATTCATCATCAGCCGGTTGTTTGGCGAGGTGAAGATGCCGAAGCCTGCGCCGCACAGCACCAGCCGCCACATCACGTCGAGGGCCGACGGGTCGGGCGGCAGCAGGGCGGTGAGCACCAGGCCTGCCGTCATGCTGGTGAGGCCGATCGCGCCCAGCACGCCCGGGTGGTGGCGGTCGGCCAGGCGGCCGGCGATGGGCGCGATGGTGGCCAGGGCGACGGGCCATGCCGTCAACAGGATGCCGGTGTCGGTCGGACTGCGCCCCAGCACGGTGTGAAAGAAGAACGGCAGGCTGACGAAGGCGAGGCCCTGCGCCGTGAAGGTGCAGGTCGAGGCGGCGAGCGACAGCGAGAAGATGGGCCGGTTGAAGATGTCGATCGGCATCATGGGATGGACGAGGCGCTTCTGACGCATGATTAACAGCGTGCCGAACAGCGCGGTGCCGGCGAGCTCGGCGACGATCACTTTCCACGAGTGGCCGTGCGCCACGCCATCGATCGCGAAGATCAGCAGGCCGAAGGTGAAGCCGGACAGGATGGCCGACGGTATGTCGAACGGGCGCCGGACGTGCACGGTGCGGGGAAGGAAGCGTTCGCCGAGGAGGAACGAGATGATGCCGAGCGGGATGTAGACCGCGAACAGGATCGGCCAGGACGACATCGTGAGCAGCACGGCGCCCAGGGTCGGTCCGGCGGCGAGCATCGTGGCCATCACGGTGGTGTTGAAGCCGAGGCCCCGGCCCAACATGTTGCGCGGGTAGATCGCGCGCACCAGCGCCGGCTGGATGCCCATCATGGCCGCCGCACCCAGGCCCTGGAAGACGCGGGCGGCGATCAGCCAGGGCAGGGTCGGCGACAGCACGCAGGCGATCGAGGCGATGCAGAAAACCAGGATGCCGCTGCGATAGACATGCCGGTAGCCCAGGATGTCGGCCAGCGCCGCGATCGGCAACAGGGACACCATCTGCGCTATCTGGCTGGCATTCACGACCCAGATCGAGTTTTCCGCCGAGATGCCCAGGTCGTGGGCGATGTACGGCAGCGCAAGATTGGTCATCGAGTTGCTGAGCACGGCCATCGACAGGCCGATGGTCACCGTGGCGATCGCCATGCCGCGCGGCAGGCCGGGCGGCATGCCGTCGTATGGCGCAGTTATTTCCTCCCCCGCTCGCGGGGGAGGTGTCGGCGTCATACGCCGACGGAGGGGGTGTGGCGCACGATCTCGTTTGCCCTCCCTCTCCGTCGCGGATTACCGCGCCACCTCCCCCGATTACGGGGGAGGTGAACATCTGATGGCGTCATTGAAGGACGGTCAGCTCGTCGCCGCCGATCGTCGTGCGCTGCATAAGGCGCTTGTGCTTTATGGCGTCGTAATAGGTCGCGCGGTGCAGGACGGCGCGATTGTCCCAGACGATCACGTCGCCCTCGCGCCAGGCGTGGGAGAGCATGAATTCCGGCTGCTCGGCGCGATAGGACAGCTCGTAGAGCAGCGCCTTGCCGATCGGCTCGGGCCAATCGACGATATGGCCGGCATGGGCGCCGATATAGAGAGCGCGGCGGCCGTTGATCGGGTTGTCGCGGAACAGGCGCTGCTTGACCGGCGGCAGCTCGCTGAGCGCCTTGGCGCTCAGGATGCCCTTCTGTACCCGGTCGCGCGAATGGGCGAGCGCATGCTCGGCGACCAGCGGATGGATCGTCGCCTGCAGCGCCGGCGGCAGGACGTCCCAGGCGGCGCGCATGTTGAGGAACTCGGTGTTGCCGCCTTCTGGCGGACAGATGCGCGCGGTCAGGATCGAGCACAACGAGGGCACGCGCTTGAACGACGAGTCGGAATGCCAGAAGTAATTGGCCTTCTGGTAGATCATGCGCATGTCGTCCGGCGGGATCGGCTCGCCGGTCAGGATGTCGAGGTTCGACTGGCGCGCGAACTTGGTGCCGGAAGCAGGGTTGGCGCTGCCCGTCGTCTCGAGCGGGCCGAAGTACTCGCTGAACGCGATCTGCTTGTCGTCGTCCATCGGCTGGTCGCGGAACAGCAGGACCGAATGCTCCTCGAAGGCGGCACGGATCGGCCCGAACTCGCGCTGGCTTAGCGGCCGCGTGATGTCGATGCCGGAAACCTCGGCACCGAACAGCGGATGGAGCTTCGTGACCTTGATCGGTCCTGTGTTGCGCATGGTGGGCCTCAGTCGACGATGGCTTGATACGACAGCACGCGCAGCTCGCGGCGGATCGGATAGGTCGAGGACGGCATGAGCTGGGTCAGCATCACGACTGCCATGTCTTCCACCGGGTCGCACCAGAAGGCCGTCGAGGCGGCGCCGCCCCAGGCATATTCGCCGGGTGTGCCCAGGATCTGCGCCTTGGCGGGATCGAGCATGACCGAGAAGCCGAGTCCGAAACCGATGCCGAGATAGGTCGATTCGGAAAAACGCGGCGCGCCCATGTCGCCCATGTCGCCCTTGAGGTGGTTCGACGTCATCAGCTCGACGGTCTTGCGGCCGAGCAGGCGCACGCCGTCGAGCTCGCCTTTGTTGAGCATGAACTTGCAGAACCGCAGATAGTCCGAAGCGGTCGACACCAGGCCGCCGCCGCCGGAATTCACCGTGCGCGGCGCGAGATATCGGCTCTTGCCCGGATCGTCGATCAGGCTGAGCTTGCCGCCGGCACCCGCGCCGTAGTTGGCCGCGAAGCGCTCGTGCTTATCGGTCGGCACATGGAAATCGGTGTCGACCATGCCGAGCGGTTTGATCACCTTCTCGAGCAGGTATTTCTCGAACGGCTGGCCTGAGATCACTTCGACGAGATAGCCCAGCACGTCGGTCGAGATGCTGTAGTTCCAGGCCTTGCCCGGTTGGGCGATCAGCGGGAGGCGCGCGGCGTTCTCGACGACCTCCTTCAGGGTTGCCGTGGACGTCTGGAAATCGACGCCGCCTTCCTTTGCACGATAGAGCGCGTCGACGGCGTTGGTCTCCATCATGCCGTAGGTCAGGCCAGATGTATGGCTGAGCAGGTCGCGGAAGGTGATGTCACGCTCGGCCGGCACCAGATCCATCTTGCCGCGGCTGCCGCCCATGAAGACGCGCTGGTTGGCAAAGGCGGGAATGAACTTCGAGATCGGATCGTCGAGCTGAAAGCGCCCCTCTTCGTAGAGCATCATGATCGCCGTCGAGGTCAGCGGCTTGGTCATCGAGTAGATGCGGTAGATCGTGTCCGGCCGGACGGGCTTGTTGCGCTCGACATCGGCCTTGCCGTAGGTCTCTGCGAAGGCGAGCTCGCCGCGCCGCATGACGGCAACCAGAAGCCCCGGCAGCTTGCCGCTGTCGACCCAGCCCTTCATCCAGCTGGCGATTCGTGCGAGCCGCGCTGCGGAAAGGCCGACCTGTTCGGGGGCGGTGAGCGGCAGGGTGTCCATGGCGATCCTCCTCGGTTGGCCGCTAGAGTAGCGCAGGACACACGGGTCCAGACACGCAAAAGACGGGAGGGAGCAATGGCGAGATTGTGCGAAGGCCGGGTGGCGATCGTGACCGGTGGCGCGCGCGGCGTCGGGCGGGAGCACTGCCTGATGCTGGCGGAGCATGGCGCCAAGGTGGTGGTGAACGACCTGGGCGGCGACCGGGCGGGCAAGGGCCACGATGTCGGCCCCGCCCAGCAGGTTGTCAATGAAATCAAGGCCATGGGCGGCGAGGCGGTGGCCAACGGCGACGACGTCTCCGACTGGAACGGCGCCAAGCACATGATCGACCAGGCGGTCGAGGCGTTCGGCAAGCTCGACGCCGTGGTGCTGAATGCCGGGATCCTGCGCGACCGCATGCTGGTCAACATGAGCGAGGACGAGTGGGACGCCGTGATCAAGGTGCATCTCAAGGGCACCTTCGCGCCGGCGCGGCACGCAGCAGCCTATTGGCGCGACAAGGCAAAGGAGACCGGTGGGCCGGTCGATGCCCGCATCATCACCACGACGTCGGTGTCGGGCATCTACGGCAATATCGGCCAGACCAACTACGGCGCGGCCAAGGCCGGCATCGCCTCGTTCACGGTGATCGCCGCGCGCGAGCTCGGCCGCTACGGCGTAACGGTGAACTCGATCTCGCCGTCGGCCTTCACCCGCATGACCGAGGACCTGCGCAACTACACCGAGGAGGACAAGGAGACGCGCAGCCCGAAATGGATCGCGCCGGTCGCCACCTGGCTGGCGAGCGAGGAAAGCCGCGAGATCACCGGCCGCGTCTTCCAGGCCGGCAACGGCCAGTTCGCCGTCGCCGAGGGCTGGCACAAGGGGCCGGAGTCCAAGCCGGTCCTCGATCCGCGCGAGGCCGGCAAGATCCTGACCGAGCTGGCGAAGAAGGCGCGCAAGAACGCCGGCATGAACGGGCTGGATCTGGACTAGCTCAGCTCGAATCGCCGCGGACACGTCTACGCTGACCGCGGCGCAGCGAGGTCAAGTTCATTGGCCCGCGCGCACCCTGCGCGCTCGAACCCATGAGCGCGCAGGATGCGCGCGGTCCAATGAGACGACGTCACCGCACGCAGCGAGGTTCGAGAGCGATGCCTACTTCATACATTGGCCGGGTGGCCGCGGCGTTGAGCCTGGCCTTGGCGTTCGCGACAGGGGCGAGCGCGCAGGAAGCCTGGCCGACCAAGCCGATCAGGCTGATCGTCCCCTTCGCGGCCGGCGGGCCGTCCGATGTCGTCGCCCGAAACGTGGCGGCCGCATTGACGAAAGACCTCGGGCAGCAGGTCATCGTCGACAACAAGCCGGGCGCCGGAGCTTCGCTGGGTGTGGCGATCGCGGCGCGTGCGCCGGCCGACGGCTATACGCTGCTCCTGGGCCACTCCGCGTCGATATCGGCGACCGCGCAGATGCGCAAGGTCAGCTACGATCCGCGCACGGATCTCGTGCCGATCGCGACCTTTGCCGCCAACTTCACCTTGCTGGTTGCCCGAAAGGATTTTCCTGCCAACAACGTCGCGGAGCTGAAGGCGATAGCGCTCAAGATGCCGAACACGGTGAGCTGCGGAACGGCAGGCCCCGGTTCGGGAGGCCATATGGCGTGTGAGCTTTTCGCCGAACTGTTGGGCGTCAAGCTGCTGATGGTGCATTACAAGGGATCGAGCGAAGCCCAGGTCGACCTTCTGGGCGGACGGATCGACCTCGGTTTCGATCCGTCGGCGCTGCCGCGCGTGAAGGAGGGTGCCTTGAAGGTGCTGGCGACGCGCAGCGAGGGCGGCAAGCGCTTTGCGGGGCTGCCGGACATCCCGTCCTTCGCCGAACAGGGACTGCCGGACATGACCGACGAGCTCTGGTTTGGGCTGCTTGCTCCGGCCGGCACCCCGGCGGCAATCGTGCAACGGGTTGCCGCGGTGGCGAAGTCCTTCGTCGGCGCACCGGACACGGCCGCGAAGCTGATGACTTACAGTCTATACCCGATCTATATCGGACCGGACGAGCTGAAGGCCCGGATGGAAAAAGATTGGGTATTTTTCGGCAACCTGATCGGCCGGCACAATCTGCGGCTCGATTGAGCGGGTCGACAAAAAGAATAGTGAGCAGGGAGTAGGGAATGAACGAGATCAAACGCCGGACCGTGCTGGCCGCAGGTGCGGCTGCGCCGTTCCTGGCCGGCGGCGCTCAGGCGCAAGGTGGATGGCCGAACAAGTCGATTCGCTGGGTCGTGCCCTACACGGCTGGCGGCCTGACCGATGTCGCTACACGCCTGACGCTCGAGAAGATCAATCTCGGCCAGACGTTCGTGGTCGAGAATAAGCCGGGCGCCAATTCGCTGATCGGCGCGGAGTTCGTCGCCAATGCAGCCCCCGACGGCTACACCTTCCTGACCGTGATCGCGGCCCACGCGGCGAACAAGACGCTCTACGCCGGCAAGCTGAAGTTCGATCCGGTTTCGAGCTTCACCCCCGTGTCGCTGGTCGGCATCGCGCCGATGATCCTGTGCGTCACCAACGACCTGCCGGTCAAGAACGTCGCCGAGCTGATCGCCTACGCCAAGAAGAATCCCGGCAAGATCTCGTTCGGCTCGTCGGGCGTCGGCGCCGCGGCGCATCTCACCAGCGAGCTCCTGAAGCAGGTTACTGGCGTCGAGATGGTGCACGTGCCGTACAAGGGCACCGCTCCAGCGCTGGCCGATCTCGCGGCCGGCAACCTCCAGATGCTGATCGACGCGCCGATCGGCGTGATCTCCAACGTACGCGCCGGCAAGGTCCGCGCGCTCTGCATGCTCTCGAAGGAGAGGGTGCCGGGCGTCGAGGAAGTGCCGACCATCGTCGAGGCGGGCGGCCCGCCGATCGAAGGCTCGAGCTGGGTGATGTTCCTCGCACCTGCCGGCACGCCCAGGGAGATCGTCGATCGCCTGCAGGGCGAGGTCGCCAAGGCGATGACCGACGCCCAGCTGCGCAAGCGCTTCGCCGAGTTCGCCGTGATCCCGGCCGGCACCTCGCCGGCCGAAACCGCGAAGTTCCTGAACGATGAGATCGAGAAGTGGGGCAAGGTGATCACGACGGCCGGCGTGAAGGCCGACTCCTGAAAGGCACGGCGCTATCGGCAAAAGGCCTGGCGTAAGGCCACGACCGTCTCGCTCCAGGCCGCGCGATCCGCCGTCTCGCTGTATTCGAGGCGATGGCCATAGGAGCGGCGCGGCTCGAGCGGAAGGTTGAAGGCGTGATGGGCCTCGGGATAGACGACGAGCCGCAGCGGCGCGCCGAGGCCGCTCCGCCGCGCCATCATCTCCCGGCAATGCTGCAGCGGCGTCGGCGGCCAGCTGGCGCTGCGAAAGCGAACCGTCTCCGCAGCGGCCGACGATATAAGGAACAGCATCGTGAACAGCGCGGCGAGCCACGGTCCCACGACGCTGCCGGTCGATCAGTTCGCCGCGAAGCAGTAGAGCAGGCCGGCGCCGCCAGTCGCCACCAGCGAGGCCGCGTCGCAGCCGCGCGACGGATGCGAGGTGTTCCACGACTTCGAAGCCTCGTCGTCACGCAGGCCCATGCGATCGGCATGACCGACCATCGCGCTGCCTTCGCCCGACTTGGTCCAGTTGCCGCAGGTCATGTCCTTGTCGGGCGGGAACGCAGTGCCGTCGGCTTGCGAGCCGGTCAGGATGTCGTGCTGGTTGACGGTGTAAAGCCGCGACGGAATGAGGCGGCCGTTCTCGGCGACGAGGGTCTCCGGCGCGATCTTGTTGTTGGCCGAATGGAGGTCGGCGACGCTGGCGGCGATCTGAACGCCCCTGGCATTCACCCACGGCCCCTTGCCGATGCGATCCTTGGCATTGACCGCCGTGGCGCCGTTCACGGCCTGGGTGCTGAGATAGGCCCGCCAAGTCTTGCTGCCGCCGCCGGCCTTCTCGGCCAGGGTCTGGCAATGCTTGTCCGCGCCCTCGAGGCCGCCGTAGTTGGCGCCCGACGGTCCGCCAACGCTGGTAATGAAGAACGTCATGTTGGGAAATTGCGGCGGCGGCTGCTGGGCCTGCGGGCTCGCGCTCACGAATAGAAGGCCGACCGTGCCGACGAGGGCGGCAAGACGAAGTTGGCGACTCATGGATCCTCCCTGCTTTGATTGCAGGGATTGTGAACGACGATGCTGCACACGCCGAAGTCACATCTTCGCCAGCGCCTCCAGCACCTTCGGCTGCGGCCAGGTCCAGCCGCTCGCGCTTTCGTAGGCGCGCATCGCCCGCAGCACGAGGTGATCGGCGCGCGGCGGCCCGGCGATCTGCAGGCCGACCGGCAGCCCGGCGGCGGTGAGCCCGGCCGGCATCGAGGCCGCCGGCTGGCCGGTCAGGTTGAACGGCAGGGTGTAGGGTGCGCCCTTGGTCCAGCGCGGGAAGGCGTCAGAGTTGTAGAGCGTGTCGACCGGCGGTGCGGCGGTCGGCGTCACCGGTGACAACAAGAGGTCGTACTTCTCGTGCCAGACAGCCATGTCGCGCGCGAGCTTCGACTTCGCCTCGTAGGATCTGGCGTAGTCCGCAAGTGTGATCGACAGGCCTTTCTCCGCTGCGGCGCGGAAGCCGGGGTCGAGCTTGACCTGCAATTGCGTCGGGATCTGGCGGAGGCGGGTGGCGAAGCTGCCGATCCACACCGGCTCGAACGAGTTCTGCAGCGGCTCGATCAACGGACCGACATCATCGACATGTGCGCCGAGCGCCTCGAAGAGCTTCGCCGCCGCTTCCACGAGCGCGCGGACCTCGGGGTCGGCCTTGACGTGACCGAAGTCGAGGCTGAGCCCGATCTTCCAGCCGCGCACACCCTGGTCGAGACCGATCGTGTAGTCGCGCCCCTCGGCTGGCAGCGAGCGCCAATCGCGCGGGTCGGGACCGGCGGTGGCATTCAGCACCAGTGCCGTGTCGAGCACGCTGCGCGCCAGCACGCCCTGGCTCACGACGTCGGCGAACGGCGAATCGGCCGGATATTGCGGGATTCGCCCGAAAGAGGGCTTCAGCCCGACCAGGCCCGTGTGGGCGGCGGGGATGCGGATCGAGCCGCCGCCGTCATTGCCGTGGTTGAACGGCGCTACGCCGGCCGCGGTCATCGACGAGGCGCCTCCCGATGAGCCGCCCGGTGAATGGCCGGGGTTCCAGGGATTGCGGGTGGTGCCTTGCAACGGCGAATCGGTCAGCGCCTTCCAGCCGAATTCGGGCGTCGTGCTCTTGCCCAGGATCGGCTGGCCCGCGGCGCGCAGGCGGGCGACGACCGGCGCGTCTTCCGAGGCCGGTGTTTCGTCCGTCGCGTGGGAACCGAGACGCGTCGGCCAGCCTTTTACTGTTGTCGTGTCCTTGATCGATGTCGGTACGCCATCGAGCGGAGACAGCGGCTCGCCCTTCAGCCAGCGCGTTTCCGCCTCGCGCGCCGCGGCGCGAGCACCGTTTTGGTCGATCAGCACGAGGAAATTCAGATGAGGCTGCAGCTGCTCGGCGCGCTTCAGGATTTGATCGACCAGCTCGACGGGAGAGAGTTCCTTCCGCCCGAAAGCTCGGCCGAGCTCGGACGCGGGGCTCCAGAATATGGCATCAGACATGCGTGTTCGTTCGTTTCGATATTTTTGCAGTTGATACAAAGTGTGACGTGCCGGTCAGTTTCGGCTGCGGACTGCCGCAAGTCGAGTGCCGAGTAGAGGAGCGTCGCATCCCGTGGAAACCATCGGTGCCCTGGTCGGTTGCGGTGCGGCGTTGGCGATCGGCCTGATGCTCGGCTTTCGCTGGACGCTTGGTCCGCCGTGGCACCTGATCGCGGGGCTCGTGGCAGGGGCAGTTTGCGCAGCCGTTTATTTTGCCGTTGCTAACTGGGTCGGCCGGATGTCGCCCGGCGTTCTCGACGCACGACAGGTGGGTGTGCATTTCATGGTCCTGATGATCGCGGCGCCTTTGGTCGGCGCGTTCGGGGCATCGTTCGGCTATCGAAAATCGCTGGGACGCGGCCTGTTCTGACATCATCGATTTCCCTAAGCTCACCGACCGAAGCGGGAGGGAAACGAATGGTCGAGGTAAAGCTCGGCGCTGCCACGGCAACGCGCATCGAGGAAAGCTACGAGCCCAACTTCGACGCCAAGGTGTTCTTTCCCGACTGGACGCCCGATGTGGTGCGCGAGCACGGGGCGTGGATGAGTCCCAACCACTACGACGAGGCGTCGGGCTGGCTGAAGCTCAGCATCCACAGCTGGCTGCTCAGGGTCGGCGGCAAGACGATCCTGATCGACACCTGCGTCGGCAACCACAAGTCCCGCAAGCACCGCCCGAAATGGGACATGATGAACACACCCTACCTCGATCGCCTGAAGGCGGCGGGCGTGACGCCGGACCAGATCGACATGGTGATGTGCACCCATCTGCATGTCGATCACGTCGGCTGGAACACGCAGCTCGAGGACGGCCGCTGGGTGCCGACCTTCAAGAATGCCCAGTACGTCTGGAGCCAGGAAGACTTCGACTTCTACAAGGCGCTTGACGCCGACCCGCAGAAGGGCCCGGCCAACGGCGGCTCGTTCCGCGACTCGGTGCTGCCGGTCGTCGAGATGGGCAGGGTGCAGATGATCAAGGGCGCGGCCGAGCTCGAGGACGGGCTCAGGATCACGCCGGCGCCCGGCCACACGCCCGGCACGATCCGCATCGAGCTCGAATCCAAGGGGAACAAGGCGCTGTTCTGCGGCGATATCCTGCATCACGCGGTGCAGGTCTATCATCCCGAGTGGAACAGCTTCGCCTGCCTCGACCAGGACAATGCGCGCAAGAGCCGGCGTGCGGCGATCGAGCATTGCGCGGGTTCGGGGGCGCTCCTGATGCCGTGCCACTTCGGCGCGCCGTTCCATTGCCATATCGACCACAAGGGCGCGGGCTTTGCACCACGCTTTGCCAACAACTTCTAGAGGGAGAGAGAAAATGATCTACGAGATGCGCGTCTATCGTTGCGTGCCGGGCAAGCTCCCGGCGCTGCTCAACCGCTTCGCCAACATCACGCTCAAGATCTGGGAGCGTCACGGCATCAAGCAGGCCGGCTTCTTCACCACGCTGATCGGCGAGTCCAACCAGGAGCTGACCTATTTCCTGGCCTGGGAATCGCTGGCCGATCGCGAGACGAAGTGGAACGCCTTCCAGGCCGACCCGGAGTGGCACGCCAAGCGCGCCGAGACGGAGAAGGACGGCCCGATCGTCGCCAACGTGCTGGTGCAGATGCTGGCGCCGACGGCCTTCTCGTCGGTCAAGTGACGGCGTAGCCGTCAGTCCGGCTTGAGGCCCGCATCCTTCGCGGTGCGGGCCCATTTCGCCATGTCGTCGGCGACGTACCTGGCGAACGCCGCTGGCGTGCCGAATTGCGGATCGGCGCCCAGGTCGGTGAATTTCTTCGCCACCTCGGGCGAACGGACCGTTGCGTCGACAGCTGCGTGCAGCTTGTCGACCAGCGGCTGCGGCGCACCTGCGGGCAGGAAGACGCCATAGGAGATCGCTGCCTCGTAGCCCGGCAGGCCTGATTCGGCGATGGTCGGGACGTCGGGCGCGGCGACCGAGCGCTTCTCGCCGGTCTGGCCGAGGGCGCGCAGCTTGCCCGACTTCACGTGCGGCAGCGCCGTCGACAGGCCGCCGAAATAGACGTCGACCATGCTGGCCATCAGGTCGGCCATCGCCGGCCCCCCGCCCTTGTAGGGCACGTGCACGATGTCGGCCTTGCCCAGCGACTTGAAGAGCTCGAGCGCGAGATGCGTGGCGCCGCCGGCGCCGGCCGAGGCTCCGTTCAGCTTGCCCGGCTTGTCGTGCGCCAGCTTCAGCAGCTCGGCGACATCCTTCGCCGGCAGGTCGGGCCGCACCACCAGCAGCATGGGATTGATGCCGACCGGCGCTACCGCCGCGAAGTCGGTACGTACGTCGTAGGGCATCGATTTGGCGAGCGCCGCGGCGACAGTGGTCGAGCCGTTCGACGCCAGCATGAAGACGCTGCCGTCGGCCGGCGCCTTGGCGACCGAGGCGGCGGCAATCTCGCCGTTGGCGCCGGCGCGGTTCTCGACCACGACGCTGCGGCCGAGCCGTTCGCCGATGCCCGGCGCGATCAGCCGCGCGAGGAGATCATTCGGCCCGCCGGGCGGGAAGCCGACCACGAAGCGCAACGGCCGCTCTGGGAAATCGACGGCCTGGGCACGCGGGCCAGCGAGCGGCAGGCTGCAGAGCCCGGCGAGGAGGGAACGACGGCGAAGCGTGGTCATCGCCGACTATGCTAGGCTTCCCTTCTCAGGGAGGAAACAACATGAAACGAAGGACATTCGTAGGCGCAGGCAGCGCTCTCTTGGGCGCCGCTGCTGCGGGCTCGCCGGCCTGGTCACAGGGCAGGATCGCGGGCGACGTGCGCTTGCTTTGCGGCTTTCCGCCGGGCGGCAACGCCGACCTGCTGTGCCGCCTCCTGGCCGAGTCGGCCAAGTCCGAGGTCGGCCAGAACATCGTCGTCGAGAACAAGGCAGGCGCCGGAGGCTTCATCGCCAACGAGACGCTCGCCAACGCCGCGCCCGACGGCCGCACCATTGGCCTGGCGGCGATGGCGGCGATGGCCGTCTCGCCGGTGATGCCCGGGCTGAAGCTGCCGATCAACGTCGACACCGACCTGACGCCGATCAGCCCGGTCGCCAACGTCTACAACATCCTGGTATTCGCCAAGTCGGCGCCGTTCCGCTCGGTACCGGAGATGATCGCGGCGGCGAAGAAGGATCCGGGCAAGCTGACCTACGCCTCGGCCGGCAACGGCACGTCGCAGCATCTCGCGGGCGAGCTGTTCAAGAAGATGGCCGGCGTGGACCTCCTGCACGTGCCGTATCGCGGCGGCGCGCCCGCCATCCAGGACATGGTGTCCGGCAACGTGCAGATGATGTTCGGCAATCTGCCTGAGTTCCTGGGGCAGATCTCCGCCGGCAACCTCATCCCGATCTGCTTCGGGGGCGCCAGTCGCGCGCCGGCGTTCGCCAGCCTGCCATTGATGTCGCAGTACCTGCCGGGCTACAGGGTCGACAACTGGTTCGCGGTGTTCGGCCCGCGCAACATGCCGGCCGACCTGGTCGATTTGTGGAACAAGGTGCTGCGTGCCGCGCTCGCCAAGCCCGAGATCCAGAAGCGCTACGCCGAGAATGCGATGGAGATATTCACCAGCTCGCCGGCCGAGCTGAAGGCGACGATCGCGTCCGACCGCAAGAAGTGGCAGGAGATCATCCAGTCCGTGGGAATGAAGAACGAGTAGCCGCTCTGCTCGATCTACAAGCCGGTATCGCGGGCGAGTCTGCCCCACCTGGCGAGATCGTCGACGACGTACCTGTCACACTCGGACGGCGATCCGAACTGCGGATCGGCGCCGAGTTCGACGAAGGTCCTGCAATGTCGGGCGAGCGTATCGTGGCGTCGATCGTCCCATGCATCCGGCCGACCGGCGCGCGCACCTTACCGGACTTCGGGTGCGGCAGGGCAGCCGTCATTCGGGGCCTTGCAACCGAGGCGGCCGTGACCACGACGTTGCGGCCGAGCCGTTTTCCGACCCGAGGCGATCAGCCGCGCCTGCAGAAACGGCCCGGCGGCCGTTTCGCAAATCATCGTGCGGCGGCTGAGGTTGGTCATTGGATTGAGTATGGTGCATAATGGCTTTCGCGCAAACGGCGCACGGTGCGCTACATTATGAAGTCGTCGAGCAGACGGCGCCTTGGCAGGTGCGAGGCTTGCCGATCCTGTTCCATCACGGCATCGGCAGCAGCTCGATGCTGTGGCGCGGCTGGTATCCGGCGCTGATCGATCGCTATCCGCTGGCGGTCTTCGACATGCGCGGCTGCGGGCGCTCGCACATCCCCGACGCGACGTTCGGCTGGTCCCTCGACCTCATGGTCGAGGATCTGTTCGCGGTGGCGGATGCAGCCGGCTTGAAGCGCTTTCATCTCGTCGGCGAATCGATCGGCGGCACCATCGCGCTGGCCGCGGCCATCGCCCGGCCGGATCGCATCGCTACGCTCGCCGTCAGCAACGGCGCGCACCTCGGCGCTACCATCGGTCGGGTCCACGCGTGGAAGAAGCAGCTCGACGAGGGCGGGCCGGCCGGCTGGTCGAAGGCCTTCATGCCCGACCGCTTCCACGCCGATGCGTTGAGCCGCGCGCGCTGGGACTGGTTCGAGGCGCAGCAGGCCGAGTGGCCGCGCGATTCGATCCTCGAGGCGCTCAGCGTGCTGATCGGCGCCGATCTCACGCCGCGGCTGGGGGAGATCGAATGTCCCACCCTTCTGCTCCATCCTGACGGCAGCCCCTTCATCCCGGTTCCGGTCATGGCCGAGCTGCACAAGCTGCTGCCCAATGCGGCGCTGAACGTGATCGGTCCAGCCCGGCACGGCCTGCCTTTTTCCCATGCTCAGCAGTGCGCGGCACTGTTGCGGACTTTCCTCGACTCGCGCGGGGCGGGCTGATACCACTCAAGTTGTCAGACAACTAATGGGGAAACAATGAGACGGGTATTGGCCGTCGCCGTCGCGGCGACGATCGCATTTTCTGCTGTTCCGGGCTTCGCGCAGGACAAGCTTACCGTCTGGTGGGTGAAGGGCTTCTACAAGTCCGAGGACGACGCGCTCTACGCCGCGATCAAGAAGTACGAGCAGAAGACCGGCGTCAAGGTCGAGCTGTCGCAGTACGCCGTGCAGGACATGAACGCCAAATCGGTTGCTGCGCTCGATGCCGGCACCGTGCCGGACATCGCCTATTCGGACACATATGATGTGCAGACCGCCGGCAAGTGGGCGTTCGACGGCAAGCTCGAGGACCTCTCGGACGTGCTCGGGCCGATGAAGGACCGCTTCGAGCCGGTCGCGCTCTCGACCGCCAACCTCTACAGCGACAAGGCCAGGAAGAAGGCCTACTACGCCTTTCCGATCAAGCAGCAGACGCTCCATATCCAGTATTGGAAGGACATGCTTGGCCAGGCCGGCTTCAAGGAAAACGACATTCCCGGCACCTGGAAGGAATACTGGTCGTTCTGGTGCGACAAGGTGCAGCCCGGCATCCGAAAGGCGACCGGCCAGCGCGTCTTCGGCACCGGCTTTCCGATGGGTGTCGAATCCACCGACTCCTTCCAGTCGTTCCTGAGCTGGGTCGACGCCTATAACGTCAAGCTGGTCGATGACAACGGCAAGCTGCTGGTCGACGATCCCAAGGTGAAGACGGGCCTCGTCTCGGCGCTCACCGACTACACCCAGCCTTACATCAAGGGGTGCACGCCGCCGTCCTCGACAACGTGGAAGGATCCCGACAACAACGTCGCCTTCCACAACAAGACGACGGTGATGACGCACAACTACACGATCTCGATCGCTGCCAAGTGGCTCGACGACGCCAACAACGCGAGCCTGACCCCCGAGCAGCGCGCGGCCGGCCGCAAGGCCTATGACGAGCTGATCGCGACGTCGGGCTTCCCGAAGAAACCGGACGGCTCGCCGATGACCTATCGCACGGCGGTGAAGGTCGGCGTGATCTTCGAAGCCTCCAAGAACAAGGCGAAGGCCAAGGAGTTCCTCGCGTTCCTGATGCAGGAGGACAACCTCCGCCCCTACGTCGAGGGCGCGCTCGGCCGCTGGTTCCCGGTGACCAAGGAAAGCCAGGAGAGCCCGTTCTGGCAGGCCGACAAGCATCGCAAGGCCGTTTACGACCAGTTCAAGGCCGGCACGCTGCCGTTCGAGTTCACCAGGAACTGGAAGTTCACCATCCTGAACAACGAGAACGCCTGGGCCAAGGCGATGAACCGGGTGGTCAACGAGAAGGTGCCGGTCGACAAGGCAGTCGACGAGCTGATCGTCCGCATCAAGGAAGTCGCGGGCTGATCCTTCCTCCTCATTCCCTCTTTTGCCTCCCCCGCTTCGCGGGGGAGGTGGCGCGGTAATCCGCGACGGAGGGGGAGGACGGTAAGAAAGGTGTCACAGGTTGAAGCATCATCTTCGCCTTCCCCCTCCGTCGGCGTAAGACGCCGACACCTCCCCCGCGAGCGGGGGAGGGAGAAGGGGGCGTAAGAGTTGGAGTAAGGCTCTCAATGACCGCCACGACGATCACCTCGACGGCGCAGCGCGTTCCCCGGCGAGCCATCTTCGGCTTCGCCCTCTCTTCCCGGCAAACCTGGGGCCTGCTGTTCGTCGCGCCCTACATCGCGATCTTCCTCGGCTTCGTAGTCTTTCCGGTCGGCTACGCCTTCTGGCTGGCGCGCAGCCCGCAGCTCTATGTCGAGCTCGCCAAGGACCCGATCTTCCTGCGTACCGCCGTGAACACGCTGGTGTTCCTGATCGTGGCGATCAACATCAAGATGGTGCTCGCGCTGTTCCTGTCGGGCTTCTTCACCCACAAGCGATGGTGGGTGAAGATTCTTGCCGTGCTGTTCGTGCTGCCCTGGGCGGTGCCCTCGATCCCGACGATCATCTCGGTCCGCTTCATGCTCAATCCCGAATGGGGCGTGATCAACCAGCTGATCTTCAAGCTGACCGGCGACGACGGGCCGAACTGGCTGAACGATCCGACCCTCGCGCTGTCGTTGTCGATGGTCGTCCATATCTGGAAGTCGCTGCCGTTCTGGACCCTGATCCTGCTCGCCGGCCGGCTTGCCATTCCGCTCGAGCTCTACGAGGCGGCCTCGGTCGACGGTGCCGGTGCCCGGCACCGCTTCGCCTACATCACCTGGCCGTCGATCAGCACGCTCTACGTCACCTGCACCCTGCTCTCGATGATCTTCACCGTCGGTGACTTCAACAGCGTCTACCTGCTGACCGGCGGCGGCCCGGCCGACCTCACGCACGTGCTGGCGACGCTCGGCATCCGCTACCTGCGGCTCGACCAGGTCGGGTTGGCGATGGCCTCGATCGTCTGTTGCCTGCCGCTGGTGCTGCCGTTGGTGTTCTTCATGATGAAGCGGCTCAGCCGATGACCCGCACAAGGATCCTGCGCGGCGTCGGCGCCGAAGCCGGGCTGCTGCTGATCGGCATCCCGGTCCTGCTTTGGGCCCTCATTCCGATCTATCACATGTTCCTGTTCGCGATCTCGCCCAAGGATGCGGCCTTCTCGGGCCAGCTCTGGCCGACTCATCCGACCCTGCGCAATTTCGGCATCGTGTTCGGCCAGGAGCATCACTTCCTCTATAATTTCTGGCGCCAGATGTGGAACTCGATCGCGATCTCGTGTGCGACCGCGGTTCTCACGCTGCTGGTCGCCAGCATGGCGGCCTTCGCGATCAGCCGCCTGCGGATGAACGGCGGCCGGCTGGTGATGAACCTGGCGCTGTTCACCTACTTCATTCCCGCCGCGTTCCTCGCCGTCCCGATGTACAAGACCATGGGCATGTACGGGCTGCTCAACAACGACCTTGCCCTGATCCTTGCCATGGTGACGGTGGCCTCGCCCTACGCGATCTGGATCCTGCGCCAGGCGTCGGACAAGCTTCCGGTCGAGCTCGACGAGGCGGCCCTGATCGACGGCGCCTCGCCGTTCCAGCTCTTCCGCCTGGTCTATATTCCGCTGATGGTGCCGTCGCTGATCGCCGTCGGCACCTATGCGCTGCTGCTGGCGTGGAACGAGTATCTCTACGCCTTCCTGCTGCTGTCAAACGAGAAGACGCTGACCCTGCCGGTGGCGCTCGGCAACTTCCTCTCTGCCGACGATTCGCCGTGGGAGCTCCTGATGACGGCGGGATTCATCTACGCCCTGCCGCCGGCAGCAATCTACTACGCCTTCCGCAAGTACATGTCGTCGGGCCTGACGGCGGGAGCGGTCAAGGGTTAGGGCCGGAGGGGAGGGCGCCGGTGATCTCTGCGGCCTCACTCGCGTCGGTATGAATCTCCTGGCGGATCACCTTCAGCGTGACATCGTTGAGGTAGGTCCTGAGCGCCTGGTTCAGCTCCTGGAATTCGGGCCACAGCACCTCGTCGATGAAGCCGCGCGGTGCGCGCAGCACCACGGTCGTGAGCCGCTGCCGGCGATAGCGATAGGGCGACAGCCCGTAGCGCCGGCAGAGCGCGACGAACTGGCGTCGCGACCACTGGTCGGGCATCGAGAATTGCGTCTCGGTTGCCGGATCGTGTTTCTGAAGCTCGGCCAGGCGCGCCCGGACGCGCTCCAGCGCCGCCTGCGCGGCGAGCCGCTCGCCGGCGGTGCCGGCTCCCGCGAAGACCGCTTCGATTTTCGCGAGCTTCTCGCGAAGTTGTGCCTCGATCGTCATTCCGCCTCCCGAGCGGCACGCCAGCATGGCGGTAGGTGTCCGTCAATTTGGTTTCATTCTTCTCGCAGGATGCGCACGGTTGCTTGAGCCGCCGCCCCGTCATTGCACGATGAAGTGATGCTGCTTACATGGCAGTTCTTCATTGCGCCGTTCGCGCAGCTCATTTGGCGCGGTCGGGAGTAGATAGCGTTGTGCTTATGAGTTCCGTGCCTGAAGTCGTCCCGTTGTTCTCGACGCCGCTGGTTACCTTCGACGTGCCGGATTCGGCGGCGCTCAACATCGAATTGCGCCGCGTGATCGAGCAACGAATGCGGTCCCATCCCAGCACGCACAAATCGAACCAGGGCGGCTGGCAGTCGAGCTGGGACATGGATCGCTGGGGCGGCGTGGCGGCGATCAAGCTGCTGGCCCATGCCCGCAATCTCGCCAACCAAATGACGACCGATCACCAAGGCGTGGTTGGCAAGGGGCCGTACCCGGATCACTTCGCCGTGACATGGATCGGCAACATGTGGGCCAACGTCAATCGCAGCGGCGACGCCAACGAGTTCCACTCGCACCCCGGCGCCTACTGGTCAGGCGTCTACTACGTCGACGACGGCGGCATTGCCGCCGATCCCTCGCTCGGCGGCGAGCTCGAGTTCCTGGATCCGCGCGGGTCGGTACCGTTGATGAACGCGCCCCACCTGCGCATGTCCGGCAGCCTGTCGGCAGGCGCCACGGAACGCGTGACACCCGAAGCCGGCAAGATGGTGATCTTCCCGGCCTGGATGATGCACGGCGTTCGCCCCTATCGCGGCGGCGCGGAACGCATCTCGATCGCCTTCAACCTGGCGGTATGATTTCGAAGCCGTGACGGAAGGCCCAGCACGCCGCCTTGCGTCAGGCGGCGAAGTGCTATCATGCAGCACGCGCGGTCAGCGCCGGCGAGCGACGGAACGCTCGGCGGGAGGTCCGCATGTTCGTGGATGCTTGGAAAGGTTCTTTGCACATGTCGACACTCAAGGGGACCATGCTCGTCCTCGCGATCATCGGCGCCGCCGGTGCGGCCAGGGCGGACCGCGCAGCGGGCGAAGCCTGTGCCGGTCAGCTGACGACGCCCGACGCGAAAGCCATATATGCGGCCAGCATGGCCGCAGGCCCGACGAAGGAAACGATAGAGAGCACGGTCGGGCGCGTGACCCGTGAACTCGTGGACTCCAAGAAGATCGCCTGGGACGTCGCGCGCGACAACGGTGTGGCTGCCGCCATCTGCATAACGGCGGCGCTGGAGTAGGGGACCGTCGGCGCAGGTTATATTGCGCGTTCAATTCGGCCAGCGGTGGAACGGCGTGCCCGAGTTGGCCTGGTGGAAGAAGAAGAGCGTGATTGCGGTCCATCCGGCGGCAAGGGTGAGCATCGCGATCGTGGCGGTCAGGCGCGGCAGAAGCCAGTCGAACCCGAGCCCTGCGAGCGGCAGGGCTTGCATCATGTGGGTCGCGAAGAAGTGCGGCACGCGGCGGTCTCCAACAGCGAGCGACCAGCCGGTGAGCGGCAGGCGAGGGGCGCCCGCCGGTTCGCGTCCGACATGATGGTCGAGCGCACCGCCCATCCTGAAGGCGATCACCAGGGTTAGGATTGTTCCGCCGATCAACCCGAGGCCGATGCCCAGTCGGGTGGCCGGCCCCAACCGAGCATCGCCGTCGATCAGCGCCACTGCGCCGACAACGGCCGCAGCCACCGTGATCACGACAGCACCGGCCGCCATGAGGCCGTACATCGCCGCCAGAAACGGCGTGGCGAGATTGAAGTGGGACGCCTGTTGCCGTCCGGCCTGGACGAGAATGTAGGCCATCTCGAAGCTGGTGCAGGCGGCAGAGGCTATGGCGACCCACCAGAGGCCGGTGCTCTGGCGCCAGGCCTCGCCGAGGCTGCCCATGATCAGGGCAAGGGTCGCGAAATGGAGCGCGAGCGCGAGCTCGAACTTCAGTGGCTTGGCCCAGACACCGTCGCCGTCGAGCACGCGCCGGTCGGCCAGCGAGACGACGGCGGTTGCAGCGAGAAGGAGGACCAGCACGGCCACGGTGGTCCACCAGAGCCGCTCGGTACGATAATTGTCGAGCCAGTCCATGCGGGCCTCCAGCGACATGTCGAACTAGGTAGACACTGGTATTACGTTGGATTGTCCGAGGCAGATTATGCAACACAAGAAAGAAATTTTCTTAGTTGACGATGTCAACTAAAGTGGTTCTGCTACTCCGTAGCTGATCTTCGGAGGACCACAGATGTCGGCCAGGTCGATCTTCCTTGTTGCAATCCTGGCGCGCGCACCGCGATTCTCCGACGCGGCGTTCGCGCTTCCGGCGGAAGGCGCGACGCGCGTCGTCGTGACGGTGGCACCGTGACCCTACGGCCGCGACAGTCCGAGCGGCTGCGGGATCGATACGGTCCGTGGGCAGTGGTGACCGGGGCGTCGGACGGAATCGGCCGGGAATTCGCGCGCTGCCTCGCAGGAGCTGGCCTCGATCTCGTGCTGGTCGCTCGTCGCCGTCCCCTGCTGGACGGCATTGCTGCGGAGCTATCGGCCGCTCACGGCATCCGGACCGTCGCGCTTGGCCTTGACCTCGCGCGTGCCGAGGCGATCGACGCTCTGGCGGCGGCGACCGTGGGACTCGATGTCGGCCTTCTGGTCGCCGCCGCAGGGTTCGGTACGTCGGGTCCGATGATTGATGCCCTGCCGTGCGCCGAGCTCGAGATGATCGACGTAAACTGCCGCGCGGTGGCGGCCCAGGTGCTGCATTTCGGCCCGCGCCTCGCGGCCCGCAGGCGCGGTGGAGTCGTGCTGATGAGTTCGCTGCTGGCCTTCCAGGGTGTGGCGCGCGCCGCGAACTACGCGGCCACCAAGGCCTATATCCAGTCCTTGGCCGAAGGGCTGCGGCTGGAATTGGCGCCCCTTGGCGTCGATGTCGTCGCCTGCGCGCCCGGCCCGATCCATAGCGGCTTCGGCGCGCGCGCCGCGATGCGCCTGTCGCTGGCACAGAGTCCGAAGGCCGTGGCCGGAGCGACGCTCGCGGTGCTGGGCCGTCGCGCGACGGTGCGGCCGGGCTGGCTGTCGAAGGCGCTCGAATTCTCGCTGGCAGGGTTGCCCCGGTCCGGGCGCGTGCGGATCATGGCGGCCGTAATGGCGGGAATGACAAGACATCGGAATGGCAAGACGTTCAGCAAAGACCCGGAGCCTGCGTGACGCGTGCATCGACGAGGCGCTAGCCATCATCGAAAAGCAAGGGGTCGAGGCCCTGAGCCTGCGCGAGGTGGCGCGGCGGCTGGGCGTCTCGCACCAGGCGCCCTACAAGCACTTTCCCAGCCGTGATCATATCCTCGCCGAGCTCGTCGCCCGAGCCTTCGCGGCGTTCGCCGCGCATCTCGATGCCCGCCCGCCGAACGACGATCCGCGCGCCGACCTGGCTGCGCTGGGAAGAGCTTACCTCGATTACGCATCGCACCATCCGCTGCAGTACCGGCTGATGTTCGGCACGCCGCTTCCCAATCCCGGCGCGCATCCCGACATGATGAGGAACGCACGCCACGCTTTCGCGGTGCTGCAGGCTGTACTGGGGCGCCGGCCCTCCGTGCCCGGCAAGGGGGCGAGCTACGACGAAGTCAATCTCGACGCTCTTTTCGTGTGGTCGGCGGTCCACGGCATCGCGAGCATGATGCAGACCAACGCCATATCGACCCTCGGCCTGTCGCGCGAGGTCCTCGCGGCCTCGCCTCTCCATTCTATGAGCCGCATCCGCGCCGCGCTCGAAGGTGAGCCGGCGGCGATGCGCAAGCCGCGCCGCGGGAGATCGCCCTAGCTTCCCTTCTCGAGGTCCGCCATGAAGGCCTTGAGCCGCGGTGCCCACTTGGCGGCGTCGAGGCCCGAGGCGGAGTGGCCGAGGTCGCTGTCGATCTCGAAATAGTCCGCGGTGATGCCGGCCGCCTTCATCTTCGCCATCACGTCCGGTGCGATCGAGGGCGGGAAGACCTTGTCGGTGCGCGACAGCACGTAGAGCACCTTGGCCTTTACCTTGGCGAAGTCCTTCTCGGCATCGAAGCGCACGCTGGCGCGGCGCAGCACGACCAGCGAGTTGCCGTCGAACGCCTTGGCCCACGG
The DNA here is from genome assembly GCF_965279465.1 of Reyranella sp. Classification (NCBI taxonomy): domain Bacteria; kingdom Pseudomonadati; phylum Pseudomonadota; class Alphaproteobacteria; order Hyphomicrobiales; family Reyranellaceae; genus Reyranella; species Reyranella sp. The sequence continues at coordinate 2,703,084 of NZ_OZ257242.1, forward strand.
CGTGGCGCGGCGCACGATCTCGGCCTCGCGCTCGGTCTTGTCGGGGAACTTGGCGGCAAGCTGGTCGTCGATGCCGTAGCGCTTGAGCGTCGCCACGCGCATGGCGGTGAGGATCTCGCCGATGCCGCCATTGTCGTAATACCAGCCGCCGTTCCAGTTGAGATCCTTGGCCAAGGCATTGATCAGCGCCGTGACCGAGGCCTCGCCGCCCGAGCCCTTGGGCGCGCTGACGACCGCCACGAGCCCCTCCATGAAGTCGGGGTAGCTGACGCCCCATTGGAAGACCTGGTAGCCGCCGAACGACGGGCCGGCGACGGCAACGAGATGCTTCACGCCCAGCGCGTCGAGCAGCGCCTTCTGCGCGTTGACGATGTCGGCGAGAGTGATTTCCGGGAAGTCCGGGCCGTAGGGCTTGCCGGTCGCCGGATTCTTGTGGGCCGGGCTGGTCGAGCCGTAGGACGAGCCCAGCATGTTGGACGACACGACGAACAGCCGGTCGGTGTCGATTGCCTTGCCCGGACCGACCAACCCGTCCCACGAGCCCTCCGCGCCACTGTCCGGTCCGGCGCCGGCGTAGCGCCCCGCCATGTGCTGGCTCGAGGTGTAGCCGTGGGTCAGCAGGACGGCGTTGCGGCCGTCCGGCGCCGGCGTGCCGTAGGTCTCGTAGGCGAGCGTGATCTCGGGCATCACCGTGCCGTTTTCGAGCCGGAACGCCTTGGTCGTGAAGGACCGCCGCTCGACATTGGTCAGCGCGCCGTCCGCACGGGCGGCGGTCGCCGTCATCAGCGGTACGAGGGGCAGGGCCGCGAGCAGCGGCCGGCGGGACAGGGTGAGTGGCATGATGACCTCATCGGGTTCAGGCGCGTGCGGGGCGGAGGGGAAGCTTCGTTGTCGAGGAAACAGCGTGGACGGCCAGGCGCTTGCGGTCGGCCTCGGGCCGGATGAAGAGCAGGCCGATGACGCCGCCAGCGATCAGCAGGACTCCCAGGATCGTGTAGCCCTGTTCGTAGCCGGCGAGAGGAGTCGCGGCGTTCTCGATCATCGAGCCCATGATGAGCGGTGCGAGCACGCCGGCGAATGTCACCAGCGATGTGGTGATGGCGAGCATGCCGGCGCGCTGCGGCTGCGGGGTCAGCTCGCTCACGATCATCGGCAGCACCACGTAGATCGTGCTGCCGACGGCGGCACCGAACACCAGCAGCGCGATCTTGGCCTCGGGGGCGGAGACCTGCGCGATGAAGGGGAGGGCGCAGCCGCCCAGGGTGACCGTGGCCGCGGCGAGCACGCCGCGGCTGAGGCGGCTCGAGACGCCGCTCGATTTGAGGCGCTGGGAGACGTAGCCACCGGTCAGCACCACGACGAGGCCGAACACCCAGGGCAGGATGCTGAGGTTGCCGCCGACCTTCTGGCTGTAGCCGAGGCCGCCGACCAGGTACGAGGTGAACCAGGTGAGGCCGAGCGCCAGGCCCCAGTAGCTTGCGAAGCCGGCGCAGCAGGCGGCGAGGATCGACGGGCAGGTCAGCAGGTAGCGATAGGGCACGCGCTCGTCGCTGCCGCCGGAGTCGCTGACCGGCGCATCGACCAGCGTGCCTTCGCGGCCGAAGATCAGCCACAGGACGGCCCACAGGAGTCCGACGATGCCCAGCGCGCCGAACGCCCAGTGCCAGGAGTAGGTGACGATGATCCAGTTGAGGGCCGGCACCGCGATGATCACGCCCAGCGCCGAGCCTTGGGCGATGATTGCCGTCGGCAGGCCGCGCAGCGAATCGGGAAACCATTTGTAGATCGCGTGCGTGGCGACCGGCGCGGCTGGGCCTTCGCCCGCGCCCAGGATGATCCGGCAGGCGATCAGCACCTCGAGGCTCACCGTGCCCAGCATCGGAAACTGCACGACCGACCAGAGGATCGCCATGACGAGCAGCGTGCGGCGCGTCTCGATCCGGTTGCTCATGAAGCCGACGACGATGGCCGAAATCGCGAACAGGAAGAAGAAGGACGAGCCGATCAGGCCGAACTGCCTGGGGTCGAGGTTGAGATCCTTCATGATCGGCTGCGCGGCCAGCCCGACCACGACCTTGTCGGCGAAGTTGATCAGCATGAAGAGGAAGAGGAGGGCGGTCATGCCCCATGCGCCCTTGAGCGGGCGGTCCTGCACAGTCACGTCGGCGTCACTCCCAGGGCCCGATTACGCCGAGCCTCGTTGCACATAAGACAAGGCTCGCTTGTGGCGCGCAAGAGAACGCGTTGCCATACTTCGTGCTGACAAAGGGTGGGGAGAGAAACGGAATGGACACGCGGTTCGGGCGTCGCCGTGCGCTTGCCGGCTTGGGAATGGCGCTCGCGTCACCGGGGATCGTGCGGGCGGATACGTTTCCGTCGAGCCGCGTCACGCTGGTCGTGCCGTTCCCGCCGGGCGCTTCGACCGACACCACCATGCGGGTGATGGCCGACAAGCTCGGGCAGATCTGGTCGCAGCCGGTGATCGTCGACAACAAGGGCGGTGGCAACGGCATCATTGCGGCCGAGGCTGTCAAGAGCGCCAGGCCGGACGGCTACACGCTGCTCGCCACGTCGTCGATGACGCATGCCGGCAATCCGGTGCTGTACGACAAGCTGCCGTACGATCCGATCAAGGATTTCGAGCCGGTGACGCGCATGAGCCTGGTGCCGATGTGCGTGCTGGTGACCAAGAAGCTCGGGATCAGGACATTGGCCGAGCTGACGGCCAGGCTCAAGGCCGAGCCCGGCAAGCACAATTACGGCGCCGGCGCGATCTCCGCGAGCGTCGCGGGAGAACTCTACAAGATGCTGGCCGGCGTCGATGCCGTCTATGTCGGCTACAAGAACAACCAGCTCGCCGCGCCCGACCTCAACAACGGCATCATCACCTTCATGATCTGCGATGTCGGCAGCGCCAAGATGATCCTGACATCCGGCTGGGCCGACGCGCTTGCGATCACCCAGACAGAGCCTTTCCCCGCGCTGCCCGGCGTGCCGAGCGCAGTGCAGGCCGGCATGCCTGACCTGCTGTTCACGACCTGGTCGGCGTTCTATGCGCCCAAGGGCACGCCGCGCGAGATCGTGCTCAAGCTCAACAAGGACATCATTGCCGCCGGCACCGCGCCGGAAATCGCGGCCAAGCTGGACAGCATGGCGGGTGGGCCGAGCTTCACCACGCCCGACGGGCTGATGGAGTTCACCAAGAGCGAGATAGAGGCCTGGCGCAAGGTGGTGCGCGCCGCCAACATCAAGATCGAATGATCGAAGGAGCGCGCCACTCCAGTGGCGCTCATGAATCCGAGCGCCACTGGAGTAGTTCACCGTCGGCAGCGCCGACCCTCGGGCATGAAACTGGCGGCGAACCCCGGCCGCGCCGCACATCCGGTGTCATCCCGAGCGCAGCGAGGGATCTATGCTGCGGCCCATAATCCCTCGCTGCGCTCGGGATGACACGGTTGGTGGGGTGATCTCACCCTCTTCCCAAATCCAGTTTCATATTGGTGGCGCGCTCCGATGAGCAGACAAAGAAGAGGGGCGCCGCGGCGCCCCTCTTCGATCGAGTCCTTTGCCTACTTCACGAGCGGGCACTTGCCTTCGTTCAGCGGACGGTAGGCCTTGTCGCCCGGTACCGTGGCGATCAGCTTGTAGATGTCGTCCTTGTTCTTGGACTCCGACGGCGCCTTGACCTGGAACAGGTACATGTCGCGCACCAGCCGGCCGTCCTCGCGCAGCTTGCCGTTCTTGGTCATCACGTCGTTGACCGGCATCTCGCGCATCTTGGCCATCACGGCCTTGGCGTCGTCGGTTCCGGCGGCCTGCACGGCCTTGAGGTAGTGCAGGGTCGAGCTGTAGACGCCGACCGTCAGCATCGACGGCAGCTTGTCCTTCTTGGCGCGGAACCGCTTGGTCCATGCGCGCGTCTCGTCATTGAGATCCCAGTAGAACGACTCGGTCAGCACCAGGCCCTGCGCCACCGGCAGGGTGAGGGCCTGCACATCGGTCGCGAACACCAGCAGGCCGGCCAGCTTCTGGCCACCCTTGACGATGCCGAACTCACCCGCCTGCTTGATCGAGTTGATCGTGTCCTGGCCGGCATTGGCCAGGCCGATCACCTTCGCCTTGGAGGCCTGGGCCTGTAGCAGGAAAGAGGAGAAGTCCTGCGTGCTGAGCGGATGGCGCACGGCGCCCAGCACTTTGCCGCCGGCCGCCTTCACCACCTCTGATACGTCGCGTTCGAGCGCATGGCCGAAGGCATAGTCGGCGGTGAGGAAGTACCAGCTGTCGCCACCCGCCTTTACCATCGCATCACCGGTGACGTGCGCCAGGGCATAGGTGTCGTAGACCCAGTGTGCGCCGGTCGGCGAGCAGGCCGGGCCGGTGAGATCGGCCGAGGCCGCCCCGGTGTTGATGTCGATCAGGCCCTTTTCCTGCGCGACCTTGCGCACGGCCAGGGCCACCGACGAGGTGCCGAGGCCGGTGATCATCTTGACGCCGTCGACGTCGTACCATTTGCGGGCGATCGCCGAGCCGATGTCGGGCTTGGTCTGGTGGTCGGCCGACAGGATCTCGATCGAGCGACCCAGCACCTTGCCGCCGACATCCTCGATCGCCAGCTGCATGGCCTCGACCTCGCCGGCGGTCAGGTCGCCGTACACGCCGGAAAAGCCTTCCATCACACCGATCTTGAGCGGCGGAGGCGTCTGCGCCTGCGCGATGGCGGCAAGCCCAACAGCCGTCAGACCAAGGGCCGCCGCGACCAGTCCGGCGTACCGGACGGTTTTTGCAACTCTCATACGTAAATCCTCCCAAACGCGGCGTTGCCGCAGATGTGCAACACTTACCGTCCGGTCATGCCCTGTGCCAAGCTAGTCCTTGATCAGCGGGCATTTGCCGTCCTTGAGGGGACGCCAGGCCTGCTCGGCCGGGACCGTGGCGAGGATCTTGTAGATATCGTCCTTGCCCTTGGATTCCGACGGCGCCTTGACCTGGGCGAGGTACATGTCGCGCATGAGGCGGCCGTCCTCGCGCAGCTGGGCGTTCCTGGTCATCATGTCGTTGACCGGCATCTCCTTCATCTTGGCCATCACCGCCTTGGGCTCGTCGGTGCCGGCCGCCTGCACGGCCTTGAGGTAATGCAGGGTGGCGCTGTAGACGCCGGCGATCGTCAGGTTCGGCACCTTGTCGCGCTTGGCGCGAAACTTCTTCGTCCACGCCCGGGTCTCGTCGTTCTGGTCCCAGTAGAAGGCGGTGGTCAGCACCAGGCCCTGCGCAGTCTGCAGGCCGAGCGACTGAACGTCGCTCTCGAAGATGATAAGGCCGGCGATCCGCTGGCCGCCCTTGACCAGGCCGAACTCTCCCGCCTGCTTGATCGCGTTCACCGTATCCATGCCGGCATTGGCGAGGCCGACAATCTTGGCTTTGGAAGCTTGCGCCTGCAGCATGAAGGACGAGAAGTCCTGCGTGCTGAGCGGATGCTTCACGCCGCCCAGCACCTTGCCGCCGGCCGCCTTGATGACGGCGGTGGCCTGGTCTTCCATCGACTTGCCGAAGGCGTAGTCGGCGGTGACGAAGAACCAGGTGTCGCCGCCGTCCTTTACGACGGCGCTGCCGGTCACCTGGGCGAGGGCATAGGTGTCGTAGACCCAGTGCGCGCCGGTCGCCGAGCAAGCCGGGCCGGTGAGATCGGCCGTGGCCGAGCCGACATTGAGGTCGATCTGGCCCTTTTCCTGCGCCACCTTGCGCACCGCGAGGCCGACCGACGAGGTGTCGAGGCCGCTGATCATCCTGACGCCGTCATCATACCACTTGCGCGCCACGGAGGCGGCGACGTCGGGCTTGTTCTGGTGATCGGCAGAGAGAACCTCGATCGGGCGGCCGAGCACCTTGCCGCCGACTTCGTCGACCGCCAGCTGCATCGCCTCGGCCTGGCCGAGGGCGATGTCGGCATAGACGCCGGACAGGCCGGCGAGCACGGCGATCTTGAGCGGCTGCGGCGACTGGGCCCGGGTCTGGAGAGGGGCAAGGGCGAGCGCTCCGACGGTCGCGAGGCCCAGGGCAACAGCGATCAGGCTGCAAGAACGCGCAGCGGCGACGAACTTCACGATCATTTCCTCCATCTTGTCTTTTCACGAAGGCGCGGACCTTAACTTCCACTCCCAATGGATGCCAGTGCTGGACAGCGACACCAAGCTTCGCTTATTTCGTTGCAAGGGGAGTGAATGGCGGCACAAGAAACAATTCTCGAAGCTCAAGGACTGACCAAGGAGTTCAAGGGCTTCGTCGCGGTCAAGAATGTGAGCCTGCGCGTGCGGCGTCATACGATTCACGCGCTGATCGGCCCCAATGGCGCCGGCAAGACGACCTGCTTCAACCTCCTGACCCATTTCCTCACGCCGACGGCGGGACGCATCGCGTTCAACGGGCGCGATATCACCGGCTCCTCGCCGGCTGCGATCGCCCGCATGGGGCTCGCGCGCTCTTTCCAGATCTCGGCTGTGTTTCCCCATCTGTCGGTTCGAGAGAACGTTCGGGTCGCCTTGCAGCGCAAGCTCGGCATTTCCTTCCAGTTCTGGCGGTCCGAGTCTGTGCTCGAGAAGCTGAATGCCCGCGCCCTCGAGCTGGTCGAGGCCGTCGGCCTGACGGCCTTCGCCGAGCAGCAGGCGGTCGATCTGCCCTATGGCCGCAAGCGCGCCCTGGAGATCGCCACGACGCTGGCCCTCGAACCGGAGATGATGCTGCTCGACGAGCCAATGGCGGGCCTCGGCCAGGAAGACATCAAGCGCATCGCCGCGCTGATCCGCACCGTCGCCAAGGACCGCACCGTGCTGATGGTAGAGCACAACATGAGCGTGGTCGCCGACCTGTCCGACATCATCACGGTGTTGGCGCGGGGCGAGGTGCTGGCCGAGGGGCCGTACGCGACCGTCTCCCGCAATCCTCTGGTCATCGAAGCCTATGTCGGGACGGGTCATGGCTGAAATTCTCCTGAAAGTGGAAGATCTGCAGGCCTGGTACGGCGAATCGCACATTCTGCACGGTGTCGGATTCGAGATCGGCAAGGGCGAGCTGGTCACGCTGCTGGGCCGCAACGGGGCCGGCAAGACGACGACCCTGAAGTCGATCATGGGCATCGTCGAGAAGCGTCGCGGTTCGGTGACGTTCGACGGCCAGGAGACGATCAGGCTGCCGTCCGACGTGATCGCGCGGCACGGCCTGGCCTATTGCCCGGAGGAGCGCGGCATCTTCTCGAGCCTGAATGTCGAGGAGAACATGCTGCTGCCGCCGGTCGTGAAGCCGGGCGGGATGAGCCTGAAGGAGATCTACGAGCTGTTTCCGAACCTGCTGGAGCGCCGCCGCAGCCAGGGCACCAAGTTGTCGGGCGGCGAGCAGCAGATGCTGGCGATCGGCCGCATCCTGCGCACCGGAGCGACCCTGCTGCTGTTCGACGAGCCGACCGAGGGCCTCGCCCCGGTCATCGTCCAGCGCATCGGCGAGGTGATCCGCACGCTCAAGAGCCGCGGCTTCACCATCCTGCTGGTCGAGCAGAACTTCCATTTCGCCGCGACGGTCGCGGACCGCCACTACGTCATGGAGGACGGCCGCGTGGTCGACATGGTTTCCGCAGCCGACCTCGCCGCGAATACCGGCAAGCTGCAAGCCTATCTCGGGGTGTAGGGCGCGATGGGTGCGTGCAATATCTTTGAAGTTTCGTCGCAGCTTCTGTTCAGCCAGCTCTTGCTCGGCCTGATCAACGGCGCCTTCTACGCCATGCTGAGCCTCGGCCTTGCCGTGATCTTCGGCATGCTGAACGTGATCAACTTCACGCACGGCGCGCAGTACATGATGGGCGCCTTCGCCGCCTGGCTGATGCTGACCGAGCTCGACATCCCGTTCTGGGCGGCGCTGGTCCTGTCGCCGATCGTGGTCGGGCTGTTCGGCATCGTGCTCGAGCGATTGCTCCTGAAGCGCATCTACCATCTCGACCATCTCTACGGCTTTCTGCTGACCTTCGGCCTCGCGCTGATGATCGAGGGCCTGTTCCAGTGGCGCTGGGGCTCGTCCGGCGCGCCCTATCCCAGCCCGATCCCCGGCGGCACCAATCTCGGCTTCATGTTCCTGCCGACCTACCGCGGCTTCGTCGTGGTGGCGGCCCTGGTGATCTGTTTGGCGACCTGGTTCGCGATCGAGCGCACCAAGCTCGGCGCCTACCTGCGGGCCGCGACCGAGAACCCGACGCTGGTGCGCGCTTTCGGCATCAACGTGCCGCGGCTCATCACGCTGACCTACGGGCTGGGCGTCGGCCTCGCCGCCATGGCAGGCGTTCTCGCCGCCCCGATCCAGCAGGTCTCGGCGCTGATGGGCACCAACCTCGTGCTGGTCGTGTTCGCCGTGGTGGTGATCGGCGGCATGGGCTCGATCATGGGCTCGATCGTCACCGGCTTTGGGCTGGGCATCGTCGAGGGCTTCACCAAGGTCTGCTATCCGCCGGCGTCCAACACGGTGATCTTCGTCGTCATGGCGCTGGTGCTGCTGATCAAGCCGGCCGGCCTGTTCGGGCAGACCAAATGAGCAACCGCGTCCTCATCGCCGTCGTGGTCGCGGTCGTGGCGCTCGCTGCGCCATGGGTGTTCTATCCGGTGTTCTTGATGAAGGCGCTGTGCTTCGCGCTGTTCGCCTGCGCCTTCAACCTGCTGCTCGGCTATGTCGGCCTGATGAGCTTCGGCCATGCCATGTTCTTCGGCATGGCGGCGTACTTCTTCGGCCACACCGTCAAGGTCTGGAACTGGCCGATGGAGCTCGGCCTGCTCGCCGGCGTGCTCGGCGCCGCGGCGCTCGGCCTGGTCACCGGGGCGCTGGCGATCCGCCGCCAGGGCATCTACTTCGCCATGATCACGCTCGCCTTCGCGCAGATGATCTACTTCCTGTGCGTGCAGATGCCCTTCACCGGCGGCGAGGACGGCCTGCAGGGCATCCCGCGCAAGCCGCTGCTCGGCATCATCCCGACCGAGAACGACTACACGATGTATTACATCGTGCTGGCGATCTTCCTGTTCGGCTACGGCGCGATCTACCGCTTCATCCATTCGCCGTTCGGCCAGGTGCTGAAGGCGATCCGCGATAACGAGCAGCGCGCGGTGTCGCTGGGCTACGAGGCCGACCGCTACAAGCTGCTCGCCTTCGTCCTGTCGGCCGCGGTCGCGGGCCTCGCCGGCGCCACCAAGGCGATGGTCGTGCATTTCGCGACGCTGACCGACGTGAGCGCCGGCACCTCGGGCGAGGTCGTGCTGATGGCGCTGATCGGCGGGCTCGGCACGATCATCGGCCCGGTGATCGGCGCCTTCGTCGTTATCGCCATGCAGGACTATCTCGCCTTCGTGGGCCAGCTCGTGCTGGTCATCCAGGGCTTCATCTTCGTGGTCATCGTGCTCGCCGCCCGCCGCGGCATCGTCGGCGAGCTCAGCGCCTGGTGGAAGGCGCGGAAGCCAGGCTGAGGCTCCTTCCATCGCTGGGACCGGATCGACAATTGAATCCATGCCGGCTGAGTTTACCGCGACGCTGCGTGCAGGCGGCGCACCCAGCGTTGGCCGTAGGGCTATCGCATCTCGAGAAATGCGCCGATGCTCATGCTGAGTCCCGTGCCGATCAGCAGCACGCAGATGAAGCCCTTGAGCAGCCTGGGCGACAAGGGCGGCGGGTGCCGCGCGGCATGGAATGTCACGATGAACACGATAGGCAGCGCTTCCACCGCGAGCTGCAGGGACAGGAGCGAGAACTGGCCGGACGGCACCACGAGGAGCAGGCGCAGCGCGGTGCTGAGCCCGAAGATCAGCATGAGCCATTCCCGGATTTGCGCGAGCGGAATCGGCTGTCGATACATCAGATAGACCAACGGCGGCCCCGAGGCTGAGAACATCCCGCCCATGATGCCGGCGATGCCGCCGGTCAGGGCGTACACCGTGGGCGACGACAGGGCCGGCAGCGGCCGTGCCGCATGCCATAGCGACAGGGCGCAGGCAACGATGCTGAGGCCGAGAACGAGGCGAAGCACCTGGTACGCCGTTCCGACGAGCCAGAACAGCAACAAGGCCCCGACGACGACCCCCACCGCGTTGGTGACCACGGTCGGCATGAGGATGCGGTCGATGCGGATCGCCCTGCGGCGATAGAGGAAGGTCCACGAGGTGCACAGCCCGATGATCGTCGTGGCATTCACGGCGTCGGTTAGCGGCATCAGATTGGTGGCGCCGATCAGGCCGAGAAGGATGAGCGCGAGCGCGAACCCGGTTAGTGCCTGCGCATAAACGGCGCCTGTAACGAAGACCAGGAAGATTGCATGGGTCCAGAGCTGCGCCACCGGCCCATAGAGACGCTCCTGCCGCGCCGGTCAATACTTCTGCTTCGCCGCCTGCATGCCTCAACCGCGAGGACGACCCAGGGCAATCGCCTATGACCTTTTCGTCGTCTCGACCAAGGCCCGCAGGGCCGCGTGGAGAGACCTTCTTTCCACCATACGCCATTACCGATTGAGGCAAGGTCTCTCCGCGCTTCGCGCTCCGGTCGAGACGACGGAGGAGCCATGTCGAGCAACCCGAAGGGATGACCATGAGATGCCCTCACCGGTTGCGTGTCGGCACCGCCGGCGTGACCAGGTCGTTGCAGTTGGTCGCCCGCGTCATCAGGCAGTCCTGCACGGCCGACACGTTGCGCAGCCGGTCGACCAGCACGATCCCGGCGACCACGAGCACGGCCATCACGGCGAGCGCGATCAGGCTCTTGCGGCGACCGGCAGCCTCGCGCTCGTCCTCATCCTGCTCCAGGTATTCCTCGTCCTCGTGACGGCCGGTCATGGCGCGACCTCATTCGGCTGCCCGGATGCCGGCTTCGGATGAAGGCGGCGGCAGCGCGGGCACGGCGTCCGGGATCTCACCCGCCGGCCGGCGCTGCTTGCCGCCCAGCCAGTGCGCGAAGCGGTCGAGATAGAGGTAGATCACCGGCGTGGTGTAGAGCGTGAGCCATTGCGACACCAGCAGGCCGCCGACAATGGCGATGCCGAGCGGCCGGCGCAGCTCGGAGCCGGCACCGGATCCGAGGGCCAGCGGCAGGCCGCCGCCGATCGCGGCGAAGGTCGTCATCATGATCGGGCGGAAGCGCAACAGGCAGGCCTCGTGGATCGCCTCCAGCGGGCTCTTGCCGTGGTTGCGCTCCGCCTCGAGCGCGAAGTCGATCATCATGATCGCGTTCTTCTTCACGATGCCGATCAGCAGGATGATGCCGATCAGCGCGATCACGCTGAGATCGTAGCCGAACGCCATCAGCGCCAGCAGCGCGCCGACGCCGGCCGAGGGCAGGGCGGACAGGATGGTGATCGGATGGACGTAGCTCTCGTAGAGCATGCCGAGCACGATGTAGACGGCGAGGATCGCCGCCGCGACCAGCAGCGGCGTCGAGCTGAGCGACGACTGGAAGGCCTGCGCCGTGCCCTGGAAGCTGCCGTCGAGGGTGATCGGCACCTTGAGGTCGCGCTGCATCTGCTGGATGCGCTCGACCGCCTGGCCAAGCGCCGTGCCGGGCGCGAGGTTGAAGGAGACGGTGACCGCCGGGAACTGGCCCTGGTGGTTGATGGTGAGCGGCGCGACCTTGTGGCTGAACTTCGCGACGGTGCCGAGCGGCACCTGCGCGCCGCCGGTGCCGGTGACATAGATCCGCGACAGCGCCGACGGGTCGTTCTGGAATTCCGGCAGCACCTCGAGCACGACCTTGTACTGCGTGCTCGAGGTGTAGATCGTCGCCACCTGGCGCTGGCCGAAGGCGTCGTACAGCGTCTGGTCGATCTGCGAGAGCGACAGGCCGAGCCGTGAGGCCAAGTCGCGGTCAATGTCGACGGCGATGTGCGGCGAGGCGATCTGCTGGTCCGACGTTACGTCCTGCAGGCCTGGGAGCTTCGCCATCTGCTGCTCGATGATCGGCGCCCAGTGGTTCAGCTCCGCCGAATCGGTCGAGGTCAGCGTATACTGGTACTGCGTCTTGCTGAGCCGGCCGCCGACGTTGATGTCCTGTCCCGCCTGCATGAAGAACTTCACGCCAGGGACCTCGGCCACTTTGGGCCGCAGCCGCTGGATGATCTGCTGTGCCGAGGCATCGCGGTCGCCGAACGGCTTGAGCTGGATGAACATGCGCGCGGTGTTCTCCGAGGAGTTGCCGCCGGTCGAGCCGACGAAGCTCACCACGCCGCCCACGCCCGGGTCCTTCTGGACCACCGCCGAGAGCGAATTGGCGAGATCGGCCATCGCGGCAAAGGAGATATCCTGCCGCGCCTCGGCCTGGCCGAAGATGAAGCCGGTGTCCTGCTCGGGAAAGAAGCCCTTGGGGATGATGACGTAGAGATAGCCGGTGAGGCCGATCAGCACGATGGTCGACACGAGGGTCGGGAACTGATGGCGCAGCACCCACTGCAGGCCGCGGTCGTAGAAGCGCACCGCGGCGTCGAAGGCGTCCTCGGCCATCTGGTTCAGCCGGCCACGGTGGTGGTTCGTCTCGCGCTTCAGGAAACGTGCGCACATCACGGGTGTCAGGGTGAGCGACACGAAGGCCGACATGACGACGGCGACGGTGACGACGACGGCGAACTCGCGGAACAGCCGGCCGACGATGCCGCCCATGAACAGCAGCGGAATGAACACCGCGATCAGCGAGAAGGTGATCGAGATGATGGTGAACCCGATCTGGCCCGCGCCCTTCAGCGCCGCGTCGAACGGCTTCTCGCCCTCCTCGATGTAGCGCACGATGTTCTCGATCATGACGATCGCGTCGTCGACCACGAAGCCGACCGCGATGGTGAGGCCCATCAGCGACAGGTTGTCGATCGAGTAGCCCGCGACGTACATCACGCCGAAGGTGCCGACCAGGGCGAGCGGCACGGTGATCGACGGGATGACCGTCGCCCAGAAGTGGCGCAGGAAGATGAAGATCACCATCACCACCAGCGCGACGGTGAGCACGAGCGTGAACTCGACGTCGAGCACCGAATCGCGGATCGACTGCGATCGGTCGGACATCAGCTCAACATGGACGGCCGTTGGCACCGAGGCGAGCAGGCGGGGCATCATCGCCTTGATGCGGTCGACGATCTCGACGGTGTTGGCGCCGGGCTGGCGGAAGATCAGCAGCAGCTCCGACCGCTTGCCGTTGAACCAGGCGCCGTTGCGCGGCGACTTGGTGGCGTCGATCACCTGGCTGATGTCCTGCAGCTTGACCGGAGCGCCGTTGCGGTAGGCGACGATGATGTTCTTGTAGCCCGCCGCGTTGAAGATCTGATCGTTCGTGTCGATCGTGGCCTGCTGGTGGGCGTTCTCGACGTTGCCCTTGGCCTGGTTGACCGTGGCGTTGGAAATCGCAGTGCGCACGTCCTCGAGCGCGATGCCGCGGGCGGCGAGCGCCGACGGATTGGCCTGCACGCGCACCGCGAAGTCCTGCTGGCCGGCGACCAGGACCTGAGACACGCCGGTCACGGCCGAGATCTTCTGCGCCAGGATCGTGAAGGCGTAGTCGTCGACCTTGTAGATCGGAAGGTCGTCGGCCGAGACGGCGTAGATCAGGATGGCGCGGTCGGCCGGATTGACCTTCCGATAAGTTGGCGGATTCGGCAGGTCCTTGGGCAGCAGGCCGCTCGCGGCGTTGATCGCCGTCTGCACATCGGTTGCCGCGCCGTCGATCGCGCGATTGAGATCGAACTGCAGGGTGATCGAGGTGGTGCCGAGCCCGCTGGTCGAGTTCATCGAGGCGAGGCCGGGGATGGCGGCGAACTGCTGCTCCAGCGGCGTGGCCACCGAAGAGGCCATCGTCTCCGGGCTGGCGCCCGGCAGGGTGGCCGACACCGTGATCGTCGGGAAGTCGACGTTGGGCAGCGCCGCGACGGGCAGCAGATTGTAGGTCGCCGCTCCGAATACCAGCAGGCCCAGCATCATCAGCGAGGTGGCGATCGGGCGGCGGATGAAGGTCTCGGAGATGTTCATGGCCGCCGCCCGGTCCTCATAGGCGCGACCTTCGTTCCATTTTCTTGATGGGATCGGGTTGCTGGGAGCACGGCTCTCCAGAGCCGCTCATGGGATTTGGCAACTCGAAGAAGAGCGGCTCTGGAGAGCCGCGCTCCCAGCATGCCAAGGTCAGCGCTCATGGGTGGATGCCTGCGGTGCCGAAGCGGGAGCAGCGGCGGCAGAAAGCGGCGGTGCCGGTGCCTGATCGGTCTTGGGTGCCTCGACCCTGATCCTGGCACCGTTGGTCAGGCGATATTGGCCGTCGATGACCACCTTGTCGCCGGCGTCGAGGCCCTTGCCGATCACCGCCACGCCGTCCTGCGAGGCGGCGATCTCGACGGTGCGTCGCTCGACGGTGTTGTCGGCCTTCACGAGATAGACGAAGGAATCGCTGGCGCCCTGCATGACCGTGCGCTGCGGTACGGTGACGGCGTCCTTGCGGGTCGACAGCACCAGACGGACGCTCACGAACTCGCCCGGCCACAACCGCTCGTCGGCGTTCTCGAACGTGCCCTTGAGCTTCAGGGTGCCGGTCGCAGCGTCGATCTGGTTTTCGATCAGCGTGACCTTGCCCCTGGCCAGTTCTGTCTTCTCGTCGCTGCTGTAGGCGATGACCTCCAACGGCGCGACCTTCTGGTTGATGCGGATCGTGTCGGTCTGATCCTGCGGCACGGTGAAGTTGACGAAGATCGGCCGGGTCTGGGTGATTGTGACGAGCGCGGTGTTCTGACTGGTCTGCACGAGGTTGCCGGGATCGACTTGGCGCGAGCCGGTGCGCCCGTCGATCGGCGCGCGGATGTCGGCATAGCCGAGGTTGAGCCTGGCGGTGTCGATCGCGGCCTGGTCGCCGGCGATCGCCCCCTTCAGCGCGTCGGTGATCGCTTTCTGCTGGTCGAAGCTCTGGCGCGACTGATATCCAGAGCCGATCAGCTTGCCGTAGCGTTCGAGGTCGGCTTCCGCGCCGACGAGCTGCGCCTTGCTGCGCTGCTTGGCGGCGGTCGCCTGGTCGAGCGCGGCCTGATAGGGCCGCGGATCGATCTGGAACAGCGGATCGCCCGCCTTCACTTCCTGGCCCTCCTTGAAGGCCACTTTCATGATCTGTCCGTCGACCCGGCTCTTCACGCTGACCATGTTGAAGGCCTGCACGGAGCCGATGCCGCGCACATAGACCGGTATGTCCTTCTTCTCGGCGAAGCCTACGGTAGCCGGGATGCCGGGCGGTGCGGCCGGCACGTCCGCGGCGCGCGCCTTGTCGAGGCCGGCCTGGTCGATGAAAAAGTATCCGGCGGCTGCGACGGCCAACAGAGCCGTGACCGCAACCGCAATGCCGGATTTCCTGAGCGTGGCCATTCCGCCTGACTCCCGATCGCTGGTCCCCATCACCTCGGGGGCAGCCATCAATAAGGACGGTGTTTATGTCCGACGCGGGGCCGAAGGCGGGGCAGATCGCCGCTTCCGCCGTCAAGAACGTGTGAACGTAACGCAGGATGCATTCAACTCGACGGGGGTATGGTCGACGTTACCGCCCAGCCACGGAGGGCGAGAATCCGTTGCGCGAATGCGAAGCAACTGTTTTCATCTTCAGAGCAATAAACTGTTGCCAGCGGCGCTGTAGCTGGCGATGCTTAGTGCTTATTGGGATCGGTGTACGTGAAACGTCGGACGTACCTTGCGGCGGGCGCTTTTGCCGGTTCCGCCTTCCTTCTCGGTACCGCTCGGGGCCAGAGCCTTCAGCGCGAGAAGGATCTGCGAATCTTCGTCGGTTTCGAGGCGGGGGGCGGCGCAGACTCCGTCGCTCGGGCCATTGCCCTCCAACTGCAGCGGTTGATGAGCCGGCGGATCACGGTCGAGAATCGAACCGGCGCGTTCGGTGCCATGCCCGGAGAGATCGTCAGGAAGGCCGGCCCCGACGCCTCGGAGCTGGCGCTGCTGTCGTCGACGACGCTGATCTCCAGGCTGGCGACCCGGAACTTTCCCTTCGATCCCGTCAAGGACCTGGCGCCGATCACGAAGATCGGGAACTTCTCGATCGCCTTTGCCGTGTCGCCGACGCTCGGCATCGACAGCTTCAAGGACTATCTCGACTGGATCAATCAGGGCGACGCGACGCGCCGTCGGATCGCGGTCTCGTCGAACACGACCTTCGTCGAGGTGTTGAACATATTGCTGCGCCGATCGATCGGTGAATCGCTCGAGCCCGTGTACTATCGCGGCGTCATGCCGATCCTGAACGACCTGCGGGACGGGCGCATTCCGGCGACTGTCAATACCGTGACCTCCCTGCTGCCGCCGCACCGTGGCCGTCGCGCCCGCATCGTCATGACGACGGGCTCCCGGCGCCTGTCCGCGGCGCCCGGCATTCCGACCGCGCTGGAGCTCGGCTACCCGACGCTCGACATGGAGGAATGGTTCGCCTTCTTCGCGTCGCCCGCCACGCCCGCTCCACTGGCGACACAATTGAACCGCCGGCTGCGCTCGGTCATCGAGGACCGCGAGGTGGTCGAGCTGCTGAAGCCGCTGGGGCTGGAGGTCGAGACCTCTTCACCCGACGAGCTTACGGCACTGATCGAAGCTCACCGCCGCGACTGGCTGGCGCGCCTGGAAGCCACCGGCATCGCGGCGGCCGAGGCCGTCAAATAGGCTTCAGCCCTGCAACAGGATGGGCATCGCCTGGGCGTAGGCGATCTCGGCCCGCGCCCTGAGCTCGGGCAGGGTGCAGCTGCCGATCGGATGCTGGACCGTCAGGAAAGGATAATCGGGCAGGCCGAGGACGCGGGCGATGTTCCTCGCCGTGACCTCGAACGGTGTCGTGCACAGCACCACGGCGCGCTTGCCGAGCTGCTCGAAGGTAATGCCGTCGTGCAGACTGCACGTCGAGCAGGAGCCTCAATCGCCCAGGCCGGTGATGAGGAAATCCACCTCCTGCGCGACATTGACCAGCGTGTTGCCCGGCGCCGGCGCGCTGGCGTTCTTCTTCGAGGCAAGGGTGCGGACGACGCAGCCGTTGCGCTCGACAAACAGGGCGGCGACCTCGTTCAGCATCTCCTCGGCGTTGAGCTTGCCGTTCTCGAGGATGCCGATCCGCAGGCCGTCGATGCTGGCGAGGGCGGGCGCGCGAAACGCCTTGCGCTTCGGCGTGGTGGACAAAGGCGAGTAGAGTTGCATTCGGTTCAGCTCCTCTTGCCGGCGGGCAGGACGATCGGCGCGTGCTGCATGATCGAGCCGCGGCCGCGGCTCCACGACGGAATGAAGCACGAATGGCCGCCGGCATCGCCGCCGCCCATCGTGATCAGGATATCATCGGGACGAAGGCCGCGATGCATGAAGCCCGACTCGGCGAGCGCGTGCCCTTCCTCGCCATGCTGCGTGTCGTATTCGCGGTCGCGGTATTTGCCGACGCCCTTCATCCCCTCGACCGGGCGCTTGGCCTGGCTGAACAGGAAGTCCTGCGCCTTCTCGCGCGTCCAGCCGGCCGCAGCGACGATCAGCATGTGCTCCGGCGCCAGGATCACCACGGTCTGGCCCAGCGTGATGCAGCCATAGTTCGCCATCGCGTCGGCGACGGAGCCCAGGACCTGCTCCGGCGTGTTGCCGCCGTGGTTCTCGACATTGCAGAAGCCGCCGCCGGCATAGGCCGTGACGCTCGAGACGCCCCGGGCATAGCCCTGCGCCTCGCACAGCGGCGGCCACGGGTTGCCGCGCGCGCGCTCGGCGATGCAGAAACTGTACTTGCCCGGGTTGCCTTGCGTCGACTTGTCGGAGATGCCGGGCAGCATCTGGAAGACGTTGCGCAGGATCAGCCGCACCGCGCGGCCGATCGTGGCATTGGGCCGGTTGCCGGGGCCGAACAGGTTGACGTCGGCATTCATGCCGATCTCGTCGGCATAGGGGCCGCTCACGATCAGCAGCGGCGCCGAGCCGCCGGTGCTGGCGGTCGAGCCATGGAAGTTGAAGTCGGGCCTGTCCATCGCTTCGAAGGCCGCGACGATCACCGGAAAATACTCCGGCAGGCAGCCGGCCATCACGGCGTTGACCGCGGCGGCATGCAGCGAGAGGTCGAGACCGGTCGCGGGATGGCGGGCGATCACGGTTTCCGGCAGCCGGCTGTCGGCCGCCAGCATAGCCTTCACCCGGTCGACCGCCGGCGGCACGACCGGCAGGCCGTCGGTCCAGCCCTGCTCGTAGCAATAGTCGATGGCGGCGAGCAGATCGTCCGGCGCCTCGTGGATGCGAGGGGCGAGAGCGGCCATCTACTCCGCCGCCTGCACCTTCGGCGCCTCGGGTGGCGGCGCGATGGCCTTCATCGTGCCGCCGTAGCGGTCCTTGAAGGCCGTGGTGTCGATCTCTTCGAGATCGATCTCGCGATTGAGCACCTGCTCCTTCCACTTCAGCAGCTGCGGATGGGCCTGCTGGAATTCCGGCATGACTTCCTTTGCGAACAGCTCGAGCGATTCGCAGATGTCCTCGTGGGTGTTGCGGCCGGCCTGGTTGAGCAGCACGACCTGGTCGATGTTGGAGGACTGGAACCTCCGCAGCTTGCGCCGGATCGTCTCGGGCGAACCGATCAGGCCGCCACGCAGCGCCGCGGCGTGCGCCTCCGGATTGGCCGCCTTCCACTTCTGGTACTCTTCCCACATGTTGACGGTGCCAGCCGGCGGTCTCCGGCGCCCGGGCGCCGCTGCGTAGAAGCGCAGCGCGAACTGGAAGAAGGTGTCGCCGTCGGCGCGCGCGCGTGCCTCTTCGTCGGTCTTGGCGCACATGAAGAAGGAGACCAGCGCGATATTCGGGTTGGTCCGGTAATCGGCGAGCTTCTTCTGCCGCTTCACGAAGGCGTTGTAGTAGGCATGCACCCAGGCGTGCGCGGCATCGGCCGAGACGAACTGGAAGCCGAGCGCGCCCATGCCCCATTCGCCGCACTTGGCGAGCGTGTCGAGCTGTGAGCAGGCGACCCATAGCGGCGGGTGCGGCTTCTGCAGCGGCTTGGGCAGGACATGGCGCAGCGGCATGTTGAAGTACTTGCCGTGATGCTCGCTGGGCCCGTCCTTGAACATCGGCATGACAGCGCGGACGGCCTCTTCGAAGATCTCGCGCTTGTTGTCCATGTCGACGCCGAACGGCTCGAGCTCGGTGATCGAGGCGCTCTCGCCCATGCCGAATTCGCAGCGGCCGTTCGACAGCAGGTCGAGGCTGGCGACCTTCTCGGCGACGCGGGCCGGATGGTTGGTCGTGAGCTGCATGATGCCGTGGCCGAGACGGATCTGCTTGGTGCGCTGGCTGGCCGCCGCGAGGAAGGATTCCGGCGACGGCGAATGGGAGTATTCCTCGAGGAAATGATGCTCGACCTGCCAGGCATGGTCGTAGCCCAGACGGTCGGCCAGCTCGATCTGGTCGAGCGCATTCTGGTAGAGCCGATGCTCGTCGCCTTCCGTCCAGGGCCGCGGCAGTTGCAGCTCGTAGAAAATGCCGAACTTCATGCTCGATTTCCTCCGGGTTGACGACGATCTTACATCGCGCGGACGGGAAAGCGATCCTCTGCGCCCCGTTTATCGGAACGCCGGTTTTGATCAGCGAACGCGCTTGCATCCCGCCGTGCTACGGCTCCCGCCAATCGAAGCTGAGCGGCGCCTCGCGGAAGGCGAAGCGGTCGAGGTGGCGCGAAACGGCTTCCTTGAGCGCGGCGAGCTGGCCGGCGCTGCTCGCCGTGAGACGGCATTCGAGGCCATCTTCGTGCGCATTTAACAGCAGCGTGGCGTCGCCCGGCCAGTCGGCGCCGCGCGCGTTGCGCGGAAAGGTCACCGTGCCGTTCGTTTCGGTGAACTCGACGGCCAGGTTGTGGCCCCAGTGCTTGCAAAGCTGTTGCAGGTAGCGGCTGGCGTGCAGGGTCGGCACCCGCGCGGTGCTGGTGACGGTCATCGTCGTGTCGCTCATAGCCGCTCGATCCTTTGCGCCGCCTCGTCGAGGATCGCCGCTGCCTGGTGAAGGGTTTCGGCAGGGACATTCTCGCGGTCGAGCCGGTACATCAGCGCTGCCTTCAGGTTCTGCATGGCCCGACGGATCGGCCCGCCATCGGTTCGCTCGTGCGCGCTGGCGAGCTGGGCGAGGCGCGCGAGCAGCGCGTCGACTTCCGCTTTCCGGGCTACGAGATGCTCGGTCCCTTCGGGCGTCGCCGAGAACGCCTTCCGTGCGCCGCCAGAAACGGCCTCTTCGATCTGGCCCATCTCGTGGAGCATCGTCAGGGTCGGATAGACAACGCCGGGACTGGGCACATAGAAGCCGCCGCTCAGCTCCTCGATCGCCCGGATCAGCTCATAGCCGTGCCGGGGTTGGTCGGAGATCAATTTGAGCAGCAGGAGGCGGAGCTCGCCCGCGTCGAAGACCCGGCGGCGGCGACCGCCACGCCCGTCCTCGGGTTCACCCCAATCGCCCCGGCCAAAGCCGCGACGACCGCCGCGGCCGCCGATTCCGAAATGAGGGTGGTGCCCGTGTTCGGGCCCGTGATGATGGTGCTGATGTCTCATTGAGTGTCTCTCTTTAGGTTTCAACATATCTTAGATATATCTTAGAACGCTCTATAGTCAACGGTGCATCCAAAAAGCCTTGTTTTCGCCTTATTAGGGACTGCCGTCGCTTGCTGCTTGGTGAGGCGGATAGCGACGACCGGCACGCCCGGCGCTTGGAAAAGCCACACCGATGGTTCAGGCGGAGATCGCACCAACGACCGTCGGAGACGCGCCCGGGCTCTCAGCCTTGGTCGTTGCGCGCGTGTTCTTTCATCTGCGCGGCTATCCACCGTCGTGCGTCGTGGATGCTCCGGAAAACCTCGGCCTGCCGGCCGCCCATTTCCAGGCCGACGAATATCTTGGCCAGCTCCCCGCGCTTCGGATCGACGACCAGCGCCAGCGGGCCGCGGGGGGCGTCGGCACGGGTCTCGCGCAGGACCTGGGCAAAGGCCGACAGCTCGGCCTTGGTGAAGTCGGGTTCGCTCCCTGCTACGTCGATGATCTTGCCGTAGTGGACGACCTTCGCCTGCAGCACTTCCAGGCCGTAGGCAACCAGATCCGGGATCGTCAGGACGCCATCGCCCACGCCGATCACGACGCGGTTGAAATGATCGATCGTTATCCGGATCGGCATCGTGCGACCCGCCTATCAGAGCCCGGTCATGCCGTCAAAATGCCTGCCGCCGATTGATTTCAGGACGATCACCCGGGCCTGCCCGTTCGGCAGGGGCGTTCGCCACTGCTGCAGGGTCGCGTTGGTGCGCTGTGAAGCCGACTGACGATGCGGGCGTGACGACGGGTGACCCCTTGCCACCCCCTCGAACCTTTCAGTTATTGCAGTTACGGACTCTGTCGACTATATCGGCTGGTCAGGAGAGCCCCTGATGGCCAGTCGAGTCGTCAAGTTCGCCGGTCTCTCGGACCGGGTCCGCAAGAATGTGTTGCCATTACCCAAGCTGGCCGAGGGAGATCGCGTCGAGCTGCGTGTCCGACGCAAGGGTGGGCAGGACCAGACTGTCGCGCTGCCGCCGGCGGCGGCCAGCGTCGTCGAGACGCTGATCATGCGCCTGTTGAGCGGCGAGCGTGTAGCGGTTCTCGCCGAGGATCAGGAACTGAGCCCCACCGAGGCGTCCGCCGTCCTCGGCATCTCGCGGCCGCTCGTCGTGCTGCGCATGGACCGCGGCGATCTGCCCTTCCGCTATGTCGGCAAGCATCGCCGCGCACGGCTGAAGGACGTGCTGGCGCTAAAGACCTTCTCGCCCGATTGCAGGAGGAGGGGCCCAGAATAGCAGTAGAACTGCGCGCACCCAATCCAGAACTCACCCGGGCCTGGCTGGATAGTGGCGAGGTCGATTTTCGGCTAGCCTGGATTCATGATCCCCGGCCCGAATCGCGCTTCGCCAGATTGCCGGAGGATCGACTGGTCTGTCTGGTGCGTGAAGGGCACCCCATAGTCGGGGAACGACTGCGCTTGGACGACTTCTTCGAGCTTCCGCATGTGCGCCCCGCCGCAGCGGTGAAGACGCGCAGTCTGCAAGCGGATGGAGGAACTCTGTCGCTCGAGCAGTATCTCGGCGTATCGTATCGGATGCGCGACAAGGGCGCGCGCTACGCATCCCGGCGGATCAGGATCGCCATGCTGGCGCAAAGTATGCTCACTATTCCTGATCTGGTCGCGGGGTCCGATGCAATCGCCACAATCCCCGAACGGCTGGCGCGCGGCGTCGGTGATCACCTTTCATTGCGCATCATGCGTCCGCCGATCGCCTTGCCGCCGCTCCGGGGAGCACTCTATTGGCACGAGCGGTCTAATGCCGATCCGAGACACCGGTGGTTTCGCCGGCTTTTGCTCGACGTGGCGCGCGGATTGACGAATTGTCCATGAAGGAAAAGGGTGCCTGCTGCCCTATAGATCTCCGACACCGGCATCGTGGTGGAACTCCGCCGGCTATTCGTGGCTGGACAGACGACCGAAGTAACCACCGATCTGAGTATCATGGTCGCCCATCTGGGCGTGCCGGGCTTGCGCTAGTGCTGCAGCTCAAGCGATGCGATGAATGTTGCATCTGAACGTTTCCATGGAATCGCCGGATGCGATCCATTGCAATTTCAGCGCCTCTAGGCCGGTAACGTGATGAGGGCGCGAAGCCCGCGCGGCTCGTTGTCGAGCAACGTGAAGGTTCCGCCCTCGGCCTGCACAATGCTGGTCACGATGGCCAGTCCCAGGCCAAAGCCGCGCACCCCCTGACGCGCCGGATCGCTGCGGTAGAAAGGCTTGATGACACGCGGCTTTTCGTCATCGGGGATCCCGGGTCCGTCGTCCCGCACCTCGATGGAGATCTGATCGGCCCCCTGCGACAGGACCACCTGGATATGCGAACCATACTTCGAGGCGTTGTCGACGAGATTGGTCACCGCGCGGTCCATCGCCCGCGGCCGGCAGGTGAGGGCAAGGCGTGCCGGGCCGACATATTCGACCGAGTGGCCGAGGTCGGAGAACTGGTCGCATATCGTCCCCAGCATCGACACGAGCTCGACGCGCTCTACGGGCTCCTCGGCGTTGCCTTCACGCAGATAGGTGACGGCCGCCGTGATGCTGCTCTCCATGGCCGCGATGTCGTCGAGGCCACGATGCTTGAGCGCCTCGTCCCCCGCGGCTAGCTCGGCGATGCGCAGACGTAGCCGGGTGAGCGGCGTGCGCAGATCGTGGCTGATCGCCAGCAGGAGATTGGTGCGGTCCTCGATCAGACGGGCGATGCGCTCGCGCATGCGGTTGAAGGCGTGAGAGGCACGACTGATCTCGGCCGGTCCACGCTCGTCGAGCGGCGCGGTGGCGCCGTCGCGACCGAACTGATCCGCGGCTGCCGCGAAGCGGCTGAGCGGAGCAGCGACCTGGCGGGCCGCCCAGATCGACAGCAGTATGGCCGATACGGCCAATAAAATAAGAGGTACCAGCAAAGGCGCCGAAAGGAGCGAGATCTTGCTGTAGCGCGCCTCCATCATCACGGTCTGACCATCGCCCAGCCGCGCTACGATAGTGACAATGTTCGGTTGGTGTTCGGCAAGGTACAACAGCTGCGTATTGGCGGGCAGGTATTGCGTCATGAGGGTCTTCAACATCTCGAGGCTCGGGGAGAACAAGTCGCCGCCCGCCGAGGGTTGCCCATCGAGCCGAATGCGCAGGGACTCTTCAGCGTATCGCGAAACAACCTGTTGCCGCAGGGGACGAGGGAGGTTCTGAAGGGCCGATAGCACGGTTGCGACGCGTACCGGCGCGGTGGCCGCGGCTGTCGGGTAGTCCTGATCCGAGAGCACCAACAGCACCGCCATCGTCGTAATGATGGAGCCACCGACGATCGCCACGGCCAGCAATACCGTGATCTGCCTGGAGATGCTGTCGAGGGACAGCAGGCGCCAGAACCGGCTCATCCGGCCTCGACGTCGGGTGTGAAGATGTATCCGCCCGAGCGAACCGTCTTGATCGTCTGAGGATCGCGCGGGTTGCTTTCGATCTTGCGACGAATCCGGCTGACCAGGATGTCGATGCCGCGATCGAGGGGGCCGCCGCCGCGGCCCTGGCTCAAGTCGAGAAGCTGGTCGCGGTTCAGCGTGCGCCGTGGATGGCGGCAGAAGGCGAGCAACAGGTCGAACTCGGCACCGGTCAGGATGACACGCGCACCGGCCAGGTCGCGCAGCTCGCGGCGCGCCGGATCGATATGCCAGCCGTCGAAGCGCATCGGCGTGACCGGAGTGTCGGATCGGGCGGGCATCGCCGCCGCGCGCCGCAGCACCGCCTTGGTGCGGGCGACGAGCTCCTGCGGATCGAACGGCTTGCTGATGTAGTCGTCGGCGCCCATTTCGAGGCCGACGACGCGCGCCGTGGTGTCGCCGGCGGCGGTCAGCATGATGATCGGCACCGAGGAATTTGCGCGCACGCGGCGGCAGATGCTCAGCCCGTCTTCGCCACCCGGCAACATAATGTCGAGCAGCATGAGGTCGACGTTGGCCGCGCCGAGCGCCTTGTCCATCGAGCGGCCGTCTTCGCTCGCGGTGACGCGGTAGCCCTGCTTCTGCAGGAGGCGCGAAACCATCGTCCGGATCTCGCGGTCATCTTCAACGACAAGGATATGCGGCGAGCGATTCATGGTCCCTTACACCCGGGCGGTCATGGCTCTTACATCACGCGGGTACGCCCTTCGCCACGGCGATTTGTAACGGCTTGTAACCAGAGGGCCTGCAGATACAGGGCGAAACAAGTCAGATCCGGCCAGGGCAAGCGAATGCCCTATAGCAAAGACCTGTCTCTGACCACCGTTTCAATGTCGCCTGTTTCTGGGAGCACTCCATGAGGATATCTCCAAGGTTTTATCCGCTCTTGGCGGTCCCGCTTGCCTTGTTGGCCGCAGCAATCCTGCGGGTTGCCCTGACGACTACCCGTCTGTTCACCTGGCGGTAGGAGAGTGTGATGGTCTCGATCGACAAGCTCTCGGGCTCTCCTTCGCGGAGTTTTTCAAGGGAAGGTGGCCCCGCAGAGGACAGGGTTATCGGCAACAGGGCTGACGCCTCCGACCCCACTGGCCCTTCGGATCACCTCAGCTGCGAGGCCGGAGACGACAGGAGGGCGCTCGCCCTCGATCTGCAGCGGCGCCTCGGCTACGCGTTGCCCGCCCGCGTGCTCGCCGCCGCTGTGCACGAGACCTTTCCGGGCCGGGTCGCTGTCGTCTCGTCGTTCGGCGCGGAATCGGCAGTTCTGCTGCACCTCGTTGCCACTATCGATGCGGCAACACCGGTGCTGTTCGTCGATACCGGCCGTCACTTCCCCGAGACGCTCGACTATCGCGATCGTCTGGCCACCCATCTCGGCCTAACGGGCCTGCGCAGCATCGGGCCCGATGCAGCCGAGGTGGCGGCTCTCGATGCCGACGCCAGTCGCGCTGTCTGGGATCCCGACGGCTGCTGCGCTTTCCGCAAAGTGGCGCCGCTGCAGCGCGCCCTGGCCGGCTTCGATGCCTGGATCAGCGGCCGCAAGCGCTTCCAGGCGGACACGCGCTTCGACCTGCCGGTGTTCGAAGCCGACGACGACCATGTGAAGATCAATCCGCTCGCGAACTGGAGCGCCGACGACGTCGCAGCCTATGTTGCCGATCATCGCCTACCGCCGCATCCACTGGTCGACCGAGGGTATCTTTCGATCGGCTGCGCGCCCTGCACGTCCCGCGTCGCTGTTGGCGAAGACCCCCGTGCCGGCCGGTGGCGCGGTCTCGCCAAGACCGAATGCGGCATTCACCGGCGTCTGCCAATCCCAACCGAGGCGCCAAGCGCATCGTTACCCCCGTCCGCTGTGCGTGCCGGCCGCGAAGGCTAGCCTGACTGATCGTGCCAAGTATGCCCAAACCGGCTTGCTTCTTCCTGCGAAGCGCACCCGATTGAAGGGTTCAACTGAACATGCGCTTTCTTGGAATGGCTTGAACCCGCCTCCAAATTAACTGCAACCACTCCCCAACCAAAGGAGATCGATATGCTCATTTCCGGGTCCTTAAGGCGTCTGCTGTCTGCAGCGATCTGCGCCGGTTCGGCTTTTACCTTCACTGCATGCGCGCATCCACCGGCGGGAACCGAAGCCCGCGCGGAGTACGAGCAAAAGAACGACCCGGCTGAGCCGACGAATCGCGTGATCTTCCAAGGAAACAAGTATGTCGATGACAATGCTATCCAGCCTGTTGCGCGGGCTTATCAGGAGCACATGCCTAGCCGCGTGAAAAAGAGCGTCCATAACTTCACCAGTAACCTTGGCGAACCGACCGTGGCCCTGAACGATGTGCTCCAGGGCAACTTCAGTCGGAGTTGGAACACGATCCAGCGCTTCGTCATCAACACCACCGTCGGCGGAGCGGGCCTGTTCGACGTGGCGACCGACTGGGACCGGCCTGGTCACTCGGCGGATTTCGGGCAGACCTTGGGGGTGTGGGGCATCGGCCCCGGCCCGAGCGTCCAGTTGCCGCTGCTCGGCCCGTCGAATGTGCGTGACACCGTCGGCAAGGTCGTCGACATCGTGGCGAACCCGGTGGGCTTGATCCCGGGCGGTACGATCGCGACGGTCGACACTGCCGCGAAAGCGGCTGGAGTCGTCGATGGACGCGCCCGCGCGCTGCGCGCGACCGACTCCTTGGAACGCGATTACCTCGACTACTATGCGGCCTCGCGATCCGCTGTCGCACAACGGCGCGCGGCGCTTGTCGCCGAGGGAAAGGCTGGCGAGGTCGGCCGCAACAAGGAGGCGGCCCAAACGGCTCCCGTCCCCGTTCCCGCGGTGGACTGAGCGTTGCTTGAAGCACGATCCGTCCAGCTGCAATAAGCGAACAGCCGCGCTTCCGTGGAGCAGTTAATGAGGATACCTCTCAAGCTTCTTCCGGTCTTGGCAGCCGCGTTTGCCTTGCTGGCAGCGGCCCTCGTTCTGTCGTCGCGGCCCGCGGCGAATGCGCCGGCGGCCGCGTCGCCCTCTTCGGCGACACAGTTCGCGGCCCGGCCTGCCGGTGACGGTGTCGACGGCGCCATCGTGGCCCTGGGCCGCGTGGAGCCGGCGAGCCGGGTGCTCCGGCTGGCCGGTCCCTCCGGCAACGACGCCGGCCGCATCGCCGTTCTTTCCGTCGCCGAGGGCCAGCGCGTGACCCGGGGCCAAGCGCTGGGCATCCTCGACACCGAGCCCCGGCTGGCGGCGGCGCAGGCCCAGGCCGACGCCAACGTGGCGACGAAGACGGCGCACCTCGCGCTGAAGCTCGCCGAGCTCGACAATGCCGAGCAGAGCCTCGGCGCCGCGCTCGAGCAACAGGTGGCCGAGCGCGACCGCGCCCAGTGGGACTTCGACCGGTTGAGCCATCTCAACAAGGCCGGGCTGTACAGCGACCCCGCCCTGATCGACAAGCGGCTGGCGCTGCTCTCGGCGAACCGCAAGCTCAGGAGCTCGACCTTGGCGCTCGAGCGCATCCAGCAGCGCGACGCCAATGGCCATCGCCTCGAGGAAGCGGTGGCGCGCGCCGAGCTGCGGGCCGCCGAGGCCGCCGCGGAGAAGGCCCGCACCGATCGCGCCCTGTCGCATTTTCGGGCGCCCATGGACGGCACGATCCTGCGGCTGCACGCGCGCCTCGGCCAGCAGCTCGGCACGGAAGGGTTTGCCGAGATGGGCGACGTGTCGGCCATGGTGGTGCGGGCCGAGGTGTTCGAAGCGGACATCGCCGCCGTCGCGCTCGACCAGCCCGCGACCGTGACGTCGCGGTCGCTCGCCACGCCGCTGCATGGGACGGTCGACCGCATCGGCGTGGCCGTCGGCACCCAAGGCATCATCCGCGAAGATCCCGCGGCGGTGCTCGACTCACGGGTCGTGGAAGTGATCGTGAAGCTCGACCCGGTCTCCTCGGCCCGCGTCTCGGCGCTGACCAACCTGCAGGTCCGCGTCGCGATCGAGCGCACCGCGCCGGGCGCCGGCCGCAGCCCGCAGCAGCTGTCCCGTGTTGATTAAAGGATGGATCGGCAGCCGCACGCCGCTCGGCTGGAGGCAGCTCGTCCATGCCAAGGGGCGGCTGGCGATAGCCATCGCAGGCGTGGCCTTTGCCGTGCTGCTGATCTTCATGCAGCTCGGCTTTATGAACATGCTGTTCGACTCGGCGGTCATGATGCATCGCCAGCTCAACGCCGACATCGTCCTGCTGTCGTCGACCTCGCGCGATCTTGCCAATCCCGGCACCTTCCCGCGCAGCCGGCTCCTGCAGGCGACGGGGGTGCCGGGGGTCGCCGATGCCGAGGCCCTGTACGTGACGTCGCGCGAATGGATCAAGCAATCGGAGAACGACCGCGGCGAGCGTGGCCAGATGCTCGTCATCGGTGTTCGGCCCGACTTCGACGCCTTCCGCGATCCCGAGATCTCGTCTAAGCAGCGTCTGCTGGTCGAGACCGGCGCGGCGCTGTTCGACCGCAAGACGCGCGGCGACTACACGCCGTTCAGCGATGCCATCGATCGGGGCGAACGCCCCCAGACCGAGCTTGCGGGACGTACGGTGACGCTGGTCGGCACCATGCAGATCGGTTCCTCGTTCGACAGCGAGGGCGTGCTGATCGTATCGGACCAGACCTTCTTCGAGTTCGCCATCAACAGGGTTCCGGCGGCGCCCAGTGCCGGATTGGTGCACGTGGCGCCAGGCCACGATGTCGCGAAGGTCGCATCGGCCATCCGCGCCCGCTTCGGCCGCTATGACGACACCACGGTCATGACCA
The DNA here is from genome assembly GCF_965279465.1 of Reyranella sp. Taxonomy (NCBI): domain Bacteria; kingdom Pseudomonadati; phylum Pseudomonadota; class Alphaproteobacteria; order Hyphomicrobiales; family Reyranellaceae; genus Reyranella; species Reyranella sp. The sequence continues at coordinate 2,731,885 of NZ_OZ257242.1, forward strand.
TGTCCGACTTCATCGAGCACACCAAGAGCCGCATGCGGCGGGATTCGGCGATCGCCTTCGTCTTCACCTTCGGCACCATCATCGGCATGATCGTGGGCGTCGTCATCGTGCTGGAGATCCTGTCGGCCGACGTGCACGACCATCTTGCCGAGTACGCCACCCTCAAGGCCATGGGCTTCACCAACCGGGCGCTGCTCGCCGTGGTGTTCGAGCAGTCCCTGATCCTGGCGATCGCGGGCTTCGTGCCGGGCCTGCTGGCGTCGCTCGCACTTTACGCCGTCGTGCATGAGGCCCTCACGATGCCCATCGGGATGACGGCCGGGCGACTCGCCCTGGTGTTCGGCCTCGCCGTCGCCATGTGCGCCATCTCCGGCGCGATCGCCATGCGGCGCGTGCGCAACGCCGATCCGGCGGACGTGTTCTGATGCAAGAGCATGCGGTCCCACCGGATGCACGAGAACCCGCCGTGGCGCTCTCGGGCCTGTCGCACTGGTACGGCACTGGCGACACGCGGCGTCAGGTGCTGTTCGACCTCAGTCTCGTCATCCCGCAAGGCGAGGTCGTCTTCCTGATGGGCCCATCGGGCTGCGGCAAGACCACGGTACTCACCCTGGTCGGCGGCCTGCGCTCCGTGCAGCAGGGGTCGGTCCGCGTGGTGGGCAGGGAACTCGCCGGCGCGAACGAGGCGGGGTTGATCGCCAACCGGCGAAACTGCGGCTTCATCTTTCAGGCGCATAACCTGCATCGCTCCCTGACGGCGCTCGAGAACGTGCGCATGGGGCTCGAGGCGCAGGGCCGCGGACTGCCGCCCGATGCCGACGAACGCTGCCGGCGCATGCTGGCGGTCGTCGGCCTCGAGGATCACGCCGCCAAGCGCCAGGACCAGCTCTCCGGCGGTCAGCGCCAGCGCGTGGCGATCGCCCGGGCGCTGGTGGCCGAGCCGCCGCTCATCCTCGCCGACGAACCGACGGCGGCGCTCGATCGGCAGACCGGCCATGACGTCGTGGCACTCATGCGCCGGGTAGCCCGCAATCGCGGCATGACCGTGCTGATGGTCACGCACGACAACCGCGTCTTCGACCTCGCGGACAGGATCCTCGAAATGGAGGACGGCCGGATCGTCGGCTGCCGGCCGGCAGACTCAGCCGTCGCAGTTCGCGTCCCCGCTCATCCGGCGAATCTCAAGCAGTAGCTGCGCACCCGCTCGATGGGAATGCGCGCGTGGCTTTGAACGACGATGAACTTGCCACCCGGATCGCTGCCGTGGGGTAGCGCTGCGAGGCCGTCGAAGTCATGGGCCTCCCAGACGCAGGAACGGTCCGAGAAGAGATGGACGTCGCCGCCGTAGCAGGTGTCCCAATGCTGGTGATAGGCCAGCAGGTTGCCCTTGAGCTCCGCCACGCTGGTGTAGAGCGAATACTCCGTCCAGGCCACGCTGCCCAGCTTGCGCGCCATCCAGCGGCAGAGCGAGGCGGTCGGATCGGCGGCGCCAGGGGCGACATGGGCCAGGGCCTGGGCGGCGAGATCGCCGTGCAGGATGTTGGGCGTGACCGACAGGCCATGGCCGTGGCGGTCGTAGGGCACGCCGACGACGCCGGCGACATGGCGCCACCAGTCCTGGCCGCTCTTGGGCTCCCAGCGGGACAGCGCGCGGCCATCGCGCACGAATGTCCTGGCGTCGAAGTCGCCGACACAGACGATGTCGGAGTCGAGCGTCAGATAGCCGCCGAACCCGAGCCGCGCCGGGATGTGGAGCTTGATGACCTGCTGGCGGAACCAGCCCGGCATGACGTGGAAGGGGCTGAAGGCCGTGAAGAAGTCGCTCTCGGTGCGCACCGTGACCTCGACATTCGCCGCGCGCGGCATGGCCATGCGCAGCCGCTGGACATCGCGCGGCGGCGCCACGATCAGCAGCTCGAGCGGCTGAGGGTCGCGCCAGTGGCGGCCCAGCGATTCGACCAGGAAGCCGGCGCGTTCCAGGTCGTCGCGGCCCTTGCGGCGCAGGGCCAGCGGCAGGATGGCCTGGCGAACGTCGGAGAACATCGAGGAGCGGCCGGGTGCCGGCGCAATCCCCATCGCCGTCGGGGCGCTCAGAAACGGTAGCCGATCGTCGTCAGCAGCGTGAAGCCCGTGTCGGAGACGGAAATCGGGCTGTCCGCGGCCGACCCCGCGAGCTGGGAGACCCGGGCATTGGCCGAGACCATCCAGCTCGGGGACAGCCGATAGCTTGCCCTGACCTCGAGCCCCACGTTCTTGATGCCGGAGGTCGTGGCGAAGGGCGCATAGCCGGAGTTAATCGACTGCAGGGCGTTCACGCCGAAGTAGGTCTGCATGTAGGTTGCGTCGGCCCAGGTCGCGAAGACCCGGCCCATGACCGTGAGCCGATCGTCGATGCGCCACGGCACGGCGAGGCTGGCGTCGAGCAGCAAGCCGCTGTTGCCCTCGGCCAGGAACTTGGTCAGGGTCGATCCCAGCATGACTGGGCCCAGCTTGTAATTTGCGAAGCCGCGCACGCCCAGCGCCGCCGGAATGTCGCCCAGCCCGTTGAGCCGCCAGTTGCCCGGAGAGAACAGCCCGCCGCTCTGGGTGCGGCCGAGATTGAAGGTGAGGCCGCCGCCGACCTGCAGCCCGTCGAAGCGCCAGTAGGCATTGAGGCCGAAGGGATCGAGGGCGACCATGTCCCGCCAGACGACGTTGACCAGCGGCACGGGAATGACGGTGTAGGTGTCGCTGCCCTCGTAGGTGGGCGTGAGCGCGCCGCCGACGCCCAGCGTCACCGCCCAGTCCTTGCCCGTTCTCCGGGTCGCGAACGGGTCGTTCATGGGCTGGGCGGCGGCCGGCGAGACGGCCGCCGCGAGGAAGACCACTGAGGCGCTGGCGGCCAGCAGAAGTTTTGCTTGAACAGTCATGATGCCATGGGCTCCCGCGCGGCGCTTCGATGCCGCCCGGTATGGCATACGGTGAGGGCAACGAGGCGACAGCGAGCCGGCTCGATTGTCACTGAAGGTATCGAGAAGGCTTTCAGAAACAGACAGAAACAAATGTACTTGCGACCGGTCACCGTCGGCGTTCCGCGGAATGCTTTGGCGCGACGGAGATTTTGTCGTTCTATTGCGTGTGCGCGGCGTTTCGCTGCCAAGCCGCTAACGCTGGCTTTCCCGACCATTACGACCCGCCGGGAGAAACCTTCTTGGATGCATGAACAACGTCGAGACACCGCCGCAACGCCGGCGTGAGGGAACTGGGCGACAGGGCCGCAGATCACACCCATCGACGCCGATCGCCGTCGTGGGGCAGGTCTTGCGCGGTGCCGAGGGGCCTGTCGGCAAAGTCCGTCCGGATCCTGCACTAATAAATAAGAAAGCGTGGGCAAGTGGTTGCAGACGGAACGGTGGGAGCGGTACTATCCTTATGCGGCCCACGTCCTGAGCCTACGTCGCTGCTTGAAGCAGTAAAGCTGCTTGAGTTTCAGCGCTTTGCTACGCTGCCGTGCGAAACAGCCCGCAACGGCTCGCTAGCGCCAGACCATTGTCGGCAGCGGCACGTCGCAAGTTGAGATCAATGCGGGCCCCCGATTTGAACCTACGCCGAGGGCAACTTCCCTATCTTTAGTTCGTTCCTCCTGATGTCCGCGGGTCCGGCTCCTGCGCATCTGGGCGGGGATTGATTCGGTCGGATCAACCGAATGCGCGCATCTTCACGACGCGACTTGACGTGCGAGTCGTCGGCAATTTGCGACGCCGTACACTTCACGACGCTACGACACGCATCCGACTGCTTCCGCAGCGCTTCCGTGGCAAATCGGAGCGCAGCTAGAACAAAACGCGCTCTTCGTAAGTCTCTGAAAACATGGTAGAAAATGGCGGACCCGGCGAGATTCGAACTCACGACCTCTGCCTTCGGAGGGCAGCGCTCTATCCAGCTGAGCTACGGGTCCGGCGCGGCGGACCATAGCGGAGGGTGCTTTCTGCCGCAACGATTGGCTACAGTGGGGTCAAGCCATCCCTGGGAGAGAAACCGCACAATGTCGCATGATACCCGCCGCCGCCTGCTGCAAGCCTCCGGCGCCGCAGCCCTGCTGGCCGCGCTCGGCGCCGGCCGGGCCTCGGCCCAGGCGCTCGATCTCGTCAAGATCATCACCGGATTCCCGCCGGGCGGCACGTCGGACACGCTCTGCCGGCGGGTGGCCGAGGGGTTGAAGGGCGGGAGCTATGCCAAGGTTGCCGTGGTCGAGAACAAGGCGGGGGCGTGCGGTCAGATCGCCATACAGTCGATGAAGGGCGCGCCGACCGACGGCAGCGTGATCCTGCAGACGCCGGCCTCGATGCTGATGATCTATCCGCACATCTACAAGAAGCTCGCCTACGACCCCTTCGTCGATGTCACGGCCATAACGATGGCCTGCACCTTCGACTTCGCGTGGGCCGTCGGTCCCGCGGTGCCGGCGAGCGTCAAGACGGTTCCGGACTTCCTCGCCTGGTGCAAGGCCAACCCGACCCTGGCGAACTTCGGCTCGCCGGCCGCAGGCTCCGTGCCGCATTTCATCGGCGTCCTGCTCGGCCAGTCGGCCGGCATCGAGCTGAAGCACATCGCCTATCGCGGCACGCAGCCGGCGATCCAGGACCTGGTCGCGGGCCAGGTCCAGGCGGTGTCGGGACCGGTCGGAGAGTTCCTGCAGCAGGCCGCCGCCGGCAAGATCCGCATCCTCGGCGTCTCGGGCAAAACGCGCAGCCGCTTTGCGCCCAACGTGCCGACCTACATCGAGCAGGGGCTGCAGGACATGTACTTCAGCGAATGGTTCGGCTTCTTCGCGCCCGGCGGCACCTCGGCGCCGGTGATCATGAACGCCAACATCGCCCTGCGCGCGGCGCTCGCCCAGAAGGACGTGGTCGACGGCCTTGCCGTGATGGGGCTCGAGGCAAGGTCTTCGACACCGGAGGCGCTGGCCGAGCGGCTCAAGGCCGACTACGAAAACTGGGGCCCGATCGTGAAGAAGATCGGCTTCACCGCCGATTCCTGACCGTCAGCCGGCGCTCAGTACGAGCGGCCGGAAGTTCCCCTTGTCGGTGCCGCAATCGGGACATCGCCAGGACTCCGGCAGGCCGGCGAAGGTCGTGCCGGGCTGCCTGTCCCGGGAGGGCAGGACACCATCCTCCTCATAGACGTAATAGCAGCCGCGGCAGATGAAGCGTCGCCGCGGGATTGCAGGTGCCGGCGGCACGGTCGCGTTGGGACGGCGCTGGATGGCATCGTTCGGCGTCATCACCGGGTCGTCCACGCCAATCCTCCCGGTCTTGCGCACCACCAGGTAGACACCGAGATCCTTGTGCCCGAAGGCGGCACGCAGCGAGCCGGGAATGTCCAGATCGCGTCGGCCGCTCGCCGGATTGACATTGGTTGCGCCGCAGCGGCCGTTGCGGCGGTCGACCCGCATCACCGCCTCTCCGACGACGATGTCCCGGCCGACCCAATCGAACTCCTCCCACGGCGGGACGCCGTCGATGTAGAGGTTGGCGCGAAAGCGCAGCGGATCGATCTCGAAGCCCCATTGCTCCTCGAGGCTGCGGACGGTGGCGAGGTTGATCAGCGACACCACGTTGTCGGGCTTGTCCATGAAGTGACCGCCGGTCTCGGCCCGCACCAGGCGCGGCGCGCCGTTCAGCGTCGGCACGAGTTGCTCGAAGAAGCGTTCGACGTCACCGCGCGCCGCTTCGCTGCCGAGATTGACGGAGAGGAGCTGGCGGTCTTGCTGCCGAACGGTGAAGTCGAGCGTCTCGACATCGAGATGGGTGCGGACCTGGGCCAGCGTCTCGTCGAGCATCAGCATGACGAACAGGCCCTTCTTGGCCCATTTGGCGACCTGCATGTCGATCGGGCTGCGCGGCCGCGCGAGAGCGAACAGCCGGTCGTGCGGAAACGGCCGCCCGGCCTGAAGAACGACCTCGGTTACGGGCTGTGGGCTCAGCCCCTTGATCGGATAGCGGTAGATGTGACTCACGGCGGGCATGGAGGGGCGGCTCTCGGCTTGATCGTCGGCGCGAGAACTTGCCCGAGCAGCCGGCGCGACGCGTAGAGCCGGTTGTTGCGCAAAGCGCGGGGCCAGATGTGCACCGCTGCCCGGCGCGGTCCTGAGGTGGGCGCTCGGCAGCTCGAGCGCTTCGTCGATCGCCTCCGAGAGACGCGCGATGCCCTGCTCGATCTGCCGCGGCAGCAGCGCGGCGTATCCCAGGATGACGCCGCGCCGCGAGAGATCGGTGTCGAGCGCATCGTAGGCGCCTCCGCTGGCGAGCGAATAGATGCCGACCTTTGCCCGCCGCGCGATGTCCTCGAGCAGCGGAGCGTCGGGCACGCCCGGCGGCAGCCGCCAGAGCAGATGCAGCCCGCCGGCCGCACCGCTGATCTGCGCGCCGCCGAACTGGCGGCGCAGCGCCAGCAGCAGGCTGTCGCGACTTTCCTTGTAGCGAACGCGGATGCGCGCGAGATGGGCGGCATAGCTGCCGCTGCGGATCATCTCGGCGAGCGCGGCCTGGTCGAGCCAGGCGTTGCCGTTGTTCAGCAGCGCCTTGGCGCTGCGCGCGGCAGCGGCGAGCGGCTCGGGGACGACGACATAGCCCAGCCGCAGGCCCGCGCCGAGCGACTTGGAGAAGGTACCGAGATGGATCGTGCAGTCCGGCGCCAGCGCGGCGATCGATGGCAGCGGCGAGCCCTCGTAGCAGAAGTCGCCATCGTAATCGTCTTCGAGGATGTAGCAGCCCGTGCGGCGCGCCCAGGCGATCAGGGCATGGCGGCGGTCGAGCGGCAGCACGTGCCCGGTCGGATACTGGTGCGAGGGCGTGACGTAGATCAGTGCCGCCGGGGCACGCGGCAGGGCATCGGGCATGATGCCTTCACGGTCGACCGGCACCGCCGCGATCTCGGCACCCCACGCCTCGAAGGCGAAGCGCGCGCCCTGGTAGCAGGGGTTCTCGATCGCCGCGACCGTGTCCGCTCCCAGGAACAGGCGCGAGGCGATGTTGATGCCCTCCTGCACACCGCCCGTGACGATGATGCGGCTGACATCGGCGACGATTCCGCGTGCGGCGGCGACATGGCTCGCGATCGCCGTGCGCAGCACGGCAAGACCCGCCGGTTCGGAATATTGCGCCAGCCCCATCGCGCCGCCGTGCGACAGGCTCGCCTGCAGCAGCCGGCGCCAGGTCTTGAGCGGAAACAGCGCGGCGCTGGGACGGCCGGGGAAGAAGTCGAACGCCAGCCGGTAGCGGTTCTTCGCCACCAGGTCCTGCGCGCGGATCGGGCTGCAGGGCAGGGGCATGGGCCACTGGCCGGCCGGATCTGGCGACGGAGCCGCCGGCGGCCTCGGCTTCTCGGGTACACGGGCCGCGACGAAGATGCCCGAGGCCGGCCGCGCCTCGACATAGCGCTCGATCAGCAGCGACTCATAGGCTCGCACGACGGTGTTGCGCGACACCTCGAGCTGCGCGGCGAGCTTGCGCGAGGAGGGCATGCGCGATCCCGCAGCGATGCGGCCCTGCAGGATCGCGTCGCGCAGCTGCTCGACGATCTGACTGGCCAGCGTCGCCGGGCGCGAGCGATCGAGGAGCAGGGGTATCTGCATCGGCGTGCCGCTGCATATCTTGCAGGAGAGGTGCCAAGCCGCGGTCCGAGATAGGTCCAGTTGGTTGATAGTCGAGGCGTCCAGAGGACGAACTGGCCCGATTGTGGGCGCGATATCTGGACCGATCCGTGCTTGGTAAAGCACCGTAGGCCCAGAGAAACGGCAGATTTTTTGGGGAGCCAAGGGTAATCGATCATTTACTGGTCAAATCGGGCCGCTGCCATTGTCCTGCCGCCCCGCCAACTGGCCCCAAGCCATTTTGCGACCGTGGCTCTCAGCCCGCCAACCGCCTGCGCTCATGCTGACGCCTTCAATGGATGAGCGGAGAGGCAGGGAACCTCTCTTTCCTTTCAATCGCGACCATCGAGGAGAGAGCAATGATAAGCACATGCAAGTCGTGGCTGGCGGCGATCGGCGCCAGCTTTCTTTTGGCAGGAGGCGCCGTCGGCTCGGCTCAGGCGCAGGAGACGATCAAGATCGGCATCCTGCATTCGCTATCCGGCACGATGGCGATCAGCGAGACGATCCTCAAGGACCTGATGCTGATGCAGGTCGCCGAGCTCAACGCCAAGGGCGGGCTGCTCGGCAAGAAGGTCGAGGCGGTAGTGGTCGATCCGGCCTCGAACTGGCCGCTGTTCGCCGAGAAGGCCCGCGAGCTGATCGTCAAGGACAAGGTCGCCGCCGTGTTCGGCTGCTGGACCTCGGTCAGCCGCAAGTCGGTGCTGCCGGTGTTCGAGGAGCTGAACGGCCTGCTGTTCTATCCGCTCGAGTACGAGGGCGAGGAAGCGTCCTACAACATCTTCTATGGCAGCTCGGTGCCGGACAACAAGGCGATCCCGGCCGTCGACTATCTGATGAGCAAGGACGGCGGCGAGGCCAAGCGCTTCGTCCTCGAAGGCACCGACTACGTCTATCCGCGGACCTCCAACAAGATCATCCGCGCCTACCTCAAGTTCAAAGGGGTCAAGGACGAGGACATCATGGAGAACTACACGCCGTTCGGCTTCGCCGACTGGCAGACCGAGGTCGCCGCGATCAAGAAGTTCGGCTCGGCCGGCAAGAAGACGGCGGTGATCTCGACCGTCAACGGCGATGCGAACGTGCCCTTCTACAAGGAGCTCGGGAACCAGGGCATCCAGGCCAAGGACATTCCCGTGATCGCCTTCTCGGTCGGCGAGGAGGAGCTGGCCGGCGTCGACACCAAGCCGCTGGTCGGCCATCTGGCGGCGTGGAGCTACTTCCAGTCGGTCGACAACCCCGACAACAAGGCCTTCGTCGCGAAGTGGCGCGCCTATGCCAAGAACCCCAAGCGGGTCACCAACGATCCGATGGAGTCGGCCTACATCCTGTTCAACATGTGGGTCCAGGCCGTGCAGCAGGCCGGCACGACGAACGTCGATGCGGTGCGCCAGGCGATGATCGGCCAGAAGGTGAAGTCCCCGTCGGGCTTCGAGGTGGTGATGGGATCGAACCATCACATGGCCAAGCCGGTGATGATCGGCGAGATCCAGGGCGACGGCCAATTCTCGATCGTCTACCAGAGCAAGGCGCTGCCGCCCAAGGCATGGAGCCCCTATGTCGAGGCCAATGCCGGCAAGATCGCCGACTGGGCCTGGCCCTGGGTGTGCGGCGGCTGCACCACGCCGAAATACGGCACGGTCTCGCGCTCGCAGTGAGATCCTGATCTTCAATCTGAGAGAGGCCGCGTTACTCTCCCCCACCCAGCCTCCCCCGTCAGACGGGGGAGGTGCACGAAGGGTAGAGGGGGAAGGCCCTTGTCGAGTTGTGCCGCGGCGCGGAAACCGTGACCTTTGCGAAAGAAGACATGCTATGGGCATGGCCGAATCTTTGCGGAGGGCAGTCATGGCCAGGCAGGTGTTCCGTGACGGTACCGAGGTGGTGGGCTTCTACGCTCGCGCGCTGAGGACCGGACCATTCGTGTTCGTCTCCGGCACGACCTCGCTCGACGCCAGGGGCCGGGTACAGGGCAAGGATGCCGCACAGCAGACCGTGGTGACGATGCGCAAGATCGAGTCGGCATTGAAGTCGGCCGGCGCGAAGCTGAAGGATCTGACGCGCCTCACGATCTTCGTTACCGACATCCGCGACATGGCCGCAATCTCGACGGCGCTCGACAAGGCGCTCAAGGGCTCGGTGGTCAGCGCCACGATGGTCGGCGTCAGCCAGCTCGCCGTACCCGGCCTGCTGGTCGAGATCGAATCGACGGCGGTCGTCGAGGCGTAAAGTCTTGCCGGGAGCGCGGCTCTCCAGAGCCGCTCATGGGAAGTGGTAATCCGAAGAGCGGCTCTGGAGAGCCGCGCTCCCGGCCATGAGTCAGGCCGGCGGCGAACAGCAAAAGCGGGTTGTTCGCGTCATCGGACACTCTCTCCGATCGATTGCTGCGACCGCTTCGTGCCCCAAAGCGCGGCGAGCTCGGGCTGCGAGCGGTTGGCGTCGGCGCCCGAGGGCAGCGTGGTCTCGTGATTCGACATCCACGCCGCGATGTCGGCCGCGACCTTGGGTCCATCCTTGTCGCGCATCAGCAGATGATAGCCGTTCCTGTAGAAGGCGAGCTTGGAATCGCGGCGCGGCGGCATGACCTCGATCGCAATCTTCACCGCGTTGGTCGGCACCAGCCGGTCACCCATGCCATGCAGCATCATGTAGGGCACGTGCACTCGCTCGGCCGCATCGCGCCCCGCGTCCATCAGGTCGACCAGCCCGTAGCCCATGTCGAAGCGGGGCTGGCGCAGCATCAGCGGGTCGTTCTGCAGCTTCTCGATCGTCTTGGGGTTGTCGGTCGGCTTGAAGTCGATCGAGGTCGGGCCGGCCGGCATCCAGGGAATGGTGTGGGCGAAGAACCACAGGCCCCAGCTCGCGACCGGTCCGAGCGATTCGCGCGTGCGCACGGCAGCGGCGCTCAGCACCAGCCCGTCGGCCTCCATTCCGCGGTCGGCGGCGACGAGTGCAAGCGCTCCACCCATGCTCTCACCCACCACGTAGAAAGGCACGCCGGGATGGCGCGCCCGCACCAGGTTGGCGACGGCGATGGCGTCGTCTGCCAGGGTGTCGGTACCAGGCCAGCGGCCCCGGGTCGGGCTCTTGCCGAAGCCGCGCTGGTCGTAGGCATAGGTGGTGATGCCGGCGGCGGACCAGATCTTGGCCGGCTCCTCGAAGGCGTCGCGATAGTCGCCGAAGCCGTGCAGGCCCAGGATCACGGCGGTCGGATGCTCGCCTCCGGCGGCCGGCCAGACGGCGAGCGGTAGCGCCGTGCCGTCGGCTGCGACATAACGGTCGGCGGTCAGGTAAGGGGTCGCGGCCTTCCCGCCCGCCGGAACGACGACCGGGGAGCACGCGGCGAGCATGACCGAGAGTGAAGCGGCGGCTATCATCCGCCGACGTCCAAGGAGTGTGATCGTGACCGAGCCTTTCGAAACCATCACCGTCGATACCGACCGCGTAGCCTGTGACGGCGGCGGCGGCCCGTTGGGCCATCCCAAAGTGTACCTCAATCTCGGTGCGGAGAAGCGCGTCGAGTGCCCCTACTGCAGCCGCCTCTACGTATTGCGCGAAGGCGCCCGTCCACAAGAACATGCGCACTGAGAGCCGGCCGCAAGGAAGCAAACAATGAAGCAACTGGGCGAAGGCTGGAACTGGCGCGATCTCGCGATCGGCGACAAATTCACCACCTATGGCCGGACATTGTTCGAGGCCGACCTCCTGAACTTCGTGACGCTTTGCGGCTTTTCCGAGGAGCTGTTCACCAACAAGGAATACATCGCCGGCCATGCTCCCATGCGCGGCGGACATCCCGTGCCGGGCGCGCTCGTCTATTCCATGGCCGAGGGCCTGGTGATCCCGACCACGCTGCAAGGCACCGGGCTCGCCTTCCTGTCGATGGGCTTCGACATCAAGGGCCCGACCTACGTGAACGACACCATCCACGTCGAGATCGAGGTGACAGAGATCAAGCCGACCTCGAAGAATCCGACTCGCGCGCTGGTGCGCACCACCAACGAGGTGAAGAACCAGAAGGGCGAGACCGTGCTGGTCTACACGCCCTTGCGGATGATGCAGGGACGTTGAGCATGGCCAAGGTCGCGGTCGAGACCGAGGGCGCGATCACGATCGTCTCGATCGACCGCTTCGCCGAGGCACGCAACGCGGTCGATCCGGAAACCGCGAGCCTGCTGCGCGACGCCTTCCTCGCTTTCGACAGGGACGAGAGCCAGTCGGTCGCGATCCTCACCGGCCGCGACGGGACGTTCTGTGCCGGCTTCGACCTCAAGGTCGCGGCGGCGAGGACTGGCACGGCGATCCACGATCCTGCCGGGCCGGGGCCGATGGGGCCGACGCGGCACCTGCTTTCCAAGCCGGTGATCGCGGCGGTCGAAGGCTACGCCGTCGCGGGCGGGCTCGAGCTTGCTCTGTGGTGCGACCTGCGCGTGGCGTCGGAGAGCGCGAAGTTCGGCGTCTTCTGCCGGCGCTGGGGCGTGCCGTTGATCGACGGCGGCACGGTGCGCCTGCCGCGCCTGATCGGCCACAGCCGCGCGCTCGACATGATCCTGACCGGGCGCGAGGTCGGTGCGCACGAGGCCTTCGACTGGGGGTTGGCCAACCGGCTGGTGCCGGAAGGCCAAACCCTCCCTGCGGCCAAGGCGTTGGCCGAGGGGATCGCGAAGTTCCCGCAGCTCTGCATGCGGTCAGACCGCCGCTCGTCCTACGAGCAGTGGAGCCTCGACTTGCCGGCGGCGCTCATCCATGAGGGCAGGCTGGGCCAGCCCGCGCTCGCCGCGGAGACGCAGAAGGGCGCCGCGCGCTTCGCCGCCGGAAAAGGCCGGGGCGGGGATTTCGGCAATATCTAGCCGGTAGTCCTTGCGCTATCTTCTTGCGGGGAGGGGCTGCCATGTTCTTTGTGGCCGTCGCGCACAGCGAGGATCTCGACACCGAAGCGATTCTCCAGGAACTGGCGGAGCAGTGCGCCGAAGAGCTCGCCGGCCGCACGCCGCAGGCCGCCCTGCTGTTCGCTGCCATCGACGTCGAGCACGAGGCGGTGCTGGCGGGCCTGGCGGCCAGATGGCCGGGCCTGCAGGTGATCGGCTGCACCACTGACGGCGAGGTCTCTTCCCTGCGCGGTTTTTGCGAGGATTCCGTCAGCCTGATCCTGTTCGGATCGGATACCGTGAAGATCACCGCGGGGCTCGGGCGCAATGCCAGTGCCGGCGTCGAGGCCGCCTGCACCCAGGCGCTCGCGATGGCGAAGGACGGCATGACCTTGCCGCCACGCTTCTGCATCGCCCTGCCCGAAAGCCTGACCACCAGCGGCCAGCAGATCGTCGAGCTGCTGCAGAAGGGGCTGGGCGACCAGGTGCCGCTGTTCGGCGGCGGTGCGGCCGACCAGTTTCGCATGAGCGGCACGCGCCAGTTCTTCGGCACCGAGGTGGTGTCGGATTCGGTTCCCATCCTGCTGTTCTCGGGCGCCTTGCATTGCGCGTTCTCGGCGGCGAGCGGCTGGAAGCCGGTCGGCGAGCCGGGCTTGGTGACGCGTGCCGAGGGGCAGGTGGTGCTGGAGATCGACGGCCGGCCGGCGCTCGATTTCTTCCGCCGCTTTCTCGGACCGGGCGCGCTGCCGACACCGGAATGCCCGCTGGCAATCATCGGTCCGGACGGCGGCATCGAGTACCTGCGCGCGAGCAACGGGTTCGCCGATGAGACGGGCGGCTCGGTGCTGCTCGCCGGCGACGTGCCGATCGGGGCGATGGTGCAGATCGCCATCGCCAGCCGCGACGCCATCCTCGACGGCTGCCGCAAGTCGGTCGAGGGCGCCTTCGCCGCCTATCCGCGAGGCAAGGTTCCCGAGGCCGCCCTGGTGTTCTCCTGTGCCGCCCGCAAGCTACTGCTCGGGACGCGCACCGCCGAGGAGTTCGGGATTGTCCGCGAGGTGCTCGGCACGGACGTCCCGGTGTGCGGCTTCTACGGCTACGGCGAGATCGGCCCGCTCGCCGGCGCGTCGCCGGCCTCGAACTACCACAACGAGGCCTTCGTCTGCCTGCTGATGGGGAGCTGATGGCCGACGACATCGCAAAGGCCGAGCGCCAGATCCGCCTGCTCGAGCGCAAGCTGCGCCGCTCGGAAGAGAGCCGGGTGAACCTCGAGAAGGCCAAGGACCGCTTCGACTCGCTCTACACCACGCTGCTGGCCGACCTCAACGAGCAGAAGGCCCTGCTGGCCGACAAGAACCGCACGCTCGAGGCGTTGTCGGCCAAGCTCTCCAAGTATCTCTCGCCGCAGGTCTACCAGTCGATCTTCACCGGCAAGCAGGATGCCTCGCTCGTGACGCGGCGCAAGAAGCTCACCATCTTTTTCAGCGACATCCAGGATTTCACGCGCACCACCGAGGACCTCCAGGCCGAGGACCTCACCTTCATCCTGAACGACTACTTCACCGAGATGTCGAAGCTCGCGCTCGAGCACGGTGCCACGATCGACAAGTTCATCGGCGACGCCATGCTGATGTTCTTCGGCGACCCCGAATCGAAGGGCACGGAAGAGGATGCCCGGGCCTGCGTGCGCATGGCCGTCGCCATGCAGCGCAGGATGCGCCGGCTCCAGGCCAAGTGGAATGCCATGGGCTACGAGCGGCCGTTCCGCATGCGGATCGGCGTCAACACCGGCTACTGCAATGTCGGCAACTTCGGCAGCCCGGACCGCATGGACTACACGATCATCGGCGGCGAGGTGAATCTGACCGCCCGCCTTCAGACGGCGGCAGACGCCGACGGCATCTTGCTGTCGTTCGAGACCTACGTCCTGGTGCGCGACACCGTCGACGCCGAGGAGCGCGAGCCGATCCTGGCCAAGGGCATCCGCAGCGAAGTCCGGCCGTTTACCGTGACGTCGATCTTCGCCGACGAACAGGAGCGCGAGCAGGTCCTGCGGGTCGAAGACCATGGCGTCGCGATCCGGCTCGACCTCGCCAAGCTCACCGACGACAGCCGAAGCCGCGCGCTTGCAGCGCTCGAACGGGCAGCCGAACGCTTGCGGCGCGGCGGGTAGCCCTCAAGCGAAGCGGTCGGCGAGGGCGCGCAGCCAGATCACGACCGCTGCTGCGCCCGCGTCGGGAATGCCCAGTGCGCGTTGGCCGAGGTAGCTCGCGCGGCCGAGGCGAGGCGCCATGCCGGCGGTTGCGGCGGCGCCTGTCTCGGCGGCAAGCGCGGCGGCCTTGAGGATGTCGCCGAGCGGTGCGCCGTCGCTTACCTGTCGCGAGACCGCACGCGCGGCCGGTGCAAGCGCATCGATCATCGTGCGATCGCCCGGCTGTGCTCCGCCGAGAGCGCCGATTGCGGCAACGCCATCCTCGAAGGCCTGGGCCCAGTCGAGCGGCGTCGGCAGCGAGGGCAGCCGGCGCGCCGCCCGCAGCAGGCCCGTCGCGTAGAACGGCCCGGAACTGCCGCCGATCGCGCGCCGCAAAGCGTCGGCCGCTGCGGCCAGCAGCGGGGCGGGGTCGGACCATGGCTGCGTGGCGAGCGTGCGCAACGCCTCGGCGGCGCGCACCATGCTGGCGCCGAGATCGCCGTCGCCCGCGCGGCTGTCGAGATCGGTGAGCTGACCTTCCGCCGCTTCCAGGGCGGTCGCGACGGCGACCAGTGCTTCCGGCAGGCGCAGATCGGCGGGCCTTCCGTCGGTGCGGCGTGAAGCTTGGGGCACGGACGGCACGGCCACGACTGCGCGTGTCGCAACCTTGCCCGGTCCGGGCCATGCCGGTGCGGTCGTTGCCGCATCGAGCAGCGCGAGGCGTTCGTCGTCGACCCGCAGCAGCGAGAGCGAGACGCCCGGCATCTCGAGCGCGCTCATGAACGTGCCCGCCCAGGCGCGCTCGACCGAGAGGCCGTGCGCGCGCGACACGGCCATCGCGTGCCGCGCCACGATGGCGAGTTCCATCGGTGGCGTGCCGCCAAGACCGTTGACCAGCAACGCGACCCGATCACCGGCAACCAGCTGGCGGTCGGAGAGGATCGAGGACAGGAGACGCTCGACCAGCGCGTCGGCCGGCATCATCGGGGCGCGCTCGACGCCTGCCTCGCCGTGGATGCCGAGACCGAGCTCGATCTCGTCCGGGCCGAGCTCGAAGCCCGGCCGGCCCGCCGCCGGCACGGTGCAGGCGCCGAGCGCCACACCCATCGTGCCGACATCCGCGGCAGCGGCGCGCGCGAGTTGCGCGACCTCGGCCAGGCTACGACCGCCAGCCGCGGCTGCGCCGGCGATCTTGTGCACCAGCACCGTGCCGGCGATGCCGCGGCGGCGGTCGTTGGCCACCGTGCCCGCGAGCGCGACATCGTCGGCGACGATCACCACCTCGACCGGGATGCCGTCGGTGCGGGCAAGCTCGGCGGCGAGGCCGAAGTTCAGCCGGTCGCCGGTGTAATTCTTGACGATCAGGATCGCACCGGCGGGTCCGCTGGCGGCGCGAATGCCGGCGAGCACGGCGTCGACGCTCGGCGAGGTGAAGACCTCGCCCGCGACCGCCGCCGTCAGCATGCCGTTGCCGACGTAGCCCGCGTGCGCGGGCTCGTGGCCCGAGCCGCCGCCGGACAGAAGTGCGACCGGCCGGTGCTCCGCGGACGGCAGGCCCGTCCGCACGATGACGTTCTCCGACTCGAGCAGCGCCAGGCCGGGATGCAGGTCGGGGAGCCCCTCGAGCATCTCGCGCACGACCGCGCGCGGGGCGTTGATCAGCTTCTTCACGGGACCAGCACGGCCTTGCCGACCACCGTTCGATCCTCGATCAGCTTGAACGCCTTCACCCAGTCGGCGAGATCGTACTTGCCGGCGACCAGCGCCTTCAGCTTGCCCTCGACGAACCAGCGCGTCAGCTCCTTCTGCGCGTCCGCCACCATCGCGCGGCGATGGGCGAGCGCGACGGCTTCCTTGGGCGTGGGCTCGGTCTTGCCGCCCCAGCCGTTCCAGTAGCCGTAGTAGAAGCCGATCACGGTCACGTTCTTGACGAGCAGGATATTGGCCGGGATCTGCGGGATCGTGCCGCTCGCGAACCCCATCGGGATGATGCGGCCCTCGGGCGCGACGCAGCGCAGCGAGGCGGCGAAGGCGTCGCCGCCCACCGGATCGTAGATCACGTCGGCGCCGCGCCCGCCGGTCAGCTCGAGCACCTTCGTCCGCAGATCCTCCTTGCGGTAGTCGATGAGGTGATCGGCGCCGGCTTCCTTTGCGGCGGCCAGCTTGTCGGCGCCGCCGGCGGACGCGATCACGACCGCGCCCATCGCCTTGCCGACCTCGATGCCGGTCAGGCCCGAGCCGCCGCCCGCGCCGTGCACCAGCAGCACCTCGCCGGGCAGCAGGTTGGCCTTCCACTTCAACGCACCGTAGGCGGTCGGATAGAGCGTCGGAAAATTGGTCGCCTCGGCATAGGGCAGCGCGTCGGGGATCGTCACCGCATTGGCGGCGACCGTGACGCAATATTCCGCGAAGCCGCCGCGGCTGCCACCGGTGGCGATGCGATCGCCGACCTTCAGGTCGGTGACGCCGTCGCCCAGCGCCACGACCTCGCCGGCGATCTCGTTGCCCGGCACGAAGGGCAGCGGCGGCTTGTTCTGGTGCTTGCCCTGGATGCCGAGCATGGCGGCGAAGCTCACGCCCGCCGCGCCGACCTTGACCAGCACCTCGCCCGGCGCGGGCTGCGGCTTCGGCACGTCCTCGAGCTTCAGCGAGTCGACCGGACCGTAGGCATGACACACCAACGCACGCATCTCTTCACTTCCTCTCGAACGAACCGTGCCGGCCTTCGCCCGATGCGAAGCGCGCCGCCCCTTTCTGCGACTCCTGCCGTCGCGCCGCCAGCGACAATTCCATCTCGCGCCGGATGGCGGAAGCCTGGTCGCGGTCGAAGCTCTCGTAGGCCGACTGGCGGTCGGAGGTCATGGCGATCGGCGGAAAGCCCGCGATCTCGGCGGCGAGCTTCTCCGCCGCCGCGCGCGTCGTGCCGCGCGCCACCTTGCGCGTGGCGAGCCCGATCGCGATCGCCTCGTCGGCCCCGACCGCGCGGCCGGTCAGCAGCATGTCCATCGCGCGCCCCTGCCCGATGATGCGCGGCAGCCGCACGGTCGTTCCGTCGCTCATCGGCACGCCCCAGCGCCGCGAGAACACGCCGAACACCGCCGTCTCGTCGACGATCCGGATGTCGCAGAACAGCGCCACCCCGAGCCCGCCCGCGCAGGCATGGCCCTCGACGGCGGCGATCACGGGCTTCGACAACGGCGCCCGCAATGGCCCGCCATCGCTGCCGGCCCACGGGAAATAGTCGGTGCCGCCGCCGAGCTCTTTCAGGTCGGCGCCCGCGCAGAACGCCCCGCCCGCGCCGGTCAGCACGGTGACGCGCGCCTCGTCATCCAACTCGAATGCCTTCAGCGCATCGGCGAGACCGTGCGCCGCTTCGTTGTCGAGCGCGTTCTTCGATTTCGGACGGTTGATGATGACGGTGGTGACCGGGCCGTTGCGTTCGATCAGGATCTTGTCAGTCGCCATCTCGGTCCTTTGTTTCTCCGGTCGCCGCCACCCACCACCTCACCCTGAGGAGCGAGCGCAGCGAGTGTCTCGAAGGGTGGCAACACGCACGACGCCGGCGAACGTCGGCGTTGTCGCGGCCTTATGCCGCTTTCTTCGCGTCGCCACCCTTCGAGACGCTGCGCTTCGCTCCGCTCCTCAGGGTGAGGAGCAATGCTGCCCCATTGCACGATAAGCCGAATGATTCACAAACTCTCAGGCTGAGGTAGGGTGTGGGAAGACAGAAACTACCGCACCGTCGCCAGCTCGTCCTCGAGCTGCGCGTTGGAGCGGAGCGGGGTGCGGAAGTACCACCAGTTCCTCTCGGGGGTCCATTTTTCCTTCTTCTGCGTGCCGTGGCCCCAGATGCAGCGCTTGAAGACGCGGGTGCCGGCGGTGAACGCCGTGTCGGCCGCGTCGAGCTTCAGCGCGTGGTCGCCCATCTCCTCGCGGCTGAACATCGGCAGCGCCTCGAGGATCAGCTCGCGCACGTCGACGTCGTTGCGCCAGTTGTCGAGGTCGAAGGTGTAGTCGCGGCGCTCGAGATCGCCGGTGAACTCCGCCCACTGGTCGATCAGGTCGCGCAGCTCGGCCACGTCGGGCGGGCCCATCGGAACCGGCGGCTTCATTCGCCAACCCTTTCGGCTTGCCGGCGATAATAGCGTTCGCCGTCGTTCGGCTTGAAGAAGGTGCGGATCGTGCCATTGGGGTTGAAGGCGACGAACGCGCCGGTCTGGCGGTCGAACTTCGTCGTCACCCCGTCGGCGCGCACGGTCTGCAGCACCGGGCCGCCGACCTGGGCGTCGCGCAGCAGCTGGGCCTGGCGCAGATAGTCCTGCTTGGTGATGCGCCCGAACTCGGCGCCGTGCTTCTCGTAATGCTCCTCGAGCCGGCGCTCGGTGGCGAAGCCGACGTTGGAGCGCGCCGGGCCGGCGTTGTCGCGTGACTCGCCCGCGGCCGGCACGTCGCGCGCGGCGACGCGCGCGTTGCGGTCGCCGAGCTGGGTCCAGTAGACGAAGATCGCTGCCGCAGCGAGCGCCGCCGTGAGCAGGCGGCGCCACGGCAGACGCCCTGAGCGCAGGATCATGCGCTATTGTGCGCCGCCTTTGATCCAGCGCGCAATCAGCCGCCGCTCGTCGTCGGTGATGTTGGTGAGGTTGCCCGGCGGCATGACGGCAGAGTCCCAGACCTGCTGCTTGATCATCGCCGCCCGCGCGCGCAGCTCCGCCTGGGTCTCCAGGATGACGCCCTTGGGCGGGGCGGAGAAGCCCTCCTGGGTCGGCTTGGTCGCGTGGCAGGGCTGGCAGCGCGCCTGGAAGATCGGCTGGACCTCGGCGAAGCTGGCCGCCGGGCCGATGTCGACGGTTGGGCGGGGCAGGGATAGGATCGCGGTCAACACCAGCATCACCAGGCCCGACGCCAGCACCAGCGGATTCTGGTTGCCCTTGTGGCGCTGCACGAACCAGATCCGGATCAGCGCGCCGGCCACCGAGATCATCAGCAGCAGGACCCAGTTCCACTCGTGGCCGTAGAGGCCGGCGTAGTGGTTGCTGATCATCGTGAACAGCACCGGCAGGGTGAAGTAGGTGTTGTGGACCGAGCGCTGGCGGCCCATCAGCCCGTACTTCGAATCGGGGACACGGCCTTCCTGCTTGGCCTTCACCAGCTCCTTCTGGCCCGGGATGATCACGAAATAGACGTTCAGCACCATGATGACGCCGAGCATGGCGCCGAAATGCAGGTAGGCGCCGCGGCCGGAGAAGATGTGGCACAGCGCCCAGGCGGCGACGCCGCAGTAGAGCGCGACCAGCCCGCCCAGGATCGCCTCGTCCTCGCCGAACGCCGAGCGGCACAGCCAGTCGTAGAACAGCCAGCCGGCGATGAGGAACACGAGGCTGATGCCGATCGCCTCCCACTTGTCGAGAGCCATCACCCTCGGGTCGATCAGCGCGACCTCGGCGCCGTGATAATAGACGAGGCAGAGCAGCAGGAAGCCGGTGATCAGCGTGGTGTAGGCTTCCCACATGAACCAGTGCAGCTCGGGCGGCAGCTTTTCGGGCGCCACCTTGAACTTCTTGGCGGTGTAGAAGCCGCCGCCGTGCACCGCCCAGACCTCGCCGCTGATGCCGCGCGCGGCATCGGCCGGATCGAGCGGCGGATGCAGATGGTTGTCGAGCCAGATGAAGTAGAACGAGGCCCCGATCCAGGCGATGCCCACGATCATGTGGGCCCAGCGCAGCAGGAGGTTGAGCCAGTCGGCGAGGAAGGCGGCGTCCATTGTCTCTCCCGGTCTCTCTACCGCCTTTGGGCTCAGTGCGCCGCTTCGGCCTCGCGGCCGGCTGCGGCGGCATCGGCGGCGGCCTCGGCGCCGCCGCGCATGCCGTTGAAATAGGCGTTCAACGCCACCGCCGAGATCGAGGCGAGCAGGATGCCGCTGTGCAGCAGCGGGCCGAGCGCCTTGGGCATCTGGACGAAGAAGCGTTCCGACACGAGAGGGATCATGCCCAAGCCGATGCTGATCGCAACCACATAGGCATTGTTCGGATTGCCGCGGAAATCGACCCGCGACAGGATCCGCACGCCGGTGGCGCAGACCATGCCGAACATCACGATGCCGGCGCCGCCCAGCACGAACTGCGGCACCGAGGCGACGACCGTCGCGATCTTCGGGAACAGGCCGAGCACCAGCATGATGACGCCGGCCGCCACCGTGACCCAGCGGCTGCGTACGCCGGTGATCCCGACCAGCCCGACGTTCTGCGAGAACGAGGTGTAGGGAAAGGTGTTGAACACCCCGCCGATCAGGGTGCCGAGCCCGTCGACCCGCAGGCCGCGCGTCAGCTCCTCCTGGCCGATCCTGCGCTCGGTCAGCTCGCCGAGGGCGAGGAACATGCCGGTCGATTCGATCATCACCACGATCATCACCAGGCACATGGTGAGGATCGCCAGCAGGTCGAACGTCGGCAGGCCGAACTGGAAGGGATAGACCGGCTCGATCCAGCCCGCCTCGCCCACGCCCGCGAAGCTCACCTCGCCCAGCACCATCGCCACGATGAAGCCGACGACGAGGCCGAGCAGCACGGCGATGTTGGCGAAGAAGCCCTTGAGGTACTTGGTGACGCCGAGGATGACCAGCAGCACGAGCAGCGAGACGCCGAGATAGAGCGGATCGCCGAAGCGCGGGTTGCCGACGCCGCCCGCGGCCCAGTTGATGCCGACCCGCATCAGCGAGATGCCGATCACGGCGATGATCGTGCCGGTGACGACGGGCGGGAAGAGCGGCAGCAGGCGGCTGATGAAGGGCGCGATCAGGATGCCGAAGACGCCGGCGCCGATCACCGCGCCGTAGATGCCGAGCAGCCCGATGCGCGGGTCGGTGGCCATCGCAAGCATCGGACCGACGGCGGCGAAGGTCACGCCCATCATCACCGGCAGGCGGATGCCGAAGCCGCGGAAGCCGATCGACTGGATCAGCGTCACCACCCCGCAGGCGAACAGGTCGGCATTGATCAGGATGGCGATCTGGTCCTTGGGCAGCTTGAGCGCGCCCCCCAGGATCAGCGGCACCGCGACCGCGCCGGCATACATCACCAGCACGTGCTGCAGGCCGAGCGGCAGCAGCTGCACGAGCGGCAACTTCTCGTCCACCGGGTGGACGCTTGCATCGGCCATCGAACTTCTCCCCCGAGCGACGTGGCGTGATGACAGTTTTGTGAGCAACCCTCGTGCCATGAGGGTTTTTGCAGTCGAGGGCGCCGTTGCAATGGACGCGCGCATGGGCACATCTTTACTTCCTCCCTGGCGATAAGCCGGGGAGGTGCCCCGAAGGGGCGGAGGGGTCATGGGCCACGGGATCGGTGCGGCCTCTGACCCCTCCGTCAGCGTAAGACGCTGATACCTCCCCGCGCTGCGCGCAGGGAGGACCATGATGAGGTGACCATGACGACGATCGATGGATTCCGGAGCAGCGTGTCGGAGTCGGCGCCGCCGGGCGATGTCGGGCCGGCGCTTCAGGCGCTGTGGTGGCTGCGGAAGGGCGAGTGGAGCAAGGCGCACGAGGTGTGCCAGGGCCACGAGGGCGACAAGGACTGCGACTGGGTCCACGCCCACCTGCACCGCGAGGAGGGCGACCTGTCCAACGCCGGCTACTGGTACCGCCACGCCGGCAAGCCGGTCGCGACCTGCTCGCTCCAGGAGGAGTGGGAGCAGGTGACGAAAGCATTGCTGGGGTAGTTTCTTCCGGACCGCGAGCGTCTCGCTCGCTCATGAGCCCGAGCGAGCGAGACGCTCGCGGTCCGGAAGACGAAGAAAGATTAGTGCCGGCTGATCTCGGCGCGGCCGACGACCATGTGATGGACCTCGTCCGGACCGTCGGCGAAGCGCAGGTGCCGCTGGTTGACGTACATCTCAGACAGCGGCGACCACTGTGAGATGCCGGTGGCGCCGTGGATCTGCATCGCCTGGTCGATGATGGTGCAGACCTTCTCCGGCACCATCGCCTTGACCATGCTGACCCACACGCGGGCCTCGCGGTTGCCGAGCACATCCATCGCCTTGGCCGCCTTCAGCACCATCAGCCGCATCGCCTCGATCTCGATCCTGGCGCGCGACACCAGTTCCAAATTCTTGCCGAGCTGGATGAGCTGCTTGCCGAAGGCGGTGCGGGTCGAGCCGCGCTTGACCATCAGGTCGAGCGCCTTCTCGGCCGCGCCGATCGACCGCATGCAGTGATGGATGCGGCCCGGTCCGAGACGGACCTGCGAAATCTCGAAGCCGCGGCCCTCGCCCAGCAGGATGTTGGAGGCCGGCACCCGGCAGTTGTTGAACTTGAGATGCATGTGGCCGCGCGGCGCGTGGTCGTGGCCGAACACGGTCATCGGTCCCACGATCTCGAGGCCGGGCGTGCCGATCGGCACGAGGATCTGCGACTGCTGGAACTGCGGCGAGGCGTCGGGGCTGGTCTTGACCATGACGATCATGATCTTGCAGCGCGGATCGCCGGCACCGGAAATGTAGTACTTCTCGCCGTTGATCACCCATTCGTCGCCGTCGAGCTCGGCGCGCGTGGCGATGTTCTTGGCGTCGGACGAGGCGACGCCCGGCTCGGTCATGGCATAGGCCGAGCGGATCTCGCCGTTGAGCAGCGGCTTCAGCCACTTCTCCTTCTGCTCGGGCGTGCCGACCTTCTCCAGCACCTCCATGTTGCCGGTGTCCGGTGCCGAGCAGTTCAGCGACTCCGAGGCGAGCTGGTACTTGCCGAGCTCGGCGGCGATGTAGGCGTAGTCGAGGTTGGTGAGCCCGCGGCCGATCTCCGAGTGGGGCAGGAAGAAGTTCCACAGGCCGGACGCCTTGGCCTTGTTCTTGGCGCCCTCGAGCAGCTCGAGCTGCCCCGGCGCCCAGCTCCAGCGATCCTTGCGGCCCTCGCCCAGGCGGAAGAACTCCTCGGTGATCGGCGCGACGTTCTCCTCGATATGCGCCTTCACCGCATCGAACAGCGGTTGCGCCTCCTTCGACATTGCGAGGTTGTTCAGCTCGGCATCGAGATCGGGCCGGGGCTTCTTCGGGGCGGGCTTGGTCGCGGCGACGTGGACGTTCACGGGGTGTCTCCTCCTAGGGTCTGGGGCGACATTAGATGAGATTTGATGGAGGGGAAATCACCCGCCCTGATCCGCTGAACATCCTTGAAGCGCAACCTAGAAAGCTTGCCTGATCGTCACATCGTCCACTCACTCAATGCAATGCAGCAGTCCCAGACGCTAGAACTCCTCAGAAGCCAAGCCTTCTAGTTGAAAGCCTCCCAAAGCTTCTGTTGCGTCCTCCAGAAGTACGGCAAACCAATCGCTAAAGTCAGACTCTTCTGCAGTAAAGAATCTCAAGCCTTGCGACCCTCCGCTGCACAAACCCATCGTTGCACCATCGTGCGTAATTTCCTTTATGCGGCTCCACGACTCTTGATGAACATTTACGTGCTTCATTAGATCTCGGTTAAATCGCGAAATACCAAGAGACGCGGTCCTCTCAAGACGATTGTCAAGACGGCATACCTGCATGGACGCACGACCGAAGTAGAAAACGATATCCTCTGTTGACCTAGGTAGCTTGAGCTTAAGGTTCAAAAACCACGTCCTGGAGTATGCGCCGCCATCTTTAATCGATCGGAAGGTCTCTAAGTCTATGATTGGGAATTCGCGAACATCTATGCCGCCTCCCCAACGCTCCCGAAATGCGCTACTGACCAAAATTGCGCTCTCTTTCACCTCCGCCAGGAGAGCTGTGAAAGAGGCTTGCCACGCGCTATATTGAGCTTCGACGTCGATTGCGCGCCGGCCACTACCAATTTTTTCAAGAAGAGCGTTCAGCCTCTTGGACTTAGCTGAGCCCGTCGAGATAACAGGTTCATCGAGAGGAGACACATCAATTCGAGTAGCGGATGCTCTGACGTTGTTGATGGCGTCTTCGAACAGATCGCAGAATAGTGCGGCTAAGTCGGCAAGACTGCCTCTATTGCGATTCTCATAGGAATTGCATTCCTCAAGTGCATCATAGTATCTATTTCTGTTCTCCCAGGGCAACATCACGCTCGGCTGGTTCGCTCGCCAAAGAAAGTAATTCGCAACCAATCGTGCGAGGCGTCCATTTCCGTCCTGAAACGGGTGGATCGACACGAAGCGCGCATGCGCGTACGTCGCCTGATACACGGGGGGCCAGTTCTGGAATTCTTTGCTCGCGAAGAAGTCGCACATTTCGGAAATAAGATGCTCAACTTGAGTGTGATCCGGGGGCACGAATGTGGCGTGAGAGATTTTCACATTGTCATTTCTGAATTGCCCCGGTCGTGCTGCGGTCTCTCCTCTAACAACAAGATTGTGCATCGACTTTAAGAAGAAAGGTGACAAATCTCTTCCTTCAAGGGCCGATTCTCGGACGTAATTAAATGCATCTCTCAGGTTTACTGCTGCAACTTGATCGCGAACCGGCCGTGACACCGTGCGAATCTCACCTTCATCGTCAACGAAGGCGATTTCCTCAATTTCGTGCTGTATATTGCGAGCGTGGAGGCTCTTCTCATCAGGTAATTCTCGCAATATTCGTTGAGTTTGACCTCGTGTAAGTATGCTGCCTTCAATGCGATTTGAGTGGTATACGTAATCTTTCAACAAGTTCGATTCGTGATTGGACAGCAACAGTCTAGCGTTAGGTATGGACTGCAAGAACGCTTGAGAATCGACTTGGAGTGCATGAGCTCGTTCCATCGTGACCGAATCTACCTCGTATCGAGAAGGTAACGCTTCGTGATGATCTGGCCGGGCTACTGCTTCCGCAACGAAGGTATTAGTGGTTCCGAAGTCCATCCCGACAAAGACATCGCTAGAAATTCCATGAAGTTCATGCAGGTCCAAATACCCAGATTCGAAGTAGACATCAGAGCGAGCTGCGTTGTTCCATGCTACTAGCCCTACGTCGGCAACGCCGTCATCGTGAAACATCAAACGGAGCTTGCATTTGGATCCGGCCAATTCACCTTTTTTTGCGACTTTCACAGTATTGATGGAGCCAATAGGCTGTTCTTTGTCGTCATTTAGATAGAAGCGCATAGAGACACGATCTGGCTGCTGTCGGAGTTGGAATTGCCACTCCACTTGCTGACCAACTAACTCCGTAATGCTGAAGGGGGCATTTAGAATTGTGCTACCCTTAGGTGAGCAGACGTCTGGACCCTCCTTGAGTTGAAGCTTTACGGGTGCGCCAACCGTATTAAGTGAATGGCCAACTTCGAAATGAACACTGGATTGCAGATACGGCGCAACACGCGTGGGCTTGAGATCGTGCAATCTGCTGTTTGCGCATGCTTCTAAGGCCAACCCTGAAGCGACTGCTCGATCGTATTGTGATGACACTACAAATCGATGACCTAGTAGCTGGGGCACGGCGCTAAAGTCTCTTTGAAACAAATCGTGTAAGAATTGGATTTGACACGTGCCGCCAGCAAAGATAACCACGTCGATTTTATCGACTCCAGTTGCATCCTTTCTTGTGCCGGTCGTAGTTAAGCACTCGACAATAGTTGCTCTAACGCTTGGCCAAAAATTCCGCTCAACGATCTGTATAAGATCGTGTCCAGTAACTTCCCAGTCGCCTTGGTTTTCAAGCTTTATTGTCTGGGATATGGCGCGCGCCTCTTCCGGCTCCATCCACAACTTATTGCTATTTAGCACCTTTGAAATACTCTCCTTAGCCTTCCGCGCGAGCAGCGGGGCTTTGGTATCTCGTATGCGCGTTGAGCGCACTACGCGATTTAGGATCATTGTATCGATGTCGCTGCCGCCGATGTCGAAGGTTTGCACCCCATGCGGCTTGTGGTTCTCGCCGCCGCGTGCCAAGCGGCCATGATGCGAGGTTTGTATGACGCAAACGTTAGTTGTTCCTCCGCCGATATCAACGACAAGAACGTTCTGGGGTTGGCCGGTATCTTTGATGTCCTCGTTAAACAAATGGTACTGAAACACTGCAAACGGTTCTAAAAAGAATCGCGGTTTTGGCGCGTTAAGCTGTAGAAATGTTTTCTCGATTGCCCGCCTATACCTCGTCCTGGATGCTCCGGTCCGAGCAGCTGCTGATGGAATTCCAATTACAAATTCGGGAACGCTCTCAAAGCGTCCGGATGCCATGATACGCTTCAGGATATGCTCAAAGTAGTGGTAGGAAATCTTGTCGAGCGTCGCTCGTTCTAGGGCACGGTTGAGTCGGTCATTGTTCCGTCGTTCTGTCATCACTTCAAGGTCGGTCTTGCCGAGTAGCAATTTCCAATTGGTTACTAGTGCGAAGTCTTTGCCGGATGTGAATGCATCTTCTCCGAGGAGGATTTGGTCGTTGGCGTCAGAGGGAAGTGCTACCGCACTTGGCAGACCGCCTTGGGCACCCCCAAGGTCAAAGGCGTGTAACCCCATTGGACCGGCTTCATTTTCCATCTTTCCTACCCCCCCTCTTCGACGAGGACTCACCCTTGCTCTCTTGAGCAAGCCCCTGTGGTGTCAGCTCGCCCTTTCAGCCTGTACTCGAATGAACTTGCCTGCAGAAACCGTAACGGAATTGGCCCGGTGCCTGCAACTACGAGTAGGCAGTCGACGTTTTGAAGGGCCGACGCGAGCGGGGAACGCTAGATATGTATTCCGGATCGAGAATTCGGGGTTTGCTGGCTTAATGGAGCGGGTGCGTATCAGTGCTGAAGGGCGAACTTAGGGTAGTCGGCCCGTGGAGGGATGGCAGAACTTGCTACTGGACGTGAAAGGCAGGATGAAGATCTCAGAGTTCACTTGGCGGCGAAGGCGGGATCAGTAAACCTCCGCGTCATGTCAGTCTCTTCATCCATTGCTTCCGCCCACGCCGGCCGCCTGTGGGCGGCGTTGCTGGCATCGACGCTCCTGAACCTGCCGCTCGGGTCGGTCTACTCCTTCAGCGTGCTCCTGCGCCCGCTCGAGCAGGACCTCGGCGTCACGCGCTCGTCGCTGTCGCTCGTCTTCGGCCTGGCGACGGCGGGGTTCACCGTGGGCTCGGTCGGCGCGGCCTATCTGTACCGCCTCGCCTCCGCGCCGGTCCTGATCTTCGCGAGCGCGGTGGTCGCGGCCGGCGGGGTCGCGGTCGCGGCGACGGCGACCGGGCTGCCGCAGCTGCTGCTGGGCTACGGCGTCGTGTTCGGCACGGGCGGCGGCGCGGCCTACATCCTGTGCCAGCAGGGCGTGAACATGCTGGTGCAGCGTCGGCGCGGGCTGGTGAACGGCTATATCGTGAGCCTCTACCCGATGGGCGCCATGATCGCGACGCCTGCCTTCCATGCCTGCAACGAGGCGTTCGGCTGGCGCACCACGCTCGGCGCGCTGGCGGCGGTGCTGCTGGCCTGCGGCATCGCCGCGGCGCTGCTCGCCCGGCACAGCGGGGCGCGGCTGGTCGTGCCGGCTGGCGGTGCCGCGCCGGAGCGTCCGGCGGCGCTCGGCCTGACCTTCGTCAAGCTCTCGGGCACGTTCTTCCTCGCCGCCTCGGCCGGGCTGATGGTGCTGAGCCAGGCGCGCGAGATCATCGCCACCTATGGCGGCGCGACCACCTTGGCGGTCGCCGCCACGACCGGCCTTTCCGCCGCGATCGCGGCGGCGCGCATCAGTGGCGGCTGGCTCGTCGATCGCTTCGCCGTGCCGCACGTGATGTGCGCGGCGCATGCGCTGGCGCTGTGCGGGGGCCTGCTGGTGACGTTCCTTCCGGCACCCGTCACGGCGGTGCTGGGGCTGGCGATGATCGGCGTGGGCTACGGCTTCGTCTCCGGCTCGACGGCCGCCGGGGTGGGCCTCTACTGGCCGCCGGCCGACTACGGCCGCGTCGCCGGCCGCACGTACATCGCCTGGTGCGCCGCGGCGATCGGCCTGCCGGTGCTGGCCGGCTACCTGTTCGACACGACGCACAGCTACGTCATCGTGATGATGATCGCCGCCGCTGCCAACGTGACCGGCATGGCGGCGGCCCTGACGCTGCCCAAGCGGGGTTGGCGCGAGAGCACGTGACCGCTGTGACTTGACTCTACAAGGCATTCGTCCTATTTTAGCATATGCCATGGCATATGCCAACGAGGTCCACCATGATCCCCGAGCGGCACGTCAAATTCTTCAAGAATGGGCGGAACCAGGCGGTGCGCATTCCTCGCGAATTCGAGCTTCCCGGTGAAGATGCGATCATGCGCAAGGAAGGCGGGAAGCTGATCATCGAGCCAGTGCCGCCGAAATCGCTGTTGGCGGTGCTCGCGACCCTCGAGTCGCTCGATGAGGACTTTCCGCCGATCCCGGACTCTCTGCCTGATCCCGTCCGGCTTTGACACGTTACCTGCTCGACACGAACGTCCTTTCCGAGTTCGTTCGCCATCCTCACGGTCCAGTGGCCGAGCACGTCGGCCACGTCGGCGAAGCCCGGGTGTGCACCAGCATTATCGTCGCCTCCGAACTGCGTTACGGGGCTGCGAAGAGGGCGTCGCCGAGGCTGACCGCTCAATTGGAGGCGGTGCTCAGCGCCATTGACGTCGTGCCTTTCGAGGCGCCGGCCGACGTGACCTACGGCCTGCTTCGCGCGCGGCTCGAGCGGGCTGGCACGCCGATCGGCGGCAACGATCTGCTGATCGCCGCTCAGGCCCTGGCGCTCGGCCACACGATCGTGACCGACAACGAGCGCGAATTCGCCCGTATCGAAGAGCTGCCGCGCGAGAACTGGTTGCGCGAACGTTGAGGAGCCCGCGTTGCGCCTTGGCAAAGAGGAACGGGTCCGGGTGGTGGAGAGGCCTTGTGGGTAAAGCGACACCCGCTTCCGCTTGATCCGCAGCATCGCCCGCGCAAGGCTTGGCAATGGCAAAGGCTGATCGGCTTTCCGGCGTGAGGACGTGGCTCGAGCGCGAGGAGTGGGCGGAGGCGTTCGACGAACTGCTCCAGATCCATTTGGAGGCGGCGTGCGAGGCGGCCGGCATCGAGATCGAAGAGCTGGATGACCTGATCGGCGAGGACCTCGTGTCGAACCTCTTCGGCTGCATCTTCGAGGACATGCTGGCGGGCGAGCTCGAGGACGGAAGCAACATCGTCGACGACTACCTGAAGCGGCGCGGCTGGAAGGAGACCGTTCCCAACAGGCGCTACCTGATGGCTCTGCGCTCGTCGGTCATGAGCCTGTACGAGGTGAGCGACATCGTGCGCGACCAGTCGTTCCTGGCGCGCGACCTGATCCGCGGCGGAGAGCCGGTGAGGGTCAGCGAGAAGCTCGCCACGCGCGGCATGAAGCCATGGGACGTGCTCGCTGCCCGCATCGTGAATATGGGGCCGAGGACCGAGATCACGGGAGGGGCGCTGCCTATGCCGCGCCACGTCGGCGAAGGCCTGTGCGACCGCTTCGCCGATCTGCGGGAGAAGATGCGCCCGTACATCCAAAGGCGGCGGGGGGAGGGGCCCCCCGAGCTCGACCCCTATGCCTTCGACACCGAAGTCCTGCGTCAGGCGGCGTCCATGTTCACCACCGCGTGGCTGCAAGACGCCTTGCAGCAGGTGCTCGATCCCATCCGGCCGGCGCTGGTCACCAGCGACGGCGACACGATCGAGCTCACGACCGTTCGCTATCCCCTGAAGCCGGGTGCGGACCGCAAGGCCCTCGGCGATGGAATTGCTGCGATTCCGGGCTTCCACGAGGCGGACGACGGCCACTGGGACTGGGCCGGACCGCCGGCCACGCCTACGCCCGACGACGCGTCGGAGGGGGCCGAGCGCCTCATGATGCTCTTGCCGGACGGTTCCGTCTCGCTGGGGATTGTCGAGTTCGAGGGCAATTGGCTGAAGCTGGAAACCAACTCGCCGCAGCGTGCGGAAAGGGCCCGCGCCCTGCTCGAGGCCGTCATCGGCCCGTTCGTTGGAGAAGCCGTCGTGGAAGTGAAGACGCTCGACGAGATTGCGGCCTCGCAACCGGCCAATGAAGAGCCGCCCCCGCTGGCGGACCTCTCCGCGGAAGAAGAGCGCAAATTCGTTCACGACACACTCGACCGTCATTATCGCGCTGTGCTCGACCAACCCGTTCCCGCACTGGGAGATGTGAGCCCGCGGGAGTCCGCCAGGACGACGGAGGGCCGCGAAAGGCTGGTCGGCTGGCTCAAGGGGCTCGAGAACTCGAACGCGCGACTCGAGCCGGGCTCGGCGATCGCCAGCTACGACGCGCGCTGGCTATGGGAGGAACTCGGGGTTTCCGACCGTCGGCGCTGATCCCGCCCTCCGCGGCGATTTGGCGAGCCACTCACACGGGTGCGCGCCGTTGTGGGCACAGGTCGGCATGCCGTTTGCTACCGCATTGTCGATCATGCGTCGTAGAGTACTTTTCGCTGCGTTCCCGGCCGCGTTGCTTGCCGGCCGTGCCCAGGCCGACCCGATGCGGCTCGATCTGGCGGCCTATTCCTCCCAGACCATTGTGGGCACGGCGGCGCAGCGGTTCGCGGACAAGGCCGGCGCGCTTTCGGCCCGGCCGTTCCGGATCGAGGTGTCGGAACTGCCGCCCACGTTGCCCTTCGCCACGATGGGCAGGGCGTCGATCCTGGCGTCCTTCCATGCGCCGATGTTCGCGCGGGACGAACCCGTCCTCGGCCTGTCCGCCGTACCGATGCTGGCCGCCACCTTCGACGAGGCCGAGACGCTGCTGCGCGTCGCGCGGCCGCATTACGAGGCCGCGCTGGCGCGGCACGGCCAGGTTCTGCTGGCGGTCGAGCCGTGGCGACCGGCGGCGCTGTGGAGCACCTTCCGCCTCCGCTCGGCCGGCGATCTGCGGGGCGCGCGGTTCGCGCTGGACGAGACGTTCTACACCGGCGACGGATGGGCGGAACTGTTCGAGAGGGTGGGGGCCCAGCGCTCCTCCTATTCGGAAGCCGAAATCACTCTCTCCAGCGGTTACGCATCGAGCGCCACGCTGGCCCGGGAGTTCGCTTGCGTCGCCGAGATCTTCTTCGCCCTGCAGCTCTCGTTCCTGACGGCGAACCGGGAGGCGTTCGAGGCCATGACCGAAGCGGAGCGCGAGGATCTCCTCGCCATCGGCCGGGCAACCGAGGCCCAGCTCTGGCGCGAGATCAGGCCGTTCGTGCAGCGCGACCAGCAGGAGACCATCAGCCGTGGCGTGCTGGTGTCCGCCGAGCCTCCCGCCAAGCTCATGACGGCGTTGCGCCGGGTTGCCGAACCGGCTGTCCGGCGCTGGACCGCGGCCATGGGCGCCGATGGCGCCACCCTCCTCGCCGACTACCGCCGCGCGCTCGGGGTTTGAGAGACCAGGTCAGGCCCTTAAGAGCCAGATGAGCTGAGCCTCCCCCGCTCGCGGGGGAGGTGGCGCGGTAATCCGCGACGGAGGGGGTGTGACGCACCATCTCCGCTGCCTTCCCCCTCCGTCAGCGTAAGACGCTGACACCACCCCCCGCGAGCGGGGGAGGGAAGATGATCAACGCATCGCGTCCTACGCCTCGCCGTAGTGCACCCGGCGATAGGCGCGTGACGGGATCAGGTCGTCGATGTGGACGTCCCACACGGTGCCGATGTTGGCGCCCTGGTGCTCCTTGAACAGCGGCGCGAATTTGCCGGGCTGTGTGACTGATGCGCCGCGCAGGCCGAAGCCGGTGGCAGCCGCCGCGAGGTCGCCGCGGCCGTGGATTGCCTCCTTGGGGGTGACGCCGTTGGCGCGGAACTTGTGGAACTCCGCGCCGTAGCCGCCGTCGTTCATGATCGCCATCAGCATGCGGATGCCCTGGCGGCGGACGGTCTCGAGCTCCTGCACATGCATCATCAGGCTGCCGTCGCCCTCGACCAGCAGCACCTTGCCGTCGCCCTTCGCCGCGGCGATGCCGATGGCGGCGGGCAGCGCCGAGCCGATCGCGCCGAAGTCGTTGACCACATGATAGCGCTCGGCCGCCCGGCCCTTCATGTGGGTCATCACCATGCTGAAGTAGTGGCCGGCGCCGACCACGACCTCCCAATCCTTCGGGATGGCCTGGTCGAGCTCGAGCACCGCCTTGCGCGGGTCGAGCGTGTTGGGCTGCACCGGGTACTCCTTGCTGTCGGGCGAGTCGCCCGCGATGAGCTTCGCCATCTCGTTGGTGCGGAAGCCGGTGCGCGCGACGCCGCGCTGCTTCATGCGCGCCACGATCGCTTCGGCCGCCGCCTTGGCGTCGGCGCGGACGTGCAGGTCGGCGGTGCGCAGGCCCTGCCACAGGCCGCGCGGGTTGGTGTCGATCTGGATGGTGCGCGCGCCGGGATAGAGGTAGCCGCCCTCGGTGGTGTAGTGGCCGAGCGCCGCGCCGGCGCCGATCACCAGGTCGGCCTCGGCGAAGCGCTCGCGCGAGAAGTCGCTGGCGAAGGCGCCGGCGATGTCGAGCGCGTAGGGATTGCCGTCGAACAGGCCCTTGCCGAGCAGCGACGTCGCCGTCAGCGCGCCGGCTTCCGCGGCCAGTGCTTCCAGCGCCGGGCCGGCGCCGGACAGCAGCGCGCCGCGGCCGGCGATCAGGATCGGCTTCTCCGCCTCGGCGATCATGTCGATGACCCGGTCGACGATCGTGGGATCGGGCACCGGCCGCTGCGCCGCCGGCATCAGGTCGGCGGAAGGCGTATAGTCGGTCATGTGCGGCCAGGCCTGCTTCTGCAGGTCCATCGGCACGCTCAGCACCACAGGCTTCTGCTCGAGCGCCGCGACGAGGAATGCCTCGCGCACGCAGTCGAGCAGGCGGTCCATGTGCTTGACGGTGACGTAGTGCGCGCCGCAGGCGAGCGCCAAAGGCGCCATGTCGATCTGCTGGAGGTACCACGCGGCAGCGAGCGGCGAATCGCCCGCGAACACCACCAGCGGGACGTTGCCGCGCGCGGCGATGGTGAGCGCGGTCATGATCTGGGTGAAGCCCGGGCCGCAGGTCGTCGAGGCGACGCCGACCTTGCCGGTGGCGCGGGCGTAGCCGTCGGCCATCGCCACGGCACAATGCTCGTGACGGGCATGCACGACCTTCATGCCCGGCAGCTCGGCCATCGCCGTCGACCAGTACATGTTGGCGTCACCCATCAGGGTGAACAGATGGTCGACGCCCTCGGCCGCGAAGGCGCGCGCCAGCATGTCGGAGACCTTAAGCTTGCTGCTCATAACCTCGTTCTCTCCCTATTTCTTGCCGCGCAGCCAGGACAGGAAGGCCTGCCACAGGATGCGGAAGCCGCTGATCTCCGCGGCGGGCGTCGGTGCTGGTGTTGGCGTCGATCTCGTCGGCGGCGATGGTGGAGCCACGGGTGGCGGTGCGGCAAGCGGGTCGACCCCGTCAGGCGGAATGGATGCTGGCCGAATGGCGTCTGCTGGAGCTTCTTGCTGAACCGACGGACTGAGCTCGCCGATCTTCTTCGCCATGTTGGCAGAGAATTCCGCCAGCAGCGCGCGTGCCACGTGGATGCCGCCGGCATTGGCGAAGGTTTCGAGCGGCCCGCTCACCGAGAAGCTGCCGTCGACGGCGATTTCGGTCGTATCGCCGCCCGACACCTTGACGACGCCCGAGGCCAGCGCGCGCGAGGCGCCGCGTCCGTCGATGCCGCGGCCCTCGATCGTGCAGGTGCGGGCGGTGTCGTCGAAAGCCAGCGTCGCCTCGCCGCGGAACACCGCGACGGTCGGCCCGAACTTCACGCGCACCGAGCCGCGCCACACGCCGTCGCCCTGGTCGGGCGAGAGCGTGGCGCCGGGGATGCAGGATGCGACGAGCGCCGGATCGCGCAGCAACGGCCAGACCTGCTCGGCCGGGGAGGAGATGGTCATCGTCTCGGTGACAGAAGGCATGGTGGCAGAATAGGTCACGGCGCGGCTGCCGCTCATACCTTTGTTCAGGGTGGTGCTACTTTTGTCCGATACCCAGGCCGACGATCTTCAAGTATGACAGCGCCGCTTCATCCGAGAGACCGGCATGACCTTCGCATCGCTCCTCACCAAGACCTTCTGCGGCGCTTTGCTGATCGGCTGGCTCGCCAACCCCGTGGTCGCCGTGGCGCAAAGCATCGCCGCCCTGTCGGACAAGACCGACTGCGCCGGAATCGAGCCGGACCCCGTGCAGATCAGCTGGAACGACCCGTGCGACGAAGGCTCCTGGTTGTTCGAACCCGGCGTCGGCTGCCGGATGTGGGATTGGCATCCCGCGCCCTCCGACAAGGTGACCTGGACGGGCGCCTGCCGGAAGGGCGCGATGGTTGGCGCCGGCAAGCTGCAATGGACCGAGCACGAGCGCCCGATCGACCGCTTCGAAGGGGCTTTCGTCGACGGCAAGCGCCAGGGTCCCGGCCGCTACACCTGGAACGAGTCGGAGTGGTATGTCGGCTTCTACGAGAACAACGTGCCGCACGGCCTGGGCACGGCCTCGATCGCCGGCCATACCTTCTCCGGCCAATGGCGGGCGGGCTGCTTCAAGAGCGGCGACCGGACCGTGGCGATCGGCGTGCCGCTCACCTCCTGCGGCCATCAGGGTCAGCAACGGGTGGCGCAGCGCGACTAGACCGTCTGGGCCGAATTCCCTCCCCCGCAAGCGGGGCAGGGAGGTTCGTGCGCGTTCGGGCTATCTCGCCCTAGAACAGCCCGACGATCTTGCCTTCCGCGTCGACATCGATCGAGTCGGCGGCGGGCACGCGGGGGAGGCCGGGCATGGTCATGATGTCGCCGCACACCGCCACCACGAACTCCGCGCCCGCCGACAGGCGAACCTCGCGCACGGCGACGATGTGGTCGACCGGGGCGCCCTTGGCATCCGGGTTGGTCGAGAAGCTGTACTGCGTCTTGGCGATGCAGACCGGCACCTTGCCGAACCCCATCGCCTCGAACGAGGCGAGCTGGTCGCGCACCGGCTTCGGCACCGAGATGTCCGACGCGCGGTAGATCTCCTTCGCGATGGTGCGGATCTTCTCCACCAGCGGCATCTCGTCGGGATAGAGCAGCTTCATGTCGCTCTTTCCGCTTTCGATGACCTTCACCACGGCGCGGGCGACGTCGGCGGCGCCCTTGCCACCTTCGGCCCAATGGTCGGCCATCACCGCCTCGACGCCGAGCTTCGCGCAGGCCGACTTGACCAGCTCGATCTCGGCCGCCGTGTCGGCGCTGAAGCGGTTGATCGAGATCACCGGCACCAGGCCGAACTTCTTCACGTTCTCGACATGGCGTTGCAGGTTGGACATGCCGGCTTCGAGCGCCTTCAGGTTCTCGGTCTTGAGCTCTTCCTTCTTCACGCCGCCATGCATCTTGAGCGCGCGGATGGTGGCGACCAGCACGACCGCGTCGGGCTTGAGGCCGGTCTTGCGGCACTTGATGTCGATGAACTTCTCGCCGCCAAGGTCGGCGCCGAAGCCTGCTTCGGTCACCACATAGTCGGCGAGCTTGAGCGCCGTCGTGGTCGCCAGCACCGAGTTGCAGCCATGCGCGATGTTGGCGAACGGGCCGCCGTGGATGAAGGCGGGCGTGCCTTCGAGCGTCTGCACGAGGTTGGGCGACAGCGCGTCCTTCAGCAGCACGGTCATCGGGCCGTGCGCCTTGAGGTCCTTGGCATGGACCGGCTTGCGGTCGCGCGTGTAGGCCACGATCACGTTGCCGAGCCGCGTCTTGAGATCGGCGAGGTCCTTGGCGAGGCAGAAGATCGCCATCACTTCGGAAGCGACGGTGATGTCGAAGCCGTCCTCGCGCGGGAAGCCGTTGGCGACGCCGCCGAGCGAGGACACGATCTGGCGCAGGCTGCGGTCGTTCATGTCGACGACCCGGCGCCAGGCCACGCGGCGGCCGTCGATGCCGAGCGGGTTGCCCCAGTAGATGTGGTTGTCGATCAGCGCCGAGAGGAGATTATGTGCCGCGCCGATGGCGTGGAAGTCGCCGGTGAAATGGAGGTTGATGTCCTCCATCGGCACGACCTGGGCGTAGCCGCCGCCCGCCGCGCCGCCCTTCATGCCGAAGCTTGGCCCGAGCGAGGGCTCGCGCAGGCAGAGCATCGCCTTCTTGCCGATATGGTTCAGCGCGTCGGTCAGGCCCACGGTGGTGGTGGTCTTGCCCTCACCCGCCGGCGTAGGGGAGATCGCGGAGACCAGGATCAGCTTGCCGTTGGGCTTCGATTGCAGCGACTTGATGTAGTCCATCGATACCTTGGCCTTGTAGTGGCCGTAGGGCTCGAGATTCTCCGGCGCGATGCCGAGCTTCTCCTTCGCCAGCTCCATGATCGGCCGCTTCCTGGCCTCCTGGGCGATCTGGATGTCTGACTTCGGACTGGTGTGCTGTGATGCGGGCATCGGACGTTTCCTCTCTCAAGTTTCTTGTCCCTCCCCCGTCTTCGGGGGAGGTGGCGCCGTCATACGGCGACGGAGGGGGCGTTGCGCACGATGTCGCCTCCCGACCCCTCCGTCGGCGTATGACGCCGACACCTCCCCTTCGCGGAGTCCGCGAAGGGGAGGGGGCTATGGCTAAGGAGCGTCGGTCATACGAACCGCGCGCCGACTGCGAGGCCGCTCGCCGCCGCCCATTCGCCGGCGCCGACCTTCGGGCCGTCGGCGGGCTTCACGCGGGTGACCTTGATGCGGCCGTCGGGACAGACGACGGTGAAGCCGTCGGCATCGACGGCGACCACGTCGCCGTACTTGCCGCCGATGCCCTTGGGATCCTTGGCCGGCAGCGGCGTCACCTCGAAGATCTGCAGGGTCTTGCCGTCGAGCGTCGTCCAGGCGCCGGGCACCGGATTGCAGCCGCGCACCAGCGGGTCGATCTGGCGCCACGACTTGCCCCAGTCGATGCGGGCGATGTCGGCGGTGGCGCGGCCCTCGTAGGTCGCCTTCGATTCGTCCTGCTTGATGCGCGGCGCCTTGCCGGCCTTCACCAGGTCGACCGCTTCGACCATCGCATCGACGCCCATCGGGAACAGGCGCTTGAAGTAGAGGTCGCCCATCGTGTCGGTCGGGCCGAGCGGCGTCGTCTTGGCGAGCAGCACATCGCCGGTATCGAGGCCGTTGTCGGGCCAGAAGATCGACAGGCCGGTCTCCTTCTCGCCGAGGATGATCGGCCAGTTGATCGCCGACGCCCCGCGATAGGCCGGCAGCAGCGACGGGTGATACTGGATCGAGCCGTGCGTCGGGATGTTGAGAAACTCCTCGGGCACGAACAGGGTGACGAAAGCCATGACCTGCAGGTCGGGCTTCAGCGCCTTGAACTCTTCCCACACCTCAGGCTTGCGGTAGGAGGCCGGTTGGAACACCGGTAGCTTTGCGGCGAGTGCCGCCTCCTTGAGAGGGTCGGCCTTCTGGCCGGGCTTCTCAGGCGCGACATATACGCCGACGACCTCGTCGCCGCGCTTGAGGAGTGCCTCGAGCACGGCCTTGCCGAAGGCCTGCTGTCCATGGACCACGATGCGCATGGGGTTACTCCGCCGCGATGGCGTTTTCGGGGGCCTTGGGGGCTTCGCCGGTCGCGCCGGACGCCTTGATTTCGGCGATCTGGCGCGGCGTGAACTTCAGCACCTTCGACAGGATCTCGTCGGTGTGCTCACCGAGCAGCGGCGAACGCGCGACCTCGGTGACGCTGTCGGACAGCTTGATGGGGTTGCCGACCGACAGGTACTTGCCGCGCGTCGGATGATCGACCTCGACCACGGTGCCGGTCTGGCGCAGTGACGGTTCCTCGGCCAGCTCCTTCATCGACAGGATGGGGCCGACCGGGATGTCGAGCTCGTTGCAGGCGTTCATGACGTCGAACTTGCTCAGCGTCATGGTCCACTGCTCGATGCGCTCGAAGATCTGTTTCAGCCGCGGCAGGCGGGCCGGCGGTTTGGCAAAGTCCGGATGAGTCTTCCATTCCGGCTCGCCGATCAGGTCGCAGATCTTCTCCCACACCGGCGCCTGGGTGATGAAATAGATATACGCATTGGGATCGGTCTCCCAGCCCTTGCACTTCAGGATGACGCCGGGCTGGCCGCCGCCCGAGTCGTTGCCGGCGCGCGGCGTCGCCTCGCCGAACGGGATGCCCTGGCCGTACTGGGTGTATTCCTTGAGCGGCCCGTGCGCGAGGCGCTGCTGGTCGCGCAGCTTCACGCGGCACAGATTCAGAACTCCGTCCTGCATGGCGCAGAGCACCCTTTGGCCGCGGCCCGTGCGGTTGCGCTGATAGAGCGCGCTCACGATGCCGAGCGCGAGATGCAGACCGGTGCCCGAGTCGCCGATCTGCGCGCCGGTTACCAGTGGGATGCCGTCGTGAAAGCCGGTGGTCGAGGCCGAGCCGCCGGCGCACTGCGCCACGTTCTCGTAG
Source organism: Reyranella sp. (assembly GCF_965279465.1). NCBI lineage: Bacteria > Pseudomonadati > Pseudomonadota > Alphaproteobacteria > Hyphomicrobiales > Reyranellaceae > Reyranella > Reyranella sp. Next base: position 2,770,874 of record NZ_OZ257242.1, read on the forward strand.
ACCTTGCAGTCCTCGTACGGGCCGGGGCCGAAACCCTTGACCGAGGCCACGATCATGCGCGGGTTGAGCGCGTGGATGTGCTCCCAGGTGAGGCCCATGCGATCGAGCGCACCGGGCGCGAAGTTCTCGACCAGCACGTCGCAGCTCTTCACCAGCCGCTCGAGCACGGCCATGCCCTGCTTGCTCTTGGAGTCGAGCGTGATCGAGCGCTTGTTGTGGTTGAGCATGGTGAAATAGAGGCTGTCGGCGCCCGGCACGTCCTGCAGCTGGCCGCGCGTGATGTCGCCGGTGCCGGGACGCTCGACCTTGATCACGTCGGCGCCGAACCAGGCCAGCAGCTGCGTGCAGGTCGGGCCCGACTGGACGTGGGTGAAGTCGAGGATCTTCACGCCGTCGAGCGCCTTGCCGTCTTCGCCCCACGGCTTCTTCGACATCTTCGGCGCCTTGGCCGCCAGCGTCAGCTTGGGCTTCTTGGCCGTCTTCGCGTTCTTCAGGGCCTTCTTCTCGCGCTTGTCCTTGTCCTTGGCTTTCGCCTTCTTGTCCTTCTTCTTCGCCATCGTCGTCCCCTACTTCTTCTTCAGCTTGCTTTGCGGATTGAGATTGCCGATGCGGCCGCTCTCGCTGCCGGCCGCCGGATCGATCACCGCGTTGATGAGGGTGGGCTTGCCCGAGTCCATCGCCGCGTTGACGGCGCGCTTCAGCTCGTCGGGGGTCGTGGCGTTGACGCCGACGCCGCCGAAGGCCTCCATCATCTTGTCGTAGCGCGAGCCCTTCACGAACACCGTCGTCGCCGGGTCGGAACCCGCCTTGTTGACGTCGGTGCCACGATAGATGCCGTCGTTGTTGAAGACGACGATGCAGACCGGGAGGTTGTACCGGCAGATCGTCTCGACCTCCATGCCGGAGAAGCCGAACGCAGAGTCGCCCTCGATCGCCAGCACCGGCTTGCCGGTCTCGACCGCGGCGGCGATGCACTGGCCCATGCCGATGCCCATCACGCCCCAGGTGCCGACATCGAGCCGCTTGCGCGGCTTGTACATGTCGATCACGCCGCGCGTCAGGTCGAGCGTGTTGGCGCCCTCGTTGACCAGGATCGCGTCGGGCCGTTCCTTGATGACGGTGCGCAGCACGCCGAGCGCGCCGTGATAGTCCATCGGGTTGTTGTTGTTCATCAGGCGCGGCGCCATCTTGGCGACATTCTCCTCGCGCTTGGCGGTGACCGCGCCCATCCAGTCCGACGGGCCCTTGGTCCAGTTGCCGCCCATGGCCTCGAGCAGGGCCGCGACGCACGAGCCGATGTCGCCCACGACCGGGGCGGCGATCTCGACGTTGGAGTCCATCTCCCTGGGCTCGATGTCGACCTGGATGAACTTCTTCGGCGCATCGCCCCACGCCTTGCCCTTGCCGTGGCTCAGCAGCCAGTTGAGGCGGGCGCCGATCATCATCACGACATCGGAGTCCTTCAGCACCGTCGAGCGCGCGGCGCCGGCGCATTGCGGATGGGTGTCGGGCAGCAGGCCCTTGGCCATGCTCATCGGCAGGAACGGCACGCCGCTCTTCTCGACCAGCGCCTTGATCGCCTCGTCGGCCTGCGCGTAGGCCGCGCCCTTGCCGAGGATGATCAGCGGCTTCTTCGCGCCCTTCAGCACATCGAGCGCGCGCTTGATCGAGTCGGGCGAGGGGATCTGCGCCGGAGCCGCATCGATCACCTTGACCAGCGACTTCCTGCCGGCTTCGGCATTCATCACCTGGCCGAACAGCTTGGCCGGCAGGTCGAGATAGACGCCGCCGGGACGGCCCGACACGGCGGCGCGGATAGCGCGCGCGAAGCCGATGCCGATGTCGGCGGCGTGCAGCACGCGATAGGCCGCCTTGCACATCGTCTTGGCGACGGCGAGCTGGTCCATCTCCTCGTAGTCGCCCTGCTGCAGGTCGACGATCTCGCGCTCCGACGAGCCCGAGACCAGGATCATCGGGAAGCAGTTGGTGGTCGCATGCGCGAGCGCGGTCAGGCCGTTCAGGAAGCCCGGCGCGGAGACGGTCAGGCAGACGCCCGGCTTCTTGGTCAGGAAGCCCGCGATCGCCGCGGCATAGCCCGCATTCTGCTCGTGGCGGAACGACAGCACGCGGATGCCCGCGGCCTGCGCCATGCGGCCGAAGTCGGTGATCGGAATGCCCGGAACACCGTAGATCGTTGTGAGGCCGTTCAGCTTCATCGCGTCGATGATGAGGTTGAAGCCGTCGGTCAGTTCCTCGGTGTCGGTTTCGGGTTTCTTGATTGCCGCTGCTTCGGCCATTGGTTCCTCCCGTTACGAATTCAGTCGAGATAGTCGGCGTGCTTGGCGACATGCGCGGCGAGGCCGAGCGCATGCTGGCGCACCAGGTTCTCGGCGCGCGTGGTGTCGCGTGCCTCGAGCGCCCGGATGATGTTCATGTGGTCGTGGATCGAGCGGTCGACCCGGTCGTCCTCGCCGATCGTCTGGCCGCGGATCATGCGCATGTGGGTGAACAGGTTCTCGGCCAGCCGGATCAGCACCTGGTTGCCGCTGAGCTCGATGATGGCCTGGTGAAAGGTGATGTTGACCTCGGAATATTCGTCGAGCCTGGCGTGCAGCGTCTCGCCGTCGAACTGGGCGAACATGCGCCTGAGGCCGGCGATGTCCTCGTCCCGGGCGGTCTCGGTGATGAGACGGGCCGCCATGCTCTCCAGCGCCGCCCAGGCAGTGATCATCTCGATGACCTCGCGCTTGGTCTTGCGAACGACGTAGACGCCGCGGCGCGGGACGGAGCGGACGAAGCCCTCGCGTTCGAGCTGCGCCATGGCCTCGCGCACCGGCGTGCGAGACACGCCGAAATCCTGGGCCAGCTGGCGCTCGTCGAGCCTGATGTCGGTGCGCGAGCGGTACACGTCCGACGACACGATGACGTTGCGCAAGGCGGCGTACGCCTTGTCCTTGAACGTCTCCTTGCTGTCGATCGGAGCGATGAACAGGCGCGCTTCGCTCATGAACCGCTTGTCCCCCTCGAGGCCGCCGGCTGCTGAGATACATTATTCATTATTCCACGGCGGCTGACGCGTCCAGCCACCTGCAGGGTCCGGTGAGGATAATCACGCGGGACTGCGCTGCCGGAAGAGGCGGGCAAGGAGGTTGGAGATTGCCGGCCAGAACAGGGCCACCAGGCCAAGGGCCATGATCGTGCTCACCAACCCGCTCGACCAGAAGATGGAAACGCTGCCCTGGGAGATCAGCAGGGACTGGCGGAACGCCTCCTCGGCCCTGTCGCCGAGCACGATCGCCAGCACCAGCGGCGCCAGCGGATAGTTGCATTTCTTGAAGAAGTAACCGACGACACCGAACACCAGCATCATGATCACGTCGAAGCTGTTGTTGTGCACGGTGTAGGCGCCGATGGCGCAGATCACCAGGATGATCGGGGCGATGATGCCGAACGGCACGCGCAGGATCGCCGCGAACACCGGCACCATGGTGAGGACGACGGCCAGCCCGACGATATTGCCGAGATACATGCTGGCGATCAGGCCCCAGACGAAATCCTTCTGCTCGACGAACAGCAGCGGGCCGGGCTGCAGCCCCCAGATCAGCAGGCCGCCCAGCAGCACGGCCGCGGTCGGCGAGCCGGGGACGCCGAGCGCCAGCATCGGCAGCAGGGCGGAGGTGCCGGCGGCGTGCGCCGCGGTCTCGGGCGCGATCACGCCTTCGATCTCGCCGGTGCCGAACTTGCCGCCGTTCCTGGAGGAACGCTTGGCAATGCCGTAGCTCATGAACGAGGCAGGCGTCGCGCCGGCCGGGGTGATGCCCATCCAGCAGCCGATCAGGCAGGAGCGCAGCATCGTCATCCAGTGGCGCGGCAGGCCCCTCCAGGTCTGCCACACCACGGCCGGATTGATCGCGGCGGCCTTGCCCCGGAAGCTCAAGCCCTCTTCCATGGTGAGCAGGATCTCGCCGATGCCGAACAGGCCGATCACGGCCACGAGGAAGTCGAAGCCGCTGAGCAGCTCGGTCGAGCCGAAGGTCAGCCGCAGGCTGCCGGTCACGGTATCGGTGCCGACGGCGGCGAGCGCGAAGCCCAGCATCATCGCCGCAATGGTCTTGGCCGGTGGCTCCTTGCCCATGCCGACGAAGCTGCAGAAGGCGAGGAAGAAGACCGAGAATTTCTCGGCGGGGCCGAACTGGAGGGCGAAGCTGGCGACCAGCGGGGCGGCGAGGGTGATGACGATGACGGCGAACAGGGCGCCGATGAAGGAGGAGGTGAAGGCGGCGGTGAGCGCCTCGCCGGCCTGGCCCTTCTGGGCCATCGGATGGCCGTCGAAGGTGGTGGCGACCGACCACGGCTCGCCCGGGATGTTGAACAGGATCGAGGTGATGGCACCGCCGAACAGGGCGCCCCAATAGATGCAGGACAGCAGGATGATGGCGGAGGTCGGCGGCATGCTGAAGGTGAGCGGCAGCAGGATCGCGACGCCGTTGGCGCCTCCCAGGCCCGGCAGCACACCGATGATCACGCCCAGGATGATGCCGACCAGCATGTAGAAGAAATTGGTCCAGCTCAGCACGACGGAAAATCCGTGCAGCAGATCGCTTATGCCTTCCATCGATCCTCTCCGCTTCCGGACTCTAGAGCCCGAGCCAGTCCTCGATCGGACCCTTGGGCAGCGGCACCAGGAACCATCGTTCGAACGTCACATAGGTCAGGATCGGCAACGCAAGGCTGATGCACAGGGTCAACGGCCAGCCGTAACGGCCGAGCCAGCGCATGAAGCCCGCGATCAACAACGCGGACGAGAGATAGATTCCGAGCCACGGCACCGCCGAGACATAGATCGCCATCGGGATGACGACCTTGCGCACCTCTGCGAGCTGGCCCCATTCGGCGAACAGCCTGCCCGGCGAGATGGCCAGCGCCCGCACGAAGTTCACGACGCTCGCCAGCACGACGATCAGGCCGACCCAGAACGGGAAGAAGCCGGATTTGGGCCCTTCCTCGGCCCACCCGATGCCGACCTTCAGGCTGCCGACAATGGTGATCACGCCGAGAGCCAGGACGAAGAGGGCGACGCCCGCTTCGACAGTGCGCTGCCGCGGTCCGGGCGAGCCGGAGGTTTGCGGAGGAGTGGACATCGACGGTTCCCGCTGACGCTACGGAATGATGGGCGATGGCCGGACAGGCATCGTCCGTCCCACCGTCAGTTGGCCAGGAAGCCCGCTTCCTTCATCAGCTCGCGATGGCGCTTCTCCTCGCTCTCGACCCACTTGCCGTATTCGGCGCCTGCCATGAAGGTCGGATTGAAGGCACCGTCGTGCATGAGCTGCGCCCACTCCGGCGTGGCACGCACCTTCTGCATGAGCTGGACATAGTATTCGACCGCGTCCTTGGGCACGCCAGCCGGCATGAATATGCCGCGCAGCATCAGATATTCGATATCCAGGCCTTGCGACTTGCAGGTCGGGATGTCGGCCCACGACATGTCGCCGGCGATCTTGTCCTTGACCGGCAGCGGCTTGCCGTCGAACACGCACAGCGGCCGCAGCGCCCCGGCGCGCCATTGCGCGACCGCCTCGATCGGATTGTTGACCGTCGCATCGATGTGCTTGCCGACGAGCTGGACAGCGACCTCGCCCCCGCCCTTGTAGGGAATGTAGGTCATCTTCTTGCCGATCGCCCGCTGCATCGCGACGGTGATGATCTGGTCTTCCTGCTTGGAGCCCGTGCCGCCCAATTTGAACTGGCCCTCGGGAGCAGCCTTCACTGCCGCGATGAACTCCTGCGCCGTCTTGAACGGCGCTTCGGCGTTGACCCACAGCACGAACTCGTCGAGCGCCATCATCGAGACCGGTGTCATGTCCTTCCAGGAGAAGGGGATGCCCGTGGCAAGCGGTGTCGTGAACAGGTTCGACAGCGTGATCACGAGCTTGTGCGGGTTGCCCTTGGCGTTCTTGATGTCGAGGAAGCCCTCGCCGCCGGCGCCGCCCGCCTTGTTGATCACGACCATGGTCTGCTTCATCAGACCGTGCTTGGCGACGATCCCCTGGATCATGCGCGCCATCTGGTCGGCGCCGCCGCCGGTCCCCGCCGGGACGATGAACTCGACGGTGCGGGTCGGCTCCCATGCCCATGCGGCGGGGCAAAAAAGGCTGGCGACCACAGCAGCTGCCATCGCCATGACGCGCGAGCGCCACCGGAAGTCGGTCATTGCCATCTTATTCCTCCCAAGGCCGTCGAGGCCTATCCCCATGTTTTTTGCGGCAATCTTGGGCGCCATGGGTAAACCCGTCAAGATCGCACGCCAGCTCGTTGCGTTTCGTCGATGAGACGTGCAAAGCACGGATGGCGGTTGGAGCACGCACCATGACGACGAGCGACCTCACCATTGTTTTCGACGAGAAAGGCGGCGCGGACGCTCAACTCGTGCGCGAAAGGCTCGATATGTTTAACGTCGGCGCGACCGGCGTATCGACCTACTATCCGCTGCATTTCTTCGTGAAGAGCAGCCTGGGCGAAACCAGGGGCGGCGTCCTGGGCGGCATCTGGGGTGGTTGGCTGCACATCACCTTCCTGTGGATCGACGAGTCGGTGCGTGGGGAGGACTGGGGCACGCGCCTGATGGACCATGCCGAAGCCTACGCGCGCGAGCGCGGCTGCCACTCGGCTACGCTCGATACCCACTCCTTCCAGGCCCGGCCGTTCTACGAAGCCCGCGGCTACGAGGTGTTCGGCACGCTCGACGACTATCCCGAAGGCCACAAGAAGTTCTTCCTGAGGAAGAGGTTATAGAAGATGGACAAGACTGTCGGAGCCAAAGCCATGCCGCGCCAAGACGCCGTGGAGGAAGTGACCGATGCGCAGCGTGAATTGGTCCGCCGTAGGTTGGCCGAATACCGCACCAATCCAGACGAGCCCGTCGCCACTCTGGCAGACATCAAACGCGATTTGGGTTTGTCTTTGCGGTAAGGGGGCCGGCTCTGCTCAGGGCGTCATCTTTGCTCGGACCGCGCCACTCGGAACGTGTTTCAGGCCAGCTCCTTCAGCTTCTTGTCGATCGCCAGCAGGTCCTGCCAGCTCAGGCGCTTGCTGGCGGGGGTGCGCAGCAGATAGGCGGGATGGAAGGTCGGCATGGTGGGGATCTCGGTGCCGTCGGAGAGGCGATGGCTCGTCCATTTGCCGCGCAGGCGGGTGATGCCCTCGGTGGTGTCGAGAACGGCCTTCGCGGCGGTGGCGCCCGCCAGCACGAGGACCTTGGGCCGGACCAGCTCGATATGGCGGCGGACGAAGGCGAGGCACATGCCCTGCTCGGTGAGCGTCGGCGTGCGGTTGCCGGGCGGACGCCAGAACAGGATGTTGGTGATGTAGAAGCCGCCGTCGCGCGTCAGGCCGATGGCAGCCATCATGCGGTCCATCAGCTGGCCGCTCACGCCGACGAACGGCTTGCCCAGCCGGTCCTCGTCGGCACCGGGCGCCTCGCCCACGATCATCACCGGCGCGCCCGGCGTGCCGTCGGCGAAGACGGTGTTCTTCGCGGTGCGCTTGAGTGCGCAGCTGTCGAAACCCCGGATCGCTGCCTCGAGCTCGGCCAGCGACGTGCAGCCTTCGGCGAGCGCGCGTGCATCCTCGACGAGCTGGGGCGATTCGAGCGGCACCGGCGCGCGTGGCGGCGGCGGTGTCGACGGTGCCGGGGGTGGCCGCAGCGGGACGGGCGAACGGGCTGCTGGAGGCGACGCGACCGGTGCTGCGGCAGCCGGTAGTGGGGGCGGGATGGCGAAGCGGTCGACCGGCTCCTCGCCGATCGCCTCGTCGACGCCATTGTCGACGTACCAGCGCAGGAGGGCGGCAGCGCCCTCCATCAAAGACCTTTCATGAAGGCCGCCAGGATCGGCGCCCACAGCGCCGAATCGGCGTGGCTTGCCATGTGGCCCTTGTTCGAGGGCAGCTCGACATAGGTGATGTCGACGCCGGCCTTGCGCATGTCGGCCACGTAGGCGGGGCAATCCGCGATGTTGAACAGCTTGTCGGTCTTGGAATTGACGTAGAGCACCTTGGTGCCCTTGAGCTTGTCGTATTCCCCGGTGATGTCGAACGAGCCGATCGCGCGGCGCAGTGCCACCATCGAATGACCGTCGTAGATCTCGGCCCACGCCCTGGCGTTGGCGCGCATCGCCTCCTTGCGCTTCTCGGGATCGGCGATCGTCTCGGCCAGGATCTCGTTCTGGCCGTAGTTGCTGAGCGTGTCGAAGCGGATCTCGGCCAGCACCTTCCTGATGCCGCCATTGTCGTAGTACCAGCCGCCGTTCCAGTTGGGATCGCTTGCCAAACGTTTCTGCAGCGCCGCCAGTTGCTCGAGCCCGCCGGGTGAGCGTGGTGCGGTGACCGACGCGGCGATGCCTTTCATGAAGCCGGGATAGGACGCGGCCCACTGGAACGACTGGAAGCCGCCCATCGACGGCCCGATCACCGCGACGAGCCCGGGAATGCCGAGCGAATCGACCAGCCGCTTCTGGCTCGCCACGATGTCGCGCATCGTGATCTCCGGGAAGGTCGGGCCGTAGGGCTTGCCGGTCCCGGGATCGTTCGTGTTCGGTCCGGTGCTGCCGTGCGCGGAGCCCAGCGCATTGACAGAAATGACGAAGTACTTGTCGGTGTCGACCGCCTTGCCCGGCCCGATCAGCCCGTCGAACCAGCCGGCCGATCCCTCGGCCACGCCGCGGCCCTGCTTGCCCGGGGCATTCTTGCCGGCGGCGTGGTGGCTCGACGTGTAGCCGTGGACCGCCAGAACGGCATTGTCGCGCTTTGCATTGAGCGTGCCGTAAGTTTCGTAGGCGAGCTCGAGGACGGGCAGGACCTGGCCGTTTTCCAGCCGGAAGTCCCTGGAACTGAAGATCTTGCTTTCGATATCGGTCAAAGCCGGCACAGGGGTCCCCTTTTTCCGCCGGTGGCGATCCGGCCCCCGACAGGCTAATTAGAGTTGACGGTTTGGCAAGGCGAGATGGCAATGGCACGCGAGGCAATGGAATATGACGTGGTGATCGTCGGCGGCGGCCCGGCCGGGCTGGCGGCGGCAATTCGCCTCAAGCAGCTGGCTGCAGAGCTTAGTCACGACGTTTCCGTGTGCCTGCTCGAGAAGGGTTCGGAGGTCGGCGCCCACATCCTGTCCGGCGCGGTGATCGATCCGATCGGCCTCAACGAGCTCATTCCCGACTGGAAGGAGAAGGGCGCGCCGATCGAGACCCAGGTCAGCGACGACCAGTTCCTGTGGCTGACCAGGACCGGCTCGTTCCGCTTCCCGAATTTCACCATGCCGCCGCTGATGAACAATCACGGCAACTACATCGTCAGCCTGGGCGATGTCTGCCGCTGGCTGGCGACCCAGGCCGAGGCCTTGGGCGTCGAGATCTATCCCGGCTTTGCTGCCGCGGAGGTGCTCTACAACGAGGACGGTTCGGTGAAGGGCGTCGCCACCGGCGACATGGGCATCGGCAAGGACGGCACGAAGAAGGACACCTACACCGAGGGCATGGAGCTGCATGCCAAGTACACGCTGATCGCCGAGGGTGCGCGCGGCTCGCTGTCGAAGATGCTGTTCGCCAAGTTCGACCTGCGCGCCGGCGTCGATCCGCAGAAATTCGGCATCGGCATCAAGGAGCTGTGGGAGGTCCCGGCCGAGAGCTTCAAGAAAGGCCTGGTGGTGCATACGCAGGGCTGGCCGCTGTCGGAAACCGGCAGTCAGGGCGGCTCGTTCATGTACCATTTCGGCGAGAACCTGGTCGCCATCGGCCTCGTGGTGCATCTGTCGTACGAGAACCCGTACCTCTCGCCGTTCGACGAGTTCCAGCGCTTCAAGACCCATCCTGACGTTGCCAAGCACCTCAAGGGCGGCAAGCGGCTGGTCTACGGCTCGCGCGCCATCAACGAGGGCGGCGTCCAGTCGGTGCCGAAGCTCACCTTCCCCGGCGGCGCGCTGATCGGCTGCTCGGCCGGGTTTGTGAACGTGCCGCGCATCAAGGGCAGCCACAACGCGATCAAGAGCGGCATGCTGGGCGCCGAGGCAGCGTTCGCGGCGCTGGCCGCAGGCAAGACCGGCGGCGACGAGCTGACGGCCTATCCGGAAGCGCTGAAGTCGTCGTGGCTGTGGAAGGACCTCGACAAGGTCCGCAACGTCAAGCCCGCGCTGAAGTGGGGCTCGGTGCTGGGTACGATCTATGGCGGCTTCGACATGTGGTGCCACGACCTCGGCATCCGCCTGCCGTGGACGTTCCATCATAAGAAGGCCGACCACGAGACCCTACGGCCCGCCGCCGAATTCCAGCCGATCCAGTACCCCCGGCCGGACGGCGTGGTGTCGTTCGACAAGCTCTCCTCGGTCTTCCTGTCGAACACCAACCACGAGGAGGACCAGCCGGTTCACCTCAAGCTGCGCGACCCGTCCATTCCCATCGCGGTCAATTTGCCGCTCTATGCCGAGCCGGCGCAGCGCTATTGTCCGGCTGGCGTATACGAAGTCGTCACCTCCGACAGCGGCCAGCCGCGCTTCCAGATCAACGCGCAGAACTGCGTTCACTGCAAGACCTGCGATATCAAGGATCCGGCGCAGAATATCGACTGGACGGTACCGGAGGGCGGCGGCGGGCCCAATTACCCGAACATGTGACAGGTATGCGACCCATTTCCTTCGCGCTGCTGTCGGCGGCGCTCGTGCTCTCCCTTCCTCTCGCCGGTCACGCCCAGTCGGGCGGCGGCGGGCAACAGCCGCGCGTCTCCGGCCGACAGGCTGCCTTGATCTCTCTCAGCGGCCGATACCTGGCCAGCCGGGTCGCCGAGCAGGACCATGATTACGACGGCGGCGCCGACCAGCTCGACCTTGCCCTGGCGCAGCGGCCCGGCGATCTCGAGCTGCTCTACAGCACTTTCCGGCTGCGCACCTATGCCGGCCGGATCGACGCCGCCGCGCAGCTTGCCCCGCAGGTCCTGGCCGTCCGGCCGGGCGACGGGATCGCCAATCTCGTGCTGGCGGTCCAGCAGATCAGGCGCGGCGAATACCGCGCCGCCGAGCAGCAGCTCGGCCGCATCGGTGCGGAAAACCAGTTCGGTCCGTTGCGCGAGCTCGTCGTGGCCTGGCTGCGTGCCGGGCAGAAGGATTTCGTCGCGGCGCGCACCGCCCTTGCCCGGCTGAAGACCGACAATGAACGCGCCCAGGCGCCGATCATGGTGGTCGAGGCGCAGATCGAGGAGATGGCCGGCGACAAGGCGGCGGCGGAGACCAAGTATCGCCGCGCCGTCGAGCTCGATCCGTCGGCCCTGCGGGTCGTCATGACCGCGGCCGACGGGCTGCGGCGTCTGGGCAAGGCCGACGATGCGCGCGCGCTCCTCAAGGCCTTCGGCGACAAGTACAGCGACTCCGTGGTGATGGACGGGGTGATGGCGGCCAATGCGCCGGCACCGAAGCCGCCGTCGCCTGCCTCGGGAATCGCGGAAATCCTGTTCGATATCGGCAGCGCGCTGAATGGCGACGCGCGCAACCAGCGCAGCGACCTCGCCCTGATCTTCGAGCAGTTCGCGGTCGACCTGAAGCCCGATCACGACTTCGCCTGGCTGACCATCGCCAGCCTCTACGAGCAATGGGGCAATTCGGCGAAGGCGCTGGCGGCCTATGGCAAGGTCGGGCCGGCCTCGCCGCTCTATTGGCAGGCGCGCCTGCGCTCGGCGGCGCTCGACGCCCAGGACGAGCGGTTCGACGCGGCGGTGAGCAAGCTGCGTGCCCTGGTGGCGGAGAAGCCCGACCGCATCGACGCCGCCTTGACCCTGGCCGACCTGCTGCGCAGCAAGGAACGCTACGCCGACGCGGTCGCCGCCTACGACACCGCGATCCAGCGGATCGGCACCGTCGGGGAGCGCCACTGGCCGGTATTCTTCGGCCGCGGCATGGTGCTCGAGCGCATCAAGCAGTGGCCGCGGGCCGAAGTGGACATGAAGAAGGCGCTCGAGCTTTCGCCCGAGCAGCCCTACGTGCTGAACTATCTGGGCTACAGCTGGATCGATCAGGGCCTGAACCTCGACGCCGGCATGAAGATGCTCAAGCGCGCGACCGAGCTGCGGCCCGACGACGGCGCCATCACCGACTCGGTGGGCTGGGCCTATTACCGGCTCGGCCAGTTCGACAAGGCCGTCGAGTGGCTGGAGCGCGCGAGCGAGCAGAAGGGCGACGACGCCACCGTGGTCGAGCATCTCGGCGACGCCTACTGGCATGTCGGCCGCCGCCGCGAGGCGCGCTTCCAGTGGGCGCGCGCGATGAACCAGAAGCCCGACAAGGACCGCATTCCCGTGATCCTCGACAAGGTCAGCAACGGGCTGAACTCGACCAACGACAAGCCGACCGTCTACGAGAAGGCGGCCGACAACAAGCAGGGCGGCTGATCGCGCGCGCTGCGGCTTCCGTGCTGGCGCCGGCCAAGATCAATCTCTGGCTGAACGTCGTCGGCCGGCGCGCCGACGGCTACCACCTGCTCGACACGCTGGTCGCATTCACCGACCTCGCCGACGAGATCGAGGCCTCGCCGTCCGATCGCCTCTCCCTGGCCGTCGACGGTCCTTTTGCCGGGACGCTGGCGGATGAAGCCGACAATCTCGTGCTCAAGGCGGCGCGCCTGCTGGCCGACCGGGCCGGCATCGCGCCGCGCGTCGCGCTGCGTCTCGGCAAGCATATCCCCGTGGCGGCAGGCCTCGGCGGCGGATCTGCCGATGCGGCCGCCGTGCTGCGCCTGCTGATCGACCTGTGGCGCGTGGCGCTGCCGGTCGAGGAACTGTTCGATCTGGCTGCACGGCTGGGCGCCGATGTGCCGATGTGCCTCGCCGGCCGCGCCGCGCTGGCTTCGGGTGTCGGCGAGCGGCTGGCACCGGCCCCGCCTTTGCCGCCCTGCGCGATCCTCCTGGTCAATCCCGGCACCCCGTTGCCGACGCCCGAGGTCTTCGCCCGGCGGCAAGGTGCGTTTTCACCGGCGCGTAGCCTGCGACCCTGGACGGATGCGGCGAGCTTCGCCGCGACGCTGGCCGGGCACGGCAACGACCTGACCGATGCGGCGGTCGCGCTACGGCCGGAGATCGCCCGGGTGCTCGCTTTCCTGCAGACGAGCGAGGGCGCACTGCATGCCGCCATGAGCGGCAGCGGCGCGACCTGCTTCGCGCTCTACGAAACCGCGCAACACGCCGAACGCGCCGCCGCGCGTGTGCCGGCGGCGTGGTGGCATCACGCCGGAACGCTCTGCGGCTAGGATCATTTCGGGCGGGTGTCCGTCCGGGCTTGCAGCTTCCTCATGGCTGGGACCGCGCGACCAACAGGACGAGGTCGAGCTGGGAGCGGGTGTCGGTCCGGGACATGGCCCGGGCGAGGAGCGTACGGACCGTATGGTACGAAACGCCTGTCCGTCGGGCATATTCGGGAAGCGCCACGCCCGAAAGCAGCGCCAGGACCAATTGGCCTTCTGCCGGTGTGAAACCGAACACGTCAGCCAGCACGGCGAGATCGGAAACGATCTTCGCCGCAGGGTCGGACACGAAGACGAGCACGGCGGGCGAGGCCTTTGCCACAGTCACCAGACCTTGTCCCGCCGGGCTCACCATCACGGCGTAGGATTGCCGCCCGGACGGGCGGCGGACGCTCAGGTGTCCGCCGGTCAAGCGAGCGTCCCCCGAACCAAGGCGAACGCCGTCGATGAGGTGCTGCAGGCGTTTGTCATCCTCCTTGTTCGCGGCCTGCAGGCCCTCGGGGCTGCGCACAAGCCCATCGCCGCTGCGCAAGATCGTCTCTCCGGCGGCGTTCACATGCAGCAGACGCCCCGTTGCCGCCATCAGGATGACGCCGAGGCTCAGCCGGTCCAGGACGGCGTAGGCCGAATGATTGCCCTGTTGGACGCCCTGAAGGCGCCGCCGCACTTCCATTGACCGCTGGACATGCGGAAGAAGCCGGTCGAGCCGGGCTGCTTCCTGCAGTGAAAAGTCCGTGGCGCCATGGGGGCGATGAACGCCGAAAACGGCATGGTGGCCGCCATCCAGCGGCAGCACCGCTCCCGCCACGTACCGCGAATCCACCTGCGGCCGCAGATACTCGTTATAGATGTAGCTCTTCACCAGCACACGATCGTCGACGATATGCGAGCCGATGCGCGTGCCGTTCAGCCCCTGCTTCAGGTAGCCCGACGCCCAGAGATCGTGCGGGGCGAAATGCCCGTATTGCCGGATATGGTCCGGCGTCAGCCCCACTGTCGACACGACATCGACGGCGGAACTGCGGGAATCGTGTGCCGACAACATCAGGAGGTTGCCCCCCATGTAGTCCGCAATCTGCCGGGCCACCTCTTCCCAGAGCCGATACCCGAGCGCCGCATCGTAGAGAGCTTCGACTAGGCCGCTTTCCTCCCCTGATTCCATGCCTGCCCCCCGCCCCCCAGCGAACCACCATGCATAGCGAGCGTCCTTCGACTGTGGCCCGTTATTCGATTGTGGACAAGAAAAGAAGTCACGGGAAGCGTGCATGGCTCGCTGATCGGGCGGTCGGTTCTTGGCGGTGAAGGCCAGCCTGAGGCCGGAGGCGCATAGGTGTTACCGCCATTGGCCCGGTTGCTGCCCCAGAATTCTTTCCACCTGTCACTCGATTGGGGGACAAGCCTCGCTCCGATCTTCGCTACCGTGCCAAGCGGGAATGAAGCTTGGGGTACCGCCAGTCGGAGTGTGGGATGACAGCAGTCGAGCAACCGCAGAGTGCACAAGCGTGCACGTTCGGTGGACCGGTTGCGGACCGGCCGGAGCTGTCCACGGGGAACCCGCCGGACCGTCGCGCGGGGGCGCGCATTGGTGACTGGCATGTCAGGTTTCTGACCAGGCTTTCGAACCCAGGAGCCGCGCACGTCGCGGTTGTCTCTGGAAAGTTTGTCGATCACTCGAATGGGTGAACAAGCGCGAGCCGCGCATCGGTTCGCCATGTCACAGCTGTATTTACAGCTGTATTTATTGGGAGGGGAACAATGGCAACGGTAACGGGCAGCGCGGGCAAGGACTTCATCCACCGGCTCGGCGACGGGAAGGTTGCACCGGTGGGCTACGCGGACGTGACGGGGGTCACGACCGGCGATGACGTAATCAGCGGGCTCGGTGACGATGACATTATCTTTGCCGACGCCGGCAACGATCTGATCGACGGCGGGGCCGGCGCGGACACCATGACGGGCGGCGCGGGCAACGACACCTACGTTGTGGACAATGCCGGCGACACGACGGTCGAGGCCTCGGGTGGCGGGACGGACCTGGTGCAGAGCTCGGTCACCTACAGCCTGGCCGGCCAGTTTACCGAGAACCTGACCCTGACCGGCAGCGCGAACATCGACGCCACCGGCAACGGCCAAGCCAACACCTTGACCGGCAATTCGGGCAACAACGTCCTGAACGGCGGGACCGGCGCGGATACGATGGCGGGCGGGGCGGGCAATGATACCTACTACGTCAACGGCAGCACCGACCGCGTGATCGAGGTGGCCAACGAGGGCATCGACCAGGTGTTCAGCTCGCGCAGCTACAGCCTGTCGGGCCAGCATATCGAGAACCTGACCCTGACAGGGAGCGGGAACACCAACGGCACAGGCAACTCGCTGGCCAACGCGTTGACCGGCAATTCGGGCAACAACGTCCTGAACGGCGGGACCGGCGCGGACACGATGACGGGCGGCGCGGGCGACGACACCTACCTGGTGGACAATGCCGGCGACACGGCGGTGGAGGCCTCGGGCGGTGGGACGGACCTGGTGCAGAGCTCGGTCACGTACAGCCTGGCCGGCCAGTTTATCGAGAACCTGACCTTGACCGGCAGCGGGAACACCAACGCCACCGGCAACGGCCAAGCCAACGCGTTGACCGGCAATTCGGGCAACAACGTGCTGGACGGCGGGACCGGCGCGGACACGATGACGGGCGGCGCGGGCAACGACACCTACGGGGTGAACAGTGTCAGCGACACGGTGGTGGAGGTCGCGGGCGGCGGGACGGACCTGGTGCAGAGTTCGGTGAGCTACACGCTGGGGTTGGAGGTCGAGAACCTGACCCTGACCGGCAGCGCGAACATCAACGGCACCGGCAATACGCTGGCCAACAGCCTCACCGGCAATTCGGGCAACAACGTGCTGGATGGCGGAACCGGTGCCGACACGATGACGGGCGGCGCGGGCAACGACACCTATGGGGTGGACAATGCCGGCGACACGGCCGTGGAAGTCGCGGGCGGCGGGACCGACCTGGTGCAGAGCTCGGTGAGCTTCACGCTAGGGGCGGAGGTCGAGAACCTGACCCTGACCGGTAGCGCCAGCATCAACGCCACCGGCAACGCACTGGCGAACAGCATCACGGGCAATTCGGGCAACAACGCACTGGATGGCGGGACCGGCGCGGACTCGATGACGGGCGGTGCGGGCAACGACACCTATGCGGTGGACAATGCCGGCGACACGGTCGTCGAAGCGGCAGGCGGTGGGACGGACCTGGTGCAGAGCTCGTTGAGCTACACGCTGGGAGCGGAGGTCGAGAACCTGACCCTGACCGGCAGCGCGAACATCAACGGCACCGGCAACGCGCTGGCCAACAGCATCGCCGGCAATTCGGGCAACAACCTGCTGGATGGCGGGGTGGGTGCCGATACGATGACGGGCGGTGCTGGCAACGACACCTACCTGGTGGACAATGCCGGCGACACGGCGGTGGAAGCCGCGGGCGGCGGGACGGACCTGGTGCAGAGCTCGGCGAGCTTCACGCTGGGAGGGGAGGTCGAGAACCTGACCCTGACCGGTAATGCCAATATCAACGGCACCGGCAATACGCTGGCGAACATCCTCACCGGCAATTCGGGCAACAACGCACTGGATGGCGGGACCGGCGCGGACACGATGACGGGTGGCGCGGGCGACGACACCTATGCGGTGGAAAATGCCGGCGACACGGTGGTCGAGGCGGCAGGCGGCGGGACGGACCTGGTGCAGAGCTCGGTGAGCTTCACACTGGGCGCGGAGGTCGAGAACCTGACGCTGACCGGGAGCGCCCACATCAACGGCACCGGCAATGCGCTGGCCAACAGCATCACCGGCAATTCGGGCAACAACGCGCTGGATGGCGCAGTCGGTGCGGACACGATGACGGGCGGTGCGGGCAACGACACCTACACGGTGGACAATGCTGGCGACACGGTCGTCGAGGCGGCAGGCGGCGGAACGGACCTGGTGCAGAGCTCGTTGAGCTACACACTGGGCGCGGAGGTCGAGAACCTGACCCTGACCGGCAGCGCCAACATCAACGGCACCGGCAATTCGCTGGCCAACGGCATCGTCGGCAATTCGGGCAACAACGCGCTGGACGGCGCGGTCGGTGCCGACACGATGACGGGCGGTGCGGGCAACGACACCTACACTGTGGAGACTGCCGGCGACACGGTCGTCGAGGCGGCGGGCGGCGGGACGGACCTGGTGCAGAGCTCGTTGAGCCTCACGCTGGGGGCGGAAGTCGAGAACCTGATCCTGACCGGTAGCGCCAATCTCAATGGCACCGGCAACGGACTGGCCAACAGCATCGCCGGCAATTCGGGCAACAACCTGCTGGATGGCGGGGCGGGTGCCGACACGATGACGGGTGGCGCGGGCAACGACACCTACCTGGTGGACAATGCCGGCGACACGGCCGTGGAAGCCGCGAGCGGCGGGACCGACCTTGTGCAGAGCTCGGCGAGCTTCACGCTGGGGGTGGAGGTCGAGAACCTGACCCTGACCGGAAGCACGAACATCAACGGCACCGGCAACGCGCTGGCGAACGCGATCCTCGGCAATTCGGGCAACAACCTGCTGGACGGCGGCGCGGGCGCCGACACGATGACGGGCGGTGCGGGCGACGACACCTACGTGGTGGACAATGCCGGCGATACGACGGTCGAGGCCACGGGCGGCGGGACGGACCTGGTGCAGAGCTCGGTCACGTACAGCCTGGCCGGCCAGTTTACCGAGAACCTGACCCTGACCGGCAGCGCGAACATCGACGCCACCGGCAACGGCCAAGCCAACACGTTGACCGGCAATTCGGGCAACAACGTGCTGAACGGCGGGACCGGCGCGGATACGATGGCGGGCGGGGCTGGCAATGACACCTACTACGTCAACGCCTCCGGCGACACCGCGATCGAGGCGGCCGACTCGGGAACCGATCAGGTCTTCAGTTCGGTCACCTACAGCCTGTCGGGCCAGCATGCCGAGAACCTGACCCTGACCGGGGCCGCCAACATCAACGGCACCGGCAACGGCCTGGCCAACGTCATCATCGGCAATGACGGCAACAACGTGCTGAACGGCGGCGACGGCGACGACACGCTGGTCGGCGGCGCGGGCCAGGATGATCTGACAGGCGGGACGGGCAACGACCGCATCACGGTCGACATCACGGAAGACCCCACGGATGGCGCCAGCGCCGGCGGCAATGCCGGTGACACCCTCGTCCTGACAGGAAGCGTTCTGTATTACGGCTACCTGGACGTGAATCTCACGGTCGTCGACCAACTCACGATGGACGGTTCTAGCCAAACCGGCTTCAACAATGTCGATGCGAGCGCCGTGACGGATATTTCGGGTGTAGCGACTTTCACCGGAAACGCCAACGCGAACGCCATCGTCGGCACGTCGGGCAACGACAGCCTCTATGGCGGCGCCGGAGCGGACACGGTTTCCGGCGGCGCGGGTAACGATACCCTGTACATCTACGCCTCAGCCGAGACAGCTGCAGGGGAGACCTACAATGGCGGCGACGGCACGGATACGCTGACCGACGACAACTCCAGCGGCGTCGCTGTAACCATCAACACCGGTGTGACCTTCACCGGCATCGAGAACCTGCAGGGCTTCTACAGCGGCCTGACGTTGACGGCGGCGCAGCTTGATTCGTTCACTGGCACGATTGATACGGGCGCCATCACGCTGTCGAGCGCCGGCACGGTCGATCTGTCCGAGGCGAGCGTCTATACCCCGACCTTCAACCTATCGGCTTCGGGCAACAGCCTGATCTTGAACAACTTTACCTACTACCTGGTGAACGGAGGTGCTGCCGGAGACACGGTGACGATCCTCGACACCGTGTATGGGTATTACTCCCAACTTTTCGGCAACGGGGGCAATGACACGCTGACCGGCGCTAATGGCGGTGACACTATCGACGGCGGAATCGGCGACGACACGCTGACGGGCGGAGCCGGCAACGACTACCTGACCGGCGGCGCTGGAGTGGACACGGTTTCCGGCGGCGCGGGCAACGACACTCTGTACGTCGATGCTGACGGGCTCGGTGCCGGCGAGAGCTACGACGGCGGCGCCGACATCGATACCCTGGACGGAACCGCCGTCGGCTCTGCAGTGACGCTTACGGCCGGTGCGACCTTCGCCAACATGGAGAACCTGTACGGCTTCTACTCCGGTCTGACGCTGACGGCGGCGCAGCTCGATTCGTTCACCAGTGGGGTCGATACGGGCGCCATCACGCTGTCGAGTGCCGGCGCGGTCGATCTGTCCGGCGCCACCGTCTGGACGCAGACCTTCAACCTGTCGGCTTCTGGCAACAGCCTGACTTTGGACAACTATTATTATTACACGGTGAATGGCGGCGCTGGCGCCGACACGGTGACGCTCCTCGCAACTGGAAACGGGTATTACTCCCAACTTTACGGCAATGACGGCAACGACACGCTGACCGGCGCTGATGGCAGCGACACCATCGACGGTGGAACCGGCAACGATACGCTGACCGGCGGCGCTGGCGGTGACACCCTGACGGGTGGGGCTGGCGACGACACGCTGACGGGCGACGACGGTAACGATACCCTGACAGGCGGAGCCGGAGTGGACACGGTTTCCGGCGGCGCGGGCAACGACACTCTGTACGTCGATGCCGATGGGCTTGGTGCCGGCGAGAGCTACGACGGTGGCGCCGACATCGATACCCTGGACGGAACCGCCGTCGGCTCTGCAGTGACGCTTACGGCCGGTGCGACCTTCGCCAACATGGAGAACCTGTACGGCTTCTCCTATGGCCTGACGCTGACGGCGGCGCAGCTCGATTCGTTCACCAGTGGGGTCGATACGGGCGCCATCACGCTGTCGAGTGCCGGCGCCGTCGATCTGTCCGGCGCCACCGTCTGGACGCAGACCTTCAACCTGTCGGCTTCGGGTAACAGCCTGACTTTGGACAACTACTATTACTACACAGTGAATGGCGGCGCTGGCGCCGACACGGTGACGATCCTCGAAACCGGGTATGGATATTACTCCCAGCTTTACGGCAATGACGGCAACGACACGCTGACCGGCGCTGATGGCAGCGACACCATCGACGGTGGAACCGGCAACGATACGCTGACCGGCGGCGCTGGCGGTGACACCCTGACGGGTGGGGCTGGCGACGACACGCTGACGGGCGGAGACGGTAACGATTACCTGACCGGCGGCACTGGAGTGGACACGGTTTCCGGCGGCGCGGGCAATGACACTCTGTACGTCGATGCCGATGGGCTCGGTGCCGGCGAGAGCTACGACGGTGGCGCCGACATCGATACCCTGGATGGAACCGCCGTCGGCTCTGCGGTGACGCTTACGGCCGGTGCGACCTTCACCAACCTGGAGGACCTGTATGGCTTTTACAGCGGCCTGACGCTGACAGCGGCGCAGCTCGATTCGTTCACCGGCACGATCAATACAGGCGCCATCACGCTGTCGAGTGCCGGCGCCGTCGATCTGTCCGGCGCCACCGTCTGGACGCAGACCTTCAACCTGTCGGCATCAGGCAACAGCCTGACTTTGGACAACTACTATTACTACACAGTGAATGGCGGCGCTGGCGCCGACACGGTGACGATCCTTGCAACTGGAAGTGGGTACTACTCCCAACTTTATGGCAATGATGGCAATGACACGCTAACCGGCGCTGATGGCGGCGACACCATCGACGGTGGAACCGGCAACGACACGCTGACGGGCGGAGACGGCAACGACTACCTGACGGGCGGCGCTGGAGCGGACACGGTTTCCGGCGGCGCGGGCAACGACACCCTGTATATTTACGCCTCGGCCGACACGGCCGCGGGCGAGACCTACAATGGCGGCGCCGACAACGACTGGCTGACCGACGGTGGCACCAGCATTGTCGCTGTCACCATCGATGCGGGTGTGACGTTCACCAATATCGAGAACCTGCAGGACTTTTACAATGGCCTGACGCTGACGGCGACTCAGCTCGCTTCGTTCACCGGCACGATCAATACGGGCGCCATCACGCTGTCGAGCGCCGGCACGGTCAATCTGTCCAATGCCACCGTCTCAACGCAGACCTTCAACCTGTCGGGATCGGGCAACAGCCTGACCCTGGACAACGATTATTGGTACACAGTGAATGGCGGTGCCGGCGCCGACACGGTGACGATCCTGGATCCCTCGACGGCGGGGTACTACGCCACGCTCTACGGCAACGGCGGCAATGATACGCTGACCGGCACCAATGGCAGCGACACCCTCGATGGCGGTGCTAACAACGACACGTTGACCGGCAACGCTGGCGACGACTCCCTCACGGGTGGCGCCGGAGCGGACACGCTGACAGGCGGGGCCGGCAGCGACACTCATATCTACACCAGTGCCTCGGATTCGACCGGTGTGAACTACGACACCGTCGTCGGCTTCCAGGCCGCCATCGACTTCTTCGACGTCGTGACGGGCGTGTCCGATGTGGACACGCCAATCACCACTGGCACCCTCAGCACGGCGACGTTCGACACGAACCTCGCCGCGGCGATGAGCGGACTGCAGGCCAACCACGCGGTGCTCTTCACCGCGAATTCCGGCACGCTTTCCGGTGTGACGTTCCTTGTCGTCGACCAGAACAGCACCACAGGCTACCAATCGGGCGCGGATCTGGTGATGCGGGTCAACGGCCTGTCGGGCACGCTCACCACCGGAGATTTCGTCTAGGCGGCAATATCCTCACAAGCCCCGGGGCGCTCGTCTCACGAGCAAGAGCGCCACGGAGTGCCTGGTTTGCTGGGAGCGCGGCTTTCCAAAGCCGCTCTTCTTCGCATTGCCACATCCCATGAGCAGCTCTGGAGAGCCGCACTTCCAGCACGACGGTTACGGCGTCGCGCTGCCGGTCCCGGCCGGCTCGCTTCTGGGCGGCAGCGGCAAGGGCGACCGAGCAACGGCGTCGTGCTGGGCGATCGCGTTGAGCGCTGCGACATAGACCTCGCGCGAGGCCTCGCCGGTTTCGCGCAGGCCGACACTCTTCTCGAAGGCGATGATCGCGCCGCGCGTTGCCGGTCCCATGATGCCGTCCGCCTTGCCGCTGAGGCGGCGCAGGTCGATCAGCGCCTGCTGGACCGCCCTGACGCGCTCGCTCGGGGCCTTGGGCCAGCCGATGGTCCGATCGTCGTCGGGCGGCACCGCCGGTCCTGCGGCTGCCGACGGGGGAGCGCCCGGCGCGGAACCGGCCTTCGGAAGGCCAAGCGCGCCGAGGATTTGCTGGAATTCGACCTGGCCGATCTTCTCCGCGCGCTCGAGTTCCGCCGGCGTCAGGACGCGGTGCAGGATCTCTATCCTCTGTCGCGCGGATTTCGCCAGCGGCGTCTCCGCTGCGTGATTGACCTGGCGCTCGAACTCGACGGTGACCGCAAACCAGGCCAGCGCCAGGGGCGCGTCGCGGGAGGCCGCGTCGCCGCGCTCGTAGATGTCGCCGAGCAGGAACATCGAGGCCACCATGCCCTGCAGCGCCGCCGAGCGGAGCAGCTCGATGGCCTTGCTGCCGTCGCGCGGTGCGCCCTTGCCGTCGCGCAGCAGCAAGGCAAGATTGTGCTTGGCCACGGCCACGTTGCCGTCGGCAGCCTTCCGGTACCATTCGACAGCCTTGGTCGAATCGCGCTCCACGACGAAGCCGCGCTCATACATCACGCCCACGTTGAACGCCGCGGCGGGCGAGCCCGCTTCGGCCGCGCGCAGCAGCCAGCCGGCGCCGGACTGAGAATCCTGCGGCACCCCGATGCCCGACACCAGCCGGCGCGCCAGCTCCTCCATCGCGCGCAGGTCGCCGCCATGGGCGAAGGCACGCAGGTCGTCGATCGGCAGGGCCATCCATTCGGCCGTGCTGGTCGGCTTGGGGGACATCGGAATCGGCGGCGGGGACGGCGCAGGCGCAGCCGCCGCGGGCGGTGGTGGAGCCGGCAGAGGCGCCGGCCTGATGGCGGTTTCGGGACGCGGCGGCGGAGCCGGCAGTGTCGGCGGGGCCGAAGGTGGCACGGGTGGCGATGCCGGCTGCGAGTCGGGGGAGCGCATCACGGCCGCGGTGACCAGGACGGCGACGAGCGGCAATCCGACCAGCAGGGCCGGACGGACGGAGCGCCATGCGAGCCTGCCGGTCATCCTCCGACAATAGCCGACAGCGGGCGTGACGGAGAAGCGGCCGCGCGATGCCGCACGACGAGCAGGGTCGTCAGCAGCAGGACCGCGCCCGCCTGGTGCGCCGAAGCGAGCGCGATGTCGACGCCGCTCAGGATCGTGGCAATACCGAGGCCGAGCTGCACGAGGGCCATGGCGCCGGCGGCCAGCGTCTCCGGGCGGCGTGTGCGGATCGCCAGCACGATCACGCCCAGGACCAGGATCTTGGCGAGCCAGCGATGGATGAACTGGATGGTCGTGCCGTTTTCGAACGGATTGATCCACCAGGGCGAGAGATCGAACATGCCGGGCGGGATCCAATAGCCGGACATTGTCGGAAATGTGTTGTGCGCGGTGCCGGCGCGAAGACCGGCCATCAGGGCGCCGAAGGTCACGACGACGAGCAGGAACGCGATCATCCCGCTTGCTTCGCGCCGGATCTTGGGATCGTCGCGGCGCGGCGCCGAGCCGAGCTCGAGCACCAGCCACACCGTGTAGCCGTAGAGGACGATCGCCAGCAGCAGATGGGCCGCCAGCCGGTATTGGCTGACCGAGGGGCGGTCGACGAGGCCCGAGGCGACCATCGCCCAGCCCAGCGCGCCTTGCAGGCCCCCCAGGACCAGCAGGGCAAACAGTCGCGGCTTGAGCCACGGCGAGAGCTGCCCGCGCAGCCAGAACCACAGGAGCGGCAGGGCAACCGCCACGCCGATCAGGCGGCCCCACAGGCGATGCAGGTATTCGAGCCAGAAGATCTGCTTGAAATCGGCGACATCGAAGCCACGATTCACCAGACGGCCCTGCGGCGACGAAAGATACTTCTGCAGCTCCGCCTGCCACGCCTGGTCGCCGAGCGGCGGCAGCCATCCGGTCACGGGCTTCCACTCGACCATCGACAGGCCGGATTCGGTCAGCCGCGTGAGCGCGCCGAGCACGATCATGAGAAAAATCATGGCGGCTACGACGGCCAGCCAGTTGCGCACGGAGACGGAGGCGGTTTGCATGCGCGCCGGACCATGCGTGAAGCCGACCGCCCCGTCATCAGCATTAATGTCGCGAACATGCGACGCCTTGCGCTGCCCGGCGGGCTTGTCTAATCGGTTCGCACACGAACGACTCACCCCTCGCGCAAACTGGATACTTCGACAATGAACGCGCCTGCGCTCGCCCTCTCGCTCGCTCATGGGCTTGGCTTCGACGATCTTCATGACCGCGAGGGGCTGGCCCGTCTCGATGCCGCCTTCGTGGCGTGGCTGCAGGAGGCGAATGTCGAGGCGCATGCGCGGCTGATGGCGGCGCGGACGGCACCGGACAGTCTTGTCGCGAAGGACGAGTCCAACCTGCTGATCGAGATCGCCCGCCCGCTCGAGGATTTCATCGGCGCGCTATTCGGCGTGACCGGCCAGACGGCCGCGCTGCGCGCGACGCATGTGACGCTGGCGCCGTTGTACGACTGCAAGCGGCTTTTCGTGCAGCGCTACGTGACACGCGCCATCAAGCCCGACGCCGCGCTGGCGATCGAGGCACCGGCGGTCGACCTGCCGGTGCGACTCTCGGACGATCTCGAAGCATGGGAGCTCGCCTTCGCGCTGAAGGTCCGCGAGCTGGTCGGCGCGGAGTTCAAGGTCGAGGCGCCGACGCCGGAGATCGAGGCGCTGACGCGCTACGCCGCCTGGGCGCTGCATCATCCCGAGGGCAAGCGGCGTCACCGTGACGGGCCGCTGTTCAAGGTGCCGCACAAGCTCGACTTCGAGCATCTCGTGCCGATCGAGACCGAGGTCGTGGACGGCGTGACGCGCATGAAGCTGCCGCGACCGCTGCTGCGTCATCGCGAAGGTTTTGCGCTGACTGACGCGGGCTACGATCTCGTGCGCGCGCTCGATCACACCAATTACTGCATCTGGTGCCACAACCAGGGCAAGGATTCCTGCTCGCGCGGGCTGAAGGACCGCAAGACCGGCGCGTTCCAGAAGTCGCCGTTCGGCGTCACCCTCGCGGGCTGCCCGCTCGAGGAAAAAATCTCGGAGATGAACCTTCTCAAGAGCGAGGGCTTCTCGATCGGCGCGCTGGCGATGGCGGCAGTCGACAATCCGCTGGTGGCGGCGACCGGGCACCGCATCTGCAACGACTGCATGAAGGCCTGCATCTACCAAAAGCAGGAACCGGTCGACATCCCGCAGATCGAGACACGCACTCTGAAGGACGTGCTCGGCCTGCCGTGGGGCTTCGAGATCTATTCGCTGCTGACGCGCTGGAATCCACTCAACCTGCGCCGCCCGATTCCGCGTCCCGCCACGGGCCGTACGGTGCTGGTCGTCGGGCTGGGGCCGGCCGGCTTCAATCTTTCCCATCACCTGATGAATGACGGGCACACGGTCGTCGGCATCGACGGGCTGAAGATCGAGCCGCTGCCGGCGGTGCAGTCCGGCGTCGATGCGGACGGCACGCGCGTGGCCTTCGCGCCGGTGAAGGACGTCGCCACCCTGCGCGAGGACCTCGGCGATCGGGCGATGGCGGGGTTCGGCGGTGTGGCCGAGTACGGCATCACCGTTCGCTGGGACAAGAACTACCTCAAGATGGTGCGGCTGCTGCTCGAGCGGCGCGCGCAGTTCTCGATGTTCGGCGGCGTGCGTTTTGGCGGCACGGTCACGGTCGAGGACGCCTTCGCGATGGGCTTCGATCACGTCGCGCTGTGCGCCGGCGCGGGCAAGCCCACCGTGCTCGATATGCCCAACGGCCTGGCGCGCGGCGTGCGCGCGGCGTCGGACTTCCTGATGGCGCTGCAGCTCACCGGCGCGGCCAAGAAGGACTCGATCGCCAACCTGCAGATCCGCCTGCCGGTCGTCGTGATCGGCGGAGGCCTCACCGCCATCGATACCGCAACGGAGTCGCTCGCCTATTATCCGCTGCAGGTCGAGAAGTTTCTTGCCCGATACGAGACGCTGGTGGCCGAGCGCGGCGAGGCGGCGGTGCGCGGACGCTGGAGCGAGGAGGAACGCGAGGTTGCGGATGAGTTCATCGCCCACGCCCGGGCGATCCGCGCCGAACGCGAGGCGGCAGCGCGCGAGGGCCGCGAGCCCGCGATCGCGAAGCTGGTCAACGGCTGGGGCGGCGTCACCATCGCCTATCGGCGGCGGCTGATCGATTCGCCTTCCTACACGCTGAACCACGAGGAAGTGTTCAAGGCGCTGGAGGAGGACATCCGCTTCGCCGAGGGCCTGTCCCCGGTCGCGGTCGAGGTCGATGCCAACGGCGCGGCCTGCGCGCTCAAGGTCGAGGGCCAGCAGGGCGGCGAGAAGGTCTCCGCGACCCTGCCGGCGCGCACCGTCCTGGTGGCCGCGGGCACGCAGCCCAATACCGTGCTGGCCCGCGAGGATGCGACGCACGCCTTCATCGACGGCAAGTATTTCCGCGCGCTCGACGAAGAGGGCGAGCCGGTGACGCCGGAGCGGGTCTGCAAGCCGGGCGACGTGCGTGTGCTGATGTACCGCCACGCCGATGGCCGCTTCATGTCGTTCTTCGGCGACCTGCATCCGTCGTTCGCCGGCAACGTGGTGAAGGCGATGGGTGGCGCCAAGCAGGGCTATCCGGTGCTGACGCGCAGCATGGAAAGGCTCGCCGCGCCGACGCGCTCGCCGCAGGAGATCCTGGCCGAGGCCAACGGCGCCTGGCGCGCCAAGGTCGTGCGGGTCGAGCGGCTGACGCCGACCATCGTCGAGGTCGTGGTCGAGGCGCGGGCCGCGGCAGCGAATTTCGAGCCGGGCCAGTTCTATCGCCTGCAGAATTACGAGGCGCGCTCGAAGAAAATCGACGGCACCCTGCTCACCATGGAAGGCCTCGCGCTCACCGGCGCGTGGGTCGACAAGGAGAAGGGCCTGCTGTCGATGATCGCGCTCGAGATGGGCGGCTCGTCCGACCTCTGCGCGATGCTCGAGCCCGGCGAGCCGGTCATTGTCATGGGGCCGACCGGCACGCCGACCGAGATCGAGCCGGGCGAGACCGTCGTGCTGGCCGGTGGCGGCCTCGGCAACGCGGTGCTGTTCTCGATCGGCCAGGCGTTCCGCAAGGCCGGCAGCAAGGTGCTGTATTTCGCGGGCTACAAGCGCGTGATCGACCGCTACAAGGTCGAGGAGATCGAGGCTGCGGCCGATGTCGTGGTGTGGTGCTGCGACGAGGAGCCGGGCTTCGCGCCCTCCCGGCCGCAGGACAAGTCGACGGTCGACAATATCGTCGAGACGATGCGCAAGTACGCCTCGGGCGCGCTGGGCGAGCAGCCGATCCCGTTCAACGACGCCGACCGGGTGATCGCGATCGGCTCGGACGGCATGATGAACGCGGTGCGGCTCGCGCGGCATTCGGTGCTGAAGCCGTACCTCAAGCCCGAGCATCTCGCGCTGGGATCGATCAACTCCCCCATGCAATGCATGATGAAGGAGATCTGCGCGCAGTGCCTGCAGCTCCACAGGGACCCGGTGACCGGCAAGGAGACGGTGGTGTTCTCCTGCTTCAACCAGGACCAGGAGCTCGACCGGGTCGACTTCGCCTGCCTGCGCCAGCGCCTGCGCCAGAACGGCGTGCAGGAGAAGATCGCCGCGCTATGGCTCGACCGGTCGCTGCGGAAGCTCGGGGCGCGCTGACGCCCGCTTGCTACGGCTTAGCCGCGGCGGATCGTGTTCCTCGGGCGTCCCCCACGGTGCCAATCGCGATCCCGCCGATGATGAGGGCCACAGCCAGAAACAGCGACGGGACGAGGGGTTCGTGGATGACGACGGCGGCGCTGACGATGCCGAGCACGGGCGTGGCCAGCAGGCCGAGCGACGTCGTCACCGCCGGCAGGCTGCGATTGACCACCGCCATCGCCCAATGGGCGAGCGCCGTACAGATGATCCCGCTGTAGAGCAGCAACCCGGCGAGGCTTGGGCTCCAGGAAACGTGCAGCGTTCCCTCGCAAAGCCAGGCGAGTGTCGACAACACGCCGGCGGCCAGAAGCACCTGCCAGAACACCAGTTGAAAGGGCGTCGAAATCCATCGGTGCGACCGGACGTAGACGATGTTGGCCGCCCAGCAGAACGCAGCAAGCAGGATCAGGCCGCTGCCCAGCAAGTCGCTGCGATTGCTCCAATCGAGCACGGCGGGATTGAAGATCACCGCCAGACCGGCGAGACCCGTTCCAATCCCCAGCGCTCTTCCTCTCGTGATGCGCTCCGACAGGAAAATCCGGGCGCCGATCGCCACCCAGATCGGCGTCGAATAGCCGAGAACGATGGCGCGGTTCGCCGGCACGAACTGAAGCCCGGCCGCGATCAACGCGGAAAACGCCACCATGTGCAGAAGCGACGTGGAAAGCACGACCGGCAGGTCGCCGCGTTTGGGGATGATGAAATCGCCTTGCCACCAGAGCAGAGGCGCGAGGACTCCCGCGGCGATCGCACAGCGCAGCGCGGTCGACCACAGCGGGGCTATGTCGTGCACGATCATCTTCGTGACGGGGTAGTTGGTCCCCCACGCGAGCGCGATGACGGCGAGTAACGCTATCGCGCTTCGTGGTGACAAGCTGGGATCCATTGCGGCCATCCGAGGCGGGAGAGCATCCTGACAAGGGTTGCTTATCGCCGTATCTGGCTCTACGAGAAGTTCCAGTTTCAATAAAACGATAGGACCAGTTCCATGGTCGACCTGCTCGATGGAACGCTGTGCCTGTCGGCGGCAGGAGAGCGCACGCTATTGCAGCAACTCATGGGGCAGCTGCGAGCGCTCATAGAAACCGGACGCCTGATGCCGGGCCAACGCCTGCCATCGAGCCGGCAAATGGCGGAATCGCTCGACGTTTCGCGGAATACGGTCTCGGCAGCGATCGAGCAACTCGTCGCCGAGGGCTATCTCGTCTCGTTTCCCGGACGACGCCCAGTCGTTGCGACTGCGCCGGCCCTGGTCGGCATCGCCGCGCGCTCGAAACCCGATGCCCGCCGAGCAGACCGTCCCAAGCTGTCCAAATGGGCTCGCGGTCTCAATCACTCCGTCTGGCCGCCGGTGTACGAAAGTCGTCCGCGTCCGTTCCAGCCTGGATTGGCGGATTCGCGCGAATTTCCGCACGAGGCATGGGGCCGCTGCCTGCGGCGCGCGGCTCGCCAGGCCCGGTTGCGCGGAAACCGGTCGCACAACGACGGCCTCAACGTCGCAGCGCTGCAGGAGGCGCTGCTGCGACATCTCGCCGAGCACCGGGGGATTGCGGCCAGGCCCGAGCAGATCATCATCGTGCCGTCGGCGCAGGCCGGGATCGCCCTGATCGCCAGGATCATGATCGATCCCGGCGACCTGGCTTGGGTCGAGAGTCCCGGCTACGGCGGTGCAGTGGTTGCGCTGCAGGCTGCCGGAGCGACGATCGTCGGGATGTCGAAGGGCACTATCGGCCGGGGGGCCGGCACCCGCTCGGGTAGCCCCAAACTGATCTTCGTGACGCCCTCCCACCAATACCCGACGGCCCGATTGATGCCGTTTGCCGAACGGATCGAACTGCTCGGGTACGCGCGACGGGTCGGCGCCTCGATCATCGAGGACGATTACGATGGCGAATTCCAATATGACGGGCGGCCGGTCGCGTCCCTGCAGGGTGTCGCGCCGTTCCCCCGCGTCTTCTACCTGGGCACGTTTGCCAAATCGATGTTTGCCGACATTCGCGTAGGCTACGTCGTCGTTCCGGAAAATCTTGCCGGGGTCTTCGCATTGGCTCAGCGGCACACGGGTGCCATGGCATCCATCACGATCCAAGATGCGCTCGCCGAGTTCATGACGTCGGGGTCTTATCTCGCTCACATCCGCAGGATGGCACGTGTTTACGAACGGCGACGGGACCGGATGGTCCGGTCGCTTGTGGCCGCGACAGAGGGCAGGTTCCCGATCGAAACGCCGCCCGGAGGCATGCAGCTTCTGGTTCGATGCCCGCCTGCCTCGAACGACCGCGATCTGACAGCGCAACTTCTCGAAGCCGGCGTCGTCGCCCGTCCTTTGTCGAGCATGTTGTTCCACCGATCCGAGGACCAGGGATTGTTTCTTGGATTTGCCGCGTGGAATGAATTGGAGATCGATCGGGCCGCTCGCATCGTCGGCCGGATACTGGTCGGAGCGCCCCATGGGCCGCTCGTCCGGTCTCCGCATCGCTCGAATCCTGTGAGATCGTGATGCTCGCGGGCAGCGGCCTCGGCACCGCGGTGCTGTTCTCGACGAGGAGCCGGGCTTCGCGCCGTCGCGGCCGCAGGACAAGTCGACGGTCGACAATATCGTCGAGACGATGCGCAAGTACGCCTCGGGCGCGCTCGGCGACCAGCCGATCCCGTTCAACGACGCTGACCGGGTGATCGCGATCGGCTCGGACGGCATGATGAACGCGGTGCGGCTCGCGCGGCATTCGGTGCTGAAGCCGTACCTCAAGCCCGAGCATCTCGCGCTGGGATCGACCAACTCCCCCATGCAATGCATGATGAAGCAGACCTGCGCGCAATGCCTGCAGCTCCACAAGGACCCGGTGACCGGCAAGGAGACGGTGGTGTTCTGCTTCAACCAGGACCAGGAGCTCGACCAGGTCGACTTCGCCTGCCTGCGCCAGCGGCTGCGCCAGAACGGCGTGCAGGAGAAGATCGCCGCGCTATGGCTCGACCGGTCGTTGCGGAGGGTCGGCGTTCGCTGACGGCGGTCGGCGGCCCAACGACGGCGATCCGGCGCGCGCCTACCAGGGGGTCGACGCCGCGATCGCGTCGGCGAGCTGCTTGAGCACCGCCATATTGAGGGAGACCACATCCTGATCGGTCGCCACCGGTCCGGTGGCGCTGAACCGTGCGCGTTGACGCAGTGAGGGCCGCGCCGCATCGCGCGGCATGACCAGCCAATCCGCCTCCAGCGTCGCCGTGCCGTTCGCCGTGACGTCCAGCACGTCGATCGTGATGACCAGCCTGTAGTTGGGAGGCTCGATCTGCGGCTGATCGGTGACGAGGAGCTCGGGGCGACGCTGGGCGAGCAGCCGCGTCAGGAAGTAGGTGGCGCTGAGCGAGAAGCGACTCGCCCAACGTCCCCGGCTGCTGCGCGCCAGGGTGCTTCCGCTGCGAACCACGATGTCCTGTGTGTCGAGGGCATCGGGAATGAGCACCCGCCTGACCTCGACCACTCCGATCTTTCCGGACGAGGGCGCGGTATCCGAGCCAACAGTCGGCGCTTCCAGCGTGTAGACCGTGAGAGGCGGGCCGGCGCAGGCGCCAAGCAAGGCGGCGACGGACGACAGGGCGGCGAGGACGAGGAGGCGGCGCATGGACAGGCAGAAGCTCACGGCCGACGTCCCGTCAACAGCAGTTGCGGGTTGCGCTCGACGTCGCTGGCGAAGCCGCGCAACGACGCGGCCGTGGCGGCAAGGTCGCGCAGGGTGGCCTCGAGGTTGATGCGTGCGGCGCCGCGGTCGGAGGTGAGGCCTTTCAGATCCCTCAGCGCGTCGCGGGCTTGCACGACCGTCTGGTTCGCCGAACCCAGAAGGACACGCAAATCCCCACTGCGTTCGCCCAGCCGCCGGTCGGCGTTCACGGCAAGCTGCGTGATGTGGTCGAGCGCGGTGGCGAGCTTCTCCTGCACGCCGACGATGGCCTGTGTGGCGGTATCCGTCATGTGCGTGGCGCCCTCGGAAGTGGCCTTGATGCTGGCGATCGCCGGCGGCAGATCGCTGTCCAGCCTGTCCGACAGCTTGCGCACGCTTTCCAGCGTGGCGATGGCACTCTCCGCCAATTCGCGCAGTGGCAGGTCGGAGAGTTGTTGCGTGACGCGCTGGATCGTCGACTGCTGGGTCGGAATCTCGACCAGGGCGCTGGCACCCGGGTGCAGGACGGCGGGAGCGGCAGGGTTGAAGTCGAGGTTGATCACCGACTGGCCGGTTACGAAGCTCTGCGTGTTCAGCTCCGCCCGCAGCCCACGGGCGATAAGGTTGGGCAAGTCCACGACTGGCTGGCCGGCCGTCTCGTCCGAGACACGTACGCGTCCCGAGTCGAGCTGCAAGGTGACCGGGATGAGCACGGTCTGCGTCCTGGCATCGTACTGGATCACGATGCCGCTCACCGCCCCGACCCGCACGCCCCGGAAAGTCACCGGGGCGCCGACCGACAGGCCGCTCACCGAGCCCTCGAAGACGACGGCGGCGCGCGTCGCCGGGCTCCACAGGCGCAGGTTGCCAAAAAGAACAATAGTGCCCAGCCCGAGGACGATTCCGCCGAGAACGAAAGCCCCGATAGCGGTCTGTCTGTCCGCCATTTCGTTTCAAACCTTTCCGTCGGCTTCGACGTCGTAATGCTCGCGCCGCATGAATGCCTGGACCTGGGGGTCGGAGCATCCGTCGCGCAGCGCCGATGGTGAGCCGTGGGCGATCACCGTCTTGGTCTTCGCATCTAGGAATACACCATCGTCGGCGATCGCGAAGAGGCTCGGCAACTCGTGGCTGACGATCACAACGGTGGCACCGAGACCGTCCCGAAGATTGAGGATCAGGTCGTCGAGGCGGCTGGCGCTGATCGGGTCCAAGCCGGCGGAAGGCTCGTCGAGAAACAGGATATCGGGATCGAGAGCCAGGGCGCGCGCCAGGCCCGCCCGCTTGCGCATGCCTCCGCTCAATTCCGACGGCAACTGCTCGACCGCATGCTCCAACCCGACGAGGCCGAGCTTGAGCATCACCAGGCGGCGGATCGAGGGTTCGTCGAGCGTGGTGAACATCTGCATGGGCAACGCGACGTTCATGCCGACCGTCATCGCGCTCCACAAGGCCGCGTTCTGGAACAGGACACCGAAGCGCTGCCGTCCGATCTCGGTGCGACGCTGTTCGCTGCTGGCCCAATAGTCCTCGCCATCCATGAGGAAGCGGCCCTCGCGCGGGCGCAACAGGCCGATCATGGCCTTCAGGACGGTGCTCTTGCCGCAACCGCTGCCCCCCATCACCGCGAAGATGGTGCCGCGCCGTACGTCGAGCGACAGGCCGCGCTGGATGACCTTCGGACCGAACGCGAGCGTAACGTCGCGAAGCGCCATCAGCGGCGGATCGTCAGGGTTGGCGAGACGGGGGTCGCTCATGGTCAGATGCCGACGATATCGGCGATGACGGCGAACACGGCATCCATTGCGATGACACCGACGATGCCGACCACCACGGCCTTTGTCGCCGCCACGCCGACATCGGCCGCGCTACGACCGGCCAGCAGGCCGATCCGGCAACTGGTGACTCCGATCATCAGGGCGAACGCCACGCTCTTCGCGAAGCCGAAGGCAAACTGGTCCAGCGGCACGGCATCAACCGTCTGATGAAAGTAGCCAGCGGCAGTGATGTCCAGCATGGCGAGTGCCACCACGAAGCCGCCCAACATGCCGACGAAGCACCCGTAGAGATAGAGAAGAGGCATGGTCAGGACGAGCGCCAGGACCGATGGCAAGACGATATAGTCGGTGACCGGAATGCCGACCACTGAAAGCGCGTCCAGCTCCTCGTTGCCGCGCATGGTTGCGATGCGTGCGGCGTAGGCGGCCCCGGTACGGCCCGACATGACGATCGCGGTCATGACGGCAGCCATCTCGCGCACCACGGCGATGGCCACGAGGTCGGCCACGAAAATATCGGCAGCAAATTTGCGCAGTTGCACTGCGCCGACGAATGCCAGAATCGCGCCGACCAGGAAATTGACCACGCCGACGATCGCCAATGCCTGCGGGCCGGCCCCCCGGATGTTGGCCAGCAAATCCACCGCGCGCATCCGCGCTTGCGCGGCGAGCGCACGAACTCCGCCTTTCGTCGTGACGGCCAGCAGCTCAGCGAGGGCGCCGACCTCCGCGAGCATGCTCAGGGTCCTGCCCCCGAGCTCATAGAGAGGCCGGAAACGATGACGCACGGACGATCCCGGCGCGGCGAGCTTGTCGGGCAGAAGGCCGAGCAGCTTGCGGGCGGAATCGGGAAGGCCGCTGCCATCGATCCGAAAGCCGGCGCTTGCGGCCGTACGCTTGGCATCCCAGAGAAATTCGATCAGGCCGGAATCCCAGCGCCCCAGGCCCGCCGTGTCGAAGGCGATCGTTCGCCCCGCTGCGCTCCTGGCCAGGCAATCGGGCGGAAACTGCGGGATGTTTCCGGATTGTGCGATCCAGTCGCCGTCAAGAGCGAAGACATCGCGATCCGGGGCCGGGATGTGCCTCCAGGTCGGATGCGTTCCTGAGGCCATCTGGTCGGTCTCGTCTTATTGGTTGGCGTCGACGCCGGAATTCGAGGTGCAGATTCCGCAACGACGTAGCTATCAACTATTCAAAGACGTCTCAAGCGCTTCCGCTGGAGCGATCATCCCTCCGCGAAGGCCGGCATCACGTCGGCCGCCAGCAGCTCGATCGTTTCGAGGTCGTTGCGCCAGGCGCTGCTGATCAGGAGCTGGCTGCCCGCATCCTTGTACTTTCCGATGAGGTCCGTGACCTGCGCGACGGTGCCGGCGAAGCCCATGAACTGCGTCGGCACCTCAAGCCGCTGGCGCTTGGCGGCGAGTGCCGCCTCGTCGCGCGCCAGCACGAAGCCGATCACGTTGGTGCGTTCGACTTCGTCGTAGTTGCGCTTCTGCGTCTCGCAGTGACGGCGCAGCACCTCGAACTTGTGGCGCACCTGGTCGGGCGTGCCGCCGACATTGCACGCGTTGGCGTAGCGCGCGACGGCGCGCAACGTGAGCTGCTCGCCGCCGCCGCCGATCATCAGCGGCGGATGCGGCTTCTGCACGGGCTTGGGCTCGAGGATCGCATTCTCCGCGTGGAAGTATTTTCCATGGAAGGTGGTGCGTGGCTCGCTCCACAGCGCGAGGATCAGCTTGATCGCCTCTTCCATCTGCGCGATGCGCGTCGCGGGCTTGGGCGGAAAATCCCAGCCATATTGCTTGTATTCCGCCTCGAACCAGCCCGCGCCGATGCCGAAGGTGAGCCGGCCGCGGCTGATCTGGTCGACGCCCGCGGCGATCTTCGCCAGATGCGCCGGATTGCGGAAGTGAACGGAGGAGACGAGGGTCGCGAGGCGGATGCGCTCGGTCACGGCGGCGAGCGCCGTCAGGATCGTCCAACCCTCCACGAACGGCTCGTCCGGCGCGCCGACATTGGCGATCTGGATGAGGTGGTCCATCACGGAGAACCAGGCGAATCCGTGGTTCTCCGCCCATTGGGCCTTGGCCTTTACGGCGTCGAAGATGCCGGCCGGCTCGGTGCCGAACAGCCAGGACGGATTGTGGATGCCGAACTTCATGTGTCTCTCCCCCAGGCTCAGAGTTTGTGAATTTATTGGCCAACGGTGAGGTGACCGGTCTGGCAACCCTCCCGCCTCATCCTGAGGAGCGTAGCGCAGCGGAGCGTCTCGAAGGATGGCGCCTCGAAGGACGTAGCAACGGTGCTGGAAACACGGGAGTTTGGCAAGGTCGTGTGCGTTGCCACCCTTCGAGACGCTCCGCTGCGCTGCGCTCCTCAGGGTGAGGTAAGTGGGGAGCGAGATCATCTTTGGATCGCCAAGTCGATTTTTTCACAAGCTCCCAGGATGACAGAATGGGATATATTATTCTGCATGTCTTGTCGGTCTGAGGCGCAGCCTCGTTAGGCTATACAGCGGCTGAGACGGGTGACAGGCACCCATCCGAGTCGCCAGGGAGATTGCGCACCATGACCAAGTATTCCTACGACGAGAACGAAGGCTTCAAGGCCGGACGCGACGTGTGGTTCGAGATGCGCGGTCCGGCCGTGGCGCAGGCCGCGCTCGACCAGGCGGCTGAGCATGAGATGACCCGCGACCTGCGCCAGTTCCTGTTCGAGCATTGCTTCGCCGCCGTCTGGGCGCGCCCAGGCCTCGAGCGGTCGACGCGCAGCATCATCACGATCTCCGTGCTGGCCGCCGCCGGACGCATCGAGGAGCTGAAGTCCCACATCCGCATGGGCCTCAACAACGGCCTCACGCGCGATCAGCTCAAGGAGCTGTTCCTCCATGTCGGCGTCTATGCCGGCGCCCCGGCCGCCGTCGCCGCGGTCCGCGCGGCGATGGAGGAGTTTGCGGCGATCGACAAGGCCAAGGGCTGATCGTCTGCTTGGGGGCGCGCAAACAAAAAGAGTCTCGGATCGGGAAGAGCATGAGTCGGGATGACACCGCGTGCGCGGTACGATCGGGAGGCGGCGGCCGGTTTCGTTCTCGAGGGTCGGCGGCTGCTACCAGTAAACAACTCCAGGGGAGCGTCGTTGCGTTCGGTCCAAAGAAGGTGACGCGCCACTGGAGTGGCACACCCTGAGCGGAAGAAGAGTACTATCCAGACTCAACGCGACACCACCGGAGAGCATTTTCATGACCGATCGGGCAAAACCCAGCGTAACTCCCGCGGGCGACGAGCTGGCGGCGACGCGCGTCAAGGCGGGGCAGCCGGTCGTCGTGCCGGCCACGCAGCGCGACAGGGGCATCGGGCCGTTCAAGCGTCTTGTGCTGCGCGGGGCGACGGTGATCGACGGTACGGGCGCGCCGCCGATCGGGCCGACCGACATCGTGGTCGAAGGCAATCGCATCACGCTTCTCAAGAAGGTCACCGGCAATCTCGCCACCGCCGCCAATCGACCGGCGCCGGGCGATCACGAGATCGACTGCCGCGGCAAATGGGTGACGCCCGGTTTCATCGACTGCCATGCCCATGCGGGCGTGGCCTACCACTCGGCCAACGGCTGGGTGCCGCCGGTCGACTACGTCTACAAGCTCTGGCTGGCGCATGGCGTCACCACCGTGCGCGAGATGGGTTCGATGAACGGCCTCGGCTGGATGCTCGACCAGAAGAAGCGCTCGGAAGAGAACAGCATCGTTGCGCCGCGCCTTCTGGCCTATGCCTATTTCCCGGCCGTCAACGACATGCTCAAGACCATCCATACGCCGGACGAAGGGCGGGCCTGGCTGCGCAAGCTCAAGGAGCGTGGGGCGGATGGCGTCAAGTTCTTCGGAGCGCCGCCCGCCATCATGGAAGCGGCGCTCGACGAATGCCGCAAGCTCGGGCTCAGGTCGGGCTGCCATCACGCCCAGATGGCCGTCACCCGGATGAACGCGCTGACGACGGCGCGCTGGGGCCTGACGAGCGCGGAGCATTACTACGGACTGCCCGAAGCCCTGTTCGAGGATCGCGTCGTCCAGGACTTCCCGCTCGACTACGACTACAACGACGAATACTTCCGCTTCTCCGTGTCGGGCCAGATGTTCCGGCAGGGTGCCGCGCCGGGCTCGGCCAAATGGAACGAAGTGCTCGAAAGCTTCCTTGAGCTCGGCTTCACCTTCGTGCCGACTTTCACGATCTACGACGCCAATCGCGACCTGATGCGCGCGCGGCAGGCGGACTGGCACAAGGAGTACACCTGGAAGTCGATGTGGGACTACTTCACGCCCCAGCGCGGCGGGCACGGCTCCTATTGGTATCGCTGGTCGACGAAGAACGAGGTCGAGTGGAAGGAGAACTACCGGCTCTGGATGGCGTTCATCAACGAATACAAGAACCGCGGCGGGCGGGTCTGCACCGGCAGCGATTCCGGATTCATCTATCAGATCTTTGGCTTCGGCTATGTGCGCGAGCTGGAGCTGCTGCAGGAGGCGGGCTTCCACCCGCTCGAAGTCATCCGCTCGGCGACGTCGCAGGGCGCGGCGCTGTGCGGCCTGCAGGACGAGCTCGGCACGCTGGAGGTCGGCAAGTACGCCGACCTGCTGGTGCACGACCACAATCCCCTGACCGACTTCAAGCTGCTCTACGGCACCGGCGCAATGCGCCTCAACGAGGCGACGAACCAGGTCGAATGGCATCGCGGCCTCAAGTACACGATCAAGGACGGCGTGATCTACGACACGGCCGAGCTGCTCGCCGACGTGCGCGAGCTGGTCAAGGCAAGCTTTGCCGAAGACGTTCCCGCCAGGTACGCGCAACGGCAAGAGGCGGCGCAATGAAAGGTGCGGCCGGACCGGAGTTCGTCGTCCTGACGGGCTTTCTCGGGACGGGCAAGACGACCCTGCTGCGCGACTTCCTCGAACGTCCCGAGACGTCGGATACGGCCGTGATCGTGAACGAGGTCGGCGAGATCGGCCTCGACGGTGCGATCCTGCGCGAGAGCGGCGCGGACGCGCCGATGGTGATGCTGTCGAACGGCTGCATCTGCTGCCAAGCCGGCAGCGATCTTGCTTTGACCGTCGATGCGCTCCTGACGGCGGAACGGCCGACGGACTCTGGCCCGTTGCGGCGCATCATCCTGGAGACGAGCGGTCTCTCGAAACCCGGCTCGATCCTGCGTCAGCTGGCTAGCCTTGCGGACTACCGGATGCGCATCACGGTGGTCGCCACCTTCGATGCGACGCGCGGGAGCGCGCCTGCCGCTTTCGAGGAGGCGGCCGCGCAATGGGCTGCCGCACACCGCATTGTCGTCACCAAGGCGGATGCCATTGCGGAGGAGGGGGTGGCGCGAGCAAGAGCCGAGATCGAGGCGCTCAATCCGCTGGCGGAGATCGTCGCGACAGCGGATCGCGCGGCGGCCGTCGCCACTGCCTTCGCACCGGTGGCGCGCGCCCTGCCGATGCCTGTGCTGCCCGGTGTCGCGGCCGGCACGGCCCACCC
The DNA here is from genome assembly GCF_965279465.1 of Reyranella sp. Taxonomy (NCBI): domain Bacteria; kingdom Pseudomonadati; phylum Pseudomonadota; class Alphaproteobacteria; order Hyphomicrobiales; family Reyranellaceae; genus Reyranella; species Reyranella sp. The sequence continues at coordinate 2,809,992 of NZ_OZ257242.1, forward strand.
TCGCATCGCCATGCGTCTTGCCCGGCCGGCCGGCGTGCTGGCGTACGACGACCTCGCGGCGTGGCTCGACAATCTTGCGGGAGCGCTGGGAGATCGCCTGTTGCGGCTGAAGGGCGTGGTGCGCGTCGCGCAAAGCACGCGGCCCATCCTCGTCCAGAGTGTCGGCACGACGTTCTCGATACCCCGCCCCTTTGGCGACCCCGAGTCCGCCACGCCGCTCTTCCTCGTCGTCATCGCCCGTGACCTCGACGATGCCGAACTCGACGAAGTGCAGCCGGTAGGGCTCTTCACGTTTTCTTCCTGGGCAGCACCCGCGGATGTGCCGCGCCCGGGATCGCTTCAATCGGCTGCGGTGGAGTGGCTTTAGCGATTCGATGGCACCACGTAGTCGGCGGGATAGGTCGCCCGAAACGCCGGCAGTGCCTCGCAGCGCTGCGACAGAGCATCGAGAGACGGATATCGGCCGGGCGGCAGCAGGTCAGGATCGGCCAGGCGGATGTAGCGGATCATGCAGGCGGTGGTGATGCAGGCCTGATCGAGCCGTGCATCGACCGGCCAGGAATGAGCCGCCAGCGCGGCGATGCCGCCCTCCGCCTGCGTCCGGCAGCGCGAAATCCAGTCGGGCCAGCGATAGGGCGCCGGCCGGACCAGCCGCTCGTAGGCGCTTGCCATGACCTTGTCGATCGTCCCGGTGGAGAGCGCGATACGCTGCAACGCCTGCTGCCGTGAGAGCCCGCCGGGCGGCAGCAGCGTGCGCTCCGGCCCGACCGTCTGGTCGAGCCAATCGAGGATCGCCGCCGAATCGATCAGCGTCGTGCCGTCCGGCAGGACCAGCGAGGGAACCCGGCCGAGCGGATTGACGGTCCGCATCGAGTCGAAGTCTCCGAACACCGACCGGGTGTCGTGCTCGAAGGCGAAGCCCAGGATGCCGAGCGAAACCGCGACCCGGCGTGTGTAGGGCGAATCGTACTGGCCGATCAGGATCATTCGTCAATCTCCGCCGATTTCCTGGACGAGTGCTCGCTCCGTGCTACTTGCGCGCGCCGAGGCCGGCGCGCCGCAAGGCGTCGGCCATGGCGTTGCCGGGAGCAGGGGACTTGGCCGGCTGCATCGCGGCGGCCTTGTCGCGCCGGGAGGCGCCGCCGGTGTCAGGGCGGGGGCCGCCGCGCGCGGGTTGGGCGCCGGCCTGGTCGTCGAGCCGCAAGGTCAGGGCGATGCGCTTGCGCGGCTTGTCCACCTCCAGGACCTTCACGCGCACGATATCGCCCGGCTTCACCACGGCGCGCGGGTCCTTCACGAAACTCTTCGACATCGCCGATACGTGCACGAGCCCGTCCTGGTGCACGCCGATATCGACGAACGCCCCGAAGGCGGCGACGTTGGTGACGACACCCTCGAGCACCATGCCCGGTTCGAGGTCGTTGAGTGTCTCGATGCCGGCCTTGAATTCCGCCGTCTTGAAGGCCGGGCGTGGATCGCGCCCGGGCTTCTCCAGCTCCTTCAGGATGTCCGTGACGGTGGGCAGGCCGAACTTCTCGTCGACGAACGACGCCGGCGTCAGTGCCCGCAAGGCAGAGGCGTTGCCGATCAGGGTGTCGATGCTGCTCTTCGTCGCCGCGATGATGCGGTGCACCACCGGATAGGATTCGGGATGCACGCCCGAGGCGTCGAGCGGATCGTCGCCGCCGGGAATGCGCAGGAAACCGGCGCACTGCTCGAACGCCTTGGGACCGAGCCGCGGCACCTCCTTCAGCGACTTGCGGGAGCGGAAAGCACCGTTCGTGTCGCGGTGGGAGACGATGCCTTTGGCCAGCGAGTCGCCGATGCCCGAGACGCGCGCCAGCAGCGGCGCCGATGCCGTGTTCAGGTCCACGCCGACGCCGTTGACGCAGTCCTCGACCACGGCGTCGAGCGAGCGCGACAGCTTGAACTCGCTGAGATCGTGCTGGTACTGGCCGACGCCGATCGATTTCGGATCGATCTTCACCAGTTCCGCCAGCGGATCCTGCAGCCGGCGCGCGATCGACACCGCGCCGCGCAGGGTCACGTCGAGGCCGGGAAGCTCCTCCGACGCATAGGCCGACGCCGAATAGACCGACGCACCGGCTTCCGACACCACGATCTTGTTCAGCTTCAGGTCCGGCAACCCTCTTAGCAACTCGATCGCGAGCTTGTCGGTCTCACGCGAGGCGGTGCCGTTGCCGATCGCGATCAGCTCGACTTTGTGCTCGCGCACGAGCTTTGACAGGATGGCGAGCGCCTCGTCCCAGCGCCGCTGCGGTTCGTGCGGGTAGATCGTGCTGGTCGCCACCACCTTGCCGGTGGCGTCGACCACGGCGACCTTCACGCCGGTGCGAAAGCCCGGATCGAGCCCAAGCGTCGGCCGCGCGCCCGCGGGAGCGGCAAGCAGCAGGTCGCGCAGGTTCGAGGCGAACACCCGCACCGCCTCTTCCTCGGCCGCCGTCCACAGACGCAGCCGGAGGTCGATCGACAGCATGATGATGATCTTGGTGCGCCACGCCCAGCGCACGGTTTCGGCGAGCCATTTGTCGCCCGGCCGCCCTTGGTCGGAGATGCCGTATGCCTGCATGATGCGCAGCTCGTAAGTGCTGACGACTGGACGTGTCGCGGGATCGTCCGGCTCCATCGCGAGGTCGAGTATCTCCTCCCGCTCGCCGCGGAACAGCGCCAGCACCCGGTGCGAGGGCATCTTGGCGAGCGCTTCCGAGAAGTCGAAATAGTCACTGAACTTGGCGCCTGCCTCGTTCTTGCCCTCGCGCACCTTGGAAGCGAGGCGCCCGTTCGCCCAGAATTCCTCGCGAAGTGCGCCGATCAGGTCGGCATTCTCGGCGAAGCGCTCGACCAGGATGGCGCGCGCTCCGTCGAGCGCCGCTGCCGCATCGGCGACATTCCTGTCGGCCGACACATAAGGCGCCGCGCTGACGGCGGGCACGGCGTGCGGCTCCCTCAGCAGCAGGTCCGCGAGCGGCTGCAGCCCCGCTTCCCTGGCGATCTCGGCTTTCGTGCGACGCTTGGGCTTGTAGGGGAGATAGATGTCCTCGAGCCGACCCTTGCTGTCGGCAGCCATGATCGCCGCTTCGAGGGTCGCATCGAGCTTTCCCTGATCGCGGACGGAGTCGAGGATGACCTTGCGCCGCGATTCCAGCTCGCGGAGGTACCGGAGCCGCTCCTCGAGAGTGCGAAGCTGCGCATCGTCCAGCGATCCCGTGGCTTCCTTGCGGTAGCGAGCGACGAAGGGGACGGTCGCTCCGCCGTCGAGCAGGTCGACCGCGGCCTGGACCTGCTGTTCCTTGACCCCGAGCTCTTCGGCAATGCGCGCCTGGACGGAAGCCACCAAGAATCACCTCTTCGCTCGATGTGAGAGAGACTGTCGTCCCATCAGGGCCGCGGATATGGACGGGGCGCCTGTGAGACTTCAAGCTGTTTATGAGCTTCGGGCAACAGCTCCTATCCACAGCGTCAATTTTTTCGGCCGCCCCTGGCCTTGCGGTAACCGCTTGCCCTTGCGCGCCGTTCCGGCCACATTTTGTTTCTGGGTCGGCTTCTTCGTCTGAAGCCGACTGGAGCGAGGTGAAGACACCGCCTGCCTGGAAGCGTTCGCCCGCTAATCCTCGCAAAGCTCGAGCGACCTGCCGTCATCTCCAGGGTAGTTGTCCAAAGCTGCGAGATCGCGCGCCGGCGAAATCAATTGGCGGGCACGGTCACGACCGGCGCGGGCGAGCGCACGCCGACGTCCGAGATCGAGAAAAGCAACATGACGCCCGAGAACATGGTTTTCGAGCGGATGTCGGTGTCAGCGATCCAGAACCAGCGACCCTTATAGGCGACGGCGGCGTAGGCGTCGGGCGGCGGTGTCGTCCCGCTCAAGATATTCAAGAGCGGTGGCCGTTCGCTGCCGGACGGCGAGACGCTTCCAGCGCCGGGTGAGGCCTTGCCGCCGGCGATGTCGGCTTCCGGTACCTGCGCCAGCACCCCCAGCTCGACCATGACCTGCAGCATCGAGCGGGTCGTCATTGCGATCTCGTCGCCCTTGCCGGACCAGCCGCCGTAGCGGACCTGATGGCTCCGGCCGCTACCCGCAAGATGCAGGATGCGTCTCATTTCCGCGATTTTCGCGGCGACCTCGGGAGCCACGTTGGTCGGCGGAAACCCGATGATCGAGACCTCTGCATTGTCCTTCGAGCGTTCGATCCGGATCTGCAGCGCGTTGGCGCGCTGCAGTTCGAACAGGAGTTGGGCGAGGCGGCCGAACTCCGGGTCGCCGGGTCGGGTCATACCCGCGCGTTTTGATTCATTGGTTACGCCGTTGATCGAATCGACAGCGACCGGCATGACGACCGTAGCCGGATAGCCGGATTGGAGGAGAAAGAGAACCGCGACCGGCGGGATCGGCCTCATCAGCGTCTTGATGAAATCGTTCCCCGTCAGCGGCGCATAGATGACCGTAGGGCGATCGATATAGGTTGCGCCAACGCCTGCGCTGCCGGCGATGGCGGGTGGCCCTCCGACAGATGTCGTTATGAAATTCTGGGCGGCGAAGCCTGCCGTTGCGGTCGTCTGGATCTGATAGCCAGCAATGACCTGGGCGATTTCCATGAAGATCGGGAAGTCGCCGTAGCGCAGCTTGATGATATTGAGCAACGTTTGCTGCTTCCATGAATCGCCGATGGCCGCGCCGTAATCGCCCCGGTCGCGCGGCACCGTGGCTGGCCCGATGCTGCTGCAGGCGCAAACCGTGGACGCCATTGCAGCCGCGACAAAGCGTGGCACCAGCCGTAAGGCGATCATCGGCATTCCTTCGCTATCGGTCCTCCTCGATATGAACCTCGATCCTGCCGGCGCTGACGGCAGCCTTCAGCGCCGCGTGGTCGCGTTCGGCCTGGTCTGCATAGGCGATCGCGAAATCGCCCATCGCTTCGTCGAACGCGTCGCTGGTGCCGAGATAGCCGCTGATCAGCCACGGATGGCCCGTCCTCCCGTGCGCCCGGGCCAGCGCCCAGCCGCAGGCCTTGCCGTAGATTGCCAGCATGGTGCGGTCGAACGTCTCGACCAGCGGCTTGATCTTGGCGTCGCGCAGCTGGCGCACATACATCTGGCGGCCTTCCCGGGCGGTCACCCAGCCAAGGAAGATATCGGACGAAGACTGCATGAGACGCTGGCCTATCACGACCCGTTGGCCGGAATGTTCGTAGACGCTCTTGCCGGCATGGGGCTCGAGCACGGAAGGCACTGCCTGCTTGAACTGAAGGAACAGCGGCTGGTTCGACGACGACATGAACAAGCCGATTGCGCAGTACCTCCCGACGCTGCCGATTCCCACCACCTTGATGGCCACGTCGACCAGTCGGTATCGGTCGAGCAGGGCACGCCGGTCGTCGGGCAGGGTTTCGCGATAGTCGGCAAGTGCCTTGTCCACGAAGGCCCTGAAGCCCTCCTCGCGCTGCACGTCCATGTGGAATATAAGCGGCGGCTGATCCTTGATGAGAATCTGGCCCCCGACCATTTCGGCCAGTTTCGGGTAGTCCGCGTCGGAGGCCCTGTCGTCCTTTGCCTTCTCGACCCGCCGAAGCACACGCTTCTTCACGTCATCGTCGTCGATCAGGCCCATGAAATCCTCCAGGCCGATCTTTGCGTACCAGGCCTCGAGCGGGCTCATCTCCGAGACGTCACGCAACCGTTCACGATAGCTGCGGGCAGCGGCTATGGCTGCATCCCGGCCTGCCGAGTCCGACAAGCCGTTGGACCGTGCGGCCAGCACGAACGAGGCGACCAGCCGCTTGACGTCCCACTCCCATGGCGCAGGCAGCGTTTCGTCGAAGTCGTTGATGTCGAAAACGATGTTGCGTTCGGGCGTGGCAAAGCCGCCGAAATTGAGCAGGTGGCAGTCGCCGCAGGCCTGGACCTGGATTCCCGTCGCAGGCCCCATGGCGAGGTCGGCCGCCATGATATTTGCCGCTCCCCGGAAAAACGTGAAAGGCGTCTGCAGCATCCGGCCGTAGCGGATGGGAATCAGCTCGGGCATCCGGCCGGCATCCGAGGACTGAAGCAACGCGAGCGGGTCGGCGCGATCCTTGTGCCGCTTCCAGACGCCTTGGCTCGCGCGCGGAACGGTATCGCGAAGCCGCTTGCCGGCGGCGACGAGATCATCTGCCGGCACCGAGTGTACGGGACGCTTGGTTTCAGGCACATCCGCCCGAGCAGGCAGCTTTGCAATGACGTTCAAGGAATCCTCCGACGTGCCGCAGGCGCGCATATCACCATTCTTGTGAACGAAAGATTACGGCCGGCAACCAGGTCCGCCCTTGATCTAAGTCAACAAGGGTTCGGAAAGACATCTCCGTCCTGCGATAACCGGGACTTGGAGATGTTACCGTGTCGGTGGAGCAGCGGGGTGCTGCGCCGCCACATGATGGAAATTGGCAAACAGGATGTAGGCGCTGATCAGCAGCGCCCAGACTGGAAATACGATGAAGCTCCAGCCCACCCATTGGCTGCAGAAAAGGAGGAACGTCGCCATTGCGAGGCCAGGGGCCGCCATCCATCGCGCGATGAAGGCAGTGCGGATCGCGAGAGTGGAGGTGATCATCATGAAGACGGCCGCCATCTTGATCGCATAGACATTGACGATGGTGTAGGCGAAGGCACGTGCCAGCGCGAATGCGGTCGAATTGATCACGGTCTCCGGCCGCGCGGCATGGACGGCAACGATGGCGCCGAACACCGCGGCCGCGACGAACATCATGGCGAGGAACAGGAGCGCGCTGCCCAGGAACACCGTCGCGAACAGCCGGTCCTCTGCATCCGCAAGCCGGTCGCGAACCACGCCGACGAACCAAAGGAAGGCGACGCCCGCGAAGGGCATCAGGTTGATGGCAAGCACGACCCGCTCGAGACTCGTCGACAGCCACGCGCCCTGGTCGAGCGCGTCCCTCGGCACCGACGACTGGAATAGCAACAGGATTGCGATCAACAGCCCCGAGAACAGAATGCCGGCGATGGCGGCAGCCCGGGGTGTGCGGAGCCTGCTTCCGGTCAGAGGGATGATCTGGTCCACGAGGCCTGCTATTCGGCAAAGGCGGCAAGGCCTGCCGCAGCGTTGACCATGGACTGCTGGCTTGCCTTGATGAGTCCCGCTCCCGGCCGATCGATATCCTGGATCAGGAGCACCATGGCGGCGACGAGGATGGCTGCGACGTAGACCGGCAGCCGCATACGTCTGGACTCGATCCCGCTTGCATAGCCCGCGAATCCGATGCCGATGATGGCGACGCCATACAGGGCCATCACGACGATCGTCGGCAGGCGGTTGCCCACGGCCGCAAGTCGTTTCTCCTGATCGTCGATCATCTCGTTGAGCGACTGCAGGAACAGCCCGGTTGGCACCATCGCGTTGTCCTTCGCCGTCACGGCTATCGTCTGCTGCCACAGCGTCTCCTGGATCGCGTTCGATCGGGCGACGGTGTCGCCAAGGTGCTGCTCGGCAGACGGGAGCCGCATGAGGTCGATCCTCAGTTGCACGTAGTCGCGCAATAGCTTCAGGATTTCGTTCTTGTGCGGCACCGGCAGCAGGCGGGCGCGCAGCGCCGCGGTGCCGATCGCTGTCGCTTTATCACTACGGCATCGCGCCGCGCCTCGTAGCGCTGCACGGCCATCGAAAAGGTGAAGCCGATCATCAGTGCCAGCAGCCCGAGGATTGCTCCTTCCAGCGTCGACACTCCGACGGCACCCCTTCGCGCGGCACGCCCGCCGAGCCGGCGGCCCACCTCGGCTGCGGCGAGGACGAGTGCGATGCTGACCGGAAAGATCGCTCCCAAAGGATAGTCGTTGACGTCGAGCATCTCGATTGCCGCCTGTGGCCGCCGTGCTCGCGAATATTATCGGCCTGTGGGTTAGGGCATTGATGCACATCAAGATGCCGGCAGGGGAAGCTGTCCGGGAATCGCGATGAGACGGCGCCACGTCCGCTTTTGGCACTCTTGCAAGCTTGTTCATGAGTTCGGAGCCTGATTTCCATCGGTTGCCGCGGCAGCGCCGCCCCGGCAAACTGGTCGATGACGCAGCGCAGGGGGAGTTTCATGACGGCAACCCATCCGCTCAAGATAGCCAAGCTCGACGATGCCTCGCGGGTCGAGTTCGGGCCGCTCGCCTACTATCACCCGCTGGTGGCGGACGGCGACACGCCGGTGCGGACCGGCATCCAGACCTCGGCGCCGGGCTATGTCGCGCCGATGCACTGGCATCCCTACACCGAGCTGCTGTTCATCATCGAGGGCGAGGCCGACGTCTGGCTGCAGGGCGAGGAGGACGCGCCCAGGCGGCTGAAGGCCGGCGACTGCGTGGCGCTGCCGCCCGACATCCCGCACAGCTTCCGCACGGCCGGCGACAAGACCATGCGGCTGCTCGGCATCCACGCCAACCCGACGCGCGTGTCGACCTACTTCGATCGCAAGACCGACGCCAACGGCTATCCGATCGTCGAGGCCGCGCCGCCGGCGGCGGACTGAACCTCCGCTCAGGGCTGGCGCACGAAGCGGAACAGCACCTTGTCGGTCGTGTAATAGCGCAGCTGGTCGACGATCTTGGGAAAGTAGGCACTGCCGATCGTCACCTGCATGAAGGCGTCGAGCGCCAGTGGCCGGACCGAGACGGTAAAGCCTGCGCCGGCGAAGGCCTTCGAGACATCCTCGAGCGAATGATCGTAGAGCGGGATCGACGAGGTCTCGGCGATGAGCTTGCGCCAGCGCGGCCACACGCTGGAGTCCGTGTGGCAACCCATCGCCGCGACATAGGAGGCGCCCGGCTGCAGCGCGGCCTTGACGTCGCGCGCATGGGCGGCGAGGTCGGGCAGCAGGTAGATCACCTCGTGGCTGAAGGCATAATCGAAGACGCGCCCGACGCTGGCGGCGGTGTCGGCAACCTTGTACTCGATCGGGCGGTGGCCCTTCAGCAGCTCGGCGCGCGCCACCGATTCGCGGGCGATGTCGATGCCGACGGCGCTCTTGAACGAATGACTGTCATAGAGCAGACGCAGGAAGCCGCCCTGATTGCAGCCGTAGTCGAGCACCGTGGAGGTGCTGATGTCATGCGGTAGCGAAACCTCCGCCATGCGCCGCCAGATGGGCGCATGGACGGCGCCCATCGCTTCTTCGTCAGCGGGGTTGCGGTTCCAGGTGGCGATCGTCGACGGTCTTGAAAGGGGGCGGGCCATCGCTTGCTCCGGTCGGGAAGGCAAGCTTACCACGGCTGCGCCGGCGTTTCGGCCCCCAGGGTTTGATCAGCAGCGGGCCCGCGATCATCGCGCCGAACAGGATGATGCCGGCGGCGATGGCGGCGAACACGCCATCGATGCCAAAGCCCAGACGTTCGATGGCGAACCAGCCGCCCGCCGTCGCCACGATCATGCGGGCGATGCCGGCGAAGAATGGCGCCTTCATCCGCCCCGCGCCCTGGCTGGCGAAGCTCAGCGTCATGCCGAGGCCGAACAGGCAATAGAACGGCGCGACATGCGTGATGTAGGAAACCGTGGCCGCGATCACCTGCGGATCGCTGCTGAACAGGCGCGACCAGCCTTCGGCGAACAGCGCCACGATCCAGCCGAAGGCACCGATCATCCCGAAGGCGACGCCGCCGCCGATCCAGGCGACCCGCACGGCGCGCTTCCAGTCGCCGGCGCCGGCAGCCACGCCGACCAGCGTCGTCAGGCCCGAGCCGATGCCGAAGGCGAGCGGCACCAGCATGAACTCAAGCCGCACGCCGATGCCGTAGCCCGCCAGCGCGGTGACGCCGAAGCGCGCGACCAGGCCAGTGACCAGCATGGCGGTGAGGTTGGCGGTCAACGCCGAGAAGGAGGCGATCAGCCCGACCTTGAGGATCTCCCAGAACAGCCTCGTGCGCAGGGGAATGCCGGTCAGCGCCGGTACGAAGCCCAACTTGCCGCGCCACAAGGCGCGCGCCTGGAGGAGTGCGGCGCACGCCATCGTCGCCACGGAGGAGAGGGCGGGTCCGGCCATGCCGAGGCCCTGCCAGTCGCCGATGCCCAGCGCCAGAACGCCGCTGAGCGGGATCTGCAGCAGCGAGAAGATCAGCATATAGCGGCCGGGTGTCGCGGCATCGCCGCCGCCGCGCAGCAGTGCGGCCAGGAAGAAGTTGGCCCATATCGCGATCGAGCCCGTGAACAGCACGTGGCTGTAAGTCTCGGCATTGGCTAGGGCGGCCCCATGCCCGCCCAGCAGCTGGAACAGCGTCGGGGCAATCGTCCAGGCGAGCAGGGTGAAGAGCAGGGCGAATCCCAGACCCAGCACCAGCGCGTGCAGCACCAGGGCGCGTGCGTCCTCGATCCGCTTGCCGCCCAGCGCACGCGCCATGGCCGCTGCCACCCCGCCGCCCATGCCGCCGGCGGCCATCATCTGCATCAGCATCATGAACGGGAACACGAGCGCGAAGCCCGCCAATGCCTCAGTGCCCAGCCGGCCGAAGAAGAAGGTCTCGGCGATCGCCACGAAGGTTTGGACCACCATGACCGCGGTGGTCGGGCCGGCCAGCCGCCACAGACTACGGCCGATCGGGGCGGTGAGCAGGGGATGGGTCACGGGCGGCCCTCCAGGATTGCGTGCATATGCACAGTCATATCAGGGCGCGCCCACCTGTCACCTGACAAAACCGGCGCGTCGCATTAGCTTCCCGCCATGACCGACAAAGACCGCCCTCTCGCAAAACCCACTGTCCAGGTGGAAAATGAACGCGTCATCGTCACCGAATGGCGCTTCCCGCCGGGCGGCCACACTGGCTGGCACAGGCACAACCACGACTACGTCGTGGTACCGATTACGACCGGCGAATTGCAGATCTATGACGGCAAGGCGACGGTGCCGGCGCCCTTGCGTGCCGGCGTCTCCTACGCCCGGCAGACGGGCGTCGAGCACGATGTGATCAACCCCAATTCGTTTGAATTCGTATTCGTCGAGATCGAGATCAAGGCGCAGAGTTGATCCTGGTTGGGCGCGACCCTGCTGCGCAGGCGGCCTGCATTGACTTGACGGGTCCCAAGGCTCATATGACGCTTCGTCAGCGGTCCGGCTCAGGCTCGAGCCCCCTCCTTTACGGGACTTTGGGACCGCCCCCGGGAGCCCATCGGATGTGGGCTAAGTAACGGACCTTAAATGGATTTTGAGAGTTTGGGGCTGAGTGCCCCCGTACTGCAGGCGGTTAGCGAGAAGGGCTACACGACGCCCACCCCCATCCAGGAAAAAGCCATCCCGATCGTCCTGATGGGCAGAGACGTCCTCGGATGCGCCCAGACGGGCACCGGCAAGACCGCCTCGTTCGTCCTCCCGATGATCGACATCCTGGCCGAAGGTCGGGGCAAGATGCGCATGCCGCGCTCGCTCATCCTGGAGCCGACGCGTGAACTGGCCGCCCAGGTGGCCGAGAACTTCGACATCTACGGCAAGTACAACAAGCTCAGCATGGCGCTGCTGATCGGCGGCGTGAGCTTCGACGACCAGGAGCGCGCGCTCGAGAAGGGCGTCGACGTTCTGATCGCCACGCCCGGCCGCCTGCTCGACCACTTCGAGCGCGGCAAGGTGCTGCTGAACGACGTCAAGGTGCTGGTGATCGACGAAGCCGACCGCATGCTCGACATGGGCTTCATCCCGGACGTCGAGCGGATCGTCGGCTACCTGCCGAAGCTGCGCCAGACGCTGTTCTTCTCCGCCACCATGCCGCCCGAGATCAAGCGGCTGGCCGACCGCTTCCTGCAGAACCCCAAGGAAGTCACGGTGTCGCCGCCGGCCTCGGCCGGCACCAACATCGTGCAGGGCATCGTGGTCGTGCCGGAGGAGGAGAAGCGCGAGGCGCTGCGCCGGCTGATCAAGGAGCAGGACATCAAGAACGCCATCGTGTTCTGCAATCGCAAGCGCGACGTGGCGATCCTTCAGACCTCGCTCAAGAAGCACGGCTTCAATGCCGGCGCCCTGCACGGCGACATGAGCCAGCCGGCCCGCATGGAGACGCTCGAGAAGTTCAAGGCGGGCGAGATACAGATCCTCGTCGCGTCCGACGTTGCCGCCCGCGGCCTCGACATCGTCGACATGAGCCACGTCTTCAACTTCGACGTACCGTTCTCGCCCGAGGATTACGTCCATCGCATCGGCCGCACCGGCCGCGCCGGCAAGACCGGTCATTCCTTCACTCTGGCGTCGCCCGACGAAGGCAGCCTGGTCGAGGCGATCGAGAAGCTGATCGGCACGGAGATCCCGCGCATCGTGGTACCCGGCATGGAGACAATCGCCTTCGAGCCGTCCGACGGACGCCGCCGCGGCCGTGGCCGTGGCGGACGCAGCGGTGGCCGCAGCGCCGGCGCGCCGGAGCGTTCGCGCGGTCCGCGCCGCGAGCAGCGCGAACCCAAGGCCGAGCGTGCCCCGCACGCCGAGAAGCCGGTCGAGCAGCAAGCCGAGGCAGCCCCTGTCGTGCGCGAACCTCGTCCCGAGCGGGCGCACCGCGAGCGCCGCCCCGAGCGCGAGCGTGTTCGCGAAGCCGCCCCGCCCCGCGAGCCGCAGCATCGCGAACCGCGGGAACCGCGCCGCGAGCCCCGGTCCGAACAGCGGGCCGAGCGTCCGCCGCGTCAGCAGGAACGACCCCATGACCGCCGCCGCGATCGCGACGACGGCGCCGCACCGATGGGGCTTGGCGATCACGTCCCGGCCTTCCTCGCCCGGTCGTTCCGCTAGGCCGATCGTTCGAGCTGACCGTGCAGACCATCTTCGTCATGGTGAAGTGCGAGCTCGGCAAGGCCTACGACGTCGCCGAGGAGGCCCTGTCGGTCGAGCACGTGTCGGAGGTCTACTCGACCTCCGGCCAATACGACCTTCTGATGAAGTGCTATCTCGACGAGAAGATCGATATCGGCCACTTCGTCACCAGCCAGATCCAGACACTGCCCGACGTGAAGGACACCTTCACCATCATCACCTTCAAGGCGTTCTCCTGACGTTGAGTCGGGCCGGCTGCAGGACGATAATCTCCCAATGGAACGTATTGTCCGCCTACATATCGAGAAGCTGCCCGAGGGAGTCTATCTCGGCACTAGCGACGACGTACCAGGGTTGGTTGCCCAGGGCCGCACGATCACGGAAACGCTCGAGATCGCCCGTGACATCGCGCGCAAGCTGATCGAGGCGCAAGGCGACGACCCGGACGCTGTGGCGCTCCCGGAAGCGGGCGACACGCTGGACTACCCCCTGGTTGTCGCCGCCGAGTAGAGCGGCGGTGGGCAGGCTCTCCGGATTCCGCTATCGCGAGATCGTTGCCCGCCTTCGCCGACTGGGCTTCGAATTCAGGCAGCAGGCTGCTGGAAGCCATGAAATCTGGGGCAATCCTCTGACCGGCAAATTCACCACAATCCCCAATCATCCCGGCGACATGCCGGAGGGAACCCTGCGGGCCATCCTGCGCCAAGCCGGCGTTGATCCGGAACGGTTTCTCGAGCTTTGACCGTGAAAAGCCAGGCGGTACTCGCCATCTGGGTCGACATCGATCCGTCCGACGATGCGCTGTTCGAGTACTGGCACAGCCGCGAGCATATGCAGGAACGCGTGGGATGCCCCGGCTGGCTGCGTGGCAGCCGCTTCAAGGGAATCGAGACGCCGGGCCGCTACCTCCTGCTCTATGACGCCGAGACGGCGGCTACTTTCGAGAGCGACATCTACTACACGCGGCTGCGCAGCCCGACGCCGATGAGCCGCGCGATCTTCCCGAAGTTCCGCGACACCTGGCGCACGGTCTGCAACGTCGAGCAGCGCTGGGGCGACGGCATCGGCGCCGCCGCGCTGACCTTGCGCATGGCGGCGGCCAACACGGCACCCTTCGACAAGCTCGCTGCGCCAGAAACCGCGCGGGTCGACCTGCTCGCCGGCCAGTCGGGCATCGGCCAGGCGCACACCACGGAGAAGGACTTGCGGGCCAACACCGATCGTCAGATCGAGCGCGCCTTGGTGGCGTTCTTTTGGTCGGTGCCGGCCGCAATCGCGGCGCGCGATCGTCACGCCCCCGAGGGCGAGGTTTTCGCGCTTCGCCACACGGTGTCGAAGGCCGATCTCGAGCACGCTCAGTAGGGCGTACCGTCCTTGCGCGTGTAGACCCATTTGCCATCGGGTGCCTGCGACGCCTTGATGTCGTCGGCGGGGTAGAAGCCCTCGTCGCCCGGCGTGCGGTCGCCGACTTCCAGATAGAGAACGTCGCGGTCGGTGCGGTTGACGAGCTGGTGCGCGCGTTGGCCGGCCGGGAAACCGGCACACATGCCGGGCGCGAGCGCGACTTCGCCGGCGTCGGTCACCAGCGTCGGCTCGCCCTGCACGATGTAGATGAACTCGTCCTGCCTGCTGTGGCGGTGGAGCAGCGAGGACTCGCCCCCGGGAGCCAGCCGCGTGAGATTGACGCCGAAATTCCTCAGCCCGAAGGCGTCGCCCAGTGAGCGTTTCTCGCGCCTGCTCATGCGCGAGAAGAAGGGTTCGGGATAGCCCGAGGACCGTGCCCTCGGCGCGACCGATGTCGCGTCAAGGGCCAGCGGCGGGACAGGGTCGCCGCGGTCGGTCACGTCAGCCGGCGATCAGTTGATCAGGCCGTAGAACTTGCCGGCGTTGGTGCAGGTGATCATGCGTGTCACCTCGGGCGAGACCTCGGCGAACTGCTCCTTGATGTACTTGTCGGAGTTCGGCCACACGCCGTCGCCGTGCGGGTAGTCGGAGCCCCACATCAGGCTCTCCGCGCCCATGTCGTCGATCAGCTTGGCGCCGATGCGGTCGTACTGGAAGGTCGCCTTGCACTGGCGGCGCCAGTAGTCCGACGGCTTCATCTTGAGGCCGAGGTCGGTGAAGCGGTCTTCCCATTCGAAGTCCATGCGGTCGAGCGCATACGGGATCCAGCCGCAGCCCGATTCGCCGAAGGCGATGCGGACGTGCGGATAGCGCTCGAGCACGTTGGCCGCGATGATGGCGGCGAGGATGTTCACCAGGTTCATCTGGAAGCCGGAGACGACGGTGAAGAACACCGACCGGCCGACCCGGCCACCATGCTTCTCGATGGTGTTGGGCGGCAGGGTCGGGAAGGTGTGGAAGTGCAGCGGCAGCTGCACGTCGTTGACCGCCTTCCACAGCGGCTCCCACATCGGGTGCCACATCGGCTCCATGTCCCAGGAGCAGGAGAGCTCGAGGCCGCGGATGCCCATCTTGGCGACGCGATAGATCTCCTTCACCGCGGCGTCGATGTCGCCGTAGGGCAGGCAGGCAAGGCCGATGTGCCGGTCGGGATAGTGGCTGCAGAAGTCCTTCAGCCAGTCGTTGTAGATGCGCAGCATCTCGTTCGACGCTTCCTTGTCGTTGAGCCGGCTCGAGGCGCCCAGGATGCCGTAGATCACTTCGGCGTCGACGCCGTCGCGGTCGAGATCCTTGATGCGCAGGTGCGGATCGGAGACGCGGCGGATGTCCTTGGCACCATCGTCGTACAGGCCGGTCTCGGCCATCACGTCGACGCGATGGTGCTTGCCTTTCTGATACTTGCTGCCGGCCGGGCCGACGCCATTCTTGAAGCCGAACGAAGCGCCGTTGTTGGCGGTCCACTTCGGCCCTTCGTCGGTGTCGATGACGAACGGCATGCGGTCCTTCATGTCGCGCGGCGCCATCGACGTGAACAGGTCGGGCGGCATCCAGGGCATGTCGAGATGGCAATCAGCCGAAATGCGATTGTATTTCATGGCGTCGCTCCCTTGGTTGCTGAATTGTGCGCGCTTGCGGGCGGTTCGGGCAAGCGTCAGGTTGCGACTGTCAAGAGGAGTTCTGCAGGGGGGAATGGCGCGCTCTGCCGTGGGACGCTCAGCCGAAATCCAGGCTGGCGATCGCGCGCCGGACGATTTGCGGATCCATGCGCCAGTCCATCGTCATCGCCTCGCGGCGATCCTGGGTCGAGGGCGATCCGAATATGTAGTGGACCGCCACGCCCCGGCTGATCAGCGACTCGATCCGGGAATGGAAGTTCCCGGATCCGAGCACGATCATGCGAACGCCCGGGTTGGAGAATACGGCGTTGTAGAGACCGCTCCCCACGGGCCCGGCAACCCACTCGGCGGAAGCGAAGAGCGCGACCTGGGCTTCGACCGTCATTCTTTCTGGATGGATGACCTCGAAGCCGCGCGACGAGAAGACGGCCTCGATCTCGTCTTCGCCGAGCATCCTGCGTTGTTCGGCAAATCGGCGGGAGACATAGAGCCGCCGGCCTGTTCGAGGGTTCGGCGCGTAGAAGCCTCTGATCCTTTCGTAGATCGGCCACACTTCGGCGGCGATCGTCGTATTCAGCAGGAACGCCTGGGACGGAACGATCAGGTTGTCGCAATGGAAGGGCTGGTCGCCCAGGATCTCCGTATTCCTGATCGTGGCGCCAAAGGGCGCCAGCAGGGGTCTCGCGAAGCCGGTGGTCGTTTCCGGCGCGATGATGCATTCGACGAAGGGCGAGACCTCTTCGAAGCCCCACAGGCGGCTCATGGATTCGAGCAGGACGTGGCCGTAGCCCATGTGCTTTCCCGCGGCATGGAAAGCATTCGCGAGGCGCTTGGGCTTCCGCGCCTTGACCAGCCGATCAATCCGTTCGCGAAGAACCCTGTGCTCCCGGTCGACCTCGATGGGCGCCGGCGCGTCACGCAGCGAGCCGAGCGGGGGAGGCTTGCGGAGGGAATCGAAGATCGGCTTGCCGGTCCGCAGGTTGACGATCAACTGACGGGGATAGACGAGCGCCCGCTCGATCTTGATCAGGCGCAGCTCCAGCGGGGCAACTCTTGGCGTGACCTTCAGCCGTGCCTTGCCGGCCAGCACCGTGGGCGGGGGCGGACGCGGCACGGACGTGCCCAGCCGCCGGTAAATCCGGTCACCAGGGCCGAAGACGTCACCCAGGGCCTGGACCTGTGTGTAGCCATCGTACTCCTCGTAGGTGTCGCCCTTCGGCTCTGACACCACGGGCGGCAGGGGCTCTCGATGCTGCATGCGATGTCACAATGGCGATGTTTTCGGATGCCTGCCACCTATGGGACATCGGTCGGGGGCGTGGACATGGCTGGGGCGGGCTATCCAGGGACTTGGCGCGATTGGGCCTACCCCAGGCCACGTGCTATCGTAAAAGCTCTCTCGGACTGACGGATGGCCAAACTCAACCTACTGGCGCAACCAGCGCTGATTGATCTGTGCCGGCGATGGCAAATCATGGAGCTTGCCGTCTTTGGCTGTGTTGCGCGTGGATCGAACCGTGAGGACAGCGATCTGGACCTGCTGGTCACGTTTGCTCCCGATGCGCCGTGGGACGCACTGGATATCGTCGAACTACGAGCGGAGCTTGCTGGCTTTTTCGGACAATCGGTCGATCTGGTTGAAGAGAAAGCAATCCGAAACCCGTACCGAAGGGCGTCAATCCTTCGGGACAAGTCGGTTCTATATGCCGCCTGAGGATCGGAACAAGGCATCGATCTATGACATGCTCGATGCCGTGCAAGGCGATTACGCCCGGCATTGGCACGTGATCCAGCACGAGTTGCCGAGATTGATCGAAGAGCTGGAGAAAATCGACCTCTGACTGTCGTGTGAGGAGAGCTGTTGCCATGTCTGCGGATAATACCGCTCGGCTCGAAGGAGAGTTCGACTACATCATCGTGGGCGCGGGCTCGGCGGGCTGCGTGCTGGCCAACCGGCTGTCTGCCGATCCGAAAACGCGCGTGCTATTGCTCGAGGCGGGCGGGCGCGACAACTGGATCTGGTTCCACATTCCCGTCGGATACCTGTACGCGATGGGCAATCCGCGCGCCGACTGGATGTTCCAGACCGAGAAGGAGCCGGGGCTGAACGGCCGGGCGCTCAACTATCCGCGCGGCAAGGTGATCGGCGGCTGCTCGGCCATCAACGGCATGATCTCGATGCGCGGCCAGTCGGCCGACTACGACCACTGGCGCCAGCTCGGCCTCACCGGCTGGGGCTGGGACGACGTGCTGCCGGTCTTCAAGCGGCTCGACGGCCACTTCCTCGGCGACACCGAGCATCACGGCGGCAGCGGGGAATGGCGGGTCGAGCAGCCGAGGGTGCGCTGGGACGTGCTCGACGCGGTGATTGCGGCGGCCAACGAGATGGGCATTCCGCGGACAGCGGACTTCAACACTGGCGACAACAACGGCGTCGGCTATTTCCATGTGAACCAGAAGCGCGGGCTGCGCATGTCCACCGCGCGCGCTTTCCTGAAGCCGGTGCTCAACCGGCCGAACCTGCGTCTGGAAACCGGCGTGCTGGTCGAGAAGGTCCTGGTCGAGGGCCGGCGCGCCGTCGGCGTGCAGTTCCGGCAGGACGGGCGGCTCGTCGGAGCGCGTGCGCGCGGCGAGATCGTGCTGTCGGCGGGCGCGGTCGGTTCGCCGCAGATCCTGCAGCTTTCGGGCATCGGCCCGGCCGACTGGCTGGCCGACCTCGGCATCGGCGTGGTGAAGGACACCCCAGGCGTGGGGCGCAATCTGCAGGATCACCTGCAGCAGCGCGCGATCTTCAAGGTCTCGGGCGTGAAGACCCTCAACACCACCTACCACTCGCTGGTTCGGCGCGCGCTGATGGGCATGGAATATGCCTTGATGCAGAAGGGGCCGCTCACCATGGCGCCCTCGCAGCTCGGGATCTTCACCATGTCGTCGTCTGAACATGAACGGGCCAATATCGAGTTTCACGTCCAGCCGCTGTCGCTCGACAAGTTCGGCGAGCCGCTGCATCGCTTCCCGGCCATCACGGTCAGCGCCTGCAATTTGCGCCCGACCTCACGCGGCACGATCCGGCTGCGCTCGGCCGATCCCTCGGCCAAGCCGATGATCGCGCCCAACTATCTGTCGACGCCGGAGGACCGGCGCGTGGCGGCCGACGCGATCCGCGTCACCCGCCGGCTGATGAAGCAGCCGGCACTGCAGCCCTACCATCCAGAAGAATATCTGCCCGGCCCGTCCGTCGGCGACGACGATGCCTCGCTGGCCAAGGCGGCCGGCGACATCGGCACCACGATCTTCCACCCGATCGGCACGGCGAAGATGGGCCTGCCGTCCGACCCGATGGCGGTGGTCGACGAGCGGTTGCGGGTCATGGGACTCGAGGGCTTGCGCGTGGTCGACGCGTCGGTGATGCCGAGCATCACCTCCGGCAACACCAATACACCGACGATCATGATCGCCGACAAGGCGGCTCAGATGATGATCGAGGATTCCAGGCGCGTAACGTCCAGTCGGAGAGTGGCATGATGATCAGCAAGGTACGGATGCTCCTGGCGGCGATCGCGGTGTCGATGGCGGTGCCGGCGGCGGCGCAGACGACGCTACGCGTGGTGGCCCATTCGGACCTCAAGATCCTCGATCCGATCTGGACCACGGCCTTCATCGTCCGCAATCACGGCTACATGATCTACGACACGCTGTTCGCGCTCGACGACAAGCTGCAGATAAAGCCGCAGATGGTCGATCGCTGGACGGTATCGGACGACAAGCTGACCTGGACCTTTACCCTGCGCGACGGGCTCGAGTTCCATGACGGGCAGCCGGTCACGGCCGAGGACGTGATCCCTTCGCTCAAGCGCTGGGCGGTGCGCGATTCGCTGGGCCAGATCCTGTGGACCAAGGTCGCCGATCTGAAGGCGCTCGATCCCAAGACGTTCCAGCTCGTGCTGAAGGAGCCGACCGGGATCGTGCTGCAGGCGCTGTCCAAGCCGTCGGGAAATCCCTTCATCATGCCCAAGCGGGTCGCCGAGACGCCGGCCAGCGAGCAGATCAAGGAATTCGTCGGCTCCGGCCCGTTCATCTTCAAGCGCGACGAGTGGAAGCCGGGTGACAAGACGGTCTACGTCAAGAACCCGAAGTACCAGCCGCGCGCCGAGCCGGCCGGCGGGCTTGCCGGCGGCAAGGTGGCCAAGGTCGACCGGGTCGAATGGATCGCCATGCCGGACCAGCAGACGGCAGTGAATGCGCTGGCAGCGGGCGAGATCGACATCATCGAGGCGCCGCAGCACGACCTCTATCCGATCCTCAAGAAGGACCGGAACATCTCGATGATCACCACCAACAAGTGGGGCAACCAGTACATCTTCCGCTTCAACCAGCTGCACAAGCCGTTCGACAATCCGAAGGTCCGGCAGGCGATGCTCTATGCGCTCAATCAGAAGGACTTCCTCGACGCGGTGATCGGCGATCCCGAGTACTACAAGGTCTGCAAGGCGATGTTCATGTGCGGCGGGCCGTACGAGACGACCGCAGGATTCGCCGACAAGTACGAGAGCGACTTCGACAAGGCCAAGGCCCTCCTGAAGGAGGGCGGCTATGACGGCACGCCGGTCGTGCTGATGCATTCGACCGACCTCTATGTGCTGACCAACATGGCGCCGGTTGCCAAGTCGCTGATGGAAAAGGCCGGCATGAAGGTCGACATGCAGTCGATGGACTGGCAGACGCTGGTCAGCCGCCGCGCCAAGCGCGAGCCGCCGGCGCAGGGCGGCTGGAACCTGCTGATCACCTCGACCAGCGGCGCCGACGCGCTCGATCCCCTGACCTACAGCTTCATCGGCGCGACCTGCGACAAGGCCTGGTTCGGCTGGCCGTGCGATGCCGAGATCACCAAGCTGCGCGACGCCTTCACCAACGAGACCGACGAGGGCAAGCGCAAGGAGATCGTGGAAAAGATCCAGCTCCGCGCCGCCGAGAACCCGACCCACGCCTTCCTCGGCCAGTACAACAACGCCATGGCGGTGCGGAAAAATATCAGCGGCAGCGTCGTGTCGCCGGTGCCGGTGTTCTGGAATATCGAGAAGAAATAGCGGAGGATGCCACCCAATCCGCCGTCAAAGAGGCGGAGCATCAGGGAGGCAAGGGATGGGCAAGGGTAGGCTGGGATTGCTTGTGGCGTGCGTGCTGGGGGTTGCCAGCGCGGGAACCGCAAGCGCACAGACGACGTTCCGGGTCGTCAATCACTCGGATCTCAAGATCCTCGATCCGATCTGGACCACTGCGTACATCGTGCGCAACCACGCCTACATGATCTACGACACGTTGTTCGCGCTGGACGGCAACCTCGAGGTCAAGCCGCAGATGGTCGACAAGTGGACGACCTCCGACGACAAGCTGACCTGGACCTTCACCTTGCGCGACGGGCTCGAGTTCCACGATGGAACGCCGGTCACGTCCGAGGACGTGGTCCCCTCGCTCAAGCGCTGGGCGGTGCGCACGCCGATGGGCCAGCTGCTGTGGACGAAGGTCGCCGACGTGAAGGCTGTCGACCCCAGGACCTTCCAGATCCAGCTGAAGGCCCCGACCGGCATCATGCTGTCGGCGCTGGGTCAGCCCTCGGGCGCTGCCTTCATCATGCCGAAGAAGGTTGCCGAGACCGACCCGTTCAAGCAGATCGACGACTACACCGGCTCCGGGCCGTTCATCTTCGTGAAGAACGAATGGAAGCCCGGCGACAAGACGGTCTACGTCAAGAATCCCAAGTACAAGCCGCGGCCGGAGCCGGCCTCGGGCCTGGCTGGCGGCAAGATCGCCAAGCTCGACCGGGTCGAATGGGTCGCGATTCCCGAGCAGCAGACCGCGACGAGCGCCCTGATGAAGGGCGAGATCGACATGATCGAGACGCCGCAGCACGACCTGCTCAAGATGATGGAGGCCGACCCGGGCGTGAAGCTGGTCAACCTGAACAAGTGGGGCAATCAGTACATCTTCCGCTTCAACCATCTCTTCAAGCCGTTCGACAATCCCAAGGTGCGCCAGGCGCTGCTCTACGCCTTCAACCAGAAGGACTTTCTCGACGGCGTGATCGGCGACGAGCGCTACTACAAGGTGTGCAAGGCGATGTTCATGTGCGACACGCCCTTTGCCAGCACCAGGGGCTTCGAGGACAAGCTGGAGAGCAACTTCGCCAAGGCGCGCGAGCTGCTGAAGGAAGGCGGCTACGACGGCACGCCGGTCCTGCTGATGCACTCCTCCGACCTGCAGATCCTCGCCAACCTGGCGCCGGTGGCAAAGCAGCTGATGGAGCGGGCCGGCATGAAGGTCGACATGCAGTCGATGGACTGGTCGACGCTGGTTTCCCGGCGCTCGCGCAAGGACCCGCCGGACAAGGGCGGCTGGAACGCCTTCCTGACCTCGTCGGCCTCGGTCGACATCGTCGACCCGCTGGTGAACACCTACATCAATGCGGTAGGCGAGAACGCCTGGTTCGGCTGGCCGACCGATCCGGAGCTGGTGAAGATGCGCGCCGCCTTCGCCGACGAGCCCGATACCGCCAAGCGCAAGGCCATCGTCGAGGCCATTCAGCTGCGCGTCGCGGAAAGCCCGACCCACATCTTCGCCGGCCAGTGGGTGGTGCCGGCGGCGGTGCGCAAGAACATCAGCGGCAACCTCGAATCGCCGGTCACGATCTTCTGGAACGTCGAGAAGAAGTAGCCAGCTGCGGCGGCGTACAAACCTCGTCGTCCCGACCGGAGCGAAGCGAAGTGGAGGGACCTCCTCAGGCAACTTCTGCCGGGATGAGCAGGTCCTCGGCTCTGCTTCGCTCAAGGCACATGTGAATGTGCCGACTCGGGACGACGGGAAACGGCTCACATGCGAATGCGCCGCGCCTACGCGGCGCTGGCGTCGCGCCGGTCGAGGAAGCGGTACCAGGTGACGAACGCCTGGAAGTAGAGCTTGTTCAGCCCGTGGAATGGCAGCGGGCTCACCTTGCCGGGCGGCAGCGGTAACGCCATCGGATCGCCCGACGCGATATAGGCCGCAATCGCGCGTCCCAGCGCAGATTGCAACGCTACGCCGCGTCCCATGCAGCCGATGTCGATCAGCAGGCCGGGCGCGGGCTCGTGCAGATGGGGCAGGTGATCGCGCGTCAGCGCCACGCGGCCGCCCCAGCGGAAATCGATGCCCGCGCCTTTCAGCTGCGGGAACATCTTTTCCATCATCGTCTCGATGTGCGACCAGTCTTCCGCCTGCCTGGGCTCGCGCATCGTGCCGCGGCCGCCCAGCAGGAACCGGCCGGTATGGTCGAGCCGATAGTAAAGCCCGATGCGGCGCGAATCGGACGTCGACTGTCCGCCCGGCAGGATCGATTTGCGGACATTATCCGAGAGAGGCTTGGTCGCGACCTGGAAGGAGTTGGCGGCGATGATGGTCTGGCGCAGATGCGGCCAGAGATCGCCGGTATAGCCGTTGGTTGCCAGGACGACGCGATCGGCCGTCACGGTGGCGCCCTGCGACGTGCGCACGCTCCACTTGCCGCCCTCGCGCTCGAGGCCGGTCGCAGGCGTGTTGCCATGGACCGCCGCGCCCGCCGCGAGGGCGGCCTTGGCCAGACCGCGCGCGTAGGCCAGCGGTTGCACCACGCCGCCACGGCGATCGATCCAGGAAGCGACATACTGGCCGTGGCCGACATGCTGCGCGGTCCCGATCCGGTCGAGCACCTGGACCGGCGCGCCACGCTTCTGCCATTGCGCCGCGCGCGATTCGATCGGCCCGACCGCGGCAGTCGAAACGGCGCTCTGGATCCAGCCGTTGCGCGTGTTGGGCACGTCCATCCCGTGCTTGTCGATCAGCTCCCACACGACGTCAGCGGTGCGGCCGACGAAGTCGACGAGCCGTGGACCGCGCTCCTTGCCGAACATGGCTTCGAGCTCGTCCGGATCGAACTTCAGGCCGGGGATGACCTGCCCGCCGTTGCGGCCCGAGCCGCCGAAGCCCGGCTCCTTCGCCTCCAGCACCACGGCCTTGATGCCGCGTTCGGCGAGGTGGAGCGCCGTCGAGAGGCCGGCATAGCCGGCGCCCACGATGCAGACGTCGGCCGCGACCGGCTCGCGCAGGGGCGGCGTCGGCACCGCTGCCGGTGCGGTCGCTGCCCACAGCGACGGTTCAAGCGGGAAGGGCTCGGCCATGGGGTCAGCGCGCGTTGAAGTTGAACTCGGCGCCCGAGCGGATGCCGGTCGGCCAGCGCGCGGTCACGGTCTTGAGCTTGGTGTAGAAGCGCACGCCCTCCATGCCGTAGATGCCGTGGTCGCCGAACACCGAGGCCTTCCAGCCGCCGAAGCTGTGATAGGCGACCGGCACCGGGATCGGCACGTTGATCCCGACCATGCCGATCTTGACGTTGCTGGCGAAGGCGCGGGCGGCGTCACCGTCGCGGGTGAAGATCGCCGTGCCGTTGCCGTAGGCATGGTCGTTCACCAGCTTGACCGCCTCGTCGAAGGTCTTGCTGCGCACGACCGAGAGCACCGGCCCGAAGATCTCGTCCTTGTAGATCGTCATCTCGGGCTTCACCTCGTCGAACAGGCAGCCGCCCATGAAGTTGCCGTTCTCGTAGCCCTGCAGCTTCAGCCCGCGGCCGTCGACGACGAGCTTGGCGCCTTCCTTCACGCCCTGGTCGACATAGCCCATCACCTTGTCGCGGTGCTGGCGCGTCACCAGCGGTCCCATCTCCGATTGCGGGTCGAGGCCCGGCCCGACCTTGAGCGCCTGGACGCGCGGGGCAAGCTTTTCGATCAGCCTGTCGCCGACACCGCCCACCGCGACCGCGACTGAAATCGCCATGCAACGCTCGCCGGCCGCGCCGTAGGCCGCGCCCATCAGCGCGTCGGCCGTCTGGTCGAGGTCGGCGTCGGGCATCACCACCATGTGGTTCTTGGCGCCGCACAGCGCCTGCACGCGCTTATTCATCTGCGTGCCGGTGTGATAGACATACTCGCCGATCGCCGTCGATCCCACGAAGGAGATCGCCGGCACGTCGGGATGCTTCAGCAGCGCATCGACCGCAACCTTGTCGCCGTTGATCACCTGGAAGATGCCCGGAGGCGCGCCCGCTTCGGTATAGAGTTCCGCGAGCAGCATCGGTGCGCTCGGGTCCTTCTCCGACGGCTTCAGGATGAAGGCATTGCCGGTCGCCACGGCCATCGCACCCATCCAGCACGGAATCATGATCGGGAAGTTGAACGGCGTGATGCCCGCCACCACGCCGAGCGGCTGGCGGATCGACCAGGTGTCCATGTCGGACGCGACCTGCTCGGTGAAGTCGCCCTTCATGTGATGGGCGATGCCGCAGGCGAACTCGACGACCTCGAGCCCGCGCCCGACCTCGCCTTTCGCGTCGTCGAAGGTCTTGCCGTGCTCGAGCGAGAGATGGCGCGCGAGATCGTCCATGCGCTTCTCGATCAAGCCCTTGAGGTTGAACATGACACGCTGGCGCCGGAGCGGCGGCGTCGCCGCCCAGGCGAGCTGCGCCTTCTTTGCGACCTGAACCGCTTGATCGACTTCCTGCACCGAAGCGAAGGCGACCTTGGCGGTCACTTCGCCTGTCGCCGGGTTGGTGATGTCCCCCGTGCGCCCGCTGTTGCCCGCGACCGGCTTGTTGCCGATGTAATGCCCTATGCTGGCTGCCATCATTTCCTCCGATAAATCACCATTCTAACACTGCATGCCAGAACCTCAGAAGAGCCGGCTCTGCACCATATCGGTTGCCGCTGGCATGCGTCGGGCGACGGCGACCAGCCGCACCGCAATTGGATGGGCGCGGAATGGACTTTGACATCAGCCAGAGGGGGAAAGACCGTGCGAGAGCATGCCACCGGACAGATTGCGCGCCTTCAGCCCGTTCCGGGTCAGTATCCGCGTTGCATAGTATGCGCGCTGGCTGGAGCGGCAGATGACGTGAATGTCCCGGTCGCGCGGCAGTTCGTCGAGACGTGAGCGGAGCTGTCCCAGCGGAATATTGATGGCGCCTGGACTCTTCTCGACGGCAAGCTCGACGGGCTCTCGAACGTCGAGCTGGGGCGCGCAGAACACAGCTCCGCCAGGCGAGCGATGCCACACCGACGGAGAGGTGCTGGCGTGCGCTTCATCGAGGGGGTCGGTTCCGAAAGATGGCCATCCGCGGGGTGCCCCATCGTTCACGAAGTGAGGACGTCACGCGGCGACGGGCGGCTTCTTCGACCACGGGTAGCCCTGCTGCCCCCGCACGTAGCCATACTCGAACAGCTTGCGCATATAGCCTTGGTCGAACGGGGCGGGAGACACATAGGAGAAGTCCTGTCCGATGTAGGCAAGGTTGAAGCCAATCCCGTCTGCCCGCGTCGTGTTGTACATTCGTACGACGTCGTTCATCCCGCTGACCGTGATCATGGTGTCGATCGCCCGACCGACAATGCCGAGGGTTTGTCGCTTCGTGTAGGACCAGTTCGGATCGAGCCGGCCGTTGCGAATGACATAGGCTTCGACGGGCAGGACGCGCTGGCGCGCCGCAGCGCGTTGCCGGCGTTGTTGGGTCAATGAGGGGGGATAGAGGAATGCCTGTGCGAATGCACCGCCGTCCACATGCATCTCCTGGTACGGCCTTCCGTCCACGGTCACATCGATCATTGTCGGCGGAAACGCGCCCGGTATCGCGGCTGAAGCGAGCAGAATGCGGGCGATCGTATCGCGCGCCCGCGGATGCCCGCTCGCGGCGATCGCGCCGACATTCCAGATGACTCCATTCTGCGAATCGAAGTCGCTCGTCCCGATCAACAAGAGGCGGCCGTCATTGTAGGCCGTCGCAAGATCCGCCAGCATTTGCTGATCGAGATAACGGGAAAGCGTGGCGAAGAGAGGCGCATTGTCGGCGAGGGCGTCGTCAATGAGTGCTGCGATCAGGCCACGCTCCTTCAATACGTCCTTCGCGGTGATCCCCGTGTAGACTGCGCGCAGCTTCGAGTCATAGGCGGAGCCAAGGAACGCAAATGGCGCAGTTAGTGCGCCGGTGCTGACGCCCGTTACCCAGTCGAATACGGGACGGTCGCCATGTTCGCTCCACCCGCAGAGTAGCCCGGCGCCGAACGCGCCATCTTCGCCTCCGCCTGACACAGCCAGCATGTTGTATTCCGGGATGTCGAACGGCGTCGCCACCCCGTACTTGAGGCGTCGCCGCTCCGCGGCCTGAGCCAACTCGTCCTGAAGGCGCTTGCCGTCGACAAGGGGATGGAAGCGCTCATTGGCAATGCCGAGCACGGTTGCTCGCGCCATCTCTCCCCGCGGAACCGCAGGTCCCCGGGGAACATCGCCGCAGGCCGACAAGCCCATCAACGCTCCGCCAGCGACGAAAGCTCGTAGAGTGTCTCGACGTTTCATTTCGCCCCAAGTCACCAATTCTGGCATCAATGTGCTCTGCGGAGCCGCGAGGGAACTTGATCTGGGTCAAGTCCGCTGGAAAAGCCGAGCGGCACTTCGTCAGGGGGCGGTCTCCGGACCTGGCCGCACACGTTGCAGATTGTCGATGAGCATGTAGGTGCTCACCAGGAGAACCCAGGCTGGAAAGACGGCAAAGCTCCAGTCGAACGAGTGGCTGCCGAACAGAAGAAACGCCGCCATGACGAGTCCGGGTATCGCCAGCCACCGGCCCACGAATCCGGTACGGATGGCAAGTGTCGAGGTGATCATCATGAACACGCCGGCCATCTTGATGGCGTACACGTTGATGAGGTTGTAGGCGAAGGCGCGGGCCAGCGCGAAGGTCGGCGAGCTGATCAGCGCTTCCGGCTTGGCCATGTGAACGGTGACGATGGCACCGAACACGGCGCCTGCCACAAACAGCATGCCCAGGAACAACAGGCCGCTGCCGAGAAACACCGTCGCAAAGAGACGGTCTTCGGCCTCCGCCAATCGGTCGCGCACGACACCGATGAACCAGAGAAACGCGAGTCCTGCAAACGGGATCAAGTTAATTCCGACGGCAACCCTCTCGAGGGGCGCCGAGAGCCATTGGCCCGGGTCCAGGGGATTTTTTGGTATCGACGATCGAAAAAGTGCGAGCGCAAGGATCAGAAGCACAGCGAAGAGAAGTCCGGCGACCGCAGCGGCCCGGGGCGTGCGGAGGTGCTTGCCGGTAACCGGCCTGATCTGGGTCATTACTGTCCCCTTCGTTTCGCCGAGGCACGTCTAGTCGGCGAAGGCGGCAATGCTGGCCGCGACGCTGAACATGGATTCCTGGCCGACTCTTATGAATCCGGCACCGGGGCGATCCAGGTCCTGGATGAGAATGACCATCGCGGCGACGAGTATGCCTACGAGGTAGACCGGCAGCCGCGAGCGTCTCGTCTGCGACCCGCTCGCATACCCTGCAAAGCCGACCGCGATGGTGGCCACGCCGTATAGCGCGAGCAGAATGACGATCGGCAGGCGGTTTCGCACGGCCATCAGACGCTTCTCCTGATCGTCGATCATTTCATTCAGCGATTGAATGAACAGTCCTGTCGGCACCATCGCGTTGTCCCTTGCCGCGACGGCCTTGGCCTGCTGCCAGAGAGCTTCCTGGATCGCGTTCGACCGCCCGACCATGGTGTCGAGCTCCGCCGAGGTTGGCATATGCCGGGTGATGTCGAGCCGAAGCTGGACATATTCGCGCAGCAGCTTCAGCGTCTCCCCATTATGGGGCGCCGGTAGCAGGCGTGCCCGCAAAGCTGTGGTGCCGATGGCATTTGCCTCGATCAGCACGGCATCGCGCCTTGCTTCGAAGCGTGACAAGGCCATGGCAAAGGTGAACCCGATCATCAGGGCCAACAGGCCGAGGATCGCCCCTTCTAGCGTCGATATGTTGTCCTTACCTTGCTTCGGAGCGCCTCTGCTCAGCCACCGCCCAACCTCGCCGGCGAGCAGGATCACGACCACACTGACCAGAAAAATGACCAGGAGGTCGTGCTCGTTCGGGTCGACCTTCATGACTGGCAAGACCTCCCTCTCCGCGCGGAGAACGTCGGTCAAGACGCGGCGAATGCCAACTAGCCCATGGCTGTTTCGGCGCCCACGTTCATGCCGGCACAATCAACCAATACACCCAGGAATATACTGCGGCTTTGACTTGGCTCAATTTCATCCTTGGCCATCTTCGGCAGCATGGCCCGATCGAGCGGCGCAGGCCCTGCGTGAAGCGAGGACTGAATGAGCAACGTGACGAGACTATCGAGCCGCGCCGATAATGCACCGCCGGAGACCAGGCGCCCTCCCCATTCCGTGCCGGCCGACGATCTCGTCGCGGCCGGCAAGCACCTGCGCGACACTATCCCCCGGTCGAGCCAGGGGGCGTGGAAGCGGACCAAGGATCGCTCCGATCCTCTCGAGATCCTGCGTGCCTCGGACACCGGGCGCATACCCGAGCTCATCCCGATTCGCTACGGCAGGATGCTGCAATCGCCGTTCACTTTTTATCGCGGATCGGCGAGCGTCATGGCCGCCGACCTCTTCACTACGCCCACAACGGACATTCGTGTCCAGGCCTGCGGCGATTGCCACCTGCTCAATTTCGGCGGGTTCACCACTGCCGAGCGCAACATCGTGTTCGACATCAACGACTTCGACGAGACCCTGCCGGCGCCGTGGGAGTGGGACGTCAAGCGGCTAGTCGCCTCGTTCGTGCTCGCGGCCCGGTCGAATGGCCTGTCCGACGCGGCGGGCCGCGATGCCGCGGTGGCATGCGCACGCAGCTACCGCGAGCGGCTGCGGGAAGTCGCCGAAATGAGCCCGCTGGAGGCGTGGTACTCGAGTATCAGCGCGGACGATGTCGTCCACCTCCTCGACGATTCGGATCTGAAAAAGAACGTCCGGCACCGGATCGACAAGGCACAGGAGCAGAGAACGTCGGAGGTCGACTACCCGAAGCTCGCCGAAATGGTCGGCGGCCAGGTGCAGATCAAGGATCAGCCGCCGCTCATTTTTCACATGGATGCGCAGCGGGAAGAGGGGTTCAGGGAGGCGGTGGACGAGATTCTTGCCCAATATCGGCATACGTTGCCCGACGATCGGCGGGCCTTGTTCGATCGTTACCGTCTGGTCGACGTCGCGATCAAGGTCGTCGGGATCGGCAGTGTCGGGCGCTATTGCGCGATCGGCCTGTTCATGTCGTCGTCGAACCGGCCGCTCTTTCTGCAGTTCAAGCAGGCTGTCGCATCGGTGCTCGAACCCTATGCCGGCAATAGCCTCTATGACCACTCGGGCCAGCGCGTGGTGATGGGCCAGCGTCTGATGCAGGCATCCTCGGACATCTTTCTTGGCTGGTTGACCGGTCTCGAAGGCCGCCAAGTCTATGTCCGTCAGCTGCGTGACGCGAAGATCAAGCCATTGGTCGATACCTTCGATCGCAGCATGCTGGAGGTCTACGGCGGGCTTTGTGGATGGACGCTCGCTCGTGCGCATGGCAGAGCGAGCCACCCCTGGTTGCTTAGCGGCTATCTCGGCACGAGCGCGACATTCGACGAGGCGATGGGGGATTTCGCGGTTGCCTATGCCGACCAGGCTGAGCAGGACCACGCGGCGCTCAAGGCCGCCGTAAGGGCCGGCAAAATCAAGGTTCAAATCGAGAAAGATCGATAGCCTGGTCCCTGTGCCGGAGGCTGTCGCACACTGTCGACTTCCCTCCGGCAGGTCCCGCAGCTCGACCGTGCCGCCGTCCTCGAACACCGGATTGCCGGCCAGCAACGCTTCGACCGCGGCGAGGCTTTCGGCCTCGAGACGGATGTAGCCGCCGATACGGTCGGTGATCGGTGACGTGGTGCCCGACTCGCGCCGTCAGACCCCTGAGCCAATGGCGCTTCAGCCGCGGAACGTCCCGGTCTTTACCAAAAATTGGGTGTAGCTCGGTCAGTCGCTGGCCGGCCGGCCGGATCGTCGTGCCTTAACATAAGGCAGTCGGGCATGACCGCTCGCTTCGGTGTTGCCGCTCAATGCGCAGCCGCAATCCCTATGACAGGAACACCCGACGCACCGGGGCGGCGCGTGCCGAGCAGGCGCTGCGCCTCCTCCAGACGGCCGGCCTCGAGACAGGCCTTCATCAAGGTGAAATCGATCAGGTCATGTTGTGCGCGGCTGCCGCCGATGCGTTCGTTTTCTCCGGCGAGCGGCGCGAGCGCGTCAATCGCGGCGGAAAAATCGCCGCGTTCGAACGCCGCGAATCCGCGCGACAGCGAAGGCAAATAGGAGCCCGATGGGTACCGGCCCTCGCGTGCCAGCGCCTCCATCTGCCTGACGCGGGCATCGAGCCCGGCATCATCACCCATCACCGCCTGTGCCAGGATGACGTGCAGGTCGGCGAGGCCGTTGCCGGGCTGCGGCAGCGCGCTTTTTCCGTACTCGTATATCGCGCGCCAGGCGGCGGCGTCGCGCGGGTGGCCGGCGAGCTCGGACCGCCACAGGAACGCCGCGCCATCCGACACTCTCTGCTGCGGCCCGCCGCTGTGCCGGTCGAGGGCGATGGCGTCCCGATACAGCCGTACCGCCTCGTCCCAATGGCCGGCCTGGAGCTCGAACAGCGAGAGATGCCAGCTCAGATGGCCATGGAAGAAGCCATCGCGCGGATAGGTCGCGAGCCAGGACGACAGGTAGGCGCGGGCCGTGTCCGGCTCGCCACTTTCGTAGCAAACATGCGCGAAGCCGTGCGCGCCATGGGCGTTGTTGGGGTTCGCCGCGACGGAGCGCTCGATCTTAGGCCGGGCCGCGGCGAGCTGCCCGTCCTCGGACAGCGCCATGGCATGGTGGGACAGGAACCAGAAGTCGTCGCCCCAATGCGGGGCGAGGCTGTCCATGAGCGCCGCGATATCGTGCTTCTGTCCGAGGCGCCCCGAGGCGCCGATCAGTCCGTTGGGATTGGCCGCTGTGGAGAGCACCAGAGCGTCGCGCGGCCATGCCGCCAGATGCGTGTACAGGGCGGCGATCGCGGCGTCGGTCCGCCCCGCGAACACCAGCTCAAGGAACGCGATGTGGCTGGATTCGCGCGGCGGCAAACCGGCCGCGAGATTGCTGGCAGCGGCCAGGGCCGCCCGTGCCGCCGGCACGTTTCCTTCCCGGATCAGCACCTGGGCCTTGCCGCTGTGGGCCAGGGCAAAGCCGGGATCGGCAGCGATGGCGCGCTCATAGGCTTCAAGGGCGCCGGGATAGAAGGTCAGCGCCAGATCGCAGCCCTGAACGTAGGCGTCCCGCGCGTCGGCGGACGTCGTCGACAGGGCCAGACCGTATCGATCTGCGTACATATGGATCACCCCGGTGGGCTTGTTGAGAAGCGACCGCGTCCTTTGCCGCCAGCCGTCCTTCAATCCTTGCGTTGAACCGCGATGATGGCGCGGCGGTGGGTGCCGTCGCCGACCTTCTTGTCCTCGTCGTGCGCCTCGACCTTGAAGCGGAGCTTGCGGCCATCGACCTCGAGCAGCTCGGCGCGCACCGTCACCTTCTGGCCCTTCGGCGTGGCGCCGAAGTGCTTGACGTGCACCTCGAAGCCGACGGTAGTGTGACCTTCGGGGAGATGCGCCTGTACGGCCTCGATGCCGGCCCGCTCCATCAGGCCGATCATGTTCGGGGTGGACAGCACGCCGTCGCCGCCCATGTGCTTGACCACCAGACTGTCATCGACCGTCCTGACGATCTCCGCCTTGAGTCCCGGCTTCAGGTCATCCGCCATGTGTCTCTCTCCCAGGTTTGTCGCCGGCTTAGTACATCACGTCTCCCCCGTTGGGC
Source organism: Reyranella sp. (assembly GCF_965279465.1). Lineage (NCBI taxonomy): Bacteria > Pseudomonadati > Pseudomonadota > Alphaproteobacteria > Hyphomicrobiales > Reyranellaceae > Reyranella > Reyranella sp. The sequence continues at coordinate 2,842,555 of NZ_OZ257242.1, forward strand.
GACAGGGTCGCGCCAACATAAAATCCGCCGTCCGGACCGGCCAGCAGCAGGGCGGTCGCGGCGATTTCCTCCGGCCGGCCGAATCGGCCCACCGGCAGCGCATCGATGAAGGCCTGGCGATCCTCGGGTGTCATGGTCGCCGTCAGATCGGTGACGATCGGGCCCGGCGCAATGGCATTGACGCGAATGCCTCTCGGTGTCGCTTCCCACGCCAGCGCGCGCGTGAAGCCCATGATCGCGGCCTTGGCGGCGGAGTAGGGTGCCGAATTGACAGCGCCCTTCAGGCCGCGCTGCGAGGCGACGTTGATGATGCAGCCCTGCCCCCGCGCCATCATCGCCGGGTAGACCGCCTGCGCCATGAAGAACATGCCCTTCAGATGGACGGAGATCACCCGGTCGAACTCCTCCTCGGTATAGGCCTCGAACGGCTTGCGGATGTTCATGCCGGCATTGTTGAACAGGATGTCGACCGGCCCGAGCTCGCGCGCCACCTGGCCGGCGAAGGCCCGCCCCGCCGCAATGTCGGCCACATCGACCGAGCGGTGCAGGGCGCGCCGGCCCAGGGCGCGGATCTCGCCGGCGGTTTCGTCGGCTTTGCTGTCGTCGTTCAGGTGGCAAAAGGCGATGTCCGCGCCTTCGGCGGCGAAGGCGAGTGCCGTGGCACGGCCGATCCCACGCGAGCCTCCGGTGATCAGGGCGATTTTTCCTGCGAGCTTCATGCTGTTCTCCTGGCGTCTTGCGGTACTCTCGCGGCGGTCGTTCACCGACGAGAAAAGATCATGATGACCATCAAGAGAGAATGGAATGAATTGCCGGGAGCAGTCACGCTCATCGATGCTCACCACCACCTTTGGGACCTGAAAGCGAGCCGCTATCCTTTCCTCACCGATCAGCCCGAGCCGCACTTCTTCCTGGGCCCGTATGATGCGATCAAGCGCAACTACCTGCCGGAAGACTATCTGCGGGATTCGGGCGCCCACAACGTCCTGACGACGGTGCATTGCGAAGCCGAGATGGACCGCTCCCGGCAGGTCGCCGAAACGCGGTGGCTGACCGACGTGAATGCACGCTACGGCTTTCCGGGCGCCATTGTCGCGCACGCCTGGTTCCATACCGAGAATGCGGAAGAGATCATTGCCGCCCAGTCGCAGTTTCCGCTGGTGCGCGGGATCCGGTCGAAGCCAGTGACTTCCGTTCGTCCCGGGACCGGCACGCCTGGCGCGCCGGGCACCATGCAGGACGACAAATGGCTGCGCGGCTTCTCTCTCCTCGAGAAGTACGCACTGTCCTGGGATCTCCGCGTGCCCTATTGGCACCTCGCCGAAGCCGCCGAAGTGGCACGGCAGTTCCCGCGCACCCTGATCGTGCTGAACCATACCGGCTTCCCCTGGGATCGCAGCGAGGAGGGACTTGCGGCATGGCGCCGAGGCATGGAGGCCGTGGCGCGCGAGCCGAACGTTCACGTCAAGGTTTCTGAGTTCGGCTTGAAGGACAGCGCCTGGGATTACGAATCGAACCGAAGGGTCGTCATGGAGGCGATTGCGATATTCGGCATGGAACGATGCATCTTCGCGAGCAATTTTCCCGTTGCCGGATTGCGGATAGACTACGACACGCTCGTCCGCTCTCTCGACCGCATGCTCGCGGACCATTCGCCGGCCGATCGAGACCGCTTCTTCTGGAAGAATGCCGCGTCCTTCTACCGGCTCCCGGTCGGCTGAGGGAGGCGATGCATCGCGCGGGCAAGCACGTGAACGCCGGCAGCGAAGTCCCTGCGGTCCAGAGCTTCCTCCGAGTTGTGGCTGCCGTTCGCGTTGCGGATGAGGAGGACGGCACACGGAATGCCTGCGCGTGCGAACATGGCCGCGTCATGTCCGACTGTGGGCATGCGGCAGGTCGCTATTCCGAGCGGCCGGGCGGCGTCCTCGATCAGCGCGATTAGCTGCCCGTCCATCGGCGTCGGCGGCGTTCCGACCTCCCGACCCAATTCGAAGGTGACTCCTCGATCTTTCCCGATACCCTTGATCAGGTCGAACAGAAGGGCTCGCGCCTCATCCAGTGAGGTCTTCGCGGCCGCTCCGATATTCAGGCTGAACTTCACTTCTCCGGCCACCTTGGTCATGGCGTGCAGCACCGCATCCGTCGAGAACTTGCCGACGGTGAAGACGAAGTCTTCGTCTCCTCGAGCGATCCTGTCCTTCCAGAATCCATCGAGACCAAGCGCCAGCTCCGCCACGGCGAGAACGGCGTCCCGCCTGAAACGGCGCGGCAGTGCAGCCGAATGGCCATAGGCGCCGATGCAGCGCGCGTCGGGAAACCGGACATTGCCGCGCACCGCGGTGGCAATGCCGACCGGAATGCCGTCCGCCTCGAGGAGCGGTCCTTGCTCGATATGGAGCTCGAGAAAGGACGTGACGAGATCGGAATTGAGCAGGGGTGCGACGGCTTCGACCGTTCGTGGGTATCCCAGCTGCCAGATGTGATGCCGCAACGATTGTCCGCTGTCTGATCTGACGAGATCGCCGATCTCATCCAGTGTCGACAGGCCCAGCAGGAGCCGGCTTCCGAGATAGGCCGTCCCGAACCAGGGACTCTCCTCGCCTCGCATGGCCACGACCCGAAAGGGCTTGGTCCGGCTGGCCGGATCGGCATTTGCCGCGGCGAGCACGGCAAGGCCTGCCGCTATGCCGGCAAGGCCGTCGTAGTTGCCGCCGTGCGGTACCGAGTCGAGATGCGAACCGGTCGTGACACAGGGGGTCGCGGGATCGACGCCGGGCAGCAGCAACTGGATGTTTCCAAACGCGTCGTTCAATACCTGCAGACCATGACGACGGGCAAAGATGCGGACACCGTCCGCGGCGATCTCGTCGTTCCTGCTCCAGGCGGCGCGCGTGATGCCGGGGCTATCCGTCGTCTCATGGCCTATCCGCTCCAGGAATTCCCAGACTTCGGCAATGCATGAGTCGAGATGAGAAAGAGGGTCGGTCATGGAGAGGCTCGCGGGCAGCAGTTTGATCGTACACGTCAATGCCGGCCCGTGATATCGTTCCGCTGAACCGAAGGACTGCCGGAATCATGCTGACCATGGGCGTTGCGGCTGGTGCGCTGGCCGACACCACGAACGCACAAAATTTGCCGGGGAGAGCGGCCCTCGACGCAAGCTTGCGCGGCGCCGTCGAGCGCAAGGACGTGCCGGGTGTGGTGGCGCTGATCACCGACCGCGAGCGCGTGCTTTACCTGAGCGCCTTCGGCGTGGCGGATGTTGCGACCGGCCGCCCGCTCACGACCGACGCGCTGTTTCGAATCGCGTCGATGACCAAGCCGGTCACGTCGGTAGCGTTGATGCAGCTCGTCGAGCAGGGCCGCCTCGGTCTCGACGAGCCGGCCGAGAAATACCTGCCGGAGCTGCTGGGACTGAAAGTCTTCGAATCGTTCGATGCGGTGACCGGAGATTACCGGCTCCGCCCCGCCGCTCGACCGGCAACGGTCAGGCACTTCCTGACGCACACGTCCGGGCTGGCTTATCCGTTCACCAGCGCGACCTGGCGCGATTTCAAGCCACGCGATGGCGAAACCTACCCGTTTGGCGGACCGCTGCTCTTCGACCCGGGCGAGCGCTGGTATTACAGTACCAGCACCGATGTCGTCGGCAGGCTGGTGGAAGTGGTGTCGGGGCAGAAGCTCGAGAATTATTTCCGCCAGCACATCTTTGCCCCGCTCAAGATGGATGACACGTCCTACAACGTGCCGGAGGCGAAGGGGCCGCGGCTCGTCGCGCAACAGTGGCGGGCCGGCGAGCGCATGGACGGCGCCATCGAGCTGCAGACGCCGCAACCCGGCCTCGCCATCGCGGCGCCGATCGGCGGTGGCGGCCTCGCCTCGACCGCAAGCGATTACGGGCGGTTCGTGCGCATGCTGCTGAACGGCGGTGCGCTGGACGGGGTGCGTGTGCTCAGGGCCGAGACAGTCGCGCTGATGGGTCAGAACCACATCGGCGCGATCTCGGTCCCCGCGCACAAGTCCGCGCTGCCGCGCAGTGCCGACTTCACCTTCATCGCCGACGGCCGCGACAAATGGGGGCTCGGCTTCCTCACCACGGCCGATCAGGTGCCCGGGAAGCGCTCCCCCGGCAGCCTGAGCTGGGGCGGCATCAACAACACATACTTCTGGGTCGATCCCGAGCGCGGCATCGCCGGCGTGATCATGATGCAGTATCTGCCGTTCGCCGACGCCAAGGCATTGGCCGTCTACGATGCGTTCGAGCGCGGCACCTATGAGCTCGTGAGCGCCGAGCGATAAAAGTCCGGTATCGTTTCTTTGGGACTCGGCAACGGGCTTGCACGTTAATTGATGGTCGTGTTGCGTCTGGCCACCCCACGATAATCCCGGGTTATTCCTCGACTATACGCAGGCCGAACTCGTCCAGGCCGGCATCCCTTTGATCTGCGTCAAATGCAACGGCGGCTTGGTCTCGTAGAAAGTTTATCGATGTGCAACTGACAGCCGACAGCGCGCGTGCCTTTTGGTCGTGACCTGCAGCTCGGTGTCATAGAAATGGATGTCCATGCGCTTGTCCTTCCGCGCCGGCGGCCTCCGATGAGCTCGCCACACATTCAATCGGTCCGGAACATGAAATGCGCAGCCCCTTTCCTGCTGGTTCTCCTGGCTTCCCTGGCGGCGCTGCCCGCGAGCGCGGAAGAATCCGGCGATCCTCAACGTGGCCTTACCCTGGTGCGACAAGTCTGCTCGGAATGTCATGCGATCCAGGTGCAGCAACTCCGGTCGCCCAATCCGCGGTCACCCACATTCTCGGACATCGCGACAACGCCAGGCATGACCGCTACCGGGTTGACGATTGCTCTCACGACTCCGCACGCTGGGATGCCGATGTTCCGCCTGAGCAGTCAGCAAAGGGCAGACATCATCGCCTATTTTCTCACCCTGCGGCAGAGCGGCTCGCAACCCGGCAAGTGATGGCCCGTACGACGACGTAGCTCCAACCGGCCGCGGCTCAGGACATGTGGAAGGGACGAACCGAAATGAAATCCATTACAGATCGAGCGGAAGTTGCGATCGATTTCCCGGACAAGGCCTATATGGGCGCCTTTGGAAGGGAATCGTCGTTCGATGTCACGGTTGAGCCCGACGAAGTGTTGCTGCGAATCGTCCGCCCTGGGGAGGGGCGCCGCGAGATCGCTGTGCACCTGCACTACTACCTCCTTGCCGATGTTCTCAAGGAGCTTGGTCAGGGGCTAGCCAAGAATAGCGAGCTGGATGAGAATCATTTTCGGGCGCTGTGCGACGGCGCCGAGGCGCTGGTTCAATCGCTCAAGGGCAACGCATCGCGACGGTCGCATGGAGGGAAGGACCTGGACCTCGACAATACAACGGGCTTGCACGGCCGCCGATAGTCGTGTTGCGTCCGGCCATGCCGACCGACAAAGCCAGGGTATTCCTCGACTACACGCAGGCCGAGCTCGACCAAGCCTACGACCAGCTCCATTGGGCGCCGCAGCGCGACGCCATACAGGCCGAGATCCGCAAGGACTGCGAGGCGGTGCGTCAGTCCATGCCGCCGCGCACCGAGCGCTACGGTAAGAGCGAGGTGCAGTTCCTCGATATCTTCGCGCCGACAGGAGCGTCGCGGGTGCCGGTGGTTGTCTACCTGCATGGCGGCGCCTGGCTGCGCGGCTCGCGTCAGGACTGCGCCTATCCGGCGCCGGCGGTGACCGGCCGCGGGGCGGCGCTGGTGGTTCCGGAATTCGACAATGTTGGCGTGGTGCCGCTGCCGCAAATGATCGAGCAGTGCCGCGAGGCGGTCGACTGGACGGTGCGCAACGCCGAAGGCTTCGGTGGCGATCCGGGCCGCGTCTATCTGGCGGGCCATTCGTCGGGTGCCCATCTGGCGAGCTGCGTGCTGCTCGGCAACAGCACGATCAAGGGCGCGCTGCTGATCAGCGGCATGTACGACCTGCACGCGCCGCTGCTCTCGGCCCGCAGCAAGTACGTGAAGATCACGCCCGAGGAACTCGCCGCTGCGAGCGCCATGCGCCATCTCGGCCGCATCCAATGTCCCGTCGCCGTAGCATGGTCGGTCGGCGACAGCCCGGAGTTCCGGCGGCAGGGGCAGGTCCTCACTGCGGCCCTCCAGGGCATGGGCCGGCTGGCAGGCGGCGGCGAAATCTTCTCGGCCAACCACTTCGAGGAGCCGCGCCAGCTCGCCGATCCCGACAGCCAGCTCAGCCGGGTGCTGTTCTCGTTGATGAAAATCTAACGAAGCGATGGGTTCGTCATCGTGAGAGTTTGTGAGTTGTTGATTTCAGAGGGCGTTACGCTGGGAGCGCGGCTCTCCAGAGCCGCTCATGGGCTGTGGCAAACCGAAGAAAGAGCGGCTCTGGAGAGCCGAGCTCCCAGCTACATGACGTCGACTTGGCGAGAAGCTCACACGGGCCGCGTGGCCGGCGTGAGATCCTTCGCTGCGCTCGGGACGACCGGGAAGAGGACTCAGGCGAGCAGGCGGGAGAGCGTCTTCTTGTAGCGCGCGGCGAGGCGTTCGCGATGCCGGTGGCGTCCCTGTTCCACCAGCCGCGTGCCGCCGCGTTCGACCGAAACGATGGCCGCATTGTCGGCGGCGAACAGCCAATGATCGAGAACGGCGTCATCGCGCCAATTCCCGGCATCCAGAGAAACGATGTCGTCGGTCGCTTCCGAACCGACAGCTTGCGCGCCACCGGCCAGCGCGGCTTCGAATAGTCGTCGGCCCGTGGATCGGCTTGCGTCGCCCAGCACGTTGCGCTGGCGATGGATGAGGCGCTGGCCATATTCGAGCGTGCGCAACTCGTCGGCGGCGGAGACGCGCACGTTGGAGTCCGACCCGACGCCGAAGCGGCCCTGCTGGGCGAGGAAGTCCGGCACGTCGAACAGGCCGTCGCCGAGATTGGCTTCGGTGATCGGGCAGAGACCGACGACCGCCTTTGCCTTGGCGATGCGGGCGCGTTCGCCGGCATCGGCGTGGGTGGCGTGGACGAGACACCAGTGTTCGTCGATCTCGACGGTGTCCATCAAGAGGTCGATCGGGCGGCGGCCGTGCGCGGCGAGGCAGTCGTCGACCTCGCGGGTCTGCTCGCTGACATGGATGTGCGCCGGCTGGCCGCGCCAGGTCGTGGCGGCCCACCTGAGGTCATCGAGCGTCACGGCGCGCAGCGAGTGCGGCGCGATGCCGATGCACCCGCCCGGCACCCTGGTTTCCATGATCCGGGCATAGGAGTCGCGGTCGTTCAGGAACCGGCGTTGCGACAGGCTCGGCGGCTGTCCGCCGAAGCCGCTCTGACGATAAAGGACCGGGAGGAGGGTGAGGCCGATACCCACGTCGGCAGCAGCAGCCACGATGCGCTCCGACATCTCGGCAACGTTGTCGTAGGGCCGGCCGTCGGGCTGGTGGTGCAGGTAGTGGAACTCGGCCACCCAGGTGAAGCCCGCCTCGAGCATCTCCATGTAGGCGCAGGCCGCGATCGCCTCGAGGTCGTCGGGCGTCAGCCGCTCGACGAAGCGGTACATCTGCTCGCGCCAGGTCCAGAACGAATCGGACTGGCTGCCGCGCCGCTCGGTCAGGCCGGCCATGGCGCGCTGGAAGGCGTGGCTGTGCAGGTTGGGTAGGCCGGGCACGCGCCCCGTTTCGAGGTGCAATTTACTGGTCACGCCGGGGCTTGTACGGTATCGGGCAACGACTGTTGAGGGGAGTTTTCACATGAAGTTCTACGGCTTTGCCGCGGCGGTGGCATGCCTCGCCGCGACCTCCGCCGGCGCGCAGCAACTGGCGCCCAGCCCGACGCTCGACGCCGTCAAGGCGCGTGGCCACATCGAATGCGGCGTGCATCTCGGCCTGCCGGGCTTCTCCTTCGCCAACGACAAGGGCGAATGGGCCGGCCTCGACGTCGACTACTGCAAGTCGCTGGCCGCCGCCGTGCTGGGCGATGCGACCAAGGTCAAGTACACGCCGACCTCGGTGCAGCAGCGCTGGCCGATGCTGCAGTCCGGCCAGGTCGACCTGCTGTCGCGCAACACCACCATCACCTTCTCGCGCAATGCCACGCTCGGCGTGAACTTCCAGGGCATCAACTTCTACGAGGGCCAGACCTTCGTGGTCCGCACCAAGGCCAAGGTCGCCAAGGTCGCCGACCTCGCCGACGCCACGATCTGCGTCGCCGCCGGCTCGACCGAGGAGAAGACCGCGGCCGACTGGTTCCGCGAGCGGAACCTCAAGGTCTCGATCATCAACTTCCAGAAGAACGACGACGCGATCTCGGCCTACGACCAGGGCCGCTGCGACGCCTATACCGCCGGCGTCGGCGCGCTGGCCGGCCAGCGCATCAAGTTCAAGGACCCGGCAGAGCACCAGATCCTGACCGAGGTAATCTCCAACGACCCGCAGGGCCCGACCACACGCTGGGGCGACGAGCGTTGGCAGCTCGTCGTGCGCTGGGTGCTGAACGCGCAGATCGCGGCCGAGGCGCTCGGTGTCACATCGAAGAACGTCGACGAGATGAAGGCCAAGTCGACCAACGCCGAGGTCCGCCGCCTGCTCGGCGCCGAGGGCAAGTTCGGCGAGATGATGGGGCTCGGCAACGACTGGGCGTACAATATCGTCAAGCAGGTCGGGAACTACGGCGAGAGCTACGAGCGGACCGTCGGCATGGGCTCGGCGCTGAAGCTGAAGCGCGGCAGCAACGAGCTGTGGACCAAGGGCGGCCTGCTGTTCACGCCGCCATTCCAGTGATCGCTGGGAGCGCGGCTCTCCAGAGCCGCTCTTCCTTCCTCTTGCGACATCTCATGAGCGGCTCTGGAGAGCCGCGCTCCCAGCCATGATGAGGTTGCTCCGCGACCGGAAGGTTCGCGACATCCTGTGGCAGGCGGCGGCGACCATGGCCCTGGTCGCCATCGTCTGGTTCTTCGTGCGCAATGCGTCGGAGAACATGATGAAGGCCGGCATCGCCTCCGGCTTCAAGTTCCTCTGGCGCGACTCCGGCATCGAGGTGCCGTTCAACCTCACCGGCTACAAGCCGAGCGACACGATCCTTGCGCTGCTGTGGACGGGCATCGTCAACACGCTGCTGGTCTCGGTCGTGTCGATCGCGGTGGCGACGATCATCGGCTTCTCGGTTGGGCTGCTTCGGCTGTCGCGCAACTGGCTGCTGTCGACCCTGGCGGGCTTCTACATCGAATTCGTGCGCAATATTCCGCTGCTGTTCTTTGTGCTGTTCTGGTACTTCGGCGTGCTTGCCGCCTTGCCGACGCCGCGCGAGAGCTTGAGCGTCCTCGATGTCGCGTTCCTGAACCGGCGCGGCCTGTCGATCCCGACACCAAACGACGTCACCGGCCTGCGGCTGGCGCTGCTCGCCACGCTCGTCCTGTTCGCGGTGCAATGGGGCATCGCGCGTTGGGCGCGGCTGCGGCAGGCCCGGACCGGCCGCGATTTCCCGACATGGTTCGTGGGCTTCGCAATCTGCGTCGTGCTGCCGGTGCTGGCCTTCGTGGCTGCGGGCGCGCTGACCACATGGGAAGTGCCAACCCTTCGCGGCTTCAACTATCGGGGCGGCTTCGTGCTGGTGCCGGAGTTCGTGGCGCTGTTCGCGGCCCTCTCGACCTACACCGCAGGCTTCATCGCCGAGGTCGTGCGCGGCGGCATCCTGTCGGTGCGGCAGGGCCAGATCGACGCCGCCCGGGCGCTCGGCCTCACCCAGGGCAGGATCGTGCGCCTGGTCGTGATTCCCCAGGCGATGCCGGTGATCATCCCGCCGATCACCAGCCAGTACCTCAACCTGATCAAGAACTCCTCGTTCGGCGCCGCCATCGCCTATCCCGAGATCGTCGCGGTGTTCATGGGCTCGGCGCTGGTGTCGACCGGCCAGTCGATCGAGATTATCGCCATCACGCTCGGCATCTACCTGACCCTGAGCCTCGCCGTGTCGGTGTTCATGAACTGGTACAACGCGCGCCACCGGCTGGTGACGCGATGACGACTTTTGCCTTATTGCGCCAGCGCCTGTTCGCCACGCCGCTTGACGCGGCAATCACGCTGGTCTGCCTCTATATCGTCTGGCGCGTTTCCGTGCCGCTGGTCCACTGGCTGCTGCTCGACGCGACCTGGAGCGGCACCAGCCGCGACGACTGCAACGGGGCGGGCGCCTGCTGGGTGTTCGTGCGCATGCGCTTCGGCCAGTTCATGTACGGCCAGTACCCACTGCCCGAACGCTGGCGGGTCGATCTCGCTGGAGTGCTCTGGGTGTTGGCGACCCTCGCCTTGTCGTGGCGCAATTTGCCACATCGCAGCACCGCGGCATTGGCCACCGCAATCGTCCTTCCGCCGCTCGGCATCGTGCTGCTGCATGGCGGCTGGGGGACCGGCCTGAAGCTGGTCGAGACGCGCGAATGGGGCGGGCTGATGCTGACGCTCTTCCTCACTGTCTATGCCGGCTTGATCGCCATCCCGCTCGGCATCCTGCTCGCGCTCGGCCGCCGCTCGCGCCTGCCGCTGATTCGCTTCATCTCGGTCGTGTTCATCGAGTTCTGGCGTGGGGTGCCGATCATCACCGTGATCTTCCTGGCCTCGCTGCTGCTGCCGCTGATCGTGCCGACCGGCTTCGACGTCGATCGCCTGGCGCGGGCCGTGATCGGCCTGGCGTTCGTGATCGCAGCCTACATGGCCGAAGCCGTGCGGGGCGGCCTGCAAGCGCTGCCGGAGGGCCAGTCCGAGGCGGCGCAGGCGCTGGGGCTGGGCTACTGGCGTATCCAGCGCATGATCGTGCTGCCCCAGGCGTTGCGCATCGCGCTGCCGGCGATGACCAACGAGCTCATCGCCCTGTTCAAGAACACGACCCTGGTGCTGATCGTGTCGATCTTCGATCTGCTGGGCATCGCCCAGGCAGCGCTCGCCGACCCGGCGTGGGTCGGCATGAACATGGAAGCCTATGTCTTCGCCGGCGCCATCTACTGGATTGCCTGTTTCGGCCTTTCGCAGTGGAGCCGGCTGCGCGAGAAGCGCCTGCAGATCGCGCACGGCCGCTGAGACCCCATGGTCTTCGCTGGGAGCGCGGGTCTCCAGACCCGTGCTCCCAGCGATGTGTGAGTTCGCTACGGCAGATGCGCCGAGCCCGCCGGCCTGCCGGCGGCGCCGAATTCGGCGGCGACGCGGCTGGGATGCCGGGCGGAACATCCAACTCAAATCAAGTTGATTGTCGTCCCGGCACGATCGAGCCAATGTTTGCGAGGACACAGATCACAAATTAGGGGCGCTCTCGATGTCGACTGAACGACCGCCCGCAGGCGATTCCGACCGCTATGGCCTTGCCGCGCTGACCAAGCCGGCGGCGCTCGTGCGCCTTGCCGGCATCGCAACGGTGGTGTTCGCCATCGCCGCTGCCTTCGCCGGAACGGCCGGGTGGTTCTCACCCGGCCGCCTCGATCCGGCGCGCATGATCGACCGGTTCGAGGCGGTGAACGGCCAGCATCCGGGCTTTCGGCGCAACCATGCCAAGGGCGTATGCCTCACCGGCTGGTTCGACAGCAACGGTGCGGGTGCGCGTCTGTCGACAGCCTCCGTATTTGCGATTGGCCGCCTTCCGGTGATCGGCCGCTTCGCGCTGGCGGGTGGCCTGCCGATGATGCCCGACGGGCCGAGTGCCGTGCGCAGCCTTGCCCTCGAATTCAGGCTGCCGGGCGGCCAGCAATGGCGCACTGGCATGAATGATATTCCCGTATTCCCCCTGAAAGATCCGCGTGCCTTCTACGAGCAGCTTGGGGCGACGGCACCCGATCCGAAGACCGGCAGGCCGGACCCCGCGGCGGTGCAGGCCTTCTTCGCCGCCCATCCCGAGAGCGCACGGGCGCTGGCGCTGATCAAGGCCCAGCCCTTCTCCTCGGGCTTCGCCAATGCCACCTACAATTCGCTCAATGCCTTTGTCTTCGTCGACGGCGCAGGCACGGAGCGACCGGTACGCTGGTCGATGGTGCCTCTCGATGCGTTCGCGCCGGAGCCCGCCGATACGCCGGCCGACAGCAACTATCTGTTCGACGCCCTGGCGACGCGGGTGAAGAGCGCGCCGGTGCAGTGGCGTCTCGTGCTGACCGTAGGCCGGCCGGGAGATCCGACCAACGATGCCACGCTGCCCTGGCCCGCCGACCGTGAGCATGTCGATGCCGGCACGCTTACGGTGATGGCGCTGCAGGGCGAGGACACCGGCGCCTGCCGCGACGTCAATTTCGACCCGCTGGTGCTGCCAACGGGCATCGCCGCATCGGACGATCCGCTGCTGTCGGCGCGCTCGGCCGCCTACTCGCAGTCCTTCACGCGGCGTGAGGGCGAGGCCAAGCCGCCGAGCGCGGTCCGTCCCGACAAGGGGAGCTGAGACATGGCCCGACCGTTCCCGCTTCTGTCGCGCCTGCTGCACTGGACGATGGCGCTGCTGATTCTCGCCATGTTGTTCATCGGCGTGGCGATGGTCTCGTCGCTGTCGGACTACCACCGGCTGGTGGCGATCCACCGGCCGCTCGGGATCCTGTTGCTGGTTCTGGTGGCCGTGCGCCTGGTCAATCGCCTGCTGTCGCCTCCGCCGCCCTTGCCGGCCGCCATGCCGGCGGTGTTGCGGTTGGCGGCCGAGGCCTCGCACTGGCTGCTTTATGCCCTGATGTTCGCCGTGCCGGTGGTCGGCTGGGCCATGCTGTCCGCGGCGGGCTATCCGATCCAGCTCGTGGGCGCCGTGTACCTGCCGCCGATCCTGCCCCACGACCGCGCGCTCTATGCCATCCTGCGGCCGGCGCATACGGTGCTCGCCTTCCTGCTGTTCGCCACCTTCCTCGCCCATCTCGGTGCGGCTCTGACTCATGCCCTTGTCTTCAAGGACGGGGTCTTTCGAAGCATGGTGAAGTGAAGAGGAAACGGCATTTATCCTTGCAGATCGGGAACGGCATTCCCGATTTGCAAGGTTGATGTGCCTACCGGTTGAAGGCTTCCGGTCAGGCCGCGAAGGAGCGCAGCACTTCGCCCGGCCGGCTCTTGGGATCGGCGCAGAAGCCCTTCGCGTCGGACACCTGCGCGCCGTTGATCCAGACGCCATGCAGCCCTACCGCGCTTGTGGTGAGCCGAGCGGCACCCGCGGGCAGGTCGTGCGCGCGGCGCTTGGGGCCACGCGCGACAGTCGCCTTGTCGAACAGCATCAGGTCGGCCGCATAGCCCTGCTTGAGCAAGCCGCGGCCCTGAAGGCCAAACAGCTTCGCCGGCTGGCCGCTCAGGCGATGCACGGCTTGCGGCAGGTCGAGCACGCCCAGATCGCGGCTCCAGTGCCCCAGCAGATGCAGGCCGAAGGCTGCGTCGCAGAAGAAGGTGAGGTGGGCCCCCGCATCGGAGAGCGAGATGTGCGTGTTGGGGTCGGCCAGGATCTTGCCGACTTCCTTGTCGTCGTTGTGCAGCAGCTGGGCCACGAACAGCGTGTCGAGGTTTTCCGACAGGGCGAAGTCGAGGATGCAGTCGAGCGGGTCCTTGCCGGCCTGCTTCGCCATCTCGGCGAGGGTCGACCCCTCCAGCTTGCGGTTCTCCTCCTTGGCCGTCTCGACGACGAACAGCTTGTTCCATTCGCTGTTGAACAGCAGCCGCCCACGCCGCTCCGCAAGCTCGTTGCGCACCGACGCGCGCCATGACGGGTCGCTGTAGATCTTCTTGAGCTCGGCCGGATCGTGCGCGGCCATCGCCGGCTTCCAGGCCTGCATGCTCTCGAACAGGTACGGGCTCTTGAAGCTGAAATCCATGCTGAGCGGGCAGCACGAGGTCTGCGCCACGAGCTGGTGCCCGCGCGAGCGCGCGGCGTTGACCTGGTCGAGCGTGGTGAAGGCCGCCGTCGGATTGGTGTTGGAGTGGAAGAGGGCGGCGATCACCACCGGGCGCCTGGCCTCGGCCGCGATCTCCTCGAGGTAGGGGATCGAGGTCTTGCTGCCCTTGGTCAGCATGTAGACACCTTTGCCGCCTTCGCCCATCGCGTTGACCAGCGCGCGCAGCTCCTTGTCGTCGGCCAGCCGCGACGGCATCGGCGTGCCGCCCTCGCCGTTGTGCGCTTCCGCCGTCGAGGAGGCGAAGCCGACCGCGCCGGCCGCCATCGACTCGCGCACGAGATCGGCCATCCGGGCGACCTCGTCGGCCGTCGCGGCGCGCTCCGTCGCTTCCTCGCCCATCACGAAGGTGCGGATCGCCGAATGGCCGGCGAAGCACGCGACGTTGGGGCCGACGCCCTGCTTGCCCAGCATGTCGAGATATTGCGGAAAGCTCTCGAAACCCCACTTGATGCCGGCGCGCAGCGCGTCGAGCGACATGCCCTCGACATGCGTCAGGTGCCGCATGGTGAGGTCGCGGTCCTGCGGCTTGCACGGTGCGATGGTGAAACCGCAATTTCCCAGGATGGCCGTGGTGACGCCGAGCGCGGGCGAGGGATCGACGAACGGATCCCAGGTGATTTGCGCGTCGTAATGGGTGTGGCCGTCGATGATGCCGGGCATGAGCGCCAGCCCGTCGGCCTTCACCGTCTCCTTCGAGGCGCCGAGCTTCGGGCCGATTTCGGCAATCCTGCCGCCGGTCACGCCCAGGTCGCCGCGCACCGGCTTGGCGCCGGAACCGTCGAAAATCTCCGCGTCCTTGATGACGAGATCGAACATGGCCGTTTCCTCCGTTGCCCCCTTATACTACGGCTCATGTGGCGTTTGCTTGCGATTGCATTCCTGCTGCCCTGGGCTGCCGGCGCTGCGCATGCCGAAACGGTGCATTTCGCCTCCGTCGCGGTCGGCACCATGCCGGCGGGACCGCAACTCTCTGGCTGGCTGATCAAGCCGCCCGGGCCCGGCCCGTTTCCCGCGATCGTCCTGGCGCATAGCTGCGCCGGCGTGACTCCGCACACCGATGCCTGGGGCGCCCGCTTCGTGAAATGGGGCTACCTCGTGCTCGCTCCCGACAGCTTCAATTCGCGCGGCACGAATGCCGTGTGCACTACGCCCAACGTCGTGACTCCAAATATGCGCGTGTCCGATGTCGCCGGGGCGCTCGATTTCCTGGCCACGCGACCCGAGGTGATCGCGGGCCGGATCGGGCTGATCGGTCACAGCCACGGCGGCTCGACGACCTTGCGCTCGATGCAGAAGTCGTTCGACCTGAAGGCGCACGGGCTGCGCGGCGGCGTCGCCTACTATCCGGGCTGCGCGCCGGCGTTCAATGCCGGGATCGACCTGCCGGTGCTGGTTCTGATCGGCGACAAGGATGACTGGACGTCGGCCGATGCATGCCGTCGCCTCAAGCCGGACCGGCCCGAGCTCGTCGAGATTGTCTACTATCCGAACGCCTACCACTCGTTCGATTCGCGCGCGATCGATCGCAACGTGCCGGGCGCATACGGCAAGACGCATCATCTCGCCTATGATCCGGTCGCTGCGCTCGATGCCGAGGCGCGCACCAGGATTTTTTTCGACAAACTACTGAAGCAGTAACGGAGGAAACGATGCGAGTGGGATTCATCGGGCTCGGGCTCATGGGCTCGGGCATGACCAACAATCTTCAGAAGGCCGGGCACCAGCTCGTGCTGCACGACCTGCGGCGTGAGGCGGCGGAGAAGCTGATCGCCAACGGCGCCGAATGGGCCAATTCGCCGCGCGACCTGGCAGGATCGTGCGAGGTCGTTTTCACCTCGCTGCCCGGCCCGCCGGAGTTCGAGGCGGTGGCGGCCGGCAAGAACGGCCTGCTCGAGGGCATGCAACGCGGCCAGGCGCTGTTCGATCTGTCGACC
This sequence comes from Reyranella sp., assembly GCF_965279465.1. Classification (NCBI taxonomy): domain Bacteria; kingdom Pseudomonadati; phylum Pseudomonadota; class Alphaproteobacteria; order Hyphomicrobiales; family Reyranellaceae; genus Reyranella; species Reyranella sp. Next base: position 2,858,370 of record NZ_OZ257242.1, read on the forward strand.
AACTCCCCGACCGTGATCCGCCGCCTGCACAAGATCTTCGCGGAAAAGGGCGCGCACCTGCTCGACAGCCCCGTGAGCGGCGGTCCGGCCGGTGCGGCTTCGGGCAAGATGGCGCTATGGATCAGCGGCGACGAGCCGAGCTACAACAAATATCGCCCCGTGATCGACGCGATGGGCGACCAGATCTTCTACATGGGCGATGTCGGCGCGGCGTCGGTCGCCAAGCTGGTGCACAATCTCGCGGGCTACATGGTGAACACGGCACTCGCCGAATGCTTCACGATGGGGGTGAAGGCAGGTGTCGATCCGCTGCTGCTGTGGAAGGCGGTGCGCCAGGGCGCCAATGGCCGCCGGCGCACCTTCGACACGCTGGCCGAGCACTTCCTGCCCAACCACTACGATCCGGCGCGGTTTGCGCTGAAGCTCGCCCACAAGGACGTGTCGCTCGCCACCCAGCTCGGCAAGGAGGTCGGCGTGCCGATGCGTCTCGCCAATCTCACGCTCGAGGAGATGACCGAGGCGCTGGGCCGCGGTTGGCAGGCCCGCGATTCGCGCTCATCGATGATCCTCCAGCAGGAGCGCGCCGGCGTGAAGATCGCCGTCGACCCTGAAGACCTCCGCGCCATCCTGCGAGCGGATAGCAACAACTGACGAACTCGCTGGGAGCGCGGCTCTCCAGAGCCGCTCTTCTTCGGGTTGCCGCACCACATGAGCGGCTCTGGAGGGCCGCGCTCCCGGCCTACTCGATCTTGATCTCGGTCTGCTTCGCGAGCGCGCGCCATTGGGCGATCTCGCGGGCGACCAGCGCCTTGAATTCGGCCGGCGTGTTGCCGACCGGCTCGACCGCATCCTTGTCGAAGCGGGCCTGGATGTCGGGCCGCTCGACCATGCGTTTGCTCGCGGCGGCGAGCTTGTCGAGGATGGATTGCGGCGTGCCGGCCGGCGCCACGATGCCCATCCAGAGATAACCCTCGTAGTCCGGCACGCCGCTTTCCACGACGGTCGGCACGTCGGGAAGCTGCTTCAGGCGCTTCGACGCGGTGACGGCGAGCGCGTTCAGCTTCCTGTCGGCAACGAACTGCCCGGCGGTCGTGTAGGTATCGAGCTTGGCCTGCACCTGGCCCGCGACGAGGTCGGCGAGCGCGGGCGCCGCGCCGCGGTAGGCCACCTGGGTGACCTGCAGGCGCTCCTTGACCATCAGCAGCTCCATCATGACGTGCGGCAGCGTGCCGTTGCCGGCATGGGAGACGTTGATCTTGCCCGGGTTCCTGCGCGCATAGTCGACGAAGCCCTTGAAGTCGCCGACCGGCAGGCTGGGATGGCTGACCAGCAGCATCGGCACCTGGCCGATGAGCGAGACAGGGGCGAGGTCCTTCTCGGTGTCGTAGGGCAGTGCCGCCCGCAGCGCCGCGTTGATCGTGTGTCCGGGCGTGGTGAACAGGAGCGTGTAGCCGTCGGGCGCCGACTTGGCCACGGCCTCGGTGCCGATCACGCTGCCGGCGCCGGCCTTGTTCTCGACGATCACCTGCTGGCCGAGATCGGCCGACAGTCGCTCTGCGGCGAGGCGCGCCACCACGTCGGTGACGCCGCCCGGCGGGAACGGCACGATCAGGCGGATCGGCCGCTCCGGGTACTCCGCCCGCGCCACGGTGGCGAGAGAGAGCAGGAGGGCGGCGGCAAGGCTGAGGATGCGCATGCCGCGAGCCTGAGGCCGGGCCGTCCCGGCGGCAATAGGGTCAGTTCGCGGTTGCGAGACCCATCTGGCGGCAGAGCAGGACCATCGTCTCGTAGATCACGTGGGCGCAGAGATGGGCGGCCATGCCGTTGACGTCCTGCGGCGGGCTCACGGTATTCACGTCGACGGCCACGATGTTGAGGTCCGTGAGGCAGCGCAGAAGGTCGATGCCCTCGCGCGCGCTGAGCCCGCCCCATGACGGCGTGCAGACACCGGGCGCGGCCGAGGGATCGAAGACATCCATGTCGAAGCAGAGATAGACCGGCCGCTTGCCGACTTTGTCGCGAAACTCGGCCATGCGCTGGGCGAAGCCGCCACGGATCAGCTCGTCGATCGACACGACCTTGTAGCCGAGGCTCATCGCGCGCGGCACGACTCCCTGCGCGTAGGTCGTGCTGCGGATGCCGACGTGCCAGGAGAATTCCGGATCGACCAGGCCTTCCTCGGCGACGTGCGTGAACTGCGTGGCGGAGTTGTACTTCTCCTCCTCGCCATACGGATACGAGTCGGTGTGCGAGTCGATGTGGAGCGCCGCCATTTTCGGATACTTCTTGCCGACCGCGCGGGCCACGGGGACCGTCACCGAGCCGTCGCCGCCGATGGTGATCGGCACGGCGCCCGCCTGCACGATGCGGTCGACCGCCTGCTCGGTGCGCTCGAACGCGTCGACGATCTTCGAAGGCGTCAGCCTGACGTTGCCGCAATCGACCAGGCCGAGCGCCGCCACCGGATCGAAGTCGGCATTGGTCGGGTTGAAGCGGCGCATCAGCGCCGATTGCTGGCGCACCGAATCGGGGCCGCCGCGCGCACCGATCCGCATGTTGGTGCCACAGTCGAACGGGATGCCGAGGATGGCGGCCTTGTTGTCCGGGCCGGGCCGGCCATAGGGCGCGCCCATGAAGGTCAGGGGCGAGGTGAAGAGCTCGTCGTCGGAATACATGGGTCAGCCGCCTGTGAGGAAATCGAAGGCCGTCAAAGTATGGATCTTGGCGACGGCGAGAAGCTCGTCGACCAGAACATGCTCGTCCGCGCCGCCCATGTTGAAGGGCGTGAGGCCGAGCACGACTGTCGGCACGCCGGCCGGGCGATACCAGCGCGAATCCGAGCCGCCGACCCGCATGTTCACGGCCGGCGCGGTGCCGAGCACTTCGGCGGCGACCTTGGCAGTGCGCAGGACGATCTCGTCGTCGGGCGGCGTGAAGGATGGCTCGAAGCGGCGGATCGCGCGCCAGGTCACGCCTTCCAACGGCGCCAGCCATTCGTCCAACTTGGCGGCCAGCACCTCGGTCGTGATGCCGACCGGCAGGCGGATGTCGGCGCGGGCGATGGCGTTTGTCGGCACGAGGTTGGGCGAGGTGCCGCCCTCGATCGTGCCGATGTTGATCGTCACGCGCTGCAGAGTCTCCGACTCGCCGGCGCCGGACAAAGGCTCGGAGATCGGTTTCGCTTTGGCGATCGCCTGCATGACCACCGGTGGCGCCTGGAAGGGGATGCCCTCCAGATCTTTCAAGCGATCGAGCGCGGTACGCAGGCGATCGATCGCATTGGTGCCGCGATGGACGTGCGCGCCGTGCGCCGGGGAGCCGGTCGCCTCCACCTCGACCCACATCAGGCCCTTTTCGCCGAAGCGCACAACCCTGGGCGAGCCGACGTCGCCGCAGATGTTGGCGTCGCCCTTGGCGTGCGGCACGTGTTCCAACATCCATCCGGTGCCGAGCGAGCCCATGTTCTCCTCGTCGCCCGCGAGCGTCAGCACGATCTCGCCCGACCAGGCATCGCGATGCTCGGCGAGCAGCTGGGCGGCGAGCAGAGAGCAGGCCATGCCACCCTTCATGTCGCACACGCCGCGGCCATAGAGCTTGCCATCCTTCAGGACGCCGCCCAGCGGCGGCACGGTCCAGGGCAGGTTCTCCAGGATGGGGAAAGTGTCGAGATGGCCGTTGAAGATCAGCCGCCGGCCGGGCCGGTTGCTCTTGATTCGGCCGATCAGGCTTTTGACACGCGGCGCCGGTTCGATGACTTCGACCTCGATGCCGGGGATCTCCCGCAGCAATGCTTCGGCGACCTTGGCGATCTCCTCGGTGTCGCTCGGCGGGTTGGGCGAGGCGACGGCGACCAGCCGCTGCGTGACGGCGATCAGCCGGTCGAGCGAACCATCGACCCGCCGGGCAAGCTCATTGCGCAACGTTGTCATCGCTATCGCGCCTGCAGGCGGCGTTCCCACCAGCGGATGCCCATCGCGAGCGGCCAGCAGATGATGAAGTAGACGACGGCGATGAAGGTAAAGGTCTCGAGCGGGCGGAAGTTGGTGGCGCTGAGCTCCATGCCGCGCCGCGTGATCTCGCTCACGGAGATGACCGCGCCGAGCGAGGAGAACTTGATGAGCTGAACGAAGTTGGAGGCCAGCGGCGGCAGGGTCATGCGCACCGCCTGCGGCAGGACGATTCGGAAGAACGACTGGACCGGCGTCAACCCGAGGACCTGCGCGGCCTCGCGGTGGCCCTTGGGGACGCCCTGGATGCCCGAGCGGTAAACCTCGGAGATGAAGGCGGCCTGGTAGAGTGACAGGCCGATGACCAGGGCCGTCAGCGATTCGATGCGCACGCCGAAAACGATGGGCAGCACGTAATAAACCCACAGCAGCTGCACCAGGATCGGTGTGTTGCGGATCACCTCGCCGATCGAGATTCCGATCCAGCGCAGCGGCGCGAAGCGCGACATGTCCATCAGGGCGATGATCAGGCCGAGGACCATCGCCAGCACCAGCGTCATGGCCGAGATGATCAGCGTCATCTGCAGTCCCGACATCAGGAAGTCGAAACTGCCGAAGACCGTGTCCCAGCGGAACTGATACTTGAACATATCTTCCTCATATGGACCGCACGCTTCCAGCGCGCCTCATGAGCGCGCTGGAAGCGTGCGGTCCAATGATTATGGCGCGACGATCGGGTCGAGCTTGTGCTTCTTGGCGTACTTCATCAGCCGGCCGTCGAGCTTGATGGTGTCGACGAACAGGTTGATGTAGTTCAGCCAGATCTGGTCGCCCTGCGGCACGACATAGGCATAGGGCGTGATCGCGAGCTTCTCGTCGGGCAGGAGATAGACGGCCCAGTCGAACTCGTCGGTCACTTTGATCGCGGTCGGGAAGTCGGTGATGATCACGTCGACCCGCTGCGCCACCAGTTCGGCTTCGCGGGTGTTGGGCGGCGCGACCGACACCAGCTCGGCGTTCTTCAGGTAGCCCTTCATGAAGGGCTCCATGTAGCTGCCGAGCGAGACCGCCGCCTTGACGCCCTTCTGGTCGACGTCGGACCATTTCTTGATCTTGCTGTCCTTGCGCGTGACGGCATAGAGGTTGGTGACCAGATAGGGATGGCTGAACTCGACCGCCTGCGCCCGCTTCAGGGTCGCGCCGACGCCGAACATGCCGATCTCGCATTTGTTCGACTGCAGGTCGGCGATGAAGCTGCCGAAGCTCGCCTCGACGATCTCGAGCGTGGCGCCGAGCTCCTTGGCCAGCTCTTCGGCCAGATCCGCATCGATGCCCTCGATCTTCCCGGTCTTGGGATTGCGGAAGGAGATCGAGTAGTAGAGTGGGAACTGGCAGACGCGCAGCTTCTTGCTCTTGGTCACCTCGAACAGGCGCGATTGCGTCTGCTGCGCTTCGGCCGGTATCGCCGCCGCCATCAGGCTCGCCATTGCGAGCGCTCCCAGGATTGCCTTCAGCCCCATGACCTGTCTCCTTCCGTCGCCCCGAGCGAAGCCGAGGGGCCCGCTCTCAACACGCACACCATTGCGAGCGGAGAGGAGATCCCTCCACTTCGCTTCGCAAAAGCGCGGAGGTTACTCCGCGCGAGTCGGGATGACGGGATGGGTCCATCCCGTCATTCCTCGAACTGCTGCAGGAAGCGCTGCGCGCGCTCCGTCTTCGGCGCATCGAAGAAGGCGGCACCCGGTGCCTCCTCGACGATCTCGCCGCGATCCATGAACACGGTGCGCGTGCCGACATGGCGCGCGAAATTCATCTCGTGCGTGACGACCAGCATGGTCATGCCCTCCTGCGCGAGCTGGCGCATGACCAATAGCACTTCGCGGCGCAGCTCGGGATCGAGCGCGCTGGTCGCCTCGTCGAACAGCAGTACCTTCGGCGACATGGCGAGGGCGCGCGCGATGGCGACCCGCTGTTGCTGGCCGCCCGACAGCCGCGCCGGATAGGCGTCGCGCTTGTCCGACAGATCGACCTTGACCAGCAGCCTCTCTGCGATGGCGACGGCCTCGGCCTTCGGAAGCTTCTTCACCCGGACCGGTGCCTCGATCAGGTTCTCCAGCACCGTCATGTGCGGCCAGAGATTGAAGTGCTGGAACACCATGCCAATGTCGGATCTTACCGCACGGGCGGCGGCCTTCACCGGCTTCTCCTGCGCGGGCGTCGAGATCGCCGCGCCCTGCATCACGATGCGGCCCTCGCTCGGCGTTTCGAGCAGGGCGAGGCAGCGCAGCAAGGTCGTCTTGCCCGATCCGCTCGGGCCCACGATGCAAACCACGTCGCGTTCCATCACCGGCAGCGAGACGCGCGTCAGTACTTGGTGGTCGCCGAATTTCTTGCTGACGCTCTCCGCCACAATGATGGGTGTGCCTGCCATGGGCAGAACATAAGCAATTCCTATGCCGCTCGTCACGCGCCAGAAAACTTGTCGGCTTCTTTGCTTTCAATCGCGTGTTTACGCTAGAAGGAGGCAATAAGGAGTTCTTATAGCCCATGGACGTCAAGCTTCTCGAAGCTTTCCGGGCGGTGGTCGACAACCGCTCGGTCACCGCCGCGGCGCAGGCGATGGGCGTCACTCAGCCGGCCGTGTCGGGGCAGATCGCCAAGCTCGAGGAAAGCGTCGGCTTCCCGCTGTTCGAGCGCGCGGCCGGCGGCCGGCTGAAGCCGACGCCCGAAGGCATGCTGTTCTATGCCGAGGCGACGCGCGTCCTGGGCGAGGTCGATCGCCTCACCGCGACGACGGCGCAGATTCGCGAAGGTCAGTCGGGCCGGCTGGTGATCGCGAGCCATCCGGCGGCGGCTATTTCGCTCCTGCCGGCCCTCGTCGCCGATTTCGTCGCCCAGCGGCCCGGCGTGTCGGTGCGGATGATCTCGCGCCATTCCGATGTCGTGAGCGCGCTGCTGCCGACCGAGGGTTACGACCTCGGCATCGCCGAGCTGCCGGTCGACGAGACCGATGTCCGGCTGGTCCGCTACCAGATGCGCTGTGTGGCCATCCTGCCGCCGCGGCACGCGCTCGCGGGGCGCAAGCTGCTGACGCCGGCGCTGCTGTCCGGCCAGCCGATGGTGGCGCCGGCGCGATCCCCGCAGATGCTGAACCGCGTCTACGGCACCTTTGCCGCGGCCAATGCGCAGATCAACGCAGTGGTCGAAGCCGAATTCTTCGCGAGCTGCTGTGCACTGGTCGCGGCCGGCACCGGCTGGTCGCTGGTCGATCCTCTGTCGGCGCGCAGCTTCGCATCCATGGGCCTGGTGACTCGGCCGTTCGAACCGGCCGTGGTCTACGAAATCGGCGTATTCCATCGCCGCGACCGCGAGCCGTCGGTGCTCGCGGCGGCCTTCCTCGAGTTGCTCGATTCGAAACTCGGGAGCCCGCGATGAGCGATGCCCTTCGACTGGTGCCCGCGATCGCCGCGGGCCTCGCCGCCGATCCGGACCTGTGGCGCGACTTCAACGACATCTGCGATTGCGGCGGACGGCTGGCTGGTACCGCGAGCGAGAAAACGGCGTTCGCCCTGCTGCGCGAGCGCGTGCGAGCCGCGTCGCCCGCCAACTCGGGACGGTCGATACCGGTTCCCTACAACGGCTGGCAGGCGAAGCACGCGACCTTGCGGTTGCCCAACGGCACGATGGCCGCGTGTCATCCGCTGGTGCGCACGATCGCCACGCCGACGGACGGGCTCACCGCCGAGGTGATCGACCTCGGCCGCGGCACGCCTGAGGAGTTCGCCGAACACGCCAGCGAGATCGAGGGACGCATCGTGCTGGTGCGCCACGAGCTGATGTTCGCCGCCGGCACGATCCATCGCCGCCGCAAGTACGACATGGCGCGGGCCAACGGTGCGGTCGGCTTCCTGATCGGTGGGCCGCTCGCCGGTCACGTGGTGGCTGGCTCGTCGGGCCGCGACAGTGGCGAGGGCATCCCCGCGCTCGGCATCTCGCCCGAGACGGCGGCACGGCTGGCGCGCCGTCCCGACGGCTGGCTCACAGTCACCCTGACGATCGAGACGGACGAGGCTCCGGGTGAGACCGAGACGCTTGTCTACGAGTATCCCGGCAAGACGGACGAATGGGTGGTGCTGTCGGCACATGTCGATGGACATGACCTCGCCGAGTCGGCGATGGACAACGGTACGGGCCTCGCCTCGGTGCTGGCGGTCACGCGCGCTCTGTCGCCCGAGGTCGCGAATTGGCGGCGCGGCCTGCGCGTCATGTTCTTCAGCGTCGAGGAATGGGCACTGACCGGCTCGGCGCAATATGTGCAGAGCCTGAGCGGTCCCGAGCGCAACAAGATCGCGCTCAACGTCAATCTCGACTCTGTCGCCGGCAGTCCGAGCCTGGCCGCGCTGAGCAGCGGCTATCCGGGTGTCGAGCCGTTCCTGCTGCGGGTCGCCGTCGCCAACGGGCAGTCGCTGCGTACGGTGCGGCCGCTGATGACCAATTCCGACCACGCCAACTTCGCCGCCGGCGGCATTCCCGCGATCCGACTGGTTGCGGGCTTCGACGACCCGAACGCGCATCTGCGCGTGGTGCTGACGCCCGCCGATACACGGGACAAGGTGGCGCAAGCCGAGCTGCGCCAGGCGACACTTCTCACCGCCGCGCTGATCGCAGCCGCCTGCAATGCCGATGCTGCGGAAGCGGCGCAATGGCGTGTCCGGTAGAGACTCCGGCAACCACGCATGGACGAACGGCGTCTCATCGAGAAGCATCCCCGGCTTTGGCATATCGCCGAGGACGGAAGCTGGCAGAGGATTCGGCGGCACGGCCTGCTCTCCACCCGAGCGTTGCTCGACCTCTATGGCGTCACGGGCAGTCGGCGCGTCGCCCTGGAGAGCGAACAGCGCCGCCAATCCGAGACGATCGAGCGGCGTGGCCTGCAGCCCGCCACCTTACGCGACCAGAAGCCGATGCCGCCGCGGGCGCTGGCTCGCTGCCTCGATGACGGGCTGGCACCGGCCGACTGGTACCGGCTGTTGAACGGCCGCAGCTTCTTCTGGCTCTCGGAAGCGCGCCTCCAGGGCATGCTCGCCACCTACGGCGACCGTCCACATGTCGTGCTGACGGTCGAGACGGCGTCGCTCGTCGGCGCGCATCGCGCGAAGATCGAGCTGAGCCGGATCAACAGCGGCTACGCCCTGCGCGTGCCGGCGCGGCGTGGCCGCGACACGTTCCTGACGATAGCCGCCTACGGCCATCCGGGTATCGCCGAACTGTCGGTGGTGGGCGGCGTGCCAGACATTGCCAGGCATGTGCTTGCGGTCGAACGCCGCCATCGCGAGCGCGTGCTCGATGTTCTCTGGCGGCGCGATCTATGAGGCGAGGAACTGCAGCAGCAGGCGGTTGACCTCGTCCGGCTGTTCCTGCTGCACCCAGTGGCCGGCGCCTTCGATCAGGTGGATCTCCTTCATCTTCGTGCAGGCGACCTTCTGCATGCGCTCAATCGCACCGGGCGTCTGGTAAATGCCCCAGTCGCTGCGGCCGGATATGAAGGTCGAGGGCACGTCGACGGTGCGGCCGGTGAAGACCTCGAGCTCGCCACTCACCTTGCCTTCGGTGCGTACGCGGTACCAGTTGAGGCCGCCCTGGAAGCCGTTGCGCGCATATTCCTCACTATAGACCCTGAGCTCGCTGTCCGGCAGCCACGTGTTGGCGGCGATCTCGGCGGCCGACGGCATCTCCTTGGCCACCGTCTCGGCCATGCCCTCGGCAAGATCCATGATGTAGTAGGTCGGCATCCTGGCGAGCTCGCCGGCGGTCCAACCCGTGAGCTCGAACGGCTTGTTGGCTTTCCAGTCGGCGCTCTTGTGATGGTAGTAGGCACGCAGGAAATCGTGCACGCCCTGCTTGGCGTGCCACATGTTCTCGTTGGCGGGCCGCGTCGAGTAGTACCATTGGTAATGCTTGCGCGGCCGGGCGAGGGCGGCGAGAGCGGCATGGATGTCCGGTGCCTTTGCGGTAGGCGGTCCAAACGGCACGGACGGCGGACCTGAGAACGGTGCGCTCATCAGGACCATGCGCTTGAAGATGTCGGGCCGCACCAGCGCAGCATAGGCTGCCACCGACGCGCCGAAGTCGTGGCCGACGACAGCCTCTGCCGTGCGATGGCCGCAGGCGAACAGCACGCCGATCGCATCGCGCAGCAGGATCATGAATCGGAAGCCGGCGAGGTCGCCGTCGTAGTCTGCGCTCCATCCCGTCGTGCGGCCGTAGCCGCGCTGGTCGGGCGCAATGGCGTGGTAGCCCGCTGCCGCTAGCGCCGGCATCACCTTACGCCAGCTGTAGGCCAGCTCGGGAAAGCCATGCAGCAGCAGGACGGCAGGCCGACCCAAGGTTTCGTAGCCTGCTTCCAGCACATGGATGTCGAGGCCGTTGATGCCGGGGAGGATGCGGGCGCGCACGCCGGCGGGAAGGACTGAGTCGGGCAGGGGATCCATCCCGGATTCAGTCCATGAAAAAGCCGGCCGGGCAACTGCCCGGCCGGCCCTGCGCTCACGCTCCGAAATCGCGGTGACGATAGTGCTACTGCGCCTCGTAGCGGCTGACCGTGATCCTGCTGGTCCCGTTGGCCATGCACTGGCGAAAGCCCATCGTCATGGGCTCGATGTCATAGGCGAGACATGCCTTGCTGGCGTCGCTGACTTTGCGCGCCTCCGCGGCGGCAAGGTCCAACTCGCCGCGATCGTAGGCCCGCGCCGCGCGGCTGACGCAGGTTTCGAACGGCACAGAGTACGGGCCGACGCCATGGTCGAGGCAGATGTTCTCCGCATGAGCCAGCGCATCGCCAGTTTGGGCGCGCACCGCGAGCGGCACGACCGAGGCGACGGCGAAGCCAGCCACTGCGATCACCATCATGTTCAGACGGGACATGGATTACTCCTTGGTCTCTGCGTCCTCTCATCGAGGAACGCTCCGTCATTGCGGTCAGTTGCGTGCCGGGATGAGGCGTTTGCATGGCGTCCCGAATCACTCATATTCAACTTTATGGTTGAATGTCGTGCCGGCTCGGCTTAAATTCAACCATATGGTTGAACAATCCTCCCCCGAGCTCGATCGCGTGTTCGGCGCGCTGTCCGATCCGACGCGCCGTGCCATGCTGCGCCGGCTGGCCGGCGGCACGCGCACGGTCGGAGAACTCGCCGAGCCGTTCGCCATGTCGTTTGCCGCGGCAGCCAAGCACGTGAAAGTGCTCGAGCTGGCGGGCCTGCTCAGCCGCACGATCGAAGGTCGCTCGCACCGCTGCCGTATCGAGGCTGGACCCCTGGCGGCGGCCGATCGATGGCTCGCCTACTACGAGCGCTTCTGGTCGCTTCGATTGGACGACCTGGAGCGCGCATTGACGCGCAACGCGGCAAAGAGGAGGAGGAAATGAAGGACTATCCGAGCGTGCTCTCCCCGACGGAAATCCGCTTCGAGCGGCTGCTTCCCGGACCGATCGAAAATGTCTGGGCCTATCTCACCGACGCCAGGAAGCGTGGCGAGTGGCTGGCGAGCGGCCCGATGGAACCGAAGGTCGGCGGCAAGATCGCGCTGCGCTTCAAACATGCCGAGCTGTCACCAAACCATGCGGCACCGCCTGAGAAATACACGAAGATGGATGCAGAAGGTCATCATGCCGAGGAGACGGTCACCGGGTTCGATCCGCCGCGCCGACTTGCCTTCACCTGGGGTGGAGATTCGGAGGTTGTCTTCGAACTTGCGCCGCAGGACGGCAAGGTGCTGCTGACCTTGACCCATCGCAAGCTGCCGACCGAAGCCGAGCGCAACGGCAACGCGGCCGGCTGGCATTGTCATCTCGCCGTTCTGGTCGATAAGCTCGAAGGCCGGCCACCGCCGGCCTTCTGGGACATCTTCCGGAAAGTGAGCGCGGAATACGCCCACGGCATTCCGCGCTAGGCGACGAGGACTACTTCGCCTCGGCGACGTTCACACCACTTTGGTCGTCGCCCAAGATGAGCAGTTCGCTGCGGGCTTCGATCTCCTTGTTGACACAGGCCCGGAAGCCTTGCGACTCCGGTCGCTGGCCCTCCTCGAGACAGGACTGGCGGGCATCGCCTGCTGCACGCGCAAGCTGGTTGGCGAGCGTCAGCTCGCCCCACTCATAGGCCCGGGTCACATGCGACAGGCAAAGTTCCCATGCGGAGGAACGCGGCTGAACGTTGTGGCTTCGACACGCCTGCTCGGCCTGGGCCTGGGCCGACGCGGACATCGGCTGCGCGGCAAAGGCGGTCGCTGCAGCGGTCAAGCTGCCGAGCACGACTGCAGTGACAAATTGGGTCCGGCTCATGCTTATCTCCACTCAGCTTCCTGCCCAACAAACGCCGCGTGGACGCACTCGGTTGCCAAAAGGGTGAGAAGAGGCCTAACCCTTGCGCCATAGGGAAAAATTCGGGAGCCTGCGTGTAGCGTGAAGAATCTCGAGCTTTTCTGGCGATGGATTCGGACCCGGGCGACCTTCCGGCGGGTCCACCTGGCGCTCAGCCTGCGCGTAACCATCGCCGCCATCCTCTCCCTGGTCGCTGCCCAGTTCTTCGGGCTGCCCCTCCCGCTCTGGGTGGTCCTGACCGCGGTAATCGTCACCCAGATGAGCGTCGGCCGCTCTCTCAAGGCCACCGGCGACTATCTGGTGGGGACCGTGGGTGGCTCGGTCTACGGTGGGGCCGTCGCGATTCTCATTCCGCACGAGAGCGAACTGGCGCTCCTGGCCGTGCTCGTCATAGCGCTCGCCCCCCTCGCGCTGCTGGCGGCGGTGCGCCCCAACATGAACGTCGTGCCGATCACCGCGATCATCGTGCTGCTGCTGCCGGGCATGACCCACACCACTCCGCTCGAATCGGCGATCTATCGCGTGCTCGAGGTCGGGCTCGGCGCCGTGGTCGGCCTGCTGGTGTCATTCGTCGTGCTGCCGTCGAGTGCCCACCGCCAGATGCGCCAGGGGGCGGCCCGCATCCTCGACCTGATGGCGCGTGCGCTGGTGGCGCTGATGGCCGGCCTGCGCCGCGGGCTCGATGACGAAGAGCTGCATCGGCTCCAGGACGGCATCGGCCAGGGCCTCGCCGACCTCAACATGATCGGCGCGGAAGCCGAGCGCGAGCGCCGCGCCCGGCTGTCGTCCGAAGCCGACACCGGCCCGTTGCGCCGCACCCTGCTGCGACTGCGCCACGATCTGGTGATCGTCGGCCGAGCCGCCCATACGCCGCTGCCCGCGGCGATGCAGACGCGCCTCGCGCCGCGGCTCGACGAGATCGCCTTGACGGCCTCGACCTATCTGCGAGCGTGCAGCGCCTCGCTGCTCGCCCACCAGGGCCCGCCGCCGATCGAGGCGTTCGAGCGGGCGCTCGAAGCGTACGATACGGAGGTCGACGCGGTGCGAGCCGAAGGCCTGACGCGTACCCTGCCCGGCGATGCCGCCGAGCGCTTCTTCGCGATCGGCTTCTCGCTCGAGCAGATGCACCAGAACCTCCGCGACCTCGCGCGCGTGGTCGCGGAGTGGAGTGTGTCGGTGGATGACGCGAGGACCGGGTGAATGGACGAGCATGAGCTGACGGTTGCTGCCCAAATTTGGAATCGAGCCCTCCTCGAGGACGTATCGAGCTTGAGGGAAGGGGATCGTGCGCTCGCCGGAATGGCTCTGGCCGACAGCCTGATCATGCATGACGGCGTGCTGAATGCCGTCGAGATATACTCCGAGTCTGCGGGTGAAATGACGGCTGCCGTCGCAGGTTTTCTATATTTCGGTCTGCCGCAAATCGTCTCGCTGCTGGCCGAGGCGATGGAGATATTTCTGAATGGCGACGAAGAAGAATTAGATAAGCACGCGGTCGCGCTCGACGAGCGTTACTGGGCGCTGGCAGCCGAGGGGAACACCCCATATGCCCGGTTCGAGGCTGTTCTGCTGGCAAACCCTTCGGCGTTCGCGCCGCTCTCGGATCAGTAGCTCTTCGGCAGGCCGAGCACCCTTTCGGCGACGTAGCACAGGATCAGCTGCTCGCTGACCGGCGCGATGCGCGCGATCATGACCTCGCGCAGGAAGCGCTCGACGTGGAACTCCTTGGCGTAGCCGTAACCGCCGTGGGTCAGGATCGCGCGCTCGCAGGCGTCGTAGGCGGCGCGAGCGCCGAGATACTTGGCCGAGTTCGCCTCGGCGCCGCACTCCTTGCCGTTGTCGTAGAGCCAGGCGCCCTTGAAGGTCAGCAGGTTGGCCGCTTCGAGCTGCATCCAGCTCTCGGCCAGCGGATGCTGTATCGCCTGGTTCTTGCCGATCGGCCGGCCGAACACGATGCGTTCCTTGGCATATTGCGTCGCCTTGGCCAGCGCCGCCTTGCCGATGCCGATCGCCTCCGCCGCGATCAGGATGCGCTCGGGGTTGAGCCCGTGCAGCAGGTAGTGGAAGCCCTTGCCCTCCTCACCGATGCGGTCCTCGAGCGGGACCTTCAGCCCGTCGATGAACACCTGGTTGGTGTCGATCGCCTTACGGCCCATCTTCTCGATCTCGCGCACCTCGATCTTGCTGCGGTCGAAATCGGTGTAGAACAGCGACAGCCCGTCGGTCGGCCGCTTGCACTTCTCCTTGGGGGTCGTGCGCGCGATCAGCAGCATCTTGTCGGCGACCTGCGCCGTCGTGGTCCAGGTCTTCTTGCCGTGCACGACGTAGCCGTTGCCGTCGCGCTCGGCCTTGGTGTCGAGCATCGTGGTGTTGAGGCCGGCATCGGGCTCGGTGACGGCGAAGCAGCCCTTCACCTTGCCCTTGATGATGTCGGGCAGGATGCGCTGCTTCTGCTCCTCGGTGCCGAACACCACGATCGGGTTGGGCCCGAACACGTTGAGATGGACCGCCGACGCGCCCTGCAATGCCGCACCCGATTCGGCGACCGCCTGCATCATGATCGAGGCCTCGGTGATGCCGAGGCCTGCGCCGCCATACTCTTCCGGCATGGCGATGCCGAGCCAGCCGGCATCGGCCATCGCCCGGTAGAAGTCCTCCGGGAAGCCGCCTTCCTTGTCCTTCTTCAGCCAGTAGCTGCCGTCGAACTCGGCGCACAGCTTGCCGACGCTGTCCTTGATAGAGAGCTGCTCTTCGGTGAAGGCGAAATCCATAGGAGGGTCCTTGTCGTTAGCGGTTGGCGGCGAGCCAGCTCATCATGATGCGGTTGAACTGCTCGGGCCGCTCGACGTTGGGCAGGTGGCGGGCGTTGGCAATGCCCTCGTAGCGGCCGCCCGGAATCTTCGAGGCGATCAGCTTGTTGCGCTCCGGCGGCGTGCCTTCGTCCTGGTCGCCGCAGATCACCAGGGTCGGCGCCTTGATGGTCGGCAGCCGGTCGAGATAGTCGAAGTTCTGGATCGCCGACATGCAGCCGGCCGAGCCCTGCGGAGTGGTGCCGCTGATCGTGTCGCGGATCTCGGTCCAGCGCTGCGGATTGACCTTCTTGAACTCGTCGGTGAACCAGCGCTGCATGGTGCCGTCGGCCAGCGCCGCCAGGCCCTTGCTGCGCACCGTGGCCTTGCGTTCCTCCCAGGTGCCGGCCGACCCCGGTGGCGTCGACGGCTGGGTGTCGCACAGGCAGAGCGACGCGAGATAATCCGGGTAAGCCAGCGCGAAGCCCTGGCCGATCATGCCGCCGATCGACAGGCCGATGTAATGCACCTTCTTGATGTTCAGGACGTCCAGCGCGCCTTTCACGTCGGCCGCGAGCTGGTCCATCGTGTAGTCACCGTCGACCGGCGCGCTGCCGCCATGGCCGCGCATGTCGAGCCGCAGCACACGGTAGCCGGCGCCCAGCAGCGGCACCATCTGCTCGACCCACATGCCGCCGTCGGAATTGAGAGAATGGGTGAAGCAGACGACCGGCGCGTTCTGCGGGCCGGCCAGATCGAAGTAGACGCGACGTCCGTCGAGAGAAAGAAGCATTGTGGTCTCCTCATCTTTTCGCCGCGCCATGTCATCCCGAGCGCAGCGAGGGATTTTAATTGGCGCCGCGCAAGGATCCCTCGCTTCGCTCGGGATGACACGCGGGCGCGTGGCGACAGCCCTACATCGCCGAAATGCCGCCGTCGATGACGACTTCCGAGCCCGTCATGAAGCTCGATTCATCGGACGCGAGGAAGACCAGCGCCCAGCCGACTTCTTCCGGCCGGCCGAGGCGACCGATCGGGACCTGGCGGCCGAGCTTCTGCTGCATCTGCTCCTGGCCGAAGCGGTCGCGGTATTTGTCGAGGATCGGCGTATCGATGAAGGTCGGATGCACCGAGTTGCAGCGGATGTTGTAGCCCGACTTGGCGCAATGCAGCGCCACCGACTTGCTGAGCAGCCGCACGCCCGCCTTGGCCGAGTTGTAGGCCGCCATGTTGGCGCCGGCGATGATGCCCGAGATCGACGAGATGTTGATCACCGAGCCGCCGAGGCGCGCCGTGTGCTTCTTGATCTCGGCGACGCCGTGCTTGCAGCCGAGGAACACGCCATCGAGGTCGATCGCGTGCACCTTGCGCCATTCGTCGAGCGTGATGTCCTCGACCGTCTTGCTGAGGCCGATGCCGGCAGAATTGAGCAGCACGTGCAGCGCGCCGAACTTGTCGACGGTCTCCTGGATCGCAGCCTTCCAGTTGTCCTCGCTGGTGACGTCGAGCTTCACGAAATGGCCGGCCGGGCCGAGATGGTCGGCGACCGCCTTGCCGCGGTCGGCGGCGATGTCGGCGACCACGACGCTGGCGCCTTCCTGCGCCATCAGCTCGGCGGCGTTGGCGCCGAGACCCGAGGCGCCGCCGGTGATCAGCGCGACCTTGCCCTTCAGGCGATCGGTCATTCCTTCTTTCCTCCCGCAACGGCTTCGCGATGGGCGATCATGCTCGTGGCCGCCACGATGATGGCTGCGCCGACGAACGTCCAGAGATCAGAGGTCTTGCCCCAGAGCGCCACGTCCATCAAGGCAGCCCAGACGATGCCGATGTAGCTGACGGGCTGCAGGGCGGAAATGTCGAGCAGCCGATAGGACCAGGTGATGAAGAAATAGCCCAAGGTTCCGAAGACGCCTGCTGCCGCGAACAATCCGAGCTGGGCGAGGGTGGGCGTCTGCCAGAACCACAGGCCGAAGGGCGTGAAGCAGAGTGCGGCGATCACGGTCTGCCAGAACACGACGAGGGCGGGCAGGTCGCGGCCCGACACCGCCTTGGCGACCAGGTTGGAGCCGGCGATCAGCGGAATCGCGGCGAGCATCATCCAGATGCCGGGGTTCATGTCGGTCATGCCCGGTCGCACGATCACCAGCATGCCGGCGAATCCGACCGCGACCGCGAGCCAGCGACGCGCCTGCACGCGCTCGCCCAGGAACAGGGCGGCGCCCAAGGTCACGAAAATCGGCCCGGTGAAACCGAGTGCCGCCATGGTGGCGAGCGGCAGCCAGACGACGGCCTCGTACCACAGCCCATAGCCGCCGGTATGGAAGAGCCCGCGGAAGCAATGGAGCTTGAGATCGCGGGTCGCGAGGCCGCGGATGCCCGATCGCCACAGCAGGATCGGCACGATCACGACGAGGCCCGCGATCCAACGGCCCCAGGAGACGAAGAGCGGCGGCATCTCGCCCGCGAGTTCCTTAACCGAGGCGTTGAGCCCCGTGAAGAACAGGCCCGAGACGACGGCGATCGCAAAGCCGCGCACGACCCGCGAGGGGATCAGGCGGGAAAGCGCGTCCGGCGCGTCGATCGCAGGGGCGGACATCAGGCGACGGGCTTGCCTGCACGGACGGTGGCGGTCAAGCCGCGCCTTTCGCAGGTCAGAGCTATAAAAGCACTCGGCGAATCGAGTAGCTGGGAGCGCGGCTCTCCAGAGCCGCGCTCCCAGCGGGCCCCACCTAGTCTCAGTCGAGCGTGACCTTGTAGCGGCTGATGGCGAGCGCCGAGACGGCCAGCAGAATGGCGGTCAGCGCCAGCAGGTTACCCGTGACGTCGCTCAGCTCCGCGCCCTTCAGCATCAGCCCGCGCACCAGGCGCATGAAGTGGGTGGCTGGCAGCGCCTCACCCAGCCACTGCGCCCAGATCGGCATGCCGCGGAACGGGAACATGAAGCCGGACAGCAGGATCGACGGCAGGAGGATGAAGACCGAGGCCTGCATCGCCTGGAGCTGGTTCTGCGTCACGGTCGAGATGGTGAAACCGATCGCGAGATTGACCGTGATGAACAGCGCCGTGCCGAGGCAGAGCAGGGCGATGCTGCCCTCGGTCGCGACGTCGAACAGGATCCGCGACACCAGCAGGATCACCGCGACCTGAACCGAGCCGATGGCGATATAGGGCACGATCTTGCCGATCATCACTTCGATCGGCCGGACCGGCATGGCGAGCAGGTTCTCCATCGTGCCGCGCTCGCGCTCGCGCGTCACGGCGAGCGCGGTCATCATCACCATGGTCATGGTGAGGATCACCGCCAGCAGGCCGGGCACGATGTTGAGCCGCGCCTTGCCCTCCGGGTTGTAGCGGCGCTGCAGCACGATCTCGACGCCGCCCCGTGTGGGATTGAGCCCGGCGAGCGGGCCGACGAGGTCGCGGCGCAGCGCCTGCTCGATGGCGGGCTGCGCCGACGCCAGAGGATTGGCGGCTGCCATCGGATCGGTGGCGTCGGCGTCGATCAGGATCTGGGCGCGCTCGCCGCGCACCAGCCGGCGCGTGAAGTCCGAGGGTATGGTCACGACGAACTGGACCTCGCCGCGCTGCAGGAGGGCGTTGGCCTCGGCTTCCGAAGCCGGCCGATGTGTAAAGTTCATATAGCCGGTGCTGGCAAGGGCGGAGACGATCGTACGGGTGACTGTCGTGTCGTCGGCCGAGATCACCGCGGCCGGCAGATGGTGCGGGTCGGTGTCGATGGCGTAGCCGAACAGCAGGAGCTGCATGATCGGCACGCCGAACATCATGGCGAAGGTCAGCCGGTCGCGGCGAAGCTGCTGGACCTCCTTGACGACGATGGCGCGCAGCCGGCGCCAGAACCCGCCGACCCACATCATGCGCCCGGCGCGTTGTCGTGCGCCTTCCCCATGAGATGGATGAATACGTCCTCGAGCGTGGGCGCCGCCTCCTTCCAGTCGATGCCCTCGGTGCGCAAGGGCTCGATCGCGGCGAGCAAAGGTTCGCGGTCCGGGCCCGAAACATGCAAGGTCGCGCCGAAAGCGGCGGCGGCCGTGATGCCCGGCGCATCGCGCAGTCTTGGCGCCAACCGGTCGGCGCCGGCGCCGGTGGCGATGAAGGAAACCAGGCCGGACTCCTTGATCACCTCGTCGGCCGTGCCGCGAGCCATCAGCTCGCCGTAGGCGATGTAGGCGATCTCGTGACAGCGCTCGGCCTCGTCCATGTAGTGGGTCGACACCAGCACCGTGATTCCTTCGGCGGCATAGGTATGGATCTCGTCCCAGAAGGCGCGGCGCGCCTTGGGGTCGACGCCCGCGGTCGGTTCGTCGAGCAGCAGGAGCCTGGGCTCGTGCAGCACGCAGGCGGCAAGCGCCAGCCGTTGCTTCCAGCCGCCCGACAGGGTGCCCGCGAGCTGCTTCTGACGGGTCGTGAGCCCGAGGCGTTCGAGCGAGCCATCGACCCGGTCTTTCAGCCGGTCGAGACCATAGACGCGCCCGACGAACTCTAGATTCTCCCGGATGGTGAGATCCTCGTAGAGGCCGAAGCGCTGCGTCATGTAGCCGGCCTGGCGCTTGATCGCGTCGCGCTCGCGAACGAGGTCGTGGCCGAGGCAGGTACCGCCGCCGCCATCGGGCGTCAGCAGGCCGCAGATCATCCGCAGCGTCGTCGTCTTCCCCGAGCCGTTGGGACCGAGGAAGCCGCAGATGCGGCCCTGCTCGATCGCGAGGCTCACACGGTCGACGACCGTGCGCTTGCCGTAGCGCTTGACCAGGTCGTGGACGTCGATGGCGAGCGGCATGACCGGCTCCTTCTCACTTCGCGAAAGGCGCGACGGTGACCGGCAGGCCCGGAGACAATATCGCCTGCGCCGCGTCGGGCCGTGCCTCGATCAAGAAGACG
This sequence comes from Reyranella sp., assembly GCF_965279465.1. Lineage (NCBI taxonomy): Bacteria > Pseudomonadati > Pseudomonadota > Alphaproteobacteria > Hyphomicrobiales > Reyranellaceae > Reyranella > Reyranella sp. The sequence continues at coordinate 2,878,382 of NZ_OZ257242.1, forward strand.
AGTTTCGACCGGGCGGTCTGCGAGTAGATCACCGGCGGCGTGAACTCCGCGCGCGGCGAGACGTAGATGATGCTGGCCTTGAGATCGGCCGGGCAGCCGTCGCAGGTGAAGCTGACCGGTGCTCCGATCTTCGACTGCGCCACCTCCTCTTGCGGCACGTAGAAGCGCAGCTTCACCCGGAACGGCGGCAACAGCGAGACCACCGGTGTGCCCGCCGGCACCCATTCGCCGACGTTGAAGAAGGTGTTCTCGATCAACCCGTCCTCGGGCGCGACGGGCATCAGGTCGTCTAGCCGCTTCTTCGCCTGGGCGAGGTTGGCCCGGTCCTGATCGACCTGTGCCTTTGCGGCAGCGATCTCGTCGGGCCGCGCCGCCAGCTCGCCGACTTTTTCCTGCGCTGCGAGGGAGGCGGCGCGCGACCGAAGCTGACGCGTCATCGATTCGGCTTGCTCGTAGTCCTTGCGCGTGCCGACGCCCTTGGCCAGGAGCTCGGTCTGCCGCTTGAATTCGATCTCCGCCTGGGCAAGCGCCGCGTCGTTTTCCCGCCGCTGGGCGCGCACGACATCCTGCTCCTCCTGGCGCTTGCCCTTGAGCAGGTTCTCGTAGCGCGCCTCGGCCTCGGCCAGCGCGGCTTCGGCGCGGGCGACCTCGGCTCGGGCCATCACCGGATCGATAACGAATAGCCTGTCGCCCTTCTTTACCTGGCCGCCGCGATCGACCGGCCGCTCGACCAGCCGGCCGGCGATCGGCGGTGCGATGAGGCTGGTCTCGCCTTCGACATAGCCGAGATAACGGCCATCCTCGTCGCCGAAGCCGAGCGCGGACAGGAGGGGCGCGCGCCAGTAGAAACCGGCGGCGGCAAGCGCGGCAATGACGAGGATCGGGACAATGCGTTTCATGATGGTCTCAGCGCATGAAGCATCAGATCGGCGTGATGACGGGCGAGGGCGCGGGCATCGAGCTTCTCCGCGCCGATCGGTTCGAACACGGTTTTCCAGATGATGCTGAGCAGCATCGGCCCGATCAGGGAGCGCACGGTCAGCATGGGATCGACCTTGCGGAACTCGCCGCTTTCGACGCCGCGCGCGATCAGGCCCTCGAAGATCGGGATGCCCCGGCCGATGACTTCCTTCAGGTAGAAGCGGCCGATCTCGGGAAAGGCCCGCGACTCGGCGATGACGACCTTGGCGATCGAGGCCATCGGCGTGTCCTCGACACGGCTCGCCATGAAATCGAGGATCGCCGGGATCAGCATGGCGACCGGCCCTTGGTGCGCCTTGGCGAGTCCTTCGACGGTGAGGAGGTTGCTGCCGATGGCCTGTCTCACCACGCCCTGGAAGAGGGCGGTCTTGTCCTCGAAGTAAAGATAGATCGCTGCCTTGCTGAGCCCGGCCCGCGCCGCGACGTCGTCCAGACGGGTTCCGGCGAAGCCCTTTTCGACGAAGAGCGCCAGCGCCGCCTCGATGATCTCGCCGGGCCGCTTGGCTGGCGCCCGCCTCTGCTTCTTTGGCTTCATATAAATAACTTACTGGTCAGTTATTATTATGCAAGATCGTGTCCGGGAATTTTTGTCCATCCCGGCAATAATCAGGATATGGGCAGCAAGTTGCTTGATGGTCCCAGCGTTGGACGGGAGGGCGTGAGGTGCGATTGATCAGAGGACTGGCGGTTCTGGGGCTTCTCTTCGCGCCCTTTGCGCCCGTCGCGGCTCAGGAAGCCTATCCCACGCGCCCGATCCGCTGGATCGTGCCATTCCCGCCCGGCGGACCGACCGACACGCTATCGCGCATCCTGGCCGCCAAGCTGGGCGATGTCTGGAAGGCGGGCATCGTGATCGAGAACAAGGGTGGTGCGGCCGGCGCCATCGGCACCGATCTCGCCGCGAAGGCGGCGCCCGACGGATACACCATCCAGCTCGGCACGCAGAGCACCAACGGCTCCAACAAGATTTTCTATCCCAATCTGCCGTACGACCCGATCACCGACTTCGAGGCGCTGACGCTTCTGGGGACCGCCTGCATGGCGCTGGTGATCCCGACCAGCATTCCGGCCGGCACGGCACAGGAACTGGTCGACTGGATCGGGAAGCAGGACGGAGCCTCCTATGCGGCGGCCACCGGCTCGAGCCAGCACATCGCGGCGGAGCTGCTGGCCAAGCGGGCCGGCCTCAAGGCGACGCTCGTGCCCTATCGCGGCAGCGCGCAGGCGCAGCCCGACCTGGTGGCCGGCCGCATTACCTTCATGTTCGACAATCTGCCGTCGGCCCTGCCGCAGGCGCGCGCCGGCCGGGTCAAGGCGCTGGCACAGACCTGCGCGACACGTTCGCCCTCGGCGCCCGACCTGCCGACGATGGTCGAGGCGGGCTTCGCCGACTTCGTGGTCGATGGCTGGTACGGCATGTTCGCGCCGGCCCGCACGCCGAAGCCGATCGTCGACAAGCTGTCGGCCGACATCAACAAGGCGCTGAAGGATCCCGACTCGCTCGAGAAGTGGAAGACGCTGGGCTTCGACCCGATCGGTTCGACGCCGGCCGAGTTTGCCAGGCGCCAGAAGGACGACCTCGCCTACTGGAAGCAGATGATCGAGTACACCGGTGTGAAAGTGGAATAGATCCGTGGTCATGGCGCCAGGATCGATCGGCCGCCCGTGTCGTTCAGGTAGCGGCACGCGCCGAGAGGGCTTCGCGGCGGGCGATCCAGGTCGTGGCGCTGAAGATCACCATGGCGCCGGCGAAGGTCCAGACCGGCGGTACGTCGCTCCAGATCAGGAAGCCGAGCACGGAGGCCCAGACCAACTCGAGGAAACGCGCCGGCTGGGTCGCGCCGATGTCGGTCGCCTTGAGCGAGCGGTTGAGCGCGTAGTGGCCGGCAGAGCCCAGGATGCCGACGACGATGAACATCGCGAGCAGCGTCACCGTCATCGGCCTCCAGAAGACCAGCGCGATGGGCAGTGTGAAGAGCGACACGAGCATGGCCTGCCACAGCACGATGGTCTCGGTCTTGTCGTAGCGCATCAGCCGTTTGGCCAGCAGGTAGGAACCGGCCGATACCGGCGCGGCCGCGACCAGCAGCAGGCTTGCCCAGTTGGCGGCGATGCCGTGCCCGAGCTTGGGATAAAGCACGATCATCACCCCCAGGAAGCCGATGCCGATCGCGATCCAGCGCTCCCTCCGCGCCTTCTCGCCGAAGAACAGGATGGCGCCTATGGCGAGGAAGACCGGGCTGGTGAAGCTGATGGCGGTGATCTCGGCCAGCGGCACCAGCGGCAGGGCGAGAAACCACATGCCGGTGCCGATGCTATGCACGGCGCAGCGCGCGACCTGGAGCCTGAGGTTGTTGGTGCGCAGCACGCCCATGCCGGAGCGCAGCACGAGCGGCAGCATGACCAGGGCGCCGAAGGCGTAGCGCAGGCAAACCGTCTGCCAGGAATGCAGTTCGGCGGTGATGACGCGCGTGGTCGCGTTGAGGCCGGCGAAGCAGAGTCCGCACAGCGTCATCCATAGCATGCCGCGGATCGCCGGGCCGAGCGCCTCGGTGCGGCGCGCGGCCTGTTGGGAAAAGCTCATGGATGGGAGCGCGCCGCTCCTCGGAGTCGCGCGCTCCCGGTCACGATCAATTGTACTTCGCGATCTCGAGCCGGCCGACCTGGTCGCGATGGACCTCGTCCGGACCGTCGGCCAGGCGCAAGGTGCGCTGGTGGGCGTACATGCTGGCCAGCTTGAACACCTGGCTGACGCCGCCCGCGCCATGCAACTGCAGGCAGCGGTCGACCACCTTCGAGGTGATGTTCGGCACCGCCACCTTGATCATCGCGATCTGCTGGCGGGCTTCCTTGTTGCCGTACTTGTCCATCGCCCAGGCGGCCTTGAGGACCAGCAGGCGGGCCATGTCGATTTCCATGCGCATATCGGCGACATGGGCCTTGGTGACCCCCATCTCCGAGATGCGCTGGCCGAAGGCGACGCGGCTCTTGGCGCGCTTGATCGCCATCTCGAGCGCCCGCTCCGCGACGCCGATCGCGCGCATGCAGTGATGGATGCGGCCCGGTCCGAGGCGGCCCTGAGCGATCTCGAAGCCGCGACCCTCGCCGAGGAGGATGTTGGCCTTTGGCACGCGGACGTTGTCGTAGACCACCTCGGCATGGCCGTGCGGCGCGTCGTCATAGCCGAACACGTGCAGCATCTTGACGATCTTGATGCCGGGCGTGTCGCGCGGCACGACGATCATCGACTGCTGGCGGTAGGCCGGCGCATTGGGATCGCTCTTGCCCATCAGGATGATGACCTTGCAGCGCGGATCGCCCATGCCCGACGACCACCACTTGCGGCCGTTGATGACGTAGTCGTTGCCGTCGCTCTCGATGCGGCACTCGACGTTGCGCGCGTCGGACGAGGCGACCGCGGGCTCGGTCATCGCGAAGCAGGAACGGATCTCGCCGTTGAGCAGCGGCGTCAGCCACTTGTCCTTGAGTTCCTTGCTGGCATAGCGGGCGAACACTTCCATGTTGCCGGTATCGGGCGCCGAGCAGTTGACCGCTTCCGACGCGATCGAGGAACGGCCCAGGATCTCGCAGAGCGGGGCGTATTCGAGATTGGAAAGGCCCATCGTGCCGTGCGTGTCGCCGGTTTCACGATCGGCCGGCAGGAACATGTTCCACAGCCCGCGCTTCTTCGCTTCGGCCTTGCATTCCTCGAGGACAGGCGGGAGCTGCCAGCGATCCTTGGCCTTCTCCATCTGCTCCTCGTAGACGGACTCGGCCGGATAGATGACGTCGTCCATGAACTTGAGCAGCTTTTCCTGCAGTTCCTTCGTGCGATCCGAGTATTCGAAATCCATCGCTCTCTCTCCCTGTGTGCTGCGGCGGACTCTGGCCGAAAACCATGGCAATGTGAACGGCCATTCAGCCGCGCCGCTGGTTTCGAATTGCGGATGGCAGGGAGGAAGAAGAATCCATGAAAATCGCGAGCTTCGAGGCGATCGCCCTCAAGGTGCCGGAAGACGACCCGCTGGCCAACATGCCGGAGGAAGCCGGCCGCACGCGTCCCGCGGTGGCGCTCCGCCTGCGCACCGACAGCGGTATCGAGGGCATCGGCGTCACGCTTTACGGCAAGATGACGCGCACGCTGCATGCCGCCGTCGAGGAGCTGGCGGCGTTGACAGTCGGCGAGGACCCGATGCGCATCGAGGCGATCGTCGCCAAGCTGCGCGCCAATAGCGGCGATGCCGGCCCGGGCGGCATCTTCACCCTCGCTTTGTCGGCGATCGACACCGCGCTTTGGGACATCAAGGGCAAGGCGCTCGACCAGCCGCTGTGGAAGCTGCTGGGCGGCCATCGCGACAAGGTGCCGACCTATGCCTCGGGCTCGTTGCGCCGCGGCCTCACCGACAAGCAGGCGCAGCAGGCGGCCGAGACGCTGCTGAAGAAGGGCTTCCGCGAGATGAAGACCCAGATGGCGCTGCCCGGCGAACCGACGCCGGCCGAGGAGGTGCGCCGGGTCAAGGTGATCCGCGACGTGATCGGTCCGGACATCAAGCTCATGTGCGACATCAACCAGCGCTGGCGGCCCGAGCAGGCGATCGACATCGGCCATCATGTCGAGGAGGCGGGCGTCGGCCTGTTCTGGCTCGAGGACGTGACGACGGCCGACGACTACCAGGGCCTCGCGCGGGTCACCGCGGCGCTCAAGACGCCGATCGCCGGCGGCGAATACGTCTGGGGCATCGCGCCCTTCCGGCAGATGATCCAGGCGCATTCGGTCGACATCGTGATGATCGATCTCGCGCGGGTCGGCGGCGTCACGCAGTGGATGAAGGTCGCCGGCATGGCCGAGGCCTTCAACCTCCCGGTCGTGAGCCACGTCATGCCGGAGATGCTGCTGCACATGGTGGCGGCGTGCCCCAACGGCCTGACCGTCGAGTACATGCCGTGGATGGTCGCGCTCTACCAGGAGACGCCGACGATCGAGAACGGCCAGCTCGTGCTGCCGACCAAGCCGGGGCTGGGCCTGACCTTCGACGAGAAGGCGATCAAGAGCTTCCGGGCGTAGCCGCGGCGTTTCGCGGGCCGATGTGTTATCCTGTCTGCATGTCCTCGGATCTGTCCCTGCCGCGGGAATACAAGCGCCGTGTCGAAGGAGCCTTCGGCACGCGCCTCGCGAAGATGGTCCTGTTCGGATCGCGTGCGCGCGGCGACATGCACGAGGAGTCCGACTGGGACATCGCTGTCTTCCTCACGGACGAGCCGTCTATGGAAGACCGTCATCGGCTCGTCGACCTGGGTACCGATGTGCTCTTCGAGACGGGGCAGGTGATCCAGCCCGTGACCTTGCCGCTGCGACGGCAGGCCGAAGAGAGCTACCTGATGCGTGCCATACGCACCGATGGAATCACTTTGTGATCGAGGAAGCGAGGCAGCATCGGGTTCGCGCGCGGCGTCTTCTCGAAATGGTGGAGAAGCGCTGGGAGCAGGAGTTGCCGGAGATCGTCGTGCACACGGCGTACTACGCGATGTACCATGCCGCTATCGCTCTGTTTGCGAAGCGGGATTTGCCAAAGCCCAAGACGCATTCGGGTCTGAGCGCACGCTTCAGCGAGCATTTTCGAGATACTGCGCCCGACGGGCGCGACCAGGTGCGGCGCCTGGGACGTGCGCTTGAGCGCCGTCTGATCGCAGACTACGACGCGGTCGATACCCTCGGCACTGACGACGCCCGAATTGCTCGCGACGAAGCCATGCTGTTCGTGGCGTTTTGCGAGAAGCTCATGGGTTCGGAGTAGCGCCGAGAGCCTCGATGACATGGTCGTTCCACATCGCGCTCCTTGCCGACCGGCCTCCGTCGGGCGTAGATGGGCGAGATAGAACAAATAAGGAACTAATCTGTGGATAATTTGTTGCAGGTGCCGTTCAAGCCGGTCGACTTCCTGAGCCGTGACGTGAGTGTCGAGCGCCGTGCCGACGGCACGATCGTGCTGCAATCGAACCACCGGCTGAAGCCGTACGAGAAGCACGTTCCTGCCTTCCTTGCGAAATGGGGGGCCGAGGCGCCGGATCGCGTCTGGCTGGCGCAGCGGCGCGGTCCGTCGCGGGAGTGGCTGAAGGTGACTTACGGGGAGGCCAAGCGGCAGGTCGATTTGGTGACGCAGGCGCTGCTCGACCGCGGCTTCGGGCCGGACAAGGCGGTGATGATCCTTTCGTCGAACTCGATCGAGTTCGCGCTGCTGTCCATGGCGGCGATGCAGGCGCGAGCGCCGCTCGCGCCGGTGTCGCCGGCCTATTCGGTGATGAGCCGGGATCACGCCAAGCTGAAGCACGTCTTCGACCTGATCCGGCCCGGTCTCGTGTTCGTGCAGAACGGCGAGGTCTACGGCGATGCGCTCGACGACCTGGACCTGGACGGCGTGCTGCTGGTCCATGTCGACAAGCCGCCGCGCCAGAGGCAGTCGCTGCCGTGGAGCGAGCTGATCGCCACCAAGGCGACCGGCGACGTCCGGAGGTCGATCGAGCAGATCGAGCCGAAAACGATCGGCAAGTTTCTCTTCACCTCGGGCAGCACCGGCATGCCCAAGGCGGTGATCAACACGCAGGAGATGATGTGCGCCAACGTGGCGATGGGCCAGATGGCGAAGGTGCGGAGGCCGACCGATCCGGCGCCGGTACAGCTCGACTGGCTGCCGTGGAATCACACGATGGGCGGCAACGCGACCTTCCAGGGCAATCTCGCCGAAGGCGGCACGACCTGGATCGACGACGGCAAGCCGCTGCCCGGCCTGTTCGAGGAGACGCTGCGGAACCTGCGCGAGGTCTCGCCGACGGCCTTCGCCAACGTGCCGGCGGGTTACGCGATGCTCGCCACGGCGCTCGAGAAGGACGAGGCGCTGGCGAAGAAGTTCTTCAGGAACCTCAATTCGCTCGCCTACGGCGGCGCGACGCTGTCGAGCGATCTCTACGAGCGCATGGAGCGGCTGGCGGTGAAGCACACCGGCTATCGCGTGCCCTTTATCAGCGGCTGGGGCTCGACCGAGACCGCGCCCACGGCCACGTCGGTTCATTGGGCGTCGGAGCGGGTCGGTCTCGTCGGGCTGCCGTATCCGGGCGTGCAGCTCAAGATGGTGCCGACCGGCCAGGAGGGACGCTACGAGCTGCGGCTCAAGAGCGTGATCGTGACGCCGGGCTATCACAAGCGGCCCGATCTCACGGCGCAGATGTTCGATGAGGAGGGCTTTTACCAGATCGGCGACGCCGGCCGCTTCGTCGATCCCGGCGATCCGAACGAGGGTCTCGTGTTCGATGGTCGCGTCGTCGAGGACTTCAAGCTCACCAGCGGGACCTTCGTGCTGGTCGGCACGTTGCGGACGACGGCCGTGGCGGCAGTCTCGCCCGTGCTGCAGGACGCGGTGGTGTGCGGTCAGGACCGCGACCATGTCGGACTGCTGGGCTTTCCCAATGTCGCCGCCTGCCGCCGGGTCGCCGGCGACGAGAACGTTCAGCTCTCGACCGCGGAGGTGCTGTCGCATCCCGCAGTGATCCAGACGGTGAGGGAAGGTCTTGCGAAGATGAATGCCGAGGGCAAGGGTTCGTCGATGCGGGTCAAGCGCGTTCTGCTGATGGAGGAGCCGCCCTCGGTCGATGGCCACGAGATCACCGACAAGGGCTACATCAACCAGCGTGCTACACTCGACCGGCGCAAGGCGCTGGTCGACAGGCTCTATGCCGGCGGCCCCGGCGTGATCGAAATCGACTGATGGAGGAATTGATGGCGGGCAACGGACAGACGGTCATCGACCTCGACCGGAAGCGCATGCAGGCGATGGCATCGAAGGACGTGGCGACCCTTGAATCGCTGATCGCCGATGACCTTATCTACACCCATTCCTCGGCGCGGCTCGACACCAAGCGCAGCCTGATCGACAACATGACGTCGGGTTCGACCGTCTACTCGGCGGTGGAGCCTTCCGACGTGAAGGCGCAGGATCTCGGAGACACCGTCGTGCTGACCGGAGTCGCCCAGATCAAGGTCACGGCGAATGGCAATCCGCTTGCCTTCGGCGTGCGCTTCACGGACGTTTATGCCAAGCGTGACGGGCGGTGGCAGATGGTGACCTGGCAGTCGACGAAGCTGCCCTGAACGAAATCGAAAGGAATTGACCATGATTCAAGCGAAGGTGCCCGAGGGCCTGCCGAAGTGGATGTCGGAGCACGTCGACCGCTACCTCAAAAGCGGCGGCACCGATGGCCACATGTACGAGGCCAACTTCCCGAACATGAAGCCGATCACCGTGCCGTCGTTGCTGTTGGTCACCAAGGGGCGCAAGAGCGGCGAGAAGTATCTCTTCCCGCTGTTCTACGGCGAAACCGGCAACAGCTATTACATCGTGGCCTCGAAGGGCGGCGCGCCGGATCATCCCGGCTGGTACAAGAACATCCTCGCCAATCCCGAGGTCGAGCTGCAGGTCGGTACCAAGACGATGAAGGCCAAGGCCCGCACCGCATCGGGCGCAGAGCGCCAGAAGCTGTGGGACGACTCGCTGAACTTCTGGCCGCCCTACGCTGACTACCAGAAGAAGACACCGCGCGAGATTCCGGTCGTCGTCCTCGATCCCGTCTGATTCAACGGAGCGCGCAACTCCAGTTGCGCGCTCCTGCGATCAGATCTTGTCGATCACGGCGGCACGAAAGCGTTTCATCTCCGCCAGCACGGCGTCGACCGTCGGTCGGCCGAAATCGATATCGATCGCGCCGACGCCGAGCTTCTTCAACGCGCGGAAATCCTCGATCAGGTCGGCCTCGCTGCCGGAGAACAGGCGTCGTTCTCCGTCCGACGCCCTGGCCGGCACGACGGCGCCGTAGCGTTTCACCCTGAAGCTGACGCCCATGGACGCCGGATCCCGGCCAGCCTCGGCGGTTGCCTGACGCAGGCGGGCGATGCCGGCCTCGAGGCGCGGCAGCGTATCGAGCAGGTGCTGGTTATTGCTGCCGATCGGATACCAGGCATCGCCGACCCGAGCGGCGCGACGGATCGCGAGCATGCCCTCGCCGCCGACCCAGATCGGCAGCGGGCGCTGGATCGGCTTGGGCTCCAGCACGATACCCCGGAAATTCACGTATTTTCCCGCAAATTGCGGGCTCGATTCGGTCCAAAGCACGCGAAATGCGTCGATATATTCGTCGGTCACCCTCCCGCGTTCCGGAAATGGCGTGGTGACGACGGCATCGAACTCGGCTTTTAGCCAGCCCGCGCCGATGCCTACGACCAGGCGCCCGCCGCTCAGCACGTCGATCGTCGCCAGCATCTTGGCGGCGAGGACCGCCGGCCGGTGCGGCACGACCAGCACCGCGGCGACCAGCCGGATGCGCGAGGTCTTGGCGGCGATGTAGGCCATGCCGACGAGCTGCTCGTGCCGCTCGAGCGGCGCTTCCTCGTAGAAGGCGCCGTCCTCGGAGTAGGGATAACCCGGCACCTTCGTGTCGGGCAGCACGACGTGATCGGTCACCGTCAGGTAGTCGAAGCCCAGGGCCTCGCCCTCGACGGCGAGCCGCGTCATGTCGGGGACCTTCGACAGCGGTCCGGAGTTCGGCAGGTTGAAGCCGATCTGCATCCGTTCAGGCCGCGATCTGCAGCGCCGTCGGCCCGTCGCCGGCCAGCGTCGTGCGGCGCATGTCGCGCGGCTCGTGCGCCGGGAAGGGACGCGCGCGATGCATCGTCTGGCGGTTGTCCCACATCACCAGGTCGCCCAGCCGCCACTTGTGCGTGTAAACGAACTCGCGCTGCGTGGCATGCTCGATCAGGTCGCGCAGGTAGCCGCGCGCCTCGGGCATTGGCCAGCCGACGATGCCGCCGGCATGGCTCGAAAGATAGAGCGACTTGCGGCCGGTCACCGGATGGGTGCGCACCATGCACTGCCGCACCGGCTTGAAGCGCTCGCGCTCCTCGTCGGTGAAGTCGTAGAAGCCGATGATCTGGCGCGAGAACATCTGGCTGTGCTCGCACACCATGTCCTGCACCTCGGCCTTTGTCTCCTCGTCGAGCGCATCGTAGGCTGCGCGCATGTCGGCGAACTGCGTATCGCCGCCCTTGGACGGGAGGCTGACCGCGTGCAGCAGCGAGTACTTGGCCGGCGTCACCTTGAACGAGCTGTCCGAATGCCACAGCCGGTTGCCGATGGCGAAAAGCCGCCGGCGATCGTCGCGCGCGTAGGGCTTGTCGTTCTTGTCGAGGTTGGAGACGTCGGCGAATGTCGTCGGCAGGCGTGTCTCGTTGGCGGCGCGCAGGCTGGTGCCGATCGCGTGCTCGATGTCGCCCAGGCTTTGCGTGAAGGCGAGCTGCTGGGCGTCGGTGATGTTCTGGTTGCGGAAGACCAGCACGGCATACTTGTCCATGCCGGCATGGATGGCGGCCACCTCGTCGGCCGTCATTGGCTTGCGCATGTCGATGCCCTCCACTTCGCCTGCGAGGCAGGGCCCGACCTGTCGAATGGTGACTGTCATCGTTTCCTCCTGTTGGTTGTCTCCTATTTGAGGGGCGAGAACGCCGCCGGCACCGCGAAGGTGTTGACCATGCGATGCATGACGACGCCCTCGGGGCGCGGCGGTGGCCAGCTGCCGGGCTTCATCGCCAGCCCGCGCAGCCGCTCGCGCTCGCCCATGTTCTTGTAGGCCCAGACATGGATCCACTGGTTGAGCGGGCCGATCTCGGTGTAGCCGGCGAAGATCAGCGGCGAGACCTTCACCCTCTCGCCGATATGCTTGCTCCAGCTCTCCATGATCTTCGGGATTGCGCCGGCGCCATAGGTGTACGTGCGGAACTCGTAGCAGGTGCCGTGCTCGCCCGGCTGGAAGTTCGGCGAGAAAGCCGCCGGATAGACGATCTTGCTTTCCATGTCGGTGACGAAATCGGAGATCGCCGGCGGCCAGACCTTGGTCTCGACAGCCTTGGCCCGGATCTCGTTGCGCTCGTTGATGTCCTTGTACGGCCAGATATGGATGATCTTGTTGAGCTCGCCGACCTCGGTATGCCAGAAGCCCGCCAGCGGCGAGAGCTTCACCCTGTTCTCGATCTTGTCGGCGAAGGCTTGCACAGCGTTCGGCACGGTGCCGGGCTTCAATTGATAGGTGCGAATTTCGAAGATCATGTCTCTGCTCTCTCCTGATGTCCCAACTGCAAAGCTCCGTGTCATCCCGAGCGCAGCGAGGGATCTATTGGGCCCCAGCATGGATCCCTCGCTGCGCTCGGGATGACACTGGGCGCTGTGGATGACATGGCGGTCAATCAGCGGCCGCCTTCATGGGCTTGAAGGCCGGCATGACCTCGTTGGCAAAGCGGTCGAGCTGTTCGAGCGTCACCGCGAGGGGCGTGCCGAGCGGCATGGAGCAGCTGATGCGCTCGAGGCCCGGATAGCGCTTCTCGACCGCCTTGAGCTGCTCGATGATGTCGGCCGGCGTGCCGGCGAGGAAGCCGCCCGCCTTCACCGCATCCTCGATGCGCGGGAGCTTGACGTTGGGCACCAGTCGCGGATCGCGCATCGCGGCGATCTGCTCGTCGGTCAGCGCGCGCACCAGGCGCAGCTCGCCGAACATCTTCATGTTCTCTTCGTAGGCCGTGGCGGCGGCACGCATCGCCGCCTCTCGGCTCTCGGCGATATGGAATTGGTAGCCGAGCGAGAGCTTCTCGCCCAGTTCCAGCTCGATGCCGCGCCGGGCGTAGGCCGCGCGGAACTCGTCCATGTGCCGATCGACCGCGCCGCCTTCGGCCGAGCCGCCGCCGATCACGCCCGAGATGCCGTGCTTGGCCATGAAGTCGAAGGCGCGCGCCGAGCCGCTCTGGATCGGCTGCCAGCATTCGACCGGCAGCCGTTGCGGCCGCGGCACCAGCGAAATTTCCTTCAGCGTGTAGCCACGATACGGCACCTCGGGCGGGATCGTGTAGAAGCGGCCCTTGTGGCTGAAACGCTCCTCGTTGAAGGCCTTGAAGATGATGTCGACGCCTTCCTCGAACATCTCGCGGTTGGCCGCCTGGTCGGTCAGCGGTGCGCCGAAGCTCTCGACCTCGCGGGTGTGATAGCCGCGCGCCACGCCGAAGATCACCCGCCCGCCGCTCAGGATGTCGGCCATGGCGTAGTCTTCGGCGAGCCGCAGCGGATGCCACATCGGCACGACATTGAAGCCGCAGCCGATCTTGAGGTTCCTGGTCTGGTTGACCAGGTGCATCGCCATCATCAGCAGGTTGGGGATGCACTCGGTGCCCTCGGGCTGGAAATGGTGCTCGGCCATCCAGAAGGTGTCGTAGCCCAGCCCGTCCATTCTCTTCGCGTATGCAACGGCTTTGTGCAGTGCACTCGCGAGCTCGTCGTTGGAATAGAGTCGGTCGTTGATCGGCGTCCCGAGATACCCGAGTTTCTCCATGTCGACCGTGCCGACGTACGAACTGTCGAACTTTGTGATCATGGTTGCGATCCCTTCGACTTTGGCGGCCGAAAACGCGCTACAATGTCCGCCTGACCGAACGGAGGCAAGCGATGCCCAAGCAATTCGACCGCAGTGCGGAGGACCTCGGCAATATCGTCGGGCTCGAGCATGTCAACCTGCTCGTCCCGGATCAGGGGTTGGCGACCTTGTTTTATGTCAGCGGGCTCGGGCTGACGCGCGATCCCTATCTGATGACCAGCGTCGACAATATGTGGATCAATGTCGGTCGCAGCCAGTTTCACTTGCCGACCGGCAAGGCCCAGAAGCTGCGCGGCCGCACCGCGCTGGTGATCCCCGATCATGAGCTGCTGGTGAAGCGGCTGGAGAACGTAACGAAGGCATTGGGCGGCACGAAGTTCGCGTTCACCGAGCACGCCGACCGGGTCGAGGCGACATGCCCGTGGGGAAACCAGTACATCGTCTACGACCCGTCCGAGCGCTTCGCCGGCATGAAGCTTGGCATGCCCTATGTCGAGTTCGACGTGCCGGCCGGCACGGCCAAGGGTATCGCGGGCTTCTATAGCGAGGTGCTGGGTACCATGACGTCGGTGAAGGATGGCGCGGCGCACGTCCTGGTAGGGTATGGCCAGGAGCTGGTGTTCCGCGAGACCGACACGCCGCAGGCCGCCTATGACGGCCATCACATCCAGGTCTATGTCGCGAACTTTTCGAAGCCGCACCGCGAGCTGGTCGAGCGCAAGATCCTCACCGAGGAGAGCAACCAGTACCAGTACCGCTTCAACGACATCGTCGATCCGGCGAGCGGCAAGAAGCTGTTCGAGATCGAGCACGAGATCCGCAGCATCACCCATCCGCTCTATGCGCGACCGCTGGTGAACCGCAATCCGCGCCAGACCAACCGCAACTACGTCCAGGGCCGCGACGGCTGGGTGCCGGAACTCGAGGATGCCGACCTAGGCGACATCCGCCGCGAGATGCGCCAGAAGCGCTACGAGGAAGCGACGGGACGGCCGCTGGCCGCCGACTGAATGAGAAAAGTCTTCCGTCCCAAGCTCATATCATGATTTGAAATTTGCCGGCAGTTCCGCTGGAACTTTCTACCTCCCGTCGTTCCCAGCAAGTCCGAGTGCAAGCAATCTTTCAGATCAACAGGCCGTGTCGCTGCGATCCTTCACCCATTGTCTCAGTGGCGTGCTGCCATAGGTTTTGTCGCCGACGGGCTTCGCTGCAGCTTTGATGAAGTGAGGGATCAGGCGCCGGCCATGTGGCAGTGGTGCGCGCGCCTGCCGGTCAGCGCTCATTGACCCCGGATCCGTCTCGAGACCTGGGATAAATGTCTCTCTCTGAACTGTCGGCGACCGAGATCAAGAAGCCTTGAGCTGAATACACTTAACTCTCGACCTTGCAAAAGCCACCGCCGTCCCCAGGGACCGCTTTATCACCGAACTACCGTGATTGGGATCGCTTGCCATCGTGAGAGGATCGCATTGGCCGCTGTTGAATTGCCATCCTCAACCCAGAAGAGGTTCCCCATTGCCCTCACAGCAATGGGCTTCCGTTTTGCAATTCGCCCTTCGTAGGCTGCACGCATCAGTTGGTTCGCACTCTGCACGCTCTCGAACCGCAGATGAGCAAGAACCAACGAGCGAACTGACACAAAGGCAAACGAGCTTGAGCTGGAAAAGTATCGGTTCACATCTTCCGAAAGCTTCGTGAGACTCCGCAACAGGTTACTTTCGGGAAGGCAAAGTTCGACTTCATCGGACCCAAAGGTCGCCATCACGGGGAAACAAGTTGAAGGATGCGTCAAAGACTGGAGCTCCCAATCCATTCTACTAACAGTTCGCCCAGCCACAGACCCCACCTTTCAGTTGCAAAAGACTTGCGGCAGTGTAGTGCTTGGTGCAAGCTCAACTCAACTTCCCTCGCTTCGGTCAGCGAATGGAGTGAGCCCGCCTTTGGACCAAAGGATCGAGCCGTGAGAACCAGCACGAGAAGTTCAATGCAGATAAACTCAAAGCTGTTTGAAGCCTATCAGGAAATTAAAGGTCTCTACGCCATTGTTGTGCAGTCTCTTGCGGACGTGGAGAGTTCAAATTCTACAAAACTTTTCTACAATTCTGACTACGACCTAATTTATCCTTGGTTGTGGCCCGGTGCTCATTCAACGTCGCCTCAATACGATCGCGCAGGCCGAAATATATTTTCTCTTCTCATGCATTGTCATAAGTCGGTTAATTTCAAGATTTGCTTTACTGTTCCAAGTATTCTTGAGTTTCTCGATACGGTTGAGCATCGCTTCGCGCACTTCATAAGAATTAGCGACTCGCGTGACTATGCCGCAGAGATTATCTCGGCATTTCAAGCTTCGCGTGCTCAACCTCGCGATCTAGCTCAAGAGTCCAGCGAGGGTGAACGCTTAAAAAGATATATTGGCAACCTGCAACTCGGAAGCCACAATACAAACCTCCGAAAGGTGGTCTCCCTGTTCAATAACGGCGTGTTGTCGCTTGCGCATGAGCATACGAACATACGTCCGCAGACTCGCGATCCTTTCAGTCCGATTAATCACGAAATAAGCAAAGAATACCTCGACATATATGATCGGATGAAGCGCAAGCGCGGCCGAACGGACACACGCCCCGATGCGGACAAGATGTTCCACTATAAGGTTGACTCTTGGAATATTGCCTTCAGATTAATAAATTCCTTTTCAAGAGAGCAGGAATTTCTATACGTTTGCCGCCCTCAAATTCGTAGCTATTTTGGTTCTTTCGATGATCAAAGTGTTCATTCGCGGAACCCTCTGGTGCCTTTGTACCAGTTGTTTGCGGCATTCCAAACACCAGAAAATTCGGAGAAGGTTACCGAAATTCAGGATTTTCTTCGTGACGCGCGTGCGCGATTTTTGGACATAACAAATCACATTGAGAGAAAAAACGACCACGATCCTCAAGCGTTTTCGCAGTACTTTCAGAGACAGATCGGATGGGTTCAAGATACGTTTGTGCGACCACTTGTCGGACATGACTTTAACGCGTCTTCCAATCCAGAACTGGCAGATAGGGAAACAGCAGACAAGGCAATAGACGGACCATATTCCAGCGTGACGCGTATTGACGAGTTCCGGGATCGGTTGCGCTACGACGCCACCCAGTTAAAAGTTGCCGCTCATGCAATTGCCGACATCGCGCCACTTATTGTTGAGGATCGGCTCTTAGAGCCTTACAATTTGTCGAATGATGCTAGAGTGCAGCAAATACTACAAACTCTTAATATTGACTAGAATGGGATTCATCGGCCGATAAGTCTGTTTTTATCTATGCCACTATTGTCGCATATCGCTGTAACGCGGTTCCGGAAATTTTGGAATTCAGAGCGCGGTGCGGTGTTTTTCGGGTTTGGCATCGGTAGGTTGGCTCAATGTTGCAGTGAAGCCCCTTTGTTTGATCCGGAGCGAAACCTTCGCCGTTCTGGGATTTTAAGTGTGTCTGGCGTCTAAAGCGGTCCAGGCGCCCTAAGTGCCAAATCTCGAGTGTATTTTGGTTCCCGGCCTTGCTCCAGAGCTAAACAGGCGGGAGAGCAGGCCCCCCATTATAGAAAATTATGTAAGAGTACCAGTCTTTCCGACCGCGTGGATCCATTCAATCATATTTTGAGCCACCCCTCAATCTAACTCTAGGATCGCGGAGTCACCTCTCTTGATTGTTTGCCTTACTCTCCAGAATACTCTCAACTTCTGTGATGTTCATGTGCAGCTGTTGCCGCTCACGCTCGCTTAGGCGAACCGAAAACATTCGCAATCTAATTACCGCACAGACTTCAGCAATCTCGTTGTCGTCAACGATGCCGCCGGCAAAAATATTATATCTGAATATTCGATAGCCTCTCAAATATAAGGCAATCATGTTATTTCCATCAACAATTCTTTCATCCTGTTGAAATCCAAACAAAATATCGCCTCGTCTCGTGTCCTCGTTAAAGCTCAGCTGATAGGCCTCCTTGGCAAGTTCCATTGCCTCTCTGAAGTCTTCAATTATATATTTGTATCGAGCCTGAAATCCGTTTGACGAATTATCTGGAATAAGATGCGGGCGAGCAAGTGCGGTGTTTATGTTCTCATGCAACTCCATGCTCTTTCGCCTCGGCACAACTATCCTGTAGATGCTCCATACGGGCAAGCTGGTATCTGAAGCAAGCTGCCGATACGATCTATCAAGAAATCGCAACGCATCTGAACGATTGTAGGATTGAGTTATCTCATACTTCCAGAATGCGAGTACAGCCTCTGGACGAAGATTTACGATGTGATTTTCATATGCGCTTAAGTCATCAAATAGCCGATCCAAGAACTTCTGTCGATCATTACCAACGCGCTTCAAAGTCCTATTCGAATATCGGCATTCAAATTGCGTCACACCCACAACCTTTAACCTGACACTCTCAAAAGAAAGTAGCTTCTGACATTCGTCGCAAGCAATGTACTCAGGGCTATGACTATCGTGCAGACGTTTTTCGCTCGCTAACCCGTCTGCGATAGTTCTAAGTGTCTTAAAGCACCGCTCCAGCTCTCGGCCTGCTGCCTCATGATCATTCTCATTGTCAAATTGCGAAAGCTTCAATAGATGATTATCGTACTCCGCGAGTTTCCCGCCAATGAAGCCTATAAGTCGGCCCGCAGCAGTAGAAACTAGGCTCATCACTAGAGACCGATAGGTCGATGGGGGCCGTTGAAACTCGGTGACGAGCTTGGAAAATTGTCGATGCAGAGCACGAAAATCGCGCACGTAGTACGGCAAACTGTTGAAGGTTCGCTTTAGTGTCGCGGAATTTCGCTCAAGGTTATTGCGAGCGGTCTGTATGTCCAAACTCCAGGCGCCATTGGCCCCTTTGTAGACAAGCTTATGGTTTACTTCGGACCAAATATCTTCGACCGCGGTCCGTATCTGTATTTCCATCGGTATTTGTACGACTTTTGACGGTCTGAGCGTATAGCTAAAAGTATTAAGGTAAATGTGTGCGGAAGAATATAATTGTGGCGTCGGTTCAATGACTCGAAATTTGTCTTGTAGGGCCCTGGCGGCTGTTGGGTCCGACACATCCGCGGCAATGCGAGTTTTAACTTGGTCGGCACACCGAGCGTAGACGTCAGCATCCTGCGAAGGTTCGAAGCAGTTTTGTTGTCCATAAGGCCTGCCCTCTTCAGCCACTCGCTTGTAAAATTTTGCCCGCTGCACCGCGTCCCAAACAGTAGCACCTGAAAACAAAGGTTGATCTAGTGACCGTCCCACCTCGATTGCACGCAATATTTGATGCAACGCAGGCCAGAGATCCTCATCATCAAGCGTCACGACTCGCACGCCAATTACATCATCTACAGATGAAAAAGAATATTCGGGATCCGTGCGCTGGTGGTCCTCAATTTTCTTTGTGATGCTGCCGTAAGCCTTTATCCTGCTGCGAGTATAGAAGTGCACTTCCTGAAAAGCGGTTCCTAGTCCCGCAAGTACTGATTGAAATCTTAGCGCGACTGGTCCTGCGGCGTGCAAGACCTCGAATATGTGGTCAGGTGATGCGCCAATCATTGCAGCTCTCAGAATAGCAATATTGTTAACAGCGAAGGTGGTAGCGGCTGTCCAGACGAGACTACCGTGGGCTGTATCTCTTCCGCAAGCCGCTAGTTGCGTGCTGCGGACCGGCTTGACCGGGCGAGACCAACACATCGCGAAGGCCACCCATAATTTGCCTAAATGTAGGTCGGCGATGCCAGTCAAAATCAATCATTAGCTCTAATACAGACGCTAATCGACCAGGTCCGTCCAGACCTTGAAGCTCACCAGCGTGTTGGGGCCGAAGGTGTAGGTGATCGGCACGTCGGCCGCATCACGCCCTCGGGCAATCAGGATCCGGCCGATGCGCGGCACATTGTTGCGCGGGTCGAAGGTGTACCAGCGGCCGCCAAGGTAAGCCTCGAACCAGCCGGCGAAGTCCATCGGGTCCGGTACCGGCGGGATGCCGATGTCGCCCAGATAGCCGGTGCAATAGCGCGCGGGAATGTTCATCGCGCGGCAGAACGCAACGCCCAGATGAGCGAAGTCGCGACACACGCCCGTTCGTTCGTTGAAGGCCTCCCATGCCGTCTTCGTCGGCCGGGCGTGCTGGTAGCCGAACGTGATGTGGTGGTGGACGAAATCGCAGATTGCCTGGACCCGCGCCCATCCCGGGGGCGTGCCACCGAAAAGCTGCCAAGCCTGATCCGAAAGGCGATCGGTTTCGCAGTACCGGCTGCCGAGAAGAAACCCCAGCGTGTCGGCGGGAAGGTCTTCGACCGGATGCTGTGGCGCGTCCGGAACAATGGCATCGCGCAATCCCGAATCGCGGACGATGCCGTCGCCGGTCAGCTGCAGGCGGCCCGCGGGAGCGAGGATCCGGCTGCACCAGTTGCCGAACAGGTCGCGATAGGCCTCGATCGGGAGGGAGGGGGTCGTGGTGAGATGGTCGGGAACGACGACGTCGGAAGCCCGGGAGAAATGGGTGCCAAGGACCATGATCATGGGCGTTGGCTGCGGAAGGTCGTAGATCAGTTCGTAGCCGACGCGGATTTTGATCAAGCTGTTCCTCGATTCAGGTGCACTCCGAGGTGACGCTGACGCGCACCTCCATGCCCAATGGGTCCGACGCGGACCCGATGAATGTCCCGTGAAGCGGGAGCGCGCATTCCGGATCGCCGACGACGGCGACCGTTACGAGCGCACTCCTGCCGACGCTACCGCTGGTCGGATCGAAATCCATCCATCCGATGCCCGGCAGATAGACCTGCGCCCACGCATGTGTGGCGCCATGCGGGCCGTCCTCGGCACCCGGCGCCTCAGCAAAGGCAACTGCCAGGTAACCCGAGGCGAACCGCGCAGCGAGGCCCAGGGCTCGGGCCGCTTCGATCATCAGCCAGGCGAAGTCTCGACAACTTCCGTGACCCAGCCTCAACGTTTCTGCCGGCGATTGGATGCCTTTGGCTTCACGGCGGCGATAGGTAAACTGCTGCTGGATACCCCGAGACAGGCGGGTGAGCAGGGCGAGTGCGCCGTCGGGCGTTGTTTCGTCGATGAATTGCCGTGCCCAGCTGCCGATTTCGTCGTTCGGGTCAGCATGACGCCGCCGCAGGCAGTCGTCGACCTCGGGCTCGATGTCGCTCCCATAGTCGACCGGAAAGGCCGGGCCGCCCGCGTCGAGAGTGAGGACCCCGGGATTGGCCGGCGAGTGCTCGAGGCAGACCACGCTGTCGAAGCTGAGCTCGGTCGCACTGGCGGCGAATTCCGCGATCGCGACATGGTTCCCGAAGGCATCGCGGTCAAAGCGCAGGCTGCAGGGCTCTGGCGTGATCCCGAGTGTCGCACCGATGACCTTCTGGTCGTGCGAATCGCGCGGACGCAGCATCATCCGATGTTCGCCAAAGGCGACCGGCCGACGGTATCGATAAGTCGTGACGTGCCGAATGGTCAACGCTGGCATGACATCTTTCCCACTCCCAAGAGGGCACCAAGCACGTTTCGCGCCATAGGGATAGCCAAAGAGCGCGCTGCTGCGCGCAGGCGGGGAAAGGGTATAGTTGGGAGAAGCCGGCACCCTGAACAGCCGGTAGACTGGAGGACACCATGCCTGTACGCGTGATCGGCATGATCGGCGTGGCGCCGCCGAGCGGCGAGGCCACGGTCCATATCATCAAGGGCGGGATCTCGCCGCCGTACCTGAGGGCCTACGCCCAGGCGCATGACAAGGCGGGCTTCGACCTCGCGCTGGTCGGCTACACCGCGTCCTCGGCCGAGGGCTTTCTCGTTGCGCAGTACGCGGCCCACCACACCGAACATCTGGGCTTCCTGATCGCGCACCGGCCGGGTTTCGTCGCGCCGACCTTGGCGGCGCGCAAGATCGCGACCTTCGATCATCTCACCGAAGGGCGCATCGCCCTGCACGTGATCGCTGGGGCAAGCGATGCCGAGCAGCACGGCGACGGTGACTTTGCTCCCAAGGAAGAACGCTACCGCCGCGCCGCCGAATATCTCGAGGTGATGAAGCTCGCCTGGTCGAGCGAGCGGCGCTTCGACTTCGAAGGCGAGTTCTACAAGGTACGCGGCGCAAAATCCGACATCCATCCTTTACAGAAGCCGCATCCGCCATTGTTCTTCGGCGGCTCGTCGGAAGGCGCGTTGGCCATGGGGGCGAAGCATTGCGACGTCTTCGCGATGTTCGGCGAACCGCTCGCCGCCACCGCGCAGCGGGTCGCCGAGTTCAAGGCGCGTGCTGCAGCGTATGGCAGGACACCGACCTTCAACATGTCTTTTCGCCCGATCCTCGCCGATACCGAAGGCGCGGCATGGGATCGCGCCCGCAGGATCCTCGCGACGATTCAGAAGCCCGGCGATCCGACCGGCTTCGGCAACGCCAAGAAGCCGCTCGACCACTCCGCGCGCCGCCTGCTCGACTTTGCCGCGCAAGGCGAAACCCATGACGAGCGGCTGTGGATGCCGATCGCCGAGGCGACCGGCGCGATGGGCAATACGTCATGCCTGGTCGGCACGCCCGAGCAGGTCGCTCGCGCGCTGCTCGAATACTACAAGATCGGCGTGCGCTCGTTCCTGATCCGGGGCTTCGACCCGTTCGAGGACACGATTGACTTCGGCCGCGAGCTGATCCCCCGGTTGCGAGCGGGAGCGGCGGAGCTCGATCGGGCGAGGGCTGCCTGACGATGCCGGCTCAGCGATCTTCGTTTCTGTCCGACCCGCGTCCACGCCGGAGCACGGTCCGCATGATGGCGAAGAACAGCAGCGCTGCGACGGGCCAATGGAACCAGATCCTGTGCGGACTGGTGAATAGGTTGATCAGAACCAGAAAGCCCGCAACGGTGAGGGCTGCGGCAACGGGGCGAGGCAGGTTCGCGACGCCCTGCCGGAGGACATGGATCCACCCGGACGGCTGGTGTTCGCCGCGAAGCCCAGGCGCCGCCGGCTCGGCCGGAGACGCGGCGCGGCGGGGAGTCGGGCTTTCGCCAACCGGCGCGCCGACGCGAGCGTTGTCCCCGTCAATCATGGCCACGCGATAGCTGGTCACGGGAGCGACGTTCTTCATCGGCTGCTGGCCGAGGCAGTCGAAGCCGACGGACAGCTTGTTGCGCACCTGGTCATACACCGTACTGGAAATCACGATGCCGCCGGGCTCGGCGAGTTCCTGCAGCCGCGCCGCGATGTTGACCCCGTCGCCATAGATGTCGGCGCCGTCGACCATCACGTCTCCCAGATTGATGCCGATGCGAAACCGCATCCGGCGGGCCGGGGAGGGGGCCCGCTCCTCGCTGGAAACCTCCTGCTGGGTCTCGATCGCACACTGCACCGCCTCGACCACGCTGGCGAACTCGGCGATCACGGCATCGCCCCAGGTATTGACGATCCGCCCGTCATGGCGCTCCACCAACCGCGTCATCGCGGTGCGATGGCGCTGCAGCTCCGCCAACGTTCCCGCTTCGTCCGCTTCCATGAGACGGGAATATCCGTGCACATCGGCGCACAGGACTGTGGTCAATCGGCGCTTCACCTTGTCGGTCATCGCTCGCTGCTCGCCGGAGGCATGGCGTCGACTGTAGCGCCGGAGCCCGGTTTGGCCACGGTGTTTCCTTACATCATTCCCGGCTCGCCGAGGTCGGTGCCGTCGATCATGCGGCTGTAGCGGAAGGGGTGCGGATCGACGATCGGCGGGTCGCCGGCGACGAGGTCGGCGGCCAGCCGGCCGGCGCCCGGGCCGATGCCGAAGCCGTGGCCGCTGTAGCCGGTCGAGAGGAAGAGCCCGGGCATGCTGTCGACCGCCGAGATCACCGGGATGCCGTCGGGCGTCGAATCGATGAAACCGCCCCACGAATGCGCGACCTTGAGTTTGGCCAATGCGGGATAGTGCTCGCCGAGCCGCGTCAGGCCGAGCTGCACCAGTTTCGGGTCCGCGCCGGGATCGAGCGTGCGATGGCGCTCGAACGGCGAGATGCCGTCGAACGACCAGCGCGCCAGCGCCTCCGGCCCGTCGAAGAAGGACCGGCCGATGGTGAAGGAAAGCCCCCAGCGCCGTTGCTTGAAGGTCGGCCAGAACTGGCGGGCGTGCATCAGGCCCTGCGGCGAGATCTCGAGCAGGCCGCGGCCGCCTAGTCCGACCGTGTAGCCGCCGTCGAGCCGGCGCCGGATGGTGACGTCGGGCATCGACAGGCCGCCTTTGGTCACTTCGGGCGCTTCCGTCGTCGAGAAGGACGTCGATTTCACGCTGGCCTGCGCGAGCCGCAGCCCATGCCGGCGGCAGAACAGCCCGCTCCACGCGCCACCGGCCAGCAGCACCGCCTGCGTGCGGATCACGCCCTTCTCGGTGATGACGCCGGAGACCTTGCCGGCAGAGGTTTCGAGCCCGCGCGCGGCGCAATCCTGATGGATCGTCGCACCAGCCCGGCGTGCCGCCTCCGCAATGGCCGGGCTGGCGAGCGAGGGCTCACCCCGTCCGTCGGTCGGCGAGTGCACGCCGCCGATCCATGCCGGGACACTGCCGGGCGTCATCCCCTTGGCCTCGGCGGCGCTCAGGATGCGGCTGTGCATCTGGTACTCGCGCGCCTTGAGTGTCCAGGCCTCCCATTGCGCGAAGTCGGCCGGCCGTGTCGTGACATAGAGCAGGCCGGTCGGCCGGAATCCGGTCTCCGCGCCGATCTCCTGGTTGAGTCCGCGCCAGATCTCGAGGCTCCTCATGGCCAGAGGCAGCTCGCGCAGGTCGCGGTGTTGTTGGCGCACCCAGCCCCAGTTGCGGCTACTCTGCTCGCCGCCAACCCGGCCCTTGTCGAGCAGGGCGACGGAGAAGTCGCGCTTGGCGAGCTCGTAGGCCGCGGTGGTGCCGGCGATACCGGCGCCGATCACGACGACGTCGACGGATGAGGGAAGCTTCTCGTCGCTGGCGACGGGTTGGACGGGCGGGGACATCCCCTAGGCTGTAGCACCCAGGATGGTCTTTCGCACCGGGTCGAGGCTCCGCGACTGGATGGTCCGGGCGAGATCGCGCAGCAGCTCCTTGTCGGCGTCGGTCTTCACCGCGATCGAGAACTCGCAGTGGGTGACCACCTCGCCAAACCGCTCGATGAGCTTCTGCGCGATCTGGTCGTAGGTGCCGATCGTCACGAAGCTATGCAGCACGTCGTCATCGATGTGTTGCGGCATCTCCTCCCAACGTTGTGCGCGCGAGAGCAGCTTGAGCTTGTCGGCAAGGTCACCGAGGCCGTGATGGGCAAAGGCGGCGCGATATTGCGGTGTCGAGGCGTAGAATGAGATACGTGCCCGCACGTCGCGCACCTTGCGCACCAGCTCTTCCTCGGTCGCGGCCGAGGCGACCAGCGGCTTCATGCAGACCTGGAATTGCTCCAGCGAGCGGCCCGCCCTGGCCGCGCCGGCGCGCACTGCCGGCAGCATCACCTCGGCGATGTAGGACGGCGTGCAGACCGGATGGACGCGGATGCCGTCGGCCACTTCGCCCGCCATCCGGCACATCACCGAGTTCACCGCCGCGACATGGATCGGGATGTCCGGATGCTCGATCGGGCCGGGGTTGAACAGCGGCACCATGAGATTGATCGTGTAATGGTCGCTCTTCACGTCGAGCGGGGCGCCGGTCTGCCAGTGGTTCCACACCGCGCGCACGGCATTGACGTAGTCGCGCATCCACGGGCCGGCCGGCGACCAGGGCAGGCCGTAACGCCGTTCGATATGCGCCCGCACTTGGCTGCCGAGGCCGAGCGTGAAGCGGCCGTGGCTGAGCTTGGCCAAGGTCCAGGCGCTCATCGCCGTCACGGTCGGGCTGCGCGGGAAAGCGATGGCGACCGAAGTGCCGATCCTGAGCCGTTGAGTTGCCTGCGCGGCGAGGGCCATCAGGATGAACGGATCGTCCTTGGTCTCCTCGACGACGAGCCCTTCGTAGCCGATTTCCTCCAGGAGCCGTGCTTCACGGCCGATCGAAGCGAGATCGAGTGGCACTTCCGGCGCTCGAAGGCCGGGATCGACCTTGCCGAGCGGCAGCAGCGTTTCGAGGAGCATGAGTCAGGCACTCCATTCAGGAGCCCTCCTCCCCTTCGCGGACTCCGCGAAGGGGAGGAGGGCCGATATCACGCCGCCATCTTCACCAGGCTGCCGATCTGAGGCAGGCGCTTGTCGACCTGCTCGGGCTTCTGGCCGCCGAGGTTGACCACGAGCTCGTGCACGCCGAGCTCGGCGTAGGCCTGCATCGCGTCGGGGGCCATCGACATCGGCGGCGTGATGACGATGCGGTAGTCCGGCCCGCGGCTCTTGCCCGCCTTGGCGAAGGCGGCGTCGAGCTTGGCCAGCATGCCCTTGGTTCGTTCGGGATCGAGGTTGAAGCCGTACCAGCCGGCGCCGAATTTCACCGCGCGCCGGAAGGCCTGGTCGGCATAGCCGCCGACGATGATGGGCACATGCGGCTTCTGGATCGGCTT
The DNA here is from genome assembly GCF_965279465.1 of Reyranella sp. NCBI lineage: Bacteria > Pseudomonadati > Pseudomonadota > Alphaproteobacteria > Hyphomicrobiales > Reyranellaceae > Reyranella > Reyranella sp. The sequence goes on from NZ_OZ257242.1 coordinate 2,904,318, forward strand.
GGGATCCATCTTCATCGTCTCGAACGATACCCACTTGCCCTTGAAGTCGACGACCGGCTCGGTCCACAGCCGGCGCATCACCTCGAGGAACTCGTCGCAGCGGGCGCCGCGGTCCTCCCATTTATAGCCGCAGCCTTCGACTTCTTCCTTGTTCCAGCCGACGCCGATGCCGAAATCGAAACGCCCTTCGCTGAGCCAGTCGAGCGTGCAGACTTCCTTGGCGGTGTAGATCGGGTTGCGCTGCGGCACGAGCGCGACGCCGGTGCCGAAGCGCACCTTGCTCGTCGCTGCGGCGAGGAAGCCGAAGGTCGCCGTCACGTCGAGCATGCCACCGCCCGGCGGCACCGGGATGCGGCCGTCCTTCGAGCCCGGATAGCCGAAGGTGTTCTTGTCGAACAGGGCGACGTGCTCGCCCATCCAGATCGATTCCAGACCCAGCCCCTCGGCACGCTTGCCGAAGTCCTTGATCATCGACGGCGTCGCGTTGGGCGACATGAAGGTGGAAAAGACTCCGATTTTCATCTCAAGACTCTTTCTTCTGCTGGGAGCGCGGCTCTCCAGAGCCGCTCATGGGAAATGGCAAGGCGAAGAAGAGCGGCTCTGGAGAGCCGCGCTCCCAGCGGATCACTATTCATCGGCCCGCGACTCGCGGATGCGGCGGGTGCCCTGGAAGACGGGTTTGAGTGGATCCATCACGAAGCGGATGCGCGGCAGGTCGGTGTCGACGGTGCAGCAGGTGCCGACGATGGCATTGGACAGTTCGAGCGTCGGCGCGTTCCACGCGGCCGGATCGAACGTGTTGACCACGGGCTTGCCGCGCTCGGCCTTGTAGAAGGTGTATTTCGGATCGACCTGGATCAGAAGCGGCTGGGTCGTGCCGTCGAGCGGCGCATTCGCCGCCGTCACCCAGTTGATGTACTGCACGTCGCTGCCAGCGACCGGCTGCGGATCGACCAGGGCGCAGTCGAGGATGGTCCTGCCGTCCTTCTTCACCGTGCCCATCACGCGGTCATGCCGGCGGACGTACCTCACCTCGCCGGCCTCGACCGGAATGCCCCAGCGGGCGCGCAGCTCCAGTGCCGCGGCGTCGGTGCTGGCCACCGCTCCCAGCAGGAAGCCGCGCGGATGAGCGCCGGCGCGGCTGCCGAGCCGCAGCACCGCCAGATTGAACGGACCAACCGGGCTGTCGCTGTATCGTGTCACGGCCAGGATCACGTAGGACGGCAGCGCCGGATGCATCGCCTTGGGCAGCAGCCCTTCGGTCGAGCTGCGCGGTACTTCCATCAGAAGCTGCATCATCTCGGCCTTGGGCAGCGCCCAGGCCTCGGTGTCCAGGTTGGGCAGGGTCGGCAGGCGCGCGGGCGACTGCGTGATGTCGAGCGTTCCGTAGAGAGGCATGGCTTACTCCGCCGCCGCTGCAGCTGCGGTCTGGGGCCTCTGGGCGAAATGCGGCATCACTTCCTTGGCGAACAGGCGCAGGCTCGCCATCACCTGATCCTGCGGCACGACCTCGTTGGCGTTGAGGATGAAGTTGACGCAATCGACGCCGAGCGACTCCCATTTCTTGATCGCGCGGATGATGCGCGCCGGATCGCCGTAGGCCATGCCCTCGGTCTGCTGCTCATTGGCGTCCGGCCCGGTCGCCGCTCGACGGAGCGCGGGCAACAGCCCGAGCGATTGGTAGGACGGCGAGGAGAAGACCTCGCGCGTCGAGATCAGCTGCGTCGCCAGGTAGTTGAAGGTGTTGCCGAGTTTCTTGCCCATCTCGACGCCGGTCTTCTCGTCCTCGTGGCAGAACAGGAAGTTGGTGGTGGCGACCTGCTCGTTCACGAAGGCGCCGACCGGCTCGCAATGCTGGATGCGCCGGCGGTACTCCTTGATCTTCTTCTCCTGCTCGTCGAAGCCCGCAAACGAGAGGCCAAGGCTGCCCAGCCCGCGATCGGCGGCGTCGATCTCGGTGCCCGGGCTGGTGACCGCCACCCACATCGGCGGGTGCGGCTTCTGGTAGGGCTTGGGCAGGATGGTGCGTTCCGGCATCGACCAGAATTCGCCCTGGTACGCGAAGGTCTCCTGCATCCACATCTTCGGCAGGCAGCGCACGAATTCGTCCCAGCTTTTCTTGGTGGTGTCGGGATTGGCGCGGAAGCCGCCGAGCTCGGTCCAGGTCGCCGAGCGGCCGGTGCCGACATGCAGGCGCCCGCCCGACAGAATATCGAGCGTCGCGGTCTTCTCGGCGATCTTGATCGGATGGTTGAACTCGGGAACGCAGACGACGATGCCGTGCCCGACCTTGATGTTCTTCGTCAGCACGGCGCAGGCGGTGAGGAACAGCTCCGGCGCGGAGCAGTGGGAATATTCCTCCAGGAAGTGATGCTCGACCGCCCAGACATGCTCGAAGCCCAACGTGTCCGCGAGCTTCACCTGCTCGAGGCAGTTGTTGTAAACGGTGCGCTCCTTCTCGGGCGTCCAGGGACGCGGAATCGAAATCTCGTAGAACAGACCGAACTTCATGGCGCGCCTCCTACCGCTTTTGCGAAACGCTAGGCTTGCCGCGCGGGCGGCGCAACCGCACCATGCGTTCGGAGGGCGAAATGCCCAAGGGGGCTGATATGAGCAGACTGGCAGGGAAGGTTGCCGTCGTGACCGGCGGCGCAAGCGGCATGGGCCGCGCGACGGTCATGCGCTTCCTGGCCGACGGCGCGAAGGTGGTCGTGGCCGACCTCAACGAGGCGAACGGCGCCGAGACGCTGGCCGTCGCCAAGGCGCAGGGCCACGGCGAGAGCATCGCCTTCGTGCGCTGCGATGTGGCGAAGGAGGCCGACGTCGCCGCGATGGTCGCCAAGGCGCAGAAGCGCTTCGGCCGGCTCGACATCGCCTATCTCAATGCCGGCGTCGGTGGCGCGTTTGGACCGATCGCAGAAACCAGCGTCGAGGACTGGGACTACACCTTCGCCGTGCTGACGCGCTCCGTGTTCCTCGGCATGAAGCACGCCTCCGTCGCGATGAAGAAGCACGGTGATGGCGGCGTGATCCTGGTGACGGCCTCGATCGCCGGCATGGTGGGCGGCGGCGGCAGCCACGCCTATTCGGCCGCCAAGGCCGCCGTCATCAGCCTGATCGAAAATGTCGCCGCCGAGCTCGGCCCCGACCGCATCCGCGTGGTCGGCATCGCACCGGGCGTGATCTCGACGCCCCTGGTTCATCGCGGCCGGCCGGAGCGATACGAGAAGCAGTTCAGGCACCAGCCCTGGCCCGACCGCGGCGAGCCTGACGTCATCGCCGATGTCGCCGCGTTCCTGTGCTCGGACGAGGCACGCTTCATCACCGGCGAGACGATCAAGGTTGATGGCGGGCTGCTGGCCCAGGGCATTGCGCTGTGGGGCACCGGCCGTGACAACACCTTCATGAAGAGCGCCGGCGTCAACCGCGGCACGACCGGCGAGGCCATGGTCGTGCGCACCCTGCAAACGGAAGGTCAGAAGAAATGAGCGAAGCGCAACGCCTGCATGGGCATCTTATCGGCCAACAGGGTTCGCGGCGGTCGTTGAACACGCCGGCGCTGGTGCTCGACCTCGAGATGCTCGATCGCAACATCGCGGAGATGGCGAGCTTCGCCAGGGCGCACAAGGTGAACCTGCGGCCACATTCCAAGACGCACAAGTCGGCCGACATCGCCAAGCGCCAGATGGCGGCGGGCGCGCTCGGCGTGTGCTGCGCCAAGCTGGGCGAGGCCGAGGCGCTGGCTGAAGCCGGCGTGGAGAGCCTGCACATCACCTCGCCGGTGGTGACGCCGCAGGCGATCGCGCGGCTGATCGAGCTGAATGGCAAGGCCAAGGACGTGATGGTCGTGGTCGACCATCCGGCCAACGTCGAGACCCTCGCCGCGGCTGCGGAGAAGGCCGGCAAGGCGCTGACGGTGATCGTCGACATCGATCCCGGCATCCATCGCACCGGCGTGGCGACGCCCGATGGCGTGGTCGAGCTGGTGAAGAAGGTCGTTGGCCTGAAGTCGCTCAAATATGCCGGCGTGCAGTTCTACTGCGGCAGCCACCAGCACATCCTCTCCTTCCAGGAGCGCAAGGAGAAGATCGAGGAGCGCACGGAATACCTGAAGGGCATCCTCGCCAAGCTGGAGGCGGCGGGCCTGAAGCCCGGCATCGTCACCGGCTCGGGCACCGGCACGCACTATATCGACGCCAAGCTCGGCGTCTTCACCGAGCTGCAGGTCGGCTCCTACGTCTTCATGGACCACGACTACAACGTCTGCGACCTGCGCGGCGCCGACAAGCCGACCTTCGAGCAGGCGCTGCAGATCGACGCGCGTGTGGTGAGCGCCAACACGCCGGGGATGGTCACCGTCGATGCCGGCCTGAAGGCGATGGCGACCGAGAAGGGCCCGCCGATGATCCTGAAGGGCGCCGTTGAAGGCGCCACGACGCGCTTCATGGGCGACGAGCACCTCGCCGTGATCGCACCCGAGGGTCAGGCCGCGCCGGCGCTCGCCGAGCAGGTGATCCTGACCCCGCCGCACTGCGACCCGACGGTCAACCTCTACGAGAGCTTCCACGTGGTGAAGGGCGACACCTTGGTCGACATCTGGCCGGTCACCGCGCGCGGGAGGTCCCGGTAGACGCCTGATCGCCCGCCGCAGGATGCTCAATCGCGCTGAGGCTCGACTGACAATGGGTCATCCGTGTCGGCGCGGACATATTCGCTTTGTCCGGGGGTGATCGTCAGCAGGGTCACGCCGTCCGGGTAGTGGAAGCGATGCCACATGCCTTTGGGAACGATGGCGAGCATTCCGGCGCTGACGGCAAACGACTGGGAATGGCCCTCCGTCGCGGTCTGCAGGGTCGCCGCGCCATCGATGACGTGGACGAACTCGTCGCCATCGGGATGTCGCTCCCAGGCGCCTTTGCCGGCCGACTTGCTCGCGAAAATGGTGGCGTCGCGATAGGGCGATATACGGGAAGACGATCCCTCTCGCTCCGCTCGCGTCGATGTCGGCGTGCGGCCACGAAACATCTTCAGCTTCGCAAGCTCCGCATTGAGATCGATCAGAATCGTCATCACCCTCTCCGTCGGTCCGAGGGCGATGAACCATTCAAGCGTTACGGTTTCAAGACGGACCGTCAAGGGAAGAGGGCACTTTGCCGATCAGCAGCTCGCCCTTCCAGATCCGGGACAACAGCAGGAGCGCCACCAGCCCGATCGTGCTGATGACGGTCATGCCGAGAAAAGCGTGCTGGCCGAACCTGGAATAGAGCACGCCGGCGAACTGGAAGATCACCGCCTGCGTGGCGCCGGTGCCCAGAGCGTAATAGATGCTCTGGCCGAGCGCGGTGCCGCTGCTTGGGAGTGCGCGCTGGATGAAGGCCATGGCGCCGAGATGGCAGGCGGCGAAGGTGCCGGCATGCAGTGCCTGCAGCACGATCAGCGCCGGCAGCGCGGTGGTGAAGGCCATGCCGGTCCAGCGCACGATGCCGCAGACCAGGCCGAGGCCGATCAGGCCGGTGATGCCGATCCGCTTCATCAGCCAGCCGCTGGCCATCATCATCAGGATCTCGACGGCGACGCTCTCGCCCCACAGCATGCTGATCGTGATGTCAGACAGGCCGGCGGTGCGCCAGGTCAGGGTGCCGAAGCTGTAGAGCACGGCGTGGCTCGACTGGCAGAAGCCCGCGGCGATCATGAACAGCATGAACGGTTTGGAGCGGAACAGGTCGAGGATGCCGAACGGCGCGTGCTTGCCGGCGCCGCGCGCATGGGCTTCGCTGCCGGGCAGGAGGAGGGCCAGTGGCAGCAGGCAGATCACGCCCAGCCAGCCGACGTAGAGCACCGACGGTGGGCCGAAGTTGTCGACCGCCACACCGCAGATCAGCGTACCGCAGATGAAGGCGACCGAGCCCCAGACGCGCAACGTGCCGTAGACGAAACCGCGCGCCTTGGCCTCGTTCACGAGGATGCCGTCGTAGAGCGCCATGGTCGGCGACCAGACCCAGCCCCAGACCAGCCCGACCAGCAAGAGCGCGAGGAACGTGTGCGAGAGCTGGTAGGCGCCCATCATCACGATGGCGGCGACGGCGAGGGCGAGCAGCATGCCTTTCAGCCGGCCGATGCGATGGGCGAGGAAGCCGATGCTCAGCACCGACACCACGCTGACGAGCTGGCGGCTCATGAACAGCGTGCCGATCTCGGGATCGGTGATGCCGCGGTCGCGCAGCCAGACCGGCCAGTAGCTCATGAAGGCGCCGGACGCGAAGAAGTAGGCCGCGCCGTAGCCGGCCAGCCGTCCGCCCTCGACGATGCGATTCATCAGGCCGCGAACTCGCGGCGTACCTGGTCCGTGTGCTGGCCGAGCTCGGGCACGTCGCCGAGCCGCTCCGGCTCGCCGTCGTAGGCGGCAGCAAGGGCAGGGATCGAGATGTCGCCCTTCGACGAGCCGAAATGCGTGCGGCGGAGCTGCGGGTGCTTGGACAGAGAGGCGATATCGCTCACCCGTGCCCAGGCGATCTGCGCGGCGTCGAGCCGTGCCGCGAGGTCGGCGAAGCTCTGCTGGGCGAAGCTCTTCGCCACGATCGCGTTGGTCGCGTCGCGCCGCGCGTTGCGCGCAATGCCGGTGGCATAGTCTGGGTCCTTCTCCAGCCCGGGCCTGTCGAGCACGTTGTGGCAGAGGCGCTCGAACTCGCGGTCGTTCTGGATCGAGATCAGCACCGGCACCTTGTCGGCGCTGGGATAGACGCCGTAGGGCGCGATGAACGGATGGGTGAGACCGAGCCGCGGCCATTCATACGAAGAGTAGTCCATGGCGAGCAGCGGGACGGCCATCCATTCCGCCATCGAGGAGAACAACGACACCTTGATGGCGCGCCCCTCGTCGGTCTTCTGCCGCGCAAGCAGCGCTTCGAGCACGGCGGCATGGGCATACATTCCGGTGCCGATATCGGTCGCCGAGATGCCCACCCGCCCCGGCGCATGCTCGGTGCCGGTGATCGAGGCCAGCCCGCTCTCGGCCTGGACCAGCAGGTCGTAGGCGCGGCGGTTCTTGTAGGGACCATGATCGCCGTAACCCGAGACGTCGACCGTGATCAGCCGCTTGTGCGCGGTCCGCATCGCGGCCGAGCCGAAGCCCGCGCGGTCGGCGGCGCCGGGCGCGAGATTCTGGATCAGCACGTCGGCCCTGCCGATCAGCCGGTGCAGCAGGGCGAGATCGTCGGGCTTCTTGAAGTCGAGCGTGACCGACTGCTTGCCGCGGTTCAGCCAGACGAAATAGCTGGAGAGGCCGTGCACATAGCCGTCGTAGCCACGCGCGAAATCGCCCTCGGGGCGCTCGATCTTGATCACCCGCGCGCCGGCATCGGCCAACCGCGCCGAGCAATAGGGGGCGGCCACCGCCTGCTCGACGCTCACCACTAGCAGGCCGTCCAACGCTCCGCTCATCTCCACTCCTCTTATTCCTCCCTGCGCGCAGCGCGGGGAGGTGTCGCCGTCATACGGCGACGGAGGGGTCGTGAGCCACAGTCTTGTTGTCGCCCATGACCCCTCCGGCGCAGAAGACTGCGCCACCTCCCCATGCTTCGCATAGGGAGGAGAGCAGACTACGATAGAGCAATAACGAGTTGAGCGAGGAGCGAAATGCCGGGACCGTTGGCAGGCGTAAAGGTGATCGATCTGACGGCCGTGCTGCTGGGGCCGTTCGCTACGCAGCATCTGGCCGACATGGGTGCGGACGTGATCAAGGTCGAGCCGCCGGAGGGCGATCTGCTGCGCCTGTCGGGCGGGTCGATGGGCCGCGACAAGACCATGGGGCCGATCTATATGGCGGCCAACCGCAACAAGCGCTCGCTCTGCCTCGACCTCAAGAAGCCGGCCGCGGTCGCGGTGCTCAAGGACATGATCAAGGGCGCCGATCTGTTCATCCACAACAGCCGGCCATCGGCGATCGAGCGGCTCGGGCTGGGCTACGAGGACCTCAAGAAGGTCAATCCGTCGATCATCTATGCCTATTCGCTGGGCTATGCGCGCAAGGGGCCGTACGGCCACAAGCCGGCCTTCGACGACCTGGTGCAGGGCGTATCGGGCGCAGCGTCGTTGCAGAGCCGGGTCGACGGCGAGGCGCCGAAGTTCATGCCGAGCCTGATCGCCGACAAGACGACGGGCCTGCATCTCTGCATCGCCGTGCTGGGCGCGCTCTACCATCGCAAGTGCACCGGCGAAGGACAGATGATCGAGGTGCCGATGCTCGAGACGCTGGCCTCGTTCTGGCTGACAGAGCATCTGTTCGGCGAGACCTGGAACCCTGGTCGCGGCTCGATGGGCTACGACCGCATCATCAACAAGTTCCGCCATCCGTTCCCAACCAACGACGGCTACATCTGCGCGCTACCCTACACCGACGCGCACTGGGTGCGCTTCTTCGAGATCGTCGAGCGGCCGGACCTCGCCAGGGACCCACGCTTCTGCGACCGCACGGTACGGCCCAGGCATTTCAGCGAGCTCTACCAAGTGCTCGATTCGCTGATGAAGCATCGCAGCACCCAGGAATGGCTCGACGCGTTCGACGAGGCCGACATCCCGGCGATGCCGGTCAACACGCTCGAAGGGTTGTTCGACGATCCACACCTCAAGGCGACAGGCTTCTTCACCGAGCGCGAGCATCCGACCGAGGGGCCGATCACGACCTTTGCGAGCCCGCTCGATTTCGAGAAGACCAAGGTCGACTTCCGCCGCCACGCGCCTCGCCTCGGCGAGGACGGCGTCGAGGTCTTGCGCGAGGCCGGCCTGAGCGAGGCCGACATCGAAAAGCTCAGGGCCGACCGGACGCTGATCGTTCCGGCGTGACGATAGGCCGAATGGCAGGGCGAGGCCTTTACCTTGGAGCCGCGGCCGTGCGGGTGGGCGAGAGACTATTTCACCCACACTTCCAGCGGGACAGACTTTCGATCGGGGCAGCGCATCACACCCGTGTAGGAGTCTGCCTGCTTTCCGCTGAAGGTGCAGTCGACGCCGGCGACCGACAGCGTCGCCGTCAACCGCGACGGTGAGAGCTGAAGGCGTATCACCCCGGTCTTCTCCTCAGGCCCGTCGCGCGTGCAGATGCCGGTATGCTTCATTGTCAACGATCCGGCGTAATCCCTGACGCGTCCGGATGACGGCTTTTCCGTCACGGTGGCCGTTACTTCCCACTCGCCCAGCACCCCGGCGTAACCGATCACCTGGAGCGATTGGGCGTGCACGGATGCCGCGAGGACGGCGAGCACGACGATCATGACCAAAGCCCTCATCGCCGCGGACCTCATCGGCGCTTCGCCAGGAACGATCGGGCCTCGTCGACCTCTGTCCGGGTCTTGTCGGCATTGCCGCCGAGCGCGACCACCTTGGCGAAGTACTCCACAGCCTTGGCGGAGTCGCCGGTCCTGTCGGCGGCCCGGGCAGCGCCGGCAAAGGCGCCCAGTCGGTTCGGCTCCTTGAGCAGAGTGGCTTCGAACGCGGCGAGAGCTTCCTTGGCCATGCCGCTCTCGAGCAGCATCTCGCCGTACAACTCGCGCGCCGGCTTGGGCACGCCCGGCGTGACGGGATGCTTCTCCGACTTGTCCTCGGCATCGGCCGCCGCGCTCATCGTCTTGAGGGCGTCGCCCTGCTTGCCCTGGGCGAATAGCAGCCAGGCCGTTGCGGTCTGGCGCTGGATATCGACCTGTTCGGACCAATAGGCGTCCTTGGCCTGGGCGAGCGTGTCGCGCAGTTCGATGAGCTTGGCGATGCTCGCCTCGGCAGCCGCTGCGTCGCCCGAGCGTGCAGCGCCGACCGCGCGCGCGAAATGGGTGATGGCCTGCACATGGGCCAGCGTGGTGAGGCGCACCGGGAGGCTGGCTGCGCCCTTCCAGTCGCCGCGTTCCACCGCGTAGCGCGCAGGCGACGCGGCCAGCGCATAGGGACCCATAGGGTAGGCCTCGGTGAAGCTGGTGACGGTTTTCATCTCGGCGATCATGTCGTCAGCTTTCCTGTCCAGCCCGAGCTGGAGATAGGCATAGACGAGGTAGTCCATGGCATGCAGCTGGTCGGCGCCTTCGTTGCCTTCCTTCGCGACACGCCCCGATTCGAGATTGGAGGCGATCGATTCCTGCCAATGGCCGAGGCGCGTGAAGATGTGCGACGGCATGTGCTGGGCATGGGCCGCCGCCGGCGCAATCTTGGCGTAGCGTCGAGCGGCCTCGAGTCCTCTATCGGCGATGGCCGGCGCGTCGTAGAGATGGATCAGGTAGTGCGCCACGCCAGGATGCTCCGGCTGGCGCTTGGCGATCAGCTCCAGGATCGCCGCACCCTTGAGCTGGCTGGCGTAGGTCTTGTCGGCCGGCGACGCGGAGGTATTGAGGGCGAGGGCGTAATAGATCTGCGCCTCGTCATCGGTCGGATAGCGACCGGCGAGTCGCTCCATCGCGTTGGTGTAGGCCAGCATGCGCGTGCGGTGATCGATCTTGTCGAAGTCGGCGTACATGGCGCCGAGCGCATCGAGGTACTCGCGCTCGCGCTCGGTCTTGGCGCCCATGGCCTTGGCCTTCGCCAGTGCGGCCGCCCCGTCGGCGAGGTTCTTCGCCGGCGGCGGCGCATGGGGGTTCCAGAGCAGGCTGAGCGCGACGCCCCAATAGGCGATGGTGCAGTCGGGATCGGCGTTCAGCGCATCCGAGAATACCCGTTGCGAGGCGCGGTACCAGAACGAGTGCTGGTACAGCATGGCTCGGTCGAACAGCCGCTGCGCCTCGGGCTTGCACGAGGTTTTGAAATGGACCTTGCCGAGCTTGCTGTCGTCGGTCTGGCCGAACGCGGGAGGGGCGAGCGAGAAGCCAGCTGCCACAAGGGCGGAGATGGCGAACGACGTCGTCTTCATAGTGGACTCCTGCTCGATGATGACTGGAACACCAGCATCGACGCCGTCTTCCGAGAGGACTATCCAGATTGCGCCCGCGATGTGCGTCAAACGCCCGAAAGTTCGGTACCGCTATTCGCTTCCGTGATATCTCGCAGGACCGAGAAGCGGGGAGGCCCGATGGTGCTACTTCCTCGAGACGTGCGCAAAGCCCTGGACGTGCTGAGAGCCGATGTCGCCCGCGAACGCAGCGTCGGCGAGCTCGCAGCGATTTGCGGGGTCGCCACGCGCACGTTGCAGAAGCACTTCAAGCGATTCCTCGGCCGCACCCCGGGCGAAGTGCTTCGCGACCTGCGTCTGGAACGGGTCCGTCACGAGCTGCTGTGCGGGGCGCCGGACATCAGCGTGACGGAACGTGCCCTGAGCTGCGGCATCAAGCATCTCGGGCGCTTCGCGGCGGCGTACGGCAAGCGCTATGGTGAAAAGCCATCCGTGACCATCCGACGTCGGCTCCAGGCACATGCCGGCCCGCAGCGATCTCTCGCGATTCTGCCATCCTTTCTCGAGCGACCGCTGATCAACGTCGAGCCCTTCGCGCTCGTTGGGCAGGCGGCCCAGCGGGCGGTCGCGATCGCCGATGAAATTTCCGCCGCGCTCCTGCGCAGCCGCTGGCTCGCGGTCGGCGCGCGAGGCAAGGCGCACTATCAGCTGTACGGCCGGGTCCGCGACGATGGCGATCAACGCCTGCGGGTGCTGGTGATGCTGAGCGATCTCACGTCCGGGCGCCACCTCTGGGCCGACCGTTGGGAAGGCGACGCGGACGACGTGTGTGCCTTCGAGGAGCGGGTGGCTTCGGGTGTCGCGATGGCGGTCGAGCGGGCACTGCACGCGGCCGAGGCCGAGCGGATCGGCCGCCGGGATCCCGCTGAGCTCGGCGCCTGGGGCCTGACGATGCGGGCGTTGCCGCTGGCGATCCGGATTGAGGCGGGGCCGCAGGCGCGGGCGCTCGAATTGCTTGAGCGGGCAATGGAACTGGCGCCATGCGATGCACTGCCGATCGCGCTCGCGGCCTGGTGCCACGGGCATCGCGCCGGTCACTTCTTCACCCAGCACCCCGCGACCGAGAGGCAGAAGGCGTCGGAACTCGCCGTGCGCGCGGCCGAGCTCGATGCCGGCGATCCGAAGGTGGAGGCTCTGTTGGGAGCTTCCCGCACACTGGCGCACGAGCTCGCGCCGGCGGAGGCCCATTTCGAGCGCGCCCTCGCACTCGACGGTGGCTGCGTCTGGGCCTGGAACCGCGCCGGCTGGGCGAAGGTCTACCGGGGACTGCCGGTCGAGGCGATCGAGTGCTTCCAGATCGCCCGCAGCCTAGGCCCCACCGACCCCCTGAATTTCCTCTGCACGATCGGCATGGGCGCCGCGCATTTCGAGCTGGGTCGCGATGCGGATGCCGCACAGTGGTTCTCGCGCGGTCTCGCCGAGCAGCCATATGCTGCCTGGGCAAATCGCTTCCTCGCGCCGGCGCTCGTATTCGCCGGCAGGACGGAGGATGCGCGGCAGAGCTTCGGGAAGCTGCGCGCGGCCTATCCCGAGCTGACGATTGGGCAGCTCCGGTCCGGCCTGCCCCATACCGCGCATGCCTACGATCGTGCATCGGACGGGCTTGCGAGTCTCGGCATGCGGCCTTAACGAACCCGCCATGAGTGCGACAACCAAAGTCTCGCGTCTCGTCAAGGCGCCACCCGAGGCGGTCTATCGCGCTTGCACGGACCTCGACTCCATTGTCCGATGGCGGGTGCCGGACAGCATGACCGGCAGGGTCGATAGCGTCGACGGCGCGACCTATCGCATGTCGCTCACCTACCCGGACGGCCGCGCCGATAAGTTCGAGGCGACGGTCGTCGAGCGTGTGCCGAATGAGCGGATCGTCGAACGCATCCGGTTCGACGCGGCCGAGCGCACCGGTGAGATGACGATGACGACCAGCCTGCGCGCCGTCGGTGACGGCACGGAAGTGACCGTCGCCTACGAGAACCTGCCGAGCAGCATCCGGCAGGCAGACAACGACGAGGGCACCCGCCAGGCGTTGGCCAAGCTCGCAAAGCTCGTCGCCTAGAACCGGTTGCGCAGGCGGCGGAGCGCGTCGTTAACGACCAGGATGTGGAAGGGCAGGATCGCCGCGAGATAGAGCCGGCCAAGAAGGTTGTGACACCGCACGACCGTCGTGGCGACGAGGGTGTTGTCTGCGCGACGCAGCAGGACCGATGCCCGGAAATCGAGATGGCGGTCGTCCGCGCCGAGGATGATCTCGTCCGGCGAGCGCGTGAGGACCGGGAAAAAGGCGATGTGGTCGCCTTCGGCGAGGGCGTGGGAAGGCCTTATGCCGAACAGCATCATGACCCTGTCGCGGATCGCCAGCAGGATCGTGAACCACAGCGGTGGATCGGCGAACAACAACGTGGCAAGCGTGCCGACGTCGGCGGGCGCCGCTGGCGGCAAGGTCGCGGTGAAGCTGTCGGCGAGACTGGCGCCGGCATACCAGTCGCGGAGGGCGCTTTCGGCGGGCGGGGCGATGCGGCTCATGGCTTGCACAATCTCATGGCACGAACGGTCCGATTACGTTGGATTTTTCTACGTAAACCTGTTCCGCGTCGCGGCGCGTTCAGCCGCAGTCCGGTATCGTGGCGCTTGTTCCCAAACGGCTCGTGGCTAAACTCCCGCGTCACCAAAAAGCATTGAACGGGAGGGATCCGTGGATCTCGCTTTCACGCCCGAGGAACAGAAATTCGCCGACGAGGTGCGCGCCTTCGTGAAGACCAACTTGCCGGCCGACGTGCGCGACAAGGTCAAGAACGGCAAGCATCTCGGCCGTGACGACTACATGCGCTGGCAGCAGGCGCTCGGGAAGAAGGGCTGGCTGGTCTACACTTGGCCCAAGAAGCATGGCGGTCCGGGCTTCACGCCGGCGCAGCGCTACATCTTCGAGAACATCTGCGCCGAGGAATATGCGCCGGGCATCATCCCGTTCGGCACCAAGATGGTCGGGCCTGTCATCTACACGTTCGGCAACGACGAGCAGAAAGCCAGGTACCTGCCGGCGATCCGCGAGAGCACCGTGTGGTGGTGCCAAGGCTATTCCGAGCCGGGCTCGGGCTCCGACCTCGCGTCGCTCCGCACCAAGGCGGAGAAGGACGGCGACCATTACATCGTCAACGGCTCGAAGACCTGGAACACGATGGGCCACTGGGCCGACTGGATCTTCTGCCTCGTGCGCACCGATCCCAAGGGCAAGCCGCAGGAGGGCATCTCCTTCCTGCTGATCGACATGAGGACGCCGGGCATCACCGTGAAGCCGATCATCATGGCCGACGGCGGCCATGAGGTGAACGAGGTGTTCTTCGACAACGTCAGGGTCCCGGTGGCGAACCTCGTCGGCAAGGAGAACGAGGGCTGGACCTGCGCCAAGTTCCTGCTCGCCAACGAGCGCCTGGGCATTGCCGCGGTGCCGCAGTCCAAGCGCGGCGTCGAGGCGCTGAAGGACATCGCCCGCGCCGAGCAGGACAACGGCAAGCCGCTGATCGAGAACCAGAGCTTCGCCGAGAAGATCGCCGACCTCGAGATCCAGGTGACCGCGCTCGAATACACCGAGCTGCGCGTGCTGTCGCAGATGGCGCAGGGCGGCCAGCCGGGGCCGGAGGTGTCGGGGCTCAAGATCCGCGGCTCGGAGATCCAGCAGCGCATCACCGAGCTCACGCTCGAGGCGGTCGGCGAGTATGCGGCACCGTACCTGCCCGGCCTGCTGTGGCAGGGCACCAACGAGGCGCCGGTCGGGCCGGAATATGCCCACCTCGCCGCGCCGCGCTACTTCAACAACCGCAAGACCACGATCTACGGCGGCAGCAACGAGATCCAGAAGGGCATCATCTCCAAGATGGTGCTGGGGCTGTAGATGGACCTTGCGCTCAAACCCGAACACAAGGCCTTCGCCGACGAGGTCCGCGCCTTTGCGCGTGACAACCTCTCGCCGGCGACCCGGGAGAAGACCTTCTCCGGCAAGCACTATGACCGCGACGACCATGTCGTGTGGCAGCAGGCGCTCGGCCGCAAGGGCTGGCTGCCCTACACCTGGCCGAAGAAGCACGGCGGTCCGGGCTTCGACGTCACCCAGCGCTTCCTGTTCGAGAACGTGCTGGCCGAGGAGGGCGCGCCGCGCATCATCCCGTTCGGCGTGAAGATGGTCGGTCCGGTAATCTACACCTTCGGCGACGATGCCCAGAGGGAACGCTTTCTGCCCGGCATCCGCAGCTCGGAGGTGCAGTGGTGCCAGGGCTACTCCGAGCCCGGCGCCGGCTCCGATCTTGCCAGCCTGCGGACCCGCGCCGTGCGCGAGGGAGACCATTACATCGTCAACGGCCAGAAGACCTGGACCTCGTTCGCCCACTGGGCCGACTGGATCTTTTGCCTGGTGCGGACCGACACGGACGCCAAGCCGCAGGAGGGCATTTCCTTCCTGCTGATCGACATGAAGACGCCGGGCGTCACGGTCCGCCCGATCATCATGCTCGACGGCGCTCATCACGTGAACGACGTGTTCTTCGACAACGTCAAGGTCCCCGTCGCCAACCGCATCGGCAAGGAGAACGAGGGCTGGACCTGTGCCAAGTTCCTGCTCGCCAACGAGCGGCTCGGCATCGCCGAGGTGCCGGCCTCCAAGCGCGGCGTGCGATCCTTGCGCGAGCTGAATGACGACCCGTCGCTGATCGAGAAGATCGCCGACGTCGATCTCCAGGTGCAGGCGCTCGAGATGAGCGAGCTGCGCGCTTTGTCGACCATGGCGCTGGGCGGCGCGCCGGGCCCCGAGGTCTCGACCCTCAAGGTGCGCGGCTCGGAGATCCAGCAGCGCATCGCCGAGCTGGCGATGGAGGCAGTCGGCGAATACGCCGCGCCGTACCAGCCCGGCATGCTGTTCCACGACACCAACGAGACGCCGGTCGGTCCCGACCATGCGCCGCCCGCCGCGCCGCGCTATTTCAACATGCGCAAGACGACGATCTACGGCGGCAGCACCGAGGTCCAGAAGAACATCGTGTCGAAGATGGTGCTCGGGCTATAAACCACTCCCGACCGGAGCGAAGCGGAGTGGAGGGACCTTTTCTTGTTGCTGCAGGAAGAGGAGACCCCTCGGCTTCGCTCGGGGTGACGGAGTAAAGTCGGGATCACAAAGGATTTGGAGGAAGAAAATGGATCTGTCCCTGTCCGACGAGCAGAAGCAGCTGCAGGAATCCGCGGAGCGCTTCGTTCGTGAGAAATACACCTTCGAGAATCGCCGCAAGATCGCCGCGACGGAGAAGGGCTGGCTGGCGGAGAACTGGGTGCAGTTCGCCGAGCTCGGATGGCTCGGCATTCCGTTCTCCGAGGAGGACGGCGGCATCGGTTTCGGTGCGCTCGGCTCGATGATCGTCATGGAGCAGTTCGGCAAGGGCCTGGTGCTCGAGCCGTTCCTGCCGACGGTGATCCTGGGCGGCGGCATGGTCGCCGCGGCCGGATCTGCGGCGCAGAAGGAGGCGCTGCTGGCGCCGATGATCGAGGGCAAGAAGCAGTTTGCCTTTGCCTGGCTGGAGCGCCAGAGCCGCTACAATCTCGCCGACGTGTCGCTCAAGGCGACCAAGGAAGGCAACGGCTGGTCGCTCTCCGGCCACAAGGGCGTGGTCTACAACGCCGCCTCGGCCGACGAGATCATCGTGCTGGCCCGCACCTCCGGCGGCGCGCGCGAGGAGAAGGGCCTGACGCTGTTCGTCGTCGACGCCAAGGCCAAGGGCCTTACCCGGCGCGATTACCCGACCCAGGACGCGCTGCGCGCCTCCGAGCTTACCTTCGACAAGGTTTCGGTCGGTGCCGACGCGGTGCTGGGCACGGTCGATGCCGGGTTCGGTGTCGCCGAGGACGCGGTCGACCGCGCGATCGTGGCGCTGTGCGCCGAGGCAACCGGCTGCATGGACGCGATCAACGCCGCCACGCTGGAATACATCAAGACGCGCAAGCAGTTCGGCGTGCCGATCGGCAAGTTCCAGGTGCTGCAGCATCGCATGGTCGACTGCTTCACCAATGCCCAGGAAGCGCGCTCGATGACCCTGATGGCGTCGCTCAAGATCGAGGACAAGGACGCCATCGTGCGCCGCAAGGCGGCGTCGGGCGCCAAGGTCCAGATCGGCAAGTCGGGCAAGTTCTGCGGGCAGAGCGCAGTGCAGATGCACGGCGGCATGGGCGTCACCGACGAGCTGTCGGTCAGCCATTACTTCAAGCGCCTGACCATGATCGACCTGATGTTCGGCAACCAGCAGCACCACCTGACGCGCTACAGCAACCTCGCCATGGCGGCGTGACATAGCACCCCCTCCCCCGCTGCGCGGGGGAGGTGTCAGCGTCTTGCGCTGACGGAGGGGGAAGGCAAAGGAGATGGTGCGTCACGCCCCCTCCGTCGCGGTATGACCGCGACACCTCCCCCGCGAAGCGGGGGAGGGAAAGGGTAACGTGAACGCCATCCTCGACATCATCGTGCCGGTGTTCGGCACGGTGGCGGTCGGCTGGGCGATCGGGCGATCCAAGCTGCTCTCGCCCGAAGGCCTGCGCGGCCTGACCAACGTCACCTTCTATGCGCTATTCCCGGCGCTGCTCTTCCGTTCGATGTCGAAGGTGCGGCTCGAGGCGCTGTCGTTCGACATCCTGCTCGTGTTCTTCGGCGCGGGCCTGCTGCTCTATTTCACCGCAATGGCGCTCGGCCGTGCGTTGGACATGAAGCTCGGCGAGGCCACGGTGTTCGGCCTGTCGGCGACATTCTCGAACGGCGTCGGCATCGGCATCCCCTTTATCTCCTACGCCTTCGGCGAGGCCGGGCTGGTGCCGCTGCTGATGATCATCAGCATGAACTCGCTGGTCATGCTCACCCTGTCATCGTTCCTGATCGAGGTCGGCCAGCAAGGCAGCTCCCGGGAGGGCCTGCTCGGCAAGCTGGGCGGCGCGGTCGTCACCATGCTGAAGCATCCGGTGATCCCGTCGATTTTCGCCGGCCTCATTTGGGGCGAGCTCTGCGCGCACGTTCCCGGCCTTGGCACGCCGGTGGTGATCGACCGCATCCTGCAGGCGCTGGCAACCGCGGCACCGCCGTGCGGCCTGATCATGGCCGGCGCCTCGCTTGCTCATGTGGGCATCAAGGAACACTGGCAGACCGCGAGCGTCGCGACCGTGCTCAAACTCGCGCTGATGCCGCTGATCGTGTGGACCTCCGGCCGCTACCTGTTCAGCCTCGATCCGCTGTGGCTCACCGTGGCGACACTGAACGCCGCGATGCCGGCCGGCGCAAACGTCTACATGGTGGCGCAGCTCTATCGCACCGGCGTCGGTCTTGCGACCAACGTCGTCGTCATTTCGACGGGCGTCAGCATTCTCACCCTCTCGGCCGTGCTTTTGTTGCTCGACGTTCAGACCCGTTAGACGCCTTCAGGCCGGCTATCACGATATCGAGGCCAGCCCGGAACTCCCGCTCGGGATTGCCCGGCACGCCGACGGCGGCGATCTCTGCCAACCGGGCGAGCCGTCCCTGTGTCAGCGCAGCGAGGCGGGCCTGCAGCTCCGGCGCCGTGCCACCCGGCGTCCGCGCCAGCAGGCCGGTGACTTCCGAAAGAGCGAAGCCGGTGACGAAGCTCGACACGAGCCGGAACGCCGCCAGCAGTTCGAAACCCGTGCGACCGCTCTGCGCCAGGGCCTCGAGCAGACCCTCGACGGCCTGCAAGGTCGCGACGTCGTCGGCGCGTCGGTTGAGGATGAGGGGGATGACATTGGGATGGCGCCGTACGGCGTGCCACATCGCCGTGGCGATGGCGCATACGTCGGCGCTCCAGTCGTCGCCCGTCATCGCCGGCGGCACCATCTCCGCCATGACGGCCCCGACCAGCAGCGCTTCCAGCCCGTCGCGGCCCTCGACGTAGTTGTAGAGCGTCATCGCGCCGGTCCCCAGCGCTTCGGCGAGGCGGCGCATCGTGAGCGCCGGCAGGCCCTCACGGTCGACGATCGCGAGCGCCGCTTCGTGGAGTTGTGCCTCGGTGAACTTGCGGGGAGCGGCCATGACACCTCTTGACTACGTACAGTGTACGTATATATCTTGTTTACGTACATTATACGTAATGAGGCTCGCATGACCATGACCCTCTCTGCCGCGCCGGCCGACGTCGTGCCGCCGCGTTCCTGGACGATCGACGACATCCCCGACCTGTCGGGCCGGCTGGCCCTGGTGACTGGCGCCAACAGCGGGCTGGGCTATGTGACGGCGCGCGAGCTGGCCCGGCGGGGTGCGCGAGTTGTGCTGGCCTGCCGCGATCCCGGCCGCGGCGCTGCGGCGCTGGATCAGATGCGACGCGAGCTGCCGGGCGCCCGTCTCGACCTGCGACCGCTCGATCTCGCCAGCCTTGCCTCCATCCGCGCCTTCGCCGAACGCTGGGACGAGGGTCCGCTCGACCTGCTGGTCAACAATGCCGGCATTGCGCTGGTGCCACGGTCGCGCACCGAAGACGGCTTCGAATCGCATTTCGGCGTCAACCATCTCGGCACATTTGCGCTCACCGGCCTGATGCTGCCGCATCTCCTGGCTGCACGCGCGCCGAGGGTCGTCACCGTGAGCAGCGAGGGCCAGCGCTGGGTGCAGCTCGATCTTGCCAACCTTGACGCCGCGCGCGGCTACCATTCGGCCTTTACCTACTGGCGCTCCAAGAAGGCCAACGTCTACTTCGCCGTCCATCTGCAGCGCCGCGCGGCGGCGGCGGGCGTCGCCCTGCGCAGCATGGCCAGCGTGCCGGGCTATGCCGTGAGCAACGTGCTGACCGGCGGCGCCAATGCCGGCCGTGGCCGGCTGTGGCATTCGGCGATGCCGCTGCTCAATCGCTTCCTCGCCAAGCCGACCATCGAGGGCACGTGGACGGCGCTCTACGCCGCTACGATGCCCGACCTGCCGGGCGGCAGCTACGTGGCGCCGAGCGGTCCGTTCGAGTTCCGCGGCCCGCCGGTGTCGCGCAACGCCTACTGCGCGGCTTACGACGTCCATACCGCACGACGACTGTGGGAGCTTTCCGAACGGTGGACGGGCGTCGCCTACGACCTTTAGGATCGACCCGGGAGGAATGGTGATGGCTTACGAATCGATCGACGTGCGCAAGCTCGCGGGGTGCGGCGCCGAGGTGCTCGGCCTCGATCTCAACTCTCTGAGCAATCGCCAGTGGGACGAGGTGCAGCGGGCCTTCACCGAGCATGGCGTAATCTTCTTCCGCGACCAGCACTTGACGCCCGAGCAGCACATCGCCTTCGCGCGGCGCTGGGGAACGATCGATGTAAACCGCTACTTCACGCCCGTCGCCGGCTACCCGGAGATCGCCGAGGTGCGCAAGGAGCCGGATCAGAAGCGCAATATCGGCGAGCGCTGGCATACCGACCATACCTACGACCAGATCCCCGCGATGGGCTCGATCCTGGTGGCGCGTGAGCTTCCGTCGCACGGCGGCGACACGCACTTCGCCGACATCTGCACGGCCTTCGACGCCCTGTCCGACGGATTGAAGCAGACCCTGCGCGGGATGAACGCCGTCCATTCGTCGGCTCATATCTTCGGCGCCCAGGCAAAGAAGAACCACGGCGATCTCACATTCTACAACGCCGACCAGGTTGGCGACGTGATCCATCCCGTGGTGATCCGTCATCCTTTGAGCGGCCGCGAGGCGCTCTACGTCAATGCCGACTTCACGGTGCGCTTCGAAGGCTGGAGCAAGGAGGACAGCAAGCCGCTGCTCGACTACCTCTACGCCCATGCCACACAGGACCGGTTCACCAGCACTTTCCAATGGCGTCCGGGCTCGATCGCCTTTTGGGACAATCGTGCGACGTGGCATCGCGCCATCAACGACTATCACGGGGAGCGTCGGCTGATGCATCGCATCACCGTCGCCGGCTGCGCGCTCGAGGCCGCGTCATAGGTTTGGCGCACGCCGCCGGAGACTATGTCGCCGCCATGGCGCGCTCCCTGACTATCCGCCATAGGTGATCCAGTTGCCTCTGCATTCCGTATGAGGTGGGGGCATCAAGGGTGACAGATGAGTTTGCTTCGTGGCATTGCGCTGGGATTGATCGTGGTCGCGGCCTGGGCAGGGACCGCCACGGCGCAGCCTGCCGCCATTGGCAGCGAGCGGATTGGTCCGGCACCGAAGGACTGGACTTTCGACATCGGTCCGGGCGTCGTGGTGGCGCCCTGGTTCGAAGGATCGGCCAACTATCGCGTCCTGCCGATTCCCAATATCGACCTGCGCTACCAGCGCGACAAGTTTTTTGTCTCGGCGCGCGACGGCGTGGGGGCTACCTTGCTGGATGTCGATGGCTTCAAGGCCGGGCCCATCCTGCGTTACCGCTTCCCGCGCAATGACGGCGAAGGCGGTCTTCGCTACGGCATGGGGACGGTGCCGTTTACCGTCGAAGGCGGTGGCTTTCTGCGCTACGATCTCCCGTATCTGTCCGCCAAAGTCGAGCTTCGGCGCGGCCTGGGCGGCAGCAACGGCCTGATCTTCGATGCGCTGGTCGACGGAAAGATCCCGATCAGCCCGACCGTCTTCCTCTCGGCCGGGCCGCGCCTTTCCGTGACTGACGGCACCTACAACCAGGCCTATTTCGGCGTGAACGCCGCTCAGTCGGCCAATACGGGCTATGCCCAGTATTATCCCGGCGCCGGGTTGCGCAGTGTTGGCGCCGCAGCGAGCGGCGTATGGCGGATCACCAACAATCTCACATTCGTGGTGTTCGGCAGCTACAGCTACCTGGCCGACGCCGCCGCCAATTCGCCGATCGTGATGAGCCCCGGAGGATCGCGCAACCAGTTCGTCGGTGGCAGCGCGGTCTCCTGGCGGTTCGAGTTCTAGCGAGGGCCGCGGTCAGGCCGCCCCGGCCATCAGCGCTTCCTGGTCCGTCGGCGCATAGAAGAAGTCGCCGGGGCGGAAGTCGGGGCCGTGGCCGAGGTCGCCGAGCAGGCGGCGCTGGCGCGGCGTGCAGCGCTCGAACAGCTTGGTGTAGGGCCCGCTGTAATCGTAGGCGCGCATGAACATCTGGCAGTAGTTGTAGAGGATGGTCTTGCGTGCCTTGCCGGAATGGTTGGGCGAGGGGCCGTGCCAGATCGCATGCGGGAAGACATAGGCGTCGCCGGCCTTGCCGAGCAGCGGCACGGTGCCCGGCGTCTTCGGCCCGGGAATTCGTTCGGCGCGCTCGGCGAAGGGCCGCATGTGGCTGCCGGGGAAGAGCGTGAAGTTGCCGCTGTCGGGCCCGGTCACGTCGGTCAGCAGGTACATCACCTTCACCGCCAGTGGCCGGCTGGTCTCTGTGACACGGATGGTCTTCTGGGCCTCGCCGCCGTCGGTGTGGATGTAACCCGGGAACATGTCGGTCGAGGCGCGAATGATCGCCTGGCTCATCGAGAACTGGATGTAGGGACCCATCAGGTCGAGGATCAGGTCGAAGACCGCCGGACGGTCGATCAGGTCGATGAACGCCTGGTGGTACGGCAGCAGGTCGCGCCGATCCATGAACGCATCCTTGTTCTGGTCGGGCAGCTTCCAGGCGTAGTGGCCGCGCGGCAGCTCGGCCGGGGCGGGCTCGAAGCCTGGCTTGGTGCGCACGTCGTCCAGCAGATTGGAGAAGAAGTCCACCTCGGCCGGGCTGAGCGCGCCCTCGATCTGCAGGTAGCCGTCGACGGCCCACTGCTCGCGCTGCGCCTCGGTCAGAGTCCGTGTGGTGTTGGCCAGCATGCTGTCTCCCTGGAAAGCTGCTGGCATTGTATCGTGATTCGGCGGCGGTGTCGGCGCGTCCCTACCGCATGGCGGCCCAGGCGCGGAGCCCGCGCTAGCGGGGCCGGGAGTCGCGCTTCGCCTGCACCTTCGCCGTCTGCTTGCGCACCCGGCCGCGTGTCGAGCGTGGGACGTGATCCTCGACGACAATCCGTTCCTTGCCGCGCAGCCCGGCGCGCGTGGTGCGCGTGCCGGACGGGGGCTTCTTCGGGGCGGCCCGGCCGGCCTTCTGCTTCAGCGCCAGCGCCTTCCTGGCGCTCTCCACGAGCGAGGTCTTCGCATTCACGCGGCTACGCCGGGCCGTCTCGGTATCGAGGCGACGCAGGGCCGTCGACAGGACCGACAGCTTGAGCCGCGATCCTTCGTCCGCCTGCACTGGTTTGGCGCCGCGTGCCCTTGTCTTGCCACGCAGCTCGCGGCGCTGCCGCTCGGCCACCGTCCTTGCCTTGTCGCGACGGACGCGCATCCGCTTCAGCAGGGTGGCGAGCTGGGAATCGGTCAGCGATCGCAGGACCGGTGGACGCGACTTCTCCACGAGCTCACGCTCGTCCGTGCTCAAGGCACGCTCCTCCTGCTTTCGAGTCGTTGCCATCGTCGACCTCCCTCGAGCCGTGACTTATCCTCAACTATCGCCGAGTGCCAATCCACGCGGCCGGGATCAGGTCTTTCCGTCGGGATCGACCGGCGCCGCCGCGCCGCTGGCTTCCGCCTTCGCGCGCTCTCTGGCTTCCCTCTTCGCGGCGGCCTTTTCCGCGGTCTTGACGGCCTTGAGGCGCTCGCGCTCGCGACGTTCGAAGTCGTAGTTAGGCTTGCGTGCCATGGGCTTGATCTCTTCGTTGTGGAGGCATCGTCTTCATGCGACGGCATTGACGACGCGGTGGGCGTTGCGGCTGGCCATTCTTCACTGGCCCGAGTTTAGCGGACTTCGACGGAACATATACGACGTTGACGCGGCGGTCAGAGAACAAACCGACATTGTCGATGGAAGTCATCGCACGGCTGCCCAGATCAGCGCTACGCCCGAGATGAGCATCACGCCATCGAGCAGGCGCTGGAAAGTCGCAATGCTGAGCCGCTCGACCAGGAGTTTCGCCGCGTAGGTGCCGGCCATCACCGACGAGCCGGTGATCAGGCCTTTCAGGATGATGTCGGTCGGCAGGGCGCCGAAGCTGCGGAAGGTGATCGCCTTGCTGATATAGACCGTGAGCGAGGCGGCGGCCTCGGTGGCGATGAACGCGCCCTTCACCAGGCCGTAGGCAGCGAACAATGGCACGGTGATCGGTCCGGTCGAGACGACGATACCCGTCAGGAAGCCGATTGCGAAGCCCGCCGGCACCAGCATCCAGGGCCCGATCCCGTAGCTGCGTGCGGCGAGCCAGCGGCGGCCCGGGATCATGATCAGGAAGAAGCTGCCGAGGGCGATGTCCACCAGGTGCGGCGGCAGGCTCAGCATGGTCCGTGCGCCGAGTGCGGCGCCCGGGATGCCACCCAGCGCATAGGCTGCCGTGGCGCGCCAGTCGATGTCGCGCCACCATGAGGTGATCTTGGCGAAATTCGACATCAGCGCGACGATCGCCATGATCGGGATCGCCGATTGGGGACCGAAGGCAATCACGAGGACCGGAAGCAGGATGATCGTGGCGCCGGTGCCGACGATGCCGCTCACCAGGCCCGCGAACGTGCCGACGGCGAGGACGAGGGCGTAGGCCATCATGATTGTTCAGCGGTCCTGTCTGGCCCGGAAACTGATAAGCGATCGTCCTGTGGAAGGAACTTCCGTGTTAGTATCATTCCGATGAGGCTTCCGCCCAATATCACCGTCGACATCAAGCGCTATCCTTCGCCTGCCCTCTGATCGTCATGGCAACGAAGAAGTCAAAGAAGCCGCCCGGACAACGTCCTTCTGCGCGATCCAGAGTGAAGCCGCCGAAGCCCGCCGTCGACGCGGCCACCGTGGCCGAGAGTCCTCCAGCGCGCCCCAGAGCGAAGTCGCCGAAACGCAGTCGCGCGCCCGCACCGCCACCGCCGATCCCGCTTCAGCAGCAGCTGCTGGTGTTCGGCCGCGAAGGTGTGCACGCGTTTCGGCAGATGCTTGTCGTCGTCGTCGTCATTGCCGCGGTTGTCGGTGTCGCCCTGGGAGTCTGGTCCTTCAGACCGACGCCGGCGTACTCGTCCGAAGGCCTCGTGACCGGATCTCCGTTCGATCTCACCTTCAAGGTGGAGAATGAAAGTCCCTGGTTCGAGCTGTCGAACCTGGGCATCAGCTGCATCGTGGACCATATCCGCGCCTCGGGGCTGCCGCCGACCAGGGTGGAGGCCAAGGATGTGCGCTTCCCGTCTTCTGCCGTCTCGACGCTCCAACCGGGCGAGTCCGCCACCTTCACCTGTCCGTTCCGGGCTTTGATCGGGCATCCCATCAACAACGATCCCGACATCGTCCGGCGGTCCGAAATCTACTTCCACGCCGAATACGACGTGCCGTTCTGGCGCTCCTTCCGGATCGGGCACGACAGCGCCCATTTCTTCTTCGATACCCGGCCCATCCCGCCGCGCTGGGTCGTGACCAAGCCGTAGGGGCGGAACGGGAAGATCAGTACCCGAGGTTCGCCCGCAGGTACTTTTCGGCTTGCTCGATCGGCAGGCCGCGGCGCCTGGCATAATCCTCGAGCTGGTCGCGGCCGATGCGGGCGACGCCGAAGTACTCGGCCTGCGGATGGGCGAAATAGTAGCCCGACACCGATGAGATCGGGATCATCGCGAAGCTCTCGGTAAGGCTGAGGCCGGTGTTCTGGCGGGCATTGAGCAGGCGGAACAGCTCGGGCTTCTGGCTATGGTCGGGGCAGGCGGGATAGCCCGGCGCCGGGCGGATGCCGCGATACTTCTCGCGCACCAGCTCCTCGTTGGACAGCGCCTCGTCCGGCGCGTAGCCCCAGATCGTCTTGCGCACCCGCTCGTGCAGCCGTTCGGCGAAGGCCTCGGCCAGACGGTCGGCCAGCGCCTTGAGCAGGATGTCCGAATAGTCGTCGTGGTCGGCCTTGAAGCGCGCGAGATGCTCCTCGATGCCGTGGCCGGCGGTGACGGCGAAGCCGCCGATCCAGTCGGCCTTGGGCGAGACGAAGTCGGCCAGGCACATGTTGGCGCGCGGCGCCCGCTTCTCGATCTGCTGGCGCAGGAAATAGAGCCGCGAGATCTCCTTGGCGTGGCTGTCGTCCTCGAACAGCACGACGTCGTCGCCCTCGCGGCGGCACGGCCAGAAAGCGACCACGCCCTTCGCCGTCAGCCACTTCTCCTTGACGATGCGGTCGAGCATCTTGCGCGCGTCGGTGAACAGCTTGCGGGCGCTCTCGCCCACCACCTTGTCCTCGAGGATCGCCGGATAGTTGCCGGCCAGCTCCCAGGCGCGGAAGAACGGCGTCCAGTCGATGCGTTCGACCAGCTCGTGCAGCGGATAGTCCGCAAACACGCGCGTGCCGTTGAGCGCCGGCTTCGGCGGCGTGTAGCCGCTCCAGTCAATCTTGAAGCTGTTGGCCCGCGCCTGCTGCAGCGGGACCAGCTTCTCCTTGCCGCCGCCCGCGCGCTCGACGCGGATCTTCTCGTACTCGGCGGCGACGTTGCGGGCAAAATCCGCCGCCTGATCGCCCGATTCCGAGACCAGCGCCGTGCAGACGCCGACGGCGCGCGAGGCGTCGAGCACATGCACGGTCGTGCCGTGGTAGCGCGGTGCGATCCTGAGCGCGGTATGCACCTTGGAGGTGGTGGCGCCGCCGATCAGCAGCGGCAGCTTGAAGTTCTGGCGCGACATCTCCTCGGCGACGATCACCATCTCGTCGAGCGACGGCGTGATCAGGCCCGACAAGCCGATCATGTCGGCCTTGTTGTCGTTGGCCGATTTCAGGATCTCCTGGAACGGCACCATCACGCCGAGGTCGATGACCTCGAAGTTGTTGCACTGGAGCACGACGCCGACGATGTTCTTGCCGATGTCGTGGACGTCGCCCTTGACCGTCGCCATGACGATCTTGCCCTTGGGCTTGGATGCCTCGGTCTTCTCCGCCTCGATGTAGGGCAGCAGGTGCGCGACCGCCTTCTTCATCACGCGCGCGCTCTTCACCACCTGCGGCAGGAACATCTTGCCGGCGCCGAACAGGTCGCCGACGACGTTCATGCCCGCCATCAGCGGGCCCTCGATCACCTCGATCGGCCGTGCGATCTGCAGCCGCGCTTCTTCCGTGTCGGCGACGACGAACTGGTCCATGCCCTTGACCAGCGCATGCTCCAGCCGCTTCGCGACCGGCCAGCTGCGCCATTCGGCATCCTGCGTCTCGGCCGCCTCGCCGGTGCCCTTGTACCTGGGGGCGAGCTCGAGCAGCCGTTCGGTGCCGTTGGGCGTGCGGTTCAGGATCACGTCCTCGCAGGCGTCACGCAGCTCGGCCGGGATCTGGTCGTAGACCTCGAGCTGGCCGGCATTGACGATGCCCATGTCCATGCCCGCCCGGATGGCGTGGTACAGGAACACCGAGTGCATCGCCTTGCGCACCGGCTCGTTGCCGCGGAAGGAGAAGGAGAGGTTGCTGACGCCGCCCGAGATCTTCACGCCGGGGCAGCGCGCCTTGATTTCGCGCGTCGCCTCGATGAAGTCGACGCCGTAGTTGTTGTGCTCCTCGATGCCCGTGGCGACGGCGAAGATGTTCGGATCGAAGATGATGTCTTCTGCGGGGAAGCCCACCTTGTTCACCAGGATGTCGTAGGCGCGGGCGCAGATCTCGACCTTGCGCTCCTTCGTGTCGGCCTGGCCCTTCTCGTCGAACGCCATGACCACGACCGCGGCACCGTAGCGGCGGACTTTCCTGGCCTGCGCGATGAACGGCTCGATGCCTTCCTTCATCGAGATCGAATTGACGATGGGCTTTCCCGCGACGCACTTCAGCCCGGCCTCGATCACGCTCCACTTCGAGCTGTCGATCATGAGCGGCACGCGCGCGATGTCGGGCTCGGCGGCGATGAGCTTGAGGAAAGTTTCCATCGCCAGCTGCGAATCGAGCAGGCCCTCGTCCATGTTGATGTCGATGATCTGCGCGCCGGCTTCGACCTGCTGGCGCGCCACCTCGATCGCGGCGGTGTAGTTGCCCTCGAGGACCAGCTTCTTGAAGCGCGCCGAGCCGGTGACATTGGTGCGCTCGCCGATGTTGATGAAAGTGGCTCTGCTTTCGGAACTCATCACATGTAACTCGCTGCTTCCATTCCGCTCAATCGCAGCGCCGGCGGCAAGGCGTGCCACTGGCGCGGCTTCAGGTCCTTTACGGCCTCGGCGACGGCCTTGATGTGCGCCGGCGTCGTGCCGCAGCAGCCGCCGACCATGTTGAGCCAGCCGTTCTCGGCCCAGCCCTTGACCAGCCTGGCGGTCATCTCGGGTGGTTCGTCGTAGGCACCGAGCTCGTTGGGCAGCCCGGCGTTGGGATAGACGCAGACCAGCCCGTCGACCTGAGGGTTCAGCGCATTGACGTAGGGATGCAGCTCGGTCGCGCCAAAGCTGCAGTTCAGGCCCATGGTGAGCGGCCTGGCATGGCGCACCGAGTGCCAGAAGGCCTCGACGGTCTGGCCCGACAGGTTGCGGCCGGCCAAGTCGGTCAAGGTCATCGAAACCATCACCGGGATGATCTCGCCGCGCGCCTCGCCCGCCTCGTCGGCGGCGAAGATGGCGGCCTTGGCGTTCAGGGTATCGAATACCGTCTCGACCAGGATGAAGTCGACGCCGCCGTCGAGCAGGCCGTCGATCTGCTCGCGATAGATGCCCTTGACCTCGTCGAAGGTGACGGCGCGATAGCCGGGATCGTTGACGTTGGGCGAGATCGACAGGGTCTTGTTGGTCGGGCCGAGCGCGCCGGCGACGAAGCGCGGCTTGCTCGGATCCTTCGCGGTCGCGGCGTCCGCGCAGGCGCGCGTGATCTTCGCGGCCGCGATGTTGATCTCGCGTGCCCGGTCCTGCAGTCCGTAGTCGGCCTGGCTGATGGCATTGGCGTTGAAGGTGTTGGTCGCAAGCAGGTCGGCGCCGGCGTCGATATAGGCGTTGCAGATCTCGCTCACGATCTCGGGCCGGGTCAGGTTCAACAGGTCGTTGTTGCCCTTCTGGTCGTGCGCGAAGTCGCCGCCGGCGCGATAGCCGGCCTCGTCGAGCCGGTAATTTTGGATCGCGGTGCCGTACGGCCCGTCCTTGATCAGGATGCGCTCCTGTGCGAACTCGCGCAGGAGGTCGGCTTTCTCAGCGCGCGTCATGGCGGCGTACTCCCAGCAGATGGCAGGTCGCGAAGGTGAGGTCGGCGCGATTGAGCGTGTAGAAATGGAACTGGTCGACGCCTTCGCTCTGCAGGCGACGGCAAAGGTCGCCGGCGACGGTGGCGGCGATCATGCGGCGGGTCTCGACATCGTCGTCGAGGCCGTCGAACATCTCGGCCAGCCACGACGGCACCTTGGAGCCGCAGAGGCCCGCCATTCGGGTGATGCCCTGGAAGTTCGACACCGGCATGATGCCCGGCACGATCGGCACAGTAACGTTCGCCGCCGCGGCGGCATCGCGGAAGCGCAGGAAATCGTCGGCCTCGAAGAAGAACTGGGTGATGCAGCGATCGGCGCCGGCATCGACCTTGCGCTTCAGGTTGTCGAGGTCGGCTTGCGCGTCGGCGGAATCGGGATGCTTCTCGGGATAGGCCGCGACGCTGATCTGGAAATCGCCGATCTTCTTCAGTCCGCCGACCAGCGCGGCGGCATTGATGTAGCCGCCGGGATGCGGGCAGTAGTTGCCGCCCATGCCGGAGGGCGGGTCGCCGCGAAGTGCCACGATGTGGCGTATGCCGGAGTCCCAGTAGGCGCGCGCAATCTCGTCGATCTCGCCTCGGGTGGCCGCGACGCAGGTAAGGTGGGCCGCGGCGTCGATGCCGGTTTCCTTCTTGAGGCGCGTCACGGTCTCGTGGGTGCGCTGGCGGGTAGAGCCGCCGGCGCCGTAGGTGACCGAGAAGAAGGTCGGCTGCAACGGAGCGAGACGAGTGATGGTCTCCCACAGGGTGCGTTCGGCCGCCTCGGTCCGGGGCGGCGAGAACTCGAAAGAGACCTTGAGCCGCTGCGCGGCGCGCGCGGGGAAATCGGACGTGCTCACCTTGCTGTTCCTTGTGTCAGCGTCGTAGTGGGGCCAGGGCGCTCGGCTAGCTCGCGCTCGCCGCGCCAGATGCCGGTCATCAGCCGGCGGCCGGGAAAATGGATCGGCTCCAGCGGATTGAGGCCGGCGCTGCGCAGCCACCCCTGCACCTGGTTGTCGGCGAAGCCGAGATGGACGTGGGCATGCTCGCGCTTGAGCTCGACCAGGTCGTGCGGCGAGAAATCGACGACGAGGACCATGCCGCCGGGCTTCACCACGCGCGCGGCCTCGCTCAGCGCGGCGGCGGGATCGTCGGCGTAATGCAGCACGTGATGGATCGTGACGATGTCGAAGCTGTCGGCCTCGAAGGGCAGGGCATACATGTCACCCTGGCGGATCTCGACGTTGTCGAGGCCGGCGCGGGCGAGGTTGGCGCGGGCCAATGCCAGCATCTCGCGACTCTGGTCGACGCCGATCGCCCGCTCGACCTTGGGCGCCAGCACCTCGAGCAGGCGGCCCGTGCCGGTGCCGATGTCGAGCAGGCGACGGGCACCGACCGGCAGGTGGTAGGCGAGGGCGCGCTCGATCTCGCGGTCGGCGACGTGCAGGGCTCGAAGTTCATCCCAGCGTTGGGCGTTGTCGCGAAAGAAACGGACGGCGGCCGTCTGGCGGCGTTGCTGCAAGGCATCGAGCCGCGCGCGGTCGGTGGCGAGCCGGGAGTGCTTGGGATCCAAACGGCGCACGAATTCGCGGACGAGGGCGGCATCGTCGCCGATGGTGACCAGCCGGAAGCGCGTGAACTGCGCCTCCCGGAAGCGCTCGAGCAGGCCACCTTCGACCAATAGCTTGAGATGGCGCGACACCCGCGGCTGGCTCTGCCCCAGCACATGCACGTAGTCGCTGACGGTCAGATCTTCCCGTGCGGCCAGTGCGAGGATGCGCAGCCGCGTGTCCTCTGCTGCCGCCCGCAAAAGAGTCAGAAGTCTATCCATGACAAAGGATATAATTATATCTTTATGTTTGCAATGCTCCATTTCTAGAAACAGATGAAACCAAAATTCATGACATTGGCGCCACAAATCGGGCACGCCTCTTCGGACTCCCTTCAAAGTACAGTCCTCGTGTGCGACACTCCGGGCCGCGGCCGCTCGACCTAGCCGCTTGGGAGTCGTTCATCTCAATGGTTGCAGGGTTTTTGAAGACGACGATGGCGGCGCGGCTTCGCCACTCGACCATCGCCGTTCTCGCGGCGGCAGCGTTGCTCGGCGGGTGCGCGAGCGGCGACACCGGGGCGAACGAGCCATGGGATCCGCTCGAAACTCCCAATCGCTTCATCTTCTCGATCAATCGGGCGGTCGACATCATCGCCATCCGGCCGGTCGCGGTGCTTTATCGTGACTGGATGCCGGCGCCGGCCCAGCGCGGTGTGCACAATGTGCTCGACAATCTTGGCGAACCGGTCACCGCGATCAACGAGGTGGTGCAGGGCGACCCCAGTCGCGCCGCCACGACCATGGCGCGCTTCCTGGTCAACTCGACGATCGGCCTCGCCGGCATCTTCGACGTCGCCACCAGCTTTGGCCTCACCCGTACCAAGGAAGGCGCCGGCAATACGGTCGGTTACTATGCCGGCGTCGAACCCGAGAACGGCGGCTTCTACCTGGTGCTGCCGCTTGCGGGCCCGTCAAACGCGCGCGACGCCGCCGGCCTGATGGCCGACTATGCCGTCGACCCCTTCCGCATCCTAACCTTCGCCCTGAACGTTGACTGGCTGTACTACAGCGGTCCGCGCTGGGGCGCGACCGTGATCGATGTGCGGTCTCGCACCCTCTTCGCGCTGGACGACCTCGAGAAGAACAGTGTCGACTACTATGCCGCCCTGCGCAGCGCCTATACCCAGCAGCGTGCCGACATCATCCGCCAGAAGCGGGAGAAGACGGACCCGCGCAGTGAACTGCAGCGGCGCGACAACCTCGCGCTGGTGCGCTAGGACTCCACACCCTTACTTTACAATCAGGAGCGACCGGTGATTCAGCTCGCCTTTCGTCGTGCCATTTTGTGCCTCGCCGTCGCCGCCCTCGCAGCGCCCGCGCGGGCCGCGGACGGCCCCGCTGCCGCGCTGATCGAGAAGGTCGCAAACGAGGTTATCGCCCTGATCAAGGTGAAGACTGGCAGAGACCGCGAGGCCGGCATCCGGACCATCCTCGTCGCCAACTTCGACCTTGCCTTCATGGGCCAATCGGCACTCGGCACACATTGGGCGGCCACTCCGGCGCCGCAGCGCGAGCGCTTTCTGAAGGCGGTCGCCAGCGCCGAGGCCCGTGCCTACAGCGAGCGTTTCGGTCAGTACGGAGGCCAGACCCTCACAATCGGCCGGGTCAGCACCCGCCCCAACGGCGTCACGGTGGTCGACAGCAAGCTCAGTCAGACCAGCGGCCAGCCGATCGTCATCCAGTGGGAAGTTCGTGACGCCGGGCAGGGCCTGCGCATTACGGATGTCAAGATCGAGGGCGTCAGCATGGTCATGACTCGACGTTCCGATTTCAATTCCTACATTCAGAATCACGGGGGAAAGGTCGAGCCGCTGATCGAGGAGCTGGAGAAGCGCGCAGGTAATTGAGCCTGTAACGGATTCGGCATAGACTTCGAGGCGGGAGGCGATTTCGCCCGGCCGAAGGGTGGTCGAGGGAGAGCGCCATGGATAGCGTAGTCGTCAAGAACACGGCCGGCACGAGGTCTCCGGAGACCCGGGCGGTCGATCCGGTCTGGACCAGGATTCGGGAAGCAGCCCAGCAAGCGGCCGCGTCAGAGCCTGTGCTGGCCGGCACCCTGCATGCCACAATTCTCAGTCAGCCGCGTTTCGAAGGCGCGCTGAGCTATCATCTTGCGCGCCTGGTCGGCACGACCGAGGTGCCGGCTGCCCTGATCCGCCAGATCTTCGACGAGGCCTTGAACGACGATCCCGCGATCGGTTATGCCGCGCGCGCCGACATCGTCGCCGTCGCCGACCGCGACCCCGCCTGCACCTCGTATCTCGACCCGTTGCTGTGGTTCAAAGGCTACCACGCGCTTCAGACCTACCGTGCGGCCCACTGGCTGTGGGTACGCGGTCGCGGCGATCTTGCGCATTACCTGCAGAGCCGCGCCAGCGCCCTGTTCGGCCTCGACATCCATCCCGGCGCGGTGATCGGCAAGAGCATCTTCATCGACCACGGCACCGGCGTGGTGATCGGCGAAACTGCCGTCGTGGAGGACGGCGTCTCCATGCTGCACGGCGTGACCCTGGGCGGCACCGGCAAGGAACGCGGCGACCGCCATCCAAAGGTGCGCCGCGGCGTGCTGCTCGGCGCCGGCGCGAAAGTCCTCGGCAACATCGAGATCGGCGCTTGCGCCAAGATCGCCGCCGGCAGCGTGGTGCTCGAAGCCGTGCCGGCCGGCTGCACAGCGGCCGGCGTTCCGGCACGCATCATCGGCTGCGTCGACGTGCCGGAGCCGGCACTCGAGATGGACCAGCGGATCTGACCAGCGTGCCGGATCCCTTTTGCGGCCTCGCGCTTCACACCTGGACAGTCGACACCACACCGCTCGAAGAAGCCTTGATTGCCGCCAAGGCCGGCGGGTTCGACGCCGTCGAATTGCGCCGCGTCGACTTCGATCGTTGCGCGAAGCGTGGGCTGTCGAACGAAGCAGTGCTCGATCTTGTGCGTGCCGCCGGACTGCCGGTCAGCGCGATGGGTGTCGAGTATGGCTGGATCTTCTCGACCGGTGCCGAGCGCGAGCGACTGCTCGGCGTATTCCGCGAGTGTTGCGAGAACGCCGTCGCGCTCCGCTGCGGTATGATGATGAGCGCGATCGGTCCGGGCTCGGCAACGACCGACGAGGCGGTCGCCAATATCCGCCGCGCCGGTGAGATCGCCGGCAGCTTTGGCCTGAGGCTCACGCTCGAATACCAGTTCCAGCATCCCGTGGTGCGCAGCCTCGACATTCTACGCGACCTGATCGTGCACGCGTCGGCCTCGAATGTCGGCCTGTTGCTCGACGCCTACCATCTTCAGCGCGGCGGCCGGCCGGGACGAGGCTTCGAGGATGTGCCCGGCGCGGAGATCTTCTACGTCCAGTTCAGCGACGTGCCCGACGCACCGCCGCCGGGCCTACCGCCGGTCGACCGCCTGCCTCCGGGCCAGGGTGTCGTCGACTGGACCGGCCTGTTCGGCCTGCTGGCCGAGAAGGGCTACGATAGCTGGCTGTCCTACGAGGCGCCCAATCCCGCGCACTGGCAGCAACCGGCCACCGAAACCGCGAAGCAAGGCGCGGCCGCCACGCGCAGGGCGCTCGCAAGGACCTTTCCCTAGTAGACGTCGGCCTGGTAGCGGCCGGCCTTCTTGAGGTCGGCGACGAAGGCCTTGGCGCTTTTCTCGTCGTGGCCGCCGTGGATCATCGCGATCGCGACCAGCGCCTTCTCGACATCGGCGGCCATGCGCTTGGCGTCGCCGCAGACATAGAAGTGGGCGCCGCGCTGCAGCCACGACCACAGATCGGCGCCTTCGGCCCGCATACGGTCCTGCACATAGGTCTTGGGCGTGTCGGCGTCGCGCGACCAGGCGAGCGACAGGCGGGTCAGCACCTGGCGCTCCTGCAGGCCGAGGAGTTCGTCTTCATAGAAGAAGTCGCAATCCTTGCGCTGGTGGCCGAAGAAGAGCCACGCGTCGCCCGGCGCCTGCTCCGCCATGCGGTCGTGCAGGAAGGCACGGAACGGCGCCACGCCGGTACCCGGGCCGACCATGATGATCGGCGTCGCGGGATCGGCCGGCAGGGCGAAGTTGTGAGCGCGCTGGATATAGACCTTGAGCGGCGTGCCGGAAACGAGCGCGCTCGACAGGAAGGTCGAGGCGACGCCCAGCCGCATCCGGCCCTCGCCCTCGATCTCGTAGCGCACGTGGTCGACAGTGAGCGACAGCCGGTGGCGATCGACCTTCGGCGACGACGAGATCGAATAGAGACGGGGCTGCAGCCCTTCGAGGCACTCGACGAATGCCTCGGGATCCGGCCGGATGCCGGGAAACTTGTGAAGCGCTGCCAGCACGTCGAGCGTCGCCGCGTCGCCGTCGGGATCCTCGCCCTGGGCCAGCGCCTTGGCCTTCGCCTTGCGCTCGCCGCCCACCATATAGGAGATCAGCTCGAACAGCATGTCCGGCGCCGGCGACAGCGACATGTCCTCGGTCAGCACCTGCTCGAGCGTCTTGCCAGCGATCGGGAAGTCGGCCGGCGCATCGATCGCCTTGATCACCGCCCGGACCAGCTCGCGATCGTTCGTCGGATAGACGCCGAAGCTGTCCCCGACCGTGTAGTCGAGGCCGGCGCCCTCAAGGTCGAACTCGACATGCCAGGTCGCCTTCTCCGATGCGCCCCTATTGAGGAGCGTCGTAGACAGGAAGCGCGCCTCGACCGGCGCCTCGCGCGAGTAGCCGCGCTCGGTCGGCACCTTCGGTTCGAGCCGTGCGGCGGCGCGCGCTTCGGCCTTGGCCTTCTCCTGGTCCGGATCGGTCGCACCGCCGCCCATCTCCTCGATGAGCTTCTTCAGCATGCGGGCGGTCTCCTTGCCGCCCGGCACGCAGAGGTTCAGCCGTTCCTCGGCCTGCTGCACGATCTCGTCGGCGTAGGTCTCGCAAGTGTAGCCGCATTGGCCGCAATCCTGCTGCGCCATCGCGGCCATCATGCGCCGGCGCAGCGGCTTGTCCTTGGCCATCTCCATGCGCTCGGGCAGCACGATGGTCGGGTCGTGCCACGGCGCCTCGTCGTCCTCACCGCCGGCCATCGGATCGGCGAAGGCCGGATCGGCCGCGGCGGGCAGCGACGGCGAGGCTGCTGCCTGCTCGGCCAGGAAGCCGGCGAAGAAGCCGTTCAGCCAGTCGCGCTGCTCGGCCGAAAACGGCGCGCTCTCGGGAATGAAAGAGATGAAGCCCGGCTGGCCGGGCGTCGGCGGCTTTTCCAGGACGGTCATGCCGCGCGGGCAGCAGGATTCGTGCCATAGTCTCATGCAGGCGACACCGGGAGGCACGAATGCGGCTGCTGATCGACAACGCGACCGTTTGGGACGGCAGCGGCGCCACGCCGTTTCCCGGCAAGGTGCTGATCGAGGACAAAAGGATCGCGGCCGTGGCGCCACAGGCCGAGACGCTGGCCGACGCGGCCGGCGCCGAGCAGCTCGATGCGGCTGGAAAGTTCCTGATGCCGGGCATGGTCGAGGGCCATGCCCATCTGTCTTTCGTCGACACTGCGCGCGGCACGGCGCTTGGCGAGCTGCCGCCCGAGGACCATGCGCTGATGACCATGGATGCGGGCCGAATGCTCCTGGGCGCGGGCTTCACCAGCGCGGTCTCGGGAGCGGCCGCCAAGATCCGGCTCGATATCGCCGTGCGCGACGCCATCGACCAGGGCGTGATCGACGGGCCGCGCCTGCTGGCGGCGAGTCCCGAGCTCACGGTGACGGGCGGCCTGGGCGACGGGCGGCGCCTGCACCTCGACCTGCAGAGCTTCGGCGTGGCCGTGGACGGGCCTGACGAGGTCCGCAAGATGGCGCGGCTCTGCCTGCGCGAGGGCGTCGACACGATCAAGCTCAACATCTCAGGCGACATCGGCACCGAGTCGGCCCTGTCCGATGTCGCGGTGATGACCGATGCCGAAGTGGCGGCCGGTGTCGAAGCGGCCCACACGATCGACCGGCGGGTTGCCGCGCATGCCCGCGCCTCCGCCGCGGTCAAGCGCGCGGTGCGGCACGGCGTCGACATCATCTATCACTGCGATTTCGCCGACGCCGAGGCGCTCGACATGCTGGAGGGCGTCAGGGACCGCATCTTCACGGGTCCGGCCTTCTCGCTGATCGCCAACCGGCTCGAGGCCGTGCGCGGTGACAACACGCCGAGGGGACGGGTACTGTCCGACCGGCTGAAGGCGCTCTACGACGCGAGTTGCGGAGCCCATGTCGAAATGCGCAAGCGCGGCATTCGCGTTCTGGTCGGCGGCGACTACGGCTTCGCCGACAATCCGCAGGGCAACAACGCGCGCGACCTCGAGCTCTTCGTGATGCATTTCGGCTTCAGCCCCAGCGAGGCGATGCAGGCTGCCACGCGCGCCGGCGGCGAGGCGATGCGGCGCGGCCACGAGCTTGGGCTGGTAAAGCCGGGCTATCTCGCCGACCTCCTGCTGGTCGACGGCGATCCCCTGAGCGACATCCGCGTGCTGCAGGATAAGAAGCGCTTCGCCTTCATCATGAAGGACGGCGTGCGCTACCTGCCGTGCCAAGGCACGCCGCACGTGCGGCGGCTGCATTAGCCTCGAAGAGCGTGACAAGGATACCCATGCCGAATCTATATCGTCGTAATCTGCCGGCGCTGGCCGCATCGATGCTGGCGGCAGCTCCGATCGTGTCACGCGCCCAAGGGCAGGCGGGCAACGCCCGCGTGCAGGCCGCCGTCGAGCGGTTCGCGGCACTGCCTTCCGCGAGCTGCCTCGTGGTTGCCGATCAACCCGGCAAGCCATGGCAGGTGTCGCACCAGCCGGCAGCGCAGCTGTTCGTCGGCAGCGCGATAAAGACCTTCATCCTGGCGCAGTATCTGCGCGACGTGGAGGCGGGTCGGCTCGCCGAGAACACGCAGATGGCGATCGACGATTCGGTGCGCTCGCTCAGCAGCCCGGTGTTCCTCAAGCTCACCGGCACGACGCCCGCCGTCGCCGTGCTGGAAGCGATGATCGCCCACAGCGACAACACCGCAACCGACGTGGCGATGGGTGCGGTAGGGACCGATCGCGTGCGGGCGCTGATCGCCCAGGCCGGGTTGAAGCAGACCCAGGTGCCCAACTCGACGCGCCGGCTTTTCTCCTATCTCGCGGGCGCGCCGGAAGGGGTGGATGCGGGTTGGGCGGGCATCCTGCGGTTGGCGGAAGCGGCATCCACGAACAGTCGGCCCGCGCTCAACGACCGCCAGACGATGGCGAGCAGCGCCGAGGACATGGTGAGCTGGTACCGTCAGGCGCTCACCGGGGCGTTCTTCCAGAAGCCTGGCACGCTGGTGGAGTTCAAGCGCATCCAGGCGATGGCCGATGCGCTGGTTCTCATCGTGCCGCCGGACACGCCGGCCTACGGCAAGGGCGGCAGCATCGACTGGCAGGACTTCCATTGCTTCTGCGTGGCAGGCCAGATGATCGTCGGCAAAGTGCCCGTCACCTTCTGCTTCACGATCAACTGGACAGGCCCGGCGGACGGTATTGGCGCCATGTTCCAGTCATACAAGACAAACGTCGCCGACGTCCTCCGGGAGGCGGCTCAGGCGGTCGGGTAGCATGAAAGCCCTGCTGACATCGTTCGGGCTTTTGCTGGCGGCTGTCAGCGCGCCGGCTTCAGGGCAACCTGTCGACGCCGAAGCGGCGATCCGCGCGGCGCTCGGGCAATGGACGAGCGCCTTCAACGCGCGCGACCCGTCGCGGATCTGCGACCTCTTCGCGAAGGACCTCCGTTACGATTTTCGCGGCTTGCCCGAGCGCGACTACGACACTCTCTGCGGGTTGCTGCACAAGGCATTGGCCGATCGTTCGAAGCAGCTCGTCTATTCCCACGACATCCGGGAGATCATCGTATCGGGCGATCTCGCCGTCGTCCGCCTGATCTGGACGGTCAAAATGATGGTTCCCGGTGCGACGAACGTCGTGGAAACGAAGGAACCCGGGCTCGATGTCTTCCGCCGGCAGCTCGACGGGAGCTGGAAGATCATACGCTACATCGCCTACGAAGCGCCCTGATCACACCACCGCTTTGGATAGTTCCGACACGAATCTGTCGAGCTCTTCTTCGGTGTTGTAGAGGTGCACGGAGGCGCGCATGACATCCTTCAGTCCGCGGCCCTTGAGGTCGAGGCGCGAGGAGAACTGGGTCGATACCGACACATTGATGCTTTTTGCGCGCAGCGCCAGCTTCAGCGCGTTGTGGTCGGCGCCGGCGACGGCGAAGGTCACGATCGCGCCTTTGGTGACACCGAGGTCGGTCAAGGTAACGCCCTTCAGGGCTTCCAATCGCGCACGCAGGCCGTCGGCCAGCTCGCGTAGTCGCGCCCACACGGCGTCCATGCCGAGCTCGTTCGCCTGATCGGCGGCGACCTTGAGGCCGATCACGCCGGCGAAGTAGCGCTCCCAGTTTTCGAAGCGCTTGGCGTCGGCAATGGCGGTGTATTCGTTGTCGCCGGTCCAGCGGGCCGCATGGTTGTCGAGGAAGATCGGCTCGATCTGCGCCGTGGTGCGGGTGCGCGCATAAAGGAAGCCGGTGCCGCGCGGGCCGCGCATGTACTTGCGGCCGGTCGCCGACAGGAAGTCGCAGCCGAGCCTGTTCACGTCGATCGGCATCATGCCGACCGACTGGCAGGCGTCGAGGATGTAGAGCACGCCGGCGTCGTTCGCGATCCTGCCGACCGCCTCGGCCGGCTGCACGAGGCCGCCCTGGGTCGGGACGTGCGAGATCGAGATCAGCTTCGTGCGCTTGTCGACCGCGCGTTCGAGCGCGGCGAGGTCGATCTGGCCATGCGCGTCGTCGGGCACGACGACGATCTCGGCGCCGGTCTTCTTCGCCACCTGCAGGTAGGAGATGTAGTTCGACGAATACTCGCTGACGCAGGTCAGGAGGCGGTCGCCCGGCTTGAAGTCGAGCGAGTAGAAGGCGAGGTCCCACGCGCGCGTCGCGTTCTCGACATAGGCGATCTCGCCGGCCTCGGCGCCGATCAGGCGGGCGATCGACGGATAGAAGCCGTCCAGCGTCGCGCGCGCCCTGTCGGCGGCCTCGTAGCCGCCGATCTCCGCTTCGAGCTGAAGGTGTCCGAGCGTCGCGTCGAGCGTGCGGCGGCTGGGCAGCGAGGAACCTGCTGCATTGAG
This sequence comes from Reyranella sp., assembly GCF_965279465.1. Taxonomy (NCBI): domain Bacteria; kingdom Pseudomonadati; phylum Pseudomonadota; class Alphaproteobacteria; order Hyphomicrobiales; family Reyranellaceae; genus Reyranella; species Reyranella sp. The sequence goes on from NZ_OZ257242.1 coordinate 2,944,093, forward strand.
ATGCAGGACATGGGCGCAGCCCGGTGTCTCGGCACGCAGCCGGCCGAGATCGAGTGGCAGGTCGGCTCTTCCATCCACAGTCACTCTCCTCCGCAATCGGCCGGGCCGTTTGACTCTATCCTCTCGCCCAGCGGTAGCTCACGGCGTTGGCCGGGCAGCTTCCCTTGCCCCGGCAGCGCCATCGCCGATACGATGCCATTATCTCGCCGAGGAGTACCAGCATGTCGTCTCCCAGCCTCGTGATTCGCAATGGCACCATCGTCGATGGCTCGGGCGGAGATCCGTACGAAGCGGACCTTGCCGTCGCCGACGGCAAGATCACCGCGATCGGCGGTGACGTTCCCAAGGGCGCCGAGGAGATCGACGCGCGCGGCCGGCTCGTCACGCCGGGGTTCGTCGACGTCCATACGCACTACGATGCGCAGGTGACCTGGAGCGACCGGCTGTCGCCTTCGTCCTGGAACGGCGCCACGACGGTGCTGTTCGGCAACTGCGGCGTCGGCTTCGCGCCCTGCCGCGAAGACCAGCACGACATGCTGATCAACCTGATGGAGGGCGTGGAGGACATTCCCGAAGTCGTGCTGAAGGAAGGCCTGCCTTGGAACTGGCACAGCTTCCCCGACTTCCTCGATGCGATCGCGGCACGCTCCTACGATGCCGACGTCGCCGCCCAGGTGCCGCACGCTGCCCTGCGCGTCTATGTGATGGGCCAGCGCGGCGCCGATCGCGAGCCGGCGACAGAGCAGGATCGCCGGCGCATGGCCGAGCTCACGCTCGAAGGCCTGCGCGCCGGGGCGCTCGGCTTCTCGACCTCGCGCACGCTCAATCACCGCTCGGCGGACGGCAAGCACATCCCGACCTTGCGCGCCGAGGAAGCCGAGTTGACGGCCATCGCCCATGGCATGCGCGAGGCCGGCACCGGCTGGATGCAGATCGTCTCGGACTTCGACGACCAGGACGGCGAGATCGGCCTGTTCCGCCGCCTGGCGAAGGAGTCCAGCCGCCCCGTCACCATCACCCTGCTGCAGTCCGACGCACGGCCCGGCGGCTGGCGCGAGCTGATGACGCAGATCGACGAGGCCAATGACGAGGGGCTGCGGATCACCGCCCAGGTGCGCTCGCGTCCGACCAGCGTCCTGCTCGGGCTCGAGCTGTCGCAGAACCCGTTCATGGGTCGGCCGAGCTACAAGAAGATCGCCCATCTGCCGTTCCCCGAGCGGCTGGCCCAGCTGCGCCAGCCGGAGTTCCGCGCCCGCATCCTGGCCGAGGCGTTCGAGGGCAGCCGGCGTGCCCAGCGGGTCGAGCGGTGGGACCGCATGTATCCGCTGGGCGATCCGCCCGACTACGAGCCTTCGGCCGAGACCAGCATTGCTGCCCGGGCCGCACGCGAGGGCCGTTCGCCCGAGGAGGTCGTCTACGACCTGCTGACCGAAGGCGACGGCAAGGGCATCCTTTACCTGCCGGTCACCAACTATGCCGGCGGCAATCTCGACGTCGTGCGCGAGATGATCTCCGCGCCCAACTCGCTGATCGGCCTGGGCGACGGCGGTGCGCATGTCGGCATCATGTGCGACGCGACCGCCACCAGCTACACGCTGACGCACTGGACCCGCGATCGCGGCCGGGGCGCGCTGTTTCCCGTGTCATGGGCGATCAAGCGCCTGTCGGCGGACAATGCCGCCGCGATCGGACTGAACGATCGCGGCTTGCTGCGGGCCGGCATGAAGGCCGACATCAACCTCCTGGACTACGACAACCTGCGCCTGCGCCGGCCCGAGATCGTCTACGACCTGCCGGCCGGCGGCAAACGGCTGATCCAGCGCACCGACGGCTTCGACGCGACCATCGTCTCCGGCGCCGTCGTCTATCGCCACGGCGAGGCGACCGGCGCGCTGCCTGGCCGCCTGATCCGCGGCACGCGCGAGGCGTAGAGCTTCGATCTGTACTTTCCTCCCCTTCGCGGAGTCCGCGAAGGGGAGGTGCCCGCGTCTTCGCGGGCGGAGGGGTCATGAGCAACGCGACTGGTGCTCATGACCCCTCCGCCCCTTCGGGGCACCTCCCCGCGCTACGCGCAGGGAGGAAAGTCGTCTTAGTTCCTGACCAGCGGCTTGTACTTGATGCGGTGCGGCTGGTCGGCGTCGGTGCCCATGCGGCGGTGCCGGTCGAGCTCGTAGTCCTGATAGTTGCCCTCGAACCACTCGACATGGCTGTCGCCCTCGAAGGCCAGCATGTGGGTGGCGATGCGGTCGAGGAACCAGCGGTCATGGGAGATGACCACGGCGCAGCCGGCGTATTCGACCAGCGCCTCTTCGAGCGCGCGCAAGGTGTCAACGTCGAGGTCGTTGGTCGGCTCGTCGAGCAGCAGGACGTTGGCGCCGCTCTTCAGCATCTTGGCGAGGTTGACGCGATTGCGCTCGCCGCCCGAGAGCTGGCCGACCTTCTTCTGCTGGTCGGCGCCCTTGAAGTTGAACGAGCCGCAATAGGCGCGGCTCGAGATCTCGCGATTGCCGAGCTTGATGATGTCGAGTCCGCCCGATAGCTCCTCCCACACCGTCTTGTTGGGATCGAGCGTCTCGCGGCTCTGGTCGACATAGCCGAGCTTGACCGTCGGCCCGACCGAGAAGGTGCCCGAGTCCGGCTTGTCCTGGCCGGTGATCATCTTGAACAGCGTCGTCTTGCCCGCGCCGTTGGGACCGATCACGCCGACGATGCCGCCCGGCGGCAGCTTGAAAGAGAGGTTGTCGATCAGCAGCCGGTCGCCGAAGCCCTTGGAGATGCCTTCGGCCTCGATCACATGGTCGCCGAGCCGCGGGCCGGCCGGGATCACGATCTGCGCCTTGTCGAGCGTCTGCTGGTTGTCCTCCTCGACCATCTGGTTGTAGGCCGCGATGCGCGCCTTGCTCTTCGAGCGTCGCGCCGAGGGGCTGGTGCCCATCCATTCGAGCTCGCGCTGCATGGTGCGGCGGCGGGCGTCGGCGGTCTTCTCCTCGAGCTCGAGCCGCTTGTCCTTCTGCTTCAGCCACGATGAGTAGTTGCCTTCCCACGGGATGCCGGCACCGCGGTCGAGCTCGAGGATCCAGCCGGCAACGTTGTCGAGGAAGTAGCGATCATGAGTGACGGCCACCACTGTGCCGGGGAACTCGGCGAGATGGCGCTCCAGCCAGGCCACCGATTCGGCGTCGAGATGGTTGGTCGGCTCGTCGAGCAGCAGCATGTCGGGCTTGCTGAGCAGCAGGCGGCAGAGCGCGACGCGGCGCTTCTCGCCGCCCGACAGCTTGTCGACCGCCGCCTCCGACGGCGGGCAGCGCAGCGCGTCCATTGCGATCTCGACCTGCCGGCCGAGGTCCCAGCCGTTGCCGGCGTCGATCTTCTCCTGCAGCTCGGCCTGCTCGGCGATCAGCTTGTCCATGTCGGCGTCGGGGTCGGAGAAGGCGTTGGACACCTCCTCGAAGCGGGCGAGGTGGGCCGCCATATCGCCCGCGCCCTCCATGACGTTGCCGAGCACGTCCTTCTTCTCGTTGAGATGCGGCTCCTGCTTGAGGAAGCCGATCTTCACGCCGTCGGCTGCCCAGGCCTCGCCGGTGAAGCTGTCGTCCTCCCCGGCCATCACCTTGAGCAGGGTCGACTTGCCGGCGCCGTTGAGGCCCAGCACGCCGATCTTGGCGCCGGGCAGGAACGACAGCCAGATGTCCTTGAGGACCTGCTTGCCGCCGGGAAAGGTCTTGTTCAGGCCCTTCATCACATAGATGTACTGGTAAGACGCCATCTCTTTGATTTCCTTGCCTTTTTGAGCCTGCGTCCAGGCTCCTCGAACTCGGGTCCGGCGGGGCCGGAAGGCCGTCTAAATAGGCGTCCTGATTGCAGCGTTCCAGATCGAATTGCGTTGAACGACGCAGAACCATGTCGGAGCGCTCCTTTGGACAGTGTCCTAGCAGACATCGCGAAGACGACCGGCGACTCCGGCGTCATCGCCGCCAGCGTCTATGCCGATGGCCACCGTTTGCGCGACATCTCCATCGCCGAAGCCGGTCAATGGGCGAAGCGGGAAAACCATGTCGTCTGGATCGGCTTGAAGGAGCCGTCCCAGGAGCTGCTGGAACGCGTGCAGGCCCAGCTCGACCTTCATCCGCTGGCGATCGAGGACGCGGCCAAAGCTCACCAGTCTCCCAAGCTCGAGCGCTACGGCGATGCGTTCTTCATCGTCGCACGGACGGCGCAACTGTCGGCCGGCGAGATCATCTTTGGTGAAACCCACATCTTCTTCGGCAAGGGCTATGTCGTGTCGGTACGTCACGGCGCCTCGGCCTCGTACACGACTGTTCGCCAGCGCGCGGAGTCGTGCCCGACGCTGCTTCGGCGGGGCGAGGACTACATCCTCTACGCGATCCTCGACTTCATCGTCGACAATTACCTGCCGGTCGTCGAATCGATCGGCGAGGAGGTCGACGCCCTCGAGGAACGGCTGCTGCGCAAGGTGCTGAGCGAGGGCGAGATCAATCGCCTTTACGGGCTGCGGCGCGAGCTGCTGCGGCTGCGCAAGGCGGTGGTGCCGCTGGTTGAGGTCTGCCAGCGACTCGAGCATGCCGACGACGTCCTTATCGAGCCGCCGATGCAGCCGCTGTTCCGCGATGTCCACGATCACGTGAAGCGGGTGCAGGAGGAGATCGACTCCTTGCGCGAGGTCCTGGCCTTCGCCTTCGAGGCGAGCCTGATGGCCGGCCAGTCGCAGCAGAACGCCATCACCCGCAAGCTCGCCGCCTGGGCCGCCATCCTCGCCGTGCCGACCGCGGTGGCCGGCATCTACGGCATGAATTTCGAGCACATGCCCGAGCTCAAGTGGGCCTACGGCTATTACGTGGTAATAGGCGGCATCGTGGCCTTATGCGGCCTGCTCTACATCCGCTTCCGGCGCGTCGGCTGGCTCTGAGGAGTGAGCTGCGCGCGCTCCGATGATCCTTGATCCCACCAAGCCGATGAAAAACTTGAGATTGGGAGCCTCCATCGGATCGGCAGGAAACGCGACGTCGTCTGCCGAGCTTGTGGCGATCCGGCCGGCGGGGTTGAATGACCCGCAATGCTCGCCGAACCTGCGGTCCTGGCCCTGTCGCTGGCTTATCTCGGCCTGCTCTTTGCCGTGGCCTATTTCGGCGACAGGCACCAGCGTGCGTGGTCGACCAGCGCGGCCATCGCGCCGACGGTTTACGGCCTGTCGCTGGCGATCTACTGCACCTCATGGACCTTCTACGGTGCGGTCGGGCGGGCCGCGACGGCAGGTTTCGATTTCATCCTGATCTACACCGGGCCGGTGCTGGTGATCACTGCCGGCTACCCGATGGTCGCCAAGATGGTGCGGCTGGCCAAGCAGCACAATGTCACCTCGATCGCCGACTTCCTCGCCTCGCGCTACGGCAAGAGCCGCGCGGTGGGAGTCATCGCCACCTTGTTCGCGACGGTGGGCGTGCTGCCCTACATCGCGCTGCAGCTCCAGGCGGTGTCCTCGACCTTCCGAACCGTCGCCGAGCCGACGCGATGGATCGATGGCCGCGCCGGCGTGATCCACACCGACACCTCGCTGATCGTGGCGGCGCTGATGGCGGTGTTCACCATTCTGTTCGGCGTGCGCAACGTGCAGGCCTCCGAGCAGCATCGCGGCATGATGCTGGCCATTGCCTTCGAATCGGTCGTGAAGCTCATCGCATTGCTGACCGTCGGCCCGTTCGTGCTGTTCGTGCTGTTCGATGGCCCGTCCGACCTGTGGGCCAAGCTCAGCGCGCAGCCGGCCATTGCCGAGCAGCTTACGCGCGAGGGTACGCCGCTGACCTGGATCGTGACCTCGCTGCTCTCCGGCATGGCCTTCCTGTGCCTGCCGAGGCAGTTCCACGTCGCCGTCGTCGAGCATGGCCATCCGGCCAGCCTGCGCACCGCCCGCTGGCTGTTTCCGGCCTATCTCGTGCTCATCAACCTGTTCGTTCTTCCGATCGCGGCGGCCGGGCTGCTGCTGCTCGGGCCGCAGGTCAATCCCGATCTGTATGTTCTGCGCCTGCCGCTCGGCCACGGCCAGAGCTGGCTGTCGACCCTGGTCTTCATCGGCGGCCTGTCGGCGGCGACCTCAATGGTCGTCGTGGCCTGCATGGCCTTGGCGGCGATGATCGGCAACGAGCTGCTGATGCCCTACGTGCTGCGCAGCCGGGCGGGCGCACAGGAGCCGATGGGCCCGATGGTGGTGTTCGTGCGACGGGCCGCCGTCGTGCTCATTCTGATGGCGGGCTATGCCTACGAGCGCATCATCTCGGGCTACCTGCCGCTCGCCTCGATCGGCCTGATCAGCTTCTGCGCGGTGGCCAACTTCGCGCCCGGGCTGGTGCTCGGCCTCTACTGGCGCCGCGCCCATCGCTACGGCGTGGTGGCGGGGCTGGCCGGCGGTTTCGTTGTCTGGCTCTACGCCTTGCTGCTGCCCAGCCTTCAGGCGACGGCCGGCGGGCCGGCCGCGCCACTGCAGGTCTGGCTGCCACCGCTGCTCGCCGGTCTCGATCCGGTGGGGCAGGGCTTCGTGGTCGGCATCCTGGTCAACACGCTGCTGCTGGTCGGCGTGTCGCTGCTGGTGCGCGCCCGTGGCGCCGACGCCGAGCAGGCCGATGCCTTCGTCCTCGGCGCCGAACCCGAGCCGCCGGCCAGGCCGACGCCGGCCGACGCCCAGCGCCTTTCCGAACTGCGCGAGCTGCTGGCGCGCTTCGTCGGCTCCGAACGCGCCCTGCGTGCGCTGGGAAGCGGGCCGATCTCGCTCCAGGCGGCGACCGCCCAGGCTGAGCATTTGCTGTCGGGTACCCTGGGGGCGGCATCGGCACGCGTGATCGTCGGCGCCTTCGGCCGGCGCGGCCGGCTGCTGGGCCGCAGCGCGCGCGCCCTGATCGACGAGGCGTCGGAGGCGATCCGCTACAACTACGACATCCTGCGCAACAGCCTCGACCATGTCGGCATGGGGATCGCCGCCTTCGACAAGGACGGACGGCTCGAGATCTCCAACGACCGCTTCGCCACCCTTCTGCCACTCGACCACGCCCTGCTGCGGCGGCCCGATACGCCCCTAACTCACGAGGTCGCCACGCCCGACGGTCTCGTGGTGGAGCTGCGGCTCGACCCGTTGCCGGGCGGCGGATTCGTCGCCACCTGCAACGACGTGACGGCGCGGGTGCGCACGGCCGAGGCGCTCCACGACAGCGACCGGCAGCTCCGGCGCGCCGCCGAGACGCTGGAGCAGAGGGTGGCGGAGCGAACCGCCGAGCTCGAGGCGAGCCGCGCCGAGGCCGAGGCCGCCAATCTCGGCAAGACGCGCTTCATCGCCGCCGCCAGCCACGATCTCCTGCAGCCGCTGCACGCTGCGCGCCTGTTCACCGCGGCGATGATCGACCGCGATCCCGGCAACGACCTCGGCAGCAAGATCGACGCAAGCCTGGGCGCCGTCGAAGCGCTGCTCGACGCGCTGCTCGACATCTCCAAGCTCGACGCCGGCGCCTTCAAGCCGGAGAAGCGGCCGTTCGCGCTGCAGCCGATGTTCGAATCGCTCGCCACCGCCTTCGCTCCGGTCGCGGCGCGCCGCGACGTCGACCTGGTGATCGTGCGCACCGGCGCGTTCGTCGACACCGATCCGGCCTTCCTGCGGCGCATCCTGCAGAACCTGCTGTCTAACGCATTGCGTTACGGCGGCGTCGAGGGGCGGGCGCAACGTGTCCTGCTCGGCTGCCGGCGCGAAGGGGATTTCCTGCGCCTGGAGGTCAGGGACAACGGCCCGGGCATCGCGGTGGACAAGCAGGCGATCATCTTCGACGAGTTCGTGCGCCTGCAGCCGGAGGACGACCGCCCGCGCGAGGAGCGCGGGCTGGGGCTCGGCCTCGCGATCGTCGACCGCATCGCTCGCATGCTCGAGCTGCCGGTGCGTATCTCCTCGGCGCCGGGCGAGGGCTCGACCTTCTCCGTGCTGGTACCGCGGGTCGCGGCTGTTGCCGGCTTGCCATTGGCCGTGCCGCCGCTGCCGCCCCGCCTGCCGGTCGCGACCGAGAGCTTCGTGCTTTGCATCGACAACGAGGCGCGGGTCCGCGAGGCGATGGCGGCGCTGCTCGGCGGCTGGGGCTGCCGCGTCGCCACGGCGGCTACGCATGCCGAGGCGCTCGCCTGCGTGGGCAAGGCCGGTCGCCTGCCCGATCTCATGCTGGCCGATCTCCATCTCGACGAGGGGCCGGACGGGCTCGAGCTCATCGAGCTGCTGCGCAAGAGCTGGAACCGCGCCGTGCCCGCCGCGCTGATCACCGCCGACCGCGACCCCATGCTGCGCGCGCGCGCCCGTAGCCATCAGGTCGAGCTGTTGCACAAGCCGGTCAAACCCGCCGCCCTGCGTGCGCTCCTGCGCATGCGCGAACGCACGCTCGGTCTGTCGGCGTAGCAAATGGGACGTCAGGATTCCTCCCCAGAAGACTGGGGAGGAAGGCCTTGAAAGAATTTTCTTCTACGCCTGAGGCAGCGCGAGGCCGCGCGCCTCGATGACGGCCTGGGTGCGGGAACGGACGCCGAGCTTGCGCAGGATCACCGTGACGTGTGCCTTCACGGTCGGTTCGCCGACGCCGAGCTTGTAGGCGATCTGCTTGTTCTGGTCGCCGTGCACCATGAGCGCCAGCACACGCCATTGCTGCGGCGTGAGCTGGGCGGCGCGCTGGGCGAAGCTGTCGGGCGCCGCGGCTTCCGGCGGGGCCAGTATCTCGCCGTCGAGCACCGCGCGGACGGTGGCCGCGATCTCCTCGAGCGAAGCGGACTTGTCGACATAGGCGGCGGCGCCAAGGTCGTAGGCGCGGCGGGGGATCGCCGCGTCGCGCGCGGCCGAGACCACGATGATTGGCACGGTAGGCCGTTCGGAGCGCAAAAGGGCGAGGCCCGTCAGCCCGTCCATGCCGGGCATGTCGAGGTCGAGCAGCAGGACGTCGGTTTCGGGTTGCACGTCGAGTTCCGCCTCAACTTCCGCCAGGCTGCCGGCCAGGGCGATGGCGGCGCCGGGGAAGGCCTGTGCCAGGGCCGTGCGCAGGGCATCACGAACCATCGGATGGTCGTCGGCGATCAGAAAGGCGCGCGGCTCGGTCGGCGGTTCGGCCATTCGACGTTTCTCCTACGACTAAAGTCTAATGCCGCGCGAACGCCACATGTAGTGAAATAGGGCAACAATAAGTCGAGGCGTCTCCAGAAGGCGTCCGGTGTGGGGAAACGAAGATCGGGCCGCAGCTCCGCCGATCGCTTGCATCTCTTCCGCCGTACGCATTCGGGCACCTCGTCGTTCTTCAACGACACGGGAGCACCAAGAAAATGGCAATGGCAGCAACCGCAGGCAGCACACCCCGGCCGATGAGCGCAGAGGACCGCAAGGTCATCCTTGCGTCGTCCGTCGGCACGATCTTCGAGTGGTACGATTTCTATCTCGCGGGCGCACTCGCCGCGAACATCGCGGCCAACTTCTTCTCGGGCGTTAATCCGACCGCCGGCTTCATCTTCACCCTGCTGGGCTTCGCGGCGGGATTCGCGGTCCGCCCGTTCGGCGCGCTGTTCTTCGGCAGCCTGGGCGACCTGATCGGCCGCAAGTACACCTTCCTCGTCACCATGACCCTGATGGGCATCGCGACCTTCGTGGTCGGCCTGCTGCCGTCCTATGCGTCGATCGGTTTTGCCGCCCCGGTGCTGTTCATCCTATGCCGTCTGATTCAGGGCCTGGCGCTCGGCGGCGAGTATGGCGGTGCGGCGACCTATGTCGCCGAGCACGCGCCGCACGGCCGGCGCGGCTTCTACACCTCGTGGATTCAGACCACAGCGACCGTCGGCCTGTTCCTCTCGCTGATCGTGGTCCTTGGACTGCGCCTCAGCATGACCTCTGAGCAGTTCGCCGCATGGGGTTGGCGCGTGCCGTTCCTGCTCTCGATCATCCTGCTGGGTGTGTCGATCTGGATCCGGTTGCAGCTCGAGGAGTCGCCCGCCTTTGCGCGCATCAAGGCCGAGGGCAAGCACTCCAAGACCCCGCTGAGGGAAGCCTTCGGCCGCTGGGAGAACGCCAAGATCGCTCTCCTCGCCCTGTTCGGCGGCACCGCCGGGCAGGCCGTGGTCTGGTACACGGGCCAGTTCTATGCCCTGTTCTTCCTGACCCAGACGCTGAAGCTCGACGCCACGACCTCCAACATCGTGATCGCTGCGGCACTTGCCATCGGTACGCCGTTCTTCATCTTCTTCGGCTGGCTCAGCGACAAGATCGGGCGCAAGCCGATCATCCTGGCGGGCTGCTTCCTCGCCTGCGTCACCTACTTCCCACTGTTCAGCGCGTTGACGAATGCGGTGAATCCGGTGCTCGAGCAAGCGCTCGAAAAGTCGCCGGTCGTCGTCACCGCCGACCCCAAGGAATGCTCCTTCCAGTTCAATCCGACGGGCACGGCGAGCTTCACGAGCTCCTGCGACATCGCCAAGTCCTTCCTGGCCCGCAATTCGGTGAACTACTCCAACGTGGAGGCGCCAGCAGGCACGGTGGCGTCAATCAAGATCGGCGACAAGGTCGTAACCTCGTTCGACAAGGCCAAGGCCGGGCCCACCGCGGCGGCCCAGGAGAAGGCGTTCAACGATGCCGCGACCGCCGGCATCCGCGCCGCCGGCTACCCGGCGGCGGCCGACCCGGCCAAGGTCAATACGCCGGTCGTGATCCTTATCCTGACGATCCTCGTGCTCTATGTGACGATGGTCTACGGGCCGATCGCGGCCCTGCTGGTCGAGCTCTTCCCGACCCGTATCCGCTATTCCGGCATGTCGCTGCCGTACCATATCGGCAACGGCTGGTTCGGCGGCTTCCTGCCGCCGACGATCTTCGCGATCGTGGCCGCAACCGGGAATATCTACTCCGGCCTATGGTACCCGATCGTGATTGCGGCGATGACCTTCATCATCGGGCTGTTCTTCATGCCGGAGACCAAGGACCGCGATATCTACAAGGACGACTGACCGCTCACCTCGCGGCATCGGCGAAACGGCGGCTCCGCAAGGGGCCGCCGTTTTACTTCTAGATCGGGGCGATCGAGCGGTACTTCGGCGGATGATCCATCGGGCGGCGCGGCAGGGTGCTGGCGAAGATTTCGGCCAGGCGGCGGCGAGTGTCGCGCGGGTCGATGATGTCGTCGATGCCGAAGCCCTCGGCGCCGCGCAAGGCGCCGATCTTTGTGCGGGTCTCGTCGATCATCTCCTGGCGGCGCTTCACCGGATCGGGTGCGCCCAGATATTCCTTGCGGAAGGCCACGTCGATCGCGCCCTCGATCGACATGGCGCAGATCTCCGCCGACGGCCAGGCCAAGCAGGCGTCGGCCGCGAAGCTGCGTCCGCCGCACATCGCGAAGTACCCCAGCCCATAGCCCTTGCGCACCACGATCGAGACGCGCGGCACGGTCGCATGGCCCCATTCGAAGACCAGCTTGGCACTGCGCCGGCCGAGATTGGTGCGCTCGGCGCTGGAGCCGATCGAGAAGCCCGGCACGTCGATGAAGGAGACGATCGGCAGGCCGTAGGCGTCGCACAGCGCGATGAAGTGAGCGCCCTTGTCGCACGCATCTGCGTTGATCATGCCGCCCAGCCGCTGCGGCTGGTTGGCGATGATGCCGACCGGCCGGCCGCCGATGCGCGCGAGCGCCGTGACCATGTTGGCGGCGAAGGTCGGCTTCAGCTCGAAGTAGCTGTCGGCATCGGCCACGAGGCGCAGCACCTTGCGCACGTCGTAGGCCTTGCGGGTCGAAACGGGCACGAGGTCGAGCATGGCGTCGTCGATCCGGCCGACCGCCGGGTGATCGCGCAGCGCTGCGGGCGCGCGGGCGTTACTCGGCAGGTACGACAGGAAGCGCCGCGCCGCGTCGAATGCCTCGCCCTCGCTGGCGACGCCAAGATCGGCAAGTCCCTGACGGTCAACCTGGACCTCGGCGCCGCCCAGTGTTTGCCCGTCGACATCCTCGCCCGTGGCGGCCTTGACCAGTGCCGGCCCGGCGATGCCCATGGTCGACACGCCGCGCACCATGACGACAAGGTCGGCCATGCCAGCGTAGTTGGTCGGACCGGCGAAGCCCGCCCCCAGCATCAGCGCGACCATCGGCACCCAGCCCGATGCTCGCGCGAAATTGTGGAACGTCGCGTTGGCGTTGGCGAAGTGTCGGGCGTCCTGGCCGTCCTGGATGCGGTGCCCGCCGCCATCGAGGATCATCACCAGCGGCAGGCCGCGCGTGATCGCAAGCTGCAGCGCGCGCTGGACCTTGGCGCTGCCCAGCCGGCCGATACTCCCGCCGAACACGGCGAAGTCCTGCGAGAAGACGACGACCGGCCGGCCGTCGATCAGGCCGCTGCCGACGACGACGCCGTCGGCCGGGGACAGGGTGCGCGCGGGCGGCGTCGCGGCGCTGCCGTCCTCCTCGGCCGCGACCAGCCCGCCGATCTCGGCGAACGAGCCGGCATCGAGCAGCCGGTCGATGCGACTGCGGGCGCTGAGCGTGCCGCGTTTGACGAGACGCGCCATCGCCGGACCGCGCGCCTCGTCCATCAAGGTCCCGCGCACCGTCTCGATGCCGTCGATCAGATCGCGCATTGTCTTCTCGTTCGGCATCGTCACTCCCTTATCGTCTGTTGATCGCATTCCCCCCTCACCCTGAGGAACGGAGCGAAGCGGAGTGTCTCGAAGGGTAAGGGGAATGTGGAGCGATCGACCGAAGCACTTACGACCTCGTGCCCGACAACCGCTCGCGCCGGACACGGATTCCGGCCGCCTCGCGGTCCCAGGTATCGGCGGTGACGCCGTCGTCGCGCAGCAGGTTCTTCTGCACTTTCTGCGTCGGCGTCTTGGGTAGCTCGGGCAGGATGCGCACGTAGCGCGGCACCATGAAGTGCGCCATGCGTGGCATCAGGAACTGCAGCAGCTCGGCCGGATCGATCGTCTTGCCGGAGACCGGCGCCACGACCGCCAGCACGTCGTCCTCGCCGAATTCCGACGGCACGCCGACCGCCGCGGCCTCGCGTACCGCCGGGTGGGCGTTGATCTCGGCCTCGACCTCGAAGGAAGAGATGTTCTCGCCGCGCCGGCGAATCGCGTCCTTCAGCCTATCGACGAAGAAGAAGTTGCCTTGTTCGTCGCGGCGGAAGGCGTCGCCGGTATGGAACCAGCCGTTGCGCCACGCTCGCGCCGTGGCCTGGGGATTGTTGTGGTAGCCGTGATTCATCGACCACGGGATGTCGCTGCGCACGATCAGCTCGCCCACGACTCCGGGCGCCACCTCGCAGTCGTTGTCATCGACGATCCGGGCGTCGATGCCGTCGCGCGGCCGGCCGCAGGTGCCGCGGACCTGCGGATTGCGCTCCGACACCAGCGGCCAGGACGTCTCGGTCATGTTGAAGGTGGTGTAGACGTCGACTCCGAAGCGCTCGGCGAAGATGTCCGAGGCGTCGCTCAGAGGGACCAGCACGACCTTTTTCAATGGATGGTCGCGGTCGCGCGGCGTCGGCGGCGCCTTGAGCAGGAACGGCACCATCGCACCCAGCAACGTGAGGCAGGTCGATTGTGTGTGGCGCGCGACATCCCAGAAGCTGTTGGTGTCGAACGCCTCGACCAGGGCGATGGACGCGCCCTTGACCAGCATGCGGTAGATCGCGCCGGTGCCGCCGGCATGGAACAGCGGCAGGTTCACGAGGTTCCGGTCGTTCGAGTTGGCGGCGTAGAAGGCATGCGCAGCCGAGGCCGACTGCAGGTACGAGCACAGGACGCCCTTGGACGGGCCGGTCGTGCCCGAGGTGTAGATCACCGACTGCGTGTCCCAGGGCATGATCTCGCGCGCCGGGTCTGGCGACTGCGCGCCCGCGAGGCGCAGGGAGTCCGCTCCGTCGAGCGCCACCCTTTGCTCGAGCTGTGCGGTATCGATCGCGTCGAGGCGCGACAGGAGGTCCGGGTGGGCGACGATCAGGCGGGCGCCCGAGGAGCGCACTGCGTGCTCCAGCAGCTTGCCGCGATAGGCGAGGTTCAGCGGCACATAGATCGCGCCGAGATAGTTGATCGCGAACCAGACACGGAGCGCGTCGGGGCCATTGGGTAGCCAGGTGAGCACGGTGTCGTCCTGGTTCACGCCGTTGGCGGAAAGCGCGGCGGCGGTCTCCTGCGTGGCGCGGAGCAGCTCGGCATAGGTCCAGGTTTGTCCCGTCGCCGCGAAGACGGCGAACACCTTTTCCGGCGTCTCTCGGGCGCGCCTGTCGAGCAGCGGCCGCAGCACGCAGTCCTCCGGCGCGGGGATGCGCGGATCGTACCAGCGGCTGCTCACTTGATCCTCCGTGCCTTGCGAGCGCCCAGCCGGTCTCGGCAGTGAGCCAGGAGGATGGCCTTGGCTTGGGCGAGGTCCTTGTGCGAGCCGTCCATCAGGTACTGCATCATCAGGCCGCGCATTGCCGCGTGCAGGAAGCGGGCTTCGGCCTCGCAATCGATGTCCTTGCGGATCTCGCCGGTCGCTTGTCCTTCATGCATATGGGCGACCAGCCCTGCGGTCCAGCGGCCGGTGAAGGCAGCGACCGGCTTCTTCATTTCCGGCATGACCGACTGCGAGGCGGTGTAGATCGCATGCAGCGCTGCGGTGGCCGAATCGCTGCGGTCGACGCTGGCGAGATGCGCTTTGACGCGCAGCTCGATCGCCTCCAGTCCCGACTTGCCCGCGAGCGTTGTCGCAAGGTGATCGCGGAACCAGGTCTCGGTTGCAGCCAGCAGCGCGCGGACAAGGCCGAGCTTGGTACCGTAGCGTTCGACCGGCAGGCCGCGGCTGTAACCGGCCTCGATGCCGACCTCGGCCAGGCTGGTGCCGGCTACGCCCTGCCGCGCGATCAGCTTGGCCGCCGCGCTCATCATGCGGCGGTCCGATTCGCTGCGGCGGTCGGCCTGCGAGCGCCGCGTTTCCACCGCGATTTCGTGTGTCGAGACTGTCATTGCGTTGACGACGGTAACACTTGCTTGTCGATTAGCAAGTATTAGGCTTGTCGCAACGAGTGATGAGGGAGGAAAAGGATGAAGAGGCTTTGGACAGCGACGCTTGCGGCTGCAGGCTGCGCGCTCGCGATCGGGGTGACATGGCAGGTCGTTGCGCAACAGCCGGCCTTCCCGACGAAGCCGATACGCATGATCTTCGGTTTTGCGCCTGGCGGCTCCGGCGATCTTGCGGCGCGGCTGCTCGCCGATGTGGCGACCAAGACGCTGGGCCAGCATGTCGTCATGGAGAATCGCACCGGCGCCAACGGCATGATCGCCGCCGAGGCGATCGCGAAGAGCCCGCCTGACGGCTACAGCGTGCTGTATTGCACTACCGGCAACATGACGATCATCACCGAGCTGCCCGGTACGAAGCTGGCGGTCAACCCGGCGACGGAGCTGATGGGCTTGAGCCAGATGCTGCGCTCGACCTTCGGTCTGGTCGTCGGCAAGGACAGCCCGTGGAAGACCACCAAGGACATCATCGACGCAGCGCGCGCCAAGCCGGGTACGGTAAGCTATGCTAGTCCGGGTGTCGGCTCGGTGCAGCATCTCTCGGGTGAGCTGCTGAGCCAGAAGACCGGCGTCAAGATGATCCACGTCCCATACCGCGGCTCACAGGCGGCGATCCAGGATCTGGCGAGCGGCCTGACCGGATTCTCGATCACCAATCTCGGCGATACAATTCCCCATATCCGGCAGGGCACGCTGCGCCTGATCGCGCTCGGCGACCCGCTCGGCCGGCAGTTCTTCCCCGATGCGCCGATGATCGGCGACACCGTGCCGGGCTTCGAGACTTATGCCTGGTTCGGCCTGTGCGGCCCAGTCGGCCTGCCGCCGGCGGTCGTCAAGCGGTGGGAGGAAGCGGTCAAGGCCTCGGTGGAAGATCCGACCGTGAGCAAGAAGCTGCTCGACAACGGCATGGTGCCCGCCTTTGCCGACTCCGCCACGCTGATCAAGACCATGGAGGAAAACCGGCGCGGCTATCGCGAGGTGATCCGCGCCGCCGGCATTAAGGCCGAGTGATGGCTGCCGACCAGCCCCCGTCCTCCCAGCACCCGACCGCGCCACGCGTGACGCTCGACGAGGTTCGGGCGGCGCATGACGCGCTGCAGGACGCCGCGCGGCCAAAGACCGTTGCCCGGCAGCGCAAGCGCAACCGATGGACGGCACGCGAAGGCATCGCGGCTCTCGCCGACCAGGCCAGCTTCGTCGAGTACGGCGGGCTGGTGCGGCCGGCGATCGCCGGCATGGAGGGGGCGGCGGACGGGCTGGTGATGGGGACGGCGCGGGTCGACGGCCGCGCCGTCGACATCGTGGCCTACGACTACACCGTCTACGCCGGCACGCAGAGCTCGAACAACCACGCCAAGATCAGCCGCATGTTCGACCATGCGCTGCAGAACCGCTTGCCGGTGATCTGCTGGCTCGATGGCGGCGGCGCACGGCCGCACGACATGAAAGTCGAGGGCAGGGGCTCGGCCGAGACGTTCGTGATCTTCTCCCGCCTGTCGGGACTTGTGCCGACGATCGCGATCCTGCCGGGGCGTGCCTTCGCGGGGCACGCCAATCTTGCCGGAATGTGCGACGTGCTGATCGCCACCCGGGACAGCGCGATGGGCATGGCGGGCCCGCCGCTGGTCGAGGCGGCGCTGGGCCTCAAGCTGACGCCGGAGGAGATCGGCCCGTCCGATGTCCATTTCGCGGCCGGCGCGATCGATATCCTGGTCGAGGACGAGGCCGAGGCGATCGACAAGGCGAAGCGCTATCTCGCCTATTTCGGTCCGCCGCTGCCGCCGGGCGAGGCGCCCGACCAGACCGCGCTGCGCGGGATGGTGCCCGACAATCCGCGGCGCGCCTACGACGTGCGCCGGGTGATCAATGGGCTGGCCGACGTGGGCAGTGTGCAGGAGTTGCGCGGCGGCTACGGCCGCGCGATGGTGACGGCCTTCGCGCGCCTGGGCGGCCGGGCGGTCGGCGTGATCGCCAACCAGCCGATGTTCCTCGCCGGCGCGATGGACGGGCCTGCCTGCGAGAAGGCCGCGCGTTTCGTGCAGATCTGCGACGCCTTCGACATCCCGCTGCTGGTCCTGTGCGACACGCCCGGCCTGATGGTCGGGCCGGAAATCGAAAAGACCGGGCTGGCGCGGCGCAGCGCTCGGTTGCTGGCCGCCATGGCCAACGCGACGATACCCATGATGACGGTCGTCCTGCGCAAGGCCTATGGGCTCGGCTACTACATCATGGGCTCGCGACCGTTCCACCCTGCGATCCTGCTGGCGTGGCCGACGGCCGAGTACGGCGGCATGGGGCTGGAAGGGGCGGCCAGCATCATTTACCGCAAGGAGCTGGAAGGCATCGACGATGCCGAACAGCGCGCGGCGGTCCATCGCGACCGTACCGACGAGCTCAAGCGTTACAACACCGCGCTCGAGGTCGCCGGTCGGTTCGGCTACGACGACGTGGTCGATCCGGCCGACACGAGGGCCATCCTGCTCAACACGCTGGCCACCCTGGCGGCGCCGCTGCCGCGCGCGACCCGGAAGCGGATGATCGAGCCGTATTGAGAGGGCATGATTCCTCCCAATTCCTATGGGGAGGTGCCCTTGTAATCAGGGGCCGAGGGGGCATGAGCACCAGCCGCGTTGCCCATGTTCCCTCCGCCGGCGAAGGCGCGGGCACCGCCCTTCGGCAGGATCCGCCAAGGGGAGGAGGTCTTTGGTTGCACCGGCTCATTGATGCCTCATGACGGACCCTCGAATCCGTTCGTGGTTTCTTCTAGGATCGAGTCATGAACATCGACGCGATCAAGATCGGCCACAATCCGCCCGACGACATCAACACCATCATCGAAGTGCCGATCGGCGGCGAGCCGATCAAGTACGAAATGGACAAGGGGGCGGGAACCCTGGTGGTCGACCGCTTCCTCTACACGCCGATGCGCTATCCGGGGAATTACGGCTTCGTGCCGCACACCCTCTCCGAGGACGGCGACCCGATCGACGTGCTGGTCGCCAATACGAGGCCGATCATTGCGGGCGCGGTGATGAACGTGCGGCCGATCGGCGTGCTGCGCATGGAGGATGACGGCGGCGGGGACGAGAAGATCATCGCCGTGCCGACCTCCAAGATCACGCTGCGCTATGTCAACGTGAAGAGCTATGCCGATCTTCCGGAAATCACGCGCCAGCAGATCGAGCACTTCTTCATCCACTACAAGGACCTTGAACCCGGCAAATGGGTCAAGCTGCTCGGCTGGGGCGGGCTCGACGAGGCGCGCGAGCTCATTGTCGCCGCGATCGATCGCGCCAAGGCTCGCGATCACGCCAAGTAGCGGTGACGTTTCCAGACGTCCCGCTGCTCCTGTCGATCGTCGATGCGGTCGGTACCTTCGCCTTCGCGCTGAGCGGTGCGGCCCTCGCCGTCCAGAAGCGCTTCGACATTTTCGGCGTGCTCTTTCTTGCCTTCGTCGTGGCGGTTGCGGGCGGTGTGGCGCGCGATGTCCTGATCGGCGCGGTGCCGCCGGCAGCGGTCGCCACATGGCACAGCTTCGCCATTGCCATGGTGGGCGGCCTGGCGACCTTTCTTGCCTATCCGCTGGTCCGCCTGCTCAGCCGGCCGGTGATGCTGCTCGACGCCATCGGCCTCGCCCTGTTCGCCGTGACCGGGGCGCAGAAGGCGCTGGCGTACGGCATCGGTCCGATCATGGCTGCCGTGCTCGGCATGATCTCGGGTATCGGCGGCGGCATGGTGCGCGACGTGCTGGCCGGCGAGGTGCCCTTCGTGTTGCGGACCGACCTCTATGCCGTCGCAGCCCTTGCTGCCGGGACCGTCGTCACGCTGGGCAACGAGCTCGGCGCGCCGCCGGCCTGGGCGATGCTGCTGGGCGCCGCCTTCTGCATCTTCCTGCGCATCATGGCGCTCTTCCACGGTTGGCGGGCACCGGTCTCGCCCTGGAGCCGGGACTAGACGGTCGGGACTAGACGGCCTCATGGGAGCGCGCCTCGCCGGCGCCCACTCCCGGCCCGTTCAGCCGCGTCCGGCCCAGAAGCGGGTGAGTCCGGCGGCATCGCCGGCGAACAGATTGCGATCGCAGAAGTCGAGGCCTTTGACTGCGCGGGACACGGTGCCGTAGGCAGCATCGCTCTCGCGCTCGTCGGCCGCATACTGCCAGAGCCGCCAGCCGCGATCGGCCCAGGCGAACGGCACTTCCGGCTCCTCCCGGTAGTCGGCCAGCCAGAGATCGCAGCGGGACACGACCGAAGACGAGGTGACCGGCGCGTCGAGCATCAAGCCGGCGCGGCCGTAACGCACGCCGTTGGCCCATTTCGGATGAGTGTAGACGATCGGCAGCCGGCCGGTCGCCCGGTGGATCGCCATCACGAAGGCTTCGGCCTGCGCGAGCCGCATGGTGTTGCGCGGGTTGCCTTCGTTCGGCTCGAGGTCGAGCGCCATCAGCGTATTCGGTCCAGGCTGCGTGAGCGAGAGATAGGCCGCCGCCTGCTGTTCGCCCGGATATTGGCGCGTGCCGAAATGGTAGCTGCCCCATAGCAGACCGGCAGCCTCGGCTTGGCGGCGCCTAGAGGTATAGCTCGGATCGAACCAGTCGCCGCCCTCGGTCGCTTTATGGATGACGCCGAGGATGTTGCTGCGCCGGACCAGGTTGAAATCGCTGACCCGAACGTTGTGGCTGATGTCGATCACGGCATCGAGGCCCGCCCTGGCGGGGTACCCGGACGAGCTGCTCGAGGAATACGACGCGGTCTGTTGGCTGGAGCACGCTGCCACGGTAGGCAGGGCAGTCATTCCTGCGAGCATCGCCCGGCGGGAGATCATTCGGTGCAATCCATTGGTCAAATGCGACACTCGGCAGGATATCAGGGTCTTCGCAAAAGTCAGGCATTATAGCGCGACACGGAGCTTGCGCTTCTCATGATACGCTTGTTGTCCCGCTCTTTCGAGGGATCATTGCATGGCCGACCGTTCGACTGTCCTGATTGCCGGCGCGGGGCCGGTCGGGCTCACCCTCGCCAACGAACTCGTGCGGCACGGCGTGGCGGTGCGCATCGTCGACAAGGCCGCGGCCCGCACCGACAAGTCCAAGGCACTGGTGCTATGGAGCCGATCGCTTGAGCTTTTCGACGATGCGGGCTATGCGGCGGCGTTTCTGCCAGCCGGCTTTCCGGCGCACGGGGCGCAAATCTCGACCGGCAAGGAGATCGTCGCCAGGGTCAGCTTCGACTCGGTCGACAGCCGCTTTCCCTACGCATTGATGATCCCGCAAAGCGAGACCGAGCGCATCCTCGAGGAGCGACTGACGACCCATGGGATAGTCGTCGAGCGGTCGGTCGAACTCACCACTTTCGCCGACAAGGGCGCATCGGTCGAGGCGACCCTGAACAAGGCTGATGGCGCAACGGAGACACTGGAAGCCGACTGGCTGGTCGGCTGCGACGGTGCGCATTCGTCGGTGCGGCACGGGCTCGGCTTCGCCTTCGAAGGTTCGACGCAGGAAAGCCAATGGGCCTTGGCCGACGGCCATATCTCCGGCCTCGAGCCGAATGACCGGCTGCACATCGTCTGGCATCGCGACGGCATCCTGGCCTTCTTCCCGATCGTCGGCGACCGCTGGCGGGTGGTGGGCGACCTTGGTCTCGCGATGGACGGGGCGCGCCAGGACGATCCGACCCTGGCCGACATCAACGAGCTGCTGGCCCATCGCGGCTCGCGGGATTTCGTGATGTCGGATCCGATCTGGCTCGCGTCGTTCCGGATCAACGAACGCAAGGTGAAGGACTACCGCAAGGGGCGTGTGTTCCTCGCGGGCGACGCGGCTCATATCCACAGCCCGGCGGGCGGACAAGGCATGAACACGGGCATGCAGGACGCCTTCAACCTCGCCTGGAAGCTGGCGCTGGTCATCAAGGGAGACGCCAAGCCGTCGCTGGTCGACAGCTACTCCCCGGAGCGTACGGCGGTGGGAGACCGGGTGCTGCGCAACGCCGGCCGCCTTACCGAGGCGGCGACCCTGCGCAATCCGCTGCTGCAGGGCATCCGCAACACGGTCGCGAAGTTCGCCAGCGGCTTCCCGGTGGTGCAGCACAAGATGGCGAATCAGCTTGCCGAGATGGACATCGGCTATCCGGAGAGCCCGCTGACGGCGCACCATGGGCACGTCGCCACAGGGCCGAAGGCGGGCGAGCGCTGGCCGGACAAGCTGCCGACCGGCTCGCGCGGCGCACGGTTCCTGGCGATGGGGCCGCCCGACGCGGCGGCGGCGCTGGCTGCGAAATTTCCCCGGCTGGTGGTTGCAGCCTCGGAGCACGATCCCGGCCATGTCACGGCGCTGAGGCTGATCCGGCCGGACGGCTATGTCGGCTTCGCGGGATCGGCCAGCGAGCGCGCGCACGCCGAGGCCTATCTCGCCGGGCTGGCGGCGGACCTGTAGCCTACAGCGTCGTGACCTGGAAGACGACGTCGCCTTCCAGGGTCGCGCGCGGACCGAGCGGTGCCCAGTCCGCCTGGCCGAGCCCGTGGCTCCACGGCTCGACGCAGAAGAAGCGCTCGCCGGCCGGCATGAAAAGCACGAGGTTGCCAAAGGGCGCGCCGGCCGCCATGTCGAGGCGCAATCGCCGCTGCGGCCAGGTCAGGGTTGCGCGGCCGTCCCAACCCTCGAAGCAGGTGTTGAGCGCGACCTCATCCACCTTGAGTCCCATGGCGAAATCCCATTCCGGCGGCACCGCAACGCGCTCGATCGGCATGACGTCCGCATCCATGAGCCACACGGTCCGCGAGCGGCAGACGAGTTCGGAATCGGTGTCGCGCAGAAAGTAGGGATGCAGGCCAAAGCCTCCCGGCACCGGTCGGTCTTCGAGGTTCTCGAGCGTCATCCGGATCGTCAGGCGATCGTCTTCCAGCCGGAAATTCTGCCCGGCGCGGTAACGGAACGGCCAGCCGCCCTGGCCGCCGGCGCGCTCGTGAAGATAAGAGATCTCTGCCGACGTGCGATCGCTCCGCACGACCTGCCAGGCATTGGCCCAGCCGTCGCCATGCAGCGGATGAGACGCGCCGGGCCAGTTCGGAGCCAGCCGGATCTGCTCGCCCCGAAAGTCGAGCCGGCCATCGCGGATACGGCCGGCGAACGGCACGAGCGGGTAGGAGCTGCCGTTGTTGCCCTTGCCGCTGGCGATGTCGGCGGCCGCCATCGGTCGCAGGATGTCGGCGCCGTCGACGGTAAAGCGCGCGATCGCACCTCCCGCAGCCGGAGCGAGATCCAGGCCGAGGCGCGCCGTCCTCAGGGTCAACAGGCTCATGGATCAGGAATCGATCGGCCGCCAGAAGGGCTGACGCCGGCGGGTCTTGTCGAGGATCGCCTCGTCGAACGGCGGCAGCTCGAAGCCGAGCGGTTGCAGGGCGCCGGTGCGCCAGCCGATCCGCCGATGGACCCGCTCGTCGCCATAGTAGGCGATGTAGACCACCTCCAGCAGTGCGTTGAACACCGCCGGCTGGGCCTTCTCGAAGGTGCGAATCGCGTCGTCCTGGGCCGGGCCGGACAGCGCGGCGAACCCTTCCCCCGCGAGGCCGTCCAGCAGGCCGATGAGCGCCTTGTGGAACGGCCCGTGCTGCCCGGCCATAGCTTCGACCTCGGGCAGAAGGCCCATCGCGCCCGCGCCGGGCAGCGCGTCGATCGGCGGCACGAGCCGGTCCATGACGTCGCGCAGGACAGCGCGTTCGGCCTCGGTCAGGGATCGCGTGGGGGATGTCATGGTTCTGCCTGTCTTGCGGCGGAGGAGTCAGCGGGACTTCAGATCGGGGCGCGCGGCGCTGATATGGTCCGCTATGCGCAAGGCGATGGCCTGGATGGTCGGCGTCGGATTGACGGCGGCGCCGGTGACGAACGTGCTGCCGTCGACGATGTAGAGATTGTCGACGTCGTGGGCCCGACCGTTGGCATCGACGACGGAGCGGGCCGGATCGTCGCCCATCCGGGCCGTGCCCATCAGATGCCAGCCCGCCGAGCGCAATAGAGGCGTCGACATGACCGTATGCGCGCCGGCAGCTCGCATCACCGTTTCGGCATTGGCGACGGCGTGCGACATCTGCCGCGCCGAATTCTCAGATAGCTTATAGAAAATCTTGGGGGCGGCGATGCCGTGCGAATCGGTCAGCACAGGGTCCAGCTCGACACGATTGTGCGCCTCTGGAAGGTCCTCGCCGAGCGCCACCAGCAAGGTGGAGTTGCCGAAGCGCATCGCGAAGTCGGCATGATGCCCGGCGCCCCACCGCACCGGGGGCAGGGTGAAGCCGGCCGCCGTCCTGGCGGGGCCGGTGCTGCGGTTCATCTGGTAGGTGTAGCCGCGCACGAAGCCGCGCGACGGATCGGTCTCGTAGAACTCCTGCGACAGCAGGATATTGCCCAGCGCGCCCTGCCATGTCGGTGCGATGCCGTCATCGAAGAAGCCGGTGGTCATCGCGCAGGGATGAAACATCAGGTTGCAGCCGACCAGGCCGCTGGAGTTGGCGAGGCCCCGCGGATGGCGCTCTGACGCCGACAGCAGCATCAGGCGTGGCGTGCCGATGCCGTTGGCCGCCAGGATCACGGCGCGGGCCGGCTGAAACCTTACCGTCCCGTCGGCGTCGAAGTAGCGGGCTCCGGTGGCGCGTCCGTCCGGCCCGGTCGTGATCTCGAACACGCGCGCGCCGGTCCGCAGCTCCACGCCGTTGGCGATCGCAGCGGGCCAGTAGGTGACGTCGGTCGAGCCCTTGGCGCGCCGCGCGCAGCCGAGGCCGTTCGGGCCGCAATTGTTGCAAGCGGCGCGATCGCGGTAGTCGGTCGAATTGATGTAGGAATCCGACGGCCACCAGTGCCAGCCGAGACGGTCGAAGCCGCGCGCGAGGCGCTCACCGTCCGGGCCGAGCGGCAGCGGCGGCATCGGCCGCGGCGAACGCGGCGGATTGGCCGGATCGCCGGCGATGCCCGAACATCCCATCCACGCATCGTTGAGGTCGTAATAAGGCTCCAGGTCGGCGTAGGAGATCGGCCAGTCGTCAGCCACGCCATCGAGGCTTTTCACCCTGAAATCGGACGGATGGAAGCGCGGTGCATGCGCCGTCCAGTGGACCGTGCTGCCGCCCACCGCGTTGAACATCAACGGGGTGATGTCGGACTCGCTGTCGTTCATCGGATAATCCGCCGGCAGGCCGCGAACGTTCGGGTTGAAGCTGAAGCTCGAGGCGGCGCGGAACTCCCAGTTGGCGGATACCGTCGAATATTCCTCCGGCTTCTGCCATCCGCCCTGTTCGAGGCACAGGATGCTGAAGCCGGCGTCCGAGAGCCGCCATGCCACGGCGCCGCCCGAGGCTCCGGAGCCGATGATCAGGATGTCGACGGGCGCGTTGGTCAATTGAGGCTCCCCCGAGTCTCGTGCAGCTTTTCCGACTACCTTATACGCACTGGCGATAGCGCCGAAAGTGATACGCTCGCGGGCGTTGGATAGGGTGGACGCTGTTGAGGAGAAATCGGATGAGCCTGGTCGCAGTCGACTGGGGAACGAGTTCGTTGCGCGGCGCCTTGCTCGACGATGCTGGTCGGGTGCTCGAGGAAAAGACCGCACCGCGCGGCATCCTGACCGTGCCTGCCGGTGAATTCTCTGCCGTCTTCGATTCGATCTTCGCGGCGTGGATGCGGGCCACCGGCCGTTTCTGCCTGATCTCGGGGATGGCCGGCAGCCAGCAGGGTTGGGCCGAGGCACCCTATGAAACCTGTCCCGCCGGGCTGCCCGACCTGGCGCGGCGCCTGTGCTGGATCGAAAGCGGGCGCATCGCCATCGTGCCCGGCCTGTGCGACGAGCACGACGGCGTGCCCGACGTCATGCGCGGCGAGGAAGTGCAGATTTTCGGGGCCATGCGCCTTACCGGCATGACGACGGGTTTGCTCGTGCTGCCGGGCACGCACAACAAATGGGCGACGGTGCGCGACGGCCGCGTGACCGGCTTCCGCACCTGCATGACGGGCGAGTTCTATTCGCTGCTGAGCCAGCACTCGATCCTGGCGCGCACGCTGCAAGCCGACGCTCCGCTCGACGAGGCCGCGTTCCTGCGCGGCGTAGCGTGCGCCGCCAACGGCGAAGGACTGCTGCACAATGCTTTCGGTGCGCGCACGCTCGGACTGTTCCGGCGCATGCCGCCGCCGGCGTTGGCCAGTTACCTGTCCGGCGTGCTGATCGGCGAGGAGCTACGCACGCAGCCGCTGCGGGGGATACGCGACGTCGTGCTGATCGGTGCGCCGGCGCTCACGACACGCTACGCTCTCGCCTTGAAGACGGTCGGCATCGACGCCAGGGCGCTCGGCGCCGAAGCGACATGGGCCGGCGCCTTCGCCCTTCACACGGTCCTGCAAGCCCAGCGCTCCTCATGAATGCACCCTTGGCGAAGTTCGAAGCCGCGATGAGCGAGCTGCCCCTCGTGGCCATCCTGCGCGGCCTCACGCCGGCAGAAGCGCCTGCCATCGGTGATGTTCTGGTGGCCGGGTGTGATGACGCCGACCGAGGCCTTCGATGCCCTGGAAGCAGGCGCCAACGCTCTCAAGTGACGCGTCATGCCGTGCGAAGAAGACGCGGCACTGGAGTGGCGCGCCCCCGGTGTGTCACCGTCCCAGGAGCAGAGACCTACATCCATTCGGAAACGCGCAACGAAACGCCTGGAGTGTCCCACCGAAAGGTGGAACGAATCCTGCTCGCTCGATGGACCGGCGAAGGCCGGCACGGGCGATGATGCCCGAGGGGGACGCGATGCTGGCTGAGCCTGGACACTACGACTACGCACCTTACAGCGGGCGCCCGCGCATCGTCTGGCCGGGCGGTGCTCGCATCGCCGTGTGGCTGGCGCCGAACATCGAGCATTACGAGCTCGAGCCGCCGAACAATCCCCGCAAGGTGCCGTGGCCCCGCCCGGTGCCGGACGTGCTCAACTATGCCCATCGCGACTACGGCAACCGCGTGGGCTTCTGGCGCATGGCAGACGTCATGGCCAGGCACGGCGTGCGCGGCAGCGTCTCGCTCAACGTCGCGGTCTGCGACCATTATCCGGAGATCATCGAGCGCTGCTGCGAGCTGGGCTGGGAGCTGTTCAGCCACGGCACCTACAACACGCGCTACTTCTACGACCTGTCGGAAGATCAGCAGCGCGCGGTGATCGCCGACAGCCGCGAGACCATCCTGAAATACAGCGGCCAGTCGCTCGACGGCTGGCTGACGCCGGCCATCACCAACGACGAGACGACTCAGCACGTGCTGGCGGAGGAGGGCATCAAGTACACGCTCGACATGGTGCACGACGACCAGCCGATGCCGGTCAAGGTGCGCAACGGCCGCCTGATCTCCGTGCCCTATTCGCTCGAGGTCAACGACGTGCCGCTGTACCAGAATCGCAACACGCCGGTCGAGCGCTACACGGCCATCGTCAAGGCGCAGTTCGACCAGCTCTATGCCGAGGGTGCCGAGAGCGGCACAGTGATGTGCCTGCCACTTCATCCGTTTCTCACGGGCCAGCCGCAGCGCATCGCTGCGCTCGACGAGGCCCTAGCCCACATCGTGGCGCATGACGGCGTGTGGCTGGCGACCGGACGCGAGATCGCCGCCTGGTACACCGAGCACTATTACGACGTCTTCTCGCAATGGCTGGCGGCCGGAACGCCGGGAGGCCGGCGATGAGCGGCGCGGGCATCCCCAACTACCTCGACTATCCGTGGCGCCGGCGCGGTCTCGACCACGATCGGTTCCTCCACCGCAACCTGCCGCAAGCCAAGCCGGTCGTATGGCCTGGCAAGGCGCGGGTGGCCCTGTGGGTCGCGGTCCATGTCGCGCACTTCCCGATGGACATGCCGCGCCAACCTTTCGTGGCGCCGGGCGGGGTCGACCGGCCCTATCCGAGCTACTGGGATTATACGCAACGCGACTATGGCAACCGGGTCGGCATCTATCGCCTGATGCGCACCCTCGATGCACGCGGCTTGCGTGCGACGGCGCTGCTCAATTCGGCGGTCGCCACGCGCTATCCCGCGCTCACGGCCGAGATTGCCGCCAGCCAGTGGGAGGTCGCGGCCGCCGGGGTCGACATGGGCCGCCTGCATCACGGCGGATTGGCGGAGGCCGACGAGCGGGCGCTGGTGAAGGAGGCTGTCGGCACCCTGCGCGGCGCCTTCAAGTCGAAGATCCGCGGCTGGCATTCGCCGGCCCATTCCGAATCGATGCGCACGCTCGACCTCGTGGCGGAGGCCGGGCTCGATTATGTCACCGACTGGATCAACGACGACATGCCCTATCCGGTGACCGCGGCGAGCGGAGGGCTGACGGCAATGCCGTTGACCTGGGATCTGTCCGATCTGCACCTGCTGTTCCAGCAGCACATGGATACCGGCGAATTCGTCGAACAGGTCCTGCGCGCCTTCAAGACCCTGTACGCCGAGGCCGCGCAAACGGGCAGTGGTCGGATCCTGACACTGACGATCACGCCTTGGCTGATGGGGCAGCCGCATCGCATTCGTGCCCTGGGCGCGATGCTCGACCGGATTCTCGGGCACGCGGGCGTTTGGTCCGCGACGGGGGCGGAGATCGTCGACGCCTGGCGTGCGAGCGATTGAGACGCTCGCTGAACTTCCGGAGCGGAACGGACTCCATCGTCCTAGCCGCAGCGTTCTCGTCTGAAAGTCAGGTGGACGACCTATCCTCGCCGGTCAGGCTGGGCATTGGACCACCAGGGCATCGACCTTCGAGCGGGATATTCGGGCCGTTCCCTCGCTCGCTACGGCAGCCGCCGCCGCAGCGAGCGCCAGACGAAGGGAGTCACGGTCGGACAGGCCCTGAACGAGGCCCAGGATAAGCCCCGCAAGAAAGCTGTCGCCGGCACCCACAGTGCTGTGCTCGGTGACGGGAATGGCGGGAGCGCGCATGACACGATCGGCCGTCGCGAGCAGAGCGCCATCACGCCCGAGGGTCAGCGCAATCATCCGGGCTCTTCCGGCGCGGACCATACCTTGAGCCTGCTGGGCCTGGACCTCTGGAGCGCGGACCTCTTGGCCAGCGATGGATTCGAGCTCGCCCAGGCTGAGCTTCAGCAAATCGATGCCCTGACCAAGCGACGCCTTGAGGGCGGCACCGGATGTGTCCAGGGCAAACCGCGCGCCCCGTGCCGACGCAATGTGAGCGGCTCGTGCGTAGAAGTCGGTCGCCAGTCCCGGCGGCAGGCTGCCGCTCGCCACAACCCATTTGGCTTCCAGGCCGGCCAGCGTGGCAAGGATACGGTCGCCGTCGGCGACATTGAAGGCAGGACCCTGCGGCACGAAGCGATATTCGAGCCCGCTCTCTTGCTCGCGGACTGTCAGTGAAATGCGGGTCGTGCCTGCGACCGGAACGCACTGCCAGGGAACGCCGGCCTCGGAAAGCATTTCCTCGATCATCCGTCCGGTCGCGCCGCCCGCCGCGAACAGCGCGAGGGTGTCGCCGCCCAGCGCGTGAACCACGCGGGCGACATTGATCCCACCTCCGCCGGCGTCGTAGTGCTCGCCGAACGTGCGGATCTTGTGCACCGGGCGCACGCTCGCAGCCTCTGCTGCGAGATCGAGGGCGGGATTGACGGTGAGCGTCACGATCCGTGAACTCGTCATCTTCGGCCCTTCGCGCTCGTCAGTCCGCCGGCTTGATATCGACGATGCAAAACGGCCGCTCGATCCCGTCGTGCTCCGTCACCGAGACATATTCCCCTGTCACGAAGGCATGCTTGTCGTAGCGAAAGATCGGCTCTTCGCGGTCTTCGCCTGGCCAGGCAAAGGCCCAGTGACCCCCGTGTTGATGGACCAGCCTGCCGCGTTCGTCCGTCGTGCTGTTCCAGAAGCGCCGCACCAGGCACTTGTCCTTGTTGCGCGCCCACTGCTCGAGGTCGAGCTTGCCCGCGCTGTCGAGCGGCGCCGTGAATTCGTAGCCGCAATATGGATTGCCCCCGCGGGCTTCGGGCGCGCGGGCCAGTTCCAGTCGAATTCTTTTCAATGCCACGAGCACCTCTGCTGATTGTGCACCGGAACCTTGGACGCACCGCGAACGGCACCCCATGACCTAGATCAAGGAGCGCAGGAGCGGTCGCGGGCACAGATGCCTTTCGCAGGGAGACGCTTTATGACCGACAGCGATCGCAAGGACACTTCTGGTCACCTTGGTGCCGAGGACATGACGGCTACGGAACTGCTGCGTTGCCTCGCGGCCTCCTTGGAACAGATGGCCAAGGGCGACGGTGCAGCGGCCGTCCAGTTCGCCCACAGCGAGGCCCGGAAGTTGCTCGCCAAGCTCGAACCGTTGATTGCCGAGCCGGCCAATATCCGTTCCACAGTCGAGGAGTCGGTTCGTAAGCAACCGCTCGTTGCCCTCGCCCTGGCCGCAGCCGCGGGGTTCCTGCTTGCCTCGTTCCGTCGACGCTGAGCCATGCTTGCGATCCTGCAATCCGTCGTCGCGATCGGGGTTGGGTCGGCGATGGCTGCCGCCCGGCGTGCCGCGATCACCGTGGCGGGGCTCCTCGTCGCCGCAGCATTGCTGGTGACGAGCCTGGGGTTCTTCACCGTTGCCGCCTATCGTGCACTCAGCCATTCGCTCGGCGATGTCCCTGCGCTGCTCATTGTCGGGTGCGTCTATTTCGTGGCGAGCCTGATCACGCTGCTGATCATCCAGTCCAAACAGCGCTGACATCGTTCTCCGCCTCGTCGCAGGCGGTCTCGAGCCTCAGCCGCGCGGCCGTCTTGCAGATTGCCCTGGATCAAGGCACTTGACCGGTGCGCCGTGGGATCATGAAGAATGCACGAGTTGATGCCTCCGCCTCGCAATGGCCTCGCCGAGGCTGAAGCTCGCCATCGGTTGACGGCCGAGGGACCGAACGAGCTGCCGGCCGCAAGCACGCGCTCTCTGTGGGCCATTGCGTTCCAGATCCTGCGTGAACCCATGTTCGCTCTGCTGCTCGCCGGCGGCGCCATCTACATTGCCATCGGCGACCTGCTCGGCGGCGTGGTGCTTCTGGTGTTCGCGTCGCTCTCGGTCACGATATCGATCGTGCAGGAGATGCGCAGTGAGCGCGTGCTTGACGCCCTGCGCGCCATGACCAGCCCGCGCGCGCTGGTGATTCGCGACGGCATCCGCCGGCGCATTCCGGGCCGCGAGGTCGTCCGCGGAGATCTGGTCGTCATCGGCGAGGGTGACCGCGTGCCGGCTGACGCCATCCTGCTGGACGCCAGCGAGCTGCTGGTCGACGAATCATTGCTGACCGGCGAATCGGTCGCGGTCGCCAAGCGGCCGCGCGCATCGGAGGACGAGAAGCCCGCGGCGCCGGGCGGAGACAACCTGCCGACGATCTATTCGGGCTCGCTGGTCGTGCGGGGGAGCGGCATTGCCGAGGTCCACGCCACGGGCTCCCGCGCGGAAATCGGCCGTATCGGCAAGTCTCTCGCCTCCATCGACCCCGCAATACCGCGTCTCGCCGGCGAGACGAAACGGCTGGTGCGCGTATTCGCACTCGGAGGCCTGACAGCCAGCGTGGTCGCGGCCGTGCTCTATGGCACGCTCCGCGGCTCGTGGCTCGATGCCGGCCTCGCCGGGATTGCGCTCGGCATGTCGATGCTGCCCGAGGAGTTCCCCCTCGTGCTCGCGGTCTTCATGACCATGGGCGCTTGGCGCATCTCGCAGGCGCGTGTGCTGACCCGGCGCGCCGCGGCCATCGAATCGCTGGGAGCGGCGACCGTCCTGTGCACCGACAAGACGGGCACGCTTACGGAAAACCGCATGTCGGTCGTCGAGCTCCTGCCCGAGCAAGCCATCGATGCGGAGCGGCTATTGGTCCTGGGTGCGCTGGCCAGCAATCCTGAAGGATTCGATCCGATGGACCGGGCGATTTCGGCGGCAGCGGCGCGTCCGGCCGAGGCGCGGGTTCTGGTCAGGAGCTACGGCCTCGCACCCGATCTTCTGGCCGTGACCCAGGTCTGGCATGCGCCCGGTGGAGAGAACGCCGTCGTCGCGACGAAGGGCGCACCTGAGGCCATCATCGAGCTTTGCCAACTTGACCGGCCGGCAGCAGCGCGTTTGCGCGAAGCAGTCGAAGGCATGGCGCGCCGGGGCGTGCGTGTGCTGGCGGTCGCCGGCGGGGAGCACGCCGTTGCCGCCTTGCCAGACACGCCGCGCGGCTTCCGGCTCGAATGGGCGGGGGTGATCGGCTTGGCCGACCCGTTGCGTGCCGAGGTGCCGAAGGCGATCGCCGAATGTCGCGAGGCCGGCATTCGCGTGGTCATGATCACAGGCGACTACCCGGCCACGGCGCAGGCGGTCGCGCGATCGGCAGGGCTTGGGCACGATGCCGTGCTCGCTGGCCCGGAGCTTGCGCGTGTGTCGGACGCCGACCTGGCGGTCCGGGCAGGAGAGGTCGGTGTCTTCGCGCGCATCCTGCCCGAGCAGAAGCTCCGAATTGTGAAGGCGCTGCAGGCCAGCGGCGAGGTTGTCGCCATGACCGGTGATGGCGTCAACGACGCACCGAGCCTGAAAGCCGCCGATATCGGCATCGCCATGGGAGGTCGCGGAACCGACGTCGCGCGCGAGGCCGCGTCGATCGTCCTGCTCGACGACGACTTCGGCTCGATCGTCCGCACCATCCGGCTCGGCCGCCGCATCTATGACAATCTGCGCAAGGCCATGGGCTACATCCTTGCGGTCCACGTACCAATCGCGGGAATTGCACTGCTGCCGTTGCTGACCGGCTGGCCGCTGGTGCTTTACCCCGTCCATATCGCCTTCCTCGAGATGATCATCGATCCGGCCTGCTCGATCGCGTTCGAGGCGGAGCACGACGAGCCCGACCTGATGCGCCGGCCACCGCGTTCGCCTGTCGCGCGGCTGTTCTCGTCGACGATGCTGATGCGCAGCCTGCTTCAGGGCGCGCTCGCCCTGCTGACGGTCGCCGGCGTCTATGTGCTCGCCGTGCAGCGCGGCCTGCCGGTGGAAGATGTACGCTCGCTCTCGTTCTTCACGCTTGTTCTGGCCAATCTCGTCCTGATCCTGGCCAACCGTTCCTTCCGCGGGAACCCGTTCGATTTCCTGGTCGGCGGCAATCCCGTGCTGCTCGGCATCCATGCGCTAACCGGCGTGCTGTTGGCCCTGTCGGTGACATGGCCCCCGGTGCGGACGCTGTTCGGCTTCGGGCCGCTCCATATCGACGACCTGGCCGTTGTCGCCGTGGCGATCGGCGCGCTGGGGCTCGTGTTGATGCTGCTGCGCCGCCTTTCTTCATCTAGGTAGAATCCCTTAGGAGAAGACCTGAATTTTGCATTGGCCGGCACGGCGGTATTCAACCTCATCGCGCAAGCCTCGATGGGAGACAACGATGCAAACCTTCACCGCCACCTCAGGTTCACGTATCCCCGCAGCCCTCGCCATGCGCGCCGCCGCTGCCATGCCGCGCGGGGCCGACGAGGTCCAGCACGCAGCACGGCAGCGCTTCGCCCGCGGTGAGGAGGTGTTCGCCGAGGGCGATGCGGGTACGTTCTTCTACAAGGTGGTCTCGGGCACGGTGCGCACCGGCAAGCTGCTGGCCGATGGCCGCCGTCAGATCGACGCTTTCCATCTCGCGGGGGATGTTTTCGGCTTGGAAAGCGGCGACCGCCACCGCTTCACCGCGGAGGCGGTCGACGACGTGGTGGTGATCGCCTACCGCCGCAGCCGCTTCGCAAGCCTCGTTCATGACGACCCGGAATTCGGCGAGCTGCTCATGGCCTCGATGCTGACCAGTCTCGACCGCGCCCATGACCACATGGTGCTGCTTGGGCGCAAGACCGCGCTCGAGAAGATCGCGAGCTTCCTGCTCGATATGGCGAGCCGCCGCCCGGGCGCCGACAAGGTCGTGCTGCCGATGCAACGCACCGACATCGCCGATCATCTCGGCCTCACTATCGAGACGGTGTCCCGCACGCTGACCCAGATGGTGCGCGACGGCCTGATCCGGCTGGCGGAGGCCGGCCGTACCGTCATCCTGGCCGACAGGGCCGCGCTGCAGCTCCTCGACGCCTGATTCCGCACTTCGAAGGAGGATCCCATGCGCGCCAGGGATGTGATGTCGGATGGAGTGATGTCGCTGGCAGCCGATGCAACGGTGCTCGAAGCCGCACAGTTGCTGGTCAATTGCCACGTCAGCGCCATGCCGGTCGTGGACGGCACCGGCCGCATGATCGGTATCCTGAGCGAGGCCGACCTGCTCGCCAATACGGCCGATGGTGACGGTCCGACGGGCGGTCTCCTCGGTGCCCGATCGCGCAAGGTGGTCGAGATCATGACCCGTGACGTCATCACCGCCGGCGAAGACACGCCGGTTGCCGCGCTGGCTAAGCTGATGACGGAGCGGCACATCAAGCGCCTGCCGATCCTGCGCGAGGACGCGGTCGTCGGCATCGTCAGCCGCATCGACCTCCTGCGCGCGCTGATCTCGCTCGACTCCGGACAGGACCGCAAGAGTTCGAAGCCGACCCGCGACGAGCAGCTCCGGCGCGAAATCTCGGCAGCCTGCCAGGGGCGCAACTGGTCGCTCGCGCGACAGCTCGACGTTGTCGTGAACGGCGGCGTCGCACACCTCTGGGGCATCGCGCCCTCCGACCTGGTGCGCGACGCCTACCGCGTGGCGGCGGGCAACGTGCCGGGCGTCCAGGCAGTCGAGGTCCATATGCACATCGTGCCGCCGCCGGCGACGCGCGTGGGGCTGTAGGCCACGACGCATTGCAGTCGATCAGCGGGGGTGTTCATGTCGTTCCGGAACATACTTGTTGTGCTCAGAGCCTACCCCGCCGGCATATCGGTTGGCGCGGTGAGTTCGGCTGTCGAGATCGCCGCGGCGCTCGCACCGCGCGTCTCGGCGATCGCGTGCGCGGTCAAGCCGCGTGTGCCGCGGAGCATTCTCGGCAATGCTCTCCTCGACGTCTCCGCCATGGTCGGTGAGGAATACAGGAAGAGCGAGCACGACGCAGAGCGGCTGCTCGAGGCATTCGAGGAGGCGGCAAAAAGACACCGGGTATTCGGCGAACGTATTCTCAGGACGTGCCGCCCATTCGAGGTGCCTGACGCGCTGGCCGGTTGTTCGCGTCTTCGCGACTTGACCATCGTTCCGATGCCGCAGGGCGAACATGTCTCGCAATTCGACGCGCAATGGGATGTAGAGACGATCCTTTTCCAATCGGGTCATCCGGCGATCGTCGTGCCGGCTGACGCCATCGCACCGGCTGCGTTCGATACGGTGATCGTTGCCTGGGACAAGAGCCGCGCTGCGGCGCGGGCGATCGCCGATGCAATGCCGATCCTGCAAACGGCAAAGCATGTGCGAATCCTCACGGTGATCGGTGAGAAGCCGATCGAGGCGCACCACGCGGGCGCGGAACTAGCGCACCACCTGGGCTTTCACGGTGTCGATTGCGTTGTCGACGAGGTGAACGCCGATGGGCGTTCGATCGGTGACGTGCTTCAGGCCCAGGTGGATGCCCACGACGCCGGGCTGCTCGTCATGGGCGCGTACGGGCATTCGCGCCTGCGCGAGTTCGTTCTTGGCGGTGCCACCAGGGGCATGCTGAGCAAGCCACCGACCGCGCTCTTCCTGTCGCACTGAAAGACCGACCGGAGGACATCATGAAGACCAGTGTTCAATCGGTCATTCAATTGCTGCCGGTCGTCCGCTGTAAGTGGCGTTGGGCGCGTTCGGCGTGGCGTTCGGCGAGTCCCTGATGATCGTCAGCTTCGTCTTTCCGGGCACGGCGATCTTGCTTGTGGCGGGAGCGCTAATGTCCGCCGGCACCCTTCGTACAGCCTGCCGCCATCCGTGGAGTCCGGTTACCACCTCTGGCGCGGCCTGCGGTGCTGTCGCTCCGCCGGCCGCGCTGACGTTGTATGTGACGTCTACTTCACGCTCTTGAGCTCGATGTCGACCAGACCGGCCGCCACATTGAGGCCAACACTGCCCTCGACACTCACCGGCTGCAGAGTGATCTGCTTGCTGCTGCCGCCAATCAAGGCGTTGGCGCCAATGCCCACGCCGACCGCGGCGCCCGCGGTGCCTCCGACATATTCCCCGGCCAGCGCACCCGGCGTTATCGCACCCGGCGCGAAGACGAGCCACACGATATGGGCTTGCTTGGTGAATCCGATATCGACCCCGAACTTCTTCACAGTGCCGGAGTAGTGATCCGCACCGCCGGCGGGACGGGCGAAGATGCAGTCCAATGCCTTCGACGAGCCAAAGACGAAACCGACGCCGCCAGCGACGTTGCAGCTGAGGGAGCCGGCGTTGACCCCGCCTGAGGGGGGAGCGGGTGTCGCGGCGGTCTGAGCGTGTGCGGTCCCGCCCGCGAGAAGCATGGCGGCAATAGTCGCTGCCAAGGTTGATGCGCGCATAGTGGTCTCCTAAATCCCGGTAGCGGACCGGCGGTTGCAATTAAGGACAATGCGCAGCCGCATCGGAAGCGGGCCTTGATGCAGATCAAAGGGCGGACGGCGAGGAGTCGCGATCTTGATGGCCCTCGCTTCTCCCTGCGAATTCGGCTCCGATGCCGACATTCGCCCATGGCAATTACTCGAGCCGCAGTTGAGCCAAGTCAAATCCGGGCCTGGGCGACCCTGCGATAAGAGGGCGTGCAAGTGATCGCCCCGGAGAATCCAATGAGCTTCAAGACAATCCTCGTCCACTGCGACGCCGGAACTGCGGCTCCCCTTCGTCTTGAAGTGGCGACGCAGCTCGCAAGCCGTTTCGACGCCAGCCTTGTCGGCGTGCACGCGACGCCGCCGTTCGCGACTCCCCTCTTCATGGACGACGGTTTCAGCATGGCACCGCTCTTCGAAGCCTATGAAGAAGCTGCCACTGCAGCCAAGGCTGCATCCCGCGCCGTGTTCGATCGAGCGCTCAAAGGCAAGCACCTCTCGACCGAATGGCGCCCGATGGATGGCCCCGTCGACGATGTGATGACGGTTTGCGGGCGTTACGCCGATCTCCTCGTTGTCGGCCAGTCGCAGGTCGATGACGCGACCCAGCCGGGAGGTGTTCCCGAATCGATCGCACTCGCGAGCGGCCGGCCGGTGCTCGTCGTGCCGTTTGTCGGTGCCGATAAGCCTCTCGGCCACGTGGTGATGCTGTGCTGGAACGCCAGCCGCGAAAGCGCACGGGCGGCTGCCGATGCGCTGCCCTTTCTGAAGGCCGCGCAGAAGGTGATCGTGCTCGTGGTCGAACCCAAGGTCTCGCCCGAAGGGCACGGCGAAGAGCCGGGCGCCGACGTCGCGACCTGGCTCGCGCGCCACGGCGTCAAGGTCATCGTGCAGCGCGACGTGGCACCGGATGCCGACGTCGGCAATATCATCTTGTCGCGCGCCGCGGACCACGACGTCGACCTGATCGTGATGGGCCTCTATGGCCATTCGCGGCTGCGCGAGATGGTGCTGGGCGGCGTCAGCTGGACGATGCTTTCCAGCATGACGGTTCCCGTCCTGATGGCGCACTGATAGCGCGGGAAAGCGTCATGCAAACCTCCAGAAGACTTCTCGCGGCCATTGGGACTTTGGTCACGATGCTCGCGTGCATGACGCTCGCCACGGCGTCGGCCGGTGTTCAGGACGCACCGACGAGGGATTGGGTGACGGAGCCGGGTGTCGACCCTCCGAGCTATGCCGTGGCCGATCCCGTCGACAGCAATCTCAATGTCGACGCCGTCGTGCTCGTCTGTAACGAGAGTGGCAAGCGGAGGTACCTCGATCTCGAGATCCACCCTTCCACGCTCGGCCCTCTATTGCCAGCTGGTGCCGATCCGGAGCAGCTGAAAGAGGATCCAGGCGTCGAGATCATAGTGGATGGCCGTGTCTTTCCGGCAGAGCTGCTCTTTACCGACTCCTACGCCGTCGTGGCCGATTCGCATGAGGATTTGGCACCGTCGATCTCCGCAGCGTCGGTTTCCGACGCTTTGCTCGACGCGATGCAGTACGGGAAGTCAATGAAGCTGCGGTTCGATCTTCTCGAGGAAGAAGAGGGCCAGCCCCGGGTCGATGCCGAGCTGGTTCTCGATCTGCAAGCGGGAGCCACTGCCATCGCCGCGGTTCGCCGCTGCGCTTCGGCCGGCCTGCATCAGGTCTCCCGGTAGAGGAAAGCCGATTTCCTGCGAAGTCTTCTCTTGACCCAGGTCAAGGGTGACGAAGGCGGCGCCCTCTAAGCTTCCCGAAATTATGCAGGAGTTTGCGATGCCGAAGATGAAAGCCGCCGTGTTCGTCGAGCCCGGCCGGATCGTGCTGGAATCGAAACCCGTCCCGGACGTAGGTCCCCTCGATGCGCTGCTGCGCGTGACGACGACCACGATCTGCGGAACCGACGTCCATATTCTCCGCGGCGAGTATCCCGTCAGCAAGGGGCTTACCATCGGTCACGAGCCGGTCGGGGTGATCGAGAAGCTGGGCTCCGCGGTTGCCGGATTCCAGGAAGGGCAGCGGGTGATCGCGGGCGCCATCACGCCCAGCGGATACAGCAATGCCTGCCTGTGCGGCCAGCATTCCCAGGACGGCGCCGGCACGCGCCACGGCTTCAGGCCGCTCGGCGGCTGGCGCTTCGGCAACACCATCGACGGCTGCCAGGCGGAGTTTGTGCTGGTTCCGGATGCCATGACCAACCTCGCGCCGGTGCCGGACGGGCTCGCCGACGAGCAGGTGCTGATGTGTCCCGACATCATGTCCACCGGCTTCTCGGGCGCGGAAAGCGGCGGCGTGAGGATCGGCGACACGGTCGCCGTCTTCGCCCAGGGTCCGATCGGTCTTTGCGCGGCCGCGGGTGCCCGACTCATGGGAGCCACAACGGTCATTGCGGTCGATACCGTTCCTGCCCGGCTGGCGATGGCGCGCGCCCTCGGTGTCGATCACGTGGTCGACTTCAAGCACGAGGATCCCGTGCAGGCGATCCTGAGGCTGACGGATGGCCGCGGCGTCGATGTGGCGATCGAGGCGCTCGGCACGCAGGCCACTTTCGAAGGGGCGCTGCGGGTGCTGAGGCCGGGCGGCACGCTGTCGAGCCTCGGCGTCTATTCGACCGACCTGCACATTCCGCTGGATGCCTTCGCGGCGGGCCTCGGCGACAACAAGATCGTCACGTCGCTCTGCCCCGGCGGCAAGGAACGCATGCGCCGGCTGATGTCGGTGATCGCTTCCGGCCGCATCGATCTCAAGCCGCTGGTGACCCATCGCTTCACGCTCGATCGCATCGAGGAAGCCTACGACCTGTTTGCCAACCAGCGCGACGGCGTCCTAAAGGTCGCCATCAGCGTGTAGCCGCCCGATGAGCCGCGTCCTCCTGGCCGACATCGGCGGCACGTACGCCCGCTTCACGCTGGCGAACGGGCATCTGACCGGCGGCACGTGGTCGACCGAGGTCGGCTCGCGCGCCAACGCGATCGATGCCATGCGCGATTTCCTGGCGATCGACCATGGCGACGAGCCGATCGCCGGCGCATTGCTGGCCGCTGCCGGGCCGGTCGAAGGAGGTCGATGCAAGCTCACGAATGCGGCGTGGGTCCTCGACGAAGAAGAGATTGGCCGGGCGCTGTCGCTTCCCTGGGTCCGGATCGTCAACGACCTCGAGGCGACGGCTGGAGGCCTGCCCGACCTCACCGCGGCGCAAAGCCGCCAGATCGGTGCCGGCGGCAGCGCCATCCCGGGCGCGCCGATGGCCATCATCGCACCCGGTACGGGCCTCGGCATGGCGTGCGTCATCGTCGGTCCGGCAGGACGCAGCGTCGTGACGAGTGAAGGCGGGCACGCTTCGCTTGCCAGCATGGGCAGCTACTACGATCGCGTCGTCGCAATCCTTCGCCAGCGGTACGGTCGCGTCTCGATCGAACGCGTCCTTTCCGGCGGGGGGCTGGTCAACCTGCATCAGGCGATCGCCGAGCTCGAAGGCTGCGAGTCCCCGCGTCGGACGCCGAGCGATGTGACCGCAGGGGCATTCGACGGCAGCTCACCCCTCTGCCGTGCGGCCGTCGACGCCTTCTGCGCCTTCCTCGGGGCGGTCGCCGGCGATGTCGCCTTGACCTTTGGAGCGAGAGGCGGGGTCTTCATCGGCGGCGGTATCGTGCCGCGGTTCATCGATCATCTGGCACATTCGGCGTTCCGCGAGCAGTTTGTGGCGAAGGGCCGCATGCGAGCGTATCTCGAACGTGTTCCGACCCGCGTCATCCTTCATCCCACGCCGGCTTTTGCTGGCTTGATGAATCTGGCAAGGCTGGCGAACGAGCAGCCGCGACCACGCGCGAGCCGCTAGGTCATGTCGATCGAGGCCGCATCTGCGCGCGCCGTCATGCACCGCTTCTGGAAGACCGCGGGGGGCTTCTGGCGGGGCACACCGGCATGGGCCCTGCTCGTCCTTCTGGTCATTGGCGTGGGGCTGCAGGTCTTCGTCCAGTACAGGCTCAACTACTGGAACCGCGACTTCTTCAACGCGCTCGAAGCGCGCGAAGGCCGTCAGATCTGGCATCTGGCGCAAGTGCTCTTCACCCTTGCGGCCGCGAGCATCGCACTGGCTGTCACTGCCGTCTGGGGACGCATGACCTTTCAGCGTCTGTGGCGGGACTGGCTGACCAGCCGCCTGATCGAATCCTGGCTCGAGGAGCAGCGCTACCAAAGGGCGGGCTTCGTGAACGGCCAACGTCAGAATCCGGAATATCGGATCACCGAGGATGCGCGTATCGCGACCGACGCGCCGATCGACCTGGTGGTCGGCCTCCTGAGTTCGCTGCTTGTTGCCGGCACCTTCGTCGTCGTGCTCTGGAACGTGGGCGGCACCCTCGAGGTCCGGATCTGGGAGGGCGTCATACGGCTTCCGGGATATCTCGTGGGGGCTTCCGTGGTCTATGCGGCGGGTACGACCCTGTCGATGATGGTCGTCGGCCGATACATGGTCGACGTCATCGAGCGTAAGAACCAGGCCGAAGCGGACTTCAAGTATGTCGTCGCGCGCGTCAATACACGGACAACCTTGGCTCCCTATGCCGAAGATGCGCCAACGCTCGCAGCGGCCCAGGAAAGTGTGATCGGCCAATGGAAGCGGCTCTGCGGCCAGCACATGCGAACGACATTCGTCTCGCACGGCAACACGCTGCTTGCGCCGATCATCGGCCTGGTCCTGTGTGCGCCGAACTACATCATGGGCCGGGTCACGCTGGGAGAGGTCACGCAGACGGCGGCAGCCTTCGTCGCCGTTCAAGGCGCATTCAACTGGCTGGTAGACAACTACCCGCGCCTCGCGGAATGGATGTCCTCGGCCTACCGCGTAGGCATTCTCCTGACGACCCTCGATGCGCTCGACACGAAGCGCAAGCGCGAGGTTGCTCCGACTTCTTGAAATCCTCCCCGGCGCAACGCTCGGGGAGGAATGCACGATCCCTCACGACGCTCCGGATAGCAATCATATCTCGATCGTACCGCTTAACATGGGCACGCAGCGGCCGCCGATATAGGTCGCTGTCACGACACCGGCTTTCTTTTCGGCCGCGGCGTCGAGGATGCTTGGCCGACCCATGTCGAAGCCCTGGCCGATCCGCTTCGACAGCGTGAGATCGGCGCGCCGGTCGAGATGCGCCAGCAGGCCGCCCAGCACGATATTGGCGCCGCCGGTCGCCGGGTCTTCGGCAATGCCCATCAAGGGAGCGAACATGCGGCACTGTATATCGCGGTCTTCTTCCCGGGCCTGGACATAGAGGTGAATCCCGATGGCGCGATCGATCGTGAGGCCACGCGCGAAGGCTGCGGCCTGGGGCGCAGCGGCTTTCAGCGCCGCGCGCGAGGCGAGCTCGACGAACACGAGAGGCGTGCCGCACGACGCGATGCAGGGCCGGTGACCGTCGATCCGGATGTCGGACGCCTGCACCATGCAGGCCTCGGCGATGAAGTCGATGTCGATCTCCTCGCCGATGCGGAGCGGCTGCGGCGCGGCGAGCCGTGCCGCCGTCACCACGCCGTCCTCGCGGCGCAAATCCATCGGCACGAGCCCGGCCTTCTCCTCGAACACGAGCGCATCGCCCGAGGCCCTTCCCATGCGCGCCAG
Organism: Reyranella sp.; assembly: GCF_965279465.1. Classification (NCBI taxonomy): domain Bacteria; kingdom Pseudomonadati; phylum Pseudomonadota; class Alphaproteobacteria; order Hyphomicrobiales; family Reyranellaceae; genus Reyranella; species Reyranella sp. Next base: position 2,985,251 of record NZ_OZ257242.1, read on the forward strand.
CACGAAGGCGGTCCCGACATTGGGATGGCCGGCGAACGGCAGCTCCGCCTTGGGCGTGAAGATGCGGACATGGGCGGTGTGCGCCGAATCCTTCGGCGGCAGCACGAAGGTCGTCTCGGCCAGGTTGAACTCGGCGGCGATCGCCTGCATCTGCTCCGTCGTCAGGCCTTCGGCGTCGGTTACGACGGCCAGGGGATTGCCGCCGAATTTCCGGTCGGTGAAAACGTCGACGGTCTGGAAGGAGCGTTTCATGCTCCCAAATCTGCCACGGCGCGCTAAGCTCGCGTGCATGACCAATGCTCACGCCTCCCCCCAGATCTCTTATGACCATGGCGTCTCGGCCAAGAAGCTGATCGGCGCCACGATCGGCGCTTTCTTCGACGGCCAGGTTGAGAAGTACCGCGAGCGCGAGGCGCTGGTGGTCAAGCACCAGAACGTGCGCTGGACGTGGGGCGAGCTTGGCCGGCGGGTGGACGATCTCGCCGCCGGCCTGATGACCTTGGGCCTGGAGCGTGGCGACCGGGTCGGCATCTGGTCGCCCAACACCTCGGAATGGACGCTGGCGCAATTCGCCACCGCGAAGGCGGGGCTGGTGCTGGTCAACGTCAACCCGGCCTACCGGCGGAGCGAGCTCGAATATGCGATGAACAAGGTCGAGTGCAAGGCGTTGATCCTGGCGCCCGCGCTCAAGACCTCGAACTATCTCGAGATCGTCGACGACCTGGTGAAGGCCAGGAAGCTGCCTCACCTCCGGCACGTCATTCGCCTCGGCAAGGAGAGGACGCCGGGCATGCTGAACTTCGACGACGTGGCGTCGGCCGGCGGCAATGTCGAGCGGGTCAAGCTCGCCGAGCTCGGGCCGAAGCTGCAGTTCGACGATGCGATCAACATCCAGTTCACGTCGGGCACGACGGGCCATCCCAAGGGCGCGACGCTCAGCCATCACAACATCCTGAACAACGGCTACTTTGTCGGCGGCGGGCTGAAGCTCACCGAGAACGATCGGCTGTGCATTCCCGTGCCGCTCTACCACTGCTTCGGCATGGTGATGGGCAATCTCGGCTGCCTGACGCATGGCGCCACCATGGTCTATCCCTCCGAGGCGTTCGATCCGCTGGCGACGCTCAAGGCCGTGGCCGAGGAGCGCTGCACCGCGCTCTACGGCGTGCCGACCATGTTCATCGCCCAGCTCGACCATCCCGAGTTCGAGAAGTTCGACCTCGGCAGCCTGCGCACCGGCATCATGGCGGGCTCGCCGTGCCCGATCGAGGTGATGAAGCGCGTGCAGTCGAAGATGAACATGCACGAGGTCACCATTGCCTACGGCATGACGGAGACGTCCCCTGTATCGACGCAGTGTGCAACCGACGACCCGGTCGAGCGCCGGGTCTCGACCGTCGGCCAGGTGCTGCCGCACATCGAAATCAAGATTATCGATACCGAGGGAAAGGTAGTTGCGCGCGGCGAAACCGGCGAGTTCTGCACCCGCGGCTACTCGGTGATGAAGGGTTACTGGAACGACGCGGAGAAGACCCGCGAGGCGATCGACGACGGCGGCTGGATGCATACCGGCGACCTCGCGACCATGGACGCCGAGGGCTACGTCAACATCGTCGGCCGGTTGAAGGACATGGTGATCCGCGGCGGCGAGAACGTCTATCCGCGCGAGATCGAGGAATTCCTGTACCGCCATCCGAAGATCCAGGACGTGCAGGTGATCGGCGTGCCTGACCCGAAGTACGGCGAGGAGATCTGCGCCTGGATCAAGCTGCACGCTGGCCAAAGCGCGACGCCTGAGGAGATCCGCGAGTTCTGCAAGGGCCAGATCGCCCACTACAAGATCCCGCGCTACATCGAGTTCGTGCCGGAATTCCCGATGACCATCACCGGCAAGATCCAGAAATTCGTGATGCGGGAGCAGACGATCGGCAAGCTTGGGCTGAAGGCCGATAAGACGGCTTAGGCTTCCCTTGTCCGCCTGGGCTATCGGGTCAACTTTTTTCGACACGCACTGAGTCGATGACCCCTCCGCCCCTCCGGGGGCATCTTCCCTGGCTTCGTAAGGGAGGAGGGGCGGTGGCTCTTTCTGACGCCGATGTGACCATTTGGAGGACGGGCAACGCACCTGGAATGGGGTGCGTTGTAAGGCGGTTCGCCGTCCTGCCGGAGTCAGCGCCTCGTGAAATCAACCGTTCTCGCGTTCGATCCGCGTGCCGTCGCGGAATCGCACGTTCCTGCCGCCAAGCGAATCCCAGCCTTCGACTATCTGCGTGCTTTCGTGATCTTCCTCGTCGTCCTGCACCACGCGGTAATGGCCTATTGCACCGGAGGCCACGTTGCGCACGCCGGCGACTATACGAAGGCAACCGCGCCCGTCGTCGATCCTGCCCAGTGGGACGGCTTCAATTGGATGGTTACAGGCAACGACAGCTTCTTCATGCCGCTGATGTTCCTCCTTGCCGGCCTGTTCGTGCGCCCCAGTCTCGCGCGCAAGGGATTGGGCCGCTATCTCGCGGACCGGGCACTGCGTCTTGGCTTGCCACTACTGGTAGGCATAGTCACCGTGGTGCCGCTCTCCTATTACGCCGCGTACCTGCAGAGCGGCGGCACGGCGAGCTTCGGCACCTTCTGGATGCGGATGGTGACTGCAGGTCCATGGCCAAGCGGTCCGCTCTGGTTCGTCGGCGCGTTGCTCGTGTTCGACGCGGCGACGGCACTGGTCCTCTCGCAACGACCGGCGGAGCGGGGCGCACGGCGTCTGCAAGTCGCGCTCGATCGCCGGCCGAAGAGCGTGTGGTTCGCGGCTTTCCTCGGTGTTGCCGCGCTCGTCTTCCTGCCCGCACTGGCCATTCTCGGCCCGTCTCTGTGGTTGACCGCCGGCCCCTTCGGCATCCAGGCGAGCCGCATCGGCCTCTATGCGTTCTTCTTCGTCGCCGGCGTGATCGTCGGCGCCGACCGTCTCGCGCGCTTCTGCGAGGAACATTGGTGGCACTGGCCGTTTCTCGCCGCCGTGGCAGCCGTTCTGTTCCTTTCGTTGCACGCGATCGCGCTGCCGGCAATCGCGGACGGCGCGGCGATGTTGCTGTTCTGCGCGGCAATGGCGGCCGGATTGCTTGCGCTGGCCGTTCAGTTCGGCCGGCAGCGTAGCGCCGTCGGCGACAGCCTTGGCGCCAACGCTTACGGCATCTATCTGCTTCATTATCCCATCGTGCTGTGGATTCAGTACGCGCTGCTCCACGTGCCTCTCGGTCCGGTCGCGAAAGGATCGCTGGTGCTGGCGTCCGGATTTGGTTTGAGCTGGCTCGCCGCGAGCTTGCTCCGCCGGGTCCCGGGCGTCGCACGCATCGTTTAGCGCGCGTCGGGCCGATCATGGTCAGGCGGGGGGCGCTACCCGCAGGCACGATTCCGAACGTCCGCATCCCGAAGGGCGACATGGGCGTTTCGGTGGCGACACAATTTCGCCCGCCTGCAAATGCTAGGCTGCTACCGACAGGAGTTCAGGGGTATGCCGGTCTACATGGAGGTTTCGAGGCTGCATCGCTGCGTCACCATTGTCGCGCGTGGCGCGATTCTACCCGAGGAAATCATGGGCGCCGCCAAGCAGCTTTTCGAGGCGCAGGTTCCGCAGTTTGCCAAGCTTGTCGACGTCGCTGCTGCAAACGCGGAAGTGAGCCCAGAGCAGATCCAGCGAATTGCCGAGCTGTTGCGGGGCGGCCCTGACGTTAAGCGCGGGCCGGTGGCATTCCTCGTCAGTCCGGAAAAGGGCGAATTTGCACGGGCCTTCGCGGCGACCCAGGGAGAGCGGCCGGTGAGCGTATTCACCAGGCTGCGCGAGGCCCGCGATTGGTTGGCGCGGATCGACGAAGCGGAGCGGCGTGCCGATGCCGGGGCATTCCAAAGCTCGCCCTGGTCCGATCCCGAGCGTGAGGCCGTCATGTTCCGCCGCGGCCAGCGGCGCAAGCTCCCCATTCGGCAGAACCGCCCCACCTACGCCGTCTAAGGCGAGAAGCTACTCGGCCGCCGCCCGCCGTTCGGCCGTGGTGGCAGCCGCCGCCGGCCGGTTGGACTCGATGAACATCCGGATGTGCCGGACGGCGAGAGGAACCTTGTCCGGCGTGTCCTTCCACGGATACAGGCTGACCTGCGAGTTGGGTGCGAGCATCGCCACTTCCATCGCCACCTTGTAGGGATGCGGCGGGACATCGTCGGGCAGAACCAGGATGGGCGTCTGGCAGTTTTTCACGAAGTCACGCCTCACGGTGAATACGAAGTCGGGGTTGCTGAGGTACATCTGCTTCAGGAAGGCGCTGACCTGCTCCATCGAGATCTCCGGCCGGCGCTTCACGAATTCGGGGCCCCAGCCCTTCATGTTGTTGTCGTAGAACTGGGTCGGCATCTCCTCGCGATGGCCGCTGGGCTGGGTCAGCACGGCGGCGACCACGCGATCTCCCGCGCGCTTGATCAGGTTCCAGATGAACGGCTGGCCGATGCAGTAGCCCAGCACCATGAACTTCTTGATGCCGAGATGGTCCATCAGGCCGATATGGTCATCGGTGAAGGAGTCCCACGGCCGGTCGGTCTCGAGCGGACCGGATGACTGCCCGGCATTGGCATTGCGAAGATCCGCGGCGATGCAGCGGAACTTGTCGCTGAACTCGGTAAGGGCATTGAAGGGATGCGTCGTGGACAGGCCAGCGATGGTCGAATTCAGACCGCCGCCCGGAATGATGAACAGCGGAAAGCCCGAGCCCCTCTCCTCATAGTGGATGCGGACCGGACCTCTTTCATAGAACGGCATGGCGATTGCCTCCCAACGACTTGTGATTGCGAACCGTGCCATGCGCGCGCGGCCGGCTCAACCGGAGACCCATGTGCTAGATTCGGACTGAAACAGCAGGAGGCCGCGTGACCGACGCCCCGCATTCCGACAACGGCGAGACGCCCGAGAAGGACGTTCCGCTGCGCTACGACACGCGGCTGTTGGGCCGCATCCTGGGCGATACGGTGCGCTCGCAGGAAGGCGATCAGGTCTTCGATCTGGTCGAGCACATCCGGCGCACCGGCGTGCAGTTCCATCGCAATGCCGACGAGGGTGCGCGGCGCGAGTTGCAATCCATCATGAGCGGCCTGCCGACCGCCGAGGCGATCCTCATCATTCGCGCCTTCGGCTATTTCTCCCACCTTGCCAACCTCGCCGAGGACCAGCACCACATAAGGCGCACCCGGGCCTATGCCATGGCCGAGGCGCCGCCGCGGCGCGGGACCATGGCCTACGCGCTCGCCCGCGCGCGGGACGCCGGCGTCACGCGCGAGCAGCTCGAGGGTTTCTTCGCCCGCGCGCTTTGCGTCGCCGTGCTGACCGCGCATCCGACCGAGGTCCGCCGCCAGAGCACGATCGATCGCGAGCGCGAGATCGCGCACCTGCTCGACCAGCGCGACCGGGTCAGGTTCACGCCGGAAGAGCTGAACGACAATCGCCGCGCGCTGCGCCGCAATGTCCTGACGCTCTGGCAGACCAGCCTGATCCGCCATTCCCGCCTGCGCGTGCTCGACGAGGTCACCAACGCGCTCGCCTACTACGATCACACCTTCCTGGCCGCCCTGCCGGAGTTCTACGCAGACCTCGAGGACCAGCTCGGCTTCGACGTGCCGCCCTTCCTGCGGATGGGGAGCTGGATCGGCGGTGACCGCGACGGCAATCCCAACGTCACCGCCGAGGTGACGCGCGAGACGCTGGCGATGCAGAGCCAGCGCGCGCTGCGCCATCATCTCGAGGAGCTTCACCTGCTCGGCGCCGAGCTGCCGCTCTACGGACCGATGGTGCAGGTTTCCGACGCGCTGCAGGCGCTGGCCGACCGCTCGCCCGATACCGCCGACGAGCGCAAGGACGAGCCCTATCGCCGCGCGCTGACCGGAATGTACGCCCGTCTCGCCGCGACGGCCTGGTCGCTCGACAAGCTCGAAGCGCCTCACCGGCCGGTGGGGCCCGCGCCCGCCTACGAGACGGCGGACGAATTCAAGGCCGATCTCGATACGATCCGCGACTCCCTCGGCGCCGATAATCTTGGTCCTCTCGCCCGCGGGCGGCTGCGGGCGCTGCGGCGCGCGGTCGACGTGTTCGGCTTCCATCTCGCCGAGCTCGACATCCGCCAGAATTCCGACGTGCACGAGAGGGTCATGGCCGAGCTGGTCGAGGCGGCCGGGGCAGGCAAGGACTATGCGGCCCTGAACGAGGCCGCCCGCGTGGCCTTGCTGACCGCCGAGCTCGCCAACCCGCGCGCCCTGGCGACGCCGCACAATGCCTATGGCGAGGAGACCGCCGGCGAGCTCGCCCTGCTGCGCGTCGCGGCCGATGCCCATCGCCGCTATGGCGCGGCGTCGCTGCCGCACTACGTGATCTCCAAGGCCGACAGCGTGTCGGACATCCTCGAGGTCGCCGTGCTGCTGAAGGAGGTCGGGCTGCTGCGGCCGCGCGAGGGCCGGCTCGACATCGACATCGTGCCGCTGTTCGAGACGATCGGCGACCTGCAGCGCTGCGGCGCGATCATGGAGTCGCTGTTCTACGAGCCGGCCTACCGCCGGCTGCTCGCCTCGCGCGGCAACGTCCAGGAAGTGATGCTGGGCTATTCCGACAGCAACAAGGATGGCGGCTACCTCACCTCGACCTGGGAGCTCTACAAGGCCGAGCTGGCGCTGATCGACGTCTTCCGCCGCCACCGGATCGGGCTGCGCCTGTTCCACGGTCGCGGCGGCTCGGTCGGCCGCGGCGGTGGGCCGAGCTACGAGGCGATCCTGGCGCAGCCGCCCGGCGCGCTGCAGGGCGCGATCCGCGTGACCGAGCAGGGCGAGGTGATCGCCGGCAAGTATTCCAACCAGGACGTCGGCCGGCGCAACCTCGAGACCATCGCCGCCGCGACGCTCGAAGCGACCCTGCTCGAGGCCGAACGGCCGTTGCCGCCCAAGGACTATCTTGACGTGATCGAGCAGCTCTCGGCCGACGCGTTCGGCGCCTATCGCGCGCTGGTCTACGAGACCGAGGGCTTCGATATCTACTTCCGCGAATCGACCGTGCTGGAGGAGATCGCGAGCCTCAACATCGGCAGCCGTCCGGCGTCGCGTTCAAAGCGCCGCGGCATCGAGGACCTGCGGGCGATCCCGTGGGTGTTCAGCTGGGCGCAGTGCCGGCTGATGCTGCCCGGCTGGTACGGCTTCGGCACGGCGGTGGCGAAGTGGATCGAGGCCAACCCGACAGACGGCCTCGCGCGCCTGCAGGCGATGCACGACGACTGGGGCTTCTTCCGGACCACGCTGTCAAACATGGACATGGTGCTGGCCAAGAGCGACATCGCTATCGCCTCGCGCTATGCCGAGCTGGTCGGCGACGAGGCGTTGCGCACATCGATCTTCGAGCGCCTCCGCGCCGAATGGCAGGCCTCGATCGACGCCGTCCGAAGCATCATGCGCCAGCAGGAGCTGCTCGAGGGCAATCCGCTGCTGGCCCGCGCCTTGCGAGGCCGCGTGCCCTACATCGACCCGTTGAACCACGTGCAGATCGAGCTGCTGCGCCGCCACCGCGCCGGCGATGAAGACCCCAATGTGGTCGCCGGCATCCACCTCAGCATCAACGGGATTGCGGCGGGATTGAGGAACAGTGGGTAGGGGATAGCCTCACACTTGCGAGCAGCGCGGCCAACGACGTTGCCTGGATTAATATGAGGAACCGCACAGCGTCATCTGGCGGTAATCAGTTGAACAACGTATAGTTGTCCTTCAGCGTAGAGCAGCAAGTCGAGAAAATCAGATCGCTGGAGGCGGAAATGAAGATCGAGGGTGCAGGCAAGATTGTCGGCCTGGTCTCAGGTATTGTGACCGTCGTCATTGCAATTGCCGGATTCATCCTCGATTCGAGCATCAAGACCAACGAAAGCGCGATAAAGGAGGCTGCGGCGAGATCTCAGGAGAGTTCCAACGTCCTTCTTGCGAAGGCAGAGGCAAATCTCAAAGCCGCGGAGGCGGGCGTCCAGGCGGCAGAAACAGCCAGAAAGGCGGCTGAAGAAGCCGCCATAAAGGCCGCAAAGATGACCACCGACCTGGTGAATAACCAGAAGATGTTCGAAGTCGGGGCCGTCCTGAACTTGGAGCTGGAAGCCCCTCTCGCCGGGTCGTTCGCCCGCTCGTACAAGACGTACGCGACATCGAAGGCCGGCCCGCTGGATTTCATTTTTCCGACGACCGAATACGCCCGGGAGGTCGGCGGGAACCTGGATCACTGGGCAACGGGCAACGGGTTGATGGAAGTACGCGCCTGTGCTTTGTCGATTCGACAGGTCGTGACCTTGAAGGTCAAGAGCTATGGATTTGCCGATGCCGTCGACATTGTGATGGCTGCGTGGTTCAAGCCGTCGGCGACTGGCAACCCGGCGGTAGCCTGGCGGGAAAAGGTCGGCGACAAGAATTTGCACTTCGGCGATCTTCTGTCGGACAAAAGCGAGCCTGTTGGACAAGGCTGGAAGCGCCTCGAAATCGTGATTCCCAACCTGCACGGCACTCGATCGATGGCGCAACTGAAGGCCGAGGCTCGAGAGTCCATAATGATGCCCCTGGCGGTCGTCACCACCGAGAATTCGGGTGAAATATTCTGGACGGCTTTCTACGGGTCAGTGTTCGTACCGTCCGAGATTTCCTGGACCGATCAAGTGACCAAGCAGCACCAGAAGCGGCTGATCATGAATCCGTTGGTTTCGACGATCATGCCCGCGCTGAACGGCGGGGCCGTGGGAAGGCTGGGGTCTTCCTGCAGGCAGTAGTGAGGGACATCGAGGAGATCGCCTTCGGCCTGTCCGAAAGTGCTTGAAGCGGTTGTGTGCGCACCCAGCAAGAACGGTGCATTCAACTCTACGCGCGCAGAGTCGCGGTTCGCGCGGTATCGATGTCGCTGCCGTCAACCGCTATCGCCACGCCATAGTCGCGCCCGGCAGCCCCGCGGCTGACGATGCCGTCGCGCACGTCGCGCAGGACGCGGGCGGGGTCGCGGGTCTTCGGGTCGCCGTAGCCGCCGCCGCCGGGCGACAGGCTGCGGTAGGTGCCTGGGCCGTGGCGTTGCACGCCGTACTTCGGTGCGTCGATCTTCTTGCCGTCGGCCAGGGTGAGGATCACCTCGCCGCTGCCCCCCGCGCGGCCGCCGGCGGCACCGAAGCTCGATGGTGCGCCGGCGCCTTCGCCGCGAAAGGCATAGTCGGCCGGCGTGGATATCTCGACTTCGTAGTCGCAGCCCGCGCCGCCGCGGAAGCGGCCGGGGCCGGCCGAGTCGCAGCGCAGCTCCTGGCGGCGGAAACGCACCGGATAGAGCTGCTCGTAGGTCTCGAGGTTGGGCAGCGTGAGCCCGCCGAGCGTGATCAGGTGGCCGATCAGGTGGAAGCCGTCGCGGCCCTCGACGCCGCCGCCGGCCGGCGCGCCGGCCCATTGGTACATCACATAACGCCCGCCGTCGTCTCGCAGGCCCGCGGTGACGGCATGCACCGCCTTCGACCAGCCGGCCGAGGCGCGCTCGGGCAGCGCCTGTCCGAGCGCCTTCCACATCACATGGACGATCTCGTGCGCCACGAAGACGGTGTTCATGGTCATCGGCGCGGGCATGCGTGCATTGACCAGCGTGCCTTCGGGCAGCCGGATCTCGACGCTGCGGAAAGTGCCTTCGTTGCGCGGCAGGTCGGGCTCGAAGAACGAGGCCAGCGCCATGTAGACCGCCGACGTCGAGTTGGCGATCGAGCTGTTCTTGAAGCCCTTGACCTGCGGCGAGGTGCCGGCGAAGTCGACGACCAGCCGGGAGCCGGCGACCGTCAGCGTGACGGCGATCCTGCCGTCGATCGGCTCGAAGCAGTCGTTGTCGACGACCTCCTCGGCGCGCCACGTGCCTTGCGCGAGGCGGTCGATGCACCCGCGGAAGCGCCGATCGGCATGGGCCAGCACTGCCTCGAAGAAGTCGCCGGCGCGATCGGGACCCAGCTCCTCGACCAGCAGCGCCAGCCGCTCGGCGCCGATCCGGGTCGAGCCGATCATCGCATGCAGGTCGCCGTCCAGCGCCTCGGGCAGGCGGGTGTTGAGCATCAGCAGCCGCCACAGGTCGGCGCGCGTCTTGCCGCCCTCGATCAGCTTCAGCACGGGCAGCCGGATGCCTTCGTGGAAGATCTCGGTGGCTGCCGAGTTGTAGGTGCCGGCAGCGCCTCCGCCGATATCGGCCTGGTGCGCGCGGTTGCAGGCGAAGGCGACCAGCGTGCCGGCGACGAACACCGGCCGGGCGATCACCCAGTCCGGCAGATGGTTGCCGCCCGCGGTGTAGGGATCGTTCAGCAGGAACACGTCCTCGGGCTCGATCTGGCCGGCGAAGTCGCGCAGCACGGCGCGCACCGCGAAGCCGCCGCCGCCGGTATGAATCGGGATGCCGTCGGCCTGGCTGATCAAGGTGCCGCGCGCGTCGGCGATGAAGCAGGAGAAGTCGTGACTCTGGCTGAAGATCGGCGAGCGCGCGGTGCGCGTCATCACCCAGCCCATCTGGTGCGAGATATGGTCGAGCCGGCTCTGTACCAGCGCCAGGGTGACGGGGTCGAGGGTCATGGGACTGGCCTTTCGAAGCTTGAATTCCTCCCTGCGCGCAGCGCGGGGAGGTGGCGCGTCATCGCGCCGGAGGGGTCATGGGTCACAGAATCGGTGCGGCCCATGACCCCTCCGTCGCCGTAAGACGGCGACACCTCCCCGCGCTGCGCGCAGGGAGGAAGCCGTGAGCGGGAAGAGCTATGCGAGCGCATCGATGTGAACCAGAAAGTCGTCGCGAGAATCGACCTCGAGCGTGTCGCGCGGGCCGATGAAGGCGGTCGTGGTGCGCTCCTCGATCAGCAGCGGGCCGGGGAGCGTGCAGCCGGGACGCAGGTCGGACCCCTCGTAGACCGGCACGTCCTGCCAACCGTGCGCGGCGTCGATCCACACGGGGCGGGTCTCGCGCGGCCTGGGCGGCGCACCTTGCGGGGAGCGCGCGGCGGGCGGCGTCCAATCGAGCGGGTTGCGGCCGATCACCCGCAGCGCGGTGATGTCGATCCGGCCACGCGGCTGGATATGGCCGAACAGCCGCTGATGCTCGGCCTCGAACGCGGCGCGCAACGCGCCGGGATCGAAGCCGTCGAGTGCCACGCGCACCGGCCATTGCTGGCCCTCGTAGCGCAGGTCGACCTCGCGCTCGATCACCTCGGCATCGGCCGCGCGCGCCTCGAGCTCGGCGAAGGCCGCGTCGAGGGTGCTGCGCTCGACCTTGTCGAGATCGGCCAGGAACACCTTGAGATAATCCTGCCGCACATCGGACTGCAGCATGCCCATGGCGCAGAAGGCGCCCGCGGCGCGCGGCAGCAGCGCGCGCTTGCAGCCCAGCGCACGCGCGACGTTGGCGCCGTGCATCGGCCCCGCGCCACCGGCGGCGACGAGGGTGAAGGTTGCCGGATTATGGCCGCGCTCGATGCTGAGCCGCTCGACGGCGTGCAGCAGGTTCTGCTCGAGCAGCCGGATCACGCCCGATGCCGCCTGCTCGACCGACAGGCCGAGCGGCTTGGCGAGCTTCGTCTCGACCGCGCGGCGTGCCAGCGCCCCGTCGAGCGTGACCGCGCCGCCGGCGAGCGGGCCGGGTCGCAAACGCCCGAGCACGAGCTGCGCATCGGTGACGGTCGGCTGCTCGCCGCCCAGCCCGTAGGCGGCGGGACCGGGCCGGGCGCCGGCGACCTGCGGGCCGACATGCAGCAGGCCCGCATCGTCGACCCAGGCGACGGTGCCGCCGCCCGCGCCGACAGTGTGGATCTCGACCGACGGCGTGGTGAGGTGATAGCCGTCGATCGTGAGCTCGTCGGCGACCGGCACCTCGCCCTTCGCCATCACCATCACGTCGCAGCTCGTGCCGCCGATCTCCATCGAGATCAGGTTGGCGGCCTCGCCCGGCGCCGCGCAGCCCTTGAGCGCGCCGACGCCGGCGGCCGGACCCGACAGCACCAGCATCACCGGCCGCGCCGCGACCTGCTCGACCGAGACCGCGCCGCCGTTGCTCTGTAGCAGCAGCAGGGAACGTGGCAGGCCGAGCTGGCGCAGCTGGCGGTCGAGCGCTTGCAGGTAGCTGGTGACCTTGGGCGCGATGTAGGCGTTCACCACGGCGGTCGAGCCGCGCTCGTACTCGCCCATGGTCGGCATCACCTCGCTCGACAGCGAGATCCACGGCCCCGCGCCGTGACGCGCCAGTGCCGCGCCGGCCGCCCGCTCGTGGCGACCGTCGAGAAAGCTGTTGAACAGGCACACCGCCACGGACTCGACGTCCTCATCGGCGAACACCTTGGCCGCCGCCGCAACATCCTCCTCCGCGAGCGGCGCGAGCTCGCTGCCGTCGGCCGCGAGACGGCCGCGCACCGGCAGGCGCAGGTAGCGCGGTACCAGCACCTCGGGGAAGGGCGCGCGATGATCCCACTGGTTCTCGCGCATGCCGCGGCGGATCTCGAGCGAATCGCGGAAGCCCTCGGTGGTCAGCATGCCGACCCGCGCGCCCTTCTTCTCGAGGATCGTGTTGGTGGCGACGGTCGAGCCGTGCACGAACAGCGCGCAATCGCGCAGCAGCTGCGTGAGCGGCAGATCGAGCTGCTGGGCGGCCAGCCGCAGCACGCCCAGCACGCCTTCGCTGGGATCGGCCGGCACCGACGGCGCCTTGAAGATGCGCACCGCGCCAGCGGTATCGCGCAGCACCATGTCGGTGAAGGTGCCGCCGACATCGACGCCGATGCGCCAGGGAGCGGTGAGGGAGGGAGCGTGTGAGTCCATGTGGGTGGAGCTTAGCCGCCGTTCCTTCGACGTGCTAGGAAGATGGGGCCTTGAACCTGAGAGAGCCGCATGGCGCAGCCGCAATCGCTGATCTGCAAGGGGTGTTGGCAGAACATGCATGTGCCGATCGCGCTGCGGGGCCCGCTATCGGTACCGTTTCGTATCGCCGGGCTGCGGCCCAGCCGTATGAACCCCAACACCTGCACCCTGTGCGAGCTGATGTTCAAGCGGGTGATGAAGGCGACCAAGATCACGATCGACGCCACGATCCTCTTTGCCGATCTTCGCTCCTACACCGAGCTTTCGCAGTCGATGTCTGCGGCCAGCATGGGCGGCATGCTCGACGTCTTCTACGACGAATGCGCCGGCGCGATCTGGGACCATGACGGGCTCCTCAACAAGACGATCGGCGACGCCGTGATGGCGGTCTTCAATTTCCCGATCCGGCAGGCCGATCATGCGCGCCAGGCACTGCTGGCGGCACACGAGATCCAGCGTCGCGTCAGGGCCCGCAAGGCGGAGGCCGGCCTCGACTTCGGCGTCGGCATCGGCATCCACTGCGGCGAACTGAGCTTCGGCGAGTTCGGCCGCTCGCATCGCGACCTGACCGCCATCGGCACGGTGGTGAACACCGCCGCCCGCCTGCAGGGCGCCGCCGCGCCGGGCGAGATCCTGGCCACCGAGGCGGTGCGCGAGCGGGTCGGCGAGCTGATGCAGGGAAGCGTTGGCCAACCCACTTCGCTCAAGGGTTTCGACAGCCCGATCATGCTCTATCGCGCGTGAATTCCGGTTCGCTCAGACCTCTCGCAAGTCGAGCCGGCACTCGACGAGTTGGACGGTCAGCCGAAGGATCAAGGCCTGGCTGCTCTCGATGTCGACCGGCTGCCTCCTGATCTATCCGAGTGATCCCTGGACCTCAGCGAGTTCGGCGCGAATCGCGCGAAGCTGTGCAAGGACAAGGTCCTCGGCGATTTCGACCATCACCTATCGTAGCATGAGTTCCGCTGGGACCGAGCCACTCCAGTGGCGTTCATGTCTTCCGGACCGCGAGCCTCCGGCTCGCTCATGGAAAAGTGCATCCCTATGCGCGTATGAGCGAGCCGGAGGCTCGCGGTCCAAATGAGCATGAGCGCATCGCGGCGGCATGTTAGGAATTGCGCCAACCAATCAGCGGGAGTGAAGCGCGATGAGCGATGTGCGGATTTTGGCGGGCGGGCTCGGGTTTCCCGAGGGGCCGGTGGCGATGGCGGACGAGTCGGTGATCCTGACCGAGATCCGCAACGGGCGGTGCTCGCGCGTGACGGCGGACGGCAAGGTCAGCGTCTTCTCGGCCAACGGCGGCGGGCCCAACGGGCTCGCGCTCGGGCCGGACGGCGCGCTCTACTGCTGCAACAACGGCGGCAGCCGCTACGTCGAGGGCAAGTCGATGGGGCAGGGTCCGCATCCCGACTACAAGTTCGGCTGGATCGAGCGGCTCGACCCGAAGACCGGCGAGGCCAAGGTGCTCTACACCGAATGCGACGGCCACAAGCTCAGCGCGCCCAACGACCTGGTGTTCGACACCGCCGGCGGCTTCTACTTCACCGATCTCGGCAAGCGCTATGCCCGCCATCGCGACCACGGCGGCATCTATTACGCGCGGCCCGACGGCTCGAAGATTACCTGCCTCATCTATCCCTTCCTCAGCCCCAACGGCTGCGGCCTCTCGCCGGACGGCAAGGTGCTCTACGTCGCCGACACGGTGAGCGCCCGCCTCTACGCCTTCGACGTCGAGGCGCCGGGTGTTCTGGCCAGCAGCAAGGCGGATTGGGCGCATACCGGCCGCGTCGTCGGTGGCGCGCCGGTCGGCCCGGCCGGCTTCGACAGCCTCGCGGTGCTCGCCAACGGCAACGTCGCGGTGGCCACGCTCAGCACCGGTAAGATCACCGAGTTCTCGCCGCAGGGCGCGATCGTGCGCGAGGTCGCCATGCCCGACGTCTACCCGACCAACATCTGCTTCGGCGGCGCGGACATGAAGACGGCCTACATCACCCTGTCCGACACAGGGCAGCTCGGTGTGATGCAATGGCCGACGCCGGGGCTTAAGCTCAACTTCACCTGAGACCCTTCACCTCAGATCCTGGCATCGGAGTAGCGTGCGCGCATGAGCTCGAGTCCCTTCGTCGTCTACCGCGCGCGGCGCATCCTGACCATGAACCCGGCCCGGCCCGAGGCGACGCACGTCGCGGTGCGGGACGGGCGAATCCTGGGCGTCGGCCCGCTCGACGAGCTGGCCGGCTGGGGCGCCCATACGCTCGACGACACCTTCGCCGACAAGGTGCTGATGCCCGGCCTGGTCGAGGGCCACAGCCATGCCGCCGAGGGCAGCTTCTGGCGCTACCGCTATCTCGGTCGCTTCGACCGCATGGATCCCGACGGCAGGACGTGGCCCGGCCTCGGCTCGATCGACGAGGTGATCGCCAGCCTGCAGGAGAGCGAGCGCAGCCTCGCGGCCGCCGGCGCCGCTCCAGGCGCCCCGCTGTCCGGCTGGGGCCTCGATCCGATCTATTACGGCGACCGGCGGATGGCGCGTGCCGACCTCGACCGCGTCTCGACCGCCCGCGCCGTCGGCGTGATGCATGCCAGCGGCCATATCTTCAACGTCAACAGCCGCGCGCTCGAGCTTGCCGGCCTGCTGCGCACCGGCATCAACCATCCCGGCGTGCCGCTCGCCGCCGACGGCCTGCCGACCGGCGAGCTGAAGGGCCCCGACGCCATGACCATGGTCGGCCGGCACATCGGCTACGACCGCGAGTCGATGGCCAACGACGAGCAGGGCCTGCGCGCTTTCGCCCGGCTCTGCGTGCGCCAGGGCGTGACCACTGCGACCGACCTCGCCAACCTGCTGCCCGACGACGCCGTGGCGATGATGCGCCGGGTCACCGGCGAGGCGCGCTTCCCGGTGCGGATCGTGCCGTTCCGTCGCTTCCAGGCGCTGACGCCGCAGCAGGCGCTCGACGATGCGCTGGCGCTGCGCGGCCAGACCACCGACCGGCTGCGGCTGGGCGCGATCAAGCTGTTCGTCGATGGCTCGATCCAGGGCTTCTCCGCCCGCCTGCGCTGGCCCGGCTACTACAACGGCGCGCCCAACGGCCTGTGGTACACGCCGCCCGAGACGATCCGCGAGCTCTATGCGCTGGCGCTCGGCCACGGCGTGCTGGTGCACAGCCATACCAACGGCGACCAGGCGACCGAGATGGCGCTCGACTGCCTCGAGGAGGCGCTGCTCGGCCAGCCGGCGCGCGACCACCGCTTCACGCTGCAGCATTGCCAGCTCGCCGACGCCGCCCAGTTCCGCCGCATGCGCCAGCTCGGCATGTGCGTGAACCTGTTTCCCAACCATCACTTTTATTGGGGCGACCAGCATTACGCGATCACGGTCGGTCCCGAGCGCGCGCTGCGCATGAACGCCTGTGCGACGGCGCTCGCCACGGGCGTGCCGATGGCGATCCATTCCGACGCGCCGGTGACGCCGCTCGGCCCGCTGTTCACCGCCTGGTGCGCCGTCAACCGCCGCACCGCCAGCGGCCGGATTTTGGGCGAGAGCGAGCGCATCTCCGTCGCCGACGCGTTGCGCACCGTCACGCTCGGCGCCGCCTGGACGTTGCGGCTCGACGGCGAGCTGGGCTCGATCGAATGCGGCAAGCGCGCCGACTTCGCCGTGCTCGAGGACGATCCGCTGGCGATCGCGCCCGAGGAACTGAAGGACGTTCGCCTCTGGGGCACGGTCCAGGACGGCCGCCTGTTCCCCGCCGCCGAGGCCTGACCATGGACGGGGCCTGAGCATGGACCAGCCGGCGGCCGCACCGCCGCTGGCGTGGCGCGGCCGCCTGCCGGTGACGCTGATCGGCGGCTATCTCGGCGCCGGCAAGACCACGCTGGTGAACGACCTGCTGCGCGCCGCCGACGGAAGAAAGCTCTGCGTGCTGGTCAACGATTTCGGCAGCGTGCCGATCGACCGCGAGCTGATCGTCGCTGCCGGCGGCGACACGCTCGAGCTGTCGGGCGGCTGCGTGTGCTGCGAATACGGCTCCGACCTGATCGAGACCCTGGCCGACCTGCCGGCGCGCCAGCCGCAGGCCGAGCGCGTGCTGCTCGAGACCAGTGGCGTCGCGCTGCCCGACCAGGTCGCCGCCGCGCTCTCGCTGCTGCCCGGCTACCGGCTCGACGGCATCGTCGTGCTGGCCGACGCCGAGACCGTGCGCGCCCGGGCCGACGACCGCTATGTCGGCGACACGATCCGCCGCCAGCTCGCCGCGGCGGACCTGGTGATCGCCAACCGCTGCGACCTCGCCGGCCCCGTCGCGACCGACGCCGCGCTGCGCTGGCTGGCGCAAGAGGTGCCGTCCGCGCGCCGCGTCGCCACCGCCCGAGCGGCGGTCGCGCCCGAGCTGCTGCTCGGCCTGCGCGACGGACCTGTGCCGCCGCGCCCAGCCGCTGGCGACCCGGCCGCGCCGGATGCCGCGACGCTCTACGACTCGGTTGCCTTCGCCTTGCCGCCGGGGGCCGACCTCGCATCCCTGGCCCGGCGCCTGACCGGGCCGGCGCTGGGCATCCTGCGCGCCAAGGCGATCGTCGCCTACGGCGACCGGCGGCTCGCCCTGCACATCGTCGGCGCCCGCGCCGCGATCGACGACGCGCCGCCTTCCGCCCGGCCGGGCCTGCTGGTCGCGATCGGCCTGCGCGGCCAGCTCGACGCCGCCGCGATCAGGCAGGCGCTGCTGCCGCAGGACCCGTCCCGCACGCCCTGAAGCCGAAGATTCGACTTCCTCCCTGCGCGAAAGCGCGGGGAGGTGGCCCGAAGGGCCGGAGGGGTCATGGAGCAACACCACGACTGTGGCCCATGACCCCTCCGCCCCTACGGGGCACCTCCCCGGCTGCGCCAGGGAGGAATGGTCAGCGCACCACCGCTTCCGCCTCGATCGGGCCCAGCGGCTCGTCGCGCAAGGTCGCCTCGAAGGCGCGCAGGCGCTTGTAGACCGAGATCAGCGAGATGATGGTGGTCCACGACTGGACCAGGTACTGGAAGGAACTCTCGACCCGGCCGAAGGCGCGGATGACCTGCTGCATCACGCCGAGCGTCATGCCGCCGGCCACGATCGACGGCGCGAGCGCGATGTAGGGGATCAGCACGCTGGTCTGCAGGTAGGCGTAGCGCACCACGTTGAAATACAGGAAGTTCGCGTACAGCCGGAAATAGTTCGCCCGCACGTGGCCGAACAGCTCGTGCAGGGTCGGCGGCTGGGCGCGCACGGGGTCGTCCTCGCCCAGCACGAGCTCCTTGCGGAAGGCCGCCTCGACCCGCTGGTTGCGGAACTCGAGTCCGGGCAGCCGGATTCCGGCCACCGCCAGCGCGGCGGTGCCGATCGCCGCCCACAGCACGGCCACGAACACCAGCGCCTGCGGCACCGGCCCGACCAGCGGCAGCTCCTTCACGTAGGACGACAGCCCCCACAGGATCGGCAGGAAGGCGATCAGCGTCATCAGCGCCTGGACCAGGCTCGCCCCCAGACCCTCGACCGTCGAGGAGAATTTCTGCGTATCCTCCTGGATGCGCTGCGAGGCGCCCTCGATGTGGCGCAGCCGCTCCCAGTGGCCGACGTAGAAGTCGTTCATCGCCTGGCGCCAGCGGAACACATAGTGGCTGGTGATGAACGCCGTCAGCACCGCGGTCAGGATGTAGACCATGGCGATGCCGCCGAACGTCACGAGCTGGCCGAAGAACTCCGCCTGGGTGATCGCCCCCGGCGTGGCCAGCGCCTTCTGCACCATGTTGTAGAACGAGCCGAACCAGGTGTTGATCATCACGTCGAGCTGGACCTGGAACCACAGCAGGAAGACGATCAGCGCCGAGACGGCGACCGACCAGCGCCACCACGGATGCGGCATCAGCCAGCGCACCAGCCCGACGAACAGCGCGCCGGTCGCGATCATGTACTCGAACAGCCAGATGTTGCGCGCGCTCTCGACCGCGACATTCGCCCCGTCGGCCCCCGCCGGCGGATAGGCATAGCCCGCCAGCCAGCCCAGGCTGAGCTGGGGGCCGAGGTCGCGGGCGAGCCCGTACCACAGCGCCATGGTGAGCGCGGTCCACAGGAGCGCGGCGGGGAAGAAGAGGCGGGGGGTCGGGAAGAACGATGAGAACATCGCGCATCCATAGCAGATTCCCGTCCCGCCCCCGCTTTCCTCGCTGTCGAAGCTGGGGAGGTGCCCGGAGGAGGCGGAGGAGTCATGCGCGGCGACACCTATGTGTGGCCTATGACACCCTCCGGACGACCCGTAGGCTGGCTAGAAAGCCCGATAAGCCTGATCTTCCCGGACAGAAGCCACACCGTCGACAGTGCGAAGGGAACCAACTTTGTCGGCAGGAATACTGCCGTTCACGATCGAGAAGCGCTCGTGGCGCGCGATCCGGCCCAGGCCGAGGCGTGCCAAATCCTGCACGATCCTGTCCATCCTGGCGGCATCGACCGGCTCGAGCCGGATCGTCACGTCGATTGTTGGTTCACCAGTGGCCATGGGAGGGGCAACGCTCCAGGTTCAATTTGGTGGCGCCATGACCAGGCCCTTCCCAACATCTCGCGCCGGCAGGGCCAGAGGCCGAGCGAGTTGCTGCAACCGCGCCCATAGCGTCCATCCACGATACTTCATATCGGACTGCGCGAGCAACGCCGCAATGCCTGCGACATGAGGGGTGGCCATGCTGGTCCCCTGCCATCTCGCATACCTCCCGCCGGGCAGTGACGAAAGTATGTCCACGCCGGGTGCCGCAATGTCCACTTCCTGGTGAGGATTCATGCCCCCACAGGAAAATGGCGCTACGTTCATGGAAAGGTCGACGGCCGCGACGGCCATGATCGTGGAGGCGTTCGCCGGCGATCCGACCGGTGCAATCTGGCCGGGTCTTGCGCTCTCGTTGCCCGACGCCGCGATGACGAGCGTGCCCGCGTCGAGGCAGACGTGGCCGATCTGCTCGTAGTCCTCGACCGGCTGATCGCCCAGGTTCGTCGCCGCTCCAAGCGACATGGAGATGATCTGGCAACCCTGCTCGAGGGCCCAATCCATGCCGGCGATGACCGATCGGTCGGTTCCGTAGCCGTCGTCTCCCAGGACCTTGCCGGCGTATATCTCTGCTTCATACGCGATCCCGTAACGGGGGCCGCTGGCGGGATTCCGCGGGCCGCACGCCGTGCCGACGCAATGGGTCCCGTGCCCGATCTGGTCGGTTTCGAGGCTGTTGGATGCGAAAACCTTCTTGGTCACCCGCCTGCCGAAAAAATCCGGGTGGGTGTCGTCGAAGCCCGTATCGAGGACGGCGACCTTGATGCCGGCGCCCGTCAGGGTGGAGAGCGAGGTCCTCGTCGCTTCCAGACCCCAGGTTGCAACCCGCTCCTCGAGTTGCGCGCTTGCCCGACTGATCCCAGCGTCCCGGCCATCGAGCAGATGATGGACGACGTGCGTCACGCCATCGCGATAGCCCATCAGGTAGTCCCTGCCCGGGATCGAGTGCCGGCCGAGGATGGGGCTGGCGGGCTCGTGATCCCGGGTGCCTGGCGCACCGAGCGCGCGGTAGAGACGCTCGGGTCGAGAGGCCGTCACCACGTTCTGGTCGGCGGCGCGCCGGAGCATCGGGCCGGCGCGCTCGGGGTCTCGCCGGATGATGGCGATGCCGAAGCGTTCGAAGTACTGCACGTCCGCACCGTCGAAGTCGTTCGGCACGGCAGCGGCGGTCTTGAATTCGGATGACGAAGCGATCCTGAGACCGGTGCCTGCCAGATTCTGAACGCCTGTCCGACTGGCTCCTGGCGCAAACCGCATTACGAGCCCAAGGCGGCCCGGATTGGCGGTTGGCAGAGTTCGATCAATATCCGTCAATGTATCCTCCTTGGCGAAGTAGATCAGAGTACACTACTGCAGGTTGCCATACTGGAGTTCGCGACACAACCCCGACCGTTGCCGGTCGCGACGATCTCCTGGAGGAGTATGATTTGTGAGTTTGCCCAACCCGCCGCGCCTTCCTACGATGGCGGCCGGAGAGCGGGGGAGTTCGCGTGAGCAGTCAGCAGGATCGGCCGCAGCTGCGCAGCAATGCGCTCGGGCTGGTGGACTGCATCGGCCAGTCGGTGGCGAACATGGCGCCGACGCTCACACCCGCCATCAACATCGCCGTCATCGCCGGCCTCGCCGGCAGCGGCTCGTGGCTCGGCTTCCTGATCGCCAGCACCGGGGTGTTCTTCGTCGCCCTCAACATCGCCACCCTGTCGCGCCGCCACACGCTGTCGGGCTCCTACTTCATCTATATCGGCCGCACGACCGGGCCGCTCACCGGCCTGATCGCCGGCTGGCTGATGATCGGCGGCTATCTCGTGAGCGCGATGGCCGTCGCCTTCGCCGAGGTGCTGTTCCTCGAGAACTTCCTCGCCAGCCTCGGGCTCAAGGCCCTGACGCCCAACCCCGGCCTCGCGATCTGCGTCTTCCTCGGCGTCACCGGCTTCGCCGCCTATCGCGACATCCGCCTGTCGTCGCGCTTCGGGCTGGTCCTCGAGGTCGCCTCGATCGGCATCCTGGTCCTGATCACCGCGATCGTCGTCGCCCAGCGCGGCACCGTGATCGATCCCAAGCAGCTCGATTTCGGCAAGCTGGGCTATGGCGGCATCATGACCTCGCTCACCTTCGCGGTGCTGAGCTTCGTCGGCTTCGAAAGCGCCGCCACGCTCGCCCGCGAGACGCGCAATCCCGCCCGCAATGTTGGGCTGGCGGTCACCATGAGCGCCCTGCTGGCCGGCCTGTTCTTCATCGCCATCACCTATTTCATGGTGCTGGGCATGGGCGACGACACCCGCGCCCTGGGCGACAGCAGCGCGCCGTTCATCGCCATGACCGAGCGCGCGGGCCTCAGCGCGGCCGGAACGGCGATGTATTTCGGCGCCCTGATCAGCGGCCTGGCCTGCCTGCTCGCCTCGCTCAACGCCGTCTCGCGCCTGCTGTTCTCGATGGCCCGCTACGGCTATCTCGCCCGCGCGCTCGCGACCGTGCACCCCCGGCACCGCACGCCCGCCACGGCGGTCGGCCTGTCGGTCGCGGTCATCCTGCTGGGCTGCCTCGTCACCCTGCCGCTCGGGCCCCTCGCGGCGTTCGGCTTCGCCGGCACGCTCGCGACCTTCGGCTTCCTCGCGATCTATTTCCTGATCTGCCTCGCCGCCCCGCTCGACCAGTTCCAGGCCGGCACGCTCGCCGTGCGCCACCTGCTGTTCAGCGGCGCCGGCACGCTGATGATGACCTTCGTCATCCTGGGCAGCGTCTGGCCCGTGCCGCCCTGGCCAGCGAACCTGCTGCCCTGGCTGTTCCTCGCCTACCTCGCCGTCGGCGCCGCCTGGTTCTGGCGCTTCAGCAAGCGCCGGCCCGAGCTGGTGCAGGCGATCTTCTCGGACAAGGAGGCCTGATCCCATGACGATGCCCGGCGACAGGACGGCGCTGTCGGCGCGCAAGGGCCCGGTCCTCCTGGCGCTGGCCGCCGGCCCGCTGCTCGGCGCGGCGATCTTCTTTTCCCTGGCCGGCCCGCCCGCCCCGCCGCCGCCCGTCCAGCCCGACGCCAAGCTCATCGCCGTGCCGTGGCACCACAGCACGCGGCTGACGGCGCTGCAGCAGGTCTGGACCGGCCCCGACATCGTCGACGTGCTGACCCGCCGCGACGCCAAGACCGGCACGACCTACGTCCTGCGCCGCATCTGGTGCACGAGCCGCGAGTTCCAGGTTCTGGGCGAGGGCGCGACCGAAGCGCAAGCGAAGGCGGGCCATGCCGCCGATATTGGCCGCAAGCCGGTGGCGGAGAAAACGATCTCCTTCTACGTCGCGGCGCACATCTGCCCAGGCTGGAAGACGAAATAGTCTCCTGCTGGGAGCGCGGCTCTCCAGAGCCGCTCATAGCATTGGGCGAACCGAAGAAAGAGCGGCTCTGGAGAGCCGCGCTCCCAGCGGCCTTACCTCGGCCGCTTGAGGCGCTTGTCCAGCACGTAGGGCTCCTGCGATCTGAGCCTGTAGGCGCCTTTGGCGTTGTCCGCCACGAACAGCAGGTTCCAGCTGTTCCTCGAAACCGCGCTGGGAATGGCAACGAACTTATGCCTGGCGAGCAGCTCGTCTCCAAACTTCTGTTGCGCCGCTTCGGGGATGCCCGAAACCAGCCAGTCCGGATCGGGGAGGCCCGACGGCTCAACGGTGAAGACGCTCGCCGGTTCGAGGATCTCGACGCAGGAAAGAACGTGCGGCACCAGATCGATCGTCTCGAAGCCCTTGTGCACCGCGACCTCGATCAGCGCCGTCGCGGCGTCGAAAGAGCAATAGACGGCCCTGACGCCCGGACTGTTCCAGCGTCCGCCCACGCGCCAGGCGCCTTCCCCGCTGTCCCAGCCCGGCGCATGAATATCGCGATCGAGGCGCCAGGCGAGGAGAGGGCCGCCGATCGGGAAAGGAGACAGCGGAAGCGTCAAACGTAGACGCCGTAGTCCAGACGCTCCAGGAATTGCTCGACCAGCTCCGTGCCGGTCTGCGTCGCCAGCAAATCGATGGGCCGGTGCCCGTTGAGCCCTTGCGCCGGCCTGGCCAGCCATTCCTCGGCCTTTTGCTGGCTCCCCAGCACCGACGTGGCCTTTGCCAGGACTTCGGCAAACTTCCAGACACGACTGCTGCGATCCGGGTCCAGCAGCTTCTTCTCGCGCTTCACGCGCTGGAACGTCCGCAGGCTCATCGCAATGGGACCTTCGAGGGCCTGCCACTCGAGATGCTGCAGATGGTCCACGAGATAGCCGACCGATACGCCCGGCAGGCCGCGAACGAGGGCTTCGTGAGCCTCCAGGTCGGTCGTCGGCCTGTGCCCCTTCGGGAAGATCCTGCTGCCGCCGAGGAACTCGGAAATGGCCGCAAACTTGTGCTCTTCAGCGCCAGCAATGGGGAGATCGACACGGGTCATAGGGCTTCTCCGTCAGATGGCATAATTAATACGCCATCTGGCACACTTCAAGCCTCCTGCGGTGACTTCGCGATGCCGACTCACACCGGCCAACTCCTTCCTGTCGCTCCGCTCGGGATGACGGAAAATCGGCGCGACTAAGAAGGTCCTGCCTCCAACCTGAAGGCCAGATCGGCCCAGACGCCGGCGTGGTCGGACGGCCACAGCGTGGCATCCGTGGGGCTCGGCGTGTCGAAGCACACGCCGCTGCCGACCACCTCGATGTCGGGCGAGACCCAGATGTAGTCGATGCAGCGGTCGAGGCGCGGCCAATAGGGATGCGAGACCGAGCCGTCTTGGTCGGCGAGGGCCGTGAAGGCGGTCGGCTCGGTCTGCGTCGGGCGGAAGCGCGTCGCCATCAGGGCCGCCGACGGTTTGTCGAGGCTGGCATTGAAGTCGCCGCAGACGATGCGCGGCACCGCCGGGTCGCGCGCATCGATCCACGCCAGCAGCTGCTGCACCTGAAACAGACGCAGCGACTCCTCGCCACGCGACCGGTAGAGATGGGTCACGTAAACATCCAGCGGCGACCCATCGACAAGGACCCGGGCGACCAGCGCGACCATGTCTCCCGCCTGATAGTCGAGATTGCCGCTTTCGATCACCGGGTAGCGCGACAGCATCGCCTCGGCCTCGACCTTCGACAGGCCGTTGACCTTCGTCTGCTGCACCAGCCCGTAGCCGGCGCCCGCCGCCGCCGAAAGCGCCGTGCGCAGGAGCTGCGCGCTCTGCAGCGGCACGCTGACCTCGTTCAGCCCCACGATATCCGGCTTTAGCCGCCCGAGCTCCGCCTCGATCAGCGGCCGGCGCGCCGGCCACCTTTTGTGGTCCTGCTCAAGATTCAAGGTGACGACGCGGAACGGCATGGTGGAAGGATGCTCCTCAGGCGGAAACGATCGAGTGGTCATAATGTAGAGCATGGCGATGCCGCCGAACGGTGCGAGTCGGCGAAGAACTGTTCCTAGGGACGGCGCAGGGAAGGCCCGTCTTTCTCAAGGGCGCGCCGACGAGCGCCTTCTCGGGATTCCGCAAGATGCGAAGGCGCGCGTACTCTTCTCGCTTGTTCTAGTCGCAGGCTAAACGAAGGGACTAAATAAGCCACAGGAACGCGGCCGAAGCCCAACTTGGTGTGTTGCGCGTATCGTTCGTTCTTGGTATGTTCCGTACTCTCGCGCACAAAAACGAGATAAAGTTCTGCCAAATGCAGCTTTGGGAGGTTGTGGGTGGCAACGAAGAGCGGGAAGTTCTTTGATGAGCGAACTGACGAGTCCGAGGCTAAGGCTCGGATTATCGAGAAGTACTTTGCCACATGGGCACAGGTTGTGTTGACGACCGCCGCAGGCAGGGGAGGTAAGATCGGGTACATGGACTTGTACGCGGGGCCCGGACGATACAAGGACGGCTCGAAGTCCACGCCGCTCTTGGTCTTGGAAAAAGCGATCCAGCACCCGCAGATGTCGCAGATGCTTGTATCCATGTTTAATGACGCCGATGACAAGCACACCAGCACGTTGCAGGAAGAAATCGACAAGCTGCCGGGCATAAAGACCCTCAAGCATACTCCGCAGGTTAGATGCGGTGCGGTCGATGAGGCGTTCACGGAATGGCTCGCCACTACCCGCCTCATACCAATGTTCAGCTTCGTGGACCCATGGGGATACAAAGGGCTATCGCTGAAACTCGTTAACGGTGTCATTAAGGATTGGGGTTGCGACTGCGTTTTCTTCCTCAACTACAATCGCGTCAATGCTGGCTTCGGCAACTCTATCGTCGACAAGCATATCGACGCCCTGTTCGGAGAAGACCGCGCCGCGAAGATGAGGCCAAAGCTACGCAAGATGACGCCCAACGAGAGAGAAGCGCATATCTTGGAGAACCTTGCCCAAGCTATCAAGGAGCTTGCACCTAGAGCCTTTGTCCTACCGTTCCGGTTCCGAAACCTCAATGGTACACGCACGTCTCACATACTCGTGTTCGTCTCGAAACACTTTCTCGGATACGACATCATGAAAGGGATAATGGCAAAGGAGAGCTCATCGGAGCACGAGGGAGTAGCTACTTTCACCTACTCTCCGGCAGACCAGTCGAACCCGCTTCTGTTCTCGCTATCTAACTTTTCTCTCTCACGGCTCAAAAGATCGCTCGTGAAGGACTATGCCGGCAAGACGATCGTGCATGAGAGGCTCTATGAGCAGCACAGCGTGGATAAGCCTTATTTGAGACCCAACTACCGTCAAGTCCTGCTGGAGCTAGAGGCCGAGGGTAAGATCACCTGTAGCAAACACAACAGGAACACGCTCGCCAAACACATCGAAATAACATTCCCATAGGGATTTTCATCCATGGCTACCAACTCACCGATCGAATGGACCGAGTCGACCTGGAACCCGGTTGCGGGGTGCACAGTCCTCTCGCCGGGGTGCACGAATTGCTACGCCATGAGACTCGCCGCGCGTCTCGAAGCGATGGGCCAACCGAAGTACACCGCGATCACTCGTAAGTCCGGTGGTCGCTACAAGTGGAACGGGCGCATCAACCTTGACCGCGCTTCACTGGACATTCCGAAGCGGTGGAAAGTCGGGCGCACGATTTTCGTCAACTCTATGTCAGATCTCTTCCATGAGGACGTGCCACTGGAGTTCATCAAAGAAGTCTTCACTACCATGGTGAACACTCCGCAGCACACGTATCAGGTCCTCACTAAGCGGGCAGAGCGGGCCGAAGAGTTGTCGTCGGCCCTGCCATGGCCGAAGCACGTTTGGCTTGGCGTGAGCGTCGAGAATGCCGACTATGTGGATCGGATCGATAATCTTCGCCGTACGCATGCGGCTGTTAAGTTTTTGAGCCTAGAGCCCCTTCTGGGGCCCTTAGAGGGCCTGAATCTTAATGGCATCGATTGGGCAATTGCGGGCGGCGAAAGCGGACCCAACGCCCGGCCGATGCCGATTGACTGGGTGCGATCAATTCGCGACCAATGCATCGTGGCGAATGTGGCGTTTCATTTCAAACAATGGGGCGGCGTGAACAAGAAGCGGACTGGCCGCCAGCTAGATGGCAGGACGTGGGATCAATTGCCGCGGCGCTACGAACTCCAGCCCACAATGGAATTCGCAGAGTGAACGCCGGAAGAATCAAAGCAGCTAGCTTTCGAATTGTCGAAAAACTACGGTGTGGTTAGTTTAAGTTCGATACGTCGATTGCGTCCGTCTTCGATCTTCGATAGGGGACGATATTCACCGTATCCTGCTGCGGCGAGTCGCTCGCTCTGAATGCCCTGCGTGCTAAGGAATCTTACGACCTCTACGGCGCGCGCTACTGACAACTCCCAATTAGTGCGGAAGGCGGCCGTACTGATCGGCTGGCCATCAGTATGGCCGTTGACCTGCAATACCCAGTCGATGTCTTTGGGAATTATTCTAGTAAGCTCAACTAACTGCTGTGCCACGCGCACTAACTGCGCCTCTCCACTAGGTTGCAGCTGGGCAGAACCGAGAGGGAACAGAACTTCAGACTGAAAAACAAAGCGATCACCAACTATTTCTATATTCGGCTGACGCCCAAGTACTTCGCGTAGTTTCCCAAAAAATTGAGAGCGGTAGCGTGCAAGCTCTTCGATTCTGCCAATGTATAGTTCTGTAGTTTTCCGATCCAGATCCAACATTCTCGCATTTTGGTCGGTAATCATTGCTCGAGCATCAGACAACTGTACCTCAATTTCGGCCAACTTGCGTTCCATTCCCGGCAGGTAGCTATCGCTCTGGCCGGCATGCGTGTCTTTAAGTGCGCTCACTGACGCCACTGATAGATCTACTGGCCCAGAGATTCGGGTCGATGGCGGAGGGGGGCGATGTGCGGACAAAACCGATCCGACAAAAATAGTTACTAGAAAAAGCGAAACCACCGCAATCGACGTCAGAATTTGCGCACCCTTGACCAACTGCGCGATGTGACCGTTCATTGCAGCGTTCTTTATTGCGCAATATATTAGGCCACGCGCGTGGAAAGATTCATCGTACTTTCTGAAGTAGCCATTCTCTGGATCTACTACTGCTCCAACGTAGAGAATCTCACGCTGTTTGACAGATGCCGCTCTAATTGCCGAGATGAACCCCATTAACAATAGCACTCCGCAAATACCTAGCGCATATGTAACCGAGGCCATAAAACGGTCTGAGACAAAGGGAGACGTTTCCTTGACTAAAAACAGGAAGATTGATCCGATCAACGGTACAAGGACTGCGATAACCGAGAAGGTGGACTGCGCCTTCTTCTCCAAATCGTCGCGCGTTGTCTCAACCTGCTCGTATATCCAGAGGCATTGTTCGATAGATTTTTCATCAACAGCCGATTCAGGAGAGGGTAGCGATTGCGGCTCACCCGGAGTTCGTTCAAACGGGATAAGGGTATTCCAAGAGAGCCGCAGAAGGGCTCCAATCATTTGACAAATCTGCTTTGCCGCTTGTCGAGGGCCGAGCGAGAATAGAGACTTAGGTTGAGATGCAGTAAAAGTAAATTTCATGGAGTTTCATCATAAAGTAGACGAACGAAAGACTCCCGCATCGGCAACGCAAGTATGTCTTCCAGCCACGCCCACTCACCAGTGGGGTTGATTTCGAGAAAAACGAGGCGTCCATCCGGAGTTCTTATAAAATCAAATGCTCCATACCGTAGGCCCAAGGTTTGAAGCATGAGCTGGCATCGACTGATTACGGCTTCGCTAACCGTCGAAACATGAAAATTTGCCTCGCTGTCTGGTGCCCTCCAATCAACGAGGCCTTCTCGGCCAAGTATGTCGACAGTAAAGAACGTAGAACCAATAAATGTAATTCGGACGTCAGCTTGCCGAGGGATTTCTTCTTGTAGAAAAACAGGACATATTTCTAGAGTGTCGCCAGAAAAGGCGTCAGCGCTTACTCTCCGAGTGTAGATGGAGTACTGGCCAGACTCGTCAAAAAACAATCCATGGAAAATGGGCTTACAAATAGCACCAAATTGACTCTTTGAAATGAATTCTCGGAGGCGCCTGGGGTTTCGGGAAACGATTGAGCGTGGTATTGCTAAGCCGAGTTGTTGCGCAAGTCGCAACTGATATAGCTTGTGTTCAGCGAGGGCTACCTTCTCGATTGGATTGACCCAAGTCACGTTGGAATTGAGTACCAAGCCGGTCGCCAAGTGCCGAATTTCTCCTGCAACGAATGCGCGCTCTGATAAAGTAAGCGAGGTGTTTGGGCTCGGCTGCAATACCCGTCGATACCAGACAGAACGAACCTGGTGTAAATCGAGGTATTTGGATCCCAATGCAATGGACTTGTGAGTGTCGCTTTTTTCGAGCTCTAAGCCCAATTCAGCGTGAGTTAGATCTTCAGCATTAAGCCGAAAATACGGAAGTCCACGATCTAGCAAATAGACTATAAGGTAGTCAGCGGAAAAGTCGCGATTAGATGTAAGAATAAGGAGCATTGGCCGACGTAAACTCGCTGTCGTCGAGGGCCGCAGTAGCAGTTACCTCCCGTTGATCGGTTCCCTCGAAAGTCTTCGTTATCGTGGTTTCTCCAAAGGGAGACGACAGTGCAACGGAAGTATCGCTCTGATCCACACCTTCGAGCGTTGCTGTTGTACTAGTCTCGCCGAATTGTGATGGGCGCAAAGCGATGACTTCGCGTTGCTTCGCGGCCTCGCGCGTTCCAGTCAAAGCGGTCTCTTTGAATTGGGAATCGTGAACGTTCGAAGACTCCGTCTGATCCACGCCTTCTCGCGTTTCTGTCAGCGTCGTCTCGCCGAACTGGGATGAAAGCGACCCGCGCTCTAGAAGCATAACCAGCGGCTTTCCAGACTTCCTATCTATCCAGATCTGCCTAACTTGGTCATACGTGTGCTGAGTCGACGGCGCTGGCTCGCTCGCCAATTTCAGCTTTTCCCGTAAAATGAATGGTTTCATCTTGTCGCTCCAAATGGCAGCATCGGAAGCGTCAGTTAGCGTAAGGCAACTGTCAAGCGAGTAGACGCCGGTTGTGCTCTACCCCAACTTCATCTCCCGATACCCACCCTCCGCCACAGCATCGCAGCGCGCCCGGTACGCCGGCGCGCTGCCCGAATACCGCGCGATGATCCGCTCGTTCTTGCCCTCGACGTTGCGGTTGATGCCGGTCATCCAGCTGTCGATCTCGTTGGACAGCAGGCCCACGCCCAGCGACTTCACGTGCTCGGTCCAGGCGGCGACGCCCTCGGGGCTGCATTCCGCGCGGGTCAGGCCGTTCTCGCGCATGTGGCGGATCACGCCGGTCACCCAGTCGACATTGTATTCTATGCTGCGCGGGATATTGCCCAGCGCGGTGTGCGGGCCCATCAGCATGAACATGTTGGGGAAGCCCTCGACTTGCACGCCGAGCCAGGTCTTCGGGCCGCCCTTCCACTTGTCCTTGAGCCTGAGGCCGTCGACGCCCCGGAAGTCGATGCGGTCGAAGCTGCCGGTGATCGCGTCGAAGCCGGTGGCGTAGATGATGATGTCGAACTCGAATTTCTCCGCCGTCGTGTCGAGGCCGGCCGGCGTGATGCGCTCGATCGGCGTCTCCTTGATGTCGACCAGCCGCACGTTCGGCTGGTTGTAGACCTCGAGGTACTTCGTCTCGAGCGGCACCCGCCGCGTGCCGAAGCCGTGGTTGGTGGGGATCAGCTTCTCGGCCACCTTGGGGTCCTTCACCCGCTGGCGGATCTTGCGCGCCACGAACTCTGAGACGGCTGCGTTGGCCTTGCGGTCGGTGAGTATGTCGCGGAAGTTGCCCTGCCACATGCCGAAGCCCTTCGAGCCGTAGAGCTTCTCCCAGTGCGCCTCGCGCTCCTCGGGCGCGACCTCGAAGGTGCCGCGCGGGTCGGGCGTGTGCAGGAAGCAGGAGAAGGTCTCCTGGCAGCGCTTCAGGATGTCGGGGTAGGTCTTGCGGATCTCCGCCATCTCCTCCCTGGAGATCGGGCTGTTGTGCAAGGGCGCGGTCCAGTTGGGCGTGCGCTGGAAGACCGTCAGGGTGCCGGCGGTCTTGGCCACCTCCTGGATGGTCTGGACGCCCGTCGCGCCGGTGCCGATCACGGCGACCCGCTTGCCCCTGAAATCGACCGGCTCCTTGGGGAAGCGCGCGGTGTGGCAGGAGAAGCCCTTGAAGTCCTCGACGCCCGGGATGGTCGGCATGGTCGGGGCGGAGAGGGGGCCGATGGCGGTGATCAGGAAGCGCGCGTCGTGCGTGCTGCCGTCCTCCAGCGTGACGTGCCAGTCGCGCGTGGCCTCGCGCCAGTGGGCGGCGGTCACCTTGGCGTTGAAGGTGATGTCGCGGCGCAGGTCGAACTTGTCGGCGACGACGTTGAGATATTCCAGCGTCTTGGGCTGCGGCGAGAAATGCTCGGTCCAGTCCCACTCGTCGAGCAGCTCCTGGCTGAAGGAGTAGCCGTAGGAATAGCTCTCCGAATCGAACCGCGCACCCGGGTACCGGTTCCAGTACCACGTCCCGCCCACGCCCGTGCCGGATTCGAACACGTGGACGGACAGGCCGAGCCTGCGCAGGGTGAGGAGCTGATACAGACCGGAAATCCCGGCCCCGATGATGATTGCGTCGTATGTCATGACGCCATCGTCCCTCAGATTCCCCGCCCCCGCTAGGGGGGAGGGCAGGGAGCGGGGCCGCTCTGCGAGGCCGCTACTTGTGCCGCGGATCGAGCGCGTCGCGCAGCCCGTCGCCCAGCAGGTTGAACGACAGCACGGCGAAGAAGATCGCGAAACCCGGCCAGAACGCCATCCACGGCGCCTGGGCGATGAAGCGCTGGGCGGTGTTCAGCATGCTGCCCCACGACGGCGCCGGCGGCTGCTGGCCGAGGCCGAGGAACGACAGGGCCGCCTCGGCAATGATCGCGCCGGCGATGGCGAGGCTCGCCTGGACCAGCAGCGGCGGGACGATGTTGGGCAGCACGTGCCGCAGCGCGATGCGCCAGTGCGGATTGCCGACGGCGCGGGCGGCCTCGACATAGTCCTCGACCTTGGCGCCGAGCGTCTGGCCGCGCGTCAGGCGGATGAAGACCGGCGTGGCGGTGACGCCGATCGCGATCATCGCATTGGTCAGGCTGGGGCCGAGGAAGGCGGCCAGCGCGATCGCCAGGATCAGGAAGGGGATGGCCAGCATCGCATCGACCACGCGCGACAGCACCGCGTCGATCCAGCCGCCGGCATAGCCCGCCAGCAGCCCGAGCGGCACGCCGGCGCCGACCGCGATGCCGACCGAGACGAGGCCGGCGCTGAGCGAGGCGCGGGCGCCGAACAGGATGCGCGAGAGCACGTCGCGGCCGACCTCGTCGGTGCCGAACCAGTGCGCCCAGGACGGCGGCTTGCGCACCGTGCTGAAGCTGGTGGCGGTCGGATCGTAGGGCGCGATCCACGGCGCGAGGACGGCGAGCAGGATCAGGAACACCACCACGAACAGCGCGGCCATCGCGCCCTTGCGGCGCTTCAGCCTCCGCCAGGCGCGCGCCCAGGGGTTCTCTTCCTGCGCGGTGGCGGCGGCGGCTTGCGGGGGCAGGGCGGTGACGGTCATCCGCGCAGCCTCGGATTGACCAGCACGTAGGCCACGTCCGCCAGCAGGTTGAGCGAGATGTAGATCGACGAGGTCACCAGCACGACGCCCTGCACGACGGCGTAGTCGCGATTGAACACCGAATCGACGATCAGCTTGCCGAAGCCCGGGATGGAGAAGATCTGCTCGGTCAGCACCGCGCCCGACAGCAGCGTGCCGAAGTCGAGCGCCAGCAGGGTGATCACCGGCGTCATGGCGTTGCGCAGGGCGTGCTTCAGCACCACGCGGTTCTCGTGCAGGCCCTTGGCGCGCGCGGTGCGGACATAATCCGTGCCCATCGCCTGCAGCATGGCGCTGCGCGTATGGCGCATCAGCACGGCGGCGAGCGCGTTGCCCAGCACGAAGGCCGGCATGATGGTGGTGGCGAGGCTCGACTTCCAGTCCTCGCCCAGCCGCACGTAGCCGGACGCCGGCAGCCAGCCGAGCGTCACCGAGAACAGGAAGATCATCAGGATGCCGAGCCAGAAGTTCGGCGTGCTGAGCCCCCACAGCGCGAACAGGTTGGCGCCGTAGTCCCACAGCGTTTCCTTTTTCACCGCCGAGACGATGCCGGCGGGGATGCCGACGCCGATCGCGATCAGCAGCGCCATGAAGGCAAGCTGCAAGGTCACCGGCAGCTTCTCGGCGACCAGCGAGCTCACCGAGCTCTTGAGCCGCATCGATTCGCCGAGGTTGCCCGTCAGCACGCCCTTGACCCAGTAGAGGTACTGGACCGGGATCGGCTGATCGAGCTTGTACTGCTCGCGGATCTCCGCGAGCACCTTCGGGTCGCGTTCCTCGCCCGCCATGATCAGCGCCGGATCGCCGGGCAGCAGCTGCTGCAGGCCGAAGATCAGCATCGACACGATGATCAGCGTCGGGATGATCTGCAGCAGCCGCTGGGTGAGGAAGGCGAGCACGGTCTATGGCACCCTGGGGTTATTTCAGCTTGAGACCGATGACGCGGACGAGGCCGTCGGGCATCGGCCGATAGCCCTCGAGCTTGTCGGAGTGCGCGACCAGCACCTGCGCGTGGTAGAGATATTTGATCGAGCCGTCGGCGAGATACTTCTCGGCGACCTTCTCGTAGGCCTTCTTGCGTTCGGCGACACCGGTCTTCGCGCGCGCTTCGGCGTGGGCGGCATCGACCTCCTTGTCGCAATAGCCCGAGTTGTTCTGCGGCGAGCCGCAGGTCTGGAACGAGAAGGAATTGCCGTCGGGATCGCTGCGGCCGCTCCAGCCGATCAGGAAGACCTGGTAATCGCCGTCCTCGGCCTGCTTCAGCGATGTCGCGAACTCGGTGACCCGGATTTTCAGGTCGAAGCCCGCCTCGGCCGCCATCGACTGCACGACCTCCGCGACCGCGCGTGTCTCGGCGCCGTTCGGCACCATGAAGTCGAGCGCGATCGGGCCGGTGACGCCGGCTTCCTTGAGCAGCGCCTTCGCCTTGGCGACGTCGCGCTTCGGGACGGGGAACTTCTCCTGATAGTACGGGTTCAGCGGGCTGATCCACTGGTTGCCCGGCACGAACTCGCCGTTGAAGACGACCTGGTTGATGGCGTCGCGGTCGAGGCTGAGCTCGAAGGCGCGGCGCACGCGGGCATCCTTGGCCAGCGGCGTGTTGGCCTTGGGGCCGTTGCTGAGGTTGATCGTGAGCCCGGTGTAGCCCAGCGACACCGCCTTGCTGAGCCTGAGCTTGGGATTGTCGCGCACGCTCTTGATGTCGGTCGCCAGCACGCGCTCGATCAGGTCGAGGCCGCCGGAGCGCAGGTTCGCCAGACGCACCGTGCCGTCGACGATCGGCAGGTAGGTGATCTTGTCGATGAAGACCTGGTCCTTGTTCCAGTAGTCGGCGAACTTCTCGACCACGATACGGTCCTGCTGGACCCGCTCGACGAACTTGTAGGGGCCGGCGCAGACCGGCTTCAGGCCGAACTTGTCCCCGGCGGCTTCCGCGGCCTTGGGCGACACCATCATGCCGGCGCGGTCGGTGAGCTGGGCGAGCAGCGGCGAGAACGGCTCCTTCAGCGAGAGCTTGATGGTCAGCGGATCGACGACCTCGACCTTGTCGACCGAGCCGAGCTCGGGCTTGCGGAACGAGCCCTTCATCGTGAGATGGCGGTCGAGGCTGTACTTCGCGGCCTCGGCGGTGAGCGGCTCGCCGTCGTGGAACTTCACGTTGGGGCGCAGCTTGATGGTGACGGTCTTGCCGTCGGCCGAAGTCTCGTGGCTCAGGGCGAGCTGCGGCACGATCGCCAGCTTCTCGTCGATGTCGAACAGCTTGTCGCAGATCGAGGCGAAGACGATGCGTCCGACGTAGGTTCGCGCCAGAGTCGGATCGAGCACGTCGGGATCCTCGGCGAGGCCGATCCGCAGGTTGGTCTGGGCGAGCGCGCCGCCGGCCATCGCAGCGGTGAGCGTCAGCGCCAGGGAGAGACAGTGCGCCAGTCTTTTCATGTTTCCTCCGTCTGTGACACGAATGCCGCCTGCAGGCGGTCTAGTCTTCGCCGATCCTGGTCCGGCATGGTCGTGGCAATCAACGCCGCGGCCGGCGGGAGCTCGGGCCACCACGGGCAGGCCGTGGCATGTCCTGTGCCGTCGTCGGCCAGCACCGGGACGTCGCTCCGGCAACTCTCGCGCACGAACGGGCAGCGGGTGTGGAAGCGGCAGCCTGACGGCGGGTTCATCGCGCTCGGGATGTCGCCTTCGAGCAGCGCCCGCTCGCGCACCGCCGTCGGGTCGGGCAGCGGCACGGCGGACAAGAGCGCGCGCGTGTAGGGATGGCGTGGGTTGCGGAACAGCTCGTCGGTCGTCGCGGTCTCCACGATCTTGCCGAGGTACATTACGGCGATGCGGTCGGCGATGTGCTTCACGACCGCGAGATCGTGGCTGATGAAGATGTAGGCGAGGCCGAAGCGCTGCTGCAGGGAGCGCATCAGGTTGATGACCTGCGCCTGGATCGACACGTCGAGCGCCGACACCGGTTCGTCGGCCACGATCAGCCGCGGCTCGACCGCGAGGGCGCGCGCGATGGCGAGGCGCTGGCGCTGGCCGCCGGAGAATTCGTGCGGATAGCGCCGCGCGTGCTCGGGCCTGAGGCCGACCAGCTCGAGCAGCTCGCCGACCCGGGCCCGTCGCTGCGCCTCGTTGCCGACGAGACGATGGAGGAACAGCGGCTCGCCCAGCATGGCGCCGACCGTCATCCGCGGATTGAGGCTGGCATACGGGTCCTGGAAGATCACCTGCAGGCGGCGCCGGCGCGCGCGCATCTGGTCCTGGTCGAGCGCCAGCAGGTCGTCGCCTTCGAAGCGAACCTGCCCGGCACTCGGCTCGATCAGGCGCAGCACGAGCCGGCCGACCGTCGACTTGCCGCAGCCCGATTCGCCCACCACGGCGAGCGTCTCGCCTTCCTCGACATGGAAGTCGACACCGTCGACCGCACGAACATGCGCCGAGGTGCGACCGAACATGCCGCTCTTCACCGGAAAGTGCTTGGCCAGCCCCTCGACCTCGAGCAACGCGCTCATGGTTGGGACCAAGCTGGGAGCGCGGCTCTCCAGAGCCGCTCTTTCTTTCGGCTGCCACATGCCATGAGCGGCTCTGGAGAGCCGCGCTCCCAGCACAGTTCCAGCGCAGTCACGACAGCACTCCGCTGAGCGGGGCGCGGCGGCAGCGGCTGAGATGGTCGGGCGCCACCTCGACCAGCGGCGGCACGGCCGCGCGGCAGGCCGGCTCGACGAAGGGGCAGCGGGCGGCGAAGCGGCAGCCTTCGGGCGGATGGGCCATGTCGGGCACGCGGCCTTCGATCGAGGGCAGGCGCTCGCGCTTCTGGTCGAGCTTGGGGATCGAGCCCAGCAGGCCGACCGTGTAGGGATGCTCGGGCCGCGCGAACAGCGATTGAACCGGCGCGCGCTCGACGATCTGCCCGGCGTACATCACCGCAACATCGTCGGCCATCTCGGCCACCACCCCGAGATCGTGCGTGATCAGGATGATCGCGGTGCCGGTGTCGCGACGCAGGCCGCGCATCAGGTCGAGGATCTGCGCCTGGATGGTGACGTCGAGCGCGGTCGTCGGCTCGTCTGCGATCAGCAGCTGCGGCCCGCAGGCCAGCGCCATGGCGATCATGGCGCGCTGGCGCATGCCGCCGGAGAGCTTGTGCGGATAGTCGTCGACTCGTTTCTCGGGGTTCGAGATGCGCACCAGCTTCAGCACCGCAATCGCCCGTGCCCGTGCATCCGCCGCGTTCAGGCCCTGGTGGCGCTGGATCGCCTCGACGATCTGGTTGCCGATCGTATAGGCGGGATTGAGCGAGGTCATCGGTTCCTGGAAGATCATCGCCAGCCGCGCGCCGCGCAGGTCGCGCAGCTCGTTCGGCGCGATCTTCAGCAGGTCGCGGCCCTCGAAATGGACCTCGCCGCTTACCCGGGAATTCTCCGGCGGGAGCAGGCCCATCACGGCGAGCGAAGTGACGCTCTTGCCGCAGCCCGACTCGCCGACCAGGCCAAGCGTGCGGCCGCGCTGCAGGGCGAGGTCGATGCCGTCGACGGCCTGCACGGTGCCGTCGTCGGTCGCGAAGCTGACGGCCAGCCGCCTGAGTTCCAGCAGCGGTGCAGTCATTCGGCCGCTTTGGCGCGCACCGCGGCCCAGCTCTTCTCGACCTCGGCATCGATCAGGGCGCGATCGTAGATACCGGCCGGATTCTGCCGCGTCGGCAGGAAGGGCCGGATATTCGTCCAGAGCTCCCGGCTCACCGATTCCAGCCGCGCCAGCTCGAGCAACGGCTCGACATGGTCGTCGACCCGAAGGTCGAGCTCGGACTGCTCGTCGTTGCCGTAGATCACCAGCGCGGCCGATTGCTTGCCGCGCTTGTCGCCACCGACCTTCTCGCCGGCCTTGAGGGCCGCGATCAGCCGTCGCGGCAGCTCGAGATCCGAGCGCTCGCGCAGCACGCGCACGGTTTCGGACACGACTTGCGGCCCGGCCAGCATGTTGCCCGCCACCGAGAAATCCTCGCCGGTCCAATGGCCGCACCACGGCACGCATTCGGCGCCGGTATAGGCAGCAAACTGGCCATCGGAGGCCAGCACGTGCAGTTGGCGGTGCTCGCGGCCGTCATCGCGGGCGGTGAGGATGCGGATCACGTCGGCGGCACCGACGCCGTCGCGGATCAGCTTGAGCCCGTCGATTCCATAGAGCGGATTGACCAGTGCCTGGGTAGCGACGGCGCCCTTCCGGGCCTCGATGTACGGCACACGCGCGCCGACCGCGAAGAACTTGGTCGCCACCGCGATGGCGATGCGCCCGCTATCGCGCTCCCTGAAAATGATCGACCACGTCATGCGCTGGGACCGCGCCACTCCGTGGCGCTCAGAATCATGATCATGAGCGCCACGGAGTGGCGCGGTCCCAGCGAAGCCATTCCTTATCGCCCAGCCGCGTAGCCCTGCATGCCGCGCGGATTGGCGGCGGCCTTGCGCCACGGATCCTCCCGGCTGGCGGCGGTCAGGCGGCCCTCGGACCAGTCGTCGTTCATCTCGACCTCATGGCCCCGCTTACGCAATTCCTGGACCGTTTCGGCCGGCACGCGCCCTTCCAGCACGAGCACGCCCGGACGGGCGGTGCGCGGCCAGAACGAAGAGGGGAAATGCTCGCTGTGCCAGGCCGGTGCGTCGATCGACTCCTGCAGGTTCATGCCGCAATGGACGTGGCGCAGGAACATCTGCGTGATCCACTGTTCCTGCTGGTCACCGCCCGGTGAACCCCAGCACATGTACGGCTCGCCGTCGCGATGGGCGAGGGTCGGCGTGAGGGTGGTGCGCGGCCGCTTGCCCGGTGCGAGCGAGGAGGGCTGGCCTTCCTCGAGCCAGCAGATCTGGCCGCGGGTGCCGACCGGGAAGCCGAGTTCCGGCACGACCGGCGAGCCATGCAGCCAGCCGCCCGAGGGCGTGGCCGATACCATGTTGCCGTCCTTGTCGACGATGTCGAAATGCACCGTGTCGCCGCTCATCTGCCCCATGCGGCCCACCGTCGGCTCGCCGGCGCCGCTCGCCGCCACCGCGGCACGCGAGCCGTCGGCCTTGCGCAGCTTCACCACGCCGCCGTAGCCGTCGACCTTGCCCGGCCGCTGGTCGAGCGACGCGTGCGCCGGATCGATCAGCTTGCGCCGGTCGGCGTTGTAGGCGTCCGACAGCAGGGTCTGCATCGGCACGTCGACGAACTTCGGATCGCCGTAGAAGGCTTCGCGGTCGGCGAAGGCGAGCTTGCTCGCCTCGACTACGGTATGGATGAAGTCGGCGCTGGTCGGATCGGCGCCGTCGAGGTCGAAGCCCTTGAGCAGCGCGAGTTGCTGCAGGGTCACCGGGCTCTGCGCCCAGGGACCCGCCTTGCAGACCGTGTAGCGGCCGTATTCATAGGTCAGCGGCGCCTCGATGGTCGCCTGCCACTTCGCCATGTCGTCGCCGCGCAGCAGGCCTTTGTTGCGCTTGCCCGACACGTCCATGATTTCCTCATGGGTGTAGAAGCGGTCGATCGCCTCGGCGACGAAGCCCTGGCTCCAGACCTTGCGCGCCCGCTCGAGCTCGGCTTCGCGGCCGCCGCCACCCGCCTCGGCTTCCTTGATGATGCGCAGGTAGGTATTGCCGACCGCGGGGTTGGCGAATAGCGAGCCCGGCATCGGCACCTTGTTGCCCGGCAAATAAACGGCCGCGGAGGTCGGCCAGTTGTCGCGGAAGTTCTGCTTCACCGTGTCGATGGTCGCGGCCGCGCGCTCGACGATCGGATGGCCGTTCATAAGATAGCCGATGGCGGGCGCCAGCACGTCGCTGAGCCGCATCGTGCCGTAGTCGCGCAGCATCAGCATGTAGGCGTCGAAGGTGCCGGGCACGGCGGCCGGCAACAGGCCGGTGCCGGGAATCAGGTCGAGGTCCAGCCCCTTGAAGTGCGCGATGGTCGCCTTGGCCGGCATCACGCCCTGGCCGCACAGGATCTCGGTCTTGCCCTTCTTCACCGCGTGGAAGACCAGCGGGGCGTCGCCGCCCGGGCCGCAGAGATGCGGCTCGACCACCTGCAGGGTGAAGGCGGTCGCCACCGCCGCGTCGAAGGCATTGCCGCCGCGCTCCAGGATGCCCATGCCGACGGCCGTGGCGATCCAGTGCGTCGAGGTCACGACGCCGAACGTGCCGGTGATCTCCGGCCGGGTGGTGAAGGGATTGGGATTGATCAGCTTCAAGGCCTGCCTCCGGGGCGTGCAAAAATCCGGAGGAGACCTTAAGCCCGGGGAAGCGGGTTCGCCAGCGGGCGACTCAGTAGATCGTCTCCTTGAGCCGCTGCGGGTACTCGCGATCGTAGGTGTCGCCGTCGAAGCCCTGCTGCAGCGCCTTCATGATCGTGCCGCTGCTCGGCAGGCTGCTCTCGTCGAGATGCAGTGAGGGATCCCACAGCCGGGAACGAACCAGCGCCTTGGGACACTGCGTGTAGACGCTTTCCGCGGTGACGACGATGACGCTGCGCGGCACCTTGCCTTCGAGGGTGAAGGACTCACAGAGTTCCGGGTCGATGCTGATCGCGGCGCGGCCATTGATGCGCAGCGTCCGGCCGATGCCGGGGATCAGGAACAGGAGCGCGATGCGCGGGTCGCGGACGATGTTGCGCAGCGTGTCGATCCTGTTGTTGCCGCGCCGGTCGGGCAGCATGACGGTCCGGCTGTCGGCCACGCGGACGAAGCCGCGCGGATCGCCGCGCGGCGTGCAATCCAGCCCTTCCGGGCCCGACGTGGCGAGAACGACGAAGGGCGAGGTCTCGATGAAGCGGCGATAATGATCGGAGATGTGATCGATCTCCTTGATCACCGCTGCGCCGGCCGGCAGGCCATAGATCGCCTCGAGCTCGGCTTCGGTGCTGACGAATTGCGACACGGTTCCCCTTCCCTGGGCAGCGGCGTTGCCCAATGCAGGGATAATGGTATCGCAAGTGTCTGGCGCGTCACACCTGTTTGGGATCGGGGATCTGCATCCAGGCAGGCCGCTCCGGGAAAAGCGTCGCTCCGTCGGCGGTCAGCGCCCCGTTGGCGGCGTCGATCTGCAGCATGGCGAGCGCGCGGTCGCCCTGGCCCGAGCGGATCTCGCCGACCTCCTTGCCGTCGCGATGGACCGGTGCACCCGAGGCGGGCAGGGGACCCTCGATCCGCACCGGGAACAGCCGGCGCTTGATCAGGCCGCGATACTTGGTGCGGGCCGTCAGTTCCTGGCCCATGTAGCAGCCCTTCTTCCAGTCGACGCCGTGCAGCTCGTCGAAGCCGCTCTCCAGAAGCAGCGCCTTCTCGACCGGCAGGTCCCGGCTGCCGTCCGGCACGCCGAGCCGAAGCCGCATCGCTTCGTAGTCGGTGACCGGCGCCTCGGTCAGCCCGAGCAGCGCAGCGGTCTGGCCCACGGGCGCCAGCACCCGCACGCCGAGCTCTGGGAGGCGCGGATCGACGAACGCGGTCGCCCCGGCGACGGGCAGGATCCTGCCGGCGTCTGGCCCGAACACGACTGCCACCTCCATCGCTGCCGAGCGATCCTCGACAGTGACCTTGGAGCGAAGCGTGTACATCTTGAGCTTCCGGGCGAGCGCCGGCGCCCGGTCACGCTCGGTTTCCATCAGGAACGTGCCGCTGCCGTCCTCGACCACGAACATGTCGTTGAGGAAGCGCCCCTGCGGCGTCAGCAACGCCGCCCAGATCGCCTGGCCGGGGCCGACCTTGGTCGTGTCGTTGGAGATCAGCCCCTGGAGGAACTCGACGCGATCGGGGCCGGCAATGCCGATGACACTGCGGTGGGGCAGCAAACTGTACTGGAGTGAGACCATGCCGAAGAATTGGGGCGTGGCCCCGCCCTTGGCAAGACGCTAGCGACCCGTTCGCTCGACGCCCCAGAACACCGAGGCCGACGGCGGCCGCAGCCAGCCGGTCGTACGGCTGCTGACGGCTGACGCCGAGTACCATTCGCCCAGAGGGTAGTGGGTGCCGATCTGCAGGCCGCGCACCTGGATCTCGTCGGACAGGGCCTTTCGCTTGGTGGGATCTGGCTCGCGGGCGAAGGCGTCCCGGAGCTTCTCCATCTCGGCGTCGCATGGCCAGCCTGCCGAGGCCTTCTCGCAGGCGGAATTGAGGAAAAGCGAGGTCACCGGATTCACGACGTCGATGATGCCGGTGCTTGACAGCGTCACGTTCCAGCCGCGCTGCGCCGGTGGCTCGCGACGCATCACGCGCGCGATGTGCGTCTGCCAGTCGGACGAGACCATGTCGACCTTGAACCCCATCCGCTCGAGCTGGGCCTTGGCGACCGGCGCGAGATTCGACAGCACGGCGATGTCGGTGATGTGCAGCAGCACGACCGGTGTTCCGTCGTAGCCTCCCTCCTTCACCAGCTCGCGGGCACGCGCCACGTTGCCTTCGAGGAGGCCCGCAGTGCCGACGTCGGTCGCCAGCGGCGTGCCGCAGCCGAAATAGGTCTTGCACAGCCGCCAGAAGGCCGGATCGCCGACCGCCGACTGGAGGAACTCCTTCTGGTCAAGCCCGTAGGCGAGTGCGCGGCGGAGCTTCGGATTGTCGAACGGCGGATGCAGCCAGTTCGGTCGCAGGGCGTACTGGCTGGGATAGGCACCGCGCGCGACGGTGATCCCCTTGTCCTTTGCCAACAACGGCATGAGGTCGTGCGACAGCGATTCGACAGCGTCGATCTCGCCGTTCTGCAGCGCGCTCACCGCGGTCTGCGGATCGCTGATCGACGGCCATTCGACCCGATCGACCTTCACCGTCTTGCCGCCGGCGAAAGCCGACGGCGGCTCGGCGCGCGGCACGTACTTCGGGTTCTTCACATAGACGACCTTCTCGCCCGGCCGCCATTCGTCGGCCTTGAAGATGAACGGGCCGGAGCCGGTCGGATCCTTGATCTGCTGCGTGAACGGTGTGTCGGCGACACGCTTGGGCATCATGAAGGGCACGATGCCGGCCGGCTTGGCGAGCGACTCCAGCACCATGCCGTAGCGCTGCTTGAGCTCGAGCCTGATCGTCTTCGCGTCGGGCGCCGAGAGTTCCTTGACATAGGCAAAGAGCTTCAGGCCCATCGGATCGCGGCCGCCCCAGCGTTTCAGGGAGGCGATGCAATCTTCCGCCGTGACTGGCGCGCCGTCGTGCCACGTGAGTCCATCGCGCAGGACGAAGTCGTAGACGAGGCCCGCGGCATCGACAGTCCAGGAGCCGACCATCTGCGGCTGCGGCCTCAACTGCTCGTCCAGTCCGAACAGGGTGTCGTAGACCATGTAGCCGTGCGTGCGGCTGATCTGGGTCGAGGCCCAGATCGGATCGACGATCTTGAGGTCCGAATGCATGACGATCCTGATCGTCGATTGCGCCGAGACCGGCGCCGCAAGCACCATGCCGGCGAGCGCGAGAAGAAGGCGATGGATTTTCATGAGGTGCTCAATCCGTTGATGGTCTGAAGTGCAAAGGCGCGGAACTGGCCGAGGATCATTCCCTTCCAGTCGTCGGCATCGACAAAGAACGCGTCGCGCGCGGCCCGGCGAATCGCCCCGGCAATGTCGTCCGGTGCATCGGGATGCCCGGCGAGCCAGGCCTCTCCCCGCAGCGCATGCCGAACCTGCGGCGATGGCAGGGTGCCGTATTCCATTGTCGAATGGGTGATCGCGATACCCGGACACTCTTCCCGGCAACACGCCATCATGTAGCCGGCAGTGCGCGGAGACACCGACTCCGCCGCCGTGCTCACGATGAGGTCGGCGCCCCAC
This sequence comes from Reyranella sp., assembly GCF_965279465.1. Lineage (NCBI taxonomy): Bacteria > Pseudomonadati > Pseudomonadota > Alphaproteobacteria > Hyphomicrobiales > Reyranellaceae > Reyranella > Reyranella sp. The sequence continues at coordinate 3,028,511 of NZ_OZ257242.1, forward strand.
CAGGCCTTGGCACGAGCCGTCGTCTCGGCGCCGTGCCGGCCGAAGATCTTTTCGCCATGCCCGTATGGGCCGAGGCCGGTGTGAATGTCGATCCAGGCGATGTGACGGCGGTTGCGCCCGTAGCGCTGTAGGATCGAGCGGATCGTGCGGTTGCTCCAGCTTGGCCCGGTGCCGGCATAGAAAAGGCCATCGGGATGGCGGTTCTGTCCGCTCGAGACGCCCGGCGAGCGCTGGCCCGCGAGGCGGGTCATCGCCAGGGCGAGAGCCGCTTCGTTGTCTTCGCTCGGCGGCCAGGATGGCGGTATCAGCAGGGAGTGGATTTCCTCATAGACCGGATTTGGCGGATAGGGCCGGCCGAAGTCGTTGAAGTTGCGGTTGAGGTCGATGTTGTCCTCGTTGGTCCGCGTCAGGTGCGAGAAGCCGAACGGATTCACCGCATGGACCAGAAGCAGCCCGATGCCGCTCTCGCCGGCGCGGCGCGAGAGCTCGTCGTTCAGCAACGCGAGCTGGCAGGCCGAGCCCGAGAAGCCCTCGGGTCCATGCGTGCCCGAGCTGATGATGAACAGCCGGTCCGCGTCGGACGCGCCGAGCAGGGCGGTGTCCAGCGCAAGCTCCTCGCCCTCGGCGCCTTGGCGAGCATGGCGATAGGAATCGATTTCGGCCGACCGCTCGCGCGCTGCCTCGAGGAAGCGCCGTCGGGCCTGTGCGTAGGTCTCGGAGAAGTACGCGGCGCTCATCGGATCCTTTCGTCGAAATAGTCGAGGGCGCGGAAGGCGCCGCCGATCGCCGGCAGGAACCATGGCTTGCCGGAATAGAGCGGGATGGAAGGCAACGGCACGTCCGCAAATGGCAGCCTGCCGTGCAGGCGGCCGGCCAGCGCGCGGCCCATGGAATCGCCGAGATAGGGCATCATCGATACGCCGCTGCCGTTGCAGCCAACGACGAAGTGAAGCCCGTCGAAACAGCCGGCGTGGGGCAGGGCGTCATAGGTGAAGGCGACGTTGCCCTGCCAGCTATGGGTGATCCGCGTGCCCGCCATCTCGGGAAAGCGCTGGAGCAGCGAGCGCCGCAGGAGTCTTGCACGCTGTCGCCCGTCGATCTCGGTGAAGCGGGCGCGGCCGCCGAAGATCACGCGCTTTCCGTCGGGCGACAGTCGGTAGTAGTTCAGCACGCGGCGCGTTTCGGAGAAGGTCCGCCCCTTCGGGCAGAGCTTGAGTGCCATCCCCTCGGGCAGTTCCTCGGTCGCGATGACATGGCTCGCAATCGGCACGAGGCGGCGCTGCAGGTGCGGCGTGAGCGCGCCCGTATAGCCATTGGTTGCGACGACGACGTGCTTCGCCGTGATCTCGCCGGCCGAGGTGACTACTCTCCAGCCGGCGCCGCTGCGTTCGAGCTTCGAGGCGCGGGTTTGCCCGGCCAGGGTGATCGAGTTCCGCCGTCTCACCGCGGCGAGCAGCCCGCCGTAGAACAGCGCTGGGTGCAGCTTGCCGGCGGTCTCGAGCACCAGCCCGCCGTGATAGTAGTCGCTGCCGATCTCGGCGCGCTGCTCTTGGCGGCTGACGAGGTGGCAGTCGGTGGCGCCGCCGGCCCGCAGCTTCTCATGGCGCACGCGCAGGGCATCGTAGTGCGAGCTGGCGCAGGCGCCGAGGAAGCGGCCGCGCTGCTCGAGATGGCAGTCGATCTTCTCGCTCGCGACCAGTTCGTGCAATGAGCGATAGGCGGCGATCGACCAGCCCACCACCTCGCGGACGAAGGTGGGTTCGTAGGCCAGCGTCTTGCCGGTGAAGCTCTTGCCGATGCTGAGACCGGCGCTGATCGCACCGCCGCTGCGCGTGCTGGCCCCCGAGCCGAAGTCGCCGGCGTCGACAACGACGCTTTCGATGCCGCCGTCGGCCAGCGCGCGGGCGGTGGACAAACCGGCATAGCCGCCGCCCACCACCACGACATCGGTCCGACGCGGCAGGGCAGGCGCTTCGATGGCCCGCGGCCGGAAGGCTTCCCACCAGTAGGGCTCCTCCTTGTAGTCGCCGGCGAAGATCCGGTCGTCCCGCTCAGGCATGAACGCGTCTGCTCCTCAGAGGCCGTCGCGATGCACTCTCGTCTTGCTGGCGGAGAGGGTCAAAGTCATTGTCGGCGGCAATCAATTCCCTGGAGTTATGATGATATCGCCGCGCCAGCTCGACGCCTTCCGCGCCATCATGGAGCGCGGCAGCGTGACGGCCGCGGCCGAACGGCTGGGCGTGTCGCAGCCCGCGGTCAGCAAAATCCTGGCCGGGCTCGAGCTCGAGATCGGCTATCCGCTGTTCACCCGCATCAAGCGGCGGCTGGCGCCGACCAGCGAGGCGCACCTGCTGGCGGCGGAAGTCGCACGGCTCTACCACAGCCTCGAGCAGGTCAATGAGGTGGCGCGCGCAATCCGCGACCGGCAAGTCGGCGACCTCGTGATCTGCTCGACCTACTCGCTCGGCCGCACCGTGCTGCCCGATGTGATGGCGGCATTCATCGAGCGCCACGCCAGGGCGCATGTCGTGTTTCACGTCAGGAGCTCGACCTATATCCATCAGAAGATGGTCGATCAGCAGCTCGATCTCGGATTCTCGATGATGCCGTTCGAGCACCCCTCGATCGTGAGCGAGGAGCTGAGCCGCGCGGCTGCCGTCTGCGTGCTGCCCGGCGATCATCGGCTCGCGCGGCGCAAGGTGATCCGGCCGGCCGACCTGCGTGGCGAGCGCTTCCTGTCGTTCCCGCTCGACGGCCGCATGCGCCACCTGATCGACGCCGTGTTCGAGCAGGAGCACATCGAACGCAAGCTGCAGGTCGACGTCTACTCCTCCGCCGATGCCTGCGCCCTGGCGGCGCGCGGGCTCGGCGTGGCGATCGTCGAGCCCTTCACGGCGCGCGACTACAAGCGCGATGGTCTTGCCGTCGTGCCGTTCGAGCCGCGCATCCGCTATCTGTTCCACGCGCTGCGGCCGCGCTTTCGCAAGCCGTCGCGGCTGGCCGACGCTTTCCTCGACGCGATGAAAGCACATCTGCGCGCCATCGGCGTGGATTGAAGGTCAGCTGCCGGGGGCGAAGCCGGGCGGGAACAGGGTGGAAGCGCGGGTCTCGGAGTCGAAGGCCTCGGCGAGGGCGATCAGCCCCGCCTCCTCGTACCACGGTGCCACGAAATGGATGCCGATCGGCAGGCCGGCCTTCGACTGACCGAAGGGAATGCTGATCGCCGGATGGCCGGTCATGTTGAAGGGGATGGTGTAAGTATACCAGGCGGCGCGCAGGTCGCCGATCGGCTTGCCGTCGACCACCAGCGGCGCGAACTGGTCCTGTGAGGCAAGCGGCGCCGGCGTCGCGACCGTCGGCGTCAGCAGCAGGTCGGCATCGCCGAAAAGCTTCTGAACCGAGCGGTAGGCGAGCGTTCGATCCGTCAATGCGCGACGCAGCGCCACGACGTCGATGGCATCGCCCTCGTCGAGCGTCCTGGCGAAGGAGGGATCGAGCTCGCCGCGGCGTGTCTTCAGGATTTCGCCGAAACGCTCGATCTGGTTGGCGCGCAGGATGATGCGCGCGACATCGAGCTTCCAGTCGACCTCGCGACCGTCCATTTCCGTGATGCGCGCGCCGCGCGCGTCAAGGAAGGCGAGCGCCGCCTCGAGCCGGGCCTCGACCTCGGGATCGAGGTAGCCGCCGGTCATGCGGCGGATGACGGTAATGCGCTTGCCGGCGATCGGATCGGCGACGCCGGTCGACGGCCAGGCAAACGGCGTTCGCCCGATCGCGGCGCTCCAGGGATCGTCGCGATGGCCGCGGGACATCGAGGCCAGGCCGGCGCCCAGATCGGCGGGATGGCGCGCCATGACTCCGAGATAGGTGAGCTGGCCGAACTGGTCGGGCGGCACCTCGTGCGGCACGCGTCCGAGCGTTGCTTTCAGGCCGTAGACTCCGCAGCACGCCGCGGGAATGCGGCCGGAGCCCGCGCCGTCGGTCGACATCGCGATCGGGCCGAGGCCCAGTGCGATCGAGACGGCCGCGCCGCCGCTCGAGCCGCCCGACGTATGGTCGGGATTCCAGGGGTTGCGCGTGACGCCGTGCAGGCGGCTGTCGGTCAGCACCTTATGGCCGTATTCCGGTGTCGTCGTCTTGGCGAAGAGTACGGCATCTGCGGCGCGCCACTGGGCAATGGCGTCGGCGTCGCTCGCCGGCACGTTGTCCTTCATGGTGAGCGAGGCGAACGCCGTCCGCAGCCCCTTGGTCAGGATCAGGTCCTTGGCCGAAACCGGCACCGCGGCCAGCCTGCCGAATTCTGTGCCGCGCTTGTGGCGCGTGTCGAGGGTATCTGCGGCTGCGCGAGCGCCGTCCGCGTCGAGCGTGGCGATCGGATTGAACGGCTTGGCCCGATCGGCGCGCGCCAGCACCCCTTCGATGATGTCGCGCGCCGCCACCTTGCCGGAGGTGAAGGCGTCGACGATCCCGGCGACGGTACGGCCGGCGAAGTCCTGAAGCGGCATGACGCAATCTCCCTTCCGGCGACTATGCCGCCCGGGCCGGAAGCGGAGAAATTCCTTTCCTCCCTGTCTTCATTCTCACAGGTTATGGGCCGTCAGCGATCGAGCCAGACATCCTCCATGCGCCAGCCGTTGTAGATGCTGTTGACCATGATGCTGAGGTTCTTCACCTCCGGCCGCCAGCAGGTGCCGCCGCGCATGTAGTAGAGCATCGGCCGCACTGCCTCGTCGGTCAGCTTGCGGTCGATCGCCCAGGCGATCTTGCGGCGCTTCTCCTGGTCGCGCTCGGCCGACTGCTGGGCGATCATCGCGTCGATCTCCTTGTTGCAGTAGTCCATGTAGGTGCGCGACCCGCAGGCATAGTTCTCCGGATAGGTCTGGTCGGGGTCGTCGACGCCGTTGCCGACCTGGCTCAGGCCGAACTGGTAGTCGCGCCGGATCAGCTTAGGCACCCATTGCGCCGTCTCGACGATCTGCAACTCGGCGTCGATCCAGATCTCCTTGAGCTGGCTGATCAGGATGACCGACGCATCGCGATAGGTCGGCAGGTTGCGGGTCGAGAGCTTGAGCTTGATCGGCTTGCTCGGCCCATAGCCGTGCGCCGCCATGATGGCGCGCGCCTTCTCCCGACTCTTGGCGACGTCGGGATCGTAGCCCGGCATCTCGCGCAGAATCTCGGGCGGCAGGCCCCAGCGTCCTTCGGGGCCGGGCTGCATGGCGCTGCCCGCGTCGCCCTGGCCCTGGGTCATGATGTCGACGAAGGCCTTGCGGTCGATCGCCATGGCTACGGCGCGGCGGATCTCGAGGTTGTCGAACGGCGGCACCGGGTTCATCAGCAGGTTCGCCGCGACATTCATCGGCGACATGTCGCACTGCGCCGTGGGCATCTGCGCCTTCACGTCGTTGATCAGCGGCACGGTGATCTCGAACGGGAAGGTCATGTCGAACTTTCCCGAGACGAAGGACAGGAGCGCTGTGGAGCGGTTGGCGATGATGGTGTACTCGATGCCGTCGAGATAGGGCCGCCCCGGCTTCCAGTAGTTCGGGTTGCGCACCACCTTGATGCTCTGGTTCGGCTTGTACTCGACGAACTTGAACGGCCCGGTGCCGATCGGCGCGCGGCGCATCTCGGCCGGCGGGACGTGGCACGGATAGACCGGCGTGAAGCCCGAGGCGAGCAGCGCCAGCAGCGCGGGCTGCGGCGTCTTGAGATGGACGACGGCCTCGAAGTCGCCGTTGGTCGTCACCCTCTCGACGTTGGCGTACCAGCCCTTGCGGAAGTTGACCTTGAAGTTGTCCGGCGCCGTACCCGCCAGAAGCTCGAAGGTGCATTTGACGTCGGCCGCCGTGAACGGCTTGCCGTCGTGCCAGGTCACGCCCTCGCGCAGCGCGAACGTCAGGGTCTTGCCGTCCTCGCTCCAGGTCCATTTGGTGGCGAGGTCGGGCACGATGCCCTCGAGGCTGTTCTGCCGGATCTTCGGATCGAACACGACGAGGTTGTTGAACACGCCCATCGCCGGCACGACCACCGAGACGGTGCCTTCCTCGTGGATCGACATGCTGGCGGGGCTGTCGCGATGGGCAACGCGCAACACGCCGCCCTGCTTCTGCGCCCATGCGCCGCCGGACGGGAGCATGGCTCCCATCAGGATCACGATCCCGATCAAACGCAAGCACGCTGACAAACCAAACGCACGCACGGACAAGACGCGTACCATGACGGCCTTCCTTCCTTGGCGTTCCCCGGCAACTGCCGGTGTGGTCCGTTGAGCCGGACTCACTTCTCCCTGCGTGCAGTGAGACGCGTATCCCGGCCGGCGTCAACGCCTCGATGTGTCAGGATCCGTCGGCCTTGATGCCGAGCTGCTTGATCAGCGCGCCGAGGCGCTCGTATTCGCGCTTCATCGCCTCGGCCGCTTCGGCGGGCGTCATGGACAGTGGCTGGATGAAGGCCGCCTCCAGGCGCTTGCGCGTGTCGGGATCGGCCAGCGTCGCCGCCACCGCCTTGTTCAGGCGCTCGACGATCGGTGTCGGCAGGTCTTTCTGCCCGTAGAGCGGCAACGAGGAGCGCACCTCGATGTCGCCGACGCCCTGCTCGGCCATGGTCGCGACGTCCGGCAGCTCCGCCAGACGCTCGGGGCCGATCACGGCGAGCGCCTTCAGGCGGCCGGCCTTGACGTGCTGCATCACCAGCGTCGTGCTCACCATCCCGAGATCGAGCCGGTCGGCGAGCAGGTCCTGCACGCCGGGCGGCAGGCCCTTGTAGGAGATCGAGGTGACGTCGAGGCCGTACTTGATCTTGAGCAGCTCGGGCAGAAGGTGCGCGCCCGTGCCGTTGCCCGAGTTGAGGTAGTTGAGCTTGCCGGGATTCTTCTTCGCGTAGGCTACGAACTCCGCGACCGTGCCGGCCGGTGATTGCGGCGGCACGCAGAGCAGGGCCGTGCTGATGCCGACCATAGCGATCGGCTTGAAATCGGTGACGGTGTCGAACGGCACCTTCATGATGAAGGGCAGCGCCATGATGCCGGACACGGTGAAGAACAGCGTGTAGCCGTCGGACGGCGCCGACAGGAACATCTGCCCGGCCATGATGCCGTTGGCGCCCGGCCGCGGATCGATCATCCAGGGCTGGCCGAGCTCGCGCTGCATGGCGTCGGAGATGGCCCGGCCGGCGATGTCGATCAGTCCGCCGACCGGTCCGGGGAGGATCACCCGAATCGGCTTGCTCGGGTATGTCTGGGCGCGCGCGGCGAACGGTGCGACGAGAGTTGCGCCCAGGAGGAGACGGCGTCTGATCATGCCACTTTCTTTGTCGACCTTCGCTTCGCTCTGGACGAGAGGCTAGGCTCGATAGAACGGCTTGTCGCCGCACACCGTCACGCGATGGCCGTAGCGGCGGTGCGGGAAGTAGTCGAACATCGCGTGGTGCTGGGCGCAGCGGTTGTCCCAGAAGGCGACCGAGTTGGGCCGCCACTGGAAGCGGCACTGGAACTCCGGCGTCTCGATGTGGCGGTAGAGCATCTCGAGCAGCGCATCGCTCTCGTGCTTGCGCAGCTGCGGGATGCGCAGCGTGAAGCCGCGATTGACGTACAGGCCCTGCCTGCCTGTCACCGGATGGGTGCGCACGACGGGGTGCTCGGCGTTGGGGAACTTCATCTCCTCCCGGTCGGTCGCCCTGGTTCGGTAGTAGTGCGCCTTGGTGCTGTCGTGCAGCGCGGTCAGGCCCTGCAGCATCTGCTTGATCGGGTCCGACAGCGTCTCGTAGGCGCGGTACATGTTGGCGAACAGCGTGTCGCCGCCGCCGTCGGGCGGCACCTCGGTGAGATAGAGGATCGAGCCCATCGGCGGCTCGACGTCGCACGACACGTCGGAATGCCATTCTTCGCCGGCGACGCGCTTGGACTTCTCGTTGGCCTTGATCACCAGGATCTCGGGATGCTCGGGAATTTCGATCGGCGCGTTGGGATGGACATGCAGCGGGCCGAAGCGGCGACCGAAATCCTTGTGCTGGTCGATGGTCATCTTCTGGTCGCGAAAGAAGATCACCAGGTTGTCCATCAGCGCGTCGTGCACTTCCTGGAACTGCTGGTTGCCGAGCGGCTTGGCGAGGTCGACGCCGAAGATCTCCGCGCCGATGGCGGGCGTCAGCTTGCGCACTTCGATCGATTGATAGGCCATTGCTTGTTTCCTCCGTTGGCCCGAACCATACGCTTCGCTCCACCCGGCGCGCGGGTAAAGTCGACAAAGTCCGTAATGCGGACTAATATGCGGTCATCACTCCGACCGCAGCCGGCCGGTGCATTCGCCTGCATCTTCGGCGACGCGCAGCGCTCGGGGTGTCGGGAGGCGTGATGTCCGCAACCGTCATCGAGCCCGTGCGCCGCAGCTTCGCGGTGCTGGAGGCGCTCAGCCACCGGCGCACCTCGACGCTTGCCGTTCTGACCGGCGAGACCGGCCTGCCGCGACCCACGGTGGTGCGCCTGCTGCACACGCTGATCGCGCTCGGCTATGCCGCGCGCGTGTCGCGCGCGCAGGGCTACCGGCTGACCGACCGCGTGCTCGGCCTCTCCGAATCGATCCGCTTCGTCGACCATCTGGTGGACGCGGCCATCCCGCATATGCGCCGCTTTACCGAGGACCATGGCTGGCCGCTCTATCTCGCCAGCCTCAGCCAGGGCGCGATCATCATCCGTCACTCGACCGCGCCCGAGAGCCCGATGGCCTTCGAGGGCGCAGGGCTCAACGCCCGCCGGCCGGTCCTGATCAGCGCGCTTGGCCGGGCGTGGCTGGCCTTCTGTCCGGACGCGGATCGCCGCGCCATCCTGCGCGATATCGGCGGGTTGACGCCGCGCCAGGAGGCGGTGCTCGACGCCGTGCTGGAACGGGTGCGGCGCGACGGTTACGCCTTCACGCAGCCGCCGCGGCCGACCCGGCTGCAGGGCATCGCGGTGCCGGTCCGCAGCAGCGCGCGGATGCTTGGGAGCCTGTCGATGCGCTTTCCGCGCTCGGCCATGAGCGAGACCGAAGTGGGCCAGCGCTTTGGAAGGCGGTTGCAGTCGCTCGCCCGTGCCATCGCCGCCGATGTCGCTCGCACGGGATCGTCCTGATACAACGGCCGGTGTGACGGCATTTCATCCGATGAAGCACGCGATGCTCCGGTGGGCGTTGGCGCTGCGCCTCACGGCAGCCGGCATGGTGCTCGCCGCCGCCCTGTCGCAATGGGCGCCGGTGCGGGCCGAACCGCAAGTCGAACCGACCAGCGCCGCGAACGACGAGGCTGCGAAAACCGCGACGACCGAGGCGGCGGCGACGGGTTCGCCTCCCGCCGTCGGCGAAATCTGCCGCACGCTGGCGCAGGCGGCGGCCGACAACGGCCTCCCCGAGGAATTCTTCACCCGCCTGATCTGGCAGGAAAGCCGCTTCGACCCGATGGCGGTCAGCCCGGCGGGTGCGCAGGGCATCGCGCAGTTCATGCCGCAGACCGCCGCGATGCGCGGGCTCATCAATGCGTTCGAGCCGCTGCAGGCGCTGCGCGAATCGGCGAGCTACCTGCGCGAGCTGCGCATGACGTTCCGTGGCAACCTTGGTCTTGCCGCGGCCGCCTACAATGCCGGCCCCGGCCAGGTCGACGCCTGGCTCGCCGGCCGTCAATACCTGCCGTTCGAGACCCAGGCCTACGTCCGCATCGTCACCGGCTATGCGGCGGAAGCCTGGACCTTGAAGCCGCTGCCGCAGATGGAATCCTCGACCGCACCGACCGGCGCGCGCTGCGCCGAGCTCGCCAAGCAGATGCGCGAGAATCCGCGTCGTCGCCTCCCGCTCATGTCCAATCCAGCGTGGGGGCCGTGGGGCGTCCAGCTTGCCGGCCATTGGTCGGAAGGCGCTGTCCTCGCCAGCTACGAGCGGCTGCGCCGCAAGTTCGGTGCCGTTCTCGGCGACCGCCTGCCCCTGGTGCTCAACGCACGCCGGGGCACGGGGGCCGCCTTCCTCGTCCGGGTTTCGGAACAGAGCCGCGCGGACGCGAACGCCCTGTGTGCGAGGCTGCGGGCCGCGGGCGGTGCCTGCATCGTCTTCCGCAATCCGCGCGGCTAAGATCGAGCGCCCTTGATTCCAAGAGGTAACAGGAGAGATCATGTCATTTCGCGCGCTGGTGCTGACCCAAGGAGCCGACCGCAAGGTGAGCGGCACCGTCGAGACGCTCGACGACAGCAAGCTGCCGGCGGGCGACGTCATCGTCGCGATCGAATACTCGACGCTGAATTACAAGGACGGGCTGGTGCTGACGAGCGGCGGCGGGCTGGTCAAGGCCTGGCCGCATGTCGGCGGCATCGACTTTGCCGGCACGGTCGAGGCGTCGGACAATCCCAGTTTCAAGCCGGGCGACAAGGTCGTGCTGAACGGCTGGCGCGTCGGCGAGCTGCACTGGGGTGGCTATGCCACAAAGGCGCGGGTGAAGGGCGACTGGCTGGTCAAGCTGCCGGCCGCGATCTCGACCAAACGCGCCATGGCGATCGGCACCGCGGGCTACACCTCGATGCTCTGCGTGATGGCGCTGCAGAAGCATGGCGTGCGGCCGGAATCGGGCGAGGTGCTGGTGACCGGCGCGGCGGGCGGTGTCGGCTCGGTCGCCGTCGCGATCCTGGCCCGGCTCGGCTACCAGGTGGTTGCCGCCACCGGCCGGCCGCAGGAAAGCGAGTATCTCAAGGGGCTCGGCGCCGCGACGATCCTCGACCGCAAGGAGCTCACCGAGGCCCCAGATCGCCCGCTCCTGTCGGAGCGCTATGCCGGCGTGGTCGATACCGTGTCGGGTGTCATGTTCGCCCGCGCCCTCGCCCAGGTGAAATACGGCGGCGCGGCCGCCGTGTGCGGCCTGGCCGGCGGGCCGGCGTTCCCCGGCTCGATCCTGCCCTTCATCCTGCGCAGCGTGTCGGTCTACGGCATCGATTCGGTGATGCTGCCCAAGGCACCCCGCGAGGAGGCCTGGAAGCGGCTCGGCACCGATCTGCCACTCGACAAGCTCGATTCGACGGTCAGCGAGGCGGGGTTGGGCGACCTGCCGGGGTTGGCGCCGAAGATCCTCAAGGGCGAGATTCGCGGCCGCGTGGTCGTCGACGTGAGCCGGTGATCCTTCCCGAGGGGAGTCCGCCGTGGCGCGTCACTCATCGGCGGCTTGCTGGGAGCGCGGTTCTCCAGAGCCGCTCATGAGATGTGACGACGCGAAGAAGAGCGGCTCTGGAGAGCCGCGCTCCCAGCGGCCCAAAAAATCCTCAAGGGAACGATACGGAGGTGCGTGGCTGGTGGCGTGAACAAATGATAGGGTTGTGATCACACTTCATCGCCGTCCAGGGAACCTGCCTCTCATGACCCCGCCGAAATCCGCGCCCGTTGCCAATAACCTCGACGCCTTCTTCATGCCGTTCACCGCGAACCGGCAGTTCAAGGCCAACCCGCGCATGCTGGCGAAGGCCAAGGGCGTGCACTACTGGACGCCGGAAGGCCGCAAGATCATCGACGGAACGGCCGGCCTGTGGTGCGTGAATGCGGGCCATGGCCGCGAGGAGATCAAGGCGGCGATCGCCCAGCAGCTCGAGGAGATGGACTACGCGCCGTCCTTCCAGATGGGTCATCCCAAGGCGTTCGAGCTGGCGGCGCGCCACGCCGCGCTCCTGCCGGGCGACCTGAACCACGCCTTCTACTGCAACTCGGGCTCGGAGGCGGTCGATTCGGCGCTCAAGATCGCGCTCGCCTATCACCGCGCCAACGGCCAGGGCACGCGCACCCGCTTCGTCGGCCGCGAGCGCGGCTATCATGGGGTCGGCTTCGGCGGCATCTCGGTCGGCGGCATGGTCAACAACCGCAAGTGGTTCGGCGCGATGCTGCCGGGTGTCGATCACCTGCCGCACACCCACCTGCCGCAGAACGCCTTCTCCAAGGGCCAGCCCGAGCACGGCGCGCATCTTGCCGACGCGCTTGAGGGCATCGTCGGCCTGCATGATGCCTCGAACATCGCCGCCGTCATCGTCGAGCCCTGCGCCGGCTCGACCGGCTACCTGCCGCCGCCGAAGGGCTATCTCGAGCGGCTGCGCCAGATCTGCGACAAGCACGGCATCCTGCTGATCTTCGACGAGGTCATCACCGGCTTCGGCCGCCTCGGCACCAGCTTCGCAGCCGAGAAGTTCGGCGTGATCCCCGACCTGATGACCGTCGCCAAGGGCATCTCCAACGCGACTGTGCCGATGGGCGGCGTGTTCGTGCGCAAGCACGTCTTCGACGGGCTAATGCAGGGGCCGGAGGGCGCGATCGACCTGTTCCACGGCTACACCTACTCGGCGCACCCGCTGGCGGTCGCCGCGGCCTCGGCCGTACTCGACATCTACAAGGACGAGGCGCTGTTCCAGCGCTCGGCAGAGCTGTCGACCTATTGGGAAGAGGGCGTGCACTCGCTGAAGGGCCTGCCCAACGTCACCGACATCCGTAACCTCGGCCTCGCGGCCGGCATCGACCTCGCGCCGGAAGCCGTCGCCGGCACGCGCGGCTTCAAGGCCTTCACCAAGGCCTTCGAGCTCGGTCTGATGGTGCGCCAGTCGGGTGACGCGATCGCGATGTCCCCGCCGCTGGTGATCGAGAAGGCCCAGATCGACGAGATCATCGACATCACGGCACAGACGATCAAGGCCGTCGCCTAGCGGCATGTGACAGTCACTCGAGACTTCGCCTGGTTCCTCGGTGAGCTGGCCGCGCTGGCGCATATCGTCATCGCGGCCGGCGTCACCGTGCATGTCCTTCTGAACAAGCGCAACGTCGGCACCTCGATCTCCTGGATGGGGATCGCCTGGCTGTCGCCGTTCGTCGGTGGCGTGCTCTATTACGCGTTCGGCGTGAACCGGGTGAAGCGGCGGGCCTTGCGCCTGCGGCGAGAGCGCACCCACATGTTCCTGGTCGACGAGGTGGCGCCCGACGCGCCCGAGGCCGGGCCGCTGACGCCGCTGGAATATGCCATCGGCCGGCTCACCGGCCTGTCGGCCGAGCCGGGCAACAGGATCGAGCTGATCCGCAACGGCGACAACGCCTATCCCGCCATGCTGGCGGCGATCGACGCGGCGGAAAAAAGCGTCGGGCTGTGCAGCTACATCTTCCGCGACGACGAGGCGGGGTTGCCCTTCATCGAGGCGCTGATCCGCGCCCATCGCCGCGGCGTGCAGGTGCGGGTGCTGATCGACGGCATCGGCGGCGGCTATTTCCGGTCGGGCACCTACATCCGCCTGCATGAGGCCGGTGTGCCGGTCGACCGTTTCCTGCACTCCTACGTGCCCTGGAAGACACCGTTCCTCAACCTCCGCAACCATCGCAAGCTGATGGTGGTCGACGGCCGCACCGCTTTCACAGGCGGCATCAATATCGGCCACGAGAACCTGCTGGCGACCAATCCGGCGCATCCGGTGCGCGACACGCATTTCCGTCTCGATGGCCCGATCGTCGAGCAGCTCACCGAGGCCTTCGCCGACGACTGGCTGTACGAGACCGGCGAGAGGCTGCTGGACGACGCGTGGTTCCCCGACCTCCACCCGGTCGGCACAGCGGTCGCGCGCGTGGTCACGTCCGGCCCCGACGAGGACCTCGAGCAGATTGAGTTCGTGATGCTGCACGCCATCAGCTGCGCGCGCCGCTCGATCCGCGTCGTGACGCCGTATTTCCTGCCGCCTGACATGCTGACCACGGCGCTCGGCCTCGCGGCCATGCGCGGCGTCACCGTCGACGTCGTGGTGCCGGAGAATTCCAACCATACGCTCCTCGACTGGGCGCGCGGTGTTCCGCTGCGCATCCTGCTCGAAGCCGGCTGTCGTGTCTGGCTGCTGCCGGCGCCGTTCGACCATTCCAAGCTGATGATGATCGACGAAGCCTGGTCGCTGATCGGCAGCGCCAACTGGGATATCCGGAGCTTCCGGCTCAACTTCGAGCTCAATGTCGAGATCCAGGACGAGGCCTTCGCCCGGACCTTGGCCGAGGTGGCCTCGAACGGCCGGCTGCTCACCCTGGCCGAAGTCGAAAGCGCTTCCCTGATCCAGAGGCTGCGCGACAACGCCGCCCGCCTGCTGCAGCCGTATCTCTGAGGCTGGGAGCGCGGCTCTCCTGAGCCGCTCATGGAATGTTGCACCCAACGCATATGAGCGGCTCTGGAGAGCCGCGCTCCCAGCGAACAGTCAGCGGAACGCCGCGCGGATCTTCACCAGGCGGCGGCGGGCGCGCTGCAGTGGGTGGCGCCTCACCCGCGCTTCGGCGACCTGCAGGTCGAGCACGATGGGCCTGTGGTCGGACGGTCCGAAGTCGAGCGTGCCTGCGAAGGTGCAGGCGAGGCCGTGCGCCAGGCAACGGTCCAGGCGAAAGGGCACGACGTTGCCGCCGAAATGCGTCACTTCGCGCGGGCCGACATCGGCGAAACCGGGGATGAGGCTCGGTCCCACCGCATTGTAGTCGCCGATGATCGCCGAGGGCTTGCCGTGCAATGCCGCTGCGATGCGCAGGAGCTGGCGGCGGTTCAGGAGCTGGCCGTGCGAGAGATGGACGTTGGCGAAGGTGATCTCGCCGATCTGCACGATCTGGCTGCGCCGGCGCGGCACGCGGCCGGGCAGGGCGGACGCCGGCAGGGGCAGCACCTGGGGCGTCGCGAAATTGTGCCGACTCCAGACAGCGAGGCCATGGATGCGGCCGGGCCAGGGCAGGCGATGATAGTGGCCGGGCATCCTGGCGGGCAGCATGTCCATGTGCTGCGTCACTTCCTGCATGAGCAGCACGTCCGGCCGCTCGCGCTCGAGCAGCTCGGCGACATCCCCTATAGCGGCCCCTTCGAGCCGCAACAAGTTCCAGCTGATCACCCGCATCCCGGCCCAACATAGACTGCAGGCAACGTTCTGTGCACACTCCGGGCCACATAAAATTCGGGACGGAACGAACATGAAGGTGTTGATCACCGGCGGCGGCGGTTTCCTCGGCAAGAAGCTGGCTCGGCGCATCCTGCAGCAGGGCACCCTGGCGAATGCCGACGGCAAGCAGCAAAAGGTCAACGAGCTGCTGCTGTTCGATGTCGGCGTGGCGAGCGGCCCCGGTCTCGACGATCCGCGGGTCAAGGCAATCGCCGGCGACATCGCCAATTTCGCCACGGTGCAGTCGATCGTGCAGGGCGCCTCGACCGTGTTCCATTTTGCCGCAGTGGTCAGCGCCGGCGCCGAGGCCGACTTCGACCTGGGCTACCGGGTCAATCTCGACGGTACGCGGAATGTGCTCGAAGCCTGCCGCGCGCTCGGCACCAACCCGCGTGTCGTCTTCACCTCTTCGCTCGCGGCCTACGGCGGCGACCTGCCGCCGGCCGTCACCGACGATACGCCGCTCACCCCGCAGACCTCCTACGGTGCCCAGAAGTCGATCGGCGAATTCCTGATCCGGGACTACACCCGCAAGGGCTTCCTGCGCGGAACGGCCGTCAGGCTGCCGACGATCTGCGTGCGCACCGGCCTGCCCAACAAGGCGGCCTCGACCTGGGCGAGCTCGGTGGTGCGCGAGCCGCTGACCGGCGTCGATGTCGTCTGCCCGGTGACACCGGAGACGATCATGGTGGTGCTGAGCCCGCGCAAGACGGTAGAGGCCTTCGTCCGCTTGCACGACCTGCCGCCCGACGCCTTCGGACCTGGCCGCACCCTGCTGCTGAACGGCATCAACGTGACGGCCAGTGACCTCGAGCAGGCGGTCGGTCGCCATGCCGGAAACCGCAAGGTGGGCAAGGTCGTGTGGCAGCACGATCCCGCGATCCAGAAGATCTGCGACGGCTGGCCCCAGGGCATCGACTCGGCGCGCTCGCGGCGGCTCGGCTTCGAGATCGACAAGGATCTCGACGAGGTCGTGCGCCACTTCATCGCCGACGACCTCGACGAGCAGATGAAAATTGCAAAGCCGGCCTAGAGAATCATAGGAGCGTCCGCTCGGTTAGCTGGGAGCGCGGCTCTCCAGAGCCGCTCATGGGATGTAGCAACGCGAAGAAGAGCGGCTCTGGAGAGCCGCGCTCCCAGCGGATCAAAGAGCGCCATTGGAGCGGCGCGCTCCTATGACAAGAGCCCTATCGCCCGAAGAACATCCTGAACCCGTTCTGGATGTGGCGCCATGGCGACCAGACGTTGCGGGCGCCCATCATGTGCCAGCGGTGCGGCTGGTTGTCGGGCCCGGCGATCGAGCCTGCCTCCGGCATGAACGAGGTGATGCCGACGGCGTCGGTGTCCCACGGGCCGGTGGTCTTGAAGATCGTGCTGGGACAGTCGTAGGCGTGCAATGCGCGCGACAGGCCGCCAGCGATATAGTCCATGTAGCGTGGCAGGCTCTCGGGCCGGCAGAAGTAGCCGCGATTGAAGGCTACCGCCAGGAGCCGGAAGTGGAACGGGTTCTTCTCCAGGTAACGCACCGCCTCGGTGGTATTGGCCGGGTAGCGCGGCGAGAAGAAGTCGTCGACCACGACCAGGCCATCGGAGCGGACGATCTGGTTGGCGAGCTCGAGCTCGCTATAGACCGCCGAGCCGGTATGCTCGCCGTCGATATGCATCCAGCGCACCGTCTGGTGCATGGCCCGCAGATCGAGGCGGCCCGGCAGCTCGCTGGACGGCGCCGCGATGGTCACGATGTTCCGGCCCTTTGCCCCAACGCTCTCGAACGCCGTACCGAGGGCCGGCGCATCGACCTGGATATCGCAGAGGTAGAGAGTCTCGTCGTCGCGGCAATAAGAGGCCAGTACCGAGGCCGAACGGCCGCGCCAGACACCGATCTCGAACAGGTTGCCCCGCACGTTTTCCGCCTGGAAATCGAGGAGGCTGCGCCACAGGGCATACGAATGCGCGCCGAACCATCCGGGTATCGCGTCGACCTTTTGCCAAGTGAGCGTCATCGTCTGCCTTGCTAACAGTGCCGTATTGACGCTGCAAGGTCTCTCGGCTTGCTTGCCCCGGACCGGTCCTGTAGATGCCGAGGCTGCGGCATGATTTCCAGGACCACGGCATATCGGGCGACCGTCGCACTGATCTGGGCGCTGGCACTCTGGCATAGCTGGACTTCCCGTGGCCTGTTCGTCGATGGTGCGAATTTCCTGGTGCATGTCGTGCGCCAGGAAGACTTTTTCGACTTCTACGATCCGCGCCGCTACGCCATGGTCGCAGGCCAGATCCCGATCATGATCGCGGTGACGCTGGGCAGCACGGACCTGCAACTGCTCGCACGCCTGCTGTCGCTCGGCCTGTTCGGCCTGCCGACCCTCTTCTACACGCTCGCCCTGCACCGCGCGAAGGACGACCCGATCCTGCTGGCGATCGTCATTGCCGCGATCGGGCTGGTGTTCATGACCACGTCCTTCTTCATCGTCGGCGAGTACAATACGCTCTACGCCCTCGTGACACTGATGGGGGTCCGGCTTGCCACCGCCGAACGCCTGACGATCCCGGACGGGCTGGCGCTCGCACTGCTCGCGCTGCTGTCGATCCGCATCTACGAGACCATGATCTATCTCGGCCCGCTGCTTTGCCTCATCATGCTGTGGAGGGTATGGCGAGCCCCGTCGCGACCGGTCATTGCAACGGTCCTCTATCTCCTGGCTGCGGCGTTCGCGATCCGCGGCATGACGGTCGCGATCTACTCGGTGACCCATCCCCATCAGCCGTCGCATCTCGAGGAAGTCTGGCTGTGGGCGATCAATTTCTGGCAGAATCTCCAGTTCGACCTCGCCCTCGGCGCGACGGTGGTGGTCGTGGCCTGGGCCCTGGTCAAGCCGGCCGATCTGGCGCGCAATCGTCCCTATGCCTACGCCGGGGTGTTCCTGGCGCTGCTGGCGCTTTCGCCGCTGCTCGCCTTGACCGACGGGCTGGTTCGTCCGCTCGCCAAGTCGCAGTACGTTGCACGCACCGTGAGCGGGCTCATCATTGCAACGATGGTCGTGGTGTGCGTGGCCTATCGCGCCACGCCGGCCCTGCGCCTGCCGGTTTTCGAGGTGCTGCGGCGGCCCGACGCCGCCCGGCGGTTCCTGTCCTTTTCCTTCGTCATGCTGTTGGCGGGGCTTCCCGCCGACCTGCACCTCACCCAGACCTGGGTCGGCTACCTCGATGCCATCCGCACCACCGTCCAGTCGCGCAGCGGCATCATCCCGGTCGAGGATACGCCGCTCGCGCGTCCCCCCTATTCGCTGTTCGTCGAGGATTGGGTGCTCACCACCCAGAGCGTGGTGCTGCGCGTCAAGCCGAGCGACGGCGTACTGGCGCCATCTCGCGCCTACATGAACCAATGGGTACCTTTCCCGCCGGAGGAGCTGCCGAACATGGGCCGCTTCCGTTGGCGCGACTAGCGCGGCATGTCGCCGACCATCGCCTATCGAGGCACCGTGCTGCTGCTATGGGGGCTGGCGGCGTGGAACGCGTTCACCTGCCGCGGCCTGTTCTGGGACGGCGCCTCGTTTCTGGCGAACATGCTGGAGACGCAGGGTTTCCACGACTTCTATCCTGCTCGCGCTCACATCGCCTGGCTGACGCAATGGCCGGTGCTGCTCCTGGTCCGCGCCGGGGTCCGCGATACGCATCTGCTGGCGATGGTCTTCTCCGCGACGCTGCTCGCGGTACCGGCCGCGCTCTACCATCTCTCGCTGGCGAGGGTGCGCCAGAAGGGCGCCCTGCTCGCCGCGGTGATCGCCGTGATCGGGACAGTGTACATGCCGACCGGATTCTTCATCGTCGGCGAATACAATATCGCCTATGCCGCGGTGACCGCGGTCTTCGCCATCGCCCTCACCGGGGACAGAACAAGCTGGCGCGATGGCGCGATGCTGCTGGCGCTCGGCCTGACCTGCATCGCCTCCTACGAGGCGATGATCTACCTCGGGCCGCTCAGCGCCGCCGTGATCGCCTGGTCCGCGCGCCGCAGCCGCGAGCCGTTCGGGCGCCTGCTCGCGGTCGCGGCCGCGCTCGCCTTCCTCGGTGCGACCGTGGTCTCGGGCAGCACCGTCGTCGAATACTGGAACCACGAGCACTTTGTCGAGGTGCGCGGGAGGGTCTGGCAATTCTGGCAGAACCTGCAATTTCTCGTCGTGCTGGCCGGATTCGCGCTCATCGCCGTTGTCGCGCTCGTCTCGCCGTCGTGGCTGGCGGGGCGTGGTCCGGTCGTGGCCGCGCTGGTCACCGGCGCGGTGCTGGTGTCCACACCGTGGTTCCGCCAGCTCGTCAATCCAGAGTCCATGATATTTCCGCCGGCGCATTATCTTGCCCGGTCGGCGGCCGGCGGGCTGCTGGCCGTCCTGCTCTCGGCGATGTGGCTGCACGTCGCCTGGCCGGAGGCGCGCTGGCGATTGCTGGCGATGCTGCATCGGCCGATGGTCGCGCGGCGCCTGGCAACCGCGATGTTCGTGCTGGTGCTCGCCGGCGCCGTGCCCGATGTTGCTCTGTCGCGCTACTGGAGCGACTACCTCGCATGGTTTCGCGGCATCGTGACTACGCGGACGGGACTGGTCTATGCCGACGAGCTGCCGATGCGGCAATGGCCCCAACGCCTGTTCGCGCAGGACTGGACCTATCCTGCGCTCAGCGTGCTCGTGCGCAGCGCGCCCGGACAGGCGATCGTCGTCACCCGCAACGACTACAAGTCCAATCCACCGTTCGACCCGTCATGCGGCACAGTGCCGGCGCTCGTGGGCTTCCGCTGGCGTTAAGCGGCGCCGCTCTTTCCGCACCGTGCGTGCTCTCGCGCGCTAAGGCCTCATCCCGAACCGGCTCGGGCCCGACCCGCGCACCGGGGCGGCCAGCTCGACGAACTCGCATAGGATCCTGCGGGTGTCGCGCGGGTCGATGATCTCCTCGATCCAGAAGGTTTCGGCGCTTCGGAACGGCGAGCGCAGCTTGTTCAGCCGGTCTTCGATTTCGGCCATCTTGGCCTTGGGATCGTCGGCCCCGGCGATGTCGGCGCGATAGGCCGCCTCGATGCCGCCCTCGAGCGGCAGTGAGCCCCAGCGGCCCGACGGCCAGGCGTAGCGCCAGTTCAGCCGCCCGCCATTCTGGTGCGCGGCGCCCGCGACGCCGAAGGCGTTGCGGATGATGAAGCTGCACCACGGCACGGTGGTCTGGAACATCGCCGACATGGCGCGCACGCCCTGGCGGATAACGCCGCTCTTCTCGGCCTCGAGGCCGATCAGGAAGCCGGGGCAGTCGCAGAAATAGACCACCGGCATATGGAAGGTTTCGGCCATGTCGACGAAGCGCACCACCTTCTGGCAGGCATCGGCCGTCCAGCCGCCGCCATAGAACATCGGGTCGCTCGCCATCACCGCGATCGGCCAGCCGTCGACCCGGGCGAAGCCGGTGACCACCGATCGGCCGTACAGCCGGCCCATCTCGAAGAAGCTGCCCTGGTCGACGATCTTCTCGATGATCGGGCGGATGCGATAGACCTTGCGGATGTCGCGCGGGATGGCGTCGAACAGCGACTCCTCCCGGCGGTCGACCGAGTCGGTGATCGGCCCGCGCGCCGGCACATCGTAGACCGAGGAGGGCAGATAGGAGAGGAAGCGTCGGGCCGCGGCGAACGCCTCGTCCTCGCTGTCGGTCGCCTCGTCGATCGCGCCGGCGCGCAGCTGGATCTCCCAGCCGCCCAGCTCCTGCTTGTCGTATTGCTTGGCGCTCAGCCGATTGACGACCGGCGGGCCGGCCACGAACATCGCCGAGACCTCCTTCACCATCACCGAGTAGTGCGTGGCGGCAAGCCGCGCCGCACCGAGGCCGGCGACCGAGCCAAGGCCCAGCCCGACCGTCGGAACGGTCGCCATGTTCTGCACCACCATCTCCCAGCCTCGCACGCCCGGCACGTTGGCGCGGCCGGTGGTCTCGATCGTCTTGACCGAACCGCCGCCGCCCGAGCCCTCGATCATGCGGATCAGCGGCACGCGATACTGGTTGGCGTAGCGCTCGATGAAGAGGTCCTTCTCCTTGATGGTGGCGTCGGCCGAGCCGCCGCGCACCGTGAAGTCGTCGCCGGTGACGGCGACGTTGCGGCCGTCGATCTTGGCCCGGCCCATTACCGCGTTGGCCGGCATCAGATGAACCAGGTCGTTGTTGCCGTCATACTCGGCCTTGCCGGCGACGCTGCCGATCTCGCGGAACGACTCCTTGTCGACCAGCCGGTCGATGCGCTCACGCACGGTGAGGCGGCCGCCGTCATGCTGGCGCTTGACCTTGTCGGCGCCGCCCATCTGCCGCGTCATCGCCTGGCGCCGCCGCAGCTCGTCCATCTCCGGTTGCCAGCTCATCTCGGTGCATCCCCGGTCAGTTGTTCCAACGTTTCCAGCCCTTCGGTTCGTACCAACCAAGGCCCGGACCGGCTACACTGAAAGCGGTCGGGTGGGGAGAGTTGACCGATGGACGAAACGGCAGGCGGGGCGAGTGCGACGCTCCACATGATTTGCGGCAAGATCGCCGCCGGGAAGTCGACGCTCGCCGCCGGGCTCGCGGCGCTGCCGGCGACGATCCGGATCAGCGAGGATGCCTGGCTGTCCTGCCTCTATGAGGGTGAACAGAAGACAATCGAGGACTATGTGCGCAATTCCCGTCGACTGCGCGCGGTAATGGGCGATCATATCGTGCAGTTGCTGCAGGCCGGCCTGTCGGTTGTGCTGGACTTTCCCGCCAATACGCCAACCAGCCGGGACTGGATGCGCAGCCTGTTCGAGCGCGCGGGCGTCGGTCACCGGCTTCACTTCCTCGACGTTCCCGACGAAATCTGCAAAGCGCGGCTGCGAGCGCGTAATGCTGCCGGCACGCACGCCTTCAATGCGACCGACGCGGAGTTCGATCTGTTCACGAGCTACTTCGTGCCGCCCTCGGCGGACGAGGGCTTCGATATCGAGACCTATGGCCCGACGGCGTCGCGCTCGTAAGCCATGTCGTCGTTCGGGCTGCTCGGGGTGGCGAGCGGACGGCAGGCGATATCGCGGCCGAGTGTGACGGGCCGATCGGGCGGAGACGGCCGATAGTGCATGCGGACACCCTTGAGCCGGATCAGCAGCGCTTCCCAGTAAATGCCGGCGATCACTTTCAGCGTCAGCAACGGATAGGCGCAAAAGGCGCGCATCAGCGCAGCGTCGGACAGGTCCTGGCGGGTTGCGGCGAGCTTGGCGATGATCAGCGGCCCCGCCGTATCGCGGCCGATGACCGAAACCGCCAAATCCTGGCCCGGAGGCACGACGGAGAAGGAATAGACCATGTTCGTGCTCATGAAGGGGGAGACGTAGAAGGACTTTCGGCTTTCCTGACGGATGGCGCCTTTCGCGTCGGAGGCGACGGGAATGAGGTAGCTGTGACGCTGGCCGAACGTGTTGTTGACCTCATAGAGAATCGCCGAAAGCGAGTTGTCCCGCCGATGACAGAAATAGATGCTGAGCGGGTTGAAGGCGTATCCCAGGATGCGCGGCATTGTGAGCAGCCGGATCGGGCCGCCGGAATCGATCCTGGCTTCGTGCAAATGCCGCTCGATTCTCTCGCGCGGCGACGTGCTCGTTCCCTCGCCGTGATCTCGATCGTAAAAGCTGAAGAGGTTGAGGCGATTGTGCGAAAAAAGACGTAACCTTTCTGCCAGCACATCGACTTCGTCGAGGTCGAGCAGCAGGTAGAAGATGCTGTAGCGCAGGCGGTGCTCTCTGGGCCGCAACCGGTGATGCATCACCGAGCCGGTGTAGAGCGCTGAGCGGAAGCCCGACATCAGGCCGCCTCGGCCTCGGCTCTGGCCGGCGCGGTCTCATGAACACTGATGCGGCCGGACTCGTCGGCGACCGTCCAGGGCCGCCGCACCCCGCCGATGGCTTCGGCGACCGCGAGGCCGGCCTGCAGACCGTCTTCGTGAAAGCCGGCGCCGAAATAGGCGCCGCAAAACCATGTGTTCTGCCTGCCCTGCAGCGCCCAAAGCTCTTTCTGCGCTTGCGTCGTCCGGGCATCGAAACGGGGATGGCTGTAGCGCATATGCCTGAGAATTGCGCCAGGCGCGATCTCCCGGTGAGGATTGAGCGTCACGAACAGCGGCCTGTCGCTTTCGATGCCTTGAAGGCGGTTCATCCAATAGGTCACGGCGAGCTTGCGACCGTCGACGTCGTCCCTGGTCATGTAGTTCCAGCTTGACCAGACCCGGCGGCGGCGCGGCATCAAGCGGGGATCCGAGTGAAGGACTGCATCGTTGTCGATATAGTCGAACGCGCCGAGAAGTCGCCGTTCCTCGCTGCTCGGATCAGCGAGCATTTCCAGGGCCTGTCGCGCGTGGGTGGCGATCACCACCTGATCGAAACGGCGGCGATGACCGTCATGGCCGACGATTTCGGTTCCGTTCCTGGTGCGAACGACCGTCTTGACCGGATAACCGGAAACCACTTCGGGTATGGCGTCGGCGAGCAGGCGCACGTAGGACCTGCTGCCGCCGGCCACGGTTTGCCAGGCGGGGCGCCCAGAGAGCTTCAGGAGACCGTGGGTTTCGCAGAATTTGATGAACGAAGCCGCTGGATAGGCTCCGATCTTCGCGGCAGGCGTGGACCAGATGGCCGCTGCCATCGGATAGAGATGGTCGTTGCGGAACCCTTCACCGTAGCCGGCGGCATCAAGGTATTCGTCCAATGTTATGATGCCCAACGCCGCCACATTGCGCGGCGCCTCGCGATAGAAGCGAACCAGGTCGCGCAGCATTCGCCAGAATCGCGGGCTGACCGCGTTCCGACCCTGCGCAAACAGGCCCAGAAGGTTGGTCCCGGAATACTCAAGCCTGCCATCGTCGAGCGAGACGGCAAATGACATATCGGAGCGCTTCGTGGCGACGCCGATGCACGCGAGGAGTGCAGTCAGGTTTGGATAGGTGGCGTCGTTGAAGACGATGAAGCCAGTATCGACAGCAAGCCCGGCGGCGTCGACTGTGTGGCTGTGCCCTCCCAGGCGGTCATCAGCCTCATAAAGGACAACCCGATGCCGTTTGGAAAGCAGCCAGGCGGCGGAGAGGCCCGAAATGCCGCTCCCGACAACGGCGATCTCGAGGCTTCCCGCGGGTGCCACCATGGGGCTATTAATATTCGTTCTATCGCGGGCAGCAATCGTTCCCGTCACAGGATTTCCTCCAGACGCCAAGCTGCCAATACTTACGGGAGCCGGCGCGCTCTAGATCAGCCGAGGCGTGATCCGATTTCGGGCGCCAAGCGTATGAAGGGCAAATGGATGCGGCAAGCTTACATACCGGTGGCAGCGAGTGGCGGGTCGGTCCGGCAGCGAGGCTCATTGTCTTGAATGAGGCCATGCAAAAAGAGGTGCCGCCGTCTCCGGAAGACTTGATCCGTCTCCTGAATGCCGTTGCTCAGGCGCAGGATCGGAAGGCGTTCGCACAGCTCTTCGCCTATTTCGCGCCACGCCTGAAAAGTTTCTTCATTCGGACCGGCCTCGCCGCCGGCGCTGCCGAGGAAGTGACACAGGAAGTCATGATCGCAGTATGGCGAAAGGCGTCCTGTTTCGATCCGAGCCGCGGGGGCGCCTCGACATGGGTGTTCACGATTGCCCGCAATCAGAGGATCGACCGGTTGCGTCGTGCACGCTCCCGAACAGCGGACAGTCTCGTGGATTTGAGCGACGAAGCCGCCCCCCCACCGTCGGGCGAAGATATTGCGATAATGGCGGAGCGTGAAGAAGGGGTGCGCAAAGCGTTGGCGACGCTGCCAAACGAGCAGGCGACCATCGTGAGGCTGTCCTTCTTTTCCGAAAAGCCGCATGCGGAGATCGCCCGAGAGCTGGGAATCCCGCTCGGTACCGTAAAATCGCGTGTTCGGCTGGCATTGAGCCGTCTGCGGACCGTATTGGACAGCGACATATGACGATCAACCATCATCCCAGCGACGAATCGCTGATGCGCCTCGCGGCCGGAGTGTTGGGCGCCGGGCCGGCTCTGGTCTTGTCCGTCCATCTGGAAGGATGTGCCGTTTGCCGCGATCATTTGGCCCATTTCGAGGCGGTTGGTGGCGCCATCCTGGATGAGATGCCACCGTCTCTGCTGGCGCCGGACTTGTTCGGACGCACCATGGAACGCCTTGATGTTGCCCAGCCCCTGCCTGCGAGGGGACCGGTCATGAAGCCGCGGCCGGCATTGGGAATAGAACTTCCACAAACGATGCAGGGGTGTGAAGTCGGACCTTGGAAATGGCTCGGGCCGGGCTTCCAGTGGAGCAAGGTCAAGATTGCCGGCAGCCCGGAAGCCAAGGTCATGTTGCTCAAGGGCAAGGCGGGCCTTCATCTGCCGGGTCATGGACATACCGGCCTGGAGTTCACGCAGATCCTGTCGGGATCGTTGTCGGATGAGCGGGGGCGATACTTGCCGGGCGATCTCGACGAAGCCGATGACGGCGTCGATCACCGGCCGGTCGTGGGACAGGAATCGGACTGCGTCTGTCTCGCGGCGCTAGAAGGTGACACGCGCCTTCATGGCATTCTCGGGCGCCTCCTGCGGCCGATCGTGGGATTTTGAGTCGTGATCGGGGTGCGACTGGCCCATAGCGGCGCGTCTCTGGCATTTGACCGAAGGCCGGCACTGCGGTCCAAGCGGCCGGACAAATGCGATTTCTTGGCAGGCGGGCCGAGGCCAGGCGCTACCATCGCCTCGAGCACTGAAAAGTGATCTGCGCTTTCGCCCGATCGCTGCGAGTCCCTGGCATCGGTGCACGACGAAGGCGTTGGATCGCATGATGCCCGCCGTCGCAGTCGTTGTGCTCGCGATCTGCTTTGCACTGACCATGGCGGGGGCGTGGCTGGTCGCGCTCCGGACGGGCCGATCGGGGTGGATCGACGCGATCTGGTCGTTCGCCACCGGCGTTTTCGGTGCGGCGGGGGCGCTCCTCGTCTTCGATGGGGATGAAATCACGCCACGTCAGATCCTCGTGGCATTGCTGGCGCTCTCGTGGTCGCTGCGTCTCGGCCTTCACATCGCAGCACGCACCGCCCGCGGCGGCGAAGATCCTCGCTACCGGCAATTGCGCACACAGTGGGGAAGCGCCTTCAAGACTCGCCTGTTCTGGTTTCTTCAAGTCCAGGCCTTTGCTGCGTTGGTGCTCGCCCTCTCGATCATGATCGCGGCGCACAACCCGGCGCCTGGTCTCACGGCGCTCGACTGGCTCGGCATCGCCGTCCTGATCGCGGCGGTCGCCGGAGAAGCGATCGCCGATCGCCAGCTCTCCGTCTTTCGTTCGGATCCCAAAAACAAGGGCCTGGTCTGCGACGTCGGTCTTTGGGCGATGTCACGCCATCCGAACTATTTCTTCGAATGGCTCGGGTGGCTCGCATACCCCGTCATCGCCATCGATCTGACAGGCTCGTATCCATGGGGCTGGCTGGCCCTCGCCGGGCCATTGCTGATGTATTGGCTCCTCGTCCACGCCTCCGGCATCCCCCCTCTTGAAGCGCACATGCTGCGCTCGCGCGGCAAGGATTTCCGAGAGTACCAACAACGGGTCAACGCGTTCTGGCCCTGCCTGCAGGGCGGCGTGAGCGCCGCCGCTCGAAATGAGGATCCGCGATGAGCCTGATTTCCTCGGTGATACGTGTTGCGGAACGCACCCCGCTTCCGGATCCGTTGGCTTGCGTGGGCATCGAGTACATGGTCGGACGCACAAGAAGAAAACTCCGTGCGAGCTTGGATTGCGAGGAAGGTGATTTCGCTTGCACCATGACCGAGCACCCGATCGCCGAGCATGCCGATACCGCCAACGAGCAGCACTACGAACTCCCGCCCGAGTTCTTCGCGCTCACCCTTGGGCCGCAGCGAAAATATTCCTGCTGCTTCTATTCGACGGGTCACGAAACGTTGGCCGGCGCCGAGCGACTGGCTCTCGAGGAAACGGTCGCACACGCCCGCCTTTCGGACGGACAGAGAATCCTCGAGCTGGGCTGCGGCTGGGGATCGCTGACATTGTGCATGGCGCAGCGGTTTCCGCGTTCGGAAATCACCGCAATCTCGAATTCTTTGCCGCAGCGGATTCATATCGAGGCACAGGCCGCCGCCCTTAGTTTGAGCAACATTCGCGTCATCACCGCCGACATGAACGCCTTTGAGGCTGACAGGACTTACGACCGGATCGTGTCGGTCGAAATGTTTGAGCACATGTCCAATTGGCGCGCTCTGCTTTGGCGGATCAGGAGATGGCTTGCGCCGCAAGGCAGAGTGTTCATCCACGTCTTCAGCCACAAACGCAGTCCCTATCGGTTCGATCACAAGAACGAGGCCGACTGGATCGCCCAGCACTTCTTCACCGGCGGCATAATGCCGAGTCACGGTCTCATCCGACATTTCCCCGATTGCTTCACGGTCGAAGAGGACTGGCGCTGGAATGGGCTTCATTATCGGAAGACAGCGATGCACTGGCTGGCCCGCTTCGATGCAAACCGCCCGCACATCGATCGGATTCTGAGCGAGGTCTACGGACCGGACGCGGCGCTCTGGCGTCGGCGCTGGCGGCTCTTCTACCTGGCGACGGCAGGGCTGTTCGGGCATGCCGCCGGCGAGGAATGGGGTGTGAGTCACTACCTATTGCGCCCGGCATAAGCGCAAGGTGTCGGTAACCGTGGCTCGAAAACTCTGGCAGCGAGTTGCGGCTTACGCCCATCACGACGATCCGATGGTCGCAGCCTGCAACTTGATCGCGCTTGTTGTCGCCTTTAACCAGCCATTCTATCCGTTGTATGTCCATTGGGCCGTCAGCGAACACATTTGGCCGACCTTCTTCACGTTCTTGTCGACGCCGGTTTTCCTGGCAGTGCCCGCGTTGGCCAGACGATCGCCGACTGCGGGCCGTGCGCTTCTTCCCCTTGCTGGTATCGCCAACACGGTTTTGAGCTCTAAGGCATTTGGTCAGGCGTCGGGCGTGGAGATCTTTCTCATCCCCTGCGCGCTGATCGCCGCGACGTTCTTTCGAGCTTCGGAAAGATTGATCTCTTTTGCCATCATCGGGTTGGCGATCGTAGTCTACCTGGCACTGGACGGCGCATATGGCTTCCCGGCACACTTTTATTCGGCTTCCGAGCACCAGGCCTTTCTTCGGTTGAACGCCCTGAGCGCCGGCACTCTCACCGTATTCGTCGGACTTGTCGCCTCGGGAATATTAAGCCGGCGCGCTTAGGCTCGTCATCGTGCAGATGTGAAAGCGCGTGTGATCATGAAGCCGGCAGTTGCGGCAGAGGCCGTCAGGAACGTTCCCCAGCATAAATCTGCGATCGTCACGGCCACGGGCCAGTTGCGCAGGGTCGCCTGGTTCGTCAGGTCGTAGGTCGCATAGGCAACTAATCCGAGAATGGCACCGTAGAGCATGGCCGTTGTCCAACGCTCACTGGCAAGAGCCGGGGCGACGGCAAACACCACGATTCCCGCAACGTAAATCAGATAGAAGAGCATTGCGGGCACCAGCCGGAAGCTTTCGAGCAGCATATCGCCCATCAGCGGTCGGTAAAGCCGTGGCGCCGCGAGCGTCAGCCAGATCGCGTCTATTGCGAGAAACACCAGACCTGTCGCGATATAGGCGACGCCATAGGCTTTCAAAAGAGTTTCCTTTCCCGCGTCGACGCTGAAGTTATTACGTTCCGGCGAGATGGCCGGATCACTCTGCCGCGGGTATGTCAATGCCAGGGTTCCGAAACAGATACGACCGGTAGAACGTGATCCGGACACCCGCGGGCTGCGTATGAAATCGACAAATTATGGTTCCCGGGAGCGCGAGTTATGATTCGATGTGCTGCGGCGATCTATGCAATCTCGATTGCAGGCTGCAGTGCCGTTGCTGCTCAGGCGCTTAGCCCGGATGGGATTTGGGTGCGTGACGATGGAAATGCGCGCGTGCAAATTGCGCCGTGCGGATCGGAACTTTGCGCGACAAATCTATGGATCAAGGACACGAGCAAGGGCGAGGAGGTTGGTGACCGTCTCATCATGTCGCTCGATCGCAAGTCCGAGTCCAAGCTTGCGGGAACCGCCTATGATCCGAAACGAGACAGGACGTATGCCATAACGGTGGTTGTCGGCCGCGGCAGCTTGACCACGCGCGGATGCATCCTGCGCGGATTGCTTTGCCGGGACGTGAATTGGGCGCCGGCAAACTGACATCGAACGGGCCGGGTGCCGGCAAGGTACAACACCGGGTGGCTGACGATCACTCGAGGCCGGGAGCGGGCCAACCCTATGTGAGAGTGAGAGAACAGGCCGAAACTTGCGTCGGACACTCTCTTGTCGAATGTTGGCCCATGGCGGTGCCGCATGTGGCGTGCGGCTCGTTACTGTCAAGCCGCTACTCAAATACGATGCCGTCGATCAGGTTCTCTTCGTAGAGCCGTGCGAGGTCGATGCCGCCGGCCGGGCGGGCGACCTGGAAGTTGGCGATGGCGCGGGCGAGGCGGGTCTCCTGCTCGCGGCGCAGGGCTTCGGCTTCCTCGACGGTGACGGCGGCGAAGCGGACCGTGCGGCCTGGCAAAAGGCGGCCGAGCCGCGGCAGGTCGACCGAGGCCACCGTGGCGATCTTTGAATAGCCGCCGACGGTCTGGCGGTCGGCCAGCAGGACAATCGGCAGGCCCGCGCCCGGTACCTGGATCGCGCCCGGGCCGATGCCGTCGGAGATGATGTCGGCGCCCTTCGCATGCTCGATCGTCGGGCCCTCGAAGCGGATGCCCATGCGGTCGGCTTCCTTGGAGACCTTGTATTCGGCGGTCACGAAGGTCTGGCGGCCGGCCTCCGTAAAGTAATCGTCCTGCGGTCCCCACACGACGCGGATCGGGCCGCTGCCGTAATCGAACGGACCGCCGAGCTTGCGGTCGTCGCCGGCCGGCGCGTGCTCGAGCGCGAGCGGCAGTGCGTCGCCGGCCGCGAGCTTGCGGCCGTCGAAGCCGCCGATGCCGGCGCGGGAGTAGGTCGAGAGGCTGCCCATGAAGGGCAGGAGGGCGAAACCCCCTGAGACGGCGAGATAGGCGGTGCTCGCGCCCTCGATCATCCCGACTCGCAGCACCTGTCCGCGCTTCAGCAGGTGCGAGCGGTCCGTCTCGAGCGGCTTGGGCGATGCGCCCTCGCTTTCGATCAGGGACGGCGACAGCGGGCCGACGAGTGCCACGCGCACGGAGTCGGTTTCGACCAGCAGGTCGGGACCCATGACGCCGATCTCGAGCCCGGCCGTGTTCGCCGGATTGCCGGCCAGCGCGTTGGCGAGCGTGAGCCCGATCCGGTCCATCGCGCCGGCGGTCGGCATGCCGAGCGCCATGAAGCCGATGCGCCCGAGATCCTGCAGCGTGTCGAACAGCCCGGCCCGGACGACCTTCAGGTCGGCGCTCATGGCGTGATCAGTTCCGACCAGTCGAGGGTGCCCGCCTCGACCTTCCGCGCGATCGCGTCGAACTCGGCGCGGCCGATCCGCTCGAAGGTGAGCTGGTCGCCGGGCGCCAGGAAAACCGGCTGCTCGCGGCGTTGGTCGAACATCCAGAGCGGGGTGCGGCCGATCAGGTGCCAGCCGCCCGGGCTCTCGAACGGATAGATCGTCGTCATGTCCATGGCGATGGCCACGGTCGAGCGTGGCAGGCGCACCCGGGGCTGGCTGCGGCGCGGCAGGTAGAGCGAGGGCTCGAGGCCGGCGATGTAGGCCAGCCCCGGCATGAAGCCCAGCACATAGACCTTGAAGGGCGAGGAGAGGTGGGCGGCGATCACCTGCTCCGGCGTCTTTTTCGTCCGCTCGGCGACCTCGACCAGGTCGGGCGCGAAGTCCTCGCCGTCGTAGCAACACGGCATGCGGACCTTCCGGCCGACGGCATCGGCCGACAGGCCGCGAGCGATCAGGGCGCCGATCTGCGGCTGCAGTTCGGCGCGGGTCGCCTTGGCCGGATCGTACGTCACCATGAGGGACCGCATGGTCGGCACCGTCTCGACCACGCCGCCGAGCCCACCTGCCACCTTGGCCTCGCCGATGGCGGCGTGCAGCGCCATGACCTGGCCGTTGATCTGGGGCGAGATTTCGTTGCCGAATTCGACGGTGAAGGCGGTGTCGCCGCAGGAGAGGTACCGAACGCTCACGTCTGCTAGGATAACGGCATCATTCCAAGGAGTCTCCCATGGCCGCAGGCACCAATACCGGACAGGTCAACATCAACTCCGATCTCGGCGAGAGCTTCGGCCCGTGGGTGATGGGCAACGACGCCGAGGTGCTGAAGATCGTGCGCTCGGCCAATGTCGCGTGCGGGTTCCACGCTAGCGACCCGGTGGTGATGATGGACACCGTCAAGCTCTGCGCCGCCAACGGCGTCAGCATCGGCGCCCATCCGGGCTTCGCCGACCTGCAGGGCTTCGGCCGCCGTGTGATCAACCTCTCGGTCAAGGAGCTGGAGGCCAACATCGCCTACCAGATCGGCGCGCTGCAGGCGATCGCCGCGCTGCACGGCGCCAGGGTCACGCACATGAAGCCGCACGGCATGATGGCCAACATGTCGGCCGACAGCGCCGAGATGTCCGAGGCGATCGCGCGCGCGACCAAGGCGGTCGACCGCGACCTGATCTTCCTGTGCCAGGCCAACACCGAGCAGGGCAAGGCGGCGCGCAAGTACGGCCTGCGCGCGGCGGAGGAGGTCTTCGCCGATCGCACCTATACGGACTCCGGCATGCTGACGCCGCGCAAGGAAGCCAACTCGATGATCAAGGACCCGGCGCAGGCGGTGGCCAACGTTCGCCGCATGGTCGACGAGCAGGCGATCTATTCGACCTCGGGCAAGCGAATCCCCTGCCAGGTCGATTCGATCTGCGTCCACGGCGACGGCCCGACGGCGGTGACAGTCTCGAAGGCCGTGCGCGAGGGGCTGGAGGCGGCGGGCATAAAGATCGTCCCGCTGCCGGACCTGCCGAGCCTCCGGCACTGAGCGATAGCGTTCTTGCTATAGCTCATGAATCGGCTCATTCATGAGCTATAGACGGAATGCCTATAGCTCATGAAATGGAACTGGCAACAGCCCGGCTGGCCTGACTTCACCTACGATGCCGGTTCACTTGCCGAGCGGGAAAAGCGCTTCCTGCTGCAATCCGGCGATTTTCTCGGCGCCGTTCGCCACATCGGCGACGACGATCGGGATCTCCTGAAGATCGAGCTGTTGCGCGACGAGGCGCTCAAGACGTCCGAGATCGAGGGCGAGATCCTGGATCGGGCGAGCGTGCAGGCGTCGCTCCTGCATCAGTTCGGATTGGCGGGGCCGAGTGCACGCATCGAGGCTGCCGAGCGCGGCATCGCCCAGATGATGGTTGAGCTCTATCGCAGCTTTGCCGCGCCGCTCGGCGAGAAAGCGCTATTCGACTGGCATCGCATGCTGCTGGCCGGCAATCGGACCATCGAGGTCGTCGGCGGCTATCGCACGCATGCCGAGGCGATGCAGGTGGTGTCGGGCTCCACCCTCAAACCGACCATCCATTTCGAAGCGCCGCCGTCGCGATCCGTGGCGCGCGAGATGAAGGTGTTCGTGAAGTGGTTCAACGACACGGCCCCGGATGGGCGGCATCCCCTGCCAGGCCTGATCCGCGCGGGCATTGTCCATCTCCATTTAGTTTCCATTCACCCGTTCGAGGACGGCAACGGGCGCATCGCCCGTGCGCTCTCCGAAAAGGCCTTGGCGCAGGGCCTGCGCCAGCCCAGCCTGCTCGCCCTCGCCTACACGATCGAACGCAAGCGCCGCGCTTACTATCTTGCGCTGGAGAGAGCCAACAAGGGGAACGAGATATCAGCCTGGCTCACCTACTTCGCCGACGTGCTGTTGGAGGCGCAAGCCAACACGATCCGGAGGGTGGAGTTCTACATCGCCAAGGCATGCTTTCATAACCGTTTGCGAGATCGTCTGAACGAACGGCAGGCCAAGGTGATCGCGCGACTGTTCCGGGAGGGCGTCAACGGTTTCGAGGGCGGCTTGAGCGCCGAGAATTACATCAGCATCACGCGAACCTCGCGCGCGACGGCGACGAGGGACCTTCGGGATCTCGTTGAGAAGGGGGCGCTCCGGCGAAGCGGCACGCTGCGGCACACGCGCTACGCTCTCAACATCCCGAACATCGAAAGGTGACGACGCGGTCGGCACCTTCTCGCTCCAACAAAGGCATTTTATTTGCGTCTGAAATGCAATATCTTTGCGTGCGCGTTCCGGAGCGTTGAACCGATGTGTCGTCGCAGAGGTCTAGTGCAGTCTTGGATCAGACGCGGCTTGTGCGTCGTGGCCATCGGCGTCGCAGGTCTGGGCGTTGAGGCGCATGCGCAATCGCCCAACGACGGCCTGCCGATCCCTGCCACGCCCAAGGACAGCCTGACGGCGATCCAGCGGGCCTTCATGCTCCCGGTGCCCCCGTCCGTGGCGCTGTTCCCGCAGATGCGCGAGCAGATGAAGGATGCCCCGGCCTTCCTGCGGGACTCGAAGGTCGACCTCAATGTTCGAAGTTATTACCGGGACAACGTCGAGACCACGCCCACAAAGACGACGGTCAACGAGGCGTGGGCGGGTGGCGGCGCGGGGTCGGTCAGTATCGAGACCGGCCGGCTGTTCGACCGCGTGTCCGGCGGCTTCACGCTCTACAACTCGTTTCCGATCTACGCCCCGTACCAGTACGGCAACACGCAGCTCCTGCTGCCCGACCAGCAGGGCTACACGGTGGTGGGCGAGCTCTACGGACGCCTCAGGTTGACCGACGACATCCATGTCACCGCCGGCCGCACCAGCTGGACCACACCCTTTCTCAACCCGCACGACAACCGCATGACGCCGAACACCTTCTACGGCTACGTGCTGCAAGGCTCGTTCGGTGATCCGGACAGCGGCAAGCCCTCGATGCGGTTTGGCGGCGGCTATGTTGCCGCCATCAAGCCGCGCGATGCCGTCGACTTCCAATCGATGGCGCAGGCCGCCGGCGTGAACCGCCCCAACGGCGTCGGATCGGCTGGAGGCCTGCTGACATGGGGGCCGATCTCCGTCGGGGCGATCAACTACTTCAGCCAGGACACGATCAATATCGCTTACGGCGAAGGAACTTACGGTGCGATGTTGCCATTTGGCCTGCGCGCCGTGCTGGCGTTGCAGTATGCCGACCAGCGGAGCACCGGCGCCAACCTTCTGAATGGCGGGAATTATTGGTCCACCGGCCAGCTCGGCACCCGCCTTCAGCTCGGACTCCAGCATACCATCCTGACCGTGGGCTTCTCCGCGGTGAATCCCGGCTTCGCGATGCAAACCCCGTGGAGCTCCAACCCGATTTACACCGATGCCCAGATTCAGGGCTTCCAGCGGGCCGGCGAGCAGACCGTGGTGCTGGGCTTGTCCTCGGTGCTGACCTCGCTCGGGCTGCCCGGCGTCGCCGCCTCGGTCTTCTACTATAACGGAGCGACCAATGCCCCCGCGGCCGGCAGGCCGCTGGTCGAGAGCGAATGGGACTTCCGGCTCGAATGGCGCCCGGAGTGGAAGCCGTTCCAGGGATTGTGGCTCAGTGCGCGCTACGGCCATTCGGACACCGACCAGAACAACGTGCGCACCACGACCGACGAGGTCCGGCTCGTGCTCAACTACAACGTCAAGCTCTACTGAGCGCGGGCATACCCGGCCAACAGGTCGCCTTGTTCGCACCCGCAGCAAGGCTATATTCCGCCGGAGGCCGCGAGGCCTGACGGATGAGGAGTGTAGCGTATGGCGGTGTTCGGTAAGGCTCAGTACATCAAGCGTGTCGAGGATGACCGGCTGCTGACAGGCAATGGCGGCTTTTCCGACAACCTGTCGCGGCCCAACCAGGTCCATGTCGTGCTGGTACGCTCGCCGCAGGCGCATGCACGCATCGTGAAGATCGATGCCGAGGCCGCCCGCAAGGCGCCGGGCGTGGTCGCCGTCTACAGCTGGGCCGACATGGAGAAGGAAGGCAGCGGCTACTTCGTGCTGCCCGCGATGTTCCCCAACGCCGACGGCACGAAGCCGGACATGACGCCGCGCCGCCCGCTGGCCCATGAGGTGGTGCGCTATGTCGGTGAGCCGGTCGTGGCGGTCGTGGCCGACACGCGCGCGCAGGCTGCCGATGCCGCCGAGCTGGTCGACATCGAGTACGAGCAGCTGCCGTCGGTGACCGAGATCGAAGACGCGCTGAAGCCGGACGCGCCGCAGGTCTGGAAGGGCGCCCCGGGCAACCGTGTGGGCTTCAACCGCTTCGGCGACGCCGCCAAGGCCGATGCCGCCTTCGCCGCCGCCGCTCACAAGGTCGAGATCGACATCGTTCATCAGCGGCTGATCGTGAATGCGATGGAGCCGCGCGCGATCATGGCCGAATGGGACGGCGACCGCATGGTCGTGCATATCGGCAGCCAGAACCCCTCGGCGACGCGCGACATCCTGTGCGACGTCATCCTCAAGATGCCGAAGGACAAGGTGCGCGTGCTGGTGCGCGACATCGGCGGCGGCTTCGGCATGCGGACCGGCATCCAGCCCGACGAATCGGTCGCGGTATGGGTCGCCAAGGTGCTGAAGCGCCCGGTGAAGTGGCGCGCCGAGCGTAGCGAGGAATTCGCCTCGGCGACCGCCGGCCGCGACCAGCTGCACAAGATGGCGCTGGCGCTCGACAAGGACGGCAGGATCCTGGCGCTGCGCATGGAGGCGTTCGCCAATGTCGGCGCCTATCCGTCGGGCGCCGGAATTGCCATTCCGCTGTTCGTCGGACCCAAGGTCGCGACCGGTACCTACGTCGTGTCGCTGGTCGATTTCAAGATCACCTGCGTGCTCACCAACACCGCGACGGTCGGTGCCTATCGCGGCGCGGGCCGGCCGGAATGCCTGCTCGATCTGGAGCGGCTGATGGACTCGGCCTCGCGCCAGATCGGCATCGATCCCGCCGAGCTGCGCCGCCGCAACTTCGTGACCCCGGCGCAGATGCCCTACACCACCGCGATGGGCGAGAAGTACGACACCGGCGACTTCGACCTGTTCCTCACCAAGACGCTTGCAGCAGCTGATTGGGACGGCTTTCCGGCCCGTAAGGCCGAGGCCGAGAAGCGTGGCAAGCTGTACGGCCGCGGGCTTGCGTCCTACGTCGAATGGACCAGCGCCATGGTCATGAACGAGATGGCCCATTACGAGGTCAAGGCCGATGGGAAGGTCGTGATCTGGATGGGAACGCAGGGCATGGGGCAGGGGCTGCAGACCAGCTTCACCCAGCTCGCCTCAGAGCTGCTCGGCATCGATGCCTCGCAGATCGAGATCGCGATGGGCGATTCCGACAAGGTGGGCGGCGTCGGCTCGATGGGCTCGCGCTCGGCCTATATCGGCGGCTCGGCGGTGCTGAGCGGTAGCGAGAAGCTGGTCGACAAGGGCAAGGAGCTGGCGGCCGACGCGCTGGAAGCGAGCACGGCCGACATCGTCTATGCCGGTGGCCGCTTCACGATCACCGGCACCGACCGCGGCATCGGCCTCGGAGAGCTGGCGGCCAAGCAGCCGGACAAGCGCATCTTCATCGAGAACGTGAACACGGTCGACGGCATCGCCTGGCCCAACGGTGCGCATGTCGGCGAGGTCGAGATCGATCCCGAGACCGGCGACGTGACGCTCAAGCGCTACACCACCGTCGACGATGTCGGCCGCCCGCTGCACCGGCCGATCGTGTTTGGCCAAATCCATGGCGGCTGCGCTCAGGGTATCGGCCAGGCGCTGATCGAGGAGAATGTCTACGACCGGGAATCGGGCCAGCTGATCACCGGGTCGTTCATGGATTATGCCATACCGCGTGCAGGGCTGTTCCCGACCTTCAACAACCAGCTCGACGACAGCGTTCCGGCCAAGACCAACCCGCTCGGCGCCAAGGGCGTGGGCGAGTCGGGCGCGGTCGGCTCGACGCCGACGGTGATGAACGCGATCATGGATGCGCTGTGGCCGCTCGGCATCCGCAACATCCAGATGCCGGCGACGCCGCTGCGCGTATGGACGGCGATCCAGGAGGCCCGCAAGCAAGCGGCATAGCAATGAAGCAACGCATCTTCGGTCTGATCTCGCTCGTCATTGGTATCGTGATGGCGCTCGCCGCCATCGAGCTGACGGCCATCGCCTGGCTCTATCTCGAGGAGGGGCGCTACGTCTCGGCCGAGGCGCTGTTCCAGCGCACGCAGAACACCTACGTGCGCGACGCGACCAAGGGCACGAACTGCCGCTACGTCGACACGCTCTACCCGCACCCCTACCTGGCGTTCGTGCATCACGGAAATCCGCCGTGCGGCCTGCCCAACATCAACAATATCGGCCTGCTGAACACCGACTTTCCGACGATCAAGCCGACCGATCGCTATGTCGTGCTGATCACCGGCGGCTCGGTCTCATCCCAGCTCGCGCAGAACTGGCCCGCGCCCGCGCCGCGCTTCCTCGAGGAGGAGCTGAACAAGCGGTTCGTCAGCCCCAACGGCAAGCCGTTCCTGGTGCTGAACGGCGGCGACGGCGCGTGGAAGGAGCCGCAATCCTTCATCCTGTTCTCGATGTACGCCACATCGGTCGACGCGGTGCTCACCCTCGACGGCTACAACGAGCACTACCTGTTCCGCTCCTACACAGAGGAGCGGCTGGAGCGGCCGCTCAGCAACTTCACCGACGTCAACCCGTTCGTCGCCGACGAGAACTTCGGCGACGCTGCGATCGGCTGGGTGATGGGCCGGATCGCCGGCACCCTGGCGCAGATGCCGCTGCTCGGTCACAGCCATGCCGCATACATGGTCGTGCGCGGCATCGAGGCGGCTGCCAAAGGCAAGGACGTCTTCAAGGCCGATAAGAACAAGAAGACGACTCTGAACAGCATTTTCGCCCTGCCGGCCGACATCAAGGGCAACGGCGAGAAGGTGTTCGCCACGCAGCTGATGCTCTATCAGAAGTATACGCGGGCGATCGAGGCGGTGGCGAAGGACAACAACGTCAAGACCGCCTACTTCCTTCAACCCGTCCCGAGCTGGGGCAAGACGCTGACGGAAGAGGAGAAGCGGGCAGCCGGCGGGAATCTCGCTGACCCTGTCCTCTACCGGCGCATGGTCGACGGCATGCTGACCCTGCGCGACCGCGGCATGGCCGTCTTCGACCTCGGCGACATGCTGAAGGACGTGCCGGAGACGATCTACGCCGACGACATCCATTTCATCCGCGACGCAAAGGGCGACAGCAAGGGCTACCGGATGATGGCCAGGATCGTCGCCGACGACCTCGCCAAGACCTGGGACCTGAAGGCGAAGTAGTGCGCGGGATGAAGCACGCCGTTTGATTGCGAGCATCGGCTGGGCCATCCTGCGAGTCTCTAGTTTCAGCCTCAGGACAAAAACAGTGTCGCGTGCCGACCGCGCTGAACGCGCTCCAGACTCCCGCCCGCCATCCATCGACCGCATGGCCAACTGGCCGAACCTCGCATCGCTGATCGGGCGCGCTGGCCGGCCTCTCGTGGTCGAGACGCTGCGTGCCTGGGTAGAGGCAAGGCGCGGTACGCCGGAGGTCGCCGATCCCGCAGCCTGCGCCGCGTGGTGCGAGCAACATCTGGCGCCCCTCGCAACTTCGTCGCTACGCCGTGTTTTCAACCTGACCGGCACCGTCCTGCATACCAATCTCGGCCGCGCGCTGATGGCGGAAGAGGCGATCGAGGCGGCGGTCACCGCCATGCGCTCGCCCGCGGCATTGGAGTACGATCTCGAGGGCGGCGCGCGCGGCGAGCGCGACGACCATATCGCGCCGTGGCTCTGCCGCCTGACCGGCGCGGAGGCGGCGACCGC
Source organism: Reyranella sp. (assembly GCF_965279465.1). Lineage (NCBI taxonomy): Bacteria > Pseudomonadati > Pseudomonadota > Alphaproteobacteria > Hyphomicrobiales > Reyranellaceae > Reyranella > Reyranella sp. Next base: position 3,067,325 of record NZ_OZ257242.1, read on the forward strand.
GGTGAACAATAATGCCGGCGCGGTCCTGCTGGCGCTGAGCGCGCTGGCGGCGGGCCGCGAGGTCATTGTCTCGCGTGGCGAGCTGATCGAGATCGGCGGCGCGTTCCGTATCCCCGACATCATGGCGCGCGCCGGCTGCCGGCTGGTCGAGGTCGGGACCACCAACCGCACCCATCTCAAGGACTATGCCGCCGCGATCGGCCCCGACACCGCGGCGATCATGAAGGTCCATCCGTCGAACTACGCCGTGCAGGGCTTCACCAGCACCGTGTCCGCCGCCGAGCTGGTGCCGCTGGCGCGGGAGAAGGGCCTGCCGGTGATCGAGGATCTCGGCAGCGGCACCTTGGTCGATCTCGAGACCTGGGGCCTGCCGCATGAACCCACGGCGCGCGAGGCGATTGCGGCCGGCATCGATGTCGTGACCTTCTCCGGCGACAAGCTGCTGGGCGGCCCGCAGGCCGGCCTGCTGGTCGGCAAGAAGGCCTTCATCGAGCGCATCGCGAAGAACCCGATGAAGCGCGCGCTGCGCCTCGACAAGGTGCGCCTCGCGGCACTCGAAGCGACGCTCCGGCTCTATGCCGATCCGGAGAAGCTGGTGAAGCGCCTGCCGACCATTCGCATGCTGGCGCGCACGCCGGCCGAGATCCGGGCGCAGGCGGAGCGTCTCATGCCGGCCTTCGCCCACGCTCTTGGATCGAATTGGCAGGTCGGCATCGAATCGGTGCGCGGCCAGATCGGCTCGGGCGCGCTGCCGGTCGACCTTCTGCCGTCATTCGCGGTGGCGGTAACGGGCAAGGGCCTCGACCGGCTGGCCGATGCGTTCCGCAGCCTGCCGATCCCGGTGATCGGCCGCATCCAGGACGGCATGCTGCTGTTCGACCTCCGGACGCTCGATGACGAGGCTGCCTTCGTCGCGCAATTGCCGGAGCTCGAGCGATGATCGTCGGTACCGCGGGCCATATCGATCACGGCAAGACGGCGCTGGTGAAGGCGCTGACCGGCGTCGATGCCGACCGCCTGAAGGAGGAGAAGGCGCGCGGTATCACGATCGATCTCGGCTATGCCTACAGCGACCTGGGCGACGGCCGCCAGCTCGGATTCGTCGACGTCCCGGGTCACGAGCGCTTCGTGCACAACATGCTGGCCGGCGCGACCGGCATCGATGCGGCGCTGCTCGTGGTGTCGGCGGCGGAAGGCATCAAGCCGCAGACCGTCGAGCATCTGCAGATCATGGACCTGCTCGGCCTCGATCGCGGCCTCGTGGCGCTCACCAAATCCGACCTCGTGAACGACGACGAGCTGCTCGAACGCATGGCCGAGGTCGAGACGTTGTTGTCCTCGACTTCGCTCAAGGGCGCGGAGATCATTCCCGTCTCGGCGATGACCGGCGCCGGGGTCGACGAGCTCAAGGCCAAGCTGCTGGCGCTGGGCGAGAGCGGCAAGGGCGCCTCGGGCTACGCGCGGCTCGCCGTCGACCGCAGCTTCCTGCTATCGGGCGCCGGCGTCGTTGTCACGGGTACGGTGCATGCCGGCGAGATCAGGGTCGGTGACCACCTGCTGCTGGCGCCATCGGGGCTCGAGGCGCGGGTGCGCTCGCTGCACGCGCAGAATCGCGCGGCGGAGGTCGGCCATGCCGGCGAACGCTGCGCGCTCAATCTCAGCGGCGCGCGGCTGTCGAAGGATGCCGTTAAGCGCGGCGACTGGGTGGTGAGTCCGGAGTTGCAGGCGCCGACCGACCGGATCGATGTCGAGCTGAAGGTGCTGGCCTCGGAGAAGGACCCGCTCAGGCACTGGGCGCCGGTCCATATCCATCTCGGCGCGGCGCATGTCATGGGCCGGGTCGCGCTGCTGGAAGGCGACAGGCTGGCGCCGGGCGGCAGTAGCCTGGCGCAGCTCGTTCTCGAGGAGAAAGTTGGGGCCCTGGCGGGCGACCGGGTGATACTGCGCGATCCCTCGGCCACGCGCACGATCGCAGGCGCGCGGATCGTCGATCCGTTCGGGCCGCCGCGCAACCGGCGCCTGCCGCGGCGCCTCGCGGAGCTGCGTGCGCTGCGCGAGCCGAACGACAGCGTGCTGCCGGCCCTGCTGCGCGAAGAGACCGGCTTCGTCGATCTCGCGCGTTTCGGCATCGCGCGGAACCTCCGTCCGGCCGAAGTGGAGCGGTTGTTGGCCGAGGCCGGCGGCGCCAAGGTGGCAGGCTTCGGCTTCCTCGCCGAAACGCTTGCGGTGTCACGCACCGACATCGTGGGCACCCTCAAGGCGTTCCACGAGGGAAATGCCGATGCGCTCGGCCTGCCTCCCGAACGGCTACGCATAACGCTGAAGAAGCGCTGGCCGCCGGCAGTGTTTGCGGCCCTGCTCGATCTCGAGGTGGCGGCCAAGAGCGTTACGATCGATGGATCGCTCCTGCGCTTGCCGGGACATTCACTGACCCTCGGCACAAAGGATGAGGCGCTGTGGAAGAAAATATCGAGCGACCTCGCTCGCGACCGCTTCAAGCCGCCACGGGTGCGCGACTTCGCCCAGGCCTATGCGACGCCGGAAGCGAACGTGCGCAAGCTGCTGCGGCAGCTTGCGCGGCTGGGACGCCTCGTCGAGGTCGCACCCGATCAGTTCTTCCTGCGGCCGGTCGTGGCCGAGATGATCGCCCTCGCGCATGGGCTGGGCGACGACTTCACCGCGGCGCAGTTCCGCGACCAACTCGACAACGGCCGCAAGCTCGCGATCCTGATTCTGGAATTCTTCGACCGGCACGGCATCACCGTCCGCCGCGGGGACTTGCGGCGGACGGTGCCTCGAAAACTGGGTCAGTATGGCCCCGCGCCATCCACGGCAGCGACCGATGGCTGATCGCGCGATCCGGCGCGTTCCGCATGCGCGGCAAATGGGCTTCATCGGTGAGTGAATTCGGGTAGAGTCACCCGTGGAGGGGAAGCGCTCCCGGTGGGGCGGCTGGCCTTCAAAGCCAGAGAGGGTCGCCAGACGGCTCTTAGTGGGTTCGACTCCCACTCTCTTCCGCCAATCGCCCTGTCCAATGCGATCGGCAACACTCGCCCTATCTCTCCCGAAGGCTCTCCTGCTTGAACCGGAGGAGGGGCGACAGCAGATAGCTCAACACCGTCCGGGAACCCGTCTTGATCTCGACCGTCACGGCCATGCCGGGCGACAGGTTCACCAGCTTGTTCTCGACCTGGATCTGGGTTCGGTCCAGCGCCACACGTGCTGAATAGTTCAACTCCTGGCCGCTCGGTTCGCTGCTGCTCATCTCGGCCCCTTGCGCTTTATCGCCCGGCCTCTCCTGTTTGTTGCGCGAGATGGAGTCTTGCGAAATGCTGACGACGCGCCCCGGGATGAGCCCATATTTCGTGAAGCTGAAGGTGTCGACCTTGATCTCGGCTGGCTGCCCCGGCTCGATGAAGCCGATGTCGCGATTGGATATCATCGCCTCGACTTCCAGACGACTGTCGGTCGGCACGACGACGAGCAGGGCCTGTGCCGGCGTCACGACACCGCCGGCGGTATGGACCGCGAGCTGCTGGACGACGCCATCGACGGGCGCCGTCAGCAGCTGCAGCTTGGTTTTCTGCTCGGCCTTGATCAGCTCCTGCTCGAGACTGGTCGCCCTCGGTTCGTTCTTGCTGAGGTCGTCGAGGACCGTCTTCTGATACTCGGCCTTCACCTGCTTTTGCGACTCGACCAGCGTGCGGACCGCCGCCTGGGCCTCGCGCAGCCGGCTCTTCTGCACGGCAAGCTCCTGTTCCTGCTCGGTCACGGCCTGGAGCATCTCGAGATACTGCAGCTTCGACCCGATCTCGGCGTTGGCCAGCGTGCGGCGAATCTCGAACCGCTGCTTTAGCACCGGAATGATCGCCTCCAGCTTGGCCACCATCGCCGCCGATGTCGCGGCTTCGGCTTCCTTCTGCTCCGCCTGACGGCTCAATTGCCCCAGCTTCGCCCGGTGTTCGCCGACCTGGCTCAGCAGGAAATTGCGTTGTGTGGCGATCAATTCCTGGCTTGCTCCCGGCGGAGCCTGGAACGTGTCGCTCTCGACCAGGGCCGCCTTCAAGCGGGCAACATTGACTTGGGCCGCGATGAGCTCGCTCTTCAGGCGAGAGGCTTCCGCTGCGTTGATGGTCGGATCGAGCTCGATGAGCACATCCCCGGCCTTCACAGCTTGTCCATCCTGGACCCGAATGGCGCGAACGACCGCGATCTCGAGGGGCTGAATGACCTTGGTCCGACCCGAGGGCACGATCTTCCCCTGAGCCGACGCGACGATATCGATTTCACCCAGGCATGCCCAGGTGAGGGCCAGGACGAACAGCAGGATGATCGTTGCGCCGATCGACCGTCCGATGGGCGACGGCGGGGTCTCGACGATCTCGAGCGCCGCCGGCAGGAACGCCAGCTCGTCGGCGCTCCTCTTGGGCTTCTTGGGAGGCTGGCCGGGGGGCTGCGCCGGAGCGGGAGCGGGAGACGGAGCCGGAGTTGGTGCGGGAACCGCCACGGCAGGACTAACCGACTTCATGAATTCCAGCCTGCATCCGCCAGAGACTTGCGTAGCGGCCACCGGTGCCGACCAGCGTATCGTGCGTGCCGTCCTCGATGATCCGGCCGCGTTCGACCGTCACGATGCGGTCGGCATGGCGCACCGTCGAGAGCCGATGGGCGATGATGATGACCGTACGACCCTTGCAGATTTGCCGCATGTTCTTCTGGATCACCCGCTCGCTTTCATAGTCGAGCGCACTGGTCGCCTCGTCGAAGATCAGGATGCGTGGATTGGTGACCAGGGCGCGTGCGATGGCGATGCGCTGCCGCTGCCCGCCCGACAGGCTGCTGCCGCGTTCGTGGACGACGGTGTCGTAGCCTTCCGGCAGCTCGAGGATGAAATCATGCGCCCCTGCAAGCGCGGCTGCAGCCATGACTCGCTCGATCGGCATCGACGGATCGGCGAGCGCGATGTTCTCGCGGACCGAGGTGTTGAAGAGCACGTTCTCCTGAAGCACTACGCCGATCTGGCGCCGCAGCCAGGTCGGATCGGAGACGGCGATATCGACGCCGTCGATGAGCACCCGTCCGCTTTCCGGCACGTAGAGCCGCTGCACGATCTTGGCGATCGTGCTCTTGCCCGAACCCGATTGGCCGACGATCCCGACGGTCTGACCCGCGGATACCCGCAAATTGACGTCATGGAGGATTTCAGGCCCGTCGATGCGGTAGCGAAACGTCACATGCTCGAAGGCGACATCCCCGCGGATCGGCGGAAGCCCGGTGCGGGCGGAGTTGAACGTCGGCTCGGGAGTGGTGTTGAGGATGTCGCCCAGGCGCGCCACCGACAGCCGGGCCTGATGGAAGTCCTGCCAGACCTGGGCCAGCCGCAGGACCGGCTGGCTCACCCGGCCGGCGAAGATATTGAAAGCCACGAGCTCGCCGATGCTGAGGTTGCCTTCGATAACCGCCTTGGCGCCGAAGAACAGGATCGCCGCCGTCACCAGCTTGCTGACGAGCTGGACGCACTGGCTCGTCGTATTGCCCAGATTGAGCACGCGAAAGCTCGCGGCAACGTAGCCGGCGAGCTGCTCCTCCCACCGGCGCTGCATCTGCGGCTCGACGGCCATCGCCTTCAGCGTCTCGACGCCCGACACACTCTCGACCAGGAAGGCCTGATTCTCGGCACCGCGCCGGAACTTCTCGTCGAGGCGCTTGCGGAACAGGGGCGTCGCCGCTGCAGAGATGCCGATGTAGAAAGGAAAGGAAGCCAGCACGATCCACGTCAGGAACGGCGAGTAGAGGAACATCACAGCCAGGAAGACCGACGTGAAGAACAAGTCTATGGCGAGCGTCAGCGCCGAGCTGGTCAGGAAGTTGCGGATATTCTCCAGTTCGCGGACTCGCGCGACGGAATCGCCGACGCGGCGCGACTGGAAGTAGGCGATCGGCAGCGCGAGAAGGTGCCGGAAGAGGCGTGCCCCCAATTCGACGTCGATCCGGTTGGTGGTATGCGAGAACAGGTAGGTCCGGAGGATTCCCAGTACCGTTTCAAAGACGGCGATGGTCACCAGGCCGATGAGCAGGACGTCCAGCGTGCTCATGCTGCGATGCACGAGCACCTTGTCGATCACGATCTGGAAGAACAGCGGGGAGACGAGGGCGAAGACCTGCAGGAAGAACGAGGCGATCAGCACCTCGCTGAGCATGTGGCGATATTTGTGAATGGCGCCGAGAAACCAGGAGATATCGAAGCGGCGTGAAAGGTCGGTCAGGCCGGCACGGCGCGTCAGGAGAACGATGTGTCCGTCCCAGACGGCTTCGAACTCCGCGCGCGTCATCTGCGCAGGCCGGTTTCCCAGAGGCGGCTGAACGAGAATTTTGTCGTCGCCCAGTTTGCCGAGAATGAGAAAGCCCCCGTCCTTGAGGCGGGCGATCGCCGGCAAGGGCGTGCTGACCAGGCGCCGCCAATTCGAGTTGTAGGCCCGTGCTCTGAGACCCAGATCCTTGGCGCACCGGAGCATTTCCGGCACCGCCATCGACGATCTGCCGATGCGGTGGCGAATTTGCTCGGGATCTGCCGCCATGCCCTGAAAGCGCACAAGCATGACGAAGGCGGCAAGACCTTGATCCACGGCGGTCTTTTGCTCGGCTTCGACGGACATTGGCCAAAAGGCTCCGCTAATTCAGGTTCGGAACATGTAGCTGATTGGTGGCACCTCAACCAACTTTATCAGGTATCGGGCGCTTCCGCCGCGTATCGTTGGTTTCGTCGGCGGCTCCGCGTGCCGATAAACTGAAACGGGTATATATTTCAAAGGCTTAGGGTGTTTGTCGCGACTGCCCATATGCCCTTCCACCACTGCGGCAAAGGGCCCACGCCAATGCTTGTTACCCCATAAGGACGCCAGGATCGTCGTGGGTTGCCCTTTGTTTCCCAGCCGATAAAGTCCGCCTCCCTCGAATGAGGAAAGGAGCATATCCATGCGGCGTATTGTAATGGCCATTCTCGGCGCAACGGCATTGACGGCAATCTCGACCCTCGCTCTGGCTCAAACGCCGGCGGCGAACCAGTCCGGCGTAAATGTCGGCTCCCTGCAGTGCAAGGTGGCCGGCGGCATGGGCTTCATATTCGGCTCGTCAAAGGATCTCGATTGCCTCCTGGTGCGCACCGACGGCAAGGCCGAGCACTATTCCGGCTCGATCAATCGTTACGGCGTCGATATCGGCTTCACCAAGGAAGCGCATATCGTGTGGCTGGTCTTCGCACCGGGTGCCATCGGCCCCGGCGCGCTGGCCGGTGACTACGGCGGCGTAACGGCGGGTGCGTCGTTCGGCGTCGGTCTCGGCGCCAACGTGCTGGTTGGCGGCTCCAACAAGCAGGTTGCCCTGCAGCCGGTCAGCGTCGAGGGCAGTGTCGGCCTGAACGTTGCCGCTGGCGTGGCCGCGGTAACGTTGAAGCTCGTCAAGTAAAGTGCCCGACGGCGGCCCGGAAAAGCGCGGCTCGGTGCGCCGGGCCGCGCGCCGGCTCACGCCGGCCGGCGCCGAGACGCGAGACGAAGTCGTCGCCGAAGAGGTCGCAGTGGCGCTTGTCTACAACGGCATCAGCCATGCCGTGATGATGGCGACGCCCTGTGACATCGAGGACTTTGCGCGCGGCTTTACCCTGACGGAGCACATCGTCGACAAGCCGTCGGAAATCTTCGACATCGAGGCCGAACCGATGGGCCGCGGCATCGAGGTCCAGCTGCGGATCGCCGGTCAGCGCATGGCCGCCCTCCAGGAGCGGCGGCGCACGCTCGCGGGCCGCACCGGCTGCGGCCTGTGCGGCGTCGACAGCCTGGACGCGGCGTTGCGCCCGGTGCCGGCGACGCGCTCGACCGCGGCAGTGTCGCGGGCAGCCATCGTGCGCGCCATGGCTGCGCTGCCGCCCGAGCAGCACATCAATCGCGAAAACGGCGCCACCCATGCCGCCGGCTGGGCAACACTCGACGGCACCTTGCTGGCGGTGCGCGAGGATGTCGGCCGGCACAACGCGCTCGACAAGCTGGCCGGCGCGCTGGCCAAGCTCGATCTCGAGGGCAGGGGCGGCTTCGTTGTCGTGACAAGCCGCTGCTCCTACGAGATGGTGCAGAAGGCCGCGGCCATCGACGCGGCGGCGATTGCTGCGGTGTCGGCGCCGACCTCGCTCGCGATCGAGACCGCCGAGCAGGCCGGTCTGGCGCTGGTCGCCTTCGTGCGCGACAACCGGCTCACCGTCTATGCCCACGGCGAGCGGATCGAGGCGTGAGCGAGCAGGCCGTTTTCGGCATCACCGGGTGGAAGAACGCGGGCAAGACGACGCTTACGGAGCGGCTGGTCGCGGAGTTCGTGCGGCGCGGCTGGCGCATCGCCACGATCAAGCATGCCCACCACGCCGTCGACATCGACCGGCCCGGCACCGATTCCTGGCGCCATCGTGCGGCCGGCGCCAGTGAGGTCGCGCTGGTCGGCGGCCAGCGCTACGCCATCATGCGCGAGCAGCCCGAGCCCACCCTGGCCGACGTGCTGCCGCGGCTCGCGCCGGCCGACCTCGTGCTGATCGAAGGCTTCAAGGGCGATTCCCATCCCAAGATCGAGGTCCGGGCCGACCATACGCGACCGATGGATGTTGTCGCGCATGGTGTCATCGCGATCGCCTCCGACCAGCGCCCGCCAGACAGCACGCTGCCGTGGTTCGCCCGCAACGACATCAGTGCCATCGCCGATTTCATCGCGAGCCAGATGGGCCGGCGTCAGCAATGAGCGGGACCATCGCCTTGGATCCGTCCCTCCCCCGTTCGCGGGGGAGGTGTCAGCGTCTTACGCTGACGGAGGGGGAAGGCAACGGAGATGGTGCGTCACGCCCCCTCCGTCGCGGATTACCGCGCCACCTCCACCGCAAGCGGGGGAGGGAAAGATCAATGAGGCGCTTCGATACGGTCGCGCGGGCTACCGCTGCCCGGCGAAGACGCCGGCGGCCTTGTAGTTGGTGGTGTTCGTGCCGATGGTGAAGGCGCCTGCCTGGTACTTGGCGGCGTCGGTTGGCGAGGCGAAGAAGGCGCCGGACAGGTTGCCCGACCGGCCGCCGCCCGAGAAATTGCCTGTGAAGCTTGTACCCCCCGAACCCGCCGACGCTTTGGCCGAGCCGCTGTAGCTCGTCCCGTCGAACGAGGCATTGAAGCTGCCGGCTCGGCTCGCGAAGCCCCAGGTGCTGCTGTAAGAGCCGGTCGCGCTGTACGGGGTGCTGCCGTTGTTCGAGACGTTGCCCATCATCGAGCCCGTGTAGGTCGCGCTGCCGGTCTGCGGCATCAGGACCTGTGGCGTCATCGATCCCGCGACATAGGGCGAGAGGGAAACGATGTCGACCTGGTTGGGACGGTAGTTGTTGGGATAGGTGATCACCGTCCCCCATTGGCCCCAGGTCAGGTACTCGCAAGTGCACGACCCGAACGACCCGGGCTGCTGCAGGTACCCGGAACTCAGCACGAAGGAGCTGTTCTGGACGTTGTACGTGCTGCCGTTCACCTGAACTGTCGACGGACGCGACGCGTCGTCCGTCGTCACCATCGCGTAGCTCTTTTCATTGATGAGCACCCCGGTGCTTGGCGTGCCACCGAGCTGGAGAGTGGTGACCGAAGAGTCAGCCTGGCGAAGCACGATGGTGGTCGCTACCTGGCCGGTCGCGGCGTTGAACGAGCCCTTGACGTCCGTCGGGCCGCCCAGGACCGGCACGGACGTCGTGACCGCATTGCCGTTGACGGTGGTGACGAGCCCGCTGGCGAAGCCGTTCACCGACTGGGTGGGCGGCGGCGGCGGCGGGACTGGCGTAGAATTCGAATTCGACAAGGAGGAGACGGTAGTAGTGACCTGTACCTCGGTGTTCGCGTTGCTGAGGGCGGTCGATATCGCGTTGTTGATGGCGTTGTTGTTCTGGGGCTGGGGATTGATCGGGATCAGGGCGGAAACGGCCTGGCCGGGAGGCTGGCCGGAGTTCTGGGCCGAGAAGCCGGAAGACTGCGCGCGCTGGTCCGCATTGTTGCTGCCGCCGCTCTGCGACGAGCCGGTCTCGAGGACCGCGAGGTCGAACGTCAGGCCGCCCTTGGGAATGGCGGTCGGCCCACCGGGCGCACTGCCGGCATTGACCACGACCTGGTAGCCTGGCCGGGTGACGGTCCGGGTCTGGCCGGCACCGGTGACGGTGAGGCTGGTGCCGAAGATGAACGCTGCCACCGTCTCGCTGGCCGTCACCTTTAAGATCGTGATGCCGCCACGGATGCCGATCGTGCTCGACGGCGTCGTCACGGTGATCGCGCTGCTCTTGCTGATCTTGCCCCCGACAAGACGGAACACGCCCTGGGTGGCGGTGATCGCGAGGTCGCCCTTCTTGGTGTTCGGATCGAAGACGAAGGTGTCGATCGTCAGCCGCGCATTGGGACCGACGGTGAGCGAGGAGCCATCGAGGAAGACCAGGTGCGCCCGGTCCGTGGCGCCGGTGCGGACCACCTCGTTGGCCTGCACATCGATGCCGATGCGCAGCACGCGCTCGTTCTCCATCGGCGGCTTGCCGAGCGGGTCGCCGTCAGTGGCCGAGGTCACGCCGACCCGCGCCATCGCCGGTTCGACCGTCAGGGCGAACGCCGTAGCCCCGAGCAGGGCGGCGCGAAGAAGGGACCGGCCGCGAAGGGAGCACTTGTCCATCGTCGTCTCCTGGGTGAGTCGGAAGCGCCAGCCTAGAAGCGCCAGCTTACGCCGAACATCACATTGTTGTTGGTGAACGCATAGTTGGGCAGCGTGGCGGAGCGCGCGAAGCGGCCGCCGGAAAGGCTGACGGTCGTCCGTTCGTCGAACGGGATCGCAAGCGTGATGGTGCCGATGAAATCGCTCTGGTTGCGATAAACGGTCGGGTCGACGATCGGGTCGGGCGCGTCGTAGTGCCACCACTGCTCGCCCACGGCCAGGCTGACGGTCCACGGCAGTCCGGTCTTGAGCACCGGATCGGGGAAGCGGAAGCTCATGCCGCCGCCGATGCCCCACAGCATGTAGCTCTGCCACGGTGCCTGCTCCGTCTGGTAACGCTGGGCGCTGCCGCTGGCGAAGAGCGTCACGATCGGCGTGAGCTGGTATTGCAGGACGGTGTTGGCAGTGTACTCCGTGCCCCTGAACAGGCTGTTGGTCGGCAGGTAGCTGGTGTCGTTGTTGGCGTGCTTGCGCCACACGGCTGTCGTGATGCTGCGCAGGTTGTCGGTCAGCAGGACATTGGCTTCGGCGCCGCCGCCATAGCTCAGGTAGTACGGCGTGTCATTGACCCAGATCGCGCCGAATGCGCCGAAGATCTTCAGGCTCATGTCCTCGAAGATGCCGTTGAAGACCTGGAAGCGCGGCCCGCTGGTGAGGTCGAGCAACGAGACGTTGGCGGCCGAGAGCTGGAACTGGCGGTTGGCGTAGCCGTTGAAGATCGTCTCCAGCGTCGTTCTGTCCTGAGTGCCGAAATCGTAGGTATGGCGGAGCTGCATCGTGCTGACGGCGCCCCAGTCGGCGGCGCCGATCGCCTGCTGGTTGAGGTTGGCGGCCTGCCCGAACAGGCGCACGTCCGAGGTGGCCGGACCGAGGTTGGCGTTCGACTGGTAGCGCAGGCCGAGGAACACCTCGCCGCTGAAATGCGACGGACTCTGCTGCTTCTCGATCTGCGCCATGAACTGCTCGGCGCGGGTGCGCACATCCGCCGGCAGGCCCGGCGACTTGAGCGCGCCGTCGAGATAGGTACGGGCGACTTCGTAGGAGCCCAGCCGGTAATACAGGACGCCGAGCTCGAGCCGTACCCGCGGCAGGTTGGCATTGATCAGGAGCATGCGCTCCAGCGCCGAGATCGCACCTTCGAGGTCGCCGGTCTGGCTGGCCACCGAGGCGAAGCGAAAGAGCACGTCGAGGTTTGCCGGCTGCCGCAGCATCTCCTGGAAAGCCTCGTCATACTGGCGATCGAGGTCGCCCTTCGAGGCGGCCGGCGATGCCGGGGCTTGGGCCCACGCTGCCGACGGCATAACTGCCGGGCACAGTATGCACACGCATACGGCCAGGAAACCGAGCCGGCCCGTCAAATGTCGCAAGTCCCCCACAGCCCCCGTGCAGTTAATTAGTCGATCATGGAAATCTCACACCGGCCAGCCTAAATCAACCAGCTGCGGAGGATAAAAGCCCATCGTATCAGGATATTGGCGCGCGCGGCTCGCATTCTGAGCAACATTCGGTGGTACTGCCTAATACCCAGAGCGACGACGAAACGGTCGCGATCGGCGATCATCGCGGCCAGCATGCGGTCGAGCATGCGCGCATGGGTGTCGCCCCAGTTGCGGGCCGACAGATGCAGCCGCCCGCCCAGCACCGGGTTGTCGGCCGCGCCGTTGCGGCCGTGCAGGCGATAGGAATAGAGCGGCTCGTCGATCAGCAGCGATCCCGCGACCATCTGGGCCATGACGACGATGTAGAAATCCATGTGAAGGCGGAAGATCTCGTCGTCAGCCGGGAAGACCAGGTCGATCAGCGAGCGCCGGAACATCATCGACGAGGTGCTGACCCACACCCAATGGACCAGGCGCTTGGTGTAGAGCCGATAGGGCGTCTGGCTCGTCCACCTGGCCGAGCCTGATGCGGGGTCGAGCCGGGGTATGCGCGCGGGGTCGATCGGCGCGAGGGCGCCGCGGTCCGCCGCGGCGCGGTCCTTGCCGAACCAGTAGACGCCGCCCGCGATCAGCGCGCCCTGGCCGTCGATCAGGCGCGCGTTGCAGGCGGTGAAGCCAACCGCATAGGCCTCGTTGAGGTGCGCGGCGAGATGGCGTTCGAGAAAGTCCTCGTTCCACAGGTCGTCCGAATCGAGGAAACAGACGAACGGCGCACGGGTTTCGGCCAGCCCGCGCCGCGTCGCGCCGGTCTGGCCGACATTCTTGTCGAGCCGGATCAGCCGGAAGCGCGGGTCGGCGAGCTCGTCGATGGTCTCTTGCACGACGGCGGCGGAATTGTCGGTCGACGCGTCGTCGACGATCACGCAGTCGAAGTCGCGGAAACTCTGCCGCGCCACCGATCGGATCGCGTCGCCGACATAGTCCGGGCAGTTGAAGCACGTGACGACGACGGAGAGGCGCGGCAGCTTTGTGCCGCTCATGGCCGGGACCGCGGCACGCTATGCCGCTCGAGACAGCTCAATTCAGAACCTTTCCTGTGGGAGCGTTTTCTAACTCGCCCGGCGCGCTGCTCCAACTGCCGCCGCCGACGATCGGGGAAGTTCCCGCACGACCAGTCCGGCTGGCTCCTCGCCGGCCGGGGACGGCGCCGGCCCAACGCTGCGGCGTCCGTGCTCGATCACGCAGACATGGCTGTACAGGCTGGCGAGCCACTGCCGTCCTTCGGCCGTCAGGCCCAGCGCATGGACCGCCTCGCCCAGGAACGGTTCGACCTTCGTCCAGAAGAATAGCGGATAGCGGTCCGCGACATCGGCGGGCGTTTCATAGCCCAGCATCCGGTTGAGGCCGATCTCGGAGAATTCGTGGAACAGGGCGTTCAGCTTCCTGGGATAGAGCGGGTCGCCCAGCTGTCCGATCAGGTCCGCGGCGCGGACCATGGCCGCTTCCGTATCGGTCGCCATGTGGTCGTCGTCGTTGGGGACCGGGAAGCGAGTCAGTTCGATGTTGCGGGCCAGACGCTCGGCATCGACGAGTTCATGCCGAACGAATCGCTCCTTCACGAAGATCTTGGAGCGCTCGACGTGGTAGGGGGCAAGAAACGCGTCGGACGCGCCGCGCGGCAGCTCGATCATGGCGCCCGCCTCGTCGATGACGCAGCGGTTGGCCGTGTCTCCATGGCAGATGCCGCGCACGTAGCCGATGTCGTGCGCCAGCGCGGCCAGGGTGACGTGCATCCACATTTCCGGTGATACGTCCTGGCGGAGGCGCAGCCCGCGCAGGATATCCTGGGCGACCGTGGTCACGAGCGCCGTGTGCTCGGCCGTGTGATAGAGCGCATCGCTGAGCGAGATGCGCTCGATGACGAGTCTCGCAGCCTCGCCCAGCAGGTCGGCATGGTAGGGCGTGCTGCCGCCGAAGGCGCGATTGAAATTGTGCATGAGGTGACTGGCGAGCGCGTCGGCCAGAAGCGTGGTCGGTTGGATCATCGGAGTCCTCACGGTCAGGAGGCCAAGGCGGACCGGCGACGCCAGCATAGGCGACTTGAGCACCGCACGCCCGAACGGAAGACGTCGTGCAATTGTAATCCTGGACGCGACCGGCCTTCCCGCTGCCGGCGGGCAGGCGGAAAAGGGGATGGATCAACGGCCGTTTCCCCCGATCGCGGCAGAATGGTAGCGTTGCCTTGTTCCAATGCATTCATTCGGGGAATCGGGAGTCATGCCTGTCGTTACGGACTACACCGCGCTGTTGAGCGGCGACTACTGGAACGGCATCGAGGTCACCGGCAAGCCCGTCATCGTGACCTACTCGTTTCCGACGACGGCGGCCGGCTACCTGGCGGATGTCGATGGTTTCACCCCCGCCACGATCTCGAGCTTCCAGGCCTTCAACGCCACCGAGCAGGACCAGGCGCGCGCCGCACTCGGCGAATGGGCGGCTGCCTCCGGCCTGATCTTCGTCGAGGTCGCGCCCGGCCAGGGCGACATCAACTTCCAGCTCGTGGATTTCGATACGACCAGCGGGCCGTCCTACGCCGGAGCGGGCGGCATCGGCTTCTATCCCTTCGGCGACTGGAACTACTTCACCTATCCGAGCTTCGCGAGCGACATCGACGGCTCGGGCGACGTGTTCATGAACAGCCAGTTCGCCTCGGGCGGTTCGGTCACCTACGGCACCCTGCTGCATGAAATCGGCCACGCGATCGGGCTGAAGCATCCGACCGAGGTCGTCACCAACTACGCCGCCTATCCGGTCGTGACGCATGACCAGGTGCTGGCGTCCGACGACCCCGCTCTCACGATCATGGCGGAAGTCGGCGGCCCGGGCATATCGGAACACCTCAAGACCCTCGACCAGGAGGCGGCGGCGTTCATTTACGGTCCGGCGGGCACCGGCCAGGTCGTCACGTTGGACGCGTCGGGCGCAAACGCAACCGTGTCCTCCTGGTCGTGGAACGCCTCGACACAGACCCTGACGCAAGTCGGCTTCGCCGGCGACGATACCGTGCGCGGCTCGTCGGTGACGGACGTCATCAGCGGCCTCGACGGCAACGACCGGTTGTTCGGCCTGAACGGCGACGATGCCCTCGACGGAGGCGCTGGCAACGATCTGTTGAACGGCGGCCCCGGCGACGACACGCTGACGGGCGGAGCCGGCGACGACACCTACATGGTCGACGGCGGCGGCGACACCGTGGTCGAGCTTGAAGGCGAGGGCTTCGACTCGGTCCTCGCCGGCGCGAGCTTCACGCTCGCGGCCAACATCGAGCTCCTGCAGCTGTTCGGTGCCGGGTTGACCGGAACCGGCAACGACCTCGGCAACACGATGTACGGCGATGGCAGCCTGGGGAGCAATCTCTACGGGCTCGGCGGCGACGATTACATGGTCGGCGGCAGCGGCGCGGACACGCTGGATGGCGGCACTGGCGTCGACGCGATGTTCGGCGGCGTGGGCGACGACACCTACTATGTCGATGACGCCGCCGACACCACGGTCGAGTCGAAGAACGCGGGAACCGATCAGGTCTTCAGCTCGGTCAGCTACAGCCTGGCCGGTCAGTATGCCGAGAACCTGACCTTGACCGGCAGCGGGAACACCAATGCCACCGGAAACTCGCTGGCCAACACGCTGACCGGCAATTCGGGCAACAATGTCCTGAACGGCGGGACCGGCGCGGATACGATGGCCGGCGGCGCGGGCGACGACACCTACTATGTCAATGCCACCAGCGACTCCGTGATCGAGGTGGCCAACTCGGGAACCGACCAGGTCTTCAGCTCGGTCAGCTACAGCCTGTCGGGCCAGCATATCGAGAACCTGACCTTGACCGGCAGCGCGAACACCAACGTCGCGGGCAACTCGCTGGCCAACATCCTCGTCGGCAATTCGGGCAACAACGTCCTGAACGGCGGGACCGGCGCGGACACGATGACGGGCGGCGCAGGCGACGACACCTACGTGGTGGACAATGCCGGCGACACGGTGGTGGAGGCCTCGGGCAGCGCGGGCGGGACGGACCTGGTGCAGAGTTCTGTCAGCTTCAGCCTGTCCGGTCAGTACATCGAGAACCTGACCCTGACCGGCAGCGGGAACACCAACGCCACCGGCAACTCGCTGGCCAACACATTGACCGGCAACTCGGGCAACAATTCCCTGAATGGCGGAACCGGCAGCGACGTGCTGAACGGCGGGGCAGGCACGGATGTGCTGACGGGCGGCAGCGGCCTGGACACGTTCGTGTTCGACTCGGCACTGGCCGGCACTATCGACACGGTCGCGGACTTCAGCGCGGCGAACGATACGATCCGGCTCGACCAGAGCATCTTCACCGCCATCACCACGCTCGGCACGCTCTCCGCCGCGGCGTTCTTCGCGGGCCCGGCCGCGCACGACGCGGACGATCGCATCGTCTACAACGCGGTGACCGGGAACCTCTTCTACGACAGCGACGGCACTGGAGCGAACGCCGCTGTGCAGTTCGCCCAGCTCAACGGCACGCCTGCCATAAGCAACACCAACTTCACCGTGGTGGCTTGATCGCCGGCGATGGCGCGGAGTGGGCTGCCTTGGTGCCGCCTATCGAGGCCGCGACCAGCAGGACCAGCTCGAGTTGCGAGCGTGTTTCGGTGCGGGCCATGGCGCGGCCAAGTTGGGTCCGAACGGTATTGTGCGTGACCCCTCTCTGCCGGGCGAACTCGGGGAGCGCAATTCCCGACAGCAGGGCCATGACAAGGTGCGCTTCCGCGGACGGAAAGCCGAACAGATCGCGCAGAACAGTCGCATCGGAAGCAATGCTCTTCGTCGGGTCGGATACGAAGGCCAGCAGCGCGGGTGAGATTTTCCCGCCGATAGCGGCAGCGCCACCGAGGGGCGCCAGCATGACCGCATAGGCCGGTCTTCCCGACGGACGGCGCACCCGCAGGTGCCCGCCGGCGGAGCGAGCCTCGCCCGGCTTTTGTCGAAGCGCGCCGATCAGGTGCTGCAGGCGCCTGTCGTCGTCCTTGTGCGCCGCGCGTAGCCCGTCCGGTGTGCGTGTAAGGCCGTCGGCGCTATGCAGAATGGCATCGGCGGCAGCGTTGACATGCTGCAGGCGGCCGTTCGCATCCATGATGATGGCCCCGAGCCTCAGACGGTCGAGGACCGAATAGACCGAGCGGCTTGCCTGATCGGCCTGCTGGAGCCGGCGGCGCACCTCGAGGGCGCGCTGCACATGGGGCAGAAGCCTAGCCAGCCGCCTGGCTTCGATAGGCGCAAAATCCTTCGCATCGGACGGCCGATGCACCCCGAGCACGGCATGGTATCCGCCGTCCATCGGCAGCACGGTTCCCACCAGATGGAATACGCCGACCCTGGGTCGCAGGTACTCGTTGTAGATGAGGCTGCGTGTCAGGGTGCGTTCATCGACGAGGTACGAGCCGATCGCCGCGCGACCGAACAGCCGTCGTTCCACGTAGCCGGCGGCCCAGAGGTCGTGCGGTGCGAAGGACGGATAATCCTGGAGGCTCTCACCACTCATGCCGAGCCAGCCGAGCACTTCGACCGACGCCGTCTTGGTATGATGCACCGACATCATCAGGGTCTGCCCATCCACGTGGTTCAGCAGGCCGTGGTTGACCTCTTCCCATGATCGACAGCCCAGGGCCGCATCATAGAGGTCTTCCACAAGCTCGTTCTCACTGCGGTTAGGCATCCGATGCAGCAACCATCGAGAAGGCGGTCTGAAAGCAGATGCTCCATGCAGACGGCGCATGTGCCCTCCCAAGCGAGATACATGTCCCCGGATTGCATGACAACGCGACAATGCACGTCACGGAGGGTTAGCCCGGCGGGAGGAGCTCAGGAACCAATTCCGCCTTGCCCTTTGTGCCGCCTTGTAGCATGCGAGTCGGCTCGGGGTGCCATTGGGTGTGGCATGGGATGAGCGCGTACGACGAGACTGAGACGATCGGCCTGCTATATGACGCAGCGCTCGGACAAGCCGCGTGGAGCGACGCGGGAAAGCGACTGGTGTCGGCGGTCGACGGCGCGACGTTGTCCTTTACGGCTCAGTACGAACTGCAGGGCAGTGTCGACCTGATCGACATGCAGGGCGTCACGCCCGAGCAGGTGGCGTTGTACGCGGCCCACTACTTCGGCGACGACCTGTGGCGCAATGCTGCGATCGGCAGGCGTATCATCGACACGGCGGTCCTGGGAACCGATCTCGTCAGCGACCTCGAATGGCGCCACAGTCGCATTTACACTGAACTCTCCCGGCCGCACACGGACGTGTTCCACGGGGTGATGGTCGCCGCCGGAATGCTCCCGCAAGGGGGCGGTGTCTTCTCGCTGGGCATCCATCGCCCCCGCCTGGCGCGGCCATTCGACCAGGGTGACCGCGACCGGCTGCAGGGCCTTCTCCCGCACATCCGGCGGGCCGTGCAGATCAGGTCTCGCCTCGGCGGCGAAAGCGTGCGCTCCGACGCCTCCGCGGCGACGCTGGACAAGCTGTCCTTCGGCATCGTTCATCTCACCGCCCCAGGGCGGTTCGTGGCCGCGAATGCCGCGGCCCATCGCATTCTGCGCGACAAGGACGGGCTGGCGCTCGGGCCCACGGGTGTGCATGCCGCGAGCCATGCCAGTGATTCACGTTTGCAGGAGGCCGTCCTGCGGGCGGCCTGCACGACCGCTGGTAAGGATGGCGGCGATGCCGGGAGCTACTTGCGCCTCGAGCGGCCGTCTGGTCTGCGCCCCTACACCGTCGTCGTGACGCCATTGGGCCTGGGCCGGCCCGTTCTGTTGCCCAGAAGTCCGGCGGTCCTTCTGATCGTCACCGATCCCGAGGCCGAACCACGCATCGACGCCTCTGCCCTGTCCGCTCTGTTCGGGCTGACCCCGGCGGAAGCGCGCTTGGTCAGCCTGCTCGTCACCGGACTGAGCCTGCCCGAGGTGGCGCGACGGCAGGGCATTGGATTCGAGACGGCGCGCACCCATCTGACGCGCGCCCGCGCCAAAACCGGCACGGCTTCGCAGACCGACCTGATCCGGGCCGTGCTGCTGGCACTGGCGCCAACCAGCCAGGCATCCCGGTAGTAGAAGTAATTTACTGGATGCAACGACTATCCCCCAATCGGGGGACGCGCCGATCTTTCCGAGCGTGCGACGCTCGCAACCCTTGGGCACGTCCGATCTGGGGGAATTGCTATGGCGACACGTAACGTTCCGGGCACTTATGCGACGATTTCTGATGCTGTTGGTGCCTCGGTGGCAGGCGACACCATCCTGGTGGCCGCCGGCTACGCAGGTAACGAGAGCGTCAGCGTCACAGTCGAGAACCTGACCTTCAGCGCACCGATGAGCGTTGCTGGCATCGTGCTGTACGCTGCGGATGGCATCCTGACGATCAACCTGGCGGACGCCTCCGCCATCCAGGTCTACGGCAACGACTTGAACAACATCATCAGCGGCAACAGCGGAGCCAACTTCATCGACGGCGGCGCGGGAGACGACACGCTGGACGGCGGGGATGGCAACGACACGCTGGACGGTAATCAAGGCGTCAACACGCTGAATGGCGGCAACGGCAACGACGTTCTCTACGACACCAGCGGAGCCGGTTCGACGTTGAACGGCGGCGCCGACGACGACCTACTGTACATCGTCGATCTCGGCGGCAGCGCCATCGGCACGATCGACGGCGGCACGGGCACGGATACCGTTCGGGGCGGCAATCTCAACGGGTACGCTTTCAGCAGCGTCGAGATTCTCGATGCCAACGGCGTCAATGGTTTTCTCGGCACAACGGCCCAGCTTTCATCGTTCGGCACGCTGACCGACAGCGTCGTAGCGGCGGACAGCCAGTTCGGCGTCGGCATAGTGGGACCCGGAGGGGTGCTAGACCTGTCGACGCGTATCACCGGCGAGCACTCGGCCCATGTTTCCGACTGGGACGTAACGGCCGGTTACACCGTGACCGGGACGGCCAATGGCGACTGGCTTCAGGGTTCGGGCTACGACGACACGCTGAATGGCGGCGACGGCGACGACACGCTTGACGGAGGTCAAGGCGTCGACGCGCTGGATGGCGGCAACGGCAGCGACATTCTCTACGACACCACCGGTGCCGGTTCGACGTTGAACGGCGGCGCCGACAACGACCTGCTGTACATCGTCGATCTCGGCGGCAGCGCCATTGGCACGGTCGACGGCGGCACGGGCACGGATACCGTTCGGGGCAGCAACCTCAACGGCTACAGCTTCAGCAACGTCGAGGTTCTCGATTCCAACGGGATCAACGGCTTTCTCGGAACGACAGCCCAGCTTTCGTTGTTCGGCACGCTGACCGACAGCGTCGTGGTGGTGGACAGCCAGTTCGGTGTCGGCATAGTGGGAGCCGGAGGCACGCTGGACCTGTCGACGCGCATCACCGGCCAGCACTCGGCGCATGTTTCCGACTGGGGCGTAACGGCAGGCTACACGTTGACCGGGACGGCCAATGGCGACTGGCTGCAGGGTTCAGCCTACGACGACACGCTGAACGGCGGCGACGGCGACGACACGCTGGATGGCGGTGAGGGTGACGATACGGTCGACGGTGGTGCGGGCAACGACGTGCTAAACGGTGGCGCTGGCAATGATTCGCTGACTGGCGGCGGCGGCATCGACACCGCGAACTATTACGACGCAGGCGGCGGGGTGACGGTCAGCCTGGCCACCACGGCGGCGCAGGACACGCTGAATGCCGGCACTGATATCCTGTCCGGCATCGCCAACCTGGTCGGCTCGGGCTTCGATGACCAGCTCACGGGCGACGGCAACGCCAATCGCCTCGACGGTGGTGGCGGCAACGACACGCTGGCTGGCGCGGCCGGTGCCGACACGCTGGATGGCGGGACCGGCGCGGACACGATGACCGGCGGTGCGGGCGACGACACCTACTATGTCGACGACGTTGGCGACACCACGGTCGAGGCGAGCAACGCGGGAACCGATCAGGTCTTCAGCTCGGTCAGCTACAGCCTATCGGGCCAGTATGTCGAGAACCTGACCCTGACCGGCAGCGGAGACACCAACGCCACCGGCAACTCGTTGGCCAATACGCTGACCGGCAACTCGGGCAACAATGTGCTGAGCGGCGGGACCGGCGCGGACACTCTGTACGGCGGTGCGGGTGACGACGTGCTGACGGGCGGGGCTGGCGCCGACACGATCGATGGCGGTGGTGGCGGCTCCGACAGCGCAATCTACTCCGGGTTCGGCAAGTACTACGAGCTGATCGAGACGCTGGTGAGCTTCGATCAGGCGCAAGCGATGGCTCACGACCTCACGCTTGCCGGGATTCACGGCCGGCTCGCCACCATCTTCTCGGCCGAGGAGAATGACTTCGTCACGACGACCGTCGCCAAAGATGGGGTCTTCTGGCTGGGGGCGAGCGATGCGGCATCGGAAGGCGAATGGTACTGGCTGGACGGCCTGACGCAGGCGCAGCAATTCTGGAGCGGAGGTGTCGAAGGCACGACGGTCAACGGTCTGTACTCGAACTGGACGTCGGGGCAAGAACCTAACAACGGGCTCGGTTTGTGGGAGGAAGACGTCCTGCTCGCCAACTATCTTGGCGACGGGACTTGGTATGACGTCGACTCGAGCTATTCGACTTACTTCGTTGTCGAATGGGATCAGAGTGCGGTCGGTTTGGGATTCGACGGCAGCGATACCGCGTCCTATGCCGCGAGTGCGGCTGCCGTCACGGTCAACCTCGCGACGGGCGTGAACACCGGCGGCGACGCGGCGGGCGACACGTTGATCTCGATCGAGAACGTCACCGGGTCGGCACATAACGACACGCTCACCGGCGACGACGGCGGCAATGTGCTGACCGGCCTGGCCGGCAACGATACTTTGGTTGGCGGCGCTGGCAACGACACCTACTACGTCGACGATGTCGGCGACGTAGTGCGCGAGGACTCCACGCCCGGCGTCGACGACGGCGGCACCGACCTGGTGAATGCCTCGATGAGCTACACGCTGGGCGCCTTCTTCGATAACCTGACGCTGACCGGTAGCGCCGATATCAACGGCACCGGCAACGCGCTGGCCAACATCATCACCGGCAATGCCGGAAACAACACGCTGACCGGGGGTGACGGCGACGACACCTACGTGGTGGACAATGCTGGCGATACGGCCGTGGAGGTCGCGGGCGGCGGGACGGACCTGGTGCAGAGCTCGGTGAGCTTCACGCTGAGCGCGGAGGTCGAGAACCTGACCCTGACCGGCAGCGCGAGCATCAACGGCATCGGCAACGCGCTGGCGAACGCGATCGTCGGCAACGCCGGCAACAACCTGCTGGACGGCGGGGCTGGCGCGGACACGATGACGGGCGGCGCGGGCGACGACACTTATGGGGTGGACAATGCCGGCGACACGGTCGTCGAGGCGGCGGGCGGCGGGACGGACCTGGTGCAGAGCGCCGTGAGCTTCACGCTGAGCGCGGAGGTCGAGAATCTGACCCTGACCGGGTCGACGGCAATCAACGGCACCGGGAACGCGCTGGCCAACACGCTGACCGGCAATTCGGGCAACAACGTCCTGAACGGCGCGGCCGGCGCGGACACGATGGATGGTGGGACCGGCGCGGACACGATGACCGGCGGTGCGGGCGACGACACCTACTATGTCGACGACGTTGGCGACAGCACGGTCGAGGCGAGCAACGCAGGGACCGATCAGGTCTTCAGCTCGGTCAGCTACAGCCTATCGGGCGAGTATGTCGAGAACCTGACCCTGACCGGCAGCGGAGACACCAACGCCACCGGCAACTCGCTGGCCAATACGCTGACCGGCAACTCGGGCAACAATGTGCTGAGCGGCGGGACCGGCGCGGACATCCTGCTCGGCGGTGCGGGTGATGACATGCTGACGGGCGGGGCTGGCGCCGACACGATCGATGGCGGCAGCTCCGACAGCGCCATCTATTCCGGGTTCGGCAAGTACTATGAGTTGATCGAGACGCTGGTGAGCTTCGATCAGGCGCAAGCGATGGCTCACGACCTCACGCTTGCCGGGGTTTCGGGCCGGCTTGCCACCATCTTCTCGGCCGCCGAGAACGCCTTCGTCACGATGACGGTCGCCAAGGGCGAGCTCTTCTGGCTGGGGGCGAGCGATGCGGAAACGGAAGGCGAATGGTACTGGCTGGACGGCTCGACGCCGACGCTGCAATTCTGGAGTGGCGGCGCTGGCGGTCATGTCGTGAACGATCTGTACGTCAACTGGGCGCCTAACGAACCGAACGGCGGCACCGGCGAAAATTACTTGATCGGCAATCCACCGGACCACCCTACAGGCTACTGGAACGACGCCGCAGCACAGTACAACGTCGTCGTCGAATGGGATCAGAGTGCGGTCGGCTTTGGATACGCAGGCAGCGATACCGCGTCCTATGCCGCGAGTGCGGCTGCCGTCACGGTCAACCTCGCGACGGGCGTGAACACCGGCGGCGATGCCCAGGGCGACACGTTGATCTCGATCGAGAACGTCACCGGGTCGGCGAACAACGACACGCTCACCGGCGACGGCGGCGGCAATGTGCTGACCGGCCTGACTGGCAACGATACTTTGGTTGGCGGCGCCGGCAACGACATGATGTTTGGCGGCGCCGGCAACGACACCTACTACGTCGACGATGCCGGTGACGTAGTGCGCGAGGACTCCACGCCCGGCGTCGACGACGGCGGCACCGACCTGGTGAACGCCTCGGTGAGCTACACGCTGGGCGCGTTCTTCGAGAACCTGACGCTGACCGGTAGCGCCAACACCAACGGCACCGGTAACACGCTGGCAAACACGCTGACCGGCAATTCGGGCAACAACGTGCTCGATGGCGCGGCCGGCGCGGACAAGATGACGGGCGGCGCGGGCGACGACACTTACGTTGTGGACAATGCCGGCGACACGGCGGTGGAGGCCTCGGGCGGCGGGACGGACCTGGCGCAGAGCTCGGTCACGTACAGCCTTGCCGGCCAGTATATCGAGAAGCTGACCTTGACGGGCAGCGGGAACACCAATGCCACCGGGAACTCGCTGGCCAACACGCTGACCGGCAATTCGGGCAACAATGCCCTGGACGGCGGGACCGGCGCGGATACGATGGCCGGCGGCGCGGGCGACGACACCTACTATGTCAACGCCACCAGCGACTCCGTGATCGAGGTGGCCAACTCAGGAACCGATCAGGTCTTCAGCTCGGTCAGTTACAGCCTGTCGGGCCAGCATATCGAGAACCTGACCTTGACGGGCACCGGGAACACCAACGTCGCGGGCAACTCGCTGGCCAACATCCTCGTCGGCAATTCGGGCAACAACGTCCTGAACGGATCGACCGGCGCGGACACGATGACGGGCGGGGCGGGCAACGACACCTACGTGGTGGATAATGTCGGCGACACGGTGGTGGAGGCCTCGGGCAGCGCGGGCGGGACGGACTTGGTGCAGAGCTCGGTCAGCTTCGGCCTGGCCGGCCAGTTCGTCGAGAACCTGACCTTGACCGGTAGCGCGAACATCAACGCGACCGGCAACTCGCTGGCCAACACACTGACCGGCAATTCGGGCAACAATGCCCTGGACGGCGGGAGCGGCAGCGACGTGCTGAACGGCGGGGCCGGCACGGATGTGCTGACGGGCGGCAGCGGCCTGGACACGTTCGTGTTCGACTCGGCACTGGCCGGCACTATCGACACGGTCGCGGACTTCAGCGCGGCGAACGATACGATCCGGCTCGACCAGAGCATCTTCACCGCCATCACCACGCTCGGCACGCTCTCCGCCGCGGCGTTCTTCGCGGGCCCGGCCGCGCACGACGCGGACGATCGCATCGTCTACAACGCGGTGACCGGGAACCTGTTCTACGATAGCGACGGGACCGGGGCGGCGGCGGCCGTGCAGTTCGCCCAGCTCAATGGCGCGCCTTCCATCAGCAACACGAATTTCAACGTGGTGGCCTGACCGCCGGCGACCGTGCCCAGGGTGCCTATCCGGTCGCTTGTATTCTCGTCGCAGACCGCATAGAGCGCTCGGCGGCAGGATGCATGCGGTTCATTCACACGTCTGACTGGCAGCTCGGCAAGCCGTTCGGCCGCTTGCCCGACGAGGCGCGCGCGGCGCTCCAGGAGGCGCGGCTCGATGCGATCGACAGCCTGGCCGCGGCCGCCCGGCGCGAGGGCGCGCGCGCCGTCCTGGTGGCCGGCGATGTGTTCGACAATTCGGAGCCGGGCGATCGGGTCTATCGCCAGGCGCTGACGCGCATGAAGGCCGCCGCCGACGTGCGCTGGGTGCTGCTGCCCGGCAACCACGACCCGGCCCGCGCCGACGGGCTGTGGAGCCGGCTTGCCGTCGAGGCGCCGGGCAATGTCGTGACCTGCCTGGAGCCGCAGCCGGTCGAGCTGACGGAGGGCGTCTGGCTGCTGCCTGCGCCGCTCCAGTACAAGCGTACGCTGGAGGACCCTACGGACTGGTTCGACCGCGCCGAGACGCCGCCCGGCGCGCTCCGGGTCGGGCTGGCGCACGGCTCGATCACCGACTTCGGCGGCCGTGACGCGGCCACCAATCTGCTCCCGCCCGATCGCGCGAAGCGCTCGGGCCTCGCCTATCTGGCGCTCGGCGACTGGCACGGCCGGCTGACAGTCGATCCGTTCACGCATTACAGCGGCACGCCCGAGCCCGATGATTTCGGCCGCAAGGCGACCGGGGTTGCGCTGAGCGTCGAGCTGCGCGGTGCGGGCGACGCGCCGAAGGTCGAGGAACTGGCGATCGGCCGCTACGGCTGGGCCACGGGCGACTGGACGCTGACCGCCGGCGAGGAGCTGGAGGGGCTGCTGGCCGGCCTGGCGCCCGAGGTCGAGCGCCGCAACCTGGTGGCGCGGCTGAAGCTCTCGGGCCGGCTCTCCCTCGCCGACAGGGTCGCCGTGCGCGACCGGCTGGAGAACGGCCTCGCGCACGAAGTCCGCTGGCTCGATCTCGATGTCGGCGATCTCTCCTCCCGTCCGACCGAAAGCGATCTCTCCGACATCGACGTGAACGGCGTGCTGCGCGAAGCCACCGAGCGGTTGCAGGCGATGGTTGCCGAAGGCGGCATCGAGGGGCGGCGGGCGGCGGCCGCGCTGGAGCGTCTCTATATCGAGCATCAGCGCGCGCAGCGCGGAGGCGCCTGATGCGGGTGCGCGAGCTCGAGATCGAGAACTTCCGCAAGTTCCGGCAGCCCGTCCATCTCACCGGCTTCGCCGACGGTCTGAACCTGGTCTGCGAGAGCAACGAGGCCGGCAAGTCGACCGTGCTGGACGCGCTGCGCGCCGCGCTGTTCGAGCGCCACGGCTCGCGCAGCGAGCGCATCCAGTCCTTCCGCCCGCACGGCGACGAGGTCGCGCCCACGGTGAAGCTGACGTTCGAGACGGGCGGCGAGAGCTGGAGCGTGCGCAAGCGGTTCGGAGCTGGAGCAGCAGATCGCCGCGCTTGGCGCCGACATCGAGCGGGCACGGACGGCGAGCCAGGCGCTGGCCGCCGCCGAGTCGCATCTGCGGGAAGCGGTCGGCGTGCGCGAGCGGCTGGAGGCGCGCGCGTCGAAGCGCGCCGGGTTGCGCGACGCGCTTGCGGCCGCGGGGAAGGACCGCGCCTCCGCGCTGGCGGCGTCGGCCGATCATGCGAAGGCGCTCGCGACGGCGCTCGACGGGGAGCGCAGTGCCGCATCCCTTCTCGAGGCGGCGCGGGCAACGTTGCGAGAGACAGAAGAGCTGCGACGCGTCGCGCAGGGGACGAAGACGGAAGGGGAGCGTCAGCGGGTGCTGTCGGCGGCCTTCGCGCGCCTCGATGCTGCCGAGGCGATCGCCGCCGAGCTCGAGGCCACGCGGCGCGCGCTTGCGTCGGCGACCATGACGGAAGCGGCGCTGGATCGGTTGCAGAAGCTGGAGCGGGCCGTTGTCGAGAGACGCTCCGCCGCCACTGCCGGTGCCGCGACCCTGCAGGTTGCGCTGGAGCCGGCCGCGCCGGCCGCTCTGTTGAATGGTGTGGCGGTCGAGGGCGGCGTGCGCGTGGCGGTGACCGAGAGGCAGGTGCTCGACATCGCCGGCCTCGGCACGGTTGTCGTCGAACCGCCGGCCGGCGGCGAGGCCGCGCTCGCGGCCTTGCGCGCGGCCGAGCAGGACCTCGCCGGCTTCCTGGCGCAGGTCGGCCAGGCGACGACGGAAGAGGCCCGCGCAGCCGCGCGCGTGCGCAGCCGGATCGAGCAGTCGGAGCAGGCGCTTGCCGCGCGCCTCGCAGCCGCTTGCCCCGCCGATCCCATGCTCAAGCTGGCCGCTGGATTGAAAGCCTTGCGTGGCGCGCTTGCGGGCGAGATGCGGCCCGATGTGACCTCGACGCCTGACGCAGGCGTCACGCCCGGCGAAGACGTGGAGGCGCGCTGGGAGGCTGCGCGTACTGCGGAGCGCACGGCGCAGGGACGACGCGAGGCCGCCGTGGACGCCCTCCGCGCCGCCGAGCTTGGCGAGGTGCGCCTCGCCAGTCATGTCGCGCGCGCCGCTGCGGAGCACCAGCGGCTGGAATCCGAGCTCGCGGCCGAGCTAGCCGGGCTGGACGATGACGATCTTGCGCGGCAGTTGTCCGAGGCCCGAGCAACCGAGACTCGGGCGGTGCTGGCGCGCGACGAGGCGCGCCGCGCGGCGGCCGGGCTCGACGAAGCGGCGCTCATCCGGCGCCGCGCCGGCCTCGTGCAGAAGCACGAGCGAATGCGCGAGGACCGGCTGGGGCTGGTGCAGGAGATCGCAAGGCTGGAGGAACGCGCGAGAACGCTGGGAGGCGCCGGGCCGGCGACTCGCGCAACGGGGGCGGCCGAAGCGGCTGACGTCGCGCGGACAACGCACGAGCGCCTCAGGGAGGAGGCGGAAGTGCTGCGCCTCCTGAAGCAGGTCATCGGCGACGCACAGCTCGCCGCGTCGCGCCGCTACCTCGCGCCGATCACGCGCCGGGTCGCGCCCTACGTCTCGCGGCTCCTGCCCAACGCGAGCCTGGCGCTCGGCGACGAATACACGCCGCGCGCCCTGATCCGCGGCGGCCGCGAGGAAGCCGCCGGCGATCTCAGCAAGGGCACGCAGGAGCAGCTCGCGGTGCTGACGCGCATTGCATTCGCCGATCTGCTGATCGAGAAGGGCAAGCCCGCCTCGCTGATTCTCGACGACGCGCTGGTCTTCGCCGACGACGATCGGTTCGAGACCGTGCTCGATATCCTGGCCGATGCGGCGCGGCGCATGCAGGTCATCATCCTCAGTTGCCGCACATCCGCCTATCGCGCCCTCGACGCGAAGCGCATCGTGATCGGATGAGGCCCGCGGGGCGCGGCGAGATGAAGTGAAGGAATCCCGAACGCATTCCGGGACACACTTTGAAGAAAAGTTGTTTCGCGGGTTTCTCGGCAAGGGACCTACACAAAAGTTTTGCGGTACTTTCCGGCACGCTCTCTGCTAGCAAATGCGCGTCTGCCTCGTCTCGATGGCGCAGTTCATCAGGATGAGGATCGCCAGACAGCAGTTGACCGCTGCATGAGCGTGCCGCTCCGCATCGAATGTCCGCTGCTAGTTGTTCGACGCCAGGTTTTGTTTCTGGCGTCGGCTTGATCGTTGGGGGCCAACATGAGCACAGCGACTGTCTCCGTCAGCAACTGGGATCGCAAGGCCGAGCAAGCACGCGCGAAGGCAATGACCATGATCAGCCCTGAAGCGAAGGCTTTGATGCTCGGCGTGGCGCGCAAGTACAAGGAGCTGGCCTCGGCCAGCCGCAAGCCGCGGAAGGTGACGAAGCACTAGGGCCGTACGACGAGGCAGAAGGGCGAGGCCGCGGAAGCCTCAGCCCTTCGCCGGTCCGAGAAAGTCGAAGTCGACGCCTTCGTCGGCCTGCAGCACCGTCCTGTGGAACAGCCCGGTGTAGCCGCGGTCGCTGCCGGGGTGCGGCGGTGGCGCCTTCCATACTTTCTTCCGTGCGGCCAGTTCCCTGGCCGGTACGAGCAGCTCGATCTTGCGGTTCGGCACGTCGAGCGTGATGCGGTCCCCGGTCTTGACAAGCGCGAGCGGGCCGCCGACGGCGGATTCAGGTGCGATGTGCAATACGATGGTGCCGAACGCCGTGCCGCTCATGCGCGCATCCGAGATGCGGATCATGTCCTTCACGCCGGCGCGCGCGAGCTTCATCGGGATCGGGAAGGAGCCCGCCTCGGGCATGCCCGGCGCGCCCTTCGGCCCGGCATTGCGCAGCACGAGGATATCGTCGGCCTTCACGTCGAGGTTGGGATCGTCGCCGCGCGCGGCGAGGTCTTCCAGCGAGTCGAACACGACGGCACGGCCGGTATGGGTGAGCAGCGCGGGCGTTGCCGCCGAGTGCTTGATCACCGCGCCGCGCGGCGCGAGGTTGCCGCGCAGCACCGCCATGCCGCCGGTTTCCTTGATCGGGTTCTTCGTCGTGCGGATCACGGTCTGGTTGGGCACGATCTCGGCCGCATCGATCACCTGCTTGAGGCTCTTGCCGGAGACGGTCAGGCACTTCTCATCGAGATGGCCGCGGATCTCCTTCATCAGGCGCGGGTTGCCGCCGGCCCAGTGGAAGTGCTCCATGTAATGGTCGCCCGACGGCTTGAGGTCGACCAGCACCGGCACCTGGCGGCCGATCTCGTCGAACTCCTCGAGCTCGATCTGGATGCCGAGCCGGCGCGCGACGGCGGTGAGATGGACCAGCGCGTTGGTCGAGCCGCCGATCGCCTGCAGCACGGTGAGGGCGTTGCGGAACGCCGCCCTCGTCATGATCTGGCTGGGCTTCGGTCCCTGCTTCACCGCCATCTCGGCGGCAAGCTTGCCGGTCGCCTCGGCGACGCGCAGGCGGTCGGAGTGGGTGGCCGGGATCGAACCCGATGTCGGCAGGCCCATGCCCAGCGTCTCGACGATGCAGCCCATGGTGCTGGCAGTGCCCATCACCATGCAGGTCCCCTTGGTCGGCGCCAGCCGCTCGCTTACCTTGTCGATGTCGGCCTCGGAGAACGTGCCGGCGCGATACTGGCCCCACAGGCGGCGGCAGTCAGTGCAGGCTCCCAGCACCTCGCCCTTGAAGTGACCGACCAGCATCGGGCCGACCGGCAGCACGACGGCGGGACGGTCGACGCTCGCGGCAGCCATGAGCTGGGCGGGCAGGGTCTTGTCGCAGCCGCCGATCAGCACGACCGAATCCATCGGCTGGGCGCGCACCATCTCCTCGGTGTCCATTGCCATCAGGTTGCGCAGGAACATCGACGTCGGATGCGAGAAGCTCTCGTGGATCGACACGGTCGGGAAGACCATCGGCATGGCGCCGGCCAGCATGACGCCGCGCTTCACCGCCTCGATCAGGTCGGGAACGTTGCCGTGGCAGGGATTGTAGTCGCTGAAGGTATTGGTGATGCCGACGATCGGCCGGTCGAGCGCGTCGTCGGTGTAGCCGCCGGCCTTGAGGAACGCCTTGCGCAGGAACAGCGAGAAGCCGGCATCGCCGTAGGTGGCGAGCCCCTGTCTCATTCCAGTGGGCCGCATGCCGGTCGGCTTGTCGCTCTTGCTGCCACCCTGGCCGTTTTTGTTCTTCTTCGCTTTAGCCATCTTGCTACTCGCCTCGCTGGAGCCCGTCGTCTTACTCCTCTCCGCCGTTAGGAGGAGAGGCGGGGAGAGAGACATGAATATCGCTTTCCTCGCCTGCCGCCCAGCGCGCGTGTGAAGCGGGGTCGCGGTTCGTTGCAATGGTGCGTGCGAGCTCCAGGCCCATCAGCGCGCCGAACTTGAAGCCGTGGCCGGAGCAAGGCGACATCAGCCAGCCCTTGGCGCCGGTCTTCTCGACGACGAAGCGCTCGTCCTCGGTCACGGTATAGAAGCAGGCCTTCACCCGGTCGGTCCGCCAGCTATCGAACCCTCGGAACAGATCGCGGCAGCGCTTGATCAGTGGGCGGATCTCGTCCTCGTGTGCGTCGCGGCCGGCATCGGGATCGCCGCTGCGGCTGAACGAATGGTCGCCGACCTTGAAGCCGCGACCCTGCATGGGTGGCACGAAGTAGAGGCCTACATCGCCGGTCTTCTGGATAACCATCGGCCCCTTCGACCAGGCCGCGCGCTGAGCCTCGGGCAGCCGGAAGTAGATGACGACCTGGCGTGACGGCACCAGCGTGCGGGCGAATTCGGGCAGAAGGCGGCCAACCCAGGCGCCGGCGGCGACGATCACCACATCGGCCTCGTGCGTCACATCGGCCTCCGTGACGACGCGCCCATGCTCGAGGTCGACCGACCGGACCGCGGTGTGCGGATGCAGCGTCACGCCAGGCCGAGACTCGAGATGCCGCGCAAGCGCGGCCACGATGTCCTGCGCGAACAGCACGCCGCCGGTCTCCATCCAGAATGCGCGCTCGACGCCGCGCGCGTCGAGCCGGGGAAAGCGCCGGCGCAGATCGCCGAGCGAGAGTTCCGTCATCGGCCGGCCGATCGCGGCCTGCGTGCGCGCCGAGCGCTCCGCCCAGTCGGCGCCGTTGCCGGTCAGGGCGAGCGTGCCGGTCGGCGCATAGAAGGTCTGACCGAGATCGCGCCACAACAGGTCCCAGGCCGCGAAGGCCGGGTCGATCATGCGCGCATAGCCCGTGCGATCGCCGTAGGGATGACGGATCAGCCGATGCTCGTCGACAGAGGAGGCGAGCGGGTTGGGCAATACGCCCTGCTCGAACAGCTCGACCACGTGGCCCTCGCGCACCAGTCCCCAAGCGGTGGACAGGCCCATGATGCCGCCACCGACGATGATCGTCTTCATGGGCGCTGACACTCGGCGAGGCCGATTCGCGCGTCAAGCCGACGATGGCGAGGGCACCCTGCTGAACATCGATGCGCAGCGTGAATGTACCGACGGCCTACTGCCGCTGCCAGGTATGGGACCGTGGTGGAAGTGCTCGCCGTGTTGCTGGAGAGGGGCTGCCCGACGCGACGGACATCGCCACGATCGAGGCCGCCGCGATCAACTGCATCACGCTGGCAGCGCTGTCCGACCGCCTTGCCTTGGATCCCACCGACGGCGGCGGCGATCGCATAGGGATCTGCCGCGGCTCGCGCCCTGATGCCTCAGCGGATATTCGGGGAAGTGCTGTCAAAACTTGCGACGACGCCCGTTGGTCAAGCTGGCCCTGCGACTGGAGGACCGATCGTTTGCCGGTTCTTTTCGCTCACCTTAGCCGGCCGCGTCACCTCAAAAGGCGGCGATCAGGATCAGTCCAACGGCGTTCGTGATCGCGAAGTTTCCCCCGTAGTCGACCTGGCGGACGAGGTACGGCTCCAGGCTGAAATGGTGGTAGATCGGCAGGGTGACGCCGGCGGTCAGCCGGTTTCGCGCGAACTTGACCGTAGCGGGTGTCGAAGAAGACCTCGGCGGAGGCGTAGGGTGTAAAGCTGTGGCCGTCGACGGTGAAATCGCGCTGGACCCGGAGGCGCTCGCGGATACGAACCCAAAAGCCGGTATCGAGCTAGCGCAGATCCTCGAGCATGCGGTAGTCGGCGATGATCTGTCCCGGCAGGTGCAGACGCAACGTCTGCTCGATCAAGAGGCGATTGTCATTGAAGGGATCGCCATCTGTTGCTCCGCCGTGCCGGTAGCCGATGCAGCCCAGGAAATAGTCCGCAAAGCGATGCTCGACGGTCACCCCCTCCTCGGCCTGATAGCTCGACTGGCTGGCAAGATCCCGGCTGACCGCCGTCATGGCGATCGCACGCGTGCGATCGTCGAACCGGTAGTGAATTTGCGCCTCCGGCCAGAACTCGTTCGACACCTGGCCTTGCGCAGTCGCCGCAGAGATCATTGCGACGACCAACGGCAACAGAGCTGCAGGGCGGCGGATCAAACGTCGCGTTCCACGAGCGTTCGTGCCCAGCGCGCGCCGCCTGGCCGGTCGGCCGTCCTGAGCATCGCCCCTTTGTGTCGAGTTGAATGGTCATTGCGCCCTGATCGCGCGGACCTCGGCTGCACGGTCGTCGACCGGGACCACGGGCAGCTCGCTCGGCTTCGCGGCGGGCAGCGTGCGCAGGTGATCCATGATCGCCTGCCACTCCTTGATCTCGTGGAGCGCGTCTTTGCCCGTCCCGGTGGCGACGCTGGCCTTGTCGGTCGTGCCGGGCGGCGGCAGCAGGTAGGGCGAGTTGCTGTCGCCCGGCGTGTCGAGCGCCTCGACCCTCGATGACAGCGGTTGGCCGGCCTTGTTCTTCGGCGTGAGCGCGAGCTTGCCATTGGTGTACTTCGGGATCGCGACCAGGATGATGCCGAGGTATAGCGGGCAGGTCAGGCTGTAGAGTCTTTCGTCCTTGCCCGTGACGTCGATCGCCCGGTAACCGCGATTGAGGTCGCCCAGCTCGACAGCAGTCACGACGTCGAGCTTCGGACGCGACGGATCGTAGCGGCAGCGCATGCCGGAGCTGCGCGGGAAGTACTCGCCCGGGTGGGCCGGGCTGTCGACGAGAAAGAACTCGAGCATGTTCTTGAGCTCGAGCCCGGTGAACCAGGCCGTCACCAGCGCGCTGCCGGCGGTGGGATCGACCACGCCGGCGCCGAGCGGCGCCACCGAGAACACGTCGTACACCGTCTGCACACCCGATTTGCCGCGCATCAGGCCGGCGCGCATCATGCCGTTGGCGGTGAAGCCGATGTCGGCTTTCGTCGCGTTCCTGAAAGCGTCGGTGACCAGATTGGCCAGGATCGTGCCGCCGGCGATATCGGCGAAGTCGCTGGGCAGATCACGCGGCACCACCGCCAGCGGCTCGTCGATGCTGTAGCCGCGTGACGCGAACACCGCCGCGGTGACCGACTTCTTGAGCTGGTCGATCTCGTCGGCCGTTGCCTTGTCAGCGACGACGGTGTCGTCGACGGCATGCAGCTGGCAGGACTCGACCGCGAGCTTGTCGCCGTCGAGCGAGAGGACGAGCTCGCCGAGGTTTTGGCCCTCCCGGCCGGTCTGGACCACGGGCGTGCGACCGGTGACCAGGATCGGCTCGCGCAGTTCGGTGTGGCTGTGGCCGCCGATCACGATGTCGATGCCGGGGACCGCGGCGGCCAGACGCACGTCGTCGCCGTCGCTGTAGCGGCCGTCCTTGCCCTTCTCGACGCCGCCGTGGCTGAGGGCGATGACGACATCGACTTTCTCCGTCTCGCGCAGGGTCTTAACGACCTCCTTGGCCGTCTCTATCGCGTCGACGAAGGACACCGCGCCGGCGCCGCCCGTGTAGAAGATGGCTTCCTTGCCGAGCACGCCGAACAGACCGAAGCGGATTGCGCCGCGCTCGATCACGAGATAGCGCCTGATCACGCCGTCCTTGGCCAGCCGCTGGAGGTCGACCAGCGTGACATCGTCCTTCGAGAGGTTGGCGTTCGACGCCAATACAGCTGGGATGCGGCCGGCCTGGGCGGCGACGCCGATCGCCTTGCCGAGACCGTCGGGCCCGAGATCGAATTCATGATTGCCGAAAGTGGTGGCGTCATAGCCCATGCGGCCCATGAGCTGCAGCTCGCCGCCGGTCTCGCGGGTGGCGGCGGCGAACGCCGTCCCCATGCTGAAGTCGCCGGCGTCGAGCACCAGTACTGGCCCCTGCGCCTCGCGGGCTGCCTTGCGCCGCGCGATCAGCCCCGCGAGGCGGGCGTAGCCGCCGCGGGTCTTGTCGTCGTTCAGCGTGAATGGCGTGTAATCGGCCGACGGCCCCATGCCGACGAAGGCCGAATGCATGTCGTTGGTGTGCAGGATAGTGAAGGTCTTCTTGCCGTCCGCTGCTGCCGCCCTGTTCGCCGAGAGCGCTAGCAGGGTGCCGACCGCCGCAGTGCCGGCGAGCAGATCGCGCCGTGACAGGCCGTCATGAGGGGCGGCCAATAGCAGTTCGGGCTTGTCGGTCGTCTTCATGGATTGCACCGTGATCAGGCACGCAAGGCGCACTGCTTGGGAAACGTCAGCTGGACCCGGGCGCCGCAGCGACCGACCAGGGAACTGGTCGGTCGCTGCCTCGTGTCGGCTCTGGAAAGGCGCTACGCAGAGTGACGCCGACGACACCTCGCTCTGCGCGGATGAAAACCCTACTTCTGCGGGGCTCCGAGCCCCTGGTTCTCCAGCAGCGTGACGTCGCCCAACTTGGACATGACCTCGTCGAGGTTGAAGCTGGCGGCCTTCTGGCGTTGCGGGAACTCCTTGAAGCTTGCCAGGAACTGGCCGACGTACTCCTGCGCGGGAATCAGCAGGAAGACGTGGTCCATCAACCAGTCGTAGTAGGTGTTCGAGGTGATGTCGGCGCGCTCGTAGGGATCGGTTCGAAGGTTGAAGATCTTGGGAATCCGCAGGCTGACGAATGGCTCCGCCCATAGGCGCAGAGTGCCTGGAACCCGCTGCTCCAGGAACACCATCTTCCAGTTGTCGTAGCGCAACGCCGTCAGTTGCTGGTCATCGTTGAAATACAGGAACGACTTGCGCGGGCTCTTCGGTGCCTGGCCGGTCAGGTAGGGAACGAGATTGTCGCCATCGAGCTGCACCTTGTAGGTCATGTCACCGATCTTGTAGCCTTTGGCGAGCTTGTCTTTCACGTCGGCGTCTCCGCCGATCGCGACGAGCGTCGGCAGCCAGTCGAGATGGGCGACCATTTCGTTGGACACCTGTCCCGGCTTGATTTTGCCTGGCCAGCGCACCATGCCCGGCACCCGGTAGGCGCCTTCCCAGTTCGTGTTCTTCTCGCTGCGGAACGGCGTCATGGCGCCGTCGGGCCATGAGTTCATGTGCGGGCCGTTGTCGGTCGAGTACATGACGAAGGTGTTGTCGGCGATCTTGAGGTCGTCGAGCGCCTTGAGGACCTCGCCGACGTTCTTGTCGTGGTCGATCATCGTATCGTGATACGGGCTCTGGAACTGACCCGCCTGGCCGAGACTCCCGGGCTTGGTATGGGTGCGCAGGTGCATGTGGGTGAAATTCACCCAGACCATCGCGGGCTTCCCGGCCGCGTTCTGCCGCTGGATGAAGTCGACGGCGCGCTTGGCGATGTCGTCGTCGATCGTTTCCATCCGCTTCTTGGTCAGCGGACCGGTGTCCGTACAGACCTGCTTGCCGACCTTGCCGAAGCGCGGGTCGATCGTCGGATCGTCCTTGTCCGACGCCTTGCAGTCCAGCACGCCGCGCGGCCCGAACTTGGCGCGGAACGCCGGGTCCTTGGGATAGTCCGGCAGTTCCGGCTCTTCTTCGGCATTGAGGTGATAGAGGTTGCCGTAGAATTCGTCGAAGCCGTGGACGGTAGGCAGGAACTCGTTGCGGTCTCCGAGATGGTTCTTGCCGAACTGGCCGGTGGCATAGCCTTGCACCTTGAGCAGCTCGGCAATCGTCGGATCTTCCTTGCGCAAACCGAGCGTCGCGCCGGGCAGCCCGACCTTGGTCAGGCCGGTCCGCAGGCCCGCCTGACCGGTGATGAATGAAGCCCGGCCGGCCGTGCAGCTCTGCTCGGCGTAGATGTCGGTGAACATCATGCCTTCGCTTGCGATGCGGTCGATGTTGGGCGTCTGATAGCCCATCAGGCCGCGCGAGTAGGCGCTGACATTGGATTGTCCAATGTCGTCACCCCAGATGATGACAATGTTGGGCTTGGCGGGTTGCTGTGCGCCGGCGGGCGCCACGCCCAGCCAGCCGACGGCCGCCAGCAGGGCGGCCCGGTAAAGGCGGTTGCCGAATTTCATTGTCGTCTCCTCCTGGGATGGCTGGCCGACCTTATCGGCATCCTGAGAGCTCTCCCCATTGACGTGGATCAAGCGAGATATCCTTTGACAGCGCCAAACTAGAAATAGAATATAGTTCTAGTATAACCTGCGCGTCGAGTCACAAATGCCCTCTTCGAGCCTCAAGCCGCCGCAACAAGAACGAAGCCGCAAGGGCGAGAAAGCGCTGCTCCAGGCCGGATTGAAAGGGATCGAAACACGCGGAGTTGCCGGCTTGAACATGGCCGACGTGGCTGCCGAGGCCAAAGCCTCCATCGGCTCTCTTTACTTCCGCTTCGGAGACAAGTCGCAATTCGTCGAAGCAGTGCTCGCCGTTGCGCTGAAGGAATTCCAGGATCGGGGTTTCGCCTTGTGCGAAACGGCTGAACGGGAGAAATGGCCGCAGCGCCGGATACTGGAAGGCTGGGTCGCCGTCGTCGTCACGTCGGTTCGCGAACGACGGAGCCTCGTCAGGGAATTGATCAGCCATATGGCAACGCGGCCTGACGCTTGGAAGCCGATCCATGAACGGCGAAGGCAGCTTGAGGACAGGTTGCTATCCGTCCTTTCCGCCCGCTCCAGCAGCGGCCGTAACCCTGCTCGCGAGATGAGGCTGCGCATCGGCCTGCAGGTCGTGGCCGCCACCGTCATCAATATGGTGGTTGTCGACCCGGGTCCGCTGCGAATAAACGATCCTTCGGCGAAGGATGCGCTTTGCGACCTGCTGTTTTCGTTCATCGGGGCGCCGACGACGAATGCCAAGGGAAAAGCGGCACCGCAACACAAGGCCGTTCGATCCAAGAAAGCTTGAGCGATCCGGAAACTGCGTACAAGTCGAGTCTCCCGGCAGGTCGCAGTTGCGGGTGCAGCCGTTTTCGCATCGGTCTGCTTCGGAGGGATGCCCGCCTCACGCCCTGGCAGCGGCCTTCGCGGCAGAGGGCGCAACCGTTCGGGCGCGCAGCATCAGGAAGGTCGGCACCAGCCCGAGCAAGGTGACGAAGGTCATCGCCCACCAGGCGTGCCGGAAGGCACCGAGATGGTCGGCGACGGAGCCTGTCGGCGTGCCGATGATCGCGATCAGGCCGGCCACGCCGATCGCCATGCCGGTCTGGCGGATCATGTTCACGACCGCCGAACCGGTGGCGAAGGACGAGGGCGGCAGCGTTCCCGCGGCAGCGCCCATCAGGGTCGGCATGGTGAGGCCGACGCCGATGCCGGTGAGGATGATGCCGCCCATCGCCGCGACCAGGTTTGGCGTCACCGTGACGCCGATCGCCCACCAGGCGCAGCCGGCGGCGAAGACAGTCAGGCCGAGCGTGACCACCGGCGCTGTGCCGAAGCGCTTGATCAGTCGGCCGGCGACCAGCAACGCAGTGACCGGCACGAGGAAAGGTCCCGGTGCGATGGCGAGGCCCGCCTGCAAGGGCGACCAGTTCCAGGCGCCTTGCTCCCACAGCACCAGCGCCAGCAGCATCGCGCCGAACGCGGTCGAGAACGGCACCAGGGCCAAAGTGGCGCCGGCGAAGGCGCGCAGGCGGAACAGCGCCGGCTCGATCAGCGGATTGCCGGCGCGCAGGCAATGCACCGTGAAGACTGCGAGCAGGACCACGGCGACGGCGAGGCTCGCGAGGACCCCGGTCGAGTTCCAGCCCCATTCATTGACCTTCACCAGGCCGAAGGTAAGGGCGGCGACGCCGACCGTGACCAGGGCCGCACCCCAGGCATCGGGCCGCGGCACGTCGTGACCCGGCACATGCGGCAGCTTGCGCCAGCCGACGATGAGCGCGGCCACGCCGACCGGCACGTTGACGATGAAGATCCAGCGCCAGCTCAGCTCGAGCAGCAGCCCGCCGGCGACCGGACCGAAGGCGGCGGCAAAGCCGCCGATCGCTGTCCAGGTGCGCACGGCGCCGGCGCGTCGCTCCGGAGGATAGGAGGCGAGCAGCAGGCCGAGGGAGGTCGGCGTCATCAACGCCGCGCCCGCCGCCTGGACCAGCCGGAAGGCGACCAGCGTCCACACTCCGGTGGCGGCGGCGCACGCCGCGGAAGCTGCGGTGAAGAGCGCGATGCCGACCAGGAAGCTGAGGTCCCGGCGATGGCGTTCGACCAGCCGGCCGAAGAACACGAGCAGCGCGGCATAGACGATGGCGTAGCCGCTCAGGATCCACGACATGTCGTCAAGCGCGGGATCGCCGAAGTCCTGGCGGATGTTCGGCAGCGCGACATTCACGATGAACAGGTCGAGATTGGCCATGATGAGACCGGCGCTGACGATCGCCAGCACCTGGCCGGGCGTCGTCCCGGCGTTGCGGATGGGGATCTGGTCGGCGGTCGTGTATGAAGCGCTCACGCTGGGGACTCCTTATCGACGCTGCAGAACGGCCTGCACGATGCCGACCCGGCCCTCGCGCAGGGTCGCTCATGCGGGACCTTCGGGACGAACGTTGCGGGAGAACGAGTCGGCGGCTAATTTAAGGGCATATAAGCCTATTGGCCATGCGATGTTTGCTCGTGATCCGATTAGGGATGCTCATGAACCCGATCTGCAATTGCCTTTCCCTGCGCCAGGCGACCCGCCGGGTGACGCAGCTCTACGACCGGGCGCTGGCGCCGCTTGACCTTCGGGCGACGCAGCTTTCGATATTGCGCGTGATCGACCAGCTCGGGACGACCGCCCTCAATCCACTGGCCGAGGCGATGGTGATGGACCGTGCAACGCTCGGCCACAATGTGCGGCCGCTGCAGGCGCGGGGGTTGGTGCGTCTCGCGGTGGGCAAGGATCGGCGCAGCCGCGAAGTGTCGTTGACCAGGAAGGGGCGCGAGACCCTGGCCGAAGGCTGGACGCTCTGGCACCGGGCCCAGAACGCCTTCGAACGGGAGCTCGGGCCGGACACCGCCGCGACGCTGCGCGGCCTCCTGCACCGTGTTTCCGCGACGGAGTTCGCGCTCGAGCGGTGAGCTTATCGGAGCGCGCCACTTCAGTGGCGCGCTCCGATGACGTCCTGCACCACGCTACGCAGGGCCGCGAGCGCGGCCGGCATGTCCGCCTCGCGCGTGCCGGCGTAACCCAGGATCAGGCCGTGCCGCTTTGCGCGGCCGGAGTAGCAGGCCGACAAGGGCGAGACGCTTACGCCCTGTCTTGCGGCCGCCAATGCAAGCGCATGATCGTCGAAGGTCGGGGCGATTGCAGGTGTCGGCCGGGCGATGACATGCATGCCGCCGAGATCGGGTGACATCTCGAGCAGTCCCCTCAAGGAACGGTCCGCGGCGGCGAGCAGGGCCTCTTGCCGCCGCGCATAGAGCAATCTGGTGCGCCGGAGGTGTGCAGCGAGATGGCCGTCGGCGATGAAGCGCGCGAGGGCGCCTTGCCCCAGCAGGGACGCGCGCGCCGAGGTGCCCGCCATGATCTGTTCGGCCGCTCGGGCGAGCGACGCGGGCAGCACGATGTAGCTGAGCCGCAGGGCCGGGAAGAGGAGCTTGGAGAAGCTGCCGAGATAGGCCACGCGGCCCGTGCGATCGAGCGCGCGCAGAGGAGCGAGCGGCCGGCCGGCATAGCGGTACTCGCCATCGAAATCGTCCTCCGCGATCCAGCTTCCGGTGCGTTCCGCCCAGCTCAGGAGCTCGAGCCGGCGTTGCAGGCTCAGCACCGTGCCGAGCGGGAACTGATGCGACGGCGCCACGACGGCGAGCCGTGCCTTCGGCGCTCGCTTCAATGCCGCCGCCACGGAGAAACCCTGCGCGTCGATCGGCACGGGCACCGCCTCGACCTCGGCCATCGCCATCGCCTCGCGCGTGCCGATGAAGCCCGGTTCCTCGATCCATGCCTCCTGTCCCGCATCGAGGGTCAGGCGCGCGAACAGGGAGAGGCTCTGGCGCATGCCCGAGGTCACGACGACGGAGCCGCTCTCGCAACCGAAACCGCGCGCCATGCCAAGATAGGCCGCGATCGCCTCGCGCAGGTCGGGATGGCCGAACGGATGCAGCGCGCCCGCGATCGCCCACGCCGGCTTGCGCCATTCGCGCTCGAGCAGCTTGGCCCACTGCGCGAACGGAAACGCAGCGCGGTCGGGTTGGCCGGTCGGAAAGGCGATGGGAGAGCTGTCGAATGTCTCCTCGATGGTTTGCGGGGCGAGGGCGGCGGCGGTGCGGCGTGACAGAACGGGTGCGGCCGGAGTAGAGGGCGTGCGCGGAGCCACCTTGGGCCAGACCAGCATCTCGTCGGGCAGATTGGCCGCGGCCGACAGGCCCGAACCCGCGTGCGCCACCACGTAGCCTTCGGCCACGAGCTGGTCCATCGCCTGCAGGACTGTACCGCGCGCGCAGCCTAGCTCCGTCGCCATCTGCCGTGACGACGGCAGTTTCAGGCCCGGCGCGAGGCGGCGTTCCAGGATGGCGCGCCGGATCTGCTCACCGATCTGCCGGTGCAGCGGCACGTCCGAGGCGGGATCGATGGCCAAGCCGATCGGGGCGGTCTTGCGCGGCATAACTGGTACAGGCTGTTTTCGGGAAAGTGGCCCTTTCGTATAGACCATGCTGCAATCATGGTCTGCGCCGAAATCGCAGGAGTTTTTCTTTGAGCACCACGACTACCGAGAACACCGCCGAAGCGTTCGGCGTCACCAACGTCAACAAGGTGAAGCGCGTCCACGAACGCGGCCGCTACGAC
This sequence comes from Reyranella sp., assembly GCF_965279465.1. Lineage (NCBI taxonomy): Bacteria > Pseudomonadati > Pseudomonadota > Alphaproteobacteria > Hyphomicrobiales > Reyranellaceae > Reyranella > Reyranella sp. Next base: position 3,108,941 of record NZ_OZ257242.1, read on the forward strand.
AAGAAGACGGTCTACGAGATTCTCGATGCCGCCCTGGTGTGCCACATCGCCTATGTGATCGATGGCCGGCCGTACTGCACGCCGACCAGCTTCTGGCGCGAAGGCGACCATCTTTACTGGCACGGCTCGTCGGCGAGCCGGATGATCCGCATGCAGAAGGAAGGCCTCCCGGTCTGCCTCACCGTCACGCATCTCGACGCGCTGGTGATGGCGCGATCGGGCTTCCATCATTCGGTGAACTATCGCGCGGTGATGGCGTTCGGCACGGCGCACTTCATCGAGGATCCGGCCGAGAAGCTGAAGCTGATGGACCGCTTCATCGACCGCATCTATCCTGGCCGTTCCAGGCTGATCCGCCAGCCAAATCCGCAGGAGTTCAAGGCCACGACCATGATGGGCATGGAGATCGAGCATGCCTCGGGCAAGATCCGCGACAAGCACGTGGCCGACGAGGAGGAGGATTACGAGGGCGTGCGCGCCTGGTCGTCACTCTATCCCGTGACCCAGGTGATCGGCGCGCCGTCGGCTTGCGCCCGGCAGATTCCGGGCCTCCAGCGTCCCGACGAAATGGCCGACTTCGAACCCGGCGCGCGGCTCGACGAGGTGATGACCAAGACGTATCGCCGGACCTTCGGCCAGTAGGCCGACGGATAGGGGCGCCGCCTTGCCGCTCCATCGCCGTTCGTCTTCTACGGCGCGGATGTCCTGCAGGACGCAATGGCGGTCGAGCAGCCTGGCGGGCCGGGCAAGTCGAGGTGCCGCACTGGGACCCTGCCGGTCGTGCCCGGCTGGAACCAGATGGTCCGTCTTATCCCAAGGCGCAGCCAGGGAACTGATGCCTGCTTTCGGCAAGCTGACTGTTGCATGACATTCATGCCAAGGACGCCAACAATTTTCTGATTGTATCCGGCGCATCGTTCTATGCATGGACGCGTTGCGTGATATCGTGACCTCGAACAGGGAGGGCGTGTCATGAAGTCAATTCTGACAATGGCCTGGACGGCGGAAGATCCATCCGCATTCGATCTGGCGGCCAAGCTGGCGCGCGAGTTCGGGGCGAGGCTCGTGGGATTGGAGCCGCCGTCCTATGGCGTGATGAGCATGGCCTGGGCGGACGCCGGCATGGGTGCGCCGATCGGCGGCGGCCTTGCGGAGGATGCCGAGGAGCGCCAGCGCGTTGCCGCGGTGAAGCAGGCCTTCGATACGCGTGCGGCCGGCCTCATCTCCGAGTGGCGGTCGGCGGACGACAGCGGACCGACGGCGATCGGCATCATCGGCCGGGCCTACGACCTGATCGTGATGCCGCAGCCCGGCGCCTTGCCCAAGATGCCCGAGAGCGTGTTCGAGACGGCGCTTTTCGACTCGGGCCGGCCGGTGCTGGTGGTGCCGGCGGGCTTCTCCGGCCTGGTCGGCAAGCGCGTGCTGTTCGCCTGGAACGGCTCGACCGAAAGTGCGCGGGCGATCTCGCTCGCCATGCCGATGCTGAGCCGGGCCGAGTCGATCGACGTATTGAGCGTCGACGGCGCGATGGTGCCGGGGCCGACATCCGGCGAGATCGCCGAATCGCTGCGCAGTCACGGCCTCAACGTGACCAGCCAGCACGTCAAGCCGGGTACTCGCACGGCCGGCCAGACCATCGTCGACACCGCGATCGCCGGCAGCTGCGACCTCATCGTCAAGGGCGCGTATACCCAGAGTAGATTGCGCCAGATGATCTTCGGCGGCATGACGCGGCACCTGATCCTGAACTCACCGCTTCCGGTCCTGTTCTCCTACTAGCGCAAGGTCCGATCGGACAGCTTCATCGGATCGCGCGCATCAAGCGCGGTCCGATGATCTCGATCTTGCTGCGCCTCGAACCGACAAGGTATGGTTACCTTGACGCCTCGATCCGGATGCGCGGCTCGGGGATACGGCCATCGGCCGAGAGCAGGATCGCCACCGGCCGCGTCGTCTCGAAATGCGCCAGCACGATCAGCAGCACGACCATGATCGGCACGCAGAGGAACATGCCGACCACACCCCAGATCGTGCCCCACACCATGAGGGAAACAATCACGACCAGCGGCGAAAGGTTCAGTGAGCGCCCCATGATGGCGGGCTCGATCACGTTGGCCATCACGACCTGGATCGGTCCGAACACCAGCAGCACGATCAGGAACGGGGTGAGGTGGTCGAACTGCACCAGGGTAAGCAGCGCCGGTGCCACGATCGCCAGGATCGAGCCGACGGTCGGGATATAGTAGAAGAAGAAGACCATGACCGCCCAGAAGCCGGCGAAGTCGACGCCGACCCACGCCATCACCGTGTAGGCGATGGCCGAGGTGGCGACCGCAAGCGTCGTCTTGATGCGAAGATAGACCCGGATGTCGCGGTCGATCTGCTCGAGCACCGAGCGCAGCCGCGCCTGGTGTGCCCGCCCGGCGAAGATGATGGAAAGCTTGCGGCGGAACTTGACCTGCTCGACGAAGAAGAAGCCGGCATAGATCAGCACGATGCCTGCTACACTCACCACCGACGCCGCAGCGGTCGCGACACCGCTCAGCGTGTCGGCCAGGCTGATGCGGTCGAAGAGCTGGCTGAGCGTCGGCGCCTGCTCGACCCCGACGAGGTCCGCCGCGCGGTCGATCAGCTTCTGCAGGCGGCCTTCGTAGGCGGGCGCGGCGGCGGCGACGGCGGAGATGTTGCGGCCGATGGTGCGGCCGACGATCCAGACCAGCCCGCCCATCGCGAGGATGGCGGCGACCAGCGCGACCGGCCGCGGCAGGTGCAGGCCGCCGAGCCGGGGCTGCTCGAAGGCGTCGGCCAGCGAATCGACCATGTACCAGAGCGCGAGGCCCAGCACCAAAGGCAGCAGCAGCCCGCGCCCGGCCACGAGCAGGTACACGGTTGCCGCGATGACGACGGCCCACAGGGCGGCGCGCTGCAAGGTCATGACGCCACTATAGCCGAGGGCGGCAGGAGCTGAAGGTTGTGCAGCTCGACGTGCGACGATCGGATCGCCTCGGCTGCCATCCTCCAGACCCGTCCGACGAGGAAGCCCGCGAACAGCGCGCCGCCGATCGCCGGATCGTATCGCGCGGGTGCCGGCGGATAGCCGAGCGTCGGCGCGACGCCCAGCTTCCACAGCATGACCGGCCAGTTGCCCGTTTCGCGAATCGCCTCCCGGACGCAGGCGGCCGCGATGCCGAGATCGAGCACTGCCGGGAGATTGAAGTTGAGTGACATCTCGAACTGGAAGTGATTCGCGATACCGCGTTCCGGCTCAGTCACGGCCGAAATCGTCGCGAGCGAGGATGCGCCTGCCTGCTTCGATGTCACTCACGCTGATCATCGGATAGCCTACCCCCATGTCGGCGCTGGCGCGCCAGGCATCGACGATCATGTCGCGCAGCACCGAGGCCGAATCGGCCAGCCGTGCGGTGACGAAGGCGATGCCCGCCTCGTTGCCGTCGATGAAGGCGCCTTTCAGGTCAAGCTCGTAAAGCGGCACGACGGCGGCATGGCTCGCCTCAATAAGCATCCGTGCGCGGTCCTGGATCGAGCAGGTGCAGGCGCGATAGGGAGCGGCGACGTTTTTCACCTGCTCGCGCTGGACATTGGCGCGCACGAAGGCGCCTTCGAAATGAGCGTGCAGGCCGCGTTTGGTGGAGAAGCCGCGCGGATTGTCGAACGGCCCCCAGCCGTCGAAGTGGATCGAGACATGCATCGGCTGGCTGGCGTCGCCGACGTAGTGGCTCCACACCCCGAGATCGCGGATCACCAGTCGTTCGCGCCTGACGCGGTCGGCGTCGAACCACACGCGGTCGGCCGGATCGAGCGCGGTGCGGGCACCGACCGAGGCGGCGCGCCAGTACGCGAAGTCCTTCACGAGCTGCTGCCAGCCGTCGACGATGGCGAGCGGCAGATAACCCGCGCTGTACTGCGTGGCCTTGCCGCCGGCGCGCAGCGCGCTGTCATAGGCTTCGCGCGTGACGGGCAGCGCGTCGAGCGCCAGCAGGCCCGCCACCAGGCCGGCGTCGTCGAGGGCGACGAAGTGGCCCGCGTCGCGCTCCTTGTCGTGCGGATCGCCGGAGCCCTTCGACCGGTCGAGCTCGCGGCCGAACACGGCGATGTCGGCGATCGCCTCCGGCGTGCGGACGAACGCCGGCAGCTCCTCGGGCAGAAGCTCGGCGCCGATGCCGCTTACGAACTCATGGCCGGTCGCACCCCAGGCGAGGGCCGCGCCGAGCGGCGCGACGGCGACTGGCAGCGCAAGGAGGAGAGCGGCAGCAGTGGAAAGGAAGTGTCTGGGCAGAAGAGCGTTCGGGCGTTTGAGCATTCCGGTACTCTAATGCGGCGATTTATGAAGAATAATTACATTTCATGATACCCAGGTTTATATAGTCATTTTTCATGGGATATCATTGTATTTAGGGACAATGGGCATTCTGGTATATTTTTCGGATCGGGGTATTCCTTTTCATGAGGTCGTTCAGGAACCATCGATTTTCAGGAGCGGTCACGGTATTTCAGGAGTAGCGCCTGCCGGAATGGGCCACTCCTGCCGGCTATGCGGCACTCATAGAAGCCTATGCTCCGCGCGTTCCCTTGCCTCGGACCCTATCTGCCATCGGCGAGCGCGCCACAGGATCGTCGAGCGGCAGGCTTGGCGTATCCTGGCCCCAGGGCACACTCCGGCTGCTGCCCTCGCAAGGTACCGGCCGATCTCCTGGCCCGCACGGCTGCCTTCCTGCTGCGCAAGGGATGGAGGAGCATCGCAAGGCGCTCGAAAGCTATTCCAGTCGCCTGCTCCCTGTTGTCGAATGGACGGCAACAAGCGACGGCAATGTTCGGGTCCTGAACGATACGGCGGATTTCTATCGGTTCTTCGATGCAACGCCGCAGTCGGAGTTCCTGTACGCCTCTGTCCGTCAGACCATCGAGCGGGACTTGCCGCAGGAAACACGCTTCCTGCGATCCTTCGACCCCTTCCGGGTAGGCATCGAGGCGCTGGTCGAGATGCCGGAGCGCACGCTCGACACTCTTTTCGGTTTCTGCGGCAGAATGCCGGTCGCCTCTCCAAGCGCCTCAAGTTCTACAAGAAGCTGATGGCCGTGCTGCCGGTCGACGTGGACGACGCCTCGAACAACAAATTCCTGGTTTCGGGCCAGGCCGCCTTCATCACGAACCCGCCGAGTGCGTGGGCGGTGGCCAAGCGCGACGCGCCCAAGGTCGCCGAGCAGCTCTGGACGCACGGCCTCGGGCGGCTACGACCTGCCGTCGTTCGAGAAGCTCACGACCTTCAAGACCTGGGCCGAGGAGGGCCGCCCAACGGCACGCTCTACCCCCACCCCAACCCCTACAATCACCAGCTCCTGTCGGTCGCCGGCGCGCCCGCGCTGCACGCCATCGCCGAGCGCATCTACACCCAGGCGACGCAGACCCAGATGGTCGTCCACTACTTAAATGGCGAGCCGCTGGAGAAGACACTCGCCTGGGCAGAGAGCGAGCTCGAAGGCTTCATGCGCAACTGGCGATCTTATTCCTGCCCCCACTTTGGGAAGGAATGTGAGTCGGGACACTCGGCACACGTGCTCCAGCATCAGCCGCTGGGTGCCTGGGTGTCCAGCCACCTGCGCGCGAGGTGCAGCTCGCGGAAGATCTTGAGCGGACGCATGGCTTCGGCCAGCGCGGCGAACAGGTGGGCACGTTCATAGCTATCGGGAGTCGTGGCCACGATCGCCAGCGGACCCAGGTCGCTCACGGTGGCATAGGCGCGGATGCGCGCGCCGAGCGCCATCATGTCGTCGTCGGGAAGATTGGCCGTAGCCTGCGTCATGTCGAATATCTTGCGATAGGTCAGCGTGTCGGCGACCACGACGGCATCGAGATAGGCCTCGATGTTCTGGCGCGTGATCGCGCCCTTGCACACGGCAACCACGAGTCTTGTGGGATGGGAGATGGTCCATTGGATCGGCATCGGGTGCTGCAACTATGCCAGAGGCCAAGGGAACGACAAGGGTGGTGCTTGCGGAATGTCCGTCCAGAGTCGCGCTTGATCGGCCTTCGGGCCTTATCTAAGTTGCAGATAGAGCGAAGGCGATGGCGTCCGGTCAAGAGACCCCACGCGCTCCGGGATGGGAGGAAAGATGGGGGCGAGTTCCCAGCGGGCCGGCAGAGGCTGGCGCTGAATGGCCGATGGTTCAGGTGTCGACGCGCAACCCATATTGTTGCGTAAGGCCGACAAGGCGTTGTCCCATGCGGAGGACGGCCTCAATCTGATCGCGGCAGCGGCCGTCTTCTTCCTGATGTTCGTCGGCGTGGCGCAGATCGTCGGCCGCACGATCTTCGACTTCGCGATCTACGGTTATATCGACTGGATCGAGCAGGCCTCCTCGCTGTTCGCCTTTCTCGGCATCGCCTATGCCCAGCGGCTCGGCAGCCATATCGGCATGGACCTGACCATGGGCTGGCGTCCAGCCTCGCGCTGGAAGATCGAGCTGTTTGGCGTGCTCGTGACCATCGTCATCATCAGCGTGTTGGTCTACGCAAGCTTCACCAACTTCCTGCGCGCCTACCAGATCGGCGACTCGTCCATGGATATCCAGCTGCCGACCTGGCCCGCCAAGTTCATGGTGCCGCTGGCGCTCAGCGTGCTGTGGCTTCGCCTCATTCTGCAGATTTGCGGCTACTTGCGGATGATCGCCTATCCGGATGCCGAGCCCATCGCAGTGCCCAAGCTGGTCACGATCGAGACGCAGGTGAAGGACGAGATCGCCGAGGCCCTGGGCCGTGAGGATGCACGATGATAGAACTCAGCCCGATGACGATCGGCGGCCTCGGTGTGGTTGCGCTGCTGGTTCTCTGCTTCGCGGGCATCCGCTTCGCCTTTGCCGGCGCGCTGGTCGGCACCGCGGGCCTGACCATGATGCTGGGCTGGGATGCGGGGATTCGTACCGCCGGCATCGCGCCCTACACGGCCGGCGCCAACTACACGCTCTCCGTGCTGCCGATGTTCATCCTGATCGGCTATCTCGCGTATTACGCCGGCATCACCCAGACCGCGTTCGAGGCGGCGCGACGCTGGTTCGGCTGGCTGCCCGGCGGCCTCGCCACCGGCACGGTGTTCGCGGTCGCGGGCTTCTCGGCGGTGTCGGGCGCGAGCAGCGCGGCGGCGGCGGTGTTCGCCAAGGTCGCGATCCCGGAGATGCTGCGCGCGAAGTACGACAAGCGCCTCGCGGCCGGCGTCTGCGCGGCCGGCGCCACGCTCGATTCGCTGATCCCGCCCAGCACCCTGCTGGTCGTCTACGGGATCATCACCGAGCAGTCGATCGGCAAGCTGCTGATCGCGGGGTTCGTGCCCGGCCTCGTGTCGGCGCTGGTCTACGCGATGATCATCACCTATCGCTGCTGGCGGAACCCGGAGCTCGGACCGCGCATCACCGGCTACACGTGGCCGCAGCGCTTCCGGTCGCTGCCCGGCACGACGCCGATCTTCCTTGTGATCCTGATCATTTTCCTCAGCATGTATTTCGGTTGGGCGACGCCGACCGAGGCGGGTGCTCTGGGCGCCTTCTCGGTGTTCGTCTTCGCCCTCAAGAACGGCATCAACCGCAGCGAGCTGCGCCAGTGCTTGCTCGATTCGGCGCGCCTGACCGTAATGATCTTCACGGTGATTTGGGGCGTCCTGATCTTCGTGCGTTTCCTCGGCTACTCCGGCATGCCGGAGGAGGTTTCGAAGTGGGTCACCAGCCTCGATGTGGCGCCGGTGCTGGTGCTGCTGGCGATCTACCTGCTGTATTTCGTCCTCGGCACGGTGCTCGAGGGTATCGGCATGTTCCTGCTCACCCTGCCGGTGATCTTCCCGGTGATCGTCGCGCTGGGCTATGACCCGATCTGGTTCGGCATCGTGCTGGTCAAGCTCAGCGGCATTGCCTCGCTCTCGCCGCCGGTCGGGCTGGTCGTGTTCGTGGTCAACGGCGTGCGGCCCGATATTTCCGTGCGCGACATCTTCAAGGGCATCTGGCCTTTCATCTTCGCCGATATCATCACGCTGGGCGTGCTGACGGCGTTTCCCGAAATCGTCACCTTCATCGTCGAGATCTCGGATTAACAGGGAGGACTCAAAGTCATGAAGCGCATATCGCTGCTTTCGCTTGGTCTTGCATTCGGCGTCGTCGCGGCACTTCCCGCCAACGCTGCCGACAAGGTCACCTGGACCTTCTCGCTTTATGGGCCGCCGCGCGCTGCCACCGTGACCTTCGAACATCTCGCGAAGGTTGCCAAGGAGAAGAGCGGCGGCAATTTCATCATCAATCTCAGGTACAATGAGCAGCTCGGCGAAGCGAAGGACATGCTCGACGGGATAAAGGTCGATGCCTACCAGGGTGCATTCGTTGCCTATTCGTATGCGCCCGCGAAGACGCCGCTGCAGGGCGTGCTCGACATGCCGTTCCTGCCGATTCCCGACCTCGTCGCATCGGCCAAGGTGCAGGACGCATACCAGGCCTGGAAGCCGGTGTCCGACGAGCTGTCCAAGTGGAACGCCATGCATTTCATGACCCTGCTCCTGCCGCAGTACGAGTTCATGGGCACGGGCAAGCCGCCGCGTGACCTCGAGGACTGGAAGGGCATGAGGGTGCGTGCCCTGGGCGGCCTCGGCGACGCCATGAAACTTCTCGGTGCCGTGCCGACGTCGGTGTCCGCTCCGGAAGTCTACACAGCGCTGGAACGCGGCACGTTCCAGGCGGCATCGTTCCCCTTCACCTACAGCTTCACGGCCTACAAGCTTCACGAAGTGTCGAAATGGTACACGCTCGGCATGCAGCTCGGCATCATCCACAACTCGGTCGTGCTGAGCCAGACGGCCTGGAAGGCGCTTCCCGACGAGTACAAGAAGATCCTGCAGGACGCCAAGGAAGAGACCTACCGCCTGCAGCGCGAGGCCTATGACGCGGCCGACAAGAAGGCCTTCCCGCTGTTCGAGAAGCGCAAGCTGGAGGTGGTGAAGGTGACCCAGGAGATGCGCGACAAGCTGATGACCACGGCCGCGCAGCCGGTGTGGGACCACTGGGTCGCCGAAACCGAGAAGAAGGGCCTTCCGGGCAAGGAGGCGCTCGAGATGGTTCTGTCGCTCGCGAAGAAGAACGCGACCAACTGAGGCCAGGGCACGTACCGCATCCGGCCGATCGCCCTCGGCCGGATGGGGGCCCGAGCTCGATTTGCGGTTCGCTTCGGCGACATGCTTGATACAAGGAGAGTGAGGAGCTGAGCCGAACCACCGGCCGCATGTCGAACCAGGATTGCCTATGGCCGCGTTGTTTGGGGAACTTCGTCAGGTGGCGGCAATAGCCGCTTGCGCGGTCGCGCTGGCGGCTTGCGCCAGCACGGCCTCGTACCAGGTGGCCGCAATGGAAGCGTCCGATGCCGGCGACCAGAAGAAGGCGATAAGCCTGGCGTCGAAAGAAGTGGAGCGGTTCTCCACCACCGATCAGTGCTCGAGCAAGACCAACTACAATTGCGGCACGCTGGCGCTCGCTTACAGCGCCCTCGCCGGCTACCAGATTTTGGACGGCGACCGGGCGGCCGGGGAACGCAGCTTCCGATTCGCCAAGCAGGCGCTGCGCCAGACGGCAGCCGAGAACCGCTCGAGCGCGACGGGAATCGTCTACCGCGACGTTTCGGAAGCGTTCTGGAGAGTTGGCGACAAATCGCGCGCCATCGACGTTCTCAAGGAAGGTATCACCGCGGGGGGAGATCAATACCTGTTCATGGGCTCCGCTGCGAAGGCACTCGAACAGCAAGAGCCCCCGGCGCCTCCCGCGCGAGCAGAGCCCGGCGGCGCGTCGGACAAGGTCTCCGACCGCCGTAACACACGAAACGAGATACGCCCGCCTGCACAATCCCGTTGAAATGCGATTCCCGTAGAAGCCCGGCGCAGGCCGGAGTCGCGGGTGATGATGATGCGCATTTCTAGGTGGGCTGTGGTGGTGGTGTTTGCAGCGGCGCAGCTGGCAGGCGTTCAGGCAGCCGCGCAGCTGATGGCAGCTGCGTCGACGCCGATGGACTGCTCGCCGGACGCTCCTGACTCTCTCGAGATCAGCTGGACCCAGCCGTGCAACGAGGGCGACTGGCTGCTCGACACGGAAGTCGGATGCCGCATGGGGGATTGGCACCCCGACCCCAACGATCGCGCGGTCTGGAGCGGCGCCTGCCCGGGCGGCAACAAGGACGGCCAGGGCGTCGTACAGTGGTACGAGCACGGCCAGATGATCGATCGTTTCGAGGGCACGTTCCGTAACGGGAAGCGAGAGGGTTTCGGTCGCTACGTCTGGGCGCCCCAGGTGAGCTACGAGGGTCTCTACGGCAACGACGTGCCCAATGGTCCTGGCACCGCGACGGTGCTGGGCGAGACTTTCTCCGGCACCTGGAGGAACGGCTGTCTGGAGAAGACGGGCCGCGTCGTGGCAATCGGCGTCGAACGCAGCTCTTGCAGCGGGTCGGCTCAGGGCGAGCGCAAGGCGACTATCCAGAGATGATGAGCTGAACTCATATCAAGTTCCCGCTCCGATCGTGATGCCGCCCCGGCCACCCCTCGTGCGAAATTCCGCCGAGGAGCTTCACGCAGCCGAACGGTCCGGCCCGCCTTGTTGATCTGCATCAAGGTCGTCGCATCATCCGCCGAATAGGAGAGTTGCGGCACTCGTGCCGATAGAAGATGGGAAATGGGTTATGCGTCCTGGCCTGCTCATCCTTATTGCCGTTGGAATGGTCTTGGTCGGCGCGGGCGCGGCCGGCGTCACCGGGCAAGCGGTGACGACAGATCCAGGCGGCATTTCGACCGCCGCCCTCTCGCGCTGCGCCGGTGCCGCCGGCCTGGAGGTTCGCGAAGCCGATGCCTCGTTCGGCCAGATCATGCTCGACGGTGTGCCGTGGCTCTCTGCCCAGCATGACCAGCAAGCCGTCGTCCTTAGCGGCACCGGTGGCCTGCGCCGCCGGAACGGTACGACTGTGCCGTTCCGGTTCTTGTGCGTGCTCGACGAAAAGCACCACGCCAACACGTTCCGGATCACCTCGGCCGGTGCCGACGATGCGCTCCCTCCGTCCCGCGCGATCAGGGGCGCGGCCGCGCTCGTCGGTCTCCGGGGCGCTCTTCCGCGCGGGGCGGAGCTGCGAGTCCAGCTTCTCGACTTGAAGAAGGACTCGAACGGCGAGCTCCTGGCCGAACAGGTCGTACGCAGCGGCTGGGAAGAGCCCATTCCCTTTGCGTTACGCGTACCTGCCGAGATCGCCGTGGACGACCGGCGCCTTGCCATCATCGCACGCGTCGTGCTGGCGCGCGCGGTGATCTATCGGATGGAGCGCCCGCATGTGCTGGCTCCTGACGAAATGCGACGTCCCGTGAAATTGGATCTTTCGCCTTTGTAAAACACGAATCGGGCAATCGCAGTCGTCACTCGAGCTTGATGTTCGCCACCTGGATGACTTCGGCATATCGCGCGGTGTCGTCGGCAACCGCGCGGCTGAATTCCGTCGATGTCGTGCCTACGACGATCAGGCCGATGTCGGCCAGCCGTTTCACGATTTCCGGCCGGCGTACCGCCGTCCGGTAGGCTTCCTCCAGCTTCGTCTTTATGGGTTCCGGAGTGCCGGCCCGGATCGCCACGCCGAAGTCGTTGCTCGCCCGGACATTGGGATAGCCCACTTCCGCGAAGGTCGGCAGGTCGGGGAATTCCGGCATCCTTTCGGTGTGGCTGAGCGCGAGGCCGCGCAGCTGGCCGTTGAGGATGTATTGCCGCGCGTCCGTCACCCCGAGCACGGACATCTGGATGCGCCCCTCCAGAAGGTCGCTGACGATGGCTGGCGTCGCGCGATAGGGGACGTGCGCCATGTCGACCCCGGCGGCCATCTTGAACAGCTCGCCGCCCAGATGCACGGACGTGCCGACGCCCGTGCTGCCGTAGGACCACTTGCCCGGCTCCGCCTTCGCGGCGGCAACGAACTCGGCCATGGTCTTCGGGCCGAGCTGGCTCGGCACGCACAGAATGGTCGGCCCGATGGTCAGCCGCGAGAGCGGCGTGAAGGCGTCCATGGAGAAGGGGAGATTGCGCATCAGCAGGGCGACGGTGGCGTAACTGCTGCCCGTGAACATCAGCGTGTAGCCGTCGGCCGGTGCCGAGGCGACGGATGCCATTGCCACCGTTCCGGTAGCCCCCGGACGGTTCTCCACGATCACCTGCTGTCCGAGCGAATCCGACACGATCGGCGCGAGCAGCCGCGACAGCACATCCATGGAGCCGCCGGCCCCGAACGGCATCAGCACGCGGATCGGCTTGGTCGGCCAGGGGTCGGCGGCGCGCGCCCCGGAGCCTGCCCCTGTTGATGCCACGATACCGCCAGCGGTCATCGCCAGCAGCTTTCGCCTCGTCAGTCGATCGAGCACCGCTTGTCCTCCCGGAAGTCCGTTGTGTTATTGGCTGCGTTTCACGGCAATCGAATGGGTATGCGATAGAAGCGGACGGCGTTGCCCGCGAAAAACTTGCCGAGCGTCTCGGGCGTTTCATTTGCCAATGCCGTGCGCATGACATCGACGATCCCGCCGAACGTCGTGCTGAGACTGGCGACCGGCAGATTGCTCGCGAAGATGATCCGGTCCGGGCCAAAGATCGCCGCGGCCTCGCGCACCACGCGGATATTGCTGGGGATATCCCACCTGCCGTGCGGCAGGCCGAGTTCCGAGATCTTGATCACCACGTTCGGAGAGTCGGCCAGCGCCGCGAGCCCCTTGCGCCAGATCGCGAGGCCCTCGTCCGAGCGGTCGAGCGGCAGGCCGGTGTGATTGACCACCATCGGAATGCCGGGAAAGGAACGCGCGACCTCGGCGCCTTCTTCCAGGTGCCAGTAGGGAATGCGCATGTCCCACGACAGGCCGTGCTTTTCCAGCAGCGCGAAGTTCCGCCGCCAATGGTCGTCCTGCATGGTGCCCGGTGCGCCTGCGATCGAGATCGTCGGCCCCGGCGAGGTCGTTGGCCGCGAGCGGATGCCGCGCATCAGAGCGGACCGGGCATGGCCCTCCAGGACCGCGGAGCAGTCCGGCTGGATGAACGAGACGTGCCCGACCACGACCGACGGCAGCTCGAACTGCCCGTGCATCGTCTCCAGCCACTCGGTTTCGGCCACTTGCTCGTCCGTCGCGCGTCCTGCCTGGATGTGGACGCTGCCGATGACATGGAAGCCTTCGAGGTCGCCGACATAGTCCGCCGGCAGGTAGTCGCGACAGATCTTGCGATAATCGCCGAGGAAGAAATTGTCGTCGTACTGGTCCTGCTTGGAGGGATAGCGGCCCGCGCTGAGGTCCCAGAGATGATGGTGGGCATCGACGATGGACACCGCGAACCCAGGCGGCGTGGCCAGCCTGTCGAGGATATTCATTTCCCCACCTTTCATTTTCACTGCGTCGATGAAGCCGACGCCTCGCGTCGATGTCAATGAATGCGGCTCGCCAGTCGGATTGCTATAGGCGCAGATGGATCGAGCGGGACGTGCACGCCCGATCGCTACTTCGGAGGTGACGCGGTGACTGGCCTGTTTCGCGACGAGCTGCATGAGGACTTTGGCACCTGGCCGATCGCCTACATTCCCTATGGCGGCGCCGATTTCGGCGAGATCCGGGCGGTCGCCAGGGCGATCGGCGAGGGCGATCACAGTGCCTATTTCAGCGCCTGGACGACGGCGGGCGATCGGCTGAGTGCGGAGGCCGATGCGGCGCTCGCCAAAGGTCATGTCGCCAGTGCGCGTGCCTTGTACCTTCGGGCCAGCACCTTCCACGCGACCTCGTTCCACCCGCTATACGGGGCGCCCGTCGATCCACGCCTCCTCGCCGCCTTCCGCAAGCAGGTGATCGCCTTCGACAAGGGGGTCGCCCTCGGGCCGCATCCGACTGCACCGCTCGCCATCCCCTTCGGAAAGACGACATTGCCGGCCTACTTCATCGCAGCGGAAGGCTTCGAGACCGAGGTGCGGCCGCTGATCGTCTTCAACAATGGATACGATTGCACCATCACCGATACGTACTTCGCGTGCGCGGTGGCGGCCTCGCGGCGCGGCTATCACAGCCTGGTGTTCGACGGCCCCGGCCAGGGCGCGATGCTCTATGAGCGTGGCGTCCCGCTGCGGCCCGACTGGGAGGTGGTGATCAAGGCCGTCGTGGATTTCGCCGAAGCCCTGCCTCTTGTCGATGCCACGCGCATCGCGCTCAGCGGGTGGAGCCTGGGCGGCTATCTCGCCCCGCGCGGCGCTTCGGCCGAGCCGCGCATCGCGGCCCTGATCGCCGATCCCGGCACTTGGGGCATCGCGGACGGCTTCCGTGAGGTGATCGTGCGCCTGTTCGGCCTGCCCGTCGAAGCAGTTGCCGACCTCGGCACGCTCGACCAGGCGATCCTGGACAAGGTCGAGGCCGTTATCCGCGCCAATCGCCAGCTGAGCTGGAAGGTCGTCCAGCGTGGCTTCTGGGTCCATGGCGTCGATACTCTGAGGGCGTTCTTCACCTCGGCCGAGCTCTTCACCATGACGGGCCGCGCCGGGCTCATCTCCTGCCCGACCCTGATCACCCAGGCCGAGAACGACATGCTCGCCGCCGGCGCAGGCGCCTTCGCCGCCGCGCTGCGCTGCCCGACGACCTTGATGCGCTTCACCGCGGCCGAAGGGGCGGACGGCCATTGCGAGATGGGCAACCGCTCGCTCCTCAACTGCCGTGTTCTCGACTGGCTCGACGAGCAATTTGGTACCAGCTCATAGCCTTCCTCTCCCGAGGCGGCGGCGATAGAAGCGGCCTTCTTCTCAGGAGGGTATGGACGTGGCAGACGCGCAGCCGGCGAAGTATGAGCGGCGGGAGTACTTCCGATGGTGGACGAAGATCGCGAGCCGGTGGGCCGACTGTGATGCCTATGGGCACGTGAATAACGCGACCTATTACAGCTGGTTCGATACCGCGCTGACCACGATGGCGATCGAACGAGGGATCCTTCGGGCGCCGGGACAGACGTCGATCGGCCTTTGCGTCGCGAGTGGATGCGAATTTCTGGCGCCGATTGGCTTTCCGGAGACCGTCGATGTCGGCGCCCGCGTCGGACGCATCGGCACGAGCTCGATTCGGTACGAGCTCGCGATTTTCGCGCGGGAAGAAGCGCCGGCCGCCGTGTGTCATTTCACCCATGTCTACGTCCATGCGCAGACTCGGAAAGGCGTAGCGCTGACTGCGGAGCAGAAGGCGGCGATCGCCGACCTGGTCGGCTGATTGACGGCAATGCTTGCTGGACTCACAGGCGCTGAACTACAGTCCGCGCGCAAATGCTAGCCGGGAAGGCTGGCTGAGTCATGGGAGGCCATTTTTGAATCCGACGCGTCGCCGCATCATCGCGGCCAGTGCGGGCGTCCTCGCGGCGCCCGCCGTGTTCAGCAGGGCATCGGCGCAGGGCGCCTTCCCGTCGAAGCCGATCCGGATTATCGTGCCCTACCCGGCGGGCGGCCAGACCGACGGCATCGCCCGTTCGTTCGGCGACTTCCTCTCGCGCAAGCTCGGCCAGCCGGTCGTCGTCGAGAACAAGGGTGGGGCCGGCGGCACGATCGGCGTCACCGAGGTCAAGCGCGCGGCGCCGGACGGCTACACGATCCTCTGCACCATCTCCTCGTCGCTGATCCAGAATCGCGTCACTGTCAAAGATCTGCCGTACGATCCGGAGAAGGACTTCACCTACCTGACGATGACGACCAGCATCGGCGGGCCGGTGGTCGCGGCGGAGAAGACCGGCGCCACGAACCTCAAGCAGTTCGTCGAGTATGCCAAGAAGGTCGACAAGCTGAACTGGGGCGCCTATGGCCCGGGCTCCACGCCGCACGTGCTGATCGAGACCATGGCCAAACAGTACGGATTCAAGGTCGAGATCGTGCAGTATCGCGGCGAGGCGGCGATGTTCGCCGACGTGACCGCCCAGGTGCTCGACGGCGCGTCGGGCAGCCCGGCCGCGTCGGCGCCGGTGATCGCGTCCGGCAAGGGCAAGATCATCGCCGTCGTGGGCGACCGCCTGCCGGCCTATCCGGACGTGCCGACGATGACCGAGCAGGGCGCCGTCGGCGGCTCCTACGAGACGCGCGCGTTCGCCGTCTTCGCCGTCCCGTCCGCGACGCCGAAGGAGATCGTGAAGAAGCTGTCCGACACGCTGATCGAGGCCGGCACCGACGAAAAGGTGAAGCAGCTTCTCGCCAACTACCTGATCGTCGGCCCGCTCAGCTTCGAGGCGACCAACGCCCGCTTCAAGCGGGACACCGAGGTGATGCTGGCCGTGCTGAAGGAGATCGGGCTCAAGCCGGAGTAGCGGAAGAAGGTTATCGAGACCGCCTGCCATGATCGGATTATCGGCGGTTGACGACTGGATTTCCTACGCCCAGCATCGGGTCGCAAGACGTAAGGCGCGGGCAGGGCGCGAAAACAACCCTGTAAATAAAAAACGGATTTGGGAGGGTAGAATGCGCCGGGATTATTGGCTGACCGTGCTTGCCGCGGGGGCGTTCGTATGGGGATTGTCGGCATCGCTCGCGCCGCGGGCGGAAGCGGCCGACCTCACGATCAAGCTCGGCTGGGCGAGTTCGGCGGGCGAGACGGACCCCTACGCCGTCGGCGCCCGCGCCTTCAAGGACGCCGTGGAGAAGGAGTCGAAGGGCCGGATCGAGGTGAAGCTGTTCCCCAACCGGGCGCTCGGCGACGAGAAGGCTTTGCTGGAAGGCATGCGCCTCGGCACGGTCGAAGCGGGCATCATAACCAATGCGGTGGTCGCGCAGATCGAGCCGGCCTTCCAGATCAACGACATGCCGTTCCTCTATGGCGACGAGGCCAAGGCACAGAAGGTCCTGGACGGTCCGGTCGGAGACAAGCTGCGCCAGAAGCTGGCGGCGAAGAATGTCGCCCTGCTCGGCTACATGGAGGGCGGATTCCGCGCCATGATCAACAATGTCCGGCCGGTGCTGACTCCCGCTGACGTCAAGGGCGTGAAATACCGGGTCATGCAGAACCCGGTCTATATCGCGATGTTCTCCTCGCTCGGGGGCAATGCGGTGCCCATGGCGTGGGCCGAAACCTTCACGGCCGTCCAGCAGGGCGCTATCGACGGGCTCGAAATTCCGCCGACGGTCATCGACCAAAACAAGCTCTTTGAGGTCACGAAATTCCTGTCGCTGACGAATCATACCTATTCGGTGATCGAGCTTCTGATGTCGAAGCGCGTCTTCGACAAGCAGCCGGACGATCTGAAGCAGGCAATCGTCAAGGCGGCTGCGGAAGCGACGAAGCAGCAGCGCGCGGCGTCGCTGAAGGCATCCCGGGAGGTGATCGCAACGCTCGAGAGCAAGGGGATGAAGGTCAACAAGGTCGCCGACATCGCTCCCTTCCGCGAGTCGGTGAAGGTGGTCTACGAGCAGTTCAAGCCGTCGATCGGGCCGGACATCGTGGAGGACGTGCTCGCGGCGGTAAAGTAGGCGATGGCGACGGAGCAGCCGGGCGCAGTCGCGATCGAGAGTGTCCGGCGCATCGTCCGCGCAGTCGTCTGGCTGCTGCGGGCAAGCCTGATCGGCGCCGCGGCGGTGATGCTGGCCTGCATCGCGATCCAGGTGGTCATGCGCTACGTGTTCGGGCAGACACCCTCGTGGTCCGAGGAGGTGGCGATCCTGATGTTCGCCTGGACCACGCTGGGCGGCCTCGCGCTCGGGATCCATGAGGGCTTCCATGTTCGGTTGACGGTGGCGCTGGACCCGCTGCCCGGCGCGGCGCGCGCCTGGGCGGAGCGCGGCATCGACCTGATCGCGGCCCTGTTCGGGGCCTGTCTCGTCTGGTCCGGGCTTCGCTTTGTCGAGTTCACGCGCGGGTCCATGTCGGCGGCCATAGGTTATCCCATCGAACTGCTGCACGGCATGGCCCCGATTGCCGGCGTGCTGGTCTGCCTCTTCGCCCTCGTGCGCGTCGTGGGAGGTGCTGCCGGCGCCGGGCAGGCTGGAGCGTCACCTCCGCCATGAGCGTCACCGCAATCGTGCTGGTGGCCACCTTTGTCGGGCTGGCTGCGATCGGCGTGCCGTTCGCCATCGCCATCGGCCTCGCGACCGTGGCTGTGCTGGTGGTGGCGGACATCGAGCCGGCCTTCTTCGCGCAGCAGATGATCGCCGGCTCACAGTCCTTCAGCCTGCTCGCGATCCCGCTGTTCATGCTGGCCGGCGAGCTGATGACGGCGGGCGGGCTTTCCGGTCGTCTCGTCCACGCGGCTGGCGTGCTGGTGCGGCACCGTACGGGCGGCCTCGCCATGGTGACGGTGATCGCGTCGGCCGTGTTCGCCGCCATCTCCGGCTCCGCGCCGGCGACCACGGCGGCGATGGGCTCGATCATGATCCCGGCCATGACCCGCGCCGGCTATGACAAGGCCTTTGCCACCGCGGTCGCCGTCAGCTCGGGCGTGCTCGGGCCCCTGATCCCGCCGTCGATCGCCTTCGTCATTTGGGGCGTCATCGCCGAGCAGTCGATCGGGCGGCTGTTCCTGTCCGGCATCTTGCCCGGCCTCGCGATCGCCGCCGGCCTCCTTGTCGTGTGCTTCGTCCATGCACGGCGCCAGAAGGTGCCGCTGGAGGAGCGTGCGTCCTGGCGCGAGACCGTGGAGGCGTTCCGTGACGCGAAGTGGGCGCTGATGTCGCCGGTGATCGTGCTGGGCGGCATCTATGGCGGGATCTTCACGCCGACCGAGGCGGCAGGAGTGAGCTGCCTCTACGCCATTCTGGTCGGCCTGCTGGTCGAGCGCCAGCTGACGTTGCGCGGGCTCCCGGAGCTGTTCCTTCGGGCGGTGCGGACCTCGGCCATGGTGACCGCCATCGTTGCGGTGTCGACCGGCTTTGGCGTGCTGGTGGCGCAGGATCAGATCGCGGTGAGGTTCGCTGAATGGCTCGCCGGCAGCGTCGACCAGCGCTGGATGGCGCTGGCCGGCCTCAACATCGTCTTCTTCCTGCTCGCTGCCGTGATGGACGAGATCGCCATCATGGTGATCTTCGGCCCGATGCTGATCGCCATCGCCAGCCGCTTCGGGGTCGATCCGGTCCATTTCGGCGCGATCATCGTCACCAACGTCGCCATCGGCATGGCGGCGCCGCCGATCGGCTACTGCCTCTTCATCGGCATGGCGATCAGCGGTCTCAGCCTCGGGGCGGTCTCGCGCAGGATATGGCCCATGATCCTGGTGATGCTGATCGTGCTGTTCCTGACGACCTATGTGCCCCAGTTCGCGCTTCTCCTGGCCGGGTGAAGCGCTGCAATGCCGCTCGTGCGGTGCAGCATCGCGGCGAGGCGGCGATGCCCGACGGCGCGTGGGGCAGCCCGTCCGCCCAAGTATTGTTTCGTGCGGTAACTACCGGTATCCGGTACTATTCCCGACGTGCAGTACGAATGGGACGATGCCAAGGCCGCTGAGAACCTTCGCAAGCACAGCGTCGACTTCATGGATGCGATTGCCGCCGTTGAAGACCCGAACCGTTTGGAAGAGCTCGATGCACGATTCGATACGGCGAAGAGCGAATCCAGGCGATCGGAATGGCGCGCGGCGGCGTCCTGTTCGTCATCATGACGCTTCGCGATGAGGGCCTTTGCAGAATCATATCGGCTCGGAAGGCCACACGGCATGAGCAAGACCGGTACTACGCGGGTGACCGTGAAATCTGGTGAGCCTCGGCGAAGGGGCGATACCGATTGGGCGCGTCTCGGCGCCATGAACGATCAGGAGGTCGTGGCAGCCGCGCGGATAGATCCCGATGCACAACCCCTCACTCCGGAGCAACTGGCGGGGATGCGCCGGGTATCGCGCGTCAAGGTGCTACGGCAGCGCCTCAGCATGACACAGGTGGAATTTGCCGAGGCTTTCCACCTGCCCATCACGACCTTACGCGATTGGGAGTAGCACCGAAGCACGCCCGACGCGCCCGCTCGCGCACTATTGTTGGCAATCGAGCGCAACCCCGAGGTCATGCGGCGATTGCTGGCTGACAAGGCCGCGTAATGTCGCTCTCGTCGGCGCGTTCGGCATCGAGGCAACGAACGCCCGCATTCAGGCGCAACACCGAGGTGATGGTGACCGTGCTGAAGGAGATCGAGCTCAAGCCGGAGCAGCGCGCGGCCGGCCGCAGGCGCCGACGGCTACGACCCGTCGGAAAATCGCGAATCCCGCCACGCCAGCGCGGCCTTGAGGCCCTGTTCCTTTCGGATGCGGCCGAACTCGGCTTTCTCGGCGCTCGGCGTGGCGTTCAGGATCACGTCGATGTCGAGCGAGGCGCGCAACGCATCCCGCATTCCCATGATCTCGTAGGTGCGGTTCATGGCGCGCTTCGTGAAGAACACTGAAGGCCCCGCGGCGGCGGCAATGTCGAGCGCCATGCGCCGCCCGAACGGGACCAGCTCGGTCTCCGGCACGACATGATTGACGATGCCGATCGCGTGGGCGCGCGCGGCGTCCATCTTGTCGTTGCCGGTCAGCAGCATCTCCTTGGCGTGCTTGGGCAGCACGGTCCACGGCAGCAACATGGCGACGATGCCCGTGCCGAAGCGGACCTCGGGTTCGCCGAAGCGGGTCCCCTCGGCGGCGATGGTGATGTCGCAAGCCAGCGCCACCTCGAAGGCGCCCGCCATGCAGAATCCGTGCACGAGGGCGATCGTGGGCTTCGGGCAGTCCCAGAAGGCCATGATGAAATCGAACTGCCGTTCCATCTGGCGGCGGACGTGATCCACAGTGGACATGTCGCGTTCCGCGGCGGCCTTCATGTCGAAGCCGGCGGAGAAGGCGCGGCCTTCGCCGCGCACCAGCACGGCCCGGATGGCGTCGTCGGTGGCGAAGGCGTGCAGCGCCGCCCGGCACTCTTCCATCGTCTCGTTGTTGAAGGCGTTGAGGACCTGCGGCCTATTGAACGTGAGAGACGCGAGGGGACCGTCGGATTCTACCTTGATGTGGCTGTAGGTCATGCAAGCTCCTCGAGGGTGTCCGAGTATCGGCGATCGGGCGCACGGCCGGAATAGCGGTCTTGATTCGGAGGGCTAATCGGGTTTGATAGCGGCCGACCCGTGCACGGGATCGACGGACAAACGAGGGGAGACGACCATGCGGCCGAACAAGATCAAGCAGATGTGGCGTGACGGGAAATGCGTGACGCTGGGCTGGCTCTCCGTGTCGCACGGAATGACCGCCGAGGTGATGGCGCGCCAGGGCTTCGATGCGCTTTGCGTCGACCTGCAGCACGGCCTGGCCGAAATGAAGGACGTCGCGCCGATGCTGCAGGCGATCTCGCAGACCGATACGGTGCCGGTTGTGCGCGTCGCCTGGAACGAGCCGGCGGCGATCATGAAGGCGCTCGATCTCGGCGCCTATGCCATCATCGTGCCGCTGGTGAACAACGCCGAGGAAGCCGCCAAGGCGGTGGCCGCGTGCCGCTATCCGCCGGTCGGCATGCGCTCCAACGGGCCCGTACGGGCCGTGCACTACGGCGGCTCCGACTACGTGGCCAAGGCCAACGACGAGATCGTCGTCATGGCGATGATCGAGACCAAGGAAGGCCTCGCCAACCTCGACGCGATCTGCGCCACGCCCGGCCTCGACGCCGTCTATATCGGGCCGGCCGACCTGTCGTTTGCCCTGGGCCTCGCGCCGCGCGGCGACAACCCGGACCCGCTCCACATGGCGACCTGCGACAAGATCCGGGACGCCGCGCACAAGGCCGGCATCAAGTGCGTCATGCACTGCGCCGGTGCCGCGTTCGCGTCGGGCGCGGTCAAGCGCGGCTTCGACATGATCATGCTGACGTCCGACCTGTCCTGCATGGTCGCCGGCGCCCGCCAGCAGCTCGACGAGCTCAAGGCGAAGATCGCCTGAGGCAAGGACGTCGGAGACGGCGGACTCTCGCGCATCGACGGGCCGGTTGGCCCGTCGCGAACGCGGTAGCCGCGCCAAGCCTCAATTTTCCCCGGCGGTTTCGTCCATTGTGGGCCCGTCCGGGCTCGGCCGCAGCATCAGCTTCCAGAGTTCGCCTTCACCGAGGTTCCTCCCGATCTCCCTGAGGGCGAAGAAGGGAAGCAGCGAGACCGCCAGGATGGCCCAGACACCGGCCATGCCCCTCCAGCTTCCGTCGCCGATGGGGTGGAAGCTGGTGGCTGCGGAGCCGCCGGCTCCACGTTCGAAGCCAAGGTGCGCGAGCTGGTTCGTGAGGATTGCACGAGGAGCGCAACCCGGCGGGCTCGCTGATTGGATCTCGCGCTGGCGCGACGACAGCCGGAGTCGCGTGGCGCACTTCTGGCCGCTCATTTGCACTTGTCGCGCCCCCGTCGGCGGCCCAAAAAGTACCGCGAGGGGGACATGCTATGCGGAACTTCGTGCTGACATCTGGATTTGCGCGGGTCGTGATGGCGCCGGTCTTCGGGGCCCTCGCTCTGGTGCTGGCCGTTCTGCTGGGACCGGCAGGGGCGGGCGCGCAGGCACTGCCCTCACCTCCGGCCGGCATGACCCAGGAACAGTTCAATTCGCTGGTCGATGCCATCAGCAACTCCGTGACGGAGAGGCTCAAGGCTAACGGCGTGCAGGCCACTCCCGCCCCGGCACCGGCTCCCGCCCCGGCATCAGCACCGGCCCCGTCGTCGAGTTCCAAGTCCAAGGGCAAGGCCCCGCCGCCGGCCATTGTGCACACGGGGCTGCCCGAGGGACCCGGTCCCTTCGCCGTCTTCATCGAGCGTGCCGGCGCGATCGTGCGCGCCGTGCCCGTGCTCGGCGCCAAGCTCGCCTCGATCCCCGGGCTGCTCGATCTCAGCGCCAAGGATGGCCGCAGCGCCTCGACCTTCGGGTTGCTGCTGGTGCTCGCCGCCGCCGCCGCGCTCGCGGCCGAAGCCATCCTGCGTGCCATGATGGCGCAGTTCCGCCGCCGCCTCGCGGTGCACGCCGGTCCCGAGCAGGGCTTGAGATCGCTGATGCATCTCGGGCTGCTCGCGCTCCTCGACGGGCTGGGCGTCCTCGCGGTCTGGGTGATCTGCAATGCCGCGGCCGGCGCCTGGTTCACCGCCCCGACCGGCCCGGACAGGCTCGGGGCCGCCATTCTCGACGGCATCTTCTACTGGCGCCTCTACGTGCTGCTGTTCCTGATCGTGCTGCGTCCCGCCCTGCCGCAGGCGAGGCTCTGCGACGTCGCGGACCACGACGCACGCACCCTGTACGCTCGCGTCGAGGTGGTGATGCTTGCCATCATCCTCGGTCGCATCCTGCGCCAGGTGCTGGAGGCCATCCAGACGCCGCCGGATGCCATCGGCGCCTACCAGGCATTCTCTGTCCTGGTCTATGTCACGGCGTTCATCTGGCTGGTCCGCAGCTCGCGTGGCGCCGTGGCCGCCTGGTTGGGCGGCCTTGGCAAGGTGGCGCCACTGGCCGGCGCGATCGGCCGTCACTGGGTAGGATTCGGCGTCACCTTCTTCGTGGTGCTGGGGCTGACCCAGCTCTACGGCGCCATCTCCGGGCTGACCCACGTCGGCACCGCCATGCTGCTGACCGTCGTTCTCCTGGCCGGCCTGCTGATGTTCGAGACGCTGATGCAGGCGCTCGTCCGCCGCCTCGATTCGCAGCTCGTCGGCCTCACGCCGGCCAGCGACACGCCCAAACTGCCCGATGTGGTGGCGCGCTGCGTGCGCGTCGCCGTGCTGATCGGCGTCTCGGTCACGATTGCCGAAAGCTGGGTCGTCCAGGTCTTCGCGCTGGCCGACGAAACCCAGTGGGAGATGATCACGCGATCCTCCCGCACCGCGGGCTTCACCCTGTTCGTCGCCTACGTCATCTGGGAACTGTTCAAGTACGCGACCGATCCGTACATGACGCGCAAGAACAAGAACGCCGCGGACGCGATCGCCGACGGCGATGCCGCGGGCCCGCCCGCCTCGCGCATCAGCACGATGATGCCGCTGCTGCGCGCGACTGCCGCTGTCCTGATCGGCATCATCGCCGTCATGGTGGCGCTGGACTCCTTCGGCGTGAACATCACGCCGCTGATCGCCGGCGCCTCGGTCTTCGGCATCGCGATCTCGTTCGGCAGCCAGACGCTGGTGAAGGACATCGTCTCGGGCATCTTCTACCTGTCCGACGACGCCTTCCGCGTCGGCGAGTACATCGACTGCGGAAAGGCAAAGGGCACGGTCGAGGGCTTCACCCTGCGCTCGATCAAGCTGCGTCACCAGAACGGCCAGGTGCACACCATTCCCTTCGGGCAGCTCGGCCAGATCACCAACTTCAGCCGCGACTGGATCACGGTGAAGTTCAACCTGCGCTTCGCCCGTAACACCGACATCGAGCAGCTGCGCAAGGCGGCGAAGAAGATCGGCGCCGAGATGATGGAGGTCCCGGCGATCAAGGCCGAGCTCCTGGCGCCGTTCAAGATGCAGGGCGTGGCCGACATCGCCGACAACGCGATTCTGGTGCGCTTCAAGTTCACCACGCGGCCGGGCAATCCGGCAATGATCCAGCGCGAGGCGATGAAGCGCATGTTCAGCACCTTGCCCGGCCTCGGGATCTCATTCGCCACCCAGGGCGCCACCGTCATCCTGCACTCGCCGTCGGCCCTGTCGGACGAGCCGGCCGCGGGGCCTGCAGCCGCCGCGGAGAGCAAACCGGCCGCGCCGACGTCCGTCGCGCCGACGTCCGTCGCGGCGAGCTGAGCTTTGCCGCGGCGTGCAAGGCGCCGTCGAGGCCAAGACGATGGGCATGGTCACGCCGAAGGGCTTCGTGTGGCCGATTGCGTATCGCTGCCTGAACGGGCTGGCCCGCTCCGACGGCGGGCAGCGTGATCACCATGCCGCCGGGCTTCTTGGCAGGTATCGGCCGACGCACGATGACAACAAGCAAAGCGCTTGGAAGGCATCGTGCAACGTCGGCTTATTCTCGCGAGAGCAATGGGTGCGGCGCTGGCCGCGTGCGGCCTCACCGTGTCGGCACAGCAGGAGAGCGGTGAAGGGCCAGGCCTCAGTGAGCCGAAGTGCTTGGATTGCGCCCGCCGATCCTTCAGGATCATGGTTGGAACACACCGCCGCCGCCCACGCCGGGACGGATAATATCGGAGTCCCTATGTCGAGGTCGATCGCCGTCGCAATCCTGTCCGCCGCTGCCCTGACCGCGTGCGCGCAGAAGCCTGCCGAGCCGCCGCCGGTGGCCGCCGCCCCTCCTGAAGCCATGTCGTTCATTTCGTATTGCGGGCCGGTATGGTCGGTCGGCCGGCAGGGCTACCTGCAGATCCCCTGCCCGCCGGATGTCAACTACCTGGGCGCACAATGACCCGATACGAGGTCACGGCTTCACCGACAGCGTCCAGGTGGCGTCCTCCTGCTGGGCAATCTGCTGGAAGAACAGGGGGGCCCAGATCCTAATCTTTGATTTCGATACCGACCGTTTCGATTTATCCGGATCCTTCCTGGCGCTGGACCAACGAGCGCGGCGCACAGCAGCCTGATCATTCTTCCTTCCTGTCTCCGTTGCCGGAAAGTTGCTGGAGATCCACTCGCAGTGATGTAGGAGCGTCTGCCGGTGTGCGGCGTGCCCGAGATCAAGGCGGCCTGCGCATAATTGCCCGAAGAGCATGGCGAAATGATCGAATAACGGGCAGGGAGCGGCCGGCGGAAAGGTGGTCGCCTCGCGGCCCGCGTGGCATTCTGTGGCGCAGTCTCGCGGAAGGAACTGGCGTCATGGACGATCTCATAATGGCCGCCCTCGGTGGGGAAGATGACCGGGTCGGCCAACTCATCGCGGCTGGGGCGGACGTCAATCACGCCGACGGCAACGGGTGGACGGCCCTGGTCGCGGCGGCCATGCGCGGCAATGGCGGCACTGTCGAACGGCTGCTCGCTGCCGGCGCGGATGTGGAACGAGCCGACATCAAGGGCATGACGGCCTTGATGCGCGCGGCGGAAGGCGGCCATATCGCGGCCGCGCGGAGCCTCCTGCAGGCCAAGGCAAACGTCGAGCATAGTGACGGGAAGGGGAAAACGGCCCTGATGCGTGCGGCGGAGAACCGGCGCCTCGAGATGGTCGACCTTCTCATCGGGCATGGTGCCAATCCCAACCATGGCGACAGTCGGGGCAAGACCGCGCTGATGCGCGCCGCGCTCGGCGGCGACGGCATGATGGTCGAGCACCTGCTGAAAGCGAAAGCCGACGTGAACCGGACCGACGCCAACGGCTGGACCGCGCTGATGTGTGCCGCAGCGGGCGACGCCACGATCGTCAAGCGGTTGATCGAGGCGGGCGCGGCGACCGAGGCGACGGCCTCGGACGGCATGACGGCGCTCAAGCGAGCGACGGCCAGCGGGCACGCGGCGGTCGTCGACATGATCGAGAGCGAGACGCGCATCCGGGCCGAACTCGGATAACGACTCCAGGCAGTTCCCTCCCGGGCGTGGCCCCGTCGCAGCAGGGCCAAGCGGCGGTTGCAGAACAGTTGACTCCTCTACTTTGCCGGGGAACCATCGCCGCGCGGGGGGCTCGATGAATGCGGTGGCTGATTGTCATGATGCTCGTGCTGGCTGCGGCGTGCACCCCCACCGAGACGCCGCCGAGCACCATGTACGAGAAGGAACGTATCGGCTTCGACGTCACCAGGGACCCGGCTGTCAGCGGCCAGTACATCACCTCGGGATCGTACGTCGACGGGCAAGGGGTGATCCCGGGCGAAGTCAGATGGAACACCCTGCTAAAGGGCCTGGAGGCGGCCCGCAAGGACGGCTACGACCTCGTCGTCTGGAGCAGTCCGGCGACAATGGGCGGGACCCAGAGAATTGACTATCGGTCGATGAGCAGCCCCAGCACGAGCCATCTCCAGACGCAGTTTCGGGGCTTCGTCTACGTCGTTCGAGGGTACAAATCGAATGGTGGTGCGCCGTCGGAGGCCCGGCCGGTCGGTGGCCTGATCGACCAGGTCCGCGCCATCCTCGCAAGCGGCAAGCTGTAGCCCCCAGCCCTGGTTGGCAGGGGCGCCTGCCGGCCGTACCATCGGGCGTTCGTCGTGCCCATCATCAACAGCTGCCCGTCATGTCGCCTCGCTACGCAACCCTCGCTCCCGGCGATCCCGCGCCCTGGTTTCGACAGCGTTCGACCAGCAATCCCAACTACAGCTTCGACACGGTTGGGGGCCGTTACGTCGTGCTGTGCTTTTTCGGGTCGGCCGCCGATCCCGGCGCGCAAGCGGCGCTTCGCGCAATGCAGGCTCATCGCGAGTTGTTCGACGATATGCGAGCCTGCTTCTTCGGCGTCAGCCTGGATCCGTCCGATGCCTCGAGCGGCCGGGTGGAGGAAAGCCTTCCCGGCATACGCTTCTTCTGGGATTTCGACGGCGCCGTCAGCCGCCTTTATGGCGCCATCGCGGCCGACTCCACCGTCGGCTCGACGGTGATCAACATCCGTCGCTTCTGGCTGCTGCTCGACCCGACGTTGCGCATCATTGCATCGGTCCCTTTCGCGCCGGATGGAAGCGATGCGCAAGCCTTGTTCGATCAACTCCGTCGCCTGCCCCCGCCGGGACGCGCGGGGGCCGAGCTTCCGGTGCCGGTGCTCTGGTTGCCGAACGTGTTCGAACCTGGGCTGTGCCGCACCTTGATCGCTGCCTACGAAAAGCACGGCGGCGCTGAGTCGGGCTTCATGCGGGACGTCGACGGCAAGACGAAGCTCATCCACGACCCCTGGCACAAGCGGCGCCGCGACTTCGTCGTCGAGGACGCCGACCTGATCAAATCGATTCAGAACCGTGTCCTGCGTCGCATCAAGCCGGAGATCCAAAAGGTCCATCACTTCAACGCCACGCGCATGGAGCGCTACCTCGTCGCCTGCTACCGCGCGGAAGACGGCGGCCATTTCCGCCCCCATCGCGACAACACCACGAAGGGCACGGCCCATCGCCGCTTCGCGGTCTCGATCAACCTCAATGATGATTTCGAGGGCGGCGATCTTTCATTTCCCGAATTCGGCGCGCGCGAGTTCCGGCCGCCCGTCGGGGGCGCGGTGGTGTTCTCCTGCTCCCTGCTGCACGCCGTGTCGCCTGTCACGAAGGGGCGCCGCTTCGCCTTCCTGCCGTTCCTCTACGACGACGCGGCGGCCAAGATCCGCGAAGCCAATCAACATTTTCTCGGCGCGGGCTACGAATACACTTCCTGAGGAAGTTGGCCTGCACTATCGCGTGCTTCACCGAAGTTCCAACGCAAGCGACCCTCGATGGAACTCGTTGCGTGTTCGACGCCGAACCGCTTCACATCGACCATCGCCGAAATCCGGCTGCATTTTACACTGATCCAGCCCCTAATATCACTGCGCCATGCCGGAAAGCTTCATCGCCTCACTGCTCGGCGACCTGAACGCGCAGCTCATCGACTTTGCGTACTGCGCGCTTCGCCATGGCCCGCCAAAGCTTGCGACCCTCTTCGTCAAGCTCGGACCACTTCCCCGGGGTGCCGGTCGTGTCCTTGAGGTATCCCCAGTACAGGTTGCGGGCAATCGCAGCGACAAACTCCTGGTCTTCCATCGACAGGTTCCTCAGTTCAGAAGACGGATATCAGTCATGGCGCAACCCCACCCGCGCCGTCGAATTCGTCGCACGTCTCAGCCGCCCGCTCAAGGATCGGTTGACTTGCCAAGTCCGCTAGCGTCCCCGCCAAGTCGAATCTCACGATGGTCAGCGAAAATAGTAGGTGCTACCCATGTGCTGCCCTACTGAGGAGTGGTCCAATGTTCGAACTGGAAAAAGATGATCGCATTCGAGGCATCGATGCGAACACAACCGCCTTATCCATGGCGCTGGCTCACGATTATATTCTGGAAATGTTGCTGACGTGGGCGTTCCTGGATGACGAGCAGGAACAGGCCGAAAAACTGAAACGCACCTTGGTCGAGCGTTGGCAGCGCCGCTATGGCGAAAAGTCCACTCCCGATTTTATTCGCGCCGAAGACGAGGAGCGTGTTCGGTGGGCGACAAAGGCGTTTGTCGATCGTCTGGCCCGGAAGGCTCTCGCGCGCTCGAGTGCGGTCAGGGAAACGATGAGTGCCGAGCCGAGTTGAGGCAACGGGAACTATTGAATGAGGCGGCGCTGTTTGCCGTCATCGCTTCCTGTCCTGGTCGGCGGGCGTTTCGGCGGCATTCTCGGTCTCACCAGAGGTGCCGCCCCGCTGCGGGCAATCGGGCAGGTCGGACCAAGTCCTCGATTGCATGACGATACGGCCCGGCAGAGATAATCTGGGGCCGCACACGGTGACGATCGCGCGGCAGGAGCCACGACGGTGCAGCCAGTCTTCATGCCCGTGACCGGGAGGACCGCAGTTCCACCCCGAGCAGCAAGGGACGGCCGGCAAACTTTTGCCCACCATTTCCGCGGCTTTTCACGGTCCGTTGCGGTCCGCTAATGGGCGAGATCGTCTGTTATCCACAATCCATTCGTGGCGCGTGGCAGCGCCGAACGCCAGCCAGCCCGAGATGGATCGATGGTGCTGCCGGACAGGATTGAACTGTCGACCTCTCCCTTACCAAGGCGAGGAAGAGTAGCGGGTTTCCGCTGGTCCTAGCGCTTGCCGACCAGCTTTCCCCCGGATCGGACCTGTGGACCGATCGGCTCGGGAACGTTGTAGCGCAGGGTCGTCTTGATATTGGCGTGGCCGACATAGCGCTGGGCGGCGACCGGATCGCCAGTCGCCCGGATGACCGCCGTCACGACCGCGCGCCGGCTGTCGTGCGGCCGCCAGTGGATGTCCTCCGGCGCGACCGCGTCGACGGCGGCATAGACCGCCGAGCGGCCGTGCCACGGGAACACCTTGCCGGCCGGCCGGGCGTCGAGCGCTGCCAGCGCCGCGACGAGCTCGGTCGAGAGGTCGAAGGTCACCCAACGATCGGGCTTGCTGAGAAGGATAGACGCCTGGCCGCGGCCGAGGTCGATCGTCTCCCAGTCCCAGCGCAGCCATTCGGATATCCTGTAGCCGCGTTCGTGCACGGCAAGGATCAGGGCATGGAGGGCGCGCAGGGCGAGGCGGCGCTGGTCGGCGCCCTTGCTGCGGCCTGTGGGCGTGGGACGGCACGCCTCGATCGCCTCGCCGACGGCGGCCAGCAGCCGGTCGACATCCGCGTCGCGCGCGACGGACCGGGGCGGGCTGGGCCTCTCGCCCTCGAGCGGCTTGACGGCGCGCAGCTCGATCAGCGGACGCCACTGCTGGGCGGCGGCGAACCGCAGGATGGCGCGCAGCGGCGTGGTGATCTCGCGGTTGACGGTCGGGGCCGAGGGCGGTGGATAGGTCTGCCTGCCCCTGGCGGCGCCGCGCTCGGCCCGGAAGGCCGCGGCGGCCGTGCTGACATGGCTCTGGTTGACGGCCGCGACGGGTGTCGCCGCGCCGAGGTAGCGCACGACGCGGTCGACCCGGTCCTTCTCGTCGCTCGATCGCAGGGTCGCCTTGTAGTGGCGCGCCGCCGTGTCGAGGTCTACCCACGCGCCCGCGGCGGGAGGGCGACGACGGTCGAACTCGTCGAGAGCCTCGCGGATGCGCGCCTTAGCCTTCCCATGATCGACTTCATGGGTGACGAGCTCGGTCCACACGCCATCGGCGCGCTTGCCGCGCCAGGCCCATCCGACGTTGCCCTTGCGCGTTCCGGGGGCGTACCAGGCGCCGGTCTCGTCCTTGATGGGCATCGTCGCAGCGCCTCCCTGACCTTCAGCACATCGTCGCAGGTTAGGCGCGCCGCGGCGCCCCTGCCAATGGGGTCGACCCCGGCGCCGACGATCGCTCGCTGGACGGTGCGCACGCTGAGGCCGTAATGGCCGGCGAGATCGGCCACGGTGATTTCGTCGGCGGGCAGGGCGGTCATGGGTTGGCCAGCTCGATCAGCGTGTCGGCATGGCAGGGCTCGCCCGGCGGGCACCAGCAGCAGAGATCCCGGCCGCCAAGCTCCTCCTGGATGACCAGCCGAAAGGTTGTCCACTGGCGCATCTGATCGTCGATCCATTCCCGGTGCAGGGCGACGGCGTGGGCACGATCGCGCACGGTGACGCTGCTGCCGTCGACATGCTCGATCTCGCCGCCGATGACGTAGCGGTTACCCCACTGGCTCGGCCGCGAGACGCAGACCGCGCCGGCCGGCATGCGCCAGCCCTTCGTCCGCCGTCTCTGGATGCGCTGGGGGCTCATGGCGGCCTCAGAAATGCGGGCCGTCGTCGTCCGGATCGTCGTCGCCGCCATCGTCATAGGGCCTCGGCGCTGACGATGTCGGTGCCGGCAGCAGCGCGGGCGGCACGATGGCCTGGATGGGCGCCGGCAGGCTCCAGACGCATGTCGACGTGTGCTGCGCCTTCCACGCCGCGGCGGGCGAGACCTGCGTGAAGCGATAGATCGACGATCCGCTTTGGAGCACCACGGGCAGCAGCGTCCCGCCGAACAGCACCTCGATGCCCATCATCTTCGTGCCGAAGCGCTCGAGCTCGGTGACCCTGCTGACGAGGGTCTGATGGCCCATGATCTCGACGATGGCATAGATGCCGTCTGGCAGGGCTTCCCACGGGCTCGGAGCGGCGGGCGGCGGCATCACTTCGGCAGTGGGTGTGTCCATGGAAATTCCTCTGTCTGGATAGCAGTACGGGCACCTGGTGAGGGGTACGCATCGATCGTTGTCGCCGAACCGGATGGTGTCGCGATGGGGGAGATATTTCCGCAATCTCTCGGTGGCGATCGCCTCGGCTTCTTCCGTGCTGTGCGCATGGACGGTGATGCCTTCGGCCATCAAGCGGCCGTTGCGGTACCGATCGAACGTGTAGGGGATCAGCGCGGTGTCGGTCACAACAGTCTCTCCTCACGGGCGGGCGGATGGTTGGCGGCGATCCACGCCTGTACGTCGCGGGCGACGGCGATGTAGTCGCGGCTCGGCGTCTGGGTGTCCTCCTGGCCGGGCCGGTAGGCCTGCCAGATCCGGTCGCGCAGGGTCTTGGGCAGCTTGAACCAGTGCTTCCGGCAGCCCCACTTCGCCGGCGGCACCTGCTCCTGGCAACCGGGCCAGTGGCAATGATGGTGGCGGCTCTGGCCGGCCCGCAGGACGTGGCGGACCTTCTGCTCGCGGGTAGCCGTCATGCTCCCGCTCCGAGCGGGTGAGGCCATTTCCAGAAGCCTTGGGCCCCGGCCATCGGCACCGGCGCGGGCCAGTGGCGCACATCGTCCAGCGGCCAGCCCCATTTGTCGGGATCGACGTCGGCGTCGTCACGGAACAGGACGCTGCATTCGATCGCGGGGCCGAGCATCGCCGTGCCGAGCCCGGCGCCGAGCGGCAGCTCGCGATCGCGCCGCCACACAGCCTCGAGGAGATCGAGCGCCGGTCCGATCTTCATCCCGTCGTCATGGCCACGATGCAGGCTCTCCATCGCCTGCCGGATCTCGCTGGCCCGGACCGGCCGCCGCGCGGCGTGGATCACCAGGCGCTTGCCAATCACGCGGTCGGGCGTGCACCAGCCGCGGAACTCAAAGGGCTTGATACCCTCGACGATCAGCGAGGCCCAGGGCTGCCAGACGGTCAGAGCGTAGGTCACCATGCAGGGACCTCGCGGTGCTCGCGACCGTCGAGGGCGGCAACGAGGGCTTTTGGCCTCCGCTCTACGCGGACCACGCGGCTGCCGTGGAAACCCTGGCCGCCGGCAAGGTTGAGCCATTGGCCCTTGGGCGTGCGGCGCACGACATCGTCGGCTATCCGTCCGCCAGGATCGTCCTTGTCGCAATCGAAAACGTCGATCCAGGCGCCCCACTGCTTGAAGAAGAACGGCACGCTGGCGGCGGCGCACTGGTCGCGCAGCGCGCGGAACCAGTCGGGATGGCTCGGCCGCGCCTTGGGGCCGCTCTCGCCGCCGGCGATGATCCAATGAAGGGCGCCAAGCAGCCCCTTGTGCTTGAACTCCATTTGCCGCGTGCCGTGATGCGTCCTGAAGCGCCCGGTCACGTCGAGATCGCGATAGAGATATTCCATGATCGACACTCGAGTCAGCAGCGGCTCGCATGACAGGAACCGCACCTTCGCCGGGATCGAGAGCAGGATCGGGATGCGCAGGTCCGCCATCTTCTGATCCTCGCCCGTGACGCCGAGCGCGACATTGGCCGGCGGCGTGCGTCCGTCGAAGTACTTGGCCGCCAGATGCGGCCGCTTGGTCAGCAGCAGCAGTCGCAGGGCGGTGAGCGGTTCGAACAGCGCCAGCGTCTCGCCCAGCCAGGCCGGATCGACCTCGCTGTCGAAGGGATCGCACAGGCTCGGGAACACGGTGGCGATCCGCCCGGCGGCCGCGGCCTGGCGATTCCATCGCGCCGGCTGCTTCCAGTACTCGGCCGAGGTGCGCCGACGCGGCGCGCCTGTCTCGAACGCTACGCCGAAGCGGCGACCGTAGTCGGCGGCGTAGCAGTGGTCGCACGCGGCCGAGATTCGCGTGCAGCCGATCCAGGGGGACCATGTGTGATCCGTCCATTCGATGCCGGTGATGGCGGCCATCAGGCGACGCCCGCGTCGCCGGCGGGCGGCAGCGCATTCACATGCGCGGGAGCCCGCACCGGGCCCTTTGCAGGCGATGCCGGCGTCCGGCTCCGCTCGGCCGACAGCAGCTCCTCGAGCCGGTCTATCGCCTCCTCGAGGCAGCGCTGCTGGAACAGCGCCTTCTCCTCGGTCAGCGTGCCGTTGTCGATCAGGCGCGGATAGACGCGCTCCCGCATCCCGCGCTCGCGCTTCAGCTCGGCGATCACCACCGCCAGCGACGGAGGCGGGAACCTGCCCACCGTCGCGGCCAGCTGCTCGGCGATCGACGCCATGTCAGTCCTCGACCCGGCGGAAGCCTTCGGGCACGTACTCGCGCTGGCGGCGCACATGGTAGAGGCCGGGCTCGAAGGCGATCGCCTCGTGCGTGTCGTGCGGCCGCAGGTGCTCCAGCGTGTCGCCGTGCTCGACGGCGAGGAAGATGTCCATGATGCTGTCGGGCAGGCGCCAGGCCTTGGTGCGTTCGGCCAGCATCACATGGTGATGTCCGGTCTCGCTGTGGGTGACGATGACCCGGCCGTCCTCGGGCGCGACTGGCACGATGCCGGCCGGCAGCGCGTCGATGCGCGTGATGTAGATGTCGCCCTGGGCGCACACCCTGTCGAACGTCTTCATGCTATGTCCTCACTTCCGGTTTGACGAACTTCGCGGCGTCGTCGATGCCGAACGTCCAGGCGTTGGCCTGCAGCGCCGTGCGCATGTCGGGCGGCACGGGCAGGGCGAAGCGGCGGCCGGTGCCGCAGCGCACGCGCAGGAAGCGCTCGCGGCCGACATCCGGGATCGTCACCTCGACCAGCTCGCCGATCTCCGGATCGGCATCGCGGTCGATCGTGCTGGCCTGCAGCTCCTCGAGGATGGCCGACCAGCCGAGGATCTCGCAGGCCGCGCGGCGCTGCTCGACATTGCGCCAGGTGAGCGCCGTCTTCGCGGTCAGGCTGGCGCGGTCGTTGATCCACTCGGCGGGGATACGCACGCCGTGCCAGGCATGCACGCCCCAGCCATCGCTGAAGGCGATGGCCGGTCCGGTCTCGCCATGCAGCCGGCGCTCGGCATCGAACGACAGGCGGCGCGGCCGGTCGCTGATGATGCACAGCCCGTCGAACACCATCCACCACGAGCAGGCCTCGCCCAGCGACGCCCACGTTTCGAACAGGCGCCACAACCCCGGCTCGTAGGTCACGCCGATCTTGGCCGCGAAGGTATGGAGCGCGATCCAGGATGCGGTCGTCTGGCCGGTCATCAGCCAGTAGCGGCGGAACAGGCCGAAGGAATCGCGAAGATCCTGGCTTACGAGCTGGCTTACGAGCTGGCTGGAGAGCTGGCTGGAGAGCTGGCTGGAGAGCTGGCTTACGAGCTGGCTTACGAGCTGGCTTACGAGCTGGCTGTAGAGCTGGCTGTCGAGCTGGCTGTCGAGCTGGCTGTCGAGCTGGCTGGAGAGCTGGCTACGAGCTGGCTTACGAGCTGGCTGTAGAGCTGGCTGTCGAGCTGGCTGTCGAGCTGGCTGTCGAGCTGGCTGGAGAGCTGGCTGGAGAGCTGGCTTACGAGCTGGCTGTAGAGCTGGCTGTCGAGCTGGCTGTAGAGCTGGCTGTCGAGCTGGCTTAAGAGCTGGCTTACGAGCTGGCTGGAGAGCTGGCTGTCGAGCTGGCTGGAGAGCTGGCTGGAGAGGTCCAGCTTGCTCAGCGGTCCCTTGCGGGCCCGCTTCGCAAGCTGCTTCAAGGTCCAGATCGCCAGCACGCACATCATGGGCGAGCTGAAGCACAGGAACATCGGCGCTGGCTTGTTCAGCCGCTCGGTGTAAATCCATGAGATCGCCGTCTTCGCGCGCTCGAAATCGGCCGGCGTGGTGCTCAGCCCGATCGTGCGCCAGTGCTCGCGATGGACCGGCAGGTGCGCGGCCTGCTCGGCCGAGAGGCTCTTGATCCGGGGAGGGTTCATTCCCGGCAGGCCCGGCTCGCGTCGCTTCGTCATCCGTCACTCCTTTCCACTTCCGATTGATGGGCCGCCTTCTCCTCCGCCGCCCGCGCCCGCAGGAGCGCGCTCTCGTAGACCCGCTCGTCGATCAGGTGGCGGTGACGATCGATGTCGACGATGCCGATGCCGTGCTCGCGCAGGGACGCCGCAATCCGCTCCGGCGTCTTGACGACACCCGCGTCGTCCGCCCACCGCCCGAGCTTGGCGAGCAGCTCGGCGGTGAAGAACTCGCGGGCGGGGACGGTGCTCACGACGGGCTCAGGGCTTAAGCCGGCCAGCCGAAGAACAGCGGCCGATCGGTCTGCTCGCGCACCGTGCGCGCGGCGTCGCGGATCGCGCTGTCCATGATCTCGTCGGCGCCGAACAGGGTCGGCACCCAGATCACCTTGCCGCTGACCAGGCGATAGCGCAGCCGCACCGGGATGCGGTAGTGGTCGGGCGAGCGCTCGAACAGCGGGACGGCGATCATGAACAGGCGCGGCACGTCGATCTTGACGCCGTTCTTGTCGATATGGGTGCTCTCGAACACCAGCGATCCCTCGCCCGACTGCAGGTCGACCCGGTTGACCACCTTGTCGTTGGCCGTGAGGTCGAGGCCGCGCGACAGGGCCATCACCTCGTTGGGGAAGGCGCAGCGGCCGCCGGCGAGGTCGAGCAGCTGCTGCACCTGCTGCGGCAGCTTGACCGTCGTGGTCTCGCCGTCGCCCGACAGCGACACCTCCGGCCCGATCAGGTCGAGCACATGGTCCTCGATGAAGGCGGCGAAGGCGGCCTGGTCGAGCGCCATGCCGTCAATCCCCTTCCACGCCACCCAGCGCGGGTCGAGCGGGAAATCGTACTTGGCGCGGAAGGTGCGGAAGCGCGCCTTGCCGTCGCCCTCGCCGGCTTCGTGATAGTCGATCACGGCCAGCATCTTCGGCGCGGTGCGCGAGGCGTCGCAGAACACGACGCTGCCGCCGTCCTTGTGGCGGTTGATCCACTCGACCAGGGTGGCGATGTCGGTGACCGTGTCGGTGCCGCTGCGGCGGTCGGGCCGCGCATTGTATTCGTCGAGGAGCGCCTTGACGCTCTTGAGCGACGTGCCGGCCGGCAGGGCGACGACCGGCTGGCTGAGCGCGGGCAGCACGACGGCGTCGCCGAGCCCCTTCAGCTTGTCGATCGCGTCGGTGATGCTGAAATCCATGGATGATCTCCTCTTCCTTCGATTGTTGGCACTGCGCGGGCTCTCGCGACTATGAAGTCGCTGCCGCCCGCCCGTTGGATAGGCTGCGCCTATCCAACGATATTGACGCTGCGCCGCGGCACGTCGCGGAACATGGTCATCTGGCGCGGGTTCTCGGGCGTGAGGCGGGCGTCGCCGGTCAGCCAGAAGACCTGCGCGCGCTGCGGCGCCTTGGGCGTCCTGGTCGCCAGCTCGACCTTGAGGCGGCCGGTGCCGTCCTCGTACTCGAGGCCGATCTTGACGGTCAGCGAGCCCTTGCTCTTGCGCAGCCCCTCGTGATGGTCGAGCTCCATCATCTCCCTCAGCAGCTCGTCCCACGCCTTGTTGATATCGGAGGCGATCGAGCCGCCGTCGGTGACGGCGAGCGCCGCGAGCAGGGTCAGCCCCTTGGGATCGACCGGCTGCACGCTGCCGTCCTGGGTGGTGTCGGACATGACGAGGATCTCCTGCAGGCGGGACGGGGTGAAGGTGTTGCTCATGCGCTCGACCGCAGGTCGAGGATCTGGAAGGCGAGGCCGGTGGTGTGGCCGGCCAGCGCGGCGACCCGAGGATTGGGATGATCCCGCAGGCCACGCAGGTGGACATCGGCGGCCAGCGGATCGAGCGCGTGCTCGCGCATCAGCCAGCGGATGCGCCACAGCTTCTGGGCGGCGATCTGCAGCGGCAGCACGGCGGGTGCCACGGGATAGACGGCGGCGGTCATGGTTGTGTCTCCGGATCGGGACCTTTGCCCTGCCACGGCAGCCGGGCGAAGTCGGCTTCGGTCAGCCGCTGGCGCGCGCGCGCGTCGTGCAGGCGGAAGCGGTCGACGGCGTAGATCCTGTTGCCCGCACACCGGATGGTGATCCGGCGGTTGCCGGTGCGGGCGATCAGCTCGACCGGGGCATATTCGGCGGTCGGACTATCGCGCTTGGGGCGGAGGGTCGCCTTCATGACGCGACCCTCACGGACCACGGCGGGCACGCTCCGCCACCGCCGTGCCAGCTCTCGCCGCGCGCCAGAAAGGCCTCGATCGCGGGCCAGTCGAGCGCCTCGGCGGCATTGTCATGCAGGAATTCATCTCGCGTCGTGCGCCACGGCGTGAGGCCGTGCACGCTGACCTCGAGGATCGTGTCGCCATCGATCGGGCGAGCCGCAGCGGCGGGCACGGCGCCCTTGGTGGCGGTCGGGCTTGGCCAGGGATGCGGGTGCGCGGTCATCGGCGCGGCCTCAGTCACGCTGCCAGCCGGTGCGCGCGCACGGCGCGGCAGGCGGCGGTGAAGTGGTCGGCGATCTCGGCGCGCGAGAAGCCGGCGGCCTCGAGGTCGCGCTCGGTGACGCTGGCCGACATGGTGAGGTGCTTGAGCACGATCTCCTCCATGCGGCGCTGCACCTCGTGCGGCGACGGCGGCGCCTTACCGGAGCCGGGGCGCGAGCGCGGGCGGGGCACCCGGCTCAGGGCTTCATCGGCGGCGCGGGCATCGGCAAGGCTCATCGGGCACTCCTGCGGGGGTGTGAGGCGCGGGGCTTCTTCGGCGGAACGGGGCGCGGCGGCGCGAGCTGCGCCAGCACCTCCGCGACGATCCCGAGCACCTTGGCCCGCGGGCCGGGATGGTCGAGCGCCAGCATCACCAGCGCGTCGAACTCGCCCTGCGCCGCCTTGCGGATCTCGCGCTCGACCTGCTCGCGGCCGAACTTGCGGCCCGGCCCGAGGGTGACGGCGCGCGACTGGCTGTTGCCGTTGCGATGGTAGCCGGTCATGACGGCGCGCCCGTATGGTGGCAGGCTCCGATCCGGCCGTGCCGGCCGGTGGAGTGATCGATGAACGACAACGACGATGCGGTTCTGCAGATGACGGCGCGGGTGAACGCGCATGAATTCCTGCTCGAGGTCTTCATCGCCAACTGGATGTCGACGATGACGGAGGAGCAGATCGGCGCCTTTGCCGCCGACCTCATCCGCGTCGGGCGCAAAGGGTACGGTCCCATCAGCGGCGACCCCGCGGAGATTCAGCGCATCCAAACCGTGCGCGCCATGAGCGAGCAAGCCATCGAACAGCTCGCCGCCAAAGCGGAACGGCGTGCCCTCGATATCCGGCAACAACGATCTCCGGACCCGTCTCGCCCACGATGAACGGCGTCGGCATCGAAAGGTAGACCGCGGCGGCGCGGGCATCGGCAAGCGACATCGGATCCTCCGGGTACCGCCGCTCCGGCGCTGCGGGGGCTGCAGCGCCGGAGCGGACGGGGTGATCCCCTCGGTTGGGGGGCCGACGGTCGCCGCTGGCCGGCGGCTTGGCCGGGTGCGCGCCCCACCATGGGGTGCGAACGGGAGGATACTCGGACAATAATCCGCATGTGTCAACAGGGAGCGGACAATTATCCGCACCTCCTGTTTCAGGAGCTAATCAGCAGCCCTTTACGCCCATCCGCTCGGCGGCGCTGCACCTTATGGCGAGCCACTCGCCCCGCGCCTGCGCAAGCCGATAGATCTCTCCATTTGTGCAAAGTGCCCGAAGCGAGCCGTCGCTAACACGGACAGCGCGCACAAGTATCGGACAGGGGTGGGCCGTGTCGCGGAGCACACGCAGGACCAGGGCGGTGTCGTCGGCGGAAGCATCGATCGTGCGTGGTGCATCCGGAGGGACGGTAGAAGGCTGCGGCGGAGGAACGACCGTCGCTCGGGGCGAACGAAGATATTCGAGCAGGCGCAGGTCGACGTTTCCGGTGATCGGCCAGCCGCGCGCCGCCTCGAACAGCTTCACGGCCTGCGTGGTTTTCGGGCCGACAATGCCGTCCGATGAACCGGGATCACGGCCGAAGCGCTTCAGAAGGGTTTGAACCTCCTGTATTTCGGCGGTGGTAAGGGGCCGATTGGGAGGCTCGACCAACTCCACTGTGGGCGGGTTCTCGCGCGTGGCGCTGGATGTCGGCGCCGCCGGAGGCGCGGCTGGTGGGCTTGGGCGAGCGATCACCTGGTAGATGCCAGCGAGCACGAGGCAGATCAGCACGAAGCGAATAAAATTCGTCTTTCCGCGCGGCGCCGAAGGGGCTGGCGGTTGAGGCGGTGCCGCATCTTGCCAGGAAGTGAAACTCTGATGACTGAGGCCGCTGCCGGGAAGGCCGACCGTTCGGGTAATCCCGCGCTGGCTGATGTTCACATTGGCGCCGCGTGGCCCGAGCCCGAGGCTGACGCCCGATTTGCTGAAGTTGAGGCGGACGAGGCTGCCGAGGCTGACGCGCTTTCTGAACCTGAACCCCATGACGGCCTCCCGCCGGGGCGACTATTGCCGCCGCGGCCGCCTATAAAACCATTCGATCGGTCCGACCCATTCGAGGACCTGATCCTCGATCCGTTCATATGCAGGGTTGATGCTTACCAAATCATAACGACCCTTGCGAGTGCCAGGCTGAACCAGCTTGAGGTAACGCTTGCCGCCCTTCACCTGCGCGACGACGATCTCGTCGCGGTAGATCAGGGGATCGGTCTCGATCCGTCGGTGAAACAGGATGTCGTGGTCGTGGTAGGCCGGGTTCATCGAGCGGCCGCGGACCTCGGTCGCCTCGGCATCACGCATGCCGGGAGGAGCCTGTACCCAGTCGATCGGCGCATCGTCGGCGGGGAGGACGATGACTTCGTCGCCCGCCCCCACGAATGATCGAAGCGGCACCAGGATCGGCACGTCAGCCTCGCCGCGGATCTCGGCCGCGGCAACCGGCCGGCCAAGCAGCTTTGCGGCCCCGCCTGCAAGCTTCTCGTACGTTTCGTTGCTCATGGACCGGTTCGGGCCGGTGCGAAACTTGCGCAAGGTCCCGCCGCCCAGACCCGCCGCGATCTCCCACGGCCGATCTTTCAATCCGGTATCGCGCTGAAAACGCGCCAAAGCAGTAACCGCTGCTGACTTGTCGTACGCCATGAGCGGCAGGGTGCCGCCCTGCGGATAATTTTCCGAGCGGACGATTATCCGCGATCTTCTTTGACATGCGGATAATTGTCCGCATATGATAGCGGTCATGACAACCCCAACGATCGAGGCGGCGCTGGCCCGCGTGAAAGACTGGATCGCGCGCTGCGGCGAGTCGAACTACTCGATCGCCACAGCGGCAGGGGTCGATGAGAAGACCGTCCGGCAGGCACATCGGGATGGCTGGAACCCAACCGCCGAGATCGTCGGTCGGCTGGAAACGGTGATCCCGGAAGACTGGCGCGCCGGCGACCCCATCCCGGACAACCGGTCGGCCGCTTGATGTCATCGGCCCATCCAAATCGGCCACAGCCCGATCCGGCCTTTGCGTGCGGCGCTCTCGGCTCGGGAATACTCGTCCGCGCGGCCGCTGTCCTCGGCGCGCCTGCCCTCGGTGTCGTCGAGCATGAAGGTGTAGGCCATGCCGTCGCGCAGCAGGCCGGCGGAAAGGTCTTCGTAGACCGGTCTGCCGTCCGGGCCGTTGCCGCTCGCCGCCTCGCAAGTCGCCACCAGCCGGCACCAGTGATCCCATTTGCTCGGCCGGCAATGAACCGGATCGTCCCCGCCGCGAGCCAGCCGGTCGGCGAGCCCGGCGCGGGCCTGCATGCCCGGCCCGGTTTCGACGCCGCTCCGGCGGTCGCGAAGCTCGGGTGCCTGGATGCCCCACAGGCGGAGGCGCGGATGGCCGGCAATCGCGAGCGTGTCGCCGTCGACCGCCGAGGCGCGGCCTTCGACAAGGGGTGGGACGGGCCGGTCACGGCAGGCGTTGCCTTGTGCGGCAAGCGGGCTGGCGCAGAGCAGGACAAGGGCGGTGAGGAGACATCGGGTGAGCTTCATCCTGTGATCGTGGACTGCGATCGTGGCGGGCATTTGTCCGCGAGCGAGCATCGTTTTGCCACGTTCGCGCACTGGTTGCAGGTGCGCGAGACCAGGAGAAGCTCCCGGCCGCCGCAGAAGCGCGCCGGTAACGGACGCTCGGGCGACGGCAGGGGTCGGGACAGGTACGCAACGCAACGCATCGGACACGGCGGCATCAATGCCTGCATCCGCCGCGCAATGCTTGTCCAATCGGGAGGGCGGGAATGACCAAGCGACGGACGCCGGACACGATCGAGGACGCGCTCGACCAGGCGATCGCCTATGTCGGCATCGACCGGGTGGCGGCGATCATCGGCAAGAGCCCGGCGATGGTGCGCAAGTTCGCCGATCCGGACACCGATCATCACCTGCAGCTGCGCTCGGCAATCGAGATCAACCGCCAGCTCGCGCTCGGCGGCTATCCGCAACCGTTCGACGAGCTGGTCGACCTGCTGGCCGATCGCGGCCGGCGCGCGGCGCTGCAGCTGGCGGCCGGCCTGGTCGAGGATCACCCGGCCGAGCGTCCGCTGGCGCAGGCGACCCGCGTGGTGCTCGAGGCGGCGACCCTGATCGACACGGTCGAGAAAGCCGAGGCCGACGGCGTCTACAGCCATGCCGAGGTCGACGAGCTGCGCGAGCAGATCGAGGCGCTGCAGGCCCGTTTGCCCAAGCTCAAGCGCAGCCTGACGGCGCGCGCCGGGCGGGGATCGAAGTGAGCGATCGGGGGCTGATCCCGCGGGGACCGGCGATACGGTGGCGCGCCGATGTCGCGCGCCAGCCGGCGCGCTACGCGCGGATCGACGCCTACCTGGAGGCACGCGGCGAGCGCCGCCGCGTCGCCTACGAGCGCGAGCAGGCAGAGAACCTGCGCGAGGCCGAGCGGTTCGTGCCCTGTGCGCTGTGCGGCGGGCAGACCGAGGTCTGGAACCGTCTCGGCCTGGACCCGTCGATCGCGATCTGCAGCAAGCACATGCGGCGCATGCCCGGCAACTATCCGTTCGGGCGTGCGTCCTACAACACGGCCCTGCCGGAAAGCATCGAGCGGCCGATGTTCGTCGCTCGGGTGGCGCTGTACGCCGTCGAATCGATGACCTCGGGCCGCCATCATGTCGAAGCAGCATGAGCCCTCGCCGCCGCTGGCGGTCGCCCTGACGCAACTCGCACAGGATCTGATCGCCGACTATCGCGATTTGCGCGAGGGCAGGATCGGTGTCCGGGAGGCCCGCGCCCGCGCGCTGATCGCCCGTGAGGCACTGCGAGCGGTGCATCTCAACTTCGAGGGCCTTCGCCTGCTCAGCGAGCGGGCGAAGCCGGTCAATGGCAAGGCGAGGCTGACATGAGCCTCGGCATCCACGCCCTGACGCCGCCGCTCGACCGCCGCTGGGGCGGGGCGCGGGCGCGCGGCAGCCTCAACGGGCCGGAGAGCAAGACGGCGATGAAGTCGCCGCGCATCGCCGTCGCCCTGCCGCCCGCCGTGATGCGCTGGGTCGCCAACCACGCCGCCCGCCGCGGCGTGTCGTCGAGCCGCGTGCTGCGCGAGATCGCCGAAGCGCACGTGCTGCGCGTGGTCGAGACGGAGAAGGCTGCCGGGGAGGAGCGCTCATGAAGCCGACGTTGAAACCGTTGATGGAGCTGCCGGTGGGCGGCGGCCGGCACGACCGGACGCGGGTCCCGCCGCTGGTCCTCCTGCTGCTCGCCACCATCCTGCTCGCGGTGGTGGTGCATGGCGTGCTCGGCCGGCCGCGCGCCTGCGCCGTCGTGCCGTTCCCGCCAGCCGAGG
This sequence comes from Reyranella sp., assembly GCF_965279465.1. Lineage (NCBI taxonomy): Bacteria > Pseudomonadati > Pseudomonadota > Alphaproteobacteria > Hyphomicrobiales > Reyranellaceae > Reyranella > Reyranella sp. Next base: position 3,152,303 of record NZ_OZ257242.1, read on the forward strand.
TGCGGCGATGAGGGACCGTGACCCCGACTGCCTGCACTGCCGGCTAACCGAGCTCGTGCTCGAGCATGTCCGCACGCGGCCGGTGCCGCCGGATGTGGGCGAGCTGGTCGGCGCGCTGGTCCAGATCGCGGGCGACATGCTCACCCTGGCCGAGCGGGCGGACCGGCTGGAGATGTTCCGCGCGGCCGTCGAGATGATGGCCGATCGCTGCCACGTCGTCGTCAACAAGCGGCCGCGCGAACACGCGCCGGCCCGCACGCTGAATTGAGGGGGAAGACGATGAGCGAGCGCATCGGCGACTGGATGCTGACGGCGACGGGGCGGCAGTTCTGGCCGCTCGATCCCCGACCCGACGAGATCGACATCGAGGAAATCGCCGCGGCGCTGTCGAACGTGGCGCGCTACGGCGGCCACGCGCGCCCAGGGCGGCATTATTCTGTGGCACAGCACTCGGTCCATCTTGCCGACTGGTTCAGCGCGCGCACCCATCATGATCTCGCGCCGTGGGCGCTGCTGCACGATGCGGCCGAGGCCTATCTCGGCGACGTGATCCGGCCGCTCAAGCCGTGCCTGGCAGGCTATGCCGAGATCGAGGCGCGGCTCGAGCGAGTGATCTTCGAGCGCTTCGGGCTCACGGGCGCGCTGCCGGACGCGGTGAAGGACGCCGACACGAAGATCATCGGCGACGAGATGCGCTTCCTGTTCCCGGCCGAGGCGCTGGCCGCGCACGGGCTCGATGCGCGCCCGCGGCTCGGGCTCGCCATCCCGGCGATGCGGCCGGACGAGGCGCGCGTGTGGTTCCTGCTCAGGTTCCGAACGCTGTTCCCGGGAGGCAAGGCATGACCTTCGGCCGCCGCCTGAAACCCGCCGAGGTGGAACCGATGCGGAAGGCCCTGTATGCCCATCTCGCCGATCTGGCGGCGCAGGGCGAGGCCTGCCCGACCACGACGGCGCTGGCGCATGCGATCGGCTGCGCGCCGGGCAGCATCGCCGAGATGCTGCGGCGGCTGGTCGCCGCGCGCCGCATCCGGGTCGTCGTCGAGAAGATCCCGTGCAGCGGCAACGTGAACCACTACCGGGTCGTCACCATCGTGGCGACCGGCCAGTCGACCGCGCCGCGGCCCGTGCCCGTCCGGAATGCCCCGGCCGACGAGCTGGAAATGGCCAAAACCTTCCTGCGCCGGCGCGGTCCGACCGTGTACGCCGCGACGGTCACCCACGGCCGCGACGCCGGCGACCTGGTCGTGGTCGACCGCGCGCTGCTGACCCCGGCACAGGTGATCGCGCGGGCCCGCGCGCTGGGCATGGGGGCCTGACGGTGCGAGCGCTCATTGGATGCGAAGAGTCCGGTGTCGTTCGTCGTGCCTTTCTCGCGCGCGGTATCGATGCGTGGTCGTGTGATCTCAGGCGGTCCGCCGATGGAAGCAATCGGCATCTGCAGATGGATGTACGGGAAGCGATCGAACGGCATGGTCCGTGGGACCTGCTGGCGGTGATGCATCCGCCGTGCACCCGGCTGTGCAACAGCGGTGTGCGCTGGCTCAGCGTGCCGCCGCCGGGGCGAACGGTCGACGACATGCAGCGCGATCTCGAGGCCGGGGCTGATCTGTTTTCCTTCTGCTGGAATGCGCCGATCGAGAGTGTCGCGATCGAAAACCCCGTCATGCATCGCCATGCCAAAAGGCTGATCCGAAACTATCAGCCGCCAGCGCAGAGCATTCAGCCATGGCAATTCGGAGACAATGAAGCCAAGCGAACATGCTTCTGGCTGCGAGCACTGACGCCGCTGGTGCCGACACATTCGGAAAAGCCGGCGAACGTCGTGCATCGCGTCTGGCGAATGCCGCCGGGGCCGGACCGGCAGCGCGAGCGCAGCCGCTTCTTCCCGGGAGTGGCGGCGGCGATGGCGCAGCAGTGGGGCGACCAGGCGATACAACGGGTGGCGGCATGACGAACGCGCCTCATCCGCCGACCCGCTTCACCGCTGCCGATGCCAAGCGCGCGCATGAGGAATGGGGCTGCAACTGCGGGCCGGCGGCGCTGGCGGCGATCTGCGGCCTGACGCTCGACGAAGTGCGCCTGCTGATGGGCGACTTCGAGGCCAAGGGCTACACCAATCCGACGCTGATGGCAGAATCACTGCTGCGCGCGCGGGTCAGCTGGTACCGGCGGCAGGTCCGCCAGTGGCCGACGTATGGGCTGGCACGCATTCAGTGGACGGGACCTTGGACCAAGCCCGGCGTGCCGCCGCGCGTCGCCTATCGCCATACCCACTGGGTCGGCGCGATGCGCAGCCTGCAGCGCACGGGCGCCATCGGCGTATTCGACATCAACATGATCGCCAACGGTACAGGCTGGGCAGCTCTGGAAGACTGGCAGTCCGTCCTGGTGCCGTGGCTGCTCGGCGAGTGCGAGCCGAAGGCGGACGGCGGCTGGTTCATCACACACACGATCGAAGTGGAACGTCCGTGATGGACGGCGGTGCACCTCTTCCCCACTACGAGGCCTTCCTGCAGCAGAAGGTCCGGCTCGACCGCTCGTCGGGCTTCGAGGTCGATCCGGGGGAGATGAACCCGTGCCTGGCCGACTTCACGCGGGCGATGGTCGGCTGGATGCTGAAGGGCGGGCGGCGGGCGCTGTTTGCGAAGTTCGGGCTGCGCAAGACGGTGACCCAGATCGAGGTCATGCGGCTCCTGCTGAAGAAGCGGCCGGGCAAGCCCAAGCTGATCGTGGCACCGCTCAATGTGCGGCACGAGTTCCGGCTCGATGCCGAGGCCTATTTCCAGGGCGAGCACGCGGTCGACCTGCGCTTCGTGCAGGCGACGAAGCAGATCGACGATGACCGGCCGCTGTGGATCACGAACTACGAGAGCGTGCGCGAGGGCAAGCTCGATCCGACCGGCTTCGACGTGTCGCTCGACGAGGCCTCGATCCTGCGCGGCTTCGGCGGCACCAAGACCTTCCGCGAGTTCATGCGGCTGTTCGAGCACACGCCGACCTATCGCTTCGTCGCCACCGCGACGCCGTCGCCCAACGAGTTCATCGAGCTGCTGGCCTATGCCGCCTTCCTCGACGTGATGGACGTGGGGCAGGCGAAGACGCGCTTCTTCCGGCGCGACAGCGAGCATGCCGACCAGCTGACCATCCATCCCCACAAGGAGCGCGAGTTCTGGCTGTGGGTCGCGTCGTGGGCGCTGTTCGTGCAGCAGCCGTCCGACCTCGGCTTCAGCGATGCGGGCTTCGACCTGCCCGAGCTCGACGTGCGCTGGCACGAGATCCCGAGCGATCATTCCGAGGCGGGGGCGGAGAAGGACGGGCAGGCGCGGCTGTTCCGCTCGGCCGCGATCGGCGTGGTCGATGCCGCCCGGGAGAAGCGCAGCAGCCTCGGGGCACGGGTCGAGAAGCTGACGGAACTGCGGGCCGAGCAGCCCGAGGCGCACCGGCTGATCTGGCACGACCTCGAGGCCGAGCGGCTGGCGATCGAGAAGGCCATCCCCGGCGTCGGCACGGTGTACGGATCGCAGGCAGCGGAGGAGCAGGAGCGGCTGGGGCTGGCGTTCCGCAACGGCACGCTGAAGGAGCTGGCGGCCAAGCCCGTGATGCTGGGCTCTGGCTCGAACTTCCAGCGCTTCTGCTGGTGGGCGGTGTTCCTCGGCATCGGCTTCAAGTTCAACGACTTCATCCAGGCGGTGCATCGCATCCAGCGCTTCGGGCAGGGCTTCCACGGCTTCCCCGAGGGGCGCGAGCGCAAGGTGCGGATCGACATCCTCTACACCGAGGCCGAGCGGCACGTGCGCGAGGAGCTGCTGCGGCGCTGGAAGCAGCACGATGCGCAGATGGCGATCATGACCGGCATCATCCGCGCGTACGGGCTGGCCGGCGCGTCGATGGCGGCCGAGCTGCAGCGCGCGATGACGGTGACACGGCGCGAGGCGGCGGGCGAGGGCTGGCGCCTGGTCAACAACGACACGGTCGACGAGACGGCGGCGATGGCCTCCGACAGCGTCGAGCTGGTGGTGACCAGCATACCGTTCAGCACGCAGTACGAGTACTCGCCATCCTATCGCGATTTCGGCCACACCGACGACGACCGGCATTTCTGGCAGCAGATGGACTACCTGATCCCCGAGCTGTGGCGCGTGCTGAAGCCCGGCCGGGTCGCGGCGATCCATGTCAAGGATCGCATCGTGCCCTCGGGCCTGACCGGGCTCGGCTTCCAGACGGTGAGCCCGTTCAGCGACGACACGGTGGCGCGCTTCCGCAAGCACGGCTTCGGCTTCCTGGCGCGCAAGACGGTGGTGACCGACGTGGTGCGCGAGAACAACCAGACGTACCGGCTGGGCTGGACGGAGCAATGCAAGGACGGATCGCGCATGGGGGCGGGCATGCCGGAATATGTGCTGCTGTTCCGCAAGCCGCCGAGCGATCGCAGCAACGGCTATGCCGACGTGCCGGTGGTGAAGGACAAGAAGTTCTGGGACGGCGATCACTGGGACAACCCCGACGGCTACAGCGTCGGGCGCTGGCAGATCGACGCGCACGGCTACATGCGCTCGGGCGGCAACCGGCTGCTGCAGCCGGAGGATCTCGTGGGGCTCGACGCCAAGTCGGTGTTCCGGTTGTATCGACGCCATTCGTTCTCGCAGGTCTACGACTTCGACCATCACGTCGCCTGCGCCGAGGCGCTGCAGGAGAAAGGCAGCCTGCCACCGACCTTCATGCTGCTGCCGCCGCAGTCGTGGCATCCCGACGTGTGGACCGACATCACGCGCATGCGCACCTTGAACGGCGAGCAGTCGCAGAAGAACCGGCAGATGCATCTCTGCCCGCTGCAGTTCGACATCGTCGACCGGCTGGTGGCGCAGTTCAGCATGCCGGGCGAGACGGTCTACGACCCGTTCGCCGGGCTGGGCACGGTGCCGCTGCGCGCGCTGCGGCTCAAGCGCCGCGGCATCGGCACCGAGCTGTCGCCGTCCTACTTCGACGACAGCGTCTGGTACCTCAAGCGCCAGGAGGCCGAGGCGGCGATCCCGGCGCTGTTCGACCTCGACGCGCGCGATGGCGAAGACGACGACAGCGAGGCGGCGTGATGCCCGACGGTGCCCACATGCCGCCGCCGGACGGGGGCCGGCTCACGGACGATCACCTGGCCGAGATCGCGCGCACGGTGAAGACGATGACCGATCCGCTGTGGGCGCGCGCGGCGCTGGCGTGGCTGCAGGTCGTGGCGCCGCGCCGGGTGCCGCACGTGTCGCCCGATCCGGCGGGCGTGGCGTTCCACCTCGCGCTGTTCGCCAAAGAGCCGCACTACTGGGTCAGGCTGTGCGTGCTGTTCGACGAGCGGCATCTGTCGGATCGCTGGGGGCCTGCGTGAGCCGGCGCAAGTCGTTCGTCTACGACATGTATCCGCAGGACTTCAACGACGGGGTGAAGGGCCTGCCGGACGAGGTCGTCGGCGTCTACATCAAGCTGATCAATCTGATGCGGGTCGAGGCCGGGCCGCTGCCGCCGCGGCGCTTGAAGATGGCCCGGACCGAATTCGACGAATGGATCCGGGACAAGCTCGGCCACAAGAACGTTCGCACCTGGCTGAGGGCCAAGCGCGTGCTGCTGGCGGACCCCGACAAGCTGATCGAGCTGCCCGACGGCCGCGTCGCCAATCCGCGAACCGAGCGGGATGTGGCGACCAAGCGGGCGAAGGACGGGAGTGGCGGCGGCGGTGCGGCCGATGACCAGAACGTGCTGCCATTCGATCGAGTGGCCGCGCCGCCTGTGGACCGACCTGTTGATAGTCCTGTGGATGATGAGGGGGAGGCGCGGGAGAAGCCGGCCGCATCGGGCGAAGTTCGGGCGAAGTTCGACCGAACTTCGGGCGAAGTTCGGTCGATACGAGCTTCCAACCCATTGAAATCCCACGATTTCCGGTGCGCCTCTCCTTATCCCTATATCCGAATCCCTCTTAGGGCTGTGGTGGCTGATCATCGGTATCCGCGCGCGCGAGGCGATCCCGCCGGCCTTCGGGCTTGAGGCTACCAGGACGGTGCGATGGCGACGGAGGGTGCGATGAGCGGGCGGCAAATCGTGGTGGAGACGGGGCTCGACGAACGGGCCGGCGGGACGCTGGTCGAGGGCCGCGTTGTGCCCCGGACGCGGCATGCCCGAACGCGGTTCGTCGAGGCGATGCCGCCGTCGATCGAGCCGGTGCCGGCCGATCGCTGGACGCCGCCGCTGGTGGCCGCTCGGCTGCAGCGCATGGCGGAGATTTTCGCGGGCGGGCCGGGGGGCATCCGGCCCGATGCGTTCGAGACCTGCATGCCGACGCCGCTGCTCGAGCCGGGCAAGGATTACCGGCCCGAGACGACGATGCCGCGGGCACGTCTGACCGCGGCGCAGATCAACTTCGCCGAGACGACGTTCGAGATCGTGCTGCGGCTGTTCGTGGCCGACGAGACGGCGGGCGCGGTGATCTGGTGCATCGCCAACCGCAAGTCGTTCTCGGACTGCGCGGATGAGCTCAACCGGATGCTGAAGCGGCGGGACATCACGCGCTTCGATGTGCGCAACAAGTGGGCCGATCAGATCGGGCCGGCCATCGCCGAACTGTTCACCGCCCTGCGCGTGCCGATCGATGCGGAGGACGTGACGCGGGCCGAGAGTCGATCCTTCCACAGGAAAATCTGAAAAGGGACTATCAAGTTAGTCCAAGGCGGGGTTACAAATCCGTCACCATCGGGCCGGGTTGCGACATCATCGCAGCGCCGGCCCTTTCTCTGGACCGACACGCAACATTCGTGCGTCCAGACGCAACAAAATACAAAAGATATCAGCGAGTATTCGGCCGGCCCCGCAAAACTCGTGAGCGAGAAAAATCGCCAACGATCGCGGGTCCTTCCTGCACCCCCACCCCTGCGGGCAATTCGAACCGCGCTTTTGTGCCAGTTTGGGTTCCTGAAAATCACGGTTAACGATGTTAACGACCGAGGCAACAGGAGGTAACGGGGCAACGCCTCGGACCGTCATGCTCTCCATTGGTGAGATCGCGAGCCGCGACGGGGTGACGAAGCCGGGCGTCTCGCGTCGGGTGAGCCAGCTGCGCGAGCGCGGGCTCGAGGTCGAGCTCGATCAGCAGGGCCGCGTCGCCAAGGTCAACTCGGTCCAGTACGACGAGCTGCGCCAACGGTTCGCCGACCCATCGAAGGCACAGGCGCCGCGGCCGGTCGAGCCGAGCCCGCTGGTGGCGGAGAGCTACGACGAGGCGCTGCGCCGCAAGACCTGGGCTGAGGCGACCCGCTCCGAGCTTCGGCTCAAGGAAGAGCAGGGCCAGCTGATCCGTACCGATCGCCTGGCCGACGCGCTGTCGGCCTGCAGCGAACGCATCGTGCGCGCCGTCGAGCGCCAGCTGGCGGCGGTCGACGACATGGCCGCATCGGTCGCGAAGGATGGCGTGAGCGGCCTGCGCGCGGAGATGAAGAAGCTGGTGCACCGCACCCGCAGCGACATCGCCGACGCCCTGGCCGACATCGCCAGCACGGCACCGGAGACCGAACCGGACGACCAGCCATGAGCGCTCACCCCGGCGCGCTGCGCCTCGTCGCCAACGCCCTGGCATCGTCGATCCGTCCGCCCGAGGCGCTGCCGTTCGAAGTCTGGATCGAGCGCAACGGCGTGCTGGTCGACGGTCCGCAGGCCGGCGAGCCGTTCACCTTCCTCGGCGCCCCGCCGCTGCGCGAGATCGCCGAATGCCTGAACGAGGATCATCCCTCGAACCGGGTGACCGTGCGCAAGGGCCAGCAGTCCGGCGTCACGACGCTGGCCGAGTTCTGGTGCCTGTGGCTGGCCGACCGCGCGCCGGCCAACATCCTGTACGGCCTGCCCGGCATCGACGCGCTGCGCACGCTGAATTCGACCAAGCTACAGCCGCTGATCGACGCCTGGCACGCGCGGATCAACCGCACCGTGATCCAGCCCATGACCTCGCGTTCGGGACAGGGCTCGACGACGTACGAGAAGAAGTTCGCCGGCGGCTACCTCGCGCTGGCCAACGCCAACGCCGTCATGGACCTGTCGATGAGCACCGCGCGCTACGGTGTGAAGGACGAGGTCAGCAAGTGGGAGGACATCCCCGGCTACGGCGACCCGGAGGAGCTGTTCTTCGGCCGCTTCACTGCCTTCCGGCGGCTCAAGACCTACAAGATCTTCGAGTTCTCGACGCCCGAGGTCGACAGCGGCGATGAGCTCGGCCAGGCCGAAGGACACTGCCGCATCGATCGCGCCTTCCGGATGAGCGACCGGCGCTTCTGGAACGTGCCGTGCCCCGCGTGCGGCCAGCCCTTCGTGCATCACCCGGACCGGTTGATCATCGACCTCAAGCATCCGCACAAATCGGTCTACGAGCACGAGTGCGGCCACCATGTCACCGAGGCCGAGCGGGTCGTCGCGGTGCGCGCGGGCTTCTGGAAGGCGACGGCGGAAGCGCCCAACCATCCCGGCTTCCACTACGACGCCTTCGTGTCGCTGATGATGTCCTACGAGGCGATCGCGGAGGACACGCTCAAGGCCAAGACCGAGATCCAGAAGAAGGCGCTGGCCAACCTGGTGCTGGCGCTGCCCTACCGCTTCCGCGGCGACGCGCCGGAGTGGGAGAAGCTCAAGGAGCGGATCGAGCCGCACCTCAAGCGCGGGCACATCCCGCCGCGCGGGCTGCTGCTGACCGCCTTCACAGACGTGCAGATGCGCGGCCTGTGGACCGAGATCGTCGCCTGGGCGCCGAACGGCGAGAGCTGGTCGGTCGACGCCTTCTACATCGACGGCGACACGTCGAGCCATGACGGCCCGGTGTTCGAGCAGCTCCGCCGCGAGACCATCGACCGCGAGTTCCCCGACGCCTTCGGCCGCAAGCGCCGGCTCGACGCGCACGGGGTAGATTCCGGCTACCGCACGCACGTCGTCTATTCGTTCGTGCGCAACAACCAGCGGCTTCACCCGATCACCGGCCGGGAGATCGTGTTCGCCGCCAAGGGCCTCGACGGCTGGGGCCGGCCGGCGATCGGCCAGCCCTCGCTGCAGGACATCGATCTCGACGGCCGGAAGATCAAGCAGGGCGTCAAGGTGTGGGGGCTCGGCACCTGGCCGCTCAAGGCGACGGTCTACAGCCGCCTGCGGGTGCCGAAGCCCGAGGTGCCGGACGAGCAGCGGGCCGGCTATTGCCACTGGGGCGGCTGGAACGACGAGGTGTTCTTCAAGCAACTCACCGCCGAGCAGCTGGTCGACATCCGCTTCCGCGGCCGGGTCACCGGCACGAAGTGGGAGAAGACCCGCGAGAACCACTTCCTCGACTGCCGGGTCGGTAACGAGGCGCTCGCCGAGCAGCTCGGCCTCAGCCACACCACGGCCGAGCAGTGGGCGGCACTGGCGCGCGAGCGGGGCCTGCCGGCGGAGTTGACCGAAGCCAACCTGTTCACCGCGCGTCCGGTCGCGACCGTGGCCGATGCGCAGGATGCCGGAGCGCTCGAGCAGGCACGGCGCGAGAGCGACCGCGCCGCCCGGGCGAAGCGGGTCGAGGCAATCAGCCAGGACGCGTCCGACTGGCTCGCGGGCTACGACGTGAAATTCTAGGAGTGTCCATGACCGCGCTCACGCAGTCCGATGTCGACAAGCTCGAGCGCGCCATCGCCACGGGCGCGCTGCGCGTGTCGTACAGCTCGGGCTCGGTCGAATACCGCTCGCTCGACGAGATGATGCGGGCGCTGGCGTTCGCCCAGAACCAGCTGCTGTCGAGCGCACAGCAGGGAACGCCCTCGACCCTGGCCGTGTTCGGCCGGGACTGCTGATGGACCTCAACTTCCTCGAGCGCACCCTCGCGCGGGTCGCGCCGGGCTGGGGCCTGCAGCGGCTCGGCCACAAGGTCGCGCTGCACCAGGCGCGCGCCTTCGCCAGCACGATCGAGGAGCGCGGCTTCGACGCCGCCAAGCGCAACCGGCGGACCGAGGGTTGGATCGCGACCGGCGGCTCGGCGAATGCCGAGCTGGGGCCCGCGCTCGACACCGTGCGGCGGCGCAGCCGGGATCTCTGCCGCAACAACGAATGGGGCGTCAACGCCCGGCGCAAGTGGGTCAGCCACATGGTCGGCACCGGCATCGTGCCGCGCCCGATCGGCGTCGCGGGCCAGGCGAAGAAGGTGGCACGCGAGGCCTGGGCGTCGTTCGTCGAGACCGCCGACCCGGCCGGCCGCACCGACCACTACGGCCAGCAGGCGCAGGTCGCCGGCGAGGTGTTCGAGGGCGGCGCGGCATTCATCCGCTGGTACCTGCGGCCGCCGTCGTTCGGCCTCAAGGTGCCGCTGCAGTGCGAGGTCCTGGAGCACGACTATCTCGACACGCGCCGCACCGAGCGGCACGGCGACAACATCGTGCTGAACGGCGTCGAGTTCGACCAATGGGGCCGCCGTGCCGCCTACTGGCTGTACGACGTTCATCCCGGCGAAATCGCGATGATCTCGCGCGGTTCGATGCAGTCGCGCCGCGTGCCGGTCGACGAGTGCGACCACGTCTTCCGCGTCGATCGCGCCGGCCAGGTGACCGGAGTGCCGTGGCTCGCCGCTGCCATGCTGCGGCTGCGCGACATCGCCGACTACGAGGAAGCCGAGCTGGTCCGCAAGAAGATCGAGGCCTGCTTCACGGTGTTCGTGCGGCGCGGCGGCGCGGTGCAGGGGCTGGCCCAGAGCGCCGACCAGAAGACCGACAGCCAGGGGCGCCGGCTCGAGCGCATCTCGCCCGGGCTGGTCACCTATGTCGACGGCGAGGGCGAGGTGACCACGGCGCAGCCGACCGCGGCGGGCGACACCGGCTACATCAACCGCCAGCTCTACGGCGTCGCCGCCGGCGTCGGGCTGACCCATTCGAGCGCCTCGGGAGACCTCAGCAACGTCAACTTCACCTCGCTGCGCGAGGGCAAGCTCGACTTCTGGCCGACCCTCGACCAGGTGCAGTGGCACATGCTGTCGCCGCAGATGTGCCGGCCGGCGTGGCGCCGCGTGATGAAGGCGGCGGCGGGCCGCGGCCTGCAGGTCTCGCCCGACACGGCGATGCTCGAGGCGATGCCCAAGCGGCCGTGGGTCAATCCGGCCGACGACATGCGCGCCGAGGCGGGCGAGATCGCGATGGCGCTGGAGAGCTGGGCCGACAAGGTCGCCGCCCGAGGCCACGACCCCGAGGCGCTGCTCGAAGAGATCAAGGAATGGCGGCAGAAGCTCGAGGACGCAGGCCTCGATCCCAACGTCGCCAACAGCATCGTCGGGGCGAAGGCCGCCCCAACCCCGACCGACACGCCGCCGGCAGAGCCGCCGAAGCCGGCCCCCAAGCCGGGCAAGACGGTAGCGAAGTAGGAGCACGACTATGGCGAACGACGTTCGTTTCCCGGCGTTTCACCGCGAGGCGGCGATCGTTGCGGGATCTCTCGACGAAAAGCAGCGGACGTTCGGCATCCTGTGGACGGCTGGCGCCGAAGTTCAGCGCTTCGACTGGTACACCGGGCAGCGCTATATCGAAGTCCTCGAGGTGAGCGAAGCGGCAATCCGGCTGGGCCGCCTCGAATCGGGCCGCGCGCCGGTGCTCGACAGCCACCAGCGCTGGCAGCTCGGCAACGTCATGGGCGTGATCGAGAAGGGCAGCGCGAAAGTCGAGGGCGGCACCGCGAGGGCCACCGTGCGCATGTCCAATCGGGAAGAACTGTCGGGCCTGATCGCCGACATCCGGGACGGCATCATCGCCAACGTCTCGCCGGGCTACATCACGCACGCCTATCGCGAGGAGGTGCGCGACGGAAAAACCTACCGCACCGCGACCGACTGGGAACCGATCGAGATCAGCTTCGTCCCGGTGGGGGCCGATCCCGATGCGGGCCTCGCGCGCGGCGCTGCGCCGGCGGGAGAGACGTTTCCCTGCACGATCACCCGCGCGACAACGGCGGACGTGATCGACGCCGCGGCGGCTGCGCAGCGGCGCATGGCGCTGCTGGCCGATAGCTACAGGCTCTGACCATCGCTTCTTTGTAGGCGCGGTGCGGGGCCGCACTTCGGATGACCGAAGTGCTTTCCCCCGCCTTCGCGAACTGCGTTCGCTCATTCTCAAAGCCGCCTGCGCCCGGACCGGGGCAGCAGGGCTACGGCTCGTGTGCCCCGGTCAACCATCGAAAGGAGAGCGCCATGACGCTCGCAGAACTGCGGAAGAAGCAGGCCGAGCTGCAGGCTCGTGCCGTGGCCAAGCGTGCGGAGATCGTGGCCGGACTGGCCGACGAGGCGGTGCGCACGATCGAAGCCGATCACGCCGGCATCCTGAAGGAGATCGGCGAAACCGAGCGCGCGATCGCGGCGGCCGAGGCGGCCGAGCGCGAAGCGGCCGCCCGCAGCCAGGCGCACAGCTGGTCGCAGGACGACGTCGGCAAGATCAAGGCGCGCGCCGCGGCCTTCGGGCTCGACGGCAACGCCGCGCTCGAGGTCATGGCCGATCCCAAGGTGCGCAGCCTCGAGAGCGCGACCGATGCCCTGCAGGAGCGCGCGGTGGCCCGCCAGGGTCAGACCCCGCGGCAGCAGCCGCATATCGGCATCGGCGCCGACGAGGGCGACAAGCTGCGCGAGGCGGTGGGCGACGCCCTGCTGCTGCGTGCCGCGCCGGCGGCGATCCCGGCCACCGACGTGGCCGGCCGCGTCCGCATCGCCGCGGCGCGTGAGTTCCGCGGCATGTCGCTGCTCGAGATGGGCCGCGATTTCATGCGGGTGTCGCGCGGCGTCGAGCTGCGTGGCCTGTCCAAGATGGAAAGCGCCACCGTGCTGCTCGGCATGCGCAACGCGAGCGACTTCGGTATCCAGATCCGCGCCGGCATGCATTCCACGTCGGACTTCGCCAGCATCCTGGCGAACGTCGCCTCGAAGCGGCTGCGCGCGGCCTACAGCACGGCGCCCCAGACCTGGAAGGCGTTCTGCCGGCAGAGCAACAACCCCGACTTCAAGACCAAGTCTGTCGTCCAGCTCTCCTCCGCGCCGGCCTTCAAGGCGGTGCGCGAGGGTGCCGAGTTCACCTACGGTGGCATGACCGAAGGGGCCGAGAGCTACGCGCTCGCCACCTATGGCCGCATCATCGCCATCACCCGGCAGGCGATCATCAACGACGATCTCAATGCCTTCGACCGCCTGCCGACCATGATCGGCCGCCAGGCCGCGACCCTGGAGAACACCACGGTCTACGCCATCCTGACGGCCAACGCCGCCATGAGCGACACGGTCGCGCTGTTCCATGCCGACCACGGCAACCTGCTGACCGGCACGGTGATCGACGAGACGAACCTCGCGCTCGCCGAAAAGGCCCTCATGGAACAGACCACGCTCGGCAATCTCGCCGAGGACCGCGAGAAGATGAACCTGCGGCCGGCCTTCCTGGTCACCGGCACGGCCTACAAGGTGGCGGCGCAGAAGATCCTGACCGCGGTCATGCCGACGGCGACCTCGGGCGTGAACGTGTTCCAGGGCACGATGACGCCGATCGCCGACTCCAACATCACCGGCAACAAGTGGTTCGTGATCGCCGATCCGAGCGACATCGACACCATCGAATATGCCTACCTCGAGGGCGAGGAAGGCGTGTTCATCGAGCAGCGCATGGGCTTCGAGGTCGACGGCCTGGAGCTCAAGGGCCGGCTGGATTTCGCCGCCAAGGCGATCGACTGGCGCGGCATGGCCTACAACCCCGGCGCGTAATGCGCCGGAGGTCGTGGGCCGCATCCATTCCCCTTTGCTTCGGAGACATCCATGAAGAACTTCCTCCAGTCCGGCGAGACGGTCACCGTGACCGCGCCGGAAGCCGCCGACTCCGGCGAATTCCTGGTCGTCGGCGGCCTCTATGGCGTGGCCGTCGCCGCGGCCGAGAACGGCGCACCCGTCGTGCTCAACCGGTGCGGCGTCTACCTGCTGCCCAAGGCAACCGGCGCGGTGTGGGCGCAGGGCGATGAGCTTTTCTGGGACGTGTCGGCCAAGAAGTTCACCAAGGACGCGACCAAGCTGTCGGTTCAGGCGGTGGCTTTCGCGGCCGCGCTCACCGGCGACACCACGGGCGCGGTGCTGCTCGGTGCGCCCGGCGGGCTGAAGATGGCCGCCGGCCAGGCGACCACGGTCGCGGCGTCGGACACCATCGTCACCGGCCTGTCGGCCCTGGTCGCCGCCCTGGCGACCCTCGACAGCGACCTGGTCGACGATCCGGAGTGGGTGTCGGCCTCGATCGGCGACCAGGCCGGCACGCCGGCCGCCGGGTCGTTCCTGCTCAAGACCTGGAAGAACACCTCGGGCAGCGATCCCACGCCGACCGCGGCCACGACCTTCAGCAAGAAGGTCAACTGGGTCGCGTTCGGCTACTAGGCGACTTCATAGTTGCCGGCATGGCATCGCTGTTCGACAGCCTCGCCCCGCTGTTCGTGCAGGTGACGGGCGACGACGTGCCCGTCTCCTACACCCACGCCACGGCCACCACCGACGTGCTCGGCATCTTCGAGGTGCCGGCGCTGATTGTGCAGGGGTTGGCCGACGGCGCCGACATCGTTGACGCCGATGCCTCGTTCCATTGCGCCGAAGCCGACCTGCCGGCCGGCTATGGCGAGGGCGACACGATCCTGCGCCGCGGCACGACGTACGTCGTCAAGGCGCCGATGCCCGACGGCCACGGCATGGTCCGCCTGCCCCTGTTCAAGCGAAGCTGAGGAGCCTCCAATGACTGCACTCTCCATCACCGCGACGCAGGTCTTGCTGGCCAGCGGCCCGGTCGAGCACGGCATTGCCGGCGCTGCAATTACGCAAGGCCAGTCGGTCTACCTGGCCTCGACGGGCAAGTGGCTTCCAGCGCAGTGCGACGGCACGACGGCAGAGGCGGGCGAGAATGGCTGCGGCATCGCCCTGTCGGCGGCCGGGGCCGATGGCCAGCCGGTGACCGTCGCCAAGCCGGGCGCGATCGTGACCCTGGGCGCCGGCGCCGCGCCCGCTGCCGGCGTGGTCTACGTGATCGGGCCGGGCGCCGGGTCGATCGCGCCGGTCGGCGACGTGGTGACCAGCACCAACAAGATGACGGCGCTCGGCGTCGGTCTCACCACCAACCGCCTGCTGCTGTTCGGCGGCACCTATCACGCCGGCGCCGTCGTCGCCTGATGCTCTCCTTCGACATCCGGTCGAACGCGCCGGCCGTGTTCGCCCGATTGTCGGACCTGCAGAAGAAGCATCTCCCGCGCGCCCAGCTCGAGGCGGCGGGCGCGACGGGCCGCTACATCCACGCCGCCCTGCGCTCCGAGATGGGCGAGGTGTTCGACCGGCCGACGCCGTGGACGATGGGCGGTCTCCGCTTCCAGCAGCCGAGCCGGTCGCGCCCCGTGGTGCGAATCTGGCTCGAGGAGTTCGGCGGCAAGGGCATCGCCGCGGCTCAATATCTCGAAGCGGAGATCATGGGCGGCCCACGCAAGCACAAGCGCTTCGAGCGCGCGCTCATTGCAAAGGGGTTGATGCCGGCTGGCACGGCGGCCGTGCCGGGCGGCCAGGCGCCCCTCGATGCCTACGGCAACGTGCCGGGCCCGTTCATCGTGCGCATGCTGTCTGACCTGCAGGCGTTCGGCGAGCAGGGCTACCGCGCCAACCGCCGGGGCGCGCGGCGCGGGGCCAAAAAGACGAACTACTTCTTCGTGCCGCGGCCGGGCAGCCAGCTCAAGCCCGGCGTGTACTGGCACATGCCGAACGGCCTGCTGGGCGTCGTGTTCCGCTTCGTCCGTTCGCCGTCCTATCGCCGGCGGCTCGATTTCTACGGCGTCGCCAACCGCGCCTACGACCGCGTCGCGGCCCGCTTCATGACCGAGGCCATGGCCCGCGCGCTGCGTGCCGATAACCGGTAACCGGAGACGATCTGATGCATGCCCGCCGCCGGATCGTCCTCGCCGTGGTTGCGGCCCTGCGGCCGCTGGTCGATGCCGGCACCGTCACGGCGATCGCGGCCGGCCGTGCCGCGCCGCAGCCCGTGGCGAAGGCGCCTTACCTGCTGGTCTATGCGCGAACCGAGCAGTCGCGCTCGATCAACATGGACGACGATCGCCGCCTGCAGCGCTCGCCGACGCTCGCCATCGAGGCGGTGTTCGCCTCCGTCGAAGACAGCGACGAGAAGGGCGACGACCTCGCACTCGCCGTCGAGGTGGCCATGGCCGCTGACTCGACGCTCGGCGGGTTGATCAAGGACATCGAGCTGGCACGCACCGATCTCGATGCCCGCGCCGACGGCGAGACACGGCTCGGCCGCGTCCGGCTCGAATTTGCCGTCGAGTATCACACCACGGCCGGCCGGCCGGACGCTTCCCTCGACTAAAGGAGACCTTCATGACGACGTACAAGGGCCGTGACGGCCGCCTCAAGGTCGGCGCCAACACGGTGGCGGAGGTGCGGTCGTTCAATTTCACCATCACCGCCGCGCGCGGCGACGACAGCACGCTCGAGGATGAGTGGGACACCCACAAGAGCGTGACCAAGAGCTGGGCGGGGCAGGCGCAGGTCTGGTGGGACCCGGCCGACGCCAACGGCCAGGGTGGCCTCGAGGCCGGCGACGAGCCGACCATCAGCCTCTATCCGACCGGCACCGACGCCGGGAAGGTGTTCTACACCGGCGCCGTGCACGTCGATTCGGTGCAGATCACCAACGAGCGCGACGGGATCGTCTCGGCGGACATCCAGTTCACCGGCAACGGCATCTGCACGCGCAGCACCGTCGGCGCATAGCGAGGGACCATGTCACGAGGCAAAGAACTGCTCGCCCGGCTGCGCGCCGACAACCGGCCGCGCAAGGTGCCGTTGCTCGGCGAGGACGTCTACGTCAGCCAGATCACCATCGCCGAGCAGTCCAAGATCACGGCCATGTTTCCCGAGGACTCGGCGAAGCGCCAGGCGGCGATCCTGGTCCTCAAGATCTGCGATGCCGACGGCAAGCCGCTCTTCACCGCCGACGATCGCGACGCCCTTGTCGGTGAGCCCGGAGCCAACAAGTTCGCCGCCGTGTGGAACGCCATCAACGGCGTGTCGCTGGACGTCCAAGCGGAAAAATGAGGGGCGATCGGTCGTTCGCGTTCGCCGTCTACGCGCTCGCCGATCGCCTCCACAAGACCGTTGCTGAGATCAGCGCGATGACGGTCGAAGAGTTCAACGGCTGGCAGGCCTATTCGATCGTGGCCGAAGAGAAGCGCAAGGAGGCTCGCTGATGCCCTTCGACGGCGCCCGCTGGGCCATCGAGCTTGCCGCCGTCGACAAGACGGCCATGGCGTTCGCATCGGTCGACAAGCGCATGATGCGCCTGCAGGCGAGCCAGGATCAAGTCGCGAAGGGCGGCGTCCTGGCCTCTACCTCGTCGGGCGTGGCTGCCCTTGGAAGCCAGCTCGGGGTGCTTGCCGCCGGCTTTGTGTCGGTCGCAGCGGCGCAGCGACTGTTCGCGACGGCGATGAAGGCGGCCGACCTCGGCGAGCAGGCCGAGCAGGTCGGGGTGAACACCGATCAACTGCAGGCCTATCGCCTAGCCGGCGCGCAGGCGGGCATCGAAACCGGGCAGATGGACGCCGCGCTCACGAAGCTGGCGAGGACGATGGGCGCCGCCGCCGATGGCGGCAAGGAGCAGATCGCGCTGTTCGACAGGCTCGGGGTGAAGTTGCTCGACGCTCGCGGCGAGCTGCGGCCGACGGCCGACGTTCTGCCCGAGGTGGCACGCGGTGTGCGCGAGATCGGCTCGTCGTCACAGCGCACGGCGACCCTGATGGACTTGTTCGGCAAGTCCGGGGCCAAGATGGCGACGGTCCTGCAGGACCTCTCGGCCGGAAACGCCGCGGTGATCGCGTCGGCGCGCGCGCAGAACGCCATCGTCTCGCCCGAGGCGATCGCGGCATGGGACGCGCTCGCCGACCACATGAAGGTCGCCGAGGTGCGCTTCACCTCCCTGGTCGGCGAACTCGGCGCGCCGGTCGCGATGGTCTGGCTCAACAACCTGAACGTCGGCCTCGACCTCGCGGCCAAGACGATGGGCACGATCAAGTCCGGCGTCCAATGGCTGACCGGCAACATGCCCGGCTCGATCCAGGGCAAACTGCAGGGCCAGGTCGACGCGCTCAACAGCGATATCACCGCCTTCATCCAGCGCGGCTATGCCAACGACGACCCGGCATTGAAGGAGATCATCCAGCGCCGCGACGCGCTGGTCGAACAGCTGAAGCAGAATCCGATCACGATGCCGCCGATCACCGTGACCGGCGACAGTGGCGGCGTTAGCAACCCGGCGACCAAAGGAAGCGGCGGCACCGATCCCTACGCCAAGATCATTCGCGACGCCCAACAGTACATCGCGCTCAAGGACGTCGAGACGCGGTCGCTCGGCATGAACGCCGCGGCGGCGGCGGAGCTCAAGCATCAACAGGAGCTGCTGGGCAAGGTGACGGCGGCGAACATTGCCCTCACGCCGAGGGTGACGGCCGATCTGGACAGGCTGGCGGCGGCGATGGCGCAGGCCGATGCCGGGTTCGCCATGGCCAAATTCATGGACGACGCCGTCACCAAGTCGCAGGCCTTCATCGCCGCACAGCAGGTCGAGCGCGACACGCTTTTCATGTCGACCGAGGCGGCAGCCGCCTACCGCATCGAGCAGGAGCTGCTCAATGCGGCGAAGGAGAAGGGCATCACGCTGTCGGTGACCCGGATCGCACAGATCCAGGGCATCGCGGGCGCGCAGGCCGCGGCCGGCGAGAACACGCGCCGCATGACCGAGCTGGTCGGCCTCAGCAAGGACACTCTCAAGGGCTTCATCCTGGACCTTAACCATGGCATTCGCGAAGGCGCCGGTGTCTGGGACATTTTCGGCAATGCCGGCCTCAATGCGCTCGATCGCATCAGCGCCAAGCTGCTCGACATGGCCGTAAACGACCTCTTCAGCCAGGCGTTCGGCGGCGTTCGTGGGGCGGCCGGCGGCTTTTTGGGCAGCCTGTTCGGCGGCCTGTTCGGTGGTGGCGGCGGCGTGACGGCCGTTGCCGGGCCCGCCGGCGGCTACGGCGGGTTCGCCGGCTACGCGATGACGCTACCGGGCTTCGCCACCGGCGGTGTGCCACCGATCGGCGTGCCCTATCTGGTCGGCGAGCGCGGGCCAGAGGTGCGGGTCGACGGGCGGCCCGGCCAGATATTCAACCGCGGCCAGTGGGACGCGATGGGCGGCAGCAGCAGCGGGCGGGGGATCATGATCGTGGTCACCGGCGATACCGACCTGGTGCGCGTGACCGCGCGCGACGAGGCCGGCAGGGCCATTGCCGTCGCCGCCCCGCAGATCGAGGGAAGATCGGTCAAGCAGGCGACGCAGCTCGCCCCGCGCGCCGTCGCGCACGACAAGGCGACCCGCTCGCTGGACTGGCGGATGTCCCATGGCGATTGATGTCCCGCTCTGGCCTCCGGGAATATTGACGCCGGCGCAGGCTTCCGTCGATCCGGTGGCGTTCACACGCAAGGGCGGCCGATCCCTGGCCGGCCTCCAGCTCGCCACGACGACCGACCGCGGCTACTGGGCGGCGGCGTACAAGGGCGTCGCGCTCAGCGGGAAACAGCAGCGCCGGCAGTGGAACCTCACCCGCCAGCGGCTGGGCGGCATGGCGGGCGTGATCGCCATCCCGGCATGGAGCTTCGACTCGGCGCC
The DNA here is from genome assembly GCF_965279465.1 of Reyranella sp. Taxonomy (NCBI): domain Bacteria; kingdom Pseudomonadati; phylum Pseudomonadota; class Alphaproteobacteria; order Hyphomicrobiales; family Reyranellaceae; genus Reyranella; species Reyranella sp. The sequence goes on from NZ_OZ257242.1 coordinate 3,172,024, forward strand.
GTGGCTGCCGGGCACGGTGCGGGGCAAGTTCCTGACCCCGCATTCGGACGGCAGCCCGTTCTCCGACGGCAGCCTGTACAGCCAGGCCGGCATCGTGGTCGAGCTCGTGAATGCGGCCGAGATCGGCGACACGTCGGTGACGCTGCGGCTGGTCTACGGCATCGACGATCTCGGCGGCGTCCGGTTCAGCCACGACCATGCGCTCTATGAGACGGGCATGGTGACCGATGTCGACGGCGATGAGTGGACCGTCGATGTCTTCCCCGACGTGCGCGCCCCGATCCCGGCCGGCGTGCAGCTCGAGTTCGACATGCCCACCGTGCTCGTGCACCTCGCCACCGATCGCGAGATGGACCTCACCTTGAGCCGCGGCACGCTCGACAAGGCCGACGTGAGCTTCATCGAGGCGGTCGACTACTGGGCCGACCTGGCCGGCTGAGAAAGGAAACGTCGTGAGCAAGGGCAACACCTTCGAGAGCGATGTGCTCGACCTGATCCTGAACGGCACGCCGATCGCCAACATCGCCGACAACGCGGCCTCCTCGCCGCTCGCCAACCTCTACGTCTCCCTGCACACCGCCGATCCGGGAGAGGGCGGCAGCCAGACGACCAGCGAGCTGAGCTACACCGGCTATGCCCGGCAGGCGGTCAGCCGTGGCGGCAGCGGATGGACTGGCAGCGGCAACAGCCGGTCGCCCGCGGCGGAGATTTCGTTTCCGGTCTCGACCGGCGGCGCCGGCGGCACCATCACGCATTTCGCGGTCGGCACGGCGGTCTCCGGGACCGGCAAGATCCTCTACTCGGGCGCGCTCAATGTCTCGATCGCCGTCTCGAGCGGCGTGCAGCCCAAGCTGAGCACGGCGACGACCATCACCGAGGACTGAGGCGCCCGTGGCCCTCACGATCGCCAACGAGGCGACGGCCAACAGCACGAGCTCCGGCCCGACCCTTGCGTTGACCGCCACGGCCGCGGTCGGGACCATGCTCGTGCTGGGCGTGGCAGCCGACAATGCCGGCACGTTGGGCGTCCCGTCGCTCTCGACCACCGTCACCGACAGCGCCGGCAACCTCTGGATCAACCGGAGCCTGGTCAACCAGACCTCCGGCGCGGCCTCCGACGGCACGACGCTCGGCATCTGGACCTGCACCGTCGGCACCGCGCTGGTGGCCGGCACCGTCACGATCTCCTTCTCGCCCGACACTGCGGCCAAGGTCGCCGTGCTGCAGAAGGTGACGCCGGGCGCCGGGGAGACGGTGCTGGTGACGGCGGTCGGCGCCGGCGTCTTTGGCAACGGCACGGCATGGGCGGCGCCCGCCGTCTCGGTGGCGAACGGCGACACCATCTTCGGCTTCCGCGCGATCGAGACGACCTCGACCACGACCGCCGACAGCGACACGACGAACGGATCGTGGTCGAGCGTCTACAGCGCGGCCGCCAGCACCGGCACGACGACCTCGTCGCAGGCGATCGCCACCCAGTACAAGACGGTCAACGCCACCGGCGATCAAACGTTCGATGTCACCGGGGGTGCCGCCCGCGACTTCGCCATCAACACCCTCGTCCTGTCGCCGGTCACCGTCTCCGGCACCGCCAATGGTGTCGGCGCCGCCGACGGAACGGTCACGGCCACCGGAACGGCCGTCGGAACGGCAGACGGGAGCGGGGCAGCGGCAGCGACCGCCACCGCCATCGGCACAGCCACCGGCGCGGCCGCCGGCAGCGGGACGGCCGCCGCCACCGGCATCCGCGCCAGGGTCGTCATCGGGCGCGCTGCGGGCCGTGCCACCGCCCGCGGCGTCGTCACCCGGGCCGGAGGCGGGGTGGCCCGGCGGCGCACGGCGCGCATCCTCTTCCGCTTCGACTGGGCCGACGGGCAGGTCACCCGGCTCTGGCTCGGCGCCGGTCTCTACGTCGACGCCGACGGCGAGATCTGGCGCGGCGCGGCGCTGGTCGATGACAGCCAGCTCGACGACATCGAGGCCGCCATCAACGGCAACGCGACGGCCCTCAATGTCGCGCTGTCGGGCGTCTCGCCGGAAACCGCCGGAATGGTGTGGACCTACTACCAGGACGGCAACCTGATCAGCTCGACCGTGCAGATCATGATCCAGCCCTGCGATGCGCGGCACCGGCCGGTCGGATCGCCGCGGGTCGTGTTTGGCGGGACGATCGACAACGCGGTGTTCGAGGACACGGCCAGCGATGAAGGCGTCGTCTCGACCGTCACGGCGCAGATCTCGAACAAGTTCCAGGTCAGGAACCTGGCCAACGGCGCCGTGCTGAGCGACGCCGATCAAAGGGCGCGGTCGGCGATCCTGAACCCCGGCGCGGAGCCCGACCGCTTCGCCGAGCGGGTCGTGCTGATGCAGACCAAGGCGCTGGTGTGGCCGCGCTTCTCGGGGTGACGCCGATGATCGATGTTCTGGACGACCTGCTTCCCGATCCGATGGCCTATCTGGCCGAGGTCCGTCGCCTGTCGTTCGGGAGCGTGACCTTCGGTCCGGACACCTTCAAGGGGATCGCCCTCGCGCACCGGGACGACGTCGACAGGATCGCCGAGACGCACACCAGGGCGTCTCCGGCCCTGTCCTTCTTTCGACGGTCGCCGCTCGGTCAGGTCGAGCCGAACTACATCCACTGCGACGCGGGGATGGGTGATTTCACCGGCATATTCTATCTGAACCCGGAGCCGGCCGAGGGCGACGGGACCGCGTTCTGGGAGCGGAGCGGAGACGACTGGAAGATGACGCGGCTGGTGCCGGCCAGGTTCAACCGGCTGCTCCTCTTCACCGCCGGGCTGCACCATTCGCGCGCGCTGTTCGACAACTATGGCGAGGGCGACGGGGCCCGCCTGATCCAGGTGATTTTCCTTCGGGAACGGCCGCCGCTTCGGTCAGGTCCGAGGGTGTCTCTGGTCCGCTTGCCCGACTGGAAGCCACGCCTGGTCGAGCTGGCGAACCGGCACCGGGCGACGCCCTATCGCTACGGCGAACACGACTGCGCCACCTTCGCGCGAGATGCCGTCGAGGCGGTGACCGGCACCGTCCTGCTGCCCGAGGCCGAGCGCCAGGCGGGCTGGCTTGCCGCCGCCCGGTTCATGATCGCGCGCGGCTGGGAGACCGTCGAGGCAATGGCCGACGAGTTGCTGCCGCCGGTCGATGCCGCCCTGTCGAGGCCGGGCGACATCGTGTCGTTCGAGCAGGGCGGCGAACTGCACCTCGCGGTGAGGATGGGCGATGCCGCCGTCTCGCCGGGCCTGCAGGGGCTGTTTCCCGTCGGCGGCGGCCACTGGCATCGCGCCTGGAAGGTGGGCTGACGCATGGCGTTCTTTTCCGGCGCCATCCTCAGCAGTGTCGTCATCAGCCTGGCGATCTCGGTGGCGCTGACCGTCGCCCAGATGCTGCTGTTTCCCCGCCAGCAGCCGCAGCGTCCGCAGCAGCAGCAGCCGAACCTCTCGCCGCCGCCCAACGGCACCGTCAACGAGCGGCAGGCCGTGCCGCCGCTGCGCGCGATCTGCGGCAGGGTCCGCACCGGCGGCGATTACGCCACCCTCGAGGAGAAGGGCGGCATGGCCTACCACGTCCTGGTCCATGCTGCGCATCGCATCGAAGGCTACGTCCAGCACTGGCTGCACGACGAGCTCGTGACGCTGGACGAGAACGGCCGGGTCACTGCGCCGGCGCATTTCGGGGCGGAGGTCGTGCGGATCAGGACGCGCCGCGGTGTGCCGGCGGAAACCGAATGGTACGAGCTGGCCGCCGCGCTGCCGGGCATCTGGACGAGCGAGCATCGCGGCGATGGCCTCAGCCAGGTCCGCATGACCTGCGCCCCGGTCGATGCCCAAAGCTTCGCGAAGATCTATCCGCAGGGCATGCCGCTGCACACCTGTCTGGTCGACGGCGCCCGGATCTACGATCCCCGCGACGACGATCAGGACCCCGACGATCCCTCGACGTGGGTGTTCTCGCGCAACCTGGCGCTGATCCGGTTGCATCATCTCACGCATCCGGCCGGCGGCCGCCAGACGCTGGCCGACATGTACCTGCCGGACTGGCAGGTCGCGGCCGATGTCGCCGACGAGCTGGTAATCAACCGCGACGGCGCCGAGGAGCCGCGCTACTGGGGCGGCGTCACCTGGAAGTATAAGGGCGACGGCCAGGACGCCGTCACGATCGGCACCAAGATCGATGTCGCCGGCGAGATGGTGATCTACAGCCGCGGCGACGGCCGAATCGGCGTCCATGCCGGGCGGATGGAGGTGCCGTCGATCCGGCTCGATGCCCGGCACATCACGTCGATCAGCTACGACGCCAACCAGTCGCAGGCCTCGACGGTGCTGGCTGCGCGCGGCCGCTTCACCGACCCCCGCAACGCCTGGACCCTGAGCGATGCCGCGATCTACGGCGATCCCTACAGCGGGGACGAAAGCACGCAGCGCACCGCCACGGTCGAGAACGACGTCGTCCAGAGCCACAACCACATCCAGCGCCTGCAGAAGCTGAAGTTCATCCGCGCCAACGCCCCGAGGGTCGCAATCAAGATCGCCTATGACGAGGACGTCGCCGACGTGCTCGGGGCCCGCTTCGTGCGGGTCCACTATCCGAGCCGCGGCCTCGACGAGGCGGTGATCGAGATCGTCGAGGGAGCCAAGCTCAGCCTGGCGCCGGACGATTTCAGCATCAGCTTCCAGGGCATCGTGGTGCCGGCCGATCTCTATGCCTTCAACGCGGCCACCGAGGAGGGCATCCCCGGCGGTATCGTCGGGCCGATCGAGGCGACCGGCGTGCCGGTGCCGACCGGCTTCGCGATCGAGATGAAATCCGAATCTCTCGCCTCCGGGGCGACGGCCTCCTACGTGCTGGCGCACTGGACCCATTTCGAGGACACCTTCACCCACGAGCTGCAGTACCAGGTCTCGGACGGCAGCCGGCCGCCGCGGTCGGTCGCCTCCAACCCGGACGAGGACGAGGTCCGGACGCCGAGCCTCGAGGCCGGCGTGACCTATCGCCTCCGCCTGCGCGCATGGTCGGCCGGCGCGCCGTCGGCCTGGACGGACTATCTCGTGACCGGCGCCGGCGGCGACACTGGCGGCAGCGGAGACCCGACGCCACCGGCGGCGCCGACCGGCTTTTCGGCCGAGGCGGCGACGCCGTTCGGCATCGACGCGACCTGGACCAACCCGGCGAGCGCCAACCTCGACAACGTCGTGCTCTACATCGCGCCGTCGTCGGACTTCGCAACGGCGGCGGTCGAATACACCGACCGCTCCGGCGCCTCGGCGACGCCGACGCACCACGCCACCTGGCCGATCAGCGGGACCTATTACCTCTGGGTCCGCGCCTTCAATGCAAGCGGCACCGGCTCCGACCTCGTCGGCCCCGAGAGCGTCTCGCTGTAACTCCGGGGGAAGCCCGCATGACCTTCGACATCGCCGCACGCTTCGCAGCGGTCTACCGCGACTTCGTGAACGAAGGCGAGCCGACGAGCGGCACCCGCCACGTCCCGAAGTCGGAGATCCGTGAGCTCGGCGAGTATCTGGCCTCGGCGGTCTCGCCGGGGACGATCTATGTCGACGCTCCGGAGTTCGATGTCGGCAGCGGCACACAGGGCCTGGTCGACGCGATCGCCGAGGCAAAGTACCGGGGCGGCGCGCGGATCGAGCTGACCCAGCGCAAGATCAAGGTCCGCACCGGCACCGCGCTGATCGACTTCGACAATGTCTGCATCAGCAGCGCCTACGGCACCGAGATCGTCGCCGACACCGACTTTCCGGCGGCGAACAAGTCGATGTTCAGCGTAGCCGGCGGCGGCAAGGGGGTGGCGCTCACGACCCTGGCGGCCTCGGTCGAGGACCCGCGCAACGTGTTCGACATCGACGTCGCCGACAGCGCGCCGTTCTCCGCGGGCGACACCATCCTGATCGCCGCCCGCTCGGCCAGTGCGAACTACTTCTATGGCATCGACGGCCGGCCGGGCTTCTCGCCGGTGTTCTACGCCGAGACGGTGCGGCTCAAGGACGTGTCGGCGGGCAACCTGCAGCTCGCGGCGGCGCTGCGCTATCCCTACGTCGTCGACACCGGCGTCGTGGTCGATGTGTACAAGCTCGACCTGCTCTCGAACATCCGCTTCTCCGGCCTGCGTGGCGTCGGGCTGGGCTTCGGGCCGGACGGCGAGTGGAACGATCTGGTCAATCAGAGCTTCATCACGGCGGCCTATGTCGAGGGCCTCAGCGTGGCCGATGTGAGCGCGCGGCGGTTCAAGAGCTTCGCCGTGCTGATGCAGAACGTGCGCGGCTCGTATCTCACGAACGTCGACGCCATCGGCATCGACTACACCGATCCCTATGCCGCGGGCGAGACCGACAACGGGCACGGCGGCGTCTCCTGGCACAGCAGCGAGGACGGGATCTGGGACGGTGGCAACGTCGAGAACGTCCGGCACGTCACCGACCTCGCCACGTCGGGCGGCGCTGTCACGAACAATATCACCGTGGCGAGCGTCGTCGCCGATGGCCAGACCGCCTGCGTCTTCGGTGGCCACCTCTGCGACAACCATCACATGTACGGGTGCCGGGCCGAACGCGGCGGCGCCTATATGCGCGGCAAGAACTGGTGGGTCGCGAACTGCAAGTTCGAGGTCTCGGGCCCCCTGAGCGACGACACCGGCGAGGGCATGGACTCGGCGGGCGGCATCGTGGCCGGCGCCGGATACACCGGCGTCGAGTATCCCGAGAATCTCGACATGGGTGTCTGCGGCGTCAGCGACAGCTACTTCCGCTGCGCCATCGGCATCTACCTGCGCAATTCGTGCTCCAGCCTCGTCGTGTCGAACAACATCTTCGATTGCTCGGGCAGCGCCTTCGCCGCCTACGGCAAGGTCTTCAAGAACCACAAGTTCACCGGCAACCAGATCGACCTGTCCCGCCATCTGCCGGGCGCGAACTATGGCCTGGTCTACGGCTTCAGCGACATCCCAATGCTCGAGGTGCTGTTCAATATCTCGGCGGACGACAACACCGTCATCAACGGCACGGCCGCCTATCGCATCCGCGGCACGAAATCGCCCAACTCGCCCGCCGATGGCCTGATCTTCACCAACACCAAGATGGTGAACATCGACTCGGATGCGTCCGCCATCGCCGGTTTCTCGGAGGGCTATTTCGGCGACAACGTCAAGGTCAAAGACGTCGAGGTGCTCGGCAGCGAGCCGTTCAACATCGTCAATCTCGACGACGATCTCGGCTACTTCAGCCGCCGCCCCGAGGTGTCTGGCTACAGCGTGTGGGAGCCGCGCACGATCGGCTATGGCGGCTCGGTCCCGAGCGCGGCCCGGACCACGACGCTGATCGGCGATCGCTTCTTCCGGACCTCGGACCGGACGGACCACATCACGACCGTCTCGGGCACGCTCGGCACGTTGTCGGGCGTCACCGGCTCGATCGCGAGCGGTACGCCGAACCTCACCCTCGCCGGTGGCGGCGACCGCGACGTGACGGTCGGCATGATCCTGTCGGTTGCCGGCGCCGGCGTCGCCTCGGCCGCGCTCGTGGCCCGCGTGAAGAGCGTCACCCTGTCGCCCGGCACGGCGACGGCGACCGCGTGCGTGCTCGACACCAATGCCTCGACGACGGTGGCCGGCGCCGGCGTGACCTACCAGGCCCCGACCGTCACCTGACGCTCGCCTGCGTTCTGAATTTCTGGAGCCGCCGATGACGGACCTGACCGAGATGGGCGCGGCCGTGTGGCGCGACTATGTCACCCCCAACGTGCCGTCGAGCGGCGCGCGGGAACCGCCGAAGTCCGACGTCCGCGCCTGGGCGGCTGCGCTCAGCGCCGCGGTCGGGCCGCTGGCGACAGTGGCCGCCGCCGCGAGCATCGCCCTAGCGCCCGTCCAGCGCGTGGTCGTCGAGCGCCACTCGGCCGATGCTCCCTATGCGCCGGCGTCCTATGTCCGCGTCGCGGAGCAGCCGGTCCGCCAGGCCGGCTTCGAGACCGCCGGCTGGTTCCCCGCGCTCGACGGCGGCTATTTCGAGATCGAGAAGAGCCCGAGAGGCTATCTCACCGCGGACCAGCTCGGCGGCAACGTTGCCGGATTTCAGCGGGCGCTCTCGATCACCGGGCTGGTCGAGATGACGCCTTACTCGGTCGTCGACGATGTCGAGCGCGGCGTCTACGAGTTTGCCCAGGCCAGCGACTTCGTCGAGATCTTCGACCCGGACGATGAAGACATCGTCTCGATGGTCGAGGGTTCCACAGTCATCCGGCAGCGGAACGTCCACATCGCCGGCCGCTATTCGGTGCTGCGCAAGAGCATCACCGGCGACGGGCCCTGCATCGTCGGCGTCGGCACATGGGAGGAGCCGCAGGCCGTGTCGGCGATCGGCGATCCCGATGGCCGGTATTCCACCGTCACGATCGACGACGGCTCAAAGTACAAGCTCGACGATTTCTGCAAGGTGATCGCGGACGATCTCGACGCCGATCTCTCGGGCAACGTGCCGGGCGTCGGCGAGTGGGTGGGCGTCCGCACGATCACGGACGACGTCGTGCAGCTGTCCGGACGGCTCGAGCGATACGGCATCTACGCGACCAACATCCAGATGGCGCGGCTTGCGCGGGCCAACTCCTGGCGCTGCGAGATCGGCAAGATAGAATTCGCGCCCGGCGTCACCGGCGCCGGCATCCTCGCCGAGTCTTTTCATGAACCGTATACGTGGATCGGCAGCTCGCCGCGCTGGTCACCCGGCACCAGTATCGCCGCCAGCCATCGCGCCTGCGTCGGCGGCGACCTCGACGTCGATTATGGCGGCGGCGGCGACGAGCTGGGCAGCTACATCACACGGCTCAGCGGCTGCTACGGCTCGCGCACGATGGTCAAGAACTCGACGGGCGGCCGGCACCCGATCGACATGGGGAGCAGGACGACCTGCTATTCGAAGTTCGCTTCGTACGGTGCCAACTATTACTGCGTCGGGCATGACTCGATCGTGGTCGGTGCGCGGGTAGCGCCGTTCACCTTTCACCACAATACCGTTGGTTGTTATTTCGAGCGCTGCCAGGCCCGTAACTGCGACGGTTCCGGCTTGTCGCTCCGCGGCATCCGCAACGGCGCCCGCGACTGCGTGATCGAGAGCTGCGCCACGGGCATCGCAGGCTTCAAGCAGACCGACGACGACGGCGAGGTGTTCGGCGTTTCGGACGGCATCTGGTTCGAGAATATCATCGTCAAGAACCCGCGCTTCGGCTTCGTGAGCAACAAGGCCGGCAGCATGCGGGTGTCGCGGTGCACGTTCGAGAGCGATGTCGCCGGGCCCGATACCGACGACATGATCGAAATCGATCTGCTCGGCACCGAGCTCATTCTCGAGGACTGCCGGTTCAAATATTCGAACCCCGGCCGGGTGATCAAGAACCAGGTGATCCGCAACATCACCATGGAAAAGCTGACGATGCGGAACGTCGAATTCGACTTCCGCGGCGCCGACCTGCTCGGCAACTTGGTGCTGCTCAACATCCCGGTCGACACGTCGCCGGACGTCCGCATCGACAACGTCATCGTCAAGGCCGACGAAGACATCGCGATCTTCAAGCGCCTCGGCACGCTGGACGCCAAGTCGACCATCGGCGCCATGACCCTGCCGCCCGGGTCGGTCATCGATCGCGACCACGACGAATCTGAGTATGCCGCGTTCGTGCACGGGCCGGTGTTCTTCGGCCACACGAGCATGGTCGGCATCACGCGCGGTTGGAAGATGGCGTTCGATCCAGGCAAGGTGCTGACCCTGCCGATCCCGGCCGGCGCGCACCACATGTCGATCGTGACCTATACGCAGGATGCGCCGAGCCCGAACGGTATCCTGAAGCTGGTCGCGCACACTGTCGATGCGACGGTGCTGAAGTGGCTCCTGGTGGAAGACGACGACGACGCCGATTTCACGCTCACGACCGATGCCGTGCTGACGGAGGATGATGGGTCGTCGCCGACGGGCAAGTTCCTGATCTCGCTCGACAACAGCGCGCATTCCAGCGTCGCCACGATGTATCTCAAGAACAAGAGCGATCACCGCATCGTGTTCTCGGCAAATATCCCGGTGTCGACGGGACGGCCGATCTAGCCGCGGCAGGGGAGCCACATGAACGATCACATCACCCTGTCGCGCGCCGAGCTGGACGACCTGATCGAGGTTGCCGCCGAGCGCGGCGCCCGCAAGGCGCTGGCATCGGTGGGGCTGCACGATGATCGCGCGGCAAACGATGTCCGCAGCCTGCGTGACCTCCTGTCGGTCTACCGGCATGTCCGCAACAGCGCGGCCGCGGCGTTCGGCAAGGCGCTGATGTACGCGCTGCTCGGTGCCGGCGCGCTCTGGCTCGGCATCAAGTTCAAGGTCGGGTTGTAGCCCGCTCTCCAATCACATCGGAGCTTCCATGTTCGACACCGCTGATTACCAGCGCGCGGCCGCGCGCCTCGAGTGTCCCGTCGCACACGTCATGGCGATGGCGGCCGTCGAGAGTTCCGGCGAGACCTTCTGGGCACTGAACGGCCGTCTGGTCGTGCCGGTGCGGTTCGAGGCGCACTGGTTCGGCAAGCTGACCGGCTATCGGTTCAACGACAGCCATCCCGACCTGTCGTGCGTCGAGTGGAGCCCTGCTCTGGCGGCCACGACGCGGGCCGGCGCGTGGGAGCAACTCGAGCGGGCTCGAGTGCTCGACCGAGACGCGGCGAACCAAGCGGCGAGCCATGGCGCCTTCCAGGTCATGGGCTTTCAGTGGAAGCGGCTTGGCTACCCCAGCGTGCAGGCCTTCGTCGACAGCATGAGCGCCGATGGCGACGACGGCCAGATGGATGCTTTCGTACGCTACGTCGAGGCCGATCCTGCCTTGCGGGCGAGCCTGTCGATCGGCGCCTGGCGCGACGTCGAGCAGCGCTACAACGGCGGCGGCCAAGGCGGCGCCTATGCCGTCAAGCTCAAAGCGGCGGCGGCCCTGTATGGCGGCGGGGCCGCCCTATCGACCGCGCCGAGGGTGCTGCGCAAGGGCGACAAGGGCGCCGACGTGGTCGCGGTGCAGACGGCCCTCGGCATCCGCGCCGATGGCGACTTCGGGCCGCTGACCGATCAGGCCGTGCGGCTGTTCCAGGCCGATCGCGGCCTCGTGGTCGACGGGATCGCCGGTGCGATGACGCGCCGGGCGCTCGGCATTTAGGGAGCCTGACATGAACACCGAGAACATCGGGCGCGTGAGCGTCAGCATCCTCGCGATCGCGGCGTTCGTCGCCTACGTCGGCGCCATCCTGTTCGTCCCCATCCCGGCCGAGATGCGGGACGTGGTGAACACCGCCGGCGGCATCCTAGGCGGCGCCTTCGTCGGCGTCATCAACTATTGGATCGGCAGCTCGTCGGGCTCTGCCTCCAAGGACAAGACGATCACCAGCCTGAGCAGCAAGTAACCCAAGGAGACATCATGAAGACCACCGCAACGGCCATTATGGCCGCGATCGCGCTCGCCCTCGGACTGGCCGGATGCGCCGGCACCACGGACGAGCGGCAGGCCATCGCCGACAAGATCACCATCAGCTACGCCGCGCTCAAGTCGGCAGTCGTGCTCTATTCGGCGTTGCCGCCGTGCGGCGACGCCAACGCGACCAGCCTCTGCTCCGACCCGGCCATCGTCGCCCAGGTGAAGAAGGCGCTCGTCGTGGCCGACACCGCCGTCGTCGAGGCGAAGGCGCAGATCCTCGCGTCGACCGACCAGAGCTCGGTCGAGAAGTGGTCGTCCTACGCCACATCCGCCGTCGCACTGCTGGCGCAGACGCTGGCGACGTACGGCATCAAGTGACCCGCCTCGCTCGCCACCTCCTCGCCATCGCTGTCGCTTGGACGCTCGTCTGGCTGTTCCTCGGCGTCCTGGTGGGGAGGGCGAGCGCCTAGGACGGCGCGCATGGCGTCGGGCATGCCGAGATGCATGCGGACTACAAGCAGTGGCGGCAGCCGGACCAGCCCGGCATGAGCTGCTGCAACGATGCCGACTGCCGGCCGACCCGCGCCTTCAAGGATGACTTCGGTCACTGGCGGGCGTGGGACGGGCGGCGGTGGCTTTTCGTGCCACCGGCCAAGGTGCTGGCGCCAGACCTGCTGCGGGACGGCCGCTCGCACCTGTGTGCCTCGCCGGAGGGAAACGTGTACTGCCTCAGCCCGGCGGAACCGAAGATATGACGGCGCGCGCACCCGCCATCCTCGTGCTGCTGCTGCGGCTCGTGCCGGCGCTCGATGGCATGATCCGCGATGGGCGGATCGGTCCAGACATCCGCGAGGCTTGCCTGCGGGTGATCGCCGAAAACCGCTCGGCAGTTCACGTCGAGTGGGACCATCTCGAGCAGATCATCCGGCAGGACCAGGCCGTCGCGCGCGCTGTGCCCGGCGGCGGGTAGCCCACGAGATCGGCACTGGATTCGTCCGGTGCCCGATACGGCCGCAAGGCCGTGCCCGCGTCGCGCCTGCGAAGGCGCGTGGGCGTTTCCTCCCTAACCTTGCGCCCGCTGCCCTACGGGGTGGCGGGCGCTTTTTTCGTTTCAGCGCGTCGGCTTCCAGCGCAGCTTCGGTGCCACGAACTCCCGGCCGGTCCGCCGCGTCTCGTGGCTATAGGCGGGCGGCGCGTCGTCTGCGTCCCTGATCTCGCCGCGCGCCCTGCAGCGTGCGCAGACGAACGGGCAGGGGTCGAAGGGCACCTCCAGTGCCGGCATGTACGCGTAGCGCCGGCAAGGATGGCAGACGACGACCTGCGGGCCATGCGCCCAGATGACGGCGCGGCAGGTGCCGGGACGGTGTGGCCAGTTCTTCATGCCCATGGGCGGCACTCGTATCGCTCCGGCCAGCGAACAGCACGTGAACTCCTCCCCAGGCTTCCCCAACGGTTGCTGTCGTGTTCACGGCAAACTCTGTCTCTCCCTGTCGCGGGACGGGCGCTGTGGAAGACAGAAAGTCCATATGCCAAGGGATTAAATGGTGCTGCCGGACAGGATTGAACTGTCGACCTCTCCCTTACCAAGGGAGTGCTCTACCACTGAGCTACGGCAGCAACGGCGCCCGACACCGAGCGCGGGCGGGGATATGCCATAGGGGGGCGGGCGGTTCAACCGCTCCCGCCCGCCGAAACCATGCGATCCAGGCGGCTTGCGGTCGGCACTGGCCGATGCCTACCATCCCGCTCAAAGATGATGGAGGAAACCCATGGACTGGCGCCCGATTTCCGCTGATTCGCATATCACCGAGCCACCGAGCTGCTACGTCGACCATATCGACCCGGCTTACCGTGAGCGTGCGCCCCGGGTGGTGCACCGCGAGGGCATCGGCGACACCTTCATCGTCGAGGGTATGAAAACGCCGGTTCCGCTCGGCCTGGTCGCCGCCGCCGGTATCGCGCCGAAGGATCTGCGCATGGGGGGCGCGAAATTCGAGGACCTGCATCGCAGCGGTTGGGATCCCAAGAACCGGCTGGCGGACCAGGACAAGGACGGCGTCGCCGCCGAGATCATCTATCCCACGGTCGGGATGATGATCTGCAACCATCCCGACTTCGACTACAAGAAAGCCTGCTTCGACGCCTACAATCGCTGGCTCCAGGAATATTGCAGCCTGAGCCCCGACCGCCTGGTCGGCATGGGCCAGACCGCGATGCGCTCGGTGAAGGAGGGGATCGCCGACCTCGAGCGCATCAAGGCAATGGGCTTCAAGGGCGTGATGATGCCCGGCAATCCCGCTGAGAAGGATTACGACGATCCGATGTACGACCCGTTCTGGGAAGCCGCGGTCGCGCTCGAGCTGCCGCTCTCCTGGCACATCCTGACCTCGAGCGGCGACAACCAGCTCTCCAAGCCGCGCGGTCCGAAGCTCAACGGCTTCCTGGCGATCATCCGCGGCTGCCAGGACATCATGGGCATGCTGGTGTTCGGCGGCGTGTTCGAGCGTCATCCCGGCCTGCGTGTCGTCTGCGTCGAGGCCGACGCAGGATGGGCGCCGCATTTCAGCTACCGCATGGACCACGCCTACAAGCGCCACCGCTACTGGATGAAGGGCAGGGAACTGGCCCGCCTGCCGTCGGAATACTTCCGCGACCATATCTCGCTCACCTTCCAGGACGACTGGACGGCATTCCAGTTCGCCGACCGTCTGGGGCCGCACCAGCTGATGTGGGCGAACGATTTCCCCCACAGCGATTCGACCTGGCCGTGGAGCCAGGACGTGATCAAGGAGCAGACCTCGCACCTCGATCCCGTGCTCAGGAAGCGCATCCTGCGCGATAACGTGGTGGAGCTGTACAAGCTCGCCGCGTAGGCGGCGAGCGGCGGGCGGCAGCGCCTTCGGGTGATTTGGTCGTGTCCGACCAAATCACTGAGGCGCGGGAGCCCGCGCGGTTCAGAACGAATCAAGGTAATGCAGCGATGCGCTTTTCGCTCTTCATGTATTGCACGGTCGGACGGCGGGCGGAGCTCGAGGCCGGCATGGCGGGGCGCAATCCCGTGCTCTACCAGCGCATGCTCGACGAGATTGCCGAGTACGTCCGCTTCGCCGACGACGCGGGCTATTTCGGCTTCGGCCATCCCGAGCATCACCTGCAGATCGAGGGCTTCGAGATCTCCAACGATCCGAAGCTGATGTCGATGTGGCTCGGCCGGCACAGCAAGCGGCTCCGGGTCATCACCTGCGGCTTCGTCTCGACGACCCACAATCCGCTCCGGGTCGCCGAGGACATTGCGACCATGGACCACATGCTGGGCGGCCGCTTCGGCGTTGGCCTGGTGCGCGGCTACCAGGCGCGCTGGGTCGAGAACTTCAAGATACGCGGCGAGCTGAACGCGGTCGGGCCGTGGAACAAGGACCAGCCGGCCGACGTCGCCAATCGCGAGTATTTCGGCGAGTTCGTCGACATCGTGGTCAAGGCGCTGTCGAGCGAGACCTTCAGCCATCGCGGCAAGTACTGGACCTTCCCGCCCGACGGCATGGTCAATCCGCACGACCATCCGGTCTATGTGAAGTACGGCCAGGGCGTCGCGCCGGACATGAGGATCGACGAGATCGGCATCGCGCCGCGCCCGCTGCAGACGCCGCATCCGCCACTCTATGGCGGCTTCGCCGCCTCGATGCGCACGGCGCTGTTCTGGGCGAAGTACGGCGGCAAGCCAATCGTGCTGACAGACAACCTCGACTTCTACGGCCAGCTTTGCACGGCCTACACCGCCGAGGCGGCGAAGCACGGCCGCACCATCAGGAACGGCCAGCAGGCCGCATGGGGCGGCATCTTCATCTGCGCACCAACCGACGCTCAGGCGCAGGAATGGGCGAAGGACATGATGTGGTTCTGGCAAAGCTGGGCCACGCCGTTCGGCCAAGGCGTGCCCGAGCTGCTGATCGGTTCACCCGAGACGATCAGCCGCCGCCTCGACGAGGTGAAGCGGCTGTTGCCGGATCAGGACGAGGTCGTCCTTCTGATCCCGCAAGGGCTGCACGATCGCAGCCAGATCCTGACGTCACTCGAGCTGATGGCGACCAAAGTGATGCCGCGCTTCGCCGCTTAGCCGACACTCCTTCGTTCTTCTTTAGCGTCGGCCCGGTCCTGGCCGCGCGGCGGCGTTGAGTTCCGCGCGGGCCTGCTGGACGTCGCGGTCGAGGGCATCGATGTTTTCCGCCTGGTCGAGCAGGCGATCCGCCGCTGCATAATCGTGGCGGGCGATCGCCGAGCGGGCTTGCGCCACCAGCCCGTCGACGCGACGGTTGTTGTCGCGACCGGCCTGCTGCTGCGCGGCATTGAGCTCGGCGCGTGCTTGCTGCACGTCGTGATCGCGCGCGTCCATCCTCTCTGCCTGGTCGAGCAGCCGTTCGGCAGTGGCATAGTCGCGTCGGACCAGTGCGGGTCGATCCGCTCGGCCTGGTCGAGGGCGCGGCCGGCGCTGGCGAAGTCACCGCGCGTGATGGCGCGCCGCGCATCGAGCACGAGCTGCCGAAGCTGCTTGATCTGCGCTGCTGTCGGACCGGCAGGTGCCGCGGGAGCAGGAGGCGGCGGTGGAGCAGGCTGAGGCATGACCACGACAGGCGGCTTGGGAGCCGGGGGCGGCGGCGCGGGAGCGGGTGTCGGCGCCGGGAAGGGGCACGGCAGCTGTTGTCGTCGTCGAATCGAAGGCGCCGTGCTGCTCTGCGATGAAAGCGCCGCCGCCCGCCACCGCAAGCCCAACGTTGTACGGCGAATCGAGTTCCCCTATCCCCCGCGCAAGGCTGGGCAGCAGGGTGCGGCCATGACGATGAACGGCTCTGGGACGGTTTTGTGAAGGCTGCAACCGTCAACGGGGCGGAGTCTTACTCTCCTGATGGACCTGCACGAAATTCTCGAGCAAATCAGTCGGTCCGCGGGGTGGATGCCCGATTGGACGATCGGCCTCGCGGCTCTCGTCATCGCGGCGGCATTGGCGTTGCTGCTGCATGGCGCGGCCATGCGCATGGTTCGTCGGCTCCTTCCCGCGAGCTTCGAGTACGGGCGCACGCTGCTCGATCGCACGCACACGCTGACGCGCGTCGGCCTTGTGATCCTGGCGCTGGCGATCGTGCTGCCCGCAGTGCCGCTCGGGCCGTCGGCGACGCGTATCGCCGCGCACATGCTGTTCGTCGCCTTCATCGTCCTGCTGGGCTGGAGTGCCACCACGGCGCTTACACTGGCGGCGGACTTCTATCTGCGCCGCTCGACGATCGGCGAAGGCTCCGATCCGCTGGCGCGCAAGCACGTCACGCAGGTGCGCGTGCTGCGGCGTGTCACCGTCACGCTGGTCGGCGTCGTCACTGTCGCGGCGGCGCTGATGACCTTCGATTCGGTCAAGCAATACGGCGTCAGCCTGATCGCTTCTGCGGGCGCAGCGGGCATCGTTGTCGGCCTCGCACTCCGGCCGCTGCTCACCAACCTGTTCGCCGGCATCCAGCTCGCCATCACCCAGCCGATCCGCATCGGCGACGCGGTGATCGTCGAGAACGAGTGGGGCTGGGTGGAGGAGATCACCGGCACCTATGTCGTGATCAAGCTGTGGGACTGGCGGCGCATGGTGGTGCCGCTGTCCTACTTCCTCGAGCGGCCGTTCCAGAACTGGACGCGGCACAGCACCGACCTCATCGGGACGGTGCTGCTGTGGGTGGATTATACCGTCCCGGTGGCGCCGATTCGCCGGAAGCTCGAGGAGATCGCCAGGGCGAGCAAGCTGTGGGACGGCCAGGTGGTCAACCTGCAGGTGGTCGACAGCAACGAGCGCGCGGTCCAGCTGCGTGCGCTGGTCAGCGCCCGCACCTCACCCCAAGCGTGGGACCTGCGGTGCGAGGTGCGGGAGAAGCTGATCCTGTTCCTGCAAGAAGAATTCCCCGGCGCCCTGCCCAAACAGCGCGCCGAACTGATCGACATGTCCGTGCACCGTCGCGGCTCGGCCAAATCCGCTCTGGCAGAGTAGGCCGTCTTCCTGCGAGGGCGGTTTTCGTGCAAGCTTGGATGAATGGTGGATGAAGTGCCGCGTCGCATTCTTGCCCTGCTCGCCTTGCTGTCGCTGGTCGGCTGCGCCACGCGAGCGGAGCGTGAGGCAGCCTTCGACAACCAGCTGCGCGAGATGGCAGGCGCGCCGGAAGCCAAGCTGCTGAGCGGCATGGGCCGAATCCCGGACAACAGCTACCAGCTCGAGGACGGGAGCAAGATTTTGCAGTGGCGCTGGGACACCTCCTATATCGACCCCGGCACGCCGCCCCTTTTCCGCTACGGCGGTTGGGGCTGGGGGTGGGGAGGCGGACCGTGGACGGCGATGGGCGGCTTTCCGCCAACACTCGTGCGGCAGAGCTGCATCGTCGAATGGACGATGGTCGGTGGCTCGGCCAACGGCTATCGCTGGCAGGGAGCCGGCTGCCAAAACGTCAAGCCGTGATTATCCGCCAAACGTCCTAGAGCGTAGCCACGAAAAAGGGCCGGCGATGCCGGCCCTTCAAGCTCGTCTGTTCGTTCGGAATCAGCCCTGGTCGAGGAAGCTGCGCAACATGCGGCTGCGGCTCGGGTGCTTGAGCTTGCGCAGCGCCTTGGCCTCGATCTGGCGGATACGTTCGCGGGTGACCGAGAACTGCTGGCCGACCTCCTCGAGCGTGTGGTCGGTGTTCATGCCGATGCCGAAGCGCATGCGCAGCACGCGCTCCTCGCGCGGCGTCAGCGTGGCCAGCACCCGCGTGGTGCTTTCGCGCAGGTTGCCCTGGATCGCCGCCTCGAGGGGGATGACCGCGTTCTTGTCCTCGATGAAGTCGCCGAGGTGGCTATCCTCCTCGTCGCCGATCGGCGTCTCGAGGCTGATCGGTTCCTTGGCGATCTTCAGCACCTTGCGCACCTTCTCGAGCGGCATGCCGAGCTTCTCGGCCAGCTCCTCGGGCTGTGGCTCGCGGCCGATCTCGTGCAGCATCTGGCGGCTGGTGCGGACCAGCTTGTTGATCGTCTCGATCATGTGCACCGGGATACGGATGGTGCGCGCCTGGTCGGCGATCGAGCGGGTGATCGCCTGCCGGATCCACCACGTCGCATAGGTCGAGAACTTGTAGCCGCGGCGGTACTCGAACTTGTCGACCGCCTTCATCAGGCCGATGTTGCCCTCCTGGATGAGATCCAGGAACTGCAGGCCGCGGTTGGTGTACTTCTTGGCGATCGAGATCACGAGGCGCAGGTTGGCCTCGATCATCTCCTTTTTCGCGCGCATCATCTCGCGCTCGCCGTCCTGCACCGTCTTGCACATGCGGCGGAACTCGAAGATCGGCGCGCCGGCGGAATCGGAGATCACCTTGATCTCGGCCCGCACCTTCTCGACGTCGATCGCGCGCTTCTTGGCGAAGTCCTTCCAGCCGCGACCGGAGAGCTTGCCGACCTTGTCGAGCCAGTTCGGGTCGATCTCGTGCGTCAGGTAGTTGTCGAGGAAGTCCTGGCGTGGGATGCGGAAGCCCTCGGCGAGGCGCAGCAGCTTGCCCTCATGCGCCATCAGCTTGCGGTTGAGGTCGTAAAGCGAGAGCTTGAGCTGCTCGATGCGGCCGGCGTTGATGTGCACGGTGCGCACCAGCTCGACGATCTTCTTGCGGTGCTTCTCGTAGCTCCTCTCGAACTCGGGGCTGGGCTTCTGGCCGCGGCTGAGCGTCGACAGGCGCCGGTTCTGCACCTTCGACATCTCGACGTAGACCTTGTGGATCTTGGTCAGCGTGCGCAGGACTTCCGGCTTCAGCTTCTCTTCGAGGGCCGACAGCGACAGCGCGTTCTCGTCGTCCTCCTCGGCGCCGGCTTCGACCGCACCCTCGACGGCAGGGCCGGCCTCGCCGTTGACCTGCGGCATCGGCGCTAGGCGTATCACAGGCGGCTTCGGCATGGCCGGACGCGGAACCGGCGGTGAGGCAGGCGCCGCCCCGTTGACCGCGCCGCCCTCGGCCGCCGGCTTGGCCTCGCCCGGCAAGCCGCCCTGGGTCGCCTCGAGGTCGATCACGTCGCGCAGCAGCATGCGGCCTTCATTGATCGCATCGCGCCACGCCAGCAGCGCGGTGATGGTCATCGGGCTCTCGCAGATGCCGCCGATCATCTTGTCCTGGCCGGCCTCGATCCGCTTGGCGATCTCGATCTCGCCCTCGCGGCTCAGCAGCTCGACCGAGCCCATCTCGCGCAGGTACATGCGCACCGGGTCGTCGGTGCGGCCGAGTTCCTCGTCCTCGCCGGTCGCCTCGGCTGCCACCACGGCGGTCTTGGCGGGCTCCGCCGGATTGGCCGCGGGAGCCTCTTCCTGCTCCTCGGCCTCGACCACGTTGACGCCGGCTTCCGATAGCATCGCCATGGTGTCCTCGATCTGCTCGGAGGACACCTCGTCGGGCGGCAGGGCCGCGTTCAGCTCGTCATAGGTGACATAGCCGCGCTCCTTGCCTTTCTGGACAAGCTTCTTCAGCTCGGCGCCGAGCGAATCGAGCAACGGGGCGTCGGGGCCCTCCTCGCGGGCTTCGGCTGCGTCGGGCTGGGTCACTACTGCGGTTTTGGTCGCCATTTCATTTCCTTGGATGCGCGACGAACTAATAGGGTCCTGCGACAAACACTTCCGCCGGCCGGTTCAGGCCGTTGGAAGGCTGCGAGAAGGGGGTGCGGGTGGGCGAACCCGCTCTAAGATACCCTTCTACTATATGGGGCATAAGTTCAAGCTTCGATAGGTCCGCCCACATGAAAATGCGCAGACCCGCTATCCGGTTTCGGACGCTGCCACTTCCTGGTGATGCTGGCGGGCGGCCAGGAAATGCAGCCAGTTTTCCTCCGTCGATTGCGCCGCGAAGGCCTGCTCCGCCTCGAGCAGATGGGCCGCCGCGGCCTTTCTCGCGATGAGGCGCTCCAAAATCCGCCGCCAGCGCGCCAGCCAAGCGTCGTTCTCCTTCTCGCGAAACAATTCCCGGGCCTTGGCACGGGCGCTTCTGGCGACGCCATCAAGGCCGCTGCGCTGCAGATGCTGCGCAAGCTGCCGTTCTTCAAGGGCGCCTTCGTCAATGATCTCCCCGGCTGCAGGTTCTACGGAAGGCGGTTCGGACAGGAACTCATGCAGGGCGATCTCCAACCGCCTCAGCTCGGGATTGGTGATCTTCAGCCTTTCCACGTCGTCGAACACGGCATGGAGCAGGACTGGCCGCTCGATCAGGGCGCCCAGCAGCGCCCGCTCCTGGCGAGAGCTGTCGAGATCGGCTCCGGCCAGACGGGCAGCAGTGCCGGCGGGGAAGGGGGCGGGCTCCGGTCCCGGTGCGCCTCGGCCGAACGGCCGCCGGCCGCCGCCCGACCAGCGGGCCGACGGGGGTGGCCGGTGCGCCTTGTCAAGGCGCTCGAACATCTCGCTCCGGTAATAGGACTGGACCGAGCCGTCGGCGATGGTGGCGACCCGCGCCAGCAGCGCGCTCTTGATGCTCGCCCGCCGTTCCGGTGTATCGGCCGGCTTGCCTTCGGTCTCCAGCTCCCAAATCACGTCGGCTAGGGACCGGGCCAGCTCGAGCACCCGGCGGATCGCGTCCGGCCCGCGGGCGCGGATCAGGCTGTCGGGATCCTCGCCGGCCGGCAGGGCGATGAAGCGAAGGCTCTTGCCCGGCCGCAGCAGGGGCAGCGCACGGTCGGCGGCGCGCTGGGCCGCGCGGCGGCCGGCGTTGTCGCCGTCGAAGCAGAGATAGGGCTCGTCGGCGAGCTTCCACATCTCGCCGAGCTGGCCCTCGGTCAGGGCGGTGCCGAGCGGCGCCACCGCGCCGGTGAAGCCCGCGCCGTGCAGGGCGATCACGTCCATGTAGCCTTCGGCCACGATCACCGGCTGGTCCTTGGTCGACGCCACACGCGCCCTGTCGAGGCAATAGAGGTTGGCGCCCTTGTGGAAGAGCGGCGTCTCCGGCGAGTTGAGGTACTTGGGTTCGCCCGCGCCCATCACCCTGCCGCCGAAGGCGATCGCCCGCCCGCGCCGGTCGTTGATGGTGAACATCACCCGGCCGCGGAAGCGATCGTAGGGCTTGCGCCCACCTTCCTCGGGCTGGATGACGAGGCCCGCCTCGACCAGCTTGTCGAGCGGCACCCCCTCGCGTGTCAGCGCGCCGAGCAGGCCGTCCCGCGAATCGGGAGCGAAGCCCAGGCGGAACTCGTCGATCGTCGCGTCGGATAGGCCACGCCCGCGAAGGTAGTCGAGGCCCTGCCGACCGACCGGCAGGCGCAGCTGTTTCTGGAACCAGCGCGCCGCCTGCTCGACGACGTCCTGCAGGGTGGCAGCGCGTTCGGACCGCTCGCGTTCCTGCGGCGTGGCGCGCGGCACCTCCAGGCCGGCCTCGCGCGCCAGCTTCTCCACCGATTCCGGGAAGGAGAGGCCCTCGGTCTTCATCACGAAGCCGACGACGTCGCCTTTCTCGTGGCAACCGAAGCAGTAGAAGAAGCCCTTCTTGTCATTGACCGTGAAGGACGGCGTCTTCTCGTTGTGGAACGGGCAGAGCCCGGCATACTCGCTGCCCGAGCGCCGCTTCAGCGCCACCTTGCGCCCGACGACATCGGACAGGCTGAGCCTGGCACGCAGTTCGTCGAGGAAGCCGGGAGGGAAGGCCATGGTCTGACTGTAAACGTCTTGCTTCGCGCGCGTGAGGGGGCGTCGCGGGGATAATCGCTATCGTGCGGTGCGCGCCGGCCGGCGCTTCGGGGCCTTGGCCGGCAAAGTCTCGACGTAGTCGAGGCCGCGTTTGAGCCATTTGTGCAAGGCCGCTGCCGTCCGATAGCCCTCCGGCGCGATCCGCACGAAGCCGGTCATCGGCCGGCCGGCCATGGTCATCGGTTTCACATGCGGTTCCTTCAGTACCCGCGCCTGGGCATCGGCGCCGACGCGGACCATCAGGCCACCGCGGCCGCTCACCACGACGCACATGTTACCGCCCACCATGAAGACGAGGCCGCCCATCATCTTCCGCTCGACGACGTCGTGACGGTCGCTCAGAAGAACGCGAAGGCCGTCCGCAGCCCGAATGTCGTAGGGCATGGGACTATCTCACCCACTGTGGCTGGTTCATCATTGCTATATAGACCGGCCAAGGATGCTGCGCGGCAGGCATCCGAAACGCTCACCCCGGCAATGACACGGCTCTTCCCGAATACAGGTACCTTCCGTTCGCTGGCCAACTACAACTACCGGCTCTGGGCAAGCGGCGCGATCGTTTCGAACGTCGGCACATGGATGCAGCGTGTCGCGCAGGATTGGCTGGTGCTCACTCAGCTCACCGACAATAACGCCAGCGCGCTGGGCCTCGTCATGGCGCTGCAGTTCGGGCCGCAGATGCTGATGCTGCCGTTGAGCGGCTTTGCCGCCGATTTCTTCGACCGGCGCAAGCTCCTGATGGTCACCCAGGCCGGAATGGGCCTCTGCGCCCTGGGGCTGGGCCTGCTCACGGTCACCGGCGTGGTCCAGCTCTGGCATGTCTACGTGTTTGCCTTCCTGCATGGCTGCACCGCGGCATTCGATGCGCCGGCGCGGCAGACGTTCGTCTCGGATCTGGTCGGCGAGGCCGACCTGCCGAATGCGGTGGCGCTCAACTCCACCTCGTTCAACGCTGCGCGCATGGTCGGTCCCGCCCTCGCGGGCCTGCTGATCGCCGGCGTGGGGACGGGCTGGGCGTTCCTCGCCAACGCCCTGTCGTTCGGTGGCGTGCTCTGTTCGCTCGCGTTCCTGCGTGTGGCCGATCTGCGTCCGAACCGGCGCGCCGCGCGCGCCCCGGGCGGCTTCGTCGCCGGTTTCCGCTACGTCTGGAGCCGCCCTGACCTACGAGCGATCCTCCTCATGCTGTTCCTGATCAGCACGTTCGGCATGAACTTCCCGATCTTCATCTCGACCATGGCGGTCACCGAGTTCCATGCCGGCGCCGGGCAGTACGGGCTCCTCTCCTCGATGATGGCGATCGGAACCATAGCAGGGGCGCTGCTCGCCGCAGGCCGCGAGAGACCGCGCATCGATCTGCTGCTGTCCGGCTCCGCGGTCTTCGCGCTCGGCTGCGCGCTGGCGGCGGTCATGCCCAACTACTGGCTGTTCGGCCTGGTCCTCGTCGTCATCGGCGTCTCGGCGCTCACCGTCACCAATTCGAGCAACAGCCTGATGCAGCTGTCGACCGAGCCCGCCATGCGCGGCCGCGTGATGGCGATCCGGCTCGCCATCGCGCTCGGCGGCACGCCGATCGGCGCGCCGGTCGTCGGCTGGGTCGCGGACCGCTTCGGCCCGCGCTGGGCCCTCGGTGTGGGCGCCGCGGCGGGACTGGCCGCGGCGATCGTCGTGATCCACTACCTTGCCAAGCACCGGCGCCTGCGCCTGCACGTCGCCGGTGGGCGCTTGCGCTTCAGCATGGATGAGGGCGAAGCGTTCTCCCTTCCAAGATAGCGGCCCGCCGAGCATCCCTATGCCGCAAGCGCGGCCTGCGTGCTCGATCGGAAGTCGGCGGGGGACTCGGACAGGCGGATGCATCGGCTTTTTGGACGATGTACCGGCGGCTCGTGTGTCATAGGGTACGACGCCGACCTCAACTCGGTCGCCACGGACTTTGAGCCGAAGCTGGCCGCACACTTAATCATCCGTTCCAGAGTAACCTGCGAAAGGGAGTGCCATCGGGACGCACTTGGATCGTACCACACAGGATCCCGGAGTGATGAGCGGCAGGCCGTGCATACGGAGATTGCGCGTCACTGTCGGCATGGTCGTCCGTCAAGTGGGTGCAGGACATAGCATCGACGAGATACTGGCCTATTATCCGTACCTCGCGCCCGCCCAGCGGAAACGCACACAGTGCGCTAGCTAAGCACCGCCGCGCTATCCGGCCAGCGTCTTCTTCACGACCGTGGAAGCCTTGGCGAAGTCCATCTGGCCTGCAAATTTGGCCTTAAGCGCTGCCATCACGCCGCCCATGTCCTTGATCGAGGTGGCGCCGGCCGTCTTGATGGCGTCGCTGACCGCGGCCTGGACGGCGGCCTCGTCCATCTGCTGCGGCAGGAAGCGCTCAATCACGGCGATCTCGGCCTTCTCCTTGTCGGCGAGGTCGGCGCGGTTGCCCTTCTCGTAGAGCGCGATCGATTCGTTCCGCTGCTTGATCATGCCCTGCATCATCGACAGGATCCTGTCGTCGGCCACGCCCTCGCGGCTGGCCTCGGTGCGGGAGGCGATGTCGATCTCCTTGAGCTTGGCCAGGATCATCCGGATGGTGCCGAGTGCGGCCGTGTCACGGGCGCGCATGGCATCCTTCATCGCCTCGTTCAGCTTGTCGCGCAGCATGATTGCATCCCAATAGCGGAAGAAGCGGAAACTAATCGTCTCCCGATCTGTTGGCAAAGCAAATAAGTTATTGAAAAGGCTTAGGAATTGCCGTCCAGCCGCGCCTTGACCCTGTGCGACGGCGCGGTTACAACCCGCGCGGCTCGGGCTGACCGTCTGCGGGCCGATAAAACGGAAAGCATCATGACCTCACCAAAGACCGCCGGCGCCGAGACCGCCGCGCCGCGTTGGGCCACGGCCGCGCTCGTATTGGGCGATGGCGCCGTATTCTGGGGGAAGGGTGTCGGCGCTGCTCGACAGGCGGTCGGCGAGGTCTGCTTCAATACCTCGATGACCGGCTACCAGGAGATCATCACCGACCCGTCCTATGCCGGCCAGATCATCACCTTCACCTTCCCGCATGTCGGCAACGTCGGCACCAACCTCGAGGACATCGAGAGCATCAACCCCGCCGCGCGCGGCGTGGTGCTGCGCGGCGACATCACGGAGCCCGCCAACTGGCGCAACGCCAAGCCGCTCGACGACTGGCTGAAGGGCCACAACCTGCCCGGCATCTGCGGCGTCGATACGCGCGAAATCACACGGCGCGTGCGCGACGGCGGGGCGCCCAACGGTGTCGTGATCCATGCCCCGGACGGCAAGTTCGACATTCCGGCGCTCACCAAAACGGCGCGCGACTGGCCCGGCCTCGACGGCATGGACCTCGCCATCGAGGTGACGACCAAGCAAAGCTACCAGTGGAACGAAACGACCTGGGCCCTCGGCAAGGGCTACGGCAAGCTCGACAAGCCACGCTACCATGTCGTGGCGGTCGATTACGGTGCCAAGCGCAACATCCTGCGCTGCCTCGCAAACGCCGGCTGCAAGGTCACGGTCGTGCCGGCAACGGCGACGGCCGAGGACATCCTGCGTCACAAGCCGGACGGCGTGTTCCTGTCGAACGGCCCGGGCGATCCGGCCGCGACGGTGGGCTACACCGTGCCCGCCATCCAGGGCGTGCTCGACAGTAAGGTGCCGATCTTCGGCATCTGCCTCGGCCATCAGCTCCTTGCGCTGACGCTGGGCGGCAAGACGCAGAAGATGAAGCTCGGCCATCGCGGCGCCAACCAGCCGGTCAAGGACCTGACCACCGGCAAGGTCGAGATCACCTCTCAGAACCACGGCTTCTGCGTGATCGAGGACTCGCTGCCCGCGACCGTCGAGGTGACGCACACCTCGCTGTTCGACGGCAGCAACGAAGGCATCCGCTGCACCGACAAGCCGGCCTTCTCGGTGCAGTACCATCCCGAGGCCTCGCCCGGCCCGACCGACAGCCACTACCTTTTCGACCGCTTCGTCGAGATGATCGACAGGAGCAAGGGCAAGTGATGCGGTCATTTCAAGCTCATATGGACCGCGAGCCTCTGGCTCGCCTCATGATCATGAGCGAGCCAGAGGCTCGCGGTCCGGAAGAATAAGACCATGCCCAAGCGCACAGACATCAAATCCATCCTCGTGATCGGCGCCGGGCCGATCGTCATCGGCCAGGCCTGCGAGTTCGACTATTCGGGCGTGCAGGCATGCAAGGCGCTGAAGGACGAGGGCTACCGGGTCATCCTGATCAATTCCAACCCGGCCACGATCATGACCGATCCGGGGTTGGTCGACGCGACCTACATCGAGCCGATCACGCCCGACATGGTCGCCCGGATCATCGAGAAGGAGAAGCCCGACGC
Organism: Reyranella sp.; assembly: GCF_965279465.1. NCBI lineage: Bacteria > Pseudomonadati > Pseudomonadota > Alphaproteobacteria > Hyphomicrobiales > Reyranellaceae > Reyranella > Reyranella sp. Next base: position 3,198,556 of record NZ_OZ257242.1, read on the forward strand.
CATCCTGCCGACGATGGGTGGGCAGACCGCGCTCAACACGGCGATGGCGCTGCATCGCGACGGACGGCTGGAGAAGCTCGGCGTCGAGCTGATCGGCGCCAACGCCGAGGCGATCGACAAGGCCGAGGACCGTCTTCTGTTCCGCGACGCCATGACCAGGATCGGGCTCGAATCGCCCAAGAGCCAGGTTGTCCACAATCGCGAAGAGGCAGCCAAGGCGCTCGAGTTCGTCGGCCTGCCGGCAATCATCCGTCCATCCTTCACCCTGGGCGGCACGGGCGGCGGCATCGCCTACAATCGCGACGAGTTCTTCGAGATCGTGCAGGGCGGCCTCGAGGCCTCGCCGACGACGGAAGTGCTGGTCGAGGAGTCCGTGCTCGGCTGGAAAGAGTACGAGATGGAGGTCGTGCGCGACCGCCACGACAACTGCATCATCATCTGCTCGATCGAGAACGTCGACCCGATGGGCATCCACACCGGCGATTCGGTCACTGTAGCGCCGGCGCTGACGCTCACCGACAAGGAATACCAGATCATGCGCAACGCCTCGATCGCGTGCCTGCGCGAGATCGGGGTCGATACCGGCGGCTCGAACGTGCAGTTCGCCATCGATCCGGCGACCGGCCGCATGGTGGTGATCGAGATGAACCCGCGCGTCTCGCGGTCCTCGGCGTTGGCCTCCAAGGCGACGGGCTTTCCGATCGCCAAGGTCGCCGCGCGCCTGGCGGTCGGCTACACGCTCGACGAGCTTCTGAACGACATCACTGGCAACACGCCGGCCGCCTTCGAGCCGACGATCGACTATGTCGTCACCAAGATGCCGCGCTTCGCCTTCGAGAAGTTCCCCGGCGCCGAAGCGTTGCTCACCACCTCGATGAAGAGCGTGGGCGAGGCGATGTCGATCGGCCGGACCTTCCAGGAATCGCTGCAGAAGGCGCTGCGCTCGATGGAGACGGGCCTGACCGGGCTCAACGAGATCGAGATCAAGGGCGCGCCCGACAAGTCGGCGATCGTCGGCGCGCTGTCGCGGCCGACGCCCGACCGTATCCTGGTGATCGCGCAGGCCTTCCGGCACGGCCTGTCGGTCGAAGAGATCGCGCACGCCTCCAAGTACGAGCCGTGGTTCCTGCGCCAGATCGAGCAGCTCGTCGAGATCGAGGCGGTGCTGCGCAAGGACGGCCTGCCCAAGGGCGCCAAGGCGCTGCTCGAGCTCAAGAAGAAGGGCTTCTCGGACGACCGGCTGGGCGAGCTCGCCAACTTGTCGTCGGCCGAGGTCGCCAAGCGCCGCCGCGCGGCGGGCGTGCGGCCGGTCTACAAGCGCATCGACACCTGTGCCGCCGAGTTCGAATCGCACACGCCCTATCTCTATTCCTGTTACGAGGGCGACGGCCATCGTCCGGCGCAGTGCGAGGCCGAGCCGACCGACAGGAAGAAGATCATCATTCTGGGCGGCGGGCCGAACCGCATCGGCCAGGGCATCGAGTTCGACTATTGCTGCGTCCATGCCGTCTACGCCCTGCGCGAGGCCGGCTACGAGACCATCATGGTCAACTGCAACCCCGAGACCGTGTCGACCGACTACGACACTGCCGACCGCCTCTATTTCGAGCCGTTGACGGCCGAGGACGTGATCGAGCTGGTCGAGGTCGAGCGCCGTTCCGGCGAGCTGCTGGGTCTGATCGTGCAGTTCGGCGGCCAGACGCCGCTGAAGCTCGCCAAGCCGCTCGAGGCGGCGGGCATCCCGATCCTCGGTACTTCGCCCGACGCGATCGATCTCGCGGAGGACCGCGAGCGCTTCCAGAAGCTCATCCGCAAGCTCGCCTTGCGCCAGCCGGAGAACGGCACCGCGACCTCCGAGGCAGAAGCGATCAAGATCGCCGAGAAGATCGGCTATCCCGTCGTCATCCGGCCGTCGTATGTGCTGGGCGGCCGCGCCATGCAGATCGTCTACGACCTCGACGCGCTGCAGCGCTACATGCGCGACGCGGTCAAGGTCTCGGGCGCCAATCCGGTGCTGATCGATTCCTACCTGCGCGACGCGATCGAGGTCGATGTCGACGCGCTGGCCGACAAGGACCAGAACGTCTTCGTCGCCGGCATCATGGAGCATATCGAGGAAGCCGGAATCCATTCCGGCGATTCCGCCTGCTCGCTGCCGCCCTATTCGTTGCCGCACAAGATCATCGTCGAGATCGAGCGCCAGACCGAGGCGATGGCCAGGGCACTGCAGGTCGTCGGGCTTATGAACGTGCAGTACGCGGTGAAGGACGGCGACGTCTACGTGCTCGAGGTCAACCCGCGCGCGAGCCGCACGGTGCCGTTTGTCGCCAAGGCGACGGGCCAGCCGATCGCCAAGTTCGCCGCCCGCCTGATGGCCGGCGAGTCGCTGAAGAGCCTCGCCATCAAGAAGAACAGGGGCAAGCACATCGCGGTCAAGGAGGCGGTGTTCCCGTTTGCGCGCTTCCCCGGCGTCGACGTGATCCTCGGACCCGAGATGCGTTCCACCGGCGAGGTGATGGGGCTGGACCTGGATTTTGGCCGCGCCTTCGCCAAGAGCCAGCTCGGGGCGGGCAGCAAGGTGCCGGTCGGCGGGCAGGTCTTCGTCTCGGTCAAGGACCAGGACAAGGTGGCGCTGGTGAAGCCGGTCAAGCGGCTGGTCGAGTTCGGCTTTAAGGTCGTGGCGACCAGCGGCACGGCCGATTTCCTCGCCAGGCACGGCATCGTCTCGCAGCGGGTGAACAAGGTGCTGGAGGGCCGGCCGCACATCGTCGACCTGATGAAGGACGGCAAGATCCAGCTCGTCTTCAATACCGTCGACGGGGCGTCGGCGCTGACCGACAGCTTCACGCTTCGGCGGACGGCGCTGATGAACAAGATTGCCTATTATACCACCGTCGCGGGCGCCAAGGCCTCGGTCGAAGGGATCGCCGCCGTGAGGGCCGGGGCGCTCGACGTGGCGCCTCTTCAGTCCTATTTCAAGAGCACCTTTTAGCCTCGCCCGCTGCGGGGAATTAAGTTAGGCGCGGCAACCATGATCTGCGCTTGGGCGTTGACGCCGCTCGATTGATTGGGGACGATTGCCGCCATGGAAAAGGTGCCGATGACGGCCGAGGGGCTGAAGAGCCTCGAGGACGAGTTGAAGATTTTGAAGAGCGTGGAGCGGCCGGCGATCATCAAGGCGATCGCCGCGGCGCGCGAGCATGGCGATCTCTCGGAGAACGCCGAATACACGTCTGCGCGCGAGAAGCAGGGCTTCATTGAAGGCCGGGTCATCGAGGTCGAGGACATCATCTCGCGTGCCGAGGTGATCGACTATTTCAAGCTGACGGGCACCGTCGTGAAATTCGGCGCCACCGTGCAGCTGGCCGACGAGGACACGGACGAGAAGGTGAAATACCAGATCGTCGGTCCCTATGAGGCGGACCTCACCAAGCGGCGCATCTCGGTCACCTCGCCGATCGGCCGCGCCCTGATCGGCAAGACCGTCGGTGACACCGTCGAGGTCCAGACCCCGAGCGGCGCGCGCTCCTACGAAGTCGTCACCGTCCAGTTCAAGTAGGAGCGCACAGGAGAGCTGTGCGCGCGAATTAGTCGTCGCACTGCGGCGACAATTTCCGTGGACGCATCATCGGATCATTTTCGGCCAGTGCACGCGGCTCGATGAGCGGGAGTTCTGGCGCAGCCGGGAGCTGGAACGGCAGCTTGAGGGGCGCTGTTCGAGCGCGCCGTGCGTTCTCCGCCACACGCCAGCCGTCTCGCGCCACCATGCCGCCGCGCTCTCGCCGACCCTGATTGCCGAATACCGGACCCAGCTCCCCGACAAGAGCCTGTTGCGAGCCAAGCTGCACGATTTCTACCGTCAAAACGCCGGACGGAGACCACACGCATGACCTTCAAGGGTCGATAAGACTACGTTGTCGCCATTCCCGTCGTGCCAGCTGCCGCGGCGCGGCGCTTTCCGACGGCGGTCATCACGGCGTACTGGACCAGGAACAGTCCGATCTTGCTGAAGATGCCCCACGCCGACATCACCGCGGCCCAGGTCTTGGCGTCGAGCGACAGGGCGAGCCCGATATTGAGCGCAGCGGAGGCAAACATCAGCCCGGCCCAGGCATAGCCGAAGGCGGTGCCGACGTCGGCTACCGGTGCGGCACGCTCCGGCAGGTAGCGGTTCATCCAGCCGCGCTTCAGCATCACCACGCCGACGATGCAGTAGATGGCGCTTGGCTTGAGCATCACGAACGTCGGGTCGTGGGTGAAGAACGTCGCCGTGCCGGAGATCAGGATCAGCACCACGCTCAGGAGCTGCAGGCTGCCGATCGGTTGGCGGCGATAGAGCGCCCAGCCGATCTGCGCCACGCCCAGCGCCATGCCGAGGCCGACGGAGACATAGAGATTGTCGGTGGCGAGGTAGATCACGAGGAACAGGATCGTCGAGGCGAGGTCGGACGCCAGCACGCGCCCCGCCTGGATCAGGTTCTTCATGCGATCCTCCGTCGATGCCGGTTAAAGGGTAACGCCGTGAATTGATCCTAGGCTATCACCAGACGCCGTTTCCGGCAGATCAAAATCTACAGCACTACCTTGATGTAGGTGTCCTTCATGACGATCAGCCCGCGGCGGAAGGTGTAGAGGTCACAGCCGAGCCACGACTGCTTCTCGCCGGTCGCGAGCGTCGCCGTGCGGTGCCATTCGGTCACCGCCCTGTTGCCGCAGATGAATTCGCTGGTGTGCTTCCAGGCGACATCGCCCGTCGAGGCGAACAGCGGCGAGAAGTAGGAGCGGATCGCCGCCTTGCCCTTGTAGCTCTGGCCCCAGAAGTCGGGGCCCCTGGCGTTGCGGAACTCGCCGTCCTCGGCGAACGAATTCACGATGCCGTCGACGTCGCGGCGTGCAAAGGCGTCAGCGATCTCGTGCAGTCGCTCCAGGGTAACATCGACACCGGTCAAGCCGTCCATCGTCGTACTCCCCGTCTGTCAATCTATGTAAATCGGCACGCCCGGCAGCTGCTTGGCGTTGCGAAACACCATCATCGATTTCACGTGGCTGACGTTGGGCGCGGACGTCAGTCGCGTGGTCAGGAACTTCTGGTACTCGTCCCACGTCTCGGCCACGATCTTGAGCAGGAAGTCGGCCTCGCCTGCCAGCATGTGGCATTCGCGAATCTCGTTCCAGCCCGAGACCAGCTCCTCGAACGACTTCAGGTCGGCCTCTGCCTGGCTGTTCAGCCCGACGAGGGCGAACACGGAGACGCTGTAGCCCAATTGTTCGGGGCTGAGATCGGCGTGGTAGCCCCTGATGATGCCGGCGCGCTCCAGCGCGCGCACCCGGCGCAGGCAGGGAGGTGCCGAGATGCCGGCCCGTTCGGCCAGTTCCACGTTGGTCATGCGGCCGTTGGCCTGCAGGTCACTGAGAATACGTCGGTCAATACGATCGAGCTTTGCCCGAGCCATCAGGTTCCCTCCATTGGCGGGCGTCTATGCCAGAACCGTGCCGCGCGCGCAATAAAGTTGCTGGAATCCCCGAAATTACTGAGGACAATTGCTCGTGTCCCGTAAAGCCCCGTGCATCCTGGCTGAGGTTTGCATATATGTCAGCGTCATGCGGAGGACGGGATGCGAGTAGGTCATGGCAGCAACTCATCACAGTAAGATTCTGATCCTCGGATCGGGCCCGGCCGGCTACACGGCCGCCATCTATGCGGCGCGCGCGAGCCTCAAGCCCATGCTGGTGCAGGGCATCCAGCCCGGCGGGCAGCTCACCATCACCACGGATGTCGAGAACTATCCGGGTTTCGCGGACGTGATCCAGGGTCCGTGGCTCATGGAGCAGATGCAGGCGCAGGCCGAGCATGTCGGCACCCAGCTCTTCTTCGACACCATCGTCGAGGTCGACGTCAGCCGACGCCCCTTCGTCTGCATCGGCGATTCCGGCGATCGCTATGAGTCGGACGCATTGATCATTTCGACCGGGGCAACGGCCCGGTGGCTCGGCCTCCCCACGGAGGAAACGTTCCGAGGCGGCGGGGTTTCGGCCTGCGCGACCTGCGACGGCTTCTTCTTCCGCAATCGTGAAGTGGTCGTGGTCGGCGGGGGCAATACTGCTGTGGAAGAGGCACTCTACCTTACACACCATGCATCGAAGGTGACGTTGATTCACCGGCGCGACAGCTTCCGCGCCGAGAAGATCCTGCAGGACCGGCTGTTCAAGAACCCCAAGGTCACTGTCCTGTGGGACACCGTGCTCGAGGAGATCATGGGCGAGACGGCGCCGGCGCCGCTCGTGAAGGCGGTGCGGCTGCGCAACGTCAAGACCGGTGCGGAGGGCACCTTGCCGACTGACGGCGTGTTCATCGCCATCGGCCATTCGCCCAATACCGAGCTGTTCAAGGGCAAGCTCGCCATGGACAGCGAGGGCTACCTGCTGACTCGGCCCGATTCGACGGCGACCGATATCGAAGGCGTCTACGCGGCGGGTGACGTGCAGGACAAGATCTTCCGCCAGGCCGTGACAGCGGCCGGCACCGGCTGCATGGCGGCGCTGGAAGCCGAGAAGTGGTTGGCAGGGCAGGAATCGAGATTGGCGCACGCCGCGGAATAACGGCGGCGGCGCGGGAGGCAACGTTGATGGATTGGGACAAGCTGCGCATCTTCCAGGCAGTGGCGGATGCGGGCAGTTTCACGCATGCTGGCGAGGGCCTGAAGCTCAGCCAGTCGGCGATCTCGCGCCAGATCGGCGCGCTCGAGGAGCAGCTCGGCGTCATGCTGTTCCACCGCCATGCTCGTGGGCTGATCCTGACCGAGCAGGGCGAACTGCTCTATCGCACCGCGCGCGACATGGCGGCCAAGGTCAACACCGCCGAGGCGCTGCTGCGCGCCAATCAGGACAAGCCGGCGGGTCGGCTGAAGATCCATGCCACCGTCGGCTTCGGCTCGACGTGGCTGACGGCGCAGATGCACGAGTTCATCACCACCTATCCCGATATCGACGTCAGCCTGGTGCTGTCGGACAACGAGCTCGATCTCGGCATGCGCGAGGCCGACGTCGCGATCCGCATGGTGATGCCGCGGCAGCCCGGCCTGGTGCAGCGCCACCTGCTGACAGTGCGCAGCCATGTCTATGCGTCGCATACGTATGTGCAGAAATACGGCAAGCCGCAGACCGCCGAGGAACTCGACCAGCATCGCATGATCATCTTTGGCGAAGATGCCCGGGCGCCCGTCCAGGACGTGAACTGGCTGTTGCGCGAGGGCAACCTCGACCAGAATCCGCGGCTCGTGGTGCTGCGGGTCAACAACACCTACGGCATCTTCCGCGCCGTGGAGTCTGGGCTGGGAATTGCCTCGCTGCCGGACTATCTCGCGCGCGAATCGACCAAGCTCGAGATGCTGCTCCCGGAACTCAACGTCCGCACGACGGATGTCTACTTCACCTACCCCGAGGAATTGCGTCATTCCAAGCGAATCGCGGTATTCCGCGACTTCCTGCTACGCAAGGTGGCCGAGACACGCTTTTAGCCGACCCGAGAATGTGTATTGCAGGTGAAACGAAAGGCATGCGCACCTCGCATGCCAGTGTCCAAAACAACGGCGCTCACAATTTCCATTCGACGGCGTAGTTTGTCTTCAGGTTTTCGAAACGAAAGGTTCTGCCGATCGCGTTCGAAACTCGGGATCCTCATGATCCCACGTCTCCCAGACGTGAAGCCTCCCTGTTTGACTCGGCCGGACCTTTGGGTCCGGCCGTCTTTTTATGTAGATTGATCAATGGGTTGGCTCATCCGCAGGCGAGCACGTGCAAACGCCAGACGCCTTTGCGTTAACCAATGGACACGCTGTGGACGCAAGTTACGGGTGGAGCTATTTGCTTTCCCGCCCCTCTCGCGATCAGCACCAGACAGAGACGGCGTCATGCGCTGCGTTCCTTGATAACGAAACCGTATATCGATGCGCGGCGCTTTAGGGCGTCTCGATGCCCCTCAAGGATGTTGCACGCGGCATCGCGGGTCGTTGGATCGTCAATGGACCCGGTAGCGTGAACGGTAGCTCGTTCCGCGGTGCTCTTCAGGACGATGATCTGTTCCGCATCACCTAGGATGGCGATATTGGCATTGTGGGTCACGGCGATGATCTGACGCCGCTCCTTCGCAAGACGAAGCGCCGGAACAATGCTGCCGTAGATGAACTCCCCGTCAAGGTCATCTTCGGGCTGGTCGATGACAAGCGGGATGGTCGCTTTGGAGGAAAGCATCAGGGCAAGCAGGACCGACTGCTGCTGGCCGAAGGATAGAGTAGTGAAGTCCTTGACCAGGCGACGCTGCCCGCCATCGTGCGCGACCGTCCGGGTCACCGTGAGCCGTGGCAGGTCGACGATCTCGCAGGTCTCCAGCTCAGACCGGATCGGCGGCTCGGCAAGGCGTGCTATAACGTTACTGGCCTCCTGACGACTGAAGATGGCCTTCCCATCGTGGTTCTTGAGCGCAAGCAGCGGGGCCACACTCTTCGCTGCGACCGTCTTGAGCAGCTCCTGGATGGTGAGGTCAGCCGTAAGCGCTCTGGCGCGAACCTGCTGATTGGTCCGCCAATCCATCGCCTGAATGATAGTCCGCTCGCCCTCCGGCGAATGGGAGCTACTGTCGTACTTCAGGGACACGTTCAGGTCGGTAAGCGCACCCTTGAGCGCGTCGCTTGCGATCTTTGCGAAGGCAACTCGCTTGGTGGCAATACGAGACCGGCACGCCCAGCGGTTTGCGAGCGTCTCCTGATACTCCTTGGCCGTCTTCAGCCGGACGGCCTTGAGGGCGTTCAGTTCCTTCAACTGCTTACCGATCTGGGCTTCCCGGTTGGTGACCTGTTGGAAGAATGCCGTGTTGACCTTGATGCCCTTGTCGGTGAGCTGCTTGACCTGGCTGGCGATGGTGCCCGCGATCGCGTTGGCCTTCTTGCTCCATTCGGCCAGCGCCTCCTCTACGCCCTTTTTGAGGGCGTCGGCGCTCTTCTTGAGCGTGCCGTCGGTGTCGGAGAGGGACTTTTCGAATGTATCGGCGAGCATAGTTATGGCGCCGAACTCGGTTCCGCCCACCTTGAGGGCTTTTATGTCTGCTGCAGCCCTGATGGACCCGAGGCTTTCGCGTAGGTCCTGTCGGTCTGTAGACGAGCTGATCTCGATCGCAAGGCGCACGATGGATTCCCGGACCATCTTCTCCTGAGCCAGCGTCTGATGGATGACGATGACCTGCTTGCCCTTGTTGTCGTCTATGGCCTTTATTTTGTCCTGGGTGGCCTTCAGTTCCGTCTGGAGGCCGGGGATGCGTGCGATTCTGACGTCGAGGTCAGCGATCTTGGTGTGTAGCGTGGTGAGCTGCGCGCAAAGCTTCTGCTCTTCGTCAATGTCGTCCCCTACCTCTACGAAACGGTCGAGATACTGAAGGAGTGCTGAGGGGTCCTCCTTGGCGCGACGGGCAATGTCGTGGGTTTCCCCCTGGGCGTAACACTCGATGGGGAACGGCACGGGGCTGTTGAGCATGTCGTCTGCGTTGAGCAACTCGCCGAATTTGACGCGGCTGATGCCGTGGAACTGCTCAGCCGCGTCCTTTACAAGTAGGTCAACCTCGTCAGGCCATACGTCCGTGTCGAGCATGCCCCCGGGCGTGCCGGGGTAGGCGCATAGACAGCGGATGACGTGAAAGAGGGTGGATTTCCCGGTGCCCCGGCCGCCGATGATGCAGTTGAGGTTGCTCGAGAAGTGCAACGTCTGGGCGTCCAGAAAGCCACCCGTGAGCCGTGCCCCTACGACTTGGGGCACGGTGAAGGGGATGTGTTCCTCGATGCGGACACGCGCGTCGCACTCCATCATTGCAACACGGAATCCCTCGAAAGACAGAGCGTTCATCTTGAACCGCGTTACTTTGGTTTGGGACGCTGCGTTGCGGCCGACGCGGTCGAGCGTATGGGAATCGGAGTTGAGGATGCGCGCGAGGAGGTGGCTGCCGCTGCCAAGGCGCTCAAGGCGGTTCTTGCCGAGGATGCGGCGCGCTGCGTCTGGGTCGCTGTCGGCGTAGGAGATCTCGACACCGGCAGCTGAGAGCTCGATACCAAGGAGGGCTGGGTGCGTGATGACCGAGATCTTGAAGGGAGTAGAGGTCGGGCTATTCGTCTCGAAACCCTTGGGGAGATCGACGTGCGCCAACACGCCGAAGCCCTGCTGCTCGGCCAGCAAGTTTAGACAGTCGGTCATGCTCTGCGTGCAGTGGCAGGTGTCCTTACCTTTATCGAGGATAGTGAGGCGACCGTAGAAGGCCTGAAGGGCGCTTGTGGTCGGTAGGTAGCAAAGCAGATGGCCCTGCAGGGTGGACAGTTCCACGGCAGGGATCACGAGGAATCGGGCCGTTGCGCCGGCGGCCACCGCGCGAAGGGACCCGTCGATCTCGTTGTGGTCGGCTACGGCGATGAAATCGAGGCCTCCGCGTTTCGCGGTCGTGACGATGGCTTCCGGCGTGCACGTGGCATCCGTGACGTCGTGGCTCGCCGGATGGCTGTGTATATGGAGGTCGGCGCGAAAAAAGCGTGCGCCACTAGGCTTCGCAGCGATTTCGTCTCTCATCTCACTTGAGCGCTTTGGAACGAGTAGCCAGGTTAAAATCCTCGCCCAGCGGTGGCAACCAAATTGCTTACTTCAGTGGTGCGTGTACACCGCCAGACGTGCGGGTACACCGCCGTTGCCGGATAGGGCGCCCCTATGATTGCGACATTCGGCCGTGAAGGTCGCCCGCACTTGCCCACCGGACGCCAGACACCGATAGCGCTTTGACGGCGCACGTCAGCAGACGGGTCGGCAACCATAGCCGGTCCCCATGTCAGGCCGGAAACTCGTGCGGGTCGACCGCCGCGCCCATATCAAGCGCGATTTGCGCAACGCTCGCGCCGTTCCTGCATTGAATCCGGCAGTTCGTGGAGGGGTCCAATGGAACTGCAATTGAGGCTGCCCGGCGACTGGCCGGTCGGCCAGTATCGGCGCGCGTCCATCGCGCCGGATGCCGAAGATTTGGAATCGGTGGTGCTCTGGCTGCAAGACGCTGAAATCAACTGCTGGATCGTCAACGCGCCGCCGGCGCATATCTCGGTCGGCCTCCATGATCCGGCCGGGGGTCCCGATATCCGCCACGATTTCCAGCCGGTCGACGGCGCTTGGCCTCGAGGCGCCATGGCGCGATGGTTGATCGAGACGACCCGGCTGTACTATCGGCGGGTCCGGTCGTGAAGCGCCCGCGCAAGCTGGCGGCCGACCGCGCCCGCCGGTTCTGCGCTGCGTTGGCGACGGAAACCCGCGACCGCCCGAATTGGTGGGTGTCGATCCAAACCGTCGCCGATCGGCTCGGCATGCCGGGTGACGACGCCGTCGAGCTCGCCGACGACTGCGCCCGCGAGGGGCTAGTGATGCACGATCAGTCGCAGCACACCGCGGCCGACAGGCGCGAGGCAGTCCGGCCGCATAGTGTTACCTTGGCGGGGCCAGGCTGGGCGCTAGTGAGGGAGAAGCAGCAGTGAATACAATCTCTCCGACGCTGCCGGGACTGAGAGTCCGATGAGCGCGAAGGCCGATATCCGGGAAGGCGCGATCTTGCATCGCAAGTATGATTTCAGCTTCGGCGGTAAATCCGGAACCCTTGCGATTAGCCTTGGCCAACCCGAAGCAGACAATATGCCCGGTCGGTTCGCCCGCCAGATGGGAGCTCACGCGTACGGCTTGGTTTCAATCATCGGGCTTGAAGCTGCGCCGCGCTTCCCGGTCGTTTGGGTTCTATTCGACAACAAGGTCGGGCTTACCGTGACCGGCGACGACGAACTTACCGTCGATCTCAAACGTCTCATCGCACGGCACGTCGGGAAGTTTTTTGCGGATATCGAGCCCGAGATAGGCGCTCTCGGTCTCAAGCTGAACGTTCCCACAGGCCGTACGCTGTACTGAGGAAGACGGACGGAGGCGCTTAGCGGGAGATTTCGGTGGTTGGCGACGGCTGGAGGGAGCCTAACGCCGCTAGAACGGTTATTCCCGCATACCCTCGTGAATGGGTGCCCCATGGACGCAAAAGAAACGCCGTTGCGACAGTTGGAGCGGGCCGAGAGGACCGCGTGCAACCGCAATCTGCGCTTGATGCGGACGTTCTTGGGCGATGACGTGATTGAGCAGGCCAGACGCATTTGCGACGACGCGAAGGCTGCGCGGCTCGCGCCGCGCAGGGATCTCGCAAGATCAGCCGATGGAGTTACCGGTAGGGGTTGCCGGGCCTCCGGTCCCACTGGTTGGGCACGCCGTCACCGTCCTTGTCCCTGTCGTAACGGTTCGGCAAGCCGTCATGGTCGCGGTCACCCCAAGCCTGTTGCCTATTGTTGTTGCGCGCATCGTAGGCGTTCGGAATGCCGTCCCGGTCACGGTCGCCCCATGCGCCACCGCGCGGCGGTTGGGGCTGCGGCTGAGGTGTGCCGATGTAGACATCAACCTGTGCATTCGCCGGCGTGACGAGCGTCGGCATCGCGATCGTGGCAGCCACGGCGGCGATGGTAGCGATCACAAATGGGCGATTCATGATTGGCTCCTCTGTTGTTGATCCGAGTGGCACTCAAACGGTCCGCCTCGGTAAAGGTGGCGAGAAAAACGGTATGCAACTGAGGGGCGCGGCAGGCGTTGAGCTCGGCGCGACGCAGCAAAGCATTTCGGATGCAAAGACACGGCGCCGTTAGCACCCGCCCATCGGCGTTTGCGCGCTTTGCGTCTCGTATCCAGGCCATGACGGGAAGTTGATCGCTGGCGTGGGTAGTCCGCATTTGGGCTGAAGGCGCAGTACCGCCTACCATTCAACCATGCTTGGCGTATTCCTCGATCCCGAGTGGGAAAGCACCTTGGAATGGGTAATGCTGATCTCCTCGGCGGCGTCTGGCGTCTGCGTGGCTGCCCTCTTATCGATGCCGCTATTTCGTCGGTGGCGCCTCGCATTCAATCGACGCCAGCGCTCCCGACGGCACCACTAGGGTAAGCGAACCCTCCTAGACGACCCCGCGCCCGGTCGGGCGGCTTCTACTTCGACCTATATCCTTCCGTCCACGGCGTTGTCCCACCCCCGCCGCCACTGGCCACTCACCAAGCCGCCGCAGCCAAGGCATCGGTAGCGCTCGCTAGCGTGGTCGATCGGGTATTCGGTCCAGGGCGGTTGATCCTGCCGCACGTCGTGGATTTCCCAACCGCAGCGACCGCATCAGAGAAACACGCGCTTGATGCCGCTGTTCGGCGGAATGGCGCTCATAGTCTGAGAAGAGCGCCACAAAGGGCAGGTGAGAATATGGGCGCCTAGACGAAATTCGCCGTGCTGAGCGCGCCCGACAGGCCGTTGACCCGCATCACCAGATCCCCGCCTGATTGGTAGCCTGTGGTGCTGTTCTGGTCGACGACAAGGAACGTCACACCGGAAAGTGTGCCGGCATTCGCGGTGAAGAGCACCGCGTGGTTGGCCTGCAGGCCGCTCATCGCCGCGGCGAGGTTCGTGTCGAACGTCGCCGTGCTGAGGGTGCCGGTGGTGATTGGCGTGTCCACATCGGACACGCCCGTCACGACGTCGAAGAAGTCGATGGCGGCCTGGAAGCCGACCACGGTGTCGTAGTTCAAGCCGGTTGATTCGGCAGCGCTCTGGTAGACATAGGTATCGCCGAAGCCTCCGCCTGTCAGCGTATCCGCTCCGGTGCCACCTGTCAGGGTGTCGCTGCCATCGGCGCCGGTCAGCGTATCGTTGCCACCGTTGCCGTAAAGCTGGGCACCAGCGTAGGCAAACCTCGAATTCAGGATCGTCACCGTGTCGGCACCAGCGCCGCCATTCACCGTGAAGTTGAGCGCTCGGTCGTTGTTCAAGGTGAGGCTGTTGCCCCCGTCCGACAGGTTGAAGGCCTGCGTATAGACGGTGGCTTCGGACAGATCGACTGCGCCGGCGCTCGATAGCGTGATTTCGCCTGTACTGATGCTGGCGAACGAAGCGAGCTGCGCCGCCGTCAGCGTCAGTCCATTGAAGAAGCCGTACAGGCCCTCCATGTTGATGATGGTCGCGCCAGCAAACGTCGCCGCAGATGCGGCCGCGCTTCCATCCAAGGTATCGCCGCCGTCGCCGCCGTCGTAGGTCTCGCCAACAAGGATTCCATCGACGCCGGTGCGTATATCGTCGTTGCCAGCACCGCCGGAAAGCGTGTCCACGCCGGCTCCGCCGGTGAGGGCGTCGCCACCCTCGCCGCCGGTCAACGTGTCGTTGCCTGCACCGCCCACCAGATAATCCACGCCAGCCCCGCCATCCAGCACGTTGTTGCCCGAGTTGCCGGTGATGTTGTTGGCCAGCGAGTTGCCCGTGCCGTTGATGTCCGCGCTCCCTGTCAAGGTCAGTTTCTCGGCGAACTGGCCGGCAAGGCTGTAGGTGACCGAGCTCTGTACTAGGTCATCCGTCCCGCCGCCCGTGGCCTCCATCACCACGTCGCCGGCATTGTCCACCAAGTAGGTGTCGTTACCCGTGCCGCCTGCCATCGTGTCCGCGCCGGCCTCGCCGTTCAGCACGTTTTTGCCCGAATTGCCGATGAGGATGTTGGCCAACGTGTTGCCGGCGGCGTTGGTGTTCCCGCTGCCCAGCAGGGCCAGGTTCTCGATATGCTGGCCGGCCAGGTTGTAGCTGCGCGAGCTGAACACTTGGTCGATCCCCTCGCCGGCCGTCTCGATCACGCGGTCGGTGCTGCCGTTGACGTAGTAGGTGTCGTTGCCCGCCCCGCCCGACATCGTGTCCGCGCCGGTCCCGCCGTCCAGCACGTTGTTGCCCGAATTGCCGGTCAACGCGTTGGCTTGGCCGTTGCCGGTGGCGTTGGTGTTCCCGCTGCCGGTCAGGGTCAGGTTCTCGATGAACTGACCGGCCAGGCTGAAGCTGACAGAACTCTGGACCAGGTCCGCCCCACCGCCTGAGGCCTCCACCACCGTGTCGCCGGCATTGTCCACCACGTAGGTGTCGTTGCCCGCGCCGCCCGTCATCGAGTCGGCACCGACCGCGCCATCCAGCGCGTTGTTGCCCGAATTGCCTGCGATGCTGTTGGCCAGCGCGTTGCCGGTGCCGTTGACGTTGGCGCTTCCAGTCAGGGTCAGGTTCTCGACCTCTGCTCCCAACGTGTAGCTCGCCAAGCTCTGCACCAGGTCCGTTCCGCCCCCAGCCGCTTCCACCACTATGTCGCCGGCGCTGTTCGCCACGTAGGTGTCGTCGCCCGCGCCGCCCGCCATCGTGTCCGCGCCGCTCCCGCCGTTCAGGACATTGTTGCCCGAGTTACCGGTAAGGATATTGAGCAAAGAGTTGCCGGTGGCGTTGATGTTCCCGCTGCCGGTCAGGGTGAGGTTCTCGGCATACTGGCCGGCCAGGCTGTACGTGACCGAGCTCTGCACCAGGTCCGTCCCGCTGCCTGAGGCCTCGACGGCCGTGTCGCCGGCACTGTCCACCACGTAGGTGTCATTGCCCGCGCCGCCCGTCATGGTGTCCGCGCCGGCCCCGCCGTCGATCAGATCGTTGCCGGAGTCGGCAAAGATGATGTCATCGTCGCCGAGCCCGCTGATCACGTCATCGCCGGTCGTGACCCCCGTCACGTCCGCATATCCCACCGGTGCAACCTTCCCGTCGCCGAGCCGGTGGATGAACTCCTTGCCCGCGCTGCCCGTTATCGTTGCCATTGCTTCCCTCCCGCGCCCGCGCCGAAGTTGGTGGGAGAAAACGTCGCCTTAACGGCCATGTCGTCGTCCTTTCACACTGAAGCGAGATTGGAGATTAAAATTCAATCTAGCGAACCCGCGATCAGGAACAACCGTGCAAAAGTGGAGTCTGCCGGGAGTGCGCCGCTAGAGGCGAATGTGAATTCGCTAAAGTGGCGCTCATGGATATGGCAGTCCCAGGAAGAGCGGCTCTGGAGTGCCGCGCTCCTGGCAGGTCGACGTCAGATGACGGTGAAGTCGGCGTTGGTCAGCGCGAGGCCGGGAGCGAGTGTTGCGAACTGGATCGCTCGCCGCCACTGACGGGCGCGACGTGTCGCGTGGTGCACTTGGGATTCGATATCGTGCGCGCTGCTCTCACCGAGCCTTCGCCCGAGCTGGGCCAAGACTGCCTGCATGCGAGCAATCTCTTTCGGAAGAAGCTCGCCAAATTCCTGCGGTCCCGAGCCTACCGGAACGAGGCCCATATCCTTCAACCGCGCCGCAAAGGTCGGATCGCCAAGCACCGGGTCCATGCTGACCCTGACTACCATGGCGGCGTCACCGGCCCTCGAGCCTGTCGACGTACGCGCCCCAGCTCCAGGTCGTGGCCTTGATCAGAGTACTATCCCGCACCCGGCGAAGGTTGGACCTGTAGGCCATGACCGGCCACGGGCCGCCGCGGCATGTCTTGGCTTGGCGAGTGCGTCGAGCGCAGCGGATGGCGAGCCGGACCGAGACGCGCTCGGAGTTCACTCATCGTGGCACTGCCTCCGATACCGGCGGTCGACTCCTGACCTGCGCCCGCCAGTCCCAAGGCTTCGCGCAGTCGTGGGCGTGCACCCCGGCACGCGCATCGATCGCAGCTAGCTCCTGGCCGACGTAGTCGGAGCTGTACCGCGTGAACGCCCATGCCATGCCGGCGCTCACCATTGCAGCGCCGAGATCCTGCCCGTCGGCTCGGCATACGGCCACGATGCGGCCGTAACGGTCCCTGTCGCGTGCCTCGCAGGCGATGGCGTGCCCGGCGATTAACTTTCGCAGCGTTGTGCGGGCCTCGAATCCGGCCCGCCACCCATCGGCGCACCGTTGACCTTGCTCGGCAGCGTCGATGCCCCACAGGCGATAGAGCTTGCCGTCGATCGTCCGAACCTCTGCAGTGGCCGGCATTGCGAAGAGGACCGCGGCGACCAACGGCGTCAACCAAAGTTGCATCATCCCACAATAACACCCGAACCATACGGCGGGAACGTTTCTCGTCGTCTCGGCATTGGTCCGGCAGTTCGTGAGGGGCCGCGCGTGGGCTAGGCGACACCAAGCCGTTCAACCGCGCCGGGCGTTAGTTGACTCGCTGCGGCCCGCCGCGCGCGCGGCGGGTCCTTGGAGCGGCGGAGGGCATACACAGCGAAAAACACTGTCAAACCCGGCTAGCACCACGATGGAGCCAATCCGCTCAATCGGCGGCCCTTCATACAACCTTAGCGAATGACGAAATCAGCACTGGTCAACGCTAGTCCGGCGTCGATCTTCGCGAACTGGACCGCCCCGCCGGCGGCATTGCCGTTGCTGTCGTAGAACAGCTTGCCAGTATCGGTTTCGTAGACGATGCGGTCGCTGGCGTCCTGCGCCGTTCCACTGGCATTGGCGGCGAACTGAGCCACGCTCAAGCGTGCTCCAGTTGCTATGGCTGCAAACGCGGTGCGCCCCAATTGAATTCGGTCGTCCGCGACATTGAAATCAGTGATCGTATCGATGATGCCTGCAACGAGGGTGTCACGGAAGACGAAGGCGTCGGCGCCGAGCCCTCCGGTCAGTACGTCCGCCCCCGCACTACCGTTGAGGTAGTTGTTGCCGGCATTACCGGTGAGGGTGTTGTCGAGGGAGTTGCCCCTGCCATAAGTGTTGCCGCTTCCTGTCAGGGTCAATCGTTCGAGATATTGGCCCGTCAGGTCGAAGCTGACGGAACTTTCGACCTGATCGGTTCCCTTTCTGTTGTTCTCTTTCACGACATCGCCGGCATTGTCGACGATGTATGTGTCGTTACCCGCGCCGCCCGTCATATTGTCCGCGCCGGCGCCGCCGTCGAGGACATTGTTGTAGTCATTGCCAAGGATGATGTTGTCGAGCGAGTTTCCCGTGCCATTGAAGTTGCTTTCGCCGGCCAAGGTATAACTTGCTAAAGTCAGATTCTCTATGTACTGGCCTTTGAGGCTGTAACTCCCGAAGCAGATTACCGTGTCGGTTCCCTCGTCGCTTTTCTCGATCACCTTGTGGCGACTGGCATTCTCGACGATGTAGGTGTCGTCGCCCGGGCCGAAAGCTAGGGTGGTAGGAGGTAGCAGGCCGTTGATGATGTCGGAGTGTATGGCGTCGTCGTTACCGCCCAGGCCGAATATCTCGATCCGTGTCGTATTGGTCATGGTAGGCGTGCCGCCCTGGACCACGACGTCGATGTCGCCGTCGCCGTTGACGAACAGGTTGCCGGCGGAATCCCGGTAGATGTTGAAATAGTTGTCCGAATCGTCGCCGGTTACCGTCAGTACGCCGGTGACAGGAGAGAGCGTTGCCGTAATGGCCATGTTATCGCCCCTTCACACTGCATTGAAATTGCCAACCGAAATACAATTTAACGATTCCGCTGTTGGGCACAACCTGAAAGCGTAGCGTCGCAGCGATAGCGCCTGATGCCGTGCAGGAGGTGATTCGAAGCTGAACAATCTTTCTGAGTGGAAGCGATTGCTTTTCAGGCTCAGCGGCACAGCCCTGTACGCCAGCCGTTCATGCCGAAGTGGAGTTTGTGATACTGTGGAGGGGTCACGCATGGTAGTGCAACCCAGGCTGCCCGGCGATTGGCCGGTCGGTCCGCATGGACACGCGCCACAAGTGTCGGCTGGTGATGGGTCCAGCCGACGCCGCCAGCGCATATCGCGGTCGGGCTCCCCGATCCGGCGGGCGGCCCAGATATCAGCCACGATTTCCAGCCGGTCAACGGCGCCTGGCCGCGTGGAGCAATGGCGCGTTGGCTGGTCGCGACGGCGCGGCTGTATTACCATAGGTCCGGTTGTGAGGCGCCCGCGCAAGCTGTCGGCCGACCGTGCCCGCCGCTTCTGTGAAGCCTTGGATGCCGACAGCGCCAGCCGCAGCCAGCAGCCATGGTGGTGCGCGATTGCCACGATCGCGCGCCGCATCGGAATGGATGGCCAGGATGCGGTCGCGCTGGCCGATGATCTGACGAAGGCCGGCTACGTGACGCACGATCAGTCTCAGCACACCAAGGAGGCGCGACGCACGCTCGAGCAGCCGCATAGCGTCACCCTGCGGGAAGCAGGCCGGCAACTGGCCAAAGGGAAGTGATGGCATTCGGAGACCGCAGCTACGGCTACGAGATGCAGCCGGCCTCTGAATGGCTGGCTTTTATCGGGCAACGCAACTACGGCCGCCTGAGGGTCACCTGATCGGCGATCCACTTCTCCGGCTTTGGCGCAACCCGCATGCGGCCCAACTCCGTCAGCGCGAGTTTCCCGTCGATCTCTTGCACCAGTTCTAGCACCGCGAGCCGACGAACATATTCGTCGGCCACGTCCTGCGGGCTCGCATTACCCTGGGCGACGCGGAGCAGCGCCGCCTCCTCTCGGGAACTGAGTGGGGCGCGTAAACCACGCACCATACTGACCTCCCTTGCTTGCGGGCAGGTAAGCGCCACCGGCGCGCAAAATCAAGGCAATATTGCCGCAGAATGGGCGTTCGCCGTGTGTGCATATGGTGGCGGGGCGGACGCGCTGTTTCGGGCACGAAATCGACCCCAGCGTCGATCGTCGACCGCCATCAGAACGGCATCACGCGCCGCGGCCTCTTCCCCGATCTCGACGCCCCCAAGCCAGCGCCGGTTGGCGTGACGACGTAGGTTGCCCCGTCGCGGCGCAGCCATCCCAAGTCGAGCGCGACCTGGAGGGCATCGTTCATCGCGACCAAGCCGAACCGCCGCCTCAACTCGGAAATGGCGGCGTCGGCGTTCGTAACTCCCTTGGCGTTGGCTAGCCTGCAGATGCGTGCGGCGAGGCGCTCGTCGGGTTGGGCTGGCTCGGGTGTGGTCTGCGGCATGTCGAGATCTTGCAGGACGTGGGCGAAGGGCGGCCCTCGACCTCGGATGGGGGAGATCCTCGGTCGAGGGCCTAACCGGAGCAGACGAGGTTGCTCGCGACTATCCGTGAAAATGCCTTCGGTGCTCGTTGGTTCCGTTGGACTCTCGCCCGCGGGGGCCGGCCGATGGCGAGCCTACCCCGGCGGGCTGCCCCGGAAGTTCCCTGGCCGCAATGAGGAGGGGCGGGCGACAAGAGCACTGTATCGCGCCGCCGGAGTTGGAATGCCTCGCAAGTATGCTGGCCTGCTCGCCATGACCTTCCGACCGGCCTTCTTCGCGTGCGTCGCCCTGCTCGTCCTTCTGTCGTGGCTGCCCGGCGATGAGATGGTCCGAACCGGAGCCAGCGGACGCCTCGAGCATGTCGTGGCCTATTTCGGCACGGCGATCGTGATGGCCCTGGCGTATCGCGAAAGGCCGCGGCTCCTCGTTCAAACTCTCCTGCTCATTGCGCTGGCCGGCATCCTCGAGTCCGGGCAACTGTATATGCCGGGCCGGACCGCAGCGCTGTTCGAATTCGCTTCCAGCAGCGCCGGCGCAGGTCTAGGAGGCCTGCTCATGCGGGCGCTGCGGCCTCGCCTGCTCGGCTTCGCGGGGCTCGATCGGCTCACGGTCGGGCGAGGCTGACGCCGCCTGCGTGCGGGCAGCAGATGTCACAGATTTCGCCGGTGGGACAGAGCGGGCGCGCAAGGGGCGACCCGTCTGCCCGCGGCATCGTCGAGCGCCGGCCAGTCGGCTGCTATGCAGGAAGGATATCGAAGAAGCGCGTAGTCAGCCCCGACGTCGTTGCTTCGGCAAAGCTCTTCACGTCGCCGCTGGCTTCGCGCCAGGCTCGATAGGTGTCGTAGTCAGCACGAGACCGCCACAACATAACGATTGCCATGTTGTCGGAATCGTCCTGATTCACCGTGAGCTGCAGGCTTTCGCAGCCCTGCTTCTGTCGGGTGATCGGTAACGCCTGCTTCAAGGCTTCTGCAAGCGCAGGACCGGTTCCAGGCTTCGCGGTGAACTCGAGAACGACGTAACACGACATGCTGTGCCTACCCAGATCGCGTGACAGCGTATCCCAACGCTGGGGCGTTGAACTGATGGCGGTCGCCCCGAAGTTAAGCGCCCGCTCGGGCTGGCCGGGCCGGCGCGGTTCTATGATGCCGGAGGAGTTGTGCGCGGTGTCACGTTGGCGCCGGTCGGGTCCTGGCATGCAAAGAGGTATTCGATTACGCTGGTATAAGGGCCGGTCCTGATGCGACGCTGCGATATCGGGATGGGAACGCGCTTGTAGATCGCGCAGCCCTTCTCCGCTTCAGCGGTAGCCGCCTTGGGGTCGTCGACCTCGCTCTGAACTTTCACCTTGTCGGTGGCGATATCGCTAATCGCGGGTGGCGCGCACGCTCCCACAAGGCCCGCAACGGCCAACACAACAATCAAGGATTTCATCGTTTCCCCCAAACTCGATCGGTTGAGAATTGCGCAGATAGGCAACCGGGGTCAAGCAGGCGAAAGGGGAAACGACGAGTCCAGAACGCACAGCAACCTCCCCTCGGAAGGGGATGGCGCTCGCTGCGAATTTGAGCGAGGATGCACGCGTAGCCTGAAAACTCACGCCACTAGCCTTGCCGGGCCTTGGCATCCTAGAGCGGTGCCAGGGCGATCCTTGCCGGGACCATCATGCCACCGAAAGCGACGCTCCCATTGCCGTGGGCCGCGACCGGCGCAGTGGCACGGCTAAACAATACCCCTCACGGGGAAGGTCGTGCCGGCAGGACTCTAGGCCTGTTTTCAGCTCCCGGTGCCAGCGCCGCCCGCTGGCGCCCGGCCCTGAAAAAGCCTGCCTTCCTAGAGCAACCACATGTCCAACACGACAATGCCAAGACCATCCTGCGCACCACCGCGTATTCCCTGCCGATGTGCCGGATGCGGCACGTCTTCATGACGCCGCACCGACCCGAAGAAGCCGCCGCGACCGAGATCGTCACCGGCTGCTGCTCTCTGTGTCCGGCGGGCCGGAAGAGCGACGGTCTGCGGTACGGCCTCACCGGCGGGCGGCTGGTGACGCACGCCGAGCTGGCGGAGGTGCGCACATGAATGCCAACTCGACAGCGCAGGTCGAGACCCTGCATCCACGGCCGGCAGGAAAGCCCGCCGCCGCGCGGTCACCAAGGAAGCGCAAGGCCAAGGCGACCACGCCGCCGCTTCATGGCTGGCAGCGACTCGACGAAATCATGCGGCGCGGGCTTACCGATGCTCGCGCCACATCGGGACTTGCGAGCGGCTTGCACGAGCTTTTCGCGATCAGGCTCGCCGAGGCGGAGGAGAATCTGGCGATGCTGGGCAGGTCGTCCGACGACACAGGTCCGCGCTTTGCCCAGCAGCTGAGACGCACCGAGGACTTGCGGACGTGGGTCGGCGTGCTGGCCGCGCTCAAGGAACGTGCCTCTCGGGCGGAAAGCTTTGCCGGCAAAGCTGCAGAGCGCGTAGGCTGGGCCGTGCGCAGGGAAGGTGCACGATGAGCGCGCGCCTCGACGACTTGCACGAGCTCACGGTCGAGCGCCGGATCGGCCGCGTCCGGGCGATCCTGACCGGGATGCAAAGCATCGCCCGCAACGCCGACGACGGCTTCGATGTCGGCTCCGTATGCGAGGAACTGGAGCTTATGGCGCAGGAGGAGCTCGGCAAGATCACGGCGGTGCTGGGGACCGAGGTTCTCGACCGCCGCTGCTGATGGCGACACGACACCGGCCGGGGCGGGCTGCGGCTCTCCCCGGCGATGCACTGGCCCCGCTCATCGGGGCCTTCTCTTTTTGCGCATCGCTACCGTGGCCGATACGGTATGGTCGACCGTCGGACAACACGATCGGGGTTGATGCCCTTTGCGCGCAGCAGATCAGCGACACCCCTCTCGGCACCCTCCGCTGCCGCTGGTCCGATCCAGATGCGCCTTAGGACGCCGGCCGATGCGATCGGAAAATCTACTGGCACGTATGAGACGATCTGGCTGCCGCGAGCGCGAGAGCATACGTAAGGCGCTAGCACGCTGACCGAATTTGCAAGGATTAAGCGAGTTTCGGCTTCATGGTGGTAGGCATGGTGCTTGGTCGTAATCAAGCTCCAGAGCAATGGCACGCCAAGGCAAACGCGCAACTCCTTCAAAAAAGCTTTTCTGTCAGCTTCGTCTACCAAAAGGTCCCACTTTTCCGCGCACTTGAGCGCATAGATAGCAGTGTCTATTGCCTCCTTCTGTCGTTGCTTTGCCTCGGCTTCGTTGTACACAACAGCTGCAACAGAATAGAACTCGCGTGGATCTGAAACTCCTGCCTCCCAAACGCGGGAAGGGTCGGGCTTGAGCCAGTCTGGCGCCACCTCAATGGCGACTCCGCGACCGTCGTCAGCATATGTCTGCCACTGAGCAAGGTCGTCCGGTGTTTGGCTGAAGCTCGTGACGAAGAAGCTGAATGCCGATCCGAACGTACCATCGAGGTACTTCAACAACACTGCGCAGAATTCGGAGGTCTGCGGACTGGGCTCATCTTGCATTATGTCGAACAGGTGCTCCCTCGCCAGATCGCTGCCGTGGTGAAGCTCACTCGGATCGTTCATATGAAAGATGCCGGTGAACCAGAGCTTGGCCGATCCGATGATACCGACCAAGCCCGCCATGTCCGTGTAATGGTGCAGAGGAGAGCTCACCCGCGTCCTTTTCTCCTCGGCCTTTCGTCGTTCGTCGTCCCATCGCCGAAACTCTTCCAAGAGTATGTCTAAGCTTCGCTTCCCGCTGCTGTTCAGCGCGATTGGCGGAACTGGATCAATCGGCGGCACAACTTCCCCCTTCAGCAAAAGGCAATCGTAGCAACGATGCTCGGCCATTGCCTTGGCCCCCCAATCCCCTGCATTTCGTGGCGTGCCCAGCTTTGTTGCGGCGGGCGGTGGCGATCGACGTCGGGCTTTCCATGGTCAAACTTACCGCCGTGCGCGATGCGTCGTCATCGGCCGGGACAGCCGCTGGCACTTGCCTTGGCTTTCGGGGCGTGGCGTTCGCCCGTGACCATGTGGCGGCGCAGACCGAGGCATGGCACGCTGAATGCAGAGGAGGGCGCTCGCCATGCGCTTGCTGATGCTGATCGTGGCGCTGCTCATGAGCGGTGCTGCGCCTGCGATTGCCGAGCCGCTCGATGATGGGATCACGGCATACGAGAAGGGCGACTACGCGACGGCACTGCGTCTGTGGCGGCCTCTCGCCGAGCGGGGCATAGCCGAAGCCCAGTCCCGCCTCGGCCTCCTGTACGACGAGGGTTGGGGCGTGCCCCAAGACTATGCGACGGCGGTGGCGTGGTATCGCAAGGCTGCTGAGCAGAGACATGCTGTCGCCCAGATTAACCTCGGTTCCAGTTACGAGGCCGGCACAGGCGTGCCGCAGGACTACGTGCTGGCGCACATGTGGTTCAACCTCGCCGCTGTCAAAGGTAATGACTTTGCCATCGCGGCCCGCGACCGCGTTGCCTCCAAGATGACGCCCGCGCAGATCGCGGAAGCGCAGAATCTGGCGCGCGAGTGGAAGCCGAAGTAGCCCGCCCGGCTTCGGCTGCGGCGGGCGATTTTCTGTCCGGGCCTGTACGCGCCGCACGATGTTGGGCGGTTTGTTGGGTGTGAGGCCTATTTCATCCATAAGACCCTGATTACACTATATCTTACGCGGACACCCTTTCCGCCACTGAACTCGACGAAAGCCAATCAAATTCGGCTTTCCCTTGCCGAGCGATGATTTTGCCCACCAATTTACTCACCAAGCTCGCCGGGGCTGTGAGCCGGCGAGCTAGTCTTGCGCGATGACCGGCGCGGTCGGCAGTGTGCTCCGCCGTCACCTTGTCGCCGAGGATCGCTGACAGAGCTTTGGCGGGGGTCCACGTCCGAGTGTCGAGCCGACCTTGGGCAGCGGGCTCGGCGGTCGTCGGCCAGCCGGAAGATGCTCGCGTCAATGCCCGCACCGGCGCGCCTTGTACAATGCAAAGCTTCCCGCGTAGCGTATTGAGGGTCTCGTCATGGCTCCGGCTACCAGCCGAATCAACGGGTCAACGTGCGATTGAACAGCCAAGCGAATGATGATGCTCCAAGGAGCACGCCTGCCACCCAAAGCCTGTCAGTCCGGCCGATCGGCTCCCTTAGTTCAGGGATGCCAGCCACCGCCAGTCCAGCAACGCCGAAAGAAGGCACCTGGCACATCAACCAACGTGCCCATAAGGACTTGCTCAAGCCTCCCGTGGCTAGCCCCCGCGGCACCAGCGGCCCAGCCTTTGAGCGCGCTTACCAGTTGCAATAGGTTGTGGTTCTTCTGCTACGGTAGGCGCCGGGGAGGGCGGCATGCTTGAACAGATTCTATATGCGCTTGCCAAGATCGGAGCAATCACGGCGCTGGGCGCATTTATCGACTTCATGATGAGCAAGAGAGAAAAGAAAATGCTTCTGGGTTGGCTTGAGACGGGCTGGCTCAAGTTCTCTGAGGTCCCCTGGAAACGACTCGGACGGACCGAGGCCGCATCGGCTATCGCCGTTTGGGATGTGATTGTCGGCGATCGACTTCTTTCACTCAAAAGACTTTTTGTATCCTTAGTGATTGTAGAGTTGATGCCGGTTATTGCTCTAGTGTCGCGGCCCAATTGGATGCGCTCGCTGGCGGACCTCATTCCTCAAGATCAGTCAACTTGGGCGGGCCTAATAGTATTTACTTTTGCAACAATGGTCTCACTTTCGATTACAAGGTTCAGTTCTCGTCTCGTTGTCGAATCTTCTGATAGGTACGCAGTGATTGCGCCCATCGCGCTCTTGGCGTTCAACATTATTCTTTACCTCTATTGGGCGAGAGTTAGTGCTACATTGAGCTGGACGATATCTAAGACGATAGCGAACTGGCCCAACCTCTCCTTGCCTTGGTTGGTTAGCGACTGGAAGAGCGCTTGGAGCTTTTTAGGCGATGACAGCAAGAATGTGGCGTTCCAATATCTTAGCTTCACGCTCAATGGACTCCGCCTCTGCTTTTCGGCTCTATTTGTGGCAGGATTCATCGTAGCCCCACTATTGCATAGCTTTGTACTTCGACTTTGGGCTCGAATAGTCGAGTCTGAGAAGCCGATCTTTGCACTAGCCCTAGGCGGGGTTAGTTCGGCGATCATAATTGCTCATGAACTAATCCGTCTCGTGTCCGCGTGAGCCGTTGATTGGAACCCCAAGATGATTTTGGATAGCGCCAAGGGGCCCCGGTTAAAGGAGGCCGAGGCAGCGATGAGCGAGATGGAAGCCGACATGCCGGCCGAGAAGATGTGGACGCTATCGGATGACGGGGGAAACCATCCGCCTGCAAGTCCCGCCGCTGATGCTTCACGGCTAGCCAGAACCGCTCCGCATCCACCTCGACTTCGACGCCGCGATGGTCGACGAGATCCTGCAGCGGCTGACTATGCTGCGGTCCCGAATGGCGCCACTAGCCACTCGAAACTAGCTCGACGAGCGCACTATGCCGGAGCACCAACCGTCCACCGTGCTGCGATCCTAGCTACTGTCGGACAGGTCCGCCTCGGCTCGTTACTCGCGCGAAGCGATTTCAGATCGGTGAAGCTTGTCGATCCCCACCCCAAGCACGATCACGTGGCAGGCTTGGCGACGCTTACTCCGTTCGCCGCCAGAACCTGCAGCAAAGCTGACACGTCCGTTGGCCCCGACGGGATCGCAGCATCAACCGCGGCAAACATCTGCGCGGCCAGGGTTTTCTCTCCGGTGATTTCCAGCATTTGGCCACCGCCCGGGCCGTAGTGAAACTCGTGCACTGTTCCGCGGGGAATGTGCACCAGAGTTCCAGGCGCACACTCGTGGACCTCTCCGGCGCAATGGAAGCGAATTGCGCCCTTCAAGACATAGAACGCTTCATCCCAGTCGTGGCTGTGCGGTGGTGGCCCTGTGCCCTCGTCGCCCTGCTGCAAGGTGATCCCGTAGCTTTTCGTGGTGTCGTTGGATGCAAGCACAGTGACTTGCGTGCCAACGACGTTGAGCGGCCGTGCACGTCTATCGGGAGCAATGATGAAGTGCGAAGCCTTGGAATCTTCGTTTCCCATGAGAACGATCAGCCTGTCCTTGTCTTTTCGTAATGGTGCCAGCGCGAGCATCAAGGGCGACGCCTGTGCTTGGCAAGGCCAGAATGCCATTTGGCCAGCTGGCGCCATTGAATAGGCGCTACCTTCTCAGCGTGGACCGCCGCTCGCGTTACCGTGAAAGGTGGCCCGCACCTGCCCGCCGCAAGCCGGGCAGCGATAGCGCTCCGTAGCAGTGTCGATCGGCGCCTCACTCCAGGGCGGTCGAATGAAGTGGACGGGGCTCGCACTCCAAGGTGGTACGCAGCGCGGGCAGTTCAGCGATGCGAAGGCCCCACTCGACCCTATGCCCTGCAGGGGCACGATGTGAGGATGGCCAAGACCTCCGCAGGGCTTGCCATCATGACGGCGGCCGGCGCAGACGAAGCGGACACCTCCGAACCGTCGGCCCGCCAGCTGCCCTCCCACGTCGACCGGCCTGCTGTTCTTGCAGCTGGAGCACCACACCTCGAGCACCAGGCTGACGCGCGATAGATCGCCGTAGGTCCTGAACGGCATGGGCTTGAGCCTGTAGCGGGGCTCCGGCACGAACTTGGTTCGCTCGCTCTGAGGCAGCAGCTCACGGACGACCGACGGTCGACGGCCAAAAGGGTTGGCTAGCTGCTGCATGTGCTTCAGCCGAGCGGCCACTTCCGGATGTCGTACGGGATTGGCGCGCAAATCGTGCTGGAGGCCTGCCGCGGCCGGATCGTCGAATGTGAGCTTACCGGGCCTGCCACAAACTGCGCAGCTGAAGGTAACGACGCGGGAGTCCAGGCCATCGAGCCAGGCCCCAACGCCGGCATAGCGCCGGCAGGGCTCGCAGACCACGTAAACCTTTCCCATGACCGCGCGCAGCTCCCGGAAAGAGTGCAGCTCGTGGGGGTTGGGACCTGCCAACCGTCCGCTCCGGGTTAGTGAAAGTCGCGCGACGCGATTTTGATGACCGGCCGCTCCAGGACAACGCGGTCGCGATCATAGCCAGCCTGCGGCCCGTCACGCGGGTCAGGCGTCGAGGAACGCGCCTGATCGCCGCGGCCGGTGCGAAGCTCAAAGCGACCGTCGAGGCTGGCGATGCGATCGAGGTCCGCCGACCAATCCCAAAGCTGCTCGGCCACGAGATGGATCACGATGCCTTCGCGCTGGACGGTGCCCCTGGCGCCCATAAGGCGCGCACCCATGACTATTCGCCGGTGGGTCTCGAATACCTTGGGCCAGACGACCAGGTTGGCGATGCCGTATTCGTCCTCGAGGGTGACGAATACCACCCCCGAAGCAGTGCCGGGCCGCTGCCGTATAAGTACGAGTCCAGCCATGCCGAAGCGGTCACCGTTGCGCGCCTCGCGTAGCGCGTCGGAGTGCTTCATTCCCCGCTCGCTTAGCATCGGCCGCAGGAGCTGCAGCGGATGGGCGCGCAGGGACATGGAGATGGTCGAGAAGTCGTCGACCACCTGTTCCCCTAGCGTCAGATTCGGCAGGCTCACCGCCGGTTCCAGATCCCTCGCCGGTCGCGCGTCGAACAAGGGCAGTGACGCTTCGGAGAAGGCGCGCACCGCCCACAGCACGTCGCGCCGGGTCATGCCCAGCGAGGCAAAGGCGTCGGCACGCGCCAACGCGAGGATCTGGCGCTTGTTCAGCCCGCCGCGCCGCCACAGGTCGGCCGGATCGCGATAGGGCGTCGTCCGCTGCTCCACCATCCTGTTGAGGTCGGCTTCGCGCAGGCCGGTGACTTGCCGGAAGCCGAGGCGCAGGGCGCGACGGTACCCCCCGGTCTTCTCCAGCGTGCAATCCCACTCGCTGGCGTTCACGTCGGGCGGCCGGACCTCGACGCCGTGCTCGCGGGCATCTCGCACGAGCTGCGCCGGCGCGTAGAAGCCCATCGGTTGCGAGTTGAGTAGGGCGGCGGCAAAGACCTCGGGGTGGTACCATTTCACCCAGGATGAGGCGTAGACGAGGATGGCGAAGCTTGCGGCGTGGCTCTCGGGGAAGCCGTACTCGCCGAAGCCCTCGA
This sequence comes from Reyranella sp., assembly GCF_965279465.1. Classification (NCBI taxonomy): domain Bacteria; kingdom Pseudomonadati; phylum Pseudomonadota; class Alphaproteobacteria; order Hyphomicrobiales; family Reyranellaceae; genus Reyranella; species Reyranella sp. The sequence goes on from NZ_OZ257242.1 coordinate 3,227,567, forward strand.
TCTGCCGGAAGCATCGCTCGGCGAACTCGCTCTCATAGTGGTTGCCGAGCATGCCGTTGATGAAGTCGTCCTTCAGCTTGTGGATGGTGCCAGAGCGCCGGAAGGTCGCCATGGCGCGCCGGAGCTTGTCGGCCTTTCCCGGCAGGAAGCCCGCGCAGTCGATCGCGATCTGCATGGCCTGTTCCTGGAACAGCGGTACGCCACGGGTCCGGCGCAGAATCTTCTCTAGCTTCTCGCTGGGATAGGCGATCTGGTCTTCGGGAACCTCCCGGTTGCGGAGGTAGGGATGGACCATGCCGCCCTGAATCGGTCCGGGCCGCACAATCGCGACCTCGACAACCAGGTCGTAGTACCGCCGCGGCTTGAGGCGCGGCAGCATCGACATCTGCGCCCGGCTCTCGACCTGGAACACGCCGACCGAGTCGGCCTTGCACAGCATCTCGTAGACCTTTTCGTCGTCCGTCGGCATGTCGAGCCCGCGGTCTTCCCCGTAATGCGCCTTGATCATCTCGAAGCTCTTGCGCAGAGCCGTCAGCATGCCGAGGGCTAGCACGTCGACCTTGTAGATTTTCAGCGCGTCGAGGTCGTCCTTATCCCATTCGATGACGGTTCGATCGTCCATCGCCGCATTCTGGATTGGCACCAGTTCGTCGAGTCGGCCCGCCGTCAGCACGAAGCCGCCGACATGCTGCGACAGGTGCCGCGGGAAGCCGACCAGGGCCGCCGACAGCTCCAGGGCGAGAGCGAGGCGATGGTCGGCGGCATCGATGCCGGCTTGCCTGACATGCTGCAGGTCGATGCCGCCGCCTCCACTGCCCCAGACGGTGTTGGCCATCACGCCCAGGATGTCAGGCGAGAGGCCCAGCGCCTTGCCGACATCGCGAATGGCGCTGCGGCTGCGATAGGCGATCACCGTTGCGGCAAGCGCGGCACGGGTCCGGCCCTTGGTCTTGTAGATCCACTGGATGATGTCCTCGCGCCGCTCGTGTTCGAAATCCACGTCTATGTCCGGTGGCTCGTCTCTCTCGTTCGACAGGAAGCGCTCGAAAAGTACGTCGTTCTTGTCGGGGTCGACCTCGGTGATGCCGAGGCAATAGCAGACGGCGGAATTGGCGGCCGAGCCGCGGCCCTGGCACAGGATGCCCATCGCGCGTGCCTGGTCGACAATCTCATGGACCGTGAGGAAGTAGGGCGCGATTTTCTTGCGCTCTATCAGGTCGAACTCGTGACGGATCGTGTTGGCAACTGTGTCGGGCACGCCGGCGCTGTAGCGCGTTTTCGCGCCTTTCCAAGTCAACCGCTCCAGCTTCTGCGTTGGCGTCTCGCCGCCTTCGTACTCGACGGGGTACTGATAGCGGAGCTGGTCGAGGCTGAATTGGCAGCGGCCGACGATTTCGCGAATGCAGTCGATCGCGTGCGGGTGCTCACGGAACAGCCTGTGCATCTCGGTAGCAGGCTTCAGATGTCGCTCGCCGGACGCAAAGCGGCGGAAGCCCAACTCTTCGACCGTGCACTTGAGGCGGACGGCAGTGACGACGTCATGCAGCGCCCGGCGCTCAGGCGCGTGGTAATGCACGTCGTTGGTGGCGACCAGGCGCACGCCCATTCGGCCTGCAAGGGTGTCGAGAGCGTCGAGCCGCCTGGCATCGTTGCCGCGGAACAGCATGGTGGCGGCGAGGTAGCAGCGGCCGGGATACAGGTCCGCAAGCCGGCGCAGCCTCTCGTGAAAGGCGGGGTCCTCGATTCTTCGGGGCGGCAGGACGATGGTCAGCAGGTCGCCTGTGAACTCGGCCAGATCCTTGAGCGTGAGGTCGCACTCGCCCTTTACCGCCTCGCGATTACCCTGGCTTAGGAGCAGCGACAGCCGCTTGTAGCCCTCGACGTTCATCGGATAGGCGAGCAACGAGTAGCCGTCGCGCGTTTCGAGATGGGCGCCGACCAGCAGCTTGATCCACCGCTCCCTCGGGATGCCGGTCTCCTCGTAGTAGTCGCCAACCGCAGCATAGGCGCGCACGACGCCGGCCAGCGTGTTGCGATCCGCGATGCCGATCGCGTAGTGCCCGAGGTTCGCGGCTTGGAAGACCAGTTCACCCGGATGCGAGCCGCCCCGCAGAAAGCTGTAGTTGGTCGTGACGTGCAGCTCGGCGTAGTCCATCGACCCCGCCTCCATGAGGCAGGTCAGGACAGCAGCAGCCGATTCAGCTCAGCGACATTGTCGGTCCATTCGATGCCGGCGGCCTTGATGACAGGATAGCGCTCGTCCGTCATCACCTGCAGCTCGACCTCTTCCTGGTCGTCGGCGAAGTCAAAGTCGTAATCAAGGTAGACCCTACTTCCATCGTGCAACAGCAGGACGAAGCCCAGGGCGCTCCAGTCGCCGTGGGCGATCGACCACGTGGACTCGATGCGCTGCACCTCGGCGCGTGACACTCCCAATCCGTCTCGCTCGGCAATCTCAAGAGCGCGCCGCAGGTAGGTGACTTCCTGCAGCTCGGAATAGGCCAGGCCCGCCATCCATCCTGAAAGGGGAGCGGCGTCGGTATCGGGCTTGCTCATGTCGTCCTCCATGGTGTTGGAGCGCGACTCCTAGACCAGTTGACCGAATGAGAACAATAAAAGAACATTCTGAGGCGGCAATTTTGCTCTAATAGCGGTGCAGTGGGCCGCTGAACCCCGATATCTGGGCTCAGCCACGTGCTTGTGGTGAGCAGTCGCCGCGCGAGTACGCTATTGGTTCGCCCTGTGGGTAAGTCCTACTGCCTCAAGGCATCTCACGCGCCAGTCGGCGTCGGGCTCGTGCCGCAACTGCCGGTGGCATCGCTAGTGCGGCCCGCCAGACTAGACTGATCGTCCGGAAGTGTCGGGCAAGCGATCGAGGCGTCCCGTCGTGGGGCAGCTCGCAACAACCTACCTTCGCCACACTGCAACGGCGATAGCAGCAATTCCGGCAAAGATCGACCACCATAACCACCGTTGTCTGAACTTCGGAGGATTCGGGATAGCATTTGTTGGAATCGCATCCGCGTCCAGCTCCGCGAGATCAACTACTTGAAGGGAATATGTCCCGTCCTGAGATGGTAATGCCGCGGCAATTTGGATGTTAGGGGCGCTTGCCTTCATCCACGTTAAGAGCTGCAACTTGGATTCCGGAGACATGGCACAGCCTACGATGACGCGCTTTATGGAGCCTTTCCCGAACGTGAAGGCGCGCGAACGAAGCGCGAAACGCATGGTCCGATACTCGTGTTCATATTCCCAGCATGGAGCTTTGCGCAAGAAGAGACTATTAAATAGAGCACTTCCAGGCTCAATTCCCACCAGCTCCTTTAAGGGGAGAGGAGATAATTCACTGCTATACGTTACTGCGTGCACGTATTTGTCAAACCCTATCGGTTCGACTTCGATGGCCACGCCAGTATGGCCCGCCGCGTAGTGAGACCACATCAAGGTACTCTCGGGTGTTCCGGCAAAGCAGCACATCGCTGTCCTTTGTGATAAGGCGCGCCAAATTTTGAATGCCATCTCCCATTGCTGTTCTCGCAATGTCGCTGATGAAGTGCCCGCGAGCACTTCTTTTACTCGGGCGCGCGCTTGCGCCTCCGTGGTAGATGGATTTACGCGACGCTCCACCTCGACAAAGGCGGCCTCGGTCGCCTCTCGATCCGATTCAAAGTCTATGGCACAGCGGAGCTCGAATGGATCGTTAACTTCGTTGGCCATTGGAAACCAAAATTTTTCAGTCTCTATTATGTCGAACAGCCTTTTCTTGTCTTCTTGCGTAGTGAAAGGGCGATATTTGTAGAGCAGCGGCACAGAATCCCCCCCCCCCGGATGCTAGTAACGTTGTTGATCGCCGCATTGGCAAACGCGACGTACGTTGGCGCCACGTATTGCCGAAGCGAGCGCGTAGTTCAGGATTCGATCCAAACGCACCCTGCCAAGCTACCGATCGCAAGTCGGCGGGAGATTGCCATAGGCGTCACCACCCTGACAGCTTTCTCACCCATAAGTGTACACATTCATGTGGAATCGACCAGAGATTGAGCATCGTGCCGATAGGACCATGCATAGACGCAGCGCGGCGAGGTTGGGTTCTGCGGGTGGCGCCGGGCAGTCGGCCGCAACGCCTACGTCGGCGCCAAGATTCAACCACAAGAGCACCTGCAGGCGCTGCGATTGGAGTAACTCAGGTCGTCCAGCGCCTGAGAGAGAGGCAGCCGGTCAGCGGCTGGTCCGCTCTTGACTGCCGGACTCGATGCCGAGACCGCGAATTGGTTCCCTAGATGTGGAGCCTCAACAGGTTATTCCCCGTCAGAGCGAGAGTGCTGATGGGTGATATCGAACCAATACTGCTATGAGGACGGTGCCAATTGTAGCGATGCTTCCAATAGGAAGCCCGGCGGCCCCCAAAGGCCGGATGACCCGCACCCGGTTCACGATCCCCGAGTGGCCGGTGTTCGCTCTGGCGGGCTTCTGCCGCAGCGTCCCCGAATGGGGCGCCGTCTATGCCGCGATGATGGGCGAAAGCAACGCGCTGGTTAAGCCACTCAACGACCGATCGCCCGTCATTCTGACGCCGGATGAATACGATCTGTGGCTGACCGCATCGATTCGGGATGTGATCGGCTTTCAGTTCCGCGCGCCTTTCCCCGCCGACAGGATGGCGATGGCGCGCACCAACGAACTCTGGGTGCCGCTCAGCGAGCGCAGCAACCGGCCACGCAGGAAGCAGGAGGGTTAACATTTTGTGCAATCTCTACACCGTCCGCAAGAGCGTCGATGAAGTCGCTCGTCACTTCGGCGTCACGCCGCCAACCTCGTTTCCGAACGTGCCAGCCGAGGCCTACCCTGGCACACCGGGCCTCGTGATCCGCGAGCAGGATGGTCAGCGAGTTCTCCAGTCGATGACTCGGGGCTTTCCGTTGCGGCTCAAGTTCATGAAGCCGGACTCGAAACCGAAGCCTGTCAACAATATCGCCGACCTGACGAAGAGGATGTGGAAGGGCCTTGCCAACAAGCCGCAGTGGCGCTGCCTCATCCCGGTGACGCACTTAGCCGAAGCAGAAGGGCCGAAAGGCAAGATGACTAGGACCTGGGCCAACATTAAAGAGCATCCCATCATTGCGTGGGGCGGCCTGTGGCGTGAAAGCGCCGAATGGGGGCCGGTCTATTCCGGCGCGATGACCGACGCGAACACCGCGACGGCTGCACAACCGGATGCCCGTGTTCTTGTTTCCAACCGAATGGGACGCGTGGCTTCGCGGATCGTTCGACGATCTGCTGGCGCTCCAGCAGCGGAAGTTTTCCGACGAGTTGATCGATATGGAGCAGACATCGGAGCTTTGGGTAAGGAAGAAGGCGTCCATATAGTTCGAGAGCACTCGGTCGCGCCATCGAAAAGCGCCAGCAATATGATGCAGGCGTGAGCTTGCTACTGCGAGAGGCAACACCGCTGCCATGACGGCTCAGGCCTTGAGTGTCCCTGACAGTCTGACCAAATCGAGTTTGTTCTTGGGGTCGCGAACGAAGTCGTAGCCAGCTTTGAGTAGGTCGTTGACCTTGCTGCTGTCGTACTCTGGAGCATTTGGGTCGAGTTCAAGATTGGTTTCGATGACAAGTACCTTGGCCGACACCCGTTGGTCGGACACCGCCACGTCAATCCTGTAACCTGATGCGTCGTCGTGCCTAAAGGCCATTTTTCCTCCTGCGCGGCGCTGGTTCCGTCATGGCAAGACGGCTGCTATCTCAATGTCCATGGCGTCGAATATAGCAGAAGGTTCCCCCGCCGGGTCGATTATTGCGTGGGCACTGCCCCGGCGCCTGCACGTCGTTCAAGAACCGCGCCGGCCGCAGTCCTGCCAAGCCGAGCTGCCGGCCGAGCGTAGGCAGGATCTTGCCGTAATAGGCGTCGTCGACTACCCGGCTTTCGAGCAGCTGCTCCCATACGAAGCGCGCCGCCCGATACGTCTCCTCTGCCCATTTGACCGGCCGGCCGTCATCCTTGCCTTGCGCCTCCGGAGAGGTCAGCCAACCGCCTTCAAGCCTGTCGACGTACGCTCCCCAGTTCCAGGTCGTGGCCTTGATCAGCGTCCCGTCTCACACTCGATGGAGATTGGACCGGTAGGACGTGATCTGGCATGGGCCACCGCGACACTTCTTGGCGCCTGCAAGCCGGACCTCGAATGCGACGTCGTTCCCGCCTCTGCCTACGCCCACAGTGTGCATCGGCTGGTGTATGTCGACGAAGTGGACGGCGTAGCGCAGCGCGTCGCACTTTCGATCGTCGGTCGGCGCACATCGCAGCTCGACCTTAAGTCTCTCCAGCTCGGCGACGATACAATCGCCCTTTGCTGAGGCGTGGCAGTGCTTGTCCGCGTCATGCGGTCTTCCGCCAGCGCCAAGTCGACGAAGTGCCAGTTGTAGGTCTCTGGTCGATCGTCCCGCACGTCGTCTGCCCAGCTCGCGACCGAGGCCAGGGAATGGCCAGGGCCTAGCAGGCGCGCGACTTCTGCGACCACCCCCGGGGCGATATCCGGCGCTGCGCGAGCTCGGCGATGATCGAATGGCCTTCGGGTCCCCATGCCAGGGCCTGCAGCGGCAACAGCATGAGGACTACCACTGCCGCAACCCAAGATTTCATTTGATAATACCTCGCCTCTTGGTGGTACGATCACAGCGAGACACGACCGCACGGGGGAGACATTGCGGCGACGCTGAGGCTTTCCGTTCATCACGTCGCTCGCCATGTCACGAGACGCGGAAAGGGAGGAGCTATGCCTAAGCTGGCCATTGTTGCGACCATCACGACGGCACCGGGGAAGCGCGACGAATACATGAAGCATTTGCGCGCCCACGGGGAGCGCTGTCGCGCGACAGAGCCGGGAACGCTCGGCTTTGAGATCCTGGTGCCGCATGACCAGCCCGACTCGATCATGCTGTATGAGCTGTACGCAAGCGGCGAAGCGTTCGACGCCCATTGGAACGGCCCGTCTATCCAACAGCTACGCAAGGAGGGCGAAGGCTTGTTCGTCAGCCTGAAGGCAACGCGTTGCGACCTGGTCGAATGAGATGCTGCGCCTCGTCGTGCTCTTGCTGGCGTTGGAGGGAACGCCGGCGCAAGCGGCCAGCTACTCACCTTGGGTCGATCGCCCTGGCGATCCGATCGAGTTGCTGACCCAACTTGCCCGAAGCCCCGACGCCTGTTGCAAGCACTGCACGAAGGGCCAGCCTTGCGGGAATACGTGCATCAGCACGAAGAAGCGTTGCAAGAGCCCGCCCGGCTGCGCATGTTGAAGGAAGTTGTTGCTTCCGCTGGGCTGCTGCTGTGTTCGGTCCCGGTTGCCGTGCTGGCGCAACAGGAACGCGGGCAGACCTCCGGGGCCGCAATGTTGAACGCATGCAGGGATTTCGAAGCACTGCGCGACGACGCACGGACCTCGAATTTTATGCAAGGTTATTGTGCCGGCGCCGTCATCGCGGCCGCGCTCCTTCATGATCAAGTAAAGTTTTGCATTCCGGGGCCGGTGCCGAAAGTTCAACTTGTTCGTATCGTCATCGACTACCTGCAACGAAACCCGGCACAACAGCATCTAGAACTTGCGGTGTTGGCCAGTTACGCCCTTGCGGGTGCATATCCATGTTCGACAGTGCGCCGTCGGTGACTCGACAAGATGTCTCAACCGCCACGTTCGCCCTTTACCGCGCAGATCGGGGCGGGGTCAAACTTCCACGTCGGCGCAAATTTGTCCGAGGCGGTTACGGAGACTTGAACTCGCGCATCAAGCCGTACCCAGGGGTAGGTGGCACCCACCAGGCAGGGCACCCCTCGAGCACCGCCGCCAGCCGGGCTACGGGCCTCGCCTGACACCGTCCCGTCTGAGGCGCGTGCGGGGGTGGCCAAGCGCGCCGATGCTGCCAGGCGGCCTGCACCGCTCGTTGTGGCAATATCACGGTCGGCCGGTTACCTATGCCGGCACACTCATCGGCTACTCTGTACCGCTCCTCCAGTGATGGTATCGACTGCCTCGCGAAGGTCGTCGGGTGAGTGCTTGGCGTAGGTTCTCTCCACCATCGCAAGGGTGATGCCGAGGATCTTGGCGATCTTCCATAGGGGCACGCCGCGGCGCGCCATGTGCGTTGCTGCTGTGTGCCGCAGTACGTGCGGGGTTACGCCCCTGACGCCGGCCAGCTTGGCCGCACGCATCACCATCGTGCGAGGATCAGAATTGTTGAACACGACCAGGTCGCCATCTTTCGGGCGGCGTTCATCGCGCATCCGCTCGAGAGCTGCCCGCAGCGCCGTAGAGATCGGCGGGGAGGGGCGCCGCTTCTTCGTTTTGCGCAGGCCGGGTACGTCGTAGTGAATGACGTTCGTCTCGAAGTCTACCCTGTCCCAGGTGAGGTCACAAATTGCCCCTTTTCGTGCACCAGTCTCGAGCGCTAGCCATAGGAAACGTTCGCATCTGGACAGACGATCCTTGTCCACTCGGCGCATTCTGGCCGCAGCTTCGAACAGCTTCTTGATCTCGTACGTCGTCAGCCAGCGATCGGCCGGCTCGCCGTGTTCGGGCAACTCAATATAAGGAATAGTCGCCGGTGCGATCAGCTTTCGGGCGGGGTGCGCGCACCAGTTTAGGCAAGCTCTAAGGGCATTGAGCTCGCGCCGGATGGTCGGCTGCTGTGCTTTGCGCCCGATCTTTCCGGCCAGGCGCTTCGCTCGGTACTGGTCGACGGCTTCATCGGGCCATTTCCAGAGGCTCAGAGATCCAAAGTGAGGCTTCAGATTATTCCATGCGAAGTGAAGGCGGTCTTTGGCGGCTACTTTCTGCGAGATGTGACCGGTCCGGTACAGCTCCCATAGGTCGGAAACACGGAACATTTCCGATGCCGAGACCGGGGCGAGGTTTCGGGCCAATATCCATTCTGCAAAGACGATCTGGGCCTTCGCACTGTCACTGTGGCCGGTACTCTCTCTGCGACCTCGTCCGCTCTGACCTTTTGGGCCGGGCTCTGTCCAGTGAATGTAAATGATGCCGCTCTCGTGTCGCTTAAGGTATGGATCTCGAGTGCGCATGGTCGCGTCGCTACGCCTAGGGCAAATGGGGACTGCTCTCCTAGAGCATTTATTCATTCTGCGCGCTCCCTAGTGGACAACCCAGAAGTGCAATGCAGACAGTTGATTTAGCTTAGGAAAAACGCCACTATATTACGCGTTTAGTTGTCTGACGAATTGTCAAGTTGTCAGACATACTCAATCAGACGTAGGTCACAGTGACATACAAAAGTTTGGTGGTGGCGCAATTTTGTACGACCGTTAAACGGCGACTTGAACTCGCGCTTCAAGCCGTTACCAGGGGGTGGGTCCGGTGCGCCCGCCCTGTCAGCTATCGACTGACACGCCGCGGCCAGGCGATATCCGCCGGCGCGTCTGCGCGCCGGAATCTCGCTCGAGCTTCCCACCGCGGATTGCTGTTGGCCCGCTCATTCAGCAGACGCACACAAAAACGGCGGATGCATCGCATCCGCCGTCACATCGCAGGCTATTGCAATGGCCCCTAGTGAACGGGCGCTTCAGTCCCCGACGGCTCCCAAATCACGCGGAATGGGAGTGCTGGTTGATTCTCTTTGCGCCATTCGCCGAACACAAGGTCGTGCAAACGCATGAACAGTTGGGGGTCGATGCCTTCGGACGGTACGGTTAACTCGAAACGCTTGTAACCGTCGTCACCATTGAACCATTTCAGCGAGCGCTCGTGGCGAACTGGTCGCGGCGGTCCGTCTTCCGTCTGATTGTACTTTTCGGCCATGGCTAGAGCTCGAGAGATATCAAACCCGGAACTGTGCGAATCGAATGAGTCGAGCGGGTCGTCTCCAAAGCGCGCCATGTAGTCTTGCCTTACGAAACGGAGGCAATCGAAGGCGTCTATCACTTTTTCGAGGAAATCGTAGCGCTCGCGCTCCCGTGCCGCGTCGCGCGCTGCAAGCGCCTTGGCCGACTTTGCCTTTCCGAATTTGACCTTAAGAACGTTGTCCACGACGTGACCTCACATGCTTCGTTGGCGACGTCTGGCGGTTTGAAGCGCCAGCCTTCCGGAGGTTCAAACACCCGCATGTGATCGGGCACTCGCGCCTTTGGGCTTGCGCCTTGGACATAGCGCGAGTCCTCCGGAAGAGACTGATAGCGGTTGAATAAGCGCCGCTGCTATCGGGGCGGCTTGCGTCACAAGAGGAGTGTTTGAAGCTCCGAATGCACAATGCGCCATGCTTGCCGGAGCGTCAACGAAAAAGTATCATTGTGAGCAACGAGCGTTGCATATTTTGATACAGAGGAGAGTTCCTTATGTCGGACCGGCGTTTTGTCTCCTACCTACGCGTGTCGACAGACAAGCAAGGACGTTCCGGACTAGGCCTCGAGGCGCAACGCAAATCCGTTGCGGACTTCACGCACAGCGGACAGTGGCGCCAGGTCGCGGAGCTCATTGAAGTAGAAAGCGGAGCCAAAGCCACCCGCCCGAAACTGTCGGAGGCCTTGGCTTTGTGTCGATCGCACCGCGCGACGCTGCTGGTAGCCAAGTTAGACAGGCTTGCACGCGATGCTCACTTCCTACTCGGCTTGGCGAAAGAGGGAGTCGACTTTGTCGCCGCTGACATGCCATCCGCGAACCGTATGACTGTCGGAATCATGGCGTTGGTGGCGGAGGAAGAGCGTCGGATGATTTCGGCCAGGACGAAAGCCGCACTTGCCGCTGCAAAAGCGAAAGGCGTGAAGCTTGGCGGCTTTCGGGGCAGGGCTGGAACGGCGCGGGAAACAGCGTTGGCGCGCGCCGCGCGCAGTCGGCGCGCCGATCAGCGGGCGGCATCTATTTCGGACACAATCGCGCGCCTAGATCCGGACGGCACAGACAGCTTACGCGCACTGGCTGCCAAGCTGACAGCCGATGGTGTGCCAACGCCAACCGGCCGCGGTGATTGGACAGCGACGGGCGTCGCCAGACTGCGTCGGCGGCTGGGTCGCTGAATTTTCAAGGCGTTTAGACAAATCGGGCCGCCCGTCGATCGGGAGCACAACTCGGCGGCCGGCGCCAATTTCTAGGCGCCTCCGCTTCCAATCAGCTTCCCGGCTGGTCGCTCCCGCCGCGGCAGCTAAACTGCCCCGCCAGCGGCCCTAGAGGCCCTTACAACGCACTCGAGCCCTGGAGCTTAACCGGGGTGCTGTTTAGGAGGAGCGCCGCCCCGATAGTCACTTGGAGCGACGATTTCTTGCGGGCCGGATGGCGGCACATATCGGTTCCACGCCACCGATGCCGGCTGTCGTTGACAACAGAATCGACAATGGCCGACGGCAACGCTCGCCGAGGCTCGATAGCACGGGCGGCTAACGCCTGCCTCACCGCCGGCACTCACAGGTCATTGACCTATTTAGCCGCGTCAGGCCATACACAGCGTCGCCGATCGGTCCGCCCCTACCGAGCATCGCCGGACTATTCAAGAGGCCGTGGACCCGTCGTCTGCACCCACATGAGAGGCGGGCTCGACGCAACGCCGGCCGTCGTCACCTGCATCGCCCTGCATGCCCATTGACGCGAGCGAATCGATTACGCCCGGCAGGTGAGCCGCCACCCAGGTGCTTACGCAGCCGCGGCGCAGGGCTGTAAGGGCTCTACAGAGGCCGACGGCGCTTTGTGACACCCCTCAAGTGCGGCCACACCGCCCGAGGGCGTCTGGTGGGCTCGCCAGGCGCCTTTCCGCGGGCCTAGCGCAGCGCCGGCCCGACGCCGCGCCGGCCACCGCGGCCGCACCGCCCAACTTGCCGTTGCGGCGAGAGCGGGGCCAGCGGCAGCCGGCGAGGCCTAGTAGACCCTGATGCTGTCGCCGCCGAATAGGCCGGTGTTGTAGCGCCCTGCCGATCCGGTCGGGGAATTCATGTAGACGCCAGCCTTCTCCAGCGCCGCCTGCGTCTGCAGGGCGTTGGTGAAGCCGCCGAAGAGCTGCCCGAGCGGGCTGTAGGCGTCGGGTTGCGACAGCGACGCGGCGCGCGATATGGCCTGCTGTGAGGCGGCGTTGGCGTTGCCAGACTGCGCGACAGTGTTGACGAGGTTGGTCTGCGCGTCGGCGATGTTGTTGCGCGCCGACGTCTCGTAGCCGACGGCAGCGTCCGACACGGCGCGGCTGTTGGTGCCGTAGAGCTTGGCCAACTCGGCCTCCTTCTGCGTGCGCGCGGTGCTGTCGAGCGTTCCGCTGCGGTCGAGCGCGAAGGTGAGCTGCTTGCGCGCGTCGGCATACTGGTCCTCGAGCTGCGGCTTGGCATAGTCGAGATACGCCTGGCGCCGCGAGGCGAAGAACGGCTCGTTGAACTGGCTGAAGACGCCATTGATGTTGTTGATGCCGTCGTTGACCGCGTTCTCGCGATACGCCTCGCGCGAGCGCGCCGCAGCAGCCCCGTTGTCGCCACCGCCGCTGAATGGATTCATGATTTGCTGCCGAGGCGCATAGAAACGCCGTCCAGGTAGGTCCGCGTCGATCGCGTATTGTGCAATTACGCGCTGTGATTGATATGCCGTTGCTCGAGGCCGGCGATTTACGAACAGACGGTAATTGTAGCACTCCAGCGCGCCGCCGTCGACCACTCTTCGCGTCTGGTAGCGCAAGAGGATCGCATGCGCGGTACGGTTGCGTGTCGTCGTCGCCGATAGGCTGCTGTCCTATTCGAACACGCCCGCCGGCGGGGTCTCGACGACCTCGGCTTCGACCTCGACGGCCAGCGCGGCGCTGATAGCCTCTAGGCGCTGGCGATGCGCGGTCAGCTCTTCGCGCGTCATTTCGTGAAGCTCTTTCTTACCTGGCTGTTTTTCGTTCGCCGCCATGAGCCCTGCGGCCCTTAACAGTGCTACGCCAGCCGTGGCTTTAGCCGGTGCGGGGGCTTTCGGATCTCGGCAGACACTAAGCAGCGTCTGATAAGCCTCCCTTGCGCCAGTCGTGCGCATCTCTCGAGCTAGGGCTTCAAGCGCCTCTTCCGGTGATTCGAAGTCGTCGTAGGAGTCAGTCATAGTTCCTTCTCTCTGCAGTTGTTCCGGTTGTGGTTGCTGTTCAAGATCTTCGTCAGGTGGTCCGATTTCGTATTCAGGCCCTAGAGCCTGTCTCCCGGCGGGCGTATGTTCTGGTCTGGAATCAGCGGTGCGGGCGAACTCATCGCGTAGCGCGCGGCTTCTCTGGCGCTGGGCGCGTTCTGCCAGCGAGCTTGGTCGCGCCGCCTTGCTGCGCACCAGATAGCTCGCAAGTTCTTCCGGGGACATCTTCGCGACACGCGCGGCACGCTTCTTTCGCCGACGCTCCAGCTCATCAAGCTTTTTGCTCAGCTTCCACGGAGGCGCATCGGAGTTGGGCCAGCGGGGCTTGTGCCAGTCGGCTCCTCTTGGGGTTAAGCCCCCATGAATCCGGCAGCGAGTGCGGCCTTCGACTACGTGCGCTTGGCATGGCTCACCATCTTGCTTCCGGCGAGCGCCGCATTTCGGCGCCGCATCTTGAGCTGCACGGCCTTTCACAGCCGCGGCGCGCTGTATGTCGGCGAACTGTGCTGAGTCGAGCCACGCGCGTTGACGCGGGGTCGTGCCGGGTGCCCGCCTCCGTCGGCGCTTCATTGGCGGGCACCCTTGAACTTGAATTTAAGCGCCGAGCTTTGCGCCGATTGCGCCTTGCGCGCGCGTGAGGGCAGTGGAGAACCGGTTTGTGCATAGTTTATATAAGAAGAAGGACTTAGATAATTTTCTTCTTTCGCGCGCACGCAAGGCGCAATCGGCGCAAAACGCCCTAGCGAAGACGGTCGAGCACCTGCTGCACGGCGCAATCCGCGCATTTCAGCGACCGCGTCAAAAGCCGCGACGCGATCAGCGCAATTTCGCTCTCGATCGCACATCACGACAAACCACCGGTCATCACGGCGCGGCGCGCGACCCCGGCCGCTAGAATTCGTTGGTGCGCCTGCTGGCGGCGTTCCGCCTCTGCGACAGCGCGATCTTTGAACCTGACATACACTTTCGGATTTATTTCCCAACGCTTCACGCCAGACGTATCGACTGCGCCTTCTACCGGTTTGCACCATCCCATCCGACCGAGCGTCGTCATGGCGTCGAAGAGCTCAGGCGGAAATTCGCGCTTTGTCGGGCGCCAGCGTGCGCGATTACCTTCGTACAGGTCGCGTCGGCTTATTTCGGGCTCGCCGTGCGTAAGAATGATGCCGGCAGCCTGTCGCGCCGCCTCGCCGGACTCTCCTGCGCCGACGATCGTTTCATAGAACTGGATTGCATGGCAGAGGAGCAGGTTTGCGAACCGCGCCGCACGGCTCGCTGTCTCGGCCGATACTGGAATTGAGATTGCTCCGGGGCCGCGAGCGGACCAATTGTCCATCATGTGAAAAACCAGCAGGAGGCGAGCGAACAAGCCCGCCCATTTACCTAGGTGCCCGCGCCAGGCGGCGGACATTTGCGGAACGTCCAGCAATGCCTCTATGTTTTGTTCGAACTGCAGGCGTATTGTTTGGGCTCCGGGCGACAGTGTAACTGTTGCGACACCAAAGCCTAAGACGTCTCCGCCGGCCCACTCAGCCAGGCCGGTTATGGTGCTCTCGTAGGCTGCGGCGGCGCTCGCGTCGGGTGCGCGATCAAGGCCTTGCCGCCGAATGTTGTCACCAACGACGGGAATGAAGCGCTGCAACAACCCATCCGGGTCCAAGCTCGGGGCCATCTGCGAAAGCTTCTTCGGCTGAATGCCGGCCAGTACGGAAGCGCCCCAGCAATCGACGCGGCTGCTCCGTCCGACGCGATCGAATGCGCGGGGCGTCCCGTCCATCAGCTTCAGTAGGTCAGCGCGGTCAGATCCGCCGCCCGCCTTGTACTGGTCAAGGCCGCCGATCAAACCGGTAACTTCATCGGCAGACACCAGTACGCCTTTTGGGTTGTCGGCCAGGATTTCCCGAAGCGCTTCGACGGTGAATCCGTCGACAACGGAGCGGCGCACGCGCGGCGCTGGCCCCGGTGGTGGAGCGTCCTTCTTCCGGCGCCGGTTCTCTGCATCCCAAGCTTGCCGCCGCGGAATGTCGACGGCCGAACGGCGCCCGTCCAGACGTGCCAGCGGCGTGGCAACCGCGCCCATTACGGGCGTCTTCTTCCTGCCAGGCTCTTCGACCAGCAAACCCCATAAGAAAGGCGGCTCGGTCCAGCCAGTGTCGTTCGCCTTCGGCTGGATGCGAGTGGTGCCGCCGATCGCGGCGGACGCCACCACGACACACCCCACGGCGACGAATATGGGCGGCGCACCCATCCGCTCCGCTACGTCGCGCGCGTAGGCGTCCAGAACGTCAGGTAGGGCACCGTAAGGCACTTCGACAAGGCGGGCGGGATCGCCGTCGCCGAAGGCGTCTATCGGTTCCGGCCAATCTCCATCGATCGCTTCGAAGAAGTCCTCCGGGTCGGGCATGAGCGCATAGTCGATCCCGCCGTGAGCCTGGCTGAAAACATGCGGCTGGCGACCATCTGTGTAAACGATCGCCAGGTTACGCCCATCGCCGTAGCCGGGCTCGAG
Organism: Reyranella sp.; assembly: GCF_965279465.1. NCBI lineage: Bacteria > Pseudomonadati > Pseudomonadota > Alphaproteobacteria > Hyphomicrobiales > Reyranellaceae > Reyranella > Reyranella sp. The sequence continues at coordinate 3,243,143 of NZ_OZ257242.1, forward strand.
CGGATCGGCACATGTCGCCTTGTTATACTTGGCACCGCCGGCCAGGATTTCCCGCACCGTAACGACGCCGCCTCTGTCCAAATGGATAGGAAACTCGCCGGTCAATTCGTGCCGATCGCTTGCCGCGCGCAGGGCCGTTTGCGCGAGCTCAGGGGCCACGCCGCGGTCCATGAGTTCTTTGCCGCGCTTCTTCAGCCAGGCATTGCGGTTTGCCTCAGCGGTGGGCGCGCACTTCACCTTCGCCGCAGACTTGATCGCGTCTAGTTGCTCCCGCTCTGCTGGCGACAGGGCCGGCAACTGCCGAGTATCGAGGAAGCCACCGCTCTTGACGCGCGGCGTGCGCCCTCCGGGGGCGTATTCGATTTCGGCATGCTCCAGCACGCCATCTGCTTCGTAGAAGAACCGGGACGGCTCCGATGACGCGGTGACATCGATCAGCGTTCGAACTATTACGCGGCCGGATTCGGACACCCAGCCCCAGCACCAGCCGGCGAGCATGAGCCTGTCGCCCAGCCGGCGCGCGAAGTCGGCAACGTCGGCACCGTCGACGGCCAAATAGTAGTGATGCTGCCCGTTATCAGCGCCCCGGTCGGTCGGCTTGTCCTTATGCCGGATGTGCGATGATACCGAGCGGCGCGTAACGCGGGCTGCCCGCTCCAGCGGCGGGAAGACTGCGGCCATCGCTTTCGACAGACCGCCCTCGCCGGCCAGACGCGCAATGACGTTGGCGTCGTAGCCCTTGGTGTCGAAATCCAAAGCGACAAGGGCCGGCGCGCCAGGCGCATGTGTGAAATGCGCGAGCGTGCGGGCAATCACGTCGTTGCGGCCTTCAGCCTGGCTCTTGGTGGCCATCTCCCACACGTCGCGCCCTACTGGTGGGCCGGCCGGTATCAGGGCTTCGTTCGCTGAAAGCGAAGTCAGCACCTTTCCTAGCTGCTCTGCCATGTCGCTGGCATCGCCCGTCAGCGTCACGCGGCGGGCAGAGCCGGCAAGCAAGCCAGCGCCGCGCGACATGCGGGGTTTGCCGTCGTCGCCAAGGGTGAACGTCTTGGTTAACGGCGAGTCGCTAGTCGCGATGGTGAATGCAAGCGCCGGCGGCGAGGCCATATCGGCGGTTGCGCACGCTGGAGCGAACACGCCGATATGGCCATCTGGCGTCGAGTGTGTTATTGTCATGCATTCCGCAATTCTGAGTTCGGCCCCGATCGCGTTCCCGCGCGTATCGGGGCTTTTTGTTGTTGGGCGATCGGCCAGCCGATCGATGAATGCGCTGGCGAGGCGCGTCGCTCGCCGGAATATCGGATCGCTTAGATTCGTATGAGCGTCTGAGTTCGTAGGGTGCCGTAGGATCGCTAGTGCTGCAGGGCGCGGAGCGAAGCGGCTAATTGAGGCGGCGGCGAATAGCCAACGTCGACAGGATGCGGAGCGCGGCGCGCGGCCCGTATTCGATGAGCAGGGCACTAAAAGCTTGAGCCGCCCGCCTGATCGGTTCCGGCCGGCGCCAGCTCATCAACCCCGCGGTGTGGTCATGCTCGACAGCGGTATTGGCGAGCGCGGTACGTAGGCCATCGCCGGTCCACGTACGCCAGCCGTCGCCGAGTGACTTGTCGCCCACGGGGTTCGTCAGGTCGCTCGGCAGCGTCCGCAAATATAGCGAGCCATCCAGGTAGCGACAGACTGCCCCATCCATCCGGACGAGGTCACGCGTCGAAGCGTCCGCTGCGGTTTGAACGCGCGATGCCGCCCGAATCTCGTCGATCGGCGAGAGTCCGCCGCTTCGGTGATCGGTGACGATAATTTTGCCGGGCATGGGCAGGACGCCATCGGGCGTTGCCGCCCAAAACTCGACTGCGCATCCTCCGCTGAACGCGCCGCCGGCGATCGGCTCTATGAACGCGGCTGCGGATGATCCTAGATTCGTGGCGAGCATGTCGCCACCCGTGCCGCCGTCCCATTCCACCCACACGGCGCTAGGCGCTACGGTCGAAAGCGGGGCGTTGGCCTGCACAACGAGGCTGTCGGGCAGGAACACGCGCTTGACGTCGGGGTGGGCGAGCTTTTCGAGGGCGTCGCCGATGACGCCTCCGAGCGCATCGTCATAGTGCGTACCGCCGAGTCGCTGAAGCGCGGCGGCAACCAGATGGAGCGTCACTGCTTACGCCCGATCTTGGCAGCCTTCTCTATCGCCGACATAGCCAGGAAAGGACCGCTGCCGATGACATCGAAGATCCGCTCGCCGTAAAAGGGCGTGGCCCCGGCTTCTCCCAAGTAAGAGGTTCCGTTCTCTGCAAGATAGGCGATTTCTTCTTTGCCGAGTTTGTGCGGTACTACTTCCACGTATGTGCGCGCGTGCGCCGACCGCAAGGTTTTGACGCCCGCCACGCAATTGCTCGCATGCGGTTCCTTGATGACCCGGCGGGGTAGCTCCTTGCCAAGATGCGTCCGAATCCATCGGCCATTCGCATCGAGCGTCGCCCGCGTCTCTCCGACAAGCAGATCAGCCGGCGACACTTTCGCAGCGAGAGGCAAGCCCAGCTTGGCGCGGTAGAAGTCGGCGAGATAAAGCACGCTTGCGTGGCCGTCGTTTTCACCCCGCTTTCGGGTTTGGGACATGTCGACAACAACGCGCGCCTCGGCACCGAGTGGGAAATCCGGCAGCGGTAACGCGATGAAGCTGGCCGACACCGCATAGACCTCGCCCTCATCCCAAGTTAGCAGCATACCGACGGGCGTATTGCCGTAGAAGGCGCTGAACACGGCGTCCTCCAGGAAGTCGTTGGCAGCGTTTTCGGAGGCGTCCGCAGGCGGCCGAAGCGGTGCCACACCTTCGCACCATAGCGGCAAACTGACGGAGCGATCCGGCACGTCCGGATAGTAGTGGTCGTAAGGACTGCCAAGAGGTCCTAACTGGAGCTTCCGGGTCGTCGGCGCGAGAGCGATCCGAGCGATTCCGTCCAGGCCGGGTTGCGTGCGCCCGAACAAGGTGCCGTGCCAGGTCTCGAGGGCGCGGAGAACCGGAAGCTCATCGGCTGTAGATGCGGCCGCTGCGGCGTGGGCCGCGCTCATACCGTCACCTGCATTTCGCAGGTCCGGTTGGTTGCCGCGCGACGCTCGCCAGCCGCATGCTCGAGGCCGTCGAGATAGGCGCTGATTGTCCGGCCGTACCAAACGAGCCGCCCCGATGCCAACCGCATTGGCGCCGGCAATCTGCCGCGCTTGAGGGCACGATGCAGGCCCGTTCGCGATCCGACGATGCCGGCCGCAGCCAGGTCATGCGGGCCAAATAGCTGATCGGGCTTGCTGCGGAAGTCGGCCGGTGTGGTTGTATGCGCGACGCCAAGGGGGCAATAGCGCCTTCCGATATCAGTCGCCGTGTCGACGATGTTCATGCCTACACACTCCTATTCTGTGTAAGCTAGTGTATCGCGGCGTGTCTGATATCTGTCTGATGAACCAAGGACAGAAATACAGCGGCAACTTCGAGTTATGTCCGTGCTCGTGGCGGCGTTGAAAACATCGCGGCAATACCGTCGGGAACGTCACTATCCCTCCAACCGGCGGCGAGGCTGCGACGATAGCTCTTTGCATAACGCTCCGTGGCGGCGGCCGTGTACTTGTTCCCGCGCGTGGCGCCCGTTGGCCCTTCGCCTGCGCAAACTGCGTCGTACAATTCGGACTTGGTTGTCGCCGGCGAGGAGTCGGCGCCCGCGGCGCCGCGCTGATGCCGCTTGGCTTGGACGATCAACACGAAGATGCGCCAGGCGTCCCTGTCCCGGCGGGGCGCTCCAATCGGCTTCGTCGGCTCGGCTCCGGTCGGAGCGTTAACAGCCGCTTTGAGGGCCTTTATCAGCTTCGGATGCAATGGTCGGTCAATCCCGCCCGAGGTCACGGGCGGCAGTTCGGGAAGCATGTCGGCGAAGCTCTTCTTCGGGTCAGTCATGCTATGGCCGTCGGAAACGGGACTACATTGGCGCCTTCGTCGGCGGCGACGCGCTCGAGGATCAGCGTAGCCCAGGCATCCAGGGCACCCCGGACATGGGCGAGACGCTGGCTTAGCTCGTAGCGCGCCGTGACGCCCATACGGGACCGTGGCGAATGTCCCAGCACCCGACCAACAACGCCTTCGTCGATGTTTAGGACTTCACCAAGGCCGGTTGCAACGCTTCGTCGAATGTCATGGATCGTCCAGGGCGTGGCGAGAGCCGCGGCCTTCGACAGCGCTGGCGCGGCACGTCGCCAGCCGGCAAAGCTGGTACGCCCCAGCGAGGCAGAAAAGACGAAGTCACCGGCCGCGCCGCGGGGCTGCGCCTCTATGATCTCACGCACCGCCGGACTGAGCGGCACAATGTGCTCTCGCTTGGATTTCGAGCGAGCCGCGGGGATGGTCCACATCCCGCCCGCCGTCCAATTCTTCGTCTTGTGATCGTAGTCCAGCTCGGGCCAGGACATCCCGGTAGCCTCTTCGCGACGCTGGCCGGTGAGGATCAGCAGCCGAGCGGCAGCACCGGCCGTCGGGCTTACGCCCGCGCACGCGCGCCAAACCGTCGACAGCTCCGGGACGTCCAGGACGCGACCGCGAGATCCTTCCGCCACCTGCGGCTTAAGACCGGCAATCGGGTTGGCTTCGATCAGGTCGGCGTCGACCGCGTAGCCGAGCACACCGCTGATGGCTCGCTGCACGCGGTTGACTTGAGGGCCAAGGCCCTTTTCGTCGCGTAGCTCCTCCAGCACTTCTATGACGTCGCGGCGGCGGATGGCCTCGACCTGTCGATCGCCCAGCGCCGGGATGACATGTAGGTCAAGAATCCGGCGGGTTTCGCCGACAGATCGCAGGCCGAGCCTCGTCTGGCGACGTTGCCATCGATCGACAACGGCAGAAAATTTGCGGCTGTCGAGTGGGGCGGCAGGCGGTGCAGAAATATCCACACCGGCGCGAAGCTTTTTCCGCAGATCGCCTGCCAACTCTCGAGCAGTGGCTAGCGTGACGTGCTCGTGCGGGCTTGCCGGAAGGTAGGGGCCAAGCGTCTTGCGGGTGGACTTTCCCGCTGCGGTGCGAAAGCGGAAGGACCAGCTCTTCACACCATGTGGCGTGACGCGCAAAGCGAGGCCAGGCGCCGCGGCGTCGGCATAGTCCACGGCCGTGCTGCCCGGCGGCGGTTGGATGGCATCAACGAACCTGTCGGTCAGCCGCACGCGCCCCGATGATTTCACCACCTAACCCAACCTTTCCGTGGACACACTGTGGACGCAACTCGCTGCGTCTAGCCACCGTGTTCCACCCCGCATCACCCATATCCAAGGTACCTCATTATGCTCGGAAAATCAACGTTTTGCGCACATTCCGGCACTCGCGGTGGCGCACATCGGCGCATTTTGGAATACGTTGGAGCGGACATTGCCACGTCTCCCAGACGTGAAGCCTCCCTGTTTGACTCGCCGGGCCCTCGGGCCCGGCGTTTTTTTCGTGCCTATTTTCATACTTTGTGAATTGTCTTGATTGCCTTCGCTGACGGCTTGGCCTGGGAAGAGGTCCGGTTGTTCGTGATCTGCGCGAAACCTTCGCCTTGCTCCACATGGCTGCCAAGGGGCACCGCCTCCCGGAACTTTGAGCAAGTCGCACGTACTCGGTGGCGACGAAGCCGCTCTACGGTTCGGCCTTTTGCGGGGGCGCGGATCCTTTTTTGTAGGTGAGCCAGGCGACAATTGCGTCCAAATCCGCGTCGCTGAGAGTGGCCTCATCGAATCCCGGCATCTTCTGGGAGGGCCAACTTCGAACCGCGGACGGGTTTCGGAGAAACCGCTTGAAAGCAAGCGGCTGGAAATAATCCACGGGGCTCATCGGTGTCACCAGATCGGGACCGGCATCTCCTTCGCCGTCGCCGTTGAAGCGATGGCAGGCCATGCAAAGGGCGACGAACCGGTCGCGACCACGCCAAACCGGATCGGAGGCGGGTAGCGCGTCCGGCACGCCGAGGTTTGGCCAGCGCTTGTGAGGACTATCGGTGACTGTGAGCGCCGCAACTCGATAGACCCAGTAGGTCCTGGCGACGGGGGCCTTCGTCGATTGCCACACAATGTAGAAGGGGCCCGCGCTCCCTTGCTTGCCGGGGATGGCCGGCCATGGCACTGCCGGATTCTCAATCGCCAGGAATGCTTCCGTGTCGGTCCTGGTCGCCGGTTTGAGCAGCGCGGCCGGTATGGATGCGGAGAAGTTGTCGGTCGCGCGTACCTGGATATAGTCGTCGGCATCGAGGCTGATGCCCGCCAAGAGACGTTCCATGGGCACAACTCGATAGACCATCGGTTCGCGATAAATGGGGTCGTTGGCGATGCTCAGATCGCGGGCTGAGCGGTCTGCGAGCAGATCGTGGGCGAAAAGCGTTCTGGTGGCATCTCTGCTGGAGATCGTCAGGCTGGCCGACTGACCTTGGGCGAATGCGACACTGGCCCAAGCCGCCCAACTTGCAATTGCCAGGATCACCGCGAGGACTCTCATCCGCTACTCCACTTGCCATCTGGCTTGAGCGTCAACTCGATAACAGCAGAGGCGGATGCCGTCGGCCGATGGGCCCAAGACGAGTAGTCACCCGTGGTCTCCGAGGCAGAAGCGAGGGCGTACACTCGATGGCTGGAGCGTGCACAGAAAATGCCATCCGAGTGACACGGAGTGGGGTATTTCGGGGTAGAACCGCCATCCGGCGCGCGTCCAAGGACGCCGTCAAACGCGGGCTTCACGACCGCCGGGTGAGACGCCCCACGTCTCGCACCGGGGGCAAATTCTTCACGTCGATGAATGCCAAGCGAAGACCGGCGAGCAGACCTCACGCGAACTACACCGCGATCCTGGTCCATGGCGCTGATCTCCTCCATGTTCCATTGGTGCCGTTGTGGGTCTTTTCCTTAGCCAACACCCGCACGTCCCGCAATCTGGCGTTGTGCTGACAGCTGGGCCACCAAGTCGTTCAAGCCGCAGCTGATCCTTGAAGCACCGGCGAGGAGCGATGGCCATCGGTACCGTAGCCCTGCTCGAGCCCCCAGATGGCTGCCTGGGTTCGATTCGCCACGCGTATCTTCCGCAGGATCGACTTCATGTGAACCTTGACCGTGGCGTCGGCAACACCGCACGTACGGGCGATTATCTTGTTTGAATGGCCCCTTACCACGCTTTTGAGTATTTCCTCCTCGCGTGGTGATAGACCGTGAACAATTCGAACCGAGCTCGTGCGGTCAACGGTGCCATTCTCCGAGGCGTCACTCGGCACCAGATTTTTTGAAGCCGGACCCAACTCGCCACCTTCGTCTTGCCATCCCGTCGGGCACGCCGTCGACGACGTCCCAGTCTTGAGGACCAGAATCTTGAGGTCTCCGGCGATGATCTGCTGGACGGTTCCGACAAGCGTTTCGGGCGACGCAAACAGTGGAATGCAGCCATCGATCCCTGAAGCCAGCAGCTTCTGGAGATCAGCCGGCGATGCGCGCTCGAAAAGCAGGACGATCTTGGTTTCTGCCCATCGCGCGCGAATGCTGCATACGGCACTAACGGCCTCATCGGCCGGCAGCGCACCGAGGACGACAAGCCTAGGCGCCTCTGCGACACGCAAGGCATTCCCGAGGTCGGCTGTTGAAGCGAAGCTCCCGACGACCCGATAAGAATTGCTGCTCATGAGCGAAACCAACGCCTCGCGTATCAGCGAGCGCGGCTCAATGACGATCGTACCCATAGACTGTCCCATCCCTTGACCCCAAACATTGCTGCAGCCGGCATACAGGGATGTGAGGGTCACTCAATTAACACAAGTTAAGTTGCCTCCATGATGCTGTGAGTTCCATCAAGCGCTTGGTGGGGGATCGGAGGCAGCGGTGGCCAGTGCGCAGCATGGACTTTGCCGTCCAAGGGCTTGTTGGACGGTTCGATCTGCATTCCTTGGGTGAACCCCCACGAACCGTGCGGATTCAATGCCGGGTAAGAGGACGTCGCGCTTGTTCTTGCAATTGGCCGGGGCAATCCCCGATCTCCAACCGCCGCCCGCATCAGCCAGCGATTACGATCTGGCCAGAGGCACTGCCTTCGATGGACGCGGCGCCTCGTCGAGAATCGCCCGGGCCAATTGCAACGATTGGCGCGACGCACCGCCGGCAGCACCTGGCAGCTGATCAGCGGCCTCAAGATCGCCTAATCGACCATCGATCACGTCTCTTAACTCGTCCAGGACGTTATTGCCGGTCGCATCGATTACCTTCGCCATGACCCCCACGACCATCTCAAGGGCTCGAATGCGATCATTTTGCAGTTCAACAATGTCGTCCTCAATCATCTGCGGCTCCGCTTGGCAGCACCCAATAGCTGTGGTTCGAGCCTTCGAGACATAACTCTTTAGAGGTTACCCGTAGGGGAGTGCGTGCGGGGGCGCCCGCGCGCCGCGCTCGCGGCTCGCAGACGACAACACGACAAGCAACGTCGGAATGACTGGATTTTCACTCCAGATGAAGTGACGCGCGACACTAGGCTTGGCGTTGCGGTGACCGGGTAGCCGACTGCAGGGCCGCCGTGCGGCGGAGGTTGGACTGCATCAACGAACGCATGGTTAGACGCTTGCGCCGCGGTGATCTCACCGCAAAAAACTGCCTCTATGGACGCAACTACCCGCGCCTCGGCTAGCCCATTTCACCCAGTGTCATTTACCTTATATGACTTAGAAATCAGCAGTTTAGAGACCTTTGGGGGCACTGCTGTGGCACCCATTGGGCGCTACTGAAACGCAGCGGCGGCGATCTTGCCGCGTCTCCTGACGTGAACCCTCCTGTCCTGCTCGCCGGGCCCTTGGGTCCGGCTTTTTTGTCGCAAGCCTGCCGTCGCCGGACAGGTGTGGCACACCGTACTGATTGATAAGCCGACTTGCGGTCCCTAAATACGGTATCGTAGCCAATCCAGCCGAATGTTCTCTGAAATCCGCCAAGCCATCCTCCCCTTGGCTCTGCGCAAATTGCAGCGCCGCGGAGACCTCGAACGCGCCGGACTGCTGATCGAGTCCCTGGCGAGGCACTGGCGCGACTCCAAGCCTTTCAGGCTGCTGATCGTGGCGCCCAGGGCCGACGTGTCCCTGTTGCGGACCAGCCTGCCGCGGTTTTCCAATATCGATGTGGACGTCCGCTCCGAGAGCGATTTCTTCCCCGCCTTCAGCCGCTTCTACGCCATGACCGGCTGGTACCGTCAACAGATGGTCAAGCTGCACATCCCGGCAATGTTGGGCTTCGGCGGTTACCTGACACTCGATTCGGACGTCTGCTGCGTCGGTGACTTCGACGCCCGCACTTTCGTCGAGAACGGCCGGGCGCTGTCGCGCTGGGAGCCCAAGCACCATCATGACTGGTGGCAAAGTGCCGCCGCCATCGTGGGCGTGCCCTACGATGCCCGCGCGCACGGCCTGTCGGTGACGCCAAATATCCTGCATGGCGACTTGGCGGCCCAGTCATTGGCCCATTTCCGCAAGGGTCCGGTCGACGCCATGACCTCGCTCAGCCTCCGGGTGCTGCGCAATCTCGGCAGCATCGCCTGGACCGAGTACTCGCTTTATACCAGCGTGGCCGAGCTCAAGGGCAACCTGTTCGACTATCACATTCACTGGGACCCGAGTTACTTCCACGACACGCAGCTCTTTTCCGAACATACTTGCGTGTGGGGTGCCGACGATTTCGAACGGCTCGTCAAGCTGCCCGGCGGCACCGATCCCGGCGGCAAGTTCATCATCGTCCAGAGCCACGCACGTATCCCCCTTGAGCGGGTGCGCGATTACTGCCTCAGCTTCGCCGGCTGATTGGGGAGCCTGATGATGCGCTCGTAGCTGACGGCCATTGCCGGAATCCGGGCGGCTGGCCAGGCGGTCGCGCAAACGCCGCCGTCCGCACCGCTTGCGGCGGCTGCCGCCGTGTCGGTCGACCCGGCGCAGACGACGGCGATTTACGGCGACTGCGCTGCGCGCAAATCGGTGAGGGCAGAACCGGGCCACGAGTCTGAGAGGTGGTGCAGACTATTTGTGGCCCTGTCATTCTCGCTGCACGGCTTGCCGGCCTCGCTCGACGTGCTTGCCAAGGAACCACGATAGTTCAGCTTCCGGTCGCCTCGTCCAGTGACTTGGAGGGCTCGCGCCGGGCAAGCGCCAGCGTCACCGCGACGATGATCAACCCGAGGGCTACGGCGTCGAGCCAGGAGACCGGAGCCGCCGTCATGAGCGCGCTGCTGCCGAAGCCGATGCAGGGCACTACCAGCGTGGTCAGGCTGGCCACGGCTGCCGGCAAGGCGCGGATGATGCGAAACCAGCAGGCATAGGCGAGCACGTTGGATACCAGGGTCAGCCAGGCGAGGGCGGCGAGGCCGCGTACCTGCTCGGGGTGGAAGTAGGCGCCACGCGCAAAGGCCAGCCAGACGATGACCACGGGTATGGTGCCGAGCAGGATCTGCCAGGCGGCGTTGATCGTGATGTCGCCGGCGACCGCCATCCGCTTGGTGAGCACGGTGCCGATACCAAAGGAGATCGCTGCCAGCAAAGTAAGCAAGGTGCCCACCGGCGCGGTTCGGACGGCCGCTTCCTGGCTGACGATGATGCCGACGGCCGCCAGGCTGAGCGCGAGCGACAATGCGATGCGCAGCGTGATCCGCTCCTTCAGCAGCAGCATGGCCAGCAGCGCGGACCACGTCGGCATTGTGTAGACGATGATCGGGGTGCGGCTCGGTCCGAGCGTGGCGATGCCCGCGATCAAAAAGATCTGGAAGAGCCCCATGTTGAAGAGGCCGGTCAGCGCGATCTGGCCCCACAGGCGACGGTTGGGCAGGGCGGGTGCGCCATTCCAGACGCCGAACGCGAGGAGGATCAGTCCCGAGATCGGCATGATGATGAGGCGACCCGAGAACAGGTCGACGGCCTCCAGCGACCAGCTCATCAGCGGATAGGACAAGCCCCAGGAGATCCAGACGCAGGGCAGGAGAAAACGCGTCACGCTTCGGTTGCTTTCAAGCCCTCAGACCTTGCCGTTGTGCTCGCCGATCTTGGGCGCCTTTTCGCCGCCGCCGGCGCGCTCGCCGTCGAGGCTGAGGGGCAGGCCGTGGAAGAGCGCCGTGGAGCCGGCATAAGGCTGCGAGAACATGCCGAGGGCGGCGACCTGCGCGAGGTCGAGTACCTGCGGCACCGAGTTCAGCGGCCCGTTGGGTACGCCGGCGGCGTCGAGCTTTGCCGACCAGGCGGCGCGGCTCTCGTTCTTCATGATGTCGGCGATCATGCCGAGCAGCAGCTCGCGCTGCCCGGCACGTTGGACATTGGTCTTGAAGCGCGCTTCGTCGGGCCATTCGGGGTGCCCCAGCACCTCGGCGAATTTGCGCCATAGCCGGTCGTTGCCCGGGCAGATCATCAACGGCCCGTCGCTGCACTCGAACGCCTGGTAGGGGGTGAGGGTGGGGTGTCCGGTGCCCTGACGCGGCGGCATCTTTCCGGTTACCGAGTACTGGGCGACGTGGTTCGAGGCCCACATCAGCCCGGATTCGAACAGCGAGGTGTTGACCAGGCTGCCCTGGCCTGTCGCGGTGCGCTTGGCGAGCGCCGCCAGCACGCCGATTGCAGTCCACATACCCGTCGACAGGTCGATGATCGACACACCGATGCGCGCCTCGGGCCCGGTCGGATCGCCGTTCAGGGAGATCAGGCCGGCGACGGCCTGGATGATCGGTTCGTAACCCGGCCGCTCCTTCCAAGGGCCTGCGTGGCCGAAGGCACCGAGATCGGCGTAGATCAGGCGTGGAAACCTCTTTGTCAGAGTCGGCCCGTCGATACCGAACTTGGCCGGCACGTCGGCGCGCAGGTTATGGACGAAGATGTCGGCCGCACCGATCCGCTCGATCAGCGCCTCGCGCTGCTTGGCATCGGCGAGGTCGCAGGTGACCGATTTCTTGCCGCGATTGAGCGCGATGAAGCCGGTGCCGTCGCCCTCGATGAACGGAGGCCCCCATTTGCGCGCATCGTCACCCTCGGGGCGCTCGACCTTGACCACTTCGGCGCCCAGAAAGGCCAGGATCTGGCCGCAATAGGGGCCGGCGAGGTTCTGGCCGAATTCGACGACCTTGATGCCTTCGAGCGGGCGCGTCGTCATCGCAGGTTGCTGCCCAGGATCTCGCGCGCGATCACCATGCGCTGCACCTCGCTCGGACCCTCGCCGACGCGGCGGATGCGCATCTCGCGGTACCAGCGCTCGAGCGGCAGGTCCTTGGTCATGCCCATGCCGCCATGGATCTGCATCGAGCGGTCGACCACCCGGCCGCCGCCCTCCGAGGCGGTGAGCTTGGCGATCGAGGCCTCGATGCGGAAGGGCAGGCCGCGGCGCGCCTTCTCGGCGGCCTCCAGGGTGAAATGCCTGGCGGTACGGATGTCGATCTCGTTGTCGACCAGCATCCACTGCACGGCCTGGCGGTTGGCGAGCTTCTCGCCGAAGGTCGTGCGCATCTTGGCCCATTCGATCGCCATCTCGTGCGCGGCGATGGCGACACCGATGCAGCCGGCGGCGTAGGGGATGCGCTGGCGCGTGAGTCGATCGTTGGCGACGGCGAAGCCCTTGTTGACCTCGCCCAGCACTTGGTGGTCCGAGACCCAGCAGTCCTTGAACTCGAGCTCGGTCGCGTAGTGCGACGAACGCAAGGTGTGGACCACGCGCCGGACATGGAAGCCCGGTGTGTCGCTGTCGATGATGAAGCAGGTGATGCCGGCGCGGCCCTTGCTCGCGTCCGTGCGCGCGAAGACGATGCCGTACTGGGCCCGGTCGGCGTTGGAGATGAAGATCTTGGCGCCGTTCAGCACCCAGCCGTTGTCCTTGCGCTCGGCCCTGGTCTGGATGGCGCGCGCCGGATCGCTGCCGCCCGACGGCTCGGTCAGGCCGAAGAACGCCTTTTTCTCGCCGCGCAGGGTGGGATAGAGGTAGCGCTCCTTCTGATCCTCGTTGGCCTCGAAGATCTGTGCCAGGCCTGCGCCACCGAAGGTGCCGTAGCACGGGACATAGAGGCCGGCGCGATGCTGCGCCATCTCGATCGCCAGCAGCACGCGGGTCACGATGTCGATGTCCGGCCCGCCATATTCCTTCGGAATATCGATGCCGAACAGGCCCATCGCCTTGGTCTTCTCGACCAGGCGCTTGTGGTCGGCCGGATCGATCTCCGACGCATCGGGATCGAGCTTCGCTTCGAGCGGAATGATCTCCTCGCGCACGAAGCGCCGCACTTGGTCGATCAGCATTTGCTGTTCGGAGCTGGGTTCGAAATCCATGGGAGCCTCGTCAGAAGGGGCTGAGCCGGCCGAGGTTCGGCGGCGGGTTCTTCGCGTTGTCCGGCGGCAGCGCGCCGGTGTCGTGCTGGTGCACCATCAGGAGCTCGAACCAGCGCGAGCGGTACTGCTGGTTGACCTCGACGCGGAACTGACAGCCCACGCCGCGCTCGGCCAGCTCGCGCTGCAGCTCGGACCGTAGGCCGAATGGCGAGCGCGCGCCGGCATGGCCGATATAGAGCACCGAGCCTTGCCCATCGCCGACCTGATAGACGCCGAGCTGGCCCGGCAGGCGTGCGGCGGTCTCCGCGGTGAGTGGCTGCCAGGGCTTGTCGAGGCGCAAGCGGATCGACATCGGCTTACTTGCCCTGGAACTTTGCGGTGCGCTTCTCGAGGCGCGCCTTCATGCCTTCCTGCGCGTCCTGGCTCTGCATCGCCGCGCGTACGGCGGCATCGACGTCGTCGTGCGGGATGGAGTTGCGGAACTCGAGCTGGCGCACCGTCAGCATCTTCATCGCCTTGAGCGACAGCGGCGCGTTGGCGGCGAGACGGTCGATCACCTTGGTCGCTTCGGCCTCGAGCTGGTCGTGCGGCACACAGCGTGCGATCAGGCCGAGCGCATGCAGCTTGGTCGAAGGCAGCGGATCGCCGAGCAGCAGCATCTCGCGCGTCGTCACCGGACCCAGCACCTCCATCAGCTTCTTGGCCAGGAACCAGTTCGGCGCCAGTCCGACCTGTGCGAGCGACATGCCGAATCGCGCCTTCTGGCTCGCCACCACGAGGTCGCAATGCAGCGCCAACTCGTTGCCGCCGGCGATCGCGTCGCCATGGACCACCCCGACCACCGGCAATGGGCAGAGCTCGATGGCGCGTAGCATCACCTCGATGCCGCTCGCGTGTCCGGCACCCGCCGTCTTGCTGCGCTCGGCCATGTCGAGGCCGGCACAGAACACGTCGCCCTTGCCACGGATCACCAGCACGCGATCGTCGGCCGCGACCGGCGCCTGCAGCGCCTCGATCATGTTGCCGAGCAGCTCGCTATCGAGTGCGTTGCGCTTTTCAGGCCGGTTCATCCACACGGTTTTGACCGGACCGTTCTTCTCGATGATGACCTTGTTCATTTGCCTCTCCCTCCGCCCTTATTCTGGTTCGATGCCGGCGGCCTTGATCGCGTTGGTCCACCACTTGGTTTCGGATTTCACATAGGCCGCGAAATCGTCGAGGCCCATCACGGCGGCCTCCATGCGCCCCTGCGTCATGGCCTGCACCGTGGCCGGATCCTTCATCGCCTCGGCGATCGCGTCGAACAGCTTCTGCTGGATTGGCCGGGGCGTCGCAGCCGGCGCGAAGACAGCCAGCCAAAAGACCAGCGAGTAGCCCTTCACCGTCTCGGCAATGGCGGGCAGGTCGGGTGCCACCTTGGTGCGTTGCGGGCCGGTGACGCCGATGCCGCGCACACGCCCGGCCTGGATCTGGGTCAGCGCCTGCGGCAGATCGGGAAACATGACCTGAACCTGGCCCGACGCAACGTCGCCCAGCGCTTGCGGGCTTGCCTTGTAGGGCACCCGCTCCATCTTCACGCCGGCGAGCGAATTGAACATCTCACCCGACAGACGCTGCGAGGCGCTCGCTTCGGCGTAGTTCAGCTTGCCCGGATTCTTCTTGGAGTAGTCGATCAGCTCAGCGACCGACTTGACCGGCAGGTCGTTGTTCACGACCAGCGCATTCACGCCTGTCACGCAGCGCGCGATCGGCGCGAAATCCTTCTCCGGGTCGTAGCTGAGCTTCTTGAACAGGGCGCCGTTGGCCGCGTTTGTCGTATTGGTGCCCATCAGAAGCGTGTAGCCGTCGGCCGGTGCGGTTGCGACGGCCGAGGCGCCCAGCTGCCCGGAGGCGCCCGGCTTGTTCTCGATGACGATCGGCTGCTTCAGAATCTCCTGCAGCTTGGCGCCGAGCCCGCGCGCGACGAGGTCGGTGGCGCTGCCCGCGGCAAACGGCACCACGATCTTGATCGGCTTGGTCGGGAAGTCCTCGGCTCGCGCGGCCCTCGCGAACGGCAGCAGCGCGGCGCCCGCCAGCGCGGTACGGCGGTTGAGTTTCACGTTTCCTCCCAAGGCCTTGCTGGCCGACCCCTGTTTTAGCGGGCCGGCGCGACAAGGCAAAGGAGGCTTACATGAAGAGCTTTTCTGCCTTGCGGTCCGTATACAGCCCGGCCACGAACTCGGCGTAGCCGTTGTAGAGCTGGGTCGGGATGCGGGCGTCGCTGCCCAGCGGCTTCTCCGTGGCCTGGCTCCAGCGCGGGTGGGGGACCTGCGGGTTCACGTTGGCCCAGAAGCCGTATTCGCTGGCCTGCAGCTTCTCCCAGAACGAGACCGGCCGCTTGTCGGTGAACTCGATGCTGACGATCGACTTCACGTTCTTGAAGCCGTACTTCCAGGGCGCCACGAGGCGCAGCGGCGCGCCGTTCTGCTTGGGGATAGGCTTGCCGTAGAGCCCCGTCGCGACGAAGGCGAGCTCGTGCGTCGCCTCGTCCATCGCCAGACCCTCGGTGTAGGGCCATGGATAGAGAAAATCCTTCTGGCCCGGCATGACCTTGGGGTTCGAGACCGTCTGCATGACGACGTATTGGGGATTGCCGACCGGCTTGCAGTAGTCGACCAGAGACTTCAGCGGAAAGCCCGACCACGGCACGATCATCGACCAGGTCTCGACGCAGCGGTGACGGTAGACCCGCTCCTCGAGCGGCATCTTGGCCAGGAGCTCGTCGAAGCCGATCTCGAACGGCTTTTCGACCTTGCCGCCGACCTTGATCGTCCAGGGACGGATCGGCAGCTTCTGCGCGGCCCGATGGATGCTCTTGTCGGTGTCGAATTCGTAATAGTTGTTGTAGGTCGTGGCGAGCTTCTCGGCCGTGATCGGGGCGGGATTGCCGAACTTGTCCTGACGCCTGACCGGATACTTGCCGGCCGAGGGGTCGTCCTGGGCAAGGGCAAGGCCCGGCGCGGCGAGTGCCACGCTGCCCAGTCCCATTGCCTTCACGAGGGTCCGCCGGTCGAGATAAAGGCTCTCCGGCGTGGCCTCACGTTCGGGCAGCTCCCAGCCCTTGATACGCTTGATCAACATGGCTTCACTCCTGTCGCCCCGTCTTCCCTAAATGGGATGACGCAGGAGGACGGGCAAATCAACCCTTGCTCACTGCGCCGTGACTTCCAGAAGTTTCGGCCACATCTTCGTCTTCCATCCATCGTTGCCGGTGGCGGTGAAGATGATCTTGCCGTCCTGGGCGAGTATGAAGCGCGGTGTCCAGTTGCCGCGCTGGGCTCCTTCGTCGCTCATCAGGAACTCGGTGAGGATCCACCGCGCATCGCCCGGCCAACTCTCCTCTTTGAGGATCAGGCCGCCGTTGGCAGGGTGAACGACCTTATAGTCGATCTTTGAAAATACCTCGGACTTCAGCAGCAGCGGTTCGGACTGGGCACGCCAGATCTTGCAGCCGCCTCAAAGCTCGTGGCCGACGAATACCAGCGTCGGACGCCCGGACCGGGCTGTCGCGACCCGGGTCAGGGACGGCGCCGCGGCCGTCGCCAGGCCACCCACCATCACGGACCTTCTGTTGAACATGTGAAATACGCTCCTCGTGGAGAAAGCTCCACGAGGGGAATATGTCGAGCGGCTCGTCGCTGCGGAAGGCGCTATCACCGCCTTGTGAGAGGGAAGATCTCTCAGGGTTCGACGCTCCGAGTGCCTGCAGGTTGACAGGCTTGTAGGCTGGAACCTGATCCATTCGGTCTATCACCGAGCGATTCAGGACGGGCGTTTCCGGGCCGCCCTCGATCAGCCGGGGCTCCCCTCGGGGAAGGTAGCATCCCATGAAGCTTGGCCGATCCCATTCGCGCCACTTGGCCGCTTTCGGCAGCGATTCCAGCGCATTCCAAAATCCGGTCGGCGAGTCGTGGGTAGCGGCTTCGGCGGGCGATCCGGAACAGCTTGGGGACGTTGGAGAGATTTCCCTCCGGCCGTCCCGGAACGACGGTCCGCCGAAAAATTGCCACTCCGGGGACGTCGTCGTAGCGGCTGTCGTGCATTTCTGATGGTTTTCCGGCGATGACCGGATACAATTCCAGATAGATGAGCGGATAAGATACAATACCAAATGGGTCTTCGTGGGAGGCTTGGGTGGCGACGACTGTCTACTTTGCGACCAACCGCATCGTAAACCATCCGGCGGATTGGCACGGCAGCTACACCTTCGGCATGGTCTCGCCTGACAATCCGCTGCAGGTCACTTACGGAACGGCTTTCGTCGACAGCGCCGGGCTCACTGCGGACAAGACCGGGGCGATAAACTCCATTCAGGATCTTCAGAAGGGCGGCTTCAGCCCGATGGCCTTCAATGATCTGGCCGATGGAGGACGCAACATCCTCGTCTTCATTCACGGATTCGCCAACAGCTTCGAGGACGCCATCACGCGCGCCGCCTTCAACCGGGAATGGTTCGCAGATTGTGGAGTTCCCGATGCCGACACCGCGGTCGTCGCCTTCAGCTGGCCATCGCGAGGCCAGGTCATCACACCGCCGTTTCCGACCCTCGCCTACAGGTCCGATCAGAAGGCCGCGGGCAATTCGGGCATGCACCTGATGAGGTTCTTCGCCAACCTCATGCCGATCCTCGAGAAGGCTCGCAGCAACGGCCGGCGGACCTTCCTGCTGGCGCACAGCATGGGCAACCTCGCGCTGCAGGGCGCGGTCGACGCCTGGTTCGCGAACGGCAACGGAGATGCACTCCTGTTCGACGAAGCGATCCTGGCGGCTCCCGACATCGTCGATTCGGCGTTCATGGCGCCGGCGGCGCTGACCTCGCTCAGCCGCCTCGCACGGCGAATCTCGATCCTCTACAGCAACGGCGACAAAGTCCTCGATATCCTCAGTGAGAATCTGAACGGCACCAAACGGCTGGGACAGGACGGGCCGCGCGGCCGGGATGACATCGCGCTGTTTCCGGAGGCCACCTATCGCATGGTCGATTGCGGCGGCTTCACCGACTACGTCGCCGACTTCCAAGGGTCGCACCAATACTACCGGAGGTCGGAGGGGGTGCGGACGGCGCTCGCGGCATTGATGGCGCCGTAGGACGGGGCGACCGTTTTGGCCGCTCCGCGGCCAAAACGCCCAGCCGACGGCGCAGCTCTACGCCACGGCGCGCTTCTTCGCTTCCTCGACGATGCGGTCGGCGCCGCGGCCGGTCAGTTCCTGGAGGTGGTCGAACTCGGTGCGGTACGTGCCGACACCCTGTGTAACGGAGCGGATCTCGACGATCATGTCGGCGACCTCCGATTCGGGCATCAGCGCCGAGACCTCGTCCCAGCCGGTCCAGCCCGGCCGCGTGTCGTAGCCCAGCAGTTGCCCGCGCCGGCCGGAGATCAGGCGCTGGATGCGCGAGGTCGATTCCGACGGTGCCGCCACCGTCACCTTCAGGATCGGTTCGAGCAGGACCGGCTTGCACTTGGGCATCGCCTCGGTCATGGCGATGCGCGCGGCCATCTTGAACGACATCTCGGAGCTGTCGACCGCGTGGTACTGGCCGTCGACCAGCGCCACCTCGAGATCGACCACCGGCTGGCCGAGCGGACCTTCCTTCAGGTAGTCGATCAACCCCTCCTCGACGGCGGGGATGAAGTTGCGCGGCACCACGCCGCCCACGATCCTGTCGACGAAGCGGAAGCCCGAGCCGCGCGGCAGCGGGCGGACCTCGACCTTGATGTCGGCGAACTGCCCGTGCCCGCCGGTCTGGCGCTTGTAGCGCGCGTGCTGGCTGGCGCCGGCCGTGATCGATTCGCGATACGCCACCTTCGGCGCCACCGTCTCGACGGCGACGTTGTAGCGGCCGGCGAGCTTCTCGACGGCGACCTTGAGGTGCATCTCGCCCTGGCCCTTGAGCAGCAGCTCGTGCGTCTCCGCCCGCGCCTCCCAGACCAGCGAGGGATCCTCCTCGACGATCTTCTGCAGCGCGCCGGAGAGCTTGACCTCGTCGTTGCGATTCTTGGCCGCGAGGGAGACGGTGAAGACCGGCGATTCGGCAGGCGGAAAGTCTGCGGTCGGCGCGATTCCGGCAGCGGAGATCGACTGTCCCGCCGACAGCGCGTCGATCTTGGCCAGCGCTACGAGCTCGCCGGCCTTGGCCTCGCCGATCTTGTCGAGGCGCTGGCCGAACGGGCGGAACAGGCTGCCGATGCGCTGGCTGCCGAGCGACTGGCCTTCCGTCAAGGTCCCCGACCAGACGCGGCAAAGTGAGATTTTGCCGGCATGCGCCTGATGCAGGACCTTGAAGCACTCGGCCATCGCGACGCCATTCGACGGCAGGTCGCGCCGCTTTGCGGTCTCGCCGACGAACGGCGCGTCGTGGCGCAGCGCCTTCAGGAGACGCCGTACGCCGTTCTCGCGATCACCGGCGCCGAGCAGCACGGGCGATATCTTGTCGGCGCCGAACTCGTCGTGCAGGTCGCGATAGATCAGCGATTTCTCGGGCGCCACATCCTCGATCAGCTGCTCGAGCAGGGCGTCGTCGAACTCCGAAAGGGTCTCGAGCATTTCGCGCCGCGCTTCACTCTCGCGCGGCAGGACCTCTGCCGGCATCTCGATCAGGTCGGAGGCGCCGTTCGACTGGTAGCGATAGGCACGCTCGCTCACGAGGTCGACATAGCCGATCGTCTCCTCGCCGCCGTCGCTGGTCGGCCGGCGGATCGGCACCTGGCGCAGGACGAGCTTGCGCGACGAGACGGTCTGCAGCGCCGCCAGCATGTCGCGCACGCGGCCCTCGGCCGAGTCGATCTTGTTGATGAAGAAGAGGTGGGGGATGCGGTTGTCCTCGATGTACTTCACGAGGGGAGAGAGCGCGATCACGCGCTCGGGCGACGGCTCGCACACGATGACGGCCGTGTCGCACACGGCGAGCGCCGCGAAGGAGTCGTGCTGGAACTCGATCGAGCCCGGCACGTCGAGGAAGGTCCATTGGTCGCCGAGATAGTCGACCGACGCGATGTTGATCTCGGTGCCCATGCTGCGCTTGCGCGCCTCGAGCGAACCGTCGCCGACGGAGGTGCCTGCGCGCGTCGAGCCGCGCCGGCCGATGGCTCCCGTGGCGTAGAGAAGGCTCTCGAGCAGGCTGGTCTTGCCCGAAAGATACGGCCCGCACAGCGCCACCACGCGATGCGCGCCGCTGCCTGGTCTGCCGCTTAGGATCGTTCCGGTCTTCAGGTCGGTCATGACGACGTCCTCCTTCTTCGCGGTTGAAAGCGCGTAGAAGCCCCGAGAGGCGTCGGGCAGCTCCAGCGTCCGTGACGGTCGCTACTAACTCTCGGCCGTGACGCGAACGCAGGAGATGAACCCGCGGCGCCTCGATCGGAGCGAAGCCCTATGACGTGGAAATGCTTTCACTCCGGGCAAGGGGAGTCAACGCCATCCCGGTGGAGGAAGCCGGCGCCCCGCACTCCGCATCCTGTTCCTCTCCAGAGGCAGATTATTGTCCAGAAGCCCTTCCTCACGAATAAGGGCCTACGGCCGGCGCCGGAAGGCGCCGCGCGAAACGCTGGTGACCGCGCCGGCGAGGGCGAAGCCGCAGGCGACTTCGAGGCAGCGGATCGTGGCGTCGGCCTCCGCCACGGCGAAGATCAACGTCACCAGCGCCGAGCCCAGGCACCAGCCGAGGGTGCGGGCGACGGCCAGCATGCCGCCCGCCGCGCCGGAGCGCGATACCGGCCCCGCCGTCATCACCGTGGCGTTGTTGGGTGTCTGGTAGAAGCCGAAGCCGATGCCGCACAGCGCCATGCGCCAGGCGATGTCGAGGTCCGACGGCGCTGCCGGCATCGTCGCAAGCAGGAGCAGCCCGGTGGCGAGGATTGCGAGCCCGACGCTGCTCAGCAAGGCGGCCGGGTAGTGCCGGACCAGCCGGCCGGCGAGCGGCGCGGCGATGAAGATCAGAGCCGGCCAGGGCGTGACCAGGAGGCCGGTCGCGGTTTGCGAGCGGTGCATCACCGTCTCGAACAGGAAAGGCAGCGAGACGTAGGCCAGGATCTGCGCGGTGTAGGCGCAGGTCGAGGTCGCGAGCGACAACGACATGAGCGGGATCCTGAGCAGGTCCAGCGGCAGCATCGCGTTTGGGCGCCCGCTCTGGTGCCAGACCAGAATCGCGCCGCAGACGAAGCCGGCCGCCATCTCGCCGATCGCGAGCGAGCGCGCACCGCTGCCGAGCGTATCGACGCCGATCAGCAGCAGGCCCAGCGTGGCGGCGCTCAGGAGGGTCGCGACATAATCGAACGGGCGAGGCTGCGGCCGTCCCGGACTCGCGAGGGAGAGGAACAGCGGCACCGCCACGATGCCGATCGGCACGTTCACCAGGAACAGCCAGGGCCAGCTCGCGACCGAGAGGATCAGCGAGGCGATGGTTGGACCGAGCGCGCCGCCCGCCGCGACGCACAGCGCTATCATGGCGAGCCCGCTGCCGATCAGGCGGCGCGGATAGATGTCGCGCACGACGGCGGGGCCGATCGCGGCGATGCAGGCGCAGCTCATGCCCTGGGCGAGGCGCGCCAGGATCAGCACGGGGAGCGTGGGCGAGAGCGCGCAGGCGAGAGAGGACAGGGTGAATAGGATGAGGCCTGTGGCGTAGATACGCTTCAGGCCGAAGATCTCACCCAGTGCCGCCGCCGGCAGCAGGCAGATCACCGAGCCGAGATGGTAGATGTTCACGACCCAGACCGTGGCCGCGTCGCTTGCCCCGAGATCGCGCGCCATTGTCGGAAGCGCGATGTTGGCAATTGCACCGTCGAGACTCATGAGGGCCACGCCGCACAGCACGGAGACCAGCACCCAGTAACGACGCGGCGGCGGCAGGCCTTCGGTTTCCAGGTTGTTGGCAGTGACGGCGGCGGAACTCATGACGCGGGTACTCTGGAACTGAAAACGGCCGGCCCCTTGCGGGGCCGGCCGCTGCCTGTCGTGCGATTTGAGCCTTATATCAGCGCAGCGCAAGCCCGCTGGATGCGGCGGCCAGCCTCCTCAAGCAACTCGGTCGCCGTCGCATACGAGATGCGGAAGGCCGGGCCCTGGCCGAACGCGGAGCCCTGGACGACCGAGATGCCCTCGGACTCGAGCAGGTAGCTCACGAAGTCGGTGTCGTCCTTGATCACCTTACCGCCCGGCGTCTTCTTGCCGATCGTGCCGGCACAGGACGGATAGACGTAGAAGGCGCCTTCCGGCCGCGGGCACTTGAGGCCCTTGGTCTGGTTTAGCATCGACACGATCAGGTCGCGGCGCTGCTTGAAGACGGCAACGTTCCTGGCGATGAAGTCAGTCGGTCCGTTGAGCGCCGCCACCGACGCCGCCTGGCTGATCGAGCTGGCATTCGTGGTGCTCTGGCTCTGCACCGTGATCATGGCATCGATCAGCTGCTGTGGACCGGCCGCATAGCCGATGCGCCATCCGGTCATGCTGTAGGCCTTCGACACGCCGTTCATGGTCAGGGTGCGGTCGTAGAGCCTGGGTTCGACCTCGGCCGGCGTGGCGAACACGAAGTCGTCGTAGACGAGCTTCTCGTACATGTCGTCGGTCAGGATGTGAACCTGCGGGTGCTTCAGCAGCACGTCGCACAGCCCGCGCAGGTCGGCCCTGGTGTAGGCTGCCCCGGTCGGGTTGCTGGGCGAATTCAGGATGATCCACTTGGTCTTCGGCGTGATCGCCCGCTCCAACGCCTCGGGCTGCAGCTTGAAGCCGGTCTCCTCGGGGCAGTTCACGATGACGGGCGTGCCGTCGCCGAACATCACCATCTCGGGATAGGACACCCAGTAGGGTGCCGGGATGATGACCTCGTCGCCCGGGTTCAGGGTGGCGAGCATCGCATTGAAGATGATCTGCTTGCCGCCCGACGTGACGACGGTCTGGCTCGGCTTGTAGTCGAGGCCATGGTCGCGCTTCATCTTGGCGACGATCGCCTGGCGCAGCGCCGGCGTGCCCGGCACGGCCGTGTACTTCGTGTCATTGTTGCGGATCGCCGCGATCGCCGCTTCCTTGATGTGGTCGGGCGTCGGCATGTCGGGCTCGCCCGCCGCCAGTCCGATCACGTCCTTGCCCGCCGCTTTCATCTCCAGGAACTTGCCCTGCGCGGCATTCGTCGGAGAGGGCTTGATGCGGCCAAGACGGTCGGCAATGAATGCCATGACGCTGACGCCTCCTTCGGGCGGGTGACAAAACGGGCGGGAACCTACTGGCCGAGGCCCTGAGCCGCAAGGTTTGCCGCAGGTCAATTATCGTCGGGACGGGCCATATTTCCTTTCCTGTGAGATCAGTCGACCGACTTGACCGAGGCCTCGACGGTCATGGTGGCATCGCCGAAGCCGACCCGCCGGCCGCTGACCGGTGCGGCGTCGCGGTAGTCGAGGCCGACCGCGACGCGCAGGCTGTCGCCGCGCGGAGAGATTCCGTTCGTCGGGTCGAAGCCGACCCAGTCCAGACCCGGCACCCAGGCCTCCGCCCAGGAATGGCTGGTGCGGCCGACATGCAATTCCGGGTCGTCGTTGCGCAGGTAGCCACTGACATAGCGCGCCGGCACGCCGAGCCGCCGACACGCCGCGATGAAGACGTGCGCGCTGTCCTGCGCCACGCCCGCGCCGCGTGCGAGCGCCTCGATCGCCGTGGTGTCGACTGTCGACACGCCGGTCTTGTAGGCGATGCGCCTGCCGACCCGCTCCATCACCTCGTGCAGTACCGTGACCCGCTGGGTCGGCTCGGCGGCACGTTCGGCCAGATCCTCGATCATTGGATCGAAGCTCGCATCGTGCCGCGCCATGCCGCTGTTGCGCAGCCAGAAGGGCGCCGGCAGCGTCGGCGTCTCGGCGTAACGCAGCCATTGGTCGGCGCCGCTGTATTCGTAGAGGCCGGTCACCTCGATCTCGATCGCCTGGTGCGCCTGCGCGACCGAGAAGGTCGTCACCTGGTTGCCGTGCCCATCGGTCCAGTCCGAGCGCTTGCCAGGCCCCTCGATTCGCCACGACACGATTCTCTGGCCGCTCGCCGGCTTGGGCGTCAGCCGCACGTCGTGGATCGAATGGCCCGACGGCTGGTCGAACTCGAAGCGTGTCAGGTGGTGGACGGAGAACCGCATGGTCAATCCAGCAGGAACTGGCGGCCGATTTCGTCGCTGAGCGCCGCGAAGCCGTCGCGCACCTCGCTCAGGAACCTGTGCAGGCCGATGTCGTAGATCTGGTCGATGCGGGCGTAACGCAGCTTCGCGTGCAACTCTCCCGCCAGCCGGTCGGCCTCGCCGCGCGTGCCGTAGGCGTCGGCCAGCTCGCGCATGCTCGCGTCGACCATCCACAGGCAATGATGCACCGAGCGCGGCACGTCGCGCCGCAGCATCATCAGCTCGGCAACCTTCATCGGATCGAGCGAGCTGCGATAGATGCGCCGGTAGGTGCGCACCGCGCCGATGCAGGCGAGCAGCTCCGACCAGGCGAAGTAGTCGAGGGTCTCGGCGTGCGGGCTGCCGTCGGGCATCAGCCGGTGATACTTCACGTCGAGGATGCGGGCGGTGTTGTCGCCGCGCTCGAGGAAGGCGCCGAGCTGAAGGAAGTTCCAGGCCTCGTCGCGCAGCAGGGTCACTTGCGCGGCGCCGAAGATCATCACCGCCTGCTTCTTCACTGATTCGATCAGCGCGCCGCGGTCGAGCGTGGCGCGGTTGCCGCGCAGCTTGCCGCTCAGCTCGAGCCACAGCCCGTTCAGGCTTTCCCAGACGTCGACCGTGATGTTGTTGCGCTCCTCGCGGGCATTGCGCCGCGCCGAGCTGATCGAGCTCACGATCGAGGAGGGGTTGGTCTCGTCGAAGGCAAGGAAGTCGACGAGGTCCGAGAGCCGGCGGCCGCCCTTGCCCTGGACTTGCCGCTGGCTCTGGCCTTCCTGCGACTGGCTCTGGCGGAACTCGTCCTCCATGCCGAAGATTGCCACCACCGCCTCGGCTTCCTTGCCGCTCGACTGCAGCGCCATGCGCTGCGTCGCCTCGATCAGGCGCGCCGTGGTCTTGGCCCGCTGCAGGTAGCGGCCCATCCAGTAGAGGTTCTTGGCGGTGCTGCTCAGCATGGGCGTACGTTATAGGAGCGCGCCACTCCAGTGGCGCTCATGCCCACGATGCGCCACTGGAGTGGCGCGCTCCTATGAGGAGTGATCCTAAACATCCGGCGCCAGCACCCAGGTGTCCTTCGTGCCGCCGCCCTGGCTCGAATTCACGACCAGCGAACCCTCCTTCAGCGCGACCCGCGTGAGCCCGCCCGGCACGATGGTGATCTTCTTGCCCGAGAGCACGAACGGCCGCAGATCGACGTGCCGCGGCGCAACGCCCTGTGCCACGAAGGTCGGGCAGGTCGAGAGCGCCAGCGTCGGCTGAGCGATGTAGTTGTCGGGCCGTGCCTTCACGAGCTGCGAGAACTCCTCGATCTCCTGCCTGCTCGAGGTCGGCCCGACCAGCATGCCCTTGCCGCCCGAGCCGTGCACTTCCTTCACGACGAGCTCGGACAGGTGCTCGAGCATGTACTTGAGGTCGTCCGCCCGGTCGCCACGATGGGTCTGCACGTTCTGCAGGATCGGCGTCTCGCCGAGATAGAAGCGGATCATCTCGGGCACGTAGGTGTAGGTCGACTTGTCGTCGGCCACGCCGTTGCCCAGCGCATTGACGATGTTCACGCGCCCCGCGCGCAAGGCGCCGATGAGGCCGGCGACGCCGAGATACGAGTCCGGCCGCATCGCCAGGGGATCGAGGAAGGCATCGTCGACCCTGCGGTAGATCACGTCGACCCGCTGCGGCCCGCGCGGCGTGCGCATGAAGACGCGGCCCTCGTCGACGAACAGGTCGGAGCCCTTGACCAGCTCGATGCCCATCTCGTCGGCCAGGAAGGCGTGCTCGAAGTAGGCCGAATTGTAGTGGCCGGGAGTCAGCAGCACGACGTTGGGCTCGTGGCTGTCGCCGAACGACACAGAGCGCAGGGTCGCCAGCAGCTCCTCGGTGTAGTTGGCGACCGGCATCACGCGCATCGCCGAGAACAGCTCGGGGGCGAGCCGCATCATGACCTCGCGGTTCTCCAATACGTAGGACACTCCCGACGGCGTGCGCACGTTGTCCTCGAGGACGTAGAAGTCCTTCTCGCCGACCCGCACCAGGTCGATGCCCGCGATATGGGCATGTACGTCGCCCGGCAGCTTGAGCCCCTGCGCCATCGCGACGAACTCGGCATTCATCAGGATCTGCTGCTCGGGGATGACGCCCGCACGGCAGATCTCGCGCTCGCCGTAGGCGTCGGCGAGGAAAGCGTTCAGGGCCTTCACCCGCTGCACCAGGCCCTTGTGCAGATACTGCCATTCGTCCCACGCCATGACGCGCGGGATGATGTCGAACGGGATGGTGGTCTCGCTGCCCTCGGCCGCGCCATAGGCGCCGAAGGTGATGCCGTGGCGGCGATAGAACTGGTCGACCTCGTGCCGCGTCGCCGCCAGCCGCTCCGGTGACGTGCTGTCGAGCCACTGCGCGACGCCGCGATAGGGTTCGCGGATCAAGCCCTCGGCGCCTGAGCGCATCTCGTCGAATGTCTTAGCCGCCATCCGGCATTTCGCCCCCTGTCGAATCCCAATATAAGCAATCGACGGGCCAATGAAAAACCAATCGGAGGGGCGCATGAAGCAGGTGCTCATCGAAAGCTACGGCACGCCCTGGGAAGTGGCGCGCTGCGCCGACGTGCCGGATGTCGGCGCGCCTGCTGCGGACGAGGTCGTGTTCGACGTCATGGCCTTCCCGATCAACCCGGCGGACATGGGTTTTTGCCGCGGTACCTATCGGCTGAGGCCGCCGCTGCCCGCGACGCCCGGCGCCGAATGCGTCGGCCGCGTCACGGCCGTAGGAGTGCAGGTCGGGCACGTGAAGCCGGGCGACCTTGTGATCAATCTGCAGCGCGAGAACTGGGCACAGAAGCGCAAGGTTAAGGGCGAGGATGCCATTCCGCTGCCGGCCGGCATCGACCTTCGGCAGGCCGCAATGGTGCGCATAAATCCGCCGACCGCGGCGCTGATGCTGTCGGACTTCGTCGAGCTCAAGGGCGGCGACTGGGTGATCCAGAACGTCGCCAATTCCGCCGTCGGCCGGCTGCTGATCGTGCTCGCCCACCAACGGGGGCTGCGCACGGTGAACGTCGTGCGCCGGCCGGAGCTTGCCGAGGAGCTGAAGCAGCTCGGAGCCGACCTGGTGATGGTCGATGGCGACGATCTCCCGGCGCGCGTGGCGCGCGAGACCGGCGGGGCGCCGATCAGGCTCGGCGTCGAGGCGATCGGCGGAAAGGCGACCGGCCGGCTCTGCGACTGCGTCGCGAGCGATGCGACCGTCGTGCATTACGGCTCGATGAGCGGGCAGAACCCGGACGTCAGCCGCAACAACTTCACCTACCGTGGCGTGAAGCTCACCGGCTTCATGCTCGGCCGCTTCCTCGCGCGGAGGAGCGCGCAGAAGATCCGCGAGATCTATGCCGACCTCGGCGGGCAGGTGATGGCCGGCAAGCTGTTCGCGCCGGTGGACACTGTCTATTCGATCGACAAGATCAAGGACGCGCTCGCCCATGCCGACAGGGGCGGGCGCAACGGGAAGATTCTGGTCAGCCCCAACGGGGCGATTTAAGGAGAGCACGACATGGGTTCGGACGTCGCGGAAGTCGAGAAGGTTCTGCAGGTCTATTTCGATGGGCTTTACGAGGGCGACACGGCGAAACTCGGGCAGGCGTTCCATCCGGCATCGCATCTTTACAGTGCACAGCCGGATGGCACGGCTGCCGACATGCCGCGCGCCGACTGGTTCAGGATGGTCGAGAGCCGCAAGTCGGCCAAGGCGAACGGCAGCGAGCGGCGCGACCGCATCGTGTCGATCGATTTCTCCGGTCCCGGCACCGCCTTCGCCAAGGTCGAGTGCCAGATCCCGCCGCGCTACTTCACCGACTATCTCACCTTGCTCAAGGTCGATGGCCGCTGGCAGGTGATCTCGAAGTCCTTCCACACGGTGACGAAGGACAAGTAAGCGCCTCGGCGGATCGCGTACGGTCCAATGACGCGATCGCGTCACTCGCTGATGAACAGGACCCGCAGGTCCTCTTTAGGCACGTAGTCGCGCACCGTCGCTTCGACCCTTTGCGGGCCGGTGTGCACGATCGGCAGGTCGGTGCAGAGCGATATCACGCGGCTCTCGCCGCGGCCGCCCAGATCGCCGCCGATCGGCCCACCGGTCAGCGTGAGATGAAACGTGCCGATCGGACCGCGCCAGTTGCGCGCGGTTTGCAGGATGTAGGCCAGGGTATATCCCGAGAGCAGCCCATCGTTGGGCCGGGTGCGGAGCTTCTGTTCCGCCAGGGCGCGGATCGCCTTGTCCGTCGGCCCGTCGATGCAGAAGTCCCGCACCGGATCGCCGCGACCGCTGGCTTCGATGGTGCCGGCATCTCTGGGCACGATGAACCGCGAACCGATGACCGGGCGGTAGCTGTGCTCGACCACGGTCACGCCGGGCGCGAAGGTCTGCATCCAGTGGAAGGTGATCCGGGTGGTCCACGGCAACCGCCACGCCTTGTCGTCGAGCTTCTCGTAAGCACCGAGGGCCTGGAGCCTGGTGACCGTCTCGGTGGGGAGGGGCGTGTCGCCCTCGACGAACAGGCCAGGCTGCAGCACCAGCGTCAGGCCGCCGATCTCGCGCAGCTCGGCGGCAACGTCGCGCCCGCCGGGCAGCGTTGCTCGAATCTCTACCTCGGGCTTGATGTCCTGCCCGTTCGAGCGGACCTTGAAGTTCAGGAAATTCGGATCGGCCGGCGGCCGCAGTGCGATGTTGTGCGGGCCACTGCCATCGTCTGGGCCGGTCGTCATGCCGCCCGGCGTCATGTGCGGCACTTCGGGCATCGGAAAGGCGACGCGCAAGGTCACCGGCCGGCCGGTGTCGTTGCGCATCTCGTAGCGCACGCGGACCTCGGACAGCGACAGCGCGAGATCCTCGCGCTGCATCGTGATGGCATCGGTCTTGATAAATTGGAGGCCGCCCGCCGCGAGCTCCGCCGCCGAATCGTTGGCGGCGGCCGGACTTGCCAGCAGCAGCGCTGCCGCGATGGCGAGAAATGGGCGCAGAAATCTCGCCTCATTCATCATCGTCTTCCTCATGGAGAGTAGACGAGAAAGCCAAGTCAGTGACGCGTTAGTCCTTCGCGTCAGCGGCGACCTGGACCTTGATCATCTTGTCGGGGTTCGAGGGCGGCTCGCCCTTCTTGATCTTGTCGACGAACTCCATGCCCGACGTGACCTTGCCCCACACGGTGTACTGGCCGTCGAGGAAGTTCGAGTCCTTGAAGCAGATGAAGAACTGGCTGCGCGCGCTGTTCGGATCGCTGCTGCGCGCCATCGACGCGACGCCGCGGCTGTGCGGCTCCTTGCTGAACTCGGCCGGCAGGCGCTCGCCCATGCCGCCCATTCCGTTGCCGTCAGGGTCGCCAGTCTGGGCCATGAAGCCGTCGATCACGCGGTGGAACACGATACCGTCATACTTGCCCTCGCGCGCCAGCTTCTTGATCTGGGCGACGTGCTTGGGAGCGAGGTCGGGGCGCAGCTCGATCACGACGCGGCCGTCCTTGAGGTCGATATAGAGCGTGTTTTCCTTGTCCATTGGGGCCTCCTGCGGGCGCTGGGGTTGAGAGAACGGTCAGCCTTTGACGTCGGCGGCAACCTGGACCTTGAGCATCTTGTCGGCCGGCGGAGCGACAGCGCCCGAACCGGGCGCACCCTTCTTGATCTTGTCGACGAATTCCATGCCCGACACGACCTTGCCCCACACCGTGTACTGGCCGTCAAGCGAAGGGGCGGGCGCGAAGCAGATGAAGAACTGGCTGCGCGCCGAATTCGGATCGGAGGTGCGCGCCATCGACACGGTGCCGCGGACATGCGGCTCGCGGCTGAATTCGGCAGGCAGCCTGTCGCCCATGCCGCCCATGCCGGTGCCGTCCGGATCGCCGGTCTGGGCCATGAAGCCCTCGATCACGCGATGGAAGACGACACCGTTGTACTTGCCCTCGCGGACCAGCTTCTTGATCTGGGCCACGTGTTTGGGGGCAAGGTCGGGGCGCATCTCGATCACGACGCGGCCGTCCTTGAGGTCGATATAGAGCGTGTTCTCCTTGTCCGCCGCGAAGGCGGTGGTTGCGGCTGCAATGAGCATCGCGACGAGGGCGGGCATGAAGGCCAGACGCATGACGGCTCCTTGACGGCGTTGGGGTTTGCCGGGGCGGGCGCGACCATACTGTCGGTCGTCCGAAAGACAAGCGGCGAATGCCTTTCGCGACCCCGCCCAATCTGCCGTGACCCTGCGGGACTTGGGCGCCCGCGCCCGTTCGAGGTGATCATTCCATTGGGCGGGGCGATGCCAACCGCGGCCGTGAGACGCAGGCGACCTGGCGTTCCATCTGCCGCGATCGCTTCCCCGCGAGGCGACCATGGTGCGGATGGTCGCCGCCGGCCCGATCGATCAGGCATCGCGGGACTCCTGCGCGTCGATACCGCGATGGCGGCAAGCGCCACATGTTGCGCCCGATGCGCGGTTGCTGCGGCAAGGGCGCGATGGCTGCGACTGGCCGCCACATACCGGGCGCGGTCGAAAACCCATTACCACCATCTCCTATATCTGGTACTAACCGCCTTGAATTACGGGGGATTTTGCGAGTCGGAACCCCTCGCAAAGCAGGCGGGCTCAGGGGACAGAACGCATGGTCGGCAAGCGGTGTGTGGGCATTCTCTTCGGAACGCTGCTGGCGGGCCTTGGTGTGGTAAGCGGCGCCCAGGCGCAGAAGCAAACGCCAGTCGTCGGCGTGCCGCACGATTGGCAGATGGGTTTTCCGGCTCCCTACACGCCCGTGATGGCGAGGGTCGAGTCGCTGCATGACCTTCTGCTGGTCATCATCACCCTGATCTCGGTTTTCGTGCTGGTGCTGCTGCTCTACGTCGTGTGGCGCTTCCATGTCTCGCGCAATCCGACTCCGACCACGACGACGCACAACACCGTGCTCGAGATCGCCTGGACGATCATTCCGATCCTGATCCTGGTGGTGATCGCGATCCCATCCTTCCGCCTGCTGTACTACGGCGACAAGGCCCAGGACGCCGCGCTGACGGTCAAGGTGACCGGCCATCAATGGTACTGGAGCTACGAATATCCCGATCAGGGCAATTTTTCGATCGACAGCCGCATCCTGCCCGAGGCCGATCGGCTCAAGCTGAAGCCGAACCAGCCGCGCCAGCTCGCGGTCGACGAGGAAATGGTGATCCCGGCGAACGCGGTCGTGCGCATCATCGGCACCGGCGCCGACACCATGCACGGCTGGACGGTGTGGGGCTTCGGCATCAAGAAGACCGTCATCCCCGGCCGTCTCAACGAGGGTTGGATCCAGGTCCCCAAGGAAGGCATTTATTTCGGCCAGTGCTCGCAGATCTGCGGCAACGCCCACGCCTACATGCCGATCGCGGTGCGCGTGGTATCCAAGGACGAGTTCGACAAATGGGCTGCGGAGAAGAAGAAGGCCGCCGGGCTGATGCCCGCGACGAGCGTCGCTTCCGCCACCCCTCCCGCCAACCGCTAAGCGCTCCCCGCAGGAGACATCAATGGCAACCGCGCACGGCGCCCACGCCCACGATCATCACGACGACCACCACACGCCGACCGGCTGGAGGCGGTATGTCTACAGCACGAACCACAAGGACATCGGCACGATGTACCTGGTGTTCGCCATCATCGCGGCCCTGATCGGCGCGTCGTTCTCGGTGGTGATGCGTCTTGAGCTGCTGCACACCGGCGTGCAGTACTTCAACGCGGCCGACGGGACGCCCAACGGCCATCTGTGGAATACCGTCGTCACGGCGCACGGCCTGATCATGGTGTTCTTCGTGGTCATGCCGGCGCTTATCGGCGGGTTCGGCAACTGGTTCGTGCCGCTGATGATCGGCGCGCCGGACATGGCCTTCCCGCGCATGAACAACATCAGCTTCTGGCTGCTGCCGCCGGCCTTCATCCTGTTGTTGATGTCGGCCCTTGTCGGCGGTGGCGTCGGCACCGGCTGGACGATCTACCCGCCGCTCACGATCCAGCAGGGCGCGGGCATGGATCTCGCGATCTTCTCGCTGCACATCGCGGGTGCCTCCTCGATCCTCGGCGCGATCAACTTCATCACCACGATCTTCAACATGCGTGCGCCGGGCATGACCCTGCACCGCATGCCCCTGTTCGCCTGGTCGATCCTGGTGACGGCCTTCCTGCTGCTGCTCGCCCTGCCGGTCCTGGCGGGCGCCATCACCATGCTGCTGACCGACCGCAACTTCGGCACCCACTTCTTCGATCCGGCCGGCGGCGGCGACCCGACGCTGTTCCTGCACCTCTTCTGGTTCTTCGGACACCCCGAGGTGTACATCATGATCCTGCCGGCGTTCGGCATCGTCAGTCACATCATCTCGACCTTCTCCCGCAAACCGATCTTCGGTTACCTGGGCATGGCCTACGCGATGGTGGCGATCGGCGTCGTCGGCTTCGTGGTGTGGGCGCACCACATGTATACGGTTGGCATGGACGTCGACACGCGCGCCTACTTCGTCGCCGCCACGATGGTGATCGCGGTGCCCACCGGCGTGAAGATCTTCTCCTGGATCGCCACCATGTGGGGCGGTTCGATCAGGCTCGAGATCCCGATGCTGTGGGCGATCGGCTTCATCTTCCTGTTCACTGTCGGCGGCGTCACCGGCGTGGTGCTGTCGAATGCCGGTGTCGACTACGCCCTGCACAACACCTATTACGTGATCGCGCACTTCCATTACGTGCTGTCGCTCGGCGCGGTGTTCGGCATGTTCGCCGGCTTCTACTACTGGCTCGGCAAGATGTGCGGCCGTCAGTACAACGAGACGTACGCCCAGATCCACTTCTGGACGATGTTCGTCGGCGTGAACCTGACCTTCTTCCCGATGCATTTCTCGGGCCTGGCCGGGATGCCGCGCCATTACGTCGACTATCCCGACGCCATGGCGCACTGGAACTACATCTCCTCGATCGGCGCTTTCATCTCGTTCGGTTCGACGATCTTCTGGCTGATCTTCGTGGTGTTCGGCACGCTGTTGTATGGCCGCAAGGTCGGCGCGAACTACTGGGGCGAAGGTGCCACGACACTGGAATGGACCGTGGCCTCGCCGCCGCCGTTCCATACCTTCGAAGAGCTGCCGCACATCTCGCCTACGGCGCATCACTAAGGACCGGAGCGAGGGCACCCTTCTTGTGATGAAGAGGGGGGTGCCGTCGCCTTGAAGGGGCCATGAGCGACACTGCACAGAGCATCTGGACGAGCGAGGGCACGGCGCCCGCACGGGTGCGTGACTACGTCGACCTGCTGAAGCCGCGCGTGATGTCGCTGGTGGTCTTCACCGGCCTGGTCGGCGTGATGATCGCGCCGGTGCACATCCATCCGTTCGAGGCGTTCCTCGCCGTGCTGGCGATCGCGCTGGGCTCGGGCGCCGCGGGCGCCATCAACATGTGGTACGAGCGGGACCTCGACGCCCTGATGACGCGCACCGCCAACCGGCCGTTGCCGGCTGGCAGGGTCGCGCCCGACGATGCGCTGGGCCTCGGCGTCCTGCTGTCGATCTTCTCGGTGCTGTTGATGGCACTGGCGACGAACTTCGTTGCCGCCGCGCTGCTCACGGCCGCGATCCTGTTCTACGTCTTCGTCTACACGATCTGGCTGAAGCGCCGGACGCCGCAGAACATCGTGATCGGCGGTGCCGCCGGCGCCTTCCCCCCGATGATCGGCTGGGCTGCCGCCACCGGCGACGTCTCGGCCGTCGGCCTCTCGCTCTTCCTGCTGATCTTCCTGTGGACACCGCCGCACTTCTGGGCGCTGGCGCTTTATCGCAGCGACGACTACCGCCGCGCCGGCGTGCCGATGCTGCCGGTGGTGGCGGGACCGCGCGAGACCAAGAAGCAGATGCTGTTCTACACGTTGATTCTCGTGCCGGTGGCGCTGGCGCCGACCCTGCTCGGCGCCGTCAGCTGGCTCTACGGTATCGTGGCGCTGGTGCTCGGCGTCGGCTTCATTGCCCACGCCGTCATCGTGTGGCTTGCCGCCGACGACCGTCGCGGCCACGGCGCAGCGCGGCGCATGTTCAAGTTCTCGCTTCTCTATCTCGCGGTGCTGTTCGCGGCGCTGCCGCTCGATCGGTTGGTGGTGGGGCGCTTGCTGGGCGGGCTGGTCGGGGGATGACCGTCGTGACCGATGACAACCGCCGCCCGGGCGACAGCGACCGGCACCGCCAGCAGCGAAGCAAGAATATTTTCATATTCTTCTGCCTGCTGGCCATGGCGGCCGCATTCTTCGCTCTCACCGTCGTGCGGATGGGCGGCGGCAACATGACGGGCAAGCTGTGAACCGCGGCGATCCCAATGCCCGCCTGGCCTGGCGTCTGGTCGCCGTGGTCGGTGGCATGCTCGGCCTCGCCTATGCCGCAGTGCCGCTGTACGAAGCCTTCTGCAAGGCGACCGGCTTCAACGGCACGCCGCTGGTGGCGCAGGAAGGCGATCGCCCGATCATCTCCCGCACGGTGCAGGTGCGCTTCGACTCCAACGTCGATCCCAACCTCGCTTGGCGCTTCGAGCCGCTGCAACGCGAGATCAAGGTGCAACTGGGCGAGGAGAAGCTCGTCCACTTCCGGGCCACCAATATCTCGCAGCGGCCGATCGTCGGCACCGCCACCTATAACGTCACACCCGAGCGCACTGCCGGCTGGTTCAACAAGGTGCAATGCTTCTGCTTCACCGAGCAGCTGCTGCAGCCGGGCCAGTCGGTCGACATGCCGGTCGTCTTCTTCGTCGACGCCGACATGGCCAAGGACCGGCGCTACGACGACATCCGCACCATCACGCTCTCGTACACCTTCTACGAGGCGAAAACGGAGCGGGCCAAGACCTTGCTGGGCGGAACACCCGCCAACGGAACTGGAAAAGGGGGCTGAGACCAATGGCCGACAACACCCATCACGGGCCTAATCATCCATACCATCTCGTGGACCCGAGCCCGTGGCCGGCGCTGGGATCGCTCGCCGCGTTCGTGCTCGCCATCGGCGCCGGCCTCGGCATGCATCCCGACATGTTCGGCAAGGGCGTCGAGAGCATCGTCAAGGCAGTCAACTGGTGGGTCGTCGTCCCGGGCTTCCTGATGATCTTCGCCGTGATGTACTGGTGGTGGAGCGACGTCATCGTCGAATCGCGCAAGTATCATACGGCCGTGGTTCAGCTTGGCCTGCGCTACGGCATGATCCTGTTCATCGCCTCGGAGGTGCTGTTCTTCGCCGCCTTCTTCTGGGCCTTCTTCGACTCGGCGCTCTTTCCCGCCTCACCCGAGATGCCGATGCGCGCCGAGGCCAACGGCGGGATGTGGCCGCCCAAGGGCGTGCATGTCATCGCGCCGTTCGACCTGCCGTTCATGAACACGCTGATCCTGCTGCTCTCGGGCACCACCGTCACCTGGGCCCACCATTCGATCCTCGAAGGCAAGAATCGTGACGCGGTACGCGGCCTGCTGCTGACGGTCGTCCTCGGCGCCTGCTTCACGGCAATCCAGCTCTACGAGTACGCGCACGCCCCGTTCGGGTTCCGCGACAACATCTATACCTCGACCTTCTTCCTCGCGACGGGATTTCACGGCTTCCACGTCTTCGTCGGAACGACCTTCCTGCTGGTCTGCCTGTTCCGCGCGATGAAGGGCCAATTCACGCCGAGGCAGCATTTCGGCTTCGAGGCTGCCGCCTGGTACTGGCATTTCGTCGACGTGGTCTGGATCTTCCTGTTCTTCTGCATCTACTGGTGGGGCGCCGGCAACGCGCCGATCGCCCTCCACTGAGGCGGCAGAAACGTCCATGCTTGGAACCGCCGGGGCGATCCCCGGCGGTTCGTCTTTTGGGGAGAGCCCGCCATGTCCACCTGGCCGCGCCAATCGCCTGTCGACGTCGCCTTGCGCGGCGTCTGTCCGCGCTGCGGCCAAGGCCGCCTGTTTCGTGGTCTGCTGACGGTGGTGGATGGCTGCACGGTGTGTGGCCTCGACCTGCGCGGCAACGACGCGGGCGACGGGCCCGCCGTATTCGTCATCCTCGGGCTCGGCGCGATCGTGATGGGGCTGGTTTTCTGGGTCGAGTTCCGCTTCGAGCCGCCGTGGTGGCTGCACGCGCTGATCTGGCTGCCGCTCACCTTTGGCGGCGCGGTGTGGCTGCTGCGCCTTCTCAAGGCCTTGTTGATCGCTCAGCAGTATACCCATCGGTCGACCGAGCTCGAGGAATAGGGTTGCAATGCTGAAGCTCCGGCCACTGCTGTGGCCCACGATCGTCATGCTGCCGATCTTCCTGTTTTCGCTGTCGCTCGGTGTCTGGCAGATGGAGCGGCGCGCCTGGAAGCGCGACATCCTCGACCGCATCGCGACCAACCAGGCGGCCGCGCCGTTGACGCTCGACGAGCTGCTGAAGGGCGATCCGCTGCGCTTCGAATACGGCCGGGTCCGGGTGTCGGGGAGATTCCTGCACGACAGGGAATTCTTCCTCGCAGCGCGCAGCCTGAAGAACAAGGTCGGCATGCAGGTCGTGACGCCGCTGCGCACCGACGACGGCGTCATCGTCCTGTTCGACCGCGGCTGGATTCCGTCGGAGAAGAAGGAACCGGCCAGGCGCGCCGAGGGTCAGCTGCCCGGCAAGGTCGACCTCGTCGGTGTCGTGCGGCGCAGCCAGATCAAGCGGCAGTTCGCTCCCGACAACGATCCGGCCCGGAATTTCTGGTTCCATGTCGACGTCCCGCTGATGCGCCAGATGGCGGGCGGACAGCCCGATCCGGTGCTAGACAGCTTTTTCCTCGAAGCCGACGCCACGGCCAATCCCGGCGGGGT
The DNA here is from genome assembly GCF_965279465.1 of Reyranella sp. NCBI lineage: Bacteria > Pseudomonadati > Pseudomonadota > Alphaproteobacteria > Hyphomicrobiales > Reyranellaceae > Reyranella > Reyranella sp. The sequence continues at coordinate 3,280,440 of NZ_OZ257242.1, forward strand.
GCCGATCGGCGGCCAGACACGGCTCGACATCCCCAACGACCATCTGCAATACGCCATCACCTGGTTCCTGATCGCGCTCGCGGGCGCGGGCGTCTATCTCGCCTATCACTGGGAGAACGGGCGCCTCACGATAAACGGCCACACGAAGGTCAAAGCATGATCGCCAACGATCCCTACGCCGAGCTGGAGCGCCGCTTCGGGCGCATGGGCGCCGTCAATCGCGCCAGCGCGATCCTGAACTGGGACCGCTCGGCCATGATGCCGGAGGGCGCGAGCGAAGACCGCGCCGACCAGCTCGCGACCCTGGGCGTGATCAGCCACGAGCTGATGGTGGCGCCCGAAATGGCCGACCTGCTGTCGCGCGCCGAGGAGGGCAAGGCCGGGCTCGATGCCTGGCGCGCCGCCAACCTGCGTGAGATGCGCCACGCCTGGACGCACGCGAACGCCCTGCCGTCCGACCTCGTCGAGGCGCGCACCCGCGCGTCGTCGGCTTGCGAGATGGCGTGGCGCGAGGCCAGGAAGAACCGCGACTTCAAGGCGCTGTTGCCGACCCTCACCGAGGTGGTGACCATCACCAAACGTGTCGGCGAGGCCAAGGCCGCTGCGCTCGGCCTGTCACTGTACGACGCGCTGCTCGACGAATACGAGCCGGGCGGCCGCTGCCAGCGGATCGACACGCTGTTCGCCGAGCTCAAGGCTTTCCTGCCGGCGATGCTGCCGCAGGTCATGGAACGGCAAAAGGTGACCGGCGAGGCCCTGCCGCTCGATGGCCCGTTCCCGGTCGAGGCGCAGCGCCAGCTCGGCGTCGAGATGGCGAAGACGCTCGGCTTCGACTTCCATCATGGCCGGCTCGACATCTCGGCGCATCCTTTCACCGGCGGCACCGCCGACGACGTGCGCATCACCACGCGCTACGATGAGAAGGATTTCGCTCGCGCGCTGATGGGCGTGCTGCACGAAACCGGCCATGCACTGTACGAGGCCGGCCTGCCGCGCGACTGGCGCCGCCAGCCGGTCGGCAATGCGCGCGGCATGGTGCTGCACGAGAGCCAGTCGCTCCTGATGGAGATGCAGGCCTGCCGCTCCGACGCATTTATCACCTATGCCACGCCGCGCATGCGCGCCGCCTTCGGCAAGAGCGGACCGGCGTGGGAGGTCGGCAACGTCCACAAGATCTACACGCGCGTGGCGCCCGGCTTCATCCGCGTCGATGCCGACGAGGTGACCTATCCGCTGCACATCATGCTGCGCTACCGCATCGAGCGCGCAGTGCTGGGCGGTGATTTGGCACTGGCCGATCTGCCGGGCGCCTGGAACGACGGCATGACGGAGCTGCTGGGCATCGGCCCGCCCGATGACTCGGTCGGCTGCCTGCAGGACATCCATTGGCCCGACGGCGCCTGGGGTTATTTCCCGACCTACACGCTCGGTGCCCTGGCGGCGGCCCAGCTCTTCGCCGCCGCGCGCAAGGCGATGCCCGGCCTCATGAACTCGATCGGCGAGGGCGATTTCGCCCCGCTGCTGGGCTGGCTGCGCACCAACGTGCACACCAAGGGCTCGATCGCCGACACGGACACGATCCTGTCACAGGCGACCGGGGCGCCGCTTGGCACCGTTGCCTTCAAGGAGCATCTGGAAAACCGCTATCTGCCGGCCTAGTCCGTCCAGGTCGCTGGATCGTACCCGGCTTCATCCCCTCGCTGCGCCCGGGATGACACGGTCCGGTCGGTTATCGTAAGAGAGGCCCCATGCTCGACCTGCGCCCCAATTGCGAATGCTGCGACAAGGATCTGCCGAACGGTGCGCCGGACGCGCTGATCTGCACCTATGAGTGCACCTTTTGCGCCGACTGTGCGAAGGCGCGGCTGGGAGGCCTCTGCCCCAACTGCGGCGGCGATCTCGTAAAGCGGCCGACGCGCCCGGAGCGGATGCTGGCCAAGCACCCCGCATCGACCAAACGCGTGCGCAAGGACCACGCCGCCTGTCGCCAAGTGGCATGATCACGTTCAACGAGGCGCGCCACTCCAGTGGCGCTCGTGAGCATGATGCGCCACAGGAGCGGCGCGCTCCCATGAGGTCGACGAAGCGATGAACTACATCAGTACCCGCAACGGCTCGACGGGAAGCTTGGCACCGCTCGGTTTCGAGGACGTCATGCTCGCGGGCCTCGCGCGTGACGGTGGCCTCTACCTGCCGGCCGAGTGGCCGCGCTTCTCCACCGCCGAGATCGCGGCGCTCAAGGGCAAGCCCTACGGCGAGGTCGCCCTCCGCGTCATGCAACCCTTCGTCGGCGCTGCGTTCGACGAGACGACCTTCCGCCGGCTGATCGCCGAGGCCTACGCCTCGTTCGACGCGCCGGACGTGGCGCCGGTGAAGCCGCTGGGCGACAGCGGGTTGCATCTGCTGGAGCTGTTCCACGGCCCAACGCTCGCTTTCAAGGACGTGGCGCTGCAGCTCCTCGGCCTGATGCTCGATCATACGCTGCTCCGGCGCGGCCAGCATGCGACGATCGTCGGCGCCACCTCTGGCGACACCGGCTCCGCCGCCATCGAGGCGGTGCGCGACCGCAAGTCGATCGACATCTTCATGCTCTATCCGCACGGCCGGGTGAGCGAGGTGCAGCGCCGGCAGATGACAACGGTGCTGGCGCCGAACGTCCACAACGTCGCCATCAGCGGCACGTTCGACGACTGCCAGGACCTCGCCAAGGCGTGCTTCAACGATCTCGCCTTCCGCGACCGGCATGCGCTGACGGCGGTGAATTCGATCAACTTCGCCCGCGTCATGGCGCAGATCGTCTATTATTTCTGGGCCGCCCTGACGCTCGGCGCGCCCGATCGGCCGGTTGCGTTCGCCGTGCCGACGGGCAATTTCGGCAACGTCTATGCAGGTTATGCCGCGAAGCAGATGGGCCTGCCGATTCATCACTTCGTGATCGGCTCAAACACCAACGACATCCTGCCGCGCTTCTTCGAGACCGGCACGATGACCATGTCCGGTGTCGTGCCGACCTACAGCCCCAGCATGGATATCCAGATCTCGAGCAATTTCGAGCGTCTCCTGTTCGACCTCTACGGCCGCGATGGCAAGGCGCTGGCCGATGCGATGGCGGCCTTCCGCAGCACCGGCACGCTGAAGGTCGGCGACAATGCGCTGGGCGGCGTGCGCGCGCTGTTCGATGCCGGCCGGCTCGACGACGAGGGCACGCTGGCCGCGATTGCCGACTGCCGCAAGCGCTTCGGCGAGACGCTCGATCCGCACAGCGCCATCGGCTACGCGGTGGCGCAGCAGCACCGGCGCGATCCGTCGGTGCCGATGGTCGTGCTTGCGACGGCCCATCCGGCGAAGTTCCCCGACGCCGTGCAGAAGGCCACGGGCGAGCGGCCGCGGCTGCCGGCGCGGCTGGCCGACTTGCTCGACCGCACCGAGCGGGTCGACCGCCTGCCGAACGATATCGACGCGTTGAAAGATTTGATCGAGGACCGCATGGGCACCACGTCCGAGCGGGCGAGGGTACACTCATGAGCGTCAAGGTCACTACACTGTCCAACGGTCTGCGGGTCGCGGTCGACGAGATGCCCGAGGTCGAGTCAGCCTCGCTCGGCATCTGGGTCGCCTGCGGTACGCGTCACGAATCGGCCGAGCTGAACGGCATGGCGCACATGCTGGAGCACATGGCCTTCAAGGGAACCAGGACACGCTCCGCCCGAGCCATCGCCGAGGAGATCGAGAACGTCGGCGGAAGCCTCAACGCCTATACCGGCCGCGAGATCACCGCTTACCACGCCTCGGTCCTCAAGGAGGACGTGGCGCTGGGTGTCGAGATGGTGGCCGACATCCTGCGCAATTCGGTGTTCGACCCCGACGAGCTGCAGCGCGAGCGCGGCGTCATCCTGCAGGAGATCGGCCAGGCGCTCGACACGCCCGACGACCTGATCTTCGACCAGTTCCAGGAGACCGCGCTGCCCGACCAGCCGCTCGGCCGGCCGGTTCTGGGCACTGCAGACTCGGTCGAGACGATCGGCCGAGACGATCTTTTCGCCTTCCTGGCGCGCCACTACACCGCTTCGAACATGGTGCTGTCGGCGGCGGGCAGGGTGGAGCACGACCAGATCGTCGAGCTGGCCGAGAAGCATTTCGCCTCCGTGCCGCGCACCCCGGCGAACGCGCATCTCGTCCAGCCGCTGGCCTATGTCGGCGGCGACGGCCGTGAGAACCGCACGCTCGAGCAGGCGCATCTGGTGCTCGGCTGCGAGGGCATCGGCTACCGCGATCCCGACTATTACGCCTCGGCGATCTACTCGACGCTGTTCGGCGGCGGCATGTCCTCGCGCCTGTTCCAGCGCATCCGCGAGGAGCGCGGCCTGGTCTACGGCATCCATTGCTTCAACGCGGCCTATGCCGACGGCGGCCTGTTCGGCATCTATGCCGGCACGGGCGAGGACGATCTCGGCGAGCTGGTCCCGGCGGTGTGCGAGGAGTTCGTCGGCGTGGCCGACACGCTCACCGAGCAGGAGCTCGTGCGCGCGCGCAACCAGATCAAGGCCGGCACCCTGATGGCGCTCGAATCGAGCGGCGCGCGTTCCGAGCAGGCAGCGCGGCATTTGCTGATCCATGGCCGGCCGATTCCCTATGCCGAGATCGTCTCGCGCATCGAGGCCGTCGATCAGGATGCCGTGCGTCGCGTCGCGCGGCGGCTGCTCGCGGGCAAGCTGACAATCGCGGCGCTGGGGCCGATCGACGAGCTGGAATCGATCGAGAAGATCGCGGCGAGGCTCGCCGCCTGAGGCGAGTAACATCGGCAGCATGACAGTCACCTGCATTCGCAAGGCTCGTTGGGTCGTCGCCTGGGACGCCCATCTCCAGCAGCACTATTTCCGCAACGACGTCGATGTCGTGTTCGACGGCAACCGGATCGTCCATGTCGATCCGGTCTATGCCGGCAAGGTCGATCGCGAGATCGACGGGGCGGGCTTTTGCGTCATGCCGGGCATGGTCAATGTCCACACCCACCTGCAATCGGAAAGCATCGGCCGCGGCCTGATCGAGGAACTCGGCAACCAGGCGCTCTATCAGACAGGTATCCTCGACGAGAAGTCGGTGTTCGTGACCTCGGGCCTCACCGAGGAGGCGGGCGGCGCGAGCGCCCAACTCGCGGCCAACAAGGCCTCGACCCAGAATGCCATTTCAGAGCTGCTCAAGAGCGGCTGCACCACGGTCACCGATCTCGCGGTGGCTTGGGACGGCTGGCTCGATACGCTCGCCGCCACCGGCATTCGCGCCGTGGCTGCGCCGATGTATCGCGACGCGCGCTGGTTCGTGCCGACCGGCCATCGTCTCGACTATGTCTGGGACACCGAGAAGGGGCGGCGCGACTTCGCCACCGCCCTGGCGGCTGCCGACGCGGCACTGAGCCATCCGTCGGGCCGGCTGAGCGCCATGCTGGCGCCGATGCAGGTCGACACCTGCACGCCCGAGCTGATCCGCGACAGCATCGCCGCAGCGCGTGAGCGTGAGATCAAGATCACCGTGCACTGCGCGCAGCACGTTCCGGAGTTCCAGGAGATGGTGCGCCGGCACGGCGTGACACCGGTGCAGTGGATGCACCGGGAAGGGCTGCTCGGGCCGGACATGCTCCTCGGCCATGCGATCTTCCTCGACCATCATTCGCTGGTGCAGTGGTGGACCAAGCGCGATCTCGATCTCATGGTCGAGACCGGCACCTCGGTGGCGCATTGCCCGGTCGTGTTCTCGCGCTACGGCCAGATGATGGAGGATGTCGGCCACTAATTCGCAAGGGCGTGAACGTGGCGATGGGCACCGACACCGAGCCGCAGAACATGGCGGAAGAGGTGCGCATGGCCTCGACCCTCGGTCGCGCCGCTGCAAAAGGCGTGCGCGGCGTCTGGTTGTCTGAACTGTTCCACGCCGCCACGATCGGCGGGGCGAAGGCGCTCGGCCGCGACGATATCGGCCGTGTCGGCGTGGGCGCCAAGGCCGATCTGGTGCTGCTCGATCTCGAGGCGCCCGGCATGCGGCCGGTGCGCGATCCGCTGCGCAGCTTCTTCTTCTCCGCCGCCGACCGTGCCGTGCGGCACGTGTTCGTCGACGGACTGCAGGTGGTGAAGGACTTCGAGGTCACGACCATCGATCGGGTCGCCATGTCGCGCGCGCTGCAGGACGCGCAGGAAGCCTTCGTGCGCAACGCCCCCTACGTCGATCACCGCGGCCGTACCGCCGACGAGATCTCTCCGACCAGCTTCCGGATCGAGGGCCGCAATTAGAGCATCGTGCGAAAATTGGGAGTCGCCTTCCCAACGAATCTGAAATCCGATCCACGATTGGCGTGGGATATGCCGGTCACGGACTCAGGATATGCGTCCGATTAAGCGCTCGATGCTCTAGCGAGTGTTCTTCGCTTTCTTCTCCTCTCCCTCCAATGGGGGAGAGGAATATGCGTGGGAGAGACTATCGCTGCCTGGTGGTCTCGGCCGGCGCCGATGTGGTGTGGCTGGCCATGCTGATCACGCCCTGCGAGACCGAGCGCTTGGCCGACGGCGCGCGCGGCGGGACGCCGATGGCGGCGCGCTCACGGACGGCCTTCACCTCGGTCGAATGGCGGATCAGGTTGTAGCGCAGCGTCGTGAAGAGGTTGACCGGGAACGGCATGTTGGCGTCGAAATCGATGATCAGCACGACGCGCGTTTCCCTGGTCTGGTTCTTGACCCAGTGCTCGCGCGTATCGTCGAACACCAGCGGCTCGCCTTCCTTCCAGAAGAAGTGGTGACCGCCGATCTCGATCCAGCATTCCTCCGGATGTTCCGGAACGATCAGCGGATAGTGGAAGCGGATCACGCCTGCTGCCGAGCCGCGGTGAGGGGTGATCTCGGCTCCGCCCTGCAGGATCGAGAACAGGGCCGTGTGGACACCGGGGATCTTGCAGATCGCCTCGTAGGTGTCGGGCACCGCCGCTGTGTTCTCGGTAATCTCGTGGCCCCAGATCTTCAGCAGGAAGGTGCGCCAGGCGCGGCCGGGCACGAACAGGTCGCGGGGGTGGACCTCATGCAGCGCCGGAATCTCCTCATGGTGGCTGAGAAGATAGTTCAGGTCGGCCTTGATCTTGTCGTGGCTCTTCTTGAGCTCGGCCAGGACGGGGAAGGCCCTCAGCGCGTCCTCGCCGCCCAGCGGCAGCTTGGGCATGCGGCGCAGGATCATGTCCGACATCTTGAGATTGAAATTCTCGATCGGCTCCTGCGGCAGCCAGATGTGCTTCGTCAGGTAAAAGCGGCCTTTCTGGCCGATGCCCGGGTTGTCACTCGCTTCCATGGCGGGGTATGACCTGTCTGCTCCAAGTTAGGCCTTGAATCTCATACGTCCGGAGGCTCATTTCAAGGCAGTGATTTGACGCGGGGCGGCGGACCGCAGTGTAAAATATCACGCCAAGTCCCCGAAAACATGTAACAATTCGTTTTGCATGGGTATTATGGCGGGGCCGATGTTCCGTTTCGCCGACGTTCCGCTCTCGCTTTCGGGCATGACCCGCGTCCAGGGGAAGCGCGTCTACCTGCGCGCGCCGACCATGGAGGACTGGCCTGAATGGGCCGAGCTGCGTGCCCGCAGCCGCGCTTTCCTGACGCCGTGGGAGCCGACCTGGCCCGACGATTCGCTGGGCCGCGATCATTTCCGCCGCCGCCTGCGCCAGCAGATCCGTGAATGGCGCGCCGGCGAGGCCTACGGGTTGTTCGTGTTCCTGAACGACAAGCGCCGGTTGGTCGGCGGCATCAATCTCAGCAACGTGCGCCGCGGCGTCGCCCAGGCCGCCTCGGTCGGCTACTGGATGGGTCAGCCCTTCGCCGGCCAGGGGCTGATGACGGATGCGTTGCGCGCCACCTTGCCGTTCGTGTTCGACGAGCTGCGCCTGCACCGGCTCGAGGCGGCCTGCCTGCCGCACAACGAGCCTTCCAAGGGCGTGCTGGCGAAGGTCGGCTTCCACGAGGAGGGGTTGGCGCGGCAGTATCTGCGGATCAACGGGCAGTGGGCCGACCACCTGCTGTTCGCCCTGTTGCGGGCCGACTACGACGCCCTATTGAGAGCGAGCCGCTGATGCGCGATCTGACCCCCAGCACGATCACCAACGCCTTTGCCAAATACGCGAAGAACGCGCCCTCGGCCCGGACGCGTGACCTGCTGGTGAGCCTCGCCGGCCATCTGCATGGCTTCGTGCGCGAGAACAAGGTGACCCAGGCGGAGTGGGGCGCCGCGATCGATGCGTTGACGCGCGCGATGAAGTTCACCGATGACAAGCGCAACGAATACATCCTTTTCTCCGACCTGCTCGGTGTCTCCTCCCTGGTCGACATGGTGAACGCCGCGACCACCGGCACGCCGTCGTCGGTGCTGGGGCCGTTCCATATCGAGGGCGCACCCGAGCTCGCGAACGGTGGCGACCTCTGGAAGGGCCAGGTCGGCGAGCCTCTGGTGGTGAGCGGCAGGATCGTCGACGACAAGGGCGCGCCGGCGGCGGGCACGGTGCTGGCGACATGGCAGAACTCCGGCAACGGCCTCTATGCGCAGCAGGACCCCGACCAAAGCCCGACGAACTATCATGCGAGGCTCAAGGTGGCCGACGACGGCACCTTTGCTTTCTCGACCGTGCGGCCGCTGTCCTACACGGTGCCCGACGACGGCCCGGCCGGCGACATGCTGCGCGTGTTGGGCCGTCATGCCTGGCGGCCGGCGCATCTGCACATGATCATCAAGGCGCCGGGCCATCAGCCGCTGATCACGGAATTCTTCCCCGAGGACGACAAGTATCTCGACCAGGACGCCGTGTTCGGCGTCCGCGGCGGCCTCGTCCTGCCCTTCAAGAAGACGACCGATCGGGCCGAGCTGCCGGCCAACCTCGCCGCGCGCGACACGCTGCCGATGCCGGTGTGGACGGCGAGACTCGATCTCAAGCTGCCGGCGGCGTAACGCTTTTTCCGTCGTCCTGAGCGCCGCGAAGCAGCCTCGCGCCAGCTACGCGGCCCGTGTCTGATCTGTCGATGAGGTCTTTCGCTTCGCTCAGGATAGGACGAAAAGTGCCCGTCTCAACGCCCGCTTCTGCGCGCCTGCTTGCCGCGGCCGCCGGAGCCGGTGCGGACGCCGCGGAAGACGCGGCTGTTCTGCATCTTGCCGAGGTGGATGCCGACGTTGGCGCTGGCGGCCTGGCCGGGCAGCTCGAGCTCGTGGGCTTCGAGGCGGCGGATTTCGTCGCGGATGCGGCCGGCTTCCTCGAACTCGAGATTGGCGGCGGCATCGCGCATCCGCTTCTCGAGCTCGGCGATATGAGTGCGCAGGTTGTGGCCGACCAGGTGCACGTCGCCCGACACGCCGGTATCGACCGTGTAATGGTCGCGCTCGGCGGTCGACTGCAGGATCTCGCCGATGTTCTTCTTGATCGAGGCTGGCGTGATGCCGTGCTCGGTGTTGTAGGCGATCTGCTTGGCCCGACGCCGGTCGGTCTCGCTCATCGCGTACTTGATCGAATCGGTGATCTTGTCGGCATAGAGGATGACGCGGCCCTCGATGTTGCGCGCGGCGCGGCCGATCGTCTGCACCAGCGATGTCGGTGACCGGAGGAAGCCTTCCTTGTCGGCATCGAGGATCGCCACCAGCGCGCACTCGGGGATGTCGAGCCCCTCGCGCAGCAGGTTGATGCCGACCAGCACGTCGAACGCGCCGAGCCGCAGGTCGCGGATGATCTCGATGCGCTCCAAGGTGTCGATGTCGGAGTGGAGGTAGCGGCAGCGGATTCCAGCCTCGTGCAGGTATTCGACGAGGTCCTCGGCCATGCGCTTGGTGAGCACGGTGACCAGCACCCTCTGGCTCTTCTTCGCGCACTCCTTGCACTCGGCGATCAGGTCGTCGACCTGCTTCTCGACCGGGCGGATGAGCACCGTCGGATCGATCAGGCCGGTCGGGCGGATGACCTGCTCGATGAAGGTGCCCTGGGTGCGTTCCATCTCCCACGGGCCGGGCGTGGCGCTGACGAACGTCGTCTGCGGGCGCAGCGTCTCCCACTCCTCGAACTTCAGCGGCCGGTTGTCGATCGCCGACGGCAGGCGGAAGCCGAACTCGGCCAGCACGCTCTTGCGGTTGAAGTCGCCGCGGAACATGCCGCCGATCTGCGGCACCGTGACGTGGCTCTCATCGACGATCAGCAGGGAGTTCTCGGGGAAGTATTCGAACAGCGTCGGCGGCGGTTCGCCCGGCTTGCGGCCGGTGAGGTACCGCGAGTAGTTCTCGATGCCGGCGCAGGCGCCGGTCGTCTCCATCATCTCGATGTCGAACAGGGTGCGCTGCTCGAGCCGCTGCGCCTCGAGCAGGCGGCCAGCGCGGTTGAATTCGGCGAGCCGTTGCTTCAGGTCGGTTTTGACCTGCTCGATCGCCTTCTGCATGGTCGGCTTGGGCGTCACGTAGTGGCTGTTGGCGTAGACGATGATGTCGTTCAACGTCACCGCCTTCTCGCCGGTCAGAGGATCGAATTCGGTGATCGACTCGATTTCGTCGCCGAACATCTCGAAGCGCCAGGCCTTGTCCTCGTAGTGGGCGGGGAACAGGTCGATCGTGTCGCCGCGCACCCGGAAGGTGCCGCGCTGGAAGGCGTTGTCGTTCCTCTTGTATTGCTGCTCGACGAAGCGGCGGAGCAAGGAGGTGCGGTCGATCTTCTGCCCCTTGTGCAGGCGGAAGGTCATCTTCTGGTAGTTCTCGAGCGGGCCGATGCCGTAGATGCATGACACCGAGGCGACGATGATCACGTCGTCGCGCTCCATCAGCGCGCGCGTCGCGGAGTGGCGCATCCGGTCGATCTGCTCGTTGATCGACGAATCCTTCTCGATGAAGGTGTCGGTGCGCGGCACATAGGCTTCCGGCTGGTAATAGTCGTAGTAGGAGACGAAGTATTCGACCGCGTTCTCCGGGAAGAAGCCCTTCATCTCGCTGTAGAGCTGGGCCGCCAGCGTCTTGTTGGGCGCCAGCACCAGGGCCGGCCTGCCCTGGGAGGCGATCACGTTGGCCATCGTGAAGGTCTTGCCCGAGCCGGTGACGCCCAGCAGCACCTGGTCGCGCTCGCCGCTTTCGACGCCCTCGATCAGCTGGCGGATCGCCTCGGGCTGGTCGCCCGCCGGCGTGTAGTCAGACACCAGCTTGAACGGCCGGCGCGCGATTTCGAGCTCCGGCCGGCGCTGGATGTACGGCATCGAGAGCGGCATGGCCGGCAGTGCGAGATTCTTTGAGGGCATGGCCTGCATTATATGATGATGGGGCCGGCGGCCCGCAATGATAGCGTCGTCCGCCCGATGCCGGACTTGTTGGCTTTTTCCTTCCTGATCGCCGCGGCCGTAGCCGTCGTCGCCGGCATGGTGCGCGGCTTCGCGGGCTTTGGTGCAGCGATGATGATGACGCCGGTCTTTTCGGCGCTGTACGGCCCGGAGACCGGCATCTCGCTCTGCCTGCTGCTGGAAGTCGCGGTCGCCCTGCCGCTGCTGCCGCGCGCGGCCAAGTACGTCGACTGGCGGCGCATCGGGCTGCTCATGGTAGCAGCGGTGCTCGGGGCGCCCCTCGGCAACCTCGCGCTTACCCAGGTGTCGCCCCAGCCGATGCGCTGGGCGATCTCGGCGATCGTGCTGACGGCGGTCGCGCTGCTGGCGAGCGGCTGGCGCTTCCAGGGCCAGTGGCGGGCATCGGTCACGCTGGGGATCGGTGCCACCAGCGGCTTCCTGAACGGCCTCTCCGGCATGGCAGGACCGCCGATCGCCTTTTACTACCTCGCAGGTAACGAAACGGTAACCCGGGTGCGGGCGAACCTCACGACCTACTTCGTATTCGTCGATCTGGCAGCGCTGCTGGTCTTCGCCGGGCGCGGCATGGTGCATTGGGATACCGGCGTGCTTGCCCTGTGCCTTGGTCCTGCCGTGATTGCCGGAGGCCTGGTTGGCGAGAAGCTGTTTCCCCTCGCCAGCGAGGCCTTTTATCGCCGCCTCGCCCTCGTTCTTTTGGTCGGCGTGGCGATCGGCTCCTTGATCCTGTAACGCGGGTCGCGTAGCGAGCAGGCATGAAGATCTGGGGAAAGATCGTCGGCGGCACCGCAGGCTTCGCCCTCGGCGGACCGATCGCGGCGCTGCTGGGCGTGATGGCCGGTCATGCCGTCGATCAGCTCGTCGGGAAGCAGCCCGGCGACGGGACGGAGATCGCCACGCCGGCCGATCCGAGGGACCATCCCGGATTGCGCGAGATCGCCTTCACCATCGGCGTGATCGCGCTCGGTGCCAAGATGGCCAGGGTCGACGGCGAGGTGACGGGCGACGAGGTCGAGGCCTTCCAGTCCTTCTTCCATGTGCCGCCGGGCGAGGAGAAGAACGTTCAACGCTTCTTCGACCTCGCCAAGCGCGATGCTTCCGGCTTCGAACCCTATGCGCGCCAGGTCGCCGCGTTGTTCCCCGACGCGCCGGAAGTGCTGGAGAACGTGCTCGAAGGTCTGTTCGACATCGCCAAGGCCGACGGCGCGATCGGTGGCGAGGAGCTGGCCTATCTCGGCAAGGTCGCAAACCTCTTCGGCCTCAGCAGCGAACGCTTCGAGCGCGCCCGGGCCGCGGCGCTGGGAGACGTCGATTGCGAGCCCTGCGTGGTGCTGGGCATCGATCCGCTGGCGACCGACGAGCAGATTCGCGAAGCCTGGCTGAGACAGGTGCGAGCCCATCATCCCGACCGGCTGATGGCACAGGGCCTGCCCGAAGAGGCGATCAAGGTCGCCAATCGCAAGCTCGCGTTGATCAACGACGCCTACGACCGGCTGCGCAAGCAGCGCGGTCTCATCGCCGCCTGACGTGACCTTCGTCGAGCGGCCGTCACCCAACCACGCGCCGCGTCCCGACGGGACGATGGTCGACATCCTCGTGCTGCATTACACCGAGCTGCCATTGCAGGAGTCGCTCGACATCCTGAGCGACGACACGCGCGAGGGCAGGGTGAGCGCGCATTATGTGCTGGCCGAAGATGGCACGATCTACCGCCTCGTGCCGGAGGAGCGCGTCGCGTGGCATGCCGGCCGCTCGCACTGGCGCGGCCGCGAGGCGCTGAACGCGACCTCGATCGGCATCGAGATCGTCAACCTGCACGGCGACCGCCACGATTACCCGCCGCAGCAGATCGCCGCGCTGATCGAGCTCTGCCACGGCATCCTCGCACGCCATCCTGCTATCGAGCCGCGCAACGTGGTCGGCCATTCCGATATCGCCCCGCAGCGCAAGATCGATCCGGGCCGGCGCTTCCCGTGGAAGACGCTCGCCGCTGCCGGTATCGGCCTGTGGCCCAAGGCCGACGGGCGACCGCTGTTCGGCGAACTCCCCGCCGCGCTGCAGCGCTATGGCTACGCCCCGCCGGTCGCCGTCCCGCCGCGAGAGATCGTGAAGGCCTTCCAGCGCCACTTCCGGCCAGCCAGGGTCGACGGCATGCCCGATCCCGAAACGCGCTCGCTGCTCGCCGCGCTACTGGACCATCGAAGCATCAAGTAATACCTCTTCGGAAGGTGTCCTTAGGGGAACGGTCATGAGTGCTACAGTCGGCAGCAAGGGCAAGATTACGATCCCCAAGCGCGTCCGTGGTCTCCTCGGCATCGTTCCGGGAAGCAAGATCGATTTCGAGCGCGCCTCTGATGGACGGATTGTTCAGGTCAAGTTTGGAGAGAAGGTTCCGAGCCGTTTCGCCAGACTGCTCGGCTGTGCCGGCAACGGAATGAGCACCGACGAGATCATGGCGTTGACGCGCGGAGAATCGTGATTCTGATCGAATTCCGTTGTCTCGACTCTCGCGGGGTAACCTCCCGCGCTTGAACGCCGAAGGCGCGTAGTGGAGAGACCTCATCTCAATGAACAGCAACAGCCAGTGGAGGCAAGGTCCCTCCACCTCGCCGAGGTTCGCTCGGCTTCGGTCGCGACGACGAGAAGAATCCAAGCCAGCACACTGTAGCGATTGTTATTGTGAACGAGCTGATCGTAGTCGATCGAAACTGGGCGGCCGCTTGACCTCGTAGGGCGTGACCTTTAGTCAAGCGCCTCAGGTCAGACGGCTGGATGGCTGCACTTTCCCGGGCGACCGGGAGGGTGAGGAAAGTCCGGGCTCCACGGAGACACGGTGCCGGTTAACGACCGGCGGGGGCGACCCCAGGGAAAGTGCCACAGAAAACAAACCGCCACGCTGGCCCGCTTTCGAGTGGCAAACCAGCAGGCAAGGGTGAAACGGCGGGGTAAGAGCCCACCGCGCGACCGGTAACGGAAGCGGCACGGCAAACCCCACCGGGAGCAAGACCAAATAGGGGCGGCATGCCGGGCAACCGGCAGCGGTGTTTCCGCGCCGCCGCCCGGGTCGGTCGCGCGAGGCGTTCGGTGACGGACGTCCCAGAGGAATGGCCATCCATCGCCTCACGGCGAGGACAGAACCCGGCTTACAGGCCGTCTGACCTGCATTTGCGCTTTTTCCAAGATTTTGTAGTGCGACCCCAGCGGAACTGCCACATCTGCTGCGCCCGATGCCGACATCCAGTTCTGCCTGGTTTTCCACCAACACCATACCCCTAGGTCTTGCGCGTGAATTTCAAGAGCGCACAATAGGTCTTGTGCGTAACTTACTCAGATTCCTTGATGAATCGGGCTGCAAATATTGCATCCGTGAACATCCCATGATATCCCATTGTATCCCGTGTAACGAACGACGCAGGGCGTGGGGCACCGGCGGCGGGATTGAGGGGGAGAGGCCCGGTGGCATTCCGGTCCGAAATCCTGATCAAGCTCGACAAGAAGGGGCGGGTCCTGCTGCCCGCCACTTTTCGCGACGAGCTGCCAACCGACGATCGGGGTGCCTTCGTGCTGTATCACTCACCAAACGTACCAGGCGTCGTGAACGGCAACTCCCGCTCGGGGTTCGACGGCATGCTGGAGCGCCTGCGCATCGAGGCGTTGGGCGCGAAAGGTGCGCTCAAGGTCGCGCTCGACGACGAGGCCTTCGATCCGGCGGGCTATCTCTCGGCCGGCGCCCGCACTGTCGCGCTCGAGCCGGATGGCCGCTTCACCATGCCGGCTGAATTCGCCCAGGCGCTGGAGGCCGACGACGGCGTGATGCTGGTCGGCAAGGGCGACAAGTTCCAGCTGTGGAATCCAAAGCGCTGGCAGGCTCGCCGCGACGCCGACCGCGAGAAGATGGCCGCCTTCGTGCGCGGCCTCACGGCAGGTGAGGCATGAGCGCCTCCACGACCGGGCATGTTCCCGTCCTGGTGAACGAAGTTGTCCACGCGCTGCAGCCGCGCGACGGCGGCCGCTACGTCGATGGCACGTTCGGTGGTGGCGGCTACACGAGCGCGATCCTCGATCGCGCGGCGTGCGAGGTGATCGCGATCGATCGCGATCCCGATGCCATTGCAGCGGGGAAGTCGCTCGCAGAGCGCTATGCGCCGCGCCTGCGCCTGATCGAGGGCCGCTTCGGTGAAATGGAGCAGCTGTTGTCCACCGCAGGCGTGTCGGCGGTCGATGGTGTGGCCCTCGATCTTGGGGTTTCGTCGATGCAGTTCGATCGCGCGGAGCGCGGTTTCTCCTTCCGCAACTCGGGTCCGCTCGACATGCGCATGGCGAAGAGCGGCGCATCGGCGGCCGATCTGGTGAACGGCAGCGACGAGACCGAGCTCGCCGACATCTTCTGGCGCTACGGCGAGGAACGGAAGAGCCGCCGCGTCGCCCACGCCATCGTCGAGCGCCGGCGCGACAAGCGCATCGAGACCACCGGCGAGCTGGCCGAGATCGTGCGCCGCGCGGTTGGTCCCTCGGCCAAGGACGAGAGCGATCCCGCGACGCGCGCCTTCCAGGCGCTGCGCATCGCAGTCAATGACGAGCTGGGTGAACTCGAACGTGGGCTTGCGGCCGCCGAGCAGGTGCTGGCACCGGGCGGCCGTCTCGCCGTCGTGTCCTTCCATTCGTTGGAAGATCGCGCCGTGAAGGATTTCGTGCGCGCCCGTTCGGGCCGCACGCCATCGCCGTCGCGCCATGCGCCGCCGCGCGCAGAGGAACGTGCCGCCACCCTGCGCGACCTCACGCGCAAGCCGGTGCTGCCGTCCGACGCCGAGGTCTCCGCCAACCCCCGCGCGCGCTCGGCGCGCCTGCGCGCGGCGGAGAAGCTCACCCGAGGGGTCGCATGATCCATCGCGGGCTCCTGTTCTGGTCGATCGCCGCCGTCGCCACCGCGGTGGGCCTCTTCACGGTCAAGTACAAGGTGCAGGACCTCGAGGAGAAGATCGACCGCACCAACCAGAAGATCATCGAGAGCCAGCAGGCGACCCACATCCTGCGGGTGGAATGGGCGCATCTCAACGAGGCCGAGCGCATAGAGAAACTGGCGCAGAAACACCTCAAGCTCGAGCAGGCCAACATCAAGCAAGTTGCCCGACTCGATACGCTCAAGTCCGATTCCCTCAAGAACGACAGCACTCAGCAAAGGCGCGATCCACCACTTCCTTCCCCCCCACGAACGGGCAGCGACGTCCCCTCGTCGACTGTGCCCGGTGGTGGTCGCGTCTCAGCGGAGGCCGGCAGCCCCTCGCCGGCCTCCGCACCCCCTTCAGGGCGTACAACAACCGGACCCACGACGCCCCCTCGACCGGCACTTGCACAAGCGCCGGCAACAACGGGTCCGGTTGGCGATGGCCAGGTCGCCGCGACCTCGATCGACGAAATCCTCTCGAAGAAAGAAGGGGTGCGTCGGTGAGGTGGTGGCGCAAATCTGGCCCGCCCGAACCGGCCGCCGCGACCCCCGCGGCGGCCGGCGCGCGTTATGGCTCGGAGAAAGAACGGCTGAAGGGCGACGTTCAGGAGACTGCACGCCAGCGCCTGGTCGTGACTTCGGCCATCTTCATCATGGCGTTCTGTGCGGTCGGCCTGCGCATGGGCTACGTCTCGCTGCTGCGCGACGGCGCCGAGCCGACGCAGCGCGTGGCAGCGCGCGGCGGCTCGATCCAGTCCGAGCGTGCCGACATCGTCGACCGCAACGGTGTGGTGTTCGCAACCTCGGTGCCGGTGATGTCGGCCTTCGTCAATCCACACCTGCTGATCGACACGGCGGACGCCGCGCGCAAGATCGTCTCGGCGCTGCCGGAGATCAAATACGGAGAGATCAAGGAGAAGCTCGACGGCGACAAGAGCTTCATCTGGATCAAGCGGGGCCTCTCGCCGCGCGAGCACTTCCTGGTCAATCGCCTCGGCATTCCGGGTCTCGAGTTTCAGGCCGAGGAGCGGCGCATCTATCCGCAGGGCACGATCGGCGCGCACATCGTGGGCTACGACAGCATCGACAACGCCGGTTTGGCCGGCGTCGAGCGCTACTTCGACCAGCGCCTGCAGAGCGGCGAGGCGGTGCAGCTGTCGATCGATCTCCGTCTGCAGCGCATGGTCGAGGAGGAACTGGCAAAGGCAGTGAAGAAGTTCTCGGCGATCGGCGCCACCGCCATCGTGATGGACGTGACCAACGGCGAGGTCCTCGCCATGGCCTCGCTGCCGACCTACGATGCGAACAAGGCCAAGACCATCACAAACGAGGCGCTGTTCAACCGCGCGACCCTGGGCGTCTACGAACAGGGCTCGACCTTCAAGATCTTCAATACCGCGATGGCGCTCGACAGCGGGAAGGTCACGCTGTCGAGCGTGTTCGACGCCACCTCGCCGATCAAGATCGACCGCTTCACGATCAACGACGATCATCCGCAACGCCGGCCGCTCACCGTGCCGGAGATCTTCACCTACTCCTCGAACATCGCCTCGGCCAAGATGGCGGTCGATGTAATGGGGCCGGAGGGTCAGAAGGCCTTCTTCGACAAGATCGGCTTCCTGAAGCCGCTCACCACCCAGCTTCCCGAGCTCGCCGGCCCGCTGTGGCCGCGCCACTGGGTCAAGATCAACACCATGACCATCGCCTTCGGGCACGGCATCTCGGTGACGCCGCTGCATCTGGCGACGGGCTCGGCGGCGATGGTGAACGGCGGAATCCTTTATCAGCCGAGCTTCGTCAAGCGCAACGCAGCGAGCGAGCCTGGCCGGCGGGTGATCCAGGCCAAGACCTCGCAGATGATGCGCCAGCTGCTGCGGCTGAACGTGATCCAGGGCACCGGCAAGAACGCCGACGTGAAGAACTACGACGTCGGCGGCAAGACCGGCACCGCCGAGAAGCCGAGCCACGGCGGCTACCGTCAAAAGGCCCTGATCAGCTCGTTCGTCGGCATGTTCCCGATGAGCGAGCCCAAGTTCCTGATCGTGGTGTCGCTCGACGAGCCGCACGGTACTGCGGAGACTGGCGGCTACGCGACCGGCGGCATGGTGTCCGCGCCCAGCGTGAAGGCGATCATCGAGAGTATTGTGTCACTCTACGGCATCCTGCCGGGTGACTGGAGCAGCCAGACGCCGCTCGAGATCGCGTCGACCCCGATCGCGGCGTCCCAGCCCTCCGCGGCCGCTCCGATCATCGCCGCGTCGGTGCGCGGCCGGGTGCCGGAACGCAAGGCACTCCCGGCGCGCGTCGGCGGTCAGGCGGCGACCGCACCGGGAGTGCGTCGCGTTGCGGCTGAGTGAGCTCATGGGCGTCAGCGCCTTGCCGCGCGACCCGATGGTTGCCGGCCTGACACTCGACTCCCGCAACGTCCAGCCCGGTTTTCTGTTCGCCGCCCTCTCAGGCTCCAGGGCCGACGGTGCGAGCTTCGTCGCCGACGCCGTCAAGCGCGGCGCCTCGGTGATCCTCGCGGCGTCGGATGCAGCCCTGCCGCCGCTCGATCAGGGCATTGTCGTGGTGCGCGATCCCAATCCACGCCGGCGCATCGCGCTGATGGCGGCTGCGGTCGCCGGCCCGCAGCCCGGCACCATCGCCGCCGTCACCGGCACAAACGGCAAGAGCTCGACCGTTCATTTCGTGCGCCATATCTGGACAGCGCTCGGCCTCGAGGCGGCCAGCGTCGGCACGCTGGGCATCGTCTCGCCGGGCTTCGCCCGCGACGCGGGATTGACCACACCCGATCCCGTTCAGCTCCATGCCGATCTCGCCACGCTTGCCCGCGAAGGCGTGACGCATGTCGCGATCGAGGCCTCGAGCCACGGTCTCGATCAGCATCGCCTCGACGGGCTCAAGCTGTCGGCGGCGGCCTTCACCAACCTCACGCACGAGCATCTCGACTATCACCCGTCGATGGACGCCTATTTCGATGCGAAGGCGCGCTTGTTCGAGACGCTGCTGCCGGAAGGCGGCACCGCCGTCGTCAATGCCGACAGCAATCGTGCCGCCCAGCTCGCCGGGATCTGCGCCCGCCGCGGCCTGCGCTTCTGGACATATGGCTCCGAGGGCAAGGACTTCCGCCTGGTGCGCGACGAGCCGACGCCTGACGGCCAGCATCTCGTCATCGAGGCGCTCGGCGGCACGCACGAGGTCGAGCTGCCGCTGGTCGGCGGCTTCCAGGCGTCCAACGCGCTGGCTGCGCTCGGGCTCGTGGTCGCCACGGGCGGCGATGTCGCGCGCGCCGTGGCGGCGCTGGCGACGCTGAGCGGTGCGCCGGGCCGGCTGCAGCTGGTGGCGCGCCACAAAACGGGAGCGCCGGTCTACGTCGACTATGCCCACAAGCCCGAGGCATTGGAGACGGTGCTCGCGACGCTGCGGCCGTTCGCCAAGGGCAGGCTGGTCGTGGTGTTCGGCTGCGGCGGCGACCGCGACCGGGCCAAGCGGCCGGTGATGGGCGAGATCGCCACGCGCCTTGCCGACTACGCGCTGGTGACGGACGACAATCCGCGCAGCGAGGAACCCGCCGCGATTCGCGCCGCGATCCTGAGCGGCATTCCGGCCGGGCGGCACAACTGGATCGAGGTCCGTTCGGATCGTCATGCCGCGATCGAGCAGGGCATGGCGGCGCTGACGTCGGCCGACGACCTGCTGCTGATCGCCGGCAAGGGCCATGAGAAAGGCCAGACCATCAAGGGCGTCACGCATCATTTCGACGATGCCGAAGTGGCGCGGGAACTCGCGTCGTGACCCCGCTCTGGACGTCCGACGAGGTTGCATGCGCTCTGTGTCCGACGGCGATGCCGGGCCGGTTCGAAGCGACCGGCGTGACCTTCGACAGCCGCGCCGTCGGCAAGGGCGACATCTTCTTCGCTCTGGCCGGCGAGAGCACGGACGGCCACGCCTTTGTCGCAGACGCGCTGTCGCGCGGCGCGGCGGCGGCCGTCGTTTCGCGCGACGTGCCGGGCGCGTCGGGCAACCTCATTCGCGTCGCCGACACGATGACGGCGCTGGTCGATCTCGGCCGCGCCGGCCGCAGGCGCAGCGCTGCGCGCATCGCCAGCGTCACCGGCTCGGTCGGCAAGACCAGCACCAAGGACGCGCTGCGCGTCCTTCTCTCGGCCCAGGCGCCGACCTCGGCCAGCACGGCGAGCTTCAACAACCATGTCGGCGTTCCGATCAGCCTCGCCCGACTGCCGCGCGAGGCACGCTACGGCGTATTCGAGATCGGCATGAATCATACCGGCGAGATCGAGCCCCTGGCGCGCCAGGTCGAGGCGCATGTCGGCGTCGTCACCAATGTCGAGGCCGCGCACATCGGTCACATGGGCAGCGAGGAGGCGATCGCCGATGAGAAGGCCTGCCTGTTCGCCGGCATGCGGGAGGGGGCAGTCGCCGTGCTCAATCGCGACAATCGGCACTACGAGCGGTTGGCGCGTCATGCGCGCAACTTCGGGGTCGTGCGGATCGTCGGCTTCGGCCGGCACGAGGCGGCGCAGGCACGCCTGGTCGCGTGCCGCCTGCATGATTCGGGCAGCGATGTCGAAGCCTTGATCCAGGGCAGGCGGATCGAGTATCGCCTTGGCGCGGCTGGCGAGCACTGGGTGCTGAACAGCATCGCGGCGCTCGCCGTCGCCGAGGCGTTGGGCGCCGACATCGTCGCGGCGGCGGCGGCGCTGTCGGAGGTCAAGGCATCGCCGGGACGCGGCGCGCGGCGTCGGCTGAGCTTCGGCAGTGGCACGATCGAGCTGCTGGACGAGAGCTACAACGCCAACCCCGCGTCGGTGCGGGCGATGCTCGCGGTGCTGGCGCGAACCGAGCCGGCGCCGGGCGGCCGCCGCCTGCTCGTGCTGGGGGACATGCGGGAGCTGGGGGAGCAGGCCGACGCCTATCACGCGGGTCTGGCGCAGGCGGTGGCGGCGAGCGGCGCGGCACAGGTCTTCCTGTGCGGCCCGCATATGGGGGCTCTGTGGCACGAGCTCGCCGCGGCGCAAAAAGGTGTGCACCGGCCGGACTCCGAGGCGCTCGCAGGGGAGGTCGCGGCGGCGTTGAGGGCGGGGGACGTGCTGGCGATCAAGGGGTCATTGGGGTCGAAAATGAAAGTGATCGTCGATGCCGTAATCGCTGCAAGCAGCGGTGAGGCAAGGCTCTGAAGATGTTCTACAATTTCGTCTATCCCCTGGCCGACCAGTTCAGCCCGTTCAACCTGTTCCGTTATCTGACGTTCCGCTCGATCGCGGCGTTCCTGACGGCGCTGATCCTGAGCTTCGTGATCGGCGGCGGCCTGATCCGCTGGTTGCGCAGCAAGCAGGGTCAGGGCCAGCCAATCCGCGACGACGGGCCGGCCAGCCACATCGTCAGCAAGAAGGGCACGCCAACCATGGGCGGGCTGCTGATCCTGATCGCTCTGTCGGTGGCCACCCTGCTGTGGGCCGACCTCACCAACCGTTATGTCTGGTGCGTGCTCGGCATCACCGTCACCTTCGGTGCGATCGGCCTGTGGGACGACTACCTCAAGGTCTCCAAGCGCAATCCCAAGGGCGTGCCGGGCAAGATCAAGCTCGTGCTCGCGGTCGCGATCGCCGGAGCGGCAGCGTGGCTCATCGCCCAGGGATCTCCTCCGCCGCTGCGCTACACGCTCGCGCTGCCGTTTCTCAAGGACGTGCTGGTGCCGCTCGGCATCGTCGGCTCTCTCGCCTTCTCGGTCCTGGTCATCGTCGGCACGTCGAATGCGGTGAACCTGACCGATGGCCTCGACGGACTGGCGATCGGTCCGGTGATCATGGCCTCGGCCGTATTCGCGCTGATCACCTACATCGTCGGCAACGCCATCTATACCAACTACCTCTACGTCCACCACGTGCCGCGCGCGGGCGAACTGTCGGTGCTGCTGGCCGCGCTGGTCGGGGCTGGGCTGGGCTTTCTGTGGTTCAATGCGCCACCCGCCATGGTGTTCATGGGCGATACCGGCTCGCTGTCGATCGGCGGCGCGCTGGGTGGTGTCGCCGTCGTCACCAAGCATGAGATCGTTCTAGCCATCGTC
Organism: Reyranella sp.; assembly: GCF_965279465.1. Lineage (NCBI taxonomy): Bacteria > Pseudomonadati > Pseudomonadota > Alphaproteobacteria > Hyphomicrobiales > Reyranellaceae > Reyranella > Reyranella sp. The sequence goes on from NZ_OZ257242.1 coordinate 3,302,815, forward strand.
GGCGGCCTGTTCGTTCTCGAGACCATCTCGGTGGTCGTGCAGGTCCTCTCCTTCAGGATCACCGGCAAGCGCATCTTCCGGATGGCGCCGCTGCATCATCATTTCGAACAGAAGGGATGGGCCGAGCCGACCATCGTCTTCCGCTTCTGGATCATTGCCGCCATCCTCTCGATGGTGGGCCTCGCCACGTTGAAGCTGCGTTGAGCCGATGATCGACCTCTCCGTCCTGAAAGGTTCGTCGTACGTCGTGCTGGGGCTGGCACGCTCCGGCCTGACGACGGTGCGCGCCCTGATGGCGGCAGGTGTCGACTATGTCGCCTGGGACGACAACGCCGCGGTGCGCGAGATCGCGGCGAAGATCGGCACGAAGTTCGCTGAGCCCTCGACCATCGACTGGAAGGACGTCACTGCGTTGGTGATCAGCCCCGGCATTCCCAACCGCCTGCCCAAGCCGCATCCCGTGGCAGCAGCGGCTCGCGCCGCCGGGGTGCCGCTCATCTGCGACGTCGAGCTGCTCGCCCGGGCCCAGGCCGGGAATCGCTTCATCGGCGTCACCGGCACCAATGGCAAGTCGACCACCACCGCACTGATCGGCCATATCCTGAAGTCGGCCGGCGCATCGTGCGAAGTCGGTGGCAACATCGGCCGCGGCGCGCTCGATCTCGAACCGCTCGGGCGGCACGGTATCTACGTCCTCGAGCTTTCCTCCTACCAGCTCGAGCTGCTGCAGAGCTTCCACGCCCATGTCGCGGTGTGGCTCAACATCACGCCCGACCACATCGACCGCCATGGCGACATGGCAGGCTATGTCGAGGCGAAGAAACACATCTTCGACCGCCAGGACGAGCGCGATTGCGCCGTGATCGGCGTCGACGACGACTATTCGCGCGCGGTCTTCGCCGAGTACGGCAAGCTTGCCAGGCATAGCCGGATTGGCGTCGTGCCTGTGGCGCTCGATCGTCTTCTGGCGGCGGGCGTTTCGTTCCATGCCGGCCAGCTCACCGACGCCGACCGCTACGTGGCCAATTTCGCCGACGTGCCGACCCTGCCGGGCGACCACAATGCCCAGAATGCGGCCTGCGCCTGGGCGGCCTGCCGCTGGCTGCGGCTGTCGCGCGAGGAGATCATCCGCGGCATCCGCAGCTATCCCGGCCTGCCGCACCGCCAGGAGCAGGTCGCGGCGGCGGGCAAGGTCGTCTACGTCAACGACAGCAAGGCAACCAACGCCGACGCGACAGCGCGCGCACTATCTTCCTACCGGAATATCTACTGGATCCTCGGCGGCCAGGCGAAGGAGGGCGGCGTCGAATCGCTCGAGCCCCATTTCGACCGCATCCGCCATGCCTTCCTGATCGGCGAGGCGAGCGACCTGTTCGCCAGCCAGCTCGAGGGCAAGCTGCCGTTCGACCGCTGCGGCGACCTGCAGTCGGCGCTCGACGCGGCCCACGCGCGTGCCCAGGCCGAGGCGACGTCGCCCGCGGTGGTGCTGCTGTCGCCGGCCTGCGCCTCCTGGGACCAGTGGCGCAGCTACGAGCATCGCGGCGATGCATTCCGTGAAATGGCGCGCGCCCTGCCGGGCGCCCAACGCGTGGGGAAAGCGGCATGATCCAGGTTCCGCGCGACGACCGCAGCGTCATCGGCCAATGGTGGTGGACAGTCGACCGGTGGGCATTGGGTGCCGTGCTCGCGATCATGGCATTCGGCGTCATGCTGACCCTGGCCGCATCGCCGCCGGCGGCTGAACGCATCGGAGCGGACTCCTTCATGTTCGCCAAGCGCCAGTTCATCTTCCTGCCGTTGGCGCTGGCCCTGATGCTGGCGATTTCGCTCGCCTCGCCACGGCATGTGCGACGCTTGGCCCTGCTTGTGTTCTGCGGCAGTCTCGTGTTGCTCGCCGCGACCTTCGTGATCGGGGTCGAGATCAAGGGCGCACGACGCTGGATCGCGGTGCCCGGCCTGTCGAGCCTGCAACCCTCGGAGTTCGTCAAGCCCAGCCTTGCCGTGATCTCCGGCTGGCTGCTGGCGCAAAGCCGCGCCGAGCGTCGGATGCCGGGCTATTTCCTGTCGACCCTGCTGGTCGGCTCGGTGCTGGCCTTGCTGGTGCTGCAGCCCGATCTCGGCATGAGCATCGTGGTGGCGGCGGTGTGGGCCGCCCAGCTTTTCGTGGTCGGCTTGCCGATGTGGATCGCGGGCTTCGGCGTGGTCGGCGGCGCGGCGAGCCTGGTCGGTGCTTACTTCATGTTCGGCCACGTGCGCAGCCGCTTCGATCGCTTCCTCGATCCGACCTCCGGTGACAACTATCAAGTCAACACCGCACTCGAGGCGTTCATGAACGGCTCGCTGTTCGGCCGCGGGCCGGGCGAGGGCACGGTCAAGGCCCAGCTGCCCGATGCGCACACCGACTTCATCATGGCGGTGTGCGGCGAGGAATTCGGACTGGTGGTCTGCCTGATCATCCTGGCGCTGTTCGCGTTCGTGACCCTGCGGTCGCTGTCGCGCGCCTCGAGAGAGACCAGCCTGTTCATCACCCTCGCCGCGACCGGGCTCGGTGTGCAGTTCGGCATGCAGGCGGCGATCAACATGGCCTCGACCATCCAGCTCATCCCCGCTAAGGGCATGACCCTGCCGTTCATCTCCTATGGCGGCTCGTCGGCGCTGGCGATGGCGATCTGCGTCGGCATGTTGCTGTCGCTGACGCGCGAGCATGCCGGCTTGAGGGAGGCGGTATGACGGGGATCCGCCCCATCGTCCTCGCGACCGGCGGCACCGGCGGGCACGTGTTTCCCGCCGAGGCGCTGGCAGGCGAGCTCGAGGCGCGTGGCGTGCCGTTCACCTTGGTCACCGATTCGCGTGGCCGCCAGTGGCAGGGCGCCCTGTCGCGCCGGCCCATCCACTATATCCATTCGGCGAGCCCGACCGGATCGCTGCAGCGCCGCGTGTTCGCGTTGTTCTCGCTCGGGCTCGGCCTGTTCGACGCCTGGCGGGCACTGGGCCGCATCGGTCCGGCTGCCGTGGTCGGCTTCGGCGGCTACGCCTCGGTGCCGACCATGCTCGCTGCCCGGCTGCGCCGGACGCCTGCGATGGTGCACGAGCAGAATGCCGTGCTCGGCAAGGCCAACCGCTGGGTGCTGGGCGGTGTGTCGAAGGTGGCGACGTCCTTCGCGCGCACCCGCTTCGTCGATGACGATCGTGCCCGGCTGGTCGGTAATCCGGTACGCGAAACGGTGCGGAGCTTGCGCAGCGCGGTCTACCGCGCGCCCGGCCCCGGCCGGGTCATCGATCTGCTGGTGTTCGGCGGCAGCCAGGGCGCCGCGTCCTTCAGCAAGGTCATTCCCGAAGCGCTTCTGTCGCTGCCCGCGGCGATGCGCGCGCGGCTGCGCCTCGTGCAGCAGTGCCGCCCCGAGGATATCGAGCGCGTTCGCGCGCTTTATCTTCGCGCCGACGTCGTGGCCGAGCTGTCCCCGTTCTTTCTCGACCTGCCGCAGCGGTTGGCCGGCGCGCATCTGGTGATCGGCCGCTCCGGCGCCTCGACCGTGGCCGAGCTGGCCACGATCGGGCGGCCGTCGATCCTGATCCCCTATCCCTACGCCGCCGATGACCACCAGACCGCCAATGCCCGTGCCTTCGAGGCAGCGGGCGCCTGTCTCGTGATTCCGCACGCCGGTTTCACCGCGCCGACCTTGGCCGGTCACTTGCGCACGCTGTTCGAGGCGCCGCAGCGCCTGGCCGACATGGCCGCCGCCGCGCACGCCGCCGGCCGACCCGACGCCGCGGCGCGGCTCGCCGACCTCGTCGGCGAGCTGATCTCCACCCCCAAATTTTCAGGAGTCGCCGCATGAGAGCGATGCCGCTGGATATCGGTCTCATCCATTTCGTCGGCATCGGCGGCATCGGCATGTCGGGCATCGCCGAGGTGCTGCACAATCTCGGCTACAAGGTGCAGGGCAGCGATCTGGCCGATGGGCCGAATGCGCGCCGCCTCGCCGAGCTCGGCATCAAGGTGCACATCGGCCATCGTGCCGACAATCTCGGCAACGCCCAGGTCGTGGTCGTCTCCTCGGCGGTGAAGAAGGACAACCCCGAAGTCCTGGCGGCCCGTTCGCGCCTCGTGCCCGTGGTGCGCCGCGCCGAGATGCTGGGCGAGCTGATGCGGCTCAAATGGTCGATCGCGGTCGGCGGCACGCACGGCAAGACGACGACCACCTCGATGGTCGCCTCGGTGCTCGATGCGGGCGGCCTCGATCCGACGGTGATCAACGGCGGCATCATCAATGCCTACGGCACCAACGCGCGGCTTGGCAGCGGTGACTGGATGGTGGTCGAGTCCGACGAGTCGGACGGCTCGTTCCTGCGCCTGCCGGCGACCATTGCCGTCGTGACCAACGTCGATCCCGAGCATCTCGACCATTACGGCACGTTCGACGCGCTACGCGACGCCTTCGTGCGCTTCGTCGAGAACATCCCTTTCTATGGTTTCGCGGTGCTGTGCGTCGACCACCCCGAGGTGCAGGCGCTGATCCCTCGGGTCGCCGATCGGCGCCTCATCACCTACGGGCTGGGTGTCAACGCCGACGTGCGCGCCATGAACCTCAAGCTCGACCGTAGCGGCGCCGACTTCGACATCCTGATCGAGAATCGCGCGACCAACCAGTCGCGTACCATCGTCGACGTACGCCTGCCGATGTTCGGCCAGCACAACGTCCAGAACGCGTTGGCCGCCGTCGCGGTGGCGCAGGAGATGGGCCTGCCCGACGAGACGATCCGCGGGGCGCTGGCGGGCTTTGCCGGCGTGAAGCGGCGCTTCACCAGGACCGGCGAGGCGCACGGCATCACGGTGATCGACGACTACGGCCACCATCCGGTGGAGATCGCCGCTGTCCTGCGCGCCGCGCGCCAGGCCTATGGCGGTGGCGGCCGCGTGATCGCCGTCATGCAGCCACACCGCTTCAGCCGGCTGGGCGCGCTCAAGAACGAGTTCGCGGCCTGCTTCGTCGATGCCGACACCGTGCTGATCGCGGACGTCTATGCCGCCGGTGAGGCGCCGATCGAGGGCGTCAACCGCGACATGCTGGTCGGCCTGGTGCAGCGCGCCGGCCATCGCGATGTCCATCCGCTCATGTCCCCCGGCGACCTGCCGGGCATGATCTGGCAGGTCGCGCGGCCGGGTGATGTGGTGGTCTGCCTGGGCGCGGGCAATATCACCGCCTGGGCGCATGCGCTGCCCGGCCAGCTGCAACAGCTCGCCGCCGAGAAGGCCGGCCCGCGCGCCATCGCCAACGATTCCGGGACCGCCGCATGATGGCGCTCGAGACCGCGCGCGCCCACCTGATCGATCGGCTGCCCAGGCCGCGCGGCCGGCTTACCGCCGATGCGCCACTCGGCAGCCAGACCTGGTTCCGCACCGGCGGCCCTGCCGAGGTACTGTTCCGCCCCGCCGATGCAGCGGACCTCTCGCAGTTCCTCGAGGCACTGCCGGCCGACGTTCCGGTGACGGTGCTGGGGGTCGGCTCGAACCTGCTGGTGAGGGACGGCGGGATCAGGGGCGTGGTGATCCGCCTGATGCGCGGCTTCACCGCCGTCGCTGTCGAAGGCAACGAAGTGGTGGCGGGCGCCGGCGCGCTCGACCTCAATGTCGCACTGACGGCGCGTGACCATGCGCTGGCGGGGCTCGAGTTCCTGAGTGGCATTCCCGGTACCATCGGGGGTGCCTTCCCGACCAATGCCGGCGCCTATGGCGGCGAACTTGCCGACGTTCTGGTCTCGGCCGAAATCGTCGATCGTTCCGGCAAGATCCGCACCGTGACGCCAGCGGAGCTCGGGCTTTCCTACCGCCACAGCACGGCGCCGGCCGACTGGATCTTCACCTCGGCGCGGCTGCGGGCCGGACCTGGCGACCAGCTTGCCATTGCGCGACGCATCGCCGAGATCGAGGCGGCGCGAGCGGACAGCCAGCCGCGCAGCCGCACCGGCGGTTCGACCTTCGCCAACCCGCCCAACCTCAAGGCGTGGGAGCTGATCGACCGCTCCGGCTGTCGCGGACTGCGGATCGGCGACGCACAGGTCTCCGAGAAGCATTGCAACTTCCTGATCAATCTCGGCGCGGCGACGGCTGCGGACATCGAATCGCTCGGCGAGGAGGTGCGCAGCCGCGTCTTCACGCGCAGCAATGTGCTGCTGCAGTGGGAGATCAGGCGTATCGGAGAGACGGCACCTGTGGTGAGCGGAGCCGAACCATGAGCACGGTCGCAGTCCTCATGGGCGGTTGGTCGCCCGAGCGCGAGGTTTCGCTGGTGAGTGGCAAGGCCTGCGCCGAGGGATTGCGCGAGGGCGGTCACACGGTGATCGAATACGACGTGCGGCGCGACCTCCGCGCCCTGGTCGAGTTCCTGCGGCCGGCCGCGGGCGGCGGCCCCGATGTCGTCTTCAACGCGATGCACGGCAAATACGGCGAGGACGGCTGCATCCAGGGCGTGCTCGAGATCCTCGGCGTGCCCTATACGCATTCCGGCGTCCTCGCCTCGGCAATCGCCATGGACAAGCCGATGTCGCGCCACGTCTTCACCTCGATCGGCATCCGCGTCGCCCTCGGAAAGGTGGTCGAGCGGCGCTCGCTGGCGTCCGGCGATCCGATGCCGCGGCCCTATGTCGTGAAGCCGATCGACCAGGGCTCCAGTGTCGGTGTCCATATCGTGCGCGAGGGCGACAATCTCGCGGCCGTCGAAGCGGCCGAAGCGCGGTATGGCGAGAAGGTGCTGATCGAGAAGTTCGTGCCGGGACGCGAGCTCACGGTGGCGATCATGGGCGACAAGGCGGTGGCCGTCACCGAGCTGCGGCCGCGCACGCGCTTCTACGACTACGAGGCGAAGTACACCGACGGCGTCACCGAGCATCTCATTCCGGCACCGATCCCGACCGAGGTCTACGAGCAGGCCAGGCAGTGGGCGCTGATGGCGCATCAGGCGCTGGGCTGCACGGGGCTGAGCCGCGCCGACCTGCGGTGGGACGATTCCCTGCCCGGGACGTCCGGCCTGGTCGTGCTCGAGCTCAACACCCAACCCGGCATGACGCCGCTGTCGCTGGCGCCGGAGCAGGCCAAATGGGCCGGCATCTCCTGGTCGCAGCTCATGACCTGGATGGTCGACCATGCGAGGCGGCCGGCATGAGCAAGGCGGCGAAATCCGCCAGGACCGATGCGCCGCCGCGGCGCGACTACGACCGCCGCAAGCGAAAGGGTGCGGTCCGCCGCTCGTCCGGCCGGCCGATCTGGCGCCAGCCGCTGCTGCTCGGTCTTGCCGTGACGCTGCTGGGCATGGGCGGCGCCGGCGGCTGGTGGGCCTGGAAGGAGGGCTGGCTGGTCGAGGCGCAGAATCGGTTCGATGAGGCGTCGCGCAACGTGCTCGGCTTGCTGACGCCTTTCAAGCTGGCCGACGTCACCGTCGAAGGCCGCGACTATGTCGAGCGCGACGCGATCCTGGCGGCATTGAACGTGCGTTCCGGCGATTCGCTGCTCGGCATCGATCTGCAGGGCGCCCGCAAGCGGCTCGAGGCGATCGACTGGGTCGCCGCGGCTACCGTCGAGCGCCGCTTGCCCGACACGCTCTATGTCACGCTGAAGGAACGGCGCGCCGTCGCGATCTGGCAGAACGGCAGCGAGTACACGCTGATCGACAAGAACGGCCGCACCGTGCGGGCGAGCCGCATGCCACCGGGCGCGGACAAGCTCCTGCTGCTGGGCGGGCCGGGCGCGCCCGAGCACGTCGGCGAATTGCTGCTGCTGCTCGCCTACGAGCCGGCCATCGCCAAGGTGCTGCGCGCCGCCGTCTGGGTCGGACAGCGCCGGTGGAACCTCGTCCTGAACAACGACACCGAGATCTGGCTGCCGGAAGAAGATGCGGTCGCGGCCCTCCAGCGCATGGCCAAACTCGACGCATCGGATAAACTGCTGCAGCGCGAGTTCGGCGTCGTCGATCTGCGGTTGCCGGACAAGCTCTATCTCAGAAAGCGAGCGCCGGCCGGCGACCCTCCGCCGAACGGACCCGCCTAGAAACGCAGCGTACAAGCACGGGGATACATCGTGGCGAAGACAAGAAATGGGGTAATTGCCGCTCTGGATATCGGTACCAGCAAGGTCGTGTGCTTCGTCGCCCGCGTCGACGGGCAGGGGCTGCGCGTCGTCGGTATCGGGCATCAGGCGGCGCTCGGCATGCGGTCGGGGAACATCATCGACATGGAGGCCGCGACCCGCGCCATCTCCTCGGCGGTGTCGACGGCCGAGGAGATGTGCGGCGAGCATGTCCGCGAGGTGATCGTTGGCGTGAGCGGCGGCTCGCCGGCCTCGCACAACCAGGGCCTCGAGGTCGCGATCGGCCATCACGAGATCGGCGAGCGCGACGTGCGGCGCGTGCAGCAGCAGATCTCGCTGCCGGCCGAGACGGCCGACCGCGACATCATCCATTCCGCCGCGATCGGCTACACGGTCGACAGCACGCCGGTGCGCGACGCGCGCGGCATGTTCGGCGAGCGGCTGGGCGTCGACGTGCATCTGGTCACGGCGGCAAGCGGCTCGATGCGCAACCTGCAGGTCTGCGTGCGCCGCGCCCATCTCGAGATCTCCGAGCGTGTCGTCGCCAGCCATGCGGCGGGTCTCTCCTCGCTGGTCGCCGACGAGCGCGACCTCGGCGTCACCCTGATCGACATGGGCGGCGGCACGACCTCGATCGCCGTGTTCTACGAGGGCAATCTCGTGCACGTCGATTCGATCCCGGTCGGCGGCGAGCACGTCACGCGCGACATCGCACGCGGTCTTTCCACACCGGTCGTCCATGCAGAGCGCATGAAGACGCAGATCGGCCGCGCCGTCGCCAAGCCCAACGACGAGTACGACATCATCGACGTGCCGCTGATCGGCGAAGAGGATCGCACGCGGCCTAATCACATCCCGCGTTCGATACTGGTCGGCATCATTCGTCCGCGTATCGAGGAGACATTCGAGCTCGTGCGCAGCCGACTCGAGGCTTCCGGTGTGGATAAGTTGGCGGGCGGACGTGCCGTGCTCGTCGGCGGCGGCTGTCAGCTCGACGGCGTGCCTGAAGTTGCGGCCGCAATGCTCAACAAGAAGGTCCGCACCGGTGCACCGCTGCGTCTTGCCGGACTCGCGGATTCCACAGGCGGACCGGCATTTTCCGCTGCTGCCGGCTTGCTCGCTTTTGCGCAACAGCATCATGCTGCCGCGGCGCAAGCTCAACCGGCCGCCGTAGAAGCACCATCGAGTCGAATTGGCCGCATTGGCAGTTGGATAAGGGAAAACTTTTAGGCAATATTAGGCCAGATATTGTGGGAAGCGTGGCAGTCCCCACAGATTGTAGAGTCAACGACAAAAAGAGCCGGTGGTAGTGCAAGGGCTTGCTCCAGATGAGCCCACGCTGCCGCTCCGCAGATACCCCCCTCGTTTGCGTGGAGAGCGCCGAATGACAATCAACCTCAGTCTCCCCCAGCAGGAGTCCGAGATTAAGCCGCGTATCACCGTCATTGGTGTCGGTGGAGCGGGCGGAAATGCCGTCAACAACATGATCAGCGCCGCGCTGGAAGGCGTCGAATTCATCGTTGCCAACACCGACGCGCAGGCGCTCGGCCAGTCGCTCGCCGACCGGCGCGTCCAGCTCGGCATTACCATCACCCAAGGACTGGGCGCCGGAGCGCGCCCCGAGGTCGGACGCCAGGCTGCTGAAGAAGCGCTGCCCGAGATCCTGCAGCTGCTCGACGGCGCCAACATGGTGTTCGTCACTGCCGGCATGGGCGGCGGCACCGGCACCGGGGCGGCTCCCGTGATCGCCGAGGCGGCGCGCGCGCAGGGCATCCTGACCATCGGCGTCGTCACCAAGCCGTTCCACTTCGAGGGCCGCCGCCGCATGCAGTCGGCCGAGCAGGGCATCACCGAGCTCGAGAAGGTGGTCGACACGCTGATCGTCATCCCGAACCAGAACCTGTTCAAGATCGCCAACGAGAAAACGACCTTCGCCGACGCCTTCAAGATGGCCGACGACGTGCTGCACATGGGCGTGCGCGGCGTCACCGATCTCATGGTCATGCCCGGCCTGATCAACCTCGACTTCGCTGACATCCGCACCGTGATGGGCGAGATGGGCAAGGCAATGATGGGCACCGGCGAGGCCGAGGGTCCTGACCGCGCCCGCGTCGCGGCCGAGAGCGCGATCTCCAATCCCCTGCTGGAAGACCATTCGATGAAGGGCGCGAAGGGCGTGCTCATCAACATCACCGGCGGCCTCGACATGACGCTGCACGAGGTCGACGAAGCGGCCAACCGCATCCGCGAGGAAGTCGACGCCGACGCCAACATCATCTTCGGCTCGACCTTCGACGCCTCCATGCAAGGCCGCATGCGCGTGTCGGTGGTTTCCACCGGCATTTCCGCCATGGCCGCGCAGCAGCCGGCGCCGAACTATCTCAACCTCGATGTCAACCGGCCGATCCAGACCGGCCAACCGGCGCTCAGCCGCCCTGTTGCACCACCGATCGGCCGCGTCGCGATGCCGGCTGCCGCCATCGCGCCTCCGATGCCCGCTCCGCCGCCACCAGCACCGGTGTATGCAGCTCCGGTCGCGGCTCCTCCCGCGCCGCCTCCCGCTCCGCTGCCGGAACCGGTCACGATGGAAGCGCCGCCGGTCATGGAAGCGCCGATTGCCGCGCAGTTCGAATCGCAGACTGCGTATGCACCGGCTCCCGCTGCTCCGGCACCTGCGCCCGCTCCGGCGCCGATCGCCGCAGCGCCGGCTCCCGCTCCTGCTCCCGCGCCGCAGAAGCCGCTGGTCGATGAGACCGATTGGCGGGTCAGCCGTCCTTCTGCCCCGCGGCCGCCGGTGCGGGCGACGGAGCCGAGCGCGCGGCCGGTGGTCGCGCGGCCGGTCGGCGGCGAGAGCCGCGCACCCAACCTTTTCCAGCGCATCACGGGCGCTTTCTCGTCCACGCCCAAGGGGATGACTCCGGCGGTGACGGCGGCTCCGGCGGTTGAACCCACCGTTACGCGTCCGGCAGTGGTCGAAAATGTCGTCGCTGTCGCGCCCAAGGCGCCGCCGGCCCGTCCGGTGCCGGTCCAGGCCAATTTCGACGTTACCGAGCGCGCCAAGCCCGCGCGCGAGGATGACGACCTGCAAATTCCGGCTTTCCTGCGGCGGCAAGCCAACTGACGCAGGTGCCCGCGTTCTCCACGCATCATCTTTCGAGGGGCCGACGGCCCCTCTTCTTTTGAGTTCGGCGTGATATAAACCTCGCGCGGCTCAATCGATTCACGGATGGGATATGGCGGAAGAGTTGGTTATCGTTGTTCGCCACGCGCGCCGCGTCTTGATGCTGCTCGTCGCGACCGCGTCGCTGGCCGGCTGCGGCTGGTTCGGCGGCTCGAAGGATGACACCTTCACCGAGCAGCCGGTGGAAGTGCTCTATAACCGCGCGCTCGATGATCTCGGCCGTCAGGAGTACAAGCAGGCGGCCAAGGAATTCGAAGAGGTCGATCGCCAGCACCCCTATTCGGTGTGGGCGACCAAGGCGCAGATCATGGCCGCCTTCACCTATTATCAGTCCAACAAGTACGACGATGCGATCATCGCGCTCGACCGGTTCATCCAGCTCCATCCCGGCCATCGCGACATCCCTTACGCCTACTATCTGAAGGGGCTGTGCTACTACGAGCAGATCTCCGACGTCGGCCGCGACCAGCGCGTGACCCAGCAGGCGCTCGATGCGCTGTCGGAGGTCGCCAAGCGCTTTCCCGATTCGCCCTACGCTCGCGACGCCCGCCTGAAGGTCGAGCTGTGCATCGACCATCTTGCCGGCAAGGAGATGGACATCGGCCGCTACTATCAGAAGCAGCATCAGTATGTTGGCGCGATCAACCGATACCGCCTCGTGATCGAGCGCTACCAGACCACCACGCATGTACCCGAGGCGCTGCACCGCCTGGTCGAGACCTACCTGGCGCTCGGCGTGCAGAGCGAGGCCAAGGAGACGGCGGCCGTGCTCGGTTACAACTTCCCGGGCAGCGACTGGTACCAGGACAGCTACTTCCTGGTCACCGGCGAAGGGGCCCCGGCGCCGGAAGACAAGGGCAGCGGCGGTTGGTTCTTCGGAATCTTTTGACCGGGCCGGCATGCTTCTCTCGCTTTCGATCCGCGACTTCGTGCTGATCGAGAAGCTCGACCTCACTTTTGCGCGCGGGCCTGATGGCGGCCTGGGCGCCCTCACCGGCGAGACCGGTGCGGGCAAATCCATCCTGATCGACGCGCTCGGCCTGGCGCTCGGCGCGCGGGCCGACACCACCGCGGTGAGGCGGGGTTCAAACCAGGCTTCGGTAGCAGCCAGCTTCGATCTGGCGAAGGACCATGCTGCCCACGCGATCCTCGCCGAGCAGGGCCTCGACGATGACGACGTCCTGACCTTGCGCCGCATGATCGGCGCCGACGGCCGTGGTCGCGCCTTCGTCAACGACCAGCCGGCTTCGGTCGCGCTCCTGCGGCGACTGGGCGATACGCTGGTCGAAATTCAGGGACAGATGGAGCAGCATGGCCTGCTCAACGTGGCCACGCACCGCGCCTCGCTCGATGCCTTCGCCGGATTGGAGAAGCAGGCCTCGTCGGTGCGCGCCGAATGGCAGGCCTGGCGCGAGGCCGAGCGGTTGCGCGCTGACGCTGAAGCGGTCGCGGCGGCCGCGCGGCGCGACGAAGATTTCCTGCGACACGCGGTGAAGGAGCTTGAGGCGCTGGCGCCGCAACCCGACGACGAGGAGAAACTGTCAGCGGAACGGCAGATGCTGCGCGCCGGCAGCGCGCTCGGCGAAGCGGTGACCCAGGCGCTCGGCGTGCTGGAGGAGGGGAGCGGAGCCGTCGCCGCCTTGCGCGCCGCGCATCGCCTGGTCGAACGTAGCGTCGACAAGGCGTCCGGCCGTCTCGATGCATCGTTTGCGGCGCTCGATCGGGCGCTCAGCGAGGCGACCGAAGCCCAGGCCCAGCTCGAGGCGGCACGCGATGCGCTGGAATTCGATCCGAGCCGGCTGGAGAAGATCGAGGAACGGCTGTTTGCCCTGCGTGGCTTGGCACGAAAGCACGGTGTCACGGTGCCGGACCTTGCGCCCCTGGCCGAGAAGATGGCGGCCCAGCTCGCGGCGCTGGATGACGGCGAAGCGGGCCTGAGAAAGTTGTCAGCCGCGGCGAAGACGGCGCGGGCGGCGTATGTCGCCGCAGCCGGGGCGCAGGCGGCGGCGCGGCGCAAGGGCGCCGCCCGGCTCGACAGGGCGGTGTCGGCCGAGCTCGGGCCGCTCAAGCTCGAGAAGGCCAGGTTCGTGACCGAGCTGGCGCCCCTGCCCGAGTTGGAGTGGTCAGAGGCCGGCACCGACCGCGTGCAGTTCACCGTGGCCACCAATCCCGGCGCGCCGCCCGCGCCGATCGCGAAGATCGCCTCGGGCGGTGAGCTGTCGCGCTTTCTGCTGGCGCTGAAAGTTTGCCTCGCCAAGGTGGGCGATGCCGCGACCATCGTGTTCGACGAAGTCGATTCCGGCATCGGCGGTGCCACGGCCGCAGCGGTGGGCGAGCGTCTGAAGCGGCTGGCCAAGGAGGTCCAGGTGCTGGTTGTCACCCATTCGCCACAGGTCGCGGCCATCGCCGACCGCCACTGGCTGATCCGCAAGACGACGACGCGTAACGCGGCGAGCACCGACGTCCTGTCGCTCGACGCCAACGGCCGCCGCGAGGAAATCGCCCGCATGCTGTCGGGCGCGGAAGTGACTGCCGAGGCACGCGCCGCCGCCGACCGGCTGCTGGCGACGGCAGAGTGAGCGCGACGTGGGATCCGAGCATAGATCCCTCGCTACGCTCGGGATGACACCCATACTGTTGCCCACACACCGTGTCATCCCGAGCGTAGCGAGGGACCTAGGAACGGCGGCGGATGCGTGCGTTCTATGTCTACATACTGACAAGTGTGAACCGGAAGGTCTTGTATGTCGGCGTCACCAACAATCTTGAAAACCGGGTGGCGGAGCACCGCAGTGGCACAGGAAGTGCCTTTACGCAGCGCTACCGTGTTCACACGCTCGTCCATGCCGAGGAGTATCGATACGTCGAGGACGCCATCGCCCGCGAGAAGGAAATCAAGGGATGGCGACGCTCAAAGAAGGATGCGTTGGTCGAAGCGACGAATCCAACTTTGGCTGACCTGTTCGAAACTACCACCGCTAGAGATCCCTCGCTTCGCTCGGGATGACACGGTGCGTCTGCAAAACGCCGAGTGTCATCCCGAGAGAATCGAGAGATCTATGCTTACGTCCTTTCGCACGGTATGACACCGCAGGCCGTTGCTCTAAACTGCCATGATGTCCAAAGCCGCCAAGGTCGTGGCCGCGCTCGCTGTGGCCGATCTCACCGAGCGCCAGGGGCGTTCCGAGCACAAGCGCCTGAGCGCGGAGATCCGCCACCACGACACGCTCTATCACGACAAGGATGCGCCCGAGATCTCCGATGCGGAATATGACAGGCTGCGCCAGCGGCTGAAGGCGATCGAGGAGAGGTTCCCGCAGCTCGTCGATCTGCTCAGCCCGACCCAGATGGTCGCGCCAATGCCGACCACGGCCTTCGCCAAGGTCCGCCACGCGCGGCCGATGCTGTCGCTCGACAATGCCTTCACCGACGAAGAGCTGCAGGGTTTCCTCGACCGGCTGCGCCGTGCGCTGGAGCGCGAGACCGACCTCAAGCCGGAGGACGAGATCGCGCTCGCCTGCGAGCCCAAGATCGACGGGCTGTCGATCAGCCTGCGCTACGAGGACGGCGAATTCACTGTCGGCGCGACACGGGGCGACGGCACGACCGGCGAGGACGTGACGGCCAACCTCAAGACCATCAAGGACATCCCGCACACGCTGAAGGGCAAGGCGCCGAAGGCCCTCGACGTTCGCGGCGAGGTCTATATGGAGCGTCACGCCTTCCAGGCGATGAACAAGCGCCAGGAGGAGGCGGGCGACAAGAGCTTCGCCAATCCGCGCAACGCCGCGGCCGGCTCGCTGCGCCAGCTCGACACCACGATCACCGCCAGCCGGCCTCTGCGCTTCTTCGCCTACGCCTGGGGTGAGGCCGAGCCGCGCAGCTGGAAGACCCACACCGAGTATCTCAAGCTGCTGCGCGGCTGGGGCTTCAGGGTCAATCCGCTGTCGCAGCTCTGCCGCACGCCCGAGGAAGTGCGCGCCTTCTACCGCCAGATGGCCGTCGAGCGGCCGTCGCTGCCCTACGATATCGACGGTGTCGTCTACAAGGTTGACCGCATCGACTGGCAGGAGCGGCTGGGCTTCGTGAGCCGGGCGCCGCGCTGGGCGATCGCGCACAAGTTTCCGGCCGAGCAAGCGCGCACGCGGCTGAACGGCATCCTGATCCAGGTCGGCCGCACCGGCGCGCTGACGCCGGTCGCCGACCTCGAGCCGGTCAATGTCGGCGGCGTCATGGTGGCGCGCGCGAGCTTGCACAACGCCGACGAGATCGAGCGGCTCGACGTCCGTGCGGGCGACATGGTGGTCGTGCAGCGCGCCGGCGACGTGATCCCGCAGATCCTGGGCTTCGTGCCCGAGGAGCGGCCGAAGAAGACCGAGAAGTTCCACTTCCCGACCCATTGCCCCTGTCCGCTCGCGACGCCGGTGAAGGCGGAAGAGGGGGGCGTGGTGCGTCGCTGCAGCGGCGGGCTCGAATGCCCGTTCCAGCAGGTCGAGCGGCTGCGCTACTTTGTGTCGCGCAACTGCTTCGATATCGACGGCCTGGGTGGCACGCACATCGAGAACTTCTTCAACGACGGCCTGCTCAAAATCCCGGGCGACATCTTCCGCTTGCCCGAGCGGGTCGACGAGATCAGGAAGCGCGAGGGCTGGGGCGATCTCTCGGTGCGCAACCTCGTGGCCGCGATCGAGGCGCGCAGGACGATCGCGCTCGACCGCTTCATCAATGCGCTCGGCATCCCGCTGATCGGCGAGGCGACGGCCAAGATCCTGGCGCAGGAATACGGCGATGTGGATACATGGCTTGCCGAGATGCTGGCAGCGGCGAAGGAGCGCAAGGCGAAGCCCGACAGCGTGAAGAAGGAGAAGGCCACGGCCGAGATCGGCCCGAGCTACGGCCGGCTGTGCAATGTCGAGCAGATCGGCGTCACGACCGCCGATGCGATGTGCGCCTTCTTCAGCGAAGGGCACAACGTCGAGATCATCGAGGATCTGCGCAAGCAGCTCACCGTCGAGGCCGTGACGCGCCGCGTGGTCGCCGACGATGCGCCGCTCAAGGGTAAGATCGTGGTCTTCACCGGCGAGCTCTCGACCATGACCCGCGACGCCGCCCAGGCGCGCGCCGAGGAGCTCGGCGCCAAGGTCACCGACTCGGTGTCGAAGAAGACGAGCCTCGTCGTGGTCGGCGAGAATGCCGGCTCCAAGGCCCGCAAGGCCGCCGAGCTTGGCGTGCAGACGCTGACGGAAGAAGAGTGGGTCAGGCTGTCAGGCTGAAAGCGCGCTGTCGGATCATTGCCGTAGCGCGAGCACCGACCAGTCGTCGGAAAGCGTGCGGAACAGGCATTCGGCGATCCAGTAGTTGCCGTACGGCATGACGTCTTCCTGAGGGAAGCGGCCCAGTCGCGGCTTGCCGGTCTCGACGTGGCGCATGCGGCCCCAGCTCCCGTGCAGCAGCACGCCGCCGGGCGTCAGGAAATTCGCCGCCAATGCAGCCAGCGTCTCCTGGGCGACGTGGCGATAGCGTTCGGCGCGGTCGGGAAGCCAGTGTGCCAGCCGCATGAGCTGGGCAGTGGCGATGGCCGCCGTGCACGAGCAGTAGGGCAGGCTGTCGCGATCCGGATCGTGAAAGTCATAGCGCGGCACCCATCCCGGCGGCACGTGCTCGACATACCAGTCGGCGGCGCGGCGGGCCGCATCGAGATAGGCCTGCTCGCCGCTGGCTTCGTAGCCGTGTGCGTAGCCGAGCATTGCCCATGCCTGCCCGCGTGCCCAGACGGTGTCGTTGCCGAAGCCCTGCAGGCTGAACAGGCGGGTGACGGCGCGCGTCCCGGGATCGAGGGCGGCGGCATGGCAGCTCGAGCCGTCGGTGCGGATCAGCCCGATCGCCAGCACCGTGTCGAGATGGCGATAGGCGAGCGTGCCGCGTGCGGGATCCTCCTGGGATGCCCACAGCATCGACGGCAGGTTGAGCCCGGTGTCGATCACGATGCGGTCGGCGCCCACGATCTGCAGGAAGGCGTTGGCTGTCGGATCGAAGATGTTCGCGAAGTTGTCGCCGCCGGCCAGAGCCCAGGCCTTCAGCTCTGCGAGGCCGGTGATGCGATGGCCGAGGACCAGCGCGTAGTACATGTCGATGCCGGTCGAGGAGAAGACCGTCGGATGTCGTGCGAGCACCGGGCCGATGCTCGTGCAGAGCTGCAAGGCTGCGTCGCGGTAGCGCGCTTCGCGGGTCAGCAGATGCAGCAGCCACAGCCGGCCGGCCAGGAAACCCACCCACTGGAAATCCGCCCAGCTGTTCCAGACATAGGTGTCTTCCCAGGTATAGCCGCCGGTCATGGCATTGAGGCGCGGCACGCGGCCGGGCATCATCTCCGCGCAGACGGCATCCGCGCCATTGCACAGCGCGCGGAGCATCCGGTCGAGCATCGGCTGGCGAGGCTCGTCCATTGCCGGCCGCTATGAGCCGACGACGTTGACGATCGCCTTGTCGAGAAGCGCCAAGCCCTCGTCGAGCTCCTCGTCCTTGACGATCAGCGGCGGAGCGATGCGCATCGTGCCGCCCGACGTCCCGGAACGCACGATGTTCGCTGCCAGGCCGACAGTCATGGCCTCCTCCGTGACGGCATTGGAAATCGCGGTCGCGTCGCGCGCGCCGGCGCTGGTGAATTCCAGCCCGCGCAGCAGGCCCCGGCCGCGGACATCGCCGATGCAGGCATGCCGCTGCTTCAACCTCAGCAGGCCTGCGCCCAGGCGCTCGCCCGCTTCGCGCGCGCGGTCGATCAGCTTGTCGCGCAGCACGATCTCCAGGACCTTCAGGCCGACCGCTGCAGGCAACGGGTCGTTCACGTGGGTCGTGTAGAAGAAGTACTTGCGCTCGTCGGCCAGCGCCGCCACGCGGTCGGTCGTCATCACCGCCGAAAGCGCCATGCCGGCGCCCAGCGTCTTGGAGAGCGTGAGGATGTCCGGCACGACGCCGTCGCGCTGGAAGGCGAACATGGTGCCGGTACGGCCGAGGCCCGTCTGCGCCTCGTCGAGGATCAGCAGCATGCCGCGCCGCTCGCAATGCTCCTTGAGCGCGGCAAGATAGCCCGGCGGCAGATCGATCACGCCGCCGCTGCTCAGGATCGGCTCGCCGATGAAGGCGGCCAGGTTGCCCGTGCATTGCGCGTCGACCTGCTCGAAGGCGTCGTCGAGCTCGCGCCGCCAGTCGACGCCCGGAAAGCGTGGCTTGTAGGCGTTGGGGGCGGGGATTGCGTAGTAGCCGGGCGCCAGCGGGCCGACCCCTGTGCGGCCGACCTTGAAGGTGGCTGCTGCCGAGCCGGCCGTGACCCCGTGATAGGACTTGGTGAAGGTCACGATCTCCCATTTGCCGGTGACCGTCTTGGCGAGCTTGATCGCGGCCTCGTTGGCCTCGCCGCCGGTCGAGAGGAACATCGTCTTGGAGAGTTCCGGCTGCTGGGCCGAGAGCCGTTCGGCCAGCGCCACGACCGGCTCCGAGACCATCGCCGAGAAGAGATGATCCAGCTTGCCCGAAGCATCGCGGACTGTGGCGTGGATCTCGGGGTGGGAATGGCCCAGGATCGAGCTCATCTGGCCCGACGTGAAGTCGAGCATCCTGTTGCCGAACGCATCGTAGAGCCAGCAGCCGCTCGCGCGCGCCGGCACGAAATCCGCGAATTCGCAGCCAAAGTGGAGGAGGTTCCTGTTCACGCGCGCGGCGAACGCGCTATCCATTCCTGACTGTCCCACACCGTATCTCCTCGAAATCCGTCACCGCAGCTTCCCGCGACGAGAAGAGTGGGTCGACCGCAAAGAATTCGTCGGACAAGTGAAAATTCTGCACCTATCGTAGAGGTCGCATGAAGCCGCAACGCCTGCCCCTGCGAGGTATCGCCGTCTTCGAGGCGGTGGCGCGGCATGGCAGCCTGAAGGCCGCCGCACGCGAGCTGAACCTGTCGCCGTCGGCGGTCAGCCACCAGATCCGGGCCCTTGAGGAGACGCTGGGCGTCGATCTGTTCAAGCGCGCGAACCGGGGCGTGCAGCTTTCGGCCGACGCCGCCCGGTATGCCGACGTGCTGCACGGCTTGTTCGAACGCCTGCGTCAAGCCACGGCATCGGTTGCCGCACCCGGCTGGAGCAGGACCTCCACGCGCGTCGTGCGCCTGATGACGCCGCCATCGCTCGCCACGCACTGGCTGATGCCGCGCCTGCCGGACTTCATCGCCTCTCATCCCGGAATAGATCTTCGCGTCTTCGCGGTTCGCAGTGCCGATGGCAATGCCGAGGACTTCGACATCACCATCGGCTACGGCGATGCCACCCGTTGGCAGGGTCGCGCGCAGCCATTGCTCGAGGAGACGATCGAGCCTTATTGCGCACCGTCTCAGTTGCGCCGCGCCAAGGCGCTCACCCCGCGGCAGCTCCTGTCGCGGCCGCTGATCCAGAGCCGCGAGAACGCGGTCTCCTGGGAGAGCTGGTTCAGCCGGCACAGCCTGTCCTTCGACGCCGCCCACAACAGTCCCTTGCAGCTCGATCCGAGCTACGTCGCGATCGAGGCTGCGGTCAAAGGCGTCGGCGTCATCCTCGAAAGCAGCCTGCTGACGCACGAGCATGTCGAGGCCGGCCGGCTGGTCACGCCGGTGCGCGAGTCGACGCCGCCTTCCACCGCCTACTGGCTGCTGCCGATCTCCAAGGCCGCGCGGCGCCCGGTCGCCGATGCCTATGCTTGGCTCATCGCCCGGGCGAACCTGTCGAGGCCGCTTCGTCCTGCAAAAGCCCGCCGATTTATCGGCAAGCGGCAGGGTGCTAGAGATTGACGGGTGCCTTTGAATCTTCCCGGTTGGAGTTCTATCGCAAATGGATTTGGCCCGTTTTCCGCGTCGTCGCTACACACATGCGCCCACGCCGATCGAGTTGCTGCCGCACTTCACCAAGGCGCTGGCGGCGAGCTGCCCGGGCGGCGTCGGTCCGGAGATCTGGATCAAGCGCGACGATCTGCTCGGCCTCTTTCCCGGCGGCAACAAGACCCGCAAGCTCGAGTTCCTCGCGGCCGACGCGCTGGCACAGGGCGCCGACACGCTGATCACTTGCGGCGCGCCGCAGTCCAATCATTGCCGCATCACGTTGTCAGCTGCAGTCAAGGAGGGGCTGAAGTGCCGCTTCGTGATCGAGGAGAGGGTGCCGAACAGCTACAGGAAGGAAGCTGGCGGCAACAACTTCATGTTTGAGCTGATGGGTGTCGAGGCCATCACCGTGGTGCCCGGCGGGTCGGACATGGGCGCTGCGATGTCGAAGGTCGCGCAGGAAGTCGCCTCGCTCGGCCGCAAGGGTTACATCATCCCGGGCGGCGGCTCGAACGCGATCGGCGGGCTGGGCTACGTCGCCTGCGTGCAGGAGATGCAGCAGCAGTGGCTCGACATGGGCCTGGCGCTCGATGCCGTCGTGGTCGGCTCGGGCAGCTCCGGAACCCATGGCGGCATGGCGGCGGGCTTCTTCGGCAACAACATCAAGATCCCGCTGGTCGGCATCGGCGTGAGTCGCGATCCGGCCGACCAGGAGCCGCTGGTCCACAAGGAGGCCCAGGCCGTGGCCGACCTGCTCGGCATCGGCAAGGTGCCGCGCGAGGCAGTGAAGAGCTTCGGCGGCTTCTGGCAGCCGAAATACTCCGTGCCAAACGCGAAGATGGTGGAAGCGGTCCAGATGCTGGCGCGCACCGAAGGCGTGCTGCTCGATCCGGTCTATACCGGGAAGATCATGGCCGGCCTCATCGGCCTCGCGCGCCAGGGATATTTCAAGCCCAACGCCAAGGTGCTGTTCATGCATACCGGCGGCCTGCCGTCGCTCGATGTCTATCAGGACGTCGTGCTCGGCCGGACCGTGGTGAACGATTAGTTGGCGCCCGCGCGAATTAGCCGCCTTCGTGTCATCCCGAGCGCAGCGAGGGATCTATGCGGACCGACATAGATCCTTCGCTGCGCTCGGGATGGCACTGTGCGAGCGGTCAGAGAGGGCGCGTTGCCTCGGTCAGCCACGCGCGGGTCGCCTCGTCGACTTGCGGCGCAACGACCTCGCGCACGCGGGTGTGGTAGGCGTTGAGCCACTTCTTTTCCGCCTCGGTCAGCAGGCTCACATCGACGGCGTTCAGGTCCAGCGGCGCCAGGGTGAGCGTCTCGAACTCGAAGTAGCGGCGGTCGGCGCCTTCGATGTTCGCCTCGCGCACTGCGACGAGGTTCTCGAGGCGGATGCCGTAGGAGCCGGTCTTGTAGTAGCCAGGCTCGTTGCTGACGATCATGCCGGGCTGCAGCGCCACGTTGTTGGCGACTTTCGAGATGCGGTGCGGTCCTTCGTGCACCGAGAGATAGGCGCCGACGCCGTGCCCAGTGCCGTGGTCGTAATCCAAGCCCACCTGCCACAGCGCGTAGCGCGCGAGCGCGTCGAGCTGCGAGCCCGTCGTGCCGGCGGGGAAGCGCGCGGTGGCGAGCGCGATATGGCCCTTCAGCACGCGGGTGAAGCGGTCCTTCATCTCCGGGGTTGGCGTGCCGATCGCGATCGTGCGGGTGATGTCGGTCGTGCCGTCGCGATACTGGCCGCCCGAATCGACGAGATAGAGCGAGCCGGGCTCGAGCGTACGCTCGGTCGCCTCCGACGCACGGTAATGCACGATCGCGCCGTTCGGGCCGGCGCCCGAGATGGTGTCGAACGACAGGTCGCGCAGCTTGCCGGTCTCCTGGCGCAGCGCCTGCAGCCGGTCGGAGACCTCGATCTCGCGCAAGGTGCCGCCCTTCGACTCTGCGGCGAGCCAGCCGAGGAACCGGCTGACCGCGGCGCCGTCGCGGCGGTGCGCGACGCGAATGCCTTCGAGCTCGACGGGATTCTTGCACGCTTTGGGCAGCGCCACCGGATCGACGTCGCGCACGATGGTCACCGCGGCGGCCTGCAGGCGCGTCGCTGCCCAGTACGGTGCCGTCGCGCTTTCGATCAGCGCGCGCTTGTTCGTCTTGCCCAGCATGTCGAATGCCGCGCCCAGTTCTTCGGGTGGCGCAAGCGTCACGGCGTTGCCGAGCCAAGCGACGGTCCGATCGGGGATCTTGCGACGGTCCATATAAAGGTCGACATGGCCGTCGGTGTGCAGCAGCGCGAAGCCGAGCGCAAAGGGCGTGCGGGGCACGTCGCCGCCGCGCACGTTGAGCAGCCAGGCGATCGAATCGGGCGCCGTCAGCAGCGCCACATCGGCGCCCCTCGCGGCGACGACGTCGGCGATGCGCCGGCGCCGTTGCTCGCTGGTCTCGCCGGCGAACTCGACGGGATGCGGCTGCACCGGCGCAAGCGGCGGGGCAGGGCGGTCGCGCCACACTGAATCGATGGGATTCTGCTCGACGGGAACGAAACTGCCGCCGGCCCGGGCCGCGGCGCGCGCAAAGCGCTCATGGCCGTCGACGGTCTGCAGCCAGGGGTCGAAGCCGAGCTTGCCGCCCTTCGGCAGGTTGGCAGCGATCCAGGCCTCGGGAGATTCCTCGGGAATTTGGTGGGGCACGAATGCCTCGGTGTCGACCTGCGCGCGTACGGCGAGCGTGTAGCGGCCGTCGACGAAGATCGCCGCGGTGTCGGCGAGCACGATGGCGAGGCCGGCCGAGCCGCTGAAGCCGGTCAACCATCCGAGCCGCTGCGAGCGGCGCGGCACATATTCGCCCTGATGCTCGTCGGCGCGCGGCACCACGAAGCCGTCGAGACCGCGACGTTTCAACTCACCCCTCAGGTCCGCGAGCCGGTGCGCCGGCGCCGGCGATTCCTCGAGCCCGTCATCGACCTTCGAAAGTTCTGCCCGCCAGGCGGTCAGGGCGGTGGTCAATTCGGCATCAGGTTGGGAATCAAACAGTTCGACCCACTCGGGACCGGCCAGGCTTTCAGGCGCGGCGACCACACCGCGCATAAGGGATTCGAGCGCTGCCGGGTCGGGCGACCGGCCGCGCCGGCGCAGGAGCTGGAGAACGTCGTCTGGAGGAGAGGTCATGGGTAATGCGACCGTACGCGCGTGGCCAACGACAGGCAATCCGGGCGAAAGTTGCCTTCTCGCAACAGCGAAATGCCAAATTGCTTTGCGTCATGCGATAAACGCATAGCAGACGGGCTGATGCCGCTATTATCAAGGTTTCTCAAGGCTCTATATTTGCTTTGTGCAGATGCAGCATGACTATTGCGTTGCACAAGAGAAGGAGCTTTCCATGATGACCCAGCCGATCCAGGTGTTCGAGAATCTGACCAGCGAAACTTCGCCGGCGGGGGGAAACGCACTCACCAAGATGGGATTTTCGTTTGAGGACCGCCGTTTGATCGAAAGAGAAGCGCGCTTTGCCCGCGCCGCCGCGGTGGCCGAAATCGTAACCGACGCACTCATGTGGGTGCGCCGGCAGACCAAGCGGCTCGTGGCCGCCGTCAAAGCCGACTTCAAGCTGCGGAGTGCGGAGGCCCAGCTTCTCCGCATGAGCGACCGGGAGCTGTCCGACCTCGGCCTGTGCCGGGCCGAGATCCACTTCGCGGTGCGTGAGACAACCGAGGGCGTCATGCCGCAGTTTGACGCGGTCGGCGACCATGTTACCCCGGCGAACCAGAACGTTCGCCGCGCGGCGTAAGTAGCGTATCCGACAGTAGCGTAGCGTAAGCGTAGAGTAGGATAAGCGTAGAGTAGAAAGGGCCGGCCAGTCGCCGGCCCTTTTTCTATGGCGCCTTGCGCAGAACCAGCGTGCGCCACCAGGCGCCGCCGGTTTCGAGGTCGACGCGTCGCTCGAAGACGAAGCCCCGATTTTCGTAGGCCGAGAGGACCATTGCGGCCTGCTCGATCAGCAGGCCGCTCAGCAGGACATGCCCGCCGGGACGAACCGCCGGGGCGAACGTTTCCGACAGCTCGATCAGCGGCCCGGCCAGAATGTTGGCGACGATCAGGTCGTATGGTGCGCCCTGCGCCAGCTCTGGCGCGCTCAGTCCGAGCGAGGTGACGAAGCGGCAGAGCGGCGCGACGCCGTTCAATTCGGCATTCTCGACCGCGACATCGACCGCCTGCTCATCGTTGTCGCCGCCGAGGATGGGCTGTTGCCACAACTTGGCCATGGCAATGGCGAGGATGCCGCTGCCGCAGCCGACATCGACCGCCTTGACGGCTTCGGCGGGATCGAGTGTCGCCAGCATTTCCAGGCAGCCTCGCGTGGTGGCGTGGGTGCCGGTGCCGAAGGCCATGCCCGCATCGATCTCGATCGGCAGCAATCCCGCCGGCATGCCGTCGCGGACGTGGCTCGGATGGACCCAGAACGGTCCGACCTGGAAGGGATGGAACGAGCGCTGGTTCTCGGCGACCCAGTCCTTTTCCGGAAGGTCTTCCCACATCCAGCTGCCGTCGATCTCCGGCCGGCCGCCCTCGCCGAAAATCTCGATCCGCCACGGTCCGTTGAGGGAGACTTCACGGCTGGTGACCACGAAGCCGTCCTCGGCAAGGTATTCGAGCGCCTGCTCCAAGTCGGCGCGTTCGGAGGCGGGCACGATCCGCCAGGCTGTCCAACCACTCATGCCGGCAAGTAGAGCATGCGCTCGCGCGGCAGCGCCACGCCGACCGTCTCGCCAATGGCGCGCAGCTCGGCGCCGGATTGGAATGGCGCCTCGACCAGGATCTCGCGGTCGCCGATCCGCACGCCGTAGCGCACCGTCGCGCCGAGGAACTCGCGATGGGTGACCGGCCCGCTCATCGCGGCGCCAGCCGCCGGCGACAGGCTCGCATGCTGCGGCCGGAAGACCAGCCGCTGGCCGGCCGGCACCGTCACGCCCGCGCCGCCGTCGAGGATGTTCGCCGAGCCGAGGAAGCTCGCGACGAACAGGTTGGCCGGGCGCTCGTAGAGCTCCATCGGCGTGCCGACCTGGCGGATGACGCCCGCCTCCATGACGGCGATGCGGTCGCAGATCGTGTTGGCCTCTTCCTGGTCGTGGGTCACGAAGATCGTGGTGAGGCCCAGCCGTTGCTGCAGCTCGCGCAGGTCGCGCCGCACGCTGACCCGCATCTTCGCATCGAGGTTCGACAGCGGCTCGTCGAGCAGCAGCACCTTGGGCTCGATGGCGATGGTACGGGCGAGCGCGACCCGCTGCTGCTGGCCGCCGGACAGCTGCGCCGGCCGGCGCTGGGCGTAGGCCGAGAGGCCGACCAGCTCGAGCGCCTGCGCGACCCTGGCAGCGATCTCGGCCTTCGGTCGGCGGCGCTCCTCCAGGCCGAAGGCGACGTTCTGCGCCACCGTCATGTGCGGCCACAGCGCATAGCTCTGGAACACCATGCCGACATCGCGCTTCCACGGCGGCAGGGCGGCGACGTCGTGGCCGTCGAGCAGCACCTGGCCGGTCTGCGCCTGCGCGAAGCCGGCGATCAGGCGCAGGAGCGTGGTCTTGCCGCAGCCGGAAGGACCGAGAAAAGCGAACAACTCGCCGGGTCGAATCGAGAGATCGATGTCCTTCAACACGTGGGTCGGTCCGTAGGACAGGTTCACGCCCTTGATGTCGATGGCGACTGCGCTCATAGATCCAGGCCCTTGGCGCGTTGCGAACGGTCGGCGGCGAGTTGCGACAGGCCCATGCAGACGGCGACGATGATCACGGCGATGACGCCCAGCGCGGCACCGGCGCCGCGGCCGGCGGGAGTCTGCATCAGCACGTAGAGGCCGTAAGACAACGGCGCGTCGGAGTTGCTCTGCACGAGCATCAGTACCGCCGAAAGCTCGACCGCGGCGGTTGCGAAGCTGGTGACGAAGCCCGCCAGCAGGCCACCGGTCATCAGCGGGATCACGATGCGTCGCACCGTGCGAAATGGGGTGGCGCCGAGGTTTTCGGCGGCTTCTTCCAGAGACACGGAGATTTGCTGCAGGGCGGCATAGGCGGCGCGCAGCGCGTACGGCAGGCGGCGGATGGCAATCGCCAGCACGATCATGATCCACAGCGCAGCGAGCGGCGTGCCGTCGGGCAGCTCCACGCCATAGAAGGCGCGCAGATAGCCGATGCCCAGAACGACGCCAGGCACGGCCAGTGCGGCACCTGCGCCCCAGTCGAGCATGCTGCGGCCCGGCAGGTGCGTGCGCAGCACGAGGTAGGCGATGGCGCCGCCCAGAGCGACGTCGATCGCGGCGGCGAGGCCGGAATAGAGCAGCGTGTTGGTGATGTAGACCGAACTGTCGCCCAGCACGCGGGCATAATGGGCGAGCGTGTAGCCGTCGGGCAGGGGGCTGAACGACCACACCGTCGCAAACGAGAGCAGCAGCAGGCCGACATGGGGGGCGAGGACGAGGGCCAGGATCAGCAGCACCAGCGCATAGGCCAGGATCGACTGCCGGCCGGTCAGGGGGCGCCTCGCCAGTCCGCCGCCGCCGCGTTGCGTCGTGGCGTAGTCCTTGCCCTTCAGCACCTGCGCCGAGCCCCACATGGTTACGACGGCGATCGCGATCAGAACGACGGAGATGACGTAGCCCATCGGATCGTCGATGCCGATCGAGGTGATGCGGAGATAAGCCTGCGGCGCCAGCATTTCCTTGACGTTGAGCAGCAGTGGGCTCGCCACGTCGTCGAACACCTTGACGAACACGAGGCTCGCGCCGGCGACGTAGCCCGGCAGGGCAAGCGGGAAGGCGATGCGGCGGAACAGGCGCAGGCCGTGCGAGCCGAGGTTCTGCGCCGCCTCTTCCATCGACCGGTCGATGTTGCGCAGCGCGGCGGAAAGATTGATCAGGATGAACGGGAAATAGTGGATCGCCTGCAGGAAAATGACGCCATTCAGCCCTTCCATGAAGCCGATCTTGAAATCGAAATACTCGTCGAGCAGCAGGTTCACGGTGCCGTTGCGGCCGAACAGGAGCTGCATCGCCACCGCGCCGACGAAGGGTGGCATGATCAGCGGCAGGAATCCCAGCGTCTGGACCAGTCCGGCGCCGCGGAACTCGAACCGAGTCGTGAGATAGGCGAGCGGCAGCGCGAAGGCGGACGACCACAGCACGGTCATCGCCGAAACGTAGATCGAGTTCCAGAACGAGCGCACGAACAGGTCGGTGCGCGCGAAGTCGAGGAAGTTGACCAGGGTGAAGCCGCCGCTGCCCTTCTCGGTGAAGGCGACGTAGATCACGGTGGCGACGGGTACGACTAGGAAGGCGACGATGAACAGCCCGATCGCCAGCGCCAGCAGCGCGGCGCCGGTGGAGCGATGGGCGGGCACGGTCGTTAAAGCAATCGGAAGCGTCATGCTCTTCCGGACCGCGAGCCTCCGGCTCGCTCATGAGTCCGAGCGAGCCGGAGGCTCGCGGTCCGGAAGAGCATGACGCTCGTGCCCAACAGCTCTCGGTCTGTCGAGCCCTCCCGTGTCATCCTGAGCGAAGCGAAGGATCTAGCGTCCATTCAACAGGCGTTCTTTGTAGGAAGCGGGATGTCCTTCGCAGCGCTCAGGACGACAGCAAGCGTTCAAGCGGAGCTACCGCACGAGCTTCAGCCCTTCATCCGCCTTGGCCTTGGCGGCGGTGTACTTCTCCTTGGCGAAGGCGGCCCACTGCTGCTCCAGCTCGGCTTGGCGCGCGGTCTTTTGCTTGCCGCCGGTGAAGGCCTGGCGGATTTCGGGCGAGGCCGCTTCGGCGTCGGTGATCGGCATCGCCGCGATCAGGTCGCGCGCTTCCGTCGCGAGGGCGCGAGCCTGGGCGTTGTCCTTCTTCGCCAGCGCCGCGTCGAGCTCGTGCAGCGACTTGGTCGCGGCCTTAAGCGGCTCGAGCTGGAAGGTGACGAGCTGGTCGAACAATACGTCGACGGCTTGGTTGCGCTTCTCGGACAGCTCCGCATCGAAAGTCAGCAGACCCTGCAGATTCTTGTCCTTGAAAGGATTGGGATAGTCGGCGGGTGCCTTCGCATAGGTTTCCGGCCGCACCGGCAGGCGGCGGATGGTGGGCTCCAGCAGCGCCTCCTGGCCAGCCGGCGAGAGCAGAAACTCGATGAAGGCCTCGGCGCCCGCCTTGTTGGGCGCATTGGCGATGACGCCGATATTGGCCGGCACCAGCGTCGTCACCGACGGATAGACGAACTTCACCGGGAAGCCCGCGCCCTGCGAGGAGAAGGCGAAGAAGTCGATCACGATGCCGTAGCCGACCTGGCCCGAGTTCACGTTCTCCGGCACGCCGAACGAGCGGTCGGTGACCTGGCGCAGGTTGCCGGCGATCTCCTTGGTCGTGCGCCAGCCCTTGGCCCAGCCCTCGCCCTGCAGGATCGTCTCGATCGTGAGATGCGTCGTGCCCGAGCGCGACGGGGCCGAAATCGAGACGTGGTCGAAGTATGGCGCCTGCGTGAGGTCCTGCCATTCCTTCGGCGTCGGCAGCTTGTTGGCCTTCACATAGCGTTCGTTCCACATGATGCCGTAGCCGGACGCGGCGAAGCCGACATAGAAGCCGTCCTTGTCGTTGACCGGATAGGATCCGACCTTCTCGGCAATGCCCGTCGCCCTCGGCTTGTAGGGCGCCAGCAGCTTCTTGGCCTTCAGCACCTCGAAGGCGTCGGGCGCGGAGGCCCAGAACAGGTCGACCTGGTTGTTGGCCTTGGTCTCCTCGATGAACTTCACGCCGGCGTTGGTGTTGCGGTTCTGCACTTCCAGCGTCGCGCCGGGCGTCGCCTTCTCGAACGCCTTCTTGAAGGGATCGGTCACGTCCTTCGAGAACGAGGTGACCACGGTGACCTTGCCGCCTTGCGCGAAGGCCGCGCCACCCGCGAGGACGAAAGCGGCCGCAAGGGCGATCGAACGGAACATTGCCTACTACTCCCCCAAATGCCGACCTTCAGGCCGCTTCGACAAAACTGTCGAGAACCTTCTTCGGGCCGGCTTTCTCGAAGTCGATGTCGAGCTTGTTGCCGTCGACGGCAACAATGCGGCCGTAGCCGAACTTCTGGTGGAAGACACGCTGGCCGATGCCAAGATCGGGCTTGTCGCCTTCCACGGCGCGGCGGTCGTCGAACGTCTCGTCGCGCCAGCGTGTGCGGGCGCGTCCCATGCCCGTGACGCCGAGGCTCTCATAATCGAAGCCGCTTGCCTGGTCGCGCAGCCCGCCGTGATGGCCGGCGGAATAGGTCGCATAGAGGCCGGCATCGCTGCTCTCGGCGAGCTGCGCCGTCGGCAGCTCCTTGAGGAAGCGCGACGGAATGGCGGCCTGCCACTGGTTGAAGACGCGCCGGTTGGCGGCGAAGGAGACATAGGCCCGCTTGCGCGCGCGTGTCAGCCCGACGTAGGCCAGCCGCCGCTCTTCCTCGAGGCCGGCCGCGCCTTTTTCGTCGAGCGCGCGCTGGTTGGGAAAGAGGCCTTCCTCCCAGCCCGGCAGGAACACCGTGTCGAACTCCAGCCCCTTGGCGGCATGCAGGGTCATGACGCTGACCATGTCGCTGCCCGCCTTCTCGGCAGTGTCGGTCAGCAGCGCGACATGCTCGAGGAATGCGGGCAGTGACTCGAATTCTTGCAGCGCGTTGGTCAGCTCCTTGAGGTTCTCCAGCCGGCCCTCGGCCTCGGGCGAGCGGTCCGCCCGCAGCATGTCGGTGTAGCCCGACTCGTCGAGCAGCGTCTCGACCACTTCGGCGTGGCTGATCCCGTCGAGCATGGCGCGCCACCGGTCGAAGCTGGCGATCAGGTCGCCCAGCGACTTGCGCTGCCGGCCCTTCAGCTCGTCGGTCTCGAGTGCGCGGCGCGTCGCCTCGAACAGCGAGACCTTGCTCGCGCGCTGGATGACCCTGAGCGTGCGCAGGGCCGACTCGCCCAGCCCGCGACGCGGCGTGTTGTAGATGCGCTCGAAGGCGAGATCGTCGTCCGGCTGCACGGTGACGCGGCAATAGGCCAGCGCGTCGCGGATCTCCGCCCGCTCGTAGAAGCGCGGGCCGCCGATCACGCGATAGGGCAGGCCCATCGTGATGAATCGCTCCTCGAATTCGCGGGTCTGGAAGCCGGCGCGCACCAGGATGGCGATCTGGCTGAGGGCATGCTTGTCGCGCTGCAGCGCCTCGATCTCCTCACCGATGGTGCGGGCTTCCTCGTCGCCGTCCCACACGCCGCGCAGTGAGATGCGCTCGCCTTCCTTCAATTCAGTCCACAGGGTCTTCCCCAACCGTCCCTCGTTGTGGGCGATCAGGTGCGAGGCGGCGGCGAGGATGTGCGGCGTCGAGCGGTAGTTCCGCTCCAGCCGCACGATGGTGGCGCCCGGGAAGTCTTTCTCGAAGCGCAGGATGTTGCCGACCTCCGCGCCGCGCCAGCCGTAGATCGACTGGTCGTCGTCTCCGACGCAGCAGACGTTCGGCGTGCCCTGCGCGAGCAGCCTCAGCCAGAGATACTGCGCCACGTTGGTGTCCTGGTACTCGTCGACAAGGATGTGGCGGAAGCGGCGATGATAGTCCGCCAGGATGTCGGGGTGCTGCTGCCAGAGGCTCACGCAGTGCATGATGAGATCGCCGAAATCGACGGCGTTCACCTCGGCCAGCCGCGCTTGGTACTGCCTATAGATCTCTCCCGCCTTGCCGTTGGCGAACTCGCCGGCATCGTCGCCCGATATCTTGTCGGGCGTGAGCGCGCGGTCCTTCCAGCGCTGGATGACGCCGGAAAGCACGCGGGCCGGCCACTTCTTGTCGTCGATGCCCTCGGCCTGCAGGAGCTGCTTGATCAGCCGCGTCTGGTCGTCGGTGTCGAGGATCGTGAAGTTGCTCTTGAGCCCGACCAACTCGGCGTGCCGGCGCAGCACGCGCACGCCGATCGAGTGGAAGGTGCCGAGCCACATGCCGTCGGCCGCGCCGCCGATCAGGCTGGCGACGCGTTCGAGCATCTCGCGGGCCGCCTTGTTCGTGAAGGTGACGGCAAGGATCTGCGACGGCCGGGCGCGGCCTGTGATCAACTGGTGGGCGATACGGGTGGTGAGCACGCGCGTCTTGCCGGTGCCGGCGCCGGCCAGTACGAGCAGCGGTCCGCCCTCATGGGTGACGGCGAGGCGCTGCTCCGCATTCAAGCCCTCGAGATGGGTTGACGGCGCGAGGACGCGCCGCCCGGTCGTTTCGGGAACGGGCTGGGGGTCGTCGGTGATTTCGAACGGATCGGCGGAAGGCGCCATGCACAACATATAGCAATCGTTGGCCCAAGCGCCTATCTTTGTAGAAGGACGCGGAGGATTTCGCATGGCCCAAGGTTTGAACGGTTCCGCGAATGGGTCGAGCCACTGGCACGGCAGTGAGCGCGGCGTCGAGGCGCGGAAGCCTGGCGACGAGAGCAATTTGCCGCCCAAAGTCGTCGACGCGCTGCCCGCGGTGGTCGGCGTGCATACGACCATCCCGGAAAACCGCCGCTCGGCCCAGACCCTGGGCTCGGAGCGCGAGGGCCATGGCATCGTCATCGACGACGACGGGCTGGTCGTCACCATCGGCTACCTGATCATGGAAGCCGACACCATCACCGTGACCGACAGCGAAGGCCGCGCATTCCCGGCCTCAATCGTCGGTTACGACTACGAAAGCGGCTTTGGCCTGATCCGCACGGACGTGCCGCCGCCGATCAAGCCGATGCTGTTCGGCGATTCCGACGAGCTAACGTTGCGCAGCGAGGCCTATGTCGCGGGCGTCGGCGGCGAGAAGGCGACGCTCAAGGTCAAGGTTGCCGGCCGGCGGGAATTCGCAGGCTACTGGGAATACCTGCTCGACAACGCGATCTTCACCGTGCCGGCCTATCCGCTATGGGGCGGCTCGGCGCTCGTCGGCATGGACGGTACCCTGCTGGGGGTTGGCTCGCTCCTCGTGCAGGAAGCGCTCGGCCCCGGCGCGGCAGCGTTTCCGGGCAACATGTACGTACCGATCAACCGCTTGAAGCCGGTGTTCGATGAGTTGGTCGAGACAGGCAGGCTGTCGACGCCGCCGCGGCCGTGGCTCGGCCTCTACACGGTCGAGCACATGGGCCAGCTCTTCGTCGGGGGCATCTCCGAGGGTGGACCGGCCGATCGCGCGGGCCTCAAGCGCGGCGACATCCTGCAGGCATTGAACGGAGACGTGCTGGACGACGTCGGGGACTTCTACAAACGGCTGTGGGCGAGCGGACCGGCCGGCTCGGTGGTGACCTTGCGCATGGAGCGCGACAGCGACGCCTTCGAGGTCACGGTGCGCACCGGCGACCGCGCCAAGTACCACAAGTACAGCAACGACTGACTGTATAAAAAGGCAAACAGGGGAAAACGACCGATGGCACGAGCCTTCGCCTCGCAGGCGGACATGGCGGAGAAGAAGATTACCTTCAGCCGTCTGTCCGAGCATGCCTATGCCTTCACCGCCGAGGGCGATCCGAACACCGGTATCGTGGTCGGAGACGATTCGGTGATGGTGATCGATGCCCAGGCGACGCCGAAGATGGCGCAGACCGTGATCCAGCACATCCGCACCGTGACCGACAAGCCGATCAGGTACGTGGTGCTGTCGCATTATCACGCCGTGCGCGTTCTGGGCGCTTCGGGCTACGGCGCCGAGCACATCATTTGCAGCGAGGCGACGCGCGACATGATCGTCGAGCGCGGCCAGCAGGACTACAAGTCGGAGCTGCAGCGGTTCCCGCGCCTGTTCCAGGCAGCGGAGACGATTCCCGGCCTCACCTGGCCGACCATCACCTTCGGCGACCGCATGACGCTGTGGCTGGGCAAGCTGCAGGTCGACATCATCCATGCCGGACGCGGCCATACCAAGGGCGACACGATCGTGTGGCTGCCCGAGGAGCGCACCTTGTTCAGCGGCGACCTCGTCGAGTACGGCGCCACGCCCTATTGCGGCGACGCGCACTACAAGGACTGGCCCGAGACTCTCCAGAAGCTCCGCGACCTCAGGGCCGAGGCGCTTGTGCCGGGCCGCGGCGATGCGTTGATGGGCGAGCATGCGGTGGAAGAAGGCATCGCGGGCACGCAGCAGTTCCTGGCCGAGCTTTACAAGGCGGTTTCGGCGAGCGTCGAGTCGGGCGACTCGCTGAAGCAGGCCTACGACAAGGCGATGGCCGCGCTACAGCCGCGCTACGGCAACTGGGCGATCTTCGAGCACTGCATGCCGTTCGACGTCAGCCGCGCCTACGACGAGGTCAAGGGCCTCGACCATCCGCGCATCTGGACGGCGGAGCGCGACATCGAGATGTGGTCGGCGCTGGAGAAGGCCGGCTGACAGCGAAGGTTGTGAAGATTGTCATCCCGAGCGAAGCGAGGGATCTTTGCTGTGGCTCCAAGGATCCCTCGCTGCGCTCGGGATGACATCTCGTGAGTTCCTACACCTATCGGCACTACCCCAACGTCCGCCCCGCCGAGCTTGATACGCCCGGCGCGCGCCGCCCGGTCGTCATCGTCGGTGCCGGCATCGCGGGGCCGACGCTCGCCTTGTCGCTCGCGACGCGCGGCGTGCCGGCGCTGATCCTCGACGACGATGACACCGTGAGCCTCGGCAGCCGCTCGATCTGCCAGGCCCAGCACAGTCTCGAGACCTGGGACCGATTCGGCATCGCTGCGCCCATGGTGGAGAAGGGCATCACCTGGGAGCAGGGTGAGGTCTATCTGCGCGACAGCGCGATTTACCGCTTCAACCTGCAGCCCGAGCCCGGCCACAAGTTCCCGGCCTTCGTGAACCTGCAGCAGTATTACGTCGAAGAGTATCTCTACGAACGCTGCCGGGCCGAGCCGCTGATCGAGATGCGTCACCGCAACAAAGTGGTCGGTGTTGCCCAGCTTGACGACGGCGTGACCCTCACGGTCGACACTCCCGATGGCACGTACGCGCTCGAAACCGACTGGCTGATCGCCTGCGACGGCGTGCGCAGCCCGGTTCGGCATATGCTCGGACTCCCTTATCCGGGCGAGGTCTTCCACGACCAGTTCCTGATCGCCGATATCCGGCTCACCGGCGACCTGCCGAAGGAGCGGCGCTTCTGGTTCTATCCGCCCTTCCACCCGACCAACTCGGTCCTGCTGCACCGCCAGGCCGACGACATCCTGCGGGTCGACTTCCAGCTCGGCCGCGACGCCGATCCGGACGAGGAGAAGAAGCCGGAGAATATCGACCGCCGCCTGCGCCAGATGTTCGGACCCGAGGCGCGGTGGGAGCACGAGTGGTCGAGTGTCTACACCTTCACCTGCCGCATGATGGAGCGCTTCGTGCACGGCCGGACGATCTTCGCCGGCGATGCCGCGCATGTCGTCTCGCCGTTCGGCGCCCGCGGCGGCAACGCGGCGGTGGCCGATGCGGACAATCTGGCATGGAAGCTGGCGAGGGTGGTGAAGCGCGAGTCGCCGCCCGGCCTGATCGACAGCTACTGCGAGGAGCGTCGCGCCGCATCGCGCGAGAACATCCGGCAGTCGACGCGCAGCACCGACTTCATCACGCCCAAGTTCGAGGCGTCACGCATCTTCCGGGATGCCACCCTGTCGCTGGCGCGCGACTTCCCGTTCGCGCGCGCCTTGATCAACAGTGGCCGGCTGTCGGTCCCGACGACGCACGCCGGATCGCCGCTCGATACGCCGGATGCAGATTCCGACTGGTCGGGCGGCCCGGCGCCGGGGCGGGCGATGATCGATGCGCCGCTGGGCACCGGCTGGCTCGTCGAGCGGGTCGGTCCGGACTTCACCTTGCTGAGCTTCGGGGGTGATGTCCCGGCCTCGGCGGGTGTGACGACGCTGCCGGCGGACTGCAGCGGGCTGTTGGCGATGCGCTACGATGCGCGGCCCGGCACGATCTATCTGATCCGCCCGGATCGCTACGTCGCGGCGCGCTGGCGGCGTCATGATCCCGACGCTGTGCAAGCGGCTTTCGCCCGCGCGACGGGCCGATAGGAGGAGACCATGGAAGGAGCGTTGCGACGCACGCTCAACCTCGCGAAACCCGACGACGTCTACAATGCCCTCATCGACGCGCACAAAGGACTGAGCGATGAGGAGTGCCGGGCCTTCGACGCCCGGCTGATCCTGCTGCTGGTGAATCACATCGGCGACGAGACGGTGATCCGGGAAGCCCTGAAGGAGGCAGCCCCGTGAAGGACATGCTGATCGGCCGGCTCGCCCTGGTGACCGGAGGCGGGCACGGTAACGGCGCCGCCATCGCCCGCGGTCTTGCCGCGGCCGGAGCCGAGGTGATCGTCACCGACATCGACAAGGATGCCGCTCGTGCCATCGCCGACTCGATCGTGGCCGACGGCGGCAAGGCGCGCGGCTTCGCGCTCGACGTCACCGACGAGGAGGGCTGCCGCAAGCTCGCGCAGGACCTGTCGCTGCTGGTCGGGCCGATCCGCATCCTGATCAACAACGCCGGCATCTTCCTGCGCGGCAACCTGGTCGCGGCCGACGGGCGCGAGCGCTGGGACAAGACCATGGCGGTGAACGTGCAAGGGCCGTTCAACGTCACCATGGCCTTCGTCGATCAGCTCAAGCTGACCCGCGGCACGATCGTCAACATCGCCTCGATCAACTCGTTCGTGGCGCAGGCCGGCAGCGGCGCCTACCCGGTGTCGAAGGGCGCGCTCGCCCAGTTCACGCGCGCCCTCGCCTCGGAGCTCGCACCGGACGGCGTGCGGGTCAATGCGCTGGCGCCCGGCCTGATCGCCACCGCCATGACCGAGCCGACCCGCGCCGATCCGAAGCGGCTCGAGGCGTTCCTCGCGCATGTGCCGATGAAGCGCGTCGGCGAGCCGGAGGAGCTGGCCGGACCGGTCGTTTTCCTCTGCTCCGACGCGGCGAGCTACATCACCGGCGCCATCCTGCCGGTCGACGGGGGGTATCTTGGCATCTGATGTTCATGTCCGGCCCGCGACGGTGGACGACGTAGACCTGCTGCATCGCTTCTCGATCGACCTCGCGACCTACGAGGACGAGCCGCACGCCGTCACCTCGACGCCGCAGACCCTCGCGCGCGATGGCTTCGGGGACAACCCGCAATTCGCCGCCTTGATTGCCGAGCGGGCCGGCAAGCCGGTCGGCTTCGCGCTCTACACCTTCAACTACTCGGTCTGGACCGCGGCGCGTGGCATCTTCATCGAGGACATCTGGGTGATCCCCGAGGAACGTCGCGGCGGCGTGGCGCGCGCCCTGATGGTGGCGCTGGCGAAGGAGTGCGCGGCCAAGGGCTACAAGCGCATCGACCTCAACGTGCTCGACTGGAATCCGGCGCGCGGCTTCTACGAGAAGATCGGCTTCCGCTGGATCAGGAACTGGCTGCCCTACCGCCTGAGCGGCGAGGCGCTGGAGAAGCTCGCGACCGCAAGATGGTGAGCCCGCGGCCTAAGCCTCTTGATGGAGGCTCGTGGTTGGGTTACATGTAACGCATGCCGGGAGCGAAGCCCAAGTCGTCACGCGAGAAGGTGCGTCGCCACCGCGAGAGCCTGCGGCGGCAAGGCCTCCGGCCCATCCAGGTCTGGGTGCCGGATGTGCGTTCTCGGGCGTTCAAGCTGCAGGCTCATCGGCAATCGCTCGCGATAGCCCGCAGCGACAGCGAGCGTGAGGACCAGGCATTCATCGACGCGGTGTCCGATCGGGACGAATGAGACGCGGCGAGATCTGGACGGCATCCGGTGGCGCGAACTACGCGGGGAAGCCGCGACCCGTGGTCATCGTGCAGGACGATGCCTTCGATGCGACGGCCTCCATCACCGTTTGCGCCTTCACTACGGACGATAGCGAAGCGCCGTTGTTCAGGCTCGAGGTTGTACCGAGCGAACGCAATGGGCTGCGCCAGCCATCACGCCTGATGGTCGACAAGATCACGACGGTCGCGAAGGCAAAGCTCGGAGCGCTTGTTGGCTCGCTCGCGCCTGAGGACGTTCGGCGCCTGGATCGTGCGATGCTAGTCTTTCTCGGTTTGGCAGGGCCGTCGCGGACGAATCGCGTCTCTATTTCTTCGTAAGCCCCATCACCCGTCCCGCCTTCGCCGGCCTCGGCAGGTCCTTGTGCGTCGCCCACACCGCTTCCAGCCGCTCCGCGACTTGCACCGGCCACGGAGCCGAGCGCCGCGAAGAATAGTCGATGTTCATGATGATCGACTCGTTGGTCGCGGCCAGGTAGCCCTGCTCGGCATGATGCATCTCGTGGAACAGATGCACGCGCTTGGCGTCGCGCGCGAGGAGCTGGGTGGCGAAGCGCATCGGCGCGCCGCCCTTCATCTCGCGGTCGTAGGTGACGTGAGTCTCGAGCACGAACGTCATGCCGTGCTTGCCGTCGACGTAGCGCCGGCCGAGCCCGATGTTGCGCATGAAGGCGCCCGACGCCTGGTCGAACGCCGTGACGTAGAAGGCCAGGTTCATGTGGCCGTTCCAGTCGACCCATTCCGGCAGCACGGTCGAGGTGTGGGTGTCGAGCGGCGCGCGCGTCACCAGCTCGGGCATCTCGTAAGGCAACGTGACAAGCATGGACTCTACTTCTTCTTGATACCGATGAGCCGGCCGGCCTGCGGCGGGCGGGGCAGGGAGGCGTGGGCGGCGGCGAGCTTGTCGATCCGCTCCTTCGCCCAGTCGGGCCACGGTGCGGAGCGGCGCGTGGCATAGTCGATGTTCATCAGCATCAGCTCGTTGGTCGCAGCGAGATAGCCTTCGGTGCCGTGATACATCAAATGGATGTAGTGGAGGCGCTTGGCGTCGTGGTCGAGGATCTGCGTCGTGATGCGCAGGGGATCGCCCTCCTTGACCTCGCGGTCGTAGGTGACGTGTGCCTCGAGCACGAAGGTCATGCCGATCTTCTCGCGTGTGTATTCCCAGCTGCAGCCGAACTGCTGGCACAGCGTGTCGGTCGCCTTGTCGAAGGCCACAACGTAGAAGCCCACGTTCATGTGGCCGTTCCAGTCGATCCACTCGGGCAGCACGGTGGCGCTGTGCACGTCGAGCGGTGCGCCGAGGCTGGGTTCGATCAGGGGGTATGGAGGTAATTTCATGCGGGCGGACCGTAGCGAAGGGACCGGCCCCGCGGCAAGTTCCGCGAAACGACGCTCGCTGCTCAAGCACGACGCGATCGTCGGCAACTGCTGGCGTGGTGTTCGCATCGACGCGATCAATACGACGGTTCACCATCGACTTGTCATGCGGGTCGCGCCGTCCGACTCATTCCACGAGTGTAATCGCCGCTACGCCACCCAGACGTCGATCGGGGCCGCTCGCCCCCGCAGGCTGAGTTTCGGCACGCGTCGAAAACCACCTTTCAATGCGCTGTCAGCGACGCGAGATACGACTGCATCGCTTGCGACGATGCGGCAGCCCAGGTCGCGGCTCGCCGCCTCCAGCCGGCTCGCCACGTTGACGGCGTCGCCAAGTGTCGCAAACTCGAGTCGCCGCTCCGAGCCGATGTTACCGAGAATGGCGGGCCCAAAATGCAGGCCGACGGATATGCGCACCTGCGGCGAGCTGGCCGCGGCCAGTTCGGCATTGCCGGACTCGACGCCTTCGACAATAGCGCTGGCCGCGGCGAGC
This sequence comes from Reyranella sp., assembly GCF_965279465.1. Taxonomy (NCBI): domain Bacteria; kingdom Pseudomonadati; phylum Pseudomonadota; class Alphaproteobacteria; order Hyphomicrobiales; family Reyranellaceae; genus Reyranella; species Reyranella sp. Next base: position 3,341,541 of record NZ_OZ257242.1, read on the forward strand.
GCGTTGGCGCAGTCCGCTGGCGAAACCTGCGGAGTGCCGAAGGTCGCCATCACGCCGTCCCCCAAATACTTGTCGAGGGTGCCGCCATTCGAGAAGATCGCCTGCTCGAAGACGGAATGACAGCGCCGAAGCAGTTGCATCACCATCTCGGGACTCTCGCGCTCGGCAAGCTGGGTGAAGCCGACGATGTCGGCGAACAGCACCGCAACATCCTGCGATCGCACGGCGCCGATGTCGCTGCTGGAGGATGCCAGCTGGTCCACCAGCGATGGGGGGAAGTAGCGCGACAGGTTGGCTCGTTCAGCGGCAATGCCGGCCTGGCGAATCAACAGGGCGTTCGACCGCTGCCCCCGGAGAGCGAGGATCGCTGCAACGAGGAAGAAGATAAGCATTTCCTGTATCCGGATCGTCCAAACCACGGAGTTCGGGTCGACGATGTCGCGCATGCCCGGAACGGCGGCAAAAGCGGCGGTCACTGCGGACCCTAGTTGCGGGTCGGTCGTGCCGAGCAGCGCGACGCCAAGCACTGCCAGGAACCATATCACCACGAACGCCACGCCCATTGTGAGGACGGTCCGCCACGAATAGGCCAGCGTCGCCAGCGCCAGGATGATGAAGAAGTACGGAAAGGTCTCGAAGCGATAAATCATCGCCGTGGGAAAGTCGCTCGGTGCGAAAGGATTCGGAACGGTCAGCGTCACCGCCAGCAGCACGAGGTCGGCGAGGATCAGCGCGAGCTCAATTCGGGAATGGCCCACCTTGGCGTAGCGCAACTGCGCCCAGCCGAGGGCGATGAAGACTAGCAAGAGTCCGTGGAAGTAGAGAACGCTCCAGCTGGCGTTCTGGAACGTGATCAGAATGCCGCTCGCCAGGAGTGCACCGGTTCTCGCCCAGGCGGCTATGCGCTGCCCCTCGAGTTTCTCCTTCAGCAGGGCCTTGACGAGAAAGGGATTCTGACGCGCTGCTCGTTCCTCTTCGACGCGCCGGGAGCGCAGGGCGCGGAAGATGTCGGCAACGCCAGACGGCAGCATTGAACGGCCTGCGAAGAGTGGTCCGAGAACAATGGTAGTTCATGGTCAGCCGGAATGCCACGCTTGGCGACGCAGCGTGGGGAGCGGCGCCGATCGGTCCGAGCTGGTCTCGATCTACATGACGACAAGGATCGTCAACTGTTCGCTCATCGCGGGATCTCCAGCAGTTCGGCTGCCACTAGATCGGGCGCGGAGATGATGCAGTTGTGGCCGGCTTCGATCGGCCGGTAGCGGACGTGCGGCATGGCCTGGACCTTCTCGTGCATGCCGGCCGACACCGGATAGCGCGGCCTGGTGCAGGCGATGTAGGTCATCGGCCGGCCGTTGCCGGCGGGATGGAACAGGCGGATCGGCTTTGTGTAGCAGGCCACCGGATGCGGCGTGAGATGACGGTGCGTCCAGGCGGCGAGTTCGGGATCGTCGATGATCAGGCTGCCGACCGGCGCGAAGGGCAGCACCTCGGTGCCGTTCACGATCTTGATGAGAGTCTTGCGCTTGCCGACGATCGCGGGCGGGATGCGGCCGAATATCGATTGGCCGTCCTGGGCAATGCCGCCGTCGATGATCACGAGATGGCCGATCCGCCCGGGCATCCGGTCGGTGACAAGGCTGGCGATCAGGCTGCCGAAGCTGTGGCCGACCAGCACGACATCGCGCAGGTCCTCCTGCTCGAGATAGGCCAGCGTGTCGGCGAGGAAGACGTCGTTGTCGAGTTCGGGCGACAGTTCGGCCGTGCGCTCCCCGACGCCGCGAAAGGGCAGGGCGCGCGCGTCGTGGCCGGCGGCCTGCAGCCGTTCGAGCACGAATTTCCACGACCAGGCGCCCATCCATGCGCCGGGCAGGCAGAGATACGTCCGCTTCGTCATTGTCACCTTCGGAGGTTGGCAAGCCTTTCAGCGAGCGCCGGCTTCGGCGAGGAGGGCGGCGAGCGCGGAATGGCCGCGCTGGCGGGCGTGCGCCAGGGGCGTGACGCCTTGCCGGTCGGCGAGGTTCGGACTGGCGCCGTGCGCGAGCAGCAGGCGGGCGATCTCCAGATAGCGCGCGCTACCGTCACCCAGGATCGCGACCTCGAGCAGCGCGGTCCAGCCGAGCCGATTGACGTGGTCGACGTCGATCGCGGTCTTCAGCAGCGCGCGCACCGTCTCGACGTGGCCGTGATGGCAGGCGGGGATCAAGGCCGTGCCGCCGTAGCGGTTGGTGCTGCGAAGGTCGGCGCCGGCCTCCAGCGTCAGCTTCAGGATCTCCAGGCGGCCTTCGGCTCCGGCGAGCAGGAAGGCGCTGTCGCGATTCTCATCCTGCGCATTGACGTTGGCACCGGCAGCGATCAGCCGGCGTGCGCCCTCGATGTCGTTGCGCGCCGTTGCCTCGATCAGGGCGCGATCCTGATCGGTGAGGCCGAGGGCCGGCATGGCGAGCAGGATCGACGGAATCAGGAGCGCGAGCCGCCGGTTCAAGACCGCGCGTGCCGCCTTAGCGCCAGGCCCATCGAGATCCATCCCGTGCCGACGAACAGCAGGTCGACGCCGAGGAAGATGCCGAGTGCATAGGCGCTCGACACCGGCCACTTCGCCACGATCACCACGCCGAGCAGGAAGCTGACGATGCCGGAAAGCACGACCCAGCCCCACGGCGTGCCCTGCTTCATCTGCATCGCCAGGAAGATGCGCAGCAGCCCGCCGACGATCAGCGCGACGCCGAGCATGAGGGTCAGCCAGGTCGCCGCCTGGAACGGGTTCTGGATGCAGACGAAGCCCGCGAAGACGTAGAGCAGGCCGAGCAGTCCCCACAGAATGCGCTGGCTCCATTCCCGGGCATTGAAGGCGGCGACGATCTCGACCACGCCCGCCATCAGCATCATGAAGCCGATGATCAGCACGGCGGTGGCGGTCGCGAAGTAGACGCCGCTGCCCAGCGCGATGAGGCCCGCGATCGTGGTGAAGACACCGAACCCCACGATCCAGCCCCACTTGGAGCGCAGGACGCGAATCCCGTCGGCGATATTTTGCGGACCCGGATTGTTGCTGGTGGTCGACATGATCTAGCCCTTTCACTGCGGAACGGTGCGGCCGGAGTGTACGCCCGATGGTTGGCACTCTTCCATCGGGTATGTGACAATCCGTGCATGACCGACACGCCCAAGAAAGAACCGCCGCCGGCCCGGCCGGCGACCACCGTCCTGCTGCTCCGCCCATCCAAGCCGGGCGACGCCGGCTCGCCGCTCGAAGTCTTCATGGTGGTCCGCCATCACGCCATCGACGCCTTCTCAGGCGCGCTGGTGTTTCCCGGCGGCAAGCTGGAGGAGGCCGACGGCGATCCGCAGCTCAAGGCACGCTGCGCCGGCGCCGAGAAAATCTCGGCCGGAGAGCTCAAGTTCCGTATCGCTGGCGTGCGCGAGGCATTCGAGGAATGCGGCATCCTGCTGGCGCGCAAGCGCGGTCAGCGCAACCTGATCGCCGCGGCCGACCTCAAGGGCATCGAGGAGCGCTGGCGCGCCAAGCTCGCCAAGGACGAGGCGAGCATCGTCGATCTGGTGGAAGCCGAAGACCTCGAGATCGCCACCGACCTGATGACGCCCTACGCGCACTGGATCACGCCGGTGTTCGCACCGAAGCGTTTCGACACCTGGTTCTACCTGGCCGAGGCGCCCGAGGACCAGCTTGCCCTGCACGACGGATCGGAGTCGGTCGAATCGGTGTGGATCACTCCTCAGGCGGCGCTTGCCGAGGCGGCCGCTGGCAAGCGCACCCTTGTCCATGCCACAACCAAGAACCTCGAGCTGCTGGCCGAGGGCGGCACGGTGACGGGTGCGCTCAGCCAGGCCAGCGAGCGCAAGATCGTCACGGTTCAGCCGTGGGTCGAGCAGCGCGACGGCAAGCGCTATCTGCATATCCCGGAAGGGGCGGGCTACCGGAACCTGATCCGCGAGATGCCGCCGCAGCCGGTTCCGCAGGCCGGACGCTAGTTCCGTTTGCCCCGCCGGGGCCGAAGCGCTAAGAGCGGGTGAACGAGCGTTTATCGGGAGGAACGACGAGATGGTTGGAATCGTGGCCTATGGTGCGTATGTCCCGCGCCTGCGTCTCAGCCGCCAGGCCGTCTATGACGCCAACAAGTGGTTCGCCGCCGGCCTGCGCGGCCTCGCCAAGGGCGAGCGCTCGATGGCGAACTGGGACGAGGACTCGATCACCATGGCGGTCGAGGCGTCGCGCGACTGCCTGACGAGCCACAAGGCCGAAGACGTGCGCAACCTCTACTTCGCCTCGACGACGCATCCCTTCAAGGATCGCCAGAATGCCGGCGTGATCGGGACGGCGCTCAACGTAGAGCAGAACCTGTCGGCCACCGATGTCGGCGGCTCGCTCAAGGCGGGAACCTCCGCGCTGATCGCTGGTCTCAACGCCTCTAAGGACGGCGCGCCGAGCCTGGTCGCTGCCGCCGACAAGCGCATGGCGCGCGTCGCATCGTCGGGCGAGCTCAACTATGGCGACGGCGCCGCGGCTCTGCTGTGCGGCACAGAGAATGTGATCGCCAAGCTGGTCGGCCATCACTCGGTGTCGATGGATTTCGTCGACCATTTCCGCGGCGACGAGAGCGAGTTCGACTACGGCTGGGAGGAGCGCTGGATCCGCGACGAGGGCTACTCGAAGATCGTCCCGCCAGCGATCAAGGCGGGCCTCGCCGCCTGCAAGCTCAAGGGCAGCGACATCACCCATTTCATCATGCCGAGCCTGATGCCGGCGGTGCCCAAGCAGATGGCCAAGGTCTGTGGCATCGGCGACGGCGCCGTGCGCGACCTGCTCGGCGCCAACCTGGGCGACACCGGCGCGGCCCATGCGCTGGTCATGCTGGTCGACGCGCTGGAGACGGCCAAGGCCGGGGACAAGATCATGGTCGTGGCGTTCGGCCAGGGCGTCGACGTCCTGGTGTTCGAGGTCACGGCCGAGAACGCCAAGCTTGCCAAGCGCAAAGGCCTGTCGGGCTGGATGGCGCGGCGCAAGGAAGAGAAGAACTACATGAAGTTCCTCGCCTTCAACGAGATGCTGCCGATCGACAAGGGCATGCGCGCGGAGTTCGACAAGAAGACCGCGCTCTCGGTCCTGTGGCGCAAGCGCGACATGATCTACGGGCTGGTCGGCGGCAAGTGCAAGGTGTGCGGCACGGTGCAGTTCCCGCGCAGCCAGGTCTGCGTCAATCCCAACTGCCACGCGATCGACAGCCAGGATCCCTATGCGATGGCCGGGCTCGAGTGCAACGTGATGTCCTTCACCGCCGACTCGCTGGTCTATTCGCCGGACCCGCCCGGTTACTACGGCATGATCACCTTCCCCGAGGGTGGGCGCTTCATGGCCGACTTCACTGACAGCGACAAGGATCAGGTCAAGGTCGGTGCCAAGATGCGCATGACCTTCCGCATGCGCGACAACGACACGATGCGCGGCGGCTTCAAGCGCTACTTCTGGAAGGCCGCGCCGGTTTGAGAACGAGGTGTCATCTCGAGCACAGCGAGGGATCCATGCGGATCACCATAGATCCCTCGCTCCGCTCGGGATGACACCGGGACTGTCACACGCTTAGAGTCTCAACCCCCACGAAGGAGACCAACATGGCACGGGGTATCAAGGACAAGGTCGCGATTCTCGGTATGGGTTGCTCGAAGTTCGGCGAGCGCTGGGACAGCGGCGCCGAAGAGCTGATGCTCGAGGCCTACAAGGAGGCCATGGCCGATGCCGGAATCGATCCCAGCCAGCTCAACGCGGCGTGGTTCTCGACCGCGATCGACGAGGTGCATGTCGGCAAGTCCGGCATCCCGATGTCGACCACGCTTCGCCTGCCCAACATCCCGGTGACGCATGTCGAGAACATGTGCGCCTCGGGCACCGAAGCCTTCCGCGGCGCCTGCTACGCCGTCGCGTCCGGCGCGGCCGACATCGCCATCGCGCTCGGCGTCGAGAAGCTGAAGGATACCGGCTACGGCGGCCTTCCGGGCGGCCGCGGCGGCCCGCTGCAAGCTCTGTGGAACGCCAACGGTACCGCGCCGGGGAACTTCGCCCAGCTCGCCACCGCCTACATGACCGCGCATGGCGTCTCGGGCGAGGACCTCAAGAAGGCAATCGGCCACGTCTCGTGGAAGAGCCACCAGAACGGCGCCAAGAACCCGAAGGCCCATCTCCAGAAGGCCGTCGAGATGGACACCATCCTGAACGCGCCGATGATCGCCTCGCCGCTCGGCCTGTTCGACTGCTGCGGCGTGTCGGACGGCGCTGCCGCGGCGATCGTGACGACGCCCGAGATCGCCAAGGCGATGGGCAAGCAGAACATCGTCTCGGTCAAGGCGCTGCAGCTCTCGGTTTCAAACGGCTCGGAATCGGGCCACAACTCGTGGGACGGCAGCTACTTCCACACCACGCGCATCGCCTCGAAGAAGGCCTACGAGGAGGCCGGCATCAAGGACCCGCGCAAGGAAGTCTCGATGTTCGAGGTGCACGACTGCTTCTCGGTGACCGAGCTGGTCACCATGGAGGACCTGCACATCTCCAAGCCCGGCGAAGGCTGGAAGGACGTGCTCGACGGCTTCTACGACGCCGACGGCAAGATCCCCTGCCAGATCGACGGTGGCCTCAAGTGCTTCGGCCATCCGATCGGCGCCTCGGGGCTGCGCATGCTGTACGAGATGTACCTGCAGTTCCAGGGCCGCGCCGGCGCGCGCCAGCTCAAGGACCCGCGCATCGGCATGACCCACAACCTCGGCGGCGCGCCGCGCGAGAACGTGTCGAGCGTGGCCATCGTCGGCCGCTACGAGTAACGCTCAAGACGGACAACCCTCTCTTCGGCCTTCGGTCGGGGAGAGGGTTTTTTATTCCAGGAGGGAGGAGACGGCGATGCAGCTCGACAAGAAGCTTATCGGCCACAAGTTCAACGCCTTCACCACGACGGTCGAGGCCGGCAAGATCCGGCTGTTCTGCAAGGCCATCGGAGAAGAAAACCCGATCTATGTCGACGAGGAAGCGGCAAAGAAGGCCGGCTACCGCGCGATTCCCGCGCCGCCGACCTATCTCACGGCCGTCACCAACGACGATCCCGACAAAGGCGGTCTCTTGCGCCTGCTGAACGTCGATATCGGCCTGATCCTGCACGGCGAGCAGCACTACGAGTATCTTGCCCCCGTCCATGTCGGCGACAAGATCACCTGCCAGCAGCAGGTCATGGACATCTACGACAAGAAGGGCGGCGCCCTGTGGTTCGTGGTGTCGGAGACCGAGCTCAAGGATCAGAACGGCAAGCCGGTCGCCAAGGCGAAGGGCATCACCGTCGTGCGCAATCCCGACGCGGCGAAGAAGTAGGGAGGGACAGATGGCAACGGTAACGGCTCCCAAGTTCGAGGACCTGAAGGTCGGCGACACGCTCAAGCCGATCGTGCTGCCGCCGATCAGCCGCCACCAGCTCGCGCTCTATTGCGGCGGCTCGGGCGACCACAATCCGATCCACGTCGACATCGACTTCGCCAAGAAGTTCGGTTTCAAGGACGTGTTCGCGCACGGCATGCTGTCGATGGCCTTCCTCGGCCGGCTCGCCACCTCGTTCGCGCCGCAGAGCCAGCTGCGGAAGCTCGGCACGCGCTTCACCTCGATCACCTGGGTGGGCGACGTGATCACCGTGAGCGGCAAGGTCACCGGCAAGCGCGAGGCGAACGGCGAGAAGCTGGTCGATCTCGAGCTCAAGTGCACCAACCAGAACGGCCAGGACACGCTTCAGGGCGATGCCACGGTGGCGCTGGCTTGAGAAACATATCCGTCGTCCTGAGCGCAGCGAAGGACCTGACGCTGCTTGCGACGGAGTTCTGTGTAACGAGCGCTAGGTCCTTCGCTGCGCTCAGGACGACATGATTGGAGAGATCAGATGGGTCAGATGGATGGCAAGGTGGCGATCGTCACCGGCTCGGGACGCGGCATCGGCCGGGAGATCGCGCTGCGCCTGGTGCGTGACGGCGCCAAGGTGGTGATCAACGATATCGACGACGTGCCGGCCAAGGAGACCGTTGCCGAGATCGAGAAGCTCGGCGGCAAGGCGGTGATGTGCAATGGCGACGTGGCCAAGCCCGACTTCGGCGACCGCATCGTCAAGACCGCGGTCGATGCCTTCGGCGATTGCCATGTCGTGGTGAACAATGCCGGCTACACGTGGGACTCGGTCATTCAGAAGATGACCGACGAGCAGTGGTACGCCATCCTCGACGTCCATCTGACGGCGCCGTTCCGCGTCTTGCGCGCTTTCCAGCAGCATTTCCGCCAGGCTGTCGAGAAGGAACGTTCCGAGGGCAAGCGCATCGTGCGCAAGGTGGTCAACATCTCCTCGACCTCGGGCGTGAACGGCAATGCCGGCCAGTCGAACTACTCGGCCGGCAAGGCGGGCATCGTCGGCCTGACCAAGACCCTGGCCAAGGAGTTCGGCCGCTACGATGTCACGGTCAACGCCGTCGCCTTCGGCTACATCCAGACCCGCCTCACCAAGCCGCTCGCCCAGGGCGATTCGGGCGAGATCGAGGTCCAAGGCCGCAAGGTCAAGATCGGCGTGCAGGGCGGCCGCATCGCCGCCATGAATCAGATGATCCCGCTCGGCCGCGGAGGCCTGCCGGAAGAGGCTGCGGGTTCGGTCTATCTCTTCTGCAGCCCCGACAGCGACTACGTCTCGGGCCAGTGCCTTGTGGTGAACGGCGGGCTTTGAGCCTTGACCGGCGATCGACGAAGGGAGGCGGCCCTACGGCCGCCTTTTTTTTGACCCCGATGTCGAGTTTGAGGATAGCTGGATCCCGCCGATGATGGAGGACCGCCCAGACATGGTGGCCATCAAGCTTTTCTTCGACAGAGAGCTTTGCAAGGTCGCCGGGACTGACGACCATGGATCGACTCCTGTGATGTGACAAAATTAAATCACTCTCACGCGCCCGCCGGATGTCGGATAGTAAGCCGGCATGGCGTCCGAGGGATATCAGATCGGCATCGTCGGCTGTGGAGTTGCGGGGCAGGCGGCGGCGATCTTCCTCGCCGAGTGCGGGCACGATGTCACCGTTTTCGAGCGCTTCGCCGAACCCCGGCCGCTGGGCGCCGGACTCCTGCTTCAGCCGACCGGGCTTGCGGTGCTGCGGGCATTGCGCCTCGGGCAACAGGCTTTGTCGCGCGGCGGCAAGGTTCTCGGGTTGGAGGCGAAGACCGCGGGCGGCCGTACCGTGCTCGATCTCTCCTATTCGATCCTCCACCCTGCGGCGCATGGGCTGGGCATCCGGCGCGGCGTGCTGTTCGACCTGCTGCATCGGCGGCTGAGGGAATCGCCGGCTCGGCTGGTGACCGGGACGGAAGTCCACGACGTCGTCCGCGAGCACGGACAGGGCGTGATCATCGATAAGAATGAACAGCGCCACGGTCCGTTCGACCTGGTCGTTGTGGCCGACGGCGCCCATTCGGCGCTGCGCCAGCGGCTGATGCCGGAGGCCTACCAGCGGCTCTACGACTGGGGATGCCTCTGGACGACCGTACCCGACAGCGCCGGAATCGGCGCAACGTCGCTGCTGCGCCAGAGGGTTCGTGGCACGCGCACGATGATGGGCTTCCTGCCGGTGGGCGACGATCAGCTCACGATGTACTGGAGCCTGCCGACGGCAGCGCTGGCACCTGGCGTGCCGATCGATCTCGGCGTGCTCCAGCGCACCGGACGCGCGCTCTGGCCGGAGGCGGCGGACATCGTGAGCGCCGCAGTCCAAGCTGACGATTTCTCGCGCGCTACCTATCGCAACGTCGCGCTGCCGCGCTGGAACGACGGCCCGATCCTGTTCATCGGCGATGCCGCGCACGGCACCAGCCCACAGCTCGGCCAAGGCGCCAATCTCGGGCTCGTCGACGGCTGGACCCTCGCCGACGCACTCGGCGAATGCCCCGACATCCCGTCCGCGATCGCGCGATTCGCCGAGCGCCGCGGGTCGGCCGTGCGCTTCTATCGCCAGGCCAGCCATCTGCTGACGCCGCTGTTCCAGTCGAACGTCGAGTCGTTCGGCTGGATGCGCGATGCCTTCATGGGGCTGGCGTGCCGGCTGCCTGTTTCACGGACGATCGCTGCGACGACGCTTGCGGGCTTACGGATCAGCTGGCTGTTCTCGGCTCGGCTCGACGCTGAGGGCCGCTACCGGCTGGATGCCTGAGCCGCCCGGCGATAGGCCTCGATCAGCCAGACGTTGAACTGCTGCAGCGTTCGTTCAGACGGCGCATAGATCCCGTCCGGCATGAAGCGCGAGTGCTTGGCGGCCTGCATGGCCTTGTTCACCGGCACGTCCTGCGCCCAGATCTTCGAGCCGCCCTCGCGCACTGCCGCGCAGCGGTCGAGGAAGTCGGGCAGCTCGATCGTGCTCCTGGGCAGCAGCCAGCCACCATAGGTGACCCGGTCGCTGCCGGCGAGCGTCGCCTCGACGCCGACCGGGCGGATCAGCGTGTAGGCGATCGTTCCGGCGGCAAACATCATGGTCATGCTGGGCGGCAGCATCGCGAAGGTGATGCGCGAGCGCTGCTCGGGCGGAAGCGTGGCGATCGCGGGGAAGGCCGCATCCGGACCCCAGCCGTCGCGCATCATGCCGCCGTCGGCCTGCTTCATCGGCACGCTGCGCACGATGGCGTTGTCGCCCGGCGCCATCTCGGTGAAGCGCACGCCGTCGCCCAGCCCGACGCTCGGCGCGAAGTCGTGCGTGCCGATATGGACGAACTCCGGATGGTAGGCGTCGGTGAAGTTCTCGACCTGCACCTTCCAGTTCCACGGCAGCGGCGTGTCGCTCAGCACCGGCGGGACGGCGGTGAGGCCGGTCGCGTCGTAGCCAGCCCACAGCGGCTCGAGCTTTGCCAGGCTGGGCGCCAGCGGCGCTGCGTCGGGATCAAGATTGACGAAGATGAAGCCGTGCCACAGCTCGAGCCGAAGCTGCGGCAGGCGGACCGTGTCGCGCAGCTCCTTGAGCCGCGCGGCATCGCCCATGCGCGGCGCACCGGTGAGGCGGCCGGCCGGATCGTACGTCCAGAAATGCAACGGGCAGCGCGCATGGCGGGCGCCCTTTTCGGGGCACGGAATGATCTCGCCGCGATGACGACAGAGGGCGCTCAGGGCGCGCAGCGCGCCGTCCGCGTCGCGCGTCACCAGCACCGGCTCGCCGGCGACCTCGCTGCCCAGCCAGTCGCCGGGCGCCGCGACCTGCTCGACCCGGCCGACGCAGATCCAGGTCCGGCTGAAGACCTCCTTCTGCTCGAAGGCGAAGAACTCGGGCGAGGTGTAGCAGCCCGCCGGCAGCATGCGCTCGTAGGCGGCGGTCGGCCCGAACGCGGCGATCTCGGCGAGCAGGGCGTCCACCACGGGCGGGCGCGAACGGGTGGGTTGGCTGAAGATCGTCTGATCCATGGCATGTCCTTCCTGTCGGCGAGGACGATGCAAGAAGCGGGCAGGAAATCAGGCGGCGCGGTGCGCCAGGTTGGCCCAGCGGCCGGGCGTCAGGCCGAAGCGGGCGGAGAAGTGGCGCGTGAGGTGGCTCTGGTCGGCAAAGCCGGTCGCCGCCGCGACCTCGGATAGGGCCGTACCGTCGGCGATCATCGCCTGCGCGCGCGCCAGCCGCCGCCCGACCTGGAAACGATGCGGCGAGGTGCCGAAAGCCGCGCGGAAGTGGCGGGCGAGGGCGAAGCGATCGAGGCCGCTCACTCTCTCAAGCTCCTCGGACGCAACCGTGCGCGGCGCCTCGGCGATCAGGAAATCGCGGGCGCGACCGACGGCGCGGCGGGCCGGCGCGCCACGCTGGGGTTTCGCCGGCGCGTCGCCGCGGACCGAGAGTCGGTCAGCCAGGCGTACAACGACAGCGTCGACGGCAAGCGGTTCGAGCGCCCGTGGAAAGTCGGCGAACGCCTCCTGGAGCAAAGCCGCGAGCGCGGGATCGTCGGACACCACGTCCGGCACGAACGGCGTGGCGCCGCCCAGCGCGGCGCTGACCGCGGCCGGATCGACATAGAGCATGCGATAGGCGAAGCCGCCGTCGCGCTCGGCATGGCCGTCATGCGCCTCGTCGGGATGGATCACCATGACCTGCCCGGCGCTGCTGGTCCGCATCCCGCCGCGATATTGGAACGACTGCGCCCCCCACAAGGTCAGGCCGACGGCATAGGTCTCGTGGCGATGCAGATCGTAGGCATGCCCGCCGAATCGCGCGGCGAGCCGCTGCAGGCTGCCGTCGGTCTGGTCGAAATCGATGTGGTCCAGGGAAGCCATGCACAAACGTTCAAGACGAACGGGCCATCCTGCCCGATATGGAGCCCATGATATACGAAACCAAGACGGCTCTCGTCCTGCGACGCGACCTCGCCGGCTGGCAAATGGCCAATGTCGCGGCCTTCCTCGCCGGCGGCCTGGCCGGCACGCACGCCCACCTGATGGGCGAGCCCTACAAGGATGCGTCTGGCAAGGCCTACACCGCCCTGATCCGCGAGCCGGTGTTCGTCTATGGCGGCACGGTCGAGGAGCTGCGCCGCACCCACCAGCGCGCCCTGTCGCGCGAACTGGTGCCCGCGGTCTACATTGAGGCGATGTTCAGCACGACCAACGACGCCGACAACCGCACCGCCTTCGCCGCGGCGCCGGTCGATGCCCTTGATTTCGTCGGCATCGGCGTCCACGGCCCGCGCAAGGTGATCGACAAGGTGGTGAACGGGCTGAAGTTCCTGACCTGACGCCAAGTCTGTCATCCTGACCATAGCGGTGTGCCTCGGAAACCCCGCGAAGTACTTCCCGGGGTTTCCGGAAGACGGTGCAGGCCTCGTCGCCGTGTCCCGTCTGTCGCGCTTCAGACATGTTGCATCGGTACTTCTGATGCCGCCCGATGTATGGAAAGCTCTTGATCCTACCTCTGAAGGAATCGGGACCGACAAATGCACGACATCGTCATCCGCGGTGGCACCATCGTTGACGGCACGGGAGCGCCGGCCTCCGTCGGAGACGTCGCCATCAACGGCGATCGGATCGCGCAGGTCGGCGGCAAGGCGGGGCCGGGCAAGCGCGAGGTGAAGGCCGACGGCCGGCTGGTCACGCCGGGCTGGGTTGACGTGCATACGCATTATGACGGTCAGGCCACCTGGGATCCCGTCCTTGCGCCGTCCTCCTGGCATGGCGCCACGACCATCGTGTTCGGCAATTGCGGCGTCGGCTTCGCGCCCGTCCGCCGCGAGCACCACAAGATGCTGATCGATCTCATGGAAGGGGTCGAGGACATCCCCGGCATCACCCTGACCGAGGGCCTGAAGTGGGATTGGGAGAGCTTCCCGGATTACCTCGATGCGCTCTCGCGGCTGCCGCGCACCATCGATGTTGCTGCCCAGCTCGCGCACCATCCGTTGCGAGTCTATGTCATGGGCGAACGCGCGCTCGCACGGGAGAATGCGACCGCCGAGGACATCGAGACGATGGGCCGGTTGACCGAGGAGGCGCTCAGGGCAGGCGCGGTCGGCTTCACCACGAGCCGCACCGACCAGCACAAGACCTTGGAGGGCGACTTGGTGCCGGGCCGCTATGCCGAGCACGAGGAACTGCTTGCCATCGGCCGGGCAATGGGCCGCGCGGCGCGCGGCGCCTTCGGCATGCTTTCGGATTTCGAGGACGAGGCCGCCGATTTCGGCTGGATGCGGCAGATCGCGAAGGATAGCGGCCGGCCGGTGTGGTTCCTGCTCACCGACCGAAGCTACGACCCGCAGCGCTGGCGCCGCCTGATGGACGGCGTGCGCGCCGCCCGTGCCGATAACCTGCCACTCTCCGCCCAGGTCGCGGGACGCCCAGTCGGTCTGACCCTGGGCCTCGGCACGTCGCTCAATCCGTTCGGGCTGCGCGAGGCGTTCGCCGAGGTTGCCAAGCTGCCGCCGGCCGAGATGCTGGCCAAGCTCCGTACACCCGAGCTGCGCCGGCTGATCCTGTCGCAGGAAGCGTCGCCGCGGCTGCTCGAGGTGCTGCCACCCCTGTCGCGCCAGATCGCGACGCGCTGGGACCGCATGTATCCGCTGGGCGAGACGCCCGACTACGAGCCGCCGCCCGAACGCAGCATCGAGGCCCTGGCGGCGCGCGAAGGCGTGACCCCGGCCGAGTATTGCTACGACTACCTGGTCGGCGGCGACGGCAGCCGGATGGTGTATTTCCCCGTCACCAACTACGTGCACGGCGACCTCGAGGTGGTGCGCGAGATGATCGAGGACCCGCACACGCTGCTCGGCCTGTCGGACGGCGGCGCGCATTGCGGCGTGATCTGCGATGCCTCGCTCAACACGACGATGCTGGCGCACTGGGTTCGCGACCGCACGCGCGGCCCGCGCCTGCCGTTGGAATATACGGTGAAGCAGATGACGAGCGAGACGGCGGCCTTCTTCGGCTTCCGCGACCGCGGCCGGCTTGCGCCGGGCCTGAAGGCGGATGTGAACGTCATCGACTTCGACGGGCTGCACCTGCATTCGCCGAAGATGATCTTCGACCTGCCGGCCGGCGGCCGACGCCTGGTCCAGCAGGTCGACGGCTACGACATGACGATCTGCTCGGGCATGCCGATCTTCGAGAAGGGACAGGAAACCGGCGCTCGCCCCGGCAAGCTGGTCCGCTCGGCGGGATGATCGTTGCTGGGAGCGCGGCTCTCCAGAGCCGCTCTTTCTTCCGGTTGCAATATCCGATGAGCGGCTCTGGAGCGCCGCGCTCCCAGCCTTACGCTTTGACCGGACCAGGCAGGTCCAGCCCCACGCCGGTCAGGTGTCCGAACAAGCTGTGAAGTCGTTCGACGACCGGTGATGGCAAAGGCGGGCGGAGGATCGAGGCCACGTTCTGCTCGACATGTGCCTTGTTGCCGGTGCCGAACAGAATGACATCTGCCCCTTGCTCGTGGCGGGCGTAGCGATAGGCGGCGTCTGTAATGCTTTCGGCGGCGCCCTCGGCTACGAGGAATCCGAGCGGATCGCCGCCGGACAGGATCGAACGGTCGAGCTGGCCCTGCTCGACCAGCTTGGCGAAGACGTCCCGGCGGTAGTCGTCGTTGCTGAAGATGTTGCGGACGACGAACATCAGCAGCGTGCCGATTCCCCTGCGCTGGGTCACGGGAAAGATCTTGTGACGCGCGCCCTGGTTCATCAGGCTGTAGGCCAGCATGATGACCTCCCACGGCGCTTCGTGGATCGCCTGGGCGAGCATTTTCTGCTCGGGGTCGTTGGGACCCGTCTCGGTGATGCCGACATGGCGAACCTTGCCCTGCTCCTTGAGCCTGAGGAGGGCAGGGGCCAGCACATCGCGATGATGGACGTAGGTCGCCGGGCCGACGGCGTGGAAATGGAAGATGTCGACGTAGTCGAGGCCGAGCCGCTTCAGCCCGGCTTCCACCCGGCGGGTGACGGCGTCGGCCGTGTCGTCGCCTGACCTGAACAGGGCCTTGGTCGAGATCACCAGCCTGTCCCGGTCGTAATGCCGGGCGGCGGCGCCGACGATCTCCTCGGTTCCGTAGGCTTCGGCGGTGTCGATGAAATTGACGCCGAGATCGACGGCGATGCGCACGATCGTCACGGACTCCTCGAAGCTCGCGCCGCGGCGAAGGCCCAGGCGACTGTTGCCGCCGCACCCGAGTCCCGCGACGCTGACCGTGAGGCCGGTTTTTCCGAGTGGCTTGTATTCCATGTCCGCTTTCACTCCATCCTCGCGCCGCTCGCCTTGACGACGGGGCCCCACTTCTCCCGCTCCAGCCTGATGAAGTCGGTGAACTCGGCCGGCGTCATCGGCCGGATCACCGCGCCCTGCGCCCTCATAGGGTCGGCCGCTTCCCTGGTCTTGAGCACCGTGACGGTCGCCGCATGGATGCGGTCGAGAATGGCCTTGGGAACGCCGGCCGGCGCGGCGAGTCCGTACCAATTGTCCGAGAGCACCGTGGGCAACCCGATCTCCGCCGTGGTCGGCACATCGGGGAGAAGGGCCGTGCGGGTCGCGCTGGTGACCGTCAATGGCTTGATGGCGCCGGAGCGGATATGCGGCAGCAGCACCGAGACATCGAGCACGACCATCTGGACCTGCCCCGCCAGCAGATCCTGAACCGCCGGGGCGGCCCCGCGATAGGGCACGTGCACGATGTCGATGCCGGCGGCGCTCCTGAACAGCTCCGCCGCGAGGTGGCTGATCCCGCCGGGTCCGGACGATCCGTAATTTACCTTGCCCGGATTGGCCTTGGCATAGGCGATCAACTCGGAGACCGAATTGACCGGCAAGCGCGACGATACCGCCACGATCATCTGCACCAAGGCGATCGGAGTCAGCGGGACCAGATCCTTGTCCTCGAACGGCATGTTGGGGATCATGAACGGCGCGATCGCCGTCGGGCCGGTAGCGTTCATGCCGATCGTATAGCCGTCGGGCGCCGCCTTGGCGGTGGCAGCGACACCGACAACGCCGCCCATGCCGCCCTTGTTCTCGACCACGACCTGCTGCCCGAGAATCGGCGACAGGCCTTGCGCGAGGATGCGGCCGAACATGTCCGAAGGTCCGCCGGCGGCAAAGGGGACGTACAGGGTGATCGGCCGGCTCGGCCAGGCCTGCGCCCGCGCCCCGGCCGGAACCATGGCCGCGACGGCGCCGGTCGCCTTGAGCATCGTCCTGCGTTTCATCGTCCCTCCCACCTGTGTTCTTGCCTAAGCGATGGACCGGCCGCCATCGACGTAAAGATTGACGCCGTTGATATAGGCGCCGGCATCCGAGCATAGCAGCAACGCCGCGCCGGCGAGATCATCGGGCCGACCGAGCCGGCCGGCCGGGATACGCTGCACGAGCGCTTCGCCTTCCGTCGCCATCTGGACGCGATTGCGCGCGGTCAGGATGGCGCCGGGCGCCAGATTGTTCACCGTCACGCCCTGACCGCCGAACTGGCGCGCAAGATTCCACGCCCAATTGAGCTGCGCCGCCTTGGTCCCGGCATAGACCATCATCTGCGGATGCGGCCGAACCTGCTGCACGCTCCCGATCGTCGCGACGCGACCCCAGCCGCGGACGCCCATGGGCGGAACCAGCGCCTGCAGCAGCTCCATCGGGCTGCGCAGGTTGACCGCGATCTGCCTGTCGAACCGCTCCCGGCTTATCCCGTGGTACGCCTCGGGCAGCTCGATCGAGGCGTTCAGCACGAGGATATCGACGCTCGACCAGGCGGTGACCGTCTCCGCGAGCCGGCGTCCGCCATCGTCGAGGGCGAAATCCTGGCCGAAGGCGCGCGCCGTACCGCCGCCCTGTTCGATCTCCCGCACCACGGTGTCGGCATCGGCTGCCTCCTCGACCGTGCCGGCATGGTGGATCGCCAACCGCGCGCCGGCTCCCGCCAGGGCAAGGGCGATGGCGCGGCCGATTTCGCGGCGAGCGCCGGTCACCAGGGCGGTTCGGTCGGTCAGTCGAAAACGCTCGAACGGGTCTGACGGCATGGGGGCTCCAACGGGATTTGAGTGATCTCATGCTCTGCTGGCCCGCGAGCTTCGAGCTCGCGCATGGTCAAGAGTGCGCATGGACCTCAGTCGGAAACCGCGCCGGAGTCCTTGACCGCCTTGCCCCACTTGGGCACGTCGCGCTGCAGCACGTCGGTGAGCCCGCTCGGCGGCGATGCCACCACGACCAGGCCGATCTTGGCCAGGCGTTCCAGTGTCTCGGGCTGGCGGAGGGTGGCGGCGATCTCCTGGTTGAGCTTTGCCGTGACGTCGTCAGGAATGCCGGCCGGTCCCATGATCGCCAACCAGCTGCCCCCTTCGAACAGGATGCCGCTCTCGATGAAGGTCGGCACATCCGGCAGGGCCGGCGAGCGCTCGGTAGAAGCGACGCCGATCGCCCGCACCTTTCCGGCCTGGATGTGCGGCAGTGCGGTGTTGCCGCTCACCGCCGTCAGCTGGACCTCGCCGGCCAGTAGTGCCTGAACGGCCGGCGCTCCGCCCTTGTAGGGGACGTGGACCATATCGAGCCCCCCGGCTGCCGTCCGGAACATCTCCAGGACCAGATGGGAGCCGTTCCCGGTGCCGGCAGACGAGTAGGTGAACTTGCCAGGTTGGCTCATTGCCAGGGCGGCGAATTCCTTCGCGTTGCTGGCGGGAACCGACGGATGGATGACGATCACGGTCGGAAAGGTGGCCGCCAGCATCACCGGCGTGAAGTCCTTGAAGACGTCATAGGACAGCTTCGTGCCATAGAGCGTGGGCGCGATGGCGTGCGTGCCGTTGTCGGCCACCACCAGCGTGTAACCGTCGGGCGCCGATTTGGCGACGAGCGCGCTGCCCAGGGTTCCGCCGGCACCCGGGCGGTTCTCCACCACGACTTGCTGGTTGATTCTCTCTCCGAGCTTGAGCGCCAGGATGCGACCGAACGTATCCGAATTGCCGCCGGGCGCATGCGGGACGATCAGCCGGATCGGCCTCGACGGGAAGGGCGCCCCCTGCGCGCCGGCGGGAAGCACTCCCGACACTGCGAGCGCCGCCATGAACCCCAGCGCTTTCCGACGTGACGTGTCGACCATCTTGTCACCTGCTTTGATTGTAGAGCCTTTATCACGACCGCCGGTGTCATCCCGGACGAAGCGAGGGAGCGAGGCTGGGCGCCGCCACAGATGTGCGTAGGGAGCAGCGCCGAAGGCAGGCGGCACGGCATCAGCTCACGAAAATCCGGGCGCCGACCGGCAGGGTACGTGCCTTGTCGAGCGCCTTCATGGTGGCCGCATAGCCCGCTTCGATGGCGGCATCGAAGCTGGTCCAGTCGAGCAGGTCGAACTTGTCCATCGGCGGCACGATCAGCAGATCGGCCGCGGCGCGGTCCTCGGCCGTGCGTGCGGCACTCGCGACCAAGGCGGAGCGCAGCAGGATGCGCACGATCGAGGGGATCGGCAGGGTCTCCTCGCGCTTCCACACCAGGCGGCGGAAGAACTCCCACGCCGACCAGGGTTCCTCGACATCGGCGCCTGCGGCCAGCGCACCGCCGGTGTCGATGTCCACCGCAATGGTCAGTCCACGGCCCTGCCGCCGCATCACCCGGACCGGCAGGTTGTCGATCACGCCGCCGTCGACATGGACCTGGCCCGTATCGTTGACCGGCGGCAGAACGCCCGGCAGCGACACCGAGGCGCGCAGCCAGCGCCACAGCCGGCCCGTGGTGTGGGTGTCGGCGTTGGACGTCGTGAGGTTGGCGGTGACGCAGTAGAAGGGGAGAATCAGGTCCTCGATATCCTTGTCGCCGAACGCGGTACGCAGCAGCGTGGTCACCCGCCGTCCGCCGAACAGCGACACGAAGGGCAGCGTGTAGTCGCTGAGCGGATTGGCGGCGACGAAGGAGCGGCGGAAGCGCTCGGCGAGCTCGACGTCGGTCCAGCGCGCGGCAACCGCCGCGGCAACGATCGCGCCCATGCTGGTGCCGCCGACCTGGTCGATCGGCACGCCCGACTGCCGCAGGGCCTTCACCACGCCGATATGAGTAAAGGCGCGCGCGCCGCCGCCGGCCATGACCGCGCCCACCGCGTGGCCGGTGATCAGCCGCGCCAGCCGGTCGAAGTCGGACGGCAGGTCGAGCCGGACGTGGTGATGCTGGCCGTACAGGCCCCCCGCGAGCTGGCTGCTCGTCGATCCCGGCTTCGGATCATGGCCCTCATGCAGCAGCACGAGCTCGCGGCGGCGATGGAACACGGCGTCCGGCTGGGCCGCCTCGATCTCGAACGGCAACTTCGTCGGTTCTTCGGAAGCGGCGTTGCGGATCACGACCAGGCAGTCGGCCTGGCGCAGGCAGAGCTCGGTCCATGGCGTGAGGGCCGGATCGGCGCGATAGAGCACGAAGGCGCAATCCATCTCGCAGCGCGCGAACCACTCGGGCTCCTCGTGCACGGAATCCTGGCCGAGCACCTGGACCTCGCCGCCGATCCGGCCGAGGGCGGCTTCGAGCAACACCGAGAAGCGTCCTGCCGGCACGTCCCGTCCGGCCGGCAGCAGCGCGAAGGTGCGCGGCTGGCGGCGGCGCTTGCTCGGCCCCATGGCGTTGCGCGCCGCGACGTTGCGCATCAGGGCGGGCAGCACCTCGGGATGATGTCCGGTGAGACCGTCGAAGCTCTCCTGCGACAGGCGCCACACCTCGCTGTCGCGCAGCGCCGCGACGCTGCGCGTGCGCTGGCTGTGTGACAGCAAGGACATCTCGCCGACGATGTTGCCGGGCGTGATCTCGGCGATCAGCGCCGGTCCGCCTTCGGCGGCATCGTCCTCGTCGTGGCGGAAAACGCCGAGGCAGCCGCTCGCCACGACATAGACCGCGTCGGCCGGTTCGCCCTGATGGAACAACGGGGCACCGCCGGGAAGCACCAGCGGCGTCAGCTCGCGCTCGATCGCCGCCATGCTGGGCGCATCGAGATCGGCGAACAGCGGCGCGCGGGCCAACGCGCGCCGCAGCCGCAGCCGGGCCGAATCCGTGCTCGGCTCGGCGATGCTCATCCCGGGCTCATTCTGGGCTCATCCGGCGGTCAAGCCCCTGAGCGCCCAGCCGATCGTCTGGTCGGCGCGCGACCACACCATCTCGCGCCATTTGTCGCCGGCCGGGAAGAAGCGCTCCTTCATGTCGGCCTTGAGCTCGCGCGCGAGCGGCGAGGCGAGGTCGCCGCGCTGGTGCAGCCAGTTGTCGGCGCGCACTGCGCCTAGCACCTCGGGCACCGGATAGGTACCGTACTCGATGGCGACCGGTGTGACCTCGGCGTCGGGCAGCTCCTGCGGGAAGGCGTCGGTCATGATACCGACCACGATCGCCGACGTGGAGGTGCCGCCCTCGGGCGAGGTCAGCTCGTCGCCGTACCACGCCTTCGCGCGCGGAAACGACTTGGCGGTGGGTGGCACGGCGCAGATCAGCTCGCCATGGCCGAACGGTCCGAGGCCGGTGTGGAAGTCGATGATGCCGACCCGCCGCGCGCGGCCGAGCTCCTCGCGCGCGATGGCGCGGATGGTGCGGTTGCTCCAGGTCGGCTTCGCCCCGCCGAAGAAGATGCCGTCGGGATGGCTGTACTGGCCGCTGCTGATCGCGCCCTGCAGCGCGTAGGCGCCGTGCTTCTGGGCATAGGAATCGAAGACGCGGTCGCTCGCAGCCTTGCTCTCCTCGCTCCATTCCGCGGGCAGGACGGCGTCGGCGATGGCGAGATAGCCGTCGTTCTTCGGGTACGCCTTGTCGTGATCGACGAAGTTGCGGTTGAGGTCGACGTTGTCCTCGTTCACCCGCCGCGTCCAGGCGAAGCCGTAGGGGTTGATCGCGTGCACGATCAACGCGCCGGTATCCTTGGGCAACGTCGCGGCGCGGCCGGTCGCCAGCCAGGCGATCTGTGCGCCCGAGCCGCAGTGGCCTTCGACACCGTGCGTGCTCGAGATCAGCACCAGCATGTTCGACGCATCGGCCGGACCGAAGCGCGCCGTGTCGAGAAAGAGCCGCTCGCCGTCCGGCCCCCGGGCGTGAGGATTGAGCCACGACCGGATCGCGCCGCCCGCCGTTGCCGCAGCGCCGCAGAACTTGGTCCGTGCCTCGGCATAGCTCTCGGAAAAGCACCCGGAAATCGAAACCATCAATACTCCTCCCGCCGGCATGCTAGCATGCTGCGGCCATGGCATTCTTCACGTTAGAAACAGCGCAAGCCCAGCTCTCGCCCGGCGGCAATTTCGGCCCCTGGATCTGGGACCTCAAGCTCCGTGTCGAGCATGTCTCGCCCGACGAATTGCGCATTCGCCTGCCGTTCGATGACCGGATCGCTCGACCGGGCGGCGTAGTGATCGGCCAGGCGATGATGGCCATGGTCGATACCGTCATGGTGCTGGCGATTTGCGAGAAGCTCGGGCGATTCGCGACCCTCGCGACGATCTCGCAAACCACGAACTTCCTGCGTGCCGCCGTGCGGCGAGACGTGATCGGCGTTGCGCGTGCCGTGAAGGTCGGCCGCTCGACGGATTTGGCGAGGTCGAGATGTTTACTGACGGCTCGGCGGAGCCGATCGCACAGTCGCTCTCGACCTTTGCCGTGCTCCCGGACAAGGCAGGGGCCTTCAACCGGGCCGACAGCCACGCCGGCTCGCTATAGCTCGGCGTCGCGCTTGCGATGGGGATCGTACTTCGAGAGCACGTCCTTGAGGTAATCGCGGCTCTTCCATTCGGGCGGCGGCGGCTCGTGCCCGGGCCGGGGAACGAACGGGTTCGCCGGTATGGCCGCCGATGGGCCCATCAGGTCCGGAACGTAGCGCGGGCAGTTCGGAAAGATCTCGCATTTGACACGGACGACGACTTTCGCACCATGGTGCGCGGCAAGCGTTTCCGCGTCGTCGTGGATCGCTGCCTTGCCCCGGATGCGCGCGCGGAACGTCTTGCCGTCGAAGCGCACGAACAGCAGGCCGACGTTCGGGTTGCGGTGAATGTTGCCGAGCGTGCGGTACATGTTGTTGCCGTCGTACTCGGGGTACTCGAGCGTGTCGGGCCCGGTGATCCTGACGAAGCCGGGATCGCCCGATCGCATCGAGCAATCGACGTTGTCCTGATAGCTGCTCGCGATGAAGAAGACTCTTGCCTCTTCGATGAGCTTGCGCTCCTGTTCCCAGAACTCGAAGTGGAGGCGATTCTTCTCGAGGCCGTCGGCGACGCGGCGGCCGTCGAAGCGGTCCTGCAGCTCGCGCATGCCGTCATGGTAGAAGGGAGCGCGGTCGATCGGGTCGGTCATGGAGCCTCGGCAATACCTGATCCTGATGATCGTATCACAGGAGTGAAGCAATGCCTCGTGCCCGCCTGCGCGATCTCGGCCTCCAAACCGGAACCCTGCCGCCCGGACCGCTCAACGCCATCACCGATGTGGCGGGCGTCAAGGTGGGTTACGCGACCGTCATCCAGGACATGCCGAGGATCGCCCGTACCGGAGTCACCGCCATCTGGCCGCGCGGACGGGAGATCTGGACCGACTACGTCTTCGCGGGAACGTTTTCCTTCAACGGCAACGGCGAGATGACCGGACTTCCGTGGCTCGCGGAGCAAGGCTTGCTCGGCGCGCCGATCGGCATCACCAACACCTATCAGGTCGGGATCGTGCGGGACGCCATTACCGCACTGGCGGTGCGCGATGGCGCTTCCCAGGTCTTTCATCTGCCGGTCGTTGCCGAGACCTACGATGGCTGGCTGAGCGATATCCAGGCTTTCACGCTGACGCAAGAGCACGCGCTTGCTGCGTTCGATAGCGCGGTTGGCGGGTGCGCCATCGCCGAGGGCAATGTCGGAGGCGGTACCGGCATGATCTGTCACGAGTTCAAGGGCGGTACCGGCACGGCGTCGCGCGTCGTCGTCGAAAATGGCGAGCGCTATACGGTCGGCGCGCTGGTGCAGGCGAACTATGGCGCACGCGATCTGTTGCGCGTCGATGGCGTGCCCGTCGGTCGCGAGATCGGCCCCGACGTCGTGCCGGCACATCGCTCGGGCAAGAGAGCAAATCCGCCCCCGACGACGGAAGGTTCCATTATCGTCGTCCTGGCGACCGACGCGCCTCTCATTCCGATCCAGTGCCAGCGGCTCGCCCGCCGGGCCACGACAGGGCTCTCATGGGTCGGCGGCATCGGTGCCAATGGAAGCGGCGACATCTTCATCGCCTTCTCCACCGGCAATCACGTCGGCCAGAACGACAGGATCAGCGCCGTGAAGATGCTCGCGCCCGACGCGATGACGAGCCTGTTCCAGGCCGCGGCCGAGGCGACCGAAGAGGCGATCCTCAACGCCATGTGCATGGCCGAGACCATGTCCGGCCGGGACGCCCGCACCATCCACGCCCTGCCGCTCGACCTCCTGCAAGAGGTGATGCGGAGGTACCGGCCCGAGCAGCGCGCGTGAGTGCGCGGTCCGCCAGGCAATCGAGCGGCCGGCCGGGAAGGCGCGCTTGCGTTTAAAGACCGGTCAGTCCATATATAAGGCATGGCACGCCAAACCTCACTGCCGCGCGGCCGGCCCCGCGAGTTCGACACTGACGCAGCCGTAGAGCGCGCCATGGGCGTATTCTGGTCGTCCGGCTATCACGGCACGTCGCTGCCTGATCTGCTCGAGGCGACGGATCTCTCGCGCGGAAGCCTCTATGCAGCCTTTGGCGACAAGCACGGGCTCTTTTTGTGCGCTCTCGAGCGCTACATCGCCGAGGCCTTGACGCGTCTCGACGCCGAGCTTGATCCGCGAAGAAGCGCCCTGGCGGGTGTGCGGGCCTGCCTTGCCGGCTATGTCGAGCGGACCAGTGGGGTTAGCGGCAAGCGCGGATGCCTGGTAGTGGCAACCGCCATGGAACTGGCCGGCCACGACACCGAGGTAGAGCAGCGTATCCGGCGGTTCTTCAAGACGATGGAAGCCCGTCTGACCGAGGCATTGGCGCGCGCGCAGGCCGATGGCGAGCTGGTCGATGGTGTCGCGCCCGCGACCGTCGCCCGCCTGCTTCTCTGCCTCCTCGAAGGCATGCGTGTCGTCGGCAAGGCAAGCCCGGACCGGCGCCTGTCGCAAGCCGTCGTCCAGACCCTCATCGACCGCTTCGCAAAGTAGGTCGTCGCATGACCCGAGCATCGTACAGGCACGCCGATATATGGACTGTTCGGTCGTAAAAGGAAACTCCATGACCCCGACCCAAATCGCGTGCGCCGTGCTCGTGCCCCTGCTGTGGGGCTTCCAGTTCGTCGTGATCAAGGTCGGCCTGACGGCGTTTCCACCGTTGTTCTTCGTCGGCTTGCGCTTTGCCGTCGTCGCGGCGCTCCTGCTTCCCTTCGTTGGATGGCCGACCGGGCGCGAGCTCGGGCGGATCGCTGTCATCTCGATCTTCGTCGGCGGCCTGAATTTCGGATTGGTCTTCACCGGGCTAGCCCATGGATCGGCAAGTGTCGCGGGCATTGCCATTCAGCTGACGACACCGTTCACGCTGATCCTCGCCTGGCCTCTGCTTGGCGAGCGGCTCTCGATGCGGGTCATCCTCGGTGTCGTTTTCGCCTTCGGCGGCGTCGCCCTTACCGTTGTCGAAACCATCGTATCGGTGGAGGTCGTCCCGACCCTGTTCGTGATCGCCTCGACATTCGCCATGGCAGCCGGAAGCGTGCTCACCAAGCGCTATGGCCCGTTCGAGCCTCTGAAGCTCATGGCCTGGATGTCGCTCTTCACCGTTCCGCAGGTGCTGGTTGCGTCCTTCGTGCTTGAGCATGGGCAGATCGAGTCGCTCCGCGCCGCCAGTCTCACGTCATGGATGGCCTTCCTGTACACCGTGCTGCTCGGCGCAATTCTCGGGTTTGGCCTGTGGTTCTGGCTGATCGGGCGGTGCTCGATGACACGCGTGGCGCCCTTCGGGCTGCTGCAGCCGGTCTTCGCGATCGTCGCAGGGGTGATCTTCCTGCACGAGTCCCTCACGGCAATGCTGGTCGCCGGCGCCGTCACTTGCATCGCCGGCGTGGCCATCACGCAGCGCCAGCCCGCCTGATTTCATCCGCCCCCAAGAGGAAGCCGCTCAGCTGTCGTACTTCAGCAGGGTCTCGACCGGCACCGGGACCTTGTTGCGGCCGTCCAGGAAGGTGAGCTCGATGACGCAGGCCGCAGCCGGCACGACCGCGCCGACCGTCTGCAGCAGGGTGACCGCTGCGGCCAGCGTGCCGCCGGTGGCGAGCAGGTCATCGACCAGCACGACGCGCTTGCCCTGTTCGATGGCGTCGGCCTGGATCTCGATCTCGTCGGTGCCGTACTCGAGCGCGTAGGTGTGGCGCACCGTGATGCCGGGGAGCTTGCCGCTCTTGCGCAGCATCACGAAGCCCGTGCCGAGTGCGATCGCGAGCGGCGCGGCCAGCAGGAAGCCGCGCGATTCGATGCCGGCCAGCACGTCGGGCTTGTGCGGCCGGATCGCCGCTGCCATCTGCTCGATCGTCTCGTGCCAGGCCTTGGCGTGCGCCAGCAGGGTCGAGATGTCGTAGAAGAGGATGCCGGGCTTGGGGAAGTCCGGGATCGACCGGATATGGTCCTTGAGATTCATCTCGCTCCTTACTGATAGGCCAGCTTACTGATAGGCGGATGGCGGCACGAAGCTGCGATATTCCTTCTCCAGCAGCTTGGCGAACTGGATGCAGTCGTAGTCGCCGTATTGCGGGCCGACGATCTGCACCCCGATCGGCAGGCCGTCGCCGGTCTGGCCGATGGGAGCGACCGAGGCGGGTAGGTAGGTTACGCCCGAGTAGCCGGCCCAGAAGATCTGGTCGACCACCGGCACCTGCCTGTTGTTGACGACGATGGTGCGCTCGTGGCGCGGGTCCCTGTGATCGTGCGGGAAAGCCGCGGTCACCGCGACCGGGCAAAGCAGCAGGTCGTAGTTCTCGAAGAATTCGGCCCAGGCGAGCCGCATGCGGTGGCGCTTCTCGTTGAGCGCCAGCCAGGTGCGATGCGACAGCGAGTTGCCGCGCTGCATCTGGGCGAAGTAGCTCATGTCCGAATCGGGCAGGGCAGCGGCGTCGCGCGCCGCCTGGTGCCAGGCCTCGTCGGTCATGCGGCCCGAGGTCGCCGCGCGCAGCAGGCGGACATAGACGTCGTTCTGCTCGGCCGTGTCGATCGCCGGCCGCGCGGTGTCGCTCACCCTGGCCTTCTGCTTGCCGAGGAAGGTGGCGAGCTTCTGCAGCTCGTCCTGCACCGACTGGTCGACCTCGCAGTTGGGATCGGAGAGCACGACCGCGACCTTTAACTCGCGCAGTGTCTTCTTCTTCGAGCGCGGCAGGGTGAGCGTCCAGCCGCGACCGTCGATCTCGTCCGGCCCGGCCATCACGTCCATGGCGATCTCGAGATCCTCCGCGCCGCGGGCCAACGGACCGCACACGCTGATGTCGGCCTGCGCGACATTGCCGGCGAGCGCATGGCCGCGCGGCGAGACCACGCCGAAGGTCGGCTTGTGGCCGAAAACGCCGCAATAGTGTGCGGGGTTGCGAATCGAGGCGCCGATGTCGCTGCCGGCCTCGAGCCCGGTCAGCCCGGCTGCGAGCGCCGCGCCCGAGCCGCCGGACGAGCCGCCCGGCGTGCGCGACAGGTCCCACGGGTTCTTCGTGACGCCGTAGACCTCGTTGTAGCTCTGCCAGTCGGCCAGGTTCAGCGGCACGTTGGTCTTGCCGAACAGGGTCGCGCCGGCATCGACCAGGCGCTGGGCGGCGAGCGAATTCTTGTCGACCTTCTGGTCCTTGAACGCCGGATTGCCCCAGGTCGTGGGGTAGCCCGCGATGTCGTAGGACTCCTTCAGGGTCATCGGCACGCCATGCAGCGGCCCGAGCTTCCTGCCCGCCTTCACCGCCCGGTCGGCTGCCTTGGCCCGCTTGCGCGCGCCCTCGGCATCCATGGCGATGATCGCATTGAGCTCGGGATTATGGGCCTCGATGCGTTCGAGGTAGAGATCGAGCAGCTCGAGGCAGCCGATCTTCTTCTTCCGGATCGCCGAGGCGAGCTGCTTGGCGGTCTGGAACGGCAGGGCATTGGACATGGTATGGCCGTAGCATATTGTGCGGCCCGACGTGAAGAAACTCCCTGCCTCCTGGATGCGCTTCGCCCTGCCCTTGGGCACGTCGTTCTTCATGACCTTCCTGGTTTCGGGTGTCGCCACTTGGGGAGCGCTCGGCTCGGTGCCGGGCGTATTCCGCGCCTGGATGGCGTCGTGGATGATCGCCTGGGCGATCGCCTTCCCGACGATGTTGGTGATGATGCCGGTGGTGCGGCGGTGCCTGTCGATGATCATCGAAGAAGAGGGGCGGGGTGCACGATGACCCGTTCGCACGGCCCGCGCCGTGGCAACCTCCTGACAGGCCTGCCACTCCGCCTGGCCGAGGAACAGGTCGACAGCTTGGTCGAGGAACATTCGCGGCTACGCATCGAACGCATCGTCTCGACCGGCCAGGCGAGCGCGCCCGACTTCTGGTACGACCAGCCCGACGACGAGTTCGTCGTGCTGCTGGCGGGCGCGGCGCGGCTGCGGTTCCAACCCGGCGATATCAGCATCGATCTCGTGCCTGGCGATTGGATCGAAATCCCTGCGCACAGGCGCCATCGGGTCGAATGGACGCAGGCCGATCCGCCGACGGTGTGGCTGGCCATACACTCCCGATGAGCGCCCTCGCGGCCGCCTTCCTGACCTCGGTGGCGAACCAGCGAGGCTGCGCCTCGGACCGACAAGACGTGCCGCCTACGACGCGGCGCGGGCGCTGCTCAGGATAGCGGAGGGAAGCCGGGATGAGTGCCCCGGAAACCCCGGGAAGACTTCGCGGAGTTTCCGGGGCATGAACGAGATAGATCGCCCCCATCGTCTCGGCAGAGCCGGAAGGCATCTGGGAGGTCGTTCCCTTCCCGCGCTGCGCGCAGGGAGGAACCCGGTTTGACGGGTTTCGGTGCAGTTCAGCGACTCAAGCGGAGCTAGGAGCGGCGCGGCCTCGCGCGCGCGGTCGGTTCGGCGACCAGCGGATCGTCCGGCCAGTAGTGCCGCGGATAGCGGCCCTTGAGCTCCGCCTTCACCGCCTTGTAGCCGTTGCTCCAGAAGCTCGCGAGGTCGCGCGTGACCTGCACCGGCCGCCGCGCCGGCGACAGGAGATGGATCAGCACCGGCACCTTGCCGCCACCCACTTTCGGGGTGTCGGTGAGGCCGAACATCTCCTGCAGCCTGACGGAAAGCGCGGGCTCGGCGGGATTGGCGTAGTCGATCGGCACGCGCGAGCCGCTCGGGACCTCGACATGGGTCGGCGCCAGTGAGTCGACCTGGCGCTGGCGGTCCCACGGCACCAGCGTCTTGAGCGCGGCGGCGAAGTCGATGCGCTTCGATCCTCCGTCGACGAACGGGGCCAGCCAGTCTCCGACCGAGGCGAGCAAGGCCTTGTCGGACAGGTCGGGCCAGCTCTCGTCGATACCGCGCAGGAAGGCGATGCGTCGACGCCAGTCGCGCAGCTCGTCGGTCCAGGGCAGGCCGCGCCGGCGGATGCCGTCCAGCATCGCGGCCTTCACCTTTTCCGGATCCGGCTTGCCGAGCGGCTTGTCCTCGATGAGCAGCGCGCCCAACCGCCGCCGCCGCCGGGCCAGCACCGTGTTGTCGCGCACGTTCCATTCCACGACCTGCTCGTCGACGATCCGGTCCTCGTAGAGCTCCTCGATGTCGCCCCTGTCGATCGCCGCGGCGAGAAAGATGCGCGCGTCCTGCGCTGCACCGTCCGTTTCGGCCACGACCACGAATTCCTCGTTCGCCATGGGGTCGCCCTCGGGCAGAACGGCGCCACGTCCCCCGGACAGGAGATAGCGGTTCGCCGTCGCCGCGCGCCGGCGTCCGATGCGGTCGGGATAGGCGAGGGCCAACAGGGCACCGGTCTTCGCGGCATCGGGCGTCTCGTCGCGCGCGTCGCGCGGTGTGAGCCGCCGCGCCGCTTCCTGGATCAGCCGCGGCGCGCGTCCGCTCAAGGCGATATCGACCCTGTGTCGCAGATCGACGTCGCGCTCGCGCAGGAAGTCGCGCTCGCCCAGGATGGCTGCGATCAGCGCGGCGACCTTTCCCTGCTTCAGTTCGCGCCCCTTGAGCACGAGATGCGCAAGCCGCGGATGCTGGCCGAGCCGGACCATGGTTCGGCCGTGCGGCGTGATCGCGCCCGAGGGCCCGATCGCGCCGAGATCGAGCAGCAGCTCGCGCGCCGTCGCGAGCGCGGAGGCCGGCGGCGGGGTCAGCCACGGCAGGGTGCCAGCGTCGTTCACGCCCCAGGCGGCCAGCTCGAGCGCGAGCGGCGCCAGATCGGCGTCGAGAATCTCCGGCGGCGTGAACGGCAGCAGCCCGCGCTGCGCCTCCTCGGTCCACAGCCGGTAGCAGACGCCGGGTTCGAGGCGTCCGGCGCGGCCGCGCCGCTGGTCGGCCGACGCCTGGCTCACCCGCACCGTCTCCAGCCGCGTCATGCCCGAGCGCGGCGAGAAGCGCGGCACCCGCATTTGCCCGCCGTCGATCACGATCCGCACACCCTCGATGGTGAGGCTGGTCTCGGCAATCGAGGTCGCGAGCACGACCTTGCGCCGGCCGGGCGGCGAGGGGGCGATCGCGCGGTCCTGCTCGGCTGGCGACAGATCGCCGAACAATGGCGCTACGTCGATGTTGGCGCCGAGCCCGCTCAGTCGCTCCTCGACCCGGCGGATCTCTCGGACGCCCGGCAGGAAGACCAGTGCGCTGCCGTCCTCTTGTGCCAGCGCATTGCGTATCGCGCTCGCCACCGTGTCCTCGATCCGACCGCCTGCCTCACGGTCGAGGTAGCGCGTCTCGACCGGGAACATGCGGCCCGCAGACTCGACCAGCGGCGCGCTGCCCAGCCGCTCCGATACCGGCCCGGGATCGAGCGTCGCCGACATGGCTATTACCCGCAGGTCCTCGCGCAAAGCCTGTTGCGACTCGCGCACCAGCGCGAAGGACAGATCGGTCTCCAGGCCGCGCTCGTGCAACTCGTCGAAGATCACGCAGCCGACGCCCTCGAGCGACGGATCGTCCTGCAGCATCCGCAGGAAGAGCCCATCGGTCACGACCTCGATGCGCGTGCGCGGTCCGACCCTGCTGTCGAACCGCACGCGATAGCCCACGGTCTCGCCGACAGGCTCGCCGAGCGTCTCCGCCATGCGCCGTGCCGCCGCGCGCGCGGCCAGCCGCCGCGGCTCCTGCATCACTATTTTCCGCCCGCCGAGCCACGGCGCATCGAGCAACGCCAGCGGCACGCGCGTCGTCTTGCCCGCGCCTGGCGGCGCGACCAGCACGGCGGCCGAGCGCTCGGCCAGCACTGCCTCGAGGCGCGGCAAGGCTTCGTCGACGGGCAACGACTCCATGGCCTATAGGCCGCGCACTACCGGCAGGCCGAGAACCTGGCCCGCCTTGAGCAGCGTATTGTCCAAGCTGTAGATCCTCTCGCTTCCATGGTTGCGGGCAATCGCCAAATGGAGCGCGTTGCCACCGCGCAGGCCGCTTCGATGGCGTGCGAGGTACTCCTTTGCGAGTGCGAAATCATCGGCGCCCGGCAACTGGACAAGCAAGGAGGCGGAGGCCACGGTCTCGAATTCCGCATCCACCTCATGGGCCGCGTCGGCTGCCAGTCCGCTCATCCGCACTTCGCGGGCCAAGAGCGAGGAGAATTCGACCCGCGTCCAATGGCTTATGGCGAGACTCCGGCCGGCGAGTTTGGCAAAGGCACGCTCCACTCTCGTGCTGGTCTGCTCCTGGAGGAAAAGGGGAACGAGGAAGCTGACGTCGAAATACAGCACTAAAGGCTCTCGTCCCGTGCCTCGCGCAGCAGGATCGTGCTGGACCGGCGCAGGCGCGGCATGCGGGCGCGGAACGCGGCCATTGGCTTCAAGGGCTGCTTCGGAGATGAGACGGCCGACAGGTTGGCCGCGGGCCTGCCGTGGCGGGTGATGACGAATGCTTCGCCGTTCTCCACCTTGTCGAGCAGTTCACTGAGGCGGGCCTTGGCCTGGGCCAAGTTGACAGTGATCACGGCGATGTCTCTCATGACCAGAAAACTGGTCATACAATAGGCAATCGTGGGAGAAACGTCATTGCTCAAGCTGACGTTCTGTCTGCGCCGGCGGCCCGGCCTGACCTTGGCCGAGTTCCAGGATTACTGGGTGAACAAGCACGGGCCGCTGGTGCGTCGGCTGCAGCCGGCGCTCGGCATGGTGCGCTACGTGCAGGTCCATCGCCTCGACACCGATCTCGCCGACGGCATGCGCAAGGTGCGCGGCGCGCCGGAGCCCTATGACGGCGTGGCTGAACTGTGGTGGGAGAGCGAGGAGAGCTTTCGCGCCGCGCGGCGCCATCCCGAGGCCCGCGAGGCGGGGCGGCTGCTGCTGGAGGACGAGGCGAAATTCATCGACCTGCCCAATTCGCCACTCTGGCTCAACCGTGAGCAAGTGATCTACGCTGGCAGCGCATGCTGAGACGATCTCTCCTTGCGCTGGGCGCGGCGCTGCCGGCGATCGGGGCGGCGCGGGCGCAGCCCAACTACCCGGTGAAACCGGTCCGCCTGGTAGTCGGCTACACGCCCGGTGGCGGCAACGACCTGATCGCGCGCATCGTCGCAGCCAAGCTGCAGGACAAGCTCGGCCAGCCGGTGGTGGTCGACAACAAGCCGGGCGCCCAGTCGATCGTGGCGGCCGAGATCGTCGCCAGGGCCGCGCCCGACGGCTACACGCTGCTGATCGCGCCGAGCGGGCCGATGACCATCAATCCCGCGGTCTACGGCAAGCTGCCCTACGATCCCGTGAAGGACTTCGCGCCGATCTCCCTGCTCGCCGAGTTCCCGCTGCTGCTGGCGGTAGGCGCCGGGCAGCCGGTGAAGTCCGTGAAGGAGCTGGTGGAATTCGCGCGCGCCAATCCGAAGCTTGCGAACTATGCCTCCAGCGCCACGCCGTTCCAGCTTGCCGCGGAGCTGTTCAACCAGCGTACCGGGTCGTCCTTTCAGCACATTCCCTTTCGCGGCAGCGGCGACGCCGTGCAGGCGGTCGTGTCCGGGCAGGTGCTGATGACGATCTCAGATTCGGGGCCGATGGCGGGGCCGATGGACGGCGGCAAGCTGCGAGCGCTCGCCATCACCACGGCCAAGCGGCCACCCGCCTTTCCCGACGTGCCGACCTTCGCCGAATCGGGCATCGCCGACATGGAGATCGAGCTGTGGACCGGCATCGTGGCGCCGGCGGGCACGCCTGCCGAGATCATCGAGCACCTTCAGGACGCGATCAGCGACACGATCGACATGCCGGCCGTGCACAACGCCCTCGAGGCGATCAACGTCGATCCGCGCGCCACCACCGTGAAGGAGTTCCGCGAGCTGATCGCGAGCGACATTGCCCGCTGGAAGGCGGTCGCGGGCAAGGCCAACATCAAGCTCGACTGAGCCCGGGGGATCCGTTCGCATGGACAGCAACCAGGCGCGCCATTCGACCGCGCATTACTTCCTCGAAGGGCTGAACGAGATCGGCTTCGACTACCTGTTCTGCAACTTCGGCACCGACCACGCGCCGCTGATCGAGGCGATGGCGAGCTTCAAACGCGGCGGCCGCAAGATGCCGACGACCATTCTTTGCCCGCACGAGAACACGGCCGTGCATATGGCGGCGGGCTATGCCATCGCCACCGGACGCGGGCAGGGCGTGATGGTGCATGTCGATGCCGGCACGGCGAACTCGGCGATGGCACTGCACAATCTCTGCCGCGCGCGGGTGCCGGTGATGCTGATGGCCGGCAAGGCTCCCTACACCACGCGCAACGAGCTGCTCGGCACGCGCGACACCTACGTGCATTTCGTGCAGGAGCCGTTCGACCAGGCGAGCATCGTGCGGCCCTACACCAAGTGGGAATATAACCTGCCGTCCGGCGTGATCGCCAAGGAGGCGCTGCGCCGCGCCCACACGGTGATGGAGAGCGATCCCAAGGGCCCGGTCTACATGACCTTCCCGCGCGAGACGCTGACCGCGACCTGGAGCGAGGGCGAGATCAATTCCTATCCGGCCGAGCGCTTCGGCGCCGTCGCGGCGCGCGGCGTCGATTCCGCCGCGCTCGAGCCGCTGGTCACGCGCCTGCTCGCGGCGGAGCGTCCGCTGCTGATCGCTTCCTATGCCGGACGCAACCATGCCACCGTCGCGGTGCTTGACGAGCTGGCGCGCTTCGCCGGCATCCGCGTCGTCGAGTTCAATCCGCTCTACGTCAACCTGCCGCACGATTCGCCCTGCCACGGCGGCTTCTCGCCGGCCAGGGCGCTGACCGACGCCGATGTCGGCCTGCTGGTCGATGTCGACGTGCCGTGGATCCCGAGCGACATGCCGGACAATCCCGCGACCTGGTGGGCGCATATCGACGTCGATGCCGAGAAGCGCAATTTTCCGATCTGGACCTTCCCCGGCAACCTGCGGTTGGCGGGCGACAGTCATCGCATCCTGAGCGACCTGCTGGCCGCCCTGAAGGCACGCGCCGACGAGGGCTTCAGGACCCGCGCTTCCGACCGCGTCGCCAGGATGGCGGAGGAGGCGGCGGCCCGCCGCGAGCAGACGGCAAAGCTCGCCGCCAATCGCGGCCAGCCGGGCGAGATCAACCCACACTATCTTTGTGCCGTTCTGGCCAGGGCGCTCGAGCCGACCGACGTCGTGCTGAACGAGGCGATCCGCAACGGGCCGGCCGTCTTCCAGCAGATGCCGCGGACGAAGCCCGGCACCTTGATCGGCCTGTCCGGCGGCGGGCTCGGCTTCTCGGGCGGGATGTCGCTCGGCCTGAAGCTCGCCTGGCCCGAGCGCACGATCGTGCAGGTCGTCGGCGACGGCACGTTCTACTTCTCCAACCCGCAATCGAGCCTGGCGGTCGGCCGCCAGTACAAGCTGCCGGTTCTGACGGTCGTGGTCGACAACACCGGCTGGTCCGCCGTGAAGGAAGCGACGCTGCGTGTCTATCCGGACGGCGATGCGCGCAGCGAAGGCGAGTTCGGCTCGACCCTCGCGCCCGACATGGATTTCTCCAAGGTCGCCGAAGCCGCCGGCGCATATGGCGAGCTGGTCAGCGACCCGGACGCCGTCGAAGCCGCTGTCGCGCGCTGCGTCGCCGCCGTGAAGGGCGGCCACTCCGCCGTGCTGCATGCCCGCGTCACCAAATTGTAGGAGATCCCGATGTCGCTTACCGTCGAAGCCCTCGATCATCTCGTCATCAACGTGAAGGACGTGGAAGCTGCCGCGGCCTGGTACGCGCGCGTGCTCGGCATGAAGCGCGAGGTCCAGGAGCGGGCGCCGGGAAAGATGCGCACCTCGATGCATTTCGGCCGTCAGAAGATCAACCTGCGGCCGACCTCCGTTACACAGAAGGAATGGTTCACCGGCCGTCAGGTGGCCGCCGGCAGCGACGATCTCTGCTTTCTGACCGGGTCGACGCCACAGCAGGTCGTCGATCACTTCAAAGCCTGCGGCGTCGATATCGAAGTCGGCCCCGGCGACAAGCAGGGCGCCATGGGCACGATCGTCTCGGTCTACTGCCGGGACCCCGACGGCAACCTGATCGAGGTCTCATCGTACAAATAGGCCCCTTCGTCATCCCGACCGGAGCGAAGCGCCCTCGAGGCACCTCTTCATGCAACGTCTGTCGCAGGAGGAGGTCCCTCGGCTCCGCTCGGGACGACGGGAAGGGCTATGCCGCGCCGGCCAGCAGCTCGATCGTCTCGATCACGCCGGTGGGATCGGCGATGCCCTTTCCGGCGATGTCGAAAGCACAGCCATGCGCCACCGACGCGAACAGCACTGGTACGCCGATCGTCATGGCCGAGGCGCGAAGCGGCGAGATCAGCTTGATCGGGATGTGGCCCTGGTCGTGGAACATGGCTAGGTAGACGTCGTGCTTGCGCTGGCTCAGCAGCAGGTCGCCGCCGATCGGCCCGTCGACGGCGATGCCGCGCTTCTTCAGTTCGGCCACCGCCGGCTTGGTCACGCGCTCGTCGTCGTCACCGAACAACCCGTCCTCGCCGGCATGCGGGTTGATGCCGAACACGCCGATGGTCGGAGGCTTCTCGCCCAGGCGGTGCGCGGTCGCCACGATCGCCTCGGCGGCGGCGATCACGAGTTCGGGTGAGAGTCGGGCGAGGGCGGCGCTCACCGACTCGTGCAGGGTCGCGTGCACGATTTTGAGGCCTTTGGCCGTCAGCATCATGAAGGCGCGCTCGCGCGGCATGCCGGTGAGGTCGGCGACCAGGCCGGGATAGCCGCTGAAGGGTATGCCCGCGCGGTTCACCGCGGTCTCCGAGTGCGGGCAGCCGATGATCGCGTCGGCCTTGCCCTCGCGGACGAGGCGCACCGCGGTTTCGACATAGGAAACCGTGGCCCTGCCGGCGCGCGGGTCGAGCGTGCCGGGCGAGTAGCCCGCCGGTTCGAGCGCTTCGGCATCAACGAAGGGCGGTGTGGCGTCGAGGCCGAGGCGGTTGGCGTTGTTCTCGATCACGAAGCCGTCGCCGACCAGCAGCGGCTTGATGTTCGGGTGGCGCGCGAAGTGCAGCGCCGCCTTGATCGTGACTTCCGGCCCGATGCCGTTGGGATCGCCCAGGGTGATGGCGATCCTCATGGCTGGGGGCGCGCCACTCCAGTGGCGCGATCATGAGCCTGACGCGTCACTGGAGTGACGCGCCCCCAGCGAAGAAACATGATCGTCAAAACGGAATCGCCACGAGGGTGTCGAAGCGGCCGCCGTCGCAGACGACGATGCGCTCGGCGAAGCGCGGCGTGTTGGCGGCGTCCATACGGACCTTGTCGTGGTAGCAGCCGGTGGCAAAGACCTCCATCCTGCCGTCGCGCATGATGCGCACGATCAGGAACGGCGTCTCGACATCGGCCGCGCCGCCGGCCTCTCCGAGGACGACCGGCAGGCCGACGATGTGGCGGTAGCGCTGGCGCTCGTAGATGTTGGCCTGGCGCAGCGCCGAGATGCGATCCTGCAGCATGCCGCGCGAATCGGCGTACATCACGCCGGACTCGAGGCCCTGCGCGACGTTGTCGGCCGTGGTCACCTTGTAGAGGCAAGGGTCGAGGAAGAAGTCCGGCCACTCCTCGAACTTCTCGTTGTCGATGGCGCGCGCATAGGCGGCGTTCAGCTCGACGAGGCGCGAGACGTCCATCGGTTCAGTAGCCCATGTGGTGGCGATAGGCCTTCCAGAAACCTCGCACCGAAGCCTCGGTCGCGCGCGTCTCCTGGCTCTCGGCGCCCGTGCCGCCCATCTCGACTACCGATTCCTGCTCGCCGGCAGCGGCGATGCCGCGCTGCACGAAGCCGCCGACGCAGCCGTCCTCCATCGACACGAAGCCGGCCGGCCCCACGAGGTTCTGTTGCTTCAGCCGCCGCCGCGTCATCTCCGGCGGATCGTCGGCGAAGCCGAAATAGGTCCATTTGAGATCCATCTCGCCCGTGCCCTTCGGCACGACCTGGCGGACGGCGAGGCAGTTGTGGATTTGCTGCAGGATGAAGCCTGGGAAGACCGACAGGATCTGGAGCTGAATGTCGTCGCCGAACTCCTTGACCGTGTCGAGCAGGCTGGGGTCGGCCAGCTTGTAGTCGGCGTTCTCGGTGCGGATGCCCTGGTCGCGATAGGCGGTGCTCTGGCGGTCGTCCGACTTGTCGATCGTGTAGCTCGCGTGGTGGCCGCCGTCGGCGCTCACCAGCACGCCGCCACCCTGCGTCAGGCGCGTGATGCGGAAGGTGCCGAAGAACAGGTGCAGCAGGGACGCGTGGTAGGTGTCCTTGACGTTCTCGACATAGAGCTTCCAGTTGTTGGGCAGCACCTGCGTGAAGCGGCCCATCACCTTGATCGGCCGGTTCAGCACGCGCCTGATGCGGCCCAGGATCTCGGGACCGAGGAAGTCCTCGATCGGCGGCGTCGCATCCGAAAGCGTGGCGAAGACCAGCCCGCACAAGGTCGTCGTGCGCAGCCGGCGCGGTCCATGCTCGTTGCGCTTGAAGTCCTTCGACATCCCGCCGACGCCGTTGATGCCGCGCTCGAAGGCGATGCCGCGCAGGTTGCCTTTGAGGTCGTAGCTCCAGGCGTGATAGATGCACTTGAACTGGTTCTGGACATTGCCGCCGTCATCGAAGGCGATCAGCGCGCCGCGATGGGCGCAACGGTTCTCGAAGCAGTTGATCGACCCGTCCGCGTCGCGCACCACGATCACCGGCATCGCGCCGACGACGTTGGTGCGGTAGTCGCCCTTGTTCGGGATGTCGGCCTCGAGGCAGACATAGTTCCAGGTCGCGCCTTCGAACAGGCGCTGCAGCTCGCGGGCGTAGTTCTCCTGGTCCTGGTAAACCCAGTAGGGAACGCGGGCGAGCGATTCGGCGGGCCAGATATAAGTGTCCATGCGGCTACTCCAACGTCACGTTGGCTGACGTGATGACGGCGCGCCAGCGCGCCTCCTCTTCCTTGATGAAGGCGCCGGTCGCCTGTGTGGACTCGCCTTGCGGCTCGGCGCCCTGCTCGAGGAACTTCGCGCGCACATCGTCGAGCTTCAGGGCGGCGGCGGTGTCCTTGTTGATCCTCTGGACGATCGCATCGGGCGTGCCGGGCGGCGCCACGATGGCGAACCAGGCCGAGGCGATCAGGCCGGGCAGGCCGATCTCGGCGGCGTCCGGCACGTCGGGCGCCACGGGGCTGCGCTTCTTCGCGGCGAGGCCGAGGAACTTGACCTGGCCGCTCTTCTCGAAGCGCAGGGCGGCGGAGATGTTGCCGACGAAGATGTCGACCCGGCCGGCGGTGATGTCGATCAGCGCCGGACCCTCGCCCTTGTAGGGAACATGCACCATGTCGAGTCCGGCCTGTGTCGCCAGCATCTGCGCCGACAGGTGCGAGGTCGAGCCGTTGCCCTGGCTGGCGTAGGTCACCTTGCCGGGATTGGCCCTGGCGTAGGCGATGAATTCCTGTGCCGAGGCCGCCGGCAGGTCCTTGCGCGCGGTGATGACGTTGGGCGTCAGCACCAGCACGGTGACCGGCACGAACTTCGACCAATCGTACGGCAGCGTCCGGTAGAGATTGTGGTTGATCGACAGCGGCCCGGGCGGGCTACACAGCAACGTGTAGTCGTCACCCGGCGCGCCATAGACGATCTCGGCGCCGTTATTGCCGCCGGCGCCGGCCTTGTTGTCGACGATCACCGGCTGCTTCCACGCGCCCGACAGCTTGTCCGCGACGATGCGGCACAGCGTGTCGTTCGAGCCGCCGGCTGGGAAGGGCACCACGACACGCACGGTCTTCTGCGGCCATTCCTGCGCGGTGACCGCGCCGGGCAAAGCGATCAACAGGGCGGCCAAGGTGAGGTAGAAGCGGCGGCTCATCGCCCTATGTTAGCCTCAACCCGAGATGAGCGACATGTCCTCGCCGCCGTTCAAAAGTCCGCTGCGCGAAGCGATAACCTCCGCCTACCGGCGGCCGGAGCCCGAGTGCCTGCCACCCCTGATCGCCGCCGCCACCTTGCCGGCCGGGACGATGCAGGTGGCGACGGCGCTGGCGCGGCAGCTGGTCGAGCGGATGCGGGTGAAGAGTCGGGGCGGCGGCGTCGAGGGGCTGATCCGCGAATATTCGCTGGCCAGTGAGGAGGGCGTGGCGCTGATGTGCCTCGCCGAGGCGCTGCTGCGCATTCCCGACGACGAGACGCGCGACGCGCTGATCCGCGACAAGATCGGCGGCGGCCATTGGGAGGCTCATCTCGGCAGGAGCCCGTCGCTGTTCGTGAACGCCGCGACCTGGGGCCTGCTGCTGACCGGCAAGCTCACCGCGACCCACAGCGAGCGCGGCCTGTCGGCGGCCTTGACCCGGCTCGTGGCGCGCGGCGGCGAACCGCTGATCCGCGCGGGCGTGAACCTGACCATGCGCCTGATGGGCGAGCAGTTCGTCGCCGGCCAGACGATCGACGAGGCGCTGGACAACGGCCGCCCGTGGGTGCGCAAGGGCTTCCGCTATTCCTACGACATGCTGGGCGAGGCGGCGGTGACCGCGGTGCAGGCCCGGCGGTACTTCGACGACTACGCGGCTGCCATCCAGGCGATCGGTTCGGCGTCGGCCGGTCGTGGAGTCCATGACGGTCCCGGCCTTTCGATCAAGCTGTCGGCGCTGCATCCGCGTTACAGCCGCAGCCAGATCGAGCGCGTCCATGCCGAGCTGTATCCGCGGCTCAAGGCGCTGGCGGTGCAGGCGCATGCGCTCGACATCGGCTTCAACATCGACGCCGAGGAGGCCGACCGGCTCGAGCTCTCGCTCGACCTGGTGGAGCGGCTTTGCTTCGAGCCGGAATTGGCGGGCTGGCACGGTATCGGCTTCGTGGTGCAGGCCTACCAGAAGCGCTGCCCGTTCGTGATCGACTGGCTGATCGACCTGGCGCGGCGCAGCGGCCACCGCCTGATGGTGCGGCTGGTGAAGGGTGCGTATTGGGACGGCGAGATCAAGCGCGCCCAGCTCGACGGGCTCGAAGGCTTTCCGGTCTTCACGCGCAAGATCCACACCGACGTTTCCTACATCGCCTGCGCGCGCAAGCTCCTGGCCGCGACCGACGCGGTGTTCCCGCAGATTGCGACCCACAACGCGCTCAGCCTGGCGACGATCCATGCGATCGCGCCGAAGGGGCAGTACGAGTTCCAGTGCCTGCATGGCATGGGCGAGAGCCTGTACGAGGAGGTCGTCGGAAAGGACAAGCTCGGCGTGCCGTGCCGCATCTATGCGCCGGTCGGCACGCACGAGACGCTGCTGGCCTATCTCGTCCGGCGGCTGCTGGAGAACGGCGCCAACACCTCGTTCGTGAACCAGATCGCCGATCCGGACTTTCCGGTCGACAGGCTGTTGATCGATCCGGTCGAGCAGGCGCGGGCGCTCGATCCGATCGGCCGACCGCACGACCGGATCGCCCTGCCGCGCGAGCTGTTCGGCGCCGAGCGGGCGAACTCACTGGGACTCGATCTCACCAACGAGCAGCGGCTGGCCGCCTTGGCGAAGGCGCTCAGTGGCGAGAGCTGGCGCGCCCAGCCCATGCTGGGCGATCGGCCGCGCGACGGCGCGGCACGCGAGCTGCACAATCCGGCCGACCTCACTGACCTGGTCGGTACCGTGGTCGAGGCGACGCCGGAGCTGGTCGACGCCGCCTGCGCCCGCGCGGTGGCCTGGAGCGCCTCGCCCGCGGCGCGTGCCGAGTGCCTGCGGCGGGTCGCCGACCGGATGGAAGCGCGCATGCTGCCGCTGGTCGGTCTGATCGTGCGCGAAGCGGGCAAGACCTTCGCCAATGCCGTGGGAGAAGTGCGGGAAGCTGTCGACTTTCTACGGTACTACGCGGCACAAGTGCGGGATTGGTCGAATGAAACGCACCGGCCGCTCGGCGTCGTAGCGTGCATCAGCCCGTGGAATTTTCCACTGTCAATATTCACTGGCCAGATCGCCGGTGCGCTCGCCGCAGGCAATGGCGTCATCGCCAAGCCGGCGGAGGAGACGCCGCTGATCGCCGCCCAGGCGGTGCGACTGTTCCTCGGTGCCGGGCTGCCGCCGGGCGTGCTGCAATTCCTGCCGGGCGACGGCGCGGTCGGTGCGCGGCTGGTCGCCAATCCGACGATCGCCGGTGTCGTGTTCACCGGCTCGACCGAGGCGGCGCGGTCGATCAACAAGGAGCTGGCCAAGCGCGGACGCGTGCCGTTCATCGCCGAGACCGGCGGGCAGAACATCCTGATCGCCGACTCCTCTTCCTTGCCCGAGCAACTCGTGAACGACGCGATCACCTCGGCGTTCGATTCGGCGGGCCAGCGCTGCTCGGCGCTGCGCGTGCTCTGCCTGCAGGAAGACATTGCCGGCCGCGTCCTGCCGATGCTGAAGGGCGCGATGGCCGAGCTTGGTGTCGGCAATCCAAACCGCCTGTCGACGGACGTCGGACCGGTCATCTCGGCCGAAGCGCAGAAGCGGCTCACCGACCATATCGCGGCGATGCGCACGAGCGGTCATGTGGTGACCCAAGGCGCCACGGCGTCAG
This sequence comes from Reyranella sp., assembly GCF_965279465.1. NCBI lineage: Bacteria > Pseudomonadati > Pseudomonadota > Alphaproteobacteria > Hyphomicrobiales > Reyranellaceae > Reyranella > Reyranella sp. Next base: position 3,383,128 of record NZ_OZ257242.1, read on the forward strand.
GGCTGTTCGTGCCGCCGACGATCATCGAGATCTCGTCGATCGCCGACCTGCCGGGCGAGGTGTTCGGCCCGGTGCTGCACGTCCTGCGCTATCGGCGCGAAGAGATGGACGACGTCGTGCGGCGGGCCAACGCGACCGGCTTCGGCCTGACCTTCGGCGTCCACAGCCGGATCGACGAGACGATCGAGCGCGCGACCGACCTGAGTGCAGCCGGCAACCATTATGTCAATCGCACTGTGATCGGCGCGGTCGTGGGCGTGCAACCGTTCGGCGGTCATGGCCTGTCGGGCACCGGACCCAAGGCGGGCGGGCCGCTTTACGTGCGGCGGCTGCTGTCGGCGTGTCCGCCGTTGCCGCTGGAGGGGCTGGTGGGCGAACTCTCCGGTCCGGTCGGCGAGCGCAACGAGTATGTGCTTCGATCGAAGGGTGCGATCCTCTGCGTCGCCCGCGACCCGTCGGAATTGCGGGCGCAGGCCAATGCGGCACGCGGCACCGGCAACCGGGTCACCCTGGATCCCGATGCCCCGGACATCTCGGCGGCGTTGTTTGCCGGCGGCCGGGACGATCTATTGGCGCTGACCCGGCGGCTGGCGGAGAGGGAGGGCCCGATCGTGCCGGTGCATGTGGCACCCTATCCGCTGGAATTCCTGGTCGACGAGGTGTCGGTCAGCGTCAACACCGCGGCTGCGGGAGGTAATGCCAGCCTGATGTCGATCGGCTAGGGAGGCCGGGAATGGAGCAACATCTGGCAGCGAGCGCTCTGCGGCAAGGCTGGGCTGCCGGCGTTGTCCGGAGCCTGCTGGTCTGGGCCGGGAACGTCGGCGCCGATCCGGCCGACAGCACTGACACAGCGTTGCAGAAGCGGCTCATGGTGGCGCTTTCGGTCGGGCTGCTGCCGCTGACGTTGCTGTGGAGCGTGATCTATCTCGTCGCCGGAGTGCCGTTGTCCGCCGCCATTCCCGCCCTCTATACGGCTGTCACGCCGGTCAACACGCTGCTCTTCTCCTGGACCCGTAACCTCCGCTTCTATCGCTTTACCCAGCTGCTGATGTACCTGGTCCTGCCCTGGCTCCTGATGATGAGCCTGGGCGGCTTCCGGGAATCGAGCGTGGTGGTCATCTGGGCTGCGTTGTGCCCGCTCGCCTCGCTCCTGATCGAGGAATTGCGCGACACGCTGCTGTGGATCCTGGGCTTCGTTGCCCTGCTCGCGGTGAGCGCGATCCTGCAGCCCTATCTCACGCCGGCCGGCCTGCCCGAGGCCTTCGTGAACTGGTTCTTCGTCCTCAATGTCGGTGCCGTGATCACGATCGCTTTCGTGCTGCTTTACTACTTCGTCGGCCAGCGCAACTTCTTCCAGGAACGCTCGGAGATGCTGCTGCACAACATCCTCCCCAGGGAGATCTCCGAGGCGCTCAAGGCCGAGCACAAGACGATCGCCGCGCAGCACGACGCGGCGAGCATCCTGTTCGCCGACGTCGTCGGCTTCACCCCGATGGCGGCGACGATGACGCCGCTCGCGCTGGTCGAGCTCCTCAACGAGGTCTTCCTGTGCTTCGACGGCCTGGTCGAGAAGCATGGACTGGAGAAGATCAAGACGATCGGCGACTGCTACATGGTCGCGTCAGGCGTGCCGCGCGCGCGTCATGACCATGCCAGGGTGCTGGTACAGCTGGCGATGGACATGCGCGAGGCCGTTGCGGAGCGCACCTTTGGCGGCCAAAAGCTGGCCTTCCGGATCGGCATCAATTCCGGGCCGGTGGTGGCCGGCGTAATCGGCCGCAAGAAGTTCATCTACGATCTGTGGGGCGAAGCGGTGAACCTCGCGAGCCGCATGGAATCGCATGGCCAGGCCGGGACGATCCAGATCACGCGCAGGACCTATCAACTGGTCGGAAGCGACTACCTGTGCGAAGCCAAGGGTACGATCGACGTGAAGGGCGCTGACCGGATGGAGGTCTGGCACGTGATCGGTCGGAAGCCCGCTGCAGCCTGACGCAGATCGGCTAGAGCGGCTCCTTTTGCAGCGTCGCGGGAGGCGTGGAGGTGTAGGGCCCGAACGGACCGGGCTTCATCTTCTCGTTGATGCAGAGCATCCGGACCGAGGTCTCGAACTCGACACGCTTGGCCTCGCAGGCCTCGTAAGTCATTGGTCCGGCAAAGATTTCCGGCCCACTGACCAGCAGCAGGCGCGGCCGCTCCAGATACCAGCCGGGGGTGGTATAGGCGACACTCGGTCCCCTACTACTGCTGCAGGCGCCCAAGGTCGCCGCCAATGCCAGGCCCGCAAAGATCGGCCGCTTCACCATACTTAGCCCCCGGTACACTTCCAGTCGGCAGGTTACAGGGGCTCCTGCGGCGCAACAATCGCTTTTGCCCCGATCCGAAAGCGGGCTAAGAAGAGCGATATCAAAGGACTTCAGGGGGGAGCTGCTTCAAAAAGGGGCAGCCGTCGAATTTTGACCGATTTGCCGCAGAAACTGGGACTTTACGACCCGCGTAACGAACACGATTCGTGCGGCGTTGGCTTCGTGGCCAACATCAAGGGCGATAAATCCCACCATATCGTCCGACAGGGTTTGCAGATTCTCGTCAATCTCGACCACCGCGGCGCCGTCGGCGCCGATCCGCTGGTCGGCGACGGCGCCGGGTGCATGATCCAGACGCCGGATGCGCTGCTGCGCGATTGGGCGAAGAAGAGCGGATTCGACCTGCCCGAGCCGGGCCATTACGCCGTTGCGATGTGCTTCCTGCCGCAGAATGAAAAGGCGCAGGCTTTCGCGGTCAGGCGGCTCGAGCATTTCATCAAGGTCGAGGGTCAGACCCTGGTCGGCTGGCGCGACGTGCCGGTCGACACCACCGGGCTCGGCGACGCAGTCATCGAGCGCATGCCGGTAATGAAGATGGCGATCGTCGGTCGTAGCCCCAGGCTCGCCGACCAGGACGCTTTCGAGCGCAAGATCCTGGCGATTCGCAAGCAGACCCAGAACCCGCTGGTCGAGCTCGAGAAGAAGCACAAGCTGCCCGGCCTGTCGCAGCTCTACATGCCGTCCTTCTCGTCGCGGACGGTGGTTTACAAGGGCCTGCTGCTGGCGCCGCAGGTCGAGAGCTTCTACGAGGACCTGCGCAATCCGCTGACCCAGTCGGCGCTCTGCCTCGTCCATCAACGTTTCTCGACCAACACCTTCCCGTCGTGGAAGCTGGCGCATCCCTATCGCTTCATCGCCCACAACGGCGAGATCAATACCGTGCGCGGCAACGTCAACTGGATGTATGCCCGCCGCCGCACGATGGAATCCGACCTGATCGGCGCCGATCTCGACAAGATGTGGCCGATCATCCCGCACGGCCAGTCCGACACCGCCTGCCTCGACAACGCACTCGAGCTGCTGGTCAACGGCGGCTATTCGCTGTCGCATGCCATGATGATGCTGATTCCGGAGGCATGGGCCGGCAATCCGCTGATGGATGCCAAGCGCAAGGCCTTCTACGAGTATCACGCCGCGCTGATGGAGCCGTGGGATGGCCCGGCCTCGATCGCCTTCACCGACGGCCGCCAGATCGGCGCTACCCTCGACCGCAACGGCCTGCGCCCGGCGCGCTTCATCGTCACCGACGACGATCTCGTGGTGATGGCGTCGGAATCGGGGGTGCTGCCGATCCCCGAAGAGAAGATCGTGCGCAAATGGCGCCTGCAGCCCGGCAAGATGCTGCTGATCGACCTCGAGCAGGGCCGCATCGTGGAGGACGAGGAGCTGAAGCGCTCGCTCGCCGAGGCCGAGCCGTACGACGAGTGGCTGAAGCAGACGCAGTACAAGCTCGAGGAACTCAGCGAGCTGCCCGACGCGCCGCTTCCGGCGCCGTCGAACGACCCGACGACCCTGCTCGATCGCCAGCAGGCGTTCGGATACACGCAGGAGGACATCAACTTCTTCCTCGAGCCGATGAGCAAGGAGCCGGACGATCCGATCGGCTCGATGGGCACCGACACGCCGATCGCGGTGCTGTCGCGCAAGCCCAAGCTGCTCTACAACTACTTCAAGCAGAACTTCGCCCAGGTCACCAACCCGCCGATCGATCCGATCCGCGAGGAGCTGGTGATGTCGCTGGTCTCGATGATCGGCCCGCGCCCGAACCTGCTCGGCCAGCATGCCGGCACGCACAAGCGGCTCGAGGTGATGCAGCCGGTGCTGACCAATGCCGAACTGGAGAAGATCCGCTCGATCGAGGAACTGCTCGACGGTGCGTTCCGCACGGCCACCATCGACACCACCTGGCTCGCCACCGAAGGTGCTGCCGGCCTGGAAAGAGCGCTCGACCGCGTGTGCGCCGAGGCGACCGACTGCGTGCTGGCGGACCGCAACATCCTCATTCTCTCGGATCGCGCGGTGTCCGCCGAGCGCGTGCCGATCCCGGCGCTGCTGGCGACGGCGGCGGTGCACCATCACCTGATCCGGCGCGGCCTGCGTACCCAGACAGGCCTCGTCGTCGAGTCGGGTGAGGTGCGCGAGGTCCATCATTTCTGCTGCCTCGCCGGTTACGGTGCCGAAGCGATCAATCCATACCTCGCCTTCGAGACGCTGGAGGCGCTCCGCCTCCAGAACGGCCTGCCGATCGAGGCCTATGAGGTGCAGAAGAATTACATCAAGGCAGTCGGCAAGGGCCTGCTGAAAGTCATGTCCAAGATGGGCATCTCGACCTACCAGTCCTATTGCGGCGCGCAGATCTTCGACGCCGTCGGACTTCATTCGGGCTTCGTCGAGAAGTATTTCACCGGGACGGCGACCACGATCGAGGGCGCCGGCTGGCAGGAGGTCGCCGAAGAGACGGTGCGCCGCCATCGCGACGCCTACGGCGACAATCCGATCTACCGCACTATGTTGGACCCTGGGGGTGACTATGCGTTCCGCCTGCGCGGCGAGGACCATGCCTGGACGCCCGAGTCGGTGGCCAAGCTGCAGCACGCGGTGCGCGGCAACAATTCGGCCGAGTACAAAGCCTTCGCCCAGACGATCAACGAGCAGAGCGAGCGGCTGTTGACCATCCGCGGCCTGATGGAGCTGAAGTGGGCCGACACGCCGGTGCCGATCGACGAGGTCGAGCCGGCGGCGGACATCGTCAAGCGATTCGCGACCGGCGCGATGAGCTTCGGCTCGATCAGCCGAGAGGCGCACACCACTCTCGCCATCGCCATGAACCGGATCGGCGGCAAGTCGAACACGGGGGAGGGGGGCGAGGAGGCGGATCGGTTCAAGCCGATGGCCAATGGCGATTCGATGCGCTCGGCGATCAAGCAGGTCGCTTCGGGCCGCTTCGGCGTTACGACCGAGTATCTGGTCAACGCCGACGACATCCAGATCAAGATGGCGCAGGGCGCCAAGCCGGGTGAGGGCGGCCAGCTTCCCGGTCACAAGGTCGACGAGAACATTGCTCGTGTGCGCCGCTCGACGGCCGGGGTCGGCCTGATCTCGCCGCCGCCGCATCACGACATCTATTCGATCGAGGATCTGGCGCAGCTCATCCACGACCTCAAGAACGCCAATCCGCGTGCACGCGTGTCGGTGAAGCTGGTGTCCGAGGTGGGCGTCGGCACGGTCGCCGCGGGCGTCAGCAAGGCGCGCGCCGACCATGTGACGATCTCGGGCTTCGAGGGCGGCACGGGTGCGTCGCCGCTGACGTCGCTGACCCATGCCGGCTCGCCGTGGGAGATCGGCCTCGCCGAGACACAGCAGACGCTGGTGCTGAACGGCCTGCGCGGACGCATTGCCGTCCAGGTCGATGGCGGACTGCGGACCGGCCGCGACGTCGCGATCGGCGCGCTGCTCGGCGCCGACGAGTTCGGCTTCGCCACGGCGCCGCTGATCGCCGCCGGTTGCATCATGATGCGCAAGTGCCATCTGAACACCTGCCCGGTCGGCGTGGCGACCCAGGATCCGGTGCTGCGCAGGCGCTTCACCGGCCAGCCCGAGCATGTGATCAACTACTTCTTCTTTGTTGCCGAGGAACTGCGCGAGATCATGGCGCGGCTGGGCTTCCGGACGATCAACGAAATGATCGGCCGCGTCGACAAGATCGACATGCGCTGCGCCGTCGATCACTGGAAGGCAGGCGGCGTCGATCTCACCAAGCTGCTGCACCAGATGCCGGCCAAGGCCGGCGTCGCGATCTGGAACAGCGAGCGGCAGGACCATGGGCTCGACAAGGCTCTCGATCACCGGTTGATCGAGGCGGCCCAGCCGGCCCTCGAAAATGGCCAGCCGGTGCAGGTCGAGCTCCCCGTCGGCAACGTCAACCGCACGGTCGGCGCCATGCTGTCGGGCGAGGTCGCCAGGCGCTACGGCCACGCCGGCCTGCCGGAAGATACGATTTCTGTGCGCCTGACGGGCACGGCGGGCCAGAGCTTCGGCGCCTTCCTGGCGCATGGCGTGTCGCTCGAACTGTCGGGCGACGGCAACGACTATGTCGGCAAGGGCCTGTCCGGCGGCCGGGTTGTGGTGCGCCAACCGGTTGGATCGAATCGCAATCCGCTGGAGAACATCATCGTCGGCAACACCGTGCTCTATGGCGCGATCGCCGGAGAAGCCTACTTCGAGGGCGTGGCCGGCGAGCGTTTCGCTGTTCGCAATTCGGGCGCGGTCTGCGTCGTCGAAGGCACCGGCGATCATGGCTGCGAGTACATGACCGGCGGCGTGGTCGTCGTGCTGGGCGACACCGGGCGCAACTTCGCCGCCGGCATGTCGGGCGGCGTGGCCTACGTCTACGACCCCAAGGCGCGCTTCAAGGATCTGTGCAATCCGGCGATGGTCGAGATGGAGACGGTCGGCGGTCTGTCGAGTGAGCCGCTCGACGATCCGGGACGGCCGCGCCAGCGTAGCGTGGATGTCGAGGACAACGGCATGGGCGACGTGCTGCGCTTTGATGCCGAGCGGCTGCGCATCCTGGTCGAACGGCACCATCTCCATACCGGCAGCGCGCGGGCGCGTGAGCTGCTCGAGGATTGGGACCGGGCACTGCCGTGCTTCGTCAAGGTGATGCCCAAGGATTACAAGCGCGCGCTTCAGCAGGCACGCGATCGGGCGGCGGCAAAGGCCGTCGCGGCGGAGTAGGGCGTATGGGTTTGGTTAACGGCTTCCTCGAGATCGAGCGCAAGGAGCGGCCTTACGAGAAGGTCGAGGCCCGCCTCAAGACGTGGAGGGAGTTCATCCATCCGCTGCCGCCGGCCGAGGTCGGCAAGCAGGGGGCGCGCTGCATGGACTGCGGCATCCCGTTCTGCCACAACGGCTGCCCGGTCAATAACATCATCCCGGAGTGGAACGAGCTGGTGCGCCGTGACCGCTGGCGCGATGCGCTCGAGGTGCTGCACTCGACCAACAACTTCCCGGAATTCACCGGCCGTATCTGCCCCGCGCCGTGCGAGGCGGCCTGCACGCTGAACATCGATGACAATCCGGTGACGATCAAATCGATCGAATGCGCCATCATCGACCGCGGCTGGGAAGAGGGCTGGATCAAGCCGGTGGTCGCGGCGAAGAAGACCGGCAAGCGAGTCGCCGTCGTCGGCTCCGGACCGGCGGGTATGGCCTGCGCCCAGCAGCTCGCGCGTGCGGGCCATTCCGTGACGCTGTTCGAGAAAGCCGACCGGATTGGCGGCCTGCTGCGCTACGGAATTCCCGACTTCAAGATGGAGAAACACCTCATCGACCGGCGCATGCGGCAGATGGAGGCCGAGGGCGTGGAGTTCCGCACCGGGGTCGAAGTCGGCGCCACGCTGGCGGTCAAGTCGCTGCTCGAAGGCTACGATGCCGTCGCCCTGACCGGTGGTGCGGAATGGCCGCGTGACCTGCCCGTGCCGGGCCGCGAACTGGCCGGCATCCATTTCGCGATGGATTTCCTGGTGCCGCAGAACAAGCGGGTCGCCGGCGACGACGAGGCGCGGGCAGCGCCCAAGGGCACGATCAGTGCCAAGGGCAAGCATGTCGTCGTGATCGGCGGCGGCGATACCGGGTCGGACTGCGTCGGCACCTCGAATCGGCAGGGGGCGGCCTCGGTCACCCAGCTCGAGGTCATGCCGCGGCCACCCGAAAAAGAGAACAAAGCGCTGACATGGCCCGATTGGCCGCTCAAGATGCGCACTTCCTCCTCGCATGAGGAGGGTGCGGAGCGCGATTTCGCGGTCCTGACCAAGCGGGCGCTGGGGACGAACGGCAAGGTCGAAGCCCTTGAATGCGTCCGCGTCGCTGGCGCCGGCGGGGCGATGAAGGAGATCGAGGGCAGCGGCTTCCGGCTGAAGGCGGATCTCGTCCTGCTGGCGATGGGTTTCCTGGGGCCGCGCAAGCCGGGAATGGTCGAGCAGTCAGGGGTGGCGCTGGACGCTCGCGGCAACGTCGCGGCAAACGTCCAGGACTATAAAACCTCGATTCCAAGGCTATTTGCGGCCGGAGACATGCGCCGGGGCCAATCCCTGGTGGTTTGGGCCATCCGGGAGGGGCGCCAGTGCGCCCGGGCGATCGACGAAGGATTGATGGGTGCGACGACGCTCCCCCGCTAGTCCGCCCGAGCACCTGCTTTTGGGCCGATTGGACTGTGGCGCAAAAGCCACGAGCGCGGAGGATAAGGTTTTCGCCGGCTGAAAACGGGAGATATGGCCCCACATCTCCTGTATGGAGTTCGCGTACGAGAATTCGGTAGTTCGTTCCAAACGATAGGGAGTGTGAGTTGATCAAGAAAGTTTTGGCTGCCGCGGCCGCGATGGTTGCCTTGCCTGTACTGGCACAGGCCCAGCCGCTCCAGTATCCGGGTTTCTATGCCGGCATCGAAGGCGGTGGGAACTGGATGTTCAACAGCACCGTGACCACGTGGTTCGGCCAGCCCGGGACGATGTATCCGCAGTTCGGCTGGGCAGCCGGCGGCATGATCGGTTACGACTTCGTCGGCCCGAGGGTCGAGCTCGAAGGAATCTACCGCAACAACAAGTCCACGATGGGCAGCGGTAACTTCAATTCGTTCGGCGTGAACAAGGACGACATCGCCGTGATGGCGAACCTCCTGTATGACTTCAATGCAGGTGGGACGATCGTTCCGTACATCGGCGCTGGCGCCGGTATCGCGTTCGTCCGTACGTCGGCGTTCAATATCGCGCAGGATACGACGCAGTTTGCGTATCAGGCGATCGTGGGTGTCGGCTACAACATCGACCCGATGTTCCGCGTCAACGTCGACGCGCGCTACTACGGCACGACGAACCCGTATCTGGGCGGCACCGGCTACACCAACAACAACCTCAGCGCGATGCTGAGCCTGCAGGTCAAGTTCGGCGCGCCGCCGGCCGTCGCGCCGCCGCCGCCGCCGCCGGCTGCCGCGCCGTCGTACATGGTGTTCTTCGACTGGGACCGCTCGAACCTGTCGCAGCAGGCCCTGAACACGATCAAGCAGGCCGCCGGCGCCTACAAGACCAAGGGCAGCGCGCGGATCACGGCGACCGGCCACACCGACACGTCGGGTCCGGAAGCCTACAACATGGCGCTGTCGCTGCGCCGTGCGAACACGGTCAAGGACGCGCTGGTGCGTGAAGGCGTGCCGGCGACGTCGATTGCGGTGGTCGGCCGCGGCGAGCAGGGCCTCCTGGTGCAGACCGGCGACGGCGTTCGCGAGCCGCAGAACCGTCGCGTCGAGATCGTCATCCAGTAAGGCACACGCCTGGATCGAGAAAAAGGCGGCCAAGAGGCCGCCTTTTTTGTGGCCCGGATGCCACACATAGCGGAAAATAAGGGAAGTGGCGCACTGAGAAGTCACGGTCTGGCGCTAAATCGCCTATAGTGGCTCCAGCGGGGTGCGAGAGTTCAGCCGAGCTATTTAAGGGAGAAATAAGGTGATCAAGAAGGTTCTAGTTGCCGCGGCCGCGATGGTTGCCTTGCCTGTGCTGGCACAGGCCCAGCCGCTCCAGTATCCGGGTTTCTATGCCGGCATCGAAGGCGGTGGGAACTGGATGTTCAACAGCACCGTGACCACGTGGTTCGGCCAGCCCGGGACGATGTATCCGCAGTTCGGCTGGGCAGCCGGCGGCATGATCGGTTACGACTTCGTCGGCCCGAGGGTCGAGCTCGAAGGAATCTACCGCAACAACAAGTCCACGATGGGCAGCGGTGCCTTCAATTCGTTCGGCGTGAACAAGGACGACATCGCCGTGATGGCGAACCTCCTGTATGATTTCAATGCAGGTGGCACGATCGTCCCGTACATCGGCGCTGGCGCCGGTATCGCGTTCGTCCGTACGTCGGCGTTCAATATCGCGCAGGATACGACGCAGTTTGCCTATCAGGCGATCGTGGGTGTCGGCTATAACATCGACCCGATGTTCCGCGTCAACGTCGACGCGCGCTACTACGGCACGACGAACCCGTATCTGGGCGGCACCGGCTACACCAACAACAACCTCAGCGCGATGCTGAGCCTGCAGGTCAAGTTCGGCGCGCCGCCGGCCGTCGCGCCGCCGCCGCCGCCGCCGCCGGTTGCCGCGCCGTCGTACATGGTGTTCTTCGACTGGGACCGCTCGAATCTGTCGCAGCAGGCTCTGAACACGATCAAGCAGGCCGCCGGCGCCTACAAGACCAAGGGCAGCGCGCGGATCACGGCGACGGGCCACACCGACACGACGGGCACGGAAGCCTACAACATGGCGCTGTCGCTGCGCCGTGCGAACACGGTCAAGGACGCGCTGGTGCGTGAAGGCGTGCCGGCGACGGCGATCTCGGTGATCGGCAAGGGCGAGAGCCAGCTGCTGGTCCAGACGGGCGACGGCGTGCGCGAGCCTCAGAACCGCCGCGTCGAGATCGTCATCCAGTAAGACACACGCCTGGATCGAGAAAAAGGCGGCCAAGAGGCCGCCTTTTTTGCGTCTGGCGCCTGCAAGGCAGTCTCAAGCGGCGGCGAGATAGAGCGCGAACAGGGAACCGCCGACGGCAGGCAGACGCCCCTTTGTGCAGCACCTCGGGGATCATGGCGCGCGTCTCGCCATCGCGAGAGCTCTTCGATTCGAGGAACTGCGCAGCGACATAGTAGAGGACACCGAGCGCGAAGCCGCCCGCTGTCAATGTGCCGGCGGGAAGCGCCAGGATGCAGGCCAGCAGCTCGCAGGAGGAATTCATCTTCAGCGCGAGCGTTACACCGATGATGACAGAGTTGTCGTGGCCAACCCGAGCAGGCGCCCTTGCACGGGTCCAAGATGCTGATTGCCACTTCCATCCCCTCGCATGGCAATATTACTGCTGTATTGCACGATAATGTTACGCCGCACCTCGCCGCCACCGATGTTTGCGCGCAAGCCTTCAATTCAGTTCAAGGAAAAGTTGCTCTACGGTCCGTTTGGGGAGGGTTGCTGGGTGGGCCGCTTTGCGAAACGGGGAAACATGAAACTCCTGCTAATCCAGGGCGCGAACATGGAATATCTCGGTCGGCGCCAACCCGAACTCTACGGCACGACCACGGCCAAGGAGCTGGATGCCATCCTGCGACGGCAGGCGCGCGCACTCGGCGTGAGCCTCGACATCCTCTACACCAACACCGAAGGCGAGGCGGTGTCTGCGATCTTCAAGGCCGATCGCGCGCGGGTGGACGGTATCCTGTTCAATCCCGCTGGCTTCCTGCACGCGGGACATGCCCTGCGCGACTGCCTCAGGTCGATCAGCGCGCCGGCGATCGAGATTCACATGACCAACATCGAGAAGCGCGGTTACGGATCGATCACCGCCGAGGCGGCGGTCGGAATGATCGCGGGCTTTGGCGTCGATTCCTACATACTGGCGCTGCAGGCGATGGTGGCGCGGCTGTCCTAGCCGCGCCACCGCCCGGTCGCCAGAGTGGCAGGCGCATAGTCGCCGAATACCCAATCGAAAGGCAGCGCGCCGCGCCGGCGCCAGCCCCGCGCGATCGCGAGTCTCCAGCTGCGTTGCGTGCCCGTAGGCTGCCCGGCTGCAGCGGTCCAGTCGATAGTCGCGGTGCCCTGGAGCTGCAGGAGGTCTCCGGTCGCGAAGTCGATGAACAGCAGCCCGCAGCGTGGATCGCCGAGCAGGTTGCCCAGCGTGTTGAAGAACCGGTTGCCGCGGAAATCGGGGACGACGAGCGTGTCCTCCTGCACATCGACGAAGCCCGGACGCCCGCCGCGATGCGAGACGTCGAGGCCCCCGCTTTCACCGACGCCATCACGCGATCGGCTGGCGACGAACAGCGTATCCGCCGTCTCGATCAGCCGGCGGGCGGACGCATCGATACCAGTCAAGGCCTCGGCCGCCAACGGCGATCGCGCGTGGGCCGTCGGCGTCCGTGTCTGGATGTATTGCGCGCAGTTGCCAAAGCTCTGCTCGACAGCGACCGTTAGGCCCTTGTCGTCGAGCGCGGAGACGGTTCCATTGGCACGGTTGCGGCGGCGCGTGGAGAGATCGAGGCCGAGCAGGCCTACCCTGTTGCCCGCCGCGAGGCCGGCTGCGGCGGGATCGCCCGCCGAGGGTAGCGCGGCGATGCGGAGCGTCCGCGGATCGGGCGATTGTGCGAAGCCCGCCGCACCGGACAGCACGGACGCTACAGGCCAGCCGTCGGCATCGAGTGTCGCGGTGAACAGATAAGGCAAAAGGCGGAAGAATTCGCGATGCTGGTCGGGCAGGAACGGCCGGATTGCGGCGCGTCCGGCGCGCTGGCCGGCCAGCGTCTGTGCGGCGAGCTCGTCTGCGTGGAAGGAAAGGAATTCACCGTCCTGCGGACTCATGTCAGCCCCCGCGGCAGCTCGTCGCCCAGCACCTTCGGATCGTACCAGGACGCGCCCTCGGATCGCCAGATATGGACCTGCGGCCGGTCTCTCACCTCGGTGTCGAGACAACCCAGACGCAGCAGAACGACCGGCTGCGCGACGCGTTCGGCCATGAGATGCGATCCGCACCCCGTGCAGAAGCGGCGAAATTTCCCGGGCGAGGATTCGAAAGCGCCGAGCCGTTCGTGGCCGCGGGTCCAGCGGAAGGCCTCGCGCGGCACCGCCGTTACGGAGGAGAAGGCCGAACCATGCGTCTTGCGGCAGGTCTGGCAATGGCAATGAACGATGCGCGCGAGGGGCGCGTCGGCCTCATAGGCGATCGCGCCGCAAAGACAGCTTCCGGTCAGCATCGGCTCCTCCGTGTGGAACCCGACTATGGGAATTGCCGCTCTTGCGAGAAATAGACACTATCCAAAGACAGAATTCCAATATCTGGAATGACCGGTGGATCGTCTCGACGAGCTCGCGATCTTCGTGCGGATCGTGGAAGAGAGCAGCCTGATCCGGGCGGCCGGCCGGCTGCGCCGCTCGGCGCCGGCCGTGACGCGGGCGCTCGCCGCGCTCGAGACCCGATTGGGGGTGCGACTGATTGATCGAACGACGCGGCGTCTGGCGCCGACCGAAGCTGGCCGTGTGCTCTACGACAGGGCGCGTATCGTGCTCGACGACTACGAGGCCGCGACGCTCGGTGTGCGGGACGCGTCGGTGCGCGGCCTGTTGCGCGTAGCCGCGCCGGTCCAGTTCGGCCGCCGCCACGTCGCGCCGATCGTCACCGCCTTCCTGGACGCCCATGCCGATGCGGAGGTCGAACTGTTGCTCAACGACCACAATGTCGATCTCATCGACGAGGCGATCGACGTCGCCGTGCGCATCGGGGTTCTGGCCGACTCTGGGCTCGCGGCACGCGCCGTCGGCGAGGTGAGGCGGCTGTGGGTGGCGAGCCCCGTCTATGTCCGGAGCCGGGGTGTGCCGAAGACGCCCGAGGACCTGGTCGGCCATGAGGCGGTCCTTGGAACTTTCCGGACGGCGCCATCGTGGGATTTCGCGCGGTCCCGACGAGGAGCGGTGAGGATGGCCGCCCGGCTGAGGTCCGACGACATCGAGACGCGGCTCCGGGCCGTGCTGGAGGGCCGCGGCATCGGCCAGTTCCTATCGTACCAGGTTGCAGACGATCTCGCGGCCGGCCGGCTGGTGCGCCTGCTGCGCGCTCACGAGCAGCAGGCGATCCCGGTGCATCTGCTGACCAAGGGCCGGACCAACCGTGCGCCCAAGGTCGACGCCTTTCTCGACTTTGCGGCGCGGCGGTTGCTCGCTTTGCCCGTGCTCAGGCGGGAGCGGGGCAAATGATCTCCGCCGCTGGCCTCCGCCGCGCGGGGCCTAGAACAGCTGCAGGACGACGAACAGGCCGGCCGCGAACAGGACCGAACCGAGGAAAACGCACGCCGGCAGGGTCAGGACCCAGGCGGGTGTTGCGCAACGTTTCCGTCTGCAGCCCCGAGCGGTTGGCGGCCATCGTGCCGGCGATGCCGGACGACAGGATATGCGTCGTGCTGACCGGCAAGCCGTAGACGTCGGCGACGCCGATCGTAACCATGGCGACCATTTCGGCCGAGGCGCCCTGCGCATAGGTCAAATGCGACTTGCCGATCTTCTCGCCGACGGTGACGACGATGCGCTTCCAGCCGATCGTGGTGCCGAGGCCCAGCGCCACCGCGACGGCGATTTTCACCCACAGCGGGATGAAGTCTGTCAGGTCGGAGAGTTCGCTGCGCAGCTTCAGCAAGGTCGCCTTGTCCTTGGCATCGGTGATGATGCCCTACTTGACGACCTTGTTGACGCCCTCCTCGACCAGATCAACGTCGCGGCGCAGGCGCGACCGCTGTTCGACCGACAATTCGCCGATCGTCTTGATGTGGCTCACGACGTTGGCGACGGCGCCGTTCTTCACGGCGAGCGAGCTCATGGTCTGTGGCGTCACCTTGCCGGTGGTCAAGAAGCGCGACAGCTCGGCGTCGGCCACGGCATTGGCCATGGCGTCGCTCGAGTCCGGCGCCTTGCCCATCACCGGCGCGGCCGCCTGCGAGGCCGCCACGATCGACTGCATGCGGTCGGGTGAGGTCGCGAGGTTGAGCGCATAGGTCGCCGGCACCACGCCGATGAGGATAAGCATGATGAGGCCCATCCCCTTCTGGCCGTCGTTCGAGCCGTGCGCGAAGCTCACGCCGGTGCAGGTCAGGACCAGCAGGCCGCGGATCCACAGCGGCGGAGGCGTTTTGCCTTCGGGCGACCGGTAGAGCGCCGGATTCCTGATGACGGCCTTGGCGGCCAGCAGCAGCAGGGCTGCGGCCACGAAGCCAACCACCGGCGAGATGAGCAGCGCCATTGCAGTGTCTTGAACCTTGCCCCAGTTCACGCCTTCGCCGAACTGCTGTCCGCTCGAGAGAAGCGAGTTCATCAGGCCGACACCGACGATCGAGCCGATCAGCGTGTGCGAGGACGAGGCCGGCAGGCCGAGATACCAGGTGCCGACGTTCCAGATGATCGCCGACAGCAGCAAGGCGAACACCATGGCGAAACCCGCCCCCGATCCGACGTCGAGGATCAGCTCGACCGGCAAGAGCGCAACGATGCCGAAGGCGACCGCCCCCGAAGAGGTGAGCACACCGAGGAAGTTCCATACGCCCGACCAGATCACCGCCTGGTAAGGCGTCAGCGTATGAGTGTAGATCACGGTGGCGACGGCGTTCGCCGTATCGTGGAAGCCGTTGACGAACTCGAAGCTCAACGCCAGCAACAGCGCAGCGACGAGCAGGGTGATCGTGCCGATGCCGACCGCGCTGCCGAAGAAGATTCCACTTTCCAGATACCCCAGGTTCAAATAGTCGACAGGAGGCTCGCGGGCTGGTCCTCCCCGGGGGCCGACGCTGCCCGCGAATCGTCGATGTCGATCCGAAGGCGTCTAGTGCTTGCCGTGATGCTCGGCGTGACGCTTGCTCGCCTCGCCGGCGTGATGCGTGGCGTGAGCGGAGTGACCGTGTGCCGAATGGGCGTGGTGAGCGGCGGTCTCATGCGCATCCGCTTCGTGATGCTTGGCGGCCTCGCGATGGTGCCTGGCGGCGTGCTCGTGATGTTCGGCTGCGGCGTGATGGTGCTCGACGATCTTGTCTTTGGACATGATGCCCTCCGTCCGGCTAACGGCGAAGCTCCTGCCTCGTCGCCGGCCGACTTTAGGAAGGTGATGTTGCGTGGCCGTGAAGAACCGGCCGCAGTCGGTATGAAGATCAGTCCGGCGTCACGCCGAAGCGGCGCTGCCAGAATTCGCGGCTACGGCGCTCGCCGACATCGCAGCCGAGCTCGTACTCGGGGTGCACGAACTTGGTGTAGTCGTCGTCGGCCCGCACGCGAGGTCGCCCCGCCTGGGCAAGCTGAATGCCGTCACGCAAGGTTGCCAGGCCGTCGATATCGAAATCCTGTCGCGGACCGGTATCCGCCACCTCCTGCAGGAGTTTTTTCCGCACCGCGCGGGGAAAGTCCTCGAAGCTGTGTGCCACCTCGACGAAGGACCGCGGGCCGCCCGTCACGCAATGCAGGTAGTAGCGATCGAGGTCGGTCTCGTTGGGGAAACCGAAAGGATTGGGCCGGTCGTTCATGATCGGCAGGCCATTGATGACGATGCGGTCCTTGAGCGCCTCATAACGCATCTCGGTCACCAGGCCGCCGTCGTTGTTGGAGCCGTCGCCCGAAACGTCGAGCACCTTGCGCTGCGGTTCATAGGGACTGCGACCGAACAGCGGGATGGCGTAGCGGATCGCGCCGCTGATCGAGGTCCGGCGCGCGATCGAAATCGGCGCTTCGCCGAGCCGCGTCGCGAAAGCCTGGATCGCCGCCTCGCTGTCGAGCAGCGTCCAGTCGATTAGCAGCTTCTGCATCCAGGAGTCGGACCATTCGAAATACGAGACGGCGATGCGGCCGTTGGCGCCGCCCAGGATGGCCTTGATGATCGCCGGATCGCGGAAGGCATTCACATAGCCTTCGCGCTGCAGGCGCGCCTCGTCGGGGTCGATGCTGCCGGAGATGTCGATTCCCAGCGCCAGCGCGAGGTCGACCTCCTGCTTGTCCTGCGCGGCAGCCGGCGACGCGGCCAGCATGAGGGCAGACAGGATCAGGGCGAACAGGCAAACGAGAGCACGCATGAACGGTCTCCGCGTCGATCTCCAGCGGAACGCAAAAAGCATACCGCCGGCGGCAGGGCACTGCTAGCTTTCCGCGAAAGATGTGGAGGGACATCGTGGATCTCAGCCTCAGCCCGCAGGATCAGGCCTTTCGCGACGAGGTGCGTGCCTTCCTCGACGAGAACCTCAGCGAGGACTTGCGCGAGGCCGGGCGCAAGACCGGCGGTGTATTCGCGGAAATGGAAGCGGGTCTGCGCTGGCACAAGGTGCTGGCCAGGCGCGGCTGGTCGGCGCCGACCTGGCCAGTCGAGCATGGCGGCACCGGCTGGAACGCCACCCAGCGCTACATCTTCGCGCGAGAGTCCACGGCCGTCGACGCGCCGCGCATCTTCTCGATGGGATTACGCATGGTGGGGCCCGTCATCATGAAATACGGAACGGCCGAGCAGAAGGCGAAGTACCTGCCGGCTATCGTCGCGGGCGACATCGTCTTCTGCCAGGGCTACTCCGAGCCAGGCTCGGGTTCCGACCTCGCCAGCCTCAAGACTCGCGCGGTGCGCGACGGCGGCGACTACGTGATCAACGGCACCAAGATCTGGACCACCGGCGCCCATGTCGCCGACCATATGTTCTGCCTCGTGCGCACTGCCACCGAGGGCAAGCCGCAGGACGGCATCTCCTTCGTGCTGATCGATTCGATGGACACGCCCGGCCTCAGCGTGAAGCCGATCATCACCCTGGCAGGCGACCATGAGGTGAACCAGGTGTTCTTCGACAACGTCCGCACCCCGGTCGCCAACCGCATCGGGCCGGAGAACGCCGGCTGGACGGTCGCCAAGTACCTGCTCGAGTTCGAGCGCGGCGGCGATGCCTACACGCCCAACCTCTATGCCCGTATCGAGGACGTGCGCCGCATCGCGCGCGAGGAGGCGGCCGACGGCTCGGGCCGGCTGATCGAGGAACGCGGCTTCACCGAGCGGCTGGCCGAGGCGGAACTCGCCATCCAGGCGCTCGAGATGATCGAGCTCCAGGTCCTGTCCGATCTCAGCAAGGGCCGAAACCCGGGCGCGGTGTCGTCCCAGATGAAGATCAGGGGGAGCGAGACGCTGCAGGCCATCGACCATCTCGGCATCGAGGCTCTGGCGTGGTACGCGGCCCCGTTCGAGCCCGAGGCGAGGTCGATCGGCCACAACCGGCCGACCATCGTTCCCGAGGCCGGCATCACCGCGATGCCGCTCTATCTCAACAATCGCGCATCGACGATCTATGCAGGCTCGAACGAGATCCAGCGCAACATCATCGCCAAGGCCGTCATGGGTCTCTGAGCATGGCTCTCTCGGCGACCGAGGCTCCGGGCCGGTCTGCGGGAACAGGCCCGAGGGCTCGGCGTTTGGATGAAGTGCAACGCCCGGTCCTGCCGCAGACGATCATGGGTTTCGTCCTTCGTACTTCTGGCCGCCACCAGATCGCGCTCGCCCTGCTAGCAGCCGGAGTGTTCGGGCTCTCGAGCGTGCCCCTGGAGCTGCAGCGGCGGATCGTCAACGACGCGATCACGAGCGGCGCCACCGAGACGATCTTCTGGCTCGCGGCCGCCTATGCCGGTGTCGCGCTGCTCGAGCAGGCGCTGAAGCTCGCGCTCAACCTCTATCGCGCGTGGGTGAGCGAGGACGCCGTGCGCAGCCTGCGCCGGACGCTCGAGGACATCCAGGAGGACGCCGGCGACGCAGGCGCCGCGGGCAAGCATGCCGCGATGGCAGTGGCCGAGGCCGAACCGATCGGCGGTTTCGTCGGCATGGCGATCTCCGAGCCGTTGCTCCAGATCGGCATCCTGGTGAGCGTCATCGGCTACATGACCTATCTCGAGCCCTGGGCACTGGCGCTGAGCGCGGGCTTCCTGTTGCCCCAGGTGCTGTTCGTGCCGCTTATGCAAAGGGCTATAAACCGCCGCGCGGAGAAGCGCATCCGCGTGCTGCGACGGGTCAGCGGCGACATCGTCGAGACGGGGGTGCCGACGGACGAACGTATCGAACGCGTCTTCGAGCTCAACATGGGCATCTACAAGATCAAGTACTCCATGAACCTGCTGATGAACTTCATGCATTACGGGGCGGTCGCCGTCGCGCTCGGGGTCGGCGGCTGGTTCGCGACCCAGAATCGCATCGAAGTCGGCACCGTGGTCGCCGTGGTTTCCGGCCTCGGCAAGCTCAACGACCCGTGGGGCGACCTGGTGAACTGGGCTCGCGAACTCTCGGTCGATTCGGTCAAGTATCGCCTGTTCGCCGACGCGGTGGGCCGACGAGGCCTTGCAACTGCCTGAATCGGAACAATATTGCGGCCATGAGCGATCCCTATTCCGTCCTCGGCGTGAGCCGGACAGCCTCGGATGCCGACATCCGCAAGGCCTTCCGCAAGCTCGCCAAGAAGCACCATCCGGACCTCAATCCGGGCGACAAGGCAGCCGAGGCCAAGTTCAAGGAAATCACCCAGGCCAACGACATCCTGTCCGACAAGGAGAAGCGCCGGCGCTTCGATGCCGGCGAGATCGATGCGACTGGCGCCGACGTGCCGCCGCGGGGTTTCTACCGCGACCAGGCGGGCGGGCCGGGTGGCTTCAAGTACCAGCGCGGCGGTGGGCACGAATCCTTCGTCGACATGGGTGACGTCTTTTCCCAGATGTTCGGCCAGCGAGGAGGGCAGCGCGGCGGCCGGGGCTTCGGCTTCGGCGGCGAGCGGCCGGGCTTCGACGAGGACGGCTTCGACATGGGCGGCATGCCGGTCACCTATACCCTCACCGTGCCGTTCCTGGTGGGAGCGCGCGGCGGCAAGCAGCGGGTCAACCTGCCGGACGGCCGTACGCTCGACATCGACGTGCCCGAAGGCACGAGCGACGGCACGACGCTACGGCTCAAGGGCCAGGGCATGCCCGGCGCCAAAGGCAAGCCGGCAGGCGATGCCTATGTCGAGGTCCGCGTGCAGCCGCACCCGTTCTTCGAGCCGCGCGACAATGACATCCATGTCGAGCTGCCGGTGACGGTCACCGAGGCGGTGCTCGGCGGCAAGGTCAAGGTGCCGACGGTCGGCGGCGCGGTGATGCTGAACGTGCCGGCGGGCTCCAATACCGGCAGCTCGCTGCGGCTCAAGGGCCGCGGCCTGCTCGATCGCAAGTCGGGTCAACGCGGCGACCAGTATGTGAAGCTCAAGATCGTGCTGCCCGACAAGCCAGACGACAAGTTGAAGGCGTTCCTGGAATCCTGGGAAGAAGGAAAGGCTCTGGATCCGCGTGCGTCCATGGAGCAGTTCACATGACCAGCCTCGACGAGCTGCTGCGCCTGCATGGCGTGACGACGGTCCACGTCGAGCGCTGGGTGGCGCGCGGCCTGTTGCGGCCGCGAGCGAGCGGCGAGAGCTGGAGCTTCGAGCAGGTCGACGTGGCGCGCGCCCGCCTGCTGGCCGAGCTGGGCGAAGACATCGGCTTCGACGACGACACCGTGGAGACGGTGGTCTCCCTCGTCGACCAGGTCCACACGCTGCGCGGCCAGCTCGGCCTGCTCGCCCGCGCCATCGCCGAGCAGCCGGCCGATACCCGCAAGGCGATCGCCGTCGCGCTGCAGCGCCTCGACGGGCGGTAGGATAACGCGCAATGAATTTAACCTTCTCCCCGGAAGGCGGGCCAGGACGGATCCGACAAGCCTAGGATGCGTGTCGACCGAGCGCGCGTACCTCTTCGACGCGACGCTCCATCGTCTTTCGCGAGGCCGTGCCGACGCCACCGATGATCGTGTCGCGCACCGGCGCGAAGCCCACGAAGCGCAGAATGTTGCGTTTCAGGTTCTTGAGGCCGTGGGCGCCGAAGTACCAGCGATAGACGAGCGCGGGCATGCCCATGGTGACGATGACGCGTGCCGATCGGCCCTCGAGGTGCTTGATCGGGAAGCCGCTCGGCCGATAGTCGAAGGCAAAGCCTGGTCGCAGCGTCTGCTCGAAGAAAGCCTTCAGCACCGCGGGCATGTCGCCAAGCCATAGCGGAAAGATGACCACCAGATGATTGGCCGCGCGGATCTGCTCCTGCGCCGCGACGATTGCGGCCGGCGCCTTGCCTTTCTCGAATTCTGCCTGGGAGTGCAGGAAGCCGAAATCGAGGCCGGCAACGTCGATGCGCTTGACGCTGTGCCCGGACTTCAGGGCGCCGTCCGCATAGGCGTCGGCGAGGCCGTGACACAGGCCTTTTCCGTTGGTATCGGGGTGCCCATTCAGGATCAGTATGTTGCGCTTCGCCGCGGCCATGCGGACCCTTCTTGCAGGGCCAGCCGGGGTCGGCATTGACCTGGATCAGGGCGGTGGGCGGGCCTTCATCTCCGCAGCGACTGCCACACGCGTTCGGCCGTCAGTGGCATGTCGAGATGGCGCACGCCGAGCGGCGCCAGCGCATCGAGCACGGCATTGGCGAACGCCGCCGGTGCGCCGTTGGTCGGCAGCTCGCCGACGCCCTTGAAGCCCAGGAAGTTGTTGGGCGAGGGCGTGACGATCGTCTCGACGGTGAAAGAGGGAACATCGTCCGCGCGCGGCAGGGCGTAGTCCATCAGCGTGCCGGTCAGGAGTTGGCCCGTTTCCTCGTCATATCGGGCCTCTTCCATCATGGCGTTGCCCAATCCGTGCACGATGCCGCCATGCATTTGGCCGTCGAGCAGGCGTGGATTGACCACGACGCCGCAGTCGGCGACGGCGACCAGCCGGTCCAGCACGATCTCGCCGGTGTCAGGATCGACCTCGACCTCGCAGGCCATGACGCCGGTCGGATAGGACTCGATCTTGTCGGCGAAGACGGCATCGCCGCTGAACGGCTTCCAGGCGGCGAGCTCGAGCAGGCCGATCCGCCGGTCGGTGCCGACGACCTCGAAGACGCCGTCGCGGAAAGCGATGTCAGCCGATGATGTCTCGAGCCGCTCGGCGGCGAGGTCGCGGCCGCGCTGGATCACGACGTCGGCCGCGCGCTTCAGGGTCGTGCCGCTGATGATGGTCGAGGACGAGCCGCCTGTGCCGCCGCCCCGCGGGATGGTGCGCGTGTCGCCCTGGCGCACTTCGATTCGGCCGATCGGCACGCCCAGCGCTTGCGACAGGAGCTGGGCGAACACCGTTTCGTGTCCCTGGCCCTGGCTCTGGGTGCCGAGTCGCGCGACCAACCGCTCCGGCTGGATATCGACGACCACATGCTCGTCGGCGATGCCGCCGGTGCCGTGCAGATGACACGACAGGCCGAAGCCGCGCCGCCTGCCGTTTGACTCGCTCGCCGCGCGCCGCGCCGCGAATCCTGGTTCGTCGGCGGTCCGCAGCGCCAAATCGAACAGGCTGACGCAGTCGGCGGCATCGTAGGTGTAGCCGCTGGCGGCGGCGTACGGCATGTCGGCTGGCTGGAGCAGGTTGAGCCGCCGCAGCTCTATGGCGCTGCGGCCGGTTTCGCGGGCGGCGAGATCGACCAGGCGTTCGAGCAGGAACAGCGCCTCGGGCTTGCCCGCGCCGCGGATCGCGTCGACCGGCACCGTGTTGGTGAAGGCGCAATCGAAGTCGACCCGGATGGCGGGGATGCGGTAGAGGCCGGAGATTACCTTGGCGAGGCCGGTCGTCGGGATGGTCGGCGCGAACATCGAGACATAGGCGCCGTAGTTCGATTCCGCCTTCACGCGCACGGCGAGGAAACGGCCGTCGGCATCGAGCGCCAGCGCGCCGGTCGCCACCAGATCGCGCGCGTGGCTGTCGGCCAGGGCAAGCTCGGCGCGCTCGCTCGTCCAGCGCAGGCCGCGCCCGAGCTTGCGGGTCGCCCAGGCGATGAGGACCGGCTCGGGATAGATCGGATATTTCGGGCCGAAGCCGCCGCCGACATCCTGCGTGACCAGGCGCAGCTTCTCCGGCGGGATATGCAGGATGCGCTCGCACATCAGGCGGTGCGGGATCTGCACGCCCTGCGAGGCGAAGGTGACGGTCACCACATCGTCGGCCGGTTCGTAAGCCGACCATGCTGCGCGCGTTTCCATATAGTGCACGACCTGGCGCGGCGAGCGGATCGAGAGCGTCGTGACGTGCGCGGCTTCGGCGAAGGCGGCGTCCGTTGCCGCGGCGTCGCCCTTGCTCCAGCGACACATCAGGTTTCCGGGTGCATCGTCATGCAGGAGCGGCGCGCCGGGTGCGAGTGCCTGCGCCACGGTGACGACGGCGGGCAGGGGATCGTAGACGACGGCCAGCGCCTCGGCGGCATCACGCGCCTGGTCGAGCGTGCCGGCGATCACCATGGCCACGATGTCGCCGACATGACGCACCTTGCCGATCGACATCGGCAGGTGCGGCGGCTCGCGATGGCGATTGCCGTCGGCGTCCTTGATCTCGCTGATCGCGGGCAGATGGCCGAGCCCGTCGGCCGCCGTATCCTCGGCCGTGTAGATTGCCACGACGCCCGGCATTGCGAGCGCCCCGGTCCGGTCGATCCCCACGATCTGCGCGTGCGCGTGCGGCGATCGCACGAACAGCACGGCAAGTGCGTCGGCCGGCGCGGTGTTGTCGGCGTAGCGGCCCTTGCCGGTGAGGAAGCGCTGGTCCTCGCGCCGAACCGGAGCGTTCATGGTCTCCACATGAAGATGATCATGGGTGGCTAAGCCGCCATTACATCGTTGATCACCTTCAGCGCGGCGTCGATGTCGGCGCGATTGACGTCGAGGTGGGTGACGGCGCGGATGCGGGTGGTGCTGCCGGCGCTCGTGCCCATGCCGACGCCGCGCTCATTGCAGGCCGCGACAAACTGCGCGCCTGTCATGCCCGGCTTCTTCACGTCGAAGAACACGAGATTGGTTTGCATGCGATCGACCTCGCATTCGAGGCCCTTGATGTTGGCGATGCCCGCGGCGAGACGGTGGGCGTTGTCGTGGTCCTCGGCGAGGCGGTTCCAGTTGTGCTCCAGTGCATAGAGCGCGGCGGCGGCGATCACGCCGGACTGGCGCATCGAGCCGCCCAGCATCTGCTTCTGGCGCCAGGCTTCCTTGATGAAATCCTTCGAGCCGGCGAGGGAAGCACCGACCGGCGCGCCGAGACCCTTGGTGTAGTCGAGCCACAGCGAGTCGACGCAGGCGGCGTAGTCCTTCGCCTTCGTTCCGGACTTCACCGCGGCGTTGCAGAGCCGCGCGCCGTCCATGTGCACGGCTAGGCCAGCCTCGTGCGCGACCTTGGACACGCCCTGCAGTGTGGCAAGCGGCCAGACCGTGCCGAAGCCGCCGTTGGAGGTGTTCTCTACCGAGACCAGCCGCGAGCGTGGCGCGTTGCGGCTGTTGGGATCGCGCAGCGCAGCTTTGACCTGGTCTGCGGTGAACACGCCGTTGGGACCGTCGAGCATGCGGATCATCACGCCGGAGTTGGCCGCCGTGCCGCCGGTCTCGGCGTTGATGATGTGGGCGGTCTTGTCGGCGATCACCTCGTCGCCGAGGCGGCAATGCACGCGGATTGCAGCCTGGTTGCACATCGTGCCGCTCGGCATGAAGACGGCGTCCTCCTTGCCCAGAAGCTCGCAGATGCGCTCGCGCAGCCGGTTGACGGTCGGGTCCTCGTACTTCTGCTCGTCGCCTACCTCGGCTTCGGCCATGGCCTTCCGCATGCCGGGCGAGGGCTTGGTCTTGGTGTCACTGTAGAGATCGATGAAACGGTTTTGCATGGCGCCTCGGATACTCCTGCGTCACCATAGCGGCAAACCCGGAGGGGAGGAAACATGAGCCAGTTTGCGGCCCAGCCCACAATGTCGGTCATGCCGGAGGAGCTGCTCTACGACGTCGACGGCGCGATCGCGACGGTGACGTTGAACGCGCCGCAGCGCATGAACACCATCTCGGGTCCGATGTTGCGTCAGCTTACCGAAGCGCTGGTGAGGGCCAACGAGGACCGCGACGTGCGCGTCGTCATCCTCACCGGCACCGGCCGCGCCTTCTGCGCCGGGTTGAACCTGGAGGCGCAGAGCAAGGGCACGGACAATCTCTCGGTCGGCTCGGGCGCGACGCCGACCAACATCGACCTGCGCAACACGCCGCCGCCGGTATTGCACGCCATGGACAAGCCGGTGATCGCCGCGCTCAACGGCTCGGCGGCCGGCTACGGCCTCGACCTGGCGCTCGGCGCCGACATCCGGATCATGGCGCAGTCGGCCAAGCTGGCGGCGTCCTACGCCAAGCGCGGCGTGCTGCCGGAGTCGGGCGGGACCTGGTACCTGCCGCGCATGCTGGGCTGGGCGAAGGCCGCCGAGCTGATCTTCACCGGCCGCACGCTCACCGCTGCGCAATCGCTCGAGATCGGCCTGGTGAACAGGGTCGTGCCGGATGCTGAGGTGCTTGGCGCCGCGCGGGAAATGGCGCTGGAGATTGCGGCGAATGCGCCGCTCGCCATCCAGGCCGCCAAACGCATGATGCGCATGGCCTGGAACGAACCGTTCAACGAGCACGTGCACCATGTCTTCCTGCAATTGCTGCCGCTGATGCAGACCGAGGACATGAAGGAGGGCATCAAGGCCTTCCTCGAGAAGCGCGAACCGCAGTTCAAGGGGCGATAGGAGCAGGCCATGAAGTTCACCTGGTTCCACCTCATGCCGTGGCCGCACATGCCGGACGACTTCCGGGAGAAGCACCGCTCGGTGTGGGTCGACCTGCCCAACAAGATGTACCAGCCCGAGCTGGGTCACATCGCCTATCACCAGTATCTCGACCAGCTGGAATACGCCGAGA
Source organism: Reyranella sp. (assembly GCF_965279465.1). Lineage (NCBI taxonomy): Bacteria > Pseudomonadati > Pseudomonadota > Alphaproteobacteria > Hyphomicrobiales > Reyranellaceae > Reyranella > Reyranella sp. The sequence goes on from NZ_OZ257242.1 coordinate 3,408,843, forward strand.
CGGTCGGCTTCGACGGCATCGGCGTGAACGAGCACCACGCCAACGCCTACGGCCTGATGCCGTCGCCCAACATCATGGCGGCGACCTTGACGCGGCGGACCTCCAAGGCGGCGCTGGTCGTGCTCGGCAACTCGATCGCTCTCTACAATCCGCCGCTGCGGGTGGCGGAGGAAATGGCCATGCTCGACGTCCTGTCGGGCGGCCGCCTCATCGCGGGCTTTCCGGTCGGAACCTCGATGGATACCAACTATGCCTACGGCACGATCCCCGCGCTGACCCGCGAGAAATACGCCGAGGCGCACGAGCTGATCCGCAAGGCATGGGCGGCCGACGAGCCCTTCGCCTTCAACGGGCGCTACACCAAGCTGCGCTACGTCAATTGCTGGCCCAAGCCGCTGCAGCAGCAGATGCCGGTCTTCATCCCCGGCGGCGGCTCGGTGGAGACCTACGACTTCTGCCTCGACAACACCTATTCCTATTCCTACCTCAGCTACTCGGGCTACCTGCGCGCCCGGTTGCTGATGGACGGCTACTGGAGGCGCGTGGCCGAGCGGAAGGTCGACGAATCGCCCTATCGCGCCGGCTTCGCCCAGGTGATCTGCGTGGCCGATACCGATGCCGAGGCCGAGCGGCTCTACGGCCCGCACGTGAACTACTTCTACAATCGCTGCCTGCACGTCTATCCGGGCTTCGCCGATGCGCCGGGCTACCGCACGGTGAAGACGATCCAGACCGGCGCGCTGTCGCAGTTCACCTCGGCCGCGGCACGCGACTACCCCAGCATGAGCTGGAAGGACCTGACCGAGAACCGCTACATCGTGGCCGGCTCGCCCGAGACGGTGCGCCAGCAGCTCGAGGAGCTGATCAAGACGCTACGGGTCGGCAACATCTTCTGCCTGATGCATATCGGCAACATGCCCGACGACAAGGTGCGCCATTCGACCAAGCTGTTCGCCGAAAAGGTGATGCCGCACCTGCGCAACCTGTGGCCGGAGTGGCAGAACCATGACGACCGCTTCTGGTGCCATCCGATGCACGAGCCGGTTCCGACGAGGATTGCTGCCGAATGAAGTCGAAGTTCCTGCCGCTCAAGCATCTGGGCGCAAAGATCGAGGTGGTCGAAGCCGGCAAGGGCCGCGATCTCCTGTTCCTCCACGGCGCCGGCGGCCACATGGTCGACGACCCGCTGCTGGCCGCCCTGGCGAGCAAGTACCACGTTGTGGCGCCGCTGCTGCCCGGCTATGGCCAGTCGGGCGGCGAGGACGGGCTGCGCGACATGCTCGACGTGACCCTTCATGCTCTCGACGTGCTCGAAAAACTCGACCTCAAGAAGCCGATCGTGGTCGGTCATTCGATGGGCGGGATGATCGCCGCCGAGATGGCGGCGATCGCCCATACCGAGATCACCAGGCTCTGCCTGATCGCGCCGGCCGGGCTGTGGCTCGACGACCATCCGATCGTCGATATCTTCTCCAAGCTGCCCTACGAGTTGCCGGGGCTGCTGTTTCATGACGCCGAGGCGGGCGGCAAGCTGCTGACGGCCGGCCGCGGCAATATGGAAGACCCCGAATTCCTGAAACAGTTCCTGGTCATGAACGCCCGGCGCATGGGCATGGCCGGCAAGCTCCTGTTCCCGATCCCCGATCGCGGCCTGGCCGGGCGGCTTCACCGGATCACGGCCACGACCCTGATTGTCTGGGGCAAGGAAGACGCGTTGATCCCGCCGGTCTATGGTGACGCCTTCAAGAAGGCGATTTACAAATCGAAGCTGGTCAAGGTTGCCAAGGCGGGTCATGCGGTCGGACAGGAGAAGCCGGTCGCGGTGCTGAAGGCGATCGACGACTTCTTCTGACGGGGGCGAGGCGCGATGAGAATCTTGGTGCTGGCGATGGCCCTGGCCCCGTTTGGCAGCGGCGTCGCCTGGGCGGAGGCCGCGACCTACAGCCTGACCGGCATGGGTACGGGTGTTGCTGGAACGTCCAAATGCGCCACTTACCAGATTTCCATCGATGTCACCGTCGACGGAAAGGCGGTGAAGGGCCTGTTCAAGCAGCAGGGCCGGCCGGAGCGGTCATTCACTGCGACCCTGGACGACAAGGGCGAGTTCAAGACGAAGGCCGAAGTCGGCGAGGGCAACGTGATGGACGTGCACGGCACGATTTCCGACAAGGAAAGCCGCATCCTGCTCGACGGGTATTGCAAGTTCGAAGGCAAGCTCGATCGTAGATCGTGATCACCCGACAGGGAGACGAGTACCGTGACCAGGAATGCGATCATCGCCAGTGTTTTAGCCGCCGCCGTTTTCGCCGGCGCGGCCTATGCGCAGCAGGCGGCGGTCTACACATGGACCGGCCCTGGCGTGAATGTTCGCGGCGCCAACAAGTGCCCCGGCTACAAGATGACGATCGACGTCACGGTGCAGGGAAACGATGTGAAGGGAATCTTCCAGCAGGAAGGCCGCGAGCAGCGCAATTTCGCGACCACCCTCGCACAGGGCGGCGCCTTCAAGACCGTGGCGAAGCTCGGCCAGGGCAACACCATCGATGTCGTCGGCACCATCAAGGACGGCGACTCCAGGATCATGCTCGATGGCTACTGCAAGTTCGAAGGCAAGCTGACGAAGAAGCCGGCGGCCTAGGCCTCCGGCACCGCCAGTGCGATCTGCCTGAGGCAGGTCTGGCGCGACAGGCTGTAATTGGACGGCGACCGCCAACGGTCGCCGTTTTCATGGACGTGGCTGAGATCGTCGAAATGCAGGCAGCGCCATTCGCCGCCATGCGGCAGCGCGCTGGTCGTGTCGCCGCCATACTGGAAGACGAAGGCGGCCGGGGTGCTCTTCGAGGTGAAGCCGACTGCGTGCGGCGCAAACCGCCGTTCGGTTCCCTTGTGAAAGCCGGTGAGGCAGCGCTTCTCCCGGATGGCTTGCACAATCAGGTCGAGGATCATTCCATCGTAACGGCGACCCGGCCGGTGACGCTGCGCTCGAGCAGCGCCTGCATCGCCTTGGGTGCCTCGTCGAGCCGGTAGGTGCGATCGATGTGCGGGCGGCAGAGGCCCGCTTCGCACCAGCCGCGGATGCGCTCCATCAGGGCGAAGGTCCGGTCGGCCTGCTCGAAGCGCGCATCGTGCGGGCTCCAGCCGACGTAGTAGCCGTAGTTGAAGCCCATCACGGCGATCGACTTCACTAGCAGGATGTTGGCCGGGATCTGGGGGATCGTGCCACCCGCGAAGCCGATCGGGCAGATGCGGCCCTCGACCGCGAGGCAGCGCAGCGACTGGGCGAAGACATCGCCGCCAACCGGATCGTAGACGCGATCGACGCCGCGGCCGCCGGTGAGCTTCAGCACTTCCGCGCGGAAATCCTGCGTGGCGTAGTCGATCACATGATCGGCGCCGCGCTCCCGGGCGAAAGCGGTTTTGCGCGGACCACCGGCCGTTGCGATCACGGTAGCGCCCAGGATCTTGCCGATCTCGACGGCGGCCATGCCGACTCCGCCGGCCGCGGCGTGGACCAGCAACGTCTGCCCCTTCTGCACATCGAGCGCCATCGGCCAGGTCAGCGCCCCGCCGGACGTCGGGTAGGAGATCGCGAGCTGGATCGCCTCGACGAAGCCGACGTTTTTCGGCTTGGGGAAGACGTTGACCTCGTGCGCCACCGCCTCCTCGGCCAGCCCGCCCCAATCGAGCACGGCCACGACCTCGTCGCCGACCTTGAGCCGCCTGCAGGCGGGATCGGCCTCGATCACCACGCCTGACACCTCGGTGCCAGGCGCAAAGGGCAGCGGCGGCTTGCGCTGGTACTTGCCGGCAATCACCAGCGTGGTGGCGAAGCTCACGCCCGCGGCATGGGTCTTGATCCGCACCTGGCCGGCCTTGAGCGGCGGCCGGTCGATGTCTTCCAGGCGCAGGTCTTCAGGGCCGCCCCATTGGCGGCAGATCATGGCTTTCATGTCTTCCTCGATCCGTCGAAGCTCACGGGCGTTGGGCCCCGGTCACGGAGAACTCCTGCTCCGCCTGTTCGTAGAGGTTGCGATCGACAGACCCGGCCGGGAAGTCCGCACTGCTCTTGCCTGATTCCCAGTTCAGTCGCCGGGTGGCATCCGGATACCGGGTCGATCTCAGATAGTCCTCCAACCGCTGGGTCACCATGCTCGGCTCCTCGCCACGATAGAGCTGGCAGACGGCGCCGGAGAATCGGATGTGCAGCGGCTCCCTGGTCTGGGCGATATTGTCGGAGATGTGCTTGTCGAGCCGGGAGGTGATGAGGCGTTGCAGGCGCGTCAGCAGGCCAAGCATCCCGGCTTCGGATCCTTCGGCCACCACGTAGAATTCGTCTCCGCCCGGATACTTTCGATAGATCCGGTTCGGCAGCATCGCATTGTCCACCAGATGCCTCTTATATAGCCCTTCGTTCTTTCGCATGCTCTCTTCGAGGGACTGGGCGAGGTAGCGCAGGATCTTGTCCACCTTGCTGTAGCCAAGCTCGTCGTTGAGACGGCCGAATCCGACGAGGTCGATCAGCGCGATCTGGCGTGGCGTGCCTGCCGAGGCCTTGGCCGCGAATTCATCGATATCGTTCTTCCATTTCGCCTCGTTCGGAATGCCGGTCACGACATCGAGGAAGTTGAACTGGCGCGCGTCGTGCAGATGGCGCTGGAGCGTCGCGATGGTCTGATCGCGGTACTCGACTTGAGCATCCAGAGCCTTGACCTTGTCCGCCAATTCCGTCGCAGCGGTCGCGCGCTGCGACGAAAGATTCTCCCTCAGACGTGCAATCTCCTTACGGTCTTGCTCGATCACGCGATTGAGGATGGCAACAACGATCGTGGCGGCAAGTGCGAGGAGGGTAGCTTGCCAGATCGTCCCTTCAACGCCGACGTCGAAGTAGTATCGAACCTTCTCGACCAGGTTGAAGTCCTGGTCGATGATCTTCTGGCTGACGAGGTTGACGAGGATTCCGATGCCAATGGTATAGAGGCCTCCGAAGATCAGAAGCAGGCGACTGGTCGGGATCAAGCGACGACCTCCGTTCGTAGGCCGCTAGCTTAGTCGGACGGGCAGGCTCTTCACACCTCGCAAGATCAGGGAATCGTGCCATTCCGGCTCACCGCCGGCGAGACGGACTTCGGGCAGGCGTTCGGCGAGGCGCAGGGCGGCGATGCCAGATTCGAGCCGGGCGAGCGGGGCGCCGAGGCAGAAGTGGATACCGTGGCCGAAGGTCAGATGCGGGTTCTGCGGACGGGCGATGTCGAAGCGCTCGGGGTCGTCGATCGCGTCGGGATCGCGGTTGGCGGAGTTCATGAAGGCAAAGACCCTCTGGCCCTCTCGAATGGTCTTGCCGCGCATCTCTATGTCGGCCGCGGCGACCCGGGCGAAGGCGCCGGACGGGCCATCGTAGCGCAGATACTCCTCGACCGCCGAATCGGCGAGCGACGGGTCGGCGACCAGCCGTTCCCATTGGTCGCGATTGCGCATCGAATAGAGGAAGCCGTTGCCGATCAGGTTGGTCGTGGTCTCGTGGCCGGCGAACAGCAGCAGGATGCACGTGCCGATGATCTCGTCGGTGGAAAGCGCGTCGCGGTCGTCGCGCGCCAGCACGAGCTGGCTGATCATGTCGGCGGTCGGCGTTGTGGTTCGTGCCTCCACGAGGCCGCGGAAATAGTCGGACATCGCCCTGGCGCCGGATTCGGCGCGCAGGTACTTGTTGCCGGCGACCTGGGCCGTGCCGATGAAAAGGGCGATGTCGTCGGACCAGACCTTCACCCTGTCGAGGTCGGTGCGCGGCACGCCGAGCAGGTCCATGATCACCGAGGCGGGCAGCGGATAGGCGAAGTCGGCAATGAAGTCGACCGTCTCGCCGCGCCGGGCCTTGGCGTCCAGGCCGTCGATCAGCTCGGCGACGATGCCCTCGATGTTGGGCCGCAGGTTCTCGACCGCGGTCGGCGTGAAGGCCTTGTTGAACAGGCGGCGCAGGCGGGTGTGGTCGGGTGGGTCGCGGAACACCATCCAGTGGTTGAGGTAGCGCACCAGGCTCTGGATCGAGCCGCGCTGGTACTCGCTGTTGGTCCTGAAGAACGGCGTGAGCCTGTCGGCCGAGATCTGCTGGTTGTTGAGCGCCACCTGCTTCACGTCGGCGTGGCGCGTGACGATCCATGCCTTCATCGCCGGCGACCAGTGCACGGGATCCTCGGCGCGCAGGCGCGCGAACTCGGGGAAGGGATTGGCGTTGGTGGCAGGGTTGCCGAGATCGAAGACGTAGGACATGGGCCAAGGCTAGTCCGCGGCCGCTTACCAAACAAGCGTTTGGTTGGTATGCTTCCGCCGTGTCCCGTGCAAAGCTCCTGTCCGTGTCGGCGCGCCTCTTCGCCAAAGGCGGCTTCGAAGCGACCTCGATGCGCGACATCGCGGCCCGGGCCGGCATGCTGGCGGGCTCGATGTACTATCACTTCCCGTCCAAGAATGACCTGATCGCCGCCGTCTACGAGGCGGGCGTCGCCGAGATCGGCGCCGCGGTCGACGAAGCGCTCGACGCGGCGCGCGGGCCGTGGCCGCGGCTGGAGGCGGCCTGCGTGGCGCACCTCGAGTCCCTGCTGGCCGACTCCGCGCACGCCGCCGTCATGACCGCCGATCTCGGCCGGCTCGACAGCCGCCTCAGGCGCCGGCTGGTGACCTTGCGCGACGGCTACGAGAAGCGCTTCGTCGAGCTCGTCGCGGCGCTGCCGTTGCCGGCCGGGACCGACCGCAGCCTGTGGCGCCTGCAGCTTCTCGGCGCGCTCAACTGGACGCCGACCTGGTACCGCCCCGGCGGAAACAGGACGCCGGCCGAGATCGCCCGCGCCTTGGTCGCAGCGCTGCGCTGATCGCGTTGCCCTCCAACGGCCCGTCCCTTCGTTGTCTTGAGAGCTTATGAAAAGATCGCCTTGGCGATTCTAAAGATGATCCTGCTCCCCACTTGCCTCACCCTGAGAGCTTGTGAAAAAATCGACGTCGCGACTCAATGACGATCTCGCCACCCACTTGCCTCACCCTGAGGAGCGCAGCGCAGCGGAGCGTCTCGAAGGGTGGGCGACGCGAAGGACGTGGCGAAAGTCGTTGCGGACATGACTTTTTGCGAGGGCAGTACGTGTTGCCACCCTTCGAGACGCTCCGCTGCGCTACGCTCCTCAGGGTGAGGTGGTGAGGTGGTGAGGTAGCGAGGGCCAAGGAAAACGTCTGAATGGCAATCATTCACAAACTCTGAGCGCAGCGAAGGATTTGGCGCCAATTCAAGAGGAGCTCTTTGGATCAGGCCGTGGTCTTCCGGGGTGTCAGCAAGAAGGTGCCGCTTACCGGTTACAGGACGCCGGATTTGCTGCAAGCTGACGGCATGAAGGCGATACGAGCAAATTCCCTGGAATCTCTCGACGACTATGCCGAAGTCGAGATCGCGACGCCCGAGCCGGCGGCCTCCGAGGTGCGCATCAAGGTGGCGGCCTGCGGCGTGGGCTATGTCGATTCTCTCGTGGCGCTGGGCCGCTATCAGGTGAAACCGCCCTTGCCGCACATTCCCGGCGGCGAGGTCTCGGGCTGGATCGATGCCGTCGGCGCGGGCGTCGGCAACTTCGCCGTCGGCGATCGGGTGATTGCGCAGGTGCGCGGCGGATTTGCCGAGCAGGCGATCGCTGACGTCCAGTCCGTGAAGAGGCTGCCGCCCGGCATGAACCTCGACCAGGCCGCCGGCTTTCGCATCAACTACATGACCGCGCTGCACGGCTTGCGGGACCGCGCCCACCTTGCGCCCGGCGAACGGCTTCTGGTGTTCGGCGCGGCCGGAGGCACCGGCCTGGCTGCGGTCCAGATCGGCCACCTGCTCGGTGCCACGGTGATCGCGGTTGCCTCGACCGCGGAGAAACGGGCCCTCGCGGCGCGGCATGGTGCGGCCATCACGATCGACCGTGACGCCGAGGGCTGGCGCGAGCGGCTGAAAGCGGCGGTCGGCGGCGGTATCGACGTGGTCTTCGACCCGGTGTGCGGGCCGCTGTTCCAGCCCGCCTTCCGCTCGCTGAACTGGGGCGGACGCCATCTGGTCGTCGGCTTCGTCGGTGGTCCGATTCCCGCGCTTCCCGCGAACCTGCCGCTGATGAAAGGCGCGTCGCTGGTCGGTGTCGACTATCGGCAGTTCGCCCAGGTGTTCGAGGCCGGTCGCGCCGACGCGGAACTCGACGAGTTGCTGGGCTGGGTCGAGGCGGGCCGTCTGGCCCCGCCGGCCGGCCGTATCTTCTCCTTCTCGGAGTACCGCGACGCCTTGACCTTCGCGTTGAGCGGCGCGGGCGTGGCAAAGACCGTGCTGGCCGTGCACCGGGACGCCGCATCTTTCGGGATGGAGACAGGACGCGCATGAAGCTCGTGACCATCAAGCATCAAGGCCATCGCAAGGTCGGCGCGATCCGTCCGGGCACGGACCGGATCTGGCTGCTCGAGGAGATGCTGGGCCGACCGGTCGGCGACATGCTGTCGACTATTCCCGAGCTCGACGCGATCAGAAAGGCGGCGGCCTTCACCGGCGAGGGCATCGCCCTGTCGGACGTCCGGATCGAGGCGCCGATCCCCCGTCCGGCGCGCAACGTCTTCTGCGTCGGCAAGAATTACCACGAGCATGCGAAGGAATTCACCCGCAGCGGCTTCGACAGCAGCGCGAGCTCGGCAGCCGACGCCATTCCGACCGCTCCGATCATCTTCACCAAGGCGCCGGAATGCGTGATCGCCGACGGCGACGACATCCTCTATCCGACCGGCGTCAGCGACAGCCTCGACTACGAAGCCGAGCTCGCCGTGGTGATCGGCCGTGGCGGACGAGGGATCCCGAAGGCTCGCGCCTACGACCACGTCTGCGGCTACACGATCGTCAACGACGTGACGGCGCGCGACCTGCAGGCGCGCCACAAGCAATGGTTCATCGGCAAGTCACTCGACACCTTTTGTCCGATGGGCCCGTGGCTGGTGACGGCGGACGAGGTCGATCCAGAGAACCTCGGCGTCAAATGCTGGGTCAACGACGAGCTGCGCCAGGATGCCAACACGCGCGACCTGATCTTCGACATCCCGACCCTGATCGAGACGATCTCGGCCGGCATGACCCTGCAGCCCGGAGACGTGATCGCGACCGGCACGCCGGTGGGAGTCGGCATCGGCTTCACGCCGCCCAGGTTCCTGCGTCCGGGAGATCGCGTGACGGTCGAGATCGAGGGGCTGGGCCGGCTGACCAACAGGGTCAGGTAGGACGAGAGCTCCTCCATCTATCGCCGGGTCGCTTTGTCAGGCGATTGGGGGAAGACCTTCGCCAATGCGGATGTCGTTGATGACTTCCTTTACACGCTGGCGAAGGGGCCGGTACTGCAACCCGAACTCTTCGACGAGACGTCGATTGTCGATCAAATAGTTTCCGGAGGTCTCACGGCCACCGGTCTGCGCTTCGAATCGAATATCTGCATCGGGCAAGAACTCGCGCACCAGAGCCGCCAACTCGCCCAGGCTGACCGTGGTCCCCCCGGAATTGTAGGTGCCGTGCTTCGGCTTATCGGCAAGCAGAACCCGCGCGAACGCTTCGGCCATGTCCTCGACGTGAATGACGCAGCGCATGGTGTCGGCGTGCGGAAAGCTGACGGACTGCCCGCGTGCCGGCTGGCACATGCAATTCACATGATCGATCGAGCCGAACTTCTTGTCGGGACCGGTTACGTTGGCCGGTCGGACGCAGGTGATCGTCATGCCGTACGCGCGCCGATAGTCGTGAGCCTGCCATTCGTTGATGATCTTGTTCACCGCGTACTGTGTTTCGCCGCGTCGCTCGTCGGTCTCGTCGACGAGGCGCTCGCCGAACGGGGACTGTTGGCCACTGACCGCGACCGAGCTGGCGAAGACCGTATGCTTGACGCCGCATCGCCGCGCCGCCTCGAAGCAGTTGTCCATGCCCTGGATATCGAGCTTGAAAGCATCGTGGGGAGGGAGGTCGCCGATGAAGTAGGACAGATTGATCAACCGCTCGGCGCGGGCTTCCTGCACCACGCCAATGACGTCGTCGAACTGGGTCACGTCGCCACGCTTCACGGTAACTTTGTCGCCCCAGCGCGCGAACGCAGCCCTCGCACCGGCGGCATCGATATCCATGCAGGTGATGCTATGGCCGGCGGCGACCAGAAGGGGCACCATACGCCGGCCGATGAAGCCGGCGCCGCCGATTACCACGATAGACATGCATTTCCTCCCCCGTCGTCACACGCCATTCGGCTCGAACGAAGGCGCCACGTTACCGGTGGAGGGCGGAGCAAGGAAGCGGAGCGAGACGGGCTCGTGGGCTGCGCGAAGCCACGCGGTGCGCAATCCGCCTTTGGGGCGCGTCCGGATGCCCCACCGCATCATCTCGCTTCCGCTCGGCGATACGCTTACAATAAGCTGAATACGCCCATCATAAGGGCGGCACCGGTCGCGCACAGCGCCGGTAATGAGTTTGGATCAGGGACGAAACGCTGCGGGGGACCAATGTCGGCACTCCTCGACGTGAGGAATTTGCATACCGAGTTTCGCACCGGTGCAGGGTTGGTGCGCGCCGTCGACGGGGTGTCCTACACTGTCGACCCCGGCGAAACCGTGGCCATCGTGGGCGAGAGCGGGTCGGGCAAGTCGGTTGGCGCCATGTCGATCCTGCGGCTCATTCCCGATCCGCCGGGACGCATCACCGAGGGCCAGATCCTGTTCGGCGGGCGAGACCTGCTCGGCCTGTCTGCCGAGGAGATGCGGATGGTGCGCGGCAGCGAGATCGGCATGGTGTTCCAGGAGCCGATGACGTCGCTCAACCCGGTGCTGACCATTGGCCGCCAGATGACGGAGACGCTGCAGCAGCATCGCGGCGCGGACCGCGCGACGGCCGACCGCCGCGCCATCGAGCTTCTCACCCTGGTCGGCATTGCCGACCCGAAGCGCCGCCTGGGCCAGTATCCACACCAGCTTTCCGGCGGCATGCGGCAGCGGATCATGATCGCCATTGCGCTCACCTGCGAGCCGCGGCTGATCATCGCCGACGAGCCGACCACCGCACTCGACGTCACGATCCAGGCGCAGATCCTCGAGCTGATGACCGGCCTGACGCGCCGGTTGAACGTCGCGCTGATCATCATCACGCACAATCTTGGTGTGGTCGCGCGCTACGCCAGGCGGGTCAACGTCATGTACGCCGGCCGCATCGTCGAGAGCGGTCCCGCGCCCGAGGTCTACCACGACCCCCGCCATCCCTACACGATCGCGCTGCTGCGCTCCGTGCCGCGCCTCGACCGGCCGCGCCAGGCACGGCTCGATCCGGTCGAGGGCCAGCCGCCCGACCTGACGCGTCTCGACCGCGGCTGTGCCTTCCGCCCGCGCTGCCGGTTCGCGGTCTCCGCCTGCGCCGAGGCCCGACCACCGCTCGAGGCTGCGGGCGCGGCGGGCCATCTGTCGGCCTGCTTTCGCCGTGACGAGCTGGCTGCCGCGCAGGCCGCGGCATGAAAGCCGCCGCCGCTGACCGGCCGCTTCTGGAGGTCCGGGGGCTCCACATGCACTTCCCGATCTCCGAAGGCATCCTGATGCGGCGGCAGATCGGCGAGGTGAAGGCGGTCGATGGCATCGACTTCAGCCTGCGCCGCGGCGAAACCCTTGGCCTGGTGGGCGAGAGCGGCTGCGGCAAGACCACGACAGGCCGCTGCATCCTGCAGCTGGAGCGGCCGACCGCCGGTGAGATTCTCTACGACGGCGTCGACATCAACACGATATCGCGACGGGAGATGCTGGCCCTGCGACGGCGCATCCAAGTGATCTTCCAGGACCCCTACAGCTCGCTCAATCCGCGCATGAAGGTCGGCGACATCATCGGCGAGCCGATCATGGTGCATGGCCTCGCTGCTGACGCGGCCAAGCGTGCGGAACGGGTGCGCGAGCTGCTCTCGATCTGCGGGCTCAATCCCAACTTCGCCGACCGCTATCCGCACGAGATGTCGGGTGGGCAGCGGCAGCGGGTCGGCATCGCGCGCGCACTGGCGCTGGAACCGGAGTTCATCGTCTGCGACGAGGCGGTGTCGGCGCTCGACGTGTCGATCCAGGCCCAGGTGATCAACCTGCTGGAAGACCTGCGCGAGCGTTTCGGCCTCACCTACCTGTTCATCGCCCACGACCTGTCGGTGGTGCGCCATCTCTGCCAGCGGGTGGCGGTGATGTATCTCGGGCGCATCGTCGAGCTGGCCGGTTGCGACGAGCTGTTCGACAACCCGCTGCATCCCTATACGCGCGCGCTGCTGGGGGCGGTGCCGATCCCCGATCCGACGATCGAGGCTGGCCGCACGTTCCAGCCGGTGCGCGGCGAGGTGCCGAGCCCGATCAATCCGCCGTCCGGCTGCGTGTTCCATCCACGCTGCGCGCTCGCGGTCGAGAGCTGCAAGCAGGTGCGGCCTGAGTTGCGCGAGTTGAAACCCGGCCACTGGGTGGCCTGCAGCCAGGTGAACTGAACGAAGAGAGTAGTTTCGAAGGGAGGGGTACAATGAAGATCGAAGCCCGATGGCTGGCAACAAGCCTGTCCGTGATGATCTCCGCGGCGCTGGCGGTAACGCCGGCCTTTGGCCAGACGCCCAAGCGCGGCGGCACGCTCACCTACATGATCCCGGCCGACGCCCCGCCCAGCCTCGACGGGCACAAGGAGAACACCTTCGCCACTCTCCATGCCACGGCGCCGTTCTACTCGACCTTGATCGCGATCAATCCCGACAATCCCTCGTCGTCGACCGACTTCGTCTGCGACCTCTGCACCGAGATGCCGAAGCCGACCGACGACGGCAAGACCTACACCTTCAAGATCCGCAAAGGCGTGAAGTTCCATGATGGCACGCCGCTCACGGCGGCCGACGTGGCGGCGAGCTGGCAGCGCATCGTGCATCCCCCCAAGGGCGTGTCGAGTGCGCGCGAAGCCTACATGATCATGGTCGATACCGTGACCAGCCCGGATCCCGAGACCGTGGTGTTCAAGCTGAAGTTCGTCACCGGCGCCTTCCTGCCGGCGCTCGCCGATCCCTTCGCTTACATCTACAAGAAGGACATCGTCGAGAAGGATCCCGCCTGGTACGAGAAGAACGTCCTGGGCTCAGGCCCGTTCAAGTTTACCGCCTACGAGACCGGCCAGTCGATCAAGGGCGTGCGCAACCCGGACTACTATCATGAGGGGCAGCCTTACCTCGACGGTTTTGCTGCCATCTTCGCGGCCAAGCAGTCGGTTCGCGTCGATGCCATCCGCGCCGACCGTGCGGTCACCGAATTCCGTGGCATGCCGCCGTCTGCGCGCGACGAACTGGTCAAGGAGCTGGGCGACAAGGTCACGGTCCAGACCAGCGATTGGAACTGCGTCAACCTGCTGACGCCGAACCAGAAGAAGAAGCCGTTCGACGACGTTCGGGTCCGACGCGCGTTGGCGCTGGCGATCGATCCGTGGAAGGGCGCGCCCGCGCTGTCCAAGATCGCCACCGTGCACACCGTGGGCGGGCTGGTCTTCCCGGGGTCGCCGCTGGCGGCGACCAGGGAGGAACTGCAGAAGATCGCGGGCTTCGGGACCGACATCGAGAAGTCGCGGGCCGAAGCCAGGAAGCTCCTCAAGGAAGCCGGCGCCGAGGGGCTGAAGTTCGAGCTGACGAACCGCAATGTCGATCAGCCCTACAAGTTCATCGCCACCTGGGCGATCGACGAGTGGAGCAAGGTCGGCCTGAAGGTGACCCAGCGCGTGCTGCCGACCGGCCCGTTCTACGAGGCACTGCGCGGCGGCACCTTCGAGGTCGCCGTCGAGTTCAACTGCCAGAACATGGTCAACCCGCTGCTCGACGTGGCCAAGGTCCTGCCGCGCTCGGTCTATCCCGAGAACTACGGCGGCTACGAGGACCAGAAGCTGATCGACCTCTACAACGCGATGCTGCACGAGCCCGACCCGGCCAAGCAGCGCGAAAAGATGCGCGCCTTCGAGACCTACGCGCTCGACACCCAGGTCGACACGATCATGACGCCGTGGTGGAGCCGCATCATCGTCCACCGCTCCTACATGAAGGGCTGGAAGATCAGCCCGAGCCATTACCTGAACCTCAACCTCGCCAACATCTGGCTGGACAAGTAGCGGGCGCGTCGCCGGAGACCGGCTGCGCCGATGTATCGCTACATCCTCAACCGCCTGTTGCTGTCGATCCCGACGCTCATCGGGGCGGCAGCGCTGGTGTTCATCCTGATGCGCCTGATCCCCGGCGACATCTGCATGGTCCGGCTGGGCGGCAGCGGCGGGTCGGTCAGCGCCTCGGCGCTTGCCAACTGCCACGCCCAGCTCGGCCTCGAGCGCCCGCTGCCGCTGCAGTTCCTCGACTTCGTCGTCGGTTTCGCCAGCGGCGACTTCGGCGTCTCGATGTGGTCGGGCAAGCCGGTCATCCAGGAGATCGGCACGCGCATCCCGGTGTCTCTGGAGATCGCCATTCTAGCCACCCTGGTGGCGGTGGCGATCGCCATTCCGCTCGGAACGATCTCGGCGCTGAAGCAGAACAGCTGGCTCGACCATGTCGTGCGCACGGTGGCGATCGCCGGCATCGCGACGCCGTCGTTCTGGCTCGGCATAATATCGATCCTGATCGTGCTCGACGTCTCGCATGTGCTGTTCGGCGCGCCGTGGATGCCGCCGATCGACTACGTGCCGCTGTGGGAAGACCCGCTGCACAACCTCTCGATCGTGATCCTGCCGGCGATCACCATCGGCTACCGCTATTCGGCGGTAACCATGCGCATGACGCGCTCGGCCATGCTCGAGGTGCTGCGCGAGGACTACATCCGCACCGCCCGCGCCAAGGGCCTGCTGGAGCAGATCATCGTCAACCGCCATGCGCTCAAGAACGCGATGCTGCCGGTGGTAACGCTGGTGGGTATCGAATTCGCCTTCCTGATCGGCGGCCTCGTGGTGACCGAGCAGGTCTTCAACCTGAACGGCATCGGCAGGCTGTTCGTGCTCGCCGTTCAGAACCAGGACTACACGCTGACCCAGGCACTGGTCATGCTGACGGTTGCCATCTTCGTCGTCACCAACCTGGTGGTCGACGTGCTCTACGCGTGGCTCGATCCGCGCATCCGCTTCGGCTGAGGAAAGCGCCGCGATGACTGCCGTCACCAACGACCCGCCCGCGATCCGCCGCTCGTGGCTCGATGCGTTGCTCCATTTCGCTCGCCGCCAGCCGCTCGGCACCTTCGGCCTGGCGATCGTGATCATCGCTGGCATCGCCGGCCTGGCGGCGGAATGGATCGCGCCGTACAGCCCGACCGCCAACGATTTCGCCGCCATGACCGAGCCGCCGAGCGCCGCTCACTGGCTGGGCACCGACCAGTTCGGCCGGGACCTGCTGTCGCGCATCGTCTACGGCGCGCGCACCGCCCTGATCATCGGCTTCGTCTCCGCCTTCGTCGGCGGCTTCGTGGGCCTGGTGCTGGGGGTCGCCAGCGCCTATTTCGGCGGCTGGATCGACAATGTGCTGCAGCGGGTGATGGACATCCTCATGGCCTTCCCACTGATCATCATGGCTCTGGCCGTGGTCGCCATATTCGGCACCGGGGTGCAGAATGTGATCGCTGCGATCACCGTGCCGCTGGTGCCGCGCTGCGCGCGCGTGGTGCGGGCTAGTGCGCTCTCGATCCGCGAGGTGCCTTATATCGATGCCGCGCGGACCTCGGGCTTCAGCCATGCCCGCATCATCCTGCGCCACATGGTGCCCAATGTGGTGGCGCCGTTCCTGATCATGCTGACCGCCTTCGTCGGCCAGGCGATCCTGGCCGAGGCGTCGCTCTCCTACCTCGGCCTCGGCGTGCAGGAGCCGACGCCCGCGTGGGGCCTCATGCTGCAGGGCGGGGCAGAGGAATACGCCTCGACCGCGCCGTGGATCGCGATCTTCCCGGGCGTTGCCATTGCTCTCACCGTGTTCGGCTTCAGCCTGTTCGGCGATGCGCTGCGCGACGCGATCGATCCCAAGCTGCGGGAGCGCTGATCAGGCCAGCGCCTCGCTCAGGCCGCCGAGCGCATTGAGGGCAGGGGCGAAGCCGCTGAGCGGTGCGGTCTGGATTACCGCCTCGATCACCTCGGTGCGGCTGAGCCCCATGTTGAGGGCCGACTGGCCGAACTTCTTCACCTGACCGTCGAGGCGCAGCGCGGTGAATGCCGCCACCGCGACCAGCGCCCGCCGCCTCAGATCGAGACCGGGACGGAACCAGATCTCGCCGTAGCCGTACTGGATGGCCAACGGATAGAGCGCACCCGTAACCTTGTTGTCGGGTGCAGCGTAGCCGCCTGTTGCACGCTCGCCGTGAAGCCGTTGCATCAGGTCGCGGCCGCGTTTCGTCAGCGTTTCAAGAGAGTCCTCGCGGGCGGTCTCGTCGGGCATGACGATGTTGCGCGCGGCAAACACTGCGCCGGCCGTCGCGACGGCTTCCTCGGACGCCGCGAAGCCGGCATAGATGCCGATCTGGACCAGGATCTCGACAATTGCCCGCGCCGACAGGCCGAGATCGAGCGCCGCGCCGACATGGCGGCCGAGCTTGGGCAGCCGTTGCACGGCGCCGAGCGCCGCCAACGCGCAGACCATGCGATCGTCGAGCGCCAGGCCCGGCCGGCTCCAGATCGCCCCGTAGACCGCTTCGGTGTTGAGCGTCCTCATGTTGGCCGGCGCGCCGTCGTCGCCGGCACCGAACAGCCGCCGGCGCATGGCCTCGCCCTCGGCCCGCAACGAAGCGCGATCGGTCATCGTCTCATCCCTGTTCGATTGAGCATCGGCTGCGAGCCTAGCCCAATCCGTCGCGATCCACGACTTCAGCCGCACAGCCAGATGTTCACTGCGAAACGGCCGTCGCCGAACGCGCCGTCGGGACAGGAAATCCGCTCGACTTCATGGCGCGCGGACGACGGGAAGACGAGCAGGCTGTCGTGGGTTGGTTCGATCATGATCGACTGCTCGCCGCCAAGGTCGAATAGGCGCAATCGCCCGCCGGCGAAGCGGCGCGGCAGCCGATGGAGATAATAGACCATCGTCATGCGCCGCCGGCCGCCGGGCGCGTATTCGTCTCCGGGGTAGGTATCGGTGTGCGGCTGGTAAAAGGCGCCGTCGCCGTGCGCCACCATCTCCATCTGTTCGATGTGGGCGGGGATGTGCGCCATGTCGAATGCCGTCTCGAGGCTGGCCTGCAGGCCGAGCGCCTTGCGGCGCAATGGATCGGCGAAGGTGCCGAGGTCCTGTAGAACGCAGGACTGGCGCACCACGACATCGAGGCGGCTCGCACTCTGGCTGTTGATCCGGGTCGGTGTGAAACGTGCCTCCGCAGCCAGGCTGTAGGCCAGCAGGCGGGCCGCGCCCGCGTCACCCAGCCAGCCCGGCAGGATGCGATGGGGCGGAAACCGCCCGGCGAGGAAAGACGGCTCTGACACGCATCCCTTGTCGGCTCCTGCGACCGGGCCGGCAAGGACGAAGCGGCCCGTGCCGATATCGCCGTTAGTCCCTACACTCGCGCTGATTTTGACCGTTTCGAGCAAGGACAGGGGAGTTCCTCCGATGCGCTACGGCTTCTATCTTCCGACCCGCGGCCCGACCGCGACTCGCGACGGCGTCCTCGCCCTGGCGCGCGAAGGCGAGCGGCTGGGGCTCCATTCCGCGATGATCGCCGACCACATCGTGTTCCCGGTCCAAAGCGAATCGGAATATCCCTACACGCTCGATCGCAAGCATCCGAGCGGCGGCGACGCGCTGGAAACCTTCTCGATCCTCGGCGTCGTGGCCGGCGCGACGGAGCGGTTGCGCCTCGTTACCTCCGTGCTGGTGCTGCCCTACCGCAATCCGGTGCTCACGGCCAAGATGGTGGCTTCGCTCGACGTCCTGTCCGGCGGACGGGTGACGCTGGGGGTTGGGGTCGGCTGGCTGAAGGAAGAGTTCGAGGCGCTGGACAGCCCGGACTTCGAGCGGCGCGGCGCCGTCAGCGACGAATGGATCGCGATCTTCAAGCAGCTCTGGACGCAATCGCCCGCCAGCTTCACGGGCGAGTTCTACGACTATGCGGACATTCGCTGCGAGCCCTTCCCGCTGCAGAAGCCGCATCCGCCGATCTGGGTCGGCGGCCATTCGCGCGCCGCGCTGCGTCGCACCGCGAAGCACGCCGATGGATGGCATCCGGTGGGCGCCATCGCCGCCTCGCCGCTGCCGCCCGAAGAGATGCGGACGCATCTCGCGACGCTGAAGCGGCTGACCGGGGAAGAGGGACGGGATTTCTCCGCGCTCACGATCTCCTACAAGGCGCCGCTCTACGATTCGAGCGTGCCGGATCGCGACGGCACCCGCCGCAGCTTCTCCGGCAGCCCCGAAGAAATCGCGAGCGACATCCGCGCCTTTGCTGCGATCGGCGTGCACGAGCTGATCTTCGACTTCCGCAGCGAGAGCATCCCGGCCAGCATCGAGCGTCTGCAGCGCTTTGCCGCCGAGGTGATGCCGCTGGTGGGACGCGCGCGATGAAGCTCCATCGCCGCAAAGCCCTGGTGTTGGCCGCCTGTGTCTGCGCCGTCGGCGCTGAGACCGCACGGCCGCCCGCCGAATGGCTCGCGGACTATTCCGACCCGCTGCGCTACGAAGACCTCGACGTCGCCACGATCGAACAGGCGCCGATCGGTGTGACGAGCTGACCGGAAGCAGGAGAAAGTGAAATGCCATCGCGCCATGTTTCTGCTAAGCGGATATCGACGACACGGGGGAAATCGAATGATGAAGAAGGCATTGGTGATGCTCGCTGCGGTGGGCATCCTCGGCGGCTGTGAGAACATGTCGTCCGGGCAAAAGGGCGCCGTCGCAGGCGGCGCGCTCGGGACGGGCATCGGCATGGTCGCCGGCGGCAGCTTCGGCCAGGTGGTCGGCGCCGGCCTGATCGGTGGCGCCGTCGGCTATGTCGGCGGCAGCGCGCTCGGCAGGTAGGAGGGGCACATGACCGCAAGGATCCTCGCTGTCGCCGCCACGCTGCTGGCCGCCTCGGCTTCCGCCCAGGCGCAGGTGCCGCCGCTCAACTTCGAGCAGGCGGCCTACGTCACGTGCCGAGACGCGCACGCCATGCAGCCGCAGGCACGCCAGGCGCTCGCGGTCTTTCTCGCCGACCATGCCGCACGCTACCGCGGCGTCGCCATTCCCGAGAACGAACAGGGCGCGCAGCTTGCCCACTTGGTGCGCGGCGGCTGCACATTGGCTCCAGACGCCTACCTCTTCACGGTTATCGACCGGGCCCTCGTGGCCGAGCTCGCGAAGCTTCCGAAGCGGCAATAGCCGCTTCCTCCGACCTACAAGATGGAGACGGCGTCGTGACGCTTTACCGATTGTCACTGATGGCGATGCTTGCCCTGGGCATCGTCGGCTGCTCGGTCCCCGAACGCGGGGCCGGGGTGCCGCAAGTCGATACCGAGCGGGCCCTGCCGCTCGGCCTGTCCAATGCCCGCTTCTATGCCGACGGCAATCCGAAAGTGATGATTGACGAGGCGATGCAGGCGGTCGCCCGCGAGGTGGCGATCCTGCGCGCGTCCGGTGTCCCGGCGACACGGCTGTCGCCAGTCACCTATCTCGCCGTCTCGGGCGGCGGCGACAACGGCGCCTTCGGAGCCGGGCTGCTGAACGGCTGGACGCAGACGGGCGCACGGCCCGAGTTCAAGATGGTCACCGGCGTCAGCACGGGCGCTCTGATCGCGCCTTTTGCTTTCCTCGGGCCCGAGTACGATGCCGCGCTGCGTGAGGTCTATACCAGCATGACTGCGGAAAAGGTCTATCGCGCACGGGGGCTTTCCGCCGCCCTGTTCGACGACGCGATGGCCGACACCAGCCCGCTCGGCCTGATCATTGCCCAGTACGCCGACCAGAAGATGCTCGACGCGATTGCGCGCGAGTACCAGAAGGGCCGCTTGCTGATGATCGGCACGACCGATCTCGACGCGCAGCGGCCAGTGATCTGGAACATAGGGGCGATTGCGGCGAGCGGCCGGCCCGGCGCGCTCGAGCTGTTCCGCAAGATCCTGCGCGCCTCGGCGGCGATCCCCGGCGCCTTCCAGCCAGTCTTCATCGATGTCGAGATCGACGGCAAGAAATACCAGGAGATGCACGTCGACGGCGGCGCCATCGCGCAGCTTTTCCTCTATCCGCCGTCGATCGACATCTCTGCCAGCAAGGTGCGTCGGCAGCGTACGGCCTACATCATTCGCAACGCGCGGCTCGACCCGGACTATGCGGCGAGCGAGCGCCGTACCCTCTCGATCGCCGGTCGCGCCATCGCCACCATGCTGGCCACTAGCGGCCGTAACGACGTGCTGCGCACCTACTTCGTCACCCAGCGCGACAAGGTCGACTACAATCTCGCCTATATCGGCGCGGATTTTTCGGCACCGAAGTCCGGCGAGTTCGACCAGTCCTACATGCGGGCGCTTTACGCCTATGGCGAGCGCCAGGCGCTCGGCGGCCAAGCCTGGCACAAAGCGCCGCCAGGCTTGGGTGTGGCCGGCGGGGACCAGCCCTAGCACAGGCGTGGCGTTGGGCCGGATATCGCCGGGCTCGTCGGCCAGGGGAAGGGTATTGGTCCCGGCCGCTCCCCGAGCGACGTTGGCGTCGGGGTGCCAAGGAACTCGGTAGTAGAGCATGATCGATATCACCGACTATCCAACGGCGGTCCTGCTGGTCGCCTGCCCGATCCTGTGGCTGGCGGCAAGGGTCGGCGTCCGGCTGAGCCGGCAGCTTCCCCTCGACGACGACATGCGCCAGGACTTCAACACCCTGCAGGCTGCCGCCCTGACGCTGCTCGGCCTGATCATCGCCTTCAGCTTTTCCCTGGCAGCGGAACGCTACAACCAGCGCAAGAATCTGGAGGAGGCCGAGGCCAACGCGATCGGCACGGCGTATGTCCGGGCTGCCTTGCTGCCGGCCGCTGACGCGGCCAAGCTTCGCCCGTTGCTCAAGGCCTATCTCGACCACCGCATCCAGTACTACACGGCCTTCCGCGACTCGGAGACCCGCGACATCAGCAAACAGACGGCCAAGCTGCAGGAAGAGCTGTGGGCGGCGGTCGTCGGGCCCGCGACGGCGACGCCCACGCCGATCGTCGCTCTGGTCGTCTCCGGCATGAACGAGGTCCTGAACGCCCAAGGCTACACACAAGCGGCGTGGTGGAACCGGATCCCGGGCTCGGCCTGGGGCCTGATGGGTGTGATCGGACTCTTCTGCCATATCCTGGTCGGCTACGGCGCGCGAAGCCTGGCCACCGCGAGACGGCTGCTGTTCATCTTCCCCGCCTTCATCGGGATCGCGTTTGCCTTCATCGCCGATATCGACGCGCCGCGCCATGGTATCATCCGCGTCAGTCCCCAGAACCTGATCAGCCTCGCCAACTCCCTCTCGCCCCCGTAAGGGAAGGTCCGTCATGCCCGAGATACGCCACGACCTCACCCGCACGGTCCTTGCGATCCTGTGCATCGCCGGCCTGATCGCCGCCTCGTTCGTCGTTGTCCGGCCCTTTCTCGGCGCCCTGGTGTGGGCGACCACTCTGGTGATCGCAACCTGGCCGCTGATGCTGAAGCTGCAGGCGGCCCTGGGTGGACGGCGCGGCCCGGCAGTGACGCTCATGACCCTCGCGTTGCTGCTGATCGTCGTGCTGCCGCTGTCGGCCGCGATCGGTGCCATCGTGGTCAATTCCGATCGGATCGTGGCCCTCATCGCGGCCGTGCCCGACTTCCACGTTCCCGCCGCGCCGGCCTGGCTGGCAGACATCCCGCTCGTGGGCGAGGCGGCCGTCGAACAGTGGGCCAAGGTCGCCGGCCGCGATGCCGTGGAGATCGCGCGGCTCGCGACGCCCTATGTCGGCACGATCACCAGCTGGTTCGTCGGAGCGGCCGGCAGCGCGGGAGGCATGATCGTCCATCTCGTCCTCACGATCGCCCTTGCCGCTGTGCTCTACGCGTCCGGTGAGACGGCGGCCAGCTGGTGCCGGCGCTTCGGCCGCCGGCTCGCAGGCGCGCGCGGCGAGGACGTGGTCGTATTGGCTGGGCAGGCGACGCGCGGTGTGGCGCTTGGCGTCGTGGTCACCGCCATCGCGCAGTCGCTGGTCGCTGGCACGGGCCTTGCGCTGGCCGGGGTGCCGCGCGCCGGCATACTGACGGCGATCATACTGATGCTGTGCATCGCCCAGCTCGGGCCGGCTCTGGTGCTGGTGCCGGCCGTCATCTGGCTGTTTGTGGCCGGCGCCACGTTGCCCGGCATCATCCTCGCCGTCTTCACCGTGATGGCGCTGACGATGGACAATTTCCTGCGCCCGTTCCTGATCAAGCGCGGTGCGGACCTGCCGCTTCTGCTCATCCTCGTCGGCGTGATCGGCGGCCTGCTGGCATTCGGCCTGCTCGGCCTGTTCCTCGGTCCGGTGGTGCTGGCCATCACCTACACCTTGCTGCAGAACTGGATCGCCGACGCGGACGCCCAGCCCTAGGCGTCCGGCGAGGCGCGGAGACGACCTCGATGTCCCCAACCCCTGGCGCCGTTGCCGCGCGTCCCATCCGCTGGGGACTGGCGACGCGGTTGTTCGCGATCCTGCTCCTGCTCGGTGCGGTCGCTGTCCTGGCGACAGGCGTGCTGGGCTACATGCGTGCCCGGGATGCCTTGCAGGAGTCGATCTACAACCAGCTCACCACCGTGCGCAAAAGCAAGGCGCGCCAGATCGAGACCTATTTCCGGACGATCCGCAACGAGCTGAGCCAGCTCGCCGCCGCGAAGATGACGGTCGAGGCTGCACGCGCCTTCCACATCACCTTCGACGAGCTCGAGCAATCCGACGTGCCGTTCGAGCTGCGCCGCAAGGTCGGCGGATGGTACGAGGCTGGCTTCCTGCGCGAATTGGACCGCGAAACCGGCAAAAAACTGAACGTCGCCGATTACTTGCCGACCGGTCCCGCCGCCTACTATCTCCAGTACCACTACATCGTGAACAATCCGCATCCCAGGGGGTGGCGCAGACTGGTCGACGATGCCGGGGACGATAGCGCCTACACGAAGCAGCATGCTATTTTTCATCCGCTGATGCGCGCTGCCGCCAACGGCTTCAGCTTCTTCGATGTCTTGCTTGCCGATCCCAAGTCCGGTCGTCTTGTCTATACGGTCCGCAAGGAGGTGGATTTTGCCACCTCCTTGCGGACCGGACCTTACCGACGCTCCAACGTCGCCGCCGCCGTTGCTCGTTGTGCCACTTCCGCCGACAGGTCGGCAGTGTGCTTCGAGGATTTCGCCCCCTACGCCCCTTCCAGGGGGGCGCCAACCGCTTTCATGGCGGCGCCGGTGATAGACCAGGGCGTTGTCGTCGCGGTGCTGGTCGCGCACTTGTCGATCGATGAGATCGACAACGTGGTGACGGGAGATCGCCGTTGGCGCGAAGAGGGTTTCGGCGCCACCGGGGAAGCCTATCTCGTCGGGCCTGACCATCTTGCACGCTCCGGTCTTCGGGCGTTTTACGAGGATCCCCCTCAGTATTTTGCAGAGCTGAAGTCCGGCGGCGAGTCGGACGAGGACATAGACGCGATCCGGCGCTTTGGAACGCCGATCATGCACCAGCATGTCAAGACAGAGGCGTCTCGTGCCGCCCTTGCTGGGCTCGAAGGCACCGGTGAGATTACCGGCTATCAGGGCATCCCGATCCTTGCCTCGTGGGGGCCGCTGGCGATTCCCGGAACCAAATGGGCGCTGATTGCAAAAATCGATGCTGCCGAGGCTTTTGCGCCGGTCTACCGACTGCAGCTGGACCTGATGATTGCGGGTGCGCTCGCACTGCTGGTCGTAATCCTGACCGGCGCATGGCTGTCACGCGCGCTGCTCGCGCCGTTGCGCGAGCTCACCGACGGTGTGACGCGCTTCGCCGGCGGCGACTATGGTGCCAAGGTGACGGTCCGTACGCGCGATGAGGTCGGCGCGTTGTGCGCGGCGTTCAATGGCATGGTGGAGGAGATCCACGCCAAGAACATCGTCATCGAGAACAAGAACCGCGAGAACGAGGAGCTGCTGCTGAATGTCTTGCCGGCGCCGATCGCCAGCCGGCTGCGCGGCGGCGAGAAGCGGATCGCCGACGGCTTCACGGAGGTCTCTGTCGCCTTCGCCGACCTGGTGGGCTTCACCGCGATGTCGTCGGCGATGGCGCCGGACGATCTGGTGAGCCTGCTGAACGGCCTGTTCACGCGCTTCGACGTGGCAGCGCAGGAGATCGGAATCGAGAAGATCAAGACCGTAGGTGATTCCTACATGGCGGTCTGCGGGATGCCCGAGCCTGTCGCAAATCACGCCGAGCGCATGGTGCGCATGGCGATCCGCATGGTCCACATCACCCGCGAGCACGCATTGGAGCACCACGTCTCGATGTCGCTTCGGGTCGGCATCAACAGTGGGCCGGTGGTGGCGGGCGTTATCGGCAAGAGCAAGTACATCTACGACCTGTGGGGCGACACCGTGAACCTTGCGTCTCGGATGGAATCGAACGGCATGCCGGATTCGATCCAGGTGACGCGGCGGGTCTACGAGATGCTCAAGGACGAGTTCGTCTTCGAACCGCGCGGGGAGATCGAGGTCAAGGGCAAGGGCAGGGTCGAGGCCTGGCTGCTGAAGGTATAAGATAGGGTGGGAGGCGGCCGGAACGAAACCCGTTGCCGGTCGTTTTCGGCCGCAGGAGGCGAGGTGCCATGAGTGAAATCCGCCAGATCGTTTGCCCACATTGCACCGCGATCAATCGAACGCCCGCCGACAGGCCGGCGGAGAAGGCGAAGTGCGGGGCCTGCCATAAGCCGTTGTTCAGCGGAAGACCGGTCGCCGCGTCGGCGCAGACCTTCGCGACCCATCTCCAGCGCAACGACATACCGGTGGTGGCGGACTTCTGGGCCGAGTGGTGCGGCCCCTGCAAGATGATGGCGCCGGCCTATGATCGCGTCGCCGCCGAGCTCGAACCACATGTCCGCTTCCTGAAGGTCGACACCGAAGCCGAACAGCAGCTCGCGGCGCAGTACAACATCCGCAGCATCCCGACCCTCATGCTGTTTCGGGGCGGAAAGGTCGTGGCGCAACAGGCGGGCGCGCTGGACGCACGATCGCTGCGCGCCTGGATCGAGCAGAACGTCGCATGAGAAGACGGACGGCAACCCTCTCAGTCGACCTGGATGCCGAGCGGCGGTAGCACCTTCCTGTAGCGCTCGATCTCGCTCGCCACATAGGCGCCGAACTCGGCCGGCGGCATCCCCACAATTTCGCCCCCATTATTGTGCGTGTAGGTCTCGAACGACTTCTCCCGCGCCGCCTTCATGATCGACTGGTAGAGGCTCTCGACGATGGCGGGGGGCATCTTGGGCGGTCCCCAGAAGCCCGACCAGGCAGGGATGTCGGCTTCGATGCCGTGCTCGCCGAAGGTCGGTGTGTCGGGCAGTTGCGGCGCGCGCCTGGCGCTCGAGATGCCGAGCGCGCGTAGTTTGCCGGCCTGCAGGTGCGGCATCACCAGCGACGGCGACACGAAGAACGAGTCGATTGTGCCGGCCATCGCGTCGGCGATCGGCGTGCTCTTGTACGGCACGTGCGTCAGCTGCACCTTGGCGCTCCGGCAGAACAGCTCGCCCACGACGTGGGTGGTGTTGCCGATGCCGGACGAGCCGTAGGTGATCTTGCCGGGCTCGGCGCGTGCGGCGGCGAGATACTCCTCGATCGTCTTGAAGCGCGAGTTACCGGCAACGATCAGCGCGAAGCCCTGCGAGCGTGTCATCATCGTGATCGCGGTGAAGCCCTCGACCGGATCGTAGGGCAGCTTGCGGATCAGCACGGCATTCGTGGTGTGGCCGCCGGTGGTATAGAGGACGGTCGAGCCGTCCGGTTTGGCGCGCGACACTTCGAGCGAGCCGATGGTCGTGCCGCCGCCCGGCTTGTCGTCGACCATCACGGTCCGGCCGGTCGCCTGGCGCATCGCCTCGGCAAAGACGCGGGCGGTGTTGTCGGTACCCGAGCCTGCGCCGAACGGAACGACGATGCGCAAGGCAGTATCCTGCGCGAAGGCGGAAAGGGGAGACGCCGCGCCCACCGCGGCCAGCTTCAGCGCAGTGCGTCTTCCCAAGAGCATGGTCTAGGCCTTTCCATGGATGGCGTTCATCGCATCGCTCAGCGCGCGGGCCGGATCGCCGGCCATCGCGGCGCTGCGCCAGCCGACATGGCCGTCGGGCCGCACCAGCACCGCGCCCGATTCCTCGATGCCATAGGTCTCGCGCCAATGCGGATCGGCCGTCGCGAAGTCGCCGGCGCCCACGGCAACCGGCTTGATTTCGAATCCGCGGGCGGCGTCGACCCAGGCCGCACCCTTCGCGCCGGTGAACAGCACGAAGCCGTTGCCGACGAGATCGATCGACGAGACCTTCTGCTCGCCTTCGCTGCGTACCCAGACATGCGGCGCGCGCACCCCTGGCCAGGCGGACGGCACGTAGTCGGTCACCGGATTGGGCACGACCGGCGGCGGGCTGCCGTCGGGCACGATGGCACCCGAGCGATAGGTCGCGCCGAAGATCATGCCCTGCTCGTTCAGGAACTCCGGCCGCGCGCCGCGAGTCTCCATGGTCTTCTGCGTGCGACCCATCGAGACGGCGTTGGCAAGGCTCTGCTCGGTGATCGCCTTGCCGAGCGGCTGGCGCTCGTCGTTGTAGCTGTCGAGCAGAGGATCGGCCGCCTTGCCCTGCAGCACCGAGGCGAGCTTCCAGCACAGGTTCTGGACGTCCTGGATGCCGGTGTTCATGCCGAACCCGCCGGTCGGCGGCATCTCGTGCGCGGCATCCCCGGCTAGGAAAATGCGGCCCTCTCGATAGCGCTCCGCGACGTGGGCCGAGGCGACCCACGGCGCCACGCCCACCACCTTCACCGGCAGGTCGGGCTTGCCGACCGCGCGGCGCACCAGTTCGACCGAACGCTCGGGCGTGAAGTCCTCGGGCTTGTAGCCGTGCGCCTTCAGCGAATTCACCAGGAAGCCCCAGCGGTCGTGCGCGTTTATGGTGAGAAAGGTGGCGCGCAGTCCTTCGTTCTCGATGAAATAGAGGGCGGCCGGCCGATGGCTCGTCCATTCGCGAAGGTCGGCCTCGATCAGGACGTTGACGCTGTCGTAGACGTCCTTCTGGCCGTGCATCGCGATGCCGAGTGCGCTGCGGATGCGGCTTTGCGTGCCGTCGGCGGCGATCAGGTAGCGTGCCCGCACCTGCTCCGTTTCGCCGGTCGTGGTGCTGGTGAGCGTGGCGACCACGCCCGCTTCGTCCTGCTCGAACTTCGTCAATTCCGTGTTGAAGCGCACCTCGCCCAGCGGCTGCTGCTCGGCCGCGTGCCGAAGCACGGGCTCGAGATAGTCCTGGGCGCACAGGCAGGCGCGCACCGGCGTGACCTCCGCGCGCTTCGCACTCTGGCCCCACGGCACGCGGCGCTCGATCTCCTCGCCGGCGAGCGTCTTTGCCCAGACGATGAAGCCGACCCGCTCGGGCGGCAGGCCGGCCTTGCGGACATCGGCCTCGAGGCCCTGCTGGTGGAAGACCTCCATCGTGCGCGCGTTGATGCCGCGTGCCTTGGGATGGATGGCGGTGCCGGGATGGCGCTCGGCGAGCAGCGACTTGATGCCGAGCCGCGAGAGCATGAAGGAGGCGGAGAGGCCGACCGGGCCGCCGCCGGCGATCAGGACAGGTATTTCGATCATGACGAGAAGCGTCTCCCGGACGGATCGACAAGTAAAGGGACGGGCGTCGCCAGGCGGTGGTCTTCTGGACCGCGAGCCTCCGGCTCGCTCATGATCATGAGCGAGCCGGAGGCTCGCGGTCCAGAAGACATGAAGGAAAACGACAATGGCAAACGACACTTCGCTCGGCGGGCTGTTCGCGGGCAACAGGAAGCCGGCCCAGTTCGGCCGCATCTTCAAGCCAGACCCGGCGTGGCTCGCCAAGGCGGCACCCGAGCCGATCCTCGATCCCGACCTCGAGATCGTGGACACCCACCATCATCTCTGGGACATGCCGGGCTATCGTTATTTGCTCGATGACTTCCTGGCCGACGCCAACACCGGCCACAAGGTGGTGGCGACCGTGTTCGAGGAATGCCGCGCCATGTATCGCGCGCGCGGGCCCGTCGAGATGAAGCCGGTTGGCGAGGTGGAGTTCGCTGCCGGCATCGGGGCAATGAGCGATAGCGGTCATTACGGCCCGGCTCGCGTCAGCGCCGGCATCGTTGGCCATGCCGACCTCACGCTCGGCGATCGCGTGGCGCCGGTGCTCGAGGCCGAGATCGCCGCCGGCAACGGGCGCTTCAAGGGTATCCGGTTCGGTGCCGCCTGGGACGACGATCCGGTGATCGGCAACAGCCACGTCGCCAAGGGGCCGGGTGTACACCGCAGCGCCGAGTTCCGTGCCGGCCTGAAGCGCCTGTTCGCGCTTGGCCTGTCGTTCGATGCCTGGACCTTCCATCACCAGCTGGGCGAAGTGACCGAGCTGGCGCGCGCCTTTCCCGAAGGGAACATCGTGCTGTGCCACATGGGCGGCGTGTTGGGCTACGGCCGCTGGGCCGGCCGGAAGGACGAGGTTTTCACGGCGTGGAAGGCGGCGATGGTGGAGCTTGCCAAATGCCCCAACGTCTCGGTCAAGGTCGGTGGGCTGATGATGAGGCTCGCCGCCATCGACTACCTCAATCTTCCGGCGCCGCCGACGTCGCAGCAGCTGGCCGACGCCTGGCAGCCCTATGCCGGCACCTGCCTGGAGCTGTTCGGCGCCAACCGTTGCATGGTCGAGAGCAATTTTCCGGTCGACAAGATGGGCATCGGCTACGCTGGCATGTTCAACGCCCTGAAGCGCATCGCTTCGGGCGCGTCGGCGACGGAGAAGACCGCGCTGTTCAGCGGCACGGCGAAAAGGGTCTATCGCCTCGACTGGTGAATCAGGGTCTTCCGGACCGCGAGCGTCCCCGCTCGCTCATGAACATGAGCGAGCGGGGACGCTCGCGGTCCGGAAGAGCATGACAGTTTACTCGGCGGCGATCTGCTTCAGCTCCGGATCCATCCGCTCGATCGCGCCGACGGTGGCTTTGCGTGGGTCGAGGAAGCTGTCCCAGTAGTCGATCGATGCCTTGATCGGTTCCATCACCCTGGGCTTGCGAGCACCTTCGGCGGGGAACTCCTCCATGCCGAAGCTGTATTCGACGGTGATGCCGTCGGGGTCGAGATAGTAGAGGAACATGCTGCCGGACGGCGGATGGCGGCCCGGGCCGTTGACGATCGGCACCTGCGCCTTGTTGAAGCGCGAGATGCCGCGGCCGATGTCGTCGACCTCCGTCACCATGAAGTTGACGTGGTGCAGCAGCACCTCGCTGGCGCGGCCCAGCCCGACGCCGTGATGGTACGGGTTGGGATGGCAGCGCATGAAGCAGATCGTGCCGTCGATCATGTCGGACACGCGGAAGCCCAGCACCTCGGTGTGAAAGCGGCTGGCGCCGTCGAGGTCGGGCACCTTGAGCACGAAATGGCCAAGCCGCTGGATCCTGGCGACTGTCGGCTTGAACGGCTGGCCGCCCCACTGCCGCATATGGTCGTAGAACTCGTAGGTCGCGCCGGTATGCGGCTCGGTGATGCGGAAGGCGCGGCCGAGGCCGAGCAGCTTGCGCTCCGCCGCCGGCACCTCGACGACGGCGATGCCTTCGCCTGCGAGCCGGGCGCCGAGCTGGTCGAGCGCGGCGGCGCTCTTCATCTCGAAGCCGGCGCGCTTCAGGCCAGGCTGGCCGCCGCCATGGAGCGAGATGTTGTGATGGTCCTCGCTGCAGCGCAGGAAGGCGATGCCCTCGGCCTCGCCGCTCAGCTGCAGGCCGACCTGCTTCTCGTAGAAGTCGCGCGAACGGCCGACGTCGGCGACGTTCAGCGCCATGTAGCCCAGCTTCTCGTAGCCTTCCATCGTGGCCTCCTCAGAGGATGATGCTGATCTTGCCATGCGGGCGCAACGCGTCCACGTCGAGCACAGCCTTCTTGCTCCGGATCCTGAGCCCGTCGCCGTTCTTCACAAGCAGGTACTCGGCATGGCCGGGATAGATGTTGGTCACTTCCATCCGGCTGCGGAAGACCACGAAGTTGCAGGTCACCGGGATCGCGCCGTCGCTGTCCTCGGCCGTCACCACGTTGCTGATCATATGCCGTGTGCGCGAATGCGGGAACTCGGCGTGCGCCGTCGGTTTCAGCAGCCGCTTGGCGCGCTCGCCCAGGCGATGACGGTCGTCATAGATCAGGAACAGCGACTTGCCGGCCTTGCCCTCGGGGTCGTCGGTCGCCGGGACGAGATATTCGCCGTCTTCGGTGAAGAGGTCGGCCCATTCCATCAGTTTCCAGGAGTCGAGCAGCGCCGCTTCCTGGATCAGGAAGTCCTCGGCGTCTGAGCGGGAGAGCTTCATGGCGCTCATGGTCCCGTCAGCTCGAGAGCGGGATTGTCCGACACGAGCTGGTGCCAGCGCCGCCAGAAGGTGCGCATCTGCAGCTCGTCGGTCTTGGTCGGGGCGTTGCTCAGCATGCCGCGCGACAGGTCGTTGTAGGGGGCAGACGCGGCGTTGGCGTAGCCGCGCTGGCAGAGCTCGAGCATCTCGACGTCATCCGGCGTGGCGAAGCCGGCCGGTCCGAGAAACTCCACGAAGTTGCGCAGACGGCGGTCGCGGGAGGTTTCCGATTCGCCGGCGGGCGCGATGCACCACGCGCTCACTTCCATATGGTCCGGTCTCACCGGATAGAAGGTGCGGACGGTGGTGGCCATCACGTCGTTGACCACGAGGTTGGGGAAGATCAGGAGATTTCGGTCGCCGTTGGCGACGACGTTGCCGCGTTCGGGTCCAAGCCGCTCCATGATCTCCTTGTTCAGCGCCTCGACCTCATGCCGGGCCTCCTCGCCCCAGCCCGGTGCCCAGCGCGCATAGGGGCGGCCCCACGGCAGCAGGCCGATCGATTCGGACACGGCATGGCCGTTGCCGAGGTTCTTCACCCAGCCCTTGGAATTCATGTTGCTGAAGGTCGAATTGTCGCGCGAGCGGATGTAGTCGAAGTAGGTCGAGTGGGTCGGCACGCCGTGATAGCCGTCGGCCGAATTCTCCTGCAGCAGCTTCCAGTTCGCGCCGACGCAGTAATCCTGCGTGCCGGTCACGATCTCCATGCCGTCGCGGCCCTGGTCGGCGACGTATTCGAGATACTCGGCGGCGCCGGCGAGATAGTCGCGCAGCGACATCGCGCTCTGGTCGTAGCAGACGAAGACGAAGCCCTTGAACTCCTCCATGCGCTCGACAGGAACGAGATCGAGCTTGCAGTCCTCGGTCGCGTCGGGCGGCAGCGCCTCGCGGCCCGGCATGCCGATGAAGCGGCCCTTCTCGTCGAACGTCCAGGCGTGATAGCCGCAGGTGAAGGCGCGGCGGTTGCCCGCGCGCTCGCGGCAGACCAGCGCACCGCGATGCGGGCAGGTGTTATAGAGCGCATGCAGCTTGTTCTCGCGGTCGCGCGTGTAGAGCAGCGGCCGTCCGCCGACGCGGCGCGAGATGAAGTCGCCGGGTTTCTTCAGCTCGGAGGTGTGGCCGAGATAGAGCCAGCACTTGCCGAACACGTGCTCGCGTTCGAGCGCCAGGATGTCGTCGGACACGAACGCGCTGCGATGGACCTTGAAACGGGCGTGATGGCGGTCGTCGATGATGAGGTCGGACAGTTGCATGACCTGCTCCTCCGTCACTGCGGTTTGACGCCGGCTGCCGCGCTCATGTCGCGGATGATCGGCAGCTCATTCTTGATGATCTCGTCGGTCTCGGCGGGCGTGCTGCCGATGCGCTTCCAGCCGGGCGTGGTGATGAAGCGTTCGGTGAAGGCGGGCTGGGCCAAGATCTCGCGAACGTCGGCGCTGATCTTTTCGACGATCGGCTGCGGTGTGCCTGCCGGCGCGGCGAGGCCGAACCAGATGAAGGCCTGGATCTCGGGATGACCCAGCTCGGTCGTCGTCGGCACGTCCGGGAAGAGCGGCGAGCGCTCCTTCGCGGCGAGGGCCAGCGCCTTGACCTTGCCGGCCCTTAGCAGACCGCCGGCCACGCCGCTGCTGCCGACCGACAGCTGGATCTCGTTGCCGGCCAGCGCGGCCAGGACCGGCGCCACGCCCTTGTAAGGCACGTGAAGGAACTTCGTGCCGGCGCTCTTGTTCAGCATCTCGTAGACGAACTGCGGCGGACTGCCATCACCCCAGCTGCCGTAGGCCAGCGAGCCGGTCTTCTGCTTGTCGGCCGAAATGAGCTCGGGCAGCGTCGTCGCCGGGACGGCGGGATTGGCCAGCAGGAACTGCTCGGCACGCGCCATGATCGTGATGTTGGCGAAGCTCTTGTCGGGATCGTAGGGCAGTTTCCTGAACAGGTAGCGATTGCCCATGTAGATCTGGTCGGTGGTCGCCAGCAGCGAATAGCCGTCAGGCGCGGCATTGGCGATTCCCTCGGCAGCGATCAGGCCACTGGCGCCGGGCTTGTTGTCGACCACGACCGACTGGCCCCATTTGGCCGAGAGCTCGGCGGCAATGCCACGCACCAGCACGTCGAGCCCTCCACCCGGTGGCACGCCGAGCACGATCTTCACCGGCTTGTCGGGATAGGTCTGCGCCTGCACGGGCGCGGCCGCGACGCCGAGAGCCAACAGGCCCATCCAGGCTCGAGTGACCAACGTTCCCTCCACTTCATTTCCCTCCCCGGAAGACTGGGGAGGGGATCTTGATTCTTGATGCCGACTCTAATGGTCAGACCTTTACTTGTCGACTCCCCGCCAGAACCTTGTGCAGCTTGTTCAGGTGCGTCTCCATCTCCCGCGTGGCGGCCGCGGCGTCGCGGGCGTGGAGCTGCTTGAGGAAGCGCCGGCGGTGCGCGATCAGGCCGGGAAGCTCGGTGTCCTCCGACACGCCGCGCAGGAAGCGGACCAGGATGTCGGTCAGCGAATCGACCAGGATCTTGAGGATCTCGTTATGCGTGGCGAGCGCCAGCAGGCGGTAGAAGTCCGCGATCGCAGCGCGCCGTTCCTCGCCATGGCCGAGCCGCGACGTCACCGCGGTGCGCTCGATGTTGCGTCCGATCGCCTCGATGTCGGCGTCGGTGGCGCGCTCGCAGGCGAGCCGCACCACGCCGCTCTGGATCAGCAGCCGCGCCTCGGTGAGATCGCCGAGCGAGATCGCGCCCAAATGGACGAGATCCTGGATCACGCGCGTCATGTTGGCGGGATCGCCGGACTGAACGAAGGCGCCCCCTTTCACGCCCTTCTTGAGCATGATGACACCCGCAATTTCGAGCGTGCGCAAAGCCTCGCGCAAGGCGGCACGGCTCACCCCGAGCTGCTCGGACAGCTCGCGCTCGGGCGGCAGCTTGTCGCCGGGCTTGAGCTTGCCGGCGGCGAGCTGATTGCGGATGCGCTCGCAGATCTCCTCGAAGGCGCGCGGTTTGGCCTTGGGAGTGCCGGTCACTTCGGCGCCGGGTCCCATGGCCAATAGCGGGCCACGGCACCAGCATCGATGCGGAGGTCGGTGCCGGTCATCATCTCGGCATCGGACGAGACGATGAAGGCGGCGGCCCGGCCGTAGTCGCTGGGGCTGGGCAGCTTCTGCATCGGGATGCGGCTGCGATACATCTCGAAGATCGGCTTGGATGCGGAAAGGTCGATCGCGGCACGGCCCCAGCGCTGCGCCCGCTCCGACGATTCCGACGGATCGGTCGCGGTGGGCGTGAGGCTGTTGACCCGGATGCCGTGCTTCGCCAGCTCCATCGCGGCGGAGCGGGTGAAGTTCAGCATCCCGCATTTGGCCGTCGAGTAGCCGATATTGTTGGGTTCGCCCTGATGCCCGGCCGTCGAGATGATGTTGAGGATGCTGCCGCGCACCTGCCGCTCGATCATCGACTGGGCGACATACTTGGTGAACAGGAAGGCGCCGGTCAGGATCACGTCGATCTGCTTGCGCCATTCGGCGAGCGGCATGGTGAGCACGCCCTTCTTGTTGAACACGACGGCGTTGTTCACCAGCGCGTCGACCTGACCGAAGGTCTCGCACGCCTTCTGCACCGCTGCGGTGACCTGCGCCTCATCGGTGACGTCGCAGGTGATGCCCAGCGCCCTGCCGCCGATGCCCCTGATGTAGGCCGCGCAATCGTCGGCGTTGGCGGCCGACGCATCAACGCTGACGACCGCGGCACCTTCGGCCGCAAGGGCCTCGGCGATGCCGCCGCCGATGTTGGGACTGGTGCCCGTGACGAGGGCGACTTTGTCTTTGAGTTTCATTCGATCTCCCATAACGTCGAGGCAAGATACATCAACGACACCGAGGGAACGAATGACGACGGGAGCGACGGACATCCACACGCACATCGTTCCGGCGACCTTCCCCGCCTATGCCGGCCGCCACGCGAATGCGCGCTGGCCGTCGATGGCGCCGGCGCACGACTGCCACCATTGCAACGTGATGATCGCGGGCAAGGTCTTCCGCACCGTGAGCGACCATAGCTGGAGCCTCGAGCGGCGGCTGGAGATCATGGAAGCGGCCCGGGTCGAGCGGCAGGTCCTGTCGCCGATGCCGGAGCTCTTGTCCTATTGGATGGAGCCGGAGGATGCCGAATCGATCGGCCGGCACGTCAACGACACGATCGCCACCATGGTCGCCGACGGCAAGGGACGCTTTGCGGGCCTGGGCATGGTGCCGATGCAGGCCCCCGACCGCGCGGTGGCCGAGCTCGAGCGGCTGATGAAGGCGGGCTTCAAGGGCGTCGAGATCGGCACCAACGTGAACGGCGTGTCGATCGGCGACAAGCGATACGCCGCATTCTTCGAGACGGCGGAGCGTCTCGGCGCGGCGATCTTCGTGCATGCGCTGCATCCCGCCGGCACCGAGCGGCTGATCGGCCCACCCAACATGCCGGCGCTGGCGCTGTTCCCGTGCGAGACCTCGACGGCGATCGTCTCGCTGATGATGGGTGGGATCATCGGCCGGCACCCGAAGCTGCGCATCGCCTTCAGCCATGGCGGCGGTGTGTTCGGGCTGGTGCTGCCGCGCTTCCTGCACGGCTGGAAGATGATGCCCGCGCTCAAGGAGGCGACCGGCGGCTCGCCGGCCGAGATGGCGCGGCGGCTCTACTACGACACGCTGGTCTACGACGCCGATACGCTCAAATTCCTGATCGAGCGCTTCGGCATCACACAGCTGTGCGTAGGCACCGACCATCCGTTTTCCATCGAGGAGACCCAGCCGGTGTCAGCGGTGGAGAAGCTCGGCCTCTCTGCGGAGGACGAGGCGCTGGTGCTGTCGGGCAATGCCAGGCGCCTCCTGGGAGAGGTGGCGTGAGCGAGCCGAAGACGCTGCCCTACGCGGTGAAGACCGAGTGCCGGCGCTACGATGGCCGGGTTGCGATCGTCACCGGCGCGGCGCAGGGGCTCGGCCGTGTGATCGCGCGGCGGCTGGCGGAGGAGGGCGCGACGGTCGTCGTCGCCGACATCCAGGAAGAGCGGGTGAAGCGTACCGCGCGGCTCCTGCAGGAGGAGACCGGCCGGCCCTTCCTCGCGCTCGGCGGCGATCTCAGCCGGGAGGGCGTCGCGGAGGACATGGTGGCGCGCACGCTTGCCGAGTTCGGCCGGGTCGACACGCTGGTCAACAACGCCGCCGCGCTGATCCGAATGCGGCTGGTCGATTTCACCGAGGAGCTGCTGCAGAAGGCGGTCGACTGGAACGTGTGGAACACGCTGCGCTGCTGCAAGGCGGTGCTGCCGCCCATGATCGAGCGGCGCTACGGCCGCATCGTCAACATCGCAGGCGAGGCGTGGCGCACCGGCGCGCCGTTCCACACCCTGCTCGCGGGCGTCGGCAAGGGCTCGATGGTCGGCCTCACCGTGACGCTCGCCGGTGAGACGATCGCACAGGGCATTACCGTCAACTGCGTCTCTCCCGGCGGCATAGAATCTGCCGCCGACGGCGACCCCGATCCGCCGAAGGAAAGCACCCGCGATCCGGGCTGGACCGGCCCCGGCGTGATGGAGGAGCTGGCCAGGATCGTCGGCCAGCGCGGCATCAGCATGGGCCGGCTGTCCCACCCGACCGAGGTCGCGTCCGCCGTCGCCTACTTCGGCGCACCCGAGGCGTCGTTCGTCACCGGCCAGCACATCGGCGTCAGCGGCGGCATGGCGATGATCTGATTGCTTCTCCTAAAGTGCGCGCGGGGGCGGCAGGCCGAGGAGGACGGCGCCGCAGACCTCGTAGTTGGAGGGATGAAGGGCCGTATGCTGCGCGGCGACATGGATGTCGCGGAAGCAGCGGTCGATCAGGCCCTTGCTGTAGACCGAGGCGCTGCCGGCCGCCGTGTAGATCAGGTCGACCGCCTGCACGCCCGCCGTCATCGCGTTGACCCGTGCAAGACGCATCAAGGCGGCTTGCTGGGTCGATACCGCGCGGCCGGCCTGCACATCGCTCATCGCCTCCTCGACCGTCTCATAGAGCCAGGAGCGGGCCGCGCGCAGCGCCGCTTCGGCGCGGCCGATATCGGCCTGCACCGCCGGCTTGTTTGCTGCCGCCGTACTCGAGCCGTGGCTCATCCGGCTTCCGGCGATGGCGGCGAAGGCATCGATTGCCGCGCGCGCAATGCCGAGCGGGACGGCGGCCATCATGCTGTCCATCAGCGCCATCAGCGGCATGTTGTAGAGCGGGTCGGGCAGGCGAGATGGCGCATTTGCCGGCAACGTGCGCTCGATCGGAACGAAGACGTCGTTGATCGCATAGTCGTGGCTGCCGGTGCCGCGCATGCCGCCGGCTGTCCAGGTGTCGATCACCTCGCCGTCGCTTGCCGGAAAAAATACCAGCCGAGTCTCCGGCGTGCCGTTGGCATTCTTGCGTGGCCCGTCATCGTCGTGGACGATGCATCCGGCGGTCCACCAGGTGCTGTGGCCGATGCCGCTGGCGAACGACCAGCTGCCCTCGACGACGAATCCGTCCTCGACGATCCTCGCCGTGCCGGTCGGCCGCAGCGCGCCGGCCACGACGGCATCGGTCGGGCCGTAGATCTCACGCGCCGCCTCTGCGCCGAGCCGTGAAGCCCAGATGCCGTAGGCCGCGCCGATCATCAGGTTCCAGCCGGTGGCGCCGTCGGCTGAGGCGATCGTCTCGACGACCTGCATCGCCGTCGGCAGATCGGTCTGGAGGCCACCGGTATCGGCGGGAATCATCATGCGGAAGAACTTCGCCTCGTGCATCGCAGCCAGGACGCCGGGCTCGAGATGTCGGTGCTGCTCGCCGAAGTCGCGTACCTCGCGGATCCTCGGCGCGAGGCGGCGCGCCGATTCGAGGAGGGTAGAAGCGGGCATCGTCAACTCAGGCTGCCAGGATAGTCCTGCCAGATCGACGGTTCGAGCTTGAGGTGCGTGGCGGGCGGGAAGGTCTCGCTCCAATGCCGCCCGCAGGCCACGCTCGTTGCGTACCACAGCTCGGGCAGGGCGCGCGCATGGTCGAGGAACTGCTCGAGCATGTGCAGCCGGTTGGGCCAGCCGATCGCGTGCGGATGCAGCACCATCGAGAAGTGGCGGCCGCGCTTGTATTGCGCATCGAGCTCGGCTTTCCAGTTGCGGAACAGCGAGTCGGGATTCTCGAGACCCGTGCCCTTGCGCGGAAACAACAGGAAGAACTGGTCGTCGAAGTGATAGTAGTAGGGCAGGGTCAGGATCGCGCGGCGGCTGGCGAAGTCGCTCACCCAATAATGTGGCGCGTCGTCGGCCAAACCGTTGCCGAAATACGCGTAGCCGTCTTCGAGCAGCAGATCGATCGTATTCGGGCTGATCGCACCGCCGGCGAACTTGTCGCCAGGCCTGGCGAGGGAGAACCAGCCGACAGGACGCGTGCCCACGGCCTTGGCGATGATCTCGGTCGTGCGGGCAAGCCGCGTGCGCTCGTCGTCCCTGTCGAGCGCGCTCACGTCCTCGTGCTTGAAGCCGTGCGCGGCGATCTCGTGGCCCTCGCCGGCGAGACGACGGAGCTTTTCTGCCTGGATCTCCGCGATGACGGCGGGCACCGCGAAAGTTGCCTTGATGCCGTAGCGGTCCAGCACACCTACCAGCGCGGCAAGCCCGCCGTTCATGCCGTAGTAGGCGTCCGGCGTCGCGAGGTCGGCAGGCTTGATACCGTCCGGTCCACAGGCGGGGCTGAGATCGACCACGACGCGGAAGCAGCAGCGCTTGCCGTCCGGCCAGCGGATGTCGCCATCGCCGATGCTCTTTTCGTCGCTGATGGTGTAGCGTTCCTTCCAGGGCATCAGCGTGCTCCGATGATATGACGGGCGACCTGCTCGCAGGTCGGAAACCACACGCCGGGCAGCGCCTTCATGCGGTTGATCAGCCGGTCGAGCATGGCGATGCGCAACGCGCGGCCCGACACGAACGGATGCATGCAGATGTTCATGTAGCCGCCGTCGCGATAGCATTGCTCGAACATTCGCCACCAGATCTCCTCGACGTGGTCGGGATCCATCATGCGCTGGGCGCTGTTGTCGCTGCCCAGCCAGGCGAAGCTGAAGAACATCGCGTCGTCGATGGCGTAATGGAACGGCAGGTTCAGGATCGGCTTCGCGCCGTCCGGCGCGCTCAGCCAGCTCGGCTGATGATCCATGGAATCCTCGGACATATAGACGTAGCCGTGCTCGAGCAGCAGCTCGCGGCTGTGGTTGCTCCGCGTGCCGACGGGCTTCCTGCCGACCGTCTTCTCGATCGCCTCAATGGTCTTGCGCAGGTGATCCCGCTCGAGTTCCGGTTCCTTCGGGACGCGGTGCTCCCACATGTGGTCGGCGATCTCGTGGCCGCTCCTCGCGGCCGCCCGCAGCGAGTCGGGATAAAGCTCGCAGATCCGCCCGGGTGTGAAGATCGTCGCCTTGATGTTGTGGCTGTCGAACAGGTCGATCAAGCGCCAGATGCCGACCCGACCGCCGAACTCGCCCTTGGCGAGCTGCTGCGGCGGCTCGTTCAGCAGGCGGCGGAGCAGCATGGTGTCGAAGTCGGCGGTGAAGTTCACCGCGAGCCGCATGCCCTGCGGCCATTCCACCTTCTCGATGACTTTGTGGCGCGCACCATAATCGGCGGCCTTTGCCTTCAGCGCGGCAAGGTCCTGGTCGAGGTCGTTGGCGATCGCCGTGTCCATCAGCGTCCTCCCGCAACGGCCAGCGTGGTGCCGGTGACATAGGCCGCCTCGTCGGAGGCGAGATAGAGCACGGCGTTCGCGATGTCCTGGGGCACGCCGATGCGGCGCATCGGCGTGGCGCGGATCGGCCCGTACTCGAGCTGCTCGATCTTGCGGAAACCCGGGCCGGTGCGCTCGGTCTCGATCGGGCCGGGCGCCACGGCGTTGATGCGGACGCCGGAGTCCGCGAGCTCGAGCGCCACGCCGCGCGTGAAGCCGTGAATGCCGGCCTTGGCTGCCGAGTAGGCCGAGTTGCCGATGTAGGTCGCGGTCCACGGCGTGCCCTCGCGCGCGCCGGAGGACAGGTTGACGATGCTGCCCGAGCGGCGCTCGCGCATGTGCGCCGTCGCCTCGCGCGTACACAGGAAGGCCGAGCGCAGGTTCAGCCGGATGACGTAGTCCCAGTCCTCGAGCTTGGCCTCCCAGATGTGGCCGGTGGTGCCGCCGCCCACGTCGTTGACCAGGATGTCGAGCCGGCCATGCGTGGCGAGCACCTGCTGGAACAGCGCCTTGACCGGCGCCTCCTCGGTGACGTCGGCGGTGATCGCCATCGGCGGCTGGTTCGAGCCGCTGGCGCTGTCCGCCTTGATAAGCCGTTCGGTCTCGGCGAGGCCCGCCGAATCGATATCGACGAGAACGAGGGTCGCGCCTTCCTCCGCGAGACGCTGGGCGATGGCTCGGCCGAGGCCGTTGGCGGCGCCGGTTACGAGGGCGATCTTGCCGGCCACCCGGTCGCCTGGCGATTTGGTCACTGCGCTCTCCGTTACTGTTCGCGGTCCGTAGGTTAAGCTGCCGTCAGGGGGAACGCTCATGAAAAAGGGAATGGCTGCTCTTCTCGTCGCCGGGCTCGTAGGCCTCGCGAGCGTCGCATGGGCGGACGATCCGCTGCCGCGCGCAAAGCCGGAGGAAGTCGGCCTGTCGTCCGAGCGCCTCGCGCGCATCGCGACCTTCGCCAAGGCGGAGATCGATGCCGGCCAAATTCCGGGCGCCGTGGTCGCCGTCGCCCGACGCGGCAAGCTGGTCTACTTCGAGGCGTTCGGCCTGAGCGACAAGAAGGCCGGCACGCCGATGACGACCGACACGATCTTCAGCCTCGCCTCGATGACCAAGCCGATGACGACGGTCGCCGCGCTGCAGCTCTACGAGCAGGGCCGGCTGCTGATCGACGATCCGCTGGCCAAGTATTTCCCGAAGTTCGCCGAAATGAAGGCCGCCGTCTGGGACGACCTGTCGAAGGGCGTCCGCGACACGGCACCGGCGGCCCGGCAGATCACGATCCAGGACCTGATGCGCCACACCTCGGGCCTGAGCTACGGCGGCAGCGGTACGTCGATGCTGCACAAGCAGTACGCACCATCGAGCAACGGCGCCGCGCGCACGCTCACCAGCCAGGAGCTGATGGACAAGATGACCGCGCTGCCGTTGGCTCACCAGCCGGGCACGGTATGGGAATACAGCTTCGGCCTCGACGTGCTGGGTTTCGTGGTCGAGAAGATCACGCAGAAGTCGCTGGGCGAGACGCTGCAGGAGATGGTGTGGAAGCCGCTCGGCATGGCCGACACGGGGTTCGTCGTGCCGGCGGACAAGGCCGGCCGCTACGCCCGCGGCATCCAGGACATTCCGTCGCCGCTGGTGCCGACCAAGTTCGAATGCGGCGGCGGCTGTGCGGTGGGCACAACGGGCGACTATCTGCGCTTCGCCTCCATGCTGCTGAATCGCGGCAAGCTCGGCGACACGCGCCTGCTCGGCCGCAAGACGGTCGAGTACATGACGGCGAACCAGCTAGCACCCGGCACGCGCAGCCAGTTGCGCACCCTCTATGCCGACTGGGGCTTTGGCCTCAGCGTCGCGGTGCGCACGACTGAGGGCATCGCGCGCGACAGCGGTTCGGTCGGCACGTTTTCGTGGCCGGGAGGATACGGCACATACTGGTGGGCCGATCCGAAGGAGGAGCTCGTGGCGGTCTGGATGGCGCCGACCCCGGTCGGCCCGACCAATCTGCGCTATCGCCACACGATCAATGCCTTGGTCAACCAGGCGATCGTCGATTGAAGGCACGGCAAAGGGAGCACGTACGATGAAGCTCGGTCTCTACATGGCGACGCAATGGCGGCAGGGCGCCGATCTCGCGCCCGAGCTTGCCAATCTGATCGAGCAGGTGCGGCTGGC
This sequence comes from Reyranella sp., assembly GCF_965279465.1. Classification (NCBI taxonomy): domain Bacteria; kingdom Pseudomonadati; phylum Pseudomonadota; class Alphaproteobacteria; order Hyphomicrobiales; family Reyranellaceae; genus Reyranella; species Reyranella sp. The sequence continues at coordinate 3,450,313 of NZ_OZ257242.1, forward strand.
GAAGGCAAGCCGGCTCACCTCGCTGATGGTCGGCCAGCACTTCGTGTCGACGCCGCTGCAGATGTTCCAGGCCATGCCGCTCTTGGCGCGCCTCGCCGCCGAGGCGGAGGGCATGCGGCTCGGGCCGGGCCTGCTCTTGTTGCCGCTGCTCAATCCGGTGATCGTGGCGGAGGAGTGCGCGACCTTCGACTGGATGACCGGCGGCAAGGCGATCATCGGTCTCGGTCTCGGCTACCGCAAGGAGGAGTTCGATTCTATCGGCGTGCCGTTCAAGGAACGAGTGCCGCGTTTCGTCGAGGGCGTCGAGCTGATCCGCAAGCTGTGGCGCGACGATACGGTCGAGCATCGCGGCCGCTTTCACACCGTGAGCGGCGTGCCGGCGAGCCTCAAGCCGCAGCAGGCCGGCGGTCCGCCGATCTGGATGGCGGGCGATGTCGAGGTCGCGGTGAAGCGTGCGGCCAGGATCGGCGACGCCTGGTTCGCCTCGCCGATGGTGAGCGAGGAGAACGTCGGCAAGCTCAATGCCCTGTTCCGCGAGACACGTGCGGCGGCCGGCCTCCCGGCGGCGCGGGAGTACCCGCTGATTCGCGAATGCCACATCGGCACGATGGACGAGGTGCGCGAGCCGCTGTCCTTCAAGTACGAGGCCTACGCCAGCTGGGGCGGCGAGTCGGGCTTCGTGCCGGCCGAGGGCATCCGCGCCAACTTCGACGCGTTCGCGGCCAAGCGCTTCCTGATCGGCAGCGAGAGCGAGGTCGTCGACCAGCTCGGGCGTTACGGCGAGCGCACCGGCACCGACCACATCCTGCTGCGCGTGCAATGGCCGGGCCTCGGCCAGAAGATGGTCCTGCGCACGCTGGAACGACTCGGCCGCGTTGTGGAACAATTGAAGTGACGTATCGTTCGCCGTTTGACCCGAACGGAAAGGACACGTGATGGCAAAGAATACGATCTGCGTCTGGTACGACAAGGACGCCGAGGCCGCGGCCCGCTTCTATGCCGCGACCTTTCCCGACAGCGCCGTGAGCGCCGTCCATCGGGCGCCCAGCGACTACCCGTCCGGCAAGAAGGGCGACGTGCTGACGGTCGAGTTCACCGTAGCCGGCGTTCACTGCATCGGCCTCAACGGCGGTCCCGTGTTCAAGCAGAGCGAAGCCTTCTCGTTCCAGATCGCCACCGACGACCAGGAGGAGACCGACCGCTACTGGAACGCCATCGTCGGCAACGGCGGCCAGGAGAGTGCGTGCGGCTGGTGCAAGGACAAGTGGGGCGTCTCCTGGCAGATCACGCCGCGGGTGCTGACCGAGGCGATTGCGGCCGGCGGCGACGAAGCAAAGCGCGCGTTCGAGGCGATGATGGACATGAAGAAGATCGACGTCGCCAAGATCGAGGCGGCGCGACGCGGCTGACACGCGCTTTCGACATTCGGGTTTCCGCTGCTATTCGCCCTCGTCCACGCCGTGAGCGCTGTACTATGTTCGCTCAACGCGCAAACGGAGGGAACGATGCCCGATCTGTTCGAGACCATGGAGAATTGCCGCGCGATGCGGCGGCTGAAGCCCGATCCCGTGCCGGACGAGTTGATCGGCAAGATCCTGCAGGCGGGGACCTGCGCGCCGTCCGGCGGCAATGCGCAGAAGTGGCGCTTCCTCGTGATCAAGGATCGCAAGATCAAGGAAGGCGCGGCAGCCTGGTACAAGAAGGCCTACGACGAAATCATCGGCCCGCGTTACAGCACGGTCGCGCCGCCACCCGGCGTCAGCAAGGAGAAGTTCAAGCGCCAGCACGACGCGGTGGAATATCTCACCGACCACTTCGCCGATGCGCCGGTCTGGATCGTTGCCTGCCTCGAGGACGGGGCAAACCATAATGCCGGCGCCGGTGCCTCGATCTATCCGGCGGTGCAGAACATGGTGCTGGCCTGCCGCGCGCTCGGCCTCGGCACCGTGCTGACGAACCGGCACATGTTCTACCAGAAGGAAGTCGACCAGGCGCTCGGCCTGCCCGAGGGCGTGCATTCCTTCGCGATCCTCCCGATCGGCTATCCGATGGGCAAGTTCGGGCCCGTGAAGCGTGCCCCGCTCAACGAGGTCGTCTTCCAGGATCGCTGGGGCGTGCCGTACAGCGCCTCCTGATGAGCGCGTACGATTTCATCGTGGTCGGCGCCGGCTCGGCCGGTGCCGCTGTCGCCTACCGCCTGTCGGCCGATCCGGCCAACAAGGTGCTGCTGCTCGAAGCCGGCGTGGCGGACAATCCGTGGACGCGCCTGCCGGTCGGCTCGGCGCGACTGATCAACAATCCGGCGGCGAACTGGCTGTACAGTTCCGAGCCCGAGCCCAGCACCAACGGCCGCCGCATCCCGGTACCGCGCGGCAAGCTGCTCGGCGGGTCGAGCGCGATCAACGGCATGGCCTTCGTGCGCGGCCAGGCGCAGGACTTCGACACTTGGGCGCAGATGGGCAATCCCGGCTGGAGCTACGCCGACGTGCTGCCCTTCTTCAAGCGGATGGAGAGCTACGAGGGCGGCGGCGACGACAGATTCCGCGGCCGCGACGGGCCGGTCCGGGTCACCGATCCGCCGCCGCGCGAACCGATCTTCCAGGCGCTGATCAAGGCCGCCGCCGAGGTCGGCATCGCGCACAATCCCGACTACAACGGCGCCACGCAGGACGGTATCGTCATGAGCCAGGCGACGATCGTCGCCGGCAAGCGCATGAGCACGGCGCGCTGCTATCTCGACCCGATCCGCAAACGGCCGAACCTCCGTATCGTGACCGAAGCGCTGACGGAGCGGCTGATCCTCGACGGCGCGCGCTGCACCGGTGTGCGCTATTCGGTGAACGGCACGGCGCACGAGGCGACCGCGGCCCGCGAGGTCGTGGTCTGTGCCGGGTCGGTCAACAGCCCGCAACTGCTCGAGCTGTCGGGCATCGGCCAACCCGAGCGGTTGAAGGCGCTCGGCCTGCCGGTGAACCGTGCGCTGCCCGGCGTCGGCGAGAACCTGCGCGATCACTACGCGCCGCGCACGCGCTGGCTGGTCGGCGCCAAGGGCTATACCTACAACGACACCGCGCGCGGCCTGGGGCTGGTCAAGCAGGCGCTGCACTATGCGGTCGCGCGCCGCGGTCTGCTCGCCAGTGTGGGCGCGCCGATGCGCGCCTTCGTCCGCTCGCGCCCGGGACTCGAGGCGCCCGACCTGCTGCTCGGCTGGGTGACGATGTTCACCGAACCCGGTCCGAAGGGCCCGAACATCGCGCGCCAGTCGGGCCTCTCCTGCTACGCCCATCCGATGCGGCCCGAGAGCAAGGGCACGATCCACATCACGTCTCCCGATCCGCGCAGGCCGCCGGCGATCACCTTCAACTTCCTGTCGGCGCCGGTCGATGCCGAGCTGACGGTCAAGGCAATCCGCATCGCCCGCTCGATCATGACCGCCCCGGCGATGAAGGCGCTGCAGCTGACGGAGCAGGCGCCCGGTCCCGACCGGCAGACCCCCGAAGCCATCATCGACTGGGTCAAGGCGGCCGGCGAGACGACCTATCACCCGGTCGGCACCTGCAAGATGGGCACCGACCCAATGGCGGTGGTCGACGCCCGCCTGCGCGTGCACGGCATCAAGGGCTTGCGGGTCGCCGACGCCTCGATCATGCCGACGCTCACCTCCGGCAACACCAACGCACCGTCGATCATGATTGGCGAGAAGGCCGCGGACATGGTCCTGGAAGATCAGCGGTAGCTGTCGTCTTCTTCGCTGGGAGCGCGGCTCTCCAGAGCCGCTCATAGGATGTAGCGATCCGAAGGATGAGCGGCTCTGGAGAGCCGCGCTCCCAGCCATAAGGTCTCTCAATAAGTCGCGAACATTCGTGCGATTTCGGCCGGGTCCGAGGTCTTGGTGAGCGCGAGGGCGAGCAGCAGACGGGCCTTCTGCGGGTTGAGATTGTCGCCGGCGAGGATGCCGGCGTCGGTCAGGCGCTGGCTGCGGAAGATGCGGCCCGAGCCGGCGCGTGACGATTGCACGACGGTGACGCCCTGCTTGACGGCCTCGGTGAGCGCGTCGAGATCGGCGGGCGGCGCCATGCCGGGGGCGAAGCCGGCCGACACGATTCCCTTGGCGCCGGCCGCCACGAAGGCGCGCACGGCAGTGCCGTCGGCACCGGGATAAGCATAGGCGATGTCGACCCGCGGCAGCGCCGTGAGGCCGCTCACGTCGAACTCGGTGTCGGGCATGTGCTTGCGCTCGGGCCGTCGGTAGTAGGCGATGCGGTCGGCGTCGGCGTGGCCCAGCGCGCCAAAGTCGGGCGTGCGGAAGGTCTGCATGCGCCAGTTCGAGGTCTTGGTCACCTCGCGCGCGGCCTGGATCTCGTCGTTCAGCATCAGCAGCACGCCGCGGCCGCGGCTCTCCGGCGCGGCCGCCACGCGCACGCCGTTCAGCAGGTTGATCGCCGCATCGGTCGACAGGCCCGAGGCCGGACGCTGCGAGCCGATCATCACGACCGGGAAAGGAACCTTGAGCACCAGGTTCAGGAAGTAGGCCGTCTCCTCGAGCGTTGCCGTGCCGTGGCCGATCACGATGCCGGCGAGGTCGGGATGCTCGGCCGCGAGCTTGCTGCACAGCATCGCGAGCTCGTGCCACTCGGCGAAATAGATCTCGGTGCTCGGCACGTTGCGGAAGTCGACCGGAATGACGTCGGCGATCTCCCGGACCGTCGGGAAGCGGTCGACGATCTGCCCGGCATGCATGCGGTTGTTGTGGATGACGTAATCCTGCAGCTCGAGCGGATGGACGCCGAGCGAGGAAATTGTGCCGCCGGTGCCGATGAAGGCGACCTTGGGTTTGTTCACGACTGGCTCTCCCTGATGGTGCGGCGATCAGTGAGCAAGAAGTGCGCCGCTACAGCAACTGGGGATGCGCGGCGCCGTCGATCAGGATGCTCTGGCCGGAGATGTAGCCGGCGTGTGCGCTGCAGAGATAGGCGCAGAGCTTGCCGACTTCGCTCGGCTCGCCGAAGCGCTTGGCGGGCAGCTCGGCCTTTCGCGCAGCGAGCGCTTCGTCGGGGCTGATGCCCTTTTGCTTCGCCTGGAAGGTGAAGTTGCTGATCAGCCGGTCGGTGGCGAACGGGCCGGGCAGGATGTTGTTGATCGTGACGTTGCGCGCGATGCGCTCGCGCACCAGCGTGCTGACCAGGCCATGCAGGCCGGCGCGCGCGGCGGCGCTCAGGCCCTGCACGTCGATCGGATGGCGCACCACGCTCGAGGTGATGTTGACCACGCGGCCGAAGCCGCGCTCGGCCATGCCGTCGAGGACGGCGGCAAGCAGCGCTGCAGGCGCCCGCAAGTTGCCGTCGAGTGCCCTGGCCCAGTCCCGCTCGGTGAAGCTCTTGAGCTTGCCGGGCGAGGGGCCGCCTGCGTTGTTCACCAGGATGTCGGGGGCAGGGCAGGCGGCCAGCACGGCGGCGCGGCCGTCCGCGGTACCGATGTCGCCCGCGACCGCGGTCGCGTTCACTCCATACAAAGTGCGCATCTCCTCAGCGGTTTGCTCCAACGGCCCAACGCTGCGCGCGTTCAGAACGAGATCGACACCCTCTGCCGCCAGCGCCTCGGCGCAGGCGCGGCCGAGTCCCTTGCTCGCGGCGCAGACGATGGCGCGCCGGCCCTTCAACCCCAGATCCATGCGATTGCTCCTTTACAGCACGGTAGCGAGTCACTAGCCTAGTTCAAATAGAAACCGACGTTTCATATATGGAACAAATCTCCGAGACGATGCTGCTGACGGTCTTCCTCCGGCACGACCAGTCGAACAATCTCGACGCGGTCCAGACCAAGCTGAAGGACGCCGGATGGTGGGACCGCTTTCCGCCCGACGGGGTGGAGATCGTGTCGTGGACCGTGGCGATGGGCTTCGGCCAGATCGTGACCTTGCGTCTGCCGGCCTCGAAGCTCGCCGAGGTCAATGTCGAGCTCGAGCGTTCGGCGTGGGGCGTATTCCGCACGGAGTGCTATCCGGCCTACGATTTCGTGCCGGCACGCGAGCGCATCAAGGAACGCGTCCGTGGAGGAGGCAAGTGATGGCCGAGGGCTGCTATCTCAACCCGCACCAGTCGCGCGATCGTGAGCCGGACGACTGGCAGAACCTCCTGGGCGACGCGATCGAGCGCGCCTTCGCGGCCGGCATCCACGATCTGCCAGGCCTCGTCGGCCGGCTGAACGAAGCGCAGGTACCGGCGCCGAACGGTCAGCCCTGGACCGCGGAGCTGTTCCAGAGAGAGATGAAGCGCCTCGGCGCGTGAGAGGGATCAGCCAGTCATGAGTGCAGTGACCAGCCAGGCCATCAACAAGCTTCTCGCCAAAGGCGTGCGCAACCTCTGGTATCCGATCTGCCCGTCGCATTTCCTCGGCGAGAAGCCGATCTCGCTGCGCCGGCTCGGCCTCAAGGTCGTGCTGTGGCGCGACGCAGACGGTAAGCCGGTGATGCTGGAGGATCATTGCCCGCATCGTGGCGCGCCCCTATCGCGCGGCATGCCGATGGGGGACCGCATCGCCTGCGGCTACCACGGCGTGCAGGTCGGGAAGGATGGGACCGTCATCTCCGTACCCGGCGCGCCGGGCAGCAAGCTCGAAGGCCGCAAGTGCGTGAAGTCGTTCCCGACGCAGGAGTGCGCCGGCGTGATCTTTGCCTATGCGGGTGACGCGCTGCATCCCGAGCCGATCGAGCTCCAGTTTCCCGAGCAGCTCACCTCGCCGGAGTTCAGCTCGTTCCTGTGCTACTGCGAATGGGGCGGCGATTACCGCTATGTCTACGACAACGTCATGGACCCGATGCACGGGACCTTCCTGCACAAGCAGTCTCATTCCATGTCGTTCGGCGACACGACCGCGACCTTCCAGATCCGCGAGACGCCGACCGGCTTCGTGTTCGAGAAGCAGGGCCAGCGTAACGTCAACTTCGACTGGACAGAGTTCCTCGACACCGGCGCGCACTGGCTGCGGCTGGAGATCCCCTATCCCGCAACGGGAGGGCCGGGCGGCAATTTCCACATCGTCGGCATCTACACGCCGATCGACGAGAAGCGCGCCGCGGTGTTCCACTGGCGCTGCCGCAAGGTCGAGGGCTGGCAGCGCGACACCTGGCGCTTTCTCTACAAGAACCGGCTGGAAGAGCGGCACTGGAAGGTCCTGGAGCAGGACCGCGTGATGCTCGAGGACTTCGAGCCCGACGCGTTTTTGCGGGAGAACCTCTACCAGCACGACATGGGCGTGGCACGCCTGCGTCGCGTGTTCCGGACCAAGGCCGAGGCGCAGCTCAGGGCGCTCGAAGCCGCCGGGCAGCCGATTCAATGAGTCCGACGATGGCGACGCACCCTCGTATCTTTCCTCCCCATGCGTATGGGGAGGTGTCAGCGTCTTACGCTGACGGAGGGGTCATGAGCGACAACACGACTGTGGCTCATGACCCCTCCGCCCTCGTCAGACGAGGGCACCTCGCGCTGCGCGCAGGGAGGAAATCATGATCGAAGGCATCGACCGGATCACCTACGGCGTCGAGGACCTCGCGGCCTGCCGCAGGTTCTTCCTCGACTGGGGGCTGAAGCTCGTGCGCGAGGATGAAAGCGGGCTCGACTTCGAGAGCCTGAACGGCTGCGAGCTGCTCGTGAGGAAGGCGGACGATCCGTCGCTGCCGCCGGCCGTCGAACCTGGGCCGACGTTGCGCGAGGTGATCTGGGGCGTGACGAGCGAGGCCGATCTCTCGGCGCTCGGTGACGTGCCGAAAGTCGATCCGAACGGCATCGGTCTCGGCTTCCGCGTGACGTGCAAGCGGCCGGTAGCGGTTGAGGGCACGCCGGCCAATGTGTGGGGCCATACAGCGCGCATCGACACGCCCAGCCCGGTCTATGACCATGCCGAGCCGGTCGAGGTCGGGCATGTCGTGTTCTTCACCGACTCGCTCGACGAGACCACGACGTTCTACGAGAATCTCGGCTTCGTCCTCTCCGACCGCTATCCAGGCCGCGGCCATTTCCTGCGCTGCTCGGCGCGCGGCGGCCACCACGATCTCTTCCTGCTGCAGCTGCCCGACGGCAAGCGCGGGCTCAACCACGTCGCCTTCGCGGTGCGCGACCTGCACGAGGTGATCGGCGGCGGGCTCGCCATGGCGCGGCACGGCTGGGAGACGCAGATCGGGCCGGGCCGGCATCCGATCTCATCGGCGATGTTCTGGTACTTCAAGTCGCCGGCCGGCGCGCTGGTCGAGTACTATGCCGACGAGGACGTGCTGACCGAGAACTGGACGCCACGCGATTTCACGCCGAGCCCCGAGATGTTCGCCGAATGGGCGGTGGTCGGTGGCATCGACGGCACCACCCGACGCCAGAAGCAAGGCGCATGAACCGGCTCGAGTTCCGCACCGTGACCAAGCGCTTCGGCTCGATGACCGCGGTCGAAAGCGTTTCACTGTCGATCGCCGACGGCGAGGTCGTGTCGCTGATCGGCCCGTCGGGATGCGGCAAGAGCACGTTGCTGAACATGGGCTCGGGCCTCGATCCGGCCTCGTCGGGCGAGGTGTTCGTCGATGGCGTGCTGGTGACCAAACCAAACAAGCAGGTCGCTTTCATGCTGCAGAAGGACCTGCTGCTGCCGTGGCGTACCATTGTCGAGAATGTCGAGCTGGGCCAGGAGATCCAGGGGCTGCCCCGGCGCGAACGGCGGCAGAAGGCGCTCGACCTGCTGGCCAAGTGCCGGCTGCCCGACTTCGCCCATCATTATCCCCACCAGCTCTCGGGCGGTATGCGCCAGCGCGCGGCACTCGCGCGGACGCTTGCCGTCGATCCCAGTGTGCTGCTGATGGACGAGCCGTTCTCCGCCCTGGATGCGCAGACCAAGATGGTGCTGCAGCAGGATCTCGGCCGCACCCTGGCCGAGACCGGCAAGACCGCGCTGTTCATCACTCACGATCTTGTGGAAGCGGTGGCGCTGTCGGACCGCATCCTGGTCATGAGCCAAAGGCCGGGGCGCATCATCGAGGAGATCACCGTCGAGATCGGCGACCGCGCCAATCCGATGAAACGGCGTCAGCATGCGATGGTCGCCAACTATGTAGTGAGACTGATGAACCTGCTGCAGATCGAGCAGGCGGCAGCATGAGCATCGTAGTCTTTACTTCGCTGGGAGCGCGGGTCTGGAGACCCGCGCTCCCAGCGGAAGAGTAACGGCATAAAGAGGGGGCTTGGCATGTTGAGACGGGTTCTTGTGGGGATGTGCGCGGCGGCCGTGATGGCGTTTGGCGGCGTGGCGCCTGCGTCGGCGGAGGCGATCACCTATCTCTTGCCCGCGCCGCTGTCGCTGCCGGCGTTCGGTCCGTTCGTGGTCGCCCAGCAGCGCGGCTACTTCAAGGCCGAGGGGCTCGAGGTCACCTTCCAGGTCGCCAAGGGCGGCGTCGACGTCGCCAAGCAGGTCGGCGCGGGCAATGCGGTGATCGGCGGCGGCATCGGCGACACCTCGATCATCGTGCGGCCCAACGGCGTGCCGGTGAAGTCGGTCGCCCTGCTGGGCGGCGGCGCGCTGATGCAGCTCGTCATGGACAAGGACAAGGGCCTGAAGACAGTCAAGGACCTCAAGGGCAAGACGATCACGGTGCTGGCCTACCAGGACACGACCTACTTCGCGCTGCTCGGCATGCTCGCGAGCCAAGGCATGACCAAGGACGACGTCAATGCCCAGGCGGCAGGCCCGGTCAATGTGTGGAAGCTGTTCCTCTCGGGCCAGGCCGACGCGCTCGCCTCGGTGCCTGACTGGACGGCGCAGATCATGCTGGCCAAGAAGAACATCGAGATCATCCCGTCCGACACGCTGTTCAAGAGCATGGCACAGGCGATCATCGCTTCCGACGAGACGATCCAGAAGCGGCCCGAGCTGATCCAGAAAGTCGTGCGCGCGACGCTCAAGGGCCTGAAGGACGTCATGGCCGACCCGGCCGGCAGCGCCGTCGACTTCATCAAGGCGACGCCCGAGCTCGCCGGCAAGGAGGAGTACGTCACGCTCTCCTTCCAGCTGTTCAACAAGTACGTCTATGCCGGGCAGAAGGTGCTGGGCGAGATGGACGAGCAGCGGCTGTCGGACCTGCAGGATTTCTATGCCAAGGAAGGCCTGATCCGGACCAAGACACCGGTGAAGGACCTCTACACGAACCAGTTCATCAAATGAGCCGGCTGCTCGCCGATCCGGCGACGCGCCAGATGGCAATCGGCAGCGCGTTGCTGCTGGTGGCCTTCCTGGCCGCGTGGCAATGGGTGCCGGGCCTGTTCGGCATTCCGCCGTTCATCATCCCGTCGGCGAGCACGGTGTGGGACCGCTTCCTCGAGATGATGGCGCGCGACAGGCTCCTGTTTCACACCGGCATCACGGCGATGCAGGTCGGCGTCGGCTTCCTGCTCGGGGTGCTGCTCGGCATCCTCTGCGGCTTTGCGCTCGGCATGTCGCCAGCGGCGGAGTTCGTGCTGTCGCCGTATATCCTGGCGCTGCAGATCGCGCCCAAGGTGGCGTTCGCGCCGCTGTTCATCATCTGGTTCGGCTACACGGTCTATCCGAAGATCCTGGTCTGCGTGCTGATCGTGTTCTTCCCGGTGATGATCAACGTGCTGGGCGCGGTGCGAGCGCTCGATCCCGATATCGTGCGGCTCGCAAAGTCCTTCACCGCCAACCGCCTGCAGGTCTTCCTGAAGATCGAGTTCCCGGCCGCCATGCCACCGCTGTTCGCCGGCCTGCGCATCGCCGCGACCCTGGCGGTGATCGGCGTGCTGGTGGGCGAGCTGGTCGGCGGCAACATCGGCCTCGGCTACCTGCTGGCCTTCGGCGAGGGCGCCGGCGACACCGCGGGGGTGTTCGTCACCATCATCATGCTCACCCTGATCGGCATCGCGCTCTACGGTATCGTCGTGGCGGTCGAGAAGCGCGTGCTGCATTACCTGCCGGCGCGGGCACGGCTCAACACATGAGCCTCGCGGGTCGCACGATCCTGATCACCGGCGCGGGTCGCGGTCTTGGCCGCGCCTTCGCCGAGGCATGCGCGGCCGCGCAGGCCGATCGGATCGTCGTGGCGGACGTGAACTCCGAAACCGGCAACGCGACGGTCGCCGCGCTCAATCAGGCCGGCACGAGAGCGGAATTCATTCCCGTGGATCTCGGCGATCCGCTGTCGATACAGGTCTTCGCCGAGCGGATGACAGCGCGCTGCGGTCACCTCGACGGGCTGGTCAACAATGGCGCGATCGCGACCGGCATCGGCGGCAAGACGTTCGAGGAGATCGACATCGAGACCTGGGACCGGGTGATGGCGGTCAATGTCCGCGGCACATGGCTGATGACCAAGGCGATGGCGCCGCTGCTGCGCAAATCGGCGCTGGGCGGCCGCATCGTCAATCTCGCTTCGGATACCGCCTTGTGGGGCGCGCCGCGGCTGCTGCATTACGTCGGCAGCAAAGGCGCCGTGATCTCGATGACCCGCTCGCTCGCCCGCGAGCTCGGGCCCGACAGGATCGCCGTCAACGCCATCGCGCCCGGCCTGGTGATGGTCGAGGCGACAGAGTACGTGCCGCAGGAACGCAAGGACCTGTACGTCTCCGGACGGGCCATGCAGCGCGAGCAGATGCCCGAGGACGTGACCGGCGTGGTCGTCTTCCTGCTCGGGCCCGGCGCCGGGTTCGTCACCGGGCAGCTCGTGCCGGTCAACGGCGGCTTCGTCTTCAACTGAGGCTGGGATGTCAGACGCTTCGCTCCCGTCCGAGAACAGGTACATCGTGCCGGCGCTGGCCCAGGGCCTCGGCATCCTGTCGCTGTTCGGCGGCGAGAACCGCTCCTTCACCGCTCCGGAGATCGCCAAACGACTTTCGTTGCCGCGCACCAAGGTGTTCCGCCTGTTGCAGACGCTGCAGTCGATGGATTACGTGCGCTGCGGCGAAGACAAGCGGCATTTCACCCTGGGGCCGGCGCTGCTGCGCGGCGGGTTCGAGTATCTCGCCTCGCTCGACATGGTCGAGGTGGCGCAACCGATCCTGCAGCGCCTGCGCGATGCGACGGGCCTCTCCTCGCACATGGCGATTCGCGACAAGTGCGAGATCGTCTATGTCTCGCGCTTTCCGGCGCGCAGCACGATCGCCAGCAGCGTGAACATCGGCACGCGCTTCCCGGTCCATGCCACGATCATGGGCCGCATGACGATCTTCGAGATGGACGACAAGGAGCTGGCGGCGCTGTTTCGTGACCAGCCGCTGCAGCGCTTCACGCCGCAGACGCCGACCACATTGAAGGCCCTGAAGGCGTTGCTCGCCGACGACCGCAAGCGCGGCTATGCCGTCAGCCAGGCGTTCTTCGAGGCCGGCGTCAGCGCCATCGCCGCACCGGTGCGCGACGGCGCCGGCCGGATCGTGGCGGCAATCAACGTGACCGCGGTCAACGCCCATATCGACGAGCAGGCCATGCATGGCGAACTCAAGGATGCCGTCCTGGAGGCTGCCGCCGAGATCTCGCGCTGGCTGGCCCGCCGGAATTGATGGATCGTTCAACAGGAGGAAGTGACATGCCGGACACCAGCCTTTTGACGTCGAGCACGCTCGCTGACGAGATGCGCGCCCACACGGGCCTGTTCACCGAGAAGACGTTCGACTGGGACGCCTTCCCCGCCAGCCGCGGCATCCCCGACCTGTCGCGCGCCCAGCTCCGCTATGTCGGCGCCGGCGGTTCGCCCAAGGTCGGCGACCCCTCGACCTTGAAGGCGCAGCACTTCACCTTCAGCCTGGTGAATCAGCCGGTCGGCAAGTTCGCCGCCAGCCACGCGCACGAGGTGGTCGAGCACTTCTTCATCCTGCAGGGCGTGCTGACGGTCGGCACGGTGTGGGGCGACGAGGTGGTCGAAGTGAAGCTCGGCCGCAAGGACCTGCTGCTGAACAAGAGCGGCCGGCCGCACGGCTTCCGAAACGACGGCGTCGAGCCGGTGCTGATGCAGATCACGGTCGGCAGCGGCACACCGGAAATGCCGGTCCATGTCTGCCATCCCAAGGACAAGGAGCTCGAGCTGTCGCGCCGCTTCGGTGCGCCCGGCCCGGAGAAGATCCATCTGTTCTCGCCCGAGAGCAGCGACCGCCGCCACAAGGAGCTGGCGCCGCACGTCGTGCGCTATCGCGACCGCAAGCCGGTCTGGGAGAAGGCAGGTTTCGCGCGCATGACTTACGTGGGCGAGGGCGGTGCGCCGGCCGCGAGCTACAGCATGGACCTCATTCGCCTGCCGCGCGGCGTGGCGATCAAGCCGTACACTCGCGAGGTTGAGGACGTGTACTTCGTGCTCGAGGGCGCGATCACCGTCGGCTGGGAGCAGGACGGCGAGATCGTCGAGCGCCGCCTCGGCGAGCGCGACCTGATGTTCAATCCGGCCGGCCGTGCGCATTACTTTCGCAACGACGGCGCGGGCGACGCCGAGTTCAGCATGGTCGTCGGCGCCGCCAGGCCGCAACCCGTCGTCTTCGAAGCGGCATGACCGTCAGCTTCCTGGAACAGGGCCGGGGCACGCCCTTGGTCCTGCTGCACGGTATCGGCTCGGCCGCGCGTTCGTTCGACAAGGTGATTGCGGCCTTCGCGCCTCGCTTCCGCGTCGTGGCGTGGGACGCGCCGGGCTACGGCCATTCGACCGACCTGCCGATGGAGCACCCGACCGCCGGCGACTATGCCGACGCGCTGGCGGCATTTCTCGGCGAGATGGGCATTCAACACTGTCATCTGCTGGGTCATTCGCTCGGCTGCCTGATGGCGGCACGCTTCGCGGCAACCCGACCCGAGCGCGTTCTGTCGCTGACGCTGTGCAGCATCGCCGCCGGTCAGGCCAACCTGCCGGCCGAGGAGCGGCAGAAGCTGCTCGACCAGCGCATCGGTGATCTCGCCGCGTTGGGGCCGCAGGGCATGGCCGAGAAGCGTGCGCCGCGCCTGCTCGGACCGGCCGCGTCGCCCGAGGCGCTCGACCGGCTGAAGGACACGATGGCCTCGGTGCGGCCGCACGGCTACGGACAGGCGGCGCGCATGCTGTCGACCGGTGACATCAAGGCCGATGTCCGCAAGCTGTCGGCCAGCCTGCCGGGCCAAGTGATCTACGGCGATGCCGACGTGATCACGCCGCCGGCGCGCAATCAGGACGTCGCCGCCGTATGGCCGGGCGCCGCCGTTCATGTCATCCCGGGCGCGGGTCACGCGCTCTATCTCGAGCAGCCCGATACCTTCAACGCGCTGCTCGCCGCGTTTTTCGCTGGGAGCGCGGGTCTCCAGACCCGCTCATGACTCTGAGCGGATCTGGAGATCCGCGCTCCCAGCCATGAGCATCTTCATGAGGAGTACCGAGCTACCATGAATCGCCGTTCGCTGCTGGGCCTACTGGCCTCGACGCCCCTGCTCGCCAGGCGGGCCAACGCGCAGGCCTATCCGAGCAAGCCGATTCATATTGTCGTATCTGTGACGGCTGGCGGCTCGATCGACACCATCGCGCGCTCCTATGGTGAGGCGCTGTCGCAGGCGCTCGGCCAGTCGGTCGTGGTCGAGAACAAGCCGGGCGCCAACGGCAACATCGCCGCCGCCGCGGTCGCGCGCGCTGCTCCCGACGGTTACACCTTGCTTGCTACCGGCGGCAGCACGCTCAACCTCAACCCGTTCCTGTACGCCTCGCTGCCGTTCGATCCGGTGAAGAGCTTCACGCCGGTCTGCCTGACCGCGCGCACCAACTTCATCCTGGTCGTCCATCCCAAGCTCGGCGTCGACACGGTGGAGGCCTTCATCGCGCTGGCCAAGGCCAAGCCAAAGACGCTGAACTACGGCTCGGCCGGCAGCGGAAGCCTGATCCAGATCGCCTCGGAGCTGTTCAACACCACGGTCGGCATCGAGACCAACCATGTGCCGTACAAGGGACTGGCCCCCGCGGTGAACGATCTCCTCTCCGGCCAGATCGATTACATGTTCGACTCGGCTACCACCATGTCGCACATCCAGTCCGGTCGGCTGAAGGCGCTGGCCGTGATCGGCCCCAACCGCCTGCCGGCGCTGCCCGAGATCAAGACGTTGGCCGAATACGGCATCCAGGGTGTCGATGCCGCCTCGGGCTGGCACGCGCTTTTCGCGCCCGCTGGCACACCGCCGGAGATCGTGAACAAGCTGAGTGCCGCGCTGCAGCCGATCCTCGCCTCCGAAGCGATCAAGGCGCGCATCGTCTCGCTCGGCGCCGAGCCCGCATCGTCGACTCCCGAGCAGCTCGGCAAGATGCTGGCCAACGACCTCGTCAGGCTGGAGCCGATCGTGAAGCGCACAGGCGCCAAGCTGGAGTAGTCCCCAGGCTGCGGTAGAGTGGGGCAGCATGAACCGCCTCATCCTCGATACCGACGGTGGCGTCGACGACGCCCAGGCCCTGCTGCTGCTGATTGCCAACGGCCGGCCGCCCGATGCCATCACCACCGTGTTCGGCAATGTCGATCTGGATACGGCGACGGACAACATCCTGTCGGTGCTCTCCGTCGCCGGTGCGGCGATCGACGTGCACAAGGGGGCGCACGAGCCGCTGGTGCAGGAGATCATCCACGCCCGTGAGATCCATGGCGAGGATGGGCTGGGCGGCGCACCGCGGCCTCATACCATCGCCGAGATCGCCGGCTCCGACGCGGCCGGCTTCCTGGTCACCGAGCTCAGCATCGCGGCGACCACGGGCCAACCGATCGACCTGCTGTTCATCGGCCCGCTCACCAATCTCGCGATGGCATTGCAGGCCGCTCCCGGCATCGTGGCCGGCATCGGCCGCCTCACCGTCATGGGCGCGACGGTTTACGGCCGGGGCAACGTCACGCCGGCGGCCGAGTTCAACATCTACGCAGATCCGGAGGCAGCGGCCGTCGTGCTTGGTGCCCAAATCGACACGGTCATCGTGCCTTGGGAGCCCTGCGTCTCGCATGTCCTGACCGGGGCGGAGGTCGACGGGCTGTTCGCCGCGATCCCGGAGAGCGACTATCGGACTTTCTCTCTGGCCCTGGTGTCTCATGCGCGCAAGACCGTTGCCGGTTACGGCAGGGGCGACGTCATGCAGTTCGTCGATCCCCTGGCTGCCGCCGTCGTGGTCGAGCCCGAAATCGTCACCAGGTCCCTGCGCGCCTCCGTCGACGTCGCGCTCGCCCCCGGCCTCACCCGAGGCATGACCGTCGTCGATCCCTCCTTCCGGCTCGGTACGCCGCCGGTCACGATCATCGAAGCGGCGAATCTCGACCGATTGAAGGCCCTGTACGCCCGCTCGATCGGCGGGCGCTGAGCATCGACATAGTCAGATGTGCTGGATCGGGTTGTCGACGCCGATGATGTGGCGGCCGACCATCTCGATGTGAGGCATCATCGCCTGCAAATGCTGGCTGGCGCTCATGGCGTCGCGGAAGCGGCGCTCGAAAGGCGCCGAGTTCATGATCGCCGTCGTTCCGGCGGCGCGGTAGCAGCCCACGGACACGTCGGTCGCCTCGTTCATGCCATGGGTCGTCGCCAGCCGAAGCTTGATGCGGTGGTCGACGGTCAGCTTGCCGGCCGCCGCCGCCTCGTAGGCTTCGAGCGCCGCCTCGTGGATGAAGGCGCGCGCCGCCGACAGGCGGGCCTCGAACTGGCCGACCTCGCGCTGGACGGCGTTGTTGATCGCCATGGCGTTGGGCGAGGCGCGGCTGTGCTTGCCACGGGCGAGCTCGACATAGGCATCGAACAGCCGGCGCGCGACGCCGAGGGTCACGCTGGAGAAGCCGGTCGCATAGAGCAGGGTCGAGCCGATGACATAGAGCGGGCCCTTCTCGCGCCGCTCCTGCAACGCGTCGCGCGCGGGAGCGCGCTCGTCCGGCACGAACAGGTCCTCGACCGTGTAGGAGTCGCTGCCGGTGCCGCGCAGGCCGAGCACCTGCCAGTCGTCGACGATCTTGGCCTCCGAGCGCCGGAACACGAAGCTGCGGTCGTCCGGCTTGCCATAGCGCATCAGCGGCGTGCCGTCGGGGTTTTGGGTCGCGCTGTGGGCGCCGAGCCATGTCGTGTGGCGACCGCCCGACGCGAAGCTCCAGGTACCGGTGAGGCGATAGCCACCGTCGACCTTGATCGCCGTGCTGCGGCTGTGCCGCGCGCCCCAGGCCAAGCCCATGTTCGGCGCGCCCCACATGGAGCGGGCCGTCTCGGCCGGCATGGCCGC
This sequence comes from Reyranella sp., assembly GCF_965279465.1. Lineage (NCBI taxonomy): Bacteria > Pseudomonadati > Pseudomonadota > Alphaproteobacteria > Hyphomicrobiales > Reyranellaceae > Reyranella > Reyranella sp. The sequence continues at coordinate 3,467,531 of NZ_OZ257242.1, forward strand.
GGCGGACGTCGAGGACGAGACGTTTGACTGGTTGATGAACCAGCCGACGCTGGCATCGGCATATCCGAGAGCCTCGATCGTCTTGGCGTACTCGACGAGGTGGATCTCCTGGCCGCCGAGGCTACGGGGCAGCAGCAGGCGCAGCATGTCGGCCCGGACCAGCGCTTCGACCACTTCCGGCGTCACCTCCCGGCGGCGGTCCATCTCCGGGCCATGGGCGTCGAGCAAGGGCTGCAGGGCGCGCGCCCGATCGGGAGCGGCGGCGGCGATCGGCGGTACGTGCGTGTCCATGGCGGCATACTGCCCGCTGGGCGCGCGGCACTCCAGTGGCGCGTGTTGTCACGCCCGCTGTTCGGAAGTGCAGGGCCTCCACCACTGGAGCGACGTGGCCTCGACGCTCTACGATGCCGGCAACGAAAGAGTTCGGGAGGAAGTGCATATGACGAGCCGTTTGCCCCGGCGTGCCTTGCTGGCTGCGCCCTTGCCACTGCTGGCCGTCCCGGCGCGGGCCCAGGACGGCTATCCCAAGGCGCCTGTGAAGGTCGTCATCCCCGCGGCGCCCGGTGGGCCGACCGACGTCATGGCGCGCATGATCCAACCCGGCCTGACCGCCAAGCTCGGCCAGCCGGTGCTGATCATCAACCGGCCAGGCGCCGGCGGGAACATCGGCGTGGTGCAGGCCGGCAAGTCGCCGCCCGACGGCTATACGCTGCTGATCGCCTCGACCGGCTTCGTGGTCAATGTCAGCCTCTATCGCGAGCCGGGCTACGACGCCTTCAAGGATTTCCTGCCAATCACCGAGCTCGGCTCCTCGCCGAACGTGATCCTCGTGCACCCTTCGTCGCCGATCAGGACAATCGCCGGCCTGCTCGCCTTCGCCAGAGCCGAGAAAAGCAAGCTGAACGTCATCAATCCGGGGCAGGGCTCGACGCCGCACCTCACTGCCGAGCTGCTGCAGATCAAGGCCGGCATCGGCATCGAGAACATCCCCTACAACGGCGCGGGCCCGGCGATCCAGGCGATCCTGGGGCAGACCACGCCGGTCGGCATCACGGCGTTGCCGCCGGCCCATCCGCACATCAAGTCGGGTGCGCTGCGCGCGCTCGCGGTGACCGGCGAGAAGCGTTGGTCCGACCTGCCCGATGTGCCGACGATGCAGGAGTCGGGCTTCCCCGACCTCGTGTCCGAAACCTTCCAGGGCATGTATGCGCCCGCAGGTACGCCCAAGGAGGTTGTCGACCGCGTGGCGCAGGATACGCTCGCTGTTCTGCGTGATCCCGACGTGGCGGCGAAGCTGCTCGGCGTCGGCTTCGATGTCCGCGCGAGCGGCCCGGCCGGGCTGTCCGCGCGCGTCGCCAAGGAAGTGCCGATGTGGCGCGAGCTGATCGAGAAGTCGAAGATCGAGCTGTTGTAAAGGAGTTCGAGCGCCTTAGTCTTTCCAGCGTATGCTACGGGCAATCAAAGAAGGGAAACGCCATGCCGATGCCGGATACCGACACCACCAGTCCGAAATTCCTGCGCGATAAATATGCGATCGTGGGCGTCGGCGAGACGACCTACACGCGCGGCTCGGGGGTGACCACGCGCAAGCTCGGCAGCTGGGCGGTGCGCAATGCGATCGAGGATGCGGGGCTGAAGCCGTCGGACGTCGACGGCGTGCTGTCGTACCAATCGGGCGATTCGACCTTCGGGACGTTCATCGCGGGCGACGTCGGCATCCGGCCCAACTTCTACATGGACGTGTTCGGCGGCGGCTCGTCGACCGAGGCGCTGGTTGGCATGGCGATCGGGTTGATCGAGGCGGGCATGTGCAAGTGCGTGGTGATCTTCCGCGCCATGAACGGCTTCAGCCAAGTCCGTATCGGCGGCACCGGCGCGCGCGCCGCGGCGCCAGTCCTGGGCGATGCCCTGCACGGCCGCGCCTACGGCTGGCAGAGCGCCGGCCAGATGTTTTCCCCGACCTTCATGCGGCACATGTACGACTACGGCACGCGGCCCGAGCAGGTCGCGCACGTCAAGCATTTCCACTCCTGCCATGCCTCGAACAACCCCAAGGCCTACTACAAGCGGCGCTTCTCGGTCGACGACGTGCTGAACAGCCGGATAATCTGTAAGCCGCTGCATCTTCTCGACTGCTGCGTCGAGACCGACAACGGCACGGCGCTGATCGTCACCTCGGCCGATCGCGCCCGCGACTGCCGCCACCATCCGGTCCTGATCCGGGGCGTCGTCGGCCGCTGCAGCAAGCCGCGCACGGACATGCACTACCAGCACGGGCCGATCTCGACGGTCGCCGGCCACTACGCCAAGGACATATTGTGGCCCAATGCCGGCGTCGGGCCGGAGGACATCGACCTGACCGGCAGCTACGACGCCTTCACCTTCACCACGATGCTGCAGCTCGAGGATTACGGCTTCTGCAAGAAGGGCGAGGGCGGCGACTACGTCAGCAACGGCACGATCCGGCTGGGCGGCAAGCGGCCGAACAACACCAGCGGCGGACATCTGTGCGAGGGCTATACGCATGGGGTCAACATGGTGGTCGAGAACGTCCGCCAGCTGCGCCACGACGCCGACGACTCCTGTCCGGTCGGACAGGACGGCAAGCGCCAGCACACCTACGATTACAGCGAGGGCGGCTGCCGGCAGGTCAAGGACTGCGAGCTGTCGGCCAACCTGGGCTGGGCCAATCCGGGCACCGGCTCGGCCATGGTCATGCGGCGCGGCTAAAGGGGAGCACAGACCATGGGAATCCAGGCCACCTATCTCGGCATGCCGCTGCAGATCGACGATCTCGACGTGGAGAATCTCGCTTATTTCAAGCATTGCGCGGCGCACGACTTCCACCTGCAGCGCTGCACCGCTTGCGGACTGGTGCGCTATCCGCCGACCACCGCCTGTCCGTGGTGTGCCAACCCGACATCCGACTGGGTGCCGGTCGAGGCCAAGGGCGCTGTGCATTCCTACACCGAGGTGCATCACGCCATTCAGCCGGCCTTCAAGGCGCATACGCCCTATCTCGTACTGCTGGTCGATCTGGACACTCAGAAGGGTAAGCCGACAGAGCACGAGGCGCTGCGCGTAATCGGCAACCTCACCACGCCGGACGGCTCGCTGGCGCCGCCGGACATGGTGCGGAGCGTCGGCATCGGCACGCGGGTGCGCATGGTCTTCGCCGACGCGGGGCCCGGGCTCGCGATCCCGCACTGGACGATCGACGAGGCCGCGCCGCAACCCGCCAAGCCGTGGCGCTATCCGCAGGAGTAGGATGACAGAGGACTGGGGCTTCGTCCGCGCCGCGGATATGGCGCGGACGATCGACGAGAGCTTCGAGCTGGCGTGGATCGCCGAAATCGAGTCGGCGTGGCAGACCGCCGATCTCGACAACGGCATGTTCGGCTTCGTGCTCGCGATGGCGGACGGCCGGCGCCTCTACTGGCTCTACACGGCCGACGACGCCGAAGCCGGTCGGCCGGAGGATTTCGATGTCGTCGAGCTGGCAGCCGGCGAGACACCGTCCGCTCCGGACGGCGCGCGATGGTACGATCCGGACCGGCTCAACAAGCGGCTGGCCGTGATGCGGCGCTTCGGCTGAGCGCTGGACCGTCCAGCCGTGCGTATCGTATCACTCGCGCGCCATGCAGAAATTCATCCACATCACCGACACGCACTTCGTTCCGCCGGGCAACCTGCTGTACGGGCTGAACCCGATCGACCGTCTGGCGCTTTGCATCGCCGATGTGAACCGCAATCATTCAGATGCCGCCTTCGCGATCCTCACCGGCGACCTCGCACACAAGGGTGAGGCGCCCGCCTACGAAGCGCTGAAGCGGGAGCTCGACAAGCTGGCCATCCCCTATCACCTGATGGTCGGCAACCACGACGACCGGGCGAACTTCCGTGCGACCTTTCCGGCTACGCCGGTCGATGGTGACGGCTTCATCCAGTACACGTTCGAGATGGGCGAGGGCGTACTCGGCATCTGCCTCGATACCAACGAGCCCGGCAAGCCGTGGGGCAGCTTCTGCGCGACACGCGGCGCCTGGTTCAAGCGTGCGCTCGATGAGGCCGGCGACCGGCCGGTGATGATCTTCATGCACCATCCGCCGTTCAAGGTGCGGCTGAAGCGCATGGACGATATCTCGCTGCTGGACCCTCGGGCGTTCACTGACGCGATCGCCGGGAAGGGCAACATCCGCCATCTCTTCTTTGGCCACTTGCATCGGCCGGTGGCGGGCAGCTGGCGCGGCATCCCGATTTCGACCCTGCGCGCGACGAGCCATCAGGTCGCCCTCGACTTCGTGATCGAGGGCCGCATCCCCGGTAGCCACGAGCCACCCGCCTACGGCGTCTGCCTGCTGGAAGAGGACCAGATGGTCGTGCACATGCACGACTTCCTCGACCGGACGAACACGTTCCTGCTCTGAGTCCGGGGGACCGACGGCGTTCTGCCCGCTTTCCGGCATTGCCGGGATCGATCCGGCTGCCTAGCATTCAGAGCAGGAGCGGGAGGACGACATGGCAAAGCGCCCGATGTATCTGCAGCACGTCAACATCTACGTCCGCAACGTCGAGCGTTCGAAGAAATGGTACGAGGATCTGCTCGGCCTCCACGTCTATGAATACCGGCCGGGCTGGGCCGCCTTCCTGTCGGCCGACGAGGAGCAGTCGCACGAGGTCGCGCTGATGCAAGTGGGGGAGGATGCGCCGCTGCCATCGAAGCGCCAGGTGGGCCTGAACCACATGGCGTGGCGCCTCGAAAGTCTTGACGACCTCAAGGAATTCTATCGGAAGATCAAGGCTGAGGGACAGCCGATAGACCACATCTCCGACCACGGCATCTCGCTCGGCATCTATTTACGCGACCCCGATGGCAACGGCGTCGAGGTGTTCTACGAGATGCCGCGCGCCGAGTGGCCGGTCGATTACAACGTATTCACTCGTGAGAAGACCGGGAGCGGCCGCTTCCCTGGCCCTTGGGATGCGGAGATCGGCCGCAACGGTTCGCCTGCTCAAGTGCAGACGGCCGCGGAATAGGGAGGCTCATTCGCACGCCACGTCGTCAGGTCCGCTCTACCCGCGAAGCGGACGTGGACGCTTTCGCGGCCCGCGATCACGTCGCCTGCGGCTTGGTGCATGACGCAAACAGCTCGCGCATATGGAGAGCGGCACCCGGCTTGAGGAACGGGCGGGACGGGTCGCGAGTCATGGGACGGTCTCGACTGCTGGCAGGACATAGTCGTCGCGAACTATCTCTGGGACCCAGTTCGACAGCATGCCTTTGCCATAGTAGTTGCCCGCCGTTACCACAATAACGAGGTCAAGCACGGGGACGATGAAAATGCGCTGTCCGCCCTGGCCAACGGCCGCCACCCAATCGATCTGCCGTTCGGATACACGCGAACTACCAAGCCAGAATTGATAGCCGTATGAACCTTTTTGAGATCTTTTGATCTGAGCCGTTGTCGCAGCATCGATCCAGGCGCCCGACACGATCTGCTTTTCGTTCCAGCGCCCACGATTGAGCACCAGTTGGCCGATCTTCGCCATGTCGCGTGGCCGCATCCAAAGGCAGCACCAGTCCTTCGGGTCTCCATTCCGCAGGCGAGTCCACGCGACATCCGAGATCCCCAAGGGGTCAAAAAGCAGCGACTTCGCGAGAACATCAAAGCGCTTGCCAGTCGCACGACCCAGAACGGCCCCAATCAACGCCGTGGCACCGCCGCTGTAGTTCCAAGCGGACCCCGCCTCCGCAACGACGGGCAGAGAGAGCACATAGCGGTAAGGATCAGCCGAGGCGTTCATCGTGCTTTCGTTCGTGAACGGCGGATTGTCGTCCCAGTCCAAACCCATGGACATAGTCAGTAGGTGCCGAATGGTGATGCGCTCCTTCTCTGGGGTGCGCAGATCGGCGTAGTCAGGAAAAAACGAGAGGACTGGCTGGTCCACGCCGGCGATGGTCCCGCGATCGATTACCGTACCCATGACCAACGCCGTTAAGCTCTTAGTCATCGACCGCAGATCATGAGTGGTCTCCGCGTTGAAGTCGATCGTTCCGGGACCGCTTCGCGCCTTCAAGTCATATCCACGGAAATAGTGTTCAAATACGAGCTTGCCACGACGCACGACAACGACGCCGTGCAGATTGGCCTCCTTCCACTCATCGAACTTCGCCACCAGCGCACAGAGCTTCGTGGCGTCGAGACCAACACTTTGCGGCGCGGCAATCACCCATCCATCGTGGAGATCAGCCGGGCGAGCACATTCAGCCGCCGCCGCTGCTGCGAGCATCGGGGCGAACACAAATCCAAACGCCAGTGCTCCGATCCTCCACATTGTTCATCCTCGCTGTCCTTGCTCGGGTATCATGACGGCGCAATTATCGGGATACTGCAATACTGACGTTCGACGAATTGGCACATCGGGGGGTGCTTGCTATCCCAGCAAGACATTGACATCAGGCATGTTGCCGCGTTCGGGGCCACCCGGCTTTCGCGCTATGTCGTCTTGGGGTCACTGTCTGACGTAGCGCTCGACGTGATCGACATCTGAAATCGGAACGCGCAGGCTTTGTGGGTTCACCCTAACTGTACTTGGCCCGCAACAGCCGGGCCGCGTCGGCCTCGGCCTTGAGCTTGAGATAGACCTCGTCGATGTCGACCTTGGCGGCGGAGCCGGGCGCGAAGCCGCAGTCGGGGTTCAGCGTGATGCGTCTCTTGTCGATCCGCGACAGGGCGCGCTGGACGCGCGCGGCGATCATCGGCGCGGTTTGCGGCTCGCCTGGCGTCACGTCAACTACGCCCAGCCCGAGTTCGAAGTCCTCGCGCAAGCGGCCGAGACTCTCGAGGTCGTCCGCGCCGGCGGCGGTGAATTCCATCGTGAGGTGCTTCACGTGCAGGCGGTTGAGCTGCGACAGGATCGGTCCGTAGGTGCCGGCATGGTGCTTCTCGCCGCGCACTCGTGCGCCGGCCCGGCGGCAGAGATGGACGGCGAACTTGATGCCGTCGAAGCCGGCGACGGTCGCGTTGATCATGTCGACGGCGAAGTCAGCGGCACGGTCGGGATCGTCATGGCGCGCGCGCACGTCGGGATCGACGAACAGGCAGAGATGCGGATCGTCGATCTGCACGATCTCCACGCCAATCTCCTGCAGCAGCGCTATCTCGGCCCGCAGCGGCGCCACGCAATCTCGCACGAAGGCCTCGCGCGTCGGGTAGGCCGGCGTCGAGCGCTCCGCGTCCCACAGCCGCTCGCCGAGCAGCGCAGGCGCGGGCAGGGTGATCTTGGTCGCGGCCCGCGCCACTTGCTTGACGAACTTCGCCTCGGCCGCGACGAAACCCGGAAGCTTGGACGAAAGCCTTTCCGTCACCACCGTCCAAGGCCGTCCATCGGCGGGATTGGTCTCCAGGGTGAAGCCGTGCGCCAGCTCGGCGATCACGCCGATATAGGAGCGCCGCCGCCATTCGCCGTCGTTCACCACGTCGAGTCCGGCACGCTCCTGCAGCGCCACGACGAAGCGGACGGCGGCGTCCATCGTGGTGCGGTCGGTCTCGTCCCACTCGGCCTTCTCGATCAGCTCCCGCACGATCAGCGGGCGGGGGATCGAGCCGACGATCGACGCAGGGAACAGTGGGAGCGTCCCGCTCACGGCTGCCACAGCATCTGCGCCAGGTTCATGTCCTCCTGCGTGTCGATCTCTCGATAGTTGCCCGGCGTGTCGACGTGGCCGAAGACGATGTCGTGCTCGATCATGTCCTGGAACATGTGGATCAGATACGCCTTCTGGAACGTCGCAGCCTCGCGATAGGGCTTGCACCAGTGCTGCCACTTGCGCCGGCGATAGAACTCGCGGAACTGGCGTGCGCCCGACGTGCCGAATTTGGCGACGCCGATGAACTCGCCAGTCGCGTCTTCGTACGGGATGGTGCGATGGACGCGCTCGACCTTCCCGTCCCGCGTGATCACCTTCTCGGCATCGTGCGGCGGATGCTGGGTGCGCGGCTTGTAATGCTCGCGCCACTCGGTGTCGACGCCGAGCGCCAGCTCGTCCCTGGACTGCACCAGGCCGCGCACGACCTCCTTGGTGAACAGGATGTCGGAGTAGGCCGTCACGAACGGCCGGTCCATCAGGTCCTCCGCACACATCAGCGAGACCAGGATGTTGTTGTTCGGCCAGTCCGTGTTCTCGCGAAAGACGAAGTCGGGGTACTCGCGCCTCACGGCTTCGACGTGGTAGCCGCCGATGAAGCAGATCTCGGTGCAGCCACCTCCCTTCAGTGCCTCGATCGTCCAGTCGAGGATGCGCCTGCCCTGGATCTCGGCGAAGCACTTGGGCGCGTTCTCGGTGGTTGGCATGAGGCGGCTGCCGCGGCCCGCGCCGATGATGATGGCGCGCATCAGAACCTCTTGGCCGCCAGCACGCGCGCGCTGAGCTGCAGGCGGGCGATCGAGCGCTTGGCGTCGGCCAGGGCGCAGCAGGAGACCAGCGTGTCGATGATCGCGAGCTGGGCGACGCGGCTGCTCATCGCCTCGGGCCGGTAGCGCGTCTCGTTGGCAATGGTGTGCAGCACGACGTCGCAATGGCGGGCGAGTGGGGATTTGCCCATGCGGGTGATGCCGATGGTGCGCGCTCCCGCCTTTTTGGCCAGCTCCGTGGCCATCACTGTCTCCTGCGTGCTTCCCGAATGGGACACGGTGACGACGGCGGTGCCGCTGTCGGCCATCGCCGCGCTGACCGCCTGGATGTGCGAGTCGGTCACGGGCTTGGCGTCGTAGCCGAGCTGGAGCAGCCGGTAGCCGAGGTCTTGCGCGATCGGCGCGGCGCTGCCGATACCGTAGACCTCGACCCGCTTGGAGGCCCGCACGATCTCGACTGCCCGCGCGAGCGTCTTTTGCGACAGCAGCTTCTGCGTCTCCTGCAGCGAGGCGATGTGGGCGGCGAAGACGTGCTGTGCCACGTCGGCGACGGTGTCGGAGGGGCGGAGGTCCTCATGGATCATCTGCATCGGCTCGACCAGGTCGCGCGACAGCAGGATCTTGAGCTCCTGGAAGCCCGAGGCGCCCAGCCGGCGGCAGAGGCCGACGATGCTGCCCTCGCTGGCGCCGGTCTGCTCGGCGACCTCGGTGATCGACATGCGGATCACCTCGTCGGCGTGCTCGGCAACGTAGGTGGCGATGCGGCGAGCGGTCGGCGGCAGGCCGTCGCCGAGATGGCGGATGCGCATCAGGATCGACGCTGTCGCGAACATGTCACAAGCATAGGGCAGATTGAGAAAAGCTCAATCAGGAAACCGCGAGATATGAGGGCTTTTCAATATGGGGACCGGTCGTTAGCATCCGCGCAAACAAGTTGCGGGGAGGCCGAGGCCCGAATGCTCGTCGTGAAACCCGAGGCGGCCGGAACGCGTCCTGTACGAGGCGCCGTGCGCATTGCCGGGCTCGGCAAGCGATTCGGCGAGACTCAAGTGCTCGACGGCATCGATCTCGATATCGCGGCGGGTGAGTTCGTCACCATTCTGGGCCCCTCGGGCTGCGGGAAATCGACCTTGCTGCGCATCATCGCCGGGCTCGAGACCGAGAGCGCCGGCAGCGTCGTGATCGACGGCGCGCCGATGAAGGGCCTGGCACCCAACGAGCGCGACATCGCGATGGTGTTCCAGTCCTACGCGCTCTATCCGCACCTGACGGTGGCCGAGAATATCGCCGTGCCGCTGCGCATGCGCCAGCTCACGCCGGTGCAGCGCCTGCTTGGCCTGGCGCCGCGCGCCGTCCGCCGGTCGATCGCGGCAGAGGTGCAGTCGGTCGCTGCGATGCTGCGGATCGAGAGCCTGCTGGCGCGCAAGCCGGCGCAGCTCTCGGGCGGCCAGAAGCAGCGGGTGGCGCTCGCCCGCGCCATGGTGCGGCGGCCGCGCGTTTTCCTGATGGATGAGCCGCTCAGCAACCTCGACGCCGAGCTGCGTGTGCACATGCGCGCCGAGATCGCGCAGCTCCATCGGCAGCTCGGCGCGACGTTCCTCTATGTGACGCACGACCAGGTCGAGGCCATGACCATGTCGGACCGGGTCGCCGTGATTCTTGGCGGCCGGCTGCAGCAGGTCGCCTCGCCGGACGCGCTCTACCGCGATCCGGATACGCTGGCGGTCGCCCAGTTCGTCGGTACGCCGCGGATCAATGTGCTGCCGGGAGAACGGCTCGGGCTGCCGGCAGTGCAGGTGGCGATCCGTCCGGAGCGCCTGCAAGTCTTTCCCTGCTTCGTGCCGGGGAAAATGTCGGCGCCTTCCCCGAACGGCACGAGGGGTCTCGCTGATGGAGGGGGTGAGCGGCAGCTTGCCATCGACCCCCTCCGTCGCGGATTGCCGCGCCACCTCTCCCGAAACGGAGCAGGGAAAGGGCTTGAGGGGCGGCTCGTGTATCGCGAGAATCTGGGTTCCGATCTTTTCCTGCATGTCGAAGTTCAGGGCGTTTGCGCGCCGCTGATTGCGCGCGCCGATCCCGCGGCGGGACAGACCTTCTCCATCGGCGACACGCTCGCGCTCACCGTCGACCCTCGCCATACCCTGCTGTTCGACGCCAGCGGCAGGCGGGTCTGGCCGTGAACGGCCGCGGCTCTGTCCTGTTGCTCACCGCGCCGGCGCTGGTGCTGATGGCGGTGTTCCTGATCGGGCCGCTGCTCGCGGTGATCGGGCTCAGCTTCACCAACTACCAGCTCGGCGCGCCAAGCTTGTCGTTCGTCGGCGTCGCCAACTACGTCGAGATGACCGGGGATGAAACGGTCCGCATTTCGCTCGCCAACACGCTGATCTATGTCGGCGTCGTGGTGCCCGTCTCGGTCGCGCTCGGGCTGGGCGCGGCGCTCCTGATCGAGGCAGATTCTTCACTGCGTGGGTTTTATCGCGCGTCCTACTTCCTGCCGGTGATGGCGACCCTGATAGCCATGGCAATCGTCTGGGAGTTCATGCTCGATGCGCGCTTCGGGGCGGTCAACATGGCGCTGAAGGCGATCGGGCTCGGCCCGTTCGATTTCCTCCATGACCGCAAGCTGGTGCTGTTCACCTTCTGCGGCATCGGCGTGTGGCAGAGCGTCGGATTCAACATGGTCTTGTTCATGGCGGGCCTGACCGCGGTGCCACGCGAGCTCTACGAGGCCGCGGCGGTAGACGGTGCCGGCCGCGGTGTCGAGCGCTTCAAGCTCGTCACCTGGCCGATGCTCGGGCCGGTCACCCTGTTCACCGTGGTGATCACCGCGATCCGCGCCTTCCAGGTGTTCGACACGGTGCAGGTGCTGACCGACGGCGGCCCGAACAAGGCCTCCGCGGTGCTGCTGCATACGATCTACGCCGAGGCTTTCAACTTCTTCCGCAACGGCTATGCGGCGGCCCTGGTGGTCGTATTCCTGCTGTTCATCGCGGCTTTGTCGGCCGTGCGGCTGTTCGTGCTGGGACGGAGCCAGACATGAGCGGCGTGCGACTGCGCCTCCTGATGCGCGTGCTCCGCCATCTGGTGCTTTTGACCGGCACGGTGGCGATGCTCGGTCCGTTCGTCGTCATGCTGATGACGTCGTTCAAGCCCAAGGCCGAGATCTTTGCACCCACGTTCCACCTGTTGCCGCACAGCTGGGGCGGCACCGAGAACTACGCCACGGCGCTGACCCAGGTGCCGCTGCTGCATTTCCTGCTGAATGGCGCGATTGTCACGGCCGCGATCTTCCTGCTGCAGGTGCTGGTCAACGTGCCGGCGGCCTACGCCCTGGCCAAGCGGCGCTTCCGCGGCCGCGACACCATGTTTGCGGCGGTGCTGGTCTGCCTGCTCATCCCGTATCAGGCGATCGCACTGCCCATCTACATCCTGTTCTTCAGCACCGGAATTCTCGATACCTACGCCTCGCTGATCCTGCCGTTCACCATCTCGGTGTTCGGCATCTTCCTGATGCGCCAGTTCTTCCTCGGCGTGCCCGACGACCTGATCGACGCGGCGCGGATCGACGGCATGAGCGAGTACCGCATCGTCTGGGGCGTGATGGCGCCGACCGCGATGCCGGCGCTGGTCGCCTTCGGCATCTTCTCGCTGGTCGCGCACTGGAACGACTATTTCTGGCCACTGATCGCCGTCGCCAGCCAGGAGCTCTACACGCCGCCGATGGGCATCGCCTTCCTGAAGCAGAACGGCGAGGGCACCGCCTACGGGCCGCTGATGGCGGCGGCCACCATCGTCATCACGCCATTGGTGCTGGCCTTCCTCGTGGCGCAGCGGCGCTTCATCGAGGGCATCACCTTCACGGGCCTCAAGGGCTGATCAGAGAGGGAGACAGGGACATGAGACTGACCAGAAGAGCCGTCACCGCCGGCGCGCTGGCGATGCTGGGATCGGGCACGGGCGCGGGCTCTGGGCTCGCCCAGGCCAAGACCACGGTAAGCGTCCAGTATCCGCTGGGCTTCATCTTCGACAAGGTGTTCGCCGAGCTGAAGACCGAGTTCGAGAAGACCAACCCGGACATCACGGTCAAATACCTGCCAGCCTACAAGGAGTACGAGGACGCCGCGCAAACCGCGTTGCGGGGCGCGGTCACCAAGCAGCTCCCGGACGTCTCGCTGCAGGCGATCAATCTTCAGCGCCTGTTCGTCGACCGCAAGATCGCCGTCGAGCTGTCGCCCTTCATCGCCAAGGAGCAGAACTGGGAAGGCCAGGGCTTCGCCAAGTCGATGATGGCGCTCAGCACCTATGGCGATAAGCCCTATGGCCTCGCCTTCGCAGCCTCGACGCCGATCATCTACATCAACGACGACCTGGTCACCAAGGCAGGTGGCGATCCGGCCAACTTCCCAACCACCTGGGACGGGATCTTCGAGCTGTCGCAGAAGATCGCCAAGCTCGGAGACGGCACTATCGGCCTGTTCCATTCCTGGGCGATCACCGGCAACTGGATGTGGCAGGCGCTGGTCTACAGCCACGGCGGCAAGATGATGAGCGACGACGAGAAGACCGTCGCCTTCGACCAGGAGCCGGGCAGGAAGTCGATCGCGCTGCTCGGCCGCATGGTGCGCGAGGGCGGCATGCCCGACCTTACGCCCGAGGCGAGCCGCGCCGCGTTCTTCTCCGGCAAGCTCGGTATCTGGACCGAATCGACCTCGCTGCTGCGGGTTGCCGACGAGGGCGTCGCCGGCAAGTTCAAGTGGCGCACCGTGCGCTTTCCGGTGCCCGGCCCGAACGCGAAGCTGCCGACCGGCGGCGCGGCGGCGATGATGTTCGCCACCGATCCGGCGCAGCAGGCGGCGGCGTGGAGGTTCATGACGTTCATCACGGGCGCAAAGGGCGCCACGATCATGGTCAAGGGCACCGGCTACATGCCGCCGAACTCGTTGCCCGCCAACGATCCTGCGATGCTGAAGAACTTCTACGCCGAGAAGCCCAACCATCTGACGTCGCTCAGCCAGCAGCCTCTGATGACGGCGTGGTACGCCTTCCCGGGCGAGAACAACCTCAAGATCATCCAGGCGATCAAGGACCGCCTGCAGACGGTGGTCGACAAGTCGGCGGCGCCGGAAGCCGCGCTGACGGCGATGTCGGCGGACGTGACCAAGCTGCTGCCGAAATAGGCTCCAGTCGCAATGCATCCCGGGCGCGGCTCCTGCGTTAGGGGCGGATGCCGCGGCTACCGAACTTCCTCTCGCCGGGCCGGCTCGTCGCCGCATGGGACCGGCTGCGCGAAAGCTTTTGGTTTCTGCCCGCCCTCATGGCGGCCGGGGCCATTGCGCTGTCCTTTGGCCTGACCAGTCTCGACGCGGTGGTGGAGGACCGCACCTACCGCCGCCTCGACTGGATCTATCTGTTCGGCGCCGAGGGCGCACGCGCAATCCTGTCGGCGATCGCCAGCTCGATGATCACCGTCGCCGGCCTCACTTTTTCGATCACGATGCTGACGCTCCAGCTCGCGTCGTCGCAGTTCGGTCCGCGGCTGCTGCGCAACTTCCTGCGCGACCGCGGCAACCAGCTCGTGCTCGGCACCTTCATTGCCACCTTTCTCTACTGCCTGCTGGTTTTGCGCACCGTGAAGGGCGTCGAAGGATCGAGCTTCGTGCCGCACATTTCGGTAGCCGTCGGCATCCTGATGTCGATTGCGAGCCTGGCGGTGCTGATCTACTTCATCCATCACACCGCCCATTCGATTCGGGTCGAGACCATCCTTGCGAGCCTTGCCGATGAAACTGGCGCAGCGATCGAACGGCTGTTTCCTGAGAAGCTCGGGCAGGAGCCGCCGGATGCGCCGGAGCCCGAACGGAGTATTACCCCGGCCGATGCGGCCACTGCGCGGCTGATCCGGCCGGAACGCAGCGGCTACGTGCAAATGGTCGACGGCGACGCGCTGATGAACCGCGCCGTCGAGCTCGACATCGTCGTCTACCTCGCAGTCGGACCGGGCGCGTTCGTGACGCCCGACGACGTCCTGATGACGGTGGCGCCGGGTGCCCGGATCGATGCGGCGGCGGCCGACGGGCTGCGCGCCGCGCTGGTGATAGGCGCGGAGCGCACGCCGACTCAGGACCTTGCCTTCTCCCTCCGCCGCATCGTCGAGATTGCACAGCGCGCGTTGTCGCCCAGCGTCAACGACCCCACCACGGCGATCTACTGCATCGACCGGTTGGGCGAGGCGCTCGCCCGTTTGGCCGAACGCCGGATGCCCGCGGCGCATCGGCTCGATGCGGACGGCCATTTGCGCGTCGTGGCCAAGACCGCGTCGTTCGGCGTGTTGGCGCACGAGGCCTTCGCGGCGGTCGCCCGCTACGGCATGGCCGATGCCGACGTCGTGCGAGCGCTGCTGCACACGCTGGGGCGGCTCGCCGATCGGATATCGCCTGCGGAGCGCGGTGTGCTGGCCGGCCTTGCCGAGACGATCCGGCGGGAAGCCGGAGCAGGCCCGCTATAGGCGCCGCATAGCGACTTCAATTCGTGGATCAGGTTGGCGCTCTCGGTCGCAGTGCCTCAGCCGCGCGGCGGCAGGGTGAAGCCGTTGTTGCGGAGCACCCGCTCCAGCGCGGGAATTCCCGATGGATTGCCCTGCCGGCACTGGGCGGCGGCAACGTCCGCGTCCAGGCTGCCACCCAGGTTGGGGCGGCTGGGCGCGTCAACCGAGCGGCCGATGTAGCGCTCATAGAGGTCCGTGAGGCGACTGCAGTAGGCAATATCGCTTGCCGGCGACTGGGCGAAGGCAACGGCCGGCAGCAGGCTGGCAAGCAGCGCGAGGAGGAACGGGCGTGGCATGGTGCTGCTACGCCGGCCGAAGGCGCGCCAACCGGTCGATCTCGCGCCAGAAACCGGCGATCGTCTCGTCGACGATCTGCTGCACCGATTTCAGTTCATGGATCAGGCCCGCCGACTCGCCCGCCGCACCCGAGGTGTTGTCGACGTCGCCCTGGACATAGAGCATGTCGATCAGGCCGCCGCGCGGCAGGCGCTCGCGCTTGCCCTCGGCGACCTCGACCGAATAGGGCGTGCGCAGGCCACGCGAGCGGGCGCGCGGCGGATTATCGGTCATGATCGTGCCGGTCAAAGGGGCGGCGACGATCGCGTTCTTGTAGTTGGGATGGACCGGGCTCTCGAACGAGGCGACGAAGCGCGTTCCCATGGTGACGCCCTCGGCGCCCAGCGCGAACGCCGCCGCCATGCCGCGCCCGTCGACGATCCCGCCCGCCGCCACGATCGGCACGTCGACCTTTTCCCGCACCGCCTGCAGGAGCGCGAAGGTATGGACCTCCTCGGGATTGCGGATGCCGGCGCTCTCCGCGCCCTCGACGATCAGCCCATCGACCCCGGCATCGACCGCCTTCTGTGCCCCGCGCAGGGTCGCGGTGGCGTGATAGACGGTGACGCCTGACGCCTTGAGCATCTTCGTGTAGCGCGTCGGATCGCCCGCCGACGTCGTCACGAAATGGATCCCCTGGCCGAGCAGCCAGTCGATGATCGCCTTCTCCTCGGCGGGGTCCATCTGCAGGTAGCGGATCGGCAGGTTGACGCCGAACGGCGCGTTGGTCGCGGCGCGGATCGCGGTGAACTCGCTCTTGGTAATCGCGAGGTCGCGGATCGAATTCTCCAGCAGCCCCATGGCGCCGGCCTTCGACACCGCCGTGACCAGCGGCGCGCGAGCGATCCAGGTCATCGGTGACTGGAAGATGGGATAGCGCGAGCGCGTATGCGCGGTGACCCGGTTGCCGTCGAACATGGGGACGGTCCTAGCACACCGGCGGCGGCGCCTCTAACGCCTCACTTGCGCGTCCCAGTCGATTTCGCCCGGCGCAACGATGCCGACGCCCGGCGGGTCCAAGACCAAGGCATCCATCCCCTGCAACCTGTGGCGCGTTGGCGGGTTGTGATGCCGCGGATCGAGCGGGAGACATCATGGCGAGGTCGATGGAGGAAGAGAGAACGCCGGCCGGGATCGACCCGCTGGCAAAGGCACTCGGCTGGCTCAGCCTGGCCGCAGGTATGATGAAGCTTCTCGAATCGCGCCGGAGCTCACAGGCAGCGGGTCCGGGCAACCCGGACATGATCCGGATCTACGGGCCCGGCGATATGGCCGACATGCCGACATTGTCCGTCGCCCGGCCGGCCGGGCCGAAAGGGCGCGTCGTCGGCGATCTGCTCGAAATCGCCACGCTGTTGCCTGCATTGCGCGCGCGCAATCCGCAACGCGGCAAGGCACTGGTGGCGCTGGCCGCCGTCACCGGCGTGACGCTGTTCGACCTCCTCGCCTGGCGCGCGGCAACGCGGCGGGGGCGCCTTCGTTAAAGGACTGTCTCTCATCGAAGGTCCTTGACCATGCCCGACGCCGGTACGCACCTAACGCCGCCCTTGCCCAAACAGCAGCAGGAGATGCCGGGCTATACGTCCCGCATGAAGCCGGTGCCCGATCACGGCGAGAGCACCTACAAGGGCTCAGGGCGACTGACAGGCAGAAGGGCGGTCATTACTGGCGGCGACAGCGGCATCGGCCGCGCAGTGGCGATTGCCTATGCCCGCGAGGGCGCGGATGTGTTGCTCTCGTATCTCTGCGAGCACGAGGATGCGAAGGATACCGCGCGGATGGTCGAGGATGCCGGCCGCAAGGCCGTGCTGCTGCCGGGCGACCTGCAGGACGCCGCGCACTGCCGGCGGGTGATCGACACGGCAATATCCGATCTCGGCGGCATCGACATCCTGGTGAACAACGCCGCCCACCAGGCGACCTTCAAGGAGATCGGCGACATCAGCGACGAGGAATGGGAACTCACGTTCCGGGTGAACATCCATTCGATGTTCTATCTCACCAAGGCGGCGGTGCCGCACCTGCAGCCCGGCAGCGCGATCATCAATACGGCCTCGATAAACTCGGATGCCCCGAACCCGACGCTTCTGGCCTACGCAACGACCAAGGGTGCGATCCACAACTTCACGGCCGGCCTGGCGCAGATGCTGGCGGAGAAGGGCATTCGCGTGAACGCGGTGGCGCCCGGCCCGATCTGGACACCGCTCATCCCCTCGACCATGCCTCCCGAAACCGTCGCCAAGTTCGGTAGCAACGTTCCGATGAAGAGGCCGGGGCAGCCGGCGGAGCTGGCGACGGCCTATGTGATGCTGGCCGATCCGCTGTCGAGCTACGTCTCCGGCGCCACAATCGCGGTCACCGGCGGGCGGCCGTTCCTGTAAACGGTTGCCCACGCAGGACGTCACAACGTGATCCGCCGCGTGATCCCGACAGCGTCGAGAAACGCCTCGTCGTGGCTCACCACCACCAGCGCCCCGTCATAGGCGCACAGGCCGGCCTCCACGGCCTCGATCGACTCGATGTCGAGATGGTTGGTTGGCTCGTCGAGCATCAGCAACTGCGGCGGCGTGGGGCCGCCCAGCACGCAGGCGAGCCCGGCACGCAGCATCTGGCCGCCGCTCAGGCTTGCCGCGGTCTGCAACGCTGCATCGGCGCGAAACATGAAGCGGGCGAGCGCGGCGCGGCAGGCATTCTCGCCGGTGTCCGGATTGATCCGTCGGAAGTTGTCGCGGATCGAAACGGCCGGATCGAGCAGTCCGACCGTCTGGTCGAGCAGCGCGTGCGGCACCATCACCTGTACCGTACCGCGTTGCGGTAAGAGTCGGCCGGTGAGCAGCGACAGCAGTGTCGTCTTGCCGGAGCCGTTGGCACCGGTGACGGCGATCCTCTCGGGCCCGACGACGGCGAACGAAAGATTGCGCAGCACCGGCCGGTCCGGAACGAAGCCCGCGCTCGCCGCGTCGATGCGCAGCACCGTCTTGCCGGCCGGAAGTCCGGTCGGCGGCAGCGCGACAGACAGCGGCTGGAGCACCTCGATCCGCTCGCGCGCCTCGGCGGCCTCGTCGAGTGCCTGCGCGCGTCGCCGTTCGGCGAGCCGCGCTGCCTCGCCGCCGCTCGCTTCGCTGCGGTCCTTCATGGTGTTGAGCTGGATGCGCGGGATGTCGCCCCGCGCACGCTTGCGCTGGCCCGCGCCGTCACGGCGTGCCTTGCGTTCGGCATTCGCCTGGGTTCGGCGGGCGAGCTCGTCGATCCGCTTCTCGGCATCGGCGAGATCGCGCCGTGCTGCGGCCAGCTCGGCTGACTTGCGCGCGCGATAGTGGCTCCAGTTGCCGCCGTAGCGCGTGGCGCCGAGCGACGTGAGCTCGACGATCGCGTCCATGGCTTCGAGCAGCTCGCGGTCGTGGCTGACGACGATCGCGCCGGCGCGCCAGCCGGCGAGCAGCTCGATCACTGAAGCGCGGCCGCCGCGGTCGAGATTGTTGGTCGGCTCATCGAGCAGGATGAAGTCGGGCTCGGCGAAAACCAGGGCGGAGAGCGCGACGCGCGTGCGTTGCCCGCCCGACAAAGTCGCCAGCGCCGTGCCGGCGTGTGCGTCGAGCCCGAGCCGATCGAGAGCGGCGGCGAGCCGCGCTTCGAGCGTCCAGTCGGCGTGGGCGAGGTCGTCCGCCGACGCCGTTCCCTGCTCGGCGCGGCGCAGCAGTGCGAGCCCGCCGGTCGCGCCGAACAGATCGGCGACGGTCTCGCCGGGCCGGTCCTGGACCGACTGGCGCAGCAGGCCGAGCGTTCCGTTGACGGCGATCGTGCCGGCATGCGGTGGAAGCGTCCCGCAGATGAGCCGCAGCAGCGTCGTCTTGCCGACCCCGTTGCGGCCGACCAGGCCGGTGCGCTCGGGGCCGAAGCCGAGATCGAGGTGCGAGAAGAGCGGCCGCCCGTCAGGCGTGGACCAGGAGAGACCGGACAGAACGATGGAAGCAGGCATGACGATGGATTTCCCCGAGGACAGAGCGCGGTGAGCGGACAGTCCGGTGGAAATCCATTGCGGCGTGCATTCCTGTTGGTTGGCGACGGGCGCTTACCTAATCGCGATGCGTCCGCGAATCAAGGCTGCGGCCGCGCCAGCCCGAGAAGTTCGCGCAGCGTCGTGCCCTCGTACTCGCGGCGAAACAGGCCGCGTTCCTGGAGGATCGGCACCACGCCATCGACGAAGTCGTCGAAACCGTCATGGAACCAGGGCGGCATGACGTTGAAGCCGTCGCCGGCGCGCTCCTCGAACCAGAGCTGCAGCGTGTCGGCAATCGTCTCGGGCGAGCCGCACAGCACCCAATGGCCGCGCGCGGCGGCATTCAGGTTATAGAGGTCGCGCAGGGTCAGGCCGTCGCGCCGCGCCTTGTCGAGCAGGACGCGGGCGAAGGTCTGGCTGAACTCGGTCTGTGGCAGCTCCGGCACCGGCCCGTCGAAATCGTACCCGGTCATGTCGAAGCCCAGCCGGTCGGTGAGGAGCTGCAGGCCGTTCCGCGAATCGACGAACGACTGCAGGATCGCGAGCTTCTCGCGCGCCTCCTTGTCGGTGCGGCCGACCACCGGCATCACGCCCGGCAGCATGGCGAGCTGATCGGGCGTGCGGCCGAAGGCCGGCATCCGCTCCTTGACCGCCCTGTAGGCGGCCTTCGATTCCTCGATGTCCTGGGTCACGGTGAAGACCACATCGGCGGTGCGCGCAGCCAGCGCCTGGCCGGGCGCCGAGCCGCCGGCCTGCAGCACGATCGGCCGGCCCTGCGGCGCGCGGCCGATATTGACCGGGCCCTTCACCTTGAAGTGACGGCCGACATGGTCGATGGCGCGCAGCTTCTTCGGATCGAGATAAACGCCGGTCGCACGGTCGGCGACCAGCGCGTCGTCGTCCCAGGCGTCCCACAGCCTGATCACGACATCGAGGAACTCCTCGGCGCGCTCGTAGCGCTCGGCATGCTCGGGCAGCGGCTTGTCGAAATTGGCACCGGCTGCGGGATTGGTGGAGGTGACGGCGTTCCACGCGGCGCGGCCGCCGCTGATATGGTCGAGCGAGGCAAAGGCGCGGGCAGTGCTCCACGGGTCGCCGTAGGTCGTCGAGGCGGTGGCGCCGAGGCCGACATGCTTCGTCGTGGTCGCCAGCGCCGCCATCATGGTGAGCGGTTCGAGCCGCAACGTGTAGGAGGGGTGCGAACCGGGATCGGCATAAAGATTGTCGCCCATGAAGATCAGGTCGAAGCGCCCGCGCTCGGCGGTGCGCGCGATCTGCTGGATCGCGCCCAGGTCCGAAAAGTCCGTCACCGCCCCCGGCCAGCGCCAGCCCGCGATATGGCTGCCGGTCCCCAGGATGAACAGGCCGAGATGCATCTGGCGAGGTGGCGGCGTTCCCAAGACTTCAACTCCCTTCATTGTTCATGTTCCTCCCCCGAAGACGGGGGAGGGAGCGATGGTAATGCCGAGAGAGAGCAAACTCCGTACCGGCACGGACCTTGCGTTGCCTCTGCCACCGCCTGGGAAAGGGACAATGCATGCGCAAGGTGATCCTCGCAGCGGCTCTCTGGGCCCTTATCGCTGTGCCGCTCCCAGTGCTCGCGCAATCGACGCTGCGCATGGTGGCGCACGCCGACCTCAAGATCCTCGATCCGGTCTGGAGCACGGCGAACATCACCCGCAACCACGGCTACATGGTCTACGACGTCCTGTTCTCGACCGACGCCGATTTCAGGATCCAGCCGCAGATGGTGGAGAACTACGAAGTTTCGCCCGACCGGCTGACCTGGACCTTCACCCTGCGCGATGGGCTCGAATGGCACGACGGCAAGCCGGTGACGGCGGACGATTGCATCGCTTCGATCCGCCGCTGGGGCGCACGCGACGGCTTCGGTCAGCTCCTGATGCGCGCCACGGCGGAGCTCAAGCCCGTCGATGCGAAGACGTTCGTGCTGGTGCTGAAGGAGCCGTTCGGCCTGGTGCTCGAGGCGCTGGGCAAGATCGGCTCGAACGTGCCGTTCATGATGCCCAGGCGCGTCGCCGAAACCGATCCCAACAAACAGATCGACGACTATACCGGCTCGGGTCCGTTCATCTTCAAAAAGGACGAGTGGAAGGCCGGCGAGAGGGTCGTCTATGTCCGCAATCCGAAGTACAGGCCGCGCGCCGAGCCGCCGTCGATGATGGCCGGCGGCAAAGTGGTCAAGGTCGACCGGGTCGAATGGATCGCCATCCCCGATGCCAACAGTGCGGTCAACGCGCTGCTCGCAGGCGAGATCGACCTGCTCGAGGCGCCCCCCGCCGACCTGCAGCCGCTGCTGCGCGCCGACGGGAACATCGCCCTGTTCGGCTTCAATGGATTGGGCGGCCAGGGGATGATGCGGTTCAATCATCTCCATCCGCCGTTCGACAATGTGAAGGCGCGCCAGGCGGCGATGCACGCCATGGCGATCGAGGACCTGCAGCGCGCGCAAGTCGGCGATCCGGAGCGCTATCGGGTTTGCAACGCGCCGTTCATCTGCGGCGCGCCGTACGGCAAGGAGTACGGCGACCTGCTGATCAAGCCCGACCTCGACAAGGCGCGGGCGCTCCTGAAGGAGAGCGGCTACGACGGCACGCCGATCGTCATGCTGCACCAGACTGACCTCGTGTCGTCCAACCAGTTCCAGCCGGTCGCCAAGCAGCAGCTCGAGCGCGCCGGTTTCAAGGTCGAGCTCCAGGCGATGGACTGGAACACCGTGGTCGCGCGCCGCGCCCGCAAGGAGCCGCCGTCGAAAGGCGGTTGGAACATCTTCTTCACCACCAACCCGACCGTCGACGTCGACAACCCGGGCACCAGCAACTTCGCCGCGGCGTCGTGCGAGAAGGCATGGTTCGGCTGGCCGTGCGATCCGGAGGTCGAGAAGCTGCGCGCCGAATTCATCAACGAGACCGATCCCGCCAAGCGCAAGGCGCTGGGCTTTGCCATCTCCGATCGGGTGATCGAGCAGGGCATCTACGTGCCCGTCGGCCAGGCCCGCGGCTTCGGCGCTTATCGCAAGGACCGCCTGGACGGCTGGCTGCCTGCCCCGGTCGCGCTGGTGTGGAACATCAGCAAGAAATGACAGCACGAAGCACTATAACCCGAGAAGCACCAGCATCACCGCGTCGGCGAGATTCACTGACGCCGATCACCTCGGGCGAAGCGTAGCATGCAAACGGATCGCCCTCATCGGAACGCGCCCCCTCGCTTTTTCACGCATCTCTTTGTCTTCCGGATTGCGAGCTTCCAGTTCGCTCATACGCACATGTGAACTGAATCACGAGCGAGCTGGAAGCTCGTGGTCCGGAATACCGTGACGCGTCGATCGACCCCGCGGACGACGGAAGCGATAGCGCAGCCGGCGCAACAGGCCGCGTTGCGACAGCGGCTTGAAGATTTCCTCCGGCCCCTCCGGATCGAGCAACTCGTTGTCGGCCAGCCAGGTCTCGATATCGTTCAATGCGGGCACCTGGTAGGGCCGTAGCGACCGGCCCTCGCCGCGCAGCGCCTCGATGGCGGCGATCAGCGAACCTTCGGCCTCGATGCGGGCCCGCACCGTCGCCGGCGCGAACCCCAGATGCTCGCCGAGCAGCCGGTCGCGCAGGCCCGAGATCGCTGCGCCGATCGCGGGGGCGGCGGGCGCGTTGGCAGTCGAGGTGGCGTCGATCACGACGTCGCATTCGGTGTCGAGCCGCAGCGAGCGGTTGTTCATGTTGGATGAGCCGACATGCAGGACGCGATCGTCGACGATCAGGACCTTGGCGTGGACATAGATCGGCCGGCCCGCCGCGGTGACCGGGTGGTAGAGGCGGAAGCGGCCATGGGCGTCGGCGTGGCGCATGACCTCGACCAGGCGGGCGCGGGCCGTATCCATGGCGACCGGCTCGAGCCAGCCGTGGGCTCGTTCCGGCGTGATCAGCACGATCTCTGGCCCGTCGGCCTCGGCCAGCCGCTCGGCCATGGCCTCCGCGATGCGGCGCGCGGCAAAGTACTGGCTCTCGGCAAATATGTAGCGGCGTGCGGCGGCGATCTCGGCAAGGAAGGTCTCCTCGACTTCGAGGATCGCTGTCCCTCCGGCGGTCGCGGGACGCGAGCGGCTGATCGTTACCGATACATGGCGAAAATGCGGAGTCAGGCCTTCGGGCCACGACGCGGCCTCGCCCGATTCCGAAGAGAGTGGGGGGACGGGCGCAAGCGCATGGCCGCCCGCCTCGCGCCAGCGCTCGCGCGCCAGTTCGCCGAGCGCGGCAGCAGCAGGACCTTGCAGCGCCATGGTCGAATCATGCCACGGACCGTAGGGCACGCCGTTCGGCATGATGCGTCGCGGATCGTCGTCGAGATGAGCGGGCGTATCCCAGCGATTACTGGTCATGTCGATGCCGCCGCAGAAGGCGAGGCGATCATCGATCACCACGATCTTGTGGTGATGGGCCGCGCCCGGTGTCGAGGCGGCGTCCAGCCGGGTGTGGATGCGCGGATGGGCCATCCAGCGGATGACGGTGAAAAGCGTCGTGCCGCGGAACAGGGTGCGGAGGGCCCCAATGTTCCAGCGCAGCAGGCAGACCTCGAGCTCGGGATTCCTGTCGACCAGCCAGAGGACGAAATCGCCCAGGGTGCGCGGTTCGCCCTGCAGGCGCGTTGCAGAGTCGGCAAGCTGGATGCGCGCGTCGAAATCCCATCCGATCAGCATGATGCGGCGACGGGCCTGCAGCATGCCGAGCCGCGCCGCCGCGAAATAATCGGCGGCGTCCACCACCAGCGCCGCCCGCGTGGCCGACGCACGGCGCCACGCCGCGGCATCCATTGCCGGACTTTCGATCGGCTCCACCATCCCGCTGCCTCTCAGGCTCACGGTGCATAAACGGCGACGGGGCGGGCAGGTTGCGGCTTGCGCACGAGGTTTGCAGCGAGACCGGCGGGACCCACTCGTGGGCGGCGGGAGGACCGTTACGCCCCGTGTTGCGCGACCGCGGCCGGCCGGGCTTTAGGGCCCTTGAGGCGCTCTTCGAAACGCTGCAGGACTGTGAAGAAGGATGGCACGAACAGCACGGCCAGGCAGGTCGAGGCGAGCATGCCGCTGGCCACGCATATGCCGAGCGAGATCCGCGAGGCGGCGCCGGCGCCGGTCGCCGTCACCAGCGGCATGACGCCGAGGATAAAGGCGAACGACGTCATCAGGATCGGGCGCAGCCGCGTGATCGCCGCCTCGACCGCTGCCTCGGCGATCGGCTTGCCTTCGAGGATGCGGACCTCGCGTGCCACCTCGACGATCAGGATGGCGTTCTTGGCGCCGAGCGCGATCAGCAGCATCAGGCCGATCTGGGTATAGAGGTTGTTGGGCAGGCCGACCGCGGCGAGTGCGATCGCGGGGCCGATGAGCGCCAGCGGCACCGCAAGGATCACGCCGAGCGGCGCGATCCAGCTCTCGTACTGGCCGGCGAGGCAGAGATAGACCAGCAGGATGGCCAGCACGAAGACATAGACGATCTGGTTGCCGACGATCGTCTCCTGGTAGGACATCGCCGTCCATTCGTAGGTCGTGCCCGGCGGCAACGCAGCCGCGCCGATCTGGTCCATCAGCGACAGCGACTCGCCGGAGCTGAAGCCCGGTGCCGCCGAGCCGACGATCGCAGCCGAGGGATAGAGATTGTAGAGGCTGATGATCGCCGCGCCGCGCGCCGGCTTGAGCTGGGCCAGCGCGCCGATCGGGATCATCTTGCCGTCTGAGCTTCTGACATTGAGCTTGAGCAGGTCCTCGGGCTGGGCGCGATACTTCGAATCGGCCTGGACGTAGACCTGCAGGCTGAGGCCGAACTTGTTGAATCTGTTGACGTAGGCCGAGCCGACGAACGCCGACAGCGTGGAGAAGACGTCGCCCACGGCCACGTTCAGGCTCTCGGCCTTAGAGCGGTCGACATCGACCTCGATGTGCGGCGCCCCGGCGCGGAAGCTGGTGAACGGGTTGGCGATCGAGGTCTGGGTGCGGGCCTGCTCGATCACCTCGTCGGTCGCGGCCTGCAGCTTGGCGAGATCGAAGCTGCCGTCGCGCTGCTCGATCTGCATCTGGAAGCCGCCGGCATTGCCGATGCCCTGGATCGGCGGCGGGACGAGGATGATGGTGCGCCCATCCTGCAGGCCGAACGTCTGTCGCTGGAGGCTTTGGGCGATCGAGCGCAGGTCCTGGTCCTTCTTCTTGAGGCGCTCGCCCCAATCGTCGAGCATGACGAAGGCGACGCCGGCGTTGGCGAGCTGCGACATGTTGTCGAGGATCGACACGCCGGTGATCGCGACGACCTTGCGCACGCCGGGCGTCGCCCGGGCGATGCGGGCAGCTTCGGCAAGCGAGGCGCCGGTGCGGCCGAGCGACGCTCCGTCCGGCATTTGCAAGGCGATCATCAGATAGCCCTGGTCCTCGTTGGGAATGAAGGCAGTAGGCAGCCGGGCGACCCCCCAGCCGCCGATCCCCGCCAGCACCAGCGCGAGCAGGACCATCGGGATGGCGTGCCTGACCATGGCGCCGATCAGCCGCGCGTAGGCATGCTCGACCTTGCTGTAGCCGGCGTTGAAGGTGCGGAAGAAGATGTTGCGCTTCTCCGGCGGCACCGACGGCCGGAGCCAGCTGGCGCACTGCGTCGGCTTCAGCGTCGCTGCGTTGACCGCGCTGATGAAGGCGGTGGCGGCGATTACTAGGGCGAACTGGGCGAACATCTGGCCGGTCAGGCCGGGCACGAAGGCGGCCGGGATGAACACCGACATCAGCACCAGAGTGATGCCGATCACGGGCCCGATCAGCTCCTGCATCGCCTTGACCGCCGCGTCGTGGGCCGACATGCCGCGCTCGATGTGGCGCGACACACCCTCGACGATGACGATCGCATCGTCGACCACGATCCCGATCGCCAGCACGATGCCGAACAGGGTCGAGAGGTTGATGGTGAAGCCGAGCGCCGCCATGGCGGCGAAGGTGCCGATGATGGTGACCGGAATCGTGGTCGCCGGCACCAGTGTCGCGCGCCAGTCCTGCAGGAACACGACGATCACGACCAGCACCAGGATGCCGGCCTCGAACAGGGTCATGAACACCTCGTGGATCGAGGTGCGGACGAAAGCCGTGGTGTCGAACGGGATATCGTAGGCCAGACCGGGCGGGAAGGCTTGCTTCAGCTCCTCCATCTTCTTCTGCACCGCGGCGGCGACGGCGAGCGCGTTCGCCTCGGGCGTCTGGTAGATCGCAATGCCAGCGGCCGGCTTGCCGTCGACATTGAAGTCCGTGGCGTAGGTCTGGGCGCCGAGCTCGACCCGGGCCACGTCCTTCAGCCGCAGGATGCGGCCGCCGTTGCCGCTCGCGGCCTTGACGACGATGTTGGCGAATTGCTCCGGCGCGTCGAACTGGCCCTGGATGTCGACCGTGTACTGGAAGCTCTGGTCCTTGTCGGCAGGCGGCGTGCCGGCCTGGCCCGCCGTCACCGGCTGGCTCTGCGACTGCACGGCATTGATCACCTCGCCGGGCGAGAGGCCGAAGGTGTAGAGCTTCATCGGGTCGAGCCAGATGCGCATCGAATAGGTGCCGACGCCGAGCACCGTGACGTTGCCGACGCCCGGCACGCGCTCCAGCTCGTTGACCAGGTTGATGGTCGCGTAGTTGCTGAGATACAGGCTCTTGTAGCGGTCGTCGGGCGAGTACAGGGAGACGATCTCGAGCATCGAGGTCGACTTCTTCTGCACCGTCAGACCCTGTGCCTGGACCGATGCCGGCAGCGAGGCGAGCGCGGCACTCACGCGATTCTGCACCAGCACCTGCGCGAAATCGAGATTGGTGCCGATCTCGAAGGTGACGATGAGCGAGTACGTGCCGGTGTCGGTGCTGGTCGACTGCATGTAGATCATGCCTTCGACGCCGTTGACCTGCAGCTCGACCGGCAGCGCGACCTGGTTGACGATGGTGGCGGCGGACGCGCCGGGGTAGGTCGTCGTCACCGATACGGTCGGCGGCACGATGTTGGGATACTGCGCGATCGGCAGGTTGAAGGCCGCGACGCCGCCGATCAGCACGATCACGATCGCCAGCACATTGGCCAGCACCGGCCGGTCGATGAAGAACTTCGAGATGTTCATGGCCGGCTACTTCGCGGCCGCAGCGGCGATGGTCGTCAGCTTGGGGATGACCTTTCGGCCTGGGATCGCCCGCCCGTTGGTGCTGATCACGACCCGGTCGTCGGCGGTCAGCCCTTTGTCGATCACCCGCAGGCTGCCGGGCAGCAGCATTCCGGTGGTGACGCGCCGCTGCTCGACCGTATCGTCCTTGTTGACCACCAGCAGGTACTTGCCGGCCTGGTCCTCGCCGATGACGGGATCCGGCACGAGCAGCGCGTCCTTCGCGCCGAGGCCGAGCGGCAGGCGCACGCGCACGAAGAAGCCGGGCAGCAGCGCGAGAGTGGGGTTCTCGAACAGGCCGCGCATCAGGATGGTGCCGGTGTTGGTGTCGATGTCGGGGGCGACATAATTGAGGTGTCCCTTGTGCGGAAATCCTTCCTCGGTCATCAGCCCGATTTCGAGCGGAACCTTGTTGATCTCCTCGAGGCTCAGGCGGCGATCCTTGAGGTTGGCGCGGATGTTCAGCACATCCTGCTCGCTGACATTGAACGTGACGTACATCGGATCGAGCTGGACGCTGGTCGCGAGCTTGGTGTTGACGCCGTTGCCGACCACCTCGCCGACCGAAATCAGGTGGCGCGTGGTGACGCTGTCGAATGGCGCGGTAACCTTGGTGTAGCTGAGGTTGATCTGCGCAATCGTGAGGTTGGCCTCCTGGTTCTGGACGTTGGCGGCGTCCGAGTCGCGCTTGGCCTTGGCGATGTCGAAGGTGTTCTGGGCCGACACGTTCTGGCGCAGCAGCGTTTCCTGGCGGTTGAACTCGGCCGTCGACTGCACGAGCTGTGCCTTGGCCGCGGCGAGCTGGGCCGCCGCCTGCTTCACCTGAGCCTCATAGGTCGAGGGGTCGATCTGGAACAGCAGGTCCCCCTTCCTGGCGGGGCTGCCGTCCTGGTAGTCGATCGCAACCAGAAAACCCTCGACTCGCGCCACAAGATCGACGTTGTTGTACGCTGCCGTGTTGCCGGTCAGCTCGATGAAGGGAGTGACCTTCTGCTGGAGCGGCGGAGCGACCGCGATCTCGGGCGTGGGCGGAGCGATGAACTTGTTCTCCGGCTTGCAGCCAGCCAGCATCGCTGCCAGCAACGAAAGGGCAATCAGGCCGGTGTAGGCGCGGCTACGCATGCAGTGACACTCTCCAAACCGACCGAGCGATAGCGCATCCGGCGCTACATGACTACATGGCTCGTGCTTCGGCTCCCTTTCCTGTGGGAACGGGCGCCTATACCATCCGGGCACCGCGATCTCACAGTCGGCGGCGATCGGGAGTATCGGTTGGATTTGGCGGGCCTGCGGGTGTTCGTTGT
Source organism: Reyranella sp. (assembly GCF_965279465.1). Classification (NCBI taxonomy): domain Bacteria; kingdom Pseudomonadati; phylum Pseudomonadota; class Alphaproteobacteria; order Hyphomicrobiales; family Reyranellaceae; genus Reyranella; species Reyranella sp. Next base: position 3,496,305 of record NZ_OZ257242.1, read on the forward strand.
CGAGGACGAGGCGCTCGTTCTGCTGACGCTCGAGGACATGCTCGCCGACCTGGGATGCCAGGTCGTCGTCGCCGTCCAGCAGGTCGAGGCGGCCTTGTGCCTTGCCAGGGACACGGTGGTCGACGTCGCGCTGCTCGACGTGAATGTCGGCGGCACGCGGATCGATCCCGTCGCCCACATCCTCGCCACGCGCGGTATCCCGATCGTCTTCGTCACCGGCTACGAGGCCTCGTCGCTGCCGCCGTCGCCGCCGGGAGCAGCCGACAACGTCGTTCGTGTTGCCAAGCCGTTCCAGTCGACCGGACTCGCGCAGGGCATTCTCCAGGCCCTCGGACGGGCGGAGCCGCCGGGATGAGCCCGGCTGGCAGGAAGCCCTCTCGCGCCTGGCCGGCAGCCCTGCATCTGGTGCTGTTCGCGGCGATCATCGCCGTGCCGCTGCTCGCGTTGCTGGGGGCTATGTTCTACCGTTCTGCCATCCAGGAGCATCGGCGGCTCGAGCGGCTGATCGGCCGGGAACTCGACGGCCTGACGGCTGCGATAGATCGCGACATCGAGCGCCGGACTGCCGTGCTGCGGACGCTCGCCACTGCTCCTACGCTCGCAGCCGAGGACTGGCCGGGCTTCTATCACCAGGCCAAGGCAAGCCTCGGCAGGAACTATCTCGTGCTGACCGACGCGGCGGGCCGCCAGCTCGTCAACACCTTCGTGCCGCACGGCACGGCACCTGCCTTCACCGGCAATCCCGCGATGATCGAGAGCATGCGCCGGACGATGCGGCCGGTCGTCTCCGATCTGTTCACCAGCCTGGCCGCCAGCCATCCAGTCTACAACGTCTCCATCCCAATCGCCGACGACAACGGGCTGCGCTATGTGATGAGTCTCGGCCTGTTGCCGGAGGACCTGCTCGACCTGCTGCAGGACCAGCATCTCGAGGACGCTTGGACGACCGAGATCTGGGACCGCAAGGGTGTGATCTTGGCGCTTACGCGCGGACAGGAGCGATGGCTCGGCAAAGCGGTGCCGGACCGTTGGCGTGGGCAGCGACACGGCCAGGTCGTCGAGGACCTGAGCCTCGACGGCGAGCGCATCCTGGCGGCTACGGGCCAGCCGGCATTGGCCGGCTGGACGGTGCGTGTCTCCTTTCCGGTGCGGCTGGTCGACGCGCGGGCCCGTGAGCTGCTGTGGCTGTGGGGAGCGGCGGCGGAGCTGGTGATCCTGCTGACCGCCGTCGCCGCCTATGTGTTCGGTGCGAGCTTTACGCGACCGCTCGGCGCGACGGCCCGCGCGGCGGCGGCCGTCGGCCATGGCGATCCGGTCGAGGTGAGCGACACACGTATCGCCGAGGTGAACGCCGTCAACCGGGCGCTGCGCGAGGCCGCGGAGAAGCTGGAGAAAAGCCGCACCGCGTTGCGCTACAGCGAACAGCTGCTCGGCACGGCGGCCGATGTCGCACAGTTCGGCGCCCACCAGTACGATGCCGTTAACGACCGCGTGTATCGCTCACCCCAGATCCGGCACATCCTCGGCGCCGGACCGGGCGAGGACCGCGACCTCGATTCGGCGCTCGATTTCGTACATCCGGACGACCGCAGGGAGGTTGCCCGGCGCAAGCGGCAGGTCCTCGCCTCGGAGCATAAGTACCAGCTCACCTACCGCATCCGCCGGCCCGACGGAGAGGTGCGGTGGGTGATGGACCGCGGCCAGGTCGAGCGCGACGCCGCCGGCAAGGCGCTGCGCGTGGTCGGCGTGCTTGTCGACATCACCGACATCAAGGCTGCGGAGCAACGCCAGCGGCTGCTGTTCGACGAGCTTAATCACCGGGTCAAGAACACGCTCGCCATCGTCCAGTCGCTGGCCCAGCACACCCAGCGCAGCAAGCCCGATCCGCAGGAATTCAGCCGTGCCTTCGGCGAGCGGATCATGTCGCTGTCGCGCGCCCATGACCTTCTCACCCAGACGGCGTGGCAGGGCGCGCCGTTGCAAAAGGTCGTGAGTGCCGTGCTCGAGCCCTTCACCACCCAGGCCGGCCGCATCGACATATCGGGTGATGCGGTCGAGCTGCCGGCGAGCATTACCATCACGCTCGCCCTGATGCTGAACGAGCTTGCGACCAATGCCGCCAAATTCGGCGCGCTCTCCACCGATGCCGGCAGAGTCGGGATTTCCTGGACGGTCGCGCCCGCAGAGACGCAGGGCGGCGCGGGGCTCAGTGTCGATTTCATCTGGCGGGAGCGTGATGGTCCGCCTGTGGCGCCGCCGAAGCACCGCGGCTTCGGCTCGCGGCTGCTGGCGGCGAGCGCAGCGCAGATCAGGGGCGAGCTCGACGCGGAATTCGCGCCCGAGGGCCTGTGCTGCCGCATCCGTTTTCCCGTGCCGGCGCGCGCCGCCCAGCCCCATTCTTGCTAGGGTGCGTCGACGAACCGAAGGAGTCCGCCCGTGTCTGCCACCAATGTGCTCGAGATCAATCCCGAACGTCTGTGGGAGACGCTGGAGCGCTCGGCCGAGATCGGCAGGTTCCGCGATGTCGGCCTGCGCCGCCTGGCGCTGTCGGCCGAGGACAAGCAGATGCGCGACCAGTTCATCGATTGGGCCAAGGCGGCGGGCTGCACGGTCGAGATCGACCGGCTGGGCAACATCTTCGCCCGCCGCGCCGGCAGCGATCCCTCCTTGGCGCCGGTCGCGATCGGCAGCCATCTCGACACCCAGATCTGCGGCGGCCGCTACGACGGCATCCTCGGCGTGCTGTGCGGCCTCGAAGTCGTGCGCACCCTGAACGACCGTGGCATTACGACCAAGCGCGGGATCGAGGTGATCTGCTGGACCAACGAGGAGGGCGGCCGCTTCGCGCCGCCGATGATGGGCTCGATGGCGTTCGCGGGCGTGATCGCGCTGAAGGATGTGCTGGCGACGAGGGACGACGACGGCATCACGGTCGAGAAGGCGCTCGACGCGATCGGCTATGCCGGGCCAGAGCCGCTCGGCAAGCGCGCGTTCGACGCCTATCTCGAGCTCCACATCGAGCAGGCGCCCACCCTCGACCGCGAGAAGGTCGATGTCGGCATTGTGGTCGGCGGCTACAAGACCAAGGCGCTTCGCCTCACGATCAAGGGCGACACTGGCCACGCCGGCGGCACGCCGATGGCGATGCGGCGCAACGCACTGGTCGGCGCGGGCTACGTGATCGGGGCGGTAAACGACGTCGGGCTGGCATACGCCGCCGACGAGGGCCGCACTACGACGACGCGGATCGAGAGCTTCCCCAACCTGCCCGGCACCTATGCCGAGGAGGTCAAGCTGACGCTCGACTACCGCCACATCGACCAGGTGCGCTTCGAGGCGATGGGACGGGATATCCGCGCCGCGATCGACGCGGCAGCGCAGAAGGCCAATGTCGAGATCGAGGTGGTGGAAGGCTGGAGCTGGGGCAGCGAGCTGTTCGCGCCCGAGTGCATCGACCTCTTGCGCACGACGGCGAAGGAACTCGGCCTGCCGTACCGCGAGATGCGCAGCCAGGCCGGCCACGACGCTTATGCCGTCGCCACCATGGCGCCGACCGCTATGATCTTCACGCCGTGCCACGAGGGCATCAGCCACAACGTGAAGGAAGATATCGAGCTCGTCCGTTCGGTGCCGGGCGCGAATCTCCTGTTGAACGCCGCTGTAGCGCGCGCCAATCGCTGATCGCCGGTGGCGAGCTTCGTGAGCCGACTTGAACACGTTCGTTGCGTGAGGTGGACGCGTCCGCCGACTTGACGAGCCGCCGTCGTTGCAGTGCGGCGAGTGTACAAGATCAGATCGCGAACCTCGCGCCGTGTAACCGCATCCAGCGTGGTGACGTAGTGGTGGTCGCCGGCCGGCCAGGGCTGCGCTCCAATGCTTGGGGTGACGTGAACTACTTTTTCTATTTAAAGCAGATTCTGCCTGTGACAGTATTCCACCATCGCGAGCAGCCCTGTAATTGCGGTGGTGGAGCTTATAGTTCCGCATTGCTACACAGGCGGGTTTGCCTGCGTCGCCATGAGGCTTTCGTGGGGGATGGGGAAATGGCAATCGTCGAAGTTCCCAATTTGACAGACAAGACGCGAGCGGAAGCTGAGGTGGAGCTGACTGCCGTTGACCTTGTAATCGGAGCCGTGAGCGCGGCGAATAACGATACAGTACCCGCCGACCGAATCGTCAGCACGGATCCAGCAGCCGGGACCAAGATCGAGCAGAAGACCTCAGTGGCGCTGGTGCTTTCATCTGGACCGAAGACAACGGCAAACGACGACGTGGAAGTTCCCGATTTGACGCGGAAGACGCGAGCGGAAGCGGATGTGGCGCTGTCAGGCGCCGGTCTTGTAGTCGGAGCCGTGAGCACGGCGAATAGCGACACAGTTTCCGTCGACCTCATCGTCAGCACCGATCCGCCGGCCGGAACCAAAGTTATGCGGGGGACGCCCGTGGCACTGGCGATTTCGGCTGGGCCGAAGGCAACGGCAGACAACGACGTGGTAGTTCCCGATTTGACGCGCAAGACGCGAGCGGAAGCCGAGGCGGCGCTGAAAGCCGCCGGCTTTGCAATCGGAGCGGAGAGGACGGCGACTAGCGACACAGTTCCCGCCAACGCGGTCGTCAGCACTGATCCGGCAGCCGGAGCCAAGGCTAAGCTTGGTGCGCCGGTGGCGCTGGTGTTTTCGGCTGGGCCTGCCACCGTGGCTGATGCGGATATTCCCGATGTGACACTCCTGACTCAGGCGGCTGCGGAGACGGTCTTGAAAGCCGCGGGCCTCACGATTGGCACGGTGAGTACGGCGTACAGTGACGTGGTTCCCGCCGGGGGCGTAATCAGTATAAATCCACCGGCCACAGCCATGGTCAAGCCGGGGACGCCTGTGGCGCTCGTACTTTCAGCCGGGTCGAAGAGAAGCCTTTGGGCGATCTTGTTGGTGAACCTGCCGCAATTGCTTTTTGGCTTGGTCAGTCTGGCCCTTACGGGGTTGGTTGTATATGTTCTGGCACAAGAGTCAGGAAACATACTTGGCCGCTTGGCAAACAAGGAAGTCGCCAGAGGCGTAATAACATTTCTTTTTGCGGTTACGACCGTAGTCGTCGCGCTTATTTTGGCTCTATCGACTGTAATTTCTACGTCGAGCGCCGACGACGACAAGCGCTTCGACAGAGGCAAGCAAGTACTAACATTGCTAATCGGTATTCTGGGTACAATCGTCGGCTTTTACTTCGGCGCAGATGCTGGTTCAAAGCCTCCTTTGGAAATTGCCACGAATACGCTACCTGATGGCATGGTCGGCGCCGCTTATTCACCAACAATGTTGCAAGCCAAAGGCGGAAGTCCTCCACTCAAATGGTCAGTTACGTCTTTGCCGGCGGGTCTGACGCTTGACTCTGGAATTATCAGCGGCACGCCGAAGGCGGCTGGGCGCAATACTATCACCCTCACCGCAATCGACAGTGCCGCAACCTCTGTCACCGCTCAGAAGGAGGTTGCAATCGAGATAAGGGCTGCTTTGGAGGTCGTTCAGCTCTCCTTGCCCGATGGCGCGGTGACGAAGCCATATCCATCAACGGCGTTACAGGCCAAAGGCGGAAAACCTCCGCTGCAGTGGTCGATGGTACCTGGGTCGTCATTGCCTGATGGCCTCAACTTGGATTCGAAAGGAACCATCAGCGGCACGTCGTCGGCAGCACCACAGAAGGGCAAGTTCACAGTTACGGTTACTGACAGTGCCATACCACCTGCGGCAGCACAGAGGGAACTGACACTAGAGGTAAAGTAGCGTTGAAGTCTTACGCCGGATCGAGCCCCTTCTCGCGGAATACGACGAGCGAGGGCGGGGTGCGCAGGAAGTCGATCAGCTGCTTCGCCTCAACAGCCTTTGCGCTCGATGTTTCGATCGCCGCGACGAAGACCGTCACGAGTTGATAGGGCGCAGGGAGCGGCCCGACGATCTCGATGCCCGGTACCTGCTTGAGCTCCGGGATCTGCTGGACGGCGAGGTCGACCTCGCCGGTCGGCAGGAACCGCCCGCTGAGGCCGCCCGCCGGCGGGAAGCGGTTCTTGGCATTGATCTCGGCCGCGATTCCCATCTGCTCCAGTACCTTGGCGAAATGGATGCCGCTCGCGCCGCCCGCCTTGGGATCGGTGTAGGAGATCGCGCGCGCCGCGAGCAGCGTGCGCTTCAGCGCTTCGGGCGTCGAAATGTCCGGCCGTGCGGTACCCGCCTTGATCGCGATCGCGGCGGGAGAGCTGGCGAGCGGCACCTCCGAGCCGGGCAGGATGCGGCCGTCGCGCGCCATGATGTCGGTGCCGGCGCGATTGAGGATCAGGAGGTCGGCAGTTTCGCCGGCCTGCAGACGCTTCACGAAGGCGGGCGCGGTGTTCCATTCGAAGTTCGGCATGATGCCGGTCTCGGCAGTGAAGCGCGGCAGCAGCACCTCCACGGCAGGCTGGACGGCAATGGAGCTGAAGACTTTCACTTAGCGTTCTCCGGGTCGGGGCGGCGCCACCGGCCGGCGTGCCGCCAGCGGGGCGTCGCGGATCGAATCGAGGTTGACGGTCGGCATCGGCAGATCGAGCCGCTGCAGGACGGTATTGGCGAGCATGTTATAGCGGTCGAAGCTCCTGCGCAGGCGGCCTCGCCACGACACCTCGCCGCCATTGGCATGCAGCTCGAACACGTGCTCGCGCTGGTCGAGCGCCGAGCCGACATGGTCCCACGCCATCTGCAGCAACGCTGCGCGCTGCCGGGCGCTGTAGCCGCCGCCGGTAAAGGATTCCTCCAGTCCCGACGCGAGCGCCGCGTCGGCGAGATCCTTGTCGGACGGCGCCACCACCAGCGAGGAGCCGGGCAGGATGCGCAGGATCTCGGCCATCCGCCGCCGCGCCTTCAGCATGGCGATCGAGCCGGCCGCGAGATGGCTCTGGTTTGGCGAGCAGTAGCCGTCGACGGTCATCTCCGGGTCGCGCTCGGCGGCGGTCTGGCAGGCCCGCACGGTCTGGACGTCGGTGATCAGGTCGAGCAGGTAATCGATGGTCGCCTCGTGCTGGCTCAGTCCCATCGCATGGGCGCAGGCAAGCGCCAGGCCGAGCGTGAACTCGGCCTTGGACAGCCAACAGTAGAGCTGGTGCCAGAACAGCCAGCGCGCGATCGGCTCGGGCGAAAAGTCGGTGAGAAAGACGCGATTCCACGGCACGACCACGTCGTCGAGCCACATCTGCCCGTCGAGCTCGTCGAAGCGGTTGCTGAGCGGCGCGGTGAACGGGTTCGGATCGCGCGCCGAGCGCTTGCGGCAGATCACGGTGACACCCTGAGCGTTGACCGGCACGACGAAGGTCGCGCGCTGGCCGTCGAGCACCGCTCCGTTGACTGCGCCGATATAAACGTCCTCGGCAAAGGCAGGGCTGGTGTGCATGCCGATCTTGCCGCGCACCACGACACCCAATTCGGAACGGCCGACGATCCTGAGCGCGACCCGGTCGGCCGGATCCTCGCGCAGCCGATAGCCGATCGGCGCTGCGCCTGCCGCGAAGGTCAGGAAGCGCCCGGTGCGCGCGATCTCCGCGCGGTAGGCCTCCGCATGGGCAGCCTGCTCTGGCGATTTGTTGTGCAGATTGACCGCGTGCACGATGCCGAGCGCGATCAGATGGCCGTAGGCGGGCGTATGGGTGACGTTGCCGGCGCTGAGGAAGGTCGTGGCCGAGAAGCACTTCCCCATACGTACGAGATCGTCCGACGTGCGCGGCACGAGATAGCCGACCGGGCCGTCCGGTCCGAACAGCGTGTCCTTCCAGGCGGAATCGTCGTGGCGATCGTACCAGGCAACATAGTCCTCGACCATCGCCGCGGTGGCGGGATGGATCGCGACGTCCTCGACCTGTCCTTCGCCCAGCACGAACACGCGCCTGCCGTCGCGCAGGCTGTTGCGATAGTCGGCTCCCGTCCGTATCGACGACATGACGTTTCCCCCGGCTTCGTTGAGCGCATTGTAGAGGGGAAACTCCAGAAAACGATCCCGTCAACGATGCGACCACATTGCTGCCAGGTTTTCGGCTAAATCTTCCGCCCATCCGACATCTTGCACGAGGAGCAGAATTCGACGTTGCGTCACACGGGTTTCGCCGCGTGTGCACACCCGTACAACAAGACAAGACAATGGCCGTAGTGCCTGCGCCCTTCTCCCCCCAAGGAATGCCAGGATGCCCGATCAAACATCGTCTCGCGAACGCTCTCCCGATTCCGTCGATCGCTTCGTCTCTCCGTCGCCAACAAGTAGAACCATCCACAAGGACGCCGTCACACCGCCGACATTCGTGCAAATTCGTGCGCCCGCGCCGGCCCGCGGAGTCGGGAGGACCGTCGGGATCGGCATGGGCTGCCTGGCCATCGTCGCGGCCCTCGGCTGGGCCGTGTCCCGTCCCGATCCCGAACTTCGCACTGCCGACGCGAGTCGCGTGCCGAGCCGGCTGGCCAGCGATTTCGATTTCTATCCCGAATCCGGAACGCCGATGCCGGAGATGATGGTGCTTGCACCGACCGATAGTCTGGCCGAGACATCGGTCGCCGCGCCTGTTGCAGCCTCGGATCCCGCGCCCATCGATGCCGATCAGGTCCAACCGCCGTCTGTCGAGACGTCGGTCCGCCTGAAGAACGGTGATACGATCGCGCGGGTGCTCGGTCGGCTCGGTGTCGTCGCCAAGGAGGCTGCGGAGGCGGTTGCCGCGCTGGCAAAGCATGTGCGCATGGAACGCCTGCCGATCGGCCAGACCATCACCGTGAAGATCCGGCCGGCGGACGATGAGGAGGACGTCCCCGTCCTGCTCGCCCTGTCGATCCGGCCCGAGCCGCGGCGGAAGTTCATGCTCGAGCGCGACGAGGATGGCGACTATGCCGTCGAGGTGGAGACCTTCGAGGTCGAATCGAAGTTCCAGCGTGCGGCGGGAGAGGTCGACGGCTCGGTGATCGCGAGCGCCGAGGCGGCCGGCGTGCCCCATGCGCCGCTCGCGGAAATGCTCCGTGCCTTTTCCTGGGACGTGAACTTCCAGCACGACATCAAGCCCGGCGACCGTTTCGATGTGCTGATCGAGCGTGGGTGGACGAGCGATGGCCTGCCGGTCGATGCCGGCCGCGTCCTGTGGGCCGAGCTCACCACGGGCGGCGGAGCGGAGAACTATAGCATCTATCGCTTCAAGCCGCGCAACGGCGAGGAGTTCTTCTACAACGGCAAGGGCGAGAGCGTGGTCAAGGCGCTGCTGCGCACGCCTCTCAACATGAGCCGGATATCCTCGCGCTTCGGCCTGCGCCACCACCCGGTCCTCGGCTTCACGAGGCTTCATGCCGGCGTCGACTTCGCCGCCCCGCCCGGCACGCCGATTCTCGCCGCCGGCGCCGGCAGCGTGGTCGAGGCCGGTCCCAACGGCGGCTACGGACGATGGGTCAAGATCAGGCACGACGGTGGCCTGTCGACCGGCTACGCACACATGTCCCGCATCGCGGCCGGCGTGCATCGTCGCGTGCACGTGCGTCAGGGCCAGGTGATCGGCTTCGTCGGCAGCACCGGCCTTTCGACCGGCCCGCACCTCCATTTCGAGCTCCATCGCAACGGCCGGCCGGTCGACCCTTTGAGCGTGGCGCGCACGTCGCTACGTGCCCGTCTCGGCGGCCAGGACCTGGTCCGCTTCACGTCGCGCGTCTCGGAGATAGATAGGGCTCGCGAATCGGCTGGCCCGATCGAAAGGCCGCACGTGGAGGACGACTAGGGGGCGGTCATGCGATGCGCATCACTGCTGTGGGGGCTGGCCGGTGGAGCGATAATGGGCATCGTCGGCGCGGCGTTGGCCTCCCTGTCGATGCCTTTGCAGGCGCACAGGGTGGCAGCCGGGCTCGACTGCGAGAGCGGCGTGCTCGATCCGGGCCGATCTGGCCTGAACGTACTCGTCTACCGGCTATGTCCGCTACGACTGACGATCGGCTTCGAGAGCAGCGATGTGCTCGAGGAGATCTCCTGCATGCCCAACGGCGATGTCCGGCTCTGGCTCCTCGCCGGCAACGCCAAGTGCGACGGTCTCCCGGCTTCCGATCGTGATCAGGTCCATGAACTTTGGGAGCCGCTGATGGGCGTCGGGCGCGCGACGGCGGCGCCCGTGCGGCAGTTGCTGCTCTGCCGCGCCGGCAACATGAACCTAGCGACCATTATCGTGCCGGATGCGCGCGATGCCCTTCTCGAGACCCATACCGGCGACACGAAATACGAAGCGGTGACGAGACGGATCATCTCGTCCTGTGTTCGACCGGCCGCGTGATCTCGGCGCTGCAGGGCAGGCGAACCCTCAGGGCGACAGATCTTGTTGATCGGCACTGCACCGGCATCGCGCCGCCCACGGCAGCGGGAAGTCGTCAACAGGCTTGATGCTGCGGCGGCGAGCCCCCAAATTGTCGCCCGCCATGACAGAACAAACCACCCCCCAAACCCACGCCTTCCAGGCCGAAGTCGCCGAGCTGTTGAACCTGATGGTTCACTCGGTCTATTCGGAAACCGATGTCTTCCTGCGCGAGCTGATCTCCAACGCCTCCGATGCGTGCGACAAGCTGCGCTACGAGGCGATCGCCAAGCCCGAGCTGATGGCCGGCAACGAGCGTCTCGCCATCCGGCTCACGGCCGATCCCAAGGCCCGCACTCTGGCGATCGCCGATTCGGGCATCGGCATGACGCAGCAGGAGCTGATCGACAATCTCGGCACCATCGCGCGCTCGGGCACCAAGGCGTTTCTCAAGGGGCTGGCCGAGGCGAAGGACGGGACGGGCCTGATCGGCCGCTTCGGCGTCGGCTTCTATGCGGTGTTCATGGTCGCCGACAAGGTCGAGGTCACCAGCCGCCGCGCCGGCTCGGACGAGACCTGGGTGTGGCGCTCCGAGGGCGGTGGGGGCTTCGAGCTGACGCCTGCGACGGAAGAGCAGGCGGCGCGGGTGCCGCGCGGCACCGAGGTGCTGATCCACCTCAAGTCGGACGAGACGAAATACTCCGAGCGCTACGAGCTCGAGCGCATCGTGCGGACCTATTCCGACCACATCCTGTTTCCGATCGAGCTGGTCGACGACAAGGGCGAGGCCAAGCAGATCAACGCCGCGTCGGCACCGTGGCAGCGCTCGAAGTCCGAGCTCAAGCCCGAGGACTATACCGAGGCCTACAAGTCGCTGGCCAACGCCTTCGACGAGCCGGCGCTGACCCTGCATTATCGCGCCGAAGGACGGCAGTCGTACGCGGTGCTGCTGTTCGTGCCGACGATGCGGCCGTTCGACCTGGCCGATCCCGGCCGCAAGGGGCGCATCAAGCTCTACGTGCGGCGAGTCTACATCACCGATGATGCCGAGCTGCTGCCGTCTTACCTGCGCTTCGTCCGTGGCGTTATCGACAGCGAGGACCTGCCGCTCAACGTCTCGCGCGAGATGCTGCAGAACAATCCGCAGGTCGGCCAGATCCGCACCGCGGTCACCGGCCGCGTGCTAGGCGAGCTGGAGAGCACCGCCGAGAAGGATTCCGACAAGTACAGGAAGATCTGGGACGCCTTCGGTCCGGTGCTGAAGGAGGGACTGTACGAGGACCACGAGCGACGCACGCAGTTGCTGGGTCTGTGCCGCTTCGCCAGCACGGCATCGGACGAACCGCGCTCGCTCAAGCAGTACATCGCCGACCTCAAGCCCAACCAGACCGAGATCTACTATCTCGTCGGCGAGAGCATCGAGCGGCTGAAGGCCAACCCAAAGCTCGAGGCGGCGCGGGCGCGCGGGCTCGAGGTGCTGCTGCTGGCCGATCCGATCGACGCCTTCTGGACGATGATGCCCGGCGACTACGACGGCAAGCCGATGAAGTCGCTGAGCCAGGGCGACGTCGATTTCAGCCTCGTGCCGCTCGTCGACAAGGATGCCGCGTCCCCGGCCGATGCGCCCGAGGCCGACAAGGATGTGCTGACGGTGGTCAAGGAGTCGCTCGGCGAGCAGGTCTCCGAGGTGCGCGCCTCGCAGCGCCTCACTGACAGCGCCGCCTGCCTGGTCGCCTCGGCGGGGGCGCGCGACCGCGAGCTCGAACGGTTGCTCGCCCGACAGGACCGCGGCAGCGGCGCCAAGCCGGTGCTCGAGCTCAACATGCGCCACGATATCGTGAAGGCGCTTGCCCGCGCGATCGAGGAGAAGAAGGAGAGCGACGTCGCCGACCTCTCCGCGCTGCTGCTGGCCCAGGCGCAAATCCTCGACGGCGAGGTCCCGCCCGACCCGGCGGCCTTCGCGCGCCGGCTCAACGATTTGATCGTGCGGGGCTTGAGGGCATAATCTCTCGCCAATGAGATTCTCCTCCCTGTGCGAGGCGTGGGGAGGAGTTCGACTGATGGACCGGGTCCTTCAACGTCGCTGGGGACGACGGAGACCATATCCGATAGCCTCCCACGAAGGAGGCGATCATGCGTCTTGCGGCCGTTCTTGTCCTTGTCCTCGCGCCGATGCTCGCCTTTGCCCAGACCGAGCCGCCGCGCGGCAAGTTGGAGCTGGCGGTGCGCGGCAAGACCATCGACCAGCGGATCGCCGAGTACATGGCGGACAACGACGTGCCCGGCCTCGCCATGGCGATCGTGCAGGCTCCCTACATCCCGCGCTCGGCCGGCTACGGCCGCGCCAGCCTGGCGCACGACGAGCTCGCCTCGACGCGGACCATGTGGGCGATCGGGCCGATGACCCAGGGCTTCACCGCCGTCGCGGTGTTCCAGCTTCAGGAGGCCGGCAAGCTCGACGTCCACGATCCGATCGACAGGCATCTGTCTGCGCTGCCGCCGGCTTGGGCCAAGATAACGATCCTCGAGCTGTTGCAGCATGCCTCGGGCATCGCCGACTACCGCGGCACCGGCGCCTTCAAGGAGGGTCACCCTTACCTGCCCGCCGAGCTGCTCGCATTGGTCGCGCCGCTGCCGCTGCAGTTCCAGCCCGGCACCGAGGTTCGCCAGAGCGCCACGAATTTCGCGCTGCTCGGCATGATCGTCGAGCGCGCGGCCGGCATGTCCTATCACGACTTCGTCTGGCGCAATCAGATCGAGCCGCTTGGGCTCCGCGCCACGCAGTTCGTCGAGGATTTCGCGCGCAAGGCGTTCCGCGACCGCTCGGGGGCGGCCGGAGGCAAGCAGCACACACGCTTCACCTCCGAAGTGCCGTTCATCAATCCGATCGAGCCTGCCACCGGCTATCGCGCCGGCAATTCCGGCCTCGTCGCGGTCGATGCCGCCGCTTCGGCAAGTCTCTTTGCCTTCGCCAGCCTGTGGTCGTCGGCCGAGGACATCAGCACCTGGGACGTGGCGCTGGCCGGCGGCATCCTGGTCAAGCAGGCGGCCAATCGCGCGTTGATCTACAAGCCGACGACGCTCGCCAATGGCACGGTCGTGCGGGCGATGGCAGGCTGGGAATTCTCGAAGCATCCCGGGTTCATGGAGATCAAGGGCTCGGCGCCCGGCTTCAGCGCCTATCTCAGCCGCTTCACCGATCCGGCCGATCTCGTGTGCGTGACCCTGCTGGCCAACAAGCAGGGGCTCGACCTCACCACCCTCGCGCGCGACATCGCCGATGCCTACAAGCGCGGCCTCGGCGCCGGCCAGAGCAACGACAGGTTCGTGGCGCAGGAGAGCAAGTGGAGCGTGAACCAGACGGTGGCGCGGCTCGAGTTGATCCTGAAGGCGCAGAAGGTGCCGATTTTCGCCGAGTTCGACCATGGCGACAACGCGCGCAAGGCGGACATGACGCTGCGGCCGACGCACGTGCTGGTGTTCGGCAATCCCAAGGTCGGCACCAGGCTGATGCAGGCGCACCCGACCGCGGCGCTCGACTTGCCGCTTCGCGTCACCGTCTTCGAGGATGACCGCGGCCGGGTCTGGGTCGGCTACCGCCGCCTCGAGGCCTTCGCCGAGGAGCACGGCATCAAGGACCCCGAAACCGTGGCGACGATGGCGCGCGCGCTCGATGCGATCGTCGCCAAGGCGGTCAACGTCTACGAATACTGAGCAGGACCATGACCTTTCGAAGGCGAGACGAGCGGCGGGCTGCTCGACGGAGTGCTGCGCTCGCTGGACGGGCCGCGTCAGCCGGGAAACACGGTGGTCAACCCAGCGGGCTGCGGCGAAGGGGTAACTGTTCCGAATGAGATAGTTACGATATAACATCTCTTGTTGGATTGGGATTTCGTGTGGAGGGTCCGTGTCCGGAAACAGCGGATCGGCGATGGTGCTCACGACGCGCGGTGTCACGCTGGCGCGCAACGGGCGGCCCATTGCATCGCTACCCGATGTCGACCTCGCGCCGGGCCGCTCTTTGGCTATCCTGGGCGCCTCGGGGTCGGGCAAGTCGACCGCGCTGCTCGCTCTGGCGGGGATCCGGGCTCCTGCAGGCGGGGAGATCGCGGTTGGCGGTATCGCGCTCTGGCGCTTGCCGGTCTATCAACGCGATCGCTTCCGCGGCCAGCGGATAGGCCTGGTGTTCCAGAAATTCCATATCATCGATGCTGTGAGCGTCGCGGATAACCTGGCGTTGGCCGCCCGTTGCGCCGGGGTGCGTAGCCGTCCCGACCGCATCGCGAGCTTGTTGGGGCGGCTTGGCATCGCCGACATCGCGCGGCGCCGCGCTGATCGAATCAGCCACGGCCAGGCTCAGCGTGTCGCCGTCGCCCGTGCGCTGGTCAACGGGCCAGCAGTAGTGCTGGCCGATGAGCCAACGTCTGCGCTCGATGACGGTCATGCCGCAAGCATGCTGGCGCTGCTCAAGGAGACGGCGGCGGCGGAAGGGGCTGGACTCGTCATCGCCACGCATGACCGGCGGGTGATCGATGCCGTCGATGCCACTGTATCGATGGCAGGTGCCGCATGACCTTCGCCGCGCTTGCCTTTGCCTATCTTCGGCGGCGTTGGGGACAAGCGTTGCTGTCGATGATGGTCGGCGCCTTGGGTATCGCTGCGGTCGCGACGGTGCTGGTGGGATTCGACGCGCTGCCGAGGGCAGCCCGGCATGCCTGGGGTGGCGCGGACCTCGTGGTCGGGCCGAAGGGCTCGGCACTCGATCTCGTGCTGTGCTGCGCCCTGCATGTCGCAGAGTCCCGTGGTCTGGTCCCGCTCGCGGCGGCCCGCGATGCCCTCCGCAATCCGATGATCCGCGCGGAGGCACCCATTGCGCTCGGCGACAACGTCGATGGATGGCGCATCGTGGGCACGATGCCCGCGCTGCTGGACATCTATCATGCTCACTTTGCCTCGGGTGGAGTCTGGACCGACAGGCTGCAGGCGGTAGCGGGTGCGACGGTGGCCCGAGAACTCGGGCTCAAGCTCGGAGACGCCTTTGTCGGCGCCCATGGCCTGGTCAACAGTGACGAGAAGCATGACAAGTTCCCGTACAAGCTGGTCGGTGTCCTGCGGCCGACCGGCTCGGTGCTCGATCGGTTGATGCTGACCGACATCGAGACGGTGCGCTACGTCCATCGTGAACAGGCCAAGGCGGAAATGGCTGAGCATGGCTCCAGCGACGAGGACGAGGCGGAGCACGGACCGGATGCGGCAACGGCGATCATCGCGTCTTTCCGCGTGCCGACAGCAGCTTTGCTCGTGCAGCGGCAGATCGACGCGCGAGAAGCCCTCACTGCCGCCAATCCCAGCTTCGAGATTGCCCGTCTGTTGAGCTATGCGCGCCCGCTGACCACGGCGGTGACGGGTTTCGGCCTGCTGCTCATGGGTATCGCAGCGATCGGGGCGGCGCTCGGGCTGCTTGCCACCATGAACGCGCGCACGCGTGACCTCGCGCTGTTGCGGACGCTCGGCGCCAGTCGCGCCGACTTGGCGGCCGTGGCACTCTGCGAAGCGGCGATCATCGCTGCCGCGGCGCTGGCGACAGGCTTGATTCTGGCAGCTGGTCTGCTCGCAATAGCCCGCGACTTCCTCCTTTTGCGCACCGGCTTGCTGCTCGAGCCGGCGCCAGATGCCGATTTGATTGGACTGCTGCTCGGAGGCACGATTGTGGCTACGGTGCTGGCTGCCGCCGTTCCATCGCTGCGTGCCACGCGGACGGACATGGAGGAATTGCTGCAATCATGACGACGAAGTTATCCGCACTCTTCATAGCTGCCCTCATCGCGCTTGGCTCGGCGCCTGCCTTGTCCTTCGATGTCGACAAGGAATCAGGTCCGATCAAAGGCAGCCTCGGCCAGCCGCCGGACGAAGCGGCGTTGCAGAGCCGCCTTCCTCAGGTGCGCGACGAGCTATGGCGCAAGTTCGTCAATTGCCCGCTGGGCTATGATGAAGAGACGGGCGTTTACAGTATCCAGCTTACGCCGGAGGTGAAGGCGCTCAACGGCAAGACCGTCACCATGCGCGGCTTCGTGCTGCCCATGGATGGCTCCGACCAGACAAAGCACTTCCTGCTTACTCGAAATACGCCGGTCTGCATGTACTGCCCACCCGGTCAACCGAACGAGGTCGTCGAGGTCGAGGCTGAAAAGCCCATCCAATGGAGCGAGCGGATCGTGGCGGTGACGGGCAAGCTGCGCCTGGTCAATGACCAGGAGCGGGCCGTGTTCTTCAGGATGGAGAACGCCCGGGCGAAGTGAGAAGACCCACGCAGGCGGCAATCAGGCTCTTGACGCGGCTGACGGTCAGCATCCCCGACCATGTCGAACAGATGCGGCCGTCGTGGCTGACACTACGTGCATAGGGCAGAATTCCGCGATCGTCGCCGGCGGCGCGCAGGACGTCGCCCGGTGCGTCGGTAGCGGGACCGATGGCGTTCGCATCGAGATATGCCGACATCGCGCGCAGTTCGCTGCGAGCCCGCTCTTCCTGGTCGAGAATGACAATGCGCACGCGTATTCCCTGCCTGCCGGCGACTTCCGCCAGTACCGGCAGCTCGAGCCGACACGGCGTGCACGTCGGGGAGTAGAAGACCTCCAGCACGGGCGGGGGCAAGTCAGGCGGCATCAATCATCATAACATGCCCACCCGGTCTGTCTTCGGTGACATGGGTGAGCTGGCCGAAGTGACAGTCAGGTTACTTGGTCGTCAGCAGGATCGCGCCGGAAGGGTGGACCTCCCCTGTCCAGCCGGGCAGCACAACGGTCGTGGCGTCGAGCTGAGAGACGATCGCCGGGCCCGCGATCGTGTCGCCGGCGCCGAGCGTTGTGCGGTCGTAGAGCGGCACGCCCGTCACGCCCGAGTCGAAATCCACCGGGAAGCGGCCGCGCGGCTCGGCACCGGTACCCTTCGCCAGCATCGGGCGCGGCGGCGCGGGCATGCGGCCGGTCGCCTCGACGCGCAGGGTCACGAGCTCGACGGCCAAATCGAGAGTGAATCCGTAGAGACCCTTGTGGGCCGCCGCGAAAGCGGCCTCGACGCCGGCGGCGTCGTCGACCCACTGGATCGGGACCTCGCCGCCCTGGCCGTGATAGCGCAGCATTGCGACCTTGCTCTGCTGGCGGTCTTCCGGCGCGACCTTCTCGGCTGTGAGCCAGTCGTCGGCCTGCGCTGTCAGCTCGGCGAAGATCTTGCGCGCGGTCTCGATATCGACGGTCCCGGCCTTGGGCAGCGTCCGGCTGAACTCCGCCTTGAGATCGGCCGCCAGCAGCCCGTCGGCGCACAGCACGCCGGGCGCGGGCGGGACGAGCACCCTGGTGATGCCGAGCAGTGCCGCGAGCGAGCAGCCGTGCAGCGGGCCCGCGCCACCGAACGGCACCAGCGTGAAATCGCGCGGATCGTGGCCACGCTCGACCGACACGATGCGCACGGCGCCCACCATGTTGTGGTCGAGGATCGACAGGATGCCGCGCGCCGCCGCGGCGCGATCGAGGCCGAGCGGAGTCGCGACCTCGCTGTCGATCACCCTCGCCGCCGCCTCGAGGTCGAGTGCCATGCGGCCGCCCAGCAGCTTGGCCGGCAGGTGACCCAGGATCACATGCGCATCGGTGACGGTGGCCTGTCGGCCGCCGCGCCCGTACGCAGCCGGGCCGGGATCGGCTCCGGCACTCTGCGGGCCGACGGTCAGCGTGCCGCCATCGACCCTGGCGATCGAGCCGCCGCCCGCGCCGATCGTCACCATGTCGACCATCGGCAGTGGCAGTGGCCATTCGCCGACATGGCCCTGCTGGGTGAGCGCGATGCGGCCATTCTTGATCAGGCAGATGTCGGCACTGGTGCCGCCGATATCGACCGTGATGATATCCCCGATGCCGCACGCCGCCGCGACGTCGCGCGCGCCCACGACGCCGGCTGCCGGACCCGACAGCGCGGTGAGGGCGGGCGCGCGGCGGATGGTGGCGGCGCCCGCGACGCCGCCGTTGGACTGCATCAGCAGGAGCGGCGCGCTCACATGCTCGTCGAGCAGCCGCTTCTCCAGCCGCGAGACGTAGGTCGAGACGCCCGGCATCACCACGGCGTTGAACACCGTCGCCAGCGAGCGCTCGTACTCGCGCACCACCGGCAGCACGTCGGACGAGGTGGTGACCGCGACGCCCAGCAGCCGGGCCCGCAGCATGTCGGCGACCTTGCGCTCATGTGCCGGGTTGGCGAAGGAATGCAGCAGGCACACCGCCACGGCTTCGACGCCGAGCTTGCGGCACTGGGCGGCGGCTGCGTCGACACTCGCTTCGTCGAGAGGCTCGAGCACCACGCCACCGGCGCCGATGCGCTCCTTTACCTCCAGCACGCGCGAGGCCGGGACCGGCCGCGGCGGCTTCACCCAGGCGAGGTAGTTGGCGCGGCGCGGAATGTCCTGGCGCCCGATGGTGAGCACGTGGCGGAAACCCGCGGTGGTCACCAGCGCCGCCTTCGCACCCTTGCCCTCGAGGATCATGTTGGTCGCGACCGTCGTGCCGTGCAGCACGCGCTCGAGCGACGGCGCGGCCTGGCCGGCATCGGCCAATGCGAGCCGGATGCCGGTCAGGAAGGCCTGCGATGGATCGCTCGGCACGCTGGGCGTCTTGGCGCGCCAGATCCGCCCGCTCGACGCATCGTGCAGGGCGATGTCGGTGAAGGTGCCGCCGATATCGACGGCGACGGCGAGGGGGCTGTCGGTTGAATTCATGGGGTACTCGTTACGCGCCCCTTGTCATCCTGAGCGCAGCGAAGGATCAAGCGGGGCAACAGCTTCGGTGTCGATCCGCTAGATCCTTCGCTGCGCTCAGGATGACAAGGGAAGCTGAGCGCGAAAGTGGTTGCTCAGGACGGCAAGGGACTACGACGACAGGCTGTCGACGTAGCCGTGACGGTAGAAGGCCTTCATGTCGGGACGCTTGGCCCGCAGCTTCCGGGTGAGGGCCGGATCGACCGTATCGTCGTCGATGACGACGCCGTACTCGGCGCGGGCCGCGTCCTCGGTGACGAAGCCGCCCAGCACGTCGTCGAGCACGCTTTCGGGCGGCCGATCGAACGGATGGCCGTAACCGCCGCCGCCCCCGGTCTCGATACGCAAGACGTCGCCGCGCTTCAGGATGTTGCCGTCGGACAGCGGCTGCAGCACGCGCTCGTGGTTGGTGCCGGGATTGACGATGATGCGGCCGACGCCGCCCGCCTTGCCGCCGGCCATGCCCCACGGCGGGTTCTTCACGCTGTCGACCCGCACCGCCAGCATCGCTTCCTCGGCGAGTATGTCGTATTCGCGCACGATGCCGCATCCGCCGCGCCAGCGGCCCGCGCCGCACGAGTCGGTGAGGATGCCGTAGGTCCTGAGCCGCACCGGATAGCCGACCTCGAGGAACTCGACCGGGTAGTTCTCCTGCGCCACGAAATAGACCGCGTCGGTGCCGTCAGACGTGGCGCGCGCGCCCCAGCCGACGCCGATGCCGTCCGACATCAGGAACGGCTCGAGCTTGTCCTCGGCAGTGCGGTAGGTGCCGCGCATGAAGGAGATGACGTAGGCCGAGTGCGCCGCCGGCGCCTTGCCGCCCGCGACGTTGATCAGCCCGTTGATCGCCGCGAGGAAGCGCATGAGGGTCAACCCGCGCATGCCGAGCGGCGCGGGCCACTTGGGCCAGAGCAGCGAGCCTTCGCGCAGCCGCACCTCGTCGAGTGCCTGCGGGCCGCCGGCATTGCAGACCTGCGCCTGGTCGCCGCCGAGATAGAACATCGACAGCGCCGTGCCCGGCACATCGGGATTGAGCAGCAGGTTGACCGGGCCGGGCGACTGGTCGTCGGTCGCCGTGGCGTCGAAGATGAACCTGTCGCCGCTGCCGTCGTCGGTGCCGCGTTCGCGCGTCAACGCGAGCCGCAGGTGGAACGGGCCATTGCCATGGCCGTCCGAATCGATCGCATCGGTGAAGCGGTGCGTGCCGTAGTCGAACGTCTCGGCGAGCTTCGTGCGCACCAGCTTCCGCGTGCGCGCGACGAGCTGGTTCAGCGCATCGGCCACGACGTCGGCGCCGAAGCGGTCGACGACCTCCTCGATGCGCTTCACGCCGACCGCCGCGGACGCCATCAGCGCTCGCATGTCGCCGACATTCTGCTCGGGGAAGCGCGAATTTCGGAAGAAGATCTTCAGCGTCGCCTCGTTGACGACGCCGGCATCGACGAGCTTCGTCGGCGGGATGATGATGCCTTCCTGGAAGATGTCCGACGTGTCGGGGCTGATCGAGCCGGCGCGCATGCCGCCGATGTCGGAGAAATGGGCCCAGCCCATCACGAAGCCGCAGCGCTTGCCGTCATGGAAGGCCGGCGCCAGCAGCACCTGGTCGTTGGAGTGCGAGATCGCGCCGCGCGAGCCGTAGCAGTCATTGTACCAGTAGACGTCGCCCTCGCGCATCGTCTCGGGCGGGAAGTCGCGGAACACCGGGGAGCAGATGTCGCCGAATACCGGCAGGTTCGAGCCGACCGCCATCACGCCCTCGGCGTCGAACACGGCGGTGTAGAAGTCTTTCTTCTCACGGATGAAGGCGGAGATCGCGGTGCGCTCGATCAGCGCCTCCATCTCGGCCTGCGCCGCGCGCACCGCGCCACGCACGATTTCGAGCGTGACGGGGTCACAGGCACTCGGAACGGAGTTGCGAACGGCGGGCTCGGTCGAGAGGGACATTCGTGCGGTCCTCCATGAGGGCGAAAAATCCGGCCGAGTCTACCGCAGGAGCTCCTGCCCCGCGAACCACAGCTTGGGATCGGCCGCCCGCACGCGTGCTTCGGGCAGGCCGAGCTCGCGGCGGACGATATTGGTGCCCTCGACCAGCGCGACGCATTTATAGAACGCGATGCGCCGCGACAGGCCCTCGCGGCCGAAGCCGCAATCGGTGCTGATGACGAGCTGCTCCTTGGGGATGTATTCGAGCGCCTTGCGGATCAGCGCCGCGACATGCTCGGCCGGCTCGACGACCGTGTTGCAGTGATTGACCACGCCGATGCCGATCTTCTTGTCGGTCTTGATGTGCTTGAAGAGCGCGAGGTCCCTGCCGTCGGAGCTCGCGCACTCGATGGTCAGCACGTCGCACTTGAGCTGGAGGAGGTGAGGGAGCCCGCGCTCGTAGCTCGGCACCTGCCAGTGCACGCGTTGCTGATTGGGATTGCCCCAGCAGGTATGCACCCAGATCTCGGCATCGACGCCCTCGAGCTGGCGGTTGAACGCCATGGTCTGGAACTCGAGGTCGGCATCGGTCGTGCCCTCCATCAGCGAGCGGCTGTGGTGGGGCGGCTCCTCGACCTGGATCAGCGGGCAACCGGCGGCGGCGACCTCGCGGAACTCCGCATTCATGATGTCGCAGAGATCGAGGATCATCTCCTTTTCGTCGTCGTAGTGCTGGTTCCACAGCATCGACGCGATCGCCGGCGCACAGATGGCGCCGAATTTCACCGGCCGGTTCGACAGGCGCTGGGCGACCTGCCAGAGCGCGGCGTATTCCAGCGGTCCGCGCGTGAGCTCCTTGCGGACGATGCCGGGCTGATAGGCCTCCTGCACCTCCCACAGGATCTTGCCCGGGCGCAGGCCATGCCGCGCCATCCAGCCGCGCGAGATATCGCGATGGCCCTCGATGCCACCCATGCGCTCGATCGGATAGAAGAACCACGACTTGCCGCCCACGGTCAGGTCGAAGCGGCTGTCGCCGTCGGTCACGATATCGAGCCCGGCCGCTTCCTGCTCGGTGATCACCGCCGAGACGGCGTCCAGGTATTGCTCGCGGAACAGCGAATCGCCGAGCGCCGACTTGAACGGCCGGCCGTCGAGGCTGCGGTCGAACCACAGCGGTCGCGGGTAGGAGCCGGTGATGGTGGTGGGCAGGATCATGTCGCGCGTGACGGTAAGCATCGCGGTCTCCTATTGCCGGTAGTTGTAGGCCTTGTTCCAGTCGTCGGTCCAAGGCTTGAAGATCTTCTCGACCTCGTCCTCGTCCGAATACCAGGTCTTGATCGCGCCGGTCTTGATGGCATCCGGATCGACGCCCGGGGGCATCGGCGCCTGCGCCAGCGACGAGAACGAGCCGAGCTCGACCATCAGGGCCTGGCCTTCGCGCGAGAGCGCCCAGTCGAGAAACAACCTGGCGGCATTGGGATGGGTAGCGACCTTGGCCATACCGGCAGAGAACACCGTCACAGGCACCCCTTCGGGGCCGAAAAACCACTTGATTGGCGCCCCTTGGAGGGCGAGAGGAATGGCGAGGTTGGTGACCAGCGGCGCGATCGAGATCTCGCCACGGATCATGGCATCGACCATCGGCGCCTGGCTTGGAAACAGCCTCGGCTTGAAGGCCGCCTGTTTCGTCCAGTAGTCCTCGTCGATCACCTTGCGCTCGAACATGGCGCGATTGAACGGTGCGCCGCCGGATCCGATCACGGTTTGCCCGAGGTGCTGCCGGCCGAATTCGGGCTTCAGCAGATCGGCCCACGATTTCGGCGGGTTCGTTACTGTTGCGGTATTATAGGTGATGGTCCAGGCATTGCCCGATCGCGGCCATAGGCGGTCGGCGGTGCGGGCAACCGCGGGATAGTCCGAAGCGTTTGGCGGAGCATAGGGCGCGAACAGTTCGACCATGCCCCGCGCCTGTCCCCGATCGGAGATATCGATGACGTCGGCGGTCAGCCGGCTGGCCGCCGCCTCGGTGTTGATACGCGTGATCAGCTGGCCGGTCGGCGCGCGCACGATCTCGATCCTGATGCCTGGGAAGCGCTCGGAAAAGCGTTTGGCGACGACCTGCTCGGTCTCGAGGAAGTTGGCCGTGTAGAGAACGATCTTCCCCTCCTTCCTGGCCGCCGCCAGCAGGTCTGCCGACGGCACGAAGTCGGGCTCCGCCGCCAGGGCGGCGCCTGTAGAGAAGAGTGCGGAGATGGCGGCGACAACCGCGCGCCGCCGCCCGTATCGGATGAAAGCTCGCAATTGGCTTCTCCCTACTTCCCTGAGTCCCTCCCTGCGCGAAGCGCGGGAAGGTTCCCGGGCAGGGCGGAAGACTCATGCGCTGCGACATCGGTGTGGCCTGCGCGCTCGCGCCGGCGCAGGAAGTCGATGAAGTACGCCGCGAGGGTGCCGTTCTGCTTCGCCCAGCCGTCGAGATCGACGTCGGCGTCGAGATCGTCGCCCATCAGCGCGCGGTATTCGCTGTTGGTCAGTAGCCGATGCGCGGTCTGGCCGACGGCGACCGGATGAGTGCGGTCGTTGCCGGGCACGATCAGCGCGGGCAGGGTGATGCTGCGCATCTCGTCGGGGCTGAGGCCCGCGACGGGATGGGCCGTGCCCTGGAGGAAGCCGGCGCGCCAGCGCCGCATTGCATCAAGGAAGCCGCTCACGCCCAGGGCGTCGAGGATCTTCCGGTTGTCCGGGTTGGCCGCAATCATTGCGGCGAAATGCTCGGTCCTGGCGACTGCATCGAGTCCGCCCTGCTCGGCGGACTCGATGAACTGCTCGTAGTAATTGAATGCCAGCCGCTTGGCCGCGAACGCGCCGCCGGTGACGCGCCACAGCAATAGCGCCTTCACCACCTCGGGGTGATGCAGCGCGAGGAGGAGCGATAGTCGCGATCCCGAGGAACAGCCGGCGACATAGGCTGGTCCGGTGCCGAGCGCTTTCAGCAGGGCGAGCAGGTCTTCGGCCTGCTCGTGACTCTCGGACTGGCCGGGAAAGCCGATCTCCGATCCTCCGGTGTTGCGCCGGTCGTACATCAGGACGCGGAAACCCGCCTCGGCCACCAGTTCGCCCAGCGGACGATCCCAGGCAAGACCGCGCCGTCCGCCCGGGGTGATGGCGACCCATGGCCCGCTGTTGCCCAGCACCTCATAGACGAGCTTTACGCCGCGTATCTTCACGATCGGCATCGCACCACCATCCGCTCCGGCAGTAGCGACGGTAGGGCCCGGTTCGCTGATCGACAAGTACGCGCGACTTGCCCTCGGGCCTCGAGTCGGGTTGGATGCGTCTCCTGCAAAGGGAATAACGGGAGACGCCGCCGCATGAGTGAAATTCAGTATCGGACTGCGAAAAACATCAAGGAAGCCGTCGCTTTGATGGCCGCAGCCAAGGGCAAGGGCTACATCCTTGCGGGTGGGACGGATCTCCTCGTCCAGATGAAGTCCGGCATGCGCGAGCCCGGCACCATCGTCGACGTGAAGAAGATTCCCGAGATGGTGGGCATCACCGAGAAGAACGGTGCCTTCACGATCGGTGCGGCGACGCCCGCGGCCGTGATCGGCGAGCATGAGACTCTCCGCAAGACCTGGCCCGGCGTGGTCGAGGCGATCAACCTGATCGGCTCCACGCAGGTCCAGGGCCGCGCCTCGGCCGGCGGCAACCTGTGCAATGCTTCGCCCGCAGCCGACAGCATTCCGGCGCTGGTCGCGGCGGGATGTGTCGTCCGTGTGCAAGGTCCCGACGGCAAGCGCGACGTGCCGGTCGAAAAGTTCAACGTCGGCCCGGGCAAGACTTCGTTGAAGGCCGGCGAGATCGTCGTGTCGCTCACCCTGCCGAAGCGCCCGAAGGACGCGTCGGACGCTTATCTGCGCCTGATCCCACGCACCGAGATGGACATCGCCGTCGTGGGCGTCGGCGTCAGCCTCAGCATGAAGGGCGACACGGTGAAGGACGCACGCGTCGGCTTGGGGGCAGTAGCCCCGACGGTCCTGTTGGTCGACAAGGCCGCCAAGGCGCTGATCGGATCCAAGCTCGACGATGCGGCTCTTGAAGCCGCAGCCAAGGCCTGCTCGGACGCGTGCAAGCCGATCGACGACAAGCGCGGCACCATCAAGTACCGCACCAAGATCGCAGGCGTGCTGCTCAAGCGCGCGGCGATGATCGCGCGCGACCGCATCAATGGCATCGAGCACCGGGGACACCGCTAACATGGCCAAGATTCACGTCACGACAACCATCAACGGCGCGCCGACCGAGTATCTGTGCGATCCGAACCAGACCC
This sequence comes from Reyranella sp., assembly GCF_965279465.1. Lineage (NCBI taxonomy): Bacteria > Pseudomonadati > Pseudomonadota > Alphaproteobacteria > Hyphomicrobiales > Reyranellaceae > Reyranella > Reyranella sp. Next base: position 3,521,679 of record NZ_OZ257242.1, read on the forward strand.
TGCTCGACGTCCTGCGCGACAATCTCGGCCTGACCGGCAGCAAGGAAGGCTGCGGCTCGGGCGACTGCGGCGCCTGCAGCGTCATGGTCAACGACCGGCTGGTCTGCTCCTGCCTCGTGCTGGCGCCGGAGGCCGAAGGCGCGAAGATCGAGACGATCGAGGGCATGGCCGAGGGCGACAAGCTTCATCCGCTGCAGAAGAAGTTCGTCGAGATGGCCGCGCTCCAGTGCGGCATCTGCACGCCGGGCTTCCTGATCGCGTCCAAGGCGCTGCTCGCCAAGAACCCGAATCCGACCGAGACCGAAGTGCGCTACTGGCTGGCCGGAAACCTGTGCCGCTGCACCGGCTACGACAAGATCATCACCGCGGTCATGGACGTGGCCGCCGAAATGAGAGGAGCCGCAAATGCCTGACGGTAGCCCCACGCCCAAATACAAGTGGATCGGCACCCGTCCGGATCGCCCGGATGGCGCCGACAAGGTGACCGGCCGCGCGCGCTTCGGCGCCGACTTCAACCTGCCGGGCCAGCTGATTGGCAAGGTGCTGCGCAGTCCGCACCCGCATGCGACCATCGTGTCGATCGACACGTCGAAAGCCGAGGCGCTTCCGGGCGTGAAGGCCGTGGTGACGTCGAAGGACTTCCCGGAGCAGGCCAACCTGATCGTGCCGACCGGCGAGATGCAGGTGAACCTGCGCGACATCACGCGCAACGTGATGGCGCGCGAGAAGGTGCTTTATGAGGGCCATCCCGTCGCCGCCGTCGCTGCGACGACCGAGGCAATCGCCAAAGCCGCGCTGGCGCTGATCGAGGTCGAGTACAGGATCCTGCCGCATGTGATCGACGTCGCCGACGCGATGAAGCCCGACGCGCCGGTGCTGCACGATCATATGATCACCGAGGGCGTCACGCCGCCTCCGACCACGCCGTCGAACATCGCCAAGCGCATCGAGTTCAACAAGGGCGACACCGCGGCGGGCTTTGCCGAGGCCGAGGTGGTGATCGAGAAGGACTACACCACCCAGGCCGTGCACCAGGGCTATATCGAGCCGCACGCCACGCTGGCGAGCGCCAGCGAGGACGGCCAGGTCCAGCTCTGGTCGACGACGCAGGGGCATTTCCAGGTGCGCGGCTTCTGCGCGAAGCTCCTGAACATCGACACTTCGCAGATCAGGGTCACGCCGACTGAAATTGGCGGCGGGTTCGGCGGCAAGACCGTGGTCTATCTCGAGCCACTGGCGATCAAGCTGTCGCAGAAGACCGGCAAGCCGGTGAAGATGACCATGACGCGCGAGGAGGTGTTCCGCGCCTCCGGCCCGGCGCCGGGCGGCAACGTCAAGGTCAGGATCGGCGCGAAGAAGGACGGCCGCATCGTCGCTGCCGAATGCACGGTCGAGATGCAGGCGGGCGCCTTCCCGGGCTCGCCGGTCGGTCCGGCCTGCATGTGCGCCTATGCCTGCTACGACATCGACAACATCCACATCGTGGGCTTCGACGTCGTCAGCAACCGGCCCAAGGTCGCGGCCTATCGCGCACCCGGCGCGCCGATCTCGGCGTGGGCGGTCGAGTCGACGCTCGACGTCCTGGCGCTCCAGCTCGGCATGGATCCCATCGATCTGCGCCTGAAGAACGCCGCCAGGAAGGGCACCAAGACCGCCTACGGCGTCACCTTCAACACGATCGGGCTGGTCGAGACGCTGGAAGCCGTCAAGAACTCCGAGCACTACCGGACGCCGCCGAAGCCGGGCTATGCGCGCGGCATCGCGGCGGGATTCTGGTTCAACGTCGGCGCGGACTCGAGCGCCGCGAGCCACGTCGGCGAGGACGGATCGGTCACGATCATCTCGGGCAATCCCGACATTGGCGGCAGCCGCGCCTCGCTCGCCCTGATGGCGGCCGAGGAACTCGGCGTCGACTATGACAAGGTGCGGCCGGTGATCGCCGATACCGCGTCGATCGGCTTCAACTTCGTGACCGGCGGCAGCCGCGTCACCTTCGCCACGGGACTCGCGGTGGTGAACTCGGTGCGCGACATGATCCGCGAGCTCAAGGTGCGCGCCGCCAAGATCTGGAACGTCGATCCGGAAGGCGTCATCTGGGAGAACGGCATGGCCAAGCCCGCCGGCTCCAACGTCGGCGAGTTCGATCCGCTCAGCCTTGCCCAGCTCGCAGCGCAGGCGGGCAGGACGGGCGGACCGATCAACGGCCATGCCCAGCTCAACGTCACCGGCGCGGGGCCGGGCTTCGGCGTGCATTGCTGCGACCTGTCGGTCGATGCCGACACCGGCATCGTCACCGTCGGCCGCTACACCGCGGCGCAGGACGTCGGCACCGCGATCCATCCCTCCTACGTCGAGGGCCAGCTCCAGGGCGGCGCCGTGCAGGGCATCGGCTGGGCGCTGAACGAGGAGTACATCTACAACGACAAGGGACTGCTCGCGAACCCGGGCTTCCTCGACTACCGCATGCCGGTCGCGTCGGATTTGCCGAAGATCGAGACCATCCTGGTCGAAGTCCCGAACCCGACGCATCCCTACGGCGTGCGCGGCGTCGGCGAAGTGCCGATCGTCCCGCCCACCGCCGCCGTCGGCAACGCCATCTCGCGCGCCATCGGCATCCGCATGACCGACCTGCCGATGTCCCCGCCGAAGCTCTCGGAAGCGATCGACGCGGCGGCGCCGCGGATGGCGGCGGACTAAAGGCCTGCGCTCAAGCCTTCCTCCCCTTCGCGGGTCCCGCGAAGGGGAGGTGCCCGCGTCTGACGCGGGCGGAGGGGTCTCCCGTAAGGACGACCCCTTTTATATTGTCCGATTTGTAACTACATTATTGCCGTGACAAGCATCCGCTTCGAATGGGACGACGCCAAGAATCGCTCCAACCAGCGGAAACACGGCGTGAGCTTCGAGATAGCCGCGCGCGTCTTCGCCGATCCCTTCGCACTCACCGAGCAGGACCGGATCGAAGGCGGCGAGATGCGCTGGCAGACGATTGGCACGGTGGGCGGCTTCACCCTGCTGGTCGTGGCACACACGATAAGAGACGAGGATGAGTCCAAACGGCCAATCGAGGTGATCCGTATCATCTCGGCCAGACCGGCAATCCGCAAGGAAAGGCGACGCTATGAAGAAAGCGAAGATCGTTAGGCATGCGCTGAATACGCTGCCACCGCTGACGGCAAGGGAGAGGACGCAGCTCAAGGCCTTGGCAGCGAAGCCGGACCGCGCAATCGACCTCAGCGACATCCCTCCGCTGACGGATGCGCAACTCAGGAGCGCAGTGCGTGGGCGCTTCTACAAGCCGGTCAAGCGGCAGATCACGGCCCGCGTCGATGCCGATGTTCTTGAATGGCTCAAATCCCAGGGCAAAGGCTACCAGTCCCGTCTCAATGCAATCCTGCGCCGCGAGATGCTGTCGTCTTTGAAGTAAGCCGTTGCCAATCAGCGCTGGATGTTGCCGGCTGTCTATGTCGAGGCCGTGCAGATTTTCTGCTCCAGAAGCTCAGCCGGTCACGCCGACCACAAAGGCCAGCAACCGGCTGAGGGCGCCGGAAACCGGTGGCCCTTGGATCAAGTACTCATAGCCGCATGAGCCTCATTCCGCGCTGCCTCTAGTTGGCGCGGTAGCGGCTAAACTTGTCCAGGCCGTCTTTGCTACTTGGACAAGGCATAGTCTAAGGTAACCCGATACCTTTCGGCACTCAAGGTAGGTGCATGTTGCGATATGATTATTCGGCGCGCGCCAACGCTGGCGTCTCGACCGCGCATCCGCGGTCGGCCGTGCAGCCGACTCCAACATGCGGAGAGTTTCACGCGTTGTAGCCGCTTGATGTGCGCGGCAGCCTGGCCATAGCGCCGACGAGCTGTAGCGTTATGTCGTAAGGACCTACCCCCCCCCGCAGCCGCCACGCCGACTCCTGTTGCGTTCCGGACCGCGCGCGACATTGCAGAAGACGTGAATGCGCGCTTCCGGTCGAAGCTGTCGCTCCGATTTTATTGTGGAAATAAAGGGGACGACCTCAGAACTGAATGGTCGTCTCGGACGAGGTTACATCGAGCTCCAACGAAGCGCCGCATTCGGCAACGATCGGGCCGACCATCCGATAGAACTTCAAGGCTTGCTCGCTGGGGGGATACTTGGCCGTTACCTGGATAACGATGGGAATTCCTTTCAGGTCCGGTCTTGTCTCGCCCCACTGACCATCCTCGATGAACTGAAGGTACACATTGATCTTGCTCTGCAGCAGCTCGAGGTGGTCTCCCTCATCGAATTCTTCCCAATCGAGATGATCGGCTATGACGAGCTTCACCTGGGTCTTCTCGCGGTTCACCGTATAAAAGTCGATCTTGTCGAGTTGATCGATGGTCATGGGAGCTCCGGGCGGAGAGGGTTTAGTCACTGCATGATGGCTATTTCAGATGACACGCGACACGATGCCCATTGGCGGTTGATAGAAGCATCGGCGCTTCCGTCGAGCACCGCTCGAACGCGTGCGGGCAGCGGTCGCGGAAGCGGCAGCCGGAGGGCGGCTCGCGGGCGTCGGGGACGGTGCCGGTGATCGGCAGCGGGGCGTGGCTCTGGTCGGCGTCGGGGACGGGCACGGCGGCGACCAGCGCGCGCGTGTAGGGGTGGCGCGGGTTGCGCACGATCTCTGACGTGGGACCGTCCTCGACCACGGTGCCGAGATACATCACCACGGTGCGCTCGCACAGGTAACGGACCAGCGCGAGGTCGTGGCTGATGTAGACGGCGGTCAGGCCCATCGCCTCGCGCACCTCACGCATCAGGGCGAGGATGCCGGCGCGCACGCTGACATCGAGCATCGAGACCGGCTCGTCGGCGACCAGGAAGCGCGGCGTCAGCACCAGCGCGCGGGCGAGGACGACCCGCTGGAGCTGCCCGCCGCTCAGCTGGTGCGGATAGCGGTCGAGATAGCGTTCAAGGTCGGGCAGGTGAACGCGGCGGAAGGCGCTCGCCACCCGGTCGGCGTGCTCGGCCTTGTCGATGCCGGCGTTGAGCAGCGGCTCGGCCACGGCACGGTAGATCGTGAAGCGCGGATTGAGCGCGTCGAACGGGTTCTGGAACACGAGCTGCGCCTCGCGGCGGAAGCCGCGCAACTCCTCGCCCTTCATCTCGCCGAGCGCCGCGCCGTCGAAGGCGATCGTTCCTGTGGTCGGCTCGGTGAGCTTCAGCATCAGCCGGCCGAGCGTGGTCTTGCCGCAGCCCGACTCGCCCACGATGGCGATCGCGTCGCCGGACCCGATGTCGAGGCTGACGCCGTCGAGCGCGTGCACGGCCGGATGGCGGCCGCGGACGATCTCGCCCAGCGACCGCGACACCGGGAAGTGCTTCACGACATCGCGAAGTTCGACGAGCGCTGCCATGTGGCGGGGTCCAATGCGGCGGTGCGGAGGGCATCGGCCTCGCTGTCGCGCAGGCAGGCCGAAAGGTGGCCGTCGCGAACGGCGGCAGGGATGGTGCCGGACGTGCAGCCGGGTTGCACGAACGGGCAGCGCGGCGCGAAGCGGCAGCCGGCCGGCGGCTCGCGCAGGTCGGGCGGGCTGCCGTGGATCGGCACCAGCTCCATCGCGTCCGACAGCAGGTCCGGGAAGGCGTTGCGCAGGCCCATCGTGTAGGGATGGCGCGGCCGGCTCAGGACCTCGCGCACCGGGCCGCTCTCGATCACCTGGCCGGCATACATCACCACGACCTCGTCGCAGAGATAGGCAACGACCGAGATGTCGTGCGTCACCATCACCATCGAGAGGCTGAGCCGCTTCTGCAAGGTGCGCAGCGTGTCGAGGATCTGACGCTGCACGATGACGTCGAGCGCGGTCACCGGCTCGTCGGCCAGCAGCAGGCTTGGGTTCAGCGCCAGCGCCATGGCGATCGCCGCGCGCTGGCGCATGCCGCCGGAGAACTGGTGCGGATAGTCGCGCAGTCGGCGCTCGCTGAGGCCCACCAGGTCGAACAGCTCGCCCGAGCGGGCCTTCGCGGCCGGCCGCGAGATACCGCCGCGCTTGGTCAGGACCTCGACGATTTGCGCGCCCACCGTATAGACCGGGTCGAGCGAGCTCATCGCGCTTTGCGGCACGTAGGCGATCTCGCGCCACAGCAGCGGCCGGGTGTTCTTCTCGTCGATCGGCTGGCCCTTGAACACGACCCGCCCGCCGGCGCGGCGGCCGTTCTCCGATAGCACGCCCATGATGGCGCGCACCGCCGTGGTCTTGCCGCAGCCCGATTCGCCGACGAGGCCGACGATCTTGCCTTCGGGCACGACGAAGGAGGCGCCATCGACCGCGCGCGCGACGCCGTCGCGCGTGGTGTAGTGGATCTGAAGGTCCTCGACCGAGAGCATCATCGGCCGCGCAGCCTCGGCATGAACACTTCCTCGTAGCCGCGGCTGATGAAGAAGCCCGCCACGACCACGAGGATGATGCAGATGCCCGGCGGCACGAACCACGCATACTGGCCGCGCGAGAGGGCCTGCGAGGAGAAGGCGTCCTGCAGCATCATGCCCCACGAGACGCTGGTCGGATCGCCGAAGCCCAGGAAGTTGACGCTGGCCTCGGTGATGATTGCCCAGCCGATGGCGATGGCGGCATAGACGAAGCTGAGCGGCAGGATGTTGGGGGCGATATGGACGAACAGGATGCGCCACTGGCTGGCGCCGGTGACGCGCGCGGCCTCGACATAGGCGCGCTCGCGCAGGGTCAGCACCTGGCTGCGAATCACGCGCGCGGAGTTGGGCCACAGCAGCAGCGCCACGGCGAGCACGATGTTGCGCGTGTCGGCGCCGAGGAAGCCGGTCAGCACGATGACGAAGGGCAGGAACGGCAGGCTGAGCGCCATGTCGGCGATGCGCATCAGGAGCGAATCGACCCAGCCGCCGAAATAGCCGGCGACCAGACCGACCACCGTGCCGACGCTGGCGACGATCACCGCCGCCGACAGGCCGACGGCCAACGCGCTGCGCGACCCGTAGATCAGTTGCGCGAAGATGTCCCGGCCGAGGTTGGTGGTGCCGAGCGGAAACTCCGCGCCGGGGGGCACATTGGCAGCGAGCTTGCCGGCCTTGGTGAACAGGATCTCCATCGGATCGAGTGGGGCGATCTGGTCAGCGAACAGGGCGATCAGGGCGAACAGGACGTAGATCGTGATGCCCACGAAGGCGAACGGGTCGCGCAAGGGCATCGTCGCGAGGCGCCGAGCCATCGGCGGCAGGCGCCAGGCGGGGCGGGCGGGCAACGGCTCAGCCCTTTCGGCCATGGCTCACCCGGGGGTCCAGGGTCATGTACAGCAGGTCGGCGACGAAGTTCATGACCGCCAGCACGGCGGCGATCATCAGGAACGCGCCCTGAGCCAGCGGATAGTCGTGCACCGAGACGGCCTGCACCAGCATGCGGCCAATGCCCGGCCAGGAGAATACCGTCTCGATCACCACGTTGCCGCCCATCGACAGGCCGACGCCGAGCGCGAAGGCGGTGACGACCGGCAGCAAGGCATTGCGCGCGGCATGCCCGATGACGATGCGCCACTCCGACAGGCCCTTCATGCGCGCCATGGTGACGAACTCCTCATGCATCACTTCGAGCATGTTGGAGCGCATCAGCAGCAGCGGCAGGCCTTGCAGGTAAAGCGCCAGGGTCATCACCGGCAAAGCGAGATGCTCCAGGTAGTCGAGCGAGGCGATACGTTGCCAGTTGCTGGTGTAGGCCTCGCCGGGGCTGCTGGCGCCGCCCGACGGAAACCAGCCGAGATTGAACGACAGCAGGGCGAGCAGGACCATGCCGATCCAGAACTCGGGCGCCGCACGGGTCGCCAGCACCGCGGGTACGGCGATGCGCTCGAGCCAGCTGCCGCGCTTCCACGCCAGCCACGCGCCCGCCAGCACGCCGAAGACGTAGGCGATGATCAGCGAGGCAAGGGTGAGGATGATCGAGTTGGGCAGCACCTCGAGCAGGATGGTCGTCACCGGCCGGCGCTGGAAGAACGACAGCCCCATCTCGCCCCTCAGCAGGTTGCCGAGGTAGATGAAATACTGCTGCCACATCGGCCGATCGAGGCCGAACTGCTCGAGCATCGCCTGCTGCTGGTCGGCGTTGAGGTTCTCGTTGATGTAGGCGGCAAGGGGCGTCCCCGGCATCAGCCGGAACATGAAGAACAGGATCGTGGTCACCGCAAGCAGGGCGAGCGCGTTGTGCGCAAAGCGCTCCAGGATCAGCTTCATGGCTCTTTTGGACCGCGAGCCTCTGGCTCGCTCATGAGGTTGAGCGAGCCAGAGGCTCGCGGTCCGGAAGACGCAGATCCAATCATTCGGTCGTCAGCTTTTCCTGCTTGCCGGCCGGGTAGTAGAGCTTGCCGCCGACCAGGCGGTAGCCCGCGGCCTGCAGGATCTTCTTCGCTTCGGCAAGGCCGGTCTTGATCTGGTCGACCGACGGGTCGTGCCAGTAGGTCAGGACGGGCGAGACATGGCTGTTGGCCGGCACGGCGAAGTCCTGCCACGCGGCCGACACCATCAGCCGCCGATCGATGCAGAGCGACAGCGCGCGACGGAAGGCGACATCGTCGAAGGGCGGGCGGCGATTGTTGAAGGCCACGAACTCGAAGCCGACGTCGGTCTCGGTCGTCACGACGATGTCGGGATTGTCCTTGGCGAACTTGACCAGCACGTCGGGGTCGCCGCCGAAGAAGCCGAGGAAGTTGAGCTCGCCGCGCTTCAGCATGCCGAGCGTCGCCTCGGCGTTGGGCACGATGCGCATGATCCAGCGCGCGATCTTTGGCGCCTTGAAGTGGTCGGGGAAGGCTTCGAGCAGGATCTCCTCGTTGGGCGCCCAGCGAACGATCTTGAACGGGCCGGAGCCCGTCCGGTTGATCTCCTTGATCTGCTCCGCGTTCTCGGGCTTGCCTTCGAGGCTCTTCAGCACCGGTTCCCAGATGTGCTTGGGGATCAGGTTGATCTTGCTGAGCGACGCCGTGAAGAACGTGGCGTTGGTGTTCTTGAGCGTCATCCTGAGGCCCATGTCGCCGACCTTCTCCATCGAGGCGATCTCGGTGACGAAGGGCTTGTACATGGGCGCCTTGTCGCCCGCCGGCGCGGTGAAGGAGAAGATCACGTCGTCGACCGTCACCGGCTGGCCGTCGTGCCACTTCATGCCGGCGCGCAGCTTGATGTCGATCGTCTTGTCGTCGATCCAGGTGACGCTCTCGGCCGACCAGGGCTGCGGCGTGCCGTCCGGACCGATGCGCATCAAGCGGTCCCAGATCAGATCGGTGATCCAGCTGTCGACCGCGCCGCCGATATAGAGCGGGTTGGTCGCGTTGATCGATTCCGAGCTGTTGATGATCAGGTCCTTCTGCGCGCCGATCGGCTCGATATTGACGAAGGTCCAGATGTTGCGGATGCCGATGCCGGTCTGGTTGACGACCGTGTCGGCCTTGAAGACGGCCTTGTTGAAGGCCATCGGGTATTTCGGATGAACCAGGAAGGCGTAGGGCTGATCGCGGTTGATCATCTCCTGCGCCTGGAAGATCGTCTTGCGGCGCTCCTCGCGATCGAGCTGGGTGCGCTGCTTCTCGGCGAGCTTGTCGTACTCGGGGTTCTTGTAGCCGATGAAATCGTAGCCTTTCTCGGCGTAGCTCGAGTGGAAGAGCGAATAGACGAACTCGTCGGGATCGGAGCGTTCCGGCCGGCCGACCATGCGCCACATCGTGGCGTCCCACTTGTCGCGGCTGTACCAGATCAAAGCGGTCTGGGCCTGGCGCTGCAGCGGCTTGACGTCGATGTCGAGGCCGAGCTGTCGCCATTGCTGGGCGATCAGCTGCGAGGCCTGGTAGGCCTGCGGCAGGGCGGCCTGCGGCCAGGTATAGAGGTTGATCTTGCGGACCTTCTCCGCGGCGTTCTGCGCGAAGGCCCCTCGGGCGAGGGTATTCGGTGCGATTGCTGCGAGTCCTGCCGCGGCAACGAGTGACCGTCTCTTCATGAAGCCTCCTTGAGTCGTGCCGCCCGCTGGTAACGGTTCTCCGGTTTCCTGAGCCCGAGATTCTCCCGCAGCGTCGCGCCCTCGTACTCGGAGCGGAAGATGCCGCGCCGCTGCAATTCGGGCACGACCTGCGTGCAGAAGTCCTCGAACGGCCTGGGATAGTGGTTGCACACGACGTTGAAGCCGTCGGCCGCCTCTTCCTCGAGCCACTTCTGCATCTCGTCCGCCATGTAGTCGGGCGTGCCGACGATCACGCGATGGCCCGTGCCGGCCGCGGTGTGACGCGCGATCTGGCGCAGGGTCATGTTGTTTTCCCGTGCGGTCTGGACGATCAGGGCCTGTCTCGCCTTGGCGGCATTGCTGGGCGGCAGCTCGGGTAGCGGCCCGTCGAGCGGGAACTTGGTGAGGTCGAGCCCGCCCGAGATGTGCGACAGCGACAGGAGCGCCACGTCGTCGGGCATCAGCGCCTGCAGCCTCTCGTAATTCGCCGTCGCCTGCTCCGTCGTGGCGCCCAGCACCGGCGTGAGGCCGGGCATGATCTTGATGTCTTCGGGCGCGCGGCCGTACTTCGCCGCGCGCCGCTTGATGTCGGCGTAGAAGGCCTTGGCCTCCGCGATCTTCGTCTGCGCCGTGAAGACCACGTCGGCGGTGCGCGCGGCGAGCTCGCGGCCGGCCTCGGAGGAGCCCGCCTGGGCGATCACCGGCCAGCCCTGGACCGAGCGCGTGATGTTGAGCGGCCCCTTGACCTTGAAGTGCTTGCCGACGTGGTCGAGGAAATGGACCTTGTCGCGATCCATGTAGATCCCGCTCGCCTTGTCGCGCAGCAGCGCACCTTCGTCCTCCCACGAATCCCAGAGACCGGTGACGACCTCGTAGAACTCGGCGGCGCGCTCGTAGCGTTCGGCATGCGGCATGTGCTGGTCGAAGCCGAAGTTCTCCGACTCGTCCTCGATCTGGGAGGTCACCAGGTTCCAGCCGGCGCGACCGTTGCTGATGTGGTCGATCGACATGAAGCGGCGGGCGATATTGTAGGGCTCGTTGTAGGTCGTGGTCGCCGTCGCCACGAGGCCGATATGCTCGGTCACCATGGCGAGTGCCGCGAGCGTCGCCGTCGGCTCGAGCTTCACCGTGCGCGAGAGCTTGGCCCGCGCGCGCTCGCCGCGGGCCAGCGCGCGGCTGCCCGAGACTCCGACGGTGTCCTGGAAAAAGATGCAGTCGAACTTCGCCGCCTCGGCGACCTGCGTGATGTGGGCGTAGCCCTGGAAGTCCATGTCGTATGTCGGGATCGCGTCGGGATGGCGCCACCCGGCGAGATGGTTGCCCGGCACGCTGAAGAAGCCGCCGAGCCGGAGCATTTTCCTGTCAGTCATTGGACGCCGCCGCGCGGACGTGCACGCTCGTCCGGTTCGTCGTGTGGACGTTCTTCGGGAACGGAACGCCGAGATTCTCGCGGAAGGTCCTGCCCTCGTATTCCTCGCGGAAAAGGCCGCGCCGCTGCAGCTCGGGGATCACCATGTCGACCCACTCCTCGAGCGGCTTGGGATAATGCGCGAACAAGAGGTTGAAGCCGTCGCAGGCGCCTTCCTCGAGCCACGCCTGCATGTCGTCGCACAGCGACTTGGGCGTGCCCCACACCACGCGATGCGCCTGGCTCATGGCGAGCACGCGGCCGATCTGCCGGATGGTCATGCCGCGCTGGCCCATGCGGATGATCATCTCCTGGCGGGCGCGGGCGGCGTTGGAGGGCTTGAGCGGAGGCAGGGGGCCGTCCGGATCCATCGCGAAGATGTCGACGCCGCCGGCGAGGCGCGCGACGCCTGCGATGCCGACGCCGTCGTCGACGAGCGAGCGCAGCTCTTCGTATTTCTCCTCCGCCTCTTCCATCGTACGGCCGATGATCGGCTGGATGCCGGGGAAGATGCGGATCTCTTCCGGCCCGCGCCCGTACTTGTCCATCCGCGCATGCATTTCGTTGCGGAAGTCCTGCCCTTCCTTGATCGTGGTCTGGGCGGTGAACACCATGTCGGCGGTGCGCGCGGCGAGATCCATGCCGATGTCGGAGGAGCCGGCCTGCGCCACGATCGGCCGGCCTTGCGGCGAGCGCGCGACGTTGAGTGGCCCGCGCACCGTGAAGTGCTTCCCCTTGTGCCGCAGGATGTGCATCTTGTCGTAGTCGAACCAGATGCCGCTTTCCTTGTCGCGCAGGAAGGCATCGTCCTCCCAGCTGTCCCACAGGCCGATCACGACGTCGTGGAACTCCGACGCGCGGTCGTAGCGGATACCGTGCTCGAAATGCTGGTCGCGTCCGAAGTTCACCGCCTCGTCCTCGGCCTGCGAGGTCACGAGGTTCCAGCCGGCTCGCCCGCCGCTGATATGGTCGATCGTCAGGAACCGCCGGGCGACGTTGTAGGGTTCGTTGTAGGAAGTCGTGCAGGTCGAGACCAGGCCGATGCGGCTGGTGATGGCGCCGAGGGCGGCGATGGCGCTGACCGGCTCGATATGCGCCTGCCGGCCGTTCTTCTCACGGAAGGGGTGGCCGCCGTAGACCGCGGTGCTGCCCGGGATGGCGACCGAATCCTGGAAGAACATGCAGTCGAGCTTGCCGCGCTCGGCAGTGCGCGCCATGTCGGCCAGCAGCTTCATCGACAGGTCGGTCTCGCAGACCGCATCGGGATGGCGCCAACCTGTAGGATGGCACCCCGGCACGCTGAAGAAGGCGCCAAAGCGCAACTTGCGTCCCGACGTATTCATGACTCACCACTGGAAAAACTGCGAAAACGCATGCAGTTAGTGTGCCAAGGGAATCGCGGCGCGACCATCCCACGGCTGTGTGATCGCAGTGGCCCTGCAACCGTGCCGCGATCAGGGTCGCTGGGAGCGCGGCTCTCCAGAGCCGCTCATGAGGTGTGGCGACGCTAAGGAAGAGCGGCTCTAGAGAGCCGCGCTCCCAGCCATGAATGGCTATGCGACCGCTGCCAGCCTGTCCTGGCGGCTCTTCATCAGAGGCTGGATGCGTTGGCCGAACTGCTCGACACCGATCAGGAAGTCGTCGAAGACCATCATGATGCCCTTGGTGGCGGTAACCGTCGCCATCTCGTCGAGCATCCGCGCGATCGAAGTGTAGGAGCCGATCAGCGTGCCCATCGTGAAGTTGATCGCGCTCCCGGCCGAGCCGATCACGTCGGCGGTGCTGCCGGCCGCGAGGTTCGGGTCGGCTTTCGCCTCGCCGGTCATCCAGGCCAGAGCCTCCATGTCGGCTCCCTCGTTGTAGCGCTTCCACTTGGCGAAGGCCGCCTCGTCAGTCTCGTCGGCGATGATCATCACCAGCACGTAGTTGCCGACATCTCGGCCGGTCTTGGCGGCGGCGGCTTCCATCAGCTCGTTGGTGTCGACATGCGCCGTAGGCGTGTTGATGCCCCTCGATATCGTGAAGTTGTAGTTGCCGTAAGTCGCGCCGAACTCCATGCCGCGCGGGCTTTGGCCCGCACAGACGATCTTCATGTCGGCCTGCGGGCGCGGCGAGAGCTTGCAATCCTCCATCTTGAAGTATTCGCCCTTGAAGTCGGACGATCCCTTCTCCCACAGCTCCCGCAGGATGGTGACGTACTCGGTGCTGTAGTCGTATCGCTTGGCGAAGTGGACCTCGCCCGGCCACAGCCCCATCTGCTCGTACTCGCCCTTGGCCCAGCCCGAGACGATGTTGACGCCGAAGCGACCGTTCGAGATCGAATCGATGGTCGAGGCCATGCGCGCCACGATCGCGGGCGGGAGCGTCAGCACCGCGACCGAGGCATAGAGCTGGATCTTGCTCGTGACAGCGGCGAGCCCGGCCATCAGGGTGAAGGACTCGAGGTTGTGGTCCCAGAACTCGCTCTTGCCGCCGAAGCCGCGCAGCTTGATCATCGACAGGGCGAAATCGAGCCCGTAGTGCTCGGCACGCTGGACGATCTGCTTGTTGAGCTCGAACGTCGGCTTGTATTGCGGCGAGGTCGTCGAGATCAGCCAGCCATTGTTTCCGATCGGGATGAAGACGCCCATATCCATTGCAGATCTCCTGACTCGCGGTGGCCGATGGTGTGCAAGCCACATGCCAGCAGGCCATGGACATCGTCCCGGCCTTGTCGCATCTAACCAGCCATGCAGCCTAGACCCGGAACCACCGAAACGCTCGCCCGCTTCGTCGTCGATACCAATTGGGAGGACATTCCCGCCGAGGCGCGTCACGAAGCCAAGCGCGCTCTGCTCAACTTCTTTGCCGTGGCGCTCGCCGGCTGTCGCACCGAGCCGGTCGAGCTGGCCCTGCGCTCGCTGTCCGAATTCTCCGGCGGCCGGCAGGCAACCATCGTCGGCCGGCAAGAGCGCATCGATGCGCTGAGTGCCGCCTTCCTCAACGCCGCCGGCGCCAACGTCTTCGACTATTGCGACACTCACCTGCCGACGGTCGTGCATCCGACCTCGCCGCTCGCGCCGGCGGTGCTGGCCATGGCCGAGCTGCGCAAGGTGACCGGTCCGCAGCTCCTGACCGCGTTCGTGCTGGGCTTCGAGATGGAGTGCAGGATCGGCGCCGCGGTCTCGCCCGGCCACTACCCGAAGGGCTGGCACATCACCTCGACCTGCGGCGTGTTCGCCTCGGCGGCGGGCACGGGCAAGCTGCTCGGTCTTGGCGTCGAGCCGATGGTGTGGGCGCTGGGCACGGCGGCAACGCAGTCCGGCGGCCTGTGCGAATGCCTCGGCTGGCCGGCCAAGAGCGTCAGCGTCGGCAACGCCGCACGCAACGGCCTGTGGTCGGCGCTGCTGGCGGAGAAGGGTTTCGCCGGCCCGCCCGAGCCGATCGCCGGCGCGCAGGGCTTCCTCGCGGTGATGGATGAACCGGTGGACTGGGACGCGCTGACCGGTGGGCTGGGCAAGGACTGGCAGGTTGCCAACAACTCGATCAAGCCCTATCCGGCCGGCTTCGTCATCCATCCGCTGCTCGACCTGGCGCTCGACTGGCGGCGCGCCCATCCCGACGCCGTCGTCGAGAAGGTCCTTGCGCGTGGCAACCCTCTGCTGTTGCAGCGCACCGATCGTCCCGACCCGAAGACCGGCCGCGAGAGCCAGGTCAGCCTTCAGCACGGCGTCGCCGCCGCGCTTGTGCTGGGCAAGGCGGGCCTCGACCAGTTCACCGACTCCTGCGTCGACGATCCGGCGGTGTCGGCGATGCGGCGCCGGATCGCGGTCGCCAGCGCCGCCGGCCTGTCGACCATCGCGGCAGAAATGGACGTCGTAACCGCCGACGGCAAGACGCACACCCTCGCGACTCGGGCGGCACGCGGCAGCGCGGCCAATCCGCTGAAGGATTCCGAGATCGAGGACAAGCTGCGCATCGAAGCCGCGAGCTGGAAGCCGGGCCACGACATCCAGCCGCTCATCGACGCCGTCTGGACGCTCGACAAGTCGGAGGACGCTTCGAGACTCGCGGCGTTGGCGATCTGAGTTCGGCGGCCGGGTGGCATGCTCGAGGTGTTCCGTCGCGAGATTGCGAAATCCGATTCGCCATGATCTCCGCCCGGCGCCGCGATATCCTGCGCCATGCTCAGACTCTTGAACATCCTCGTCGCGCTCGTGATCGCGACACCCGCCATCGCCCAGCAAACGCCGCGATGGATGACCCTGCCTCCGACACCGTCGCTGCCGCCGCCGCAGGTAAGCGGTACGGTCGAGGTGAACGGCGCCGCGATCTGGTACGCGATGTACGGCAGCGGCCTTCCGGTCGTGCTGCTGCATGGCGGGCTCGCCAATTCGAATTACTGGGGCAACCAGGTTCCGGCGCTGGCCGAGAATTACCAGGTGATCGTGATCGACAGCCGCGGTCATGGCCGCAGCACGCGCAGCGCGGCACCCTACGGCTATGAGCTGATGGCGTCCGACGTGCTCGGTGTGATGGACAAGCTCAACGTGCGCAAGGCCGCGATCGTCGGCTGGAGCGACGGGGCGATCATCGGACTGAGCCTCGCGATGAACCATCCCGATCGCGTGGCGCGGCTGTTCGCTTTTGCCGCCAACTCCGATCCGTCGGGTGTGAAGGATGTCGACAAGAGCCCCGTCTTCACCGAGTTCATCGCCCGCGGCGAGAAGGAATACGAGGCGCTATCGACGACGCCCAAGGGCTACAAGCAGTTCGTCGAGGAGATCAGCGCCATGTGGGCCAAGCAGCCGAACTGGACCAAGGCGGATCTCGCGCGCATCAAGGTGCGCACCTGGATCGTCGACGGCGACCATGACGAGGCAATCCACCGCGCCAACACCGAGCTGATGGCCGACACGATTCCCGATGCCGGCCTGCTGATCCAGCCCGAGGTCAGCCACTTCTCCATGCTGCAGGCGCCCGACCAGTTCACCGCTGACGTCATCCGCTTCCTCCAGCGGCAATGGTGAGCCGATGGTCGAGTTCGACGCCGCGATCCTGCCGGCGGTCGGCCGGCCGCTCGAGGTCCGCCGCACGCGGATCGACCGGCTGGAGCGCGGCGACGTGCTGGTGCGCATCATGGCGACCGGCCTCTGCCACACCGACCTCGAGGTGATCGATGGCTCGCTCGCCTATCCGATGCCGATCGTGCTCGGGCACGAAGGCGCGGGCGTGGTCGAGGCGGTCGGCGAGGACGTCACCGACGTGCAGGTGGGCGACCATGTCGTGTGCTCGTGGAACCCGCATTGCGGCCACTGCTTCTATTGCGAGCGGGGCCAGCCGATCCTGTGCGAGCCGTTCACCTTCCACCAGCCGCGCGGCCATCTGCTCGACGGCAAGTCGCGGCTCACCTGCGACGCGGCGACGGTCCATCATTTCTCCGTCGTGTCGTCGCACGCCCAGTACGCCGTGGTGCCGCAGTCCGGCGCGATCAGGGTGCCCAAGGAGATCCCGTTCGACCGCGCCTGCCTGATCGGCTGCGGCGTGATGACGGGTGTCGGCGCGGCGGTGCGGCTGGCGCCGGTCGAGGCCGGCGCCTCGGTCGCGGTGATCGGCTGCGGCGCGGTAGGCCTGAACGCGCTGCAGGGCGCGCGGCTCGCGGGAGCGGGGACCGTCATCGCCATCGACCGCGCCAGGGGCCGGCAGAACCTGTCGCGCGTCTTCGGCGCCGATCTCACGACGGGCGAGCCGGGCGACGATGTCGTCGCGTTCGTGAAGCAGGCCACCGATGGCCGTGGCGCCGACTACGTCTTCGAGGCCGCCGGCAGCGCCGACGGCTTCCGGCTGGGGGCGGAGATCGTGCGACCGGGCGGACATCTCGTGTTCCTGGGCAAGGTCAACGTCAACCAGGACGTTGCCTTCCGCTGGGGGGCGCTCATGGGCGAGAAGAAGATCACCCGTTCGAGCTACGGCGGCGCGCGGCCCAAACGCGATTTCCCCTGGCTGGCGCGCTGCTACCTCGACGGCCGGCTGAAGCTCGACGAGCTGATCACCGCGCGGCTGCCGCTGCCGCGCATCAACGAGGGTTTTGACGCCATGCGCCGCGGCGAGGGCATCCGCACCGTGGTCCTGCCGTGGGATTCGGCTTGACCCCTGCGCCCTTAACCCGGACGCTACCGCCATGACCAAGCTCCTGAGCGAGGACGCTGTCGCCGCCTACCAGCGGGACGGCTTTTACTTCCCGGTAGATATCCTGTCCGAGGCCGAGACCCGTACCCTGCGCGACCAGCTCGAGGCGCACGAGCGGGCGAGCGGCGGGCCGATCCAGGGTGACCGGCGGCACAAGCCGCATCTCTACCTCACCTTCCTGAACGACCTGATCCGCCATCCGCGCATCCTCGACGCGGTCGAGGACGTGCTCGGGCCGAACCTGCTGGTCTGGAGCACCAGCTTCTTCATCAAGGAGCCGTCCGATCCCGGCTTCGTGTCGTGGCACCAGGACGCGACCTACTGGGGCCTGTCGTCGCCCGACGTGATGACCGTCTGGGTCGCCTTTACGCCGGCCAATCTCCTGAATGGCTGCATGAAGTTCATGCCCGGCTCGCATCGCGAGCAGCTCGAGCACAAGGACACGTTCGACAAGAACAACCTTCTGAGCCGCGGTCAGGAGATCGCGGTCAAGGTCGACGAGAGCAAAGGCGTCGACGCGATCCTCGAGCCCGGGCAGGCTTCGCTCCACCACGTGCTGCTGGCGCACGGCTCGGAGCCCAACAAGTCGAGCGACCGCCGCATCGGTTTTGCCATCCGCTACATCCCGACCCATGTGCGGCAGGCAGTCGGTGCGAAGGACAGCGCCACCCTCGTCCGCGGCACCGACAGCTACAACTACTTCGAGCACGAGCCCCGACCGACGGCGGACTGCTCGCCCGAGTCGCTCGCCCTGCATGCCGGCATCGTCGGCCGGCAGGTCCAGGTCCTCTATCGCGGCACCGGGCAGGAGCACTTCCGCCCTTAGGGCCTGTGTTGCCGGGAGCGCGGCTCTCCAGAGCCGCTCATGGGGTTGGGCAATCCGAGGATGAGCGGCTCTGGAGAGCCGCGCTCCCAGCGTATCGAGATCGGGTCCTGACCGACGATGGAAGAGCGTAAAGCGTACCGTATCGGAATCGACGTCGGCGGCACCTTCACCAAGGCGGTGCTGGTCGATGATGACAGCCACGAGATCGTCGGCCGCTATTCGACCTTGACCACCCATGCCGGTGCGCGCGGCGTCGCCGAGGGCGTGGTCGAGGTCTTCCGCCGCGTGCTCGAAGGCTCCCGGGTCGCGCCCGAGGACGTCGTGTTCCTCGCCCATTCGACGACCCAGGCGACCAATGCGCTGCTCGAAGGCGACGTGGCGCCGGTCGGCATCGTCGCTATCGCCAGCGGGCCGGCCGCGGCGCTTGCGGCAAAGCAAAGCCGCATCGACGGCATCGAGCTCGCGCCCGGCCGCACGTTGCATCCCGGTCATCGCTTCATCAAGGGCGAGGCGCTGAACGAAGCGGCTGCCGCTGAGGCCGTGCGCGCGCTGCAGGAAGAGGGCGCGAAGGTGATCGTCGCCACCAGCGCCTTCGGGGTCGACGACGGCTCGGACGAGGAGGCGATCCGCGACGCCGCGACGGCGCTCGGCCTGCCGGTGACCTGCGGCCACGAGATCTCCAAGCTCTACGGCCTCGCCACACGCACCCGCACCGCGGTGATCAACGCCAGCATCCTGCCACGCATGATCGAGACCGCCGACATGACGCAGCGGAGCGTGCGCGAGGCGGGGATCGCGGCGCCCTTGATGATCATGCGCGGCGACGGCGGCGTGATGGACGTGAACGAGATGCGCCGTCGCCCGGCCATGACCATGCTGTCCGGACCGGCCGCGAGCGTGGCCGGCGCGCTGATGCATCTGCGCATCTCCGACGGCATCTATTTCGAGGTCGGTGGCACCAGCACCAATATCGGCGTGATCCGCAACGGCCGTCCGACGGTGAAGTACGCGCGGGTCGGCGGCCACGAGACCTATGTCAGCTCGCTCGACGTGCGCGTGCTGGGCATTGCCGGCGGCAGCCTCGTGCGGGTGGCCGACGGCCGGCTGGTCGATGTCGGCCCGCGCAGCGCGCATATCGCGGGGCTCGCTTACTCGGCCTTCGCCGATGCCAGTGTGTTTGACGGCGCGACGGTCGAGCTCTTCCAACCCGGACCGGGTGAGGCGGCAGATCACGTCGCGATCCGCTGCCGCGACGGATCGCGCTACGCAATCACCACGACCTGCGCCGCGAACGCGCTGGGTTACGCCAGGCCCGGCATGCACGCTTTCGGAAATCCCGATGCGGCCCGCGCCGCGATTGCGCCGCTCGCCGCTCTGCTCGGCGTGTCGGTCGACGACGCGGCGCGCCGGGTCCTGGAGCGCGCCACCGACAAGGTCATTCCCGTGGTCGAGCAGCTCGTCGCCGAATATGGGCTCGACCATGACCAGTCCATGCTGGTGGGCGAGGGCGGCGGCGCGGGCGCGCTGATGCCGTTCGCGGCCGAGCGGCTCGGCCTGCGCCACGTTATCTCGCCCGACGCCGAGGTGATCTCCTCGATCGGTGTCGCCCTCGCGCTGGTGCGCGAGGTGGTCGAGCGGGTCATCGCCGATCCGACGCCCGAGGATCTGCGCGCCATCCGACGCGAGGCGCTCGATGCCGTGGTCCGGCTCGGTGCCGCGGCCGAGACCGTCGAGGTCACGATCGAGGTCGACGCGCACAGCCAGCGCGTCCGCGCCACCGCCGTCGGCGCGTCGGAGATGCGCGCCCGCAGCCATCGCAAGCGACTGGGCGAGGCCGAGGCCCGCGCCGTTGCCGCCGAATCGATGGGCGTCCCGCTCGCCGGCACGGCCGTCACCGGGTCGACCGACGGCATGCGGCTGATCCAGGCGCAGATCGACGGCCGCCATTCGCTGCGTGCTGTCGACCTCGACGGCGCGATCCGCATCCAGCGCAGCAACGCCGCCGTCGAGCGCGCCCACGCCTCCGACGCGCTCGCTGCGCTGAAGGCGCAGTGGAACGAGGCGAACGAGATGTTCCTGGTGCTCGGCGCTCACGTCATCGACCTCAGCGGCATCGCCGGCCGCGACCAGGCCATGGCCGTCGCCCGCACCGAGCTCGACGGCGTGCCCGCCGACACGACGGTGCTGCTGGTCGCGGCGCGGAAGTAGGTCTTGCTTCGCTTCCTCGGACTTCCTCCCCCGCTTGCGGGGGAGGTGGCGCCGTCCTACGGCGACGGAGGGGGCGTGACGCACCATCTCCGTTGCCTTCCCCCTCCGTCAGCGTAAGACGCTGACACCTCCCCCGCGAGCGGAGGAGGGAGTCTGAGGAGGGCACTGACATGACATCCAGCTCGTGGCTTCCGTGGGCCATCCTATCCGCCGTCTTTGCCGCGGCGACGGCGATCTTCGCCAAGGTCGGTGTCTCCGGCCTCAACTCCGATCTCGCCACCTTGATCAGGACGGCCGTCGTGATCTGCGTGCTCGTCGCGCTAGTAAGCGCGACCGGACAATGGCAACCGCTGCAGGAGATCTCGGCGCGAACGTGGGTCTTTCTCGTCCTGTCGGGCCTCGGCACTGGCGCCTCGTGGCTGTGCTACTTCCGGGCTCTGAAGCTCGGCGACGCCGCGAGGGTGGCGCCGATCGACAAGCTCAGCGTCGTGTTCGTCGCGGTGCTGGGTGCGACGTTCCTCGGCGAGCGCCTGAGCGGCGTCAACTGGGCCGGCGTCGCCCTGATCGCGGCCGGCGCGGTGCTGGTCGCTCTCAAGGGGTGACGAATGATTGCCTGTGCTGGCAGCCGGTGCTTAAGGTGAGGTTCCGTACAGGAGGAAATGGCACGCGATGACCGTTAGCGACGAACTCTTTGCCGAGCTGCGCAAGATCGACACGCCGACCATCACCAACGTGGTGGCGACCTATCCGAAGAACCCGCTGTGCCTCGGCCTCTACAATCCGTGGACCGAGAACTGGTACACCGACACCTCGATCCGCTGCATCTATCCCGAGCTGGGGCCGACCGTGGGCTACGCCGTGACCTGCGTGTACGGCATGCCCGATCCCAACTTCGCCGGCCGGCTCTCCTTCATGAACGTGATCGACGCGCTCGACGCGATGAAGAAGCCGACCATCCTGGTGATCCAGCAGAAGTGGCCGGACGAGATCATGAAGAAGGCGGGCCTGGCCGGCGAGATGATGGTGAGCTCGATGATGGCGGTCGGCTGCGTCGGCATGCTGTCGAACGGACCGTCGCGCGACGTCGACGCGATCCGCAAGCTCAAGTTCCAGTACATGCTGGGCGGCGTCACCGCCGGCCATGGCGAGATGGCGGTGCAGGCCGTCAACGTCCCCGTGTCGGTCGGCGGCATGGATGTGGCACCGGGCGACCTGATCCACATGGACGAGAACGGCGCGGTGAAGTTCCCGGTCGAGCACGCCGAAGCAGTGGTGAAGAACGCCAAGGCCATGCTCGACGACGAGGCGCGTCGTCTCGTCCATCTCCGCGCGGCGAAGACGGCCGCCGAGGTACGCGCCGCCAATTCCGGCGGCGCCTATACGCAGAAGAAGCCGTAGTCTTAGTCTTCCGGACCGCGAGCTTCCAGCTCGCTCATGGAATCTGAGCGAGCTGGAAGCTCGCGGTCCGGAAGAGCATGAGCGCTACCGTCTGATCACGAACAGCCAGGCGAGCGGCGCGGTCAGGATCGGGATCAGCGTCATCAGGTGGAAGGCGTTGATGTAGCCGATCATGCTGGCCTGCCGCTGGATCTCGGCGGCGAGCCGGGCCTGGACATGGAGTTCGCCGAGATGGCCGAAGGCCTGCACCCATGGCGCGACCATGGCGCGGGTGAAGTGGGTGATCGAGCTCGCCAGGTTGGCGTTGGCCTCGGCCGTCGAATGGACCAGCACCAGCAGGGTGAGCGACACGAACACGCTCGAGCCCAGCATGCGGATGAGGGCGAAGATTGCGTTGGCCTGCGTCATGTAGCGGGTCGGCATGGTCGAGAAGGCGAGCACTGCCATCGGCGTGTAGCTGAGGCCGAATCCGAATCCGTGCAGGATGTTGCTCCAGAGCACGCCCTGGATCGTGACCTGCATGTCGAACCCGGCCATCATCGCTCCGGCGAGGGCCTGGATCGACAGGCCGATGAACAGGCAGAGCCGGGCGTCGAAGCGCGTGAGCTGCGCCACGATGCAGAAGGAGGCGAGGTTGCCCAGCCCGCGCGAGGCAACCAGGTAGCCGATCGTCGTCTCGGGATAGCCCTGCAGCTCCTGCAGCAGCGGCGGGAACAGGACCATCGGCGTGTATTGGAGCATGCCCATGATCAGCGCGACGACGACACCGATCAGGAAATTGCGGTCGCGCAGTGCGGCCGGCTCGAACAGCGGCGCCGGCGCTGTCAGGGTGTGGAGGACGAACATGACGAAGAACACGCCGGCCAGGACGCACTCCGCGATCGTCTCGGGCGAATCGAACCAGTCGTTGCGCTGGCCGCGGTCGAACATGAGCTGGAACGCCGCGATCGCGATCGAGATGAAGACGAAGCCGATGTAGTCGAACCGCCGGGCCCGGCCTTTCTCGTCGTCGTTGAGGGCGGCGAAGGCGAGCGCGCCTGCCGCCACGCCGAGCGGCAGGATGAGGAAGAACGTCCAGCGCCAGCTCAGCAGGTCGGACACCAGCCCGCCGAAGGTCGGCCCGAGAATCGGGCCCATGACTCCGCCGACGCCCCACATCATCATGATGAAGGGATGCTGGCTGCGGTGGAACGAGGTCAGCACGATGGTCTGGCCCATCGGGAAGATTGGCGCGCCGAACGCGCCCTGCAGGATGCGCAGCGCCAGCAGTGCTTCGAGGGTGTCGACCAGGCCGCACAGCATCGAGGCGGCGGTGAAGCCCGCGACCGAGACGACCATCAGCGTCCGCCAGCCGAGCTTCGCCGCCAGCCAGCCGGTGAGCGGCGTGGCGATCGCCGTCGCCACGAGGTTGAAGGTGAGGACCCAGGAGATCTGCTCCTGCGTCGCCGAGAGCGCGCCCTTGAGCTGCGGCAGGATGACGGTGACGCTGGTCGCCGTCAGGCCGAACAGAATGGTCGTGAATTGCACCGCCAGCAGGATCAGCCACTGTCGGGCGGTGATTGACATGCCGGGGATGGTAAATTCGAATTCCTGTCTGGAAAAGCAATCCGCAACGGTGCGAAACCGCGATTTGCGCAGCGATGGCGGAAGCCGTTAGGGTCGGCCGACCGACAGGGGGAAACGCATGAAGGAACTATCCAGCGATCTGCGCGACGTGCTCGCCAGGGTCGGCACCTCGACGCTCACCGGCGTGCTGAACCGGCGCGGGCTGAAAAGCATGACCTTGTTCGACGTCTGGCCGATGCGGCCCGAACAGCCGGCGATGGTCGGCATCGCCTTCACCATGCGATTCATCCCGTCACGCGAGGACAAGGACGGACCGACCTCGACCAATCGCTCGATGGTCCAGCCTCAGGCGATGGAAGAATGCCCGCCGGGCCATGTGCTGATGATCGACAGTCGCGGCGACTCGCGCGCGGCGTCGGCCGGCGATCTGTATATCGGCCGGCTCAAGGCACGCGGCGCGGCGGGCGTCGTCACCGACGGCGGCTTTCGCGACACCAACGGCGTTTTCAAGACCGGCCTGCCGGCCTACCACCGCCGGCCGTCCTCGCCGCCCAGCCCGATCGTGCACCGACCAATGGACCTGCAGTTGCCGATCGCTTGCGGCGGCGTGGCGGTCTATCCCGGCGACGTCGTCGTCGGAGACCGCGACGCGGTGCTGGTGATCCCGCCCGAGATCGTCGAGGCGGTCGCCGAGGAGGCGCTGAAGAACTACGAGTACGAGAGCTGGGCCGAGCTCGAGGTCGCCAAGGGCCGCTCGCTCAAAGGCCTGTTCCCGGTCGCCGGCGACCAGGCCAAGGCCGACTACGAGGCGTGGAAGAAGGCGAACGTGAAGTAACCTCATGTCTCCCGGACCGCGAGCGTCCCGCTCGCTCAAGCTCATGAGCGAGCGAGACGCTCGCGGTCCGGGAGAGGATGATGACCGCGGTTAGAGCCGCGCCATCACCTCGGTCTTGAAGCGCTTCATCTCGGCCAGGATCTCGGGGACGGTCGAGCCGGCGAAGTTCATGTCGATGGCGCCGACGCCGTGCGCGGCGAGCGCCTTGATGTCGGCGGCGAGGTCGGCCGGCGTGCCGGAGAACAGCCGGCGCTCGCCATCGCCTGCCTTGTCCGGCAGCGTGTCGCCGAAGCGCTGAAGGCGCATGGTGATGCCGACGGCCTTGGGGTCGCGGCCGGCCTCCTTGGTCATCCTGGCGAGCTTCTCCGCGCCGGCGGCAAAGCGCTTCAGGCTGTCGAGCGGAAAGGCGGGGTTGGTCGGGATCGGATACCAGGCGTCGCCGATCTTGGCCGTGCGGCGCAGCGCCGGGCCGGATTCGCCGCCGACCCAGATCGGGATGCCGGCCTTCTGCGTCGGCTTGGGCGCGAACACGATCTTGTCGAATTTCACGTAGTCGCCGGCGAAGCTGGGCTTGTCGCTGGTCCACAGCTCCTTGAAGGCGGCGATATACTCGTCCGTCACCTTGCCGCGCTCGGCGAAGGGCGGGGCGCCGATCGCCTCGAACTCCTCCTTCATCCAGCCGGCGCCGATGCCGAGCGTCACGCGGCCGCCCGACAGCACGTCGATCGTCGCGAGTTGCTTGGCCGCCAGCACGGCCGGCCGGTGCGGGATGACCATGACGGAGGTGACCAGGCGGAGCTTGCCGGTGCGGGCGGCGACGAAGGCGAGCTCGATCAGCTGCTCGTTGCGCTCGCCGTTGCCCTGATTGCTGAATTCGCCGGTCGCGCTGTAGGGGTAGGGCGAGGAGATGTCGGTCGGGATGACGACATGGTCGCTGAACGTGGCGTAGTCGAAGCCCAGTTCCTCCGCGCCGGTGCAGAGCTTGGTCAGTGGATCGAGCGCGGACAGGGGCCCCGCGGTGGGGGCGTTGAAGCCGATTTTCATGATGGTTCTCCGTCAGGTTCCGAGCGTGGTGCGGATCTCGAGGCTGCGCTTGAGGGTCAGGGTCACCGGCGTGCGCTCGGCGATCTCGGCCATGCGCTTCTTCTGCTCGGCGTCGATCGAGCCCTCGACATGTAGCACGCGATCGATGCTCTCGACCTTGTCGTCGCCACGCTTGAAATGGATGTCGGCGTGGACCGCCGTGACCGGCCACTGCTTGCGCTCGGCATACATGCGCAAGGTGATCACCGTGCAGGCGCCGAGTGCCGAGATCAGCAGGTCGTAGGGCGCGGGGCCAGCATCCCTGCCGCCCAGCTCGGGACCTTCATCGGCCGTCAGCCGGTGATGACCGGTTGCGATCGCCGTCGCGTAGTCGACGGTTCCGATGCGTGCTTTTGCGTGCGCCATGCTTCCTCCGGGGAGGCAATCTAGCGCACTTTCGGGGAATCGTGCGGGCCTTACCGCTGCAAAGTGAGGCCCAATGCGGGCTAGCGGCGACGCTTGGGCGCCTTCTTCGCGACCTTCTTGACCGCTTTCTTGACGGCCTTCTTCACCACCTTCTTCGTGGGCGCTTTCTGGGCGACCTTCTTCGCCGTCTTCTTCACGGCCTTCTTGGCCACCTTGGTCCTGGTTACGGCCTTGCGTTTGGCAAGGCCAACCGTCTGCATCGGATGCGCCAGCGCATCAATCGCGCTCGCCACTGCGTCAGTCACCGAGCCGGCGACCGCGTCAACCAGAGTCTTCTTGCTCCTTGCCATCGATATCTCCCGAGGCCAGCCGGACCGCTCTGTAACGCAAAAGTCGTTTCAGGGTCTCGGACACTTTCTCGCCGCATTGATTAAAGTTCATAAATTGAATAATATCAACATATTACTTCACGTTTTTATAGTTAAACTGGAGGTTCTCCCGTGGCGGTCGCGTCCGGCCTTAAGCTTTCTTCTGGCCGTTTCGCCGCCGTTTCGCCATGGGCCCTGTCGCTCCCGCTGCTGACCGGCTTCATCGTTTTCGCCGCTCTCGCCAACACGAACGGCCTGCCGTTGCTGGCCGATCCGGACAGCCATTGGCACATCACGGTCGGCAGCTGGATCCTGCAACACGGCGCGGTGCCGACCGTCGACAGCTACTCCTACACCTTCACGGGCCAGCCCTGGATCGCCAAGGAGTGGGGCTCGCAGGTACTGATGGCGCTGGCCTACAATGCCGGCGGCTGGGGCGGGGTGGTCGCGCTGTGCGCGGCGGCCTTTGGCGTCACCTCGGCGGTGCTGCTGCGCTTCCTGCTCCGGGACATCCGGCCGCTGCCGGCGCTGCTGTTCACGGCGGCGGCCGTCACCATGATGGCCCCCCATTTCCTGGCGCGGCCGTTCGCGCTCGCGTTCCCCTTCATGCTGCTGTGGGTCGCCGGCCTGATCCGCTCCGTCGAGGAGCGCCGCGCGCCGGAGCCGTTGCTGCTGCTGGCGATGCTGCTCTGGGCCAATCTGCATGGCGGCTTCACCCTCGGCCTCATGCTGACCGGTGCCTTCGCGCTGGAGGCGCTGCTGGGCGGCCGCGATCCTGTCGAGCGCAAGATTATCTTGCGCGGCTGGCTGAAATTCAGCGTCGCCGCGCTGCTCGTGTCGTGCGCCACGCCCTACGGCGCGGGGTCGATGCTGGCGACCTTGCAGATCCTGGGGATGGGCGACGCGCTGGCCCTGATTACGGAATGGAAGTCGCCCGACTTCCAGACCCAGCCGCTGATGGAAGCAATCCTGCTGATCGCGCTCTACCTCGTGCTGGCGCGCGGCGTGAAGCTGCCGCTGATGCGGGTCGTGATCGTGATCGGGTTGACGCACATGTTCCTGCGCCATGTGCGTAACGCCGAGCTGCTGGCGACCCTGGCGCCGCTCGTGATCGCCCCGGTGCTGGCACGGGACTGGCCGGCGATGCGGCGCGATCCTGAGGGCAGAGGTCTCTTCGGCGCCCTCGCCGGACCGGCCGGCTGCAACATGCTGGCGCTCGGATTGTTTCTAGGCATTGTCTATATTACGGCATTGGTGCGCTTCGCCGATATCCGGCCCCCCGAGGATACCGCCCCGACGGCTGCGCTCGAGTTCGCCCGCGAGGCTGGCCTCACCATGGGCCACGTACTGAACCACTACGGCTATGGCGGCTATCTGATCAACGCCGGGATCCCGACCTTCATCGATGGCCGCGGCGAGCTCTTCGGCGGCGAGTTCATCAGGAAGTACGTCCAGGCCATCCACCTCACGGGCGCCGAGCCGAACCTGCTCGAGCACACGCTCGAACGCTGGAACGTAAGCTGGACCCTGCTGCTCAAGGGCGAGCCGGCCAACAATCTGCTCGCCCGCCTGCCGGGCTGGCGCCGGGCCTACGCCGACGAAAAGGCCGTCATCTTCGTGCGCGAGCGTTAGCGACCGCCCTAGGCGGCGGTCACCAAGGCGAGCCCGACCAGGACTATCACGGTGCCGCCAACGGCCTTCCAGACATCCAGGTCGGCCCCTTCGCCCAGCAGGAAAACGCCGATCAGGGCAGTGACCAGGACGTTGCACCCGAGGATCGGCGCGAGCTTCGAGATCGGCACGCCAAAGCGCAGCAGCGCGTAGCTGATCAATCCAGTGGCAATGCCGTAGGTCAGGCCCGCGGCGAGCGCGTAGCGCAGGCCGGGCCACGACACTTCGGCGGTTCCGCGCAGCAGCGTGGACAGGACGAGTCCCGCAGCCAGGACCATCGCCCCGAAGGCGGCGAGAAAGGGCCCCGGACCCAGCCCGTGTTGCGCACTCAGCTTCTGCAGGACTGCGGTGACCGCCCACAGACAGGCAGGCAGGACGCCGCCGATCAGCAGCACCGTATAAGAGGGAGGCATGGGTTTGGTTTCTGGCGGGGTTTCCCCTTCTGCCCGATGCAGCCCGAGGTCTTGATCACCGCCCGATCAGTGCAACTTTGGCAAATCCAGGCTTGGTTGGCAACGACCCCGGCGGGCTGCGATCACGCTGTGCTCTTCAGCACGATCCAGGTGCAGGTCCCAAGCGCGCACAGCCGCCCGGACTCGGTATAGAGCGCCGTACCGGAATAGAGCTTGCGGCCGTCGACGCCGATCCGCCAACCGACTACAGCGCAGCGCTCGCCGACCTTGGGCGGCTCGATCACCTTGGCCGTCATTCGGCCGGTGAGGGCCGGGCGCATGTCGTTGGGGTCTTGGGCGGCGAAGGCGCCGGGGCAATCGAGCGTGCCCCACACGAACTCGGGCCTGATGCGGCCCTCGGCATCGGCATGGTTGGGGTGCGGCACGTAACAGGAGAGCGACGTGCCCGGCTGTGGCCCCGCCGTGCCAAGCACGCGCAGGCCGTCGCCGACCGCGCGACCTCGGCCGCAGACGAGGCACCAGTGGAAATCGGTGTCCGGCGGGCTGCCGCCTTCCTCGCCGCGGCGCATCACGTCGCTCCAGTCTGTCGGCGGCGGTGGCGGTTCGAGGTGGGCGACCGAGCCCGCGCGTGCTTCGCAGATCAGGGTTTCGCCATCGCGCAGCATCAGCGCCTCGCCCTCGCGCACGACCTGCAGTTCCCGGGCGATCGGTATGGGCGCACGCAGGGTGATTTCCACCGTGCCGTCGCCGCCGAAGGTCTGGGTGTATCGCTCCGCCAGCACGCCGCCGACATAACCGCCGTTGCCCGACAGGCGCGGGCCGTTGAAGCCCGGCGCGATGATGACTGTATTCACGCTACCCCCTCCGCGGCGCGAAACCTGCAGGAGGCTCGCGGCTGACGCAAGTCTTGCGGCATGCGAAGGAATTCGATGATGAGCCGCTTCGTGCCTTGGCTGCTGGTGGCGCTGTGCTTCGTTCTGGGCGTGGCCAGCCGCTCGATCGGCGACGCTTTCCCGGTATTCGTGCCGGCGCTCGAGCACGGCTTCAATGCGAGTCGCAGTCCGGTGACGGTCATCTACAGCTTCGCGCTGCTGGTCGGCGGCATCTCGGGCCCGGTCAACGGCTGGATCCTCGACAGGTTCGGGCTGCGGGTGCTCACCGTGACGGGCATGCTGCTGGTGGCGCTGGGTCTTCTGGCGGCCTCCTACGCGACGGCGCTGTGGCATCTCTATGTCACGCTGGGTGTGATGCTGGGTTTCGGCGGTGCGGCCGTCTCGGGTGTGCTCAGCGCCTCGCTACTCGGCCGCTGGTTCCCGACGCGGCGGCTCGGTGTGGCGCTCGCCGTTGCCTGGTCGGCGTCGGGTGTCGGCACCATGCTGATGATCCCGCTCGCCCAGTACATGATCGCCACCGAGGGCTGGCGCCACGCCTATCTCGTCTTCGCCGTCGTGAGCGCCGTCTTCATTCCGCTGCTCCTCGTGCTGCCATGGCGCCGCATCGCGTCGGGCGCGCCGGGCCTGGTGCGCCAGCACGCCGAGGCGGGCGCCGGCCCGACCGTCGGCGAGGCCGTGCGCGACTGGCCGTTCTGGGCGCTCACCTTCTCCTTTGGCTTCACCTCGGTCGGCATCTTCTCGATCGTGCCGCAGGCCATGAGCTACCTGCTCGAGCGCGGCCTCGAGGGCGGCTACGCCGCGCGCGCGCTCGCCGTCTCGGGCGTGCTGACGCCGCTCGGCATGGTCGGCTTCTCGTGGCTGGCCGACCGCGGCGGCCGCAAGATCGCGGCACTCCTGGCCTATGGCTGTTCCATCCTGGGCGTCGGCGCTCTCGCCCTGGTGCAGGGACCGGGCGATGTCTTCTGGCTTTGGGCCTACGTGCTGCTGTTCGGCGGCAGCCAGGGCTCGCGCGGTCCGATGATCTCGACCCTCGCGACCTTGCGCTATCGCGGCGCCCATTTCGGCCGCATCTACGGCCTGATCGGCATCGGCATGGGGCTGGGCGGCTTCTTCGGCGCCTGGGTCGGCGGGCTGCTGCACGACCTCACCGGCGGCTATGCCGCAGTGATGGTCTTCTCCGTCTGCGCGCTCGCTCTGGCCGCTGCCTCGCTCGGCAGCGAGGCCGGCGCGCGGGAGAGGCTCAGCCGCTGATCTGTGACATTCCGTTGCTGTTGGATCTCCTCGCCAACGAGCGAGCTCGGCACGGAAAGCGGCCGATCGGACAGGCAATCTAGGGCGTGAACTCGATGACGATATCGATCCACGCCCTAGTTCGATCCTAACTGAGCAATCGATCAGAAGTCCCAGACGGCCGGGACCCAGCGGAAGGCGTCGCCGGCGACCGCTACCCGGCCGACGGATGGGAACGGCAGGTGAGTGGCTACGAGCGTCGCGCCCGTCGCCGCCAGCTCGCGCAAGAGCATGATCCGAACGCGGGCGGCCTCCTCGGGGTCGTGCTCGAAGCCATTGTGCCAGTCGGGGTGGTCGAAACCGACCGGGAATATAGCGTCCCCAGCGAATGTCAGCCGATCGTCGCCGGACGCCACGTGGACCACGCTGTGCCCGGGGGTATGGCCACCGGTGCGACGGACGACCACTCCCGGAGCCACCTCATGCTCCTCGTCGAAAGTCCGCAGCTGGCTGCCGTACTCGTTCAAGAACCGCTTGGCCGCTGACCGAAGCACTTTTGGCACCGGCGACGGCATGGAGGTGTGGGAGAAGTCGGGCGAGGCCCAGAACGCGACCTCGGTGGCCGACACGTGGACCCGCACATCCGGACGCAGCCGGTTCTTCACCCCGTCGACGAGCAGCCCGCCGACATGGTCCATATGCATGTGGGTAAGCACCACGTCGGTCACGGAGGCGAGCTCGATGCCGGCGGCCGCCAGTCGCAGGGCCAGCTGGCCGGCCCGCGGGAAGCCAGGGTATTCATCCCCCAGCCCGGAATCGACAAGGATGGTCTGACTGCCGCTGCGTACCACGAGCACGTTCAGCGGCCAGTCGAACCTGTCCGGCGGCAGGAACATATCCTCCAGCCAAGCTGCGCGGACGGACGGGTCGACATTTGTCGCCAGAGTCGCGGTGGGCAGCAGTAACACCCCGTCGCTGACGACCAGCACGTCGATCTCGCCGACCCGCAGCGCGTAGCGCGAGGGGACCAGCTCGTTGGGCACGGGTGTGCCGCGGTGGGAGGTGATGTCTAGGCTCATGTTCGTCTCCTGTTGATTGCCGCCTTGTTGCGGCACAGACGACGTTACGTTGAGGCGTGTCTCCGGTGCATTGGCTCGAAGGAGAGGGCAAGCGATACCACGGCATAGGTCCGGCCCTCGAGGTTGCAGGGCGTTGAACGGCTGCCGGTCGGCAAGATCGCGGTTCTAGTCGGCGACGCCGGGCGGCAACGAAAACCGGAACTGCGCCCCTCCCTGCGGATGGTTGGAGGCCGTGATTGCGCCGCCATGGGAGACGATGATGGATTGGCAGATCGCGAGCCCGATCCCCATGCCCGTGTCCTTGGTCGTGAAGAAGCTGTCGAATATCCGCTCGCGATTCTCGTCAGCAATGCCCGGCCCTGAATCCCGGATGCAGAAGTCCGCAGAGCCGTCCGCGCCGGCACTCGTGGCAAGCTCGATCCGGCGCGTCGCTCCGCCGCTCTGCGCAATGGCCTGGATGCTGTTGACCAACAGATTGACGACCACCTGCTGCAATTGAATGCGGTCGCCGATCACCCTGGTCGGATGCGCGACGTACCGCACAGAAAGATCTATCGACCACGCCTCGATATCGTGGCGGACGAATAGCAGCGCCT
Organism: Reyranella sp.; assembly: GCF_965279465.1. Taxonomy (NCBI): domain Bacteria; kingdom Pseudomonadati; phylum Pseudomonadota; class Alphaproteobacteria; order Hyphomicrobiales; family Reyranellaceae; genus Reyranella; species Reyranella sp. The sequence goes on from NZ_OZ257242.1 coordinate 3,553,765, forward strand.
CGTCGACAATCTCGTTCAGGTCGAGAGCGGCGCGACCGGGTTCGTGCTTCGTGGCCATTCCGCGGACGCGCTGGACGATGTCACTTGCGCGTCGCGCGCTCGATACGATGCGTGTGGTGAGCTGCTTCAGCTTCTGTATGTTGACGTCTTTCCGCGCCAGCCATCTCAGGCTCGTCTCCGCATTTGTGACGATCGCCGTGAGGGGTTGCTTGACCTCGTGGGCGATCGATGTAGCCATTTCGCCGAGCATCGATATTCGGGCGGCGTGCGTGAAATCCGCCTGAAGCTGTCGCAGCTGCGCTTCCACTTTCAGTCGCTCCCCGATGTCGATCATCATCAGGAGGGAGGTGTCGAGCCCTTGTGACGGCGTGGCATAGGTCGTGGAGAAGAGCACGTCGATCCGCGTGCCATCGAAAGCGGTTATTCTGGTCGCCTCAAAATAGTTCCGCCGCCCCTCGAAGTGAGCGACCATCACGCGCTTTGCCAGCTCCGGCGAGGCCGAGAAGACATAACGAACCGGCCCGACGAGTTCCGAGGCGCTGCTCCCGCGAAGCAGCGATACCGCCTCGCGGTTCACCGCCGTCACACGAACCACATCCTGGGCATGCTCGACCAGCTCCGGATGGGCGTCGAGATAGGCGGCAATGTCGACGATTCCTTCTGCCTTCAATCGATCGAACGCCGCACTGGCACCTCGCGTATCGACCTGCCAGAGGGCAACCGGCAGATAATGGATGAGCTTGCGGTACTCTTCCGCACTTGTTCCGAAGTCCCAGGAAACCCGATCGGCATTCGCACCCACGTCCTGTTCGGCAGCGGGAACTCGCTGACTGGCAGCGTTAGCCATTGGGGGTCCCCTTCCATTTTCCCGCCAGAGCGGATGCGAGATGAAGAAGAAGCACGCGGTCCTCGATCGGCTTCACCATATGAGCATGCGCACCGCCTGCCAGCGCCCGAGAACGAATCGTAGAATCGGAATCGGACGTGATGACGATCACCGGAACCGACGCGCCGAGGTCGCCCAGACGCCGCAGCAGTTGAAGGCCGTTCATTCCCGGCATCCTCACATCGGTGACGATGCAGTCGAACGCGCCCGATCCGATCACCTCGAGAAGAGCTTCCGCCCGGTCGAACGCGCGCGTTTCCAGGCCTACGACCCCAAGCAGGTCCGCAAGCGCCTCGCGCACGTCGGCGTCGTCATCGGCAATCGCCACCATTGGCGCCTTGGACAAGCGAATGACCCTCTCTGATAGGACCGGGGCGGCCACGCCCGACATCTCCTCCAATCCCCGCGTGTCGGATACTGTGCTTGGGTTCAGGTCGGGTCTCTTGCCTGATCTCAGGGGGCAGCGCTTCCCACGCCCGGACCAGGTCGCCAACGGACATGGCCTGCATCTTCATCATTGCGTTGCGGCGGTGAAGCTTGACGGTGACGACGCTGATACCGAGGTCGAAGGCGATCTGCTTGTTGAGGCGGCCGTGGGCCACTTCCCGCATGACCTGGCGCTCGCGCGGCGTAAGCGCGGCAAACAGCTCGACCTGGAGACCTACCAGACGGGCCCGAGCCTGCAGGGCGATGTCCCGTTCGATGGCGATGGTCACTGCGTCGAGCAAGGCCTGGTCGCCCACCGGCTTGGTCAGGAAATCGACGGCGCCGGCCTTCATCGCCCGAACCGTCATCGGGATGTCGCCGTGCCCGCTCAGGAAGACAACCGGGCGGAGGTCACCGCGCGTCGCGAGCTGCTGATGGAGATCGAGGCCGCTCGATCCCGGCATGCGAATGTCGAGGACGAGGCAGCCCGGCCGCTTCGGCAGGTTGGCCTCGAGCAATTCCCGCGGCGAGCCGAAGCAGAGCGCGTCGAGCCCCACGGATTCGAAAAGCTCCCGCAGCGCGAGGCGGATCTCCTCGTCGTCATCGACGACCAGGACCAGAGGGCGATGTACCTCAGGTGATGTTTTTGCCAGGATTGTCCGGGGCTGGCTCTTTGCTGCTGAAGCATTCGTCAGAATCTGCATCGGTCGATCCCCTGCACTGGATGGGTGCGACCCTACAGGGAGAGGTCCGGCAAAGTCGTCCGGCGGGTTGCTAAATCTTGCTAACGGCGGTCTCAGGACCGGCCGCTTCAGCGCTCAGGTATGCCGATCAGGCGCAGCCCTCGGTACAAGCGCTCATGGCAGCCCAGATAAATCGCATTGTCCGAAAAGACCCGCGCGCGCAGCTGATCGATCGTGACCCGGAAGCCGCCCATCGCTTCGCACCAGGCATCGAGCGTTCTTCGTCCCTCTTCGATTCGGCCGCCATGCGCGAGCGCGCTCGCGAGAAATGCTACTGGGTAGACGAGGCTGGGGCAAAGATCGGCGCCCCGCACGAAGTACGGAATCGCAAGCTCGTCGCGTCCCTGTGTGAAATCGTACTGACCCAGAAAATGATGCCAGAGCCCGACGCCGCGGTCGCGCGGGCCGAGGGCGAGCGCACGTTGGAGCGGCGCTCTCATCTCCTCGATGCGGCCCGACAAAAAATGGATATGGCCGGCGTAGGCGAGCGATTCGGCATCGCACGGATTGAGCGACAAGGCCCGCTCATAGGCGGTCAGCGCCGCATCGAAGCGCTGCTGCCATTGCCTCACATAGCCGCGGCAGAACCAGGCGCGCGGCCAGTCCGGCGCCCGGGCGACAGCTCGCGTCGCGAGTTCGTCGGCATGCCGTAGTTCCGCGCGCATCGCCGCGCTGGCGAGAGCATCGCGGTGTTGTGTGGTCATCCGGATATTGTCGGCGACGATGGCGTACGCCGATCCAGCAAGGGCCGAGGCATTTGTCGGATCGTCGAGCAGGGCGCGATCGAACCATAGTCGGGCTTCGGCGATATCCTGGGGCACCGACAGCTCTCTATTGAGGGCGCTCCACCCGCGCACAGCGCAATGCTGCGCATCGGCGCCAGGCGGCGCCTCCTGGGGAAGAGCAAGCGACGCCTCTCGATCCAGGAGTTCCGTGATTACCGCGTTCGTGAGACGGCTCGAGATTTCGCTTTCCATCGGACCCGAACCGACATGCCGGTGCTCGAAGCGATCGGCCCAGACAGTCGCCCCGATGGCGTCGTCCACCATGGCGACGATCTGGGCCGTGCCCTTTCCCGGCCGAACGGAAATGCGCAGAGCGTAGCGGGACTCACCCGAACCGATCACCAGCACACTGGGTACGCGGGCGAGCTGCACCATCAGATCCCGCGTGATCTCGACCGCAAGCGATCGCGATGCCTCGGAGTTCAGCAGGCTTTGGACGGGTGGGACGAGGATGGAAATGCCTCGCCAGTCCGTCCCGCCACGGATCTGTCCCCCGTTGCTATGACGGGGATGGGCCGTCAATGCGCCAGGCACGCTGTAACCGTCCGTCGGGGCAACTTCGACGGGCGCGATGAAGCGATAGCCTCGACCGTGCTCCGTCCGGATGTAGTTGTCGGCTTCCCCGCCACGGCGAAGAACGCGACGCAACGTGGCCATGTGCACGGTCAGATTGTTCTCCGCGACGATCCGGCTGCCCCAGGCCGCATGCAACAGATCGTCCTTGGTCACGAGCTCGCCCGCTCGCCGCAACAGCACCAGCAGGAGTTCAGTCGCGCGAGAGTTCAGCAGCACGAGCTCGCCCTGCCTGTCGAGCCGGCGGCTGAGGGTGTGGAACACGAACGGCCCGAAGGCGAAGCTCGGAGATGCCTCCATGAAGCATGTCCGTTAGCAAATCTTAGCAATCTCTAGCAATGCCGGTGGGGTGCATTATGGGAGAAATCGGCCCAGGAGGCGCGAATGGTCAGGGATGGCGTGCAGATCAGGCCGATGGTTCGAGCAGACGTGCGTGAGTTGTTGCGCCTGATGGAGGGCATCGTTGCCTACGAAGGCGGCACCGAATTCCGGCTGACCGAGGCCGAGCTGACGCGGCGGGGCTTCGGCGACCGCGCGGAATTCGGCGCGTTCGTCGCCGACCGGGGTGACGGCCAGCTCTGCGGCATGGCGGTGCATTACGAGATTCCCTTCATGCACACGCTGGAGCCGCTGCTCATGATGAAGTGGCTGTTCGTGGACGCCGACGTGCGTGGCCAGGGGGTTGGCCGACGTCTCATGCAGCGCATGGCCCGCCATGCGATGGACACCGGACACAAGAAATTCTGCTGGTTTGTCCTCAAGGACAACAGCCCGGCGCAGGCATTTTATCGTGGGCTGGGCGCCACCCCAGATCCTGACTGGGATCGCTGGATGCTGGGAACCGACGGGCTCGCCTCCATCGCCTCTGACGGCTGAAACCGACCTCCCAACGCCGGGCCCGCAACGTGGACGCTCGCCCTCTGCAGTGAGGTGACGGCGCAAGCGGGTGCGCGCCATTTCCGTGCCGGCGAACGTCATCGTCGCGATCGGCATGGGTGGCAATCCACGCAATCCGCTTGCCTGGCCTGGACCAAGGTGCAGGTCAACCGACCGATCCGCGAGCCTCACTCACCCTCCCGCACGATACCGACGGGACGCCACGCCGCGCGATTGTGGTCTCGCGCCGACGGCCTCCGTACCGCGCAGGAACAGAAACATTCATCACCCTTGGCTCAAAGGACCAATCCCATGAATAGCGTCACGACCAGAGATGGTCTTCAGATCTTCTACAAGGACTGGGGGCCGAAGGCCGGCCAGCCGATCTTCTTCCATCACGGCTGGCCGTTGAGCTCCGACGACTGGGACACCCAGATGCTCTACTTCGTCGGCCAGGGCCATCGTGTCGTAGCCCACGACCGTCGCGGGCATGGCCGGTCGAGCCAGGCCAGCGACGGCCATGACATGGACCACTACGCCGCCGATGTCGCCGCGGTCGTCGAGCACCTCGACCTCCGCAACACCATTCACATCGGTCACTCCACCGGGGGAGGCGAGGCCGCGCGCTATGTCGCGCGTCATGGCAACGGACGCGCCGCCAAGCTGGTGCTGATCGGCGCCGTACCGCCGCTGATGCTGAAAACGGCGGCAAATCCCGGCGGCTTGCCCATCGAGGTATTCGATGGCCTGCGTCGGGAGCTCGCGGCCAACAGAGCGCAGTTCTACCTCGATTTCGCGAGCGGTCCCTTCTACGGCTACAACCGTCCGGGAGCCAAGCCATCGCAGGGAATCATCCTGAACTGGTGGCGCCAGGGCATGATGGGCGGCGCCAGAGCACACTACGACGGCATCAAGGCGTTCTCGGAGACGAACTTCAGCGAGGACCTGAAGAGCATCGTCGTGCCAACGCTCGTCCTTCACGGCGATGACGACCAGATCGTGCCGGTTGCCGACTCTGCGCCCCTCTCGGCCAGGCTGCTGAAGAACTGCACGCTCAAGATCCACGAGAGCCTGCCGCACGGCATGTGCACGACGCACGCCGATCTCGTCAATGCCGACCTGCTTTCGTTCATCGTTGCCTGAAAACCGGAGTGAACCGCTATGAGAATCGTCATCATCGGCGCCGGCTTCGCCGGCATGTATGCCGCCCTTTCCTCTGCTCGCCTTCGCGACCTCGGGGGTGTCTCGTCCACGGACCTCGAGATCGCTCTGGTCGCCCCGGAGCCGACCCTGGTGGTTCGCCCGCGGCTCTATGAGCCGAAGCCGGAGACCGTGACGGCACCTCTCCAGGATGTCCTCGCAGCCATCGATGTCGTCTATGTGCAAGGCCGCGCCGAGACGATCGACACCCAATCCCGCGCGGTTGAAGTCGTTACCGGCAGTGGTTCGCGAGAATCGCTCCAGTACGACCGGCTGGTCCTGGCCACCGGCAGCCGGCTGTTCCGCCCGGACATTCCCGGCCTTGCCGCGCACGCGTTCAGCGTCGACCAGCTCGACGACGCGATCGCCCTCGACCGGCACCTGCACGGCTTGGCAGATCGGCCGGTATCGCGCGCGCGGGATACGGTGGTCGTCGCTGGCGGTGGTTTCACCGGCATCGAGGCGGCGACGGAGATGCCCGCGCGCTTGCGGGCGATACTTGGCAAGGATGCCGAGCCGCGCGTCGTCATCGTCGAACGCGGCGGCGCGATCGCTCCTGACATGGGCGCAGGGCCCCGGCCGCTCATCGAGGATGCCCTTCGCGAGCTTGGTGTGGAGGTTCGACTTGGCGCTGGCGTCGCTGCGCTGGACGAATCCGGCGTAACACTGACCGACGGCACGCACATCGAAAGCGCGACCGTGATCTGGGCCGCAGGCATGCGAGCCGCGCCATTGACTGCGCAGATCCCGGGCGAACGCGACAATTTCGGCCGGCTCATTGTCGACCGCCAGTTGCGCGTGCCCTCCGTGCCCGGCGTTTTCGCCACCGGCGACGCTGCCAAGGCAGCATGCGACGATCTCGGCAACTATGCGCTCATGTCGTGCCAGCACGCCACGCGGATGGGCGCCTTTGCAGGCCATAATGCCGCCGCCGAACTGCTGGGGGCGCCGGGCAAACCGTATCACCAGGAGGCATATGTCACCTGTCTCGACCTCGGTGCGGCCGGCGCGATCTTCACGCGAGGCTGGGAGCGCAAGGTCGAGACGACCGGCGCGACAGCAAAGAAGACCAAGCACGACATCAACACCGTGTGGATCTATCCGCCCCGCGCCGAGCGTGTCGCTGCTCTGGCGTCGGCAGACCCGGAACGCGTTACCGACCTGTAGACGCTTCACCTGGCGAGGGTTGCGCTTCACGCGGAGGCGCAGCCCACTCGCCGTCGACCCGCCGTCGCGAGCTTACATGACAGGGCAACCGGGAGGCGCGGTCGCATTCCTTTGTCGCCGATGACCCCGATTGCCGGCATGGCGGTCGCGATCGACGGCGCGCGGACCGTCCAAGAGGTACCCAACCGGCCGGTGCAGGGCCGCAAATCAACGAGGACGAATATGTCTACCAATGACGATAGGGTTGTCATCATCACCGGCGGAAGCTCCGGCATCGGCCGGGCTGCGGCGCTGATCTTTGCCGAGCAAGGCGCAAAGGTCATCATCACCGGTCGACACGCTGCGTCGCTCGAAGAGGCGGCGAGCATGCATGCGAATGTCGTCGGCGTGGTTGCGGATGCGGCTGAGCCCGGAGATGCAGCGCGTACAGTTGCGCGCGCCATCGACACATGGGGTCGACTCGATGTGCTCGTGAACAATGCCGGTGCGGGTGCCATCCTGGCGCTTGCCGATGCGACGGCCGAACGGATCATGAAGATTCTTGCGGTGAATGTCGTTGGACCAAGCCTGCTTGCCTCGGCAGCGCTTCCGTTTCTTTCGGCGGCCAAGGGAGCGATCGTCAACGTATCGAGCACGTTCGGCCACAAGCCGGCGGCCTTGCTCTCGCACTACGCCGCGAGCAAGGCCGCGTTGGAACACCTCACACGTTGTTGGGCGCTTGAACTTGCACTCCATGGAATCCGCGTCAATTCCGTTGCGGCCGGCCCAACCGAAACGGGCGCATTGACAGGAATGATGGGCCTTTCGCTTCAGCAAGCAGCGGCACTCAAGGAGCAGGAGCGGGAGCAGATACCGCTCAAGCGGCGTGGCAATCCGGACGAGGTGGCGCGGTGGATCGTCCAGCTCGCCGATCCGGCCTCCGAATGGGTGACGGGACAGGTAATCGGTGTCGACGGTGGCCTGGGAGTCACATGATCGCTGCGCGCGATCGGATCGGGGCATTCAGCATGTCGAACCTGACGTTCCTCGAAGCGCTGGCTGTGTCGCCGGCGGGGCAACTCGCCCTGGTGGGTCTCTCCGGCATAATTGTCTGGCACCTGATCCCGAGCAGGCGCTCGAACACGCGCCTCGTGGTCCAGATCGCTTTCTTTGCCGCCATGACTGCCATTCTCGTGGGCGACGACCTGATGACGTTCCAGTCGGAAGCCGTGGACCGCACCACGCTGCTCGTCGTCTCGGCCAGGCTGCTGTGGTGGATCCATCTGGCATGGGCGAGCATTGGCCTGGTGCGCATCTACCTCGTGCTCGAGCGGTACCCCCGCGAGGCCCGCCTGCTGCAGGATATCGTTGTCGGCGTGGTTTATCTCGGCGTGGGTCTGTCCATTCTGACCTTTGTATTCGGCGTCCCCATCGGGACGCTCGTGGCGACGTCCGGCGTGGTTGCCATCATTCTCGGCCTGGCGCTGCAAAGCACGCTGGGCGATGTCTTCTCCGGCGTCGCTTTGACGCTTGGCCGCCCCTATGTTCTTGGCGACTGGATCGTTCTCAGCGATGGAACCGAGGGTCGGGTCGTCGAGAGCACCTGGCGCTCGACCCATATCCTGACCGGCTCCAACAACGTGGTCGTGCTGCCGAACAGCGTTCTTGCCCGGCTTGGCGTGACCAACATCAGCCGTCCCGACGAGACGCATCTGCTGACGCTCACGGTCCGCGTTGCCCCCACACGCACGCCTTCCGTCGTGGTCGAGGTCATGAGATCCGTCCTGCTGAGCTGCAGCTCCATCATGGCGGAGCCGTCACCGGCCGTCGCGCTCAAGGGCCTTGATGCGGTGGCTTTGACGGTCGAACTCCAATTCCGGGTCGCAAGCCCCGCCGATCGGTCAAGAGCGCGGAACGAGGTGCTCGACCTCTTCTATCGCCACTGCAAGTCGGCTGGCCTGCTTCTGGCGGTGCCCCCGGAATCCGTTGTGGCCATGACCGATCTGCCCACCGAGGAAACCGCCCGGCCGCCGCGCGTGGAGCCGATCGATCTCATCGAAGCCATACCGATCTTTGCGACCTTGACGCGCGAGGAGAAGCTGGCGCTCGCTGAAGCGACCTCCGTGCGCGAGTTCGGCAAGGGCGAGGTGATCGTCCGGCAGGGAGACTTGCTGTCCGCCCTTTTGACGATCAGGGCCGGCGTCGTCGTCATGAAGCGCGACGGTGAGGAAGCCGGCCGGCTCGCACCTGGCGACTTCTGCGGCGAGATGGGGCTGTTCGCCGGGTTGGGCGAGGCCTGTACGCTGCAGGCGCTGACCCGTGTGACGGTCTATGAAATCGGCCAGCAAGAGATCGCTCCCTTGCTGGCGAATCGGCCGGCGATGGCTGAGGAACTGGTGGCGAGCCTGTCCAGCCGGCGTCTGCCGGTTCGAGCCGCCGAAGCTCAAGACCTTCGGCACAACCATCGAACCAACGCTTTCGGTTCGGCCATCCGGAGAATCTTGCGCGACCGCCCGGCGCCTCACGTGTCGTCACCCACCGGAGCGGGGCATGAAGCTTGACTCAAGGACTGAACTTGGGTTCAGTTCTTGGACATGGTTTACCGTCAAACTGAACAGGCAACACAGCGGCTGGCCGACAAGCGGGCGCGCATCCTGGCCGCGGCGCGCGAACTCGTGGCGGACGGAGGATGGACCGCCGCGCAGGTCGACACCGTTGCCCTCAAGGCGAGCGTCGCGACTGGCACGGTCTATCGCCATTGGTCCTCGAAGGCGGAGCTGTGCGCCGAGATCGTCGCCACCGTCTCGGCCCGCGAGGTCGGCATCGTGGCGGCGGTCGCCGATGCGGACGGCATGCCCGCCGAGAAGCTGGAAGCGGCGATCCGCACCTTTGCCAACCGCGCGCTCCGTGGACGCCGGCTGGCCTATGCCCTGATCGCCGAGCCGGTCGATCCCGAGGTCGAGACGGTGCGCCTCGAGTACCGGGCGCAGCTCGCGCGCTGCTTCGAGCGCGTGCTGCGCGAGGGCATCATGCGCGGCGCCTTCCCGCCGCTCGATCCTGCCGTGGCGGCGGCCTGTATCGTCGGCGCCTTCATGGAAGCGCTGGTTGGCCCGCTCGCTCCGACCAAGGGCACCGGGCCGCGCGCCGATCGCGCGCTGGTCGACCAGATCACGCATTTCTGCTTGCGCGCCAGCATCGGCGCCGGTGAGGCCAGGACATGAGCGCCGCCGACCTGTTCGCCCGCCTGCCGTCGCTGCCGCCGGACGGTTATGCGACGCATGAAGTGATGAACCAGGCGAAGCCGCTGGTGGGCCACAACGCCTTCACCGGCGACCGCCTGCTGGTCGAGATCGCGGGCCGCGAGAAGGTGGGCTGGGCGCAGGCCCTGCTGAGCGACGCCGGTGCGACGGTCGCGAGCGCGCGGGTCGCCCGGCTGGCGCACGACGCCAACCGCAACCTGCCGGTGCTGCGCAGCCACGACCGGTTCGGCCATCGCGTCGACGAGATCGAGTTCCATCCCGCCTGGCACGAGCTGATGTCGCTGGCGATCGGCCACGGCACGCACGCCCTGTCGTGGACCTCGCCGGAGCCGGGCGCGCACGTGGCGCGCGGCATGCTCTCCTACCTGTGGAACCAGGGCGAGAACGGCATTTGCTGCCCGCTCGGCATGACCTATTCGGCGGTGCCCGCGCTGCGCCTGCAGCCCGACCTGGCGGCCGTCTGGGAGCCGTTCATCCTCTCCAGCCGTTACGACGCGAGGCCTGCGCCGATGAGCGCCAAGACAGGCGGCACCGTCGGCATGACGTTGACCGAGAAGCAGGCCGGCTCGGACTTGCGTGCCACCCAGACCACCGCCCGTCCGGCCGGCGCGCGGCGGGGACCGGGCGAGGCCTATGCGATCGAGGGCCATAAATGGTTCTTCTCGGTGCCGCACAGCGACGTGTTCGTCACCCTGGCCCAGACCGATCGCGGCCTGTCCTGCTTCCTGCTGCCGGGCTGGCTGCCCGACGGCTCGCGCAACCGCCTGCTGATCCAGCGGCTCAAGGACAAGTGCGGCAACAAGTCGAATGCCTCGAGCGAGATCGAGTATCGCGGCGCACTCGGCTGGCTGGTCGGCGAGGAGGGGCAGGGCATCAAGGCGGCGCTCGCCATGACGCACCTGACGCGGCTCGATTTCGCGATCGGCTCGGCCGGCCTGATGCGCCGGGCGCTGTCCGAGGCGATCCATCACACCACCGCGCGACGTGCCTTCCAGCGGCGGCTGGCCGACCAGCCGCTGATGCAGAACGTGCTGGCAGATCTCGCGCTTGAGGTCGAGGCGGCGACCTTGCTGGCGTTCCGGCTGGCGCGCGCCGTCGATGACGAGCAGGCCGGTGACGAAGCGGCCGGACTGCTGGTTCGGATCGGCACACCGGTCGGCAAGTATTGGAACTGCAAGCGCGCGGTCGGTGTCGTCCACGAGGCGCTGGAATGCCACGGCGGCAACGGCTTCATCGAGGAAGGGCCGATGGCGCGACTCTATCGCGAGGCGCCGCTCAACGGCATCTGGGAGGGCAGCGGCAACATCATCGCGCTCGACGTGCTGCGCGCCGCCGCGCGCTCGCCGCAGAGCGTGCCGGCCTTCCTCGACGAGGTGCGCCGCGCCAAAGGGGCGGACCGACGCCTCGACCGGATGGTTGACCGGCTCGAGACGGAGCTGCTTGCGCGCGACGAGCGCGAGGGGCGGGCGCGCCGCATCGTCGAGAAGATGGCGATCGCCCTGCAGGCGAGCCTGCTCGTCCGCCATTCGCCGCAGTCGGTGGCTGAAGCGTTCCTGGCCACCCGCCTCGATGGCGACGGCGGCGCGACCTACGGCAATCTGCCCGCGGGCCTCGACCAGCAGGGCATCGTCGAGCGCGCCCGGATGGCTGCCGATGCGTGACTTCGAGGGCAAGGTGGTGCTGGTCACGGGCGGCGCGACCGGGATCGGGCGCGCGGCCGCCCTCGCCTTCGGCCGCCGGGGCGCCGCGGTCGTGATTGCCGGACGGCGCCGCGAAGAAGGCGAAAAAGCGGTTTCTGCCTTGGCCGAAGTCGGCTCCAGCGGTCGCTTCATTGCGACCGATGTCACAGATCCGGCGGCGATAGAAGCCCTGCATCGCACCATTGTCGCCGATCACGGCCGGCTCGACGTCGCCTTCGACAATGCCGGCTACCAGGAGCCGCGCGCGCCGGTCGCCGAACAGGATCCAGTTCTGTACGACCGTGTGTTCGATACCAACGTGCGCTCGGTCTATCTCTGCCTGCAGCACCAGATCCGTATCATGACGCAGCAGGGCGGCGGCGCGATCGTGGTCAATGCCTCGGTGAGCGGCCTGCGCAATCCCAATCCCGGCCTCGCGCTCTATTCGGCGTCGAAGGCGGCGGTGATCTCGCTCACGCGCTCCGCCGCGATGGAGGCCGCGGAGAAGGGCGTGCGGATCAATGCCGTGGCGCCCGGCCGGGTGGTGACCGACATGATGCTGGCCTCCAAGATCATGGACATGCGCGCGGTCGCGGCGGGCCTGCCGGTGCGGCGCATGGGCCAGCCCGAGGAGGTGGCGGAGGCTGTTGTCTGGCTGGCCTCCGGTGCGGCTTCATTCGTTGTCGGGCACGTACTGTGCACCGACGGAGGGTTCATGGCGCTATGACGATGTCGATCCACGCCGAACGTGCCCGCTATATCCCGGTCGAGCAGGGCTTCAACATCGAGCGGCCGGTGCTCGCGCCGCAGGCCTTTGTCGCCGAGATGCGCCGCACCTTCGCCGACGAGACGCCGACCGGCTTCGTCGCGCTCGACCTGTCGCTTATCCTGGGCACCGTCTATGCCGCGACCACGCCGTTCATGCTGGCGCGTTACGCACGAGTCAGGACCGGCGAACGCCTCGCCTGCGCCCTGGCGGCGAGCGGCGAGATCTGGGCGGTGCTGCGCGGCACGGGAACGCTGGCGCGCGACGGCGAGACGCTGCGCTGGCGCGCGGGCGACATGCTCGCGCTGCCCGGCGGCATCGCCTCGACCTGGCAGGCCGATGAGGACGCGGTCCTTTGGCTCGTCACCGACGAGCCGGCGCTGGCGTTCCAGGGCGTCCGTCCCGAAGCCGCCGAGCGTGCGCCGGTGCAGGCGACGCACTATCGCGCCGAGGATATCGCCCGCGAGCTGCGGGTCCTCTACGACCGGCCGATGGCGCCGGACACGCCGGGCCGCGCGCTCTTCATGGCGAGCGAGCGCACCGAGCGGCTCTGCACTTGCCTGCCGGCGATGACCTTGACCCTGAACGCCGTGCGTCCCGGCGAGGCGCAGCGTCCGCATCGCCACAACGCGGCAGCCCTCGTCCTCGCGCTCCGTGAGGCGCGCTGCGCCTCGACGATCGGCGGCGCGACCTATCGATGGACTGAGCATGTGACCTTGCTGACCCCGGCCGGCGCCGCGCATGACCACCGCAATGCGCCGGTCACCGAGGGCAGCGCCGTCACCGACGACGACATCGCGCTGGCGCTGATCGTGCAGGACGGCGGCCTCTACTACTACGGCCGCACCATGGGCTTCAGCTTTGCGGACGCTGGTCAGAGGTAGACAGCGCAGTCCCGGCGTTCGAGCTCGGCGAACCACGGCGGTGGATCGAGTGTCGTCACCCAGCGGAGATCGAGCTTCTCCAGGCGCGGCAGATTCAGCAGGCCCTCGGGCAATGCGGTGATCGGATTGCCGCGGAGATCGATCTGGCGAAGCTCGACCAGCGAGCCGATGATGTCGGGCAGGGCCGTGAGCCGATTGTTCCGCAGGTGCAGCTCGCGCAGTCGCACGAGCCGCGAGATCGATGCGGGAAGCTCGGCGAGGCGATTGTCGGTGGCCCGCAACTCGAGCAACCCCGACATCCCGGTCACCGCCTCGGGCAGGACGTCGAAGGCATTCTCGCTGATGTTCAGGTAGCGCAGGCGGCTCAGGCGGCCGAGCGACGGCGGCAGCGCCGAGAGCTGATTGTCATGCAGGTAGAGGAAATCGGTCAGCTGCTCGAGCTGGCCCAGGCTCGACGGGATATGGCGCAACTTGTTGTGGCCCAGATCGAGCATGCGCAGACGGCGCAGGTCCCCGACACGCTCGGAAATTTCGGTCAGGTCGTTGTCGGCGAGGACGAGCGTCTCCAGGTCCGTCCCGTCCCACACGGCGTCGGGCACTACGCCCAACGCCTGCTTCCAAAGGGAAAGATGCCGTGGGGGCATCCCCTGCTAGAGGATCGCCGAGTGGACGAAGTTCGCGACCATGTCGAGGCGCTTGGAGTGCCACGGGTCGGGGAGGCGATTGTTGGTGATATAGGCGAAGGACACGCCCGAGTCGGGATCGCCCCAGCAGTAGGACGTGCCGACGCCGCCGTGGCCGAAGGCGCGCGGGCTGGCGAAGCCGCCGAGGCCGCGCACGTTCTCGGTCGTGCCGCGCAGGTGGGGCCCCAGTCCGCGATGCATCGGCATGCCCATGAACTCGTCGATCCGGTCGCCGGTGTGGTTGCGGATCGCGTATTGCAGCATGCGCGGCGAGACCAGCCGCGTGCCGTTGAGCTCGCCGCCGTTCAGCATCATCTGGTAAAGCGCGGCCATCGCGCGCGCGGTCCCGTAGCCCGCGCCGCCGGGTGCACCGCCCTTGCGCCAGTCGGCGGCATTGGCGTCGGCGCTCGGCTGGAAGCCGTCGCCTTTCGGCTTGGGTTCATGCATGTCGGCGGCCCGGCCGAACTCGCTCTCGGGCAGGCCGACATAGAGTTCGTTCGCGAGGCCGAGGGGCTCGGTCACCGTCTCGCGGATGACGTCGCGGAAGTCCTTGCCGGTCACCGCCTCGATCAGCACGCCGAGCGTCCAGTGGGCGGTGAGGCCGTGATAATGCACCTTCGAGCCGGGCGTGAATTCGAGCGGGAAGTTCGACACCACCTCGCGCAGCCGCTTGTGGTCGGCCCAGGCATCCTTGCCGACCACCGCGTTGGGGAAGCCCGCCTGATGGGTGATGGTCTGCAGCACCGTGATGTTGCCCTTGGCGAACCTGGCGAACTCCGGCACGTGGTCGGCGATCTTGTCCGAGAAGCCGAACAGGCCGCGTTCGGCCAGAACCCACAGCGCGACGGCGGTCACGACCTTGGTGTTGGAATAGAGCAGCCAGAGTGAATCGTCGGTCGCCGGCCGCTTGGCGGGCTCGGTAACGGCATCGCCGAAGCTCCTGAACAGCGCGAGCTTGCCGTGGCGGGCGAGCGCGATCTGGCAGCCGGGATAGCGGCCAGCCGCGATGTGCCGCTCGATGAGGTCGACCAACCGGTCGATCTGGCCTTTGCGGAAGCCGAGCGAGTCGAGGTCGGCCTGCGGCAGGGGGAAGCTCGTCGCCGGGCGAATTGCTGTGTCCATGGTGTGTCCTCCGGCGACAATCATATTATCTTTGTGAGACACGTCGATGACCTCGATATCGACATGTTGTGTTTCCAGAATTCCTTGGCACAATGAGCATGCAATGGTCGACCGCATCGACTTTCCCAGTAGTCCCTGTCAACGGCGGCGGAGCTAGCCGTGACGCCCGGCCTTGAGTCCTGCCATGCGCTGGTCCTCAATGCCGATTTTCGGCCGCTCTCTTATTTTCCGCTGTCGATCTGGTCTTGGCAGGATGCGGTCAAGGCGGTCTTCCTCGACCGGGTCAGCGTGATCTCCGAATACGACCGCATGATCCACAGCCCGTCCTTCGAGATGCGCCTGCCGAGCGTGATCGCGCTCAAGGAATACGTCCCGGCGGCGCGGCGGCCGGCCTTCACGCGATTCAATGTCTTCCTGCGCGACCACTTCACCTGCCAGTACTGCAAGGGCGACTTTGCGACCAACGAGCTGACCTTCGATCACGTCGTGCCGAAGTCGCGCGGCGGGCGCACCGCCTGGACCAACGTCGTTACCGCCTGCAGCCCCTGCAACCTGCTCAAGGGTAACCGCCTGCTGCGCGAGAGCGGGCTCACCCTGCACCGCTATCCGGCCGAGCCGACGACCACAGAGTTGCAGGAGAACGGCCGCTCCTTTCCTCCCGGCTACCTGCACGAGAGCTGGCGCGACTTCCTGTACTGGGACAGCGAGCTAGATCAAGGTTGAGCCGACTTAATAAAGCCGGCTTATCTAAGCTGGGTGCTTATTTAAGAGGATGGCCTCTTGTTTAAATAGGCGATCGTCCGCATATAGCTGCGGTGACCAATCCCTTGGACGACAGCCGGCTCGGCCGCTATGTCGAAACGCCCGTTGCTGGAGAAGTCGTACGCGCCTTCGTTCCGCCGCCGCTTCCACCGACGCCACCCATTGAGCTACTGCCGCTTCTCGAGCGCCTGAGTAAAGCGGAACGAGCCTTGGGACGCTTGGATGGCATCGCGACGCTCCTGCCGCGCCAGGAGCTGTTTCTCTACATGTATGTGAGGAAGGAGGCCGTCCTTTCCTCCCAGATCGAGGGTACGCAGTCGACGCTGACGGATCTTCTTCGTTTCGAGACTGACGCTCAGGCCGGGCAACCCATCGACGATGTTCAGGAAGTCTCGAACTACGTCGACGCCTTGATGTACGGCCTGGAGCGGGTCGAGCAGCTGCCGCTTTCGCTCAGGCTCATTCGTGAAATGCATCTGCGGCTTCTTCAAAGTGGCAGAGGCAATGCAAAGAGCCCTGGCGAGTTTCGACGAACGCAGAACTGGATCGGTGGCACACGCCCCGGCAACGCCCTGTTCGTTCCGCCGCCTACCACGGAACTCATGAATTGCCTCGATGCGCTCGAAAGCTTCATCCACGAGCGAGAGTCGCGGCTGCCCGCGATCATCAAAGCAGGCTTGCTGCACGTTCAGTTCGAGACGATCCATCCCTTCCTGGATGGCAACGGTCGCATCGGCCGGCTCCTCGTCACGCTGTATCTTTGCGTGAACGGAGTACTGCATAAGCCTCTTCTCTATCTCAGCCTCTTCTTGAAAGCACATCGTGCCGACTACTATCGGTTGCTTCAGGAGGTACGTGAGCACGGCGCTTGGGAGGCTTGGCTCGAGTTCTTTCTGGACGGCGTCGCAGAAACCGCAAATCAGGCATTCGACGCCGCAACGCGCATTGTAGATTTGTTCAAGCGTGATAGGGAGCGGATCGGGTCGGAGAGCGATCGGGTGAGTTCGGCTCTTCGGGTCCACGACCTGCTTCAGCAGACTCCTTACGTTACCTCTGCTCTTCTCGTCGTGAGGACAGGCTTGAGTGCGCCAACCATCAATTCCGCGTTGGTCGACCTTTCGCGACTTGGAGTTGTAGAGGAAGTGACCGGTAGACTTCGTGGCCGTGTTTTTTCATACAAGGCATACCTAGATATTCTCAATGAAGGCACTGAGCCTTTGACGGAGCCCGCTTCCGGCTAAATCCTCATCGACAGCCAGATGGCGAGCTTGGAGCCGGCCTTGATGACCGAGGTCAGCGCCTCGTAGCCGGGCGTCTGCTCGGCGCCGGAGGCAAGCGCCTCGTCCTTGTGGCCGATCTCGTCGGCACGGAACTTCTCGATGGTGGTGCGCAGCTCCGCCTCGTCGTCGCCGAGCTGGGCGGCTTGGCCGGCATAGTGCTCCTCGATCGTCTCCTCGACGGCGACAGTGCAGGCCATCGCAGCCTTTTCGCCCATCAGCGCGGTCGCCACGCCGAGCCCGAATCCCGCCAGGCTCCAGAGCGGCGACAGCGCGGTCGGCCGGACGTGGCGTTGCGCCAGCATCCTGTCGAAGGTCGCGCGATGCTCGCGCTCGCCGCGCGCCATCGCGGCGATCTTGCGGCCCGCGTCGCCATTCGCGCGGCCGGTCCAGCGCAGCGCCGCGAGCTGGCCTTCATAGATGCGCACGGCGCCGAACTCGCCGGCCTGGTCGACGCGGATCACCCGCTCGACCAGCGCGCGTGGCTCGAGATCGCCGGGATTGCGTTGCTCGCCGGTTTTCATGGCGTCGTCCTCGCGTGGCGAATGAGGTGGCCCGACAGCAGGATCGCCAGCCCGCCCGACAGGATCGCGTTCCAGCCGGCCATCGAGATGCCCCACATCTTCCATGCCGCCTCGTCGCAACGGACCATGCGGGCGCCGAGCAGGATCTTCTTCAGCTCCTCGGCCGACAGGCCGGTGGGAATGCGGCCCGAGCAGGCCTGCGGACCTTCCCAAAGATGATACTCGACGCCGGCGTGAAAGGCGCCGATGGCCGATGTCGCGAACAGTGCCAGGATCGCCAGCAGCGTGAAGACCAGAGCGACCCGCGGCGCCGTCATCAGCGGCAGGGTGAGCAGCCCGAACAGGATCGCCAGCATGTGCGGATAGCGCTGCCACAGGCACATGTCGCACGGCGCGAGGCCGACGACGTACTGGAACCAATAGGCGCCGCCCAGCAAGGCGATGCTGCCGAGCGCTGCGATCAGGCCGATTCGGGTAGGGTAGGGGAGCGACATGGCCTCTAGTTGAACAGGAACTTCACCGCGACGAAGCCGCCGACCAGCGCGATCAGGAACAGCCACATGACCAGCGTCAGCCGCTTCTCGATGAAGGCGCGGATCGGTTCGCCGAACTTCCACAGCAAAGCTGCCACGAGGAAGAAGCGGGCGCCACGCGTCACGATCGACGCCCACACGAACGTGAAGAGATCAAAATGCGCGGCGCCTGAAGCGATCGTCACCAGCTTGTAGGGGATCGGCGTCAGGCCCTTGATGAGGATTACCCAGGTGCCGTAGCGGGCGAATTCGTCGCGGAACCTCTCCATGCCGGCCTGAAGCCCGTAGGTCTTCACCACCCAGGCGCCGATCGTCTCGAAAAAATAGAAGCCGATCGCATAGCCCAAGAGCCCGCCGAGCACCGAGCAGACCGTGCAGACCAGTGCGATCGTGAACGCCTTCTGCCGATTGGCCAGGATCATCGGCACCAGCATGACGTCGGGCGGGATCGGGAAGAACGAGCTTTCGGCGAAAGACACCACGCCCATGGCGGGAATTGCCCGGGGGTGCCCGGCGAGCCGGATCACCCAGTCATAAAGTCTGCGCATTTAGGGCGATCACTAGCAGGTGCTTCCGGGCTTTGGCAAAGTGTCGCCGAGCTGGAAGACCACCCGCGTAACAGGAATCAGCCCATCATTCGCTCTCGCAAAATCTCCCAAACGATCCTGATTGTCCTCGCCGCAGCCGTCGTCGCGGCCGTTATCGGTTTCGGCGCTCAGTACCTGCGCGGGCCGTCCTCGGCCGACGTCGAGCGCGGCGTGGAGGCGGCAAAGGACATGCCTCTCGTCGGCCTGGTGATCGCCGAAAATCCTGCTCTCGAGCAGAAGCTTCGCGCAGCCATCGCCGACGAACTGAAGAATCCCGGACAGATGCCGTCTCCGGGCGCACGGTTCGGAGTCGAGGTCAGGCAGCGATACATCATCCCGACGCTTCTCGCGGCAGACGACGACAGTGCCCTGAAGGCGACCGGCGGGATGGAGGTCCTGGCGAAGTATCTGCAGACGAAGGATCCGGTGCTCTGCCGCGAGCTCGGCCTGGCCGGCCTCCAGAATGCCAACAAGCTCGACGCCGACGGAAAGATCCTGCTCAAGCAGGCGCTCGCCTTGCAGGAGCAGGCGTATCGCAATGGCAAGGGCGGGACACCCAAGGCGGTGCTGAAGACAGAGGAGATCGGGCGCGTGCTCGGCGAGGCGGGCTATACCGACAAGGATCTCGAGCAGCTCAGCACGTTCGAGAAGCTGTCGACGGGCGACGGATGCGCCGCGACGGTCAAATTGTACGGCGCACCCAGCATCCTGCCGACCGCGCGCGGCGGCACTCTGGCCCGCTGGCTCCTCACGGTCGCGCAATAGGACCGGGGGGGCTCGACCAAAAAACCTTGCCTCCCCCGCTTGCGGGGGAGGTGGCGCGGTAATCCGCGACGGAGGGGGTGTGACGCGAGATGGTGCGTCACACCCCCTCCGACGCCGTAAGACGGCGCCACCTCCCCCGAAGACGGGGGAGGGGATCTATAAAAAAAACTGCAGGCTAAACGCTCTTGTCCTTGTCCGCGGGGTTTCGCGCGAACATCGACTCGCCGCCCTCGCGCACGGCTGACTGGCCTTGCGGAGCGTCGGACCTGGGGCGGGTGTCCGAGCGGTAGAGGTAGTAGGCGAAGCCGCCAGCGCCAAGGAGCGCGACGACCGCCAGCGCTTCGTAGAGCGACATTACTCCGCCGCGGCCTTGAGCTGCGTCGGCACCGTCTCGCCGGCGAACAGCGCGGCGCGGGCCGCATCGTACTCCGCCTTGAGCCGCGCCACGATCTCGGCCGCCGGCGGGGCGTCGAAGATCTGGCCGACGCCCTGGCCTGCGCCCCAGATGTCGCGCCACGCCTTGGCCTTCTGGTTGCCGCCGGAGTTGAAGTTCATCTTGCTCTTGTCGGCGGTCGGCAGGTCCTCGGGATCGAGGCCTGCGGCGGCGATGCTCTTCTTCAGATAGTTGCCGTGCACGCCGGTGAAGAGGTTGGTGTAGACGATCTCCTCGCCGGTCGACTCGACGATGCACTGCTTGTTGGCTTCGGTCGCATTTGCCTCCTTGGCGGCGATGAAGCGCGTGCCGAGATAGGCGAGATCGGCGCCCAGCGCCTGCGCGGCCAGGACGCTCGCACCGTTGGCTATGGACCCCGAGAGCAGGATGCAGCCGTCGTAGAACTGGCGCACTTCCGGCACCAGGGCGAAGGGCGAGAGCCGGCCTGCATGACCGCCCGCACCTGCGCAGACCAGGATGAGGCCGTCGACGCCGGCCTGCAGCGCGCGCTTGGCATGCACGATGTTGGTCACGTCATGGAACACCAGGCAGCCATAGCGCTTGGCCGAGACGACGACGTCGTCGGGCGCGCGCAGCGAGGTGATCTGGATCGGCACCTTGTACTTCTCGCAGAGCTCGACATCGTGCTGCAGCCGGTCGTTCGAGCTGTGCACGATCTGGTTGACCGCGAAGGGCGCCACCTTCTTTTCGGGATGCCTGGCCTTGTACTCGGCGAGCTCGCCGGTGATGCGCTTCAGCCACTCCTCGAGCATCTCCTTCGGACGCGCGTTCAGCGCGGGGAAGGAGCCGACGACGCCGGCCTTGCACTGCTCGATCACCAGGTCGGGATTGGAGACGATGAAGAGCGGCGCGCCGACCACGGGAATCGAAAGGTTGTCGCGCAGCAAAGCCGGAAGTGCCATGTGATGTCCTGTTCCTATTTCATCAGTTCGTAGGGACCGCCCTTGGCGAGGGCGCGTTCGTAGGCCGGCCGCGCGTGGATGCGGTCGAGGAAGGCGGCGAGCTTCGGCATCCGGCGCACGATCGGCGCGCGGGCCGAGGCGGCTTCGAGCGGGAAGCTCATCTGGATGTCGGCGGCGGTGAACTCCGGCCCGGCGAACCAGTCGCGCCGGGCGAGCTCGCTCTCGAGGAACATGAAGTGGTTGCCGATCTGCGGGTCGAGCAGGGTCGCGTTGGCGCCCTTCACGATCGCGTGGCCGACCGGCTTGAAGAGGAAGGGCAGGCGGTCGGGGATGCGGCCGAAGATCAGCTTCATCAGCAGCAGCGGCATCAGCGAGCCTTCGGCATAGTGCAGGAAGTACCGGTAATGGATGCGCTCCGCCGTGCCGGCAGCCGGGATGAACCGGCCGTTGCCGTAGGTCTCGACCAGATATTCGAGGATCGCGCCCGACTCGGCCAGCGTCTTGTCGCCGTCGGTGATCACCGGCGACTTGCCGAGCGGATGCACCGCCTTCAGCGACGCCGGCGCCTGCATCGACGGCTCGCGCTCGTAGCGCTTTACCTCGTAGTCGAGCCCGAGCTCCTCCAGCATCCACAGGATGCGCTGCGAGCGGGAGTTGTTGAGGTGGTGGACGGTGATCATCTCTCGGCGCTTCTTTCTGTCTCCTCCCCAGTCTTCTGGGGAGGTGCCCCGTAATCGGGGCGGAGGGGTCATGAACGACAGCACGACTGTCGCCCATGACCCCTCCGTCGCCGTATTACGGCGCCACCTCCCCATGAGAATGGGGAGGAAGCATTGCTCACACCGTACCCGGCCGCCAGTTGCCGTGGAAGCCTGCCGGCACGCGGCTCGACAGATGCGCCAGGGCGATCGGGCCCTTGCCGAGGTCGGTCGCCTCGAACACCGCGAGATCCGAGCGCTTTTCCTCGCCGCGATAGAGCACGCTCAGGAGCCAGCCGTCGCCCTCGGCGGCATTCTCGGACCGCGGCACGAAAATCGGCTCGCCGAAGCGGTCGTCCTTGCCGGCGCTCCAGCCTGTGCTCTTGCCGGTCTTGAGGTCGTAATGGATCAGGCCGTCCTGGCGGGGCTCGCCCGTTTTCGGATCGGTGACGTCGCCGGCGACGATCCAGCCATGGCGGTAGTCGCTCATGCAGAAGCGCTCGTCGAAGCGCGGGAACTCGCCCGAGCGGTCGTCGAGCTGCTGCTCGCGGAAGGTGTTGCCGTGACCGTCGAGGTCGAACGTCCAGCGCGTCAGCTTGGCGAACGGCAGCTCCTTCGTCGAGGGCGACCCGTCAGGCAACGGAAACAGCGGCGCTACATCGAACTTCATGACGTCGACGACGATCTTGCCGTCGTCCGTCTCGTAGTGGTTCATCGGATGGAAGACGTAGCACGGCGGCGCGCTCACCCACTTCACGTCGGCGATAGTGCCGTTGCGCGGGATGAAGGCGATGTGTGTGCCCTTGTCCGGTTCCCAGGCGAAGGGCGGCTTGCCGCTCATCGCGCGCTCCATCGACGAGGTGAGCGGGAAGATCGGCAGCACGATCCAGTTTTTCGTCACCGCGAAGTCGTGGATCATCGACGGGAACGGCCCGTCGAGGATCTCCGACCGCGTGATGCGGCCATCGGCGGTGACGGTCTGGAGGCTGACCTCCTTGCTGAAGCGGCCCTTGGCCGAGTAGCCGAAGAACACCATCTCACCGGTCACCGGGTCGAGCTTGGGATGGGCGGTGAACGGCCCGACCAGCTTGTTGCCCCAGGTCTCGTAGCCGCCGTCCGGCCCGACCGGCATCAGGGTCGCGGGATCGAGCGAGAAGGGCGCGTGCGCCTCCTCGAGCGCGAGCAGCTTGCCGCCGTGCCACACGATGTTGGTGTTGGCGATCGTCGAGTTCAGCGCCATCACCCGCGGGTCGGTGTAGCGCGGATTGCCGAAGGTGCCGGACAGGCCCTCGCCCTCCTTGTTCTCGATCTCCCACTTGGGCGTGCGCACCCAGCGGTTCTTGTACGAGACGTTGCCGTTCTCGATGTGGAACGCGTGGATCATGCCGTCGCCGCCGAACCAGTGGTACGGGCCGCGCGGCGCGAACTGCGGGTTCGGGCCGTTGCGGTACAGCGTGCCCAGCAGGTTCTTCGGCATCTCGCCGGTGATGTGCAGATGGGCGGCATCCGCCTCGGTATTCACCGGGCCGTAATAGCCCTGCAGGAAAGGATTGTCGGTCGGGAATGCCTTCGCCATGTCAGCCTCCGTTAGGGAAACGCCGTGTATCTATGAGAACGCTATCAATACACGGTGTTTCCCGCAAGAGGATTTTGGACGATTTATTTGCCCGGTGTCGGGACGGGATCGGCGGTGCCGCGACGTTCGCGGCGTTCGTGGCGGCGGCAGAGGATGTGGCCGGCGATACCGACGGCGAGGATCAGGATCCCGCAGGCAAGCTGCGTGGCGACGGCGCCCATCAGCTCGAAGCACCAGGTCGCGATGACGCTGCAGAGCAGCATGCCCGCAGCCATCACGACCAGCCTGAAGCGGAACACGCGGGCGATGTCGTGGCCATGGAACACGGTCTGCATGCGCGTGATCATCGGCACGAAGTAGAACGGGCCGCCGAGGCCGCCCAGCAGGCCGCCGATCATCATCGCGGGCAGCAGCACGCTGGCGGGCAGCAGCCAGACCGCCACGGCAAGCCAGGCGAAGCCGATACCCATCACGATGTAGCCCAGGAACATGGTCGACAGCGGATTTCGGAAGCGCACGCTGCCGGCGATGATGCTGCCGGTGAAGTCACCGACACCGTACGCGCCCATCACCAGGGCGTAGGCCGCCAGGTCGCCGAAGCCCAGGAAGGTCGGCCGGTACTCGGTGACGATCAGCGCGATCGCAAGGCTCAGCGCCACCATCCACGGGCCGTTCATCAGCGCGTTCGTCAGCAGCAGCGCGCCGGTGACCGGTTCCGACAGCATCAGGCGGAAGCCGGCCGTCACCGCCTCCCACGCGCCCCGGAGGCCGGGCTGCATGCGCACCGGGTCGCCGAGGCCGCCCTCCAGCCGCTCGCGCGCGGCGCGGATCGCGGCGCCCGACACCAGGAAGCCGATGGCCGTCGCGGTCAGGAAATGGATGACCGGCATGAAGAGATGCAGCAGCGCCGCCACCATCGGCCCGACGAGGCGGGCGATGCGATAGGTCGCGTCGAACAGCCCGTTGATCGCCTGCTGGCTGTTGCGGTCGGGCACCAGGGTCGGGATGGTGGATTGCAGTGCCGGCGAGAACACCATGCGCAGCGAGGCGAGGCCGACCGAGGAGATGATGAGCAGGGTGATCGAGAGGCCGGAGACGTAGTAGCCGATCACCGGCAGCAGGCAGAAGGCGGCACTCCACCACCGCGACACCAGCATGGCCTGCACCGGCCGCCAACGGTCGAACAGCACGCCGCCGAACAGCCCGGCCACCAGCATGGCGACGTACTGCACGCCGGTGACGAGGCCCACCATGTTGCCGGCGACCTCGACCGCGAGCCAGACGCTGGCCACCCGGAACAGGTCCTCGCCGATCGTCGAGGTGCAAAGGCCGGACCATACGGTGAGGACGGCGCGATCCTGCAGAGGGCGGAAGACGGGGAGCATCAGGGGAGCGCGCGTGCGACTGTCGACCCGAGCAAGATTGTCATCCCGAGCGTAGCGAGGGATCCTTCCGGCGACAGGAAAGATCCCTCGCTACGCTCGGGATGACAAAGTCGTTCGTGGCAAGAGCGTCGCCTGCGACTGAGCCTCACCTCACCCAAACCCCGCCGTCCTTGTTGCTGTAGCCGAGCGAGAGATAGGTCGCGTCGACCAGCGCCTGGCCGCGGTCGTTGAGCAGCAGGCCGGGGCCCATGCGGTTCATGGTGTAGCCGAACGACATCCCGGCCGCAGGATCGGCGAAACCCAGCGACCCGCCGGCGCCGACGTGGCCGAAGGCAGCGCTGCCCATGATCACGCTGTCGATGTCCGGGCCGAATATTTTCGCCCCTTCGCTGCGCTTGCGGTTATCCATCGACTTCATGAAGCCGAGCGCAAAGCGCGTCGGGATGCGCAGGGTGGCATCGTCGTGCGTCGCCATTGAGACTTCGCCCATGCAGGTAAGGGTCTTGCCATCGACCAGCTTGCCGCCGCCCCTCATTTTTCCACCGTCGGCCAGCGGCGCGTACATGCCGGCCAGCCCGCGCGCATTGGTGATGCCGTTGGCCGCGCCGATCTCCGCCGCATGGCCGGCACGCGTGTTGGCGCCGCCGGTGCGCCAGGCACCGACATTGAAGAAGAACAGCGAGGCGGGCGACGTCGGGACCTTCGAAAGGTCGGTCATGAACGGCGTCCTGGTCTGCGCCGGCTTGTAGATGTACGGGATCATCGGCGCGACCCGGGGCTCGATCGCCTCGGGCAGGCCGATCCAGAAGTCGAGCCCGAGCGGTTTGGCGATCTCGTCCTGGAAGAACGTGCCGAGCGACTTGCCCGACGCGCGCCGCACCATCTCGCCGACCGTCCAGCCGAAGGTGAAGCCGTGATAGCCGTTGCGCGTGCCGGGCACCCAGAACGGCTCCTCGGCCGCCAGCCGCTCCGTCATGTAATCCCATTCGTAAGGGCCGGAGTCCTTCACCTTTTCGCGCAGCGCCGGCACGCCGGCCGAATGGTCGAGCATCATGCGCGTGGTGACGCGTTCCTTGCCGTGCTGGCCGAACTCGGGCCACAGCTCCGTGACCGGTGCGTCGAGGTCGAGCTTGCCGCGGCTCGCCAGCACGTGGGCGCAGAGGGAGGTCGCGCCCTTGGTGCAGGAGAACACGATGCCGACCGTATCCTTCGTCCACGGTGCGTTGGTCTCCTGGTTGGCCTTGCCGCCCCACAGGTCCACGACAGTCTCGCCGCCGACGGTCACTGAAACCGAGGCGCCGACCTCGCCGCGCTCCCCGAAGTTGCGCTCGAAGGCTTCAGCAATGCGCTCGAAGCCGCGTTTACAGGTGCCGTCGATCTTCATGGTCCAGCGTTGCCCTGGGGCATTGGCAGCTTGAAGGCTTCGAGCAGGAAGCGCGCGGCGTGACCGAGGCCGGTCTCGTCGATGCCGTGGCCGAGCCCTTGCGCAATGTGCATGGCGGTCTTCACGCCGTGCTGGAGCAGCACTTCGGTGGCGCGTTCGGTGAGCTGATGCGGCAGCATCTCGTCCCTGTCGCCGTGCAGCAGCAGCACGGGAGGGCGCGACCTGATTTCCGTGCCGAGCGCATCGGGCGCGGCCAGCATGCCGGAGAAGCCGATGATGCCCGCGAGCGGCGTGGTGCGGCGCAGGCCGACGTGCAGCGCCATCATGGTGCCCTGCGAGAAACCGACGAGCACCGTCTTGCTCTCGTCGAGCCCATATCTGGCCATCGTCTCGTCGAGGAAGGTGTCGACGAACGGCGCGGCCGAGCGCACGCCCGCCGCCGCAACGGCCGGATCGAGGCGCGAGATGCCGAACCATTGATAACCCATCGGATTGCCCTCGCACGGGTAGGGCGCGTTGGGCGCGTGGAACACCACGTCGGGCATCAGCGGCGCCAGCACCGGCGCAAGCCCGATCAAATCGTTGCCGTCGGCGCCGTAGCCGTGCAGCAGCACCACGAGATGGCCGGGCTTGCCGCCCGCCAGCGGGCCGTGGCTCGGTCCGTCGATCCTGGTCATTTCCTCTCCGCCTTCGGTTCTTTTGCGCTCCAGTCGGGCATGTTGCGGCGATAGTGCCAGAGCAGCAGCGCCGCCGCACTGCGCCAGGGCCGCCATGCTTCGGCGATTTTGAGAAGCCGCTTTGCGTCGGGCCGCTTGCGCAGCTTCTTGAGATGCTGTGCGGCGATGACGAGGCCGAGATCGAGCCCCGGCATGATGTCCGGCCGGCCATGGGCGAACATCAGGTAGATCTCCGCGGTCCACGGGCCGATGCCCTTCGCCTGCGTCAGCATGGCGATCGCGGCGACATCATCAAGCTCGTGCAGCGCCTCGAAGTCGATCTTGCCCTCGACGATGTCGGAGGCGAGCGAGCGGCCGTACTTGATCTTGGCGCCGGACAGGCCGACGGCGCGCAGCTGCTCGTCGGTCATCGCCAGGAACTCGGCCGGCTCCATCGACGGCACTGCCGCCTCGAGCCTGAGCCAGATCGAGCGCGCGGCATGCACGGAGACCTGCTGGCCGACGATCGAGCGCATCAGCCCGCCGAACCCGCGCGGCACCTCGCGCAACTCGGGATGACCGACTTCCTCGATCGCGCGTGCGAAATCGGGATCGACCTTGGCGAGATGACGCATCGCCTTCTTGAGGTTCGTGGCGTCGAGGACGGGCTGGGCCATGGGCTTCGCATAGCACGCCGCGCAACAGCGCTGTAAGTTCCGTCCATGCTCTCATGTCTGCGGCCGTGACCGTCGTAACGCGATTTGCGCCTAGCCCGACGGGCGAGCTGCATCTCGGTCACGCCTATTCGGCGCGTAACGCCTGGCAGCGGGCGCGCGAGGCAGGCGGCCGGTTCCTGCTGCGCATCGAGGACATCGACATCCGCCGCAGCCGGCGCGAGTTCGAGACCGCGATCCTCGACGACCTGCGCTGGCTCGGCCTCGACTGGGACGGCGACGTGCGCCGCCAATCCGAGCATTTTGCCGACTACGGCCGGGCGCTCGACAGGCTCGATGCGCGCGACCTGATCTATCCCTGCTTCTGCACCCGCGCCGACATCGCCGCGGCGACCGATGCGCCGCACGGCCCCGACGGCCCGCTCTACCCCGGCACCTGCCGGCATCTGCCGCGCGACGAACGCCGCGCCCGCCTGGCAGCCGGCGAGGAGCACTGCCTGCGCCTCGACGCCGCCCGCGCCGCCGTCGAGGCCGGACCCTACGCCTTCACCGACGAGACACATGGCCGGATCGAGGGCGAGCCGCTGCTGTTCGGCGACGTCGTGCTGGCCCGCAAGGACACCCCGACCAGCTATCACCTCTCCGTCACCGTCGACGATCACCTGCAGGGCGTGACCCTGGTGACGCGCGGCGAGGACCTCCTGCCCTCGACGCACGTGCACGTCCTCCTGCAGCGCTTGCTCGGCTACGAGACGCCGGCTTACGCCCACCACAGGCTGCTGACCGACCCCACCGGCCGCCGCTTCGCCAAGCGCGACAGGTCACTCACGCTGCGATCTCTCCGCGAAAGCGGCAAGACGCCGGAAGAGATTTTCGAGTTGATTGATCGACTTCCTCCCCCGTCTTCGGGGGAGGTGGCGGGGTAATCCGCGACGGAGGGGGCGTGACGCGAGATGGTGCGCCACGCCCCCTCCGACGGCGTAAGACGCCGCCACCTCCCCCGAAGACGGGGGAGGAAGGGCTAGCGGCAAGCAGAAAGTCGTCCTACCCTTCCGCCATGAACAGACAAGAAGAGCTGGCCGTCGGGAGGCGGCTGATCGGGCACATCGATGCCCGTACCACCGATCTTGCGGACGACCTGTTCCGCAACCGGACCGTCAACTATTCCTGCCGCGAGCGGGCGGCGCTGGAGCGCGAGAGGCTGTTCCGTGAGCTGCCGATGTTCATGGGGCTGTCGACACGACTGCCCAAGCCCGGCGACTACCTCGCCGAGGACGTGGCCGGCATGCCCGTGCTGATGACGCGCGGCGCCGACGGGCAGGTCCGGGCCTTCGCCAACATCTGCCGCCATCGCGGCGCGCCGGTCGCGTCGGGCTGCGGCAACGCTCGGGCCTTCGTCTGCCCCTATCACGGCTGGACCTACGACTCCGCCGGCAAGCTGCTCGGCACCACCGACAAGGTGGGCTTCGCGGGCCTCGACCTCGCGGCACACGGGCTGGTACCGCTGCCCTGCGCCGAGAAATACGGCATGCTCTATATACGGGCCCGTGCGGTGGGGCCGGACGAGAGTGCGACGCTCGATATCGATGCGGCGCTTGGGCCGATGGCCGCAGACCTCGCGGCGCTCCAGCTCGACACCTACCCCCTGTTCTCGACCGATCGGGTGAACCCGCGCATCAACTGGAAGTTCGCGATCGACACTTTCCTCGAGGGCTATCACATCCCGCACCTGCACCGGAAAACCATCGGGCCGTACTTCATCGGCAACACCGGGCTGTTCGACGAAGCCGGGCTGAACGGCCGCATGTGCGTGGCTAAGACCTCGATCGACAAGCTGCGCGAACTGCCCGAGGGCGAGCGCGACTATCTCAGGCACGTGGTGGCGATCTACCAGCTCTTCCCCAACGCGTTGCTGATCTGGCAGCTCGATCATGTCGAGATTTGGCGCGCCTTCCCGGGGCGCGACGATCCGAGCCGCTGCGAGGTCGAGATGACGATCTACAAGCCGGCCGGGACGACGCGGCCGGAGTCCTACTGGGAGAAGAACCGCGACATCGCCATCCGCACGGTGATGGAGGAGGACTTCCCGCTCGGCGAGCGCATGCAGATCGGCTTCGAATCGGGAGCGACCGAAGAGGTGATCTACGGCCGCAACGAGCCGTCGCTGGTCCATTTCCACCGCTCGATCCGCAATGCCCTCGGGGTCTCCGCGTGAGCCAGCGCAGCAAGCCGCCGTTCCGCGCCGACCAGGTCGGCAGCCTGCTGCGCAGTGCGCCGGTCAAGGAGGCGCGGACGAGGCGTCTCGCCGGCGAGATCACGCCGGCACAATTTAGAGCGGTCGAAGACGCCGAGATCGCGAAGCTCGTCGCGAAGCAGGAATCGATCGGCCTGCAGGCGGTGACCGACGGCGAGTTCCGCCGCTCGTGGTGGCACTACGATTTCCTGGCCGCGCTCGACGGGGTCGAGCTGGTGAGCGTGGCGCAGGGCCTGCAGTTCAAGGGCACGCAGACCAAGGCCGAGGGTCTGCACGTCCACGGCAAGATCGACTTCCCGGCCGATCATCCGATGATCGAGCACTTCCGCTTCCTGAAGTCGGTGGCGAAGGCGGTTCCGAAGATGACCATTCCCTCGCCGACGGCTCTGCACTTCCGCGGCGGGCGGCAGGCGATCGAGAAGTCGGTCTATCCCGAGATGGAGCCGTTCTTTGCCGATCTCGGAAAGGCGTATGGCAAGGCGGTGAAGGCATTCGGTGAAGTGGGCTGCACCTACCTGCAGCTTGACGAGGTGTTCGTTGCCTATCTCTGCGACGACGCGCAACGCCAGATGCTGCGCGACCGCGGTGAGGATCCGGACAAGCTGCTGCACGTCTATGCCGATCTGGTGAACGCCGCCTGCGCCGGCCGCACGCCCGGCATGACCATCTCGATGCATCTCTGCCGCGGCAACTTCCGTTCGACCTGGATGGCGCAGGGCGGCTACGAGCGGGTTGCCGACATCCTGTTCAACGGGATGGACGTCGACGCCTACTTCATGGAGTACGACTCCGAGCGCGCCGGCGGCTTCGAGCCGCTGCGTTTTCTGCCCAGGGACAAGCACGTCGTGCTCGGCGTGATGACCTCCAAGACCGGCGCGCTGGAGAGCAAGGACCAGCTCGAGCGCCGCATCGAGGAGGCGGCGAAGTTCGCGCCTCTCGACCAGCTATGCCTCTCGCCGCAATGCGGCTTCGCCTCGACCGAGGAGGGCAATCTCCTGGCCGAGGACGAGCAATGGGCCAAGCTCGCGCGCTGCGTCGAGGTGGCGAAAGAAGTGTGGGGCTAGCGTCTCCAGCTATGCTGCCTGTGCACGCCCCGGGATCGCGCGCTTGAGCGCGGCGCGGGCCAGCAGGCGGGTTGAATCGAGTGTCGGCAGCGGCGAGTTGGCGTCGTTCACGATCAGCGGGATCTCGGTGCAGCCAAGCACGACGGCGTCGCATCCCTCGGTCTTCAGCCGGCCGATCACCTTCTGAAAGTAGGCCACGCCCTCAGGCTTGAATATCCCACGAACCAGCTCGTCCATGATGATTCGGTTGATCTCCTCGCGCTCGGCGGGTTCCGGGCGCATGTAGCCCAGCGACCGGTCGGCGAGCTTCTGCGGATAGACCTCGCTTTCGGTCAACCACTTGGTGCCGGTTATGGCAACGCGCTGAAACCCGCGCGCCTTGGCCTCGTCGGCCACGCCGGCGGCGATATGCAGCCACGGCACCGGCGAGCGCGATTCGATGAATGGCAAAGCCTGGTGGATGGTGTTGTCCGGGCAGATCACGAAGTCGGCGCCGATGCGCGCGAGCTTCTCGGCCGACGCCAGCATCATGGTGCCGACAGACTGCCAATCGCCGCGGTAGATGTGCTCCATGTATTCGCCGAACGACGGCGTATGCATCGTCACTTCGGGATGGCCATGCGCGCCGAGCAGGGCCGGCGCTTCGGTGCAGATCGTGCGGTAGCAGAGGGCAGCGCCCTCGGCCGAGCAGGCGGCGATGCCGATATGAAGGGGGGTCATCGCGGTAGTTTCGCGCCCCGCCCGGCTTATCGCAACGGCGGTATCGATGCCCTCGCGATCGAGACGTTCCGTCACTTCGAGGCGTACTTGAACTCCGGCAATGCCTTAAGGGCATCCTTGGTCGCTCCCGGTATGATCAGTTTCTCGTCGGTCTTGCGGATCGCCTCGTAGGGCAGGGCAACCAGCTTGTTCCCGACGCCCAGGAAGCCACCGACCGACAGGACCGCATAGGACGTCCGATCGTCGCCCAGGATCACGTCGTCGACCTTGCCGACCGTCTCGTTGGCGTCGTTGATGATCGACGCGCCGATCACCTTGCTGGCGCGATAGCCCGTCGAGGCCTTCACCACGTCGATTTTGGCGAGCTGAACCGTCTGCTGCGTGCCCTGCGCCTGCGCGGGCAGGGTTGCTGCAAACGACAAAAGCGAGATGGTCAAGGCGGCGACAACGGGCAAGCGCATGGGAAACCTCAGATGAAGATGTGGACATTCAACGAAATCGCACCGCAATTCGTTGCCCCGTGCCGCAACTTGGCTTCCAGCCATGGCGTTATCCAGCCACCGCAATCTGATATCGCAGGAGGAATAACGATGGCTGACGTCACCAAGATCACCAGCGGCTCGCTGATCGCGGCCGAGAAGGTCAACGGCACCGATGTCTACAACATGAACGGCGAGCATCTGGGCAGCGTCGACGACATCATGATCGACAAGGTCAGCGGCAAGGCGATCTACGCCGTAATGTCGTTCGGCGGCTTCCTTGGCATTGGCGAGAAGCAGCATCCGCTGCCCTGGTCGGCGCTGACCTATGACGAAACCAAGGGCGGTTATGTCGTGAACCTCGACAAGCGCCAGCTCGAGGACGCCCCGACGATGGATCCGGACGACGACTTCGAATGGACTCCGGACTACGGCCGCAGGGTCGACAAGTACTACGGCGCGCCGACCTACTGGTGAGCCGTCAGCGCCCTTCCAGAAGGGCGTTGATCCAAACCTGCACCGTGTTCGTCTCGAGGAACCGGTGGGCGTTCTTCAGGATCGCGTCGTCGGCAACAGGGCCGACGACGATGGCGACTACGAGGTCGCATTTGTAGGAAACCGCAATTCCCTCGGCGACGCGCTCGCGCCCGCCCTTCCTGATGCGATAGAGCCGCGCGCGGCCCGTCAGATCGGTGAGCTGGATGCGCTTGCCCTCGCGCAGGGGCACGAATTGCTCGTCGAGCAGGTCGATGTCGCTCACCCGGTCGACCTCTGAGTCTTCGACCACACCGGCATCGCAGTTGCCGCACAAGCCGAGCTTGGGCCGTATATAGACCTCGGTGTCGTCGCGCTTCCAGGCGCGGCCGGCTGGGAAGGCATCACGCGGGAAAGGCCAGGGAATGCGGCGCCAGCCGGTGATTTCCTCGTCGCGGTCGGGCTTGGGATAGAAGTTGGCGAACGCCGCCAGGCCTGCGAGGCCGGCCACCATGCTGCCGGCCAGAGAGGTCTGGAGGATGGTCCGCCGGCTGAGCATGTCTATCTGACTCCCGCCTCGCCCCGCCTATGGACGGTCGGCTGGCAGGCGCTGCGCGCCTCCGGGTCGCTCCAAACCCAGCAGCTTCATGTTGGAAGCTTCCGGCGGGTCGCCTCCGGTCGACAACCATACGTGCCGCTTCATGCGCTTTCTCCCGGGTACGGCCTCATCATAGGACTGCAACCTTCCGCGAGGCCAGCCATCGGCATTGAAGAGAAGCTGCTGCGCATGGACCCGTACGACCGAAATCGACTGGATCGCCTGAACCGCGAGGCCGAGCGGGAGAAGACCGCAGCCGACCCACAAGCCATCGAGCCGCAGAATGTCAGGCCCCTGATCGTCATGGTTGCCGTCGCTCTTTCTGCCGCCGCGATTGTTCTCGGGATCATGTGGGTGAACAATACGCTCAACGATGGCATCCCGCGGCCGGTAGCGGAGCAGCGCCAGTAGGAACGCGCACCAGGCGGCGCGGTCCTTCGGCGGCCTCCTTTGCTCGCCCTTGGTCCATTACTGTAAGTCCTCGCCGCCCGTTCCGGCCGGGCCTCATTCCTCCTGTAGGTCGACATGCGAGTTGGAGCGGGCGCGCAGCCAGGCGACCATCGAGCGGCCGAGCAGGTAGCCGCTGGTGATCAGCACCAGCAGCTCGGCGGTCGCCTCATACGGGTTCTCGGCGTGCAGGCCGGTCTCGATCGCGCCCTGCAGCGCCGCGAGCAGCACCAGGGCCCAGGCAACCCAGGCCGCGTCACCGCCGCTGCTCAGCCGGACCTGGGCGAAGGCGTGGTCGGAATCCAGGCGCATCGCCCAGCCGCGCAGGGCGCCGACTCCCAATCCGGCGAGGCCGACCGTCCACATCTGCGGATCGGCGAGGTCGCGGATGTCGGGATAGGACAGCAGGATCAGCGCGCCGACCGTGCTGGCAAGGCCGGGGATCAGCAGGTGCCAGCGCCGCACCCGCCGCTGCCCCCGCTCGCGACCGGCAGCAAGCGCGCTGGCGATCGCAAGCAGCAGGATCACCAGGTCGAGGCCGTACATGATGGCAAGAGACGGCATGCGCCGGAGCTTACTCTTTCGTGAGCCCGGAATGCAGGGGGCGCCCGCGCGAACGTCCCTCGCTCAGATCTGGTGGGCGAGCGGCGGCGCCGGGATCGGGCGCACGCGCTCGTAGGCGGCGGCGGCGCGCAGCACCAAAGCGTCGCGCGCGTGCCCGCCGACGATCTGCAGGCCGATCGGCAGCCCTTCGCGGTCGAGCCCGCAGGGGATCGTCGCGGCCGGTTGGCGTGTCAGGTTGAAGGTCAGCGTGAACGGCGTCCAGCCGATATCGACGCCGTCGCCGCCCCATGCCGCGTTCTCGTTCACCGCGAAGGCGGTCATCGGCATGGTGGGGGTGATCAGCAAGTCGTACTTTGCGAGGAACGCGTTCATGATCACGCCGACCTGCTGGCGCTGGTGGATCGCCGTGACGACCGCCTCCTGGCCGAGATTGGCGCCGATCTCGGCCGCCTTCACGAGGCCCGGGTCCATCAACGCCTGCTTTTCCGCGCTGAAGCCCTTGAACAGCACGGCGACGTTCGACTGCCAGTGCGCGTTAAGAATCCGGCGCGGGTCCATGCCCATGAAGTCGGGCGAGTCCTCGACCACCTTGGCACCGAGCGTCTTGAAGACGCGCGCGGCGGCCTCGACGGCGACGGCGACATCGCGGTCGATCTTCTCTTTTTCGACGAAGCCCAGGTTGGGCGAGTAGGCGATGCGCAGGCCCTTCACGCCCTTGTCGAAGCCCTTGAGATAATCCTCGGCATCGTCGGGCCGGCCATAGAGGTCGCGCGGGTCCGGTCGGGCGATGACGTTCATCATCATCGCCGCGTCGAGCACGGTGCGCGTCATCGGTCCGATATGCGAGAGCGTGCCCTGCGCCGACGGAGGATAGAGCGGCACGCGGCCCTGCGTCGGCTTCAGCCCGAAGAGCCCGGTGAAGGAGCAGGGGATGCGCACGGAGCCCGCGCCGTCCGTGCCGATCGCGAGATTACCCATGCCGACCGCCTCGGCGGCGACGCCGCCGCCCGAGGAGCCGCCCGAGGTGCGGCCGATTTTCCACGGATTGTGTGTCGCGCCGAACAGGCGCGAGTCGGTGACGCCCTTCCAGCCATACTCAGGCGAGGTCGTCTTGCCGAGCAGCACGGTGCCCGCCTCGCGCAGCCGCTGCGATACCGGTGCATCGACGGTCCACGGCCCGTTCTCGTCGGTCGCGAGGCTGCCCATGCGCGTCGGCAGGCCCTTGGTCAGGACCATGTCCTTGATGGTGATCGGCACGCCGTCGATGTCGCTGAGCCGCTCGCCGCCTTTCTTCCAGCGCTTCTCCGAGGCCCGCGCAGCCTTGAGGGCGCCGTCGGGGTCGAGATGCTGGAAGGCGTTGAGTTGTGGGTTGAAGGCCTCGACGCGGGCGAGGGCGGATTTCACCGCCTCGACCGGCGAGGCCTTGCGCGCCTTGAACAGTTTCACGAGCTGATGCGCGGGCATCATCGCGAGATCGGCAGTCATTGCTTGGTCTCCGGCAGCACAGGGAACTTGAGTGGATGAGCTTCGGCGTAGGCGTGGGCGAGCGCGAGCACCGCGGCGTCCTTGAAATGACCGGCGACGATCTGCAGCCCGACCGGCAGGCCGGCGCTGCTGAGGCCGCACGGCACCGAGGCGGCAGGATGGCGCGTCAGGTTGAAGGTCGCAGTATACGGGGACCAGGCAAAGTTCGGCTTGCCGTCGAGCCCGTCCGGCGCGTTCTTGAGAACGGGGAAGGGCTGCACGCCGACCGTCGGCGTCAGCAGGAAGTCGTACGTCTCGAAGAACAGGTTCCAGGCGACGGCGACCTCACGGCGAACCGCTTGCGCCTCGACCACGTCCTTCACGCTGTAGCGTTCGCGCGCGGCCTTTGCCCCCGCCAGCAGGTTGGGATCGAACTCGCCCCAGCGCGCCTCGGGATAGATGTCGAGGAGCCGCGCGCTGTTGGTGAGCCAGTGCGTAACGAAGCTCTTGCCGGCATCGGCATGCGGGAAGGGCGGAGCGTCGATCTCCTCGACTTTGCAGCCGAGCTTCTCGACCTGCTTTGCCGCCTTGGTCACCATCGCGGCGACCTCGATGTCGAGGGGATGCTCGCTCATGCGCAGCAGGAAGGCGATGCGAGGCTTCTTGAGCTTGTGCTTCAGCGCCTTCACGTAGTCCGTATCGTCGGACGGCAATTGCGTGGGATCGCGCGGGTCGGGACGGGCGATGACGTTCATCATCAGCGCACAGTCGAGTGCGGTGCGGCACATCGGGCCGGTGTTTGAGAAATCGCCATTCAGTGTCGGCGGCCAGTTCGGCACGCGGCCGTAGGTCGCCTTGAGGCCGACGAGGCCGTTGAAGCTCGACGGGATGCGAACCGAGCCGCCGCCGTCGGTGCCGATGGCGAGCGGGCCGAGCCCAGCTGCGACGGCCGCGCCCGCGCCGCCCGACGAGCCGCCCGGCGTCACGTCGGTGTTCCACGGATTGCGCGTCACACCGTTCAGCGGTGTATCGGTCACGCCCTTGTGGCCGAACTCCGAGCTGGTGCTCTGAGCGAACACGATCGCGCCCGCCTCGCGCAGCCTCGCGGCGGCCGGCGCATCGGCATCGGAGGCAGTCTTGTCGGTGAGCTTGCTGCCCATCGAGGCCGGCCAACCCTTCACGCGCACGAGTTCCTTGATCGAGACGGGCACGCCGTCGATCGGGGACAGCGCCTGGCCCTTCGTCCAGCGCCGCTCCGACGCGCGCGCGGCACGGAGCGCTTCCTCGGTGTCGACCTTGCAGAAGGCGTTGAGGACCGGGTTCACCGCCTCGGTGCGCGCCAGCACGGCTTTCATCGTCTCGACCGGCGAGGCCTTGCCCCTGGCGTACAGCTTGCCGAGATGCGTGGCGGTCATCTGCGTGAGGTCGTGGGTCATGCAGTTTCCCCGGAACGGCGATGGTGCGTCACGCCCCCTCCGTCGCGGATTACCGCGCCACCTCCCCCGCAAGCGGGGGAGGCAGAAGAGTATCGGCCGAGCCTTCCTTTCCCTCCTCCGCTTGCGGGGGAGGTGTCAGCGTCTGACGCTGACGGAGGGGGAGGGCAAAGGAGATGGTGCATCACGCCGCGACCCCGCGAACGGCTAGGTATTTCCGGGCGAGCTGCTCGGCCTGGTAGTCGGCGGTCATCGCCTGCTCCGCGCGGCCGAGCTTGCGGTAGAGGTCGGCCAGCGCACGCTTGGTCGAGGGCACGGAGGGCCGTTCGCGCTCGTCGGCCTGCAGGATCTTCACGGCGGCATCGTTCCAGCCCGACTTGATCAGCGAGTCGAGACGGATCGCTCCGAACAGCGCGCGCTGCGCGATGCTGCCGCCGATCGGCTGGAGGTGCGGCATCGCCTGGCCGAGCAGTCGTGCAGCCTCGGCGTGATCGCCGCGCGCGTGGGCGGCGAGGCCGTGCGCGGCAGGCACGGCGCAGTCGGCCCAGGCTTCGCGCTCGAACGGTTTTGCGCTCTCGGCGCGGTCCTCGAGGCTCGCCAGCATCTCGGTGAGGGCGCTCTGCCTGCCGGCGCGGGCGAGCGCGTAGAGGTACTGCAGGTCGAGGAAGGGCACGAAATGATCGTGCAGCCGCTGCCCGAGATAGGATGCGACATCGGCCCAGCGTTCACCGACATCGACGCCGCGCA
Source organism: Reyranella sp. (assembly GCF_965279465.1). Lineage (NCBI taxonomy): Bacteria > Pseudomonadati > Pseudomonadota > Alphaproteobacteria > Hyphomicrobiales > Reyranellaceae > Reyranella > Reyranella sp. Next base: position 3,591,215 of record NZ_OZ257242.1, read on the forward strand.
ACTCGAGTCGGGCGAGCAGCGAGATGGCGTTGATCTGGTCCTCGGAGAATTCCTTCCACACGCCCCAGACGCGCTTGTCGAACAGTGCCAGCGCCTCGTCGAGGCGGTCGAGGTCGATCAGGAACAGGGCGAGATGCCACCAATTGTGGGTGTACATGAAGGAGTTGCAGTCCTCCCACGTGTCGCCGACCGACTCGAGGAACGCCACGCCCTCGACCAGACGCCCGCGCGCCTCGAGGCAATGCGCCAGAGCATGGTGCGCCCACGGATCCTTGCGCTGCATCTCGATTGCCTTGCGGGCGTGCGCCTCGGCCTCGTCGATGCGGTTGCACTCCTCGAGCCCGAAGGCATACATGCCCCGGACGTAGTGATTGTCCTCGTTCGCGGCAAGCAGAAGCTCGCCGATCCGCAGCAGCGCCTCGGCATCGCCCTGGTTGAAAGCGTGGAGCTGGCCGAGCTTGCCGGCGAGCAGATCGCGCGGCCATTCGGCGACGAGCTTCTCGTGAATTGCGAGGCTCCTGGCGCCGTCGCCGGCCAGCCAGGCGTCCGTCGCCTCGATCCAGGCCTTCTCGCGCGCGCCGGCGCCGGGCATCGCCTTGGCCCGCACCATGTACCTGGCGCCGAGCGCGCGGCCTTCCTGCGAATTCATCGACAAAACGAGATTGGCCGCCATTACCGGCAGCAGGGCGCACGTCTCTTCCGTGTCTACGGCCGCCATGAAGCGGTCGAAGCGCTTGCCGAAGACCAGCCATTCCTCGCACAGGAAATCGAGCGCCGCGATGGCGTTCGCATCGGCGTTCGCGACTTCCAGCCCTTGCCCGTCCCGCAATCCAATGGCCCTCGTTTCTCTTGGCCGACCTTCGCACGCCATGGCACGGTTGCGCAAAGCACCGGGAGGAAAAACCAATGGAACGCCGTTTATTGCTGGCAACATCGTTGGCCGCATCGGCCCTTGCGTTCGTTCCGCGGCTCGGCCGCGCGCAGGCGTGGCCGGACAAGCCGGTCCGCTTCATCGTGCCCTATGCGCCGGGCGGCTCGACCGACACGTCCTCGCGTATCGTGGCGGAGAAGCTGGCGGCACTGCTCGGCCAGCCGGTCGTGGTCGAGAACAAGGCGGGCGGCGGCACGATCATCGGGACGGAGTTCGTCGCGCGCTCCAAGCCCGACGGCTACACGATGCTGTTGACCCCAGCGGCACTGATCGCCAACGCCGCTTTCGGCGTGAAGGTGCCCTACGACATCGACAAGGATCTCGTGCCGGTCGTGGGCTTCGTCGATCTTGCGGTGCTGCTTGCTTCGGCGAACGACGCGCCGTTCAAGTCGGTCGCCGAGCTGCTGGCCTATGCGAAGGCCGATCCCGGCCGCACGATTCCCTACGCGTCGGCCGGCGTCGGCAGCCTCACGCATCTCTGGGGCGAGTATGTGAAGGCGAAGTTGAAGCTGCCGCTGGAGCATGTCGGCTACAAGGGAAGCTCCGAGGCGCTGAAGGACGTGATGGCCGGTCACGTGCCGCTGTTCTCCGACGTGCTGGTACCGACCGCGACCTCGATCCGCGCCGGCAAGGTGCGCGGGCTCGCGGTGGCGACCAGTGAGCGCGTGTCGCTGCTGCCCGACGTGCCGACGGTCGGCGAGGCGGGCCTGCCCGGCACCGAATGCACGATTCCGTTCGGCGTCTCCGTTCCTGCTGGCACGCCACGTGAGGTGGTGAATCGGCTCAACGCGGCGTTCAACGAATCGCTCGCCGACCCGACGGTGCGCGCGAAGCTCGTCGATCTCGGCTTCCTCCCCGTCGGCGGCAAGCCCGAGGCCTACGCCGAGGTCGTCGCCACCGAGGTCGCCAAGTGGCGTCAGGTCATCAAGGATTCGAATATCCCGGCACCGAATTGATAGCCTGTCGTCCTTGATATACATTGGCGGAGACGTATATCCAGTATTGGAGGTTCGCCATGAAGGTCGCAAAATGGGGTAATAGCCTTGCGATTCGTCTGCCTGCCGGCTTGGTAGAGGCGCTCAACATCAAGGAAGGTGACGATATCGAGGTCGACGTCGCGGGCAAGCGACGGCTCGATGTCCACCGGAAAGAAGATGTCAGAGCAATGCTGATTCGGCTGCGCAAATATCGCGGTCGCATTCCCGCCGATTTCAAGTTCGACCGCCTGGAGGCAAACGAGCGCAGCTGATGGCGCTGGTGTTCCTCGACACCAACATCATCCTTTACCTGGGTACCGAGGATGAGGCCAAGGCGAGCCGTGCGGAGGATTTGCTGGCAGAAGGTGGTGTGGTCAGCGTACAGGTGCTCAACGAATTCGTCAGGGTGGCGTCGCGCAAATATCGTATGCCGTGGCCGGAGATCGAGGACACGCTAAAGACCATTCGGGCCGCTTGTCGAGTCGAGCCGCTTACGCTGGCGGTTCACGAAGCTGCGGTCGAGTTGGCGCGCGATCATGACTTCTCCTTCTATGATGCGCTCATTGTCGCGAGCGCTCGCATCGCCGAGTGCGATACGCTCTTCACAGAAGACATGCAGCATGGCCGCGTGATCGACAAAGTGCTGACGATCCTCAATCCTTTTCGCCGCTGACTCAGCTCTTCGGGCTCCCGCCGAGGAAGCAGTAGATCATGCCGCTGCGGCTGGCGCAGATGTGGGAGCGGCCGTCGGGGGCAAGCTGTTTCAGCACGGCGCGCGGCGGGATCAACACCCACTGGCCGTCGATCAGCGCACGCCACTGGCCGTCTTCGGTGAGATAGGCACGTGTCGGGCGGCAATCGCCTTCGATGCCGTTCATGGTGCCGTTGCAGCAGGAGTAGCCCGTACCGGGCTGCTTCAACTCCTGGTACCAGTCGTGGTTCTCGGCATGACCTTGGCCATGCCTGCCGTCCTGTGCGGCGGAGGATGCTGCGATAAAGAGAGCAGAGACGGTCGAAACGACATAGCAAGTGCGAAAGGGCATGAGGGCTGCCTTGCGCAAAACCAGTCAGGCCGGTCACGTATTCGGAACGACGCGCCATTGCGCCCGACTGAAGCCGTTGCCGTAAGATTACATCGAGCTGTTGTGGAACGTCTCCGCCAACTTATCGGAAGGTCGGTTGCAATCGGTGCAAACCTTCTACGATAGCGAAGAAATCCGGGTCGTCCGCGTGCATCAAGCCGTGACGCACGAAGAAATCAATCAACACGAGATTGCAGTTATATTTGAACTCGGTGGTATCGCGCACCGTCTCGTAGACCCGCTCAAGCGGCCACAGCTCGAACGAGTGCACTTCGCCATCATGTGCAATCGGTGTGAAATTCTCCGGCAATTCGAGGTCGAAGCAGGTCATCACATCGGGCTTGAGCTGCCGGCCGGATTGATTCCAGTAGGCGATGAATGAGACGGCCTTGGCCTGTTCGGCCAGGGCGCGCGGAACTGCAGCCTCCTCGGCGCATTCCTTTATCAGGTTCTCGAAGATGCCGATGTTCGCCGGCTGGCCGCCCGCGACGGTATTGTCGAGCTCGCCGGGAAAGGTCGGCTTGTCGTACGAGCGGCGCGGCACCCAGATGTGCAGTCCGTCGCGCTTTTTCACATAGCCTGTCATGTGCGGTCCGTAGGCGCGCACGCCGAACCACGGCACTGCCGCGCGCTCCATCTCGAGCAGGAGGGGAGCATTGAAGTGCGTGCTGACCTTGTAGGGCTCCTCGCGCCACAGCCGGCCGAACAGGCCGCGCTCGCGTAAGCCCAGCAGGAAGGCGCGGATCGCCGCCGTGCGCTTGGCGGGGCTGTCGAGCGCGGCATCGAGATACCAGGCGCCATCGCGATGGCTGAACAGGTCGGGCCGCACCGCGATGGTCGGCAGGAAGTCGCGATGCAGGAATCCGGCGCGCATGTCGCCGACGTACCAGGGTTCGAACTGGCTCAGGTCGGCGTTGTTGCAGCGCGCGATGTGGTCGAGGAAGGACATGGCCGCTCATAGCGGGCGGCGTGAAGGCTGTCACCCCGCTCCAGGATGACAGGAGTGCGCTCCTTTGCGAGGGTGCATCATGATCGAAGAGGAACTTCAGGCCCAGCTCGAGAAGACCACGCCCGAGCGCGACCGCTACGAACTGTTCGTCGAGGAGAGCCAGGATCAGGACGTGCGGGTGCGGTTCTCGCCGCCCTCGGGCGTGGGCTGGTCGACGGCGGCGTTGCTGACGGTGGTGGACACCTCGTTGCGTGCGGCAGCGGGCGTCGAGGCGTCGATCACCCATCTCGGCGTGACGCGCCTTCGCGAGGCCCAACCGACCGACATCATCGCCCTGTCGCGGGTCATCCGGCGCGACGGCGATGTCGTCCATACCGAGACCTGGCTGTTCAGCCATGCCGTCGTCGAGGCGATGCTGCATGCGACGGCCAGCCTTGCCGTGCGCGGCTGAACGTAACGGTCAGGCCGCCTCTTTCCAGGCGCTGTCGACGACGCCGACGATGTCGCGCATGATCTGGGTCAGGTCGAAGTCCTTGGGCGTGTAGACGCGCGAGACGCCGGCCTTGATCAGCAACTCGGCATCGGCCGGCGGGATGATGCCGCCGACCACGACGGGAACATCGCCGATGCCGGCCTCGCGCAGGCCCTCCATCACGTCGCGCACCAGCGAGACATGGCCACCGGACAGGATCGACAGGCCGACGACATGCACGCTCTCCTCGAGCGCGGCGTTGACGATGCGTTCGGGCGTGAGGCGGATGCCTTCGTAGACCACCTCCATGCCGCAGTCGCGGGCGCGCACGGCGATCTGCTCGGCGCCATTGGAATGACCGTCGAGGCCGGGCTTGCCGACCAGGATCTTGATGCGGCGCCCCAGCCGGCGCGACACCGTCTCGACCTCGCGGCGCGCGGCCTCGAGCCGGCCGTCGGTCACGCCCGCGGCGCGCGCGACGCCGGTCGGCGCGCGGTATTCACCGAACACGGCGCGCAGGGTCTCGGTCCATTCGCCGGTCGTGACGCCCGCCGTCGCGCAGGCGATCGAGGCCGGCATGACGTTGCGGTCCTCTTTCGCGGCCGAGGCGAGGTCGGCCAGCGCCTTCTTGACGGCGTCGCTGTCGCGCCCCGCGCGCCAGGCATTGAGGCGCTCGATCTGTCCGCTCTCGACGTCGGCATCGACGGTCAGGATCGAGCCGTCGCTGCCAGATAGCGGCGAGGGCGCGCCCTCGGTGAAGGCGTTGACGCCGACCACGGTCTGCTCGCCCGACTCGATGGCAGCGAGGCGCTTGAGGTTCGATTCGACCAGTCGCTGCTTCATGTAGGCCGAGTCGATCGCGGCCACCGCGCCTCCCATGTCGGCAATGCGCTGCATTTCGGCCAGCGCCTCGGCCTTCAACGACTCGACCTTGCGTGCGATCTCCGCGCTGCCGTCGAAGATGTCGCCGTATTCCAGGAGGTCGGTCTCGAAGGCCACGATCTGCTGCAGGCGCAGCGACCATTGCTGGTCCCACGGGCGCGGCAGGCCGAGCGCCTCGTTCCACGCCGGCAGCTGGACCGAACGGGCGCGCGCGTTCTTGCTCATGACCACGGCGAGCATCTCGAGCAGGATGCGATAGACGTTGTTCTCGGGCTGCTGCTCGGTGAGGCCGAGCGAGTTCACCTGCACGCCGTAGCGGAACAGCCGCTGCTTGGCGTCGGTCACGCCGTAGCGGTTCAGGGTGATGTCGTCCCACAGCTCGGCGAACGCCCGCATCTTGCAGATCTCGGTGATGAAGCGGATGCCTGCGTTCACGAAGAACGAGATGCGCCCCACGACCTGCGGGAAGTCGGCTTCGGGCACCTGGCCCCGCGCGCGCACCGCGTCGAGCACGGCGATCGCGTTGGCCAGCGCGAAGGCCAGCTCCTGCATCGGCGTCGCGCCGGCTTCCTGCAGATGATAGCTGCAGACGTTCATCGGGTTCCACTTGGGAACCTCGCGATAGGTGAATCCGATCGTGTCGGCGGTCAGGCGCAGCGAGGACTCGGGCGGGAAGATGTAGGTCCCGCGGCTGAGATATTCCTTGATGATATCGTTCTGCGTCGTGCCCTGCAGCTTGGCGCGATCGACGCCCTGGCTCTCGCCCGTCGCGATGTAAAGCGCGAGCAGCCATGCCGCCGGCGCGTTGATCGTCATCGACGTGTTCATGCGGTCGAGCGGGATGCCGTCGAACAGGGTGCGCATGTCGCCGAGATGGCTGATCGGCACGCCGACCTTGCCGACCTCGCCCCTGGCCAGCGGATGATCGGAATCGTAGCCCGTCTGGGTCGGCAGATCGAAGGCGACGGACAGGCCGGTCTGACCGCGCGCCAGGTTGGTGCGGTAGAGCTCGTTCGACTTGGCCGCGGTCGAATGGCCGGCGTAGGTGCGGATCAGCCAAGGGCGATCCTTGAGAGGCCTTTCCTTGAGGGGCTTGTCGCCGGCTGGGGTGGTCATGGTGTAGACTCCGGGCACCTGATCATGCTGCGTTGCAGCATACGATTTTTCGCGCTGCAGCCAAGGGATAAAGACCCGATTTGAGCGACATTTCCCCTTGGGGCCAGAAGGGTTCGGCCGCGCAGCCCGTGCCGATTCCGCTCGATCTGACGCCGAGCCGGCCAGTCTACGACGGCAAGCTCGGCGAGCTGTACGGCATCTATCTCCGTCATCTCACGCTGATGGTGCTGACCTTGGGCTGGTCGCGCTTCTGGGGCCGCACGCGGCTGCGGCGCTACCTCTGGAACCACCTCTCGATCCTCGGCGACCGGTTCGAATATCGCGGCCGCGGCATCGAGCTGATGATCGGCTTCGTGCTGGTGCTGGCGGTGCTCGGCATCTGGGCCGGGCTGATGTGGCTGGTCTGGGAGTTCGGCTTCGAGGCGCATGCGGTCCCGGGGTTGGGCTTCATGAACCTGTTCTACCTGTCTATCGTCTTCATCGGCATCCCGCTCGCCTTCGTCGGCCAGTATGCGGGGCTGCGCTACAGGCTTTCGCGTACGCGCTGGCGCGGCATCCGCTGCGGTATGGTTGGATCGGCCTGGGCGTACGGCGGCCTGGCGACGCTGCTCAACATGGCCAATGCCATCACGGGGCAGCTCCTGACGCCGCTCGTTTCCGTCAATCTCGCGCGGCCGCGCATTTCCCACGCCTTCTTCGGCACACAGCGCTTCGATTTCGCTGGCAGTGCCGGCGACATCTACGGCCGCTACATCGGTTATTATTTCCTGAACATCTTCGTCTGGATACTGGCGATTGGTCTGGTCGTCGCAGCAGTGATTGCCGGCGGCATGCAGCTCGGTTTCACGGCCGAGGAGGTGGAGAAGCTCGTCACGGCGCCCAGCCTGCGCTCCGTGCTGCTGCTGATCGCCGCCGGCGTCGTCCTTTACATCGTGTTCGGCCTGATGATCCTGCCGCTGCGCTGCTGGTGGCAGGCCTACCTGCTGCGCTATCTCGTGGCACGCACGCGAGCCGGCAACGTTCTGTTCGCTTCCGCGATCTCGACGCGGCAGATGTGGGGCTTCATGGTGCTGAACTACCTGATTGTCGTGCTGACCCTCGGGCTGGGCTGGCCGTGGGTGATGCATCGCACCCTGCGGCTGATCGCGGGCGAGCTGTGGATCTACGGCGCGCCGCAAGGGGCGACGATCGGCCAGCCGGCGCAGCGCGGTCCGCGCTTCGGCGAGGGGTTGCTCGACATGTTCGACGTCACCGGTTTCTGATCGTGGCCGCTCGCGCGCGCTACTACGACGGCAAGGTAGCGCTGGCCCGCGAGGTCACGGTGCGCCCCGCAAGCCACGAGCTGCTGATCATCGACGCCGTCGACTCGCAGGTGGTCGCACGCTGGCCGTCCAGCGAGCTGGTCGTGCTGGGCGACACCGAGCACGAGAAGGCGCCGCCGGTCGCGCGCCGCGGCGAGGAGGGCCGCCTGGTGATCGAGGATCCCGAGCTGCGTCGGCAGCTCGCCCAGACCATGCCGCCGCTCGCCGCCCTCGGCCGGTCGCGGCCGGCGGCGCTGCCGCGCATCGCCTTGTTCGGGGCCACGTTGGCCGCCGCGATCGGCCTGTTCTGGATCGCCATCGATGTCGGCAGCGGCACTGTCGCGCCGTACGTGCCCTACGACCTGCAGCGCCGCCTGGGCGAGAGCGTCGCCGAGGACCTGACCGGCGAGCAGCCGCTCTGCCAGGGCCGGGCCGGGCTGGCGGCGATCAACGGCCTTGCCACGCGGCTGGCCAAGGCGGCTGGCTATCCGCATCCGGTCAGCGTGCGGATCGTCAAGGGCGGACCGGTGAACGCCTACACCCTGCCGGGCGGCATCCTGGTGTTCTATTCCGACCTGATCGACCTCACGCGCGACGGCGACGAGCTGGCCGGCGTGCTGGCGCACGAGATGGGGCACGTCACGCATTATCACGCGATCAAGGGCCTGGCGCGGCAGTTCGGCGTCGAGCAGCTGCTGAGGTCGATGACCGGCGGCTTCTCCGATCTCGGCACCGTCGGCGCCGGCGGCAGCCTGCTGCTGGCGTTGCGCAACGGGCGGAGCTTCGAACGCGACGCCGATGCCACTGCCGTGGAGCTGCTCGAAAAGCTCGGCCTGCGCGCCGACGGCGTCTCCAGGTTCTTCGAACGGATGCTCGAGAAGCAGCCCGTCGACATGGCGTCCGCGATCGGCATCTGGTCGAGCCATCCGCCGACCGCCGAACGCATCGCCGCGACCCGGCGACCGGCGACCGGGACACCCGCTTTCAGCGACGCGCAGTGGGCGGCGCTGCAATCGGTCTGCGGACCAAAGGAGCGAACTCCGGCACCCAATCGGCCCGGGATGAAGCCCTCCGCGCCACTGCCGCCAACAAATCGGCTCTAAGTCCGCAACCGGATGCGACCTCGGTCGCTGTGCCATGATCGATGCCTAAGGGTGGCGGGCCTTGTAGGTCAGCCAGGCGATGAGCGCTTCCATGTCCTCCTCGCTCAGCATGTCCTCGACGAAGCTCGGCATCTTGCGCTCGGGCCAGTCGCGCACGCTTTTGGAGCTGCGCAGGAACTTGCGGAAAGCCTCAGGCTGGAAATAGTCCACCGGGTTCATCGGCTTGGCGAGGTCGGGCCCCATCTCGCCTTCGCCCGCGCCGTTGAAGCGGTGGCAGGAGATGCAGAGCGTGACGTAGCGGTCCAGTCCCCGCCGGGCGGGGTGGGTTGACGGCAGGTTGTCGGGGACATTGAGCGCGGGCCAGCGCTTGTACGGGCTGTCGGTCACCTCCAGCGAGGCGAGCTTGTAGACCCAATATTCGGAACTGATCTCGCCGCGCTTGGCGTCCTGCCAGACCAGGAAGAACGGGCCGGCCGTCTCCTTGCCGCGATCGGGGATCGCCGGCCAGGGCTCCGTCCCTGCTTCGATGGCCAGAAAGGCACGCGGCCGCGTGCCGGGGGAATCAAGCAACAGCCGGGCCGGCACGCCGACCGAGAACTTGTCGGTGGCGGCAAATTCGACATAGTCCTCGCGCCCGATCGCCAGGCCTTTCAGCAGCTCAACCGCCGGAAGCGCCCGGTAGGTCATCGACCGGCCATAGACCGGATCGTTTGGGATCGTGACCGTACGCGTCGCCGGATCCGCCAGAAGTTGCTGGGCGGTGACGGTCTTCGAGGCCTGCCGGTCGGCGATCTTCAGTGTCTGCGACTGCGCTGCGCCGGCGAGGACGACGGCAAGGAAAAGCGAGAACGAGGCGCGCAGGACGATCATGGCTTCATCTTAAGGCAAGGCGCGCCGATCATTCAGCTCCAACTTGCGGTGACACCCATCTTGCGGCCGGCCCTGGCGAGATCGGCCAGCGTGGCGTCGGGCAACAGCAGCCCGTCGCGCCGGTTGGTCGCATCGCTACGCGCCTCGAACTCGCCACCGTCGCCACGGGCCGCGACCGCCATTCCGTGGCGCTCACGCTCTTCCGGACCGCGAGCCTCTGGCTCGCTCAATCTCATGAGCGAGCCAGAGGCTCGCGGTCCGGAAGAGCATGAAAAGAGGCATCACGGGAGTGGCGCGCTCCCGGTGATGATCGTCAGCCCCTGATGCGCTGCCCGCCGATGCGGTGATCCTTCAGGATCTCCGGGCGGAAGGCGAGGCCGTGGCCTGGCCGTTCCGGCGGCGTCATGGTGCCGGTCTTCGACGGCAGGACCGGCTCGATCCAGAGGTCGTCGTTCCAGGTCATGTATTCGAGCCAGCTCGCGTTGGGGATGGAGGCGAGCAAGTGCACCATCGTCTCGTGGAACAGGTGTGGCGCCAGCTTGATGCCCCACGGCTCGGCGGCGGCCGCGATCTTGCGCAGCTCGGTGAAGCCGCCGCGCATCGGGTCGGGCTGCAGGATCGGCACCGGGTGCGGCGCCTCGAAGAACGGCCGCAGGTCCTGGCGCGTGAAGTGGCTCTCGCCGCCGACGATGCGGGTCTTGAGCGCCGCGGCGATGCGGCGGTAGCCGGTGAAGTCCTCGGCGATCACCGGCTCTTCCAGCCAGTAGGGATCGAACTCGTCGATGCGGTGGCCGGCCTGGATGGCGGTGTCGGCGTCCCAGCCCATGTTGACGTCGATCATGATCTCGACCGTGCCGCCCATCGCCTCGCGCATCGCCTTGACGTTGAGCACGTCCTCGCGCCAGGGTCGGATATGGGCGACCTGCATCTTGATCGCCTTCAGCCCCATCGCCGTGAATTCCTTCGCGCGGCCGATCATGCCGTCGCGGCCGAGGCCGCGGAAGCAGCCCGAGCCGTAGGCCGGGATCTCGGTGCGCGAGGCGCCCCACAGCCTGAACAGTGGCAGTCCGGCGCGTTTGCCGACGATATCCCACAGCGCCATGTCGACCGCGCTCTGCGCGAACAGGGTGACGCCCATGCGGCCGAGCCAGAAGTTGCTCTTGTAGAGCTGCGTCCAGATCGCCTCGATCTCCGTCGCATCGCGGCCGATCACGTGCGGCGCGATCAGCTCCTTCATCGCCGCATCGATCGAGTGCAGCCCACCGCGCAACGGCATCAGGTAGCTCATGCCGGTGATGCCGCCCTGGGTCTCGATCTCGAGCACGTAGATGTCGCGCTTGGTCTCGAGCTTCAGGCCGGTCTCGGGCGGCTTGCCGTGCCACGGCACCTCCAGGAGCGTGGTGCGCAGCTCGGTGATGGTGGTCGCCGTGGTCATTGTCCCTCCCTTCCTCCCCGCATTCGGGGCAGGTGCCCCGTCTTACGGGGCAGGGGCCTCGGGGGCAATCCGGCCGCGATCGGCCCGTGCTTTCCGGCGCTGAGACCATTATACCGCCGCCATGAGCTCCTCCGACCGCCTCTACCTGTTCGACACCACCCTTCGCGATGGCGCCCAGACCCAGGGCGTCGACTTCACCGTCGCGGACAAGGCGGCGATTGCGCGCGAGCTCGATTTGCTGGGGATTGACTACATCGAAGGGGGCTGGCCCGGCGCCAACCCGACCGACGACCGCTTCTTCGCCGATCCGCCGTCGTTCCAGAACGCGAAGTTCGTGGCGTTCGGCATGACACGGCGGGCCGGCCGCAGCGCCGGCAACGATCCCGGCCTCAGTGCCATCCTGTCGACCAGGGCCCGCACCGTGTGCATGGTCGGCAAGACCTGGGATTTCCATGTCGACGTCGCGCTCGAGCTCGACCGCGCCGAATATGTCGAGATGATCGGTGACTCGATTGCCCATGCGAAGACCCGCATGGACGAGGTGATGTTCGACGCCGAGCATTTCTTCGACGGCTACAAGGCCAATCCCGACTATGCGCTATCCTGCCTTGCCGCCGCCGAGAGGAACGGCGCGCGCTGGCTGGTGCTGTGCGACACCAACGGCGGGACCCTGCCGCACGAGATCGAACGGATCGTTTCGGAGGTCGTGAAGAAGATCCCGGGCGATCGTCTGGGCATCCATACTCACAACGACACCGAGAATGCAGTCGCCAACACTCTGGCCGCGGTGCGCGCAGGCGTGCGCCAGATCCAGGGCACGATCAACGGGCTGGGCGAGCGCTGCGGCAACGCCAACATGATCTCTTTGATCCCCAATCTGGTTCTGAAGATGGGCTTCGAGACGGGCCTTAAGGCAGGCGCGATGCAGCGGCTGACCCATCTCTCGCGTCTGCTGGACGATCGCCTCAATGTCGGTGTCAATCGCAGCGCCGCCTATGTCGGCACGCGTGCCTTCGCCCATAAAGGCGGACTGCATGTCTCGGCGGTGGAGAAGGACCCCAAGACCTACGAGCATGTCGATCCGGAGGTCGTCGGCAACCAGCGGATCATCGTGGTCAGCGACCAGGCCGGCCGCTCCAACATCATGGCCCGCTTCCGCCAGATCGGCCTCGAGGTCGATCCGAAGAACCCGGGAGTCGCGCGGCTGCTCGAGATCGTCAAGGAGCGAGAGGCCGAGGGCTATGCCTACGACGGCGCCGACGCCTCGTTCGAGCTGCTGGCAAGGCATGAGCTTCACACCGTGCCCGATTACTTCGCGCTGCAGAGCTTCCGCGTGCTGGCCGAGCGGCGGGTCAACGCCCGCGGCCAGCTGATCGCCCTGTCCGAGGCGACCGTGAAGCTCGACGTCGCCGGCCGGCGCGCAATGGAGGTGGGCGAGGGCAACGGCCCGGTGAACGCCCTCGACTCTGCGCTGCGGAAGGCGCTGATCCCGGTCTATCCCGAGCTGGCCGACATGCGGTTGGTCGACTTCAAGGTGCGTATCCTTGATTCTGCCGGCGGCACGGCCGCGACCACGCGCGTGATGATCGAGAGCGCCGACGCCAAAGGGGCTCGCTGGTCGACCATCGGCGTCTCGCCCAACATCGTCGACGCCTCCTATAATGCGCTGTACGACGCCATTACCTACAAGCTGTTCCGCGACGGGGCACGACCGGCGGCGGCAACCACTGGGTAGGGACCTCCAGTACGGTCGGGAGTACCGCTGCGCCCGAATAATCAGCCATGCCCGGCCGTTGGTTGACGGTCGCGACCCGGCGGCAGACCATATGTAGCAATGGATGGAGAGCAACCCCAGACGCTGGCACCGCCGATCGCGGTAGCTGTGGCGCGCCGCCCGCGCGTCGGCGGCCGCTTCTTCGTGCGCCTGCTCATGTGGTCGCTGCCGTTCCTCGCTGCTGCGGCGGCGCTGTTCTTCTGGTTGGGCGCCGGGCGCTACGTCGAGACGGACAACGCCTACGTCAAGGGCGACCGGGTCTATGTCGCCACCGAGTTGAGCGGCCCGATCGTCGAGGTGGCGGTCCGCGAGAACCAGCGTGTCTCGCGCGGCCAGCTCCTCTACCGGCTCGACGACACGCCCTACCGGCTGGCGCTTGCCAAGATCGAATCGGACATCGAGATCCAGCGCGCCGAGATTCGCGGCCTGCGGGCGCAGTGGCGAACCAAGCGCGAGGACATCAAGGCGGCTCTCAGCCAGCAGGTCTATGCTCAGGCCGACTACGAGCGTCAGAAGGACCTCGCCGAGCGCAAGTTCGCTCCAGCCGCCAAGCTCGAGGAATCGCGCATGTCGGCGGAGGTCGCGCGCCAGCGCATCGCCTCCGCCGAGGAGGAGCTGCAGCGCATCGAGGCACAGCTCGCCGGTGATCCGAAGATCAAGGTCGACGACCATCCCAGGGTCAAGCAGATGCTGGCCGCACGCGACGAAGCATTGCTCAATCTCCGACGCACCACGATCGAGGCGCCGCTGGACGGCATCGTCTCCAAGGTGCTGGTGCCGGGCAGCTATGCGGTGATGGGTGTGCCGTCGGTCGCGGTGGTCGCCGACACCGACCTCTGGATCGAGGCCAACTTCAAGGAGACCGAGCTCACCCGCGTGAGGGTCGGCCAACCGGTCAGCATAACCATCGACACCTATCCCGACATGAAGTGCACCGGCAAGGTCACGTCGCTGGCCCAGTCGACCGGTGCGGAGTTCTCCGTGCTGCCGCCGCAGAACGCCACCGGCAACTGGGTCAAGGTGGTGCAGCGTATCCCCTTGCGCAGCTCGGTCCAATGCCGGGAGGGTGATCCGCCGCTGCGCGTCGGCATGAGTGCGACGATCGACATCGACACCGGCCACAAGCGCACATTCGGCGACATTCTCAAGAGCATCGGGCTCTGATCATGGTCTCCCGGACCGCGAGCGTCTCGCTCGCTCATGAGCTCGAGCGAGCGAGACGCTCGCGGTCCGGAAAAGCCTGACCATGACTCCCGAGCAGCTCCGCCGCCGCCGCTGGCTTACCGTCGTGGTGATGATGGCCACGATCATGCAGGCGCTCGACGGCACCATTGCCAACGTGGCGCTGCCCAACATGCAGGGGTCGCTGTCGGCCACCCAGGAGCAGGTGGCGTGGGTCATCACCTCCTTCATCGTGTCGGCGGCGATCGCGACGCCGCTCGCCGGCTTCCTGGCGGTGCGCTTCGGCGTACGACGCATCCTGGTCTCGTCGGTGATCGGATTCACGATCGCCTCGATGATGTGCGGCGCCGCCCAGACGCTGCCGCAGCTCGTGCTGTTCCGCATCATGCAGGGTGTCTTCGGCGCCTCTCTGGTGCCGCTCAGCCAGGCGCTGATGATGGACGCCTACAGCCGCGAGGAGCAGGGCAAGGCGATGGCGATGTGGGGTGTCGGCACCATGCTCGGGCCGATCAGCGGCCCGACGCTCGGCGGCTGGCTGACCGACGAATATTCGTGGCGCTGGGTATTCTACATCAACCTGCCGGTCGGCATCCTGTGCGCGGTCGGCCTCATGATCCTGGTCAAGAACAAGGCGAGCGACACGCCACGGCCGTTCGACCTGCTCGGCTTCTCGTTGCTGGCGCTCGCCATCGGCTCGTTCCAGCTGATGCTCGACCGCGGCGAGCAGATCGACTGGTTCAGCTCCGCGGAGATCATCGTCGAAGCCGTCGTGGCCGCCGTTGCTGCCGCGATGTTCGTGCTCCATATGCTGTCGAGCGACCATCCGTTCCTGCCGCGCGACCTGTTCCGCGATCGCAACCTGATGATCGGGCTCACCTTCACCGCCGTCACCGGCCTGCTGATGATCGTGACCGCGACCCTGCTGCCGCCCTTCCTGCAGCAGCTCAAGGGCTACCCCGTCTTCACCACCGGTATCGTGATGGCGCCGCGCGGGATCGGCACGATGCTCTCGATGTTCGTGGTGTCGCGCCTGATCGGCAAGGTCGACGCGCGCTGGCTCATCGCGCTCGGGCTCGGCCTGTGCGCGATCTCGCTCTACGACATGACGCTATTCACGCTCGATGTCAGCGAGGCGCGGATCATCTGGAACGGTTTCCTGCAGGGATGCGGGCTCGGGCTGGTGTTTCCGCCGCTCACCACGCTCGCCTTCGCCACCGTGCCCGTGCGCATCCGCACCGAGGGCGCAGCGTTGAATGCCTTGATGCGGAACCTCGGCGCATCGGTCGGCGTCGCCGCGCTGGTCGCCTTGCTCGGCCGCAACGTGCAGATCAACCGCTCGGTGATGGCCGAGCATCTGACGGTGTTCAACCCGCTGTGGCGGCTCGCCACCACACCGATCGAGAACGGCATTCCGGTCGATCGCGCGCGCATCGTCTCGCACCTGATGCCGTTCGGCGGCGGCTGGCCGTTCGGTTCCGTGCCGATCGACGATCCGTCGCGGCTGATCGCCGTGTGGAGCGAGGAGCTCAATCGCCAGGCTGCGTCGATCGCCTATCTCAACGACTTCCGCGTGCTGGCGATATCGGCCGTCATCTTCATTCCGGCACTGCTCTTCATGCGCCGCCAGGCAATGCTGGCGCGGCCGTCGCGGCGGT
This sequence comes from Reyranella sp., assembly GCF_965279465.1. Taxonomy (NCBI): domain Bacteria; kingdom Pseudomonadati; phylum Pseudomonadota; class Alphaproteobacteria; order Hyphomicrobiales; family Reyranellaceae; genus Reyranella; species Reyranella sp. The sequence continues at coordinate 3,606,944 of NZ_OZ257242.1, forward strand.
AGCCAAGGCTTCTCTGCCCGGGGGCACGGCCTTGGCCACTACTGCCATGCCACCAGGCCCGTCGCGGTGCAGTACAATAGATTGTTGTGCTCGTTGCTCCCGAGCTTGGTGGCGATCTGCTGTTCGTCGATCTGCTGCACGCGGCGGCCGCGCTTGGCGGCCACGTCCTGGGCCACCGTCACGAACGCGTTCTTGCAGGCTTCCTCGACGGCATCGGGCTCGGGAATGAAATGACTGCGCGAATAATCCACGGTCAGTGTGAACCCGGAGGAAGCGGTGTCGACCTGGTACTTCGTGTTCCGGTCGTAAGGCACAAGGCTGGCGGGCGCGCAGCTGCCCAAGGTCAGGGCGAGGGCGACGAGCCCGATCCAAGGGGGCATCGGGACTGTTTTCATGGCGACAGGATAGGTCGAATTTCGCCGTCTGTCGCGCTATAGGGCGGCATGGGACGGGCTTCGAAAGGGCAGGCTACCGAGGGTGCGGCACCAGCGATCATCCTGGTGCGGCCGCAGCTCGGCGAGAATATCGGCATGGCGGCGCGCGCCATGCTGAATTGCGGCCTGTCGGAGTTGCGCCTGGTCGCGCCGCGCGACGGCTGGCCCAACGAGCGCGCCCAGCGCGCCGCGTCGGGGGCAGACGTCGTGCTCGACGAGGCCCAGGTCTTCGACAGCGTGGCCGACGCCGTGGCCGACCTGCAGCATGTGGTGGCGACCACGGCGCGCACCCGCGAGCTGGTGCAGCGCATCGTGACGGCACGCCACGCAGCGTCGGAGATCCGTGGCTGGATCGCGACGGGCGAGCGCGTCGGCATACTGTTCGGGCCCGAGCGCACCGGCCTGGAGAACGACGATATCGTTCATGCCGACACGGCGCTGTCGATTCCCCTCAACCCGCAATTCTCGTCGCTCAACGTTGCGCAGGCGGTGCTGCTGGTTGCCTACGAATGGATCGCCTCGGCCGACGAGACACCGGTCGAGCGCATGTCCGAGCACGCCACGCGGCCGGCCGACAAGGACGAGCTGCAGAATCTCTTCGCCCATCTCGAGCGCGCGCTCGACCAATCGGGCTTCCTGCGGCACCAGGCCATGCGGCCGGCGATGGTCAACAACCTGCGTGCCCTCCTGCAGCGGGCCGCCATGACCGAGCAGGAAGTGCGGACCTTTCACGGCGTGATCAAGTTCCTCAGCAAGCACAAGCACGACGAGTAAGGAGAGGGGAGAGACCATGTCCACCACCGCGAGGATCTCCTGGGTCGACGGCGCCCTGTTCGTTGCCGAGGGCGGCAGCGGCCATACGCTGACCATGGACGGCGCGCCCGACATCGGCGGCCGCAACCTCGCCTCGCGGCCGATGGAGGTGATGCTGATGGGCCTGGGCGGCTGCACCGCGATCGACGTCGTCTCGATGCTGAAGAAGCAGCGCCAGGACATCGAGGGGGTCGAGGTCGCACTGGTCGCCGAGCGGGCCGGCGATCATCCCAAGGTCTTCACCAGGGTGAAGCTGGTCTACACGGTGCGGGGCCGGAAGCTGAATCGCGCGCTGATCGAGCGAGCGGTTTCGCTGTCGGACGAGAAGTATTGCTCGGCCACGGCCATGTTCAAAAAGTCGGCGACTGTGACCCACGAAGTGGTTCTGGTCGAGATTTAGGCAACATCCGGCGTCGACCGCTCGCAAAAAAACCCCCTATCGAGGGGCTGTGAACGTGTAATTTTGCCCGCCTCGTTCGTCATATGGACGAGGGACGGCATCCGGCCGCCCAAAAAGGGGCGGACTGCGTCGAAGCCATGAAACAATGTGTCGTTACCGTTCGCCAGGTCGAAGCCAGGGGCGGGCGCTGTTCCATGATTGCGGGCCTCCTTACGGCCCCTGCGAACCGTCCCTTCCTGCAAGGTATTGCGTAATGTTGTTGCGTTGGTTGTCTATTCTCTTCGTGCTGCTTCCGACGCTCGCTTGGGCGCAGTCCGTCGGAACGGCAGCCGGGCAGGCCGCGGCGCCCACGACCTCCGCCCCGGCGCCCTCGGTCACCGGCCCGGCTGCGGCGCCCACGACCTCCGCCCCGGCGCCCTCGGTCACCGGCCCGGCTGCGGCGCCCACGACCTCCGCCCCGGCGCCCTCGGTCACCGGCCCGGCTGCGGCGCCCGCGGTTCCTGCCGCCGATCCTGGCACCGCTTCCCCCGCCGATCCCGCAGGCGCGGTGGCAAACTCGGTGCTGCCGCGCGATCTGTCGGTCTGGGGCATGTTCATGCAGGCCGACTGGCTGGTGCAGGGGGTAATGGTCGGGCTGGCTTTCGCTTCGGTCCTGACGTGGACGGTGTTCTTGGCCAAGACTGTCGAGATCGCCGCTGTGGCACGGCGGCAGCGTGCGTCGCTGGCGGCGATCGATCGTGCGCCGTCCCTGGCCGAGGCGCCCGCCGACAATCTGGTGAAGGCAGCCCAGGTCGAGCTGGCCATGTCGGCGGAAGGCGATCGCGACGGCGTCAAGGAGCGCGTTGCCTCGCGGCTGGAGCGTCTCGAGGCGGCAGCCGGCCGCCGCATGCTGAAGGGCACGGGGGTGCTGGCGACGATCGGCGCGACCGCGCCGTTCGTCGGTCTTTTCGGCACGGTGTGGGGCATCATGAACAGCTTCATTGGCATCTCGCGAGCGCAGACCACCAACCTCGCCGTAGTCGCGCCCGGTATTGCCGAGGCACTGCTGGCGACGGCGCTCGGCCTTGCCGCCGCGATTCCGGCGGTCGTCATCTATAACCACTTCTCGCGCCGCATCGCTGCCCATCGCGCGCTGGTGGCGGACACCTCGGCCGCAGTGCTGCGCCTGGTGTCACGCGATCTCGGGAGGCGTTGATGTCGGTCAAGCTCGACCACGGCAGCGACGAGCTGGCGGAGAACCACGAGATCAACGTTACGCCCTTCATCGACGTGATGCTGGTGCTGCTGATCATTTTCATGGTGGCGGCGCCGCTGGCGACGGTCGATGTGCCGGTCGATCTGCCGGTTTCGACAGCCGAGCGGCAATCCAAGCCCGACACGCCGCTCTACCTGACGGTGAAGGCGGATCTGTCGTTCGTGCTGAAGGATGCGCCGGTGACCAGGCCGGATCTCGGCAAGGCGCTCGACACCGCAACGGGGGGCAAGAAGGACGAGCGCATCTTTCTGCGCGCCGACAAAACAGTGCCCTATGGCGAGCTCATGCAGGCGATGAACCTGCTGCGCACCGCAGGCTACCTCAAGGTCGCGCTGGTCGGGCTGGAACAATGAGGGACACCGCGCGCTGGATCGGTAGCTTCGTGCTGGTTCTGGCGGCGCATGCGGCGGCCGTGGGAGCCGCGCTCGGCTGGCGTGCGGAGGAGGCGCCCTATAGCCCGCCGCCGGCGGCGGTGATGCTCGAGATGGCGCCGCTGCCGGCGGCACCCGAGACGACGCCGAACGACGCGCCGCCGGCGCCCGACCTGAGCGAGATGGTGCCTGAGCCGCAGGAGCCGCCGCCGGTAGACCTCAAGCCGATGAAAATCGAGCTGGCAGAGGCCGAGCCGCCGCCACCGGTCGAGATTCTGCCGCCGGACAAGGTGGCGATCGTGCTGCCTGACCCCGAGCCACCGCCGCCCGTCGATCTCAAACCGCCGCCGCCGAAACCGCAGCCAGTCAAGAAGCCGAAGCCCGTCGAGAAACGACCGCCGGCTCCGGCGGCCGCACCTCAGGCGACTCCGGATCAGGCGCCCCGGGCCGCGGCGCCGGTACAAGGGGCGACGCCCTATCCGCCTTCGTCAGCGCTGCCAACCTGGAAAGGTCTCCTGTTGCGCCACCTCGAGCGGCACAAGCGCTATCCTGCCGATGCCCAGCGTCAGCGGCAGGAAGGTGTCGTCTATGTACGCTTCACCTTGAGCCGCGATGGCAGAGTTCTGGCATTGCGGCTCGAACGGGCTGCCGGCGTAGCGAGCCTGGACCAGGAAGGGCTCGACCTGCTGCAGCGCGCCCAGCCGCTGCCGCCGTTCCCGCCCGACCAGCCGGGCGAATCGATGGAGCTGGTCGTCCCGATCCAGTTCTACCTGAAGCGCTGAGGAGGAGCGGATGGGCCGTCTCGAGGCACTCTGCCAGCGGCATGGCCTGAAGCTGACGCGACCGCGGCGGTTGGTGCTGGATGTCCTGGGGGACGCGAACGATCATCCTTGCGCCAGCGAGATCCACCAGCGCGCAGCTTTCCGGCGGCGCATCTCGCTGGGCACGGTCTATCGGATATTGAACCGGCTGGCCGAGGCAGGCGTGCTGACCAGGCACAGCTTTGGCGGCAAGATGCGGTACGAGATGGCGGGGCGGCCGCACCAGCACCTCGTCGACGTGCGCAGTGGCCAGATTGTCGAAATCGACGACCGCGACTTCGCCACTGTCATCGAGCGGGCGGCCGAACGCCTCGGCTATCGACTGATCGACTTCAGGCTCGAGGTGAGAGGTGAGCCGAAGAGCCTGTAGATCGCCAAGGATCGGATATCGCAGGCTCCATCAACCCGTGCCGGGGTTCGACATTGCCGCGGGAGTGCGGCCGGAAATCGGCGAAATGCCTAATTCGTGAATATTTGCAGGGAGTTGACCTCTCCGTGATTTTCCGCGGGCTACGCTTGACTGACGGGCGATCGCCAGTATGTTCCGCGCTTCTTCCGGAGAACGTGGTTTGGGGCCCATTGAGGCCCTCATCCCGCCCCAGCTGACGCTGGATCAAGGCCTATCCGGACACCATAGAGGAGTGCCGCGTGAGCAAACGCGCAAATTCGAAGTACAAGATCGACCGCCGCCTCAGGGTCAACCTGTGGGGCCGTCCCAAGAGCCCGATCAACAAGCGTGAATACGGTCCCGGCCAGCACGGCCAGGGCCGCCAGAAGCCGACCGACTATCGCCTTCAGCTGATGGCGAAGCAGCGCCTCAAGGGCTACTACGGTTCGGTCTCGGAGCGCCAGCTCCGCCGCTACTATATCGAGGCCGTGCGGCGCCGCGGTGACACCGGCGAGAACCTGGTCGAGCTGCTCGAGCGCCGGCTCGATGCCGTCATCTACCGCATGAAATTCGCCATCACCCCGTTCGCCAGCCGTCAGCTGGTCAGCCACGGCCACGTCAAGGTGAACGGCAGGCGGGTCAATATCGCCTCCTACCTGGTCAAGGACAACGACGTCATCGAGCTGACGTCCAAGGCCAAGGAGATGGAGCGGGTCCTCGAGGCGACCCAGAGTGCCGAGCGCGACGTGCCGGAATACGTCACGGCCGACCACAAGGAGATGAAGGGCACCTTCGTACGCGGTCCGAAGCTGGCCGACGTGCCGTATCCGGTCCAGATGGAGCCGTCGCTGGTCGTGGAGTACTACAGCCGCTAACCGGACCAATCTTCGGATTTGGCTTGAAACCCGCCCTTGTGGCGGGTTTTTTGCACGCAAAGAGGGGAGGATTGGCCGGTTGTTGCTGTGCGGGACGGCTATACGTCCGTATAATCGCGCGGGGGCTGGGGCTTTCGGGAGTTCGAGATGCGGTTGGTCCGTTGGGCGGTCCTCGCTTCAGTTGTGGTCGTGGGTTGCGGCGCGGCCTATACGCATCGCAACGAGCTCGCCCAGAAGCTGGGCTTGGGCGCGCTGGCCAATGCGAGCGAACAGAGCGGCTCCAGTCCGGCCGCATCGGCGCAGCCTCAAGGTCGGCGGGGCCGCGCCAATCCGGGCGGCGCGATTCCGGTTGTCGTCGCAACCGCCGTCGCCAAGCCGATGCCGATACTGATCGAAGCGGTGGGCACGGTACAGGCCATCGCCTCGATCCAGATCAAGCCGCGCCTCGACAGCCAGATCATGAAGGTCCTCGTCGAGGAGGGCGCGCTGGTCAAGGAAGGCGATCTTCTGTTCGAGCTCGACCAGCGCAGCCTCAAGGCGCAGCTTGCCCAGATCGAGGCCCAGATCCGCAAGGACGAGGCGCAGGTGGCGCAAGCCAAGCGCGACTCCGCGCGCTCCGAGGGTCTGCTCGGCAAAGGTGCGGGGACGGTGGTCGCTCGCGACACCAACTTGACGGCCCAAAAGGCTGCCGAGGCCCAGCTCGAGTCCAACGAGGCGCTGCGGACGACCATTCTGACACAACTCAGCTTCACGGAGATAAAGGCGCCGGTGTCGGGCCGCATTGGCTCGATCCCGAACAAGGCGGGAACAGTTGTCCGCGTTGCCGACAACACGGCGGCCTCGGTGCTGGCGACGATCAACCAGGTCGATCCGATCTATCTGCAGTTCGCGATCCCTCAGGTCTACCTTCCGGAGCTGAGGGCGGCGATGGCTGAGGGCAACGTAACGGTCAACGCCCTCGTCGACGACAAGCGCAAACAAACGGGTTCGGTTGCGTTCATCGAGAACACCGTCGATCCGATGACGGGCACGGTGATGGTAAAGGCCAAGATCCCCAACGCCAACGAGGGCCTGTGGCCTGGCCAGTTCGTCAAGGCCGAATTGGTGCTGGGCGTCGAACCCCAGGCTATTTCGATTCCCGCGCCGGCGGTGCAGCTCGGACCGCAAGGGCCGTACATCTTTGTCGTCAAGGACGGGCGCGTGGCCGAGGTTCGGCCCATCACCATCAGACGCACGCAAGGCGGGGAGTCGGTGATCGGAAGCGGCCTCAAGGTCGGCGAGCAAGTGGTGACCGACGGCCAGCTTCGTCTGGTCAACGGCGCTGCGGTCACGATCAAGGCGGCGCAGAACGAGGCTCCCGCGCCCAGCAATCCTCGCGGCTGAGGAGGCAACCATGTCCGCGATCTGCATCCGCCGCCCGGTGATGACCATCCTGGTGATGGCATCGCTCGTCCTCGCCGGCATTTTCGGTTACAAGCAACTCCCGGTCGCGGCCATCCCGCGCGTCGACTTCCCCACGATCCAGGTGACGGCGACTCTGCCGGGTGCCAGCCCGGAGACGATGGCGGCGTCGGTCGCCTCGATCCTCGAGCGACAGTTCGCGACCATCGCCGGCGTTACCGCGATGACCTCTACGTCCTCGCTCGGCAACACCGCGATCACGCTGCAGTTCGACCTCAACCGGAGCATCGACGGCGCGGCGCTCGACGTCCAGTCGGCGATCTCATCGGCGCTGCGGCGTTTGCCGCCGGAGCTGCCGGCGCCGCCCAGCTTCCGCAAGATCAACCCTGCCGACTTCGCAGTCATGTTCCTTGCATTGTGGTCCTCCCAGGCGCGCTTGTCCGACGTCGATGCCTTTGCGAACCGCTCGATCCTGCCGCGCCTCTCGACCCTGCCCGGCGTTGCCCAGGTGCTGATCTTCGGGTCTCAGAAGTATGCGGTGCGGGTGCGCGCCAACCTCGACCAGCTCGCCGTGCGCGGCCTCACCCTGCAAGAGCTGCAGAACGCCATCGTCAGCGCCAATTCGAGCAAGCCGGTCGGTTCCGTCGCGGACCGCCGCCAGAACTCGATCCTCGACGCGACCGGGCCGATCCAGACGGCTGCCGACTACATGCCGGTGATCGTCAGCTGGCAGAACGGCGCGCCGGTCCGCATTTCCGACGTCGCCACGTCGATCGACAGCGTCGAGAACGACAAGGTGGCGAGCTGGCTCAACGGCACTCGCGCCATCGTGCTGGGCGTCTACAAGCAGCCGGATGCCAACACCGTAGACGTCGTCGACCGCGTCAAGGCGATGCTGCCGGCGATCGAGCAGGAGCTGCAGAGCGGGGTCAACATCAGCCTGCTGGCCGACCGTTCGATCCCGATCCGGCACGCTATCGAGGACGTCGAGTTCACGCTGATCCTCGCCGGCATCCTCGTCATTCTCGCGATCTACTTCTTCCTGCGCAGCGCCCGCGCGACCTTCATCCCGGCGATTGCGCTGCCGATCTCGATAATCGGTACCTTCGCGCTGATGTATCTGTGCGGTCATTCGATCGACAACATCTCGTTGCTCGCGCTGACGCTGGCGGTGGGCTTCGTGGTCGACGACGCGATCGTTATGTTGGAGAACATCGTCCGTCACATCGAGGCGGGCGACACGCCGATGGAAGCCGCCTTCAAAGGGTCCAAGGAGGTTGGCTTCACGATCATCTCGATGACGCTGTCCCTCGTTGCAGTGTTCATCCCGGTGCTGTTCATGGGCGGCGTCGTTGGCCGGATGTTCAACGAGTTCGGCCTGGTCATCAGCTTTGCCATCCTGATCTCGGGCTTCGTCTCGTTGACGCTGACGCCGATGCTGTGCTCGCGGATGCTCAAGCCGATCGATCATCACGAGAAGCATAACGTCATGTTGCGCTCCTTCGAATGGAGCTTCAACAAGCTGAGCGACGGCTATGCCTGGGCGCTGCGCAGGACAGTGAGGATGCCGCGGGTCGTGCTGGCATTCACCCTCGGCACCTTCGTGCTCACCGGCGTCCTGTTTGTGCAGATACCCAAGGGCTTCTTCCCGTCCGAGGACATTGGCCAGATCACTGGCTCGACAGTCGGCCCCGACGACGCCTCGTTCGACGCCATGGTGGCGCGTCAGTCGGCGTTGGCCGAGATCATCCGGCGCGACCCCGACGTGGCATCGGTGATCTCCACGGTGGGCGGCGGCAATGCCGCCAGTACCGTCAATTCCGGCCGCATGTTCATCATGCTGCGAGACAAGCCGCAGCGGGTGGACAGCGCGCTGCAAGTCATCGCGCGGCTGCGGCGGGCCGCCGCGACCGTGCCGGGCATCAACATCTTCTTCCAGCCCGTGCAGTCCATCAACCTCGGAACGACGCAGACCCGCGCGCAGTATCAGTTCGGCATGCGCTCGGGCGACCTCGCCACGCTGCGAGAGTTCGCACCGCTCATGGAAGAGCGTATGCGGCGTATTCCGTCGATCCTCGACGTCAATTCAGATCTGCAGGTGCGCGCGCGTTCGACGGTGATCGACGTCGACCGCGATACCGCGTCGCGGCTTGGCCTGTCGGTCGACCAGATCCGGCTGATGCTCTACTCGGCGTTCGGCTCGCGTCAGGTGTCAACGATCTACTCTCCCGACGACACTTACCAGGTGATCCTCGAGGCCGATCCGAAGTACGTTGACCTCAACGAGGTGCTGCGCAAGATCATGATCCGCACGCCGGCAGGATCGATGGTGCCGCTCGACACGGTGGCGAAGCGCACCGACAAGCCGACCTCGCTGACGGTCAACCATATCTGGCAGCTGCCTTCGGTGATCGTCTCGTTCAACCTCGCGCCGGGGATCGCCCTCGGTCAGGCAGTCGACGACATCAAGGCCGCGGCTCTCGAGGTTGGCCTGCCGGCGAACATCGCCACAAGCTTCGAGGGCAGCGCCCAGGTCTTCCAGGAGGCGGTGGCCAACCAGGGCCTGCTGCTGTTCGCCGCCATTCTGGTGATCTACATCATCCTCGGCATCCTTTACGAGAGCTTCATCCACCCGCTGACGATCCTGTCGGGCTTGCCGTCGGCCGGCATCGGCGCACTGCTGGTTCTGATGATGTTCAATATGGACCTCAGCGTAATTGCCATGATCGGCGTGGTCATGCTGATCGGCATCGTCAAGAAGAACGCCATCATGATGGTCGATTTCGCGATCGAGCGCCGGCTACGGGGGGCCACCGCCGAGGCGGCGATCGTCGAGGCGGCCCGGCTGCGCTTCCGGCCAATCATGATGACCACCGTCTGCGCGCTGCTCGGCGCGCTGCCGATCGCCATCGGCGCGGGTGCCGGCGCGGAACTTCGTCAGCCGCTCGGCATCACGGTCGTCGGAGGCCTGCTGGTATCCCAGCTGCTGACGCTCTTCATCACCCCGGTCGTCTATATCTGGTTCGACAAGATGAGCGGCATGCAGTTTACGCCCCGCTGGCGCCGGCGGAGCCGCAGTGCCAGCCCGACGCCCGCAGAGTAGGTAAGAGGAATGACTGACGACGACATTGGCGCCTTCGTGCCCGGCCCCCGAGTGCGCGTCGACGGCCGCGCGGGCGGTCCGCTCGCGGGCCTGACGTTTGCCGCCAAGGACCTGTTCGACGTGGCTGGCGTGCCGACCGGCGGCGGAAATCACGACTGGCCGACCGGCCGGCCGATCCCAGCGAAGCACTCCTGGGCGGTTCAGACTCTGCTCGACGGCGGCGCAACGCTGATCGGCAAGACCATCACCGACGAGGTCTCGCTCGGCATCCTGGGCGAGAACGCCTTCGACGGAACGCCCAAGAACACCAGGGCGCCGGGCAGGGTGCCGGGTGGCTCGTCGTCGGGCTCGGCCGCCGCGGTGGCCGCGGGCCTCTGCGACACGGCGCTCGGCACCGACACGGGCGGCTCGGTGCGCGTGCCGGCCAGCTTCTGCGGCCTTTACGGCATTCGCCCGACGCACGGCCGGATCGATACGACCGGCATGCTGCCGCAGGCGCCGACCTCCGATACCACAGGCTGGTTCGCACGCGACGCCGCGACCTTTGCCAAGGTCTCAGAGGTGATGCTTGGCGAAGAGATTCCGCGCGCCCTGCCGACCTGCCTGGTGATCGCGGTCGACACGTTCGGCTTTGCCGACGCCGGTGTTGCCAAGGCTCTGCATCCGATGGTGACACGGCTCGCCGCCCTGATCGGCCACAGCCGTGAGGACATCATGGCGCCGCAGGGGCTCTCGGTCTGGGCGCGTGCCCAGCGCAGCCTGCAGCCGATCGAGGCCTGGAACACCTTCAAGCCGTGGCTCGACGAGCGCAATCCGCGCTTCGCCTTCTCGGTCGCCCGCCAGCTCGTTCTGGGCTCGATGGTCCCGGCGGCTGATCAGAGCTGGGCGGCGCTGATGCGCCAGGAAGTGCGCGGGCGCATGGCGCATCTTTTGCCGCCGGGCACCATCCTCTGCCTGCCGACCACGCCGTTCGCGGCGCCGCACGTCGGCCAGCCGCTGTCGGTGCTCGATCCGCTGCGCGACCGGATCACCTGCCTCTGTGCGCAGGGCGGGCTGGCCGGCCATCCGCAGGTCAGCCTCCCGGGCAGCACGGTTGACGGCCTCCCGGTCGGTCTGTCCATCATCGGCCCACGGGGCAGCGACGCCACGCTGGTGGCGGTCGCTCGCGCGCTGGAGGCCCAGGCAAGCTGAACGCCCGCGGCCCGGGGGAGGCGACGTGGCGAGCGAGAAGCAGAAGATGCTGGCCGGCGAGCTCTACCGAGCCAGCGGCGAGGAACTCGCGGCCGACGCAAGACGCGTCGCGGAATGGATGGACCGCTACAACGCCTCGATCGCCCGCACGCAGCAGGAATATCGAACGCTGTTGCGCGAGATGTTGGCCGAGGTCGGCGACGGCGCTTATGTCCGGCCGCCGTTCCACTGCGACTACGGCTACAACATCAGCCTGGGCAAGGGCGTGTTCCTCAATTTCAACTGCGTGATCCTCGACGTCGTGAAGGTCACGATCGGCGACGACACGCAGATCGGCCCGGGCACGCAGATTCTCACTGCCGACCATCCGCGCGATGCGGCGCAGCGGCGCGCCGGGCTCGAATTCGGCCGGCCGGTGACCATCGGCGCCAACGTCTGGATCGGTGCGGCGGCGATCATCCTGCCGGGCATCACGATCGGCGACGACGCGATTGTCGGAGCGGGCGCCGTGGTCACGCGTGATGTGCGGCCCGGTGCTACGGTGGTTGGCAATCCAGCGAAGGAGCGTAGAGCGTGATGGATATGACGGCGAATATTCCGGAGGTCGTCGAAGAGGTGCGCGTGCTGTTCGAGCGCTACGAGCAGGCGCTGATCGACAAGAACGTCGAGGTGCTCGACGCAACCTTCTGGAACAGCCCGCACACGATCCGACTCGCCAATCAAGAGCACGGCTACGGCTTTGATCGCATCCACGCCTTTCGCACGGCGCGTCCACCCGGGCCCGGTACCAAGGAAAAGCGCCTTCGCCTCGACATCGTGACTGTGGGGCGCGACGTCGCCACGGTGTCGCTGGTCTACAAGGTGCGCGGCCGGGAGATGACCGGCCGACAGACGCAGACCTGGATTCGTTTTCCGGATGTCGGCTGGAAGGTGATCCACGCCCACGTCTCGATGATCGCCGAGCCGCCGATCCTGTAATCAACGGAGGAAACAATGGCCCAACAAGCCGAAAGCCTTGGTAACGTGATGACGCCGGACCTCGAATGGGTCGCCAAGGTGAGCGAGCCGGCGCTCGAGCCCGAGCTGCCGATCGTCGATCCGCACCACCATCTCTGGCAGCGCGCCGGCAACGACTACATGTTTCACGACCTGCTGGCTGACACCAAGACCGGCCACAACATCGTGGCGACAGTCTTCGTCGATTGTCATTCGATGTACCGCAAGGAAGGCCCGGCCGAGCTGCGCTGCACCGGCGAGACCGAGTTCGCCAACGGCGTGGCGGCGATGAGCGCGTCGGGCCTCTACGGCAACCTGCGCGCCTGCGCCGGCATCGTCAGCCATGTCGACCTGCGCCTCGGCGCGAAGGCGGGAGCGGTGTTCGACGCCCAGATCGCCGCCGGCAACGGCCGCTTCAAGGGCATCCGCCACCAGACCGGGTGGGACGCCGATCCCGGCATCCGCAACTCGCGCACCGATCCGACGCCCGAGCTGACCCGCGACAAGGGCTGGCGCGAAGGCTTCAAGGAGCTGGCCAAGCGCAATCTGACCTTCGACGCCTGGCTCTACCATCCGCAGCTCGGTGAGATCGCCGATCTCGCCGACGCCTTCCCCGACACGCCGATCATCCTCGACCATGTCGGCGGGCCGCTGGGCTATGCGGGCTATGCCGGCCGGCACGACGAGGTGCGGGCGACGTGGAAGAGGTCGATGACCGAGCTCGCCAAGCGGCAGAATATCGTCGTCAAGGTCGGCGGCCTCGGCATGGCGATGGGCTGGTTCGACTTCTACCAGCGCCCGATGCCGCCCGGCTCGCAGGAACTGGCCGAGGCCTTCAGGCCTTGGGTCGAAACTTGCATAGAGCTGTTCGGGGTGAACCGCTGCATGTACGAGAGCAACTTCCCCGTCGACAAGATCACGTCCGGCTACGGCGTGCTGTGGAATGCCTTCAAGCGGATTTCCGCGAAGGCGTCGGCGAGTGAGAAGACGGCCTTGTTTTCCGGCACGGCGAGCCGCGTCTACAAGCTCTGAAGGAGGGCTATATGCGTCGTTTCCTCGTTGCATCTGTCGCCGCGTTGGCGGCGCTCTCGGCGACGCCTTTTGCGTCGGCGCAGACGCTGAAGGTGGTGATGCATTCGGACGTCAAGGCGCTCGATCCGATCTGGAGCGGCGCCTACATCACGCGCAACCACGGCTACATGCTCTGGGACACGCTGTTCGCGATGGACGAAAATCTGCAGGTCAAGCCGCAGATGGTCGACAAATGGGAGCAGAGCGCCGACGGCCTGACCTGGACCTTCACCTTGCGTGAGGGCCTGGAGTTCCACGACGGTGCGCCGGTGACGTCCGAGGACTGCATAGCCTCGCTCAAGCGCTGGTCGCAGCGCGATTCGATGGGCCAGAAGCTCGCCCTTGCCCTGCAGGAATACAAGGCCGTCGACGCCAAGACCTTCCAGATCGTGCTGAAGCAGAAGTTCGGCCCGCTGATCGAGGCGCTGGGCAAGCCGTCGGTGGTGGTGCCGTTCATCTGGCCGAAGAAGGCAGCCGAGGCGCAGGACGCCTTTGCCCAAAGCGATAACGTGATCGGCTCCGGTCCGTTCATCTTCAAGAAGGATGAATGGAAGCCCGGCGAGAAGCTGGTCTACGTCAAGAACCCCAAATACAAGCCGCGTTCCGAGCCGGCCTCGGGCCTGGCCGGCGGCAAGGTGGTCAAGCTCGACCGGGTCGAATGGGTGTGGATCCCCGACCCCGAGACGCAGCTCAACGCGCTGATCAGCGGCGAGATCGATATGCTCGAAAGCGTCGCGTACGACCACCTGCCGGTGCTGGAGAAGGCCAAGGGCGTCAAGGTGATCGCCAGCAAGACGTCCAATCAGTACGGCTTCCGCATGAACTGGCTGCAGCCGCCTTTCAATAACATCAAGGTGCGGCAGGCCGTGGCCTATGCGCTGAGCCAGGACGATTTCCTGCAGGCGAGCGTCGGCGACAAGCGCTTCTACCGTCCGTGCAAGGCGATGTTCACCTGCGATTCGCCGCTGGCATCGACTGCCGGCATGGAGGGGCTGATCGAGGGCAACGTGGCCAAGGCCAAGCAATTGCTGGCCGAGGCCGGCTACAAGGGCGAGGTGGTCGCGATGCCGCAGCCGACCGATCTGGGCGTCATCAAGCAGCTGGCGCCGGTCGCCAAGGCGCAGCTCGAGAAGGCGGGCTTCAAGGTCGAGGTCCAGCCTTCCGACTGGCAAAGCATGGTGGCGCGCCTGAACACCAACAAGGGCCTGCCCTCGGAGGGCGGCTGGAGCGGCTTCGGCACCAGCTGGGTGCAGCTCGACATCCTCGACCCGGTGATGACGCCGTGGCTGGTCAGCACCTGCGAGAAGGCGCGTGCCGGCTGGCCGTGCGACGCCGATATGGAGAAGCTGCGCGACGCCTTCATCGCCGCCGACACGCCGGCCGCGAAGAAGGCGGCGGCCGACGCGGTGCAGACGCACGCCATGCAGATCGTCACCCATGTGCCGCTCGGCGAATGGTTCGGCGTCTGGGCCGTGCGCAGCAACATCGAGACTGCCGCCGTGCCGCCGCCGATCACGGTGTTCTGGGGCGTCGGAAAGAAGTGATCTGATTCCAGACGACCGCTCGATAGTCTAGAGTTCGTCTTCACTGGGGAGGACGAACTTATGCGTCGCAGGTTCCATGCGTTGTGCCTTGCCGTGGCTACCGCCTTGGCGTCGGTCTCGGCGTCCGCACAGACGACCTTCAAAGTCGTCATGCATTCGGATCTCAAAATCCTCGATCCGATGTTCACCGGCGGCTACATCGTGCGCAACCACGGCTACATGGTCTACGACACGCTGTTCGCGATGGATGCGGACTTCAGGACCAGGCCCCAAATGGTCGACAAATGGTCGACCAGCGCTGACGGTCTCACCTGGAGCTTCACCTTGCGCGACGGATTGGAATGGCACGACGGTCAGCCGGTCACGGCAGAGGACTGCGTGGCCTCGCTGAAGCGGTGGGCGGCGCGCGATTCGATGGGTCAAAAGCTCGCCCTCGCGATTGCCGAATACAAGGTCGTCGACGACAGGACGTTCCAGATCGTGCTCAAGGAGAAGTTCGGCCAGCTGATCGAGGCGATCGGCAAGCCGTCGATCTTCGTGCCCTTCATGATGCCCAAGCGTGTCGCGGCTACCGATCCTACCAAGCAGATCGACGACTATACCGGCTCCGGCCCGTTCGTCCTGAAGAAGGACGAATGGAAGCCGGGTGAGAAGACAGTCTATGTCAAGAATCCGCGGTACAAGCCGCGCTCGGAGCCGATGTCCGGGTTGGCCGGCGGCAAGGCCGTCATGCTCGACCGGGTGGAATGGGTCTGGATTCCCGATTCAGAGACGCAGATCAACGCCCTGCTGAAGGGCGAGGTCGATATGCTGGAGGCCGTGAATTACGACTCCCTGCCGCTGCTCGAGAAGGACAAGAGCGTGCGGGTGATGAAGGCGCGCACGTCCAACCAGTACGTGTTCCGCATGAACTGGATGATCCCGCCTTTCAACGATGTCCGGATCCGCCGCGCAGCCGCGGTTGCGCTCTCGCAGGAGGACTTCCTGCAGGCCAATATTGGCGACCCGCGCTACTACCGTACCTGCAAGGCCTTGTTCACCTGCGGCACGCCGCTCGAGACCACGGCCGGCACCGAAGACATCGTGAACGGTGATGCCGCGCGGGCGCGCGCTCTCCTGAAAGAGGCAGGTTACGACGGCTCGCCGATCGTCCTGTTGCAGGCCTCCGATCTCGGTATCGTCAAGCAGCTGCCGATCGTTGCCAAGGCGCAACTGGAACGCGCTGGTTTCAAGGTGGAGGTGCAGTCGATGGATTGGACGACCTTCCTCAACCGCATCGCGACGAAGAAGGGACCGCTGACGGAAGGCGGATGGAACGCCTTCGCCACCGGCTGGTCCCAGATCGACATTCTCGACCCGCTGATGACGCCATACCTCGCCGCAACCTGCGAGAAGGCCCGTCCCGGCTGGCCGTGCGACGAGACCATGGAAAAGCTGCGCGACAAATACGTGCAGGCATCCAGCGACGCCGAAAAGAAAGCGGTCGCGGCCGAGGCGCAACGCCACGCCATGCAGATCGTCACGCACGTGCCGCTCGGCGAATGGTTCGGAGTGTGGGCGGTGCGGAGCAACATCGAGCTGCCCCCCGTACCCGCGACGGTCACCGCATTCTGGGGTATCAGCAAGAAGTGACACGCAACGCGCCGCCGTCTCGGCCGGAGCGTGGGATACGAAACATGCCGCAGCCTTTCGCGGCTGAATTGAACCCGCCATACTCCGACGAAAATCGGGAGGCAGTGGTTGGTTCAAGATCGTTTGACGCGTCGGGCCGCATTGGGCGCGATGGCTGCCGTGCCGCTGGCGTCCGTTGCGCGCGGGCAGGATCTCGCCAAGGCGTCGATTGCGCTCCTGCGCCTGTCGTCGTCCGGACCGGTGTTCATTGCGCTCGAGAAGGGCTGGTTCAAGGAGGCGGGCCTCGATCTGACGGTCAAGGACTTCACCGCCGCGACCCAGCCGCCGCTCGCTGTCGTATCGGGCGATGCCGATTTCGGCATGACCGCCTTCACCGCAGGCTTCTACAATCTTGCTGCCAAGGGCGGGTTGAAGGTGATCGCCGCGCAAAGCGCCGAGAAGGCAGGCTATCCGCTCGTTGCCATCACTGTGACCAACGCCGCCTGGGAGTCCGGCGTGCGGTCGATCAAGGATCTCGCGGGCAAGCGCATCGCGATGACCACGGCCGGCTCCTCGATGCACTATTCGATTGAGGTGGTGGCGCGCAAGCACGGCATCGACACCAAGACCATCACCATGGTGCCCCTGAACTCGCTGCCCAACATGGCGGCTGCCTTCAAGGGCGGCACGGTCGACGGCGCGATCTGGCCGGTGACGACGTGGCGGCAGGTGGAGGCGGAAGCGGGCGGGCACCTCCTTGCCTGGGTCGGCGACGAGGCGCCATGGCAGCTGGGCGGCGTGTTCACCTCACCCAAGACGATCGCCGAGCGCCGGCCGCTGGTCGAGAAGTTCATCGCCGGCTACCAGCGCGGCGCCGCGGCCTACAACGAGGCGTTCGGCAAGCGCGAGAACGGCAAGCTGGTGCCGGGACCGGGCTATGACGAGATGCTCGCAATTCTTGCCGCGGCGGTGAAGCAGACGCCGGCGCTGGTCTCGGCGGGGCTCCCCTTCATCGACCCGGAAGGCCGTCTCGATGTCGGCGACATCTACAGGCAGGTGGAGCTCTGGAAGGGCCAGGGCCAGGTGGCGCGCGATGCCGACCCCAGGACCTTCGTGGACCTCACCTTCGTGAAGGGCCACCTCAACGTGCCGGGTTGATCATCGCGGGGAGCGCGGGTCTCCAGACCCGCTCATGAGTTTGAGCGGGTCTGGAGACCCGCGCTCCCAGCAAAGATTACGCCGCCTTCAGCTCCGCGTGTCGGCTGGCTTTCGCGGCCGCATCTTCCGCTTGCCAGCGGATCGCGACGTTGGCCAGACCCCCCAGCACCTCGTCGAGCTCATGGCCGCGGGCGGTGAGGGAATAGGTCACCTTGGGCGGAATGGTGGCCTCATAGTCACGCTTGATCAGCCCGGCGCCTTCCAGAGTGCGCAGTCGCTCGGTCAGCATCTTCGCCGACACCCCGCTCACCCGGCGCTTCAGCTCGCCGAAGCGCTGCGGCCCGTAGGTGCGGAGATTGTACACGATGTACGTGGTCCACGGACCCATCAGCATGCGCAGGATGTAATCCATGGGGCAGGCGGCGGCGCCGCCTTCGTGGCCTTCCACAGGATGATTATCGGTCATGGAAAAATTCCAAAGGTTACGATTCGGTACCTACTAGCGGATATATAGTCCGGCCCTTAAGTGTGTCCAGTCACTTGAAGTAATCTGCTCAGGATTGGAGACCAAAATGACCACTGTCGCGATCGTCTATCATTCCGGCTACGGCCACACCCAGGCCATTGCCCAAGCCGTTGCCGCAGGCGCCCAAGAGGTCCCGGGCGTCAAGACGACGCTCGTGCCCACCTCCGAAGCGGAGGCCCGCGAGGCCGAGCTGGATGCGGCTGATGCCATCGTCTTCGGCAGCCCGACCTATATGGGCGGCGTGAGCGCCGATTTCGCCAAGTTCAAGGACTGGACGTCGAAGAAATGGATGGCGCGGTCCTGGCAGGACAAGCTGGCTGCTGGATTCACCGTCTCCGCCTCGTGGGGCGGCGACAAGCAGAACACCATCTACCAGCTCCTGACGCTCGCCCAGCAGCACGGCATGGTGTGGGTCGGCCTTGGCCTGGCGCCGGGCAACAACCATTCCAAGGGCTCTACCGACGATCTCAACCGCACCGGCGCCTCGCTCGGCGTGATGGCGCAGGCCAATGCCGACCAGGGCAACGAGGGCATCGGCGCGAGCGAGTTCCGCACCGCCCAGGCGCTCGGCAAGAGGGTCGCGGAGGCAGCGCTGCGCTGGCACGAGAAAGCGCTTGTAGCGCAGGCGGCGTAGGCGACGATGCGGCGCCCGGGATGACAATCAAGGCAGCGGCGGAGCCTCTCCATGACTGTCATCCCGAGGCGTAGCCGAGGGATCTATTCGTCGTCACTTCTTGCTGATGTTCCACCACACGGCGGCCGGGCTTTGCAGCCAGCCGTCGATGCGGTCCTTGCGGTACGCGCCGAATGCCTTGTACTGGCCGAGGACGACGTACTGCGCCTGCTCCATGATGCGGTCGGACACGGCGAGGGCGATCGCCTTCTGTTTCTCGGGGTCTGTCTCACGGGCGAAGGAGGCACGCAGCTTCTCGATCTCGGGATCGCACGGCCAGCCGAACCACGCCTTGTCGCAACCGCCGCTCGAGAAGGAGTTGGCGGCCGGGTTGTCGGCGTCGACCGTCGTGGTGGTGGTGTAGAAGATGTTCCAGCCACCCTTGTCGGGCGCTTCCTTGCGCGCGCGCCGCGACACGACTGTCTGCCAGTCGGTCGATTGCACGTCGACCTTGAACCCGCCTCTCTCGAGCAGCTGCTTGCCGACGGCCGGCAGCTGGTTCGACGACTGCAGGTCGGTCTGGTGCATCATCACGATCGGCTTGCCGTCGTAACCTGCCTCCTTGAGGAGCGCCTTCGACTTCTCGTAGTCGGGCTTGATCAGCAGGTCGCCATAGCTCTTCTCGTACTTCGAGCCGCAGACAAGAGGGGCGTTGCACAGCTTGTAGATCTCGGGATCGCCGACCTGCGCTCGCAGGAAATCCTCCTGCGCGATCGAGTACAACACGGCCTGCCGGGCCTTCACGTTGTCGAATGGCGGATGCAGGTGGTTCATGCGCATGATGATCTGGCTGCCGGCCTGGTTCCAGCCGTACAGCGCGATGTTTTTGTCCGCCTTGAGCACCGGGAAGAGGTCGGGCGGCGGCACCTCGATGATGTCGATCTCACCCGCGATGAGCGCGTTGGCCGCCGTCGCCGGATCGGTGATCGCGAGCCATTCGACGCGGTCGACCTTGACGACTTTCCCGCCGGCCAGCATCGAGGGCGGCTCGTCGCGCGGCTTGTACTTTGGATTCTTGAGATAGACGATCTTTTCGCCCGGCTTCCACTCGTCGCGCTTGAACATGAACGGGCCGGAGCCGGTGTAGTCGTCGATCTGCTTGTTGGGATCGGTGTCGGCGACACGCTTGGGCATCATGAAGGGCACATTGGACGAAGGCTTGCCGAGCGCGTCGAGCACCAGGCCGAACGGCTCCTTCAACGTCAGGCGGAAGCTTTTCTCGTCGAGCACCTTGAGTTCGCCAGTCGCACCCATGAGCTGCTGGCCGAGCGCGTCACGCGCCGCCCAGCGCCGGATCGAGGCGACGCAGTCTTCTGCCGTGACCGGCTTGCCGTCGGTCCATTCCAGGCCGGGACGCAAGGTGAAGGTCCAGGTCAGCTTGTCCGGCGAGACCTCGTACTTGTCCACCATCTGCGGTTGGACCACGCCTTTCGCATCCTTGGCGAAGAGGACGTCGTAGACCATGTAGCCGTGGTTTCGGGTGATGAATGCCGTCGTCCAGATCGGATCGAGCACCTTGAGGTCGGAATGTGCCACCAGCCGCAGCGTGGTCTCGGACGCCGCCGGGACGGCGGAGAGCACACCGAGGCACGCCGCCACGGCCGCCAGTCGTCGCAGATAACGCATTGCTAACCCTCTTTACGGACACTGTTGCAGACAAGCTGACACGACAACGCCGGGGAATAAAGGGGGCTGACGTTCGCAGCATCGCGTGCGCATGGGCCATCGCGTGCGCCGCCACCAATCACCATATCACCGTCGCGACCGTGGGCCCCTGCGGCAACGAACATGAACCGTCTCTTGCCTTGCTAATTTCAGATGTTGTGTGAGGATCGAAGCAATGCCGATGCCGTCTGTCTTCGTGTCGCATGGCTCGCCCATGCTCTATCTCGAAAAGGATGTGCCGGCGCGCGCCTTCCTCGAGACGCTTGGCGAGGTGCTGCCGCGGCCCAAGGCAATCGTGGCGGTGTCGGCGCACTGGAACACCGAACGGCCGGCCGTCTCGACCAATGCACGGCCCGAGACGATTCATGACTTCTACGGTTTTCCGGATGCGCTCTACCGGCTGCGCTACGATGCGCCTGGCGCGCCAGAACTGGCGGAGCGTGTTGCCACGCTGACCGGCGCGGCGATCGATCCGACCTATGGCCTCGATCACGGCGCCTGGGTTCCGGCGATGCTCGGTTGGCCCAAAGCCGATATTCCGATCTTCCAGCTTTCGGTACAGCCCTATGCGACGCCGGCCGATCATATCGCGCTCGGCCGCAAGCTCGCGCCCTTGCGGGAGGAGGGCGTGCTGGTGATGGGCAGCGGCAGCGCTACCCACAATCTTCGGCGCCTTATGCGCGGCCAGCATGGCATGCCGCCCGAGCCATGGGCCAAGGCGTTCGACGACTGGGTCGCGGAGAAGATCGAGGCGGGCGACGAGACCGCGCTGGCGAACTATCGCAGCGAGGCGCCGTACGCCAAGGATGCCCATCCCACCGATGAGCACTTCCTGCCGCTGCACGTTGCGTATGGTGCGGCAGGAGAGGGTGCGCGCGGCCGGGCGCTCCATCGCAGCTTCACGTCCGGCAACCTCTCGATGGCGTCCTACGTGTTTGCGTGAGCTGGGAGCGCGGCTCTCCAGAGCCGCTCATGGATTGTCGCAAACCGAGGGAAGAGCGGCTCTGGAGAGCCGCGCTCCCAGCGAAGACTTCCTCAGGCGGCGTGAGCCAAGGTCACGCCCTTTTCCTTCATCAACTGCTCGAGCTCGCCGGTCTCGAACATCTCGCGGATGATGTCGCAGCCGCCGACGAACTCACCCTTCACGTAGAGCTGGGGAATGGTCGGCCACTGGCTGAACTCCTTGATGCCCTGGCGCAGCTCGCCGTCGGTCAGGATGTTGATGCCGTGGAACTTCACGCCGAGCTGGCTCAGCACATCGACCACCGCGGCCGAGAAGCCGCACTGGGGGAACACCGGCGTGCCCTTCATGAACAGCAGCACGTCGTTCTTGCCGATCTCGTCGCGAATGCGGTCAAACACGTCGCTCATGTCTGAAACTCCCAAGGATATGGACCGAATATAAGACGGTCAGGGCTTCTGCGCCATGGTGGTCAGCTTCAAGGCGTGGAGAACGCCACCCATCCGGCCGCCAAGCGCGCCATAGACCATCTGGTGCTGCTGGATCTTCGTCTTGCCGGCGAAGGCCGGTGAAACGACCGTGGCGGCCCAATGGTCGCCGTCTCCGGCAAGGTCCTGCATCTCGACCTCGGCGCCCGGGATACCCTGCTTGATCAGGGCGATGATGTCTTCGGCGGCCATCGGCATGGCTTCAAAACCCCTTATTCTGCGGCATTCATGTAGGTCGGCAGCCAGTCCTCGTGTGCTGCCTTGATCTCGGCCAACGTCAGCGAAACCAGTCCCTCGATGACCAGGGATGCGCCGCCCGAGTAGCCGAGCTGCACCGCCGGCACGCCGGCCGCCCCGGCGGCCTCGAGCATATCGTCCCCCGCGCCGGTGGCGATGAGATAGCGGGCCTGATCCTCGCCATAGAAAAACGCGTGCGAGGGAACGGCCGTTCCAGCCGGAACCTTGACCGTGACGCCGGTACCGCCGGCGATGCACATCTCCGCCAAGCCGACGAGCAGGCCGCCGTCGGACAGGTCGTGGCAGGCGGCGACCCTGCGGGCATCGATCTGGCTGCGCACGAAGTCGCCGTTGCGGCGCTCGGCCGCGAGATCGACGGGAGGCGGCGCGCCTTCTTCCCGGCCGTGCAGCTCGCGCAGGTAGATCGACTGGCCGAGCCAGCCCTGCGTCTCGCCGACCAGGATGATGGCGAGGCCGCCCTGGGTTAGGCGCGAGCCGACGGTCTTGCTGACGTCGTCGATCACGCCCACCGCGCCGATCGTCGGCGTCGGCAGGATCGGCCGGCCCTCGGTCTCGTTGTAGAGCGAGACATTGCCCGACACGACGGGGAAGTCGAGCACCTTGCAGGCCTCGGCCATGCCCATGATGGCGCCGGCGAATTGGCCCATGATCTCGGGCTTTTGCGGATTGCCGAAGTTCATGTTGTCGGTGACGGCGAGCGGCCTGGCGCCGGTCGCCGTGATGTTGCGCCAGGCTTCGGCGACCGCCTGCATGCCGCCGGTTTCGGGGTGAGCCTGCACGTAGCGCGGCGTGCAGTCCGACGTCATGGCGAGGCCCTTGTGGCCGCCCGGCACGCGCACCACGGCGGCATCTCCGTCCTGCGGCCGGATGGCGGTGTTGCCCATGATCAGGTGGTCGTACTGGTGCCAGATCCACGCCTTGCTCGCGAGATCGGGGCAGCTCATCAGGGTGAGCAGCGAGGCGTTCCAGTCCTTCGGCGCCGGCACCGTCGAGGCATCGAGCACGGCCGGCAGCTCGGTCAGGGCCCACGGCCTCTCGTACATCGGCGCTTCGGTGACCAGCGGAGGAATGGGGATGTTGCCGACCACATCGCCGTGCCAAGTCAGCACCATGCGCTCGGTGTCGGTAAGATGGCCGATCACCGCGAAGTCGAGCTCCCACTTCTCGAAAATCTTGCGTGCCTGCTCCTCGCGGCCGGGCTTGAGCACGATAAGCATGCGCTCCTGGCTCTCGGAGAGCATGAGCTCATAGGGGTTCATGCCGGTCTCGCGCATCGGCACCTTGTCGAGCGCCATCTCGAGTCCGAGGCTGCCCTTGGCCGCCATCTCGAACGACGAGGAGGTGAGGCCGGCCGCGCCCATGTCCTGGATGGCGATGATCGCGTCGGTCGCCATCAGCTCGAGGCAGGCCTCGAGCAGCAGCTTCTCGACGAACGGGTCGCCGACCTGAACCGTCGGCCGCTTGCTCTCGCTGTCCTCGTTGAACTCGGTCGACGACATGGTGGCGCCGTGGATGCCGTCGCGGCCGGTCTTGGAACCGACATAGACCATCGGATTGCCGATGCCAGCGGCGGCGGCGTAGAAGATCTTGTCCGTCGGCGCGATCCCGACCGTCATGGCATTGACAAGGATGTTGCCGTTGTAGGCGGCATGGAAGTTGGTCTCGCCGCCGACGGTCGGGATGCCCATGCAGTTGCCGTAGCCGCCGATGCCGGCGACCACGCCCGACACGAGATGCCGCGTCTTGGGATGCTTCGGATCGCCGAAGCGCAGGGCATTGAGGTTGGCCACCGGCCGCGCGCCCATGGTGAAGACATCGCGCAGTATGCCACCGACGCCGGTGGCCGCACCCTGGTAGGGCTCGATATAGGAGGGGTGGTTGTGGCTCTCCATCTTGAAGATGGCGGCCTGGCCGTCCCCGATGTCGATCACGCCGGCATTTTCGCCAGGCCCCTGGATTACCCAGGGGGCCTTGGTCGGCAGCTTCTTCAGCCAGACCTTCGAGGATTTGTAGGAGCAGTGCTCGCTCCACATCGCCGAGAAGATGCCGAGCTCGACCATGGTGGGTTCGCGGCCCATGATCTTCAGCAGCCGCTGGTATTCGTCGGGCGCGAGGCCATGCTCGGCCACGATCTGCGGCGTGATCGCGGGCTCGTTGGGCAGCTTGGCGGGCGGATTCTTCTCGGCGGCGATGGTCACGACAGGGCCTCTACGAGACCTTCGAACAGCGCCTTGCCGTCGGTGCCGCCGAACATCGGCTCGACCGCGTTTTCCGGATGCGGCATCAGCCCCATCACCGTCTTGGTCTCGTTGAAGACGCCGGCGATGTTGCGGATCGAGCCGTTGGGATTGCCGTCGGCGTCCACCGTGCCGTCGGCGCTGCAGTAGCGGAAGGCGATCTGGCCGCGGTCTTCGAGCTTCTTCAGCGTGTCCTCGTCGGCAAAATAGTTGCCCTCGGCGTGCGCCACCGGGACCTTGATCACCTGGCCGGCCTGGTAGCGGTTGGTGAACAGGCTCTGGCTGGTCTCGACCTTGAGGTGCACGTCGGCGCAGATGAACTTCAGCTTCTCGTTGCGCATCAGCGTGCCCGGCAGAAGTCCGGCCTCGGTGACGATCTGGAAGCCGTTGCAGATACCCAGCACCGGCACGCCCTGCGCCGCGCGCTTCTTCACCTCGGCCATCACGGGTGACTGAGCTGCCATGGCGCCGCAGCGCAGGTAGTCGCCGTAGGAGAAGCCGCCCGGCACGACGATCAGGTCGGTCTTCTCGAAGTCGCCGTCGCCATGCCAGATCATCTGGGGCTTGCGCCCGGTGACCAGCTCGATCGCCTGCGCGACATCGGCTTCGCGATTGGACCCGGGAAATACGAGGATTGCGGCTTTCATGATCGCACTACGCTGCCGGGAGCTTGACCAGGAGATAGCCTTTTTCAGCGATCGCCTTCTTGGCGTCGGGCTCCGTAAATCCTACTCGCTTTCCACCGGACTCTTCGACCGTCTTCAAGAACTCCCAGTCTACCGAGCGTCCGAGGCCGGCCCGTGCAGGTGGCTTCTTGCCGTCCGTGACCGCGAACGTCAGCCGCATGCCATGCGCACGATAGATGTGGAACTTCGTGCCATTGGGTTTTGGGCGATGCTTTTCACCCGGCAAGTTGACCTTCGCGCCGATCCAGTCGCGCGCTGTGGTCGGCCGCTCCACGGTCTCCGCCGTCCTGTGTGATGCCATTGCGCTCACTCTCCGTAGGTCTCGCCGAAGAACGTCTGATAGTACAACGATTGCTCAAATTTGTTGGCGCGCCAGGCGGTGATCAAGCGCACCTCATTGCCAACGTCAATTTCAGTGTAGACGATCACGGCTATATTGCCGCGCGAAAGCGCCAGGATCTTGATGCGCAGGCCATCGATATGGTGCTCCTGAGCCTCCATTTCCAAGGTCGGTCCATCGAATGCAGCGAGCTAATCGGCAAGATCGATGCCATGGTCCTTCCTGACCTTGCGTCGCTTGTCGTCGTCCCAGCTGAAGCGCCGATTGCCATGCTGCTTGACGCCCATCCACGGGCGCGCCTCAACCGACCAGCTCGATCGAATAGTTCTCGATCACCGTGTTGGCGAGCAGCTTCCTGCACATGTCCTCGAGCCGGGCCTTGGCCCGCGCCATGTCGGTCTCGGCGAGCTCCAGCTCGATGAACTTGCCCTGCCGGACGTCGCCCACCTCGGCGAAACCGAGGCGGTTCAGGGAATGTCCGATGGCCTTGCCCTGGGGGTCGAGCACACCGTTCTTGAGGGTCACGTGAACTCTGGCTTTCATCTCGCCCCTTATTGCAGCGTTGTCGGGCCGCGCACGTCGCCGGGGCCCTGGTCGATCAGGATGCCGAGCCGGCGGGCAACCTCCTGGTAGGCCTCCTCGACCTTGCCGAGGTCGCGGCGGAAGCGGTCCTTGTCCATCTTCTCGTTGGTCCGCAGGTCCCACAGCCGGCAGGAATCGGGGCTGATCTCATCGGCGAGCACGATGCGGACCATGTCGTCCTCATAGAGGCGGCCGAACTCGATCTTGAAGTCGATCAGCTTGATGCCGCAGCCGAGGAACAGGCCGAACAGGAAGTCGTTGACCCGGAGCGTCAGGGCCACGATGTCATCGAGGTCCTGAGGTGTCGCCCAGCCGAAGGCAGTGATGTGCTCCTCGGTCACCATCGGATCGGCGAGCTGGTCGTTCTTGTAGAAGAATTCCATGATGGAGCGCGGCAATTGCGTGCCTTCCTCGACACCGAAGCGCGTGGCGAAGGATCCGGCGGCGACGTTCCTGACCACGACCTCGAGCGGGATGATCTCGACCTGCCGGATGAGCTGCTCGCGCATGTTCAGCCGCCGGATGAAGTGGGTCGGCACGCCGATCTCCCCGAGCTTGGTCATCAGGAACTCGGAAATGCGGTTGTTGATCACCCCCTTGCCGGTGATCGTGCCCTTCTTCTTGTTGTTGAACGCGGTGGCGTCGTCCTTGAAGTACTGGACGATGGTCCCGGGCTCTGGCCCCTCGAACAAGGTCTTGGCCTTGCCCTCGTAGATGCGGCGTCGGCGGGACATTTCACACTCCTTGCGGGCGGCCGGAACCGCCCGCCCTTGGCCCCGGAATATGGCGGAAACCCCATGATCCGGGACTGGGGAAAAATCCATTGAAAAAGGTGACGTGGCCGTCATATTCACCGTGGATCGGAGGCCTCACATGGCGCAGCAAATCACCTACGACAAGGCCTATGATGCTGTCGCGCCAGAAGATTTCCCGGCGATGCTGGAAGTCCCGCGTTATGGCCGCCGGAGCGACGCCTTCGACAGCATCATTTCGGCCACCCACGACCACTTCTGGGACCCGCTGGACAAGAATTACATCGATTTCGACTTGCCCTTCGACCTGGTCAACCGGCCGATCATGCCAGACGAGGCGATCGTCGAGCTGCGCTGCGAGGCGGTCGCCAGCCGGCTGGACGTCCGCCAGAAAATCCAGCTCTCCAACGACGTGACGCACTGGTCGATCTCCAACCTGCTGCATGGCGAGCAGGGCGCCCTCTCGCTGTCGGCCAGCCTGTGCCACGTGCTGCTCGATCCCGGGGCGCAGGAATATGCCGCCAACCAGGCGCGCGAGGAGGCCCGCCACGTGACCGGCTTCACGCGCTACATCGCCGCCCGGTGGGGCGCGCCGCTGCCGGTCGGCAAGACCATCGCCACGGTGCTCGCCGACCTGGTGAGCACGCCCGAGGTCTACAAGAAGATCGTCGGCATGCAGATGCTGGTCGAGGGCATCGCGATGGGCGCCTTTGCCACGCTCAACGCCAAGACCAACGACCCCGTTCTGCGCCGGCTGGTGCAGCTGGTGATGAGCGACGAGGCGTTCCACCATCGCTTCGGGCGGCTGTGGGCGGCGAAGACCATCCGGTACCTGAGCGACGAGGAGCACAAGAAGGTCGAGGACTGGGCGGCGCAGACCTTCCAGATGCTGCTGTTCAACCTGATCAACACCGAGCAGAAGCAGGTGATCTACGCCAAGTACGGCCTCGACTGGGAGTGGGTGCGCGACGCTGTGCGCGAGACGTTCGGCGACGAGGAGCGTCGCGCCTCGCTGAAGGAGAGCACCAACATCTTCCGCGTCCTGATCAAGACGCTGCTGCATGCCGGCATCATCACCTCGCGCACCGCGCCGCTCTACGCGGTGTGGGTCGACATGGACGAGCTCAAGGCCGAGGGCGATGGCATCCCGGGCGACATCGTCGCCGACGAGATGCTGATGGTGCTGCGCGAGATCAACGCCAGGCGCCGCCGCATCGGCGCGAAGGACGTCGCGGCCTAATTGCCGCCTAGCTGCCCAGGATCACGTTGTCGATCAGCCGGGTCTTGCCGAACCGAACCGCCATCGAGGCGAGCGCACCGTCGGCCGGAACCTGCCCGAGCTCTTTCAGCGAGCCGCGGTCGGCGATGCTGACATATTCAACAGAGCCCATCGGCTCCGTCGCCAGCGTCTCGCGCATGGCCTGGCGCAGCGTCTCGGCCGACCGCTCGCCTGCCGAGAAGCGCGCCTCGGCGGCGGCAAGCGCGCGCCGCAGCACGGTGGCGGCGCGGCGCTCGTCGGGCTTGAGGTAGCTGTTGCGGCTGCTCATCGCGAGGCCGTCGGCTTCGCGCACCGTCGGGCAGACCACGACCTCCAGCGGCATGTCGAGGTCGCGCGCCATCTTGGCGATTACGACGCACTGCTGCGCGTCCTTCTGGCCGAAATAGGCTTTGGTCGGCTGGACGATGTTGAAGAGCTTGCAGACGACGGTCGCAACGCCCCGGAAATGGCCGGGCCGCACCACGCCCTCCAGGACGCCGGTGACGGCGCCGACTTCGACGCCGGTATCGTGGCCCGGCGGATAGACGATGGCTGGCGTCGGCGTGAACACCAGGTCCGTCTGTATTTCGCGGAGCATCGACAGGTCGCGCTCCATATTGCGCGGATAGGTGCTGAAGTCCTCGTTGGCGGCGAACTGCGTCGGATTGACGAATATGCTGACGGCGACGGCGCCGCATTCCTCCCTGGCGCGGCGGACCAGGCTGAGATGGCCTTCGTGGAGAAAGCCCATGGTCGGCACCAGGCCGAGCCGTGGATAGCGGCTGCGCGCCGCGCGGAACGTCTCGATCGTCTCGATCACCTGCATGCAGCCTCCTTGCAGTCCGGCTGAAAAGCCGAACTCAGGGCTTCTTTGCCAGCACGAACGCCGAGAGGCCAGCGAGTCGATTGAGCGGAAAGAGCGGCAGTTCCGCCGCGCAGGCGGCGGCGAGCAGGCCGTTGGTCAGCGCGCCGTGCTTCCTGAGGCTGCTGCGTGGCGTGGCGTCGCCGCGGCCGGCGAGGCGCATGGCGGTGGCGAGCGGGAAGATCAGGCCGAAATAATACGCGCCTCTCACGACGGTGAGCCCGGCGTCGCGCAAGGTCGTCTCGATCTCGGGCAGGGTGTAGCGCCGCCTGTGATCGAGGAACACGTCGTGGCCGCTCCACAGGAAGCGGAAGGCCGGCACCGTTACCAGGAAGTGCGTGCCGGACAGCACTTTGGCCGCATAATGGCGCACAAGGCCCACATCATTGTCGACATGTTCCAGCACATCCATCATCAGAACCAGGTCGCAGTCGGTCGGGCTGCAGTCGCGTCGATAAAGCACCGGCTTGCCGTCGAGCGTCTCGTCGCGGTTGCGTGCGTAGCCGACGTCGACGCAGAGCGCGGACTTCGCGCCGCCTTCGGCCAGGAGATGGCGTGAGAAGAAACCGGAGCCCGCGCCGACATCGAGCACGCGCTGCGGCCCGAGCGGCTCGACCATGCGGCGAAGCGCGGCGGCCTTGGAGCGGTAGTACCAGTGCCGGCCGATATCGGCGCCGAGGATGTCTTCTTCCTTGAGATCCATCAGGCCTTCGGTCCGCCGTCCTCGCCATTCTCGTAGACGTTCTCGACGACGTAGATCGGTCGGCCTTTGACCTCGAGGAACAGCCGACCGAGATACTCGCCGATGATGCCGATCGAGACGAGCTGGATGGCGCCGAGCGACAGCACTGCGATCAGCAGCGAGGCATAGCCCGGCGTGTCGATGCCGAAGATCAGGACCCGGCCGATGATGAACAGGGCGTACAGCCCGGCGACCGCCGCGATCGCCAGCCCACCGTAGAAAGACGCCCTGAGCGGCACGGTCGAGAAGCTCACCACGCCGTCGAGCGCGAAGTTCCACAGCCGCCAGAGATTGAACTTGCTCGCGCCCGCCGCGCGCTGCGGCCGCTCGTAGGGCACCCCGATCGCGTTGAAGCCGACCCAGGCGAACAGGCCCTTCATGAAGCGATTGCGTTCCGGCAGCTGGCGCAACACCTCGATCGCGCGCCGGTCGACCAGGCGGAAGTCGCCGACATTGGGAGGGATGCGCACCGGCGACATGGTATTGAACGCCCAGTAGAACCAGCCCGCCGAGACGCGTTTGGTCGCGGTGTCCCAGGTCCGCGCCGAGCGCACGCCGTAGACGATATCGTAGCCCTCGCGCCAGCGATCGATGAACGGGCCGAACAGATCCGGCGGATCCTGCAGGTCGATGTCGATCGGGATCAGGATGTCGCCTTTGGCGTGGTCGATGCCGGCGGTGAGGGCCGCTTCCTTGCCGAAGTTGCGCGACAGGTTCACCACCCGGATGCGGGGATCGAGCGCGCTGCAGTCGAGCAGACGAGCGAGCGTATCGTCTCGCGAGCCGTCGTTGACGAACACGATCTCGAAGCGCAACCCGGCCCGCTCCAGGAACGGCTCGACCGACGTCAGGAAAATCTCGATCGATTCCTCTTCGTTGAACACCGGCACGACCAGCGAGAGCAGCGGATCGGCGGGCCGGCGCATGCGCTGCGCCGCGAGCTGGCGCTCGAGGGTCGATGCAGATTTGACCGGCAGGGAGAGGGACACATCAGGCACGACCCGCAGTTTACACCACTTTCACGTCACGCAGGTCGTCGGACGGCGTCGGTTCATCGAAAGGTCGCCTTTCCCTGCTGGGCGAGGCCGCCGTTCGCATTGGCGATCCAGGTCGTGAACACGCCGTCGGCCTCGCGGCGTGCGGCAACGGTGAACGGCACGCCGGCGAACAGCGGCGACAGCGCCCGGAACTCGAAGCTCTCCGGCACTTTTCCCGGATTGGAGCGACGCGCCAGTTCGATCTGCAGCAGCCCGAGCAACGGGCCGTGCACGATCAGGCCCGGATAGCCCTCGGTCCCGGTAACGTAGGGCTGGTCGTAGTGGATGCGATGGCCGTTGAAGGTGAGAGCCGAGAACCGGAACAGCAGCACAGGATCCGGCATCACGGTCTTCGTCACGGTGGGATCGATGGGTGCGGGCTTGGGCTCCCGGGCCGTTTCGCCGGGCTTGGCGGCTTCGCGATAGACGATGTCGTGCTCTTCGATCAGCGCGGTCCCCTTGGCGCCGGACAGCGTGTGCTTGACGGTGACGAACACCATGGCGCCGGTAGAGCCGGTCTTGGGTTCGATCGACTTGATCTCCGAGACGCGCCTGGCGGTATCGCCAATGCGCAGCGGCTCGCCCTCGAAGACGAAGCGGCTGCCCGCCCACATGCGGCGCGGCAGCGCGATCGGCGGCAGGAACTCGCCGCGCTCGCCGTGGCCGTCCGGCCCGATCTTCGATGCCGGCGCGGCCTCGAGGAAATAGAGCCAGTGCCAGAGCGGCGGTAGCGGATCGCCCATGCGCGGCTCGGGATCGGGCTCGTCGAGCGTCGCGATCAGCGCCCGGGCGGGCCAGGGGGCGGTGAAGTCCTCGACGGTTTGGGTCTTGCCGACCCAGTCGCGCATATTTTCGGGTGCCATGGACCGATTCTGGCACCATCGACACGGGGTGGAAAGGGCGCGCCGTGCTGCTATAAACCGCCGCGACGAGCCTTATGCGGAGCGGCTGAAATGACGACATTCGACGAGCGTGAGAAGGCCTTTGAGCACAAGTTCGCGCACGACATGGAGCTGCAGTTCAAGGCACGCGCTCGCAAGAACAAGATGTTGGGTCTGTGGGCGGCCGGGCTGATGGGCAAGGCCGGCGCCGACGCCGAAACCTATGCGCGTGACATCGTCATGGCCGACTTCGAGAAGTCCGGCGAACACGACGTGGTTCATACGCTCATGCGCGATCTCTCGGCGGCTGGAAAACCGACCGAGGAGCACACGATTCGCAAGCAGGCCGAGCGCATGCTGGTCGTGGCGACGCAGCAGGTCATGGCCGAAGTGAAGCCCTAGCCGAACACGCGCTTGAAGATCGTGTCGACATGCTTGGTATGGTAACCCATATCGAACAGGGCGACCAGTTCGTCGTCGGCCAGGAACTCCCTGATCTCCTTGTCGGAGCGGCACAGCGCCAGGAGCGAAGCGTTGCCGCGCCAGGCCTCCATCGCATTGCGCTGGACCGCCGCGTAGGAGGCTTCGCGGCTCATGCCCTTCTGGGTCAGCGCCAGCAGGATGCGCTGCGAGAAGACCAGCCCGCCCAGACCGTCGAGATTGGCCTTCATGCGGTCGGCGTAGACCACGAGCTGCTCGACCACGCCGGCCATGCGGTTCAGGGCGAAGTCGAGCGTGCCGGTGGCATCGGGCGCGATGTAACGCTCGGTCGAGGAATGCGAGATGTCGCGCTCGTGCCACAAGGTCACGTTCTCCAGGGCCGGGGTCACCGCGCTGCGGACCACGCGGGCCAGGCCAGTGACGTTCTCGGTCAGCACCGGGTTGCGCTTGTGCGGCATCGAGGAGCTGCCCTTCTGGCCTTCCGAGAAGAACTCCTCCGCCTCGCGCACTTCGGTGCGCTGGAGGTGGCGGATCTCGGTGGCGAGATTTTCGAGCGAAGAGGCAACGACGCCGAGAGCCGCGAAGAATGCGGCGTGACGGTCGCGCGGGATGACCTGCGTCGAGACCGGCTCGATTGCGAGCCCCAGCTTCGCAGCGACGTGCTCCTCGATCCTGGGATCGACGTTGGCGAAGGTGCCGACCGGCCCTGAGATGGCGCAGGTCGCGATCTCGGCCCTTGCTGCCACCAGCCGCGCGCGGTTGCGCATGAAGGCGGCGTAGTGCCCGGCGAGCTTGACGCCGAAGGTCGTCGGCTCGGCATGGATGCCGTGGCTGCGGCCGATGATCAGCGTGTCCTTGTGCTCCAGCGCGCGCTTCTTCAGCGCCGCCAGCAGCCGGTCGACGTCGGCCAGCAGGATGTCCGCCGCCTGGGTGAGCTGGACGGCGAAGCTGGTGTCGAGCACGTCCGACGAGGTCATGCCCTGATGCACGAAGCGCGACTGCGGCCCGATGAATTCGCCCAGCCAGGTCAGGAAGGCGATGACGTCGTGCCTGGTGACCCGCTCGATGGCGTCGATCTTCTCGACTTCGACGGCGGGCTGGGCCTCGAGGGCCGCCATCGCCTTGGCGCCGCCGTCCCAAATCGCCTTGGCCGCGTCCTTGGGAATGACCCCCATTTCCGCCATTGCGTCGCAGGCGTGCGCCTCGATCTCGAACCAGATGCGGAAACGGTTCTCGGGGGCCCAGATGGCCGCCATTTGCGGTCGGGAATAACGCGGTATCATGCGCGGGTTTTAGACCCTGTCCCGGCCTGGCGCCATGCTAAGAAGTGCCCGTGAAGCCGCTATCTGACTGCCCCAAGACGACGCTGGCCGCCATCCGTGGCGTTCTGACGGACATCGACGGAACGGTCTCGACCGACGGCCGCCTGACCGCCGAGGCCTATGGCGCCCTCGAGGCGCTGAAGCAGGCGGGCTTTCTGGTCATTCCCGTCACCGGCCGACCAGCCGGCTGGTGCGATATGATCGCGCGTTTCTGGCCGGTCGACGCGGTGGTCGGCGAGAACGGCGCCTTCTGGATGTGGCACGACGCCAGACGGGGCAAGCTGCGCATCCGCTTCATCCAGTCGGAAGCCGACCGGACCGACGGTCGCCGCCGGCTGGAGGCCGTCCGTGCCGACGTGCTGCGCGAGGTGCCGGGGGCCGGCATCGCCTCCGAACAACCGTATCGCCTCGCCGATCTCGCGATCGATTTCCGCGAGGACGTCCCGCCGCTGCCCATGTCCGACGTCGAGCGCATCGTCGCCATCTTCGAGCGGCACGGCGCGCACGCCAAGGTGAGCTCCATCCACGTCAATGGCTGGTTCGGCGACTACGACAAGCTCACCACCAGCAGGGCGATGATGGCGGAACTGTTCGGCGTCGATCTCGCGCACGACGCGGAGCACTATATCTTCTCCGGCGATTCGCCGAACGATTCAACGATGTTCGGGTTTTTTCCCAATGGCGTCGGCGTTGCGAACGTGCGTGACTTTGCCGGGGCGATGCCAGCCCTTCCGCGCTGGGTGACGCAGGCGCGCTCCGGCGCAGGCTTCGTCGAGCTGGTGGGAGCGCTGATCGCGGCAAGATCGTGAGGGACGCTTGGGGACGGCATTCACGCACACTTTCGTCTACGAGCTGGTGACGCTGTTCGTCATTCTCGATCCGGTCGCGACCGTTCCGATCTTCCTCGCCGCGACCGCCGGCCTCGGCCGCAAGCAATCCCTCCAGGTGGCGGCCTATGCCGTTTCCATCGCCTTCGGCGTGCTGCTGTTCTTCATCGTCGGCGGCCAGCTCCTTCTCAATGCACTGCACATCGCGATGCCGTCCTTCCAGCTCGCGGGCTCGATCGTGCTGCTGCTGTTCGGGCTGAAGATGGTGCTCGGCAAGGTGACCGAAGAGGCCGCGTCCATTCCGGCGGGATCGTCGCTGCTCGAGCGGTCGATCTACCCCTTGGCCATGCCGGGCATCGCCGGCGCGGGCGCCATGCTGACCGTCGTGCTGTTGACGGACAACAACGTCCGGACCTTCAGGGAACAGGTGACCACGACGGTCGAGCTGGTGCTGTGCATGGTCGCGCTGTTCGGCCTCTATGCGATGTCGGGATTGCTCTTCCGCCTGCTCGGCCGCGCCGGCATCGAGATCATCAGCCGGGTGTTCGGCCTGATCCTGGCGAGCATCGCGGTCAACGGCCTGGTCACGGCGATCAAGCTCAGCTTCGGCCTCGCTTAGGGTGGCGGCGCCACCAGGAGCGAGCCGAACAGGATGATGCTGTCGGCCTGACTCCAGACGCCGACGGTGCCGGATTGCGGCAGGCTGGCGTCGGTCGCCTTGAACAGTGGCGTGTCGTCCAACGAGACCTCGAAGTCGTTGCCTTTCAGGACGACCCTCAAGGCGTGCCACTGATCGCTCGTGACCTCGACGTCCTTGGCCGCGATCTGGGCGCGCCGGCCGCGCGCCATGCGATAGAGCCGCACAGAGCCTTCCAGGGCATCGGCGCGGACGACGTAATAGTCGTTGGCGCTCTGGGCGCGCAGGACGAGGCCGGCGGCCCGCGCGTGGCTGCCGCCGACGGCCTTGAAGCGCAGGGTGGCATCGAGGTCGCGGGCCACGGTCTGCTCGGAGATGCAGAGCGGGAATCGGAGGTCGGTCGCATCGCCCGCGGTCTCGCTGAGCGCCCAGCCGCTCGGCGCGGCCGGATCGGGCACGGCCTTCCAGGCGCTGACGCGCCCGACACCAGTCTGGCCCTGGGTGCAGGCGATGCGGCCGTCGGGCAGGGTGAGGGGGGCGACCAGCTGAGCGTTCGCCGGGAGGGGCAGGAAAGTCAGGAACAGCAGCAAACGCAGGAAACGCATGGTGAGACCCTATCAGCGGCGGCTTTGCTTGACCGCGTTCGCGGGACGGAGGAGTTTACGCGCCGCGAGATTCTAATAATTCCAAAAGGGGAGCCAAAATGCGACTTTGCACGATCAATAGCGGCGGAAAACCGGCCGTCGGCGTCAAGCTGGGCGACGGCAAGGTGATCGATCTCAGCAAGCAGATGCCGCGCGGCCCGAAGACGGTCGTCGAGATCCTGGCCGGCGGCAAGAAGCTCCAGGCCGAGGTCGCCAAGGCCTGCGCCAAGCCGAAGGCCGGCGCGACCGTGGCGGAGAAATCGGCCAAGTACCTGTGCCCGATCCCGGCGCCCGGCAAGATCCTGTGCATCGGCCTGAACTACCGCAAGCACGCGGAGGAGACCGGTGCCAAGATTCCGGACTATCCAGTCGTGTTCACCCGCTTCAACAACACGCTGGTGCCGCACAACGGCAAGATGCTGTCGACCTCGCATTCGGAGCAGTACGATTGGGAGGCCGAGCTCACCATCGTGATCGCCAAGAAGTGCCGCAACGTGCCGTTGGAAAAGGCGCTATCGGTGATCGGCGGCTATGCCTGCTTCAACGACGGTTCGATCCGCGATTGGCAGCGCAAGTCGGGCGGCCAGTTCACCCTCGGCAAGAACTTCGATGCCACCGGCGGCTTCGGCCCCGACATCGTGACGCCCGAGGAGCTGCCCAAGGGTGCCGCGCCGCTGCGCATCATGACCCGCGTCAACGGCGAGACGATGCAGGACAGCAGCACCGACGACCTGATCTTCGACGTGCCGACCCTGGTGCACGAGCTGAGCAAGGTCATGACGCTGGATCCGGGCGACATCATCATCACCGGTACGCCGTCAGGCGTGGCAATGGCGCGCACCCCG
Organism: Reyranella sp.; assembly: GCF_965279465.1. Classification (NCBI taxonomy): domain Bacteria; kingdom Pseudomonadati; phylum Pseudomonadota; class Alphaproteobacteria; order Hyphomicrobiales; family Reyranellaceae; genus Reyranella; species Reyranella sp. The sequence goes on from NZ_OZ257242.1 coordinate 3,643,040, forward strand.
CAGCCCTGGCTGAAGCCGGGTGACGTCTGCGAGGTCGAGATCGAGGGCATCGGCGTGCTGCGCAACGTGATCGCGAAGGGGCCTTAAGTCCCATCATTTCTCCTCCCCCGTCCGACGGAGGAGGAGACGTGAGTCAGCTGCCCCGCTTCGGCAGGTTGCCGATGCCGCCCATCATGAGGCGCGTTGCGAATTCGATCGCGCCTTCGGTGTCGATGGGGTCGCGTGCCACCATGGCGACGGAGATCTCGAACACCACGCCCGACAGGACCGGGACGAGGTAGCCCAGATCGACGTCGGGCAACACGCCGCGCTCGATGGCAGCCTTGACGTCGTCAAAGGTCTGCCGCGCCATGCTCTGCAGGTCGGGCTTCTCGAACATCATGCGGATCGGCGTGACGTTGTTGCGGCCGAACGCCAGGATCTCCGGATCGTCGACCACGAAGTTGATGTAGGTCGAGATATGGCTGCGGAAGAATTCCTCGGCAGTACGCGCCCGGGCCCGGCCGCCGCGGTGGCGCCGCATCAGCTCGACGCTCATCTCGCGCACCACCGCCTCGAAGATCTCGTCCTTGTCCTTGAAGTAGTTGTAGAAGGTGCCTGAGGCGAGGTCGGTGCGGCGCACGATGTCGCGCACGCCGGCCGCGCCATAGCCGATCTCCGCGAACACGGAGCGCGCCGCCTTGAGCAACGCGGCACGGTTCTCCGCCTTGTTCTGCTCGCGCCGCCCGGACCGCTCGCTCCCCGTCGTCCGCGCCACCGTCGTCATCACCTGCTCGGTCATCCCCAAAGATCCTGCCTGCTCATCGGCCCAGCCGTGCCAGCTCGTGCCGAAGCCCCGTCACCATATCATCCATCGCCCGTGCCGCCGCCTGCAATGCACCGCGCATACCAACGAAGCCGTGGATCAGCGAATCGAATTCGCGATGCACGGTCTTCACCCCGGCTGTGCCCAGCCGCTCGGCATAGGCCTGGCCTTCGTCGCGCAGCGGGTCGAGGCCGGCGGTGAAGATCAGCGCCGGCGGCAGGCCCGAAAGATCGGGCGCGCGCAACGGCGACACGCGCGGATCGGCAGTCTCGGCCGGATCGTCGAGATAAAGGCCGCGGAACCACTCCATGTCGGTCCGGGTCAGCAGGAAGCCCTCGCCGCAGGAGGCGCGCGAAGGCGTCTCGGCACCGAGGTCGGTCGCGGGATAGATCAGCCATTGCAGGCAGGGCGTGCGCGCCTCGCCGCGCACCTGCTGCGCCACCACGGCTGCGAGCGTCCCACCCGCCGAATCGCCGGCGACGACGATACGGTCGGGGTCGATGCCGAGCTCTTCCGATTCCGCCGCGAGCCAGCGGAAGGCTGCCACGGCGTCGTCGAGGGCGGCCGGGAATTTGTGCTCGGGGGCGAGGCGGTAGTCGACTGCCACCACGGCGCAGCCGCTGCGCGCGCAGAAGAATCGGCACGGCAGGTCGTAGGCCTCGAGGCTGCCGATCACCCAGCCGCCGCCGTGCAGGTAGAGGACGGTCGGTAGCAGGCGCGCGACCGATCCGGCCGGCCGGTAGAGGCGCACGCGGAGCCGTCCGCCCGGCCCGGCGATGGTGCGATCGACGATCTCGCCGACCGGCGCCGGCCGGCCCGACAGCACCGGCTGGAAGAGGTCGAACTCGACGCGAGCCTGCGCGACACCCAGCATGTGCATCGGCTTCTGGCCCGAGCGGGCCAGCAACTGCAGGAACCATTGGGTACGCGTGTCGAGCGTCCGGCCGTCGACCGTGATCGGCGCGCCGGCCAGGAGATTGACCCAGGAGATGGGCATACGCAGCGCCAGGTTGGCGGCCTTGCCCTGCAGCTGACGCGCAAACTCCTTAAGCTCCATCGCCAACTCCCTAGCATGTCCTCGACGCGCGGGCATCCGCTGGCTAGCCTCGCCGGACGATGGTTGATGCTGCCCCGGGCGCCTATGCCCATGCGCTGCGGCGCGAGATCCTGCGCAGCGAGCAGAAGCGCATGCGCGTCGTCGCGGTGGTCCTGATCCTCGTCCTGTGCGTCAGCTCGACCAGCCTGCTGCTGCTGCCCGAGCTGCGCAACCGCCTGTTCCCGGACGGTATCCAGTGGTGGGTGCCGCTCGCCGGCGTCGGGCCGTTCATCCTGTTCGAGATCGTTGCCCTTGCCGTGCTCCGATACCGGCTTGCGACCGGCCGCGACTTCCCGCAACCCGCGCGTTTCGCAAATGTGCTGGTCGAAACCAGCATGCCCGGCGCGGTCATCTATGTGCTGGCGCGCCACATGGAGCCGCAGCTCGTCTTCGGTTTCTGGCCGCCGATGCTCTATTTCGTGTTCATCGTGCTGTCGACCCTGCGGCTCGATTTCTGGCTCTCGCTGTGGACTGGCGCGGTTGCCGCAGTCCAGCTCTTCGTGCTGGCTGTGATCCTGCTGCCGATCGATCCGGCCGGCGGCCGGCCGGACGAAACGCTGATCTATCACTTCGGCCGCAGCGTCATGCTCATGTTGGCGGGAGTGGCGGCCGCGATCGTCGCCCGTACCTTGCGCCAGCAGTTCGAGAATTCGGTCGCCGCGGCCGCGGCGCGCGACCGGGTGACCAACCTGTTCGGCCAGCACGTGTCGCCGGTCGTGGTCGAGCAGCTGCTTGACGCCGAGCTGCAGAGCGCCAAGCGCACGGTCTGCGTGATGTTCCTCGACATCCGCGGATTCACTGCCATGACACGCAACCGTTCGGCTGACGAGACGGTCACGCTGCTGAACGATTTCTTTGCCGAGATGATCGAGATCGTCGACCGCAACCACGGCTTCATCAACAAGTTCCTGGGCGACGGCTTCCTGGCTCTGTTCGGCGCGGCACTGGCCGATCCGGCGGCGGCGGCCAATGCCCTGAATGCGGGGCGGGCCATGCTTCTCGCGGTCGACGGCTGGAACCAGGCCAACCCCGGCCGGATGCTCAAGATCGGCATCGGCATCCATATCGGCGAGGCGGTCACCGGCTCGATCGGCTCGCCACGGCGCAAGGAGTACACCGCCATAGGCGACACGGTGAACCTCGCCGCGCGGCTCGAGCAGCTCACCAAGGAGACCGGCGCCCGGCTGCTGCTGTCCGAGCCGGTGCGGGCTGCCGCGGCGGCGAGCGACGCGATCGATCTCGGACTGCTCGCGGTCCGCGGCTATGACGAGCCGGTGCGGGTCTGGAGGCTGTGATGGTGTGGTACTTTGCCTACGGCTCGAACATGAATCCGGCGCGGCTCAGCGACCAACGGCTGAAGGAGCGGTCAGTGCAGATGGGCCCGCGCGTCGGCGGGCGGCTCGACGGCTGGCGACTGATCTTCAACAAGATCGCGCGTTCGCCCCCGGGCGCTGCCGCCTGCAACATCGTGGCGGCGCCCGGCGAGTCCGTGCACGGTACGCTGAACGAGATGCCGGAAGCCGGCCTCGAGGTGCTGGACATCTGGGAAGGCGTGGCGGGCGGCCACTACGAACGCCGCACCGTGCACGTGGTGCGCGCCGACACGGGCGATTCGGTCGACGCGGTCGTCTACGTTGCGCTCAAGGTTGGCGACGGTCTCAGGCCGACGCGCGAATACCTCGGCCATCTTCTGGCCGGCAGGGATCTTCTGCCGGCCAATTACTGGGAGCGGCTCAGCGCTACTCCGACACTGGACTAGAGCGAAGGCTCAGGCCGGGACGGCCGCGCGGGTCTTCTCGCCCGGCAGGCTGTCCGACTTGTCGATCTCGGGGACTTCGGCCTCGTGCCAGAAGTTGAGCTCGATCATCACGCCATCGGGATCGTGCAGGAAGACCTGCTGCAGCGGCCGCGCCGGCACCTTCTTGACCTCGAAGGGGATGTTGTCCGCCTTCGCCCGGTCGATCGTGCCGCGGATGTCCGAGCAGTTGATCGCGACGTGGTCGATGGCACCGCTGCCGTGGGCCTTGTGGCCGGTCTCCGAAACGAGGTGGAGGATCGGCTTCTCGCCGGCATAGAGCCAGGCGCCAGGGAAGTTGAACGGCGGACGGTCACCGGCGTACAGGCCGACGTACTTCTCGTAGAAGTCGACGGTCGCCTTCAGGTCCTTGCAGTAGATGTTCCAGTGGTCGAGTGAAATTGCGGGCATGGGTGTCTCCTCTGCACGATCCAAGCTTACACCCATCCGGCCTAGCCATGGCAGCAGGAATCGGCGGGTTTTTCCTCGTATTTGTCGTGGTACCGGACCCAGGCGGTCAGGTTGCCGCCAGGCGGCTCGTTGCGGCCCTTCGGCGTAAGGTCGAGGAAGGAGTAGGTGCTGCCGAGTTGGTCGGTGCCGCGGGAGAACACCGAATAAGTGTGGAATAGCTGGCCCGCTTCATCCTTGGTGAACACGCTGAAACCCGGCAACTCGTCGCCTGCATAGGCCATCGCCTCGAAGTTGTAGAATACCTTGCCGCGCGCCTTGTCCTCCTCGGTGAAGGAGACGTGGTAGTCGAAATTGAAGTCCGAGCCGAACGACGATACCCACTTGAAGTGCCAGCCCATGCGCTTCTGGAAGGCTTGGATCTTGGGCAGCGGCGCGCGAGAGACAGCGACCAGCATGACGTCGTGGTTGATCAGGTGGACGAGCTGGCTGTCGAGCTGGTCGGCACCGAACGAGCAGCCCAGGCAGCCCTGCTCCCAGTCGGGCCCCAGCATGAAGTGCTTGACGATCAGCTGGCTGCGGCCGGCGAACAGGTCGGCCAGCGTCTCCTTGCCGTCGGGTCCATCGAACACATAATCCTTCTCGACCTTCACCCAGGGCATCTCACGACGCTCCGCAGCCAGCGCGTCCTGCTGCTTCAGGGCGGCCTTTTCCTTGGCGAGCAGGGCGCGCCGGGCCTCGAGCCATTCCTCTCGCGAGACGGTCTTGTGGGCTTGCATCGACTTCTCCTTTCACGTCGTTTCGATACGGTTTCGGACGGCGTTCACGACCTGCGGCGGCACCGCCAGGGTCGTGGCGTAAACCTCGCGCAATTCGTCCCAATGCGAGTCGGGTTCTTGCGACAGCACCGCCAGCCGGTCGAACAGCGCGAAGTCCGGATTTTCACCGGGGCGCGGCATCGGTCCCCAGCAGTCCCATGGCAGCATCTCGAGATTGTTCAACGCCGCGATATCGCGCACGACGTTGCCGGCGATCATCCACCACCCGAACAGGTCGAGGACGCCGAAATCCATCGGATCGGTCTTGCCAGCGCGGCAAAGCTGCCAGCAATCGCCGGCGACCAGGAACTGATCGCGCGGCACGTCGGCCGGGTCGAATGTAACCTTGAAGAGCGCCCGCTGATGGGCATCGAGCTGCGCGTCGAACAGCACCCAGGTGCCGCGCTTGTCGTTCCAGTATTCGGTCACCCAATGGTCGAGGTACTTTCCCGCCACGAAGTAGGCGGCGAAGCCGCAGCGGGCTCGCGCGGGAACGCCCTTCCGGCGCAGCATGGCGACATGCAGCAGCGTGAAGTGGCGGCAGACTCCGACCTGGCGCTCGTCCGCCGGGCGCGCCGCGTGCAACGGCCGCGTATCGTGCGCCACGATTTCGGTCAGCATCTCCTCGACCGAGCGGACATGCGCCTGCTCGATTTGCGCGGTGCTCAAGGTCACCGGATAGGTCGAAGCGACGTGCTGGTGCATCAGCAGGCCCTGTACGACTGCCGCCAACGGCTCAGGACCGCGTGGCAAGTCGTCGAACAGCGGGCCTTGCTTCCCCGGATCGCTGAGCGCGATCGGCGTGCGATAGAATTCGAGGTTCATGGGAAGAGCGCCTCCAGCCGGTCGAGCGCCATGCCCCAGCCGCGGCCATGGTCGTCGCGCGCCTGCTCGCTGAAGAACTGCTCGTGCGTCAGCGTCAGCATGGTGCCGTCATTGACCGGGTTGAGGTCGATGGTGACCAGCGACTCGCGCTCGGGCGTGCTCTGCCACGCCCAGGAGAACGACAGCTTGCGATTGGGCACGACCTCGCGATAGGTGCCGCTGACGCTGTGATGTTCGTTCTCGGGGTCCCAGAACTGCACGCGGAAGCGGCCGCCGACGCGCAGGTCGGTCTCGGCGACCGGCGGCTTGGGATTCTCGGTGACGCCCCACCAGCGCGTCATTTGCTCCGGCCGGGTCCACGCTTCGTAGACTTTTTCCGGGGCGGCTTTGATGCGGCGCTTGAGGACGAGGCTGGGCTTGGTTGCCATTGATCTTGCTCCAGGAATGCGGCGAGACGGTCGAGCTGTTCGGTCCAGTAGCGCTCATAGTGGGCGAGCCAGTTCATCGCTTGCTCCATCGGCGCCGGGGTGAGTTGACAGGCCACGGTGCGGCCGGTCTTGGTCCGGCTGATCAGCCCTGCATCCGACAGCACGTCGAGATGCTTCATGATGGCCGGCAACGATACCGGGAAGGGGCGGGCGAGCTCGCTGACCGACACGGTGTCCTGCTGGTCGAGCCGCGCCAGCAGGGCACGGCGGGTCGGATCGGCGAGGGCGGCGAAGGTGCGATCGAGGGTCGAGGCTTGATAGTTAACCATGACGTTAAGTATCTAGGTACGGCACGGCGCCTGTCAAGCCGTCGTTGTCGGCGCGGTGAAGCGGCCGCTACTTCTCCAAGAAGCTCTTGATCATCGCGGTCATGGCGGCCGGTTGCTCCTCCATCACCCAGTGGCCGGAATTGGCGAGCACCTGTGCCACCACATCGCTTGCCACGACTCGCATGACCTCGGCCTGCATCGTGCCGAACGACTTGTCGCCGCCGACGGCCAGAATTGGCATGGCGAGCTTGCCCTTGAGCGCCAGCGCCTTGTTGTCGGTCGCGTCCTGCGCGAAGGCGGCGAACTGCTCGAAGGCGCAATGCATGTTGCCCGGCCGTGCATAGAGCGCGGCGTAGTGATCGCGCGTCGCCTCGTCGATCGCCTTCGGATCAGCCGACAGCTCGTTGTAGAAGCGGTCGAGATAGATTCGCTCCCGACCGGCAACGAGACGCTCCATGTCAGGGCCGCGGAAATTGAAGTGCCACAGCATCGGGCTCTTCAGGATCTCTTCCCACGGGCCAATGCCCGGGATCGGCGCATCGATCGCCACCCAGCGAGTCACCCGCTCGGGGAACTGGGCGGCGAAGGCATAGGCCACCATGTTGCCGATATCGTGGCTGACCAGCTGGACCTTGCCGATCTTGAGCACATCGAGGACGCCCGCGATATCGAGCGCCTGGGTCTTCTTGTCGTAGCCGCCGCCGGGCTGCGACGAGAGCCCCATGCCGCGCAGGTCGGGCGCGACGACGGTGTGGTTGCCCGCGACCGCGGTCGCTGCCTGCCCCCACATGTCGCCGGTATCCGCAAAGCCGTGCAGCATGACAACCGGTGCACCCGTTCCGCCGATGCGGGTGTGGATCGTAGCGCCACCGGCGTCGATGTCTTGAGTGCGGAAGCCCGCAGGAAAGGGATGGATCACTTGAGCCTCTCGATCAGCGCCTGCGCCGCCGCAGGATTGCGCACTTTCGCACCCGAGATGAAGTAGATGAAGGCATCGCCCTTCTTCGTCCAGGTCTTGGCCTTCTTCGCCCACTTGTCGAGCTCGGCCGGCTTGTAGCCGGTCTTCACCTTCTCCTCGGCGCCCATCAGGCGGGCGTAGGTGAAGTCGGCGGTCGGTTCGTCGATCTCGGGAAAATCCTTGTCGTGCGCATAGACGATCGCGACATTGTGCTTGCGGCAGAGGTCGTAGAAGCGCTCGTCCTTGAAGGTGTCGTTGCGGACCTCGAGGGCATGGCGCAGCGGCAGCTTGCCGACCTGCTTCGGCAGCAACTCGAGGAACGCCTCGACGTCCTCGGCGTCGAACTTCTTGGTCGCCATGAACTGCCAGTTGATCGGTCCCAGCCGGTCGCCGAGCTCGACCAGCCCCTGGTTCACGTAGCGCCCGATCGACTCCCCGGCGTCGGCGAGAACGCGCCGGTTGGTGCAGAAGCGCGAGGCCTTCATGGAGAAGACGAAGCCGTCCGGTGTCTCGGCGCGCCACTTGGCCCAGCTCGCCGGCTTGAAGCTCGAATAGTACGTCCCATTGATTTCAATCGATGTGAGCTTGCGGCTCGCATATTCGAGCTCACGCTTCTGTGTGAGATCATCGGGGTAGAACACGCCGCGCCACGGCTCGAATGTCCATCCGCCGATGCCGACATAGGTCTTGCCCGCCATACCGCGCTCCCATTCGAAACAGGATGTGTATACTGCAACCAACAAGACGAAAACGGTGGTAACAGGGTGGTGGGATTCGGGGCTCGTCTGATTCTGGCGCTGGCGTTGTTCGTCGGCGGCACTGCCATGGCCCAGCAGCCGGGCGCGGCGCCGCCGGCCGTGGGCGTGATCGCCGCCTCGCGCCAGCCGGTGACGCAATCGACCGAGTACATCGCGCGTATCCAGGCGACCAACCGCGTGAACCTCGTGGCACGCGTCTCCGCCTATCTGGACGAGGTGCTGTTCACCGAGGGCACGGAGGTCAAGAAGGGCGACCTGCTGTATCGGCTGGAGCAGGGCCCGTTCCGCGCCGACGTCCAGGCCAAGGAGGCGTTGGTCGCGCAGTTCAAGGCGCAGCTCAAGAATGCGCAGGCGGTGCTCGATCGCACGGAGCAGCTGCTCAAGACGCCGGCCGGCCAGAAGGCGGCATATGATGCGGCCTCCGCTGCCGAGCAGGCGCTGAAAGCGCAAATCCTGGGCGCCGAGGCGCAGCTCCAGCAGTCGCGCATCAACCTCGACTACACCGAGATCAAGGCGCCGATCGACGGCAAGATCGGCCGTACCGCGGTGACAGCGGGCAACTATGTCAGCAACAGCACGGGGACCCTCGTGTCGATCGTCAGCCAGGATCCGATGTACGTCGTCTTCCCGGTGCCGACCCGCACTGTGATGGAACTTCAGCGGCGCAGCGGCGGGAAGTCGAGCGCGCTGGTGATCCGCATCCGCCTGCCCGACGGTAGCCTGTACGACCGGACCGGACGGCTCGACTTCGTCGACAACTCGGTGACCGGCAACACCGACACCATGCTCCTGCGCGGCGCCGTGCCCAACCCCCGGCAAGGCGGCGGACGCATGCTGGTCGACGGCCAGCTCGTGACGGCGGTGCTCGAGGACGTCGAGCCGACCGACGCCCTCGCGGTGCCGCGTGCCGCGGTGCTGGCCGACCAGGAGGGCGACTACGTCTTCGTGGTCGACAAGGACAACAAGGCCGAGAAGCGCCGCGTCAAGCTCGGCCAGTCGACGCCGGCCTTCGCGTCGATCATCAGCGGCCTTAAGGATGGCGAGAGCGTGATCGTCGACGGCATCCAGCGGGTCCGCCCCGGCCAGACCGTGTCGCCGGGGCCGCCCGCGGCGCAAGTCCAGCCGCCTCCTGGGACAGTGACGGGCGGCGCACGGCAGTGATCTCCGCTGCGTTCATCCGCCGGCCACGCCTTGCCGTGGTCATCGCCATTGTCATGACCCTCGCAGGCGGGTTGGCGATGCTGCGCATTCCGGTGGCCCAGTTCCCCGACATCGTGCCGCCGCGCGTTCAGGTGTCGGCGTTCTATCCCGGTGCGTCGGCCGCGGTTGTCGAGGCGGCGATCGCCCAGCCGCTCGAGGCCCAGATCGTCGGCGTCGACAAGATGATCTACATGAAGTCGACCAGCGGCAACGACGGCAGCTACAGCCTCACCGTCTCCTTCGCGGTCGGCACCAATCCCGACACCGCCACGGTCAACGTCAACAACAGGGTGCAGACGGCACTGCCGCAGCTGCCGCAGGCGGTGCAGGTCCAGGGCCTGACCGTGATCAAGCGCTCGGCCGCGATCCTGCAGTTCATGAATCTCTACAGCGAGACCGGCAAGATGTCGCCGGTGGCGATCACGAGCTACGCCACGATCAACGTGCTCGACGAGCTGGCGAGGGTGCCGGGCGTCGGGCAGGCTCTGCTGTTCGGCCGGCTCAACTACTCGATGCGCATCTGGTTCGATATCCAGCGCCTCACCAGCCTCAACCTCGCGCCGTCGGACGTGGTGCAGGCGATCCAGCAGCAGAACATCCAGGCGCCGGTCGGCCGCATCGGCTCGCGGCCGGTGCCGAGCGACCAGCAGTTCCAGCTCAACGTCCAGACGCAAGGGACGCTCACGACGCCCGAGCAATTCCAGAAGATCGTGCTGCGCGCCAACCCGGACGGCTCGGTGCTGCGGATCGGCGACGTGGCGCGGGTCGAGATGGGGGCGCAGAACGAGGATACCGAGACGCGCATCAACGGCCTGCCCTCGGTCGGCATGGCGCTTTATCTCGCGCCCGACGCCAACGCGGTGGCAACCGCCAGCGCCGTCGCTCGCACGATCGCCAAGCTCAGCGCCCGCTTCCCGGAGGATCTCAAGGCGCGCGTGGTCTACGACTCGACGGTGTTCGTAACCGACACGATCAGCGAGGTGCTGTGGACGGTGGGTGAGGCCTTCATCCTGGTCGTGATCGTCGTCTTCCTGTTCCTGGGCAGCCTGCGCGCCACCATCATCCCGGCAATCGCCGTGCCGGTCAGCCTGATCGGCACCTTCGCCTTCCTGCAGATGATGGGCTATTCGGCCAACACCGTGTCGCTGCTGGCGCTCGTACTGGCAATCGGCATCGTCGTCGACGATGCGATCGTCGTGGTCGAGAACGTCGAGCGTGTGATGCAGGAGCATCCCGAGCTGGAACCGCACGAGGCGACGCTCGAGGCGATGCGCCAGATCACCGGACCGATCATCGCCATCAGCCTGGTGCTGCTCTCGGTGTTCGTGCCGGTTGCCTTCATTCCCGGCATCTCGGGCCAGCTCTTTCGCCAGTTTGCCGTCACCATCAGCATCGCCATGCTGATCTCGGCGATCAATGCGCTGACCCTCTCGCCCGCGCTCTGCGCGATCTTCCTGCGCCACGAGATCCCGACCCGTGGTCCCATCTATCATCTGCTGCGCGGCATCAACCTGGTGCGCGACGGATACGCGAGGATCGTGCAGCGGCTGATCCGTATCTCGCTGGTCTCGATCCCGCTGGTCTCGCTGATCGGCGCCGGCATCTTCGGTCTGGCGCGCATCACGCCGACCAGCTTCCTGCCGGAAGAGGATCAGGGCGCGTTCTTCCTCAACGTCCAGCTTCCTCCCGGCGCCTCGGTGGCGCGTACCAGCGAGACGGTGCGCCAGGTCGAAGCCATCCTGAAGAAGATGCCGCAGGTGCAGGACGTGTTCGCCGTGATCGGTTTCTCGCTGCTCGACGGGGCGAACACATCGAACGCCGCCTTCGCCGTGGCCAAGCTCAAGCCGTTCGAGGACCGCCGCGGCGCGGCCGATTCGGCGCAGGCCCTGATCCGCCGCATGTTCGCCGAGGGCGGGCAGGTGCGCACCGCCAACATCGTCGCCTTCAACCTGCCGCCCATCATCGGACTGTCGACCAGCGGGGGCTTCGAGTACCAGCTCGAGGCGCTGGAGGGGCAGGACCCGGTGCAGCTGGGCAGCGTCATGCAGGGACTGGTCGCCGCAGCCAACCAGGACCCGCGTCTCAGCCGCGTCTTCTCGACCTTCACCGCCAGCAATCCGTCGATCTATCTCGACATCGACCGCGACAAGGCGCAGGCGCTCGGGCTCGGCATGAACGACGTCTTCCAGGCGCTGCAATCGACCCTGGGCGGGCTGTTCGTCAACAACTTCAACCTCTACGGCCGCACCTGGCAGGTGAACATCCAGGGCGAGGCGGAGGACCGGCGCCGCATCGAGAGCATCTGGCAGATACAGGTGCGCAACAAGCAGGGCGAGATGGTGCCGATGCGCTCGATCGCCGAGCTGCGCTTCGTCCTCGGCCCGCAGGTGATCACCCGTTACAACAACTACCGATCGATCACCATCAACGGCGCGCCGGCTCCCGGCCGCTCCTCGGGTGATGCGCTTGTCGCCATGAAGGAGGTGTCGGACAAGACGCTGCCGCAGGGCTTCGCCTTCGAATGGACGGGCACGGCGTTCCAGGAATACGAGGCGCAGGGTCAGACCGGGCCGATCCTGGCGCTGGCCGTGATCTTCGCCTTCCTGTTCCTGGTGGCGCTCTACGAGAGCTGGATCATCCCGATTCCCGTGCTGCTGTCGGTGTCGGTCGGTGTGCTGGGAGCCTATGGCGGTATCCTGATCGCCGGCCTCACGCTCGATCTCTACGCCCAGATCGGCCTTGTCGTGCTGATCGCGCTCGCCGCCAAGAACGGCATCCTGATCGTGGAGTTCGCCAAGGAGCAGCGCGAGAAGGGGATGGAGCTCGCCCATGCAGCCGTCCTCGGCGCGCGCATGCGGTTCCGCTCGGTGATGATGACGTCGTTCGCCTTCATCCTGGGACTCGTGCCGCTGGTCTGGGCGCATGGCGCCGCGCAGATCAGCCGGCGCGATATCGGCACGTCGGTCTTCGCCGGCATGATCGTCGCCAGCACAATCGGCATCTTCCTCATCCCGATGCTCTACGTCGTCTTCCAGCGCCTGCGGGAATGGAGCCCACGCAAGGCAAAACACCGCCGCGTCGAGGGGCATTTCCCGACGCAGCACGACTGACCGTCACCGCTCAGTCCTCGAGCAGATTCGCCGCGCAACGGTTGTGCATGGCGATCACCGGCTTCATGTCCATGGTGACGATCTCGCCGTCGCGCACCACTGGCTTGCCGTTGATCACCGTATGCCGCGCCTGCTGCGGCGCGCAGAACAGCACGGCCGCGACCGGGTCGTGCAGGCCGCCGGCATAGGCCACGGTATCGAGGTCGAGCGAGAAGAAGTCCGCGCATTTGCCGGGTTCGAGCGAGCCGATGTCGCTGCGTCCCAGCACCCGCGCGCCGCCGATCGTGGCGAGCTCGAGCGCTTCGCGCGCCGTCATCCATTCGCCGGCGCGTACTGGATGGGATTGCGACAGGAACATGTATTTGCGTGGTCCCTCGGGCGGCAGCAGGCCGAGCCGGAGCCGCGCCAGCAACATCGCCTGGCGCGCTTCCATGAGGATGTTCGAGGAGTCGTTGCTGGCCGAGCCGTCAACGCCCAATCCGACCTTCACGCCGGCCGCCATGTATTTCTTGACCGGCGCGATGCCGGATCCGAGCCGCATGTTGGAGCAGGGGCAGTGTGCCGCGCCGCAGCCCGTCGCTGCGAATTTGGCGATCTCGGCGTCGTCGACATGGATGGCGTGCGCGAACCACACGTCTTCGCCCAGCCAACCCAGCGTCTCCATCCAGTCGACCGGGCGAAGCCCGAAACGCTCGAGCGTGTAGCGCTCCTCGTCCAGCGTCTCGCACAAGTGGGTGTGCAGCTTGACCTTGTAGTGGCGGGCGAGGGCCGCCGACTCCTTCAGCAGGTTGGCGGTGACCGAGAACGGCGAGCAGGGCGCCAGCACGACCTGCGTCATCGAACCCACCGAGGCGTCGTGATAGCGCTCGATGACCCGCTGGCTGTCCGCGAGGATGAAGTCCTCGTCCTCGACGCAATCGTCCGGCGGCAGCCCGCCGTTCGATTCGCCTAAAGACATCGAGCCGCGGCTGGCATGGAAGCGCACGCCCAGCTCACGTGCCGCCTCGATCTGGCAGTCGACATTGTTGCCGTTCTTGAAGACGTAGGTGTGGTCGAACACCGTGGTGCAGCCCGACTGGACGAGCTCAGCCAGCCCGATCAGGGTGCTCGCGCGCGAGCCTTCCGCGTCGGTGCGCGCCCAGGCGCGGTAGAGCGCCTTCAGCCAGGGGAAAAGGTTGTTGTTCTGCGCACCGGGGAAATTGCGCGTCAACGTCTGGTTGAGATGGTGGTGCGTGTTGACGAAGCCCGGCAGGACGATCTGGCCGCCGAGGTCGATCACCGTATCGGCGGTTGCCGGCAGCTCGGCGGTCGGTCCGACCTGCTTGATGATGCCGTCCTCGGCGTAGAGCCCGGCATTGCGCAGCTCCCGGCGCGCTCCATCCATGGTGACGAGAACGTCGGCGTTCCTGGCCAACAGCGATGGCATCTTGCGTCTTCTCCCCGATAACGGGCGGATGATAGCAGCGGCGGGGAACGATGAGGTCCGAAAACCGCTGGCGCGGTTTGCCCGTGTTTCCATAGTCGACACCAGATCCACTGAAAGGCCCGCCATGAGCTTGCTGATCAACATCGATGTGCCCGACACCGCGAGCGGCGAGCGTTTCTACACCGCGGCCTTCGGCCTGCAGATCGGTCGGCGCTTCGGCAAGGACTTTGTCGAGCTGCTGGGCTGGGAGTCGCCAGTCTATCTCCTGGCCAAGAACGCCGGCACGGTCGGCGCCGGCGGCGATCTGCGGCGCTACGAGCGGCATTGGACGCCATTCCACGTCGACGTCGTAGTCGGCGACGTCGATGCCGCCGTCGCGCGGGCGGTCGCGGCCGGGGCGACGCTCGAAGCACCTGCCAAGAACACGCCCTACGGCAGAATCGCCATGCTTGCCGATCCGTTCGGCCACGGATTGTGCCTGCTGCAGTTCAACGCGCGGGGCTACGACGCTCTGCTCGAAGGCTGATTGTTCCGCTCCGCGCGTGCCGAAGTGGCACAAGGCAGTGCGGCTTCCTACATCCGTGGGCCCACGGAGATGCATGTGATTCCTTTTTCGATCCTGGACTTGTCGCCGATCAATCAGGGCAGCGATGCCGCCCAGGCCTTCCGCAATACGCTCGATCTTGCCCAGCACGCCGAACGCTGGGGCTACAAGCGGTTCTGGCTCGCCGAGCATCACAACATGCCCGGCATCGCCAGCGCCGCGACCGCCGTGGCGATCGGCTACGTTGCCGGCGGCACCAGGACCATCCGCGTCGGATCGGGCGGCGTCATGCTGCCGAACCACGCGCCCTTGGTGATCGCCGAGCAGTTCGGCACGCTTCAATCGCTTTACGGAGACCGCATCGATCTCGGCCTCGGCCGCGCGCCGGGCACCGACCAACGCACGGCGCGCGCGTTGCGCCGCGACCTCACGGGCAATGCCGAGAACTTCCCGCGCGACGTCCTGGAGTTGCAGGCCCTGCTGGGGCCGGTGCGGCCGGGCCAGGCCGTGCGCGCGGTGCCCGGGGCCGGATCGCGCATTCCTCTCTGGCTGCTCGGTTCGAGCACCTACAGCGCGCAACTCGCCGCAGCGCTCGGCCTGCCGTTTGCGTTCGCATCGCATTTTGCGCCGGCCGACCTGATGCCGGCGTTGGGCCTCTATCGTGCGCAGTTCCGGCCGTCCGAGCAGCTCGAGCGACCCTATGCCATGGTCGGCGTCAACGTGTTCGCCGCGGAGACGGAGGCCGAGGCGCGTCGTCTCTCCACGTCGCTGCAGCAGCAGTTCATCAGCCTGCGGCGTGGCGCACCCGGACCGCTGCCGCCCCCGCTCGACAGCATGGACGGCCACTGGTCGCCCATGGAGCGGGCGGGTGTGGAGCAGGCGCTGTCGTGTTCCGCGGTCGGTACTCCGGACGTCGTTCAAGGGCGATTGGAAGCGCTCATCGCCGAGACCAAGGCGGACGAGCTGATGCTCACCGCGCAGATCTTCGACCACGCCGCCCGGCTCCGCTCCTTCGAGATCGCGGCGGACGCGTGCGGCCGGCTCGCCGTCGACCGCAGCGCAGCGTAGGACCGGCTGCTCTTTCGCTCGGACGTCTTGATCCGCTGAGGATCTTGCCCGAAACCGCGCGCCAACCTGGGCTGGAACTTCAGCGGTGATTCGCGGCGGTGTCGATGACCGACATCGAAACCGCCACGCGGTTCGGTGAAAGCGTCCGATCGTCGCCTATTCGTCAGCTCTGCGAGATCTTGATGCTGGTCGGCTCGGCCGTGATGTACCCCACGGCGGCACCGAAGCGGTCGCGGTAGTTGGCGCGCACCAGCGGGTCGAGCGTCAGCTTGACCTTGTCGTGCAGGCCTTTCTGCCAGTCGCCGGAGTGCTGGAAATTGCTCATGATGTAAGTCCAGCCGTTGATCTCGTCGACCGCATGCAGGCCGGTCGATTCGGCGCCGGACGGCAGCGACATCACGCGCGACAGCTCTTTGGTGTCCACATTGTAGGCCCACAGAAAATTGTTGACGTGCGTGCCGCTGTCCTCGCCGATGAAGAGGGTTCTCATCTTCTCGGAGAATTTGAGGTTGTCGGGATTGGCCACGCGGTCGACGGCCGCAATGTTGCCCAGCGCGTCGGGGGGGATGTCCTCGCCGACCATCAGCATCCTGGTTTTGACCGGCACCCACTCGCTGTCGATCGCAGCGCCGCTGGTGTCCTTCTGGCCGCCGGCGAGATTGTGGGCGAGGATGCCGCCCGCGACCAGCGGCTTGTCGAGCGCGACGCCGCTCGCGGCGTTCCAGCCCTTGCCGGTCTTCACCATCGAATCGACCATGTTCTGCAGGGCCGAGTAGGCGATCTTGTCCTTGGCGTTGACCGTGGTGCCTTCCATCTTGCTGAAGCCCATGCTGCCGCCGGCGAGATAGGCGTAGCGATGGGTCTCGAGGAAGGCGGCTGCCTTCTCCATGCCGGCGTTGAGCTTGACCCAGTTGGCCTCGCCGTTGGCGAAGATCTTGGTGTAGCTCGGATCGTTCGGGTCGGTCATCGACACCGCCATGATGTCGGGTGTCTTCAGCGTGTCCGCGCGCTTCTCGATCTCGGCGCTGGTTGCGTGGCCGAGCTTGACCCACGTGAGCGCGGCACCCGGCGCGGCGGGATCGATCGAGAAACCCTCGCCGAGCCTGGCGACGTAGAGCGTGCCGGCCGACAGGTCCTTGGGCCTGTCGGCGATGAACATGAAGAGTCCGCTGTTGGTCGCGTCATCGCCCATCAGAACGGTGCGACTGTCTGGCATGACCTGCACCAGCTCGTGCGAGATGCGGCCCAGGCAATAGTGCTTCACGACGGTTCCAGTGCCATCGGGGTGAACCGTGATCTCCGGCAGATGTCCGTAGTGATAGGGATTGGCCTTGGTCTCGTCGCCGTAGAGATTGCGGCTGAACTGCTTGAAGATCTTGTTGCCGGCGATCGAGGCCGCGTCGGGCTCGTACTCCTCGCTCGACAGATGGGTGTTCCACGGCGACAGGCTGGCGCCACAGGTGATCCACAGGCCGTGCGCCTTGGACGTGTCCACATTGTGGTACTTCGCCAAGGTCAGCTTACCGGTGCTCTGGTCCTGGTCGAGGGTGAGGACGGCGATCGGCGAGGGCAGGGTGCCGTAGGTGCGGGCGCCGCTCTGGTCGCCGCTCGTGTACTCGAACTGCACGACGGCGAACACCGGCTTGCCCTTGATCCCCGGCACAGCGGCGTCCGGCAGCGCGAGCAGCGAGGTGCCGTCGGGTCCGTCGGAGAATATCTGCCGCTCCTTGCTCGCCACCGACTTGTCGATGATTGGCTTGTTGTCGATGTCGACATAGCCGCCCGCGAGAATCGTGCCGCCCTTGCCGTCGGGCACCATGTCGCCGGTGATGAAAAAGGGCTGGTAGGCGAGCTTGAACTGGTGGGTGGTGCTGTCGCTCATGGTGACGGTGAGCGTCGAGCCGATCGTGGTCGTCGCCATGGCCGCGGGATCGGCGAGAGTGGGCGCTGGCATCGAGCTGAACGTGGCAGTGGCGAACGTCGCCGACTGGGCGCGGGCGGGACCGGCAAACGCGGTCAGCAGGGACGCCGCGGTCGTGCCGGCCAGCGGCAACATCGGCACGCCGGCAAGGAGCTTGATCGCTTGGCGGCGAGATGAGCGGTGCATGTCGTTCTCCGATTCGTTTGTTCGCGTCCTGTACCGCTGCCGAGTGAACGTTTCATGACCTCGCGACGCGAGCCTGCTGAATTGCTCCGACAGTTCGCCTCCGTGTACGCACCATGGCGGAATGCCTCAAAAGGACGGCTCGACGAGACGGCTATTCGTGTCCGTCTGGGACATCGGCGAAGTGCGGAGACGAACACGCCGCGTTGACCCCCTCCCGCGCAGCAGGCTAAGCCCTTGTCCGACCGAGTGAGAAGGGGCGGAGGTTCCTTTGTACGCTCGCGGGAAGGGAAATTCTCTCGCTGGTTACATTGTGAAATCGCGTCTGAACGAAACCTCCGATGGGGCGCCATGTCCGTGAAGAATGCGTCAAGGGTCGGCCCGCGACATCCTCAAGTCGTCGTCCTGGTGGGAGCCACGGGTGACCTGTCGCAACGGAAGCTGCTGCCGGGACTGTTCCACCTGTGCAGGGCCGGATTCATTCCCGGCTGCCGCATCATCGGCGTCTCCCTGGACGATCTCGGCACCGATGGATTCCGCGAACTCGCCAGAAAGGCGCTCGAGCAGTTCTCAAGCCGCGCACTGGTTGAAGCCGACTGGGCCGCTTTCTCCCAGATCCTGGATTACGTGCCGATGTCGGCCGGCGCCGGTGCGGTGAAGGCGGCAGTCGAGGCGGCGGAGCGTGCATTGCCCGGCGAGAGCCGTCGCATGCACTATTTGAGCGTGCCGCCCAGCGCCGCCTTGTCTGCAGTACGTCTGCTGGCCGAAGCCGGTCTCGTCGAGGACAGCCGGATCATCATGGAGAAGCCGTTCGGCACCGACCTGGCCAGTGCGGTTTCGCTGAATGCCAGGCTCCATGAAGTGTTCGCCGAGGAGCAGATCTTCCGGATAGACCACTTTCTCGGCAAGGAAGCGGCGCAGAACATCCTGGCGTTCCGCTTCGCCAACGGCCTGTTCGAGCCGATCTGGAATCGCAACTTCATCGATCACGTGCAGATCGACGTGCCCGAGACGCTGGGCCTCGGCCAGCGCTCCGGATTCTACGAGGCGACCGGCGCTTTTCGCGACATGGTGGTGACCCACCTGTTCCAGATCCTCGCCTTCGTGGCGATGGAGCCTCCGACCTCCCTCGAGCCGGCGCCGATCAGCGAAGAGAAGAACAAGGTCTTCCGCAGCATGTCGGTCATCGACCCCCGGAACGTCGTTCGGGGACAATACACGGGCTACCGGTCGGAGGAGGGAGTAGATCCCGAGTCGGACACCGAAACCTTCATCGCGCTGAAGTGCGCCATCGACAACTGGCGCTGGGCCGGCGTCCCATTCTTCCTGCGCACCGGCAAGCGCCTCGCCGAAGGGCAGAGGATCATCTCCCTCGCCTTCCGTGAACCGCCCAAGAGCATGTTCCCGCTCGGCTCGGGCGTCGGCTCGCAAGGACCGGACCACCTGACCTTCGACCTTGCGGACGCCTCGAAGATGTCGCTGTCCTTCTATGGCAAGCGGCCTGGCCCCGGCATGCGGCTGGACAAGTTGAGCTTGCAGTTCGCCATGCGCGACACCGGCCTGATCGGCGAGGTCCTCGAGGCCTATGAACGCCTGATCCTCGACGCGATGCGCGGCGACCACACGCTGTTCACGACGGCCGAAGGCATCGAGCGACTATGGGAGGTGTCGGTCCCGCTGCTGGAATCGCCGCCGCCGGTCCGGCTCTATCCACCGGGGTCGTGGGGACCGAAATCGATCCACCAGCTGGTCGCTCCGCATGCCTGGCGGCTACCGTTCGAAAGGGCCTGGCGCGACCCCGATCGACCGGGCGCCTGAGGCCCTGGCGGGCTATCGCAACGGGCGTGCGAAGCTGAGCTCGTGGCCGTCGGGGTCGCTGAGGTGAAAGTAGCGCTCTCCCCACTCGGCATCGCGCGGCTGCGTCGAGGGCTGGTAGCCCGCGGCCAGCGCCCGGGCATGGAGCGCGTCCACGTCGTCGACGTAGAAGATGACACGTCCCCACCACGACCAGCGCTTGTCCTCGGGCTGTGCCGTCAGGTTGAGATAGCCCGGACCTGCCCGGAAGCTGGTGAAAGAGGCCGCTTCGCCGCCGTACAGCAGGTCGAATCCCAACGTGCGGTAGAATCGGACGGCGCGCCCCATGTCGTGGGTGCCGAGGGTGATGGCACTGATTCCTTCGATCATGGGGCCATAGTAGCCCCAGGCTGCTGAAGCTCGCATGCTCTTTACGGCCGGTCACGGTATTTGGAAGTGTCAGCGTGCTTCGTTCTTGCCCAGCAGGCGCACCAGCATGTTCCTGACGTGATCCTGCCTGCCGAAGAACGCGGCAAGAATACGACAGGAACGAGCCCGAACGTCGCTCGCCGAGGATCTCAGCCAATGCCGCCCGTTGGAGCGCTTCATCCTCCATTTTCTCGAAGAAGCTCGATGCCCTGCTGCAGGACGGCGCTGACGCTGGGAAAGCGCCCGGAAGCGACGAGTGTCTTGGCGACGGAATGCTGATCGTCAGTCAGCGAGATCGAAGACTTCACCGTCGCGGACCTAACCTTGTGGCCAGATTTGACTGCCTTCCGGGCATTACTCGGTCGTACCGGTCGTCAAGGATCAGGAGCCGCGGCTTCTAGCGTCACATGCGGGTTACTCGCGACGCTCGAGATACCCGACGTTCATTGAGATCCGCGTCAAGACGCTACGACAACAACCCCAAGCTCCGGAAGCTCGCATGGCCCTTGCGGCCGATCACCAGGTGATCGTGGATAGCGATTCCCAGCGCTTCGGCGGCCTTGCGGATCTCCTTCGTCATTTCGATGTCCTCGCGCGACGGCTTGGGATCGCCGGAGGGGTGGTTGTGCACCTTGCATTTCGAGACTCCAACGCCTTGAAATAACTAAGAAAATGTTTGGTCTTTGGGAGTTGGGTGCCGGCAATTGGGATATGTTAGCTGAGCGCCGTCGTGATCGTCATGCTCGATCATCCGGCTGCTCGATGACGCGCTTTGAAGCTCGGCACGTAACTCGATTCTTTTCATCCCAGGCATCAAGTTCATTGGCCGGGTAGAGGATGGCCTTACCGATCTTCAAGAACGATGGCCCAATCCGCATTGCTCGCCAGTTTCGCAGCGTGCCCACTGATATGCCGCCACGATAACGCTCCGCCACCTCTTCGGGAGTTAGAAATTTGGCCTCGCTCATCACCGTCTCCTTCAACGGCCGAGGGTGAACCCGACCTTTCCATCGTACTCTGAAACGCCGAGGATGAACGATATGTCGTTCGGGGTCTGGCTTTCAGTAGATCACTGCCACGACGGCCGGCATCCAGTCGCTCACGCCCCTGCACACACATTGATGCAACGCGGTTGTCGCCAGTGGAAGTAGTTTGCCGAAGCTGTCGGGCGGTCGGATACAGAGGGTGGCAAACGGGTCGATGTGCGCGTGGCCGCGATGTCTGCCGAAGGGAGACATCCCAACTGATGAGTCTGAGCTAGGTTGGGATTGCGTTCAAATGATTGGCGGAGCGCCTGTTGGAATTGCGCCGCCGCACCAAACGCCGATTCGATCTTTGCCAAGGTCGGGGTCGAGGGTTCGAATCCCTGCGCCCGCTCCAATTTCTACCAAATAAATCAGATGGTTAGAGCGGCCCCTTGGGGCCGCTTTCTGCTTCCCCGTTCTCGAAACCGGAGCCGGGGAAGCATGTGGGAAGCAGTCCACGGCACAAGACTTCCGAGGCCCCGTTGCATCCGATGCTTGTGGTGCTCTCAGCATAGGATTCGCCGCCGAAAGGCCGTATCACCCACCCGGAGAGGTCGCCATGGTGGAAATGCCAGACCGCGAATATCGTACGCGTTGGCTGTGGGCCGCCGTCATCGCGGCGGACGTCGTTCTCGTTGGAGCGTTCAGCCTTCTGATCGGGGCCATCTGAGCCGGACACGGCAGCTATTAGCGTTTGCGCGGCCTGATCTCGCTGTCGGGCACGGCGAAGACTCTGCCCCGGCCGCCCGCCCAGCCGGGCCCGGCTGCCCGGCCACGAGCTTCTCGCATCGCAGCCAAGCTAATCAGTCCGCCTCACCCAGAGGTCCACTTCAGGATGATCTGCCTGCTGCGCCACGCAATGGGCCACAACGGTCCCTCGCACGTAGAGAAAACGAAGGTCGTCGGAGCGGAGCTGCTCCAGTGATCGTCAGGCACGGCATTGAGGATCATCTTGCGCGCCTTCGCGATGGCTTGCTCCAAGGCGCGGTAGTCGGCTGTCAGGAGCCTTTCCAAGGCGTGAGGCGTCGAGTCGACCTTGTCGAAGGCGCCGTGGTCCAGCAGGAGCGTGAACAACTCAATCGCGCCCTGAACGTCGATCTGCGCGGATTCGATGTCATCGAAGGCCCTGAACGCCGCTGAATGGGTCAGGCGACGGGGTGCGGTGGCGCTCATTGGCCCCTCCATGCCGTGACGGCCGCCAGCAGCGCCTTTCCGACCCGCTCGGCATCGTCCGGCGCCAGCCACAGGGACGAGTGCAGCTGCGCGGCGCGGGTCTGGCCGTGGGCCATGTGGAGGCCGACCAGGCCCCGGCGGTGGTCAATCTCGAGTATCCAGGTGAAGTCCCCGATGCACCCGCCGCGCGGCGGGCATGGTGGTGGTGGTGTATAGTCCTCAGTAGCCATGATCCGGTGTCCTTTCGGGGTTTCCGGGTTGCGGTTAGAGCCTTGGGGTCGGGTTGCAGCCTTCCCCTTGGCTCGCATTTAAGGTACAACCCAAGCATGGGCAGGTCAATAACGGTTGTACCCAAGAAGCGCGGTCGCCCCCCAAAGGGCAAAGATCCGCTTCTCACTGTCCGTGCGCCAGCGCACCTCATCGAAGCAATCAATGCATGGGCAGCCAAAGAGGGCTTTGGGCGCAGCGAGGCTGTGCGTCGCCTCATCGAGCTGGGGCTGGGGCTGGCGAAGGAAGGCGCGGTGAGCCCTCGCCGGGGAGCGTGAGCAACGTTAGCTCTCCGGCGGCCGTTCACTGATCTAACGAATGGTGAAAGGCTATGCCCGAAACGCTGAGCGACCGGGCCGCCGCCGCCCGAGGTCGGGCCTCACAAGCAAGACGACTATCGAAGACTCAAACTAACGCGGCAGACACCGCCCGCCTATCACAATATGCGGCAGAGCTTGAGGCGAAAGCAGACGAGATGGAGGGCCAGTTGGCTCGCCTGGGGCGAGTCCAGATCCCGTCTAATTGCTCGCGCGTGCGCTAGCCCGGGTCGGCCCGGCAAGGCGCTTCCGAGAGGGCTCCACCTCAGCCTCATCATGGACACGACAAACGACAATCTCGCCGCGATTGTATCTTGATTCGGCGCTCTGGCCGCGCTCTCCTTCCCGTCAACAAGGGAGGTCAGTATGGTGCGTGGCCTACGCGCCCCGCTCAGCCCCCGGGAGGAATCGGCGCTACTCCGGGTCGCCCAGGGCAATGCGGGTGCGCATGACGTGGCCGATGAATATATTCGCCGGCTTGTGCTGCTAGAACTCGTGCAAGAGATCGATGGAAAACTCGTGCTGACCGAGTTGGGGCGCGAACGGGTTGCGCCAAAGCCGGAGAAGTGGATCGCGGATGAGGTAACCCTCAAGCGGCCGTAAGTGCGGTGCCCGATCGGAGCCAGCCAAACAGAGACTGGCTATAGGGCCGTTTCAGCCCCGAACAGCGCATCCGGCCGCGGCTGGCCCCCCCGAGCAGCCGTTCGCCGCCCCGATATGCTGGCAGCAGCTAAATTCGTCGGGCTGCAGGTCGGCCCTGCTGGCTGGCGGCATCATTCTCGCTCCGTCCGCAGCGTCCGCCTCTTCCGATGGCGCTGAAACCGCCGCCAGTGCCACCGCGCAGCGCGGACGATCATCAGCGCCGCAAGGGATATCAGGCAGAGCGCGGACACCGAGAGCGCTAGCAGGATTACCCATTCGAGCGCGCTCAGGCCGCGCAGCAGAGGAATTGCGCCGCCCATGCTTCGGCTCCCTTCAAACGGAAGCAAAGGCTCCACGCCCGAGGTCGTTCCCCCGTCACAAGTTTCACGCAGCGCGCGGCGTCTACGAACGGCTTCAGAAGGGCTGTTTTCGCGCTATACAGCGCCCCGGCCGCAGATGGCGCCCAAAATCGGCGAGGCCTTGCGCCTTGGCCAGCGGGCGGGGCGCGGCACGCCCATTGCGCCCTCACGTCCGGCTGTGGTTCATCGCTCGATGCTCGATCGGCCCCGCGACCGCTTCATCCTACTCGCCGTCCTCGCCCTCATGGTGCTGGCCGGCGAGGTCATGGTTGTCCGCTGGCTGTAGCGGTTCGCCGCCAAGGCCGGAAATTGCCCCGCCAGACGCCCCGGCCAGACTGGCCAAGAGTGCCCGTCAGGCCCGCGGCTACGCCGTGCGCACGGAAGGGCCAGGGCGACGGTCCGGATAGAGAGTCGCCCATCAGGACGTGCCAGCTTCCTGAGCGCGCCGCTCCAGGATCACAGCTTCCTCATCCAGCACATCGGCGTAGCGCATCAGGTCCGCTCGCTGGGACCCGACGGTCTGACCATTGGCCAGGCGCCGCGCCATGCGCGCGAGGTTGCGGGCGGCAGCGGCCCGCTTGACCTGTTTTAGCGACGTCATCCGATCGCTTGGCATTCAGAGTGAATGGTCGGATCTGCCAGAGGTTGCCGTCCCGCGTGCCCGCTCGACGCCGTCCACTCGGTCATTCACGGCGGTCTTGCCGGCGCGTCTTCAGCCGATAGCGTCGGAACCACCTCCAGCGCAGCCGCCCGTTACCAACGATCATGAGCGCTGCAAGCGAAAGCAAACAAACCGCGGACGCTGCGACGGCCAGAAAGTTCACCCATTCCAGCGTGTCCAGGCTGCGTAAATGAGAAAGCGCGCCGTCCATGGTTCGCTCCTTGAAAGCCTGAAGGAATGGCGCAGCGGACGCCTTGTCCCGCCGCCACACGTTTCGCCCAGGCCGGGATATCGCCGGGCCTCCGGCAAGGTCGTTTTTCTGCCCGTACGGCGCCTCGGCCGCGGCAGGGTTCAGCCTCGCCCGACCGTGAGCCGATCGAGCCCCGCGAAGTTGAGCAAGCGAGGCCGCAACGCCCACATGAGAAGGCCCCCGAGACCGGCACCGGCACTGCTGGATGCGAAATCGAACAGCGCCGCGGTCCGTCCGGGGGCATAGAGCTGCCCGGCCTCGAGGATTCCCGCGAGCGCGACGAGGAGGATGGTTTGAACGAGGAGCCGCGGCCGCTCGCGATAGGCCAGGGCCATCATGACCACCGTTCCGAAGTACGCCACGGCATGCTCGGCGCGCCCGTTCGCGCCGGTCCTGACCATCTCGTCACCGGGCAGCCAGGAGAGGAGGACGAGCGCGGCGACGCAGGCGAAGAAGGCGGGCCGAAAGGTCATGGCCAGCATGCCAGCGCACTTGCGAAGCATTCAGTCTCCCCGGACGGCGCGATGCTCTCTTTTCGCTGCCGCGCTTTCTGGCCGCCATGGCTCTTCCGGGGCAGCCCGCCGGGCGTAGGCTCGCCCACGGCAGGATCGCCGGAGGGATGAAACCAGCCTTACAGCGGATAGGCCGCACCAAGCCTGCTGACCATCCGGCAAAACTTGCTCACGGTTGGCGGGTGCCGTTTGATCGCGGCATGATCGATCCGCCGCCACTCAAGATCTCGCCTTTCGCCGATAGGATATTTTCGGATAGCTACCTTAAGAAGCTCGACGTCGCCACGCTCAAACGGCTACTCCGACCGAATCTCGATCTGTATGTCGTGGCGGCAACCTCAATGCTGCCAAGAACGCTGCTTTGGCGTGGTGTCCGAGTCGATGAACCGCCGGAACAGGTGTCGCGAATCAGCTATCCTCCACCGCACATCGTCAAGCTGGGCCGCGCCAACCAAGTTGGGCAGCCCATGTTCTACTGCGCAGCCGGTGAGCCTGCGATCCTCTTTGAGATGCGCGCTAGACCGGGCGACTTGGTAGCCTTGTCGGCATGGTCGACCACGACGCCCCTTTGGATGCACAACCTTGGCTTTCACACTGAATCCTTGCAGCGCATCGGCACGACGGCCATGGGAAGCCGACAGTTGTTGGCCAGCCCTATCCCGAATGAGAGTCGAAGGAATGCCCGAATTAGAAGGTTGCTATCGCACGCCTTCACCGAGAGCGTGCCCGAAGGATTCGAGTACCGCTACAAACAGTCAATCGCCATACAGGAGCTATTGCTAAGCGCCCCCTTAGAACAACCGGCAGCTGGAACGGTCTACCCCAGCCTGCAGTTGAAGGGTGAAGTCGATAACGCCGTGATCTTGCCCGAGTTTGTCGATCGAGCTCTCAAGCCGGAAGCCGTTCAACTGCTGTTCGTTGAGGCGGTTGACGAGAAAGCCTTTAGCTACACGGTGCAGTTAAGACGACAATCGCAACAGATCAGCGACGGCCGCATAGCGTGGGCGGCCGCTCCCTCGTCTCAGAACCGCATTCATTTTGGCCTTGAGAATGGAACATGGGTCATTAGGGACGATGACGGCGATCGCTTCATCTTCACCGGACGCGATTGATTTGTAGTTGTCGTCAGCACTGACATTCGCCGCGCTGGGCCGCGTCCGGCCGAAACGGCCCGCGCATACGCCTTGCCAGCTTGCGGGCTGAAGCTTATATCGCCGACATGTGGTGGGAACAGTCCCGCCGCCGAGGGCAAGGAGGCCCACGACCATGCTTCGCAAGACAATTGCCACCCGTGACTTGGAACGCGCCGCCAAGGCATTTTGTCGCCGCCGTCCGAATGAGTTGCAGGCCATCAACGGCAAAGTCACCCGAAAAACTTGGGAGACCCTGAGCGAACCCGAACGATTTCACATCTGTACCGCGCTGACTTCTGCGCTCGGAGCGCTCGGTATCACCATCGAGGATGAGCCGGCCAAGCCTGCTAATCCCGCCGCTTTTTTTCATAGTGTCGGAGTCGCCCTATACGGCGACCAATACGTCGCGCCGCTGGCCTTCAAGCTCAAGGCCGAGAAAAACACCTTGGGCAAGTGGCGGGACGGGAAATCGCGCATCCCCGGCGGCGTTTGGAACGAGCTATCAATTCTCCTGCACAATCGTGGACAGGTCGACTTCAGGGCTATGGAGATGCAAGCGCTCGAGCTTGCGCTGGAACCAGATAAGCCTTGGAATATCTAACGAGCAGAACGAGTAGGAACGAGGCGTGGGCCTACGCCTTGTCCGTTCGGCAGGTCGGCGGTGAGCCGGGTAATCGCCGCCGCGACGGCCGCCGCGTAGAAGCCCATCGCGAGCAGCACGCCGAACACGAGACCGGCCAGCGGGTACGGGGCGAGGATGACCAGTAAGGCGATCAGCAGGGTTTCCATCGAGGTCACTCCTGTGCGGCGAGGCCGCAGCGACCTCTCCGACGCAACGCGCGCAGTAGTGGGCGGTTCCATGCTTGCGCGTGCGCTACGGCCGTACTGCGCGCCGGCCGCGGATTATCCCACCAGCGTCCGCCCCCATGGGCTCGCGACAGCCTCAAATTTGCCGGGCCGCCCGATGATTTTCCCGCCGACCCTGACTCACCACCGCCGGAACGCGCTCGTGAGGTTTCAAAGTGCGATGGAACCCCCGACATCAAATGGCATTGTCACGAGCAGCCGACAGGGACTACGCACGTAAAGTCGCGCCGTCGGCGATGCTCGCGACGCCCCCATCCGAGAGGTCGCTGATGCCCATTCACATGGATATCCTGCCCATTGAGCGCCTGGTCGTGATCGTCGCCCGCGGCCATGTCACTGCCGAGGAGATGGCCGAGAATACGAGGAAGTTGATCGCCGCCAACGTGCCGACATACGCCAAGATCATCGACGTGACGGGTTCGCACTCTGATCTGACACCAGAGCAGGTGGAAAGGGTGGCGACGATGTTGCGCGGAGATCCGACTGCCAAGACGCGGGGTCCCGTGGCCTTCGTCGTCGACCCTCGCCGCCGAGGGTTTGCTGAGGCGTTTGCCGAGGTGACGCGCGGCGAGCGTCCGATCAAGCTCTTCATGAGCCTCCATGTAGCGCGGCGATGGTTACGTGGGGGCGCCCCGGACGTACCTGCCAAAAATATCCATGAGGGCATTCCGGTTTGGGAGTGACCGCGAGCCTTCGCACTTCAATGGGCGCGTCGCACGCCCTGAGCTCCCCCGAAAGCGAATGGAACCCCCCAGCGCCGACGGGTCGAGCCCGAAGTGACCGCGATCCGCCTGAAGCTAACCGGGGCCCGGAGCCGACGCTTCACTAGGTCTTTCCACACAAGCACCCCCGCGCGGCTCGCGCCGGGCGGGGATGTCATGAGACGCTGTAGGCCTAGCGATAAGGGTTTGAAGGCTTTCGATCGTACCTGTTGGGAACGCCGTCGCCATCCTTGTCCCTATCATAGCGGTTCGGCACGCCGTCATGGTCGCGGTCACCCCAGGCCTGTTGCCGGTAGTTGTTGTTCCGCGCATCGTATGCGTTGGGAACGCCGTCACGGTCACGATCGCCCCATGCGCCACCGCGCGGCGGCTGGGGCTGCGGCTGGGGCGTGCCGAAGTAAATATCAACCTGTGCATGCGCCGGCGTGCCGAGCGTTGAAATTGCGATCGTGGCAGCTGCGGCGGCGATGGTAGCGATCACAAATGGGCGATTCATGATTGGCTCCTCTGTTGTTGATCCGAGTGCCACTCAAACGGTCCGCCTCGGCAAAGGTGGCGAGAAATTCTCGTTGCAACTGAGGGGCGCGGTAGGCGTTGAGCGCGACGCAGCAAAGCATTTCGGATGCAAAGACACGGCGCCGTTAGCGCCCGCCCATCGGCGTTTGCGCGCTTTGCGTCTCGTATCCAGGCCATGACGGGAAGTTGATCGCTGGCGTGGGTAGTCCGCATTTGGGCTGAAGGCGCAGTACCGACTACCATTCAACCATGCTTGGCGTATTCCTCGATCCCGAGTGGGAAAGCACCTTGGAATGGGTAATGCTGATCTCCTCGGCGGCGTCTGGCGTCTGCGTGGCTACCCTCTTATCGATGCCGCTATTTCGTCGGTGGCGCCTCGCTTTCAATCGACGCCAGCGCTCCCGACGGCACCACTAGGGCCGGCAAACCCTCTTAGATGACCCCAGCGCCCGGTCGGGCGGCCTCGACCGCGAGCACCGCTGCATCGTGCCGGCGATGGCCTTCTCAGAGCCCGACAAGAACACGCCCAAGGGCGCCGTCGAGTGGCGATGGTTCGAACGCGCCGACAAGCTGCCGTTCTTCTTTGCCGGGATCTGGCGGCCGTGGACCGGCAGCGCGTTGGCGATCCGCTCGATGTATTGGGTGCGCAGATGTGGATTCATCGTCAGCTCGCCACGGCCGTGTCAGCGTAGGGAAAGTGCGCCGCTCCATTCCAAGAATGCACTGAGCCGACCATGAGGACCATCGGCCCTTTGAAGTGGTCGCGGGCCTCACGAAGCCGCCCGGCGGTTGAAGGTGAGGGAGGGGCGTCTTCGCCTTCGGGTATCGATCCCTCGCGCGAACAGAACACAACAGCAGCCAGCCCTTGGATCGCGACCGGAGAGAGAAGACTACGGCAGGCGCGGTCAAGGTTTTCTCTTCACACATGTACTAAAGTGCACTCCTTCTCTTTGACGGAGTAGTGGCCGCCACCTATGGGGGCAAGGAGTCGAACCCTGCGATCGCTGAGTGCATTAACTGTCAGGCCCTTTCCGGCTTATGTCTAGGCGGCTTGTGCCGCGCCGGGATCGCAGAATATGCCTTATGGAATGCGCTCCGGCGCCACGCATTGCCTCCGGCGTTGGGCGTTCGGTCCTCCAATCCATATCCGCTCTTGTCCGCTCCCAAGCCTTCTTTGGCGCGTAAAGCGGCGCCGAGCCGTGGTATAGGGCAGCTGCTGGTGCAAAGGGTCGATTTCAGACCTGACGGAGTTTGAGCTGCAGTGCTGGAAGGCACCGTAGCTCGCACGCGGCCCGCGACGCGGACAAAGGCTCCACCTGCTCCAGGCAAGCGCCGGCGCGTTTTTAGCAGCCGGGTTTCGGCTGCCGCCGCTAGCTACGACACGCGTGGAGCAATTCTCGACGGCGCCCGAGCGGAAAGGTAATCCTCGCGGGTGGCACGCCCACTCGATAGCGAACAGTTGCATTGCGAACAACGGGGCAATCCTGCGGAAATCCGAAAGTCGATGATCCAGGCGCAGAACTCGCCCCAAGGCTGCGGTTAGATCAGCTCCGCGATCATGCGAGCCGCGCGCGCGGCGCCATCAGCCTCGACGGGCTGGAAGATCACCGGTGCATGCAGTATCGCAATCATTTCTGCGGCGATGCGGTCGGGCGTCGCCGTGTCGTAGTCCATGCGTCGGCCTGCTCCATAGTTGGCGAGGCGATGGGCGACGTGGA
Organism: Reyranella sp.; assembly: GCF_965279465.1. Classification (NCBI taxonomy): domain Bacteria; kingdom Pseudomonadati; phylum Pseudomonadota; class Alphaproteobacteria; order Hyphomicrobiales; family Reyranellaceae; genus Reyranella; species Reyranella sp. The sequence goes on from NZ_OZ257242.1 coordinate 3,673,097, forward strand.
AATTCTGCTCGAAATGGTTCTTGAGCGGGAAATAGAGAAACGGCGTGCCGGCAGCGGTCAGCTCCATGCAGGTCGTGAGGCCGCCTTGCACTAGCGCGAGGTCGCACGCGGCGAGGTGGCGATCGAGATCCGCTACGAATGCCTTGAGTTCGACGCCGGGTGGCACGACCAGCGACTGGGGGTCGATGCGCGGCCCCGCGACGACAATGATCCGCAGCCCGGGCAATGCGCGACGGACGATAGGAACGCTCTGCAGGATGCGGCGGATCAATGGCGCGCCGACAGCCGAGCCGCCCACCGTGACGATGCAGACGCGCTCGTCGGCATGATAGCCCAGCCGCTCGCGCAACTCGGCGCGGCTGCCCCAGGCGCTGGGATGCTCGCCCATGATGTAACCGGAGAAGTCGAAATGACGTGGGATCCAGTCGCGCATCGCCGGCAGGTCCTTGCCGAACGAAAGCGGCAGTATGTCCGGCGGACCGCCGACGAAGATCGAGCGGTCGCGTACACCGGGATGACCCTCGATGTGCTCAATCATCTCGGCGTTGTAGTCGGTCGCGAGGAACTCCTCGGCCGCGCCCCCGGACGGCATCGGCACGAAGCCGACGAAGTCGGTGAACCAGGCAAGCTGGGCCTTCTTCAGCTCCGGATGCTCGTGCCAATAATGATCGACGTCCCAGGCTTCGTCGGCGATCACGAGATCGTAGTTCGCCGCATCAACGGCATCCTGAAAGTGCATGAAGTTGGCGATCAGCAGCTCGTCCATGCGCCGGATCGCCTGGAACGCATGGAGATCGTGCTCGCCGGCCTCCTCCTCGATGTGTCGCGACTCGCTGGCAAGTCGGGCACTGAGTGGATGGACTCTCTCGCCAGCCGTTTCCAGCAGCCGCGTCACCGGGTCCTGCGCCAGCCAGTCGACTTGCAGGCCGGGATGAAGCTTGCGCAGTTCGCGGGCGACGGCGATGTCGCGTCGGCCATGGCCCAGGCCGATGGGTGACGAGAGATAGAGCGCCTTCTTGCGCGCGGGCCCACGGCTCGTCCTCCGGCCTGGCGCGGGGATCGCAAGGCGCCGATCAAGGAAGTCGTTGATCAGGGCGTTGCACCTGGCCGGGTAACGGCCGAGCGGATTGTGGCCGCCGCCTTCGATGGTGACGAGGTCGCCGCCGCTCAGCTCGGCCACCAGCTTGCCACGCGCATGCGGCTGGATCTGATCGTTGTCGCCGTGGATGGCGAGCAGCGGACACGAGATCTTGCGGTACATCGCTTCGCTCACGTCGAACGACGGTGCGATCGAACGTGCCTCGACGGTCTTCACCAGCACAGAACCGTTGGTCTCGTTGGCCCAGCCAATCCCGTCCTCGATCTGTTTGGTCGAATGCGGTTCGGAGAAAATGCTGCGGACGAAGTGCTCGGCAAAGTCGGGATAGTCTGCCAGCCAGTGCGCGCGATTGTACTTGTTCCAGCCCTCAAACTGCTGCTGCCGTGCCTGGAAATGCTGCGGCAACATGTAGGAATGTGCAGGCCCAATGAGCGCCGCCGTACCCGCGATGATGGCAGCCTTCACTCGGTCGGAGTGATGAGCCGCGAGCACGCAGGCGATCAGGCCTCCAAGGGACAGGCCAACCAGGATCGCCTGGCTTGTGCCGGTTGCGTCCATGACGGCGAGTGCGTCGGCGACGGAGTTCTCGAGCGAATAGGCCTCGATGCATTCGGGCCGGTCAGACATGCCGTTGCCACGCCCATCGTATGCGATGCAGCGGAAGCGCTCGCTGAAGTAGGGCAGCTGCGCCTTGTAAACCCTCGAATGAACGATGCTCCACGGTGGGATGAACAGCATGGCCTGTGGCCCCGAACCGAAGACGTCATAATGGAGCCGCACGCGGTCGCGCTCAACGAAGCCGGTCTGATCGGGCAGCTTCGCGCGCATCGCCTCACCTCCCGCGCGGCCGCGCCTCGAGCGCACGGATCAGGTCGCCGACCCGTCGCAGAGCCTGCCGCACGGGAGAGCCCTGCTTCTCGAAGCCCAGCAGATGGAGGCTCTCCGCGCCAATGAAGGCGTTGGCCACCAGTGCGCCGATCTCCTCCGCCGTGAAGGGGCCGAGGCCGCCGAGCTCCTTCTCGGCCTTGCGCGCCAGCCCCACGATCAGTTCGACCCAGCCCATGATGCCGGCGCGCACGATCTTGGCGACCGCCTTGTCTACCCAGCTCGCCGCGATCAGCTCCTGCAGGACGCGCACGTAGCCCGAGTCGATGTCGTCGTCGAGATAGCCGCAAGCGCGATCCCATTGCTCCGAGAGCGTGAGTACCGGATCGCCGAACAACGCGGTCTGGCGATCGAGCAGCTCGTTGTTGAGGTAGTCGAATAGCGCGAGCACGAGACCCTGCTTGGAGCCGAAGTGATAATGGATCTGGCTGAGCGGGACGCCGGCCGCCGCCGCGACGTCGCGCGTCGACAGGCCTGAGTAGCCCTTCTGGTGCAGCACCTTCTTGGCCGCCTCGAGCAGCGACGTGCCGGTCTCCATCTTCCTCGCCGCCGCCTGACGCATCACCACACCCCGCTGTCGTGTCAGAGCCGGTCGAGCTTGGCCGGCGTGCCCTCATCCGGCTGGACGCGTCGCCGCGGCAGCGGGATCAGCATCGAGACCTGCTCGCGATAGCGGCGGTAGCGGTCGCCAAAGGCGGCGATCAGGTCGCGCTCCTCGAGCTGGATGCCGATCAGGATATAGCCGGTGGTCGCCACTGCGAACAGCAGATGGCCCATCGTCATCGCCGGCGTCGCCCAGAATGCCAGCAGGAAGCCGAGATAGATCGGATGGCGCACCCGCTTGTAGAGGAAAGGCGTCCTGAACCCAGCCGGCGGCAGCGAGTTGCCGCGTAGCCGGCAGTAGACCTGGCGCAGGCCGAACAGCTCGAAGTGATTGATCATGAAGGTGCTGAGCAGTACCAGCGCCCAGCCGAGCCAGAAGATCGCCTGCAGCGCGAATGCACCGATCGGGTTGGTGACCGTCCACACCGGCCCGGGCATCGGCCGCCATTGCCAGTAGAGCAGCAGCAAGGCGAGGCTCGCGAACAGCACGAAGGTCGTGCGTTCCACAGGCTCGGGCACCCGGCGGGTCCACCAGCGCTTGAAGCCGGGTCGCGCCATGACGCTGTGCTGGACGGCGAACAGGCCGAGCAGGACCGTGTCGATCGCCAGCGCCAGCGTCAGCGGTCCAACTTCCCCGCTATCGATCGTCTTGGGTGCCGGCAGATTGCCGACGAAGGCGATGGCGTAGAGGAAAGTGCCGAGGAAAAGCCCGTAAACCGCGACGCCGTACAGGACTGAAGCGATACCGCCCATGTCATCCTCCGTGGCTATAGCGCATTGTCGGTCGATCGACCGAATATCTCGAGAATAATTCGGTCGATCGACCGAGTCAATGAGCGTCGAACTTGTTGACCCGCGCCTTCACGTTGAGCGTGTCGACGTGTTCATGGGGATCGTAGATGCTGCGCGGTCGTATTTGCCGCGACGCGAGTCACGCTTTTCGATCGGCTTTCCGACCGCTTTAACGGCGCCGAGCGCAAGAAAAAGCGACTCGACCTGTTCTGATTTTGTTCCTATACGGGGACTATGTGCAATCTTTCTCGCAATGTCGGCGCCGGATTGGCGCACGCTGCGCATTTCGGCGCGACGTACCGTCGGCTATGAGCGCTCGCACGAAACAAGATCGCCGAATACTTCTATTCGTTGCTGCCCTTTAAGCACCCGTTGCCGTCCATGACCGCAGCGTATCTCGACAAGCTCAATCGCGAACAGCGGCGAGCTGTGGAGCATGGCGTTCAAGACAATGAGTGCGTTCCAGCTCCCGCGCTTCTTGTCATCGCCGGCGCGGGATCGGGCAAGACCAACACGCTGGCCCATCGCGTTGCGCACCTCATCACCAATGGCGCAGACCCACGCCGTATCCTGTTGATGACCTTCTCCCGCCGGGCGGCGACGGAGATGGCGCGTCGCATCGAGCGGATCAGCCGGATTGTTCCTGGCGCGCATGTGGGCGCGATGGGAGATGCGCTCACCTGGGCCGGCACGTTCCATGGAATCGGGGCACGGATCCTGCGCGAATACGCCGAACAGATTGGGATTAGCCCTGCCTTCACGATCCACGACCGCGAAGATGCCGCTGACCTCATGAACCTCGTCCGGCATCAACTTGGCTTCTCCAAGACGGAGAGCCGGTTCCCGACCAAAAGCACGTGCCTTCAAATCTACTCGCGCGCCGTCAATGCGGAGCAACCGCTGGATGTCGTGCTCCGGGGTAACTTTCCCTGGTGCGCCGCGTGGCAGGAGCAGCTGCGGGCCTTGTTCAGGGCTTATGTCGAGGCCAAGCAGGCCCAAAACGTCCTAGACTACGATGACCTATTGCTCTTCTGGGCGCAGACGATGACTGACCCCCTCCTGGCCGGCGACATCGGCGCCAAGTTCGACCATGTGATGGTCGATGAGTATCAGGACACCAATCGCCTTCAGTCGTCGATCTTGCAGGCGCTCAAGCCCGACGGGAGAGGTCTCACTGTTGTCGGCGATGATGCTCAGGCCATCTACTCCTTCCGGGCCGCTACCGTTCGCAACATCCTCGATTTCCCGGCGAGCTTCAGTCCAGCCGCCGATATCGTCACGCTCGACCGGAATTATCGCTCGACACAGCCAATCCTGGCCGCAGCGAACGGGGTCATTGGTCTCGCCTCTGAGCGCTTCACCAAGAATCTCTGGACCGAACGTCAGTCAGCCGAGCGGCCGATGTTGGTGAGTGTCCGCGATGAGGGAGACCAGGCCCGCTATATCGTCGACCGCGTGCTGGAAAACCGCGAGAGCGGCACCGTCTTGAAAGAGCAATCGGTTCTGTTTCGAACGTCCAGCCATAGCGGCCATCTGGAAGTCGAGTTGACGCGCCGCAATGTTCCTTTCGTCAAGTTCGGTGGTCTCAAGTTCCTCGACAGCGCGCACGTCAAGGACCTGCTCGCCTTGCTGCGGTTCGCGCAGAACCCGCGGGACAAGGTCGCCGGCTTCCGTCTCATGCTCCTCATTCCGGGCGTCGGGCCACTATCTGCTCAGCACGCTCTCGATCAGATGGCCGAAGGGCCAGATCCACTCTTTGCCCTGGCTACCATTGCTGCCCCGCCGCGGACCGGCGGGGATTGGGCCAGCTTCGTCCAAGTCCTTCACCAGCTCACGGGCAGCAAGGCGGGCTGGCCGGCTGAAATTGAGCAAGCTCGACGCTGGTACGAACCACATCTCGATCGGATTCACGAAGACGCCGCTGCGCGTCTGGCTGACCTGCTGCAGCTCGAGCAGATCGCCGCCGGCTATACCTCGCGCGAGCATTTCCTCACCGAGCTGACCTTGGATCCGCCCGACGCCACGAGCGACCAGGCGGGCGTCCCGCTTCTCGACGAGGATTACCTATGCCTCTCGACTATCCATTCCGCCAAGGGTCAGGAGTGGAAGGCGGTCTTCGTGCTTAACGTGGTCGATGGTTGCATACCGTCCGACCTCGGCACCGGCACAACCGCCGATATCGAAGAGGAGCGGCGGTTGCTTTACGTCGCCATGACGCGGGCGAAGGACAATCTGTCACTCGTCATGCCGCAGCGCTTCTTCACTCACGGTCAGAACGCGCAGGGCGATCGTCACGTTTATGCATCGCGAACGCGTTTCCTCCCGAAAGCCCTGCTGCAGCACTTCGAGTGCGCAACGTGGCCACCACCAAGCACGCTGACGCGGCAGCAACTCGCTGCGAAACAAGTCCGCATTGATGTTGGGGCTCGTTTGCGCGATCAGTGGTGATTCGCACGTCGTCAGGTTGCAGACGGTCGGGTAGAATGCGAGGTGATCGGGTTTGGGAGCCGCCTTGATGCCACCGCCAGCCTCCGTCGAACGCCGCCTTGCGGCGATCCTTGCCCTGGATGTCGTCGGCTACAGTCGAATGATGGGCATCGACGAGGTAGGAACTTTGTCGGCCCTCAAGGCTCATCGCGCCGTGCTAGTCGATTCGGTTGTTGCCAGGCATCACGGGCGGCTTGTCAAAACGACCGGAGATGGATTGCTCCTGGAATTCGCCAGCGTCGTCGACGCAATCGCGTGCGCGGTTGCGATCCAGCGAGGCATGTTCTCCCGCAACCAGGATGTCGCGGAGGAGAAGCGAATCGTCTTCCGCATCGGCATCAACATCGGCGACATCATCATCGATGACGGCGATATCTTTGGCGACGGCGTTAATGTTGCGGCGCGCCTGGAAGGGCTTTGCGAGCCCGGAGGGGTCTGCATTTCGCGCGCCGCGAATGATCAGGTCCGCGACAAACTTTCGCTGTCGTTTGCCGATCTCGGCGAACATGCGGTCAAGAACATTGCGCGGACGATCGGTGTCTTCGGCCTGTCGGCGTCGGATATCGCGGCGCTGCCTGAGGAGAGGCCGGTCGAAGAAACGCAAAGAGCTGTTTCCGCGGCCGCCCGTCCGCGCAGGAGCAACGTGCTGGTTGGAGTGGGCATCGCCGGTCTTGCCGCCGTCGGGTTCGCGCTCTGGGCGTTTGGGCCGACCGTCCTCGAGATGATGTCGCCAAGCCCGTTCGATCAGCAGCTTCAGGCGGTTGTTGCCAAGACCGCTCCGGCGATTTCCGCCGACTCACGGAAGGAGATCGTGCTGGGTTTCGTCGCCATGAAGCCGAACCGTGCGGTGGCCCTTGCTCCCACGGCCGCAAGGCTCCGCTACACCGGCGACTGGCCCACCCGCGAGCTGGCCGCAGAGAAAGTGCTCGAGAAGTGCCAGCACCGTTTTGGCGAGCCCTGTGCCCTGTTGGCCGTCAACGACGCCGTCGTGACGCCCGGGCCCGGAGGTGTGTGGCCGGTGACGGACGCGCCGCGCGTCCGGTATTCGGGCACCTTCAGGATCGACCAGATTCCCGGGCTGCGTGCCGGGGAGGTGGAGCGCAAGGACATCGCGAATTATTTCACCGAGCCCAGCCCCAAGGCGGCCGCCTACAACGTGTGGGGCTTCATGACCGTCGCTAGCGGAACCGCGACCCAGAGGCAGGCAGAGGAACAGGCGCTGCTGGCGTGCCGGAATGAAGTCACGCGCCTAAAGGCGACTGACGTTTGCCATCTCTATGCGGTCGAGAATCGAATCGTGCTCCCGCTTCGGTCGACGACGCCGATCACCCCGCCGCCGACCATCCCGCCCGTTGCCGGCGCCGCTTCATCAGAAAAGTCTAACGAGACAAGGGTTCGGGCAAAGTTGCTCGAACGGTTGGCAAAGTTGTTGCCGGGACAGGAAGTGGCTGCACACGAATCGCAGGTTGCCAGCTATCAATCGTCGGCCCGGAACAAGGCGATGGCGGCGCTGCCGCCGTCGCGCAGCTGGCGCACGGCAGGCTGGGACAGTGCCGCGACAGCGGAAGAGAGGGCGCTGGAGGGCTGCCAAGTGCGCCACGGCGCTGCGTGCCTCATCGTCGCTGTCAACGACAGCGTGAGCGACTCCGACGCCGCGACACCGCGACCGATGCCCCGGGTTTCGCACCAGGGCCCCTTCGATCCGGAGAGGATACCCGTCGTCAACGATTCATTGCGCAAGCGCGCGGACATCGTTGGCTACAGGGACTCGTCCGGCGCCAAGGCTGCGGCTCTTCATCCTTCGGGCCGACTTGTCACGGCGACCGGTGCCGCGAGCCAACGGGAAGCCGAAACCCAGGTGCTCGACACCTGCAATGCGGAGGCGCGCCGAGCCTCTCAGGCCGGCCCCTGCTATCTGTACGCGGCGGGCAATGACGTTGTCCTGACCAAGCGAGCGCTGGCGCCCGTCACCGGCAGTCCCTGAGGGGAACCGAGCGTTAGCATCTGCACAGGCAAGCGGGAGGCGGGAAGCGGTCTTTGCCCCAGTGCGCGGCGATGTTTGTCCATATCTGTTGTCAATGTCCCACCGGCGCTCGCCAATGAACAGAATTGTTACTTAAGTGATCGGTGGCCGAAGTCGTCGCCTCCATGAAACTTCAAATTCGCCTTGGCCAAACGCTGGCAATCGCGCATCAAGGCGCGCCTCGCTGAAGTCTCCACTCGACCGGAAACACCTTCATCGCCTCCGCAAGCGTCGGGGCAACATCTGCGTGCCCATCCAGGATCGCCTCCACTGTCACGGGAGCCAGCAGAGTCAACCTAAGCACCCTGCTGACATAGGATGAATTGATCTTCTCCGCTCTGGCGATCTCGTTGATCGTGGCGAACCGCCCAGTCTCGAGCATCTTCTGCCACCGAAACGCGCGAGCGATGGCCTTCACCAGCGTGCTGTCAATGTGCGGTGCTGCGGGCGGTACGGGCGCGCCGTCAGGGGCCAAGACCAGCTTTCGGCCGCCGCGCTTGCGGACGGCGAACGGCACCTTGATGGTGACGACGCCGGAATCGCGGGCGGGCCTCACGCAGCCCTCCGGAAACCGTCACCGATGCCGCCGAGCTCTTGCACTACATGTCCCAGACCTTGCGTTCGGAGACGCAGCTCCAGCCCATCAGGCTTGAGGTCTACTCTCTGGACCAACAGCTGTATGATGCGGGCTTGCTCGGCGGGGAACAGCTCGTCCCACAGTGGGTCGAGGCGTTCCAGCGCTTCGCCTACCATCGCCTCCGGCAGTTCGACACCTGCGTTCGCCCCGCGCCACGTGGCCATGACAATCTCCGGCGACTTGAGCAGCGCTCTCAGCTGATTGATGACCGCAGCCTCGATGGCGGCCGCCGACACGCGCCGTATCGCGGCGTCGGAGATCTCGCCCTTCAGCGCCGCCTGGCAGACATAATAGCGGTAGAGCTTGCCGCCGCGACGGGTGTGGGCCGGGCTCATGGCGCGGCCGCTCGGACCGAACAGGAGGCCTTTCAACAAAGCTGGCGTGGAAGCCCTCGAGCGGCACGCCCGCGTCCTCGGGCTCTCGCGCAGGATCGACTGCGACTTGTCCCAAAGGGACTGGCTGATGATCGGCGCGTGCTCGCCGGCATATGCGACGCCCTTATGCACAGCAAGGCCGATATAAACCTGGTTGCGCAGGATTCGGTACAGGCTCTCCTTGTCGATGACGCGGCCCCGGTGACTGCGAACGTCCTCGGCCCTCAGCAGTCGAGCAAGCGTAGTCGCCGAGCCGACTTTTAGGAACCGCTCGAAGATCATTCGAATGACCGCAGCCTCCGGTTCATGAATGACCAGCTTGCGGTCCTGGGCCCGGTAGCCCATCGGCACGAAGCCACCCATCCACATGCCGCGCCTGCGCGAGGCCGCGACCTTGTCGCGAATGCGCTCACCGATCACCTCGCGCTCGAACTGGGCGAACGACAGCAGCACGTTCAGCGTCAGCCGCCCCATGCTGGTGGTGGTGTTGAAGGATTGGGTGACGCTGACGAAAGTCACGCCGGTCCGATCGAACACCTCGACCAGCCTTGCGAAATCCATCAGCGAACGGCTCAGCCGGTCGATCTTGTAGACGACCACTACATCGAGACGACCAGCCTCGATGTCGGCGAGGACACGCTTTAATGCGGGCCGTTCGAGCGTGCCGCCAGAGAAGCCGCCGTCGTCGTATTGGTCCGCCAGTTCGAGCCAACCCTCGGCCCGCTGGCTGGAGATGTAGGCACTGCAGGCCTCGCGCTGGGCGTCGAGGCTGTTGAACTCCATGTCGAGCCCTTCTTCGGACGACTTGCGCGTGTAGATGGCGCAGCGAAGCTTCCGGACGAGCGGCTTCTTCATGCCGCGCTCCGCCGGTTCTTCAGGCCGAAGAAGACCAGCCCGTTCCAACGGGTGCCGGTGATCGCCCGGGCAATCGCCGAGAGCGACTTGTACGGCCGACCTTGCCATTCGTAGCCGTCCTGCATCACCGTCACCGTGTACTCGACGCCCTGGTAGGCGCGCAGGAGACGCGTGCCGGCGATCGGCTGGTCGCTGCCACGCACTTTCCTCACGGCGATAATGCCGCCGTCGAGTTGCTCGCCGAGCTGCTCGAGCCGGCGGACCGTTTCGGGTTTTAACCCGCCATAGGCCAGTTCCTGAATGCGGTACGCCAGCCGGCTCTCGAGGAAGCGCCTGTTGTAGGGCGGGGGCGGGGTGTCGAAGAGCGCTTGCCATTGCTCCTTCAGCTTCGGTGTGGACGTCGCCTTCAGGGCGGCGACGCGGGCCAACACGGTGTCTTGTTGCTTCATGCCGTTCTCCGTTTCGGGGCGCCGGCATGACCGCTCTGGTCGGGCAGGAAGTCGACGGAACTGTCTCCACGGTCGGCAGATAGTCGACTGGACTTCCGGGCGTGAAGACGCATGAGGCCGTGGGCAAGGATTTGGCCAAGTTCGGTCACGCGTTCGGTGGGCGTCGTCGATCGGGATGTAGTGGGTTCATGGTCAATTGGCGCGACCATGACGCTGTGGAATTGATCAGAAACCGAAAAATGCACTCACCAGCGAAGCAGTGCGGTGAAGAAGGAATTTCGGCGTACTTTCGCGTCAATGGCGATGGGCCGTCGTCGGTTCAAGCTTGACGTTGAAAGAGAGGAAGCGGTCGAACAGCGGCGTCTTGCGAAAGAAATGCAACGCCGCGAATCGGCGACCGGGAATCTCTTCTCGTCGGTACTCAAGGAGGCCAAACCACCATAGTGGACGCAGAATTCTTGCTTCCATCGCCATGGTTCCGGTGTCCCATTGGGCCTCCAGCACGCCGTTGACCGGGATGGTGCACAACCGGGTCAGGCGCTCGGGCGACTCCCAGTCGTTCGCAGCTATCGATAACGACCACAAAAGAACGCCGATGTCGCGCTGCGGCCAGTCGTCGTGCAAGCCGCGTCCAAAATAGCCGAGATCGATGCCCCACAGGGCGACGTGGAACAAGAGGGGTTGCAGGGCTTGCCGAGCGCGATCCTCGAGGACCTGCCGTCCGCTCGAAGTAATCTTCAGGTAGCCCTTGCGTTTGCGCACCAATCCCGCCGTTTCGACAACATGACGAACGAAGTGCAGCGGGAGAAAGTCCGGTTCGTTGATCACCTTGTTGAATTGGAACGCCTCGGTCTTGTCGAACCCGGGCCAGGTGAAGAGATCGCGCATCTCGGCCACGACACTGCGCAACATGTTGCCTGTGGCGGTCAGCTTCAGCCCGCGACCGGCCGCCGCCGAGTTCAACAGGACCAGGGCGTTCCGTGCGACGGCCGACTGATCAATTTCCTCGCGAGACAAATCCACGGCAAGGCGAATAGCGCCGCCTCGTGGCGTGAGTGGAATGCGGAGTGCGTCAAAGCTCGGCTGGTCCAGTAATGTCCAGGCCGGCACTATCCCGCCAAGCCAATTCCTGACGGAAGGGTTCTGCAGCATGCCGGGGGCTACCACGGTGACGTCCTCATGACGCCAGGGCACGAGAGCTGACAGAGGATGCGGCGAGCCATTCGTTCAGCTTCGACCAGCGCCGGCGCCCGGAAACGTTCTTCACCGCTATGGCGACGGCTTTCTTCTGTCCCACGAGAACGACCAGCCGCTTGCCGCGGGTCACGCCGGTATAGAGCAGGTTCCGCTGCAGCATGGCGTAATGCTGGGTCAGGACCGGGATCACCACCGCAGGGTATTCCGAGCCCTGGCTCTTGTGAATCGTCGCTGCGTAGGCTGGTACCAGTGTATCGAGTTCTCCGAATCCATAGGTGACCGCGCGACCATCGAAGCTGGCAGTCAGCTCGCCGGCGTCGGGGTCGACATCGTCGACGTAGCCGATGTCGCCGTTATAGACCTCCTTGTCGTAGTCGTTCTCGATCTGCATGACCTTGTCACCGGGCGCAAAGGTCCAGCCGAAGCGCTCGACCTTACGCTCGCCGGCGGGGTTGAGGGCCTTCTGGAGTTCGATGTTGAGCGATCGGGCCCCGACGCCGCCGCGGTTCATCGGGCACAGCACCTGGATGTCGCGGATGGGATCGAGGCCGAAGCGCGCCGGGATCCGCGTTTTGACCAGTTCGACGATCCGCGGCACGGCGGATTCGGGGTCCTCGGCCGGGACGAAGTAGAAGTCGCTGTCGCCTTCAGGCTTCGCAAGATCCGGCAACGCACCGTGGTTGATTCTGTGCGCGCTGGAGATGATCCGGCTCTGGGCGGCCTGACGGAACACCTCGGTCAATCGGACGACCGGCACCGCTCCAGAGGAGATTACGTCGGCCAGTACCTGGCCCGGCCCGACGGAAGGGAGCTGGTCGATGTCGCCCACGATCAGCAACGCGGCATCATCAGGAACGGCCCTCATCAGCGCCTGCATCAGCATGATGTCGACCATCGAGGTCTCGTCGATGACCAGCAGATCGCAGTCGAGCGGGCTGTCAGCGTTGCGTTTGAAGCCGCCGGCCTTGGGATCGACCTCGAGCAGCCGGTGAATGGTCTTTGCCTCGAACCCGGTTGCCTCGGTCATGCGCTTGGCGGCCCGGCCTGTCGGCGCGCAAAGCAGCAGGTTGACGCCCTTTGCCGCCAGAATGCGCAGGATCGAGTTGACGATCGTCGTCTTGCCCACGCCCGGACCGCCGGTGATGACCAGGACCTTGGAGATCAACGCCAGCCGAATGGCCGCGACCTGGCTTTCCGCTAGTGACAAGCCGGTCTTCTGCTCGACCCAGGGCAACGCCTTGTCGGGGTCGATGTATGGCCAGGGAAGCCTGCCGTTCAAGATCTTCAGGATGCGCTCGGCAATGACCTTTTCGGCCCGATACAGGCCGGCAAGGAACACACAGGCCGTTTCCCCGACTGTGGCTGCAATCACCGTTCCCTCAGCCATTTCCAGGTCGAGCGCGGACTGGACAAGTTCCTTTGAGACCTCGAGCAACTCCACGGCGAGGGGCCCGAGTTCCTCGGTCGGCAAGCCACAATGGCCATCGTCCATGGCCTCGGTCAGGGCATAGGAAATCCCGGCGCGAACCCGGATCATCGCGGTCTTCTCGATCCCGAGCTTCATGGCGATAGCGTCGGCGGTCTTAAAGCCGATGCCGCGGATGTCGCGTGCCAGGCGATAGGGGTTTTCCGTCATGACCTGCACGGCGTCCGAGCCGTAGGTCTTGAAGATGCGCACCGCTCTGGCTGTTCCGACACCATGGCTGTGCAGGAACACCATGATCTCCCGGACGATCTTCTGTTCGGCCCAGGCGTCAGTGATCCGTTTGGCGCGCACGGCGCCGATGCCGGTCACCTCGCGCAGCCGGTCCGGCTCGGCCTCGATGATATCGAACACCTTCTCCGCGAATGCCTTGACCATCTTCCTGGCATAGACCGGACCGATCCCGCGGATCATCCCTGAGCCCAGGTACTCCTCGATGCCGTCGATCGAGGTCGGGGCCGAGGTGCGCATGAAGCGCGCCTTGAACTGCTGGCCATGGGTGTGGTCGTTGACCCAGTCCCCCGACGCGGTGACCCATTCGCCGGGGGAGATGATGGCGGCGTGACCGATGACCGTGATCAGGTCGCGATGCCCGCGCGCCTTGATCCGGAGGACGCAGAATCCATTCTCGGCATCGTGGAACGTGACCCTTTCGACAAGGCCCGCCAGCACTTCCTGGGCAGAGGGTTCCTGCATGAGCCTTCGTCAGCATTCAAGGCGATGGGAGGGAGAATAGCGAGCTTCAATGGAGGTCGGTCAAGCAATACCCCTCGACAATGACTTGGGCGACCCTGATGGTTAATCTGGCTTTTACCAAGTGCCCGCAACGCCGACAGCGAGGTGGTGCTTCGTCAGGCATCAATCTCCGTTTTCCCAGATCTCAGGAAATCAAGGAAGTCAATGCCGCGATACCGAAGGGTCTGCTGCACGCTGAGCAGGATGCAGTAGTCGGCCGTGCCCTTCGCCGTGCTGCTGGCCATAGTGTTACGCAGGCGGGTGAACGCTCGGACCGCATGCTCGGCATTGTTGTTATTCCAAGGAATACTGTCGCAGTGGAGGAACGTAAACAACTTCTCGCGGTTTTTGCCGATCCTCTTCTGAAGCGCTGTCGCCGACTCGGTGGAACAGGGCATGGCGGCAACCTTTCCGAAAAAGCGCTCGACCGCCCGCCTGTGCTTTCCCAGGTGATGCCTTTTCAGGCCCCACCGGTCGACGGTCTCAACGATCTCGCGCAGGAGCGAACCGAATTCTCGGGCGATGGACGCCAATTCCTCGTCGAAGGGCTGCTTGAGAAGTTCCTCGTTGATGTCCCTCATTAGGTGGATCAGGCACTTCTGCTGGCGACAGGGAACGGCGTCGTATCCGCCATAGAAATCACTCACCAGCACGCCTTCGAATCCGGCTAAGACGTCCTCCAGCACGACCGCCTCTCGGGAAGGCGAATAAACATACGCGACCGAAGTTAGGTTGGTGAAGATCCAGACATAGTGGCCGCCGCCGTAAACCACCCCCTTTGTCTCGTCCGCATGGACGAGAGGGCCGCTCGCGATCTCTCGCAAAATGGAACGGTACGTGGGCTCATACAGCCGCGCGGCCTCAGATTTCATCTCGTGAACCGCGCTGGCTAGGACGGCCACGCCCAAAACCTGCGCAAGGTGCTCGCTGATCTTCTGGTTTGACAGGCGCAACTCGATAACGAGATAGACGACGTAGGCGCGAAGGTTGGGGCCGAATTTCGTTTTTCGGTAGAAGATTGTCATCTCGGCACGGCAGTTGCCGCACCGGTGTCGTCGGTAACGATATCGGATCATCCACCGCTTGATCCCGCCCTTAATAAACTTCAGATCATAGATAGTCCTGGCCATCTCGCCGAAGGACCAGACTTTTGTCGAACCGCATTTCGGGCAGGTTTCAGGCTTGTCATCTACAGTCGTCTCTTTGTTGGCGGAGGTGGCCGGGCTGGCAAGTCGTTTCCTGCGGGTCGATTTCGCGATGGTCTTGTCAGTTCGAATATAGACGCGTGAACGTTGGTAGTTCCAATAAGCCGCGGCGTTAATTTTCTCGAACTCCGGAAGCGCGCATTGCAGTTTGCCAAATGTCCTCTGGAACGGTACTTCCAGCGAGCCCACTTGGATCGGGTCGAGTCCGCGCTCCTTGTTATCGCCGCTGAGGCGCACCAAGGCGTCGGCCACGATTTCGGCGGCGTGGCAATCGTCACCGTTGTAGATGATCAGCTCCTGCTTGAGCTTGTCATCGCTCGTCAGTTCCCAGTACCGCCGCGCGAAGATCGCTGCGCGACCGGACGAGTGTGGCCAGTGCCATTCGAAGCCCAACCACCGGCTGACCTCTTTCAGGCCGTTGGTGTGCGTGGGGAAATAGACCCGTCCGTACATGATCGCGAGGATGTTCACCGCCCGTTCGATGAGCCGGTCGACGAACTCGGTATCGGCGTCGTCCGGCGGCCACCGCTCCCTCATCTTCCTGAGAAAGCGGCTCTCGTACGCGCCGTAATGGAACAGCTGGGGGTTTTCGACCTGACGGAGTCTGCCGAGGCATTGTCGCCACATCTGGCCCTCGTCCTCCGCGCGATCGGCCCAGAACGACCAATGAACGGGTTCCCCGCTACTATGGTGGCGAAGGCCTACTAAATAATAGAAGTTGCGGTCCGGCGCGCCCTCGACATCGATGAAGACCGGGTGACCGTCGGAAGGGACTAGTGGCGTGCCGACGACATGAATCTTGCCCTTTTTCAGCGCAAAGGCCTTTAGCTTGTGATCATGCCGGGTTTGCAGCTCGGTTCGTCGCGGCGTCGATTTCGGTCGCCTCCGTCGCCTCGGTCTATATCCGTAAGACAACTGTGTGATCGTCGTGACGCCTTTGGCTCTGAATTTCGTACGCTCCTTCGGCGTGATAGCAGTGAGCAGGGACAGGTCGTCCCTTTCGATAGCAATGCCGCGGCAGCGCGACTGATACTCGCGTGCGGGGCAATGCTCGTTCAGAACTGGGCCGGGCGGTGCGGGGGATTCGGCCAATGCTACCATAACGTCTAGGACTTCCTGCGCCTTCGATAGCTGGGGCACGATGTCGACCCGCTTCAGCCTAAAGTGCTCGCCGTTCACAATGCATCCGGCGGTTGGCATTGGACAGCGCGGCCCCTGGTAAAGCGCCAAGGCCGCGAAAGCGACAAGAAGCTCGCCCGATTTGTCGAGCCGCTCCCAAGGAGAATATAGAATGGGGATGACCTGAGGGCAGCTGTCCGGCGAGGCGGCGCCTCGACGCTGATGCGGGTGCATGGGTTTGTTGGTGTCCCACATCGTGGATTCGGCGTCGATGGTCGAGGCTGTGCCCGTAAGGAGGGCGACGCGGCCGACTGCTGCCTTTGCCTTATAGGCCTCAGCTACGCTTGCACGAATTGATGACCAGAACGCGTTGGTGGGAATTTCACCGGCGCGCACGAGCCATCCCTTTGTAGGACATTGCAAATGGGCAGCAAACGCCGCTGCCGTGATTTCCGGGCTCATTGCCATCTCTGGTGCCCTCATGGGGTGAGGCTATGCGGCGCCGAAGACTGTCTGCTTGTTTCAACCATGCGACAGGGAACGGCGCCATAGCTTCGGCGAGTGTTTGGCGTAAAAGATCCTCCGCATGCCGCGCGCGCGGCGAAACGCTTTCGCAGAGATGCTGTGCCCTTGGCTCTCGCCCGCAATTGCCGCCAAGGCCCCGCGCAAACCCCCAGACCTACGCAGAACTACGCAGAACTATGAACTTCACCGCAGCGACCCGCAGATGCACGCTAAGCGAGTATTTCTTGGATTATTTCCCCACTTAAAGAGCTATGGAGGATCGAGAGACGGATCGCGAAGGCGGTGAATCGGAGGATGGTGTGGTGCAGCAAGTTCGCAAATCTTCATCGACGCGGCGTCTCTCACAGACTGCTTTCGGCACGTGGCTCGCTCGATCGCAACAAGGCGACGCGCCGATGAGCCATCGTGGCCTGTCGTCGTCGGATCACAGCATCTACGGCGAATTGTTCACCGGCCGCATCAGACAGGAACTGAACCACATCTATGACCAGGAATGCCTGGAGTGGGTGCTATGACAAGCGCGCCACGCAGCAACGCATGTGGCGATCAGAGGTGAGAAGCGTTGCGACCCGGTCAACTGGTTCATCGTTGGACGATCCTGCAAGAGGCCACGCCCGCCCCGACGTCAAATGGACGTTGGCGGCCACGCTGGCTATGTCGGTGTGTCTGCGGCTCCGAGAAGGCCGTTCTTGCGCAGAGCCTGCATCTCGCACTGAGATCGCCATCCGGCGGTAGCCGCAGCTGCGGATGTTTGGCCATCGAACGCGCATTGAGGCACGGAAACAATCGCGGCCAGCGGCCGACGAGCGAGTATCTTGCGTGGGTCGCGGCGAAGAAGCGATGCAACAACCCCAAGAACCGATCGTTCAAAAGGTACGGCGGTCGCGGCGTTCGGATGTGCGAGCGCTGGTCCGCAGACTTCGGTGCTTTCCTGGCCGACATGGGATGGAAGCCGGACCCGAGCTTGAGCCTCGATCGCATCGATCCCGATGGTGACTACTGCCCAGGCAATTGTCGGTGGGCGCCGATTGAGGTTCAGAGCAGGAATCGCCCCGGGATTCGCTGGTACGAATTTGAAGGCCAACCGGCTCTCCTGGGCGATATCGCCAGGTTCTTCGGCATCTCCAGAGACGAAGCAAAAGGACTGGTCCGAAAAGGAGCATTGCCTGTCCGGCCGCTCGCCAAAGCGCCCCGGGTGCCTGATCGCGTCGTCCCGCTGATCCTCGATCTCAACCTTGCTGAGCCCCTTGGAGATCGATTGCTCTACGAGCAAGGCCTGGTGTTCCGTGATTGACCTCAACACCGCCACCTACCCTCCGGCACCCCCGGTCCACTATGACCTCGACGTTATCGTGGCGCGACTGCGCGCCACGGCGGAGACCTGGGTGCCGAGGCACTTTCGTCATGGCCGGCGGGTCGGGGACGAGTGGCGCCTCGCCAACATCAGAGGCGATGCGCCGCGCAAGGGCGGCTCCTGCGTCATTGCGCTGAAGGGCGAGCGCGCCGGCGACTGGCACGAATTCGACGGCGGCGAGGGCGGGGGTCCGCTCAGTGCGCTGGAGGCGTCGGAGAAGCTCACCGGCCGCGAGCTGTTCGCGTATGCGGCCGAGCTGGTGGGATGGGTGCCGAACATTCCCGCCCGCGTCGGGCAGTACCAGTTGCGGCCAAAGCCGAGCGCGACCCATCGCGTGAGATTGCCTTCATCCTGGAGCACGCGGTCCCGATCGCCGGCGCACCGGCGGCCGCCTACCTGGCATCGCGCGGCCTCGAGCCCGTTAGGGTGCACGACCTTCTGGCCCACCATGATCTGACCCACTGGGAGATGAAGGCAGGCTATCCCGCGGTGATCGGCGTGGTGCGCAATCCCGCGGGCGAGGCGGTGGCGGTCCATCGGACGTACCTGCAGGTCGACCCAGCGGATCCCGGCAAGGTGACAAAGGCAGCGGTCCCGAAGCCGCGCATGATGCTGGGCAAGGTGGCGGGCGGGGCGGTGAGGTTGGCTCCGATCGATCCTGGTGCGGCCCTCGGGCTGTGCGAAGGCATCGAAACTGGCCTCGCCGCTATGATTTCATGCCCCGGCTTGCCGGTATGGGCGACCTTGTCGGCCACTAACCTGGAACAGGTGAAGCTCCCACCCGAAGCCCGCCGCATCGTCATCCTCGCCGACCACGACGCGTCTGGTGCAGGCACTCGTGCGGCCGAGACCGCAGCGCGACGGCTACGGGGGGAGGGGCGAAAGGTGGTGATTGCCATCCCGCCCAGGGAGGGGTGGGACTTCAACGACGTGCTGCTGCGCGAGGGCCGTGAGGCGGTGGCGGCGATTGTCGGGGCGGCGTTCAATACGAAAGCAGAAGAAGGCCCGACCCATTCCCCCGATGCTACCGGGCGCCACCTCCCCATCGGATTTACCGAGCCCAACGGGCCGCTGCCGACTTTGCGCTCCGACGAAGGCGATCTCGCCTGCGCTGTCGATCGCGCCTGGAGCGTGCTGCTGTCCTCCAATCGTTCACCGTGGGTATATCGCGCCGGCGGCTTACCGAGCTGGGTCGTGCCCGACGACGAGGGTCGGCCCATGGTGGCGCCGCTAACCGAGGAGCGGTTGCGTCATATCCTGGCCAAGCTCGCCAACTGGCGGCGCATGAACAGCAAAGGCGACATCGTGCCGGCGCATCCGCCGACGTCGCAGGTCAAGTCGCTGTTGGCGACGCCCGATCCCGCCCTGCCGGTGCTGACCGGCATCGTCAGCACGCCGGTGTTCGGGCGGGCGGGGGCGCTGCTGACCGAGCCGGGCTATCACGCCGATGCCCGGCTTCTTTATGCCCCTGCGGCAGGGTTCGAGTTGCCCGAGATCCCCGAGAAGCCGACGGCGCAGGAAGTAGCCGCGGCGCGCTCCCTGATCTGCGACGACCTACTCGGCGAGTTCCCGTTCACGTCTTTGGCCGAGCGCGCTCATGCCGTGTCGCTCCTGCTGCTGGGCTTCCTGCGTGCCATGATCGACGGCCCCACGCCGCTGCATCTGATCGAGAAGCCGACGCCGGGCACCGGCGCCACGCTGATGGTCGATGCCATTTCGACCATTCTCACCGGCTCGGGTGCCGGGGTGATGACCGAGGGCACCGACGAGGAGGAGTGGCGCAAGCGCATCACGGCGAAACTCCGGCAGATCCCGACGATCGTGCTGATCGACAACCTGAAGCGCCAGCTAGACGCTTCGGCCCTTGCCGCCGCGCTGACAGCGCCGTTCTGGGAAGATCGCATACTCGGCATCTCCGAGATAACTCGGCTGCCGATCCGCTGCCTCTGGATCGCCACCGGCAACAATCCGACGTTCTCCAACGAGATGGCGCGCCGGCTGGTACGCATCAGGCTCGACTCGCATGTCGACAGGCCGTGGCAGCGCAGCGGCTTTCGCCATCCCGACCTTATGGTGTGGGTCCGCGCCAATCGTGCTCGCCTGGTCGCCGCATGCCTCACCCTCTGCCGCGCCTGGCTCGCCGCTGGCCGGCCTCAGGGAACGCGCACGATCGGCAGCTACGAGTCCTGGTCACAGACCGTTGGAGGCGTGCTTGAGGTCGCCGGCATCGAAGGCTTCCTTACCAACATCGAGGAGATGATGTCGACGTCCGACAGCGAGGGCGCGGTATGGCGCGGCTTCGTGTCGGTGTGGTGGGATCGGTTCGGCGCGGCCGAGGTCGGGACAGGTGACCTCTTCACTCTGGCTACCGATTGCGAGCCGCCTCTGCCGCTTGGATCAGGCAATGAGAAGTCGCAGCGCACCCGCCTCGGCATAGCACTTGTGCGGATGCGCGACCGTGTGTTCCAGATCAGTTCGCGCAATCTCCGACTTGAGGCTTCGAGGATCTCGCACAAGCTTCAGCGGTGGCGGCTGGCGGTTGATGAAAAAACAGACACGGGGACAGGTACCCCAGGTACCCCGGTTGGAGCGTCTACGGGGTACCTCGAGCCGGTCTGGGGTACCTTGTCCGACCACGTACCCCTCGAAAAACACCAAGTAAATCAAGGGTTCGGGGTACCTGGGGTACCTGGGGTACCTTTTCCAACCCTTACACATGCGCGCGCGCACGCACCCGTGAGAGAGGACGGGGAAAAAGGTACCCCACGTACCCCAGGTACCCCAAGCGCCGATGATACCGGCGATTCTGGCGGGGTACGTGCGGGGGTACGTCAGGATCAACGTCCCCCAATCCCAAATCCGCCCGCTTGGCTCGAGGATGTGCCGTGATGCGCCGCCCGAACGCCACAGGGCCGCCTGCTGCCCAGACACCCCAAAGCCGGGCGACGACGGAGAGCTCCGCCAAGAACCGCTCCGTCGTCGCCCTGACCACGACCACCCCCTCAACGGAGATCATCATGGCTGAGACGACTGTGACCCCTCATGCCGGCGGCGCAAGGCCGCTGTCGGCCTACCCACCTGACCTATCGAGCAAGGTTCTTCTTGCCCTCGACCTTGGCACTATCACGGGCTGGGCTATGGTGCTGCCCGACGGCGGCATCGTGAGCGGCACCGTGTCGTTCCGGCCGAGCCGCTACGACGGCGGCGGCATGCGGTACGTGCGTTTCCGCTCCTGGCTCGACGGCATCGCCGAGGACACGCACGGCATCGCGGCTATCCAGTTCGAAGAGGTTCGCCGCCACCTCAGCACTGACGCTGCCCATGTGCACGGGGGACTTCTCGCAATGCTGACCGCCTGGTGCGAAGAACGATCGATCGCCTACCAGGGCGTTCCGGTGGGCACGATCAAGCGTCACATCACGGGCAAGGGCAACGCCGACAAGGCTGCCGTAATCGCAGCCGTACGCGCGCGCGGTTACAGCCCGTTCGACGATAACGAGGCCGACGCCATCGCCATCCTGCTGTGGGCCCTCGCGACCCGGGGAGGCGTGCGATGAGGTGGGCTCCGCACGGCTACGGCGGCAAGCGACGCGAGCCCGACGATATCAAGCGCGCCGGCTGGCAGACCCAGGGCGTGCTGGTGATCGACGCGAATGACGAGCGGTTGACCTGGCCTGAGCGCGAACTGATCCGTCAACTCGGCGAGAAGCTCTATGGCGGAAAGCCGAGGCACCAGGAGGGTCGTCATGAATGACTGGACTCCCGAGATTGTCGAGGAGCGGCTGGTTGAGGCTGCTATGGTGCTGCGGCGACTCCCCGCGGACCGAGGCCAGGGCTACTTCAGCACATGGCCGCAGATGTTCGTCGAGTTCAGCGACTTGGTCGGGCAGACACCGAAACCGATGCGCCTCCCGCCGCCGTATGCCGCCGCCATCAGCCGGATGGAGGCGGCGCTCTGGTGGATGCCGTGGCTTGAGCCAGTCGATGCGAAGATCGTGTGGCTTCGGGCCAGTGGGACTCGCTGGAAGGAGATCTGCTGGGCCGTCGGCCTCGCACGGGCAGCAGCCCATGAGCATTGGCTGTACGGCTTGTGCCTGATCGCGTGGCGGCTGAATGGCCGAGGTGGCCTAAGCCGCCTGGGACGACGCGCGGTGATTGCGCGTGTCCGTTGTGGAGCCGTACGCGGCCATGCCGCATAGTGGGCGGCATTAACGCGATCTGCCAAATCCGGACATGGCAAATTCACTTGATAGCCGCGCCGTCGATAGTTGAGTCGGCGCCGTTGGCACGTGGGAGAGTGTGACATGCAGCTCGGTGCATCATTGTCGGTCAACGACATAGGTACAGGTTCCGGTGTCCTGCGCGATTATGCCCAGACTTTGGAGGGGCTGGGATACGACTACCTGTTGGCCGCCGACCATGTGCTCGGTAGCAACCCTGCCGCTACTTACCAACACAGCGCCGGTATCGGCCCTTCGATCGAACATGCGCGCCGCATGGGGACGACAGAGCATGCCTTTCACGATCCCTTGGTTCTATTCGCCTACCTTTCCGGATGTACCACAAAGATAGGTTTTGCCTCGGGCGTGCTAATCCTGGCGCAGCGCCAAGCGGCGCTGGTAGCGAAACAGGCGGCTTCCCTGGATGAATTGAGCGGGGGCCGTTTCCGTCTAGGCATCGGCGTCGGCTGGAACGCGATCGAATTTCAAGCGCTGGGCGTGGATTTCCATACCCGAGGCCGGCGATCTGAAGAACAAGTCCGCTTTATGCAGGCCCTTTGGGCCGAGCCGCACACGACGTTTCACGGCGAGTTCCACCATCTCGACGATGGCGGTCTCTCGTTGCGCCCGAAGTCGGGGCGCGTTCCCATCTGGTTCGGCGGTCACGCGCCGGCGACGCTTCGGCGTGTGGCCAGGTATGGCGACGGATACATGCCACTCGACTATGCGCCTGGCGACAAAGCTCTAGAGCTGTTCGAAAGGGTTCGCACCTTGATCCGGGAAGCCGGCCGCAAACCGGAAGATGTGGGTCTGGAAGTCTGGGTGTCCCCGGGTGCTGGGAGCGAAGCGGAATGGCGGCGGGATATCAGTTTCTGGAAGAACGCTGGCGTCACCCACGTGACTGCGCATACGACGTACATCAGTGAACACCATCGGCGCGTTAGCGGCCGAAGTGCAGCGGAGCACTTGGCAGCGCTTACGCGATATCGCGCCAGTGTAGCTGACTTATTGTAGCAACGGAGGGCGACTCAGCTGGGCGAGTGGCTCGAGCCAGTCGATTCGAAGATCGCGTGGCTAGGCGGTCAGTAGGCGAGGTCGGTCAGTGCCTTGAGAAAGGTCGTGAGATCGGCCGGCCTGTTGAGCTTCTCACAGTAGGCCTTGAAAAGCTGGGGCGTGATGGGGACCATTTTGATCTCGTGACGCTTGCCCTTCCAATCGGTCATTTTCTTGCGCTCGCGGAATAGCCATTCCTCATAGGAGCACGAGGGGTAGTGCCGGACGAGTTGCTGGAAGCCAAGGTGATCCTCGGCCGATGCGACTTTTGCAAAATATTGGACTGACATGGCGCGATCATTCTCACAGTGCCCGTGACGTCTCAATACCCCTTCCAAGCCCGAGGTCACCTCGTCATTGACGGTGCCGGAGATGGTCTCGACGTCGCGACCCTGGGCTCGCTAGACGTCCGCTTCGGATCAAGCGCGTCGCTTGTCATGTCCATGATATATTCGATTGCTCGACCAACTCGTAAGCAAGCCGTGCGACGCGGCACTCAGCTTGACGCGCGGCAAGTCGGGGTGACTACTCTTGGACCCCATTCACTTAGGGATGCGCAATGAAAGTTCGG
The DNA here is from genome assembly GCF_965279465.1 of Reyranella sp. Taxonomy (NCBI): domain Bacteria; kingdom Pseudomonadati; phylum Pseudomonadota; class Alphaproteobacteria; order Hyphomicrobiales; family Reyranellaceae; genus Reyranella; species Reyranella sp. Next base: position 3,696,763 of record NZ_OZ257242.1, read on the forward strand.
CTGGTCGTCTCAATCAATGCGGCCCCAGGCAAAGGGGCGGAACTCGCACAGGCCTTCCGGCAGCGCTGCGCCGACGTCGCGAAGGAACCCGGCTGCGAGCAGTTCGAGGTATTTCAGAGTGTGCTGAATCCCGACAAACTCGCGCTGCTGGAGTTGTGGTCCGACCAGGCTGCGCTCGATGCGCACGCCAAGGTCAACCTCACTCGCGCGCCGATGCCGCCGGGGCTTCGGGCGGAAGGCAGTTCGCGTGAGGACTACCAATATAACCTGACCCGCTGACCCGGCGGAGGTAGCCGACATGCAAGTCTCGTATTTCGAGACTGGCCGTTACCAGGCGGCGGCGGATATCCTCTGAGCGACGGTATGATGTCCCGTAGGTCAAGAAATTGATCCAGCCGACGCACCATCACGCCGCCTCACGATGATAGTAGCGCAGAAGCCCGCCCAGTCTCTCGCGGCACTGCACAGGCCCCTCGCGGTGGCGGTCCGTGTTCCGAGGGAACAGCAGGACGTTGCCCTTCCCCTGATGATTCCGCTCGGCATGGAAATGGTCGACGTATTCGCTCAGTGCCCGCCGCAAGGAGGGCTCGCCGAACAGGATCACCTTGGACAGGCACTCTTCCTTGACCGACCTCACCCAGCGTTCCGCGTAGGCATTCAGGTTCGGGCTGTGTGGCGGCAGCGCGAGCGGCCTAACCCGACCTGACACAAGGATGGCTCGGAACGACCGCGTGAACTTGGTGTCGCGATCATGCAGGAGATATCGACAATCTCTCAGCGCGCCGCAATCGTCCGCGGTCGCGTTCCGGGCGATCTGCTTCATCCAACGCTCGTCCGGGTGAACGGAGATCCCGGCGATGTCCACTCGCCGGCTCTCGAGATGGATGAAGAACAGCACGTAGTAGGTCACCAGCCCGCGCAGCGTCAGCACCTCGGCGGTGAAGAAGTCGGTTCCCGCCAGCAGCGCCAGGTGCGTCCGGACGAAGGCTGCCCACGTGGTCGTGCGCTTGCGTTCCGGCGCCGGGGGCAGGCCGTGGCGCCGCAAGACATTGCCAACCGTTTGATCGGATATCTCGTGTCCCAGATTGGCCAGCGCCCCCGCAATCCGGTCGTAGCCCCAGTCCCGGTTCTCGCTGGCCATGCGAATGATCAGCTCCTCGACCTCCCGCTTGATCCGCGGTCTGCCCGGTCCTCGATGCGCCGAGCCATCGAATTTGCGGGCGACGAGCTTGCGGTACCAGCCAAGGATCGTGTCAGGCTGAGCTACGGTGGCGACGTCGGCCAGAACCTTGCGCCTCAGGCGATGACCGATCTCGCCCAGCACGCCTCGCTCGGCGTCCGACAGCTTCAGCCGACCTTTCAGTTGCGCCTTGAGGATTCGGTTCTCAGCAGCCAGGTATTCGTTCCGTGCCAGCAACTCCTGGTCCACCGTCCCCGTCACGTAGGCCAGGATGCGCGCCCAATCCATTAGCAGTCCCTGCCCTGTCCCGACCCCGGCGACGGCATCATGAGCCCTCCGCAAAATCGTACCGGACCACCTCCGCCACCGCTATGCTTACCCCGCTTGAGCGCTGGGCTTCCGGCCGTTCGAGTATTTTGACCCTACGGCAACGTCCTGTTGTTTCCTCGGAACACGGGCCGCCACCGCGAGGGGCCTGTGCAGTGCCGCGAGAGATTGGGTGGGCTTCTGCGCTACTATCATCGTGAGGCAGCGTGATGGTGCGTCGGTAGGATCAGGTTTTTGGTCGTTCGGGTATGCCGGGGCACAAGAAAAGCGACACTTGCGCGGCGGCTTTGGGTCTTGAGTACGCCCACCCTCAGGGCACGAACCAGTAGCGCGTCAGGTGAAAGAAGATTGGCGCGGAGAAGATCACGCTGTCGAGCCGGTCGAGCATGCCACCATGGCCTTCGATCATGCGGCCCCAGTCCTTGACGCCGCGGTCGCGTTTGATCGCCGAGAATACCAGTCCGCCGAAGAAACCCATCAGGCAGGTCACGAGGGCCATGGCGGCGGCCTGCGCCGGCGAGAACGGCGTCAGCCACCACAAGCCGGCACCGAGCGCGGTGGCGCTGACCAAGCCGCCGATCAGCCCTTCCCACGTCTTGGAAGGTGACAGCGATGGCGCGACCTTGTGCCGGCCCGCGAGCTTGCCGAAGACATACTGCAGCACGTCGGAGCCCTGCACGACGGTGACGAGAAACGCCACTAGCAGAAGTTTCTTGCCTTCGAACCCAGGGATATCGAGGGTGAGCAGCGCCGGAATGTGGCTTACGCAGAACACGCAGATCATCAGGCCCCACTGGAGCGAGGCGATGCGTGACAGGAAATGCCTGGTGTCGCCGCGAACTACCGCGATGATCGGCAGCATCAGGAAGCCGTAGACCGGAATGAAGATCGAAAAGAGCCCGTACCATTCGATCCACAGCAGATAATACTGGACGGGAATGCCTATGAAGAAGGCGGCTATCAACGCCCAGTGATCGCCGCGCCGCGTATAGCTCAAGGTCAGGAACTCGCGCAGGGCGGCGAACGAAGCGAAGGCGAACAGTAGAGCCACCCCGGCCTTGCCAACCAAGAAGGCGACGCCGATCAGCGCTACCATGACCCACCACGCAAAGATGCGTTCGTTCAGATTGTCGACGCCCGGATTGGACCCGGCGCCGCTGTGCCATTTCAGGGTTTGGCCGACCAGCGTCGCAACGACAAGCACCACGCCGAGGCCGGCAAACAGCGGGAAGGCTTCCTGAGGCATGCTCATTGATCGCGGTTCTCTGGCTTGAGCGCCAGCAGGGCGTCGCGCGCCCGAGTGATGAACGCCCCTTTGTCCTCGTCGTCCTTCACGAGGAGGGGAGTGCCGAACGTCACGCTGCACAGCAGCGGCACGGGAAGGAATTCACCTTTGGGCATGACGCGCGCCATGTTGTCGATCCACACCGGCACGATTTCGATGTCCGGTCGCGCACGGGCGAGGCGGAAGAGTCCACTCTTGAACGGCAGCAGAACGTCGTCCGTGGTGTTCCGTGTTCCTTCGGGAAAATAGATCAACGATGCACCATCATTGACCGCGACGATGACGCCGGCGAGCGGATCCTGGCCGGTCGAGGTGGCCTTGCGGTCCACGAGCACGGCGTCGAAGACCGCGCGTCCAATGAAGCCGCGAATGCCGCCGCCGCCCCAATAGTCGAGCGCCGCGACCGGCCGTGTCTGTCGGCGGAGCGTGTGCGGCAGCACCGTCCAGATAAGGACGAAATCGCCGTGGCTGGTGTGATTGGCGATATAGATCCGCTGACGGGATTCCGGCAGGCAGCCGCGCCAGATCGGCAGCACACCGGTGAGCACTCGAGCGAGGCCGGCGACCAGCATTGCGACGAGACGTGCGAGCATTGCGGTTCCTCAGGCCCGAAGGCAGCCGATGACGAGCACCGCGCCCTGGAGGCCGAGCGTCAGCGCCTGCAGCTTTAGCAGGCGGAATGCGCCGCGGATTCGGTCGGCCACAGGCCTGTTTGCCTTTGCTGGCGGCATCAGGCCGAGGCTCTGCATCGCCCGGTCGAACCCTGCGAGATCCGACGGCCGCGCGGCGAGGACATCGAAGAGCTCGGCGTCCAGCGCAACCCGGGCGGCCAACCAGAACTCGACGATGCCCAGCGCAGCGACCACAGCTATGACAACTACCCACGAACTACCAGGTCGTGTCGCAACGCCGGCGATCACGGTGGCCACAGTCAATACCAGAGACGCGGTATGAAGCAGGGCGCCGCGGCGCAGGATCGCGGCCGCAATAGCTGCCGACCAGGCGCAGTCGACCGCTTCGGGCGTTTCAGCAGCCATTGACCGCTTCCCGCACGGCCTTTTCCTGCTGCGCATTGACGGCCAGCCGTGGCCTGGCCTGCTTTAGTCGTTCGAGCGCGGCCGCAGGATCCGCAGCTCGGCCGGTGCGCACCAGCCAGACGGCGAGCGCGGCGGCGCTGCGGCCATAGCCCAGCGCGCAGCACACCAGCACCGGTCCTTGCTGTCGCACGCTCTCGATCCTGTCTCCGGCCGAGCGCAGCGCCGTCGCCTCGGGTGCGACGAGGTCGAGCATCGGTATGCAATGCCAGTCGCCAGTGAAAGAGCGACTGGGGAACTCGCAGGTCATGTCGACAATCGCCTTGACGCTGCGGCATTCGGTGGACGACGGAAAGCGCCCGAGCCAGACGCCGTCGCTGATCTCGACCCGGGCCGGCTCCTTGCGCGTCCACAGCCACACGTTCAATCGTGCCCCCAGTCGATAAGGAAGGAGGATCAGCCGCATCGCCCAGTCGACCGTCCCGTCGTCGCCCTTGGCAAACAGCGACGGCCCGAAGCCGAGATAGGCGGCGGCGACTGCGATCAGTGCGACAGCCGGCCACAACAACCACAGGAAGGCACCGTTGAAAAGGATGGCTACTCCGGTCAGCATGCCCGCCGCAGTGGCGTAGCGCGCTGCCAGCTTTCGACGACGTGCGTCAGTGGTCATCCGCCACTCGGCGAGGCGATTGCCGCTCTGCCATGGCCACATCCAGATGCACAGCAATCCCAGAAGCAATCCGGTCGGAACGTCGATGAAATGGTGCTGGTAAGTAGTGAGCACCGAAGCGACGACGAACAGTGACCAGATGACGAATCCGAGGGCGGCCCAGCGAGGCAGGATCCGCACATACAGCGCAATGAGCACCGTCGTGATCGCGACGTGCAGAGACGGTGCTTGGTTGAACGGCATATCGAAGGCGCCGAGGCTTGCGAAGAAGAAACCAGGGATCCCGTCAACAGTCGGCGTGGCAAACGAGGCGCGCAGCGGAAAGACGATGAAGCACGCGACAGCGATAACCTGCGCCGTCAGCAGCCGTTTGGCATGGACATCGAGTTCGGAGCGGCTGCGACAAAGATAGAGGGAGAGCGCGTAGAAAAGGTTGGTAGTCCAGTAGGGGACAATCGTCCAGGCAATGAAGGGGACGCTGCGCTCCCACTCGAAGACGACGACCGGTACGTCGCTGTGCTGGCTCGCCAGCCAGTTCGAGAACCCGTAGCTCACATAGAAGAATGTCCCGAGCAGTGCCAATGCAGCCGTCGCCCGGCGCCGCGAGGGTGCATCGCCGATCGTCGTCGAAGATACAGCCGGGCTCGCCAGGTCAGCCACCGCTTCCCTCTTTTCGCCCATCCCCTTCTCGTATCGCCAGCGAGACGGTGAAGATGCCCCACTCATCTATTCGTTGCTCGAGCTTGCGGAAGCCCGCGTCGGCCACGAGCTGATCCATCTCAGCCTGGGTCCGTCGGCGCATGACCCAGGCTTGGCCGCCGCGGTGCGAGGTCAGGGCGCGGGCGATCATCTCCAGTTGCGGATGCCACGGCTGGCCCGTGTAGACCAGATAGCCGCCGGGTGGGACAGCTGCCGCTAGCCCGCTGAGTGAGCGGCGCACGAGGTCGTTGTCGGGGAACAGCTCGTATAGCCCGGACACGATGCCGAGAGTCGGCCGCGGCTGGATGGCGGCGATGGCGTCGCGGTCGAAGGCGTCAGCCTGTTCGAAGCGGGCAATATTGGCCAGGCCTTGGTCGTTGATCAGTCGTTGCCCGGCCTCGACGTTGATTGGTGAGAAATCGCGCAACAGGATCGAGGCGGGATGTCGTGCCCCGGCCGCGAGGGTTTCCAGAACGTAGCGGCCATGCCCGGCGGCGATGTCGAGGATGTGGGCGGGTTGGCCCGATGCGGCGAGCCGTTCGAGGGCTGAGCGAATAAGCTCCTCAATGTGGAACTTGCGCTGGCGGATGCCGCGCCAGCCGATGGCATCGAGATAGGCGCGATCAACCGCGCGGCCGAACGCGCCCAGCCCAACGGCCTGATTGCGATAAACGTAGTCGAGTGTAGAGCCGGAATCGAATCCGGTCTTGTGGCCAAGTGCGATGCCCCGGGACAGCAGGCCGGCAAGCCGCAGATTGGCGCGATAACCCGCCCAGAACAGCCCGCGTCCCGACAACGTCGGCAGCGGCGAAGCCAGCCTGTCGGCCTCGTCCCGCGTATGGCCGAAGCGGTGTGCGTTGAGCAGGTTGGGGCGGCTCAGGGGCGCCGCGAAGCGCTCAAGTATAAAGCGCCTGGCGTGGCCGACCGCTTCCGCGCGACCGGACTCGCCCAGCGTGTCGTGAAAGAACTTAGGGAAGGCGTAGCGTTCCTTGATCTCGGTGCCGAGATTGACGAAGAATTCATGCTGCGGCTGCTGACTGACCACGAAATCGGCGCCAGAGATCAGGAGCTGGGTAGGTATGGTGATGGCGCGTGCATCCTGCACGACCCGTCGCGCCGCGTCGTGCATCTCCAGCAGGATGTTGACCGATATGGCGCGCGTGATCAGTGGATCGGCATCGAACGAGGCACGGCGGGGGAGATCGTGCGTCAGCAGGCGCGATTTGACGTAGGACTGCACGAAGAATTTGCCGCGCAACTTGTGCAGCAGGCGGAGCCCGGGACGGGCAAAAGGCACATACAACTTGACCTCGAAGGCCGGCGAAGCAAGCACGAGGGCGCGCACCCTCGGCGAATAGTCATGCGCCCAGGTCGACACCAGAACCGCGCCTACCGATTGGGCGATGACCGCGGTGGCTTCCGGGTCAACCCTGTGCTCGCGGCCGAGATGGTCGAGGAAGGTCTGGACGTCGCGCACGCTGGTCGCGAACGACGGCGAGTAGCCGCGTTCGCCCGGCGACTGGCCGTGGCCACGGGCGTCCCAAGCGTAGAACTCGAAGTCGGGCAGGTCGAGTTCGTCGACTAGGTGCGCCACGCGGCCACCGTGCTCGTGCCCGCGATGGAACAGCAGGATCGCGCCGCGCGGCATTCCGGACGCAACTGGCCAGCGGCGATAGAACAGAGACACCCCGTCGTGGGTGGAGAAATGTCGTTCTTCGACAGAGCGCGGCAAGAATTGATCCATTGCACAGGAGGAGGGATGGCCCGAGCCGATCACGTCTCGCGCAGCCCGCGGTATACCCGGTTGACGAGCGTAACGGCCAGCAGACTCGCGAGGACCGGCATCAGCCAAGCTGACCATCCAGGAAGAGACAGCCCGAGGCCGATCCAGGCCCCCAACGCGCCGATGACGAGTGCCCGATCGCTCTTACCAAGGGGACCATCATAGCGGCGAGACGCACCGACCAACGGCCCCATGACACCAGCATACTCGCTTAACGTTGCCAGGAAGATGACGAGAAAGACGGTCGAGGCGCCGAAGGGCGCCACGAAGGCGAAGGGTAGCAGCAAAGCAGCGTCCGAAACGACATCGCATAGTTCGTTGAGATAGCCCCCCAGCCTGCTCTTCTGGCCGTACTCCCGCGCCAGCATGCCATCGATCGCGTTGAGGGCCATGCGGAGAAAGAGCCACAAAGGCAGGATCAGGAATAGCGTCGGCCGGCGATCCGGCAGGCAGAGCAGGGCACCGACGGCGACAGACAGGAGCGCGGCCGCCAGCGTCACCTGGTTAGCCGTGACGCCGACGGCTGCCAACCATGCCGCGATCGGTCGGAGCAGGTTCTGAAACCGCGGCTTGAGGGCGTAAAGCGACATAGTGCCATTGAGGCAGGTCGACGGCTCGGCATCAACCGACTTTGCTCAGCCAGATTTATGCATCGAATAACAGATTTGGCACATGGGTACCCGTACGGTCATATGTGGAACGGCCGGCAAACCAGTCGCCCGGGCGGCGTCGGATGGTCGTGCCTGAGACGGTCCAGAATATTTTTTGGGACGCCCATGATGGCGGCGCTGAGTCTGGGTAGGGCAGGGGGCGTTTATGGATTGGGCGCGTATCCTGGCCTACGTGACGGGGACGGTGGATCAGGAGCTGCTTGCGCGGAACGAGTACCTTGCCGCCGAGAACCGCATCCTCAAGGCGCAACTGAAAGGTCGGCCAAGGCTGTCAGACGGCGAGCGAGGCGTGCTCGGCGAGATCGGCCATCGCCTGGGCCGCAAGGTTCTGGCCGACATCGCCACCTTCGCCCTGCCGGACACTATCCTCGGCTGGTATCGCAAGCTTGTCGCCCGCAAGTTCGATGGCTCGATGGCCAGGCAATATCCAGGCAGGCCCCGGATCAAGCGAGAGGTCGAGGAGCTGATCATTCACATGGCCAGCGAGAACCGGGACTGAGGCTACGACCGGATCTCGCGGGCGCTGGCTAATCTGGGGCACGAGATATCCGATCTAACGGTTGGCAATGTCTTGCCGCGCCACGGCCTGCCGCTGGTGCCGGAGCGCAAGCGCACGACCATGTGGGCCGCCTTCGTCCGGACGCACCTGGCGCAGCTGGCGGGAACCGACTTCTTCACCGCTGAGGTGCTGACGCTGCGCGGGCTGCCGACCTACTACGTGTTGTTCTTCATCTATCTCGAGAGCCGGCGAGTGGACATCGCCGGGCTGACCTTTCATCCCGATGAGGCATGGATGAAGCAAATCGCCCGGAACGCGACCGCGGACGATCGCGGCGCGCTGAGAGATCATCGCTATCTCCCGCACGACCGCGACACCAAGTTCACGCGGTCGTTCCGGGCCATCCTTGTTTCAGGTCGGGTTAGGCCGCTCGCGCTGCCGCCACACAGCCCAAACCTGAATGCCTACGCGGAACGCTGGGTGAGGTCGGTCAAGGAAGAGTGCCTGTCGAACGTGATCCTGTTCGCCGGAGCCTGGGCGGTGACGCCCGCCGTGCAGCACGGGCACGTGGCGCGGAACAGATTGATCGGTGTCGTGATCGGCCTGATCGGCGGCAGATCGATATGGTCCCAGGCCCGCGCGAGTTGCTGCCCTGCTTCTGCGAGCGCGGCGCCGCACGCGCAGCGCTCGGCGTAGATGTCGCGTGTCGCGTCCGGGTTCTCCGCGAGCGCTCGCGCCGCGCCCGGACGGCCTTTGCGGGTCTTCTTCACCCTCGTCGGCTCCCCGACATTGCCCTTCTGGCCGCGCGACGGCGGCAGCGAAGAGTTGTCCGGCGTCTTCGCCGGCTTGCGGTGCTCGAGCTAAGCAATGCGAGCCAGCAGCGCCTTGTTCTGCGCTACCAATTCCGCGACCCGCGCCGTCAGATCGCTGATCTGCCGAAGCAACTCCAGCACCAGCGGCTTCACATCGTCAGAAACCGAATCGACCTTCTCTCGCTCCATGCGAGCTTGAATCAGCTCGCCGGGACAAACTCAATGCCCTACACCCGAGTCACGCCGCCGCAGGGGGTGAGTAGTTACGGCAAATACCTAAAAACGGGGCCTCCAGGCCCCGTCTTCGTGTCGCTATCTCAGCTACCTATTCTGTCATTTGGTATCGCTTCGGTTGGCGTCACCGTGAAGCAGGTAACGCGCCCGCTGATCGAGGTTCTCTGTCACGCGCTTGTCGAGGGCTTGCAGGAAACTCGCAACCGCACGCCACAGCCGGCCAGCGGCCCTGCGGATGCGAGAGGTCTCGAAAAGCAGATCATTGTGCGCCGACTGGCGGCGAAAACCAGCGATGTAATTGGTGCTTCTCATAGCTCACCTTCCTTGTGCACCATATGGCTGCGACGCATAGGTATTCCAGATGCCTCCGCCCCTTGGAAAATAGGGACTACATATAAGCGCGTACATCGCTCCTTGAAGCGCTTGGCACGCCCGCAAATCCTACGCTGCTCCAATAATGACTTCGCCAATTTCCACACATTTCTTACGTCCGGCAGCATGTGCAGAGCGGTGGTCACTCCGGAACGGCGGACACCTGATGTCTCAGGGCGACGAGTTCAAGCTCCAGCGTGAGGCGACGACGAACCCGGAACGAGAGCAGAGAACCTGGGCGGACATAAGCGTGAGCATGCCGATGACGGTATGACTGCGGCGCCCAGACCTCTATGCATTTTCGGGCTTATTGGAATCTCGAGCAAGGACAGCCGGCGCTGATGGCGTCGGGCGTAAAGCTCGACTGACAATTTCTGACGTTTGGCGTCCGCTTGATCCAAATCATGGAGCCTTCCTCGCAACGGTCTAAATTGCCTCCCACGTGGAGAGGACATGGTCATGCGCACCCTCTTTAGCCTCGGACGACTCGGCCTGACGGCACTGGCGCTGTCGGCCGTCCTTGCTGGTACCGGCGCGGCGGCGCCAGCGGGCGGCTGGCGCCTTGAGGAGGGGGTAAGCGCGCCGAGCTATGCCTTTGCTGAACCGACTACCAGCAACCTCAACATCGACGTTGTGGCGCTGGTCTGCGAGGAGGCCGGCACTGAGCGTGGCCTGCAGCTTCAGGTCTATCTGTCGACGCTGGGGCCGTTGCTGACGAATGGTGCGTCGCCGCATCGCCTGAAGGAGACGGCGCGGGCGGAGATCGCCATCGACGGGCAGGTCTTCCCTATCGATATTCTCTTTGCCGATGACCGCGTGATTCTCGCCGACGCGCGGCACCAGCAAACTTCGGTCCTGTCCAAGCGTCTCGTCGAGGCGATGCAGGCGGGCCGAACGATGCTGTTGCGCTTCGATCTCATGAGCGAGCGGCCGGGCGCTGCCGGAGAATTCGACGGCGAGGCCGCAATCGACCTTCGCGCCGGCCTCGGTGGCCAGGCCGTCGCCGCCGTGCGGCGCTGCGCCGATCCGGCAAGCGATCACATGGCGAGGGCCTCCGTCGCGCGCCGTCCGTTGCGTCGCATTGAGTTGAGACGGGCGACAGGAATGTCGGACGATCTGGAGTAACGTAATCTCTTCGTCGAATTGTAGGTATCGTCCTGGTCGCGGGCAGTGACTGAGAGAAGTTAACCGAAGGCGGACAGAAGCGGTGAGCATGCCGATGACGGTATGACTGCGGCGCCAAAAACTCTATGCTTTCTCGGCCTTTTGGAGTTTTGAGTACGCACAAGTGCTTGAACGGAAGAGCGCCGGAGCACAACGTCCCAACCCAGCCACGCCCGGTCAGCGAGTTTCAGCTAAGAACGGGACGTCCCCCCGGCAAAGCATTCGACGACTGACACGCCGGTTTTGCTCAGAACCGCGACCGCCGGTCCTCCACATTGGCCTTCACGTCGATCAGTACGGTCCGGCCTTCGGCGTTCAGCTTCCGCGCTTGCCGCAAGGCCGGGCCGAGCTCCGCCGCCTTGGTCACCCGCAGGCCGACCGCGCCCATGCCCTCGGCGATCTGGGCGTAGTCGCCTTGCATGGTGGAGACGCCGTACTCTTCGCGCGCTTCCTTGCCGATGGTGCCCTGGGTCGGGCCGGAATAGGTCGCCATCGCGCTGTTGTTAAGCAACACCGTGGTGATCGCCGCACCGGAGCGGGCCGCGGTCTCGATATCCGTGCCGGACATACCGAAGGCGCCGTCGCCCATCAGGTTCATGCAGAACTTGCCCGGCTGCGCCATCTTCGCACCGATGATGAGCGGGATGCCGAAACCCAAATGGGTGGTTTTGCCCCAGCCGACATAGCTGTGCGGCGTTGTCGCCGTGTAGAACGGCACGATGGTGTCGCGCGGCGCACCAGCGTCATGGGTGACAATGCTGTTTTCGGGGTCCAGCGTATCGTTCAGCGCCTGGATGACGCGGTAGTAGCTGATCGGTTCCGAATCGTCGGTCAGCGCCGGCGTCCACTTGGCCATCCATTCCGCCTTCGCCGCAGCGACCTCGGCCTGGGTCCGGGAGCGATCGCCGACGCCCTTGCCGCCGGTCTGCGCCTTGATGCACGCGATCAGAGCCTGGATGGTGAGCTTCGTATCGCCGACCAGGCCGATGTCGGCAGCCTCGTCCTTGTTCAGCTCGTCGGGGTTATTGGTGTTGTGGATGATGATCTTGCCCGGCGTGATCTTCTGGGCATAGGGCGAGCGGGTCAGGCTGGTACCCAGCGCCAGCATCACGTCGCTGCCGGTGAGCCATTCGTTGGCCGGACCGGTGGTCGTGCCGCTGCCGGCGCCCAGCGCCAGAGGGTGGCGTTCGTCAAAGGCGGACTTGCCGGGCATGGTGCAGAACACTGGCGCGGCGATCAGTTCCGCCAGTTCGCGTAAAGCGTCCGTTCCGCCGGAGAACATCACGCCCTGGCCGGCCCAGATAACCGGCCGCCTCGCGCCGATCAGCGCCGCGGCGGCTTCCTCGACAGCGGAGGCTTCAGGCACCTGGCGGTGGATTTTGGGGGATTTGTAGGTCCGGGCCGCTTCCGGCACTTCCTGGGCGCAGACATCGGCGATCAGCTCCACGACCACCGGGCCGGGCGTTCCGTTGCGCAAGGCGTGAAAGGCTCGGCGCATCACGTCGCCCACCTGGTTTGGCGTATAGATCGCCTCCACCTGCTTGACCCAGCCCTCATAGCTCCGGGCCGCCGTGAAGTTCGGCTTCACCGACAGGCGGTCGAGATTGTTGCCGCCCAGAAACACCAGGATCGGGATATTGTCGGCAAAGGCCTGGGCGATGCCGCCCATGGCGTTCTCTGCGCCCGCCTGGGACTGAACGGCGCAGACGCCGAATTTCTGCCGGTCACTGATGCGGCTGTAGCCATCCGCCGCCATCACCGCGCCGCGCTCGTGCCGGAACGCAACCGGCCGGATACCAACCCTCGCCACCGCCGAGATCAGCGGGTTGCTGGGGAAACAGGATATCCACTCGACGCCTTCCTGCTTCAGAATCTGCGCAATGTAGTCGATGCCGTTCATGGCCGGTCCCCCTATGGCGGAAATCGCCGATGATGGCGAGTGTGTCCGTCGTCAGAACATTTGATACAAGTCGTGGTGGAGCTTAGCGGAGTGCAGGCCTCGTCGGGGGGGTGACCGACATTCCCCGGATGGCCGGCCGATCCGTCCATCGAGCGGTGAACCTATCGGCAATCCGGTAACTCTGGCAACGGTGACGGCGCCAGGTGTGGCTAGCTCGTGATCTGTCCGGTTTTCGTAGCTCGTGAAGTGTCCGGTCGTATGGACCTCCAGGAATGGAGGATTTCATGGACCTGGCACGGGTTCACGAAGGGATACGCCGGATGCGTTTCACGGGTGCGCCAGGTGTCCTTGCTCAAAATCCCATTCGGCCAAGGAACCGGGTTTCCGACAAAGACTTTCGGCCGACGATTCTCGATTATTCGAAGAGAGCGTTCACCGCTGCTGCGATCTGAGCACCTTGTAATGGTTCGGGGCGCCATGGCATCCGCGCAAGGCAATTGCGGACCGTGGCGACATCCGGCGCCGCGACGGCGGTGCAGGTTCAGTTACCGCAAACAGCTCAAGCTGCGCGACGCTCGTAGCGATGGTGCAGACCAGGGCGTTGCCGGCGCAGGACGGTCACCTGATGGCGCAGGGCGACGAGTTCGAGTTTCAGTGTGCGGCGACTACGAACCCGGAACTAGAGCAGGGAACCGAGGGCGGACTTAAGCGTGAGCACGTCGATGACGGTATAACTGTGGTGCCGAAAACCCTATGCTTTCTCGGCCTGTTTCGAGTTCTGAGTAAGCACAACTCGAACGGGGACCTGGGTCGGTTCCGCCCGCGCCGCCCGGAAAAACGTGAAGACTGGGATCATTTCGAGCAGATATCGCTTGTTAGTTGATCAAAGCGCGCCATCTCTCGACCAGTTGTTGCAGCGCGCGTTAAGCGCTTACGCAAAAATCTCAAAATTTGGAGGAAGAAACATGAAGTTCCGTCCGCTTCACGACCGTGTCGTGGTCAAGCGCGTCGAGGAAGAAGGCAAGACCAAAGGTGGCATCATCATTCCGGACACCGCCAAGGAAAAGCCGATGGAAGGCGAGATCGTCGCTGTCGGCCCGGGCGCCCGCGACGAGAAGGGGACAATCGTGCCGCTCGACGTCAAGAAGGGCGACCGCATCCTGTTCGGCAAGTGGTCCGGCTCCGAGGTCAAGCTCGATGGCGAGGATCTCCTCATCATGAAGGAATCGGATGTCATGGGCATCATCGAAAGCCAAAGTATCGCCATCGCCAAGAAGAAGGTGGCGTAAGGCCGGTCGACATCGTCCAAGCATTTCAAGACAGGGAATAGAAACCATGGCAGCAAAAGAAGTACGCTTTGGCAGCGACGCCCGCGCCCGCATGATCCGCGGCGTCGACATCCTGGCCGATTCGGTGAAGGTCACGCTCGGCCCAAAGGGCCGCAATGTCGTGCTCGACAAGTCCTACGGCGCGCCGCGCATCACCAAGGACGGTGTCACCGTCGCCAAGGAGATCGAGCTTTCGGACAAGTTCGAAAACATGGGCGCCCAGATGGTGCGTGAGGTGGCGACGCGGACGTCGGACACGGCCGGTGACGGCACCACCACGGCAACCGTGCTTGCCCAGGCGATCGTGCGGGAGGGCGCCAAGTCGGTAGCCGCCGGCATGAACCCGATGGACCTCAAACGCGGCATCGATCTCGCCGGTGAATTGGTGATCGAGGAACTAAAGAACCGCTCCAAGAAGGTGTCGACCAGTGAGGAGATCGCCCAGGTTGGCACGGTCTCCGCCAACGGTGACAAAGCGATCGGCGACATGATTGCGAAAGCCATGGACAAGGTCGGCAAGGATGGCGTGATCACCATCGAGGAAGCCAAGAGCATGGAGACCGAGCTCGAGGTCGTCGAAGGCATGCAGTTCGACCGCGGCTACCTCTCGCCGTACTTCGTCACAAATGCGGAGAAGATGATCGTCGAACTCGAAAATCCCTACATCCTCATTCATGAGAAAAAGCTGGCGGGGCTGCAGTCGTTGCTGCCCTTGCTTGAGCTGGTCGTCCAGTCGGGCCGGCCGCTGCTCATCATCGCGGAGGAAATCGAGGGCGAGGCGCTCGCTACCCTGGTCGTCAACAAGCTGCGCGGCGGCCTCAAGGTCGCGGCCGTCAAAGCGCCGGGCTTCGGCGATCGCCGCAAGGCAATGCTCGAGGACATCGCGATCCTGACCGCCGGCAAGGAGATCAGCGAGGATCTCGGCATCAAGCTCGAGAACGTGACGCTCGACATGCTGGGCACCGCCAAGAAGGTCCATATCGACAAGGACAACACCACTATCATCGACGGCGCGGGCAAGAAAAAGGACATCGAGAGCCGGGTCACGCAGCTCAAGGCGCAGGTCGAGGAGACGACCTCCGACTACGACCGCGAGAAGCTGCAGGAGCGGCTGGCCAAGCTGGCGGGCGGCGTGGCGATCATCAAGGTCGGCGGCGCCACCGAGATTGAGGTCAAGGAGAAGAAGGACCGGGTTGAGGACGCCATGCATGCGACCAAGGCTGCGGTCGAGGAAGGCGTGGTCGCGGGCGGCGGTGCGGCGTTGCTCTATGCCACTCGCGTGCTCGAGAACAAGAAGGGCGCCAATCACGACCAACAGGTCGGCATCGAGATCGTTCGCCGCGCCCTGCAGGCGCCGGTCCGCCAGATTGCAGAGAATGCCGGCTTCGACGGCGCGGTTGTCGCCGGCCGGATGCTCGACCAGAAGGACGTCAATTTCGGCTTCGACGCCCAGAAGGGCGAGTACGTCAACATGATCAAGGCCGGCGTCATCGATCCGACCAAGGTCGTGCGCACGGCGCTGCAGGGCGCGGTGTCGATCGCAGGTTTGCTGATCACGACTGAGGCCATGGTGGCCGAAGTGCCGGCCAAGAACGGGCCGCCTGGAATGCCGGGTGGCGGCATGGGCGGCGGTGATATGGGATTCTAGCCCAGCGCGTTTTCGTCGTCGCGGGGGAGCATCCTCGCCCGCGACGACAACGAATGGGAGGCGTCATGACTTTGCGTCCGGAATATTCGCTCGGTCACTCCGAGTACAACGCGTTTCTCTTCGCCGCCGTCGGTCAGGAAAAAGTCGGGCTGCCGCTCTCGGTCCTGACGGCGTTGACGCGGCTGGGCTTCGACCCGTGGCGGGAGGCCGCGCGACTGGCGGATCTGCCCCGGGAAACCGCAGCCCGGGTATTCGCCGTCACGATTGCCATGCTCCCCGAAGGAGACTGGAACTCCTCGGACTCGGAGACGATCGCCGCCCGTCTGGTGAACTGGCTGCCGGAGCGGAGCGCGGCGGCCATTCCATCGGTGGGAGGCAGCCGCGCGGCCGGTGTCGCACGTGCCGCCAGCCAAATGGTACAGTCGAGGGCCACGATGTGGCTGACATGGAGCCTTCTTAGTGTCGCCCTTCTCTTGCTCGGGCTGTATTTCTTCAGTGATCACGATATTGACGTGGGTCGAGGGCCCGGCGTGTCGACTCAACAATAGAGGCCGCCTTGTAAGCGGGACGCGGTCGCTCAATCGAGCGGGCATGAGTCGCTGCGTGGATACGGGCGGCTCTCGTGGTGGAGCACCGAACGTCAAAAAACTAAAGGGCGCTCGCCTGATATTCGGTCAGTGCCTTCTCGGCGGCGTCCCAATTTGCCTTGGCCGCAGCGGTTGCAGCTATCTCGGTCGCAGTCGAGTCCCCGGCTGTAAGCGTTGACTTCACTGCCTCTGCGAGGCTCTGCGCGATATATTGGCAGCCCGCGGCTTTGAACGTGCTTAGGAGGGCGTTTAGGCGCGCGTCTTCTGTGGGCATCGCAAGGCAACGGGCGATTCCGAAAATGGTTCCGTCTTCTTCGCCGGCTTGGTGAGTGCTTCGATCCGAGCGAGCCAGCGCGCGTCATCCTCCGCGGCGGCAGCCTTGCGGGCGGCGGCGAGAGCGGCCTTGTATCGGGCCGATGTCATCCGTGCCGTCGACATACCTAAAGATACCGAAGGGGCTGCAGGCCCGAAGTTCAAATTAGAACACTACCGACGACGCCACGCGGGTGACACAACCTGTCCAACGACACGACCGTCGAGGTGACCTACGAGGCGGCGGGCGGGTTCGGGGCGAAGGTGGAGGGTCGATTCGGCGACTGAGACGAGCCGGTCGCCGGCAATTGAAGCGCTCGGGCAAGGGGGCTATGTCTTGGGCGGCAGCCCAGAGAACGTTGGATTTCAGGTTCGTTCCCTCCGCCAATGCCCCTTGAACCAACAGTCTCTGCCGCTCGGGCGAGGCCTCAAAAGCCCAATATCCGCGGGCCTTTCGCGCTGGACCTGTTGACCGTCCTCGGCCCCAGAACGCCCAAAACACGCGCGGCAATGAAGTAGCCTGACAACCTCCGGCGACTTGAGGAGTGCCCTCAGGTAGTCGACCGCCGCAGCCTCAATGGCAGCGGCCGACACGCGTCGGATCTACGGATTCCGCGACCTCACCTTTCAATACGGCCTGGCAGACGTGGCAGCGATTGGCGTCTACGCGCACGCGACGAATCGCGCCAATTCTTACAACCATGTAATGCTGGCGCAAAGGCATGTCTAGAAAGGCCACACTACACTCGCCCCAATAGCGCCGGATGCTTCGCGAACCCCGGCGGCGCAAACCAATGCGCCGCAACCTGCTCGGATTCTCCTGCCATGCCAGGCGGTGAACAGATGGAGGGAGCGATCGCAACAGCCAGGGAGGAAAGTGGGCGATGGATTTCACGGATCTTCGCTATCTGCTCGTCGCGATCGAAGCCGGCAATCTTTTGCGTGCCGGGGAGTTGCTTGGAATCAAGCCGTCGACGATCAGCCGGCGCCTGACCCGAATGGAGGATGAGGTCGGAGTCACCATCGTCGAGCGCGGCGCCTTCGGTATCCGCCCGACGGTGGCCGGCCGTGAGGTCATGGTCCAGGTCAGGCGCGCGCTCGACAGCTTCGACAACGTGCTTCAGGCAGGCAAGAGCATAGGCGCGGGCAAGAGCGGCCGGATTCGGCTCGGTGTCCGCATGCCGCCGGTCGGCCAGCCCCTACAGTCCCTTCTGGGATCCTGGACCGAGCAGAACCCGGCCGTGATGTTGACGCTCCACGAGTTAAATGATGATGAGCTCTATGAAGGCTTGGCCGGACGAACGCTGGATGCGGCTCTGGTGACAGCACATACGCTGCGAAGCGGAGCGAATGCGGTTCCGATCTATCGCGAGCCGATGATGGCCGCCCTCGCCCAGGGTCATCCTCTAGCCCGGCACGATTTACTTACCTGGCAAATGCTCCGCGAGCAGACAGTGCTGACGCAGGACTGGGATTACAGCCATGCGGCGCGGATGTTCTATGCCTCCTTCCTGGGCGTCGGCACGCGCTTTTCCTCCCATCCCGCCAGCAAGCAGTCGATCATGGCTCTTGTCGGTGCGGGACTAGGCATTACGCTGGTGGTGAAGAGCCAGTCGGAAGTGACATTCCCCGGTGTGGTCTACAGGCCGATCGGCGAGGACAATGCCTGGGTGCAGGTCGAGCTGGCCTGGCTGCCCACGTCGCAGGAGGCGGCGGTGGGTCGCTTCGTTGCCTTCCTGCGCGACGAAGCACGCTCACGCGGACTGTTTTGATTTCAGCCGGCGCAGCTTTGCGAAGGCACGGTCGGTTGCCATGAACCGGGACAGCATTGGCGGGATGAGCTTCACGGGGTCTACCGCATCCCTGCCGGTTCCCTGCGCGAGCGCCTCTGCGTAGACCGCGAGGTCGCGATGCACCGCGGCCGGCAGCTCGATCGTGAGCTTCACGGGCTTGTCGTCCTCGATCGGGCTCAGTTTCAACTTGGACATGATGGTCTCCTCAGCCGCGATAGGGTTCGAGCACGAGATCGTGCGTGACCAGCACGCGGACCGGGAATCCGGGCCGGATGGTGATGGTGGGCTGGACATTGAGCGAGCGGCCGACGATGCGCTGGCCAACCTGGTTGGCGCTGTCCGATCCGCCGCGCCGGATGCCCTGGATCAGCTCGTCCTCGGTGCCGGTGTTGCCGACTTCCGAGCCGACGCTGAGCAGGGTCGACAGAATGGCCGCCTTGAACAGTGTGCCCCAATGGTTGTCGACCTCGTCCTCGAGGCCGGCATTGCCTTCGGCATCGGTGCCGGGCTGGCGCTCCAGGACGATTGACCGCCCGTTTGGCATGATGAGCCGGTTCCAGACCAGGAGGGCGCGCGACTGACCGAAGGCGATCTGCGCATCATACTGGCCGATGAGGCGGGCACCCTGCGGAATGAGACGAATCCTGCCAGTGGGGCTGTCATAGACGTCTTCCGTCACCTGCGCGGTGACCTGGCCCGGCAGATCCGACCGCAGGCCGGTCAGCAGCGCCGCGGGGATGACGGCGCCGGCCTGCAGCACACAAGGGCTCGCCGGCGCGGAAACTCGTTCGCCGCTAACCGTGCGGCGATCGGTGTTGCCATTGAGAAAGGCGAGCTTGCGGTCCTGCGAGGTCACATTGCCAGCGCCTGTATCGCCCGGCGGAGCAGGCTCATTTGTTGCCGCCGTCGCCACGGGAGTATTTTGCTTTAGGCTTGTGCTTGCGAACAGGCGGCTGACCCGTGCCGCTTCCTGCTCCTGAGCGACCTTCTGTTTCTCTGCGTCGGGTGCCGTGGGTATCGCTGGGCCTGCGCCGGCATTGAGGATCGGGCGGCCGAGATCGCCGGGGAGGGGCGGGCCGAGCTTCGGAACGGGCTTCGGCAGGCCGGCGTAGTCACGGGGCAGGTTGGACAGTCCATCCGGCGTCGCGCGATTGTCGATGCCGTACAGTTCGGAGTTTGCAGTCTGTCGGCCACTGCGCAAGGCAAGGAACAGCGCAACCGCGATGGCCAGCGCCAGCACCATAACCAGGGCAATGATCACCTTGCGCGAGAGGCGCGTGACGGGCGTCCGGCCCGGGCGAAGCCGCATCTGCAGGCGCGCTTCTCCTGCCGGTCCTGCCGCAGGATCATTCGAAACACCCGTCATGACTGCGGCCTGCCGTCGGTGCGCACGATCCGGACCTTCTTCTGCGGCTCGCCGCCAAGCCGCAGCTCCGCCGCCGCGAACAGGCGGTCGACGATCATGTGATTGCCCTGGATGCGGTAATTGACCAGCTCGGCGCCCCCGGCAGGCCCGATCACCCAGAGCGGCGGCATCTCGCCCTGGCCGATGCCGGACGGAAAGGCGATGAACACCTGGCGGCCATCGTCGAATGCCCGGAGCGGACGCCAGGGCGGCGTGTCGCCCTCGATCCTGTAACGGAAGTTCAGCGCATTGATGTCGACGCCAGAGGCGACGGCGGTGCCCGCTTCGGCGCCAGCGTTCCGGCGGCGCAAGGCGATGAGCTGGTCCTGCGCATAAGCCCAGGTGACCGAGGCCATGTAGGTCCTCTCGGTGGAGCGCAGCTCGAGATGGTAGGTGCGCCGGTCGGTGTTGATGACGAGGTTGGTGACGAGGTCCGCCCGCGTCGGCTTGACGAGGATATGGATGCGCTTGTCCGGTCCCGTGCCGCTCTCGGTGTCGCCGATCACCCAGCGCACCGTGTCGCCGGCGGCGACTGGCCCCGATCCGACCAGCTGCTCGCCGGGCGCCAGCGCGATGTCGGTGATCTGGCCGGGGGCGGCATAGACCTGATAGAGCGCGCCGTCGGAGAAGGGATAGACCTGCATGGCATTGATGTAGCCCGCGCGCGTGGGCTGCACGCGTGCAGCGCCGTTAGCCTGCTCCACGCGCACATATGGATCGGCCGGGTCGAGCGGCGCCCTCGGTCCGGGAAGTGGCTTCAGCTGGCCGGGCAGGGGCAGTGGCTTGGGCAGTTCGACAATCTGGACAGCCTTGGGCGGATCGGGTTGCAGCACGGCCTGGCGCGGCGTGTCGTCGTACTTGATCTCCGGCGGTTTCCAGGCCGTCGAGCAGGCGGCGAGCGAGGCGGAGGCAATCAAGGGGGCGGCAAGGGACGGGATACGCATCAGCCAAGCTCCTTGGTCCAGTTGAAGGCGTGGACGTAGATGCCGAGAGGGTTATTGCGCAGCCGCTCGGCATCGGTCGGTGGCTGCACGACCACGGTGAGGATGGCGCTCCAGCGCTCGGTGGCGGCCAGCCCATTGTCGACGTACTGGCGTTCGACCCACGCGATGCGGAAGCTCGTGTCGGAGGCGCGCACCACGCTTGCGACCTCGACCGCGATCTGGGTCTTGCCGACCTTGGCGAAGGGATCGCTGGTGCGAGCGTAGTCGTTCAGCGTCAGCGCGCCCTTGTCGGTGACGAACTTGTAGGCGTCCAGCCAGTCGTTGCGCAGCACGACGGCATCGGCGGGGATGCGACGCACCTGCTCGATGAAGCGCGCAAGATGCCACGCGATCTGCGGATCGGTCGGCCGATAGTCGGCGACGGCCGGGGCGACCGCCTGGGCCTGTCCCAGTTTGTCGACCTGGACGACCCAGGGCACGACCGTGCCGCGCGCGGATTGCCAGACCAGGCCGGCCGCAAGGCAGCCGCTCATCAGCAGCATCCCGAAGAAGGCGAGCCGCCAGTTGCTGGCCTGCACCCGCGCCGAGCCGATACGCTCGTCCCAGGCCTGGCCCGCGCGCTGATAAGGGGTCTCGGGCTCGGGCGTGGTGCCATAGCGGACGGTCGAACGTCGAAACATCGTCATGATCCTTCGGAGAGGTCGACGGAGGAGCCGCCGCTCGGATGGTCGCCCGAGCGCACGGCCTGATGAGCGGCGGAGGCGCCGCGCTGCATGGCCTGATGGCGCTTCATGCGGGTTGCCCACGCGGGAGGTCCAGATGCCGAATCCGTCCCGGCGGATTGGCGCGACGCACCACCGGACATCACACTGCGTGCCCCCGCCTCGTAGCGGTCACGCAATGCCGTCGCTGCGTGGCGCAGCGGGCTCGTGGCGACGGTTCCCGCCGCGCTGCCAACGCCCTTTGCGCCGCCGGCACGGAAGGCTGCCCTAGCACCACCTGCGACCGAAGCTCCCATCCCGGCCGCGCCACCGATCGCGCGGCCGGCGGCTCCGATGGCTCCGGTGGTCGCTGCACCCGCGGCAACGACGCCACCACCGGCAGCGAGGCCCGTTCCGATCGCCGCGCCGGTGCCGAGCTGCGGGCCCCCGGCAATCAAGCCGTTGGCGATGCCCGTGCCGAAGATCGACAGGCCGAGCAGGGCGAGGGCCGCCAGGATCAAGGTCAGCGCATCGTCGATGGTCGGCGGATTGTGGAAGCCGCTGGTGAACTGGCCGAAGATCGTCGAGCCGATTCCCACGATCACGGCGAGAACGAGCACCTTCACGCCGCTGGAGAACACGTTGCCCAGCACCTTCTCGGCCAGGAAGGCGGTACGGCCGAACAGTCCGAAAGGGACCAGGACGAAGCCAGCCAGGGTCGTCAGCTTGAACTCGATCAGGCCGACGAAGAGCTGGATCGCCATGATGAAAAAGCCGATGACGACGATCAGCCAGGCGATCAGCAGGATCACGATCTGGATGAAGTTGTCGAAGAAGCTCGTGAAGCCCATCAGGCCGGAGATCGAACTGAGGATCGGCTTGCCGGCATCGATGCCGACCTGGGCCAGCCGCCCCGGCTGAAGGAGCTGGGCGGCGCTGATGGTGTTGCCGCCGGCCAGGAGACCGAGGCCGGCGAAGGAGTTGTAGATGACCGAGGCGAGGTTGTTGTAATTGCCGAGGATGAAGGCAAATACACCGACATAGAGGGTCTTGCGGATCAGGCGGGCGAGCACCTCTTCGTCGGGTGAGAATGCCCAGAACAGCCCGGCCAGGGTGACGTCGATCGCGATCAGCACGCCGGCCAGCCAGCGGACGTCGCCCTGGATCAGGCCGAAGCCGGAATCGATGTACTGGGTGAAGATGCCCAGGAAGCGATCGATGACGCCCGTGCCGCCCATGGCGTGCCGGCTCCGTGTCAGCGGAACATGCGCGCGGTCTGCGGCTGGTAGCCCGGCCCGTAGTCGAGGAAGCGCTGCAGCTGCTCGCGGGCCTGCGCCTGGCCTGCCACGGCGCGAGCGCTTTCCAGGCTCTGGGCGCGCGCGATCGAGGCCATCACGGCGGTCAGGTCGGCGAGCTGGTTGCTCTGGAGCGCAATGAGCTGGTTGCCGGACTGGGCCGCCTGCAGCGCGCCCGTCGCGGACTGGCTCGACGATACCAGCGTGTCGATCTCCGCGCGCGTGCGATCGAGATTGCCGACGACACCGGCCTGCACGCGCATGGCGTCCTGGAAGCCGGCCAGCGAGTTCTGCCAACGGGCTTGCGCGTCGGCGAGCAGTTGCGGCGAAGAGGTCGAGGAGCTGAAGCTCTGCGGATAGGTGCGGCTGAAAGCCTGGTCGATCGAGGCAACATCGTAGGCGACGCGCTGCGCCTGGCCGAGCAGCTGCTGCGTCTGCCCGATCGATTGCTGAAGCTGCGTCAAGGACGAGTAGGGCAGGCTGGCGAGATTGCGGGCCTGGTTGAGGAGGGACATTGCCTCGTTCTGCAGGCTCTGGATGCCGTTGTTGACCTGCTGCAGCGTGCGCGCCGCGGTCAGCACGTTCTGGCTGTAGTTGCTTGGATCGAACACGGTCATTTGCGCCCGCGCAGGAGCGGCGAGCGCGACCGCGATCAAGCCAGCAGCCAGCAGCGTGCGAAGACGGTCAGCGGTCATCGAAGGTCTCCTCGGTGGTGATGAGCAGGGCGACCGCCCAGTCGAGCCCCTTGTGGCGCAGCCAGGCGGCGGCGAAGCCGTCGGGGTCGTCCTTGGCGAGCGTGCCGGCGATGGCGGCCTGGTCGGTCTTCGAAGAGGCGGCGGTGAAGGCGAGCGCTACATCCGACAGGCCGAGCTCGAACAGGCGGTTGCCGCGGCGCGACTGGCAGTAGTAGTCGCGCTTGGGCGTCGCGCGGCTCAGGATCTCGATCTGCCGGTCGTTCAGCCCGAAGCGCCGGTAGATCGTGGCGATCTGCGGCTCGAGCGCCCGCTCGTTGGGAAGGAACAGCCGGGTCGGGCAGCTCTCGATGATAGCCGGCGCGATAGCGCTGCCATCGATATCGGCCAGCGACTGTGTGGCAAACAGGACGGACGCGTTCTTCTTGCGCAGCGTCTTCAGCCATTCGCGGAGCTGGCCGGCAAAACCTTGATCGTCGAGAGCGAGCCAGCCTTCATCGACGATGACCAGGGTGGGACGGCCGTCGAAGCGATCCTCGATGCGATGGAAGAGGTAGGAGAGGACGGCGGGTGCTGCGCCACTGCCGATCAGCCCTTCGGTCTCGAAGGCCTGCACCTCGGTACCGCCCAGGTGCTCGGTCTCGGCGTCGAGCAGACGGCCCCATGGACCGCCGACGGTATAGGGCTGCAGGGCCTGTTTCAGTGTGCTGGACTGCAACAGCACCGAGAGGCCGGTAAGCGTCCGCTCCGTCACTGGCGCGGAGGCGAGCGAGGTGAGGGCAGACCATAGATGCTCCTTCAGGTCCGGCGTGACGGTGACGGATTCACGGGCGAGCAGCGTCGCGATCCATTCGGCTGCCCACGCACGCTCGCCGGCATCATCGATGCGGGCGAGCGGCTGCAGGGCGACGGGCGAACCGGTGTCGCCGGCGAGCGCGCCGCCGAGGTCGTGCCAGTCGCCGCCCATTGCGAGAGCGGCCGCCCGGATCGATCCGCCGAAGTCGAAGGCGAAGACCTGCGCCTGCGGATAGCGCCGGAACTGCAGCGCCATCAAGGCCAGCAGCACGCTCTTGCCGGCACCGGTAGGTCCCACGACGAGGGCGTGGCCGACGTCGCCGACGTGAAGCGAGAAGCGGAACGGGGTGGCGCCTTCGGTTCGGGCGAAGAAGAGCGGGGGGCCGTCGAGATGCTCGTCCTGTTCCGGTCCGGCCCACACTGCCGAGAAGGGCATAATATGGGCGAGGTTGAGGGTTGAGATCGGTGGCTGGCGCACATTGGCGTAGATGTGCCCGGGCAGGCTGCCGAGCCAGGCTTCGATCGCGTTGAGGGTCTCGCGCATGCAGGTGAAGTCGCGGCCCTGGATGGTCTTCTCGACCAGAGCCAACCGCTCGGCGGCAATGGCCGGATCGTCGTCCCAGACCGTCACTGTCGCGGTGACATAGGCCTGGGCCACGGCATCGGAGCCCAACTCCTGGAGCGCCTGATCGGCGTCGAGCGCCTTGTTGGCCGCGTCGGAGTCCAGCAATACCGACGCCTCGTTGGTCATCACCTCCTTGAGGATCGCCATGATCGATTTGCGCTTGGCAAACCACTGCCGGCGGATTCGGCCCAGCACCCTGGTGGCGTCGGTCTTGTCCAGGCAGACCGCGCGCGTCGACCAGCGGTAGGGGAAGGCGAGGCGATTGAGTTCATCGAGCAGCCCGGGCCAGGTCTGGGACGGGAAGCCCATGATGGTGAGGGTGCGGAGATGAGCGCTGCCGAGGCGTGGCTCGAGCCCGCCCGTGACCTCCTCATCGACGAGAATGGCGTCGAGATGCATCGGCATCTCGGGGACCCGGACGCGCTGGCGCCGGGTCGAGATGCAGGAGTGCAGGTAGGTGAGGCTGTCGCCGTCATCGAGCCAGCCGGCCTCGGGCATGAAGTCCTCGACCAGGGCCAGCACACGATCGGTGCGATCGATGAAGGCCGACAGGGCGTTGCGCCAGTCCGACGATCCGCGCGAGCGGCCCTCGTAGAGCCAGGCTTCGGCCCGCGCGGCGTCATCGGCCGGCGGCAGCCAGACGAGGGTCAGGTAGTGGTGGCTCTCGAAGTGGGCATCTTCCTCCTCGAACTGCGCGCGGCGCTCGGCGTCGACCAGGCCCGAGGCCGGCTCGGGGAACCGGCTCTCGGGATAGCGATTGGCCGGCACACGCTGGGCCTCGACGAAGATCGCCCAGCCCGAACCCAGGCGCCGCAGCGCATTGTTGAGCCGGGAGGTGATAGCGACAAGCTCGGCGGCCGTCGCGGAATCGAGATCGGGGCCGCGGAAGCGGGCGGTGCGCTGGAACGAGCCATCCTTGTTGAGGACGACGCCACGCTCGATCAGGGCTGCCCACGGCAGGAAGTCGGCAAGGCTCTGGGAGCGGCGACGGTACTCGGCGAGGTTCATCATGGCGGGGACCTCACGTGCCCAGATGCTGCGGATAACGGAGGTGACGCCGCACGACATCGACGAAGGCCGGATCGCGCCGGGTGGCCCATACCGCCGCCAGATGGCCGATCAGCCAGAGTGCCGCGCCGGCAAGCCACAGGCGCAAGCCAAGGCCGATCGCCGCGGCGAGGGTGCCATTGACGATCACCACCGCGCGCGGCGCGCCGCCCAGCAGCAGCGGTTCGGTGAGCGCGCGATGGACCGGGGCATGGAAGCCGGCGATTGGCTCGCGCGGCTCCATCAGACGAGCGCTCCGCCGCCGAACGAGAAGAACGACAGGAAGAAGCTCGATGCGGCAAAGGCGATCGAGAGACCGAATACGATCTGGATGAGGCGGCGAAAGCCGCCCGAGGTCTCGCCGAAGGCCAGCGCCAGGCCGGTGAGGATGATGACGATGACCGAGATGACCTTCGCCACCGGCCCCTGGATGGATTCCAGGATCTGATTGAGGGGCTGCTCCCAGGGCATGTTGGAGCCGGCCGCGTAGGCCGGTGCCGCGAGAAGCGCGAAAGTGACGAAGGTCGAGACGACAGCAAACGGACGGCGGACGTAAAGCATCATGGTTCTCC
Organism: Reyranella sp.; assembly: GCF_965279465.1. Taxonomy (NCBI): domain Bacteria; kingdom Pseudomonadati; phylum Pseudomonadota; class Alphaproteobacteria; order Hyphomicrobiales; family Reyranellaceae; genus Reyranella; species Reyranella sp. Next base: position 3,723,137 of record NZ_OZ257242.1, read on the forward strand.
TGCGGGTACGAGGACGTAGTCTCCCGTCGGGCCGAGACCCTGCACGGCGGCAAGTTCGATGAGCCGCCGTGCGGCGCCACGGCCGGTAAGAACAGCAATGACCTCGACAGTCTCGGCGATCAGGGCGCGCGGAACGGTGACGACGGCTTCCTGGATGAGCTGCTCGAGGCGGCGCAGCGCTCCGAGAGCGGAGCCTGCGTGCAAGGTGCCGACGCCGCCGGGATGGCCGGTGCCCCAGGCCTTGAGCAGGTCCAGCGCTTCGGCCCCGCGCACCTCGCCGATGGGGATGCGATCGGGACGCAGGCGTAGCGCCGACCGCACGAGATCGGACAGCGTGGCCGCCCCGTCCCTGGTGCGCAGCGCGACGAGGTTCGGCGCGGCGCATTGCAGCTCGCGGGTATCCTCGATCAGCACCACCCGATCGCCGGTCTTCGCGACCTCCACCAGGAGGGCGTTGACCAGCGTCGTCTTCCCGGTCGATGTGCCGCCGGCCACGAGGATGTTCTTGCGATCTCGCACGGCGCTGCACAGCACGTAGGCCTGCGGTCGCGTCATGATCCCGGACTGGACATAGTCGTCGAGGGAGAACACCGCGATCGCGGGACGGCGGATGGCGAAGCAGGGCGCCGCCACCACGGGCGGCACCAGTCCTTCGAAGCGCTCGCCGCTTTCCGGCAGCTCGGCCGACACGCGGGGCATGCCGGCGTGGACCTCAGCGCCGACGTGATGAGCGACCAGACGGACGATCCGCTCGGCATCGGCCGGCGCGATCCGCGAGCCGGTATCCTCGAGGCCACCCGAGAGCCGGTCGATCCACAGGCGGCCGTCGGGATTGAGCATGATCTCGACGATGCCCGGGTCTTCGAGCCAGGCCGCGATCAGCGGGCCGAGCGCGGTCCGCAGCATGCGCGTGCCGCGGGCGATGGCTTCTGACCGGAAGGAGGAGATCGTCGTCACATCGCGCTCCACACGATCGCCTCGAGAACGAGGCGATGGGCGCTGCTTAGAGACCCGACCGGCAGGGAGGCAACGGCGACGAGAGGTCGATCGGGACGACGGATAGAAAGACAGGCAATCGGTACGGTCGCTAGGACGCTTCAGTCTCTGAAGCGCTGTCCGGTTCGGCCGCGATGTCCCTCACGACTTCATCGGCCAGTGTGCGGCCACGGGCGAGACGCCGGCCCAGTGCTTCCAGGAAGCCGTCATACCGTTCACGGCCCTTCGTCTGGGCGGCGGCCTGGGCAGTGTCGGGTAGGGGCGGCGTGCTGGTCAGCCAGAAGCGGACGAAGAGCGCCAGCGCTTCATTGGTGATCGTGACATGGCGTTCGAGGGTCTGGATCTGCCGCGTCATGCGATCGAGCCGGCGTGCCAGTGCGGCTTCCAGCCGGTCCGCGCCGTCGGGTGACAGGAGCGACGCGAGCGCCGTCTCGACCACCAGTGCCTGGGGAACGCGCTTGCGCTGGGCGTAATCGGCGAGCTGGAGAGCGAGGTCCGGCGGCAGGCGGAAGGTGTGCTTGGTGCGCATGTGTCAGAGGTCCATGCCGTCGCCCGGATCGAGCGCGACCTGCCGGGCCAGCCTGCGCGCTCGGCGCCGCAGGGCTTGAAGGTCCTGGGAAGTGTCCGGCTCGTCATCGGCCAGCTCGAACTCGCGGCTCGGCTTGGGCGGCCCGAGCACGACCTCCTCCTGCTCGGGAAGCTCGGGCTCGCGGCGGATGCCCGCATTGTCCGGATCTTCGACTGGCTGCAAAGGCGCAACGATCACTTCCGCCCACGGATTGTCATCATGGCGTCCAGGAGCGCCGGCCGTGTTGGCGGCGTCCGGGGCTATCGATACCGGCGGCGGCAGAATGCGCGCCTGTAGCTGACGGTCCTCGAAGTAGCGTGCCTTCTTGGCCCGGAGCGGATGACAGCCGGAGACGAGAACAAGCTCGTCATCCGGAGGGAGCTGCATCACCTCGCCGGGTGTCAGCAACGGCCGGGCAGTCTCCTGGCGGGAGACCATCAGATGGCCGAGCCAGGGGCTCAGGCGATGGCCGGCATAATTCTTCGCATCACGAATCTCGGTCGCTGTGCCCAGCGCATCGGAGACCCGCTTCGCGGTCCGTTCATCGTTGGTGGCGAAGCTCACCCGGACATGGCAGTTGTCCAGGATCGAGTTGTTGATGCCGTAGGCCTTCTCGATCTGGTTCAGCGACTGGGCGATCAGGAAGCTCTTCAGGCCATAACCCGCCATGAAGGCGAGCGTGCTCTCGAAGAAGTCGAGGCGGCCGAGCGCCGGGAACTCGTCGAGCATCAGCAGGAGACGATGGCGCCGGTCCCTCGCATCCAGCTCCTCTGTCAGGCGGCGTCCAATCTGGTTCAGGATCAGGCGGACCAGCGGCTTGGTGCGGCTGATGTCGGACGGCGGCACGACCAGGTACAGCGTGGACGGTGTCTCGCCCTCAACCAGATCCTGGATGCGCCAGTCACACCGGTGTGTGACAGCCGCGACGACGGGATCGCGATAGAGGCCCAGGAACGACATGGCGGTCGACAACACGCCCGATCGCTCGTTCTCGCTCTTGTTCAGGAGCTCGCGGGCCGCACTTGCGACGACCGGATGGGCACCGCTCTCGTCGAGATGCGAAGTCGTCATCATTGCCCGCAGGGTGGCCTCAATCGGCCGCCTTGGATCGGACAGAAAGTTGGCAACACCTGCCAGGGTCTTGTCCGGCTCGGCGTACAGCACATGCAGGATGGTGCCGACCAGCAATGCGTGGCTGGTCTTCTCCCAGTGATTGCGCTTCTCCAGCGCGCCTTCGGGATCGACCAGCACATCCGCGATGTTCTGCACATCGCGGACTTCCCACTCGCCACGGCGTACTTCGAGAAGAGGATTGTAGGCGGCGCTCTGGACGTTGGTGGGATCGAACAGCAGCACGCGGCCGAAGCGGGCGCGCCAGCCCGCCGTCAGCGTCCAGTTCTCGCCCTTGATGTCGTGGACGATCGCTGAGCCGGGCCAGGTCAGAAGGGTCGGCACGACCAGGCCCACACCCTTGCCGCTTCGCGTCGGGGCGAAGCACAGGACATGCTCGGGGCCGTCGTGACGGAGGTAGTCGCCGCGCCAGCGCCCGAGAAGGACGCCGTCGTCGCCGAGCAGGCCGGCGTCGCGAATCTCGCGGGTCTCAGCCCATCGTGCCGATCCGTAGGTTGTGACCCGTTTGGCCTCCCGGGCGCGCATGACCGACATGGTGGTGGCCACAGCGACGGCAGCCACTCCGCCGGCCGCGGCGATGTATCCGCCCTCGACGAAGACATGGGGCGCATAGGCGTCGAAGGAGAACCACCACCAGAAGAAATCTTGCGGCTCGTAGACCGGCCATCCGAACAACTCGAACCACGGCTGCCCGAGCTGCGGCTGGAAGCCGAGGCACCATGCCGTCCATTCCGTCGCGGTCCAGACGAAGCCCAACACGACGAGGCTGACGAGAAGGATCTGGCCCCAGAGGATCTTGGTGGCATTCATGGTGGCGAAGCATTGGAACACCGCGACGTGAACTCAAGGAGACATGCGACCGGGGCGGTGAGACGGATGCGCCAGCGAAGTAATCGGATGCTGCTCGCCGCGCAGGAGCTGAACGACTGACGCATCTCCGATTCGAATACTGCTTCTCCAGTTACACACCCAAGCCTCGCTTCAACCCAACGCTCCAGTCGACGGTGCCGTTGGAAGTCACGGCTCCCAACACATGCCTTCCCAACTGCTGCTCCAGTGCTGGTCGCCAGGGCACGAGCTGAAAGCCCAGACCATCGTCAATCATAGCGAAGCGCCCGGAGGACAGGGTCACGCGCTGCCGGTAGATACCGGAGACGTGTTCTCCCTCGGCAGACTGTCGGTGAATGAGGCCTGTCTGGGCCGCGAGCCTGGCCGACACTTCGGAAAGGTCGCGCTGCCTCAGGGTGTTGAGCAGGTCTCGCGCGAAGACGACGCGCTGGCCCTGACGTCGCGCCAAGCCTTCCCCGGCGAGGTGATCGACGCGACGCTCCATCGCTTCGCGGACCTCAGCGCCAAAAGCATTGCCGCTCGTCGCCGGCTCTCGGGCCAGGAGCTGGCGATCGAGCCACGTGGCTCCCGACGCAGAGATCTGGCTCTCGAGCGGAAGGTCGGACCGGACGGCGAGCGACAGGCGTGTGCAGCCGCCGGCGTCCTCATAGGATCGCGCCTCGACGATCGCGCCCGGCAGGGCGTCGCCGGTCATCTCCAGGTCGGAAAATTGCAGGTGGTGTGTCCGGCCGTCGACGCCTTCGACAATGGCGTAGGCGGACCCCTTGAGCTCGTCGTGCAGCCCGCGCGCAACAAGGCGGCCCAGTACCTGGTCGGGGTCGGCGTCTCCATGGATAGCAAACCCCGTCACGTCCGGTTCGCGGCCGGCGCCGGTCAGCGCCCGGTGCATCGTCTTGATGATGTCGCCCCGGATCGAGAGCTCGCGCAGCGACTGTTCCACGCCCGGCTTCAGTGCCCAGGAGGCGGGGCCGACCTGTTCGGCGAGGCCCAGCCGCTCGAGCTTGTTCGCGCGGCCCAGCATCAGCCGGCGAGAGTCCGGGTCCTCATCGGCAGGGCTTGGGCGCAGGTCGGCGATGCCACCATTTTCGTCCGCGATGTCGCGCAAGGCCCTGTCAAGGCTGGTCCAGCGCTCGGCGCCGACTTCTCTTTCCCGGGCAGAGCGGATTTCCAGTTCGCTCCGCGGCCCGAGCTCCAGGGTGACGCGGTCGGCGGCACGATCACGGAAGCCTCGGCTGATGTAGGCCCGGCTGATCACGAGATCTTCCCCGTCATCGGCCTTGCCGCGAATCAGAACGTGGACGTGTGGATTGTCGGTGTTCCAATGATCGGTCGCCACCCAGTCTAGCCGTGTGCCGAGATCGCGCTCGACATCGGCCATCAGCTCGCGCGTGAAGGTCCGAAGATCCGCCAGCTGGGCCGCGTCCTCGGGCGAGACGATGAACCGAAAATGGTGCCGATCATCTTCGCATCGCTCGGCGAAGGCATGTTCATCGGCCGCCTCAGTTCGCGCGTCGAACATCCGGGCATCAGACCCGTCCCGGGTGACGCCCTCACGTTTTAGATAGGCGATATGCCGGGGAAGCGGCGCGGAACGAAAGCGCGTGCCGTGATGGCGCACGACGCGTGCCTTCGTCACCACGCGCCGAGAGGTCGAAGAGAGCGACAGCGAGAGGGCGGCGCGCCGGCCACGCCCGAAGCGCGAGCCGCTTGTGCCGCCCTTGCTGCGGCCGAAGCTTTGGCCGATGTGGCCGGCCTTCTTCGCGGCACGCATCACCTCCCCGACGAAGGTCTTGGGCCTCCTTGCGCCGCGATGGCTGTCGCGGATGCGCCCGGGCCGAACGCGGAAGTCGTCGTTGCCGCGGATCATGATACGGCGGCTGGCTCGGCCCGGCACCGACGGCGGTCGGGACATTGAAATCGTTTGATTCTCCGCTTTAAGCGCCAGCCGGCGTGATCGTTCAAAGGCCCCTGAAACTCAAGCCGACCAACCATATGCGCCCGTCCGGAGGCGGCGCTTTTCCCTTGCCGTCCATGGCTGGGGTGTCTCCGTCCAATTCCCTTGACGCTCTGCCACCCGCCACAGCCTGCCATAGCACGACCGAGACCATTGGAGGTCATGGCCGTGCACTTCGATCGGATTTGCGTGCAAACAAGCCGTCGGAGTGCGGCACATGTGCTGTTGCTGTTGGCACCGCACCGTTCATGGGACGGCGATCCTGTGGCCCACCGGAAGGCGGTTGAAGGGGTGCAAAGCCGCCGCTCGTTGTCGCAATGAACAGCGAGCTTGATGTCCATGACGCAGCACTATTCGCGCCGTCTGACGAGGTGGAATCTAGCAGGGAGGTGAACGCCCTGATGTAGGAGAGCGTTTCCGACGGCAGCGGCCTGCCCGTCGCAAGATGTTCCTCATAGCGACCCGGACCCGCATTGTAGGCCGCGAGGAATCCGCGCTCGCCAAAGCGATCGAGCAGCTCCCGCAGGTAGGCGGTTCCCGCAATGATGTTGTCGTGCGGATCGTAGGGATCTGGACCCAAGCCGTAGCGCGATTGGAGCTCAGCCCAAGTGTACGGCATGATCTGCATCAACCCCATGGCGCCGGTCGGCGACACAGTACGCACCACGCCGCCACTTTCCGCCTGCATGACGGCTCGGATCCAGGACGCCGGAACAGCGAATTGCTGTGATGCCGTTTCCACGAAGCTCGGGATGCGATCTGCCGCCGCAAGAGCACTGGCAGGATGTGCTGGGTCCTGCTGGGCGTATGAGAGACTTGTGGACCCGAGCAAGAAGACTGCTCCCATTCCGCAAAGGGACAGTCGGTGTCCCACGGTGAGCCGGGCAATCGGTCGTCGCAGGGCGTCCCGACACATGACCGAGAAGGGGAAGGAGGTGTGCGGCGTTGCCTTCAATCGGGCGGCTCGTCGGCGGCAGGACACGGACACGGTCAATCCTTTTCGATCCAGAGGGGAATGGCCCGACCGACGATTGTCGAAGCCTGCAGCAGACCGAAGTAGCGCCCGTCGAACGAGCTCTCGGACTGCTGGTTCATCAGGAAGACTTCGCCATCCGCGATGATCCGGCAGCCTTGCCAGACGGGCAGGTTTCGTCCCCAACGATCGCGATCGAGCGCATTACCCACGGCCATCTCATCGACAGTGATCGTGCCGCCGGTTCGGCAGACGGATTGGCCGGGAAGGGCGAGGACATGCTTCAGGATTGGCACGCCCATCGCGAGATAGCCGCGCTCCTGGAGGAACGACGCAATGACTTCGGGCGGCCTGACCAGGACCAGCTCGCCCAGGTAGAGGTTGCCAACGGGACGGACGGCATACAGGCCGATCGGAACGCTGGCGCTGGCATTCCAGATCAGCTGCGGGGTGGGCCGCAGCAGCATCAACGCGCCGACGACGAGTGCTGCGAAGATGATCCAGCCCAGGCGAGTCATGCTTCGATCTTGCGGCGCAGGAGCCAGGCCCGATGCGCCGCATAGCTGTAAAGGCGGGGCGCCTGCCCTGCTGCTAACCGGTTGTGAACGTGTCGCCAATGGTCGGGACTGGCGTCGGCGGCGTCGATGCCAATCCCCTCCGCGGCATCGATGGCTTGCAGCACGCGCTCGACCCTTGGCCAGCCCGAAGCACGAAGGAGGATTTCGCCACCGGGGCGCACATAGGGGACCGTCGAGAAGCCTTCGCCCCGCCGCACGGTGCGCAGGATGTCGATGCGCGAGACGATGGTGCCGAAGTCACCCGCGGCCCACCGGACATAGGCGACGATGCTGTTGGGCGCGAAGCTCAGGATGCGGCGCCGGCGATCGAGGATCTGTTCCTGAACGTCACGGCCGAAGCGGATCCAGTGCTCGATCTGCTGCCTGTGCCAGATCAATTCGATGTGGGTGAGAGCCTCTCGACTGACGCGTGCCTCGGTCATGACGCACCGTCTCGCGAGTTTTCCCCGTCCCGGCCGCGCTCAACTACAGAAGAGTTAGACTCAGAATCGTTAGACTCTGAGTTAGAGTCGCCGCAAGCCGCTGTTTCGTTTGGAGAATCCGATGATTCCGGTTCCTGATAGCACGTGCGGCCGGTTCCTGATGGCACGTGCCTGTCGGTTCCCGATAGCACGTGGGCATTCACATGTTGTCCACGGCCATCCGTGGATAGTTTCGTCCGCGCAAATGCCAGCAGTTCTCTGCCGCCGGTGTCGCGTTCGATGAGCAGCCGATAGCCGGGCAGGGACTGGCGGCGGACGATATCGCGCAGCTCGAAGGCGAACCGCTTGAACGGCGACAGGCTCGCCGATTTGAGATGAAGATGCTGGAACTCGAACCGCCAGCCAGTCGACTGCCGGCCGGCATGCTTGCGGACGATGCGATAGAGCCAGCGTTCCACGCCGCCCGTCAGCGCAAAATATCCGCGATCGATTGTCAGCACGAGCGCATCGTCGAGGACCGCCCGATAGAACCAGTCCGGCACGATCAGATCGATCCCATCGGCATTTCCATGCGCATCGGCGCGCTCGGTCCATTCGTTGATCCAGGAGAAGCGGTGCATCCGGCGCTCGCTGATCTGGCGCAGGGAGGTGGCAACCGTGGTCGATTGGAGGCGGTCGAGGGCCGCTTTCAGGCGGTGATAGTCGCGCGCGCCGGTACCACGCCCGGTGTAGGTGAGGATCTCGCGCGGGCGTGCCGCCATGAGGCGCGATGTACGCAATCCGGCGTCACGGGCTTCGACGATCTGGCTGGCGGCCCAGATCAGGACGTCGGCATCCCAGATCGTCGCCATGCCATGTTCGGCCACCGCTTCGACGCGGATGGCGATCTCGTTCATCCTGAAGTCGATCGGCGTGGTGCGGTGTGTCTTGGCCAGGCTGAAGAAGGGATAAGCCATGAGGTCCTGCGCATCTCGAGGCGCGAGATCGCCGGGCAGCGCCCTGAAGAGCTGGAGCTGCTCACGCTCGGTACGGGACGGATGACGCGTCGACATTGGTCAGCGGCGCCCCGAACCCGCGGGTGCCCGAACGCCCGGCATTTGGCGCTTCGCCGGCAGGACCGTCGCGGTCCCGGGGTCGGATGTCGACGCCTTGGCGCCCGACTCGACCCAGGCCTGGAGGTCCTCGACGCGATAGACGACGCGCCCGCCGAGCTTCGAGTAGCGAGGGCCCGTGCCGTAGATGCGGTGCTTCTCCAGGGTCCGAATCGACAGCCCGACGAAACGGGCGGCCTCGGGCGTGCGCAGATAGCGTGGCGGCAAATCGGTAAAATTGGCGGGCAAGCGAGGCCTCCGTGGTGCTGTGGGAAGCCGCCGAAGAGCAGCGGCCGTCCAGGACCACGATGGCGGATGGAGGAGGAGGCAAAATAGGGTGATGTCGCAGGCCAGTGAGATCGCCCCACCCAGCGGCGCTACGAACGGCCGCGATAGGGATGCAGAAGCAGCCGGCGATAGCCACCGTTCATCATGGCGATTCCCAGGCGCACCAGACGAGCGGTTCGGTCACGCAATTCATGCGAGATCCAGTCGCGTTCCGGAATTGGCTCGGCGTCATACAAGGCGGCAGCAATCATACGGTGGGTCGCACCGTCGAGGCGCCCGTCCAGCGCGCGCAAAGCGAGGATCAGTCTGTTGCGCCGCGCCACGGAAAGCGCTGCCGGGTTGCGACCCGGATGGCGGCCGTTGAGCACGCGCCAGAGGCGGAGAGCGGCGGCAACCCTGACTTCAAAGAGTCCATCGAACGGCAGGAGAACTGCAGTCGGATCCGCGCCGCCGCCGTCCAGATGCACCCGCATCTCGGCGCCGAGGCGCGCGATGAGGTAGTCTTCACCTTCAGCGGCCAATATGGAATCAAGCAGCAGAGGCTTGGACTTGAAAGTTGGATGGCCAAGCTCTGGCGGAAGTCGGGTCAGGGCAACGACGCTCGGCAGAGCCGATGCTGTCCAAAGCGCTACATCTGGATCAATCGTCGCTGCGAGGAAGTAACCCCCAGCGTTGGGCGAACGCTTTCACCTCGGCTGGATCAAGGACTGCCCGGCGATCCATTTGTTGAACTCGTTCTCGATCTCTTGCGAAATCGGGATTGCGGCTCAGGAACTGAAAAGCAAATCCAACGGCATCGAATGCTTGCAGCCTCTTGTATGCGTCCGGTGAGCGCCAATACGCGCGGTCCATGAGAGTGCATCTCCATTGCTCGCACTCACACCCCCTTTTCCCAGGACATACAGGACGCACAATCGCCGCTGCTCGATAGTCCCCTCCGCGCAAAGATGTTTGCAGCGAATGCAAGCAACCCGAGTCAGTGCGGTGCCCCGCCCAGGAGAAGATGACGATAACCGCTCTCGGTCATCCACTTGGCGCGCGCGAGATGACTTTCCCACGCCCGTCTTGCGCGTTCCGGGTCGCGGTCTGGATTGATATGCAAAACGACGTTTATTACCTCGCGCCAGTCGGCGCCTTCAACATCAGCGTCGAGAAGACGCAGATAGGTAATAAGATGCTTTTCATCGTAGCCGGTCAGCACAGGCTCCGAGGGAGCTGTATCGGCCACGGGTGGATCTAGTGGCAGCTTAGCCATGGTGCGCTCGGTTAGAGGTCAATCCGCACGATTGCATATTACCGTAACGCTGATGAACCGAGATGAAGCCACTGCGAAATTATCGTCGCACTGTTCGAGCACGCCCATAACCGATATCGGAGTGAGCAGCACCAGCACTCGCCGAGTTCATAACGCCGCAGCGCGGCTTCGTGCGGCGTCTTTCCGACAGAGTGGCCGCATAGACCCGATGGCGCAGGGGCACGCCCATCATCGTCAGATAGAACCGCTAACGGGTGGTTCCTCTTCTGTCGGTAGTTGCTACGTGATCAGGCCTCTACGGCGGCCGCCCACTGTTCTCAGCTGTGCCGTCTCGCGCCTGATCCCGCGGAAAGTCCCGCCCGGCGGACCGGGCGGGGCTTGGGGGCGTGAGCTTACTCGCCGTTCTTCTTGCGGCTGCGCGACCAGATCAGCGTGAAGCCCTCGCCGTCCTCGTCGTCGAACAGGTTGGCGAAAATTGGCGCGTTGAAGCTCGGATCGTCGAGCTTGAGCGAGAGGTAGTCGCGGCCCTCGCTGGAGCGCTTCGACCAGGCGGCCCCGATCTCGGCGCGGCCGACGAACACCCGGTGGCTGGGGGCGTTGTCGTTGCTGCGGTTGGCCTCGGGAACGATGCGCACGCCCCTGGTCTGGACGCTCAGCGTGACGATCTCGCCCTGGTACTCGTTGCCGGACTTCTTGAAGGAACCGATGTTGGCCATGTGACTTCTCCTTGCTGTTTCGAGCCCCGCGACCATCGCGGCCTCGATGGCGATCGTTTGCCGGAGGCGATCGACGCCGCACCCGCTCGCGGGCCGAAGCGCAGCGGAGGATGGCGGCGGCGCGACTTTCTTGCCTCGCGAGGAATGGGCGAAGCCCAGGGGAAGAAAGTCGCGCCGCCGCCGTTGCGGCTCAGGCGATCGAGGCGCAGCCGTCCTACGGCTAGATCAAGCCATGGAGAGGCCGTGGGTCGCATGCCGAACAGCATCCTCGGCAGAAGTCGTGGCCAAACTGAAGGAGCCTGCAAAGGGGCCCGACTTACAGGGCGAGGAGACGGCGGGCATGGGATAGAAAAAGGATGCTTCGTCTCCGAGGTCAGTCGGAGCAGACCGACACCTCCCACATGGTATTCGTCGACCGCACCGAGATCGGGGCCGCCTGGTCGAAGCGCTTCAACGAGCTGCATTCCTCTCGTTCAGGAACACGATCTTCGCCGCGCAGCGTCGCCAACCCGGTGATCAGGAGGGAGAGGTCATCAGCGCTTTTGGCTGTGCGGCCGCCAGTCGATCTGCGAGTGAGCTGCGTCTCCCGAGGGGATCTGCCCGTCCGACGACCGGACAGATAGCGCCAGGCGAGAGAAGGCGGTGATGCCCGCCACAATGGCGCCTGTGACAGCAAACGCCTGCTGCCATCCGTCAGTCGACATGCCGATGCCTGCTAGCGCGAACGATAGCTGATAGCCTGCGATCGTCGCTGGCACGGCGTAGAGTAGTCCGATGACGGCGCGGCTCTCGGTTTACAGCAATCCTAGTGACCGGAATGAGGCATGGGTTCCGTGCCCGATCACAACATGGTCGTGAAGTTCAATCTCGAGAGCCCTGGCGGCGGCTTTCAATTCGCGCGTCATCTCGACGTCCGCGCGCGACGGCTTGGGATCGCCGGAAGGGTGATTATGCGCCACGATGAGCGCTGAAGCATTGAGGATCAAAGCGCGCTTGAGGACCTCTCGCGGGTATACGGGCGTGTGATCGACGGTGCCGCGCTGCTGGACTTCGTCGGCGATGAGATGGTTCTTGCGGTCAAGAAACAGTACTCGAAACTGTTCGATCTGCTCGTAAGCCATTGCCGTCTGGAGGTAGGCAAGCAGCGCCTGCCAGTTGCCGAGAACGGGACGGCTGCGCACGTCTGCCTTGGCCATGCGGCACGCGATCTCCCGGACACGCCGAAGCATGGCGATGTCGTGTGGCGTCAGTCCAAAGGCGCGAAGTTGCGAGGCTTCTGCCGTGAAGACATGCCCAATGCTTGGAAAGCTTTGCAAGAGGGCAGGAGCCGACCCCAAGTTTGGCGATGAGGTCAGCAATCCGGCAAGCAAGTCCTGCTCGGACGTCTCTTCCGTCGGCATGGCAACGAGACTGCTGTCCCTGGTCAAGTCTCGAGCAGGCGACACGGATGCGAGAGCCAAAGATGATACAGGCATGGATCATGGTCCGGAGAGCAGGACGGGACGAGCCGGGCCCGCTCTCTCGGAAGGCCCACCGGCTCGTCCGCTTCCAGACATCCTCTTGCTCTTGACGATTCGACCGTCCGCCACCGGGGAGAACGGCAGCAGGCGCAATGAACACCAGAGACAAAGCGCACGTGCGTTCCGGGCAAGCGTCAACGATTTCGCGAAGGAAGCGGCGCTCACGCGCCGCCTGAACCGAAGCGCCAGACCGGGATGCCGAGCTTGCGGGCCTTGTCGGCGAGATTTTCCTGGATGCCCGATCCCGGGAACACAATGACGCCGATCGGCAGGATCTCGAGGATCTGGTCATTGCGCTTGAAGGGAGCGGCCTTGGCGTGACGGGTCCAGTCGGGCTTGAACGGAATGTGCGTCACCTTGCGGGTGTCCGCCCAGCGGGCGGCGATGCGCTCGGCGCCGGTCGGTGAGCCGCCGTGCAGGAGGACCATGCCGGGATGCTTGGCGCGGGCCTTGTCGAGCGTGGCCCAGATCAGGTGATGGTCGTTGAAGTCGGCACCGCCGGTGAAGGCGATCTTCGGCCCAGGCGGCACCAGCAGCTCGGTCTCGGCCCGGCGCCGGGCGGCCAGGAAGTCGCGGCTGTCGATCATCGCGGCGGTGAGATGGCGATGGTTGACCTTCGATCCGCTGCGCGGGAGCCATGCCTTGCCGACGTGGCGTTCGTAGTGTTCGGCGGCCTGGTCGCGCATCAGCTCGAAGGCGTTCTGGCGTTCGATGAGCGTCATGCCCTCGGCGATCAGGCGCTCCAGGTCGACCGACTTCACCTCGCTGCCGTCCTGTTCCCGCTGGGAGCGCTTCTGGCCCTGCTCGTTGTCGTCGAGCTCTCGCCCGATCCGTTCGGTGGCGCGGTGAAAGAGGTTGACCGTCGACCACAGGAGATCGTCGAGGTCGGGTTCGAGGCGTGTATCCTCGAGGCTCCCGATCAGGGCGTCGAAGATGTCGGCGACAGCGCCCGCGACCTGGTTGCCGTCGGGCAGAAGCCGCTGGTCGGGCTCGTCGGCGAAGGGGCGCCAGCCGTGGAGCTGGAGTTCGTCGAGGACATGGTCGGTCGGTGATGAGGCGTGGTGCGGTTCGTGGTCGTCATGATCGCTCATGGGATGCTCCGTCGGTTGGACCGCGACCGTCGCGGCCTTCATGGCGACGAAGCCAACGGGCCGAACGGGCGGGCACCCGGAGCGCGAGCGGAGGGCTCGATGGCCAAGGCCGGCTATTTTGCTTCGCGATGGAAAGGCGCGGCACGCGCCGCCGGAAAATAGTCGGCCGCCGCCATTGCCGGGCCGGGCGGCTTGTGGGCCGATCGCCAACCCGGAAGGCCGGGGCGTAGTCCTCCCCGACGGTGGATGCATCCAGCGGGCATGGCGATGCGCGCCACCCCGCGTTGTCTGCCGTCTATGCCGCCAACGCCATGAAGCGGGCGGCGTCCTGCGGCGCGACCTGGGACCGTGCTTGCGTGCGAAGGGCATTGATGCCGAGAGTGAGGAGATCCTCGTTGAAGTCGCCAAGCTCGGGCGAGAGGACGATGGCCTCGATCCCGGCCCCGTTCGCCCGGTCGATCAGGGTGTCGCGCGCCCCATCACCGGCCGGATCGTTGTCGCGGACGATGTAGAGCCGCCGCAGCGTGTCGGGGAACAGGATGGCGGCGAGGTGGGCCGCGGAGAGTGCCGCCAGCATCGGCATGTCGGGAAGGACCTGCCGGATCGACAGAACGGTCTCGATGCCTTCGCCCGCTGCCATAACGTCGCCACCGATGCCAAAGCGGACCGCATTGCCGAGAAGATCGCCCATTGCCCGCCGTGGCGTGTTGATTGGAGCCTTGTCACGACGGCGTGGATCCAGCCAGGTGCGATGCGCTCCGGTGATCCTGCCGTTGAGATCGGTAACAGCGGCGATCATCGCCGGCCATGTCTCAGTCGGCGAATGCTCGTCGGGACGATAGAAGCAGCGTGGATGGAAGCGCAGGCTTCCGGTTCCGCGCAAATCCGTGATGCCGCGTTCCCAGACATACGCGTGCACAAGTGTACCCGCAATTGGCTGCGAGATGGCGAACAATCGTCGGGCTGCTTCGGGCGAGCCGTGCGGTGCCGGACTCTGCCGATGCTGCCAGCGTGGATCCGGCTCCGATGGTGGCATGCTGAGAAAGGTTCGGGCCTCGTCAGCGACGTCCTTGAAGTCGATGAGCCCACAGCTCTCGCGGATGATGTCGAGAAGATCGCCATGCTCGCCGGTCGCGGCGTCCGTCCATTTGCCGGCGAGGCCCCGGGGCGAGTCGTTTAGCCGGACATACATCGAGCGCCCGGGCGTGTTGCGAACGTCGCCCACCAACCAGTAGCCGCCGCAGCGGCGGCCGCTGGAGAGATAGTGACGGCACACCGCCTCGGCCTGCCGGCCGAGACGATGCGCAAGATCGGAAGCGTCCCGGCGTGCCATCACGACCCCTTCCGTTCGGAGATGCGCGCGACCGGATACGTATCGAAAAGTTTGGCGAGCACGTCCGGTTCCGTACTGTCGACCGGCACAAAGAAACGGAGCTTCCACGAGATGATCTCGCTGAAGAGGCCGTAAGCCCGGAGACGGTCGCGCATCGGCTCGGTGAAGCCCACCAGCTCCAGGCGATAGGCGCTCATCACCCTTGCGCGGCGAAGCTGAAGACCTTCCGCGAGGTCGAGGATCGTCGTGCCGTCCATCAGAGCAGCGAACGCCTGATCCGGCGTCAGCGTCACGGTGCCGCTCGTCACCGCGCTGGCAGCCCAGGCGGGCGAAACACGGCGGCCGATGATGCGCTCGCCGGCGTCGGTCTGGAGGCGATAGACCCGGGTCGACTCCTCGGGCAGCCGCTTCCAGATCGGCAACAGCAGCCCGGCGACGATATGGATCGTGCTGTCCGAGAACTCCGGAACCTCGGCGAGCTCAGCGTCCCACGTCGCTGCGAAGGCGGCGCGACCGGCTTCCTCCCAATGGCTCTCGTCCATCATGCGCAGCGGGGCATGATGCTGCTCCATCGGCCGGATCAGGCAGACCCGCCGCTCGATCTCTCCGTCATCGAGCATCATCGACGGGGCGGGGACCTGCACGGCGGCGCGGCCGGAGCGGCCGTTGACCAGCAGCCGCGCTCGTGGATCGGAGAGCTGATCTAGCGCGCAGGCCAAGGTCGTCGGTCGATTGCGTTCCCGACGGGCGATGATGAGAAGCCGGGTTTCCGCGCCGTTGCCGGGATGGGTATGAATCACCTGGCTGTCGGTGACGACGAAGCTCTCGGCCTGCAGCGTCTCGAGCCCGACGTCATAGACGCCGCTGCGGATCGCGCCCTCGACCTTGGCGGTCAGGAGCTGCTCGAACGCCGTGAAGAGCACGCCCTGCAGCTCGATGGTGAGCGCCAGCAGGCGATTGAGGAAGGTGGTGATCGGCGGCAGTTCGTCCTTGATGCCGTTGTCGTCCATCAGCTTCAGGCCGGTAGCCGACTCAAAACGGTCGAGCGAGCAGCTTTCGAGCTTGCCGCGGACCAGTAGCAGGTAGAGCTGGCGCAGCGCGTCACGGGCGTAGGGACTTTCCAGATTGTCCTCGGGCCGGAACAGGCCCTGGCCGCCGGTCTGGCGCTGGCCGCGCGTGATGGCGCCCAGTGTGTCCAGGCGGCGCGCGATCGTCGACAGAAAGCGCTTCTCGGCCTTCACGTCAGTGGCGATCGGCCGGAACAGCGGTGGCTGCGCCTGGTTCGTCCGGTTGGTGCGGCCTAGCCCCTGGATCGCGGTGTCAGCCTTCCAGCCCGGCTCCAGCAGATAGTGGATGCGGAGGCGCTGGTTCCGCGCCGCGAGGTCCGCATGGTAGCTGCGGCCGGTGCCCCCGGCATCGGAGAACACGAGGATGCGCTTCTGGTCATCCATGAAGGCGGCCGCCTCGGCGAGATTGGCGGAGGCTGCCCGGTTCTCGACGGCAAGGCGTTCGCCCTTGCGCACCACGCGGCGCGAGCGGCCCGTCACCTCGGCGACGAGGTCTGTGCCGAAGCGCTGGACGATCTGGTCGAGCGCACCTGGAACCGGTGTCAGCGAGGCGAGCCGCTCGATCAGCTCGTCACGGCGGGCGACGGCCTCCCGGCTCTCGACGGGCTGGCCGTCCCGGAAGACCGGGCGAGACGACAGATTGCCCTCGCTGTCGGAGAATGGCTCGTGGAGCTGCACCGGGAAGGAATGGGCGAGATAGTCCAGGACATATTCGCGCGGGGTGATGTCGACGCGCACGTCGTTCCACTCCTCGGCCGGGATCTCGGCCAGGCGGCGTTCCATCAGCGCTTCGCCGGTCGAGACGATCTGGATGACGGCAGCATGGCCGCTGGCCAGGTCCTGCTCGATCGAGCGGATCAGTGTCGGGGTCTTCATGCTGGTCAGGAGGTGGCCGAAGAAGCGCTGCTTGGCGCTTTCGAAGGCCGAGCGCGCCGCAGACTTCGCCTGCCGGTTCAGAGTGCCGCTGTCGCCGGTGATGTTGGCGGCCTTCATAGCAGCGTCGAGGTGATTGTGGATGATGGCGAAGGCGCCGGCATAGGCGTCGTAGATGCGGATCTGCTCGGTCGTAAGCTGGTGCTCTACTAGCTCATACTCGACTCCGTCGTAGGACAGCGATCGGGACGTGTAGAGGCCGAGCGAACGTAGATCGCGCGCCAGCACCTCCATGGCAGCGACGCCGCCGTTCTGGATCGCCTCGACGAACTCGGCCCGATTGGCGAAGGGGAAATCCTCGCCACCCCACAGGCCGAGCCGCTGGGCATAGGCGAGATTGTGGACTGTGGTCGCGCCCGTCGCCGAGACATAGACGACGCGGGCGTTCGGAAGCGCGTGCTGGAGCCGGAGCCCCGCGCGACCCTGCTGCGACGGGGCGACATCGCCCCGTTCTCCCTTGCCTCCGCCGGCGTTCTGCATCGCGTGGGACTCGTCGAAAATGATCACTCCCTCGAAACCGGAGCCCAACCATTCGACGATCTGCTTGACCCGCGAAAGCTTCTCCCCGCGGTCGTCGGACCGTAGCGTGGCATAGGTCGTGAAAAGGATGCCTTCCGTGAGACGGATGGCGGTGCCCTGCGGGAAGCGCGACAGCGGTGTGACCAGCAGGCGCTCCATGCCGAGCGCCGACCAGTCGCGCCGGGCGTCCTCGAGCAGCTTCTCCGACTTCGAGATCCACACGGCCTTGCGCCGGCCTTGGAGCCAATTGTCGAGGATGATGCTAGACGACTGGCGGCCCTTCCCGGCGCCGGTGCCGTCGCCAAGCATGAAGCCGCGGCGGAAGCGGACGGCGCCCACGGCATCGTCGGGCGCGGCGGTGACGAGATCGCCGGTCTCGTCCACGGTCCAGGCTCCGGCGAGATGTTCGCCGTGAGCCTCCCCGGCATAGATCACCGTCTCGAGCTGCGCGTCGGACAGGACGCCGTCGTTCACGATCGCGGCCGGCAGGGTCGGCCGATAGCTCGGCTTCGGCGGCGCCACCGAGGCCATGGCCGTAGACTGCACCAGCTTCGTGGGATGGGGCTGGGCGCCCGGAATGCGGATCGACTGGAGCGCATAAGGCTCGTAGATCGACTCCGACAGGCGACCTCCCTCGGGTGGTGTCGAATCCATGGTGTCATAGTCGAGGGGGACACCGTCGAGCCGGGCGATGCGGCGGGTGGGCGCGGGGGCTGTGGACCGGGCGAGATAGCCGCGCACCGTTCGTATCGTCGTCGTGTCGGCCGCGACCTTCGGAAGCGTAACGACCAGCCGAGCCGGGACATGCTGCTCGATCCAGGCCAGCAGCGTCGCCACGTCGGGCGCGACGCCCGCGGAATCCGGGAAGCGGCCGGGGTCTTCGGCGGGCGCCTTGTCGATGACGGTCAGGCGCGTCTCGATGGTCGTGCCGTGCTTGGCATAGACCGAGCCCGCGATCGCCGCCGTGAACACGACGCGGCCGCGCTCCTGCAGTCGGACGAAGCTGTCCCGCCACGCCGGCAGCTCGGGCGAGCAATTCGCCCCGGTGATCGCCACCAGCCGCCCGCCGGGCGCCAGCCGCGCTAGCGCTGAGGCGACGTGGCGATAGCCGGCGTCGGCACCGCGTCCCGACACATTCGCCATCACCGAGAACGGCGGGTTCATGATGACCACGCTGGGCATGACCGCGCGGTCCAGATGATCGTCGATCTGGGCCGCGTCGAAGCGCGTGACCGAAATGGCCGGGAAGAGAGCGGCGAGCAGAACGGCACGGGTAGCGGCGAGTTCGTTGAGGATGAGATCGGAGCCAGTGATCTCCGCGAGGATCGCAAGCAGGCCCGTGCCAGCCGACGGCTCCAGCACCCGGTCGGCGGGTGTGAGCGAGGCGGCGGTGAGCGCGGCCAAGCCGAGCGGAATCGGTGTCGAAAACTGCTGGAAAGTCTGCGTCTCCTCGGACCGTCGCGTGTGGGTCGGCAGCAGGCTGGCGATCTTGGTCAGCGCGCCGAGCCGGGAAGCCGGCGAGGCTGCTTTGCGGAGAAGCGCCTTTCCGTACTTGCGCAGGAACAGGACGGTCGCAGCTTCGCAAGCGTCATAGGC
This sequence comes from Reyranella sp., assembly GCF_965279465.1. Lineage (NCBI taxonomy): Bacteria > Pseudomonadati > Pseudomonadota > Alphaproteobacteria > Hyphomicrobiales > Reyranellaceae > Reyranella > Reyranella sp. Next base: position 3,742,017 of record NZ_OZ257242.1, read on the forward strand.
CGTCTTCCAGTCCCAAGCACCGCTGACGTCGGATGCGCCAAACGCCTGTTGCATGGCGGAGCGCAGGGTCGCGGCATCGACAGGCCGACCCTGTTCGAGATGAGGAAGAAGATTTCCGGCAGCGGCCAGGACGGCGGCGGCCGGTGGAATGTCGAGCGCAAGCGGGAGCGAGGCCGCCGGAACGGCTGGCGGGATCGGGGCGTGGAGCATCTAGAACACCTCGGAGAGCGGGAGACGGGCGAGCCGGCCCGGCGCTCTCTCTCGACCGGACGGGCTCAAACCCGTCCCGGCCGACCTCGAACTCTCCTTGCGGATGCGCCTAACATTTCCCCGAACCAGCAAGCTACCGCTGATCCGCCAACGCGATTGTCGCGCGCGGATCACGGCCGTGGCGACCGGCCATAGGCATCGTTTCGCCACCGGCAGGACGCGACTGTTCAGCGATTTGTCACCGAGATTTCGGTGTTCTTGGCCGCAGGCCAGATTGGCTATCAGGCCGGTGGCGTGTATGTGCGGCCGCAGTTCGTGCCAGCCGATAAAAAGAGGCCGGAGCGGTCACTCCGCTCCGGCCCTAAGATTATTCAGCCGTAACGAGGCGGGGTTGTCCCTCGTCCTTGGCGTCGGCAATGTCCGCTTCGTCATTGCCCGCGAGGAAGTCGGGGAGCGCCGCGCCATCGTCCCCATCGGTTTGGGCGACCGCCGCGGGTTCCTCGGTCTCGGGGACCAGGCGCAGGGGCTCGGGGAGCCATTCGGTGTCGGCCAGAAGGCGTTCCGCCTCCGTGGCCATGTCGCCCTTTTTGAGGTGCTCGATGAGCTGCGCGGCCTGTTCGCCGGCACCCTCGCGGACCGCCTGAAGGATGCGGGGCTTGGTGACCCGGCCGAGGTAGTTGCCGACGGTCGGACGCCAGCCGACATCCACCATGTCGAGGCCGGTGGCCCGCGCTAACCGGTTGGCCTGGCCGAGCCGCAGGTCGAGGCTGTGCCGGGAAACGCCATTGCCGCCGTATGGGGTGGGCTTTTCGTAGAGCGCGTTGACGCCGTAGCTCACGCAATGCGCCAGAAGCGCCATGCGGCTCGTGTCGTTGAGCGCTGCCAGCCAGTCCCATAGCGCGTCGTCCTCGGCAGGGATATCGCCCGCCCAGGCTTCGTGGCGCTCGTGCACCGCACGGGCCGAAGGGCTGTCCTTCAAGGCGTCGTCCTGCACGGGGAAGAAGATGTGTCGGACCGAAGCCTCCAGCGCGCCGGTGTATGCGCGGTTCTGAAAGGTGTCGGAGACCAGCTTGTGCAGGAGCGCGGTCATCGCGACGTGTGGATTGTCGGCCAGCGCATTGCGCAGCGCCAGCGTGCGATGGGCGGTCAGTTCGGTGACGAGGCGATCGGGCAGCGGCTTGATCGCATCGTCATCGTCTTCGTCCGGCTCGGCAGGTTGACCGCCGATCGTGATGACTGCCCTCTGCACCTCCGGCTCGGCCGGATCGCCGCCGGCTTCCCGGCCGGTGTCGCCCTCGGGCCCGAGCGGTACTTCATCCTCGACCCGGACGTAGCCCCGATCGATATCGAGCCGGCCGTCATGGGCAATGCAGATGAACACGCCCGCGCGGGCGATGTCCGCGGCCTCGAAGCGCACCGGCCGGGCCTCGATGGCCGCGAGCGCCGTTTCGATCTCGTCGAGGCGCCGATCGACTTCGTCCGGCAGCTCTTCGGCCCCTTCATATTCGGCCTTGAGCTTCTGATATTCGCCGCTGAGCGCATCGATCGTCGCACGTTCCTCGGCGACGAGGTCGAGCGCCTCCCCGTTCAGCTTGCGTAGCCCCCGGGTGGCGTCATGCGGGAAGCTTACCGCGACCTCGATCCACTTCCACCCCTCGGTAGCAACCTCCCCGGCCGTGGTCTTCAGCTTCTCGGCGACCAGACGGTCGAGCAGCGCCGGGTCGTGCAGCCAGCCGCCATCGTCGGACTGGAACAGGTCGCGCATGATCATGCCTCCGGCCGCCTCGTAGGCATCGACACCGACGAATACCGCGCGCTTGTCTGAGGCGCGCACCGTGGTCTCGGTAAGCATGCGCCGGATCTGATGCGGCTCCTTCGACCAGCCATCCTTGATCGCGTCCCAGACCTGTTCCTGACGCGCGTGATCGGCTGAGACGGTGAAAGCCATGAGCTGCTCCAGCGTCATGCCGTCCTCGGCATAGACGTCGAGCAGTTTTGGCGATGCGCAGGCAAGGCGCAGGCGCTGCTTCACGACCTGGGCCGGGATGAAGAAGGCGGCCGCAATCTCTTCCTCACTCATGCTCTTGTCGCGCATGTCCTGGAAGGCGCGGAACTGGTCGAGGGGATGGAGCGGCGCGCGCTCGATGTTCTCGGCGAGAGAGACCTCTTCGGCGAGGATGCCGCCATCGCGTTCACGGACGATGCACGGAACCGGCGCGACCTTGGCCAGGCGCTTCTGCCTGACCAGCAACTCCAGCGCCCGGAACCGACGGCCGCCGGCGGGCACCTCGAACATGCCGGTCCCATTGCCCTCGGCGTTAACGACAGGAAAGACGCTGAGGCTCTGGATCAGGCCGCGTCGCGCGATCGAAGCCGCCAGGTCCTCGATCGAGACGCCGGCCTTCATGCGCCGGACGTTGGACTGGCTGAGCACCAGCTTGTTGAAGGGAATGTCGCGCGAAGACGACAGGACGATCTTCTGAACAGCAGTAGCCATCGGGCTTTACTCCGCGACGGGCGGCCGAGAGCCTCTCTCTCGACCTCAACCCGTCACGGAATTCCGATCCTCCCTCTCACTCTCTGCTTCTGGCACCTTGGGCGCGATGGCCGAACCGAGGACACGGTATCGGCGGCCGAGAATGGCGTGCAACAACGGGCCGTCAACGGATGGAAGAGGAAATCTAGGAGGGCGGTGGAGTCGGATACCGTGGGATAGAAATCGGTTGGACATCGCCGCACGATGCGTTCGGAGGCCACGAGAAACGAGTCTTTGCGAGCTATCCCATCGCAGAACCCATTTCATCACTTGAAGGTCGTAGGTTCAAATCCTGCCCACGATTTGAACCTACGCCAAGAAAGCGGGGACTTGCCCTCGAAGATCTGCTGACTACTGTCAATCCGCTTGCTGAGTTGCTCCATCAGTCGCGCTATGGATGATCAGCGTGTGCTTTTCCTTTGTCTGCTTGGACCGCTTATTGTTCAGCATCGCGTGGACGAATGCATTCCACTTTTTCATCGCAGCTCGCTTTTCCGCCATATAGTTCCAGCGATCGTAGCTCTTCGAGCTAACATCCTGGAGCGTGTGGTTCTGCAGCCGATCGCGGATCTCTTTTGATAGGCCGGCCTTTCCAGCCAAGGTCTTCCACGTCCTGCGCAAATCCCGGTTGGTCACGACAGGGATCACCTCGCGTTCGCGCTGACGCCACATGAATGCGTAAAGCGTGCCGTGGCTCACGGGCTTGGTCGGGTTCATCGCGGAAGGAAAAAACCAGCCATGTACATTGGGTTTGATGGAATCGATCAGCTCCGCTGCGACTTCGGGCACCGGAATGGCATGCGGCTTGCCGTTCTTGGTTTTTGACCAATCGATGATGCGTTCCTTAGCGTCCCATTGGTCGACATGGAGACGGGCGATTTCTTCGACGCGCTGCCCCGTGAGCATGAGAATACGAACGGCGCGGGTGTAAGGAGGGTGAACTGGCGTGTCTGGGCATTCAAGCCAGCGGTAGAGACGGAGGAACTCTTCTTCATCAAGCCAGCGGGTCCCGACCTTTTTCGGCTCCGTGGGGATGCCGGCAGCGGGATTGTAGACAAGACGGAAGCGCCGCTGCGTCGCGCTACGGTAATCGTGCTCCGATTTCAGACCCCAGCTATACGCGGACCGGACGTAGCTTCGGACGTGATCCGCCATCGAATGCCTGCCGCGATCGTAGATCGGCCGGATAACATCGGTGATTTCGTCCGGCTCGATGTCACGAGCTGGTCGACTGCGACCGAACGCATCGGCGATTTTGTTGAGGACTTTTTCGGCTTCCTTCCAGGATGACTTTCCTGACGCCTTCAGGTGAGCCACATAGGCTTCGAAGAGATCGGCTACAGTGCCGGGCCGGGTGTCGCCGGCGATCTTGATGCTGCGACCCTTCTGGATCATGTCGGCGAAGTCGCGAGCGAAAACTTCACGTGCCTTGCCGAGCGACAGGGACGGATACGAACCGAGCTTCTTCTTAAGGCGCTTCTTATCTCGCCATTGCTGTGCCATCCAGTCCGCCGTAACGCGAGTGGGCATTGGCTTCATGACCAAGACGAGACGGCCGGTGCCATGTCCCTCGCCATCGACGAGACTTAGCTGTTTGCCAGTCTGCCCGACCTGATTCAGGGCGCGGCGTATCTCTCCGTCGGTTAGGCTTGGCACTGGGCTCTCCCATCGGCTCTCGAGTGGGGTCGTCAGACGGGTTAGTTGGGGTCGGCAACTGGGGTCAGAGTCGCGACCGATCCCCCTCAAAACCGGCCCCAATATGCCATGCCTCCGGACCTTGCGCCAAGCCACAAAGTCTAAGTGATTCAATGAGTAGAAGCGTGATCGAGCGTGATCCAAGGATGCATAGTAGGATGGTTGTGCACCAGGATCAGCGCAGCGGCGCCGAGCTCGAGGGCGCGCTTGATGACTTCCCGCGGATAGACCGGCGTATGGTCGATCGTGCCGCGCTGCTGCACCTCGTCGGCGATCAAAACGTTCTTGCGGTCGAGGAACAGGATGCGGAACTGCTCCGTCTTCTCGTGCGCGAGCGCGGCGTGGCAATAGTCGATGAGCTGCTGCCAGTTGGTCAGGACCGGCATGTCCTTGACCTTGCGCTCGGCCAGTCGGCGGCCCGATTCGCGGACGGCGCGGAACAGCACCAGGGTGCGCTGGTCGATCTCGAACTCGCGCAGCTGGGCGGGCTCGGCGGCGAAGATGTCGCCCAGGGTGCCGAAGCGCTCGAGCAGCCGCTTGGCCAGCGGCTTGGTGTCGATCCGCTCGATTGCATAGAACAGCAGCAGCTCGAGCAGCTCGTAGTCGGGCAGGGATTCGATGCCGGCCTTCAGCACCCGCTCGCGCAGCCGGCCGCGATGGCCGTGATAGTGCGGCACGGCGGCGGCCGGCGCGCCGCTGTTGTGACCCGCAGCGGCCGGCGTCGCCTCGATCGCGGCGGCGAGCTTCGCCGTCGGATCCTCGCCCGCGAATTCCCAGCACTGGTCGAGCCGGTTCCAGGTGCCGCCGGCATCGCGCAGCACCGTCCGGTGCGGCAGCGTGTTGCCGCTCACCCGCCACAGACCGTCACTCGCCTGAAGCCGAAGTCCCGCCGCAAGAAGCGACAGCAGGGCATCGTCATCGGCTGACGGTGCCGCCGGCGCGGCCGCGGCCTTTTTCGCTCTCCCCATGCGCCAACGTTCCCCAGCAACGACGGCAGAAAGGCGGCAGGAAAAGGGGGAAGCCATGGATTAGGCTGCACCGCATGACCACCGCCTTCGCCCAGATCGACGCAGCGTACGCTGCCTTCGCCCAGCAGCACAATATTCCCGGCATCGTTGCCGGCATCGTCCAGGACGGACGCCTCGTCCATGTGACCGCGCTCGGGCTGGCCGATGTCGCGGCCAAGCGGCCGACCACGTCCGCGACGGCCTTCCGCATCGCCTCGATGACCAAGAGCATCACCGCGCTGGCGATCCTGTCGTTGCGCGACCAGGGGCGGTTGGCGCTCGACGCGCCGCTCGCCCAGTACGTCCCGCAATTCGCAGCCGTTCCGCCGCCGACGAAGGACAGCCCGCCGGTGACCGTGCGCCACCTGCTGAGCCACGTCGCGGGCTTCGTGACTGACGATCCGTGGGGCGACCGGATGCTCGGCATGACTCCCGGCGCGCTCGACGCGCTCATGGCGGTCGGCAAGCTGTTCGCCCGTGCGCCGGGGCTCGCCTTCGAATACAGCAACCTCGGCTACGCGCTGCTCGGCCGCGTGCTGACCAACGTCAGCGGCGAGCCCTACCAGGCTTTCGTGCACCGCACGGTTTTGCAGCCGCTCGGCATGACTCGCACGACCTTCGATGCGTTCGAGGCGGCGCACGACGACTTCGCCTGGGGCCATCGATTCGACGAAGGCAAATGGTCACGCGAACGGCTCGAGCCCGACGGCGAGGTCGGCGCGATGGGTGGCCTCGCCACGACCGCGTCGGACTATGCCCGCTACGTCGCCTTCCTGCTCGATGCCTGGCCCGCGCGCGACGATCCGGAAAGCGGCCCGCTGCGCCGGTCGACCGTGCGCGAGATGAGCCTGTTCCACGCCCCGCCCTTCCTGCCCGACGCGGTCGACGGCCGCGCGCCCGCGGCCAGCGCCTACGGCTACGGGCTGGTGAACTCGGCCGACGCGAAGATCGGCCGCCGGGTGCATCACTCCGGCGGCCTGCCGGGCTACGGCTCGCACATGCTGTTGCTGCCCGAGTCGAAAATCGGGATCTTCGCCTTCGGCAACCGCACCTATGCGCCAATGTCGCGCATCACCATTGCCATCGCCGAGACGGTCCACGCCCTGCAGCCGCCGCGTGCTCCGGCGACGCCGTCGCCCTGGCTGAAGCGCGCGGTCGAGGCCGTCGTGGCAGCCTATGCCGCCGGCCGCATAGAGGTCGCCCAGGCAGTCTTCGCCGAGAACCTGCTGCTCGACATGCCCGCCCGCCTGCGCAACGTCGAATTGGCCGCCTTGAAGCAGCGGCTGGGCGAGGGGCGTCTGGAATCGATTGTGCCGATTCACGCCCTCGATGGTTGCTTTACTATGATCTGCGCGAACGGCCGCCTGCGCGGGAAGATCACCCTGTCGCCGGATGCCGAACCCGGTATTCAGGACCTTACCTTGACCGTCCAGATGGCATAACTATCGGTAGAAGGGCCTGGAGGTATACATGCGAAAGGTGAGGCGACGACTGGCTGCAGCCATGGGTGCCAGCGCGGGGCTGTCGTCCGTCGGTGCGGCGCTTGGGCAGAGCGATGGCCTGGGATCTTTTCGGGCGGAGGTCCTCGACATCCTGCATCGGAAATATCCTGCCATGAAGGCAGTCGCTGCACAGGAGGTTGGTGTTATCGAGATCGATGCGGGCAGCATTGGTCTCCAGAATCTCTATGCCATGGCCGGACCGTTGCCCGCCCGGAAGAGGCAAGCCGCGATCGTGGAGTTCCTCGAGAAAATGGTGGCAATGGCGCCGTCCCGGCCGGCCCATCCGCCCTCGTGGCCCGAGGTGAAGGAACTCGTTTACCCCCGGTTCGTGCAGGCCGATCTCGTCCGGCTAACTCCTGACCTACTTCATCGCCCCTTCAGTCCGGGAGTAGTCGTCGGCTACGTCGTCGATAATGGCCCTAGCGTAAGCTTCATCAATCGCGAGGAAGCCAAAGGTTGGGGCATGGCTGAACAGTCGGTTGACGAAACAGCCATTGCCAATCTCGAAGCCTTGTCTGCGCCTCTCCCTATCGAAGTTCACGAACCGAAGCACGGTACGGGCCTTTTCGCCTACTTTCAGACGATGGACAGCTATGATGCCGCCCGGCTTCTGCTGCCTCAATTTCGTGGCCGCCTTCTGGCGGCACTGGGCGGTGTGGCCCTTGTCGGAATTCCCAATCGAGATTTTCTCGTAGCGTGGTCGCCGGATTTCGGTCTGTTCGAAAAAATTGCAGCACGCGTTGGACAGGATTTTCGCGAGCAACCCTACGCGATCACGGATACGATTTTCCGCGCCGACCGGCAGGGCGTTCGCCCGGCGACGGCAGCCGAGCTGCGCCGACGGTAGCGCGGTTCAGGCCGACACGGTCTGCTTGGCCGCGAGCGAAGCGCCGTCGAGATCGAAAGGCGGCTTGGTCAGGCTCATCGGCGAGAGGGTGAAGAACTCCACGCCTGTCTCCGTGATGCCGACGGAGTGCTCGAACTGGGCCGAGAGCTGCTTGTCGCGAGTCACCGCGGTCCAGCCGTCGCTCAGGATCTTCACTTGCCAGGTGCCGACATTGACCATCGGCTCGACGGTGAAGAACATGCCGGGCTTCAGCACCGGCCCGGTGCCGGGCCGGCCGTAGTGCAGGATGTTCGGTGCGTCGTGGAAGATGCGGCCGAGGCCGTGCCCCGAGAAGTCGCGTACGACCGAGAATCGCTGTGCCTCGACGTAGGTCTGGATCGCGTGCCCGATGTCGCCGACGTGGCCACCCGGCTTGGCGGCGGCGATGCCGCGCATCATGGCCTCGTAGGTCACGTCGCACAGCCGGCGCGCCTTCACCCCGACGTCGCCCGCGAAGAACATGCGGCTGGTGTCGCCGTACCAGCCGTCGAGGATTGTGGTGACGTCGATATTGACGATGTCGCCGTTCTGCAGCCGCTTGTCGCCCGGAATACCATGGCAGACGACATGGTTTATCGAGGTGCAGATCGACTTCGGAAAGCCACGATAATTTAGCGGGGCGGGGATCGCCTTGTGATCGAGGATGAACTCGTGGCAGAGCCTGTCGAGCTCGCCCGTGGTCACGCCCGGCACGACATGGGGCGTGATGAAGTCGAGCGTCTCGGCCGCCAGCCTTCCGGCCCGGCGCATGCCTTCGAAGCCTTCCGGCCCGTGCAGCTTGATGGTTCGTTCGTCGCGGCGCCAATAGTCGACGCTGTCGTCCTCGATGTCGCGTGGGCTACTCATATGACCCTATTTGGCACCGGATGCCCGCGGGAACAAGGCCGTGCTAGGCTGTTGAAATGCCAGACACTTCCAAGACCGTCACCGCCGCCATCCTGGTCATCGGCAACGAGATCCTGAGCGGCCGCACGAAGGACGCGAATATCCAGTACCTCGCCACTGAGCTCGGCAAGCTCGGCGTCCGGGTCATGGAATGCCGAGTCATTCCCGATATCGAGGCCACGGTCGTGGCGACCGTGAACGAGCTGCGGGCGAAGTTCGACTACCTCTTCACGACCGGCGGGATCGGCCCGACGCACGACGACATCACCGCCGACTGCATCGCCAAGGCCTTCGGGGTCGGTATCTCCGAGCATCCCGAGGCGGTCGCGCGCATGACCCGCCACTACGGCGATCCTGCGCTCTTCACCCCGGCCCGGCGCCGCATGGCGCGGGTGCCCCATGGCGGCATCCTGGTCGACAATCCGGTATCGGTGGCGCCCGGCTTCCAGATGGAGAACGTCTTCACCTTCGCCGGCATCCCGGCAGTGGCGCAGGGCATGTTCCAGTCGATGAAGCACCGGCTGGTCGGCGGCGACCCGGTCCTCGCGCGTACCGTGCGCACCAACCTGCCGGAAGGCATCATCGCCGAGCCGCTGGGCGCGCTCCAGAAGCGCTACGAGGACATCGACATCGGCTCCTACCCTGCGTTCCGCAACGGCCGGCCCAGCGTTTCGCTCGTATTGCGCGGCACGGATGATGCACGTCTGGCGACGGCCGCTGCCGAGCTCATCCAGACGATCAAGGGCATGAACGGTGAGGCGGAGGAGTTCACCACCTAGGCTGCCGCACGCCAGTTAAGGCGGGGCCGGCGGCGCGCGGTCACGCAGTCGCGCAGGTAGAGATTGATCAGGCTCTGATAGGGAATGCCGACCTCGGACGATACGGCCTTGAAATAATCGATCGCGTCTTGGTCGAGCCGGATCGTGATCTGCTTCTTCAGCCGCGCGGCATAGGGATTCTTGCGAGCGGCGGAGAAGTCGTACTCCTTTCGCATGGTCATTTGCTCCGTCGGTAGAATGTTGTTTCACGCGGTGTGGCCTTGCGCGCCGAGATGATGCGGATCACATCGGACGTTCCCCGCAGGGTGTGGACCACTACCAAGAGGCGCAGGGCGTAACTGAAGGCAAGCAGGACGTATCTATTCTCCTCATCCGAGTGGTCGGGGTCGTCGATCACCTTGCCATCTGGATCAGCGAAAGCAGACTGCGCTTCCTGAAAGGTGACGCCGTGCTTGCGGGCATTGCTCGCCGATTTCCGTGCGTCCCACTCAAACCGCAAGCCAGCCATAACTACAATATAATGCTTGCGTAGTTCACATTCAACGATAGCGAGGGGCTTGGCCTGCGTGTTGCAACGGATTACTAGGGTAGACCCCTAGCTTTGGAGATGGTCGCAGGACGATGGCGCCGGCCGTTCAATGGATTGCCCTTGTCGTCTTGTCTGTGGCCCTTGCTGCGCTGCTGCTCTGGCTGCATGCGCCCGCGGCCTTGATGCTCGGGCCGCTGCTCGCGGCGATTGCGTTTTCGGTGGGCAACGGCAAGGTGAATATGCCGCTCGCGCCGTTCGTCGTGGCGCAAGGCGTGGTCGGCAGCATGATCGCCAAGATGATCCCGCTGTCGATCGTCGGCGACATCCTGAACCACTGGGCGCTATTCACGTTCGGCGTGCTGGCTGTCGTGATCGTCTCGGCCTTCATCGGCTGGCTGATGACGCGCCTGCAGATGCTGCCGGGCACGACCGCGCTGTGGGGCACCAGCCCGGGCGCCGCCTCGGTGATGACCATCATGTCGGAGTCCTACGGGGCCGACATGCGCCTGGTGGCGTTCATGCAGTATCTGCGGATCGTGCTGGTCGCCGCCGCCGCCGCGCTGGTGGCCAGGATTTTCGGCGTCAATCCCGAGCACCACGTGGCGCCCGAGATGGTGTGGTTCCCGCCGGTCGACTGGCTGGCATTCGGCGAGACGATGGCGATCGCCGTGATCGGCCCGGTGATCGCCCAGCGGCTCAACATCCCCGCCGGCGCGTTTCTGGTGCCAATGGTGGTCGGCATCGTGCTCACGCACTTCGGCGTGATGACGATCGAGCTGCCACCGTGGCTGCTGGCCGGCTGCTACGCCTTCATCGGCTGGAACATCGGGCTGCGCTTTACCCGGACGCTGCTGATCCATGCTCTCAGGCTCCTGCCGCGCATCCTGGTCTGCATCGTGGCGATGATCGGCTTGTGTGGCCTCGTCGCCGTCCTGTTGGTCTACGGTGCCGGAGTCGATCCGCTGACGGCCTATCTCGCAACCAGCCCCGGCGGCTCCGATTCGATCGCGATCATCACCGCCTCCAGCAACGCCGACGTCTCCTTCGTCATGGCGATGCAGACCGTGCGGTTGGTCGCCGTGCTGTTCCTCGGGCCGATACTCACGCGCTACATCGTCATGCACACCAATCCCGCGCCGCCGCCTGAAAAATGATGCCATGATCTACGTCGCCTTGCTCTTCGCCGGAGCCCTCGTGCTGGGTACGTATCTGTCAGTCCATTTCGGCAAGGTCCGGAAATGACCGGAACAGTCGCGAGGCCGGACACGACGCTGGGTGATAGCGCAATACAAGTCCTTTACCGAAGTCGCCACTGTCGCAGAAGCGGTGGCGCTTCTGTAGAGTTGCAGCCATGACCACAATCCACGACATGACCGCGGTCGACTTGCTGGCCGCCTACAAGAGCAAGAAACTCTCCCCTGTCGACGTCATCGACGCCACCATCAAGCGCATCGAAGCCTGGGAGCCGAAGATCAAGGCGCTCTACGCGCCGGACTTTGATGGCGCGCGCAAGGCGGCCAAGGCGTCCGAGGCACGCTGGCAGTCGGGCACCCCGCAGGGCGCGCTCGACGGCGTGCCGATCACGATCAAGGAGAATATCGCTACCAAGGGCGTGCCGGTGCCGCTCGGCACGGCTGCGACCGAGATGGTGCCTGCGGTGGCCGATGCGCCGGCCGCGGCGCGGGTGCGCGAGGCGGGCACAATCATCCTCGCCAAGACGACCATGCCCGACTACGGCATGCTTTCGTCGGGCCGCAGCTCGTTTCATCCGCTGACCCGCAATCCCTGGAATCTCGCGTGGAATCCCGGCGGTTCGAGCGCCGGCGCGGGAGCGGCGGGCGCGGCCGGCTATGGGCCGCTGCATCTCGGCACCGACATCGGCGGCTCGGTGCGCCTGCCGGCATCCTGGAACGGCATCTTCACCTTGAAGCCGAGCCTGGGACGCGTGCCGGTCGATCCGCCGTTTTTCGGCCGCGCGGTGGGACCGATGACCCGCACCGTCGCGGACTCCGCGCTGCTGATGGCCGAGCTGTCGAAGCCCGACCCGCGCGACCACATGAGCCTGCCGCCTGCCGACATCGACTGGTCGGCGGGCCCGCTCGAGCCGCGGGGCCTCAAGATCGGTCTCCATCTCGATGCCGGCTCGGGATTGCCGGTCGATCCGGAAGTGAAATCCGCGATCGAGGCCGCGGCCCGGCTGTTCGCCGATGCCGGCGCCACGGTCGAGCCGCTCGACGGCTTCCTGTCGCCCGAGATGCTGCATCTGCAGGACCTGTTCTGGCGGGTGCGGAGCTGGGTCGATTTCTCGGCGCTGAGCCATGCGAAGCAGGCAAGCGTGCTGCCGTTCATCGCCGACTGGTGCCGCGGCGGCGCCGACGTCTCGGGCGCGATGGTGATCCGGGGCGTCAACAACTACATGGCGATCCGTGCCGCCGCGACGCGGGCGACCCAGCCGTTCGACTACGTGCTGTCGCCGACCTCGCCGGTGCCGACCTACAATGCCGAATGGGAGACGCCGACCAACGACGTCAACCGGCCGCTCGAGCACATCTCCTTCACCATGCCCTACAACATGAGCGAGCAGCCGGCCTCGTCGATCAATTGCGGATACACGAAAGAAGGCAAGCCGATCGGCTTGCAGATCGCCGGTCGCCGGTTCGACGATTCGGGCGTGATGAGGCTGTCGAAGTGGTTCGAGGGTGCGCGGGCCCCGCAGAAGAAGTGGCCCGAACCGTCATGATCTTCCGGACCGCGAGCCTCCGGCTCGCTCAAGAGAATGAGCGAGCGAGACGCTCGCGGTCCGGAAGAGTATGAAACCTCTCGGCATCCTCATGCTCGACACCCGCTTCCCGCGGATCGAGGGGGATATCGGCAATCCAGCGTCGTTCAACTTTCCGGTAATCTTCCGCACCATGAAGGGCATCGGCTCGGCGGACGCGGTCGCCGCGCATCCCGACCGGCCGCGCGTGCTTGCGGCGCTGAAGGCGAATGCGGAGGCGCTCGCGACCGACGGCGCCGTCGGCCTGTCGACAAGCTGCGGGTTTCTCGCGCTCTACCAGAAGGACCTCGATGCGCTGTCGCCGGTTCCGGTGGCGACGTCGGCACTGCTGCTGATCAGGACGCTGAGGGGCAGGAAGGTCGGCGTCCTCACAGCGTCTGCAACGAACCTCACGCCGGCCCATTTCGAGGCGGTCGATGCGCCGGCTGACACGCCGGTCGAAGGCCTGCCGCCCGACGGCTCGTTCGCGGCGACCTTCCTGCGCAACGGCCTGACGCTCGATCGTGACGCGGTCGAGCGCGAGACGGTTGCAGCCGGCAAGGCGCTGCTCACCGGACATCCCGGCATCGACACCATCGTGCTCGAATGCACCAACTTGCCACCGTACAAGAGCGCGCTGGAAGCGGCGCTCGGCGTGCCGGTGCTCGACGTGCTCGACCTCCTGCGCGACTTTCGGAAGCGGCTCGGCTGACGGGCATCGAAATTGCTGGGATACTCCTGCCAGCGCAACGGCAACGGGGGTTTGGACGATGCGTATCCGAGGTTTTCTGCTCGCGACGGCACTGGTCGCCGCGTCCTGGTCGGCCCAGGCCCAGGACATCGGTGTGGGGCTGATCATCCCGCTGTCGGCCCCGGGAGACGCGACGGGCGGGCAGCTCATCCGCCGCGGTGCGGAGATCGGCGTCGAAATGATCAATGCCCAGGGCGGCGTGCTGGGCAAGAAGATGCAGCTCTTCGTACAGGATTCGCAGGGCAAGCCCGAGGCCGGTGTCGCCGCCTATCGCCGGCTGGTCAGCGACAACAAGGTCGTCGCCGTTCCGGGCTTCTTCCATTCCTCGGTCGCGATCGCGGTCAACGAGGTCGCCAAGGACATGGGTGTGCCGACCCTCGCGGTGCAGGCCTCGGCTTCGGACATCACCGCCAAGCACTACGACATCGCCTTCCGCACCCATGCCATCGATCCGGTGCGCGTCTCGACCTGGATGGAGTTCATCAAGGTCAAGGGATACAAGCGCGTCTCGCTCATCGCCGAGACCACCGATTACGGCATCGGCCTGGCCGACGAGACGATCGCGCAGAACAAGGCGGCAGGTGGCGGCGTCGAGATCCAGAAGGTGATGTTCGACCGCACCGTCACCGACCTCACGCCGCAGCTGCTGCAAATCAAGGCGTTCAAGCCCGACATGGTGATCAATATCGGCGTCGGCCAGCCGCTCGATCTGATCATGGACCAGGCGACGACGGTCGGGCTCCTGCCCACCACGCCGATGCTGATCTCCTATGACGCGCCCACGCGGCCGCAGTATTGGCAGCTGCACGAGAAGAACGGCAACGGCATCTACTTCATCGCCTACTACTCGCCCAGGTCGAAGCTGTCCGACATCGGTACCGACTTCGCCAAGGCCTACAGGGAGAAGTACAAGGAAGATCCCGTTTACGGCGCGCTGAACGGCTTCGGCGCGATCGCCATCCTCTCCCAGGCGATCAAGGCGGCGAACGGCACCGATCCCAAGACGCTGATCAAGACGCTGGAAGGCGGCAGCTACAAGAGCTGGCCAGACGCGCCGGTGACCTTCCCGAAGGCCGACGGCGTCTACTGGCACAATTGGGTGCCGCCGGTCCTCATCCTGCAGATGACGCAGCCGAAGCAGGACTGGAAGGACGCCGAAGTCGTCGTCACCTACTCGAAGAAGTGACACCGAAGGTGTCATCCCGAGCGGAGCGAGGGATCTATGGGCAACCGCATAGATCCCTCGCTGCGCTCGGGATGATACGGGCTTGCAAGTAGATGTACTCGACCGAGCTCGTCGTCCAGACGTTCATCTCCGGCATCATGATCGGCGTGCTCTACGCCCTCATGGCGCTGGGGATCACGTTCATCTACTCGATCATGCGCATGATCAACTGGGCGATGGGCGAGTTCTACATGATCGGCAGCTACCTGCAGTACATGCTGGTGGCGTTCCTGCTCGGCCCCGACCTGTGGTGGCTCGCGATCGTGGTGTCGACGGCCGGCGTCTTTGTCCTCGGTCTCTTCACGCAGTGGAGTCTGCTGAAGCCGATCTTCAGGAAGCCGCCCGAGGCGCGTGACGACTATGCGACCGTCGTCACCTTGGCGCTGCTGCTGATGCTGCGCAGCCTCGCGACGGGCATCGCCGGTCCCAACCAGTTCACGCCGGGCTCGAACCTGCCGATCGTCATGGTCGGGCCGATGCCGCTTGCCGGCGCACGCGTGGCTGCCTTCCTGTTCGCGCTCGTGGCGCTCGGGGTGTTCTGGGCGGTGCTGCGCTACACCTGGTACGGGCTTGCGTTGCGCGCGACGTCGCAGAGTCGGGTCGGCGTGCAGACCGCCGGCATCGACGTATTGCGGGTCGACCGCGTCGCCTTCGGCATCGGCGTGGCGCTGGCCGGCCTGGCGGGTGCGCTGCTTGCGCCGGTGTTCCTGGTGTTTCCCACCAACGGGCTGATAACAACAGTTAAGGGATTCGAAATCGTGGTGATCGGCGGGCTGGGCTCGATTCCGGGAGCGCTGATCGCCGGTGTGCTGCTGGGGCTGATCGAGTCGTTCGGCGCGGCCTTCGTCGATTCGGCCTACCAGAACATCTACGGATTTGCGCTGGTGCTGCTGATCCTCGTGCTGAAGCCGACCGGCCTGTTCGGCGAACGCGGCCGCGAGGCGTGATGGCGGCCGCGTTGGAAGCGATCGGCCTGCGCAAGCGCTTCGGTGGCCTGCAGGCGGCCAACGATGTGACGCTGAGTGTCGACGCGGGCGAGATCCGCGGCCTGATCGGCCCCAATGGTGCTGGCAAGACAACGTTGGTGAACCTCGTGACGGGCGTCTACGCGCCCGACGCGGGCGAGGTGAAGCTTGCCGGCCAGAGCATCGGCGGCCTCGCCATGCATGAGATCGCGCGGCGCGGGCTGGTGCGTTCGTTTCAGGTGACAAGGCTGTTCGGCGGCCTGACGGTGCGGGAGAACCTGCTGACCGCCTTCTTCGCGCGCCGTACGTCCAACGACGACGGTGAGGCGCAGGCTGAGCGCATGATCCGCCTCACCACGCTCGGGCCGCTTGCCGACACGCAGGCCAAGAAGCTGTCCGGCGGCCAGCGCGCGCTGCTCCAGATGGGCTGCGGCTTCATGGTGCCGGGAAGCTGCTACGTGCTCGACGAGCCGTTCGCCGGCATCAACCCGGTGATCAAGGACGTCATCCTCGACATGATCGTCGAGGTGAATCGCGAGCAGGGCGCCGCGTTCCTCGTGGTGAGCCACGAGATGGCGATCATCCGCAAGCTCTGCCCCCAGGTCACGGTGATGATGGAAGGGCGGGTCGCCGCCCAGGGCACGCTCGACGAGGTCGCGCGCCTGCCCGCCGTGGTCGCGGGCTATCTCGGCAAGGCCCTCGAATGAGCGCGCTGCTGTCCATCGACAACGTCTTCGCCGCCTATCAGCCCGGCGTCGACATCCTGCAAGGCCTGTCGCTCACCGTGCCCCAGGGCGGCTTCGTTCTCGTGATCGGCCCCAACGGCGCGGGGAAGTCCACCCTGCTCAAGACGGTGTTCGGCTTGCTCGGGGCCCATCGCGGCTCGATCGCGCTCGACGGTCGGCCGATCGCAAACCTGGCCCCGCATGAGATCAAGCGGCTGGGCGTGAGCTACGTGCCGCAGGAGCTCAATACCTTCCCGCAACTCACCATCGAGGAGAACCTGAAGATCGGCGGTTGGACACTGCGACGCGAACCGGCGCGGCTGAAGGAACGCATCGCGCGCATCTACGGCATCTTTCCGGTTTTGGCCGAGCGCCGTCGCGACAAGGCAGGGTCGCTGAGCGGCGGGCAGGGACGCATGCTCTCGGTCGCGCGCGAGATGATCACCGAGCCGCGCCTGATGCTGGTCGACGAGCCGACGGTCGGCCTGGCGCCGAACCTCGCCGAGCAGGTCTATCATCTGCTGCAGACTGCCCGGATAGCGATCTCCACCACCATCCTTCTGGTCGACCAGAACGTGTCCGATGCGCTGCGCCATGCCGAGGACGTGGTGATGATGAACCTCGGGACCGTGAAGGCGGCAGGTCCTGTCGGCGAGTTCGGCGAAGAGCGGGTGCGCACGCTGATCCAGGAGTGCCTGCTGGGATGAACGCTTCGTTCCGCCGCTCCACCCTGACCATCGTCGTCGCGGCACTGCTGCTCGCGCTGGTGCCGCTGGTCGCCGGCAGCTTCGTGCTGCACGTCTTCACAATCGCCTTCTACTACGTGATCCTGGCGGCGAGCTGGAACCTGCTGGCCGGTTACACCGGCCAGTTCTCGCTGGCGCATCATGCCTTCGCGGCGATCGGCGCCTACACCTCGGGCCTGATGGGCTATCACCTCAAGATCTCGCCCTGGGTCGGCATTCCCTGCGGCGTGCTGCTGGCGGCGGTGTGCGGCCTGATCCTCGGCCGTCTCGTCCTTCGCATGCGCGCGATCTATCTCGCCATCGCGACCTGGGCCTTTGCCGAGACCTTCCACATCTATCTCACCGCCGACTACCAGTTCACCCGTGGCGAGCTTGGCCTGAGCGTGAAGTCGCTGTACGGCACGACCGACCCGATGCCGTACTATTTCACTTTCCTCGTGCTTACGGTTCTGGTGCTGCTTGGCCTGCGGCTGCTGATCGATTCGCCGCTTGGCTATTTCATGCGCGCCATCAAGGATGACGAGCTGCGCGCCAAGAGCCTGGGTATCGACACCACCAAGGTGAAGATCGCCGTGTTCGCCATTTCCAGCGCCATTGCCGGGCTGGCGGGCGGCTTCTACGGCCATTTCATCGTGCTGCTCAGCCCGCAGATGATCGACTTCTCCGAGATGGCCAAGATCGTGGTGATGGTGGTGATCGGCGGCTTCGGCACCTTCCTCGGACCGGTGATCGGAGCGGCCCCGGTGCAGATCGTGATGACCTACCTGCAGGCCTACGGCGAATGGAACCTCGCGGTCTTCGCGCTGATCGTGATCGTGCTGATGCGCTTCAGCATGGAAGGGATGGCCGCCCTGTTCACCCCGATGTGGCGACGGGTGTGGAAGCTGCAATGAATTGCGACGTCGTGGTGGTCGGCTCCGGCGCGGCCGGCCTCTCGGCGGCGCTCGCCGCGGCAGTCGACGGCGCGAAGGTGATCGTCCTAGAGAAGTCTCATGTGCTGGGCGGCACGACGGCCATGTCCGCAGCGGGTACGTGGGTGCCGGCCAATCATCACATGCAGGCGGCCGGACTCGCGGA
Organism: Reyranella sp.; assembly: GCF_965279465.1. NCBI lineage: Bacteria > Pseudomonadati > Pseudomonadota > Alphaproteobacteria > Hyphomicrobiales > Reyranellaceae > Reyranella > Reyranella sp. The sequence continues at coordinate 3,760,293 of NZ_OZ257242.1, forward strand.
CTCGCCCGAGGAGACGCTGGCCTACCTCCGCGCCACCGCACCGCCGGGCTGGGCCGCGACGGAGGACGCGTTGTGGCAGGCGCTGGCCGAGAACTCGGCACCGATGCTGCGTTTCCTCGAGGAGAGGACGCCGCTCGTTTTCGAGCTGGTCAACCATCCCGACTTCTATGTCGAGGCGCCGGGCGGCAAGCTCTACGGACGCATGGTCTCGCCAACCCTGATCAGCCGCTACATCCTCGGCCGCTGGTGGAACCGGGTGCGCAAGTCGGTAAAGCCGCAGTTCTTCACCTACAAGGAAATGGTCAGCGGCGTGCTCAAGGACCCCGTGCGCGCCGTGCTGAAGCTCGGGCCGTCGCTCGTCTGGCGCGTCCTCGCGGGCAAGGTCGGGCTGGGCAACGGGTTGATCGTCGGCCTGACGCGCGGCTGCCTCGACAATGGCTGCACGATCCTGACTGATGCCGACGTGAAGCGGCTCACCACCGGCGGCGACGTCGTCACAGGGGTCGACGCCGTCATCGAGGGCAAGGCGGTGACGATCGCTGCGCGCAAGGGAGTGATCCTGGCGACGGGTGGTTTCGATTGGGCGCCGGACTACATGCCGAAGTACTTCCCCGGCATCGACCTCACCGGCGCACCCGACACCAACACCGGCGACGGCCAGCGCATGGCCGAGGCAGTCGGCGCCGAGCTCGCGCACATGGACCAGTCCAACATCGCGCCGGCGACCTTCACGCAGTACGAGGGCCGCCGCCATGCACAGCCGCTGTACGAGAGCTATGCGCCGCACTGTATCCTGGTGAACCGCGAGGGCAGGCGCTTTGTGAGCGAAGGCAGCCCGGCGCTCGGCTCGGCGATCGACGAACGCGGACCGGACGGCAAGTCGAAGCACGCGCCGGTGTGGCGCATCTTCGACTCGCGCTACAGCAACCGGCTGTCGGCGATGTATGCAGCGAAGGATCCAGATTTCGTGCGCACGGCGGACACGATCGAGACACTGGCGGCAACGATCCGCCTCGATCCCGCAACGCTGCGCGCCACGGTCGACCGTTTCAATGGTTGGTCGAAGCAGGGCGTTGACCGCGACTTCCATCGCGGCGAAACGGCGTGGGAGCGCTACTACACCAAGGACCGCGCGCTCGACACGGTAGAGGAGGGGCCGTTCCACGCGGCGCCGTTTCTCTATGTCAGTCTTGGCACCAAGGGCGGGCCGCGCACCGACCGGAACTGCCAGGTGCTGCGCAAGGACGGCAGTGTGATCGCCGGCCTCTACTGCGCCGGTATCGCCATGGCGAACCCGATCGGCACCAAGGCCGTCGGCGCCGGCACGACCATCGGCCCGTGCCTCACCTTCGGCTACATCGCCGGCAAGTCGATCGCCACGCGCAACGCGTGACTTCAAGTTCCTGCCCCCTATCGGGGGCGAGGAGCCTGAATGGTCGTGTCGTCATCCTCGCGCAACAGCCTCCGATAGATCGGCTGCAGCAGGCTCGGTATCACGTAGATTGGCACCTGCACGGCGGCGATGAACAGGAAGATGTCGGGATCGGCGGTGGCCGGGAGCACGGCCATCAGCAGTGCGTTGTTGCGGCCGTTGGAGCAGTAGCCGGCGGTGAGGGCGGTACGCAGGCCGGTGAAGGGCAGGGTGCCGAGCGCCATCACGGCGTTGCACAGGAACATGCCGGCAAAGGAGCCGACGATGAAGCCCGTGAGCTTCATCGGCTCGGCCAGCGCACGGGCGACAATGCCGTCCATCAGCGGGATCGCGAAGACCATCAGCACCAGCACCGCACAGCCGTCGATCTTGTGCGCGCTGTGACGCACGCCGTCGGGCTTCAGCCAGGCGCGGATCGCGATCGCGCCAGCCAGAGCGATCAGCACGATCGCCGCCAGTCGCAGGCTGAGCGTCGCCGCGCCGATCTTGAGGTCGAAGCCCAGCAGCCAGAGCGCCAGCGGCGGCATGGTGAGCGGCACGGCGAAGTTGGTGATCAGCGAGACGAGCAGCGCGAGCGACACGTCGAGCCGCAGGAATGCCGCCGTGGTCGCGGCCGAGACCACGGTCGGCGCCATGGCGCTGAGGCAGAGCGCGGCGACGAGCCCGGGCCAGACGTCGAGCATCCTCCAGAACGGCCAGACCGCGAGCGGCACGGCGACCAGGATCGCGGCGGACAGGGCGAGCGCGAGCCCGGGCCGGGCCAGCAGCGCCCGGACGCGCGGCCAGTCGGTGCGCACCAGGGCGAGCATCAGCAGGAGGGTCGCGAGCGGGCCGACCAACGGCCGAGTGGCGGCGGCGAGGTCCTGGAACAGCACGCCGATCAGCAGCGAAAAAGGCAGCAATGTGGTGGCGTGCCGGCCCATCCGCCGCAGAACGTGATCGAGCAGGTCCATTGCCCGCACCCTATCACAGGCTAGAGTGAGTCATGTTCCTTCGTACCCTGCTGGCGGCAGTTCTCCTCGGGACGGTGCCGGCCTTCGCGCAGCCCATGCCCGCGCCGGACTGCACAGTCGATGTCACCTTGCACGAGGCGCTCACCCTCGACGTCACCTACCACTGCCGGTCGAGCCAGCCGCTCAGCTTCGCGCTCGAGGGCGAACGCGCGCAGCCCTTCCTCAGCAACTTCACCGGGGGACGGATCGAGGCGGTGAACGGCCTCGTCGAAGCGCACTATCGCTTCGATCTCGGCGGCTATGCCCGCGCAGTCGACACGCCAGCCGAAGGCATCCAGCGCGGCAAGGGCGTGCTGATGCCGATCGGCGGCTGGCTGCTCGAGCCACGCGGCTACCAGCGCCTGCCGGTGATCGACATCCGCGTCCGCACGCCGGAGGGCATGGCGTTTTCGAGCGGCCTGCCGAAAGTTGGTGACGCCTGGCGGCTTGCCGGCGCCACGGTGCGCTTCGCCGGTTACACCGCGCTCGGCCGCTTCGAGCTGCACGAGCTCGTCGTGCCCGCGCCGGGCAGCCTGCGGCCGGGCCAGCCGAAGAAGGACGCGGTGCTGCGCTTGGCGCTGCTCGAAGGCTTCACCGAAAGCTCGCGCAAGGCGATCGTCGACTGGGTGGAGCGCACGGCCCAAGCCCAGGCCAACTACTGGCACGGCTTCACCGCGCCGGAGATGCTGGTCGGGCTGGTGCCAATGCCGCGCAGCGGCGTCGGCTTCGGCCGCACCCAGCCGGGGGGCGGTGTCACCATCATGGTCGAGGTCGGCGAGACGATGGATTCGCGCCGCCTGTTCAACGACTGGGTCCTGGTGCACGAGCTGGTGCATTCGGGCATGCCATTCATCCGTGGGCGCGGCACATGGTTCATGGAGGGCTCGGCCACCTACGTCGAGCCGATCATCCGCGCCCGCGCCGGCTGGAAGACCGAGGAAGCGGTCTGGAAGGAATGGGTGATGAACATGCCGCAGGGAGTCGGCGTCTTCCCGCGCGGCCTGCCGGCGGCCTCGGGCCGCGAGAACTACTGGGGCGGCGCGATGTTCATGCTGCTGGCGGACCTCGCCATCCGCCGCGAGAGCAACGGCGCCAAGGGACTGGAAGACTGCCTCGCCGGCGCGCTGTGGGAAGGGCTCGACGGTGCGAGCCGAGTCTCGCTCGATGCCTATACGCAGGCCTGCAACCGCGCGACCGGCACGAAGGCGATGAGCGAACTGATCGACCGCCACGTCAACGCCAACACCGCCGTCGATCTCGACGCGTTGTGGAAGGACCTCGGTGTTGCACTGGTCGACGGCAGGATCGTGCTCGACGACAGTGCGCCGCAGGCGAAGTGGCGCAAGATGATCGTCATGGGCCCGCCTGGCCGGACGGCCAAGCACGTCAAGCTGCCGTGGGAACCATGACCGCCGGCGTCTGGCTCGAGGAGCTGACCTGGATCGAGGCCAAGGCGCGGTTCGACGCCGATGCCGTCGTCGTCATCCCGATCGGCGCGGGATCGAAGGCTCATGGCGCGCACCTGCCGCTCAAGACCGATGCGCTCACGGCGCGCGCGCTGGGACAGCGCCTGATTGGACGGCTGCCGGTGGTCGCCGCACCGGTCGTCGGCTTCGGCTATTACCCGGCGTTCACCTCGTTCGCAGGCAGCCAGCATCTGACGGCCGATACCTTCAAGGCGGTGATGCGCGAGCTGATCGCGAACCTGACTGCTCAGGGCGTCCGGCGCATTGCGCTGATCAATACCGGCGTGTCGACCGAGAAGCCGCTCGACGAGGTCGCCGCGGAAACCGGCGTGCTGGTGCTGCACATGCGCCACGCGGGGCAGGCGGCCGACCATCTGATCGAGCACAAGGACGGCGGCCACGCCGACGAGCGGGAGACCTCGGTCGTGCTGGCGCTCGATCCACGCAGCGTGCGGATGGACAAGCTCATGCCGGCCGCGGACTTCAAGGAGTCCGCCGCGACCGGCGACCCGACCTGCGCCTCCGCCTTCAAGGGCGAGCGGCTGCTGGCGGCGCGCATCGACGATATGGTTGCCGCCCTCATGACGCGCTGGCCGGATCTTGGTCTTCCGGACCGCGAGCATCCCGCTCGCTCATGATCATGGGCGAGCGGGATGCTTGCAATGCAGAAAGAGCATGAGCCTACGCTGCAGCCGCGGCCGGCGCGAGCCAGTTGTCGAAATCGCGCAGCGCCCGCGCAGCCAGCGCCTGCTTGCGTTCCTTGCCGCGGTAGCTGCCCTCGATCGGCGGGAACAAGCCGAAGTTGACGTTCATCGGCTGGAAGGTCGTGGCGTCCGCGCCACGGGTGATGTGATTGAGCAGGGCGCCCATCGCGGTCGTCATCGGCGGTGCGCTCGGCATCTCGCCGCGCAGCTCGGCCACCGCGAAGCGGCCGGCCAACAGACCGACGGCGGCGCTTTCGACATAGCCTTCGCAGCCGGTGATCTGGCCGGCGAAGCGCAGCCGCGGCAACGCCTTCAGACGCAGAGTGGCGTCGAGCAGCCGTGGGCTGTTGAGGAACGTGTTACGGTGCAGCCCGCCCAGGCGCGCGAACTCGGCATTCTGCAGGCCCGGGATGGTGCGGAACAGGCGAACCTGCTCGGCATGCTTGAGCTTGGTCTGGAAGCCGACGATGTTCCACAGCGTGCCGAGCGCATTGTCCTGGCGGAGCTGCACGACGGCCCATGGCCGCCGCTCCGTGCGCGGATCGCGCAGGCCGACCGGCTTCATCGGCCCGAAGCGCAGGCTCTGCGGCCCGCTTGAGGCGATGACCTCGATCGGCTGGCAGCCCTGGAAGTAGGGCGTCGTGGCTTCCCACTGCTTGAACTCGGTCTTGTCGCCCGCCAGCAGGCCGGCGACGAAGGCATCGTACTGTTCCTTGTCGAGCGGGCAGTTGATGTAGTCCGCGCCGCTGCCGCCGGGACCTGCCTTGTCGTAGCGCGACTGCTTCCAGGCGATCGACATGTCGATGCTGTCGTGATGCACGATCGGCGCGATGGCATCGAAGAAAGCGAGCGACTCCTCGCCGGTCTCCCGGGCCAGAGCCTCGGCGAGCGCCGTGGAGGTAAGGGGGCCGGTGGCGATGATGGTGTGGTCCCACTCGGCGGGCGGGAGGCCGGCCACCTCCTCACGCTGCAACGTCACCAGCGGATGGGCGAGCAGGGCTTCCTGCACGGCGGCGGAGAAGGCGTGGCGGTCAACCGCGAGCGCGCCGCCGGCGGGGAGCTTGTGCGTGTCGGCCGCGCGCATGATCAGCGAGCCGGCGCGGCGCATCTCCTCGTGGATCACGCCGACAGCGTTGTTCTCGGCATCGTCGGAGCGGAAAGAGTTGGAGCAGACCAGCTCGGCGAGCGAATCGGTCAGGTGGGCCTCGGTGCCGCGCACCGGCCGCATCTCGTGCAGCATCACGGGCACACCCGCCTGCGCGAGCTGCCACGCCGCTTCGCTGCCCGCGAGGCCGCCGCCGACGATGTGGACGCTCTTGCTGCTTGACGCCATGCGCTCCGACCTGAAACCGTGCGCCTCCTTACATGGGGGAGCCGAAAATGGCCATCAAGTATCACAATCCCAAGAGCGTCTCGCTTTCCGGCAAGTACAGCCTCGGCGCCGAGGTCCAGGCCGGCGCGCGCTACCTATTCGTTTCAGGGCAGGTCGGCGTCGATTCGCGCGGCAAGCTGCAGCCGACCTTCGACAAGCAGGCGGTGCAGGTCTGGAAGAATATCGGCCAGGTCCTGAAGGCCGGCGGCATGGGCTACAAGGACATCGTGAAGATCACGACCTTCCTGACCGACAGCCGCTTCGTCGTGCCGAACCGCGCCGCGCGCGACCAGTTCATCAGCGAGCCCTATCCCGCCTCGACGCTGCTGGTCGTTGCCGGCTTGGCCGATCCTGCGATGCTGGTCGAGATCGAGGTCGTCGCCGCCAAGGCTTGAAGATGACGGACAGCCTCAAGGTCGCGCTCGCCCAGCTCAATCCGAAGGTCGGCGACGTCGCCGGAAATCTCGCGAAGGTCCGGGCGGCGCGCGACGAGTCGGCCAGGCAGGGTGCCGACCTCGTGCTGACAGCAGAACTCGTGCTTGCCGGGTACTTCCCGGAAGACCTCGTGTTGAAGCCCGCCTTCGTCAAACGTTGCCACGAGGCGGTGGAAGCGCTGCGTGCCGACACGCGGGACGGCGGCCCGGCGTTGTTCGTCACCACGCCGTGGCACGAGGACGGCAAGCTCTACAATGCCATCATCTGCCTCGACAAAGGCGAGATTGTCGGCAAGCGCTACAAGGTCGACCTGCCGAACTACGGCGTGTTCGACGACAAACGCGTCTTCACGCCGGGGCCGATGCCCGGGCCGCTGGTCTTCAACGGCGTGCGCATCGGCGTGCCGATCTGCGAGGACGTGTGGACGCCCGACGTCGTCGAATGCATTGCCGAGACCGGCGGCGAGATCCTGCTGGTGCCCAACGCCTCGCCCTACGAGGTCGGCAAGACTGACGTGCGCGTGCAGCTCGGCGTCAAGCGCGTGATCGAAAGCGGCCTGCCCCTGGTCTATCTCAACCAGGTCGGCGGCCAGGACGAGGTGATCTACGACGGCGGCTCGTTTGCGCTGGGTGCCGACCGCCAGCTCAAAGCCAAGCTCGCCTCGTTTCGCGAAGAGGTGGCGACCGTCGAGTTTCGCCGCGGCCAGAGCGGGTGGGAGTGCCTGCCCGCCGCGATCGCGCCCGAGCCGAGCGACATCGAATCGATCTACCAGGCAATGATGCTCGGCCTGCGTGATTACGTGAACAAGACGGGCTTCCCCTCGGTGATCATCGGCCTGTCGGGCGGCGTCGACTCCGCGCTGACGGCTGCCGTGGCCGCCGATGCGCTGGGACCGGGGCGCGTCCACACGATCATGATGCCATCGCCCTACACCAGCGCGCATTCGCTGGAGGACGCCAGGGCCTGCGCCGAGGCGATCGGGGTGAGGTACGACATCGTGAGCATCGCGCCGGCAATGGAAGCATTCCGGTCGATGCTCCTGCCGCTGTTCGGCAACCGCAAGGAGGACGTGACCGAGGAGAATATCCAGAGCCGTGCCCGCGGCGTCACGCTCATGGCGATGTCGAACAAGCTCGGCGGCATGGTGGTGACGACCGGCAACAAGTCGGAGATGGCGGTCGGCTACGCCACGCTCTATGGCGACATGTGCGGCGGCTACAACGTGCTGAAGGACGTCTACAAGACGACCGCGTTCGAACTGTGCCGCTGGCGCAACGCGCATCTGCCGGTCGGTGCGATGGGCCGTCCGGGCCGGGTGATCCCCGAGCGCATCATCGACAAGCCGCCGTCGGCCGAGCTGCGGCCCGACCAGAAGGACGAGGATTCGCTGCCGCCCTATCCGGTGCTAGATGCGATCCTGAAGGGACTGATCGAGCGCGATCTGTCGGCCGAGGAGCTTGCCGCCGAAGGCTACGATGTCGCGACCGTCACGCGGGTCTGGCGCCTGCTCGAAACCGCCGAGTACAAACGTCGCCAGGCACCGCCCGGCGTGAAGATCACGTCGCGGCTGATCAGCCGGGAACGGCGCTATCCGATCGTCAACGGCTTCAGGGGCTGACCATGCTCATCGCGCAGCTTTCCGACCCGCATATCAGGGGGCCGGGCCAGCTCCTCTACGATCGCATCGACACCGCGGCCTATCTCGAGCGTGCCGTGGCACATGTCCTGCGGCTCGATCCGCTGCCCGATCTCGCGATCATGACCGGCGACCTGGTCGACGGCGGCAAGGCGGAGGAATACGCCTTGCTGCGGCGGCTGCTCGCGCCTCTGCCGATGCCCCTCTATGTCATTCCCGGCAACCACGACGCGCGCGAACCGCTGCGTGCCGCCTTCGCCGACAAGGGCTTTTTCCCCGCCGAGGGCTTCCTGCAGTACGCGGTCGAGGACCAGCCGGTGCGGCTGATCGCGCTCGACACGCTGGTCGAAGGCAAGCCGTACGGTGAGCTGTGCGAGGAGCGGCTGGCCTGGCTCGACGCGCGACTGGGCGAGCACGGCGACAAGCCCGTGATGCTCCTGATGCATCATCCGCCGTTCGAATGCGGGATCGACGCCTTCGACCGTGCGCGCCTGCAGCACGGTGACCAGCACCTGGCCGCGCTGGTGCGGCGGCACGGCACCGTCGAGCGCGCCGTCTGCGGCCATGTCCATCGCCCGATCCAGGTGCGCTGGGCCGGGACAATGGCCTCGATCGCGCCGAGCACGGCCCATCAGGCGACACTCGACCTGCACGACGGCGCGCCGCTCACCATGATGATGGAGCCGCCGGCGATCGCACTCCATCAGTGGCGCCCGCGCACCGGCTTGGTGACGCATTTGAGCTATATCGGCGACTTCGATGGGCCCAAGCCGTTCAGGAAAATCTGACCCATATAGGCGCAAAGCATCGATCAAGTTCCTCCCCGCGCTTCACCAGGGAGGAACACAGGAACTTCGAGCCACAGGAGGCGTTCTCGTCCACCTTGTCCCTGAAAGGCCTCACCAGGCGCCTCGGTCCCGGCGTCATCACCGGCGCTGCCGACGACGATCCGAGCGGCATCGCGACCTATTCGCAGGCCGGCGCCCAGACCGGATTCGGGTTGCTTTGGACGGTGGTGCTGACCTGGCCGATGATGGTCGCGGTCCAGTCGATCAGCGCGCGCATCGGACGGGTCACTGGCCGTGGTTTGGCTGCAAACATGCTCGACGTGTTCCCGCGTCCGGTGGTCGGCGCCCTGGTGGCGCTGCTGTTCGTCGCCAACACCATCAATATCGGTGCCGATCTTTCGGCCATGGGCGCCGCCGTGAAGCTCGCGGCCGGCGGCAACCAGCATCTCTACACCGCGCTGTTTGCGGTCGCGTGCCTGATCGGCACCGTGTTCATTCCCTATCACCGCTATGTCGACGTGCTGAAGTGGCTGACCTTCTCGCTGTTCGCCTATGTCGGGATCGTCTTCACCGTCCGCATTGACTGGCACCAGGTCGCGGTGGGCGCGCTGCTGCCGCGATTCGCACTGTCGGGTGACTCGCTCACCCTGGTGGTCGCCGTGTTCGGCACCACGATCAGCCCGTACCTGTTCTTTTGGCAGAGCTCGCAGGAAGTCGAGGAGGAAGAGGCGGATCCCCAGGAGGCCCCCTTGCTCGAGGAGCCGCAGCACGCCCCGGCTCAGCTTCAGCGCATTGCCTGGGAGACCTGGGCCGGCATGGGCATGTCCAATCTCGTCGCCTTCTTCATCATGCTGACCACGGCCGCGACGCTGCACGCAAGCGGACAGACCGACATCCAGTCCACCGAGCAGGCGGCCCAGGCCCTCAAGCCGATCGCCGGCGATTTCGCCTTCATCCTGTTCAGCATCGGCATCATCGGTACGGGCCTTCTCGCCGTGCCGGTGCTGGCAGGCTCCGTCGGCTACGCCGCGGGCGAGCTTTTTGCTTGGCCGACCGGGCTGGAACATCCACCCCGGAAGGCCCGTGGATTCTACAGCGTGATCGCCGCAGCCATCCTGCTCGGCATCGCCGTCGATCTCTCGACGCTCGATCCGATCAAGGCGCTGGTCTGGAGCGCGGTCGTCAACGGCGTCATCGTCGTGCCGGTGCTGGTCGCCATGATGGTCGTCGCGTCGAGCTCAAGGCAGATGGGCCAGTTCGCCGCAACGCGCACCCAGCGGGTATTCGGCTGGCTCACCACGGCGATGATGGCGGTCGCCGCGGTCGCGATGTTCGTCATGATGTGATCGAGCGTCTGGGTTATGCTCTCCTCGCTGGTATGCGGCAGGAGAACGCCCGATGCCCGAATTCGACAAGGATACCCTCGACTATTTCAAAGGCAATCTGGAGCGCGAGGTTCGGGACAACGTCGAAAAGCAGTTGTTCAAGACCTGGACGGCGCTGGCGGCCGCGTTTCTCGTGGGCGTGGGGTTGGTCGGGACACCGTGGCTGATTTCCTATCTGGACGGAAAGATCGCCAGCGCGGTTCAGGAGCATGTCAGACGGGAGGCCAGCGAACCGACGGAGAAGGCAAAGAAGCTCGCCGAGGAGGCAGAGCGCGTTGCGAAGTCGGCCACGGAGAGCGCCGCCAACAGCCTGTCCGAACTAAAGTTGCGTCGTCAGGTCCTCGACGAGGGACTCGGCGAAATGCGGAACAAGGCAGCCCTCGTCGCCGCCGAAATGGAAAAGCTGCGGGGGGACTTCACGGTCCGGGCAAAGGAGATCGATACGGCGCTCAAAGCGGCGCGCGACCGGGTCAGCGAGATCGACGACCGTGCGCAGCAGCAGTCCGACCGGTTGCGCAATGCCGTGCCGGACGCGGCGGTTCTCGCGTCGCTCGCGGTCGACGTGAAGTCGCTCGTCACCGAAATGGGCCGGCTCGGCACGGAGCTCAAGCGCGTCGCCGAGAAAGCCGGCGCGCCGATTGCCGCCGACGCCGAGCGCGACCAGCAACTGCAGATCGCAAAGCTGGAGGAGACTGCGGTACAGCGCACGGAGCAGGTGCAACTGCGTTCCGTGAAGGTCACGGCATACATCCAGTTCGCCGGACTGGATCGCGAGTACATCAAGGGGCTGTCGGCCCAGCTTGACCAGGCCGGGTTCAAGGTTCCGGGCGAAGAACGGCTGGCGGCCGCCGCCGGCTTGCAGGAGATACGCTGTTTCTATCAGCCGGATTGCCAGCAGGCGGGCAAGATGAAGGAGGTGATCGATGGTTATCTCGCGAGCCTTTACAAGGACCGAAGCCGAACGGTGACGATCAAGCCGCTTTTCGGTTACACCCCGAAACCGCGGCAGGGCATCGTCGAAGTCTGGCTCGGCCTCGCAAATCCGATCTGAGCGAAGCTGACGAATCCTGCCACCTGGCCCGAGGTTAGGTCGTGCGCGCCCGCCGGCGAGCGGTGATAGCGTCGGCGCCATGAAGCTTTACTCCGGTCCCCTCAGCATGTTCGGTGCCAAGGCCGAGATCGCCGCTCGCGAAAAAGGCCTGGAGCTCGAGCTGGTCATGGTGCCATTCGAGATGGCGACGCTCTATCAGCCCAAGCATCCCGAGGTGCTGCGCATCAATCCCAAGCGGCAGGTGCCGGTGCTGATCGACGGCGATCTCGAGCTCTTCGATTCGACCCAGATCTTCGAGTATTTCGAGACAGTGAGGCCGGAGCCCGCGCTGTGGCCCTCCGAGCCGAAGGCGCGCGCCCGCGCCCGCCTGCTCGAGCACAAGTCGGACGAGGTCTACTTCCCGCCGATCGTCCGGCTGATGGGTCTGCAGGATGTCCCGGACGATCCGGCCGCCGTCGAGGCGCGGGCGGCGTCCAAGGCCTTCTACGACGAGATGGAGCGCACCCTCGGTTCGCGGCAATGGCTGGCCGGCAGCTACTCCTACGCCGACATCGCCTTCTACATGGCGCAGCTCTTCGGCGCGCGCATGGGCGCGCCGATGGACGCGACGCACCTGAAGCTGCTGGCGTGGCGCGACCGCATGAGCGCGCGGCCGGCGGTCGCGCAGGTCGCCGGCGCGATGGGTCGGTACATCCTCAGCCAGGGCCGCAAGCTGCCGCCGTTCCTGCAGGCGTTGACCTGACGGCATCGGCCTGAGACGTTTGGCCGATGCACAAGTATATCGTCCCGGACTCGATCCGCGCCCGTGTGATCCGCCTGCAGGGCAAGCCCTTCGCGCTCGACGAGATCGATGCGGCGCGCACCGCACTGGTGGTCGTCGACATGCAGAACTATTACGTCGCCGAGGACTATCCCAACCAGTCGCCGCAGGCGCGCGAGATCGTACCCAACATCAACCGCATGGCCGCGGCGGTGCGTGCGGCGGGTGGACGGGTCGTCTGGATCCAGACCGATAGTGCCGAGGCGCTCGCCAAGTGTGGCAAGCATCACAAGTACAAGCTGACTCCCGAGAACGCGGCGCGCCGGCTCAAGCTGCTGTCATCCGACAACGAGGGCTTCAAGCTTTACGCGGCGCTGGAGCCGAAGGCTGACGACCTGTACGTGCGCAAGATCAAGTTCAGCGCCATGATCGGCGATTCGTCCAATCTCGATCGCGTGCTGCGCGACAACAGTGTCGAGATCCTGCTGGTCGCCGGCACCAAGACCAATGTCTGTTGCGAGTCGACGGCGCGCGACGCCTCGATGATGGAGTATCGCGTGGCGCTGCTGTCGGACGCCACGGCAACCTCGACCGACGAGGAGCACGCCGCCGCCCTCAACGGCTTCCAGATCTCCTTCGGCGACGTGATGACGGTGGATGAGGCGACGGAACGGCTTGTTTCGTCTTCCTCTCGCATCGAAGGCCGTGCGCACCCCCCTTTCCCCGCCTCTCCCCCTATCGGGGGAGAGGAGAAAGAGGTGGCGTAGCTTCCTGCAGGATCATGTTCCTCCCACCCTGCTAGCTAGGAACCGGAGTCCTGCTGACCCGGTTTCTGCTGTGGATTAGGAGCCGGACGTTCAGGCTTCTCTGCGTCTTTTTTTAGCCGCCGACGTTCGGCTTCTCCGGCAGGTGTTCCAGGCACCGGCGCTTCCCGTTCACCCGGACTTGGTGGTCTGTTGCCAGGGCCATCCGGCGATGGCTCGACGGGACGGCCGGATGAAGAACCGGCGCCAGACTGGGCCGATCCCGATGTAAATGAGCTTTGGTAGGATCGGATCATAGTATCATTCCTCGTGCTGGTCGGCAGAGCCGACCAGCAAAGCCAGGACGAAGCCAGCACGACCGCAGCGGTCAAGATCCGAAGCGGCCGTGATTGGATATCTGGGCCTCGAGAAGGATCTTTCAATAGTCAAGAGTAGCAAGCGGTTGCTTGCCGATGAGCCTTGCGACGAGGCCGGCAACGGCATCCAGCACGAACCAGGTGGCTAAGAACGCTCCCGTCTCCAGCAAGAAACTATGAAACTTGTAGAACAATTCAGCAGCAACCAGTGCGATCAAAAAAGTTGGCGCCTGCCGCCAAAGCAATTCCCGGATAGGTAGCCTTGAGATTAGTGTGAACATGATTGCTCTCCCTTGCCGATCAGTTTCTGGCAGGCCGACAATTCAACCCACCTATTCAGAATTTCATGCTGGCGACCCAGGTACCCCATTGGCCACCGCTTTCGGCATACTCGCCATAGACCCACACCCGGCCGGCATCACCGCCGTCGCGCGAAACACCGAAGTAGTCGCCCCAGCGGGCGCCGAGGTATGCACTTTCTCCTGCCTTGATCAGCGCACTGTTTTCGAGATCGTTTGCGGGCGCGCTGACGCGGCGGCCGGTTTGACGCAGCGAGCCAAACTCGCTCGCGCTCGAACGACTGAATACAACATAAGCATTGCGCGAGATGTCGGTTTGAATTGCGGGGAAGAAGTAGTAGGCGCCCCGGGCACCGTAGCCGTTCTGCTGCACCACCTTCTTGGTCGGTACGTCGATCTCGTACCATTGTACCGCCGAACGCGCCACGCTCTCGCCCGACCAGGTGATCTTGCTGGTGTGGCAGGTCCAGAGCCTTTGAACGCCGCCAACGTTCTGGTAAAGAGCATTTAGAAGCCGACTGTCATTGGTTTCGATGCGCGTATTGGTGGCTAATTGCTCAGCGTCCGGTGGCAGGTCGTAGGATCGGCAGTCGACCGCTTGTCGGGTGAGAGCGGGCGCGCCGCCTGTCCAGAGGGCGATTGGATTTGTCAGCGTCCATAGCGTGAGGCTGCTGCCACTAGGCCAAAGGCTGTTGGCCATGTAAGCGGGCGGATTGCCCCCGGTGCCCCGGAAATGGGTACAGGGTTGAACCGTGAACGCCACGCTGTTGTCGGCGTTCTTCAGGTTCCAGAAGTCGTACCATCTAACATTGTGGCCCGGACCAATGCCGCCCGCGTACAGTTCGCCCTTATTGAGGATGCGAAGCTTGCAGTACTGGAAGCCGCCTCCGATCTTGAACATGTTGCAGACGATATAGATGGCTTGGGTGTCGAAGCCCAGCATCGGGTAGTCGGCCCAGTTTGTGGTCGCATTTGAGCCATCCACCGTGGCGTCTAGTGCCCAGATCCACCAAGCGCCGCCAGGATCGCTGCCCTGGGAGACGCCCACCATTAACCATGAGCCAGCCGGTGCTTCACGCCGCGCCGCGATCACGACGATCCAGCGTCGCGCGTAGTGGTCATAGGCAACCCGAGGATCGAACAGGCCGGCGTTGCTCGGCAGGACCGGCCGAAACAGTGTCGTAAAGTTAGGCCAGCGGAAACGCAGCGTGCCATTCTTGTTATAGACCGCAAGATCCGTGTTGACGGCAAGCATAACGTGTTCCGGTCCGACCGCGCAGGTGTTGTCGGGCGGTCGCCAAGCCGTGGCCGGTATTCCTTCGAACGCCACGCCGACCGGAGGTGCGAGGGCTTGAGCAGATGCTTGGGCTCCCTCTGCAGGGTCGAACCCTTCCTCACTTGCGGCGGCGACCTCGTCTGCGTCAGCGGAAGTGTCGTCCTCTAGTGCCGGCGCTGCGGATGCGGCGTCAGGCCTTTCTGCCGCCTGGGTAAGCTGCCTGAAATGCTCCATGCTAACCGGGAACCGCGTGACTGCCCACTTGGGGCGCGTCGATCGGGCCGGGAAGGCTGCCGTGAAATCTTCCCCAGTTACTTCGGAAAGCGACCGCGTCGCACCTGTGACCGATCCGCCCCCACTACCTTCAGAATAAAAATCTGTCATTGGTCTTCTCCCTCTCTGCTCGATCTCAGACTAAGATCGATTGAAAAGCGGCGAACACTGGTCCATCGCATCGCGCGTGCCTCCACGATTTATCGGAAGCTGGCGTTCTCGATCCGTCGCGCGGAGAGGTCGGCAGAAACAAGCCATTGTACGCCACTCCGTCGAACTTTCGGAAGGCTCATGCGCGACTACGCTTCTGACTGGACTGCATGCAGAGTAAACGTTACCCGGCGTGGTTGCAAGCAACAATTACAACTAGAAGAAGCAAAAGTACGGTCAGTGCCAGCTCAGGTCGACCTTCCATGAATTACATCCGCCTCCCCCGTGTAGACTCGTTCTACAACCATTGTGTGTCCCCTGTGCTTGCTCCGCGTGCACCTTGCAAATCGATCAGCCGGCAACTGACGACCCAACCTGGGGCAGGGCTATCGCACGTGCTTGGTTGCGAGGAAATTAATGCCTTCCGCCGCTCAAAGCGCCTTCTGAAGCGCGTGTAGGAGAAGGCGTGAACGTTACTTGCGATAGTCCTGCCTACTAGGGGGAGGCTAGAGCGGGCATCGAAGGCTAGGGGCAACCTCTTCTCGATTAGCTCCCCGGCACGATCCCCGGCTCCAGCCCGATGCAGTGGTCGGCGATGGCGCCGGGGGTGGCCAGCCACACCCGGTCGAAATGCACATGCTCCGTGATGCGCCGGAAAATGTCGCGCAGCACCCTGATCCGGTGTGGCTGGCCCATGATGAAGGTGTGGAGCGAGAGCGCCAGGACCAGCGGCCGCTCGACGCTCTGGTCGAGCATCTCTTCGTACTGGCGCAGCACGACGTCGCCATACACCGGCGCGTCCTGGCGCAGATGGATGACCGACACGTAGTCGTTGGTCTCGACCGCGTAGGGCACGTTGAGCAGCGGACCGGAGCGGGTCTTCAGCCAGTGGGGCTGGTCGTCGCACGGCCAGCTCACACAATAGCGATAGCCGGCTTCCTTCAGGAGATCGTTGGTGAGCGGGCTCTCGGCCTGCAGCGGCGTCATCCAGCCGCCCGGCGCCTTGCCCTCGTGCTTGCGGATGGCCTCCGTCGCCTCGGCGATCAGCGCGCGCTCCTCGGCCTCCGGCCGCATGCCGGGCTTTTCCGAGTTGGTGCGGCCATGCCCCATGATCTCGTCCCGCCTGCGCTTGCCCAGCGCTGCCATGATCTGGGGATGCGTCTCGTACAGGTACGAGTTGACCTGATGGGCGAGGGGGATGCCGAACGTGTCGGCCAGCTCGAGCATGCGCCAGAGGCCGACCCGGTTGCCGTACTCGCGCCACGACCAGTTGCGCTGGTCGGGCATCGGCAGCGGGTTGCCCAGGGTCGGACCGTCGAGCCCGTAGCCGAAGGTCTCGACGTTGATGGCGACCCAGAGTGCGAGCCGCTTGCCGCCCGGCCAGGAATAATCCGGCCGGTCGACGATCGGGACGAAGTCGAAGCGGCCGTGCGTCGGGAGGACGGCCCCGCTCACGGCTTGACCGTCTTGCCGAGCACCTTCTCGTAGACGGCCAGGACGGTCGAGCTGTCGGCGTTGCCCATGCCCATCTTGCGCGCCATGCGCTGCAGGTTGTGCGTGGCCGAGCCCAGCGGCAGCGGCACGTCGAGCTCGTCGGCGAGCTCCATGGCGAGATGCAGGTCCTTGTGCGCGAGGTTGAGGGCGAAGGACGGCGGCGAGAACTGCCCGCTCAGCGCGCGTTCGGAGAACGACTTGAAGACGGCAGAGTTGCCGCTCGAGCTGGCGATCACCTGGGCGAGCTTCGCCGGATCGAGTCCGGCGGTGACGCCAAGCATCATGCCTTCTGAGGCCGCGGCGGCGTTGCAGAAGGCCATCATGTTGTTGACCAGCTTGGCGACCGTGCCGGTGCCGAGCTCGCCCATGTGGATGACGTTGGCGCTGAACGACTGCAGCACGGGCAGGGCGTCGTCGAACACCTTCTTGTCGCCGCCGACCATGATGGCGATGGTCGCCGCTTCCGCCCCGACGGTGCCGCCGCTGACGGGAGCGTCGAGCATGGCGATTCCCTTGGCTGCCATCGCGGCACCGATCTTCTTGACCATCGACGGCGCATTGGTCGAGAGGTCGATATAGGTCTGGCCCTTGGCGATGTTGGCCAGGATGCCGCCGTCTCCCAAGGTCACCGCCTCGACGTCCTTCGGCATCGGCAGCGACGTCATCACCACGTCGGCGCCCTTGGTCACCTCGGCGATCGACTTGGCGGCCGTGCCGCCGAGATCGGTGCAGGTCTTCACCGCGGCGGGGTTCAGGTCGAACACCGTCACCTGGTGGTTGGAGCGCTTGATGATGTTGCGGCACATGGGGCCGCCCATGTTGCCGACGCCGATGAATCCGACTTTCATGATTTCCTCCCGATTTCTACGGCTTGACCTTGCGGCGCAGCATCGTCTCGTAGACGCGCAGCACCGAGGAGCTGTCGTCCGGCCCCCAACCCATGCCCTTGGCGAGGCGCTGCAGGTTGTGCGTCGAGGCACCCTGCTGCAGCGGAATGCCGAGCTCGTCGCCGAGCTCGAGGGCGAGATGCAGGTCCTTGTAGGCGAGGTCGAGCGCGAAGGACGGTGGCGAGTAGTGGCCCGGCAGGGCCCGCAGGGTGAAGTTCTTGATGGCGTTCGAGTTGCCGCTCGAGCTCGAGATCACCTGCAGCAGCTTCTCGGGCTCCAGGCCGTAGCCGGTGCCCAGCATCATGCCTTCGCACAGCGCGGCCATGTTGCAGAACGACAACATGTTGTTGACCAGCTTGGCGACCGTGCCGGAGCCGAGCCCGCCCATGTGGATGACGTTGGCGCTGAACGACTGCAGCACCGGCAGGGCGTCGTCGAACACCTTCTTGTCGCCGCCCACCATGATGGCGATCGTCGCGGCTTCCGCTCCTGTCGTGCCGCCGCTTACGGGAGCGTCGAGCATGGCGATGCCCTTGGCCTCCATGGCGGCGCCGATCTTCTTCACCATCGACGGCGCATTGGTCGAGAGGTCGATATAGGTCTGGCCCTTCGAGATATTGGCCAGGATGCCGTTGTCGCCGAGGGTAACCGCGTCGACGTCCTTGGGCATGGGGAGCGAGGTCATCACCACGTCAGCGCCCTTTGTCACCTCGGCGATCGATTTTGCAGCCGTGCCGCCGAGATCGGTGCAGGTCTTCACCGCGGCCGGATTGAGGTCGAACACCGTCACCTGATGGTTGGAGCGCTTGATGATGTTGCGGCACATGGGGCCGCCCATGTTGCCGACGCCGATGAACCCGACCTTCATGATTTCCTCCCGCGAAAGGCACGACCGGCGCACTATATACGACAGGATGGATGACGCTTCGCCTCTTCAGGGCCGCGATGCGGACCGTGCGCGCGAGCTCCGCCGGATCAAGCTGGCCGCGACGCTGCTGCTGATTTCGACGGCCGCCCTGTTCGGCGTCGCGCGGCACTTCGAGCCGATGCATTGGGCGTGGGGCTATGTCGCCGCGTTCGCGTCGGCGGCGACGGTGGGCGGGCTGGCGGACTGGTATGCCGTGGTCGCGCTTTTCCGCCGGCCGCTCGGCCTGCCGATCCCGCACACCGCCATCATTCCGAGCAACCACGAACGCATCGCCGACAATCTCGGCAACTTCATCGAGTCCAATTTCCTGGCGCCCGAGACGGTCGCGAAGAAGCTGGGCGAGGTCGACTTCGCCGCGCATATGGCGACGTGGCTTGGCGACCGCGAGCGCAGCGCGGCGCTGTCGGCCTTCGCGGTCCGGATGCTGCCCAAGGCGCTGGCAGCGATCGACGAGGGCGGGCTGCGCCGGTTCCTGGCCGAACGCCTGCAGACGGAGCTCCAGAAGATCGAAATCGCGCCGCTCGCTGCCGGCCTGTTGGGCACGATCACCGAGAAAGGTCAGCACCGGCGCCTGCTCGACGAGCTGCTGGGCGTGCTGGAGAAGTTCCTGACCAACGAGCAGGCGCTGGCGGCCTTGCGCAACAAGATCCGTCAGGAGCTGCCGGCCGTGTTCAAGCTCTATCGCGCCGATGCCTACCTGCTGCGCAAGATCGTGGCGTCGGCGATCGCCTTCCTCGAGGAGGCGCGGAAAGATCCCGACCATCCGGTGCGCGCGGAATTCGACCGCTTCGCGAAGAGCTTCGTCGAGCGGCTCGGCACCTCGCGCTCCTTCGCCCGCCGTGCCGAAGAAATGAAGAGCGAGCTGATGGCCCGCCCGGAAGTCGCGGCGCTGGCAGGGCACGCGTGGGACGGGCTGCGCAGCTTCCTCGAGCGCGATGCCGGGAGCGGGGACTCGCAGGTCCAGCGCCAACTCGAGGCGATGCTGGTCGACATCGGCGGCCAGCTCGCGCGCGACCCGGCGATCCGCGCCGAGATCAATCGCGGCATGGTCGAGGTGCTGGGCGAGTTCGTGCAGAGCCAGAGGAGCGGCGTCGGCCGCTTCATCGCCGACCAGGTCAAGTCCTGGGACATCGACGTGCTGATCGGGAGAGTCGAGCTCACCGTCGGCCGCGACCTGCAATACATCCGATTCAACGGCACCTTGATCGGCGGTTTGGCCGGTTTGGCCTTGCACGTGCTGGAGCAGGGGTTGAAGCTCCAGCTCTAGGTCGTTTTGAAGGAGGTTCTCATGGCCGACGCATCCCAGGCCTTTACGGATATGTTCCGCAAGATTGGCGAGCAGCTCAAGGTGCCATCCTTCGACATGACGAAGATCATGGAGCACCATCAGAAAAACTTCGAAGCGATGACCCGCTCCTGGCAGGCGATGGCGGGCGGCGCCACGGCGATCGCGAACAAGCAGCGCGAGATCTTCGAGGCGACCGTCAAGGACATCACCGAGATGGCCAAGGACTTCAAGCCGACGGGCTCGCCGCAGGACATCCTCGCCAAGCAGACGGAATTCGCGAAGAAGGCGATGGAAGCCTCCATCGCCAACACCCGCGACATCGCCGAACTGGTTCAGAAGTCCGGCACCGAGGCGGTCGGCATCATCCAGGGCCGGATGAAGGAGTCCTACGAGGAGATCAAATCCACCCTCGAAAAGAAGTAGTCACTCTCCTCATTCTCCTCTCCCCCTGTCTGGGGAGAGGAGAATGAACAGGGAGCGGCGGAGGCAAAAATGGACCGGTTCTGGCTGAAGAATTATCCGCCGGGCGTGCCGGCGGATATCGATCCGTCGGTCTATCCGAGCCTGGTGTCGCTGCTCGAGGAGAGCTTCGCGAAGTATCGCGATGCTCCCGCCTACGTCTGCATGGGCAAGGCGATCACCTTCGGCGAGGTCGACACGCTGTCCAGGGCGGTCGCCGCGTGGCTGCAGGGCCGCGGCCTGGCTCGCGGCGCGCGGGTCGCGATCATGATGCCCAACGTGCTGCAATATCCGATCGCCGTCGCCGCGGTGCTGCGCGCGGGCTTCATCGCAGTCAACGTCAACCCGCTCTACACCGCCCACGAGCTCGAGCACCAGCTCGAGGACTCCGGCGCCGAGGCAGTGATCGTGCTGGAGAACTTCGCCTCGACCCTGCAGCGGGCGCTGGCCGGCACGGCGGTGAAGCATGTCGTCGTCGCCTCGATGGGCGACTTTCTGGGCGTCCTCAAGGGCCCGATCGTCAACTTCGTCGTGCGCACGATGAAGAAGATGGTTCCCGCCTGGTCGCTGCCGGGTCACGTTCCGTTCAATTCGGTGATCTCCGCTGGCCGCTCGATGGCCTTCGACCGCCGCGAGCTCGGGCCCGACGACATCGCGGTGCTGCAGTACACCGGCGGCACCACCGGCGTTGCCAAGGGCGCGATGCTCCTGCATCGCACCATCGTCGCCAACCTGCTGGCGTCGGAAGCCTGGATGCAGCCCGGCCTCAGGCGCAAGCCGATCACCGGCCAGATCACCATCGTCTGCGCGCTGCCGCTCTATCATGTCTTCGCCTTCATCACCTGCGGCCTGCTCGGCATGCGCACCGGCGCGCTCAATGTGCTGATCCCCAACCCGCGCGATATTCCCGGCACGGTCAAGGAGCTGGCGAAGCACCGCCTCAACATCTTCCCGGCGGTCAACACGCTGTTCAACGCGCTGGCCAACAACGCCGAGTTCGCCAGGCTAGATTTCTCCGGCCTGCTGATTTCCAACGGCGGCGGCATGGCGGTGCAGGAGGCGGTTGCGAAGAAGTGGCTCGCCATCACCGGCTGCCCGATCGTCGAGGGCTACGGCCTGAGCGAAACCTCCGCCGGCGTCACCTGCAATCCGACCGATTCGCAGGCCTATACCGGCTCGATCGGCCTGCCGATGCCCAATGTCGAGATCAAGATCCTGGACGATGCCGGCAAGGAACTGCCGCTCGGCGAGGCGGGCGAGATCGCGATCAAGGGACCGCAGGTGATGAGCGGCTACTGGCAGCGACCCGACGAGACCGCCAAGGTCATGACGCCGGACGGCTTCTTCAAGTCGGGCGACATCGGTGAGATGGACGCGCGCGGCTACATCAAGATCGTGGATCGCAAGAAGGACATGATCATCATCTCGGGCTTCAAGGTCTTCCCCAACGAGATCGAGGCGGTGGTGGCCAACCATCCCGGGGTGCTCGAATGCGCCGCGGTCGGCGTGCCCGACGAGAAGTCGGGCGAGGCGGTGATGCTGTTCGTGGTCCGGCGGGACAAGAACCTGACCAGGGAGGCGCTGGCTGTCTACTGCCGCAAGGAGTTCACCGCCTACAAGCGGCCGAGATACATCGAGTTCCGCGATCAGCTGCCGAAGACCAACGTGGGCAAGATCCTGCGCCGCGAGCTGCGCGACGGCGCGCTGAAGAAGGCCGCTTGAGCGCAACCTCCGGCGAATCCCCGCGTTTGCGGGTGAGATTATCCGCTGGAGGAACGCCCTATGCTTCGTGCCAGGCTGTTTTCTGTCGTAGCAGTGGGACTGTCAGCCGCTGCCTGCAGCTACAATTCGACCACCACTTCCGCCCTTCCGCCGGGTCCCAGGCCGGTCTACACCACCTCGGCCTCGGCCCAGGCGTGTGTCGAATACGGCTTCCCGCCCGGCAGCATCGGCTATGATCGCTGTGTGCAGCGCGAGCAGGAAGCCCGCGCCCGCGGCCGCGTGCCGCGCGATTATGCCGAGGCGCGGCTCACCTCCGACGCCCGCGACGCCTGCTATTCCTACGGCCTGCAGCCCGGAACCGGCCCCTATGACCGCTGCGTCGGCCGGGAGATGGATTCCCGCCGCTGGCGGGCCGACCAAGCCTATGTGACCCCGGGCACGGTCGTTTATACCCCGACTCCGGCTCCGGACTACGTTCCGCCGGCCCCGCCGCCGCCTCCGGCCGGCGTTCAGGCCTTTAAGGATGAGTTCGGCTTCCGCTATGATGGCCAGGGGAACCGGCTCGACGCGCGCGGCAACATCATCAGCCCGCAGTCGACCCGGCCCTAGGTTTCGGCCATGGGGGAGTACGATGGCGTCTATTCGTGTTGTTGCCGCGGTAGTGAGCGGCCTGAGCCTTGGCGCCTGTGGACTCCCCGTGCCTGACTACAAGGTCGTCCAATATCCGGCGCCCTACCGCAAGGAAGCGAGCGGCGCGGCCCTCGACAACGAGGACTTCGTCCTCGATGCCCAAGGCTACCGATTGGACAAACAAGGCAATCGTATCGGCGAGCTCGATGTTCCGGCGAAGACGGCGGGCGAGAAGTCGAACGCCGTCGCGGGCTACTACATCAGCAGCCAGAATGCGAATGCGCCCGGGGCCGTGATGGCGCCGAGCGTCGGCGCTGGCGCTGGCGCCGGCTACGGGCCCGGCAGCGGCACCGCGACGCCATACGGTACTGCCGCGTCTCCGGCCGCGAGCGGCCAGCCGGTGCCGCTCGCGCCGCGCCCGTAGCGGCGCTTTTCCTCCCCGCGCTGCGCAGAGAGGAAAAGTTCCAATTGCCTATTCGATCTTCACCCCCGCGGAGCGGATCACCGGCGCCCATTTGGCGATCTCGTCCCGGATGAACTTGGCCGTGCGTTCCGGCGAAGTGTCGGTCGCCGGCACCGCGGCGATGTCCTCCAGGAACTTCACCATCTCCGGATCCGCCATCATCTTGCGCGAGGCCTGATCGAGCGTGTCGACGACCGGTTGCGGCACGCCGGCCGGCCCCAGGATCAGGTTGAAAGTATAAGCCTCGTAGCCCTTCACGCCGGCCTCGATCATGGTCGGGATCTCGGGTGCGATGGCAGCCCGCTTGGAATAGGCATAGGCCAGGATGCGTACCTTGCCGGCCTTGTGCAGCTGCAGCGTGGTCGAGAAGGTCTCGAACATCCAGACGATCTGGCCCGACATCAGGTCCTGCAGCGCCGGCATCGACCCCTTGTAGGGGACGTGCTCGACATCCATACCGCCGACCTCGCGCTTGAAGTATTCGGCCGCGAGATGAAGGATGCTGCCGGCGCCCGACGAGCCGTAGGAATATTTGCCCGGGTTCTTCTTCATCAGCTCAACGAGGCCCATCACCGTGTCGGGCATTTCGGGCCGGGCGACGAGCACCAGCGGGTTGACGCAGATCGATGAGATCGGCGTGAAATCCTTCACCGCGTCGTAGAGCGGCTTTACGTAGGCGGTCGGATTGATGGCGTGCGTGGAGGACGGCGCGCAGAGCAGCGTGTAGCCGTCTGGCTTGGCGTTCTTGACCTCGACCGCGCCGATCGAGCCGGCCGCGCCGGCCTTGTTTTCGACCACCCAGGTCTGACCCAACAGCGCTGTCATCTTCTCCGCCGCTTTGCGGCCGATGATGTCGGTCGGCCCGGCCGGAGCGAACGGAATAACGAGCCGGATCGGATGATCGGGGTATTTGGCCTGCGCGCGGGCAAGCCCTGGCGCAGCCAGCGAGCCGAGGCCCGCGGCGAGAAGATGACGACGCTTCATGGACGCACTCCAGTTTCACTCCCTGAGCGTGACCATAAACGAAGCGAGCTCGGCACGCCAAGGAGACCCCCTTCCGTCCTCGAAGGGCGGAAGGGGGGCGGAGGGGGCAGCTATTCGACCCGGATGCCGGCGTCCTTGATCACGGGCGCCCACTTGGCGATCTCGTCGGTGATGAACTTCGCCGTGCGCTCGGGAGTGGTGTCGGGCGTCGGCGCGGCTGCGACATCGTTGAGGAACTTCACCATGTCGGGATCGGCCATCAGCTTACGCGACGCCTGGTCGAGCGAATCGACGATGTTCTTCGGCATGTTGGCCGGGCCCAGGATCAAATTGAAGGTATAGGCCTCGTAGCCCTTTACGCCGGCCTCGATCATGGTCGGGATCTCCGGAGCGATGGGGGCCCGTACGGAATAGGCATAGCCCAGGATGCGTATCTTGCCGGCCCGATGCAGCGGCAGCATGGTGGCGAAGGTGTCGAACATCCAGGCGAGCTGGCCCGACATCATGTCGTTGAGGGCAGGAGCCGAGCCCTTGTAGGGGATGTGTTCCACGTCCATGCCGCCGACCGCGCGTTTGAAGTACTCGCCGGTGAGATGAAAGATCCCTCCCGTGCCGGACGAGCCGTAGGAATACTTGCCCGGGTTCTTCTTCATCAGCTCGACGAGGCCCGTCACGGTGTCGGGCATGTCGGTCCGGGCCGCCAGCACCGCCGGATTGACGCAGATCGAGGAGATCGGCGTGAAGTCCTTCACCGCGTCGTAGAGCGGCTTGGCATAGGCGGTCGGATTGATCGCATGAGTCGAGGAGGTCGCGAGGAGCACCGTGTAGCCGTCCGGCTTGGCATTCTTGACCTCGACCGCGCCGATCGAGCCCGCGGCGCCGGCCTTGTTGTCGACCACCCAGGTCTGCCCCATGATTCCGGTCATCTTTTCGGCGGCCTTGCGGCCGATGATGTCGGTCGGACCGGCCGGCGCGAAGGGGATCACGAGGCGGATGGGACGGTCGGGATATTTGGCCTGGGCGCGAACGATCGCGGGGGCTGCCAGCGTGCCGAAGCCGGCAACCAAAAGATGACGACGCTTCACTGTACTACTCCGTGGGTACACACCATCGGCGCACGGTTGCGCCGATCCACTCGCGGCGGACCTTAGACGAAGCTCGCTTGACCCGCCAATGCACCATCGTCACAAGTCGCCCCGATGTCCGTCGTCGTCCGTTTCGCGCCCAGCCCCACCGGCCTGCTACATGTCGGAAATATCCGCGCGGCGCTGTTCAACTGGCTATTTGCACGACGGCATGACGGTAAATTCATACTGCGGCTCGACGACACCGACCGTGCCCGGAGCAAGCCCGAGTTCGAGACGGCGATCGAGCGCGATCTCGGCTGGCTCGGTCTCACCTGGGACATCAAGGAGCGCCAGTCCGATCGCCTTGCCACTTACGACACGGCGCGCGACGCGCTGATCGCGTCCGGCCGCCTCTATCCCTGCTACGAGACTCCAGAGGAGCTGGAGTTCAAGCGCCGCCGGCTGCTCGCCCAGGGCCGGCCGCCGGTCTACGACCGGGCCGCGCTCAAGCTCGATTATGCGGCGCGCAGAACGCTCGAAGGCGAGGGGCGCCGGCCACACTGGCGCTTCAAGCTCGCGCCCGAGCAGGTGCGCTGGGCCGACCTGGTGCGTGGCGCCCAGCATGTCGACGAGGCGAGCCAGAGCGATCCGGTGCTGGTGCGCGCGGACGGGTCCTACCTCTACAGCTTCACCTCGGTGGTCGACGACATCGCCCTCGGCATCACTCATGTGGTCCGCGGCGAGGATCATGTCACGAACACCGGTGCACAGATCCAGATGTTCGAGGCGCTGGACGGCCCTGTTCCGGTATTCGCCCATCTGCCGCTGCTAGTCGATGCGGGCGGCGGCGGCCTGAGCAAGCGCACCGGATCGCTGTCGGTCGGCGAGCTGCGCGAGCGGGGCATCGAGCCGCTGGCGATCTGCGCGCTGCTGGCGCGCCTCGGCACGGCCGATCCCGTCGAGCCGGTGACATCGCTCGACGCCCTCGTTGCGACCGTCGACTTCGCGAGGGTCGGGCGCGCGGCGGCGCGCTTCTCGGAGGAGGAGCTGGTGCATCTCAGCGCCCGCACCCTGCATGCCATGCCTTATGCTGCGGTACGCGAGCGGTTGCCGGACGACTTGGGTGAGGCCTTCTGGCTCGCCGTGCGCGGCAACCTCACGACATTGTCCGACACGACGATCTGGGCCGATGTCGTGCGCGGACCGATCACCCCGCGCATCGAGGAGCCGGCGTTCCTGTCCGACGCGGCGAAGGCCTTGCCGTCGGAACCCTGGACGGACGCGACGTGGAAGGCCTGGACGAGCGCGCTGTCGGCTGCGAGCGGGCGCAAGGGCCGGGCGCTGTTCCATCCGCTCAGGCTCGCGCTCACGGCCCAGGACAACGGGCCGGAGATGGCCAGGCTCCTGCCGCTGATCGGCCGCGCCAAGGCCAGGGCGCGGCTGGAGGGCGAAGCGGCTTGAGCAGGACATGCCGCGGACAAGAGTTTGCACGGCACGAACGCTTCGTATAAAGAGGCGCCATGTCGTTCATCTTTCTCCCGCGATGTTCCGAGGTCTGACGCCCGTTCCGGGCCGGTCAGCCTTCGTTCATATCTGCATTGGGGAGTAAGGGGCGATGTCCCTGGTCATTTACAATACGCTGTCGCGCGAGAAAGAGCCGTTCGTGCCGCTCCAGCCGGAGCACGTGCGCCTCTATGTCTGCGGCCCGACCGTCTACGATTACGTCCATATCGGCAATGCACGCCCGGTGGTCGCGTTCGACGTGCTCTACCGCATGCTGAAGCGGAGCTATCCGCGCGTCACCTACGTGCGCAACATCACCGATATCGACGACAAGATCATGACCCGCGCGGCGGAGAACGGCGAGACGATCGACGCCCTCACCAACCGCACCGCGCAGGCCTACCAGAGCGACATGGGCCGGCTCGGCGCGCTCGCGCCCGACGTCGAGCCGCGCGCCACTGCTTATGTCGGCGAGATGGTATCGCTGATCAAGCGGTTGATCGAACGCGGCCATGCCTATGCCGCCGACGGCCATGTGCTGTTCAGTGTGCCCAGCATGCCCGACTACGGCCGCCTGTCGCGCAAGCCGCGCGACGAGCTGATCGCTGGCGCGCGGGTCGAGGTGGCCCCCTACAAGAAGGACCCGGCCGACTTCGTGCTGTGGAAGCCGTCGACCGACGTGCAGGCGGGCTGGCCGAGCCCGTGGGGCCGCGGGCGGCCGGGCTGGCACATCGAGTGCTCGGCGATGAGCGCTGCGCATCTCGGCGAGACTTTCGACATCCATGCCGGCGGCCTCGACCTGATCTTCCCGCACCACGAGAACGAGATCGCCCAGAGCCGCTCGGCCTTCGGTCACGCCATCATGGCGAAGTACTGGATGCACAACGGCTTCCTCAACATCTCCGGCGAGAAGATGAGCAAGTCGCTCGGCAACTTCTTCACCGTGCACGAGCTGCTCGACCAGTATCCCGGCGAGGCGATCCGCCTGCTGCTGCTGTCGGCGCACTACCGTCAACCGCTCGACTTCACGCACGAGGGCCTACAGGCTTCCAAGGCGACGCTCGATCGCTGGTACGGATTCCTGCGCGGCAAGGCGATTGCCGAAGTGGCCGTCCCGCAATCGGTCGAGGAGGCGCTGTCGGACGATCTCAACACGCCGCAGGCCATCGCCGCGATCCATCAGCTCGACGATCCGGCGCAGCTCCGTGCCGGCGCGCGAGCGCTCGGCCTGTTGCAGGAGGACGCCGAGGCGTGGTTCCGCTGGACGCCGGCAGGATCGACGGGGCCGAGCGATGTGGAGATCGAGACCGCGATCGCCGCCCGCCAGGCCGCGCGCAAGGCGAAGGACTTCAAGGAGTCCGACCGCATCCGCGACGAGCTCAAGGCCAAGGGCGTGATCCTCGAGGACGGGCCGAAAGGCACGAGCTGGAAGAGAGGCTGAGCGATTCGTGGAAACGGACCGGCTCTATGGCGATCCGGATCTGGCGCAGTTCTACGACCTCGAGAACGGCTGGGCCGAGGATCTCGACTATTGCCGCACGCTGGCCGAGGGCTGTGGCTCGGTGCTCGACCTCGGATGCGGCACCGGTTTGTTCGCAGCGTCTATGGCGGAGCAGGCCGGCCGTGTAGTGGTCGGAGTCGATCCCGCTGCTGCCATGCTCGACATCGCAGCCAAGAGGCCGGGCGGCGAGCGCGTGCAGTGGATCCGCCACGATGCCCGGACAGTCCGGCTCGACCGGCACTTCGATCTCGTCGTGCTGACCGGTCACGCCTTCCAGGTGTTCCTCACCGATGAGGATCGCGCGGCCGTTCTTCGCACCATCGCGGCTCATCTCGCGCCCACGGGCCACTTTATCTTCGATTCCCGCAATCCCGAATTTGGGCAGTGGCGCGCGTGGACGTCCGCGAATTCGAAGCGGCACATCGAACACCCCGCGCTTGGCCGCGTGCTCGCCTGGAACGATGCATCGTGCGATCCCGTCACGGGCATCGTGACGTACGGGACCTACTACGAGCTTGCGGATGGCCGTCTGTATTCATCGCAATCGAAGATTGCGTTCCCGCCGCAGGAGCGACTCGCGTCGCTGATCGACGCCGCGGGCCTCACGGTCGAACGATGGCTCGGCGACTGGTCCGGCACGCCATTCTCCCTGGCCTCTTCCGAGATCATCCCTATTGGAATGTCTTCTCTTCCGGACCGCGAGCCTCCGGCTCGCTCATGAGCATGAGCGATCTGGAAGGTCGCGGTCCGGAAGAGAAGACTACGACCGCTTCTCGAACAGGATGCTCTGGACGGCGCGGCCGAAATAGCCGGCGCGATCTGCGAGCCTCGCGGCGGCGAGGCCGATCGAGTCGGGACCGGCCCAGGTCTCGGCATCGAGCAGGATCCATTCGCCGACCGGCTCGCGGGCGAGGCTGAGCGTCAGGTCGCCATTGATGAACGTCCAGTGGCGGAAGTCGAGCACCGAGGAGGTGCCGTTGCAGAAATCCCCGGTGATGGCGGCGCGCATCAGCGGCGAGATCGCCGCGCCCTCGACGATCGGCCGCGTCGCATGGAACCAGATCGCCGCCGGCCCGGCCTGCGCAAACGCGCCCTTGACGTTGCGCGCCGATAGGCCGGACAGGAACGGCGTGTTCGACATCGCGCCGGCCATCGCGTCGTTGCCTGCTTCGGGCAACGGCAGGTCGAGCGGCGGGTAGGGGGTCTCGACCGGCAGCGCCTCGGCCTGCTTGCGGATCCGCAGCGCGGTCGCGCGCACCACTTCCTTGCCTCCGGCCAGCAGCCGTACCGCGACGAGCTGGATCTTCTTCCCTTCGCGCAACACCTCTGTCTCGATCGTGAGCGGCGCCACCGGTACCGGCCGCATCAGGTCGACGGTGAGCCGCGCCACCCGCATCGGCACGGGCGAGGGCAGGCGCTCCACAGCCCAGCAGATCAGCGACGAGGGTGCGGCACCGTGCTGCAGCTTTGGGTCCCACGGCCCGCCCGCGTGCGCGCTGGTGTCGGCGGTGACGCCGTCGACCCGATAGATCGCTTCCATCCGGATTCTAGCTCCTCGCGAACTGGAGCAGGTCCCGATTGAAACGCTCCGCATCCGTCACGAACAAGGCATGTGGCGCGCCCTCATAGATTTCCACGCGGCTGCCCGCAATACCCGCCTGCGTGCGGCCCGCGTTGATCGGTGTGATCGGCGAGTCGGCGGTGCCGTAGACGATCAGGGTCGGCACTTTGACGGCCGCGAGATCGGGCCGGAAGTCGGTCTCGGAGAAGGCGCGCAGGCAGCCGATCTGCGCCTGCGGCGTGGCCTGCAGCGCGATCGACATCGCCCACTCGACCAGCTCGGGTTCGGCGTTGCGGCCGAGCAGGCCAGGCGCGCCCGAGGCGAGGTAGCCGTATCGATTGCTCCACAGTGCCGCGACGATCTTGTCGTACAGGGCGCGGTCGACGCCTTGCGGATTGTCGTCGGTCCTGAGCGCATAGGGCGTTGTCGGCGCGACCAGCATCACGCGGCTGACGCGCGCGCGGCCATGACGCGCGAGATAGCGCACGACTTCGCCGGCGCCCATGGAATGACCGACCAACACCACGTCCTTGAGGTCGAGCTTGTCGAGCAGGGTGGCGAGATCGGCGCTGAGGATTTCGTAATCGTAACCGGTCTCAGGCTTGCTCGACTGGCCATGGCCGCGCCGGTCGTAAGCGATCGCGCGCAGGCCTTGCGACGCGAGCGCCTCGACCTGGAGGCTCCAGATCGCGGAGCTGAGCGTCCAGCCATGGATGAACACGACCGGCCGGCCAGTGCCCTTGTCTATCGTGAACAGACGCTGGCCGTCGCGCGTCTCGATCGTGCCTGAGGCGGCGCGCGTGGGCGACGGGAGCAGCGCCGGGACGGCGGCTGCGGCGAGGAACGTGCGGCGATGCATGAGCATGAAAGCCTCCTTCGATGGTGCGCCAGAGATGCGCTCCACCACGGCAGGCGTCGAATACCGTTGAGGTAATGATGTCAGCGTTCGGTCAGGCTAAAAAATGCATGTACGGTCACGCGAGCGCGTCGCGCCGTAGACTTCATGACGCTGATCTTCGATCGGTGTCCGCTGTTGCCGGCATAGCGCTTCGGGGTCGGCCCAGCGAAGCGGCATCGCATAGAAGTTATTGTCCTCTCGGCGGAAAGGTCTTGCGAGAAAGTAGATATCTGTCCTCCAGAAAGATGAAGAAGAGCTCATGCAGTCCGGCCACGTCCAGTCCGACCTGATGTCCAGGCTTCTCCAAGTCGTGGAGGAGTATGTAGAGATATCGAGCAATCTTGGCGCAATAAAATGTCCCGTATTTTTGAAGCACTTTATTCTGTGCTGTTCGAAAGGAAGCCGAACTGACGGTTGTTAGCGCTGAACCATCTTCAGCTGTATGAAACACTGCTGAATGTGACCCGATGAGCGCGTCCACGATTTCCGCGCGGGCGCGGTCTCGTCGCTGGTCACTTGGTTTGTAATGTGCTTCGAAGATGCGGCTTCCGATGCTGTCGAACCATTCTCTTATGGGATCATCGACGGTAACGGCGACGCCGGAGAGATAGTCGAGATTGTAGTAGCGCGTGCTCTTCGAAAATTTCGTAAGGAAGCGTATTATATCGGCTTCGATACCATTGGCCGGAAGATCGAAGATATCGCTACGGCTCGCTGTTCGTGCGCGCGCAAGCCGGGCATCGGCGAATAGAAGCCCGATATCGTGACCATACTTTCGTAACATCCTCTCTGGCATGAGCGCGCCGCTGTGGCGCACCGCGTAGTCGATGATGACAATGATCTTGAGAAGCCGCTCGAAGCCTATCGCCAGACTGAAGAACGCATGGCTGTAGAGGCCCGTCGAACTATAATAGGCCTTTCGAAGCGTGGTGAGACCAGAGCTGATTGATTGCGAGGCAATCGCAGCTTCTCTCGTAAACGCATTCCATTGGGGTGAAAACGGTGGCATTGCGAACTCCACTTTACCCATAGTCTCTGGGAATCATACGCGTGCCTAGGGCGCCGATCGCCGGGCAGTTAAGCAAGATGCCTTCTTGGCGTCCCTCAACGGGTCGACAGGGCAAGGACTTGACGATCTGTCGTATTTAACGTATTGGTTAAATATGGATGCGCTCTCGCAAACCTTCTCGGCGCTGGCCGATCCGACCCGGCGCGCGATCCTGGCGCGGCTGGCGACGGGAGCGGCAACGGTGGGCGAGCTGGCCGAGCCGTTCGACATGTCGCTGCCGGCCGTGTCGCGCCATCTCAAGGTGCTGACCGAGGCGGGACTGATCGAGCGCAGCACCGAGGCGCAATGGCGCCGCTGCAGCCTGCGCGGCGAGGGCATGCGCGAAGCGGCCGACTGGATCGAGTTCTACCGGCGCTTCTGGGAGCAGCAGTTCGACCAGCTCGATGCTTTCCTTGCCCGTACGACTCCGAAACCTGCGAAGGAGAAACGCCGTGGCCGCCGTTCTTGACGACAACACGTTGCGCCTCGTCCGCATCTTCGACGCGCCGCGCGAGCGCGTGTTCGACGCCTGGGCCGACGAAACCCAGTTCATCCAGTGGATGTGTCCGCCCGGCGTCATGCTCGATGAGGCCCACCTCGACGTTCGGCCGGGCGGCGCCTGGCGCGCGCGCGGGCATCGTCCCGACCGGACCTTCGCCACGTCGGGCCGCTATCTCGAGGTCAAGCGGCCGGAGCGACTGGTCTTCACCTGGGCGCACCATGCGGGCGCGGACTTCGACACGCCGCGCGGGCACGAGACCACGGTGCGCCTCGAATTCCGCTCCGTCGGCAGCAAGACCGAGCTGACGCTGATCCATGGCTCGTTCGCCGACACGCCCAGCCGCCAGGGCCATAACGACGGTTGGAGCGGTTCGTTCGACAAGCTCGAAGCCTTTCTGCGGAGGACAGCATGACAAGCCATCGCATCGTCTCGCAATCGGAGTGGCTCGAAGCCAGCCGCGCGCAGCTTGCCAGAGAGAAGGAGTTCACGCGCTTGCGCGAGGAGCTCGCGGAGGAACGTCGCGCGCTGCCTTGGATGAAGGTCGAGAAGGAGTACGTCTTCGACGCGCCCGAGGGTCGCGTGACTCTGGGTGACCTGTTCGCAGGTCGGGGTCAGCTCATCGTGCAGCATTTCATGTTCGGCCCGGACTGGAACGAGGGCTGCCCGAGCTGCTCCTTCTGGTCGGACAATTTCAACGGCATCGACGTGCATCTCGCGCATCGCGACACCTCGTTCGTGGTCGTGTCGCGTGGGCCGATCGACAGGCTCGAGGCGTACCGCAAGCGCATGGGCTGGACCTTCCATTGGGTCTCCTCTCTGCACAACGATTTCAACTTCGATTTCGGCGTCTCCTTCCCGCCCGACGAGAAGGAGCCGAAGTACAACCACGACACCCTGGCGCCCTACGGCCAGGAGGCTCCCGGCCTCAGCGCCTTCCGCCGCGACGACGGCGCGATCTATCGCACCTATTCGACGTATGCCCGCGGCCTCGACATGCTGAACGGCGCCTATCAGCTGCTCGACATCACCTCGAAGGGGCGGGACGAGAAGGCGCTGTCCTTCTCGATGGCCTGGGTCCGCCGGCACGACCGCTACTGACGAAGCTCCGACCCCGTTCCGGCGCTACGCGCCACCTTCCCCCGCAGACGGGGGAAGGCATGAATTTCTTCGCCTTCCCCCTTCTGCGGGGGAAGGTGCCCGAAGGGCGGAAGGGGGTCGGACCTTCGATCAGATGAGTTTCGACAACCAAGGAGGCAATGATGGCAACGCTCAAGATCCACGGACTGTCGCCCAGCACCTTCACCCGAACGGTGCGGTTGGCGTGCCACGAGAAGGGCGTCGACTACGAGATGGTCGACGCGATGCCCAACACGATCGGCGCGCTCAACCCGTTCGGCAAAATCCCCGCGATCACGCATGGCGAGCTGACGCTCTACGAGTCGATCGCGATCCTGCGCTACCTCGAGCGGGTCTTTCCGGGACCGAAGCTGTGGCCGGACGACGTGGCCGCCGCGGCGGTTTGCGACCAGTGGGCGAGCGCCGTTGCGGATTCGCTGGTCAACGCCGCGCTGCGCTACTTCGCGGCGCGCGCCGGCTTCCTGCCGGTGCCGGCGGAAATGGCGCAGAAGTATCTGGCCAAGACGGCGGACGTGTTGCCGGTCTTCGACCGCCAGCTCGGACAGCATCGTTTCCTGGCAGGCGATTCACTGACCGTGGCCGACCTCTACCTTTATCCGCTTTACGCCTATTTCCCCGATGTCGCCGAGCTCAAGGCGATTGCCGACCAGGCGCCGAACGTCAACCGCTGGGCGCGTGAGATGGCGGGGCGGCCGAGTGCGGTGGCCACCGAGCCCAGCTTCAGGCCGCAGATTGCCGCTTGAATGTCCCGCTCCGGCCATCACCTAATGGGCATCCACTCAGGGGATGCATCGATGACCCATAAGGCGACCTGGCACGGCAAGGTGATTGCCGAGAGCGACAAGACCCTCGAAGTCGGCGGCTATGTCTATTTCCCGCGCGACACGGTGAAGATGGACCTGCTGAAGGTCACGCCCAAGACGGCGAGCGATCTCGAATGTCCGCACGGCGTGCAGTTCTACGACGTCGTCGAAGGGGCGGCGCAGAGCCCGCGCGCAGCATGGTCCTACGAGGCGCCGCAGGCCAAGATGAAGCCGGTCGATCACTGGATCGGCTTCTGGGAAGACGTCGCGATCTCCTGACGCGCCCCGTCAGTACTGCACCGCGCGATTACCGTTCAGGACGGCAGCGCGGCCGGCGCCCGGATCGGCTTCGCGAATCGTGCAGACGAATTGCCCAGGCTGCATCTCGACGTCGATGAAGCGCATGTCGCCGGGGGCGAGGTCGATCGTGACCTGGTTGGTGGAATTTGCACCCCAGCAATGGAACGTGTTCGGGCCCGGCGCGAACTCCGCGCGCATCCAGGTTTGCGTACCGAGCCGGCCGATCTCCTGGCCGTTGGCCCTAACGTTCAGGACCGGACTGGCTGAGGTCGGATTGAAGAAATAGACCGCGCCCATGCCGGGTGGCGGGGGACCGAACTGCTGGCCGGCGCTGTCGGCGCCCGGTCCCGCCAGCGGCACATAGGACGACTGGCAGCCGGCAACAGTGAATGCCCCGGTGAGGGCAACGATCAGGGCATGACGCATACTCGACTCCTCTGGCAGCAACCGGCACAGTTCCGGCTTGCTGTCCAATGGGGAGAAAAGCCGTGTCCGCCGAGCCGAGCAAGTATCGTTTCGGAGCGCGGCTACGAGACGCTGGTCAACGCGCCGGAAGAGCATCAGGCGCAGACCGTCGCGCTCCAATGGTGCGCGCTCAGCGAACCTGACTGATCAGTGCGAAGCGCCTGACGCCGGTCCCTAGTTGACCGGCGTGATCGCCGTGACCGACATCGGCGTCGTGAGACCGATCACGACGTCGCCGACCTTGATCTTCTTCAGCATGTCCTGCGTGGCGATCGAGCGCGCGGAATAGGTGCGGATCGGGCCGCCGCGGCCGTCGATCACCGAAACCTGGTTGGTGGCGAGGTCGACGGCGGTGACCGTGAAGGTGACACGGCCGAGATCGATATCAGTCGAGGAATCGGGCTTGCTGCTATCGCGGCGCGCTTCGCGCGACCCGGGGCCCTTCTGGCGCAGATTCAGGAGCGTCACGATCTCGTTGTAGGTGATGTCGGCCGCGGCGTTCTCGGGGATCGTGTCGAGGTTCTTGACGCCGTCGCCGACCGCCAGGTTGACCAGCCGGCCCTCCGGCGTGGTGAAGACCATGGTCCGGGTTTCGGTGTCGATCGATTCGATCCAGCCCCGCACGGTGACGGTGTTGGCGAACGAAACGCCGGCGCGCGGAACCGCCTGGACCGGACCCTGGGCGGCGGCCGGCAAGCTGCCGCCAAAGGCCAGCGTGGCGGCCAGAATGGAAATCCCTGCGGCCCAATTGATCGAGCGGATCGTCATTGGCTCGTAACCCCCGTGAAACTGCGACGCGGCGGACAATACCCATCCCAACCGACTGTGCAACCACGAAGGCGTCAGGAGAGATGCTCCAGCACGGCCCGGGCAACCAACTCGGGCTGGTCGAGATAGGCGAGGTGGCCTGCGCCGGCAACGGTTTGGATTTTGGTCGAGCCGTTGATGCCGTCGGCGAACTTTTGCGCATAGCTTGGCGGCAGCACGGCGTCCTTGTCGCCCCACAGCACCAGTGTCGGTGCCTCGATCAGGCCGAGCCGCTTCTCGAGCCTGGTATTGCCGAGCGGCCACAGGGCGCGGGCGGCAGCCTCGGACGCGCGCGTCATCTCGATCGGCCATTCGATCGAGTTGGCGCCTTCCGGCGGCGCCACCAGCGCTTCCCACTTGGTCGCGTCGGCGCACATGAGGCCCGCGACCGCGTCCTTGCGCTGCGCCCAGGGATCGGCGGCAGGGACGGCCTCGTCGAACAGGCCGAACGGGGCGATAAGCGCCAGTTTCCGGACATGACCGGGAAAGATCGCGGCCATTTCGGCGGCAAAGGCGCCGCCGACCGAGGCGCCCAGCAGGTCGGCGCCGGCCAGCCCGGCCTTCTCGACGATCTGGCGCACCGCCAGCACCCAGTCGATATGGGTGTCGAGCACGGTGTGGCCGAGGCCGCCGCCGGGATAGCCCGGCAGCGACGGCACGATCACCGTGCGCGTCCTGGCCAGCTCGTCGAGGAACGGCACCCAGCGCGGCAGGCCGCCGAAGCCTGCCAGGAAGCCGAGTTTGGGCCCGCTGCCCTTGGTCCAGACGCGGCAGGAGAAGCCGTTCACCTCGACGGTGGTCGTCACCGGATCGGACAAGGCCTACTCCGCCGCGACGGTCTGGGGACGGAAGGCCGGGACGGCGGCGCGCTGGCCCTTGGCCATCGGCTTGGGCCACCACTTGTCCTCCCAGTCGGAGAACAGGTCCTTCACGTGCGGCATCACCTTCTCGGCGAACATGCGGGTGTTGTACTTGGTGGTGTCCTTGCTCATGTTGCCGTACTGCAGCAGCAGCATCAGGTGGCCGACATTGAGGCTGGTGCCGACATGGCGGATCTGCTCGATCACCTCGTCGGGCGAGCCGATCAGCACATAGCCGCCGTCGACGATGTCCTTCATGTTCGTTGCCTTGAGTGCGGCCTTGGTCGCCGGATTGGCGATGTTGGCGGCCTTGCTCATCATGCCCTCGATGCCGGCGCGCTGCGTGCCTTCGGTCGTGTAGCCCGGCGGCAGGGCGAAGCGCGGATCGACGTGCAGGCAGCGGCCGTAGAAGTACTCGGCCGGCTCGGAGTAGAGGTCGAGCGCCTGCTGGCGGCTCTCCGCGACACCGACGAACTGCAGAAATCCCGCGCGGTACGGATTGCGGTCCTTGCCGAGCTTTTCCATCTCGTTCCAGAAGCCCTGCATCGTGGTCAGGCCGGCCTTGTAGCCGTAGTAGGAGAGGTAGCAGTAGACGTAGTCCATCTCCGCGCACCACCGCCACGTCTCGATCGAGCCGCCGCCCGGGATCCAGATCGGCGGATGCGGGTCGTTCTGGATCGGCCGCGGCCAGATGTTGACGTAGCGCTGCTGGTTGAAGCGGCCGGAGAAGGCGAAGGTGTCCTTTTCGGTCCAGGCGCGCTTCACAAGGTCGTGCGCTTCGTAATAGCGGTCGCGTAGCAGGCTGGGGTTCTGGCCGTAGGCGTAGCAGGTGTCCATCGGCGAGCCGACCGGGAAGCCGGCGATCAGCCGGCCGCCGGAGATGCAGTCGATCATCGCGAACTCTTCGGCCACGCGAGTCGGCGGATTGTAGAGCGCGAGCGAATTGCCCATCACGCAGATCGCGGTGTCGGTCGTGCGCCGCGCCAGCGACGAGGCGATCAGGTTGGGCGACGGCATCAGCCCATAGCCGTTGGAGTGATGCTCGTTCACGCAGACGGCGTCGAAGCCGCATTCGGCGGCATATTCGAGCTCGTCCATGAAGTCGTTGTACATGTGGTGCGCGCGGCGTGGGTCGAACAACGACGAGTGAATGTCGACCCACACCGACGGATGCTTCTTGTTGAAGTCATCCGGAAGCTCCGTGTACGGCATCAGATGGAACCACATGAGCTTCATGGCACGTCCTCCCTGCGACTCGGACCGTAGTGCATGAACGTTCGTTTACTCGCCAAATCCTGTCAATGTGCGTTCTTGGTTCACGCAACAAAGTTGTTTTTCTGGAACCTTTCCCATTGCGATTCGTATTCGTGCGTTGCAACTTCGCTTCTGCAGCAATAACTTGCCGCAGTGCAATAGGAGGCTTCGCCATGTCCGTTGTCGCAATGACGGCGCGCAATCACCCCACGGCCAACCAGCCGGTGAAGGATCTTTATGAAGTCGGCGAGATTCCGCCGCTCGGCCATGTGCCGGCAAAAATGTATGCCTGGGCCATCCGTCGCGACCGGCACGGACCGCCCGAGCAGTCGATGCAGCTCGAGGTCGTGCCGACCCACGCGATCGGCGAGGACGAGGTGCTGGTTCTCGTGATGGCCGCGGGGGTCAACTACAACGGCGTGTGGGCCGGCCTTGGCCTGCCGATCAGCCCGTTCGACGTGCACAAGCAGCCGTTCCACATCGCCGGCTCCGATGCCTCGGGCATCGTCTGGGCGGTCGGCGCCAAGGTGAAGCGCTGGAAGGTCGGCGACGAGGTCGTCATCCACTGCAACCAGGACGACGGCGACGACGAGGAGTGCAACGGCGGCGATCCGATGTTCTCGACCAGCCAGCGCATCTGGGGTTACGAGACGCCGGACGGCTCCTTCGCCCAGTTCTGCAAGGTGCAGGCGCGCCAGCTGATGAAACGCGCGCAGCACCTGACCTGGGAGGAGAGCGCCTCCTACACGCTCACGCTCGCCACCGCCTACCGCATGCTGTTCGGCCACCGCCCGCACATCCTGCGGCCGGGCCACAACGTGCTGGTGTGGGGCGCGGCGGGCGGCATCGGCTCGATGGCGATCCAGCTCATCGCCACGGCGGGCGCCAATGCGATCGGCGTGATCTCCGATTCCTCCAAGAAGGACTTCGTGATGAGCCTCGGCGCCAAGGGCGTCATCAACCGCAACGACTTCGACTGCTGGGGCCAGCTGCCCGACGTCGACGACCAGAAGGGCTACGCCGAGTACATGAAGAAGGTGCGCAAGTTCGGCGCCGCCATCTGGGAGATCACAGGCCGCGGCAACGACGTCGACTTCGTGTTCGAGCACCCCGGCGAGCAGACCTTCCCGGTGTCGTGCAACATCGTGAAGCGCGGCGGCATGGTGGTGTTCTGCGCCGGCACCACCGGCTTCAACCTGACGATGGACGCGCGCTTCGTGTGGATGCGCCAGAAGCGCATCCAGGGCAGCCACTTCGCCAACCTGCTGCAGGCCAGCCAGGCCAACCAGCTGGTGATCGAGCGGCGCATCGACCCGTGCATGAGCGAGGTCTTCGACTGGGCCGACATCCCCAAGGCACACACCAAGATGTGGAAGAACCAGCACAAGCCCGGCAACATGGCGGTGCTGGTCTCGGCCAAGCGGCCGGGCCTGCGTACTCTGGAAGACGCGCTCGACGTCTGATTTTGATATTCCTTCCTGGCGAAGCCAAGAGGTGGCGCGTCGACTCTCTCGCGCTTCGCACAAAAGAGTCCTATCCGCGACGGAGGGGTCGTGGGCACCAGTCGTGTTGCTCATGACCCCCGCGCTGCGGCGGCGAAGCGTAATCGAGGCGATCTGTTCATTGCGGCCGACGTTGCATGAGGAGGTCACTGCGCTACGCCTCGCTGAGTTTACCCCGAGGTCATCCGAGGGGCTGGGCTCCGGTCGGGACGACGGAATGGCTTCTCATCGACAACTCGACATCCTCGCCGAACGGGAGCGAGAGATAGCCGTGTGACGGCGAGCGGACGCGGGCGAGATAGTCCGGGCTCCAGTCGGCGTTGTCGGCGACGATCAGCGCGCCGGGGCGCAGGCGGGTCTCGAGCAGGGCGAGGATTGCCGGATACAGTCCCTTCGCTCCGTCGAGCAGGATGAGATCGATGGTGTCGGGCAGGTCGCGCGCCAGCGTTTGCAGCGCATCGCCTTCGCGGATCTCGACCAGGTCGGCGAGGCCGCCGGCCGAGAGGTTCGCGCGGGCACGGGCCACCTTGGACGGCTCGAACTCGCTGCCGATCAGCCGGCCACCGCCGTTGTCGCGCAGCGCAGCCGCGAGATGCAGGGTCGAGATGCCGAACGACGTGCCGAATTCAACGATGGTCCGCGCGCCGCTGCTGCGCGCCAGCATGTAGAGCAGCGTGCCGGTCTGGCGCGAGACCGCGAGCGGCAAGTCCTTCGCGCGTTCGTAGAAGGCGCGGTATTCCGTCGTGCTGGTCATCATTCTCTGCCGGTCGTCGGCGGAGATATTCGCCATCTCCTGGCGCAGGAGGACGGCCGAGGCGGCGGCTTCGGCGAACAGCCTGTCGAGCACCGGGGCGAGGGGAGCGTTGGTGAGTGTTGTCATGACCGGAAAATACGAATAGTTCGTCGCATTCGCCATTCGCGTTCCGGGAGGCCCATGAAGAGCCCGAAAACACCGCATCTTTCGTCGCGCAAGCAGCCGCAGCAGGCACGTTCGTCGCGTCTGGTCGCGGACATCCTCGAGGCGGCCGTCCAGGTCCTGAGCCGCGAGGGCGCGCGCCGGTTCACCACGGCGCGCGTCGCCGAGCGGGCCGGCATCAGTGTCGGCTCGCTCTACCAGTATTTTCCGAACAAGGAGGCCATTCTCTTCCGCCTGCAAGCAGCCGAATGGCGCCAGACCGGCGCGCTGCTGCAGGACATCCTGGCCGACCGCGGCCTGCCGCCGACCGGGCGCCTGCGGACGCTGGTGCGCGCCTTCTTCCGGTCGGAATGCGAGGAGGCGGCCCTGCGGCTGGCGCTGGGTGACGCCGCGCCGCTCTATCGCGACGCCCCGGAGACCCGGGAGCACCGCACGGCCGGAGTTCGGCAGGTGCTGGCTTTCATGCGTGAGGCGCTGCCGCAGACCCGGCCTGCCGAGCGGGCGCGTGCGGCGGAGGTGATGATGATCACCATGGAGGCGGTCGGGAAATCCGTGTCGGAGGACGGGCGCCCGCCCGCCGACGTAGACCGGATCGCTGCGGTGACGGCCGACATGTTCTGCGCCTACCTCGACCGGCTGAATGCTGCATGACACCATTCCCGCGCTGCTGCGTTGTGGCTGTGCCGAACTGCAGTGGGGATCGCGATACATGGGAAAATTCGACCTGGCCCGTCTCAAGGAGGGGTTGCCGCACCCGCTCGGTGCGACTTGGGACGGCGAGGGCACGAACTTTGCCCTCTTCTCGGCGAACGCGACCAAGGTCGAGGTCTGCCTGTTCGACCCGAAGACCGGCGAGGAAACCGATCGCATCGAGCTGCCCGAATATACCGACCAGGTCTTTCATGGCTATCTGCCCGGAGTCGGGCCGGCGACCTTCTACGGATACCGGGTGCACGGGCCTTATGAGCCTGAGGCGGGCCACCGGTTCAATCCGAACAAGCTGCTGCTCGATCCGTATGCGCGCGCGCATGCGGGCAAGCTGACATGGACTCCGGCGGTATTCGGCTACCAGCTCGAATCGGGAGACGACACGACATTCGACGAGCGCGACAGCGCGCCCTTCGTGCCGAAATGCGTCGTGGTCGATCCCGGCTTCGACTGGCGTGGCGAGCCCGGCCGCCAGTTCGTGCCGTGGGATCACACCATCCTCTACGAGATGCACGTGAAAGGCTTCACCCAGCTCCATCCCAAGGTGCCCAAGCGGTTGCGCGGGACCTATGCGGGGCTCGGCAATAAGGACGTCGTGGCCTATGTGAAATCGCTCGGCGTGACTTCCGTCGAGCTGCTGCCTATCCACTCCTTCGTCGACGACAGCTACCTGCTCGACAAGAAGCTGCGTAACTACTGGGGCTACAACACGATCGGCTTCTTCGCACCCGATCCGCGCTACGCCTCCGATGTGCCCAACAGCCTGCGCGAGTTCAAGGAGATGGTCGCGCGGTACCACGATGCCGGGCTCGAGGTCATCCTCGACGTGGTCTACAACCACACCGCCGAGGGCAACGAACGCGGGCCGACGCTGTCCTTCAAGGGCATCGACAATGCGAGCTACTACCGGCTCGTTCCGGACCAGAAGCGCCACTACATCAACGACACCGGCACCGGCAACACCGTCAACCTCAGCCATCCCCGGGTCATCCAGATGGTGACCGACAGCCTGCGCTACTGGGCGCAGGAGATGCATATCGACGGCTTCCGCTTCGATCTCGGCACGATCCTGGCGCGCGAGCCGAACGGCTTCGACGAGCAGAGCGGCTTCCTGAAGGCGGTCGGTCAGGATCCGGTGCTCGACAGCGTGAAGCTGATTGCCGAGCCGTGGGACTGCGGTCCGGGCGGTTACCAGGTCGGCGGATTTCCGCCCGGCTGGGCGGAATGGAACGACAAGTTCCGCGACACGGTGCGCGACTTCTGGCGCGGCGAGGCGGATGCCAAGGCGCTGGCACCGCGGCTCTGCGCCTCGGGCGAGACCTTCAATCGCGACGGGCGGCGCGCCTGGGCGTGCGTAAATTTCGTCACGGCGCACGACGGCTTGACGCTCAACGACACCGTCACCTACAACGACAAGCACAACGACGCGAACGGCGAGGACGGCAAGGACGGCAGCTCCGACAACCGGTCGTGGAACTGCGGTGCCGAAGGTCCGACGAAGGACGCGGAGATCGAGGCGTTGCGTGGACGCCAGGTCCTGAATTTTCTCTCCACGCTACTGCTGTCGCAGGGCACGCCGATGCTGGTGGCGGGCGACGAGTTCCGCCGCACCCAGAACGGCAACAACAATGCCTACTGCCAGGACAACGCGATCAGCTGGGTCGACTGGAGCCTCGCGGAAAAGAACGCTGTGACGCTGGCCTTCACCCGCACCCTGATCTCGCTGCGTCACAAGTATCTGATCCTGCGCCGCACCCGCTTCTTCACCGGCGAATTCAACGAGGAGCTCGGCGTCAGGGACCTGACCTGGATAAACGCCGCAGGCGGCGAGATGCAGGCGGAGGAATGGGACGACGGCCACATGAAGTGCTTCGGCATGCTGATGGACGGCCGTGCCCAGGTGACCGGCATCCGCAAGCGCGGCCAGAATGCGACGCTGCTGCTGGTGATCAACGGCTATCACGACATGGTCGAGTTCACCCTGCCCGAGGCGCCCGACGGCGAGGG
Organism: Reyranella sp.; assembly: GCF_965279465.1. NCBI lineage: Bacteria > Pseudomonadati > Pseudomonadota > Alphaproteobacteria > Hyphomicrobiales > Reyranellaceae > Reyranella > Reyranella sp. The sequence continues at coordinate 3,803,126 of NZ_OZ257242.1, forward strand.
TTGGATCCTGCTGGCCGATACCAACCTGGCGGATCAGGTCGAGCATGAGCACTTCGCGATCGGCGCCACCTACCAGGTCACCGGCCGCTCGTTCCTCGTGTTCCTGCTGAAGGCGACACGCGCGGGACGATGAAGTGCTCCCCACGTTCCTCCCCGCGCTGCGCGCAGGGAGGAGGATGAGGCTTCTCAATACGGCGTCGCGTCGTTGTTCTTATGGGCCCACACCGGCTTGTAGCCGCCGCGCCAATCGGGCGGCATCTCGACCGGGCGGGTGTCGAAGCTGGCGAACCGCGCCGGCCGTCCCCGCACGATGTCACCCTGATGCGGGCTCGGGATCGGGCTTGGCGTGTAGGGGAAGGAATCGGCGGAGGAATAGACGGGCAGCAGCAGGGGACGCGCGGCTTCGGCCTTGTTGGGCGCCGATCCGTGGACGGTCCGGCAGTTCAGCAGCAGGGTCGTGCCCGGCCCGCCCGTGATGCGCCGGATCCGATCCTCGGTGAGCCATCCCAGATCGCGGTCGGGGATCTTCACCACGTAGTTGCCGGCGTCGTCATACATCGAGAAGAGCGGTCCCTCGTGGCTGCCCGCTGCGATGGTGAGCGGACCCTGATCGTCCGTGCATCCGTCGATGTAGATGCCGATGGTGACGGGGCTGAAATCGGTGTGTGGCCATGCGGGGATGTCCTGGTGCCAGCTGAAGCCCCGGCTGCCCTTGCCGGACTTCACGTTGAGCTTGGCGTGATGGAACATCACGTCCGGCCCGACCACGTCGGCGGCGAGATCGGTCATGACCGGTTCGGCCATGAATCTCCAGAAGATCGGATGCTGGTCCTGCGGGCTGGCCACGCGATGGAGCCTCGGCGAGTCGGCGGAGTGACCCTCCTCGAGCACGTAGATGCTGTCGGTTTCCGTCTTGCTGCGGCTGCGATCGAGCAGCTCGGCCATCGCCGCGCGCAACTGGACGAGCCAGTGCTCCGGAACGTAGTTGGGCAGCGCTACGAAACCGTTGGCGAAGAACGCGTGGCGTTGCGCTTCGGTCAGCACAGTCGCCGGATGTTTCAATACATCCTGTGGCTTCATCGGCTTTCCTCCATTGCTTTTGCTCTTGGCATCGATTGTGCCTAGCGGTCGGCGTCGATAGCAATGGCTGCAGCGAGCGCACTCAACGGTGCTCCATATCGCCTGCCGGCTTCTTCTTCTGTCAGCGCCGAGCGGATGAAGCGCATCGACAGGCAGCCCATGACCCGCTCGCCCTTGCGGATGGCGACGCCGATTCCCTGTAGCCGGCCGGAGCGTGGCAGGACGGTGAAGGCGTAGCCGTCTCGCCTGATGCGGGCGAAGGCCGCCGTGAGCTTTGCATCCTGGCGCACACCGAGATCGCGCAGCACCGCGCGACGCTCCTCGGCCGAGCAGAAGGCGAGCCAGGCGCGGCCGAGGGCGCTCGAGAGGACCGGGCTGCGGCGCTGCAACGCCGCGCGTTCGAACGACATCGGGCTTTCCGCCGCCGTCGAATGGCGGATCGTCATGGCGCGGTTGCTGATCGTGCCGAGATAGAGCGGCCAGCCGTATTCGCGCGTGAACCGGCTCATGTGCGGCGCGGCAGCGTCGATCAGGTGGTCGACGAAACGGATGCCCTGGGCGAGGCCCAGCACCTTGTCGGTGAGGCGGTAGCCGATGTCTCGCGACACGCGGGTCGCGTAGCCCAGCTCGACCAGGGTCTGGAGCAGGCGCACGACGGTGGGGCGGGGCAGGCTGGTCTCCGCCGCTAGGGCCGCGATCGTCCCCTGCGGCCGGCGGCTCAGAGCCTCCATGACGGCGAAGCTGCGGCTGACGGGTTCGATCATGGCCGGAAAAGCTATTCCGTAATACGGATTTTGTCGATGTCGACCGCGCAATCCGCCGGCTCGAGGGCTATGGTCACGGCAAGCAAGGATATTCGAGGAAACATGTTCGCCCGGCGCCAGTTCGTGAGGACCGCAGCGGCCGCGATCGTCGCGGCCCCCGCGATCTCGCATGCCCAGAAATTCCCCTCCGGTCGCGTCACCCTCGTCGTCCCGTTTCCGGCCGGCGCCGCGACGGATATCGGAGCGCGTGTCTATGCCGAGGCGCTGTCGGCACTGTGGGGCCAGCCGGTCGTGGTCGACAACAAGGGCGGCGGCAACGGTATCCCGGCCGCCGAGGCCGTGGCGCGTTCAAAGCCGGACGGCCTGACGATCTTCGCGACATCGGCGATGACCCAGATCGTCAATCCGGCGATCTACGACAAGCTGCCATACGATCCAATCGAGAGCTTCGAGGCGATCACGCGGCTTGGCACCTCGCCCTTCGTGCTGCTGGTCGACAGGAGCAGCCCGATCAATTCCGCTGCCGAGCTGACGGCAAAGCTCAAGGCCGAGCCGGGCCGGCACAACTACGGCGCCGGCGCCTTGCCCGCGCGAGTCGCGTCGGAACTCTACAAGGCGGCGGCCGGTGTCGAGGCGGTCTATGTCGGCTACAAGAGCAATCCACAGGCGATCCCCGACGTGCAGAGCGGCCTGCTCACCTTCATGATGATCGACACGGTGAACGCCAAGCTCGGGATCGAGCGCGGCGCGCTCAAGGGCCTGTTCGTGACCGACACCACGCGTTACCCGCCGCTGCAGGATGTGCCTACGGCGGCGGAGGCTGGTCTTCCCGATGTCCTGTTGACGACCTGGACGGGCCTCTACGCGCCCAAGGGCACGCCGCGCGAGGTCGTCGAGAAGATCAATACCGATGTCCGCGCCGTGGCCGCGAAACCTGACGTCCTCGCCCGGCTCGAGACGATGGGCACGGTACCCAAGCTGATGAGTCCCGACGAGTTCGCTGCCTTCACGCGCTCCGAGAAGGAACGCTGGGGCAAGATCATCCACCGCGCCAACATCAAGGTCGAATAGGAGACCGCCATGCAAGGATCGTTGAGAGGCAACGCCGGCCCCCGTATCCGTCCCGTCGCCGACGAGAGCGCGCCCTTCGAGACCATCAGCGTCGACAAGATGACGCCGATCATCGGCGCCGAGATCGCCGGCATCGATCTCAGCCAGCCGCTGTCGAACCGCCAGCAGGACGAGGTCCATCGCGCGCTTGCCGAGAACAGCGTGATCTTCTTCCGCGACCAGCACATCACGCTCGACCAGCACGCCGCCTTCGGCCGGCTGTTCGGCGACCTGCATGTCCATCCCGCTGCGCCGCACGAGCCGGGCCGGCCGGAGATGATGATCATCCATGCCGACAAGGATTCGCCGCGCGCCAACGGCGAGGGCTGGCACTCCGACGTGAGCTGCGACATCGAGCCGCCGATGGGCAGCATCCTCTACATCAAGAAGTGCCCGCCCAAGGGCGGCGACACGCTGTTCGCCTCGATGTATGCCGCCTACGACGCCCTGTCGGACCGCATGAAGACGTACCTGGAGGGCCTCACCGCCATCCACGATGGCGAATCGGTCTATCGCGGCCTCTACAAGAACTACGGCGTGGTGGACAAGGAGACGTATCCGCGTGCCGAGCATCCGGTGGTGCGCACCCATCCCGTGACCCGCAAGAAGGCCCTCTATGTCAACCGCGGCTTCACCCGCGGCCTGGTCGGGGTGCCGCGCGACGAGAGCGACGGCATCCTGAATTATCTCTACCAGCACATGGAGAACCCGCTCTTCCAGTGCCGCTTCCGCTGGCAGGAAAACTCGATCGCTTTCTGGGACAACCGCTGCGTCCAGCATCGCGCCATGTGGGACTACTGGCCGCATACGCGCAGCGGAAACAGGGTGACGGTCGCGGGCGACCGGCCGTTCTGAGGCTTTCCCCCTCCCGGCCTCCCCCGTACGACGGGGGAGGTGTAAGAGGGACTGCCTCCCCCGTCGTACGGGGGGGGGGTGCCCGAGGGGCAGAGGGGGAAAGCCCCAGAAAGACAGAGTCGACGTTGCTGGTTATCTTCGATTGCGACGGCGTCCTGGTCGACAGTGAGCCGTTGGCCAACGCGAGCTTCTCCCGCGCCTTGAAGGCGCAAGGCCTCGACTGGTCGGTCGAGGAGACGATGCGGCGCCTGATGGGGCTGTCGCTGAAATCGTCTTTCGAGATTGTCGAGGAGGAGCTCGGCCGCAAGCTGCCGGACGACTTCCTCGAGAAGATGCAGGCGGTCACCTACCAGAGCTTCCGCGACGCGCCGTTGCAGCCGGTACTTGGCGTGAAGGAGGCGGTTCTTGCGTTGCAGGCAGACGGGCTGGCGACCTGCGTGGCGAGCTCGGGCTCGCCGGAGAAGATGCGCTTCACGCTCGGCCTGACCGGCCTGTGGGACCTGTTCGACGGCCGGATCTTCAGCTCGAGCCAGGTGCCGCGCGGCAAGCCGTTCCCCGACCTGTTCCTGCATGCCGCGATCTCGATGGACGTGCAGCCGTTCGACTGCGTCGTCGTCGAGGATTCGGTGCCCGGCATCCGGGCGGCACGGCTGGCGGGCATGCGCGCCCTCGCCTATGCCGGGGCGCCTTATGCTAATCGCGATGCGTTGGGGGCTGCCGGCGGTTTCCTGTTCAGCGACATGAAGCAGTTGCCCGAACTGGTGCGGGAATGACCGCCACCGGGTCCTGGTCGATGGGCGCGAGCAAAGCCGAGCATGTCGTCGTCGTGGGCGCCGGCATGGCGGGGCTCGTCGCCGCGCGGCTGCTGCACGATTCGGGCTTCAGGGTCACCGTGCTCGAGGCGCGGCCTCGCATCGGGGGCCGCACCTGGACCGACGGTTCGCTCGGCGCGCCGCTCGATCTCGGCGGCTCGTGGATCCATGGGGTCGACGGCAATCCGCTCGCGCTGTGGTGCGACAAGCTCGGCGTCCAGCTGGTCGAATCGCAGGGCGACCGCCTGCTGATCGACGAGCGCGCGAAGGTCAAGACACGCGAGGGCCAGCGCAAGCGCGCGATCCTCGGCCGCGCCGCGTTCAACACCGCGATGGCGTGGGCGAGCTGGAAGAGCAAGGCGCTGACCCTGTCGAAGGGGCCGCGCTCCATCTCGGTCAAGGAAGCGGTCGATCCCCTGCTGCATGCGTCATGGCTGCCGGAAATCGACAGGCTGGTGATCGCGACCTTCGTCGAAGGCAGCGAAGGCGTGCAGGGTGCGCCTTACGACGCCGTTTCGGCGGAGGAGTGGTGGCCGACGGAAGGGCTCGAGCGCAACGCCCAGCCTAAGGGCGGCTACGCCTCGCTCGTCGACGATGCCGCGCGCCAGCTCTCCATCTGGCGCAGCGCGCCCGTCGAGCGCGTTGCCTGGAACGATCGTGGCGTCACCGCGATCCTGAAGGGCGGCGCGACGATCGAGGCCGACCGGGCCGTGATCGCCGTGCCGCTCGGCCTGCTGCGCGCAGGCCTGCCGACGCTCGATCCGTTGCCGCCCGAGGAGCAGCAGAAGGCGCTCGGCCGCATCGGCTACGGCGCCGGCATCCTGGGCAAGATCTACCTGCGTTTCCCGCATCGCTTCTGGCCGGAACAGCCGAAGTGGTTCGGCCGCCTGCCCGACAGTCCCGACCGGCGCGGCACCTTCAACACCTGGGTGAGCCATGTCGGCGAGACGGGGTTACCGATCCTGCTGAGCTTCGCCAACGGCGCCACCGCTGCGCGGCTCGACCGCTCGGCGAGCGACGAGGAGGTGAAGGACGTCGCCATGTCGTCGCTGCGCAAGATGTTTGGCAACGGCATTCCCGAGCCCGAAGGCATGCTCTATCCGCGCTGGTTGTCCGACCCCTGGTCGCAGGGCGGCTATTCCTATCCCGGCCTCGGCAGCACGTCGGAAGATCGCGAGGCCTATGCCCGGCCACTCGGCAATCGCGTCTTCTTCGCCGGTGAGGCGACCGAGCCGGTCGAGTACGGGACCGTCCATGCCGCCCTGTGGTCGGGCGAGCAGACGGCGGAAGCGCTGTTCCGGGCGGCTACCGGCGTGCAGCCCTCGCGCGACATGCGACCCTGGGCCAAGGCCCGGCTGGGCGCCGGCCGCCATAATGGTTGATCGGCCGCTGGGAGCGCGGCTCTCCAGAGCCGCTCTTCTTTCTATTGGCCCATTCCACCTATCGGACCATATCTCATGAGCGGCTCTGGAGAGCCGCGCTCCCAGCTGTCAGGGTGAAGAGATGATCCTCGCCAACAAGATCTTCTTCGTGCTGGTGATCGTGTCGGGCCTGTCGACGCTCGGCGTGCTGTTCGCCGGTCTGGTCAGCATGGCCCGAGGGCCGACCAACAGCCTCGAACGGGCGCGCGGCAGCAACAAGCTGATGTGGTGGAGGGTGCGCCTGCAGTTGCTGACGCTCGTCTTCATCCTGCTGTGGTGGATGACGAAAGGCTGATCCATGGTCACATTGACTCGCATTTACACCCGGGGCGGCGACAAGGGCGAAACCTCGCTCGGACGCGGCGAAAGGGTGGCCAAGCACGATCCCCGGGTCGAGGCCTACGGCACCGTCGACGAGGCCAACTCGGTGCTCGGCCTCGCCCGCGCCGCGATCGAGCGTACGGTGAAGAACGACGCATTGCGCGGTCATGTCGACGACATGCTGAAGCGCATCCAGAACGACTTGTTCGACCTCGGCGCCGACCTCTGCACCATCGAGGGCAAGGCGGGCGAGCAGGCGCTGCGTATCGTGCCGTCTCAGACCGAGCGGCTGGAGCGGGAAATCGACGCCATGAACGGCGAGCTCTCGCCGCTCACGTCGTTCATCCTGCCCGGCGGCAGCGAGGCGGCGGCCTGGCTGCATCTCGGGCGCACCGTCGCGCGCCGCGCCGAGCGCGATATGACCGCCCTCGCCACCCAACAACCCGTCAGTCCCGAAGCGATCAAATACATCAACCGCCTGTCCGACCATCTGTTCGTTCTGGCCCGCAAGCTCAACGACAATGGCGGGTCGGACGTTTTGTGGGTTCCAGGCGGGAGTCGTTGATTCGCAAGGGCTGCGCCATCTAATCCCTTGAAACAACTGCTAAATCGCTTCCGCCCTGCAATTTTGTGCAGTGCGCCATAGCCTTGACATGGTCGGCTGAACGACCCTACACGAATTTCCCTTCGCCGGACGGGAGGTCCGGCCGCAACTCACCTATAGGCGCAACGCGATGAAAGTGCTGGTCGCGGTCAAGCGGGTCATCGACTACAACGTCAAAATCCGCGTCAAGGCCGATAACACGGGCGTCGAGACGGCGAACGTCAAGATGTCCATGAACCCCTTCGATGAGATCGCCGTGGAAGAGGCGATCCGCATGCGGGAGAAGGGCGCCGCGACCGAAGTCATCGTCTTTTCCGCCGGCCCGGCCCAGTGCCAGGAGACGATCCGCACCGCCCTCGCCATGGGCGCCGACCGCGGCGTGCTGGTGCAGACCGACGCCGAGCTCCAGCCGCTGGCCGTCGCCAAGCTGATGAAGGCGGTGGTCGACAAGGAGCAGCCGGGTCTGGTGATCGTCGGCAAGCAGGCGATCGACGATGATTCGAACGCCACCGGCCAGATGCTGGCCGCGTTGCTCGGCTGGTCGCAGGGCACCTTCGCCAACAAGCTGAACGTCGCCGACGGCTCGATCGAGGTGAAGCGCGAGGTCGACGGCGGCCTCGAGAACATCAAGCTCAAGATGCCGGCGGTGATCACCACCGACCTGCGCCTCAACGAGCCGCGCTACGCCTCGCTGCCCAACATCATGAAGGCGAAGAAGAAGCCGATCGAGACGCTGACACCCGACGCGCTGAGCGTCGACGTCGCGCCGCGGCTGAAGACCCTCAAGGTCGAGGAGCCGCCCAAGCGCAAGGGGGGCGTCAAGGTGAAGACCGTCGCCGAGTTGGTCGACAAGCTGAAGAACGAAGCGGGAGTGATCTGACCATGCCGGTTCTCGTTGTCGCCGCACATGACGGCAAGACCGTCCGCGCCAATGTCGCCAATGCCGTCGCCGCCGCGACGCAGATCGACCCCGATGTGCACGTGCTGGTCGCCGGCCAGAACGCCGGCGATGCCGCCAAGTCGGCCGCCGCGCTGCAAGGCGTGACCAAGGTGCTGCAGGCCGAGGATGCGGCCTACGCCAATTGGCTGGCTGAGGACGTCGCCCCGTTGGTCGTCAAGCTGGCGCCGGGCTACAGCCACATCGTCATGGCCGCCGACTCGGTAGGCAAGAACATTGCCCCGCGCGCCGCCGCGCTGCTGGATGTCGGCCAGGTCTCCGAGGCCATCAAGATCGTCTCGCCCGACACCTTCGTGCGCCCGATCTATGCGGGCAATGCGATGGCCACCGTCCAGACGGCCGACAAGATCAAGGTCGTCACCATCCGTCCGACCAACTTCAAGGCGGTCGGCGGCGGCGGATCGGCGGCGATCGAGCAGATCGGCGGCGAGGGCGCCAAGGGCCTCTCTTCCTATGTCGGCGCCGAGCTCTCCAAGAGCGAACGGCCCGAGCTTACCAGCGCCAAGATTGTCGTGTCCGGTGGCCGCGGCCTCGCCAGCGGCGAGAACTTCAAGATCCTCGAGACGCTGGCCGACAAGCTCGGCGCCGGCCTGGGCGCCAGCCGCGCCGCGGTCGATGCCGGCTACGTGCCAAACGACTACCAGGTCGGGCAGACCGGCAAGGTCGTGGCGCCGGACCTTTACATTGCGGTCGGCATCTCCGGCGCGATCCAGCATCTCGCCGGGATGAAGGACAGCAAGACCATCGTGGCGATCAACAAGGACGAGGAGGCGCCGATCTTCCAGGTGGCCGACTACGGTATCGTGGGCGACCTGTTCCAGATCGTGCCCGAACTGACGGCCGCGGTGGAAAAGAAGTAGGACCGGAGGTCCAATCATGATTAAGCGCATCGGCGTCATCGGCGCCGGCCAGATGGGCAGCGGCATCGCGCACGTCTGCGCGCTCAAGGGCTTCGGCATCCGCCTGATGGATGTCGACCAGCCGCGCATCAACTCGGGCGTCGAGAATATCGGCCGCAACATGGATCGCCAGATCGGTCGCGGCATGATCCGGCCGGAGGACAAGGACGCCGCGCTGCGGCGCATCGAGACCGGCACCGACTACAAGCAGTTCGCCGATTGCGACCTGGTGGTCGAGGCGGCGACCGAGAACGAGTCGGTGAAGCGCGAAATCTTCAAGAAGCTGTGCGACGGCCTGCCGCCCAACGTGCTGCTGGCCACCAACACCTCGTCGATCTCGGTCACCCGGCTCGCGTCGGTGACCGACCGGCCCGGCAAGTTCATGGGCATGCACTTCATGAACCCGGTGCCGCTGATGGGCCTGGTCGAGCTGATCCGCGGCATTGCCACCGAGGAGGAGACCTTCCGCACGGTGCGCGAGGTCGTCATCAAGCTCGACAAGAAGCCGGTCAATGCCGAGGACTTCCCCGCCTTTATCGTCAACCGCATCCTGCTGCCGATGATCAACGAGGCGGTCTACGCGCTGTACGAGGGCGTCGGCAACGTCGAGGCGATCGACACCGGCATGAAGCTCGGCGCCAACCATCCGATGGGCCCGCTCGAGCTGGCCGACTTCATCGGCCTCGATACCTGCCTGTCGGTGATGCAGGTGCTGCACGAGGGACTGGCCGATTCCAAGTACCGGCCGTGCCCGCTGCTGGTGAAGTATGTCGAGGCCGGCTGGGTCGGCAAGAAAGTGAAGCGCGGCTTCTACGACTATTCGGGCGAGCGCCCGGTCCCGACGCGCTGAGCGCCGCTCGCGATCCCACTTGGAATCCCTCCCCCGTAATAGGGGGAGGTTCAGCGTCTTGCGCTGACGGAGGGGGAAGGCGGCAAGGACGGTGCGTCACGCCCCCTCCGTCGCCATATGACGGCGCCACTTCCCCCGAAGACGGTTGAGGGAAGTTTCAGTTGCCGAGAAACCGTTTCGCCGTCCGCCAGCGCACGCCGTCGGCCAGTGCCGGATCGAGCGCTGCGAGATGTGCCTCGAGGTCGGTAACGGCGCCGGGATAGGTGCAGTCGTAGTGGGGGTAGTCGGCGCCCCAGAACACGCAGCGGTCGACGCCGAGTTCCTTGAGTCGCGGCAGGCGGTGGGCCTCGTCCGATTCGATCGAGATGAAGCACTGCTCGCGGAACAGCTCGGTCGGCTTGCGCTTCATCCACGGCACGTGCTGGTGCATGGACTCGAAATGCCCGTCGAGCCGGTCGAGCCAGTATTCCAGCCAGCCCAGCCCCGATTCGAGGAAGGCGACGCGCAGGGTCGGGTGGCGCTCGAGCACGCCACCGCCTACGATGTCGAGCATCGCCGCCATCTGCTCGAACGGATGGCAGATCATGTGGCTGAAGAAGAGATTGTCATAGCGGCCGGTGGCAAAGCTCGGCATCAGCGCGCCGAAGCTGCCATGGACCGCGGCGAACAGGCCGTTGCCCGACACCCTCTCCCAGAACGGCTTCAGCGAGTCGTCGTACAGCGCGAGCCCGTTGTAGCGCTCCGGGCGGAAGCACGCGCCTTTCAGCCCGAGCTTCGCGATATGCTCGACCTCGCGTGCCGCCGCCTCGACATCCTGCAACGGCACGATGCCGACCGCGGCGAGCTTGCCGCGTCCGTCGCGGCACATGTCCGCGATCCACTCGTTGTAGCCGTGGCAGCAGGCGGCAGCGACCGTGGGATCCTCGATATCGCCGGCGATCAGGTAGAGCGAGGGATAGAGCAGGGAACTCTCGATGCCTTCCTCGTCCAGCACCTTCGCGCGCGCGCCGCCGTCGTAGGAGCCGGGAAGAATATCGTCCCAGCTCGGCACACTGTTCGGATCGTCCATGCCCCACGGCACGCAGGCCGCCGCGGGCCGGAGGTTGCGGCGGATGCGGCCATTGATCGAGATCCAGTCGCGCCCGTCGGCGTCGCGCTCGACGCGGATCGCATCGGCGCGGTGGCGCTTTTCGATGTAGTCGTTCCACACCGCCGGCGGCTCGCAGATATGACCATCGGCGTCGATGACCCTGTTTGCCACGCATTCCCTCCATCGTTCTTCTGAACGAAGGATAGGACCGTCCGTCTAGTGCCGCCAGTCGAGCCCGATGTCGAGCACCGACGCGCTGTGCGTCAGCCAGCCGGCGGAGATGAGATCGACGCCCGCAGCGGCGATGGCCGGCGCGGTGGCCGGGGTGATGCGGCCCGACGCCTCGGCGACGGCGCGGCCGTCGATCATCCGCACCGCCTCGGCCAGCAGGTTCGGGCCCATGTTGTCGAGCAGCACGGCGTCGACACCGGTCGCCATCGCCTTCTCGAGCTGGTCGAGCGAATCGACCTCGACCTCGATCTTGACCAGGTGGCCGACGCCGGCTCGCGCCGCCTCGATCGCTTCGCGCACGCCGCCCGCCGCGGCGACGTGGTTGTCCTTGATCAGCACGGCATCGTCGAGACCGAAGCGATGGTTGACGCCGCCGCCGACGCGCACGGCGTATTTCTGCACGGCGCGCAAGCCGGGCATCGTCTTGCGCGTGCAGCAGATGCGCGCCTTGTGGCCCTTCACTGCCTCGACCAAGGTCCCGGTCGCGCTCGCCACGCCGCTGAGATGGCCGAGGAAATTGAGCGCCACGCGCTCGGCCGTCAGCATGCCGCGGGTCGGACCGGACAGCGTCGCGATGCGGTCGCCCGGCGCGACTCGCGTGCCGTCCGGCCGATCGACCGTGATCGAGAGGGCGGGCTCGATCAGCCGAAAGGCCATCGCAGCGAGACCGAGCCCCGCCACGATGCCCGGCTGGCGGGCCACCAGGGCGGTCTCGGCCCGTGCCGATGCCGGCACGATCGCATCCGTCGTCACGTCGCCGGCGCGACCGAGATCCTCGAGCAGCGCGGCGCGGACGAGCGGTTCGATCATCAGGGCGGGAAGGGGAGGGACGGTCATCTCATGCCTCCAGCATGCGCTCGACAGCCCGGCGCGCCGGACCCGCCACCGCAGGATCGATCGTCACCTCGTGCTGCATCGTCTCCAGCGCCCGGCGGATCCTGGGCAGAGTGATCCGCTTCATGTGCGGGCAGAGATTGCACGGGCGAATGAATTCGATCTCCGGATGCTGGACGGCGACATTGTCGCTCATCGAGCATTCGGTCATCAGCGCCACCCTACGGGGCCGCTCACGGCCCACGTAGTCGATCATCGCCGCCGTCGAGCCCGCGAAGTCGGCTTCGTCCACGACCTCGGGCGGACATTCGGGATGGGCGAGCACGACCAGGCCGGGATGCCCTGAGCGGAGCTGCTGGACGTCCCGCGCGCTGAACCGCTCGTGCACCTCGCAGTGGCCGGCCCAGGTGATGATCTCGACGCCGGTCTCGCGCGCCACGTTCTGGGCCAGATACTCGTCCGGGAGCATGATCACCTTGGGCACGCCGAGGCTCTCGACGATCTTCTTTGCATTGCCCGAGGTGCAGCAGATGTCGCTCTCGGCCTTCACCGCCGCTGAGGTGTTCACGTAGGTCACGATCGGAACGCCGGGATGGCGCCGCCGCAGCGCGCGGACGTCGGCGGCGGTGATCGATTCGGCCAGCGAGCAGCCGGCGCGCAGGTCGGGGATCAGGACGCGCTTGGATGGATTGAGCAGCTTGGCCGTCTCAGCCATGAAGTGCACGCCTGCAAGCACGATCACCGCCGCGTCCGTCTTCATCGCCTCGCGGGCGAGCGCGAGGCTGTCGCCCACGATGTCGGCGACGCAGTGGAAGATCTCCGGCGTCTGGTAGTTGTGCGCGAGGATCACGGCGTCGCGCTCCCGCTTCAGTGCCAGGATGGCATCGATGTCGCCGGCGAAGGCCGGCCATTCGATCGACGGGATCACGCTTCTGACACGCTCGTAGAGCGGTGCGGTACGGGCCATCAGGTCCGGGGAAAACTGCGATAGGGACATTGTCGCCTCATATACTCATGATGAGCATTTTGGTTATGCTATTTACGAGCATATTAGGCGTCAAGCGGTAATCGACGAGGAGGTTGGGATGGATCTGCCGGGCCGGACGATCGTTCCCCGCGTCAGTATTCCGCACCATCGCGTTGTGGCCCTCATAATGTCACGCTCGGGGTGTACGAAGTACGCGTCGGGTGTAGTCTTCACCGGTCTTCAGCGGATGCGTAATGGAAGGCCAGCATCCGCGTGGATTCAGAGGGGACATCTGGGATGTCGGCTGATCCCTTGCAGGGGCGATCGTCCGGCTAAGCCGGCAGCAACGACTGCCGGTAGGATCAAACGGTGAGGCTGGCGATGAAAAGACGTGTCCTGACGCAGGTGCTGTTAATGGGCTTGGTGGGGCCGCGGGCCCTTGCCGCAGATCCGCTGCCGAAGATGCAGGAGACGCCGAGCCTGGTGGATCGAGTGAAGTCGGGCGCATTGCCGCCGGTCGACAAGCGCATTCCCCAGCAGCCCCTGGTCGTCGAGCGGTTCGCGGGCGGCGACGGTCCGGGCAAGCCCGGCGGCCAGCTCAACATGTTGATCTCGGGTTCCCGCGACACCCGTCTGATGACAATCTACAGCTACACCAGATTGATCGTCTACAATGACAAGTTCGAGTTGCACCCCGACATCCTCGAGAGCTTCGAGGCCAAGGAGAGTCGCGAATTCACTCTGAAGCTGCGCGCCGGCCACAAATGGTCGGATGGCCACCCCTTCACCACCGAGGACTTCCGATTCTTCTGGGAGGATATCGCCAACAACAGCGAGCTTTCGCCTGTCGGTCCATCGGTCGAGCTTCTCGTCGACGGCCAGCCGCCCAAGGTCGAGATCATCGACGAGCGGACGATCCGCTACAGCTGGGCCAAGCCCAATCCCCATTTCATCGAAAGCCAGGCACGCGCCGCGCCCCTCTTCCTGTTCCGGCCGGCGCACTACCTCAAGACGCTTCACGGCAAGTACACGCCCGAGGAAGAGATCCTGAAGGTTCACAAGGGCAGCCGCTGGGCCAACGTCTTCCGGCGCCAGGATGCAATGTACGGCAACAGCAACGTCGACCTGCCGACGCTCAACCCGTGGGTCCTCACCACGGTCCCGCCGGCCCAGCGCTTCGTCTTCGCGCGCAATCCCTACTATCACCGTATCGACCAGAAGGGACAGCAGCTGCCCTACATCGACGACGTGATCATGACCGTGGTGGCGGCCAACCTGGTCCCCGCCAAGGCGGGCCTCGGCGAGGCGGACCTGCAGTCGCGCTATCTCAACATGCGCGACTACACCTTCCTGCAGAAGAGCGCCAAGCAGTCGGGAGTCAAAGTCTATCTCTGGGAGTCCGGCTCCGGCTCGCAACTCGCGCTCTACCCCAACCTGAACGCGAGCGATGAGCAATGGCGCAAGCTGATGCGCGACGTCCGGTTCCGCCGGGCGCTGTCCCTGGCGATCGACCGTGAGGAACTCAACGAGTCCGTCTATCTCGGCCTGGCCAAGCCCTCCAACAACACGGTCATGCGGCGCTCGGAGCTGTTCAAGCCCGAGTACGCGACCAAGTGGGCGACATACGATCCGAAGCTCGCGAACCAGCTTCTCGACGAGGCTGGCCTGAGCAAGCGCGGCTCCGACGGCATCCGCCTGCTGCCCGACGGGAGACCGGCAACCATCGTGGTCGAGCATCAGAGCGAGGAAACCGAGGACACGGATGCCCTGACGCTGATCGGCGAGTGCTGGAAGAAGGTCGGCATCAAGATGCTGATCAAGCCGCAGACGCTGGAGAATTTCCGGATGAGGGCCTTCTCGGGTGAGGCGATCATGACGGCCTATGCCGGGTTCGTGACGGCCGTGCCGACGGTCGATACCAGCCCCCGGGAGTTTGCGCCCACCATGCAGGGCGGCCTGCAGTGGCCCCGCTGGGGCATGTATGTGGAATCCAAAGGTAAGCAGGGCGAGCAATGCGACCTGCCCTCGGCCTGCAAGCTGATGGACTACCTGAAGGAGTGGGAAACCTCGACCAACCCCGCGGTGCGCCGCAAGGCCTGGGACGAGATCCTCACCACCAATGCCGACGAGGTGTTCAGCATCGGCACGGTGAACGGGATTCGCCAGCCCATCGTCGTTGGACCGAAGATCCGCAACGTTCCAAAGGAAGGGTATCACGCCTGGGATCCGGGCGGATATATCGGGCTCTACCAGCCCGATACGTTCTGGGTCAGCCGATAGGGTGACCACCGGGGTGCGCACCTAGCTGGTGCGCATTGTCCGGTGGTCACTCGGAAAGGAATATGGGTCTCAGTTTGTGGGAAATACGGGCACACTGCTCGGAGTGAGCTTACCCTCGAAAAGGCAGTAGCCGTCGAGCATGATCGTCGAGGCGCCCGGCTTCACGGAGCCGACGACATCCATCTTGTTGCCGCCACCGACAATGGCCGTTGTCTTGAACTTCATGTCGGCGCCCAGCGTTGCCTTGAAGTTGCGCTCCGTGCGGCCTTCCTGCAGGAAGCGTCCCTTCACATCCGTTCCGTCGACAGTGACTTCGATGGTCATCTTGTAGGTCGGGCACTTGCCGCTTCCGGGCACATTCAGGCCATAACCCGTCCACGTATAGATCGCGGGCGCGGCCAGCGCCGGTCCGGCAAGAAGGGCGGCGGCCAGGGTCGCTACAGCTAGCTTTTTCAGCATCGACATTCCCCAACGGAAGGAAAGAAACGGTTCTTGCCGGCTGCCATACTGGCACATCGTTCGGCCGGCTCGCCAATTCTAGCCATTTTTTCCGTCGATACGAAGGCACAGTCCGGGCGATTTGGGGCGCCGTACTGCTCCCGGCCTCACGCCTGGTGTGGTGTCAGGTCGGACGCGACAGGGGGAGCTTGCTGCCGCCGACGGCGCGCTCGAGCAGCACGGATTGCTGAAAGCGGAAGAGCTTGGCCGGCCGGCCGCCGGTTTCCGATGAGATCGCGCCGGTCTCCTCGACCAGGCCCTGTTGGTCGATCAGGCGCCGGAAATTCTGCTTGTGCAGGTTCTGTCCGGCGAGCGCCTCGACCGCGCGCTGCAGCTGCAGCAGGGTGAATTGCGGCGGCATCAGCTCGAACACCACCGGCCGGTATTTGATCTTGGCGCGGAGCCGGGCGATGCCGGTGGCGAGAATGCGCCGGTGATCGTGGCGCATCGGCATGCCGGTCATCGGATCCGCCGTGGGCTTGCCGGCTTCGGCGATGAGTCCCGCTTCGTACAGCAGCTCGTAGCGCTGCAGCACGAGCTCTTCGTTCCAGGGCCCCTTGCCGTCGCCGAAATTAGCCTCGACCCTATCCCGCCGTTCGCGCGTGTCGGCCCATTTCGCGAGTTGTGGCACGATTGATTGACGGAGCAGGGAAGGGGCTCCGGTCCGCCAGTCCTCCCAGGGGAAATAGCGGTACCAGTTGCGCCATTCGGGATCTCGCGCACCCGCCGACAGCCGTTCACGGGTCAGCCCGAGATAGCTGATCGATACGACGCGCGCCTCCGCACCGACGCGGTTGCGATCGGCGAATGTGTAGAGCTGCTCGACGTAGCCCAACGGGTGATGTGTCTGGCGTTCGACCCAGGCGCGCACGCCGGCCTGCAGGGTGGGATGTTCCGATTCGAAGGGACCGGAGGGCAGCAGCGCGCCGTCCTCGAGGGTCAGGACCAGCGGCTGGTTGGCGGTCAGCGCGACCAGGACGGCGTTGAGCTCGATGACGACAGGGCTGGTGGCCGGCGACTTCATTCGTCGGCCAGTATGCCTCAAACTGCGGGCCATGACCCGCCAGCCGATCCGCATCGCCGTCCTGAACTTCGCCCACGAGACAGTGACCTTCCTGCCGAACGACACCACGTACGAGGATTTCATCTACCAGGGCTCGCCGGCCCGCGGTGAAGCGCTGCTCGCGTGGGAGCCGCGCTCCTACATGGGCGGCTTCGTGAAGGTCGCGCGCGAGCACGAGGGCGTAGAGCTGGTCGGCATCGAATCGCCGCTCTGGCCCAAGACAGGTACCGGCTCGGGCTGGATCACGACCGAGGCTTACGAAACGTTCCTCGGCCGCATGGTCGCCGAGCTGAAGGCCGGTGGGAAATGGGACGGCGTCTATCTCGCCCTTCATGGCGCGATGGGCGTGCGCGGCGTGCCCCGGCCCGAGGCCGACATCGCGCGCCGGGTGCGCGAGGTCGTGGGAAGCGGGGCGTTCATCGTCGGCACGTTCGATCCGCACGGCAACGAGGACGAGGCGTTCCTGGCCGCCGCGGACATGGCCTTCTGCGTAAAGTACTTCCCGCACTACGATGCCTACCTGCAGGGCGAGCGCGCGGCACGCATGCTGATCCGCGCCATCCGCGGCGATTATGCGCCCGCGACCGTCACGGTGAAGGTGCCGATCCTCACCGCCACGGTGCTGCAATGGACCGGCGCGTCGCCGTGGATGGACCTGGTTCAGCGTGCGCTCACCTGGGAGGCGCGCGAGCCGGACCTCTACATCAATGTCTTCTTCGGCTTTCCCTTCGCCGACGTGCCGGATGTCGGCCTGACCGTCGAGGCGATGAGCAACGGCAAGCCCGAGCTGGCGCGCAAGGCCGCCGACGACATCGCCCGGTGGGCGTGGCGCCGTCGCCAGGCGCTGCTCGACACGGCCAAGGTCTATCCGGTCCCACAGGGCGTGACGCTCGCCAAGGAGGCGGTCGCGCGCGGCGCGTGGCCGGTCGTGCTCGCCGATCACAGTGACCGTTCGGGCTCGGCGACGTGGATCTTGCAGCAGGTGATCGAGCAGGACCTGTCGGACACGCTGATCGCGACCATCGCCGACCGCGACGCGATCGAGAGGGTGAAGGCCGAGAGTCTGAAAGCGGGCGATCGGTTCGACATGGAGGTTGGCGGCCGCGCCGACGAATCTGCCGGCGCGCCGGTCCGCGTGACGGGCACGATCACGGGCGTGGTCGAGGCTTGGGGCAAGCTCTGGGTCGGCGTCGCATTCGGGCACGGAAACGTCGTCCTGTTGAGCGAGTATCTGACCCAGATCATGGACCCGGCGGAGCTCAATTTTCCGATCGACCAGTTCAAGGTCTTTGCCATCAAGTCGCGCGTGCACTTCCGCCGCGGCTTCGACGATTCGGGCTTCGCCAAGACCATCCTGCTGGTCGAGCCGATCGAGCCGTTCCTCGGCACCGTCCGCCTCGACGCGCTGCCCTACCGGAATGTCGACGTGAAGAATTTCTATCCCTACGGCGACGTGAGATTTCCGTAGAGCCCTGCCGAACGAATCGACGAAAAGACTACGAAAACCACCGCGCGACGCCGATCACTGCGAGGTAGCGTCCGACCTTTGCGACGGTTACGAAGAGCAGGAAGACCGCCAGACGTTCGCGCAGCACGCCAGCGACGATCGTGAGCGGATCGCCGACCAGCGGCATCCAGCTCAGCAAGAGCGACCATCGTCCATAGCGATGGTACCAGCCCCGCGCCCGGGCCAACGTGCCTTCAGGAAACCACCGGTGATTGCTGCCGTATCGCTCGATCGCACGGCCCAGCAGCCAGTTGATCGTCGAGCCAAGAACGTTGCCCGTGCTCGCCGCTGCGAGAAGCAGCCATGGCGAGTAGTCCGCGAGCAGCAGGCTGACCAGCACCGTCTCGGAAGGCACAGGCAGGATGGTCGCGGCACCCAGGGAAAACAGGAAGAGTCCGCCATAGGCGATCAGGTCGTCCACGACGGAATGTCAGCGTTCAATGCCGTTCGAAGAGCCTGCCACAGCCTGGGATTTGGTCGTCGATCCCCGCGAGCCGTAACGCGTGCCACAGCGTCGCCTGTGTCGAGGTGATCACCGGCTTGCCGAGCGCCTGTTCGAGGCGGTCGATCACGGTGTGCGAGCGCGTGTTGAGGCAGGTCATGATGAGGCCGTCCGCCCGCTCGTCGAAGCCGCGCATGCCCAGCTCGAACAGCGTGTCGGGCTCTGGCTCGGCGAGAGCGAAGCCGTCGGCAATGCCGAGGCAGGCCCCGCCCACGACCGTCAGGCCGGCGCCGGCAAAGTAGCGATGCTCGGCCTCGTCGACCTCCCTGGTGTAGGGCGAGACGATGCTGACGGTCGCAATGCCCAGCGTCTTCGCGGCCGTCAGGATGGCGTGCGCGGCAGTGGTCGACGGCACCTTGTACGTCTCCTCCATCTCGGTGCGCAGATGGGCGTCGTAGGCAAGCCCCTGCACGATCGACGAGGCGGTGCAGCCGTAGGCGATGGCGTCGGGGAAGATGCTGGAGAGTTGCCGGATCGCCGCCTTTCCCTCGTTGCGGTCCATTTCGATGAAGGCGTCGGGCGTCATGGCTGGCGGGATGAACATGCGCGATGCGAAAATGCTCACGCCCTGGGGCACGACCTTTTGCGCCCAGGGTTCCATCACCGTATTGACGCTGGGCACCACGATGCCCAATCGTGCCCGTCGTCCGTCGCCGTTGAGCTGCCGTCTCGCCATGACGGCAGCATGCGGCTAGAATCGCTACAACATCAAGACATCCAAGGAAACAGCCATGGCGATCGAAATCCTGGAGATCCACCACACCGGCGTGCGCATCGACACCGGCGCGAAGAAGCTGTCCGACATGGAGCTGTTCTACAAGGACGTGCTCGGGCTCGAGCGTGACCAGAAGCGGCCGACCATCCCCGGCATTCCGGGCGCCTGGATCAATGTCGGCGAGGTCGGGCAGATCCACCTGATCGGCGGCGACCAGCCCTCGCCGGTCGCCAAGGGACCGGGCGAGGACCCGACCCGCCCGCACGTCGCCTTCGCGGTGAGGGACATCGTGGCGACCCGCAAGGAACTCGAGCGGATGGGCGTGCACTACTGGGTGATCGAGGGGCTCACGAGCCCGGACTCGACGCAGGTGTTCATGAACGATCCTTGCGGCAATATGGTCGAGCTGCACCAGTTCGACAAATGCCGCTGCCGCGCCGCCAACCGCGCGGCTTGATCTGGATCAAGGCCGCCGCGGAGGCGGCCTCGACACTGCCGTGACCGCGATCAGACGAAGGACGAGACAATGCCCGACAGCGTTACCGTGACCCAGCCGACAGCGGCGCAGAAGGTTGAGCATTTCGACGTGCTGATCGTCGGCGCCGGCATTTCCGGCGTGGGCGGTGCCTATCATCTGACCAGGCAGTGTCCCGGCACGAGCTTCGTCGTGCTCGAGACGCAGGAGAGCTTCGGCGGTACCTGGCTGACGCACAAATATCCCGGTATCCGCTCGGACAGCGATCTCTTCACCTTCGGCTACCGCTTCAAGCCGTGGACCGGTGCGCCGATCGCCACCGCCGAGGAGATCCTGCGCTACATGGGCGAGGTGATCGAGGAGAACGACCTCGCGCGCCACATCCGCTATCGCCACGGCATCTCGTCGGCCCGCTGGTCGGGCGTGGACAATCGTTGGACCATCGAGGGCACGCGCGCCGATACGGGCGAGGCCTTCCGGATGACCGCCAACTTCCTGTGGATGTGCCAGGGCTACTACCGTCATTCGGAGGGCTACACGCCGGAATGGCCGGGCATGGCCGGCTTCGAGGGTCGCATCGTCCATCCGCAGCGCTGGCCGGAGGATCTCGACTACAAGGGCAAGAAGGTCGTCGTGATCGGCTCGGGTGCGACAGCGGCAACGCTGGTGCCGGCCATCGCCGAGGACGTCGCGCATGTCACCATGCTGCAGCGGTCGCCGACCTTCTTCCGCGCCGCGCGCAACGCCGACGACCTGGCCGATACCCTGCGCCGGCTCGAGGTCGACGACAGCTGGATCCACGAGATCGTGCGCCGCAAGATCCTGCACGATCAGGATGTCTTCACCCGGCGTTCGTTCGAGGAGCCGGAGAAGGTGAAGAACGAGCTGCTGGCCGGCGTGCGCGCCCATCTCGGCCCGGACTTCGACATGGCGACGCACTTCACGCCGAGCTACCGGCCGTGGCGCCAGCGCATCGCCTTCGTGCCGGATGGCGACCTGTTCAAGGGTATCCGTTCGGGCAAGGCCTCGGTGGTGACCGACGAGATCGAGCGCTTCACGGCGACGGGCATTCACCTCAAGTCCGGCCAGGAGCTGGAAGCAGATATCGTGGTCACGGCCACGGGGTTCCATCTCAATGCACTGGGCGACATCGCCTTCGAGATCGACGGCAAGCCGCTCGACTTCGGCGACACCGTCACCTATCGCGGCATGATGTTCACCGGCGTGCCCAACATGGCTTGGGTGTTCGGCTATTTCCGCGCGAGCTGGACCTTGCGGTCCGACCTGGTCGCGGACTTCGTCTGCCGCCTGCTGAACCACATGAAGGCGCGGCAGGCGCGCCATGTCGAGGTGGCACTGCGGCCCGAGGACAAGGACATGCCGTTGCTGCCGTGGATCGACACCGAGAACTTCAATCCGGGATACATGCTGCGCGGCATGCACCTGCTTCCCAAGCGCGGCGACAAGCGCGAGTGGTCGCATACGCAGGATTACTGGCGCGAGAAGAACGAGCTGCCGGCGATCGACCTCGACGACAAGGCGTTCGTCTACAGCTGAGCTGGGAGCGCGGCTCTCCAGAGCCGCTCATGAGATGCTGCAGTCCGAAGAAGAGCGGGTCTGGAGACCCGCGCTCCCAGCAATCTACTCCGCGGCGCGCGCCGGTGCCGGACCCGGGTGCAGCGCTGCGGCGAGCCTGGTGTCGTAGACCTCGCGCCAGGCGCGCTGGTCGTCGCTGACGAAATAGCCGCTGCGGGCACCATGATAGACGCCGCCGTCCTCGACGCCGGGCGGTAGGGTGCCTTGGTCGCGCAGCGCGCGGGCGGCCATCAGGAGCCGCCGCCGCGTGCGGGTGATCATCTGGTCGGACGGGCCGAGATGCTCGAACGTGTGATCGACGATCGGCCCCATGCTCTCGGTGATCGCTTGGTCCTGCAGGTGGATGCCGTCGATGCCGCTGTAGATCTGGTTGGTGCGCTGCGCCTCGCGGTCCATGCCCCAGTCGTTGGCCTCGCTGTCGGCCATGCGCCAGCGGCCCAGCCAATCGGTCGTGTTGGGCAAGGGCTTGTTGCCGCGGCCGGTGGTCGTTAACAGTCTTAAAACTATCTGGCGCTGCGGGTCTAAGCGCCTCTGGGTGGCTCCACGAACGACAGAAACGCAGAGGCGGTAATGACGGCAATCGTTCCCTGCCAGCTCTTATAGAACTCAAGGCTTTCAAAAACACCGCCCAGTGCGTAGACGTAAACGATCAGAGCAGCCGTAGATACGAACACCTGCGTGTTGCTCGATATAGACCAAACACGCTTAAGAAATAGCCAGTTAAAAATCATGCACGCGATCAAAGCAAACAGCATCCAAAATACGCGCTCCGAACCGGCGTTTGTCGCAGATTTTAGAACTCCTTCGAGTGCCAAATAGAGACTAAGACTTTCTGCTGGAAAATACTTGATCAGCTTTTGATACCACTTGTCCCCACCATCGCCACCACCAGATGCTTCGCTTGTCTTGCTACCTAACTTGAAGCCGGATCGTGTCTCACTCTGTTTCGTTCTCTTTGGCTGAACATTGCGATCAATCACGAGTGGCCTCCAAGTTTCTTCCGTCGCCCAGTCGAGACGTCAGTCGCAGAAGGGATGCGTTCGCCGCTACTACGGCGTCATAATAAGGTAGCTTAAATTTTAGCAAGCTTGAGAGTAGTGTCCGGTAGTAGACAATGCAGACGTCAGTCGGCGTTTCAATTGTGGAGCCTAAAAGGCTGCAATTTGGAGCATGCCCTTTGAGATCGTTGGCCAAGCCGTCGGTATCGCACCCAGCCAACTCTATGATTCCACAATAGTCCTTTGGTACCATGCCAAGCAAATCTGCATCCCTTATCAGGCCGCCTCTGAGTTCCAATCTGCCCTCAAGATGATGCGTTATCAGTAGTAAGAAGCTATAGCGGCGGAGAATCACGGCTTGAAGTCCCTGCTTGGACGTGCATTCAAAGATCGACAGTCCATACTGTGATGCGAATGGCCGAAATGCGCGCTGAAACGGTCCGACCCAACGAGATCTGTACCGCAGATAGCTTATACCGGAAGCAAAATCGCCCCATAGACGGGACGATACGAAGTGAATGAAATTTACTGGCAAGCCTGTAACCAAAGCGCAGTCTTTACCTTCGAGTATGGTGAAAAGCGACTGTACCATTACCGGGAGATGCCTTGAGTTAGGGTGTGTATGTGACCGGTTCGATCGTGATCTTATCTTTGTGGAATTGCAGTTTAACAATGAAGCGACTTTGGCGTTTGCGATCGATATCCAACAGCAATTCAGTCAAACGGCGCTCGATCTGAACGACGCCAGGGTGAGATCGCCGAAACGCACGAATGTTAGGAGTTACGGCCGCGACCATTCGGTTGAGAATGGTGTCGGGCGAGCCTTCAAGCGCATCGGGTTGAAGCAAAAAAGTATGCACTTCTGAAGCAAGCTCAGAAACAACCGCTTCAGAATAGCTTAGGCTGGTGACCGAGCCGCGATTGGGAATTTCCTCCCTTATCTTCTTTCTGTCGTCTCGCTCAGCAGCGACTGGGATCGGACCACGACCTCCGCCGCCGCCGCTGGTCCCCCCTAGCACTTTCCCTCCGCCACCACCGGGGGGCTTCAAGAACGAAACGCGCCGCTGCCCATTCTTGTCCAGGGTAAGAGTGTCGATTGTGAGTTGAGCGGGGAGTACATCCTCGCCGAATAGCACCATTTGCCACTTGTTATTATCTGTGATTTGCAGAGTGGAAGCCACATAGGCCACCAATTCGTTCAGCTTGTCATTCCCGGTAAACGTCTTCGGCTGTTTCCCTGCTAGTATCACGACGTATTTTGCAGGCGCCGCCAGACGATCATTCCAACTGAAGAAGCCGGGGATTCTATAAACGATGACAAGTGGTGATTCCGGGGGGCCTCTGGCCGAATGCTTGATGCGGAAGTGGTCAAGATAGGTAATGGCCTGAGGTTCGTAGTCGTAGGTAGCTTTCGCTACGCCACCGTCAATGGGGAGCGAATCAACCAGTTGTTTGTCGTCGTTCAACTTGCCAACGTCATAAGCAGGTTGAGGAAGATCCCTCCGGAGATCCCAAATACCATATTGTTGGACCAGGGCGGCTAACGACTCAGCTTTAACGTTGGGGTCCTGTGCCAGGAACTCTGGCACTTTGGAATAGAATGGGTGGAGATCATCAATAGGATCATCTTTGCTTGGCGCGACAAGGCTAGGCGTACTAACGGAAAAGGTAAGCTGTTCACCAGAGAGATTATTCAATCTTAGAGACAAAAAGCTTCCCGTTCCCTGTATTGAAAGTTTCCGATCATCAAGTGCTTGTTGGAGGGACATCGAAGTGGCGCCGCCGAAGCTTACCTGAATTGACCCATAGTCGGTTGGAGCGGACGAGTAAAAGTCTATGGTCTTCGGAGTATGAAGAAACGAATCCACACACCTAGCGTTGATAGTATGCGTGCCACCGGGTCCAATCGTGAAATTCTGTGGCAGCAACAACATCCGTTGAATATCGGAAGGACCGTCGGCAAACGCGACGGTTGATAGACAATTTGCGCAAAGAATTGTCACGGCTGCAATGAGCATATTGAGGAACTTTGATGCCTGTTTCATGGCATTATCCCCCCGAAGCGTTCTTTGCTATGCACGATTAGAGAGTAGCTGCTTAAGAATTGCAACCTCTATTTTAGAATCATGAGCGGGTCTGGAGACCCGCGCTCCCAGCAAATCTACTCGGCGGCGCGCGCCGGTGCCGGACCCGGGTGCAGCGCCGCGGCGAGCCTGGTGTCGTAGACCTCGCGCCAGGCGCGCTGGTCGTCGCTGACGAAATAGCCGCTGCGGGCACCATGATAGACGGCGCCGTCCTCGACGCCGGGCGGTAGGGTGCCTTGGTCGCGCAGGGCGCGTGCCGCCATCAACAGCCGACGCCGCGTGCGGGTGATCATCTGGTCGGACGGGCCGAGATGCTCGAACGTGTGATCGACGATCGGCCCCATGCTCTCGGTGATCGCCTGGTCCTGCAGGTGGATGCCATCGATGCCGCTGTAGATCTGGTTGGTGCGCTGCGCCTCGCGGTCCATGCCCCAGTCGTTGGCCTCGCTGTCGGCCATGCGCCAGCGCCCCAGCCAGTCGGTCGTGTTGGGCAGCAGCTTGTTGCCGCGGCCCGTGCCACCCACCGGCGTGCCGTCCTTGTAGGCCGGCTGCGGCAGGCTGTTCGCGGCCCGCGCGCGCTTCCACCAAATGAAGACGTACATCGTGTGGTTATCGTCGAGCGGCACCCAGGCGCGGCCGTGCGCGTGGCTGTCGAACTCGCCGTTCGGTGCTTGCGTCCAGAACGGAAAGAGGAAGTTGGCGAAGCGCCAGTAGGTCCGTCCGGCGCCAGCCGAGCGGTAGCCGGCATATTGCGTGCCCCACGGCGCGTCGGCGACATGGAACTCGGGTGCCCGGTTGGTCACCGTGAAATAGAACGGCTCGCTCTCGTCGAGCCGGGCCGGATCGGCGTGGCCGCCGTGCAGGTAGCCGAAATGCGCGGTGTCGATCTCGCCTTCGATCGCCTGCAGGTAATTGCAATCGCGCTGGATCATGCCGACGTTGATCTCGGCATCGGGCGCGTCGAGAATCTGCAGCGCGGGCAGGGGCGGCGCCTCGGCGCGCGCACCCATATAGACCCAGACGAGGCCGGCGCGTTCGATGGAGCGGTAGGCCTTTGCTTTCACCTTGTGCTTGAAATCCTGCTGCGGCGGCACGCTCGGCATGTCGATGCACTGGCCCGAGGTGTCGAACTTCCAGCCGTGATAGAGGCAGCGGATGCCGCCTTCCTCGTTGCGGCCGAGGAACAACGACGCGCAGCGGTGCGGGCAACGATGATCCATGACGCCGATCCGGCCGTCGCTGTCGCGGAAGGCGATCAGCTTCTCTCCCAGCAGCATGAACCGCACCGGCGGGCCGTCGCGCTCGATCTCCGACGACTTCAGCGCCGGCATCCAGTATTCCCGCATCAGCCCGCCCATCGGCGTGCCGGGTCCGACGCGGGTGAGCTCGGCGCCTTCGCTCGCAGTGGTCATGGTTGCCTCCTGTCAGGTCGGCCAGACGGGACGATGATAGCCTAGCGGAACCGAGGGTCGCGCCCAATGGCCGGGCGTTTCGGAAAGTTGCGCGACGGGCCTCAGGTGCCGCAGCGGGCCCGAGGGCGTCTGGCTCACCATCGACCAGCGGTCGAGCTCGGCCGGCGTGAACTCCGGCGCCACGCCGTTCAACGACGCTTCGGGCACCTCGCCGAGGTCGACCAGGTACTTGCCGACCTGGGCGAGGGACGTGCGCACCAGCCAGCTGCCGCCCTCGCGCGCGCGACGGGCCAGCGCTTCCATCGCGCCCGCCGCCATCAGGTAGCCGGCGCAATAGTCGATAGCCGACAGCGGATAGAACTGCGGGCCGGGCTCTTCCTTGTTTGGGAAGAGCTCGCCCTGGCGCGCCGTGATGCCGCTCACCGTCTGCACGACGGTGTCGAAGCCGCGCCGCAAGGCCCACGGCCCGGCGTGGCCGAACGCCGACAGCGACACATAGACGAGGCCGGGCCGCAGCGCGGCAAGCTCCTCGGGCGAGAGGCCGCGCGCGCCGAGACTGCCCGGCCGATAGCCCTGAGAGAACACGTCGGCCTGCCGGATCAGCCCAGGAAGCGTGTCGAGCGCCGCCGGCTCGCGCAGGTCGAGCTGGGCCGAGAGCTTGCCGTGGCCGGTGTCCCATTCCTGGTAGCCGAGATTGGGCAGGTGGCTCGCGGTGATCTTCATCACCTCGGCGCCGTGCTCCGCCAAGGTGCGGGCGCAGGTCGGTCCCGCCAGCACGCGCGTGATGTCGACGACGCGGATGCCGTGCAGCGGCCGGTCGCCGGCGGGCAGCGGCTCGGGCGGGCTGTCGCCGATCTTCACGATCTCGATCACCGGCAGGGCGGCGATGGCGTGCGCCTGGGGATGGTCCGCCCACTCGGCGGCGCTGCGCACCATGCCGCCGGCGCCCTTGCTGGCGATGATCGCTTCCTCGAGGTCCTGGGCATTCCACTGCGTCACGGCCTTGGCCACCGCCGTGCGATCCTCCGGCACGCCCAGCACCTTGAGCGCCACGGCGCGATGGTTGGGGAAGTTGCAATGGAGATAGCTCCAGCGGCCGTCCTTGGCGGGATAGAAGCCCATGATCCGGTTGCGGGTGTGCGGCAGAGCGCCGTCGCCGAGCTTCATATAGGTGCCGCTGCGCAGCGACGCCGTGGCCTGGCGAAGGTCGACGGCGACCTGCTGGCGCCGCCCGGTGCGCTGCTCCCACAGGCGTGCGGCGGCGAGGCCAGCGGCGGCCATTGTCGCGGCGCCGGCGATACCGACGCGGAACGGCGTGGGCAGCACGGGATCGTTGCCCCCGGTGAAGGTGACATTGTCCGCGGCATCGGAAGTCCATCCGATCGCCGGCAGGATCTGGCGCAGGGCGTCGCGTGGAGTCCTCATGGCGGCAGCCTAGCGCCTCTGGTCCCTTCGGAAACCCCCGATCCGAAACATACGAAACGCAATTTCGGTTGCGCACCATCTGCGGGAAACCAAGGCGGCCCTACAAGGCACCTCCCCGAAAGAGGAGGGTGCGAGATGTATCAGCTTATCGGCGCCGCCTTCTGTGTCGCAGCAGTGGCGTTCGCCTTCCTGGGCGATCCGATCGTGGGCCTGCTTCTGGTCCTGTGCGCGATCGTCTGGGTTGCCACGACACCGGCGCTCGCGCCGCTCCGTCGCCGACCCAAGCCGACCATGCTGATCCGCATGGAGTAGGGGCTGGGCAGCCTGCGGCAAATAGCGATCAGGTAACCGCTCGGCACGATGCCAGGACGCCCGAATTCTCGGCCGGCGGGGGCATGCGGTTGAAGGCGTCGAGGGCGGCGATCTTGTAGGCTTCGGCGAGAGTCGGATAGTTGAAGGTGTTCTGCACGAAATACTCGAGCGTGCCGCGCAGGTTGAGGACCGCCTGGCCGATGTGAATCAGCTCGGTTGCGCCCTCGCCGACGATATGGACGCCGAGCAGGCGCTGGTCGTCGAGCGCGAAGATCATCTTCATCATGCCCGACTGCAGCCCCATGATGTGGCCGCGCGAGGTCTCGCGGAAGCGTGCCACGCCGACCTCGTAGGGGATGCGCTGCGCGCGGACCTGCTCCTCGGTGAGGCCGACGGTCGAGATCTCGGGCACCGCATAGATGCCGTAAGGGAAGAATTGCGGGGCCGGCATCAACGGCGCGCCGAAGGCGTGGCAGGCGGCGATGCGGCCCTGCTCCATCGAGGTCGAGGCGAGGCTCGGAAAGCCGATCACGTCGCCCACCGCATAGATGTGCGGCACGCCGGTCTGGAAGGTCGAGGCGTCGACGGACAGCCGGCCGCGCGCGTCGGTCGTGAGCCCGGTGGTCTCGAGCCCGATGCCGGTCGTGGCGCCGACGCGGCCCGCGGCGTAGAGCAGCATCTCGGAGCGGATGCGGCGCCGGTCGTCGAGGATCGCGACTGGCCAGCCCTGCCCGTCGATTTCGACGCTCTCCAGCTTGCAGCCGAGGCGGAAGCTGACGCCTCGCTTGCGCAGGTCGTGGACGAACTCATCGATGATCTCGCGATCGATGAATTCGAGGAAGTTGGTGCGCGGCTCGATGATCGTCACCGGTACGTCGAGTGCCGAGAAGATCGTCGCATATTCGAGCCCGATCACGCCGGCGCCCACCACCGCGAGGCTGCGCGGCACACGCATCTCGGCGACCAGCGAGTCGGAGTCCACGATCGAACGATCGTCGAACGGAATGTGTGCTGGCCTGTAAGGCTTGGTGCCGACCGCGACGACGATCCGGTCAGCCTCGAACTCGGGCGCCTCGCCATCCCGCTGCGCGACGGCGAGGCGATTCGGATGGAGAAAGCGGGCGTTCCCCGCGACGGTCTGCACACCATTGCGCGCAAACTGGTGCTCCAGCACGTCGATCTCGTAGTCGAGCGTCTTGGCGAGGCGCGCGCCGAGGTCCTTGCCATCGATATCCTTCTTCACGCGATAGGCGAGGCCGTAGAAACCGCGCTCGCGCCAGCCCGAGAGGTTGAGCACCGTCTCGCGCAGTGTCTTCGACGGGATCGTGCCGGTATGGACCGAGACTCCGCCGACCCGCAGGCGGTTCTCGACCACCAGCACCGAGCGGCCGAGCTTGGCCGCCTGGATCGCGGCGCGCCGTCCCGATGGCCCGCTGCCGATCACGATCATGTCGTAACGCATTGCCGTCTCTCCCCTCGCGACGGCATCCTCGATCCGGCGCGGCTTCTCCCTCGAGCTAGACTGCCTGCGTGACGATCCGGTTACGATCGCCGTCGACTCCGGGAGCGAGCGCCCCTGCTATCGCGTGAGGTAGGTCTTCCGGATCGCCGCGCCGACCGTGTATTTCGGATCGACGAAGTTGCCCAGCCGGACCATGCCGCACTGGCTGAGCATCATGTAGGCGTCCCACTTGTCGAAACCGTAGTCGGCGACCATCCAGCGGATCAGCTCGCGATAGGCGATGCGAGTGGCATCCTCGAGCGGGCGCGTGCTGCCGATCGCCATGATGAAGTCGGCGCGTTCGAGGCGCGGCCATTCGATGGTCCAACCCTTGATCAGGTCGACGCGGATGGTCGTCGTGGTCGGATATTCGACGGCGACGCCGCAGACCTCGCCGTCACCCTGGCAGGCATGCGCATCGCCGATGAACAGGCGCGCGCCCTCCGACCGCACCGGCAGGTAGGTGACGCTGCCCGGCCCCATGTCGGGCAGGTCCATGTTGCCGCCGTGATTGTCGGGCGTCAGAGAATTGATCGAATCGATCTCGGGCGAGCAGCTCAGGGTTCCGATATGGGGCCGGTAGGGCAGCTTGACCCGCGGGCTCCAGTAAACCCATTCCTCGTCGAGATCGATCTTGCGCACCACCTCGGGCAGCGGATCGTTGAGCGTCGCCGTGTAGTACGTGCCGGTGAGCGCGCCGAACTCGGGGATCATGCAGCACGTCCCGCGCGGGTTCTCGCCGCGAGGTATCATGGACTCGATGTGGACGGCGAGCGCGTCGCCCTTCTGCGCGCCCTCGACCATGATCGGGCCGTTCTGCGGATTGAGGAACGGCACCTCGAGGAGCTGCGAGGGCTTGTCGGTTTCCTTCGTGATCTTTCCCTCGAAGGCGTCGCGCGTCTGAACCACGACCCGGTCGCCCGGCTTGATGTGCAGCACCGGCTCCGAATAGGGGCCCATCGTGTAGTGGAACCGGCCTTGCTTCTCTTCGGTGAGATCGTGGGTCTCGGGCGTGCGATCGCGGCCGACGCCGCGCGTCGCCATCAGCGAGGATCGCAGCCAGTCGGTGTCGCCCGACGCCATGTGATACATCGTTTGCCTCTTGGTCAGATTTGCAGGTGACGCTTGACGACGTCGCGGTCGGCAAGCGCGTGCGACGGCAGCTCGGTGACGATGCGGCCCTTGTCCATCACGTAGCAGCGCTGGGTCATCGCCATGATCATGTCGAGGTTCTGCTCGACGAACAGGATGGTAGTGCCGAGCTCCTTGTTGATCGTCAGCATGACCCGCGCGATGTCCTCGACGATCGAGGGCTGGATGCCCTCCGACGGCTCGTCGAGCAGAAGCAGGTCGGGATTGCCGATCAGCGCCCGGCCGATCGCGAGCTGCTGCTGCTGGCCGCCGCTCATGGTGCCCGCGGCCTGACGCTTGCGTTCTGCGAGGATGGGAAAATACCGATAGACCATGTCGTACAGCTTGCGGCTGCCCGCGCGGTTGACCATCTCGCCGATGAACAAATTCTCCTCGACGGTCATGCGCGGGAACACCTCGCGGCCCTGCGGGATGTAGCCGATACCGGTCTGCGCCCGGCGCTCCGGCGGCAGCGGCGCGATCTCCTGGCCCTTGAGCCTGATCGAGCCCTGCCAGACACGGAGCTGGCCGATCAGGCTGCGCATCATTGTGGTCTTGCCGACGCCGTTGCGGCCGATGACGGCAACGATCTCTCCCGGCTGGATGGCGAGGTCGATGCCGCGCAGGATTGGCGTCGAGCCGTAGCCGGTGGTGACGCTGCGGACGTCGAGCAGCGGCTCAGTGGCCATGGTGATGTCCCTTGCCGAGATAGATCTCCTGGACCGCCTCGTTGTCGGTGATCTCCTCGATGCTGCCCTGCGCGAACAGCCGCCCGAGATGCAGCACGCTCACCTGCCGCGCGATCTGGCGGACGAAGGCCATGTCGTGCTCGACGACGAGCACTGTCATCGCCTTGCGGTTCAGCTCGAGGATCATCTCGCCCGTCTTGTAGGTCTCCTCGGGCGACATGCCCGCGGTCGGCTCGTCGAGCAGCAGCAGGCGCGGCCGCACGCCGATCGCCATGGCGATCTCGAGCCATTGTTTCTGGCCGTGCGCGAGCTGGCCGGCCTGCTTGGTCGCCTCGGCGGAAAGATCGACCAGCGCCAGCAGCCGGTCGACCTCGCGCGCCAGCTCCGGGCCCGAGAACTTGTGCTGCAGGGCAATGACCAGGTTCTGGCGCACCGGCAGCTCGGCGAAGACCCCGGGGACCTGCATCTTCACGCTCATTCCCCGGCGCACGCGCGCGGCGGCCTGCAGGTGCGTGATGTCCTCGCCGCAGAAGCGCACGGTGCCGGCAGTTGGCGGATAGCGGCCGAGGATGAGCCGGAAGAACGTGCTCTTGCCCGCCCCGTTCGGTCCGATCAGGCAGTGCAGCTCGCCCTCCTGCACCGCGAGCGACAGATCGTCGACCGCCTTGAGGCCGCCGAAGCGCTTGCTGAGGTTCGTCGCCTCGAGCAGGGCGGTCATTCCGCCGCTCCGTCGCTTGCCGTGGCTCTCAGTTGTGCGCTGCGCTCCGCCCGCCGTCGGCGCCAGTTGAAGATGGCATCGCGATTCTCGACGACCCAGACGATATAGCCGCCGGGCATGAAGAGAATCGTGACCAGCAACAGGGCGCCGATGACGATGAGGGCATATTGCTGGCTGATGACGATCAGCGTCTGGAACAGCCAGAGCACGAACAGGGTGCCGATCAGCGTGGCGGTGAGATCCTTCCGCCCGCCGACCGCGACCCAGATGATCGGCATGGCGGCCGCAGGCAGCGCCATCGCCGCGGGCGAGATGAACTGGCCCCAGGCGGTGTAGAGCACGCCGCTCAGCCCCGCGAGGGTGCTGCCGACGATGAACGCGACCAGCTGGTAGCGGCGGATGTCGTAGCCCAGCAGCTCTGCGCGCTCCGGATTCTCGCGGATCGCCACCAGCACATTGCCGAACCGCGAGTTCACCAGCATGCGCAGGCCGAGATAGCAGAGCACCAGCAGCCCGAGAACGAGGTAGTAAAGCGCCGGGCCCTTGAACGTGATCTTGTCGCCGTCGAACCACGGGATCGACAGGCTGGGGATGCGCACCATGCCGTTATAGCCGTTGAGCCGGGCGCGCCCGATCCGCCATTCCGGCCCGGCGGTCTGGTTGACGAACGTGGCGAAGGTCAGCGTCACCGAGAGCGTGACGATGCCGACGAACACGCCGGTGATGCGCCCGTAGATCATGAAGTAGCCGAGCACGAGTGCGAGCAGCGCCGCGATCACCAGGGCGCAGAACAGGGCGAGGATCGGAAAGCCGTAATTGGCTCCCCAATTGATCGCCATCACGCCGTAGCTGTAGCCGGCCAGCCCGAAGAAGGCGGTCTGGCCGAAGCTCAGCATGCCGCCGTAGCCCCAGATCAGCGACAGGCCGAGCGCCATGAAGACCCAGACGCCGAAATAGGCAAAGTTGCCCACGCTGTAGCCGTCGCCGACCATGGGGAAGAGCAGCGCGGCGACGAGCACGACGAGCGCGGCGGTCCAGAAGCCGCGGCCGTTGCCGAAGGTCTGCGGCCCGTTGAGCAGGGAGAGGAAGGCGCGCATGCCGGTCACCTCACGAACGGCGCCGGGTGAGCCATCCCGTGAACCCGTCCGGCATCAGCCGGACCACGAGGCAGACCGCGACGAGAAGGCTCATGACGCCGTAGACTTGCCCATAGAAGGCGGTCGCCGTCGCCTTGATCACGGCGAGCGCGATAGCGGCCGGTGGCGTGCCGATCAGGATGTCCGCGCCGCCGGCCACGACGGTGACGAATGCCTCGATGACGAAGCTGCCGCCCATCATCGGGCTGAGCGTCATGGTCGGCGCATAGAGGCCGCCTGCGAGGCCGGCGAGGGCGGCGCCGAGGCCGAAGGTGATGGAGTAGATGCCGTTCACCGGCACGCCCAGCGCGCGGGCCATCGCGGCATTCTGCATCGTGGCGCGCGCATGGCGGCCGAAGCGCGTCTTCATGAACAGCAGGTAGAGGCCGACCAGCACCGCGACCGCGACGGCGACAAGCACGAGCCGGTAGATGGAGAACGAGGCGCCGCCGAACGACACGCTGCCGAACGGCGTGCCGACACCGGGTGCGCCGGAGCCCAGCAGCAGCAGCGCACCCTGCGTCATGATCAGGCTGATGCCCCAGGTCGCGACCAGCGAATCGATCGGCCGGTGATAGAAGCGGCGCACGATGGTGCGCTCGAGGAACATGCCGAACAGGCCGCAGACCAGCGCGCCGATCAGCATGGCGAGCGCCAGCGGCGCGCCCGCATGGTACGAATACGTCGTCACATAGCCACCCATGGCGATGAACTCGCCGTGGGCCATGTTGATGATGCCCATCATCCCGAAGATGATCGCCAGCCCCGCCGCGGCCAGCACGAGAAAGGCGAACACATCGGAGATCTGATAGGCAAACGCGACGATCTCGCTCGGCTGCATCTCGTCTCCTCGACAACGCTACGCTAGGACGGAGCTTGGTATCGGCCCCCGGTGTCGTGCCTGCTGGGAGCGCGGCTCTCCAGAGCCGCTCTTCCATCGGTTTGCTCCGTCACATGAGCGGCTCTGGAGAGCCGCGCTCCCAGCGATTCGATCATCACTGCTCGCCGCGATCACTTCTTCGGCAGGTTGCTCGGCGTGTACTGTTCCTTCGGGTCGTCCTTGGTCAGGTCGCAGCCGATCTGGCCCAGCCAGTAGGGCTCGATCCGGTCCCAGGAACGCTCGGTCTTCACGTTGTGCGCGGCGTCGACCGAAATCTGCCACATCCGGTGGGCGGCATGCTGCGACTTGGGATCGATGCAGATCTGGCCCTCGGGCGCATCGATGCAGGCCTTGCCGGTAGCGATCTGCTTGCGGATATCAGCCAGCTTGGTCGATCCGCCGGCCATCTCGACCAGCTTCTTGTACATGTAGACCGCGGCATAGGCGTTCTGGCCCATGTCGTTGACGTAGGTCTCGTTGGGGAACTTGGCGCGCCAGCGGGCGACGAACTCCTTGGCCTTCGGATCGTCGAGCTCCTCGAACCAGTTCATCGCGACGTGCATGTTCTCCATTGCCGGCGGCTTGAAGCGCTTGTGCTCGAAGGCAAGGCCGATGGTGATCGAGCTGCCCATCGGGATCTTGAGCCCGGCGGCCGGCGCCTGCTCGTAGAACGAGGATTGCGAGTTGCCGACCACCAGGGTCATCAGCCAGTCCGGCTTGGCCTTCTGGATGTTCTGGATCGTCTGGCCGAACTGCGAGACGCCGAGCGGGATGAGCTCCTGGCCGACGATCGTGCCGCCGTTCTCGGTCACCAGCTTGCGCGTCCACTCCGCCGAGATCTGGCCGAAATTGTAGTCGGCGGCGATGATGTAGACCTTCTTGCCGTACTTCTCCATCATCCACGGGATCAGCGTCGAGAACTGCTGCTCGGGCAGGCCGCCGGTGCCGATCATGTTGCCGTCGCAGACACCACCCTCGTACTGGTTCGTGTAAAAGTAGAGCACGTCGCTGTTGTCGACGATCGGACGGACCGCTTCGCGCGAGGCGCTGGTGGCGCCGGCAAACAGCACGTCGACCTTGTCCTTGTCGAGCAGGCGGCGGGTGAACTCCTGGAACTTCGAGTTGTCGAACTGCGGATCGTAGGCGATCAGCTCGAGCTGCCGGCCTGCGATGCCGCCCGCCTTGTTGATCTCCTCGACCGCGAGCTGCGTGCCGCGCACTTTCGGCAGGGTGAAGAGCGCGATCTCGCCGGATTGATCCTCGAGCAGCCCGATCTTGATCGGCGGCTTGTCGGCCGCCTGCGCGGCGGAGATGGCGAAGGCGGCTATTCCGCTCAACAAAGCACTGAGCTTGACGGTCATGTTCGGGCTCCCCCTGACGGCGACGATGAACTTCGAAGTGCGCTAGAGCGACGGATGACGGGTGTGCCAGTCGGTCGCCTGCTGATAGGCATGCCCGGCGCGCAGCAGCACGTCCTCGGCGAGATGCGGGCCGACGAGCTGGAAGCCGACCGGCAATCCGGTCGCGGTGAAGCCGCACGGCATGGTGATCGTCGGGCTGCCGCTCATGTCGAGCGGCGAGGTGAACTTCAGAAGGTTGTCGATCGTGCTGGCCTCGCTCAAGGTCATCTGCGCAAACGTCGGCCCGCCCATGAACATGGCCGGCATCAGCACGAGATCGACCTCGGTGAAGAGGCGGGCCAGCCGGCCCTTGAACTTGTCGCGCTCGACCGCCGCATCGGCCAGGGTGAGGGCGCTGGTGCCGATGCCGAGATCGAGGAAGGCGGCCAGCGTCGAGCCGTATTCGCTCTTGCGCGACGGATAGGTGTCCTTGTGGACCAGCGCCGTCTCCGCCGCGCAGAACGGCGCCCAGGCGGTGCGAACGGCGGTCACGTCGGGGAAGGAGATCTCGACCAGCTCCGCGCCGAGCGTGGCGAAGACGGCTCCGGCCGCGGCCACCAGCTCGGCGACGAGCGGCTCGACATCGACGGTGTTGAAGCGGGGATCGATTCCGATCCGCAGGCCGCGCGCGCCGAACACGCCCGCCTCCAGGCCGCCGACGTAGTCGGGCACCGGCGCGGGCAGTGTCGTCGGATCCTTGTCGTCGAGGCCGGCGATCGCGGCCAGCATGGCGGCGGCATCGGCCGCGCAGCGCGTCATCGGCCCGAGATGATCGAGCGAAGCCGACAGCACGAACGAGCCGTGGCGGCTGACACGGCCCCAGGTCGGCTTCAGTCCGGTCACGCCGTTCATCGCCGAGGGAAAGCGGATCGAGCCGCCGGTATCCGAGCCGATCGAGCCGAAGCACAACCCGGCGGCCGTCGCGACGCCCGATCCCGAGGACGACGCCCCCGCCCAATGATCGGCGTTCCACGGATTGAGCGGACGCTGGACCTTCGGATGATGGTCGGCGTAGGCGCCTTCAGTCATCTGTAGCTTGCCGAGCAAGACGGCGCCCGAAATCCGCAGCCGCTCGACGACCGTACCGTCCTCGTCCGGCTTCCAGCCGGAATAGATCGTCATGCCGCCGGCTGTCGGCACGTCCTTTGTGAAGCAGAGATCCTTGAGGCCGATAGGGATGCCGTGCATCGGTCCGCGCCAGCGGCCCTGGCCGATCTCGGCCTCCGCCGCCTTGGCCTGGCTGAGCGCGACATCCGGCGTGACCAGCGCATAGGCGTGCAGTTTCGGATCGACGGCTTCGATCCTTGCCAGCATCGCCTCGGTCAGCTCGACCGGCGAAACCTCCCGCGTCCTGATGAGCGCCGAGACCTCAGTGAGGGTCGACAATGCCAGCTGGTCCAACTTCATCACTCAGCGCCCCCTGCTATCTGCAGGGTGTAGCAACAATCGCGCCATGTCGAGTCGCGAGCCTGCAGCCAGACATCGACTTCTCCTTGCGCGCAGCGCAGGGAGGAAGGGTTGCTATGACATCGGCGTCCTTGCTGTTCCGCGGCACAGCTTGCTCAAAACAAGCCGCTTAATTCGCGATGGCCGTCGACGATGCCAACGATCTCGACCTCGTCACGGCGGACATCAAATTCGTACAGGATCAGATAGTTGCCTTCGACAAGCATCCGTAGCCCTTTTTCGGATGTCGCTCCGAGCGGGACCAATGCGCGGAAACCTCTGAAGGACCTGCATTCTTTCATCGAGGCGCAATAGAAAGCGATCGGCTGCGGCCGGATCATCAGCGGCGATGTAGCGCCAGATCTCACGCAAATCGCATCTGCGCGATGCGAAACGACGAGTTCAGTCACGCCGGCGGCGGGCACCCTTGAATGCTGCGCGCTCTTCTGCGAGCACGCGCTTTACGTCGAGCGGGCCGGCTCTTCCACTAGCCTTGCCCTCGTCCCAGCGTCGACGAAGTACATCAGTATCGAGATCGTGCAGGTGACGGCGCTGCTGCCATAAACGCAGTGCGTAACGAGTAATCGTCGCTACTTGGCGCTCTCCACAGCCGCCTTCATCAAGGCTAGCGCTTCGGGCCTGTCCCACTCGGCGTCGCCTTCGAGGCGGCCGAGCTCGCGGCCTTGGGCGTCGATCAGGATCGAGGTTGGAAGCACCGAGACGTCGAGCGCGCCAAGCGCCTTCTTGCCTTTGTCGAAGAAGATGCCGAGATGGGTGAGCTTCCGGTCGGCATAGAACGGCGCGACCTTCGGCCGGGACGGGCCGTCGAGCGAGAGCGGCAGCACGACGAACCGCTCCTTGCCCATCTCGGCCTGCAGCTTGTCGAGGCTGGGCATCTCCTTGACGCACGGCGCGCACCAGGTCGCCCAGAAATTCAGCAGCACCGTCTTGCCCTTGTAGGCGGCGAGGGTCAGCGGCTTGTCCTCGGCATCGGTGAAAGCGAATTCGGGCAGTGGCTTGGGTTCCTTCGCGAGGGCGAACTTCGCCACACTCCCCTGGAGCAGCGCCGGGCCTAGATCGGCTAATGCCGGAGCGGTAAAAAAAGCCGGCACGGAAGCGAGTAAGAGCCTGCGGCCAATGAGGAATTTGTGACGGGGATGTGCCATAGACGAATTCATGGCACGGAAGATTACCAGGAAAAAGGCGAACCCCAACACGATGTGGGGAGGTCGCTACTCGCTCGGGCCCGCCGAGATCATGGAGAAGATCAACGCTTCGATAGGCTTCGACCGGAAGCTCTATGCGCAGGATATCGCAGGTTCCCTGGCGCACGCCGACATGCTCGTAGCGCAGGGCATCCTGACCGCCAAGGACGGCCGTGCGATCCGGCAGGGCCTGGCGCAGATCAAGGCCGAGATCGAGAGCGGCAAGTTCAAGTTCTCGACCAAGCTCGAGGACATCCATTTCAACGTCGAGGCGCGGCTTACCGACATCATCGGCCCGGCCGGCGGCCGCCTCCACACCGGCCGCTCGCGCAATGATCAGGTGGCGCTCGATGTGCGGCTGTGGACGCGCGACACGATCGACCGGCTGGAGGCGATGCTGCGCGACCTGCAGGAAGCGCTCATCGACCGTGCCGAGGAATATGCCTCGACGATCATGCCGGGCTTCACCCACCTGCAGACGGCGCAGCCGATCACCTTCGGTCATCACCTGCTGGCCTACGTCGAGATGTTCGGCCGCGACCGCAGCCGCCTGCGCGACTGCCGCGAGCGCATGAACGAATCGCCGCTCGGTGCCGCGGCCCTTGCCGGCACGCCGCATCCGATCGACCGCAAGCACACGGCCAAGGCCTTGGGTTTCGACGCGCCGATGGCAAACTCGCTCGATGCGGTGTCGGACCGCGACTACGTCGTCGAGTTCCTCGCCGCGGCGTCGCTGTGCGCGGTGCACCTGTCGCGGCTCGCCGAGGAGATCGTGATCTGGTGCTCGGCACCGTTCCGCTTCATCGCTCTGTCGGATGCCTTCACGACCGGCAGCTCGATCATGCCGCAGAAGCGCAATCCGGACGCCGCCGAGCTGACGCGCGGCAAGACCGGGCGGATCATGGGCGCCTTCGTGGCGCTGTGCACGATGCTGAAGGGCCTGCCGCTGACTTACGGCAAGGACATGCAGGAGGACAAGGAGCCCCTGTTCGACGCCGCCGACTCGATCGAGCTCTGCGTTGCGGCGATGACCGGCATGGTGCGCGACCTAGAGGCCAACCCCGCGCGCATGCGCGCCGTCGCCTCGGCCGACTATTCGGTAGCGACCGATCTCGCCGACTGGCTGGTGCGCGAAGTCGGGCTGCCGTTCCGCCAGGCCCATCACGCGACCGGCGCGCTGGTCGGCAAGGCTGCCGCCAAGGGCGTCGATCTCGACAAGCTGTCGCTCGAGGAGATGCAGGCGGTCGAGCCGAGCATCACGAAGGATGTCTACAAGGTGTTGACGGTCGAGGCCTCGGTCGCGGCGCGCAAGAGCTATGGCGGCACCGCGCCGTCCAACGTCGCGCGTGCGGTCAAGGACGCGCGCAAGCGGTTCCTTAGCGGGCAGAGAGGGACATGAGGACGCGGATTCATTTCCTCCCTGCGCGCAGCGCGGGGAGGTGCCCGAAGGGCGGAGGGGTCATGAGCGCCAGTCGCGTTGCCCATGACCCCTCCGTCGCGGACTACCGCGCCACCTCCCCGCGCTGGCGCGAAGGGAGGAAGCCATGAGCGTCTTTGCCTATGACAGCGATGGCGACATGCTGGCCGAGGGCGTGGCCCTCAAGACGATCGCGCAGCAGGTCGGCACGCCGTTCTACTGCTACTCGGCGGCGGCGCTCCGCGCCGGCTGGCAGGAATTTGCCGACGGCATGAAGGGCATGAACGCCTCGGTCTGCTACGCGCTCAAGGCCAACTCCAATCTCGCGGTCGTGAAGCTGTTCGGCGACCTCGGCGCCGGGGCCGACATCGTCTCGGTCGGCGAGATGCGGCGAGCGCTGGCGGCAGGCATCCCTGGCAAGAGGATCGTCTATTCCGGGGTCGGCAAGAAGCCGTCGGAGCTGATGGCCGCGCTCGAGGCCGGCATCGGCCAGATCAACGTCGAGAGCTCGGCCGAGCTGGAGACGCTCAATGCGGTCGCGGGCCAGCTCGGCGTGAAGGCCGACATCACCATCCGGGTCAATCCCGACATCGATGCCGGCACGCACGAAAAGATCACCACGGGCCGCAAGGAGAACAAGTTCGGCATCGACATCGACCTGGCGCGTGAGGCCTTCGCCTTGGCCGCCCGCCTGCCCAACCTCAAGGTGGTGGGCGTGGCGATGCACATCGGCTCGCAGCTCACGACCCTGGACCCGTATCGCGACGCGATCGCCAGGGTGCGCGAGCTGATCGTCCAGCTCCGGACCGACGGCCACCGGATCGACCGGTTCGATATCGGCGGTGGCCTGGGGATCGTTTATGCCGACGAGAATCCGCCCTCGATCACGGATTTCCTGCAGGTCGTGCGCAAGGAAACCGATGGGCTCGGCTGCGAGCTGACCTTCGAGCCCGGCCGCCGGCTGGTCGGCGAGGCGGGCGTGCTGGTGGGTGAGGTGATCCTCGTCAAACCCGGTGTTTCCAAGACTTTCGTGATCGTCGATGCGGCAATGAACGACCTGATCCGGCCGACTCTGTACGATGCCTGGCACGATATCCTGCCGGTCCGCCGCCCGCGCCCGAATGCGGCCACGATCCGTTGCGACATTGTCGGGCCGATCTGCGAATCGGGCGACTACCTGGCACAGAACCGTGACTTGCCCCCGCTTTCTGCCGGAGACCTCGTCATGGTACGCTCGGCGGGCGCCTACGGGGCGGTGATGGCCTCGAGCTACAATACCCGGCCGCTGGCGCCGGAGGTCATGGTCGATGGCACGCGATTTGCGGTCGTCCGTCCAAGGCCTACGATCGACGAGATGCTCTCTTCGGAGCGGTTCCCGCCCTGGATGGAGAAAGCCTAGAGCGCAAGCCGAAAGGACGCGATGGACGCCACCGAAGCCACTCCGATCCCCGCGCCAGGCGTCGAGCGCAAGATCGGCCTGGCATGGCTCGCCCTGGCGTGGGAGGGCATGTGGCCGCGGCTGATGCCGCTGCTCGCCGCCCTCGCGCTGTTTGTCGCGGCGGCGCACCTCGACCTGTTTGGCGGCCTCGACCCCTGGGTTCATACCGGTGTGCTGGCAGCCTTGGCTGCCGGCTTCGTCGGCCTTGGCTGGTGGCGTTTCCGCGGCTTCGTCTGGCCGGTCCGCGCCGAGGCGATCCGCCGGCTGGAGCAGGATTCGGGCGTGCCGCACCGGCCGCTGGTCGCGGTTCAGGACAGCCTCGCCGCCGGTAGCAACGATCCAATGGCCGCAGCCCTATGGGAAGCCCATCGCCGCCGCGAGGCTGCCCGCCTCGCCGGCCTCGGCAACAAGGCCGCCCATCCGGGGTTGGCTCGGTTCGACACCTGGGCTTTGCGTCTCGTGCCCGTCCTTGCCCTGATCGTGGCGGTCGCTTCGGCCGGCGGTTGGCGCACCGACCGCATGATGGCCGCCGTCACGCCGGCCTTTCCGCCGCCCCCGCCGGTCGTCGCCAACCTGTGGATTGCGCCGCCGGCCTATACCGGCAAGGCGCCGATCTATCTCGACATGGCCGAGCACGACAAGGTGCTGCGTGTGCCGGTCGGCAGCAAGCTCGCCGGGTTCGTCGACGACGTGCGCGGGCGCCACGCGCCCAAGCTGGTGATCGACGGCAAGGAGACCGAGTTCACCACCGTCTCCAAGGGCAAGTACCAGGTCGAGTCGGTGATCACCGAGGGCAACAAGATTACTCTGCAGGCGCGCGGCGACGAGCAGGCGGCCTGGAAGCTGCACGTCATCCCCGACCTTGCCCCGACCATCGAGTTCGCCCGGCCGATCGGCGTCGACAAATGGTCGACCAAGATCGAGTACATTGGCGGCGACGATTTCGGTATCACCGGCGTGCAGCTGCAGATCCGCCTGCACGGCTCGGTGCTGGGCGCCGACATGCTGGATGAAGGCGAGGAGCCCGAGGTGCTGCGGGTCGACATGCCGGTCGCCGGCAACAGCAAGAAGGTGGCCGACACCTTCGTGCGCGACCTCACCGCCCATCCCTGGGCGGGGCTCAAGGTCCGCGTCATCCTGTTCGCCACCGATGCGCTGGGCCAGAAGGGCGCCAGCACGCCGGAGACCTTCCTGCTGCCCGAGCGCGTGTTCAACGACCCGACGGCGCGCGCGCTGATCATCTTGCGCAAGCAGCTCACCCGCGATCCCAAGGCGCTGCGCCTAGACGTCGCCGACGGCATGCGGATGATCCAGAACCATCCCAAGTCGTATCGCGACGATCCAGTGGTCCAGCTCGGCCTGCGCGTCGGCGCGGCGCGGCTGGCGGCGAGCCCCGACAAGCCGGTGATCGTCGATACGCAGAAGCTGCTCTGGGACCTCGCGATGCGGCTCGAACAGGGCGCCACCTCCGACGCCGAGCGCGCTGTCGAGGATGCTCGCCAGCAGCTGCGCGATGCCATGCAGCGCCAGGCCGGCGACGAGGAGATCGAGAAGCTGATCCAGCAGCTCTACCAGGCGATGGACCGCTGGCAGAAGGAGATGGCCGAGCGGATGAAGGATCCGGAAGAACGCCGCCGCATGCAGGAACAGGCGGAGAAGATGGATCCGAACAACACCATCAC
This sequence comes from Reyranella sp., assembly GCF_965279465.1. NCBI lineage: Bacteria > Pseudomonadati > Pseudomonadota > Alphaproteobacteria > Hyphomicrobiales > Reyranellaceae > Reyranella > Reyranella sp. The sequence continues at coordinate 3,845,432 of NZ_OZ257242.1, forward strand.
CGGCGACGACCTGCAGAAGATGCTCGATAAGATCCGCGAGATGGCCCAGAACGGCGACCGCGAGGGCGCCAAGCGGATGCTCGAAGAGCTGCGCAAGATGATGGAGAACGCCACCCCGATGATGGCCCAGCCGGGCCAGCGTGGGCAGCAGCGGCAGCAGGGCCAGAACGGCCAGGGCAACCAGCAGGGCCGCGAGATGATGAACCAGCTCGACCGGCTGTCGCGGCGCCAGAACCAGTTGCTGGGCGAAAGCGAGCGCGAGGGCCGCCAGCAGCAGGGCCAGCGCGGGCAGCAGGGACAGCAAGGCCAGCAAGGCCAGCAAGGTCAACGCGGCCAGCAGGGTCAGCAGGGGCAGGGCCAGGGCGATCCGCAGTGGGGCCAAAACCAGGGCAACCAGCAGGGCGGCCTGCGCGGCCAGCTCGGCGACTTCATGAAGAAGCTCGACGAGAACGGCATGCCGATGCCCGAGTCGCTCGGCCGTGCCGAGCGCTCGATGCGCGAGGCCGAGGATGCGCTGCGCCGCGGCGATCCGCGCGAGGCGAGCCGCGCCCAGCGCCGCGCGCTCGACAACCTGCAGCAGGGCATGGGCGACATGGCCGAGCAGATGCGCAACAACAACCGCGGCCCGGGCAACGGGCAGGACCTTGCCGAGATCGAGGAGCGCGAGCGGCGCAGCGAGGACCGCGACCCGCTCGGTCGCTCCGATGGCAACTACGGCGATTCGGTCGACACCGGCACCGACAAGGTCCCGCTCGAACTCGACCGCCAGAAGAGCCGCGAGATCCTCGACGAGCTGCGCCGCCGCGCCGGCGAGATGGCCCGTCCGAAGGAAGAACTCGACTACATCGACCGCCTGCTCAAGACCTACTGAGCGATCACTTCTGCATGAACCCTTCGTCGCGGACTGTCGCACCGCCTTCCCGCGCAGCCGCAGGGAGGGATTTGTCGAGCTCCGATGAGCCGGGCTCAGCGCAGCTTGCGGGCGTGCTCGGCGAGTCTGGCCGCCCACAGCCGCTGCTTGCCGAGCGAAGGCAGGCCGACGGAGCCGCACCGCTTGCAGCGGAAGCGCGCGCCGGCCACCTTGCGGTCGCGCAGTGCCGGGGTATTGCCGTCGATCAGACGGCGATGGCCGCAGTTGGGGCAGGTGACCTCGATCTCGAGCTGCTCGCGGGCCAGCTCGCCGAAGGTCATGCGCGGGGTACCGAGCGCCATCATGCTGACATGCGACATTTAGGACTGGGACGCAAGAACCGGGAACAGTCGGCGGCTCTGCCGCGTTGAAGGTCTACACGGGATGTGAGCAACCGTGGTTTTGTAGAGTAGAAGCCCGCCCCGACGCTCCCCCGCGGGGCGGGCTTTTCTCTGCCACCCTCAGCCGAACCAGGACGTGTCGCGGATTTTCTTGCCGTAGTGGCGCCCGCTCTCGCCCGAACGGGACGCTCCCTTTTTCTGAGTGGACGTGGACTCCACGGCCGGCGTCGGCGCCTGCAGGCACTGGCGGCCGAGTTCCGTGATGCTCCAGCCTTCCGGCGTCTCGTCGATCAGCTTGTAGAGCGCGAGCCGGCCTCGAATGGGCACGGAGACCGTGCGACTGGGTCCATGCACCGCCATCTCTTCGAGCGCCGCACGCTCGGCCTCGGTCAGGCTGGGAAATATCATGGCGAAAAAACGCCGACAGGGGCAATACGGTTGCAACGCGCAATAGTGTACGGCACCGTACATAACCCCTTGAATTGCAAGCAGTATCGTCTGCGCTATGATGCGCGACGCTCCCTCGTTTTCCTTTTCATGCCGCTCTTCAGCTCAGCCTTCGCCCGGCGCACCGTCACGTTGCTCTTTCTGGGCGTGCTGGCCCTGCTCGTCATCGTCGCCGCTGCCGGCTGGCTGACGGCGCGCACCGGCGCGCATACCGAGGAGGTCATTCGCGAGCGCGACGTGCGCATGGTCGCCGGCGTGATCCAGACCGCGCTGCTCGATGCCGAGACCGGGCAGCGCGGCTACCTGCTGACTGGCGAGACCCGCTATCTCGAGCCCTACACCGCCTCGTTGCCGACCATCCGGGAAGGACTCGCGACCCTGAGCGGGCTCTATCTCCAGCAGGACCGGCCGGATGAGCGGCTGGTGCAGCTCAAGACGGGGATCGAGGACAAGCTGTCGGAACTCGCGGAGACGGTCGACCTCACGAAGGCCGGCCGGCGGGACGAGGCGCTGGCGCTGGTCAAGACCGATCGCGGCAAGATCGCGATGGACCGGATCCGCACGACCCTGGGCGGGCTGATCGCCGAGGCCGAGGGCCGGGTGTTCCAACGGCTCGCCGACCTCACCCTGGCGAGCCGGCTGCTGCTCTGGGTTTCCGGAGTGGGTGCCCTGCTGATCGTGCTGTTCGGCGCAGGCGCCGCCTGGGTCGTGGTGCAGTACACCGCCCAGCTCGTCGCGGCACGGCACGAGCTGCAGCTTGCCAACGCCTCGCTCGAGGAGCGGGTCGCCGAGCGAACGACCTCGCTTACCCGCGCCAACGAGGAGATCCAGCGCTTCGCCTACATCGTGAGCCACGATCTGCGCTCGCCGCTGGTCAACATCATGGGCTTTACCAGCGAGCTCGAGGTCGGCGCCGAGGCGCTGAAGCGCTATCTCGAGGGTGACGCAATGCAGGCCGACAGGGCGAAGACGGCTGCGCTGGAGGACATTCCCGAGGCGATCCGCTTCATCCGCGCCTCGACCGGCCGGATGGACACGCTGATCAACGCCATCCTGAAGTTGTCGCGCGAGGGACGGCGCGAGCTCAATCCCGAGCCGGTCGACCTCGTCAAGCTGTTCGCCGCCACCGCGGCCTCGGTGCAGCACCAGCTCGACGAGGCCGGTGCTACCCTCACCGTGCCCGACAAGGCGCCGGTCATAGTTTCCGACCGGCTGGCGCTCGAGCAGGTGGTGGGTAACGTGGTCGACAATGCGGTGAAGTACCTGGCGCGCGACCGGCCGGGCCGCATCGCCATCGTCGTCAGCCAGTCGCCCGGCCGGATCGGCATCGCCGTCAGCGATAACGGCCGCGGCATCGCCGAGCAGGACCGCGAGCGCATCTTCGAGCTGTTCCGCCGCGCCGGCGCGCAGGACCGCCCGGGAGAGGGCATCGGCCTGGCCCATGTCCGCGCGCTGGCGCGCCGGCTGGGCGGCGACATTTCCGTCCGCTCCGAGCTCGGACGCGGCTCGACCTTCCAGATCGACCTTCCCCTGCGACTGCGGGTCGGCGATTCTCACATAAGTCTCGAGGTGACGAAATGAATGCACATCCCGTTTCGATCGTCATGATCGAGGACGACGAGGGCCACGCCCGCCTGATCGAGCGCAACATCCGCCGCGCCGGCGTCAACAACACGATCACGTCGTTCCGCAACGGGACTGACGGGCTCAACTACCTGCTGGGTGCCGACGGCTCGGGCGAGGAGAGCGCCAGCCGCTCGATGCTGATCCTCCTCGATCTCAACCTGCCCGATATGACCGGCGTCGACATCCTCGTGAAGGTCAAGGCGAACAAGCACACCAGGCGCTCGCCGGTGATCATCCTCACCACCACCGACGACGAGCGCGAGATCAAGCGCTGCTACGACCTCGGTGCCAACGTCTACATCACCAAGCCGGTCAACTACGAGAGCTTCGCCAACGCCATTCAGCAGCTCGGCCTGTTCCTGTCGGTGATGCAGGTGCCCATTACCGATTGATATGGCAGCGATTGATCCGGGATGGACCGACATGGCGGCCGTGCGCGTCCTTTATATCGATGACGACCCGGGCATCGGCCGGCTGGTCGAGCGTGCCCTGGCGCCGCGCGGAATCGCGGTCACGCACGTGCCGGACGGCGAGACAGGTATCGCGCTGCTGGCGCGCGAAGGCTTCGACGCCATCGCCCTCGATCATAATCTGGCGAGCGAGACCGGCCTCGACGTGATGCCGCGTCTGCGCCGCGTCTCGGGCGACACGCCGGTGATCTATGTCACCGGCTCCGAGGATGCGCGCGTCGCCGTTGCGGCCCTCAAGGCCGGGGCTGCCGACTATGTCTGGAAGGATGTGCAGGGCCATTTCCGTGAGCTTATGGGTGAGGCGATCCAGTCCGCGCTCGCCCAGGTCCGGCTGAAGCGCGAGGCCGAGGAGGCGCAGCGCGCCATTCGCGAGGCCAGGGACCGTGCCGAACTGCTGCTGCACGAGGTGAACCACCGGGTCGCCAACTCGCTGGCGCTGGTCGCCTCGCTGGCGCGCCTGCAGGCGAATGCCGTGACCGATGCCTCGGCACGCAGCGCCTTGCAGGAGATGCAGGCCCGCATCATGGCGGTCGCCGGCATCCATCGCCGACTCTACACCTCCTCGGACGTGCGCGTGGTCGAGCTCGGCTCGTACCTGATGAGCCTGGTCGACGAGCTCAGTGCCGCGATCGACGTCGCCGACAAGGGGGCCGACAAGAAGAACGTCGTGGTGCTGCAGGCAGACGCCGACGTGAAAGTGCCGACCGACAAGGCGGTGTCGATCGGCGTGATCGTCACCGAGCTGATGACCAACGCCTACAAATACGCCTATCCGGAAGGCAGCCGCGGCGAGATCCGGGTCGTGCTGCGGCGCGCGGCGGACGGCCTGCTGACCATCGCTGTCGAGGACGACGGCGTCGGCTGGAAAGGGACTGGTGCTGCCCAGGGCACGGGCCTCGGCACCCGGGTCATTACCGCGATGGCCGGCAATCTCCAGACGACCGTCGAGTACGAGCCCGTCCCCAAAGGCACCCACGCCGTCTTCAAGTTCAGGATCTGAGGGCGGGCGGGGCCCCCTGCTGGTCAGGGGGACACCTCGCAAATGCGCCGTCAGGCGCAATGCGGCATGCAGACGATACAACTATAGATTGTTGTTTCAGGGCCTATTGCGCTCGAAAGAAATTGCCTCCAACAATTCAACTGTGTGGCAAAGAGCAGCGATACTCATTGGGGAGACAAGAATGTCTGATAACTGGATACAGTTCGTGCCCGCCGATCCACAGGCCCAACCGACAAAGGAAGCCGCGGACAGGGCAGTTCAGTTGTTCAAGTCCTATGCTCCCGAAGCCAATGAGGTCACCGCGGAATTCAAGGAGCATACAGTGTTCTTTGATCCCGCAGGGAATTGGGAGGGAGTTCAATGCCCGGTTTGTGGAGCGGACGCCGAGCCTTGGTGGATGGATGCCATCGAACGTGCCGGCAGCGAGTCGTTCAGCGACCTGGCAGTTCAGACGCCTTGTTGCAGCTCGCACACCTCGCTGAATGATCTTCACTATGTTTGGCCGGCTGCATTCGGTCGCTTTGTTCTTCAAGCCATGAACCCAAATATTGGCGATACGACTCCCGGGCAGGAGCGAGCCCTATCGGCCGCGTTGGGTCTTCAGCTTCGAAAAGTTCTTGTGCATATATAGTCGAAGCAAGAAATCCAACTTCCCCCCGAACATACGCTCCGCCTGCGCCGTCTTTGCCGGCGCCTTATGACTACTAACTTGGGCGGTGGCTCGGCCCCCCCCCTTGTGCCGAATCTACCTATCAGGCGACCGCGAAGCCCAATTGTTTTCCGTGGCCCTTCGCAAACCGGCGGATGCGGTCGTCATGTGTGACGAGTGGGCAATCCAGGCCAATGGCGCTGGCAATCAACAGGCGGTCGGCAGGATCTCGATGGTCGAGATTCCCCAGATTATAGGCGAGGGTGGCGGCTCTGTGATCGAGCGGTAGCGCCTCAAGCCCCGGTCTGCCGACGAACCGATCGACCCACGCTGCCACCGGCAGATCGAGTTCGATGAGTTCCTTGTCCACGAGGACCGCGATTTCCCATGCGCTGACGGCACTGAAGAACAGGCGGCCTCCCCCATTCCAAGCCGATTCGATGGTTCGCCGCGACGTCGTGCCGAGCTTCTCGTCGCCGCTGTCGAGCCATAGGGCGATATGCGTGTCGAGCAGCAGATCGGTCACCGACGAATTTCCCGCCCACTCTCCGCGTCCGTCTGCGGATCGATCACCGGTTGGGTGAGGTCGATGTCGCTTCGAATTTTCACCGATCCCGGGTGTGCTCCAAACAGAGGCTTCGTACGTGCCGCCTCATCGAGCAGACGGCGTACGGCAGTGGCCACCAGCTCGGTCTTGTTGCCGCCCGTCATCGCTTCGGCGGCCTTTTCTATGAGTGCCACGACGTCGGGACGATTGATGGTCACCACGCTGGCCATGCCATCTCCATTATAATGATATACGTAATGATCTAATGATCGGGGGAGGCATGTCAATGACGGACGTGGTCACGCCGCCGGCTTCTCCACCACGCCGATGTAGGGCAGGCCGCGGAAGCGGTGGGCCCAGTCGAGGCCGTAGCCGACCAGGAACTCGTCGCCGGCCCGGAAGCCGACGAAATCGGCCTGCAGCGGGACACGCCGCTTTTCCGGCTTGTCGAGCAGGGTGCAGATCCACACGCGATTGGCGCCGCGCTCCGACAGCAGGTTCTTGGCGAAGCTGAGCGTATAGCCCGATTCCAGGATGTCATCGACCAGCAGCACGTCGCGCCCGCGCACGTCGTCGACGATGTCGCGCACGATGCGGACCGAGCCGGTCGTCTGAGTGCCAGTGCCGTAACTGGACAGCGTCAGGAAATCCATCGACCAATTGGCGCCGGCATGGCTCAGTGCCCGGATCAGGTCGGCGGCGAACACGAAGCTGCCCTTCAGCACCGAGACCACGAGCGTGTCGGGCGGCAGCTTCTCGGCCAGTTCGACCGCCATCTCCTCGACCCGGGTGGCGATCTCGGCAGCGGAGAAGCGGATCGAGACGGTGGGACGGTCGGGCATCGGCGCGCTCATTCGACGGCCGGCACGATATCGGTCGTGCCCGACGGCGGATCGTCGAGGGCCTGGCTGAAGCTCGTGCGGCCGCCCGGTGGCAGCGGTCCCTCGACCATCGGGAAGGAGCGCTCGCCCAGCACCTCCTCGTTCTTCTTGAAGGTGAGGCGCAGCAGCGTCGTCGAGCCCGCCGCCTTGCCGTTATTCACGAGCTGTCCGCGCACGACATAGCGGCCGTCGACCACGTCGATCTTGCTGAACGCAAGATCGACCTCGATGTTCGGTCGGGCGACCTCGACCTGAGGCGGCCGGGCCGAACGCGCGGCGGGGCCGCCATTGTTGGCCGTGGTGAGGATGACCGACGGCGGCGATGGTGGTGCGGCAGGGGCCGGCGATTGAGTTGCCGTCGCCGATGGAGGTGGCGGCACGGACGCGGCAGTCACCTGGATCGGCGTCGAGGCCCGCGCCTCGTACGACATCATGGTTGAAATCTCGCGGCGGAAGGCAAACAGCGTGGCGGCCGCCAGCACCACGACGACGGCGGCGATGGCGACCGCGCGGCGCCAGGCGAACTCGGGCTTGGGCGGAATCACGGCAGGCAGCGCGGCCACGGTGCCGACGCTCGCTGGGCGGGTCGCCGCATCGGGCAGAGGCGCAGCGCCCTCCACCTTGTGGAACCAGCGATGGTCGCAGCGCGCGCACTGGACCGTGCGCCCGGCCGGACCGATCGCCAGAGGATCGACGGCGTAGCGCGATCCACAATTGGGACAGGTGACAACCATGACTAACCGGAGCGGCCCCACCAGATGAGCTTGATGTCCAACATTAAGCCACCAATACTGGTCCGACAAGCATGGGAAGCCTCGGTCTCTGGCTGCGTTCGCTCGCCTTCAATGTCGGCTGGTACCTGGGTTCGGTGCTGTTTGCCTTGGCAGGAGCGCCGCTCCTGCTCGCGCCGCGCCGTGTGGTGGTCGGGTGGGCCCGGGCCTGGATCGTCTTCGTGCTGTGGTGGCTGCGCGTCACCTGCGGCCTCACGCACCGGGTGACGGGACTGGAGAACCTGCCGGCCGGGCCGGTCATCATCGCCTGCAAGCACCAGTCGACCTGGGAGACGATGGCCTTCACGCTGCTGTTCGCCGACATCGCGATCGTCCTGAAGCGCGAGCTGCTGTTCATTCCTATCGTCGGCTGGGCGATGGCCCGGGCCGGCAATATCGCCGTCGCCCGCGGCGACGGTGCCGCCGCCCTGCGCGGCCTGGTCAAGCAGGCCAAGGCGGCAATCGCCGACGGCCGCTCGATCGTGATCTTCCCCGAGGGGACGAGGGTGGCGCCGGGCGATCGGCGGCCGTATCAGGTCGGCACGGCCGCGCTGTATCGCCAGCTCGGCGTGCCGGTGGTGCCCATGGCGCTCAACTCGGGCCTGTTCTGGGGGCGCCGGAAGTGGATCAAGCGGCCCGGCACGATCACGCTCGAGGTGCTGCCGCCGATCGCACCGGGGCTGCGTCGCGAGGCATTCATGGAAACCCTGCAGGACAGCATCGAAGGCGCCACGATACGTCTTTCCCGGCTGTGAACAAAAAAAGAACTCTCTCTTGTTGATATCCCGGCGCTCGCTTACCTTCTGCTGATGGACTGGGCGCCGATTTCCCAACGTATCTGGGATATGAAATACCGGTTTCGCGACCCTTCAGGGGGTGGCGATGCCGACCTCGACGGCACGTGGTGGCGGGTCGCGCGGGCGCTCGCCGTGCCTGAGCGCGATCCCGAGACCTGGGCCAGCCGCTTCCACGAAGCGCTGCAGGATTTCAAGTTCCTGCCGGCCGGACGGGTCATCGCCGGCGCTGGCACCGGCCGCAGCGTCACGCTGTTCAACTGCTTCGTCATGGGCACCATCCCGGACGACATGGCGGGCATCTTCCAGAACGTGAAGGAAGCCGCGCTCACCATGCAGCAGGGCGGCGGCATCGGGCACGACTTCTCGACCCTGCGGCCGATGGGAGCGCCGGTGATGGGCGTCGGCGCCGACGCGTCCGGGCCGCTGTCGTTCATGGACGTCTGGGACGCGATGTGCCGCACCATCATGAGCGCGGGCAGCCGGCGCGGCGCGATGATGGCGACCCTGCGCTGCGACCATCCCGACATCGAGGCCTTCGTCGACGCCAAGCGCGACCCGGCGCGGCTGCGCATGTTCAACGTCTCCGTGCTGGTCACTGACGCCTTCATGGCGGCGGTGAAGGACGACCTTGACTGGAACCTCGTGTTCGGTGGCAAGGTCTTCAAGACGGTGAAGGCCAGGACGCTGTGGGAGCGCATCATGCGCGCGACCTACGACTGCGCCGAGCCGGGCGTGATCTTCATCGACCGCGTAAACCGGCGGAACAACCTGCGCTATTGCGAGACGATCCAGGCAACGAACCCGTGTGGTGAACAGCCACTTCCTCCATACGGGGCGTGCCTGCTCGGGTCGATCAATCTCGGCGCGCTGGTGAAGGATCCGTTCACCCCGCAGGCCAGGCTCGACATGGAGGCGCTGGAGCGGCTGGTGCCGCTCGCCGTGCGCATGCTCGACAACGTGGTCGACGTGTCGCGCTTCCCGCTGCCGCAGCAGGACGAGGAGGCCAAGGCCAAGCGCCGCATCGGTCTCGGTGTCACGGGACTGGCCGATGCGCTGATCCTCTGTGGCGTACGGTACGGTTCGGCCGAGGCCGTGCGGTTGACGCGGGAGTGGCTGGGCGCGGTGCAGCGCTTCTCCTATCTCGCCTCGAGCGACATCGCGGCGGAGAAGGGGAGTTTCCCGCTCTACGACCGGGCGCGCTATCTGTCGGGCGAGACGATCAAGGCGCTGCCGGACGACGTTCGCGAGGCCATCGGCCGCTACGGCATACGCAATGCGCTGCTGAATTCCGTTGCGCCGACGGGCACGATTTCCCTGCTGGCCAACAACGTCTCGTCGGGCATCGAGCCCGTCTTTGCGTTCAATTTCGTCCGACATGTGCTGCAACCCGACGGCTCGAGGCGCGAGGAGAGCGTCGAGGATCACGCCTTCCGCCTGTGGCGTAGCCTCAAGGGCTCGGCCGAGCCGCCGGCCGACGTGTTCGTCGATGCCCAGACGCTGACGCCCGCCGACCATCTCGCGATGCAGGCGGCGGCGCAGGATTACGTCGACAGCTCGATTTCCAAGACAATCAACCTGCCCAAGGACATCTCCTTCGAGGCCTTCAAGCATGTCTACGAGCAGGCCTATGCCGAGGGCTGCAAGGGCTGCACGACCTACCGCCCGAACGACGTGACCGGCGCGGTGCTGGAGGTGAAGCCGGCCGAGCCGGCGCGGCCTGCCCAGGCGATTGTGCCGTTCGAGGCGAAGGACAGCGTCGTCTACATCGCCCAACCGCTCGACCGGCCGGAGGACCTGCCGGGCAAGACCTACAAGATCAAATGGCCGGGCAGCGACCATGCGATCTACATCACGATCAACGACGTGGTGCAGGACGGCCGCTGCCGGCCGTTCGAGATCTTCATCAACTCCAAGAACATGGAGCACTACGCCTGGACTGTGGCGCTGACGCGCATGATCTCGGCGGTGTTCCGCCGCGGCGGCGACGTGTCGTTCGTGGTCGAGGAGCTGAAGGCGGTGTTCGACCCGCGTGGCGGGCAGTGGATGGAGGGACGCTACGTGCCGTCTCTGCTGGCCGCGATCGGCGGCGTGATCGAGCGCCACCTGGTCGAGATCGGGTTCCTGAGCCCGGCCGAGTCGCCGCGCATCGCTGAAGCCGCCGAACAGCGGGTCAAGCTTGCTGCAGGCGCCCGCGAGCCGATCGACGGATCGTCGGGCGGGCCTGGCGGCAAGATGGGCCAGTGCCCGAACTGCGGCGCCGCGGCGCTGACCCACCAGGAAGGCTGCGACATCTGCCTCAACTGCGGCTACTCGCGCTGCGGCTGAACGGGCCACTCATGGCTGGGAGCGCGCCTCTGGGCGCGCTCCCAGCAAGAGGAGAAGCGCTCAGCCGAGTTCGAGCGAGATGCCGGCGGTCTTGCTGACCTTGGTCCAGATCGCGGCGAAGTCGCCGACGAACCTTGCGTATTCGGCCGGGGTCATCGCCTTGTCCTCAGGCAGCAGCACGACCTCCTTGAAGCGCTCCGTCACGTCGGGCGCCTTGTAGGCCTTCTGCAGCTCGTCGTAGATCCTGGCCACGACCTCGGGCGCGAGGCCCTTGGGGCCCGAGACTCCGACCCAGGTCGAGGTCGTCATTTGCGGGAAGCCCTGCTCGGCGAAGGTCGGCATGTCGGGATACATCGCAATGCGCGTTGCCGAGCTGATTGCCAGCACCCGCACCTTGCCCGCGTTGATGTGCGGCACGTTGGTGGTGATCGGGTCGAACATCGAGGGGATGGCGCCGGCCAGCATGTCCTGCAGCGACGGCGCCGAGCCCTTGTAAGGCACATGCTTCAGCTTCACGCCCGCAAGGCCCGAGAGCAGCTCGCCCATCAGATGGGTGTTGGAGCCGATGCCTGAGCTGCCGAAGGCGACGTCGTCCGGCCTGGCCCTGGCGGCCGCGATGTAGTCGGCCAGTGTCTTGTAGGGCGAGGCGGCCGGCACGATCAGGACGTTGGGCGTGTGGCCGATCAGGCTGATGTGGCTGAAGTCCTTGACCACGTCGTAGGGCAATTTCGGGTAGATTCCGGGCGCGATGCCCAACGGCGAGGCATGCGAGATCACCAGCGTGTAGCCGTCTGCCGGGGCCTTGGCCGCGAGATCCGAGCCGATCGTGCCGCCTGCGCCCGGCTTGTTCTCGACCACCACCTGGGTGCCCAGCGCGGCCGACAGCTTGGGCGCCAGGATGCGCGAGATGGTGTCGGCGGTGCCGCCCGGCGGGAAGGTGGCGATCAGGCGGATGGTGCCCTTGGTCGGCCAGCCGGGGCTCGCCCAACCGGTCCTTGGGACAGCCGGGACGGCGAGGGTCGAGGCGGCGGCGGCAAGGACGGTACGACGGGTTATCTTCACGGCGAGCGCTCCCCATATTTGATGGCTTGCCGGTTGCCGCTGCAATGCATATGCCAGCCAGACGGAACCAGGCGGACAGAGGTGGAGGCAAGATGCGGCGGGCGATCGTGGGATTGATGCTGACGGCGGGCGCGCTGGTCGTGGCGGCGCCCCGGCAGGTCACGGCTCAGGCCCTGCCCAACAGCCGCGCCGAGCTCTCCTATTCCTTCGCGCCGCTGGTGAAGAAGGTGTCGCCGGCGGTGGTGAACATCTACACCACGACCACGGCGCGGGTGCAGCGCCGCCTGCCGTTTCCCTTCCCCGGCATGCCGCAGGATGGCCAGCGGGTGCAGAATTCGCTGGGCTCGGGCGTGCTGGTCAAGGCGGACGGGTTGATCGTCACCAACGCCCACGTGGTCAAGGGCGCCGACGAGATCCGGGTCGTGCTGGCCGACCGGCGCGAGTTCGACGCCACGTTGGTGACGACCGACGAGCGCTACGATCTCGCCCTGCTGCGCATCGACACCGGCGGCGAGAAATTCCCCTTCGTGCAGATGCGCGATTCTGACTCCATTGAGGTCGGCGATGTCGTGCTGGCGATCGGCAATCCGTTCGGCCTCAACCAGACCGTGACCAGCGGCATCATCTCGGCGCTGGCCCGCTCGGCCGGCGGGATCAACGATTCGAGCTTCTTCATCCAGACCGATGCCGCGATCAACCCGGGCAACTCGGGCGGCGCCCTGGTCAGCCTCGACGGGCGGCTGATCGGCATCAACACCGCGATCTACTCGCAGACCGGCGGCTCGGTCGGCATCGGCTTCGCTACGCCCTCGAACATCGTTTCGCGCATCGTCGCCACCGGCGAGGCGGGCGGGCGGATCGTCCGGCCGTGGCTCGGCATCTCGATGCAGCGGGTGACGGCCGACCTCGCTGCCGGCCTGAACCTGCCGCGGCCGGCGGGTCTCATCGTGAAGGATGTATATGCCAAAGGGCCGGGCGAGAAGGCCGGCTTCAAGCGCAACGACGTGATCGTGGCGATGCGCGAGCAGCCGATCGACGACGAGGCGAGCCTGCGCTTTCGCCTCGCCACGCTCGCGGTCGGCGACGTCGTGCCGGTGAAGGTGATCCGCGGCGGCAAGGAAGTGATGCTCGACGTGCCGCTGGCCGCCCCGCCCGAGGACCCGCCGCGCGAGCGCTCGCAGCTCGACGGCCGCCAGCCGCTGTCCGGCGCGACGGTGGTCAACATGTCGCCGGCGGTGGCCGATGAAATGGGCGTCAGCGAATGGCGCAACGGCGTCGCGGTGGTCGAGGTGCAGCAGGGTTCCTATGCGGCGCGCTTCCTGCGGCCGGGCGACATGGTGACCGCGATAAACGGCCAGGAGGTCAAGAGCGTGGCGGACCTCAAGGCGCGCATCGCCAAAGGCGTGTCGAACATGAGCGTCGGCCGCGAAGGCATGGTCTCGACCATCCAGTTCCGCTGACGGGTCCGCGCGGATGGCCGAGCTGTTCGCCGCTCTCGCCCCGACGCCGCTGGCCGAGCGCCTGCGGCCCAGGACAATCAAGGACGTCCTCGGCCAGGACCACCTGCTCGGGCCGGACGGGCCGCTCGGCCGCATGCTGGCGGTGCGCAAGCTCTCCTCGCTGATCCTGTGGGGGCCGCCGGGCTGCGGCAAGACGACGATCGCGCGGCTGCTCGCCGAGGCGGTCGACCTGCATTTCGAGCCCCTGTCGGCGGTGTTCTCGGGCGTCGCCGACCTGCGCAGGATCTTCGAGGCCGCCCGCAAGCGCCGCAACGACGGCAAGGGCACGCTGCTATTCGTCGACGAGATCCACCGTTTCAACCGCGCCCAGCAGGACGGCTTCCTGCCGTACGTCGAGGACGGCACGGTGACGCTGGTCGGCGCCACGACCGAGAACCCGTCGTTCGAGCTCAACGCCGCGCTGCTGTCGCGCTGCCAGGTGCTGGTGCTGCGCCGGCTCGACGATGCCGCGCTCGGCACCGTGCTGGAGCGCGCCGAGGCCGCGCTCGGCAAGACGCTGCCGGTCGATGAGCAGGGCCGCCAGGCGTTGTTCGCCATGGCCGACGGCGACGGCCGGTACCTGATCATGCTGGCCGAGCAGCTGGCGCAGCTCAAGGAGAAGGGGCCGGTGCCGCCGGAGCGGCTGGCGACGCTGCTGCAGAAGCGCGCGCCGCTCTACGACAAGGCGCAGGAAGCGCACTACAACCTGATCAGCGCGCTGCACAAGTCCCTGCGCGGCTCCGACGTCGATGCCGCGCTCTACTATTTTGCGCGCATGCTCGACGGCGGCGAGGACCCGAAATACATCGCCCGCCGGCTGGTGCGCTTCGCCGTCGAGGACATCGGCATGGCCGATCCCAACGCGCTGACCCAGACGCTGGCGGCGTGGGATACCTACGACCGGCTCGGCTCGCCCGAGGGCGAGCTCGCGATCGCCCAGGCCGTGATCTATCTCGGCACCGCGCCGAAATCGAACGCAGGCTACGTCGCCTTCGGCGCCGCCAAGCGCTCGGCCAAGCAATACGGCTCGCTGACGCCGCCGATGCACATCCTGAACGCGCCGACCAAGCTCATGAAGACCATCGGTTACGGCAGTGGCTACCAGTACGATCATAACGCCGAGGACGGCTTCTCCGGCCAGAACTACTTCCCCGACGGCATGGCGCGCGAGGAATATTACCAGCCGGTCGAACGCGGCTTCGAACGCGAGATCGTCAAGCGCCTCGACTACTGGAAGAAGCTGCGCGAGAAGAAGGCGCGGTAGCGTCTTCCGCTGGGAGCGCGGCTCTCCAGAGCCGCTCATGGGATCTGTCAATTCGAAGGAAGAGCGGCTCTGGAGAGCCGCGCTCCCAGCGACGTCAGCTCCGCGGCTTGGCCATCGCGGCCACGACGCGCTTGTCGCGGCCGTAGACGTCGTCGCGGAAGACCGGCGTGCCGTCGGTGCCGACGGTGACGGTGCGGTAGGTCACGTAGAGCGTCACCGGCTCGGGGAAGCTGTAGTGCTGCTGCTCGCCGGCGTTGATCACCTGCTGCACCTTGCCCTTGTCGAAACCCGGCTTTCCGGCGAACACCTTCTGCACGAAGTCGAGCGGGTTCTGCAGGCGGATGCAGCCGTGGCTGAAATTCCGGCTGCCCTCGGTGAACAGCCAGCGCGTGGCCGTGTCGTGCATGTAGATCCCGTAGTTGTTCTGGAACGGGAAGAAGATGTAGCCCAGCGCATTGCCGGCGCCCGGCTCCTGGCGGATGCGGAAGGGGAAGGCCTTGGGGTTGATCGAGCTCCAGTCGACGGTGCCCGGATCGATCTCCGAATCGTTGTCGCTCCAGCTCGAGAAGATCTTGAAGCCGTTGTTCTGGAGCGCGTAGGGGTCGCGCCGCAGCATCGGCAGATATTCCTCGCCCGAGATCGACTGCGGCACGGTCCAGTGCGGATTGGTCCGGAAGCCGCGCATCACCGACTGGATCTCGGGTGTCGGATCCTTCGGCGTGCCGACGATCACCAGGCTCTCGAACACCTTCTGCCCGCCGTTGACGAACACCATCGAGTAGTCGCCGGCATTGACCAGCACGTAGCGCCGGCCGAGGTCCTCGGCCAGCCAGCGCCGGCGCTCGAGGTTGGCGATCACCTGCTGGATGCGGTCGTCGATCGAGGTGTTGAGCGAGCGCGTCGTGTTGTGGCCGATCACGCCGTCCACCGTCAGGCCCTTCGTTTCCTGATACGTCTTGACCAGGGCGACGAGCGGTTCGTCGTACAACTCGGCGACGGCACCAGCCGGCGGTACCGTGAAGCCGAGCTCGGCCAGGCGCGTCCGCAGAATCGGCACTCTTGGGTCGATCATGTTGGGCTTCAGCCCGCTGCCGCTCGGCAGCGGCGTGTAAGCTTCCGTTGCCCGCCTGGCCCGCAGCTCCGCCAGCAGCTTCTGCAGCGCCGGGTAGTCGCCTTTCGGCGGCAGCCCCGCCAGCCAGGCGGCGAAGTCGGGCGCCTCGGCAGCGGCCTTCAGCAGGTCGGCACGCGAGACCTTGCGCTGCTGGATGTCGATGTCCTTGTCGACCCGGTTGGCATTGACCCGGCCGGTCGAAACCTCGCTGGCATAGGCGGCGAAGACGTCGCTCAGCACCTTCTCGTTGCCGGCGGCAACGGCGTTGTCGAGCACGTTGGCGCCGTACCAGTCGGGATTGAGCCCATGGTCGCCGGCGGCGCGGATCGCCGCCACGAGCGCCGCCGTGCGCGCCTCGGCAACCCGCGATCCGGTCCACAGCGGCTCGTCGGCAAAAGCAGGGGAGGCCCCGAGGAGGGGAGTGACGAGCGCCATCGAGGCGCCCAGGAAAGTGCGGCGATTCACAAGGCGATTCTAGCCGCAGCGGACCTGCGACTCACGCCGAGACGATATTTCCGGACGGAATCGCCGAAGCCTGTGGCTGTTTTGCCACGCCGAAGCCATGGCTGCCGAGAAAGGCCAGCAGATCGGCGGTCGCCCGAGCCTTCAATTCCGCCGTGCCGCCGCCGGCCCGGGCCCCCCGGGTGACGCAATGACGGCGCGCCCACGCCTGGTACTCCGGTTCGGGCATGGCGCGGTCGGCGGCGACCACGTAGTGGTTGCCGTCGTTCTCGATGAAATTCGTGCAGCAGGACCAGTTCTCGGCGTCCTTGATGTCGAACACCGGCCCGATCGATTCCCAGCCGTGATGAGCGCCGCTGTAGATCTTGACCCGGATGCGGCCGTTGCCCGCCGCGCGCATGCGCTCGGCATAGTCGACCGCGAGCGGTGCCGGCGTGTAGTCGTCGCGCCCGGCCAGCATGAAATAGATCGGCCGGCCGTGGGTGGTCGGATCGCGATGCTGGGCGGTGGCGCCGGGGCAGATCGCGACATGCAGGTCGAAGACCTCGGCGAAGCCCCGCCGCCAGAGCTGGCGCACGGCGATCGCGGCGTTCAGCGTGGCGACGCCGCCCTTGGAGACTCCCATCACCCCGATCCGCTGCGGGTCGATTCGCGGATCGGAACGCAGCAGCGCGAGCGCCGCGAAGGCATCGCCCTCCATCTGCGCGCCCGATACAAGGGTTTGATCAGCCACCGTGCGGCGCACGCCGCGGCCGGTGAAGCTGTCGACGATCAGCGCCGCGATGCCCGCCTCGTTGAGGGCCTGTGCATAATAATGCTCGCGATGGCGCTGCACGCCGGCGCTGCTGGTCAGCAGCACCATGCACGAAAAAGGCGGTGCCGCCTGCATCGGCAGATGCAGCGTGCCCGATACGCGCGCCGGCCGGGACGCGGCCGGATGATCGAACGTCAGCGTGTCGAACGACACCGATTCCATGGACGCTTTTTAGCTTGTCCCTTAGGTTCGGCGCCATGAGCGAAGTTCGCGGCCCCGTCCAGACGCGCGCGGTTTCCGGCGACGAAGCGGGTTTGCGGCTGGATCGCTGGTTCCAGCGCCATTTTCCCGAGCTGACGCATGGCGCGCTGCAGAAGCTGCTGCGTACCGGCCAGGTTCGCATCGACGGCCGCCGGGTCGAGGGCAAGGACCGGGTCGAGCCCGGACAGACCGTGCGCCTGCCGCCCGGCGTTACCGTGCCGCCGCCCAAGCCGACGGCCGCCGTCATCACCAAGCCCCGGCCGCTGGTGTCCGATCGCGACGCGCAGGAGATCCAGCGCCTGGTGATCCATCGCGACGACTGGGTGATTGCGCTCGACAAGCCGTCGGGCCTCGCGGTGCAGGGCGGCTCGGGCACCGAGCGCCATGTCGACGGCATGCTCGACGCGCTGCGCTTCGGCTTCGAGGAGCGGCCGCGGCTGGTCCATCGGCTCGACAAGGACACCTCCGGCCTGCTGCTGATCGCGCGCACCGGACAGGCGGCGAAGCGGCTGTCCGAGTCGTTCCGCGACCGCGAGACCGAGAAGCTCTACTGGGCGGTCGTGGTCGGCGTGCCGCCGCGGCCCGAGGGCGCGATCGAGCTGCCGCTCGCCAAGCGGCCGGGCGCGCGCGATCGCGAGACCATGCAGGTCGATCACGAGGAGGGGCAGAAGGCGCTCACCCATTTCAGGATCATGGACCGCGCCGCCAGCCGTGCCGCGCTGCTGGCGCTTTGGCCGCGCACCGGCCGCACCCATCAGCTCCGCGTCCATTGCGCCGAGATCGGCTGCCCGATCCTCGGCGACCGCAAGTACGGCGGCGAGGAAGCGCTGCTGTCGGCCGTTGCCGACTCGCGCCGGCTTCATCTCCACGCGCGGCGCATTACGCTGCCGCACCCGTCGGGCAGGGGCACGCTGAGCGTGCAGGCCGAGCTGCCGCCTCACTTCCGCCGCACCGTCGAGGCATTCGGCTTCTCGACGACGGGCGATTGAACGAGAACCGGGGCAGATGCGCATTCCCTGGCGGCGGGTTATTTGGGCGGCGGTCATCCTGGTGCCGGTCGTGGCGGCGGGAATCATCCTGTGGCTCAGCACGCGCGACCTCTCGCGCTATCAGGCGCGCCTCACCGAGCAGATCCGCAAGGTAACCGGCCGCGAGATCGCCGCGCGTGTTCCACTGTCTGTGAAGTTCGGGCGCGAGCCGGCGCTGGTCGCCGAAGGCGTGACGCTCTCCAACGCGCCGTGGGCATCGCGCCCCGAGCTTGCCCGCGTCCGCCGCCTCACGATGTATCTCGATCCCTTCTCGCTGCTCCTCGGTGAGGCGAAAGTCGGCAAGGTGCTGCTCGAAGGCGCCGACATCACCATAGAGCGTAACGAGGTGGGCGACACCAACCTCGAGATGCTGCCGCCGCCCGATGGTTCGGGGCCGCACGCCGGCGAGAATCGCTCGCTTCGCCTGCGCAGCACTCCGGCCTTCCCGTGGATCGGCACGATCGAGGTCCGCGATTCGGTGCTGACGATCTCCGAAGGCGCCGGCAGGCCGTCGGTCGTGCTCAATGTGGCGCGCGGCAGCTTCAAGTCGACCGCGCCCAACCAGCCGCTGCAGATGGACGCGAGCCTCAGCGCGCCGCAGGCGACGCCGCTCGAGCTGACCGGGACGCTGGGTTCATTCGATGGCTGGATGCGGGGCTTGCCGGGCAACATCGATGTTCAGGGCGGTTACGGCGGCGGCAAGATCGCGATCAAGGGCAGCGTCGGCACCAAGGGCACCGCCCTGCAGGTCACGAGCGAGGGCCCGGATGTCGCAGTCTTCGGTCCCTATATCCGCCTGCCGCTGCCGTCGGGCGGCCCCTATGCGCTGACTGCGAAGGTCGGCACCCAGCGTAACGGCCTCAAGGTCGAGGTGCCGTCGCTCAAGGTCGGTGCCTCCGACCTGAGCGGCGAGGCGCTGTTCCGCGCCGACCGCAGCGGCACGCCCGTCGCCTCGGTGAACATCGACGCCGCGAAGATCGACCTTGGCGGGTTGCGCGCGGCGCCTGCGTCGGCACCCAACCCCGGCACGCCGCCGCCACCACGTCGCTTCCTGCCGACCGCCCAGCTCCAGGCAAGCTGGCTCGGCCGTGAGACGGTCTCGGTGACGGCGCGCGTCGGCGAGATGACCGGGCTGTCGGCCAAGATCACCAACGGTTCGGTGACCTTGTCCTCCACGGAAAAGCGCTTCGCCTTCCGTGGCGCGGCCTCGGTGGGCAGTGGCTCGGTGAGTTTCGACCTCGTCTTCGATCCCACGGGCCGAGCCGGGCAGACGACGCTCACGGCCACCGCGAGCAAGGTGTCGATGGCCGATCTCGGCGCCCTGCTGGGCCTCGATCTCGGCCTCAAGGACGCCGTGGGCGACCTCGACCTGCGGCTGCGCGGCGGCGGCCGCAGCGCGGGCGGCGCGCTCAACAGCGCCAGCGGCGTGATCGAGTTCGGGGTCGGCAAGGGCGTCTGGCCGGCCGACGGATTGGCGGGCTGGCCGGCCGAATCGTTGCGCCTGCTGAATGCGAGCGACAACGGCGCGGGCTTCAATTGCCTCGCCGGGCGCTTCGAGGTGAGTGGCGGCGTCGCCAACCTGCGGCGGCTGGTGTTCGACACGCCGCGCGCGACCTGGATCGGCGGCGGTTACGTCTCGCTGCGCAACGAGGGCTGGGAGTTCATCGTCGTGCCCGAGGCGCGCGACGGGCCAGGCGCTCAGCTCGCTTCTCCGCTGCGAATCAAGGGCGGCACCGGCCGCCCGGCCGCCGGCGCGCCCGAGCCGGGACTCGGCAAGCTTCTGATCGGGGGCGGTGTCGTGCCCAGCCTGACGGGGACCCTGAACCAGAGCGCCCGCCAGCCCAACGCCAACGCCTGCGCCGTCATGGCGCCCCGGGTCGACGGCATGAGGCCCGGCCTGCGCGCGCAGCTTCCGACCCCGACGGGCGATCGCGAGCGTCAGAACCGGCGGGCACAAGGCCAGACCCCGGCGCAGCGTCGGCACACGGAGTAGGGCTGACGGACCCGTCGTCCCGAGCGCAGCCGAGGGACCTGTTCATGTCATCGCCAGCACCATGAACAGGTCCCTCCACTCCGCCTCGCTGCGCTCGGCTCCGGTCGGGACGACGGAGGTCTTGTCCCCGGCCGGCATCGGCGTGTAAGCCGTTCGCCAATGAAGCGCTTTTACAAGGATGCGGCGGTCGATGCCGGCGATGGCGGCTTTCGCGTGCTGCTGGACGGCAAGCCGATGCGTACGCCGGCCAAGGCGGTGCTGGTCGCGCCCACCGAACCGCTTGCCCAGGCCATCGCCGCGGAATGGCGCGACGTGCCGGAAAAGGCAGAACTCAACGTCTCCCACCTGCCGCTGACGCGCCTTGCCGCCACCGGCATCGATCGCGTTCCCGGCCAGCGCGCGCGCGTGATCGACGACACCGCGAAGTACGCAGCCTCCGACATGCTGTGCTATCGCGCGACGGCGCCCGACAGTCTCGTTCAGCTTCAGATCGACACGTGGCAGCCGCTGCTCGACTGGGCCGCGGAGCGCTACGGGTCCGAGCTTGCCGTGGCGGCCGGAACGACCTTCGTGACGCAGCCCCACAGGGCGTTGGCCGCTCTGCGCAAAGCCGTTGCCGCGCACGACGACCTGGCGTTGTCGGCGCTCTACAATCTCACGCACATCGCCGGTTCGGTCGTGATCGCGCTCGCGATTTCGGAAGGACATCTGCCGGCGGACAAGGCGTTCGCCGCGGCCCAGCTCGACGAGCTCTATCAGCTCGAGCGCTGGGGCAGCGACCCGACCGCAACGCAGCGGCACGAGAACATTCGTCGCGACATCGAGGCCGGCGCGCGGTTCCTCGCGCTGCTCGGCGATGGACGGCTGAAAGGATGATCATGGGTGCGGGCAGCAGGTTCCGGGAGATCCTGGCGAAGAACGGCCTCGTCGAGGCCATGGCGGCGCACAGCCCGCTCTCGGCCATGCTGGCCGCCGAGGCGGGGTTCGACGCGATCTGGGCATCGGGCTTCGAGCTGTCGGCGATGTACGGCGTGCCGGATGTGAGCGTCGTGTCGATGACGCAGCATCTCGACATGACGCGCGCCATGGCCGAGCGCTCGGGCATTCCGGTGGTCGCCGACATCGACACCGGCTTCGGCAACGCGATCAACGTGCTCTACGCCGTCGAGCAGTACGAGCGCGCGGGCGCCGCCGCGATCGTCATGGAAGACAAGAGCTTCCCCAAGGTCACCAGCCTGATCGCCGGCGGCCGGCAGGACATGGTCCGCATCGAGGAATTCCAGGGCAAGATCGAAGCTGCGCGTACCGTGCGCAAGGACAAGGACTTCGTGATCGTGGCGCGCACGGAGGCGCTGATCGCTGGCCTCGGCCAGGAAGAGGCGCTGAAGCGGGCGCGGGCTTACGAGGCGGCCGGCGCCGACATGATACTGGTCCATTCCAAGCAGAAGACACCCGACGAGATCGAAGCCTTCGTGAAAACATGGGACGGCAAGGCGCCGATCGCGCTGGTGCCGACCGCCTATCCACAGATGACGGTGGCGCGGGTCCGGGAGCTGAAGAAGATCGGCCTGCTGATCTGGGGCAATCATGCTGTGCGCGCGTCCGTCGGCGCGATGCGCAGGACCTTCGCCCGGATCCGCAAGGACGGCGGAATTCACGGCGTGGAATCGGAGATCGCTACGGTCGAGGACGTTTTCGATCTGCAAGGCATGGCCAAGGTGAAGGACGACGAGAAGCGGTTCCTGCGCTGAAGATCTGCGAGGTCCTTCGCTGCGCTCAGGACGACTGATTCCTGTGTATGCTCCACTCGAATCCGTCGTCCTGAGCGCAGCGAAGGACCTCACGCCAACCGCATACTCGGTGTAGCCTAATCCGAATGACTGACCGCCAATGCTGGGTCTACGCTCTGGCCAGCGGATCGGGCAACGCGATGTACATCGGCGTTACGAACGATCTCGAAAAGCGTGTGTGGGAACATCGGAACGGTAGCGGAAGCGAATTTGTGAAGAAGTATCGCGTCACCCGCTTGGTCTATGCCGAAGAGTACGACAATCCGACGGACGCGATAGCGCGCGAAAAGCAGCTGAAGGGGTGGCGTCGTGAACGCAAGAACGAGCTGGTTCGCTCCATGAATCCCGAATGGAGGGATCTAATGCCCCCTTCATAACATCGGCCCGTGTCTGATCGGTCTGTGAGGTCCTTCGCTTCGCTCAGGACGACATATTGCTGATGCCCAATCCTCGAATTTGTAGTCCTGAGCGCAGCGAAGAACCTCACGCCGGCAGCGCGCTCGGTGTGGTTCTTGCAGGCGGATGCACGACATATTGGGCGTGCCGCGCCTGACGGGGGCTGGATTTATTGAGCCTGATGCCCGAAAACGGACTTCGAAGGCCGGAGTGACTGAATGCAGAAGATGTTGGAAGAGCTGGAGCGGCGCCGGGCGGCCGCGCGGGTGGGCGGCGGGCAGCGCCGCATCGACGCGCAGCACGCCAAGGGCAAGCTGACGGCGCGCGAGCGCCTCGACGTGCTGCTCGATCCGGGCTCTTTCGAGGAGCTCGACATGTTCGTCGAGCACCGCTCGACCGACTTCGGCATGGAAAACCAGAAGATCCCGGGCGACGGCGTGGTGACCGGCCACGGCACGGTCAACGGCAAGCTGGTCTATGTCTTCAGCCAGGATTTCACCGTGTTCGGCGGTGCCCTCTCGGGGATGCATGCCGCCAAGATCTGCAAGGTGATGGATACCGCCATGAAGGTCGGGGCGCCGGTGCTCGGTATCAACGATTCGGGTGGCGCACGCATCCAGGAGGGTGTCGATTCGCTGGCGGGCTATGCCGACGTGTTCCAGCTCAACGTGATGGCCTCGGGTGTGATCCCGCAGATTTCGATGGTCATGGGGCCCTGCGCCGGCGGCGCGGTCTATTCGCCGGCCATGACCGACTTCATCTTCATGGTGAAGGACAGCTCCTACATGTTCGTCACCGGTCCCGACGTGGTGAAGACCGTGACGCACGAGACGGTGACCCAGGAAGAGCTGGGCGGCGCGCTCACCCACACGCAGAAATCCGGTGTTGCCGATCTGGCGTTCGAGAACGACGTCGAGGCTCTCCTGCAGCTTCGCCGTTTCGTCGACTTCCTGCCGTCGAGCAACCGGGAGAAGGCGGCAGTCCGGCCGACGCACGATCCGATCGACCGCGACGACTTCTCGCTCGACACGCTGGTGCCGGACAATCCCAACAAGCCGTACGACATCAAGGAGCTGATCCTGAAGGTTGTCGACGAGGGCGATTTCTTCGAGCTGTCGCCCGAATGGGCCGGCAACATCGTGGTCGGCTTCGGTCGCATGAACGGCCGCACGGTGGGCTTCGTCGCCAACCAGCCGATGGTGCTGGCCGGCTGCCTCGACATCGATTCAAGCCGCAAGGGCGCACGCTTCGTGCGCTTCTGCGACGCTTTCAACATCCCGATCGTCACCTTCGTCGACGTGCCAGGATTCCTGCCGGGCACGACGCAGGAATTCGGCGGGATCATCAAGCACGGCGCCAAGCTGCTCTACGCCTATGCCGAGGCGACGGTGCCCAAGGTCACCGTCATCACCCGCAAGGCCTACGGCGGCGCCTACGACGTGATGGCGTCCAAGCACCTGCGCGGCGACGTGAACTATGCCTGGCCGGGCGCGGAGATCGCTGTGATGGGAGCCAAGGGCGCGGTCGAGATCATCTTCCGCTCCGACATCGGCGACGCCGCCAAGATCGCGGCCCGCACCGAGGAATACCGGCAGAAGTTCGCCAATCCGTTCGTCGCCGCCAATCGCGGCTTCATTGACGACGTGATCATGCCGCACGGCACGCGCCGGCGAATCTGCAGGGCGCTGAAAACCCTTGAAACCAAGAAGCTCGACAATCCGTGGCGCAAGCATGGCAACGTTCCGTTGTGATGGGGCGCCATGAGCCTGTCGCCGGAAGAGCGGATGCGCCGGGCACGGTTCGTGCGTCTGCATCTGATCGTGGCGCTGTTCGCCTTGCTGGTGCTGATCGCCGCCAATGCGCTGTTCACCAGCCGGTATCCGTGGTGGCTCTGGGTCTTGGCGGCCTGGTTGCCGCTGATCGCCATCCACAAGGCCTGGTCGATGGGCCTGTTCGAGCGCAACGAGCTCGACCGCAATAAAGAGGGATCATGACCAAGCTGTTCGACAAGATCCTGATCGCCAACCGGGGCGAGATCGCCTGCCGCGTGATCCGCAGCTGCAAGCGGCTCGGCATCAAGACGGTGGCGGTCTATTCCGAGGCCGACGCCGACGCGCTGCATGTGCGCGAGGCCGACGAGGCGGTGTTCATCGGCCCGCCGCCGGCGACGCAGTCCTACCTGCTGATCGACAAGATCGTCGAGGCCTGCAAGCAGACCGGCGCCCAGGCCGTGCATCCGGGCTACGGCTTTCTGTCGGAGAAGCAGGATTTCCAGAAGGCGCTGGCCGCGGCCGGCATCACCTTCATCGGCCCCGACGCGCATGCGATCTACGCCATGGGCGACAAGATCGAGTCCAAGAAGCTCGCGCAGGAGGCTGGCGTGAGCACGGTGCCGGGCTATCTCGCCGCGATCCCCAATCCCGACGAGGCGGTGAAGATCGCCAACGACGTCGGCTATCCGGTGATGATCAAGGCCTCGGCCGGCGGCGGCGGCAAGGGGATGCGCATCGCCTACAACGACACCGAGGCCCGCGAGGGCTTCGTGTCGGCGACCAACGAGGCCAAGGCGTCCTTCGCCGACGACCGCGTCTTCATCGAGAAATACGTCGAGGAGCCGCGCCATATCGAGATCCAGCTGATCGCCGACGGCCACGGCAACTGCCTCTATCTCTGGGAGCGCGAGTGCTCGATCCAGCGCCGCCACCAGAAGGTGATCGAGGAGGCGCCGAGCCCGTTCCTCGACAAGGCGACGCGCAAGGCGATGGGCGAGCAGGCGGTCGCGCTCGCCAAGGCGGTGCAATACAAGAGCGCCGGCACGGTCGAGTTCATCGTCGACAAGAACCGCAAGTTCTACTTCCTCGAGATGAACACCCGCCTGCAGGTCGAGCATCCGGTGACCGAGCTGATCACCGGCCTCGACCTCGTCGAGCTGATGATCCGCGTCGCGGCCGGCGAGAAGCTGCCGCTGAAGCAGAAGGACGTGAAGCTCGAAGGCTGGGCGGTCGAGGCGCGCGTCTATGCCGAGGATCCGTTCCGCAATTTCCTGCCCTCGACCGGCCGGCTCGTGAAGTATCGCGAACCCAAGGCCGGACCGGACGTGCGCGTCGACACCGGCGTGTACGAGGGCGGCGAGATCTCGATGTTCTACGATCCGATGATCGCCAAGCTCTGCACCTACGGGAAGGATCGGCTGCACGCGATCGACCGCATGCGCCGCGCGCTGGACGAGTTCTACGTGCGGGGCGTGTCGCACAACGTGCCGTTCCTCGCCGCGCTGATGGCCCACCCGCGTTTCCGCGAGGGCCGGCTGACCACCAACTTCATTGCCGAGGAGTTCAAGGGCGGGTTCACCGCGGCCGACTTGCCGCCGCGCGATCCCGCCGCGCTGGCCGCGGTCGCCGCGGTTGCCGAGCGGGTGCGTGACGAGCGGCGCGGCACGACACAGGACAGCCGGACCGTCATGCTGAACCGCACGCCCGTGGCGCTCACGATCACGGGCAAGGGATCCGGCTTCGCGGTCGAGGTCGCCGGCCGGCGCATCGAGATCGAAGCCGATTGGCAGCCCGGCGATCCGCTGTTCCACGGCAAGGTCGATGGCCAGGTGGTCGCCGTGCAGGTCGACGCTGTCGGCTCGGGCTGGCGCCTGATCCATGAAGGCGGGCAGGCCGAGGCGCTGGTGCTGACGCCGCGCCAGGCCGAGCTCTACGCCCTTATGCCGGTCAAGGCGGCGCCCGATACGTCGAAGTTCCTGCTGTCGCCGATGCCGGGCCTGTTGGCCTCAGTGGCGGTGAGCGAGGGCCAGGAGGTCAAAGCCGGCGAAGCACTGGCCGTCGTCGAGGCAATGAAGATGGAGAACGTGCTGCGCGCCGTGCAGGACGGCACGGTGAAGGTGATGCACGCCAAGGCCGGCGACAGCCTGAAGGTCGACCAGAAGATCATCGAGTTCGCCTGAATCGATGGCGTTGCAGGCCCGACTCACCATCACCGGCCGGGTGCAGGGCGTCGGTTATCGCGACTGGGCTATGGCCACGGGCCGTCGCCTCGGCCTCGCCGGCTGGGTGCGCAACCGCCGCGACGGTGCCGTCGAAGCGCTGATCGTCGGCGATGAGGCCGCCGTCGGCGAGATGATCGAAGCCTGCCGCCGCGGCCCCGCGCTCGCGCGGGTCGACGGGATCGACGTCGATCCCATCGATCTCGATATTCTCCCGGAAGGTTTCACCCGGCTGCCGACGGTGTGAGCACTGCTTGAGCAAAGAAGAGCTTTCCTCCCCCGCTTGCGGGGGAGGTGGCGCGGCAATCCGCGACGGAGGGGGCGTCACGCACCATCTCGCGTCGCGCCCCCTCAGCGTAAGACGCGGACACCTCCCCCGCGAGCGGGGGAGGGATGTGAGGGCTCGTCGCTCAAAACGACGGCGGGATTGGCTGCTTCGCCCAGCGGCCCGAACACCTCGTCGAAGGTCTCGGCCAGCGCCATGTCGAGATCGGTCATGGTCACCGGCAGGCCGAGATCGACCAGCGAGGTCACACCGTGCTGGGCGATGCCGCAGGGGACGATGCCGGCATAGTGCGACAGGTCGGGCTCGAGGTTGATCGACAACCCGTGGAAAGACACCCAGTGGCGGATGCGGACGCCGATGGCGGCGATCTTGTCCTCGCGGCTGCCCTCGCGCGCCACCCAGACGCCGACCCGGCCGACCCGGCGTTCGGCATGCACATTGAAGCGGGCGAGGGCGCGGATCGTCCATTCCTCGAGGTCGGAGACGAAGCGTCGCACGTCCTGGCGGCGCCGGCGCAGGTCGAGCATAGCATAGACCACGCGCTGGCCCGGCCCGTGATAGGTGTATTGCCCGCCGCGCCCCGCGGCATGGACGGGAAAACGCATCGGCTGCAGGAGGTCAGCGGCCTTGGCGCTGGTGCCGGCGGTGTAGAGCGGCGGATGCTCCAGCAGCCAGACGAGCTCGCCGGCGTGGCCCGCGCGGATCTCTGCCACGCGCGTTTCCATCGTCTCCAGAGCCTCATCGTAAGGAACAAGACAGTCCGAGATGCGCCATTCGGGCCGGGTCATTGTGGCAAAATCGGTATTTATCGCCTCATACGCAAGGGCATTACGGGCGCACCTTGCCACTGGGGAGCCTATTTGGTATCCCCCGCGCCATCGATCCGGCGCGGCCATGGCGGAATTGGTAGACGCGCTAGCTTGAGGTGCTAGTGCCGCGAGGCGTGGAAGTTCGAGTCTTCTTGGCCGCACCAACGCCGGATCGATCGAAAAGGAAGTTGTGAGATGCCGCCCTTCGGGGCGGCCCTTTTTGTCTGACGGAGATGGGGGCGGGCTTGGCGGATGAACTGACCGAAAGCGCGCTCCGCTACCATCGTCTCCCCCGGCCGGGAAAGATCGAGGTCGTCCCGACCAAGCCGCTGGCGACCCAGCGCGACCTTTCGCTCGCCTATTCGCCCGGCGTCGCAGCGGCCTGCTACGAGATCGTGCGCGATCCTGCGACCGCCGCCGAGCTTACCGCCCGCGCCAACCTGGTCGGCGTCGTGACCAATGGCACGGCCGTGCTCGGGCTGGGCGCGATCGGGCCGCTCGCCGCCAAGCCGGTGATGGAGGGCAAGGGCGTCCTGTTCAAGAAGTTCGCCGGCATCGACGTGTTCGATATCGAGCTGGCCGAGCTCGACCAGGAACGGCTGGTCGAGGTGATCGCGGCGCTCGAGCCGACCTTTGGCGGCATCAACCTCGAGGACATCAAGGCGCCCGAGTGCTTTTACGTCGAGCAGAAGCTCCGGGAGCGCATGAAGATCCCGGTGTTCCACGACGACCAGCACGGCACCGCAATCATCGTCGGTGCGGCGATGCTCAACGGCCTGTCGCTGGTCGGCAAGGACATCGCCAAGGTGAAGCTGGTCGTGTCGGGCGCGGGCGCGGCGGCGCTGTCGTGCCTCGGCGTGCTCGAGAAGCTCGGCCTGCCGCGCGAGAACATCTGGGTCACCGACATCGCCGGTGTGGTCTGGAAGGGCCGCAACGAGCTGATGGACCCGTGGAAGGAGCGCTATGCGCGGGACACCCAGGCCCGCACGCTGGGCGAGGTGATCGGCGGCGCGGACATTTTCCTTGGCCTCTCGGCGGCAGGGGTCCTGAAGGGCGAGATGGTTGCAAAGATGGCGGCCAATCCGCTGATCTTCGCGCTGGCCAATCCCAATCCAGAGATCACGCCGGAGGACGTCGCCGCGGTGCGCGACGACGCGATCATGGCGACCGGCCGCAGCGACTATCCCAACCAGGTCAACAATGTCCTCTGCTTTCCCTACATCTTCCGCGGTGCGCTCGATGTCGGGGCCACGACCGTCAACGACGAGATGAAGATCGCCTGCGTGCGCGCCTTGGCCGAGCTCGCCCGCAAGGAGCCGTCCGAGGTCGTGGCCCGCGCCTTCGGCGAGGCGGTGGGCGGCTTCGGCCCGACCCAGATCATCCCCAAGCCGTTCGATCCGCGGCTGATCGTCGAGCTCGCCCCGGCCGTGGCCCAGGCGGCGATGGCTTCGGGCGTGGCTACACGGCCGATCGCGGACTTCGACGCCTACCGCCAGCAGCTCAACCAGTTCGTCTTCAAGTCGGGCCTGGTGATGCGGCCGGTGCTCGAGCAGGCGCGTGCCGCGCCCAAGCGGGTGATCTTCAGCGCCGGCGAGGACGACCGCGTGCTACGCGCCACTCAGATCATTCTCGACGAGCGCATCGCGGTGCCGATCCTGATCGGCCGGCCCGACATCGTGCGGCGCCGCGCCGAGCGGCTCGGATTGCGCTTCCGGCCGGGCATCGACGCCGAGGTGATCGATCCCTCGAGCGATTCGCGCTACGACCAGTATTGGGGCGCCTATCATAGGCTGATGGAACGCCGCGGCGTCACCCAGCCGACCGCCCGCAACCTGGTGCGCTCCAGCCCGACGCTGATCGCGGCGCTTGCGGTCCATCTTGGCGATGCCGACGCCATGATCGCCGGCGCCTATGGCCGCTTCCGCACGCATTTCAACCATGTGCGCGACGTGATAGGCTTGGGCGAGGGCGTGAAGCACATGGCCGCGCTCAGCCTGCTGGTCATGCCGACCCGCTCTCTGTTCATCGCCGATCCCTACGTCAACCAGGATCCGGACGCCGACACGCTGGCGGAGATCACGCTGCTCGCGGCCGACGCGGTGCTGCGCTTCGGCATCCAGCCCAAGGTGGCGCTGCTGTCGCACTCGCTGTTCGGCAGCTCCGATCACCCTTCGGCACGCAAGATGGCCGAGGCGGTCGAGCTGCTGCACAAGCGGGCGCCCTCGCTCGAGGTCGACGGCGAGATGCACGGCGACGCCGCGCTCGATCTCGAGATTCGCCAGACCGTGTTCCCGAATGCGCGGCTGAAGGACGTGGCAAACCTCGTTATCTGCCCCAACCTCGACGCCGCGAACATCGCCTTCAACCTGCTCAAGACCGCGGCCGACGGGCTGCACGTCGGGCCGATGCTGCTCGGCACGGCGCGGCCGGCGCATGTCCTGACCCCTTCGGTGACGGCGCGCGGCATCCTCAACATGACGGCGCTCAGCGTCGTCGAAGCGCAGCGCCTCGCCGAGGCGCGGGGATGAGCGCCGAGGGCGATGCCCTCGATGAGGTGACGCCGGAGCTGGTTCGGTTCGTCGAGGCCGCGCTTGCCGAGAACAGGACGGACGAAGTCAGGGGCCTGCTGAAGGAGCTGAGCGCGGTTGGCCAGGCTTCCGTGATCGAGCAGGTATCCGAGAGCGAGCGCGACGCCCTGATCGCCCTCATCAAGCGCGATCTCGATCCCGAGGTGCTGACCGAGCTGGACGAGGACGTGCGCGACGACGTGCTCGACCAGCTCGACAGCAAGGACATCGCCGCAGCCGCGCGCGAGCTCGAGACCGACGACGCAGCGAACCTTCTCGAGGATCTGTCGGAGGAGGAGCGGCTCGAGGTGCTGGCCGAGCTGCCGGCCGCGGATCGCGCGGATATCGAGCAGGCGCTGGCCTATCCCGAGGACAGCGCCGGCCGGTTGATGCAGCGCTCGCTGGTCAAGGTGCCCCAGAGCTGGAGCGTCGGCCAGGTCATCGACTACTGCCGTGAAGCGGACGATTTGCCCGACGACGTCTACGACCTGTTCGTCATCGACCGCGGCGGGCGGCTGCGCGGCTCCGTTCCGCTCGGCCGCATGCTGCGCAGCAAGCGGCCGGTGCCGATTCTCGACATCGTAGATCCCGACATTCCCTCGGTGCCGGTGACCGCCGACCAGGCCGAAGTGGCCCATCTGTTCCGCGATCAGAACCTGGTGTCGTGCCCGGTGGTCGACGCCAGGGGCCGGCTGGTCGGCGTGATCATGGTCGACGACGTGGTCGACGTGATCGACGAGGAGGCCGAGGAAGACCTTCTGAAGATGGGCGGCGTCGGCACCGACGACATGCATGCCAACACCGTGCGCACCGTGCGCCTGCGCGGTGTTTGGCTGGCGGTGAACCTGTTCACGGCCGTCATCGCCTCGCTGGTGATCGGCCAGTTCGAGGGAGCGATCGAGAAGATCGTGGCGCTCGCGGTGCTGATGCCGATCGTTGCCTCCATGGGCGGCAATGCCGGCACGCAGACGGTCACAGTGGCCGTGCGCGCGTTGGCCATGGGCGAGCTCACGCCGGCCAATGTGATGCGCTTCATCGGCAAGGAGTTTGCTGTCGGCGGCCTGAACGGCATCATCTTCGCGCTCATCATGGGCGGCGCGGTTGTGCTCTGGTACCAGGACTGGCGGCTCGGCGCGGTGATCGGCGCGGCGATGGTCTGCAATCTGGTGGCAGCCTCGCTCGCTGGCACCCTGATCCCGATCGGCTTGCAGAAGTTCGGTGTCGATCCAGCCGTATCCTCTACCGTGTTCCTCACGACGGTGACCGACGTGATCGGTTTCCTTGCCTTCCTCGGTCTGGCGACGATCTTCCTGTTGTAGAGCCCCGGGGACGTGCCTATCGCGCGAAGGCCAGCCGGTCGTCGGCGGTGGCGGCATCTCGTAGCGCCGCCGCGGTATCGGGATCGGCATCGTCGCGCCACGCCAGGATGACGCGGCGCTCGAGCGCGACCTCGCGGATTTCCGCGGCGGCCATTCCCGGGCGCAGGAGAGAGCGCGGCATGAACGCAACGCCGAGGCCTGCCAGCACGGCGGCAGCGCAGCGCTCTTCGTTGGCGGAGCGCAGTACGGCGCGGGGGCGGACGCCGGCGATCGTGAGCAGGCGTTGTGCCTCTTCGTGGGCCTCGCAATCGGCACGCAGGATGAACGGCGTCTCGGCGAGATCGAAGGCGGCCCAGCGGTCGCGTGTGGCGATACGGTGGCCGGTTGCGGCGGCCAGGACGTAGGGTTCTCTCAGAATCTGAACGGCGGTGGCGACAGCGATCGGTTCGCGCACCGGGAAGAGAGCGACGTCGCACCGGCCGCGCCGCCAGCGCTCCATCACTATTGCCGCCGTGCCTTCGGAGATTTCGATGTCGAACGGCAGCCGCCGCTGCGCCGTCGCAAGCCACTGCATCGCCGCCTGGATCGGCAGGGTGGAGCCGATCGCCACCCGCAGGAGCCGGTGCTGCCGGCTTGAGCGTTGCTCGGCGAGGGCGGCTTGCCAGGCCTCGACCATGGCGCGGGCGTGGGGCAGCAATTTCTGCCCGGCCGCTGTCAGGGCGGCGCGGCGGCTGCGGTCGAACAGGCGGGCGCCGATCTCCTCCTCGAGCCGGCCAATGCCGGCAGACAAGGTCGGCTGCGTGACGTGACATCGTTCGGCCGCGACGGTGAAGTTTCCAGTCTCGGCGACGCGCAGGAAATAGCGGATGAACACGAGGTTCATGATCATAGACGATGACAATATTTCTGAGAGAAACAATCGATTTCCTCTATGGGCGCATCGTGCGTAAACCCTCCTCCATGTCCCGCCTCACCCTTTCCGTTCGCACCGACGGCATCGCCGTCGTGACCCTGGCCCATCCGCCGATGAACACGATGGATGCGCTGCTCCTCGAGGAGATGACCGGCCTGTTCGAAGGCCTCGCCACCGAGCCGGCCGTACAGGCGGCGATCATCCGGGGCGAGGGGCGCGCCTTCTCCGCCGGCCTCGACCTCAAGCTCGTGCCCCAGCTCGATCGCCTCGGTCAGCGCCGCCTGGTCGACGCGCTGAACGATTGCTTCGGCACGCTCTACGCCTGGCCCAAGCCGCTGGTCGCCGCGATCAACGGCCATGCCATCGCCGGCGGGATGATCCTCGCCCTGTGCGCCGACTGGCGGGTGGTCGCCGACGTGCCGATGGAGGCGAGCCTCGCGGAGGTCCGGGTCGGCGTGACCTATCCGGTGGCGCCGCTCGAGATCGCGCGCAACGAGCTGGCCCCGACCACCGCGCGTCGCCTGGTCCTGCTTGGAGAGTCGCTCGATGCGCGCGAAGCCGAAGCGCTGCGCGTCTTCGACGAGTGCGTGCCGGCGGACGAGCTGACGACCCGTGCGCTCGCCCGTGCGCAGCGCTATGCCGCCCTGCCGCCCAACGCCTTCGCCACCACCAAGCGCGAGCTGCGCGCGCCTGTGCTCGGCCGCATTGCCGAAGCCCGCAGCGGCCGGCGAGAGCCGCGACTTGCGTCCTGGCTCGGCGAGGAGATGCGTCGTGCGGCGGCCGCGGTTCTCGGCCGCGCTGCATGATCGGGGGTGCTTCGCAGGCGCTTTCCAGCGAGGTATCGTCACGCCGTGGAGGATGAACGATGCCGGCTGTCGCCCGACGGGTTGCGATGCTCGTTTCGAGGAGCGTGGGGCCGCCGGTCCGGGTCGCCGCGCTTGTCGGCGTGCTGGCGCTTGCCACGCCGTCGCTCGCCCAAAATCGAGTGCCGGGCGAGCGCCCGCTCGAGGCGCTGGTCAAGGTGTCGCTCCTGAGCTTCAACGATGCCAATGTCACCGGCAACTTCACGGTCTTCCATGCCAAGCTGTCCAAGCCGTTTCGCCAGCAATTCACACCCGAGCGCCTGCAGGAAACGTTCAAGTCGTTCGCCGAGCAGCAGATCGACTTCGACATCATTGCCGCCTACAAGCCGGTCTATGAGCCGGCAGCCTTGGTCAACGGCGATGGCCGGCTGATCGTCAAAGGTTACTTTCCCACCGAGCCCACCCGTGTCCTGTTCGACCTGGCGTTCATCCCGTCGGACGGCGAGTGGAAGCTCATCAGCATCCATGTGAAGACAGAGAAAGCTCCCCAGCGATGATCCCCAATGCGATGCCGCCCTTCGATTTCGGCCTCGGCGAGACCGCCGACGCGCTGCGCGACCAGATCCAGCGCTTCGCGTCGACGGAAGTCGCGCCGATCGCGGCCGAGATCGACAAGACCGACCGGTTCCCGCGCGAGCTGTGGCCCAAGATGGGCGAGCTCGGCCTGCACGGCATCACGGTCGAGGAGGAGTACGGCGGCTCTGGACTGGGCTATCTCGAGCATGTCATCGCGGTCGAGGAGCTGAGCCGCGCGTCCGCGGCGGTGGGGCTGAGCTACGGCGCGCACTCCAATCTCTGCGTCAACCAGATCCGCCGCAACGGCAACGACGAGCAGAAGCGGCGCTTCCTCCCCAAGCTCTTGTCCGGCGAGCATGTCGGCAGCCTGGCGATGAGCGAATCGGGCGCGGGCTCCGACGTCGTCTCGATGAAGCTCCGCGCCGAGAAGAAGGGCGACCGCTATGTGCTGAACGGCACCAAGATGTGGATCACCAACAGCCCGGACGCGCAGGTCATCGTGGTCTATGCCAAGACCGATCCCGCCGCCGGCTCGCGCGGCATCAGCACCTTCATCGTCGAGACCGACCGCAAGGGTTTCAAGGTGGCGCAGAAGCTCGACAAGATGGGCATGCGCGGCTCCTCGACCGGGGAACTGGTGTTCGAGGATTGCGAGATCCCCGAAGAGAACCTGCTGGGCGCCGTCGGCAAGGGCGTCAACGTGCTGATGAGCGGGCTCGACTACGAGCGTGCGGTGCTGGCGGCCGGCCCGCTCGGCATCATGCAGTCGGCGATGGACATCGTGGTGCCCTATGTCCACGAGCGCCGCCAGTTCGGCCAGGCGATCGGTGAGTTCCAGCTCGTGCAGGGCAAGCTCGCCGACATGTACACGACGATGAACGCCTGCAAGGCCTATGTGTACGCCGTCGCCAAAGCCTGCGACCGCGGCCAGACCACACGCAAGGATTCGGCCGGCGCGATCCTGTACGCCGCCGAGAAGGCGACCCTGGTGGCGCTCGACGCCATCCAGCTGCTGGGCGGCAACGGCTACATCAACGATTACCCGACCGGCCGGCTGCTGCGCGACGCCAAGCTCTACGAGATCGGCGCCGGCACCAGCGAGATCCGCCGCATGCTGATCGGCCGCGAGCTGTTCGCGGAGACGGCGTAGTCGTGACCAACGCGCTCGGCGCGGCGATCCGCCACGAATGGGACCTCGATCCGGACTTCCTGACACTCAATCACGGATCGTACGGCGCGACGCCGCGTGTCGTGCTGGCCGAGCAGGATCGCTGGCGCAGGCGGATGGAATCGCAGCCGACGCGGTTCTTCTTCCTCGAGCTGCCGGGCGCGCTGAGAGAGGCGGCGGGGCGGATGGCCGGCTTTCTCGGCGCGACGGCCGAGGATGTCGCATTCGTCCCCAACGCGACGACGGGATGCAACGCCGTGCTTCGATCGCTTCACCTCCAGGCGGGTGATGAAATCCTGCACGTCAGCCACGTCTACAACGCCGTGCGCAACACCATCCTGCATCTGGCGGAGCAGGCGGGCGCGACGGTCGTCGTGGCTGAGATCCCATTCCCACGGCCCGACGTGGCAACGATCCTGACCAACATCGAGCGGGCGATCACCAAGCGGACCCGCATCGCGGTCATCGACCACATCACCTCGCCGAGCGGCCTCGTGCTGCCGATCGCCGACATCATCCGGCTGTGCCGTACCGCCGGCGTCCCGATCCTGGTGGATGGCGCGCACGGTGCGGGGCAGGTGCCGCTCGATCTGCCGGCGCTCGATCCCGACTGGTACGTCGGCACGTGCCACAAGTGGCTGTCGGCGCCGAAGGGCTGCGGCTTTCTCTACGCCCGCGGCGACCGCCGCGCCGAGCTCCATCCCGTCACCATCTCGCACGGCTACGGCCAGGGCTTCACCGCCGAATTCGACTGGACGGGAACCACCGATCCCTCTGCCTACCTCGCGCTCCCCGCCGCGATCGCGTTCTTCGAACGGCTGGGCGGCGTGGCGTTGATGGCGCGCAACAAGGCGCTGGTCACGGAAGCGGCTGCCCTGCTCGCGGCAGAGCTGCGCACGGAGATCGGCGCCCTGCCGGAGATGATGGGAAGCATGGCATCCGTGCGCCTGCCACTGGGGATCGAGTCGACGCGGTCGGAGGCGATCCGCGTGCGGCGGGCCTTGCAGGCGGCCAATGTCGACAGCCCCGTTCACCCCTTGGCGGGCGGCATGTGGCTCCGTCTCTCCGCCTATGCCTACAACGAAATTGCCGACTACGAACGCCTCGCGGCGCTGCTTCCCGGAGTGCTGGCGCGATTGACGTGAGCATGCTTTCAATACACACTGTGTATCGAACATGCCCCGCTATCTTACCGAACAAGACATCACCGACTTTCGCAACGAACTGTGCAAGGTCGCCACCGAGCGTTTCGCCAAGCACGGCTACGAGGGCGTCACCATGCGCCAGCTCGCCGAGGCGCTGGGCTGCAGCCCCAAGACGCCCTACCGCTATTTCAAGGACAAGGCCGACATCCTCGCCACGGTACGCGCCCAGGCCTTCGCCAAGTTCGCGGACACACTCGAAAAGGCGGCGGAGGGCGTAAAGGACCCGTCCGAGCGCGGCCGGCTGACCAGCGAGGCCTATCTCGCCTTCGCCCTCGAGAACCCGCACGCCTATCGCATCATGTTCGAGCTCGACACACCGGTCGACGAGAGCCATCCCGAGCTCGGGCCGCAGGCCGAGCGTGCGGCGCGCTACATCACGCGCAGCGCCGAGCAACTCGCGGAGGCCGGCATCATTGACGTCGATCCCAAGCTGTTCGGCTGGACGATGTGGGCGGGCATCCACGGCATTGTCATGCTCCACCGATCGGGCATGCTGACGCACGGGCCGGACTACAAGGCGATGGTCTACTTTATCGGCCTGACGATGATGAAGGGCGCCGGCGCCAAGATCGGGCTGCCCTCGAAGGGGAAGAAGCGATGACGGCAGGCGTCACATCCGGCGAGCGGTTCCGAAGCTGGCCCGAGATCCAGGCCAATGCGGCGCGCGCGGCGGGCGGGTTCGCGGCGCTCGGCGTCGGCGAGGATGACAGCGTTGCACTGATGGTGCGCAACGACTTCGCGACCTTCGAAGGCAACATGGCCGCCGGCCAGCTCGGCGCCTATGCCGTGCCCATCAACTGGCACTTCACCGCCGAGGAGGCGGGCTACATTTTGGCTGATTGCCGCGCCAAGGTGCTGGTGGTCCATGCCGATCTGTTGCCCCAGGTGGCCGATGGCATTCCCTCGGGCGTGGCGGTGCTGGCTGTGCCGACGCCGCGGGAGATCGGCGATGCCTATGGCGTGCCGGCGGAGAAGCGGGTCACTCCGCCCGGCGTCGAGAGCTGGGACACCTTCGTCGCCCGCAGTGCAGCCAACGCCCAACCGCCGAAGCTCTCGCGCGGCAGCATGATCTATACGTCGGGCACGACCGGCCGGCCCAAGGGCGTCCGGCGGCCGCCCTCGACGGCCGAGCAGCAGGCCAGCGCGGCGGGCGAGGTCGGCAAGTACTGGGGGATCGTCGCCGATCCCTCGATCGTCGTGCTGATGAATGGGCCGATGTATCACTCGGCGCCGGCGGCCTATGGCCTCAGCAGCGCGCGGACCGGGCTCAACATCGTGCTGCAGCCGCGCTTCGACGCCGAAGACATGCTCCGGCTGATCGACGCGCACAAGGTCACGCACATGCACATCGTGCCGACCATGTTCGTGCGCCTGCTTCGCCTGCCGGCGGAGGTGAAGGCGAAATACGACCTGTCGTCGCTGCGCTGGGTCACGCATGGTGCCGCACCCTGCGCGCCGGCAGTGAAGCGCCAGATGATCGATTGGTGGGGACCTGTCATCAACGAATACTACGGCGCGACCGAGACCGGTATCGTGGTCTGGCACGATTCGGCCGAGGCGCTGAAGAAGCCCGGGACGGTCGGCCGCCTGGTCGCGGGCGGCACGATGCGCATCGTCGACGAGCAGGGGCGTGACGTGAAACAGGGCGAGATCGGCGAGATCTATCTGCGCGGCCCGCTCTACACCGACTTCACCTACAACAACGACGACGCCAAGCGCCGCGAGATCGCGCTCGGGGACCTCGTGACGGTTGGCGACGTCGGCTACCAGGACGCCGACGGCTACCTGTTTCTGTGCGACCGCAAGCGCGACATGATCATCTCGGGCGGCGTGAACATCTATCCGGCCGAGATCGAATCGGTGCTGATCCAGATGCCGGGCGTGCGCGATTGCGCGGTGTTCGGCATCCCCGACGAGGAGTTCGGCGAGCAGATCTGCGCCCATGTCGAGCCGCTGCCCGGAGCGGCTCTCGACGCCGCGGGCGTGCGCTCGTTCCTCGGCCAGCATGTGGCGCGCTACAAGGTGCCCAAGGTGGTCGAGCTCGCGGCGGCCCTGCCGCGCGAGGACTCCGGCAAGATCTTCAAACGCAAGCTCCGCGCGCCCTACTGGGAGAAGGCCGGCCGCAGCATTTGATGCTGGGAGCGCGGCTCTCCAGAGCCGCTCATGGGATGTGGCACGGCGAGAAGAGCGGCTCTGGAGAGCCGCGCTCCCAGCGAAGTTGAACATGTCGAACGGCGTCCTGGAGGCGCTTGACGTCGCTGCTCGCGCAGCCATCTTGTATGCTGCTGCAACTGCAGGAAAACGCATGTCTGAAGACGACGTCACGCTGTTCGGCAAGATCAGGAGCAAGCTGATCGACAGCAAGCAGAAGTGGGCGGAGGACGGCCGGCTGCTGACCGGGAAGACCGCGGCGCATTCCCAGCGTCTGCCGCCCGGCCAGCGCCAGGTCGAGACCTGGCCGGTGCTCGACCTCGGCATCCAGCCCGAGATCCCGACCCATGCGTGGCGCCTGTTCGTCGACGGCGCGGTCGAGGCGCCGACGACGTTCAAATGGGGCGAGTTCACAGACCTGCCCAAGGCCAAGCTGACCACGGACATCCACTGCGTGACCGCCTGGTCGCGCTACGACAACAAGTGGGAAGGCGTGAGCGCACGCACGCTGATCGAGCGGGTGAAGCCCAAGGCCGACGTGCAGCATGTCATCTTCCATTCCTACGACACATACACGACCAACGTGCCGTTGGCCGATTTCGCGGCCGACGACGTGCTGCTGGCCTGGAGCTGGAACGGCGAGCCGATCAGCCGTGAGCACGGCGGACCGTTGCGCGTCGTGATCCCCCGGCTGTATTTCTGGAAGAGCGCCAAGTGGATCAAGCGCGTCGAGTTCTCCGTGCTCGACAAGCCCGGCTTCTGGGAATTGCGCGGCTACCACAACTACGGCGATCCCTGGCTCGAGCAGCGTTACGACGAGGAGATGTAGGATGGCTTCCGCCCACGATTTCACCTTCAGCGGCATCGACAACAAGCCGATCGACCTCAAGCAATATGCCGGCAAGCCGGTTCTGGTCGTGAACGTCGCCTCGTTCTGCGGGTTCACGCCGCAGTACAGGGAGTTGCAGAAGCTCTACGAGACCTACGGCCCCAAGGGCCTGGTCGTGCTCGGCGTGCCCTCGAACGACTTCGGCGCGCAGGAGCCCAAGACCGAGCCCGAGATCGCCAAGTTCTGCGAGACCAGCTACGGCGTGACCTTCCCGATGACCGCCAAGCAGAAGGTGGTCGGCGCCGATGCGCACGGTCTCTACCAGTGGATCTCCGGCGAAGGCGGCGAGGCGGTCGCACCCAAGTGGAACTTTCACAAATACCTGATCGACAAGACCGGCAAGCTGTCCGGCTCTTGGCCGAGCAAGGTCAGCCCGACCTCGCCGGAGATCACCGGCCAGATCGACATGATGCTGGCAGGGTAGGCGCTGCTCGAAGCGCGGGCGCCGCGAAGCGCAGAAATAGCATTACTGCTGCAGCGCCTGCTGGAACGCTTCCCATGCGACGCAAGGCGCCAAAGATCGAGATCGCATGTCCGGCCCGCCTGCGCGATATCGCGGGCCGACACCGCAAGGGTATCGTTCGCACGTGTAAGTGTCGCCACCGTCGCCCTCATCATGTTCGCAGGCGGGCAGGCTCCTCCAGCACGGTGCGGATGGACTTGAAGACGTCGTGGAACATCGCCGTCGTCAGCCGGCCGGTGTTCGTGTTGTAGCGCGAGCAGTGATAGCTGTCGGCGAGATGAAGGCCGGTCGGCAGCTTGTGCAGGCGGTTATGGATGAACGGATAGCTTCCGGCCGGCCGTACGGTCAGGGCCCGCAGGATCTGGTCGTGCGCGCCTTTGCCCAGCGCCAGCAGCACCTTGACCTTCGGCATCACGGCCAGCTCGGCCTGCAGGAAGGGGCGGCAGGCGGTGAACTCGACGGGCAGGGGCTTGTTCTCGGGCGGCAGGCAGCGCACGGCGTTGCAAATGCGGCAGTCGACCAGGCGCAGCCCGTCGTTCGGGTCGGCGCGAAAGGTGCCCTGTGCGAAGCCGAACTCGAGGAGCGTCGAATAGAGCAGCTCGCCGGCATAGTCGCCGGTGAAGGGCCGGCCGGTGCGGTTGGCGCCCTTCATGCCGGGTGCAAGGCCGACGATCAGCAGGCCGGCGTCAAGGGTGCCGAAGGATCGGACCGGCGCGTTGCTCCAGTCGGGGTATTTGCCTTGCAGCTCATGGCGGAAGGCCACAAGCCTGGGACAGCGCGGGCAGTCGAGCGGCGGTTCCTCGAACGGCTGTACTGCCAACGTCAGGGCCTGTTACGGGAGGCGATCATGTCTTCCGGACCGCGAGCTTCCGGCTCGCTCATGATCATGAGCGAGCCGGAAGCTCGCGGTCCGGAAGACATGAGAAGACGCGCTCGGCGACGATTGGAATCGGCTCAGGCCGAGCGCATCAGGTGCTCTGGCGGCGCCTCGTCGGCTTGATCGCCGTGCGGGTTGGCCGGGCGCGGCGCGCGTTCCGACGGATTGCGGGCGATCAGCGGGGCAATGTCGGAGAGTTCGATGAAGTCGTCGGCCTGGCGGCGCAGCTCGTCGGCCACCATCGGCGGTGACGACTTGATGGTGCTGACCACCGATACGCGCAGGCCCTTGCGCTGCACTGCCTCGACCAGGCGACGAAAGTCGCCGTCGCCGGAGAACAGGATGACGTGGTCGAGGTGCTCGGCCATCTCGAGCACGTCGATGGCGAGCTCGATGTCCATGTTGCCCTTGATCTTGCGACGGCCCATGGTGTCGGTGAATTCCTTGGTCGGCTTGGTGACCATCGTGTAGCCGTTGTAGTCCAGCCAATCGATCAGCGGCCGGATCGGCGAATACTCCTGATCCTCGACCAGTGCGGTATAGTAATAGGCGCGCACCAGCCGGCCCTTCTCCCGGAAGACCTTCAGCAGGCGGCGGTAGTCGATGTCGAAGCCCAACGATCGGGCGGCGGAATAGAGATTGGCGCCGTCAATGAAGAGCGCAACGCGCTCATTTTCATAGAAATTGCCTTTCATGGCTTCTCATTCCTTTGGTGCTTATCTTTGGCGGGCGTGAAAAAGTTATTGAGCAGCAGGAGCCCAATAATGCACACCCTTCCCACCGCACCTTAAGCGTAGGCGACGATCTCATTCGTTACAAGGTCTTGAAGCCACCAGTCAATGCATACCTCAGCGTATATCGGATTGGGGGCGAACCTGTCGCACGAGCGCTTCGGATCGCCTCGCCAGACGCTCGAAGCGGCGTTGGCGGAGCTTGCCCGGCGGGGGGTGCGGACGGTGCGCGTCTCGCCCTGGTACCGGACGGCGCCGATTCCGGCCTCGGATCAGCCGTGGTACGTCAATGCTGTCGCGGAGGTGGAATCGGATCTGCCGGCGGATGCTCTCCTGGCCGAACTCCATGCGGTGGAGGCGGGCTTTGGCCGGGCTCGGACGGTGCCCAACGCCGCCCGCCCGATCGACCTCGATCTGCTTGATTTCCATGGACAAATTGCCGCCGGTGGGGCGAAGCGGGCGACCCTGCCGCATCCCCGGATGACGGACCGGGCCTTCGTGCTGCTTCCCCTGGCCGATCTCGCGCCGGAGTGGCGGCATCCGGTCTCGGGCCTTTCCGTGCGGGCCTTGATCGAGGCGCTTCCGGCCGATCAGGTGGCGCTACGCGAGCCCCTTGGGAATCCGGGTCAAGCCGTTGATCCAGAAAGTTAAACGGCACCCCGGTTTGCCGCGCCCCGGCGCTCGCCGGGAAGTCTTGTCTTTTGCCCCCAGCCGCGTATAACCCGCGCTTCTCCGAAATTCAGAGGTCTCCATGGCCCGCGTTACCGTCGAAGACTGCATCCTGCAGGTGCCCAACCGTTTCGAGCTGGTCATGTACGCTGCCCAGCGCGCACGCGACATCTCGGGCGGCGGCCAGATCATGATCGACCGCGACCGCGACAAGAACCCGGTCGTGGCGCTGCGCGAGATCGCCGAGGTCAAGCTCGACCAGGCCGTCCTCAAGGACAAGCTGATCTCGGGCATGCAGAAGCACGCCGACATCGACAAGCCCGAGGAGGTCAACGAGATGGCCGAGCTCGAGCAGGAGCTGGCGGCGGCTCTGGCGCAGGGCGGCGCTGAAGCGGCCCAGCCCAAGGCCCTGCCGATGGCCGAGGAAGACGACATCGGCTGACAGGGCTCGTCGCGCTGCCCTAGTTCCGCTGGGGCCTGCCATTCGCGCATTGAGCGTGGAGCGAGGGCAATCGTCCCCATATAATCGACGATTGCCATGATTCGTCAGTTTGAACTCGTCGAGCGCGTGCATTCCTACGATCCGGATGCGGACGAGGACGTGCTGAATCGCGCCTATGTCTATGGCCTGAAGAAGCACGGCACCCAGCTGCGCGCCTCGGGCGATCCCTATTTCTCCCATCCGGTCGAGGTCGCGGGCATCCTGGCCGAGATGCGGCTCGACACCTCGTCCATCGTGACCGGCCTGCTGCACGACACGCTGGAGGACACCGACGCCACGCGCGACGAGCTGGCCCGGTTGTTCGGCGACGAGGTCGCCAAGCTGGTCGATGGCGTCACCAAGCTGTCGCGGCTCGAGGTCCAGTCGGAGACCACCAAGGAGGCCGAGAACCTGCGCAAGCTGGTGCTCGCCATGTCGACCGACATCCGCGTCCTGCTGGTCAAGCTGGCCGACCGGCTGCACAACATGCGCACACTGCATCACATCAAGGAGCCGGCCAGGCGCAGGCGTATCGCGCGCGAGACGATGGACCTCTATGCGCCGCTCGCCTCGCGCATCGGCATGGAGAAGGTCAAGCGCGAGCTCGAGGAATTGGCGTTCGGCGAGCTCAATCCCGACGGCCGCGCTTCCGTGCTGGCGCGGCTTGGCTACCTGAAGGAGAAGGGCGAGCAGATCGTGCCGCAGATCGAGGTCGAGCTGGCGGCGACCCTCAAGGAGGGCGGGCTCGTCGCGCAGGTCTCGGGCCGGGAGAAGACGCCCTATTCGATCTGGCGCAAGATGCAGCGCAAGAACGTCTCGTTCGAGCAGCTCGCCGACATCATGGCGTTCCGCATCATCGTCGCCGATATCGCGCAATGCTATCAAGCCCTCGGGCTGCTGCACGGCCGCTACCAGGTGCTGCCGCAGCGCTTCAAGGACTACATCTCGGTGCCCAAGCCGAACGGCTACCGCTCGCTGCATACCGGCGTGATCGGACCGCACGGCCAGCGCATCGAGATCCAGATCCGTACCGCCGAGATGCAGGAGCAGGCCGAGCGCGGCGTGGCGGCCCACTGGGTCTACAAGCAGGGCGGGCCATCGACCGACGCGCCGCAATATGCTTGGCTGCGCAGCCTGATCGATATCCTCGACAAATCGTCGAACGCCGAGGATTTCCTCGAGCACACCAAGCTCGAGATGTTCCAGGACCAGGTGTTCTGCTTCACGCCCAAGGGCAAGCTGATCTCGCTGCCGCGCGGCGCGACTCCCATCGACTTTGCCTACGCGGTCCACAGCCAGGTCGGCGACACCTGCGTCGGCGCCAAGATCAACGGCCGCATGCTGCCGCTGCGCACCCAGCTCGCCAACGGCGACCAGATCGAGATCGTGACCTCCAAGGCGCAGACGCCGTCGCCGACCTGGGAGCGCTTCGCCGTCACCGGCAAGGCCCGGGCCGCGATCCGCCGCTTCATCCGCGTGCGGCAGCGCGAGCAGTACCTGCAGCTCGGCCGCTCGCTGCTCGAGAAGACGTTCCACGAGGAGGGCTACGAGGTCACCGAGAAGGGCCTCGACGGCGTGAAGGCGAACTTCAAGCAGGCCAGCACCGACGACCTGGTCGCCAATGTCGGCGCCGGACTGATCGGGTCGCGCGAGGTGCTGATGGCCGTCTATCCAGGCCTCAAGCAGCAGCGCAAGCAGGGCGGCGGCGCCGATGTCGTGCCGATCGGGCGCCCGCGCGGCAAGGCCAAGCCGCGCGATCCGGCCGCCGGCAAGGAGAACGGCCAGATCGCCATCACCGGGCTGATCCCCGGCATGGCGGTGCATTTCGCCCGCTGCTGCCATCCGCTGCCGGGCGACCGTATCGTCGGCATCATCACCACCGGCAAGGGCGTCACCATCCACACCATCGACTGCACCACGCTCGAGAGCTTCTCCGACACGCCCGAGCGCTGGATCGACGTCGGCTGGGAGGCGGTGGGCGACGGCAGCGCGGCCTATACCGGCCGCCTCAAGATTACGGTCGCCAACCAGCCGGGCAGCCTGTCGAGCCTCTCCACGGTG
This sequence comes from Reyranella sp., assembly GCF_965279465.1. Taxonomy (NCBI): domain Bacteria; kingdom Pseudomonadati; phylum Pseudomonadota; class Alphaproteobacteria; order Hyphomicrobiales; family Reyranellaceae; genus Reyranella; species Reyranella sp. The sequence goes on from NZ_OZ257242.1 coordinate 3,889,774, forward strand.
ATCGCCCGGCACGAGGGCAACATCTCCAACCTGCGCATCGTCAACCGCTCGATGGACTTCTTCGACATGGTGATCGACGTCGAGGTCGCCGACGTGAAGCACCTTGCCGACATCACCGCGGCGCTGCGCGCCACGCCCGCGATCAACGCCGTCGAACGCGCGCGCAACTAGCTCTCCAAAGTCACAAGGCCCTGCAATGTCCCAGCCCCTGCGTCTCGGCGTGAACATCGATCACGTCGCCACCGTCCGCAATGCGCGCGGCGGGCGCCTGCCCGATCCGCTGCGCGCCGCCGCGATCGCGGCGGCGGCCGGGGCCGACGGCATCACCGCGCATCTGCGCGAGGACCGCCGCCACATCGTCGATGCCGACATCGACGGGCTGATGCGCGAGCTGAAGATCCCGCTCAACTTCGAGATGGCGGCGACCGCGGAAATGGTCGGCATCGCGCTGAAGCATCGCCCGCACGCGGCCTGCATCGTGCCGGAGAAGCGCGAGGAGCGGACCACCGAAGGCGGGCTCGATGCCGCGGGCCAGCACAACCACCTGAAGCCCATGGTCGCCCGGCTGCGCGATGCCGGCATCCGTGTATCGCTGTTCATCGAGGCCGACCCGCGCCAGCTCGAGGCGGCGGTGACCCTGGGCGCCCCGGTCGTCGAATTGCACACCGGCCGCTATTGCGAGCTGGAGGGGGAGGCTCAGCAGGCCGAGCTCGCCCGCCTGCAAAAGGGTGCCGCCCTGTGCGCCAGGCTCGGGCTGGAATGTCACATGGGCCATGGCCTGAGCTACGCCGACGTCGGGCCGGTCGCAGCGATCCCGGAGGTCCGCGAGCTCAACATCGGCCACTTCCTGGTCGGCGAGGCGATCTTCGTCGGTCTCGACGCGGCGATCCGCGAGATGCGGCGGCTCATGGATGCCGCACGTGCCGGCGGGGCCGCCGCGTGATCCTGGGCATCGGCAACGATCTCTGCGATATCCGCCGCATCGAGAAATCGCTGGAGCGCTTCGGCGACCGTTTCGTGCAGCGCGTCTTTACCGAGGTCGAGCAGAAGCGCTCCGAAGGCCGGGCGACGCGGGCGGCGAGCTACGCCAAGCGCTTCGCGGCCAAGGAGGCCTGTTCCAAGGCACTCGGCACCGGCCTTCGGCGCGGTGTGTTCTGGCGCGACATGGGCGTGGTCAACCTGCGCAGCGGCAAGCCGAGCATGGCCCTGACCGGGGGGGCGCTCGCCCGCCTGCAGGAGATCACGCCGGCGGGCTTCGCGCCGCAGATCGACCTCACCCTGACGGACGAATATCCGCTGGCCCAGGCCATCGTCATCATTTCCGGCGTTCCCGCGCCGTGAGCGAGCGCGCGCCGCCGCCGGACCGTTGGCGCTGTACTGGCGATGTTGGACCCGCCATCTTCGTCGTTTGGTCGGGATTCGAGCGCTTTGGTCGCATGGGCTTGGCCGTGAAATGAGCAGAATGCACGTGTTCCATGCATCGCAGCGGCGGAAGACATTGGTAGTCTGCCCTGCTACACACGCGGCTCTTGCAAACTGGTACGGCGATGACAGACGTGGTTGAACGTCGCAAGCGGGGACAGGAAAAGGCCGGCGGCTGGGCGGAAACCGTCCGGACGGTGGTCTATGCCGTGCTAATTGCAGTCACTGTGCGCACGTTCGTGATCGAACCCTTCAATATCCCGTCCGGCTCGATGATCCCGACCTTGCTGGTCGGCGACTATCTGTTCGTGTCGAAATATTCGTACGGTTTCAGCAAGCACTCCTTCCCTTTTTCGCTGGGCTTCTTCTCGGGCCGCATCTTCGGCCGCATGCCCGAGCGCGGCGACGTGGCGGTATTCAAGTATCCCGGCGACCAGGGCCAGGGCATGAACCGGACCGACTACATCAAGCGCATCGTCGGCCTGCCGGGTGATCGCATCCAGGTGATCGACGGCATCCTCCAGATCAACGGCAAGCCGGTCGAGCGCACGCGGATCGGCGAGTACACGCAGGGCGGTAGCTACAACCTCGGCACGCTCTACAACGAGGTCCTGCCCAACCGCCGCAGTCACGAGATCCTCGAATCGTCCGACAATCGCCCGTCGGACAACACGCCGGAATTTCTCGTCCCGGCCGACAGCTTCTTCATGATGGGCGACAATCGTGACGATTCTGCCGACAGTCGCACCCCGCTCTCGGTGCGTCATGCGAACGGCGCCACCGGGCCACGCGCCGAGCTCGGCTGGTACGTGCCGGCGGAGAATCTGGTCGGCCGCGCGGAGTTCATCTTCTTCTCGCACGATCCCTCGGCGGCGAACTGGTACGAGCCGTGGAAATGGCCGCAGGCGGTCGGCAGCCGGATCGGCCGCTTCTTCATGGCAATCCACTGAGGCCGGGGCACTGAGGCTGGACCACACCTTCGCGCGCCCCGAGCTCCTCACCGAGGCGCTGACCCATCGCAGCGCGCTGGACCGCCAGCCCGACCTCAAGGCCGCCTTCCCGCACGGCAACGAACGGCTCGAATTCCTCGGCGACCGTGTGCTGTCGCTTGCCATGGCCGATCTGCTGCTGCGCCGCTTCCCGCGCGAGCGCGAGGGCGACCTGGCGCGCCGCTACAGCGCGCTGGTGCAGGCGCAGACCCTGGCCGAGATCGCCCAGTCCATCGATCTCGGGCAGGATATGCGGCTGGGCGACTCGGAGGCGCAGAGCGGCGCCGTCCGGCCGACCATCCTGGCCGATGCGCTCGAAGCCGTGCTGGGCGCCATCTTCCTCGATGCCGGCTTCGCCACGGCGGCGGCCTGCGTCGAGCGGCTGTGGGGCGAGCGGCTGAGCGATACCCTCGCGGCCCCGCGGGACGCCAAGACTGCGCTGCAGGAATGGGCCCAGGCGCGCCGCCTGCCGCTGCCCGACTATCGCGAGGTCGATCGCGAGGGACCGGCGCACGCGCCGGTCTTCGTCGTCGATGTCTCGATCAAGGGCCACGAGCCCGGCCGCGGCCGCGCCGGCAGCAAGCGCGAGGCCGAGCGCCTGGCGGCGGCCGCGCTGATCGAGCGGCTGGGATCATCATGAACGCCCCCACACCATGAACGCGCCCACAACGCGCGCCGGCTTCGTCGCCATCGTCGGCGCCCCCAATGCGGGCAAGTCGACCTTGGTCAATGCGTTGGTCGGCTCGAAGGTCAGCATCGTCTCGCCCAAGGTGCAGACCACCCGCATGCGGGTGATCGGCATCGCCATGACCGACCTGCCGGACGGCGGCCGTGCGCAGGTCGTGCTGGTCGACACGCCGGGAATTTTCCGCATCGCCAAGCGGCGGCTGGAGCGCGCCATGGTCGCCGCCGCCTGGCAGGGCGCGGAGGACGCCGACGTGGTTGGGCTGATGGTCGACGCCGAGCGTGGCATCGGCCAGGAAACCCGCGCCATCGTCGAGCGGCTGAAGGAGAGCAAGGCGCCGCGCTTCCTGATCCTGAACAAGATCGACCTGGTGCCGCGCGAGGCGCTGCTGGCGCTGACCGCCGAGCTCAACGCGCTGCTGCCGTTCGAGCATACCTTCATGGTGAGCGCGCTGAAGCAGGACGGCATCGCCGACGTTCTCACCGCCTGCGCCGAGCGCCTGCCGGTCAGCCCGTTCCTCTATCCCGAGGACCAGGCCGCCGACCTGCCGCTGCGCCTGCTGGCAGCCGAGGTGACGCGCGAGCAGGTCTTCCTGCAGCTTCACCAGGAGCTGCCCTACGAGGCCGCGGTCGAGACCGAGAAGTGGGAAGAGCGCAAGGACGGCAGCGTCCGCATCGAGCAGATCATCCACGTCCAGCGCGACGGCCAGCGCGCGATCTTCCTCGGCAAGGGCGGCGCGCGCATCAAGCAGATCGGCGCCCGCGCGCGGCACGAGCTCAGCCAGATGCTCGAGCGGCCGGTGCATCTCTTCCTGCACGTGAAGGTGAGCGAGCGCTGGGCCGAAGACCCCTCGCACTACCGGGCCATCGGTTTGGATTACGATCCGAAGTCATGACTCCTTTCCTTCCTGCGCGAAGCGCGGGGAGGGACCGTATCGGAGCATGGCGCGACTCGTCGAAACACGTCATATCCGCGTGCATGGAGTGGAGTGATCGCGGCATCGTGCTGTCGAGCCGGCCGCACGGCGAGACCGGGCTGGTGACGACGCTGCTGACACGCCAGCACGGCCGCCACGCCGGCTTCATCGCCGGCGGCATCTCACGCAGGTCGCGGCCGACCTGGCAGCCGGGCAACGTCGTCGAGGTCGCCTGGCGTGCCAGGCAGCTGGATCAGCTCGGCCACTTCACCGGCGAATTGCGCGAGGCTCACGCCGCCCGGGTGATGGACGACGCCGTCGAGCTGGCCGGTCTGTCAGCAGCCTGTGCTCTGATCGACGCGGCACTGCCCGACCGCGAGCCGCACGCCGCCATCTTCGACGGCTTCCACGCCCTGCTGAACGCCATCGGCCATCCGGGCTGGCCGATGATCTATGTCCGGCTGGAGCTGGGCGTCCTGCAGGAGCTGGGCTTCGGGCTCGACCTCGACAAGTGCGCGGTGACCGGCGCGACGGAGGACCTGGCCTTCGTCTCCCCCAAGAGTGGCCGGGCGGTGTCTCGCACGGCCGCTGAACCCTATCGCGACAGGTTGATCGTCCTGCCGCCCTTCCTGTCCACCGGAGGCCTTCCGGCCGACGAGGCGGAGCTGCGGCTGGGCCTCGATCTGACGGGCTATTTCCTCGAACGGCACGTCTTCTGGCCTCACAACAAGCCCTTGCCTGCCGCGCGAGCGAGATTTATGGAAGCGCTCAGCCGCCAATAACAACATTCAGGGTCGCGGCGCGAATCGCGACCGTTCACCCCCTCACGTCACAGTCGATGGCCAAACGCACCACCAATGTCGTTCCGCTCGCGGCCGTGAAGCCGGTGCAATTCGGGCAGGCGCTCCAGGAGCGCTACCTGTCCTATGCGCTGTCCACCATCATGGCGCGCTCGCTGCCCGATGTGCGGGACGGCCTGAAGCCGGTCCATCGCCGCCTGATGTATGCGATGCGCCAGCTCCGCCTCGATCCCAACAGCGCGTTCAAGAAGAGCGCCCGCGTGGTCGGCGACGTGATCGGCCAGTATCACCCGCACGGCGACCAGTCGATCTACGACGCCCTGGTCCGCCTCGCCCAGGAGTTCTCCGCTCGCTACCCGCTGATCGAGGGGCAGGGCAATTTCGGCAATATCGACGGCGATAACCCCGCCGCCATGCGCTATACCGAAGCGCGCCTCACGGCCGTCGCCGAGGCGCTGCTCGACGGCATCGACGAGAACGCCGTCGATTTCCGGCCCAACTACGACGGCTCGACCGAGGAGCCGGTCGTCCTGCCCGGCGGCTTTCCCAACCTGCTGGCCAATGGCGCGGCAGGCATTGCCGTCGGCATGGCGTGCTCGATCCCGCCGCACAATGCGGGCGAGCTGTGCGACGCGTTGCTGCATCTGATCAGGACGCCGAACGCCCGCATCGAGACGCTGGTCGATTTGGTGAAGGGGCCGGATTTCCCGACCGGCGGCCTGCTGGTCGAGCCCCGTGAGTCGATCGTCGAGTCCTACAGGACGGGCCGCGGCGCCTTCCGCCTGCGGGCGCGCTGGGAGAAGGAGGAGCTGCCGCGCGGCCAGTACCGGATCATCGTCACCGAGATCCCGTACCAGGTGCAGAAGGGCAAGCTGATCGAACGCATCGCGGAGATCATCAACGCCAAGAAGCTGCCGATCCTCGAGGACGTGCGCGACGAATCGGCCGACGACGTGCGCATCGTGCTCGAGCCGCGCACCGGCCAGGTGCCGGCCGAGCTCTTGATGGAGCAGCTCTTCAAGCTGACCGACCTCGAGATCCGCTTCCCGCTGAACCTCAACGTGCTGGACCGGAACAACACACCGCGGGTGATGGATCTGCGCGAGGCGCTGCAGTCGTTCCTCGATCATCGTCGCGAGGTGCTGATCCGGCGCTCGACGTTCCGGCTCGAGGCGATCGAGCGGCGGCTCGAGATCCTCGACGGCTTCCTGATCGCCTATCTGAACATCGACGAGCTGATCAAGATCATCCGCGAGGAAGACGAGCCCAAACCCGTGATGATCAGGACGTTCGGACTGACCGACACCCAGGCCGAGGCGATCCTGAACATGCGGCTGCGCGCGTTGCGTCGGCTGGAAGAGTTCGAGATCAAAGGCGAGCACAAGAAGCTCACGGCCGAGCGAAAGGACCTCAAGGCGCTGCTCAAGGAGGAAAAGCTCCAGTGGGGCAAGATCGCCGAGCAGATCCAGGAGACAAAGACGAAGTTCGGCGGGAAGACCAAACTCGGCAAACGCCGCACCGAGCTCGCCGACGCGCCGGCCGAGATCGAGCATGCGATCGAGGATTTCGTCGAGCGCGAACCGGTCACGGTGATTCTCTCGGCCAAGGGCTGGATCCGCGCCGCCAAGGGTCATCTCGACGACAAGCAGGCGGCCGAGCTCAAGTACAAGGAAGGCGACGAGGCGCGTTTCACGCTGCACGCCCAGTCGACCGACAAGGTGCTCTTGTTCGGCACCAACGGGCGCTTCTACACGGTGGGATGCGACCGGTTGCCGAGCGCGCGGGGGCATGGCGAGCCGGTGCGACTGATGATCGAGCTCGCCAACGAGCACGACATCGTGGCGCTCGCCGTGTTCAAGGGCGGCCGCAGGTTCCTGGTAGCATCCGATGCGGGCCGCGGCTTCATCGTCCCCGAGGACGAGGTCATGGCGCAGACCAAGAACGGCAAGCAGGTCCTGAATCTCGCAGACAAGGAAGTGGCGCAGGCCTTCGCCGTCGTGACGGAGGATGCCGACTCGATCGCGGCCCTGAGCGAAGGCCGCAAGCTCCTGATCTTTCCGATGGAGCAGGTGCCGGAGATGGCGCGCGGCCGCGGCGTGACACTGCAGAAATCCAAGGGCGATCGCCTGTCCGACGCGCAGGCCTTCAGGCTCGGCGACGGGCTGCCGTGGGCCAACCGCGTGATCCCGGCGAGCGAGCTCAAGTTCTGGCGTGGCGAGCGCGCCCAGGCGGGGCGGATGCCCGAAAAGGGATGGCCCCGGGCCAAGCGATTCAAGGACTGATCGATGGATCTCGCGCTGCTCCTGAAGACCATCGTCATCGGTATCGTCGAGGGACTCACCGAGTTCCTCCCGGTCTCCTCGACCGGCCACATCATCCTTGCCGAGGAGCTGCTGAATTTCGAGGGGCCGCCGGGCAAGGTCTTCGAGATCGTGATCCAGCTTGGCGCAATCCTCGCCGTCTGCGCGATCTACTACGCGAAGATCCTCGCCACGATCGGCGGCGTGATCCGTCGCGATCCGGTGTCGATGCGCTTTGCGCTGGCCATCATCATCGCCTTCCTGCCGGCGGCGGTGATCGGCGTCGCCCTGCACAAGTACATCAAGGCGCTGCTCGAAAAGCCGATCGTCGTGGCGGTTTCCCTCATCGTCGGCGGCATCGTCATCCTGATCATCGAGCGCTACGCGCAGCGGCCGCGCGTGAAGTCGGTCGATGACATCGACTGGAAGACCGCGCTGTTCATCGGCCTTTGCCAGTGCCTCGCCATGATCCCCGGCGTCTCGCGTTCCGGCGCCACCATCATGGGCGCACGGGTCATTCGCGTGGACCGCGCGACATCGGCCGAGTTCTCCTTCTTCCTCGCCATTCCGACCATGCTCGGGGCCACTGTCTACGACCTCTTCAAGAACTGGTCGACGCTGGACTGGCACGGCGGCGGACTGATCGCGATCGGCTTCGGCACGGCCTTCCTGTCGGCCCTCGTGGTCGTGAAGCCCTTCGTGCGGTTCGTCAGCCGCCACGGTTTCGGCGTGTTCGCCTGGTATCGCATTGCAGTGGGCGCATTGGCGCTCGGCCTCTTGCTCATGCGTTGAAGCTTCTGCCCCTTCAGATCGCGTGTCATAAGCCGTGCAATCGCCTCAGATCTTCCGGAGTTTTTTCATGCAACGTCGCAAATTCATCCGCACCGCCGGTGTCGGCGCCGCCACCGTGGCGACCGCCGGCGTCGTGGCGGCTCCTGCCATCGCCCAGTCTGCCCCCGAGCTCAACTGGCGCATGACCTCGAGCTTCCCCAAGTCGCTCGATACGCTCTATGGCGGCGCGGAGCGGCTGGCCAAGATCGTGGCCGAGGCGACTGACAACAAGTTCCAGATCCGCACCTTCGCGGCCGGCGAGATCGTCCCGGGCCTGCAGGTCCTCGATGCGGTGCAGAACGGCACCGTCGAGATGGGTCACACCGCCTCGTACTACTTCTTCGGCAAGGACCCCACCTTCGCGCTTTGCACGGTCGTGCCGTTCATGTTCAACACGCGCCAGATGAATGCGTGGATCACCCAAGGCGGCGGCGAGCAGCTGATCAACGACTTCTACAAGAGCTACAAGGTCTACGGCATCGCGACCGGCAACACGACGGCGCAGATGGGCGGCTGGTTCCGCAAGGAGATCCACACCGTCGAGGACCTCAAGGGCCTCAAGATGCGCATCGCAGGCCTGGCCGGTGACGTCATGGCCAAGCTCGGCGTCGTGCCGCAGCAGATCGCCGGCGGCGACATCTATCCGGCGCTGGAGAAGGGCACCGTCGATGCCGCCGAATGGGTCGGCCCTTATGACGACCAGAAGCTTGGCTTCGTGAAGGTCGCTCCGTTCTACTACTACCCCGGCTGGTGGGAAGGGAACGCTGAGCTCCACACCATGATCGGCCTCGAAAAGTGGGAGGCGTTGCCGAAGAACTATCAGGCGATCCTGCGCATGGCCTGCGCGGAGGTGAACAACTGGACGGCGGCGAAGTACGATGCCGACAACCCGAAGGCGCTGCGCATCCTGATCGCCAGCGGCGCCAAGCTGCAGCCGTTCTCGCAGCCGATCCTCGAGGCCTCGTTCAATGCAGCCAATGCGGTCTATGCCGACATCACGGCCAAGAATGAGAACTTCAAAAAGATCTACGAGTCTCAGGTTGCATTCCGCAAGGACGGCGTCCTGTGGGGCCGCGTCGCGGAGAACACTTTCGACAACTTCATGGCGCGCCAGTCGGCAGCCAACAAGATCTGAAGCTGAGACCGCGCCACCCCGTGGCGCCTCATGCTTCCGGAAGCCGAGCGTCCCGCTCGCTCATGATCCAGAGCGAGCGGACGCTCGCGACGGACAGTTCCCCTGGTTCCACGTCGCCGAGTCGACCTGCGTCCACTTTGCCTTCACTGCCGCCCAGACCGTGAAGTGATCGGCACATATCGCAGCACACCCCGCTTCGGCGGGGTTTTTTGCTGGCTGGGACTTTGCCAATCCTCCCGGTTGATGGCAGTTTAATTCCGCTGAGTGGAATCTCCATTCGGCAAACAAAAAACGTTCCTGGGAGGAACATCATGCAACGCCGCAAATTCCTGCGTACCGCCGTGCTTGGCGCCGGCGGAGTTGTGTCTGTGAGCACGATTGCCGCGCCGGCCATCGCCCAATCGATGCCGGAGCTGAAATGGCGCCTGGCATCCAGCTTTCCGAAGTCGCTGGACACGCTGTACGGCGCGGGCGAGGTCTTCGCGAAGTACATCGACGACATGACCGATCACAAGTTCCAGGTCCGTGTCTTCGCCGCCGGCGAGATCGTGCCAGGGCTTCAGGTCCTCGACGCGGTCCAGAACGGCACCGTCGAGATGGGCCATTCCGCCGGCACGTATTACGTCGGCAAGGATCCGGCCCTTGCCATCGACACGGCTCTGCCTTTCGGCACGAACGCGCGCCAGCAGGAAGCGTGGATCAGGTGGGGCGGCGGACGGCAACTGCTGAACGATCTTTACAAGGACTACAACGTCTACAACCTGCCGTGCGGCAACACCGGCGCGCAGATGGGCGGCTGGTTCCGAAAGGAGATCAAAGGGCTCGATGACTTGAAGGGCCTGAAGTTCCGCATCGCCGGCATCGCGGGCCAGGTGTGCAACAAGCTGGGCGCGGTGGCCCAGCAGATCGCTGGCGGCGATATCTATCCGGCGCTGGAGAAGGGCACGATCGATGCCGCGGAATGGGTCGGTCCCTACGACGACCAGAAGCTCGGCTTCAACAAGATCGCGCCGTATTACTACTACCCGGGCTGGTGGGAGGGCGGGCCGCAAACCACGGCCATGATCGGTCTCAACAAGTGGAACGAGCTGCCCAAGTCCTATCAGGCGGTGATCGAGGCGGCGTCGGCCTACGCCCAGGCCTGGATGCTCTCCAAGTATGACGCGCAGAACCCGAAGGCCCTGCGCGAGCTGGTGACCGGCGGCACAAAGCTGATGCCGTTCCCGAACTCGGTGATGGAGGCGGCGTTCCATGCCTCGACCGAGCTTTACGCCGAACTCTCGACGAAGAGCCCCAAGTTCAAGAAGATCTATGAAAACTGGCGGCCTTTCCGGAACGAGGAGATCCTGTGGTTCCGGGTCTGCGAAGGCACCTTCGACACTTTCATGGCTCGCATGTCGGCATCCGACAAGCTCTAGGTCTGGTCACGACCTCGCGAAAACCCCGCTTCGGCGGGGTTTTCTGTGCCTTTTTGTCGGCGGCATGCTTTTCAAAGTTCATTTCGCATGTCAGTCTCACGATGTGTAAGGGGAGTCAGTAATTCCCCATTTGGGAGGAACGTTTTTATGCAGCGTAGGAAATTCATCAAAACGGCGGGTGTCGGCGCGGCGGGCGTTGCGGCTGCCTCAACGGTGGCGGCTCCGGCGATCGCCCAGAGCATGCCGTCCGTGAAGTGGCGCCTGACGTCGAGCTTCCCGAAGTCGCTCGATACCCTGTACGGCGGCTCGGAGCTTTTCGCGAAGGTCGTTAGCGAGATGAGCGACGGCAAGTTCGAGGTGCGTGCCTTTGCGGCCGGCGAAATCGTCCCGGGCCTGCAGGTCGCGGACGCCGTGCAGAACGGCACGGTCGAGGCCGGCCAGACCGCCGCCTACTACTACTTCGGAAAGCATCCGAACTTCGTGTTCGAGACCGGCCTGCCGTTCTCGTTCAACCAGCGCCAGCTCTATGCCTGGCTGACTTTCGGCGGCGGCCATGAGCTGATCAACGAGTTCTACAAGGACTACAACTTCCGGTCCTTCACCTTCGGCGGTACGGGCGCCCAGATGGGCGGCTGGTTCCGCAAGGAAATCAAGTCGATGGACGACATGAAGGGCCTGAAGTTCCGCGTCGGCGGCTTCGCGGGCCTGATTCTCGAGCGCCTCGGCGTGGTGCCGCAGCAGATCGCCGGCGGCGACATCTATCCGGCGCTCGAGAAGGGCACGATCGACGCCTGCGAATGGGTCGGCCCTTACGACGACGAGAAGCTCGGCTTCAACAAGGTCGCCAAGTACTACTACTACCCCGGCTGGTGGGAGGGTTGCTCGGGCGGCTCGCTCTATATCAACAACGACGCCTGGGCGAAGCTGCCCAAGCAGTACCAGGCGATGGTCGAGACTGCGGCCGGCCTCGTCACGTCGTGGATGGTGCCGAAGTACGACGCCGGCAACCCGGCGGCGCTGCGCCGCCTGGTGGCGGCTGGCACCGAGCTGCGGCCGTTCCCGCGCAGCGTGCTCGAGCCGTGCTTCAACGAGGCCTACAAATTCTACGATGAGCTCTCGGCCAAGGATCCGAAGTTCAAGAAGATCTTCGATAGCCTGAAGGCTTTCCGCAGCGACGAGAACCTGTGGTTCCGCGTTGCCGAGAACACCTTCGACAACTTCAACTTCTCGATGTCGGCCCAGGGCCGGTAATCGCGATAGCCCTTCACGCAAAAGCCCCGCCGGGGAGACCCGGCGGGGCTTTTTCTTTTCATACGCTCCCCCCCAATAGCGAGGGAGAGGAATATGAGACTTACTTGAACACCGGCGGTGCGGCGTCCTCGCTGGGCGGGGCCTGGATCTCGATCTTTACCTTGCTGGGGTCGACGTCGGACGGCTTGTCCAGGAAGTAGGTCACCGACTGCGGCACGGCGATAACGATCGCCACCATGATGAGCTGCAGCACCACCCAGGGGATTGCGCCCCAGTAGATGTCGCTGCTCTTCACTTCCTTCGGTGCCACGCTGCGCAGGTAGAACAGCGCGAAGCCGAAGGGTGGATGCATGAACGAGGTCTGCATGTTCACGCAGAGCATGATGCCGAACCAGATCAGCGCCGCGTCGGCGCCGACCACGGGTGCAAGAATTTTCTGCGCGACCGGCGCCAGCATCGGAACGATGATGAAGGCGATCTCGAAGAAATCCAGGAAGAACGCCAGGAAGAACACGAACAGGTTGACGACGATCAGGAAGCCCCAGACGCCGCCCGGCAGGTTCGACATCAGGTGCTCGACCCAGCGGTTGCCGTCGACGCCCTGGAAGGTGATCGAGAAGCAGGTCGCACCGACCAGGATGAAGGCCACCATCGCGGTGATGCGCATCGTCGCCTGGAAAGCCTGCACGATCAGCTCGCGCAGGTCCTTGACCTGCCACGCCCGCCAGCACAGCCAGATGATCGCGGCGAACATGATGGTGAAGGCGATCTTGAAGGGGATCGACTTGAACGCGACGATGCCGATCAGCGCGCCGGCGATGGCCGCGGCGCAGCCGGCGGCGAACATACCCTTGTCGAAGCGGGTGAGCGGCGCGTTGCGCACCACGGCGAGCACGATGGCGCCGATCGTGCCCATGGCGCCTGCCTCGGTCGGGGTCGCCAGGCCCATCATGATGGTGCCGAGCACGAGGAAGATCAGGACGGCGGCGGGGATGATGCCCCAGGCGCACTTGACCAGCAGGGCCTTGCCGAAAAGCGTGCGCGCCACCGGCGGAAGTGCCGCAGGTTTCACCAGCGTCAGGTAGAAGGTGTAGGCTGCGAACAGTGCGATCTGAAGCAGGGACGGGCCCCAGGCGCCGAGATACATGTCGCCGACCGAGCGGCCGAGCTGGTCGGCCAGCACGACCAGCACCAGCGACGGCGGCACCAGCTGGGTGATGGTGCCCGAGGCCGCCAGCACGCCCGTAGCGTAGCGCATGTCGTACTTGTAACGCATCATCACCGGCAGGGTGATCAGCGCCATGGCGATGACCTGCGCGGCGACGGTGCCGGTGATGGCGCCCAGGATGAAACCGACGATGATGGTCGAGTAGCCCAGACCGCCCTTGATCGGGCCGAACAGCTGGCCCATCGATTCCAGCATGTCCTCGGCCAGCCCGCATTTCTCCAGGATGGCGCCCATGAAGGTGAAGAACGGAATGGCGAGGAGCAGCTCGTTGCTGAGGATGGACCCGAACACGCGACCGGGAATGGCCTGCATGAACGGCATGGTGAAGTAGCCGAAGTCGATCGACAGGAAGCCGAAGAAGAAGCCGACGGCGGCAAGCGAGAAGGCCACCGGGTAGCCGATGATCATGAAGACCACCAGCCCGGCGAACATGAGCGGTGGCATCCACTCCAGAGGTATGATCATTGGGTCGGCCTCTCGTAATGGGCTTCGAGGCTTTCGACCGGAATGTCGTTCAGGAAGGCCACGCGCTTGATGAGTTCGGACAGTCCTTGCAGGGCGACCAGCACGAAGCCGACAGGGAGCACCAGCTTGATCGGCCAACGCAGCAGGCCGCCGGCGTTCGAGGAGTGCTCGCTGACGTTGAAGGCCTGCATGAAGAACGGCCAGCTGAGCCAGGCCAGGATGGTGCAGGTCGGGATCAGGAAGACGATGGTGCCCAGGATGTCGACCCAGAGCTGGCCGCGGCGGCTAAGCGTCATGTAGAACAAGTCGACCCGGACATGCTCGTTGCGCTTCAGAGTGTAGGCGGCGCCGAACATCACGATGATGGCGAACATGTACCACTGCAGTTCGAGCCAGGCGTTGGAGCTCGAGTCGTAGGCATAACGTATCATGGCGTTGCCACCGCTGACGATGCAGGCGAGCAGCACCAGCCAGTTACAGACGCCGCCGATCTTCTCGTTCACGGCGTCGATGAACGCGCTGAGTTTCAGCAGAAGGCCCAATCCCCTCTCCCCATTGCGAGTTGTTGTTGTCGCTTGCCCCGTCCCGCGCAAAGGCAGGCCGTCATAGCCCGTGCCGCGAAATCACGCTAGCGGCAAGTCGCCCCAGGACGGGCATTGCCTAGGTCGTGGGCAGTTCTGTCCACCCCTCGGCACCGAAGAACTCCAGCGGCCGGAAGGCGCGCTTGTAGGCCATCTTGCTGGAATCGGCGATCCAGTAGCCGAGATAGACGTAGGGCAGGCCGCGCCGGGCTGCCGCCTCGGCGAGCCACAGGATCATGTAGGTGCCGAGCCCGCGCCGCGGATCCTGCGGATCGAAGTAGCTGTAGACCGCCGACACGCCGCTCGAGAGCCAGTCGACGAGGCAGGCGCCGACCAGATTCCCGTCGGCGGAATCGTCGCGGAACTCGATGATCGCGGTGTCGACCGGGCTCTCCTCGACCATGGCGCGATAGTCGTCGAAATCCATGTCGGCCATGTCGCCGTCGCGATGGCGTGCCATCACATAGCGTGAAAACAGCGAATATTGCTCGCCGGTCGCCAGCGCCTGGACTTCGGTGGCATGGACATGCTCGTTGCGCTTCATGATCCGCCGCTGGACGCGGTTGGGATCGAAGTCGCGCACCCGGATACGGACCGGCACACAGGCCCGGCAGCCGTCGCACAGGGGCTTGTAGACGAAATGGTGCGAGCGCCTGAAGCCCGCGTCGGTCAGCGTGTCGTGCTGGGAGATCGCGTCGGGACCGCTCAGCTCGGTGACGAGCTTTGTCTCCAGCCGGTGCGGCAGATACGGACAGCGCATCGCCGGCGTGGTGCGGAAGAATCGCAGGGTCTGGATGTTCTGACGGATGAACATGATGCCCGAGGAGTGTAGCGCGACCGCAACCGAATGGAAGTTTTCTTCAGGGCTCCTGCCGCCAGCGCGCCAGGCGGCGGAACGGCATCAGCGCCAGACGCACGAGCTTTGGTAGTAGCCAGATCAGCGTCCCCACGAAGAGGGCCAGCAGGCACAAAAAAGTGATCGGATGAGCGAGTGCCAGGATGAGCCCGCCGATCACCAGGCTGTCCTCGGTGAAGGAGGCCGCGATGTTGCTGAACGGCTCGGGGGAGCTGTTGATCAACGCGCGTGTGCCGGTCTTGGCGATGTGGCTGCCCGCCGCCAGGGTGCCGCCGATCAGTCCGGCGATGGTCGCGACTTCCGGTCCGAGCTGGTCGGCCGCACCGAACGCCAGCAGCGCCCCGGCCGGGATGCGCACGAACGTGTGCAGCACGTCGTTCAGGCTGTCGACCAGCGGGATCTTGTCGGCGAGGAAATTGAGCGCGAACAGCACGGCTCCTGCAGCAAGCACCCAGGGCGAGCCCAGCACCTGCAGGTCGTGCGGCAAGCTCACCAGCCCCAGCATCTGCGCGCCGCCCATGACGAGCACCGCGGCGTAGGGATTGAGGCCGCTCGCCCAGCTGGCGCCCAGCGCCACGGCCAGCGCCGCGAGCGTGTCGCCGCTCATGGCTTCCGCGTCAGAGGGCGCGCCGCGCCTTGAGCGCGGTGGCCAGCGTGCCGTCGTCCAGCCAGTCGAGCTCGCCGCCGACCGGCACGCCATGCGCCAGCCGCGTCACCGGCACCCCGCAATCGGCCAGGCGGTCGGCGAGGTAGTGCGCCGTGGTCTGGCCGTCTACGGTGGCGTTGGTCGCGACGATGACCTCGCGCACCGGGCCGTTCTTCACGCGGCGCAACAGGCTGCCGATGTTGAGCTCGTCCGGCCCGATGCCGTCGAGCGCCGACAGGGTGCCGCCCAGCACGTGATAGAGGCCGGAGAATATCCTGCCGCGCTCCATCGCCCACAGGTCGCCGATATCCTCGACGACGCAAAGCAGCCCGGCATCGCGACGCGGGTCGGCGCAGATCGAGCAGGGGTCGATCGTGTCGAGGTTGCCGCAGGTCGAGCACGGCCGGATCGCGCGCGCCGCGTCGGCCAGCGCCGTGCTGAGCGGTTGCATCAGCACCTCGCGCTTCTTCAGGAGATGCAGCGCCACGCGGCGGGCCGAGCGCGGTCCCAGCCCCGGCAGCCGGCCCAGCAACTGGATCAGCCGCTCGATCTCGGGTCCGTTCATCGCCGGGAGAGCGGCACTCCGATGCCGCTCTTTTCATGCTCATGCTCTTCCGGACCGCGAGCATCCTGCTCGCTCATGATCATGAGCGAGCAGGATGCTCGCGGTTCGGAAGAGCATGAGCGGCACGGGAGTGCCGTGCTCCCGGAGATCACAGCTTGAAGCCGGGGGGCAGCGGCAGGCCGCCGGTGATCGACTTCATCTGCTCCTGCACGGTCTCCTCGACCTTGCCGCGCGCGTCGTTGGCGGCGGCCACGATCAGGTCCTCGACCACGCCCTTGTCCTCGGGCTTGAACAGCGAGGCGTCGATCTCGACCCGGCGGGTCTCGTTGCGGCCGTTGACGGTGATCTTGACCAGGCCGGCGCCCGAGCTGCCGACGATCTCCAGCCGTTCGAGCTGGTCCTGCAGCTCCTTCACCTTCTGCTGCATCTGCTGGGCCTGCTGCATCAGGCCGCCGAGGTCCTTGAGCTTGTCGAACATCAGTACTCGCTTTCCGGTATGTCGTCGTCGGCCGGGTACTCCTCGGCCGGGGGTGGTTCCTCTGGGGGGACGCCGTGAAGACCGGCAACCAGGGACGCGTCCTCGCCCTTGCGCCGCACCGCCTCCAGCCTGGCGCCGGGGAATGTCTTCAATATGGCCTGCACCAGCGGATCGGCTTCGGCCTTGCTGCGCAGCGTGTCGGCATTGGCCGTCTTCTGCTGCGACAGGGTCGGCTTGCCCTCGGCGCTCGACACCGAGGCGATCCAGCGCCGGCCGGTCCATTTGCCGAGCAGCTCGCTCAGCCGCGGGGCGAGGTCGGTCGGTGCCGACGGCTCGGGCCGGAACTCGATCAGGCCCGGCTCGCAGCGCACCTCGTGCACGTGATGCATCAGGGCGTTGACCATCCGCGGCTCGCGCCGGGCCTCGAACAGGGCAACGACCTCGGTAAAGCTCCGGGGATTGGGCAGCGGCTCGGCCTCGGCCGGCTGGGCCGCTATGGCCGACGCCGGTTGCGGGGCGAGACGGGCCACCACGCCACCGCTGCCTCCACCGCCACGCGGCGCGGAAGCGGCGGACGGCGCCGCTGCCGGCGTGCCGCCGTTCTGCAGCGCCTTCAGCGCATCGGACGGCGAAGGCAGGTCGGCGGCGTAGCAGAGGCGGATCAGCGCCATCTCGGCGGCGCGCACGGGCGAGGGCGCGTTGAGCGTCTCCTGCAGGCCTTTCATCAGCATCGACCAGGCCCGTGTCAGCGAGGCCATCGACAGCTTGCCGGCCATGGCGAGGCCCTGCGCCCGCTCGCTGTCGGCGTTGCCGGCACCGGCCTCGGGGGCGACCTTCAGGCGTGTCACCCAGTGGGTGAGCTCGAGCAGGTCCTGCAGGATCACGACCGGATCGGCGCCGGCATCGTGCATCTCGCCCAGCCCTGCGACGACCGCCGCGGCGTCGCCGCGCATGGTCCTCTCGAACAGGTCCAGCACGCGGCTGCGGTCGGCCAGGCCCAGCATGTCGCGCACCTGCGCGGCATCGACCACGCCGCCGCCATGGGCGATCGCCTGGTCGAGCATCGACAGCCCGTCGCGCACCGAGCCGTCGGCGGCACGGGCGACCAGCGCCAGCGCTTCGGGCGAGATCTCGACTTTCTCCAGCTCGGCGATCCTGCCGAAATGCGCGACCAGCACGTCCTGCGGCACGCGCTTCAGGTCGAAACGCTGACAGCGGCTCAGCACCGTGACAGGCACCTTGCGGATCTCGGTGGTGGCGAACACGAACTTCACGTGCGGCGGCGGCTCTTCGAGTGTCTTCAGCAGCGCGTTGAAGGCCGCCGTCGACAGCATGTGCACTTCGTCGATGATATAGACCTTGTAGCGCGCCGAGACCGGCCGGTAGCGCACGCCCTCGATCAGCTCGCGCGCGTCGGCGACGCCGGTGCGCGAGGCGGCATCCATCTCGATCACATCGACGTCGCGATCCTCCTGGATCGACACGCAATGCTCGCAGACGCCGCAGGGATCGACGGTCGGTCCGCCCGTTCCGTCCGGTCCGATGCAGTTGAGGGCGCGCGAGATGATGCGGGCGGTGGTCGTCTTGCCGACGCCGCGCACGCCGGTGAGCATGAAGGCGTGGGCGATGCGGCCGGTCGCGATGGCGTTGCGCAGGGTGCGCACCATGGCTTCCTGGCCGACCAGGGTGGTGAAATCGACGGGGCGGTACTTGCGGGCGAGGACCCGGTAGGGAAGCGATTCCTTGGCTTCCGGCATGGCACCCCCGACCCGTAGCTGTGCGCCGTGGCCCCTTCAGGCCCGGCGGTCGTCGCGCCCGGGCTGCCCGCGCCCCCGGCGGCGGCGCACGCCTGGCGACAGGTGAGAGACCGGCATGACCCGAAGCGAATTCGTTACGGCTGCTTCCTTCCGGATCTGACCGGGTTGGCGACTGCTCCGCCCACACCGGCCCCTCGAGGCGGTTATATCAGGAGTCGGGGCGGCCGGCGCAAGGGGAGAGAGTCGGTTCCGGATTGGGCGCTTCAGGCCGAGGTGGTCCGTACCAGCGCTCCAGATGGCCGGATCGGACCTGCGGGAAGCGGTCCAAGAAATGCGAGTCAGATCAAGCCTGCGCGTGTTTGCGGCGATCACGCCATGTAAGTTTGTGCACGCTGGAAGACTCGGTGTAGGGCCGGCATTCCGTCGCGCTGTTGGGAGAGACCATGACATATCGCGATTCCGCTGCCCTCGGACCTGCGAACACCGCCTCAGGGGAAGCGCAAACCTGCTGCGACTGGGGCTCGAACCGGGTTCGTGGCTTCAGCGGCGCCTCCAAACATCTCCGAGGGAGGGCGGCATAGACGGAACTGCCGGCGGCGCATCCCATGGTCCGATCCTCGCGCTCCCCCGAGTTCCGCCTGGTGCCGCTCGAATTCTCGTCCCGGACGGGGAAGTCGTTGCTCGAACGCGCCCGTAGGATGGCCGGCGAATGGACCATCCAGGCCGTCCCGCGATTCGAACGCCTGTTCCGTCTGGTCTCACCTTTCGCGCCGGGGCTGGCCTTCGTCGGCGGGCAGCTTTCCGCCACGCCGTTCGATCCAGCAACGCCGTCCTCCGTCCGCCTCAGTGTAGGCGGCACGGCCACGTCCATGGCCGCGGCCCTCGTGTCCTGTCTCGGCGAGGGATTGGAGCGCCTGTCCCAGGTGGAACGCCGCGGCGACGCCGCTCCCTACCGTCCGGCCGCCGAGGACCGGGTCGGCATCGACGCGACGATTGCAGACTGGCTAGTGCGCAGCTTTGGCGACATTGCAGCCTCGGATCACGGCGCGCTCGACTGGCGCGCCGTCGTCGAAGCGTCGACCGGCCGCAGAAGCGTCGTGCCGGCCGATCTCTGTCTCCGGCGAAGCGAGGGTGTTCGCCGCCTGCCCCTGCGTTGGCCCCTCAGCATCGGTTGTGCGGCGGGCGCCACATCGGATCAGGCGGCCTCGCGGGCGGTCCTGGAGCTGGTCGAGCGCGATGCGGTCGCCTTGTGGTGGCGAGGGGGCCGGCGCGGTCGTCCGGTCGCGTCCGACGGGCCGGTTGCGCACGCCTCCGCACGCCTGTTGGGCACGCTGCGCCGCGGCCAGGGTTTCCGGTCCACCCATCTGCTCGACATTACCACGGAGCTGGAAATCCCCACTCTGGCGGCCTTGTCCATCAACCCGGACGGGCGCGGCCTCGCCGTCGGTTTCGCCTGTCGCCCATCGGCGGTCGAGGCAGCCAGGGCCGCGATTCTCGAAATGGCGCAGGTCGAGACGGCGTTCGCCCTGATCGGGGCGAAACTGGCAGAAGGCGGACCGGCGGCCCTCGACGAAACCGACCGACGGCAACTGCAGTGCGGGGCATTCGACGCGGCGGGCTGCCCCTTGTGCATTCCCGTCGGCAGGCCGCGAGCCTGGACGGGAAAATCCGCCAGGGACGGCGCGGCAAGGGTTTTGGCCTCGCATTTGCGGTCGAATGGCATCGAGGTCTGGCTGAACGACCTCACGCGGCGCGACCACGGCATCGCCGTCGTGCAAGCGATCGCGCCGGGCCTGCAGCCGTATCCCTCCTACCTCCAAAGTGACCGACTGCTGTCGACGATTGCAATTCACGGAGGCGGTGACCAGTATTGCGCTGGCATCGAGATCGACTAGTGTCGTTCCGGTTGCGAGTTTCGCCACGCCGCCTTGCCTGCATCGGCATCGTGAAGAACTTCGCAACGGGGGTATTCTGGATTCAATTTGTGCTCGTGCCCGTCGATTCCGAAAGTCGCTTGGTGTGGCGATAGGGGAACTTGGCAAATTTCGGAGTGGAGGCACGCGCGTTCGAGAGGACTACCACGGGGGATGAGGGGAGCGACGACCCACAACGCGCGTAGGGGAACGAGCCGGGATACGGCCGGCGCGCAACTCGCAATCTCCACGACCGGAGGGTTCTCCCTCGCCCTCTCGGGCACCCCTGTCGACGTGGTCGGCCACAAGACCAAAGCGGTATTGGGATATCTCGCCGTCGGCGAGCAGGCGGCCGAGACCCGCGAACGACTCGTCGGCCTGTTCTGGAGCGAGGCGTCCGAGGCCCATGCGCGCGCCTCGCTGCGCCAGGTCCTGCACGAAATTCGTCTCGTCTTTCAGGCGGCAGGCTTCGACGGCCTGCAAGCCGACAAGCGCTCCATCGCGCTCGAACAGGCCCGCATCAAGGTCGACCTGCACGATATCGTCGAGATGGCCCAGGCCGGAAAGGTTCATCCGCGGTTTCGCGAGACGGCCCGCCTTCCCGAAACCTTGCTCGCCGGGTTCGAGGATGTCGATTCCGCCTTCCGACTCTGGCTTTTGGCCAAGCGTCAGGCGTTGCACGATCGGCTGCTGGTGGCCTTCGAAACGGCGATGCGTTCCGCCGAGCCGGGGTCGGCGTCGGAGTCGGAACTCGCTCGCGCGATCATGTCGCTCGATCCCACGCACGAGGAGGCCTGTCGAGCGTTGATTCGCGCCAGCGCCGGCCGCGGTGACTTCGGCGGAGCGATGCGCCTGTACAAGTCGCTATGGGATCTGCTCGACCAGGAATTCGACGTCGAGCCCTCGGCCGAAACCCAGGCCCTGATCGTCGAAGTCCGCAACGCAACGGCGGACGATCGCCGGCCGGCCGGCAAGCCGCTTCCGCGCGTGCCAGCGATAGCAGCCGGGAACACTCCCGCGGCGGGACGCGATCTCATTCTCAACATTGGCGCCTTCGACTCCTCCGCCACGCAGGAGAGCCAGCGCTACATCGTGAACGGATTCCGCCACGAGCTCGTGGCGAGCCTCGTGCGCTTCCGTGAATGGCGTGTGCGCGACGGTTCCGGGAGCTCCGGGCCCGTCGATGCGGGCAGCGAGGAATACCGCATCGACGCCAGCGGGATGTCGACGCCGACCGACATCCGGCTCGTCCTGACGCTGCGCGAGGCCCGGACCGGCGTCTACGTCTGGAGCGACCAGTACCGCATCACGCTGTCGAACTGGTTCGAGGCCCAGCAGGCGATTGTCCGGCGCATCGCCGTCGGCCTGAACATCCATCTTTCGGCGAGCCGCTTGAGCCGCTTCACCACCGAGCACGGCGCTTCTCCGCACGTCTACGACCGCTGGCTGAGGGCGCAGGAGATGATCCTCAAGTACAGCCCGCGGGCATGGGCCCAAGCCACCGAGATTTTCCGGACAACGATCGTGGACACGCCGAACTTCTCGCCGGCCTACAGCAGTCTGGTGCAGATCAACAATACCGCTCCCTTTGTCCATCCCGGCACCTTCCGCACGCCGCAACGCGACCAGGAGACGCTCGAACTCGCCAAGCGGGCGGTGGAGCTCGACCCGATCGACTCGCGTGCCCAGCTCGCCATGGGTTGGGCCTATGCGGTGACCGGCAATTTCGCGACAGCCGGAATACACATGGAACTGGCGCTTGAGCTCAACGAATACGACCCCTGGACCACCACCTCGCTCGGACTATTCTACGCCTTCACCGCCAGGCCGGACAAAGCCCGTCAGCTGGTGCGGCACGCCCTGAACCTCGCCCCGAATCCGAGCGTGACCCAATGGGTTTACGCCTCGACGATCTTCTATACCACGGGTGACTATCGTGACAGTGTGATTGCCAGCCAACGCTCCGGCGATGCCATCTGGAGCAATGTCGCCTGGCGTGCGGCGGCGCGCTTCCAGCTCGGCGAACGCGAGCCGGCGCGCGAGGAGATGCGCCGTTTCTTCGACGGCCTGCGAAGGCAATGGACGGGGGAGCAGCCGGCGACCGAAGCCAACATGACCCGGTGGCTGCTCCACCTCTATTCCATCGAGCACAAGGAAACCTGGGAGCACCTGCGCGCCGGGCTGGCCGGCGCCGGCGCTCACGTCGATGGGACCCGCCACGGTACGTACGTGGGCGCGTCGCCCCCGCAACCCATCAGGCGGTGAGACGAATGATGTAGTCGCCGATGCGCTGGGCGTGGAAATCCAGGCTCTCCTTCTTTCCCTGGATGTTCAAGATCGAGCCGAAGCGTTGATTGTAGAAGTTCGGAACGGGGTAAAGCCCGCCCGCCTCCAGCGCGACCTCGGTTTCTTTGATGGCGTTCGCGGGCGGAATCCTCAGGATGAATTCGTTGTCCTTCTGTAGGATGACCCGCATTTCCGTGAAGGAATTCGGCATCGACAGGCCGACACCTGCCGCTTGGCACTGGTCTTTGAAATCCTGGATATCCTTGGGCACGCTCTCCGGATTTCTGGACCATGACTTGATGAGGTTACCCCACTTGATATAGTCGACGACGTCCATGCGTGGTGATTGTGGCATGGCCGGCCCCGGCATCGCCGGGCCGAGCGCGAGGGCCGGTTCGGCCTTCGCGGTTTCCCCTTTTGTCGTCGGTTCTTGCTTTGGCATGTCGTTCTCCCTCCGTTGGGTTGGTGACCCGAGAAAAGCCGTCGAGCGGCCTAGATGAACTTCGGTCGTGCGTCCTGCAGTCCGTGCATGTCGGCGACGAAGGCAATGACGTCGCTCATGGTGTCGAGCCGGGGATACGCCGGCAGCCACGGCTCGTCGAAGACATCCCGGCCTAACGACTCGAGCGCCTTGTCGAGGGGGACAGGTCCGTCACCCGGCATCAACGGGTCCTTGCTCAAGATTCCGAAGATCGCCTCGGCGATGATGATCGATCCGAGCAGGCCGAAGCGCGCACCTTTGCCGTCTTCGCGGGCCTCGAACATCAGGAAAAAGGGAAGCGGCGGATCCTTGGCCAGTGTCTCGCGCTCCGCGACCGTCATTTCGAAGCCGGGAAGCGGAAGCTGGTGCTTCAGCAGCCATTCCTCGAGGGCTTTCTCCCGACCGGCTTGGTCGGCCAAGGGCCAAGTCTCGAAGAGCTTCGCCACGGGCGACCCATCCCCTGAAAGACGCCTTATCAGCGCCGGAACGGACCACAACCCGGCCAGCGCGGCGGAAAGCATGTCGCGATAGGCGAGGCCGGACTTGGGTGATCCACCCACGTCCACGCCGTCGATCGGCGGAAAGACCTGTTCAGTCGCCAGCGGCGGAGCGTAGTGGGGGCCCAGAAGGATGCTCATGTTGGCCGGCGGCTTCTGACCGTCGATGTCGAAGAGGAACGACCACGCCGCTGCCCAGTTTTCGGGAAGCGGCATCTTCGCCGCCTGATTCACCGAATTCTCCGACAGGATCTCCTGCAACAAAAAGGGAAAGAAACTCCTTTCGTTGAGGCTATATCCGTCACCCCGAATCATCGAATGGCACACCCGTAGCGCGCCATGTGTCAGCTCGAGCGGAACGGCATCGTCGAACCCGTCGACGAAGGGCGGATCGGTTACATTGTAGAGGCGGTAGATCTCCGGATGAAGGAGCCGCTTCAGCACATCGAGACGGATTACGTTGCGCAAGATGAGAGTGGTCGCCATGCGTGCGTAGAAATAGCGGTTGAACGCCGATTCCGCGTAGCGGGAGTGCGTCGGCATTCCGTTCGTCTTCTCAACCAAACCGTTGTGCAGCAGGTGAAAGACGACCGTGAGCTGCGAGATGATCGCATGGTCGTCGTTGCGCGGGTCGCCCACGATCACGTCGGGCAGGCCCGGCAGCGCGGCAGACGTGATCGACGCGTTCACGTTCTTGCTGATGTCGTCCACGGACTTCGTCAGATTGACGCGCGCGAGATCGCGAAAGGGGCAGGAGAACTCCTTCTTGGTGTCGAGTGGACCCAGCCTCAGGTGAGTGAGCGGAGCCCTAGGCGTCGTGCTATCCCCGGTCCGGCTCGGCTCGTACAGCAAGGGCGATTGCTCGGGACCTCCACCGTAGATCGACTCGAGGCGGAGCTTCGCCGAGCGATTGTTGTTGAGCGCTATCCGCCCACTGTTGATGCGGCCCAATGAACTCACGCTGGCCACGAGGTCGTGGGCGATGAACTGCATCAGGTAGCCGTAGCCGGACGAAACACCGGGATTTTCACTGGCCGAATCGTCGCCTGTAACCTGGCGTTCGAGAGCGTAGGCGAGTTTCGCCAGCGCCGTTCGCAGTTCGCCCTGATTCTGTCCGTCGATCGGCCGGCCGTGGAAACGAAAGGTCTCTTCTGGGCCGGGCTTGCGGATAAGGTTCCGGAAACCGCTGCCGATCAACCGGTCGCCGGTACCGTGGGGAAAAACAGTCTCGAAGTCGACGCCGGACTTACCGGGCGGAGTGCTGCCCGACTTCGCGATCGAAAACAACCCATGCCCGTTCATTTGCCCGCCCCCAATTTTGGCTTCCGACGCAGACAATAGCCATCCGGCGTTATTGCAGCGTGATTCCGTTCGGTGCACCAGTTTGGGGGGCGAATTTCTGCCTTAACGCTCGCGTAACATCACGGGTAGACAGCCCCCGCCCAGTACCCGCGATCGTTGCATTGCCATTCAACAGCGGTTGCAAGGTTCATCGAAGTTCTTGCCATGCTGACACTCCGATAACGGTGGGCCTTTCGCTCCAAGCGGCCAAGCACCAGATCGGCTACAAACCTTCGCCACTCAATGCGCGAAGTAGTGCATGCCGCCGTCGACCGGGATGACCGCGCCGGTGATGTAGCGGGCGGCGGGGGAGGCGAGGAAGGCGACCAGGTGGGCGACGTCCGACGGCTCGCCGAAATAGCCGATCGGGATATTGCGCTCGATGAACAGACGCCGCGATTCCTCGGTCGGATGAAGCTTCTCGCGGATCTGCTCGCTGTCGATGCGGCCGGGCTGGATCGTGTTGAGCGTCACGCCGTCGGCGGCGATATCGCACGACAGACCCTTGGCCCAGAGATGCAGCGCGCCCTTGGCGGCGATGGCGGCGTTGAGGCCGCGCGGCTCCATCGAGCCGCTGATGTTGACGATGCGGCCCCACCTGCGCGCGCGCATCGCGGGAAGCAGCGCCGTCGTCAGCTTGCGCACGGCGGTGAAGTTGAGCGCGAAGGCCTCGTCCCAGACATCCTCGCCGGAGTGGGGCGTGGTCGGCCGGGAGCCGCCGGCGCAATTCACGAGGATGTCGACCGGACCCAGCGCGGCAACGCGCTCCAGGTCATCCGAGCGGGTCACGTCGGCCGCGACGGCCGTCACGCCCGCGAGGCGTTCGATCTTGTCCGCCCGCCTCGCCGTTGCCACGATCTTGGCTCCCTGTGCCGAAAGAAGGCGCACGATCCCCGCGCCAATTCCTGAGCTTGCCCCGGTCACGAGGCATGTCCTGCCCTCGAGTTCGTATTCCATGCGGCTTTAGAGCGTGACAGGCGTGCCCGCGGCAAGGCCGGATGGCTCGAAATCGCGGTCGTGCGCTGCCGTCTCGAATTTGGTCCTTGTCCGGGCGAATCGAAGCCGCTATCGCCTTCGGATGCCTCCACTCACCGGCGGTCAAAAGCCGGTCGTTGAACCCGGCTCTTCCCAGGATTTCGCTGAGCCGACCGTGCCTGCGTTGCGGCAGCGTATCGTTCAGCAGGAGCTTCTGGCTTCCCTGGGGGTGACGGCGCTGCATGGAGCCTCGTTCGACGAATTGCTCCACAGCACCGCACGCATGGTGGCGCAGGGATTGCGGGCGGATTTTTCCAAGGTCCTCGAGTACATCCCGTCGGAAAACCGTTTCCTGGTGCGCGCCGGCGTCGGCTGGCAGCCGGACGTGGTCGGCGTTGCGACCGTGGGGGCGGACCTCGCTTCCCCGGCCGGCTACGCGCTGCGCACGGGAAAGCCGGTGATCTCCAATCACCTCGAGAACGAGGAGCGCTTCCGGACGCCGGAGATCCTGCGCCAGCATGGCGTTCACCGCGCCATGAACGTCATCCTGCAGGGCGATGGGCGGCCGTTCGGCGTGCTCGAGGTCGACAGCCGCTCGGACGACGAGTTCGTCGAGCATGACCTCGCTTTCCTGCAGGGCGCGGCCAATCTGCTCGGCATGGCGATCGAGCGCGAGCGGCACGAACGAAGCCTGCGGGCCGCGCTGGATCGTCACCAGGTTCTGCTCGACGAGATGAATCACCGGGTCAAGAACAGCTTGATGATCGTCTCCAGCATGCTTCAGCTGCAGGCGAGCGACGTTGGAGAGGCGGTGCTGACGCAGCATCTCACCGAGGCGGCACAGCGCGTGACCGCGATCGGCCAGGTGCATGACCAGCTCTCGCGCGGCGCCGATGTCGAGCGGATGGACATCGGCCGCTATGTCGAAGCGGTCTGCAGGGATCTCGACGCCAGCGTGCCGCAATGCGCCATTCGCAGCGAGGTCCAGCCGGGCATCGAGATCGCCAGCGATCGCGCCATCTCGACCGCCCTCGTCGTGAACGAACTGATCGCCAATGCCGCGAAATACGCTTCCCCCGGCCGGTCCGGCGGCGAGATCCGGGTGCGGATTTCAGCCGAGGACAACGCCGCGTTCGTCATCTCGGTGCGCGACGATGGCGAGGGCCTTCCGCCCGATTTCGATCTTGCCCGGCCGAAGGGGCTCGGCATGCGGCTCGTCACGACGTTCGTCGGCCAGCTCGGCGGCACCCTGGCCGTTCACGCCCGCGAGCCGGGCACCGAGTTCGTCGTCACGATCCCGCGCCAGGCGCCGCGCTGATCGCACGCCTGACGTCGAGCGACAGGGTCAAGGCCTCGATCGCGCGATCGGCGTCGAGCACCTTTGGATCGGCCCGGCCGGCGATGCAGTCGACGAAGCGGCGGAGCTCGATCTCGAAGGGATTGCCGCCTTCCGCCGCCACCGGCCGCGGCGGCGACTTGCCTTCGGCGATCGTGAAGGCAACGCGCGGTGGGCCGTTCTCGAAGACCTGCTGCAGCTCGAAGGCTGCGTCCTCGAACAGGGCGCGGAAGCCGGCGGTGAACGGCATTCCGGTCGGCATCAGGCCGCTGGCAGCGATCGTGGCGTGACGGCCGTCGGCGTAGTCGAGGAGGGCGGTGATCCCGCCTGTGCCGGCGGCGGAGACTCGTGTCGGCTTGCCCATCAGCCAGGTCGCGAAATCGAGATCGAAGGTCATCAGCTCCGTCGTCGGATCGCCGTAGTGCGCCTTGCGATCGGGCGCATCGGGACGGAGGTAGGAGCCCAGCCGCCAGGTCGAGAGGCCGAGCAGGCGGCCATGCACACCGGACCCGGTGAGATCCTTGATATGCCGGTACTCGGCGACCGAGCGCATCAGCAGGCCGACCTGAAGCAGGCGGCCAGCACTGCGGGCAGCGTCGCGCATGGCGTGCGCCTCGTCCAGGGTCAGCGCCATCGGCGTCTCGCAGAAGACGTGCTTGCCGTGCGCAAGAGCGGGGATCGCGAAGCGGGCGTGGACCGCGCTCGGCAGGCAGATGTCGATCGCGTCGACCTCGCGATCTTCGAGCAGGGCTTGCACGCGCGCATCGTCGCGCGCCGGGACCTCCACCAGCTCGACATCGGCCAAGGCGACATAGGCGGCCGCGTGCGCGCGGGCCATCGCGCCTGCGCCCAACAGCGCGATCCGGGTCCTGCCGCGTTGCATCCACTCCCCCGATGCATCTCCGATGACCTGTTCCTCCCGGGCTTCGCCGGGGAGGAACAGGATCGCGCTGCCCGATCAGACCGCGGCGAGGGCCTGGTCGAGGTCGGCCAGGATGTCCTCGATATGCTCGAGACCGATCGAGAGCCGGACATAGCCCGGCGTCACGCCGGTCTGCGCCTGCTCCTCCACGGTGAGCTGCGAGTGCGTGGTCGAGGCGGGATGGATCGCCAGGCTGCGCGCGTCGCCGATGTTGGCAACGTGGTAGAACATCTTCAGCGAATCGATGAACTTGCGCCCGGCGTCGGCACCGCCCTTCAGCTCGAAGCCGAGCAGCGCGCCCATGCCGCCCGACAGGTAGGTATCGGCGCGCTTCCTGGCCTCGCCGCTCATCACCGTCGGATGGATCACCTTGGCGATCTTGGCGTGGCCGGAGAGATGCTTGGCCACGGCGTTGGCGTTGGCGCAGTGCACCCGCATGCGCAACGGCAGGGTCTCCAGGCCCTGGATGAACATGAAGGCGTTGAACGGGCTCATCGGCGCGCCGACGTCGCGCAGCAGGGTCACGCGCGCCTTGATGATGTAGGCGACCGGGCCCATCGGCTTCGTCGCCTGCGTCCACACCGCGCCGTGGTAGCTCGGGTCGGGCGTGTTCAGCATCGGGAAGCGATCGGCGTGCTTCTCCCAGTCGAAGTTGCCGCCGTCGACCAGGATGCCGCCGATCGACGTGCCGTGGCCGCCGATGTACTTGGTGGTCGAGTGCATCACGATCGCCGCGCCATGGTCGAGCGGCCGGCAGAGGACCGGCGCCGCCGTGTTGTCCATGATCAGCGGCACGCCCAGCTCGCGGCCGATCTTCGCCACCTCGCCGATCGGGAACACGGTGAGCTTCGGGTTGGGCAGCGTCTCGGCGTAGTAGCAGCGCGTCTTGGCATCGGTGGCGCGGCGGAAATTCTCGGGATCGGCCGGATCGACGAAGCGGCACTCGATACCCATCGATTTGAAGGTGTTGGCGAACAGGTTCCAGGTGCCGCCGTAAAGGTCGGTCGAGGCCACGAAGTTGTCGCCGGCATGGCAGATGTTCTGGACCGCGAACAGCGAGGCCGCCTGGCCCGAGCCCAGGGTGAGCGCCGCGACGCCGCCCTCCAGCGCCGCGACGCGCTGCTCGAGCACGTCGTTGGTCGGGTTCATGATGCGGGTGTAGATGTTGCCCATCTCGGCCAGGCCGAACAGGTTGGCGGCATGCTGGGTGTCGCGGAACTGGTAGCTGGTCGTCTGGTAGATCGGCACGGCGACCGCGCCGGTCGCCGGGTCGCTGCGGTAGCCCGCGTGAAGCACGAGCGTTTCGGGATGCTTGCTGTTGGTTGCCATAGGCCGTTTCTCCCTGCTGGTAGCGGGCGGACGCTATTATGCAGCCCCGCCTCCGTCGAGTGGCCCGAGGGCAGATTCCTTGTTGCGTGAGTTACGTCATTGCGACGGTGATGTGCGCTGCCATAGGATCACGGCGGATATACCTCGGGGAGAACATGGCCGCACCGAAATCGAGTTCAAGGAAGCCCGCCTCGAAGAAGAAGGCAGTGAAGACCGGCAAATCGAAGGCTGTGGTCAAGAAGACCGCAAAGCCGGCGAGGCAGCCAGCCGCCGTAAAGAAGAAGACCGCAAAGAAGGCCGTGAAGAAGGAGGCCGCGGCTGCGCGCAAGAAGCGGCCGACCGCCGTCACGCCCATGGTCTCGCCGGCGGTTGCGGAGCTCGATCAGCGCATCGCCATCGTCCGGAACAACCTCCGCGACCTCACGGAGATTGCCACGGCGTCGTCCGGCGCCTCGAACGAGGAGCTGGCGTCCGAGCGCATCGCCGAGCAGGAAGAGGAGCTCCGGACCCTGACCAAGCAGCGCGAGGAGCTCGTCCGGCGCAAAGGCTGACGCCGAACTCTTCTCTCCCTGCGCGCAACGCGGGTGGCGGAGACGTCACGAGCAACGCGACTGCTGCTCATGACCGCTCCGACGCGGACTACCGCACCACCTCCCCTTAAGAATGGGGAGGAATGAGGTTCATCCCCTGAGCTTCGCCGTGGCCGCCTCGTCGACCACGCCCTTGGCCGAGATCACGACCTTGTAGTCGCGCAGCGCCGTCTCCGGGGTGATCACGCCGTCGAGCACGTCGTCGGCGACCTTCTTGGGGTCGCGCTCGAACGGATTGCCGTAGCCGCCGCCGGCCGGGCCGTAGCAGATGAAGCGGCCGTCCTTGGCGATGTTCATGTGCGGGACCTTCGACGGCAGCGCGCGCGAGCTGTTGCCCTGCACCAGGTCGAGCTTGGCCGGCATGCCTTCGCCGCCGCCCAGGAAGCCCCATGGCCGGTAGCGATGGCCTTCGCCCTCGACCGAGGCGCCGCCGTCGGAGAGGAAGGTGAACTCGCGCACCGAGCCCAGGCCGCCGCGCCACTTGCCGGCGCCCGCCACGTCCTCGCGCAGCTCGTAACGCAGCACGCGTAGCGGCAGGTGGGTTTCGATGTCCTCGATCGGGTTGTTGCGGGTGTTGGCGTAGAGCGTGTCGACCGCGTCCATGCCGTCCTTGCCGAGGCGCCCGCCGTAGGAGCCCTCGAAAATCTCCATGTGCACCCAGTGCGTCTCGTCCTTCAGGCCCGAGAAGGCGATGACCTTGAGGTTGCCGATGCCGGCCGAGACGTTGCCCGGCATCGCGCCCGACAGCGCCTTCATCACCGTGTCGGCGAGCTGGTTGCCCGGGCAGAAACGCGCGATGGTCGGCGCCGGGAAGGTCGGGTTCGCCAGGCACCCCTTGGGGGCGATGATGGTGATCGGCCGGATCAGGCCGGCATTCACCGGGATATGGCCGTGCACATGGGTGTCGAGCAGCACCGAGCGGATGGTGAGCCAGATCGCGATGTCGGCGGTGCCTTCGAGCGGCATGTTGATCGGCCGGTCGGGCACCTGCGGCGCGGTGCCGGTCAGGTCGACCACCAGGCTGTCGTCCTTCTTGGTGATGGTGACGACGATCGGCAGCTCCTTCTTGCCGGGATCGTCGCTGTCGAGATAGCCGTCGATCGCGGTCTCGGCGCGATAGACGCCGTCGGGCAGCTTCGCGATCGCCTGCCGCATCAGCCGCTCGGCGTGATCCATCAGCGCCTCGCAGGCGAGATCGAAGGTCTCGAGGCCGTAGCGCTCGACCAGCTCGACCATGCGCTCTGCGCCGATCCGCGCGGCGGCGACCTGAGCGTCCATGTCGCCGACCACGAGGTCGGAGGCGCGGATGTTGTCGCGCACGATCTGCCAGACCATCTCGTTTTTCACGCCGCGGTCGTAGACCTTGATCGCCTTGAACTGCAGCCCCTCGGCATAGGCGTCGATCGCCTCGACGATGCCGCACGAGCCGGGTGACAGGGCGCCGATGTCGAGATGGTGCGCCGTCGTCGCCGCGAAGGCGATCAGGCGGCCGCCGACGAATACCGGCACGACGAAGGCCACGTCGGGGCCGTGGCTGGCGCCGGAATAGGCGTCGTTGTGCATGATGACGTCGCCGGGGCGGATCACGTCGCCGCGCGCCGCCAGCGTCTTCAGGATGCCGCGGATGTAGCCCGGGATCGGGCCGGACTGCAGCGGTGTCGATTGCGCCGATTCGGCAAGGCCGCGGCCTTCGGCATCGACCAGAGCCGCGCCGAAATCCTCCGACTCGCGGATGATCGAGGAGTAACTCATCCGCATCAGCTTGTAGCCCATCTCGATCGCGATGTTTTCCAGGGCACCCTGGATCACCGACGTGGTGATCGGGTCGATCCGGTCGGGCTTGGGGGCTGGTTGACGGCGGGGGGCGGTGCTCATGGGCGTTCTCCCTGGGGCCCACCCTTCGAGACGGCGCTACGCGCCTCCTCAGGGTGAGGTGTTGTTGTACGATCCAGTCTCACCGCACGCTCCGAGGGTGAGGTGTCAGTGGTCGGTCCAGTCCCGCCTCATCCTGAGGAGCGGCCCGCAGGGCCGCGTCTCGAAGGATGGCGACGCGAAGAAGCACGGCGCTCATTGGCGGGCCTCCTTGCGGATGATGAGATTGCCGGCGGAATCGGCCTCGAAACTATGCTGCGGCGGCACGACGGTCGTCGAATCCATTTGCAGGATGATGGCGGGGCCAGAGATCTTCTGGCCGACCGGCAGCAGGTCGCGGCGGTAGAAGTCGGTCGGATAGTCCGCGAGCTTGCTCTCGACCCGGAAGGTGCAGGTGCCCGTGCGCACGCGCGCCGCGTCGACCGATTGGCCGCTCGCGGCCGCCGGCCTCGCGATCTTTGCCGCCGTGGCTGCACCGACAAGACGCAGGTTGACGATCTCGATGGCGGACTCGGCGAAGTGATGCCCGTATTCGCGGCGATGAATCTCGTGAAAGGCTTCGAATGCCGTGGCGAGGGCAGCCTCGTCGATCGCGCCGTCGGGGAAGGGGACGCGCAGCTCGTAGCCCTGGCCGACATAGCGCAGGTCGCCGCGCCGCTCGAACGTCACCTTGGACAAGTCGATGCCGTCGGTGGTGAAGCGGGCGGCCAGCTCATTCGCCATGGCTGCGAAGTCGGCATTGATGCGCGCGATGTCGGCCGCGCCCGAGACCTGGAACGAGGTTCGGATCGCGTCGTAGCGCAGGTCGCTGATCAGCAGGCCGACCGCCGACGTGATGCCGGGGTGCGGCGGCACGATCACCTCGGGAACGCCCAGCATGTCGGCGACCTCCGCACCGTGCAATGGTCCGGCGCCGCCGAAGGCGACCAGCGCGTAGTCACGTGGATCGATGCCCTTCTGGACGGTGCGCGAGCGGATGGCGTTGGCCATGTTGGCGTTGATCACGGTGACCACGCCCTCGGCCGCCTCGCGGTCGGACATGCCGAGCTCGCGGGCCAGCTCGCCGATCACGCGCCGGGCCGCAACCTCGTCGAGCGACATGCCGCCGCCCAGGAAGTTCTTGCTGTCGAGCCGGCCCAGCACGACGTTGGCATCGGTCACCGTGGCGCGATTGCCGCCGCGGCCGTAGGCGGCGGGACCCGGCATGGCGCCGGCCGAGCGCGGCCCGACCTTGAAGGCCCCGGCCTGGTCGACGAAGGCGATCGAGCCGCCGCCGGCGCCGATCGTGTGCACGTCGATCATCGGCACCAGCACGGGAAAGCCGGCAATCCAGGTGTCGCGCGCTGTCGCCTCGCCGAAGCCGCCGTCGGTCACGATGCCGATATCGGCCGAGGTGCCGCCGACATCGAAGGTGATCAGGTTGCGCTTGCCCGACAGGCCGCCGGCCCAGTCGCCGCCGATCACGCCCGCGGCGGGGCCGGAGAGGAGGGTGAGCACCGGCCGCTCGGCGACCATCGCCGGCGTGGCGACACCACCGTTGGACGCCATGATGCGCAGGTCGGCCTTGAAGCCGCTCTGCTCGATGTCGTTCTCGAGCTTGGTGACGTAGTTGCGCACCTTCGGACCGACGAAGGCATTCATGGCGGTCGTGGTGAAGCGCTCGAACTCGCGGAACTGGGGCGACACCGACGAGGAGGTCGTGGCGAAGCACTCGGGATAGTCCTCGCGCACGATCTCCATCGCGCGCGCCTCATGCGCCGGGTCGAGGTAGGAGAACAGGAAGCAGATCGCGATCGCCTGGACGCCGGCCTCCTTCAATTCGCGCACCGCGTCGCGCACGCCCTGCTCGTCGAGCGGCTCGAGCTCCTCGCCGCGCGGCGGCACGAGCCGTTCCTTCACCGTCTTGCGATGGCGGCGCTTGACCAGCGGGCGGTCCTGCCACGGGATGTCCTGCATGATCGAATAATGCTGCGGCCGCTGGTGGCGGCCGATATGCAGGACGTCGCGATAGCCGCCGGTGGTGATCATGCCGGTCACCGCGCCGTCATGCTCCAGGATGGCGTTGGTGGCGATGGTCGTGCCGTGGAACACCGTGTCGATCGTGTCGCGCGGGATTCCGTATTTGTCGCAAAGGGCGGTGAGGCCCGCGACCACGCCGCGGGACGGATCGTCCGGCGTTGTGGATATCTTGTGCACCCCGGTCTGACCGGCCTCGGTGTCGGCATAGACCAGGTCCGTGAAAGTCCCTCCGACATCCACGCCAATCAAACGCATCGACTGCCTCCCAATCTCCAATGTGCGATGGAACAGCAAGACACAGGCCAAAGCCAGCGTCCACATCTCCGTTGTCTCGACCGGAGCGAAGGCATGCGTCCGGCAAAGGACACATTGCTGTTCGAAGCGCTCGGATAGCTAATGCATGAACTGTACACGCGAGCCTGGGAGGGCAGGAGCGGGCACCGATCCTCTAGGACGTGCGTCGATCGCTTGAGGCCCTGGGTGCTTGCCCGCCCAGCGCACTCGTTTGCAGCAGAAATACTCTTGCTTGCGGTGATGACGTCCGAAAACCGCGGGCAACTTGTTTCAGCTGGTCGCATATTCGGGTGAGTGTCGAGAGCGAGCTGATACCTCTCTCAACAAGGACAGCCGAGGTCGGCGGCGCGAGGGGCGTGTGGCGGATAGCAAAGGGAGCCTGATGGTTCACGATACAACGACCTGTCTTAACTTTGAGAGCTGACCTTGGCTGAGGGTGCAACGACATCCGAGTATGTGCGGGGTACGCTCTACGGTCTCGCCGCCGTGAGCATTTGGGCAGGGTTTATCGTCGTGGCTCGTCTGGGCATCACAACGAGCATGACACCATGGGACATCACCGCAATCCGATTTGTCGTCTCAGGTTCGCTCCTCCTGCCGTATGTGCTCCGTAAGGGTCTTGCGCTTGAGCGCCTCGGATGGATCGGACTGACTTCTGTGGTGGCGGGGTGCGGAGCGCCGATGGTCCTGCTTGCCAACGCGGGATTGCTGTTCGCTCCCGCCGCCCACGCGGGCGCTCTGTTCCCCGGCTTTGCCCCCCTGATGGTCGCCATACTAGCTGCGCTGATCTTGAAGGAGGCGTTCACACCCCAAAAGCGTTTCGGGTGCATCCTGATCGTCTCAGGCGCCCTCGCCATCGTCTGGGGCGCCGGTGCATCCATCGGCAGCCCCCAGAACATCGGGCATCTCCTCTTCTTGTCCGCTGGATTGGCCTGGGCTTGCTACACGGTCGCCATGCGGCGCGCCCGGCTCGATGGTCTGCACGCCGCCGCGCTTGGTGCGGTTGCGTCGATGGCGATTTATCTGCCGATCTATGCGTACTTCGCCGGAAGTAGCGTGTTCAGGGTGCCGCTTGCTGACATCGCTCTTCAAGCGATCGTCCAGGGCTTCTTGACGGGAGTCGTCGCGCTACTCCTGTACGGGCGAATGATCAGCATACTCGGTGCGACGAGCGGCGCAGCGTTCCTTGCCCTGACTCCAGCAATGACGGCTCTGATGGGCATTCCGATTCTGGGTGAACTGCCTTCGCCGACTGATTGGATGGCGATCGGCATCATCTCGATTGGCGTCTACGTTGTCAGCGGTGGACCCCTGCCAGTCCGGGTGTATCGCCGTCATGCCGGCCGGGACTGACCGGTGCTCGCCAATGGCTCAGCGGCGATGCGTCCCGCGTAGGAGGTCTCTCCACGCGGCTCTTCGGGCCTTGGTCGAGACGACGAAGGGTGCCGAACGCGATAGGTTATGCAGCCTGCTCCGTCCAGCCGGCGGCAAGTGCGCGCTGCATCCATGTCTCCTCGCTGACCTTCAACGTGGCGAGACGCTGGCGCAGCCGGGCCACCTCTCGATTCAGCCGGTCATTCTCGGCGGCCAAGTCGGCGGGCTTGCGCCGGTCGCTTTCGAAGGTGGGCCCCGCCACCTCGCGGTCCGGATCGAGCACGACGCGGCGGTTCTCACCCTGTCGCTTGTCCGTCAGGAGTTGCTCGAACTTCTCTTGCGGGACGGCGGCATAGGACCGGGCGCGCTTGGCCAGATTCTTGTCAATGCCGGCCTCGGCCAAGGTAGGCGGACCGTCAAAAGCTGGGGTGGAAGATACCCCGACTTTTCCGCGACCTGGTCCGGGCGCGTTCTTCGCCATGCCGACCGTTGCCTTTTGGAACGCCATCAGCTCGCCCAGCCGCCGCTCGGCGCGGATGCGGATCTCGGCGGCGTCGATCTCCATCTGCCGGTCCTTCGCCTGCCGGGCGTAGGCGTGAACGGCATGGGCCCGGCCGAGGACCTCGACAAGGTCGTCGACGGCCCGGGCCTCCGCCACGGCCCGGCGGGCCACCTCGTAACGGCCGAGCGCCAGCATCTGGGCCGGCTCCGGGTGGAACAGCACGGGGAATGTCATGGCCGTGTCGTCCCGTCGCGTTCATCGATGTCCACCTGTCAGCCTCCCGTACGGCGATTACGCCGCTTGCGTGTCGAGGCTTTCTCTATTGATGAGTGTGACTTTGAATATGCAACAGAATTCTCTCCTCTGACGGCCAGCTGTTGCAGGGACTGAAAATGTTTCCGACTAACGGAGGGCCCGGATTCTATTTTACAGTAATGGCATGGTACTTGCTCCCGAGGCCCCATGGCGAATAAGCCCGACATCGAACTGGTCCATCTCACGAAGCGCTATGGCAGCGCCGTGGCTGTCGATGCCATCCATCTGAAGATCCCTGCCGGTTCCTATTGCTGCCTGCTCGGTCCCAGCGGCTGCGGCAAGACCACGACGCTGCGCATGATCGCCGGCCACGAGGAGGCATCGGAAGGCGACGTCATCCTGGGGTCCGAGAACATCACCCAGCTCCCGCCGGCGGCGCGCGGCACGGCGATGATGTTCCAGAGCTACGCGCTCTTCCCGCATCTCGATTGCACGGACAATGTCGCCTTCAGCCTCAAGATGCGCGGTGTCGAGAAGGCGACGCGCCGCGCACGAGCGCTCGAGCTGCTGAAGCGCGTGCAGATGGAGCCGTATGCCGGCCGGTTGCCGTCGCAGCTCTCCGGTGGCCAGCAGCAGCGGGTGGCGCTGGCGCGCGCGCTCATCACCGACCCGCAGGTCCTGTTGCTCGACGAGCCGCTGTCGGCGCTCGATCCGTTCCTGCGCATCAAGATGCGCGAGGAGCTGAAGGCGCTGCAGACGCGGCTCGGCATCAGCTTCATCCACGTGACGCACAGCCAGGACGAGGCCATGGCGCTGGCCGACCTGGTGGTGGTGATGAACCAGGGCAAGATCGAGCAGGCGGGCAGCGCACGCGATGTGTTCAACAAGCCGGCGTCGGCCTTCGTCGCCAGGTTCATCGGCGGGCACAATGTCATTCCGGCAGCGGTCGCTCGCACACGCGGAAATCCAGGTGGGGGCGATGCCAAGTTCGTTGCGATACGCGCCGATCGCATCATCTTGCAGTCCGGCGCCGCGCCGCTCGACGCCACCTCGCTTTCGGGCATCACGCGCTCGGTCGAATATCTCGGCTCGACCGTGCAGGTCGGCATCGACGTGGCCGGCCTCGATCCGCTTTCGGCCGTCGTGCCGGAGGCGCGCTTCGACGCCAACCCGGTCGTACCGGGTCAGCCGGTGGTGCTGTCGTGGACGCCCAAGGACGTGCATGTCCTCGGGCGGTGAGTTCAAGCGTAAGATCTGAAAGCAAGGAGACGTGAAGATGGCACGGAAGACGAACGGCATGGGGCGCCGCAAGATCCTCAAGGGAGCAGGCGCGCTCGCGGGCGCGGCGGTAGGCAGCGGCGTGATCGGCGCGCCGATGATCTGGGCGCAGAACAACAAGAACATAGTGCTGCGCCAGTGCGGCACTGGCGTCTCGGCGTTCAACGAGATCGCGGAGAAGGCCAAGGCCGACCTGGGCTTCACGCTGCAGATGACGGCCCTCGATTCCGACGCGGTCGTTCAGCGCGTGGTCACCCAGCCGAACTCGTTCGACATCGGCGATATCGAGTACTGGATGGTCAAGAAGGTCTTCCCGGCCAAGACCCTCCAGGCGATGGACACCAAGAAGATCAAGCTGTTCGACAAGATCGTGCCGATCTTCACGACCGGCAAGCTGAAGCCCGACTCGACGATTGCGCAGGGTACCGCGCCCTCGACCGTCGGCTTCGTCGACGGCAAGGACTCGGTCGCCTTCGCCAAGG
The DNA here is from genome assembly GCF_965279465.1 of Reyranella sp. Taxonomy (NCBI): domain Bacteria; kingdom Pseudomonadati; phylum Pseudomonadota; class Alphaproteobacteria; order Hyphomicrobiales; family Reyranellaceae; genus Reyranella; species Reyranella sp. Next base: position 3,927,843 of record NZ_OZ257242.1, read on the forward strand.
CGCCGACCCAGTGGTTCACCCTGATCCCGACGATCTACAACGCCGACACGCTGGGCATCCGCCCCGACCTGGTCGGCCGTCCGATCACCCAGTGGAAGGACATCCTGGACCCGAAGTTCAAGGGCAAGACATCGATCCTGAACGTGCCCTCGATCGGCATCATGGATGCCGCGATGATCTGCGAATCGGCAGGCATCACGAAGTATGTCGACAAGGGCAACATGACCAAGGCGGAGATCGACAAGACCATCGATTTCCTGATCAAGACCAAGAAGGAGGGCCAGTTCCGCGCCTTCTGGAAGACCTTCGACGAGTCGGTCAACCTGATGGCCTCGGGCGAGGTGGTGATCCAGTCGATGTGGTCGCCGGCAGTTGCCGCGGTGCGCGCCAAGGGCGTGCCCTGCGTCTACCAGCCGCTCAAGGAAGGCTATCGCGCCTGGGGCGGCGGTCTCGCGCTCGCCAAGCACCTCACCGGATCGCAGCTCGACGCGGCGTACGACTACCTCAACTGGTACATGTCGGGTTGGGTCGGCGCGTTCCTCAATCGCCAGGGCTACTACTCGGCGGTGCTCGAGACCGCCAAGGCCAACATGACGGCCGACGAGTGGGGCTTCTGGATGGAAGGCAAGCCCGCGCAGAAGGACATCATGAGCCCGCAGGGCAAGGTGATGGAGAAGGCCGGCACGGTGCGCGACGGCGGCTCGTTCTACGACCGCATGGGCGCCGTCTCGTGCTGGAACGCGGTGATGGATGAGGACCGCTACATGGTCCAGAAGTGGAATCAGTTCATCGCCGCTTAGAGGCAATCGAGTAACCAAGGAGCATGCCTCCCCCGCTCGGCGGGGGAGGTGTCGGCGTCTTACGCCGACGGAGGGGGAAGGCGGCACGGCTCGTGCCTCACGACCCCTCCGTCGCGGTATGACCGCGACACCTCCCCTTGGCGGGTTCCGCCAAGGGGAGGAGATCTGAAATGAAACGAGTCAATTCCTGGGTCACCTATCTGCAGGTCGCGCCGCTGTCGCTGGTGTTCCTGCTGTTCCTCGTCGTGCCGATCGCCACGATCGTGGTGGTGAGCTTCTTCGACTACAGCACGACCCAGATCATCCCGGCCTTCCTGCTGCAGAACTACGAGGAGCTGCTGCTCTCGCCGGTGACCTGGCAGACCTATCTGCAGACGCTTCAGTTCGCTGTCATCACCTGGGTGCTGACCCTGCTGATCGGCTTCACCATCGCCTATTATCTCGCCTTCTACGTCCGCTCGCCGACCTGGCAGACCGTGCTGTTCCTGGTCTGCACCATCCCGTTCTGGACCTCGAACATCATCCGCATGATCTCGTGGATCCCCTTCCTCGGCCGCAACGGGCTGATGAACTCCGCGCTTTTGGAGCTCGGGCTCATCCAGCAGCCGCTCGAGTTCCTGCTGTTCTCCAATTTCGCGGTCGTGCTGGCCTACGTGCACCTCTACACGCTGTTCATGGTCGTGCCGATCTTCAACTCGATGGTGCGCATCGACCGCAGCCTGCTCGAGGCGGCGCGCGACGGCGGCGCGTCGGGCTGGCAGACGCTGTGGAACGTCATCCTGCCGCTGTGCAAGCCCGGCATCGCGATCGGCTCGATCTTCGTCGTCACCATCGTGATGGGCGACTTCGTCACCGTGCGGTTGATGAGCGGCGGCCAGACAGCCTCGGTCGGCCTCATGATGATGAACGCCATGTCGCTGTTGCAATATCCCGCCGCCGCGGCGAATGCGGTGGTACTGCTGATCCTGGTGCTGCTGACGGTGGCCGTCATGATGCGCCTGGTCGACATCCGCAAGGAGCTGTGACGTGCTGCAGCAACGCCGCGGCCTTGCCTTCTGGCTGCTCACCGCCTTCTTCTGCCTGTTCGTGCTGTTCCTTTACGGGCCCACGATCACCATCGTGATTCTGTCTTTCCAGGGACCGTCGGGCGGCCTCACCTTCCCGATGCGCGGCGTCTCGGTCCACTGGTTCGGGAACCTGTTCGAGAAGCAGATGGTCGGCGACTTCGCCGGCTCCTTCCAGCGCTCGATCGTGCTGGGCCTCGCCACCATGGTGGTCACGGTGCTGGCGTCTTTCGCGGCCGGCCTCGCCTTCCGCAGCCGCTTCCGCGGCTCGACCGTGATCTTCTATCTCGCCATCGCCAGCCTGATCGTGCCCTCGATCCTGATCAGCCTCGGCATCGGCCTGCTGTTCCGGGTCATGGGGATCGACACGGCGTGGTACAGCTCGGCCTTCGGCGCGCATCTCACCTGGACCCTGCCGTTCGGCCTGCTGATCATGTTCGCCGTCTTCAACCGCTTCGACCGGCGCTTCGAGGAGGCGGCGCGCGACCTCGGGGCGACCTCGTGGCAGACCGTGCGTCACGTCATCATCCCGATCCTGCTGCCGAGCCTGATCGGCGTCGGGCTGTTCGGCTTCACGCTGAGCTACGACGAGTTTGCCCGCAGCCTCTACACCGCCGGCACCTTCAACACCCTGCCGCTCGAGATCTACGGCATGACCACCAACGTCACCACGCCGGTGCTCTATGCGCTGGGCACCGTGACGACGGGCCTCAGCTTCCTGGTGATCGCGCTGGCGCTGGTCTCGACGATCATCCTGCGCCGCCGTCGCGAGCGGCTCGGCAGCGACGCCGGCAAGGCGGCCTGAGGTGACTCGTCACGCCAAGGTGCTGCGGCTCGCCACCGCCGGCCCGCACGACACCGCGCCGCTCGCCGCGGCGATCGACCGGGGCGAGGTCGATCCCGCGACGATCGTCGCCATCGTCGGCAAGACCGAGGGCAACGGCTGCGTCAACGACTTCACCCGGGGTTACGCCACCCTCGCGCTGAAGCTGCTGCTGGCCGAGAGGATCGGCTGCCCGCTCGCCGAGGTCGAGAAGCGAGTCGCGATCGTGATGTCGGGTGGCACCGAAGGCGGGCTGTCGCCGCACCTGCTGGTGTTCTGCCGCGAGGCGGGGGCGGCGCCACCGTCGGCGCCGCGCCTGGCGATCGGCGTCGGCTTGACGCGCGCCTTCAAGCCGGAAGAGATCGGCCGGACGGCCCAGATCGAGGAAACGGCGGCTGCCGTTGGCCTCGCCATGAAGGACGCCGGCATCGCCTCGCCCGCCGACGTTCATTTCGTGCAGATCAAGTGCCCGCTGCTCACCAAGGAGCGAATCGAGGAGGCCGCGCGGCGCGGCGCGAAGACCGCGACCGAGGACACCTATCATTCGATGGCTGTCTCGCGCGGCGCCTCGGCGCTCGGCGTCGCGCTGGCCCTCGGCGAGATCGAGGCGGCGCCCGAGTCGGCGATCTGCAAGGACTGGTCGCTCTTTTCGAGCGTCGCCAGCACCTCGGCCGGCGTCGAGCTGCTGCGCAACGAGATCGTCGTGCTGGGCAATTCGGCGGCGTGGTCAGGCGACCTGGTGATCGGTCACGGCGTGATGAAGGACGCGATCGACGCCGAGGCCGCGCGCCGCGTGCTGGCCGCGATCGGCGGCGAGACCGTCGCCCTGCTCGCCAAGGCGGAGGCCGCGCCGACCGGCGAGATCCGCGGCCGGCGCCACACCATGCTCGACGACAGCGACATCCATTCCACCCGCCACGCCCGCGCCCTGGTCGGCGGCGTGCTGGCCGGTGTGATCGGCGACACGATGCTCTACGTCTCCGGCGGCGCCGAGCACCAGGGCCCGGCCGGCGGCGGCCCGGTCGCGATCATCGGCCGACGATCGGACTAGCGAGCTCAGCCTTACATCAATTGGATGGAGGGAATGCGCGCCATGCTCTCGTTGTCATCCTGAGCGTAGCGAAGGATCTCGCCGAACGGTCAGACACGGACCCATGTTGCTGGCGTGAGGTCCTTCGCTTCGCTCAGGACGACTGAGAGGAGGTCGCCAATCAACACCAGGCAAGCTGGCGACCGCCCGGTGGTGTTCATCAGGCGCCGGTCGGCCGGGCCGGTTTTAATCGCTGAACCAGGACGATGGCGATTCCGCCGATCATTGCAGCGGAAGCGATCAGCAGGCGCAGGGACAGCGGCTCGGCCAGAAAGATCACGCCGCCGAGCGCGGTGACTGCCGGCATCGAGAGCTGGACCGTCGCCGCCTGTCCCGCCGTGAGACTGCGCACCGCCAGATACCAGACGATGTAGCCGAAGCCCGTCGCCAGGGCGCCGGACGCGGTCGCCAGTGCGAAACCCGCCGGCGTGCCGATGAAACCGTCGACCAGGCACAGGTTCACCAGCGCCACGGGCGGCAGGCACCACAGCAGGTTGCTGGCGTTGACCTCGACGGGATCGCTTCCGCGCCGGGCCAGCAGCGAGAACAATCCGAAGGAGGCGCCTGAGATCGCCATCAGCGCAGCGCTCAGCGGATCGGGAGCGCTGACGCCGGGCAGGACGAGATAGAGCACGCCGAGCAGGGCCAGTCCGAGCCCGGACCATGCAGGCAGCGAAAACCGTTCGCCTTCGCGCCAGGCGACGTACAGCATCGTGAGCTGCACCCCGCCGATGAGAAGGAGAGCCCCTGTGCCTGCGCTGAGACGCGTATAGCCGAAGGAGAAGAACGCCATGTACCCGAGCAGCGCCGCGATCGAGCGCGTGTTTGCGTAGGCCCGACGAGGGAGATGCCCGCGTCCCACGAGCACGCAGGCCGTCAGGAGCGCCGCTGCCGAGAGGACGCGGACGCTCGTGAAGGTCGCCGGATCGATCAGCTTCGGCGCCAGCGCCAGCCGGCAGAGCAGTGAGTTCGCCGCAAAGCACAGCATCGCGACGCTGGTCAGGGCGATCGTGCGGATCGTCCGTTCACCCATCTCCGCCATCCTATCCTGTTCCTCCCTGGCGAAGCCGGGGAGGTGACCCGAAGGGGCGGAGGGGTCATGGGCCGCAGTATCGGTGCGGCCCATGACCCCTCCGTCGCCGTAAGACGGCGACACCTCCCCGCGCTTCGCGCAGGGAGGAATATGATCAGCTCATTCCCGGTGATCTCGCGGCAATATGGTCCGCCAGCCGGGCCGCGTCTTCTGCGACGCCGACCAGGAAAGAGGAATTCATCCTGGAGAGCCATTGCAGCCCGAGGAAATACAATCCCGGGACATCGGTGATGCCGTCGCGGTGGACCGGTTCTCCCCGGCCATCGAGCACCGGAAGATCGATCCAGCCGAAGTCGCAGCCATAGCCGGTCGACCAGATCACGGAGCCGATGCTCGCGGCATCGATGTCGAGAGTGCGGACGGGGTCCATCACACAGGCAGGGTCGGCTCGCATGGTGCGGGCGCCAGGCTCTTCCGGAACGTCGAGCCCTTGCCGCCCCACGAAGCTGTCCACGAGATCGAGGAAGGCCGTGTAGGCGGCATCTCCGGATCGCAGGCTGTTGGCCAGATCGGGGGCAAAGTGAAGGGTGCGGCCAGACATCAACTCCAAACGTCCCAACAGGACCGCTCCCTCGGCGGCAAAGGTCCGGAAATCGATCGTGTGACCGCCGTACGCTCCTGTGATCAGGGGCAGGGTCTTGTCCGGCCCGCGCTTTTCGATCGGCGTCCGATCCAGCCCCATCGCCGCCAGCCACCAGATCAGGTCGCGGCTGCGATATCGGCGCGGCAGACGGCGGTGGCGGCCAACCGAGAGGTAGACGCGGCGGCCGGCGCGCATGAGTTCCTCGGCGATCTGGGCGCCCGAGGCGCCGGAGCCCACGACCAGCACGGCTCCGTCCGGAAGCTGGCCCGGCTCGCGATACCGGCTGGCGTGAACCTGATACAGGCCGGCGTCTTCCGGCAGCAGGGCCGGGATGATCGGTATCTGATAGGGGCCTGTGGCGACGACCACGTTGCTCGCCCGGATCGGTCCGTCCGAAGTCTCCAGGTAAAAGTCGGCGCCGCCGTCACGCCGACGCAGTGCCGTCACGGTCACGCCGCAGCGGACGGGCGCAGCGATGAAGTCGGCATAGGCCGTCAGGAAGTCGACGATCTCCTCGCTCGTGGCGAAACCCTCTGGATCGGCGTGCGGGAAGGGAAAGTCCGGCAGCTGCACCGACCAGTTCGGGAACTGGAACCGCAGGCCGTCCCAGCGCTCCGAGCGCCACCGTTCGGCGATGCGGGCGCGCTCGAGCACGACATGCGGGCGGTCCCTCTTGCTGAGCATGTGGCTGAGCGTCAGCCCGGCCTGACCGCCGCCGACGATGACGGTTTCCACCTTCTCTGCCTGCATGGCCGCTTCGGCCCCCGACGAGTAAGCTTGGAGAATGACCGTTTCCGATCCCTACGCAAGCCTCGGCGTTCGTCGCCGCGTCAATGCCGCCGGAGCGCTGACCCGCCTGGGTGGCGCGGTGATGGCGCCGGAAGTCGTCGAGGCGATGGCCGCGGCGTCGCGGGCATCGGTCGACATCGGCGAATTGCAGGACGCCGCGAGCCGGCGCATCGCCGAGGCGACGGGCGCGGAGGCAGGGCTGGTGACGACGGGCGCCGCCGCCGCGTTGACGCTCGCCGCTGCGGCGTCGATCGCGCGCTGGGACGTGGCGAAGATGGCGGCGTTGCCGCACGTCGCGGCCGACATCCTGCTGCCGCGGACGCACCGCACCGGCTACGCCCACGCGCTTGCCGCGTCGGGCGCGCGACTGGTCGATATCGGGCACAACGACCGCGGCACGGGCGCCGGCGTGCGCGGGCTGGAGGCCTGGGAAATCGAGGCGGCCCTGTCGCCGTCCGTCGTCGCGGTCGGCTTCTCGGCCAATGCCAACAGCATCGTCGACCTGCCGGCGGTCGCCGCCGTGTGCCGGGCCAACGGTCTGCCGCTGATCGTCGATGCGGCGGCCCAGCTTCCGCCCAAGGAGAATCTGAAGCGCTTCATCGCTATGGGTGCCGATCTCGTCGCCTTCTCCGGTGGCAAGGCGCTGGGCGGTCCGCAGGCCTCCGGCATTCTCGCCGGCCGGCGCGACCTCGTGGCCTCGGCGCTGTTGCAGCAGCTCGACATGGATGTGGCGCCGCAGACCTGGTCGCCGCCCAGGCTGATCGATCGCGCCAACCTGCGCGGCGTGCCCCATCACGGCATCGGCCGCGGCTTCAAGGCAGGCAAGGAGGAGATCGTCGGGCTGCTCACCGCGCTCGATCGCTTCGTGAAGGCCGACGACGCGGCTGACAATGCCCGCCTCGAGGCGCGGCTGAAGGCGATCGCCGCCGGGTTGAACGGTCACGCGGTGACGCTCGTGTCGGCGTCGGTCACCGGCCGCGTGCCGGTGCTCGAGATCGCCGTGCCGGACGCACTCGCGCTCAGCGCCCGGTTGCAGCAAGGCGACCCGCCCGTGCATCTGTCGGAGCGCCACGCGTCGCGCGGCGTGCTGACCCTCGATCCGCAGGTCCTGCTGCCGGAGCACGATGCACCGCTAACCGAGGCGCTGCGGGCGGCACTGTCCTGGCGGGGCCTCACTCCAACCCCACGTTCATCGTTGTCATCTTGAGTTCAGCCCGCTAGGGGCGCGGCTCTCCAGAGCCGCGCTCGTAGGCGCTAATCTAACTTTGACTTTCCCCTCAGCCTGAGGAGCGGCGCGAAGCGATGCGTCTCGAAGGGTGGCAACACAACCGATGTTGCAAATCGGCTTGTTCTAAGATTTCCTGTGCGGGCTATCCTTCGAGACGGCCGCTTCGCGACCAACGCGAGGCACCCGACTAGTTATTCGGTAGCACCCCGCGGCACTGCATCGGGGATCGCTGCATTCGTAGCACGCCGAGGTTTAGTGTGCGGCTCCGACACCCATCAAGATTGCGGTTCCGGTTCGGCTCGCCAAACCGGCTCATTCCGGCACTCGTCTTCTCCCGTGGCCCGAGGATTTGTCACGAAATAGAGGTGAAAGTTTAACTGACGGCGACGTCGGGCGGCGCTGCGAGGCAGACCAATAGGAATCTCAGCCGCCGTCTCGCACGATATCAGTGATGTTGGCACGAAATCGGTTGAGAACGTATTGCTTGACAATCTACAACCCGAGGTTACATTGCATCCAGGTGTGATTTCCGGAGGGGTCCGTCCGATTGTGTCATGGTGACCATCGATACTTCCCAGGCGAAGGATTCCGCCGTTGCCCAGCTCGATCCGGTCTTGCTCGCGGAGCTGATACGGCTTGCTTCAATCCTGCGAACAAAACGACCTGATGAAGTAGCGAGCCAAGACGTCTTGCGGTCACGCCGCGAATTTCTACGCGAGAGCATTGGTGAGACGCAGGAAGCGGATGACGTTTTCGAGCGCATAATTGGCGGCAATGAGCTGCAGCCCATAAGCTATTTGGAGAGAGGCGCCATCGCGGCGCGTGCGGTTGCCCGCATTGACCTTGGCGGGCAAGGTTACGGGACCGGTTTCCTGATCGCGCCGCGCGTTCTGATTACGAACAATCATGTGCTGCCTGACGCAGCCTCCGCGGCGCAGGCACGCGCGCAGTTCAGCTACGAGCTCGATCTGAGCGACACTGAGCGCGGGCCAGTCAACTACCGAGTGTTGCCGGACGAGCTGTTCTTCACCCAAAAGAATCTCGACTTCACCATCGTTGCAGTCGAAGCCACATCAGCGGACAACGCCACGGCACTGTCGACTTTCGGTTGCTTACCCTTGGTCGAAACCACCGGGAAAGTATCGGAAGGCGAGTGGCTGACAATTATTCAACACGCCGACGGGGCCCGCAAACAAGTATGTGTTCGCGAGAACCAGTTTATCAAGCGCGATAACGATGTTCTCTGGTACTCGACCGATACAAATCCGGGTTCTTCCGGTTCCCCCGTTTTCAACAACGACTGGTTCGTGGTGGCGCTGCATCATGCCGGCGTGCCGGAGAAGCGAAACGGCGTGGTGCAGAGCAACCCCGACGGCAGCACGAAGTGGATCGGCAACGAAGGCATTCGCGTCAGCCGGATCGTGCAGACGCTGAAGGAAGCCCATCGGCAACATCCGCTCCTTTTGCCGCTGTTCGCCGCGACGCCGGCGACGGCTCGCATTACCGGTCCGTCGCTCCTGTCACCGACGACGATGACCCCGCCCAGGGAGACCCGAATGGCCGACGCTCGCACGATTTCGATTCCACTAGAAGTTCGGCTACAGGTTCAAGCTGATGGCCGGTTGGGGCCTGTGTCGGTGACGACGCCGCAGGGCACCGAAGCCACAGGCATGGTCGGCGCTGGGCTTCTCGAAAAGAAGAAGAAGCCCGACGCAAGCTTCGACGCGCCGTTCGATGACGATTACTCGAGGCGGAAAGGCTTCGATCCCGACTTTCTCGGTGCGCCGCCGCTTCGGGTCGGCTTTCCGGTTCTGGGGGACGCGCTTGAAGCCGTCGCGGCGCCGCTTCTGAAGCCCAAGGACGGCAACAAGTTCCTCCTGCACTATCACAATTACAGCGTCGTCGTGCACAAGCAGCGGCGATTACCGATCTACTCCGCGGCGAACGTTTCGTTCGGCGACCGATTCGAGATGAGCCGGCCCCCGGATGTGTGGCGGCGCGACCCGCGCATCCTCGCCGAGCATCAACTCGAGAATTGGTACTACGCCAGCAACAACTTTGACCGTGGCCACATGACGCGTCGGGAGGATCTGGAGTTCGGAAAGTCGCCGCGAGCGGCGCTCGCCTCGGCGGCTGACACGTTGCACTGGGCCAATTGCGTCCCGCAGCACGCGAGGTTCAACCAGAACAAAGAGATCTGGCAAGGCATCGAGCGCTACATCCTGGAGCGATCCATCCTCGAAGGAGAAGTGAACGCGCAAGTCATCACCGGACCCGTGCTGGACGATGGCGATCCCGAGTACCGCAAGGTCAAGTACCCCCTTCAATTCTGGAAGGTCGTTGCCGCTGTCACGCCGAAAAAGGAGCTGTTCGCGACCGCCTACATCGCAGGCCAGGAAGAAGTGATCGCACAATTTGGTATCGAGATAACCGAAGTGCCATTCGGTGAGTACAAGACATTCCAGACCCGGATTAGTGAAATAGAGCGGCTGACGGGCCTTGCCTTCGTCGGCGGAGCAGGCGGCGCGAAGCGGCTCAGCGAGTTCGACCCGCTGGAGAATGCGCCAGCAGGTCGGCGCAGACGGCGCCCGCGACCGCAAGAATCGACGGGGCGGCCTCTACCGAATGAGTATTACGAAATTGCGGAACTCGATGATATTCAGCTCTAGCTACCGATGCCCGGTAGGTTGTCCATCCGGCTTCGTCCAAAAGGGCTGAGACACGCGCTGATCTATCTTGGCCCTCGTTGGACCGTGCTGAAATCGGAGCGCTCCGGCTCCCTGCGCCGCGTCACTGGTGCGTCGTCCGCTCTGACACTGGGGGTCCGCATTGGGAAACGGATGGCTAGCGTGACGGGCGGGAGGACATCGATGTTCAGTGCAACCGCGATCGCCCGCTTGGGGGCTGTATCGGTGCTGAAGAGCGCGAAGGTATGGTGGCGTCATCTTTCCTTTTTCGCGACTCTGCCGATCATGATAACCACGGCCCACGCCGAGATTACTGCGAGTACGCGAGACTGGGAGGTCAAACCCGACTTCGGCAAGAGCGAGGACGCCCGACGCGAGATAAGTGGTGCCGCATGCGTTCAGGGTACTCGCCATTGCATCGTCGTGAATGACGAGAAAAAGTATGCGCAGTTTTTCGACATAGACGGGGACAGGATCCGGCCAGGCCGCGTGATCCGCTTGCTCCCAGACAAGATCGACAACATATCGATGGAAGAGATCGACGCCGAGGGGGTGCACTACGCGCCGCCAGTGAAGACGAATGAACCGGGCTACTACTACGTCACTGGCTCGCATGGTCTCAGCCGCAAAGCCGGAAAATATAAGCCCTCCACCTTCTTTCTGTTCCGCTTTCCGGTCGATCCCACAACTGGCCAACCTGGCTACCCTTACGACGACGCCTCGGTATCGGTACAGATCGAGCGCACAGCATTGCTGCGCGAAGCACTACGTCTTCAGCCGGCACTGTCACTCTACGTAGAGCGACAGCTTGACCAGTGCGGGGTCACGGTCGAGGGGCTGGCGGTACAGGGTGACCAACTCTTCCTTGGGTTACGCGCCCCGTCGATCGACGGAGACGCTTTCCTACTACGCTTTGCCCTGGCCGATCTGTTCAAGAGCGAGGTGCCCAAGTCCACCGTGAAGAGGCTGCCGCTCGGCCCGGGCATCGGGGTGCGGGACCTCGCGGCGGTGAGGAATGGCGTGCTGATCCTTGCCGGCCGCAGTCTCGATTCCGATCCCGACCCGAAGGCGCCTCCCGGCTGCCGGAGCCAGACCGAGCTTCCGATGCCGACCGTGTGGTGGTGGAGTGGCCGGGACGCCGATGCGCCCAGTCTCTTGGGGAGGCTGCCAGGTGTCGACCGGTCCGAGAAGGCGGAGACGCTGCTGGTCCTCGAAGAGACTGAGTCGGAGTACCGGGTGCTCGTCCTGTTCGATGGTCCGGACAATGGCGGACCAAAGGAGTTCCGCATCGACAAGTAAAGCGAGGCTTACGCTCGCGCGGCAAAGGCGCTGCGCGACGCCGGGCGCCGATCGCTTCGAGCACGAATCGCCAACAGAAGGCTTCATCATGATCGGTTACACGTCGCCAAATCGATATCAACTACGCGCCAAATGGAGGCGCTGGGAAAAGCGGTCGGGCTCACTAGGGCGTCCCGGCCCGCGGTAGCGGCGGCCGCAAGCGGATACCTCGTGCATGCCGGTGGCGTCGCCCTCGACCTCGAGCACTGGTCGAACATGGAGGCTTAGCAGAACGCCGCGGCATGGGATGTCGTCGTCGCTCCTTGCACAAGCGCCTGGTCTGATGAGATCGGCGTAGCGTCGTCCCGGCGGCGGAAGTAAACTACACAACAGTGCGGGTGGTTTGATCGCCTTGCCGGGCGACATCCCCGCGAATCCCTGGGGAGGGCATTATCATGATGCGTAAGCTTACGGCCGAATTCATCGGAACGGCCTGGCTGGTTCTCGGCGGATGCGGCTCCGCGGTGCTCGCCGCGGCGTTTCCTCAACTCGGTATCGGCTTTGCCGGCGTCGCGCTGGCGTTTGGCCTGACGGTCCTGACCATGGCCTATGCCATCGGACACGTGTCGGGTTGCCATCTCAATCCCGCGGTTTCGGTCGGGTTGTGGGCGGGCGGACGGTTCAAGGCCGCCGAGCTGCTGCCCTATATCGTCGCGCAGGTGCTGGGCGCGATCGCGGGCGCTGCGGTGCTCTATGCCATTGCCAGCGGCAAGGCGGGCTTCGACGTTCACGCCGGCTTCGCGAGCAACGGTTTCGACGCGCACTCCCCCGGCGGCTATTCGCTGGCGGCGGGTTTCGTCTGCGAGGTCGTGATGACCTTCGGCTTCCTGTTCGTGATCCTGGGCGCGACCCACGGCAACGCGCCGCGCGGCTTCGCGCCGATCGCCATCGGGCTCTGCCTGACCTTGATCCATCTCGTCAGCATCCCGGTCACCAATACGTCGGTGAATCCGGCGCGTAGCACCGGGCCGGCGCTGTTCGCCGGCGGCTGGGCACTCCAGCAGCTCTGGCTGTTCTGGCTCGCCCCGCTGATCGGCGCGGTGTTCGCCGGCGTGGTCTATCGAGTTGTGGGCGGCGAGGAGCCTGCGGCCGTCGAGGTCGCGGGCAACGCCCAGAAAGCCTGAAGCGTTCGTCCTCGCTCACGCTGCCAGATCGTTTTCCTCCCTGCGCGCGGCGCGGGGAGGGGCCTCAATTGGCACTGACCTGACTTTGGTCTGCCGGGAGCGCGGCTCTTCTTCTTCGGGATTGGCACCCAATGAGCGGCTCTGGAGGGCCGCGCTCCGGGCAATGAATACGCGTCCGTTCGAGCGGCGCTAGTGCGGCTTGGCCGCCGGCGACGGCAGGAGCGGCTCGATGCCTTCGGTCTGGACGATCGTGAGTGACGTCACGTAGTTCGCGAAGTCATACGATTCATCGCCGCGCTTGCCGGGATCGTTGTCAGCATGCTGGACTTCGAAGACATAGGTACCGCGCCACGGCAGCTTGACCTCGAATGTTCCGTCGGCGTCGGTGTGTTCCTCGCGTCCCCAGCCCGATGGCGTGCGGATTTCGACCTTGGCCTTGGTCAGTGGCTTGCCCTTGTACGTGACCTGGAATCTGTCGCCGCCCCTGGGAATGACGTCGAGCGTCAGCACCGCGGCGCGCGGCGAGCGGTCGGGCACGAAGCGCGCGGCCGGCATGTAGACCCCGCGCTTCCCGTCGCGCTTGCGTTCGAAGTAAGGCCAGCGAAGGTCCTCCGCGAGGATGCTGTCGGCCCCATCGCTCTTGCCGGTCAGAACGAACGCATCGGCCGACTTCTCGGCGGTCAGCGGATGCTCGCCGGTGGATGAAACGGCCCTGGCCTGCGGCTGCAGCTTGTCGAGCGAGCCGGGCGAGACCTCGCGGAGGTTTTCGCCGAACTCGCCGAAGTAGAGGTGAAAACCTCCGCCGACGCGCTCCAGCCACAGGTGATGGGCCATCGCCGGAGTCGCTGCGAAAGCAAGCAGCGCGGCGAGCAGGGGACGTATGAAAGGGGGCATGGCTTGTCCGTTGTGGGATGGGATCAGAAATCCGCCGTCAGGGAGACGTAGATGGTGCGCGGGGCGCCGCGATAGACCACGCCCCCGGTGAAGGCAGAAGCCCACGAGCTCTCGTTCAAGAGGTTCTCGATGTTGGCGCGGATCGCCATGGGCTTGTGATCGACCTCGAAGCTGTAGCGCGCACCCACGGCGAGAAGGGTGTAGGCGGGAATGCTCTGCGTGTTGGCCTCGTTGACGTACTGGCTGCTGAAGTAGTTGACGCGGCCGGTCAGGGTGAGGCCCTTGGCGAAGGGCGTATCCCATTCGCCGCCCAGCTTCAGCGTGAAGTTGGACGTGCCGGGCGCCATCATGCCGTTGTAGGTTCCCCCGGCGGTCTGCGTCAGGCGGGGATCGAGCAGCATCACGCCGCCGAGGACCCGGAATGCCTCGAGCGGCTGGCCGAAGACGTTGAGCTCGATGCCGCTGTTGACCTGTCGGCCGTTCACGGAGAAGACCCGGGTCGCCGGATCGGTGATGCCGGCGGGCTGCGTGATCTGGAACAGGCCGAGCGTCGCCGACCACGACCCGAGGTCGACCTTGGCGCCGGCCTCGATCTGCCACGATTGCGACGGCGCGAAGACCTGGCCGGCGTTGGCGGCGGTGGTCGGGGCCGTCGGCCCTTGCGTCAAGGCCTCGATATAGTTGCCGTAAAGCGAGACGTAGGGTGCAGGCTTCACCAGCAGGCCGATCGACGGCGTGACAGCGCTTGCGAAGTAGTTGCTCGTCGCCGCGCCGGTCGTTGCGTAGTTGGTATTCTGGATGCTTTGCTGCCGCGCACCGACCAGAAGCTGCGCGCGATCGTCGAGGATCGAAAAGGTGTCGGACAGCGCGAACGACAGGTACGTGTTCGCCGACGATTTCGGTGGAGTGCCGTTGGACGTGCCGGACGGAGCATTGCGGAAGATCGGGCTGTACAGGTTGTTCGCGAGGCTGAAGGGGGCCGTGCCGAAAGCGCTGGCGGTCACGTCCCAGTAGCCCGTCGCGACCATGGCCAGCGAATGGCTGATCGGGCCGGTGGTCATCCGGCCGCGGACGCCCGCTTCGCCGCTCTGCTTGGTGAAGTTGCGAGAGTACTGCTGGCCGGTCGAAGTGAACCCGCCGTACGAGTTGAGCGCGCTGCCGAGCGTGCGGAACCAGCTCTCGCGATAGTAGGACTGACCGTAGGCGGCGAAGGCGGTCCAGTCCTTGGCAAGGTCGACCTCGGCGCGTCCCACACCGTAGAAGAACTCCGTGTTGATCGTCTCCCAGGACTGCTGCACGGCGGAGAAGGCGTTGGGCGCGGCGGGAACCGGCACGTTCGGCACCATGGTGAAGAGCTGGTTGCCCGCGAGGCTGTCCTGCTTCGTGTATCCGAAGTGGGCGGCCAGCCGCACGTTGCTTCCGGTGTAGTCGAGCGAGAGCGCAGTGTTGCCGAGGCGCTCCTTGTTGTTGGCCAGCGCCGTGTATCCGTCGCGGTAGGCGCCGTTGAAGCGTGCCCCGAACTGCTGGTCGCTGCCGAAGCGCCGTCCGACGTCCGCCTGGCCGCCGACCTGGCCGTTCGTGCCGTAGGTGGCCGCTACCGACGTGAGCGCAGTGTTGCCCGCGCGCTTGGGCACCAGGTTGATGCTGCCGCCCACTGCGCCGACATATCCATTGAGGAAGGCGTTCGGGCCGCGGAAGATCTCGACCCGCTCGTACGCCTCCAACGGCACCCGGTCCTCGGGCACGAGGCCGAACAGCCCGTCGAAGGCAACTCCGCCGCTGCCCAGGAAGAAGCCACGCATCCTCATGGTGTCGAACGCCGTCAGCCCGTACTTGGTGGCTGACGGCTCGTTCGCGATGATGTTGGCGATCGTCCGGGCCTGTTGGTTCTGGATCAACGTCGAGGTGTAGCTGGCGCCACTGTACGGCGTATCCATGTAGCTGCGGTTGCCGAGGAAGCCCTCGCGGCCGCCGGTTGCGACCTGGCCTCCCGGTGCCGTGGGCGGCAGGTTGCCGATGGTTGCCGTCGGCGGCGACAGCGCGGCCTGGACCTGTACGGGGTCGAGATGCAGGGTGCCGCTGCCCTGTCCGTCCGCCACGCGCACGAGGAGCGCCGTGTTGCCGCCCGTCAGGCGGTAGGTGAGTCCCGTGCCGGCCAGCAAGCGGCCGAGTGCCTGCTCCGGCGCCATGGTGCCGCTCACGCCCGGCGAGGCGATACCCCGCGCGAGGTCGCCGTCGACCGAAACCTGCATGCCCGACTGCCGGCCGAACGAGGCGATGGCCTCGGTCAGCGGCTGGGACGGGATGTCGAACGTGGCCTGGCGCTGGGCAAGCTCGGGCCCGACCGGCTGGGCCAACGTCCCCGGCGCATTTCCGGCTCCAGCCACCAGCGCGGCCAGCACGCCGTAGAACGCCTTGCGCGCATCTGCTGCGCCCATCCCCCGATCTCCCCAATGAAATACGCAGGGGCAGGATGTGACGTCATCAACGTGCGTCTCAGCATCGAGCCTCAATCAGGCAACGACGGAGACGGCCGCTTTTTCGCCCGTGAAAGCGCGCTTCGCCAAATTTTCTTTGGCCGGGATCAGCTTCCCCACGCGATGAGCAGCCACGGCGACACCTGCCGCACCGCGCCGCCGTGCGCGCCCACGATCGCGTTCAAGGCCGCTTTCGGATCGCCGAGATTGTAGACGCCGGTGACGCGGCGGCCGCGCAATGCATCGTCGGCAACGACGATCGCACCCTGATAGTAGCGCCGCAGTTCATCGATGACGTCGGCCATCGGCCGGTCGCGCGCCACGATCTGGCCACGCCGCCAGGGGGCGACCTCGTCCGTTCTGAGGGCACCGCGCTCGACCGGGCGCGTTGCGCCGATCCGCGCCCAGTTGCCTGGCTCGAGATAGAGCGAGACCGCCCGGTCCTCCACTGTGGTCGCCACCTGCACGACACCCGTTGCCACGGCAACTTCGGCGCCTTCAACGCCCAGCCGCACGTTGAAGGACGTGCCCAGCACCGTGACCTCGACATCGCGGGCAACGACTTTGAACGGACGCTCGGGATCGGGCGCGACCTGGAAGAAGGCCTCGCCTTTCAGCAGGCGGATGCCGCGATTGGCGTCGCGATCGAGGAGGGCGATCGCACTGTCGGCGCCAAGCAGCACGAGGGAGCCGTCGTCGAGGGCGATCGAACGGACCTCCGCGGTCGTCGTGACCTGGTCCGACTGCAGACGAAGGACAAGGCCGGGCGCGAGCAGCAGGAGAATGCCGGCGGCTACCGCAGTCAGCACACCGGCGGCGATACGCTGACCGAAGCCCTGCCGCCCGCCGCGGCGTGCCGTCGTGGCACCCGGCTGGCGCGCCGCAAATTCCCCTGAGGCCGCTGCGGGCATGAGCGCGTGAACGTGAGCCGTATCCCGCCAGGCAGCGTCGTGCGCCGGATCGGCTGCCCGCCAGGCATCGATTCGCGATCGCAGGTCGGCATCGTCGGGATCGTCCTCGAGCGCCACCAGCCATCGGGCGGCCTCCATCGTCGCTCGGTCGGGATTGCTGGCGGGCCTGTTCATCTGTCTCAAGGACGATGGCGTGTGCGCGGATTTCGGTGACACACCGAAACGTTACCTTGAGGACGGCCGCACCCGCCAGCGGCAGTGGGCGACCGCCGTTGCAATCAACTCGTGCGCGATCGTGACGGAGACCCCGAGATGGGCGGCGATCTCGCGCAGCTTGAAGCCTCCAAACCTGTGCATCTCCAGCGCCACGCGGGTGCGGTCCGGCAGCTCGGCCATGGCTTCCCGCAGCAGGCGAAGCTCCTCGCGGCCCTGCGCCTCGCTCTCGGGCGAAGGGGCATCGCTGCTGGCCAGTTCTGCATCGGCGGCGATGCCGGGATCGAAGACCCGGGCCTCGCGCGTCTTGCGGCGCAGACCGTCGATCGCGAGATTGCGTACGATGCGATAGAGATAGCCCAGCGGCTCGTCGGGCTGACGCCGGCCAGCCGCCGCCCGCAGCCGCAACCATGCGTCCTGCACGACATCCTCGGCATGTGCTCGATCGCCGACGATGCCGCTGGCGTAGTTCACCAGTTCGCCACGGTGAGCCAGATAAAGCGTCAATATGGATGGATCGTGCGCCACGCCGTCTACGAAGGCCGCCAGTTGGTAGTGCGAATGATTCGCAATCTACAGAGTCGAGCGCAGTTCTGGCAAGCCCCCACTCGCCGGCGCGGTCTGTCGGCTGGCGACCAGCGTTCCAGAAAGCCGGAAGAGCTTGGTCCTAATCGACCGCCGTGCCGTCGTCCCGATAGGCCCAGCAGGTTTCGGGCGGAAGGGTGATCGCGACCTCGCCGTTCTGCTCGTGGCGGGTCGCGGTGCCGACCTCGAGCACCTCGAGGCGCTGGCCGCCCATTTCGACGTCGTAGACCGTCTGCATGCCCTGGTAGCGCCGGTCGACGACGCGGCCGGAGAAGACGTTGGCCGCACCGCGCTCGCCCAGCCGCACGTTCTCGGCGCGCAACGCCACGCGCGCCTTGTCGCCGGCGTTGAGCGGCTGCGGCGTCCAGGCCTCGATCCGGCCGGCGGCGCCGAGATCGATGGTGGCGCGCTCGCCGCTGCGGGCCAGCACCGTGCCGAGCAGCGCGTTGGAGGCGCCGGTGAAGTTGGCGACGAAGGAATCGGCCGGCCGGTTGTAGATCTCGCCCGGCGGCGCCATCTGCAGCAGCTTGCCGTTGCGCATCACGCCGATCCGGTCGCCCAGAACCACGGCTTCGGCCTGGTCGTGCGTCACGTAGAGGCCGGTCATGCCGGTCATCTTGAGGATGCGGCGCAGCTCGTCGCGCAGGCGGATGCGGAGCTTGGCGTCGAGGTTGGACAGCGGCTCGTCGAGCAGCAGCAGTTGCGGCCGATAGACCAGGCTGCGGGCGAGCGCGACGCGTTGCATCTGGCCGCCCGACAGCGAGGTCACCGGCCGCTCGGCATAGTCACCGAGGCCGACGAGCTGCAGCGTCTCGTCGACCTTGGCCTTGATGTTGCCGCCGCCGCTGGCGTTGCGGCGATGCTTGAGCGGATAGGCCACGTTCTGGCGCACTGTCATGTGCGGCCACACCGCGTAGGACTGGAACACCATGCCGATGTCGCGTTCGCGCGGGGAAACCAGCACGCCGCGCTCGGGTTCGGAGACCACGCGGCCGCCGATCGAGATGCGCCCGCCGGTCGGATGCTCGAGGCCGGCGACGCAGCGCAATGTCGTGGTCTTGCCGCAGCCCGACGGGCCCAGCAGCACCACGATCTCGCCCGCCGGCACCTCGAAGCTCACGCCGTCGACGGCCGCATGGCCGGTTCCGAACCTCTTGACCAGCGTCTCGATCAGCAGCGCTGCGGTCACTGGCGGTATCCGTAGGTCTTGTTCCACTCGTCGAGCCAGGGCTCGCGCAGCTTCTCGAATTCGTCGCCCTTCGGCACCCAGACCTTGATCAGCTTCGGATCCCAGCCCTTCGGGAAGGCCGGCGGCTCCTTCATCGAGGTGATGTTGCCGAGGTTCTTGATGGCGAAGGCCTGGCCTTCCTTGCTGAGGCGCCAGTTCATGAACAGCCTGGACGCGTTCGGGCTCTTGGAGGTCTTGGTGATGCCGTCGGCATAGGGGATGATCGGCACGCCCTCGGGCGCGAAGATCGCCTCGGCTGGCGCGCCTTCGACGATCTTGGTGTAGATGATGTTGTAGAGCAGCGGCGCGATCGAAACCTCGCCGCGCACCAGCGCGTCGGAGAGTGGCGCGCCGGACGGATAGAGTGCGATCCCGAGCGCCGCCTGCTTCTTCCAGTAGTCCGGGTCCACCACCTGACGCTCGAACATGACGCGCGTCCACGTCGTGCCGCCGGACGGGCCGACGACCTGCCCAATCTGCTTGTCCTTGTATTCGGCCTTGGTGAGGTCCGCCCAGGTCTTTGGCGCGTTCTTCACCAGCTGGGTGTTGTAGGCGATCGACCAGCCGAGCGTGACGCCCGGCCAGAACTTCGGCGAGACCAGGGCATCGGGCCGATAGTCCGAGGCGTTGGGCGGCGTGTAGTCCTGGAACAGGTCTTCGATCGCGAGCATCAGGCCGCGGTCGGAATGGTTGACCACGTCGGCCGCGAGCTTGCCTGCCGCGGCCTCGGTCTTGATGCGGGTGATGATCTGGCCGCCCGGGGCGCGGACCATCGCGACCTTGATCTTGGGGAAGCGCTTGTTGAAGGCCTTGATGACCTCCTGCTCGACCTCGGCGAAGTTCGCCGTGTAATAGGTCAGCGAACCTTCCTTCTCGGCGGCGGCAACGAGGTCCTTCGAGCCGAACTCGTCCTGCGCGGCGGCCGGAAGCGTCCAGCTCGCGGCGGCGCCGGCAAGGCCGGCCAACATCGTTCTGCGCTTCATGATTTCCTCCTGACGTTTGTTGCTTGTTCAGCCGACTCGCGCGCTGCCCTGGGCGGCGCCGCGCGAGAGCCAGTTGGTCATGCCCAGCAGCACCGCGAGTATCAGCGTCTGCACCAGGCTGAAGGCGGCAGTCTTGCCGACGTTGCCGCCTTCATAGTAGTCGAGCAGCAGCACGGCCATCACGGTCGTGTCGCTGGTGTAGAGGAAAAGCGACGACCCCAGCTCGCGCACCGCCAGCACGAAAAGCAGGGTCATCGAGGCGACGAGTCCCGGCCGCGCGAGCGGCAGCATGATGGTGGCGATGGTGCCGAGCACGCCGCGGCCGCAGATCCAGGCGGCTTCCTCGAGCTCGCGGTGGATCTGCATGAAGGAGGTCGACAGCGCCTTCACCGTGTCGGGGATGAAGCGCGCGACGAAGGCGAGGGCGAGGATCCAGATCGTGCCGTAGAGCCCGCCGGGCAGGCCGATCCAGGCCCACAGATAGGCGACGCCGACGACCAGGCCGGGAATGGCGACGGGGATCGTGGACAACAGGTCGATGCTGCGCCGCCCGGCGACCTGGGTGCGGTAGACCGTGTAGCCGATCGCGAAAGCAAGGACACCGCCGATCAGCGCAGTGATCACGCCGACCTTCAGCGTGTTCCAGATCGACAGCATGGTCAGCGGATTGTCGAACACCGAATTGAAATGGCTCAGCCCGTAGGCCTTCATGTCGAACAGCGCGTCGAAGTCCTTGATGAACAGGAACTTGCGGAAGGCCGCGATGATCAGCGCCAGGGTCGGCAGCACGACCACGACGAAGAGGTAGACCACGGCGAGGCCGAAGGTGAACCAGCGCCACGGCCCGAGATTGAGGGCGCGGGGGCGGAACGCCTTGCCCGCCACGGTGGCGTAGCTCTTGCCGCTTAGCACGCGCTGCTGCGCCCAGACCAGGATCGCGGTCACCATCATCAGCAGGATCGCGACCGCGGCGGCGGTGTTGTAGAGCGGCGGCGCCCAGGCGGTGAGCTTGAAGATGTAGGTGGTGAGGACGTTGATGTTGGCCGGCGCGCCGAGCGCCGCCGGCACGCCGTAGATGCCCAGCATCACCACGAAGGACAGCAGGCTGCCGGCCAGGATCGCCGGGGCGATCAGCGGGAAGGTGACGGTGAAGATCGTGGCGAAGGCCGAGGCGCCCGAGACCTCGGAGGCCTCCTCGAGGCTGGGGTCCATGTTCTGCAGCGCCGAGGCCGTGAACATGTAGACGTAGGGCGCGTAATAGATGCCGAACACGACGATCAGGCCGGACAGCGAATAGAAATCGATGCGGAAGTCGATGCCGACCCACTTGAACACGGTGTTGAGCAGGCCGGTCTTGGGCGAGCCGAGGATGCTCCAGGCGACGCCCGCGACCAGCGGCGGCACGAACAGCGGGATCATGCTGGCGCCGGCGATGAAGCGCTTGAACGGCGTGTTGGTGCGCACCACGATCCAGGAGAAGGCGAGTCCGATCACGACCGCGAGCACCGTGCCGCCGCCGCAGGCCGCGAGGGCGTTGAAGAAGGCGTAATGGACGTTCTCGTTGCCCAGCACCTTGATGAAGTGCTCGAGCGAGGGGTTGAAATTGCCGAAGCCGTCGACCACCGGATTGGAATCGCTGAGCGCGCCGAACAGCAGCATCAGCAGCGGATAGATCACGAGGAAGGTCAGCACGATCAGCAGGAAGCCGACCCACAGCGGGGCGCCCCACCGCCGCGGCGCGGCAGCCGTCTCGATCGCTTCCGGTAAGGCGGCACTACTCGTCGCCGTCAACGCACTTCCTCCCAACGCGTCCGCGGCTTTTCGCCTGCGGCTTCTTCATTGCGGCTGCGACCGTAGCCCATCGCGTTCGACAAGGCTACGCTTCGGCCATGAAGCTGCGGCACCATGACCGATACGACTACGCGCCGCTCAACGAGCGCCCCAACTACAGCTGGCCTGCGGGAAAACGGCTCGCCGTCTATTTCGCGCTGAACCTCGAGCACTTCTCCTTCGGGGAAGGGCTGGGCGCCGAGCTGGCGCCCGGCGGGCCGCAGCCCGACGTGCTGAACTACGCGTGGCGCGACTACGGCAACCGCGCCGGTGCATGGTACCTGCAGGACGCGTTCGACGCGTTGGAATTGCCGATGGCGGCGCTGGTCAACAGCCACATGTACGACTACGCGCCGTCACTCGTTGCAGCGCACCGCAAGCGCGGCGACGAGATCGTCGGCCATGGCCGCACCAACGCCGAGCGGCAGGGCACGCTCAGCGAGGCGGAGGAGCGTGTCCTGATCGGCGAGGCGACGGGTCGCCTGACGGAGGCGGAAGGCCGCGCGCCGGAGGGTTGGCTCTGCCCGTGGATCTCGCATAGCCATCTGACGCCCGATCTGCTCGCGGAGGCAGGCTACAAATACCTTCTCGACTGGTGCATGGACGACCAGCCGGTCTGGTTCAGATGCCGCGGCGGCCGTCGCATCCTCGCCGTGCCCTATCCGCAGGAGCTGAACGACATCCCCGCGATCGTCGCGCGCAAGGAGAACGGCTCGGACTTCGCCGACATGATCGTCGACCAGTTCGACGAGATGATCGAGCTGTCGGAGAAACGTCCGCTGGTGATGGGCGTGGCCTTGCACGCCTACATCGTCGGCCAGCCGCATCGCCTGCGTCACCTCAAGCGCGCCCTGCGCCACATCGCCCAGCACCGCGACGACATCTGGATAACCACGCCTGGTGCCATTGCCCGGCATTGCGGCGACCTGCCGGCCGGCACGATTCCCTGAGGAGACTCATGCGCCTATTCACCGCCACGCTTGCCACCGAGACCAACACCTTCTCGCCACTGCCCACCAGCCTCGAGAACTATCGCGAGTCGGTGTTCTACCGGCCGGGCGAGCATCCGACCGACGCGCCACGCATGTGCACCGCGCCGCTGATGGTCGGACGGGCGCGGGCCAAGGCGGAGGGCTTCGAGCTGATCGAGGGCAGCTGCTTTGCCGCCAGCCCGGCCGGGACGACCAACCGCGCCGACTACGAGTTCATGCGCGACGAGATCCTGGGGCAGCTCAGGGCGGCGCTGCCGGTCGACGGGCTGCTGCTCGGGCTGCACGGGGCGATGGTGGCGCATGGGTACGATGACGTCGAAGGGGACATCATCGAGAGGGCAAGGGAGATCGTCGGACCGAAGTGCGTGATCGGCGTCGAGCTCGACCCGCACTGCCATCTCACGCTGAAGCGCCTGTCGAAGTCAGACATCATCGTGCTCTACAAGGAGTTCCCGCACACCGACGTGGTCGAGCGTGCCGAGGACGTGCTCGATCTCGTGCTGGCGACCCTGCGCGGCAGGATCAGGCCGGTGATGTCGGTCTACGACTGCCGCCAGATCCAGAGCTATCCGACCACGCTCCAGCCAATGCGCAGCCTGGTCGACCGCCTCATGGCGCTGGAGGGCAAGGACGGCATCCTGTCGGTCTCGATCGCGCACTGCTTCCCCTATGGCGACGTGGCCGAGATCGGCACCCGCGTGCTGGTGATCGCCGACGGCGACAAGAAGAAGGCCGATGCGCTGGCGACGTCGCTCGGCGAGGAGCTGGTGTCGCTGCGCGGCAAGACGACGCCGACCTACCTCGACGTCAAGGGCGGGGTCGGCGAGGGCGTGGCCTTCAACGACCTGCCGGTGGTGATCGCCGATCCGGCCGACAATGCCGGCGGCGGCGCGCCGTCGGACAATACCGACATTCTGAAGCACCTGATCGAGCGCAACGTCGAGGATGCTTGTATCGGCCCGATCTGGGACCCGATCGCGGTGCGCCTGTGCTTCGACGCCGGGCTCGGCGCAAAGTTCGACCTGCGTTTCGGCGGCAAGATTGCCGTGACCTCGGGCACGTCGGTCGATGCCCTGGTCGAGGTGATCGGGCTGAAGCGCGATGCCTGGCAGAGCTTCGGACCGACCCAGGTGCCGGTCGGCAACTGCGCCGCGGTGCGGGTCGGCGGCGTCGACGTGGTGCTGATCGACAACCGCACCCAGGCCCTTGGGCTCGAACTGTTCACCAACCTCGGGATCGATCCGACGCAGAAGAAGATCGTGGTGGTGAAGTCGACCAACCATTTCATGGCGGCCTTCGGGCCGATCGCCAAGAAGGTGATCTATGTCGATTCCAGCGGACCTCTCAAACGCGACCCGGCCAAGATCGCCTACACCAAGGTCGAGCGCCCGATCTGGCCGCTCGACGCCGATGCCCAGCCGCGAGGTTTGATTTTCTAGGGTCAGAACTCGATATCCCCTCCTTGCCTCTGACACTGAGGTTGTTCCGGGGTAGCATCCCCTTGGCTCACGATACTCACGGGGGACCTCGTGAAACTTCCTGACCGACGACACTTCCTGCAGCTTGCCGCAGGCCTTGCCGCCCTGCCGACTGTGCCCCGGACTGTGCGCGCGCAAGCCTATCCGGCGCGACCGGTGCGCATGATCGTCCCCGTTGCCGCCGGCGGTCTGAACGACGTCACCGCACGTTTGATTGGCCAATGGCTGTCGGAGCACCTCGGCCAACAGTTTTTCATTGAGAACCGTCCTGGCGCCGCGACCAATCTCGGTACCGAGGCGGCAGTGCGGGCACCCGCGGACGGTTACACGCTCCTCATTGCCGGCAGCAATGCCGCGAACAATGCGACCCTGTTCGAAACGCTCGGGTTCAATTTTATCCGGGACACCGCGCCGGTCGGAAGCATCATCCGCGTGCCCCAGCTCATGCAGGTCAATCCATCGCTTCCGGCTCACAGCGTTCCCGGGTTCATTGCTTATGCCAAGGCCAATCCCGGCAAGATCGCGATGGGCTCGGGCGGCAACGGTTCACCGGCGCATGTCATCGGCGAATACTTCAAGCTGGCGACCGGAACCGATTTGACTCATGTCCCCTATCGCGGAGCGGCCCCTGCGGTGGCCGATCTGCTTGGTGGGCAGATTCAGGTGACATTCACCGAGATGGCAACATCGCTGGGATACGTCAGAGCCGGCCGGCTGCGCGCGTTGGCGGTGACGACCGCCACGCGGTCCGAGGCGTTGCCGGATATCCCGACCCTCGGCGAGTTCATTCCGGGTTTTGAAGCCAGTCAGTGGGTCGGGCTGGTTGCGCCAAAGGGCACCTCGTCGGCGGTCATCGGGAAACTCAATGCCGAGATCAATGCTGCTCTCGGTGATCCCGCAATGAGGGCGCGGTTCGCCGACATTTGTGGGACCGCGCTCCCAGGGTCGCCAGCCGATTTCGGCAAGCTCATCGGCGACGAAACAGAGAAGTGGGGTAAAGTGATCCGGGAAGCCAGGATCAAGCCGGACTGACCTCGCCCGTGTCGTCCAGGACGTCCTGCACCAATCAGCCTCGGCAGCGCCTCCGCGCGGCAGCACCACGAGTCGGCAGGAAATCGCTATGCCGATTGCAGCGCCTCGCATAGGCTCTGCACGGTTGTTGCTTGTGGGGAAAGCATGAAGTTTCGAGTTCTTGCCGGCCTTGTCGCGCTCGCCCTGCCGTTCTCGGCGCCCTCGAGCGCCTGGGCGCAGGATAAGGTGCTGCGCGCGGTGATGCACGCCGACGTGCGCGTGATCGACCCGGTCTGGACGACCCAGACCATCGCCAACATCCATGGCGCGCTGGTCTACGACACGCTGTTCGGCAACGACGGAGACCAGAAGCCGCAGCCGCAGATGGTCGGCAAATACGAGATCAGCCCCGACCGGCTGAACTACACCTTCACCCTGCGCGACGGGCTGAAGTTTCATGACGGCTCGCCGGTGACCACGAAGGACGTGATTGCCTCGCTCAAGCGCTGGGGCGCCAAGGACGGCGTCGGCCAGCGCCTGATGGGCTATGTCACCGAGATGAAGGCGGTCGACGACAAGACCTTCACCATGACGCTCAAGGCGCCCTACGGCATGGTGCTCGAATCGCTCGGCAAGAGCGGCAGCTCGATCGCCGCGATCATGCGCGAGAAGGAAGCGCTCACCGATCCGCAGACCCAGGTGAAGGAATCGATCGGCTCCGGACCGTACATCTTTGCCAAGGATCAATGGGTGCCGGGCAGCAAGGCGGTCTATCTCAAGAACAAGGACTACCAGCCGCGCAGCGAGCCGCCGTCGTCCTTCGCAGGCGCCAAGATCCCGGGCGTCGATCGCATCGAGCTGGTCTGGATCTCGGATGCCCAGACATCGATGTCGGCCCTCGTAAACGGCGAGATCGACTTCCTCGAGAATCCCAGCACCGACTTCCTGCCGATCCTGGAGAAATCCAAGGGCGTGAAGCTCCTCAAGACCGGCAAGCTTGACAGCACGCAGGGCATGATCCGCCTCAATCACCTGCATCCGCCGTTCGACAACATCAAAGCGCGGCAGGCGATGTACTACCTGATCAACCAGGAAGACTACCTGCGTGCCATCATCGGCGACCCCAAATACTACAGGGTCTGCCATGGTATGCTGACGTGCGGCGGCCCATACGCCAACGACGGCGGCTCGCAGTTGATGAAGGAGTACAATCCCAAGAAGGCGCTGCAGCTCCTCAAGGAGGCCGGCTACAAGGGTGAGCCGATCACGGTGCTCGCCGCGACCGACCACAACACCATCACGCCAGCCACTCAGGTGCTGATCCAGGCAATGCGCGAGGCCGGCATCAATGTCGACGTTCAGTCGATGGACTGGGGCAGCGTGGTCACCCGACGCGCGAACAAGAACCCGCCGGCCCAGGGTGGCTGGAACATCTTCGTCACGACTACCGGTGGCGTCGGCTCGGCCAACCCGGTGCTGCATACCTGGATCGGTGCGGCCTGCGACAAGGGACTGTTCGGCTGGCCGTGCGATCCCGAGATCGAGAAGATGCGCAACGACTTCGGCATGGCGGCGAGCGAGGACGAGCGCAAGAAGATCGCCAAGGACCTGCAGACCCGCGCGATGGAGCAGGTGGTCTACCTGCCGTTCGGCCAGTGGGACACGCCGCTTGCCTACCGCGCCGACAAGATCGACGGCGTGGTTCCGAATACCGGTCTGGCGGTGCTGTGGGGCATTACGAAGAAATGATCCTGCTGGGAGCGCGGCACTCCAGTGCCGCTCATGAGGCGCCTGAGACACTGAGAAGAGCGCCACTGGAGTGGCGCGCTCCCAGCACATGACCGCCTACATCGTGCGTCGCGTCTTCGCGGTCGTGCCGGTCATGGCCGTGGTCGCGCTGTTCGTGTTCTTCCTGTTGCGCTTCGCGCCGGGCGATCCCGCCGCGATCATTGCCGGCGACGACGCGACCAGCGAGGCGATTGCCGCGGTGCGCGCCAAGCTCGGGCTCGACCGGCCGATGGTCGAGCAGTTCGTGGTCTGGGTCTGGGGCCTGGCGCAGGGCGACCTCGGCGTGTCGATCTTCTCCAACCTTGCCGTCACGCGGCTGATCGCCCAGCGGCTGGAGCCGACGCTCGCGCTCACGCTCTCGACGCTGTTCGTCGCCGTGGGGCTCGCCGTTCCGATCGGCGTCGTCGCCGCCTGGAAGGCGCGCAAGCTGGTCGACCGGCTGGTGATGGGCTTCGCCGTACTGGGCTTCGCCATGCCGGGCTTCGTGCTGGCCTATGTGCTGATCTATTTCTTTGCCGTGCAATGGCAGCTCCTGCCGGTGCAGGGCTACGTGCCGATTTCCGAGGGCCTGTGGCCGTTCGCGCAGAGCCTGATCCTGCCCTCGGTGGCGCTCGGCATCACCTACATGGCGCTGATCGCGCGCATCACCCGCGCCTCGATGCTCGAGGTGCTGCAGCAGGACTATATCCGCACCGCCAACGCCAAGGGACTGGCGACCGACCGCGTGCTGCTGCTGCATGCGCTGAAGAACGCCGCCGTGCCGATCGTCACCGTGATCGGCATCGGCATCGCGCTGCTGATCTCGGGCGTGGTCATCACCGAAACGGTGTTCAACATCCCCGGCCTCGGCCGCCTCACCGTGGATGCCGTGCTGAAACGCGACTATCCGATCGTGCAGGGCCTGATCCTGGTATTCGCCGCGGCGAAGGTGCTGGTCAATTTGATGATCGACATCTCCTACGCCTTCCTCGATCCTCGGATCCGGTACTGATGAGCGATCTATTCATGGCTGGGAGCGCGGCTCTCCAGAGCCGCTCATGGGATGTGGCATTCCGAAGAAGAGCGGCTCTAGAGAGCCGCGCTCCCAGCGCATGACCGCAATAGCCGCAGACCTCCCGCTGCCGCCGCGCCGGTTCTCGCTGGCGACGGCGATCCGGCGCAACCCGACCATCGCCTTCGGTGCGGTCCTGCTGTTCCTGCTGATCGCCGTCGCGGTCATCGGCCCGTCCTTCGTCGGCGATCCGTTCAAGATCGCGCCGGTCAACCGCCTGCGCCCGCCGTCGGAACGCTGGTGGTTCGGCACCGACCAGTTCGGCCGCGACGTGTTCACCCGCACGATCTACGGCGCGCGCGTGTCGCTGATCGTCGGCCTCACGGTCGCCGCCATCTCGAGCATGCTGGGCCTCGCGCTCGGCCTCGCCTGCGGCTACTTCCGGCGCATCGACGGCATCGTCATGCGCATCATGGACGGGGTGATGGCGATCCCCTCGATCCTGCTGGCGATCGCCTTGATCACGCTCACGCGGCCCGGCCTCGGTATCGTGATCGTTGCCATCGTCATCCCCGAGGTGCCGCGCATCGTGCGGGTTGTGCGCGCCGTCGTGCTGTCGATCCGCGCCCAGCCCTACATCGAAAGCGCCATCGCCGGCGGCACGAAGAATGCCAAGATTCTGTGGCGCCATGTCGTGCCCAACACCCTGGCGCCGCTGATCGTGCAGGCAACATACGTCTGCGCGTCCGCCATGCTGATCGAGGCGAGCCTCAGCTTCCTCGGTGCCGGCGTGCCGCTGGAGGTGCCGAGCTGGGGCAACATCATCGCCCAGGGCCGCAGCTTCTTCCAGATCGCGCCGTGGACGATCCTGATCCCCGGCGGCTTCCTGGCGCTCACCGTGCTGGCGGTGAACCTGCTGGGCGACGGCCTGCGCGACCGGCTCGATCCGCGGCTTGCGAGACGGCTGTGAGTTCTATCCTCGAGGTCCGCGACCTGCGCACGCAGTTCAACACGCTCGACGGCGTGGTGCGCGCGGTCGACGGCGTATCGTTCGACCTGGCGCGCGGCGAGACGCTCGGCATCGTAGGCGAATCGGGCTGCGGCAAGTCGGTGACGGCGCTCTCGATCCTGCGCCTGATCCCGCCCGAGACGGGCCGCATCGCGTCCGGCTCGATCCGCTTCGAGGGCGAGGAGCTGACGACGCTGTCGGAAGAGGCGATGAAGCGCCTGCGCGGCCACCGCATCTCGATGATCTTCCAGGAGCCGATGACCAGCCTCAATCCGGTGCTCACGGTCGGCACCCAGATCGCCGAGAACGTCGTGCGCCACCGGGGAGGATCGAAGCGCGCGGCGCGCGAACGGGCGTGCGAGATGCTCGACCTGGTGCGCATCGCCGATCCGCGCCGCCGGCTCGACGAGTATCCGCACCAGCTCTCGGGCGGCATGCGCCAGAGGGTGATGATCGGCATGGCGCTGTCGTGCGATCCGCAGGTGCTGATCGCCGATGAGCCGACCACCGCGCTCGACGTCACCATCCAGGCGCAGATCCTCGACCTGATGCTCGATCTCAAGGAGAAGACCGGCACCGCCATCGTGCTGATCACGCACGATCTCGGCGTCATTGCCGAAACCGCGCAGCGGGTCGTGGTGATGTATGCCGGCCGCAAGGTCGAGGAGGCGCCGGTCGAGACGCTGTTCGACCGGCCGCTGCATCCCTACACGCGCGGCCTGATGCGGGCGATCCCGCGGCTCGACATCGATGCGGAGGAGGGCGGCAGGCGGCCGCGCCTGCAGGAGATTCCCGGCCTCGTGCCGCGGCTCACGCAGCCCATCGTCGGCTGCGCCTTCGCCGCGCGCTGCGAGCTCGCGACCGACCGCTGCCGCACCACTGCGCCGCCGATCGTCGATGCCGGCGGTGGTCACACCGTCGCCTGCTGGGAGACCGGCCTGTGAGCGTGCTCGAGGTCGACAAGCTGGTGAAGCACTTCCCGATCCATGGCGGCCTGCTGCAGCGCCGCGTGGGTGAGGTGCGGGCGGTCGACGGCGTCAGTTTCGCCATCGCCAAGGGCGAGACGCTGGGCCTCGTGGGCGAGTCCGGCTGTGGCAAGTCGACCGTCGGCAAGACCATCCTGAAGCTGATCGAGCCCACGTCGGGCCGCATCGTGCTGGGCGGCGAGGACATCACGGCCCTGAAGCCGGGCGCGATGTGGCCGCACCGCAAGCGCATCCAGACGATCTTCCAGGACCCGTATTCGTCGATGAATCCGAGGCTTTCGTCCGGCACCATCGTCGGCGAGCCGCTGGAGAATTTCGGCATCGCGCGTGGCAGGGAGCGCGACGAGCGGGTCGCCGCGCTGTTCCAGCGGGTCGGGTTGCGGCCCGACGCGATGCGCAAGTTCGCGCACGAGTTCTCGGGCGGGCAGCGTCAGCGGCTCGGCATCGCCAAGGCTTTGTCGGTCAGCCCCGACGTGATCGTGGCCGACGAGCCGGTCTCCGCGCTCGACGTCTCGGTCCAGGCGCAGGTGCTGAACCTGCTGATCGACCTGCAGGAGGAGCGGGGCCTGGCCTATCTCTTCATCAGCCACGACCTCGCGGTGATGCGGCACATCAGCCATCGCATCGCTGTGATGTATCTCGGCCGCATCGTCGAGCTCGCGACCAAGCGCGAGCTGTTCGCCAGGCCGCTGCATCCCTACACCGAGGCATTGCTCTCGGCCGCGACCGCCCCCGATCCGCGCCGCGCCAAACGCAAGCGGGCGATCGTGCAGGGCGACGTGCCGAGCCCGGCCAAGCCGCCGCCCGGCTGCCATTTCCATACGCGGTGCCCGTACGCGGTGGCGGAGTGCAAGGTGGCGTCACCGACCTTGCGCGAAGTGGCGCCTGGCCACTTTGTGGCCTGCCACTTGCGATAGACGTCTTCCGCGCCCCCAGCGGAAGACACGTCAGCTCACGAGATAGCGCTTAACGATCTCCTCGTTCCATTCGATGCCGAGGCCCGGGCCGTCGAGCGCGGTCATGCGGCCGTTGTGCGGGCGGACAGTCGTCGCGAGAACCGCATCGGCCATGCCGACATGCTCGAGCCAGTGCGCCGAGCCGGCGGCCGGCAGGAGATGGGCGCAGATCTCGGGGAAGGAGTGCGCCGAGATCGGCACAGCGCGCGCCTCCGCGAGGGCGGCGACCTTGAGCCAGGCTGAGATGCCGCCGATCTTCACCACATCGGGCATGGCGTAGTCCGACGCGCCGGCATCGAGGCTCGCCTGCGCCTCGACGACGCTGCCCCAGTTCTCGCCGAACTGGATCGGCGTGCGGGCGGCATCGGCGATCTTGGCGTGGCCCGCGAAGTCGGCGGCGGCCGACGGCTCCTCGACCCAGACCAGCCCTTCCTTATCGACGATCGCCATGCGTTCCATCGCGGCCGGCACCGACAGGACCTGGTTGTAATCACCCATGATCGAGACCTTGTCGCCGACCGCGCGGCGCACCGCCTCGATCAGCGCAAGGTCGCCCTGGATCGTCGGATGGCCGAGCTTCAGCTTCACGCCCCCATAGCCTTCGGCCGCCGCCTCGGCACCAAGATCGGCGGCCTTGGCCGGATCCATCGCCACCAGCGTCTTGTAGACCGGGAAGCTGCGCGGGGCGGCGCCGAACAGGGCGGCCAGCGGTTGGTCCGATAGCCGCGCGAAGGCGTCCCAGGCCGTGATCTCGATCAGCGCGATCGCGGTGTTGACCAGGCCCTGGTTGCCGATCAGTCGCATGCGGGCGCGCAACTTGCGTTCGATATCGACCGGATGGAGCGCATCGCCCCTGATCATCTCGCCGAGGTCCTCGAGCAGGGAGGTCAGCGGCTTCAGCACCATCGGCAGGAAGCAGCCGACATAGGCGCTGCCCATCGGGCCGCCCCGGGTCCGCAGGTCGAGCAGCACGACCGGCCAGGTGGCGAAGCTGCCCGAGCCGGTCTCCAGCGGCCGCGCGATCTCGAGATGGACGGCGCGGACCCTCAGGCTGTCGATCTTCATGACGTGGCCGCGACCATGGCCGCGGAGCTGAGCGTCGTGCGATGCATCAGCCGGCGCTGCGGCAGCTCGAAGTCGCCGGTGGCGCAGTGCAGGGCGGAGTAGTTGTCCCACATCACCACGTCGCCGACCTGCCAGCGGTGGCGATAGACCACCTCGGGCCGCACGATATGGGCAAGCAGCTCCTTCAGCAGATCGTCGGCCTCGTCGTCGGGCATGCCGATGATCTGCGAGATCACGCCTTCGACGACGTAGAGGCACTTGCGGCCGGTGCGCGGGTGGGTGCGCACCATGCGGTGCGTCATCAGCCGGTCCTTGATGTCCTTGCGCGCCTCGGCGATCTCCCTGGTGTGGACATCCTTCGGCTTCGAATGGCCGACATAGTCGGCATACTTGGCCGAGCTGAAGACGCAGCTCAAATTCTCGATCCGCTTCTTCATCGCCTCGTCGAGCGTGTCGTAGGCGTGCGCTGTGCTGGCGAAGCAGGTGTCGCCGAGCGGCTCGTCGCCGCGATGCGGCACCTCGAGCGAATGCAGGACCGAGCCGCGCGGCGGCCGCTCGGTCACCCACATGTCGCTGTGCCAGTAGCGGCCGGCCTCGTTCATGCCGACCGGGACGCCGTTCTCGATGATGTTCGACAGGATGAACACCTCGGGGAACTGCTTGTGGTTGAAGCGGTCGAGCACGAAGCGGTCGAGCGGCCCGAAGCGGCGGCTGAAGGCGACCTGGTGCTCGGGATCGAGTTTCTGGCCGCGGATCACCACGACGCCGTATTTGTCGTAGGCCGCCTCGACCTCCGTGAAGGTCGCGTCGTCGAGATTGGCGAGGTCGACGCCGCGGATTTCATGGCCGAGCGGCGCGCTGCTGAACTTGATGTCGAGAGGCATGACGGGCTCCTGTCAGTTCTTGACGTCTTCGTTGAGCGTGATGCGGCGGGCCTTGATCAGCTCACGCATGCGCTCGGACTGCATGTTGGAGAAGGCCCACAGCTCGGCTGGCGAGGTCGGCACCAGCTCGACACCCTGCTTGACGTGCCGCTCGATCACGCCGGGATCGCGCAGGACCTTGGCGAAGGCGGCGTTCAGCGTGGCGACGACCGGCTGGGGAATGCCCTTCGGCCCGACGATGCAGAACCACAGCTCGATGGTGAAGCCGGGATAGCCCGCCTCCGCCATGGTCGGCAACTCGGGATAGGCGGCAAGGCGGTGCTGGCCGTTGACCGCCAGGGCCCGAAGCTGGCCGCTGTTCACGTGGGTCATGGTCGCGATGCCGTCGAACATCAGGTCGACCCTGCCGCCGGCCATGTCGTTGATCGCCGCCGCCGAGCCGCGATAGGGGATGTGCGTCATCTCGATGCCGGCGAGATTCGACAGCAGCTCGGCGCTGAGATGCGCGGTCGAGGCCATGCCGGCGCTGGCATAGGTCAGCTTGCCCGGATTGGCCTTGGCATAGGCGACGAGCTCCGCGACGGTCTTGACCGGCAGCCTGGGATTGATGAACAACCCCAGCGCGGTCTTCGACACCAGCGTCACCGGCTCGATGTCGCGGGCGACGTCGTAGCTCAGCTTGGTGTCGAGGTTGGGCAGGATGGCGAGCACGTTGGCGCCGGCCATGATCAGCGTGTAGCCGTCGGGCTTGGAATTGATCACGGACACCAGGCCGACCACGCCGGCCGCGCCGGTGCGGTTCTCGACCACCACCGGAACCTTGAGCTCCTCGCTGAGCTTGTTTGCGATGATGCGGGTCATGACGTCGCTCGGCCCGCCCGCGGTCACCGGCACCACGATGGTGATCGGCTTGGACGGAAAGGTATCGCCGCGCGCGCCCATCGGCAGGGCCGCGGCGACCGTCGCGGCGCCGAGAAAGGTCCGTCTCTGCATCGTTCCTCCGGAATAATTGCCGGCACCATACGGGCGGGCCGGTTGCGATAAAGCGCGCCGCCCGTCAAACGCCTGTGCAATTCATGCAATAATGACGGCTCGATAGGGACGAAAACCGAAAGGCGGGAGATGCCCGACCCCACTGCCCTGACGCCGAGGATCAGCCTCGAGCTGCTCGAGCTCTTCGAGCATGTGGCGCGCGCCGGCACGATCTCCGCCGCAGCGCGGGCGCTCAACCTGTCCCCGTCGCTCGCCACACGCAAGCTCGCGGCGCTGGAAGCCGCTATGAAGGCGCGGCTGTTCGAGCGCACCACGCGCCGCGTGCGGCTGACCGAGGCCGGCACAACGGCGCTGCTGTGGGCACGGCACGTGCTGGAGGGCTACGAGCAGCTTTCCGACGATCTTGGCACCTTGCAGGGCCAGCCTTCCGGCACGATCCGGCTGGCGCTCAACGAATATGTCGCGAGCGTCCTGCTGCCGCCGTTCCTTGAGGCCTTCTCGCGCCGCTATCCCGAGATCCGCTACGACATCACCAACACCGACGCGATCGTCGATCTGGGCGAGGGCGGCTACGACATTGCGGTCCATTCCGGCCATATTCCGGACTCGAACGTGGTCGGCATCCGGCTGCGTGGCGTGCAGCGCATCCTGTGCGCGGCACCATCCTATCTCGCGCGGCGCGGTCGGCCGACGCGGCTCGACGAACTGGCCGACCACGCTTGCCTGGTCCATACGCCGACCGAACCTGGCAACTGGTTCTTCAAGCGCGGCAAACGTGTCGTGGGCCAGCCGGTCAACGCTGCGATCGTCGCTGACAGCTACTTGCCGCTGCTCGAATTCGCGCGGCGCGGGCTTGGCATCATCCGGGTCAGCCGTGCCGCCATCCATTCCGACCTCGAGTCCGGCGCGCTCGTGCCTGTGCTGCCGGAGTTCCAGTGCGTCTATCCGACAGGCGAACTGCCCGGCATCTGGATTCTCTATCCCAACCGGCGACTGCTCCGCCGCACCCGCCTGTTCGTCGACGAGCTCGCTGCCTACGTGCGCATTGTGCGGTGAGGCTAGTGCTGCGGCGTCTCTGCGGGTGCGGTGGCCGCGAGCGATGGCCGGCCGGCGACGGAATCGTACCAGGCTGCCAGCTTGGGCGCCGCGTCACGCCAATCGGGACCGTAGCGCCAGTCGTCATAGCCGCAGGCGACGGCGGTCGTGATCTGCGCCAGGTCGAACGTGCTGCCGAAAGCCGGCAGGTGCTGCGCCTCCAGCGCCGCATAGCAGCGGAACTGGCGGTCGCGCATCTTGGCGATGAAGTCGTCGGACCGGTCCTCGCCGGTGCGCAGCAGCTCGGCGCGGCGCGCGACCTGGGCCTCGATGACGCCGTTGGCGAGGGCCATCGTCGCCAGCGCTTTCCATCGCGCGGCGCCCTCGCGGGCCAGCAGGCGATAGCCGCCCAGCTCGCCGTTCAGGTAATCGCAGATCGCGTGGGAGTCGGTCAGCGTGACGCCGTCCGTGACGAGGGCAGGGATCCGCGCGAGCGGTGTGGCTGCCGTGAAGTCGGGCGCGAGGCTGGTGACAGTCTGCGTGCCCCAGCTATGCGGCCATTTCGTCTGCACGAACTCGAAGCGATCGGCGATCCCCAGCTCGAGGATCGTCACCCTGACTCTCCGAACCCAGGGAGAGGCAGGCGTCACGTAAAGGCGCACGGCGTTTCCTACTCGGTGTTTCCTGTGCGCCACTCTCGCAAGGTGTCCGCTTCCGGCACAATCCGATTCTGAGCCAGGCCAAAGCTTTCTTCACTGCGCTCGTCCGATCGCGATTGGAGAGCCGCAGCGGGTAAATGTGATCGACAGAATAGTTGTGCACACCCCGGAGCTTGCCACACCGGCGGTTAGAAACTCACGAAACGCAAATTGTATTTCACGACATCTGAAAAACACTTAAGCATATTACACCGTTGCGGGCAATTCGATCGATTGGAGGGTGTCGGGAAACTTCGGAAATGCGCGGCGCTGATCGCAGTCGCGAGAAAATACAACTATAAGTGGCAAATATCTTGACGTAGTCGGAATCGGGAGGTGACAACCATGGCACGCAAAAATGGGAATACATACAATCGCGGTGACCTGGAGGACGACAAGGTCGACCTCGGCTCCGCCGTCGACTTTCCGGGCGCTCCTGCCAACGCATCGCTCGCCCTCCTGAACCAACCTGGTGCAAGCGGCAGCCTTCAGGGACAAGGCGACCCGCCCGCGGCGGCGTCCTTTGCCAGCATTTCGACGCTCGCCGATTATCTGGTCGAGGGCTACTGGGATTATCGCGGCGCGGGACCGCGCCATTGGGCCGACCCGACCAACATCAGCGTCAACATCCAGGACCTGACAACCGCCGAGCGGACCATCGCGCAGCAGGCGCTCGGCCTCTGGTCCTCCGTTGCCGACATCGCCTTCACTTTCACCACTGGCTCGGCGGACATCGCGTTCAACAACAATGGCAGCGGCGACGCGGTTACCTCCTCCGACGTCTCCGGCACCAGCCTGACGCACGCCTCCATCACCATCAGCTCGGACTGGAGCGGGGGCGCGGCCAGCGGCACCTTCAGCTACTTCTTCCAGACCTACGTGCACGAGATCGGCCATGCCCTCGGCCTTGGCCACCAGGGCCCCTACAATTTCAGCGCGACATACGGCGTCGACAACATCTACACCAACGATACCTGGCGATGGTCGACCATGTCGTACTTCAACCAGGACGAAGCGGCCTCTGCCGGCTTCGGCGACACCTTCGACTACGTGCTCACGCCGCAGATGGCGGACATATACGCCGTGCAGTCGATCTACGGCGCGCAGACGACGCGCACCGGCAACACCACCTACGGCTTCAACAGCACCGCGGGAAGCTTCTACGATTTCGCGAGCTATTCCGGTGCGCCGGGGTTCACATACTACGATACGGGCGGCATCGATACGCTGGACGCCTCGGGATTTTCCAATGATCAGACCATCAACCTGTCGCCCGGCAGCTGGTCCTCGATCGGCGGTGAGGTCAACAACATCGGCATCTACCTGACGACCACCATCGAAAACGCCAGGGGCGGCTCCGGCGACGACGTCATCACCGGCAATACCGTCGCCAACAGCCTTTACGGCGGCGGCGGCAACGATACGCTGAAAGGCGTCGGCGGCGACGACTTCCTGTCGGGCGGTAGCGGAAACGATATTCTCGACGGCGGTGCCGGCAACGACACGCTGGATGGCGCGAGCGGCAACGACACGCTGAACGGCGGCGATGGCAACGACACGCTGAATGGCGGGAGCGGCAACGATGCGCTGAACGGCGGCGATGGCAACGACACGTTGAACGGCAGCACGGGTGCCGACGACATGGATGGCGGCTTCGGCGATGACATCTACGTCGTCGACAATGTCGGCGACGTCGCCGCCGAGGTGGCGGGCGGCACCGACACGGTGCAGGCCTCGATCACGCACACGCTGTCGGTGAACCTCGAGAACCTGACCCTGACCGGAGCTGCCGCGATCAACGGCACCGGCAATGCCAAGGACAACCTCATCGTCGGCAACGACGCCAACAACGTCCTGTCGGGCCTCGCGGGCGACGACACGTTGAAGGGCGCCGGCGGTGCCGACACGCTGCTCGGCGGCGACGGCAACGACTCGCTGGTTGGCGGCACGGGCGCCGACAACATGGATGGGGGCTTCGGCAACGACACCTACTATGTCGACCATGCCGGCGACGTGGCCGCCGAAGTGGCCGCCGGCACCGACCTGGTCCAGGCCTCGGTCACGCACACGCTCTCGGTGAACCTCGAGAACCTGACCCTGACCGGATCGGCCGCGATCAACGGCACCGGCAATTCCAAGGCCAACGTGATCACCGGCAACAGCGGCAACAACGTCCTGTCGGGCCTTGTCGGGGTCGACACGCTGATCGGCGGCGACGGCAACGACAGGCTGGACGGCGGCACGAACGCCGACAACATGGATGGCGGTTTCGGCAACGACACCTATATCGTCGACAATGCCGGCGACGTGGCGGCCGAGGTGGCGGGCGGCACCGACACGGTGCAGGCCTCGGTCACGCACACGCTGTCGGTGAACCTCGAGAACCTGACCTTGACCGGATCGGCCGCGATCGACGGCACCGGTAACTCCAAGGCCAACGTGATCACCGGCAACAGCGGCGACAACGTCCTGTCGGGCCTTGTCGGGGTCGACACGCTGATCGGCGGCGATGGCAATGACACGCTGGATGGCGGCACGAACACCGACAACATGAACGGCGGCTTCGGCGACGACATCTATATCGTCGACAATGCCGGCGATGTGGCGGCCGAGGTGGCGGGCGGCACCGATACAGTGCAGGCCTCGGTCACTCACACGCTGTCCGTGAACCTGGAGAACCTGATCCTGACCGGCGCCGCCGCGATCAACGGCACCGGCAATGCCAAGGACAACGTCATCACCGGCAACGCCGCTAACAACGTCCTGTCCGGCCTCACGGGCGACGACACGTTGAAGGGTGCCGGCGGTGCCGACACGCTGAGCGGCGGCGACGGCAACGACACGCTGAATGGCGGCACGGGCGCCGACACCATGGACGGCGGCCTCGGCGACGATCTCTATGTCGTCGACAATGCCGGCGACGTGGCCGGCGAAGTGGCCGCCGGCGTCGACACGGTGCAGGCCTCGGTCACGCACACGCTGTCGGTGAACCTCGAGAACCTGACCCTGACCGGAACCGGTGCGATCAACGGCACCGGCAATGCCAAGGCCAACGTGATCACCGGCAACAGCGGCAACAACGTCCTGTCGGGCCTTGCCGGAAACGACACGCTGAGGGGCGGCGACGGAGCCGACACGCTGAGCGGCGGCGATGACAACGACACGCTGGATGGCGGCACGGGCGCCGACAACATGAATGGCGGCTTCGGCGACGATCTTTACATCGTCGACAGCGCCGGCGACGTGGCTGCCGAAGTGGCCGGCGGCATCGACACCGTCCAGTCTTCGGTCACGCACACCCTCTCGGCAAACCTCGAGAACCTGACACTGACCGGGGCAGCCGCGATCGACGGCACAGGAAACGCGCTGGCCAACACCCTGACCGGCAATTCGGGCAACAACGCCCTGGACGGCGCGACCGGCGCGGATGTGATGGCAGGCGGCGCGGGCGACGACACCTACTATGTCGACAATGCCGGCGACTCCGTGATCGAGGCGAATGGCGAGGGGATCGATCAGGTCTTCAGCTCGATCACCTACAGCCTGGCCGGTCAGTATCTCGAGAACCTGACCTTGACCGGCGGCGCGAACATCGACGCCACCGGCAACTCGCTGGCCAACACGTTGACCGGCAATTCGGGCAACAATGTCCTGAACGGCGGGACCGGCGCGGATACGATGGCCGGCGGCGCGGGCGACGACACCTACTATGTCAACGCTGCCGGTGACTCCGTAATCGAGGCAAGCGGCGCGGGGACAGATCAGGTCTTCAGCTCGGTCAGCTACAGCCTGGCCGGTCAGCATATCGAGAACCTGACCTTGACCGGCGGCGGGGACACCAACGCCACCGGCAACTCGCTGGCCAACACGTTGACCGGCAATTCGGGCAACAATGTCCTGGACGGCGGGACCGGCGCGGACACGATGGAGGGCGGTGCCGGCGACGACACCTACTATGTCAACGGTGCCAGCGACTCCGCGGTCGAGGCGAGCGGCGCGGGGACCGATCAGGTCTTCAGCTCCGCCAGCTACAGCCTGGCCGGTCAGTATCTCGAGAACCTGACCTTGACCGGCAGCGGGAACAACAGTGCTACCGGAAACTCGCTGGCCAACACGCTGACCGGCAACTCGGGCAACAATGCCCTGGACGGCGGGAGCGGCAACGATGTGCTGAACGGCGGGACTGGGGTGGATTTGATGACGGGCGGCGGCGGCCAGGACACGTTCGTGTTCGACTCCGCGCT
Source organism: Reyranella sp. (assembly GCF_965279465.1). Taxonomy (NCBI): domain Bacteria; kingdom Pseudomonadati; phylum Pseudomonadota; class Alphaproteobacteria; order Hyphomicrobiales; family Reyranellaceae; genus Reyranella; species Reyranella sp. The sequence goes on from NZ_OZ257242.1 coordinate 3,967,713, forward strand.
GGCCGGCAACACCGATCTGGTCGCGGACTTCAGCGCGGCAAACGACACGATACAGCTCGATCAGAGCATCTTCGCCGCCATCACCACGCTCGGCACGCTGTCCGCCACGGCGTTCTTCACGGGTGCGGCAGCAAGCGATGCGGACGATCGCATCGTCTACAACTCGGCCACCGGTAATCTTTTCTACGACAGCGATGGCACGGGGGGGAACGCCGCCGTGCAATTTGCCCAGCTCGCCGGCACACCCACCGTCAGCAACACCAACTTCACCGTGGTGGCCTGATCGCCGACGATAGCTCTCGACCCTGCGCAGGCGAATGGAAAGGCGCCGCCTGCGCCGAGGAGGAAGGTCAGGACCGGCGCGCGCCCGGCGCGGTGTCGCGGAGGTAGGTGAGGGCGGCCTGCACGCCGCCCGCCTTGTGCGGGACGCCGGCGAGGCCGAGGGCCATCTCGACGCCGCTCAGCGCGCCCATCAGCATCAGGTCGTTGAAGTCGCCGAGATGGCCGATGCGGAACACCTTGCCGGCGACCTTGGTCAGGCCCTGGCCGAGCGACATGTTGAAGTTCTCCAGCGCCACCTTGCGGAAGGCGTCGGCGTCGTGGCCCTCGGGCATGAGGATCGCCGTCAGCGAGCCCGAATAGGCCTTGGGATCACTGCACAGGATCTCGAGGCCCCAGGCGGTCACCGCGGTGCGGGTCGCCTCGGCATGGCGGGCGTGGCGCGCGAACACCGAATCGAGGCCTTCCTCCAGCAGCATGTCACAGGCCTCGCCCAGGCCGTAGATCAGGTTGGTCGCGGGCGTATAGGGGAACCAGCCATTGGCGTTGGTCGCCAACATCTCCTCCCAGCCCCAGAACGCCTTGGTCATCTTCGAGGTTTTGGATGCCGCGAGCGCCTTTTCGCTCACCGCGTTGAACGACAGGCCGGGTGGCAGCATCAGCCCCTTCTGCGAACCCGCCACAGTGACGTCGACGCCCCAGGCATCGTGGCGATAGTCGATCGAGCCCAGAGACGAGATCGTGTCGACCAGCAGCAGGGCGGGGTGCCTGGCGGCGTCTATCGCACGCCGCACGGCGCCGATATCGCTCACCACGCCGGTCGAGGTCTCGTTGTGGACGATGCAGACCGCCTTGATGGCGTGGCCGGTGTCTGCGGTCAGGCGTTTTTCGATGGCTGCCGGATCGGCCGGCAGGCGCCAGTCGCCGCCCATGAATTCCGATTTGATTCCAAGCTTGTCGGCCATCTTCTTCCAAAGAGAGGCGAAGTGGCCGGTCTCCCACATCAGCACCAGGTCTCCGGGCGAGAGAGTGTTCACCAGGGCCGCTTCCCAGGCTCCTGTTCCGGATGCGGGATAGACGATAACCGGTTGTTTTGTCTGGAAGACCTGCCTCACGCTGCGCAGGACCTTCTTGGCCAATGCATTGAACTCCGGACCGCGGTGATCAATGGTCGGATAATCCATCGCGCGAAGAATCCGGTCCGGGACGTTGGTGGGCCCGGGAATTTGCAGGAAATGCCGACCGCTCGGATGGGAGTTCAGGCGCATGGAATGCAATCCTTCTGCGATTTGGAGTTGCATTTTGTATACAACATGCGAGAGTGAGTCCAGCATTATGGACGGTACGACTTTCCCGATCGCGCGTTCGAGCCTGCCCGAGGCGGCGGCGGAGCGACTGCGCACCCTGATCATCGAGGGCGAGCTTGCCCCCGGCGCGCGACTGAACGAGCGCGAGCTGAGCGAGCGGCTGGGCGTGTCACGGACACCGTTGCGCGAGGCTTTCCGCATGCTCGCGGCCGACGGGCTGCTGGTCCAGCTGCCCAACCGCGGCGCCCAGGTCGTCGCCCTCTCGCGCGAGGACGTGCGGCACGCCTTCGAGGTGATGGCCGCGCTGGAGGGACTGTCCGGTGAGCTGGCCGTGGCGCGGGTCGCCGACGCCGACCTCGAGGCGCTGCGCGGCCTGCAGGACGAGATGGAGCGGGCGCATGCCCGCCGCGACCTGCCGGCCTATTACCGCGTCAATCGCGCCATCCATGACCGGATCAATGCGATTGCTGGCAATCCGATCCTGACCCACAGCTTCAAGACGCTGAATGCGCGCCTGCATGCGCTGCGCTTCCGCTCCAACCTCGTGCAGGCCAAGTGGGATCATGCGGTGAGAGAGCATCGCGAGATGATCGAGGCGCTGGCAGCGCGCGACGGCGAGCGGCTGCGCGACCTGCTGGTCCGGCATGTGCGCACCAAGCTGCGCGCCGTGCTGGAGACCATGGATGATCAGTAAAGAGTCCTGGGGAGGAAAGTAGGGTCATGTCCAAGTCGTTGCAGTCTTCGCGTCGCCGATTGCTCTCCGGTGGCCTCGCCGCCGCTCTGGCGGCGCCTTCGATTGGCCGTGCGCAGGCCGCCTGGCCGACCGGACCGATCACCTGGATCAACCCGTTTCCCGCCGGCGGTGGCACCGACACGTTCGCCCGGCCGCTGGCGGCGCAGGTCGGCGAGCAGCTCGGGGTGCAGATCCTGATCGACAACAAGGGCGGCGCCGGTGGCACGGTCGGCGCCTCGCTGGCGGCCAAGATGAAGCCGGACGGCTACACCTTCTTCGTCGGTGCCGTGCACCACACCATCGCGCCCTGGATCTACAAGAACCTCGACTACGACCTCGAGACCTCGTTCATCCCGCTCACCATGATCGCGCTGGTGCCGCAGGTGATCTCGATCAACCCGAGCCGCCTGCCGGTGAGGACCTACGCCGAGTTCCTCGACTACGTGAAGAAGAACCCGGGCAAGGTGAACTATGCCTCGCCCGGCGCGGGCACGGCGCATCACCTGGCGGGCGAGCTCTACGCGTTGGAGACCGGCACCAAGTTCACCCACGTGCCCTATCGCGGCGCAGGCCCGGCGATGCAGGACCTGCTGGCCGGCAATGTCGACATGATGTTCGACGGCATGGGCACCTCGGCCCAGCAGATCCGCCAGAACCGCCTGATCGGGCTGGCGACGGCGACGCCGCAGCGGGTCGGTGAATTCCCGAACATCCCGACCTCGGCCGAGGTCGGCGTGCCCAACTGGATCGTCTCGACCTGGTATGGCATGTGGGCCATCAAGGGCACGCCGCAGCCGATCGTCGATCGCATGTACGCCGAGATCGCAAAAGCGTTGAAGACCGAGAAGATGCAGGCGATCTGGAAGGAGCAGGTGGCGCAAGTGGGCGGCGAGCCGCCGGCCGAGTTCGCCAAGCGCATCCGGACCGAACTCGAGAAGTGGCAGAAGGTCGTGGCCGCAGCAGGAGTGAAACTGGAGTGAGCACGCTCGAAGACAGGCTGCGCGACGCGGTCAAGGGCGAGGTCCTGTTCGACCGGGCCTCGCGCGGCCGCTACTCGACCGACGCCTCGATCTACCAGATCGAGCCGGTCGGCATCGTCATCCCGCGCGACGAGACCGATCTCGGCATCGCGCTCGACGTGGCGCGCGACGCGAAGGCCGCGATCCTGCCGCGCGGCGCCGGCACCTCGCAGTGCGGCCAGACGGTGGGCGAGGCGCTGGTTATCGATTTCTCCAAGCACATGCGCAACGTCGTCGGCTTTGACAAGAATCGCGCCGAGGTCACGGTCCAGCCCGGCGTCGTTCTCGACCAGCTCAATGCGTGGCTGAAGCCGCACGGCCTCTGGTATCCCGTCGATGTCTCGACCTCGGCGCAATGCACCCTGGGCGGCATGGCGGGCAACAATTCCTGCGGCAGCCGGTCGATCCGCTACGGCAACATGGTGCACAACGTCGCCGGCCTCGACGCCATCCTGGCCGACGGCACGCGCGCGCGCTTCGACGCCCAGCGGCCGGAGGACATGCATCCGGCCGTGCGCGCCATTGCCGACAGGGTCGCCGGGCTGGCCATCGCCGAGCAGGACGAGATCGTCCGCATGTATCCCAAGGTGCTGCGCCGGGTGGCGGGCTACAACCTCGACATCTTCTTCCCGCAGTCGGAGCGGCCCTATACGACCGACAACTCGGTCAACATGGCGCATCTGCTGGTCGGTAGCGAAGGCACGCTGGCCGTCACCGAACGTCTGACCCTCAAGCTCTCGGCCCTGCCCAAGCACAAGACGCTGGGCGTGGTGAACTTCGCGAGCTTCTACAAGGCGATGGACTCGGCGCAGCACATCGTGAGGCTGAAGCCGACGGCGGTGGAGCTGGTCGACCGCACGATGATCGAGCTGGCGCGCGCCAATCCGGCCTTTCGGCCGGTGATCGAAAAGGCGCTGATCGGCAAGCCCGAGGCGATCCTGCTGGTCGAGTTCGCGGGCGAGGAGCGCGAGGACCAGCTGCGCGACCTGCAGCGGCTGGTCGAGCTGATGGGCGACATCGGCCTGCCGGGCAGCGTGGTGGAGATGCCCGATCCGGGGCCGCAGGCCGCGCTGTGGGAGGTCCGCAAGGCCGGCCTCAACATCATGATGTCGATGAAGGGCGACGGTAAGCCGGTCTCCTTCATCGAGGATTGCGCGGTGCCGCTGGAGCATCTCGCCGACTACACACAGCGCCTCACCGAGGTGTTTGCGAAGCACGGCACCAAGGGCACGTGGTATGCGCATGCGTCGGTCGGTACGCTGCATGTGCGCCCAATCCTCGACATGCGCCGCGAGGGGGCGGCCAAGATGCGCGCGATCGCCGAGGAGGCCTCGGCGATGGTGCGTGAATACAAGGGCGCCTATTCGGGCGAGCACGGCGATGGGCTGGTGCGCTCGGAGTGGGTCGGCTGGCAGTTCGGGCCGCGCCTCACCAAAGCCTTCGAGACGATCAAGGACCTGTTCGATCCGGACAACCGGCTCAATCCGGGCAAGATCGTGCGGCCGTCGAGGATGGACGACCGTGAGCTGTTCCGCTTCAAGCCGGGCTACGGCAGCGTCGAATACAAGCCCGCGCTCGACTGGTCGGCGTGGAACGTGCAGAACGATCCGCGCACCGAAGAGCTGACCGAGCCCGGCACTGGCGGCGATGCGAGCGGCGGCTTCGCGAAGGCCACCGAGATGTGCAACAACAACGGCCACTGCCGGAAGTTCGACGCGGGCACGATGTGTCCCTCCTTCCGCGTGACGCGCGACGAGATCCATTTGACGCGCGGCCGCGCCAATACGTTGCGGCTCGCCCTGAGCGGCCAGCTCGGCGCCGACGCGCTGACCTCCGATGCCGTCGCCAGGGCGATGGACCTTTGCGTGAGCTGCAAGGGCTGCAAGCGCGACTGCCCGACCGGCGTCGACATGGCGAAGATGAAGATCGAGGTGAAGTCGGCGCGGCGCATGAGCAAGGGCCTGCGGCTGCGCGACAGGCTGATCGGCGACCTGCCGGCGATGGCGCCGTGGGCGCGACGGATGCCGTGGCTGTTCAACATGGCCGCGTTCGTGCAGCCCTTCATCGGGTTCGCCAAGCAGCGTGCGCTGCCGAAGTGGCGCGGCGACACGTTCCTGGCGACCACGGAGCCGGACGAGGTCGACGCGACCGTCGTCATCTTCGCCGACACCTTCTCCAACAATTTCGAGCCCGAGATCCTGCATGCCGCGCGGCGGGTGCTGACCGCGGCCGGCCATCGGGTCGCCGTGGCCTGGCCGACCCTCGGCGCGCGCGCGCTGTGCTGCGGCCGGACCTATCTCGCGACCGGCCAGGTCGACAAGGCACGTGACGAGGCCAGGCGTCTGCTGGAGGCGCTGTCGCCGTTCGTGGCGCGCGGCGTGCCGGTGATCGGGCTGGAGCCGTCCTGCCTGTTCACCCTGCGCGACGAGTTCCTCTCGCTCGGTCTCGGCGAGGCGGAGCGCCGGACGGCCGACAGCGCGCTGCTGTTCGAGGAATTCCTCGTGCGCGAGAAGAAGGCGGGCCGGCTCGCGCTCGAGCTGAAGCCACTGGCCGAGAAGACCGCGCTGCTGCACGGCCATTGCCACCAGAAGGCGTTCGGCGCGATGAGCGCAGTGCAGGAAGCGCTGGCGCTGGTCCCCGAGCTGGCGGTGAAGCCGATCGAGTCCAGTTGCTGCGGCATGGCGGGCAGCTTCGGCTACGAGGCCGAGCACTATGCGACTTCTGTCGCCATGGCCGAGCTGTCGCTGATGCCGGCGGTGCGCAAGGCCGATGCCGATACGCTGATCGTCGCCGACGGCACCTCCTGCCGCCACCAGATCGCCGACGGCGCCAACCGCCACGCGCTGCACGTCGCGCAGGTGCTCGAGCGCGCCTTGGGGTAGTGCTTCCGCGAGGAGCACGAAGGCCGCCAGGCGGATCGCCGGGATAGGCAATCGCCACTGGCGACGGCTAAGAGACCTCTCCAGTCGTTAATCGGAATCGGAGTACATTGTGACGATCAACAAGCGCGAGCTCATGCTCGGCGCCTTCGCGGCTACGGTGTCGTCGGCCGCCGCCGCGGTGCCTGCTGCAGCGCAGAATTTTCCGTCGAAGCCCATCCGCATCATCGCGCCCTTTGCGGCGGGCGGGAACGTGGACGTCACCGCTCGGCTGGTCGGCGAGGCAATGTCGCGCCAGCTCGGCCAGTCGGTGATCATCGACAATCGTCCGGGAGCGGGCGGGGTGGTCGGCAACGACGCGACCCTCGCCGCGCCGGCCGACGGCTACACCCTCGTCGTCGGTGCGTTCGGCACGCTCTACGTGGCACCGCTGATGGCCGGCAAGCCGTCGATGATCCCGTCCTTTGCGCCGGTCAGCATGCTGAGCACGGTTCCCATGGTGGTCGATGTTCCCGCCAACAGCCGCTTTGCCGACTGGAAGGCGCTGATGGCTGAGGCCAAGGCCAAGCCCGGCACGGTGACGCTCGGCCATGCCGGCAACGGCACGAGCAACCATACTGACATCCTGCTCATCCAGCTGAGCGAGAAGGTGACGTTCAACATCGTGCCCTACAGGGGCTCGGGCGTCGGCCTCAATGACGTGATGGCCGGACAGATCGACGGCTATGTCGACCAGCTCTCGACCTCCCTGCCGCACATCAAGTCGGGCAAGCTGCGGCCCCTCCTCATCATCGGCCCGCAGCGCGTGGCCGAGCTGCCGGACGTGCCGAGCCTTGCCGATGTCGGCATCCCGCCCTTCGACGGCGGCACGACGCTCGGCATGTTCGTCCGGAGCGAGACGCCCAAGCCCATCATCATGGCGCTCAACGCAGCGATCGTCGCCGCACTGGATGTCCCGGCGGTCCGCCAGCGCCTGACCGAACTCGGTGCGGTGGTCCGCCCGTCGACGCCCGAAGAGCTCATCCAGGTCATGAAGGCCGACGAGAAGAACATTGGCGGACTGGCCAAGTTGGGCCTGCTGAAACCCGAGTAGGCGCGACTCGCGCTGAGGGCGCGGCTCTCCAGAGCGGCGCTCCCAGCAGGATCAGGCGGCCTGGCGGGACAGGCGGGCCATTTCCTGGTCGACCAGCGTGCGGTACGGGCCGCCGCGCCGCACTAGGTCGCCGGGCGCTCCGTCCTGCATCACGCGGCCTTCCTGCAGGAGCACGATCCGGTCGAAGCTGCGCAAGGTCGAGATGCGGTGCGCGATCGCGATCACCGTACGGCCGCGCATCAGCCGCTCCAACGCCTGGCGAATGGCCTCTTCCGATGCGGTGTCGAGCGAGGAGGTTGCCTCGTCGAGCAGCAGGATCGGCGAATCCTTGAGGAGGGCACGGGCAATGGCGATGCGCTGCCGCTGGCCACCGGACAGGCGCGCGCCGCGATCGCCGACGACGGTGGCGAAGCCCGATGGCAGCGCCTCGATGAAATCCCGGCAGCACGCCATTTCGGCCACGCGCTTGACCTCGGCGTCGCCTGCGTCGGGCTTACCGTAGCGGATATTGTCCAGAATCGAGCGGTGCAGGAGGCTGATGTCCTGCGGCACGTAGGCGATGGCGCGCTGCACGCTGTCCTGCGTGATCCGCGCGATGTCCTGGCCGTCGATCCGGATGCATCCGGCGTCGACGTCGGCGAGGCGTTGCACGAGCTTGAGGATCGTCGATTTGCCGCTGCCCGAGGGACCGACCAGCCCGGTTCGTTGACCCGACTCGAAGTGCAGGCTGAAGTCGTGAAGCACGGGGCGATGGCCGGGATAGGCGAACGACACCTTCTCGAAGGCAACATCATGATGACGTGACTGCAGAGGCGCCGCCCCGACGGGATCGCGCAGCACATGCGGCTGCAACAGGGTGGCGATCGCCTCGGCAAGCCGCGCCATGTGCTGGGTGACGTCGACCAGGGCCACCGCGAGGTCCCGCGTGGCATGCAGGATCGTGAAGCCCAAGGTGCACACGAGCACGACGTCGCCGCCGCTCACCTCTCCGCGCTGCCACAGCATGATCGCCCAGGCGAGCACTGCGATCGCCAGGCTGGCGGTGATGACGGCGTGAAGCAGGCGCACCTTCTCGAGGTAGAGCAGGCTCTTGCGCCGCGCCGTCATCTCGTGCCCGAGTGTCTTCTCGAATCTGACGTGCTCGCGGCCGGCTGCGCCGAAGGTGCGGACCAGAGGCATGTTGCCGATCACGTCGGCCAGCTCGCCTTCCACCCTGGCCGCCTTGTCGGCAAAGCCGTGATGCAGGGGCGCACCGGCGGCGGCCAGCCGGAAAAGAAGATAGATCATCCCGGCGGCGATCGCCGTCAGCGCGGCCGTCATCGGCAGGCTGACCGTGGCGAGGTAGGCCACCGCGAACAGCGTGGCGGCGCAGGGCGGCAATACATTCCAGATGAACAGATTGCCGATGGCGAAGGCGGCGTTGGAGGCGGCCGTGATCCGGCCGGTCAGGGTGCCCCCCAGGCGCTCTGCGAAGTAGCTCGGCGCATGACCGGTGAGGTACCGGAAAATCTCGCCTCGCAGGTCGCCCGTCACGCCGACGAAGGCGTGGCTCGAGATCCAGCCGGCGAGCCGCCACAGAAGATTGTCGGCGGCAACCAGCGTCACGAGGAAGGCGAAGGCGAGCCAGATGCCGGCGTGAGCCGGACCTCTGCCCAGGGCGTCGACCAACGATTTCACCGCATATTGGGTGCTCACCGAACAGCCGACGGCAGCCAACACGGCGAGGAAGATCGCGGCGTGTGCCTTGGGTCGGCGGCGTACGTATCGGAACAGGAAGACGATCGGACGTCGGGCGTAGGTGCTCAGATGGTCCATCGACCTTTAATGCCGCGCCGCGGCGAACGGTGTCTGTGACAAATACGGAACATAATCGGGTGTCGCGCGTAAACGCTCGGGATGCGTGTAACCGCCGCGGCGCAGCAGTTCTGAAACAACGAAGAATTGTGACAAATAAGGAGCCGCCGCGCGTCCACCACATTTGTCCAGCACGTGATTGGGCTTGAAACTGGAGGTACAGGTATGCGTATCGCGCAGATAGCTCCTTTGACCGAGGCCATTCCGCCGAAACTCTATGGTGGCACCGAGCGAGTGGTTTCGTGGTTGACGGATGAACTGATAAACCTCGGCCACGACGTCACACTTTTCGCGAGCGGCGATTCGGTGACCAAGGCAAAGCTCGAGCCGATCTGGCCACGAGCCTTACGTCTCGATGGGACGGTCCGCGACCCGATGGCCTTGCATATGTCGATGCTCGAGCGCGTCTACCAGCGTGCCGGGGAGTTCGATGTGCTTCATTTCCATCTCGACTACTACCCGTTCTCCCTGTTTTCCCGCCAGTCGACACCGTTCATCACGACGCTGCACGGACGGCTGGATCTTCCCGAGCATCAGGTGGTCTTCGATACGTTTCCCGAGGCACCGGTGATCTCGATCTCCCATGCCCAGCGCCGGCCGGTCCTCCAGGCCAACTGGGTGAGCAATATCTATCACGGCCTGCCGGCCCAATTGCTCCGGCCGCGGGACGGCGTGCCTTCCTATCTCGCCGTATTGGGCCGCATCGCCCCGGAAAAGGCGGTCGACCGTGCCATTCGCATCGCCGTGCGCAGCAAGCTGCCGCTCAAGATTGCCGCCAAGATCGATTCCGTCGATCGCGAATATTTCGAACGCGAGATCCATCCGCACCTTGGGCTGCCGGGCATCGACTATATCGGCGAGATCAGCGACACGCAGAAGTCCGGCTTCCTGAGCGGCGCGATCGCCCTTCTCGTGCCGATCGACTGGCCCGAACCGTTCGGCCTGGTGATGATCGAGGCGATGGCGTGCGGAACGCCCGTGATCGCCTATGGCGCGGGCTCCGTGCCGGAAATCGTAGAGGACGGTGTCACAGGCTTCATCGTCGATAACGAAGCCGCGGCCGCTGATGCAATTCGCGATCGGGTGCCGTCCCTGTCGCGAGCAAGAATCCGCGCTCGTTTCGAGGAGCGCTTCACGGCGCAGCGCATGGCCGCGGACTATCTGAACGTCTACCAGAGCCTGGTCGCAGCCGGCGAACGGCGCCTGCGCCTCGTCAAGGCCTGACTGCTAAGCTCTTGCTGGGAGCGCGGCTCTCCAGAGCCGCTCAGGGTAAGCGGGTCTGGAGACCCGCGCTCCCAGCACGACGAAGACAGGCCCTTTCAGGGCACATGCTGCTCGACCTTGTTACGGCGCAGAGCCGTGTGCGGTCGCGTTTCCGGCATCCGTAGGGCGACGAGGACGAGCGCGATCGCCGCGATGGCCGCAAGCGCGGCGAATGCCGACGCGCTGCCGAACCGGTCGGTCACGTAGCCGGCAAGACCGGGACTGAGCGAGGCGCCGACGCCCATCATGGTTCCGATCAGCCCCTGGGTGAGGTTGAAGCGGCCGGTGCCGCGGGTGAGGTCGGCAATCGTGAGCGGGACCATCACGCTCATCACGGTAGCCGTTATGCCATCGAGGAGCTGGATGGCGACCAGGACGTAAGGATCGGACACGGTGGCGAACAGGAAGCCGCGGATCGGCAGGGCGGCGAGACCGACCAGCAGGATCGGCCGGCGCCCCCAGCGCTCGGCCATTCGGCCGGCCCACGGCGAGAAGGCAGCGACCACGAGTTGCGGACCGACCATGCAGGCGGCGATCAGCACCGTGGCCCATTCGCTGGAGCGCGTCGTCAGGACGCTGCCCATCAGCGGCAGCATGGCCGCGTTGGCGAGGTGGAACAGCAGGATCGAGGCTCCGAACACGAGCAACGCCGGTTGGCCGATCAACTTGCGCAAGCCGAAGGAGGGCGGACGATTGGCCGATCTGGAGATGGTGACGCGGGGCGCGGCGACATTGCCATGCGCCTGCTCGGGGTCGATTTCCTGCGGCGCGATGAGATGCAGCGCCCACCAGGCCGGCAGGAGCAGCGCCGCCGTCACCAGGAAGACCGAGCGTGTCTCGAAGAAATAGCCGCAGGCACCCATGACGCCCGCCGACAGGCCGGCACCGATGGAGGCAAAGCGCGCGTTGCGCCCGAGCCGTTCGCCGATGCCGCTCGGTCCGACGAGGCCCAAACTCATGGCGGCGATGGCGGGGCCGAGCACGCAGCTCGCCGCCGCATGCAGGACGGCTGCCGCGAGGATCACGGGAAATATCGGCCACGCGGCGTAGGCGATTGCGCTGGCGCTGATCAGCGCCATGGCAACCCCGGCAACCAGCCGCTCGCGTCGCGCCCAGTCGAGCAGCGCGCCGCCCGGAACCTGTCCGACCAGCGCCACGACGCCCGACACGGAGAGGACGAGGCCGATATCGACCTGCGTCCATTTCTCGGTCGTCAGATAGACCGCGACGAACGGGCCGAAGCCGGTCTGCACGTCGGCAACGAAAAAGACGAACCAGTCGAGACCGCGAAGGCTGCGTCGCGATGGTTTCATCAGGGGATACGCTCCAGCGTGCCCGATGGTCCAAGGACGACGATCGGTTCGCCCTGCTTGTATTCCGGCGCAGCCTTGACCTGCTCGCGGCTGAGCTCCAGTGCGATGCTGTAGCGCTTGCTGGCTTCCGGAACGAAGCGCAGCGCGTCCCAGGCGACCGCGATCTTGCGGCTGCCGACGCCCAGGAAGCCGCCGAAATCGATGATGGCGGCGCGCGGCTTGCCTTCGCCGTCGACCAAGACGTCGGCGATGCGGCCCATCGCCTCGTTGCCCGTGCTGCGCACCTCGCCGCCCAGAATGCCCTGCACCTCGCGGCTGCCGAGCACGGTCACCGAGGGCGGGGTGGCGTTCTGGTCGGTGGGCGATGCAGCCCGTGGGTTCTGCGCCATCGCATGAGTCCAGGCGAGCGCGACCGCAAACGCAGCGAACCAGGGTCTGGCATTCATCTGCACGCTCCCCGGTCAGGACGAAATGATCGAGACCCGTGCCAGTCCGCTCTGCTTCAGAAGCTCGACGGAGACAGCGTGGTCGTGGCGCCGGACCTTGAGATCGAGGCGCGCGTCGCCGAGGTGCAGGTTGCGCAGGATCACGTCGTCGAGAAACGCCGGCAGCCTCGGGTTGTGCAGCCTGATCTCGCCGCGTACCGGATCGAGTTCCAGCCCGAGCACGGCTTCGATCAGCGAGAACGGCGTGGCACTCGCCCAGGCCTGAGGCGAGCAGGCGACGGGATACAGCGTCGGGCCGCGATTGGCGCGGCGGCGAAAGCCGCAGAACAGCTCGGGCAGGCGGCGCAGGTCCATGTACGTCGCCGCGTCGAACAGGCCTTTGAACACCTGCTCGACCGCCGGCTTGAAGCCGTAGCGGGCGAGACCGAGCGCGATCAGGGCGTTGTCGTGCGGCCAGATCGAGCCGTTGTGGTAGGACATCGGATTGTAGCGCGCCTCGCCGAGCGCCACGGTGCGGATGCCCCAGCCGGAAAAGAATCGCTTCTCCATCAGCGCTGCCGCGACCGAGCGCGCGCGGTCCTGCCGTGCGATGCCGGAGAAGAGCAGCTGCCCCATGTTCGACGTGGCAACCCGGCAGGGCTGCTTGTTGCCGTCCAGCGCCAAGGCATAGATGCCGAGATCGTCGCACCAGAATGCCCGGTCGAACTTGTCGGCGAGGAGGCGGGCTTCGGTCTCGAGCCGCGACGCCTGATCCGTCCGGTTCAGGCGTCGGGCGCAGCGGGCAAGCGTGGACTTGGCCGCATGGACGTAGCCCTGCACCTCCGCCAGCGCGATCGGGCCGGTGGCGAGCGTCCCGTCGGCGTGAAAGATCGCGTCGAAGGAATCTTTCCAGCCCTGGTTGGCGAGGCCCGACTCGGTCGCGCGGAAATATTCGACGAAGCCGTCGCGATCGATGTCGCCATGGTGGTCGATCCAGGCAAGGCCGGCCTCGACCGCGGGCCACAGCGACTCGAGCGTTTCGAGGTCGCCTGTGCGCTCGGCATAGAGGCCTGCCAGCAGCAGGAAGAGAGGCGTGGAGTCGACGCTGCCGTAGTACAGCGCGAAGGGCACCTCGCCCAGCGCCGCCATTTCGCCCGACCGCATCTCGTGCAGGATCTTGCCCGGCTGGGCGTCGGACACCGGATCGTTCCTGGTCGATTGATGCGCCGCCAGGCGACGCAGCACGCCCCGGGCCATGCCGGGATCGCACCACAGCATCTGGATCGCCGTGATCAGTCCATCGCGGCCGAAGGTCGTCGAGTACCAGGGAATGCCGGCGTAGGGATAGCGCCCATCCGGCGTGTCGGTCATCAGCATCTGCAGATCGGCGGCCGACCGGCACAGGATCTCGTTGAGGAGATCGTTCGACGTTTCGACCGTCGTGGCGTCGCGGGTTGCTGCACGCAGCTCGCGTCCTGCGGCGAGCAGGCCCCTGGTGAAGGAAACGGTGCGTTGCCCGGACGACGGTTCGTTGCAGCCGACCGTGAGGCCTATCGGCCGGCTTTTCCCGGGGGCGAGCTCCAGGCGGTAGATCGCGTGATCCTTGGCAAGTGCGGTCGGCGCCGGATCGAAGCTGACCGTCGTGCTGCGCGCTTTGCCGTCGAGACCGCGATAGGCGAGGACGACGCGGTCGTGTCCGGCCACTTGCGCCGTCGCGGTGCCGCGCCGCGACCGGCTGAGCCCGCGGACCTCGAACAGGTCGGCGAAGTCGTTGGCGAAGCGGATGGCGAGCGTGAGGCCTATGGGACGGTCGCTGAAATTACGCAGCGCCAGCCTCTGACATGCGGCGTTGCGCCAGAGATAGGTCGTGCGCTCGATGTGCAGCAAGTCCTTGTGCAGGACGATGTGCCCGTCGACGTAGTAGTCGGGATTGGTGAGATCGACGGAGAGCAGCGCGTTGTCGTCACGCAGGTTCGAGCCGAGAAGCAGCAACGGTTGCCCGTTCAGCAGCAGCTCGAGCTCCGAAAGGTAGCGGGTGTCGCTGTGGAACAGACCCTCCGCGCCGCCGACCGCGCCGCCGATGTCGCCATGGCTGTCGAGCACCGCGAACGTGTCGCCAGACTTCAGCGTCCGGCGCGGCCGGGTCGCGGCCGCGACGGCGGGAATGTAGAACGGCGTCTCGGCGACGCCGTCGGACAGTTCGTTGGCAGGCAAAGTCCGTTCGGTCGACGACATGGGGCCTCGATCGGTCGGTGACTGGGAAATGTCAGACTGAACGGCCATAGTAGCCCCCGGCTCCTGAAGCCGGCGCGACACTTCAGCCGATCACAGGATGGTCATGGGCGGGTGCGCCAGGCAAATGATCCGGAGGATATCGTCGGCGTTGGCAAGCGTGTCGAGACCGAGCGCGAGCGATCCCAGGCGGTCGATTTCTTCGCGGTCCAGGAGGCCGGCGAGATTGCCGGCGAACTTGCGCTCGACATCCTCGCGCATGATCGGGTTCTCCGGGCTGCCGCGCCGGTTCAACACCTCGTGCTTCAAGGTGCGGCCATCGGCGGTGCGCACAATGACCCGCGCGGCGTGACGGAATGCCGGACCCATCGCCTCGAGCTCGTCGTCGACGAAGACCTTGATTCGGGGAATGAAGGACAGCACCTCGGGGTCGGCGATCGTCGCCTCGGTGTAGTCGCGGGCAGAGACGTCACCGCGCAGCGCCATCACTGCGATGCCGTAGAACATGTTCATCTGCGCCGCCGTCACGCCGGCCGGACGATAGGCCCAGGCGGTATGGACGAAGGTCATGCGGCCGCATCCGATCTCGATCGCATCGATGTTGCCGGGCGCGAGGCGCTCCTCGGCCAGCACGGCACGCGTCGCATCGAGGGCAGCGTGGATGCTGGTCACGTTCGGGTACATCTTGAAGCCGACCTTCGCGACTTCCCAGTCGGTCCCGAGGCCGTCGAGCAGTCGTGCCGGGTTGGGTGTCCGTGCGATCGTGCTCAAGAAGCCGCCGTAGCCGGCTTCGACGACATCGGAGATGCCGGTGAAGCCCTTCTTCGCGAGCAGCGCCGCCGTCATGCCGCCTTGCGCCGCGCGGCCGGCGTGCAGGCGCTTCACCATGGCGCCTTCCTGCGCAGCCATCAGGCCGGCGCCGAGCGAGCCCGCGATGCCGATCGCGTGCTGCATCTGCTTGGGCGAGAGCTTCAGCAGGTGGCCTGCCGTGACGGCGGCGACGAAGGCGCCCGAGGTGCCTTGCGGATGGAAGCCGTTGAGGAACAGCGCCATGGTCGCGGCATTGCCGATCCGGATGCCGATCTCGGCGCCCATCGCGATCGCGGCGACGATGTCGCGGCCGCTCAGCGTCGGGTCGGCTTCGGCCAGGGCAAGCGCCGTCGGAACCGAGAGCGAGTTGGGATGCAGGATCGACTCCTTGTGGATGTCGTCCATCTCGAAGGCGTGGCCGGCGGTGCTGTTGACCAGCACCGCGCCGGCGAGGCCGACCTTGACGCCGCTGTTCCACACCGAGGCCAGCGGCTTGCCGCCGTCCTCGAGCACGACGTCGCGCACCTTCTGCGTCCAGGGCAGGGTCGAGCCGTGCAGGCAGACACCGAGGCCATCGAGGATACTGAGCTTCACCCGGTCGATCACAGCCGGCGGGATGTCGGCAAAGCGGGTCTCGGCTGCGAAGCGGGCGAGGTCGCGCGTGGCGTGCGGGAGCAGGGACGGCAGGGAAGCGGTCATGGCTGCGGCCTGCGACGCGCCGGCGGGGGCGGGTCGGGTTTCACGATTTCCTCGAAGAGTTCGCCGAACAATTCGCGCACCTTCTTCTTCGCCGCCCTGAGCGCTGCGCGGCCAAGCGGTGTCGCGCGATACATCCGGCGGACCTGCCGTCCCTGCCGCACGACGGTGACGCTCAGATAGCCCTTCGTCTCCATCGCGTGAAGCATGGGATAAGCCGTGCCCGGGCTGAGACGGTAGCCATGCTCGCGCAGTTCCTCGATGATCCACAATCCAAAGACCGGGCCCTGGCTTGCATGATGCAGAACGTGCAGGCGGATCAATCCGCCATAGAGGTCCTTGTCGTTCAACTTCCCGTCCTCGATGCTGCGACCACTATAGCCCAACACTTGCGAGGGAGTTGCACTCGCAGATTGGAGCAGGTGCTCATGCTTTTCCGGACCGCGAGCGTCTCGCTCGCTGTCCGGAAGACGATGACGAGCAATGCAATGATCGTCTTTCGTCATCGGTTGCCGATATCGTAGGTGATGTGGCACCGTGGGCGGACCGGGCAGTCCCGGGAGGAGCGGCCGATGCCCAAGCTTGCGTTCTTCGGCTTTTGCGCGGTCGCGGCCGCAGTGACGGTGGGCGCGCTGGCCCAGGGCAATCCGCCGGCACCCGCCTATCGTCCAAGCCTCGGCGACCTCATGACCATGACGGTGCAGCCGCGCCATCTGAAGCTCGGGTTGGCCGGGCAGGAGAAGAACTGGGCCTACGCCGCCTACGAGCTGCACGAGCTGGAGGAATCGTTCGAGCACGTCGCGCATGACTGGCCGAAATGGCGCCAGGTCGAGATCGCCGAAACGATCAAGGCGACCATGGAGGCGCCGCTGGAGGCGGTCGAGCAGGCGATCAAGGCCAAGGACGCCGCCGGCTTCACGCAAACCTATGCGCGCCTGACCGAGACCTGCAACGCCTGCCATCAGAGCGCCAACGTCGGCATGATCGTTATCCAGGTCCCGAAGAGCTCGCCGTTCTCGAACCAGGACTTTCGTGCGCAGAAGCAGTAGAGCGCATCGGCGATGACCGCCGTCGCGGGCACGCCTGACACGACCTCTTCTGATGGCCCGTGGAAGGTTTTCCTCGTCTTCCTTCGCCTTGGGCTGACCAGTTTTGGCGGCCCGATCGCTCACCTCGGATTCTTTCGCACCGAGTTCGTCGCGCGGCGGCGCTGGCTGAGCGAGGAGCACTATGCCGACATCGTGGCGCTCAGCCAGTTCCTGCCGGGACCGGCCAGCAGCAAGGTCGGCATCATGGTCGGTGTGCTGCGTGCCGGTATAGCGGGAGCGCTGGCGGCGTGGCTGGGCTTCACGCTGCCGTCGGCGCTCGCGCTGATCGCCTTCGGCTACGGCGTTGCCGCGATCGGCGATCTCGCCGGGGCGAGCTGGCTGCATGGGCTGAAGATCGTCGCCGTCGCGGTGGTCGCCCAGGCCGTGTGGGGCATGGCGAAGAACCTCTGCCCCGACCGCGAGCGGCTGGCGATCGCGGCGGCAGCCACGGTGTTCGCGCTGATGGTGCCGACAACGCTCGGCCAGGTCGGCGCGATCGCGATCGGCGGGTTGATCGGCTGGTTCTTCCTGCCCGGCGAGACGATCGCCTTGACGCCGTTGCCGGTGCGCATCAGCCGGCTGTGGTCGATCGGCTCGATCGTGCTGTTTTTCGCGTTGCTGATCGGCCTGCCGATCGCGGTGTCGTCGACCGGCAGCCATGCGCTCGCGATGTTCGATGCCTTCTATCGTTCCGGCTCCCTGGTGTTCGGCGGCGGCCATGTCGTGCTGCCACTGCTGCAGGCGGCGACGGTGCAGCCGGGATGGCTCGGCAACGACGCCTTCCTGGCGGGTTATGGTGCCGCACAGGCGGTGCCGGGGCCGCTTTTCACCTTCGCCGCGTATCTCGGCACGGTGATGAGCCAGCCGCCCAACGGCTGGGCGGGCGGCCTGCTCTGCCTGGCGGGCATCTTCCTGCCGTCGTTCTTCCTCGCCATCGGCCCGCTGCCGTTCTGGACCTGGATCCGCCAGCACCCGGTCATGCGCTCGGTGCTGAAGGGCGTGAATGCGGCCGTGGTCGGGCTGCTGTTGGCCGCGCTCTACGATCCGGTGTGGACCAGTGCGATCCATGCGCCGGCCGATTTCGCGATCGCCGCGGTGGCCCTGCTGCTGCTGGTGTCGTGGAAGGCTCCCCCGTGGCTGGTGGTCATCCTGGGGGCCGCGGCGGCGTTCGCGGTGAGCTTGCGCTTCTGAAGCGGCTCGAGGTCGCCTCGTCAGGCCCGAGGCCGGATGCGGCGATCTCAAGCAGCATTCCGCGACGCAGACGGAACGTTGCGTGGGCCTGTGGCGCTCGCGGGGCGCCGGGTAGGCTGTCTGCTGTACGTTCGCCCAAGAAGGAGGCGCAGAGATGATGAGATTTCTGCTCGTCGCGTTGGTCGCGGGTCTTGCCGTTGCGCAGCCGTCGTTCGCTCAGGCACCCTACGGCGGTCTGCAAGCGCGCCCGGTCAAGGCCCTGTCGGAGCAGCAGATTGCCGACCTGAAGGCCGGACGCGGCATGGGGCTGGCCTTGCCGGCCGAGCTCAACGGCTATCCCGGCCCCAGCCATCTGCTGGAATTGGCCGACCCGATCGGCCTCACCGACGCGCAACGGCAGACGGTGCGTGGTCTGTTCGA
Source organism: Reyranella sp. (assembly GCF_965279465.1). Taxonomy (NCBI): domain Bacteria; kingdom Pseudomonadati; phylum Pseudomonadota; class Alphaproteobacteria; order Hyphomicrobiales; family Reyranellaceae; genus Reyranella; species Reyranella sp. Next base: position 3,986,315 of record NZ_OZ257242.1, read on the forward strand.
TGCCATGAAGGCGGAGACGATCCCGATCGGCGAGCAACTGATCGCCCAGGAAACCGAGCTCGATGCGCTGTTCGCCACACGTGAGGCGACGGCCGAGCGCGTCGCCGCGGTGACCGCGGAGATCGGAGCCACCCAGGCGCGGTTGCGGGCGGCCCATTTGCGCTACCATCTGTCGACCCTCGACCTGCTTCAGCCCGCCCAGGTCGAGCGCTACGCGGAGCTTCGCGGCTATCGCGCCGGCGGGGCAGGCGGCGTGCATCATCATCACGGGCGCTAACCCGGCTCGATGAGCGGAACAATTTGCAAGGAGTCGTTCCATCGGCTCCACCCATGACCGGACGGCGTTGCAGCCCATGGCCCCCTATGGCACGGTCCGCGGCCATGCAAAGACCCAGAAATCCCTATTCCAGCGCGGAGATCGACCGCGCCAGCCATGAACGCGAGAACGAGGAGCGCATGATCGAGCTCGCCTCGTCCGGCGCCGCCCGCTTCGTGCCGATCGACACCGAGCGCAACCTCGTCAGCAAGGGCGGCGGCAATCCCGAGCCGGTCTTCCTGCAGGGCATGATGGCCCGCGCCGTGGTCGGAGCCGCCGACCATCAGATCTTCCTCGGCTATGTCGACGGCACGCCGTACTTCGCCGTCGACGTCAGCGGCAAGGACACGCCGCTCGCCGAGATGGGCGAGTTCGTCGACCTGCGCCAGTTCGGCGCGCTGCTGTTCGCCAAGGAAGGCTCGATCCTGGCCTATGCCCGCGGCATGACCTACTGGCACAAGCGGCACCGCTACTGCGGCGTCTGCGGGGCATCGACGAAGGTGACGCGAGCCGGCCATGTCCGCATGTGCACCAACGAGAGCTGCAAGACCGAGCATTTCCCGCGCACCGATCCGGCCGTCATCATGCTGGTCCATCATGGCGACAAGTGCCTCCTGGGGCGCGGCAAGCAGTTCCCCAAGGGCATGCATTCGACCCTGGCCGGCTTCGTCGAGCCGGGCGAGAGCTTCGAGGACGCCGTGGCGCGCGAGGTCTACGAGGAGGTCAAGGTGAAGGTGCATGACGTCACCTACCGCTCCTCGCAGCCCTGGCCGTTCCCGGCCTCGGTGATGATCGGCTTCCATGCCGAGGCCGAGAGCCTCGACTTCGAGGTCAACCTCGACGAGCTCGCCTCGGCGCGTTGGATGAGCCGCGAGGAGCTTCGCCCCGAGAACCTGCCCAAGGACGGCTCCTTCTTCATGCCGCGCCGCGATTCGATCGCCCGCCGCCTGATCGAGGAGTGGCTCGGCCACGAAGCCGGCCCGTCGATCAGCGGGTAGGGGCGGTTACGCGACGGACTATCTCCCCACGCTGCGCGCCGGGAGATAGCATGAACATGAAGGCGGGGCTTCGCGTCAGCCTCAGGTGATCGCGATGGGGCTGCCGTTGGAGCCCGTGGCGCCCCTGATGGGCGCCGGGGCGAAGATGTAGAGGAACTGATACTTCCCGTCGGCGATCAGCGCCGTGAAGTCCAGGTTCTCGTGGTTGTAGATGCCGTTCTTGGTGATCAGCTCGCCATGGACCGGGAAGATCAGGTTCTTGTCGGGATTAGGCACCACTTCGGTCGCCCAGCAATCGGCGCCGGTCATGACCGCGCCCTTGTCGATCACCCATTTGCAGACTTCCAGGCCGATGCCGGGCTCGCCGCTGTTGTACTTGTCGTTGTTCTTCATCCACAGCTTCCCCCAGCCCGTGTTGAAGAAGAAGGCATCGCCCTCCTTGATGTTCTCAGGAGGGGGCAGAGGATTCAGAGAGCGCGTGCATGATCATGATAGATTGCTCGCATTGGACGAAACCCGAGACGGCAAACAGGGTGAAGGCCATGCAGGATAAGAATCTCTGCGGCAGTGAACTCACGTGGACAGCAGTCGGTCGCGCAACGCTAGTAGGGCAGCGCGCGCCGCAGCAGGTACCCAACTCACTCCTGTGCGAACTGCTCATCAAAGGGCCTACCGCCCGCACGACCTGTGGCACGTATGCCACCGAAGGCCAACTGAGCTTAGCGCATGCCGGCCGAGTTGACCCGCTCGGCCGTGAGTGGCTTAAAGCGAGTGGGCGAGCGTCGGCGCGGTGACATTACTTTGCCGTCCTACCCATCCCTTCTCCACCAACACGTCGAGAGCCAACCTAATTTGCTCGCGCGAGAATTGGCGTTTTCTGTCACCCCACGCATACGTGGCCGCGACGATGCGATCGATGTCGATGGTGTCGAGTTCAATTGCCACCCAATGTACTGTCGACAGCAGCTCGAGGCCGAATGGAGTTTCGAACCCTCGGACCACATCGGCAACACGCACAAATCGGGCGAGAGTGGCGGGCGTCTGCTCAAGTAGCCTGTTGGCATCTTCGAGTGCGCCAGGGACGACCTCGATCTGCTTGTCGGGGGCGTCGCCGCCGTCCTCGTAACCCGTCGTAAAGTGCCCCTCGACGGTGCGCATCACATGGCGCAGATTTTCCGCATAAGGTCCGTAGGTTGCCTTCCTGTACTTCAAGCGCAATGGCTCGCCCGACGCCTGCATGAAGTACATAAGCTTGTGAACCTCGAGCAAGGTCACGAACGGATCCAGCAAACAGCGCAAATACTGGCTGATCAGGACCACAAGCGCGGCGCGCCCAGGGGTCATCTTCGGGACATTGCTGGAGATGTTGCCGCGTCGATCCGTCGGGTCGTTGCGAGACTCGAAGACCATTATTCGAACATTCGGCAGGTCGCTCAGTTCGCGCTCAATACGAGCGCGAACATCCTCCCAAACCAGCCCGCCCAGCCCAGAGCCGAGAGGCGGCAACGCGATCGACTTGATGTGCTTGGCTTCTATGACACGCCTCAGGTCGACCAATCCACTCTCGATGTCCTCCATCCTGCTCTTGCCCTTCCAGTGGCGTTTGGTCGGGAAGTTGATGATGAAGCGCGGGTTAACGGTGTGTTGGTTCTCGAACACGAACATCCTGCCTGGCACAACCTCTTTCAAGTCGCACGCGCGGGCGTAGGCCGCGAAGTTCTCCGGGAAGGCATTTTTGAATTGCAGCGCAACGCCCCGGCCCATGATCCCGACACAGTTGACGGTATTCACGAGCGCTTCAACGTCGGAAGCGAGGAGATCACCGGTGGTGAAGGTCATCATCGCGAGCCTCAATAATACCAGTCAGTTTTGATCTCAATTCTCGGCTTGTGCGCCGCGTTTGAGATGATGGAGGCAACCTGACTGTACACGCCTTGAGAAGAAACGCCTATCCGCCGGAAGAGGGACCATGGAAAACTATGGCGCACCAGGAATTCGGCCTGCTTGCCCTCTTTGATGGCAGCATCGCGCCACAGGTTGGCCCTCACCGCGTCCCAGTTGATGCGGCTTAAGTCTTTGCGATCTCTGTAGAATTGGGTGTATCGGGCGGCTGCATTCGAGGCGGTGAACGCCCACTCTTTTCCAGTTTCCTGCGCCCACTCCACAGCCTCGTCAAATCTAGCCTCCAAGTGCACGATGGGGCCTTGCCCGCCCTTGTAAGCGAGCTCGGGATGGTTGCTCCGATGCAACAGGTAGAGCATCACCGACCGCGGGCAGAAGTAGAAGGGCACGAAGTCGCCAACCATGGTTCCCGGGTGACAGTGCACGGGAAGGTTTAGGCGATCGCTCTTGATGCTCCCCATTCCTATGGTGCTGCCGCTGACCACGTGCTGCTGAATAACTGAGTCGTAGAACAGAGCATTGGAGGCGAGGATCGACGGCAGCCGGTCGTAGTGAACGATATGGAAAATTTGAGGAGAGGTCGGGGGCAACCACGCCATGATCAAATTCCAGCTTCTGGCGTCAGTGGCGCACCCGGGTAGACCCACCTCACCCACAACGCGACCTGCTCGCGATGGCGGACCGGCGCCTCCGATCGCTGATCGCCCGCCTTCACCAGCCGGTGGGCCGCGCCGTCGGGCTCGACCGTCTGCCCGAGCGAGGGCGCCACGCTCACCGTCAGGCCGGTCGCAATCCGCATGATCTTAACGGCGCTGCTGATCACGCTGGCGGGACGCTCCTGCCATTGTGTGTTCGGTTGGAACTACCGGCCTCGCTCGAGCGGTCGTTGATAGCCTCGCCGCACTTCACGGCCGGATTTGATGACATCCTCTAGAATTTCCCAACTGGCCTCGCGCTCCAGATATGAGCGAAACTGTTGTCATGTCGACGCGTTCGGAAGATCGCGACCGGAGCGCGCAGCGGCCGTGAAGTCACCCGCCGGGGCATCAATCACGTGGCGAGCGGCCAGATATTCCTTGAACGTCATCGAACCAGCATAGCACCGAGCGGCGGCCGGGTGGGAAGGGGAACGAAGTTCCCGACAAGAGTCCCCGACAGGCTGTGGAATGGGTTCTCGGGCGACTAATCATCGGCACCAACGAAAGGGCAAAAACGCAGATGCGACGGGCACTTGATGTTGCTATAGGGCTCCCACGTCCCCGTAGCTCAGCCGGATAGAGCAGCGGTTTCCTAAACCGGAGATGGGAGATTCCTTGAGCTCGGCGCGTCAACCGGCGGACCTTTGGGACAAATCTAGCGTCGCCGCCAAGTTCTCTCGTTTGACCCCTCCGGCCCCCCATGAGCCGCACTGGAGTGCCGCGCTCCCAGCGAAAGAGTTGCCATGAGTGTTCTGTTCACGCCCGTCGAGCTGGGTGGCGTCACGCTGCCCAATCGCATCGTCGTGTCGCCGATGTGCCAGTATGCGGCCGTCGACGGCAGCGCCCAGCCCTGGCACCAAGTGCATTACGGCATGCTGTCGATGTCGGGCGCGGGGCTGCTCTGCCTCGAGGCCACGCATGTCGAGCGCGAGGGCCGGATCACGCAGGGCTGCCTCGGCCTCTACAGCGACGAGAACGAGGCGGCGCTGAAGCCCGTGGTCGAATGGGTGAGGGGCTGGATGCCTCATGTGAAGCTCGGCATCCAGCTCGCCCATGCCGGTCGCAAGGCCTCGGCGCAGCGGCCGTGGAAGGGCGGCGGGCCGCTCACCCAGGCCGATGCGCCCGACCTGCCGTGGACGACGTTCGCGGCTTCGGCGATCCCCTACGACACCAAGTGGCACACGCCGGTCGCGCTCGATGCGGTCGGGCTCGCGCGGGTGAAGCAGGCGTTCGTCGACGCCACCTTGCGCAGCCTGCGGCTCGGCTTCGACGTCATCGAGCTGCATGGTGCGCATGGCTATTGCCTGCACCAGTTCCTGTCGCCGCTCAGCAACCAGCGGACGGACGCGTACGGCGGCAGCATGGAGAAGCGCCGGCGCTTCCCGCTCGAGGTCTTCGAGGCCTGCCGGGCGCTGGTGCCGGCCGACAAGGCGCTCGGCATGCGTCTCAGCGCCACCGATTGGGTCGAGGGCGGCCTTACGATCGAGGACACGGTGGAAACCGCGCGCCAGCTGAAGGCGCTGGGCTGCGACTTCGTCGATGCGAGCTCGGGCGGCAATTCGCCGGCCCAGAAGATCGCCGTGACCCCAGGCTATCACGTGCCCTTCGCCGCCCGCATCCGCAAGGAGGCCGGGATCAAGACCTGGGCGGTCGGCGTGATCACCGAGCCCGAGCAGGCCGAGCAGATCGTGGCCTCCGGCGAGGCCGACTGCACCGCCCATGCCCGCGCCTTCCTGCTCGACCCGCGCTGGGGATGGAATGCCGCCCGGGCGCTCGGAGTAGAAACGCCGCCCTTGCCTCTACCCGCGGCGCGGGCGACAACCATCCTGCCGTTCAAGCCTCAGCCCCAATTGGCCCGAGCGGCGGAATAGGCGGCGGCCTTATAGGAGCTCCATGTCGAGCGTGTTGTTGGCTGAGGACGAATTCCTGATCCGTGCCGTGCTGGTCGATGCCCTGGGTGACTCGGGCATGACCTGCATCGAGGCCGCCACGGGCCAGGCGGCGCTCGACGTTCTGGCGGGCGACACGCCGCTTGCGGCGGTCATCGTCGATCTCGGCCTGCCCGACATGTCGGGGGAACGGGTGATCGAGGCAGCCGTGCGTCATCGGCCGGGGACGCCGATCATCCAGTGCTCGGGCTCGCACCTGCGACCGCCCGACGTGGCCGGCCAGAAGATCCATGTCTTTTCCAAACCCTACAATGCGGAGGAACTGTCGAGGTTCGTGGCCGCACTGGTTCGCGGCGCGGGCTGACCAGGTTTCATGCGCCGACTCCTGAAAGGGCGCACCTGGCGCATCCGCGGCAACAACGCGGCGGAAGCTTCCATGGTCGTGGCGGTGGCGGCGCTCGTGCTGCCGCTGCTCCTGTTCGCAGGTGCGGGCGCGATCACCTACCGCGAGACCCGCCAGCAGGCCGATGAGCGGATGGCTCGCACCCTCGACCTGCTTTACACAAGCGTGCGCACCACCTTCGAGAGCGAGTACCTGGTCGCCGCGAACGTCACCGAGATGCTCGCGGACGTCGGCAACGCGGAGATCAGGTCGAACGAGCAGCGGATCCATGAGCGGCTGGCGCGGCTGATCGCGCCGCTGCCCCAGGTCGAGAATGTCTGGGTGCTGGACGAGCAGGGCGCGCCTCTCGTCACCGCCCGGACCTACCCCTTGCCAGCCGGCCTGAACTACAGCGACCGTGCCTACTTCATCGCCCACCGCGATAGCGGTGCCCAGCGCAGCGTCAGCCAGCCGACACGCGGCAGGCTGACCGACCTCGAGTACTTCCAGTACAGCGAACGCCGGCTGCAGCCGGACGGCAGCTTCGGCGGCGTGGTCGTCGTGTCGATCTCGCCGGCCTATTTCTCCAACCAGTTCTCGCGCGCGTCCGATGCCAAGGGCTTCACCGCCTCGATCATCCGCGCCGACGGCCAGATCCTGGCGCGCTATCCTGCCGTCGGCCCCACGATGCTCGGCCCCGCGACCGGTTTCATGCGCACGATCGCGAGGCTGCCGCAGGAGGGGCGCTACGGCGTCGATGCCGGCGCGGTCGACGGCATCGGCCGCACGTTCGTGTATCGCAAGCTGCCCGAGCTGCCGATCTACGTGGTGCACGGCTATGCCAACCAGACGATCCGCGACGCCTGGCTCGCGCGCATGGGTTCGCACCTGATCTTCGGTGTTCCGGCGACGCTCTGCCTCTTCATGCTGGCCGTTCTGGCTGCGCGCCGCGCAGTGCAGGAGAATAGCGCGCTTGCGCAGCTACGCGAGGAGCAGGTCCGCCGCGCGAGCGTCGAGGAAAGCCTGCGCCAGGCGCAGAAGATGAACGCCGTCGGCCAGCTCACCGCCGGCATCGCCCACGACTTCAACAACCTGCTGACCGGCATCGGCGGCGCGCTCGAGATGATCCGGCGCCGGACAATCCAGCCCTCGCCGGACGTCGAGCGCTTCATCGAGCTCGGCCGCAACGGCGTCGCCCGTGCCGCCACCCTGACGCAGCGGCTGCTTGCCTTCTCGCGTCAGCAGCCGCTGCAGATCGAGGCGATCGACGCCAACCGGCTGGTCGCCGGCATGTCCGAGCTGCTGCGGCGGACGCTGGGCGAGAAGGTCCGCATCGAGACGGTGCTGGCGGGCGGGCTGTGGCGCGCCAAGGCCGACGTCGCCCAGCTCGAAAGCGCAATCCTGAATCTTGCGATCAACGGGCGCGATGCCATGCCCGAAGGCGGCGCCCTGACCATCGAGACGGCCAACGCCCATCTCGACGACGCCTACGCCGCAGCCAACGTCGAGGTGACGCCGGGCCAATACGTGCTGATCGCCGTGTCGGACACCGGCACCGGCATGGAGCCGGAGGTCATCGCGCGCGCCTTCGAGCCGTTCTTCACCACTAAGCAGCGCGGCCAGGGCACCGGGCTGGGGCTCAGCATGACGTTTGGCTACGTCAAGCAGGTCGGCGGCCATCTCAAGATCTACAGCGAGGTCGGCCACGGCACGACGATGAAGCTCTACCTGCCGCGCGCGCTGGGCGAAGCCGACGCGGCCGCCGAGAAGACCGTGCCGCCGGTCGAGCGGGTGGGGAAGGGGCCGGTCGCATTGGTCGTCGAGGACGATCCCGTGGTGCGCGAGTTCGCCGTGTCGGCCTGCCGCGAGCTCGGCTGCACCGTGCACCAGGCGGGCAGCGGCGCCGAGGCGCTGGCCGTGCTCGAGGGCAATGCCGACATCGCGCTGCTGTTCACCGATATCGGCCTGCCGGGCACGATGAACGGCCGCCAGCTGGCCGATGCGGCGGTGGCGCGCCGGCCGGAACTGAAGGTCCTGTTCACGACGGGCTATACGGCCAATGCCATCGTTCACCATGGCATGCTGGATCCGGGCGTGAATTTCATCGGCAAGCCGTTCTCGATCTCGGCGCTGGCGGCCAAGATCAAGGGCATGGGCTTCTAGGCCGGATGGCTAGGCCGGCGGCGCTGGCGTATCTTCGCGTCGATGAGCCCCGATTCGGCCCAACCCGTGCCGGCTGACAACGCAGAGGCCAAGCCTGCGCCGGCACCGGAGCCGCGCCCTCCGGAGCCGCCCGCGCCAGAAGCACCGCGGATGTCGGCGGTTGCGCGCGCCCGGTTGCGCCGGGTCGTTACGGTCGGCGGCACGCTGCTGGCCCTGTTCGTAGCCTGGGAAGCCTTCACCTCCTTCATCGCCTATACCGACGATGCCTACGTGCGGTCGGATCTGGTTGCCGTGGCGCCGGAGATCACCGGCCCGATCACTGCGGTGCATATCGTCGACAACCAGGCCATCAAGAAAGGCGACAGGCTGGTGACGATCGATCCGCTGCCGTTCCAGCTCGATGTCAACCAGCGCCAGGCGCAGATCGACGAGTCGACGGCGTTGCTCAAGGTCGCGCAGGAGGAGCTGGCGACGGCCGTGGCGGCACTCGACCAGGCAGTCTCGTCCCGCACCTACGCAGCCGAGGAGCAGTCGAGATATGCCGACCTTGCCAAAAACAGCTACGCGCCGCGCGCAGAGCTCGATAAATGGAACGACGAGCTGAAGCGCGCCCAGGCCGGCATCACGATTGCACAGACCGCGGTCACCAAGGCCCAGACCTCCATCGCCGTGCAGCACGCGGCACTCGACCTCGCCAAGGCGCAGATGGCAACGGCGCAATGGCGGCTGAGCAAGACGGAGATCGTGGCGCCAACCGACGGCACGGTCACCAATCTCACCGTGCGCGTAGGCGACACCGGGACGCAGAACATTCCGCTGATCGGCATCGTCGATGCCAATGCGTGGCGCGTCATTGCCAACTACAAGCAGTACTACGTCCGATCCTTCAGGATCGGCGACGAGGCCTGGGTGTGGCTCGACAGCGCGCCCTGGAAGCTCCATCGCGCCAGAATCACCGGTATCGCCCGCGGCTTCAGTCGTGACGAGCGGGCGCCGATGCTGTTGCCCTATGTCGCCCCGACCACCGACTGGATCCGTCTGCAGCGCCGTATCCCTGTGACCATGGTGCTGGTCGATCCGCCGCCAGGCGAGGTGCTCTACATGGGGGCGGACGCCCGCACCGTCATCTTCCAATGAGCCACCTCTTCCAATGAACCTGCGCCGTTTCACCCGAGACGTGCGAGACGACATCGCCGAGATCGGCGGCATGATGGCCGGAGCCGTCGACGGCTATCGGCGCGAGTTACTCGAGCTTGGCGAGGATCCGGCGCGCACGCGACAGGGCCTCGTTGCCGCCTGCTCGGTCATGCTGGCCACCACGCTGGCCCTTCTGTTCCACCTCGAGGCGCCATGGTGGGCCGCGATCAGCGGTTTCATGTCGCTGATGGCCACCGGCGCCGGGTCCTTGCGCCGCGGCACCCTGCGCATGATCGGCACGATTGCCGGTGCGTTCGTCGGCTTCGTGATGTCGCGCTGGCTGCTCTACGACCAGGTCGCGCTGTGCCTGTTTCTCGCCGCCGTCACCATGCTGGGCGTGGTCGCCATGCAGGTCAGTCCGCACGGGCTGGCCTGGCTCTTCCTGACCATCACCTCGAGCCTTGTGCTGCTGTCGAGCCTCGACCAGCCGCAGCAGGCGTACAGCGTGGCCTGCTATCGCACGCTCGAAGTGGCCGTCGGGGTGGCCTCGGCGATCATCACGGCGAACCTGCTGCAGGACTGGCATGCCGATCCGCCGCCGACCGCGCCCGGATGGCGCCACCTGCTTGGCCAGCAATGGCCGGCCGTCCTGCACGGAGCGCGCTCGGCAATCTCGGTGGTCGCGGTCATTGTCGTGTGGATCCTGCTCGATTTGCCGCAGGTTTCGGGGATGGCCATCTCGATCGCCGTGGTGATGTCGGCGCCGGCCGCACCCGGCGGCCTCGACACCCGTCACAGCGTGGCGATCCGCGCGGTCCATCGCTTCCTCGGCTGCCTGCTGGGCGGCGTGGTGGCATTGGGCTGCCTGGCGCTCAGCGTGACGTCCTTTCCGTGGTGGCTGGCCATGATCGGCGCGGCGGCGTGGGTCGGCATGCATATCCAGGTCGGGCGGCACGGCGTCGGCTATCTCGGCACCCAGGCGGCGTTCGTGTTCATCGTCACCCTGGTCCAGGGGTCGGAACCGCCGTCCAGCATCATGCCTGGCCTCGACCGGTTTGCCGGCATCGCCGGCGGGCTCGGCATCCTGCTGATCGTTTCGCTGCTCATTTGGCCGACCGATGCGGAACAGGCGGAGGCACGCTAGGTTCGGGCGGTGAGCCCCAGTACGCCCCCGCCGCCGACCGACCGCATCCTGCGCGCCATCCTGTCGACCGTCCTGGCGATGATGTGCTTCTCGATCCTGAACGCCATGTCCAAGACGCTGTCGACCAGCGGCTATCCGGTGATCGAGGTCATCTGGGCACGCTACGTCTTCGCCTTCGTCTTCATGCTGGCGATGTTCCTGCCGAGGAGCGGCATGAAGCTGTTCTCGATCCGCCGGCTCGACACGCAGGTGGTGCGCGGGCTGCTGCTGTTCTTCTCCTCCTACCTGTTCTTCCACGGCGTCGTCTATCTGCCGCTGGCGACCGCCGCCTCGATCTCGCTGGCGAGCCCGATCATCGTGACGGCGCTCTCGTCCCGACTGCTCGGCGAGCCGGTGGGACCGCGCCGCTGGGCCGCGGTGGTGGTCGGCTTCATCGGCGCCCTGATCGTGGTGCGGCCGGGGCATGCCGGCTTCGACTGGCATGTGCTGCTGATCGTGGCGAGCACGGTCTGCAGCTCCTTCTATCAGCTCTTCTCGCGCCGCTACGGCCAGAGCGAGCGGCCCGATGCCTCGGCGACGCTGGCCACGATCGTCGGCACCGTCGCGGCGACGCCGTTCGTGCCGTTCGAATGGGTGATGCCGACCTCGACCTGGCATATGGCGCTGTTCGTCGGCATGGGCATCATGGCCGGCACCGGTCACTACTTCCTGACCATCGCCTACAGCCAGGCCCCGGCCGCGGTGGTCTCGCCGTTCAACTACACCCAGCTGATCGGCTCGGCGGCGATGGGCTTCATCGTCTTCCACGAATTCCCCGACCTGTGGACCTGGGTCGGCGCCGCCGTGATCATCGCCTCGGGTCTGTACATCGGCTACCGCGAACGGGTGAGATACCGGGCAAAGCTCTCCGCACGGTCCTGATTACCGTCGCCCAGGGACGAGCCCTCCACCACTGCGCAAGAAGTTTGGCCAAGTGACCAACTTTTGAGCGGGCGTAGTGCCGCGAAGAGGCGGCTCTGGGCGGCACAGGCGCCTTGTGGAACTTGGCACGCGCCTTGCAGCGCCATCGATAACAGCGCAGGCCGCGAAAGCGGTTCTCTTCGGTTGGCGTGCCGACGATGGAGTCGTCAGAGCCCTGTTACCGACCCGATCCGCTCTTTGATTCCCGATAATTCTGCTGCCCGAGGAGGCCATCATGTGTGATCGCATTGGCTGTACGCACTTTCCCAAGCTTACGGATATGGATTTTTCCGGCCGCGCCGTCTCGTCGAGGCGCGGCTTCCTGAAGAAGGCCGCCGCGGTCACGACGATCAGCATGGGCGTGGGCGGGGCCATGATGGGCGCGGCGCACGCCGCAGCCGGCATCAAGTCGACGCACGGCTCGGGCTTCTGCAACCTCAACATCTTCCTCGCCCATTCGCGGCAGTATTCGAAGGCGGCGGGCGTCGAGCTCGAGTTCGTCAACACGCCGACCTCGGCCGAGATGGTGACGTTCCTCGGCATGGGGCAGGTCGACGTCGGCCTGATGCCCTATACCTCCTTCATGGCGCTCTATGACGCCGGCGCGCCGGTCAAGATCGTGGCCGGCGGCGGCGTCGAAGGCTGCGCCATCGTCGCGCGCCCCGGCCTCGACACGGCGGAGAAGCTCAAGGGCAAGACCCTCGGCACCTTCCAGCTCGATACGCTCGAGGTGATGCCGTACGACTACCTCAAGAAGCACAAGATCTCCTTCAAGGACGTGAAGGTCCGCTACATGGGCAACACGCCGGAGGCGATCGAGGCCTTCAAGGCGGGCGCACTCGACTGGATCTGCACCATCGAGCCCTACGCCTCCGCGCTGGTGAACGACGTCAAGGGCGCCGTGATGCTGACCGACGGCATCGACATGTACGGCAAGGGCTACACCGACTGCGTGCTTGCCGCCCGCGCCAGCCTGATCAAGGACAACCCGGCCGGCCTGAAGGCCATCATCAAGGGCATGATGCAGGCCCAATACGACGCCGAGACCCAGACCGACGCGGTGCTCAAGGAGCTGGTCGGCAAGTACTACAAGACCTCGATGGAGAACGCGAAGATCGCCCAGGGCAAGCAGCCGGCGATCGTCGACGCGCGCAGCCAGACGCAGTTCATCCTCGACCGCACCGACAGCGTGGTCGAGATGGGCTACATCAAGAAGAAGCCCGGCCGCGACGCCATCGACTGGACGATGCTGGAAGAGGTCATCAAGGAAAATCCCGACCTCTACGGCAAGCTCAAGTACAAGTCGGCGGCCTGATGGCCGTTGTCGCGCCCCCCGCCTTCTCCGAGGGGTCCGCCGCCGGGACATCCCGCCCGGCGGCGGTAGCGCGCCTGCGCGCCGCGATGGGGGGCGAGGGGATGCTGGCCCGGATCGGCTGGACGATCCTGTCGATCGGGCTGTTCGCCGGCCTGTGGGAACTCTGCTGGCTGGTCGGCTGGGCCGACCCCAAGCTGCTGCCGCCGCCGCACATCTTCATCGGATCGATCGCCGAGCAGGGCAAGTTCTTCAATACCGCGACGCGCTGGCAGGTCGGCAAGTCGATGACCGACGGGCCGTCGGCCTTCGAGTCGGTGATGATCACCGTCGGCGCCACTACCATGCGCGTCTTCGTCGGCCTGCTGATCGCAACCATTCTCGGCATCGGGGTCGGGGTGATGGTGCGCTACTTCAAGCTGTTCGACCGGCTGGTGCTGCCCACGGTGACCCTGCTGTCGCCGGTCTCGCCGATTGCCTGGCTGCCGGTGGCGATCTTCCTGTTCGGCATCGGCAACGGCCCGGCGATCTTCATGGTCGTGATCGCGCTGTTCTTCCACATGGTGCTGGCGACCATCACCCAGATCGACGGCGTGTCCAACAACCTGATCAACGTCGCCCGCACCATGGGCGCGAGCAAGGCGCAGATCTACTGGCGCGTGATCGTGCCCGCCATCCTGCCCGGCATGCTGGCGGTGCTGCGCATGAACCTGTTCGCCGCCTGGATGGTGGTGCTGATCGCCGAATCGACCGGCGTCGGCTACGGCATGGGCCAGGTCATCATGCTGGCGCGCAACACCTTCAACCCCTCGCTGGTGTTCTTCACCATCGCGGTGATCGGCGTGCTGGGCTTCGTCTTCGACTGGCTGCTGCGCCAGGCGCAGCGCCGCATCCTCTACTGGCTGCCCGACCAGACGGAGAAGCTGCGTGGCCTCTGACGCTCCGCCGACCTACTCGTCGAAGGATGCCGTGGTCTGCCGCGGCGTCGGCAAGACCTGGGCCGCCGGCACCAAGCGCGCCCACGAGGCGCTGAAGGACATCGACCTCGACGTGAAGCCGGGCGAGTTCGTGGTCTTCCTGGGCCCGTCGGGCTGCGGCAAGAGCACGTTGCTGTATCTCATCGCCGGCCTGGAGGATGCGACCGCGGGGCAGATCTGGTCGTTCCGCGACAAGGTCGAGGCGCCGTCTCCGCAGCGCAGCCTGATCTTCCAGGAGACCTCGCTGTTTCCCTGGCTGACGGTCTGGGAGAATGTGAGCTTCGGCCTGTCGATCCGCGGCGCGAGCAAGGAAGAGCGCCGCGCCGTTGCCAAGGAGGCGCTGCAGCGCGTCGGACTCACCGCCGCGATGGAAAAGCGGCCGGACGAATTGTCGGGCGGCATGCGCCAGAGGGTGGCCGTGGCTCGCGCGCTCGCCATGCGCCCGCAGGTCCTGCTGATGGACGAGCCGTTCGCCGCGCTCGACGTCCAGACCCGCGCGCGCATGCAGGATTTCCTGCTCGATGTCTGGCGCGATTCCGGTGCGTCGGTGCTGTTCGTCACCCATCACATCGACGAGGCGGTTGCGCTGGCCGACCGGGTGGTCGTGTTCACGTCACGGCCCGGCCGTATCAAGACCATCGTGCCGATCGACATGCCGCGGCCGCGCAATCTCTTCTCGCCCGAGGCGGAAGGATTGCGTATCCAGCTCACCGACCTGCTGCGCGACGAGGTCGACCGCGCCTTCGCCGAGCAGGAAGCTCTCGCCTCAGCTCTTTAGCCTCAGCCCTCTAGGAGAAGCCAGAATGGCCACCAGCCTGATCCGTAGCCGTGCCGCGATCACCGGCACGACCGACCGTCTGTCCTGGAACGAGATAAAGGACGGCGCCGTCCTGCAGGAGGACGGCGTCATCACAGCCGTCGGCACCTACGACGACCTGCACCGCAAGCACCCCACCGTGCCGGTGATCGGCAACGGCAAGGAGATCCTGCTGCCGGGCTTCGTCAACGGCCATCACCATGTCGGCCTGACGCCGGTGCAGCTCGGCTCACCCGACATGCCGCTCGAGCTGTGGTTCATCACCCGCATGGTGATCCGCAACGTCGATCTCTATCTCGACACGCTCTATTCGGCCTTCGAGATGATCGGCTCGGGCATCACGACGGTGCAGCACATCCAGGGCTGGATGCCGGGTACCCTGCCGGACGTCGAGAAGCGCGCGACCGACACCATCAAGGCCTACGAAGACGTCGGCATGCGGGTCAGCTACTGCTACGCCGTGCGCGACCAGAACCGGCTCGTCTATCAGGCCGACGAGGAGTTCGTGAAGAGCCTGCCCAAGGACCTGCAAGGCCCCATGCAGCGCTGGTACGACCGCTTCCAGATGGGCCTCGACGATGCGATGGACATGTTCAAGTCGTTCCATTCGATCCATCACAACAAACGCCGGGTGAAGATCCAGCTCGCGCCGGCCAACCTTCACTGGTGCTCCGACAAGGCGCTGACACTGCTGTCCGACGCCTCGTCCAAATACAACGCGCCGATGCACATGCATCTGGTCGAGACCGCCTATCAGAAGGAATACGCCAAGCGGCGCGGCGACTGCACGGCGCTCGAATACATCGATCGCTTCGGCCTGGTGAACGAGCGACTGACCCTGGGCCACGGCGTGTGGCTGAACGAGAGCGACATCAATCGCCTGGCCGAGGCCAAGGGCTGCGTCTGCCACAACTGCTCGTCCAACTTCCGCCTGCGCTCGGGCGTGGCTGCGCTGAACCATTTCGAGAAGAAAGGCATCAACACCGCCATCGGGCTCGACGAGGCGGGCATCAACGACGACCGCGACATGCTGCAGGAGCTCAAGCTCGTGCTGCGCGCTCATCGCGTCCCCGGCATGATCGAGGAGGATGTGCCGACCATGGCGCAGGTGCTGCGCATGGCGACGGTCGGCGGCGCGAAGACGACGCCGTTCGGCACCCAGCTCGGCACGCTCGAGGTCGGCAAGGCGGCCGACATGGTGTTGATCGACTGGGACAGCGTGGCCTACCCGTATCTCGACGAGCTGACGCCGACGCTCGACGCCGTCGTGCAGCGCGCCAAGAGCCAGGCCGTCACCATGACAATGTGCGACGGCGAGGTGATCTACCAGGACGGCAAGTTCACCAAGGTCGACAAGACCGTGGCGCTCAAGGCCCTGCACGATGATCTCGCCAAGGCGCTGAGCGACGACGAGGTCGAGCGCCGGCAACTCTCGAAAGCGCTGCTGCCGCACGTGCGCAAGTTCTACGCCGACTACATCGACACCTCGAAGCACGAGCCGTTCTACCGCCCGAGCTCGATGGTGTGACGCTCGTCCGACTTCGTGTAGTGATGCTTGCATGAGTATCGTTACGCGTTTTCGGCAAGAGTGGCTGTCCAACATTCCCACGGAGATCCTCTCCGGAACCCTGGTGGCACTGGCACTGATCCCCGAGGCGATCGGCTTTTCGATCGTCGCGGGCGTTGATCCCAAGATCGGTCTCTACGCGTCTTTCTCAATAGCCGTCGTGACATCGATCGTGGGTGGCCGGCCCGCGATGATCTCGGCGGCCACGGCATCGACCGCGGTGCTGATGACGACCCTCGTCCGCGATCACGGGATCCAGTACCTGTTCGCGGCCACCGTTCTGATGGGGGTTCTTCAGGTCGCGGCGGGGGCGGCGCGGCTCGGCCTGCTGATGAGATTCGTCTCCCGATCGGTGATCACCGGCTTCGTGAATGCACTAGCGATCCTGATTTTCCTTGCCCAGGTCCCGCAGCTGACGGGCGTGGGCTGGGAAACCTACGCGATGGTCGCGGCCGGCCTGGCAATCATCTATCTATTCCCCTTCGTCACGAAGCGGGTCCCGTCGGGGCTCGTCAGCATCGTCGTCTTGACCGGCTTTGCGATGTTCAGTGGCCTCCAGGTCCATACGGTGGGAGACATGGGCGAGCTCCCGTCCAGCCTGCCCATGTTCGCGCTCCCGAACGTGCCGCTTAATTTCGAGACGCTGAGGATCATCTTTCCCTACTCGCTGACCATGGCGGCAGTCGGCCTTCTGGAGTCCTTGCTGACGGCCCAGATCGTCGATGACATGACCGACACCGGCAGCAACAAGAACCGCGAGTGCGTCGGACAGGGCGTTGCCAACTTCGTGACCGGCTTCCTGGGCGCGATGGGCGGCTGTGCCATGATCGGACAGTCGGTGATCAACGTGACGGCCGGCGGCCGTACCCGGCTCTCGACCTTCTTCGCCGGATGCCTTCTGCTCTTCCTCATCGTGGTGCTGGGCGATTGGGTGAAGCAGATTCCCATGCCGGCGCTGGTCGCGGTCATGATCATGGTATCGATCAGCACCTTCAGCTGGTCGTCGGTCACCAACCTCCGTTCCTATCCCTTGAGTTCTTCCGTCGTCATGCTGGCCACGGTGGTCGTGGTGGTGGGCACGGGCGATCTCTCGATGGGCGTCCTGGTCGGCGTGCTGCTGAGCGGCGTCTTCTTCGCGGCCAAGGTGGCCCGCCTGATGTCGGTCGAAGCAATGAGGTCCGAGGACGGGCGGGTCGTCACCTACGTCGTCACCGGACAGGTCTTCTTTGCGTCATCCAACGTTCTGACGGAAGCGATCGACTACCAGGATGTGCCGCCGCAGGTCCGGATCGATGTCGGCCAGGCGCATTTCTGGGATGTGACGGCGATCGGTGCGCTCGACGTCATCGTCCTGAAGCTGCGACGGCACGGCGCCGAGGTGGAAATCATTGGCCTCAACGAGGCAAGTGCCACCATGGTGGAGCGCTTTGCGTCGCATCGTCGGCCGGACAAACCGAAGACGGCCATCCACTAAACCGCTCGACGACGGATCACATTCCTCCCTGCGCGCAGGGAGGAATATCAATCAATCAACCGACAGCCGCGCGATGTAGAAGCCGTCGATGCCGCCGCGCTCTGCCCACATCGAGGGCAGGGTGCGGACGTCGCCGGCGGGCGAGGCGGCTTCGGCGAGGCCGGGCAGTTCGGTGGCGGCGAT
Source organism: Reyranella sp. (assembly GCF_965279465.1). Classification (NCBI taxonomy): domain Bacteria; kingdom Pseudomonadati; phylum Pseudomonadota; class Alphaproteobacteria; order Hyphomicrobiales; family Reyranellaceae; genus Reyranella; species Reyranella sp. The sequence goes on from NZ_OZ257242.1 coordinate 4,004,234, forward strand.
CGGCACGAGCCTGGCGCGACGCTCGCGCTTCAGCAGATCGTCGATGCGGGCGGGGCCTTCGTCTTCCTGCAGAGAGCAGACGGCGTAGACGAGCGTGCCGCCGGGCTTGAGCAGGTCGAGCGCGTGCAGCAACAGTCGGTCCTGGGCGAGCATGAGGCGACCGACATCCTCCTCGTCCTTGAGCCAGGCGATGTCGGGATGGCGGCGCAGGGTGCCGGTGCCGGAGCAGGGGGCGTCGAGCAGGATGGCGTCGAACTTCTCCGCGGCCGTCCACTTGCTTGCGTCGGCGGTCACCAGCTCCGCGGACAGGCCTGAGCGCGCGAGGTTTTCGCCGAGCCGCTTCATGCGGCGGGCGGAAATGTCGACGGCTGTCACCTGCGCGCCCATGGCGCAGAGCTGCATTGTCTTGCCGCCCGGTGCGGCGCAGAGGTCGGCGACTTTTCTGCCGGCGATATCGCCGAGGAGGCGGGCGGGCAGGGTCGCGGCGGCATCCTGCACCCACCACGCGCCCTCGGCGAAGCCGGGGAGGTCGGCGATGTAGCCGCCGGCGGTGCGGCGCAGCGAGCCGGTCGGCAGCACGACCGCGTCGAGCTGGCCCGCCCAGAAGTCGGTGTTCGAACGGGGCGTGATATCGAGCGGCGCCTCGATCAGATGCGCTGCGGCGATGGCGCGCGTCACCTCCTCGCCATAGGTCGCCACCCAGCTCTCCCACAGCCAGCGCGGCGTGTTGAGCCGGCCGGCATCGCGGTCGCCCAAAACCGCGGCACCCTCGCGATCGAGGCGGCGCAGCACCGCGTTCGCGAGGCCCTTGAGATGGGGAAGGCCGATGCCTTCGATGAGGCGAACCGTCGTGTCGACTGCGGCGTGGGCGGGCGTGCCGAGGAAGAGCAGTTGCGCGGCACCCAGCCGCAGGATCATCCAGGCCGGCGCGTTCGCTCCGTCGAGCGGCCGCTCGATCATGCCGCGGAGCACCTCGTCGAGCTCGCCCAGCCGCCGCAGGACCGTCGCCAGAAGCAGGCGCACGAAGGCGCGGTCGCGAGGCGCGAGGACCGCGAAGCCATTGTGTTGTGCCAGCGCATCGTCGAGCGGCTGGCCCTTGTCGAGGCAGGAGGTGAGAACCTCGAGTGCGACGCGCCGGGAAGCGAGGGGATCGTCCATCGCGCGGCGCTATAAACCCGCGGGGCGCTTCTGTCATGCGCCGGAATGGCGGGGGCACCAAACAATTTCGGAGGAAACGGGTTACGAAGCTTGTTCTGGCGCGCGCATTCGGCTGGGCCGACGAGATTACCGCGGAGCAACACGAGCAAGACGGCGAGCTCGGGTTGATCCATCCGCCTGTCGGCATGAACGGTTTCGTGATCAAGAGCGTGGTGCAGGACGTCACGTTTTCGTCGATTTTCAAGGGTGTATTGCCGTTCATCGCAACCGACATCCTGCGACTCGTCATCCTTATCGCCTTTCCCATCATCGCTCTGTGGCTGCCGGGTCTCTTGTAAGGATACTGTGCGGGCCGAAAGGATCTCCCCCGCATGAACAAGGTAGGCTCGTTCCTCGTCGACTGGTGGCGGCTCGTCATCCCGTACTTCAAGTCCGAGGACTGGCGTTATGCGGTGCCGCTGCTGATCGGCGCGATCGCCCTGACCTTCACCGGGGTCGGTCTGGAAGTGCTGTTCAACGACTGGAACCGGCGCTTCTACGACAGCATCCAGAACAAGAACGAAGCGGTCTTCTGGACGGAGATCATCACCTTTTCGTGGCTCGCTGTGTTCTTCATCCTGAACTACGTCGCGCGCGCGGTGGTGAGCCCGTACCTCCGGCTGCGCTGGCGGCGCTGGCTGACCAGGACCTATCTCGCGCACTGGCTCGATGGCCGCGGCTACTACCGCATCGAGCTGACCCGCAGCGTCGACAACGCCGACCAGCGCATCGCCGAGGATCTGCGCTTTCTGGGCGAGTACACGATGTCGCTGCTGCTCGGCCTGCTCGGGGCGGTGGCGACACTGGTCTCGTTCCTGTTCATCCTGTGGCAGCTCTCCGGGCCGCTGTCGCTTTCCTTCATCGGCATCGACGCGACCATCCCCGGGTACATGGCCTGGGTTGCGCTGATCTATGCCTTCGCCGGCACCTTTCTCGCCAACCTGGTGGGCCGGCGCCTGATCAATCTCAACTTCCAGAAGCAGCGCTTCGAAGCGAACTTTCGATTCGCCCTGGTGCGGGTGCGCGAGAATGCGGAGGGCATCGCTCTCTACAGTGGCGAGCAACGCGAGGCCGACCTCCTCAACATGCGTTTCGCCGACATCTTCGCCAACGGCTGGCGCGTGCTGTTCACCCAGGCCCAGCTCGCCTTCTACCAGTCGGGCTACGCGCAGCTGGCCATCATCTTCCCCTATGTCGTGACGGCGCCGCGCTTCTTCGCCGGCGCCATCACCTTCGGGGTGATGACGCAGACGGCCTCGGCGTTCGGGCAGGTCCAGTCGGCCCTGTCGTTCTTCATCGACAACTACACTTCGCTTGCCGAACTGCGAGCGGTGATGGATCGCCTCAAGGGCCTGCAGGCTGCGACCGACGACAAGCCCGCGACGACGCTCGACATCGTGCCCCAGGCCGGCGGCCGGGATGTCGTTGCCGACGGGCTGACCTTGGCGCTGCCGAACGGGCAGGCACTGCTCAAGGATGCGCGGGTCGAATTGCCCAAGGGCCGGGCGACGCTGATCTCCGGCGCCAGCGGTTCGGGCAAGAGCACCCTGTTCCGCGCGCTGGCCGGAATCTGGCCCTTCGGCCAGGGCCACGTGAGCATTCCGGCGGGCGCACGCGTGCTGTTCCTGCCGCAAAAGCCCTACATCCCGATTGGCACCTTGCGTGACGCGGTGAAGTATCCCGACGAGGAGTCGATGGCGAGCGACGCCGAGATCGTGGCGGCGCTGCAGGCCGCGCAGCTCGGCCAGCTCGCCGGCCGGCTCGACGAGGAGGCGCACTGGAGCAACATTCTCTCGGGCGGCGAACAGCAGCGGCTCGCCGTTGCGCGTGCGCTGGTCTTCAAGCCGGACTGGCTTTTCATGGACGAGGCGACCGCATCCCTCGACGAGCCGGCAGAAGCCGCAGTCTACGGCGCGCTCAAGGAACGTCTGCCCGGCATGACGATGGTCTCGATCGGGCATCGCCCGACCCTGCGGCAGTGGCACGACCACCGGCTCGACCTGCAGCGCCGTCCGGGAGAGGTCGGCAAGCTGGTCGAGTTGCCGACGAGCTGAAACAGGAGGAAGCCATGCACAATGCTCCGGAATTCAAGCATCCCGACGAGATGGACTGGGAGATGGGGCGTTTCAGAAACGTCACCAAGTTCCTGTTCCATCCGACGCCCGAGCGGCCGACGACGCCGAACGTCGGCTTCCTGCGCTACGAGCCTGGCGCGGGCTTCCCGATGCACAAGCACGACTTCGCGCAGGTCTGGTACGTAATCGAGGGCGAGTTCCAGATGGGCGAGAGGACGTATGGCCCCGGCACCATCGTCTACATGGAAGACCCGCATTTCGAGAACGAGATGAAGACGGAGACCGGCGGCACGGTGCTGTTCGTGCAGTATCCCGGCCCGACCACCGGCGGCCGGCCGATCTACGACGGCCGCATGAACCTGAAGACCGCGCCGGCGCCAGAGACGCTCGACCTCGAGCACTGAAGCACGGTGCGGTGAGCCGATTCATCGGAGCGCGCCACTCCAGTGGCGCTCAGATTCATGAGCGTCTGTGGACTGGCGCGCTCCGATGAGGTGGGCGTGGCTGGGAGCGCGGCTCTCCAGGCCGCTCATGGGATTTAGCAAGCCGAAGGAAGCGCGGCTCTGGAGAGCCGCGCTCCCAGCTTTCAAGAGAAGGCGACGTAGGCCAGGCAGAGGAGCATCAGGAGGGCACCGACGGTGAGCCAGGTGACGGCGGTGCCGCCCCAATGGCTACCCTTGCGCAGCACCAGCCAGAGGCCGCCGCCGAAGCCCGCAAGCACTCCGAGCGCGCCGCCGATCACGCCGCCGCCCATGGCGGCGGCGCCCTCGAAGCCGCCGTAGAGAAAGGTAGCGCCCGCGGCGAACGCCATCGCCAGCAAGGGCGCCACGATGACGGAGGCCATCAGCCCGCCCCATAGGGCGAGCAGGATCCTGATCAGCGCAAGCTCGCGTTGATGCGGTCCAGCGCCGCCGTGCCGGGGCAGAGGTCGGGCGTGTTCAGGCTGTTGAGCGGCACGTCGACCGTGTTCAGGTTGTGATGCAAGTCCTTCGGCGTCGGATCGAGATAGAGCAGGCCGGTCACGACCTCGCCCGCCGCGAGGCCTTCCTGCACGCGCTTCATGGCGGCGACCTTGTCGGACGGATCGTACTCCTCGCCGAGCTTGCGCAGGCGCAGGAACGAGCCGTCATGCTGCTGCACCGTGGTCGCCGTGCCGGCATCGTACTCGGTCGTGATCTCCTCGCGCTCCTCGATGAAGTCGAGCCGGTTCAGCGCCTCGTTGTGCTCGCGCACGTACTCGTAGCTCTTGGTCGAGCCGGCGTGGTTGTTGAAGGCGACGCACGGGCTGATGACGTCGAGGAACGCCGCCCCCTTGTGGCTCATCGCGGCCTTGATCAGCGGCACGAGCTGGTGCTTGTCGCCCGAGAAGGAGCGCCCGACGAAGGTCGCGCCCATCAGGATGGCGAGCGACACCATGTCGATCGATTCGTCGGAGTTGGCGACGCCTTTCTTGCTGATCGAGCCCTTGTCGGCGGTGGCCGAGAACTGGCCCTTGGTCAGGCCGTACACGCCGTTGTTCATGACGATGTAGGTCATGTTCACGCCGCGGCGCATGACGTGCGCGAACTGGCCGAGGCCTATCGAGGCGGAGTCGCCGTCGCCCGACACGCCCATGTAGATCAGGTCCTTGTTGGCGAGGTTGGCGCCGGTCATCACCGACGGCATGCGGCCGTGCACGGTGTTGAAGCCATGGCTCGCGCCGACGAAGTAGGTCGGCGCCTTGGACGAGCAGCCGATGCCCGAGAGCTTGGCGACCTGATGCGGCAGGATGTCGAGCTCGTAGCAGGCCTGGATGATTGCCGCGCTGATCGAATCGTGGCCGCAGCCGGCGCACAGGGTCGAGACCGCACCCTCGTAATCGCGGCGCGTGTAGCCGGCCTTGTTCTTGACCAGCGACGGATGGTGGAGCTTGGGCTTGGCGATATAGGTCATGACGCGGCCTTCTCGAACGGAACGACCTTCAGCTGGTCGAGTTTCTTGGCGATGTCGCCGGCGATGAAGCGTGCGGTAATCGGCGTGCCGTCGTAATGCAGCACCGGGATCAGCTTGCGGCCGTCGAGCGTGAAGTCGCTCATCAGCATGGTGCGGAGCTGCGCGTCGCGGTTCTGCTCGACGATGAACACCCTGTCGTGCTCGTGGATGAAGTCCTCGACCGCGCTCGAGAAGGGGAAGGAGCGTACGCGCAGCGCGTTGACGTGCTGGCCCTCGGCCTCGAGGTGGTCGAGCGCCTCGGCCATCGCCGGGCTGGTCGAGCCGAAGTAGATCACGCCGTACTTCGTGGGTTTGGGCGCGGAGGTGCGCAGCGGCTGCGGCGCGATCTTCGCGGCGGTCAGGAATTTCTTCTGCAGCCGTTCCATGTTGCGCACATAGACGGCGCCTTCCTCGGAGTAGCGCGCATATTCGTCCTTGGTCGTGCCGCGGGTGAAGTACGAGCCCTTGGTCGGATGCGTGCCGGGATAGGTGCGGAACGGGATGCCGTCGCCGTCGACGTCGAGATAGCGGCCGAAGGTCTTGCCGGCGTCGAGGTCGGCGGCGGTCATCACCTTGCCGCGGTCGAGCTCGCGCGTCTCGTCCCACTGGAAAGGCTCGCACAGGCGATGGTTCATGCCGATGTCGAGGTCGGTCATGACGAACACCGGCGTCTGCAGCCGGTCGGCGAGATCGAGCGCCTCGGCGGTGAAGTCGAAGCACTCCTTCGGATCCTCGGGAAACAGCAGGACGTGCTTGGTGTCGCCGTTGGAGGCGTAGGCGCAGGACAGCAGGTCCGACTGCTGGGTGCGCGTCGGCATGCCGGTCGACGGACCGCCGCGCTGCACGTTGACCAGCACCGCCGGCACCTCGGCGAAGGAAGCCAGCCCGATGAACTCGGTCATCAGCGAGATGCCCGGGCCGGATGTGCTGGTGAAGGCGCGCGCCCCGTTCCAGCCGGCGCCAATCACCATGCCGATCGAGGCGAGCTCGTCCTCGGCCTGCACGATGGCGTACTTGGCCTTGCCGGTCGCCTTGTCGTGGCGCAGCCGCTTGCAGTGCGACTGGAAAGCCTCGGCGAGCGAGGAGGAGGGTGTGATCGGGTACCACGCGCAGACCGTGGCGCCGCCATAGACCGCGCCCAGCGCCGCGGCGTTGTTGCCCTCGACGAAGATGCGGTTGCCGACGTTGTTCGACGGCCGGACCTTGAGCTTCACCGTGCCGGGATCGACATGCTGCTTGACCCAGTCGCGCCCGAGCTGCAGCGCCTTGACGTTGGAATCGATCAGCTTTTCCTTGCCCTTGAACTGCTCGCCGAACAATCCCTGGATTTTCGTCTCGTCGATGTCGAGCAGGATCGAGAGCGCGCCGACGTAGATGATGTTCTTGAACAGCTGGCGCTGGCGGGCGTCGGAGTAGGTCGCGTTGGTGATCGCCGTGAGCGGCACGCCGACGATGTTGATGTCCTCGCGGAACATCGACGACGGCATCGGCTTGGTCGAATCGTAGAACAGGTAGCCGCCCGGCGTGATCTCCTTCACGTCCTCGGCCCAGGTCTGCGGGTTCATCGCGACCATCATGTCGACGCCGCCGCGGCGGCCGAGATAGCCTTTCTCGGTGACGCGGACCTCGTACCAGGTCGGCAGGCCCTGGATGTTCGAGGGGAAGATGTTGCGCGGGCTGACGGGCACGCCCATGCGCAGGATCGATCGGGCGAACAGCTCGTTGGCCGAGGCCGATCCCGATCCGTTGACGTTCGCGAACTTGACGACGAAATCGTTAACGGCGGCTAGTGCTTGCGGCATGCGTGCTCCGCTTGGGTCATTTCCATGTAGTACTTGCGCATGTCCCATGCGCCGGTCGGGCAGCGCTCGGCGCACAGGCCGCAGTGCAGGCAGACGTCCTCGTCTTTCACCATGACGCGGCCGGTCTTGAGACCGTCGCCGATGTAGAGGTCCTGCGTCGGGTTCATCGCCGGGGCCATGAGCCGTGTGCGCAGCTCCTTCTCCTCGCCGTTGTCGGTGAAGGTGATGCAATCCATCGGGCAGATGTCGACACAGGCATCGCATTCGATGCAGAGCTTGCCCTCGAACACCGTTTGCACGTCGCAGTTCAGGCAGCGCTCGGCTTCCTTGAAGGCGAGTGCGGGATCGAAGCCGAGCTCGACCTCGGCCATGATGTCCTTCAGCGCCTCGACCTTGGGACGATGCGGCACCTTGAGGCGATGGTCGATGGTCGGAGCATTGTCGTAGCTCCACTCGTGGATGCCCATCTTCTGGCTGACGATGTTCACGCCCGGCGCCGGACGCTCCTCGACGTTCTCTCCGATCAGCATCTTGTGGATCGAGATCGCCGCGTCGTGGCCGTGCGCAGCCGCCCAGATGATGTTCTTCGGGCCGAACGCCGCGTCGCCGCCGAAGAACACCTTCGGCTGGGTCGACTGCAGGGTCGCCTCGTTGAGCTTGGGCAGGCCCCACCGGTCGAACTCGATGCCGGCGTCCTTCTCGATCCAGGGGAAGGCGTTCTCCTGGCCGATCGCGACCAGCACGTCGTCGCACTCGTGGAACTCGTCGGGCTCGCCCGAGGGAATCAGCGAGCGGCGGCCCTTGGCGTCGTACTCGGCCTTCACCTTCTCGAACAGTACGCCTCTGATCTTGCCGTCCTCGTGCTTCACTTCCTTCGGCACGAGCATGTTCAGGATGGGGATGTCCTCACCCATCGCGTCTTCCTTCTCCCACGGAGACGCCTTCATCTCGTCGAAGCCGGAGCGCACGATCACCTTCACGTCGTCGCCGCCGAGCCGGCGCGCGGTGCGGCAGCAGTCCATCGCGGTGTTGCCGCCGCCGAGCACGATCACGCGCTTACCGATCTTCGTGATGTGGCCGAACGAAACCGACGACAGCCAGTCGAGGCCGATATGGATGTTGGCGGCGGCTTCCTTGCGGCCGGGCACGTCGAGATCGCGGCCGCGCGGCGCGCCGGAGCCGACGAACACCGCGTCGTAGCCCTCGGCGAGGACCGCCTTCAGCGAGTCGACCTTCTGGTGGCGGAACGCGATGTTGCCGATGCCGGTGATGTAGCCGACCTCTTCGTCGATCACGTGTTCGGGCAGGCGGAAGTGCGGGATCTGGGTGCGGATGAAGCCGCCGAGCTTGGGATCCTGATCGTAGATCACGATCTCGTAGCCCAGCACCGCGAGGTCGCGCGCGACGGTGAGCGAGGACGGGCCGCCGCCGATGCAGGCGACCCGCTTGCCGTTCTTCGCCGGCGCCTTCGGCATCTTGGCGTCGATGTCGTCGTCGTCCTTGTAGTCGGCGGCGACGCGCTTGAGGCGGCAGATCGCGACCGGCTCCTTCTTGCCCTTCACCAGCGTCTCGTCCTCGACGCGGCTGCGCCGGCAGGCCGGCTCGCACGGACGATCGCACGTGCGGCCCAGGATTCCCGGGAACACGTTCGACCTCCAATTGATCATGTACGCATCGGAATAGCGGCCGTGCGCGATCAGGCGGATGTATTCGGGAACCGGGGTGTGCGCAGGGCAGGCCCACTGGCAATCCACGACCTTGTGGAAGTAGTCGGGATTCGAGATGTCTGTCGGCTTCAAACTAACTCACTCCGGAGCTGCACGGCAGCGACCGATCTGGCTGAATGACAATTTATAGTACGCTACTTGGGGTGCGCATTGGGTATATTCACACCCATTCCGTCAAGGTTTTCTGTGCGCCCGAAAAATGCTGCAGCACCGCAATCCCATAAGTCAAAAAGGGATATTCACGACGCTGGAGGACGATTGCGGAACTGGCTGGGGGAAGTACCGGTGGCTCGGTGGAACATCGCGCTGAACGCACTGACGCTTTCATAGCCGAGGTCGAGCGCCACCTGCGTGACCGGCTCGCCGCCGCCCAGCCGCCCCATGGCGTCCAGGACGCGCGCCTGCTGGCGCCAGGCCCCGAAGCTGAGACCGGTCTCGGACTGGAAGCGGCGGGCAAGGGTGCGGGCGCTGGTGTTGATCGTTTCCGCCCAGGCCTCGAGCGGGCGTTGTTCGGCCGGTGCCGCCAGCAGCGCCTCGCACAGTGCCCGCAGCCTGGGATCGCGCGGCATCGGAAGCTGGAGGGGCAGGGATTGCAGGCCGCGCAGTTCCGAAAGGATCAGCGCCACGACATGGCCGGCCGGGCCGCTCTCGTCGTACTGCACCGGCAGTTCCGTTGCCCTGACGATCAGCTCGCGCAGAAGCGGCGAGACCGACATCACATGGCACGACTTCGGCATGAAGGCGGCCACATCGTCGCGGACATAGAGCGTGCGCATTGTCGTGTCGCTCAGGATGGCGATGGCATGCCGCACGCCGGCCGGCATCCAGAGCGCGCGCTGAGGCGGCACGACCCATACACCGTCATCGGTCGACACCCGCATGGTGCCCGCCGTGGCATGGATGAGCTGTGCCCGCTCGTGATGGTGGGGCAGGATCTCGAAGCCGGCGACGAAATCCTTGGGCATGGCCGCGACGGCGCCCGGCACATGCTGATAGTCGGCCGGGTCGGTCGAACGCTCGATTTGGCTATTTCGCGACATAGTTTGGCATTCTAGCGCAAGACCGCCAGCAACGTGCGACCTATTCTACAGTCATGAAGCTCAGCAGCCCGACCTCCCTCCTGCTCAACCTCGGCCATGCGATGGACCACTGGGTCATCGCGATCTTTCTCTACACGGTGAGCGTGATCGCCGGCGTTTGGGGGACCGACTGGAAGGAACTGACGCCCTACGCATTCGGCGCTTCCTTCATGTTCGGTGCCGGCTCGATCGTCTCCGGCAAGCTCGGCGACTCCTGGGGTCGGCGCTCCATGATGATCGTCTTCTTCGCGGGCCTCGGCGTCTCGTGCCTGCTGATCGCGCTGTGCCAGAATGCGTGGCAGATCGGCATCGCGCTGACCCTGATGGGCGCCTTTGCGTCGATCTACCATCCGGTCGGCATCCCGATGATCGTTCAGGGCGCCGACAAGCCCGGTTTCGTGATCGGCGTGAACGGTCTTGTCGGCAATCTCGGCATCGCCATCGGTGCCAGCGTGTCGGTGCTGCTGGCCACGCGCTACGGCTGGCAGATGGCCTACATTGTGCCCGGCGTCGTGAGCCTCGTTGCCGCGCTGCTGTTCGCTGCCTTGGTGCCGAAGGAGAGGGAGGCGCCGGCCAAGCGCAGGTCCAAGATGCTCGACCTGCCGCCCAGCGTCATGGCCAAGGTTTTCTTCATCATGACCTGCGCCGCTGTCACCGGCTCGATCGTGTTCAACTTCACGACCAACTCCAACGGCGAGATGCTGAAAGCGCGCATCGAGGAGCTGGCGGCCAATCCCTGGCTGTTGAGCACTGTCCTGTTCTTCGTCTTCACCATCGCCTCTCTGGCCCAGCTCGTGGTCGGCGCGCTGATCGACCGCTATCCGCTGAAGAACATCTACCTGCCGATCCTGATCGCGCAGGTGCCGCTGTTCCTGCTCGCCGCCTATGCCGAAGGCTGGGCGCTGGTCGGGGTGACGACCCTGTTCATGGTCTTCGTGTTCGGCGCCATCCCGTTCACCGACGCGATGATCGTGCGCTACGTCGACGACCGCATGCGCAGCCGGGTCACCGGCATGCGGCTTGCGATCGGCTTCGGCGTCAGCTCGCTGGTCGTCGCGGCGATCGGTCCGTCGGTCAAGGCGGCGGGCTTTCCGACCCTGCTGATGACGCTCGCGCTCGTGGCGCTGTGCACCGTGATCGCCATTTCGTTTCTGCCCAGCGAGCGTCAGAACGCCATGGCGGCCCTGAAACCCGCAGAGTAAGAAGCCTCCCAATAGGGAGGAAGCAATGATCAAGCGTCGCGGAGTGCTGGCGGGCACGGCCGGCTGGACGATCGTCGGAGCCTCGGCCGTGCGGGCGCAGGCGTGGCCGAGCCAGCCGATCAAGATCGTGGTGCCCTACATCCCGGGCGGCGCAACCGACACGGCGGGCCGCATCGTGGCCGAGAAGATGACCGCGCTGCTCGGCCAGCAGGTGATCGTCGAGAACCGGGGCGGCGGCAACACCATCATCGGCATGGAGCTGGTCGCCAAGTCCAAGCCGGACGGCCACACGCTGCTGCTGGGCACAACGACCTTGGCGACCAACGCCGCGCTCGGCCTCAAGCAGCCCTACGATCCGCTGAAGGACTTCCAGCCGATCTCGACTGTCGCGGACATCCCCGACATCGTCGCGATCCATCCGTCGGTGCCGGCCAAGACCCTTGCCGAGTTCGTCGAGTGGGTGAAGAAGCAGCCCCAGACCGTGCGCTACGGCACGTCCGGTGTCGGCAACCAGCCGCACCTGTGGGCCGGGCTTCTGCTGGCCCGGCTCGGCCTCAAGATGGAGAACGTCGCCTACAAGGGCGTCGCCGACACGCTGCGCGATGTCCTCGCGGGTCATGTGCCGATCATCATCGACGTCGTGCTGCCGACCGGCAATCACGTTGCGGCGGGCCGGCTGACCGGGCTCGCGCTGGCCTCGGCCGAGCGCTCGAGCATCTGCCCCATGGTGCCGACGGTCGGCGAGCTCGGCATGAAGGACATGGAGAGCGCGGTGTTCTACGGCCTGGTGGCGCCGGCCGGCGTGCCGCGCCCGATCATCGATCGGCTCAACGGGCTGGTGCAGCAGATCATCAAGGATCCCGAAGTCATCAAACGCTACAACGACCTCGGCTTCGTCATGACCGGCAGCACGCCGGAGGCCTATATGGAGAAGCTGAAGTTCGAGACCGAGCGCTGGACCAAGGTGGTCAAGGACAACAACATCAAGGTCGAGGGCTAGCGAGCTAGCTTTCCTCCCCGGCTTCGCCTGGGAGGAAAAGAAGCTGTGGCCGAGCCGCTCATGCTCTTCCGGACCGCGAGCGTCTCGCTCGCTCATGCACATCAGCGAGCGAGACGCTCGCGGTCCGGAAGAGCATGAGAATTCCGAGACTATGAAGGCTGCAGCCCGCCGATCGGTGTGGCGAGCATGGAGGGACGCGCGCGGCAGCGATCGTATAGTGCTTCGAGCTTCCGCCGGCCGCGCCAGGGCATTACGCCCCGCGCATCGCAGAAGGCGACGGGACAGAAGAACGCGATGTCCATGATCGAGAACCAACCCGGTGCGAAGCCGTCGTCGGTGACCTGCGTCTCCAGCCAGTCGAGGCAGCTGTCGACCCTCGCCTTCTGCCGCGCCATGTAGGCGGAGCTGTCGGGCGTGATGCCGTCGGGCTGCATCAGGCGGAGATTGACGATGCTGGTGGCACAGGTCGCAATCGTCGCCAGGACGGTCATGTCCTGCCAGTGCCGTTCCGGCCGGGCCATCCAGGGCGACAGCGGCGGCTCTCCCGCGGGTTTTGCGACCGGATAAGAGCGCAGCAGGTAGTCGACGATCAGGTCGGATTCCCAGAGCCGCAACGCTCCGTCCTCCAGCACGGGAACCGCGATCGTCGGTCCCGGCGGGGACGATGTCGGCCGAAGCCCGTCCAGGATGTCGGTCTCGTAGGCGAGTGCCAATTCGGCAAGGACCACCCGGACCTTGCGGGCGAACGGCGAGCCGTTGCTGAAGTAGAGTTTCATCTCGTTGCTCCTGTAATCGCCCGGCGCAAGAGCCTCGCCGTCCCGATGCAGGCGCGCGATCCGCTTCATCCTGAAGCAGAAAGCCGCTGTCCCGTAGGACGTGCCTTGCTCGACGCCGGGCAGGGCGAGCGACCTTTCGGATGGTGGCGAGCGAGAGCTTGCGTGCGGCCATGGTGGACCCGCAAAGTGCCGCGGTCGACATACAAGGAAAAGCGAAATGGCTGCAGGCTCCGCCGTTCCCGTCCCGGCCTCCCACCTCGATGTGGCGCGTGACGCCGAAGCCGCCACTCGGGCCGCGAATGCGGCGATGGCGGCGAAGCTTCCGTTCGGCGACACGCGCGACTTCGAGGCGGCAAGGCGCGGCCTGATCGCGCCGGTGCCCGACGGGATCGTGCGGACCGATACCGGCACCGTCCTGTGGAACCTCGGCGAGTACGCCTTCATAAACGGCGAGCTGGCGCCGGCGACAGTCAATCCCAGCCTGTGGCGCATGGCGCGGCTCAATCTCGCCAACGGCCTGTTCAAGGTCGCCGAGCGCGTCTACCAGCTGCGCGGCTTCGACATCGCCAACATGACGGTGCTCGAAGGCGACAGCGGCGTGATCCTGATCGATCCGCTCACCACGGCGGAAGTGTCGCGCGCCGCGCTCGCGCATTACTACGCGCACCGGCCGAACAAGCCGGTGGTCGCGGTGATCTATACCCACAGCCATATCGACCACTACGGCGGCGTGCGCGGCGTGATCGACGAGGCCGACGTCAAGGCCGGCAAGGTCGCGGTCATTGCACCGGCCGGTTTCATGGACGCGATCTCGGGCGAGAACGTGCTGGCCGGCCTGCCGATGATGCGCCGCGCGCAGTTCCAGTTCGGCTCCCTGCTGCCGCGCGGCGCCCGTGGGCAGGTCGATGCGGGGCTGGGCAAGGGAATCGCGCGCGGGACGTCGGGGCTGATCGCGCCGACGCGGAGCATCGAACGGCCGATCGAGACGCATACGATCGACGGCATCGAGATCGTCTTCCAGCTTGCGCCCGAGACCGAGGCGCCGGCCGAGATGCACATGTTCTATCCCGGGCTCGGCGTGCTCAACATGGCGGAGAACGCCTGTCCGCTGCTGCACAATTTCATCCCGTTGCGCGGCTCGGTGGCGCGCGATCCGCGCATCTGGGCGAAATACATCGGCGACGCCATCGCCCTGTATGTCCCGCGCACCGAGGTGATGATCGGCCAGCATCATTGGCCGACCTGGGGTCGCGAGGCGATCGCCGACTATCTCGCGGCGCAGCGCGACCTCTACAAGCACATCCACGACCAGACCCTGCGCCACATGAACAAGGGCTGGCGGCCGGCCGAGATCGCGGAGGCGATCGACCTGCCGCCGGGACTGGCCGAGCGCTGGTCGGTGCGCGGCTACTACGGCACCGTCAGCCATAATGTGAAAGCCGTCTATCAGCGCTATCTCTCCTGGTACGACGGCAACCCGTGCAATCTCCATCCGCTGCCGCCGGGGCCGGCGGCGCGGAAGCTCGTCGAATACATGGGCGGTGCCGCGGCCGTGATCGCGCGGGCGAAGGCCGATTTCGCGAAGGGCGAGTTCCGCTGGGTTGCGCAGGTGATGAAGGAGGTCGTCTACGCCGAGCCGGACAACATCGAGGCGCGCGCCTTGTGTGCGGATGCGCTGGAGCAGATGGGCTACCAGGCCGAGTCGGCGACCTGGCGCAACGCCTTCCTCTACGGCGCGCAGGAGCTGCGCCACGGCGTCTTCAGGATGCCGGCCCGCATCAACCTGTCGGCAGACACGCTGGCCGGTCTCGCCACCGACGTCTTCTTCGACATGCTGGCGATCCGCCTCGATCCGGCGAAGTCGGCCGGCCAGGCGATGGTCGTCAACTGGCACTTCACCGATCGCGACGAGAAGCTCGCGCTCACTCTCGCCCACAGCACGCTCAGCCACCGGCTCGGCGCATGGTCGGACCGTGCGGCCGCCTCCGTCACCACGACGCGGGCGACGCTCGATTCCCTCATCCTCGGCAAGCTCCAGGTCCCGGAGGCGTTGATGTCGGGCGCGCTGAAGATCGACGGCGACCCGTCGCGGCTCGCCGCCCTGTTCGGCATGCTCGACCAGCCGTCGACCCTGATGTTCGACATCCTGACGCCGGGAGAAGGCCGGTTGTAGATCGCTGCACGCTTGACATCGGGCAGCGCGCGCCCTGTGATGGCGACAACAAGAAGAAAGCCATTCAGGGAGAAACGACATGTCCATGCGCAGGATTGGGCGCCGTGCGGGCGCGTGCGTCCTCGCCGCGGCGGCGGTGCTGGGACTGGCGGCCGGAGCCGCCGCCCAGGAAAAGAAGATCAAGATCGGCGTGGTCTACGACCTGACCGGCCCGCTCGCGGGCGGCGGCTCGGAGCTGCAGTACATCGGCGCCAAGATCATGCTCGACCAGTTCGTCAAGACCGGCATCGAGGGCTACAAGATCGATGTCGTCTATGCCGACGCCCAATCCAAGCCCGACGTGGCGATCAACGAAGCGACCCGCCTGATCGAGCAGGAGAAGGTCGATCTGGTGATGGGCTTCTACTCGTCCGCGCAGTGCGTGCCGGTCGCGGCCAAGGTCGAGCAGCTCAAGCGGTTCATGTGGATCACCACGTGCATTTCCTCCGCCGTGCTCGAGAACAAGAACTACAAGTACGTCTTCCGTCCGCAAGCCAGCGGCGATCAGTTCGGCAAGATGACGATGGATTTCATCGAGAACTTCTCGAAGTCGAAGCTGGGCAAGGAGCCGAAGGACCTCCGCGTTGCGATCATCCACGAGGACGGCGCCTATGGAGTCGACGTGTCCAAGGGCAATGAGGCCGGCGCCAAGAAGGCGGGCTTCAACGTCGTGATGAAGGAAGGCTACTCGGCGACGGCGCCCGATCTCTCCGCGCTGGTCACCAAGCTCAAGCGCGCCCGGCCGGACGTCATCTTCCATACCGGCTACAACCCGGACATCACGCTGTTCGCCCGCCAGGCGCGCGAGCAGGGGCTGAAGTTCGCCGCGCTGGTCGGCCATGGTGCGGGCTACGGCGTCTACGAGAAGCTGAAGGAAGGCATGGGGCCGGACGCCAACTACCTGTTCAACACCGACCCGATCTCGATCTGGCTCGCCAACCAGAAGACCATGGACGCCAAGCTGCCGCCGGTGATCAAGCAGATCGGCGAGGAGTTCGACAAGCTCAAGCCCGGCGTGGCGATCCGCTCGGCGCATGTCGGCATGGCCGCGTCCAACACCTACCTGCTGATGACCGAGGTGCTGCCGCGCGCGATCAAGAAATACGGCGGCATCGATCCCGACTCCCTGCGCAAGGCAGCGATGGAGATCGACATCCCCGAGGGCGGCACGATGCTGGGCTTCGGCGTGAAGTTCCCGGCCGAAGGCGCGGCCATGGCCGGTCAGAACGAGCGCTCCTTCCCGGTCGTCATCCAGTATATCGACGACAAGTCGTACGTCGTGTGGCCGAAGAGCCAGGCGCAGCGCGAACCCGTGCTGCCTCTCCCCAAGGGCATGACCTACTCGAACCAGTAGGCGGTTGCGTCGCGTAGCGGGGAGCCGGCGATGCTGGCGGTGAACGGGCTGGTGAAGCGCTTCGGCGGCTTCACCGCGGTCAACAACGTGTCGTTCAAGGTCGACCAGGGCGAGATCCTCGGCCTGATCGGCCCCAACGGGTCGGGCAAGAGCACGATCTTCAACATGCTGTCGGGCACCTTCCCGCCGTCGGCGGGATCAATCCTGTTCGAAGGGCAGGAGCTTGCCGGGCTTGCGCCGCATCGCATCATCAACCTGGGCGTCGGCCGCACATTCCAGATCCCACGGCCCTTCAGGCGCCTCACCCTCTTCGAGAACGTGGCTCTGGCCGGCTACTACGGCCAGAACAGCGTCAGCCGGGCGAAAGCCTTCGAGTCGGCGGAGAAGGCTCTCGGTATGGTCGGGTTGCCGACCGACCGGCAGGCAAGTGTCGACGGGCTGGGCGCCGCCGGGCTGAAGAAGCTCGAGCTCGCCAAGGCGCTGGCGACCGCGCCGAAGCTGCTGCTGGCCGACGAGAGCCTCGGCGGCCTCGACGAGGCGGAGATGGACCAGGCTGCCGACATGCTGCGCAAGATCCGCGACGAGCTCGGCATCACCATCATCTGGGTCGAGCACATCATGGGCGTGCTGATGCGCGTGGTCGATCGCGTCATGGTGCTGGACCACGGCGAGAAGATCTCGGAAGGCCTGCCGAGCCATGTGTCGTCCGATCCGCGCGTGATCGAGGTCTATCTCGGCACCGACGCGGACGCGACGCAGGCGGCTGCGGCGGAGGCCCGGCGATGAGCGCGATGCTCGAGCTCAGGTCGGTCGACGCGGGCTACGCCAGCTTCCAGGCGCTGTTCGGCGTCAGCCTCGACGTCCATCCGGGCGAGGCGGTCGGGGTGATCGGTCCGAACGGCGCCGGCAAGACGACGCTGATGCGCGTCATCTCGGGGCTGATCCGGCCGCGCAAGGGCACGATCACGATGGAGGGCACGAACGTCCTCGCGACCGCGCCGCACCGCATCGTCAGCCTCGGCATCGCCCACGTGCCGGAGAACCGCCGGCTGTTCCCGCGGCTGACGGTCGAGGACAACCTCAAGATGGGCGCCTTCATGCCGGCGGCGCGGGCCAGGTTCGCCGACCGGCTGGCCTTCGTGTTCGACCTCTTCCCGCGCATGAAGGAGCGCCGCCACCAGATGGCCGGCACCATGTCGGGCGGCGAGCAGCAGATGTGCGCCATCGGCCGTGCGTTGATGAGCGATCCCAAGCTGCTGCTGCTCGACGAGCCGTCGGCCGGTCTCGCGCCGGTCGTCGTGCAGCAGGTCTTCGAGCTGGTGAAGCGCATCCGGGCCGGCGGGCTCACGGTGCTGATCGTCGAGCAGAACGTGCAGCAGGTGCTGAAGGTGGTCGACCGCGCCTACCTGCTGGAGGCGGGCTCGATCCGCGCTTCCGGCACCTCGGCCGAGATGCTGGCCAGCGACACCATCAAGCAGGCGTATCTCGGTGTTTGATGCGTTTCATATTCCTTTCCTCCCTGGCGAAGCCGGGGAGGTGGCCGCGTCTTACGCGGTCGGAGGGGTCATGAGCGCCAAAGGGTTGCGTCTGACCCCTCCGTCGCGGATTACCGCGCCACCTCCCCGGCTTCGCCAGGGAGGACAGGATTATATGCGATTGCCCTGCCCGTTTCGGGCGAGGTGAGGAAAAAAGGGTAGCGATGCAGTCCTTCATCGAGATCTTCGACATCTATCTGCTGGAGGCCGTGGTCAACGGCATCCTGCTGGGTGGGGTGCTGGCGCTGCTGGCGCTCGGGCTCAACCTGATCTTCGGCGTCATCGACGTGACGTGGATCTGCTACGCCGAGCTGGTGATGATCGGCATGTACGGCATGTACTACCTCTTCAGCGTCTATCATGTGCCGTACTGGATCGCGGCACCGCTCTGCATCCTGCTGGTGGCGGGGCTGGGGGCGGCGCTGCACGTCATCGTCATCGCGCCGCTGCTCTCGGCCGCGCCGATCAACCAGCTGCTGGCGACAGGCGGCGTGCTGTTCGTGCTGCAGAGCTTCGCCACCGTCGCCTTCGGCATCGACTTCCGCAATCTCGGCATCCGCCTGCCGGTGCTGGCGCTGGGCGAGATGCATTTCAGCTATTCGCGCCTGCTCGCCTTCCTCGCCGCCGGTGTCGGCATGATCGCCGTCTATCTCTTCATGACGCGCACCTACACCGGCACCGCGATCCGGGCGATCGCGCAGGACCGCCAGATCATGGCGCTGATGGGCGTCGACACGAAGCGGATCTACGTCGTCACCTCGGCGATCGGCGGCGCGCTGGCCGGCCTCGCGTCCTGCCTGCTGGTGCTGCAGTACGACGTGCATCCCTTCGTCGGCCTGTCGTTCGGGCCGATCACCTTCCTGATCTGCGTGCTGGGCGGATTGGGCAACTTCGTCGGCGGCTTCGTCGCGGCCTTCGTGTTCGCCGAGATCATCTCGCTGGGTGGGCTCTTCTCCGATCTCGAATGGGGCTACGTGCTGGCCTTTGCCTTCTTCATCGCGATGATGTTCGTGCGCCCCGCCGGCCTGCTGGCGAGGCGCTCGTGACCAACACTTCGCGCGCAGGCTGGGCGGTCGGCATCGCAGCGCTGATCGCGTTGCCGTTCGTCTATCGCGACCCCTACCACCTGCACATCCTGATCCTGATCCTGATCTGGTCGTTCGCCTACACCTCCTGGTCGATGATGGGCCGCTTCGGCCTGGTCTCGCTCGGCCATGGCGGCTTCATGGGCGTCGGCGCCTATGTGACGGCGCTGCTGTGGAACCATCTCGGCGTCTCGCCCTGGATCGGCATCCCGATCGCGCTGGTCTGCGCCGGCGTGCTTGCCCTCGTGGTCGCCTATCCGTGCTTTCGCTTCCGCATCACCGGCCACTATTTCGTCCTGGTGACGCTGGCGCTCTCGGGCATCGTGCTGCAGGTCATCACCGCCACGCGCGACTACACCGGCGGCTCGCTCGGCTACACGCCGGAACGCACCAAGGGCAACCACCTCGTCGCGCTGCAGTTCGACGACAAGACCGTCTGGTACCTGATCGCGCTCGGCGTCTGGCTGTGCGGACTGCTGATCTGGCGCTGGGTCGACAACAGCATGGATCGCTATGCCCTCGAGGCGATCTCGGAGGACGAGGACGCGTCAGCGGCGGCGGGCGTCAACGTCACCTACGAGAAGCTCAAGATCACGGTGATCAGCGCGCTGATGACGGCGCTCGCCGGGGCTCTCTACTGCCAGTACCAGATGTTCATCTCGCCCGACACGGTGAGCGGCATCGCGGTGTCGCTGCAGATGGTGTTCGCCGTCGTGGTCGGCGGCATCTACGTGGCGCTCGGCCCGACCGTCGGTGCCATCATCACGATCCTGCTCGCCGAGGTGCTGCGCATCGGCTTCGGCACCAAGGCGGTCGGCTGGGACAACCTGATCTACGGCGTGCTTCTGGTGCTGTTCATCATCTTCCTGCCCAAGGGCATCCTCGGCAGCACGCTGGCCCGGTTTCAGGTGCGGCGTTGATTCATACGTCCCTCCCTGGCGAAGCCGGGGAGGTGCCCCGGAGGGGCGGAGGGGTCATGAGCCTCAATCGAAGCGCCCGTCCATTTCTTCGCGATGCAGAGCCTCGAAAATTGTCTCCATGACGCTTCCAGTCTGGTTCAAGACGTCACCATTCCAGAATCGAAGGACACGATAGCCTTTCGACCGCAGGAACCGATCGCGATGCGCATCGTACGGTGCGTGATCGAGATGCTGGCTTCCGTCGAGCTCGATCACGACACGCGCCTCGACGCAAACGAAGTCGCAGATGTACGAGCCGATCATGTGCTGGCGCCTGAACTTGAAGTCATTCAGCTGACGACGGCGAAGCCGGCTCCAAAGCAGGCACTCGGCATTCGTAAGGTTCTGACGCAAGTTGCGAGAGAAATTGAGCATAGACTGAAGGGCAGCATTATTTGCGGATGAAGTATGATGAGAGCTACAACAAAAACGTGTGTGCGGCACATGACCCCTCCGTCGCGGATTACCGCGCCACCTCCCCGCGCTGGCGCGCAGGGAGAAACATGATCCGCCTCGTCTACACGCTCTCCAGAGCTGACACGCCGAGCGGGGCGGCGCGGCCGCGGACGGTGAGCACCGGCAGCTTCTCGGTCCTGAGGCCCTCCGGCAGAGGCGCCTGGGCCAGCAGGTCGTCCGACACCAGCACGTCGCGGCCCAACTCCTTGGCGGCGTCGAGCAGGCGGGCGGCGACGTTCAGCGTGTCGCCGACATAGGCGATCTCGCGCCGCACCTCGCCGATCTCGCCGGCGACGATCTCGCCGTAATGAATCGAGGCTCGGAAGGTGGGGATTGCGCCGAAGCGTGCGAGGTAGGCCGGTCCGTGGCGCGCCATCAAGTCGCGCGCGATGAAGGGGCAGCGCAGGCATTCGCCGTCGGCCAGGGCTGCGCCGCCTTCCCAGGTGAGGATGGCCTCGTCGCCGACGTACTTGTGGATCTCGGCCTCGCATTCGAGGGCGGCATCGGCGACGTCGCGGAAGAAGTCGTTCAGCAGCTCATGGAACAGCACGCCGCCGAGCCGCTCGGCCATGCCCGTCGAATCCTTCATGTCGATCAGCAGGAAGGCGCGCAGCTCGCGCTTGGGCTGGACGTAGCGCCCGGTCATCAGGTTCTTCAGTGTCCCGAAGCCCAGCAGCCCGCCCATTTCGAAGATCAGGTTGCCGACGACCGACATGCCGACAGCGAAAAACACCGAGCGGTGAAAGATCGTGTCGACCTCGAAATGCGCCGTCATCAACAGCCTCGCCACGATCAGGCCGAACAGGATCACCACGACGTAGTAAAGCACCTTGACCGCAAAATAGAGCGCCAGCGGCAACCGCCTCAGCCGGCGCAGGGCACCGGCCCTCGCGCTGCGCAACTCGAAGAACAGTATTGGTGTGGCGACGAGCAGGGAGGTTGCGATGCCCTGGGCGATGGCATGCGGCCACGATTCCTCGGGCGGCGAGACGTTCAGGCTGAACATCGCGCTGACGATCGCGCTTGCCAGGCTGACCCAGGAAAAGATCCGCCAGTCGCGGCGGTCGCGTCGCGACTGAATCATGTCGTCTGCATAGCTTGTGGTCTTTCCGCGCCGATTGACGATTCGCCCTCCGCCTGTCTAGCCTGCTCGACAACGAACCGATCTTTCAATCGATATGAAGTCGATCATTGGTCAGGTCACGATAAATCATCACCCGGGAGGATGATCATGAAGAAGCTTCTGCTGGCTGCCACGGCGACCCTCGCCTTGACTGCGCTCGGCGGCACGTCCGACGCCCAGAGCAAGAAGACGCTGGCCTTCGTGGTCAACGGCGCGTCCGACTTCTGGAAGGCCGCCGAGGCCGGCATGAAGAAGGCGCAGAGCGAGCTGCCGAACTACACCCTGACCTTCAAGTATCCCGAGCAGTCCTCCGCGGCGATCCAGACGCGCATCATGGACGATCTGGTGGCCGCCGGCGTCGCCGGCATCCTGGTGAGCCCGGTCGATCCCAAGACCATGGGCGACGCGCTGAACCGGGTCGGCGGCCAGGTGGCGTTGTTCACCACGGATTCCGACGCGCCCAACAGCAAGCGCATCGTCTATATCGGCTCGAGCAACGTCGATGCCGGCAAGCAGGCAGGCCAGCTCATGGTCAAGGCTATGCCAAACGGCGGCAAGTGCATGGGCTTCGTCGGCCTCCCCGGCGCCGACAATGCGCGCGAGCGCATCGAGGGCGTGAGGGAAGTGATCAAGGGCACCAAGATCGAGCTGGTCGACGTCCGCGCCGACGACATCGACCAGACGCGCGCCAAGCGCAACGTCGAGGACACGCTCACCGCGCGTCCTGAGATCAACTGCATGGTCGGCTTCTATTCCTACAACACGCCGCGCATCTATGAGGCGCTGAAGGAGGCCGGCAAGATCGGCAAGGTCACGATCATCGGCTTCGACGAGGACGCGATCACGCTGGGCGGCATCAAGGAAGGCACCATTGTCGGCACCGTCGTGCAACAGCCCTACGAATGGGGCTACCAGGGCATGAAGCAGATGGCGAAGTATCTCGAGGGCGACAAGTCCTTCATCCCCGCCAACAAGCTGATCATCGTGCCGACCAGGATCATCGACAAGAGCAACGTCGACGACTTCTGGACCGAGCTGAAGGCGCGCCAGGGCAAGAAGTAGGCTATCGCTTTAAGCTCCGATTTTGGCAGATCCCGCTCGCTCCGTTCCTCCCTGCGCGCAGCGCGGGGAGGTGGCGCCGTCTTACGGCGACGGAGGGGTCATGGGCTACAGTATCGGTGTGGCCCATGACCCCTCCGTCGCGGATTACCGCGCCACCTCCCCGGCTTCGCCAGGGAGGAACTTGTCTGTTCGACGGATGCGCCCGGGATGACCCAGCCGCTGCTCGAACTGCTCGCCGTCAGCAAGACCTATCCCGGCGTGAAGGCGCTCGACCGTGTCAGCCTCGCGGTCGGACGCGGCGAGGTGCTGGCGCTGATCGGCGAGAACGGGGCCGGCAAATCGACGCTAATGAAGATCCTGGGGGGCGTGGTCGCTCCGAGCGAAGGTGCGATCCGGATCGACGGCGTCGAGCATGCCGGACTCACGGTCGCCGGCGCCATGGCGGCGGGCATCGCCTTCGTGCATCAGGAGCTCAACCTGTTCGACAATCTCGACGTCGCGGCCAACGTGATGATCGGGCGCGAGCCGGTCTTCGCCGGGCCACTGCGGCTGATCGACCGCCGCGCGCTCGAGGGCAAGGTCACCCCGCTGCTGCGCCGCCTCGGCGCCGACTTCGAGGCGCATACGCCGGTCGCCGAGCTGTCGCTCGCGCAATGCCAACTCGTCGAGATCGCCAAGGCGCTGTCGCTCGATGCGCGCATCGTCATCATGGACGAGCCGACCTCCAGTCTCACCGCCTCGGAAACAGCACGGCTGCTCAAGGTGATCGCCGAGCTCAAGGCCGGCGGCGTGTCGATAATCTTCATCTCCCACCGCCTGAACGAGGTCGAGCACTGCGCCGACCGGGTCGTGGTGCTGCGCGATGGGGCCGTGGTGGGCGAGCTGGCCCCCGGCGAGATCCGGCACGAGACGATGATCCGCCTGATGATCGGCCGCGATCTCAGGTCGCTCTACATCCCGCCGGCACGGCCGCCGGGCGGCCCGGTCCTGGAGGTCGCCGGTTTGCGGACCCAGGCGCATGAAGCGCAGGCGCTCGACCTCGCCCTGCTCTCCGGCGAGATCCTCGGCATGGCGGGCCTGGTCGGCGCTGGACGCACCGAGCTTGCCTGCGCCATCTTCGGCGTCGACCGAATCGCCGGCGGCACGATCCGCCTCGACGGCGAGCCGGTCTCGATCCGCTCACCGCGCGACGCCATCGATCGCGGGATATTCCTTGTGCCCGAGGACCGAAAGCGCAGCGGGCTGGTGCTCGAGCAGTCGGTCAACGAAAACATCTCGCTGCCGAACCTGATGGCCTTCGCCTCGGGCCTGCTGATCAAGAGCGGGGCCGAGCGGCGCAATGCCAGCGAGCAGCGCACTGCGCTGGATATTCGCACGGCCTCGATCGATACGCTCGTCGGCACCCTGTCCGGCGGCAACCAGCAGAAGGTCGTGCTCGCCAAGTGGCTGTCGATGAAGCCGCGGCTGGTGATCTTCGACGAGCCGACGCGCGGCATCGACGTCGGCTCGAAGTCCGAGATCTACCGCCTGATGCGCGGGCTGGCCGATGCCGGCGTCGCCGTGCTGATGATCTCCAGCGACATGGAGGAGGTGATCGGCGTCAGCGATCGTATTCTGGTGATGCGCGAGGGCCGGATCGCCGGCTTCCTCGCGCGAGCGGAATTCAGCGAGGAGAACGTGATGCGGCTGGCGGTCGGGCAGCGGGAAGTCGGGCAGCAGGATGGGCGCGAGGCGGAGCCAGGATCGTGCTGAAGAAGGACCTCGGTCTGTTCCTGCTGATCGTCGTGGTCGGCAGTGTCGTGGCCATCCTCAATCCGCGCTTCCTGTCGCCGATCAACCTCGCCAATACAGCCAACCTGATCGGCCTGTTCGGGCTGTTCTCCCTCGGCGAGGGCATCGTCATCATCACTGGCGGCATCGAGCTGTCGATCGGTTCGATCTTCGCGCTGCTCGGCGTGATCTTCGTCGACCTGCTGGTGACCTGGGAGCTTCCCTGGTGGCTGGCCGTGATCGTCACCGTGCTGGGCGGCACTGTGCTCGGCGCCATCCACGGCTTTCTCGTGACACGGCTCAAGCTGCAGCCCTTCATCGTCACGCTGTGCGGCCTGCTGATCTATCGCGGCATCGCGCGCTACTACACCAACGACGGCACGGCGGGCTTCGAGTTCGGCCAGAGCTTCCCGATGCTGGAATGGCTGACGGCCGGCCGCACGGTGGGCGTGCCGCATTCCTTTCTCATGTTCCTGCTCGTTGCCGGCGTGATGGCCGTCGTGCTGCACCGCTCGGTGTTCGGCCGCTATCTCTTCGCGGTCGGCAAGAACGAGGAGGCCGCGCGCTATTCCGGCATCCGTACGACAAGGGTGATCGCGGCGGCCTACATCATCTGCGGGGCCCTGGCCGGCCTGTCGTCGATCTATCTCGCCATGTACACGCGCTCGATCTCGCCCGCGAGCCACGGCAATTTCTACGAGCTCTACGGCATCGCCGCTGCAGTGCTCGGCGGCTGCTCGCTGCGCGGCGGCGAGGGGTCGATCCTCGGCATCGTCCTGGGCGCGATCCTGCTGCAGGTGCTCCAGAACCTCGTGAACCTGCTGGGCATCCCGAGCTCGCTCAACTTCGCCGTGATGGGCGGTGTCATCCTGATCGGCGTCCTCGCCGACCAGCAGCTCACACGGTACCGGAACCGAAGTACGAAGGTCTGAAGCGCCTGCCCTTCATTGCAGCGCGCCACTCCAGTGGCGCTCGGACCATGAGCGCCACTGGAGTAGTTCACCGTCGGCAGCGCCGACCCTCGGGAATGAAACTGGCGGCGAGCCCCGGCCGCGCCGCACACCCGGTATCATCCCGAGCGCAGCGAGGGATCTATGCTGTGGCCCATAGATCCCTCGCTGCGCTCGGGATGACACCGTTGGTGGGATGATCTCATCCTCTTCCCAAATCCAGTTTCATATTAGTGGCGCGCTCCTATGAGTGACGCGACAGCGCGCGGATGAACGTCGCGTGGTCGACGTTGCCGCCGGAGCAGATCACGGCGACGGCGCGGCCCTTGACCGGGAGCTTGCCGGTGAGGGCGGCGGCCAGCGCCACGGCACCGCCCGGCTCGACCACCAGCTTGAACTCGCGGAACGCCACTTCCATCGCGTCGAGCACCTCGTCGTCGGTCACGACCAGGCCGGGACCGAGGACCTTCTGCGCCAGCGGGAAGGTGACGTCGCCCGGCGTCGGCGCCAGCAGCGCGTCGCAGATCGAGCCGGAGAGCTTCTCGTTGGTTTCCTTCTTGCCGCTCGCGAGCGAGCGCGCGAGGTCGTCGAAGCCGGCCGGCTCGCCGGCATGCACGGTCGTGCTCGGGCTCAGGCCCTTGACGCCCAGCGCCACGCCGGTCGACAGGCCGCCGCCGGAGCAGGGCGCGGCGACGGCATCGAGCGTGACGCCGAGCGCCTCGGCCTGCTCGGCGAGTTCCAGCCCCGCCGTGCCCTGTCCGGTCAGGATCCACGGATGGTCGTAGGGCGGCACGACGGTGGCGCCGGTCTTCCTCGCGATCCCGAGGCCGATCTCCTCGCGACTGTCCTTCACCCGGTCGTAGAGCACGACCTCGGCGCCCGAGGCGCGGGTGTTGGCGACCTTCAGCGCCGGCGCGTCGGCCGGCATGACGATGGTGGTCTTCACCCCCAGCAGGCGGCCGGCCTCGGCGAGGCCCTGCGCGTGGTTGCCCGACGACCAGCCGACGGCGCCCTTCCTGCGATCGGCGTCGCTCATCGAGGCGAGGAAATTGTAGGCGCCGCGGATCTTGAACGAGCCGGTACGCTGCAGGCATTCCGCCTTGATGAACAGCCGGCCGCCGAGTGCGGCGTTGACCCTTGCGTTCTCGAGCAGCGGTGTGCGGATGGCGACGCCCTCGAGACGGCGGGCGGCGGCTTGCACATCGGCGAAGGTCGGCAGCGAAGACATCAGGCAACACCAAGCAGAGAAGGGAGGGCGGAAAGGTCCTTGACCTGGGTGACGATCCTGCCCGGCAAATTGTCGTCCGGCGCGCCGGCGCGATTCACCCAGACCGTGTTGAAGCCGAACTGCGCCGCGCCGTGCGCGTCCCAGCAGTTCGACGACAGGAAGCAGACCTTGCCGGGCGTCACGCCGCAGCGCTGCTCGACCAGCGCATAGACCCTGGGATCGACCTTGAAGACGCCGACCGCATCGACGCTCAGCACCGCTTCGAATCGGTCGGCGAGGCCGGATGCGCGGACCATCGGATCGAGCATTTCGGGATTGCCGTTGGACAGGATGGCGAGGCGCACGCCGGCGCGCTTCAGCCGGTCGAGCGTCGCCGGCACCTCGGGAAAGGGATCGAGCGCCAGGTACGCGCCCATCAGCCTCTCGCGCACCGACGGTTCAGTGATTCCATGGGCGGCGAGGCAATGGTCGAGGGCCTCCCCGGTGACCTGCCAGAACGGCGCGTAGGCACCCATGCTGTTGCGCAGCCAGGTGTATTGGATCTGCTTGCTGCGCCACATCTCCGACAGCGCGTCGGCCTTCGGCCCGACGGCGGCGCGATGGCGCGCGACCGCCGAATTGAAGTCGTACAGCGTGCCGTAGGCGTCGAACACGCAGAGCTCGATGGCCGTCATTGCGGAGCTAGTCATGTGCTAGGCTACTCGCATGTTCGTCGTCATGGTTCAAATGCCTGTAGCCAAGAGCTGAAACCATATCTCCTCCCCTTCGCGGACTCCGCGAAGGGGAGGTGCCCGTGTAATCGCGGGCGGAGGGGTCATGAGCAACACCATGGGTGCTCATGACCCCTCCGTCAGCGTAAGACGCTGACACCTCCCCGCGCTTCGCGCAGGGAGGAAACTGAATCGGGAGAAACGAAAATGCAGAAGCGTAAATTGGGCCGCACCGGCCTCGAGATATCCGTGCTCGGCTTCGGCGCCGGCGCCGTCGGCGGCCTGATGACCAAGGGAGCGCCGGCCGATCAGGAGCGGGCGATCGCACGCGCCGTCGAGCTCGGCATCAACTACATCGACACCGCTTCGCTCTATGGCAACGGCGAGTCCGAGCGCAACCTCGGCCGCGTGCTGAAGGCGCTGAAGCCCGATGTCGTGCTCGGGACCAAGTTCCGGCTGAAGGCCGCCGACCGCTCGCGGGTCGCGGCATTCGTCGCGCAGTCGATGGACGAGAGCCTGAAGCGCCTCGGCCTGGATCACGTCGATCTTCTGCAACTCCACAATCCGCTGGTCGCCAGGGACGCCGACGACCACATGGATGTCGAAATCGCGCTGAACGAGGTCGTGCCGGCGTTGCAGAAGCTGCAGAAGGCGGGCAAGACGCGTTTCATCGGCTTCAGCGGCGTCGGCGAGCCGGCGGCGATCCTGAAGGCCATCGATTCGAAGGCGTTCGACACCGTGCAGGTCGTCTACAACGCGCTCAACCCCAGCGCGGGCGGGCCGATGCCCGAGGGCGCACCGGGCCTCGACTATGCCCGCTCGCTCGACCATGCCAGGGCGGCCGACATGGGCACGATCATCATCCGCGCCCTGGCGGGAGGCGCGCTGGCCGGCACCGAGGCGCGCCATCCGCTGGCCATGCAGGTCGTCCCGCCGATCGGCTCGGCACCGGATTTTGCCGGCGACGTGGCGCGTGCCCATCAGCTCGAGCCGCTGCTGCGCGAGAGCTTTGCCGGCAGCCTGACGGAGCTCGCCCAGCGCTTCGTCATCGCCAATCCCAACGTGACGACGATGCTGGTCGGTTACTCGACCCTCGACCAGCTCGAGCAGGCGGCGGCCGCAGTGGAGAAAGGCCCGCTGCCGCAAGCGGTCGTCGACAGGATCTTCAAGCCTGCTTGACCAGGCGCTGCACAGCCAAGGCCGCGAGGACGATCGCCGTCGGCTCCATCGGGATGGTGAAGCGCGGCGAGGCCGAGAAGAAGGCGATGTGGACCGCGGTCAGGCCGATCAGCGGCGCCGCGATCATCCAGGTTTCGAGATGGCGGCGGCCGATCCACAGGCCGCCCAGCGCCAGCATCAGCAGCGGGAAGCGCAGGCCGATGACCAGCCGGACGAGCACGCCGCGCGGGTCGCCCGGGTCGCCCGCGTTGGGCCAGGGGCCCCAGAGCTCGTAGAGCGACGCCAGGCGCTGGAGGATGAATGTTCCCGGATGCTCCAGGGCAAACCGGAAATAGGTCGCCCAGGGATGCGCCATCTGTTCGGGTGAGAGGCCCGGCGGCGCGGCAGGAATCCCCTCCGTGCTCATGCTGGTGACCGCCAGCAGCAGATTGAGGCCGGCCGTCGAGGACGGCGCCGTCACCCCGCGCGCTTCCAGTATCCATTCGAGCGCCTGCACGACACCGACGGCAAGTAGAAGCCTCGCCACGCCGCGTCGCCTTTCGGGGGCGACCATGCCGATGGCTGCGAGCAGCAACACCGAGGGCAGAAGGGAATCGCGAACCAAGGCCGCGATGCCGAGCACGCAACCGGCGGCAACCGGCTGCTGCCGCAACGCGAGATGAATGCCGAACGTCAGGAAGAAGGCCGACGGAATGTCGGACAGGAATTGCGCCGTGTAATAGAGCTGGGTCGGCCATACCGCGATGACGGCTGCAGCGGCGAGGGCAAGAGCAGGGTCCAGCCATCGCCCCGCGATCAGAAGGACGAAGGCAACGATGCCGGTCGACATCAGCACATTCATCAAGAGCCAGGCCGGCTGCGGATCGGCCTCGCCCATCAAATGCGCAAGGGCGGCGAGCAGGATCGGGTAGCCGTTCGGAAAGAACGACATCGGCGTGCCGTCGAGGATGGCGTCCGCCATCTCGATGTAGGTCAGGCCGTCGCTGCCGAGATGCGGCACGCCGGCCAGGAACGCCATGTAAAGACGCAGCACCAACGCGGTCAGCAGGATCGCGAGGCCCGCCTGGCGCGCATGCGCCTCGAGCCAGGCTGCCGTCATGATACGGCCGCGCCTAGCTGCGGCCCGTGGCAGGCGCCTGCAGGCGGAAGGGACCGTTCAGCCGCTCGCGATAGACGGCGAGGCCTTCCATGATGCGCTGCACGTAGTTGCGGGTCTCGCGCAACGGGATCATCTCGATCCAGTCGACCATGTCGATCTTGTTGGTGCGCGGATCACCGAGGGAGTCGAGCAAGCGCGCAACCCGGTTCGGACCGGCGTTGTAGGCAGCGAGCGCGATCTCGTAGGAGCCACCGAAGCGTTGCAGCATCTGGGCGAGGTACTGGCTGCCCAAGGTCACATTGTAGGCCGGATCGCTCGTGAGCTTGTCCTGCACGAAGGGCAGGGAGAGCTTGCCGGCCACTTCGCGTGCCGTCGTCGGCAGGAGCTGCATCAGGCCGAGCGCTCCCGACGATGAGACGGCAGCGGCGTTGAAGCCGCTTTCCTGGCGGGCCAGCGCCAGCGCCAGCGCCCGCTCGACCGATCCGGTGGCGCCGAGATCGACCACGGGGAACAAGGCGTCGAACAGGATTACGCCGCTGTCCGTCGCGCGCCGCGCGATAGTCAGCGCCACGTCCGGCCGCTTGAGCTCGGCCGCCAGCTCGGCCAGCAGCAGGGTCTCGCCGGGCGCGGTCACCTGGCGCGCCAGTCGCAGCAGGAAGGGCCTCGCGCGATCGGGCTCCCCCGCCTGGCCAATGTAGCGCGCCGCAGCGACCAGTTCGCGGCCGGCCAGCGCCTCCTGATCGGCAGGCGTTGTCGCGGGGCCACTCGGCACCTGTCGCGCGCCGCCCGGGAGGCGCCGCGCCGCGAGCTGGCCGTAGAACGTCTGGCCGAAGGCGGCCGCACGGCCGAACCACTCGAGCGCCTCCTTGGAGCGTCCCGCGGTCTCGTGTGCGCGGCCGAGCCAGTAGGCGCCGCGGCCGCGGGCAGCGTCGGTCGGTGCGCCGTCATAGAGCGTCTGAAAGTGCTTCAGCGCGTCGGACGTCTTCTTGAGGCGGCGCAGCGCGATCCAGCCGGCGAGGAATTCGGCCTCGGCGAAGGCCACGCCCTTGGTCTGGCCGTGCGGCATGGTCACCGCATAGGCCTCGGCCGGATGTCCCGCCGCAAGCAGGTCGCGCGCCAGCTGCTGGCGCTCGTTCCACCACGCCGCGCTCTGGTCGGGCGGCGGCTGCAAGGCGAGCGCTTTGGCCTCGGTGAGCTTGCCGGTGCGGCGCAGCCAAGCGAGCATCTCGAGCTTGATCGCCGGATCGGACAGCTTCGCGGCCGGCACGTCACGCAGCAGGGTCGTGGCGTCTGCTGCCCGCGTGGCCATCGCCAGCCGCGCATTGGCAAGCGGCTGGTAGTCGGGCGGCAGCTTGGGCACGAGGTCGCGCGCCGTCTCGGCGCGGCCACTGCGCAGGATGCGGTCGAAGCGGACGATATGGTCCTCGCCGGAGAGAAAGCGGCCGTACTTGTTGAGGAACTCCTCTTCATCGGCTTTGCGGAAGGTGGCAATGCGCCAGCTGTCGCTGGCAAAGCCCGGCACGGCTTTCGGGCTCGCAATCGTCGCGGCTTCGAGGCGGCGCATGTGGCCGGCGCTGGTGAGCGGCGGGAAGGCGATGAAGTAGCGCCATACGTCATGGGCCGGCGCGCCAGGGATGATGCGGTCCTCGGCCTGGCGGCGCAGCACTTCGGGCTCGGGCCAATCGGGATTATCGCGCAGGAAGCGCCAGGTCGAGGCGAAGTCCGCGTCGCTGCGCGGCGCGGTGCGCAGGATCGTCCAGTCGACGATGCGGACGAGCAGCGGGTTGTTGAAATTGGCGACCGCGGCGCGCGCATCGCCATAGCGGCCGTCGTCGGCCGCCTTGAAGGCAGCGGCCAGTGCAGCGGCTTCGGCGGCGCTGAGCGCCTTGGGCGAGGCCGTTGCCTGAGACAGCTCACTCGGCGCGGCCGGCGCCGAAACCCCGTTGCCGGGCGGCGAAGCGGCGGGGGGCTGGTTGAGGGTTGGTGCACGGCGAACGCCGATATCCGGCGTGGCCTGGCGCAATTGATCGCTGCTTTCGCTGCGCAGGACGGGGGCGCCGCCCTGCTGGGCCGTCGCGGGCGCAGCGAACAAGGCGGCAGCAAGCAAGATGAGGGGAAGTTTTGGCTGTTTCACACCAGGAATCGTACGCAGGTCACGGCGGCATCACTATGGCAAGTTGCTCATCTTGCCGCGATGGCATGTGCAGCCTAAAGTGGATATTCGCAGAAAAAAGCGGAGGAAACCATGTTCGCCGGATCACTCGTCGCGTTGATCACTCCGTTCAAGGGCGGTTCGGTCGATGAAAAAGGATTCGAGAAGTTCGTGGCCTGGCAGATCGAGGAAGGTACCGACGGGCTGGTGCCGTGCGGCACGACGGGCGAATCGCCGACGCTCTCGATGGAAGAGCACAAGCGGGTGATCGACATCTGCATCAGCGCGGCCAAGGGCTCGGGCGTGCCGGTGATCGCCGGCACCGGCTCGAACTCGACGGCCGAGGCGATCGAGCTCACCCGCCATGCCAAGCAGGCCGGCGCGGACGCCGCCATGCTGGTCGTGCCGTACTACAACAAGCCGACCCAGGAGGGCCTGTTCCAGCACTTCAAGGCGGTCGCGGAAGCCGTCGACATTCCGATCCTGCTCTACAACGTTCCGCCGCGCACCGGCGGCGACATGCAGGTCGAGACCGTCATCCGCCTGTCGCAGGTCAGGAACATCATCGGCATCAAGGACGCGAGCTACGACATGGCGCGTCCGACCCTGACCAAGCTCAAGGCGAAGAAGGGCTTCATCCAGCTCTCGGGCGAGGATGCCAGCGCGATGGGCTTCATGGCGCAGGGCGGCGACGGCTGCATCTCGGTGACCGCCAACGTGGCGCCGCGGCTGTGCGGCGACATGCACGACGCCTGGAAGGCGCGCGACCTCGACAAGATGTTCGAGCTGCAGGACCGGCTGATGCCGCTGCACAAGGCGATGTTCTGCGAGACCAGCCCCGGCCCGGTGAAATACGCCGCCGAGCTGATCGGCCAATGCAGCGCCGAGATGCGCCTGCCGCTGGTGCCGATCGCCGAAAGCAGCAAGAAGGCCGTGCGCGAGGCGCTGGTCCATGCTGGTTTGGTGAACTGACTCGATCGTCATTGACGATGAGAAGAAGTGACTTGAATTAGGGAACCTACCCTTTGGCAAAGAAGCCCCTGGACCGCGTCGTGGTGGCCCAGAACCGCAAGGCGCGGCACAACTACTTCATCGAGGAGACCTTCGAGGCCGGCATGGTGTTGACCGGCACCGAGGTGAAATCGCTGCGTGGCGGACGCAGCTCGATCGGGGAGTCCTATGTCACCGAGGACGGCGGCGAGGCCTGGCTGGTCAACGCCGACATCCCCGAGTACGCCGCGGGCAATCGCAACAATCATGAGCGCAAGCGGGCGCGCAAGCTGCTGCTGCATCGCGGCCAGATCAACAAGCTGATCGGCGCCATCCAGCGCGAGGGCCGCACGGTCGTCCCCCTGCAGGTCTATTTCAACGACGACGGCCGCGCCAAAATCGAGATCGCGCTGGCCAAGGGCAAGCAGGCGCACGACAAGCGCCAGTCGATCAAGGACCGCGACTGGCAGCGCCAGCGCGCGCGGCTGCTTGCCCATCGCTAGGAGAGCGTTGTCATGAGTACAGTGTTGATCACCGGCGCCGCGCGCGGCCTCGGCCTCGAGTTCACCAAGCAGTACGCCGCCAAGGGATGGAAGATCCATGCCTGCGCGCGAAACCCCGAGTCCCTGATAGGCATCGAAGGCGACATCCATCCGCACAAGCTCGAGGTCACCGACTACGACGCCGTGAAAGCATTGGCGAAGGAGCTGTCGGCCGAGGCGATCGACGTGCTGATCTGCAATGCCGGTGTCGGCGGCGAGGGCAGTCATGCCGGCCAGGCCTTTGGCAGCTTCGATCCGGTGCTGTGGCGACATGTGTTCGAGGTCAACAGCTTCGCGCCGTTGATGATGGCGGAAGCCTTTGCCGAGCATGTCGCGCGATCGACCGAGCGCAAGCTGATCGCCATCAGCAGCATCCTGGGCAGCCTCGCCAGCAACAATGGCGGCCGATATGCCTACCGCGCCAGCAAGACGGCGCTGAACATGGAATGGAGCTGCCTCGCCAAGGATCTCGCGCCGCGCGGCATCATCTGCATCGCGCTCCATCCCGGCTGGGTGCAGACCGACATGGGCGGCTCGACGGCGTCCCTGACCATCGACCAGAGCGTGCCGCCGATGGTGAAGACCATCGCGGCGCTGAAGCCGTCCGACAACGGCCGCTTCCTCCAGTACGACGGTACGGAACTGGCGTGGTAAGGCCTCGTCGTTCCGAGCGGAGCGAAGCGTACTCGAGGGACCTGTTCAATCCGGCAGACGTTGCATGAACAGGTCCCTCTACTCCGCTTCGCTCCGGTCGGGACGACGGGTAGGTGATTTCTCCGTCGTCTCCCCCGAAGACAGGGGAGGGAGTATGAGAAGCCATGATCCTCACTGAAGAACAGACGCTGATCCGCGATACCGCCCGCGCCTTCGCGCGCGAGCAGGTCCTGCCGCACGTCCGGGCCTGGGAGGCGGCCGGCGAGATCCCGCGGGGGCTGCTCGCCGAGATGGGGCGGCTGGGCTTCCTGGGCATGACGGTGCCGGGCGAGTGGGGCGGGGCCGGAGCCGACATGGTGTCCTACGTGCTGGCGCTCGAGGAGATCGCGGCCGCCGACGGCGGACTGTCGACGGTCATGAGCGTCAACAACTCACCCGACTGTGCAGCGCTGCTGACCTACGGCTCGCCAGAGCAGAAGGAGAAATGGCTGAAGCCGCTGGCGCGCGGCGAAATCCTCGGCGCCTTCTGCCTCACAGAGCCGCACGCGGGCTCCGACGCCTCCAACCTCAAGACGCGCGCGGTGCGCAAAGGCAACGGTTGGGTGCTGAACGGCGTGAAGCAGTTCATCACCTCGGGCAAGACCGCCGACATGGCGTTGGTCTTCGCAGTCACCGATCCGGGATCGGCCAAGCGGGGCATTTCCTGCTTCATCGTGCCGACCCGGACGCCCGGCTACCGTGTCGCATCGGTCGAGAAGAAACTGGGCCAGAAATCGTCCGACACGTGTCAGATCGCCTTCGAGGACTGCGCGGTCGGCGCCGATGCCCTGCTCGGTGTCGAGGGCGAGGGCTACCGGGTGGCGCTGGCCAATCTGTCGGTCGGACGTATCGGAATCGCGGCCCAGGCGGTCGGAATGGCGCGCGCCGCGTTCGAGCTCGCCCGCGCCTATGCCGGTGAGCGCGAGGCCTTCGGCACCCGGATCATCAACCACCAGGCCGTGCAATTCCGCCTGGCCGACATGGCCACGAAAGTGACCGTCGCGCGGCAGATGGTGCTGCATGCCGCCAGCCTGAAGGATGCCGGCCAGCCGTGCCTAACTGAGGCCGCAATGGCCAAGCTCTATGCCTCCGAGATGGCTGAAGAGGTTTGCTCGGCCGCGATCCAGATCCACGGTGGGTACGGCTACGTCGCCGACTACCTTGCCGAGAAAATCTGGCGCGACGTGCGAGTGTGCCAGATCTACGAGGGCACCAGCGACGTGCAACGACTTCTGATCGGCCGGGGCCTGGCGGCGTTGTGATACCTGCCTGTCGCTTGTCGTAGGCCCTGCAACGTGCATACTCACTCTCTATGAAGAAGGGCCGCCCGTGCGGCTCC
This sequence comes from Reyranella sp., assembly GCF_965279465.1. Lineage (NCBI taxonomy): Bacteria > Pseudomonadati > Pseudomonadota > Alphaproteobacteria > Hyphomicrobiales > Reyranellaceae > Reyranella > Reyranella sp. The sequence goes on from NZ_OZ257242.1 coordinate 4,039,501, forward strand.
AAAGGCAGGGGAGCCTGGGCGGCGGATGGGAACCGTGCGCCGTAGAGTCGGAATTCTGGGGGTCGTCGCTGCAGTCTTCTGCACCGCGGCGCCCTTTGCCATGGCAGGCGAGCCGGACGTTCCCGGCGCCCGTGTGCTGCAGATGCAGACGGCCTTCAATCCCGGCCTGCCCGGTGCGGGCGAGGGTGTGCGCGTCTTCGCCAAGACGGTGAAGCAGATGTCCGGCGGCGGGCTCACCATCAAGATCGTCGAGCCCGGCCGGATCGCGCCGACCAAGGACATGCTCGACGCCGTGATCGCGGGCGACCTCGAGGCCGCCTTCACCTGGGCGGGTTACGCGACCTCCAAGTCGGCGGTCTTCAGCCTGTTCGGCACTGTGCCATTCGGGCCGGGCCCCAGCGTGATGGTGTCGTGGCTGCTCGACGGCGACGGCGGGCGCATCCACCACGACGCCTACGACAAGCTCGGCGTCGCCGGCATTCCGTGTGGCGTGCAGGGTGCCAAGGGGGGCGGCTGGTTCCGATCCGATCTCAACACCCCGGAAGACTTCAAGGGCGTGAAGCTGCGCTACGGCCAGATCCCGGGAGAGGTGGTTGCCCGGATGGGCGCGACGCTTGCGCCGGTGCCCGCCGGCGAATTCTTCTATCAGCTCCAGCAGGGCAAGGTGGATGGCGGCGAGATGTCGACTCCGGCCATGGATGCCGCTCTCGGGTTCGACAAGCTCGGGCTGCCCTATTACCTGCCGGGCTGGCAGCAGCCGTCGGCCGTGATCGACTTCCTGATGCGCAAGGACAAATGGGAGGCATTGCCCAAGCCGCAGCGCGCCCAGATCGAGACCGCGTGCCGCGCCAACATCGCCTGGATGTTGAGCCGCTCGCCGCACACCCAGGCACTTGCGCTGGAGAAGTTGCGGGCCTCGGGCGTGGTCATCAAGCAGTGGGCGCCCGCCATCCTCGACGCCTTCCGCAAGAATGCGGAGATCGTGCTCAAGGAACGCGCCGAGGCGGACGCCGATTTCGCCGCGGCCTGGGCCAACATGAAGAAGTTCATGGCCCAGGGCCTCGACTGGCGGTCGATGTCTCGCCTGCCGTAGCTCGGCATCCCGAGCGCGGCCGAGAAACTTGCCAACCGCGACCCCTGCAACCTGCTCGACGCTCTCTGGCTTTGCCGTACCAGAAGGCGAGGTGCTCAGGCCTTAACGCGATGGCGTTCATAGCCGTGAACCCTTACCCGCCGAATGGTCGTCTGCAGTCCAGCGAAATGCCCGTCTTGGCCGTGAGAGATGCGTTCAAGTGAGCCCGGCGACCCGGAGAATGGTCCCGATGACCCAATCGACAGGTCCGCGAAGCACCCAACCGAGGAGATTCAGATTCACCCCGAACTGGGCGCCGATCATCGGCAAGATGAACAACAGCCCGATGATGATGAGCATTCCCAGTCGTTCCAGGCTGGCTAGCGGCCTGGCGAGCGCGTCCGGCAACAAGCCGACGGCAACGCGACCGCCGTCGAGCGGAGGCAGGGGGATCATGTTGAAGAGCGCAAGAACGACGTTGATGACGATTGCATTCCTGAGGTTGGCCAACATCCACTGATCGAGGCCTTCCGGCAGGAAGACAACGATGTGGACGAGGAACGCCGCCGCGAAGGCCTGCAGAAGGTTCGTGGCAGGTCCAGCCGCCGACACCAGCACCATGTCGTGCCTTGGATTGCGTAGGGCACCGAACTTCACAGGGACAGGCTTGGCATAGCCAAACAGGAAGGGCGCATGGAGGAACAGGAGAAGGGCCGGCAGCAGGACGGTGCCGAACGGGTCGATGTGCTTGAAGGGATTCAAGCTGACGCGGCCAAGTCGCCAGGCCGTGTCGTCGCCGAAGCGGTACGCGACGAAGCCGTGGGCCGCCTCGTGCAGGGTGATTGCCAGGAGCACTGGGATTATCCAGGTCGACGCCGTGTAGAGGGCCGTCGCCGACAGATCCATTGAGTAGGTTTCCTTTCGCGGCGACGTCGACCGGCTGTCCAGATACCTCAGGCAGCATGAGGCATCCAGCCAAGTCTTTGCACGCAGGATCCAAACCGCTCGCTTGTCGAAGAAGGCGCCGACGAAACCTGCTGTCGTCGCCCAGCGCACAATCGCAGGAAATACCCGGTAGTGTGCGAAGGACTGGCAGCTCGCGCACCTCCCGTCGCGTGGACTACTCCGCGGCCTGTGCCAAGGGCATTGCGAGCGTCGGCCTGGCGGTGCTGAAGCGACGCAGCACCTGGCCCGGCGGCTTCACCTTGACGTAGTCCTGGCCGTCGAAGACCTGGATGCCATTGACCCATACGCCTGCGAGGCCGGGGGCACTGCGGATCAGGCGGTTGGCGCCGGCCGGAAGGTCGGCAACGCGCCGGGTCTTGCTGACATGGATTGTCTCGGGATCGAACAGCATGAGGTCCGCCCAGGCGCCGACCTGGATACGGCCGCGATCGACGATGCCATAGATGTGGGCCGGGTCGCTGGTGAGCTTGCGGATGGCGTGGGGCAGGCTGAAACGGCCGAGCTCGCGGACCCAGCGCCCCAGCAGATGCATGGCATAGCCCGCGTCGCAGAACAGAGTGAGATGCGCGCCGGCGTCGGACAGGCTGATCAGGTTGCCGTCGTCGGCGATCAGGTCGCCGACACGCTTTTCGTCGACATTGAGTAGCCGCACGATGAACGTCGTCTCGAGCTGGTCGGCCAGACCGATGTCGAGCAGGGCATCGACCGGATCGACCCCGCGCTCGCGCGCGATCTCCTCGATCGTGCGGCCTTCCAGCTCGCTCTGGGTCGAAGACACGGCCACTTCCATCAGATGCCAGGTGCCGTTGAAGATTCGGCCGCCGGTCACCGGTGTCGCCAACGACTGCTTGAAGGCCGCGCGGAAGGCGGGATCGGTGAACAGCGCACGGTGGTGCGCGGCGTCGCCGCTCTTGGGCCAGGGCGCGATCGTCTGCAGCATATAGGCGTTGAGCAGGCCGAAATTCATGTTGAGCGGTTGGCACGAGGCCTGGGCATAGACCGCATGGCCGCGGCTGCGTGCGTCGGCGCAGGCGCTGGAGATCGCCGGCGCATGCTCGGGCTTCGTCGGATAGTCCAGCAGCGGACAATAGATCACCGGCCGGCCGGACAGCGCGGCCAGCTCCTCCATGAAGGGGATCGTCGAGCGCTGGCCGCAGGTCGCCATGGTGACGCCATGGCCGTGGCGCGCCATCACCCGCGCCAGGGCGCGAAATTCATCGTCGCTGGCCAGGCGCGATGGCACGGGAATGCCGCCGTAGCCATTGTGGTTCTCGAAGGTCGAGGAGCCCAGGCCGATCGCCCCTGCCGTGAGAGCCTCGTCGAACAGTGACGCCATCTTCGCCAGCTCGTCTGACGTTGCTTCGCGCTCCGACCCCGCGTCGCCCATCACCACCGTGCGCAGCGCCGAATGCGAGCAGAAGGAAGCGACGTTGGGCGTGACGCCGCGCCGGGCAATGAAATCGAGGTAGCTGGAGAAATCGTCGAACTGCCAGTCGACGCCTTCGCGCAGGGCGTCGAGCGACATCGCCTCGACCTCGGAGAGATTCCTGAGCAGCGTGTCGCGCGTCGCCGGCGTCGCCGGCGCAATGCCGAAGCCGCAATTGCCGATCACCACCGTCGTGACGCCCAGCGCCGGAGACGGCGAGGCCGTGGAATCCCAGGTGAGCTGGGCATCGTAGTGGGTATGGACATCGATCACGCCGGGCGCCAGGACCAGGCCGGTCGCGTCCACCGTTTCGCGCGCCGGCCCGAGGTCGTGGCCGATCGCGGCAATGCGGCCGTCCTTCGCCGCGACGTCGGCTTTGCGCAACGGGCTGCCGAGGCCGTCGGCGATGTCGGCATTCGTGACGATCAGATCGAACATGCGAGCTCCCGGATTGTTCGGCGCTCGAGGGCGCCTGGAGGGTGTCGTCGGCCCGAGCGTGAGCTTTCGGCGATAGTAGGCCGGTATTCTTCGGGAGAAGCCCATGATTGTACCGCTTCATCTCCGGAATTTCGCGACGTGGGGTGAGGCCGAAGTCGGGCGCCCGCACCGCTACCGCCGTTTACGGCCGGCTTGCACCGATGCCGCGGTCCGGGCAGTTTGGTCCGGACATGACCGTCCTTTCCTCGCAGATCGACACCCGTTCCGACACCTTCAAGCGCAACGCCGAAGCGATGCGCGCGCTGGTCGCCGACCTCAAGGCCCGCACCGACACGATCCGGCTGGGCGGTGGCGAGGAATCGCGCAAGCGCCACGTCGCGCGCGGCAAGCTGCTGCCACGCGAGCGGGTACGGGCGCTGCTCGATCCCGGCTCACCGTTCCTCGAGCTGTCGCCGCTGGCGGCGATGGACATGTACGACAACGACGCGCCCGGCTCGGGCGTGATCACCGGCGTCGGCCGGGTCAGCGGCGTCGAATGTGCCATCGTGTGCAACGACGCCACGGTGAAGGGCGGCACCTACTATCCGATGACGGTGAAGAAGCATCTCCGGGCGCAGGAAGTCGCCATGGAGAATCGGCTGCCGTGCATCTATCTCGTGGACTCCGGTGGCGCCAACCTGCCGCAATGGCCGGAAGTCTTCCCCGACAAGACCCACTTTGGCCGCATCTTCTACAATCAAGCCAACATGTCCGCCCAGGGAATCCCGCAGATTGCCTGCGTCATGGGCTCCTGCACCGCGGGCGGGGCCTATGTGCCGGCGATGAGCGACGAGACCGTCATCGTACGCAAGCAGGGCACGATATTCCTCGGCGGGCCGCCGCTGGTGAAGGCGGCGATCGGTGAGATCGTCAGCGCCGAGGACCTCGGTGGCGCCGACGTCCACGCCCGCGTCTCGGGCGTCGCCGACCATTACGCCCACAACGACAGCCACGCGCTCGGCATGGTCCGGCGCATCGTCGCCAACCTCAACTGGAAGAAGCAGCCGTCGGCCTCGCTGCTGGCGCCGGCCGAGCCGCGCTACGCCGCCGAGGAGCTTTACGGCGTCATCCCGCCCGACGGCCGTACGCCCTACGACATCCGCGAGGTGATCGCCCGCCTGGTCGACAACAGCGAGCTCGACGAGTTCAAGCACCTCTACGGCACGACCCTCGTCACCGGCTTCGCGCGAATCTGGGGCTATCCGATCGGCATCATTGGCAACAACGGCATCCTGTTCAACGAATCGGCGCTCAAGGCCGCGCACTTCATCGAGCTGTGCGGCCAGCGCGGCATTCCGCTGCTCTTCCTGCAGAACATCACCGGCTTCATGGTCGGCAAGAAGTACGAGGCGGGCGGCATCGCGCGCGACGGCGCCAAGATGGTGACGGCTGTCTCGACCGTGAACGTGCCGAAGTTCACCGTGATCGTCGGCGGCAGCTACGGCGCCGGCAACTACGGGATGTGCGGCCGCGCCTACGGCCCGCGCTTCCTCTGGATGTGGCCCTCGGCGCGCATCTCGGTGATGGGCGGCGAGCAGGCGGCCTCGGTGCTGGCCACCGTGCGGCGCGACAACATCGAGGGCAGGGGCGGCCAGTGGTCCAAGGAGGAGGAGGCGGCATTCAAGCAGCCGATCCTCGAGCAGTACGACCGCGAGGGGCATCCTTACTACGCCACGGCGCGGCTGTGGGACGACGGCATCCTCGATCCGGTCGACACGCGCATGGCGCTGGCCCTCGGTCTCTCGGCGGCGATGAACCAGCCGATCGGTCCGACCAAGTTCGGCGTCTTCCGGATGTGATCGGAACATGAGTGCATCGGTCCAGACGTCCGTCGAGGACGGCATCGCGAGCCTGCGGCTCTGCCGCGGCGAGCAGATGAATTCCCTCGACGCCGATACCGCGCGGGCGATCCGCGACGCGGTCGAAGCCTTCGCCGCCGACGACGCGGTGCGGGTCATGGTGCTGGCCGGCGAGGGCAGGGTCTTCTCGGCCGGCGGCGACTTCAACTGGGTGCTGAGCTGGCCGGAGCTCGACGCCATCACGCGCCACGCCGGCGCCGATGCCATGATGGGCGCGGTCCAGGCGATCTACGACTTCCCCAAGCCGTCGATTGCGCGCGTCCATGGCGCGGCGGTGGGCGGCGGCATCGGCATGATGCTGGCCTGCGACTTCGTCGTCGCCGTCTCGTCGGCGCGTTTCGGCCTTACCTCGGTCCGCAACGGGCTGCTGGCCGCGATCGCCATTCCCGTCCTGATCGAGACGGTCGGGCCCCGCGTGGCGCGGCAGCTCCTGATGCACGGCGGCATGTTCGATTCTGCGACGGCGCAGCGCCTCGGCATCGTCGACCAGGTCGTCGAGGACGACGCGCTTGATGCCACGGTGGCGGCGCTCGCGCAGGAGCTGAAGCTCGGCGCGCCCTCGGTGCAGACGCTGATCAAGAAGCTCGTCACCCGGATCGACGCCGTGCCGCACGATTCCAGCGCCGCCGACATATTGGGCGAGCACGTTGCCAACCAGTCCGTCACCGAGGAGGCGCTCGAAGGCATGAGCGCGTTCCTCGCCAAGCGCAAGCCGAAGTGGGCCGTCTGATGTTTGCCAAGATACTGATCGCCAATCGCGGCGAGATCGCCTGCCGGGTCATCAAGACGGCACGGCGGCTCGGCATCAAGACCGTCGCGGTCTTCTCCGATGCCGATCGCGGCGCGCGCCATGTCGCGATGGCCGACGAGGCCGTCCATATCGGCGGCTCGCAGGCGCGCGACAGCTACCTCGTGGTCGACAAGATCCTCGACGCGGCCCGGCGCACCGGCGCGCAGGCGATCCATCCCGGCTACGGCTTCCTGTCGGAGAATGCCGGCTTCGCCGAGGCCTGCGCCCAGGCCGGCATCGTCTTCATCGGACCGCCGCCCGCGGCGATCCGCGCGATGGGCTCCAAGAGCGAAGCCAAGAAGATCATGGAGAAGGCTGCGGTGCCGCTGGTGCCGGGCTATCACGGCGACGACCAGTCGCCCGAGCTGCTGGCGAAGGAGGCCGAGTGCATCGGCTTCCCGGTGCTGATCAAGGCCTCGGCCGGCGGCGGCGGCAAGGGCATGCGCGTGGTCGAGGCGGCGGCGAAGTTCGCCGATGCGCTGGCCGGCGCCAAGCGCGAGGCCAAGGCGTCGTTCGCCGACGATCACGTGCTGGTCGAGAAGTATCTCACCCGGCCGCGCCATATCGAGATCCAGGTCTTCGCCGACACGCACGGCAACTGCCTCTACCTCTTCGAGCGCGATTGCTCGATCCAGCGTCGCCACCAGAAGGTGATCGAGGAGGCGCCGGCGCCGAACATGGACCCGGCGCGCCGCCGGCAGATGGGCGAGGCGGCCGTCGCCGCCGCAAAGGCAATCGGCTATGTCGGCGCGGGCACCGTCGAGTTCATCGCCAACCAGGACGGCAGCTTCTACTTCATGGAGATGAACACGCGTCTCCAGGTCGAGCATCCGGTGACCGAGATGATCACCGGGCAGGACCTGGTCGAATGGCAGCTCGTCGTGGCGGCCGGCGGCCGGATGCCGTTGACGCAGGACGCTCTCCGCATCGACGGCCACGCGGTCGAGGTCCGGCTCTATGCCGAGGACCCGGCGCGGAATTTCCTGCCCTCGACCGGCACGCTGGTCCATCTCCGGCTGCCACAGGAGAACGCGCATGTCCGCGTCGATACAGGCGTACGCGAGGGCGATACCGTTACGCCGTTCTACGACCCGATGATCGCCAAGGTGATCGTTCACGATCGCGACCGAACCTCCGCGTTACGGCGCATGGCGGCGCTGATGGACGAGACCGAGGTGGTCGGCGTGACGACCAACGCCCAGTTGCTCAAGGCGCTGTGCTCTCATCCGGCTTTCGTCGGCGGCGAGGTCGATACCGGGTTCATCGAGCGCTATCGCGGCGATCTCTTTGCGAAGCTGGCCGAGGCCGACGATCGTGCCTTTGCCGTCGCCACCCTGGCCCGCCTCGTCGAATGGCGCGAGGCCGCGCCACCACCGACGGCGTCGGGCGATCCGTGGTCGCCGTGGAGCGCGCAGACCGGCTTTCGCTTCCTCGAGGAGGGCCACGACGAGGTGCGCTGGAAGGACGGTGAGCGCGAGGTCGCTGTAATCGCGCGCCGCCATCGCGACGGCGGGATCGCCCTTCAGTTGCCGGGCGGCACGCTCGAGGCATGGGTGCAGCGCGCGGAGGAAGGCCGGCTCGCGATCCGGCTGGGCGATGACACTTTCACGGCCGCCGTGGTGCGCCGTACCGCCAACGATGGCGGCATCGACTACACGCTGTTCGCCGACGGCCGCAGCCGCCGCCTGCGGCTGGTCGATCCGCTCGATGTCACGCAGTACGAGGCGCTGGCCGCGGACGAGACGGCCGTGCGCTCGCCGCTGCCCGGCAAGATCATCGACCTCCGGGTCAAAGCGGGCGACACAGTGAGCAAGGGCCAGCCGCTGCTCGTGCTCGAGGCGATGAAGATGGAGCACACGCTCGCGGCCCCGGCCGACGGCACGGTCAAGAGCGTGCGCTACGCCGTCGGCGAGCAGGTCCCCGAGGGCGCCGAGCTGGTCGAGTTCGAGTGAGCCTCATCCTCTCCCCCTGCCTCGCCTAGTCCTTCCAGCCGAAATGCCGCCGCGCGTCGCGCACGAAGGCAGCGGGCGGCGGCTGGCCCTGCTCAGACGATTTGAACAGTTTCTCGTCGATCGCGAAGGATCCCAGCGAGATGCAAGCGCCGCTCACGGCGAAGACCAGCCCGCCGCCGGCAAAGGCGCTGGCAAGGCCGAGCCCGATTGGCGCGAGGCGGAAGACGTTCCGGATCGTCTTGCGGATTTTGAGCTGCCCGGCGGCGGCGTTGGCGGCGGCCACAAGGTCGCGCATCTCTTCGACGGCGCGTTTTACAGAGGCGGCGTCCGTCCTGTCCTCGGGATTCAGGAACTTGCGCTGCCACTCATGGAAGGCGGCGCGGCTCGACCGGAATTTCGCGTTGCCCGAAACGAACTCGGCCGTTTCACGCAGCAGGAGCTCGGTCGTCCGATCATCCTCGGGATCGGGCGTCAGGAATTCGGCACCCAGCACCACTGTCAACATGCTACCCGGCAGATCACGCGCTTGGTCGAGCGGCCCGGTTGCGCACTCCTTCTCGAAATCCACGAAGCTCCGATAGGACGGGCCTATTGCGGCCACCCCTTCGACATAGGCCGGCAGGTCCCGCGTCATCGCGGTGCGGGTCGCGACGAAGGCGTAGTCGGGCACGTTCATGCTGGCGAGCCGCGCCGCCTCCGCGCGATAGCGCTCGCGCACCAAGCCGGCGCCCGACCACGACACCTTCCGGACCGCAGGACCCAGCCATTCCAGCAACTGCTGTTGAGCCTCGGGTTCCCACGCCTGCAATTCCCAGCGCGCCCATTCCACTTCGTCGCGTACCCATTCGACCGGCCCGATATCAACCGGCGAGCCGCTATTCGGGGGAAAGCGTCCCTGCTCGGGCACCGGAAACACCAATCGGTCGAACAGCATGAGATCGGCCGCGAGGCGGCGCGGCTCCAGATGATCCTTGACCGAGTAGGTCGCCCACAACTCATAGGCCATTGTTTGCTCCGCGCGGCAAATGCCAGCCTCAGCCTAGCAACCTGTCGGACTGAGAGTTAGCGGTCGAAGCCCGGCGACGCTCGACCGGCGATCTGGAAACATTGGAGATGCCCGAAGATCGGGACGTTCGAGCGGGTTGACACGCAGGGCAGCGAAACGGCGTTGTCCCGTCCAGGCCGGCCGTTCGTGCAGCGACACTTCGGGCAAGCAGCTCTTGACCCGTGGCCCGATAGCGGCACGCTGGCGCAAAACGCAAAAGAGGAAACGCACCAGCATGACCGTTATGAGCAGGGCCAACGCCTTGCCGATCCTGATCGCCGCCTCGGTGATGATGAGCCTCGCGATGGGCATGCGCCAGTGCCTGGGGCTTTTCCTGCCGCCGATGACGCATGCGCTGGGCCTGTCGGCTTCGGATTTCACCTTCGCGATAGCCATTCAAAACGTCATATGGGGGCTGGCACAGGCGCCGCTGGGCGCCATGGGCGACCGCTGGGGATTGCGTCCGGTCATGGTGCTGGGAGCAATGGCATACGTCGCCGCGATGGTGGCCCTGACAACCGCCGCGGGCTTCTGGACATTTGCCCTGGCGCAGGTGTTGCTCGGCGTCGGCATCGCCTGCACCGGATCGTCGCTGGCGATGACGGCTACGGCGCGCGCTGCGTCACCCGAGCGGCGCAGCGTGGTCCTCGGTATCGTCGGCGCCTTCTCCTCGGTCGGCACGCTCGTGATCGCGCCCGTCCTGCAGGCGCTGCTCGGCGCGTGGGACTGGCGATGGGGAGCGGCGCTGTTCGTGCTGCTCGCGGCGGCGATGGTGCCGGCGGCGATGATCACCGGGCGGGTAGACCGCCTGCCTCAGCCGTCGCTGCAGCGGGCGTCGGCTGCTGCGGCGATCGGAGAGGCGTTGCGCAACCGCCGCTTCGTCGTGTTGTGCGGTACGCATTTCGTCTGCGGGCTGCAGTTGGTCTTCATCAACACGCACCTGCCGAACTACCTGGCGCTCTGCGGCCAGGACCCGATGCTCGGTGCAACGGCGCTGGCCATCATCGGCGGCATCAACATCGCGGGCTGCCTGCTTGCCGGCTACCTGGGACAGCGCCACCTCAAGAACGTCCTGCTCGGGCTGACCTATCTCGCGCGATCCATCGTGCTGATGGTCTATTTCCTGCTGCCGCCCACTCCCGTCACCACGATCCTCTTCGCGGCGGCGATGGGGATGCTGTGGCTGGGCGTCATTCCGCTGGTGTCGGGCTATGTGGCCGACCTGTTCGGCACGCGCAACATGGCCACGCTGCTGGGCGTTTCGTTCGTCATCCACCAGATGGGCTCGGTCATGGGCGCCTGGGGCGGCGGCATGATCTTCGACATGTTCGGCAACTACGACTTCGCCTGGCGATTCGGCGTGTCGCTGGGCATCGTTGCGGGCTTCGTGCAGATCTTGTTCGGGGGACCCTCCGGAACATGGTCGGGCGCACGGCCCGTGTCGGCAGCGGGGTGAGAGCCTTGCACTTTCCTCCCCCGCGAAGCGGGGGAGGGAGGCTCGAGACTCTGGAGGTATCGGATTACTGGAGGAACTTCAGATACTGGCCGACGAAGTCGCAGCCGACGTCCTTCGCATAGGCGTCGATCAGCTGCTTGGTGATCGGGCCCGGGATCTTGCCGTCGGCGACCGGCGCGCCGTTGAAGCTGCGGACGGGCAGGATGCAGAGGCTGGTCGAGGTCAGGAACATCTCCTCGGCGTTGGCGGCGTCGAACATGTCGATGTCGCCCACCGTGCACTTGATGCCGAGCTGCTTGGCCATGTCGATCGTCATCTGGCGCGACACGCCGGGCAGCACGTAGCGCTCCGACGGCGTGAACAGCTCGCCGCCGGTGACGATGAAGATGTTGGAGCCCAACCCCTCGGCCAGGTTGCCGTTCTCGTCGAGCAGCAGGCCCCAGGCGTCGGGGTTCATCGCCTTCACCGGCTTCTCGGCCATGATCATGTTGAGATAGTTGTGCGTCTTGGCGCGCGGCGAGAGCATCGATGGCGCGGTGCGGCGCACCGTGGTGGTGATCACCTCGGCGCCGTCGCGATAGAGCTTGGCGCGCTTGGCGAGCGGCAGCGGCAGCACCTCGATCACGACGTTCGGCCCGGTGTGCTCCCAGCCCTCGTCGCCTACGGCATCGACGCCGCGGCTCACCCTCTGGCCGACCCACCAGTCGCCGACGGCGCCGCGCAGGTGCTCGTTCTTCTCGACGACCGCCTCGCTGTTGGCGACCATCTCCTTGGGCGAGATGCCCGGATCGATCTGCAGGTAGCGCAGCGAGCGGTAGAACCGGTCGATATGCTCCTTCAGCCGGAACGGCGTGCCCTCGAAGGTGCGCGTCATGTCGAAGGCGCCGTCGCCGTACTTCCAGCTCCGGTCTCGGAAGGGGATCACGACCTCGACTTCCGGCATGAACTTGCCGTTGAACCACGCGATGCGCTGATTGCTGAGTTGCTGGGCCATTGAGACGTCCTCTGCTGGTTAGACGAAACCTAAGGGGCTGGCGGGCGATGGGGAAGGCCGGCCGCGCCGGCGTTTCGCATCGACCGGCTGGGCGGGAGCGATCATGCCGTCCTCGTCGGCCAGGGCGGCGACATAGGACAGGGCGTCACCGATATCGCCTTCGATGTCGCGCCGTGCCGCGACCGCATCGTGCGCCGCCACCGCCTTGATGATCCGCAGGCGGCGTTCGGGTCCGCGCGGCGAGGCGACGAAGTCGGGATAGAGCAGATTCATGTAGGGGCCGGTCTGCAGCCACAGGCCTTCGATGACGCGTAGCAGGGTCGGCTGGCCGGCGATGGCGTAAAGGGCGAAATGGAATTCGCGGATCTTGGCCCGGTCCGCCGCGGTGTCGCCGCGGCTGCGCGCGGCGAGCAGCTCGTTGGCGATCCGGCGAAGCCGTGCTGCCTGCTCGCGGGTGGCGACGGCGGCGGCCTTCTCTGCCGCCAATCCTTCGAGCGCCAGCCGGATGTCGCGCAGCTCGAGGATCCTGTCGCGCGTCATGAGCGGCACACGGACCGACCGATTGGGCCGCATCTCGAAGGCGCCCTCGGCGACCAGCCGGCGGATCGCCTCGCGCACCGGCGTCAGGCTGACGCCCACGGTGCCGGCGATGAAGCGGAACGACAGCTTCTGCCCCGGCGTGAACCGGCCGGCCGTCAACGCCTCGCGCAGCCAGTCGTAGACATGGCTGCGCAGGGAGGTGTCGTCGGAGGCTTTCGGCGCCATCGGCCGGCAGCATAGCCGAGCTCGCTCGAATTTGTGATCACAAATTTCGATTGCCCGAAGAGAGGGCTCAAGGCATCGTTCTTGCTGGGTGAGGGATCATGCGCAACTACGCCAAGTCGATCGAACTCTATGAGCGGACGAAGCAGACCCTGGCGGGCGGCGTCAGCAGCAACGTACGCTATGCCGCCACGCCGGTGCCGCTGTTCTTCGACCGCGGCGAGGGCGCGCGGCTCTACGATGTCGATGGCAACGTGCATATCGACTATGTGCTCGGTAACGGCCCGGCCATCCTGGGCCATGCGCCGAAGCCGGTGGTCGACGCCGTGGCCGCGACGCTGGCGCTGGGGCAGGTCTATGCCGCGCAGCATCCGCGCGAGACCGAGCTGGCCGAGCGGCTGTGCCGGCTGCTGCCGGGCATCGAGGTCGTGCGCTTCGCGACCTCGGGCACCGAAGCGGTGCTGATGGCCTTTCGCCTGGCCCGCGCCTTCACCGGACGCACGAAGATCCTGAAGTTCGAAGGCCACTATCACGGCTGGACCGACCAGGCCTACATCAGCGCCCGGCCGTCGCTGAACGAGGCCGGCCCGGCCGACGCGCCGGTGCCGGTCGCGGGCTCGCCCGGCATGCCGCCGAGCGTGCTCGACGACACCGTCGTCGCCGGCTGGAACGATCTCGAGCTGCTGGCCCAGGCCTTCGAGCGCCACAAGGGCGAGATCGCCGCCGTCATCATGGAGCCCGTGATGGTCAACGGCGGGCCGACCGAGCCCAAGCCGGGCTATCTCGAGGGCGTGCGCGATCTCTGCCGCGCGAACGGGGCGCTGTTCATCTGCGACGAGGTCATCACCGGTTTTCGCGCCGGGCTGCGTGGGGCGCAGGGGCGCTACGGCGTCACGGCCGACCTCACGGTCTACGCCAAGGCCGTGGCGGCGGGCTTTCCGCTCGCCCTGGTCGGCGGCCGGCGCGACGTGATGGATACGCTGCTCGACAAGGGCGTGATGCACGGCGGCACCTACAACGGCAACGTCCAGAGCATGGCCGCCGCGCTGGCGGCGCTCGACGTGCTGGAGGCGGACGACGGCGGGGTCTATCGCGACCTCGAAGCGCGCGGCACGCGGCTGATGCAGGGGCTCGCCGCGATCTGCAGGAAGCACAAGGTGCCCGCGCGAGTGCAGGGATTGCCCGCGATCTTCCAGGTCTTCTTCACCGACGGCCCGGCGCCGTCCAACTATCGCGACGCCGTCGCCTGCGACCGCGACAAGGCGCTGGCGTTCCATTGCGCGCTGCAGGAAGAGGGCATCCGCACCAACCAGCAGGCCAAGTGGTTCCTCTCCACCGCGCACGACGACGCGATCGTCGACGAGACGCTGGCGGCGGCCGATAGAGCGATGGCGTCGATCGCATGAGCGATATCCGCCTCGAAGGCGTGACCAGGCGCTACGGGACGGTCGCGGCGGCGGACGAGGTCGATCTCGCGGTCGCGCAGGGCGAGTTCGTCACCATCCTGGGGCCGAGCGGGTCGGGCAAGACGACATTGCTGTCGCTGATCGCGGGCCTCAACCGGCCGACGGCGGGCCGTATCTTCATCGGCGGGCGCGACGTGACCGAGGCGACGGCGCAGGAGCGCAACATCGGCTTGGTGTTCCAGTCCTACGCGCTGTTCCCGCACATGACGGTGCTGGAGAACGTGTTGTTTCCCCTGGGCGTGCGGAAGATCACCGGGCCTCCGGCGCGCGCGAAGGCGCTCGAAGCGCTCAAGCTGGTGCGCCTCGACGGCCTGCACGACCGCCGGCCGTCGCAGCTTTCCGGTGGCCAGCAGCAGAGGGTGGCGCTGGCGCGCGCGATCGTGTTCAAGCCAGACATCCTGCTGCTCGACGAGCCGCTCGGCGCGCTCGACCGCAAGCTGCGCGAGGAGTTGCAGGTCGAGCTCAAGCAGCTCCAGCGCACGCTTGGCGTGACGACGCTGCTCGTGACCCACGACCAGGAGGAGGCGCTGTCGCTCAGCGACCGGATCATGGTCCTGAACCATGGCAGGACGCAGCAGGTCGCGGCGCCGACCGAGGCCTATCTCAAGCCCGCCAATCGTTTCGTCGCGGAGTTCCTGGGCATTGCCAATTTCGTCGGCCTCGACGGTGGACGCACCGGGCTGGTGCGGCCCGAGCGCGTGAGGCTCGAACCGATCGGCGTGAACGGCGGCAGGCCGGCGCGCGTGGTCGAGGCAATCTATCTCGGCCAGATGGTGCGCTATCACCTGGTGCTGGACGGCAAGGACGCGGCGCCCATGGTGGCCGCGGCGCCCTTCGTCGGCCGGGCGTGGCAGGCGGGCGAGCCTGTTGCCGTGTCGTGGGATGCGGCCGATATCTGGCCGGTGGCATGATCAACAAAAGGGGGACGGCGATGAAGAGGCGTACATTCGTGGCGGCGGCGGCGGCGAGCCTGCCGGCGGTCGGCATCCTCTCCGGGGCGGCGCGCGCGCAGTCCAAGGAGATCCGCATGATCGAATCGGGCGGCGCGTCGGGCGAGTCGATCCAGGTCGGCTACATCGATCCGCTCAAGGCCAAGACCGGCATCACGGTCGTGCGCGAGAGCCCGAGCTCGCTCGGCAAGCTGCGTGCGTTGGTCGAGAGCGGCCAGACCACGACGACGCTGTTCGAGCTCGGATCGGGCATCATCCTGCAGGCCAAGAAGCTCGGCCTGATCGAGAAGATCGATTGGGAGGCGGTGAAGCCCGCCGCGATGTTCCCCGAGGCGAAGAACGAGTACGGCTTCGGCTATCAATACTTCTCCACCATCATGGCGTGGCGCAAGGGCGCCAAGGAGCCGAAGAACTTCACCGAGTTCTTCGACACCAAGGCGTTTCCCGGCAAGCGCTGCCTGCCCGACTTCCCGCACTACTGCCTGCCGTTCGCGCTCCAGGCGGCCGGCGTGCCGATCGACAAGCTGTTCCCGCTCGACGTCGATCTCGCCTTCAAGAAGCTGAACGAGATCAAGAAGGACGTGGCGGTGTGGTGGAAGGCCGGCGCCCAGCCGCCGCAGCTCATGAAGGACAACGAGGTCCAGTATTCGATCTGCTGGTCGGGCCGGGTGGTCGGCGATCCGGCGTTCGGGCTGAACTTTGCGGGCGGCAAGGCCGACCTGTCGTTCATCGCCATCGTCAAGGGCGCCAAGCCCGAAGACAAGGCGGCCGCTTACAAGCTCTATCACGAGATGTCCCTGCCGGAGAACCAGGCCAAGGCGGCCGGCGTGATCTCCTACACCGGCCCGAGCCCCGACCTCGACGCGCTGCTGCCGCAGGACAAGCTCTGGCAGTTCCCGACCAGCAAGCAGAACAAGGCGGTGCAGTATTTCGAGAACGCCGAATGGTGGGCCGACAACGGCGAGGCCGTGAACAAGAAGTGGGAGGCCTTCAAGCTCAGTTTGTAGCTTCATTGGACCGCGCCCATCCTGCGCGCTCATGAGCATGAGCGCGCAGGATGGGCGCGGTCCACAAAGCATGACGCGATAGATGCGCTCCACCGGCTTTTCCTTCATCGCACCGCTGCTGGTGCTGATGGTCGTCGCCTTCAACCTGCCCATCCTCTACATGCTGGGCCTCGCCTTCTGGGAGAAGGGGCGGGGCTTCACGCTCGAGCATTATGAGGGGCTGGCCGAGGCGCCGGTCTATCTGCGCGTGCTCGGCAACACCATGCGCATCGCGCTGATCGCCACCATCGCCAACGTCGCGATCGGCTATCCGCTGGCACACTGGATGCGCGGCCTGCAGAACCGTGCGCGGCTGATCGCGATCGCGCTGGTCGTGCTGCCGTTCTGGGTGTCGATCCTGGTGCGCACCTATGCCTGGATCGTCGTGCTCGGCAACGGCGGGCTGGTGAACCGCTCGCTGCAATGGCTCGGCCTCACCGATGCGCCGGTGTCGTTCCTCTACAACGAGCTGGGCGTCACCATCGGCATGGCCAACGTGCTGCTGCCGTTCCTCGTGCTGCCGCTGTTCGCCGCCATGATCCGGATCGACGACCGGCTGCTGCAGGCCGCGGCCTCCCTCGGCGCGCCGCCGCGCACCATCTTCTGGAAGATCTATTTCCCGCTCACCCTGCCGGCGCTGGCGGCCGGCGCATTGCTCGTCTTCATCCTCTGCCTCGGCTTCTACGTCACGCCCGCGATCCTGGGCGGCGGCCGGGTACCGATGATCTCCAACCTGCTCGACACGCTGATCAACCAGATCCCGCGCTGGGAGCAGGCCTCTGCGATCTCCACGATCCTGCTGATCGTGACCTTGCTGATCTTCGCCGCCTACCGCCGCCTCGACCGCAAGGCGTCGGCATGAAGCACCTCACGTCGTCCGCTTTCAGGCTCCTCGCCCCCGCTAGGGGGAGAGGGCGGGTGAGGGGGCCAGGCCTGATCGTTCGATCATCTGTTCCCCCTCACCTAACCTCTCCCCCTAGCGGGGGAGAGGAATCTGGAGCGAGGAAGGCATGAGCACCGGCTCGCCCTGGACGCGGCGCTTGCTGGCGGCGGTCGGCATCTTTGGCCTGGTGTTCCTCACCGTGCCGATCCTGATCGTGATCCCGATGTCGTTCTCCTCGGCCAAGGCGCTGACCTTCCCGCCGCCCGGCTTCTCGCTGCGCTGGTACGAGGCCTTCTTCGGCGATCCGCGCTGGATGGAGGCGATGTGGATCTCGACCGGCGTGGCAGCGGTCTCGTCGCTGCTCGCGCTGGTGCTGGGCGGACTCGCTGCCTACGGCCTGCGGCGCGGCAGCTTCGCCGGACGTGACTGGGCCGAGGGCAACTTCATGGCGCCGCTGATCGTGCCCACGATCATCGTCGCCATCGCGCTGTATCTCGCTCTGGCCAAGATCGGCCTGCTGGGCTCGCTGCTCGGCCTAGTGCTGGCACACACCGTGCTCAACGTGCCGCTGGTCATGATGGTGATGGGCGTGGCGATCCGCGAGCTCGACCCGCGCATCGAGCAGGTCGCTTGGAGCCTCGGCGCGTCGTGGCGCTACACGGTCTGGAAGGTGATGCTGCCCAACCTCGCTCCCAGCGTCTTCGCTGCCTGGCTCTTTGCCTTCATCGGCAGCTTCGACGAGGTGATCGTCACCTCCTTCATCGCCGGCAAGCATGACACCGTGCCGAAGAAGATGTTCAACGAGCTGGTGCTCGAGGTGAATCCGACCATCACCGCAGTCGCGACCCTGCTGATCGGACTCACCGTGCTCGCGCTCGCCGCGATCACCGTCGTCCTGGCGCGCGCCGGAAAGCTCAAGCAGACGATCGTCTGAGATGATCGAGAAGCGCGCGGGCGTGGACGGGAAGGTCGCGCCCGGCCTTGACGCAGAGCCGCAGCCGCCGGCGCGCCCAGGAATCGGCGAGCGGTACGACCCGGATCGCCATCGACTTGCGGCAGCGCGCCGCCGCCGTTTGCGAGACGACGGCGACGCCGATGCCGCTTTCCACCACCCGGCAGAGCGCGTCGAAGCCCGGCAGCCGCACCCGTAGCCGCAGGGCCGTTCCGGCGCGGGCGGCGTGGCTGTCGAGATGCTCCTGTAGCGCGCTGCCAGTGGACAGGCCGACGAAGTCATGCGCCAGCGCCTCCCTGAACCCGATCCGGCGCTCCCCGGCCAGGGGATGTTTCAGGGGCGTAACCAGGACCAGCCGATCCACGGCAAAGGGAAAGGTCTCCAGCTCGGCGGCCGAATCGACGGCGTCGGCGACGATCCCGATCTCCGCCCTTCCGGCGGCCACGCCCCGCACGATCTCGGGACTGGGCCGCTCCTCGATCTCGACATCGACCTGGGGGTGTGCAGCGAGAAAGGGCCCGAGCAGCGGCGGCAGGAACTCCAGCGTCGCCGCCGTGTTCGACAGCACGCGCACCCGGCCGCGCAGGCCCTTCGCGAAGCCTCCCAGCTCGCCCCGCATGGCCTCGAGTTGGTGGATCACGAGGCGGGCGTGATGCAGCAAGGCGAGCCCCGCGGCGGTGGGCACCACGCCGCGCCGTTGGCGCTCGAAGAGGGGCGCGCCGAGCTCCTGCTCCATGTCGCGGATGCGCTCGCTTGCCGAGGCCAGCGCGAGACCGCTGCGCGCCGCGCCATGGGTGATGCTGGCGGCGTCGGCGACGTTCAGGACCAGCCGCAGATCGATCAGGTCAAAACGCATTTCACTTCCACGTCGTCGATAGCCGGGAGCGCGGCTCTCCAGAGCTGCTCATGGGATGTGGCAGGCCGAAGAAAGAGCGGCTCTGGAGAGCCGCGCTCCCAGCGCATCCGAGCGTACCAACGTTAGCCTTCGGAATGGCCGAAGGCTAGGGCGGCACCTTCCGCATTGTGACGGGCGTCAGCGCCCGACAGTTTTGCGCCATGTCATGGATCCTGATCGGTGCGACGTTCCTGCTGGCCGGCCTCGTGAAGGGCGTGATCGGCATGGGACTGCCGACCGTCGCGATGGGCCTGCTCGCGCTCGCCCTGCCGCCGGCCGAGGCGGCGGCGATCCTGGTCGTGCCGTCGATGGTCACCAATGTCTGGCAGCTCATGGCCGGCTCGCGCTTCGCCGCGCTGGCGCGGCGACTGTGGCCGATGATGGCGGCGGTTCTGCTCGGCACGATCGCCGGCGCCGGCGTGCTCGCGGGCAATGTCGCGGGGCTTGCGAAGATCGGGCTCGGCATCGCGCTCATCGTCTACGCGGTCGTTGGTCTTGCAGGCATCCGCCTCTCCGTCGCCGCCCGGCACGAGGGCTGGCTGGGACCGCTGGTCGGCGCTGCCACGGGGCTGGTCACCGGCGCGACCGGCGTGTTCGTGATCCCGGCCGTGCCCTACCTGCAGGCGATCGGGCTGGAGAAGGACGAACTGATCCAGGCGCTCGGCCTGTCTTTCACCGTCTCGACTGTTGCCCTCGCGGTCGGCCTGCTGCGGGTCGATGCCTGGCAGATGAGTTCCGTCTGGCTTTCGCTGCTGGCACTGGTGCCGGCGCTGGTCGGCATGCAGGTGGGCCAATGGCTGCGCCAGCGGATCTCCGCCGCCACGTTCCGCAGGGTGTTCTTTGCCGGCTTGCTTCTGCTCGGGGCGACCCTCGTTGCTTGATTCTCCCGTCGACCTCGAAGGAGCGTGCTGCTCCGCAACGACTCCGAGCCGTGCTATCGTTTACTTTACGCGGGCTCGAGAGCCGGCAAGTCGATTGTGAGGAGAGGGACGCATGTTCATCGCCATGAATCGTTTTCAGGTCATCCGGGGGCAGGAGGAAGCGTTCGAGCAGGTCTGGCTGTCGCGAGACACCCATCTGGACAAGGTGCCGGGATTTGTCGAATTCCACCTGCTGCGCGGGCCGCATCACGAGGACCATACGCTGTTTTCCTCCCATACCGTCTGGCGGTCGCGCGAAGATTTCGAGGCATGGACGCGGTCGGAAGCGTTCCGCCGGGCCCATCGCAATGCCGGAGACAACAAGCCGCTCTATCACGGCCATCCGAGCTTCGAGGGTTTCGAGGTCGTCCAGACGGTGAAGCCGGGTCTCGCTTCGGCGGCGTGACCGGTCCGGAGCGCGGGCGGGGTGGCGGAGGAAACAGCATGAATTATCCCAAGACGGTGCGGCTGGTCGAAGTCGGTCCGCGCGACGGCCTGCAGAACGAGGCGAAGCCGGTCTCGGTCGAGGCCAAGGTAAAACTGATCGATGCGCTGTCGGCGGCTGGCCACAGCGCGGTGGAGGCGGGCAGCTTCGTGTCGCCCAAGTGGGTGCCGCAGATGGCCAACACCGACGCGGTGATGGCCGGGATCAAGCGCAAGCCCGGCGTTAGCTATCCGGTGCTGGTGCCCAACAAGCAGGGCATGAACGGCGCAGTCGAGACGCGCTGCGAGGAGATCGCGATCTTCACCGCGGCGTCGGAGGCCTTCTGCCGCAAGAACACCAACTGCTCGATCGACGAGAGCTTCGAGCGCTTCGCGCCGGTGATGGAGGCCGCGCAAAAGCATGGCATGAAGGTGCGCGGCTATGTCTCGACGGTGATCGCCTGCCCGTACGACGGCAAGGTCGCTCCGGCCAAGGTCGCCGAGGTGTCGGACCGGCTGTTCCGCATGGGCTGCTACGAGGTCTCGCTCGGCGACACGATCGGCGTCGGCACGCCGGGCGAGTGCGTCGCCATGATCGATGCGGTCGCGGAGAAGGTGCCTCGCGAGAAGATCGCGGCGCATTTCCACGACACCTACGGCCAGTCGCTGGCCAACATCATGGCCGTGATGGAGCGCGGCATCGCGGTATTCGACACCGCCGTCGCCGGCCTCGGCGGCTGCCCCTACGCCAAGGGCGCGTCGGGCAATGTCGGCACCGAGGACGTGATCTACCTGATGAACGGCCTCGGCATCACCCACGGCGTCGACCTCGACGCCATCGCCGCCGCCGGCCGCGACATCTGCGTGGCTCTTGGCCGTGAGCCCGCCTCCAAGGTGGCACAGGCGCTGAAGGCGAAGGCGGCGTAGTTCGTGAGTGCTACCGCCTACGATCGCATCGTGCGCGATCCCGCTGTCCTTGCGGGAAAGCCGGTCATACGAGGTACGCGGCTTTCCGTGGAGCTTGTCAGTACCCTGCTGGCCGAAGGCTGGACTGAAACGGACATCGTGACGAATTATCCTGGTCTCTCTCGGGAAGACGTGCGCGCCTGTCTCGAATATGCAGGCAACGGACGATAGGCTCTTTTCTGTCATCCTGACCGCAGCGAAGGATCTGGCGGCAGGCTCAACGGCGTTCTTTGCAGCAGGCGCGAGGTCCTTCGCTTTGCTCAGGACGACAGGGGGATGTTGTGAATCGGCTGGGAGCGCGGCTCTCCAGAGCCGCTCATGGGACGTGTGAAGAGCATGAAAGAGCGGCTCTGGAGAGCCGCGCTCCCAGCAGTGCACGAACGTTCAAGACGCGACGTGTGATCGCCGCCATATCGGCGGGATGGAAGCTTTGCCTGGATTCCTGTTGGCCGGCGTGGCTCTTGCCGGCAGTCCCGGTCCGGCGACGCTGAGTCTTGCGGCGGCGGGGGCGGCGTTCGGGGCGCAGCGGGTCGTCGGGTATCTCGCCGGCATCGTCGTCGGCATGGTCGGCGTGATGGCGATCACGGCGAGCGGGCTGGTCGGGCTGCTGCTGGCGGTGCCGGGGGCGACGCCGGTCGTGACCGTCGCGGCGGCGGTCTATTTCGTCTGGCTGGCGTGGCGGATCGCGGCGGCGCCGCCGCTTGCGGTCGAGGGCGGCGAGCGGCGGCCGCCGAGCTTCGTCGGCGGGCTCGGGCTGTCGCTGGTCAATCCCAAGGGCTATGCGGCGATGGCGGCGCTGTTTTCGGGCTTCGTGCTGCTGCGCGATCGGCTGGCACTCGACGCGGCGCTGAAGATCGCGCTGCTCACGATGGTGATCCTCGTGGTCAACCTGCTGTGGCTGCAGGCCGGCGCGATGATGACGCGCTTCTTCCGCGATCCGCGCACCAATCGGATCGTCAACGTCGCCTTCGCCGTGCTGCTGCTGGCGTCTGTCGTGCTGGCGGTCAGGGCCGCCTGACGATGCGTACGGTGACGGCGCTGGAATGGCCGGCGTCGTCGACCACCGCGACCCGCGTCTCGCCCGCGCTGTCGGGCGTCCATTTGCTGCCGACGAGCGGCTGGCCGTCGATCAGCCAGCGCAGGGTGCCGCTGCCGCCCGCGGCGGCGAGCGCCACCGTCTCATGCGCGCGCAGCTCGAGCTTCGCGTCCGGTGGCGGATAGGCGATGCGCGGTGCGCCGCCGGCCTGCGCCGTCGCCGGACCCAGCATGCGCATGCGGAGCGGCAGCTCTTTCGACGCGGCGACCTTCATCACGTCGGCCGGCGCCGGCGGGGCGCGGTTGTCCTCGCCGGGCAGGCGGCCGAAGGCCTTGAACATCAGCGGCAGCGCGGCGAGCCGGCCGAGCTGGCCCGGGCGCGGCGTGCCATCGGCATGGCCGACCCAGACGACGACCGTCCAGTTGGCGCTGTAGCCTGCGGCCCAGGCGTCGCGGTAGCCGGCCGACGTGCCGGTCTTGTAGGCGATCCGCCGATCGCGCTGGGCGACCGGCAGTGAGGCGAAGCCCTCCGGCAGCGGCGCGTCGGCCAGGATGTCGCCGACATACCAGGCGGCGGCCTCGCCGATGAGGCGCACCGGCTCGGGCCGCGGCCGGTCGCGGCGCACTTGCGGCACGGCGAAGCGGCCGCCGTTGGCGAGGCCCGAATAGAGCCCGGCCATTTCCAGCGGCGTGATCGTGACGCTGCCAAGCGCCATGCCGAGGGAGTTGCCAGGATCGCCCGGCGGCAGGAGCGGTGTCGCGCCGGCGGTGCGCAGGGTCGAGAGGAAGCGCGCCGGGCCGACCTTCTCCAGTGCGAGCACGGCCGGGACGTTCAGCGACTGCTGCAGGGCGCGTCGCACGGTCACGGCGCCCTGGTGCTCGCGGTCGAAGTTGCGCGGCAGCCAGTCCTTGAAGCGCAGCGGTACGTCCTCGACCAGCGTCTCGGGATGCAGCGTGCGGTCGTCGAACGCCAGGGCATAGATCATCGGCTTCAACGCCGAGCCGGGTGAGCGATGGGCGCGCACGAGATCGACCTGACCGGCGCGACCGAAGAAGTCGCCGCCTCCAAGCCAGGCCACCACGCCGCCCGTGCGGTTGTCCACGACGACCATCGCGACCTGCGCCTTGTCGTCCATCTGGCCGCGCTCGTCGGCGACGAGCCGGCTCAGGGACGACTGAAGCTGGGAGCGGATCGTGGTCGGCACCACCGCGCCGGGGGCTTGGCCGGCGAGCCAGGTCGCGAGATGCGGTGCATTCATCGGCAGCGCGAGGCGGCGCTCCGGTACCGGCCGGCCGATCGCCATGTCGTACAGCGCGCGATCGATCACGCCGTCCTCCAGCCCGCGCGCCAGCACGCGGTCGCGGCCGGCTTGGGCGGCGGCAGGCGAGCGGTCGGGCCGGCGGCGGGACGGTGATTGGGGAATGGCGACCAGCAGCGCGGCCTCGGCCGCACTGAGCTGCTTGGGCTCCTTGCCGAAATAGGCCAGGGAAGCTGCCCGCACGCCCTCCAGATTGCCCCCCATCGGCGCGAGCGTGAGGTAGATCGCCAGCACCTCGCGTTTCGAATAGCGCCATTCGAGCTGCACGGCCCGCGCCGCCTCGATCACCTTGTTGACGAAGGTGCGCGGCCGGGGCTCGAGCAGGCGGGCGGCCTGCATGGTGAGCGTCGACGCGCCCGACACGATGCGCCCGTGCGTGATGAGCTGCCCGGTGGCGCGGACGACAGACAGCGGGTCGACGCCGGGATGGAACGCGAAACGGTTGTCCTCGTATGCCTCGAGCAGGGCGCGATAGATCGGATCGACTTCGTCGGGCGTGGTCTTGAGCCGCCACATGCCGTCGGTCGTGGTGAAGGCGCGCAGCAGGCGGCCGTTGGCGTCGACGATTTCCGTCGAGCGCTCCTGGTAGCGCGCGAGGTTCGGCGGAAAGATCCGGTCGAGCGCCAGTGCCCCCGTGGCCAGGAGGGCGGCGGCCAAGGCCGAGCCGATCAGCAAGCCCTTCCAGTGTCGCGTCATGGCTGGGAGCGCGGGTCTCCAGACCCGCTCAGAGTCATGAGCGGGTCTGGAGACCCGCGCTCCCAGCGATGATGTGAAGCTCGCGGTCTGCAAGAGGATGACATGACGTCTGCAGTCCTCATCGCGGCGCGATTGTCACGTGGCCCATCGCGGTGCGGCCGAAGATGCGGGGCGCATACATGTCGGAGGCGTGCACCGCGGGCAGGGCGAAGCTGCCGGGCGTCACGGCGCGCACCACGTAGGCCACGTGGAACGCATGGTCGTTCTTGCGCTCCTCGTCGCTCTCCCACCACGAGCGGTAGGGCTGGCGGCCAAGGTCGAGGGCGGCGAAGAAGCGGTCGTCGCGCGCCTCGGCGATGCGGGTGTTGGTGATTGCCGACAGGAACGGGAAGTTCTTCACCGTCTCGCTGTTCACCACCGACTCGATCTCGAAGCCGGCCGGCAGCAGGTCGAGCAGCGCCACCTGGTGATAGCCGCCGCCGGCGTTGAAGCCGTCGATCGAGACGACCAGCCGATCGTTCTGGCGCACCCGGGCGAGATCGGCTTTCCTGCCGTCGAGCGTGTAATAGCTGCGCTCGACCGCGAGGCCGGCTTCCGCCGCGGGCTGCGGGTCCTTCGGCACGCCGCGGGCGGTGACCTGCAGCCAGACCGGCCGCTCGCCCTCGTTCTTCACCCGCACGCCGCGCGCGATCGCTGCCGCATCGGGATTGATGACGACGGGCTCGCTCGCCGCCTTCTGAACGGCACCGTCGACCGAGTAGGAGAGCTCGCCGCCGCCGCTGGACATCGCCTTTGCCGCGAGCACCAGCCACGCCTGCTCCTGCGTGGTCGTGTATTCGACTTTCGCCACCATGCGCTCGCGCACCGCGGTAGCGACCGCTAGCAGGCCATCGCGGCCGGCCGCTTCCTGGGCCAGCGCCAGCAGCGCCGCCCGGTCACGCAGGCCTGAGCCGTAATAGTCGCTCGGATCGCGCTGATCGAGGCGCTGGCGGGCGATGCCGAAGGCGAGCCGCGCGCGGCCAGGCTCGCCGACCTGGTTCAAGGCGGCGGCGAGCTGGGTCCAGGCCAGGCCGCCGATGATCTTGCCGCCGCTCGTGTCCTGGAAGTAGCGGACGCGGCCGGCATCGGCGAGGCCGGCCTTGGCCAGCACGTACCAGGCATAGGCCTGCGCGTTGGGCGACATCTTGTCGGCCGAGCGGGCGAGCCAGCTAAGGCCACGCTGCAGCGAGGCGGCGGGCACGGCCATCTTCTGGTCGCGCGCCCGCAGCAGGAAGTCCATCGCATAGGACTGCAGCCACTCCGCCGCGGGTGACGAGAACGGCCCCCACATGCCGAACGAGCCGTCGCCCATCTGCATGTCGACGATGCGGTAGATCGCATCCTGAACGCGATCGCCGATCGTGGGATCGGCCGGGCCATACCCGAGCAGCGCCACGTCGTTGTAGTAGAGCAGCGGCAGCGCGCGGCTGGTGGTCTGCTCGATGCAGCCGTACGGATACTTGTCGAGTGCGCGCAGCAGGGCCGGCACGTCGATGCCGGGGATGCGCGACAGCGCGACGCTGACCTGCGCGGTGCCGGCCGCGAAGGGCGCGACGACCTCGCGATCGACCGTCAGCTCGCGCGACGGTTCGAGCTGGGAGACCGCGTCGACGGCGCTCGGCGTCTGCGCCGCGCGGACCTGGATGTCCCATTCGCGGCGGACCGCGTAGTTCCCCGGGCCGCTTACCGCGACCGCGACCTTGCCGAAGCCGACGTCGCCGGCCTTCAGCGGCCAGGTCATCAACTCGCGCTGGTTGGCCGCCAGTTGCTTTGTCTCCGACACCGGCCGTTCGAGCGCGACCGATCCGGTCGCTTCCAGCGTCACCTTGTACTCACCGGCCTGGCCGTCGACGTTGTGCAGCGACAGGGCCACGCGGCCGGTATCGCTGGGTGCGAGGAAGCGCGGCAGGATCACGTCGGCGGTGACGGCGTCGCGCACGAACAGTCGCGCCTCGCCCGAGCCGACCTTGTCCTTGTCGTAGGCTACCGCCATCAGCCGCAGCTGGCCGATAAAATCGGGGATCTCGAGCGTGACCTTGGCCTCGCCCTTGTCGTCGAGCTTTACCGGACCGCTGAACAGCGCCACGGTGCGGGTCGGCACGACGTCGAGGCCGCCGATGTCTCCCGCATCGCCACCGGTGCGGATCTTGCCGAGCTCGTCGGCCCTGGCATCGAGCAGGCGCCCATAGTCGTCGCGCACGTCCAGGCCGAGCCGCCGCTTGCCGAAGTAATACTCGGCCGGCTGGGGCGTCTTGAAGCGCGTGAGCTGCAGGATGCCTTCATCGACGGCAGCCAGTGTGACAAAGGCCTCGCTGCCCTGGGCGTTGGCGACTCTGAGCGGCACCTCGATGCGCTGGCGCGGCGTCACTTTCTCGGGCGCGGCGATCTGCACGGCGAGCGTGCGCAGCGCGGGATCGAGGGCGAGCCAGACCGCGCCGATGGCACGCACCGGCGTGCGCTCCGCGGGCGAGGCGAGCGGCCGCCAGGCGGTGACCAGTGCGTAAGCGCCGGCGCCCCAGTCGCCCTTGATCGGGACGTCGATCGTCGTGCCGCCGGCGGCGACCTGCGTGCTGTAGGTCGCCAGCACCTTGTCGGTCGCGATGGTGACGATGGCTTCGCCGGCGAAGGGCGCCTCGATTCGCAGCTTGGCGGTGTCGCCGGGGGCGTACTTCTCGCGATCGCTCGCGACTTTCAGTGTGTCCGGGGCATCCTCGGCGCCGCGGCTGCCGCCGTACCAGCCGACATAGAAGGTGACGGTGGTGGAGGTGTTGGCGCGCTTGTCGGTGACGGTGAGGCGGTGCGGCCCCCACTGCAGGCGCTTGGAGAGGTTGACCGGCGCGTCGGCCTTCAGCGCCAGGGTGCCGGCATCGACCTCGCGCTCGCGGGTCGTGCTTTGCCAGCGCCAGCGGCCGTCGCTCTGGTACCACTGGTAGTCGTAGGTGATGCGCGTGATCGAATAGTCGACCGAGTCGGCGACCTGCTTGCCGTCGGCATTGACGGCGACGAGGTCGAAGGCAGTGTCGGTGCCTTCCCGGGCATAACGGCCCTCGAACGTCGGGCTGACGCCCAGATAGACATCGCGCGTGCGCAGCGGCAGCGTCTTGTCGGTCTTGGTGGCGCGGCCGTTGCCGGGCTCGAAGACGCGGGCCGTGATCTGGGCACGGAGCGCGAGGTCGGTGTCCTTGACCTGGTCGCCTGCCCATTCGATCCGCGATTTGCCATTCTCGTCCGTTTCCGGGCCGCCGAGCGTGATCAGCGGCGGCTCGAAGTTCTTGCGCGCCTCCTCGGAGCCGAAATTGTACCTGGCGAAGGCGGGGAAGGGATTGGGGTCGACAACGACGCGCAGGTCGCTCTCGACCGTGAGGCCGGAGGCGGGCGCGCCGTAGAGGAAGTCGGCCGAGAGATCGAAGGTGGTTGTCCTGCCGGTGCGCAGGATGGAGTCTTTGGTCGAAAGCTCGACCTTGAGCTTCTCCGGCACGAAATCCTCGACCGAGAATTCGGCCCGGCCGACCGGCGCCGCCTTGGGATCGATGTACGCGGCCACGGACCACAGGCCGCGACGCGAGGACTTGGGCAGGTCGATCGCCTGGTGCAGCGCGCCCGCGCCGGCGAGCGCCGTCGTGTAGCGCGTGAACTCGCTGCCGTCCGGGCGCTTCACGATCAGCGTCACAGGAATGTCCTTCAGCGCGACGGCGCTGTCGTCGCGCAGGAGGACCATCAGCTGCACCGTCTCGCCGGGGCGATAGACGCCACGCTCGGTGTAGAGGAAGGCGTCGACCGGGCCGGGCAGGGCGCGACCATCGATGCCGCGGTCGGACAGGTCGAAGGCGGCCTTGGTGAGCTCGAGCCGCGAGAATTCCTGCTTGTTGGCGTCGGTCACCATGACCGAGGTGGCCTCGGCGGCGCCGCGGCCACGCAGCAGGCCGGCCGGGAAGGTGGCGCGGCCGTCGGCGCCGGTGACAGCCTTGCCGATTGGCTCGTTGCCGCGCGACAGCAGCACGACTTCATGCTCGGGCAGCGGCTGGGCGCTGGCGATCGAGCGGGCGAAAACGGTCAGGCCGTCGCGGCCCGTGAGAGTGGTGAGGGCGATATCGGTATCCATCACCCACATGCCGGCGACGCTCTTGCGGCTCTCGTCGTCCTCGCCGTAGTCGCCGTCGTTCTCGCGGATCGAGCCGTCGGCAGCGTTCCACGCAACGACGAAGTAGGCGCCGGGCTTCCAGTCCTGCACCGTCTCGCGGATCGGAAAGGCGGTGGTGACCGGCTGGTTCAGGACGTTGCGCACCTCCATGGTGCCGCGCCAGATCCGCTTGCCGTTGTCGCCGTTCAACCACTGGCGCAGCGTATAGAACTCGGTCATCGGCTCGCTGCCGGGGAAGGTCGCGTCGTAGCGGTCGATGAACTTGTCGAGGCCGCGCTCGTTCACGCGATAGACCGAGAGGGCGAGCTTGGAGACGTTGACCGTGGTGATCGGCAGGCCGGCGGCGGTGCCACGCGGCAGGATGAAGCCCTTGCCCGGCAGCGTAATGACGGCGGGACGCGGCCCGAGCGCCAGCTCGACCTTGCGCTCGTCGGCGAGCTTGGAGCCGTCGGCGCTGGGAAAGCCCGACAGCAGTGTGACCGAATAGTCCTGGCCATAGGTGAGGCCGCCGATGCAGAGCTTGTCGTCGACCACCCGCAGCGCCGATCGCACTTCGGGCGCGATGCGGACATAGTCGGCGTATTTCACCGTGTCGCCGGTGGCCAGGGGCTTGTTGAAGAACAGGCAGCTGTCGGCTTCGGCGGCGGAGTTGTCGATGCTGAGCCGGCGATAGGCGAAGGCTTCGGCCGGTGCGGTGGGGGCGGGTGTCGTCGTTGGCAGGGTGGCCGGCGTCGGCGCAGGACGTTGCGCGACAGGCGCCTGTGGAGCGGGTGCCGGCGTCTGGGGCGCCGGCGCGGTTGCCGTGCGGGTGGGCGGTGCTGCCGTGTCGAGGGAGTCCGTGGGCTTGCCGATGAGATAGCCCGCGATGCCCGATCCCAGCATCAGCGCCACGATCAGAGCAGACAGCATCGTCTTGTTCATCGTTTTTCCCCGCCACCGCGTGCCCGGACTCTATCTCCCCAATTGTGCAGGGACTGTGGAGAGGTCGGGGGATGGTTCCAAATATTCCGATGCTGTGGCGGCCAAGTCACGCTATCAACCGGCCGTCATGGTGCTGCATCTGATCAAGCTCGCGGTCGGCGTCGACGATCTCGCCCACATGAAGAAGGTTCAGTCTGCCCGAAGGAAGCAGCGCCGCCAGGGACCGCGCACGCCGCACTGGGTCTATACCCGCAATACGCCGCGCCGTGCCGAGGAGCTGCTGCAGGGCGGCTCGCTTTACTGGGTGATCCGCGGCGTGATCCGCTGCCGCCAGGAGCTGGTCGGGTTCGAGGAGGATTTCGACAAGGAAGAGGCGCACAAATACTGCCGCATCAAGGTCAAGCGGCCGATCATCGCCACCGCGCCGCGCGCGTGCCGCGCCTTCCAGGGCTGGCGCTACTATTCGTCCGACGACGCCCCGCCCGACCTGTCGCACGGCGACACGGGCGACATGCCGAAGGAAATGGCCGACGAGCTGAAGCGGCTGGGGCTGCTGTGAGGCTCATATTTCCTCCCTGCGCGCAGCGCGGGGAGGTGTCAGCGTCTTACGCTGACGGAGGGGTCATCGGCCGCACCGATGCTGTGGCCTCCGACCCCTCCGTCGCGGATTACCGCGCCACCTCCCCGGCTTCGCCGGGGAGGAAATCACTGCTTCTTCCGGAGGCGTGTTTGGGGCTTCTTCGGCAGGATCGGCCCTTGCGGCGGCGCCATGCGGGCGGCGGCCTTCTCGGCGAGCCAGGCGCGGGCGCCGGCTTCCGTCCTGAAGAGCGCGGCCGGGCGCTGCGACGGCGAGACGTTGGTGAAGCGGCGGAACGCGAACTCCAGGGCCGGGTCCGTGCCGAAGACCGCCAGCGGCCCGCTCTCCAGCGTGGCGGTGTAGGCGCTGAGCCGCGCGCCCATCATCATCACGTCGTCGTCGCTGTAGACCGGCTGGAAGCGTGTCGCGTCGAACAGCTTGGCGTAGCCCATCGCATCAGCCACGGCGATCGCATCGAAATGCTCCTCCATGTCCTTGAGCGTGAGAGGTCCGTCCAAGACCACGATGTGCACGAACTTCTTCGAATGATCGATTGTCCACTGCAGGGGCATGTTTACCTCGATGGCCGTCCCTCCTCAGAACGGCAACGCGTAGTTCAGGATCGCGGTCCGGCGTCGAGCGGCCGGGGGCGCGGCTCTCCAGCAAGCGCCCTAGCGCTTGGGCAGCTTGTCTTTCTCGGCGAGAATCGCCCGATCGATCACGGTGAAGAGGTAGGCGTCCGGCGCTAGCGTGCAGCCGCCGCGCACCAGCAGCGCGAGACGGCCGCCGCGCTCGTCGTCCGGAAGCACCACGCCGCGCGCGCGCGCCGAATGCTCGGCCAGCGAGATCGACAACGCGATGCGTGCATCAGGCGTCATGGCATGCGCTTCGCGGCAGGTGACGTAGGCTGCCTGATCGAAATTGAGCGACTGCGCTTCGGCGGTCGAGGCGAAGCAAGCCAGCAGGGCTCCGGCGACGGCAAGGTTTCTCATGGTTCGCTCCCTACCGGTTGTTCTGGATCGCTGTGCCGCCCAGGTAGCCGACCGCGCCGCCGATCAGGCCCGCGCCGACCACCGCCCCGAAGCTGCCGCCCGCGACCAGCCCGATGCCGGTGCCGGCCGCCGCGCCGATGGCCGCGCCTTTCTCGGGGGTCGTCCAGGGCCGGTCACAGGCGCCGACCAGGCAGATCGCCATGGCCATGGCAACGAGTCTCGATGAAATCATCTCTCCCTCCTTATGCTCACGCTATCTCGACACCGTCGTCCCGGCCGAAGCGGAGGAACCCGTCCATGGGCTTCTGCCGATATCAAAGAGATCCCTCGACTTCGCTCCGGGTTACGGAATGACTCACGGCGGCGTCGTGTCCGACTTCTGCCAATTCTTGTCCGGGTCGAACAGCGTGATGGCGGCAGCGCGCTGCGCGGTATCGGGACCGAGATCCTGCTCGTAGACCACGCCGTCCTGGTTGACGATGAAGCTCATCACGCCTGTCTCGCCGTAGCGCACCGGCCAGGCAATCGCGCCGAAGCCACCGATCATGCGACCGTTCACGAGGTAGCTGTAGGCGCCGCCCTTTGCCGCCGGTCCCTGGCCGTAGAGCAGGCGATAGTGATAGCCGTAGTAGCCTTCGCGCTCGTTGCTGCCGGGTTGGGCCTTGGCGATCAGCGCGCCGAGCGGGCTCTCGGGCTCACCGGGCCTGGTCTCCCAATAAAGCCCGTCCTTCTTGCCGGGCGTGCTCAGCAGGCGGCGGGCATAGGTCGCCACGCCGGTCTTCATCGGGTCGAGCGCCGAGTAATCGCGCTGCGCGTCGACGAGAGCGAGCAGGCTCTGCACCACGGTGAGCTCGTTGCGGCCGATCTCGCGCGCCCTGAGCTCGGTGCGGCCGGCATCGACGTCGAAGCGCCAGCCCGCCGCTTCCTTGACCAGCGGGATCGGCATGACGAAGCCGGTCGTGCCGACCTCGATGGTCGCCTTGTCGCCATCGGCCACGACCTTGTGCGCGGCGTCCCAGGCGGCGAGGAAGTCGGCGCGCTGCTTGTCCTCCTCGTCCGGGGTGCCCTTCACGAAGTCGCGCCAGCCCGCGCCCAGAATCGCCGCCGTCGCCTTGTCGTCGTTCTTGCGCAGGGCGTCGACGATGGCATCCGCCGCGGCTTCGGCCGTCGGGAAAGCCTGTTGCTGGGGCGCCTGCTGGGGCGCCTGCGCGAGCGCTCCCAGGCTGAGGCCCACGACCAGCGCGAGCGCGGCCAGGACCGATCTAGTCACGCTGCTCATCGCCGACCTCCGCCATGGCCGCCGCCACCGCCGCCTCTCGCGCCACCGCCACCCCCGCCGCCGCCGCCTCTCGCACCGCCGCCACCGCCACCGCCACCGCGCTGGGGTTGCGGATGCGATTGCGCCCGGTTGATCTGCTGCTGACCGCGCTGACCCTGACGGTTGATCTGCTGGCCGTGATTGACCCCGCCGATCGCGTTCGGGCGCTGTGCGTTGCCGCGGTTCATCTGTTGCGGCGCGTTTGGCCGCTGAACGCCGCCGCCGCCCCCGCCGGGACGATTGCCGACCTGCGGGAGGTTGCCCGCCTGGGGCCGATTGCCGGGGCCGGAGGGGTCGGCAAGCCGGCCGCGGAACTCGTCGCGCTGGGCGGCACCCGGACGTGGCCCCTGGTTGAACCTCTCGCGGGTGGCGTTGTCGCGATAGCCGACGCCCTTGCGGTGGTCGACCTGGTGTCTCCAACGGCCGTCGGTATTGATGTTGTTGCGGTTGAAATTGTTGTCGATGTTGACGGCACGGTTGACGTTCACGCTGGCGTAGGAATTGCCACGTCCGCCCCAAGCCCAGCCGCCGAATATCGCGCCCGCGGCGGCGATGCCCACGCCCCAGAGGATGCCGGTGGCGAGCGGCCCGCCGAACGGATAGTAGGTCGGCGGATAGGCCGGATAGGGCCATGTCCCGTAGGCCCAGCTCGGGTTATAGGAGGGGACGTAGACCACCTCCGGGTTGGTTGGCTGGATGACGTATTGGATGCTGTCGCCCGAACCCTGCGTCGTCACGGTCTGCTGCGGCGTGCTCTGCAGGTTGCCGGCGGCCGCGGCCTTGGCGCGCAGCCGCTGGATCGAATCGGCGACGTCGCTTTCCTGGGAGATCATCGCGTCGCCCATCTTCTGGGTCCACTCGAGATGCTCGTTGAGGTTCGCCAGCACGTCGGGGAAGGCGACCAGCGACTTCACGCTCGTGTCCCAGTCCTTGTCCTTGACCGCCTGGACCGCGGCGTCGCCTTTCAGGGTGGAATTGGCTTTCGACCAGCGCGCCGCCTCGACGATCTCCAGCGGATAGCCGGAAGCCATCAGAATCTGTGAAAGAAGACCGTCGGGATAGAGCGCGATCGGCGCGAGCATCTGGTCGAGCTCTTCCGGCTTGAACTTCTTGTCGTCCTGGGCACGGGCCACCTGCACGGCGCCGAACGCACAGGCGCCGGCCGACAACGCCAGAAAAGCTCGACGCTTCATGGCGTCTCTCCTTGAATTGACCTGGTCGAACCTAGACCGGAGATGGAATCGTTGCCAGTACTGTTGCATCCGAAGGGGCAGATCAACTGTTCACGCATGAGCATTTGCGGCAAATCCCGGCCGGTATTCTGCTCGTGAGGAGCGAGCCATGACCGTCGTCACTCTCAACGCCGATATCGATCCGTCCTACTACCGCATGCAGGAGGCGACCGGCGACAAGGCGCTGATCGAGACCTTCATGGCCAGGCGCCCGTCGGTCGATGAGCGCGCAGCGGCGGGCAAGGCGTTGCGCGAAACGGTGCCGCGTGCCAGCCACGCGCGCTACGAGCCGCCCGCCGACCGGGCCGATCCGGTGTCGATTCTCGAGAGGCAAAACGAAGGGCGCGTGCCCAAGCTCGTGCCGGTGCGTTTCGCGCGCATGCTCGCATCCCCGTTCACCTTCCTGCGCGGCTCGGCGGCGGTGATGGTCAGCGACCTTTCGGAAACTCCGGTGACGGGCATGCAGGTCGCGGCCTGTGGCGACATGCATGTCTCCAACTTCGGCGTCTACGCTTCGGCCGAGCGCAATCTGATCTTCGCCATCAACGATTTCGACGAGGTCCACCCCGGGCCGTGGGAATGGGACGTCAAGCGCCTGGCGGCGAGCGCCGCGGTGGCCGCGCACTTCATGGGCGCGGACAAAGTGCAGGCCGAGGAGGCAGCGCAGGCGGTCGTGCGCTCGTATCGCAAGCGCATCCGGCGCTACGCCGGGATGGGCTTTCTCCAGGTCTGGTATGAGCGGATCGACGAGCACTCCGTGCTCGAGGCCATCTCGCCCAGGCTGCGGCGCAACACCGAGCGCACCTTGGACAAGGCGCGGACCAAAGGCCACGTCCGGGCGCTCGAGAAGCTCACCGCAGAGGTCGACGGGGAGCACCGCTTCATCGAGGACGTGCCGCTGATCGTGCGCGAGACCCATTCGGATACCGGCGTGCCGGCGGCGGAGGCGCTCGACAGGATGCTTCATGCCTATCTCGACTCTCTGACCATCGACCGCCGGGCGCTGCTGTCGCGCTACCGGATTGTCGACGTGGCGCGCAAGGTGGTGGGCGTCGGCAGCGTCGGCACCAGTTGTTGGGTGATCCTGCTGCAAGGCATCGATCGCGACGATCCGCTGTTTCTGCAGGTCAAGCAGGCGAACCCCTCCGTGCTGGCGCCCTACGTCTCGACCAGAGTCCATTTTCCCGACGAGGGTCGGCGCGTTGTGGCAGGGCAGCGGCTTACGCAAGGATCACCCGACATCTTCCTCGGCTGGGGAACGGTCGGCGAGCGCCATTTCTACGTCCGCCAGCTTGCCGACATGAAGGGCAGCGTGAAGTTCGGCGAGCACGATACGGCGGGCCTCGGCGGTTTCGTCGAGTATTGCGGCCTGTGCGGATGGGCGCTGGCGCTGGCCCACGCCAAGAGCGGCGACGCGGCCATGATCGCCGGCTATTGCGGCACGTCGGCCGCGCTCGACGAGGCGATCGGCAAATTCGCGATGGCGTACTCGAAGCAGACCGAGCAGGACCACGCCGCGCTCGACAACGCCCGGCGGATCGGCCGGATCAGGGTCGCCGCGAACGCCGTGGGATAGCAGCACGGCGCGACAAGCCGAAGAATTTATGCTCAACTGCCGGCGCGATCACGGGGGGACGGCATGATGGGGTCTATCGGCAGGCGAAGGTTGGTGCAGGCAGGCGCACTGATGCTTCCCGCCGTCGCGCTGGGGCGGGCGGCCTCGGCGCAGGAGAGGGTCAAGAGCGGCACCGTCGAGATCGAGCAGGTGCAGGTCGCCTTCATCGGCAGCGGCAATATCGGCGGCGGCACGCTCCACTTCCAGGGCAGGAGCTATCGCTTCACGGTCGGCGGCCTCGGCGTCGGCGGCTTCGGCGTGTCGAAAATGCAGGCCTATGGCGACGTCTATAACCTGCGCGAGCTTCGCCAGTTTCCCGGCGCTTACGGCCAGGCGCGCTACGGCATGGCCGCGGGCAACACCGGCAGTGGCGAGATGTGGCTCGAGAATCCCAACGGCGTGTCGATCAGCCTGCGCACAAGGCGCGAGGGGCTGGCGCTGTCGCTCGGCGCCGACGCCGTCTACATCGACTTCAAGTGAGCGGGGAGCCGACCATGACCTTCGTTCGTCGCGCGCTCGCGTTCGCTGTTGCGCTCGTTCTGCCCGCCTCGGCGGCTCTCGCGCAGGAAGAGCCGCAGCTCTTCAATGCCTTCGCCGTCGCCGTGGCAAGCGGCACCATCATCAAGGCCGGCGAGAAGCAGGTCATGGTGGTCGGCACGCTCAAGGGACCGATGTTTGTCGAGACCGACGAAGGTCCGGTCGATGCCGGCAGCGTGGTCTGCGGTGCCTCGATCCGCTTCGACCTGGGGACGGCCCAGCATGTCGGCAGAGGTGCCTGCTCCTTCTCGGCGCAGGACGGCGCCACCGCCTGGGGTGAATGGAAGTGCACCGGCTACGAGCTGGTCGGCTGTCGCGGCACGCTGAGGCTCACCGGCGGCACCGGGCGGTTGGCTGGCGTTGCCGGCGAAGGCTCGATGGTGTGGCGGCCGAGCGCGCACGACTTCAAGAAGCAGCTCGACGGCACCACGCTGCAGAACTCGACGGGCCTCCTGATCTGGCGGGATTTCAAGCTGGTCGCCAAGGCCAAGCCGTGACGGGGAGATGATGCCCATGCGATCGCTCTTGTGGGGAGTTCTTGCCGGTGCCGCCGGAGTGCTGATGGCTTGCGGGCCCAGCCCGAAGACAGGTCCCGATCGCGCTTCCGCATCGGATGCGACGGCGATCACCTGGAGCGACGGCAAGACGGCCTACGCCATCTCCTGCCTGAACCCCGGCGGCTGCCAGGAACGCGCGCTCGCGATGTGCCGCCCGAACAGCT
The DNA here is from genome assembly GCF_965279465.1 of Reyranella sp. Lineage (NCBI taxonomy): Bacteria > Pseudomonadati > Pseudomonadota > Alphaproteobacteria > Hyphomicrobiales > Reyranellaceae > Reyranella > Reyranella sp. Next base: position 4,075,944 of record NZ_OZ257242.1, read on the forward strand.
ACACCACACTCAGCAGCGAGAACATGCCGACCGTAGGCACCGTTCGCGCGGTGCACGGCAGGCCGTCGGTCGTCATCCGCTGCGGCTGATGTCGTTCGTCAAGCTGTGCAGCGCAACCGCCACCACCTCATGCTGAGGAACGAGGTGATAATGGTGGGGTGACAAAGGCGGTCGGGAGGAAATCATGCGTTTTGCGGGCAAGGTTGCGCTGATCACGGCGGCGGCGAACGGCATTGGCCGCGCGACGGCGACGATCATGGTGCGCGAGGGGGCGACGGTGATCGCCGTCGACAATCACCAGGGCCGTCTCGACGAGGCGGTGCCGGCGTTGCGCGCGGCCGGCGGCAGGGCGGGCAAGGCCGAGGGCCGGCTGGTCGATGCGCTCGATGCGGCGCAGGTCGACGCGGTGGTGGCCGAGGTGGCGCGCGACCATGGCGCGATCGACATCCTGGTCAATGCCGTCGGCGGCAGCACGGTGATCGATCGTCCGACCGCGACTACCGAGGAATTGACCCTGGCTGACTGGCAGAAGCTGATTGCCTTCAATCTCGACGGCACTTTCCTGTTCACCCACGCGGTGATCCCCGTGATGAAGCGGCGGCGCAGCGGCAAGATCGTCAACCTCGCCTCGATCGCCGGGCGCGGGCTCAGCTTCAACAGCTCGAGCGCCTATGCTGCGGCCAAGGGCGGCATCATCGCCTTCACCCGCAAGCTCGCGCACGAGCTCGGGCCCGAGGGCATCAACGTCAACGCCATCGCGCCCAGCGTGACCTTGACCGAGCGCATCCGGCCGCATTGGGAGAAGCGCTCCCAGGCCTCGCAGGCCGAGGAGATCGAACGCACGCCGCTGCGACGCGTCGCCGAAGCGGTCGACCAGGCCAACGTGATCTGCTTCCTCGCATCGGCCGACGCCGACTTCGTGACCGGCCTCACCATCGACGTGACCGGCGGCGTCTGATCGCGCGAAGCGACACGCACGACGCCCCGGAAGCGGTCGGCGGGCAGCCTGCCGGACTGAAGGTTGTCGGGCAAAGCGCAGCAGCGAGTCGCCGTGTGGCGGTCGCGCATGATCGTCGTCGCGTATCACACGAATGTCACGTGAGCTTTGCAGGACTGATCTCGGCATCGTGCAGGGGTAAAAATCCCTGCCCGTGGCGGGCGTCGTCGCCCGCTTTTCCCCTTCGAGGTTCGCAATGAACGAGGTATTCGTCGTCCCCGATATCGCCATCATGGCCGGCTGCGCACTCCTCGCCGGCGGTTCGATCCTCGTCATGCCGCGGCTGGTTCAGCGGCTTCCCTGGATCAACCCCACCAAGGACGACACCGATTTCGTGATCCGCTTGCAGGGGACGCTGTTCACGTTGCTCAGCCTGTTGCTGGCCTTCTCGCTGGTCCAGAGCGAAAACTACAATCGCAAGGTCGACGCCATCGTCTCCGGCGAGGCTTCCCAGCTCAATCGGATGGATCGCCTGCTGGCCCGCTATGGCACCGAGGAGGCGACGGCGCTTCGGCCGCATCTCGTCGCCTATGCCACGTCGGTCGTGAAGGACGAATGGTCGGTCATGCTCGACGGGCGGGGAAGCGGGCTGACGCACGGAGCCTGGGATCCGCTGTCGCGCGGAATCCTTGCCCTCAAGCCGACCGACCTGCGCGAGCAGTCCATCTTCACGGAGTTGCTGAGGTCGCTCAATCAGGTCGTGGAAGCGCGCGACGAGCGGTTGTCGACGGCCGGAACGATCAGGATTCCCGTCAACTACTAAATCGTGATTCTGTTCGGCGCGCTGATGCTGTTGATCGTGAGCAGCACCTTGAAGCCATCCGCCTTTCGCGCCACCAACATGATCGCTCAGATGGCCGCGCTCGGCGCCGTCATCGGCTTCCTGTTCGTCCAGGACCAGCCGTACCTGGGCGAGACGGCCGTGGGACCCGACGCGATCGTCCATGCCATCGATGCAATGAAGGCACGACCGAACTGAATGGCGTCAGGCCCGTGCCAAGGCGAGCACCGCAAGCTCGAAGGGCACGCCGCTACCGTCCCGGGACGGCGCGACGGCCGTTGACGGATTTATCGATGCGCCGCCGCGGCGGCCAGCACGAGCTCGGCGCATTTCTCGCCGATCATGATGGTCGGCGCATTGGTGTTGCCGCTGGTCAGCGTCGGCATGATCGAGGCGTCGGCGATGCGCAGGCCCTGCAGGCCGTGCACCCGCAACTCCGAATCGACCACCGCCATGGGGTCGCCGCCCATCTTGCAGGTGCCGATCGGGTGATAGGTCGTCTCGGCGTTCTTCCTGATCCAGTCGAGCAGCTCGTCGTCCGTCTGCAGGTGCGCGCCGGGCGCGATCTCCTCGCCCGTGACCTCCTTCAGCGGTGACGTCGCCATCAGCTCGCGGCCCTTGCGGACGGCGGCCAGCACACCGGTGCGATCGTGCTCGGTGGACAGGAAGTTGAAGCGGATCGCCGGCGGCTCGGCCGGATCGGCCGACTTGATGTGAATAGAGCCTGTGCTTTCGGAGCGCAGCACGTTCACGTTCATCGTGATGCCCTTGCGTTTCGAGACGCGCCTCTCGTGGCCCACCATCTCGTACAGGAAGGGCGCGATTGAAACTGTTGCGTCCGGTGTCTCGGCGCCCGGCCGGGTGCGGAAATACATGCGGATCGGCACCGACGTCGAGGCCAGGAACCCCTCGCGGAACAGCCCGTACTTGATCGCCTCGCGCGCCAGGCGCCAGCCGCGGGCATTGTCGTTGAAGGTGAGGTTCTTCTCCTTGATCTCGAACTTCACGCGCGGCGAGTAGTGGTCGCGCAGGTTCTCGCCGACGCCGCGCAGATCGTGCACCGGCGTAATGCCGAGCGAGCGCAGGAAGTCCGCCTGGCCGATGCCCGACAGCTCGAGCAGCTTCGGCGAGTTGATCGAGCCGCCCGAGACGATGACCTCGCGCGCGGCGCGGGCCTCCCGCTTCGCGCCGTTGACGGAGTAGCGCACGCCGACGCAGCGCTTGCCCTCGAGGATCAGCTGCCCGGCGATCGCGCCCTGGTCGATGGTGAGATTGCGGCGAGAGCGGGCGGGGTCGAGATAGCAGAAGGCGGTGCTCTGGCGGCGACCCTTGGCGATCGTCACCTGCGACATGCCGATGCCTTCCTGCGTGGCACCGTTCTGGTCGGGATTGTAGGGCAGGCCGATCTTCTCGGCGGCCGCGATCATCATTTCGAGCAGCGGCACCTTGTGGCGCGCCGTGTGGGTGACCCTCAGCACGCCGTCGCGGCCGCGGAACTCGTCCGAGCCGCCATCGAAGCTCTCCATCCGCTTGAAGACCGGCAGCACGTCCTGGTAGCTCCAGCCGCGGTTGCCGAGCTGCGCCCAGTGATCGTAGTCCTGCGCCTGGCCGCGGATGAAAACCATGCCGTTGATCGAGCTCGAGCCGCCCAGCATCTTGCCGCGCGGTACCTCGATGCGCCGCCCGCCCGAGCCTTCGTCCGGTTCCGACGAGTAGCACCAGTTGACCGCCGGATCGTCGATCATCTTGGCGACGCCGACCGGCACCCGCGACCAGAAGAAATTCGAGCCCTCGGTGCCGGCTTCCAGCAGCAGCACGCGGTAGGCACCGCTCTCCGACAGCCGGCTGGCGACCACCGCGCCCGCCGAGCCCGCACCGATGACGATGTAGTCATAAGTGGATTCGCCAGCCATTGCGCCCCCCGCTTTCCTCTTGCAACCCCGGGGCAGTGGCGCGACCCTTCCCGCAACAGAAGGAGGAAGCCATGGCACCCGACACCACCATGATGCCCACAGAGAAAGCGTCCGGCCAGAAGATTGCCCACGGCCGTATCGCAGAGCCTGTCCTGGTCAAGGGACGGCGCGAGTTCTTCACCTATCGCGATCTCGGCGTGTCCGAGGCCAGCGCCGGCGGCATGCGCGCCCAGGTCATGAAGGCGACCCAGGGCCTTAGCGAGCCGACCGGCTGGCACTATCACGAGTGCGACGGCCAGTTCATCTACATCATGAAGGGCTGGGTCGAGCTGCAGTTCGAGGACGGCCGGACGCTCAAGGTCGAGGAGGGCGATTCGCTCTTCATCCCGGGCTTCATGAAGCACAACGAAATCCGTACCTCCGACGAGATGGAGATCCTCGAGGTCTCGACCCCCGGCCAGATGGGCACGCGGCCCTGCGACCCGCCAACCGGCTGGAAAGACTGAGCGACTCTCAAGCTTTCCTCCCCATGCGAATGGGGAGGAAAGGCGGGACGTTTCTCTTTCACCGGTTGGTCCGCTTGAGCCCTTGGTCATATGGCGAGACGCTGTCTATTCTCTGACGGCAAACCGAGAGGAGACGACAGAATGGCTTTCTACGAGCTTCGCCAGTACTTCGTGCGGCCTGGCAAGATGGACGAGTGGCTGAAGATCATGGAAGAGGAGATCATCCCGTTCCAGGTCTCGAAGGGCATGGTGATCTGCGGCAGCTTCCGCGGCGAGACGGACGATTCCGCCTATATCTGGATCCGGCGTTTCAATAGCGAGGCTGAGCGCGAGGCACAGTACAAGGCGGTGTACGAGACGGACCACTGGAAGACCAAGATTGCGCCGCGCGTGCCGGATTACCTGGACCGCGAGAAGATGCACATCCAGCGCCTCGTGCCGACGTCGCGCTCGACGGTGCAATAGCCCGAGAGACAAGGAATGAGGTCTTTTGCCGGGGGCGCGCCATTTCAGCGGCGCGTCACGTTCTTCCGGACCGCGAGCCTCCGGCTCGCTCTAGCTCATGAGCGAGCTGGAAGCTCGCGGTCCAAAAGACCATGACAAGATGCGCCACTGAGGTGGCGCGCCATAGGCGCTAACTCTATTTCGTGGCTATGATCGGCGTGCTGGGAGCGCGGCTCTCCAGAGCCGCTCATAGGATTGGGCAATCCGAAGAAGAGCGGCTCTGGAGAGCCGCGCTCCCAGCGCAAGACGTTTCACCGGTTGGTGAGCTTGAGCTCGATGCGGCGGTTGCGGGCGGTGTCGGTCGAGGACAGGGGCTGGTATTCGCCGTAGCCTGCGGCCACCAGGTTCTCGTTGGCAATGCCCTGCTCGTTCAGGAATTTGACCACGGCGATGGCGCGGGCGGTCGACAGCTCCCAGTTGGACGGGAACTGCGCCGACTTGATCGGCTTGTTGTCGGTGTGGCCGTCGACCTGCAGCACCCAGTTGATGTCCTTGGGGATCTTCGAGGCGATCTCGACCAGCCGCTGGGCGACGCTCGCGAGCTGCTTCTCGCCGCCGGGCTGGAGCTGGGCGGACCCCGACGGGAACAGAACCTCCGACTGGAACACGAAGCGGTCGCCGACGATCTGCACGTCGCGCTGGCCGGCCAGCGCCTCGCGCAGCTTGCCGAAGAATTCCGAGCGGTAGCGCGCCAGCTCCTCGACCTTGCTGGCCAGCGCCCGGTTGAGCTTCTGGCCGAGGTCGACGATCTGCGCCTGCTGCTGCTTCGCCTTGGTATCGGCGGCATCGAGCAGCGAGCCGAGGCGGGCGAGCTCGTCCCTGAGGCCGGCGACCTCGGTGGTGAGGCGGATCGCGGTGGCCTTCTGCTCGGCGGTCTGCTTCTGCTCCTCGGTGAGGTCGGCAAACAGCTTGCCCTTCTCGTTGTTGGCCGCGGCGAGCGAGGCGGCGAGCCGGGTCAGCTCGAGCCGCTGGCGCTCGATCTCCTTCTGCATGTCGCCGGTCTTGGTCTCGATCTCGCGCGTGGCGTCGCGCAGCAGGGTGCTCAGGCGATCGCGCTCGGCGGTCGCCTCGTCGATGCTCTTGCGCTGGGCGGCAAGGTCCGTGCTGACCCGGTCGCGCTCGGCCTTCAGCTCCTCGGCGGTCTTGCGCTGGGCCGCGAGGTCGGTATTCAGCCGGTCCCGGTCGGTCCGCAACGTCTCTGCGCTCTTGCGCTGGGCGGCAAGGTCGGTGTTCAGGCGCTCGCGCTCGGCGCGCAGTTCCTCGGCGCTCTTGCGCTGGCCTGCCAGGTCGGTGTTCAGGCGCTCGCGCTCGGCGCGCAGGTCCTCCGCCGTCCTGCGCTGGCTGGCGAGGTCGACGTTCAACCGCTCGCGCTCGGTCTGGAGCTCGCGGGTGAGCAGGGTCAGGCGCGAGACGTCCTTCTGCAGATCCTCCGCCGACCGCTTCTCGAGCGACAGCTGGCTGGCGATGTCGGAGATCTGGCGATTGAGCGTGTCGATCGCGCTTTCGCGGTTGGTGAGCACGGTCGAGAGGGTGAACTGCGCCACGCTGAAGATCGACAGCAGGAAGATCAGCACCATCAGCAGCGTGGTGAGCGCGTCGACATAGCCCGGCCAGGTGTAGTCGGCGGCGCCTTCGCGCCGGCGGGAGATGGCGGCCACGGCCGGTCAGCCCGCCGCCGCCGGCGGCTCGTCGGCCGGCGCGCGCGCCAGCGCGATGGTGCGCGCCAGCAGGCGGATCTCGCCGCGCAGCTCGTCGGCGAGGGCGGTGCGGTTGACCTCGCTCTCCTCCATCAGCCGGGCGAGGTGGGTCTCGATCTTGCGCTGGTGCGCGGCGATCGAATCGCGGTCGACGTCGGCGAAGCGCTCGGCCAGGTGCTTGACGGCGGCCTTCATCTCCGCGGCGAGCGCACCGCGGTTGCGCGCATTCTCGTCGACCACACGGGAGAGCGATTGCTGAAGCTGGCTTTCGACAGTCTGGCGGTGAAGCTCCGAAGCCTCGCGATCGGCCAGCAGCGCGCCGAGGCCATCGGCGATCCGATGGCGCTCGGTGGCGCTCGCCGCCGTCGCCTCGCCGATCTGGACAATCTTCGATTCGATGCCGCGCTGGTGCTCGAGCAGCGCGTCGCGACCGTGGATGTTCTCCTCGACCAGGCGGCTGAGGAGGGCCTCGATGTTGCCCTGGTGCGCGAGCGCGGCGGCGCGATCGGCTTCCGAGGCGGCCGAACGCTCCGCCAGCTGGCCGACCGCGGCGCGCAGCTCGATCGACAGCTCGGTGAAGCGGGCGAGCGTGTTCTGCTGGCTGCGCATCGTCTCGGCCAGCGCCGCGAGCCGCTCGACGAGGGTGGCATTGCCCGCCGCCGTGGACTGGCGGCTCTCCTCGACCTTCTGCAGGGCGCGGATCAGGCCGTCGACGCCCTCGGTGTTGCGTTCGAGCAGCGCCTCGACATAGGCGGGCAGGCTCTGTACCACAGCCTGCGGCGCGCCGGCGGACGACAGGCTGGTGGCGCGCGCCAGCCATTCCTCGAGCTCGGTGTGGAAGCGGCCCTGCGCCTGGCTCGCCTGCAATTCGAGGAAGCCCAGCACCAGCGAGCCGGACAGGCCGAACAGCGAGGCGCCGAACGCCGTCGACATGCCCTTGAGCGGCCCTTCGATGCTGCCCTTGAGCTTGGCGAACATTTGCAGCGGGTCGCCAGCGGTGACCTGCAGGCTGTTGATCGCGTCGGCGACGGCGCCGATCGTCTCGAGCAGCCCCCAGAAGGTGCCGAGCAGGCCGAGGAAGATCAGCAGGCCGATCATGTAGCGCGCCAGCTCGCGGCGCTCGTCGAGGCGGGTGGCGATGCCGTCGAGCACCGCGCGGCTGGCGGTCGGCGACAGCCGGATCTCGTCCTGGCGTTCGCCCAGCATGGCCGCCATCGGCGCCAGCAGGTTCACCGACTCCGTCGGCGGCGCCGGCGCATTGGCCTCGCGGTGCTGGTAGCGACGCATCCACTGCACCTCGGGCCGCAGCAGGATGACCTGGCGGAAGATGAAGAAGATGCCGATCAGCAGCACGCCCAGGATCACGCTGTCGAGGACCGGCGTGTTCCGGAACACGCGCAACAGGTCCTCATGCAGCGTGAACGCAAGCGCCATCACGGCGGCGAGGAACAGGAGCATACGAATGAGGTAGGGGAGGGGACTGCTCATGCGCTCTCGATCATGGCGGTGGGCATGGACGGGATTTGGGGCGGCATCACGGCGTCAGCGCGCTCAAATGGGTGCCAACTGCACCCGAGTCCACGGTGGCCAAGCTACGCACAGCGACCGACAAGCCTGGCATGACCCATTTGCCTTTCAACGCACTTCGGCCCCCCTCGCGAAAGATCCGCCGAACATCGCGAGCCTTGGTCAAACAATAGCCAATGACCCCTTGCGGCTCAACCAGTAGGGGGACGGAGGTCGGCGAATGACGGCCATGGAACCGGCCATGAACCCGAGTGGAAGGCTGGCGCGGCAAATCCTGGCCGGATAGGCTGCAGCCCATCGTGCAGGGAGAGCGCATGATCAGGATCGGCACCCTTGGACTGCTGGCCGGTTTGCTACCGGGCCTTGCCGCCGCGGCCGACATCGCCGGCACGCGGGCCGCGATCGGCCGCAGCCTCGACGCGCAATATTCGCACATCGACGCGCTCTACAAGGATATCCACACCCATCCCGAGCTCAGCTTCCAGGAGGCGCGCACGGCGGCCAGGCTCGCCGCCGAGTTGAAGGCGCTGGGCTACGAGGTCACCGAAGGCGTCGGCAGGACCGGCATCGTGGCGCTCTACAGGAACGGCCCGGGGCCGACGGTGATGGTGCGCACCGAGCTCGACGCCCTGCCGCTCGAGGAGAAGACCGGGCTGCCCTATGCCAGCAAGGCCAGGCAGATGCTGCGCGGCGTCGAGACGCCGGTGATGCACGCCTGCGGCCACGACATCCACATGGCCGCCTGGGTCGCGGTCGCCAGGACCATGCTCGACCTCAAGGAGCAGTGGAGCGGCACCCTGATGTTCGTCGGCCAGCCGGCGGAAGAGGCCGGCGGCGGCGCCAGGGCGATGGTCGCGGACGGCTTGTTCACACGCTTCCCCAAGCCGGACTATGGCTTTGCCTTGCACGTCGGCCCCGGTCCGTACGGCACCGTCAGCTACAAGCCGGGCGTGATCAATTCCACCTCCGACAGCTTCTTGGTCACCTTCAACGGCAAGGGCGGCCACGGCTCGCGGCCGCACACCGCGATCGATCCGATCATGATGGCCGGCCGCTTCATCGTCGACGTGCAGAGCGTGATCAGCCGCGAGAAGGACTCCGCCCGGTTCGGCGTCGTCTCGATCGGCTCGGTGCAGGCGGGCAATGCCGGCAACGTCATTCCCGACACCGCGACCCTGCGCGGGACGATCCGCTCCTGGGACAACGACACGCGGCTCAGGATGCTGGCCGGGGTCGAGCGCACGGCCAAAGCGGTCGCGATGATGGCCGGCGCGCCGCCGCCCGACTACAGGCTGACCCCCGGCGCCAAGGCGGTGGTCAACGACGACGCGCTCGCGGCACGCAGCGGCGCGGTGCTGAAGGCAGCCTTCGGCGACAAGGCGCGGCTCAATGCCGAGCCGGGCTCGGCCAGCGAGGACTATTCGGAATTCGTGATCGCCGGCGTGCCGTCGTTCTATTTCGGCATCGGCGGCCTCGATCCCGCGGAATTCGCGAAGGCGATCGCGAGCAAGACCGCCGTACCGGGCAACCATTCGCCGGAATTCGCACCGGTCCCCGAGCCCAGCATCCGCACCGGGGCAGAGGCCATGAGCCTCGTGGTGCTGGACGTGCTGCAGAAGAAGTAAGCTGGGAGCGCGGCTCTCCAGAGCCGCTCGTGGGGTGCGGCAAGACGAAGGAAGAGCGGCTCTGGAGAGCCGCGCTCCCAGCGCGCTACGCCAGGATCTCGACCATGGCGTCGCGCAGGCTGGCGTTGGTGGCGAAGATCGACGGACCGCCCAGCACGTAGGGTGCGCCCGAGATGTCGCTGACCATGCCGCCCGCCTCGCCCACCATTAGCAGGCCGGCGGCGACGTCCCAGGGCGCGAGCCCCATCTCGAAGAAGGCGTCGTAGCGGCCGGCCGCCACGAAGGCGAGGTCGGCTAACCACTCCGAGTGTCTTGAATTATGTAATCTTCGTGTTACATTAACGGAGCGTATTGGAAAGTGAAGTTTACATATGCCTACGCCCCACAGACCGTCGATCGCTGCGCAGAGAGCTCTTCGCAAGTTGGGTGTGGATATGCGGGATGCTCGGCTTAGGCGGCGGCTGCCGGCTGAAGTGGTTGCTCAACGTGCCTTTACCAGCCGCCCAACTCTTCAGCGCATCGAAGCTGGAGATCATAGAGTCGGCATAGGCATCTACGCTGCTGTTCTTCAGGCGCTCGGCCTCCTTGACGGCCTGGCGATGATTGCAGATGCAGCCAGAGATAGCACCGGCCTTGCTCTCGCCGCTGAAGAACTCCCAAAGCGCGCCCGCTTGCTTAAACGGCGTGGGGAGATCGGTGATGACAGACAACGTTGAGGTATTCATTGACTTTAAGTCAGGCTTGAAGCGCGTCGGGGTCTTGCATTCCACAGTCCGCGGGCGTAACGAGACAACCACCTTCGAGTATCATCCCGACTGGCTTGCTGATCCTGCTCGATTCTCCCTAGAGCCTGCGCTTACGCTCCATCGTGGCGCATTTGCTCCGGCGAATGGCGCCTCCATCTTTGGCTCAATCGGTGACTCCGCTCCTGATACCTGGGGAAGGCGGCTGATGCAGCGTGCAGAGCGGCGCCTAGCCGAGCGAAGCGGGCGAGCCGTCCGTACGTTAATGGAGATTGACTACCTTCTCGGCGTGTCAGATGCAGCGCGCCTCGGAGCTCTTCGTTTTAGACGCGCAGGCGAGAACGAATTCCAAGCGTCAACGACAAAGGGTGTGCCAGGGCAAATCGAACTTGGTCGCCTGCTTGCGGTGACCGAAAGGATACTGCGAGGCGAGGAGAGCGATGACGACATTCAGTTAATTTTCGCGCCGGGATCCTCGTTGGGCGGCGCCCGTCCGAAGGCGTCAATCATCGATCAAGATGGCCGCCTTTCCATCGCAAAATTCCCAAAAGAGACGGATGACTATGGCATTGAGGTTTGGGAAGCGATCGCACTCCGCCTCGCGGCTCGCGCCGGAATTCGTACCCCTGACCACGAGCTCGTCCGCGTCGGCGAGAAACCTGTACTGCTCTCGCGTCGCTTCGACCGCGCGGGCAATACAAGGATTCCGTTCCTCTCCGCGCTATCGATGATGGGCCTCAGGGATGGCGAGCAGGGAAGCTATCCGGAGCTCGTGGATGTAGTAACTCAGCATGGGGCTCAAGCAGCAACCGATGCCAGGGAGATCTACCGGAGGATGGTGCTGAATGTCTTGATCTCCAATGTCGATGATCACCTGCGCAATCATGGTTTCCTATGGACTGGGAAGGCCGGCTGGACCCTGTCGCCTGTCTATGACCTCAATCCAACGCCGACCGACGTGCGCCCGCGCATTCTCACGACAAATATCAGCTTGGACGAAGGAACGTGCGATCTGGGGTTGGTGCTCTCCGTGGCCGAATACTTCAGCCTCGACGTTCAAGCCGCGAAGCAAATTGCCAAGGAAGTGGCAGAAGTGACCGCGACTTGGCGGACTACTGCCAAGGCACTGAATGTTCGCTCAAACGAAATAGATCGAATGGCGAGCGCATTTGAGCATGAAGACTTTCGCCGAGCGCTCTTGCTGTGACGATACGCTTCAAACATTCGTCACAAACGGAGTGCGTGGCAGGAGGGGTGCCTACGCCAGGATCTCGACCATGGCGTCGCGCAGGCTGGCGTTGGTGGCGAGGATCGACGGACCGCCCAGCACGTAGGGTGCGCCCGAGATGTCGCTGATCATGCCGCCCGCCTCTCGCACCATCAGCAGGCCGGCAGCGACGTCCCAGGGCGCGAGCCCCATCTCGAAGAAGGCGTCGTAGCGGCCGGCCGCCACGAAGGCGAGGTCGAGGGCGGCGGCACCCCAGCGGCGGACGCCGGAGGTCTTGCCCATCACCGCTTCCAGCTTGCGCACGTAATCGGCGTGGCCGGCCTTGCCGAGATGCGGGATGCCGGTGCCGACCAGCGCGCGCGCCGGTTCCTTGCGGCCCGAGACGCGCAGGCGGCGCGAGCGGGCGTTGGGCGTGTCGATGAAAGCGCCGTTGCCCTTCTCGGCCCAGAACAGCTCGTCGGAGATCGGCTGGTAGATCACGCCGGCGATGATCTCGCCGTCGCGCTCGAGCCCGATGGAGATCGCAAAATGCGGCACGCCGTGCAGGAAGTTCGTGGTGCCGTCGAGCGGATCGACAATCCAGCGGTTGCGGCCGTCGCCCTTGGTCTCGCCGCCCTCCTCGCCGAGGAAGCCGTAGTCCGGCCGGGTGCGCTCGAGTTCCTTGCGCAGCGTGCGCTCGGCCATGACGTCGGCGCGGCTCACGAAATCACCCGGGCCCTTCTCGGAAATCTGGAGCTGCTCGACCTCGCCGAAGTCGCGCTTGAGCGACTTGGCCGCGGCGAAGGCGGCGCGGATCATCACCGTGATGGTGGCCGAGCGCGCGGCCAGTGACTTGCGCTCGGGCGGACCGGAACGCTCGCGGCCCATTTCGAGCGGGCCGCGGCCGACGCGGGCGACGGGACGATTGGGGGGAGGAACGGCCATCGGACTGCGATCAGTCCTTGGCGCGTTCCATGTAGCTGCCGTCTTCCGTGTTGATCACCAGCTTGGTGCCGACGGCGATGTGCGGCGGCACCATCACGCGGATGCCGCCTTCGACCATGGCGGGCTTGTAGGACGAGGAGGCGGTCTGGCCTTTCACCACGGCATCGGCCTCGGTAACGGCGAGGATCACCGACTTCGGCAGCTCGACGCCGACCGGCGTGCCCTCGTAGAGCGAGACCTGGACTTCCATGCCGTCCTGCAGGAAGCGGGACTGGTCGGGATCGAGAACGTCGGAACCCACGGTAAGCTGCTCGTAGTTCTCCTTGTCCATGAAGGTGAAGCCGTTCTCGTCCTTGAACAGGTAGGTGCACTCGCGCTCGTCGATGTGGACGTGCTCGATCGTCTCGCCCGAGCGAAAGCGCTCCTGCAGCTTGTTGCCCTCGCGCAGCGCCTTGGCCTCGATGGCGACGAACGCGCCGCCCTTGCCGGGGCTGATGTGCTGCACCTTGGAGGCGACCCAGAGCTTGCCGTTGTATTCGATGACGTTGCCGGCGCGGATGGAATTGACGGGGACTTTCATGGGCTTACCGCTCGGTCGATGAATGGAATTCGGCCTCGCCCGCATAAGCGATTCCTGCGGAATCGCGCTAACGGGAACGAGGCCGGCGGGCGGCTTGTATCAAAGGCCGGTAGGGGTGGCAACCGCAGCAGGCTGCGCGGAAATCCGGCAGATTTGGGAACTGCACCGCCGACGAGCAGGAAGCCTCCCGCCGGGGCACGCCCTGCTTCGTCACGTTGTACCTATCGCGCGGGAATGGTAACTGTATTGCAACTGGGGATGTCATTTTTCGTCGGGGAATCATGGCAGAAAGACAAAAGCTCAATCGCTCGCGTCGCAGCCTTTTCAAGGCAATCGGGGTCACCGCTGGAGCAGTCGCCGCCACTTCCGTCACCAGGAAGGAGGCGTCCGCGCAATGGTGGTGCTGGTGGTGCGGCAGTGGCGGCGGTGGTAGTGGCGGCGGCGGGAATCGGGTCTGCTTCGCGCGCGGAACGCGCATCCTGACGGTGGAAGGCTATCGCCCGATCGAGACCCTCGCGGTGGGCGATAGGCTGCCGGCGCGGTTCGCCGGCCTGTCGCCGATCGAGGATATCGCCAGCTTCACCCTGGGCCGGACCGGGCCGAACGGCAGCTGGGCCGGTGCCTCGCGCCCGGTGCGGATCAAGGCCGGTGCGCTCGGTCCCCGGTCACCGGTGCAGGATCTGGTCCTCACCGCTTCCCATGCGGTTTTCACCGATGGTGTGCTGGTGCCGGTGGTCAACCTGGTCAACGGCACGAGCATCGTATTCGAGACGGCGGACGACCGTGAGACCCTCGAGTTCTTCCATGTCGCTTTCGCGCGGCACGATGTGCTCGATGCCGAGGGCGCGGCCTGTGAATCGTGGCGCGACGCCGCGGTCGAGGCGCCGTGCGCGCCGATGCTGAGCTTCTACGGCGGCCGCGACGAGCTGCGCTCGCGCCTGCGCAGCGCCGCCTCGATCATCGTCGACCGCCGCCAGCCGCTCGACATCATCCGCGACAGCCTGGAAGAGCGCGGCCTCGAGCTCGCCCGCGCCGCTTGAGGAAGCTCATGCTCTTCCGGACCGCGAGCGTCCCGCTCGCTCATGAGCATGAGCGAGCGGGACGCTCGCGGTCCGGAAGGGCTTGAATCGAGCCTGGGTGGGCGCAAGACCCAGTTCCTTCCGCTTCTTTTTCGACAGCGCCGCTGCGATGACGGCGTGAGCGCGCCGGACGTAAGCCTTCATCTCGGCGTCGGTCAGTGCCTTGGGATCGTCGACCGACACCCATTTGGCGCGCGCGAGGTAGGGCGCCGGCCGAAAGCCCGGCGAGCGCGACAGCGCGTCGTAATGCTCGGGCGCCGACTTGAACGAGATGCGGCCGATCGAGTGGTCCTCCGGCGCGATCAGGCAGAACATCTTGCCGCCGACCTTGAAGACGATCACGCCCTCCCACTGAACGATGCGCGTTGCGGCGGGCAGGCTGGCGCAAAATCTGTCGATCTGTTTCGGCGTCATGCGCGGACCCTACACGGCGCAAACGGCGCGTGCGATGGTCGGGCATGACCGACTGGCGTCCCGACAGACTCGCCCGCCGCCTGCCGCATCTTCAAGCCCGCGCGCGCCTGCAGGCTGCGCTGCGCACATGGTTCGCGGCCGAGGGCTTCGTCGAGGTCGAGACGCCCATCCTGCAGGTCGCGCCCGGCGCCGAAGTGCATCTCGCGGGATTCTCCACGGCCTGGAAGACACCCGACGGCATCGAGCATCCGCGCTGGCTCCACAGCTCGCCCGAGTTCGCGATGAAGAAGCTACTGGCTGGCGGCGTGCCGAAGCTCTTCCAGTTCGCGCGCGTGTTCCGCAACGCCGAAGGCTCGGCCCTGCATCATCCCGAGTTCACCATGCTCGAATGGTATCGCGCCGGCGCGGGCTACGAGACGATCATGGCGGACTGTGCCGCACTGCTCGCGCTCGCCGGCGCGAAGGAGCTGCGCTGGGAGGACAAGGCCTGCGATCCCACGGCGGCGCCGGAGCGACTGACCGTTGCGCAAGCGTTCGACCGCCATGCCGGCGTCGATCTCTTCGCCACCGTCGGCGACGCGGCAAAGCTCTCACGCCTGTCGGGCGTGGCGATGCACGACGGTGATTCGTGGGACGATGTCTTCTTTCGCATCATGTTCGACCGGATCGAGCACCGGCTCGGGATCGGCCGTCCAACGATCCTCTGCGAATATCCGATCGCAATGGCTGCCCTGGCGCGCGCCAAGCCGGGCGATCCGCGGGTCGCCGAGCGCTTCGAGCTCTATGCCTGCGGCGTCGAGCTTGCCAACGCCTTCGGCGAGCTGACCGATCCCGCGATCCAGCGCGCTCGCCTGCAGGCCGACATGGACGAGAAGGAGCGGCTCTACGGCGTGCGCTGGCCGGTCGACGAGGATTTCCTGGCCGCGCTCGACCACGGCCTGCCGGACTGTGCCGGCATCGCGCTGGGCTTCGACCGGCTGGTCATGCTGGCGAGCGGCGCCCGCCATATAGCGGACGTGCTGTGGCTGCCGGTCCGCTGACTTGCCACGTGCGCTCATGCTCTTCCGGACCGCGAGCCTCCGGCTCGCTCATGAGCTTGAGCGAGCCGGAGGCTCGCGGTCCGGAAGAGCATGAGTGCGCCCCCAGCCTATGACCCCGCTGCGGCAAACAGCTCGTTGAATGCGCGGACCGCCGCTTCGGGGCCGTGCTTGTGGTTCCACACGCCGCCGGCGACGGCGAGGAAGTCGGCACCGGCGGCGATCACTTGAGCGGCATTCTCGACCGTGATGCCGCCGATCGCCACACAGGGCAGTTCCATCAGGCTGCTCCACCATTCGACGATCTCGAGGTCGGCAGGCGCGGTGACCGTCTTGGTGGTCGACGGGAAGAACGCGCCGAACGCCACGTAGTCGGCGCCGGCCTCGGCGGCTTCCATCGCGAGGTGTCGCGAGGCTTTGCACGTGACGCCGACCTGGCGGTCGGGTCCGACGATGCGGCGGGCCTCGGCGCAGGACATGTCCTCCTGGCCGACATGCACGCCGTCGCAGTCGAGCTTCACCGCGAGATCGGGCCGGTCGTTCATGATGAAGGCGACGTCGCGCTGCTGGCAGATCGGGCGCAGCGTGTCGGCGGCGCGCGCGATCGCGGCGTCATCGACGTCCTTGAGGCGGAGCTGGAAGGCGGCGACGTCGCCGCCGGTGAGGGCGGCGCGCAGTTCGTCGGCGAAGATCGACGGATGCTCGATGCGCTCGGGCGAGATGAGATAGAGCCGGCAGGCCGTGGTCATGACTGGAGCTGCCGGCGGTAGACGATGAAGCCCGAGCGCTCGGCAACCTTGTTGTACAGCACCTGCGCCACGGCGTTGGTCTCATGAGTCTGCCAATAGACCCGCGAGCAGCCGGCAAGTCGCGCCTTGTCGTACACCGCCTCGATCAGCCGCTTGCCGACACCCTTGCCGCGCGCGGCATCGTTGGTGAAGAGGTCGGCGAGGTAGCAGTTCATCTCGATCATCGCCGTGGCGCGATGGAAGAGATAGTGGACGAGACCGAGCAGCCGGCCGTCCTGCTCGGCCACCAGCGCATGCACCGGCTCGGCGGGGTCGAAGAAGCGTGACCACGTCGCCTGCGTCACGGCATCCGGCAGCACGCGCTCGTAGAAGGTGTTGTAGCCGGCCCACAGCGGCGCCCACTGCGGGAAATCCGCAGCCGTCACGTCACGGACAACGACTGTGCCGGCTGTCATGGTCTTCTCCATTGGTTCGTCTCTCCGCGCTTTCCGTCGCGGCCACGGCTCGAGGTTAGCCGAATTCTCACATCGACGCGTCATCGGCGCGCTGCAGAAGGGAAGAGCTGCAAAGCGGCGCCGGCGATCAGGGCGAAGCCGGCGAGGATGAGCAGGCTGCTCTCCACGGCGGCGACGAAAAGCGGGCTCATCAGGTCGTGGCCGGACAGCCGCCCCAACTGCCACGCCATCATCGACGATGTCGTGGAGATCCCGATGCAGCTCCCGAACACCCGGGCGAGGTTGACCAGTGCGCCGGCCGTGGCGGAGCGATCGGCGGGCGCTGCGTCGATCGTGGCGTGGCTGTTCGGCGCCATGAACAGGCCGAGACCGAGGCCGAACAGCGCCAGCGCGCACAGCCGGATCACGAGGCGGTCGGGACCGAAGGCGATCAGGGCGAGGGCAGCGACGGCGGCAAGGCACATTGCCATGCCGGCGGTCCCGACGCGCCGCGCCGAAAAGCGCTCGCTGCACGCGATGCCGACCGGTGCGACAAGGCCGAGCACGACCGGGATGACGGCGAGCTTGAGGCCGGCCACGGTCGCGCTGTTGTCGAGGCCCTTCTGCAGGGCAAAGGCCATCAGGAAGAGCATGCCGTAGAGCAGCGCGTAGCCGAGCGCCACGCCCCCGATGCCGGCAGCGAACGCCGGGTTGCGGAACAGCCCCAGCTCGACCAGCGGCGCGCCCGTTCGCTTCTCCTGCCGGACGAACAGGGCGAGGAAGACGATCGAGCCCACGACGCACAGGATCATCGCCGGAGAGGCCAACGGCCATACGGACACCTGGTTGAGCGCGAGGATCGCCAGCACCAGCGATGGCACGAGCAGCACCGCGCCCATCCAGTCGAACGTCGTCTCGGCCGGCCCGCCGGTCGAGCGCGGCAGCACGAGCCAGCCCAGCACGACGGCGGTCACGCCGAACGGCAGGGCGGTCCAGAAGATCCAGCGCCAGCCGAGCGCATCGAGCAGCAGGCCGCCGACGATCGGACCTGCGCTGACGCCGATCGCCTGCGCGGCCGTGAACAGCCCGATCGCGCGTGCGCGTTTGTCGGCGGGCACCGACTTGACCAGGATCGCCATGCTGTTGGCGCCGAGCAGCCCGCCACCGATGCCCTGCAGGGCTCGGAAGGCGATCAGCCAGCCGAGATCATCCGCTCGGCCGCACAGCAGCGACGCGCCGGTGAACAAGGCGAAGCCGCAGAGATACAGCAGCTTCCTGCCGAACATGTCGCAAACCCGCCCGAATACGCCGAGGCTGCCGGCAAAGGCGACCAGATAGGCGATGGCGACCCACCGGACCTCGTTCACCGTGGCGTCGAAGGCATGCGTCAGGGCGGGTAGGGCGAGTTGCACGATGCTGGCGTCGAGCTGGCCGACGAAGGCGCCGATGCAGGTCACTCCGACGATCAGCCACGGATGGAAGGACTGGCGTTCCAGAAAGCGGAGAGGCGGCGGTTCGATCGTCGAGAAGGACATCGGCATTGGATGCGAGAGCTTGTGCCCCATCGCCAACAGCCCGTCGAGCGGTCAAGGTGTTGTCGCCGGCCCACAGCACGCCTGCGGCGGAAATCTTCAGCGGCTACGGCATGGAGGATGACAAGGCCATCGCCGCCCGCCTCTGCTTCGCCACGCGTCCGTTGATCGTCCGAAGCGGCCCGAAGCGACGGTGTTCGGCCCAGAGATGGAAATTCGCCCTCATGCGGCCTCATGGCTGTGGTTGTGGATTTGTCACGACCGAATGGTGATGAGGTTGCTCATGGCGAGGCAGAGGGTTCCGCGGACCGGCTGGAGTGTTGCCCTATGGTGTGTCCTCTCGTTCGGTGCCACGGCGGCCGCCGATGCGATCGAGTTGGGACTGCCGATTGATTGCGAGATCGGGCAGACGTGCCTCGTCCAGAATTATGTCGATCACGACCGATCCGACGGCGCCAGCGACTATAGGTGTGGCGCGCTTACCTACGATGGTCACAGCGGCACGGATTTCCGGCTGCCGACTCTGGCCATGCAACGCAACGGCGTCGACGTGCTCGCCGTGGCCGACGGACGGGTGCTGCGCACGCGTGACGGTGTAGCCGACATATCGGTCTCGGCGCCGGATGCGCCGCCCATTGCCGGGCAAGAATGCGGTAACGGTGCTGTCGTCGCGCACGCGGATGGCTGGGAAACGCAATATTGCCATCTGGCGCGCGGCAGTCTGCGGGTGAAATCGGGTGACCTGGTCAAGCTAGGCCAACCGCTCGGGCAAGTCGGACTCTCCGGCAAGACCGAATTCCCGCATGTCCACCTGACAGTCCGGCTGCGCGGCGAGGTCGTCGACCCGTTCGCCTTCGGAGCGTCCGAAGGATCCTGCGGAGGCGGCACGGCGTTGTGGAACCCGGCGCTTCGGGAGTCGCTCTCGTACCGGGCTCCCGCCGTCCTCAACACCGGATTCGCCAAAGGACCGGTCACGATGGAGCAGGTCGAGGCGGGCGACAGTGCCAATCTGCGGCCGGGGAATGACGCGGCGGCCCTCGTCGCCTTCGTGCGCACCATCGGGCTGAGGGGGGGAGACGTGCAACGTCTGTCCATCACCGGACCGGACGGCGGGACCATCGTGGACCAGACCGAAAAGCCGCTCGAACGGAACAAGGCACAGTTCCTGATCTTCGCCGGAAGGAAGCGTCCCCCGGAGGGCTTCAAGCCGGGCGAGTATCGCGCGGACTATTCCGTCGTTCGCGAGGGCAAGATCCTGCTCCAGCGGACCTTTGAGGTTTCGCTGTAACAACTGGCGACCGTCGCCTGGCTGACATACAAGGCCCGCCGAATCCAGGTTGCCCGCCGTCCACACGATCCACGTGCCGCAGAGGACGCGCTGCCCGAAATGCCGCGCGGCCTCGATCAATCAGTGTCGCTCGATCGGAACTGAAGAGTTACGCTGCCCGCGCAAAGCCGAGGCCGCGCTCCTCAATCTTGTCCCGAATGATGTCGATCGGCTGTCGCCGGTCGATCACGACTGATGCGATGCTGCGCATATGGGATCGAAGCCTGCTGCGGTTGCCATCGAAGCCCAACAGCGGAGCACAGCGCTCTGTCCCCGCCCTGTAGAACGACTCGACCGATGCACCTTGAACATCCAGGATGTCGTGGCGTTCAAGCTCGATGTTGAAAAAGTCGAGATTATCCTGACCGTCGGGCGCCTTGAGGAGGATGCTGGTCCCATTGATCAGGTCGCCGGCTTTCATCAGGAAACCATCGACGTAGACGGCATGCAAAGCCGTGAGGCAGAGATCTGCGCTCGGCAGGTTCTCGCCCAGAGCGCCGCGCTGGATGACAACGGGCAAGTTATCCGGGGTGCCTTCCCATTTGCCTGCCACGCCGTTCAAGGTGTGGTTGGTCATTGCCTTGATCGGCGCGAAGCCCCCGAAACGCACCGCGACCTCGTCGCCCGCGGCCATCGTCTCGATCGGGCGATAGCCCGCGCGTGTCCGGATTTGCGTGCCCCGCGCGAAACAATTGACCCAGTTATTGGGTTTCGGGGGAGGCGGCGCCATGACCGGCGGACCGGGAAGGTTGGGGCCAAGCGGAGACTGCGCCGATGCCCCCTTGAACGGAACGCCGTTCGCCACGATAGCACCCAGAATCAAACCGGTTGCCTTCAGCGCATTGCGCCGTACGCGATCGACTTGGGGAGTTCTATTCACGCTGACCTCCAGACAATAAATGACACTGAACTTCACTCAGTATGAGCATCGGGCTGTCGCCAGGCCATGGAGCGAAAGCAGAAGCGAGCGGGGACATTGGGGCTACCCCGAAGAGTTCATGACCGATGTGCGTGCGGCACGCCCCAATGGCGCCTCATTTGGGGCGTTGAATGCCGGTTCAATCGGCTACTGGCGACCGTGATGTCGTCTTCGGGTATCCGCCGCGATTGAGCAAGCGATCAGCCCTGGCTTCGGCCGGGGTTTTCTTTGCTTGCGGATACCGATTGTCTGCTTGTTGTCGCGGTCGGCAATGGAAGGGCAAAGACGATGACGACCACGATAGTTCCGATAAGCGCCGACCAAATCGGATTATCGAGGGCCCAGCCGAAGGTCTCCCAGATCATCGCTTCCAAGATTGCCCTCTCTGGCCCCACAGACAGGCGAAATGATTCGTCGGGCAACGGGCGGGGGAGACTTCGGAAACTCCCCGCCCGGCCCTGACCACAATCAGCATGGGGAGACACTGAATTATGGTTGGGACGAATTTATGGTGTCTCCGCCTCGGCGCACCATGGCTCCCTTGGAGCGAGGTGGGCGCAATAGGGGTGCTACGGAAGGCGCGTCATGGCGGCGGTCGAGAGGGGCTTTTGGCATTGAAGCCAGGCGTGGCCGGCCTTGCCGCAGAACGCACGAGCGCGTTGCCTTGCCCGGCGCATGACCCTACGCGAAGGGCCCGCCACTCGAATGGCGGGCCCTGTGAGACGTGCTCTTGAGCCGAGCTACCCAAAAAGGGTTACCCCAAGAGGGTAACCCCAAGAGGGCAGGCAGGTCTTCTATGGCGCTCGGCTCACATCTTGCCTTGGTAGATGCCGATGATCTTGTCGAGCATGTCGAGCGCCTCGGCGCGCGGGCGCTGGAAAGTGTTGCGGCCGATGATCGAGCCATTGGCGCCGCCGTCGCGCAGCCCGCGGATCTCGGTGAACAGTCCTTCGAGGTCCTTCGCCTCGCCGCCCGAGAACACCACGATGCGCCGGCCGTTGAAGGTCGCCTGCATGACGTGCTCGATGCGCTTGGCCATGGTCGAGATGTCGACATTGGCCTTCTCGTAGGCGGCCTTGGCCTCCGGCTGCCACAGAACGTTCGTGGGGGGCTTGACCTTGATGATGTGGGCGCCGAGCAGGGCGGCCATGTGGGCGGCATAGGCGCAGACGTCGAGCGCCGTCTCGCCCGCCTTGTCGAGCTTGCCGCCGCGCGGATAGGACCACATGACGACGGCAAGGCCGACCTCCTTGGCCTCGAGCGACATCTCGCGGATCTCTTCCATCATCTCGTACTGGTCTTCCGAGCCGGGATAGATCGTGAAGCCGATCGCCGAGCAGCCGAGCCGCAGCGCGTCCTGCACCGAGGCGGTGACGGCCTGGTCCTTGTTGGTCGACAGGCTGTTGGCCGAATTGACTTTCAGGATGGTCGGGATCGCGCCCGCGAAGGTGTCGGCACCCGCCTCGAGCGGTCCGAGCGGGGCGGCGTAGGCGTTGAGGCCGGCATCGATCGCCAGCTGGAAGTGGTAGTGCGGATCGTAGGCGTCGGGGTTGGGCGCGAAGGAGCGCGCCGGGCCATGCTCGAAGCCCTGGTCGACCGGCAGGATCACCATCTTGCCCGTTCCGCCCAGCTTGCCGTGCATCAGGATGCGGGCAAGGTTGGTCTTGGTGCCGGGGCAATCGCTCTCGTAGTTGTCGAGGATCTTCTTGACGACGCGGCTGATTCTCACGGCTGTGCTCCCGGGCAGGGGTTCATTCGGTCCGAAACGCCGCCGATTTAGCGGTTGGAGTGGGGTTTTGTCTACGGCCTGGCCCAGTCCTCGACCGGCAGGCGCGGGACCCGTCGGAATTCCCTTGTATTGGCGGTGACCAGCGTCGCGCCGCGGCGGCGGGCCTGGGCGGCGATCAGGATGTCATAGGGGCCGATGGGGGTGCCCTTGCCCTTCAGGAACATCCGAACATCGGCTGCTTCGGTCGCGTCACCCTGGTCGAAGGTCGGCGTCTCGATGGGAGTAGACAAGAAAATCTCCAGATTGCGCTCGTTGCTGCTGCGGTGAGCACTATTGGCGATCCCGAAACGCAACTCGAATAACACGATCGATGGAACCAAGAGGCGTGTTCCTCGCCGAAGCTCCCGATCCAACCTTTCGGCGACAGAGGCGGATCGCTCGTTGATCGCGGCGATGACGACATTCGTATCGAGACAGAACATCAGTCGAAGGACACGTCGTCATCTTCAGGCCACGGCGGTTGCTCCGGTCGCCCTTCCGGCAGGAAGTCCTTCGCGCCCGAAGCGCGCAGCTTCTCCCGCCATGCCTTGACGTCGAACTTCTCCTCGATCGGCTCGAGCAGCACACCGTTGCCGACCTTGCGCACGGTCACCTCCTTGCCGGGCAGCCGGAATTCCTTCGGCAGCCGGACGGCCTGGCTGCGGCCATGCATGAAGATCTTGGCGGTCGACTTGGGAGCCATGATATCTACCAATGATAGATATCGCCGCCCGGTCGTTCAAGGCCGTACCGATTACCTTCCACGAAATTGCTCCGCAGTCGCGGCCGGGGTAGTCCCGTCGGCCATGTCGATGCAGCAGCAGACCATGAAGCGCCTCGCGGGCCGCCTTCCGTTCTTCTTCGGCTGGGTGATCATCGCCGTCGGCTTCGTCACCGTGGCGCTCGGCGTGTCGGCGCGGACGGCGTTCTCGCTGATGTTCCCGCCGATCGTCGACGAGTTCG
This sequence comes from Reyranella sp., assembly GCF_965279465.1. Taxonomy (NCBI): domain Bacteria; kingdom Pseudomonadati; phylum Pseudomonadota; class Alphaproteobacteria; order Hyphomicrobiales; family Reyranellaceae; genus Reyranella; species Reyranella sp. Next base: position 4,099,191 of record NZ_OZ257242.1, read on the forward strand.
GCTGGGACCGCGGCCTGGCGGCAGGCGCGTTCTCCTTCGGCTTCCTGGTGTCGGCCGTGCTCAGCCCGATCATCGGCCGCCTGATGGACCGGCGCGGCCCGCGCTTCGTGATCGAGATCGGCGTGCTGGTCACCGCCGCCGGCTTGGTCGGTGCCACGCTGATCTCCACGCCGTGGCAGCTCTACCTGACGCTCGGCCTGCTGGTCGGGACCGGCGCCAACTTCATGAGCTATTCGGTTCACTCGCAGTTCCTGCCGAACTGGTTCGTGCGCCGCCGCGCGCTCGCCATCGGCATCGCCTTCTCGGGCGTCGGCGCCGGCGGCATGGTGCTCCTGCCGTGGCTGCAGTCGATCATCCTGCACGAGGGCTGGCGCACGGCCTGCTGGGTGCTGGGCGTCGTGATGGTCGTGGTGCTGGCGCCGATCAACCTCCTGGTCAGCAAGAGCCCGGAGGCGCTCGGCCTGCTGCCCGACGGCGAGCAGGTCCCCGCCGGCGGCACAAGGCGGAAGCCGGTGAACGTCGTCGACGCCGAGTGGGCGGCGGTCGACTGGACGGTGGCGCGCGCCATCCGCACCGCCCGCTTCTGGTGGATCGTCGTCAGCTTCTTCTGTGGCGGCTACATCTGGTACGCCGTCCAGGTCCATCAGACGAAGTATCTCGTCGAGATCGGCTTCAGGCCGATGGAGGCGGCGTGGTCGCTCGGCATCGTCGCGATGGCGTCGATTCCGGGCCAGATCGCGCTCGGCGCGCTGTCCGACCGGATCGGGCGCGAGATCGTCTGGTCGCTGAGCTGCGCGGGCTTCGCGATCTGCTACGTGGCGCTGCTGCTGCTCGCCGTCGCGCCGTCGCAGCCGCTGCTGTGGGTGATGGTGCTGAGCCAGGGGCTGCTGGGCTACGCCTTCACGGCGATCATGGGACCGGTCGTGGCCGAGATCTTCGAAGGCCCACACTTCGGCTCGGTGTTCAGCCTGCTCATGGTCTCGCTGATCTTCGGCGGCGCGCTGGGGCCGCTGGTTACCGGGCTGCTGTACGACTGGACGGGCAACTACCGGATCGCGTTCGCCCTCGGGATCGTGCTCAGTGTGGTCTGCGCGGGGGCGCTGTGGCTGGCGTCGCCGCGGAAGGTGCGGGTGGTGGCGGGGAGTCTTTGAAGATGGGGCTACTTATTGGGGGCCTTGCCTGGACAAGATGAATCTCTCGTTAGTGCTCTGGCACGAGAAACCGAAGGATTTAGGTCAACGTGTTCGGTCGCTTCCTCCGCATTCGTTCGACGCGCTGATCGAGATCTGACAAATGCGCCGAGGCGACAAAGTGCGCCTTGGCGCGCTGACGACAATGCGTCGGCGTGGCGCGCGACGACGCTGTGGCATCTTCTCATACCAAGGCTATCGCCTTCCTGTGATCAAGCTGCACAACACAGACGGCACGCGGAGCGCCGGGGCTTGTGGCTCGCCCGTATAATCGAATCAAGGAATACGACTTTTGGTTGATAGCATAGAAGTAAAAAATTCTTCTTGTGATTGTAGATCATCTCAAGGCAGTATGCCACTGGAGCGTCAGCGATGGGGATTCTATGCTACGATACTTGTACGCGATGGTTGTGGCCGCGAGCGTCGCGTCGACCGGCGTGCTGCCGTGTATTGCACAGGGCAGCACGGGTTTGGTCGGCCCGATATACGGCGAGGCACTGCCATATATCGGCAACCCGATCCCTTGGTACGGCGCGATCGAAGTAACTGTGACGTTCGACGATACTCCGAACCAATCCAAGATAGTCCAAGGGCCCGCAGCTAGGAATTTTTGGGATCGGGTCAGGACCTTTCTTAATGTCGATACAAGAACCGAATCTTACGTAGTGGTCGTAGAACCGTCCATCAATGATGTTAGACTGCCACCTTTGCCGGTCATAAGCATCAAACGTGACGACCAATCGGGGACGAAGCTGACGATTGAACGAGCGGTAAGCTCGATCACGCCGAATGTGGCTATCAGCGGCGGCAGCAACTATGCCTACAAGATTTCATACGCCGCTGTTCGAGGCGGAGAGATGAATCTATTCCGTGAAGGCGGCAAGCTCGCTCAGACCCTGGCGTCGGCACCTGGCTGGGCACTGTCAGCCGCTTTGCAGCCAGTCGTTGATCAGATCACCGCCGGCCTCGATAAGGGCATACAGAACCTACGGAACTTTAGCTTAGTCAGCTCGGCGACGGAGCAGGTGAATGCGTTCGGCGGCGCGCGTCAGTACACGCTTTGGCGGATCACGGATCTTGATCTTGGCGCAATCGCAACCGTTAAGATTGAGCTTAAGACGAGACGAACGCTGAGAGAAGCCCCCCTGTCCATCGAAAACAACAAGCTACCATCGATGAATACAGCCGTTCCTGGTGATCCTGCCTTTAGAGTACTTCGTCCCGGTCCGGCGTATGACCAGGTTCGCACCGTGCTATCCAACGATGCCACACTGCAATTGGCGGTGCGTGATCCCAAGACACCGGAAGCTTGGACCACCGCCTGCAAGGATTTGTTTGGCAAAGTGCAAACGGCTGGTTTTAACGTTATCGATGCGACAGTGATTACGGTGCGTCTACTGCAGGATGAATCACCTTTGCCCACCCGCTCCGATCTTCAGGTTGCACTGTGGTCGAGATGCCTTCCAAACTACCAGAAGTTGGGAAAGGACCTCGGACTTGAGGACTATGCGACGTCCCCTACTCCTGTCGAAGGCGGTCGGCTGAGCTTTGATACGATCGGCGATGTCGCCCAGCACATTCTGGCAGCTGGCGGGGATCCCGCTACGAAGGAACGAGCGCGTTCGGTGCTGGAACAGGCCGTTCTCTGGGGGGGAGAACCCTTTGGGCAGCAAGGCGCACTGAGCAAACTTGCTTCCATCAGTGGATACACACGGTATCACTGCACCAACGAAGCTTACCCGAAGCAGGAGGCCGACGGAAACCGACGTGGTGCAACGGTGTTCCTATGGAACGGCAGCAAGCCAGACGTCGTTGTGGCTCTTTATGGTCCAAAGAACACCGCGCCCGGCGCGCCAGCTCAACTAATTGAGGTTCGACCGCCAACCAACCAGGAGTTCGCCGACTGCGAGCGGCACGAGAGAACAGCGCGGCCCAACGCCCCGTTGCTTCCACGGCGCGACGCGGTGATAGCATCAAACTGATAAGACCTGTGGCTCGCCAAGTCGGTCTGGATTGCATGCGGCGGCCGCAGATGGTGTCGCAAATGAAAACTAACGCGCCCCTTTGATCCCGCCGGTCTCAGCAAGCACTAGTCGCGGCAGAGTCAGCAATTGGCATCTGGTCCGCCGATTTCGAACAACACGATTCGCAAATTGGAGGGGAAGTTTGCAATGCGACTGGTCCTAGCAGCGTTCACTATATGCCTGGCAGCTACTTCCGGAGTTGCTCAGGCAACGTCATGTCCCGCCGTCGAGAAAGCGCAGCCGATCCCGCACGACCAGGGGCAACTCGCTGTTTGGAAGTATCGGCTTCCAGATGGACCCACAGCACTGATCATCGGCCAGGATATGCGCGTGAACGCCGATGGCGCCGATGCTGCCTATGCAGTGCGAGGACAGCATGGACTTTCCTATCTATGTGATGGCGCCACAGTTGGGATAGGTGATGGTCCAAGAGGCGTCAAAGATATCGCAGCCTGCTTGGGTGCCGTAGCTGAGATTGACGGTGTTCCAGTGGTGGACGGAAACGTAGTATTCCCGCCAAGAATGAGGCACAGCATTTGCGTCTTCGGTTTTGAGGTTGAGGGTGGGGAAAAATGTGGTGCAAGCTCGAGGCTTGTGGGGGCGGGCACTCCAGCTCGCGCGCCTGTTCACAGCCGTGTCGTCGACGCCAACGGGCGCAGAATGCAACACTTCAATTCGTCGACGGCGTTGAGGCACGGAAACGGCGGCTCGCTAGATGCGGCCAAATTGCCGTTTGTCGTTGCACCGAGGGACACTGATCTGCCAATCGCCAAAGGCGAGTTCGGGTTTGTTGTGTCGGATGGAGCAACCCTAATAGACAACGACCGTCCACCGCCGCGAGCGGTTGCTGTGGTGGTCGGCGACGTTGGGCCGGCCAACAAATTTGGGGAAGGTTCGATCGCGGTGCATCAAGTCTTGGCGTATGGCGGAACGCGTGAGGCACCCCCTTACGATCCTAACGTCTGCAAGAGTATGACGCCTGCCCAGTGCGATGCAGCCAATCTGCCCTACAAGAAAGGCGTGACGTTCCCCTATCCCTACCAGGATAAGCGCGGGGGCGACGTTCGACCGAAGCGGAACTGGCCATCCAAACTTCTCTACGTGTTCTTCCCGGGGCAGGGTGAAAGAGGACCATCCGAATACACGTTCGAGGCGGTGAAGGATGGTAGTCCGAAGGGAACGATTGTCGAAGGCGCTGAAAAGGCGGCAGGTCCGTTCGGAGGTATTGGCGCAATTGTCGCTTGCGTTCGAAGCCATAAGCAAATTGGCAACTTCAAATGAGACTTGCCCTCGAGGAGAGAGCACGAACACTTGACGAAACCACATTCGATAGATGTCACGGCTGCAACTGGATGTGCCAGCGCCGCTCACTGCCTGGAATTGGCCCTGTATAGGTGATCGCCATGTGCTCGCGGCCGCCAATTCGCGGCGGTACGAACGTCATCGTGACGGAGAACCTCAAGGATTTCTCGTCCGTGATTGTGGCACGATATGGCCTTAACGCTCTGATTGCGGATGAGTTCGTCCTCCGTGCCCTGGAGATCTATCCAGCCGACGCAGTGAAAGCTCTCAAGCGAATGCGGCTTCGCGCAGCTCCTCCGCATGACCCGGAGCAACTGCTCCAGGCCATGCTGCGCTGTGGTCTCGGAAGAACGGTCGCTTTCCTCGCTCCGCAGATCGAGTCTCTGTAGCGTTAAGAAAAGCGCCTCATTCGTTCAAGCCTTTGCCCTGATACGGGTGCGTCTTCACCCAGTGGTTCGCGATGTCCACCCGCCGCGTGATCCACACGCCCGGCTGCTTCTGCATGTAGTCGAGCAGGCGCCATAGGCCGGCGGCGCGACCGGGGTGGCCGATGATGCGCATGTGCATGCCGACCGACATCATCTTGGGCATCGTGGCGCCCTCCTTGTAGAGGACGTCGAAGGCGTCCTTCACCAGGCCGAACCACTGGTCCGAATGGCCCATCGTGTTGGCGTACTTGCCGTCGTTGTTGGTGAGCGAGTAGGGGATGATGAGGTGCGGCTTGCCCTCGACGGTCTGCCAGAATGGCAGCTCGTCGCCGTAATAGTCGCTGTCGTAGGTGAAGCCGCCATGCTCGACGACCAGGCGGCGCGTGTTGACCGAGGGTCCATAGCGGCAGTACCAGCCGGCCGGCGACTGGCCGACGGTCTGCTGGAACGACTTCACCGCCTTGGCGATGTGCTCGCGCTCCTCTTCCGGGGTCAGCATGAAGTGCTTGATCCAGCGCCAGCCGTGGCTGCAGACGTCGAAGCCCGACGCCTTGATCGCGGCCGCCGCGGCGGGATTGCGCTCGAGCGCGAGAGCGCAGCCGAACACGGTCATCGGCAGGCCGCGCTCCTGGAAGGCGCGCATCAGGCGCCAGAAGCCGACTCGGCTGCCGTATTCGAACATGCCCTCGGCGGCGAGATCGCGGCCGTTCATGCCGACCTGGCTGGTCGTCGATTCGGTGAGGCCGGTCTCGGTGAAGCCCTCGCCGTCCTGCACGGAAGGCTCGGAGCCTTCCTCGTAGTTCATCACGAAGTTGACGGCGAGGCGCGCGCCGTTGGGCCATTTCGGATCGACCGGCTTCTCGCCGTAGCCGTGGAAGTCGCGTTTCGGTTGCCAATGTTCTTGCGAAGCACTCATGTCGGTCTCCTTATCAGTTCGGCGCCCATCTGCCGGGCGATGTCGGCGATCTTCTCGTTCATCGGGTCCATCGAGATCAGTTTCACTCCCGCGCGCAGGCAGGCCAGCGCATGGCCCGGCGCGTCGCCGCAGTCGACGACCAGGGTGAAGGCCACGTCGGGGAATTCCCGGCGGGCGCGGTCCTGCAGCGCGGCGAGATAACCCGCGCCGTAGAACGATGCCGCGTCTTCCGGCGTGACCAGCGTCGGCGCTGCGCCATCCTCACGCGCTGTTCGCAACGCCGCTTCTGTCTGCCGCCAGTCCCGCACGATCATGAGTCTGTGTTTCACCCTGCTAAAAGTGGTAGGCGCCGCGCAGGGAAGCGCCCTGGCTGATAAAGCCGTCGCCGGCCGACAGCCGGTAATCGGCCTTCGCCTCGAATCCGCCGGCCTTGTAGAGCTGCAGACCCGCCTCGACATTCGCCAGGACGCTGGGACCGCTGCTCGTCGACTGCAGCCGGCCCAGGCCGGCGAGCGGCCCCGTGAAGCTCGCGGTCACCGTCGTGTTGTTGTCGGGCAGGAAGCTCGCTCCCACCGCGGCGTAGGGCCGGATTACGAGCTTCTGCTCGGTATCGAAGCGAGCGCCCAGCTCGACCATCGGCGTCGCCGCAAAGCTGGTCTTGCTCGTGCCGTCGACAGAAATGCCGGCCAGGCCGAACCCGGCTGGGCCAGGCCCCGTGAGCTGGAAGCCTGGTTGCCAGGAATGGACGAGATCTAGATCGAGGCGCGGCCGCACGTACCAGCCGGTGAAGTCGACGTCGTACGCGCCGCGCAGCCTCATCCCGCCGTTGTAGATATTGCTGTCTCCCGCGAGGCCCAGGCCGATCGGCGCGACGTGCAGCGACGCCGAGGAGAAGGCGATCGCACCGGCGAAGAGCCACGGCCCGACGGTGCGTTTCAGCGCCACGCTGCCATCGAACAGCTGGCCATTGCCGAGATAGCCGTTGCCGTCCTGAAGCCATTGCGAACCGGCACCAAAGGAGCCGCCCAGGAACCAGCCTGGCGCAATCTCTTTCTGTCCGCCGATGCGAACGACTGCAGAGCTGCCGCTGCTTCCCGATTGGCTGGTCCATTGGCCAGTGGCCTTCACCCAGGCGCAATCGTCCTCGCCCAGGAGAGTACCGGAGCCGATGAACACCGGACAGCTCAGCGACGCCGTCCTGTCCTGCATGCCGAACGGATGGAAACGATCAATGCCGCCGATGGAAATTGCGAAGATGACCACGAGCGCGAGTGGCGCTTCGTTGAAGTCGAATGCCGCAGCCGGACGAGGCACAACCGTCCCGCCAGTGGCGATTGCGCCGACCACCAGGAGCGAGACCAGCTGCCGGCGCAGGCGGCCGGGCAGGAAGCGACGTTGCGTCCGCATCGAAGCCTACTCGTTCAATCCCTTGCCCGGGTACGGGTGCGTCTTGTGCCAGTGCTTGGCGATCTCGACCCGCTTGGTGATCCACACGCCCTTGTGCTTGCCCATATAGTCGAGGATGCGCTCCAGCCCGACCGCGCGGGCGGCGTGGCCGAGGAGGCGGCAGTGCATGCCGACCGACATCATCTTGGGCTGCGTCGCGCCCTCGCGGTAGAGCATGTCGAAGGCATCCTTCACCAGCGTGAACCACTGGTCGGAGTTGCCGATGCCGATCATGTACTTGCCGTCGTTGTTGGTCAGCGAGTAGGGCACGACGAGCTGCGGCTTGCCGTCGACCGTGACCCAGAACGGCAGGTCGTCGCCGTAGTAGTCCGAATCGTAGAGGAAGCCGCCTTCCTCGACGATAAGCCGGCGGGTGTTCTCGCCCGGCCCATAGCGGCAGTACCAGCCGCTCGGCCGCTCGCCGATCATTTTCTCGGTCGACACGATCGCCTTGCGGATGTGCTCGCGCTCCTCCTGCTCGGAGAGCTCGTAGTGCTTGATCCAGCGCCAGCCGTGCGAGCAGATGTCGTAGCCCGCTTCCTTGATCGCCTTCGAGACCTCGGGATTGCGCTCGAACGCCAGCCCGCAGCCATAAATGGTCATCGGCAGGTCGCGCTCGCGGAACAGCCGGTTGATGCGCCAGAAGCCGACCCGGCTGCCGTACTCGAACAGGCTCTCTCCGGCGAGATCGCGCCCGCTGATCGTCTGGCCCATGCCGTGCGCGTCGGTGAGGCCGGTGTCGGTGTGGCCTTCGCCGTCCTGCACGGAGGGCTCCGAGCCCTCCTCGTAGTTCAGCACGAAATTGACCGCGAGCCGCGCGCCATCGGGCCATTTCGGATCGGGCGGGTTGGCGCCGTAGCCGACGAAATCGCGGCGGACCTGATAGACCATACTCGTCTCCGATTTCAGGGGATCTTGACAGTGAAGGGCTCGACCGGGACGAACTCCTCGTCTTCGGTGCCGGCCTTCCACATGAAAACGGCGAAGCTGCCGGGCTTGTCGAGCGTGGTCAGGCCGTGATGCCAGGTGTTCGCCTTGTAGGTCACGCCGTGTGTGCCGTCCGCGATGAAGGCGCGCGCTTGCATCATGTCAGGCCCCCCTTTGGCAGCGTGCGGTGCCACGACGATCAGCCAGCGGCCGACATCGACCGGAACGAAGGTCTGCGAAGAGAACTCGTGCCGCTCCATCATCTCGGACTTCAGGGGGCGCTCGGGCGTCTCGGCCTTCAAGGCCACCGACAGGCTCGGGCTCGCGCCGGGGCGCAGATTGCCGAGCGCGGCGTCGTAATAGAAGCGGCCGGCGGCGGTCGGCATGTCGATGAGGTCGCCGAAGGGAGCGAAGGCTTCCTTCGTCAGCGGCTGCGGCGTGATCTCCATTGGCGTATCCCTAGTCGCGCATGCGGCGGGTGAGGCCCACCGTCCATTCCATGATCAGCATCAGCACGAAGGCCGACGCGATCAAGACGCCCGACACCGCCGCCACCCGCACGTCGAGAGTCGATTCCATCATGCCCCACATGCGGATCGGCAAGGTGTCGGTGCGCGCGTTCGACAGGAACAGCGACACCGGCACGTTGTCGATCGAGGCCATGAAGGCGAGGAAGGCGCCGGCCGCGATGCCCGGCGCGATCAGCGGCAGGGTCACGCGGCGGAGCGTGTAGAACCACGAGGCGCCGAGGCTCTGCGACGAATCGAGCAGCGCCGGATCGAGCTGCGAGAGGCTGGCTGTCGTGGTGCGCAGGATGAACGGCATGGTGACGATCATGTGGCCCGCGATCATCAGGTCGATCGACGGGCGGAAGCCGAGCAGGCTGAAATAGACGAGCGCGGCGAGGCCGAAGGTGATGCCGGGCAGCACCAGCGGCGACATGAAGAAGCTGTCGGCGACCCGTGCCAGTTTCGTGCGATTGCGCGCCAGGCCGAGCGAGGCGAGCGTGCCGAGCACGACCCCGAACAGGGTCGACCAGGCCGCGATCGTCAACGAGTTGCCGGCGGTCCTGTGGATCTGGCGCGACTTCACCGGATCGAACAGCTGGTCGTACCAGGCGAGCGAGAAGCCCTTGGGCGGGAACTTCAGCACCTGGCCTTCGGTGAAGGAGGTCATCAGCACGATGACGACCGGCGCCACGATGATGGTGACGGCGAGAATCGCCAGCCCGCCGATCAGCAATCCGTAGGTGATGTCGGCGAAGCTCCGCCGCCTACCCATTGACGTAGCCTCCCGAGCGGCGGCCGACCCACGACAGCGCGGCGACGATCGACAGCACTGAGACGACGAGCGAGAGCGAGGCGACGGCGGCGAGCGGCCAGTGATAGACGACCAGCGACTGCTGCCAGATGACCAGCGGCAGGTAGATCAGCCGCACGCCGCCGATCACGGTCTGCGAGATGAAGGCGGTGGTCGAACTCGCGAAGACCAGCAGGCAGCCGGCGACCAGGCCCGGCATGCTGAGCGGCAGGATGACGGTGAACAGCGTGCGCCAGCGCGAGGCGCCGAGGGCGGCCGAGGCGTCGCGCAGGTTGGGATCGAGCCGCGACATCACGCTGATCAGCGGCAGCAGCATCAGCGGCATCTCGATCTGGGTCAGCGAGATCACCAGGCCGAGCTCCGTCTGCAGCAGCTTCAGGGGCTCGGAGATCACGCCCAGGCTTATCAGCACGGAATTCACCACGCCTTCGTGGCCCAGCACCACGATCCAGGCGAAGGTGCGCACCACGACCGAGAGCAGCAGCGGCATGACAATGATGAACAGCAGCACCTTCTGCAGGCGCGCCGAGAGATCGAGATAGACCAGCGCCAGCGGATAGCCGATCAGCACGGTGGTGCAGACGGTCTTGGCGCCGAGCAGCAGCGTGTCGCCGATCACCTTGTAGTTGAACGGGTCGCCGTAGAACTTGAGCCAGCTCGCGAACCCCGGCTGGGTGATCTTGTCGTCATTGTAGAAGCTTACGCCGACCAGCAGCAGCAGCGGCGCCAGGAACAGCGCCGCGAAGGCCAGCGCCAGCGGCAGCGCGAGCTGCCACTCGCGGAACAGCCGAAACTTCATGCTCTTCCGGACCGCGAGCGTCCCGCTCGCTCAAGAGTCCGAGCGAGCGGGACGCTCGCGGTCCGGAAGACCATGAGCGCCCCCAGCGAAATCACTTGGCCATTTCCTTGTTGAACTTCTCGATCCATGCGGCGCGCAGAGGATTGATCTTCGCCCAGTCGTGATTGACGTACTTGGCCATCTCGTCGAGGCTCTTCATCGGCAGGTCGGCCGCCAGCGGGACGTCCTTGTTGACCGGCAGGAAGTTGTAGGGCGCCTTCATCAGCGCCTCCTGCACGTCCTTGCCGACCACCACGTCGAGATACTTGTAGGCGTTGGCCGTCTCCGCCGTGCCCTTGGCGATGTGCATCGTGGTGTAGAACGAGATCGCGCCCGATTCCGGCTTCACGAACTCGATGTCGACGCCCTTGCCCTTGAGCGTCGCGACGGTCTGGGTGTTGGTGTACATCACGTCGCACTGGCCTTGCTGGAACAGGCCGGGCATGGCGGCCGGCAGGCCGACCGCGGCGATCTTGGGCAGCACCTTCTTGAGCTCGACCAGCGCCGGATCGACGTTGGTCAGCGAGCCGCCGAACTGCTTGCTGATCTCGATGATCGACGACGTGCCGAACGTCGTCTGGAATCCGGTGAGGCCGAGCCGCGACACCCACGGATCCTTCAAGAGGTCGGTCCAGCCCTTGGGCGCCGGCAGCTTCTTCGGATTGTAGGCGATGCCGACGACCTGGGCGCTCACGCACACGCCCCATTCATCGGTGAAGCCGTCCGGGATCTTCGACAGGTTGGAGAGTTTCTTGCCCTCGAATTTCTCGAAGATGCCGCCCTCGATGCCCACGATGCGCGGGCCCGGATCGAGCACGAAGACATCGAACGGTGGCGCGCCGCGCGCGGCCTTGGCCTTGCCGATCTGGTCCATGGCGAACAGCGGCGCCATCTCGAGGTCGATGTCGTCCTTCTTCTTGAGCAGCGGCACGACGATCGAGCGGTAGGCATCCTCCCAGGTGCCCGGATAGGTCGTGGCGACCAGGCTGCCCTTGGCATGGGCGAGGCCGGGGAGGAGGGAGACGCCGCCGAGCGCGGTGGCGCCGGCGAGCAGGCTTCTGCGGGTGAACGTGCTGCGGCTGGACATGGGGATCTCCTTCAGGTGGAACGCGGGAACAGGGACGGGCGGGCGTCGGGCGACAGGCCGCAATAGACGCGCGGCAGGCCTTTGGGCGCGGCGAGCCGCGGCTCGGCGATCTTGAGGGTCGTGCCGTCGGCGGTACGCGCCTCGTGCACCAGCTGGCCGCCGAGCGGCAGGCTGAGGCCGGGCTCGATGCGCCACAGCGCCGGGCCGGGAATGGTCGACAGGGTGAGCTGCTCGGGCCGGATCGAGAGCAGCACGTCGCTTCGCACCGCGAGCCCGGATGGCGCGGGCAGCCGCAGGATGGCACCGGCATCGAGCGTCACGGTCGCGATGCCGTCCTCGATCGTGGCGATCTTGCCGCCGAGCAGGTTGGACGAGCCGATGAAGCCGTTGACGAACAGCGTCTGCGGGCGGTCGTAGATCGCGACCGGCGAATCGAACTGCTCGACCTTACCCTTGTTCATGACGGCGATGCGGTCGGCGACGCTCATCGCCTCGTCCTGGTCGTGCGTCACCAGGATCGTGGTGAGGCCGAGCGTGCGCTGCAGGCGCTTGACCTCGATCTGCATGTCGAGCCGCAGGTTGCGGTCGAGCGCGGCGAACGGCTCGTCGAGCAGCAGGATCGACGGCTCCACCGCGAGCGCGCGGGCCAGCGCCACCCTCTGCTGCTGGCCGCCCGAGAGCTGGCGCGGCAGGCGATCGCGGAAGCCGCCGAGCTGCACCGTCTCGAGGAAGCGGTTGACCGTGGCGGCGACCTCCGGTCCGCGTGTGCCGCGGGCGCGCAGCCCATAGGCGACGTTCTCGGCCACGGTCATGTGCGGGAACAGGGCGTAGTTCTGGAAGACGATGCCGATGTTGCGCTGGTTGGCCGGCAGGTGATCGATCGGCGCGCCGTCGACGCGCACGCGGCCCGAGACCTGGCGGACGAAGCCGGCGACGACGCGGAGCAGGGTGGTCTTGCCGCAGCCGGATGGCCCGAGCAACGCCACGACCTCGCCCGGCTCGATCGACAGGCTGACGCCGTCGACGGCCAATGCCGCGCCGTAGCGGACCGTCACATCCTCGATATCGAGCGTGCGCGCCGCCTTGTCCCTCAGTGCTGATTGCACGCCCGTCGTCTCCCTTGGTTGGGGTGAAACGCAAGCCGCATGCCAATTACGCCGGAAACTGCTCCTGCCAGCAACGGGCAATGTCGATGCGCCGGGTGACCCACACCTTGTCGCCGTAACCGTCCAGAAGTTCGAGGATGCGCTTGAAGGCGGCGAAGCGGCCGGGCCGCCCGGCGATCCGCAGATGCCAGCCGATATTGAGCAGGCGCGGATAGCCGGCCTCGCCTTCGGCCACCAGCACCTCCAGCGCATCGCGCACATAGGCGACCAGATCGTCGGCATTCACGAAGGCGTTGGGATGGAAGAATTTCATGTCGTTGCTGTCGAGCGCGTAGGGCACGACGAGCAGGGGGCGGGCAGCGTCGGTGCGGTCCCAGTAGGGGAAGTCGTCGTCGAAGCCGTTGCTGGCGTAGGCGAAGCCGAGGTCGCGCAGGATCGTGCGCGTCCACGGGCTCTCGCTGCCGCGGCTGAAGAAGCCCTGCGGCCGCTCGCCGGTCGCAGCGATCGTGGCGGCGATGCAGCGCTCGAAGTCGGCGCGCTCGGTAGCCTCGCTGTCGTAGTCCGACTGCGGCCGCCACAGCCAGCCGTGGCTCGCCGGTTCGTGTCCCGCCTCGACGATGGCGCGGGCGATCTGCGGGGAGCGTTCGATCGCCCGGCCGCACATGTAGAAGGTGATCCGCCGGTCGTGCCGCTTCAGCCAGTCGAGCATGCGCCAGATGCCGGCCCGCATGCCGTAGGCGAAGACCTGCTCGGTGCCCTGGTCCCATTTGCCGTTGGGGATGATGCTGACGATCTCGCCGAGCTTCTCGGTGGAAGGGTCGCCGTCGCCGGCCGACATCTCGGCGCCTTCCTCGAAGTTGATCACCATCGACACGGCCACCCTGGCGCCGTTCGGCAGCTTCCAGGCCGGCGGCTTGCCGCCGTAGCCGATCAGGTCGCGCGGATATGGAGCAATCGTCATCGTCCCCCCAACGATGTGCACATTCCTTGACGTAATGTGCACATTATCTTACCAGTCCTGGACGGCCCCATGTCAAATCTCCACAGCGATCTCCAGGCGGAAGCCGCGCAGGCCGGCCAGTGGTTCGACCATCTGCGCCGCCATTCGCAGGGCCGCCTCGGCGTCACCCGCGCCTCCTACGGCGACGGCGAGCAGATGGCGCACGAGCTGATGCAAGCCATCGGCCAGACGCTCGGGCTGGAGAAGCGGATCGACGCCGCCGGCAACCTCTATCTGACGCTGCCGGGCCGGGACCGCAGCCTGCCCGCGATCATGACCGGCTCGCATCTCGATTCGGTGCCGGAGGGCGGCAACTACGATGGCGCGGCGGGCGTGGTCGCCGGCATGGCGATGCTGGCGCGCTGGCGTCGCGCCGGCCGCCAGCCGGAACGGGACATCACCGTGATGGGCGTGCGTGCCGAGGAGCTGTCGTGGTTTCCCGCGCCTTATATCGGCAGCCGCGCGGCCTTCGGTCTGCTCGAACCCGAGGCGCTCGATTTCTGCAAGCGGCCCGACACCGGCCGTTCCCTTGCGCAGCACATGGCGGAGCGGGGCTTCGAACCCGAGCGCATCCGGGCGCGCGAGAAACAGCTCGATGCCGCGCGAATAAAATGCTTCCTCGAGCTGCATATCGAGCAGGGGCCGGTGCTGGTGCAGAAGGGCCTGCCGGTCGGCATCGTCACCGGCATCCGCGGCAACCTGCGCTATCGTGATTGCCATGTGACCGGCCGCTATGGCCATGCCGGTGCCGAGCCGCGGGAGTCGCGGCAGGACGCGGTGCTGGCCGCCGTGGAGTTCGTTAGTCGGCTGGAACAGCTTTGGTTGGCGCACGAGGCGGCGGGCAAGGACCTGGTTGCGACCGTCGGTCAGTTCCATACCGACACCGCCGTCCACACCATGACCAAGATCCCGGGCGAGGTCTGGTTCTCGATGGACATCCGCAGCGAGGATAACGAAGTGCTGCTCGCGATCGACCACGAGCTGCGGACGGTCGCGGCCGAGATCGGCGCGCGGCGCGGCGTGACGATCGATCTTGGCGCCTGCACCAACGCGCTGCCGGGCCCGATCGACAAGGGCCTCCGCGCGCGGCTCGAACGTCTCGCCGGCGAGCTCGGCATTCCGGCCGTGTCGATGGCGAGCGGCGCCGGCCACGATTCGGCGGTGTTCGGCACGCAAGGCGTCTCGACCGCCATGATCTTCGTGCGCAACGACCACGGCAGCCATAATCCCGACGAGGCGATGGATCTCGCCGACTTCGCCCAGGGCCTCCGGCTGCTGGTCGCCGCCGTGGAGGAGATCGATGCGGCTTAGGGCTCATCGCTGGGAGCGCGGGTCTCCAGACCCGCTCAGATTCATGAGCGGGTCTGGAGACCCGCGCTCCCAGCAATGAGCCCCAAGTCGAGGCCCAAGAAAGGCGACGTCGCGGCCGACGCCGCGGTCTACGACGCGATCCGGCGCGCCATGCATCGGGGCCGGCTGGCGCCGGGCATGAAGCTGCAGGAGCCCGCCCTTGCCCGCGTGCTCGCGGTGAGCCGCGAGCGGGTACGCAAGGCGTTGCACCGGCTGGTGCACGAAGGCTGGCTCACCGCCGTTCCCAACCGCGGCACGTTCGTGCCCTCCCTCACGGTCGAGGAGATGCGCGAGATCTACGACGTGCGCTCGATGCTCGAAGCGGCCATCGTCCGCCGCCTCAGCGCAGAACTTTCAACCGCCGCCGCCCGGCGCCTCAAGTCGCATGTCGCGCAGGAGAAGGCGGCGACCCGCAGCAACGACCGCGGCCGCCTGTTCGCGCTCTCCGGCGACTTCCACATCCTGCTGGCGGAGCTGTGCGGCAACGAGGAGCTGACCAGGCTGGTGCGCTCGCTGCTGACCCGCTCGACGATGCACTTCTCGCTCGCCGCGCCCGAGCGCTTCCACAACTGCGCCGGCCCGCACGAGCACGGCGACATCGTCGAGGCGATCCTGGAGCGCAAGGCGGAGAAGGCGAGCAAGCTGATGCTCGTTCATCTCGTCGGCCTCGTCGCCCTGCAGTCGGCGCGGCCGCCGGCGCCTTCATCGATCACGCTCGAGAGCGCCTTCCGCGACTGACGCGGCCTCCGCTCGTCGGAGCGCGCCACTCCAGTGGCGCTCATCTCATGATCATGAGCGCCACTGGAGTGGCGCGCTCAGATGAAAAGCGGTTCCATGCTTCGATGCGAAAGCCAGGACCGGCGGCGCCAGTTACCTCATTCCGGGCGATATGTCTGGCTGTCGCCGCGCTGCTCGACGTTTCCGGGGCAGGCGCCCAGGTCCTCGTGAGCCAGCCGACGGATGTGACCGACGCGCGATCCATCTCGTACGTCGACTCGAATCCGCCGAGGGGCGCCGCGGGCGTCACGCTTTGGGGCGCGCACTACCAGCTGCAGCCGACGGAGGATCGAACGCTCGCGAACGACACCGGCTTCGCACCGCCGGCGCCGCGGCGGAACTGCCAGCTCTCCGTCGCTCCCGCCTCACCCGGCGCCACCGCCATCCAGGCCTGCGGCGGCGAAATCGGAATCAACATCCACAGCGCCAGCATCGCGGCCAACCTGCGCGACAGGTTCGATCTCGGCACCATCGTGCTGGGTGCCGATCTGGCGGCGCCGGCCCGGCCCTTTGCGTCGGGCAGGAAGGCAAAATACTCCTTCGTCGCGAAGATTCCGCGGTCCCGCCAATCCAACCGCGGCGTGTCGCAGGCCGTGGCCTACTACAATCTCCGCGACAGGGTCCACAGGCAGAGCTTCTGGTTCGGCATGGTGTTGTTCGATTCGCGCGGCTGGTCCTACCGGAGGAGCGAAGGCCTCGAGCACGCGATGTGGGACAAGGGGACCAACCAGCCGATCGTCCAGGCGACGGCCGCGCACTCGAACACGTTGCTGGATCGCGGATATCCGACGACTGCGTTCGGCGGTCAGCCGTTTTCGGACCCACGCTCTTACACCTTCGTGATCGGTGCCCCGCAAGTGAGGGCGGCGGTTGCCATGATGAAGGCGAAATATCCGGAGCTCGCGACGAGGTTTTCGGACGATCCCGCGGACTACGAGATCCGTCACATCAATCTGAATCCCGAGGTCTACGCGCCCGAGGGGTCGTTCGCCCAGATCGGCATGTCCGTGACCGGCTGGCAGTTGGAGATCGTCCCCTAGCCCTGGGCCGCAGCCCTCGCTTTGGCGAGGTGGACGACGGTTTTCACGAGTTCCGCTACGTCGATGCGCACGTCGCTGTTGCACCGGTTTCCTGTCGGGTCCGGGACGATTTCCTGGGCGAACCGGGGTATGTATTTCAATCGAAAGTGGTCGGCCAGGCTCCTGTAGGACGTGACGCCCTGATCATAGCCTTCCGGAATGATCTCCACGACCGTCGTTCCCGGTCTCGAATAGACGATGTTCGCGAAACCGGCGCCATGCGTTCCGACGATCATCTCGGCGGCGTGAAATGCGCGAGCCTGTTCCGCGACCGAGTGCTGCGCGCAGTCGAAGACCGTGAAACCCAGTTTCGAGAGGGCGCCGATGACCTCCGCTTCGTTCACCACTCGACGCACCTTGACGTTTACGCGGGGGATGAAAAGCCTCTTGGCAGTCGGAGCCTCCCCGCCTTTCGGAAGCGACGGCCTGCGCAATCCGAGGACGAGCTGCGGCGAAAGCTCGTGACGACCGACGGAGGAGGGGGCGCAGAGATGGAGCGTGCGTACGAAGACCGGCTTCTTGACCGGCACGACGCGCCGGCGGTTGACGTTGTGCAGGGCTAAAGATCCGAGGATGTGTCGTTTCAACGGCGGCGTGAGCAGCTTCACGTGCTTGGGCAAGGATTTGAAGATCCGCAGGCGCGACGCGTACCGCACGGTCCAATTGTAGTAGTTTCTGAAAATTCCCGAACCCAGCAGGAAAGCTTCATCGACCGTAACGGTCGGGGTGAAGGCGATTCCCGAATCGAACCTTTCGTTCGGTGAATCGACGACGCGCTTGATGTCGTGATCGTCGATGCCGGGGAAGAGCTTGGGGAAATCGGTTGCCGGCCGGATGTTCTCCTGGACGAAGAGACCGTCCGACAGGACGGTCAGGAGCCGGGGCTCCACGACGACATCGTGGATTGCCGCCATCCAGAACGTGTCGAGCCGCTTCTGCGAACGGTAGCGAGCCTCGAAATCCTGCCAGCGCTCGGCGATGCCGGGCTCGGTAATGGTCGGCCCGAATCGATAGGCTACCTTCTGGCGATGATCGCGGGTAAAACGGGCCATCGGCCGTGACCATCCGTGAAAGAACGGTCGATGCTCCGCCGCGATCTCCGGAAGATGCGAAACCGTGAGCTCTCCACCTGCAAAATCGCTGATCGACCGAATGCCGTACTTGAAGGTCATCGACTGGATCTCGAACGCTCGGAAAGTCGGGCTGGAACTTGTTCAGCTTAGGAGGTCTGATTCCGCATTGCCACGATCAGGCGGCGGCGACGCCATGAAACCGTCAGCTGCGCTCGTCCAGGAAAAAGCAGTCGTGTCCTGTTGCCGCGATCAGCCGGTAGCCGAGGGCCGTCATCGTCTGCGAGACTTCCGAGGAAAGGGCGTCGGCGACGCTCTTGCAGATCAGCTCGCAGATCAACAGCCGAGGCCTGTATTTCCCAAAGTCGTTGGACCGGATCACGCTGAGCTCCAGCCCCTCGACATCGATGCTCATGAGGTCGATCTTCGTCGGGCTGCCGGATCGATCCAGAACGGTCGAGAGCCTCGACAGCCCAACCTTGATCTCGCCCAGAAAGCGGGCGCTCGGCTTGTTCTTGGCGATCACCTTGTCGGCGCGTGACCGGTCGAACGTGTTGTAAACGGGACTCGAAAACCGATAGTACGGTTTCTCGCCTTCCTGCTCGGCGATGCCCGCATGCACGAAGACGTCTTCCGGCCTGTGTTCCTCGAACGCCGCTCGAGTGGCGGGATTGGCGTCGATGCAGATGCCCCGCCATCCCTTCTGGTAGAAGCCGTAGGTGTTGGACGCCAGGATCGGATAGCAGCATCCGACATCCACGTAGGTACCGCGCTCGGTTCCCTTGAGATAGTGCTGTGCAATGATGTCCTCGGCGAACTGCGAGTACGTCGCCTTGCCCGCACGCGCTTTGGGCCGCTTTCCGGCGGGCATTGCTGCAGCATGCAGTTCGGTCATATCGGATCTGCTCAAGTTACTTCTGCCCAGCGTACTGCCGTGATCTTGCCGATGACCTGGGGGCGCGTCGAGCCTCGGTCGTCGGGACGAAGGAAAAGAAGACGCCGGTCAAGACCAGGCGCGTGCCCGACTGCCGAAACGATCCCCCGATGCCCCAACTTTGCCACGGTAACCTGCGGCGAGGTTGGGCGTACCCTTTGCACCTACCCTTACGATACCGCTGATTACGATGCCGTTGATATGAGGGCCTCCCATGATCAACCTGATTCGTGACCCACTCACCCTGATCGCAGCGCTGACGGTTCTCGTGCTGGCCGGCGAAGTCGTGGCCGTGCACTGGCTATAGTCGACCGCCGGGCGAGCGGCGCTTAGCGGCGTTCACCGGAGTCCAGCAATCGCTGTCTGGAGCGCTATCCACTATCCCGATGGCGTGGATGCGTCCGAGACCGTCGCCGACCACGGCAGCCTTCAGCGATTCGGACCAGGCGATAGCGCCGACGTGCTCATCGAACGTCAAGCTTGCCAGCTCGGTGCCCGACGCGATGTCCCAGAGCCGAAGGCTGTTGTCGAAGGATCCAGAGAGTGCGCGTTGCCCCTCGGGAAGCACCGCCACGCAGGTGATTTGGTCTCGATGTCCCTCGAAACGTCGCAGCTCGGCACCGGACTTGATGTCCCACAGTCGCAGGGTGCAGTCATCGGACCCTGAGAGGGCGCGCCGCCTGTCGGTTAGCATCGCCACGCATTGGACGCGGTCCGTATGGCCCTCGAAATATTGCAGCTCGGTGCCCGACGCGATGTCCCAGAGGCGAAGGCTGTCGTCGAAGGAGCCCGAGAGCGCGCGTCGCCCGTTGGCCAGCAACGCCACGCAGGTGACGAAGTCCCTATGCCCTCTGAAGCGTCGCAGCACGACACCCGACGCGATGCTCCAGAGGAAAAGGGTGCCGTCGTGGGGTGCCGACAGGGCGCGTCGTCCCTTGGGCAGCACCACGAGATCGCTGACGATGTCCTTATGGCGGAAGCGTCGCAGCTCGGTGCCCGACTCGATGTCCCAGAGGCTCATGGTGTGGTCATAGGACGCCGAGAGAGCGCTCCGCTCGTCGGGCAGCAACGCCAGGCTGGTGGTCCCTCTTTCATGTCCTTCGAAGCGCCGCAGCTCGGCACCCGACGCGATGTGCCACAGGCGGAAAGTGTCGTCCTGCGCCCCCGAGAGGACTCGCTGCCCGTCGGCCAGTACCGACAGGCTCGTGACCGGGCCTTCATGCCTTTCAAAGCGTCGCCACTCGGGGCTCGACTCGATGTCCCAGAGGCGAAGCATGTTGTCGTTGGCTCCCGAGAGGGCGCGTCGTCCGTCCGGCAGGATCGCGACGCTGGCGATATCGCCTTCAATTCCTTCGGCGCTTTCATGGCCCTCGAAGCGGCGCAGCTCGACGCCCGATTCGATCTCCCAAAGGCGCAAGGTATTGTCGGAGGACGCCGAGAGGGCGCGCCGCCCATCGGGCAGCGCCGCCACGCTCGTGACCCAATATTCATGCCCCTCGAAGCATTGCAGCTCCGCGCCCGACTCGAGGTCCCAGAGACGCATGGTGTTGTCGTCGGATCCCGAAAGGACGCGCTGCCCGTCGGCCAGCACGGCCAGGCAGGTGAATGTGCCGCCATGCCCCTCGAACTGTCGCAGCTCGGCGCCCGCTTCGATGTCCCAGAGGCGTAGGGTGTTGTCGTCAGACCCCGAGAGGACGTGTCGCCCGTTGGGCAGCGCCGCGACGCAATTGATCCAGTCGTCGTGCCCCTCGAAGCGTCGCAGCTCCGCACCCGTCTCGATGTCCCAGAGACGAAGGGTGTTATCCTTGGACCCGGAGAGGGCGCGTCGCCCGTCGGGCAGCACCGCGACGCTGGTGACAGGCCCCTCATGTCCTTCGAATCGTCGCAACTGGCCACCCGACTCGATGTCCCAGAGGCGCAGCGTGTTGTCCTCGCTCCCCGAGAGGGCGTGCCGCCCGTCGGGCAGCACCGCCACGCAGGTGACTGAGCCTTCATGCCCCTCGAGGGCTCGCAACGCGGCGCCAGAATCGATGTTCCAGAGGCGAAGGGTCTTGTCCTCCGATCCCGTGAGAGCGCATCGGCCGTCGGGCAGCACGGCCACGCAAGTGACCGAGCCTCCATGCCCCTCGAACCGTCGCATTTCGGGACCGGGCAGAGCCAGCGTTGGACGGAGTGGCTGCAAGACCGGGGGACCGAGAAGGGCCTTTGCCTTCGAAAGGCACGCCTCCAGCCCTGGAGCGTTTCCTGCGCTCAGGCGTCCGATCAGTTGCGGCGCAAGCTCCCGGGGCCGGTGCGCTATGGCGTTCGCGACGAGAGCAAGCGTTGCGCCGATCAAGCCCTGCGCCGTGTCGGGCGAGCATCCGGCATAGTCGGAAAGGAGCGGCTGGACGCCGAGCGCTTCGAGCTTGTTCTGCATCCAGTGCGGATCGAGCAACAGCGCGTCGGCGACGGCATCCTCACCGCCGCGGCGCAGGTGACCGATCGCGTGTCGCAAACCGTAGGCATCCGACAGAAAAGCGAGGTCGCCATCGGGACAGGTCGAGCGCAAATGCACGATCAGCCCGCGGTCCAGTGCGGCGAGCCGGTCGGTCGACTGGCGCGCGCCCATCAGCTCGCGAAATAGGTCGTAAAGGCGGAATGTTCCCTTGCCTCGGTCGAAGTGGAGCAGCAAGGACAGCTCGTCGAGCTGCACCAGCAGACCCTCGCCCTCACGTCGACCGAGCTGCGCGGATGTCTGCCACAGGCCGAGCGCGGCCTGGATGGGAATCTCGGCGTCCTGCGCGAACACGCTCAACTCCATGAAGCGGTCGCGTTCGTCGGCTTCCAGCTGCTCGAGGCTCAGATCGAGAATTCCAGCTGCTGTCCGGGGTCGCCTCGATGCCTGCTCGAGATAGTCGAGCGACGCTTCTGCAGTCGCAGTGTGAGCAAGCCGGCTGCGCAGGACGCCATTGGCGAGGCCCAGCAGAAGAGGCCATTCGCACAGGCGAGCCGCGAGCTTCGCGAGCCGCGAAGGGTCCGCCGTCACCGCTCCTTCGGGGAGGCCGCGAACCAGCATCTCCAGCGCCTCGGCCGGCGTCATGGCGTCGACGGCGATGCGTTCGACTTCCAAAGGAAGGACGCGATCGTCCCGTGTGGTGATCAGGCATGTCGAGCTGTCCCTGCGCCCGCGGCGGAGGAAGGGCTCGAGATCGCCCAATCGTCGGGCATCTTCGATCACCAGCAGGCACCGGCGGCCATCGAGCGCTTCGGCCAGCCTGGCCTTGGCGTCTTCCGCGGACGTCACATCCGGACGCTTGCCATTCAGCATGAAGATGAGCTCGGCCATCGTCCGCACGAGATCGTCGGGCTTCTCGCCCAGGGTCACGCGCAGGATTCCGCCGTCGAAGGCCTCGCGGATGTCGGGATCGTGGCACAGCGCGCTGGCGAGCGAGGTCTTGCCGGAGCCACTGGTGCCGCACAGGGCCAGCGTGACCGGCACCGGCTTGCCGTGAGCATCGAGGAGCTTGCGCTTGATCTCGCTGACCTTCTCCGGCCGCGGGACGAATCCTTCCGGCGCGGCGTCAACCATGAAGGGCACGCGCCGGGGCAGCGCCAGGGTCCTTAGCCCGGCGACGAGGCGATTCCGGCTCTCCGGGACGGCGATATCGTATCGAGGGGCGCGTCTCATCCAGCGCGGCAAGCGCGAGAAATCGAGCCGTCCCGGGCCAGCAACCAGCCAGACATGTTTGCCCTCCTGCAGGGCAAGCCGCCATTCTATCGGGATGTAGTGCGACGTCAGGGCCTTGGGCGTGAGCACCAGAATTACATGGTCGACTACTTTGATGGTGGTCTCGACTTGCCACCACCAATCCTGGGCTCCCTCGAGATCGGCAAGATCCCGGTAGAGCGACAGCCCGGATGCCTGCAGGACAGCCTGTAGCTCTCGTGCGAACGCGACATCGCTGGGGTCGTAGGTGACGAATATCCGTGGGGTCGTCGGGTCATGCATTGCGTGCCGAGTATTGCGGTCAATACGTGTGATGTGAACAAATAATCAACCGTCGGAAGCAGGAATGAAGCTCCGGCATGCACAAGCCGGCGTCACGCGGGCTTCGCAAAGATCAAAGTGAAGGGCGGACCGCTCAGCCGGGGGGCGCCGCTGGCAACCCAAATTCCTCTGGGGCGTTCCCTCCCTGAGGTGAACAACCATGTCCAATTTGATGTTCCGCTCCCACCCCAAACCGCTGAAGCTGTTCGCGAGCACAGCTGTCGCCGCCCTCCTGATCGGCTGGGCGGCAGGCGTCGGCGCCCAGACCACCACTGATAGTTCTGCTGCCCCGACGCAACAGGCTTCCCTGCCGGCAGCCGGCACGGCGGAGACCCAGCCTGCGATACCCCTCGGGCCTGAGAACGTGAGCGAAGTGCAGAATCAGCTGATCGCCCTGGGCTTCAATCCCGGCCCGGCCGATGGCCAAATCGGTCCGGCCACCACGTCCGCCGCGCAGCAGTACGATCTGAGTCGGGGCGGCAACGGCCACGTGTCGATCGATGGCGAGTTTCTCGCGCGCCTCAAGGCCGACACGGCGCCGCGCCTGACCTACGACGAGGTCGCCGCACGCTCGCGGGCTGCCCAGCCGGCTCAAACCTCCCAGGCCCACTCATCGGCACCGGCGCCCGCGACCAGCCAGTTCGGCAACGTCGTGTCGCAGATCGCGCCGATCATCGGAGCCGCGATCGCCAACAGCAACAATAACAACCGCGGCTATGGCCCTGGCTACTATGGCCCCGGTCCCGGCTACTACGGCCCGCCGCCCGGCTATTACGGCTACGGCTACTAGGGCCAATGCAAAGGCCCGCGTCACGGGGTGACGCGGGCCTCGCAACGACCGAAGATGAAAGGGCCGCTCAGCTCAGCTTGCCCATCGCGACGGCGGTGTCGGCCATGCGGTTGGAGAAGCCCCACTCGTTGTCGTACCAGCTCATCACACGCACCAGCGTGCCGTCCATGACCTTGGTCTGGTCCATGTGGAAGGTCGACGAGTGGCTGTCGTGGTTGAAGTCGATCGAGACGTTCGGCTGATCCGTCCAGCCCAGGATGCCCTTGAGCTGGTTGGCGGCGGCGAGCTTGATCGCCTTGTTGATCTCGTCCTTGTCGGTCTTGCGCGAGGCGACGAACTTCAGGTCGATGACCGAGACGTTCGGCGTCGGCACGCGGATCGACACGCCGTCGAGCTTGCCGTTCAGCTCGGGCAGCACCAGGCCGACGGCCTTGGCGGCACCGGTCGAGGTCGGGATCATCGACAGGTTCGCCGCACGCGCGCGGTAGAGGTCCTTGTGCATCGTGTCGAGCGTCGGCTGGTCGCCGGTATAGGCATGGATCGTGGTCATGAAGCCATGCGTGATGCCGACGGCGTCGTTCAGCACCTTCGCCACCGGGGCGAGGCAGTTGGTCGTGCACGACGCATTCGAGACCACGACATGGTCCTTGGTAAGCTTGTCGTGGTTCACGCCGTAGACGACCGTGAGGTCCGCCCCGTCGGCGGGGGCGGAAACCAGCACGCGCTTGGCGCCGGCGTCGAGATGGGCGCTCGCCGCCTTCTTCGAGGTGAAGAAGCCGGTGCATTCGAGCGCGATGTCGACGCCCATTTCCTTGTGCGGCAGCTTCGACGGATCGCGCTCCGCGGTGACCTTCATCTTGCCGCGGCCTACATCGATCATGTCGCCGTCGACCTTGACCTCGCCGTTGAAGCGGCCGTGCACCGAGTCGAAGCGGAAGAGATGTGCGTTGGTCTCGACCGGGCCGAGATCGTTGATCGTCACCACCTCGATGTCCTTGCGGCCCGATTCGATGATGGCGCGCATGATGTTGCGCCCGATGCGACCGAACCCGTTGATTGCAACCCGAACTGCCATTGTTCTCCTCCGTTACGCCGTCAGCCGACGCGCCGCTTCCGCGATCGCCTCGGCGGTGATGCCGAAATGCTTGTAGAGATCCGAGGCCTTGCCCGAAGCGCCAAAGCCCGTCATGCCCACGAAAGCGCCCTTGGCGCCGAGCCAGCGCTCCCAGCCGAATCCCGTCGCCGCCTCGCACGCTACACGAACTGTGCTATCGCCGCCCATGACCTCGTTGCGCCAGGTTTCGCTTTGCTTGGCGAACAGCTCCCACGACGGCATCGAGACGACCGCCGCGGCAAGACCGTCCTTGGCCAGGAGCTCGCGCGCGCCGAGCGCCAGCTCCACTTCCGAACCCGAGGCGATCAGGCGGATCGGGTCCGCCGCCGCGCCGGCCAGGATATAGGCGCCGCGGGCGCACAGATTGTCATCGCCGGCACCGCGGATTGTCGGCAGATTCTGGCGGGTGAGTGCCAGAACCGTCGGGCCGGTCCGCGTCTCGAGCGCGAGTTGCCAGCATTCTGCCGTCTCGATCGCATCGGCCGGCCGCAGCACGTGCATGTTGGGGATGGCGCGTAGCGCGGCGAGGTGCTCGACCGGCTGATGGGTCGGGCCGTCCTCGCCCAGGCCGATCGAATCGTGCGTCATGACGTAGATGACGCGGATGCCCATCAGCGCGGAGAGGCGCATGGAGCCGCGGCAGTAGTCGGTGAAGGTCAGGAACGTGCCGCCGTACGGGATCACGCCGCCATGCAGGGCGAGGCCGTTCATCGCCGCCGCCATGGCGTGCTCGCGGATGCCGTAATGGACATAGCGGCCGGACGGATCGCTGGCGCTCTGGGTATTGATCGTCTTGGTCTTGGTGTTGTTCGAACCGGTGAGGTCGGCCGAGCCGCCGACCGTGTCGGGCAGCGCCGGATTGATTACCTCGAGCACTTCCTGGCTCGACTTGCGCGTGGCCCACGACGGCTTGTCGGCCGCCATCTTCGCCTTGAAGGCCTTGATCACCTCGTCGACGGACGCCGGGATGTCGCCGTTCTGGCGACGATCGAACTCGGCGCGATCGGCCTCGGCCATTCCGGCATGCCGCTGGGCCCACTTGCGCCATGCCGACTTGCCTCTGGCGCCCGCCTTGCGCCAGGCGGTGAAGATCGGCTCGGGAATGTCGAACGGCGGGTAGGGCCAGCCGAGGTTCTGCCGGGCGCCCGCGATCTCGTCCTTGCCGAGCGGCGAGCCGTGCGCCCCCGCGGTGCCCGCCTTGGTCGGCGCGCCGTAGCCGATGATGGTCTTGCAGGCAATCATCGACGGCTTGTCGGTGACCTTCTGTGCCTTGCGGATGGCCCGCGCCACGGCCTCCTGATCGAAGCCGTCGACGGCCTGGACATGCCAGCCGGCGGCGGTGAAGCGCTTGAGGTGATCCTCGGAGGTCGCGAGCGAGGTCGGTCCGTCGATCGAGATGCTGTTGTTGTCGAACAGCACGATCAGGCGGCCGAGCCCGAGATGGCCGGCCAGGGTGATGGCTTCCTGGCCGACGCCTTCCATCAGGCAGCCGTCGCCCGCGATCACGTAGGTGAAGTGGTCGACGATGTCGGTGCCGAAGCGCGTCGCGAGCAGCCGTTCGGCGAGCGCGAAGCCGACCGAGTTGCCGAGGCCCTGGCCGAGCGGCCCGGTGGTGGTCTCGATGCCCGAGGCATGGCCGTATTCGGGATGGCCCGCGGTCTTGGAGCCGAGCTGGCGGAAGTTCTTCAGGTCCTCCAGCGTCATGTCCGGATAGCCGGTGAGATAGAGCAGCGAATAGAGCAGCATCGAGCCGTGGCCGGCCGACAGGATGAAGCGGTCGCGGTCGGGCCAGTGCGGCTGGGTCGGATCGTACTTCAGGAACTTGGTGAACAGGACCGTGGCCACGTCGGCCATGCCCATCGGCAGGCCGGGATGGCCGGAGTCGGCCTGTTGCACGGCGTCCATGGCCAGGGCCCGGATGGCGTTCGCGAGGTCGCGAGGGGCAGCGGCTTGATCTGTCATTTGAGGCTTATGCCATGGGGTTTTGGGGATGGCCGGCAACATGACGGCGACCCCCCATGGCGTCAACGCGCAAAAAATCGGGGTGAAATCCGGTGGAAATGCAAGATGTTGCGGGGACAACTGGTCCACAGGGACAAAATATTGACCGCCGGCCGCGGCCGCCCTTATCCTGCCGCATGGACCAAACGCAGCCCGGCGGCCAACTGCGTCGGGTAGACACCGCTCTCTCCCGACTCGAGTCGCTGGTCGACGAACGCCTGCGCGATGAGCGGGAGCGCGCCGACGAGCTTGCCCGGCGTATGATTCGGCTCGAGGAACAGTACGCGGAGTTGAAGAGAGTCTCGATGGAGGTCGAAGAGCGTCTCGAGCGCGCGATGGAATATATCCGCTCGCTTCTCGCGGCGGATCAGCAGTAGAGTTCACGTCCCCCTCAAACGCCGAATAACGGCGCAATAAACAGGAGTAGCGGTCATGCCGCAGGTGTCGATCAACATCGCCAACCGCACCTATGAGCTCGCCTGTGGTGAAGGCGAGGAGAAGCGCGTCCACGAGCTCGCCGCCTACGTCGACGAGAAGGTGAGCGAGCTGCGCCGGCAGCTGATGCCGGGCACGCCCGAGGTGAAGCTGCTGGTGTTCGCCGCCCTGTTGCTCGCCGAGGAGAGCCGCGAGGCGCGCGGCATCGCCAAGCAGGCGGAGACGGCGCGCGCGTCCGCGGCCGACAGCGCCGAGACCTTGGCGACCGCTTTCGAGGAGCTCATCACCTCGCGCGTCGACAAGCTCGCGAAAAAGGTCAGCGGCGCCGCCTAGCCCTTCGCTGGGAGCGCGGCTCTCCAGAGCCGGTCAAGGGCTGGCAAACCGAAGGAAGAGCGGCTCTGGAGAGCCGCGCTCCCGGCGATCCGATCATGAAATCCACGATCCGGGCGTCGGCTCACTGGCGGTCGAGGCCCGGGAAGCCTACATTACCGACGGGGCGGAATTCTGCGCGGTGCGTGGTTCGCTTAAAACCCCGGGGCCAATAAGATCTCCTGGGAACTGTTCCTGGCCTTGACTGTGGTCTTGGCTACACGGTGCCCACCTGCTTACGCAGGCCTTGGAGGTTTCACGTGCCACGGCCCATCGTGGAGCCGCCCCACTTTTCCCTCCTTTCCGCGTCTCGACTCGCGCGGAGTAATCTCCGCGCTTTAGCGAAGCGGAGTGGAGAGACCTCTTCATTTGCTTCTGCTGATATGAACAGGTCCCTCGGCTTCGCTCGGGACGACGGAAGAATGCCATGACCCTGATCGACGACAAGCGCAGTCTGCGTCGTTCCATGCTCGCGTGGCGCGGCGGCCTCGGCGAGGAGGAACGGCGGGAGGCGGCTGCCGGCTTGCTCGGGATGTGGCGGCTGGAGCGGCCGGTGAGGACGCCGGCCATCGTGTCGGGTTTCTGGCCGATGGCCGAGGAGCTCGACATCCGCCCGCTCATGACCGAGCTGTTCGTGCAGGGCTGCCAGCTCGCGCTGCCCGTCGTGGTCGGCAAGAAGCAGCCGTTGGTCTTTCGTGCCTGGCGGCCGGACGATCCCCTGGAGGCGGGCGTGTTCGGCACACTTCATCCGTCGCCCCGGTGCGACGTCGTGGAGCCCGATGCGTTGATCGTGCCGCTGCTTGCCTGCGACGAGGAGGGCTGGCGGCTCGGTTATGGCGGCGGCTTCTATGACCGTACGCTCGAAGGCTTGCGCGCGAAGAAGACGATCACGGCGGTCGGGGTGGGCTTCGACGCCCAGCTGATACCCCATGTGCCACACGGTCCGGACGATCAGCGGCTCGATTGGTTGTTGACCGACAAGCGGGCTTGCGCCTTTGTCTGAATCATGAAGGTTTTGTTTTGTGGCGACATCGTTGGCCGGTCCGGCCGTGAATCGGTAACCAGGAATATCCCGCGCCTGCGCCAGGAGCTCGGCCTCGATTTCGTGGTGGTGAACGGCGAGAACGCCGCTGCGGGCTTCGGCATCACCGCCAAGATCTGCGCCGAGCTGCACGGCGCCGGCGTCGACTGCATCACCACCGGCAACCACGTCTGGGATCAGCGCGACATCATCCCGTACATCGCCCAGGACAAGCGACTGCTGCGGCCGATCAACTTTCCGCCCGGCACGCCGGGCTGGGGCGCCAGCCAGTACGAGACGGCGCGCGGCCAGAAGGTCGTGGTCGTGAACGTGATGTGCCGGCTGTTCATGGACCCGCTCGACGACCCGTTCCGCACCGTCGATGCGGAGATTGCCAAGTACACGCTGGGCCGCTCGGCGCATTTCATCCTGATCGACGTGCACGGTGAGGCGACCAGCGAGAAGCAGTCGATGGGCCACCATCTCGACGGCCGCGTCTCCGCCGTGCTCGGCACCCACAGCCACATCCCGACGGCGGATTCCTGGGTGCTGCCCGGCGGGACGGCCTACCAGACCGACGTCGGCATGTGCGGCGATTACGATTCGGTCATCGGCATGAAGAAGGAGGGCGCCGTGCTGCGCTTCATCAAGAAAGTGCCGGGCGACCGGCTCGCCCCGGCCGAGGGCGAGGGGACAATGTGCGCGGCCCTTGTCGAAACCGACGACAAAAGTGGCCTTGCGAAGGCAGTGCGACCGATCCGGATCGGCGGACGGCTGCCGCCGGCCGGCTGAATTTCAGCATCTGGTAGTTACCAGGGCCCGTCAGCACCTATTACCGGTGGCAAAAGACGGCGATTGACGGCCTGGGGGAAAAGCGGCATCCTTTTGATGTTAAAGGATTTTTCGCCGCTCCGGCGAAACTGTCTTCAGGTTAGAGGGGGCGTCGGAATCAAGGTTCCGACGTTTTTTGCGGGGGCTTCGGCCCCCGCCTTTTTTTGTTCCGGGCCCCGTCCAAGCGGTCTCTAACAGTCCCAAAGCCCACGAGAAGTGGTATAGCCGGCCTCACATCTCACTCAATCTGGTTGTCAGGGCGATGGCTGGCCATTCCCAATTCAAGAACATCATGCATCGCAAGGGCCGCCAGGACGCGGTCAAGGCGAAGATATTTACCAAGCTGATCCGTGAAATCACCACGGCGGCGCGTTTGGGGGCGGCCGATCCGGCCGCCAATCCGCGCCTGCGGGCGGCGACGATCGCGGCGCGCGAAGCCAACATGACGCGCGACACGATCAATCGCGCGATCCAGCGCGGCTCGGGCAGCGATGCCGACGCCAATTACGACGAGGTGCGTTACGAGGGCTACGGCCCGGGCGGTGTTGCCGTGATCGTCGAGGCGCTGACCAACAACCGCAACCGCACCGCCGGCGAAGTGCGCTCGATCTTCTCCAAGCACGGCGGCAATCTCGGCGAGACCAACAGCGTGTCGTTCATGTTCGACCGCCTGGGCGAGTTCCGCTTTCCGCTCAAGGCCGGCACGGCCGACGAGGTGATGGAGAAGGCGATCGACGCCGGCGCCGACGACGTGGTCAGCGGTGAGGGCGAGGAAGGCGCGCACGAGATCTATTGTGCGCAGGAGAATTTCAGCGCCGTTCGCGAGGCGCTCGAGAAGTCGCTCGGCGAGCCCACGTCGGCCAAGCTGATGTGGCGGCCCAAGAACACCACGCCGATCGAGGGCGACGCCGCGCAGACCCTGCTCGACATGATCGGCGCGCTCGACGACAACGACGACGTCCAGAACGTCTACGCCAATTTCGAATTGTCGGACGACGCCCTGGCGAAGTTCGCGGCGTAGCTGTGCACCTCATCCTGAGAGCCTGTGAAAAAATCGACGGCGCGACTCAATGACGATCTCGCCACCCCCTTACCTCACCCTGAGAGCCTGTGAATTTTTCAATCCAGCTTCTTCAGTCGTGGAGTCGACGAAACGAAAGATCCCTCGCTGCGCTCGGGATGACAACAATGCTGTCATCCCGAGCGCAGCGAGGGATCTTTGTTTCTTCAATCAGCCGCCGAGGACAAGACCGACGAAAAATTCACAAACTCTGAGGAGCGCAGCGCAGCGGAGCGTCTCGAAGGGTGGCAACGCGCACGACCTTGCTGAACTCCCGTGTTTCCAGCACCGTTGCCACGTCCTTCGAGTCGCCATCCTTCGAGACGCTCCGCTGCGCTACGCTCCTCAGGATGAGGCGGGAGGGTTGCCAGACCGGTCATTTCACCGTCGGCCAATAAATTCAAAAGCTCTGAGAGCTTGTGACTCTTTCAGACTGCTGGGAGCGCGGCTCTCCAGAGCCGCTCATAGACGCTGGTTGCAACACTCCATGAGCGGCTCTGGAGAGCCGCGCTCCCGGCCATGAGACTGATCGGCCTCGATCCCGGTCTGCGGCTGACCGGCTGGGGCGTGATCGACGTCGACGGCAACCGGCTGCGCCATGTCGCGCACGGCGCGGTGAAGGTGCCGGCCGACCAGTCGCTGGCCGAACGCCTCTGTGCGCTGTTCGAGGCGATCGCCGCGGTGGTCGCCGAGCAGCAGCCGGCCGAGGCGGCGGTCGAGGAGACCTTCGTGAACGTCAATCCCGGCTCGACCCTGAAGCTCGGCCAGGCGCGCGGCGTGGTGATGCTGGCACCGGCGCGGGCGGGCCTGCCGGTGTTCGAATATTCCGCCAACCTGGTGAAGAAGTCGGTCGTCGGCGCGGGCCATGCCGAGAAGCGCCAGGTCGCGATGATGGTCGGCCGCCTGCTGCCCGGCGTGGAGGCGACTGCGGATGCCGCCGACGCGCTCGCGGTCGCGATCTGCCATGCTCACCATCGCGCCACCGCCAGGCGCATAGAGGCAGCGCTTTGATCGCCAGGCTGAAGGGCGTCGTCGAGTCGATCGACGAGGGCGGCGCCGTCATCGACGTGAACGGCGTCGGCTATCTGGTCTCGGCCTCGTCACGCACGTTGCGCGACCTCGCCGTCGGTGGTGCCGCGACCCTGCTGGTCGAGACCATCGTGCGCGAGGACGCGATCGCACTCTTCGGCTTCCTCGCGACGGCGGAGCGCGACTGGTTCCGCATCCTGACGACGGTGCAGGGCGTCGGTGCGCGGGTCGCGCTGTCGATCCTGTCGACCCTGTCGCCCGACGAGATCGCGCGGGCCATCGCCGCCGGCGACAGGGCGAGCCTCAGCCGGCCCGCCGGCGTCGGACCGAAGCTCGCCGCGCGGCTTGCCACCGAGCTCAAGGACAAGGCTGCCGCGTTCGGCGTCGTGCCAGCGTCGGCGCGCACGACCGACACGGCGGCGCCGGTGGTGGGCGCGTCGGTCAACGAAGATGCCGTCTCGGCGCTGGTCAATCTCGGCTATCGACGGGTCGAGGCGTTCGGTGCCGTCGCGCGCG
Source organism: Reyranella sp. (assembly GCF_965279465.1). Taxonomy (NCBI): domain Bacteria; kingdom Pseudomonadati; phylum Pseudomonadota; class Alphaproteobacteria; order Hyphomicrobiales; family Reyranellaceae; genus Reyranella; species Reyranella sp. The sequence goes on from NZ_OZ257242.1 coordinate 4,131,178, forward strand.
TGACGCAGCGTCTCGGGCCTGATGCACCGCTCGATGCCGTGATCCGTGGCGGGCTGCAGGAGCTGGCGCGATGAACGCGCAGGCACCCAACCCGCCTCCCGATCGGCTGGTGACTGGCAAACGCGCCGAGGAGGATGCGGCCGAGCTCGCGCTGCGCCCGCAGACGCTCGACGACTTCATCGGCCAGAAGCAGGTGCGCGAGAACCTCAAGATCTTCATCGCGGCCGCCAAGGGGCGCGGCGAGGCGCTCGACCATGTGCTGTTCCACGGCCCGCCCGGCCTCGGCAAGACGACCCTCGCGCAGATCGTGGCGCGCGAGATGGGCGTCGGCTTTCGTTCAACGTCCGGTCCGGTGATCCAGAAGGCAGGCGATCTCGCCGCACAGCTCACCAACCTGCAGGCGCACGATGTGCTCTTCATCGACGAGATCCATCGCCTCAATCCGGCGATCGAGGAGATTCTCTATCCGGCGATGGAGGACTTCCAGCTCGACCTGATGATCGGCGAGGGGCCGGCAGCGCGCTCGGTGCGCATCGAGCTGCCGCCCTTCACCCTGGTCGGCGCGACGACTCGCTCGGGGCTGATGACGCGGCCGCTGCGCGAACGCTTCGGCATCCCGCTGCGCATGGTATTCTACGAGCCGGCCGAGCTCGAGACGATCGTCCATCGCGCCGCGCGCGTGCTCAAGATGCAGATGGCGCCCGACGGCGGCGCGGAGATCGCCAAGCGCTCGCGCGGCACGCCGCGCGTCGCCAACCGCCTGCTGCGCCGGGTGCGCGACTTCACGGATGTCGGCGGCACCAGGATCGTCGACGCCAAGGCGGCCGACTTCGCTCTGACCCGGCTCGAGGTCGACGGCCGCGGGCTCGACGCAATGGACCGTCGCTACCTCGCCTGCATCGCCGAGAACTACGGCGGCGGTCCGGTCGGCGTCGAGACTCTGGCGGCGGCCCTGTCCGAGCAGCGCGACGTGATCGAGGACGTGATCGAGCCGTACCTGATGCAGCTCGGCCTGCTGATGCGCACGCCGCGCGGGCGGCTCCTGTCGGAAGCCGGCTATCGCCACATCGGCAAGACCGTGCCGAAGGAGCAGAAGCAGCAGCTCGACCTGCTCACGGGCATGCCGGGCGATGGCGGGCAGGACGAAGAGGCGTGAGCGCGGCGCACGAAGGACCGACCTCGGGCCGGATCGAAGGCGGCCGGCACATCCTGCCGTTGCGGATCTATTACGAGGACACGGACGCGCAGGGCATCGTCTACTACGCGAACTGGCTGCGGTTCCTGGAGCGCGGCCGGACCGAGTTGCTCCGCCTGCTCGGGCTGGAGCATGCCGCCTTGCGTGCCGAGCGCGGCATCTGCTGGGTCGTGCGCCGCTGCACCGTAGATTATCTGAAACCTGCACGGCTCGACGAGACGATCGACGTCGTCACCCGATGCGGGGAAATGCGCGGCGCCTCGCTCGAGATGCTGCAGGAAGCGCGCAGGGACGGCGAAGTTTTGCTCCATGCCGAGCTTCTCGTCGCTTGCATGAACGACGCAGGTCGGCCAATGCGGATACCAGCCGATGCCCGGGCGGCGTTGGACGCGGTTGCAGTGCCTGTGGAGTCGCCCCGCTCACGCCATATTCGGATATGAAGCTCTAGAACGACGGAGTACTAAAAAAATGGACGCGTTTGCGCAGGTCGCCAGCACCCCCCTTGGCGGCAGCACTCCTCCGATCGACATGTCGGTCTACGGCCTCTTCATGCAGGCCGACTGGGTCGTCAAGGCGGTGATGATCGCGCTGCTCCTGGCGTCGTTCTGGTCGTGGGCGATCATCTTCGAGAAGATGCTCCGGCTGCGCGCGCTCAAGAAGAGCGCGCAGGCGTTCGAGGATACCTTCTGGTCGGGCGTTTCGCTCGAGGATCTCTATGACCGTGTCGGCTCCAAGCCCGACGATCCGATGTCGAGCATCTTCTCCGCCGCGATGCGCGAATGGCGGCGCTCGGTGTCCAAGGGACTGGCGACCACCGCCACGGCGCGCGCCGCCCTGCGCCAGCGCATCGAGCAGGTCATGGGCGTCACCATCCAGCGCGAGATGGAGGCGATCGAGAAGCGGCTCAGCTTCCTCGCGACGGTCGGCGCCAACGCCACCTTCGTCGGGCTGTTCGGCACGGTGTGGGGCATCATGAACGCCTTCGGCCATATCGCGCAGTCGAAGAACACGTCGCTGGCGGTCGTGGCGCCCGGCATCTCCGAGGCGCTGTTCGCGACCGCGATCGGTCTCGTTGCCGCGATCCCCGCAGCCGGTGCGTACAATATCCTGTCCGGCCACGTGCAGCGCTACGCGCTGCAGCTCGAAGCCTTCGCCGGTGAGTTCATCACCATCCTGTCGCGCCAGCTCGAGGAGCAGGGCTGATGGCCGGCATCGTTCCGGCCGGCGGCGGCACGACCGGGCGCTTCCGGCGGCGGCGCTTCACGCCGATCGCCGAGATCAACGTCACGCCGCTGGTCGACGTCATGCTGGTGCTGCTGATCATCTTCATGGTCACCGCGCCGCTCTTGCAGGTGGGCGTGCCGGTCGACCTGCCCAAGACCAGCGCGCAGCAGGTCGGCGGCAAGGACGAGCCGCTGGTCGTGTCGGTCAATTCCAAGGACGAGGTGTTCCTGGGCGAGACGAAGTACGAGCTCGCCGAGCTCATCACCAAGCTCAAGGCGGTGCACGAGGAGAAGCCCGATCAGCGCGTCTTCATCCGCGGCGACAAGGCGATCAACTACGGCCGCATGATGGAAGTCATGGGCGTGGTGATCGACTCCGGCTTCCGCCAGCTCGGCCTGCTCGGCGAGCAGGGGGGCGGAGCGGCGCCGGCGAGCGGAGGGGCGCCGACGGGCTCGGCAAGGCCGGCGGCACCGGCTCCAGCGCCGCGTCGGTGAGCCGTGGCCGGCCGCCATCCATCCAGCATCGAGATGCGCACGCCGGCCGTGTTGTCGGCGGGCGTGCATCTCGTTGCCGTGGTGGCGGCGATCGTGAACTTCAATTTTTTCAGCTCGCCGCCGATGGAGCCCGAGCCGGTGATGGTCGACTTCGTGGCGATCGCCGCCAAGGCCGCCGCTCCCAAGGTCGGTGTCCAGGAGCAGCAGCCGGAGAAGGCCAAGATCGCGGAGGAGACGAGCAAGGCGCCGCCGCCCAAGACGGCCGAGCCGTCGCCGCCGCCGCCTCCACCGCCGCCGCCAGAGCCGCCCAAGCCACAGGTCGCCGAGGCGAAGCCGACGCCGCCGGTGCCCGTGGAGAAGCCGAAGCCCGATCCACCCAAGCCAGTGGAAGACGTGATCGCGATGAAGCCGAAGGAGCCGGAGCCGCCGAAGGAGGAGAAGAAGCCCGAACCTCCCAAGCCGGAGCCGCCCAAGCCCGAGGTGAAGAAGCCGGAGCCGGCCAAGCCGGAACCGCCGAAGGAGGTGAGGAAGCCCGAGCCGCCCCGGCCTCCGCCGCCCAAGCCCGTGCCGAAGAAGGACCCGGTCGACAGCCTGGTCGACGACATCCTGAAGAACAACGACCGGAACCCGCCGATCAAGACGCCGCAGCAGTCGCCGCAGCGGCCGAAGGAGATCACGCGCCAGGCGCCGATGGCGCCGGAGTTCGCCGCCGTCGTGACGGCGAGCGAGGTCGAGGGCGTGCGCCAGAAGATCCGCCCATGCTGGAACACCCTCGGCGGTGCCAAGGAGGCGCCGATCGTGACACTGGTCGTGCAGATGAACCAGAACGGCACGCCAGTCGACGCGGTATTCAAGGACGGCGGACGCTACAACAGCGATCCGGTCTATCGCTCGGCGGCTGACGCGGCGCGGCGCGCCATCCTCAATCCACGCTGCCAGCCCTGGCCGTTGTCACCGGATAAATACAATTCCTGGCGCAGCATCACCTTTAATTTCGATCCCCGCGACTACTAATGAAGAGGTTCGACATGATGATCCCTCAACGCCGGACAGTGTTGTTCGGGGCGGCGTCCGCCCTGCTGGGAGTGCCGGCGGCGCGGGCGCAGCTCACGATCGACATGACCAAGCCCAGCTTCGAGCCGGTGCCGATCGCGATCGTCGATTTCCAGGGCGATGCGATGGGCGCGCAGATGGCCACGGTGATCCGCAACAATCTGCAGAACTCGGGCCTGTTCCGCTCGATCCCGCCGGGCTCCTTCATCGAGAAGAATCTCGGTGCCAGCTCACAGCCCCGCTTTCCCGACTGGCGCCAGGTCGGCGCGGCCGGCCTGGTGGTCGGCTCGGTCTCCAGTTCCGGCGGCAGCCTCAAGGTCGATTTCCGCCTGTGGGACGTGATCGCGAGCGCGCAGGCAACCGGCCTCAGCTTCACCAGCCAGGCCGCCAACTGGCGGCGCCTGTCGCACATCATCTCGGACGCGATCTACAAGCGCGTGACCGGCGAGGAAGGCTACTTCGATACCCGCGTTGCCTATGTCTCGGAGACCGGGCCCCTCAACAACCGGGTCAAGCGCATTGCGATCATGGACCAGGACGGTTCCAACAACCGCTACATCACCGACGGCGCCACCATCGCCATCACGCCGCGCTTCTCGCCGACCCTGCAGGAGATCGTCTACATGGCGTTCGGCGAGAACAAGGGGCCGCCGCGCGTCTACCTGCAAAGCGTCGATTCCGGCCGCCGCGAGCTGATGGGCAACTTCCCGGGCATGAGCTTCGCGCCGCGCTTCTCGCCCGACGGTTCGCGCATCGCCATGAGCCTGTCACAGGATGGTCGCACCAACCTCTTCGAGATGGACGTGCGCGGCCGCAGCCAGCGGCGCCTCACCAACTCGTCGGCGATCGACACCTCGCCGTGTTATTCCAGTGACGGCACGCAGATCGTCTTCAACTCCGACCGCGGCGGCAGCCAGCAGCTCTACGTCATGCCGGCGGGCGGCGGCGGCGAACGGCGCATCAGCTTCGGCGAGGGCCGCTATGCCACACCGGTATGGTCGCCGCGCGGCGATTACATCGCCTTCACCAAGATCGGAGGCAGCGGTTTCGGCATCGGAATCATGCGGCCGGACGGCAGCGGCGAGCGGCTGCTGGCCAACGGCTATCTGGTCGAAGGTCCGACCTGGGCGCCCAACGGCCGGGTGCTGATGTTCTTCCGCCAGGAACGCGGGGGAAGCGTGGGCCTCAGCGCGATCGACGTGACCGGGCGCTTCGAGCGTCGGGTTCCGACGCCCACGGATGCGTCGGATCCGGCCTGGTCACCCTTGATTCCGCAGTAGCGAAGGATATGATCCGCGCACACGACCCGAGCGCACTATGGCTCGGGTCGTGTGCGTCTGGGAGTTTGCCGAAAGACCGGAAAACCGAGAGGAGCGCGTCGTGAGAAGGACGCGTAGAGACGACATGCAGACGATCAAAGCGATTGCCGCCATCGCGGCCCTGATGTTCATCGCGGCGTGCAGCAGCAACACCAACACCAGCGGTTCGGAGCCGCCGTCCGCCAGCACGTCGGTTGCCCCCGGGTCGATCGGTGATTTCCGCCAGAACGTGGGCGACCGTGTCTATTTCGACACCGACATGTCGAGCATCCGGGCGGATGGCCGCGATACGCTTGCCAAGCAGGCGGAGTGGCTGAAGCGGTACACGAATTACCCGGTCACCATCGAAGGCAAGTGCGATGAGCGCGGCACGCGAGAATATAACCTCGCCCTCGGCGAGCGCCGCGCCAATGCCGCGCGCCAGTACCTGGTCGCACAGGGCATTCCGGCGTCGCGCATCAAGACCATCAGCTACGGCAAGGAGCGGCCCGAAGCGGTTGGTTCAGACGAAGGCGCGTGGGCCCGCAACCGTGTCGCCATCACGGCCCTCGAGTAGGATTTTCCCCGGACGGAACGGACACGCCGGTCGCGATGACCGGCGTTTTCGTTTGTTGGCGGGAAGCTCCTGCCTGAAAATGGCCCGGATCGCAGTGAGACAATGCTTGCCATGCTTGCCATGAAGACGCTCCGCTCGAGACTGGTCGTTCTGCTCGTGCTCGCCCTGCCATCGGCAGCGTGGGCCCAGCGCGGCGACGCCGTCTATGTCGAGGACCGGCTGAACCAGATCCAGCAGACCCTCACCAACCTGACCGGCCAGCTCGAGCAGCTTCAGTATCGCAACCAGCAGCTCCAGCAGCAGATGGAGAAGATGCAGGCGGACTACGAGTATCGCCTCGACTCGCTGGAGAAGGGCGGCAAGGCCGGTCCGCGGCCGGCGGCTTCGCCGCCGGTATCCGCGCCGGCGCCTGCGGGAGGCGGGAACCTTGCCGCCAACGCTCCGCCGCCGGGCGGCGGCCCCCAGGGCGAAGCGCTGTATCACGACGCCTTCAAGCACCTGCAGGACGGTGACTATGCCGGCGCGGAGCAGGGCTTCAAGACCTTCGTCCAGCGCAATCCGCAGCACGTGCTGGCCGGCAATGCGCAATACTGGCTGGGCGAGACCTATTATGCCCGCCGCGACTACCAGCATGCGATGGTCGCCTTCGCCGAGGGCTACAAGGCCTACAAGACCAGCCCCAAGGGGCCGGACAATCTCCTGAAGCTCGGCGTCACGCTGGCGGCGCTCAACAAGAAATCGGAAGCCTGCGCGGTGTTCGCGCGCTTCAAGGAAGACTACCCGCGCGCCACCGACATGCAGAAGCGGCGCATCGACCAGGAGCGCCAGAAGAACGGCTGCGGGTGAGCCGGTTCGGCTGGGAGCGCGGCTCTCCAGAGCCGCTCATGGGATCTGGCCAGCCCAAGGAAGAGCGGCTCTGGAGAGCCGCGCTCCCAGCCATGTCCATCGAGGGGGCCGAGTTTGCCGCTCTGATGGCGCCATTGGGGCCATTCGAGGCGCGGCCCGTCCTGGCGGTCGCCGTGTCGGGCGGGCGGGATTCGCTGGCACTCGCGCTGCTGGCGCACGACTGGGCGGTGGCGCGGCAGGGGCGGGTGCTGGCGCTGATCGTCGACCATGGGCTCCGGCCAGAGTCGGGAGCCGAGGCCCGGGCGACCCTCGGGCGGCTGGACCGCCGCGGCATTGCCGGCGAGATCCTGCAGTGGGCCGGGACGAAGCCCGCCAGCGGCCTGCAGGAGGCCGCGCGCGACGCCCGCTATCGGCTGCTGTTCGAGGCCTGCCGCCGTCACGGCATCCTGCACCTGCTGGTGGCGCATCATGCCGGCGACCAGGCGGAAACCATCGCAATGCGCGCGGCGCGGCGGAGTGGGCCCGACGGGCTGGCCGGCATGGCGGCGGCCGTCGAGCATCGCGACGTCCGCCTGCTGCGCCCGCTGCTCGGCGTATCGCGCGACCGGCTCACGGCGACGCTCGAGGCGCGCGCAGTCGGCTGGGTCGACGATCCGTCGAACGACGACCGGCGCTTCGAGCGCGTGCGCGTGCGGCAGGACGGCAGCGCCCTTGCAGGGGCGGTCACGCAACCGGCGGCCCGGGCGGCGCGCGACCGCGTCTTGGCCGAGACGATGCTGGAGGTTCTCGATGTCGAGCCGGACGGTGCGGTCGCCCTCGATCACCTGCGCGTCTCGCGACTGGACCGGGAAATTGCAGTCCGCTTGCTGAGCCGCGTCGTCCAATCCGTCGGTGGCGGCGATTATCCGCCGCGGCGCGACCGGCTGGAGCGCGCGGTGGCACGGCTTTCGCGGGGGGCGATGCGTGGCAAGTCGGGAAAAAGCCAGGATTTCACATTATCGGGCTGCCGGCTGATGCTGCGTCAGGTGCCCGGCAGCCAGCGGCTGCGCTGGATTGTCCGGCCCGAAAGTGGCAGGAAGAGTGGGAGGAAACCGAGCCAGCCGCTCGTTCCGGCTGTATTTTTCGCTTGCGGCGCTTCCGGCGCCCCCCATTTAGTTTGAAACCCTTCAAATTGGACATGCCCTCGTGAACCCGTTCAATCGCAACGCCGCTTTGTGGATCGTCATCGTGTTGCTGCTGGCGCTGCTCTACAGCGTCTTCCAGGGCGGTACGACCCGCACCGCCGGCAACACGATCTCCTATTCGGATTTCGTCCGCGCGGTCGAGCAGCGCCAGGTCCAGGACGTCCGGATCTCGGGCAATACCATCAGCGGCACCTTCCGCGAGCCGCGCAATGGCGTGCAAAAGTTCGCGACCTACGTGCCGAGCACGCCGCCCGACGAGACGCTGATGCCGATGCTGATCAAGAACGTCGACCGGGTCGATGCCGGGCCGGCGGAGGAGGGCGTCAACATCGGCTCGATCTTCGTGAGCTGGCTGCCGGTCCTCGTTCTTGTCGGTGTCTATATTTTCTTCCTGCGCCAGATGCAGAGCGGCACGGGCCGCGCCATGGGCTTCGGCAAATCGAAAGCCCGGCTGCTGACCGAGAAGCACGGCAGGGTCACTTTCGAGGACGTCGCCGGCATCGACGAGGCCAAGGCCGAGCTCGAGGAGATCGTCGACTTCCTGAAGGACCCGCAGAAGTTCCAGCGGTTGGGCGGCAAGATCCCCAAGGGCTGCCTGCTGGTCGGCCCGCCGGGCACCGGCAAGACGCTGCTGGCGCGCGCCATCGCGGGCGAGGCCAACGTGCCGTTCTTCACCATCTCGGGCTCCGACTTCGTCGAGATGTTCGTTGGCGTCGGCGCGAGCCGCGTGCGCGACATGTTCGAGCAGGCCAAGAAGAACGCGCCCTGCATCGTGTTCATTGACGAAATCGACGCCGTCGGTCGCCATCGCGGCGCGGGCCTGGGCGGCGGCAACGACGAGCGCGAGCAGACGCTGAACCAGCTGCTGGTCGAGATGGACGGCTTCGAGTCCAACGAAGGCGTGATCCTGATCGCCGCCACCAACCGTCCCGACGTGCTCGATCCCGCGCTGCTGCGTCCCGGCCGCTTCGACCGCCAGGTCGTGGTGCCGAACCCCGACATCGGCGGCCGCGAGAAGATCCTCAAGGTCCACATGCGCAAGGTCCCGCTGGCGCCGGACGTCAATCCGCATGTCCTGGCGCGCGGCACCCCGGGCTTCTCCGGCGCCGATCTCGCCAACCTGGTGAACGAGGCCGCACTGCGCGCCGCGCGCGTCGGCAAGCGCCTCGTCACCATGGGCGACTTCGAATATGCCAAGGACAAGGTGCTGATGGGCACCGAGCGCCGCTCGATGGCGATGACCGACGAGGAGAAGACGCTGACGGCGTACCACGAGGCGGGTCACGCGTTGGTGGCGATGCATGTTCCCAAGTCCGACCCGATCCACAAGGTGACGATCATCCCGCGCGGCCGGGCGCTGGGCGTCACCATGCAGCTTCCCGAGCGCGATCACCTCAGCCACACCAAGCAGTTCCTCGAATCGCGGCTGGCGATCCTGTTCGGCGGCCGGACCGCCGAGGAGATCATCTTCGGACCGGAGAACGTGACCACGGGTGCCGCCAGCGACATCCAGGTCGCGACCCAGATGGCGCGCGGCATGATCACCGCCTACGGCATGTCCGACAAGCTTGGCCGTGTGCGCTACCAGGCCAACGAGCAGGAAGTGTTCCTCGGCCATGCCGTTACCCAGACCCAGAACGTATCCGAGGCGACCGCGCAGATCATCGACCAGGAAGTCCGCCGCCTGATCGAGGAGGCCGAAGCCAAGGCCAAGCAGATCCTGACCGACCGTATCGAGGAGCTGCACATCATCGCCAAGTCGCTGCTCGAGTACGAGTCGCTGAGCAGCGACGAGATCGGCCAGGTGCTGCGCGGCGAGAAGGTCGTGCGCGACGACACCGGCGGGGCAGGCTCCGGCGGTGATCGCCGGCGCCGCGCCTCGGTGCCGACCAGCAGTGGCCAGAACAGTGGCCAGAACCCGGGCCCCTCGCCCGGCGCCAACCCAGAGCCGCAGCCGGGCGTTTGATTCCCGGCTCCGGTTCGGAAGAGCATGAGCCTCTTCGCCGGGACCGCGCCACTCCGAGTTTGTAAGCTCGTGGCAAGGGAAACGAGTATCCCGTCATGCTGCTGGGAGCGCGGCTCTCCAGAGCCGCTCTTTCTTCGACTTTCGGCATCACATGAGCGGCTCTGGAGAGCCGCGCTCCCAGCTACTCGAATTAGTTCTCGAGTTCCCCGTGGCGCTCATTTCACGATCATGAGGGCCACGGAGTGCCGCGCTCCCGGCGTATGACCGTTCCGAGCTTCGGCGGCATCCTCCTCGATCGCCCTCGGGTGATGGCGATCGTGAACGTGACGCCCGATTCCTTTTCCGATGGCGGCGAACGCCTCGACCCAGCGCAGGCCCTCTCCGATGGTCTGCGTTTCGTTTCGGAGGGTGCCGACCTCGTCGATGTCGGCGGCGAGTCGACGCGGCCGGGCTCGCGGCCGGTTTCGGTCGAGGAGGAGCTGCAGCGGGTCCTGCCCGTCGTCGAGGGCCTGGCACGGAGGGGCATCGCGGTCTCGATCGACACGCGCCGCGCCGAGGTCGCGCGGGCCTGCCTCGATGCCGGCGCGCGCATCGTCAACGACGTGGCGGCGCTGCGCGACGATCCGGCGCTCCTCCCGTTGGTCGTGCAGCGCGGTGCGCCCGTCGTGCTGATGCACCGCCGAGGCCGGTCCGAGGACAAGTACGAAGGCCCGGCCTATCGCGACGTCGTCGAGGACGTGCGCGACTTCCTGATGGCACGGGCTGAGGCCGCAGAAGCGGCCGGCGTCGCGCACGATCGCATCGCGTTCGACCCCGGCATCGGCTTCGGCAAGAGCGTCGAGGAGAACCTTGCCCTGATCGAGGGCTCGGGACGCCTGGCGGCGGCGGGCTACCCGGTGCTGGTCGGATCGTCGCGCAAAGGCTTCATCGGCCGGCTGACGGGGATCGCCGAGCCGCGCCGGCGCGATCCGGCGTCGGTCTGGCTGGCGGTCGAGGCGGCGCGGCAGGGTGCCTCCCTCCTGCGGGTGCACGACGTCGCCGGAACCCGCCAGGCCCTCGCGGTGTGGGCGGCGATGCGATAGCATCCCGCCAATGACACGCTCTCTCTTCGGCACCGACGGCGTGCGCGGCCGTGCCAATTCCCGCCCGATGACCGCCGAGATCGCCATGCGCATCGGCATGGCGACGGGCCAGATCTTCAACCGCGGCGGCCATCGCCATCGCGTCGTGGTCGGCAAGGACACGCGGCTCAGCGGCTACATGATCGAGCAGGCGCTGACGGCCGGCTTCCTGTCGGTCGGCATGGACGTCCTGCTGCTCGGGCCGCTGCCCACGCCCGGGGTCGGCTTCCTGACGCGCTCGATGCGCGCCGACGTCGGCGTGATGATCTCGGCGTCGCACAATTCCTACGAGGACAACGGCATCAAGCTGTTCGGGCCGGACGGCTTCAAGCTGTCCGACGCGGTCGAGATGGAGATCGAGGCGCTGGTCGCCTCGTATGACTCCATCAGGCTCGCGGCGCCGCCGGCGATCGGCCGCGCCACGCGCCTCGACGATGCCGGCGGCCGCTACATCGAGGCGGTCAAGGGCTCCGCTGCCCGCGGGCTCGATCTTTCCGGCCTCAGGATCGTGATCGATTGCGCCAACGGCGCGGCCTACAAGGTCGCGCCGACCGTGCTGTGGGAGCTGGGCGCCGAGGTCATCCCGATCGCCGTCAAGCCGGACGGCTTCAACGTCAACGACAAGTGCGGCTCGACGCATCCGTCGCTGCTGCAGGAGAGCGTCGGGACCTACCGTGCCGACATCGGCATCGCGCTCGACGGCGATGCCGACCGCGTCGTGCTGGTCTGCGAGAAGGGCAGCCTGGTCGACGGCGATCAGCTGATGGCCACCATCGCCGACCTGTGGCAGAGGGACGGAAGGCTGACCGGCAACGGCCTGGTCGCGACCGTGATGTCCAATCTCGGGCTGGAGCGCTATGTCGGCGCGCGCGGCCTTTCGCTGGTGCGCACCCAGGTCGGCGACCGCTACGTGCTCGAGCGCATGCGCTCCGACGGCTTCAACCTGGGCGGCGAGCAGTCGGGCCACATCATCATGACCGACCACGCCACCACCGGCGACGGGCTGATGGCGGCGCTGCAGGCGCTCGCCGCGCTGATCAGGAGCGGCAAGCCGGCGAGCGAGACCTTCCGCGCCTTCCAGCCCGTGCCGCAGCTGCTGAAGAACGTGCGTGTGAGCGACGCCGCGGCCGCCCTGAACGCCGCCCCGGTCGCGGCGGCGATCGCGGCGGCGGAGAAGGACCTCGGCCAGGGCGGGCGCATCCTGGTGCGCAAGTCGGGCACCGAGCCGCTGATCCGGGTGATGGCCGAGGGCGACGATTCGGAGCTGGTGCGCAGCGTCGTCGACCGCATCATCGAGGCGATCCCGCGGCAGGCGGCATGAGGGGCCGCGTCCTGATCGTCGCCGGATCCGATTCCGGCGGCGGCGCGGGAATCCAGGCCGACATCAAGGCGGTGACTGCGATGGGCGGGTTCGCCGCCACCGCCATCACCGCCCTGACGGCGCAGAACACGCTCGGCGTCCACGGCGTCGTGCCGGTCGACCCGGCCTTCATCGCACAGCAGATCGAGGTCGTGCTGACCGACATCGGTGCCGACGCGCTGAAGACCGGCATGCTGCACAGCGCCGAGGTGATCGACACGGTCGTGGCGTCGTTCCGCAGGTACGCGCCCGGCGTGCCTCTGGTCGTCGATCCGGTGATGGTGGCCAAGGGCGGTCACCGGCTGCTGCTGAGCGAGGCCGAGACGGCCCTGCGCGACCGGCTGCTGCCGCTGGCCGCGCTGCTGACGCCCAACCTGCCCGAGGCCGAGGTGCTGGCCGGCTTCCCGGTGCACACCGAGGCCGACATGAAGCGGGCCGGCGAGACGCTGCTGTCGCTCGGCGCGCAGGCGGTGCTGATGAAGGGCGGCCATCTCGAGGGCGACCGTGTCGTCGACCTGCTGGTCCAGAAGGGCAGGATTGATCGCTTCGAGGATGCCCGCATCGCCAGCCGCAGCACGCATGGCACCGGCTGCACTCTTGCATCCGCGATTGCCGCTGGCCTCGCCCAGAAGATGAGTCTCGCGGACGCCGTCGCCCGCGCGCGCACTTATGTGCGCGACGCGATTGCGACCGCGCCCGGCTACGGGCGGGGCCACGGTCCGCTCAATCACGCCGTGACCGTGCGATGAGCACCGCCGAGCGGATATACGACATCCTGCTCGCCAAGGCGGACGCCATCGTTCGCCGCGCCGCCGACCGGCTGGACGGCCTCATCCATCCGGATTTCGTCTACGTGAACGCGGCCGGCCGGAGCTTCGACAAGGCCGGCTACATCGAGACCTATTGCACGTCGGGCAGGATCGCCTTCGCCGCGCAACGCTTCAGCAACCTCTCGGTGCAGGAATTCCCCGGCGTCGCCGAGGCGACCTTCATCGCCCACGACAGCTTCATCGTCGACGGCGCGACGATCGCGGCGACCTACCAATCGCTCTGCGTCTTCGTCGCTGGCCCGGACGGCTGGCAATGGATCGCCGGCCAGACGCGGACGGCGGGGTAGAGCATGAGCGTTCGTCAGCGCTTGCCGTCGATAAGGACGAACGCGATGCGGCACATCTTGCCGGACCGGTTCGCCCAGGCGTGGTTCGTCCCGCGCTGGATCAGGATGTCGCCGGCGCGCATCACCGTCTCGTCGTCGTCCATGATGGCGACCAGCTCGCCCATCAGGACGATCGCGTAGTCGACGCTGTCCGTCCTGTGCATGCCGGGATGACGCTGGTCCGGGCGATGGTCGGCATCCGTGAACATGTGGCTGAAGGACGCCGACACCTGCCGCTTGCGCTCCTCCGGGTCGGACGATTCCGGCGGGATGTCGATCACCCGGATCACGGTGCCGTTCGGCGGCGGCGCAATGCCCTGGTGCTCCGCCGCGCGGTCGGGCTGGCCGATCGGCGCCGGGGTGCCGAGCGTCGTCCAGAGGTTGGTGACGCGATAGCCGGGGCGGCCCGGCACCGTCCGCGACGACTCGAGGGCCGGCCCGTCATCGACGATCGACGAGCGGCCGGCAGCATTGTCGCCGCTGACGAGGCGCCGCACGGGCGGAAGCTGGTCGGTCATGGATGATCACCTCTTCAGGCAGAAGAACCGCTTCGGGTCAGATCAGGCTCGCACCGGCGTCCATCGGCTGGGCCGGGAGCCACTTGCCGGCTTCGGCCAGGGTGATGAAGTTCCAGACCTCGCGGTTGAAGGCGTCCGGCTCCTCGAGGTTCACCGTATGGCCGGTCTTGGCGAACAAGGCCAGGCCAGCGTTGGGCAGCACGCGCTTGAGCCACAGGCTCGGCTGCAGGCAGGGTTCGTCCTCGTCGCCGCAGACGATCAGGACGGGCAGATCGAATGCCTGCCACGCCGCCTCGAAATCGTAGAGCGACGGCCGCTTGCCCTGGTACTCGGCCATGGTGTTGGCCGAGCCGGTGTCGGAATGCTCCGACAGATGCTTGATGAACTCGTCGAAGCCGCGCGGGTCCTTCTGGCGGAAGCGCGAGCGGGTCGGGTTGGTGGTGAGCCCCCGCGCGTACGCCGCCATGCCTTCCGCGCGGATGCGTGCCGCCGTCGTCGTCGCGTCCTTCTTGAACTGCTCGTGCCCTTCGGGACCGGCGCCGGAGCCGACCCCCGCCAAGGTGAGCGATAGAGCGCGGTCTGGATAGGTGCGGCCGAAATGCGCCGTCGCGAACGCGCCCTGCGACAGGCCGACGACATGCGCCTTCGCGATCCCGAGATGGTCGAGCATGTGCTTCGCATCGTCGACAGCATGGCGCTGGCCGTACATCGCGGGTTCCTGCGGCACGTCCGAGCCGGGGTAGCCGCGGAAGGAATAGGTGATGCAGCGATGCCTGCGGCTGAAAAAGCGCATCTGCGGCTCCCAGCTCCGCCAGTCGCCGCAATATTCGTGGACGAACAGGATCGGCGTGCCGCTGCCGGCCTCGTCGTAGTATAGCTTCACGCCGTCGGGCGTCGTCGCGTGGGGCATCACCTATGCCCCGAAGCACTGCCGCCCCGCGCCGGATGCAGGCTAAGCCTTCTCCTGGAGGCGTCTGCTACGGGTGAAGTCGGTCTGGCCGACGCCGCTGTTGTCGCAATACCAAATCGCGCCGCCATGCTCGAGAGCCTGCATGCAGTGGAACCGGGACACAACGTAGTGGCCTTGTGGGTTGAAGATCAATGCCGCAACGGACACGCGGCGCTCAGTGCCGGCGGCTACTCGAATAGGGGCGCGAGCCTGGCCAGCACTTCGTCCATGATGACGGGCGGGATGCTTTCCAGCTTGCGGCCGTGACGCGCCCCGATGTCCAGGGCGCGGGGCTGATCGCAACGGACCACGCCGGTCGTACGGATGCCGGCCCCCATCAGCGAAACGGCGAAGCCCGCCGTCCGGGCGAAGTTGCCCCCGGTGGTGATCGGCACGACGATGGGGGTCCGGGTCAGCCGGTTGAACGCGCCCGGCGTGACGATCAGCACCGGACGCGTTCCCTGCTGCTCATGGCCGGCGGTCGGGTCCAGCGAGACGAGATAAATGTCGCCGCGCTCCATTATAGAATCTCGTTCCCGACAGGCCGGGCATCAAGCCATTCCCGGTCCTCGGCGGCAGCGGGTGCTTCCGGGTCGCATTGCACCAGAAGCTCATCGAGCGTGTAGCGCGGCCGGGCCTGTGGCTCGACCACGAGACGGCCGTTTTCGACGGTGAGACCGACCTTGGTTCCTGCGCCGAGATGCAGAACATCGAGAAGCGCGGGCGGAACGGCGAGCATGATGGAACCTCCGACCTTCCGCAGATTGGTCGTGTGCATGATGCGCCCCCTTCAAAAGTTATATTAAAATATAACACGATGGCGGAGACGAACGCAACGTTTGCGTGGAGGATCAATCAACGAGCGCGGCGGTCTGCCGCCTTGCGTTCCGCCCTGGGGGCCTCGGCCGTGGAGTAGGGCAGTTCGATCTGAATCCTGGTCATGACCGTTCTCCCTTTGCTGCTGATGCCCGCATCACCTACGCCCCGAAGCGATCGAGCCGCTGCAGCACGGCCGGGATCTTGTCGTCGCTCACGTTGGCGAAGGCCAGCCGCACGAAGCGCTCCTGGCCAGCGCCGAACATGTCGCCCGGAATGGTGAGCAGGTTCTCCTCGTCGGCCATGCGCTTGGACACGACGGTCGAGCGCTCGCCGTCGAACGGATGCTCCACATAGGCGAAATAGGCACCGATGCTGACCAGCCGCCAGCGGTTTGAGCGCGCCAGGCCGCTGCCCAGCAGGTCGGCGCGCGCCTTCAGCCCCTCGGTGTTCTTGCGTGCCCAGGGCAGCAGGTTGCGCAGGCCGTAGAGCGCCGCCTCCTGGCCGAGCCGCGGCGGGCAGATCGACACGCAGTCCATCGCCTTCTCGATCTCCGCGATCAGCTTGGCGCCCGCGGTGACGCCGCCGACCCGATAGCCGGTCAGGGCGAAGACCTTGGAGAAGCTGTAGAGATGGACCAGCGTGCCGCGCCAGCTCGGGTCGCTGAACAGC
Organism: Reyranella sp.; assembly: GCF_965279465.1. Classification (NCBI taxonomy): domain Bacteria; kingdom Pseudomonadati; phylum Pseudomonadota; class Alphaproteobacteria; order Hyphomicrobiales; family Reyranellaceae; genus Reyranella; species Reyranella sp. The sequence continues at coordinate 4,147,607 of NZ_OZ257242.1, forward strand.
TCGTGCGGCCGCGTGCCCTCGGGCAGGAAGTCCTTGTAGGTCTCGTCGAGCAGCAGCGCGATGCCGTGCTTCTTCGCCAGCTCGAAGAAGGCGTGGATGGTGGCGGGCGGGTAGACCGCGCCCGTCGGATTGTTGGGCGAGATCAGGATGATGGCGCGCGTCTTTGCGGTGATCAGCTTCGCCGCGTCGTCGGCATGCGGCACGCCGCCCGAGCCCGGCCGGAAATCCAGCGACACCGGGGTGATGCCCTGCATGCGCAGCCACATGTCGTGATTGAAGTAGTGCGGCCGGGGCACGATGACCTCGTCGCCGGCGCGGGCGATGCTCATCGCGGCGAGGCAGAAGGCCTGGTTGCAGCCCGACGTGATGCCGACCTCGCCGGCCGCGACCGGCGCGCCGTAGAAGGCGGAGAGATGCGCGGCATAGTCCTCGCGCAGCGCCGGCAGGCCGAGGATCGGCGTGTAGCCGTGCATCGTCGGGTCGAGCAGCCGCTCGCCGAGATGCTGGCGCAGCTCCATCGCCGGCGGATAGCCCGGCACCGCCTGGCTGAGGTCGATCAGGGGCCGGTCGGCAGGGAAGGTCCGGTTCAGCACCCAGCGCTTGGTCTCGCCGATCGGCGAGGGGTCGACGGCGGCAAGCCAGGGATTTGCGGCGGGTACGTCACGCATTGGTCGAGCTCGATTTCACATTGATTCACGAGGGATGGAGCGGGCCACCATCCCGGCACCGCACGCGACTGTCAAACCGAGTTCGTCTCGGCAATCGAAAATGAATTGCTTGGACTCACTCTTATGCATAGCATCCATGCCAAGGCCCCTTGAAGGGCAACCGCTCGCGACCAACGCGAGCAAGTGTCAGCCGGCGGCACGGCCGGCGTACAGGAGGGAAATGCGCATGGTTTCGAGTAAAGTTTCGCGTCGGCGTTTTGTTGCGAGTACGGCAGCCCTGTCGACCGTCGCGATCGCCGCGCCGTTCGTGCGCGGGGCACATGCCGCCGGCACGCTGTCGGTCGGCTTCTGGGATCACTGGGTGCCCAACGCCAACGGGGCGACTGAAAAGCTGATCAAGGAATGGGGCGAGAAGGAAAAGGTCGAGGTCAAGATCGACTTCATCACCTCGCAGGGCAACAAGCTCCTGCTGACGACCGCGGCGGAAGCGCAGGCCAAGTCGGGCCACGACATCCTGGCGATGAACACCTTCCTGCCGGCGCGCTACGCCGAGCAGCTGGTGCCGATGAACGACGTGATGGACAAGCTGATCGCCGACAACGGCAAGGTCAACGCCACGGTCGAGTATCTCGGCAAGGTCGACGGCAAGTGGCTGGCGATACCGGCCACGGTCGGCAGCCAGATCAAGGGGCCGTGCTCGCGCATCGATCTCCTGAAGAAGCACGCCGGCCTCGATATCCAGGCGATGTATCCGGCGGGCGAAGCGCCCAAGGCGGACAACTGGAACCTCGATACCTTCCTGAAGGCGGCGGAAGCCTGCCACAAGGGGGGCAATCCGTTCGGCATCGGCCTCGGCACGACGTCGGACAACGTCGACACCATCGGTGCGATCTTCCACGCGTTCGGCGCCGTGCTGGTCAACGCCAAGGGCGACATCGTCATCAAGAACGACCAGGTCCGCCAGGCGCTCGACTTCTACAAGAAGCTGATGGCCTTCCTGCCGCCCGACGTGGCGGCGTGGGACGACGCCTCGAACAACAAGTTCCTGGTCTCGGGGCAGGCCTCGATGATCATGAACCCGCCGTCGGCCTGGGCGGTCGCCAAGCGCGACGCGCCGCAGGTCGCCGAGCAGTGCTGGACGCACGGCTTCCCGGCCGGGCCGAAGGGCCGCTACGCGCCGTTCCTGCCGTTCTTCTGGGGCACCTGGAACTTCAGCAAGAACCAGGCGGCCGCCAAGAGCCTGATGCTCTATCTGTCGCAGGCCTCGTCGGCGGAGAAGATGGTGGTGGCGTCGGGCGGCTACGATCTGCCGTCGTTCGAGAAGCTCACGACCTTCAAGGTGTGGGCGGAGGAAGGCCCGCCGAAGGGCACGCTGTATCACTATCCCAATCCCTACAACCACCAGACGTTGTCGGTCGCCGCGGCCCCCGCGCCGCACAAGATCGCCGAGCAGATCTACAACCAGGGCATCCAGACCCAGATGGCGGTGCGCTACTTCAAGGGCGAGGCGCTCGAGAAGACGCTGGACTGGGCGTCCGGCGAGCTCGAAGGCTTCATGCGTAACTAGACGTAACAGGAACAGGAAGGACGTCGCCCTGCGGCGACGTCCTCACCGCCTCAGCACCGGCCGCAATTGCACGGAGCCCGCCATGGCCGACATCGCCGCCCCAAGTTCAATGTCCGCCCGAGCGGACCATCGCAGCAGCCTGCACAAGCTGATGCAGCGCAAGTCCACCATCGCCTTCCTGATGGCGCTGCCGCTGATCCTGCTGATCCTGATCCTGGTGGCCTATCCGGCCGGCTACGCGATCTATCTGTCGACGCTCAACAAATCGATGACCAAGTTCGTCGGCTTCGGCAATTTCGAGTTCCTTTTCAAGCGCGCGACGTTCTGGGACATCGTCTTCCAGTCGTGCCTGTTCGCCATCACCGCGGTCATCTTCAAGGCGATCATCGGCTTCATGGTGGCGCACTTCGTCCACAACATCCCGAGCAAGGGCCAGCGCAAGTGGCGCGGCATGCTGCTGGTGCCGTGGGTCATCCCGCCGGCGATGAGCACGCTCGCCTGGCTGTGGCTGTTCGACCCGTCCTACAGCGCCTTCAACTGGATCTTCCACCAGTTCGGCCTGGGCTCGATCTCGTGGCTGGGCGAGACCGGCTGGGCGCGGTTCTCGGTCATCCTGGTCAATATCTGGGCCGGCGCCCCGTTCTTCATGATCATGTATCTCGCGGCGCTGAAATCGGTGCCCGAGCAGCTTTACGAGGCGGCCTCGATCGACGGCGCCACCTGGTGGCAGCGCATCTGGTACGTGACCCTGCCGATGATGCGCAACATCATCGCCATCACGGCGCTGTTCTCGACCATCGTCACCTTTGCCAACTTCGACATCGTGCGCGTGCTGACGGCCGGCGGACCGCTCACCTCGACGCATCTGTTCGCCACCTGGGCGTTCAAGATCGGCATCGAGAGCGGCGACATCCCGCTCGGCGCCACCGTGTCGCTGTTCATGGTCCCGATTCTCGCAGTCGGGGCGGCGTTCATTCTTCGCGACATCAGCAAGCGTGGGAGTGAAGTCTGATGGCCAACGTCGCGATTGCCGGCGAAGCCCCGGTCCGGCCCACGCACTACGGGAGCATGAGCCGGGACCGGCGCTGGGCCCTGCGCTGGTCGTATTTCTTCCTGGTGCTGTTCGCCATCTTCTTCCTGATGCCGCCGGTCTACATGCTCATCACCTCGCTGAAGACCAGTGCGGAGATCTCGGCGGCGGCCAACCCGTGGTGGGTTTCCAACCCGACGCTCGAGAATTACGTCGCGCTGCTGACCAAGAACGATTTCCTGGTCTTCTTCCGCAACTCGGCCCTGGTGTCGGTCTGCGTCGTGACGGTCACCATGGTGATCAGCGTCACCGCCGCGTTCGCGCTCGCGCGCATGAAGTTCTGGGGCTCGGCGACGCTGGCGACCGGCGTGTTCCTGACCTACCTCGTTCCCGACACCCTGCTGTTCATCCCGCTGTTCAAGATGTTCGCCTGGGTGCGTGAGGCGACCGGCATCGAGCTGATCAATCACTGGTGGACGATGATCATCCTCTACCCGACGCTGTCGGTGCCGTTCGCGACCTGGATCATGATCGGATACTTCGCCTCGATCCCCAAGGAGCTCGACGAGGCGGCGCTGATCGACGGGGCGAGCTGGTTCCAGACGCTGACCAAGATCTTCATCCCGGTGGCGATGCCCGGCATCATCGCCGCGATGATCTTCAGCTTCACGGTGTCGTGGGCGCAATTCCTCTATCCGCTGGCCTTCACGACCTCGGCGAGCGAGCTGCTCCTTCCGGTCGGCATCGTCACGACGCTGATCAAGGGCGACGTGTTCAACTGGGGGCAGATCATGACGGGCGCCTTGCTCGGGGCGGCGCCGCCGCTCATCATCTACGCCTTCCTCATGGATTATTACGTCGCGGGTCTCACCGCAGGCGCCACCAAAGGCTAGGGGCAGGGGACAATGGCTCAGGTAACGTTGCGTAAGGTCGTCAAGAAGTACGACGAGGTTCCCGCGGTGCGCGGCGTCGACCTCGACATCGCCGACAAGGAGTTCATCGTGCTGGTGGGCCCCTCGGGCTGCGGCAAGAGCACGACCTTGCGCATGATCGCCGGCCTCGAGGAGATCACCGGCGGCGACATCGCAATCGGCGGCAACATCGTGAACGACGTTCCGCCCAAGGATCGCGACATCGCCATGGTGTTCCAGAACTACGCGCTCTACCCGCACATGAACGTCTACGAGAACATGTCGTTCGGGCTGAAGCTCAAGAAGACGCCAAAGCAGGAGATCGATCAGCGCGTGCGCCAGGCGGCGCAGATCCTCGACATCACGGAGCTGCTCGACCGCAAGCCCAAGCAGCTCTCGGGCGGCCAGCGCCAGCGCGTCGCGATGGGCCGCGCCATCGTGCGCGATCCCAAGGTGTTCCTGTTCGACGAGCCGCTCTCCAACCTCGACGCCAAGCTGCGCGTGCAGATGCGCACCGAGATCAAGAAGGTGCACCAGAAGGTGCGCACCACCACGGTCTACGTCACCCACGACCAGGTCGAGGCGATGACCCTCGCCGACAGGGTGGTGGTGATGAACGCCGGCCTGATCGAGCAGGTCGGCACGCCCAACGACCTCTACCATTCGCCGGCCACCAAGTTCGTGGCGGGCTTCATCGGCTCGCCGGCGATGAACTTCATCCCCTGCCAGCTCGACCAGGCCGCCGGCGCGCTGCGCGTGCGGCTGGGCGACAAGCTCGCCTTCCCGGTGCCCGACGGCCGCACCGCGCGCTACCAGCCCTATGTCGGCAAGCCCAACCTGGTGCTCGGCTTGCGCCCCGAGCACATCATGGAGACGCGGCCGCACGTCGAGCCGAACCAGCACGACTTCGACCAGATGATCGATGTCGTCGAGCCGATGGGCATGGAGACGCTGGTCTATTTCACGGTGCAGGGCGTCGAGGTCTGCGGCCGGGTCAATCCGAATGCCGGCGCCGTTGCGATGCAGTCGATGAAGCTGCGCGCCGACCTCAGCAACATGCACCTGATCGACGACAGCACCGGCAAGGTGCTTTAATCAAATTTCCTCCCTGCGCGCAGCGCGGGGAGGTGGCGGCGTAATCGCCGACGGAGGGGTCATGGGCCGCACCGATGCTGTGGCCCATGACCCCTCCGTCGCGGATTACCGCGCCACCTCCCCGCGCTGCGCGCAGGGAGGAAAGCATTTTGTGAAGGGGAGTATTCGATGAGTTCGTTGACGGGCAAGGTCGCCTGGGTGACCGGCGCTGGCTCGGGGATCGGTCAGGCGGCGGCGATCGCGCTGGCCAAGGAGGGCGCGACGGTGGTGCTGACCGGGCGGCGCAAGGAGCCGCTGGAGGAGACCGCGGCGGCCATCAAGAAGGCCGGCGGCAAGGCCGAGATCAAGCCGGGCGACCTGATGAAGGCCGCAGCCGTCACCAGGATCGCCAAGGAGATCGAGGCCGAGCACGGCCGCTGCGACATCCTGGTCAACAATGCCGGCCTCAACATCCTCGATCGCAGCTGGGCCAAGCTCACGCCGGAGGGGGCGGAGCAGGTGATCGACGGCAACCTGTCGAGCGCCTTCTATTGCACGACGGCGGTGCTGCCGATGATGCGCAAGCAGCAGGACGGCGTGCTGATCCATACCTCCTCGATGGCCGGCCGCAACGCGAGCCTGCTGTCCGGCCCGGCCTATTCGGCGGCCAAGCATGGCGTGGTGGCGATGAGCCACACCATCAACATGGAGGAGTGCGTCAACGGCATCCGTTCCTGCGTTGTCTGCCCGGGCGAGGTGGCCACCCCGATCCTCGACAAGCGGCCGGTGCCTATCACGCCGGACGAGCGCAAGCGCATGGCCCAATCGGAGGATGTCGGCGACCTGATCCGCTACGTCGCCTGCCTGCCGCCGCACATCGTGATCAACGAGGTCATGATCAACCCGACCTGGAACCGCGGCTACGTCGCCAACCTCCGCCGCAGCAACACCTGACGCCGGGAGCGCGGCTCTCCAGAGCCGCTCATGGGATGCCGCAGACCGAAGGAAGAGCGGCTCTGGAGAGCCGCGCTCCCAGCGTACAAAGAGGACAGTAGAGTTATGACAGTGACCATCAAGGCGAAGGCGCTCGAAGCCTTCGTCGGAGATATCTTCGCCTCGGCCGGCTGCTCGACGGAGGAGGGTGGCCGCATCGGGCGCTACCTCGTCAGCGCCAACCTGACGGGGCACGACAGCCATGGCGTGATCCGTGTGCCGCGCTATGCGGCGCAGAAGAAGAACGGCACCGTCGTGGCCGACGTCACGGTCGAGGTCGTGGTCGACACGCCGGTGATCGCCGTGATCGACGGCAAGTACGGCTTCGGCCAGACCGTGACGCCGCAGGCGGTGCGCATCGGCATCGAGAAGTGCCGCAAGAACGGCCTGTCGGCGGTGACGCTGCGCAACGCGGGCCATGTCGGCCGGGTCGGCGACTGGGCCGAAATGGCCGCTGCTGAAGGCCTGGTCTCGGTGCATTTCGTCAATGCCTCGGGCAGCGTGCTGGTGGCGCCGTTCGGTGGCGTCGACCGCCGCTTCTCGACCGCGCCCTATTGCGTCGGCATCCCGCGGCCCGGCCAGGATCCGCTGGTGCTCGACTTCGCGACCTCGATCGTCGCCGAGGGCAAGGTTCTGGTTGCGAGCCAGGGCGGCAAGAAGATCCCGGAGGGCGCGCTGATCGGGCCGGACGGCAAGCCGAGCGGCGATCCGCACCTGCTCTACGGCGACTACACGCCGACCGGGCCGCGCGATCACAGCAAGGGCACCGGTGCGATCCAGGCGTTCGGCGATCACAAGGGCTCGGGTCTCGCCTTCATGTGCGAGATGCTGGGCGGCTCGCTGGCCGGCAGCGGCGCCACCGATCCCGAGCGCGGCCGCTTCGCCAACGGCATGCTGTCGTTCTACGTCGATCCCAGGGTGTTCGACCCCGAGGGCTTCTTTCCGAAGGACGTGGCCAAGTACGTCGCCTTCGTGAAGAGCTCGCGGCCGGCGTCCGAGGGCGGCGAGATCCTGGTCCCGGGCGAGCCCGAGGCGCGCATGCGCCAGAAGCGGCTGGCCGAAGGCGTGCCGCTGCCCGACGACACCTGGGCCGCGATCGTCGAGACCGCCCGCTCGGTCGGCCTCGACGAGCGCCGCATCCAGCAGGCGGTTTCGCCGTAGCCGCGCTCCCAGCGCTACGGCCGCGGGGCGCGCTGGAGGCGGACGAACGGGCCCATGAGCGGATCGGTGAAGGCGGGGACGGCGACGTAGTCGCGGCGCAGCATGGCGTGCAGCGCGGCGAGCTGGCGGCGGTCGGCGATCATGCCGCTCTCTCGCTCGAGCTGCTCGCGGTCGATGTCCCAGAGCCTGACCATCAGCACGTCGTAGCCAAGCTCGAGGGCACGATCGATCTGCCGGCGCAGGTCCGCCGTCTGCTGCTCGACCGACCAGTCCACGTGCCGCAGCAGCTGGCCCATGAAGCCGATCCACTTGAACTTCGGCAGGGCCTGCGGCGGCGGGCCGAGCCGGTCGACGCCGGGCTCCTCGACACCCCAGTGCAGCGAGCCGTAGGCCATCATCCAGTCGAAGTCGTGCACCACGAACACCGTGCGTGCCGGATCGGCGCGCCGCTCGAGCTGCTCGAAGGCGTTCCTCCAGGCCGAGTCGAGGCCGCGCAGGGGTGCGAGGCTCCAGACATTGAAGGCGAGCAGCAGCGCGGCCAGTCCCGCCATTGCCGGCAGGGCGCGGCGCGGCCAGCGCGCCGTGGCGGCGAGCATCACGAACAGCCAGGCGAGCGTCAGCCAGGGCATGACGTTGACCTGCATCTGCGCTTCATGCGGCTGGCCATAGACGTTGAAGACCTCACCCGCGATGAAGGTGACGCCGAACAGCGCGACCGTTGCGCGCACGACGGGTTCCCGCCGCCGCGGCCACAAGGCGACGGCCGCGCCGGCGGCGATGGCCAGGATCGCGACCAGGGCGAGGATGCGCCACAGGTCCCACCCGACGACGGGCAGCCACGTCACCGCCGTTCCGAGGAAATAGGCCGCAATGCCGTCCCGCAGATAGCCGACCTTGGCCCAGGTGAATCCGCCCCATGCCGAATTGACGCCTTTGCCCGTCCAGATCAGGTCGAGCGGCCCGACCGCGCCGGTGTGGCCATGCCACAGGGCCGACACCAGCACCGCCGTCGCGACGATGCCGCCCAGGAACAGCGCGACGCAGCGCAGCCGCGTCGCGAGCGTCGCCTCGGCAAGCCACAGCGCGACCAGGAAGCCGGGCAAGGCGGGGAAGACCAGCCGCCATTCCATTAGCCAGCCCAGGCTGAACACCATCGACACGACCAGCACGCGGGCCGGCGTCGGTTTGGCGAACCAGATCGCGCCGAGGGCCATGGCGGCCAGCACGACCGTGTAGCTCGGCATGATGTCTTCGTTGGTGATGGCCAGCATCAACACGAAGCTGCACGCGATGTGGAACAGCGCGGTCGCGAGCGCCATCGCGCGGCTGGCATCCAGCGCGCGCGCCAGCAGGTAGACCACGCAGAGCGAGAGGCTGGCGCTGGCGGCGTTCAGGATCGTGAGCTGGCGGCGGGGATCGCCCGCCAGCACGCCGAGCGCATCGAGCAGCCGGCAGCCCGCGCCATAGAGCGGATAGAAGAGATAGTTCGACGGATAGAGCGGCGCGGTCGCCGGGTCATCGATCCACGGCCGCAGCTCGATCGTCTTGAACACGCCGTTGCCGGTCAGGGTACCCTGCGCATTGTCGAACCACAGGACGAGCACGACGAGCAGGGCGAAGCCGCCCAGCGCCAGCAGGGCGAGGTCCAGAGCGGTGCCCATGGCGGGGCCGAATCGCCGGGCTGCCAGGTCGCGTTGCCCGGGCGGCGCGCGCTGCGCTGAAGCGTCCAACCCTCTCTCCCGACTGCGAATTCCGGCGGTGGCGCGCGACGAATTCCGGCGCACGCATGCACGCCCCTTGGTATAGCGTCTACCGGTCGCGCGACAGGGGCAGGGTATCGGGCGGCGCTGACGACGTCACGGCGGGGGAGGCCGGCAGGATGTGGACGCTGGTCGTTCGCAAGCTCCAGGCAATCTATCAAGGTCACTACCAGGCGGCGCTCGAGCATCCCGTCTTCTACGCGCTCTATATCGTGCCGTTCGTCGCGCTTGCCGTCCTGGCGGCGTGGCTGCTCTGGCGCGGCGAGGCGAAGCGGGCCTTCTGGTGCCTGATTGGCGCGATCGTGGTCGGCTTCCTGTTTTCCTGGGGCGACGACACCTACACCCACATCTACCGGATCGCCGCGCTCGCCGACCAGATCAGAAGCGGGACGATCAGCGCGTTCCTGACCAATCCGAACAACGGCGAGACGCTGCCGACCTTCGTCTATTACAGCACGATCCCCTATCTGGTGCCGACGCTGCTGAACCTGCTCGGCCTGCCGGCGCTCCTTGCCTTCAAGCTGGTGACGGCCCTGCATTTCGTCGTGCTGGGCTGGGGCCTGCAACGCCTGATCGAAAGCACCACGCCGGCCGACACCTCGCGCGCACGGACGCAGACCGACTATCTGGTCGCGTTCCTGTTCATGAGCGCCAACTATGTCTACGCGCTGTGGTTCGCGCGCGGTGCTCTGGGCGAGCTCTGGGTCTACTGCTTTCTGCCCTGTGTCGTGGTGGGGGCCCTGTCGTCCAACGGCCGGGCGCTCGCGCTCTTTATTTTCCTGCAGCTCTGCGGTCATCCGATCATCGTGGTGCAGACCCTCGTCGCCGAGGTGCTGGTGGCCTACGTGCTGACCGGGCTGACCTTCGCCGGCCTCATTCGCCGCGGCCTCGTGCCGATGGTGGCCGCGCTGGTGCTGGCCGTGCCGTTCTGGCTGCCGCAGGCGCTCTGGCAGGGCGAGATCCTTGGGCCGGCCAACCTGCCGGCCCACTTTCGCGATTCGTTCCTGACCCTCGCCCAGATGTTCAGCCCGCGCAACGAACGGACCATTGGGGTCTGGCTGCCGCTTGCCGTTGTGCTGCTGATCTTCATCGCGCGCGCACGCCTGTCGCTGCGGGTCTGGGTGCCGGTCGTGGCGGGCTTCGCGATCATGGCGCTGCAGACCGTCTATCTTTACGAGGTCGCAAGACACATTCCGACCCTCGCGCTCTCGCTCTTCGTCTGGAGGCTCGCCCTGCCGGTGGCGTTCCTGCTGTTCGGCGGCCTGCTGATTGGCTGGCGGGAGGTCGGGCCGCCGTCGCGCTGGACCCTTGCGCCGCTGGCGGCCGCCTCGCTGGCGGGCATGATGCTCGTGATGCTCGAGCTCGCGCCGGGCTTCGTGAAGGACCTGACGCGAGGGCGGGAGAATGACCGCTTCACGCTGGAAGACTACGATCGCGGCGAGGCGATCTGGGGCGTGCTCGAATACGTCCCCAACTACGCCAGGCTGCCGCGCCACTGCGAGGCGTCCGGTGTCCGGCGCATCCTTTATCCCGAGCTGCGCGCCGGTCTGAAGGCCGAGGCGCCCTTCCTCGCGGTGCGGCGCGCGCCGGTCGGGCTGGTCGAATACAGCGTCGATGGCGGGCCGGCGCCGCTGGCGGCCTGCGAGCAGGATCTGGTCATTGGGCCGCTCGCGACGGGCGCCGTCGTCACCGTGTCGGAAGCCAGGACGAACCGGCTGAACTATTTCCGCCTCGTCGAATTCTTCGCGGCCCTGGCGCTGATCTGCTGGGTGATCCCCTTCCGCTGGCTGAGCGCCGAGAGCGCGGCACGAGCAGGATCCTTACGCCCTCAGGCGTGACTCGCGATGTCGCCGACGACCCGCACGCGGACCCGCAGGCTGTTGAATGGCAGGTAGCTGAGGGGAATATCCTCCTGATCGACGACGGCGAGCGAGGCCGGCACGGCGCCGGCGCGGACCGCGCGTTCCGCCGCCATCTCATGGGCGCGCTCGAGCGCTTCCTCGCGCTTCATGCCCTGGAAGACCTGGTCGACCTCGCCCGAGACCTGGGCGATCGCGGCGCCGACCGCGTTGGCGACGCCCTGGTGCGGGACGTGCACGACCTCGCTGACCCCCTCCATTTCCGGCGGCACCAGGAAGCAGCCGCCGCCGACGGCGATCAACGGAACGTCGCCGGCCTCGGTCTTCATGCGATCGACCGCCTCCGCCAGCATGGCATGACAGCGGGCAAGAGCGGCACTGACGAAGCCCTTGTCGAGCCTGGCCACGCGGTCGCGATCGCCGAGCTCCATCAGCCTCCCCGCCACGGCGATATCCGTGCAGGTGAGCTCCTCGCCGCCAAAGACAAGCGACCGTTCGGTCAGCTGGTACCCCACGCTCACCGGGCCAATGCTGGTCGGGTTGCGAGGATCGACGAGCGTGCCGCCGCCCAGCCCGATCGACAGCAGGTCGGGCATGCGGAAGGCGGTGCGCACGCCGCCGACTTCCACGTTGTTGTTGGCCTCGCGCGGGAAGCCGTGGCGCAGGCAGCCGACATCCGACGTCGTGCCGCCGATATCGACGACCATCGCATCCTCGAGGCCGGACAGGAACGCCGCGCCGCGCAACGAATTCGTCGGTCCCGACGCGAAGCAATGCACGGGAAAGCGCGCGGCTTGCTCGGCGAGGCTGACGGTGCCGTCGTTCTGCGTGATGTAGAGAGGCGCCTTGATGCCGGAGTCGACGAGCGCCCGCACGAAGCCTTCCGCCGTGCGCTTCGCCAGCCCGACCAGGGCTGCGTTGAGCAAGGTGACGTTCTCGCGCGCGAGCAGGCCGATCCGGCCGAGCTGGTGCGACTGGGTGATGGCGATGCCGGGGGCGACGGCAGAAAGGATCTCCGCCGCTTCCTGCTCGGACTCGTCATTGAGGGGCGAGAAAACCGAGGCGATGCCGACCGCGTCCACGCCGGAATCGCGGATCTTCATCGCGGCCTCCTTCATCGCCGCGCGGTCGAACGGCGCGATCGGCAGCCCGTCGAGCTCGTGGCCGCCGCGGATCATGAAGGTCGGCCCCTGCACCAGGCTGCGCAGGTCGGCCGGCCAGTCGACGAACGGCGGCAGGGTCGCCGCCGCCGGCAGCCCGATGCGGACCGCGGCGACCCTGGCGACATGGCGGCGCTGGACGACGGCGTTGGTGAAGTGCGTCGTGCCGATCATCACCGCGTCGATCCGCGCCGGATCGATCGCGCTCCCCTGGAGGAGGCGCTGCAGCGCCGTGACGATGCCGTCGCCGACCTCCGGGGTCGTGGCGGTCTTGACCGCATGCAGCACGGTCTTGCCGTCGATCAGGACGGCGTCGGTGTTGGTGCCGCCGACGTCGATGCCGAGGGAGATCATCGGACGCTCTCCGGAAAGATGGACTTGAAGTCGATGTCGTAGCCGAAGGCGCGCGGGCCGACGTGCTTGAGACCCTTGGGCGACATCAGGATCGCCGGCGCCGGCAGGGCGATCACGCTGACCCGCTGGCCGTAGCGCACGGTCTCGGTGCCGACCGCTTCGCCCGAGACCGTGTCCATCAAGCAGATCAGGTCGGGCACGGTGACCTTCACCTCGTCGTTCAGCCAGCCGATCGACCATTCGTTCTGGAAATCGACGCGGAAGGTCTCGCCGCGATGCGCGTCGAGCCCCTCGATCACCACGGTGCCACGCAGCCAGCCTTCGCTCGCGCGCCGCAGCACGTCGGTCACCTTGCCGCGAAAGACGAGCAGCCCTTGTTCGCTCTTCACCACGGCCTCGACCGGATCGGTATGGCCGCGCCGCGCCGCCTGCACCGCGTGGCCGATGCGGATGGCCTTCGTCGCGGTATGCAGGCACGCCGACTCCTTCGCATCGCGTCCGGTGCGCGGCGCCTTGCAGGTCGCGGCCAGCGAGCCCCACACCGTGCAGACCTTGCGCGTCATCTGCTCCATCCAGGTCCAGTCGACCGCCGAGGTGAGGATTACGCTGTTGTCGCGGATGTCGATCATCGTCCAGGGATAGGCCGGCAGGTCGCGGATCGCGAAGGTGGTCATGTCGGCGCGCGGGAAGGCGCGTCCCATGGCGTCGCAGTCGACGACCGGAAGGCCGAGCAGGGAGCCGGCGAGGAACGGCTGGAATCCGTTGTTGCCGCCGACCTCCCACATCATGATGGCTTTGAACTTCCGGCCGATGTGCTCTTCCATCATGGTGATGGTGCGGGCGATCAACGGCCCATCGACCATCTTCTCCTGCATGGCGATCGGCGCACCCATCTGGCCGATGCAGGCGATCGCGTCGTCGTCGTCGAGCGACAGCGGATCGATCAGCTCGACCGACTTGCCCGCGCTCCAATGCTGGCGCGCCTCGAGCAGCGAGAAGTACGGATCGCCGCCGCCGCCGGTCCCGAGAATCCAGGCGCCGATCGCGAAGGCTTCGAGATCGTCCAATGTGATTCTCTTCGGAGGCGCGGGCATCGAACGGGTCCTTTGCGGCTAGGCGAAATGACAGGCGGCGTCGTGGCCCGGCGCGAGCGGGCGCAAGGCGGGATCCTCGGCGGCACAACGCGGCTGCGCCATCGGGCATCGGTTGCGAAAGCGGCAACCCGATGGAATGTCGAGCGGGTCGGGCGGCTCTCCCTCGAGCCAGGCCTGGTCGATCACGCGCGGCCCGCCGGGCTGCGGCACTGCCGCCAGCAGCGACTTCGTATAAGGGTGGCGTGGGTTGGCGAACAGTCCGGCGGTCGTGCCGGTCTCCACGATGCGGCCGAGATACATCACCGCGACGCGGGTGCAGATGCTGCGCACCACTGCGAGGTCGTGCGAGATGAAGAGCAGGGTGAGCCCGTACTGCTGCCACAGGGCGACGAGCAGCTTGAGGATGGTCGCCTGGACCGACACGTCGAGGCCGGAGGTCGGCTCGTCCAGGATCAGGACGCGGGGATGGAGCGCCAGGACGCGCGCAAGGCCGACGCGGCGCTGCTGGCCGCCCGAGATCTCGTGCGGATAGAGCGAGAGCTGGTCTTCGTGCAGTCCGACGGCGGCGAGCGTCTCGCGCACGCGTGCCAAACGCTCGGGCCGCGATAGGGTAGTGTGGATGACCAGCGCCTCGTCGAGCGAGCGGCCGATCGTCCAGCGCGGATCGAGCGCGGCGCCGGCGTCCTGATAGACGTACTGCAGGCGGGAGCGGACCGCGCGGAGCGCCGGGCCCTTCAGGTTCTGGATCGCGGCGCCGTCGAAGATCACGGTCCCGTCATCGGCCCGCAGCACGCCGATCAATGTCTTGCCGAGGGTGGACTTGCCGCAACCCGACTCGCCCACGATCCCGAGGATCTCGCCAGCCTGCACCGCAAGGTCTACGCCGTCGACCGCGCGCACGGCCCGCCCGTCCTTCAGGCGGAAGCGATGGGCGAGACCTCGCGTCGCGAGCAGGGCGTCGCTCATGTGGCCGCTCCGGCCGGCGCGTCGATTGGATGGTAGCAGCGCACCAGATGCGCGCTGCCGGTCACCGGCGGCCGCTGCGTCCGGCAGTCGGCCAATGCCTCGCTGCAACGCGGATGGAAGCGGCAGCCCGCGGGCGGTGCGAGCAGGCTCGGGATCTCGCCCGGGATGTCCTGCGCCACGCCATCGGCGCGCGGCAGGCTTTGCAGCAGGCGGGCGGTGTAGGGATGGCGAGGGGCGGCGAAGAACGCCGGCGTGGGCGCGGCCTCGACCTCCTGGCCGGCATACATCACGAGGATTCGGTCGCAGATCTCCCACGCCGTGCCGAGATCGTGGGTGGTGAACAGCACGGAGACCTGCCGGCGCTTCACCTCGCGATGGAGCAGCCGCAGGATCTGCGCCTGGATCGTGACGTCGAGCGCCGTCGTCGGCTCGTCGGCGATGATCAGCTCGGGCTGCGGCAGCAGCGCCATGGCGATGACGATGCGCTGCCGCTGTCCGCCCGACAGCTCGTGCGGCAGCTTCGCGAGCGCCTGCTCGGGATTGGGGATCTGGACCGCCTCGAGCATCTCGAGGATCGCCGCGCGGTCGCGTGCTCGCCGCGCCGACGGATAGCGCGACAGCAGGGAAGGCCAGGCGCCGCGCCGCGCCGGAACGGCGAGCGGCGACTTCCACTGCATCAGGTCGAGCATCTGCTGGCCGATCGTGAACAGCGGATTGAGCGAGCCGTAGGGATCCTGCGGGATGAAGGTGATGCGCCGTCCGCGGATGCGGCGGGCGATATCGGCCGACGCCAGGGCCAAAAGGTTCTCGCCGCCGAAGGACAGCGAGGCGGCCTTGACCTCCGACGCGGGCGCCGGCAGCACGCCCAGGATGGCGCGGGCGAGGGTGGACTTGCCGCAGCCGGACTCACCCACGAGGCCAACGACCTCCCCCTTGCCGATCGACAGCGACACGCCGTCGAGCGCGCGCACGATGCCGCGCTGGGTGTGATAGTTGACCACGAGATCGCGGACCGCGAGCAGCTCAGTCACGCGGCCTCCCGGTGCGGCGTGTGCGCGGATCGAGCACATCGCGCAGGCCGTCGCCCAGCATGTTGAAGCCGATGACCACGAGGAAGATCGCGAGCCCCGGGGCGGCGGCGTACCACCAGGCGTCGGGCAGGAACTCCCGGCTCTCGGCGATGGTGCGGCCCCATTCCGGTGTCGGCGGCGGCGCGCCGAGCCCGAGGAAACCCAGCGCGGCCGCGGTCAGGATGGTGAAGCCGAGCCCGAGCGTGATGCGGACGATGATCGGCGAGATGATGTTGGGCAGGATATGGAGCCAGATCACCCGGCTCGGCGAGGCGCCGAGCGCCAGCGTGGCCTCGATGAATGTCTCGTTTTTCACGGCTCGCGTCTCGGCATAGACCAGGCGCGTGAACCACGGCCAGAACGTCGCCGACAGCGCCAGGATGACGTTGGGCAGGCTGGGCCCCAGCGTCTGGGCGATAGCGATCGCCAGCACGATCTGCGGTACGGCGAGGAAGATGTCGGCCAGTCGCATGATGGCGCTGGAGGCAAAGCCGTCGGTAATCCCGGCAATGAGCCCCAATGGCACGCCGACCGCCACCGCGACGCCGACCGCGACCACGGAGATGACGAGCGTGATGCGCGCGCCGAACAACAGCCGGCTGTAGATGTCGGCACCCAGCCGGTCGGTGCCCATCAGGTAGTCGCCGCCGGGCGGTCGCAGGCGGTGGGCGGGATTGATCTCGGTGACGGCGTCGGGATGGGTCGCCAGCCACGGCGCGAGGATGGCGCAGGCGACCAGGGCCAGCACGATCAGCAGCCCGACCAAGGCGAGCCGATCTTCGGCAAGCTTGCGCAGGACGAGGGCGGTCTCGCTGCCCATCAGCCGGCGCTACGCGGATCGATCAACCGGTGCAGCACGTCGACCGCGATATTGATCACGATGTAGATGATGGCGACCCACACGGTGAAGCCGAGCACCGCGTTGTAGTCCGACATCACGATGGAATTGACCGCGTAGTAGCCGAGGCCCGGCCAGTCGAACACCGCCTCGATCACGACGGCGCCGCCCAGCAACGTGCCCGATACCAGGCCGATCTGGGTCACAGTCGAGGTCAGCGCGTTGCGCAGCATGTATTTCCAGACGATCAGCGATTCAGGCAGGCCCATGGCGCGCTCGTACTGCACGAACGGCTTGTTCAGCGTGTCGAGCATGCCGGCGCGCGTGAAGCGCACGATGGTGGCCATCGCGGGAAAGGCGAGCGTCACGGTCGGCAAGGCGAGATGGAGGATGGCCGTGATGAAAGTCTCGAACTGGCCCGCCAGCAGCGCATCCACCGTATAGAGGCCCGTGACGGAGGGCGGCGGCGTCACGTCGGCGGGCAGGCGTCCGCCCAGCGGCAGCCAACCGACATCCATGGCGAAGGTGAGCTGCAGGATGATGGCCAGCCAGAAGCTCGCGATCGCCAGGCCCGACACTGTGACGATGCGCACGATCTGGTCGAACCACGCGTTGCGCCGCAGCGCCGCCAGCACGCCGATCGGCACGCCCAGTCCGATCGTCACGATCATGGCCGCCAGGGCGAGCTCGATCGTGGCAGGCAGGCGCGCGAGCAGGTCGGCGGAAACCTGGCGCGAGGTGAACAGGCTCTTGCCCAGGTCGCCCTGAACCAGCCGGACATAATAGTCGAACAGCTGGGTGATCAGCGGCTGGTCGAAGCCGAGCTGATGGCGCAGCGCCTCGATCTGCTCGCGCGTCGCCCGTTCTCCGGCGACCAGCGCCGCCGGATCGGCAGGGATGACGTGGCTGACCATGAAGGTCACGGCGACCACGCCCACGACGGTGCCCAGGCTCCAGGCCAGGCGTCGCAGCACGAAGACCCACACGCCCGTGCCATTCCACAAGGCGGCCGCCCGCCGGAGCGCTCTCGCCATAGGCGCTAACGTTGCCTGCAGGGCAGGGCTGACATCAGCCCGAGCGCGTGTGACTCTTCGTAGCGCTGGGAGCGCGGCTCTCCAGAGCCGCTCATGGAATGGCGCAACCATCGTATATGAGCGGCTCTGGAGAGCCGCGCTCCCGGCGGTCCGAGAGAATCGAAAGGTCTCACGCTCCGCCTTTCCCATTGCTCATCTGACGGCCGCTTTCTCCTTAGCCGAGATTGAGCCAGCGGAAGTCCTGGCCGTTGCCGACGGGGCAGAAGCGGACATTCTGCACGCGCTTGGCGAACGGCCCGTACCACTTGGTATTGTAGATGAACACGCTGGCCGCCTCGTCGACGACGATGCGCGATGCCTCTTGATAGGCAGCATCGCGCACCGACTGATCCGTCGAGGTGACGGCCTTCTCGATCAGGGCGTCGACCTTCGGGTTCTTGTAGTAGGAGCCGGTCTTCCAGTTGCCCCAGTTCCTGCTGTCGTACATCTCGCCGACCCAGTTCTGCGGATCGGCGTAGAGCGTCGAGATCCAGTTGGTCCAGATATCCGGCGTCGTCTCGTTGTTGCGCGCCTTGCCCGACAGCGTCGGCCAGGTCTCGGCGACGATCTTGCTCTCGATGCCGAGCTTGCGCAGCCCGGCCTGCATGATCTGGCCGGCCTGCTCGGTCTGCGACAGGCCGACGAGCGTGTGGATCTCCAGCGGGCGGTCGATCTTCACCGCGGCCTTCGCCAGCTCGGCCTTGGCCTTGTCGATGTCGTAGTCCCAGCCTTTCACGTCCTTGGGATAGCCCCAGAGGTTGGCCGGCACCGGCGCGGGATTGCGCACCGCGGTGTCCTTCAGGATGTCGGTGATGAAGCCCTTGTAGTCGAACGCCATGCTGATCGCGCGGCGGACATGGACATCGTTCAGCGGTGCGCGCTGGTTGTTGAGGTGCAGGATGAACAGCCGCATCGAGGGCTGCTCGATGATTTGCACGGTGTTGGCCTTGCGCAGGCGATCGAGCGCATCGGCCGGCAGGAAGCCGTCGAGCGAATGATAGTCGCCCTTGATCAGGCCGAGCACCTGCGTCGACTGCTCGCGAACGGTGCGCAGGTCGATGCGATCGACGTACTTGGCTGGCCACGGCATGAAATGGTCAGGGTTGCGCACGCCGATGACGCCGACCGCCGGATCGTAGCGCTCGAGCTTGTAGGAACCAGACCCCGCAACATTGCTCGACAGCCATGGCTGGCCCCAGTCATCGCCCTTGGTGTTGGCCTTGAGGAGCTTCGAGTTGACGACATGGATCTCGGGCACCGTCGACATGAAGGCCGCCGACGGCCGGGTCAGTGTGAACTCGACGGTGCTGGCGTCGATCGCCTTGGTGCTGCCCGGCTTGATGATCGCGCTGAACAGCACGGCCGGACCCTTGTTGATGCCGAGCGTGCGCTCCATCGTGTAGACGACATCCTCGGCCGTTACCGGGCTGCCGTCGTGAAACTTGGCGTTTGCCCTGAGCTTGAAGCGATAGACCAGGCCGTTGTCCGACACGGTGTGGCTCTCGGCCAGCCACGGTGTGAGCTTCGGCGGATTGTCGAGCCAGCGATACAGCCCGTCATAGAAATTGAGCCGCGTGGCGACGCGGCTGTAGTCGAAGACGGTGTGCGGATCGAGCGTGTCGTACTCGACCGGATTGGCGAACACGAACGTCGAGGCGGCCTGCGCCCGTGCCGAAGGGATGAGGGCGGCGGAAGCAAGTCCGACCGCAGTGCCTGCTTTCAGGAGGCCGCGCCGTGTGACGAAACGATCGCGCGTGTTCGAGGTATCGACCATATCCTATTTCCTTCGGATGTTCCCTGCAGCGAATTGTGCAAGAGCTGTTCCAATAATGCGTTCGGTCCGGTGCACGGTTTCGCTTCGCTCGCGTCCGCCAGCCTGCTTGAGCGGCGAAACTGCATCCAAACGCGTCAACTTTCCGAGGTTGACGAGGCCTCTCCTCTGTCGTCCTTCGCGCGGCGAAGGACCTCCCGCCAGCGACGCGGTCCGTGTCTGATCACTCGGTGAGGTCCTTCGCTCCGCTCAGGACGACGAGGCTGGGCGTAGTGACATGCTACACATCTTGTTGGTCCGAGGCAGAGCCTCGTTAGGAATCCCATGGCGAAACGAGATCGAGTCCCGTTGATTGGAAATCACGGAGATTGCGTGTGGCAAGTCGGCCCCCAGTGACCCGCGTGATGGCTGCGATCATGCCATCCGGCGCCGACATCCCGGTGCCTCGACGCGAGGCTGCGGCCATGATCTCGCCGTAAGCGAGAGCGGCTTCCTCGGTTAGTCCAAAGATCCTGTCGGCGAAGCGATGCCTCCAGTCGGAAAGTCCCTTCTGTAGCCTCTTCGCGCGTTGATCTGGCAGTATCTTTTGAATACCGAACGCCACTTCGGCGATCGTCACCGTCGGCAAGGCCAGTTCGGCGTCGTGCTGGGCGAGCCAAGCCAGAACCCTCGGGTCCGGCGCCTTCCGCAGCGTTTCTGAGAGCACGTTGGTATCGACAAAGATCAAAGCTTCGGCCCGGGATTAATGCGCCGAGCCTTGCGGATGACGGTGTCGAGATCGATGTCCGTCCCATAGTCACGCGACAGTCGCGCGTAGAAGGAAGAGGCAGGCTCGCGTCCGGTTTCACGAATTTCATAGGCTTCGAGAGCTCGTTCGACGATCTCGGCAATCGAGCGCCTTTCGCGCCGGGCAAGTCGGTGAGCGAGGTCACGCGCTTTGGCGCTACGAACGGACAGTTGAGGCTCAGCCACGGCACGCTCCATTTTTCTCCGGGTAGACTATAGGTATTCGCTCTTCAGCCATCAAGCTGGCTGAAGGTGGCTTGGTGGCAGTCTGAATCTTGTTGGCATATTCTCAACGTTCAACCGTCGGGAATGTTGAGGCGCGGGAAGCGGGGCAGGGTGCGGCCGCCGTCCATGACGATCGAGCGGCCGGTGACGAAGTCGAAATCCGCCGAGCAAAGCAGCGCGACCATCCGGCCGATCTCCTCCTCGGTGACCAGCCGGCCGAGCGGCGTGCCGTCGATCGCGGCGGCCTTGTAGGCCGGCATCGTGTCGGTCCGCGCGCTGGCGATCTGGCTCGGTACGACGGCATTGACGGTGATCGTGGGCGCCAGCTCGAGCGCGAGGCTTTCGGTAAGATGCAGCAGGGCGGCCTTGGCGAGGCCATAGACGGAGTGGGTCCGCACGAAGCCGGAGGTGGCGCCGAGATTGACGATGCGGCCCCATCCCAGCCGCTCCATTCCCGGCACGACCTTCTGCGCGAGCAGGTACGGCGCCCGCAGGTTGGCCGACATCACCCGGTCCCAGGCCGAGGACGCCAGGGTGCGGAACGGCGCGTCGGCAAACGGGCCGGCATTGTTCACCAGCACGGAGATCGGCCCCAGCGCCTGCTCGACCTCGTCGACGAGTGTGGCGCACGCCTCGGCGTGGGCGAGGTCGGCCTTGAAGGCCGCTGCCTCGCCGCCGTTCTTCCGGATGCGGCACGCCACGGCCACGGCCTCGTCGATTGCCGAGCGGCAATGGACGGCGACTCTGGCCCCGTGACGCGCCAGCTCGAGCGCGATCGCGACGCCGGCACCGGACGAGGAGCCGGTGACCAGCGCGACCTTGCCGGCGAGGACGGCGATCTCGCTCACGGATCGACGAGAACGGTCCAGACCGACCTGGTCTTCGACTTGTCGAGATACTTCTCGTAGAGCTCGTTGATCAGGTCGGCGCCGACCGTCTTGATCTCCGCGTCATACGCGGCACGGTCAGTGATCTCGATGCGCTCGAGATAGTCCCACGGGCCGCCTTCCAGGGTTCGGACGACGCTGGTCAGCCGGTGCGTGCGGTAGGAGACGATCGTCTTCATCTTCGCCGCGACGGCATAGTCGACCTCGCGCTCGTAGCGCTCGTAGGCTTCGGGGTCGACGCCGGGCTTCAGCGCGGCGAACACATATCTCACGATGGCCATTGTGCGTCTCCTACGGCTCGATCAGTTCCGACCAGATCGCGACCGTCTTCGAACGGTCGAGCCACTTGCTGTAGAGCAGGTCGAGGAACTCCTTGCTGCCCGACGCGGCTTGCTTCTCATACTCGGCCTGGCTGGTGACCTCGATACGCTCCATGAAGTCCCACGGGCCGCCCTCGAGGCCGGGGTCGAAATCCTCGATGCGGTGGGTTCGGTAGCTCACGATCGACGGGTTCTGCGCGGCCTTCACGTAGTCGACCTCGCGCTCGAATTTCTCGAACTCGTCGAGCGAGACGCCGGGCCTCACCTTCACCAGCACATAGCGAACGACCGTCATCGGTTCTCCTCCTTCGATTGCCGATCAGACCAGGTGGCAC
Organism: Reyranella sp.; assembly: GCF_965279465.1. Taxonomy (NCBI): domain Bacteria; kingdom Pseudomonadati; phylum Pseudomonadota; class Alphaproteobacteria; order Hyphomicrobiales; family Reyranellaceae; genus Reyranella; species Reyranella sp. The sequence continues at coordinate 4,169,509 of NZ_OZ257242.1, forward strand.
GCCGCGAAATGGCCGGGCGCCACCTCGCGATACGGGACCGGCTCGGCGCAGACCGGCTGGGCCATCGGACAGCGCGCGCGCAGCCGGCAGCCGGCCGGGATGTCGATCGGGCTCGGGATCTCGCCCGACAGCACGAACGGATCGCGCTGCGCATCGGGATCGGGCACCGGCACCGCCGCGAGCAGCGCGCGCGTGTAGGGATGGGTCGGATGGTCGAACAGCTCGCCGGCCGGCGCTTCCTCGACGATCACGCCGAGATACATCACGGCCACCCGCGAGGCGAGGTAACGCACCGTTGCCAGGTCGTGCGAGATGAAGAGATAGGAGAGGCCGTGCCGCTGGCGCAGCTCCTCGAGCAGCAGGATCACACGCGCGCGCAACGAGACGTCGAGCGCGGAGGTCGGCTCGTCGAGCACCAGCAGGCGGGGATTGGTCACCAGCGCGCGGGCGATGTTCACGCGCTGGCGCTGGCCGCCCGACAGCTCGTGGGCGTAACGGTCGGCGAGGTCGGCGCCGAGACCGACCTCCTCGAGCACCGCGTCGGTGCGCTCGCGGCGCTCGGCGGTGCTCATCTGCGTGTGCAGCTTGAGCGGTTCGCCGACCATGCGGCGCACGCTGAGCCGCGGATTGAGCGACGCGGTCGGGTCCTGGAAGACCATCTGCAGGTCGGGCCGGACCTTGTTGAAGCCGGAGTCGCTCAGCGTCGCGATTTCCTCGCCGTCGAACCGGATGCTGCCCGCCGTCGGCGGCACCAGCCGCACGAGAGTCCGCGCGACTGTCGACTTGCCGCAACCCGATTCGCCCACCAGCCCGACCGTCTCGCCCGTCTCGATCGTGAACGACACGCCGTCGACGGCGCGCACCATCGGGGGCTTGCCGTCCTTGAACGCACGCAGCCAGGCCGCGGGTCCGCGCAGCGGGAAGTGCGTCTTGAGATCGGCGACCTCACACAGGGGCGGCACGACCATCCTCCACGGCAAAGCAGGCGACGAAATGTTCCGGCGCCACGGGCGTCATCATGGGCTTCTGCCGCCGGCAACGATCCTCCACCCAGGGGCAGCGCCCGGCATAGCGGCAGCCTGCCGGCGGATTGAGCAGCGACGGCACGGATCCCGGCACCGGCTCCATGACGATCTCGCGGTCGATGCGCGGAATCGAGCGCACCAGCGCGCGTGTGTAGGGATGCGCCGGGTGCCGGAACAGCGAGCGCACCGGCGCGACCTCGACGACCTGTCCGGCGTGCATGACGGCGACCCTCTGGCAGGTCGTGGCGACCACGCCGAGATCGTGGGTGATCAGCAGGATCGAGGCGCCGGTCCGCGCGCCCAGCTCGCGCAGCAGGTCGAGGATGCGGGCCGCGGTCGAGACGTCGAGGCCGGTCGTCGGCTCGTCGGCGATCAGCAGCCGTGGCGAGGTGGTGAGCGCCATGGCGATCATCACCCTCTGGCACATGCCGCCGGAGAACTGGTGGGCATACTGGCGCGCCCGTCGTTCCGGCTCGGGAATGCCGACCAAGGTTAGCATCTCGAGCGCGCGCTTGCGGCTGTCGGCCGGCGACAGGCCGGCATGCAGCTGGAAAAGACGGGCGACCTGCGCGCCGACGGTGATCAGCGGATTGAGCGAGGTCCGCGGCGTCTGCGAGATCATCGCGATACTGGCGCCGCGGATCTGCTGCAGCTCGTCCTCGGAGAGCTGCGCCAGGTCGCGGCCGTCGAACAGGATGCTGCCGCCGGTCTGGCGGCCGGGCTTGCGGATCAGCCGCAGGAGCGCCGTCGCGGTCACGGTCTTGCCCGAGCCCGACTCGCCCACGAGGCCGAGGATCTCGCCCTCGCGCACGTCGAAGCTCGCGGCGTCGACCGCTTCGATCTCACCACGGTCGCTCGCGAAGCGGACGCTGAGCTCGCGAACGTCGACGACCGACGAGCCGACGACAGAGGGGGCGCTCATCGCACGCCCCGCATGCGCGGATCGAGGAAGTCGCGCAATCCGTCGCCGACCAGGTTGAAGGCCAGCACCATGATCACGATGGCGAGGCCGGGGAACAGGAACAGCCACCATTCGCCGCTGACGATGAATTGCGCGCCCTCGGCGGTCATCGAGCCCCATTCGCTTTGCGGCGGCTGGATGCCGAGGCCGATGAAGGACAGCGCCGACATGGTGAGCAGCGCGTAGCCCATCGCGAGGGTCGCCTGCACGATGATCGGCGGCAGGCAGTTGGGCAGCAGGTGGATGAACATGATGCGCCACGCCGGATTGCCGACGACCCGCGCGGCATCGGCGTACTCCATCTCCCGGATGCGGAAGATCTCGCCGCGGATCAGGCGGAGATAGTTGGGAATCTGCGTGATCGCGATGGCGAGCAGCACGTTGCCGACGCTGTTGCCGAGCGCCGCCGTGATCGCCATCGCCAGGATGAAGGCGGGGAAGGCCATCACCGAATCGACGCAGCGCATGATGATCAGGTCGACCAGACCACGATAGTGCCCCGCGATCGCGCCGATCGCCGAGCCGATCACCAGCGCGACCGCGGTCGCGCCGAACGCCACCGTGAGGTCGACCCGCGCCGCATGGATGATGCGCGAGAGCAGGTCACGGCCGTAGATGTCGGTGCCGAGCCAGTGGCGCCACGACATCGATTGCAGGGCGGCCTCGGGGTCGGTCGCGTCGGGGTCGTAAGGCGCGATGAAGTCGGCGCCCAGGGCTGCCAGGATCATCGCCACGATGATGGCGAGCGCGATCGTCGACAGCCAGTTGCGCCTGACGCGCAGCCAGACCAGGCGCAGCGTGGCCGAGGTGGGGTTCATCAAGGGGATCGGCGTTTCGGCGGCGTCGGCCATCAGTCGAGCCGGATGCGCGGGTCGATCAAGCCGTAGACCATGTCGATGACGAAGTTCACGGCTACGTAAAGCACGGCGACGAACAGGACGAAGGACTGGATCGGCCCGGAGTCCTTGGTCATCAGCGAGGTGATCGCATAGTTGCCGATGCCGGGCCAGGCGAACACGCTCTCGACCACCGCGTTGCCGGCCATCAGGAAGCCGAACACGATGCCCAGGATGGTGATGACCGGGATCAGCGCGTTCTTCAGCGCATCGCCGTAGATCACCTGGCGGCGCGGGATGCCGGCGGCCCAGGCGGACTTGATGTAGTCGGACTCGAGGATCTCGAGCATGGTCGAGCGCACCATGCGGGCGATCGGCGCCATGACGCTGAGACCGAGTGTGATCGCCGGCAGCATGAGCTGGTGCAGGGACGAGCCGAGCGCCTTCCAGTTGCCGGTCAGAAGGCTGTCGATGACATACAGCCCGGTGATCGCCGTCGGCGGCTCGATGCCGGAGCCGAGGCGCCCGAGCGGCGGCGGCGCGACGCCCAGCAGATAGAAGAAGAGGTATAGACCCAGCAGCCCGGTCCAGAAGGTCGGCATGGCGACGCCCGCGACGCCGACGATGCGCCCGATATGGTCGATCGCGGTGTCGCGATGCACTGCCGACTGCACGCCGAGCGGGATGCCGACGGCGAGGGCGATCAGCAGGCTCGCCAGGGTGAGCTCGAAGGTCGCCGGCAGGCGCTGCCGGAAATCCTCCAGCACCGGACGTCCGGTCGACGCGCTCTGGCCGAGATCGCCGCGCGCGACGCCCGAGATGTAGCGCCAATATTGCACCCAGGCCGGCTGGTCGAGGCCCATCTCCTTCTCCAGCTCCTTCACCACCTCGGGCGAGACCAGCGGTCCTGCCTTCACGACCGCCGGATTGCCGGGCAGGACGTAGGTGAGGGTGAACGTGATGATGGTCACGCCCAGCAGGGTCGGGATGACGAGAGACAGCCGGCGCAGGAAATAACCGAAAAAGCCCACTGTGCTGGCTGCCGGCCTAGCCGGTCTTGAGCGACGTGAAACGGTCGAAGGTGTCCCAGCGCTTCTCGACGCCGACGATGTCGTTGCGCATCACGCGGGTCCAGTTGTCGTACCAGAGCATGCCCCAGACCGCGTCGTCGATGACGATCTTCTGCGCGGCCTTGGCGGCGGCCAGGCGCTTCTCGGCGTTGGGCTCGTGGTAGTTCTCGTCGAGGATCTTGTCGAGGGCCGGGTTGCTGTAGAACGCCGTGTTGGTGCCCTTCGAGGTCGAATGGAACAATGGCACCATGTGGAAGAACGGGTCGTTGACCCATGACTGCCAGGTCTCGATCGAGAGCTGCATGTCGCCCTTGGTCGCCAGCTGGCGGAAGGTGGCGTCGGTCTGGCGCGTGATGTTGATCTTGAAACCGATCTTCTCGAGCTCGCGCTGGATCCACACGGCGGCTTCCTCGTGCGGCTGCCAGCCGATGCGCACCGCAAGGTCGAGGGTGACCGGCGTGGTGACGCCGGCTTCCTTCATCAGCGCCTTCGCCTTGTCGAGATCGAACTTGTAGGGCGAGAGGCTGCCGTCGTGGCCGGGCGTCAGCGCCGGCACCGGCGACTTCATCGCCGAGCCGTAGCCCATCAGCACGTTGGGCACGATCGCGGCGACCGGGATGGCGTAGTTGATCGCCTGGCGCACCTTGACGTTGTCGAGCGGCGCCTTGGTCTGGTTCATCGCCAGCCAGTGGCAGGTCGTGTCCGGCACCGTGACGATGCGGAAGTCCTTCTCGTTCTCGAACGTCTTGATGTTGCGCGGCGACAGGCCGGGCCGGCCGATCACCAGGTCGATTGCCTTGCGCTTGAGCAGGAGCACGCGGTCGGCCTCGTTTGGCACGAACTTCAGCACGATCTTCTGGAACTGCGGGGTGCCGCGCCAGTGGTCCTTGCGCGCCTCGAGCACGACTTCGACGCCCGGCGTGTTCGTGACGAGCGTATAGGGGCCGGAGCCGACCGCGTTGCGCTTGGCCCACTCGGCCGCCCACGGGTCCTTCTCGGTCGCGTTCGGCTTGATCAACTCGGGATCGAGCGCGGTGATGGTCATCAGCGACAGGAAGTTCAGCACCATCGGCTGCGGCGTCGGGCCCTTCATGTCGAGCGCGATCGTCATCGGATCGCGCACCACGATCTCCTCCGGCTTGGTGACCTGGAGCATGCGCGGCATGATGAACCGCATGTAGCCGGGCGACTGCAGCGCGCGGTCGAGCGAGTATTTGAGCGCCGCGGAATCGACCGGCCGGCCGCTCGGGAACTTCATGCCCGGCCGGATCTTGAGCACGATCGTCGCGCCGTCGCGCTCGAAGGTCCAGGATTCGGCGATGCTGCCCTCGAACTCGTTGGGGAAGGAGCGCGACACGCCCTTGCTGCCTTCGACCGGCCGCACCTTCCAGCCAACGACCGGATCGTAGAGATTGCACTGCACGGCATAGCCGCCGACCGACTTGAAGACATGCGGATCGAGGCTGTCGATGTCGGTGTCCCAGGCGACGGTCAGCGTCGAGCTGGCCTGCGCCTGCACCGGCAGCGCGCCGATGCCGCCGAGCGCCGCCGCGCCGGCCCCCGACGAAAGTTTCAGGAAAGTGCGCCGATCCGACGTGATGCCCATTGTCCTATCCCTCCAAGCCCCGACACATTCAGTCCATACTGTTCCAGTATTGTCAATCAGTGTTCATATTTTCGGAACAGCGTGGCGCAAGACGGGAGGCGACTTGCACAATTCGGGCCATTTACGATTCTTGCTGTTCCAATAAAACCCATATAGCGTTCCAAAAATGGAACCCAGAAAGTTCGCCAATGAATTCTGTCGATAATGTCGCGAAGGTCCTCCGGCTTTTCACGCCGGATCGCAGCGTGTTGTCCGTTACCGAGGTTTCCCAGCTTCTCGCCCTGCCCAAAAGCTCGTCGTCCCGGTTGTTGAAGGGGATGGCCGAGGCAGGCCTTCTGGCTGTCACCGAGCTCGGCGCTGGCTACTCGGTGGGCAATCTGATCTTCGAGACCTCGCGTCGTCATCGCGCCCATTCGACGCTGAGCGTTGCCGCTGACGAGGCATTGGCGCAGATCGTCAAGGCGACGGGCCACACCGGATACATCGCGATGCTCGACTGCATCGAGGTGCTCGGCCTGCGCATGCGGCCGGGTAGCAAGCCACTGCGGGTCGTGACCTCGCCGGGCGATCGGCTGCCGGCCTTTTGCTCCTCGACCGGCCGGGCGATGCTGGCCCGCCTCGACGATGAGGCCGTGCGCGCGCTTTATCCCACGCCTTGGCAACCGCCCTCGCCCAATGCGCCGCAGACGATCGATGATCTCTTCGCCGCGCTCGCGACGGTGCGCGAGAAGGGCTGGTCGCAGGCGACCGACGAGATCCTCCCGGGCGTCGAATCGATCGCCGTGTGCGTTGACGACCGCGAGAGCGGCGAGCGGGTCGCGCTGTGCATCTCCTATTCCGCGGCCATGATCTCGGCCAACGAGAAGTCGCGCATCGTCACGCTGCTGATGCGGGCCGGCTGCGAGATCGGCATGAAATTCGACGACGAGCACTGGGCGGCGCCGCGCTTCGCCGCGTTCTCGGCGCCGTCCTGGAACGAAGCCGCGTAAGGAGCCGTTGTCGATGTCTCTCGAACTGTTGATGCTGGGCAACGTGCCGATCTCCCAGATGGTCGAGCGCGCCAGGCTTGCCGAGGCGAACGGCTACGACGCCTTGTGGGTCGCCGACGAGCGCTTCTACCGCGAGGTCTACTCGACGCTGGCGATCCTGGCCCAGCACACCACGACGGTGAAGCTCGGCACCTGTGTCACCGACCCGTTCGCGCGCCACCCGGCGCTGACGGCGATGGCGATCGCCACCCTCGACGAGATCTCCAACCAGCGCGCCATCCTCGGCATCGGCGCCGGCATCTCCGGTTTCCCCGAACTCGGCATCGTGCGCCGGAAGCCGGCTGTCGCGATCCGCGAGATGATCGAGGTCGTGCGAGTCCTGCTGAAGGGCGAGGTGCTCGACTACAAGGGCGACGTCGTGTCGTTCCACGACGGCAAGCTCTCGTTCAAGCCGGTGCGCGCCGACGTCCCGATCTATGTCGCGAGCAACGGCCCGCTCGGTCAGCGGGTGACCGGCGGCTTCGCCGACGGCGCGATCATGGAAGGCTGCGGCAATGTCGAGGAGCTCACGGCCTTTCGCGCCATCCTGGCCGAGGGTGCCAAACGCAAGGGCCGCGATCCTTCCGCGGTGAAGGTGATGCTGCGCCTCAACGCCTGCGTCTCGCCCGATGGCAAGAAGGCACGCGACGGCGTGCGGCTCGGCGTGGCGCGCATGCTGGCGGCGGGCCGGCTGAAGTTCATGACCGCCGAGAAGCAGGGCCTGCTTCTGACGGACGAGCAGATCGCGCCCTTCGCCAACGTACGTTACGCCGAGGGTGCCGCACCCTATACACCGCTGCTGCCGCTGGTCACCGACCGGCACGTCGACGCCTTCACGCTGGCCGGCTCGCCGGAGGAGGTGGCGCAGCACATGAGGGACCTGCAGGCCGCCGGCGCCGACGGGTTCATCGTCATGCCGCTGCCCTGCGAGGGCACGACCGCCGAGCAAACGCTGGTTGCCCTCGGCAAGGACGTCTGGCCGCGGGTGAAGCCATGAGCGCCGCGACCGTGAGCCAGCCGACGATGGAACAGGATATCGCCGAGGTCCGGCGCATCCACGACGAGTGGTGGGCCGCGAACACCGACCTCGACATTCCCCGCATGCGCGCGTGCTTCGCGTCGGGCGACAAGCTCCTGCAGTACAACCTCAATGGGCACACCTACCGGTCGGTCGACGAGCTGACCCAGCTCTGGGAGCTGATCGGCCGCGACTACGGCCTGCCGCAGCTGGACGTCATCGACATGCGGATCGAGATCCGCGGCGACATGGCGTGGGTCTCTCACGAGGCCCTCATCCGCCGCGTCGCGAAGCCGGGCGGGCAGCTCCCGCCGGGCACCCCGGACAGATGGTTCAGGGTCCGCGAGACCGAGGTGCTGATCCGCGACGACGGCGCGGGAAATCCGGTCTGGAAGATATGGCACCATCATTGTTCGATGCACGCACCGGACGATGAGATCCGGAGGGGCTTCCAGGACTCCGTGCTGACCCGAGGCAAGGCAGGCTGAGCGATGCGTATCGCGGTCAACGGCGTGGAACTGTTCTTCGACGTTTACGGTTCCGTGCTTGCGCCCCGCGGCGGCGAGCTGGTCGACAAGCCCGTCATGGTCGCCCTCCACGGGGGGCCGGGCATCGACCATTCGCAATTCGTGCCATGGCTTACACCGATGGAGGGTATCACGCAGCTGATCCTCGTCGACCATCGCGGCAATGGCCGCTCCTCGCGCCCGCCCGTGGAGACATGCACGCTGGCCAACATGGCCGATGATCTGGAGGCTCTGCGCAAGACGCTGGGCCTCGGGCGCATCGTGGTGTTCGGCATGTCTTTCGGCGGGATGCTGGCGCTCACCTATGCCGCGACCTACCCGGACAGCGTGGCCGCGCTCATCCCCTGCGCGACGGCGGCGAGCAACGAAGCCTTCGAGCGCGGCCTTTCGCGCCTGCATGCCATCGCATCGCCCGAGCAGCGCGACGCCCTGGCGCGCCTCAGGACCGGGACCGTGCGATCCGTCCAGGACCTCGAGCGCGTGTTCACGGCTCTCGCGCCATTCTATGAATACGATCCGGAACGATCGCCCCCGGGCGGCTTCAGGCCGATCGCCGACATCGACATGTTGAACTGGTTCTTTGCCCGCGACCGGCACACCTACGACGTGAGATCGCGGCTCGGCGGTATCACCGTGCCGACTCTCGTCCTTACGGGCCGCCACGACAGGATCGCGCCGCCCGATGCGTCCGAGGAGATCATGAACGGCATCCCCGGGGCCGAGCAGGTGGTGTTCGAGGACAGCGGCCACCGCCTGATGCGGGAAGAGAACGCCAAGTTCCTCCGCACCGTGCGAGACTTCATTCGTCGTCTCTAGGCTTGAACGCTCATGCCGCGCTCCCAGCCCTTCTTACGGCCTCAGGCCCATCTTGCGGCCTCAGGATAATCGATGAGCTTTGCATTCCACCGGCCCGAAAGCCTTGACGCGGCGATCGCCTTCGCGCGCGAGCAGGGCGACGCTGCACGATTTCTGGCGGGCGGGACGGACCTCCTCATCCAGATCAACCGGGGGCGGATCGCACCGAAGCACCTGATCAGCCTGGCCGGGCTTGGGCTCGACACGATCGGCGAGACGCCGACCGGGTATGTGATCGGCGCGATGGCGACGCACGAGGCGGTCGTCAACCATCCCGGCTTCCAGACGACTCTCACCGCGCTGACGCAGGCCTCGGCCGTGATCGGTGGCCGGCAGGTGCGCAACATCGCGACCGTTGGCGGCAACATCGTCAACGCCTCGCCGGCGGCCGATCTCGTGCCGGTGCTGCTCGCGCTGGACGCGACGGTCGAACTGCGTGGCGCGGCCGGCACGCGCTCGATGCCGCTGGACCGTTTCCTGGTGGAGCGCGGCCGCACCGACCGGCGGCCCGAGGAGATCCTGACGGCAGTGGGTTTCGACAAGCCGCCGGCAGAGAGCGCGACCTGGTTCCTCAAGGCCGGCCGGCGGAAGGCGATGGAGATCTCGGTGATCTGCGTCGCGGCTCACCTCGTGCGCGGCGGCAAGGCGCGGATCGCGATCGGTGCCGCGGCCTCGCGCACGGTGCGCATGCCGGACGCGGAAGCGCTGGTCGAGAAGCAGGGCGCCGCCGCGTTCCGCGAGGCCGGGCGGATCGCTGCCGACGCGGTCGCGCCGATCGACGATGTGCGCGCCTCCGCGCGCTACCGCAAGCTGCTGGTCGCGACGCTGGTCGAACGCGCGCTCCTCGCTTGCGCGGATCGTATCGCAGGAGGTGAAGCATGACGCGTCAGGCGCTCGACCTCACGATCAACGGCGAGAGCCATCAGCTGATGGTCGAGCCGCACTGGTCGCTGCTGCATGTGCTGCGCCAGGAGCTCGGCATGACCGGCACCAAGGCGAACTGCCTCGAGGCCGAGTGCGGCGTCTGCACCGTGCTGCTCGACGGCAAGGCGGTCAATTCCTGCATCCTGCTCGCCGAGCAGGCGCGCGGCCGCTCGATCGTCACCATCGAGGGGCTGGGCGACCCCGAGCATCTCCATCCGCTGCAGGCAGCCTTCATCGAACATGGCGCGGTGCAGTGCGGCTACTGCATCCCGGGCATGATCCTGACCGCCAAGTCGTTCCTCGACGAGCGCCCCGGCCGCGTGCCGAGCGAGGCCGAGGTGCGCGAGGCCTTGTCGGGCACGCTGTGCCGCTGCACCGGCTACCAGAAGATCGTGGATGCGGTGATCGCCGCGGCGCGCCAGATGAATTCGTGGCCCGAGACGGCGAGGAGGGCGTCATGAGCACCCATGAACGCCGCGTCGCCGGCAAGCGGCTGAAGCGCATCGACGGCATCGGCAAGGTCACTGGCAAGCACGTCTATGCCTCCGACTTCGCGCTGCCCGGCATGCTGTTCGGCAAGATCCTGCGCAGCAGCGAGGCGCATGCCCGCATCGTGCGGCTCGACCTGACCAAGGCGCTGGCGCTGCCCGGCGTGCGCACGATCCTGACGGCGAAGGACATCCCGCAGATCCTTTTCGGCACCGCGATCAAGGACCGTCCGGTCTTCGCGTCGGATGTCGTGCGTTTCCGCGGGGAGGCGATCGCGGCGGTCGCCGCGACCAGCCTGGAGATCGCCGAGGCCGCGGTACGCGCCATCGAGATCGCGTACGAACCGCTACCGGCCGTGTTCGACATGGAGGACGCGCTGAAGCCCGGCGCGCCGCAGGTCCACGCCGGCTGGAGCGACTACCAGGCGCTGCCGGTTTTCGACCGCGAAGGCAACATCTCTGGCCGCTCCTCGATCGCTGTCGGCGACCTCGAGGCGGGCTTCGCCGCGTGCCATCGCGTCTACGAGCATCGCTTCACGACACAGCACGTCCATCCCGGCTACACCGAGCCACGCACGGCGATCGCGAGCTGGGACGGCAATGGCGATGTCAGCGTCTGGTGCAACACCCAGCTGCCCTTCGACATGAAGAACATGCTGGCCGAGGTGCTCGACCTGCCCGCGAGCAAGGTGAGGGTGGTCGTGCCGGGCATCGGCGGCGGCTTCGGCGGCAAGCTGCGGGTCGGTGTCGAGCATTTCGCCGCCTGGCTGGCACGCAAGTCGAAGCGGCCGGTCAAGGTGACGACGACGAGCGAGGAGGAGCTGACCGACGCCTATCCGCGCCAACCGACCGTGATCACGCTCAAGACCGGCGTGAGCAAGGACGGCCTGCTGATCGCGCGCGAAGGTAAGGTGCTGCTGGATTGCGGCGCCTACGCCAATTCCGGGCCGGGGACGGCAGCGCTCGCCCTGCAGATGCTGGCCGGACCGTATCGCACGCCCCACTTCTCGTACGAAAGCGTTGCCGTCTACACCAACAAGGGCTCGACCGGATCGTTCCGCGCGCCGGCCGGCCCGATGGGCAACTTCGCCGTCGAATCGCAGATCGACCTGATCGCCGACGACCTCGGCATCGATCCGCTCGAGTTCCGGCTGCGCAATGTCTATCGAGAAGGCGACGCGGGACCGGCCGGCGACACGGTGACCAGCGTCTCGATCGAGGAGTCGCTGCGCCGGGCCGCCGATGCGATCGGCTGGAAGGATCGCAAGCCCGGCCCTGGCCGCGGCAAGGGGCTCGCCTGCTCGTGGTGGCTGACGACCGGCGGCTCGTCCGGCGTCTATGTCAAGATCAACCCGGACGGCACGGTCACCTTGGTGAGCGGCGCGGTCGAGATCGGCACGGGCGCGATGACCGGCGCGGCCCAGATCCTCGCCGAGGAGCTCGGTGTCGACCTCAGCGACATCAATGCGACCGATGTCGACACGCACCTCTCGCCCTACGACTACGGCGCGCAGGGCAGCCGCACGGCCTTCTCGGTGGGCAATGCCTGTATCGCGGCCGCGAAGGACCTGCGGCGCCAGATCGGCGAGCTGGTGGCGCCGCTGTGGAACGTCGCGCCCGAGTCGGTCCGGCTCGAGGGCAAGGGCGTGGTGAGCGGCAACAACCGCCTGTCGCTGGCCGAGGTGGCAGGCCTGTCGCAGCGGACCGGCGGCGGGCTGATCTCGCACGGCACGTTCATCCATCCGATGCCGACCTTCGACCCCACGCGGGTGAAGAATCATCCGTCGCCGGCGTGGACCAGCCACAGCTTCCATACCCATGCGGTCGACCTCTCGGTGGACGAGGTCACCGGCGAGGTCACGATCAATCGCTACGTGGTGGCGCAGGACGTCGGCTTCGCGATCAACCCGACCTACATCGAGGGCCAGATCGAGGGCGGCGTGGCGCAGGGCATCGGCCAGGCGCTGAGCGAGGAGATCGTCTACGACGGCGGCCGCGTGCTGAACGCCAACCTGACCGACTACAAGATGCCGACCATGATGGACATGCCGCGGGTCGAATGCATCCTGATCGAGAAGCCCAGCGTCAACGGCCCTTACGGCGCCAAGGGCGTCGGCGAGCCGCCCTGCATCCAGCCGCCGGCCGCGATCGCCAACGCCATCGCCGCCGCCACGGGCGTGCGTATCCAGGCGCTGCCGATCACCGCCGAGAAGATCGCGCTTGCCCGATTGAAGGACGGCGACTGATGCAGGTCAGCGTCACCCTGTGGGGCAACCTCCGACGCTTCGCGCCAAGTGGCGCGGGCTCGATGGTCCTGCAGGTCGCCGACGCCGCCACCGTCGAGGACCTCGCGGTCCAGATGGGCGCCCAGCACGACGTCTACGCCGCCGCCCTCAACGGCAAGGTCGTCCCCCTGTCCGCCCGCCTGTCCCCCAACGACCGCGTCTTCCTGTTCGACCACCTGCATGGCGGGTAGTGTGCCGGGAGCGCGGCTCTCCAGAGCCGCTCTTCTTCAGATTGTCATACCCCATGAGCGGCTTTGGAGAGCCGCGCTCCCAGCCGTCACTATCCTTTCTGGAGCCCGTTCTTGTTTGGTAGCATTGTCATATGCAATTCAAGGGCTGGCATTCGCGCGGGTATCTGCCGCACTTCGACTCGCAGGACGTTGTCCAATTCGTGACCTATCGGTTGGCCGATAGCCTGCCGCAGGAAGCCCTCGAACGGATACGACTGTCCGATCGACCGGAAAGCCTGCGAGACGAGGCGCTCGATCAAGGTTCAGGAGCTTGCTGGTTAGGCCGGACGGATGTCGCGGAAGTCGTCGAGCAGTCCCTCTTCGCCTTCGATGGCGAGCGCTATCGTCTGCATGCCTGGACGATCATGCCGAATCACGTCCATGCACTGCTTGGCGTCTCGTCGGGTGCTTCGCTGAGTGACATCGTCGGATCGTGGAAGAAATTTACCGCGCGGCAGGCTAATCGGTTGCTCGGACAGTCAGGGACATTCTGGCAGGGGGACTGCTGGGATCGCTTCATTCGGAACGAGAATCATTTCAACGCGGCGGTCAGCTACATCGACAACAATCCTGTGAAGGCCGGGCTGGCAAGAGCTCCCGCCGACTGGGAGTGGGGTAGTGCGAGATTGAGGCCATGAATGCTGGGAGCGCGGCTCTCCAGAGCCGCTCATGGGATGTGGCGATCTGAAGAAGAGCGGCTCTGGAGAGCCGCGCTCCCAGCGCGATTGCCGCGGCATAGGATTTGCGTGACGGCGTTCGGAAGGTGAAACCCATGGCTATCGATCCATCTACCGCACGCTATCGGCTCGGCTTCGACATCGGCGGCACCTTCACCGATTTCGTGCTGCTGGATGCGACGACGGGCGGCATTTCGCTGCACAAGTGCCTGACCACGCCGGAGGATCCGGCCGATGGTGCGCTCGACGGTATTCGCAGCATCTGCGCGGCGGCCGGCATCGCCGTGGCTGACATCGGCGAGCTGCTGCACGGCACAACCTTGGTCACGAACGCGCTGATCGAGGGGCGCGGCGCGCGGCTCGGGCTGCTGACGACGCGCGGCTTCCGCGACGTGCTCGAGCTCGGCATCGAGCAGCGCTACGACATCTACGACCTGTTCCTGAAGTTTCCCGATCCGCTGGTGCCGCGGCATCGCCGTCTCGAGATCGGCGAGCGCCTCGCCTACGACGGCCGCGTGCTCGAGCCGCTCGACGAGGCGGCAGTGCTGGCCGAAGGCACGCGGCTGGTCGCCGACGGCTGCTCGGCGATCGCGGTGTGCTTCCTGCACAGCTACGCCAATCCGGCGCACGAGCAGGCCGCCGGCCGCATCCTGCGCGAGGCTTTCCCCAACGTATCCATCAGCCTGTCGTCGGAAGTGGCACCGGAGATCCGCGAATACGAGCGGCTCGCCACGACCTGCGCCAACGCCTTCGTGCAGCCGCTGATGGATCGCTACATCGGCCGCCTGCTGCGCGAGCTCGACGCGCAGGGCTTTGCCGGCACCTTGCGGCTGATGCAGTCCGACGGCGGCCTTTGCGCACCGGAAGTCGCGCGCACCTTCCCGATCCGCCTGCTCGAGTCAGGTCCGGCTGGCGGCGCGCTCGCCACCGTGCTGTTCGCGCGCGAGGCCGGGCTGCCCGACGCCATCGCCTTCGACATGGGCGGCACGACGGCGAAATCCTGCCTGATCGAGAACGGCCGCGCCGCGGTCGTGCCGATGATGGAGACCGCCCGCGTGCGCCGCTTCCGGCGCGGCTCGGGCCTGCCGATCAAGGCGCCGGTGGTCGACATGATCGAGATCGGCGCCGGCGGCGGCTCGATCGCCGGCCTCGACGAGACCGGCCTGCTCAAGGTCGGTCCGCGCAGCGCCGGCGCGGCGCCCGGACCGGCCTGCTACGGCCAGGGCGGCGAGGAGGCGACTGTCACCGACGCCAACCTGCTGCTGGGCTACTACGACCCGGGCTTCTTCCTCGGCGGCAGCATGACGCTCGACAAGCCGGCGGCCGAAGCGGCGCTGGCGCGGCTCGGCGCGAAGCTCGGCCTGCCGGCGATCGAAACCGCGGCTGGCATCCACGCGGTGGTGTGCGAGGCGATGGCCGGTGCAGCCCGCGTGCATCTGATCGAGAAGGGCAGAGACCCGCGGCGCTACGCCATGGTGGCGTTCGGCGGCGCGGGGCCGGCGCATGCCGTGAGGGTCGCGCGCGTGCTGGGCATCGGGCAGGTCCTGATTCCACCAGCGTCAGGAGCGGCCTCGGCGCTCGGCTTCCTTGCGGCACCTTTGGCCTTCGAGCAGTCGCGCAGCGTGCTGACCTCGCTCGGCGCGGGCACCGACTGGGCACAGGCCAATGCCAATCTCGCCGAGCTCGAATCGCTGGCGCGCAGCCGCCTGCACGCGGCCGGCGTCGCCGACGCCGATGTGAAGGTCGAGCGCACCGCCGAGATGCGCCTCGTCGGCCAGCTCCACCAGATCATGGTGCGACTGCCCGAGGGGGCGCTCGCGGCCGACAGCCTGCCGGCGCTGACCGAGGCCTTCGCGGAGACCTATCGTACGCTCTACACCCGCGTGGTCGACGACGCCGAGATCGAGGTGCTGTCGTTCCGCGTCCGCGTCAGCAGCCCGGAGCCGCAGATCGCCCTGTCCGGTGCCGTTGCCGGCAATGCGGTCGGCGCGGCGCTCAAGGGCCATCGCCCCGCCTATTTCGACGGCAGGTTCCACGACACGCCGGTCTACGACCGTTATGCGCTCGCGCCCGGCCAGACCGTTGCCGGCCCGGCGATCGTCGAGGAGCGCGAGGCCACGACGGTGATTGCACCGGGCGACAGCCTGACGGTCGATGCCTCGCGCAACCTGCGCATCGCCGTCGCCGCCGCGCAGAACGCGCAGGCGATCGTGACGCCCGGCATGTCGCTTGAGGCGGCCAAGGCACGCATCGAGGCCGATCCGATCGGGCTCGAGATCATGTGGTCGCGCCTGATCTCGATCGTCGAGGAGATGTGGCAGACGGTCTGCCGCACCGCCTACTCGCTGATCATCTCGGAGAGCCAGGACTTCGCCAACGAGATCCTCGACCCGAAGGGCAACCCGCTGGCGCATAGCCCGCGCGCCATGCCGCTGTTCAACCTGACGCTGACGCGCTGCGTGCAAGCGTTGCTGGAGCACTTCCCGCCCGAGACGCTGCAGGAAGGCGACGTGCTGGTGACCAACGACCCGTGGCTCTGCGCCGGGCACCTGTTCGACATCGCCCTCGTGAGCCCGGTGTTCAGCAACGGCCGGCTGGTCGCGCTGATGGGCACGGTCGGGCACGTGAGCGACATCGGCGGCGTGAAGGATTCGACGGTGGTCCGCGAGCTGTTCGACGAGGGCGTTCTGATCCCGCCGATGAAGCTCTACGAGGCCGGCAAGCCCGACAAGTCGCTGTTGCGCATGCTGCACAGCAACGTGCGCAATCCCGACCAGGTGCTGGGCGACATCCAGTCGATGATCACCGCCAATGCGCTGGGCGGCCAGCGGCTGCTCGCCTTCATGGCCGAGTACGGGCTGGAGGATCTCGCGGCACTCGCCGCGGTCGTGCGGGCGCGCAGCGAGGCGGCGACGCGGGCAGCGATCCGCGCGGTGCCCGACGGCGTCTACGAGAGCGAGCTCGAGGCGCGGCCCGGCGCGGTCGAGCTGCTGCGCTTCAAGGTGCGGGTCCACAAGAAGGACGACACGATCCGTATCGAGCACGTCGACCCGCCGCCGGAGGTGCCGCGCGGCGGCGTGAACTGCACGATGAACGTCACCGCGGCACATTCGAGCTATCCGGTGAAGTGCATGCTGACGCCCAACGTGCGCGGCAATGCCGGGTGCTACGCGCCGATCACCGTGACGGCGGCGCCGCACACGTCGCTGAACTGCGATCCGCCGGCGGCGGTCGCCTATCGCACCCGGATCTCGTGGTGGATCGGGCCGAACCTCTATCGCGCGCTGGCGCCCGCGATCCCGGACAAGGTGCAGGCCTTCACGGGCATGCCCAAGGCCTTCGGCTTCTACGGCCGAAACCTGCAGGGCAGGGTCGCCTCCGACCATTTCTTCATGGGCGGAGGGCAGGGCGCCTCGCAGCGCCAGGACGGCAAGTCCGGCCTGCTGTTCCCGACCTCGGCCGCCAATACGCCGGTCGAGTTGCTGGAGAGCCGCATGCCGGTGGTGATCCTCGAGAAATCGCTGGTCGCCGACACCGGCGGGCCGGGTACGCGGCGCGGCGGCCTCGCCCAGCGCATGCGGGCGCGGCGGCTCGCGACCTCGAAGGATCCGATAACGGTCGGGCTGTTTCCGGAGGGCCACGGCATCCATGTGCAGGGCCTGTTCGGCGGGCTGCCGGGCGGCGGCGCGGTCGGCTTCGTGAAGCGGCCGGACGGCACGGTCCACAACGTGAATACCGGCGAGACGGTCACCATGACCGACGAACGGCTGGAGATCGATGCGACCATCGCCGGCGGCTCGGGCTTCGGACCGCCGCACGAGCGCGCGCTGGAAGACATCGCCGCCGACCTCGAGAACGGCTACATCACGTCCGAGGGCGCCGCGCGCGACTACGGCTGCGTGATGACCGCCGACGGACGGATCGACATCGAAGCAACCTTGCGCCAACGTGAGCTGACACCGAGCGGAGCGAAATGACGATGACCACCACCCGCCGCACCTTCCTTCACGGTGCCGCCGCCCTGCCGGCACTGGCACCCGGCATCAGCTGGGCATTCGACAAGGACGGCAACCGCAAGATCATGGTGTTCTCGGGCAACCAGGCGGTGCCGGTGCTCGATCCGCATATCCGCTACGACTGGTCGACGCGCATGATGCAGCAGTCGGTCTATGACGGGCTGCTGAAATACACCGGCACGCCACCGCGCGTGATTCCGTGGCTGGCCGAGAAGTGGGAGGAGTCGCCGGACGGCCTCACCTACACCTTCCACCTCGTGGGCAATGCCAAGTTCCACAACGGCGATCCGCTCGATGCAGAAGCCGTACGCTACTCCTTCGAGCGCGGGCTGAAGCTCAATGCAGGCGTCGCCTGGATGCTGAAGGATTTCCTCAAGCCGGAGAACATCAAGGCGGTCGATGCGCGGACGGTGACCTTCACGCTCGACAGGCCGTTCCAGCCGTTCATCGCCTATGTGCCGTGGTGGTATATCGTCAATCCCAAGCAGGTGGCCGCCAACACCGTCGACAACGACTACGGCAAGAAGTGGTTGACCGAGAACGAGGCCGGCTCCGGCCCGTTCAAGCTGAAGCGTTTCGATTCCACCGCGTTGATCCACCTCGACGCCGTGCCCGACTACTGGAAGGGCTGGCCGATGGGCGAGGCCAACCGGCTCTCCGGCGTGATCTACCGGATCGTCCGCGAGGCCGCCCCGCGTCGCGCCGGCCTGCAGCGGCGCGAGATGGACGTGATCGCCAACATGTCGCCCGATGACATGTCGCAGCTCGCCAAGCTGCCGGGTGTGCGCGCCGAGGATCATCCTGGTTCGACGACCTTCGGGATCAAGTTCAATTGCCAGACCGGCCCGACCGCGGACATCAACCTGCGCAAGGCGATCGCCTATGCCTTCGACTACGAGGCGCTGATCACCATCCACAACGGCGGCGCGCGGCTGATGACCAGCCCGTTCCCGCCTGATATGGCGGGCTACATTGCCGTTCCCGACATGCCGCGCAAGAACCTCGAGAAGGCCAAGGAGTTCCTCGCCGAGAGCAAGGTGCCGAACGGCGATATCGAGCTCGAGTACGTCCATGTCCAGGGCCTCGAGGACGCGCGCCGCATCGGCCTGGTGCTGCTCGACAGCCTGCGGCCGCTGAACATCAAGGTGAACATCGTGGGCCAGCCATGGCCCACCATGGTCGCGCGCGGCTCCAAGCCCGACACCTGCCCCAACATGATCTCGGTCTATGTGACGCCGGTCGCCACCGATCCCGACACCGTCGCCTACCAGTATCACCGCGATTCCTGGGGCCTCTATTACGGCATGTCGCATTACGAGAACGCCGAGGTCTGGAAGATGATCGGCGAGGCGCGCGGCATGACCGACAAGGACAAGCGCCTGGCGCTATATGGCGAGATCCAGAAGCGCATCGTGGCCGACCAGCCGGAGATCTTCGGCATGATCCCCAACCGCACCTGGGCGATGCGCGACTACGTGAAGGGCTTCGCCTTCAGCCCGATCTGGTTCACCGGCGAGGTCGACCTCTATCCGATGTGGATCGAGGGCTGATGTTCGCCTACCTGCTGCGCCGCTTCGCGCTGGCAGGGCTGATGCTGTTCGGTCTGATCTGCCTCACCTTCATCATCGCCAATGTCGCGCCCTCGGATCCCGCGGTATTGGCCGCGGGGCCCGATGCCGGACGATCCCAGATCGAGCAGGCGCGGCGCGAGTACGGGCTCGACAAGCCGTTGCCCGAGCAGTTCCTGCGCTACGTGACCGATCTGGCGCGGGGCGACTTCGGCCGCAGCATCGCCACTGGCCGTCCGGTCGGCAGCGATCTCGCGCGCTATTTCCCTGCGACCCTGGAACTCTGCCTTTTGGCGATGGCGATCGGGCTCGTCGTCGGCATCTCGCTCGGCATGCTCTCGGCGCTGTTCAAGGACCAGTGGCTCGACCACATCACGCGAATCTTCGCCGTGTCGGGAATAGCGCTGCCGCCGTTCTGGTTCGGCCTGCTGCTGCAGCTCGGCTTCGCCGTCTGGCTCGGCTGGCTGCCGACCAGCGGCCGGATCGGCGTGTCGACCGATCCGGGCGACCCGATCACCGGAATGCTGCTGATCGACGCCCTGCTGCGCGGCGACGGGGCGCTGTTCTGGCAGGGGCTGTCGTACATTCTCCTGCCGGCGCTGGTGCTGTCGCTGCCCTGCCTCGCCTCGATCCTGAGGGTGAACCGCAGCGAGATGGTGGAGTCGTTGCGCGCCGACTACATCACCTCCGCCCGCGCCCACGGCGTGGCGCCGTGGCGGCTGGTGACGGTGCACGCGCTCAAGAACGCCATGCTGCCGACTCTCGCGATCATCGGCCTGCGCTGGGGCTGGATGATGAGCAGCACGGTGCTGGTCGAGACCGTGTTCGACTGGCCGGGGATCGGGCTCTACGCGGTGTCCTCCGCGATCGCCGGAGACTTCAAGCCGGTGATGGGCGTGACGCTGATCGTCGGCCTGAATTTCATGCTGGTGAATCTCGTCGTCGACCTTCTGTACGGCGTGCTCGACCCGCGCCTGAGGGATGCCTGATGGCCGCCTCGCGCGGGATGCGGCTTGCCGCCTGGCATTTCCGCCGCAGCTTCGCCTCCTCGCTCGGCTTGGGCCTGGTTGCGATAATCGTGCTGCTGGCGCTGCTCGGTCCGTGGATCGTGCCCTATCCGGATGACGTCGCCGGCGGGGTCAACCTGACCGGCAAGCTGCAGTCGCCCAGTGCGGCGCACTGGTTCGGCACCGACGAGGTCGGCAACGACATCCTGACCCGGGTCATCATCGGCGCGCGCCTGTCGCTGCTGGTCGGCATCGGCATCACCTTCGCCGCCGCCGCGATCGGCGTGCCGCTCGGCATCCTGGCCGGCACCGCGGGCGGCAAGGTGCGCGAGACCATCATGCGGATCACCGACCTGTTCCTCTCGGTGCCCGGCCTCGTGCTGGCGATCGCCCTGGTCGCGGCACTCGGGCCCGGCATCGTCAACGCCATGATCGCGCTGGTGCTGGTGTGGTGGCCGGGCTACGTGCGGCTCGCCGAATCCAAGGCGCTCTCGATCCGCGGCGAGCCGTTCATCGAGGCCGCCCGCGTCGCCGGCGCGCCCGGTCTGCGCATCCTGTGGCGGCACGTGCTGCCCAACAGCATCTCGCCGATCATCGTCAAGATGAGCATGGACATCGGCCAGGCGATCCTCGCGGTTGCCTCGCTGGGCTTCATCGGGCTGGGTGCCAAACCGCCGACGCCGGAGTGGGGCGCGATGATCTCGATCGCGCGCGGCTACCTGCCCGACTGGTGGTGGTACGCCGTCTATCCGGGCGCGTTCATCTACGCCAGCGTGCTCGGCTTCAACCTGCTGGGCGACGGCCTGCGCGACATCCTCGACCCGCGAAGCCACCGCGGATGAGGCTGGCCGCATGAGCTCCTCCTCTGTCGTCCTGAGCGCAGCGAAGGACCTCACGCCAGCCCCGCGGCCCGTGTCTGATCGGTCGGTGAGGTCCTTCGCTGCGCTCAGGACGACAACGAAGAGCGCTTTCCGATGAGCCTCGTCGAGATCCGTGATTACCGGCTGGCGTTCGACACGTTCGACGGCACCTTGCACGTGCTCGACGGCATCGACCTGTCGCTCGATTCGGGCCAGACGCTGGGCATCGTCGGCGAAACCGGCTGCGGCAAGTCGGTGCTGGCGCGCAGCCTCTTGCGGCTGAACGAGTCGCCGCCGGCGCGGGTCGTGTCGGGCGCCATCCTGTTCGAGGGTCAGGACGTGCTCGGCCTGCCCGATAAGGCGATGCGCCGGCTGCGCGGCCGCCGCATCGCCATGGTCTTCCAGGATCCGGCGAGCTACCTCAATCCGCTGCTGGCGATCGGCACGCAGATGGAGGACGCGATCCGCGGCCAGGAGGCGGCGGCGGGCGAGGTGAAGCGCTCGCGCCGCGCCCTCCGCGAGCAGGCCGCCGGGCTGCTGGCCTCGGTCGGCCTCGCCGAGCCGCACCGCCTGCTCGCCAGCCATCCGCATCAGCTCTCGGGCGGCATGCGCCAGAGGGTGCTGATCGCCATGGCGCTGGCGGGTAATCCGAGCGTGCTGGTAGCCGACGAGCCGACCACGGCGCTCGACGTGACGGTGCAGGCGCAGGTGCTGGCGCTGATCGCCGGGCTGGTGAAGGAGCGCGGGCTGGCGCTGATGCTGATCAGCCACGACCTCGGCGTCGTCGCGGCGAGCTGCGCGCGGGTCGCGGTGATGTATGCCGGCACGGTGGTCGAGGAGGCGCCGACCGCCGGGCTGCTGGCCCATCCGCGCCATCCCTACGCGCAGGGGCTGATCGCCGCGGTACCCGACATCGACAACCCGGCGCACAAGCCGCGCGGCATTCCCGGCAGCATCCCCAACCTGCTGACGCCGCCGGCCGGCTGCCGCTTCCATCCGCGCTGTGCGCTGGCGACCGATGTTTGCCGCAACACCAAGCCGATCCTGCGCGAGCTCGCGCCGGCGCATCGCGTCGCCTGCCATCACGCCACGTCATGACTGCGCTCCTCGACGCCACCGGCCTGGCCAAGACCTACGCTCTGCCGCGCACGGCGTTCCAGCCGGCACGCAGGTTGACCGCCGTGGCGCACGTCGATCTCTCGCTGGCGCCGGGCGCGACGCTCGGGCTGGTTGGCGAGAGCGGCTGCGGCAAGTCCACCCTCGCGCGGCTGCTGCTGCGGCTGACGCCGGTCAGCGCCGGGCGCATCCTGTTCAACGGCCAGGACATCACGGCACTTCCGGAGTCGTCGTTGCGCCCGCTGCGCCGCCGGCTGCAGCTCGTGCACCAGAACCCGTCGGCCGCGCTCGACCCGCGGCTCACGGCGGCCGCCGCTGTCGCCGAGCCGCTGGTCATCCAGCGCCTCGCCAGCGGCTCGGAGCTCGACGACCGCGTGCGGCAGCTCTTCGCCGAGGTCGGGCTCGGGCCGGAGTTCCTGCGCCGCTATCCGCACGAGCTCTCGGGCGGCCAGAAGCAGCGCGTCTGCATTGCCCGCGCGCTCGCGCCGGAGCCGCAGCTGCTGGTGCTCGACGAGCCGACCAGCGCGCTCGATGTCAGCGTGCAGGCCCAGATGCTCGACATGCTGGCCGAGCTGCGCGCCCGCCGCGGCCTCACCTACCTGTTCATCAGCCACAATCTCGCGGTGGTGCGCCAGGTCTGCGCCGAAGTGGCGGTGATGTATCTCGGACGGATCGTCGAGCAGGGCAGCGCCGAGCAGGTCCTCGGCGCGCCGCGCCATCCCTACACCCAGGCGCTGCTCGCGTCGGTGCCGCGCCTCCACGCCGGCACCGTGCCCCCCGCCACGCCGAGCGAGCCGCCCAATCCGGCGGACCTGCCGTCCGGCTGCACCTTCCACCCGCGCTGCCGCCGCGCCGAGCCCGCCTGCCGCACCGGCAATCCGCCGCCGCTGGTGAACGGGCTCGCCTGCCCGCCGGTAGCGCTCGCGTCGGTGCGCTGAGAATCGCGGAATTCTTCTCCCGCCGCGGCGCTCGAGCCTAGGCAAAAGAGTCGGCTGCGCATTTTTTGAGCTTCGAGCGCGCTCATCAAGAAATCGGTTCTTCATATACAGAAATACGCGACTGCGGGGAAAACCTGTTTTTGATACCAGCGAGAACGGCGGTTATGCCACAAAAAAATCACCACCGTCGTTCTCGAAAAAGAAAACTTTCTGTGGCGAGGCCATTCAGCTGGGAAACCCACGAAACGTAAATGTGGGTTGCACAACATATGCGGGACATCCAAGGCTATTACACCGGCAGCGCTTTCCGGAGTTTGTGGAAGTCATTTTTCAAGTTTTGCGTACCCACATAATTATTCCCAGGAGAAAGAAATGGCCATTTTCACGGGTACAGCCGCCGACGAAACAATCACCCCGCTGTTCGTCTCGGCCACGGTAACACGCATTCCTGCAGGATCGTTCCCCGGCGCGGGCGCCGACTCGCTCGATGGCGGTGGCGGCGATGACACGCTGGACGGTGGCGCCGGCGACGATTCGCTGATCGGCGACACCGGCGACGACTCGCTGAGCGGCGGCAGCGGCAACGACACGCTGAGCGGCGGCGACGGCAACGACACGCTGAATGGCGGCACGGGCGCCGACAACATGAACGGCGGCTTTGGCGACGACACCTACATCGTCGACAACGTCGGCGATGTGGCGAGCGAGGTGGCGGGCGGCACCGACACGGTGCAGGCCTCGATCACGCACACGCTGTCGGTGAACCTGGAGAACCTGACCCTGACCGGCGCCGACGCGATCAACGGCACCGGCAATGCCAAGGACAACCTCATCATCGGCAACGACGCCAACAACGGCCTGTCGGGCCTCGCGGGCAACGACACGTTGAAGGGTGCGGGCGGCACCGACAGGCTGCTCGGCGGCGACGGCAACGACGTCCTGGTTGGCGGCACGGGCGCCGACAGCATGGCCGGCGGCGCAGGCAACGACACCTACTACGTCGACGACGCCGGCGATACCGCGGTCGAGGCGAGCGGCGCGGGGACCGATCTGGTCTTCAGCTCGATCAGCTACAGCCTGGCCGGCCAGTATACCGAGAACCTGACCCTGACCGGCAGCTCGAACATCGACGCCACCGGCAACTCGCTGGCCAACACGTTGACCGGCAATTCGGGCAACAACGTCCTGTCGGGCCTTTCGGGCAACGACACGCTGAGCGGCGGCGACGGCAACGACACGCTGAATGGCGGCACGGGCGCCGACAACATGGACGGCGGCTTCGGCGACGACACCTACATCGTCGACAACGCGGGCGATGTGGCCGGCGAGGTGGCGGGGGGCACCGACACGGTGCAGTCCTCGATCACGCACACGCTGTCGGTGAACCTGGAGAACCTGACCCTGACCGGCGCCAACGCGATCAACGGCACCGGCAATGCCAAGGACAACCTCATCATCGGCAACGACGCCAACAACGTCCTGTCGGGCCTCGCGGGCAACGACACGTTGAAGGGCGCCGGCGGCGCCGACACGCTGCTCGGCGGCGACGGCAACGACGCCCTGGTTGGCGGCACGGGCGCCGACAGCATGGCCGGCGGCGCGGGCAACGACACCTACTATGTCGACGACGCCGGCGATACCGCGATCGAGGCGAACGTCGCGGGGACCGATCTGGTCTTCAGCTCGGTCAGCTACAGCCTGGCCGGCCAGTATGTCGAGAACCTGACCCTGACCGGCAGCTCGAACATCAACGCCATCGGCAACTCGCTGGCCAACACGTTGACCGGCAATTCGGGCAACAATGTCCTGAACGGCTCGACCGGCGCAGACGTGATGGCCGGCGGCGCGGGCAACGACACTTACTTTGTCGATAATGCCGGCGACAGCACGGTCGAGGCGAACGGCGCGGGGACCGATCAGGTCTTCAGCTCGATCAGCTACAGCCTGGCCGGCCAGTATGTCGAGAACCTGACCTTGACCGGCAGCGGGAACACCAACGGCATCGGCAACTCGCTGGCCAACGTGATCTCCGGCAACAGCGGCAACAACGTCCTGTCGGGCCTTTCCGGCGCCGACACGCTGATCGGCGGCGACGGCAACGATACGCTCGACGGCGGCACGGGCGCCGACAACATGGATGGCGGTTTCGGCAACGACACCTACATCGTCGACAACGCCGGCGACGTGGCGGGCGAAGTGGCCGCCGGCGTCGACACGGTGCAGGCCTCGGTCACGCACACGCTGTCGGTGAACCTCGAGAACCTGACCCTGACCGGATCGGCCTCGATCAGCGGCACTGGCAACGCCAAGGACAACGTGATCACCGGCAACAGCGGCAACAACGTCCTGTCGGGCCTTGCCGGCGACGACACGCTGAGCGGCGGCGATGGCAACGACACGCTGGACGGCGGCACGGGCGCCGACAACATGGATGGCGGTTTCGGCAACGACACCTACATCGTCGACAGCGCCGCCGACGTGGCCGGCGAGGTCGCGGGCGGCACTGACACGGTGCAGGCCTCGGTCACGCACACGCTGTCGGTGAACCTCGAGAACCTGACCCTGACCGGATCGGCCGCGATCAACGGCACCGGTAACTCCAAGGGCAACGTGATCACCGGCAACAGCGGCAACAACGTCCTGTCGGGCCTTGTCGGGGTCGACACGCTGATCGGCGGCGATGGCAACGACACGCTGGATGGCGGCACGAACGCCGACAACATGAACGGCGGCTTCGGCAACGATCTCTACATCGTCGACAATGCCGGCGACGTGGCGGCCGAGGTGGCGGGCGGCACCGATACCGTGCAGGCCTCGGTCACGCACACCCTCTCGACGAACATCGAGAACCTGACCCTGACCGGGGCCGCCGCGATCAACGGCACCGGCAATGCGCTCGACAACCTGATCGTCGGCAACGCCGCCAACAATGTCCTGTCGGGCCTTGCGGGCGACGATTCGCTGAAGGGTGCCGGCGGTGCCGACTCGCTGAGCGGCGGCGACGGCAACGACAGGCTGGACGGCGGCACGGGCGCCGACAGCATGGACGGGGGCTTCGGCGACGACACCTACATCGTCGACAATGTCGGCGACGTGGCCGGCGAGGTCGCCGGCGGCGTCGACACCGTCCAGTCGTCGATCACGCACACGCTGTCGGTGAACCTCGAGAACCTGACCTTGACCGGAGCGGGCGCGATCAACGGCACCGGCAACGCCAAGGACAACGTGATCACCGGCAACAGCGGCAACAACGTCCTGTCGGGCCTCGACGGCAACGACACGCTGAATGGCGGCGCGGGCATCGACAACATGAACGGCGGCTTCGGCAACGACACCTACATCGTCGACAACGCCGGCGACGTGGCCGCCGAAGTGGCCGGTGGCATCGACACCGTGCAGTCTTCGGTCTCGTACACGCTGTCGACGAACCTGGAGAACCTGACCCTGACCGGGGCCGCCGCCATCAACGGCACCGGCAATGGGCTCGGCAACGTCATCACCGGCAACAGCGCCGACAATGTCCTGTCTGGCCTCGGCGGAAACGACAAGTTCATCACCGGCGGCGGAAACGACGCGCTGATCGGCGGTGACGGCAACGACACCTTCCAGTTCGATACCCCTCTCGTTGCCGACAACTTCGTGACCATTGTCGACTTCACCGTCGGGGCCGACAATGTCGCGCTGAGCTCGTCGATCTTCAGCCAGGCGGGCCCGGTCGGCGTGCTGGCGGCGAGCGCCTTCTTCCTCGGTGCAGCCGCAAGCGATGCCTCGGACCGGATCGGCTACGACTCGGCCACCGGAAACATGCTGTACGACGCCGATGGCAATGGCGCCCAGGCTGCAGTCGCGTTCGGGTCGGTTACCCCTGGCCTCGCCATGACGGCGAACCAGTTCACGATCGTGTAGCGCGATCGCCGGCGGGCACGCCGGCTGACTGACAGGGTGACGGGCGCATCTCGCGAGATGCGCCCGTTGCTATTTCAAGAGCGCATTCCCTGCCCGCAATCATGGCAGAGCACGGGCTGGCGATTTCCCGCCTGTGGACAAGCCACATGAAGCGAGTCCCGAAAAGCAAGCAAAATCAACGCTCAGCCGTCCGAAGGTGTTGTGGCAACTTTGCAACATTTGTTGGACGGAAGAACCGCCTTTCGACACTATGGGGGTAGGCCGCTGGCCGCCTTGCCTTAGTCCCGAGGGGGAGAAGTTCATGGCGTTGGGAAGCGGGCGCTACACGCGCTCGAGCGTACGAGTCTTTGGCCGGGCGACAGCCTGGTCGGTCGCGGTGCTGGCCGCTCTGATGCTGTTCGGGACAGCGGGTGTTCTTTCCCCCGCGATCGCCCAGGTCAAGGCGCCGGCCAAGTCGAAGCTGAAACCTCCGGCGAAGGCCGCTCATAAGGCAGCGCCCCAAGCCGATCCGACGGACAGTGTCGCCGATCAGCTCAATGCCAAATGGCAGCAGGAGAACGGCGCGTTCGCCGGTTTCACACAGGCGAAGCCCGCAGTGGTCCCAGCTTCGTTTGCCACCCCCGCGGTCGCAAACGATTGGGGTGACCGCCTGGTCTCGCGCGCCATGCAATACCTGGGCACGCCCTATCGCAATGGCGGCATCTCGCCCAGCACGGGCTTCGACTGCAGCGGCTTTGTCTATTACCTCTACGGCGCGGTCTTTGGACAGAACATCCCGCGCATGCCGGACGGCATGGCGCGCGAGGGCGCTGCGGTCGCACGCAGCGACCTGCAGCGCGGCGACATCGTCTTCTTCGGCCATCGCGGCACCTTCACCCACGTCGGCATCTATGCCGGCAACGGCCAGTTCGTTCACGCCACGCATCGCGGCTCGCCCGTCTCGGTCACGGCCCTCGACTCCGACTACTACCGCCAGCACTACATGACGGCGGTGAGGCTATCGCCGCGGTAGCAGGAGCGCCGTGCGTCCCTCAAGACGCAAGCGACATCACCATGGCGGTGTCGGTCGATTGACGAAAATCGACGATCTTGCCGTCGCGAAAGGTGATCATGTCGACGACATCGATGGTCGCAGACTTATTGGTCGGAACAAACGTCACCTGGGCCGTCCATGCCAACGCCAACTTGTGCCCATCGACCATGAGCGACGTCTCCTTCCAATCGGCAAAGCGCCAATGGTCGATCAGCTGCCCGATCGCCTCCCGCACCGCGGCCTTGCCGCAGCAGTCCTGGCTCATCGCCGGAACGCCGGTGCCGCGGCCGTTCAATACGAAGACCGCGTCCTCGGCCAGGTCCTTTACCGTCCCGTCGAGATCTCCCCGTATGCGCGCTGCATAAAGTGACCTTATTGTTTGTTCCATATGGGCTCGACTGATCATGCCTCTCCCCGTAGTTGTTGCCGCACAAGAGTGGCCTGCAACACTGGGATGCATAACCAGAATGTCACTCAACGGTCCTTTAACCTGCCCAGCCAGTTGCCTGCGCATGATGCGGCGCCGGTGGAGTTGAACGAGGGGAGAGCCGAACCAAGGATTTGGGTCGGCCGATCATCTCCTCTATCATTCCGGCGAGTGACACGCCGCCACGGGCGTCACCCTGGAGGATGCATGGCGTTGCTCATCGTCAATCTGGACAAGATCATCGGCAGCGCCGAGGCATTTCGCGATGCCTTCGCGGAGCAGCTTCCCGGTCTGCCGATCCGCTTCTGGCCCGAGGCCGGCGAGTTGAAGGACATCGAGTACCTCGCCTTCATGCATCCGGATTTCGACAAGTTGCCCGCCTTTCCGAACCTCAAGGCCATGTTCAGCCGCGCGGCCGGCGTGGAGGACATCGTCAAGCATCCGAAGCTGCCGAAGGTGCCGCTCGGCAAGGTGGAGCCGCCGGGCGGCGATCCGATGATGACGGAATACGTCGTCATGCACGTCCTGCGCCTGCATCGCGACATGCCGGGCTACCAGGCGGCGCAGGCCAATCGGGAATGGCGCCGGGTGCCGATCGCCCGGCCCGAGCAGAGGCGCATCGGCTTCCTGGGCTTCGGCATGATGGCCAAGGCGCCGGCGCTGGTCCTGCAGTCGCTGGGGTTCCCGGTCTCTGCCTGGGTGCGCTCGCCGCGGCCGGCCGCGGAGGTGCCGCTGTTCCACGGCAGCGACCAGCTCGAAGCCTTTCTCGGCCAGACCGACATCGCCGTCTGCCTGCTGCCGCTGACGCCGGAAACCGAGGGCATCTTCTGCGCGCGCACCTTCGCCATGATGCCGCGCGGCGCCATGCTGGTGAATGTCGGCCGCGGCAAGCATGTGGTGGACAGGGACCTGATCGCCGCGCTCGATTCGGGACAGCTGTCGTACGCCGCCCTGGATGCGCTCTACCCTGAGCCGTTGCCGCCGGAGAGCCCGCTCTGGCTACATCCCAAGGTCACGATCATGCCGCACGTGGCGCGGCGGCCGACCGTGGGCCAGCTCGTCACCGAGGTCGCCGCGAACATCCGCAGCCTCGACGCGGGAGGACGGCTCCTGCAAGAGGTCGACGTCGCGAACGGGTACTGACGCGCCCCCAGCGCATCGCCGGCAATTCCGGCCAGCGGGGCCATGCGCACATGCATCAGTGCGCAAGTCCTTGGCTCGCGGCACTCTCCCGCGCAGGCAATAAGACAATCTGTGCAGGACGGTCGGAATGGAAACGCTGGACATCAAGGGCTTCCCCGTCGAGGCCCATATCGCGGGCTCGGGACCGCCGCTTCTCTACCTGCATGCCGAGCAGTATGTCGCGCAGGCAGGGCCGCATCTCGACGCGCTCGCGAAGAAATGGAGAGTGATCGCGCCGCGCCATCCCGGCTACGGCGCAGCGTCCGTTCCGCCCGAGATTCGATCGGTCGACGATCTGGCCTATCTCTATCTCGATCTTCTCGATGCGCTGAAGCTCGACAACGTGGTTCTGGTCGGCGCATCCCTCGGCGGGTGGATCGCGCTGGAGATGTGCGTGCGCAATCGCGCGCGGCTGTCGAAGCTGGTCCTCGTCTCGCCGGTCGGCGTGAAGTTCGGGGGCCGCGAGGAGCGCGACTTCGCCGATCTCTTCTACCTGCCCGACATCGAGGCCTTTCCGCTGCTGTTCGCCGACCCGAAGCGGCATGCACCGACCTACGCCGCGATGACCGCCGCCGAGCTCGAGCAGCTCGCGCGCGAGCGCCATATGCTCGCGCACTATGGCTGGCGGCCGTACCTGCACAATCCGGGGCTGAAGCGCTGGCTGCATCGGGTCGATCTGCCGACCCTGGTGCTCTGGGGAGAGGCCGACCGGTTTGCCACGCCGTCCTATGGAAAGTTGCTGGCCGCCGCGCTGCCCTCGGCGGAACTGAAGCTCATCGGCGGGGCGGGACATTATCCCGGGATCGAGCAACCCGAAGCGACCATCCAGGCGATCGACGCCTTCGTGCACCGGTGAAGGAGCGATCACGATGAAAGTCTGGCATTTCAGCGAGCTCGCCTATTATCCCGCGTGGGAGGAACTCGGCGCCCAGCTGCGCAACGTCGTCCCGAGCCGTCTCTGCGATCCCAAGGTCGCGGCCGATCTGTACCACCGCGGTCTCGACGAGTGGGCGCTGTGCGACGAGCTGGGGCTCAACATCATGGTGAACGAGCACCACGCGACGGCGACCTGCATCGACTCGGTGTGCACGATCCCGATGGCGATCCTTGCCCGCGTGACGAAGAAGGCGCGGCTGCTGTGCCTCGGCATGCCGATCGGCAACCGTTTCGATGCGGTGCGCGTCGCCGAGGAATATTCGACCCTGGACGTGATCTCGCGCGGCAGGGTCGAGATGGGCTTCGTCAAGGGCGCGCCGTTCGAGGTGACGCCGGCCAACAGCAATCCCGCCGATCTGTCGACGCGCTTCTGGGAGGCGCACGACCTCATCCTCAAGGCGATGACCACCCATGACGGCCCGTTCAACTGGGAGGGGCGTCATTACCAGTACCGCCAGGTCAATGTCTGGCCGCGTCCCTGGCAGCAGCCCCATCCGCCGGTCTGGCTGACCGTGAACAGCCCCGAGTCGGCCCAGACCGGCGGCGAGCGCGGCTATGTCATCGGCTCGCTCAACACCGGCTATGTCCGGACGCCGGCGATCTATGACGCCTACCGCAAGGGGGCGGCGAGCAAGGGCCGCGAGGCGACACCCGACCGGTTTGCCTATATGGCGATGGTGGGCGTAGGCCGCACCAGGGAGGAGGGGTTCCGGCGCGCCGATCAGATCCTCGATTACAGCCGTACCGCCCTGCGCGTGGGCGCCCAGTTCGCCTTCCCGCCCGGCTACCAGTCGGTCGCCGCAACGGCGCAGGCGCTGAGGATGCCCGGCTACGGCGCGGGCGTCGCCACGCGCACCGTTACCTTGCGCAATGGCCGGCAGGTCGATCCGGACAAGGCGACCGTCGAGGAGTTCATCGACGCCGGCATCTGCTTCGCGGGCACGCCCGACATGGTGTTCGACCAGATGAAGGAATTCCACGACCATGTCGGCGGCTTCGGCCACCTGTTGATGATGGGGCAGGGCGGCCACATCACCCACGAGGACACCGTCGACAACCTGACGATGTTCAGCAAAGAGGTCCTGCCGCGCCTCGCGCAGGGCTTGTGAGCATGAGCGCTTGTTTCTACCAATTCTCACCAAGGAGCAGTTTCAATGGCATATTCCCTGTATGACGCCGCCGTGACCCCGTGCGTCCAGCAACTCGGGGCGCTCGCCGGAATCATCGACAAGGCGGCCGCGCATTGTGCCGCCAACAAGATCGAGGAATCCGCCCTGCTGCAGGACCGGTTGTATCCGGACATGTTCTGCCTTGCCCGGCAGATCCGTCAGTCGGCGGACTTCGGCATGAACACCGGCGGCCGCCTCGCCGGCGTGACGCCGCCGGCGCTGCCGGCTGTGGACGACACCAGCTTCGCCGCCGCCAAGAGCCGGGTCGAAACCGCCCTGGCCTTCGTGAAGTCGCTCACGCGCGCGCAGGTCGACGGGGCCGAAGACAAGGTCATCGCCTGGACCGCCGGCGGCAACGACCGGAAGCTCAAGGGCAACGACTACCTGCAGCAGTTCGCCCTGCCGAACTTCTTCTTCTTCGTGACGACGGCGTACGACATCCTGCGCCATCGCGGCGTGCCGGTGGGCAAGCGGGACTTCCTCGGCCCGGTCAACTGGCTCTAGGGCATTGCCGGGAGCGCGGCTCTCATAGGCGCTAGCTTTGACTTGCCCCTCACCCTGAGAGCTTGTGAATCTTTCTACCGAGCACGAGTCAAGGCGATCGGGCGACATACCTACCTCACCCTGAGGAGCGTAGCGCAGCGGAGCGTCTCGAAGGATGGCCACTCGAAGGACGTGGCAACGGTGCTGGAAACACGGGAGTTTAGCAAGGTCGTGCGCGTTGCCACCCTTCGAGACGCTCCGCTCCGCTGCGCTGCGCTCCTCAGGGTGAGGTAGGTAGGTGGCGAGAACGTCATTGAGTCGCGACGTCGATTTTTTCACAAGCTCTCAGGGTGAGGTGGGGAGGTGTCCCTGCCGAGACGCGGCGTGGGCGGCTCCTCTGTGTAAGATATCTGAAGAAGAGCGGCTCTGGAGAGTCGCGCTCCCGGCAGGCTAAAGTCTGCTGGGGCGTTTGCTCCGCCTCTCGTCTCTTTCAACCTTACCGCCGGAAATGCAATGGCCACGACGTCGATGGATTTCACGCTGAGCAGCACCCTGCTCGGCAACCTCACCAAGGGCGGTTCCGGCAACGGCGCCTACGTCTACGCCTTCGCCTTCGATGGCGCCGGCAAGCTGCTGAGATCGGCCACCCTGGTCAACAACGGCGTGAAGGCGGCCACGTCGCTGCAGCTTGCCGACAACAGCACCGTGGCGGGCGGCAACGTCGTCGTGGTGACGCAGCAGGTCGGCAAGGGCCATACGAGCACGCTGCCGGGCGCGGTGAAGGCTATCGGCGATGTGGTGAATACCGCCAAGGCCAAGCAGCTCAACTACCGCTACGACGCGATCGAGTTCACATTGGGCAACTCCGGCTCCGACGTCGCCGACCTGACGAACATCGTGCAATTCGGTGCGCCGATCTCGCTGTCCGTCAAGTACAGCAGCGGCAAGACCGAGACGCGCGGCTACGCCGTGAGCGGCCAGACGATCGTGAACGACCTCAAGGCGCTGTCGCCGGCCGGCACGCAGAACTATCCGTGGGCGTCCGGAGGGCCGCTCACCGGCCAGCGCGAGACACTGGGGCTCGCCAACAACGTCGTTCCCAATCCGCTGAACGTGGCGAACGACTGGAAGACCTACGTCACCGGCTTCGGGGGCATCGCGGGGAACGTCTACCTGTCCGCCTACTTCAACGACACGGGTGTCCTGTCGCTCTACAAGGTGGTCTACGATTCGGGCAATAAGGTCTTCTGGCTCAATCCGGTCAGTCTCGGCAGCGGCGTGGACACGACGAAGAACTCGCTGAAGATCCCCTTCGCCGCCCTGACCCAGAACATCTACACCCAGACGGGATCGCTCGAGCGCTACTCGGCGATGAACGGGAGCCTGCTTCAGACATACTCGACCTTCACCCCGAACAATGCCTGGGGCCAGATCACCCGGTCTCTCGTCGCCGGCTTCGATGCCGGCCTGTGGGGCGGCAGCGCCAACTCGATAAACCCCAAGGTTTCGGGCACGATCGACCTGAACCAGACCTGGAACTGGAGCGCGCCCTACACCTACCAGGCCATCACGGCGCCCGCCGGCACCAACAACTTCGGCTATACGAACTCGATCGGTCTCGGGACCGGCACGGTCGGTGATCCCAACCGCAAGATGTATTACGACCCGTTCGCCGCGGAGTTCGTCAAGTACAGCAACGCCTACGGCTACAGCTACTCGGACCTGCTGTCGGAAGGCGGCGGTGTCAATCCGTCGCTCAGCCTTTACGACGCCGGCGCCAATCGCAACGTGTCGAGCATCGGCGTGAAGCTGTTCGATCTCGGCGAAACGCCGACCGGCTACACCAAGCCCAGCTTCGCCTACGTCGCCCCGTCCGGGTCGACCTACAAGGCCGCGAGCACGAAGAGCACGGACCAGTTCCTGTTCGACTTTTCCCTGGGCAAGTATTTTCCCGCCGCCGGCGTGCCGATCACGTTCCGCTTCTATGCGCCGGGCGACGCCCAGGCGAAGAACGGCTTCGTCAGTTTCAGCCTGCCGACCGGAGCGACGCAGAACAGCGACTACGAGCAGAGCTTCACGGTAGGCGGCAGCGCGGGCCATTGGACCCTCACGCCCAACGGCTTCAGCGGAAAGCGGGGATATCTTCTGATCTCCGGCGTGCCGGTGACCAGCGACGGCTCGACCGGCTGGTACCAGATGGTGATCGGCAGCGGCGCCCTCGCCAAGACCTACAACATCTACGTCCAGTCGAGCCCGTCTTCGCCGACCAGCCTCATAACCTCCGCCGTGGTCGACGGCGGAGCGCTTGCCGAGCAGATCCCCAACCAGGCCAACCAGGTCAAGTTCAGCTTCGATCCGGCCGGCAACATCACCTACAGCCCATTCTACTTTGCCGCGCCGAACGCGCAGGTCGGCAGCTCGGGCGCGGATCGGCTGGTGGGCAGCGCCGTCCAGGACATCCTGGTCGGCGGAACCGGCAACGACTTCTACCATGTCAACGATTCCGCCGACCATGTGAGCGAGGCAGTCGGCGACGGCTACGACCACGTCTACTCGAGCGTGAGCTGGTCGATCGCTGACGACCAGGAGATCGAGTATCTGGGTGCCGTTGGCGCCGGGGCGCTATCGGGCGTCACGCTGACCGGCAACGAGCTCGCCAACCGCCTGGTCGGCGGCAGCGGCGCCGACGTCTTGAACGGCGGCGGCGGCCGTGACCGTCTCCAGGGCAATGCCGGCGCCGACACCCTGTCGGGGGGCGCAGGCAACGATACCTTCAATGTCGACAATGTCGGCGACCAGGTGATCGAGGCGGCCGGCGGCGGCACCGACGGCGTCCGCTCGAGCGTGAGCTGGTCGATGGCTGCCGGCCAGGAGATCGAGTACCTGCGCGCCGTTGGCGCCGGGGCGCTATCGGGCGTCACGCTGACCGGCAACGAACTCGCCAACCATTTGATCGGCGGCAGCGGCAGTGACGTGCTGAACAGTGCCGCCGGCAACGACCATCTCGACGGCAGCGCCGGCGCCGACACCCTGTCGGGTGGCACCGGCAACGATGCTTACGGTGTCGACGATGCCGGCGACCAGGTGTTCGAGGCGGCCGGCGGCGGCTACGACCATGTCTACTCGAGCGTGAGCTGGTCGATGGCTGCCGGCCAGGAGATCGAGTATCTGGGTGTCCGTCGTGGGGTGACATCGGGCGTCACCCTGACCGGCAACGAGTTCGCCAACCGCCTGGTCGGCGGTAGCGGCGACGACGTGCTGAACGGCGGCGGCGGCCGCGACCGCCTCGACGGCAACGCCGGTGCCGACACCCTGTCGGGCGGCGCGGACAACGATACCTACTATGTCGACAATGCCGGCGATCAGGTGATCGAGGCGGCCGGCGGCGGCACCGACGGCGTCCGCTCGAGCGTGAGCTGGTCGATGGCTGCGCACCAGGCGATCGAGTACCTGCGCGCCGTTGGCGCCGGGGCGACATCGGGCGTCACCCTGACCGGCAACGAGCTCGCCAACCATCTGATCGGCGGCAGCGGCGGCGACGTGCTGGTCGGCGGGGGCGGCAACGACATCTTCCGGTTCGACACGCCACTGGCTCCGGGCAATGTCGACACGATCTCGGATTTCAGTGTCGGCGATTCCCTGCAGCTGGATCACACCGTCTTCGCCGGCCTGGCGCTCGGACAGCTCAGCGCCACGGCCTTTGCGCTCGACAGCGCGAGCGGCGCCGGCCCGCAGATTGTCTACAACCACACGACGGGAGCGCTGTTCTTCGACAGCAACGGTGCGGCTGCGGGCGGCGCCACCCAGTTTGCGTCCTTGACCGGCGCGCCCGGTCTCGGCGCGTCCTCGTTCAACGTGATCTGACTTTTCGGCGCGCAGGCAGTCGATCCGGCCTCGCAATCGACTTCATGGTCATGCCGCTGGGAGCGCGGCTCTCCAGAGCCGCTCATATACGTTGGTTGCAACATTCCATGAGCGGCTCTGGAGAGCCGCGCTCCCAGCGGTCAGAAAGATTCACAAGCTCTCGGGCTGAGGGGGCGTCGCCCTTCCGCCAAGACGCGGCGCAGGGATGAGCTACGATGGCTTGCGGAGCGCGGACAGCAGGGGCAGGGCTTCGGCGGCAAAGCGTTCGATCTGGCGGTCGCGCTCCTCGTACGGGCCGACGAAATCGAGGATGACGTGGCGGGCTCCCGCGTCGTGGAAGCGGATGATCGTTTCCGCGACGCTTTGCGGCGGGCCGAGCGCGCAGTAACGCTGGGCGGCCTTGCGGAAGTCCATGCCATAGCGCTGGCTGAGGGAGGCGGTCGCTTTATCGAGTGCCTTCTCGTAGGTGTCGTCGATGCAGGTAAACAGCAGGTGGGCCGTCCCGAAGCTCCGGTCGAAGGTGCGACCGGCGTCGGCGGCGGCCAGTGCGATCTTCTCCAATCCCTGGCGAAACATCTCCGGCGTGATGACGTAGGACATCCAGCCGTCGGTCATCCGGCCGATCCGGCGGAGCGCGGCGTCCGAGCGGCCACCGCACCAGATCGGCGGACCGCCCGCCTGGCGCGGCGGCGGCTGCATCGTCACGCCCTCGAACTTGAAGAAGCGGCCGTCGTGGGTGGCGGGCTGCCCGCTCCACAGCTTCCTCATCACCGCAATGCTCTCGGCCAGCCGCGCGCCGCGCTCGGCGACCGGCACGCCGCAGGCTTCGAACTCCTTGTGGAACTCGCCGCCCACGCCAACCCCGAAGATGAACCGGCCCTCCGTCAGGTGATCGAGGGTCGATACCTGCTTGGCCACCGGCGTGGGATGGCGCAGCGGCACCAGGTAGACGCCCGTGCCGAAGACCAGCCGCCGGCTGAGCACGGCGGCCTGCGCGAGCTGCAGCAACGGATCGAATATGGCGATGTGGAACGAGATGTGGTCGCCGACCCACAGCGAATCGTAGCCGCTGCGGTCGACCAGCTCGACCAGCGAGCGCATCTCGTCGATCGTCGGCAGCCAGGCGCCGGCCGCCGGTTCGGTGCGGCGGTGGATGGTCTGGACGCCGAGCCGCAGGCGATCGTCCACGGGTAAGCCGATATCGCTCATGTTCCCTCACCAGAGTTTCGTCGCTCCCCCTTATGGTCCGTGCCGACGGCGCTTCAAGGGGCGCAGGTCGATGATTTCCGGCAGGACGCGCGGATCGGTTCCGGCGGGGTAGATGTTGTGCTTCTGGATCTTCTGCGTGCCGGTGGTGGGCAGGCTCTGCACGATGTGGATCCAGCCCGGCGGCTTGTAGTAGGCGAGGCGCTCGTTGCAGTGATGAAACAGCGCCGTCGCCGCCTCGTCTTGCGCCAGCGCGCGCTTGAGCACCACGCAGGCCAGCACCTCCTCGTCCCGCAGCTCGTCCTTCACCGCCATCACGGCCACCTGCTGCACATCCGGGTGCGTGAGCAGCACGGCCTCCACCTCGGCGGCCGCGATGTTCTCGCCCGAGCGGCGGATGATGTTCTTCTTGCGCTCGACGAAATGCAGCATGCCGTCCTGCCCGCGCCACACGACATCGCCGGTATGGAACCAGCCGCCCTGCCAGGCGCTTTCGGTGGCTGCCTCGTCCTTGAGATAGCCGGAAAAGCAGCCGCGCCGCGGCGTCTCCGCCGAATGCCGCACCAGCATCTCTCCGGGCTGGCCCGGTGCGACGTCGCGATCGGCGTCATCGACGACGCGGACCTCGACGCCCGGCACCGCCCGTCCGAACGCGCGCGTGCCGACCTGGCGCGGCTCGACGGTGTCGCCCAGCACGCGCACCATCTCCGTCATGCCCCAGAGCTCGACCATGGGAAAGCCGAAGCGTTGCTCGAACGCCGCGTGCAGCTCGGGCTCGATGCCGGCGCCGATGCCGAACCGGACCGCGTGGCGCCGTTCGTGCTCGCCGGGCGGGAGCTTGAGCAGGACCGGCGCGATCACCCCGAGATAGTGGACGATGGTGGCGCCGGTCTCGGCAACCTCCTTCCACCAGCGCTGCGGATGGAAGCGATCGGGCTGGATCTGGCAGTTGCCCGTCAGGATGGCGCCGATCAGCGAAACGACGCCGGCATTCGCATGATAGAGCGGCAGCGGATTGTAGATGCGATCTTCGGCCGTGCGCAGGCCGGCCACGCCGCCGAGCGATGCGTACCAGGCGCCCGACGCCATCTCGTAGCCGTGGGACAGGATGCAGCCCTTGGGCCGGCCCGTCGTGCCGGAGGTGTACAGGATGCTGGCGGGCGTTTCGGGCAGGGGGCGGGTGTCGCGCGCCGCCCGGGCGGCCTTCGCCAGCGATCCCGTGACGGCATCCGGCAGGATGACGGCGGACCGGTGCGCGCTCTGCGCCAGCGCCTCCTCGATCGACTTCTGCCTCTCGGCGAGCGTGAGGATGAGCTCGGGTTCGCTGTGGTCGATGAGATAGGCGATCTCGGCGGCACGGTAGTCCGGATTGATCGGCACGCAGCACACGCCGATGCTGTTGAGGGCGAGCGTGTGAAGCACGTGCTCCGGCCGGTTCTCCAGCAGGGTCGCCACGCGGTGGCCGACCCCGTAGCCCGCCTGCCGGTAGAATTCCGCCAGCGCCTCGATCCTTTGCCCGGCCTCGCCGTACGAGATCTCGAAGCCCGAGGGCAGGTAGGAACGGTCCTCGTTGGCGGGCACGGCCAGGAACGGACGATGGGGATACGCGGAAACCGCCGCTGCGAAGGCCGCAGCGATGGTCGTGCCGTCCATGATATCGGGCATTGTTTCCTCGTTGCAGCGCGCTGGGGCGCGTCTTCGCCCCCAGCGAACCTCACCTGATCAAAACTCGCAAGTTCTGTGAGAATGGAAAGAGGGCGTCATGCTGGGAGCGCGTTCGCATGACTTGCGCTCATGACCCGGGGAGATTCATGATCTGGAAAGCACCGGGTCCGTGTGCGACCGTAGCGTCAAATCAGTCGGAGGTGCGCCATGAGCCAAGTCGAGGTCCCTGACAGCAACGCGATCGCTTCGGCGCCTTACGTGCCGTCGCTGCAGCTCACCGAGGGCCAGCCGCCGCCCGTCGCGGCGAACGGCGGCTTGTCCTACCTGTCGTTCGACCGCAACGGCGATGCAGGAACTGGCAAGGCGGTGGAGGATGCGCTCGCCGAGGTCGCCGGCGGCGAGGGCCGGCGCGTCGTCGACATGATCGACAATGCGCCGCCTGGTCCGATCAAGACCAAGTGGGGCCTGGCGTTCCGTGATTACGACGAGTGCGTGAAGTACATCCGCGAGTCCAACAGCATCAAGGCCCCGGACGGCGGCGTGGCTCTGCCGCTGGCCTATACCGTCCATGAGCGGCCGAGCTACTCGATCGTGCCGTCCAATGCGCTGTGGCGCGATCCGGCGCGCGGCGAGATCGCCGCGATCCTGCAGCGCAACGAGGAAGACAACCGGCGGCGGAACCTCTACTTCCCGCAGGTGCTGCGCGACGCCCGGCGCATCGGCGAATACTACCCGGGCCTCTCGCCCGGGAGCCCCGAATGCATGGACAAGCTCGGCGTTTCCCTGGCGCATCTCGAGTCCAAGTGCGCAAACTTCTACGATTCGGCCGAGGTCGAGCGGGTGTTCTATCCGGAAATCGAGAAGCTCCTGCTCGACTTCTTCCCCGGCGCCACCGATGCCCTGGTCTACAACCATGATGTGTTCGACAAGGACTATGCCGGCGACCGCACCGAAGACCAGGACAACAAGAACCCGGGCGTGAACGCCCGCTACGTCAACCTCGTGCACAACGACCTGAACGACAACAGCGGGCGCGTGCGCTGCCGCGAGCTGCTGACGAAGAACCTGCGCAACTTCGGGCGCCCGCAGAACTACACGGAGGAGGAGGCCGACGCGAAGATGTCGCGACGGTTCATGTCGATCAACCTCGCCAAGCCGATGGAGACGGTCGAGCAATTCCCGTTCGTGCTGTGCGCGTGGCCGTCCTTTGCCGACCAGCCCTATATCAACAACTACCGGATCTACGACGACAGGGTCGGCGAGACCACGCGCTTCACCTACCGCCCGACCCATGAGTGGTATTGGTTCCCCAAGCAGAAATCCACCGAGGTGTCGATGCTGAAGTGCTACGACTCCATCACCGACGGTTCGGTCTCGCGCTGGTCCTTCCATACCGCCTGCATCGACCCGACGGCGCCGGCCGATGCGCGCTGCCGCAAGAACGTCGTCGTCCGGGCCTATGTCTTCTTCTAGACATTTCGGGATGCTGGTCCCCTCGACCAACACCACGAACGAGATCGAATACTGCCGGCTGGCGCCAGGGCTGCAGGTGCACACCGGGCGGCTCGGCAAGGGCGGCGGCACGACGTTCTCCTCGCCCCTGGATGACGACGTGGCCTACCAGGCCAAGCTGCTGGGCGACGCGCGGGTCGAGGTGATCATGCTGGCGCAGACCTCGGCCAGCCTGTCCGCAGACGACTACGACGCGGTGACGGTGAAGCGGATGACCGACGCATCGGGCGTGCCGTCTCTGACCTCTGCCCAGGCGATCGGCCGGGCGCTGAAGGCGCTCGGGGCGTCGAAGGTCGCCATGGCGACGCCCTATTCGGAAGAGGTGCTCGAGCGGGCCCGGCGCTACTACGAGACGAAGTACGGCGTCGAAACGGTCGCCTGGGAAAGCCTGGGCGCCACCGATGCCTATGCCATCGGCAAGATGGACGCGGGCGCGGCCGAGGCCGCGTTCCGCCGGATCGACCGGCCGGAGGTCGACGCGCTGGTGGTGCCGGGAGGCAATTTCCCGACCATGGACTGGATCGCCGGCTGGGAACGCCAGTTCGGCAAGCCGGTGATCACCACCAATCAGGCGGCGCTGTGGGCGGTGCTGCAGACCATGAAGTTCGACCTGCCTCTCCCCGGCAAGGGCCGGCTGCTCGAAGAGCTGCCCGTGGGCTGAGAGCTTGTTTGTTCTGCCGGGAGCGCGGCTCTCCAGAGCCGCTCCTGGGATGTAGCAAACTTGAAGGAAGAGCGGCTCTGGAGAGCCGCGCTCCCAGCTATTCGATCTATAGGGAAAACCGTTCACGCCGCGGGGCGTGGTCGGAAATCGCGCACCACGACCTCTTCCGTCACCGTGTCCAGCACGGCGCAGCTCAATTGCCCACCATTGCCCGGGTCGCGGCCCTCGCCGGCCGAGCCGGGATTGACGACCAGCACCCGGCCGACGCGTCGGACGAGCTGCCGGTGCGTATGGCCGTAGAGCACGATATCGGCGTCGGCCTCGCCGAAGCGTTCCAGCTCGGAGCTGTGGGGCAGCACGTAGCTGCCGCGCGGCTCCCACGGCGTCGAGTGCACCATCAGGATGCGCTTGCCGCCGATCCGGAGCTCGTGCCGATGCGGGCGCTCGGCGAGCCAGCCGAGCAATCGCTGGTCGATCTCCGGCCGCGAACGCGCCCGTGCGCCGGCCGTGCCGAGGAAGACCTCCTCGTGATTGCCGAGGATGGTGAGCGCGTCGAGCTCGCGCAGCCGGCCGATCACATCGTTCGAGAAACCGTGCTCGTAGATGCTGTCGCCGAGACACAGCAGGGCATCGATCGGGCCCATGATCTCCAGGGCCCGGTCGAGGCCACCGATGTTGCAGTGCAGGTCGGAGACGATACCGAGCTTCAACCGAGGCCTCCGATTAGAGGGTAACATCCCATAGTCGCCGCGCTCCCAGCGACCTTCGCCTCCAACGTCCTCAGCGTCCGGGATGCCAGCCGGCCGCGGCGGCGAAGCGGTCGAAGAACGGCGCCTCGTAGGCGTGCTCGGGGTCGTCGCGCACCATCCGGTCCATCAAATGGGCGTCCGATCCGATCAGGATGCGCCACCGGTCTGCCTTGACCCCGTCCAGGATCATCTTCGCCGCCTCGGCCGCGCTGGTCGGCGCATCCGCCAGGAAACGGCGGGCGCGTTCCGCGAGCATGGCCTTGATCTCCTCGTCCGACAGCGCCGACGCGTCCTTGCCCATCGAGGTGAGCCGCGCGCGGGCCTGGGCGATCTGCCGGGCATCCCGCTCGTCCGAATCGTTGCCGGTCTGGACCTTGAGCGAGTTGGTGCGGAAGCCGGTGCCGATGTGTCCGGGCATGACGACCGAGACCTTGATGTGCGGCGCGTTCAACCGCAGGTCGGTGATCAGGGCCTCGGTGAAACCCTTCACCGCGAACTTCGCCGCCGAGTAGGCCGTGTGCGGCGCGTCGGGGCCGATCGACGCCCAGAAGCCGTTCATGCTGCTGGTGTTGACGATATGCGCTTCGTCCGCCGCCTGCAGCAGGGGCAGGAAGGTGCGGGTGCCGAGGTAGACGCCACCCCAGCAGATGTTGAAGACGCGTTCCCACTCGTCCCGGCCGTTGACGATCATGCTGCCACCACCGCCGATCCCGGCGTTGTTGAACAGCAGATGGATACGGTCCGTCGCGTGCCGCTCGGCGGCTTCGTCGCGAAAGCGCCTCACGTCGGCTTCGCTGGACATGTCGGCAAGATGCGCGGTGACGCGCAGGCCTTGCGGCAGCCCCGTCGCCTCGCACTGCCGTCGCGTCTCCGTCATGCCTTGCATCGAGACATCGCACATGGCGACATGGCAGCCTTCGGCCACCAGCAGGCGTACCAGCTCGCGTCCCATTCCCGAGCCGCCGCCGGTGACGACGGCAATCCTGCCGGAAAGTTCTTTCATCGGATTCCTCCCTGTGCCTCGAAGGGCCAGTTATTCTTACCGCTTATCGAGGACACGTGGCAGGATCAACGGCATGAGTTGCAAGGGCGTTCATCCAACAAGAAACCGGATTTGGAAAGAGCACGAGGGTCGCCTCACCAAAGGTGTCATCCCGAGCGCAGCGAGGGATCTATGGGCCGCAGCATAGATCCCTCGCTGCGCTCGGGATGACACCGAGTGTGCTGGACCGATCGCAAGTACGGTCCCGTTTCATTCCCGAGCGTCGGCGAGGCCACCGGTGAACAACTCCGGTGTGGGCACGCAGCAGGTCAGCGAGCACCGCACTGGCCATTGCGCGGAAGCTGGGCGATAACGCCAGGAAAGCGACACTGACAAAGCCACACCGACGAGGAAGCGCGATGACCGTCAAAGATGCAGACGCAACCAGCTCCGGTTCCGAAGCCGCAACGGCAGAGCCTGGCCTTGGCCGCCGCGGAGCCATGGTCCTGGGCGCAGGCGGCCTGCTGGCGGCCGTGCTGCAGAGCGCCCGCCCGGCCGCAGCGCAGAGCGCCGCGCGGCGCGGGACCCTGGTCATCGCGCTCGATATCAGCGATGCCACCGGCCTCGACCCGGTGCGGGTCTACCAGTATTCCAACCCGCTGCCGACCCATGCCGCCTATGACGGGATGGTCACCTTCGACCCCGGTGATTCGGTCAACCTGAAGCCCGCGCTGGCCACCGAGTGGGCCTACCAGCCCGACGGGAAGACGGTGAGGCTGAAGCTGCGCACCGACGTGAAGTTCGCCTCCGGCAAGCCGATGACCGCCGAGGACGTCCGCTTCTCCTTCACGCGCCAGCTCAACATCAAGGACCAGCCCTGGCAGTACATCAACCACATCGAGGAGGTGAAGGTCGTCGACCCCCACACGGTGGACATCGTGCTGAAGGACCCCTCGCTGCCGTTGATGACCATCATCGCCACCCCGGCCTTCGGCGTGCTGGAGAAGGCGGAGGTGATCGCCCATGGCGGCACCGATGCGCCGGATGCCAAGGAGAAGGACAAGGCCACCGAATGGCTGAACGGGAACTCCGCCGGCACGGGTCCGTACCGCCTGACCGGCTGGCAGCGCAATCAACAGATCCAGATGGTGAAAAACCCGAACTACTGGAAGGGCACTCCCGGTTACGAGCGCGTCCTGATCCGCCATATGAGCGAGAGTGCGGCGCAGCTCCTGGCCATCCAGCGTGGCGACGTGGATGTGGCGTTCAACCTGATCCCCGAACAGATCGCCACGCTGAAGGACGATCCCAACATCACCATCGAGGGCATGACCAGCCTCGACTTCATCTACATGGCGGTGGTCGAGGCGCCGACGAACCCTGCGCTGCAGAACAAGTTCGCGCGACAGGCGATCGGCTACGCCATCGACTATGACGGCATCATCAAGAACCTCATCGGCGGCAAGGCGGTCCGTCCCGTGAGCTTCCTGCCCGTCGGCGTCAACGGCTCGACCGAGGCGCTGACCAAGGAGATCGGCTTCCGCGAGGACCTCGCAAAGTCGAAGCAGCTGCTGGCGCAGGCCGGCTTGCCGGACGGATTCAAGTTCCAGCTTTCCTACGGCAACGCCGCGATCGCCGGGGTCGGCTACCAGAACCTGGCGCAGAAGTTGCAGGCCGACCTGGCGAGGGTCGGCATCAAGGCCGAGCTGACGCCGCAGGACCAGGTCAACATGCGGACCCTGTATCTCGGAGGCAAGCTCGAGGCGGCCTTGACCTTCTGGAACCCGCCCGCGCCGGAGAATTGGCTGTGGAGCTCCGCCACCATCAACCGCGTCGCCGGCCGCGTTCACTGGAAGGTGCCCGACGACGTCCGCAAGCTGGTGGCCGACGCAGGCGCGGAACGCGATCTGGTGAAGGGCGCGGCACTCTACAGGAAGTATCAGGAAGCGATGGTCGATGCCGCCCACCACTTCGTGCTGATCCAGCCAGTGTATCAGGTGGCGGTGCGCAAGAGCGTGTCCGGCCTGAAATTGACGGCGGCCGGCTGGATGGCCGAGCTGGGCGGAGCCAAGCCCGCTTGATGCAGCGTGACTTGGCCTCTCTACTCTCATGTTCCTCTCCCCCGCTAAGGGGAGAGGCCAGGTGAGGGGGCAGC
Organism: Reyranella sp.; assembly: GCF_965279465.1. Lineage (NCBI taxonomy): Bacteria > Pseudomonadati > Pseudomonadota > Alphaproteobacteria > Hyphomicrobiales > Reyranellaceae > Reyranella > Reyranella sp. The sequence continues at coordinate 4,214,474 of NZ_OZ257242.1, forward strand.
GTTTGGTGCGAGTCCCCCACACCCAACCTCTTCCCTAGCGGGGGAGAGGAGTTCAAGGCGTTGCGTGGGTAGTACCGTATGATCCGTTACGTCGTCTCGCGCCTGGTCGTCTCGGTGATCATGGTGCTGCTCGCCACCCTCGTCATCTTCCTGATCGCCAACACCGTGCCCGGCGATCCGGTGCTGACGGCGCTCGGCGACATGGCGGCGTCCGATCCTGCGCAGGTGGCGGCGTTCCGCGCCCAGTATGGTCTCGACCTGCCGCTGTGGCAGCAATACTGGCTGTTCCTCGAGCGGCTGGTCCATGGCGATCTCGGCGTGTCGATCTCCTCGCGCCGGCCGGTGCTGCAGGACATCATCGACTACGCCCCGGCGACCCTCGAGCTCGCCACCGTCGCCTTCATTCTTTCGCTCGTGGTGGGCCTGCCGCTCGGCGTGCTGGCGGCCGTGCGGCGCGACACCGTCATCGATCATGTCGCCCGTGCGGTCTCGCTCATCGGCGTCTCGGCACCGACCTTCTGGCTGGCCTTCATTGCGCTCGCGGTGTTCTACGGCTGGCTGAACTGGGCGCCCGGTCCGGGGCGGCTCGACGCGGTCTCGTTTCCGCCTGACCGCATCACCGGATTGCTGCTGATCGACACCGCGCTGCAGGGCGACTGGGAGACGTTCCATGATGCCGCCGCGCATCTGGTGCTGCCGTCGATCGTGCTGGCGGCAGCGACGCTGGGGCTGATCACCCGCACCACGCGTGCCGCCATGCTCGAGGCACTGTCGCAGGATTATGTGCGGGTGGCGAAGGCCAAGGGCCTGCGCGGGCGGCTGATTGTCGTCGGCCACGCCTTGCCCAATGCCATGCTGCCCGTGGTGACGCTGGGCGGTCTCGCCTATGCCAACCTGCTGGCCGGCGCGGTGATGACCGAGACCGTGTTCTCCTGGCCGGGCCTCGGCCGCTACACCTTCCGCAGCGCCGTGACGGTCGACTTCCCGGCCATCATGGCCGTCACCGCCATCGTCGCGGCGATCTTCGTTCTGGTGAACTTCTTGGTCGACATGTCGTACGCCCTGCTCGATCCGCGGGTGGTGAAGAAATGAGCGACATCGCTCTTCCCGCGATCGCCTCGCCACGCGTCCGGTGGCTGCGCCGCTACGGGCTGGCGACGTTTGGCGCGGCGGTCATCCTGGCCTGGGTCCTCGCCGCGATCTTCGCGCCCTGGCTCACCCCGTACGATCCGAACTTCGTCGACGTGGCGATGCGCCTGAAGCCGCCGTCGGCCGGCAACTGGCTCGGCACCGACGCCCTGGGGCGCGACGTGGCGACGCGTGTCATCTATGGCGCCCGCGTGTCGCTTACCGTCGGCATGGTGGTGGTGCTGGTCGGTGCGCTGTTCGGCACGCTGCTCGGCGCCACGGCGGCCTATGCGCGGGGCTGGGCGGAAGAAGGCCTGATGCGGCTGACCGACCTGGTCTTCTGCTTCCCGCCGATCATCCTGGCGATGGCGATCGCGGCGGCGCTCGGAATCGGCACGGTGAACACCGTCATCGCGATGCTGGTGGTGTGGTGGCCGAAGTTTGCCCGGCTTTCCCGCAGCCTGGTGATCTCGCAGCGCTCCATGGAGTATGTCGAGGCGGCCCAGTCGATCGGCTTCGGCCCGGCTCACATCCTGCTGCGCCAGATCATCCCCAACGCCGTCGGGCCGCTCATCGTGCTGATCACGCTCGACCTCGGCAACGCCATCCTGGTGTTCGCCGGGCTGTCCTTTCTCGGCTTGGGCACGGTGCCGCCGACACCGGAATGGGGTTCGATGGTCGGCGAAGGGCGCGAGCTGGTGCAGCAATGGTGGGTGGCGACCTTTCCCGGGCTGGCCATCCTGACGGTGGTGATGGCCTTCAACTTCATGGGCGACGGCTTCCGCGATTGGCTCGATCCGCATGCCAGCCGCCGCTGAGCCGTTGCGGCCCGATCCGGCGCTGGCCGAGCCGTTGCTGCAGGTGCGCGATCTGCGCACCTGGTTCCTGACGGATTCCGGTCCCGTCCGCGCGGTCGACGGCGTCAGCTTCGACCTGCAGGCCGGCGAGACGCTGGGCATCGTCGGGGAATCCGGTTCCGGCAAGAGCGTCTGTGCCAAGTCGATCATGCGCCTGCTCGACGAGCCGGCGCGGATCGTGGGCGGCTCGATCCTGTTCAAGGGCCGCGACCTCGCGCATCTCGACGATGAAGGAATCCGCGCGGTGCGCGGCCGCGAGATCGCCATGGTGTTCCAGGACCCGATGACGTCGCTCAACCCGGTGCTGCGCATTGCGCGGCAGCTCATCGAGGCGATGACGGCGCACGGCCGATTCACACCGGCGGCGGCGCGCAGCCGCGCGATCGACCTGCTGCGGCGCATGGGCGTGGCCTCGGCCGACCGCACCGTGAATTCGTTCCCGCATCAATTCTCCGGCGGCATGCGCCAGCGCGTGATGCTGGCCATGGGCTTCTCCAACGAGCCCTCGCTGCTCATCGCGGACGAGCCGACGACGGCGCTCGACGTGACCATCCAGGCGCAGATCCTCGACCTGCTGCGCGGGCTGAACCGCGACCTCGGCACGTCGGTCATCCTGATCAGCCATGACCTCGGTGTGATCGCCAACATCTGCTCGCGCGTGCTGGTGATGTACGCCGGCGAGGTGGTCGAGGAGGGGGCGCCCGAGGATCTGCTGACCGATCCGCGCCATCCCTACACCTGGGCGCTGCTGCACGCCGCGCCACGCATCGACGCGCAGGCCGAGGATCGCCGGCTGATCACGATCGAGGGCCAGCCGCCGGACCCGCGCGCCTGGCCGTCCGGCTGCCGCTTCCGGGCGCGTTGCCCTTTTGCCATCGAGAAATGCGCCGAGCATCCCGAGCTGCTGCCGGTGAAAGTCGGAGAGGCCGACGCCAAGAGGGCCGCGCGGTGCTGGGTGACGCAGGCGGGCGGCTCGCTGCACACCCCCGAGCGCGTCCGGGCGGGAGCTGCCGTGCCCGTCGACCCGGCACCGGCTGTGCCGATTCTCGAGGTCTCGGGCCTGCAGAAGCATTTTCCGCTGGCGAAGGAGGCCTTCTTCGCGCGCCAGCGCGTGCTGCGCGCCGTCGATGGCGTCGACCTGCAGGTCATGGCCGGCGAAACCGTCGGACTGGTGGGCGAATCGGGCTGCGGGAAGTCGACCCTGGCGCGGCTGGTCACGCGGCTGCACGAACCGACGGACGGCAAGATCATCTTTGCCGGCACCGACATCACCCATGCCAGCCAGGCGGCGATCCGCCCGCTGCGGCGGCGCATGCAGATGATCTTCCAGGATCCGTACGCGTCGCTCAATCCGCGCATGAGGATCGGCGAGATCCTCGCCGGTCCGCTGATCCTGCACGGCATCGCCGGGGATGCGGCAGCGGCCCGCACGCGCGTGGCCGAGCTGCTCGACCTCGTCGGCCTGCCGCACCAGTCGGTGCAACGGTTCCCGCATGAATTCTCCGGTGGCCAGCGGCAGCGCATCTCGATCGCCCGCGCCCTGGCGGTCGGGCCGGATTTCGTGGTCGCCGACGAGCCGATCTCGGCGCTCGACGTCAACATCCAGGCACAGATCATCAACCTGATGGTCGACCTGCAGGAACGGCTGGGGCTGACCTATCTGTTCATCGCGCACGATCTCGCGGTGGTGCGCCATGTCTGCGACCGCATCGCGGTGCTGTATCTCGGCAAGATCATGGAGGTGGGCCCGGCCGCGGCGTTGTTCTCGCGTCCGCTGCACCCCTATACGCGCACCCTGATCTCCGCCGCGCCGGTGCCCGATCCGAGGGTGGAACGCACGCGCCGGCACGTGCCGATGAAGGGCGAGCCGCCGAGCGCGCTGAACCCGCCGAGCGGTTGCCGCTTCCGCACGCGCTGCCCGATCGCCGAAGAGCGTTGTGCCCGGGAGGAGCCGCCCCTGCTGGAAGCCGCCGCGGGCCAGCGCGTCGCCTGCCATTTCCCGGGGCGGTTGAGCTAGCCAGCGCTCGCCACTTCTCGCTCATGGAGGCGTTGTCACGGGACGACTGAACAATGATGAGCTGAGAGCTTGTGAAAAAATCGACGTCGCGACTCGATGACGATCTCGCTTCCCACTTGCCTCACCCTGAGGAGCGTCTCGAAGGGTGGCAACGCGCACGCCCTTGCTGAACTCCAGTGTTTCCAGCACCGTTGCCACGTCTTCGAGTCGCCATCCTTGGCGAGTTAAGGATGAATATTGCTACCCACTTTCCTCACCCTGAGGAGCGTAGCGCAGCGGAGCGTCTCGAAGGGTGGCAACGCGTACAACCTCGATCAAATGCCGAGATCGCAGCACTTTCCGCGCGTCCTTCGCGTCGCCATCCTTCGAGACGCTCCGCTGCGCTGCGCTCCTCAGGATGAGGCGGAGGGGTAGCCAGATTGGTCTTCTTACTGCCGGCCGATAAATTCGCAAACTCGGAGATCGTCTCAGGCTCTTCCCCGCCGCGCCTTAGAAGGCGCTTCGACGGGGGAGGGAGTGTGAATGGAGCTCAGCTCATCATGCTCTATCGATCGCCGTGGATGACTTCCGTGATCCAACGGGCCAAACCGTCGAGCACTTCATCCAACGCCTGCCTGTCGGTGCGTCCCGACCGCGCCAGGACGTGGAAGGAGTGATCCGCACCCTTGATCGTTCGCAGAACGCCGCGGGAGCCCAGACGCCGAACCATTGGAAGCAGGAGCTTCCTTTCTGCCAAGGCGTCGCGATCGCCCTGAACGAAGAGCATCGGAATATCGACCTGTGCCAGATGATCGGCGCGCGTCGCCGAGGGCTTCTTCGCCGGGTGCAGCGGAAAGCCGACGAATGCGAGGCCGCGGACCTTTGGAAGCGGCGCGGCGGCCTGGGCCTGCGACGTCATGCGTCCGCCGAACGATTTCCCGCCGGCAATCAACGTCATGCGAGGAGCGAGCCTTGCCGCGGCCTGCGCTGCGGCGCGGACCGTGGCTTGTGCGAGGGCCGGGCGATCGGGGCGCCTGGAGCCCGCCTCCATGTAGGGGAATTGATAGCGAAGGCTGGCGATCTTTCGCGCGGCAAGTCCGTTGGCGATCTCGAGCATGAACGGATGGTTCATGCCGGCCCCTGCACCATGGGCGAAAACATAACAAGCGGCTGCCCCGCGCGGCGCGAGATACGCCGCGGACACCGTGTGGTCGGCATCGACGATGATCTCGAGCGATCGGCTGCTTTGCGATGCCACTAAAGAACCCCGAGCGCTAGCGAGGCTCTGCCTCGGACCGACAAGACGTTTGGAATGTAGCCCGTGCTCATCCTCGTCGTCCTGAGAGCCTGTGAGTTTATCGCTGAATTGATGTCATGCTGCTGGGAGCGCGGCTCTCCAGAGCCGCTTTTCTTCGGTTTGCCACGGCCCATGAGCGGCTCTGGAGAGCCGCGCTCCCAGCGTGACGCCTGTGAATGACGCGTTGGCGAAATGGTTCGTTCATCAGGTTCCTCCCTGTGCTTCCAAAGGCCGAATATTCTTACCGCCCATCGAGGCTACGTGGCAGGATCGGCGCATGAGTTGGAAGGGATTGCCTCGAAAGGCGGGCGAGCGCGTGCGGGTTGGACGGCGCGTGATCCGCGCACCGAGCGTGCCCTCGATGACGGACCCGGACCGGCCGGCGGGGGGCGACGAGTCCGCTGGCGAGGCCGATCCGCAGCCGCCGATCGACCGCAGTGCGGTCCAATACCTCGACCGCGTGCGTGCCATATTCCGTCCGATGCGTAGCGACACGTTGGCGCCGGGTCTCGAGCGCTTCATCGGCAGGGAGGATATCTTTCGGCACGTCGGCCAGTCCGATACGGCCCACGGGGCACAGCCAATGATGCAATGCCCGTCGTACTGGCCCGCGGGCACGAGCTGGGTGCCGATCCGGGATCTGGAAATACTGGAGATCCTCGAAGATCAGGACGTTCGAGCGGGCTAGACAATCACGAGATCATCTTGGACTTCCTCCCCCGCCGCGCCTCGGAAGGCGCTTTGACGGGGGAGGGAGGCTGAATGGAGCTCAACCCATCGTGCTCCAGTGAAAAAGAAGCGTCACTGCCAATAGGAGGAAAACGTCATGAAGATCGGATTCAATCTGCCCACCACGGGCCCTCTGATCGAGCCGGACAGCCTGGTCCGGATCGTCACGGAAGGGGAGGCGCTGGGCTTCGACTACGTCACGATCAGCGACCACATCATGGTGCCGCGCAATCTCGACTCGAAATATCCCTATACCGGCAGCGGCGAGTTCCCGGCCGGCGCTTCGGCTGCATGGCTCGAGCAGCTGACGACCACGGCCTATGTCGCCGCGCTGACCAAGAAGCTTCGCTTCGTGCTGTCGGTCATGGTGGTGCCGCACCGCCCGGCCGTGCTGACCGCCAAGGTGCTGTCCACCATCGACTACCTCTCCAAGGGCCGCCTGACCCTGGGCATCGGGGTCGGCTGGTGCCGGGAAGAGTTCGAGGCGATCGGCGCCGCTCCGTTCGACGATCGTGGCAACGTGACCGACGAGTGGATGGCGGCATGCCGGGAACTGTGGTCGGCCGACGCGCCGAAGTTCGCCGGCAAGTATGTGCGCTTCGACGATGTCGTGTTCACGCCCAAGCCGGTGCAGGCGCCGATCCCCATCTGGGTCGGCGGGGAAAGTGCGCCGGCGCTCCGTCGCACCGTCCGCTATGCTCAGGGCTGGTATCCGGTGGGCACGAACGCTCAGCATCCGATGAACACGGTCTCGACCTTCAAGAAGGGGCTGGAGCGCTTCCAAGAATTCTGCAAGCGCGGTGACCGAGATCCGAAGGAGATCACGCTGGCTTATCGCGTCCTCACCGGCCCAGGCATGCGTCCCCGGGGGAGCATCGGGGGCGAGCCCGAGCTGTTCAGCGGCGGCGACGCCGACTGGGTCGGCGATATCCGGCGGCTTCAGGACTTCGGCGTCACCTCGGTCGATGTGCGGCTGTTCGGCTATGGCGAGGCGCAGACCCTGCAGGGCACGATCGACAACATGCATCGCTTCCGCGACGGCGTGCTGTCGAAGCTCGGCTGAGCTCGGGCGTGCTGTCCCGGATGCTGGTGCAGGTGACGTTTCCGCTCGCCGCGGCAAACGTCATGAACCAGGCCGCGCGGATGGTGATGGCGATCGTCGGTCCCGTGCTCGCGGTCGAGCTCGGCCTGTCCGCTGTCGAGCTGGGCGTGCTGGCGGCCTCCCTGTTCGCGGCCTATGCGGCCACGCAACTGCCGCTGGGCGTCGCTCTCGATGCGTTCGGCGCGCGACGGGTGCAGACCGCGCTGATGCTGCTCACGGCGATCGGCTTTGCGACATTCGCTCTGTCGTCGGACTTTGCCTGGCTCGCCCTGGCACGGATCATCCTCGGCATCGGGATCTCGGCGGGGCTGATGGCGGTGATCAAGGCGCACGCCGATTGGTACGAACGCAGCCGGGTCGCGCACGTAACGGGGATCGCGACGGCGCTCGGCTCGCTCGGCAGCGCGCTCACCACGACACCCGTCCAGGCCATGCTCCCCGCAATCGGCTGGCGCGGCGTCTTCTGGGGCCTGTGCCTCTTGGCGCTTGCGGCCGCGGCCTGGATCTTCCTGTCGGTGCCCGACAAGCCTCGTGTGCCGGGCCCGGCGCGAACGCTGAGGAGCGATATCGCCTTGAGCGGTCGCATCCTCGCCTCGCGGACCTTCTGGCGCGTCGCTCCCGCGGTTGCGACGCTGTCGATGTTCAACTTCGCCTACCTGGGCCTCTGGGCAGGCCCCTGGCTGCGTGACGTGGCCGGCCTGGACGGGCCGGCCCGGGCCGGCGTGCTGTTCGTCTACACCTTCGCGATGGTCGCGGGCAGCATGCTCGCCGGCAGCGCCGCCAGCCGGGCGAACGCGGCCGGCCTGCCGCCTTTCATCGTTCCGATCGTGGCGCTCACCGGCATGGTGGTGCTGCAGGCGGGCCTCATGCTGCAGCCGAGCCAGCCCCCGGTCGTGCTCGCGCTTTGGCTGGCGATCGCGGTATTCGGTGCAGGGGGACCGGTCGGCTATATCGCGCTGTGCCAGATGTTCCCTCCCGAGCAGACCGGGCGGGTCTCGACCGCCGTGAACACGCTGACGCTCGGCTTTGCCTTTTTGGTCCAGGCGGCGATCGGCTGGATCCTCGATCTCTGGCCGCGCACCGCTTCAGGCGGCTGGGATCCGGATGGCTACAGCTGGGCCTTGGCGCTGAGCGCGGGACTGCAGGCGCTTGCCGTAATGGCGATGGCGACTGCTCAACGCCGAAGGCACTGACTTTTTCCGTCATCCCGAAACGTGCCGCGCCGGGGCGGGGGATAGACACGATCGCCGAAGCCGATGTCGACCTGCACGGACGTGATCGTTACGGCCACCTCACAGCGCCGAGCAGGCCAAGCTATTCACAAACCACCAGGGAGCGACCGGTTGTTGCAGGGCGAGCCGTATTTGGTCCTTGGGCGAGTCTACACCCGACGGGCTGCCCACGCGGGCGCAGTCGTCGGCCAGCTCGACGGCGTCCTTGCCCGGCAGATTGTCGGGCCGTCGCTGGTGGAGCCAGGTTGGCGGAACGTCCGGCGACTCGTTTCCAAGGGGCCGCCGTGGCCTTTACGCGGTGCCTGACGGCGAGGTCGGGCCGCGCAAGATCTGATGGCTCGCTCGGTATTGTTGCGCGGCAAGGGAACTTAACATCCTTAGCGAGCATTTCACTATCTAAGGACGGGTGAAAAGCAATGCCGGAGACGTTAAGGAACCAAGCGGCTGCCACTCGAAATCTTGCCGCTCAAGCTAGACGGCTGGCGAGCGATCAAACCAATGAGGCGGAGAAAGCCAACTTGTCACGATTCGCCGCTGAGCTTGAGGAAAAGGCAGACGAACTGGAGCGCCAGGCTGCTGCGCAGTAGCGTGAATCAGGTTTGTCTTTGGGCGTGGCTGGGCTTCGTACACAAATACACAAACACTGTCGACGCTCTCCGGGACGGGCATTGGGCGGGATGCTATTCGAAGCGAAGGAACGGCCGCGCGACTTCGTGCGGATTGGCCAGCGCGGAGCCGACGCCTTCGGTTGGGAAATCAGGCGCGAAGCGGATTCGATCGTAGTCCATCGTTCTCCAGGCCTGTTCGCCACGCCATTGAAGCGATTCTCGACTCCGCTCGCGCCGCGGCAACCCTAAGAATTGCCTTCACTGAACCTTCATCGGTTGACGGTGATTCCACAACAGCGACTGAAGCATTCCCTGCCGCAGCGGGGACGCCCCGCCTAGTCGTCAATGTACAGGTCCCAATAGGATAACGCCTCGCCCGGATCAAGATAGCCGGGGTCGAAGGCGGCAAGCTCTTGCAGACGTTCCTTGTTCACGACCTTTATGGTCCGCTGTTTAGATAGGACTCCGAGCTGGCGCAGTTCCTGGAACAGGCGGTTGATGTGCACGACGGAAAGCCCTGTTGCGTCGGCCACATCTATCTGGGTGAGTGGAATGACTCTTTCGTGGGCGCCGAGCCGGGCGCGCTGCTCGCACAGGAGGTGGGCCACGCGCTGTAAGGCGGGCCACCGCGCCATGACCAACCGCTGGCGAAAGATTCTTGCTTCGATCATTGCGGCCTGCCACAGCGCCTGCCCCAGCATCGGACGACGCTGTATCGCCCGCTCGAGGATATCGCGATTGATCGTGCCGATGGAGCAATTCGACAGCGCCTCGATCTCGATGTGCTCCCTTGATTCCGGGCGCAGGAAGTCGTGAAGAGCAAGAAAATCGCCCGGATAGTAAAAGGCGTATATCTGTCGGGCCCCGTTGTCATTCCGGGTGGCCATGCAGGCCAGGCCTTCAAGCAAAACCGCGAATTGCTTGCCGGAAAACGCAGGACCAGCAATGATTTCGCCGCGGCCGATTCTCGGCTTGGTGCGATTCAGAACAGCATCAACTTCCTTACCAATAGCCCCTCCCGGGCTTCTGAGTTTCTCCCTTAAAGGTCCGAGAAACTGCCGCCCTGATCGCTTCAGCATACCGGTCATTCAACGCCTCAATTGTCCCCCGGACGCGTTATGCGCGCGGGACCTTCTTTCGCAAGTCTTCCCCGGAAAGCTTAAGCTCGAGATTGATCGTAAAATGGTAAGACGCGAGGATGCTCCGGGCTGTCCAATTTTGAACAGTTCAATGTGGATTGCCGGCGCGAAATCATGGTCGAGGAGATTCGTCGGGGACGGCGTTGCCGATGTCCGCGAACTCGGCGTCTTTGGGGGTCGTTCGCTATAGTTTCAGACCAACGTGGTGGCCAAAGCCCGATTGTCACAATACGCCGATGAACTCGGAGAAATGGCAGCCGAGTTGGACCGCAGGCTCGTTGCGCCGGGGGGAAGTGAAAAGCGCTTGCCATCTGTCGGCTCGGGGCGCGTTGTGTCGTCATCACCGGCTTCTTAGTGTGCGTCGGTGCTTGAGAGAGCGGCATCGATCCAAGAGTGTCCCGCGCTCCCACTAGACCCCGCCGCAATGGCCTTTCACCGTGGTTCCGGAGGTCCATGCCCAACGACACCGAATCGATGGCCCTGGCGTTGTTGCGACTGCTCCATGAGGCGACCGATGGTGAACCGATGCAATGGCAGACGGTTCGGCTGATCGATGGCATTGAGGGCGCCCTTCTGTTTGCCGTCCAGAATGGCTGGCTGGTGATCGATGGCAACCGCGCTGCGTTGACGGTTCTCGGATGTTCGATCGCCGAGGATTTGGGTCGACCGTTGCACTAGGTTCATAATCCATGGCTGCTCAGGATTCAGGGCTGTCCTTAGCTCGCGCGGACCTCCATATCGAGGCGAGACAGGCCGGCGAGTGATAGCTTTATGGCTTCACCGTCGTCGACGGCGAGCCCCATTGACAGAAGCAACCTCCGATTGTAATCGGGGATGTCTCGAAACCCCTGTTTCAGGGTCCGCGGTGCCGCGAACTCTCTCGGGCTAAGCGAAGCCTTCGAACGACGATCCATAGATCATTCCTGCGGTTGATCGTTGGCACGCTAAGGCACAAAGATGCCGCCCGCTGTTCAACATTGAACTGTCCACTATTGGACAGCTCGCCATTCTAGAGCGTCCAGCGCGTTAAAAGGGGAGCAGATGCGAGTACGTCAAAAGCGAAAGGCAGCGACCAAGAATGCCCCCAAACAGAAGGGCAGGAACGCCGCAGTCGTTAAGTTCGATACGGAAGCCTTCTTGACCACGGTAGGTGCTGGCCGCAGCCTCTCGACCTACAAATCGAAGGCAATCATCTTTCGGCAGGGCGCCGAGTGCGAGGCCGTCTTCTACGTCTTGACCGGCCTTATTGACCTCAGCGTCGTCTCCGCCCAAGGTAAGGAAAGGGTCGTCGGCCAAATCGGCCCCGGCGCCTTCGTTGGCGAAGGCTGTCTGGCCGGCCATCCCCGCCATCTCGCATCGGCGCGGGCCGTCACGGAAGCCACGGTGGCGCGCATCGACACCAAGACCTTGGCACAGGCCCTCAACGAGCATCCCGAGCTGGCCATGGCCTACCTTCTGCTGCGGAATAGTCAGGTCGAGGCGGATCTTGTCGATCACCTCTTCAATTCTAGCGAGAAACGCCTGGCTCGCCTGCTCCTGATGCTGGCTCAGGTTGGCAAGGAAGCCGAGCTTCGCACCATTTCGACGCCCATCAGCCAAGAGGTCATGGCGGCGCGGGTCGGCACCACCCGCCCGCGTATCAACCACTTCCTGAACAAGTTCCGGAAGCTCGGCCTGATCGAATACAACGGCGAGCTCAAAGTGCACTCCTCGCTGGTAAATATCATTATCCGTGAGTGATCGAGTGGTTACTTTGGTGTCATTCGGAGCCGCATCCCATCCCAGCTGACCCGACTTGCTGCGCGAGGCGGCCGCGCGCCGCTTGGGCTCGGCTGCGCTTCAACCCATTCGCGAAGCCGGAAATTTGCCCGTTGGGAGCCTCGTCCCGCAATGGCCCTCTCGGGTGCCGGCCGTCAGGCGCGACCCTACGCCCTGCCAGAGGCGGGGCTAGCGGATCAGCTTAAATTGAACATTCGGCACCGGCCTGTCTCCCCTTGAACAGCCCGTAGCTGCGGCGGGTCGTAGGTTGTTCTGTCGATGACGGTCCTTGCTCTCCCCCCGTGTCGTCATCGGCTACCACTGCCTCGCCAGGTGATGGTCATCTGGCGAGGCAGCCTCCACCGCGTGGGTCAACCCGAAGGCCATGAGCGTCGCCGCGCAGAAGGGAGCAGGTCATGAATTACTCCAGAACCCTCAACAACGGGTCCGCCAGGGATGAAGCACTGAGACGCCGCAGCAGTACGGTGCGCGAAGTGGACATAGACCCGAAATCAAGGCCCGATGCCGAGAAGCCCGTCGAGCAAAAGATGGGCGACAGGCCCGAACAAGCGGTAGGCGGTTAGAGCAGGTCCGACTACCTTGGAGCGGTCACGCGGGTCTCCCTGAGCTTCTAGCCCAGCGGCTTCAGCCTCGAGGTCCTCTGCGTGCTCGCCCACCTTTGCGCTGTCGCGTTCGAGCGACATGCCGGCCCCGCACAACGGGCCAAAGCCAACGTTCGGCGGTTGCCTTCAGCCAACGCCCGCAACTCCGTAGCCGCCGTCGATGCCGGCCTGGCTGCTGCGGCTCGCGCGGTTCCTGAACGACCTACAGGCGCCGGGGCAGTGCGTGGCCCGCTGACGCGAGGCTGCGCCACCTTCACCTGTGGTCGCATCGCGATTTTCTTCATCTGGCCCCACGACGACGTGAAGCCCAATTGGGCAAGGAACGTGCCGGCCTCATGACACGTTGAAGGGCGGGACTTCATTGCGCAATCCCCGCCCGTCGACGTCCCGAAAGGGAAAACATGAAGACGATCCTATTGGTCGCAGCAGTCGCTGCGACCTGTGCGGCCTTGCCGGCATATGCCGCTACAGATGCCGAATGCCAATCGATGTGGACCAAGGCCGACGTCAACAAGGATGGCGCTCTCACCGAGATCGAGTCCATGCGCTATGCCGCGGCGATGCGGGTGCACGACAAGAAGCTCGGCGCCGACGGCAGGGTCGATCAGGCCTCGTTCATGGAAGCGTGCAAGTCCGACGTCTACATGACGCGCAAGAACGACGATGGCGCGCCGCTGAAAGGCGCCAACAGCTTCACAGAAGGACAAGCCAAGGATCGCGCTCTCTCGCATGGCCTAACCAGCGTCGCCGACCTCAAGAAGGACGGCGATGGCATCTGGCGGGGCAGCGCCATGCAGGACGGCAAGACCGTCCAGATTGCCGTCGACTACAAGGGCAACGTCGTTCCGCAGACCGCGCCTTAACCCTGTCAAAAGGTCAATGATCATGCAAACCGTCAGTCGTGTTTACGACACCTACTCTCAGGCGCAGGCCGCTGTAACCGCGATCGAGGCCGCAGGTGTTGCCGCCGCCGAGGTAAGTCTCGTCGCCAACAAGTATGTCAGCGAGAAATACGCTGAAGTTGACGACGTCTCGAAAGCCGGCATGGGTGCCGGGATAGGTGGCGCGCTCGGCGGTGGCGCGGGACTCCTGGCGGGCCTTGGCCTGCTGGCGATTCCCGGCCTTGGTCCAGTTGTCGCCGCGGGTTGGCTCGCTTCGCTTGCGGTTGGCGCCGCCGCCGGTGCGGCAGCGGGCGGCCTGGTCGGCGCGCTGGTGAGTGCAGGGACGTCCGACGATCACGCGCACGTCTACTCCGAATCGGTCCGTCGTGGCGGAACGCTGGTCAGCGCGCGGGTCGACGAGAAGGATGCGGCGCGGGTCCAAGCAATCCTCGACAGCTACGAGCCGATCGACCCGGTGGTTCGCGGCGCCGAGTACCGCAAAACCGGCTGGACAACGTTCGATCCTGCGGCGCCAGCCTACAAGCCCAGCGAGACCGAGATCGAGCGCATGCGTCGTCGCGAGGCGGCGTAAACGCAGTCGGTCTTACGGATGGGAAGCTCGCGCGCTTCCCATCCGCTACGGCGGCCGAAACCGGAGTTGCGCCGGTCGGGCGGTGGGCGGTTTGCGTCATTGCGCGTTGATCGAGTGCTGTAGGAAAAAGCGGACCATTTCACGGCTGGCGTCAGGCCCGCGCGGATCGGTGTACGACCCGCTTGGGTTGCCTCCCGACCATGCGTGCCCGATCCCTTGCAGGAACCAGTGCTCAAGCACCGAGCGTCCCGTGTCGTCGACTTGGATCGTACGGACGTAGCCGTTTCCGCGAACGACGTTGGTCTTGAGGCTTGTGGCAGGCTTGGCTTGGGCAATGACCTGGTCACCGTTTACAGGATTGACCGTTGTGTCCCTGTCGCCGTGAAAGACAATGGTTGGAACTTTCGTTCGCGTGGCTGGCGTCGATGAGCTTGCCAGTTCGCCGCCGCCGCGCATTGCTGCGAAGGCAGAGGGAAGGTCGCGAGCGGCACCGCACGCCAACCCGGAATGCACACCGATCGCAGCATAGAGATCGGGGTAGGTCGCTCCCATGATGGCCGCCGCAGCACCACCGGCGGAGAGACCGGCCACGTATACGCGCCCCGTCGCGACCGGATAGTCGTGCATGATACGGCGCGTGAGTCCGGCAATCAGGGATGGCTCGCCATGGCCGCGTTGCTGGTCGCGACCGTCGAACCAGTTCCAGCATTTGGACGGGTTGGCCGACTTGGGCTGCTCGGGATAGGCAACGAGGAACATCTCCTCCTCAGCTTGATCGTTCATCCGCGTGCCGGCTGCGAAATCGTCGGGCGATTGGGTGCAACCGTGCAACATCACGACGAGCGGCAGGGCCTCGCCCTTGTAACGGCTCGGAACGTAAAGCTTGTAGTTTCGGCTGCCCGCCTCGTTGACGAAGACGTGGCTCTCGAACGTCGCCCCTGAGGTCAGCGCCGGTGATGCCGTTGCAGTTTCCGAGCGGCGCAAGCGATCGAAAAATGCGCCGCGTACCGACGCCGACGCGGGCCCCGTCTCGCGGCGGGGTGGCGGGCCGGGCCTCGCGCCCGTCGGCGCCGCCGTCCAGGCGTTGCCGCTAGCGGCGGATGGCGGCGCCATGTCAATGACAGTTGCTTTTGCCATCGCGCGACGGGGTGCGGCGTCGGCGACGGGCGGCACGCCCTGCAGGACGGCCATCGCTTCTTCCAGCTTGCCTTGCCGGGTCAGGCGCAAGGCCTCCATCATGTCGACGGAAGGACGTATCATGGGATCTCCTGAAAGTTCGGGGTACCAGGGGTGGGCCAGCACGGAATGCGCTGACCGCGATGGGCTGGTCAGATGATCCGATCGCTCAAGGCCGCCTTGACGGTGGGACTGGCCTGAAGAGCGCCGAGAACCTGGATGGACGCGATGGTCGCTCGCGCCAATTCGGGGGAAACGTCGGAGGCGATCACCGCCAGGCCGAGAACCTGGATATGGAGTGTCTCTCCGGCGGCCCTGACCCCCTCCAGATCCGCCCTCGTGAAGTGGCGCAGACCCAGCTCGAGGTGGCGTCGCGCAACAGACTGCTTCACCGCATCGGATTGTCGATCGAGCTGGGTGCGGATAGCCGTTCGGATGAAGTCGGAGCGATTGGAATAGAATCCCTCCCGAACCAGCAGATCGATATGGCCGAGATCGACGTACCCAAGATTTATGGTGATCTTCTCGCTATCCCCGCGTCGATCGGCCTTTTCATCCATCTGCCATCCTCTCACCATCCACATGGATGGTATTTGGTGGCGATCGAGAGGAGTTCAAGGCCTGCTATGATTCGGATGACGCCAGATTGGCGCTAGCTCGGCGATGGGCTTTTGTATGTGACGGTGGTCCAACTGAGAGCTTGTGAAAAATTCGACGTCGCGACTCAATGACGATCTCGCCACCCCCTTACCTCACCCTGAGGAGCGCAGCGCAGCGGAGCGTCTCGAAGGGTGGCAACGCGCACGACCTTGCTGAACTCCCGTGTTTCCAGCACCGTTGCCACGTCATTACGGCGGACCTTCGCGCTTGGGCGTAAGCCAGATTGGTCATTTGATGAACGTGGATTTTGGGTTGAGGCTGACGAGCACGACGCGAAGGGCTGCGAGCACGTCGTCTCCGAATACCTCGCGAAATCAAATTAGGACACTTCCGCATATCGCGTCAGGATGCGCTGGGTAGTCTTCGCCGTGCTTCCTCGCATGGTCGAGCAGCCTGGCCCCGATCGGCGCTGCCGGATTCTTCAGGATCCTGGCCGTCATTGCATTGCCCGGACGTAAGGCTCCACGCGCCGGGCAACCCGGTCGATGGCGGCGTACTTCAGGATCTCGCTCGGCGTGGTCTTCCTCTCGCGCAGGGCGTCGCGCAGCGCTTCGATGGCCACATCCTCGCCGACATGGCGACGATGCTTGAAGCAGTCGGCGATCGTCTTGGCGACGCCGTAGATCGGCACGTCCACTCCTTCGATGCGGGTGTGCTCGACGCCCGCCGTCATGACCTCGCCGGTGGCGCGGACGACCCCGAGGCGGAGGCCTTGCAGGGTCGGCATTCGGGCCTTGTGGGGAATGGTCATCCAGACGGCGCGCGGGAGCTGGGTCGTCAGTCCGTGATGGCGCAACGCACTGACCAGGCTGACGACACCGTTCGGCACCAGCCTGGCGGCTTCGGCGAGATCGTGCGCGATGTGCTCGCCGACATGCTCCGGGTCCTGATACAGGCCACGGCCAAGACGGACGAGATCGCCGGCTTCGGTCAGGCGCTTCAGATAGACCAGCGGAATGCCGGCAGCCTAGAAGTCACGCGCACGGGCGATCCCCCGCGCCCGGGCAAGACCGAGGGCGCGTTCGCGGTGGGTCATGGAATTCATAGTCGGATGTTATCAAACGTCGGCATAAAGAGGGGAATTGTTGGCCAAATGGAACAGACCACAATTCCTCCCGACATACTGGGCCCCGCCCGCGTCAGCGCAGGCCGGTGCCCATGCCGCCGTCGACGCGCAGGATCTCGCCGGTGATGAAGCGGGCCTCGTCGGAGGCCAGGAACAGGGCGGCATGGGCAGTGTCCCAGCCGGTGCCCATCTTGCCGCGCAGCGGGACCTGGGCGTCGCGCTCGGCGCGGACATCGGCGGTCGGGCGGCCGGTCGCGCGGGCGATGCCCGAGACGGCCATCGGCGTATCCATGAAACCCATCATGATGGCATTGGCGCGGATGCCGTAGCGCGCGTTCGACTGGGCGACGCTCGTCGTCAGGCGATTGACGGCGGCCTTGGACACCTCGTACGCCATCTGCGTCGCACCGGTCAGCGCGGCGAGCGAGGAGACGTTGACGATCGCTCCGGCCTTCTGCTCGCGCATCGCCGGGATGGCGGCCTTGATCGTCAGCCACATGCCCTTCAGGTTCACCGCCATGATGCGGTCGAAGACATCCTCCTCCAGCCGGTGCGCTGGCGCATCGCCGCCGCCGCCGATGCCGACGTTGTTGACCAGGATGTCGAGCCGGCCGTAGCGCTGTTTCGCCTCGGCGACGATGCGGGCGCAGTCCGCCGCGACCGTGACGTCGGCGAGGATCGAGGAGGCGATGGCGTCGCTCCGCTCGCCGGCGATCATGTCGGCCGTCTCTTGCGCCCGCTCGCCGATCCGGTCGACGCAGAGAACGGTCGCGCCTTCGCGCGCCAGCAGCAGGGCGGTGGCCCGGCCGTTGCCGACGGTCTCGCCTTCGGTCTGCCCGGCGCCGACGACGACGGCGATCTTCCCTGCAACACGATCGGTCATCTCACTGTGCCCTCGGTCTCACGCTCGAACCGGAAGCCCGTGTAGCCGTCCGCCGCGATCCGGCTGCAGGTATGCCGGTAGCCGGCACCGACATACGGCATGAAGACCTTCGGCTTGCCGGGGATGTTCACGCCGAGATACCAGGAGTTGGCTTCCGGATAGAGCGTGTGCGACGCCACCTCGGCCACGTGGTCCATCCAGCCGTCCTGCGCCGTGTCCTCGGGCTCGACCGTCCGCAGGCCGCCGCGGCGCATGTGCTGGATGCAGCCGACCAGCCAGTCGACATGCTGCTCGCAGTTGGTGATCACGTTGCCGATGACCGACGGGCTGCCGGGGCCGGTGATGGTGAAGAGGTTGGGGAAAGCGGCCACGCCGAGGCCGAGGTAGGTGCGCGGCCCGGCCGCCCAGGCGTCCTTCAGCGTCCTGCCGTCGCGGCCGCGAATATCCATCGCCAGCAATGCGCCGGTGATGGCGTCGAAGCCGGTGGCGAATACCAGCATGTCGAGCTCGACCGCGCGATCGGAGGTCTGCACGCCGGTCGGCGTGAAGCGCTCGATCGGTTCGCGGCGCAGGTTGACGAGGGTGACGTTGGGCCGGTTGAAGGTCTCGAAGTAGCCGCTGTCGACGCAGATGCGCTTCACGCCGATCGGATGGTTGGTCGGGCAGAGATCCTCCGCGGTCTGCGGATCCTGCACGGTCTCGCGGATCTTGCCGCGCACGAAGTCGCAGGCGACGTCGTTGATCCCGTGATGCGTCAGGATGTTGGGGTAGGCATAGAGGATGGCGCCGCCGCCTTCCTGCCAGAGATCCTCGTAGCGCTGCCACTGGACGTCGCGCGGGGGGATCGGCGCCGTCGCCGCCGAAGGCGGTACGCGGCCGAACTCGGAATGCTGCAGGCTTTCCAGATAAGCGGCGAACCCGGCCTCGAACCGCACGTGATCCTGCTCGGTCAGCGGGCCGTTGCGCGACGGCATGGAGTAGTTCGGCGTGCGCTGGAATACGGTGACGTGCCGGGCGGTCTTCGCGATCTCCGGAATGGCCTGGATGCCGGAAGAGCCGGTCCCCACCACGCCGACCCTCTTGCCGGTGAAGTCGACAGGCTCGTGCGGCCATTGGGCGGTGTGAAGGATGGCGCCTGCGAAGTCGCCGAGGCCGGGAATGTCCGGCGTGTTCGGCACCGACAGGCAGCCGGTCGCCAGGATGCAGAAGCGGGCGCGCAGGCAGTCGCCGCGGTTGGTGCGCACCGTCCAGAGTCCGTCGTCGTCGTCGTAGGTGGCGCTCGTGACGCGCGTCTCAAAGCGGATGAGCGGGCGCAACTCGAAGCGGTCGGCGACATGGCCGATGTAGCGCAGGATCTCGGCCTGGGAGGCATAGCGTTCCGACCAGCGCCATTCGGCGCGCAGCTCGGGCGACCAGCTGTAGGAGTAGAACAGGCTCGGGACGTCGCAGCGCACGCCCGGATAGCGGTTCCAGTACCAGGTCCCGCCGACATCGGGCGCCGCTTCGATGCCGGCCACCGACAGGCCGATCTCGCGCAGCCGGTGCAGGGCATAGAGCCCGCCGAACCCGGCGCCGACCACCACGGCGCCCAGGACCTCGTCGTCGCGGTCGATCTCGCCTGCGGGAACGCTCGTCTTCGCCATCGCACTACGCATCGATGTCATGGGTTACTCTCGTTGCTCGGGGTTGCCGTCGGCGACACTGTGATCGGGCATAGACCGCTTCATCCACACGTGCCAGCCCGGGAAGCGGCATCGTTTCGCTGGCTGCAGTGGCGGCGCATTTGCAATGCGGGCGTGCGCGCCGCAAGATCGCCACCAACCGCAAACCGGCGAAGGGGGAAACGCCATGGCGCAGGGTTCCGGCATTCGTGAGGTGGCCTGGCTCGATATCGCCGGCGGCGGGCAGGTCGTGCTGGACGGCAACCACGCCTACGTCGGGCACATGGACCCGCCGCACGGCACGTCGGTCCTCGACGTATCGGACCCGGCGAATCCGAAGGTCGTCGCCTCGATCGACATTCCGCCGGGGCTGCATTCGCACAAGGTGCGGGTGGCGAACGGACTCATGCTGACCAACCGCGAGCGCACGCGGGGGACCGCGCCGGCGGGCGATTTCGTCGGGCTGCGCATCTTCGACGTCAGCCGGCCGGGCGCTCCGCGCGACATCTGCCACTGGCAGTGCGCCGGGTCCGGCGTGCACCGCTTCACCTTCGACGGCCGCTACGCCTACATCTCCACCGAGCAGGAGGGCTATGTCGGCACCATCGTCATGATCCTCGACCTCGCGGACCCGACGAAGCCGGAAGAGGTCGGCCGCTGGTGGATGGAAGGGCAATGGACGGGCGGCGGCGAGACACCGGGCTGGAAGGCGAAGAACCACCGCTGCCACCATCCGATCCGGCGCGGCGATCGCCTGTACGTCAGCTACTGGTACGGCGGCGGCGTCATCCTCGACATCAGTGACATGAGCAGGCCCAAGCTGGTCTCCCATCTCGACTGGAGCCCGCCGTTCGGCTGGCCGACGCACAGCCTGGTCCCGATCGATGTGCCGATCGCCGGCCATCGCTGGATGCTGGTCGCCGACGAGCATGTGCAACCGCTGGATCCGAAGCTCTCGCCCGAGCTGCCGGCCGCGCTCTGGATGGTGAACATCACCGACGAGACGCGGCCGGTGCCGGTCGGCTGCTTCCAGCTGCCGGAGCTGGTCGGGATCGAGACGCCGTTGATGACGGCGTGCCACCAGCCGGTCGAAACCATCGTCGGCAACGAGGTTCCCGCCGCCTGGTTCGCCAACGGGCTCAGGGTGATCGACATCGCCAATCCGCTGGCGATGAAGCAGGCCGCCTGGTGGATGCCGGACGTGCCGCCGGGCGCCCAGCGCGTCTGCAGCAACGACGTCTATGTCGACCATCGCGGCCTGATCTACCTGATCGACCGCAACCGCGGCCTGTCGATCCTCGAGCGTGTGTAGGGCCGCGCTCCCAGCAACCGGAAAGGAATGAAGTCATGACCCTCACCCTCGCGGAAGCCAATCGCGTGATCGCCGGCGCCATCGAGAAGGCGAACCAGATCGGCGCGAAGATGAATATCGCCGTGTGCGACGCCGGCGGGCGGCTCATCGCCTTCCAGCGCATGGATGGCGCGATGTGGGCCGGCTCGTTCGGCAGCCAGGGCAAGGCCATCGCCTCGGCCGCCTTCGGACGACCGAGCGGCGATCTGACGCCACGCGCCGACCATCCGACCTTGCGCGGGATCGCCGCGGCCGAGGGCAACCACATGTTCTACGGCCAGGGCGCCGTGCCGATCTTCCGCGACGGTATGCTCGTCGGTGCCTGTGGCGTCGGCGGCGGGACGGCACAGGAAGACGAGGACTGCGCCCGCGCCGGGGCCGAAAAGCTGTAAAGACCTCCGGCTGGTCCTCGGGGAAGTCGTAGGTGAAGGTATTTCGACAGGCCGCGGCAACCGACACAGCCGGAACCGTGGTTTTGGCGGGGCAACTTCGTCTTGCCCGCGTCGCTGTCGTGGCATCCTTTCTCTCCAAGCGGCCTGCGCTTGATCTATCGCAAGGAGCTTCCCTCTGGCTCGTCCCAATTGATGCAGCAGGCAAGACCGTTGCGACGGCCGACATTTCCAGCCGGCACAGCGGTTCCTGCGGCAAGAGCCGGAGTTCGCGTCCGTCGTCTGGGGTATTCAGGAAGGGCGGGTCGCTTACGCCAATGTCCGCAAGGTCATCTTCATGCGGGTCTCGACCGGCGTGGCGGTTGAGGACGCCCGCAATCTGCTGCATCCGAGATCGTTGGCAGACCGCCGTAAGATGGCACCAGATGGGAGTTAGGCTACATGCGCTCGATCCTGCTGACGTTGGACGAAACGCCCTCGGGGGCGACGGCGAAGCGGATTGCCCTTGGGCTGGCGCGGCAGACGGGGGCCGCAATCAAGGGAATCTCCGGCGTCGACGTGAGCGATCTGGAGGGGGGCGAACTCGCGCCGCTCGGCGCGCAGAACTATGCACATGATCGGCGTCAACGCCGTGCGAAGCTCGCCTTGGAGCGGCGGGCGCGGGCGGCGGCGCTTCCCGCGTCGTTCGAGCAGTCATGCGCTGCAGCAGGCGTCGAAGCGAACTGCCATATGCTTGGCGAAGACATCCGCAGCGACGTGCTCTGTGCGATGGAGACCTGTGACCTGGTGGTCACCGGGCAAGATGCGGAATTCCATCTCGAGCCGCTCGACGAGGTGAGCCCGCTCGTGGAGCATATCGTGGCACGCGGTTGCCGGCCGGTGCTGGTAACGGGCCCCGAAGCGTTCGAAGAGGGGCCGGTCATCGTCGCTTACGACGGCAGCTTGGCCGCCGCGAAGGCTCTGCAGCTCGCGGTGCTGCTCGGCATATTCGGCACGTCCTCGGCCCGGGTGGTGTCGGTGTCTCCCGGCGACGAAGCTTTCCAGGCGGCAACCCGCGCACGCGACTTTCTGCTGCTGCACGGCATCACCACGGACATGGAGGCAATTACGTCGACCGACCATCCTGCCGACGTCCTTTGTGCGCGAGCTGCAGCAGTTCAGGCGCGCATGCTGGTGATGGGGGCGTTTGGACATCGGGGCCTGCACGAGATGCTGTTCGGCTCGAGCACGCGACGCCTGTTGCGAGGACTGACAGTGCCCCTGTTCATCTATCATTGAAGGGTGCGACCGACCCGGTTCGATCTTCTGGCGGTCTGACTCGATTCGCGGACCGCCGACGCTGGAGTCCACGCGCCGAAGCGCGCACAGTCCGGCCTCTTCGCAACGACCTGTGAGCGCCAATGTCCGGCCGTCTGGTGAATGCCCTCAATGCCTCGACGACAGTCGCCGAGGCATTTTCCGACGAGGCGACGCTGCGCCATATGCTGCGGTTCGAGGCGGAGCTGGCCCATGCCGCGGCGCGCGCGCGCCTGATCCCCAAGAAGCATGCGGTCACGATCGCCGCCGCCTGCGACGCGTCGCTCTACGATCCCGCCGCGCTGGTGCCGGTCGCGCGGCGCAGCATGACCCTCACCGTCGCGGTGGTGAAGGCGCTGACCGCCGAGGTCCGCCGGCGCGACGAGGAGGCGGCCGCGTGGGTCCATTGGGGCGCCACCAGCCAGGACGTGCTCGACACCGCGATGGTGCTGCAGCTCTCCGAGGCGGTGCCGCCGTTGATCGAATCGCTGCACGGCATCGTCGCGGCCTTCGCGAAGCTCGCGCGCAAGCACCGCGCCACGCCGGTGATGGGCCGCACCCTGATGCAGCCCGCGACGCCGCTCGCCTTCGGCCAGAAGGTCGCCGGCTGGGCGTCCGACATCGACCGCGCGACCCGCCGGCTCGAGGCGAGCTTCGCGGAGACGCAGATCCTGCAGTTCGGCGGCGCGTCCGGCTCGCTATCGGCGCTGGGCCGCAAGGCCGAGCCGGTGATGACGTCGCTGGCCAAGGGCCTCGGCCTCGCGCTGCCGCCCGCGCCGTGGTTCGCGCAGCGCGTGCGCATCGCCGGCTTCGCGCAGGACGCGGCGCTGGTCACCGGCGCGCTCGGCAAGGCGGCCAAGGACATCGCGCTGATGATGCAGTACGAGCTGCAGGAGGTGGCCGAGCCGTCGGGACCGGGCAGGGGCAGCTCCTCGACCATGCCGCACAAGCGCAATCCGGTCGGCGCGGGCCTCGCGCTCACCGCGGCCGCGCGCACCGCCCAGCTCGCCGCCACGATCGTCGCCGCCATGCCGCAGGAGAACGAGCGCGCGCTGGGCGGCTGGCAGGCCGAATGGCCGAGCCTCGCCGGCCTGCTCGAGGCGCTCGGCTCGGCGGTCGAGGGCATCGCCGAAGTGGCGCCGGACCTCACCGTCTTTGCCGACCGCATGCAGGCCAACCTCGACGCCACCAACGGCGCGGTGCTGGCCGAGCGCGCGACCTTCCTGCTGGCCGAGACGATGGGCAAGGAAAAGGCCGGCGCATTGGTCGAGAAGGCGCTCGCGAAAGGCGGCTCGTTCGTCGCGGCGCTGGGCCAGCTCCAGGCGGAACTCTCCGACAAGAAGGCGATGCTGGGCTACTCGCCGAAGTTCGTCGACCGGCTGCTGGCCGAGCTCCGGCGGCGCTAACGGCCAACAGTGCGGAAGGGGCGATAGCGTGTTTCGGCTGCTCTCGCTCCCGACCGAGATGTGGTTTCAGCCAGTCCATGGCGTCGTTCGCCGGATCGGCATGCGGTATTCCGCTTGGCAACTCTATTGTGTGTGCTAGGTTTCACCAACGACGCGTCGATCTTATGCGTGCGACCGAGTGATTTCACTGCGTTGACACGAAGCTCGGCCGTCAAGATCTCTCAAAACCGTGAATAAATAACATGCGCGTCAAGCGCGTGACTCTGGGAGGCACTACATGCGCGCACGCTCGGCAATCGTGGCCGGCACTCTGGCTGCTTTCGTCACGGCAGCATCACCGGTATTCGCCCAGAAGTCGGGCGGAATCCTTCGTGTCACACATCGTGACAACCCGCCCAGCGCCTCGATCCACGAGGAGGCGACGAACTCCACCATCATGCCGTTCATGGCGGTGTTCAACAATCTCGTGATGTTCGATCCGCAAGAGAAGCGCAATTCGGCGGAAAAGATCGTTCCCGATCTGGCCGAAAGCTGGTCGTGGAATGCCGACGAGACCAGGCTCACCTTCAAGTTGCGGTCCGGGGTCAAGTGGCACGATGGCAAGCCGTTCACCGCCAGGGACGTGAAGTGCACCTGGGACGCACTGACCGGAAAGGCTGACGAGAAGTCCGACCTGATCCGCAAGAACCCGCGCAAGATCTGGTACATCAATCTGAAGGACGTGACGGTCGATTCCGACACCCAGGTCACCTTCGAGCTTGGCCGGCCGCAGCCGTCGTTCCTGTCGATTCTGGCGGCCGGCTACTCGCCGGTCTATGCCTGCCATGCGAACGGGCGAGACATGCGGTCCAAGCCGATCGGCACCGGGCCGTTCAAGGTCGTGGAGTTCAAGCGGAACGAGTCGATCAAGCTGGTGCGCAATCCTGACTATTGGAACAACGGACTGCCGTATCTCGACGCAATCGAATACAGGATCGTGCCCAATCGCAGCACGCGCGTGCTGGCCTTCGTGGCCGGCGACCTGGACCTGACGTTCGACGCCGACATCACTTTCCCGCTCCTGAAGGACGTGAAGGGCCAGGCGCCGCATGCCGTCTGCGAAGCCCGCACCACCAACGTCAGCTCCAACCTGATCGTCAACCGCGACGCGCCGCCGTTCGACAATCCCAAACTGCGCGAGGCCCTGGCGCTGGCGCTCGACCGCAAACCGTTCAGCGATATCCTGTCACAGGGCAACGACGTGGTCGGCGGCCCCATGCTGCCGCCACCGAGCGGCGTCTGGGGCCTGCCGGCGGATGAACTCGCCAAGCTGCCGGGCTACGGGCCGGACATCGAGAAAAACCGGGCCGAAGCGCGCAAGATCATGGAGGAGCTGGGTTACAGCGCCGCCAAGCCGCTGATGGTCAAGGTGTCGACCCGCAACATCGCAGTCTACCGCGATCCCGCCGTCATCCTGATCGACCAGCTCAAGACGATCCACATCGATGGCGAACTCGAGGCGATAGACACCACGGTCTGGCACAGCAAAGTGACGCGCAAGGACTACGCGATCGGCCTGAACCTGACCGGCCTTGGCGTCGACGACCCCGACGTGAACTTTTTCGAGAACTATCACAGCAAGTCCGAAAGGAACTACACCGGCTACAACAATCCCAAGGTCGAAAAATTGATCGAGGCGCAGTCGGCAGAGCGCGACCGCGCCAAACGGCTGAAGATCGTGGGCGAAATCGAGCGCATGCTGATCAAGGACGGAGCGCGGCCGATCATCAGCCACGGCGCGGCCAACACCTGCTGGCAGCCGGCGGTCAAGGGTATCGTGCTGCAGCAGAACAGCATCTACAACAACTGGCGCTTCGACACCGTCTGGCTCGACCGCTGATACCCCTGAACAGGGATCATGAATCCCAGGCACGGTCTCGATGGGCCTCGAGGAGCTTGGTCCGGACGGCCCGGGTGGTGAACATCCATTGAATTCGGGCTGCGGAGGCATTGCGCGGCGCCTCGGGCGCCGGGAAGGTCTCGTAGAGAGCCCCCGGCCGATGGGTCTATTCCACCTCGGGATCTGCCAGTTCTCGATCGGCTCAACTCGTCAAGACCTCCGTGACGAGGGACTAGTGAATCACGTCGGCATGCAACGCCGCCATCAGGGCGGCATTGTCGCGGTAATCGACCGGCACGCCCACGATCACCGGCCCATCCATCGCCATGGCCTTCTTCAGAACCGATTCGATCTCGTCCGCCGAGCCGATCTGAAGGCCCTTGGCGCCCATCGACTCGGCGAATTTCACGACGTCGACCGGCCCGAACCGCACGCCCGATTCACGGCCGTGCGCCGCCACCTCCTGAAAGCGCACCATGTCGTAGCTGCCGTCGATCCACACCAGATGCACGAAGTTGCATTTCAACCGCACCGCCGTTTCGAGCTCGACCGCGGAGAACAGGAAACCACCGTCGCCCGATACCGAGAGCACCTTGCGCGCAGGATCGGCAAGGCAGGCGGCGATCGCCCACGGCAACGCAACGCCCAGCGTCTGCTGGCCGTTGCTGATCAGAATCTGACGCGGCCGGTGCACGATCAGGTGGCGCGCCATCCAGATGTGGAAGGAGCCCATGTCCGAGCAGAGCGTCGTGTCCTCATCGAGAAAGCCTTGCAGCGCATGCACCAGACGCAGAGGGTGCACCGGCATGCCGAGCCGCTTGGCCGCCTCCGCCGCGAGCTGGGCGCGATCCCTTCCGATCTCTTCAAGAAATGCCGTCTGCGCCACGCGCGGACGGCTCCTCAGAAGCGCGCCCAACGCGGCGAGGCTCGCTGCGATGTCGCCCATCAGCTCGATGTCGGGCCGGTAGTCGCGATCGGGGGCGGCCGGCACGCAATCGAGATGAATGAGCTTGCGAACCTTGCCATGGTTCCACAAGGCGGGGTCATACTCGACGGGATCGAAGCCGACCGTCAGCACGAGGTCCGCCGCATCGAGCAGGCGGTCGGCGGGCTGATTGTGGAACAGGCCAACCCGCCCCGAGAAGCAGTCGAGATGCTCGCGCGGCACCACGCCCGCCGCCTGATAGGTGCTGGCGATGGCGAGCTTGGTCCGGCCGAGGACCGCGCGTAGCGCGGCTGCGGCCGCCGGCTGGCTGGCCAGCATGCCCAGCAGCACGACCGGTCGCTCTGCGGCGTCGATCAGACGCGCGCTCGCGGCGATCGCATCCGGATCGGCCGCACCCTGGGCCGGGCAGCGCGCGGGGGTAAGGACATCGCCCGAAGCCGCGGCACTCATCACGTCCTTGGGCAGGCTGAGGAAGGCAGCGCCGGGACGCCCCGCTTCGGCGGCACGGAAGGAGGCAGCCACCGCCTCCGAGATCGCGTCAACCGAATCGATCTCTGCAGAATACTTGGTGACGGGCCGGAGCAAGGCGACCGTATCCATGCTCTGGTGGGTCTGCTTCAGCCGATCGCGTGTCGGCACTGCGCCGCCGAAGGCGACGATGGGATCGCCCTCGGTGTTGGCGGTGGCCAGTCCGGTCGCGAGGTTCGAGCAACCGGGCCCCGACGTCGCCAGGACGACGCCCGCCTTGCCGGTGAGACGACCGAGTCCGCCGGCAATGAACGCAGCGTTCTGCTCGTGCCGGCAGACCACGGTCTTGATCTTCGAATCGAGCAGTGCGTCGAAGACCGGGTCGATCTTGGCGCCGGGAATGCCGAAGACATATTCGACGCCCTGCGCCTCGAGATTGCGGACCAGCAGGTGCGCACCGTTGCGTTCGCCGCTCATGTGCGCCTCTTTCGGCTCATCGCCTTCTTCTTTCCTGACTTGGCGGTGGAGTCGAGCTCGTCGAACGCCGCCTTCATGGTCATCAGGGCGTTGGTGGCGGCGGGAAAACCGCAATAGGCGATCATCTGGGTAATGATCTCAGCCACCTCCGCACGCGAGGCGCCGCAGCGCAGCGCGGCCTTGATGTGAAGCTTGAGCTCGGGCAGTGAGAAACCCTGCACGGTCAGGGCCGCCACGGTGCAGAGCTCGCGGGTCTTGAGGTCGATGACGTCGCGCGTGTAGAGCTCGGCGAATGGAAAGGTGACATTCACCCACGCGAATTCCGGCGCCAGCGCCTTGATATTGCGAATGTAGCTATCGGCCATCGGCCCGAGCTGCTTGCGGATCTCCGCCATGCCGCGCTGGTACTCGGCCGACTTTTCGTCGTGCGTGCCAGCGGAGATCTTCCTCGACTTCGTCTTGGGCATGGCCACTGTCGCTGCTCACTTCCTTGGTCTGGTCCGGACTATAGCGCGGCAGCGTTCGGGCTTGCACGGCATCAATCTGCGGAGAAGAGACCGGTGCGCCGACGCCGTCGTGTGGCGAGATCGTCATTGAGTCGCGACGTCGATTTTTTCACAAGCTCTCGGAGCGGCACGGAAGTCCCGACGGCGACTTCGCTAAAGGTTCTGGTTTAAGAGTCCTCGATGTGTTCAGCTTGCCCATAAGGTCGACGAGGGGGAGGGTGTAGAGCATGAGCACGGATCAAGCTCCAGCGCTGCGGGATGTGCCTATCGGCCTTCGAGAGACCGGCACGCGACGGGAATTCGACAGCATGGGCGAGGTCGAGGTTCCCGCGGATCGCTACTGGGGATCGCAGACGCAACGGTCCCTGCAGCACTTCTCGATCGGCGACGATCGAATGCCAAAGGCCGTCTACCACGCTTATGGTTTCGTCAAGAAGGCCTGTGCCCTGGTGAATCACGCCGCCGGACGGCTTCCGGCATGGAAGAAAGACGCCATCGTGCGTGCAGCCGACGAGACGATCGACGGCTCGCTGGACGATCACTTTCCCCTGTTTGTCTGGCAGACCGGGTCCGGCACCCAGAGCAACATGAATGTCAACGAGGTGATCTCGAACCGCGCGATCCAGTTGCTGGGCGGGACGCTCGGATCGCAGAAGCCGGTCGGTCCCAACGACGACGTCAACATGGGCCAGTCGTCGAACGATACCTTCCCGACGGCAATGCACATCGCCGCCGTCGCTGAGATCGACGATCGACTCGTGCCGGCAGTCAGCGCTCTCGTCGAGACCATCGAGCGCAAGGCCGACGGCTGGATGGACGTGGTCAAGATCGGTCGCACGCATCTGGAGGATGCGGTGCCCCTGACCGTCGGCCAGGAATGGCACGGCTGGGCGGGCCAGATCCGCGATGCCCTTGCGGAGATCGAGGCGAGCCGGGCCGGGCTCTATCAGCTGGCGGTCGGCGGCACGGCCGTCGGCACCGGCCTGAACGCGCCCAAGGGTTTCTCACGGGACGTTGCCGCCAGGATCGCCGAGCTGACGGGCCGGCCGTTCGTCACCGCGCCCAACAAGTTCGCCGCGCAGGGCTCGCTCGACGCGATGGTTCGGGCGCACGGTGCGCTGCGCAATCTGGCAGTGGCCCTGATGAAGATCGCCAATGACATGCGATGGCTCGCGTCCGGTCCGCGCTGCGGGTTTGCCGAGCTCACCCTGCCGGCCAACGAGCCAGGCTCCTCGATCATGCCCGGCAAGGTCAATCCGACCCAGTGCGAGGCGATGGTGATGATCTGCATCCAGGTCATGGGCAATGACAGCGCCGTCGCCTTCGCGGGCAGCCAGGGCAATTTCCAGCTCAATGCCATGCGGCCCGTCATCATCAACAATTTTCTTCACTCGGCGCGGATACTCGCCGATGGCTGCACGAAATTCCGCGAATACTCGGTCGAGGGGACCGAGATCAATCCCGCCAAGATCCAGGAGTATGTCGATGGCAGCGTGATGCTGGTGACGGCGCTCTCGCCGGTGATCGGCTATCAGAACGCCGCACACATTGCCGAGGAGGCGATTGCCAAGGGCCTCACGCTGAAGCAGGCGGCGCTCGCCTCGGGCAAGGTCGACGAAGCGCTGTTCGACAAGACGGTGCGCCCGATCGACATGGTCGGATCAGGGCTTGCAGGTGCCTGAAGCCGCCGTGCCGTCAGTTGCCGACGCGGCGCATGTCGCGTTGCGTCTGGGTCGGCTGATGCTGACCAACGGGGCCGATACGGAGCATGTCCATGAATCTGTCGTCGCGCTCGCCGGCAGGTGCGGATATCAGGCGCACCTGCTCATAGCTGCCGAGGGGCTCGTCCTCACCCTGGTCAGCGCGGAGGGCTTCCGGACCCGGCTCGGGCCAGCGATCTCCGGCATGACGGTCAACATGAGTGCGCTCGGCGCGCTCGATCGGGTCTGCCGGGTTGGACTTGCGTCGGTGCCTGACATTGCGCTGATCGACCGGCAGCTGGACAAGATCGAAAACGGTGCGCATCGCTATGGTCCCTGGCTGGTCGCCATCGGTATCGGTATCACGGCCGCGGCTCTCGCCAGGCTCTTCGGCGGCAGCTGGTCCGTCGTCGGGATCTCGTTCCTCGTCGGCGTGGTGACGCAGCTTCTGCGCCAGACGTTGGGCGCACACCACACCAACCCGGTCGGCGGAGCGGCGTTGGCGGCTTTCGGTGGCGGATTGTTCGGGGCGTTGGCCATGCGGGTGTTTCCCGGCACGTCGCCGGCGCTCTGCCTCGTCGTCGCGGGCATGATCCTGGTGCCGGGTGTTCCCCTGATCAATGGAGTGCGCGATACGCTCGGCAATCATGTCGGCACCGGCCTTGCGCGCCTTACGCTCGGCACGGCGACCGTCCTTGCGATCGCTCTCGGCCTGTTCCTGGCAGCGGGCTTCGCCGGCGATGCGCTGGCGGTGGCACAGGGCTTTCCGCTTCTGCCGACCGGCGAGGATCTTCTGTTCTCCGCCCTCGCGGGAATAGGCTATGGAATGTTGTTCAACGTGCCCGCGCGCGCCCTCTGGGCCTGCATGGTTTGTGCAATGGCCGGGCACGGCTTGCGCACCGCGGTGGAGCATCTCGGCCTCGAATTGAGCGTCGCTTCTCTGATCGGCGCATTTGCGGCAACGATGCTCGCGCGCGGTTTGGCCCATCGGTTCCGGGTGGCTGCCGTCACGTTCGCCTTTCCCGGCATCGTCGCGATGATTCCCGGAGCCTATGCCTTTCGCGCCGGCATCGGTGGCCTCGACATCATGCGCGCCGGCCGCGACGCGCCGGCCGCGCTCGTGGGCGAAACGATCGGTCTCGCGGTCACCACCATCGTCGTGACGGCAGCCATTGCGATCGGGCTGTGCCTCGCGCTCGCTCTGCCTGTTCCCAAACCGTACCGCTCACTCGAATCGACAGGAGACCCCCGATGATACGCTGCGTGCGCATGTGGACCGGCGAGGATGGCAACTCGCTCTTCGAAGAAGGCTGGATAGATCTCGGTGGTGGCATGCGCGGGGATGCTGTTGGCAAGGCCGTGCCCGCCATCGAGCTCTCCTTTCAGGAAACGCGGTCTGGCGGCTCCTACGAGTGGCATCAGGATCCTGTTCCGAGGTTCGTCATCACCCTCTCGGGCACGCTCGAGTTCGAGACGAAGTCGGGCGCGACCTTCACCATCCGCCCCGGCGACATCCTGCTCGCACAGGACAACAGCGGTTCCGGTCACACCTGGCGGCTGATCGGCGATGAACCATGGCGGCGGGCGTATGTCGTCTACAAGGAGGGCGCCGCGCTCGGCTTCAGCCCCGCCCGCGGGAGGCAGGTCGTATGAGCACCACCCTGTCCGAGACGCCCGACGTCGTCCTGATCGGCGCCGGGATCATGAGCGCGACG
Source organism: Reyranella sp. (assembly GCF_965279465.1). Lineage (NCBI taxonomy): Bacteria > Pseudomonadati > Pseudomonadota > Alphaproteobacteria > Hyphomicrobiales > Reyranellaceae > Reyranella > Reyranella sp. The sequence goes on from NZ_OZ257242.1 coordinate 4,245,995, forward strand.
CTCGGCACGGTTCTCAAGGAACTGGAGCCGTCCCTGAACATCGCGATGTTCGAGACGCTCGCCGATTGTGCGCAGGAAAGCTCCCAGGCCTGGAACAATGCCGGCACGGGCCACGCGGCCAATTGCGAGCTCAACTATACGCCGCAGCGCGCCGACGGCAGCGTGGACATTTCCAAAGCGCTGGAAGTGAACACCGAGTTCGATCTCTCGCGCCAGCTCTGGTCATATCTCGTCTCGAAAGGCGCGATTCCCGATCCTCACGCCTTCATTCATTCGTGCCCGCACATGAGCTTCGTCTGGGACGACGCAAATGTCGCGTTCCTGCGCGAACGCTATCGCGCGATGTCGGCGCATCATTGCTACCACGGCATGGAGTACAGCGAGGATCACGGGAAGATCGCCGATTGGGCGCCGCTCACGATCGAGGGGCGCGATGCCGGGCAGGCGGTCGCGGCGACGCGAATCGTCTCCGGCGCCGATGTCGACTACGGCGCGTTGACCCATCTCCTTGTCGCGCAGCTTTCAGCGCAGTCCGGATTCTCGGTCCATTACCGGCATCGCGTCACGGATCTCGTGCAGTCGGAAGACGGGCGGTGGCGGGTGTCGGTCGAAGATGTCGTCACGCGGGAGATCAAGACGGTTTCCGCGAAGTTCGTCTTCGCCGGCGCCGGCGGCGGCGCGCTCGACCTCCTGCAGAAGTCCGGCATACCCGAGGGGCATGGCTTCGGCGGGTTTCCGGTCAGCGGAGTCTGGCTGCGGTGTGACGTGGACGCCATCAGCGCGCGGCACCATGCAAAGGTCTATGGCAAGGCAGCGCAAGGTTCGCCGCCAATGTCGGTTCCCCATCTCGATACGCGCATGATCGACGGCAAGCGATCGCTGCTCTTTGGGCCTTATGCCGGATTCTCGAGCAAGTTCCTCAAGCATGGATCCTTTTTCGACCTGCCGAAGTCCGTGGAACCGGGCAACATTCTTCCCATGCTGGCGGTGGCTCGCGACAACTGGCAGCTCAGCGAGTATCTGATCGGGCAGGTGTTGCAGACGTCGGCCCATCAGTTCACCGCATTGCAGGGGTTCTTCCCGCGCGCGCAACGTCATGACTGGCGCGATGCGGTCGCCGGACAGCGCGTGCAGATCATCAAGCCCGATCAGCACCGTACCGGCGTGCTGGAGTTCGGCACCGAGCTGGTCGCGAGCGCCGACAAGTCCTTCGTGGCGCTGCTCGGCGCATCGCCGGGGGCGTCGACGGCGGCATTCATCGCGGTCGAGGTTCTCGAGAAATGCTTCGACGACAGGCTCACGCCCGACGGATGGCTTGGTCGTCTCAGGGAGATTATCCCAACCTACGGCATCGACTTGAAGAAAGACGCTGTCGCGTGCCGCGACACCCGTGCAAGCACGGCCAAGACTCTCGGTCTCGAGTTCGTCTGAGGGCCGGCTCACATCCCGGCATGGTCATGAGCGGCTCTGGAGCGCCGAGCTCATCGGCGCTTTGGTGGGCAAGCCAACATGACCCTCGTCCTGAGAGCTTGTGAATCTTTCAGACTGCTGGGAGCGCGGCTCTCCAGAGCCGCTCATGGAATGTTGCAACTAACGTATATGAGCGGCTCTGGAGAGCCGCGCTCCCAGCAGCATGACAATGAAAGTGGGTTGCGCGGACAAAATTCACAGGCTCTGATGGACAAGGTTCCCGGGTGACCTTTGAGCCAAGGCCAGGGCCTATGAGAGCCGCGCTTCCGGCGAAGACGGGTCAGGGCGGCGGGGCGTTGTCGGGGTCGACGGCGCGCACGACGTAGGCATCGGCGGTCGGCTGGTAGAGCTCCCACAGGAAGCGCAGCTGCACGAGGGGCTGCGGGTCGAGGTCGACGCGGAGGTCGACGTACGGGAAGCTCTCCCTGTGCGCGACGACGAGGCCGGCGGATTTCACCTGCTTCAGCTCGCCGCCCGCCGCCTCGCCGGCTTCGATCGCGCGCAGGAGCCGTTCGGCCAGCGGCTGATCGGCGTTGGTCTCGAACGTCTCGACCATCGCATCGACGACGCCGGTGTTGCGCAGGATGTTGCCGATCGCCACGCAGTCGCGCCCGACCTGGCCCTTGGCGACCGAGCTGATCCTGTCGCCGTTGAAGAACGCGCCCGGTCCATCGGCGCCGATCACGGCGAGCTGCCGCCAGCCGATGCCCGGCTCGCTCGCCGCGAGATCGCGCACGATCGCCTCGGGCGCGGCGCCCTGCGCGAGCCGTTCGAGCATCTTCGGCCCGAGGCGCGGGTCGGTGCGATGCTGCGTCAGCGCGGCGCCGACGCCCGCGGTCGCGTAGGCGCATCGGCTGCCGACCGACATCGAGGAGGTGGTGACGACGGCGCCCAGCATTCCGGTGCGGGGGCAGCGGCCGGCGATGGAGAAGGTCATGACGAAGTCTCCTGCGCGCGTTCGAACGGATCGGCCGGCCGGGCCAGTCCCATATTGTCGCGCAATGTCGGACCCGGATAGTCGAGCGGACGCAGGCCGCGGCGCTGCAGCTCCGGCACGACCAGCTCGACGAAGTCGCGCAGGCTGCGCGGCTGCACCGGCATCGACAGCATGAATCCGTCACACGCCCGGCTCGTGTACCAATCCTCCAGGAAGTCGGCGACCTGTCCCGGATCGCCCTTCACCATGTTGCCGCCCATCGAGGACAGCACGCGCTGAGAGGTCGCGCGCACGCTGAGGCCGTCGCGCTGCGCCATCTCGACGACCGAACGGCCGATCGCGGTGCCGCCTACGCTTTCTCCCGGGCCGCGTGGCATCGGGCCGTCGAGCGGTGCCTCGGTCACGTCGAAGCCGACCAGCTTCGACAGGTAGCTGACGGCGAGCGGCGGCGGGATCAGCGCCTGCAGCTCCTCATAGAGCGCGTCGGCCTCCGCCGCGGTGCGGCCGACGAACACGCTGAGCGCCGGCAGGATCTTCAGCGCATCGGTGGGGCGGCCATACTTCGCCATCCGCCCCTTGATGTCGGCATATTCCCGCTGCGCGTCGGCCTTGCTGCTCGCGGTGCCGAACAATCCCTCGCCGCCGTAGGCCGCCAGTTCCTTGCCGGCGTCGGACTGGCCGGCCATGAAGACGACCGGCTGGCCCTGTGGCGTGCGCGCGACGTTGAGCGGTCCCTTGACCGCGAAATGCTTGCCGCGATGATTGGCGAGCCGCACCCGCGCCGGATCGAGATAGCGGCCGGTCGCCTTGTCCTCGAGGAACGCGTCGGTCGCCCACGAGTCCCACAGCCTGCGCACGACATCGAGGCTCTCCCGCGCGCGCTCGTAGCGTTCGATCCGCCCCATGTGCTCGTCGCGCCCGAAGTTCTTGGCGTCCTCGACATACTGCGTCGTCACCAGGTTCCAGCCCGAGCGGCCGGCGCTGAGATGATCGAGCGAGGCGAACTTGCGCGCGATGGTGAACGGCTCCTCGTAGCTGGTGGTCGCCGTCGCCACCAGGCCGATCCGGCTGGTGTGCTGCGCCACGGCCGCGAACAGCGTCACCGGCTCGAACACCGCCGGCCGGTCGGACGGGCTGTTGGCGGCGAACAGCGCCGGCTTGTCCATCTGGCGCACGCCGTTGCCGTCGGCCAGGAACATCAGGTCGAGCTTGCCGCGCTCGGCGATCTTGGCCATCTCGACCATGCAGGAGAGCTGCATGGCGGTCGTGGGAAACGAATCCTTGTGCCGCCATCCGGCGAGATGCCCGCCGAGCGCGCCGCCCGTGAAGCCGAGCACCATCATGAAGCGAACTCCTTCACTGTCTCGCTTTCCTCCCTGCGCGCAGCGCGGGGAGGTGCCCCGCAGGGGCGGAGGGGTCATGGGCCACGGTATCGGTGCGGCCCATGACCCCTCCGTCGCGGATTACCGCGCCACCTCCCCGCGCTGCGCGCAGGGAGGAGCGTGAGCCTACGTCACCGGACATGGCTTCGCGTGCCAGATCTCCGTCGCGTACTGCGCGATGGTCCGGTCGCTGGAGAACTTCCCCGAACCGGCGACGTTGAGGATCGCCTTGCGCGCCCAGGCGTCGCGATCGGCATACAGCGCGCAGGCCGCGCGGTCCGCGTCGAGATAGGCGGGGAGGTCGGCGAGATGCATGAAGCGGTCGCCGTTCTTCAGCAGCGTGTCGTGGATCAGGGTGAAGGCGCCACGCTCGTTGCGGCTGAAATAGTTGCTGTCGATCAGGTCGAGCGCCTCGCGCGTCTCGCGCTGATTCTCGTAGTGCCAGAACGGATTGTACCAGGCGCGGCTGTCGGCGACCTGCTGCGCGGTGAGCCCGAAGAGGAAGAAGTTCTCCTCGCCGGCCTCCTCGGCCATCTCTATCGTGGCGCCGTCGCGCGTGCCGAGGGTCAGCGCCCCGTTCATCATGAACTTCATGTTGCTGGTGCCGCTGGCCTCGAAGCCGGCCGTCGAGATCTGGTTCGAGATGTCCGCCGCCGGCAGCAGCCGTTCGGCCAGCGAGACGCAATATTCCGGCAGGAAGACGACCTTGATCCGCCCGCGGACCGCGCGGTCGCCGTCGATCGTGCCGGCCAGGTTGTTCACGAACTTGATGATCAGCTTGGCGAGGTGATAGCTCGGCGCCGCCTTGCCGCCGAAGAAGAACGTGCGCGGCGCCATGTCGAGGTTTGGGTTGGCGCGCAGCCGATTGTACAGCACGACGACCCGCAGCGCGTTGAGCAATTGCCGCTTGTACTCGTGGATGCGCTTGATCTGGCAGTCGAAGATGCTGTCGGGATCGACCATCTGGTCGGAAGTCTCCTTGAACCAGCTGGCGAAGCGCGCCTTGGCGTCGCGCTTGGCCTGCAGGAACGAGCGGCGGAATGCGGCGTCGTCGGCAGCCGGCTTGAGCCTCGCGATCTTGGCGAAATCGGTCGTCCAGCCGTCGCCGATGACATCGGTGATGGCGGTCGACAGCGCGGGATTGGCCAGCAGCAGCCAGCGCCGCGGCGTGACGCCGTTGGTCTTGTTGTTGAAGCGGCCGGGGAAGATCTCCGCCAGGTCGCGCACCGTCGTCGTGCGCAGGATCCCGGAATGGATCGCGGCGACGCCGTTCGTGCTGTGCGAGCCGACGATCGCGAGGTTGGCCATGCGGACCCTTTTCTGCGGCCCTTCCTCGATCAGGCTCACGCGCGAGACGCGGCCCTCGTCGCCGGGAAAGCGGCGTCGTACGTCGTCGAGGAAGCGCTGGTTGATCTCGTAGATGATCTCCAGATGGCGCGGCAGCATCACCTGGAAGTAGCGCACCGGCCATTTTTCCAGCGCTTCCGGCAGCAGCGTATGGTTCGTGTAGGCGAGGGTGCGCTGGGTGAGGTCCCACGATCGCTCCCAGCCGAGCTTCACCTCGTCGAGCAGGATCCGCATCAGCTCCGGCACAGCCAGGGTGGGATGGGTATCGTTGAGCTGGATGGCGACCTTGTCTGGCAGCAGGTTCCAGTCCTGATTGTCGCGGCGGAAGCGGCGCACGAGATCGGCCAGCGAGCAGGCGACCAGGAAGTACTCCTGGGCGAAGCGAAGCCCCTGTCCAAGCTCGGTGGAGTCATTCGGATAGAGAACGCGGGTCAGGGTCTGCGCGGCAATGCTGCCGGTCAGCGCGCCCACGAAGTCGCCCGAGCTGAAGTCCTCGAAGTCGAAATAGTCCTGCGCTGCCGCGCCCCACAGCCGCAGGCTGTTGATCGTCTTGCCGCCGAAGCCCACCACCGGCCGGTCATAGGGAATGCCGATCAGGGTCGAGGGACGCCTGGGTATGATCCGCAGGTTGCCCCGATGCATCTCGAAGGTGCAGCCGAGCGTGACCTCCACGGCCTGGCTGCGGCGCGAGATTTCCCAGGGGTCCTGCCGCCGCAGCCAGTTGTCCGGCTGTTCGCGCTGCCAGCCGTTCTCGATCGACTGCCGGAACATGCCGTACTCGTAGCGCAGCCCGTAGCCCATCGCGGGGAGCTCCAGGGTCGCCATCGAATCGAGGAAGCATGCGGCCAGCCGACCGAGGCCGCCATTGCCGAGCCCGGGATCGGGTTCCTGCTCGACCAGGCCAAGCCAGTCCAGATTGCTCTCGAGCAGGCTCTGCTCGATGGGCTGCTGCAGCATCAAATTCGTGACATTGTTGGCGAGCGACCGGCCGATCAGGAACTCCATCGACATGTAGTAGATGCGCTTGGGGTTCTGCTGATCGTAGGTCCGCTGGGTCTTGATCCAGCGCCGGGCGAGGAGGTCGCGGACCGAACGGGCCAGTGCCTCGAAGCGCTGCCGATCGTAGGCGCCGGACGGCTCGACCACGGCATCGGACAACAGATGACGCTCGAACAGCGCGTCGGCCCGGCCGGAAAACGGAATGGAGCCGAAATCGTGAAAGGCGGCCTCGTTCATGATGTTCTCTCGTAAGCTGTTCAGTTGCCGCAGCTTGCGACGTTGGTCGAAGAGAGGCACGTTCCCGACGTCGATTGCAAGCGCGCCGCGATCGATGCGGCGTGATCATGACGCGACCTCTTTATTTGCCTCGTTATTCCTCCCTGCGCGCAGCGCGGGGAGGTGCCCCGAAGGGGCAGAGGGGTCATGGGCTACGCATCGGTGCAGCTCATGATCTGATCATGCTCTTCCGGACCGCGAGCGTCCCGCTCGCTCGGATTCATGAGCGAGCGGGACGCTCGCGGTCCGGAAGAGCATGATTGCGCAGCACCGACGCGCCGCCTCCCGATGCTGCGCACAGGGAGAAAAATGAGTCATCACCCCGGATTCGCCAGGTTCTCGCGTAACGTCCGTCCGGCATATTCCCGCCGCAGCAGACCGCGGCGCTGCAGCTCGGGCGTCACCATGCGGGCGAACTCCTCGTAGGTCAGCGGGAACACCGTCGGCGGCAGGACGAAGCCGTCGCAGGCGCCGCCGGTGAACCAGTCTTCCATCTGGTCGGCGATCATCGCCGGCGTACCGGCCAGCAGGCCGCGCGGCTTGCGCACGGCGGCGGCGAAGCTGATGCCCTGGGCGCGGGCGAGCTGTGCCATGCGGTCGCGCGAGCCCGCGATGCCCTGGTTGCCGGCCTCGCGCTCGGCCTGTTCGGCCGTCTCGACGTGGCTCAGGTCGACGCCGAGAAGCTGGGAGGAGGAGGCGAGCACCAGCTCCGGATCGATCAGGCTGTCGAGGAACTCGGCCTTCTCGCGGGCGATCGATTCGGTCTCGCCGATCACCACCGAGAGCGTCGGCAGGATCGCGCAGCTCGCGGGATCGCGGCGCCGGGCGGTCAGGCGGGCATGCATGTCGGCGCGGAACTCGATCGCGTCGGCCTTGGTCGCCGGCGTGCAGAAGATCATGTCGGCCCAGCGCGCGGCGCACTCGCGCCCGCGCGGCGACGATCCGGCCTGGAGGATCAGCGGCCGGCCCTGCGGGCTGCGCGGGATCGACAGCGGCCCGCGCGTGCGGACGTAGGGGCCGACATGGTCGGCGTAGCGGATCTTGCTCGCATCGGCGAACACGCCGCTCGCGCGGTCCATCACCATCGCGTCGGCGTCCCAGCAGTCCCACAGCGCGCAGCAGGCTTCGAGCACGTCGTCGGCGCGGTCGTAGCGCTCGGCCTTGGGCGGCACGCCGTCGAGGCCGAAGTTGCGCGCTTCGTAGTCGGTCGCCGAGGTGACGACGTTCCACGCCGCCCGCCCGCGGCTCAAGAGGTCGAGCGAGCCCAGGCTGCGCGCGATCTGGAACGGCGGCAGGAAAGTCGTGGAGATGGTGTTGCCGAGGCCGAGATGCTTGGTCACCCGCGCCATCAGCGGCAGCACCGTCATCGGGTCGAGCAGGCTGGTCTGGCCGCCGCGGCCGATGAAATCGGCAAAGCTGTTCCTGTAGAGGTCGGGCAGGCCCAGCCCGTCGGCGAAGAACGCCGCGTCGAAGCGCGCCTCCTCCAGCACGCGCGCGACATGCTCGTAGCGCTCGGCGTCCCAGATGTCGTCGAGCGGCGACGCCGGATGGCGCCAGGAACTGGCATAGCTCGCGGTGGGCCCTGTCTTGAGGTACGCCACCAGATGCATCTTTCGGATCATCCCGCGGATGGTCGCACGGGAGAGGAGGTGCAAACAACGAGGCTGTGTCAAGGGCGATGGTCGTGGTCTGGCCGCCTTACATATCAAATTTCTTCTTCACAGCGGCGACGAAGGCCTCGGCGCAGTCGACGGCCCAGACGGCGCGCTCGATCGCAACCGACCCGTCGCTGTAGTCGGCAAGCAGGCGAAGCTCCTCAACCTTGCTGAGCTGTTCTCCATGCTCGGCCGGCAGATGGCCCGCCACAATGATCTCCTTGCCGAACATGGCGTAGCAGGCGCGGTTACAGGCGCCGTCGGATCTTCAGCTTGGGAGAGCAGACGTGCGGTTGAAAGCGCCTTCTCGGCTTTGGCGATGTAGCTCTGTGGCGAGTGACGGCGTGTCACAGGTGGATGCCGTCCCGCAGGATGTTGTCGATCAAGGCAGGATTGGAGAAGATTTCAGGGCGCGCCAGCTCCTCGGGCCAGACCGGGAAGCCCTGCACCTTGATCCCGGTTTCCATGAGCGGGACACTCTCTGCCTCTACACATTGGCGACGGCCCTAGGCTTATTGTCTCCGGAGGCGCGCAACTGCAGTCCCGTTCGGATCAGAGTATGCACCTTCCATTGTATCGGACCCCGAAAGATGCAGCTCTTGGAGATATTTGCCGCGTCCCAAACGCAAACTCTCCCCCGCCACTTTCCCTCTCCACGCGCTCACATCCGGTTTTACTGAAAAGCTATTTCCCGTGCTGCCAGAAAGCCTAAAGGAGTCTCCGCCAACCCGTATCGTGTGAACCGTGCCGTCCGCAGTGATGCGCTCGATCACAAAGGCGACACAGAGTTCATAATCAACATTGTAGCCGGCCTGTGTGCCGCGCTGGTCCCCAGACCAGACACCCAAGTACTTGCGGAACTCGGCGGGGACCTCCAAGCTCGGAGTAAGGCTGTAACTGACCTTCTGTCTACACAGGGTGGTCTGGGACTTGGGCGGCACCGCATGCGGCGTGCGGTCCATGGATATCTGATAAGTTCCTCTGTTGCCTGTAAGTGTAAAAGTACCGGTAAGACCGACTGCCGACGGTCGGAGATGGACCTTATTGTTTGCACCTGTCACCAAGTCTAAAACACCATCGTGCAGGGTGCATTTTGCGGGGTAGTCGACTGAGGTGCCGACTTCGTCCCAAGTGCAGGTCAGTGCCTTGTCGGTCTGTGTCACTCCGAGAACTCGACGCCGCTCGCCGCCGTAGTTCTCGATAAGGCCATACCACTTGCCTCTAAGGTCTTGAGCAACGGCCGCCGTCGTCAACATGCAGAGCCCGATCGCCGCAAGTAGCGTTGCCACTCGCTTGGTCAATGGATCGACTGGCCCCCATTTGTCATGGACGTCGAACATCTGTCTCCCCTCTGCCTACGCCTCGTTAGGCGCAGGCTCCGCCATGTCGAACGTGGCGTTGCGTGGTCGCGCTAACCCTCCTGGCCGTGGCACCATGCCATGATTGTGTTGCAGAAGTCGTGACTTTTGCGGTGTTGCTGAATATTGCGTTTGCAGGCGACAGGCCAAGGCACTTGGCAACTCAGACAAGGCAAGAAGCCGAATTGACGGCTTGGTCTATCACCACCGATGGTGCAACTCGCGCAAAGACCTGCCGTTCTGCGTGCCTTGCGTTCAGACAATACCCGGCAGGTCCGCGTTATGGGTATCGGCCATGTGCTCGCAGGAGTTCCTTGCCGGACGCCTCCTGGAGAGATGGCGCCCTTATGCCGCGACGGACGAGGCAGCCAACGCGGCGTCTCCTGCAGACTGCGGGTCATGATCTGAAACATGCCGATATCTCAACGGGGGCGTTCCGTCCTCGTCGTGAATTCCCGCCCCACCGGCGCCACAGGACGGGAGAGGGAAGGCAAAACCCTCGTGCCCGGGCGGGCCGGACATGCAATAGGCATAGGCCCACAGGGCCTCTTCCACGGGGATGGGAAAGTGCTCGATCCGCTCCAGGAGCCAGCGGATCATGTGGCTGAGGATGTTCGGTTGCATGTAGAAAGACGCAAGCAAATGGCATGCCGTTTGCTGCCTGGAGCCGTCATCGGGAGGACCGCCATGGATGTCGTGCAATCTGCTCCGTTCGACCTCGTGCTGCGCGGCGGCAGGGTCATCGATCCCGGGCAAGGCCTCGACGGTCTCCTCGATGTCGGCGTGCGCGCCGGACGCATCGTCGCCGTCGCCAGGAATCTCCCCGGTCCGGCGGTCGAGTCGATCGACGTGCGAGGCAAGCTCGTGCTGCCGGGCATGATCGATACCCACGCGCATGTCTATCGCTACGTCAGCGGCCGCTTCGGGCTCGATGCCGACATGGTCGGCGTCCACTCGGGCGTGACCACGCTGGTCGACCAGGGCGGGCCGTCGGTTCTCACCTTCCCGGGTTTCCGCGAGTTCATCGCCAAGCCGGCCGCGAGCCGCGTGCTCGCCTTCATCTCGGCCTACATGGTGGGCGGGCTCGAAGGCCACTATTACCCCGAGCTCTATCGTCCCGACTGCATCGCCGTCGACGACACGGTGCGGGCGGCGCGCGAGAATGCCGACCTGGTGCGCGGCATCAAGGGCCATGCCGAGATCGGCGGCTTCACGCGCTGGGGCGACGAGGCGATGCGGCGCGCGTCGGAGATCGGCCGCGCGCTCGACCTGCCGCTCTACATCCACTTCGGCCAGCTCTGGCCGCTGCCCGACGACAAGCATCCCTACGACGCCGATGCGGTGCTGCCCGACATGCTAAAGATCCTGCGGCCGGGCGATATCCTGGCGCATCCCTTCACGCGCCATCCCGGCGGCTTCGTCGACCAGCACGGCAAGCTGCATCCGGTGGTGCGCGAGGCGCTGGCGCAGGGGCTGAAGACCGACGTCGGCCACGGCTCGCACTTTTCCTTCAAGATGGCGCGGCTGGTGCTCGACGCCGGCGTCGTGCCCGACACGCTGGGCGCCGACATGCACGGCTACAACACCACGATCCCCAAGCCGCGCGGCACGCCGGACACGCATCCCGACAAGGAGGAGATGCATATGTTCGCCGGCCGCCACAATTTCTCGCTGGCCTCGGCGATGACCAGCATGCTGGCGCTCGGCCTCACGATCGAGCAGGTCGTGCCGATGGTGACGAGCAATTGCGCCGCGATGCTCGGCATGGCCGACGAGATCGGCACGCTGAAGCCCGGCGTCGAGGCCGACATCTCGGTGCTGGCCGACGAGACCGGCCGCTTCGTGCTGCAGGACAACGAGGACACGCAGGTCACCGCCGAGCATTTCATCCGCCCGGTCTTCTGCCTGCGCGCCGGCAAGCGCTTCGATGCCGACGCGGTGATCCTGCCCCAGCCGACGCTGGCCGACGCCGCGTGAGGCTGTGCTGAGACGGGTGTGATGCCTGGGTAGCGTCTGGCAAAGACCTTCCTCCCGGCCGGAGACTCGCCTTCGGAGCAGGGGGGAGGGATAGTCGGAGGGGCGGTGGCGCGCTATTGCCATCGCGGCCTGACCCTGGGGAACCCTTGCACCATTCGACAGACCGCCGTGTTTGCCTGGCGCTCCTTCTCCTGGCCGTGCTGCTGTCGGGAGGCGGTCGATCGGCGCAGGCGCAGGCGCAGGCCGGCGACGCAGGACGGACGATCGCCCAATGGAATGCGACGAACCTGACGTGCAGGAGCGCGACTGCGCCTGCGCTCGACGCGGTTGGGGCCTGCGAGCAGCGGGACACCTTCTCGAAGCTCTTGACCCTGATGGACTATTGTTACGGTCCCACTGAGAAAGCAGGTCCCGCGACCTGGACCCCCTGCGACGCGGCCAAGAAGGCGCAGGACGCGGCGTTGGCCCGGACCACGGCGAGCTTCCACAGGATGCGCGGCGTGTTCGCCCTGTCCGTAAGCCTGAACGGCAACACCAAGTCCTACTTCGTCGTCGATTCGGGGGCCGCAAACGTGCAGATCCCCCAGGAAGTCGCCGACGAGCTGACGCGCAATGGCACGCTCACCCAGGGCGATTTCCTGGGTGAGCGTCGCTTCGTGGTCGCCGATGGTCGGGGTGTTCTCCAGCGCGTCGTCAGGTTGCGGTCCGTCCAGGTTGGCGATCGTACGATGGAGAACGTGCTCGCCGCGGTCGGCGCCCCCCGCAGCCAGGCGCTGCTTGGCCAAAGTCTCCTGCGGCGGCTCAACTGGTGGAAGATCGACAACGTCAGGAATGCCATCGAGCTGGAGTTTACCGGTTCATTCTGAGCAGTGTCGTTTCCCGGCGCGTCGTTGTCTGCAGGTCGGTGCCACGCTGGCGAGCTCGGGTCTCGCCGAGCAGGCACCTTGATCAAGATCAAGGCATCACATTGGGCAGCGCCGTATCGTCAACCTGACCGCGTCACGTTTGCGGCCAGCCGCTCACCCTGCGTGAGAAGCCTCGAAGAGGAGAAGAGAATGAATATGCGCACCATCGTAGTCGCCGGCTTCGCGTTGGCGTCGATCAGTGTCATGGCGCTGTGCGTTCAAGCACAGACGCCGCCGCCTCCCGCCCCGTCACCCGCCTTCGAGCGCGCCTTCCTGAGCGAGATGGACGCGGCGACCCGCGCCGAAGTGGAAAAGCGCGCTACCGGCGGCAACACCGTTTCCGGTGTCATCGCGACGATCCTGCTCAACAGCAACCAGGTGGCGGCGCACGGCCAGCCTGGCGCTCTCACGGTCATCGCAGTCGATGGCATGCGCGGCGTGGTGGTGATCCAGAAAGCACCCAACCAGTATGTGCCGATGCGTTACGATCCGAAGACACTGAAGGTTTACTGAGCAGTGGTCGGCGCGGAGGGGCCCGACGGCGGGTTCCTCCGCGCCGGTCTCCTCGATAGCCGACCGTAGGAGACGCGTCTTCGAAGCCGACGCCGTGATCTTGACCCAACCGACCCTGGCCGGCGCCGCATGACGCCGGGAGCGCGGCTCTCCAGGGCCGCTGGCTTTGCGGATCTTCCTCCTCCCGCGTATGACGGGGGAGGAGGAGGAAGCCAATGTTAGCGCCTATTAGAGCCGCGCTCCCGGCGATGAGCGGCTTCGGCGTCGGCGCGTCGCTCCGGCGCAAGGAAGACGCGCGGTTCCTCCATGGACTCGGGCGCTTCGTCGGCGACATCACGCGGCCGGGCATGCTCGAGGTCGCGTTCCTGCGCAGCCCTGTCGCGCACGCGAGGCTGCGCGGCGTGGCCAAGCCGGCGGGCGCGGAGAAGCGGGTCTTCACGATCGGCGATCTCGACGGGGTCGGGACCATCCGCGCCAACTCCGCGCTGCCGGGCTTTCGCGCGTCGGAGCAGCCGGCGCTCGCCAAGGGCAAGCTGCGTCACGTCGGCGAGGCGATCGCGGCGTGTGTCGCGGAGAGTCGTGCGGCCGCCGAGGACCTCGCGGCGGCCTGCGTTCTCGACTACGAGGCGCTGCCCGCCGTCCACGACATGCTGGCCGCGCTGCTGCCGGACCAGCCGCTGGTCCACGATCACTGGTCGATGAATGCCTTCCTCGAGACGCGGCGCGACGACGACGTGTCGGGGCTCGATGCCGTCGCCGCGGCGAAGGTGACGCGCACCCTGCGCACCTCGCGCCAGAGCATGGCGCCGATCGAGGGCAGGGGCGTGCTGGCCGAGTGGGACCCGCGGCTGGAACAGCTCATCGTCACGACCTCGACGCAGATGCCGCATGTGACGAAGACCGGCCTGGCCGACTGTCTCGGGCTCGACGAAGGCCAGGTGCGTATCGTCTCGCCCGATGTCGGCGGCGGCTTCGGCTACAAGGGCATCCTGCTGCCCGAGGAGATCGTCTGCGGCAGCCTCGCGATCCGGCTCGGCCGGCCGGTGCGCTGGCTCGAGGACCGCTTCGAGCAGCTCAGCGCCGGTGCGAACTGCCGCGAGCACCACTACGTCGTCACCGCCTGGGCCGATGCGGCCGGCAAGCTGCTCGGCGTCGAGTGCGAGGCGGTCGTCGATGCCGGCGCCTATTCCTCCTATCCGTTCGGCGCCTGCCTCGAGGCGGCGCAGGTCGGATCGATCCTGCCGGGACCGTACGTGCTGCCGTTGCTGCGCTGCCACACCGTGTCGGCCTGCACCAACAAGCCGCCGATCCTGCCCTATCGCGGCGTGGCGCGGACCGGCGTGTGCTACGCGATGGAGACCACGCTCGATGCGCTGGCCCGCCAGCTCGGCATCACGGCAGAGGCGATCCGGCTCGCCAACCTCGTGCCGCCGGAGGCGATGCCGTACCGCAACCTGGTCGGCAAGGTGTTCGACAGCGGCGACTATCCCGAATCGCTGCGCCGCGCGGTGGCGGCGATCGATGTCGCCGCGATCCGTCGGCGTCAGGCGGCGGGCGAGACGGTGGGCGTCGGCCTCGCCACCTTCTGCGAGCAGGGCGCGCATGGCACCTCGGTCTATCACGCCTGGGGCATCCCGTTCGTGCCGGGCTTCGAGCAGGCCCAGGCGCGGCTCGCGCCGGACGGCGTGCTGGAGCTGCGCGTCGGCGTGCACAGCCACGGGCAGGGGATGGAGACGACGCTCGCCCAGGTCGCGCACGAGATCCTCGGCATCCATCCCGACAAGGTGCGCGTGGTCCACGGCGACACCGCGCTCACGCCCTATTCGACCGGCACGTGGGGCAGCCGGGCGATGGTCATGGCCGGCGGCGCCGTCGCGGAGGCCTGCCGCCAGCTCGGCGAGCGGATCGCCGCGATCGGGGCGGCGCTGATGCAGGTCGGGGCGGCGGACGTCGAGTTCGCCGGCGGTACGGTGCGCCGGCGCAACGGCGAAGGGTTCGTCACCATCGCCGATGTCGCGCGCACCTGGTATCGCGCGCCGCAGAACCTTCCGCCTGATGTTAACAAGGGCGGGCTGGAGATCACGGCCGGGTATCGCCCCGATCCCGACACCGGCACGCATTCCTATGCCTGTCACGCCGCCGTCGCACGGGTCGATACGGAAACGGGCGCCGTCGTGCTCGAGGACTACGTGATCGTCGAGGATGGCGGCCGGCTGGTGAACCCGATGATCGTCGACGGCCAGGTGATGGGCGGCCTGGCGCAAGGCATCGGCACGGCGCTGTATGAGGAGATGCCGTACGACCGCGACGGGCAGCCCCTGGCCGGAACGCTGGCGGATTATCTGCTGCCGGGCACGACCGACGTGCCCGACGTGCGGCTCGATCACATGGAGACGCCGAGCCCGTGGACCACCTTCGGCCAGAAGGGGATCGGCGAGAGCGGCGCGATCGGTCCGCCTGGAGCGATCGTGAATGCGATCAACGATGCGCTCGCCGCGATGGGCGCGGAGGTGTTCGATTTGCCGGCGAGCCCGCCGCGCGTGCTGGCGGCGATCCGAGCCGCGCGGTCGCGAGCATGAAACCCGCCGCCTTCTCCTACGCGCGGCCGCGCGACTGGCCCGAGGCGCTGGCGCTCATCGCGTCGGGCGCGCGCGCGGGTTCAGGGACGCAATCGCTGGGGCCGCTGCTCAACCTGCGGCTCGCCCAGCCCGGCACGATCGCCGATCTGCGTCACCTGCCGGACTATGCCGGCGTCACGCGCGCGGGCGCCGTGCTGCGCGTCGGCGCCGGCACGACCCACGCCGCGATCGAAGACGGCGCCGTCCCCGGCCGCGTCGGCGAGATCATGGCGTCCGTCGCGCGCCGCATCGCCTATCGGCCGGTGCGCAATCGCGGCACGATCGGCGGCAGCCTCGCGCATGCCGATGCTGCGGCGGACTGGGTCGCCGTGCTGCCGGCGCTGGGAGGCACCGCTATCGCGCTCGGGCCTGGCGGAGAAAGACGCATCGCTCTCGCGGGATTCGTGACCGGCATCTTCGAAACGGCGCTTGCGCCAGACGAGCTCCTGCGCGCGGTGGAGGTGCCAGTGTTGCCGCCGACGGCACGCTGGGGGCACTGGAAGTTCTGCCGCAAGGTCGGCGAGTTCTCCAAGGCGACGGCCTGCGTGCTGAGCGTGCCCGGCGCCGCGCCGCGCGCGGTGCTCGGCGCCCTCGACGGGCCGCCGCTCGTGATCGAGGATGCATCGGCGTTGCTGGCCGACACCGAGGCCGAAGCCGCGCGCATCGTCGCGTCGTTTCCGGAGCTCGACGACTGGCGACGTGCCATCGCCCTGACCGCGCTCAGGCGCGCCGTCGCCGCGGTGAAGCAACCATGAGCCGCATCACCGTCTCGCTCACGGTCAATGGCGAAGCGGCGACGGTCGAGGTCGAGCCGCGCGAGCATCTCGCCGACCTGCTGCGCGGCCGGCTGATGCTGACCGGCACGCATATCGGCTGCGAACATGGCGTGTGCGGCGCCTGCACCGTCGAGATCGATGGCGCACCCGCGCGCTCCTGCATCGCGCACGCCGGCAGTTGCGACGGCGCATCGGTGCGAACCATCGGGGGCTTCGGCGACGATGCCGCGATGGCCGCCCTGCGCGAGGCCTTCTCGCGCGAGCATGCCCTGCAGTGCGGCTACTGCACACCCGGCATGCTGGTCGCCGCCCGCGACATCGTCCTGCGCCTGCCCGACGCCGACGAGGCGCGGGTGCGCGAAGAGCTGGCCGGCAACCTCTGCCGCTGCACCGGCTATCGCGGCATCGTCCGCGCCGTCCTCTCCGTGCTCGCCGCGCGACGCGCTCATGCTCTTCCGGACCGCGAGCTTCCCGCCCGCTCATGAGGATGAGCGAGCGAAATGCTCGCGGCCCGGAAGAGATTGAGAATGTGCCAGCCAGGCCTGAGCACGAACGTGCCGATCGCGGCGCCATCCGAGCAGGGCACCATCGGATCGACGCCGATGTCATGGTCGAGCATCATCGCAGGCCACCGCGCCGCCGGTGTGGGAGATATTGAAGGCGAGGTGGCCCACTAGGCGATTGTCCGCTTGCAGTGGCGGCTTGCCAAGCGCCCCGCTGGCGAAGCGCCCCGCTGGCGAAGCGCGACGCTGGCGAAGCGCCACGCGCCGACCGGTCTGTCGGCAAGCTGCTGTAGCGGGCCCGACAGGGCGTGTGCGGCAATAAATTGATGACGGTCGCGTTCGAACACGAAGCGCGCGGCGGGCGTCCGTTCCTCGTCGCCGCGCAGCGTCGTCCAGCGGCTCCACGCGTCATCTGGCACATCGGCGAGGGCGAACCACCAGAGCCCCGCGCGATGGGCGAAAGAGGCTACCAACGCACGGCTCCCGTCGGTACGGTGCCCAATAACCGGTTAAGAGAGATTCCTTTGCGAGAAGTTCTATTACTTGGGCCTTGACCCGGATGATGCCGAAGCGGCTGCACGCTCTTTGCGCAACTCCAAATAAGCTTTGAACAGCGGATGCATCCTGAGCCGGTGCCGGCCACGCTCGGATAGAGGTAGGTCCGCCATGGTCCGAGCGGCACAAAATGCTTCCATAGCGAGGACATTGCCCCAGTGGGCCCTGATTTTGGTGTGATTGGACAGAGTTCCGTTTGAGCCGTGCGCTGAAGCGTTACGGACGCGATAGGTTCCCTTCAGCATTGCTACGCCTGCATCGTCAAAGAGTTCGTGTCCAAGTCGTTCATTCAGCTCGCGTCCTCTGCGGGTGAAGAATTGCTGCTGCGGCTCGCCTTTGATGCCGCTAAGGCGTCCCGTGATCCAGCCGACGTGGTCATCCAGCTTGAATTTCCTCGCCTCCGCAATCGCGGCACCAACAACTTCATCCATTCCCGCGGGCCTGACGGGGCGCTCTACCACCTTCGAAATCGCCTCATGCCAACGGCACGCGTCCAACGCTTGTTCGGCCGAGACGTGATGGAATCGCCGGAGCGCGGCACACATCATTCCCGTCGCGCCCTCCCACTGATTTTGGCGGTCAAGCCAAACCTGCAATACCGCTCGGAGCGCCGCCCGCTCGTCCTCGTCGTCGACAGAGACGGCAATGGGCCGTACGGCACGTGCCATGGGGTTGCTTGCTTTCGATTCCGCCGTGAGCACCCGATACGAATAGCTATTCTCCTCGGCGCCGATGCGCCTGATCAAGATTCCTTCGCTGCGGAGATCGCGCCAGCTCAACAGAGCAAACAGAGCCCGCAGATACCAAATCCGGTCGAGACATTCACCAGGCTCTGCTCCATCGTCAAAGCGAACCGTGAAGCGCGGGTCCTCAGGAGAGTATTTGTTCCGGACAGGATCATGGCCCCACGCGAACGCCAAGCTGACGCATCCTCCGACTACGGGTGCGGTCAAGATCGTGCGATCCGGTGCTGGTTCGTTGTCGAGCGATACTTCCGCGATTTTGCGCGCCAAGTCAGGAGCCCACAAGAAGTCGCAGTCAGGGGTTAGCTGAAAGGATACTGAAAGGGCTCGATCACCCGGCAGCCAGGGGGGTTCGCCGGAGAGCACAAGGTTCGAGATGACGCGTTGACTATGCACCGTGCCTGCGTCGCTGCGACGCCAGGACGGAAGCGCAGAACTGACATCGATATTGTCGAAGAGCGAGACGACCCATCCCTTGGCTGTGTGGAGATAGATCGGCTCGTCGGCATTGATAGAAGGGCACTTGCCGAAGCCGACGAACTCCACCCAAATTTGGTCGGGCTCGATATGAAGTACACCGAACTGGCCACTCTCTCGCTCCTGACAGGCTATCGCATCGCCAATCGCGAGCTCGTCTCCCGTCATCTGCGAACCACCTGCTTTCAGAAAGAAAAAATTACCGCGGGCATCAGCCAAATCGAGAAGCGCGGATTGCTGTCACACCAATTCAACGCGGAGCGTCCTTCCCACGGCGAATGCGGCGCGGCGCAAGGTTGCAAGAGTGACTGACGGGTTCTTCGGATCGAGGAGCCGATCGAGCTGGCGGCGGTCGGTTTTCATGCGCGCGGCCATGGCGGTCTTGGTAAGACCACGCTCTTTCATCGCTTCACGAATCTGGTCCGCGATGATCTCCTTGAGCGCAAGTTCCTCCGTTTCGGCCAGCATGCCTTCGCGATCGAGGAACTCATCGAAGGTCTCATCCCGGGCAACGCGGCCCTTGCCTCTATGCTTTTCCATCAGTCCAACTCCCGTTTGCGCCTGAGCGCGAGGTCGATCTCCTTTGCTGGCGTCTTCTGCGTCTTCTTGATGAAGCCGTGGAGCAGCACCATCTCGTCCGCCACGATGCAGAACATGACCCGTGCGATCGTTCCGTCCGTCAGGTCGCTCCGCACTTCCCATAGCCCGTGCCCAAGCGGGCGGCAGTACGGCATACCGATCGGCCATCCGAACTCGACCTTCTGAATGTCCTTGCCGACAAGACGCCGATCATCGCGCGCCAAGTCCAGCAGCCACTCCTTGACAGGCTTTCGGCCTGTTCCGGTCTCAAAGAACCGGGCTTGCAGTTTCTTGAGGCTCGACGCCATCTAAACTATATGTGTCAAAATTGACACATCCTGTCAAGCCAACGCCCACGTTCGCCATCGCGACCGAATATGCGCCAGCCTGCCGTCAGAACCACGACGCCTTGTCGACCGGGTTGCGCAGCGGGCTGCCGGCGGCGAAGGCGCGGCAGTTGTCGGCGATGATCTCGAGCCGGCGGTCGTCGAGGTAGGGACCGTGGCCCGCCATGTGCGGGGTCAGCAGCACGTTGGGCATCGTCCACAGCGGATGCTCGGCCGGCAGCGGCTCCTGCTCGTAGACGTCGAGTGCCGCGCCGCCGATCTCGCCGGCGTGCAGCGCGGCGACCAGGTCGTCGAGCTTCGTCGTCATGCCGCGGCCGATGTTGATGAAGAACGCCGTCTTCTTCATGCGCTGGAAGCGGGCGCGGTTGAAGAAACCCTCGGTCGCCGGCGTATGCGGCACCGTCAGGATCACGAAATCCGCGCGCGGCAGGAGCTCGTCGAGGGCCGTGGCCGGATGCAGCTCGCTCACCCCTTCGGGCGCCGACGTCCGGCGCGCGTCGGTGGCCAGCACGGTCACGCCGAAAGCGGCGAGCAGGCGCGCGGCCTCGGCGCCGATGCCTCCCACGCCGACGATCAGGGCCGTCGTTTCGGGCAGGTGCAGCACATCGCCGGCCTCCAGCGGGCTCTTCTTCCATTCGCGGCGAAGCTGCTGCGGGATGTACATGTGCAAGCCGCGGGCAAAGGCCAGCACGAAGGCCAGGATATGCGCGCCGATATGGTCGTTGTAGATCTCGCGGAAGTTCGTGACCGTGACGGGATGGCCGATCAGCTCGGAGAAGTAGTAGCCGGCCGGCGGCGCCGCGAACGGCGCCTGCAGCCAGCGCAGGTTCCTCGCCTTCGACAGGAGCTCCCTGTCGAGCTGGCCGAACGCGGCCTCCGCATCGGCGATCTCGCGCGCGGCGGTGTCCGCATCCTCGGCGACGACGACGCGTGCCTCCGGCACCGTCGCGGCCAGGCGCGCGGCCCAGGCGCGCGTCGTATCGGTCTGCGGCGGCAGCATCACGAACTTGAAGGAATTGCTGCTGACCACGGTCGTTCCTCCTCGATGGGCTCTGACGTCCGCCACTCCTAGCATGGACAGAGGGGGCAGGCAGGAGCGTTCGCTGTCACGCGGGCCCGGCACCGCTGTCGCGGCGTCGGCGCGACGATCTGAACACCGTGCCCGGGCGGTCCTTCAGGTTGCGTTCAGGTTCGGGGGCTAAGCGAACCCCGCTGCAACTCCGGAGCCCCCCGATGCCTGTTCCGCAAACCAAGATTTACCTCGCTGCTGCCCTGTCCGCGGCGCGGGCGATTCGCTTCCGGCCGAATGCAAGTGGTGACTTCAGCCTTACTGTATCGACCTTGCCGAGCACGTCCTGGCTCTCCGGCATCGCCGACCTCGATGGCGACGGCGTTCCCGACTTGATCTTCGGGGCACCGGGCGACGACGACAAGGCAGGCAACGCCGGGCGAATCTTCGTCCACCTCGGGGCTGCCACGCCGGGCAGTACCCTTGGGACCGACGCGCCGACGAACCTGATCATCGATGGCGTCAATGGCGGGGACCGCGCGGGCGCGGCGGTCGGGTCGATCGCCGACCTGAATGGCGACGGACGCAACGAGATCCTGATCGGTGCGCCCGGCATGGAGAACGGTACGGCGACCGATGCCGGTGCGGCTTTCGTGGTTTGGGGAAAGGCGGTATCGGGCGGCGTCGATCTCGGCGATCCGTTCGCCGCCGATGGTGGCGGATTTGTCATGAAGGGCGAGGCGGCCGGTGACGCCGCAGGCACGGCGCTCGGCTCCATCGCCGATCTGAACGGCGACGGGAAGGCGGAGATCATCGTCGGTTCCCCGGGCAACGATGCCGGCGGGACCGACGCCGGCGCGGCCTACGTCGTTTGGGGCAAGTCCACCCTTTCGATCGTCCGGCTGAGCAACGTCGCCACAGGCACGGGTGGCTTCAAGATCGTCGGCGAGGCGGCGGGCGACGGTGTCGGCCGCGTTGTCGGCACCGTCGGTGACATGAACGGCGATGGCAAGGCCGAGATCCTGGTTGGCGCGGACGGCAGCGATGCCGGCGGGGCACAGTCGGGCGCGGCCTATGTCGTGTTCGGCAAGAGCACGACGACCAGCGTGTCGCTGGCCAGCGTCAGTGCTGGAACGGGCGGATTCCGCGTCAAGGGCATCGCCGGCGACCAGGCGGGCGCCGCTCTGGCCGGGCTGGGCGACGTCAACGGCGACGGCAAGGCCGACGTCCTGATCGGCGCGCCGGGCTCCGACAGCGCCTACGTCGTGTTCGGCAAGAGCGGGACTGCGCAGGTCGATCTCGCGGACGTGGCCGCCGGCATCGGGGGCTTCAGGATCATTGCCGAGCAGCCGGGCGATCTCGCCCGGCTGTCCGTCGCCGGCGGCGCCGACCTCAATCGCGATGGCGTGAACGACCTGGTCATCGGCACGCCCGACAACGGCGAAGGCGGCGTCCATGCCGGCGCTGTGTACGTCGTGTGGGGCGGCGGAAGCGGCACCGTCGATCTCGCTCTCGTTGCCCAGGGAATTGGCGGCGCCAAGGTCGTCGGCAGCGCGGGCAGCCTTGCCGGCGCCACGGTGGCGATCACCCCGGACGTCGACGGCGACGGCACGGCCGATCTCATGATCGGCGCCCCGGGCACGGGCGAGAGCGCTTACGTGCTGTTCTCCGACTCGAGCTGGCAGCCCGACACCAACATCTACGGTACCAGCGGCAACGACGTGATCGGCGTCGGCTACGGCGGCGTGCGCAAGGTCGGCGCAGGCGCCGACAGCATTCTCGGCCTCGCCGGCAACGATACGATCGGCGGCGGCGGCGGCAACGACACCATCGAGGGCAACGCAGGCACCGATACGCTGAACGGCGAGGCGGGCAACGACTGGTTGGACGGTGGCTCAGGCAACGATGTCATGACCGGTGGTGCCGGCGACGACACCTACGTGGTCGATTCGGCCCTCGACTCCGTGATCGAGCAGACCGGCGGCGGGACCGACACGGTCTACGCCTCGGTCGGATACACCCTTGCCAGCGAGATCGAGAACCTCGTCCTGACAGGCGCGGGCCACGCCGGTACCGGCAATTCGCTCGCCAACCACATCACCGGCACCAGCACCAACGATTCGCTGGACGGCGGTCTCGGCGCGGATCTGCTGAGCGGCGGCCTCGGCAACGATACCTACTACGTCGACAACGTGGGCGACGTGGTGACCGAGGCTTCGGGCGGCGGCTCCGATACCGTGCGGGCGTCGATCGATTACGTGCTGGCCGCCAATGTCGAGGCCCTTGCCCTGCAGGGGACGGCCCGGCATGGCACCGGCAACGCACTGGTCAACGCCCTCACCGGGACGGCAGGCGACGACACGCTGGACGGTGCCGGAGGCGCCGACTCCATGACCGGCGGCCTCGGCAACGACAGCTACATCGTCGACAACGTGGGCGACGCGATCGTCGAGGCGGCCGGTGGCGGCACCGATACGGTGACCGCTTCGGTCGATTTCACGCTGGCCGCCGAGGTGGAGAATCTGACCCTGACGGGAACGGCCCGCGTCGCGACCGGGAATGCCCTGGCCAACGTGCTCACCGGCACCAGCGGCAACGACTCTCTGGATGGCAAGACGGGCGCCGACACGATGATCGGCGGCGCCGGCAACGATACCTATTATGTGGACAACCTGCTCGACACCGCGGTCGAGGTGACCGGTGGCGGCACCGACACGATCGGCGCCTCGATCGACTACACGCTCGCAGCCGGCGAGGTGGAGAACCTCACCCTGACCGGATCGGCCCATGTCGGTACCGGCAATACCCACAAGAACATCATCACCGGTGGTACCGGCAACGATACGCTCGACGGCGGCGGAGGGGGCGACACGCTGATCGGCGGCGCCGGCGACGACCGCTACATCCTGCGCGCGACTTCAGACATCGTGACCGAAGCAATCGGCGGCGGCACGGACACCGCGGTTGCGACATTCAGCGTCACTCTGGCAGCCAACGTCGAAAACCTGGAGATCTCGGGCAACAACCGGGTGGGTACGGGCAATGCCCTGGACAACGTCCTTACCGGAGGTGCGGGCTACCAGACCCTGAAGGGCGGCGCCGGCGACGACACCTATGTCGTCGACAACGCCGCCGATGTAGTAATCGAGGACGTGGCCGGCGGCATCGACACCGTGGTGACCAGCGTCGATCTCGTGGCGGTCCCGGCCAACATCGAAAACATCCGGCTGACCGGCGGGGCGCACTCGGCGGTGGGCAACGATGGAGACAACCGCCTGTCGGGCGGCAGCGGCGACGACCGGCTCGACGGCGGGGCCGGAGACGACCTCGAGCTCGGCGGCGACGGAGACGACGTGCTGATCGCACGGGCGGGGCAAGACACCCTGTCGGGCGGTGCCGGCGACGACGTGTACAAGGTCGCAGGTGGTGCGGTCGACATCGAGGACTTCCTCGGCCACGACACGCTCGATGCCAGCGAGGCAATCGGCGACAGCTACATCGATCTCAGCGGCGAGACAGAGAGCGAGATCGAGCACGAGATCTGCCACTTTCAGGGTGGCGGGACGAGCGCGGCGCCGCTCGACGTGCAGTTCCTGCAGGACCTCAGCGGTTCGTTCGGTGACGACATCGCCAACGTGCGTGGGCTGGTCCCGCAGATCGTGGCTGCGCTGCAGGCCGTGCAAGTCGACAGCCGTTTTGGCGTGACGTCCTTCGTCGACAAGCCGGTCTCGCCGTTCGGTGCGCTGGGCGAATGGGTCTACAAGCTGGAGCTCGGCCTCACGGCCGACGCGGCGGCGCTGGCCTCGACGTACAACGCTCTGACCATCCGCTACGGCGCCGACGAACCGGAGTCCCAGATCGAGGGCCTGATGCAGTTGGCGCTGCACGCCGTCGACACCGGATACCGTCCGGACTCTGCGCGCTTCGTCGTGCTGTTTACCGATGCACCCTATCACCAGGCCGGCGACGGAGCGGCGGGGGGCATCGCGACGCCGAACAACGGTGACAACCAGACACCCGGCGACGGCGCCCTCGAGGACTACCCGCTGATCCAGCAAGTCAAGTCGGCGATCGAGGCGGCCAACATCATCCCGATCTTCGCCATCGCCAACAGCTACGAGTCGGTCTACCAGGGCCTCGTGACCGGGCTGGGCCGCGGGACCGTGGTCACGCTGACCGGCGACAGCAGCAACATCGTCTCGGCCATCACCGCCGGCATGACGGCGGTCACGACGACCCACATCGAGGACGCCGTCGGAGGCGCCGGCGACGACACCCTGAGGGGCAACGTCGCGAACAATACGCTGTGGGGCGGTGCCGGCAATGACAGCCTCGACGGCGGAACCGGCAGCGATACGCTGCGGGGCGGCGCTGGCAACGACACCTACTATGTCGACGACGCCGGAGACTTCGTTGCCGAGGCGAACAACGCGGGCGTCGATCAGATCTTCAGCTCGGTCAGCTACAGCCTGGCCGGTCAGTATATCGAGAATCTGACCTTGACGGGCAGCGGCAACATCAATGCCACCGGAAACTCGCTGGCCAACAGGCTGACCGGGAATTCGGGCAACAACGTCCTGACCGGCGGGACCGGCGCGGACAGGATGGCTGGCGGCGGGGGCAACGACACCTATTATATCGACGACGCCGGCGACTTCGTTGCCGAGGCGAACAACGCGGGCGTCGACCAGGTCTTCAGCTCGCTCAGCTACAGCCTGGCCGGTCAGTACATCGAGAATCTGACCTTGACGGGCAGCGGCAACATCAATGCCACCGGAAACTCGCTGGCCAACAGGTTGACCGGCAATTCGGGCAACAATGTCCTGACCGGCGGGACCGGCGCAGACAGGATGGCTGGCGGCGGGGGCAACGACACCTACTATGTCGACAACGCCGGCGACTTCGTCGCCGAGGCGAACAACGCGGGCGTCGACCAGGTCTTCAGCTCGCTCAGCTACAGCCTGGCCGGTCAGTACATCGAGACTCTGACCTTGACCGGCAGCGGCAACATCGATGCCACCGGAAACTCGCTGGCCAACATGTTGACCGGCACTTCAGGCAACAATGTCCTGACCGGCGGGACCGGCGCGGATACGATGGCTGGTGGTGGGGGCAACGACCGGCTGATCGGCGGTCTCGGGGCTGACTCGTTGACTGGTGGCCTCGGCATCGACACCTTCGCGTTCGGCAGCTTGACCGAGGCCGGCGACGGAATCGCGGACTTCGCGTCGGGCATCGATCTCCTGGAATTCGCGGCAGCGGGTTTCGGCGGCGGGCTGGTGGCGGGCGGTACGCCTGCGGTGCTGAACGCCGACAGCAAAGACACGGCGGTCGGCGGCGCGGCTGGCTACTTCATCTTCGACAACGCCGGCAGCGGGCTCGGCGCGCTCTACTGGGACGCGAGTGGCGGCAGCGGTGCGGACGCCGTTTCCGTTGCGACCCTGAGCGGCGTCGCCGGGCTGGCAGCGAGCGACTTCCGCATCGTATAGGCGGCAATGCGCAGACGATCAGGCGGCGATCGCGGGCAGCTCGACGGAGGCCCGCGTGCCGCCGAGACGCGAGGCGTCGAGCCAGATCCGGCCACCGTAATGCGTCACCAGCTCGCGGGCGATTGCGAGACCGAGGCCGGACCCCCGCATGGTCTCGTCGAGCCGGGCGCCCAGGCCGAACACCGTCTCGCGGGAGACCGGGGGAATGCCTGGCCCGTCGTCCTCGACGCAGAGCAAAATCACCCCGCCAGTGCGGGACGCCGACAGCGAGACGCGCGAGCGTGCCCACTTGGCGGCGTTGTCGGCGAGGTTGCCGACGATCTCGCTGAAGTCCTGCGGGTCGCACGCCACCGTGAGGTCGTCCGGCGCTTCGAAGTGGAAGGTGATGCAGCGCTCGCGGTTGAGCCGCGACAGGGCCGCGACTACGCTCGACACCGTCGGATGCACGGCGGCGGCGACACCGGGAGTGCCGCGGCCGGCAGCGCGCGCCCGGGCCATCTCGAAGTCGATCTGGCGCTGCATCTTCAGGCACTGCTCCTCGATCAACCGGGCCGCGCGAGCCTCGCCGCCGGCCTCGAGCTGGCGCGCCTCGTCGAGCAGGATGGCGAGCGGCGTCTTCAGCGCGTGAGCCAGCGTGCCGGCCTGGGTCCGCGCACGCCGCAGCATCTCGGTGTTGCTTGCAATCATCGAGTTGAGATCGTCGACCAGCGGGGCGACCTCGCGCGGCAGATCATCGGGCAGGCGCTCGGCGCGGGCGGCGCGCACTTCCATCAGGGAGCGCCGCACGCGGGCCAGCGGCCAAAGACCGACGGTGACTTGCAGGACGGCGGCTCCCGACAGGCCGAGCGCGATGACGGCCAGCGATGCCGCGAGGGCCCGATCGAAATGAGCCAGCTCGGCATCGACGCTGCTCTGGGCCATGCCGACGGCCAGGCGCAGCGGGGCTACGAGACCCGGTATCTGCACCAGCTGCAGGTTGATCCGCACAGGGCCGATCTCAGTCGCCATCTTTTGCAGGCCATCGGTGCCGATCGTCTCGAGCGGCAGCCGGCTGTGCTCGAGCGACGGCGAGCGCAGCGTTTGGCCGGTCGGGCTGTCGATCTGCCAGTACAGCCCGGACTGCGGCACCGCGAAGCGCGCATCGCTGAGGCCGCGCACCACCTCGATAGAGCCGTTCGTACGGCGTTCCACGGACATCCGCAGCTCTTCGGCGTGGTCTAGCAGATCGTGGTCGACCTGGCGGATCACCAGCTCCTCGAAGAGCTGCGACAGGACGAGGCCGCTGAGCAGCAGGCCGGCCGAAATCCACAGCACGGCGCCGACGATCAGGCGGGCGCGGAAGCTATTGCGCAGCGTGCTCTCCCGGTCCAAGCCGATAGCCCAGCCCGCGCACCGTTCGGATCGACTCGTGGCCGAGCTTCTTCCGCAGGCGGGCCACGTAGACCTCGACCGTGTTGGACTGACGGGGCTCATCGTAGGAGTAGACGTGATCGAGCAGCTCGTCCTGCGAGACGATGCGGCGCGGCCGGTGCAACAGGTAGCTGAGTATCTTGAACTCCTGCGCGGTAAGCTCGACCGGTCGGCCGTCGCGACTGACGCTGCCGGTAGTCGTGTCGAGTTCCAGGTCGCCGTGGCGCAGGACGGGACTGGCCGTGCCGGCCGAACGTCGTGTCAGGGCACGCAGTCTGGCGACCACCTCTTCCATGTGGAACGGCTTCTCGAGGTAGTCGTCGGCACCGGCGTTGAGGCCCGCCACGCGCTCGGCCCAGCCGCTGCGCGCCGTCAGCAGGAGCACGGGAATGGTGCGCCCGGCCTTGCGCCAGCGCTTCAGCACTTCGAGCCCGGAGAGCCGCGGTAGCCCGACGTCGAGCACCGCGGCGTCGAAGGCTTGGTTGGCGCCCATATACCAGCCCGTATCGCCGTCGCTGGCATGATCGACGGTAAAGCCGGCAGCCGTCAGCCCCTTGTGAATGCGCGTCGCCAGGTCGGTCTCGTCCTCGATCAGCAGAACCCGCATGGCACGTCCCCAGCCGGCAGCTCCTTCACGATTTCATCCTCGACCTCGATCGTCCTCGACCCGCGCCCGCACCGCGGGGCGAAGGCTTGCAATCGGCCCGGCCTGAGCCCTCTACGAGACGCGTTTCACACCGGGTGGCCGCCATGTCCCCTGGCCCGGCGGCAGGATCGACGGCGGCGTCGGCTTCGGCCAATACAGGCGCATCACGAGATAGATCGTGTCATTCGGCGCCGGGAGCCAGTTCGCTTCCTTGTCCGCACCGGGGCTGTCCTTCTGGATGTAGAGCGTGAGCGACCCGTCCGCGTCCTTCTTCATCGCCGGCAGCATCGGAGAGTTGATGAGGTAGCGATCGATCGGGTTCTTGACCAAAAGCTGGCTCTTGCCGTCGTACATCGTGACCGACCAGAACGCATTCACCGGCGGCAACTGGCCGGGTGCGAAGGTGAGGGTGTACTTGTGCTTGCTGCCGTCGAGCGGCTCGCCGGCCGCGTCCGTTCGGGTATAGGGGTACATGGCTTCCACGGCATCGTTGCCATAGAGACCGCCCTTGGCGGCTCCGGCCCGCATCAGCCAATCGCCGTTGAAGAAGGCCTCGTCGCCGAAGAACGCGCCGACGTTCCAGCCGTTGATGTCCTTGTTTCCGCCGGCCAGCCATTTGTCGACCTTCTCGTCGCCCTGCTTCATGGCCACCAGGATTGCGACCTTGTGCTGGAGCGACAGATCCTTCAACGCGAAGGTCTTGCCGGGGCCGATGCCGATCGTTGCGAGCTTCGCGCGAATCTCCTTGTCCCTCGCCGTCTCGGGGACGAACTGCAGGGCCGCGTCGAGATACTCGAAGAAGTTGGCCTTGATCCCCGCCGTGGTGGCCGGGACGAACTGGATTTTCGGTGCGGCGGGCGGGGCGGGCTGACCCAGGAAGGCGGAAAGCGGCCGCACCTTGTAACCGGCTTGGATCTTCTCGACGTTCGGCATGTCGCCCGGATTGAAGAGCTGGGTACGGAACAGCGCGAGCGTGAAGGGTGTCGTCGATGCGAAGACTTTCTTGATCCCGGCGGGCATTCCGCCCTTCCAGCCGGGGCCGACCACCAGATAGTCGCCCGGCTCGGTCCCCGTGGCGCGCGAGCCGATGTAACCGAAATTGTAGGTGTTGCCGTCGATGAGCTGGACCGCGTAGTAGCGGTCCTTGTCGACCGCCGGCACCGAGATGACCATCGGTTCGGCGCGCAGGTCCAGCCAGACGAACGAGTAGGGCGTGTCGCTGTTCGGCGTGATCACCGCCGTGTCCGCCGGGGTGGCGACATGATGCATGTTGTTGATCTCGTTGAACGGCGCCTTGAACTGCCCCGAGTTCCTGTCGACGGCGAACTCCTGCATGACCGCATAGTTCATCACCAGCGGCAGGCCGTAGATGAAGCCTTCCTCGGCGATGTTCTTGGCCTCCAGCAGGTTGGGCCACGCGGCCTTGTCCTGCGCAATGGCCGGGGTGGACTTCGCCGCGGCGGCGGCGAGTGCGGCCATCGCCGCGGAGCCAAGCAGATCACGTTTCGTCAGCATCTCGACACCTTCGTTCCGACTCGCCGTTTGCGGTCATGCGCACACGGGTAGTCGGAGTGGGGTAGGCGACTCCGGTCCGGCTGACAAGGGACGTCGTCGGCTGGAGCCAAAGGCCTCCCGGCTGGGGTACGGCCTACAGGAGGAAGTTCTGCGCGCGGGACAGCATTCCCCCCGAGATCGTCCGGGCCTTGAAGCCGTTCTGCAGCAGCATGCTCGCTGCAACGTATGCCCGTTGGCCGGACCTGCAGATGACCTGGATTTCGCGGTCACGCGGCAGCTCGCCCAGTCGCGCCCGCAGCCCGGCGAGGGGAATGTTGACCGCCTCCGGCACATGCTCGACGGCGAGCTCGACCGGGTCGCGCACATCGAGCAGGAAACCGTCGTCCAGAGAGGTCCAGTGGCTGACCGGCATGTCGCCGCGCAGGACATCGGCCGCCACCATTCCCGCGAAGTTGACCGGATCCTTGGCGCTGCCGAAGGGCGGCGCGTAGCAGAGCTCGGCCTCTTCGAGGTCGTACACCGTCGCATGCATCTGGATCATGGCGGCGAGCGTGTCGATCCGCTTTTCGACCCCGTCCTCGCCCAGTGCCTGCG
Source organism: Reyranella sp. (assembly GCF_965279465.1). Taxonomy (NCBI): domain Bacteria; kingdom Pseudomonadati; phylum Pseudomonadota; class Alphaproteobacteria; order Hyphomicrobiales; family Reyranellaceae; genus Reyranella; species Reyranella sp. Next base: position 4,276,075 of record NZ_OZ257242.1, read on the forward strand.
CCCCCAGGAGGAGGCCGTCGGACTTTCGGAACAGGACCTTCATCGCGATCGGCTTGGCGCCGGGATAGTAGCCTGCGTGCGAGTTCGGATAGAGGTAGATCTTCTCCCAGTCGGTATGGCCGAGCCGCTTCAAGGTCTTCTCGCTGGCGCCGGTCCAGGCGATCACGGCGCCGAAGAGTCCGACGATCGCCGTGCCCTGGGTGCCGCGGTAGCGCGAGTTGCGGCCAGCGATCACGTCGGCGGCGATCCGGCCCTGCCGGTTGGCCGGCCCGGCCAGCGCGACGAGGCTCCTCTCGCCGGTGACGAAGTCGGCGACCTCGATCGCATCGCCCACGGCGAAGATGTCGGGGTCGCTGGTGCGCATCCGGTCGTCGACGTGAATGCCACCGCATTCGCCGAGCCGCAGCCCGGCCGTCCTGGCCAGCGTGGTATCGGGCCGAACGCCGAGAGCGAGGATCACCAGATCGGCTGGGTGGATTTTTCCACCCTTTGTCTCGACGTCGATGGCGCCATGGGCGGCAGCCCTGAACGCCGCCACGCCGTCCCCGAGCGCGAGATGAACCCCGTGCCGTCTCAGATGAGCCTCGACCGCGCGCGCCTCCTCGCGGTCCACCGGCGGCAGCACCTGGTCGAGCATTTCCACGAGCGTCACATCGAAGCCGCGATGGACGAGGTTCTCGACCATCTCCAGGCCGATGAAGCCGCCTCCGACCACCACCGCCCGCGCGTTCGGCTTCACGGTCTGGAATCCGGAGTACCGGTGCATGCCGGTCAGAAACTCGCTGCCGCGCTCGATCCAGTCGCGGATGGCCCGCGCATCGGGAATCGTCCGGACGTGAAAGATGCCCGGAAGGTCGATGCCCGGCAGCGGCGGCCGGACCGACGCGGCGCCAGGCGACAGCACCAGCTTGTCGTACGGGAGGACGGCGATGTCGCCGGTCTTCACGTCGCGCACCGTGAGCTGCTTCTCCTTCGGCGCGATGCCGACCGCCTCGCAGCCGGTGCGCACGTCGATCGCAAAATTCTCGCGGAAGAGCTTCTCGCTCGCGACCAGCAGGCGCGATTCCTTCTGGATCACATCGCCGACGTGATAGGGCAGGCCGCAGTTGGCGTACGAGACGTAGGGCCCGCGCTCGATCAGCAGGATTTCGGCGCGCTCATCCAGCCTGCGCAGGCGTGCCGCGCACGAGGCCCCACCCGCAACCCCACCGACGATTATGACTTTCATCGCAGCTGTCCGATCAAGTTATTCGCCCGGCGCCCGCGGACGTTCCGGCAGCCCACTGCGCGCTGCGAATTCATTCCTATCGGACACGCGGGAGGCGACACCTTGACATAGGTCATGCCGATCGAGATGCCGGTGGCGATCACGCGGCGAATGTCGAAGCGCGACGCAGCGCCCGCGGTCGGAGGCGGCGGGCAGCAGCAGCGATCCCCGGATGCTGCCTGCCGGCGCCTTGGGCTGCCTGCCGGATGCCATGGAGCTTCACCTCGACGCCGCGCAGCTTGAACTTCAGAATGGGCATGGTCCGCTCAATGCCCTTGATCATGCAGGCAGCAATGGCTGCCAGAAACAGCTCGGCGGGATTGAAGGGCGTCCTCGCGGCCCTGCGTGTCGGTGTCGAGCGTAATCTCTGCCTGCTTGGTCGTGGCGAGACTGCCGTGATCGTCGACCCTCCGGGCGTGAACCCGATACTCTGGCGTGGTCATTCCGGACCTGTCGTAACGTTGCGATCAGGGGCCCTCACTAGGCCTTCAGCCATGCGGCGATTGCGTCCTGACGAGGCAACCCGCCAGCGTGAACCACCTTGCCTTCGACGACGATGCCCGGCGTCGAAGCGATTCCGTAGCCGGCAATCGCGGCATAGTCCGTCACCTTCTCTACCGTCACCGCGATGCCGAGCTTGGCCGCTTCGGTCTTGACCATCTCGGCCGCCGCCTCGCAGCGCTTGCAGCCGGGACCGAGGATTTTTACGTCTTTCATGAGACCTCTCCTTTAGTGAAACAGGGCGTTGAACAGGAAGCCGACCGCCAGGATGCCGGTGCCGACGACGGCCACGAAAACCGCGATCAGCTTCAGCGACAGCACCTTGCGCAGGATGATCATCTCGGGGAGCGAAAGGGCGATCACGCTCATCATGAAGGCGAGCGTCGTGCCGAGCGCGGCGCCCTTGCCGAGAAGGGCTTCGACGACCGGAATGATCCCGGCGGCATTAGTATACATCGGGATGCCGAGCGCCACGGCCGCCGGCACCGACCACCAGGCATCGGCCCCCATGATCCGTACCATCAGATCGGCGGGCACGTAGCCGTGGATCAGCGCCCCGGCGGCGATGCCCGCGATGAGCCAGATCCACACCCGCCCGACGATATCGGCGACCGCCTCCATACCCGCCTTAATGCGGTCCGGGATCGTGATATGCTCATCGGGCAGCTCGATGGTGCCGGCGCGGATCTCGCGCACCCAGGGCTCCAGCCAACCTTCGAGCTTCAACCTGCCGATGACGAATCCGCCGACGATCGCGACGGAAAGTCCGAAGGCCAGATAGGTCAGAGCAACTTCCCAACCGACCAATGCAAACAGGAGCCCCAGAGCCACCTCGTTGATCATGGGCGCGGCGATCAGGAACGAAAACGTGACCCCGAGCGGCACGCCGGCGCTGACGAAACCGATGAACAGCGGTACCGCCGAGCACGAGCAGAACGGCGTCAGAATTCCGAGTCCTGCGGCGGCGACGTTGCCGACGCCCTCGGCGCGGCCCGCCAGCATGGCGCGGGTCTTCTCGGCCGAGAAGAAGCTGCGCACGACGCCCATGGCAAACACGACCAAGGTGAGAAGCAGAAGCACTTTCGGCGTATCGTAGACAAAGAAGGCGAGGGCCTCGCCGAGGTGGCTTTTGCGATCTACCGGCAGCAGCGAGACGATCCATTCCGAGAACGGGATGAGCTGCGAATAGAGAAAGACCCAAAGGGCGAGGCCGGCTAGGGTGGCGACAAGCCACTTCCAGACATGATCGCGCCCGGCGGCAGGCTGCCGCGGCAGGGTTTCAATCGACATCTCGCTCCTCCCTTCAGGCCGCGTGCGCCCACGCCGGCGTCTCGGGCGCGAGTGACTGAAGCACGCACCGCGCATCACGCCGGTCGCGCAGCAACCCCGCACCACGCATGTTGCCAGATGGCGCGAGATCTTGGGTTGAGGCAGATCAAGGGCAGGGACAAATTCGCAGAGGCAAAGCTCCCGTTCCACGCAACATGGCGCTATTCGAGAAGGCCGAACGCCCGGCGCCTCCCTATGTCGGTCATCGGCCGATCGACCTCGCACGGGCTTCGCGCGCGCCGTCGAAGAGGCGCTTGACCGGCCCGAGGGCCTGGACGAACTCGAGCTGCTCGCCTTCGGGGCCCTTGCAGTAGATCAGCCGCCATCCGTTCGACTGGCCTTCGGTGATGGCGTTGCTGTTCGCCTCGCGCGGTGCGGCCAGCCGTTCCTGCTCGGTCGTCACGGTGACGACGCGATTGGCCCTGACCTGCGTCATTCCCCGGCGCGCCGCTTCCGCTTCGAGATCGGCGATGAACTCGTTGAAATCGACATCGTCGCGGATGTGGAAGCAGATGTGCATCATGCGCGGAAAGGCAGGACTCATGTGGTCGAGCGGCTCGGCGAAGGCGGCGCCGCTGCCGGCCGGCTGCCCGGCGTCGCGATATTGCAGCAACTCGATCACGACATTGTCGAACTGGATGAATCGCACGTCGAGCCGCTGCGCGCCGCCCCTGAGGTCCGGCACGCCCATCGTGCGCGGATTGACCCGGCGCACGCGTGCCTCGATCTCCTGATCCGTCAGCAGCGTGTTGTGGATGCGCTCGCCCTGGAAGTCGCCGTCGCGCATCACCTCGGTTCCGCCGAGAACCTCGGTGTAGAACGCGAAGGCGCGATCCATGTTCTGCACCGTGAGCCCGAAATGCTGGACGCCCTGCAGCCGCGCGCCGAGCGAGCCCTTGCCTGCGGCCGCGGCAGTCGAAGCCGCCAAACCGCCGGCGATCGCGATCCCGATCCCGGCAGCCTGAAGGATGCCGCGCCGCCGGAGATCCGCCTCGTTTCGCTCGTCGCTCATGATGTGTCTCCCTGGATGAAGCTTGCTCGATCGTCAGCGGCCGGGCCGCGCCCGCCACAGGCGGATCGTGGCGATCGACGCCTGGGTGTAGCCGGGCGGCTCCGTGTCGCCGCCGAAAGCGGCCCTGGTGGTCATCGTGTTCGTGGTCAGAAGCCCGCCGACGAACGGCGCGGGCAGGCCGCTCAGGACGAGCTGGCAGCGGACGGGGAAGAGGCCGCTCTCCGGAAAGTCGATCATGAGGGCGAGGCATTCGCCGCTGCCGCGGAAGGAGATCGCGCCCAACCGGACTTCGGCATGGAAGTTCTGCCGCGCGGGCTCGCCGGTCGGGCCGAAGCAGGCGCGCAATTCGGCGACGCGCGCGGCCTTTGCGTCGACGACCCTGCCGTCCTCGGGACGCGAGCGGACGCTCCAGAACGAGAAGAAGCGCTCCGCGTCCGACGGGAAGGGGTCGAAGCCGGTTCGCGACGAGGCGCACCAGCCGGCGGTCGGCGCCTGCGGCTCGCGAATGCTGCGGAGAACGTAGATCTCCTCCAGCGCCGGATCCGATGCCGATGCAGGCAGCGCCATGACGGCGCCGACGGCGCAAAGCACCACCATCCTTGTCCTTGGACGCAGATTGAAGAAGCAAAGATCCCTCGCTCCGCTCGCGATGACACCCTTGTTGTCATCCCGAGCGGAGCGAGGGATCTTTCGCTTCATCGGGACGATGCCTGAAACGGCATCGCACAAAAACCCGCAACCTCTCAGGATCGCCTTGCCGATCATCGCGGCACCCAACCGATCGTGTGGGCATGCAGGCTGTGGATGTAGAGGCGATCCGCCGTCTCGGTCGCGCCGGTCGTCTCGGGATAGGCGCCGGCGGGATCCTGCAGGTCCTCCGTCACGCGTCCGCTCTCGTCGAAGGCGAAGACGTGCCCGTACGGCTGGCCCAGCGGCAGCAGCGACCGTGGCAGCCGCAGCAATATCTTCCGCACGAACGGCTTCTGCGCGAGCCCGTCCGCCGCCGGGTTGCGCGGCCTGAACAGGCCGACCCAGATGCGGCCGTCGCGGCCGCGCATCACGTTGTCGGGATAGCCGGGCAGATTGTCGATCAGGATCGTTGCCTGGGGCGAGCCGCTTTGCACGTCGAGATCGCGGGCGCGGCCGTCGATCTTCCAGATCCGGTAGCGGCCGGTCTCGGACACGAAGAGCGTTCGCCCGTCGGCCGACAGGGCGATTCCATTGGCGAACGACAGGCCATGGGCCACGACGCGGGTGTTCCCCGACGCCGGGTCATGGGCCAGCACGCGGCCGCTGGCGGATTGCTCCAGGATGTCGAGCACGCTCGCCTCGTAGGTGCCGCCCCATTCCAGGGGCGCGAAACGGGTGGACGCATCGGTGAAATAGATCGTGCCGTCCGGCGCCACGACGACGGAATTGGCGTAGCGAACCGGGTCGGCGGCGCTCACGCGATCGACCAGCACCGTCACGCGCCCCTCGGGCGTGACGGCCAGCAACCCCTTCATGGGGTCCGCGGCGATCATCCGTCCGCCGCGGTCGAAGTCGAAGCCGAGGACGCGCCCGCCGGTGCTGGCGAACACCGCTTGATTGCTGCCGTCGGGGTCCATGCGCAGCAGGTCGCCGCTCTCCATCGCCGCATACAGCTTGCCGTCCGGCCCGATCGCGATGTGCTCCGGGCCGACCTCGCTGCCGATGTCGATCGTGCGGAGGTCGGCCAGGCGGGTGTTCGGGGCGTAGGCGCCGGTGAAGCCGGGCGGTGCCTGCGCCGGCCATGACCGGGGCTCGATGGGGACGGGCCAGAAGCAGAGGTAGGCGGCCACGCCCGCCAGCACGAGTCCCGCGGCGCCGGCCGACCGTCGAACGATGGAAGCGCTCACGTCATGTCTCCTGCCCCTTTGCGCGTTCTTGATCGGCCAGGTTCGCCGGGGGCGCGTCGCTCATAAGCGCCAACTTTGGTCTGCTGGGAGCGCGGCTCTCCAGAGCCGCTCTTCTTCGGATTGCCCTTACCCATGAGCGGCTCTGGAGAGCCGCGCTCCCGGTACAAAGGCGGAGCTCCCAGCGCATATCTCATGGCGCTCTCCGCTATTGCGCGAGATAGCCGCCATCGATCACCAGCTCGGCGCCGGTGACGAAGCTCGCCTCGTCCGAGGCGAGGAAGAGGCAGCCGTAGGCGACCTCGATCGGCTTGCCGCCGCGCTTCATCGGCGTCGAGGCGATGACGGAGTCGTTGAGCGCCGGCGCCTGGGCGTCGGTCAGCGGCGTATGGATGAATCCCGGATGCACCGAGTTGACGCGGATTCCGTCGGCGACATAGGTGAGCGCCGCATTCTTCGACATGTTGCGGACCGCGCCCTTGGCGGCGTGATAGGAATGCGCGCCCGCGACCGCGGCATTGCCCCAGATCGACGAGATGTTGACGATCGAGCCCGACTTCTGCGGGCGCATGACGCCGATCACCTCGCGCATGCCGAGGAAGACCCCGGTCTGATCGACGGCGATCATCTTCATCCACGCGGCCATCCCGAGCTCGTGCAGCGGTTCGTACGCGATGATGCCGGCATTGTTGATCAGCACGTCGAGGCGTCCGTGCGCGCGGACGATCGAGCCGACGGCCGCCGCCCAGCCGGCCTCGCTGGTGACGTCGAGCTGCAGCGCCTCGATGCCGGCGGAATAGGATTTCTCGGGCGCGGCGATATCGCTGGCGACGACGAGCGCGCCTTCCTTGACGAAGAGCTCCGAGACGGCGCGGCCGATACCGCTCGCCGCTCCGGTCACCAGCACGACCTTGCCGTGAAGCCTCATCCTGCGGTCCCCTTCTGCGTCGAGGGACAGCAATGCGCCCGGGACCGGACGTCTGGCGAGTAAATCGTGGTTAAGCGCGCGCGGGCTCCGAGCGTGTGCTTTTTGCCAGGTGAGTTCCGCTGAGGGCGCGCCACTCATAGGCGCTAACATTGGCTTGCCCCTCACCCTGAGAGCTTGTGAATTTGTCGGCCGGCAGTGAGAAGACCAGTCTGGCTACCCCTCCGCCTCATCCTGAGGAACGCAGCGCAGCGGAGCGTCTCGAAGGATGGCGACGCGAAGGACGCGCGGAAAGTGCTGCGATCTCGGCATTTTATCGAGGTTGTACGCGTTGCCACCCTTCGAGACGCTCCGCTGCGCTGCGCTCCTCAGAGTTTGTGAATTTTTCATCGGTCTTGTCCTCGGCGGCTGATTGAAGAAACAAAGATCCCTCGCTGCGCTCGGGATGACAGCATTGTTGTCATCCCGAGCGCAGCGAGGGATCTTTCGTTTCGTCGACTCCACGACTGAAGAAGCTGGATTAAAAAATTCACAGGCTCTCAGGGTGAGGTAAGTGGGTGGCGAGATCGTCATTGAGTCGCGACGTCGATTTTTTCACAAGCTCTCAGGGTGAGGTGGTGAGGTAGCGACGGCCAAGGAAAACGTCTGAATGGCAATCATTCACAAACTCTGAGGAACGGAGCGAAGCGACGCGTCTCGAAGGGTGGTCACACCACCGATGTTGCAATCGGCTTGTTCTACGATTTCCTGTGCGGGCCATCCTTCGAGACGGCCGCTTCGCGGCCTCCTCAGGATGGGGGTTATTTTGGTCCTTCGACCAAAGTTGGCGCCTTCTCAGGCGAGGGTGTCGAGCAACGCCTGCGCCGCGACGATCTCGCTGTTCGGGCCCTTTTCCGTGAACTTCGCGCAGGTGCGGCTCAGGATCGCGAAGGCGGCATCGCGGCGGCCTTCGGCTGCAAGATCGCGCGCCATGTCGGATGCCGCGCGAAGCTCGAGGTTCAGCGCGCCGAGCGCGCCGGCATCCGCGATCGCCTCCGCGTATCGCGCCTGCGCCGCCGCGTGGTCGCCGTCCGCTGCCCGGATCAGCCCCTGGATGCGCAGGATCTCGGGCCTGCACCACCGTTCGCGGGACTGCGCGATGCGCGTTGCGGCGTCGTCGATCCGCAGCCGGGCGTCCGCGACGCGGCCTTCGCGCACCAGCGCCTCGGCCAGCATGGCGAGATACATGGGGGCGCGGGTGACGAAGCCAGTATCGAGCAGCTCGTCGAGGCTCGCGCTCATCGGCTCGATCGCCGTCCGGTCACCGCGCGCCTGGTGCAGCGCGGCCTCGAAGAAGCGCGCGAGCCGGCGCCACACCGCGGTGTTGCGGATCGCGAGGTTCTCCCGCAGGGCGCCGATGCCCGCCTCGGCGCGATCGAGGTTTCCCGTCCACAGCGCCAGAGGCACGCCCGCGAACGCCAGGGCATTGGAATGCGAGACCGCATGATCGACCGCCAGCGCGGCGTCGACCGCCTGGGCCGCGGCCGCAAGAGCGGACTCGGTGCGGCCGCAAAGCCAGCGCGTGAAGGCCAGCGAGCTTCGGATGATGCAATAGCGGTCGATCGAGAAGCGGGTGATGCGGGCCCGCTTCTCGACGCGGTTGAAGCGCTTCGCGAGCTGTTCCAGCAGCTCGTTGCCCTCGCGCAGCTCGCCGACATAGGTGCGCGCCAGCGCCAGCAGGCGTTGGCCGTCGGGCAGCACGGACCAGTCCTCCGCGCGCTCGGCCATCGCTTCGAACTCGATCAGATGGCCGATCGCCGCGACGGATCTCGCGGTGAAGGTCTCGTAGATGGCCAGCCCCCACAGCGCGCGCAGCTGGTACTCGGTATCGCCGGAGTCGCGGGCAAGACGCAGGCAGTCGATCCACGGCGCCTCGGTGGCGGGGAGCCGCTGCTCCGACCAGGTCAGCGTCCAGGCATGCCTGCACGCCAGCTTGGTCTTCAGCCTTGCGTCGCAGGAGGCAAGCGTGTCGGCGACGCGCAACGCCTCCCCGACGCGGGCTCCGCTCTCGTCGACATGGCACAGCGCTTCCCACAGCGGAATCGCGGCGGCGGTGAGCCGGACGCCGAGCATGCTGTCGCCCGTCGCTCCGAAGGCCCAGGCGAGCGCGCGGCGCAGGTCGTCCACGCGCGCCCCGTAGAGCGCCATCCAGTCGTCGGTCACACGCCAGTGCCATTCTTCCTCGGCGCGTTCCAGGACGGTCAGGATGCGCGTGGCGTGCAGGACATGCGCCCGATCCCGCTCTCCGCCGGCGTCGAGGCGGGCGAGCGCGTAGCTGCGGCTGCTCTCGAACAGCCGATAGCGGCGCGAGCCGCGGGATAGTTCGGCGGTTGCGAACGACTTGGCGACCAGGCCTTCGATTCCGGCGACGATGTCGGCCGTATCGAGGGGCGCCGCATCGGGGCCCGCAGAGGCGAGGAGGGCGATGAGATCGTCCAGCGCGAAGTCCCGGGCGAAGAGCGCGGCGAACCGCAGGATGCGGCTCTCGGCATCCGAGAGCAGCCGGTAGCTCCAATCGAGCGTGGCCAGCAGGGTGCGCTGGCGCGCCGGCGCGGCGAGGTCGGCCCGGCGCAGCAGCTCGAAGCGGTCCTGCAGCCGGCGCAGCAGCTCCGCCGGGGAAAGCGAATCGAGCCGTGTCGCGGCGAGCTCGATCGCGAGCGGGATGCCGTCCAGCGCGCTGCAGATCCGCGACACCGCTGCCGCGGTGTCGTCGTCCCACGCAAAGGAGCTCGCGCCTTCCTCGGCGCGGGCGACGAACAGCGCAACGGCGGGGTAGCGCTGCGCCTCCGCGGCAGGCATCCGCGTCGCGCCGTCGGGGCAGGCCAGCGGGGACAGCCGGTAGACGTGCTCCTGGCGGGCGCGCAGCGGCTCGCGGCTGGTGGCGAGCAGGGCCGTCCGATCGAGGTCCGGCGCAAGATGCTCGGCCGCGGCAGCCACGGCCGACGCGAGATGCTCGCAATTGTCGAGGATCAGCAGCCGCGGCGTCGCGCGCAGGTGCTCGCCGATGCCGCCGAGCAGATCGTTGAGGTCGACGCGCACGCCCAGGGCGCCCGCGATCGCATGCGCCACGAGCTGGGGATCGTCGATCGAGGACAGGTCCACGAAGCACGGCGCCGCGTCAAACCGCCCGGAAAGCCGTTCCGCGGCCGCCAGCGCCACCGTCGTCTTGCCGACGCCCCCGGCCCCGACGATCGTGACCAGCGGGTGCTGCGAGATCGCCGCGACGACGGAGGCGATCTCGTCCTCGCGGCCGATGATCCGGGCGCGGGGGGCGGCCGTTTCCATGTCCGCTCCCGGCCATCGCCGCGACGACGCCCGGGCGCGGCCCTCGACCGTCACCGGGAGCGTGAAGCGGTAGCCGCGTCCCGGAATGTTCAGGATGACGCCCGGCTCGTCGGACCCCGCGCGCAGGACCCGGCGCAGGGCCGAAACGTGAACCTTGAGGTTGCTTTCATGGACGAAGGTGCCGGGCCACGCATAGGCTTCGAGCTCGGACCGGGAGACCAGCTCCCCGGCGCGCTGGACCAGCAGGCTCAGGATGTCGAGCGCGCGGCTGCCGATTCGAACCGGCTGGCCGGCATGCAGGAGGGCCTGCCGGTCCGGCAGGAGGCAAAACTCGCCGAACGCGTACGATCGCTCGGCCGCTCCATGCCGAGCTTGGGAGCCGTCGCGCCGCGCCGCGCCTGCGGCGACTGCTTCGCCCGTCGAAGCCCCTTCACGGGCCCGATCCCCGGCGAGTCCGCGACGGCCGTGCGTGTCTCGCCTGCGAAGCATCCGTTCCCGCCGTCGCTCCTGGCAACGCCTGGCAGCGCGCGCACTACACTGTCGCGCCCGACACGATTGTGCGGTCAGCACCGATGAAGCGCAACCGTCGGAGCGGTCGGGTAGTGGGTCAGTTTGACGGGAGGCGGAGTTGACCGCGTCTTTGCCCGTGTGCCGGCCGCGTGGCACACTCCAAGGCATGGTCAGGAAGCTCAAACGTCCCCGCGATCCTGTCCAACTCGCCAAGCTCATCGGCGACATAGCGACGGGGCAGGTTGAGGATGGCCCCGGCAAACCCAAGAGCGCATTGGCCGTCAACCGGCGCATCGCTGGGGCCGCCGCCCGCACCGCCAGTCTCTCACCGGAGAGGCGACGGAAGATCGCCCAAAAGGCTGCAAGAGCTAGATGGAAAGACGAGGCTGGTAGTAGCTAGCCGCCAGTGCGGTGATCTGCTCCCTGGTGATTGAGCCAGCCTGAAGTCCGTTCATCAGAATGAACGGCTGCATCATCGTATTTGAAAAGCGATATCGAGGGCGGTGTTTCACCCCCGTCACTTCTAGGATTTGGCCCCTCTCTTGCGTCAGCAAGATTCTCAAGTGCTGCCCGAAAACGGAAACCGGAACTGCGTCCTTGGTGAGAAGGGTTGCCAATGGTTTGCACAAGGCGGCCGGTTGGAAGTAGCCGAGATCGTCGACATCGCACAGTGCCGCCGCCTGCAAGACTTCCTTATAAATGTTGTCCCTGCGAGGGCTGTTCGTGGCCGCATGATACTGGGTCCTGATTGTTTGGGCCGTCTCCTCCACGCAAAGCGGCAACGCAGATTCGACGTGCTTCAATTCCACCTTGAGACTCGCGGCCCTTATGGCGGCGACAGAGGCTCGCTGCCCCAGCAGATGGACATAGTGCGGGAGGCCGCGAGCCAGCGCCAAGATGAACGACATAGCCTCTTGTTCGATGCCCATCCGCAATAGCTTTAGGCGAGAGTTAACGACTTCCGTCAGTTCCCCGGGCAACATGCGCGGCATCGGAATTTGTTTAAGGCAGCGCGAGATCGATTTGTGATCTTCGATCAGGGTTTCCACGGAATCAGCTACCCCGACGATGATCACAGTGACCCGACAGCTTCGATCTGACAGATCCTTGATGGTATTGGCCATTAGCACGCGTGCGGCCGTATCTTGAAGTTGGTCATACTCATCGAGAAAAATCATCTGCATCGGCGACAACGGGAGTGCTGACAACTCCATCAAGACATCGTCAGGTGTGATGATTTCGGGATAGTGGTCGGACAGCGGAACGCCATTTGTGTCGAGCAATCGGCGAAATACCTTGCGCCAGACGGCGGTGTAGTCGTCGCCTGGCTGGAGATTGACGATCACCGAATGGACGATACGGTGCTCGCCGCTAAGCCTCTTCGAGAAGATATTGGCCAGCGATGACTTTCCCACGCCGCGCTCGCCATAAAGCACCGCGTGTTGTCCGCGCTGGAGCGCCGCCTCGACCATGCGGTCAACCTGGACTGGACGCCCAGCGAATAGCGCCGCTTCGTCGACGGGCGCGCCGGGGCTAAATGCCTCCATCACTTCATATTGCAGCCGTCCCCAATCATCTCCGGTCATCGCGCGGGGTTTGGTCAGCTTCATTAGGTCTTTAACCATGCGTCAGTTGATAAACTTTGATACGGCGATAGTCAATGTTGACAAAAACCACCGCGGCGCTCAGCGAAAAACAGGCCTTTTGAGCATAAGGGTCAGTATGAACAAGCTCGCCACCGCCAAGCGAGCTCAAATCCTGACGATGATGATCGAGGGCGTTTCGATGCGAGCGATCTCGCGCATTACCGGCGCGAGCAAAAACACTATCGTGAAGCTGCTGGCTGATGCCGGGCAGGCGTGCACCGAGTATCAGGACGCCAACCTCCGAGGACTGACCTGCAAGCGTCTTCAACTCGATGAAATCCGGAGCTTCGTGTATGCCAAGGCGAAGAACGTCGCGACTGCGAAGGCCGCGCCGGACGTGGCGGGCGACGTGTGGACGTGGACGGCCATCGACGCCGATACGAAGCTCATCCCGTCGTTCTTCGTGGGTGGTCGCGATGCCTACGCGGCGAACGTGTTCATGCGCGATCTGTCGGGGCGGCTGGTCAACCGCGTCCAGCTCACCAGCGACGGCAACAAGTCCTATCTCGACGCGATCGAGCGCGTCTTCGGCGACGATATCGACTACGCCATTCTGGTGAAGCACTACGGCCCGGCGCCGGAAGGCCCGCAGCGCCGCTACAGCCCGGCCGAGTGCGTCGGGACCACCGTGGCACCGTGACCGGCCAGCCGGACCAGAAGTACATCAGCACCAGCTATGCCGAGCGGGCGAACCTCTCAAACCGCATGGGCGTGCGCCGTTTCACGCGCCTGACCAATGCGTTCTCGAAGAAGGTCGAAAATCACTTCTTTGCGCTGGCGATCTACTTCATGCACTACAACTACTGCAGGATTCATCAGACCTTGCGCGTCACCCCGGCGATAGCCGCCGGTGTGTCCAAGACGCTCTGGTCGATGGACGATGTGGTCGCAATGATTGAGGAATGGGAGACGGCCGAATAGGACGCATTGGCGAACTATTGTTCTACTTTGAGTAGCGGACTCCCCACAGGTTGGGCCTGTACATTTGACGTGCCCACAACCAACAGGAGGGCATATGTCGAAGGTAGCTCCGTTTCATTCGGTGAAGCCAAACACCTCAAACGTGCATCACGACAACGACCGGTGCACTGAGGGCAACAACATTGAGGCTCAGTACAAGCGCGCTGGAACGGCTGGCCGGCCTCGTTGCGATCATTACAACCGTCTGGCTCAGCAGGGTCAGTAACCGCCTAAGGGTTGTCCTTGGTGGCAAAAGTCATTTCCCACCAAGGGCCGCTCGGCATCCCGTCATTGATGGGCCATGCAAGCCGCAGACTGAGAATAGGCAACGCGTGGTGCTACGGTCAGCGCGCGAAAGCCGGCTGTTCTATTGCCATGGAAGCGGATTGTCGGCTCCGGGAATGCGTGGCCTTCGCCACCTTCGCACGACTAGAAAGTCTCAATTCCGCCGGACCGCAAGACCGCCACATGCCGTCGGATGCCCGCGTCTAATGGGAGATCGGCTTCCGGCACGGATGCAGCGAGCGACGATGGCAACTGCGCGTTAGGTGTCGTCAAACTGGAAACCATCATGACGGCCGGCACTGTAGCATCAACGCAATTTTATAGAATTCAAACTCGTACACTGGTCTATGGATAATGTTGTGAAGATGGTCGATTCATGGGAGGCTTACCACTCTGAGTAGAAGGGCGAGAGATCGACGATGGGCGTCTTTGGAGAAGTTGCGGTCAAAGCCACGTACCTTCTCATTTCGAAAGAAGTGTCTGAACCCCGTAAGGCTTGGCGCAGAGCTGCGCAGGCTCTTGGCTGTTCGCAGAGCACGATGGAAAAGTCTTGCCCAATCAGTGCTTACCTCGGACTTTGTGAGGAAGGCTTGGTGAGGGGCGTCCCAAAGCCAAGAGGGCCCTTGACCAGATCGGTAGACAACAAAGGCTACGCTGTAGACGCAGTCCACTATCTGTGGAACGACGAGTCTTGGCTAGATAAGCTGGAGTGTCTCTGGAGCAAAGTGATCCGGCCGAAGATCATGAAGCACCAAGGCCAGATCGACGTGGTCTTTGCGCTTTGGAAGAATGATCTGATAATCCAGGCACCCATTACAGAACAAAATCCAAACTGACCCGCTACCAGCGGTCGCCCGTGCGCATGGCTCGAGCCTGGCGACGCGAATACCGCTACACGGTCGTGCCGCTTGAAGGGGGAGGCTTCTACGTGTTCGCCGGCGTCGGCAAATCCAGCGAGGGCGAACGGCCCGAGGCTGCCGGCAAGGCTGACCATCTGCTAAGAAACGCTGTGTACGTCGTGCCGAGGAAGGAGCCTCCGTCCGACGGCCAGCCGTGTGCTTGGCCTTCTGCGCATCCCGACGCTCCTCCCTTGCGCGCCGGTTCGGTCACGAGCTCTTGTCGGCATGAAACGTGCACCGCGCGCCGGGTCTTGTCCGATGCCACCGGACCGCCCTGCGGGAGGAAGCCATGTGCGTGATGTGCTATGTCGACGAGGCGATGAAGTCGAAGATCATCGCCTACAACGCGGAGTTCCATAAGGTCTCGAAGAGCCCGTTCGGCAAGGACGACGAGATCGGCATGCTGAACCTGATCGACGGCAAGTCGCGCTCGGCGATCCTGAGCCGCGCCGACGCCTCCAGGGTGTTCGACCTGTCGGTCGATCATTTCGTCGGCATGCCCGGCTGGTTCGGCGCCGGCGATCCGCCCTATCAGATCAACATGACGCACACGCCGGGCGGCGAGGTCGTCGGCAACTCGATGGGGGTCAGCCTGGAGGCCAACCAGCTGGTCGGCTATTCGGGCGACTCGGTCTCGATGTACACCCACTGCGGCACCCACATCGACACCTTCAATCACTTCGGCTACGGCGACCGGATCTTCAACGACTTCAGCACGGGCAAGAATCTCGGCAGCCGGGTGTGGGACAAGTGCGGCGCGGAGAAGCATCCGCCGATCTTCGCCCGCGGCGTGCTGCTCGATGTCGCCGCGCTGCACGGCGTGCCGACGCTGCCGCCGAGCCATGCCATCGGCAAGGCCGACCTCGAGGGCTGCCTGAAGCGCCAGCAGCTCGCGCTCAAGCCGGGCGACGTGGTGCTGATCCATACCGGCCAGATGAAGCTGTGGCCCAACATGAGCTTCGTCAGCAACACGCCCGGCCTCAACCGCGAGGGCGCGGAGTTCCTGGCGAAGAACGGCGCCATCATGATCGGCGCCGACAATCTCACCCTCGAGCAGACGCCGACGGCCGACCCGCTGAACTTCCTGCCCGTGCACACCTACCTGCTGGCCGAGGCGGGCGTGGTCATCCTGGAGATGGCCTTCCTCGACGAGCTGGTCGGGGAGGGGATCCAGGAATTCGCCTTCTTCGGCGCCTGCATCAAGCTCCGCGGCGCCACCGGCGCGCCGATGCGCCCGGTCGCGATGCCGCTCGCGGGTTAGCGCGAGCCCGGCGGGGCGGCGCTCTGCAGAGCCGCGCTCATAGGCGCTGAACTTGGTTGAAAGACCAACACAACCCTCATCCTGAGGAGCGTAGCGAAGCGGAGCGTCTCGAAGGATGGGAGCGCAAAGGACGAAGCTGCCGCGATCATGAGGTGCATGGGCACAGTGCGTGTTGCCACCCTTCGAGACACTTCGCTTCGCTCCGTTCCTCAGGGTGAGGCAGGTGTGCAGCAAGTTTCCAAGCCAAAGTTGGCGCCTCTGAAGGCCCTTGGACGGGCGAAGGCAAGGAGCCGTTGCAGGCGATGGCCTTGCCCCGAGAACCGGGTGTAAAAGAGGGCTCACCAGGAGACACAGGCGACATGTCGGGCGACACGAACGTTCGGGCTGGCGGGTGCCATTGCGGTGCGGTGCGTTTCGAGGTGACGCTCAGCGACGGCTTCAATTCGATCCGCCGCTGCACCTGCTCCTGCTGCCGAATGCGCGGCGCCGTCGTTACCATGGCGGAGATGGGCGGGATCGAGATCCTGCAGGGCGAGGAGGCGTTGACGAGCTACCGCTTCCATACCGGCTCGGCGCAGCACTTCTTCTGCTCGCGCTGCGGGATATACACGCATCATCAACGGCGATCCGACCAGAATCTGTATGCCGTCAAGGTGGCTTGCCTGGATGGCGTGAGCCCGTTCGATTTTCCCGAGGTGCCTGTCATGGACGGCATCAATCATACGAACGATACCGGCAGGCCAACGCGCCGCGCAGGCACGCTCCGCTTCATCCCGGCCGACTGACGATCGCGGTCGGACGACGACGGCCGCCGGGCAATGCTCTCGCCCGGAACCCGACCGCCTCTACCGCCTCTATTGGCGTACCGCCGATGGGTTACCCCTGACGGTTGGTTTCAGCGTCGCTCGGCGAAAATCATATTTTCTTCTCGATTTTGTCACGACTCGACAGGGGGCGACCGTCAAGCTGTCCGCCGAGCCGCCGGCCGACGCGACTGAAATGAACGAAACAATCCGATGGAGATACGCAATAAGTAGGAAACTTGTTTTCCGCAGATTCATCGCCCATGAGCTAAGATAATCGCACGAGCGTACCTTTCCATTTCCTGTCGATGGCGAGCCTGATTCAACTCGGAGGATAAGATGCCAAATTTCATTGATACGCCCGGCGCGCATACCATTCACGGGTCGAATATCGACGATTACATCGTGGGCAACGACGGGGCGGATATCCTCTACGGTGAGGATGGAAACGACCTCATCTATGGCGGAACCGCCGGGGGAGCGGTCGATCCCAGCAACGACACGATCTACGGCGGCGACGGCAACGACAACATGCATGGCGAGGCCGGCAACGACACGATCAGCGGCGAGGACGGCGACGACTACCTATACGGCGAAGACGGCAACGACACCCTTTCGGGCGGCAGCGGCGCCGACACCATCTATACCGGCATCGGAACCGACATCGTCAGCGGCGGCGCCGGAAACGACGTCGTTTACGCCACGCTCGGCAAGGCGACGGTCGATGGCGGAACGGGATTCGATTTCCTCGAGATCAACCGCACCACCGCGGCGAACGCCTATACATACGTTCTCAATGGCGCGGCGGCGGGAAACTCCGACGGCAGCTCGAGCACATCGATCGAGCAGTTCCGCTTCTACGGCGGGTCGGGCGCCGAGACGATAACCGCCGGCAGCGACAACGATACCCTCTATGGCGGCGCGGGCGGCGACGTCCTGAACGGCGGCGCCGGCGCCGACTCGCTCTACGGCGAAGCCGATGGCGACACCCTCAGCGGCGGCGCCAGCAACGACTACATCATCGCCGGCGCGGGTGCCGACACGGTGAACGGTGACGACGGCAACGACACGATCTACGGCGGCACCGGAGGCGGCGCGGTCGACGCCAGCAACGACGTCCTGAACGGCGGCGACGGCAACGACAACATCCATGGCGAAGCCGGCAACGACACCGTCAATGGCGGCGACGGCAACGATTACCTGTACGGCGAGGACGGCAACGACACGATCGATGCCGGCACCGGCAACGACGTCATTTACACCGGCACGGGAACCGACACGGTCAAGGGCGGCACCGGCGACGATACGATCTATGCCGATATCGGCGACAAGAACATCGATGGCGGCACCGGCTTCGACCTTCTCCAGGTCAATCGCGGCGCCGACGCGACCGGCCATGTGTTCAAGCTCAATGCCTCGGCGGACGGCACCGTGACCGCGGGGATCGAGCGGCTCGTCTACTATGCCGGCTCGGGAGACGACGAGATCACCAGCGGGACCGGCGATGACATCCTTTACGGCGCCAACGGCGACGACAGGCTGGTCGGTGCGGAGGGAGCCGACTCGCTCTATGGCGAAGCCGGCGCCGACAGGCTCTACGGCAAGGACGGCAACGACTACATCATTGGCGGAGCCGGTTTGGACTCGCTGTCCGGCGGCGACGCCAACGATACGATCTATGGCGGCACCGGCGGAGGCGCCTCGGATGTCTCCAAGGACACGATCACCGGTGGCGAGGGCAACGACAACCTCCATGGCGAGGGCGGAAACGACGTCATCACCGGCGACTCCGGCGATGACTACATCTACGGCGAGGACGGCAACGACAACCTGTCCGGCGGCGGCGGCAACGACAACATTTATGGTGGGCTCGGCGCCAACACCTTGAACGGCGACGCCGGCGACGACTACCTCGCGGTCGGCCTCCTCGCGCAGAAGGTCTACGGCGGGGACGGCTTCGATACGCTGGACTTCACGCGGACGACCGACGTGGCGGGGCTCACCCTGACGGTGGATGGCGGCGCCGCCAGCGACGGCAGCGTCGTGTCGTCGATCGAGCTGTTCCGCTTCTACGGCGGCACCGGCAACGACACCATCGTGTCCGGCAGCGGCGACGACACCCTTCGCGGCAAC
Source organism: Reyranella sp. (assembly GCF_965279465.1). Lineage (NCBI taxonomy): Bacteria > Pseudomonadati > Pseudomonadota > Alphaproteobacteria > Hyphomicrobiales > Reyranellaceae > Reyranella > Reyranella sp. The sequence continues at coordinate 4,294,804 of NZ_OZ257242.1, forward strand.
GACGGCACCGACGTTCTGGAGGGCCGGGACGGCAACGACACCCTCTACGGCGACGTCGGCACGGACACGTTGAGGGGCGGTGACGGCAACGACTACATCATCGGCGGCGCCGGGGCCGACGGGCTGAACGGCGCGGACGGCAACGACACGATCTACGGCGGCAACGCGGGCGGCGCCGTCGACGCCAGCAACGACAAGCTCTATGGCGGCGACGGCAACGACAACCTGCACGGTGAAGCCGGCAACGACACCATCACCGGCGACAGCGGCAACGACTACCTCTACGGCGAGGAGGGCGCCGATTCCCTCGATGGCGGCAACGGCGCCGACACGGTCTACGGCGGTGCCGATGCCGATACCATCGTGGGCGGTTCCGGCAACGACTATCTTTCCGGTGATGCCGGCAACGACAAGATCGACGGCGGCAAGGGCAACGACACCCTGCTCGGCGGCGCCGACAGTGACACCTTCATGTTCACGACGGCGCTCAGCTCCGTCGACAACGTCGACACCATCCAGAGCTACGTCGTCGCCGACGACGTCATCCAGATCGACAATGCCGTGTTCAGCGGCGGCGGGCTTGCCGTCGGCACGCTGACGGTGGCTCAGTTCAACACCGGTGCGGCGGCGTCCGATGCCAGCGACCGGATCATCTACAACTCGCTGACCGGAGCGCTCTTCTACGATGCCGACGGCTCCGGTGGCGGCGCGCAGGTGCAGTTCGCCACGATCAGCACCGGCCTTGCGATGACGAACTCCGAATTCGTCGTCATCTAGCCCGCGACGACGGATCGATTTTCCGGCGCCGGACGAAAGTCCGGCGCCGGATGCTTTCGTCCATGGTTTCCTTGCCGGGAGCGCGGCTCTCCAGAGCCGCTCATCGGATGTGGCAATCCGAAGAAGAGCGGCTCTGGAGAGCCGCGCTCCCGGCAACTTGATTCGCTCAAAGGGCTCACGCGCTTTCAGGAGCCGATCTTCGCCCATGTCCGCTGCCGCACGCTTCGCCGCCCATGCGCTCGGGACGCGCTTCGCCGATCTGCCGGCGGCAGCCGTCGCGCGGGCCAAGGTCTATGTGCTGGACAGCCTCGGCGTCGGCATCGCGGGCTCCTCGGTCGAAGGCGGGGAGGGGCTGGTGCGCGTCGCGTCCGGCTGGGGCAGCCCCGCCGTGCCGGTCTGGGGCCGCACGGAGCGGCTGTCCGCGCCCGCCGCGGCGTTCGTCAACGCCTGGCAGATGCACAATCAGGAATACGACTGCCTGCACGAGGGCGCGGTCGTCCATGCCATGGCCACGACCCTGCCCGCGGCGCTGGCGGCCGCCGGGCTGCGCGGCGGGGTGAGCGGTGCCGAGCTGATCGCCGCGGTAGCCGTCGGCGTGGACATCGCGGCGGGGCTGGGGCTCGCTTCGCAGGCCGGGTTTCGGTTCTTCCGCCCGGGCACCGCGGGCGGCTTCGGCGCGGTGGCGGCCGCGGCGCGCGTGCTGGGGCTCGACGGGGCCACGCTGGAAGCCGCCTTCGCCTGGCAGCTCGCGCAGGCCAGCGGCACGATGCAGGCCCATACCGAGGGCAGCCCCATCCTGCCGGCGCAGCTCGCCTTCAACGCCCGCGCCGCGCTGCAGTCCTGCGAGCTGGCGACGCTGGGGTTCGAGCCGTCGCGCGCGGTGTTCGAAGGGCCCTATGGATATCTCGGCGTCTTCGAAGGCGCCTTCGCGCTGGAGCCGGTCCTGGAAAGCCTGGGCCGCGACTGGCGGATCGCGGAATTCAGCCACAAGCCCTTTCCCGCGGGCCGCGCCACCCATGGCGGCATCGAGGGCGTCATGGCGCTGCAGACGCAGCATGGCTTCACGGCGGCGGAGGTCGCGCGGGTCGAGATCGCCGCGCCGCCCTTGATCGTGCGCCTCGTCGGCCGGCCGCTGCGGCCCGGCGCGGGGGCGAGCTATGCCCGCCTGTGCATGGCCTACGCGGTGGCGAAGTTGCTGCAGAAGGGATCGCTCGACCTCGCGGATTTCCGCGGCGAGGCGCTGGCCGATCCCGCCACGCACGCGCTGGCGGCGTGCGTGGCGACGCGCGACGACGGCAACCCCGATCCCAACGCGCTCGCGCCGCAGACCGTGACGGTGCATCTGAAGGACGGCACGGCGCTGTCATGGCGCTGCGGGACGATGCTCGCCAACCCGGCGCGTCCGCTTACGCACGAGCAGCATCTCGCCAAGTTCCGCCGCTGCCTCGATTTCTCCGCCACGCCGCTGGCGCCCGATACGGCCGAGCGCCTGATCGACACGGTCGACCAGCTGGAAGAGCTCGAGGACGTCCGTGATCTCGCGGCCATGGCCGCGGCTCCGGGATAGTCACGAAGTCTTCGCGTTTCGCGCCAACTGGCGGACATAGAGGGCGCCCCAGCCGAGACCGAGGACAGCCGCGGTCAGCGAGCCCGCGAGCACGCCGAGCTTGGCGGCGCTCAGGAGGCTTTCGTCCGCGTAGCCGAGCATGGCGATGAAGATCGACATGGTGAAGCCGATGCCGGCCAGCAGGCCGATCAGGAAGATGCCGCCCCACGAGACACCGTCGGGCAGCCGGCCGAGCCGCAGCCGGACCATGAGCCAGGTGACGACGACGATGCCGAGCGGCTTGCCGACCACGAGCGCGAGCGCAATGCCCAGCAGCACGCGCATCGGCTCGTAAGCGGCGAAGTCGACCCCGCCGAGGCTGACGCCGGCATTGGCCAGCGCGAACAGCGGCATGATCACGTAGGCCACCCAGGGATGCAGCGCTGCCTGCACGCGCACGACCGGCGGCAGGATCTCGCGCTGTGCGAGCGAAAGCTGATGCAGCGGCCGGGCGAGCGAGCGCTCGTCCTTCGCCGCGACGGCGTCATTGTCGCGCAGCTCGGAGGCGACGCGCGACACCACCTCGACAGGATCCTCGCGCATCGGCCGCGAGCGCACCGGCGTCATCAGGCCGAGCACGACGCCGGCCAGGGTCGGATGCGCGCCGGTCATCAGCACGCCGCCCCAGATCAGCGCACCCGGCACGACATAGAGGAGCGCCGTGCCGACCCCGATGCGCTGCATCGCCAGCACCATCAGGATGCCGAGCCCGGCGATCGGGAAACCGGCAAGGTCGAGCCCGCCCGAATAGAAGAAGGCGATGATCAGCACGGCGATCACGTCGTCGATGATGGCGAGCGCCAGCAGGAAGACGCGCAGGTCCGCCGGGATCGTGCGCCCGAGGAGCGCCAGCATGCCGACGGCGAAGGCGATGTCGGTCGCGGTCGGCACCGCCCAGCCTTGAGCGCGCGTCGGATCGGCGTTGAGCGCCAGGTAGATCAGCGCCGGGGCGATGACGCCTCCGGCCGCAGCGGCGACCGGAAGGAGGGCCTGCTTCGCCTCGCTGAGCGCGCCTTCGTGGATCTCGCGCCTGATTTCCATGCCGACGACCAGGAAGAAGACGGTCATCAGCCCGTCGTTGATCCAGAAATGCAGCGATTGCGAGTAGGCGAAGCTGCCGATGCCGAGGGAGACGGGCAGATGCCAGAGATCGTGGTAGCCGTCCGCGAGAGGCGAGTTGGCCCAGACCAACGCCACGGCCGCCGCCGCGAGCAGGACGAGGCCGCTGACCGCCTCGATGTGGAGGAACCGCTGCAAGGTCTCCAGCGCCCGCTCGGTGGCGGCCTGGGGCGCGGGCACCTTGCGGCGCTGGGATGACGGCTGTCGAGTCATGGGCATACGCACTCCGCGCGGCGGCCCGACCTGCGCTTTACACCTGCCTGACGCCTCAATGCGACGGACACCCGATGCCCCTGCATAGCCGATCCTGCGGTCCGCGCAAAGCAGTCACGCCGCCGCGGTTCGAACCGGAAGGGGCCACCCTTCCATTCGACGACGGACCACAGCTGGGGCGGAACGCGGACCGATGAACTACACCGCCCGCAGGTGGCGCGACCGGGCCTGACGCAGCGCACCGTCGAGTTGCTCGCGCTTCTTCTTCCAGCGCGTTTCCTCCGCGGCCAGCCTCCTGTCGAGCGCGGCACGTGCCTTCTCGATGTCCGCGATGCGCGCCGCGTGCGCGCGCTCGGCTTCCCCGAGCACTGCTTCGGCGGCCGCAACGGCCTGCTCGCGACGCTCGCGTTCCTTCTTCCGCACGGCCTCCTCGCGACGGGACTGGCGCTCGCGCCGCTTCTGCTCCCGGTCGAACGCGACGACGGCCGCGCGCGTGGCCTTCCCGTCCGCAGGCGGGGGCGCCGGCGTGGTGGATGTCGATGGCTGCTTCGGCGCCGGTCGAACCGCCCGGCTGATGTCCTCGATATTGGGGAGGTCGGCCTGTTCGGTATAGGCGCGGTTGCTGCCGACCGGCCGCCGCAGGATCACGCCCGGCTTGGCCATCGTGGCGGCAACGGTCTTTGGATCGTCGGAAAGCCTGGCAAATCCCTGATGGAACAGGTTGCTCGTCGAGCCCCAGGCTTCGAGGGCCGCCTTCATCGAGGGCGCCGCGACGGCCAGGTCGAAGAAGCCTGCGGAGGTCGTATAGGTCTTGAGCTTCCTAGCCACGGTTCTCGTAGCGCAGGATGCTGATCTTGCCATCGGCCTCCACGTAGGCCGCCTTCACCTCGGCGCAATCCTGCACGCCCTGTTCGCGCAGCTGGGTCATCAGCTCCTCGAAGGTGATCAGCTCGGCGCGCATGTTCCGGCGCAGCAGCTTGCCGCCGTCGATCAGCTTGAGCTTCGGTTCCCTGACCAGCCGCTCGAGCCCGGGCACGTGGTATTGCAGCCATTCGATGCCGTAGGTCCAGAGCAGCACCGTGGCGACGGAGATGGCGCCGCCCACCACCGAGAAGGACTCGCCGTTGATGCCGTTGCCCGCGATCTCCGCCACGAGGACGACGACCAGCAGGTCGGACGTGCCCAGCCCTCCGGTGTGCCGGCGCAGCACCAGCCGGAGGAGCACGAAGAGGATGAAATACATCGCCGACGCCCGGACGAAGAGCTCCAGCACCGATTGCGTCGGCAGAAAGACGTCAGCCCAGTCGACGGGCGCAAGAAATTGTCCCAGAGACACTCGACGCCCCTTCAATGCTTGCAGAAGCGCGTGCACAACGCCCGCCCCCGGGTGGTCGTTGCAACGGTCCGGGGCGACATTTGTTCAGGGCGACTCGAAGGACGTGGCAACGGTGCCGGAACACGGGAGTTTGGCAAGGTCATGCACGGTGCCACCCTTCGAGACGCTCCGCTGCGCTGCGCTCCTCAGAGTTTGTGAATTTTTCGTCGGTCTTGTCCTCGGCGGCTGATTGAAGAAACAAAGATCCCTCGCTGCGCTCGGGATGACAGCATTGTTGTCATCCCGAGCGCAGCGAGGGATCTTTCGTTTCGTCGACTCCACGAATGAAGAAGCTGGATTGAAAAATTCACAGGCTCTCAGGGTGAGGCAAGTAGGTAGCGAGATGCGATGACCGGTCTGGCAACCCTCCCGCCTCATCCTGAGGAGCGCAGCGCAGCGGAGCGTCTCGAAGGATGGCGACTCGAAGGACGTGGCAACGCTGCTGGTAACACGGGAGTTTGGCAAGGTCGTGCGCGTCGCCCACCCTTCGAGACGCTCCGCTGCGCTGCGCTCCTCAGGGTGAGGTAAAGGGTAGAGAGATCATCCTTGAGTCGCCGAGTCGATTTTGAGGGGCAAGCCAAAGTTAGCGCCCATGGCGCTCAGCCCGTCCAGCGCCAGTTGCGGATCTCGGGCAGGTCCTGGCCGTGCTCGCTGATGTAGAGCTTGTGGCGCTCCATGCTGGTCCAGTACCGCGCCTTCGCCGTTTCCACCTCGGCGCTCAGGCGCGGAATGCGCCGGATGGCGTCGTAGGCGAGCTGATAGCGGTCGAGGTTGTTCAGCACGACCATGTCGAACGGCGTGGTCGTGGTGCCTTCCTCCTTGTAGCCGCGCACATGGATATTGCGATGGTTGTTCCGGCGGTAGGTCAGCTTGTGGATCATCGCCGGATAGCCGTGAAAGGCGAAGATCACCGGCCTGTCCGCCGTGAACAAGGCATCGAAATCCTCGTCCTCCAGGCCGTGCGGGTGCTCGGACTGGGGCTGCAGCACCATCAGGTCGACCACGTTGACGACACGGATGCGGATGTCCGGAACGTACTCGCGCAGGAGGGACACGGCCGCGAGCGCCTCGACGGTCGGCACGTCGCCGGCGCAGGCCATGACCACATCGGGATCGCCGGCGTCGTTGCTCGCCCAGTGCCAGATGCCCGCGCCGGCGGTGCAGTGGCGGACGGCCGAATCCATGTCGAGCCACTGCCACTCCGGCTGCTTTCCCGCCACGATCAGGTTGATGTAGTTGCGGCTGCGCAGGCAATGGTCGGTCACCGACAGCAGGCAGTTCGCGTCGGGCGGCAGGTAGATGCGCACGACGTCGGATTTCTTGTTGGCGACGTGATCGATGAAGCCCGGGTCCTGGTGGGAGAAGCCGTTGTGGTCCTGCCGCCAGACGTGCGACGTGAGCAGGTAATTCAGCGAGGCGATCGGCTTGCGCCAGGCAATGGCGCGGCTGACCTTCAGCCACTTCGCATGCTGGTTCATCATCGAGTCGATGATGTGGATGAAGGCCTCGTAGCACGAGAACAGGCCATGGCGTCCGGTGAGGAGGTATCCTTCGAGCCAGCCTTCGCAGAGATGCTCGCTCAGCACCTCCATGACGCGTCCGTTGGCGCTGAGATCGATATCGACTGCTTCGACCTCGGCCATCCACGCCTTTCCCGTGGCGTCGAACATGGCCTCCAGCCGGTTGGACGCGGTCTCGTCCGGCCCGAACAGGCGAAAGTTCTGCTTGGCCAGGTTGAGCTTCATCACGTCGCGCAGGAAGGGCCCGAGAACCCGTGTGGCTTCCGCCTGCACGGCGCCCGGCCGGGGCAGCTTCACGGCATAGTCATGGAAGTGCGGCATCGACAGCGGCTGCAGGCGTGCGCCGCCGTTGGCATGCGGATTGGAGCCCATGCGGCGAAGGCCCGTCGGTGCGAGCTCGGCGAACTCTTCGCGAAACTTGCCGCGTTCGTCGAAAAGCTCCTGCGGCCGGTAGCTCCTCATCCATTCCTCGAGCTGCGCGAGATGCTCCGGCTTGCTGAAATCGGCGATCGGGACCTGATGCGCACGCCATGTCCCCTCGACGGGATGGCCATCGACCATTTTCGGTCCCGTCCAGCCTTTGGGCGTGCGGAAGACGACCATGGGCCAGCGCGGGCGTTCCTGGCTCTCGTCTTCGCGGCGGGACCGCGCGGCGCCCTGGATCTCGCGAATGCGCGCCAGGATGACGTCGAGCGTCGCGGCCAGGCTCTGATGAACGAGCGCCGGATCGTCGCCTTCGACGAAATGCGGCTCGTAGCCGTAGCCGCGCATCAGCTCGGTCAGTTCCTGCCGGCCGATGCGCGCCAGCACGGTCGGATTGGCGATCTTGAAGCCGTTGAGGTGCAGGATCGGCAGGACCGCCCCGTCGCGCGCGGGATTGAGGAACTTGTTCGAATGCCAGCTCGCCGCCAGCGCACCGGTTTCCGCCTCGCCGTCACCGACGATGCAGGCGACGATCAGGTCGGGGTTGTCGAACGCCGCGCCATAGGCATGGGCAAGGGAATAGCCGAGCTCGCCTCCTTCGTGGATCGAGCCCGGAATGTCCGCCGATACGTGGCTGGGAATGCCGTAGGGCCAGGAGAATTGCCGGAAGAGCCGCTGCAGTCCGGACCGGCTGCGTTCGATCGCCGGATAGTGCTCGGTGTACGAGCCCTCCAGGTAGGCATGCGCCACCAGCCCCGGCCCGCCGTGCCCGGGACCGATGACATAGATCATGTCGAGATCGTTCTGCTTGATCAGCCGGTTGAGGTGGACATAGAGGAAGTTCAATCCCGTCGTCGTGCCCCAATGGCCCAGCAGCCGCGGCTTGATGTGGTCGATCGTCAGCGGCGATTCGAGCAGCGGGTTATCCTGCAGATAGATCTGCCCCACCGTGAGATAGTTCGCCGCCCGCCAGTAGGCGTTCATTTTCCTGAGGAGATCGGGCGACAGGCAATCGGTCATTCGTTTTCTCCGGGGTGCGATTCGGGGGGAGCCTCGATGATGACCTGAAGCGTGTGCGTGTCGTTTGCGGATCACGCGGGTCGACAGGGGTCGTGCAACTGGTCGCTTCGAGGTGCAGGCGGGCGGACTATAGGCTTGAAGCTTCGCTCGAAGAAGCCGGGCGCTCCGTCACTCCCACGCCGAGCGAGCCGGAATGGAAGCGGCGTCCGAGGAAGAAGAACGAACGACGGGAGCGCGCGTTGCGCCCCGGCCCGGTCGCCGAACCATCCGTGACTGGTATAAGACGATCACGCGGCGCCCCCTCGCTTATCCTGCCGCGCGGACCGCGGAGCCTATCATCCATCCTCTCTATCTCGCGCTCGGCGCGATGACGGTGCAGCAGACCTTCGCGACGATGGGGCGCTCGACCGTGCCGCTGATCGCGCCCGCCATCGTCGCCGATCTCGGCGTCGATCCGGCGCTGGTCGGGGTCTATGTCGCGATCGGCGCCGTCGCGGGCTTCCTGACGACGATGGGCTGCGGCGGGCTGATCGTGCGCTACGGCGCGCTGCGCATGACGCAGGTTGGCATGCTGGCGCTGGCGCTCGGCCTGTCGCTGCCGGCCAGCGGCTGGCTGGCGCTGTTCGCGCTGGGCGCGTTCGTCGGCGGCCTGGGGCAGGCGATCTCCACGCCGTCGAGCTCGCACCTGCTCGGCCGGCTCGCGCCGCCGCGCACCGCGCCGCTGGTCTTCTCGATCAAGCAGACCGGCGTGCCGGCCGGGCTGATGCTGGCCGGCGTGGTGACGCCGATGCTGGCCACCGAGACGGGCTGGAGCACGGCGCTGCTGGCGATCGGCGGTGCCTGCGCCGTCACCGCGCTGGCGCTGCAGCCGATGCGCCGGCGCTTCGACGTCGACCGGATCGAGGGCCATCCGCTGTCGCCGGCCGACATCCGCGCCAACGTGGCCTCGGTGCTGCGCGAGCCGGCGCTGCGCGCGCTGTGCGTGGCGATGTTCAGCTTCGTCGGGCTGCAGTCGCTGTTCACCGGCTTCTTCGTGCTCTACCTCGTGCGCGGCCTGGGCTACGAGCTCGAGCGCGCCGGGCTGGTGTTCGCGATCGCCGTCGCCGTGGCGGTGCCCGGCCGCATCGGCTGGGGCTGGCTCGCCTCGCGCCTGATCCGGCCGGCCACCTTGCTGGCGCTGCTCGGCGTCGGCATGGCGGGGGCGGCGGCCTTGACGGCGGCGATGGATCCGGGCTGGCCGACCTGGCTCGCCGCCGTCGTCGCCAGCCTGTTCAGCGCGACGGCGGTGAGCTGGCACGGCGTGCTGCTGGCCGAGGTGGCGCGCCTCTCGCCGCCCGGCCGCATCGGCTCGACGACCGGCGCGGTCCTGGCCTTCGGCGACGCCGGCGCGTTCGTCCTGCCGCTGCTGTTCAGCGCCGCGCTCGCCGTCACCGAAGGCTACGGCACGGGCTTCGTGATCGGCGGCACGCTGGCGCTGGGAGTGGGGCTGTTCGGGTTGAGGCGGCGGTTCGGGGGCGGGGGCGTTTGACGGGAACGGTCTGCGGGGAGCGTCGATCGGTGTTCAGATCGATAAACGTTCGTTAGATTTCCGGACATGTATGTCTACTGGTGGCACGTCCGGGGGCTGCGTGCCGTCAAGGTCGGGCACGCCTCGGAGCCGCGACGGCGCGTGAGTGAGTACCGCCACGAATACGGGTTGGGCGGAAAGGACGTGCGCGTCTGCAAGCTGGGCCGCGGCACCGATGCCGAGTGGGTCGAGCGCCAGCTGTACCGCGCGCTCGAGATCAAGGGGCTTCGCCGGGCCGCATTGCGATCGGAGGATTCGGAGGAGGAGCTTTTCGCCCTGGGCGGCCGCACGTTCGAAGAGGTGCACCAGCTCCTGCGCGATACGGCGCGCCACATCGTTTTTGCGGAGATCAGCAATCAGAGAAAGCTACGAAGGCGACAGGAGCTGGAGGTCGCGCACGAGCCGGCGCCCCACGTGCCGGAACCGGAGCTGGAGCCGGAGATGGATCCGGAGCACGAAGAGCTGCGCCCCGAGCCCTATCGCACCGCCGCACCGCCTCCACGCCCTGCCACGGCGCGGCTCTGGCTCTATCTGGTCGGAGCAATCGTCGTGTCGGGCCTTGCCGCGGTCTGGATCGGCGACGACCACGCGCTGGGCTGGGGTTCGGCAAAGCTGACGGAGCCGGAAAATCCGCGCGTTGCGGCCGCTGCTCCGGGCGGCGACTCCGTGGCCGCGCCGCCGCGCGGCAACGGACATGGAGAGAGTGACACCCCTGTCGTCAATGCAAGCGAGGTGGCGCGAAGAATCGCTGCGGTGCCGTCACGAGAGCCCTTGCCCGAGTCCCCCAAGCCGGCCGAAACCAGGCCTGAGCGACCGCCCGAATCGAACCAGGCCGCCGCACCGGTAGCGCCCCCGCCGCCGCCGCCCCCGCCGCCGCAGGCAGTGTCCCGTCCCGCAGCACCGCCGCCGCTGCCGCCACCGCCACGCGAGCGACCGCCCGAATCGAACCAGGCCGCGCCGCCTGCAGCGCCACCGCCGCCGCCCCGTCCTCGGGAGGCAGCGCCTCGCACCGCAACAGCGCAACCGCCGCCACAGCCATCGGCAAGGGAGACACAGCCCCCGAGGGAGCAATGCCACGTATCCCGGCCGAAGCCCGGATACCGGGTTTACCTCGTGACGTGTCCGGACTCGCGCGCGACGATCGGACGAACCGTCGATACGCCGACCGGCTGGACGGTGAGCGAGAGCGTCAACGGGACCGAGGCCATCGAGTTCTTCATGAAGAGCAAATACGCGCGATGAACGCGATGCCCGGCTGCGCCTGACCCCTCAGTCGCCCGGCGCCTCGGTTGCCGGATCCGGCGCCCAAACCGGTGACTGCGGCGGTACGGGCTCGGGCGGCGCGGTCGGGGGCGGCGAGGGCGCAACCGGCGCAGAGGTTGCCGGCAGAGGCGTGGCACCGCATTGGGCCATCAGGTAGAACGGCTTGCCGGTCTGGTGGCGTCCTCTCTCCAGCCTCGTCGACCAGGTGACCTCGGTCGCTTCATTGGAAATCTGCCGGAGGTCGTACACTTCGACGGGAATGCCGGTCACCGGAATCAAAAATGTGACCGTTGCGCGCCGTTGATTTCTGTCGAGCTGGAGCGATGCCTTGTAATAAAGCGTCGTCTGCGTCGACAGGCAATTCGCCAGCTGGTCGTAGCGCGCGGCGACGGTGCCGCGCCAAACGACGCCGGTCTTCTTGACATCATCGGGTGTCCCGCAACCACTCAGGAGCAGCGCCACGGCTATTCCGGCAATTCTGAGCTTCACTTACTTCCTCCTGCGGAGTCGACGGGGGCTTGGCTCGGCGAGGCGAGGTCTTCCGGTTTCATGGCACCTCGAAGCCTATCTGCTGGCGAGCCGGTTTCAAACATCACGAAGAGGGTCCGCTGCGGTTCAGCCAGCGTGCGCGAGCGGTGGAGCTCGATATACTCCCGGCAACAAAAACGTGCCGGGAGGCAACGACCATGGGTGCATTCAAGGCCGCGATCGGCCGTCGGCTCTTCATGTCCGCGTCGGCGGCCGGCATGGTGGCCGCGCCGGCCATCGTCTCGGCGCAAGGCGACTGGCCGAACCGGCAGATCCGCGTCGTCATTCCCTATCCGCCGGGCGGGCCGTCGGACATCACGACCCGGCTCGTGCTGGAGCGTGCGAGCGCGCTGCTCGGCCAGAGCGTGCTGTACGACAACCGGGCCGGCGCGAGCGGCGCGATCGGCGCCGAGCACGTCAAGAATTCGCCGGCCGACGGCTACACCTTCCTCACCACCACGACGGCGATGGTCTGCATCACCCAGCACCTGCAGCCGCTGCCCTACGATCCGGCGAAGGATTTCGTGGCCGTCGCCCGCACCGCCACCTCGTGGGTGGGCATGGGCATCAATCCCCAGGTGCCGGCCAACACCCTCCAGGAGTTCATCGCCTACGCCAAGGCCAATCCGGGCAAGATCAACTTCGGCTCGGCGGGGCTCGCCACCATCACCCAGCTCTACGGCGAGATCTTCAACATCGAGGCCGGCGTGAAGATGGTGCACGTGCCCTACAAGGGCAGCGCGCCGGCGACCAACGACCTGCTGTCGGGCCAGATCCAGGTGCAGTTCGATCCGACCACCTTGCCGCACATCGCGGCCGGCCGCCTGAAATGCTTCGCCGTGCTGGGCGAGCGGCGCTGGCCCGGCAAGCCGGACGTGCCGACGCTGAAGGAGCAGGGGCTGGGCAAGATCGGCGGCGACGCCTGGTACGGCCTGCTGGCGGCGAAGGGCACGCCGCAGCCCGCGATCGAGAAGCTGTCGAAGGCGATCGGCGAGGCGGTCAAGGACCCGGCGGTCAACGAGAAGCTGGTCGCCAGCGGCAACTATGCGAGCTACCAGGACCCGGCGACCTTCGCCGCCACCATCGAGGCCGATCGGAAGTCGTTCGGCGAGATCATCCGGACGGCCGACATCAAGCTCTGATCAAGGCCGGGAGCGCGGCGTGTATTGGCCCGCTCGGGTCGCCGGGGGCGCGTCACTCCAGTGACGCGTCATGGGATGCAGCAACGATGAGGAAGAGGGGCCGCTGGAGTGGCGCGCGCCCAAGCGAATCGCATCTTGAAATCAGAAGGCTCACAAGCTCTGAGTGCAGCGATCTCACGCGGGCACCAGCATCGTTGATCTGTTGCCGCAGGTCCTTCACTCTATCTAGGAAGACCGCGAAAGAGCCTGCGGCTTTCCTCCTCGTCATCCAGATCCTCCCGGCGATTGCGGAAGGTTTAAGCGATGGCCAGACCAAAGAGGGCATCCACAACCATGTCGATGGTTTCCAGCTTTTGGAAGCGGCCAATTGGCAGGACCCTGATGTTTGGTCGAAAGGCCTTCTGCCCGTTCCTGTCGCCCTTCGAGTGACGCGCCACGCGGTCTCCGAGTGAAAGCGGCGGCTCCCCCGGCCCGGCGCCAAACCAGAGATAGGGGCCGAGCTCGACGGTCTCCGGATCGAACCGCATCCAGATCACGCACCCTCCGGGCTTCGTTTGCAGATTGACGTTGACCGGCACGGTGGCGGTCTTTGCGCCTCGATGACTGGATTTGAGCTGGATGTACCTGAGCACCTGGTTTGCTTCGATCGCTACATCATACCCGCCCATGTCGACTTCGGCCCGAAGCACTTCCATATTGCGCATCTTCCGCCGCCACAGGCATCGCAACAGTTCGCCGATGAACAAGTGCTCGAGCAGCTTCTCCCGGGCGCTGGAATGCGCCGACTCGACAGGCAAGGCAGCGGCGGAAAGCGACGTGGTCTCCATGTTCCTCACGAGCGACATCGAGTTCCCGAGTTGCTTGATGTGCCGGCTTGAGTCCAATGAAATGAGCCCAGCAACATCGCTATCACTGGTCGTTCCCTGTTGCCCGGAGATTGTACTCGGCGCGCGTCTTCCTCATCGTTGCTGCATGCCATGACGCGTCACTGAAGTGACGCGTCCCCGGCAACCCGATCCGGCCAAAACCTTCGCGAGTTCCCAGGACAACAGAGTTGCGCTCAAGGCTTCCCGGCCAGGACCTCATCGAGCTGGGTCTGGAGCTGGACGACCGTCACCGGCTCGTTGGTGATGACCAGGCTGGCGACCTGGGCGGGCAGCGGTGCGCAGCGTTCGGCGTTCTTCATCGCTTCGTCGCTGTCGGTGTACTGTTCGGTACGCAAGTGCTCGAGGGCGACGCGCAGGTGGTAGGCCTCGCGCCGGTTGGGCTGGCGGCGGGCGCGCTCGAGCCCGCGCAGGAAACGGCCGATACGCTGGGCGACGTCGCGGTGAGGGGTGCCTTCTTCGGCGGCAGGGTTCGAGTTCACGACGGATGACCAATTGGTTACTGGGCTGAAGCGCCTCGCGGCACTCCGCCTCTCTCGTCATCCGAATGGGCCGCGGATGCAAGACCCTTCTCACGCGGTTCGTCTATCGATTGGCGCGGGGATGACGCCGTTGCCCCGGTCCTGGCGCTTTCCGCGACGGGTGAGCGATGACGGCCAGGCCGTCGCCGCCCACGCGCGCCCCGGTCAGGTCTTGAGATTCACCGCGGCGTCCTTGCCGCGGTCCTGCTGGACATCGTAGGTGACCTTCTGTCCTTCATTGAGGCCGTTCAGGCCGGCTCGTTCGACTGCACTGATGTGGACGAACACATCCTTGCCGCCGCCATCGGGCTGAATGAAACCGTAGCCTTTGGTGGCGTTGAACCATTTTACAGTGCCTGTAGCCATGACGTGCCTCCTTGTAGTGGGCGTGGATAGTCTGCGGCGCGGAGTGCACAGGAGTCCAGCGCCGGCGTGGGTTGCAATGCCGTCAGGTCAGTCCGCCACGCGAAGCGGCGATGCGGTTCCAGATGAAGAGGACCACGACGGCGCCGACGATGGCGCCGATGAAACCGGCTCCCTGGTCGGGCCGGTACCAGCCCACGGACTGGCCGATGAATGTCGCGAGGAAGGCGCCGGCGATGCCGAGGGCCGTCGTCAGCAGGAAACCTGCGGGCCGGTTGGGCCCGCGCGACAGCAGGCGAGCGACGATGCCGGCCACGAAGCCGATCAGGATGATCCAGAGCATGTCGAACTCTCCTTACGCCCGGTCGATCTCTTGCGGCGAGGGCAGGCGGCCCTGCGGCGTGAGCTTGTCGACGACCTCGGGGAGCTGCTGGCTCAATCCCGCAAGCAGCTCCTCGCGGCCGAGGCCGGTCTTTTGCGTCAGGAAGTCGAGCTGCTCCGGCGTCAGCACCTGGGCGAGATCGGCCGGCGGGATCGTCCTGTTCTGGCCGGTACCGACCCACGACTCCGCCAGCTCGCCCTTGCCGGAATTCTGGAACTGCTTGATGAGATCGCCGAGCCCGCCGCTCAGGATGCCGCCCAGGCCACCGCTGCCGGCGGCTGAAGCGCCGCCGAGGCCGAGCGACTGCAGCAGGCCGCCGAGGCCGTCGCCGGCTGCCGGCGCGCCCGGCGGGAGGTTGCCCTGAGGGTGCTGCGCCGGCTGGGGGGCATTGTTGAAGCTCTTGACCGCCTTGTAGGCGAGGAGGCCGAGAGCGGCCAGGATGATCGGCGACATTCCGCCGCCGCCGCGTCCGCCGCCGCCGCGGGGACCGTTGCGCATTCCCGTCAGGATATCGAACAAGCCCACGGCCATCTCCTGTTGCTGAGTAGCGGAGGCAACGCAGGCCGCCGCCGCGACGTTGCGGCAGTGACAGGAGATATTGGCGAGCGGGAGCGGCAAATCTGCAATTTGGCAAATTTGGACGTGATCGCCATTTGGTTGGGTGATAGGTAGCAATTCTGAGCAAGGCGTTTTGCGCCGGAGAGAGGCGCGGGACCTTACGGAGATGCAGCAGGCCGAGATGGGCAAAGGCCGCTCGACTCCGTGAGAGGATGGAGGGCAACCATGCTGTCACGCCGCGAGTATCTGGAGTGGTCCCTCAAGGACTACAAGGACAGGGAATACAAGTCGGAGGCGGAGAAGCGGTTCTTCGAGACGATCGAGAACCCGCCCGAGCCGACTGAGGATCTCAAAGAGATGGTTCGTGAGTTCGGGAAATACGCGAAGTAGCATCGATCTCAGGAAGTTGGCGATCAGGCCGCTCGGTCGTAGCATGGATCGAGCGGCCTTTTGCTGTGGCGAGCCGGAGCTCGACGCCTTCTTCCGCGACCACGCCCTGGACCATCACGTTGGACACAAGGCGAGGGTCACCGTCGGCCTCTATGACGGCGAGCTGGTCGGTTTCTACTGGCTCATCGCCCAGAGCTTTCCGCTGAACAAGGTGTCGGCGGAAGCGGAGCAACAGTTCGCGCACCTCGGCGCGACACCCTGCGTCTACCTGGGCATGCTCGGGACGCAGCAGGGCCGGCAGGGCAACGGCATCGGCAAGACCCTGATGCTCCACGCCATGCGCCAGACCCTGTCGATCGCCGAGCGCCTCGGCGTGTACGCCTTGACGCTCGAGGCGATAAACGAACGGCGTGCCCGGCAATACGAGCAATGGGGCTTCGCGTACTGCGTCGAGGGGGCGCTCGACATGTACATCGCGCTGCCCACGATGCGAAAGGCGGGCCTCACACCGCTGGCATGAGCCTCCGAGCGCCGCGACTTCCCGGATTGACGTTCCTGTTTTGTTCTCATATGACTCGTGCCAGCAGGGAGGTGCGGCCGATGCGGAATGCGATGGACGGGGATACCGGCTCGACGCTCTTCCGGAGCGCCGTCCCCTTGCTCGGGGTATCGTGCCAGCGGTGCTCGCACAGGGTGCTGCTCAGTGTCGAGCAGCTGGCGGCGCATGCGAACGACCGCCGTGAGCTGCGCCGGCTGCCGCTGCTCTGCCGGTGCGGCTCCAAGGCCGTGCACCGGGTGCTGCTGGAAACCCCGGACGAAGCCCCGGCCTTTCTCGCCGGACATCAGCCGGCCGCGGAGGGGCACGGCAGCGGCCTGTGGTCGCCCCGCTTCTGACTCATGCTCTTCCGGACCGCGAGCCTCCGGCTCGCTCATGCTCATGAGCGAGCCGGAGGCTCGCGGTCCGGAAGAGCATGAGCGCCATCACGCCGCCTCCCGTACGTCGACCGCCGCGCGCGCCTTGCGCCACGCCGCCACTGCTGCGAGGAAGCCGCGCTTGATCCGCCGCCGCGCGGCGAGCAGCGCACGCCGGCCCGCGCGGTCGTTGAGATGCCAGCGCGACCACGGCCCGACGATGAGGCCCTCCTGCGTCTTGAGATGGCTCGCCCAGTTGAGCACCAGCGCGGCGGCGTGCTCGTGCGGCAGCCGGAATTCGGCATGCCAGGTCGAATCGGCGCGGCTGTCGATGAAGGCGCCGAGCGTGTGGCGCGCAACCAGCTCGAGCGTGTCGAGCTCGGCATGCCTCAGCTCGGCGGTGCAGGCCGCGATCGCCCAGCGGCGAAGGTCGGTGGTGCCGGGATCGTGCGAGGAAAGGGCGGTGCGCCCGGCGCGGACGCGCTCCCGCGCCGCCGCGATGGCGTCGCCGATCGTGCCGGATGGGGCGGGGCTGAGATCGGCGGCGGCACCGTTGGGCATGGCGGCTCCCTTTGCTGCTTGGGCAAAGAGATTTTACGAAAATCGTAATTTATCCGCAAATCATATTTGACGATATCCGCTGGGAGCGCGGCTCTCCAGAGCCGCTCATGGCATATTGGCAATCCGAAGAAGAGCGGCTCTGGAGAGCCGCGCTCCCAGCGCATCGATTTGTCAGTCCTCCCGCTTCTCGGTGATGCGGTAGGCCTTCGACCAGATGGTGCGCAGCAGGTCGAAGTCCCTGAGCTCGTTGAACTGCCGCACGCGCCACGAGCGCTCGGTCGAGCGGATCAGGCGCTTGACCATCGCCTTCATCGTGCCGTCGGGCAGATCCTGGATGAAGACGTGGTCGCGGCCGGCCATCGGCGGCAGGGACGGATTGATCACGACCTGCGTGCCGTGCTCGATCGCCGGGCTCATGCTCGTGCCCACGACATAGAAGGCGAAGGGATTCTTCACGCCGCGCATGCGGTCGGAGCGGTGGATATAGTCGATCGGATCGGGCGTGAGGACGATCGCGCCGTCCTCGCCCGCCTGCGCGCTCGCCCACACCGGCACGTCGGGCCGGCCGGGCGGATGGAGCACCGGCAGGATCGGCGCGGTCGCCACCGCGCCGGGGAACGCGGCCGGCCCGGCGACAGCTGTCGCGGCCAACGCAGATGGCGGCAGCCCGTCGATGGCGGCCATGACATCGGCCACCGTCATCTCGAGATAGGCCGCGAGCGGCGCCACTTCCGATCGCTTGATCTGCCGGCCGCCCTTGATGATCTCCGTCACGCGCGACGGATCGAGCCCCAGAGCCGCTGCGAGGCCGGTCTGGGTCTTTCCCTTGGGACGCAGGAATCGGATGCGATCCTTGATCCAGATCATCCCGGAAAATTACCGCATTTTTTCCGATCGTGCTAACGAAAAACGTAAATCATTGCTTGCGATAAAATTGCGAATATCGTAATTCATGATCCATGACCCGCCAGCAATCCCGACTGTTGCAGTTCATCGCCGAGTACCAGCGCGCGCACGGCGGCGAGGTGTCGCCGAGCCTCGACGAGATGGGGCGGGCCCTCGGCCTCAAGTCGAAGGCCGGTGTCCACCGCCTCCTGGTGCGGCTCGAGGACGCCGGCCGCATCGCCCGCGACCCGCGCCGCGCGCGCTCGGTCCGGCTGGTCGATCCGACCGTCACCGTTGCGGAGTTCCGCGCCATCGTCCTGCGCCTGGCCGAGCGCGAGGGGCTCGCCGGCACGGTCGGCCTGCTGCAGTCGCTTGCGGACCAGCTTGCCGCGCGCGTGGTGAGGGCCGCCTAGATGCGCAGCCTGCGCGAGATCCAGAACGACATCGCCTCCCTGGCCCTGGCCCTCGCCGCGCTCGAGAAGGAGCGCGACGAGGCGCGGGCGGTGCGGCAGCTCGGCATCGTCGCCGATTTCGACGCCGGCCTGGCGCGCACCGCGATCGCGGAGAAGTGGGACGTGGACTACGGCTACGTCGCCGGCGTGCTGCACAAGGCCCGCCGCACCGAGCGGACGCGGCGCGCGAGGGATCTCACGCTCGCCCAGCGCGCCCACTACGAGATCGCCCTGCGCGGCGGCGCTTCGTCCGCGCTCGCGCGCCGCATCGCCGAGGCCGTCGCGTGACGGCCGGGGCGATCCGTCATTCCTTGGCCGGTCGGAGGACGGCGTAGTGGCGCGCATCCGCACCATCAAGCCGGAGTTCTTCACCTCCGACGACATCTGCGCGCTCAGCCCGCTCGCGCGGCTGCTCTACATCGGCCTGTGGTGCGAGGCCGACCGCGAGGGCCGGCTGATGTGGGCGCCGCGCGGCTTCAAGCGCCGCTTTCTGCCGGACGACGATTGCGACATCGACGCGCTGTGCCGGGAGCTGACGGATCGGACCCTGGTGAGGCTCTATGGCGATGGCCTGGCCTTCATCCCGACCTTCAGCACCCACCAGCACGTCAACCCGCGCGAAGCCGCGTCGAAGCTCGCGCCCCCGCCAACCAGCCCGCACGCGCCGCCGCCCGTCGGCGACGCGTCGCCGTCCGTGGCCGACGCGCAGGGAGGAAGGGAACTGAAGGAAGGGAAAGGAAGGGAAGGGGAGGGAAGGCGCGCGCCGAGCGCGGCGCACACGCTGCCGGAAGGCTGGACGCCGGCCGAGGACGACATCCGCTGGGTGGGGAAGGCACGGCCCGATCTCACGGCGGCGATGGTCGAGGCCGAGACCGAGCGCTTCCGCAACTTCCAGGCCGCGCAGAACCGCACGGCGCACAGCTGGGGGCCGCTGTGGCGCAACTGGGTGATGAAGGCCGCCTCCGCCGAGCTGCTGGCCAGGCGCGGCCCTGCAGCCGCGGCGGCCGGTCAGGCGCGCGAGCCGCTGCGGCTCACCGGCGCGCACAGCGTGTGGACGTTCCGGCTGATGGCGCATCGTCCCGGCGCGCCGTGGCCCGAGGAGCACGGACCGGCGCCCGAGAGCGACCTCGACAACCCGAAGCTCGACGACGGCCAGCGCCGGCAATGGCGCCGCCATCATGGCCTGCCCGCAGCGTGGCAGAAGGTGCCGATGTGACGGCGGCGCGCAAGCCGGCGAAGGCGTGGACCGGTGACGACACCGCCGCGATGGTCGAGCTGGTCGCGCTCAACTGGACCGACGGCGAGATCGCCCAGGCGCTCGGCGTGGTGCGCCTGACGGTGTGGCGCCGCCGCACCGCCCTCGGCCTCGATCGCGCCGATCACCCGAGGAAGGAGAACCGCGTCCGCACCGGCGCGGTGGCGACACTGAGCACCACGACAACAACGGAGCGCTGAATGCCGATCAATGGTGGCCTCAACCAAACGGAAAAGACCTTCCATCCGCAGACAGGTCTTTCGGCGCCAGAAATTCCGAATATCACTAAGTCGCCCTAACCCAAACCGCTCTACAGGCTCGTGGCCAACCACTTGGAGCAAATCATGAGAACAATGACCGACAAACAAGCGTACGCCGCAATGTACCACTTCTTGGATCAATATTACCAAGGGACTAAGTCTGACGATGTTGGGGCTTTGCTGGGAGCGATGTCTCTACTTGCGGATGGTGAACCGGCTGATCCCGCCATTAATAGCGACTGGGAGGATGCCGTTGAGTTTGCACTTTCTGGGGGTAAGGCAGGTAACTTGGTGCTAAGTCCGCCTGAAGAGTGACGCCACCCTCAGGGGCGACCCGCACTGGGGCCAGGATCCTCGGTGCGGCGACTGAGCGGCTAACGAGCCGCAGGTCCTGTCCTCGGTCGATAGTCGATGGCCTCCCGGGTAGAGGTCTGCCTGAACGCTGTATCTCGCTGGCGCTTATTCGCATCGGTCGGGTCGCCCGAGCCGGGCAAAGCCTCCTGGTGGCCAATACATAGATGGCCGTTAGTGCATTGCGGTCTGTCGGCATTGAACCCGTGCCGATCGTTGCGGCGGCGGGAGACATCGACCTGTTCGGCGGCAGCCGGGCTGACCTGCCCCCGGGTTTTCGGACCAGGCCTTAGTTGAGAGACTGGCGCCCGATAGGAGGCAGGATGCGCAAGTCGAAGTTCACGGACGAGCGGATCGTCGGGAGCTTTGCGGGACACGGGTCGCGACCGGGTTCGACGGTGGCCAAGCGGCACGGATTGAGCGAGCAGCCGATCCACGCCAGGTAATGAGCGGTGCGCGACGTTCCAGCCGGACGACGATTGCGACATCGACGCGCTGTGCCGGGAGCTGACGGATCGGACCCTGGTGAGGCTCTATGGCGATGGCCTGGCCTTCATCCCGACCTTCGCCACCCACCAGCACGTCAACCCGCGCGAAGCCGCGTCGAAGCTCGCGCCCCCGCCAACCAGCCCGCACGCGCCGTCACCTGTCGGCCAGCGGCCGCCGCCTGTCGGCGACGCGCCGCCACCCGTCATCGACGCGCAGGGAGGAAGGGAAGGGAAGGGAAAGGAAGGGAAGGGGAGGGAAGGCGCGCGCCGAGCGCGGCGCACACGCTGCCGGAGGGCTGGATGCCGGCCGAGGACGACATCCGCTGGGTGGGGAAGGCACGGCCCGATCTCACGGCGGCGATGGTCGAGGCCGAGACCGAGCGCTTCCGCAACTTCCAGGCCGCGCAGAACCGCACGGCGCACAGCTGGGGGCCGCTGTGGCGCAACTGGGTGATGAAGGCCGCCTCCGCCGAGCTGCTGGCCAGGCGCGGCCCTGCAGCCGCGGCGGCCGGTCCGGCGCGCGAGCCGCTGCGGCTCACCGGCGCGCATAGCGTGTGGACGTTCCGGCTGATGGCGCACCGTCCCGGCGCGCCCCTCGGCCTCGATCGCGCCGATCACCCGAGGAAGGAGCGGCGGACGTTGGAGCGCGGCTAGCGGGAACCTCGCAAGGGCGGGATCCCTCGCCGGGATGGCGCACTCGGGGAATCTGCTCGCTTCCGGGCCGCTCGACATGGGGCGGCTCGGCCTTCCGCCAGCAACAGCGGAGCGCTACCGCAGCGGCGCGGCGCTGCTTACACTCGGCCAAGGGGCGGACCTGGACTAGCGCACGATGAAGGCGGTCATTGGCTCGGCCTTTCCCTTCAGGTCCAGGGTGGTCTGGTCCGCCTGAGGCTTGTTCCCGGACAGCAAGCCATAGACTTTCTCCGAAACCAGTATCTCGTTGGCGCCGGCAGCACTCTGCAGGCGTGCGGCCGTGTTCACCACGTCGCCGATAGCAGTAAAATTCTTCGCCTCTCCCGTGGCCAGCGAGCCGACTTGCGCCTTGCCGAAGTGAATACCGGCGCCAACCGGCAACGACCCCGCGTCCTGCCGCACCGCATCGACCAGCCGTCTCGACGCTGCGAGCATGATGTCCGCGGTTCTTGCGCCGAGTGAGGGCATATCCACAACGTAGATGGCCATCACCTGGTCCCCGATGAAGTCAACGAAGGCGTCATCGGAGGTCAGAGCGCGATTGGCGCTCGCATAGAAGCGGCTCACGAGGTCGGCCACGTCGCTCGAGCTGTGCGTCTCGGACCACGCGGTGAACCCACGCATGTCGGCGAAAAGCACTCCGACTTCCAGCTCGTGGGTTCTTGTCGGCAGGGCCTCGAAACAGCTCCGGCAGTAGTTTGGGTTCGGCCTCGACGGTCGGATGCCAATAACTTTCCCGACGCCACCGAACGGCACCATGCAGAACCTGCATCGCGGGTCCGACGGCAGTAGCCGCAGCATTCGCCGGGACCTGCCTACGAATCCAGTCTTGCACAGCGGCAACATCAGCGGGTCGTCTTGTGTCGACAACAGCCGCACCACCCACGCGTCGTAGTTGCAAATCAGCGAGAGCAGTCCCAGGAAGAGCAGGACGAGCAGGAGAAGTCCGACCCAGACGGAGACATACACGGCGACAAGTATCGCAAGCAGCACCGCCATGATTTGGAGGCACGTGACTCCGATCTCGAAGTATCTGGCCTTTGCCATAGGGCCACCCAGCTGAGCCGACCGAAAGACGATGTCAGG
This sequence comes from Reyranella sp., assembly GCF_965279465.1. Lineage (NCBI taxonomy): Bacteria > Pseudomonadati > Pseudomonadota > Alphaproteobacteria > Hyphomicrobiales > Reyranellaceae > Reyranella > Reyranella sp. Next base: position 4,317,398 of record NZ_OZ257242.1, read on the forward strand.
TACACGATCTAACGCGGTACAGGATGCGCGGTTTGGGATCTGCAATCTTACACCAACCTCAGATCGACCCAAATCGAACAGCTGTTGCGCCACGCGATCCACGCCGCGGTGTGACACCGATGCCGCTTGAGCCAGCGGGGCGTTGCTGCCTAAATTCGGCCATGATCAGCGGGAGAGCGAAATCCGAATGGCGGGCGGCGGTATTCGCCGTCGCGCTGTTCGCGGTCTCGATCAATTTCCTGCAGCCGCTCGCCCACGCCGCGTTGATTCGCCATGGCGGACCCGTCGCCACCTTGCTGTGGAAGGCGATGTGCGCGGCGGAGGCGCCGGACGACAGGTCCCTGCCGCAGCAGCATCAGACGACCAAGTGCTGCCTCGGGCTGGCCTGCGCCGTGGCACTGCCGGCGCTCGCGACGGCGTTCCTCCTCGTCCAGTACGCGCGCGACGTCGATCGTCCGCCGGTCGTCGCGCTCGATGCGCTTGCGCCGGTCGGCATCCGTGACGGGCCGGCCCAACCGCACGGCCCCCCTCCGACTGCCTGACATTGCCTGAACGCTCGCGCCGGTGCGGCGCGGGCTTTTTGTCATCCAGTTTCCGGAGTCTTCCATGCTGTCCATCGTCAGGGCGACGTTGCTCGCCTTCACGGGCCTTGCGCTCGTGCCCGCGCTCGCACGCGGTCAAGTTCAGACCTCTCCTGTCCCGTCCGCCCCGGCGGCTTCCGGCATCGGCACCGAGACCCGGCTGCCGGCCCTCGTGGTCTCGGCGACCCGGTCGGAGCGCACGCTGGCCGACCAGCCGATGAGCGTCACGGTCGTTCCCAAGGAGCAGATCCTCGAGACGCCGGCGCAGGCGCTCGACGACGTGCTGCGCACCACCGTCGGCATCAACCTGCCGCTGATCGCGAGCTACCAGATCCATCCGACCGGCAACTCCTTCTCGATGCGCGGGCTGGGCGGCATCCGCGGGCTCGTCATGCTCGACGGCGTGCCGCTCAACGATCCGTTCTTCGGCTACGTGCAGTGGAGCCGCGTGCCGATGGAGAACATCGAACGGGTCGAGGTGGTGCGCGGCGCGAGTGCCTCGATCTGGGGCAACTACGCCATGGGCGGCGTCGTCAACATCATCACTCGCAAGCCGGACCGCACGGCCTTCTCGGCGAGCGGCGGCGGCGGCAGCTACGGCACCTATCGCGGCGACGGGTCCGCCGACGTGGTCCTGTCGGACGCCGTCAAGATCAGGGGGAACTTCAACGCCTGGGGAACGGCCGGCTTCGACCAGATCCAGCCGGCCTACGGGCCGATGTTCGCCCCGACGTCGTTCAACGCCCAGACGGGCCAGGTCGCGGCCTATTTCGATCCCGACCCGACCCTCAGCGCCAACGTCCGCGTCAATATCTTCAACGAGAACCAGGTGCTGCGCTCGCCGCTGCTGACCAACAACCAGCAGTACTACGACATCGCCGGCAACCTCACGAAGAAGCTCGGCTGGGGCGACCTCACCGTGACGGCCTTCCACCAGCAGAGCCGGGCCGTCAGCAACACCACGGCGACGCCGGCCGGGACCGCCTTCGGCTTCGGCGAGTATGTCCAGGGCATCCACAACACGCCTGTCTGGTCGACCGGCGCCTCGGCCCAGCTTTCGGGCAGGGTCAACGACATCGTGCGTCTGGCCAGCATCGGCGTCGACTTCCAGCAGATCTCGGGGTCGGACACGACGGCGATCCTCAGCCAGGCGGGCAGCCAGATCCGCACCGACAACGGATCGGGCCAGCAGCGCTTCGCCGGCGTGTTCGGGCAGCTCGACATCTTCCCGGTCGAGTCCGTCGAAGTGCTGCTGAGCGCGCGCTTCCAGAACTACCTGAACTTCGACGGCTACGACGGCGCGCCGGGCGGGCAGGGGACGGTGCCCGACAGCGCACAGAACAGCTTCGATCCGCGCGTGTCGGTGCTGTGGACGCCGACCTCGAACATCGGCCTTCGAGCGGCGGCATACACCGCATTCCGCGCGCCCAATCTCGACAACCTCTATCGCGCCTTCAGCACGACCTCGCTCGTCTTCCTGCCGAACGCGCAGCTCACGCCCGAACGGCTGAAGGGCGTCGAGGCCGGCTTCGACCTCACCTTCGGGCCGGTGACGGGCCAGTTCACGGCCTTCTACCAGGAGGTCACCAACCTCATCACCCTGCGGACGCTCGCGCCGACCGAGCTGCCGGCGGGCTTCTTCTTCGGCACGAAGAACATCAACGCCGGCAAGGCCATCGTCCAGGGCATCGAGCTGCAGGCCGGCTGGCAGATCATGCCCGGGCTGAAGCTCGATGCGAACTACACGACGGTCAGCTCGAAGATCGTCGAGAACCAGTTCGATCCGGCGAGCATCGGCAAGCAGCAGTCCGGCATCCCCACCCAGCAGGCGGCCGCGACCTTGAGCTACAGCGACCCGCGCGGCTGGCGCGCCGCGGCGCGCTTCCGCTGGATCGGCCAGTCGTGGGGCGACAATGCCAACACCCTGCCGCTCGACAGCTTCACGGTGTTCGACGTCTCGGCGGGCTACCGGTTCGCCAAGGGGATCGAACCGTTCGTCGAGATCCAGAACCTCTTCAACCAGTACTACATCGCCGACAACTCCGGCTTCGGCCCGCCGCAGCAGGGCACCCCGCTCACGATCTTCGCCGGACTGAAGGTGAAGTTCTGATGGAGGGTCGCCTCTACCCCCTGCTCTGGCGCTGGCATTTTCTGGCGGCGCTGCTCGTGATCCCGTTCGTGCTGTGGCAGAGCACGACCGGGACACTTTACCTGTGGGCGGAGCGGCTGGTGGACCAGCAGCACCCGGCGCTGCGCTTCGTCCCGGTGGCGGGCCCGTCCGCACCCGTCGGCGCGCAGGTCGCTGCCGCTCTGGCGGCTGCGGCGCCACGATCCGCAGCGGCGCCGCGATCGTCGAGCCACGGGCACGGCGGCCACGCTGCCGAAGAGGGGGCGGCGAGCGCGGAGCAGCACGGCCCGCCGGTCGCCGAGGTCGTCCTGCCCGGCGACCCGGGCCGCAGCACGGCCGTGCTGTTGCTGACCGACAGCGGCTTGCCCTATCCGGTGTTCGTCGACCCGTACGGCGCGCGTGTGCTGGGCTCGCTGACGGCCGCCGAGTGGCTGCCTGGATGGTCGCGCGCCCTGCACGGCGGCTGGCCGCTGGGCGCGGCGGGAAGCTGGCTGCTGGAGCTGGCCGACGGCTGGGCGATCTTCATGATCGCCTCGGGCCTCTATCTCTGGTGGCCGCGCGGGCGCGGCTTCCTCGCCGCGCTCTGGCCGCGGCTTCACCAGGGCCGCCGCATCCTGATGCGCGACCTTCATGCGTCGGTCGCCGTCCTGTTCTCGCTGGTCTTTCTCTTCTTTCTCGTCAGCGCCTTGCCGTGGACCTCCTTCTGGGGAGGCCAGGTTCTGTCCCGTGTGCAGACCCTGCTCGGCCAGCAGGGCGGCGCGGGCTTCTCGCCCGGTGGCGCCTCTCCGAGCCAGATGAGCGAGGTGCTTCAGCCGATCGACAGCGTGGTCGCCGAAGCGCGTGCCCGCGGGCTGGGCCCCGGCATGAGCATTCGCCTCGCGCCTTGGCCGAACGCACCCTTGTACCTGATGAGCCGCGACAATGATCCGGCGGACGATCGCGTGCTGCTGGGTGACGCCAGGACCGGCGGCGTGATCAAGGATGTGCGCCGCACCGACGAACCGGCGATCCCCCGGATGGTCGGCTTCGGGGTGCACGTGCATCAGGGCGATTTCGGCGCCTGGAATGTCTGGTTGAACACGGCCTTTGCCCTGTCCCTGGTCTGGCTCACCCTGACCGGCACCGTTTCGTGGCTGATGCGCAGGCCGCGGCGCGGCTGGGGCGTGCCGCCCAAGGTCCGCGTGCGCTGGCCTCGATCCCTCGTCGCCGGAGCCATGCTGATGGGCGTGGCGCTGCCGATTTTCGGAACGTCCGTGCTGTTGCTCCTCGCCGTCGAGCGCCTGCTGCGAAGCCGACGGCGCTCGGCTGCGATCGTTGCCTGACGAGACCGTGAGATGGGATGGTTCCTGCGGATTCCGCCCACGGTGCGGCGGGACGGAATTCAGTGGCTGTGTTGCGACTTGCAGCCGGCCGCGCGGGGCCCTCTATTGGACCCATGGTCGATATCGTTCTGACGTTGGTGCTGATCCTGCTCAACGCCCTGTTTTCGCTTTCCGAGCTGGCGGTGATCTCCTCGCGCCGCGGCCGTCTCAACGCGCTCGCCGAAAGGGGCAGCTCGGGCGCCCGGGCCGCCCTCGTTCTCTTCGACGATCCCGGACGGTTCCTCTCGACCGTGCAGATCGGCATCACCCTGGTCGGCATCCTGGCCGGCGCCTTCTCGGGCGCGACGATCGGCTCGGCGCTCGCCGAGATCCTGGTCTCCTATGGCCTGTCCCGACCGGTGGCGGACCCGGCGGGCTTCGGCATCGTCGTCGGCATCGTGACCTTCCTCTCGGTCGTGGTGGGCGAGCTCGTGCCCAAGCAGATCGCCTTGCGCGCCCCGGAAGCCATCGCCGTCGTCGTCGCGCGGCCGCTGGCGGCGATGGCCTATGCGGCGACGCCGATCGTCGCGCTGCTCGACTGGTCGTCGACGGTGCTGCTGCGCCTGTTCGGCATCCGCGGCGACGAGAAGGAGGGCGTCACCGAGGACGAGGTCAAGGGCATGATTGCCGACGCCGAGTCGTCGGGGGTCCTCCTGCCTGCCGAGCGCCGCATGATCAGCGGCATCATGCGCCTGGCCGACCGCAGCGTGCGCGCCATCATGACGCCGCGTCCCGATGTCGAATGGATCGACATCGGCGAGCCGGACACGGCCCTCGTCGACATCATCCGCGGCTCCGACCGGACGTGGCTGCTGGCCTGCGACGACCATCCCGACAACGTCGTGGGCGTGCTGCGCGCGCGGCGCTTCCTGCAGGACCGGCTCGACGGCCGCACGACGCCGATCCGCGAGCTGCTGCATCACCCGGTGATCTTCCCCGACACGCTCAACGCGCTGCAGGCGCTCGACCGCCTGCACGAATCGCGCAGCGGGATCGGCCTGGTGGTCGACGAATACGGCCACATCGTGGGCATCGTGACCCGGGCCGATGCCCTGCGCGCCATCCGCAGCGACCACGCCGACGACAGCGACGAAGACCCGATGATCGTGCGCCGCGAGGATGGCTCCTACCTGGTCGCGGGCGCCCTGCCGATCGACACGCTGATGGAGACCATCCCGCTGCACCTGCCGCCCGAGCCCGACTATCACACGGTCGCGGGGCTGGTGCTGCACGAGCTGCGCCGCATGCCCAAGGTCGGCGAGCGGGTGATCGTCGGCGGCTGGCAGATCGAGGTCGTCGACCTCGACCGCCGCCGCATCGACCAGGTGCTGATGACCAAGGTGGGGTAGGGGTGGAGGGCCGGCGTGCTCTTGCGCCTCTCCCCCGCTTGGGGGAGACGCGGCGTGAGGGGGTGATACGCGGTGGGAGTTGCCCTGCGCCGATCTGCATCGTGCGCGGCACGGCATTGCGGATGGAGCAGTGGCAGACGACGCCTGTAACCCCTCACCCAACCTCTCCCCCTATCGGGGGAGAGGAGCATGAGAGAGTCTCGCCGCAGCAGGAAATGCGATGAAGGCGAAAACCGTTTAGGAGAGCGACATGGCCGCCAAGACCAAGACCATCCCATGGGACCCCACCGAACGACTCACCACCAAGAAGGCGATGGTGTCTTTCATCAACGCCGCGCTCGAGGATGGCGACCCGGCCCTCATCGCCGCGGCACTCGGTGACGTCGCCCGCGCCCAGGGCATGACCAGGATCGCCCGCGACGCCGGCCTGACCAGGGCGAGCCTCTACAAGGCCCTCGGCGGCGATGCCAAGGCCGAGTTCGCCACCATCCTCCGCGTGCTGGGCGCGATCGGCATCAAGCTCCAGGCCAAGGCTGCCTGAGACGGATTCCGGCTCCGGTCAGCCGCTGACGTTCAGGCGCTCGGACCAACGGCATCGTGCGCAGCCGACCTCCAAATCCGGGCTAGACTAGGCGGCCCGCAGCTGGGTCTGCTGGCCGCGGATGTAGGCAATCAGGTCGCCGACGGTGTGGATCTCTTCCGCCACCTTGTCGGCGATCTCGATGCCGAACGCGTCCTCGACCGACAGCGTGAGGTCGATGAGGTCGAGACTGTCGGCCGACATGTCGGACCGGAAATCGGCGGTCGGCACGATCTTGTCCTGCTCGACCCCGAAGTGGGTGGTGATGATCTGCGAAATCCGTTGCTCTATGTCGTTCATGCTCGGCTCCCTCGCTGGACCAGAATCAAATCACGGCTTAATCATCCGGCAACCCGAATACGATGCCAGCCGCATCGCCATGTCCCGATAACGTCGCAACAACTGCGCCGGAGATGTTTCCCGCGTGTTACGTTGGATACGCAGGTGCGTGATTTCTGGCGCGGCGCGACCTTCTGCTCGGCGACTCGGGGGCAAACAGCAGCACTGTCGGCCAGGACACACAATCGTTACAAAGGGTAAGCCGTTTCAACTTTCCGATAGCATGCCTGCAGCTTGCCGACCGACATGATGAAGAAATCGATCTCCTCGAGCCTGGCCGCGTTCGTCCTGTCGACGCTGCCCGGCGCCGCCCTGGGGCAAAGCGCCGGCTCGTCGGCCTACATCGACGACCGCCTCGGCCAGATCAGCCGGTCGATCGCCGACCTGCAGAGCCGGATCGAGCAGCTCCGCAAGCAGAACCAGCAAATGCAGCTGCAAATGGACAAGATGCGGAGCAGCTACGAGGGCCGGCTCGAGCGGCTGGAAAAGGGTGGCGCCGCCAAGACGCCGACGCCTCGCCGGTAGGATGGCGTCGGGGAGGGGAGATCTGGGTCATGGTCCTCCCCGCGCCTTGCGCAGGGAGGAGACGCCTTCGCCGGAGGCCTATTCTTCGATCTGGAAGACGATATCGGCGGCGGTCAGGGTGCTCTTGTCGACGCCGACCAGGGTGAGCTCCGTGCCGGCGGCGAAATGGAACACGGTGCTGCCGTTCACCATGGTCGCTGTCGCCATGGCGGCGGCGAACGATTCGACCGACGCGCCGAGGTCGAGCAGGAGCCGGTCCTCGGTGCCGCCCGCCTGGAAGCCATAGATCCGGTCCTTGCCGGACGTGGCGTTGACGTAGAAGGTGTCGTCGCCGGCCTCGCCATAGAGCCGGTCGTTGCCGCCCCCGCCGTCGATGAAGTCGCCGCCGCCACCGCCGCGGATCACGTTGACCTGGTCGTCGCCGTACAGGGCATCGCCGGCGCTTCCGCCCGTCAGGTTCTCGAAGCCGCTGAAGCTGTCGCCCTGGGCGTCCGCGCCGTAGGTGAAGCCGTCCCTCAGCGATGCGGTGAGATAGGACGTGGCGCCGGCGTAGCTCAGCGTGTCGATTCCGGTCCCGCCGGCCATCGTGTCCGCGCCGAGGCCGCCGATGATCGTGTCGTCGCCGCCGCCGCCGTTCAGGATGTCGTTGCCGGCCCCGCCGCTCAGCCGATTGGCGTTGCCGTCACCGGTCAGCCTGTCGGCGAAGCCCGAGCCGTCGACGCCTTCGAAGCCGCTGAACGAATCGCCGGTCGCGTTCGATCCCGTGGCCGTGCCGGCGGCGAGGTCGATGCGCACGCCCGCGCCGGCATGCGCATAGCTCAGGCGGTCGATGCCGAGGCCGCCGATCAGGACGTCGGCGCCGGAGCCGCCTTCCACCACGTCGTTGCCGGCGCCGCCGTCGAGATGATCGGCGCCGGCATCGCCGAACAGGCGGTTGGCTCCGCTGCTGCCGAGGAGCGTGTCGTTGCCGAGCCCGCCCGCGGCGCTCGCGAAGCTGACGATCGTGTCGCCGGCCGCGTCGCCGCCCGAGACGGTCTGCGTGCCGAGGTCGACGGTGACGGCGCCGGTCGAGCCGCGATAGCTCACCGTGTCCCTGCCGGCGCCACCGGACAGGCGGTCGGCCCCGGCGCCGCCGATCAGGGTGTCGTCGCCGTCCAGGCCGTAGAGGGCGTCGTCACCCAGGGCGCCCTCGAGCACGTTGCCGAGCGCGTCGCCCTTCAGCAAGTCGCCGCCGCTTCCGCCGAGCACGTTCTCGATGCCGGTGTAGCTGTCGCCCGTCGCATCGCCGCGCGACCCCAGCCCGGCCAGATCGACGCGCAGGGCCGCCGTGGCGCCGGCATAGCTCGCCCAATCGCTGCCCGCGCCGCCGTTCAGCGTGTCGGCGCCCAGTCCGCCGATCAGCGTGTCGTCGCCGTCCATCCCGTTCAGCTCGTCGCTGCCGAGGCCGCCATCGAGCCGGTTGTTGCCCGCGCTGCCGAACAGGGTGTTGTCGAGGTCGTTGCCCGTGCCCTGGCCGTTGGCCGAGAGCACGACGAGCTTCTCGACGTTCGCCCCCAGCACATAGCTCGAGAGCAGCGAGCTCACCGTGTCGATGCCGCCGTTCGCCGCCTCGATCACCTGATCATAGGTCGAATCGACGACGTAGCTGTCGTCGCCGTCGCCGCCGGTCATCCTGTCCCGGCCGGTGCCGCCGTCGAGCCGGTCGTTGCCGGCGCCGCCCTCCAGAATGTCGTTGCCCTCCGCGCCGGAGAGCTGGTCGTCGCCGTCGAGGCCGCGCAAGGTGTTGACGGCGCCATTGCCGTCGATCCGGTTGGCGCCGGCATTGCCCGTGCCGTCGATCGGCCCGCTGCCGGCCAGCATCAGCCGCTCGACATTGGCGCTGAGCGTGTAGCTCACCGAGGCGATCACGCTATCGTCGCCGCGGTTGCTTCCCTCGACGACGGCGTCGGCGGCTGAATCGACGATGTAGACGTCGTTGCCGGTGCCGCCGGCCATCGTATCGTCGCCCGCACCGCCATCCAGCCGGTCGTCGCCGTCCCCGCCGTCGACGATGTCGTCACCGGCGCCGGCGTCGAGATAGTCGTTGCCGCCGTAACCGCGCAGGATGTCGTCGCCCGAACCGGTGATCGCGACATCCACGCCTGCCGTCCCGATGGCCGCGAGGTCGAGCGTCGAGTAGCCGGCCACGAGGAGATTGAGGCTGAACGCCACCGACACGCCGGTGAAGCTGTTCTGGGCGTAGAAGCTGAAGGTCAGGGGGGCCAGTTCCTCGCCCGCACCCGACCCGAGGCCGAGATTGATGACGGGCGAATCGGATTCGCCGGCATATCCCGCGTTGACGTACCCGCCGACTCCCGCCGTCCAGGAAGTGTCCCCGAAATACTCCCCGGTCTCCGGGTCGTAGTAGCCCTCGATGTAGTAGTCGATCTGGACATCGAACGCGCCTGCATCCCGATCGACCGAGATGCCGTAGGTTACCGAACTCACTTTTATGCTTCCTCCCCGGACCTTTGTCCGGCCGGACGATAGCAATCTTCCGGGAGCGTGCACCTCCTATTTCACACAAGACGCATTCTACTGAAGATTGTACCTTTGCCTTCTGTCGGTACCTCTCCCCTGACCGCCAGGCGGATCCCCGGGCTCCTGCGCGGGCCCAGCCAGGCGTAGCGCTGGGCCATGGTCGCTTCGGAGCGATCCTCGCCGCCGGACCAGATCAGCCGTTTGCGCACAAGGTCGCTGACCCTCCGCCCGCAGCCCGCCAAACGAATACGCATCCGACAGACGACGCTGTCGCTTCCGTATTCTCTCCGTGAAGAGCCCAAATATGGACGCTACCCCCCTGTGCGCGATTGTGGTGCCAAAGCGCAGGCTTATGTTAGGTTGATGTCGGTCGCGCTATTTCCAGGGAGCACACGTACACCGATGGCCAGCGCCTTGCTCGCTGCGGCCCTTCCCGAGTTCGAAATGCGTTCGCGCGCCGTCATGGTTGCGGATGTCGTCGGCTATTCGCGCCTGATGGAAGCCGATGAGCTTGCGACGCATGCGCGCCTGTCGGCGCTGCGTGTCAATCTGTGCGATCCGCTGATAGTGTCCCATCGCGGCGAGATGGTGAAGAACACCGGTGACGGCTTCATCGCGCTCTTCGAGGTGCCGTCCGATGCCGTGCAGTGCGCCGCCCAGCTCCAGCGGGAGCTTGCCGCCCATGAAGCCGCGCTGCCATCCGAGCGCCGAATTCTGTTCCGGATGGGCTTGCACTGGGAGCCCGTCATCCTGGAGGAGCACGAGGTGTATGGCGCGGGCGTCAACATCGCCGTCCGGCTCCAGGGCGTGGCGCCCGCGGGCGGCGTCTTGTTGTCCGCCGCCCTGGTGGACGCGCTCGACGACCGGAAAGACATGAGGCTCGAAGACCTCGGCGAACTGCGCCTCAAGAACCTGTCCCGGCCGGTGCGTGCCTTCTCGCTGTATTTCCCGGGCATGGTCAAGGGCGCGCCCACGACGCGGCCGGCGATATCGGCCGCGGTGCCGTCGATCGCGGTGCTGCCGTTTGCAAACCTGTCGGCCGAACCCCATGGCCGCTACTTTGCGGAAGGCTTCGTCGAGGACATCATCGTCACCCTCAGCAACCTTCCGGAACTGCTGGTGGTCTCTCGCGATGCGGCGCTGACATTGCAGCCTGAGGGCGCCAACCTGATCGGCATCAGCGGCAAGCTCGGCGTCCGGTACCTGCTCACCGGGAACATCCGGCGCCAGTCCGGCCGTCTGCGCATCTCCGTCGAGCTGGTCGACGTCGCCGAGGCGGCCGTGATGTGGGCGGAGAGCTACGACGCTGCCTTGGAAGACATGTTCGATGTGCAGGACGAGATCGCGATCAAGATCGTCGGCAAGATCGCGAACTATGTCCGGCGATCCGAGATTCGCAAGGTCGCGCGCAAGCCGCCGACCAACCTCAACGCCTACGACTGCCTGCTGCAGGGGCTGGATCATCTCTACCGGCTGGACTTCCCGAGCTTTTCGCAGGCGCGCACGTTCCTCGAGCGGGCGTGCGAGGAGGATCCAAACTACGCCGCTCCTTATGCCTTCCTGGCACACTGGCACATGTTCAACGTCGCGGAAGGATGGTCGACCGACAGCGGCGCCGACACGTCCGAAGTCATGAGTCAGTCGCAGCGCGCGATCGACCGGGATCCGTTCAACGGGCTGGCGCTCGCAATCCAGGGCCACGCCCACGGCATGTTCTATCGCGACTACGATACCGCGCTCGACCTGTTCGATCGTGCGATCGCGGCCTCGCCCAACAATTCCTGGGTCTGGGTGTTCAGCAGCGGCACCTACGGTTTCATCGGCGACCCCGCGACCGGGATCGCCCGGGCTCAGCGGGCAACCCGCCTGGCGCCGCTCGGCTACCAGGCGTTCTTCAACCTCTGCCTGCTGGCGCAGAATCACTATCTCAACGGCGATCTCGAGGATGCGATCCGCTGGGCGCGCAAGTCGCTCAGCCTCAATCCGCGGCTGGGCAACACCGTGCGTGTGTTGGCCGCGAGCCTCACCGCGGTCGGCCGCCACGACGAGGCGCGCCGGATCGCCGAATACCATACGCGGCTGCTGCCGACGTTCAGGGTTTCAGAGTACGCGAAGCGTTGCCCATTCAACGAACCGAACGCCTCGCGCTACGTCGAATTGCTTTCGGCGGCGGGGATCCAGAGATGAACTGAGGAGGTCGTCATGTCGGGAGCTGGTTCAGGAGGAGGATCCGGCGGCGGATCAGGCGGCGGCTCGGGTGGGGGATCAGGCGGTGGATACGGCGGCCCGTTCCCTCCGCAGCCATTCCCGATCAACGACCAGCTGGTCTCGACGATCAATGCAGATTCCATGGCGACGGGCCTGTCGTATTCATGGAACGCCTGGCGCGGCGACCTGTTCGGCCTGGTCGCGGTAGCCGAGTTCTGCCGCACCAACTGGCGAGGCATTGCGGTCGCCGCGCCGTCGGACGACGACGACGATCTGTTCAGCGAGATCAACGACCTGATCTCGAAGGCGCGCGACCTCCGCGTCGCGCGGGCCGAGGAGATCCTGCAGCAGGACGGGCCGGGCTTCGGCGCCTTCTTTGCCCAGCTCCTTGCCCTGACGCCCGGTTCGCATCCCAACACGCTCAAGATCCTCGAGATGGCGGCACGGGTCGGCGAGGTGGTCGCGATCTGGTTCAAGCTGAGGTTCAACCGGGCGCGGCCGCAGCAGGTCTTTCCGGGCCTGATGCCGATGCTTCCGCCGCCCGGCCACGCCTCGTATCCCAGCGGCCATGCGCTGCAGAGCCGGCTGATCGCGCTGGCCCTTGCCCAGGTCTACGACTACGCCGGCCACGAGAGGCCGGTCATCCGGACAGCCCTGATCACGCTGTCGAGCCGGATCGCCGAGAACCGCGAGATCGCCGGCGTTCACTTCAAGACCGACAGCGAATGCGGACAGGCGATCGCCGAGGCGGCGATGGCCTACCTGCAAATATGTCCGACCTATCTGCAGATCCGGACCCTGGCGCGCGAAGAGCCCGCGGCGCCGCTGGTGCTGACGCCGGCGCCCGAATGCGGACCCTGACCGGCGCTGGCCGACAGGCGCGCGGGCGGCCTCAGCCGCCGCGCGCGCTGTCGTCGCGGGGGATTTTCTTCGCCTTGTCGTAGAGGAGCTTGACGAAGTCCTTGGCCGGCATGGCCTTGTAGGTGGCAAACGGCGCCGTCGACGGCGGGATCGGCATCACGATGTCTGCCGACGGGTGCGGCGCGCGCAGCCACAGGCCGATCACGTCCAGGGCCGGCGCCTGCAGCAGCACCGGCTCGTAGCGGACCGTCTGGAGTTCCTTGTCCCCGGCGACCGTCTCGACTGCGACCTCGGTGCCTTCCACCGTCGGGCTTTCGGCGACTTCGCCGATCCGCCAGTTCGGGCCGCCGTCCCCGACCGCATAGGCCGCGGCGATCGCCTTCGTGCCGGTGTGGATCAGGAACCGCCACAGCGGCGCTTCCACCAACTGGTGAAGCGGCTTCGGGTCGTGGTGGAGGTCGATCAGCTCAACCGGCAGGTGGAATGCGCGCATCGCATACTTGAGCTCGAGCTCGCCGGGAGCCGCGCCGCGCAGCCTGGGCGTCAACAAGCTGTCGGTGCCGGCCCGTTGCTTCAGGGACGCCAGTACGGCGTCGCGTGCTTCCGGCGGTGCGTCGGCAAAGGCGATCGTCATTGTGGGCCGTCCTGCGCCACCTCGGGCGCTCGGGTGCGATAGGTGTCGGTCCAATAGCCTTGGTGCAAGCCGGTCGGCTTGTAGTAGTCCAGGAAGTCGCTCCAGGCGATGTCATGATACTGGAAGAGCGGGTCCTGGACGAGCACATGCGCGATGGTCGGGTCGGGGTCGCTGTAGCCGGTGATCGCCACGAAATGCGCGCCTCCGCCGCGCCAGGCGACCCGGACGCAGACCGGCCGCCCGCCGTCGATCTCGCCGACGACCACGTCGAACGCCACCCGCTGGCCGATCGCCCAGTTCTGCAGGCAGTGCACCCGGTTGAGCGCCGATGCCAGATAGCCGTAGATGTTGCACGGCCCGTCGCCGCCGGCGGCGCAGCAGTCGTTGCGGCGCAACTCCAGATTTGCGACCGCGCACTGCTTCCACGTTCCCGCCTGGGTGAAGTAGTCGCCGACGCTCGCGGCCACGGCCGCCCAGCACCAGTTGTACTGTTCCTCGTGCTGCATGATGAAGGTCAGGGTCTTCGCCATCTTCGCCCCCCGGGCGACGTGCGGGCCTGCGCCGGCTGTGCCGGCGGTTCGCACGCTCGATGCAACCACTTGACCATATATCCGATAATCTATCAAGGGTTGTGTGCCGGGCGACCACCCTGGGCGAGCTGAATGGGGGATGCCGCAGGGCGACCGCAGCGTTCGCGGTAAAGTTATCGGCAAATTGCTAGGTGTATGCCATTTCTGCTCGGCACCGATGTCGACAATGCGTCACGGCGATTCCGTTTGCTGCGAAGTGCACGCAAAGGGCCGGCCGACACGAATTGCTGTAGATGTCGCGGGGCGGTCTTCGGGTTCTACCGGTCGATCAGGCGCCGCAGCAGGCCGCGCCGTTCGGTCCGGGCGGTTGCGATCTGTGCCGCCGCCCGCGTGCCCTGGAGGAAGGACGCCTCGCTCGGAAACAACGGATAGAAGCCGTTGAGGCCGGCATAGTAGGATTGCGGCACGGTCTTCGTCGCCGGGACGATGTTGAGCTCGATCGTCGGCCGGCGTTTCTGTGCAGGTCTCGGCGCGTGCCAGGCGACCGAATTCTCGAACAGGAGGATCAGCGGACGGTCGCTCTCGACGGTCAGCTCGCGGCCGTCGCGGCAGCGGAACCATGTCGAGCCGAGCTCCCGGCTCGCGCCCTGGGGCAGGAAGTATAGCTTGCGGATGGAGGGCGGCCAGCCGTCCAGGTGGCGACCCTCGATGCCGGTGCGCGGCTTGAGCTCGAACGAACGCGCCGACGCAATGCGGAACGGATGGTTCAGCGTTTGCTCGATCTGCGGCGCCAGGCGCTCCATGGTGCGGTCGAGGAGCGCCGTCATCTCCTGGGTCATGGCGCGATACTCGTTGGCGCGGTTGAGGTGATCGCAGCTCGCCTGCGTGCGGTTGCTGAAATAGCCGATCGCGAAATCGTCGCGCTGCAGGGCCGCCGGGGGGCTGGCGGCGAAGGCGGCCATGAATTCTTCGCCGAGCGCTTCGTCCATCGGAAACGTCACGACGCCGGTTCGCGATATCGGGCCGGAATCGCAGTTCAACGGCTCGGTATAGGTGTTCCAGGCGAGCATCGACAGATGCGCTCGAACGGCGGCGAAGCCCGCGAGCACCGGATCGGTCTCGGGGCCATTCTTCTCCGTGTAGTCGATCTTCTGCGCCAGGGCCAAGTCCGACAGTTCCAGCCAATCGCGCATGTAGAGGGACCTGGAAGGGGTGGATTCACACGGCCGACGGAGATAGTCGATGCGGGCCGGATGCGCCAGCGAGGAGTGCCGGAAGCTAGCCGACCAGCATCCGGAATTGCTCGAGGGTGTAGGTCTCGTCGTTCACGGTGACGTGGATGTTGGTGCACCCGTTGCGCCAATACTCGAGCGCAAGCTTCAAGGCTTCCTTGGGCGTGTATCGGACGCTGGAAACCTTTCCGCCCTCGTCGAAGACGGCGCTAATCAAATAGACCATTCGTAGGTACCCCTGCGGGATAAGAACCCCGCAACCCTCTCACGCCACGCGGTCTTGCTATCCGAAAGGGTTACCACCCGGAGCGGTCGCGCACGAATGGATTCTGGCGCAAGGCAAGCCACCGGCCCCTGCGCGATGAAGTCGCGACGTGTGTCCGGCTTCGGCCCGGGCTCTTGCCGGCGGGGCGGCAGGCCACATTCATCGCTGGGAGCGCGGCTCTCCGGAGCCGCTCATGGGGTGGGGCAAACCGAAGAAAGAGCGGCTCTGGAGAGCCGCGCTCCCGGCAGGCGGGTCGCGGTTACACGACCTTGATGTCGGCGTTCGTCAGGGTCGGATGGCCCGCGAGCGTTGCGAACCGGAAATCGCCACCGGCGTCCGCTCCGTTGCCGTCGTAGAACAGCGCGCCCGTGCCCTGGTCGTAGACGATCTGCGGGCCGCTGCCCGTGGCCGTGCCGGTCGCGGAGAATTGGGCGAGGGAGAGCTGCCCTACGGTCAATCCGGCGAACGCGGCGCTCCGGTCGAGCTGGATGATGTCGGCGCCGGGCGCGAAGTCGGCGACGAGGTCGATGTTGTCGCCGGCCGCGATCGGCGTATCGAAGGCGAAGATGTCGTTGCCGGCACCGCCGGCCAGCCTGTCGTTGCCGGCGCCGCCGAGGAGCAAATCGTCGCCGTCGCCGCCGTAGATCCGATCGTTTCCGGCGCCCCCGTCCAGCGTGTCGCCGCCGGTGTTGCCGCCCAGGTTGTTGTCGAACTCGTTGCCCGTCAGGGCCAGCCCCGCCGCCGAGTAGACCCGCAGGTGCTCGACCTCCTGCCCCGCGGCGAGGGTGTAGTCGACGGTGCTGCAGATCTTGTCGATTCCCTCGCCGGCAGCCTCGATCACCTGGTCGCCCGAGTCGTCGACGTAGTAGACGTCGTTGCCGGTGCCTCCCGCCATGACGTCGGCGCCGCTGCGGCCGGCCATCCGGTCGTCGCCTCCGCCGCCGTTCAGCGTGTCGATGCCCGAGCTTCCGCGGAGACCGTTGTCGAGCTCATTGCCCGTCAAGGCCACGCCCGCCGTCCCGAGAACCCGCAGGTTCTCGATCTCCTGGCCTGCTGCCAGGACGTAGTCGGTCGCGCTGCGGATCGTGTCGGTTCCCTGGCCCGCGGCCTCGATCACCTGGTCGCCCGCGTTGTCGACGTAGTAGACGTCGTTGCCGATGCCTCCCGCCATGATGTCGGCGCCGCCGCGGCCCGCCAACCGATCGTCTCCTCCGCCGCCATTCAGCGTGTCGATGCCCGAGCTTCCGGCAATATCGTTGCCGAGCTCATTGCCCGTCAGGGTCAGTCCCGTCCCGTAGGCCCGCAGGTACTCGACCTCCACGCCGGCCGCGAGAGTGTAGTCGACGGCGGCGCAGACCTTGTCGATGCCCTCGCCGGCGGCCTCGATCACCTGGTCGTCTGCGGTGTTGGCATAGTAGACGTCGTTGCCGGTGCCTCCCGCCATGACGTCCGCACTGCCGCGGCCGTCCATCCGGTCGTTGCCTTCGCCGCCGTTCAGCGTGTCGATGCCCGAGCTTCCGCGGAGACGGTTGTCGAACTCATTGCCGGTCAGGGTCAGGCCTGCCGTCCCGAGGGCCCGCAGGTTCTCGATCTCCTGTCCCGCCCCGAGGCTGTAGCTGATCGTGGTGTAGACCGTGTCGGTGCCTTCACCCACGAGCTCGACGACCCGATCGCCCGGGACGTCGACGCGGTAGGTGTCGTCGCCGGGGCCGCCGGCGTGGATGATGCCCGTGAAGGCGCCCGGCGATCCGGTTTCATGCGCATCCTGCGCCGCGACCAGCGCGCCGTTGACGCCGTCGACGCTCAGGCCGGACAGGGCCACGTTGTCGAGGCCGGCGTCGTTGGTGAAGGTCGCGAGGTCCGGGCCCGACGGGGACGCGCCGAACGACACGCTGGCCTGCAGCAGGCCGCTGCCGGAGTAGAGATTGACGGCGTCGCCGCCGGTGCTGAGCCCCACGCCCGACCCGCTGTAGCTGCCGATCTGCAGGCCCGCCGGCGCGGTGCCGCCGAACCACAGGTCGACGAAGGCGGCCTCGGCGGCGGCAAGGTCGTCGGTGTCGATGAAGATCGCCGATTCGCCCGCGCCGATGCTGGTGATGCCGGAGAGCGCAACCGCCGAGCCGAACAAGGCCGAGCTGTCGTCCATCTTCCAGCCGCTGATATCGACCGCGGCCGTGCCGATGTTGGTCACCTCGAACCAGTCGGCGCCGAGCGGGCTGTCGCCGCTCGACCACGGCGCGACTTCGGAGATGATCAGGTCGCCACCGTTGGCTTCGCTGACGCCGAGGGTGAAGCTCGTGCTCGCGTCCGGCGTTGCGCCGACCGCCGGGTCGTCGACATCGACCGTGACGGCGTAGCTCGCCTTGGTCGCGAAATCGAGCACCGTGCCGGCCTTGAGGTAGAGGCCGGTGCTGTCGACCTCGAAGAAGGCCGCGTCGGCGCCGCTGACGCTGAGGGTGTTGGTGCCGAGGCCGTCGTCGGCGATCGTGACGTCCGCCACCTTGATGCGCGTGGCCGTCGAGGTGCCCTCTCGATCGAGGTCACCGGGTTGTCGAGCGCCAGCGCGGTCGGCGCGTGATTGACCGCGCTGCTGATCGCGCCGGGCGAGCCGACTTCATGGGCGTCGCCGGCTGCAACCGCGGCGCCGTTGGTGCCCGCCGCGCTCAGCTGGGTGAGCGGCGTGGTCACGCCGCTGATGCCGGACGCGTTGTCGAAGGTCGCGAAGTCCGGGCCGGACGACGAGGCGCCGAAGGCGACGCTCGTCCGCAGCACCTGGTTGGCGTCGTAGAGATTGACCTGATCGCTGCTGGTGCTGAGGCCGACCCCCGAGCCGCTGTAGACGCCGATCTGCAGGCCGGTCGGCGCCGTGCCGCCGAACCAGGCGTCGATGAAGGCGCTCTGCGCCGCGGCAAGGTCGTCACCCTCGAGAAAGATCACCGACTCGCCGGAATGGATGGTGGTGATGCCGCCGAGCGCCGCCGCCGCCGCGAACGACTGCGAATTGTCGTCCATCTTCCAGCCGGTGATGTCGATGTCGAAGGCCGTGGTGTTGGTCACCTCGAACCAGTCGGCGCCGACCGGGCTGTCGCCGCTCGACCACGGCGCCACCTCGGAGATGAACAGCTTGCCGGCGCTGCCGGGCGAGCCGATCTCGTCGGCCGCGCCCGCCGCGGCCTGGGCGCCATGCACGCCCACGCTGCTCGCCGCCGTGATCGGCGCCGCAGTGCCGGTGACGCCGGGCCAGTTGTCGAAGGTCGGGAACGGGCCCGAAGGCGACGTGCCGAACGCCACGCTCGCCTGGAGCGTGCCGGCCGCATCGAACAGGTTGACATGATCGCCGCCGGTGCTGAGCCCCACGCCCGACCCGCTGTAGCTGCCGATCTGCAGGCCCGCCGGCGCAGTGCCGCCGAACCACAGATCGATGAAGGCAGCCCTGGCCGCGGCGAGGTCATCGGTCTCGATGAAGATCACCGACTCGCCCGCCGCGATGCCGGTGATGCCGTTGAGCGCCACCGCGGAGCCGGCCGCGTCCGAATTGTCGTCGATCTTCCAGCCGGTGATGTCGAGCGCGGTGGAGCCGGCATTGGTCACCTCGAACCAGTCCGCGCCGAGCGTGCTGTTGCCGCTCGACCACGGCGCCACTTCGGAGATGATGACGTTGGGGTGAGTAGGGGTCTCGTTCCCCACGTCGGTCAGCGTCATGTTGAAGCTGGTGCTGGCGTCCGGCGACGTGCCGACCGTCGGGTCGTCGACACTGACGGTCACCGCGTAGCTCGCCTTGGTCTCGAAATCGAGCACCGTGCCGGCCTTGACATAGAGGCCGGTGCTGTCGGCCTCGAAATACTGGGCGTCGGCGCCGCTCACGGCGAGAGTGTTGGTGCCGAGCCCGTCGTCGGTGATCTGGACATCGGCGACCTTGAGACGGCTCGTGGTGGCGGTGTTCTCCACGACCGAATTGACCTGGTTGGCGAGCACGATCGCGCTCGGCGCCTGGTTGGTCGCGTCGGTGCGGGCATAGACCCAGAGCTGCGGATGGCTGGCATCGCCGCCGCCGTTCTCGTTGACGATGTAGAGGTTGCCGTCGCGATCCATCGTGACGCCTTCCATCGTCTGGTCGGGAACCGACAGCGGGTTGTCCGAATCGCCGACGATGTTCAGCGTGCTGAGCACAGTGCCGTTGCGGTCGACCTCGACCACCTTGCCCGCCTCCTGGCTGATGATCAGCAGATGGCTGGAATCGTCCTGGCCGTCGAGCGACGGCAGATTCGACAGCGCGAACACGTCGGAGAAATCGCTGGTGCCGACGTTGGCCGGATCGAACAGGTTGGTCGACCCGTCGGCGGTCGGCGAGCCGTTGGTCGCCGTGTGATTGACGAAATCGATGTCGGTCTGGAAGATCGATTCCGGATCCTTCTCCTTCACCAGGATATAGCCGCCGGTCTGCGGATCGAAGGTCAGGCCTTCGAGGCCGACATTGCCGATGGTGGTGCCGAGCTTGACGGTCGAGACGTCGTTGCGCGTCAGCGTCGTGCCGGCCGCGTAGGTGAATTGCACGACCTGACGGTCGCGCTCCTCGGTCATCACGAACTGGCCGTTGCCGATATAGGTGATGCCTTCGGTGTCATAGAACGTGGTGCCCTGCGGGCTGCTGCCGGACGCGAGCGACATCGAGTTGATCAACTCGCCGGTCAGGCTCACCTGCACCACCGAGGTGCCGCCGTCGCCGACCACGAACAGCGTGCCGGTGTCCCAGTTATAGGTCACCGCCGACGACTCCTGGGCGAGCAGGCTGCCTTCCGGCGCCGTGGTGCGGCTCGACTCCGGCAGGTCGTAGCGACCGACGCGAACATAGGTGGACAGATCGACGTCGGTGATCGGCATGCGAAAACTCCCGGTGAAACGAACGCGGCGACTAAGAGGCAGCGCCGGGAGACTTGCAGACGGACAGTGACACCGTGATGAAAGGGCCGTCCACAGCGGACGACTTCGCGCAAGACGACAGGGCTGTCCGGGGAAAACTGGAGAGCTGCGTCGATCTCCTGGAGCATGTTAGTTGAGCTCCATTCACACTCCCTCCCCCGTCTTCGGGGGAGGTGTCAGCGTCTTACGCTGACGGAGGGGGAAGGCAACGAAGGTGGTGCGTCACGCCCCCTCCGTCGCGGATTACCGCGCCACCTCCCCCGAAGACGGGCTGTTGGATTCACACATTTCGAAGCCCGAGGGTGGTGCCGTATTTGATGTCGTTGAACTTTGCGAGACCGATGCGCATGAGCTTTGGCCCGGGCTTACCGTAGTAGCCGGTCCAGCCGCCGAGGCGGGCGATGACCCAAGCAGCGAAGGCCAAGCTGCCTGTGGGATGGGGATTGCGTTGGCGCGCAGTCTTGCCTTCGAGCCTTGCCGAGACGGCCTCGAGGATGGGCCGGTCGTCGGGATCGAAGGCATCGCCAAGCTGTCGATCGGTGTTGCCGTCGCGGGCCTGCACGAGTTGCTTGATTGTTACGGAGGCAATCGTGGCGGCGGCGACGAAGTTGATCATGGCCTGCGGCTCGCCGATGTCGGCGTCTTCGATGTCGAAGCCAGCGGTCTTGAGGGTGCGGAAGAACTCCTCGATGGTCCAGCGCTGGCGATACAGGTCAATGACGCGCCGTACCTGGCCGCACTCTGCGACCGGATGGGTCGTCAGCAGTCGCCAATGTATCGGCTTGCCGTCGGGCGGTGTCGAGATCTCGCGGACATCGACCAGCGTCAGGCCGACTGTCGCAGGCAATGCCGGATCGGCGCCATGCAATGGCCGGCGCAGAGCCACCGGCGCAAAGCGCAGGGCCAGTTCAGCGTGACGCTTTGCTCGTCCGGGGGCGGCCGGGATGGTCGTGGCGAAGCGGCCCTGCTCGGGTTGGCCGTCAATCATCCCGAACAGCAAGCCGTCCGCCGGCTCTTCGGTCAGCCGTTCGATCCGCCGGTTCTGGCAGGCGCGCACGATCAGATGCACGTTCGCCGGCCGGCGCGCGAACAGCTCGTAAAAGTCGCTCTCGCGGTCCGATACCACCGTGATGCAGCGCGCCTCGGCCAGAACCTCGCCGGCCTGCTGCGCTCCCTCGATCCAGCGACGCGACTCCTTGGCCGCCGTCGTCCGTCGGCGCCGCGGCGCCAACTCGGCCCGGCCGCGGTTCCACACCTGCATCGACACCAGGCCGAGCAGTCCGCCGCTCCCCGCTTCCACTGCCAGCACCGGATGAAGCAGCAAACCGCTCAGCACACCGCCCTTGCCGACCGCGCCATAGCCCGCCTGCCGGGCCCGACGGCCGCCCAGCACCAGTTCGCTGGTATCCTGGATCGCGACAACATCGCGCCCTGCGACGCGCTGCGCCGTCAGCGCACCGGCGTGCCGCGACATCGCCCCGGCCGTCACCGACCGGTTGCGCAGAAAGCGGGTGAACTGAATCTCACGGGCCCGCGTGCCGCCAAGCCGACGGATGCAAGACCCAGGATCGCCAACCAGAGCCGCGTGCAGGCAGGCCCCCCTTTTTCCAGGCGGCGGTCGCCAAACCGCCCCAGTCCGTACTCCACAACAGACATCGACTTCTCCCATCGCCAAAACGGCTTCAGGGAATCGACGTTCTGCCTCCCGCGCAACTACGATGTGTGAATACGATAGCGAAGACGGGGGAGGGAGCTGAGACGATCTCAACTCATCATTGACCGGGCGATAGGCTGGGTGAGACCCGTTCTTCAGCGGGAAAAATCGACGACCGACAGATCCATCGGCAGGAGGCGTTCGAGCTGCGGCTTGTCCGCGATTGCCTTCAGCGTCATCGGCGAGCCGGTGGCCTCGGCCTTGTCGAAGTCGGCGGTGCCGCCCGCGCCGACGGCGGTCAGCCGGAAGCGGTCGATGACGTAGGGGATGCCGTTGGCGAGGAGCGGCGAGGGACCGTCCATGACGTGGAAGTGCAGGTGAGGCGCCTGGCTGTTGCCGGTGTTGCCGACCTTTCCCAGCACGTCGCCGCGCTTCACCGTCGCGCCGGGCTGCACCGTGACACTGCCCGGCTGCATGTGGGCGAAGAGCGCGAAGGCGCCGCGGCCGATGTCGAGGACGACGAAATTCCCGTCGGCCTGGTCGATCGGCAGGCCGGGCGGCAGGGCGCCGGGCACCTGCTCGGGAAGGTCGTTGCGCATCGCGACCACCGTTCCGTCGGCGACGGCGATCACGTCCGTGCCGAAGATGATGTAGCTCTCGACCTTCTTGACGTCGCCGCGCACGACGCGCCGGTCGGCATCGAGCTGCTCCCAGTCGATGGCGAAGCGCTGGGCGAGGGCGAAGCGGCCGTCGATCGGCAGCAGGGCGCGCACGTGCCGGATGGAATCGCAGCAGCCGTCGGCGGCGACGTAGCCCTCGCCGACGAGCGGCGGGCCGAGGACCGGAAGATCGTGCTCGGCCACCCGCGTTTCGCCGATGGTCATGGCGACCGGCCGGGCCGGCTGGTCGGGCTGGACGAGAGCGGCCAAGACGCGATGGCTCAGGCTCCTCGGCGCGGGCTGGTTCGGCGGGAGCGCTGCGTGCATGAACAGCACGCCGAACTGCCCGGGCGAGAGCGACGTCGCTTCCGCGCCGCGCCGGCCGCCGATCGAGAGGCGCTTGCCGATCGCATCCTTGTCCATGGCGAGCACGACACGGCCGGTCTCGTCGAGGACCTCGATCGTGTCGACGGCAATGGCAAATGGTGTCGGATTCGACAGTCGCAGCTCGTAGACGAGATGGACCTGCGAGTCGCTGCCGCGCACCGGCTGCGGCGGCCACAGCACATCGGCAACGACCGGCGTGAGCTGGATGTCGGCGGCGCGGGACGGTGTCGCAGCCGCGATGCACGTCAGGACGGCGGCGGCGATGGATG
The DNA here is from genome assembly GCF_965279465.1 of Reyranella sp. Taxonomy (NCBI): domain Bacteria; kingdom Pseudomonadati; phylum Pseudomonadota; class Alphaproteobacteria; order Hyphomicrobiales; family Reyranellaceae; genus Reyranella; species Reyranella sp. The sequence goes on from NZ_OZ257242.1 coordinate 4,340,400, forward strand.
CGAGCAGGGCGCTCGTTCTCGGAGTCATGCTTGTCTTCCTCCCCTGGACAGCCACACGGATGCCGCGCTGGCCGATCTGCCAAAGCGAGTAGGGCCGTACCCCGGTCCGATCAACTGGGTATCTGGATGTGCGGTCCCGGCTTGCCGGTCCACGTCACCTGCAGGACGCGGCCTTGTGCGACCGACTGCACGGCGTGGGGGATGAGCGCGACGAGGCAGACGCCTCCCGCGGAGCGTACCGACGGATAGACGATGCCATAGTGCCCGGCGCTGCGAACGGCATCGGCCAGCCTGTTGCCGGCGGGATAGCCTTTGGCCGGGTCGGGATGGAGACAGTCAGGCGCAGGGTCGATACCCCTCAGATCGGTGAAGTCGCCCACGAAGCTCGCGAACAGTTCGGCGTATTCGACAGTGGCATTGTAGTCGCCGACGTTCGCCAGCTCCCGCTCCATGTGGAAGGTCACTTCGGCGATGCAGGTCTCGACGAGGAGCGCGGCATACCAGGCACCGCGGCCCGGACCGTTGAACCGGTTGAGCGAGCGAGGCAACGCATAGGAGAAGGCGGCATTGATGAAATGCGCGTGCGGCAGGCCGAACACCAGCTCGCGGCGATCGAGCCTGTCGGTTCCCGCTTCCTGCGCACGCAGGCGGCCGCTCGTCGCGCCTTCGATCTCGGCAAGCGCGTCGAGATCCGATGCCGGCACGAGCTTGGCCAACACGGGCGCGCGCAACCTCGCGGTCGATACCAGCCGGACCGTCCGATCGTGCGAGACATGGCTGACGGGGAACGCGATGCCCACGATGTTAGAGGCCGCCTCGGAGCGCATCGACGTAACGGCGGACGTCGAGCATCATCGGAATGCCGCCGTCGATCATAGCCTTCACCGGAGAATGGCCGCCGAAGAGCGGACCCTTGTTGGGCAGAGCGGGCCAGCGGTCGGCCATGCCATCGGCAAACAGCAGATGCAGACCCTTGAAGATGCCGACGATGGCCGAAATGCGCGTGAGCTGATCCTGCGAGAGCGAGCTGTCCCACTTGCCGGCGTTGATGCGATCCCAGGTGCTGGTTGACACACCCAACAGGGCAGCCGCTTCGTGTCCCTTGAGCTTCCAGTGCTCGACGACCTTCCTGACGGCACGCAGCCCTGCTGGCGTCAGCCTCCCGCGATCAGCCTCCGTAGCGAAGGTTTGCGGAACAGACGATGCGACGGCTTCGGGGATCGTCGCTCTAAGGGCTCGGGGCATGCTCGAATTCCATCATTTGATGGCTAATATAGCATCAATTGACAAATATCCAAATGCTCTTGCGATATGCGGCGTTGCTCACGCGCGTGGCGTGCCGCTGCGGAGCGCCTGCTTCTCGTAGACATCGCGGACGGTCTCGCCGTCCCAGACATAGGCCAGGTGCCGCTCCTGGCGGCAGTTCGACAGCAATGTGGGCCGGAAGACGGCGGCGCATTCACCGTCCGCGCGACGCACGCTCGAATAGACGATGCCGCCCGATCCGCTCGCCCGCAGCCGTCGCGCCAGCTCCTGTCCGGCCGTATAGGCCGTGGTGTGATAGACTAGCGGCATTCGCGTCACGCGGCCCCGGAGGTCGTGAAGATCGGCCCGCAGGTCGGTCAGGTAGACGCGCATGTCGAGGTGCTGCGGTGGCTGGCGGGTGGCCGTCATGAAACGCGCGCGATGGTATCGCGTCTCGGCGATCGCCGTTTCGAGGTCGGGCGTGCAGTAGAAGATGCCGTAGCTGCCGTCGGTGAACCGGCTTCCGTCGGGATTGAGGTGCGTGAAGGCGGCCATGATGGCGCTGGCGCCCGGCCCGCTCACACGCTCGGCCGCCGGCACCAGGGCGATATCTCCCACCGCATCGCGCAGGCGCGGGTTGGTGAGCGATTCGAGCTCGATCAGGGCGTCCCAATCGGCCGGATCGGCAATGCGCTCGAACAGGTCGATCGGCGGGAAACGGCTCGGAACGATGCGCCAGCTCGGCAGCCAGGCAATGCTGGCCAGAGGCGGCGTCAGCCCCATCCGCCGCGCTGCGAGTCGAGGTATTGGCGGACGACGAAAAGATCGGCCACCTGTCCGGAGAGCATGCGCTCGAGGGCCGAGCGGCCGCCGAAAAGTGTCTCGGCGTTGGGCTGCCTCACCCAGGCATCGGCCGCCTTGTCGTCGGGCAGCAGGATCCGCAACGCCTTGTAGATGCCGAGCACGTACGAAATCCGTTCCAACGTGTCCTTCGACAGGCTGACAGCGGGATCGCGCCGCCAGTTGAAGAGGGTCGAGCGGCTGGTGAGACCGAGCAGCGTCATCTGCTCCTCGCTCGACAGGCCCCACAGTCCGGCGATGCGAAAGAACGCCTTCAGGCCCGGAGCGGACAGGCGCCGGCGATCTAGCTTCGGGGAGGCAGGGGCGAGGGCGGTTGACATGATTGAGACCTGGGAGAATCCTGTAGTCCAACTCTGGACGATATACAAGGTTTCATCCATTTTTGTACTGGGCGAGGCGTGCAAGACCTTGCAGGGTCAACGACCTCTCCATGACCCGCGCAGCTTGGCAATACAGGAACCTTCCCGCCTCGATCCGCGCGAGACTACTGGCGCGTTCCCGGGCCAGCGGCGAGGAATTCGGGCGCACCTTGTTGCGCTATGGAGTCGAACGCTTCCTGTTCCGCCTCTCGCACCATCCACGCCGCGATCGCTTCGTCCTCAAGGGCGCGATGTTGTTCATTACCTGGTCCGAGGGCGCGCGCCGGACGACAGCTGATCTGGTCGTGGAACCATCTACCCCATACCGTACCCGTTGCGCTGACCGCTGCTTTCGGAGAAGTCGGAGGTACCGGCCTTTGCTCCCCGCTCCTATGTCGAGGCGTTCGGCGCCCCGGCATTTACGGCCGTTCGGAAAAACACTTGAGGGCAAGTCGGGCGTAGCGAATTCTGTTCTCGATCATCGGCGTACCCGATCTTTCGAACTTCCTGTCGAAGTCGATGACAGCCTGTTCGAGGGATTTCTGCTGCAGAAGAGAGAGCAGCGCCCGATTCTCCTTCGTCTTCTCCCTCAACTCATGGATCAGGTAGCCGAGATTGGCCTTGTCGTCTTTCCAGTCTAGGCCGTTGGCACGTGCAAACGCCTTGAATGCCGGGCCACGATCGTCCCATTGGCACCATCCGAACCCGCCGCCGGCGCTGTCGGGCAGTTCGCGCCCTTGACCGTCTCTCTGGCGGAGTTGCCTGAAGCCCCCGCACTCCTGCCCGATGTTTCCAAGGATGGCTGCCGCGTGGATGTCCTCCATTTCCGGAAAGGCGTCCTTCAGCTGCTGCATGACGACAGGCGCCTTTTCGACGAAAAGCTCGTCGCCGGCCTGAGCTTCGACGCCGTCGAAGGAGATCGCCGGGGCTGCAACCGCCTTCCAGCGCCGGGCGACGACCGGGTTGGTCGCTATGGGGAAGTCGACAATACCGACATGATCCGGCCTCGCGCCGCCACCGCCACCCTGATTGCCCCCGAGAAGCCGTATCGTTGCTGCGGACGAGCCTTCCGCCAGGAAGCCGACGTGACCGCCCGCTCCTCCCGGCTTGAGCACGATGACGGTCCCGATCGGGTTCGGATCGGGCGCCGGGTCTCCCCACTTCTCCCAGAAGGGCGTGCCGACGGCCGTGGAAGAATTGACGGTCGCCGCGACGTCGGCGACTCCGCATTGCTTCATGCAGTGGGCGACGAACGCGGCACACCATGGCTGTGTGCCGTCATCCTTGAAGCCGACTTCCGCAAAGTACGCAGTGATCTCCGCCGTGTTCCTCTTGTTGCTGTCTTCGGAAACGCCCCGCTTCATCTCGTCCCGCGCGACGGCCATCCACGGGGCGTCTCCGGGCTGGGAGCGGAAGAACCTGATGGCCGCGGGTTGCTTCTCGATCACCTCGAGGGCCTTCACGTAGGCCTTGTCCAACCGCTCCTGGAGACCGTCCAGCGCCTGGGAAACGGTCAGCGCTCCCGCCTGCAGCTCCTTGGCGTAAGACCCGTCGGCGGCCGGTTCGGGCAACGCCGATTGGCATGACCTGCCCGGATCCCGCAGGGCCGCGAGGGCCTGGGCGCCGATCAATTGGAAGAAATACAGCTCGTTGAACTTCGGAAGCCGGTCGAAGGATTCGCGGAATTTCTTGATGTCGGCGGCGGCGACCAGGGCCGCTACCCTGGGCTGCTCGTACCAGCGCAATCGGTGGTCGGTGGTGTAGCCCAGTCCCTTCGCCGGTCCATCCGTCGTCGCCGCCGCCCACGCGGCCTCCGAATACTGGAATGGGCCGACCTTGGTGCCGTCGTCGCTTACAGGCTTGGCGAGGGACGAGGTCAGGTCGTAGGCCACGGCCAAGAGATAATCACGGTCCGTGGACGCGTCGCGCGCCTCAGCCGTGACGATCGAGCAGAGCGCGTCGGCGTCTTCGGGGCCGAAGGGCAGGGGCATTGTTGGAACGGCTTCCGCGCTACCATCCAGGAGGATGAAGACGTTCTCGGAGGAGACCGGCGGTATCCGCGTCTCGATGTATCCGTTCTTCGTCAAGGTGCCCTCGACCGTCGTCGGCGGATCGAGTGTTCCAAGCACTTCGGCCGTGAACTTTGGCTCCTTGCGCAGCTTCGAGCCGGCGGCAGTTATGCGGAACTTGGCCATGTAATCCTTCCCTCCGACGGCTGTCGTGACGTGCGCTCGCGCCTGCTGCGATGGAGAGTTGCTAGTTCGGCAGCGCGGCGTGCTTGGTGGATGTGAGCGGGCCCCCGAGGCTCTCTCGCATCAGGCTCAGCTTCTTCGCCATGTCCGCATCCGAATTATGGTCGGTATCGGGATAAGCCTTTCCGGATGGCGCAGGAATTCTCTCCAGGAGAGAATTCAGCCGGATCGGATCGGGTCGTACATAGGTCGAAGGCTCGCCCAGATAGGCCCGTTCATACGCCGAGCCAAACATTGGCGGCATGGGCACCGCCGCGATCGAATAGAGTAGGGCGCGGACGCTGCCGACCAACTCGTTCGCATTTTCGTCCGCTGGTCCGGAGGTGGACAGTCGCTTCTTCATGCCGCGGCCGAATTCCACGATGGCATTGCGGGTGTCGGTGCCGAAATCGCCGTCGGCCTTCACTCCCAGGGCCGCCTGGACCTTCGTGAGGTCGGCGCGCGTGACGCTGGCTTCCGCCGCTGTCGCCCCGGCCGGACGCGCCGGCACCGGAATCGGAGGCGGGGCGTCCGTGACGCTGCTACGAGTAACACTCTGGGCGCGCGCGATCGTCGTCATCGCCGGCGCGGCCAGCGCGGCGGCGGCGACACCGTCCTTTTCGATCGGTGTCGTCACGGAGTTCCGCGACCCGTTGGCAGCATTGTTGATGTTCGCCTCGATCGTCGCGGGCGTGCACAGCGACAGGTAACCGCGCAAGGCGATCATGGTATCCGGGCGCGTGGTCGGCGGGTTGCTGCTCATGGCGACGATATACCTGGCGCGCGACTCCTGCACGACGTTGCGCACCGCCGACGCCTCGACCGTGAACAGCACGGAATTCGTGCCGGCATCGAAGAGACTCATGGATAATCCGAGCGCGGCGGCCGTGATGCCGATCGCCATGCCGGTCGCGCCCGCAAAGCCCATGATGACGGCGGTCGTTGCCGTTGCCGCCGCAAGCCCTTGTCGCGCGGCCTTTTGGTTTGCGTTGAAGCGGTAAAGGGAAGCGAGATAATTATTACATACCTCGTCGATCTGATCGATGCCCGCCCGGGAAATCAACTTCCATTCCGCTGCCGGCGCTGGTGACGTCACGGAATCCGGAGGAAGGTCTGAATTGATTCGGAGAGCCCTGATATAATTCGTCTGGAAATTGGCCCGCGCAATCGGATCGCCCGACAACCTCTCTATATTCGGCGGCGGCCCCTCGACGCCATCGACCCCTGCGCAGCTGCATATCGCAAGTGACGCAATGGCAACTGTCCAGAATCGCAACCGCAACATTTTCCTGCTCCCATTCGCCCAGGGCCTTTTTCCCGGTCGAAGCGATAAACAGCCGGCTTTTACGTTGTAAACACTCGAGCCACCGGTTCGATTTAGGGCATCCAAATGAACCAGTGAGCGGCTGCGAGACATTTAGCCCGCGCACGCTTCACGCGTTTCGGGCTAGACCCTGGTCCGCGGGCCACCACTTTAATAATGCCTTAAAAAAGATGCGGGTGCAACTATTTGTCGCAAGAACGAGAAAGTCACACCGAAAGACGTTCGTCCCAAAGTGCGAGACGTTAACGCTCGAGCGGAATGTCACAACGCATGAGTTTCTCGACAAGCTGACCGGATCCGAATTCGCCGTCGCGCATGTCGATTCGGAATCGGTAAATGATGACAGCGAACTGCCGTAGCGAATTAGAATGGGATCGGCGTTCCTACGCTGCCTTTATGTCCGTCTGGCTGAAATCGGCGCCTTTGAACAGGAGCGGTTCGCCCGTGGCCTTCGCCAGCGCGTAGGAAAAGCAATCGCCGAAGTTCAAGCCTGCCTTGTGGCGCCCCTTCCCGAAGTCGAGAAAAGCCTGGCGGGCAAGCTCGCCTTGCTCGATCGTCACCGGCTCGACCACGATGCCGGCGCGCCGAAAGAAAGCCTCTGCCTGGCGCATGCCCTCGGAACCAAGCTGACTTTCGATCACCATGGACAGTTCGACGTAGTTCGCAACGCTGATGCGGCATGTCTCGGCGTCGTGGACGAGCCGTGCAAAATCGGCTGCTTCGGGCTCACGGTAGAGAATGGCCACCATCGCCGAGGTATCGAGGATCATTCCGGCAGACCGTTCTCGTCGTAGAGGAGCTTGGCATGGTCGACGTAAGGGCGCTTCACGTGCGCGGCGGCTCGATCCGCGATCGCCAGCAACTCCTCGACGCTGGCCTTTCCTTTCCGGCGCTCGATGCGGGCGTATCGCTCCCGGAGCGCTTCCTTGACGACACTGGTCATGCTCTCCCCGGTGGCGCGGGCGATCGCCTGCGCCAACCGATGGGCCTCGGGGTCCTTGATGTTGAGGCTCATCGGCTCCTCCTTTCTGTATGGATAGAAAATATTCTATAATTCTACCCCTGGATCGTAACCATGCAACCGATCTGGAAACGGGGCGATCCCCGGGGCTCATGTGATTGAATCCTAAATATGCAGCGCCTCGCCCAGCGCCCGCAGGCTGCCCTCGTGGAACGCTTCGCCGAGGGTCGGATGGGCGTGGATGGTGCCGGCGATGTCTTCCAGGCGGGCGCCCATCTCGAGGGCGAGGGCGAAGGCGGCGGATAGTTCGGACACGCCGGCGCCGACGGCGGCGATGCCGAGCACCAGGTGGTTGTCGGCGCGGGCGGTGACGCGCACGAAGCCGTCCTCGGCGCCGAGCGTGAGCGCGCGGCCGTTGGCGGCGAGCGGGAAGGTCCCGACATGCACGTCGTGGCCGGCGGCCCGCGCGGCATCGGGCGAGAGGCCGACGGTGACGATCTCGGGGTCGGTGAAGCAGACGGCGGGGATGGCCACGGCATCGAACACGCGGCGCTGGCCGGCGATGATCTCGGCCACCATCGCGCCCTGCGCCATCGCGCGATGCGCCAGCATCGGCTCGCCGGTCAGGTCGCCGACCGCCCAGACATTGAGCATCGAGGTGGCGCAGCGCTCGTCGATCACCACGAAGGCGCCGGTCATGGTGAGGTCGAGCCGGTCGAGACCGAGGCCGGCGGTCCGGGCACGGCGCCCGGTGGCGACGAGGATCTTGTCGGCTGCGATCTCGCGCACCGTCGCGCCGCTTTGCTGCGAGACCCGCAGCGCATCGCCTGCGTCGGAGAGGCCGGCGGCGCGCGCGCCGGTCAGCACCTCGACGCCGAGCGCACGCAGGCGGCGCGCCACCGGACGCGTCAGCTCGGTGTCGTAGGCCGGCAGGATCCGCTCCTCCGCCTCGACGATCGTCACCTTGGAGCCGAGCTTGGCGAACGCGGTGCCGAGCTCGAGCCCGATGTAGCCCGCGCCCACCACGACGAGCCGTTCGGGCACCGCCGGCAGCGACAGCGCCTCGGTCGAGGAGATGATCCGTCCGCCGAAGGGCAGGGCGGGCACGCTCGCCGCCTCCGATCCGGTGGCGAGCACGACATGCTCGGCGCGCACCGTCTCGGGGCCGGTATCGGTGTCGACCTTGCACGTCTTGCCGTCGACCATCGTGGCGTGGCCGTGCACGATCTTGACCTTGTAGCGCTTCAGCAGCGCGGCGACGCCGCTGGTGAGGCGGCCGACGATGCCGTCCTTCCACTCGATCGTGCGCGCGAAGTCGAGCGTCGGCCGCTCGACGGCGAGGCCGAACGGCGACTTCCTCTCGGCCTGCTGGTGCGCCTGATGGACCGCATCGGCGGCATGGATGATCGCCTTCGACGGAATGCAGCCGACATTGAGGCAGGTGCCGCCCAATCCGCCCTCGCGTCCGCCCTGCTCGACGAGCACGACGTCGAGACCGAGCTGGCCCGCGCGGATGGCGGCGACATAGCCGCCCGGCCCGCCGCCCACGATCATCACCTTTGCATTGATCTCGGCCATCTCACGCCTCGATGAAAAGCGTCGCCGGCGCCTCGAGCAGGCTCTTGAGGCGCTGCACGAAGCTCGCCGCCACATAGCCGTCGATGACGCGGTGATCGAACGAAGAGGAGAGGTTCATCATGGTGCGCGGCACGAACTGGCCGCCCTGCCAGACCGGCCGCACGACCTGGCGGTTGACGCCGACGATCGCCACCTCCGGCCGGTTGATCACCGGCGTGCTTACGATGCCGCCCAGCGCGCCCAGGCTGGTGATGGTGATGGTCGAGCCGCTGAGCTCGGTCCTCGTCGCCGTGCCCTGGCGCGCCGCCTCGGCCAGACGCCGCACCTCGGCCGCGAAGTCCCACAGGCCGCGCGCCTCGCAATGGCGAACGACGGGAACCATCAGCCCGGCCGGGGTCTGTGTCGCGATGCCGATATGGACGCCGCCGTGCCGCTCGATCGTCTCGGCCTCGTCGTCGTAAAGGGCATTCACCTCGGGGAAGTCGGCGATCGCCCTGACCAGCGCCTGCATCAGGAACGGCATCAAGGTGAGGCGTGGACGGTCGTCGGCCTTGTGCTGCGCATTGAGCGTCGCGCGCAGCTCCTCGACGGCGGTGACATCGACTTCCTCGACGTAGGAGAAGTGCGCGATGCGGCGCTTGGACTCCGCCATCTTCTGCGCGATGCGCCGGCGCAGCCCGACGATCTTGATTGTCTCGACCGCGGGATTGGCGACCTTGCCGCCGCCGGTCGCCGCAGCGGCGCTGCCGCGCAGGAACGCATCGAGGTCCTCGTGGCCGATGCGGCCCGCCGGTCCGCTGCCGCGCACCTGGCGCAGGTCGACACCGGCGTCGCGCGCGCGTTTGCGCACGGCGGGCGACGCGATGGGCTTGGCGATGGCGGGACGGGGCGACAGCGGGATGGGCGCGGGCCCCGGCCCCGGCGGCGCGGAGAGCTGCGCCCGCGGTTCATGCGCGCTGGGAGCGCGGCTCTCCAGAGCCGCTCTTTCTTCGCGTTCCGACACCCCCTGAGCGGCTCTGGAGAGCCGCGCTCCCGGCGGCGCTCCCGGCGGCGCTGCGGCGACTTCCTCGGTCCCGCCGCCGGCGACCTCCAGCCGGACCAGCTCGGAGCCGACCGCCAGCACGCTGCCGACCTCACCGCCCAGCGCGACGACGGTGCCGGCGACGGGCGAGGGGATCTCCACCGTCGCCTTGTCGGTCATCACGGCGGCGAGGACCTGGTCCTCCAGCACCGACTGGCCGACTGTGACGTGCCATTCGACGATTTCGGCCTCGGCCACGCCTTCGCCGACGTCGGGCATCTTGATGATCCGCGTGCCCATCTCAGGCCTCCATCACGGCCTTGAGGGCGCGCCCGATCCTCGCCGGCCCCGGGAAGTAGTCCCACTCCTGCGCGTGCGGATAGGGCGTGTCCCAGCCGGTGACCCGCGCGACCGGCGCCTCGAGGCAGTAGAAGCAATGCTCCTGCACCAGCGCGACAAGCTCGGCGCCGTAGCCTCCCGTAAGCGTCGCCTCGTGCACGACTACGCAGCGCCCGGTCTTCTCGACCGAGGCCGCGATGGTCTCGAGGTCGTAGGGCAGCAGGGTGCGGAGGTCGATCACCTCGGCATCGATGCCCGTCTCGGCGGCGGCCGCTTCGGCCACGAACACCATCGTGCCGTAGGCCAGCACCGTCACCGCCGCGCCGGCGCGCCGGATCGCGGCCTTGCCCAGCGGCACCGTGTAGTGCCCGTCCGGCACTTCGCCTTGCGGGTGCCTGGCCCACGGCGTCACCGGCTTGTCGTGATGGCCGTCGAACGGACCATTGTAGAGCCGCTTGGGCTCGAGGAAGATCACGGGGTCGTTGTCCTCGATCGCGGCGATCAGCAGCCCCTTGGCGTCGTACGGGTTCGACGGCACGACCGTCTTGAGGCCCGCGACATGGACGAACAGCGCCTCCGGGCTCTGGCTGTGAGTCTGGCCGCCGAAGATGCCGCCGCCGGTCGGCATGCGCACCACGAGCGGCGCGGTGAAGTTGCCGTTCGAGCGGTAGCGCAGGCGCGCCGCCTCCGACACGATCTGGTCGTAGGCGGGATACATGTAGTCGGCGAACTGGATCTCGACGCACGGCCGCAAGCCGTAGGCCGCCATGCCGACCGCGACGCCGACGATGCCGAGCTCGCTGATCGGCGTGTCGAAGCAGCGGCTGGTGCCGTATTTCTGCTGCAGGCCCTGGGTGCAACGGAACACGCCGCCGAAATAGCCGACGTCCTCGCCGAACACGACGACGTTGTCGTCGCGCGCCATAGACACGTCCATCGCGTCGCGGATCGCCTCGACCATGGTCTTGCGCGGCATCGGCTAGGCTCCCGCCTTCTGCTTCGGATCAGACATGGGAACTCCCGGTTCGACGATCGGCGCGACACTATCCACGTATTCGTCGCCTCGACCAAGACGCCGTCTCGGATGCGGTGTCGATGAAACGAAAGATCCCTCGCTACGCTCGGGATGACACCATCGTTGTCATCCCGAGCGTAGCGAGGGATCTTTTGTTTCTTCAATCAGATGCAGAGCACAAGATCGCTGAAGAATCACAAGCTCCGAGCGAAGTCGAAAGGTCTCGCTCAGCGCTGCCGGGCCATTGCGCGGAACAGGCGCTCCGGGGTCGCGGGCATGTCGAGGTCGGTGATGCCGAGCGGGGTCAGCGCGTCCAGGAGCGCGTTCATGATCGCCGGGGGCGATCCGATCGTGCCCGCCTCGCCGCAGCCCTTGGCGCCCAGCGGGTTGTGGGCGCACAGCGTGACGTTGGTCTCGAGCGCGAAGGGCACGAAGTTGTCGGCGCGCGGCATGCAGTAGTCCATGAACGAGCCGGTCTGCAGCTGCCCGGTCTCGGTGTCGTAGACCGCGTTCTCGTAGAGCGCCTGGCCGATGCCCTGGACCAGCGCGCCGTGCACCTGCCCCTCGACGATCATCGGGTTGATGATGCGCCCGAAATCGTCGGCGCCGGTGAACCGCACGAGCGCGGTATCGCCGGTCTCGGGATCGACCTCGACCTCGGCGACATAGCAGCCGGCGGGGTAGGTGAAGTTCGCCGGATCGTAGAAAGCGGTCTCGTCGAGGCCCGGCTCCAGCGTCTCGATCGGGTAGTTGTGCGGCACGTAGGCCGAGAAGGCCACCTCGGAGAAGGTCTTCGAGCGATCGGTTCCGGCCACCGTGAACTTGCCGTCGGCGAACTCGATGTCGGCCTCGGCCGCTTCGAGCATGTGGGCGGCGATCTTGCGGCCCTTGTTGACGATCTTGTCCATCGCCTTGACCAGCGCGGTGCCGCCGACGGCCAGCGAGCGCGAGGCATAGGTCCCCATGCCGTACGGGATCTTGGCTGTGTCGCCGTGGACGATGTCGATCTGGTTGAGCGCGAGGCCGAGGCGGTCCGACACGAGCTGCGCGAAGGTCGTCTCATGGCCCTGTCCGTGGCTGTGCGAGCCGGTGAAGACGGTGATGCCGCCGGTCGGATGGACGCGCACCTGGGCGCTCTCGTAGAAGCCGGCGCGCGCGCCGAGCTGTCCCGCCATGACCGAGGGCGCCATGGCGCAGGCCTCGATGTAGGCGGCGATGCCGATGCCGCGCAGCTTGCCGCGGCTCGCCGCTTCCTGCCGGCGCGCCTCGAAGCCCGCGTGGTCGGCGGCGGCGATCGCCATGTCGAGCGTCTTGAAATAGTCGCCGCTGTCGTAGGTCAGCCCGACCGGCGTGGCGTAGGGATAGGCGTCGGTGGCGATGAAGTTGCGCCGGCGCAGCTCGATCGGGTCGATCTTCGTCTCGCGCGCCGCGCGGTCGACCAGCCGCTCCACGACGTAGCAGGCCTCGGGGCGTCCGGCGCCGCGGTAGGCATCGACCGGGGCGGTGTTGGTGAACACGCCCTTGACCTCGACATAGATCGCCGGTGTGGCGTAGCAGCCGGCCAGCAGCGTGCCGTAGCACCAGGTCGGGATCGCCGGCGCGAAGGCGCCGAGATAGCCGCCGAGATTGGCCAGGGTCGCCACCCGCATGGCGAGGAACTTGCCGTCCTTGTCGAGCGCCAGCTCCGCCGTGGTGAGATGGTCGCGCGCCTGGTTGTCGGTGAGGAAGATCTCGCTGCGATTGGCCGTCCACTTGACCGGCCGTCCGAGCCGCGCGGCGAGCCACAGCACCAGCGCCTGCTCGTTGTAGATCGAGCCCTTGGTGCCGAAGCCGCCGCCGACATCGGGCGCCACCACGCGCAGCTTGTGCTCGGGCAGCTGCAGGATCATGGCGCCGATCAGCAGCCGGTGCACGTGCGGCGCCTGGCTGGTGGTGTAGAGCGTGTAGTCTTCCGTCGCCGCGTCATACTCGCCGATGGCGGCGCGCGGCTCCATCGGATTGGAGACCAGCCGGTTGTTCACGAGATCCATGCGCGTGACGTGATGGGCACGCGCGAAGGCTGCCTCGACCGCCGCCTTGTCGCCGAGGTGCCAGTCGAAGCAGAGGTTGTTGGGCGCGCTGTCGAACAGCAGCGGCTCGCCCGGCTTGATCGCCTTGTCCATGGCGACCACGGCCGGCAATTCCGCGTAGTCGACCCCGATCAGCTCGGCCGCGGCCTCCGCTTCGGCGTATGTCTCGGCGACGACCACCGCGACCGGCTCGCCGACATGACGCACCTTTCCCTGGGCGAGCAGGGGGCGCAGCGGCTCGACCATCGGCGAGCCATCCTTGGAGGTGATGAGCCAGCCGCACGGCATGCCGCCCACCTTCAGCTCGGGGTCCGCCAGCTCGGCGCCCGTGAAGACGGCCACGACGCCCGGCGCCGCCTTGGCCTCGGCCGTATCGATCGCGCCGATCGTCGCGTGGGCATGCGGGCTGCGCAGCAGGAAGGCCATCAGTTGGCCCGGCCGGTTGATGTCGTCGGTGTAGGTGCCCTTGCCCGTGAGGAAGCGCTTGTCTTCCTTGCGCCGGACTGACGCTCCGATTCCAAAGCCGTCCATGGTGCTTCCCTCCCGTCAAGATACCGAGGCCATGCGATTTGTGTGCCAAACGCTCGCCGCCCATGAGGCTGCGCGCATCGTCATCCGCCTTTGGGAAATGGTCGATATTGCTGCTGCGTTGACGTGGGTGAGAGTACGCGTGAGAAGCGCGGCTGCCGCAAACCCCGAACTCTCGCACAGCCTCTAGAAAGCCTTCGGCAGCCCAGCTTGCTTCATGACCCCGTTGGCTGTGTGCCGCGATAGAATCTTGTGGTCGACTGGAAAATTACGCTTGGTGAGCGGCTGTACCACACCTCGTGGTCGCTCTTACCGGTGCGCACGGGCTTGCAGTTGTTCGCTCTCAGCATCTTCTTTACGGCGGGGCTGTAATCAGACAAGCAGATTACGCGTACGTGACGCGCTGCTCCTCGGTCCAATGGATATTGAATTCGTGAGATGCGTCCGCTTCCGCCACGAGGTGAGCGTTCAGCTCCAGCAACTCGGGAACCAGGACGCGAAGTCGCGCAACAAGCTGCTCTTTCGACTCCGCTTCAGTTACCAGACCCGGAATATCGTCGCTTGTCGCAACCCAAACACGGGCTTCATTGTCCCATTCAGCGAGGACATCAAAGATGCGAATGGTCGTCCTCCTCTCCTGTATGGCGGTGCCAAAAAGCAAGCTAGCAGGCCATCCGGAATAAATCACGGCCAAACCTTGATTCCTTTCAAATCGCGACAGTGCCGCTCCTCCGGTCGAGGCCAGAGTGCCCCGCCTGGCCAAAGAGGAGCGGGTAAGCGTCACACTCCCGCCTGCTGCCGTTGGCGGCGCAGGTGCGGCGGCATCTCCTCGTAGACGCCCTCGAACATGTCGCGGGCGGAGGGATGCGGGCCGGTGTGCAGCGTGCCGTGCGTCTCGGCTTCCTTCTGGACGGCGATCACCGACGAGAGGATCTCGGCCTCGGCCTGCATGTGGCGCTCCTCGGACCAGGCGCCGAGGCGGATCAGGTGCTGCTTCAGGCGCAGCACGGGATCGCCCAGCGGCCAGGCGTCGGACTCCGTCTTGGGCCGGTAGGCGCTCGGATCGTCGGAGGTCGAATGGGCGCCGACGCGATAAGTGACGTACTCGACCAGCGTGGGGCCGAGATTGCGCCGCGCGCGCTCGACCGCCCAGCGCGCGACGGCATGGACGGCGAGATAGTCGTTGCCGTCGACCCGCAGCGCCGGGATGCCGAAGCCCAGGCCGCGCGCGGCGAAGGTGCCCGAGCCGCCGCGGGCGATGCCTTGGAAGGTCGAGATCGCCCACTGGTTGTTGACGATGTTGAGCACGACCGGCGCCTTGTAGGTCGAGGCGAAGACCAGGGCGGCGTGGAAGTCGGACTCCGCGGTCGAGCCGTCGCCGATCCAGCCGGCGGCGATCTTCGTGTCGCGCTTCATCGCCGAGGCCATCGCCCAGCCGACCGCCTGGACGAACTGGGTCGCGAGGTTGCCCGAGATCGAGAAGAAGCCGTGCTCGCGCGAGGAGTACATCACCGGGAGCTGCCGGCCCTTCAGCGGATCGAGCTCGTTGGAATAGATCTGGGACATCATGTCGAGCATGGGGTAGCCGCCGGCGATCAGCAGCCCGGCCTGGCGGTAGGTCGGGAAGTTCATGTCGCCCGGCGCGAGCGCCTTGCGGAAGGCGCAGCTGACGGCCTCCTCGCCCATGTGCTGCATGTAAAACGAGGTCTTGCCCTGGCGCTGCGCCATCTGCATGCGGGCGTCGAAGGCGCGGAGCGTCATCATGTGGCGCAGGCCCTCGAGCAGCTCCTCGTCGGTCAGGAGGCCCGCCCACGGCCCGACGGCTTCACCGTCGCGGTTGAGCACGCGGATGATGGAGTAGGCGAGATCGCGGATCTCCTCGGGCGCGACATCGACCTCCGGCCGCCGCACCTCGCCCGCCGCGGAGATCTTCACGTCGCTGAAGTCGGGCGTGCCGCCGGGCCGCACGGCGGGAGCGGGCACGTGGAACGAGAGGCGGGCTGGGTCGGACATGGGTGCTCCGGGGCGACGGTCTACGGGAGACTATCGGCCTGTTTGCGGTCTCAACCAAGACGCCAATCGGACGTGTTCCCGAGGCTCCTTAGGGAAATGACGCACGACCGGCAAGAGCGCGGAACGAGTCCGACTTCCGAGCATTGAGCCCCCGTTCGTGAGGGGTCACGCATGGACCTGCGCGACAATCCATTTGCTTCCTCTTCGCCCCTCGGTGGTAGGATCATGGCTGGGCACGACCGCGCGGGGACTATATGGATTCTGTGCCTCGACGCGAACCAAGTTCCGAGAGGGGACGCTTCCATGCTCACGATGACCATTCCGCGGCGGTTTTGTGGGCCGCCAAACTCAGGTAATGGCGGCTATGTCTGCGGAATGCTCGGAAAGCACATCCCAGGAGCTGCAGAAGTCACATTGCGGGCCCCACCGCCGCTGGAGAAAACGCTGGCGGTGATTGACAAGGATGATGGCTCGCGAGAGCTACGCGACGATGACCTGGCGATCGCTGTTGGCCGGCCGGCAAGTCTCGACTTGAGGCACGTGGAAAGGGCGTCGTTGGCAGAAGCGGCCAAGGCGGAGCAGACCCCCGTCGTTAAGCCGCACGAACATTTGTTGCCCATGTGCTTCGTCTGCGGCCCGCATCGCGCTCCCGGCGATGGCTTGCGCATCGGCGCTGGGATGCTGGCACGGCCCGTTGCTGGCGGCTCTGCCGCAGTGGCAGCGACGTGGACGCCGTCGGCCGATCTTGGCGGGAGCGACGGTCTTGTGTCGCCCGAATTCCTATGGGCGGCACTCGACTGCCCGACGGGTTACGCTTGCTCCTGCGACAGGAATTCGGGCACCTTCGACCAGTCGCCGATCCTGCTGGGCCGGATGACGGCACGGATCGAGGCGCGTCCGCGTCCTGGAGAGCGCTGCGTCATCACCGCCTGGGAGACCGGTCGCGACGGGCGAAAGCGAGTTGCCGAAGCCGCGGCCCATGGTGAATCAGGAACCTTGTTGGCCGTGGCCCGAGCGACGTGGATCGTGGTCGACCGTCAGGTGCAGCTCGGCCGTGCCTGATGGCGGCCTGTGGCGGCCCTCAAACCCTGTAACCACCATCGACGCTGACTTCTTGTCCGGTAATGCCGCCACCTTCCTCGGACGCAAGCAGCACAGCCATGGGAGCCAACTCCTCCGGTTCGAGAATGCGCTTTTGTATGCTTGCGCTCATGGCTATCGCGCGGGCCGCCGAAGCATCGATGCCCGATTGCGCACCAATCCGGGCGAAATCGACGAGACTGGTATTGATCCAGCCCGGACTGAGCGTGTTGACGGTGATCGTCGGGGGTACCTGGTAGGCCAGCGCCCGGGTCAGCCCCACGAGCGCGTGCTTTGCGGCAGTGTAGGAGATTGGTCCACCGCCACGCTTGGCGTGGCCCGAGCCGATGAAGATGACCCGCCCGTAATCCTGCTTCACCATTTGGGGTAGTGCCGCGCGGGTCGCGTAATAAGCCGAGGTGAGGTTGAGAAACAGATTCTTCTCGAACAGCTCGTCGTCATGGGTCAGGGCGTGCAAGGCCGCGCCCCCGCCGATGATGCCGCCCCCATTGTTCACAAGAATATCGAGACGGCCGAAATGACCGATCATCGCCGAGACCATGGATTTGATCGCCGCACCGTTCATCAGATCGGCGGCGACGGCGAAGGCTTCGCCACCCGCCGCCAGGATCTCTGCCGCGACTTGGTCAAGCTGTGCGCCAGTTCGCGAGGTTAAACCGACGTGTGCACCTTCCCGTGCATACGCCAGTGCGATTGCGCGGCCGATTCCACGCCCGCTACCAGTCACAAGCGCGATACGTCCTGTCAGTCGTCCCATTCGTCCCCCCCAACTGCGACGATTCCTGCGCACGGGCCATTGGCTGACGCCCGAGACCATATCTAATGAGCCCTTATGGGCCTGGGCGCTAGCGGTTGGTCCGTCCCCCTCCTCTGTCAGCGCCTGGGCGCCGTGGAAGGCACCTCGGCCTCTGCGCCAAGCGCGCAAGGTCAGCATGTGGCGCAGGCCCTCGAGCAACTTCTCGTTGCTCAGGAGGCCGTCGGGATTGAGCACACGGATGCCATCGACGGTGTTGATTGGATAAGCGTGACGACATGCCGTGCTGCGGCCTTCGCCGGCCGACTTGAGATCGACCGCGAGGCTGTCGGTCGATCAGACCAGCGGCTCCTGGAACCGGATCGGCATGTGCGGGCGGCTGTCGCCGTCGCCGGCACGCCAGCGGCCCGGTGTGATGCCGGTGACGCGCTTGAAGGCGCGGCCGAACGCTGCGTCCGAGTCGTAGCCGGCGGCTTCGGCGATCGACGCGATGCTGTCCCGGCCATCACGCAGGCGGTCGGCCGCGAGCTGGATGCGCCAGCCGGTGACGTAGTCGATCGGCGGCCTGCCGAGCAGCGCGTTGAAGCGGTCGGCCAGCACGGTGCGCGACGTGCCGGCGGCACGCGCCAGGCTCCCGGTCGTCCAGTGCCGCCCCGGCGCGGCGTGGACGAGCTGCAGGGCGCGGCCGACGATCGGATCCTTGAGAGCGGCGAACCAGCCCGTGCTTCCAGGCGCCAGCGTCTCGGCATGCCGGCGCAGCATCTCGACGAACAGCGTCTCCATCATGCGGCCAAGCGTCATCTGCGCGCCGGGGGTGGCGGCGTCGACCAGCGCCATGGCCTCACGCACCGTCGCCGCAATCAGCCTGCTCACCGTCTGCCCCGCCGTCTGCTCGACCAGCAGCTCGGGCAGGGTACGGAAGAGCGGGGCCATCAGGAACTCCGACGACTCGATGAAGCCGCAAACGAACCGCGTTTCCGGGCCGCCGCCGCCATGATCGAGCCGCCAGATGCCGTCGGCCGGCCCACTGAAAATCAGGTCCGGCGTCAACGCCATCTCGGCGTCGCCCTTCCAGAACCTGTGGGCGTCGGCGAATGGCAGCAGCACGACGTCGCCCGCGCCGAGCACCCGCCTCTGGCCGCTCGCCGTCTCGATGGTGCAATCGCCCGCCGTGATGAAATGGAAGATGCTGACATGGCGGTACTGCGCCATCGGTGCCTGACCGTCGTAGCGCTTGGGCGAGAGCAGGGCGAAGGGCGCCGTGAGGCGGCCGCTGAAGAATACCGCGCCGGTCAGCCGCACGGCGCGCAGCATCTCCGACAAAACGTCCAGGTCCGGTGGATCGGCAGGAGAATTCGGCGTTTCGATCATAGGCCAATCTTGCATGGGCGCGGATACTTCGCGACAGGGATTCAACCTCGAGGAGGTATTCGATGTCCGCTTCAGCCGCTCTCGCCAATCCCCCCGTATCTGGCAAGAACTGGCGCGCGACCCTGGCCGAAATCGCGGCGAGGCTCGAGGCCGAGGAGACGCGCGCCGATGCCGCCAACGCGTTCGTCGAGGCCAACTTCACCCTGCTGCGGGAGCGTGGCTTCCTGGGCCTCGCCGTTCCTGTGGAGCTCGGCGGTGGCGGGCTCGATGGGCCCGAGCTCGCGGCACTGCTGCGTGAGCTCGCCCGCCACTGCAGCGCCACCGCGCTGGCCTTTGCCATGCATACTCATCTGGTCGCCGCGGCCGCCTGGCGCTGGCGCCACCAGAAAGCGCCGACCGACGGCCTGCTGAGGCGGGTGGCGGCGGAGAACCTCCAGCTATTGTCCTCGGGTGCTTCCGACTGGCTCGCCGGCTCGGGCGACGCGACGAAGGTCGAGGGCGGCTACAGGATCAACGCTCGGAAGATCTTCGCCAGCGGCGCGCCGACGGCCAACCTCTTGATAACCGGCGCGGTCGAGCAGACGGCCGAGGGGCCGGTCGTGCTGCAGTTCGGCGTTCCGATGACGGCTTCCGGCGTCAGCATCGTCGAGACCTGGGATGCAATGGGCATGCGCGGCTCGGCCTCGCACGACGTCCTGTTGAAGGATGTCTTCATCGCCGACGCCGCGATCGCCGCCCGGCGCCCCTCCGGAATGTGGCATCCGCTGATGCACACGATTTGCATGGTGGCGTTTCCGCTGGTCTATGCCGTCTATACCGGCATCGCCGAGGCCGCCTACGACATCGCCGTTGCCGCGGCCAAAGGCAATGGCTGCGCGCCGGTCGACGCCGTGGGCGCACTGCATAACGAATGGACTGCCACGCGAATCGCCTGCGACAGCATGGTGGCCTTCGCCAGCACCGCCCAGCCCGGCCCGCAGACGACCAGCACGATCTTCACCCACCGCACCCTGGTCGCCCGCAGCGCCATCAAGACGGTCGAGCTCGCCCTCGAAGCGGCGGGCGGCGCCTCCTATTTCAAGCGCCTGGGCCTGGAGCGGCGGTTCCGCGACATCCAGGGCGCCCGCTTCCACCCGATGCGGCAGGGCGATCAGCGCACGCTCGCTGGCCGCGTGGCGCTCGGCCTGCCCATCGATGACTGAGTGACCGTGCCTGTCGCTGCGTGAGACCGCCTGGATCAGACAAGGGAACACTGGCCCGACGATCTGTTCTTCATTTCGTTTCTCATCCCTTGCCGCTGGCCGGTCGCGAGATTGCCGGAGATCGGGAAGAAGCCGTGCTCGCGCGAGGAGTACATGACGGGGAGCTGCCGGCCCTTCAGCGGATCGAGCTCGTTGGAGTAGATCTGGGACATCATGTCGAGCATCGGATAGCCGCCGGCGATCAGCAGGCCGGCCTGGCGGTAGGTCGGGAAGTTCATGTCGCCCGGCGCGAGCGCCTTGCGGAAGGCGCAGCTCACGGCTTCCTCGCCCATGTGCTGCATGTAGAACGAGGTCTTGCCCTGGCGCTGCGCCATCTGCATGCGGGCGTCGAAGGCGCGGAGCGTCATCATGTGGCGCAGGCCCTCGAGCAGCTCCTCGTCGGTCAGGAGGCCCGCCCACGGCCCGACGGCTTCACCGTCGCGGTTGAGCACGCGGATGATGGAGTAGGCGAGATCGCGGATCTCCTCGGGCGCGACATCGACCTCCGGCCGCCGCACCTCGCCCGCCGCGGAGATCTTCACGTCGCTGAAGTCGGGCGTCCCACCGGGCCGCACCGCCGGCGCGGGCACGTGGAACGAGAGGCGGGCTGGGTCGGACATGGGTGCTCCGGGGCGACGGTCGACAGAGACTAGCCGCCATACCCCACGCGACCAAGACGTCGGGGCGAGCATGAAAGCAACTCACGAATGGCCTCCGTCCACCGGCATGGCCTCGTCCCGGGGTGAAGTCGACGCACCGATGGCCTGAAACGCGAGGCTGGCCGCTGGCCGGGAGTGCCGAAGCGAGCCGCCCGAAATCCGCATGGCTCTCTTGCATTAATCGGCGGGCTCCCTATCTCGGCGTCACGAGCGTTCCGGGCCCCTCTGGCGAGAGCTGCCTTCTCGCGATGTCGGAACGAGCATCGGCTGGTCGATGACTTTGCGGAGGGGTTCTTGCCGAAGATTTCGCCGAAGCCTGTGGCCTGGATGATGGGCCTTGCCGTCGCTCTCTCACTTCCGGAGGGGGCCGCTCGAGCGCAACAGGCTTCCGTGCAGCCTGCATCGTCGGTCCGCGCGATGGCAGCCCGTGAGCTGGCCCTCGACGGGCAAGCGCTGCGTTCCGCCGGCATCGGCTTCGCGCCGGTCCAACGCGAGCGCAAGGCCAGCGACCTTTCCTTTCCCGGCACGGTTGCCATCCCGCCGGCTCAACTGCGCGTCGTAGCGGCCCCCGTCGAGGGCTTGATCGAGGCGGTCGAGGTCGCGCCGGATGAGCTGGTGACAGCCGGCCAGACCATTATCCGCATGCGCTCGCCGGCGCTTGTCGAGGCGCAGCGCGCCTATCTTGCCGCCGAGGCCGATGCCGCTCTCGCGCGCGATCGCCTTCGCCGCTCCGAGCAGCTCTTCGCGGCGCGCGCCCTTCCGGAGCGCGATCTGCGCGTGGCCGAGAACGATGCCAGGACCGCGACCTATCACGTGAACGAACGCCGCCATGTGCTGACGCTCATGGGCATGACCGAGCAGGAAGTGGAGACGCTGCAGCGGACGCGCGCTTTCCGGCCCACCATCGACATCCCGGCTCCCAAGGCGGGCATCGTGCTGAGCCGCCATACCAGCCCGGGCGCACGCGTGGCGCCCGCCGAGCCCCTGTTCACCATCGCCCAGCTCGATCCTCTGTGGGTCAACCTCCAGGTTCCGTCCTCGCGGCTTGCATCGATCGAGCTCGGCTCGCCGGTGTCTCTGCCGGGACAGGGGGCGACCGGCCATATCCTGCGCATCGGCCGCAGCGTCGATCCGGCGACCCAGTCGGTGACCGCCGTTGCCCAGATCGACACGCGCAACGGGAGCGTACGGCCCGGTCTCGCGGTGATCGTGCGCGTGCGCGTCGAACAGACAGGTGGGGCGCAGTGGGTCGTCCCGGCAGGGTCCGTCGTCCGTCATCGCGACCAGTCGTGGGTTTTCGTGCGCAAGCCGGACGGCGTGCGTGCCGTGCCGGTCGAGGTGCTGTCGGAGAATTCCCGTGACGCCTCGATCAAGGCCGACCTCGAGGCCGACGATCTGGTCGCCAATCGCGGCCTCATCCCGCTGCTCGCGGAACTCGCCAAGACCGATTCGGATTGATCCCATGCTCGATACGCTGATCGGCGTCGCTCTTCGCCAGCGGCTGCTCGTGTTCATCGCTGCCCTGGGTCTCGCCGCCTGGGGCGCAACAGCCTACCAGAAGCTGTCGATCGATGCTTTCCCCGACGTGGCGCCGGTTCAGGTCCTGGTGTCGATGCGCGCGCCCGGGCTGCCGCCCGAGGAGCTCGAGCAACGCGTGACCTGGCCGGTCGAGATCGCCATGCGCGGCATTCCCAACCTCGTGAAGATGCGGTCGACCACGCGCTTCTCGTCCGCGCTGATGACCTTCGAGTTCGCCGCCGGGACGGATATTTTCCGGGCGCGGACCCAGGTCAACGAGCGTCTCCAGGAAGTGCGAGACCAGCTTCCTGCCGGCGCCACCGGCGGGCTTGCCCCCATCGTGACGCCGCTGGCCGAGATGCTGATGTTCACCGTCGAGTCCGAACGGCTGAGCGAGCAGGAGAAGCGCACCCTCGTCGATTGGACCCTGCGGCCCGCGCTGCGCGGCGTGCCCGGTGTCGCCGACGTGAACGTGCTGGGCGGCCTGGTGCGCACCTTCGAGGTGGTTCCTTCGCCTCCGGCGATGGCCGCGCGCGGGATCACGACGGAGATGCTGGAGAAGGTCTTGATCGCCAACAACCGCAACGACGGGGCAGGCCGTGTTCGCGCGGGCGAGGAAGCGGTCCTGGTCCGGGCGGAGGGGCGCATCCAGACGCTCGACGACGTGCGCGAGACGATCGTCGCGTCGGGCCAGTCGGGAATCGTGCGGGTGGGCGACATCGCCGACGTGCGCTACGGCGCACTGCCGCGCAATGGCGTGGTCACGGTCGACGGCGACACCGAAACGGTCTGGGCACTGGTGCTCGGGTTGCGCGGCGCCAACGCCCGCGCCGTCGTCGACGGCGTCAAGGCCCGCCTGGCCCAGCTCGCGCCCCAGCTTCCGGAGGGTGTCCGGATCGAGATCTTCTACGATCGTTCCGAGCTGATCGGGAAGGCGGTGTGGACGGTGCAGAAGGTCCTGCTCGAAGCGATCGTGCTGGTCGTCATCCTTCTGCTGCTGTTCCTCGGCAACCTGCGCGCGGCCGTGGTGGTCTCGCTGATCCTGCCGCTATCGGTGCTGGCGACCTTCGGCATCATGCGCTTCGCCGGAATGTCGGCGAACATCATGTCGCTCGGTGGTCTGGCGATCGCCATCGGCCTGCTGGTCGACTGTGCGGTGGTGGTCGTGGAGAACGTCGAGCACCGGCTTGCGCACGTCACCAGGCCGACCATGGACCAGCGGCTTGCAGCGACCCTGGAAGCGACCCGCGAGGTTGCCGGTCCGCTTCTGTCCGGCGTCGCCATCATCGCCACCGTGTTCACGCCGCTGCTGTCGCTCGAAGGGCTGGAGGGCAGGCTGTTCGCCCCTGTGGCGTTGACCATCGGCTTCGCGCTGGGAGCGGCCCTGCTCCTCTCGCTCACAGTCGTGCCGGTGCTGTCGGCCTATCTGCTTCGCGCCGGCGTGGAACAGGAACCCTGGCTCGTCCGCAAGCTGCATCGCTTCTACGATCCGTTGCTCGCCGCGGTCGTGCGCCGGCCCGGGGTCCTGGTCCTGGTGGCATTGGCCGGCATCGCGGCCGCGGCCGCGGTCTACCCGCGCATCGGCTCGACCTTCATGCCGGCGATGGACGAGGGGACACCCATCGTCACCATCCGCAAGCACCCGACGGTGTCGCTCGAGGAGACCGCGCAGATCGATCTCAGGATCGAGCGCGAGCTGCGGAAGGCCGTTCCGGAGATCCGCCGCATCATGGCGCGCGCCGGCGCCGACGAGCTGGGCATCGACCCGGTCGGGCTCAACGAGACCGACATGCTGCTGGTCCTGGCATCCAAGGACACCTGGCGCGGCCCCGATACGGCTTGGCTGCTCGGCGAGGTCCGCAAGGTGCTCGACAGGATCCCGGGCATTTCCTTCGCGTTCTCCCAGCCGATCGACATGCGCGTGCAGGAGATGATCATTGGCGCGCGCGGCGATGTGGTGATCAAGGTGTTCGGCGACGACATACCCGAGCTCAATCGCATTGCGCGCGACGTCGCGGCGGCCCTGCGCGAGGTTCCCGGCGCTGCCGACGTGTTCGCGTTGCGCAACTCGGGCATGAAGTATCTTACCGTGAAGGTCGATCGCCTGCGTGCCGGTCGCTTCGGCCTGAACGCGACCGAGATCCAGGACGTGCTGCGCGTCTGGGTCGATGGCCGCCAGATCGGCCTGGTGATCGAGGGCACCGCGCGCGTCCCGCTGATGGTGCGCGGCGAGGAGAGGTTGCGCGCCTCGATCCACGACCTCGAGCGCATCCCGATCGTCCTGCCCAACGGCGGCGTGATCGAGCTTGGCCAGATCGCCGATGTGCGTCTCGAAGACGGGCCGATCCAGGTGATCCGCGAGGACGGCCAGCGCTTTGCCAACGTCCTGTCCAACGTGCGCGGCCGCGATCTGGTGGGCTTCGTCGCCGAGGCGAAGGCGGCGGTGACCTCGAAGGTTTCGCTGCCGAAGGGCTACGAGCTCGTGTGGGGCGGCCAGTTCGAGAACCAGCAGCGTGCGTCGGCGCGCCTTGGGCTGGTCGTGCCGATCGCGCTCGCCGTCATCTTCCTTTTGCTGTTCCTGACCTTCGGCTCGCTGCGGCAGGCCGTCCTGGTGTTCTGCATCGTGCCCTTCGCCACCGTGGGCGGCGTGATCGCCCTGTGGGCTTCCGGCGAGTTCCTGTCGGTGCCGGCCTCGGTCGGCTTCATCGCCCTGATCGGCATCGCCGTGCTGAACGGCGTCGTGATGATCACTTACATCAATCAGGTCGTCGCCACCGGAAAGCATTCCCTCCGCGACGCCGTCCTGGAAGGAGCGCGCCGCCGTCTCCGGCCGGTCGTCCTGACCGCCACGATCGCCGCACTCGGCCTCGTACCGTTTCTGCTGGCGAGTGGCCCGGGCTCGGAGATCCAGAGGCCCCTCGCCATCGTCGTCATCGGCGGGCTGTTCAGCGCGACCGCACTCACCCTGTTGCTCCTGCCGGTGCTCTACGATCGCTTCGGCGTGGCGCAGCGCGGCCGAAGCGCTGCTCCAGGCAGCCGGCAAGAGCGCGAAGAGGTGACAGGGGACCGGCCGCCACCCTTCTCATGATAGCGTGCCGGGAACGGCAGCTCTGGCCGGCGGTACATGCCCGGAGTTCTGAAGCTGCCGCCCGTGGGCTGCCGCTGCGGGAAAAATAGTGACGCGCGCCGCCTATCCGGCCGTTGCCACGGTAGCGGCGGTCGTCTGCTGCAGCACGAAGCGGAAGATGGCGTCGAGGTTGCCGGCGACAAGATCGCCGGCCAGCCCGACCTTGGCCGCGAGGTCGGTCATCGGTGCGACCTCATAGTCGATGACCACGTGCCGAGTGAGACCGACGCCCTCGTGCAGCTTGCGCTTGTTGTAGCGCAGCACCGCCTGCGAAGGGTGGGAGCAGTAGCACACCACCAGCAGCACCGGGCCCTTGTGCCGCGATTCGTCGATCGGCTCGCCGCGCCGGCTGTCTTCGGCCTCGAGCCCGCGCTGGCGCAGGCCGAAGGCGACCACGGCAGCGGCGGCATCGTCGACCTCGCCGCGCCCGCCGACGCAATGGACCAGCACGCCGTCCGCACCCTTCGCCACGCCCGGCGCGCGCTCCGGATCCGGTGCGGCTTCCTCACCGATGCTCTCGGCCAGCAGGTCGAGCACCTCGTCGGTGCCGTCGACGATGGTCGCCGTCTGCGTCGCATTCAGCCGGTGCATCTCGCGGTCCTCGTCGGCCAGGACCATCATGCGGCCGAGCGACTCGTCGAGGCCGCGTTCGAGGCCCTTGTCCTCGATCTCCTTGCGGGCCACGGCGGCGGCATCGACCACGGCGCCGCGGATCAGCCGGCGATAGATCTGCTGGTGCGGCGACAGCGCCGGCTCGTCGCCCAGCAGGACCCGCAGGAACTGCAGCGCCGGCACGTGCGTGCCGAGGACCAGCAGGCAGATGGTGAGCGGCGTCGACAGCAGCAGGCCGATCGGCCCCCACAGCATGCCCCAGAAGATCGCCGACAGGATCAGGGCGAGGGGCGTGATGCCGGTCGATTCGCCGAACAGCAGGGGCTCGACCAGCTGGCCGGTCAGGATGTCGAGCGCGACGATCAGCGCCAGCACCAGGAGCGGCTGGAGCCAGCCCGGCATGACGGCGAGGGCGATCAGCGTCGGCAGCAGCGCGCCCAGGATGGCGCCGACATAGGGCACGAAGCGGAACGCTCCGGCCAGCAGCCCCCACAGCAGGGCGTTGGGCATGCCGAGCGCGAACAGGCCGGTGCCGACCAGCACCGCGAAGCCGAGGTTGGTCAGGAGCTGGAGCGACAGCATGCGCGCGATGCGCGCCGCGGCGTCGCCCACCGCCTGAGACGTGGCATGCACGTCGGCGCCGAACAGCCGCACGATCTTGTCGCTGAGCTTGTCGCGGTCGAGCAGGATGAACAGGGCGAGGACGATGACGATGCCGACCGACAGCAGCGGATGCAGCAGCGGCGCCACGAAGGACGCGATCGAGGCGAGGTTCGATTCGCCGCTCTGCACGCGCAGCGCCGGCGTCGCCGTGCCTGCCTCGGGAGAAACGTCCTGGGCCAGCGAGGCCGTCATCGCGATGAAGCGGCTCACCGGCCCCGCGCCTTCCGACAGCTGGCGCACGTCCTGGATCTTCTGGTGCAGGTTCGTCTGGTAGCCGGCCAGGCTGCCCGCCACCTCGGCGAGCTGGCTGGTCACCAGCACCGCCAGCACGCCGATGCAGGCCATCGCCCCCAGCATCGCCAGCCCAACCGCCAGCGGCAGGGGCAACACCCGGCGCAGCCCGTTCACCACCGGATTGAGGATGAAGGCGAACAGCACCGCAACTGCCATCGGGATCAGCACGTCGCGCCCGAAGGAGAGCGCCAGGATCGCCATCGCCCCGAGGAAGGTGAAGGCGACCGCGCGCGCCAGGCGGCCCTCGCCATCCTCGCCGAGAATGCGCAGCCTCATGTCGGTATGCCTGTTTGCAAGTCGTGGATGCCCGAGGGCGGCGCGAGAGGGAGTTCGAAATCGACCGCGGACATGGGCAATCCAGGAACGCCGACCGGCATCCTTTGTTCCCTCAAGAGCGCCCGGGGAGGCGATCAGGGTTCGAGTCGACTGTTGACCGAAAATCTTTCGGAATGCTGGGAGCGCGGCTCTCCAGAGCCGCTCATGGAATGGTGCAACCAACGTATATGAGCGGCTCTGGAGAGCCGCGCTCCCAGCGGCATGACGCCTACAAACATCCAGCCAGAGGGCAGTGAAGCCGCTCTGCCTGCTTGAAGCAGCTTTCTCCGCGTTCGTGGGCTACGTCCTTCGGATTACTTGACCTCCGCCATGAGCTGCTCCTTCGCCTCGGCCTTCAGGCGCTCGGCCTGCTTGCGGATCGCCTGCTCGTCCGTAGGCTTTCCGGCCGCGGCGAAATCCTTCACGAGCTTCTGAATGACGTCGTCGTCTCCCGGCTTCTCGAAGTCGGCGAGGACGACCTCCTTCGCATAGGCGTCGGCGTCGCTCTTGCCCATGATCCCGGCCGCCCAGAGACCGAGCAGCTTGTTCTTGCGCGCATTGACCTTGAATTGCAGGTCCTGATCCCGCTCGAACTTTCTCTCGAAGGACTTCTGGCGATCGTCGAACGTGGTCATGGCCTCTCCCAGGGTTTAAACCTCGGAAGGCCATATGGTGCTGGCCGTTTAGCCTATCAACCCTGGGAGCGGCCGTTAGTGGGCGCCCGGATGGACCAGGCGGTGGACGAAGGCGAGCTTCTCGAGCGCCGGCGTCGACAGGACGAAGGGATAGAGGTCGGGCTGTCCCATCGAGCGGTTGAGGCTGTTCAGCGCGATGGTGAGCGGCATCCAGCTCTCGACCAGCCGGTCGAACGGCTGCGTGCGGTAGGGATCGAAATTGACCGAGGCGTCGAGCTCGTCGCCGTCCGCCACCCGGGGGCGCGTCGACAGGCCGAACGCGGCCGCCGTCTCGAGCGTGTCGACGAGGTGCAGGTAGTGCGCCCAGGTCTCGGCGAAATCCTCCCACGGATGCATCGTCGCGTAGGCCGTCACGAAGTGCGCCGGCCAGTCGGGCGGCGCGCCCTGCTCGTAATGGCGCTGCAGGGCCTGGCCGTAGTCGAGCGTGTCGTCGCCGAACAGGGCCCGGCAGGCCTCGAGCTCGTTGCCGTCGCGCACCAGCCGGTCCCAGAAATAGTGGCCGATCTCGTGGCGGAAATGGCCGAGCAGGGTGCGGTAGGGCTCGTGCATGGCGACCCGGCTCCTCTCGCGCTCGGCGTCGTCGGCCTCCTTCAGCGCGATGGTGATGAGGCCGTTGTCGTGGCCGGTCATGACCTTGATGCCATGCTGCTCGGAGTCGGCGAGGAAATCGAAGGCGAGCCCGGTTTCCACCTGCTCGAGGCGGGTCGCCAGCGGCAGCTTGAGCCGCAGCAGCGAGTAGAACAGCCGATGCTTGGCCCATTCGATCTTGCGCCACGCCGCAGCGTTCTCCTCCAGGCTGATGTCGGGGATCGTGCGGTTGTGCCGGCAGCACAGGCAGAGCGTGCCGGGCGCCTCGGCCTCGATCAGCCAGTTGCAGGAGCCGTGCCGGACGTTGTCGCAGAGACGGAACAGCTTGCCCGGGGCGGCCAGCGCCTTCCACGTGCCTCCCTCGGGCATGCCGCCCTCCGGCGCGTCGCCCTCATGGGGCTCGATCGCCGAGATCGCCGTCGCCGCCGGCAGGTAGGCGAGGCGATGGCCGCACTTCTCGCACAGGGTGTTCTCGAAATGCACGATCTGCCCGCACGCCTGGCACTTGAACAAACGCATCGTCTTCCTCGCCGCCTTCAGTCGTCGTCCCGGTTGGTGAAACGCGCATTGCCCAGCCCGGTGCCGATCGTCATGACGCCCCAGTGTTGCACGTCCTTCATGTTCGGGACCTCGCTCAGCCCCTGGACCACCGCGTCGTTGTGCATCTGGATCACGATGTCGTTGCCGTCGATGCGTGGCAAGCGCTCGAGCAGCGCCGCCGGGAGGTGGAAGCTTTCGCCCTCCCAGTTGCCCGGCAGGTTCTGGCCGCCCTTGAGGATGGTGCCGTGCTCGTCGATCAGGCCGGGGCAGCCGATGCCGATGAACGGCGCGAGCTTCATCTTCTCCTTCGCCGCGCGCTCGATCAGCTTGTTGAGCATGTCGGCGATCCGCTCGATCGCTTCGTCGCGGGTCGGGTTGTCGTCGCGATGCCGCCAGTGCACGCGTTTCCAGACGTCGGCGTCGTCGAGCTCGCCGCGCTTGCCGGCGTTCAGCTCGACGATGCCGGCCCGCACATTGGTGCCACCGATGTCGATCGCCAGGATCGCGTCGTGCCCGGCCAGAATCCAACCCGGCGCGAGCTGCACGGTGCCGATCAGCCCGGCTTCGTCCGGATGATTGCCGATCCGGCAGATGTCCACATCGATCCCGCCCGTCTTGAGCAGGATCGAGGCGCGCCCCATCGCCAGCTCGCCGATGCGGCTGTCGATCAGCCCGCCGCCGAGCACGATGCGTTCGGTGCCTTTCCAGGCCGGGACCCGCATGAAGCGGCGCACGACGGTGCACAGTTCCGCCGCGAACTCCTCGACCACGGTATGGATCAGCGCGGCCGCGGTCGGATCGTCGCTGGCCATCATCTTGTCGAGCTTGCTCTTGCTCACGTCCTCCATCGGCGTGTCGCCGAGCGGGTCGTCGCCGCTGGCCTTGAGCCGGTCGCGCCAGTCGGCGAGGATTGCGCGGAAGGCGCGGCCGCTGGCGCGATCGCCGACGAAGCCTTCCTCGTCGCGCAGCTCTTCGTTGTAGGTGTCGACGGTGACGGCCGGGAGCATTCGTCCGCCATGGGCAAGCGGACCGGACGGCAGGGCCGCAGGGTCCGGGGGGCTCGAGTCGTTCATTGGCGGCTCCTGGATGTCATGACTTACTCGCCCGGAGCGGTGCCGTCCGGGAAGGTCAGGGAAGGGGCTGAGGCGACCGGTGGGGTTCGCGGGAGGTCTATCGCTTGGCCTTGAGAGCCCGCCGGCGCGGGACCTTGCCCAGGGACCGCAGCTTTGTAACTTCCCGCATCGTGCGCCATTTGCGGCCCATGGAGCGCACGCCGAGCAGCGTGAAGCCGATCACCGGCAGGAGAACCGACAGGACAGGAGTAAACCGCATTTGCCATTCCCCAAGCGCTCTGTGCCGGCTCGTCCCGACATGCCCCCCCATAACGGAGATCGCCCCCCGGCGTTCCGGACGACGCGGGCTGGAGAGCGCTTTTTGCGGTGGAAGCAGATGCTGGACAGGGCGTGCTTCATCGGCGCACATGGATCGATGGAAGCGTCACGGCACATCGCCGAGGATCGTCGCGTCGAGGCGCTGCAGTCCTACGGGATTTTGGACACGCCACGCGAGGAGGAGTTCGACGCGATCGTCAAGGTCTTGAGCGCCATCTGCGGCACCCCGATCTCGGTCATCAACCTGATCGACAGGGAGCGGCAGTGGTTCAAGGCCGAGGTCGGGCTCGGGGTGCGCGAAACGCCGCTGCCGGCGTCGATCTGCGCCCACGCCATCCTGCAGCCGGACCTCTTCATCGTGCCGGACACGCTGGAGGACCGGCGCTTCGCCGACAATCCCCTCGTCGCCGGCAACCCGCATCTGCGGTTCTATGCCGGCGCGCTGCTCGAGACCCCGGACGGCCTGCCGCTCGGCACGATCTGCGTGCTCGACTACAAGCCGCGCCAGCTCGAGGACAGCCACAAGGCGCTGCTGCGGCTGATGGCGCAGCAGATCATGAAGCTGTTCGAGCTGCGCCGGGTCAACGCCCGGGAACGCCGGGCCCGCAAGCGCGCCGAGGTGCGCGCCGAGACGACCAGCACGCAGCTCGTCGATGCCGCGCGCGAGGCCGGCCTGCGCGAGCAGTTCATCGCCGTGCTGGGTCACGATCTGCGCAACCCGCTGGCCTCGATCAGGGCGGGAGCCGAGCTCCTGCAAAAGGGCAAGGGCGACGCGGGCGAGACCTTGCGGCTGATGCAGGGCAGCGTGTCGCGCATGTCCGCGCTGATCGACGACATCATGGATTTCGCCCGGGGCCGGCTCGGCAGCGGCATCGAGATCGGCCGCAGCGACGTCCAGCTCGCACCGGTGTTGCGTCAGGTGATCGACGAGCTGCGGCGGATCGCCTCCGCCCGGACGATCGTTGCCGAACTCCGGATCGACACGCCGGTTCATTGCGATGCGGCGCGGATCGGGCAGCTTCTCTCCAACCTGCTGGCCAATGCCCTGACGCACGGCTCTTCCGAGACGCCCATACATGTCACGGCGCACCGGGCGGACGGGTGGTTCGAGCTGTCGGTGAGCAATTCCGGTCCGCCGATTCCCGCGGCAGCATTGGAGCGGCTGTTCCAGCCCTTCTTCCGGGGCGAGACACGCGCCAGCCAGCAGGGTCTCGGCCTCGGCCTCTACATTGCCTTCGAGATCGCCCGGGCGCACGGCGGCACCCTGACCGCAACATCGTCGCCCGAGAAGACGACCTTCACCTTCCGCATGCGCTGACCTATTTTGGTGCCAGATCACGGTCATTGGACCGCGCGCATCCTGCGCGCTCATGAATCCGAGCGCGCAGGATGCGCGCGGTCCAATGACGATGACGTCAGCGCAAGGACTGCATCACCTGCCGGGAGCGCGGCTTCTCTACAGCCGCGCTCCCAGCGTGCTTTCAACGCTGAGGTGTCGACGGCGCGGCGTCGGGGGCCTTGCTGATCGACGGGTTGTTCGCTCCCGTCGGCTCGCCCGGTCGCGGCGTGTTGACCGAAGAGCTGCTGCTCGTCCCGCGGTTGCTGCGATCGATCTTGTCGTTACCGACGGCACCGCTCGTGCCCGGCATCGAGGTGGGGCTGTTGGACGTGCTGCTGCCGGTTCCCACGGTGCCCGGGGACGCCGTAGCGCCAGATCCGGAAGTGGCGCTGCCCGTGCCACCCGATGAGCCGCCGCCACTACCGCCGCCGCTCTGGGCGTAAGCGGCGCTGGCGACGCCGAACAGAACGAGCGCGGTGACGGTCGCGGCTTGTGTAACGATCTTCATGGTTCATTTCCCTTTGGGGTTGAGACTAAGGAGGAGGCATCGGGATATGAACGTTCGGTATTGCCCCAACGTTTCACCGTCGCCTGCCGTGAAGCGCCCTGCGGACGCCGTGGAGCCGGCATACGACTGATGGGGTATAAGTCCTGAGCGTAATCGACTCCCCGAACACAGCGTGCCAGCGTCGTGACCACTACAGAAACGCGGGAGGCGATTGCCTTGAACAGGGCACAACGCGATATGCTGGTGACTGCAGCGGCAGACGCCACTGTGGCGACGAACATCCTGCTCGGCGTGACGCAAAGGCTGGTCGCTCGGCACGCCTTGTCGTGGGAGGACGTGCAGGACATCTTCGACTTCACCCTGACGGTCTTCGAGGAAGAGAGTGGCCGTCCGGCTCATCCCTTGATGGCCGACGTCATCCACGCTGCCCGCAGGCGTCTCGAGCACCAGATGAGCCTCGTGCTGGGCGGACCGGAAGACGCCGAAAAGCGAGCCGCAAAGATCGGGTGAGTCGCGACCAGGGGGACGGCGGCCGCGCCCCGTGGCGATGCCCGGCCCTTCGGGAACATGCCGCACTTCGTCATCGTTCCGTCATCATGGCCGACGAAACCCATTGGGAATCGCTCGAGGAGCAAGCGACCCATCCTGTCGGCGCTGACGATGGCGCTGACGATGGCGCTGATGATGGCGCTGATGATGGCGGTGATGATGGCGCTGATGATGGCGCCGGCGGCCTACCATCGCCAGGCCGAGCGCAACCGGGTCACGCGCCGCTTCGTGGATTTGTCGTCGCGGCTTCTGACGGTTTCGATGATCCCGTTCACCGTCGGAATTTGTCTCGATACCTACCTGGTCGGCCGCCTGATCTCGCATGACAGTACGTTGGGGCTGGTGGCCGCCGCAGGCATGCAGCTCATTCTCTCGGGGTTGTGGTTCGCCTTGCCGTTCGCTTTCGGACGAAAGCCGCGATGAGGCAACGACGAGCGCGGCGCAGGCGTTGGCTGAGAGCGCGTTTGGTGCGCGCGACATCGGAGAAGGAACAATGACCAGACTTTTGTTCGCAACGAGCGCTGTCCTCCTGGCAACCCTGGCGCCGGCGTTCGCGCAGTCGCTGCCCGAAAAAACGGGTGTCAATACGGCCCTGGGAATCGCTCCCAAGACGCAGGGTTTCGTCGCCGAGGCCGCGCAAAGCGGCATGCTCGAGGTCGCGTCGAGCAAGCTCGCGCTGACCAAGGCCGACAGCGACAAGAGCAAGCGGTTCGCCGAGCAGATGATCAAGGATCACACCGCAACGTCGGAGGAGCTCAAGGGCCTCGTCGCCGGCAAGTCCACCGTGAAGCTGCCCGCCGCGATGGACAAGGCGCACCAGGACAAGCTCGACCGGTTGGCGAAGCTCGACGGCAAGGACTTCACGAAGCGCTACAACGACATGCAGCTCGCGGCCCACAAGGACGCTGTGTCCCTGTTCGAACGCTACGCGAAGGATGGCGACAATCCCGAGCTCAAGGCCTTCGCCGGCAAGACCCTGCCGCATCTCCAGCAGCATCTGCTGATGGCGCAGGACTTGAACAAGTAGGATCGTTCTCTCCGGACCCCGAGCGTCCCGCTCGCTCATGAGCGAGCGGAGGCTCGCGGTCCGGAAGGGCATGGGGTGCGTGCACGAACCTGATGGCCGTCGCCAGATCGTCGGCCGCTTTCACCGCTTCGAGATAGGCTGCTGCTGCCCACCAGAAGAGTCACAAGCGCTCAGGGGAATGACGGCCCGCTTTCGGATGCGGCCAATGGTCCGATCAAGCGGTCGTACTCGGCTTCGGGAATGCCGTAGAAGCCGCTGGCCGCCGCCTGCAGGCCCTGTCGGTTCAAGACCTGAATCAGGGTACGCGTTGCCTTGATGAGCGACTGGCCCTCGAGCACGTGCAGGGCGACGGTCACGCCCGAGCGGCGGACACCGAGCAGGATCGAGAGAAACTCGTGGGTGACGACAAGCCCGTCCGTCCCGATGCGGTCCTGCCACATGAGAATCCAGCGCGCGAGGCGCTCGCCCAGGCGTCCACGCCCGTTGGCGAGTGCGGTCTGGCTGCCCTGGGCCATCAACACATGGATATAGCGGAGGAACAGGGCTCTCCTTGCGGGATGCTGCATCGCGGCGCGCAGATCGGATACCGAAATCCGAAAGGCCTCGCCCGCCGACTGGACGATGTATTCGCTTGCTGATCGGTCGTCGCCCAGCACGATGGCGGTCCCCGTCATTCCCTCGAAGCCGATCATGCCGACCTCGATGCGTTGGTTCGGCCGGGTCGTGCCAACGACCGATACCAGCCCGCTTTCTACGAAGTACGCCGCTGCGATCGGCACGCCCGGGGCCTCCAGGACCTGCCGTACCTCCAACTTCACTCTCTCAAGACCGGCGAGCGCAAGCGGATCGCCATCGACGCCAGAGAGATGCGCTAGCAGGCGGTTACGCTGACTGGTAGGGGGCAACTCGATACCTTCTTTGCTGCTCGAATTCGAGGCACGGGGGGGGCGAAAGTAAAGGTTGGCCCTCGAGGCGTCTTGGTCGGTACCAAACCGTACGGAGCCGGCAGCGTTCAAATCCCGGAGCGCTGCCGGATGCAAGGAAGGAGACGACAGGCTGTCAGCCCCGACGATCTGTCGGAAAGCGTACAGCATACGCTCTTTTCAACCGGATGCTCAGGCCTAATATCGCATCTGGATCCAGGAGTAAGGGACATGCCCCACAGTCTACTTCGCGAACTCAGTCCGAATGAGGAAAGCGCGCTCGGCAAGATTGGCCGGGGAGTTTCTAGCCCGGATTCCCTGCGGCCCGATGATATCTCGTGTCTTCAAAGGTTCGGCTTCGTCGAGACCATGGGCGGTGTCGTGACGCTGACGCCGCTGGGCCTTCAACGCGTTGCGCGTGCCCTGACTGCAGGGTCCGGGGGCGAAGGCTTGCGAGCGCAACCGCCCGGTGTCCCACGGGAAGGAGATGCGAAAGCATAGTCGGGAGGCCTGCGAGCGGGAAGGGGCCGCGCTGCGACTCGCTTCAAGCAATGTCAGCCACGCAACGAGGCGGAAGCGTTGCGCGTTTGCAACGTGCCGGCGTTCGCGTGGGACGGCGGGCAGCGGAGGCGAGGATGGCGAAGCAGGTGATGAAGCCCCGGCGCACGGCGCGCCTGCCGCAGGCTCCGGCGATGGAGTCGCGGCACAGGAAGACCCTGATCGTGATCGCGGACGGATCGCGCGCGCGGTTCTTCGAGCCGAGCGGGGAGTCGCGCACGCTCGTTCCGAGCGAGCAGACCGAAATGACGGCGGCCGAAGCGCGTCGTCCGGTGCGCGACTTGGTGACCGACAGGCCGGGGCGCGGCTCGCCTCGGCGAACAGCGACGCGCGGCATGCGTTCGAGCCGCCGCACGACATCCACAAGATGCAAAAGCACGATTTCACGGCCCGCCTCGCCGCGGTGCTCGACAAGGCCTGCGGCGAGGGCCAGTTCGATCGGCTGGTGCTGGTTGCGCCGCCCCGCAGCCTCGGCGAGCTGCGGTCGCTCCTGTCGGCGCGCGTGAAGAAGGCGGTGTCGCACGAGGTCGGCAAGGACCTCACGAACGCGACGCCCACGGAACTGCGCGAGGTGCTGGCAGATATGCTGCCTCGGGCTGCACTGGTCTGAGCACGAGCGGCTGTCGTGGCCGCGGAGGGCGACGGCTCCTGCGCTAGATGACGGCGAAGTCGGCGTTGGTCAGGGCGAGGGCGGGGGCGAGCGTGGCGAACTGGATCGAGCCGCCGGCGGCGCTGCCGTTGCTGTCGTAGAACAGCTTGCCGGTGTCGGTCTCGTAGATGATGCGGTCGCTGGCGTCCTGTGCGGTGCCGCTGGCGTTGGCGGCGAATTGGGCGAGGCTCAGCGTCCCGGTGCCCGCGATGGACGTGAAGATCGCGCTGTCGAGCCGGATCGTGTCGGCGGCGACGTTGAAGTCGGTGATCGTGTCGATGTTGGACGCGCCGAGGGCGGTCCCGAAGGCGAACATATCGGCGCCGAGCCCGCCGGTCAGCGTGTCCGAGCCCAGCCTGCCGTCGAGGTCGTTGTTGCCGGCGTTGCCGGTGAGGGTGTTGGCGAGTGAGTTGCCGACGCCGCTGATGTTGCGGCTGCCCGTCAGGGTCAGCCGTTCGATATGCTGGCCGGCCAGGTTGAAGCGGACGGAGCTGTTGACCTGGTCCGTGCCTTCGCCGTCGTTCTCGACCACGACGTCGCTGACATTGTCGACCGTGTAGGTGTCGCTGCCGGCGCCGCCCGCCATCGTGTCGACGCCCGTCCTGCCGTCGAGGACGTTGTTGCCGGCGTTACCGGTGAGGGTATTGGCGAGCGAGTTGCCCGTGCCGTTTATGTTGCCGCTGCCGGTCAGGGTCAGCTGTTCGATGTACTGGCCGGCCAAGTCGAAGCTGACGGAGCTGTTGACCTGGTCGGTTCCTCCGCCGTTTTTTTCGACCACGAGGTCGCCGGTATTGTCGACCGTGAAGGTGTCGTTGCCGGCGCCGCCCGTCATCGTGTCCGCGCCCGTCTTGCCGTCGAGGATGTTGTTGGCCGCGTTGCCGGTGAGGGTATTGGCGAGCGAGTTGCCGGTGGCGTTGATGTTGCTGCTGCCGGTCAGGGTCAGCCGCTCGATGTACTGGCCGGTCAGGTTGAAGCTGACGGAGCTGTTGACCTGGTCCGTTCCTTCACCGTTTTTCTCGACCACGACGTCGCCGGCATTGTCGACCGTGTAGGTGTCGCTGCCGGCGCCGCCCGCCATCGTGTCCGCGCCCGTCTTGCCGTCGAGGACATTGTTGCCGGCGTTGCCGGTGAGGGTGTTGGCGAGCGAGTTGCCGGTGCCGTTTATGTTGCTGCTGCCCGTCAGGGTCAGCCGTTCGATGTACTGACCGGTCAGGTCGAAGCTGACGGAGCTGTTGACCAGGTCCGTTCCCTGACCGTTGATCTCGATCACCGTGTCGCCGGCATTGTCGACTGTGTAGCTGTCGTCGCCGGTGCCGCCCTTCATGACGTCGGCGCCGAGGCCGCCATCCAGGGTGTCGTTGCCGCCGTTGCCTTCGAGAACGTTCGTGGCCGTGCTGCCCATGATGGTATCGCCGCCCTGGCTGCCCCTGGCATTCTCGAAGTTGAGGATCGACTCGGTGTTGCCTGCCAGCACCACGGTCTGCCCGGCCGCAAGATCGATGGTCACGATGCCGTCGACGAACGTAACGAAGCTGTAGTCGATGGTGTCTGTGCCGGTGCCGCCGTCATGGACGTCGAAGTTCACGAAGTCCTTGTCGACGACCCGGTCGTCGCCCTCGCCGCCCAGCACGGCGTCCACGCCCTGGCTGCCGGTCACGAGGTCGTTGCCGGCACCGGCATCGATCGTGAGCTGGACGACGCCGACGGCCAGACCGCCGGCGTCGATCGTGTCGTTGCCGCCGAGGCCGTTGAGGACGAGCCTGTCGTTGCCGGCTTCGGCGTTCGAGATCTGCACGGCCGCGGCAAGGCCGCCGACGCTGATCACGCCGCCGGCCGCCGTGACGGTCACCGTATCGGCACCTGCCGTCCCGTCGACGCTCACCCGGTCGGCCTGCGCATCGCCGACACTGCCGCCAATAGTGGCGGCAAGGTCGACCTTGACCAGGGTCGTGTCGGTCCCGCTGAGGTCGTGGATGCGCACGTTGTCGGCGCCGCCGAGCGCGCGATGCTCGAGGGTTTCCACGTCGTCGAGGTCGAGGACGATGTTGGCGATATCGCGGGTGAACCGCACCCTCCCGCCGTTGGCGGAGATATCGATGTTCTCGTTGATGTTCGCGCCGTTGAACAGCAGCCGGTCGGTCCCGGCCTGGCCCTCGATCGTGTCGTTGCCGTCGCCCGGATCCCACTGGAACACGTCGTCCCCGGCCCCGAGCAGGGCGACGTCGTTGCCCTGCTGGCCGTCGATGAAGTCGTTGCCGTCGCCGCCGATCAGCGTGTCGACGCCGTTGCTTCCCAGGATGGTGTCGTTGCCCGTGCCGCCGTCGACGGTGATTGCAATGAGGGCGGCGAGGTTGCCGGTGGCGCTGAACGAATCGTCGCCGCCGTTCATGTTGACGACGAGGCTCTCGGTGGTGCCGATGTCGAGGCTGAAGGGCGCCGGATCGATCCGGTCGAAGCGCACCCGCGTACCGTTGGCGGTCGCGGTGAAGACCTCCGCGCCGTTGCCGCCGTTCACCTCGGCGGTGTCGAAGTCGGCGCCGCCCTCGAACAGGTCGGTGTCGTCGCCGGGATTCCAGATCATCCGGTCGTTGCCGGCCTCGCCGAACATCTGGTCGTCGCCATCGCCGCCGGTCAGCGTGTCGTTGCCGTCACCGCCGAACAGCAGGTCGTTGCCGCCCTTGCCGAGCAGGACGTCGTTGTCGCCCTCGCCGAACAGCTGGTCGCCGCCCGAGCCGCCGGTGAGGGTGTCGTTGCCCGCGCCGCCGAGCAGGTTGGCCGCCGGCACCGCGCCACCGGCCTCGTTCAAGGTGAGAACGTCATTGCCGCCGAGGCCGTTGAGGACGAGCCTGTCGAGATCGGCTTCGGCGTTCGAGATCTGGACGACCGCGGCAAGGCCGCCGACGCTGGTCACGCCGCCGGCCGCCGTGACGGTCACCGTATCGGCACCTGCCGTCCCGTCGACGCTCACCCGGTCGGCCTGCGCATCGCCGACACTGCCGCCAACAGTGGCGGCAAGGTCGACCTTGACCAGGGTCGTGTCGGTCCCGCTGAGGTCGTGGATGCGCACGTTGTCGGCGCCGCCGAGCGC
Organism: Reyranella sp.; assembly: GCF_965279465.1. Lineage (NCBI taxonomy): Bacteria > Pseudomonadati > Pseudomonadota > Alphaproteobacteria > Hyphomicrobiales > Reyranellaceae > Reyranella > Reyranella sp. The sequence continues at coordinate 4,379,454 of NZ_OZ257242.1, forward strand.
GCGATGCTCGAGGGTCTCCACGTCGTCGAGGTCGAGGACGATGTTGGCGATGTCGCGGGTGAACCGCACCCTCCCGCCGTTGGCGGCGATATCGATGTTCTCGTTGATGTTCGCGCCGTTGAACAGCAGCCGGTCGGTCCCGGCCTGGCCCTCGATCGTGTCGTTGCCGTCGCCCGGATCCCACTGGAACACGTCGTCGCCGGCCCCGAGCAGGGCAAGGTCGTTGCCCTGCTGGCCGTCGATGAAGTCGTTGCCGTCGCCGCCGATCAGCAGGTCGATGCCGTTGCTTCCCAGGATGGTGTCGTTGCCCGTGCCGCCGTCGACGGTGATGCCGATGAGCGCTGCCAGGTTGCCGGTGGCGCTGAAGGAGTCGTCGCCGCCGTTCATGTTGACGATGAGGCTCTCGGTGGTGCCGATGTCGAGGCTGAAGGGCGCCGGATCGATCCGGTCGAAGCGCACCCGCGTACCGTTGGCGGTCGCGGTGAAGACCTCCGCGCCGTTGCCGCCGTTCACCTCGGCGGTGTCGAAGTCGGCGCCGCCTTCGAACAGGTCGGTATCGTCGCCGGGATTCCAGATCATCCGGTCGTTGCCGGCCTCGCCGAACATCTGGTCGTCGCCATCGCCGCCGGTCAGCGTGTCGTTGTCCGCGCCGCCGAACAGGAAGTCGTTACCGCCCTTGCCGAGCACGACGTCGTTGCCGGCCTGGCCGAACAGCTGGTCGCCGCCCGAGCCGCCGGTGAGGGTGTCGTTGCCCGTGCCGCCGAACAGGTTGGCCCTCGGCAGCGCGCCGTTTATCTCGCTGAGCGTGAGGATGTCGGCACCGTCCTGGCCGAAAATCTGGATCAGCGTCGTGTTGGCGACGGTGGGCGTGCCGCCCTGCACCGCGACCGCGCCGCCGTTGACGAGCAGCGTGCCGGCCGCGTTGCGGCTGACGGTGACGTTGTTGCCCAACGCGTCGCCGAATACCGACAGCACGCCGGAGGTGGGAACGAACGTCGCCGTAACAGCCATGTCATCGTCCTTTCGAGCCCGAGCGCTCGACGCGAGGGGGCGCTTGAATTTCGACCAATCTTGGGCGTCTCGCCGTCAGGGCGAGGGCGCCGCACACTTCCTTCTGAGCGATTCGAACAGCGCCTGATCGGGCTCGCCGGTTTCGGCATCGCCGGCGGAAACCTGGAACTTGCGGATCGCCGCGCGAGTCGCCGGTCCGACCGTGCCGTAGACGGTTCCCTCGTAGAGGCCGAGATCGCGCAGCATGCCCTGGATGGCCTTGCCCTGTTCCGTCTTCTCGGCCGGCCAGGTCCCGTCGACCGTGCACTTCGACTTTGCCGGTGCGGGCTTCTCGCCGGGCGCGGCGGGCGGATCGCTGACGCCCGCAACGGCTGGTGGCGAGGGTGCCGCTGCCGGTATCGGTGACGGCGAGGGGATCGGGACCGGAGGCGGCCCAGGGTTCCGCGCGACCGGCGCGGTCGCAGCGGGCGCCGCCGGACGCGGCGGCAGCTTCAGCCCCTGAGCGGCGCGCGACGGCTCGACCGGCGCCGGTGGCGCGGCAGGCGCAGGGGCGGGGGTAGGGGCGGGCGGCGACGCACGGTCGCCTGCAGGCAGGATCGGAGGCCTGTCCCTGTCCCGTGCCCAGAACGCGACGCCGGCCCCGCCGAGCAAGCTCAATACGACAGCGTAGGCCACGTACGCCATGACGGGCTTGCGTGTGCCAGTCGCATCGCCGGAAGCTGTCGCCATGTGATTGCTTTACTCTATCCCCCGAACTCCAGCCATGGACGCTACCGGCGGCCGGAGCGGCGTTCAAGCACGTGCCCTGCGGCGGCGCTCCGGAATTCGCGCCTCCAACCGGACACGATGGCGCGAAGCGGGGGCGTCGGAGGGTGTTTGAAGCTCACGTTGGAAGTCCAATGTGGCTTGTCGAATATCGATCCCTTCAAACTGGAGTTGATCGCCCGGCCACGCCGATGCGCAAGAGGCGGCTTTGGATCGACGTGGGAAAACAGCCTCTGTCCGGCAAATGCGCGGTTGCCAAACGCCCCAGATAGACCGACCATGAATATTCTCTCTTATGCAGGAGATGCAGCCAGGAGCCATTGAACGAATCCGATTTGCCCATACGGGAGGTCACGATGATCAATGAAGCCAAGCTCGGCGAGTTGATGGGGCGTATGCTTGGTGATCTGGGTGGAGCAATGAGCATTGCGCTCGTGCGCGTGGGTGATTCACTGGGGCTCTACAAGGCGCTTCATGACAAGGGACCGCTGACGCCCGCCGGGCTGGCGGCGGCAACCGGCACCGCCGAACGGTATGTTCGCGAATGGTTGGCCGCCCAGGCGGCATCCGGGTACGTCGCCTACGACAAGGCTACCGGGACGTTCAGCTTGCCCGCGGAGCAAGCCATGGTGTTCGCGGACGAAGACAGCCCGGTCTTCCTCATGGGAGCCTTCGATGCCGCGGCGGCAATGCTGCAAAGCCAGTCCAGGGTCCAGGAAGCGTTCAAGACCGGCGGTGGTGTGCAGTGGGGCGACCAGGCCGCCTGCTGCTTCTGCGCGACCGCCCGTTTTTTCCGGCCGGGCTATCGCGCCAACCTGGTTGCCCAATGGTTGCCCGCACTCGACGGCGTCGTCGACAAGCTGCGCGCCGGCGCAACGGTGGCCGATGTCGGCTGCGGTCATGGGCTGTCGACCATCATCATGGCGGAGGCTTTCCCCAACTCGCAGTTCACCGGCTTCGACTTTCATGAAGGGTCGATCGACGCGGCGCGGGAGCATGCGAGGCAACACGGAGCCGGCAACGTCCGCTTCGAGGTGGCCAAGGCCAAGGAGTTCACGGGCCGCGGCTACGACCTGGTGACCTTCTTCGACTGCCTGCACGACATGGGCGACCCCGCGGGCGCCGCCGCGCACGTGCGCCGGGCGTTGAAGCCGGACGGCAGCTGGATGATCGTCGAGCCGTTGGCCCGCGATCGCCTCGAGGACAATCTGAACCCCGTGGGGCGCCTTTACTATTCCGCCTCGACGATGATCTGTGTGCCGACGTCCCTTTCCCAGGAGGTCGGCGCGGCGCTCGGCGCCCAGGCGGGAGAGGCGAAGCTGCGTGAGATGATTTCCAGAGGCGGCTTCACGCAGGTCCGGCGCGCCACGGAAACGCCTTTCAACATGATCCTCGAAGCGCGGCCCTGACGGTCCCGCGTTCGCTGTCGACCGGCTTTTCCCGCGCAGCTTTGCGTAACGCGTCGGTTGCTCGCCGCTTTCACGCCAGGTCTTAGTCGCGCACGCGTTCCGCCCGTTACCCAGTCAACCGCGCACCAGGCGCACATCCGGAGGAGAGACGCCATGGCAGTGATTCTCACGGCCCGCTGGAAGATCGCGAACCAGGAGGTCGGCCGCAAGTGGGGCAAGGTCGCCATCGAGGTCTGGACGAAGGCCGGCGCGACCAACGCGCGCGCGTTCACGGTCATGCTCGGTCCGAACGTCGGGCAATGGGTTTTTGCCATCGAGTTTGCCGACCTCGCCGCATTTGGGAAGGCACGCGATACGGTGCGCGCCACACCCGAATCCAGGCAATGGAACGAGGAATTGCCCAAAGCCGGCAACGTCCTGCTGGAAACCGGCCTTTTCGACGATCTCAAATTCTAGGCTTCTGCCGTCGAGCGGCGCGTACACGCCGAGACTGACCGGTCATTCCCGCCGCAAAGGGCCGGTCGGTCCCGCCGCGTGATCGATGCTGCCTTCGCTGGGAGCGCGGCTCTCCAGAGGCGCTCATGGAATGGTGCAACCAATGGATTTGAGCGGCTCTGGAGAGCCGCGCTCCCAGCGGCATGACCATGACTCATGTCCGGCATCACGACGGGCCGCACGCTTTCGGCGAGCACGCGCCGGGTTACCAGGCGGCCCGCTCGGGCCGGCGGAAGTTCGAGATATCGCGGCGCAACCGAACGTTCCAAAACTCTCAGCTTTGGTTGCTGTCTGATATCGCCATTGTCCGCTATTGGGTAGCAGCCCATCCAACCCGGAATCGAGCCGCGCGGTGCTTGCTCGTGTGCGCCTTGCCGCTACCAATAGCGGGTTCGGTCCATCCGCCTTCGTGCCTCCTCGACGCCACGGTGGATCGCCTCTTCTTCCGGCTTCGGCGGACGAATCAGCTTCGTAATCCACACGACGGCAGGCACGCCCACCACGACGGTGAAAATGGCGCCGATCACCAGAGCCCTGTACATGCGGGCACGATATCGCCCCTGCCGTTCGTTGTCGTTCGCCCTTTCCGGCGCCCGCTCAACATCCCGACCGGTCAGGCGCGTGAGATCGGTGGGCGGAGAAAGGCGGAGCGGAACATCGACGCATCAGCCCCGTGGCGTCCAGCTCTTCTCGGCCAGCATCATGGCGTCTTCGCGTCCGGGTAGCGTCCGAGGACGATGCTTGCGGCACAGGGGGTGCGGGAGTGCCATCTGAGCCGTGGTCGGGTTGGCGATGGGTTGAGCTGGGTGAAAATGTCCTGGCTCACCCGATCGGGTGATGCGTGGTCCGGCGATGCCGCCTAGCATCACATCGGTTCGGAGGGCACCCGCATCCTCTCCGCTGAAATCGGCGGCAGATTCACCGAGCGGCAGGGACAGCCCACGGTAGAATGATGTCGTTCTCTATGCAATCTTATAAGCTTGATCGCAGCAGTCAGGGAGCTTGCCATGGTGGATCCGGTCACTGTCATCGGCGTCGTCGCGGCTGGGGTCAGCACGATCAATACGATCAAGGGCTGGTTCGGCGGCGGGAAGAGCGAAGTCGATTTCGATCAGGAATTCGCTCAGATCAATGGCAGGCTCGCCGATATCCAAAGCTCGCTCTACAACCTGACCGACATGGGCCGCACCATCCTGGAGGCGATCGGGCAGACGCAGGAGGCGCTCCTGCTCAACGAGATCGCCTCCGCCTATGCATTGGGCGACACCTCGATCCGCAACTTGCAAAGCTACCGCCTGACTGGTTCGCAGGGCGACCTCGACAATGCGCGCACCAATTCCGCGCAGGCGCTGATCAATATCAATGCCCTCGCTACTGCCCGTCCCGACCAGGCCCAGCAGCTGATCGGCCCGATGATGTATCTGTTGGGGCTCCGGTTGCGCGTCGCACGGGAACTGGATGACGGGGCCTTCGCGGCGCGCGCATACTCCCCGGACATCCAGAGAACCGCCGAGCTGCTCAACGCCATTGCCACCTCTATCGCCAATATGCCCAATCCCGGGCCGGATATCACCGTCACTACCGATCGGATAGGCCTCTTTACTGACCGCACGACGACCACCGTCTATAAAAACGCGCCCGGCAACTACTGGGTAACCTTCGAGACGGTCGAGCGGACCCTTTATGGTGTCGTCATCAGCCAGACGGAACGGCAACCGACGTGGGCAGAATACGTAAACGACCCAATCTTTGGCTCCGGGCTGACGTTTGGCAACTTCAACGGCAGTGTCGCCGATGCCATAGCGATGGGACGCCAGAAAGCCTTTGATATCCTGGGGCTAGCCCAGATCCGCGAGGCCGCGACGCAGATCGACCAGCTCGATGACGGCATCTACGATGAGGGCACGACCGGCAATGATGTCCGCAACGGCGGCGACCTTGCGGACGTCCTGCTCGGCAATGCCGGCAATGACCTGCTCAACGGCGCCAACGGCGACGACGCGCTCCGGGGCGAAGACGGCAATGACACGCTGGATGGCGGGGCGGGCATCAATATCCTGCGTGGGGGCGCCGGCGACGACAAGCTGATCGACAGTGCCGTCGGCGCGGATGTGTTCGACGGCGGCGCGGGGTTCGACACGGTCTCCTTCGCCGGGTACCCGCTTTGGTTCGTCACGGGCGTCACCATTTCGCTGGCCACGGGGTATGACAGTTACACCGGCAACCAGCTGATCGGTATCGAGGCGCTCGAAGGCGGCTCGGGGGCGGACCGTTTCACCGGCAACGCCGAGGCCAATCGCCTGGCCGGCGCGGCCGGCAATGACGTGCTGGAAGGCGCGGGGGGCGACGATACCCTGTTGGGCCAGCAGGGCGACGACGCCCTGGCCGGCGGCGACGGCACCGACATGGCTCGCTTCAGCGACGCCAGCTATGATCCTGGCACCGGCGTTATCGTCGATCTGGAGGCCGGCACCGCGACCGGCGACGGCACGGACACCCTGTCCGGGATCGAGGACGCCGCGGGCACCGCCCAGGGCGATACGCTGCACGGCAGTGCCGCCGCCAATGACCTGCTGGGCCTGGCCGGCAACGACCAGCTGAATGGCCGGGCCGGGGACGACGTGCTGGTTGGCGGCTCCGGCAATGACACGCTGCGCGGCGGCGATGGCAATGACACGCTCTATGGCGACGATATATCGGGGGGCGGGGATGGCGGCGACCGCATTTATGGCGATGGCGGCGACGACATCTTCATGCTGGTCTCGGCGGGCGCGCTGCGCGACAGGCTGACCGGCGGCAGCGGGCGCGATACCTATCGTCTGGCCGCGACCGGCGTCTATGACGTGGTCACCGATTTCAAGGCAGGCGTGGGAGGAGATGTCATCGACCTGTCGTTCCTGTCGCCGCTGGACCAGGCGGACGCCTTCGCCAGCGGCCTGCTTCGCCTGGTGCAGTCCGGCACCGATACCACGGAGCTGCAGATCGACACCGACCCCGGGGCCGGCCGAGCCTATGCCAGCTTGATCGTGCTCGAAGGCGTTCGCCCGGCTGAGTTCACCGCGATCAACTTCAGCCCGGCCGCCGGCTTCGTGCAACGGGGCTGGGACATCGTCGGCAGCACCTCGGGCGAAAGCCTCGTGGGCTCGAACTTCGGTGAACGCATCCTTGGCGTCGGCGGGAACGATTCCCTGACGGGAAATGGCGGCAACGACACCCTCGACGGCGGCACCGGCGCAGACGTGATGACCGGGGGCGCGGGCAGCGACAGCTACACGGTCGACAATGCCGGCGACAAGGCGATCGAAAAGAACGGCGAAGGAACGGACCTGGTCAACAGCTCCGTCAGCTTCGGCCTGGCCGGGCAGTACATCGAGCGGCTGACCCTGACGGGTAGTGCCAATATCAACGGCACCGGCAACACGCTGGCCAACACCCTGACCGGCAACGCGGGCAACAACGTCCTCGACGGCGGGGCGGGCGCGGACACAATGGCGGGCGGCGCCGGCAGCGACACCTACATCGTCGACAATGCCGGCGACATCGCGGTCGAAAAAAACGGCGGAGGAACGGACCTGGTCAACAGCTCCGTCAGCTTCGACCTGACGGGCCAGTACATCGAGCGGCTGACCCTGACCGGCAGCGCCAGCATCAACGCCAGCGGCAACTCGCTCGCCAACGTGCTCACCGGCAATGCGGCCAACAACGTCCTCGACGGCAAGACGGGCGCGGACACGATGACCGGCGGCGCCGGCAACGACACTTACACGCTCGACAATGCCGGCGACGTCGTGGCCGAGAAAAACGGTGAAGGAACGGACCTGGTCAACAGCTCCGTCAGCTTCAACCTGACCGGCCAGTACATCGAACGGCTGACCCTGACCGGCAGCGCCAGCATCAACGCCACCGGCAACTCGCTCGCCAACACCCTGACCGGCAATGCCGGCAACAACGTCCTCGATGGCAAGACCGGCGCGGACACGATGGCGGGCGCTGTGGGCAACGACACCTACATCGTCGACAATGCCGGCGACATCGTGGTCGAAAAAAACGGCGAAGGAACGGACCAGGTCAACAGCTCCGTCAGCTTCAACCTGACCGGCCAGTACATCGAACGGCTGACCCTGACCGGCAGCGGCACCATCAGCGGCACCGGCAACTCGCTCGACAACGCGCTCGTCGGCAACGCCGGTCGCAACTTCCTCAATGGCGGAACGGGTTCGGACGTGCTGACCGGCGGGCTCGGCGCCGATGTATTCGTTTTCAGAAGTGTCCTCGGCGCGTCCAACATCGACACGATCACCGACTACAACGTCGCCGCGGATACGATCCAGCTCGACAATGCGGTCTTCACGGCCATCGCGGGCACCGGGACGCTGAGCCTCGCCCAGTTCGCCGCCAACGCCAGCGGCACGGCCCAGGATGCCAGCGACCGCATCATCTACGAGACCGACACCGGCAAGCTGTTCTACGACAGCAACGGCAACGCCGCCGGCGGGGCGATCCAGTTCGCCAAGCTCACCGCGGGCCTCGCCTTGACCAACGCCGACTTCTCCATCGCTTAGGGCGAGCATCGGCGGGCTCGCGGTTCAAGTGGAACGGCCGCTCCAGGCGTTCGACGCGCCCGCGGCGTCGAAGTCGAACGCGAGAGCCGCACGCTGAAGTTGTCTCCGAATAGTTTGTCAATCACCCAAATGAGTGACAGGCCGGACCCGTCCATCGGTTACCGTGGCATGAAATGGGCTAATCCGGAGGGGAACGATGGCAACGGTAACGGGCGGCGCGGGAAAGGACTTCATCCATCGGTTCCGTGACGGGAAGGTTGTACCGGCAGGATTCGCGGACGTGACGGGGGTGACGACCGGCGATGACGCGATCAGCGGGCTCGGCGGCGATGACACCATTTTTGGCGACGACGGCAATGATGTGATCGACGGTGGCACCGGCGCGGACACGATGACGGGTGGCGCAGGCGACGACACCTATTACGTCGACAACGCCGGCGACAAGGCGATCGAGGCGAACGGCGCGGGGACCGATCAGGTCTTCAGCACGGTCAGCTACAACCTGACCGGCCAGTATATCGAGAAGCTGACCTTGACCGGCAGCGGTAACATCAACGGCACCGGCAACACGCTGGCCAATGCCTTGACCGGCAACTCGGGCAACAACGCCCTGAACGGCGGGGCCGGCGCGGACACCATGAAAGGCGGCGCGGGCGACGACACCTATTATGTCGACGCCGTGGGCGACACTGCAATCGAGGCGAACAACGCGGGGACCGACCAGGTCTTCAGTGCGGTCACGTACAACCTGACCGGCCAGTATATCGAGAAGCTGACCCTGACCGGCAGCGGCAACATCAACGGCACCGGCAACACGCTGGCCAACACGTTGACCGGCAACGCGGGCAACAACGTCCTGAACGGCGGAACCGGCGCGGACACGATGACGGGCGGCGCGGGCGACGACACCTATTACGTCGACAGCGCCGGCGACAAGGCGGTCGAGGCGAACAACGCGGGGACCGATCAGGTCGTCAGCACGGTCAGCTACAGCCTGTCGGGCCAGTACGTCGAGAAGCTGACCTTGACCGGCAGCGCGAACATCGACGCCACCGGAAACACGCTGGCCAACACGTTGACCGGCAACGCGGGCAAGAACGTCCTGAACGGCGGAACCGGCGCGGACACGATGGCGGGCGGCGCGGGCGACGACACCTACTATGTCGACAACGCCGGCGACAAGACGATCGAGGCGAACAACGCGGGGACCGACCAGGTCTTCAGCACGGTCAGCTACAGCCTGTCGGGCCAGTACGTCGAGATGCTGACCTTGACCGGCAGCGCCAACATCGACGGCACCGGCAACACGCTGGCCAACACGCTGACCGGCAATTCGGGCAACAATGTCCTGACCGGCGGGACCGGCAACGACACACTGGACGGCGAGGCCGGCAACGACACGTTGATCGGTGGCGTCGGCGCCGACGTCCTGGACGGCGGCGACGGCGCCGACTATGCCTCCTACATCAACGCGTCGGCCGCCGTCGTCGCGTCGCTGGCGAACCCGTCGGCCAATACCGGCGAGGCGGCGGGCGATACCTATATCTCGATCGAGCGGCTGGCCGGCTCGGCCTTCAACGACACGCTGATCGGCGACGGCGGCAACAACTCGCTGCGCGGCGGCCTGGGCGCGGACATCCTCGACGGCGGCGCGGGCACCGACACGGCGTCGTACTTCGCGTCCACGACCGCGTTGACGGTGTCGTTGGCCGATAGCTCCGCCAATACCGGCGAGGCAGCGGGCGACACCTTCATCTCGATCGAGAGCCTCACGGGCTCGGCTTTCAACGACACGCTGATCGGCAACGCCAACAACAATTTCCTGGTCGGCGCCGGCGGCGCCGACATCCTCAACGGCGGTGACGGCTTCGACTACGCCTCCTATTCGATCTCCACCAGCGGCGTGACGGCCTCGCTCGCCAATCCCTCGATCAATACCGGCGACGCGGCCGGCGACACCTATATCTCCATCGAGCGGCTCGCGGGATCTGATTTCAATGACGTGCTGACCGGCGATTCGGGCAACAACACGCTGCGCGGCAATGGCGGGACGGACACGCTCGACGGCGGCGCCGGCTTCGACTATGCGTCGTACGCCGATTCCTCCGTCGGTGTGACGGTCTCGCTGGCCATTCCATCGGTCAACACCGGCGAAGCGGTCGGCGATACCTACATCTCCATCGAGGCGATCTCCGGCTCGATTTACGCCGACACCCTGATCGGCAACAGCGGCGACAATCAGCTTCAGGGCGGCGGCGGAGCGGACACCCTCAACGGTGGCGCGGGCACCGACATGGCGTCCTACTCGAACGCGACCGGCGGCATAACGGTGTCGCTCGCCAATTCGGCGATCAACACCGGTGAGGCGGCCGGCGATACCTACAGTTCCATCGAAGGCCTGATCGGTTCGGGATTCGCCGACGTGCTGATCGGCACCACCGGCGACAATACCCTTATCGGCAATGGAGGCAGCGACCGTTTCTTCGGCGGTCCCGGCAACGACACCTTCTACGGCAACAGCACGGCATCGAAGTTCGATGGCACGGTCGATATCGCCGACTACACCAACCCGGGCGTGCCCGGCCTCACCCAGGGCATCACGGTGAACTGGGCGGCCGGCACGGTCACCGGCCAGGCCGCCATCATCGGCACCGACCAGCTCATCGGCGTCGAGGGCGTGTTCGGCACGCAGTTCAACGACGTCTTCGACGCGACGGGCTACACCACGGCGTCGCAGGCGGCGGGCGACTTCGCGTCCGGCACCAACCCCTATCAGTACATCCGCGGTGGCGGCGGCAACGACACGATCACCGGCAACGGCAACACCGAGATCGATTACCAGGACGCGACCTCGTCGGTGACGGTTACGCTGACCGCTCCGGGCACGGGAACGGTGACCGGCGGCGGCGTCGGCACCGACACGCTGACCGGCGGCGTCATCCGCTATGTCGGCTCGATCTACAACGACACCTTCAACGGATCGTCGGCCCAGGACATCTTCGACGGCGCGCGCGGCGGCAACGACGTATTCCGTGGCGGGGGCGGTGCCGACCAGGTCGAATATGACGGCCGTCCCGACGCCATTGCCGTCAATCTCGCCGCCGGAACGGTGGTCGGACGCGTTGCAGGCTCGATCATCGGCAGCGATACGCTCGAGTCGATCGAGCAGATCCGGGGCTCCGAAGGAGACGACATCTACGACGCGACCGGCTTCTCCGGCTCCAGCGCTAATGCCGGCTCCGAGGGCACCTTCAACCAGTTCCTTGGCCAGGGCGGCGCCGATACCGTGATCGGCAACGGCAACACGCGTCTCTTCTACTCCACTGCCAGCAGCGGCATCACTGCAACCATGACCGGTAACGGTTCCGGAACGGTCACTGCCACCTACGGCAGCAACACGGCGACCGATACCTTCACCAATGTCTTCTGGATCACGGGCAGCAACTTCAACGATTCGATCGTCGGAGGAGCCGGCAACGAGCGCTTCGACGGGCGCGCCGGCAACGACAGCCTTTCGGGCAACAGCGGCGACGATACGCTCGATGGCGGCGCCGGAGCCGACCAGTTGCTCGGCGGAGCGGGCCTGGATATGGCGTCTTACGCCAGTGCGGGCGGGCTGACGGTCTCGCTCGCCAATTCGGCCCTCAACACCGGCGATGCCCTGGGCGATACCTACAGCTCGATCGAGAATCTGTCGGGCTCGAACTTCAACGACGTCCTGTCGGGCAACAGCGGCGCCAACCGGATCGACGGCGGCAGCGGTGACGACACCTTGTCCGGCGGCGGCGGGAGCGACCAGCTGGTCGGTGGTGCGGGCAACGACACCTTCCTGTTCAACCAGCCCCTCGTGGTCGGCAACGTGACCAGCATCACGGACTTCGCGCCCGGTGCCGACAAGGTGGCACTCAGCCTTTCGGTCTTCACGCAGGCGGGCGCCGTCGGTCCGCTGGCTGCCAGCGCGTTCTTCACCGGCACCGCGGCCCACGATGCGAGCGACCGGATCATCTACAACGCGGCGACCGGCGCCCTGTTGTACGATGCCGACGGCACCGGCGCGGGAACCGCGACGACCTTCGCAACGCTCGCCCCCGGCCTCGCCCTGTCGGCGGGCGACTTCAAGGTGGTTTAGCGGCGCTCATGTTGCCGCCGGTCGCGCCGCGTGGTCGATGCTGCCCTCGGGAAGGGACGCGGCATCGATGCGCCTGCCCTTCGCACAAGCGCTCCGGATGACGAGGAGCGCGTCTCGTCGGTCTGAGGCGTTCCAGGTGAACGACGTTGGTGTCGTTGCGCTCCGATCTTGACACCCCGGTGCAGAGGATCACTCTTCGGTGCAAGCGAAGAGCGTCCCCGGCAAGAGGCTTCACACGGAAGGAGACTTCGATGGCGACCAACCAGACGTACGTGAAGAGCGAAGTGGTCGGCAGCTCGAGCAAGTCCGTCACCGACGCCATAGAGTCAGCGATCGCGACGGCATCGCGCTCCCTGCGCAATCTCGACTGGTTCGAGGTGGTGGACGTGCGAGGGAGCATTCGCGACAACAAGGTCGCGAGTTACCAGGTCACTCTCAAGCTGGGCTTGCGATACGAACCGAAGGCTTGATGCCGGAGGTGGCGGGTGGACGGTCACACGCTCTCCATCGCGGATGACCGCGCCACCTCCCCCGCAAGCGGGGAGGGAAACTGAACGCGTTCGAGCTCGGCGATCGGCGCGCTATACTGGACAGATGTCCCGTGCCTCCGACTCCGAACGCGCCTGAGCGATGACGCCGCTGCAGCGACTGACCGACCTTGCGGGCGCGTCGATCGATGCGATCGGGGCGGCGCTTGCCGACATCCCCGGCTTGCTGACCCTGAACCACGACACCCATCGCATCGCCGTGACCGGGCTGCAGCGCGCGGGCAAGACCGTCTTCGTGACCTCGTTCGTGCACGCGCTGCTGCAGGCGGCGGACGCCCCGGTGGCGGACTTCCCGTTCTTTCCGTGGCGCGGGCAGGTGCAGGGCGTGACCGTGGAGGACATCCCGGGCATCCCGCCGTTTCCCTATCGCGCGCGGCTCGACGAGCTGCTGGGCGAGCCTCCGAAGTGGCCGGCCCCCACGACCGGGCTCACCGGGGTCCGGGTCCGCATCCGCTACACGCCGCCGGGCGGGCTGACCCGGATGCTCTTCTCGACGGCGACCGTCGATCTCGACCTGATCGACTATCCCGGCGAATGGCTGCTCGACCTGCCGATGCTGACCCAGTCCTATCAGGAATGGTCCGCCCGGATGGAGGAGCTGGCGAACGCGGGCGGCCGGTCCGACCTCTCCTGGGCATGGCTGGAGGAGGCGAGGAGGCTCGATCCCGACGCGCCGGAAGACCCGGCCGCCCTGCAGCGGATCGGCGCGCTCTATCTGGAGTATATCCGCCGCTGCCGGTCCGAGCGGCATCTCCATTTCGTGCAGCCCGGCCGCTTCCTCGCCGGCGCGGGCGACGATACGGAGCGGGGCCCGGTCTTCTTCCCGCTCGGCAGGATCAGGGCATCGAAGGCCGGCAGCAATGGCGCGGCACTGGTCGCGCGCTACGAGGCCTATCGGAAGCTCGTGCGCCGCTTCTACGGCCAGGTGTTCGGGCGGCTGCGCCGGCAGGTGGTCCTCGTCGATCTGCTGACGGCGCTGCAGAACGGCCGCGAGTCCTTTGCCGATCTCGCGCTCGCGACGCAGAGCCTCACCGACGCCTTCGAGGCGCTCGAGAACCCGATCCTGAAAGCGCTCTCGCTCGGCGGCGTGGATCGGCTGGCGCTGGTCGCGACCAAGGCCGACCATGTCACCGCCGACCAGATGAACAACATGATCGGCCTGCTGCGCGACATGATCGGCGAGCCCTTCGTGCAGGCCAATGCGCGCCAGTCCGGCCTGTTCGCCGCCGCCTCGCTGCGGGCGACGACGCAGGTCATGCGCAAATGGCAGGGCGAGGCGCTGCCCTTCCTGCTCGGCGTGCCGGAAGGACGGGACGGGGGACAGGGCGGCGCGGCGATCGAGGTCCGCCCGGGCGTGATCCCCGGCCAGATCCCGGCGGCGGCGGACTTCTTCTGGACATCGATGGAGTTCAACATCCGGCAGTTCGCGCCGCCGCGCCTGGGGACTCCCTACGCGCGCCCGCTGCCCCATATCAATCTGGACAAGATCCTCCAGTTCCTCATCGCGTAAAGGTGTCCGCCATGTCCGCATCCGCGGCCGATCAATCGAGGAGACTCGTCGACCTGGAATTCCGGCCGGGCGAGCTGCCCGCAGCTGATACGCCCTCCCGGCTCGAAGCAGGCCAGGGAAGGGACCCGGGTGGCGACCGTCCCGGCGCCGGCAAGCGCACGAGCCTCGCGGCGTGGCTCGCGCTCGGCGCCTCGGCCGTGATCCTGCTGCTGGTCGTCGGCAATGCGGCCGTCACCTTCGCGGACAACGCCTTTCGGCAGGGCAGCGTCTTCGACATGCTGCTGCTGCTGGCGCTGGTCGTTCTGGTGGGCGCGATCGTCACCCTGCTGGCGCGGCAGACGCAGGCCCTTCGCAAGCTCAAGTCGGCCGAGCGGGCGCGCGAGATGGCGAGCCAGCTCGCCCGGCTGGACAGTGCCGGCAGCGGCACCCGCCTGCTGGCCGCCCTGCAGGCGCTCTACGCCGACAATGCGATCGTGCTGGGCAGGCTGCGCGCGGCGTCGACCGCGCTGCAGCCGCACCACACGGACCGGGACGTCATCGAACTGCTCAATCGCGAGGTCTTCGCGCCGATGGATCGCGAGGCCGACGAGCGGATCCAGCGCGCGGCGATCCGGGCCGTCGTCGGCGTGTCGACCTGTCCGCACCCGTCGCTCGACGCCCTCGTCGTGATCGCCGTGAGCATCGCGCTGGTCCGCGACCTGATGTCGATCTACGGGCTGCGCCACAGCGCGCGGAGCCTGTGGCGCGTGCTCACCCATTCCATACTCACCGCCTCCTCGGCCGCGGTCATGAGCACGGTCGTGGACTTCGCCATGCAGGCCGCCCACGACCGGATCGCCGCCGCCGTGGCCGGCACCGCCGGCGAGGCGCTGGTCGTCGCCCGCCGCATGTTCGCGCTCGGTGCGCTCGCCAAGGCGGAGATACGGCCGCTGCCGGTGCAGGAGAGGTGAATGGTGGCGTGTGTCCAAACCGAATCGCCCCCATGATGCTGATCGCGGAGGCCGTGGGCATGATGCGCTTCGTCGAGAAGTCCGCCGACATCAGCAGGTTTCGATACTCCGCTTCGGTGCGCTCGCGTCCTCCCGCATAAACCAGCATCAGCAAATCGAGCAGCTTGGCGTACTCCGGCGCGTTGCCCGCCGGGACCACCATCTCCAGGACGAGCAGCAGCGACCCTTCGGTCATCGCCGAACGGCAGGCGCGCAGGATGCGCCGCGCGCTTTCGCCCAATCCCAAAGCGGCATAGGGCGTGCCCGTCTCGCGCAGCAGCGCTCGCTTGGGCCCCTCGGCTGCTCTCGACCCAAACCCGACACTCGACGCTTGCAGATCGTGCCGCTCTACCGGCCAGAGGGCCGGGACCCGTCAGGCTCCTGCAACGGCCAGATCAACGGCGGCCTCGGCATGGAGAGCCGTCGTGTCGAACAGCGGCACCGCGCTGTCCTCGGGCCGCACCAGCAGCATGATCTCGGTGCAGCCCAGGATGACGGCCTCCGCTCCGCGCTCCACCAGCCCGGCGATCACCTCGCGGTAGGCCTGGCGCGAGGACGGCTCTGTCCGGCCCTGGACCAGTTCCTCGTAGATCACCCGGTGCACCAGGGCGCGGTCGTCCTCGGCCGGCACCAGCACGTCCAGCCCGTGCCGGTCCACGAGCCGTCCCTTGTAGAAGTCTTGCTCCATGGTGAAGGCGGTTCCCAGCAAGCCAACCTTCCTCAGCCCGGCGCTCCTGATCCGCTCCGCCGTCGGATCGGCGATATGCAGCAGCGGCAGCCCTATGGCCGCCTGAACCTGATCGGCCATCCGGTGCATCGTGTTGGTGCAGATCACCACGAAGTCCGCGCCGCCGCGCTCCAGGCGTTGCGCGGCCGCGATCATCTCGGCAGTGGCATCGTCCCAGCGTCCGGCATGCTGCAACGCCTCGATTTCTCCGAAATCGAAGGACCACATCAGGCATCGGGCCGAGCGCAAGCCGCCCAGGCGAGCCCGGACGGCCTGATTGATGATCCGATAATACTCGGCCGAGCTTTCCCAGCTCATCCCACCGATCAAGCCGATGACCTTCTGCGACACGTCATTCTCCCTTCAGCGCCGGGCATGAGGAACGAGCCGTAGCGGGGAGGCAAGGCCTTATTCCACCCAAGGCAGCGGTTGGCGCGGGTGCCAGGCGTCAGGTTTTTGGCCACCAGCTCACGCGCGGGAAAATCCCGCCGATATCCTCGGCACGAACCTTATCCGAGAGCGAGTGCGGCGGCTTCCGCTTCCGGAACCACGTCATGGTCGTAGAGCCGACGTCGAAAAGCGGCATGGGCAGCGATCTGGGCATCCCTGACGCCCAGGTCCGGGTTGGCAGAGTCGTATCTGAGGCCGTTCTCGCGGGCGCCCCGCTGAATTGAACCAACCCGCTCGCGGCGGAGACCTTCGTAAGCCAGCAGAGCCGTCGCAACTGTCTTCCGGTTCGCGCGCGCGAGGATCGTCGCAAGAGCCATTCCATCCTCTATCGACTGGTTCGCTCCCTGTCCGAGATGAGGCAGCATTGGATGTGCCGCATCGCCGAGCAGTGTCAGGCGACCCCGACTCCAGGTCGGCAGTGGCTCGCGGTCATACAGAGCCCAACGGAACGTCGCCGAAACCTGATCCAGCAATAATCCGATCCGCGGGTCCCAGCCGGAAAACTCGCGGCGAAGCAGGTCGGGATCGCCCGGCGCCGACCAGGATTCCCTCATCTCTTCGTCCGCCGGTACGAAGCCGACGTAGTTGATCAATTGCCCGGCACGGAGCGGGAAAGTCAGGAAGTGCTTGCCTTTGCCGAGCCACATCAACCAGGACTCGTTTGGCCAGCCAGGAATGCGATCGTGCGGGATGACTCCACGGTATGCCACGGACCCCGAGAAGACCGGATGAGAAGGAGGCGTTACCTCGTGGCGAAGCTCCGAGTGGATGCCATCCGCGGCGATGACGACATCTCCTTCCGCAACGGCCCCGTTGGCAAACGATGCGCAGGCCACATCGGCGCTCTGCTCATAGCCGGTGCAGCGGTGGCCCGTGTGCACGATGTCCCTCGGCAGCGCGGCGGCCAGGATTTCGACAAGGTCGGCGCGGTGCATTCCGAACGCTGCGTTCCAACCCACCGAGTCCGTTACCTGTACGGGCGCAATCGGGACTCCGTTGTGACGCATATATTGAGAGCCAAATCCGACCCTGGCCCCAACCTTTTCTACTGCCGGGCCGAGGTTCACCCTTTGAAGCTGGCGTATGCTGTTCGGCGTCAGGAAAACTCCCGCGCCTACCTCACCCAGCTCAGGGGCCTGCTCATACACCGAAACCTGAATCCCACGAGTGATCAGTGCGTTCGCAGCGAACAACCCGCCGATCCCACCGCCGACGATCACGACCTTCAGTCGCTTTTCGGTCATTTCAAGCTCCTGAACGGCACTGGCTTGTCATCGGACCGGATAAACGCGTTGTATCTTCGCACAGAGTGGAAGAGTGTCGCCCTTGCAACGCGCCAGAACGCCGGAGACACCGAAGGAGTTCGCATGGGCAAGACATCGAGTCGAGGCCAAATTCTTGTGCGCCGAATCGCGATCGGACTTGCGCTTTGCCTCGCGGCAACCGGTGGTTTCGAAAGCCCGGCGCTCGCCGATGGCTATCCCGAGCGAACCGTAAGAATTATCGTGCCATTCCCCGCCGGAGGAACAGCCGACGTGCTGCCACGGGCGGTTGCTGATTGGTTGTCGCGCAAATGGGGCCAGCCCGTCGTCATCGAGAACCGCACCGGGGCTGCGGGCAACATCGGCGCAGAACAGGCCTTTCGCTCACTCCCGGACGGCTACACATTGCTCTCGTCACCGCCGCCGCCGCTCGTGATCAATCAAAATCTCTATCGCGACCTGGCGTTTGATCCGCTCAAGTTCGAACCGATTATTGTGATGGCCATGGTGCCGAACGCGCTCATCGTCAATCCCAACAATGTAAAGTCCTCGAATCTGAGCGAGTTGATAGAATACCTGAAGAATAATCCCGACAGGATCACTGCCGCGACGCAAGGAAGCGGAACGACGTCGCATCTTACGTCCGAGCTCTTCCAGTTGATGGCAAAGGTCAAGCTGCGCCACATTCCCTATCGCGGGTCGGCTCCGGCGTTGCAGGGGCTGCTGGCCGGGGATGTCGATCTGATGTTCGACAACCTCGGAGTCTCGCTGCCGCTGGTTGCTTCCGGCAAGCTCAAGTTGTTGGCGGTGGCTTCGGCCCGTCGGGTTGCAGCCCTCCCTGACGTGCCAACCATAGCTGAAACGCTGCCTGGTTTTGAGGCGGTCGCCTGGTTTGCCATCGTCGCGCCTCCGAAGACCCCTCGGGACATCGTCGACAAGATCAATGCAGATGTGAACGAGGCTCTGCACCAGCCTGCATTGCAGGATCTCCTCAAGAAGCTGTCTGGCGAATATTTTGGAGGCTCGATCGAGAAGACTTCGAAATACATGCAGGATGAGGTCGATCGATGGCATGCGGTGATCAAGGCAGCGAACATTGAGATTCAGTGACGGGCCCGACATTCCCGCACAATCACTGGAGGTATGCGCGAGAGTGAAATGCGCCGCTCACTCTGTTCGCTCGCATCAACCATGGCTATCGCCTCGGCATCGCGGGCATGCCCGCGCGGTTCTCGCCGGCCACTCCGGACAGCGTGTCGTCGGACTTGTGTCTAAACCGCAGTCGCCTCGATGATGCTGATCGCGGAAGCCGTGGGCATGATGCGCTTCGTCGAGAATCCCGCCGACATCAGCAGACCTCGATACTCCGCTTCGGTGCGCTCGCGTCCTCCCGCATAAACCAGCATCAGCAAATCGAGCAGCTTGGCATACGCCGGCGCGTTGCCCGCCGGGACCACCATTTCCAGGACGAGCAACCGCGACCCTTCGGTCATGGCCGAACGGCAGGCGCGCAGGATGCGCCGCGCGCTTTCGTCGTCCCAGTCATGGAGCACCTTGCGCAGGAGGTAGATGTCGCCCCACGCGGGGACTTCGCTGAAGAAGTCGCCTGCCTCGACGCGGCAACGGGTCGACAGGCCGGCTGCCTCGACGGACCGCCTGGCCATGGCCGCCACGTGGGGAAGATCGAGCAAGATGCCGCTGGCTCGTGGATTTGCGGCGAGGATGGCGGCCAGCAACCCGCCCTGGCCGCCACCGACGTCCACCACCGTGCCGGCGCCGCTGAAGTCATAGGCGGAAACGACGGCGGCGTCCTGCCCGCGGCCCACGCTATACAAGCCCTCGGCCGAGACGCGGGCGGCCTCTGGATGCGCCGCGTAGTAGTCGAACAAGGGGGCGCCAAAAACCTGATCGAAGGCCGGCGTGCCGGTGCTCAGGCTGTGCCCGAGGGCGCCGAACGACTGCCATACCCAGCGCTCACCCGCCATTTCGGCATAGGCACGAATGGAATCACCGGCGTCGGCGCGCAGCGGCCCCGCCAGCGGCGTGAGGTCGAAGCGCCCGCTTTCGTCTTCGGCGAAAACGCCCGCGCTAGCCAGCGCCCGCAGCACGCGGTACATCGCGGCGGCGTCGGTGTCCGTCGCGGTTGCAATCTCGGCCGGCGTCAGGGGACCGGCATTCAGCAGATCGGCAATGCGGAGCTTGGCTACCACGGCCAGCGCCTGGGCAAGCCAGGCGCCGGCAATAAGGCCGGCGAGCACTTGGGCCGGTGGGCGCGTGTCGCTCATTGGGCCGGCTTCGCGCCATACCGCTGCGCCACTTCTGTCCACCGCTTCCGCTCGCGCTCCAGGAAGGCGGCAAGCTCCTGGGGCGAGTCGGTGCGGGGAATGTAGCCCATTGCCAGCAGCCGTCGCGCGACGTCGCCCTGAGCTGTGGTCGCGCGCACGTCCGCCGCAATCCGCGTCCGCAAGGCCTCGGGCATCTCCTTCGGCGCGAACAGGCAATGACCGCCAAAGACGGACAATAGCGGGAAGCCGGCTTCTGCCGCCGTCGGCACATTGGAGGCGAGTGGTGCCCGTTCGTCGCTGGCAACCGCGATGAGCCGGAGTTTCCCTGCCTGCGCCGGCCCGACCAGAGGGGAGAGCGGTAGAAAGGCGAGGTCGACGCGGCCCTCGGCGAGATCGAGCAGCGAGGCGATGGGATTGCGGTAGGGGACGTAGGTGAGCTCCAGACCGGTGGCTTTCAGGAAGGAGGTGAAGGCCAGGTAGGGCACGCTAGGCGCGCACGCCCAGGTAAGAGCGCCGGGTCGGGCGCGGGCTGTTTCGACGATGTCGGCCAGCGTCACCGCGCTGAGATGGGGCGAGGCGGCGAGCGCGAGGAAATCCTGCACGACGAGGGTGAGCGGGATCAGCTCGCGGACGGTATCGAAGGAAAGGTTTTCGTGGATCAGATGCAGTGCCGTCCACACGCCGGCGGGATTGAAGAGAAGCGTGTGGTTTCCGTCACGCGCTGCCAGGAACGTCTCGATCGAGACGATGCCCTCGCCGCCCGGGCGGTTATCGACGACGACCGGCTGTTGCCAGCGGCGGCTGAGGGCGTCGGCAAGCGTGCGCGCCACGGCATCGGTGCCGGCGCCGGGCGCGGCGAGGGTGACGAGTCGCACCGTCCGCGTGGGCCAGGCTGTCTCCGCGACGGCAGGGGCGCCGGCCAAAGGTGCTGAGAGAGCGGCTCCCAGCGCCGCCTCGAAAATCGCGCGCCTCGTCGGCACGTATCGAGCAAGGCCCACGGAGATCGAACGCGTCGCAGACGGTTTCATGTCTTCCTCCTCAGTCGGTGACGATGGGGCGGTTCGGCGGGGTAATAGGGGACGCGGTGCGAGGCGGGCGGCGGCGGCCATTGCCGGGGCGGGCATAAGCCTCGTGCGCTTCGACGAGGCGGGTCAGCATCTCGATGAAGAGCTTTCGCTCCTTTTGCGCGAGTGGCGCCAGGATGCGTTCCTGCGAAGCGCGTCCGTCCGCGCGCAAACGGTCGCGCAAGGCCTGGCCTCGCGCCGTCAGGCGCAAGGCGCGTGCGCGCCGGTCTTTCGGACTGACCTGGCGCTCGATGTAATCGGCGGCGGCGAGGCGGTGGACGAGGTGATGAGCGCTCACCGCGTCGATCCCCAGACGCGCCGCCAGGCTGCCCTGGTCGATGCCCGGCGCATCTTCGAGCGCGGTGATCACAGCGAACTCGACCGGCGTCAGACCGGCTCGTTCGGTCACCTCCGCGGTGATGCCGAGACAGACCTGATGGAAGCGCCGGGCGAGATGGGCCGGGACCCGGTGACGTTCCGGAACACGGACGGCTGGTGATCTGGTCATGCCCGAGCGTGGCACGGTTTCATCGATTTGTTTAGTAAATTAACTAAACTGCGAACGTATCGGTCGGCGGCTGGCCGGGATCGCGGCGAGGCGTCGCTGCCGAATTGAACCGGGGCTGCGCGCTGACCGGTCGGGGGCGGGTCGAGCCACGTGGCCGAAAGTGCGCCGGCCCGGTTTAACGGCTTGGCTGCAGTCACTGGGTTTCCAGGGCGATGAGGTAGCCCCCATCCGGGCGGATTGTTCTCGAAGCGACGGCACCGCAACCACCGTCTACCGAAATGCCGAGGTAGATCCTGCCGTCGAGCGGTTGCGCTCACGGCGACGCCCGAGTTTCCAGTTGATCCGCAGAGTTACAGTTTCCCCATATCGGTGGCCATGGCGAAGCGCGGACGACCGTCGACATTCTGCTCCCGGACTGCAGCGACGATCTGCGAGCGATCGGCCGACGTGCGCGTCGATGTCATGCGGCGTTGGCGCGAGGAGGACCGACGATGAACGGACGCAGCAGGTCGGCCGGCGAGATCGCCGCCTTGCGCCGGCTCGGGGTGGCGGGCTGGACGGAGGTGCGGATCGGCGAGGAGCTCGGCCGGGCGCGCGAGACCCTGCAGCGCAAGCGCGCGTCGCGGCGCCTGAAGGGTCGGCGGATGGGGAGTAGCTTGCCATGAGCGCGCTTCGTTTTCCGAATCAGGAGCGGTTCTGCCAGGAGTATGTGAAGGACCTCGACGCCCGGTCGGCGGCGGTCCGTGCCGGCTACGTGCCCAGCCCGAACCTGCGGGCGAGCGTCTGGCGCCTGATGCGGAATGGCGCGGTCCAGGCGCGCATCGCCGAGCTGCAGGAGGCGGTCGCCAAGCAGGCCGAGGCCGCCGCCCGGGCCGAGGCCGATTGGGTGGTGGCCCAGCTTGTGAAGATCGCGCGCGCCGATCCGCGCAAGTTTTTCCACCCCGACGGCGCACCGAGGAAGGTCCACGAGCTGGGCGACGACGAAGCCGCGGCGCTGTCGGGCTTCGAGCCGAGCGGCGAAGCCGGCAAGGTCATCGACCGGCTGAAGGTGCTCGAGCTGCTCGGCCGGCACTTCGGCCTGTGGCCGCAGAAGCCGCCGCCGCCGCCGTCGCCGCAAGACGTCAACCTTTTCGAAGGGATGAGCCCCGAGGATGTCCGCCGGGTCCGCGACAAGGTCGGCCGGCTCCTCGAGGGAGCCGGCGTCGATCTACCGGGAAGCGCGCCGCGTCCTCGCCAGGGGTGAGGCAGGAAGCGCCGCAAATTCAATTGCGAATCATTCGCAATCATGCCAGGGTAGCAAGCTGTTGCAAGGGGATAGCTGCCGCAACTCCTGACCAAAGGGGAGGGCACGGGTGCGGCGGTTTCTGGGTTGGTCCGGCAGTCTTGTCGTGGCGCTCGCGGCGCACCTTGGCGCGGTGGCCGTGGCCGTCAACTGGGCCAGCCACGTCCCCCCGCGCGATGCCGATCTCAACCCGCCGGCCATCCTGGTCGAACTGGCGCCGCTTCCGGCCGCAAGCGAGCCGACCGTGGTTCAGGCGCCCCCGGGGCCGGCGCTCGAGGACGTGATTCCCGAACCGGAAGAACCGCCGCCGGTCACATTTCCACCGTTGGCAAAGGCGACCGTTTCGGTGCAACGACCGCCCGTCGCGCCGCGCCGTGCCGTCGCTCCGGCAGAGAGGAAGCACGAACGCAAGCCGCCCTCCGAACGGTCGGCTCCTCCCATCGCGTCCCCAGGCGAGGCCGCGACCGCGCCGGCTGCGGAACCGACGCCGCTTCCGGATTCGCAGGCCCTGCTGAGCTGGAAGAGCGCGCTCCTGCGCCATCTCGAGCGGAACAAGCGATATCCGCCGGAGGCGCAGCGCGCTCGCCAGGAGGGAGTCACTTACGTGCGCTTCACCATGGCGAGGGACGGGCGCGTGCTCGCGGCCAGCATCGAGCGCGGCAGCACTATCGAGTGCCTCGACCGCGAAGGCCTCGACCTCCTGCGCCGCGCCGACCCTTTGCCGCCCTTGCCGGCCGACCAGCCCGGCGAGGCCCTGCTGCTCGTCGTCCCGGTCCAGTTCTCCCTCCGGAAATAACTCAAGGGGTTGCCGCCAGCCGGGCGGGCGCCCGGGTGCTCTCAATCGGCGTCGCGTCTGCCGCGCACGACCTGAATGATGTCGAACAGCAATGCCGCCGACCATCCGAACATCAGCATGCCGACCGCCGCTTCGGTGGCGCCGACGATGCGGTGCTGGGGACTGAGCACGAGTTCCGCAGCGCCGATGGTGGTGAAGGAGGCGAGCGAGAAATAGGCGGCGTTGGTGAAGCTGCCCAGATCGCCCCACGAGTAGTAAAGCACCGCCCAAAGCAGCACTTGTGCAGTGACGCCCAACGTCAGGATCAAGACAGCGGCAACGACATAAACGACACCCAGAGGGTGGAGGTGTCCCATGCTCCTGGGAGGCGGCACGGCGACCATGAAACGGGCCAAGGCCATTTGCGCGACTGCCTGGATGATGACCGTTGCGCCAGTCATGCCCAGTCCGCGCAGAAAATGCAGAGGGCTTATGGCGTCGTCCATGATCGATCTCCCGATGGGTTGCCGGCGTGCAGCCGGCAAGACCCGCGCTCTTTACGGAGATGCACGAGGGGCTGGCCAGCTGCATTGAGCCTACATCAGGATCCTGTTCCGCAGCGTGACGATGGATCGCGATGCGCGTTGCGCTGATCCTCTTCGGGATGTTCGGTCAGTAGATCCAGGGGATCGCTTGGCCGTTGATCGTGAGGTCGGTCCATTGCAGCGCAGGCTGCGTCATGTGGACATACAGGGTATTGAAATGCGCACCACCATCGAAGGTCATGGTGAACGCGAAGTCGGTGCCCGGGACGATGTCGCCGGGCTCCCCGTTGGGCCACGCAAGCGCGGGCCACAGCCATCCCGTCGCGCCGGTGACGATGTTGATCTTGTCGCCCTGCTCGAAGTCCTGAATGGAATCATCGCCCGAGCCGATGCCCCAGGTGAACAGGTCGCCGCCCGAGCCTCCGGTCAGCAGGTCGTTGCCGGCGCCGCCGTTGAGCCTGTCCGCATCCGCGCCGCCGTTCAGGATGTCCTCGCCGCCCTCGCCGAACAGGAAGTCACCGCCCGCGCTGCCCGACAGCGTGTCCGCCTCGGTGCCGCCATTGAGCGTGTCGCTTCCCTCGCCGCCATTCAGAGTGTCCCTGCCGCTGTCGCCGCGCAGCCGGTCGTCTTGCGCCTCTCCCTCGAGGGTGTCGTCGCCGGCGCCGCCTTCGAGATCGTCGTTGCCGCTCCCGCCATGAAGCGTGTCGTCGCCGTCCTCGCCGAACAGCCGATCGCGGAAGGCAGGGTCGAACGGGTCCTCGAATGTATCGCCGCCGTAGATCGTGTCGTTGCCGGTGCCGCCATGGATGATGTCGGCGCCCTGCTGGCCCTTGAGCGTGTCGTGCCCGGCGTCACCGTTGAGCTCGTCTCTCTCCGCGCCGCCTTCGAGGATGTCGTTGTCGCTGCCGCCATAGATGTGGTCGTCGAAGGCGCCGCCCTTGAGGACATCATCGCCGCCGAACCCGTTGATCGTGTTGTATCGGAGCAGAAAGTTCGACAGCGGCTCGGTGTGCGGCAGGATGGTGACCGTGTCGGCCGCGTCGGTCAGATTGAGGGTGACCTTCTCGATGCCGTAGAACGACGTCCCGTCCGAGGCGACCGATGTCGCGCGCGGCGTGTCGAGCTCGAGAAAGAAACCGGTCGAGGCGCGCGCCAGCGTCAGGATCGCGTGATCGATCTCGAGGGGCAGGGCGAAGTTGTCGCCACCGGCGAAGCGATCGCCGGTCCCGCCGTGCAGGACGTCGGCACCAAGCCCGCCGTCGAGCGTGTCCGCGTCGGGATCGGCCTGCTGCGCGCCGTTGTAGGCATAAAGCGTATCGTCGCCGCCGTCGCCCTGGAGCGAATCGCGCCCGCGGCTGCCATAGAGCGTATCCGCGCCAAAACCGCCGCGCAGCGTGTCGCCGCCGTCATTGCCATAAAGATAGTCCAGCCCATCGAGTCCGAGGAGCACGTTGGCGCCATCGTCGCCCCAGATGAGATCGTCGAAGTTCGATGCCGTGACGTTCTCGATGCCGATGAACTGGTCACCCAGCGCTTCGCCGATGGCCCCGCCGCCGGTTCCCGGCTGCCGCGGGAGCGCGAGCACCACGCGTGCGGCCGCTGCTGAATAATCGACGGAGTCGATTCCCGCTCCGCCGTCGAGCAGGTCTGCGCCGAGGCCGCCGGTCAGAACGTCGCTTTCCGTGCCGCCATACAGCCGGTCGTTTCCGGCACCGCCGATCAGCACATCCTTGCCGCCGAGGCCGAATAGATCGTCGACGCCGGCAAGTCCGCGCAGCACATTGCCTGAATTGTCGCCTGTGATGGAGTCGTCTGCATTGGAGCCCGTGACATTCTCGATGCCGGCGAAGCGATCGCCCTTGGCATCGCCGACGGTTCCCGTTCCGGCGAGCAGGGAGAGCACGACGCGGGCCGGAGCGGAGGCATAGTCGGCGGTGTCACCGCCCTTGCCGTGGGTGCCGCCATCGAGCAGATCGGCGCCCGTGCCGCCGATCAGGACATCGTCGCCGCTGCCGCCGTAGAGCAGGTCGTCTCCGCCGGCCCCGTCGAGCGTATCGTCGTCCTCGAGGCCGTCGAGCCGGTCGGCGCCGACGAAAGAGACGGCGGGGTAGGTTGCAGGGGTGATCTTGTCCCTGCCTGAGGTTCCTGAAAGCCTTGCCATGACGCCCTCCCTCTCGAGGAAGCGGATTGCCTGGCCTCCGCAGTGCCGGAAGACGCGTGAGCTTCAGCGTGGATCGCGGCCACCCTGAAGCGGGATCGTGACGAAATGGCGGTAGCGGTGATCTGCTGGTTCCGCGATGCCGAGCCGACCTTCTTGCCGAATTGACATCGCGGCACCAGCACGCATCTGGTCCGGCGGAGTGGACCACCGTCCACTCCGCCCCCCGGGTTGGTTCAGACGCTGAGCGCGAAGGCGGCGACCTCGCGCACCGCATTCGGGTAGAGCAGGCTCGACCCGTCGAAGGTCTTCAGCGCCATGTTCAGGTGGATGGCGAAGCTGCACCTCGTGTGGGGCCCGAGCAGCGCGCCAAAGGTCGCGGTGTTGGAGGTCGCCGCCGTTGAAGGCGGAGAGCCTTCGTTGTCGAACGGATGGGCGACCGGGATGCTGCCCGAGGTGCCGTTGATGCCGCGGTACCAGGTGATGCCGTGGCTGAGCTGGAACATCTCCTCGGGATGATGGGCGATGAAGTCCACGGCCAGGGTCGAGGCCGGGGTGCCGGACAGGAACTGGCATTCGCCGCTGGTCTGCAGCCCGTTCA
Organism: Reyranella sp.; assembly: GCF_965279465.1. NCBI lineage: Bacteria > Pseudomonadati > Pseudomonadota > Alphaproteobacteria > Hyphomicrobiales > Reyranellaceae > Reyranella > Reyranella sp. The sequence continues at coordinate 4,406,529 of NZ_OZ257242.1, forward strand.
TGCGCAGACCGATGATGTCGCCGGTGCCGGCCCGGTTGTCCCACCACAGCATGGCCGTCAGCCCGGCGAAGGGGACATCGGCGAAGACGTCCGGCGTGCCGGGGGCGACCCAGCGCATGTACTTGAACGGCGCGTTGACGCCGGGGCCGCTCGCTCCGGTCGGCCGCAGCCGCTGGCCCGCCGCGTTGAACACCTCGAGCGTCAGCAGGTAGCGCCCTTCCGCGTGGGCGTTGGTCGGCAGCTGGGCGTGGAATTGCGCGTCGCGCCATTCCTCGTTGGCCGGCAGATCGCCCTCGTAGGGAATGGTGTAGAGGTTCGCTTCGCCGCCGACCGGCGGCACGCCGAGCGGCACGCTGACCAGGTCGAGCCCGCCGCTGGTGACGACGAGCTTCTGCCAGGCCCCGCCCGGCGGCGCGAGGAAGAAGCGCGTCGCACCGGCCTGCGGGTTGCCGGCGGCGTCGGCGGCAATGACGCTGGCCCGGTAGTACCTGGCGCCGGCGGCGCGGCAGGGCTCGGTGAACCACCAGCGCAGGTTCAGCGTGCCGCCCCAGTTGCGGTTGAGCAGGGTGCCTTTCGCCGCCAGCGCGGTGGCCGCGGGGAAGCCCAGGCCGTCGTTGTAGGCCGGCGCCGCGACGCGGTCCCAGCCGGCCTCCGTAGGCGTCTTCAGGTTGAAGGCGTCGGTCGAGCCGATGGCGTCGAGATAGATCACCGCGCCGTCGATGCCCGGGCTGTTGCCGTCCCCGCAGCCCACGGCCTGGGGATTGTAGGAGGTCAGGGTCGGCGTGTCGCCGAGGTGATACCAACGGTTCGCCGCCAGCCCGTCATAGATCGTGACCGTCTGGCCGTTGATCACCTGCTTGACGACATGGGCGACCTCGATGTGGCAGTTCGGGCGCAGCAGGATCGGGAAGGCCCGCCAGCAGACCTGGAAGCTGCCGTCGGGCTGGATGAAGCCCTGTCCGACCTTGGCGGGCGTGCCGCACAGCAGCAGGTGCCGGAGATAGGGGCGCGCTTCGATATAGGCGGCCTGCTCGACGGGACCGAGGCTGCGCAGGGCAGCGAGATCGCGCGGTGCGTTGAGCGCCGCCTCGTCCAGCGCCCCGCCCTTGAACAGCGGGAGGGTGTCGAACGGCGGCGGGTCCGGCGGATTGGGCGGGAAGCGCGGGATCTTCTCGACCGGCTGGAGCTTCTCCAGGAGATCGATGATCTGCGGGATGCGCGGGTCGAGGATGACCAGCGGCCACCAGCAGCACACGCGCTGATAGACCTCGACCAGCCCTTCGCAGACGGTGCCGCAGCGGAACGGCGGGAAGGGGAGAGGCCGTAACGCCGCCACCTGCACGGCGCTGGCGGCGGAAACATCGGCCGCACTGGCCAGCATCGCGGAGCGCACCGTGGCGGCCGGCAGGACCGAGCTCGCGATGCTGCGCGCCTCGACCAGCCAGGGCAGCCAGGAGCAGCGCCGCACATGGCCGCTGACGCAGCGCCGGAAGATCGGAATCAGCACGCTCCAGCGTTCGCGCGCCAGCTCGATGATGGCGTCGTCCTTCAGCAGCGTGCGGTACTGCTCGGGCCGGTAGAGCACCAGCTCGCTGCGCTTCAGCGCCTGTCGCGCTTCCTGTCGTGCGCCGATGCCGATCAGCGCGGCCTTCTGCACGGCGTCCTCGGACAGGGTGAACTCGCCGCGGTCGTCCACGGCGGCGGTGGCGATCGGATGCAGCTCGGCATCCAGTGCGTAGACGGAGAGGGCGGGCGCGGGTTCATTCGCGTCGCGTCCGACGAGCAGCAGTCGAGCCATGATAATCTCCCTGGGGTAACGGTGCGGAACTGTTACTGTGGGAACGATAATGCGCGCGGCGCACACTTTTATTTTGTTTCTAGCTCATTTTGTTTCGGTAGTTTCACCGCTGCCACATTAAGAACGCGAGGATTTATTCGAGACTCGGTACATTCACGGGAAAACGGCCGAATTCAACTCTGCTTTGCCGACTTGCTTTTCGAATTGGTAGTCCGCCAATTGCGGGTTGTTTTATCTCGATCGGCGATGCGCTGGGAGCACGGCTCTCCAGAGCAGCCCATGAGATGTCGCAAGATGAAGAAGAGCGGCCCTGGAGAGCAGCGCTCATAGGCGCCAACTTTGGCTTCGACCCAACCCAAAGAGCTTATGTCCCTTTCGGGAAACTTGCTGCACACCTGCCTCACCCTGAGAGCTTGCGAAAAAATCGACGTCGCAACTCGATGACGATCTCGCTCCCCACTTGCCTCACCCTGAGGAGCGCAGCGCAGCGGAGCGTCTCGAAGGGTGGCAACGCGCATGACGTTGCGAAACTCCCGTGTTTCCAACACCGTTGCCAAGTCCTTCGAGTGGCCATCCTTCGAGACGCTCCGCTGCGCTACGCTCCTCATGAGGCTGTGCTGTAACGGACACGGGCGGCGAGTATCCTAGTTCGGGAAAAGGGAGCCCTTGCCGTCGTGCGCGACCCGCACTGAACTGACAAAGAGAAGTGCCATTGCAATGGGCGCATTTCGTCATGATCGTCCTCTTCGACGCTCTCAACGGATATTGGCACGGCCGACCTTACGCAGCTGCCTTCGGGCTTCTTGCGCCGCGCGCCGCCGCTCACGGAATCCCGGCACCGGCTTCCGGGCTTCCGTACCGATTTCTTCACTTGAGGCGCGCGCCCAGCGAACCTGATCTGATCGCGGAACTCACAGGCCCTGTCGCCGGCAGAGCGCGATCCGGGATCTGCTTTTCCGGTTGATTCGCGGAGTTACAGTTTCCCCATATCCGGAGGCATGACGAAGCACGGTCTGCCCCCGACGTTCTCCCGGGAAAATCCATCATGAACGGCCGGGGCTGGTCGGCCGACGAGATCGCCGCGCTGCGCCGGCTCGTGGCGGCGGGCTGGACGGATTCGCGGATCGGCCAGGCGCTCGGGCGTGCGCGCGAGACCGTGCAGCGCAAGCGCACGGCGCTGCGGCTGGAGCCGGGACAGTCCGAAGCGATGACGGCGGCGGTGCGGCGGCTGAAGGCGCGGCGGATGGCAGGGAGCCTGCGGTGATCGTGCTCAAGCTCCCGATCCAGGAACGCGAGGCCGGCAAGGGGGGCGACCGGCTGAAGCTGCTCGAGCTGCTCGGCCGGCACTTCGGCCTGTGGCCGCAGAAGCCGGCGGCGCCTGACACCAACCTGTTCGAAGGGATGAGCCTCGATGATGTCCGACGGGTCCGCGACACGGTCGGCCGGCTGCTTGCAGGAGCTGGCGTTGATCTGGCGGGAAGCGGACCGCCGGGTGGCGCGCGATGAGAGCCGGCTCAAGCTTGCGACCTACTATCCCGACAGTGGGCCGCTGCGCCGCGAGCTCTATCCGAAGCACCTGCAGTTCTTCACCGCCGGCGCGGCGCATCGCGAGCGGCTGTTCATGGCGGCCAACCGGGTCGGCAAGACCGAGGGCGTCGGCGGCTACGAGACGGTGCTGCATCTCACCGGCGCCTATCCGCCGTGGTGGGAGGGCCGGCGGTTCGATCGGCCGATCAGCGGGTGGGTGGCAGGCAAGACCAACGAGACGACGCGCGACATCGTGCAGGCCAAGCTGTTCGGCCGGGTGGAGGGCTCGGGCAGCAAGAAGCGCTTTTCCGGCACGGGGTTGGTGCCCGGCGATCTCATCGGCGACTGCTCATGGCGCGGCGCATTCCCCGATCTTGCCGACACGGTGGCGATCAAGCACGCGGGCGGCGGCGTCTCGACGCTCGGCCTCAAGTCGTACCAGCAGGGGCGCGGGGCGTTCGAGGGCACCGAGCAGGACGTGGTGTGGCTCGACGAGGAGCCGCCGCTCGACGTGTATGTCGAGTGCCTGGTGCGCACCATGACGACCGATGGTCTGGTGATGGTGACCTTCACGCCGCTCGAGGGGATGAGCGAGGTGGTGATGAGCTTCCTCGACGCGCAGCGGAGCGAGCCATGAGCAAGTTCGTGGTCGGCGCGACGTGGGACGACGTCCCGCATCTCACCCCGGAGCAGAAGACGGAGCTGTGGGGCTCGATTCCGCCGTACCAGCGCGACGCAAGGGCGAAGGGCATCCCGCAGCTCGGCAGCGGGGCGATCTATCCGGTGCCGGAGTCGGAGATCGTGGTCGATCCGTTCGAGCTGCCGGCGCACTGGCCGCGCGGCTACGGGCTCGATGTCGGCTGGAACCGGACGGCGGCGGTATGGGGCGCGCACGATCGCGACACCGACACGGTGTGGCTGTGGAGCGAGCACTATCGCGGCCAGGCCGAACCGTCGGTGCATGCCGCCGCGATCCGCGCGCGCGGCGAGTGGATGCAGGGCGCGATCGATCCCGCCGCGCGCGGGCGCGGGCAGAAGGACGGCGAGCAGCTGCTGGCGAACTACGTCGACCTCGGGCTGCTGGTCAGCAAGGCCGACAACGGCGTCGAGGCCGGCCTGTTCGATGTCTGGCAGCGCTTGAGCACCGGCCGCCTCAAGGTCTTCCGCACCCTGCAGCACTGGCTCGCCGAATACCGCCTGTACCGGCGCGACGAGAAGGGCGCGGTGGTCAAGAAGGACGATCACCTGATGGACGCGACCCGCTACTTCGTCGTGTCCGGCCTGCCGCTGTGCCTGGTGGCGCCCAATGCGGGCCGCCGCCTCGTGCATGGCGACGGGCAGGCCAATCACCGGAGCGACTACGACCCGTTCGAGGAGCTGCGCGAACGATGAGGACCACAACAACCACCCTGGAGCGCTGAATGCCGATCGTTCGTCCCTATCCGATCGGCGAGGTCTCGCCGCAGCCGCTTCCCGATGATGCGCCGAACGTGCCGGCAGCGGGAGACATCACCCTGTTCGGCGGCAACCGGGCGCGCGACCTGCAGCTCGCCGGCCAGAACCTCGGCCAGGCGAGCGACGCGCTGGCCGCGCTCTTCGAACGCCACGCGCAGGAAGCCAACGACAGCCGCGTGCAGGATCTCAACAACCGGTTCCTGGACGGTTCACGCGCGATCCTGAAGACAGGGCCCGACGCCTATTACAACCTCTCGGGCGCCGATGCCATCAAGAACGCCGATGCGACGACCGGCAAGCTGACCGCGCTGCGCGACGCGCTGCTCGGCCAGACGGCCAACGGCTACCAGCGCGAGAAGCTGGCCCCGATCCTCGACGCGCACCTCGTCGCGTCGGCGAGAGGCATCATGCGCCATACCGTCGACCAGCAGGCAGCCTACAGCCGCAGCGTCGCGGCCGCCGCGATCGAGACCTCGCGGGCAGAGGCGATCGCCGATCCGACCTTGCTGGGCAACGCGGTGATGCGCGCCGAAGGCGCGGCGCGCGCCCTGCACGCGGGACAGCCTCCCGACATTATCGAGGCCGGCGTTCGCGCTGCCGGCGGGTCGATCATCGCCGGCGTGATCGGCGACCGCCTTGCGCGCAGTGATCCAGCGGGTGTGGGGCTGTTCAAGCAGTACGGCAAGCGCCTCGATCCGACGGCTCGCCGCGCACTCGGCGCGGCAGCCGAAATGCTGTCGAACAGCATCGAGGCAACGGCCTGGTTGCGCGACCGCAGCGCCACCCTGCGCACGCCCGCGCCGACTGGCGATGCAGCACCCGATGCGGTGAACGCCGCGAGCGCCCCCACCGTCGAACCGCCGCCGGTCGTCTCGTCGGGTGGCACGTTGCTCGATCAGGACGGCATCGCCGCCACCCGCGACGATCATGAGCCGCCTCACCGACGCCCAGCAGGACGCGGTGACGGCCCAGATCAACGGCGCCATCGAAGGCCGCAAGCCTAACACCGACCCGCAGACCTGGTACGCTATTCACCAGGGCCTGACCGCCGCCGACGCAACCGAGCGCCAGCGTTGGGCGTCGACGAACCTTGTCCCGTTCATGGGTCGGCTGTCGGCCGAGGACTTCGCAGCGCTGGAGAAGCTGCAGGCGTCTGTGCGCAGCAACGACGGCGACGCGGAGCAGAGCCGCCTGCAGATCATCACCCGCATGGCCAACGATGCTCTGCGGGCCGCTGGCATCGATCCGACGCCACGGCCTGACACGGATGCCGGCAGCGATGTCGTGCAGGCCGCGAGGTTTCACCGCGCCCTACGGGACGATCTGTTGGCCTTCGAGAGCAGGGGCCGAATGCCGACTGAGGCGGAAGCCTACACCATCGTCAACGGCCTGAGGGACACGGCGATCAAGAGCGGCTGGCTCAGGGTCAGCGACCGCTCGGCATCTAGGACCGTGATGCCGATGGAGCAGAGTGACAAGTTCAAAGAATCGCCGATCCAAGAGCACCTCGATACTCAAGTGCAATCGAAAGTAGATCAACCTGATGTGCACACGGCTCAATCAGGCGTTCCGTTCCTGGCCAAGCCCCCGAATTATCCGGTCCCACCGAGACCGATCTTTAGATACAAAGAGCCGATCCCGGGTCTTAGCGGTAAGGAAAAGGCAAAGGATATTCCAAGGGATTTTAGAGGAATGCGTCCTCTCGTCGGAGAATCGGGCCGGCAGGCTGCCGAGCGGGCCTTCAACGAGAGGTATGGCGAAGGCAACTGGAATCTCAGGGACTCGCGATCCAGACGTGAGTTCGGGAAGTTGCAAAAGTACTTCGATCGAGGCTTTCGTGACCCTCAATCGCTTCCCGGACCATTTCACCACATCCCGGGTGACGATTTCGGAGTCTGAGTAGAACAATTAGTTGCTGGCTGCATTGCGGCTTTGTCTATCTGATCGACGTTGGAAGGTGATCATGAACAAGGTTTGGCTCGTCTGGCACATATACGATGATGCGCCGACGGATGAAGAAGAGCACGAGAAGCTGATTGGTGTGTACTCGAGCGAGCGATCTGCCCGCGATGCGATCGAGCGCCTTCGCGACAAGCCCGGCTTTCGCGACTACCCCGAACGTTGGAAGATTGATGATTGGGACTTGGATCGGGACGAGTGGCTGGGAGGCTTTGTTACAGTGCGCGATGGAGCGATCCAATGACCCGAGTTTATTTTCTGTATCATATCGATGAAGATAGAATTGATGGATACCATCACGGCAAGATCATCGGAATATATTCCACGCTTGATCTTGCGAGGGCCGCTATCGAACGATTCAGAGACAAGCCCGGCTTCAGGGATTATCCCGAAAGGTGGAAGATCTATCCCCGAACCATCGACCGAGATAGTTGGACAAAGGGCTTTGTGACCGAAACCCACGAAAGGATTACTTGAGATAACACGGACCGCGGGTGCACGTTTCGCAACGCCGCGCAGCGTGCCGGTGGTGGGCGAGGCGCCATTGTTCGGCGGTAAGTAGGCACGCGGCCAGTGGCTCGTAGGCCGCCGGCGCGGCGCATCGCGAGCGGCTGTTCATGGCGGCCAACCGGGTCGGCAAGACCGAGGGCGTCGGCGGCTACGAGACGGTGCTGCATCTCACCGGCGCCTATCCGCCGTGGTGGGAGGGCCGGCGGTTCGATCGGCCGATCAGCGCGTGGGTGGCAGGCAAGACCAACGAGACGACGCGCGACATCGTGCAGGCCAAGCTGTTCGGCCGGGTGGAGGGCTCGGGCAGCAAGAAGCGCTTTTCCGGCACGGGGTTGGTGCCGGGCGATCTCATCGGCGACTGCGCGTGGCGCGGCGCATTCCCCGATCTCGCCGACACGGTGGCGATCAAGCACGCGGGCGGCGGCGTCTCGACGCTCGGCCTCAAGTCGTACCAGCAGGGGCGCGGGGCGTTCGAGGGCACCGAGCAGGACGTGGTGTGGCTCGACGAGGAGCCGCCGCTCGACGTGTATGTCGAGTGCCTGGTGCGCACGATGACGACCGGCGGTCTGGTGATGGTGACCTTCACGCCGCTCGAGGGGATGAGCGAGGTGGTGATGAGCTTCCTCGACGCGCAGCGGAGCGAGCCATGAGCAAGTTCGTGGTCGGCGCCACCTGGGACGATGTCCCGCATCTCACCCCGGAGCAGAAGGCGGAGCTGTGGGGCTCGATCCCGCCGTACCAGCGCGACGCGCGCTCGAAGGGCATCCCGCAGCTCGGCAGCGGGGCGATCTATCCGGTGCCGGAGTCGGAGATCGTGGTCGATCCGTTCGAGCTGCCGGCGCACTGGCCGCGCGGCTACGGGCTCGATGTCGGCTGGAACCGGACGGCGGCGGTATGGGGCGCGCACGATCGCGACACCGACACGGTGTGGCTGTGGAGCGAGCACTATCGCGGCCAGGCCGAACCGTCGGTGCATGCCGCCGCGATCCGCGCGCGCGGCGAGTGGATGCAGGGCGCGATCGATCCCGCCGCGCGCGGGCGCGGGCAGAAGGACGGCGAGCAGCTGCTGGCGAACTACGTCGACCTCGGGCTGCTGGTCAGCAAGGCCGACAACGGCGTCGAGGCCGGCCTGTTCGATGTCTGGCAGCGGCTCTCGACCGGCCGGCTCAAGGTGTTCCGCACGCTGCAGAACTGGCTGGCGGAGTACCGCCTGTACCGGCGCGACGAGAAGGGCGCGGTGGTGAAGAAGGACGATCACCTGATGGACGCGACCCGCTACTTCATCGTGTCCGGCCTGCCGCTGTGCCAAGTCGCCCCCGACGCCGGCCGCCGCCTCGTGCGCGGCGACGACGGGCAGGCCAATCACCAGACCGACTACGACCCGTTCGAGGAGCTACGGGACCCGTGAGCATCGACACAACCATAAAGGAGCGCTGAATGCCGATCGTACGTCTCTATCACGTCGGCGAGGCCTCGCCGCAGCCGCTTCCCGACGTCACGCCCCACGTGCCGGCGGCAGGCGACATCAACCTGTTCGGCGGCAACCAGGCGCGCGACCTTCAGGTCGCCGGCCAGAATCTCGGCCAGGCGAGCGACGCGCTGTTCGCGCTCTACGAACGCCACGCGCAGGAAGCCAACGACACCCGCGTGCAGGATCTCAACAACCGCTTCATGGACGGCTCGCGCGCGATCCTGCAGACGGGGCCGGACGCCTACTACAAGCTGTCGGGCGCCGATGCCATCCAGGGTGCCGATGCGGCGACCGCGAAGCTGACAAGCCTCAAGGACGAGGTCTTCAGCCAGGCCGCCAACCGCTATCAGCGCGAGAGGCTCGTTCCGATCCTCGACGCGCATCTCGCAGCGTCGACCACCGGCATCGCACGCCACGTCGCCGGGCAGCAGGCGATCTATGCGCGCAGCGTTGCGGCCAACGCGATCGAGACTTCGCGGGCGGAGGCCATCGCCGATCCCGCGAACATGGACTACGCCATGATGCGCGCCGAAGGCGCGGCGCGGGCCTACAACAGAGGACAGCCGCCCGAAATCATCGACAACGCGGTCCGCGAGGCGGGCTCTTCAGTCATCGCCGGCGTGATCGGCGACCGCCTCTCACGCAACGATCCGATGGGCCTGACGCTGTTCCGCCAACACGCCGACCGCCTCGACGATCGCACGCGCCGCACGCTCGGGGTCGCAGCCGAGACGTTGTCGAACACCCTCGACGCGGCGGTGTGGCTGCGCGAGCGCAGCGCCACCCTGCACACGCCCGCGCCGACCGGCGATGCAGCACTCGATGCGGTGAACGCCGCGAGCGCCTCCACCGCCGCGCCGCCGCCGGTCGTCTCGTCGGGTGGCACGCTGCTCGACCAGGACGACGGCATCGCCGGCACCGGCGAGCGGCTGGCCGAAATCGAGGACCGCCGTCGCGCACTGACCGCGTTGAACCAGCAGGAGTTCGCCGCCAATCCCGCGCGCCTGCGCGCCAACCAGACGGCGATCGATACCGACACTGCCCGAGGCCGTGCCGCCGTGAAGACCGAATCCGACAGCCTCTACGCCGACCTGCGCCGCCACCAGACGACGGGCGGTCCGAACGGCGGCCCTGCCGTGACGCCACCGCCGGCGACGATCATGAGCCGGCTGACCGACGCCCAGCAGGACGCGGTGACGGCCCAGATCAACGGCAACATCGAAGGCCGCACGCCGAGGACCGATCCGCAGACCTGGTACGCGATCCGCCAGGGCTTGACCGGCGACGACGCCGACGAGCGCCAGCGCTGGGCGTCGAAGAACCTGGTCCAGTTCATGGGCCGGCTGTCGACCGAGGATTTCGCGGCATTGGAGAAACTGCAGGCGGCCGTGCGCAGCAACGACGGCAGCGCCGAGCTGAGCCGTCTGAACGTCATCACCCGTATGGCTGATAGTGCGCTGTGGTCTGCGGGCATCGATCCGACATCGCAGCCTGATGCGACACCCGACAGCGATGCAGCGCAGGCGGCGAGATTTCACCGCGCTCTTGAGGACGAGCTGTCTGCGCTCGAGAGCCGGGGGCGCAGGCCGACCGAGGCCGAAGCTTACGACATCGTCAACGAGCTGAAGGACACGGCGATCAAGAGCGGCTGGCTCGAAGTCAACGGCCCGTACGCATCCCCGACCGAACCGTCCGATGGCAGAGACGGCAATGGGCAATGGGCAGACGCCAACGTCGTGCGAGTGGCAGGAGGCGACAAAGACAAGGACGGCAAGCGTCCTCGGTTGCCGGGATCGGGCAATCGCCCGACGTTGGGACGACCCGATGACGAAATGCCGCCGCCTAAGCAGATCAATCCTCTCGCCATCCCTGGTCGTGGCGGGGGTGGCTTGGGGCTCCCCCGGTTTACGCGTCCGTCGCCCAGCGCCGAAGGGGTGACGCCGAAGCCAGCGCCACCATCGAACCCCGCACCTGCTACGGGAAAGACCACAGCCGGTGGGATTCAAACGAACCGGGCCCCATTTACTCTATCTGGCCCCCGGACGGATACACCTACGCCTTCCGAGATTGCAGAAAACGAACGCGCCGGCCGGCGAATTGCGGGAGGCCATGCTTCGCTCAAGCATATGTTCGAGGAATTCCCCGACATGCGCAGTCTCGACGACTACGCTCGGCACATAGCCGAAGTCATGACGCATTGGACGGCCAAGAAGGACTTTACCAACGGCGACCGCACGCTCTATTGGGACAAGACAACCGGAACGATTGTATGGCGAGACCCTGGGGCGCGGGACGGTGGTTCTGCCTTCCGGCCGAAAAATCCCAAACAATATTTCGATCGACAGGAGAGATAGGTCACCATGCAAATCAAAAAGGTAACCAAGGATAAGGCGACTGTTTGGATTTCCAGCGACGAGCTGAGATTCATGATCGCGGCAACGGAGAGAGCTCTCAAGGAAATCGACCCGGAGTACTTCTATACGAGGACGGGTCGGACCGTGGCCTATGCGAATGCCGTGGTTGGGCAGCTTCGCGTCGCCGATAACAATAGGGAGGGTCTCATGCCGTCGCATCAGCCCGACGATCACGCTCGCGGAGTCGCGGATGATCCACACGCGCGATCGAGCCAGCGCGTCATCATGACGGTCGACCTTGTTGCGGAAGACGGCGCGTTGGTCTCTCTCTCAGACCACGAGCTTAGATTCTTGAACAATGCGATCAACGAGGCTGTTAACGGGCTTCGCGAGAGCAAGGAGTTCGAAGCTACGGGCAAAACGGGCGATTACAGCGATAGACTCATGGATCAACTTATGGCTGCAAACGACAAGATCGAGGCATTGAACTAGCATTCGATGAGTGGTTCGGCGCTCCCGCCGACCAACCGGGAACAGGTGTTAGCGAGCCACCTCCGGAAGGGTATCAGAAGCGCCCTTCCGTGAGCCTCGATGATGTCCGACGACCCGCGACAAGGTCGGCCGGCTCCTTGTAGGAGCCGGCGTTGATCTGGCGGGAAGCGGACCGCCGGGTGGTGCGCGATGAGAGCCGGCGCAAGCTCGCGACCGACGGGAGCTCTATCCGAAGCACCTGCAGTTCTTCGCCGCCGGTGCAGTGCATCGCGAGCGGCTGTTCATGGCGGCCAATCGCGTGGGGAAGACCGAGGGCGTCGGCCGCTACGAGACGGTGCTGCATCTCACCGGCGCCTATCCGCCGTGGTGGGTGGGCCGACGCTTCGATCGGCCCATCAATGCGTGGGTGGCAGGCAAGACCAACGAGACGACGCGCGACATCGTGCAGGCCAAGCTGTTCGGCCGGGTCGAGGGCTCGGGCGGCAAGAAGCGCTTTTCCGGCACCGGTCTCGTTCCCGGTGACGCGATCGAGAGCTGCGCGTGGCGCGGGGCCTTTCCCGATCTCGCCGACACGGTGTCGATCCGGCACGCGGGCGGCGGCATCTCGACGCTCGGCCTCAAGTCGTACCAGCAGGGGCGCGGGGCGTTCGAGGGCACCGAGCAGGACGTGGTGTGGCTCGACGAGGAACCACCGCTCGATGTGTATGTCGAGTGCCTGGTGCGTACCATGACGACCGATGGGCTGGTGATGGTGACGTTCACGCCGCTCGAAGGGATGAGCGACGTGGTGATGTCCTTCCTCGAGGGCGGGAAGCTGCCATGAGCAAGTTCGTGGTCGGCGCCACCCGGGACGACGTCCCGCATCTCACGCCCGAGCAGAAGGCGGAGCTGCGGGGCTCGATCCCGCCGTGCCAGCGCGACGCAAGGGCGAGGGGCATCCCGCAGCCCCCCGGTCCGAGCGCCGCGCGCGAGGCGAGGCCGCGCCGATGGCGGCGCGCCTTCGGAACGCGGCGCGATGTCTCTGCGCAACGGTGGAAACGTGCCGCGCAATCCCCTTTACTGCGGGCGCGAGAGGCCAGGAGCGCGTTGATGACTGACGACCCGTTGAACATGCCCGACCGGCTTGCGGTGCTCGAAAGCGCCGTGGCGCGGCTGCGGCAGCAGCTGGAGCAGGTGAGCGCCGAACTCGGCTCGAATCCGGCGAACACGCGCCTGGTGATTCAGCGGGTCAACGTGATGAAGCAGATCATGGTCGCCCAGACGGAGATCGACCGGTTGCGCGGCCAGCCTTGATGATGTCGTGGTCCGGGTTGCGCTGCAATACTCGCCGAGCGTTCGCGCGTCCTCCGTTTGAGCATTTCAAACCTCGCCGGGAGCGCGAACCGGGACGACCGGAGAGCAGCGCCCGGCGTCAGCCGCGGTCGAGCTGGTGGCGGCTTTCGTGGGCCGAATCCGCTGACGTCCCCGTGACGGGCGAACGGCCCCGCCCGTCGGACGTGTCGCTCGGGGGGACCTTGAGCAATCCCACGTCGCAGTCGAGCGAGACCACGCCGCCGGGAGGAGTTTGCAGCAGGCGGACCAGCGTCTGGTGCTGCTCGCGCGAGGGCAGGTGCCCCTGAGGATCAACTGCCCGTCGACCGATTCGATCGTCAGATTGCGGACGTCGACCCCGGCCTGGGTCAGCGTGTCGTTGAGGTCGTTGCGGATCTTCTCGTCGCGCACGTTCATGGCAGTTCCTCCGTCGGATATGCTCTGTCAACGCCTGTCGGGCTCCAACGTTTCGCCCCGATGCCCGGCCCGGCCGCGCACGACGGAGCCGCCCGCATTGCTCAATGCCGCGGGCGGGCGTCGCCATGGCTCAGCGGGACGCCGAGAAGACGTCGAGCAATTCCGCCCTGCCGCTGGTGATCTGCCGCGCGGCCGTCCGCCGGCGCGGTCGTGCCCTCGGGTCCCGAGCATGCGATCGGGCGCGCCCGAGATATGGCCCTTCGGGCTATGACTGTCGCGAGGAGGTATTGCCGATGAACGATGGCCGGAGAACTGCCGCGCGTCTGCGCGGTGCCGTGCATCACGTCGATCTCACGGTGCACGACATCGCGGCCTCCGCGCCATTCTACGAGGCGCTCCTCGGGTTCCTGGGCTATACGCGCGTCAAGCAGGAGGCCGCGCTGCACGTCTGGGACCTGACCCGAGATGGCGAGGTCGTGGGCGGCATCGCGTTGCGCGCTGCGCGGTCGGAGCGCGATCACGACCGTTACTCGGCAGGGCTGCACCATCTCGCGTTCCATGCGGCCGACCGTGCCGACGTCGACCGTGCGTACGCCCTGATGCAGGAGAAGGGCGCCACCATCCTCGACCCTCCCGTCGAGTATCCGCAGTACGGTGCGGGCTACTATGCCGTCTTCGTAGCCGATCCCGACGGGCTCAAGCTCGAAGTGGTGCACTTCATCGGGTGACGGTGAATTGGCCTCCGCGAGCTGTTGGGATTGCAGTTTTACGGCGCGGGCTGAAGTAATTGAGAGACGCGCGAGCGCGGGGGAATTGCATGAAGTTTCCGTTTGTGCCGAGCAACGAAGCCTCGGACGATTTCCTTGTCGGTCCGCCTGGACTTACCTTGCCGCTGTCGCGGAGCGACCCTCTGGAGTCTGGGCTGGCACTCTATTCCGGCCGCCTCGGCCGTCTCATTGCATCTGGCGAGACTGGCATTTTCGGAATTGCTCGCCTGGACGATAGCCTGCTCATGGGTGCGAACATTGTTGCCGGTCGGCGGGAGAATGTCATCGGCAACTGCTCGCTCGTTCACAATGGCCGGACGACCATCATATCAGCCGACTTCACCGGCTTGGCTCCGCTATTCTATTGCGATGCGGCCGGCCTGCTTGTCTCGAACCGCCTGCACCTTATTCTGATTGCGATGAGGCAGAGAGGGGTCCAACCGTCGCCGGACGCTGGCGCCATCGCAGTTGCGCTCGCTCGTGCAAATGGGATCGGCCAGCAGCTTGCAACCTTTCAGACCTGCGTGGCTGGGGTGAAGATGCTGCATGCCGACATGCGTGTCGAAGCAAGCTCCGTCGGGTGGACCCTGGTCGCCGCGTCGCCGGACCATGACCCGCTTGCGCCGGACGACTATCGTGCCCTGATTCGCAAGGGCGCTGAGGAGATCACTTCGAACATCCAAGCATGCCTCGATTCCGGTTATCCGATCCAATCGAGCCTGACCGCCGGCAGAGATTCCCGCACGTTGCTCGCGGCCATCGTCGCGATGGGCAAGCTTCGCGACATTCCGATCTACACCATGGACACCGTCCCGGAGGACCGGGAAATGTCGAGCGCTCTGGTCTCATTCTTCGGAGGACACTACGTCGATACGTTCACCGAAGTGATCGAGGCCGACCCGAACGACATCGTGCAGCGTTATCGCAGCATCCTCCTGGGCTGCTACCATGCGATGGCCGCGCGGACTTACAATTATAGCACCGTCTATTTCGGCCAGGAGCGTGCCCCGCCTATCCGCTTGCGGGGCGGATGCAGCGAGATCTATCGGATCATGTACGCTGGCTTCAATCCAAGGCGGGTGACATGGCGGCGGTGGCAAGACCCGCGCAAGATGCTCACAGAGACGGAATTTTTCCGGTCCGTAGCGGCCGAAGATGCAGGCCTTGGGCTGGAAGCGCTTGCCTCGACCTTCGATCAACTTCATGGGCCGGAGGCCTGGCGGCGTATCATCGAGCACTACCGTCAGTTCCGAAACAAGTTTCACTTCGGCCTCATGAGCTTTTATCAGACCGGGCTGAGTTGGCATCCTCTCGCGTCACCGTCCTTGCTGCGTGCCTCGCGAGGTTTGCCTTTCGAGGTGATGAAGAAGGGTCGCGTCAACTTCGACGTGACGCGTGAACTCTGCGATATTGCTGCCTACCTTCCCTGCAACGGCTCGCGCATGGATCTGGCCGACGAGTACCACGTCGCCCACAGGTACGATGGCGTCGAATTCTCTCTCAAGCCTGATGCCGACCTGTACGCGAAGACGGCGGCGTTTCAGTGCCGCGGGATGACTCCGGAACAGGCGGCGGGCTATCATCAGGCCCAAGAGCGGCATTTGGCTGAGAGCGTGGAAGCGCTTTCAGCTCACCCGGTGATTGGCGGGATGCTTACGGCAAGCAACGTTCGCGGTCGCCTGACCGACGACACGGAGCGGCGCTGGTACTCCAAGGTCAGTGCGCTTGCCGATGCATTTTGTGTGGCGAGCTGACATGCAAGCCTTGAAAAGTCCCCGATGATCGGGGCCGGAGCTCGCTCAGTGCACGGCGAGAGACCTGTCGTTCGACGTCCTGCAGCGAATTGCCGTTGTCGGGCGTTATACGAAAGGGAGGATGAGATGACACAAGCTGCTTCAAGCCTCACGGCCGCGCCCGCTAGCGTGCGTGACCTCATTGCGCAGATCGTCGGCATACCGCCCGACAGGGTCGTCGGGAGCGCCGCGCTGGGAGCGGACCTCGGGGCGACCAGCCTCGACTCCGTCGAGCTCGTGATGGCAATCGAGGATGAATTCGGGGTCGAGATTTCCGACGATCGCGCGGCGGCGATCGTGACGGTCGACGACTTGGAGAGCCTCGTCCTGGAGCTCCAGGCGGCCCGGCGTGCGCGGCCCGCCACTCAGGTCGAGACGCACCGGGAGTCTTGAGATGTCGTGAGCTTCGCTTCGCTGGGGACGCGACCCTCATGGCGTCTTCGAGTGACGCGCCTCCCAGCGAACCCGACCCGATCAAGAAGCTTGGACGTGTGTCCTTGAACCAGGGCAGGACAGGGCAGGCGCTAGATGCCGCCCCGGCGGTCGCAATCGCCACGGCTGGACCCAAGGCTCGTCATGCTCTTCCGGACCGCGAGCGCGCCGCTCGCTCATGGGCATGAACGAGCGGCACCCTTCGACTTCGCTCAGGGCCGGCGCTCGCGGTCCTGAAGAGCATGATCGCGCTTCGTCAAACGGCATCTCAACGCCGATCGCCTCTGTCGCCCTGCCCGGACGCCACCTTTCGTTTCGCTTTCGTCCGTTTGTCGCGCGTGATGGACTTGCCGGCGTCGACCACTTTCTTGAACGAGGTGCCGCGTTCGTTACGCCGTACGAACAGCTTGTTGGTGCCGGTATCGATCAGCTCGCGCCGGCCGGCGGTCTTCTTCTTCGCGGCCGTCTTGCGCTTCGGCGCGGCCTTGCGCGGTGCCGCAGTCTTCTTCTTCGCGGCCGTCGTCTTGCGCTTCGGGGCGGTCTTGCGCCGTGCCGCTGTCTTCTTCTTCGCTGCCATGGAACCTCCGTTCGGTGTGGTGCGACAACGGCTTCCGCGGGGCCGGGTTGCCCGGCGGCAGCGACGGCGTGCCTGTGTTCACTGCGGCACACCTTTCAAGGACGACACACACATCCGGGAAGTTGTATCGGTGATATCGCTCGGCAAGGTTCGCCGTCGCGCTTCGCTGTAGCAGGCTATACAGGTCCGGCTGGGAAAGCCCGCGTGTAGAAGGTGGACGTGAACGACAGACTCTTCCTCGCTATCATGCTCGTCCTTGTCATGCTGCTCGTT
Source organism: Reyranella sp. (assembly GCF_965279465.1). NCBI lineage: Bacteria > Pseudomonadati > Pseudomonadota > Alphaproteobacteria > Hyphomicrobiales > Reyranellaceae > Reyranella > Reyranella sp. Next base: position 4,423,665 of record NZ_OZ257242.1, read on the forward strand.
GTCGCCTCCTGGCAATTCTATACACTGTTGGGGAAGTGAGGCGGCCAGAACGCGGCTCGATATCTGCCCCGGCACGCTTGCCCCGGTTCACATCGTATGCCAGCATTTCGCCGGGTCACTGGAATGCGGGGGTGTCGGGGTCCACGAGGGTAGTTTGTTTATGGTTGAGCGTGCCACGTCTGCTGTTCCGGTCCGGCCTTCGGCGACGCCGGGCGGGCTCAACGTTCTTCTGATCTTTCCTCGCTTCAACCAGAATTCCTTCTGGAGCTTGCGGGCAGCGTGCGAAATCTATGGGGTTCGCTGTCCGGCACCGCCGCTGGGCCTGATCACCGTGGCGGCATTGCTGCCCCCGGCCTGGAATCTCCGGCTGGTCGATCGCAATGCCGAAGAGCTTGCCCCCGCCGACCTGGCCTGGGCGGACCTCGTCTTCACCGGTGGAATGCTGCCGCAACGTGTGGATTGCCTGGAGGTCATCGATCTTTGCCAGGCCCAGGGCAAGACAGTGGTCGTCGGCGGGCCGGACGCGACATCCAGCCCGGATATCTTCGCGCAGGCCGACTTCCTGGTCCTCGGCGAGGCCGAGGGCATCATCGACGCGTTCGTGCAGGCCTGGGAGGACGGGCAACGGAAAGGCCGCTTCCAGGCCGCCAAGTTCAAGGTCGATGTGGCGCGCAGCCCGATCCCGCGCTTCGATCTCCTGCGCGCGAGCAATTACATGTACATCGGCGTGCAGTTCTCGCGCGGCTGCCCGTTCAATTGCGAATTCTGCGACATCATCGAGCTGTACGGTCGCGTGCCGCGGTCGAAAACCAACCAGCAGATGCTCGCCGAGTTGCAGGCCCTGTTCGATATGGGCTATCGCGGCCACGTCGATTTCGTCGACGACAATTTCATCGGCAACAAGAAGACCATCAAGCGGTTCCTGCCCGCCCTCGAGCAATGGCAGGTCGAGCACGGCCATCCCTTCATGTTCTCGACGGAGGCGTCGATCAACGTGGCCGACGATCCCGAGCTTCTCGGCATGATGGGGAAGGCGAATTTCTTCGCGATCTTCGTCGGTATCGAAAGCCCCGACACCAACACGCTGATCGTGGCCCAGAAGAAGCAGAACACCCGCCGCAGCCTCGCCGACAGCGTGCACAGGATCTATGCCGCGGGGATGATGGTGCTGGCCGGCTTCATCGTCGGGTTCGACACGGAAGAGAGCGGTGTCGCCGAGGCGATGATCGACTGCATCGAAGCCACCAGCATCCCGGTCTGCATGGTCGGCATGCTGACCGCGCTGCCCGGAACCCAGCTCACGCGCCGGCTCGAGCGGGAAGGCCGCCTGTTGCCGTTCGAGGATGAGACCAGCGGCGACCAGTGTACGGCGGGTCTCAATTTCGCGACTTTGCGGCCACGGCGGGAGATCCTTGTGGACTACAGGAGCGTGCTCCTGTCGGTCTATCGTCCCGCCGCCTTCTTCGAGCGGGTTCGCCACGTCGGCCTGGCGCTGAGGAAATCCGGCCTTCGCGCCGATCCCAATGCGCCCGCCGCGGCACCGCGGATTGCCAAGCGCGATCTGATTGCCCTGCTGAAGGTGATGGCGCGCATGACCTTCATCAGGACAGATCTGACTATGCTGTTCTGGCGTACCTTCATCGGGACGGCCCGGCAGAATCCCGCGGCGCTCCAGGCCGTCGTCATTCAGATGGTGATGTTTCTCCACCTCGGGGAGTTCGCGAAATTCGTGATCCGTGAACTCGATCGCCAGATCGACGCCATCGACCGGCAGGGCGACGCGCTCTCCCGGTTCGAAGCCGGACCGGGCGCCCGCGCGCCCGCACGCCCGGCAGCTCTCGCGCGCTAGCGCCGGGTCACAGTCACAATGTTATGAGTGTTGTGTGTTTTTTTCCCTATTACAGTCGGTCTGTGGGGGCAACGGCACATAAGAGTCGATATGGGAATCGACCAAAAATCAATAAGCGCCCGAGGTGAAAGGAGCCTCCGGCGAGGGGTGTGAAACAATGCTCATCTATGTGGACAACCCGAACAATCTCAGGGTTTACCGCTCAATTGACAGCCCTGGCGGGCCGAAGCGCATGTTCCTCGGTCGAATCCTGAAGGCGAGCTACGAATTCATCGGGGACACGGAGGAGGAACTCCCTTCGAAAGAGGAGAAAAGCGATATCCAGCGAGTCATTCAAACGTTCAAGGATGCCCAGCAAATCAAGCTGAAGGCGGAGGCCTTGAGCTTCCCGGAAGTCGCTCGTCGCGTCACCGAGTTCTATGCGACTTCGAACGATGACGTCCAACGGCGTTTGATTTCCACGGCAGTGCTGCAGATGTCGAGAGCGATCCGCAAGGTCGACGAGGGCGCCTAGGCCCGTCCGGCCATGCCGGTATCGTGACTCGCGGCACGGGCTTGACGTCCGGCGAAAGCTCCGACTGTCCCCACCGCAGGAGCTTTGGGGCATGCTTCCGCTGACGGGGCCGTCACCGGCTCCGTGCGACCGCTCGGGAACGGCTCAGGTCAGAGGGGCAAATGGGCCGGCATGGCTTCCGGCAGGGGTGAATGGCCGATCCGGCATTGGTCGACCGTGCTCCCTGCATCGAGTGCCGCAACGAGCCAACGCGGTTTGCGCCCCCGACCCGTCCAGGTCTCGGCAGGATTATTCGGGTTGCGATAGGCGGGCGAGATCTTTCTTGAAGCCTGCTTGCGCTTTTTGACGTCGGCCAAGGCAATCCTGAAATGAGGAAGCCCGACTCTGTACTTCCTGATGACGGTGCGCAGATGCTCGATGCCTTCCGCCAATTTGAGTTCTTCGGCCTCGGCCTGAAGGGCTTTGATCTGCCGCTCTATTTCGTCCAGTGACTTGCTCGCCATTGTCTCCATCCCCCCGTTAAGTTCCCCCCAAGCAGGGTGAAAGCCAATCCTATCAGCACATCAGGCGGGACGCCTTTCGAAATTCCAAGTCTTTTTCCAGGCAGAAGAGAGGCGGGAGAATGCCAGGACGGTGCCCTTCGCCTGCAGTGTGGCGGCCCCGCAACAGGTCCAGCGAAACTTCTCTCGCAAAAACGGCCGAGGCTTTGCGGGATTGACCGAAGGCGCTCCCTGGGTGAAAATTAACATCGAGTGAGAGTTGTTCGTGGCACTTTCAAGGCAATCGTTTCACCTCTGAAGCGTTGGGTTTCGCCGGCGCTGACTAACAACAAAAGGGGACTAACTTGATCAAACCGATTATGGCCGCGGCAGCTGCCCTCGTCGCTCTGCCGATCGCGGCTCAAGCGCAGGAAATCAACGCCTATCCTGGTTTCTACGTCGGTGCCGGTGGTGGCGCGGCTATTCCGTTGAGTTCGAGCAACGGCGGGGGCATTGTCGGTTACACCATTGGCGGCACGGTCGGCTACGACTTTGTCGGTCCGCGCGTCAGCCTGGATGTTGGTTACGGCCAGCTGCCTCTCAATTTCAACCTGCCTGGCACGGCGCTGACCGGCAAGGCGGGCCAGCTCACCACCTTGATCAACCTCTCCTACGACTTCTTCCCGACCTCGACCATCACGCCCTATATTGGAGCGGGTGCCGGTCTTGCCTTCATCGACAGCAACACGTCGCTCGGCAGCACTCAGTTCGCCTGGGACGCCCTGGTTGGCGTGAAGTACAACATCAGCAACTCGATGACGTTCAACATCGAGGCCCGGTATGTCGGGACGACCAGCCCGAGCGTGAACTGGAACGGCCAGACGTACTCCGGGCAGAACCAGAACTTGCTTGCGATGGCCGGTGTTACCTTCAAGTTCGGCGCGCCGGTAGTCGCTCCGCCGCCGCCTCCGCCGCCGGCGGCCGCTCCGTCCTACATGGTGTTCTTCGACTGGGACCGTTCGAACCTGTCGCAGCAGGCCCTGAACACGATCAAGCAGGCCGCGGGTGCCTTCAAGACCAAGGGCAATGCCCGCATCACGGCGACCGGCCACACCGATACGTCGGGCCCGGAAGCCTACAACATGGCGCTGTCGCTGCGCCGTGCGAACACGGTCAAGGACGCGCTGGTGCGTGAAGGCGTGCCGGCGACGGCGATCGCGGTGATCGGCCGCGGCGAGGCCGGCCTCCTGGTGCAGACCGGCGACGGTGTCCGCGAGCCGCAGAACCGCCGCGTCGAGATCGTCATCCAGTAAGCGCGACGCTTGGATCGAGAAAAGGCGGCCGAGAGGCCGCCTTTTTTATGGGCCGGGAGCGCGGCTCTCCAGAGCCGCTCATGGGCGGGGTACATCGAAAGAAGAACGGCTCCGGAGAGCTGCCAGCAAACTACTGCGTGTTCCGTGCCCGCTGCTTGGCGCGCCACTCCCACGGCCGCAGGCAGTGGTGGCCGTGCACGCCGACCCGGCGGCGGGCGGCGTCCCGCTCTTCCGGCTCATAAAGATTGCCGTAGGTCCCGAACGACCATGCCCAGCCGGCGGACACCATCATGGCCTGGAGGTCGTCGGCGCCGGCGTGGCACTGACCAATGGGACGGCCGGATTCATCCTGGTCGACCTGCCGGCAGCTGACCGCGCGCCCGGCGATGAAGGTCTCGAGCGCCTTCTTTGCGAGGGGTGCCGGGTGCCATTGGCCATCGTCGCACGTCTGGCCCTTGTCGGGCGCGGCGATGCCCATCAGGCGCACGGGTTGGGGGCCGAACCTGACGGTCCCGCCATCGACCACCTGGAAGCGCGGTCTCGCGCTCGGCACGACCGTATCGTTGTCGGTCTGTGCACTCGCGGGAAAAGCCAGGAGGATGGCCAGGAGGCCAGGTCGCCACATGGCCGGACATTGCCATCCAACGCCGAAAAAGGCGATGGCTGCGCGAGGAGGAAACTGATCTCCGTCGATCGCTCATGACATCGGCGGCACGTCGAGGCGGACGATCACGCCCTCGAGGGCCTTCGACGGCGCGGGATAGCGTTCCATGACCAGGGGATCGTGGCCGGGCACGATGTGCCGGGGGGAGTCGGCAAGGGCGCGGAGCTTGTCGTAGCCCTCGACCGTCTCGCCGACATGGAAAGTGGTTGGGAAGACTTTGCCGGTCTCCATATGCTCGTAGTAGTGGCTGGTGTCGGACGCCAGCACGACCCGCCCGCGCGCCGTCGCGACCCGCACGCACTGTAATCCGGCGGTGTGCCCTCCGATGTGATGCACGCTGATGCCCGGCGCGAGCTCGGCCGATCCGTTGTGGAAGTGCACGCGATCCTTGAAGACCAGCTTCACCATGCCGACCACGTCGTCGACCTCGTAGCCGTGATTGAAGCGGGAGTGGCGCATGTAGCGGCCGGTCGCGAAGCTCATTTCCGCGTCCTGCAGGTGGAAGCGCGCGGCGGGGAAGTCGAAGAACGTGCCGACGTGGTCGTAGTGCATGTGGGTGATCACGACGTCCTTCACCGTCGCGGCATCGACGCCGAGCAGGGCGAGGCCTTCGGCCGGGGTTCGCAGGAACGTGCGCTTGCGCTGCCGCGCCATGTCCGCGCTGAAACCCGTGTCGACGACGAAGGTCCGCTCGGCGTTGCGGATCAGCCAGACGAAGTAATCCATCGGCATCGGCGCGTCGTGCGGATCGCCGCCGATGAAGTTGGCGCTGCGCGTGCCGCCGCGGGTGGCGTACTTCACGGCGTAGACTTCGTAGGTTTCCCGGCTCGTTGCAGTCATCAGGGCGATCCTCTCGGCGGTCCTTTGCTGGGCGATCCCGCGCTGGCGGGCACCGCGAGAGGATGAGAAGAAGCGACCATCGCTGCAACACGCCGAACTCCTCGACGTGTGCATTCCTCGCCCAATAGAGGTCAGCCACTAGATCAGATATCTGATCTCCTTGGTCGTATCTGCCGCTCCCGGGTATCCCGGCTCAGGAACGCGGACACTGCACTTCCTGCTGCAAGTCCTCCAGGAAGCGGTGCCAAGGCTCGGCGCCCTCCGATTTGCTTGCGGGACTCCGATCGATCGAGCCATGCGCCACGAAGTGCACATTCTCGCCATCATAGGCGGTGACCTCGTAAACGGTTCCCCGACTGTCGCGGTAGCACTTGCCGGCAAGGATGCTGGCGCGCTCCATCATGTGGCTCTCCATCGTTCGGAACCGATCGCTCCGATTCGGTAAAGCGCGCTTTCGGCACGGGCGGCGATAGCGGCGCGAAAACGAACAAGCGATCGTGGCAGGCAGCTCTTCACGCTTATCCTCGAAGGTGGCTGGCGACGCCGTGCTTGCGCGTAAAGATCCCAATTTTTAGTGGGATCGAATGGCGGACCAACACGCGAAGCTGTCAGATAGTTGCGCCCCCTCCACTCCTGGTCGCTGAAAAAGGCCGCTGGAACCTTCAGTGCGCAGCTTTTGCAGAGCGAGGAACTTCAGGCAGCGCCATTCCGTTGCCTCCTCACGCGCAACAATGAAATTTGTTCCTCACACCCAACAAAGGATCCGAAAATGCGAAAAGACATTATTTTCAAGCCCGTCGCGATCGCGGCGATGATTGCCACTTTTGGCGCGACTGCGGCGTACGCGCAAACCTCTCCGCCGGCAACCGCCCCCCACGGCGCGATGGACAGCACGGTGCCCGGAGGTGCCGATGCGAGCAAGTTGATCGGGCGCAATGTCCAGAACGCTCAGGGGGAAACGATCGGCGAAATCAAGTCGATCTACCTCGGCAAGGACGGAAAGGTCGATAGCGTCCTGGTCGGTGTCGGCGGCTTCCTTGGCATGGGTGACCGCGAAGTGAAGGTTGCCTGGAAGGACCTCAACATCATGAACAACGGTGAGAAGGTCACCGTCAACATGACCAAGGACCAGCTCAAGAGCGCGCCCGAGTACAAGTACTCCAGCTCGACCTATCGTGGTCACGTGTTCAACGATGCCGGAATCTGGAAGGATCGTCCTGCCGCGGCTTCATCGGCGACGACGACCAACGCTCCCACCATGGCGGCCAATACGGGGGCCCGCCCAGATGCCGCCTCTACGGTCTCGACCGGAGACTTCAACGCCAACGGCGAGATTTCGAGCAACGCCATCATCGGCGCGTCGGTGAAGAACAACGCCAAGGAGTCCATCGGCACGGTCGAGGATACGTATGTCGATAAGGACGGGGCCATCAAGGCGGTCATCGTGTCGGTCGGCGGCTTTCTCGGTATCGGCGACAAGCACGTCGCGGTGAAGTGGAGCGATATCAAGTTCAGCAGGGACGACAAGGATGTCGTGCTGACCACCGACTGGACGAAGGACAAGCTGAAGGCGATGCCGGACTACAAGTATCAGCGCCGGGTGCCTGCCGCGCGCGCCGGCTGAGGACGCCGACTAGGTTCTTTCCAGTCATCCGGCGAAGCAGGCCATGCAGGACCTTGGCGACCGTCGAGGTCCTGCATGGCCTTGCTGCTGTTGGGGCCCATCGCGCCGATTAGCGAGATCAAGGTCGCCCGATGGCCCTCGCGGCGATTGCGAGCACGCCGCTCACAAGGTCCGGGAGGTCTGATTGAGCCAAAGCGAACAATCGGATGCGGTGAGGCATCTTCGCGGCATCGATTTGACGCTGCGCGCCAGTGCCGTGGGCGTCCTGCTGTTGACCGCCCTCTGGGTTCTGCGTGACATCCTCCTGCTGGGCTTCGCGGCTGTCCTGCTCGCCTGTGTGCTTCGAGGGGCGGGCGATAGCGTCCACCGCCGGACCGGGGTCGGGCAGGGCTGGGCCTTAACCATCGTCGTCCTGGCGATTTCGATCACGATTGGTGCGCTGCTTTGGTGGCGCGGCGCGGCGATCGGCGAGCAGACGACCCGGATGCTGGAGCAACTGACCTCTCAGCTAGAGCGGCTTTGGCAGCAGCTGGGCGCGAGCGAATGGGGTTCCCTCGTGTCCGAGCAGCTTCGCGGCGCCGTGAAGTCGCTCGGAGCCCTGACGAGCTATGTGCCCGGGGTTGCCGGTTCGGTGCTCGGCATCGGCGGAAGCCTGATCGTCGTGCTGGCCAGTGGTCTGTTCCTCGCGGTCTCGCCCCACCTCTATTTGTCGGGTGCGCTTCGTCTGCTTCCGATCGCTTGGCGGCCACGCGGGCGGGAGGTGGCGGTGGAGATCGGGACGACGCTTCGCCTTTGGTGCCTCGGCCAGCTCTTTGACATGGTGATCGTCTCGACGTTGGTTGGAATCGGGCTGTTCCTGCTGGGGGTACCGCTCGCCCCGACGCTTGCCCTCTTCGCCGGTCTGCTCAACTTCGTCCCTTACGTCGGGGCGCTCGCCGGAGCCGCTCCTGCGATCCTCGTCGCCCTCTCTCAGTCGCCTACCCAGGCCCTCTGGGTCGGGCTGCTGTTCGTCGGCGTCCAGGCCCTCGAGGGCAACATCATCGCGCCCTTGATCCAGAAGAGGACGGTGTCCCTGCCGCCCGCCCTCACGCTTCTGTCGCAGACGATCCTGGGAACGCTTCTCGGAGTGATCGGTCTCGTGCTCGCGACGCCGCTCACGGCGGCGCTCCTCACCGCAGTCCGCATGACCTACGTCGAGAGCGTGCTCGAGCGCGATATCGAGGATGAACCTGGCGATGACGCCTGAGCGGCTCGTCGGGGCGTGCCCGCCAACCGGTCGAAAGAACCTTCGCTGTTATCCTCGCGCCAGCCATTCAGGGCAGGATCGATCTCGACGAAGGGGTAGATGCTGCCCTCGCGTTGCTGCGCTGGATCGCAATTCTGGTCGTGGTGGCTGCGGCGACCTGGTCCTGCGCTTCGGGCCGAGCCGGCGATTCCGGCACTGGCCGTCGCTCATCATGGCCAGCACGATCGGCGCTGCCCTCTGGATGGGCCAGTCGACGATTTTCTCCTGGTACGTTCGCAATTTCGTCAGCTTCTCGGAAATTTACGGCTCGCTCGGTTCCGTCGCCGCTTTCATGACTTGGCTGTGCTGTCCGCCTTGGCGGTGCTGATCGGGGCGGAATTCGATGCTGCCCGGTTCTTCATTCGCTCAAGAGATCACTTCGCCCGCGACGCAGCCCAGAACCAGGAAAACGGCGATTACGACGAGCGCGATGACGAAAAGCGACTTGGCATTGGTCGCCGTCCCCGCGGCGATGCTCGTAAAGCCGAAATCGCCGGCGACCATCGAGACCAGGAAGAAAACCAACGCTAGCTCGAGTATCCAATGCCAGGCGCACGGACCGGGGTAACCCCGGGCTTGGCTCACCGGGATGGAAGTCCGAGCAGCGCCAAATCCTGGAAAAATGACTCGGCAAGCCGGTCGAAGGCCGCAGACCCCTTCTGGGACTGCTTCTGCTTTTCGACCGTCCAGTCCGGCCTGATGCGGTTATGACGAGCCATCATATCTGCTGCTTCGCCGAGGCGGCCAAGGCGCTTGAGGGCCACGGCACCGTGCAGGTAGGGCGCTGGGTGATTGGGATTGGCCGCTATAGCCGAGGTCGCCGTCGCCAAGGCGAGTTCGTCCTTGTGTTCGAGGACTGCTGCCAACGAAAGCGCGGATCGCCAGACCGCGACGAGAGGATCGCGTGGACTGATCGAAAGTGCCCTTTCGATCCAGCCGGTGGCCTCATTGGGCTTGCCATTCAAAATCAAGCTGAAGCCGTAGTTGCTGTAGGACGGCGCGTGGTTGGGATTGAGTTCCTGTGCCCTGCGATAGAGATCCAGGCTACGGGTGAGGTCTCCGACGCTTCCGACCGCGAAGGCAAGCGCGAAGTATGCATCCGCATCCCGAGGGTCCAGCGACACGGCTCGCTCGCCCAGTCGAACGGCTTCCGCCGAGAGTTCCGCCGCATCGCCTGGAAGCCACCCATAGCGGGCCGCCCGGACGAACGCGTAGCACTTCAGGGCCAGGGCGTCGGCATTGTCCGGGTCGAGAGCCAGGGCCCTGGCGATGAATGCAAGCGCGGCGTCGTTCGTCTGCCTGCTTTGGGGCTTGGTCCACAGTTCGGCCCAGGCCCTTACCGCATAGTCCTGTGCCTCGAGGTCTGCAGGAGCGCCTCGAGCGGCCTTGCGGCTGGCGGCTTCCTTGAGCTCGAGATTGAGCGTACGGGCGATCTGCCCGGTGAGTTGCTGCTGCAGCGTGTAGATGTCGGATCGGGTCCGGTCGTAGCGCTCCGACCAGAGAACGGCGCCAGTGGAGGCATCGACAAGCGTCGAGGTGACCTGGATCTGGTCGCCGGACCGTCGCACCGTGCCGCTCAGGGCGTAAGCGACATTGAGCTCGTTGGCGATTGTTCGTGCGTTGATGTTCTTGTCCTTGAACGTGAAGCTCGTGCTCGCGGAAATGACGAAGGCGTCGGCGATCCGGGAGAGATCCGTGACAAGGTCTTCGGTCAGCGCGTCGGCAAATACCTCGTCGTCGCGATTCGGCGACGTATTGGCGAACGGCAGGACGACGATCGACAGCCTGGACGCGGCTGGCTTGGGCGCGTCACGCACTGTCTCGCTCTGTGTTGCGAAGCGGGGAAAGGGGAAATTCCCGGCGTAGAATACGACGGCCGCCGAGACCGCCACGGCCGCACACAGCAACACGGCTACTGTCGCGGACTTTCTGGAGATCCAGGAATTGCGCTGGATTGCCCCGCCCGCATGCACGGCCGAGAGGCGAACGGGCTCGGCGATGTTCTTCAGGCGATGCAATCCGAGCTGGGTGATCGGCATATCGATCTTGCCGACGAGATGCATCCGGGTCGCCTCGTCGATGCAGATCGTGCCAACTGGCGCATGCTGCTCGAGACGGGCTGCGATATTGATGCCGTCGCCGTAAAGCTCGCCGCTGGGGTCGACAATAACGTCGCCGAGATGCATGCCCATCCGAACCTGGATGCGATCCTTCTCGCTGAAATCCTCCTCGAGCCTGTCGGATTCATTGAGCCAGGCCGCTGCTGCGCGGATTCCCTCCACGACGCTTCCGAATTCGGCGATGAAGCCATCGCCGGTTGTCTTTATGATTCTGCCCTCATGTGCCGCAAAAGTCTGACCGGCGCGTGACAGATACTTCTGCCATCGCCGGTGAATCGTCTCCTCGCTGCGCTGCATGAGGCCGCTGTAGCCTGCCACGTCGGCGATCAGGATCGCTGCAAGCCTTCGCTGCAGCTTCACCTCGTCGGTCATTCGATCACACTGCAGGTGCGCCGGGATTATTGCAAATCTCGGCGTCCGGTGTGACCTTGGCGCCGAACCCGGAGGACACCGCCGTGCGCGACCCGAACGCCCTGATCGACACCGCCACCCTGGCCGCTTCGCTCGGCGATCCATCGCTGCGCGTGTTCGATTGCACGACCCGCCTCGATCCGACGCCGGCCGGCTCGCCCGAGCCCTATGTCGCCGTGCCCTGCCGCGCGGCGTTCGAGGAGGGCCATGTCCCCGGCGCCGACTTCCTCGACCTGCAGGGCGAGTTCTCCGATACCGGCACGCATCTGCATTTCATGATGCCGTCGGTCGCGCACCTGATGGCGGCGTTCGGGCGGCACGGGGTCGGGCCGGGCACGCGCGTGGTGCTCTACAGCAGCGGCACGATGATGTGGGCGACGCGCTTCTGGTGGATGCTGCGGTCGCTCGGCTTCGACAATGCCGCCGTGCTCGACGGCGGCCTCGACAAATGGAAAGCCGAAGGCCGGCCGCTCGAGACCGGCGCGCCGCGTGGCTACCCGGCGGCGATCTTCGTGGCGGCGCCGCGCGCGGGCCTGTTCGTCGATGCCGCGGCGGTGAAGGCGGCGATCGGGCGCGGCGACACCGTGACGGTGAATGCGCTGGGGCCGCAGTTCCATCGCGGGCTGGAGCCCAGCCGCTACGGCCGCCCCGGTCGCGTGCCCGGCAGCGTCAACGTCTCGGCGGCCACGCTGGTCGATCCCACGACCAAGGGCTTCACCAGCCTGGCCGATGCCGCCGCCAAGTTCGCCGCCCAGGGCGTGTCGAAGGACAAGCGCACGATCTGCTACTGCGGCGGTGGCATCTCGGCCACCATCGACCTGTTCCTGCTGCACCAGCTCGGCCACGACGACCTCACGCTCTACGACGGGTCGATGGGGGAGTGGGCGAAGAACGAGTCGCTGCCGATCGAGACGGATTGATTTTTTCTCCCCGCAAGCTGCGCGCAGGGAGGAACGCTGTCACTCTGCGGGGGCGAGCTTCTTGGCGCGCGTCGCCGCGACCTTCCAGGTCGCTCATCAGGTCAGGCTATACCACGCTCCCCGGCCGGCTCCGTGCAAGGTCAGGTGGCCCTGCTCGACCAGCGCCTTCAGATGATCCTTGACGGTGTTGCGGCTGGCGCCGGCGACCCTCGCGGCTTCCGCCACCGTGATCCGGCCATGTTCGCGCGCCAGCTCCAGAATCAGCACCGACAGTTCTGGCAGGGCGGCAAGCATGACTCGCTCGCGCTCCATCTTCCTTTCGAGGCGCTGTTTCTGGCTCGACAAGGCACGAAGGAAGAACGCCAGCCAAGGGTTCCAGTCCGGCGTGCCGGTGCGGATCGTCCCCTGCGTCCGCCTGAGCGACTGGTAGTAGCCGTCCTTGCTCTGCTCGATCACGCTCTCCAGGGAGCTGTACGGCACATAGGTATAACCCGCGCGCAGCAGCATCAGCGTCGTCAGGACGCGCGACAGCCGGCCGTTGCCGTCCTGAAAGGGATGAATCTCCAGAAACACCACCACGAAGACCGCGATGACCAGAAGAGGGTGAAGGCTCTTGTCCTTCTCCTTCGCAGCTACCCAGTCGACCAACTCGGCCATGCGGTGCGGCGTGTCGAAGGGAGTGGCGGTCTCGAACACCACGCCAAGGCTCTTGCCGCTCTCGTCGAAGGCTTCGACGTGATTGGGAAGCGTCTTGTAGGAGCCGCGATGCCGTTCGTCCCTGGTCGAATGGGCCAGCAGGTCGCGATGGAGCTGGCGGATGTGGTTCTCGGTCGGCGGGATCTCGTCATGGGCGCCGAAGACCGTCTCCATCGCTTCGGCGTAGCCGGCGACCTCCTGCTCATCGCGCGTAGTGAACGAGCCGATCCGGATGTTGGCCAGCAGCGTCTCGACCTCCCGGTCGCTGAGCTTGGCACCTTCGATGCGGGTCGAGGCGCCAATGCTTTCGATCGTGGCGACGCGGCGCAAGCCGGATAGGCGCTCCGGCGCGATCCGACCGATCGCCCGCCAGGCGCCCTTGAACTCGTCGATTCCAGCGATCAGCGACAGAATTTCAGGGGTGATCCGGAGGGTTGCGATATTGAGCGCCACGCCGTTTATCCATCCATTTACACCCAATTATCGTGACGCGCGCCTAGCCATTTGTCCATCCATTTCCACCCGATAAATGGCTTGGAACGTGGTGGGGCGGGCGCGCGCTATCCAGGCCGTCGCGACTGCGGTTCTTCCCGGCCAGCTCCGAAGAACGGCTTCGGCCTGATGAGGTCGATACGACTCGCGTCGAGCCGGTACTGGTCGAAAAGCACGGGCGTGGCGGTGGCGAGGCCGCCCATCGCTGCGCTGCGCTGCGTCTCAGGCGGTCTCGAGCAAACGGACCGGCGTATAGTGCCACCCCTCCGCGTGCTTGCGCCAATAAGCCTCCTTCAGAGACAGGGAGACCGGCCCGGGCCGGTCGTTGCCGAGGATGCGTCCGCCGACGCGCGACACCGGCATCACGCCGCCGGCTGTCGTCGCGGCGAATACCTCGTCCGCGTCTTCCAGCTCGGCCCGCGGCAACGGCGCCACTTCCGCCGGAATGCCCATCATCCCGCACAGCTCGAGCACGGATTGGCGCGTGATGCCGTGCAGGCTGCCGCGATCCGGCGTGATGACCTTGCCGTCCTTGACGATGAAGATGTTGAAGCCCGGTCCTTCCGTGACGAACCCTTGCGCATCGCACAGGATCGCGGTGTCGTAGCCGTGGTCGTGCGCTTCCATCAAGCCGGAGGTCAGGTCGCTCCACTGGTAGTTCTTGACCGTCGGATCGACCGAGACGTCCGGCACGCGCGGCGTGCTGGCGATCCACAGATGCGCACCGCGTTCCTGCACGTCCTTCGGGATCACGTCGATCCACGGAATCGCGTAGGCGATCAGGTGATTCTCGCAATCCGCCGGACGACGCGACCCCGCGACCCGCGGCCGGCCACGCGACGCGACCATCGCGACATAGGCATCCCTGAGGCCGCTCAGCGCGACGCAGCGATGCAACACCGCCTCGATCGCCGCACGGTCCTCCGGCGGGTTCAGGCGGCGCGCTTGCATCGAATGGATGAAGCGATCGAGATGGTCGTTCAGCCGGAAGAACCCGCCGCCGAAGACATGCACGACGTCATAGACGGCATCCGAGCGGGTGAAGCCCCAGTCGGTGACCGGAATGGCGGCTTCGGCGATCGGCACGAAGCGGCCTTTGACGTAGGCGGCGCCGTCTGCAAACGGCGAGACGTCCATGATGTCCATTCTTCGCTCCTCTGGCTCCGGAAATTACACCGGTGCCAGTGGAGCTGCAAAGCGCTCCCAGCAGGTATGGTCACTCCGCGGGAGCGAGCTCCTTCGCGCGCGTTGCTGCGAATTTCGCCTGCGCCCGCGCGCGGCGCTCGTCGAACTTGGCCAGCCGCCGCTGCGGGTTGCGATGCACGACGTTGTCTTCTGCGCCCGGGTTCTTCTGCGAGCCGGCCCAGCCGTGCGCCGCGATGTCGAAGATGATGCCGTTGAGATCGGTGTGCTTGATCTCGTAGCCGTGCGGGTTGTTGGTGTCGCCCATGATCCAGGTCGCGCCGGCGTTGCGTGCGATCTTGCCCTGCTCGACGACATCGTCGACCCAGAAGCCGATGTGGTGGATGCCGACGAAATCCCGGCCGGTGCCCTGCGAGGCCTCGTCGCTCTTGAAGTGGAGGATGGCGAGGTTGACCACGCCGTCGGTCAGGAACACGCCCTCGGCCAGCGGGCCGTCGAGCTCGGTGACTTCCTGCAGGCCGACGGCCTGCTTGTAGAACTCCGCGGTCTCCCAGGGATCCTCGACGCTGAGGGCGACGTGACGGATACGGCCTTTGGTCTGCGCGGTCATGGAATGCTCCTTCCAACAGCCATCGTGCGGGAAGTGTAACGGAAAACCGGCCGGCAACCTAGGCAAGGGAAGACGCGCGCTCCACTGCTGCAGGACGCCGAGCGCCTTCGCCGTCGCGATTGTTGTGGTCGCCGCTCCGACCTCGGTGAGGCCCGCGGCAGGCTCACCAGCTCCTGAGGCGACGCAGCTGCGGCGTCTTCTTGTGCTGGTTCTCCCCCATCCTGCCCAGCAGCGTCTCGAGCTCGTCGATCGCCTCGAACAGATAGGGACCCTTGTTGAGCATGACGCATTCGGCGCGGGCGGCCATCGCCGCATCCGTCATCTCGCCGCGCGACGGCGTGCCCTTCTGGACGAGGTGCTCGAGGACCTGCGTCGCCCAGATCACCGGGACGTCGGCGGCCTCGCCGATCCAGAGGATCTCCTCCTGCATTTCCGCCGTCCGGGCGAAGCCGATCTCGACCGCCAGGTCGCCGCGGGCGATCATGATGGCGGCCGGCTGACGCCCGGCCGCGCGGACCACGATCTCCGGCAGGTTGCGGACCGCCTGCAAGGTCTCGATCTTCAGGATCAGTGACAGGGTTTGCCAGTCGTTCGGCCGCCGCTCGGCGAGCGCCTCCTGCAGCATCGCGACGTCGGCGGCGGACTGGACGAAGGAGAAGCCGATGCCGTCGGCGTGGGCGGCGACGAAATCGAGATCGCCAAGATCCTTGTCGGTCAGGGCGGCGATCTTCAGGTGGGTGTCGGGGAAGTTCAGGCCTTTCTCGGGCTTCAGGCGGACGCCCTTGTCGGACGCCGATGTCACGCGCGCCAGCCGGCCCCAGGCCTCGACCCGTTCGACCTCGGCGCCGAGCTTGCCGTCGTCGACATAGACACGGTCGCCCACCGTCACCGCGTCCAGCGCCTCGGACAGCGTGCACTCCATCGCAAAATGATCTTCGTCGACCGCGATGCGACCGAGACCGCCCGGCGGCACGATGGCGAGCAGCGCGCCCTTGCCGACGCGCTTCTGTTCCCCGGGCAGGCGTACCTCGCCGGTCCGGATCTTCGGGCCCGCCAGATCCATCAGGATCTTGAAGCGGTGGCCCGATGCCGCTTCCGCCGCGCGCGCATGATCGATCATGCGTTGCCAGCGATCGGGACCATCATGCGCGCAGTTGATGCGCAGGGCCTCGACGCGGCGCTGCGCAAGTCCCTGCATGAACGACGGGTCGTCGGCCGCCTCCGTCGGGCAGGTGACCAGTATTGCGGTCGGACGCGCCGTGGCTGCGTTGCCCAGAACCTCGTGCGCGCGCTCGACCAGGCGCCGCTCGCCGGCGAAGAAGATCTCGCGGGACGGCCCGTCTTCCGGCGCAAGGCCGGCAAGCGCGGCAAGGGCGGCCTTCACGGCGAAGAGGGTCGGCAGAACCCGGCTTTCCAGGCGTCCCAGGGAGGAAAGGCCCAGGGCCATCAAAGACCGCTGCAAATCCCGGAGGTCGCGGCGGCGCAGCGCCGCATACGCCGCTAGGTTCGAGGCGCTTTCCGCAAATCCCGGGCGAACGACATCGTCTGCCCAGGAAACGGTCTGCGCGTCGCCCTCTCGACGCAGGGCGGCGATCAGCGCGTCGATTTCCCGATAGAGTTCTGCTGCCTTGGTCATGATGATGCTCTCCGCTGGAGGCGCCCACCTGAGGGTGCCCGCCTTGGTTCAGCCTAGCCGTCGTCTGGGTCAGTCCGGTAACAGTCGCCCGCGCCCCTGGCACAACGCGCCGCCGCCGGGCAGGGTTCAGCCGAAACGGCCGGCGACGAACTTTCGGGCGCGTGGATCTTTCGGCGTCACGAACATGCGCTTCAGGTCGTCGATCGTCTGCTCGATTTTGGCCGACGGTTTCGAATCGATTGAGGAACACGGCTCGTCGAGCAGAAGCACATCCGGACGCAGGGCGATGGCGCGTGCGATGCACAGGCGTTGCTGCTGCCCACCCGAGAGTTCCGATCCTTGGTTGTGAAGAGAGTCCCTTACCTCCTCCCACAGGGCAGCGCGCCGCAGCGCCGCCTCTACCTCCGCGTCCATTTCGCCCTTCGTCAACGGCCGATAGAGTGCGATGCCCAAGCCGACGTTCTGGTAAACCGACATCGGAAATGGCGTGGCACCAGGGTGCCGATCGAGACGGAGTGATCTCGGGCGCGGGTTTCGAGCCGGAAAGTTTCCGGGCAGCCGCAAAAGCCGGCCTGGACGCGCTCGAGTGCTGGGAAGCCGCCCAAGCCTAGCCCTCGTTGCGCGCCTTGACCGACGGCTCCTTGGACTTCTCCTCGGCTAGCAGCCGCAGCAATATGCGCCGCCTGTCCGAATCGGTCGTCTGTGCCAGTTGCTTCTCGAATTCAGCGATATTCGCTTTACGGATCCACTCCAGCATTTCGGAGCTCCAGAGCACCAAGGCTCGGCTTGATCCGTGCGCCCATTGCCGACGGATGTCGAATCGACCGATACGCACAAACTGACGCAACTACCGGCTGCCGTTTGAGAGTCGCCGCTGGCGACGAGGGTCACCTCGTGGCCCTGTCGTACCAGCTCCTCGGTGCGATTGGAAACGACACGTTCAGTGGCACCAAATAGCCGGGAGCACGCTTCCGGCGAGCGGAGCGATCTGGGCAATTTTCACGTGCCGACGATCGGGAACGGCGCGCGTCGCGGCAGCTTTTGCGTTGAATTGCCGGCGAGTGTTCCCGTGTTCGTTCTGATCCTCCAGGCCGCGGCCCGATGCCGCCGGCTGCATCATCGACGCGGCGTCTGGGCGCGTTTCGAGAGTGTGGCAAGCCAGTCGCCAGGCAGCGCAGCGACGCCATCGGCTTTGGTGGATGCTGCTTCCTTCTCGAGGCGGGTGGCCTTTCCCTCCATCTCCTCGGCGGAGCGTACGAGTCGATTCCGATCCGGTTCCAGCTGGTTGGCGGACGACTTTCGCATCCGCCTCGCTTGCGCCAGCAGCGCATCGGCCTGGCGGAGGAGAAGATCCTTGGACATGTCAGAACTCCTGCTGCGAATCAGTTGCCTGTGATGCCTGTGAACGCTTTCCGGCCACCTCGGCCGGGCAGTGCTTCCACGCCTTCATGCCGGCAGCGAAGGCCGCGCGCCGAGACCGCGCAGGGCGTCGGCGACGACGGCCGCCGCGAGTTCGGCAGGATCGACCTCGATCACCTGTCGCGTCTGGCCAGTGCGGGCAGTCGCCGGCAGGTAGAGCAGCGTCCGCACGCGGCGGAACGCCGCGAACGACAGCTCCTCCAGCCGCTCCTCCTCGGTTACCAGCTGGTAGCTCCCCGCCGGCTGCGCCTCGTCGAACTGGCTCAGGCAGAATGCCTGGCTGAAGCGTATGGTGGTCTCGGTGGATCGCGTCGACATGCTCATCTCCCGGCCGAATGACGCTCCCGGAGCTGCAAGACCTTTCCTGGTTCCACTGCCGCCGCCGGAGGCTGGAACGACCGCCCGTTCATGAGGGCAGCGATTTCCCGTCGCGCGGTGTCCGCCTCGATGCCGTACTTCGCGGCGAGCTGAACCACGAGGTCATCCTCGTTCTTCAGGTCGGACAGCTCCTGTTCGCTGAACTTGCCCCACTTGCCGCCGATCTCGGCGAGAAGCTCGCGCTTCTGCAGGGCTTTCCTCTGAGCGTCGGCCCAAGCCTGCACGCGGTTGGTCGCGGCTGCCGTCGTGGTCGCCGTCAGGGACTTGTCACTCATGCTTCATTCCTTGGGATGATCTGCCGTCGCGATCGTCGATCGGTTGGCGCCCTTGAGAGATGGGGCTGCATCCGCACTGAGATAAGGGGCAAGCGGGGCTATTAATTTGCGCGACTGTACCGATACGGCTGGACTCTTCTGCAAACCGCGCGTTGCGAACCTCGCGATCCGATCGGACCGGGGCGCGCGGGGACAAGGGCGGCTTGCCTCAGCGCCGGCGGTCAGGCATGCCGAACCGATGGGCACAGATCTCCACGGCGGCGAGTATGGCGACGTGGTGCTGTTCCTCGCCACGGCCGGCGTCGTGGTTCCCGTGTTGCGGCGCTGGGGGATCAGCCCGATTCTCGGCTTCCTCTCGGCGGGAGTGATACTGGGCCCGTACGGCCTCGGCGCATTTCGCGCGACCGCTCCCTGGCTGCGCTACGTCACAATAGGCAACCCGCAGGAGATGGCGCAGCTCGCCGAGTTCGGTGTCGTTTTTCTCCTTTTCAGGATCGGCCTGGAGCTCTCCTGGGAGCGATTGTGGACCATGCGCCGATTGGTGTTCGGGCTCGGTGGCGCTCAAGTCCTCGCGTCCGGCGCGGCGATATCTGCTGGTGCCATCGGCTTCGGATTGGACGTGATCCCGGCGGTCGTGGTCGGCGTTGCTCTCGCGCTCTCGTCCACCGCCATGGTCATGCCGCTGCTGGCGGAGCGAAAGCGCCAGCATTCACGCGCCGGGCGCGCCATCTTCTCCGTGCTGCTCCTGCAGGACCTCGCCGTCGCGCCCATCCTCATCACGCTCGGTGTGCTGGCGGCCAATCGCGGGGAGAGCTTCTCGCCGGTAATGCTCCTTGCGTTCGCTCCGGCTCTCGGTGGATTGGCGGCGCTGGTAGCTCTGGGGAGGATCGTCCTGCGTCCGATCATGCGCTCCGTTGCGCGGGCCGATTCCCAGGAGCTGTTCGTGGCTGCGTCGCTTCTGGTGGTCATCGGCGCCGGCCTGGCTGCTGCCATGGCCGGCATCTCCATGGCGCTCGGCGCATTCATCGCAGGCCTCCTGCTGGCGGAAACCGAGCATCGCAAGCGGATCGAAAGAACCGTGGAACCCTTCGCAGGGCTGCTCCTGGGCCTGTTCTTCGTGTCCGTCGGCGCAAGCCTCGACCTTCCCATAGTCGTGGCGAGCCCGGCGCTCGTGTTCGGCATCATGCTGAGCGTGATCGCCATCAACGCTCTGGTCGTATTCGGACTGGCGCGCCTGTTCGGGCTGGGGCCGATGCCGTCGGTCGAGAGCGCTCTCATGTTGGCGGCAAGCGGGGAGTTTGCCTTCGTCGTCCTGCAGACCGCGATGCGCGGGAATCTGCTGGCGCGGGGAGTCGGCAACACAATTCTCGTTGCCTCGATCCTCTCCATGTTTTGCGTCCCCGTGCTTTGGGGCCTGGCTGCCGCGATCAGGAGGCGCGGGTTGGAGCGGTTGCCGGGGTGATCCAGTCCGAAATCCGGCCGGTCTCGACGCCGGGATCGGTCGCCGGCCCGAGGACAGAAGACGTTTGCCCACGGCGCGATGGCGCGGCCCCGGCCGCCTTCGTATGATCGATTGCTCCACAGAACCTGAATTCGTCTGACGCTCGTGGTATCGCAGTTCAACGTGCCCATATCGGTCCAGCTGGCCAGGATCGTCTCTCTGGCGGAGGGTACCCATGTGTCGATTGGCTGGCTGATGGAGCAGCTTGGCCCGCGGTCTTTCGGCCTGACGTTCTTCGTGATGGGACTGGTCGGCCTCGTTCCCGGGTTGTCGACTTTCGTCGGTGCGCTGGTCGCATGGCCTGCGCTTCAGATGGTTCGCGGGCGGGAGGTCGCTTCGCTTCCCGCGATAGTGAGGCGAAGGACGATCCGGGTGGAGAAGTTCGTCCGCATCAGCCGTGCCGCGTCGTCGCGACTCGCATGGATCGAGCGGCTGATCCGCCCGCGCTGGCCGCCGGCCATCCAGACCACCAGGAGGCTGACCGGGATCGTGGTGCTGCTGCTCGGCCTGACGATGATCCTGCCGGTTCCCTTCGGCCACCTCGTGCCCGCCTTCGTCATCATGCTGCTGGCATTGGCCTACCTCGAAGAAGACGGGATCGCGTTCTCGGTCGGTCTCGTCGCGGCGGTGGTCTCGCTTGCGCTCACGACCACGGCGGTTTGGGGGACGATCGAGGCGATCGATTTTCTCGATCCGGCTCAGCACTAAGGGGTTTATCGGCCGTGGGGCCGACGGTCCGCAAAGATAAGGCGAGGATGAGCCGGGTTACTGCTGCTGCAGCACGCCGAGCGCCTTCAGCTCGGCGATCTCGTCGGCGGCGTAGCCGGCGTCGCGCAGCACCGCTTCCGAATGCTCGCCGACGGCGGGCGCGCGGGCCGGAGCGACTTTGGTCTCGCCGTCGAGATGGAACGGGCTCGACACGGTGAGGTTGGCGCCGTCGGCGAACGGCACCAGCGCGCCGATGCCGATCGCCTGCGCGTCCTCCGCCGCCTCGTCGACGGTGCACACCGCGCCGAAGGTGACGCCGGCCTTTTCGAGGATCGGGCGCCACTCCGACAAATCGCGCGCGGCGAAGATCTCGTCGAGGATCGCCGTCAGGACCGCGTGGTTGGCACGCCGGTCGAGCTGTGTGGCGAAGCGCGGATCCTTCACGAGGTATTCGGCGTCGATCGCCTTCAGGAAGGCGCCGAGCTGGCGCGCCTCGTTGTGCAGCGCCATCAGGAACCAGCGGCCGTCGCGGCAGCGATAGTGGTTGGCGAGCGCGCTCGGCGTCTCCAGGCGCGGCGGCCGGTGGGGAACGTGCTCGCCGAACAAGCGATTCTGCACGTAGCAGCCGTTGGCCCACAGGCCGTTCTGCAGCAGCGAGGTCTGCGCCACGCCGCCGCGGCCGGTCTTCTCGCGACGGTAGAGTGCCGTCACGATGGCGGCGTAGAGCGCCGTCGCGGTGGGATGGTCGCCCATGCCCGGCATCGAGCGGACCGGCTCGGTCTCGGGGGTGGCCCGCACCATGTCCATCAGGCCGGTGCGCGCCCAGTAGGCGGTGGCGTCGAAGCCGGTGCGCGCGGCTTCCTCGCCGACCTCGCCGTAGGCGGAGATCGAGCCGTAGACGAGCCGCGGATTGATCGCCAGCAGGTCGGCCGCCGCGATCTTCAGCCGCTCGCGCACGGGCAGGGGGAAGTTGGTGATGAAGACGTCGGTCGATGCGATCAGCCGCTGAAGCACGGCGAGCCCGTCGGCGTGCTTGAGATCGATGGCGAGGCTACGCTTGTTGCGCGATGTCAGCTGCCACCAGTAATCGGTGACCTTGCCCGGCACGGCGGGTGAGGCCCGCCACGGATCGCCGGCGCCGGGCGGCTCGATCTTGATCACCTCGGCGCCGAAGTCCGAGAGGATGGTCGCTGCCGCGGGACCCGCGATCCAGCTCGCGCAATCGATGACCTTCAGGCCGGCGAATAGTCCATCAGTCATTCGACGTTACCTCTGCTGAGCGGGCGATCATGCCCATTCTTGGCGAGCTTTCGCGCGCAAAGGCTACCGGCCCGACGGGCACAAGCAAATGCTTTATGACAGCGAGTAGCTTTTTTGCTCAGACCGCGGCTCTCCGCCACCGCTCAGCGGGTGTCGGATGGCGATGGAAGAACGGCTCGGGGACGGCGCGCTTCCAGCCGGGACATCGGGGCCGATACTCGTTCGCGCCGTCCGCCGGGCGGCGAAGGCCTCGAACTTGCGGCGGTAGTCGGGATGCTCGGTTCCCATGAGCTTGTCCCACCAGCGGAAATAGAGGCCGTAGTTCGACCGCCCGGTCTCGTGATGCAGGTCGTGATGAGTCGTGGTGGTCGCCCATCCGAGCCAGTGACCCGGCCCGAACGCGGCAGGATGAATTTGCACGCCGGAATGACCGATGACGTTGAGGACGATCTGGATGCCCAGGAAAAGCGCCAGCCCGACCTCGTGCATCGGGACCAGGAGGAGGAAAAGAGGCACGAAGGCGGCCTGCACGAGGGCTTCCGGAACGGAGAAGGAATAGGCGGTCCACGGCGTCGGCGTGCGCGACAGATGGTGCGTGTGGTGAAACAGGCGGAACAGGTGCCGGTGATGCATCGCCCGATGCGTCCAGTAGAACCAGGCATCGTGCGCGACCAGCATGAGCGCCAGCGAGAGCACGAGATAGACCGGTCCGGCCTTCTTGAAGCTCCAGTAGATCGTGAGCCAGCCCTGGAGCGCCGCGAACACGACGGCGGCGCCAACCAGCGAGAAGACGAGGCAGGTGCGCAACGACAGCAGGATCTCGCGGCGGATGTCGCCCGCCGTCGCGTGCCGGGCCTGCAGCTTGCGCTCGGCCAGCCCGGCGCGCCAGAACACCGCCAGGACGATCGACATCAGGGTCGCCGCCACCAGGTAACGCCCCGTATCCATCATCCAGATCGCGGGCAGGGCGGAGACGACTACGTCAATCGGATCGCGCATGGGCCGCCTTTGTACGGACGTCGATCCTGCAGAGTCGCACACCGCGCCGAGCCGCACCATGCCTCGATGGTCCGCGGCGATCGATCAGCCGCGCCATGGTGGCGCGGCGCGCCCGCGAGAGGGCGTGCCGTCGCCGGCGGTCAGGCAGCCCGCCGGCCGCTACGCTTGGGCGAGGACGGGCGACGGGAGGCGGAAGCGGTGCCGCCCGTCCGGCGCGGCGCGGCCGGCGCCCCGCCGCCCTTCAGACTGCGCTTCAGCGCCGCCATGAGATCGACCACCTTGGCGTCGTCGTTGGCCGGGGCCACAGGACGCACGGGTTGGCCCTTCTTCTTCTGCTCGATCAACGCGCGCAACGCGTCCTCGTAGCGGTCGACGAAGTCGGCCGGATCGAACGTGCCGGCCTGCTGCTCGACGATCTTCTCGGCAATGGCGAGCATCTGCGCGTCGGGCTTGGGGAGAGGCGCGGTCGGCATCTCGGTGACGTCACGGACCTCCTCGGCGGTGCGCAGGGTCGTGAGGAGGAGTCCCGTCTCCTCGATCTCGATCGCGCAGATCCGCTCGCGCGTGCTCATCACCAGCCGGCCGATCGCCACCATGCCCTTCTTCTTCATGGCCTCGCGGATGACCGCGAACGCCTCGACGCCGGTCTTGCCGCTCGGCACCAGGTGATAGGGCGTTTCCCAGTACAGGCGGTCGATGCCCGCCCGGGGCACGAACTTCTCGATGTCGATGATGCGCGTCGATTCGAGCTTCACCTGCTCGAAGTCGTCCTTGTCGAGCAGCACGTATTCGCCTTTGGCGATCTCGAAGCCCTTCACGAGATCGCCGCGCGAGACCTCCTCGCCGGTCCCGGCGTCGACGGTCTTCATCCTGATGCGGTTGTTGGTCTGCGGATTGATCAGATTGAAGCGGACGGATTGCGCTTCGCTGGTCGCAGGAAAAAGCGCCACCGGACAGGTGACGAGCGAGAGGCGCAGGTGCCCCTCCCAAGACGGACGAACGGCCATTTGTAGTCCCCTCCAGGCATCGTCGTGACCCCTCACGATGGGGACTCAATGAGACGGCGGGCGACTCGTTGCGGCCGCTGATTCGACGCCTAGATACTGGGGTAGTTCTCGTTTTGGCCGCGCAAGCGATAGGTGATACATGCCTGCTGGGTGCGCGGCTCTCCAGAGCCGCTCATCCTCATTCTCGCCATCCCATGAGCGGCTCTGGAGAGCCGCGCTCCCAGCGAAGACTAGAGATTCATTCCGCTTTTCGCCGCCTTGCCCCAGTCGATGAAATCCGAGAAGGGCAGGAAGCTGCCGTCGTCGACGCCGATCTCGGCCGCGATCAGGGCGTTCAGCTTCTCGTTCATGCGGGAGATCAGGTCCCGGTTGCGCTCGACGTCGTGGGCGAGGTTGATCATCTCTTCGGGGTCGGCCTGGAGATCGTACAGTTCGAGATCGTTATTGGCGCGCAGCTCCTCGAGCGAGCGCGGGGTGTTGAAACCGCGGAACGGGAAATAGCGCGTGAAGCGGTAGCGTTCGTCGGTGATCGAGCGGATCGCCACCCGGAGCGACCAGTCGATCGGGAACGATTCGAGGGTCTTCAGCTGGTCCGTCCTGGCGATCGATTTGTTCAGCAGGGTCTCGTACATGGCCTTCGTGAAGCCCGGGTCGTGCACCATCAGCTGGCTGTAGCAGAACAGCACGCCGCCACGCGCCCGTGTGAAGTCGGGATTGACCGGCTGCCGCAGCAACGGGCCGATGTCCCGGCCCTTCATGCGGGACATCGTCTCGGCGACAGGGGCCGTGGATTTGCCGGTCATGGCGACGATGGTCGGCAGCAGATCGATATGCGACGTGACCTCGCCGCAGCGCTGGCCGCCCTTGATCTCGGGATGCACGACCAGCAGAGGCACATGGTTCTGCTGGCGGTAGGCCGTCGTGCCCTTACCGGACAAGCCGCCGTGCGCGCCGAGAAGCTCGCCGTGGTCGGACGTGAAGACGATGATCGTCTTGTCGGTCAGCCCCAGCCGGTCGAGCTGGTCGAGGATCTGGACGACCTGCTGGTCGACGTCGCGGATCGCATTGAAGTAGTAGTTCTGCCTCGCGCGAACGCGCCATTCCTCGTTCGGGATCAACCCGGTGAGATAGCCGTTGGCGGCGTGATAGATCCGATGGGCGGGCACGCGGTCCGGCGTGTCGAGCGGCTGCTGCCAGCTCTTCTGCAGCGCAACCTCGTTCCACTCCCGGCGATAGAGCGCGTCCTGCGGCGGGAAGGCGATGCTGAGCTGCGCGTCGGCTGCCTGGACCTTCTCGCCGGGGCGGTCGGTGTTGACCCACATCACGTCGTGCGGATTGACGAAATTGACCGCGAGATACCAGGGTTGCTTGCGGTCGGTCATCGGCCGGCCCTTGCCCTTAAGCCACTGCAAAGCCTGCGCGGCCACGACGGCATCGTATTGGTAGCCGCCCAGCGCGCCTTCGATGTAGTCGCCGGTGCCGGTGTAGTCGTAGAAGCCGTAGTCTCTGTCCATCGTCGACTCGAAGAGAGCCTCGATGTGATCCGGATGGTTCTCCATCGCCATGGCGCCGTTGAGGTGCCATTTGCCCTTGTAGGCGGGATAGTAGCCGAGCTTGCGCAGGATCTTGCCGATCGTCGGCAGCTTCGGATCGAGGCTTTTCATGTAGGGCACGCCGGCATTGTCGAAGATGCCGTTATGGGGCTGATGCAGGCCGGTATAGATCACGGCGCGCGAGGCCGAGCACATGTCCGCGGCGATGTGGTGGTTCTCGAAGTACGTGCCCGCATTGCGCAGCCGTTCGCGGCCGGGCAGCGGGAAGGGCCAGGTGTAGCCCATGTACTGTTCCTGATCGGTCAGGATGAACAGGATGTTGTAGCCGCCCTCGTTCGAGCCCGGCGCGTCGGGCGAGGGAAAGGACGATTCGCTTCCGCCGGTGATACGGGGAGCCTGGGCGACAGCGGTGTCGGCAGCGACGGCCGTGCCGGCGAGCGCGGTCGCCGCCTTGAGAATCGTGCGTCGTGATGGATCGGATCTGGTCATTCACGCGACCCTATCGCAGCCACTGGTGCGAAGCCATCAAGCTCCAGTCGTCACGCTCTTCGCGGTCCGGGAGAGCATGCGTTTTCACCTTTCTCCCCATCGGTGTTCACCGAACCGACCCACTATCGGCGACGGTCTGCGATTAGCGTTTGCGTCTCCTAAATCACAGAAACTAGCTACTCCCATGTGGCTACTTCACATCCCCTGATCACTCTCTCCCGGCGGGGCCGCTGATGTGCATCGGCAGCTCCCCCAGCATCCCGTCATCGGCGCCACTGCTGCCTGCAGCACCGGCGCCGGCACCGACGTCGCTCGATCCCGCCGTCGTCCGAGCGGGCGACGACATGAAGCGCAAGGCGCAGGCCGCGGCGGGCTACGCCAGCACGATCACCAACAGCGGCGGCGGCGCGGGGCTCATCACCCCGGCCTTCATCGCCGGTACGCCAGGGTTCAAGACCCTGACGGGGCTGTGATGCCGATGGCTCGTACCCAGCGCGCTCTCGCCGAGCATCTCAACACGCGCTTCGCCGAGCTGAAGCGGATCCGCCATTCGTGGGAACCGGGCTGGCGCGACATCGCCCGCTACCAGATCCCGCAGCGCGGCGACTTCCTGCGCACCGCCGGTCAGAGCGACCGCGGCACCAAGAAGAACCAGGCGATCGTCGACATGGTGGCGCACTTCGCGCTGCGCGTGCTGCGCGCCGGGCTGATGGGCGGGCTGACGCCGCGCACACAGCCGTGGTTCCGGCTCACGGTGGCGGATCAGCGGGTCGCCAACTCCGCTGCGGTCAAGGCGTGGCTCGACCACGCCGCCGAGCGGATGCTGATGGTGTTCAACCAGTCGAACCTCTACCAGACGCTGCACCTGCTCTACGGCGAGGTCGGCGGCTTCGGCACGGCGTGCGCCTTGATGCGGCCCGACTTCGACGAGGTCATGCGGTTCTATCCGCAGACCATCGGGACGTACTGGCTGGCCAACGACCACCGCATGGTGACCGACACCTTCATCCGCCGTTTCGCCATGCCGGCGCGCGCGGTCATGCGCGAGTATGGCGAGGATCGCGTGTCGTCCGACGTGAAGCAGCGCAAGGGCAAGGCCGGCGCCGACGGCAACGTCATGCTGATCCATTGCATCGAGCCGAACGACGAGTTCGAACCCGATGGGTTCGGCACCAAGGGCAAGCGCTGGCGGTCGGTCACATGGGAGGAGGGCAAGGACGACCGGCTGCTGCGCGTCGCGGGCTACGACCGCTGGCCGGTGCTGACGCCGCGCTGGGAGGTGCTGGCCGACGATCCCTACGGCACGGGCTGCGGCCACGCCGCGGACTCCGACGTGAAGTCGCTTCAGGTGCTGGGCAAGCGCCGGCACAACGCGGTCGACAAGCACGTCAATCCGCCGATGGCGTTTCCGGCCGAGCTGAAGAACCAGCCTTCGGGCACGACGCCCGGATTCGTCAACTACTTCGCCGGGAACCTGACCGAGAAGATCGGGCGGCCGATGTACCAGACCAATCCGTCGGTGATCGGCCCGCTCAAGGACCTGATCGGCGACGAGCGCGACATCGTCAACCGCTGCTACTTCGCCGACCTGTTCCTGATGATCTCGCAAATGGACGGCATCCAGCCGCGCAACCAGCTCGAGATCATCGCGCGCAAGGAAGAGAAGCTGATGATGCTCGGCCCCGTGCTGGAGAGCCTGCACGGCGACCTGCTGAAGCCGCTGATCGACTGGGCGTTCGAGGAGATGATGCGGCATGGCCTGTTCGCGCCGCCGCCGCGCGAGCTGCAAGGCTGGCCGCTCGAGGTCGAGTTGATCTCGATGCTGGCGCAGGCACAGAGCGCGGCACGGGTTCAGTCGATCGAGCGCAGCGTGGGTTTCGTCGGCTCGCTGGTCGGCGCCTTCCCGCAGGCCGGCGACAAGCTCGACGTCTACGACGCGATCGACAAGCACGCCGACGCGATCGGCACGCCGGCCGGCATCATCCGCTCGACCGACGAGGCGCAGCAAATTGCCGACGCGCGCTCCAAGCAGGCGGCGATGGTGCAGGCCCTGCAGACCGGCTCGGCGCTGGCGCAGGGCGCGAAGACGCTTTCCGAAGCCCAGGTCGGCGACCGCAACGGGCTCGAGGCGCTGACCGGCGCGCGGCCGGCGCAGGAGGCGTCATGAGCCGCGACCTCAACGACACGCGGCAGAACCGGCGGCTCGAGCAGATCTCGAAGCTCACGGACGCGGGCGACGACGAGGCGCTCGCGGCGGTGATGCGGACCGAGGACGGACGGCGGGTGCTGACCCGGCTGGCGCGCGACTTCGGCTGGATGGGCGAGACATGGGACGCCACCAGCGCGCGGCAGACCGACTTCAATGCCGGCCTGCAGAGCGCCGCGCGGAAGCTGATGGGCTGGGCCGAGAGGATCGCGGCGGCCGACTTCCTGACCGCCATCGGCGAGGCCACCCGACGCGATGTCGAGGCGGGCGAGCTCGCCAAGGCGGCAACGATCAAGGAGCAAGACGATGGGTGACGACAATGACGTGCAGACTCATGACGACCAGCAGGGCGCGGGCGATGCCGGCGCGAGCAGCGATGTCAATCGCGACGAGCTGCAGCAACAGGCGCAGGAGACAGACGCGTTCGAGGCGGGGGCTGTCGACTACGACAAGGTCATTGCCGATGCCCTGACGCCCGAGGGCGTCGCCCTCGACCCCGGCCTGACCCAGGCCGGCAGCGAGCTGCTCGCCCGGCACAACATCCCGCCCGAGGCCGCCAGGGACCTCGCCAGTTTCTTCGCCCGGCAGCAGAAGGCGGGCGCCGAGGGCAATGCCCGGGCGTTCGCCGACCAGGTCGGCGCGTGGAGGGCTCAGTCGGAGAAGCGAACCACTCCGGAGGAGCGCGGCACCGCGAAGGAAGCGGCGCTCAGGATCTTCGGCAGGGACGAGCTCGCGGTCCTGGATCTCTTCGGGGTCACCAACCGCGCCGGCTTCATCAAGGCCCTGTCGAAGGTCGGCAAGGCGATCAGGGACGATGTGTTCGTGCCCGGCAATGCCGCGGTCAACGGCGATCGTGATGCCCGCTCGCATTTCCCCAACAGCAACATGAACCCGTAACGAGAAGGAACCATCACCCGTGGCTACCGCAAACATCACCACCGCCTACACCCTGGCGGATTTCGCGAAGAACCTCGCGCCCGACGGCAGCATCGCCGACGTGGCCGAGCTGCTCAGCCAGCGCAACGAGATCCTCGAGGACATGCTGTGGATCGAAGGCAATCTGCCTACCGGGCATCGCGACTCGGTACGCACGTCGCTGCCGACGCCGACCTGGCGGCGCGTGAACCAGGGCGTCGATCCGACCAAGACGACCGAGACGCAGGTCACCGACACCTGCGGCATGTCGGAGGCGATCGCGATCATCGACAAGGCGCTCGCCGACCTCAACGGCAACTCCGCGCGCTGGCGCATGAGCCAGAACAAGGGGTTCCTCGAGGGCATGGCGCAGGACATGGCCGCGCAGCTCCTCTACGCGAACTCCGCGCTGAACCCCGAGAAGCCGATGGGCTTCGCGCCGCGATTTGCGTCGCTGTCGACCGGCACGTCGCAGACCGCAAACAACATCGTGAACGGTGCGGGCTCCACGTCCTCGCAGCAATCCTCGATCTGGCTGGTGGGCTGGGGCGACGACAAGGTGCGCGGCATCTTCCCGAAGGGCTCGAAGGCGGGCCTGCAGGATACCGACGAGGGCGAGGACTGGGCGTTCGACGCCAACAACAAGCGCTACAAGGCCTACATCACGCACTACGTGTGGAAGGCGGGCCTCAGCGTCAAGGATTGGCGCTACATCGTGCGTATCGCCAACATCGATACCTCGACGAACGCCGGCGGCCTGCGCTCCTCGACGCCGCCCGACCTCGTCGACCTGGTCGACCAGGCGATCGCCAAGATCCCCAACCTCGGGGCGTGCCGCCCGGCGCTTTACATGAACCGCACGGTCAAGCGCCACTTCAACAAGCAGCGCAACCGCGGCGCCCAGGCGTCGAGCACCGTCAACCTCACCACGATCCGCGACACCTCGACCGACGACCAGCGCGGCGTGATCAAGCGGTTCGACAACTACGACGGCATCCCGCTGCGCATCGTCGACCAGATCCTCAACACCGAATCGGTCGTGTCCTGAGCGTTCCTCTGAAGGAACCAGGCACCCAGGGAAGGAACCAGAACCATGTCCATCGTCGACAACAATCTCTACATGAGCGACGCCCAGGCGGTCACCGCCACGGCGTCCTCGACCAAGAGCCTCGATATGGCGACCGCGCTGCGCAACGTGGGCGGCGGCGAGCCGATCGAGCTCGTCGTCCAGGTCGCGACCACGGTCGCCGCCTCGGGCGGCGCCTCGAACGTGACGTTCTCGCTCGACGACAGCGCGGACAACTCCTCGTTCGCGGTGGTGGTGCAGAGCCCGGCCATTCCCAAGGCCACGCTGGTCGCGGGCTACGAGGCGCTGCGCATCCGGCTGCCGGTCGGCCTGCGCCGCTACATCCAGGTCACCTACACGGTCGACACCAACAACCTCACGGCGGGTGCCTTCAACGCCTACCTGGTGCTCGACCGCCAGGACAACGTCTCCCGGCCGTCGGGCTTCAGCGTCATCTGAGGGGATTGATCGATGGCCAAGCCTAAGACCCTCGAGGACGTCAAGAAGGGCGACCTCGTCCGCCTGCTCGAGCCGCACTACGACGGCTTCCAGCGGTTCGAGGCCGGCACGGAGGTGCGGTGGTGGAACGACATCCCGCCCGACCCGCGCAACGCCTGCCTGCCGGAAGTCGCGGAGACGCCGCTGACGGCCCCGCCGATGACCGACGGCAAGCCGCCGGCCGATTACCTCGACCCGCAGACCGGCAGGAAGCCGGTCGTCGGATCGGTCTGACCTGCTTGCCGGGAGCGCGGCTCTCCAGAGCCGCTCATGGGCATCCGAAGAAGAGCGGCTCGGGAGAGCCGCGCTCCCAGCAAACGAGAGCCGGCACGCCGGCTCCGGCCTTCCCCCGAAATCGAAGATGGAATTCCGATCATGACGCACGACGTAGGCTACCTCGACCGGACGCGGGCCAACGCGCCGCGCGTGCCGGTCACCAAGTTCACGCCGCTGCCGGTTTCCGCCGGGACCGACTACGAGACCGCGGCCGCGAGCCAGACCGATCAGGTCCTGGGCGCGACGGGTGCCGCCGGCGATTACCTCGCCGGCGTCCTGATCGTTCCCGGCACCACGTCGCCGGGCGCGGTGTCGATCAAGGACGGCAACGGATCGGACATCACGATCTTCGCTGGCGGTGCCGGCAGCATCGCGACGCTGCATCCCTTCTTCGTGCCGATCGGCGCCAGGTGCACCGCCGCCACCACACCCGGCTGGAAGATCACGACTGGCGCGAACGTGACGGCCATCGGCGTGGGCTCGTTCACCTGATGGGCTACATGCCGACATATCGGGTGTGCAACCCGGCGCCCTGGCAGTGGACGCCGTGGCTGCTCGGTCCCTCGCTGCTCGCCTGGTGGAGCGCCGATCATACGAACCTGATCACGATGCCGGGCGGTCTCGTGTCGTCGTGGAAAGACGCGGTGGCGGGATACGAGGCTGTCCAGGCCGTCGGCGCTGCGCAGCCGGTATGGCAGGCCGGAGGGTTCGGCTGGCGCGCCGTCGTCGCCTTCGATGGCGTCGACGACGAGCTGACCTACGCGTCGATGGTGGGTCTGCCGACCGGCGCTACGCCCTGCGAAGAGTGGTACGCGGTCGACCAGCAGCAGGATGCGTCGTTCACGTCCGCTGTCGTGCTCGGCTCATCCGGCGGCAGTTCCAGCGGCAACAGGCGGGCGCTCATACGCAGCGTCGTGAGCGGCACCAATCGTGCGGGGGCGAACGACGGGAGCAACAGCGTAACCCAGGGCAGCGCCGATTTCAGCGGCCGGCACGTCGTGCGGTCCATCGCCGATGGCTCGACGTTGACCGTCGAGGTGGATGGCGTCGCGGCGACGCCGATCGCGTCGGTGCCGAGCATCGGCACCGTGAGAGCGCGGTTCGCCGCGAGCCACACCACCACACCGTCAAGCTACGCAAAAGCGGCCATTGCAGATCGGCTCTTCACGGCACCGCTGTCTGCGACGCAGGCCAACCTGCTCCGAGCCTACCTGACGAAAGGACTTTAGATGCCAAATCGTGTCGTGATCTTCCCTGCGGGCAAGCAGACCGCGGCGCAGGCCTACAAGGACTGGACGGACGCGCACTCGCCGTTCCATCCCGGCGTCTTCGCCTACCTCCGCAACGACTCGTCAGGCAAGTGGGTGGTGCCGTATCTCGGGCCGCCCTTTGCCTGGAATGGTGCCGAGTTTCCCGAGCCCGAGGGCGGCGAGGCGGTGCGCGCCGATGGCGTACTCGCCGACGCGGTCGCATGGCCGGTCGAAGAGTAGCGGGTATGGACCGGCAGGATCTCCGCGCCGCCTTCGATGCGATCTGGCCGTTCGTGCCGCCGTCGATCGGCGCGTACTTCGGCCAGAAATGGCGGGTCGAGCAGAGCAACCGGGAGCGGATCACCAGCTGGTTCTGCTCGGCGTTCCTGTCGCTCTATCTCGGCGCGGCGATCGGCGAGCACTGGCAGCTCGGCACCAAGGCCACGTCGGGCGTGACGATCATCGTCGCCATGCTGCTGAGCGACGCGATGGGTATCGCGGTCGCGGCGGCGCGGCAATGGGCCGCCGATCCGGTCGGCACCTTCCGTCGCTGGCGCGACGCCTGGCTCGGGCGCGGCGACGAACACGGCGGCGGGGACGGCACATGACCGGCCTCGACTTCTTCATCTGGGTGCTGGCGGCCGGATACCTGTTCGCCCGCTGGCGCCTGCATCGCTGGCAACAACAGAGGAGAGCGCGCCGATGACCCCCGACATCTTCTTCACTCGCATCGTCGAGCCGACGCTGAAGGATATGGCGGTCTCGCCCGCCATCGCAATTCCCGCGAGCGACGGCGCGCGGGTGCTCGTGATGGCGATCGCCGGACAGGAGAGCCGCTGGGCGGCGCGCCGGCAGATCGGCGGTCCCGCGCGGTCGTACTGGCAGTTCGAGCGGGGCGGCGGCGTGGCCGGCCTGTTCCGGGTCGCGCCGCGCCAGCTCGGCGCCGTCTGTGCCGCCTGCGACGTGACCTTCGATGCGGCGACGGTGTTCGAGGCGATGGCCTGGCACGACATGCTCGCCTGCGCGATGGCGCGGCTGCTGCTGTGGAGCGACCCGGCGCCACTGCCTGCCGCCGGCGACAAGGACGCGGGGTGGCAATACTACCTGCGCACCTGGCGGCCCGGGCTGCCGCATCCGGAGAGCTGGGCGGGTGTCTACGACCGGGCCTTCGCCGCGATCGGAAGGGCCGCCTGATGCTCGGCCTCTCCAAGCCCGCCCTCATCGCCGTTGCCGCGGGGCTGCTGGTCGCGGTCACCGCGGCCGGCGTCTGGCTTGTCTATCGCAAGGGCGAGACGGCCGGCGCCGCAGACATCACCACCAGGGTGCAGAGCGAGACCATCAGGACGCTCGACGCCGCCCGAGTTTCCAGGGAGAAGACCGATGAAGAAGTGCAGCGCACTCCTTATGACGATCGCGCTGACGGCCTGCGCTGAGAGCGCGCCGGTCATGGCGACGGTCGACACGCTCTGCGTCGTGACCACGCGCTATCACGCGACGGACCGGCAGGTCGCGGCGTTCAAGGCCGAAAGGGCACTGTGGGAGCCCCTGGTCGACTGGCTGCTCGCCTTCAATAAGGAGCGCGACAAGCGTTGCCTCCAGCCGGTGGCGGGCTGACGCCATGGGCACGATCCCCTACGTCCCGACCTACCTGCGCGCCACGCCGCCGACGATCTGGCCGGTCACGTCGCCGCTCGACTTCGGCGCCATCGGCAACGGCAGCGCGGACGACTATCCGGCGATCACCGCGGCGCTGCAGGCGCTGGCCGCAAAGGGCGGCGGCACGCTCGTCTTCCCCAACGACCGCGACTTCCGGATCGCGACGCCGGGCGTGCACGGCATCCATCTCAGCCAGCAGAGCAACATCACCATCATGATGGGCGAGCGCAGCCGGCTGATCATGGACAACATGGTCGACGGGCTGGCGGTGTCGCACGGCATCTTCGTCGAGGGGCCGTGCGAGAACATCTCGCTGATCGGCGTGCATGTGACGTTCGCGGCACTGTCGGTGTCGCGCCAGGTCTGGGCGCCGATCTACTTCCTCGGCGCCAACGTCGGCGCGGGCGATGCCGGACTGGCGCCCGCGCTCGGCTGGTATCGCGGCAACCCGGACGGCACCGAGGCATGGGAGCAGATCGAGGCCGGCGCAGTCCGCAACGTCTACCTCGAGAACGTCACCTGCGAGAACAGCCCCTCGGTCGGCATCGGCATCGTCGGCGTCGACGGGCTGCGCGGCTACAACATCACGCTCCGCCACACCTGGGCGGACGGGCTCTACCACCTCTATTTCCGCAACGCGCGCATCGACGGCTACTACGGCTACAGGGTCGGCGACGATGCCCTCTCGCTCGCCAGCTATGAGAGCGACATCGAGGCGTGCGACATCGAGCTGCCGTTCCACGGCGAGGGCTCGGTGTTCAGCAACATCGTCCTGGAGGGCCGCACGGGCGATGCTCCGTCGGGCTCCATCGTGCCGCTTGGCGTCCGCGATGTCGTGTTCCAGGGTGTCGTGATCCGCGACCGGTTTCGTGGCGTGAAGCTGGAGGCGGGCACGCACCTGCACCAAGACTATCCCACGCTCAGCCTGAATTTCCTGGCCAATCGCCGCGTCATCATCGACGACGTCACCTGCTACGGCCTCGAGCAGGACATCAGCATGTTCTGCCAGGAGACCAATGCCGGCACGCCCGAGAAGTGGTGGCGCCACAACATGACCATCTCGAATTTCTCCGGCGAGAACGGGACGGGCTGCTTCGATTTCTTCCCCTACGGCATCCCGCTGAACGGCGGACCGCCGCAGGTGCTCGTCGCCGGCATCACCTTCAGGAACCTCAAGTTCATCAAGTACAGCAATCCCGCCGCGACGCTCGCGGGGCTGGTCGACTGCACCTTCGACGGCCTCGAGATGGACAGCTTCCTGTCGATCCAGGGCTTCGTTCCTCTGGG
The DNA here is from genome assembly GCF_965279465.1 of Reyranella sp. Classification (NCBI taxonomy): domain Bacteria; kingdom Pseudomonadati; phylum Pseudomonadota; class Alphaproteobacteria; order Hyphomicrobiales; family Reyranellaceae; genus Reyranella; species Reyranella sp. The sequence goes on from NZ_OZ257242.1 coordinate 4,459,004, forward strand.
CTCCGATCCGGACCTGCTGGATGGCGAGGGCCATCCGATGTGGATGGAAAACCGCTGCATCTTCCGGAACATCCGCTGCCAGACCCTCGTCTTCCAGGGCGTGAAGCGCTCATGGATCGACGGCTTCGAGTCCAACGACGCACCGAACCGGGGGATCGTCCTGTCGGGCTGCGCCGACGTGCGGCTCACCGATGTGCGAGTCGTCAATCCGAATCGGGTGAACGATCCGCTCGACAACACGGCCATCTATGTCGACGAGTTCTGCAAGAGGATCTCCGGCTCCGGCCTGCAGGTCCAGACCGACGGCAACGCCGTCCACTCGCTGGGCATACGAAGCGTCGCCGGGCACTGGTTCGACGACGTCACCTTGAGCACGACGCAGGGTACGAACGATCCCAACCTGGCGCTCGTGAGCGACAGCCTGTGGAACGACGAGAAGCGCTCGCAGGTCGGTCGTGCGACCTGGCACCATTCCGGGAACGATCTCGGCTGGGGCGTCCGGGAGTGGCCCAAGCCCCTGCAGCCGGAGCTGAACGGCGACTCCGACGTCGATGCCTTCGTCGGCAACCAGGGAGCTCACCATCGCCTGATCCATCCGCTGTCGGGCGATCGCAACTGGATCCTGCACGAGGACAGGGCCGCCGTCGGCGACAGGATCACGGTCGCTCGCGAAGCCACGTCCACGGGCGACCATGCGGTGACGTTCCAGGGGCAGAGCGCCGCCACGTCGGCGTTCCCGGTCTCCGATGCGAGCACGGTCGCCACCGTCGACGGTGGACCGGGCGGAACACTGTCGAGCTTGCTGGTGACACCGGTGACGGGCACGAGCGTCGAGCTTCTCGGGGCGGGCGTCGTCTGGACGACCAGCAACGAGAGCACGGCCTCCCTGATCTGCGATGCGATCAACGCGCGCACGGGCACGAGCGGCTTCACCGCGACTGTGTATGCCGAACGCGTGGCGATCAGCGCCCCGGCCGGGTCCGAGGAGACCTACAACAACGCCAGGGTGCTGCAGACGCACACTGGCGACATGCTCCTGAGCATCGGATTCATTCCCGTCATGATCGGGGGAGCGAACGCTGCCAGCGCGGGAGAGACCCCCGCCAGCACGAATTTCCTGATCGTCGGCGACTTCGTCGGCATGACCGGCACAATCGCCAGCATCACGGTCAACGGCACTGAGCTGCTGGCAGCCCCCGTCGCGTGGGGCACCAACAGCAACTACGCGGCCAATGCCGTCGCCAGGGCGATCCAGGACAACATCGCCGCCCACGGCTTCAGCGCCAACTCGGGGCGCAACAGCGTCATCATCAAAGCGCCGCCCGGCCATGGATCGAGCGCGAACGGCTGGCCGGTCGTGGTCACGCCGACCGGCGACGTCACCACGTACGATGTCCATCCCATGGGAGGCGGCACGGACGCGCCGACCGCCAGCGCGTCCGGAACGCCTTACGACATCGTGTCGACGATCAGGGGCGCGCCCTTCAGCGCGGCTTTCGAGTTCGCGGCCGACGGCTGGAAGCTCGTCTCGCTGGTCTACGACCAGCCGCGCTATCCCAACGGCCGTCCGCTGCTCGATTCGAGCAATCGCCTGCTCAGCCTCAACGGCGATCCGATCGTCGATGAATTCAAGAACCTCAAGTACGCCAATGGCAGCGTGCTCGGCTGGGACAGCGGGCGGCTGGGCATCGCCAGCGTCCCGCCCGCCGGCTCGAGCGCCGACGGCGTGGCCGGCATGGTCACCTGGGACTCCGTCTACCTCTACGTCTGCACCGCCGCCAACACGTGGAAGCGCATCGCGCTGTCCAGTTTCTAGGAGAGATCATGGGAACCGTTCCTTACGCACCGAGCTATCGACCCGCCGGCCCCTGCGGAAACTGCATCACGCCGGCCTGCGCCGTCGCCATCAGCGCGGGCCAGCTGACACTCAACCTGTCCGGCTGCGACTTCTTCTTGGTGCCCGTGGACGCCGACATCGCCGGGATCACGGTGCGCAATGCTCCTCGCGGCATTGCCTTCATGATCGAGTTCACGGCCGACGGCACTGCCCGGGCGCAGACATGGCCGTGGACCTGGCTGACAGGCACGCCGGTGCTCAGCACGGCCGACGGCAAGCGAGACCTTGCCGTGGTCTGGACGATCGACGGCGTCGCGTTCTTCGCCGCCATGATCGCGCAGGCCTACTGATGAACACCTGGGAAAGCCTGCTGCTGGCTGCCGGTCCGGTCGCTGCGCACGACAGCATCGCCCGCTCGCTCGACTGGCTGCAGGCCATGGCGCGGCAACGCCAGCGCCACCGGTCGTCGATCCTGGTGCCGGACGACGCGAGCATCGGCCGGAACGCCGGCGGGTCGTGGGCCGGCACCTGGACGGCGCCGCCCGCCAGCGGCAGCGCGCCTTATACGCACGTGATCCTGCAGGGCCCGCTGTGGTTTCCCATCACGCCGGGCGTGCGCGCCGACTTCACGGGCTCGGTCGACGTTCCCTTCGCCTCGATGGATGGATGGTGCGGCCGGCGTGACATGGTCAACGCCGATCCGCCGCCCGACTTCGTGACCGATCCGGCCTCGGTCTATGCCGACGGCGGGACGAACTGGGGCAGCTACTTCGTCGTCGGCGCCGTCGAGGGCGTCACGCAGTTCGTTGCCAGGATCGGCGCCAACACCTTCTGGTCGGCGACCGTGAACGACCCGCCGGCGGGCGCGTGGTCGTTCCAGCTGGTCACCTATGCCGGAAAAGGCGATGCCGATGCGGACACCAACCGAATCCTGGTCGGCAATCCGTGGCGCGAGAGCGAGCGGCAGGGCGATGTGCGCGACCATTATCTGGTCGGATATGTCGCGGCCAGCCCGCAGTTCACGTCGGTCAGCCTGACGCCAGGCAATCCCTACGTCATCGCCGGCACGCTGGCGGCCTTCACCTCGACGCCGGGTCGGACCTACCGGATCCTCGTCACAGAAGAGACCGACGTCGAATACGCCTGGGCGCTCGAGCCCGTGTCGGCAGCGGGCAGCTTCACCATCAGCCGCTCGCAGCCGGTCGGCGGCAAGATCAAGCTGCGGCTGGTCGAGCAGGTCGACGGCTGCAGCGTGCGCGTCGTCGGCCAGGTGTGGGCCGAGGAAAACGCGGCCGACGCCGGCGCCTTTCCCGATCTCCGCATCGAATACCGGGCCATCGGCGGATCGGCGATCCCGGCCTTTCCGACCAGCGTGCAGCCCGCGCCGCTCGATCGTTCGTGGACGGTGACGCTCGCGCCGCCGTCGCTCGGCCGCGTGTCGCTGGTGAACGTGAGCACCAAGCGGATCTACGGCGAGTACACGATGCCCTCGGGCCTGATGCGCTCCTACATCGTGCCGCCGCAGGCCGCCGGCCAGAACACGACCAGCGTCTATTACGACGGCTTCATGGACACCTGCTTCCTCTACGATCAGGCAGTCGCCCTGATCGCCCTGCTGGCGCTGGACGAGCAGGAGGCCGCGGCGAAGCTGGTCGAGACGCTGCTGCTGGTCCAGAACGAGGACGGCAGCTTCCCGTTCGCGAACAACCAGTTCGCGCTCGACCGCAACGCCGGCTTCATCCGCAACGGCGCGATCGCCTGGGTTTGCTACGCCCTGCTGCTGGCTGACCAGGAAGAATACCGCGACTGGTTCGCGACGCGCACAACCGCTGCCGCGAAGGCCTCTCTCGCCTTCATCATGGGCTACACGAACGCGCTGGGCACTGTGAATGGCGGCAAGGGGCAGTATGTCGATGGCGTGCTCGATCCCGGCCATGTGATCCCGTGGTGGTCGGTGGAGCACAACGTCGACACCTGGTGGTGCCTCGACCTCGCCGACCGGCTCTACGGCAGCAGCGATGTCGATTACCGCGCCGCCGCCGCGGCGATGGAGACGGCTCTGCTGACCGACGGCATGGGCTGGGATGGCACGCACGGCATCTTCTGGCAGGGCGGCACCGTCGTCGCTGGCGTCAACACGCCGGACGGCATGCATGCTCTCGACACTCATACTTGGGGCGGCGCGCTGCTCCACAAGTGGGACCTCTCGCTCGAGGCACAGACCTCGCTCGCGCGCGCCTACGAGCATTACTACCTCACCGACGCGCCGACGGGGCTATCCGGCTTCACGACCTTCGTTCCCGAGGACGGCTATCCGCCCGAGACGGTGAAGGCCGTCTGGTACGAGGGCGGTTTCGGGGCCGTGGCGGCGATGCGGACGATCGATCCGCTGCGGGCACAGGGGCTGGCGCAGATCCTCGTGAAAGGTCAGCGCCCCGACGGCTCCTACCTCTACGCGCTGCAGGAAGACACGGTGAACGACATCCACGCGTGGCCGTGCCTCATCGCGTCCGCCTGGAACATCGTCGCGCTGATCGGCAACGGCCGCGTGCTCTGGAAATAGGAGAGAGAAGACAATGGCTGCTTCCGATTTGCTCGACATCTGGAATGCCGCGCTGCTCAACGCCACGGCCAGGACCTCGATCGGCTCGCTGACCGAGCAGAGCGCCGAGGCGGCGGCCTGCGCGCTGCGCTACCCGTCGATCGTGCGCACCCTCCTGCGCGGCACCGACTGGAACTGCGTGCGGCGGCGCCTGGCGCTCGAGGAGGCGGCCTGCGGCGCCGTATGGCCGCCGTCGTGGACCTACATGTTCGTCCATCCGGCGGACTGTCTCGCGATTCGCGGCTTCGACATGGGCCTGCCGCAGGCGAGCTTCCCCAACTGGACCCGCGTCGACTACGAGATCGCCGACGACGCCTCGGCGGGCAAGACCATCCTGATGAACATTGCCTGCCCGGTGATGATCTACACGTCCTACGAGCTCGACCTCGTGAACGGGACCTACGAGGCGAAGTTCGACGCCTCGCTGAGGGAGGCGTTGGGCTGGGCGCTGGCCGCCGCCATCGCCGGACCGCTGACCGGCAGCCGCTCGATCACCGACGCGGTGAAGGCCGAGGCGAAGAGCATGATCGACCAGGCCCGCGCCGCCAACGCCAACGAGAGCGCGCCGAACAGCGTCAACCAGGACGTCGAGAGCCTGGCGGTGCGCGGCGCCGTCGATTGCCCGCCCTACGGCTGGCAGGGCCTCTGGCCGAGGTCGTTCTGATGGCGCAGCTCACGCAACCGAGCTTCGCCGCCGGCGAGCTCTCGCCGTCGCTCTACTCGCGCACCGATCTCGCGAAGTACCACATCGGCGTCCGCACGATGCTGAACTGGTACGTCCATCCCCAGGGCGGCACCTCCAATTGCCCCGGCACCGCGTGGGTCGGCGAGGTGATCGACAGCGCCGATGCGGGCCGGCTGATCGGCTTCCAGTTCTCGACCGTCCAGACCTATGCGCTGGAATTCGGCGATCTGAAGATGCGGATCATCAAGGACGGCGGCTACGTGCTGGAGGCGGCAAAGACCGTCACCGCCGTCACCAGGGCCAACCCCGGCAAGGTGACGGTGAGCGGCAGCCACGGCTTCGCCACCGGCGACCGGCTCTATCTCGCCGGCCTCGGCGGCATGACGCAGCTCAACGGCCGTCACGTCGACATCACTGTCACCAGCGCCAGCGAGTTCACCGTCGGCGTCGACACTACGGGCTTCTCTGCCTTCACCTCGGGCGGCAGCGCCGCGCGGCTCTACACGCTCACGACACCCTATGCCCTGTCCGACCTGGCGACGCTGAAGTACGAGCAGTCGGCCGACACGCTGACGCTCACCCACAAGAACCATGCGCCGCGCAAGCTGACCCGCACGGATCACGCCGACTGGACGCTGTCGACGATCGTGTTCGCCCCGGTCCAGATCGCGCCCACCGGCGTGGCCTCGTCCTCGGCCGGCACGGCGCAGTACTACGCCGTGACGGCGATCAACGACGAGACCGGCGAGGAGAGCCTGCAGTCGGCCGACGCGGGCTCGAGCAACGAGACCTCCAATCTCACCTGGGCGAAGCTCACCGGCTGCTCGACCTACTCGGTCTACAAGAAGAAGAACGGAGTCTACGGCTTCATCGGCACCGCCCAGGCGCCGGCGAGCGGCAGCACGGTCACCTTCAGCGACGCCACCATCGTGCCCGACACCGCGACGACCCCGCCGCAGCAGCGCAATCCCTTCGCCAACAAGTCGATCGGCTCGGTGACGGTCGACAGCGGCGGCTCGGGCTATGTCTCGCCGACGCTCGCGGTCAGCGATCCGTCGGGGCTGGGGTCCTCGGCGCAGCTCACCGCCAACGTGTCCGGCGGGGTCATCACCTCGGTCGACGTGGTGCAGGCCGGCAAGGGCCTGATCGCGCCGACCGTCATCATCACCGACGGCGCGGGCTCGGGCGCCCTGATCGCCCTCAGCTTCACGCCCGACGGCGGCACCAAGGTGGTCGGCACGGACGGCGACGGCCAGCCGGTCATGGCGCCGACCTATTTCATCAGCGGCGGCTCGGTGGTCGCCGGCGGCTCGGGCTACAGCGCGGGCACGGTGATCCATACGATGTACGCGGGCTACGAGGTCGGCTACGCGCCGACCGTCGACATCGGCGGCTCGGTCATCACCGCGGTCGTGACGGGCGATGCGATCACCGGCGTGACGATCGTGAACGCAGGCTCGTTCCGCTTCGCCGATTTCCCGTACTATGGCTTCCCCACCGCCTTCGCGACCGATAGCGCGGGAACGGGCGCGGCGCTGACGCTCACCCTCACCAACGACCCGACCGTCAATCCGGGCGTCAGCACCTATCATGACGGCCGGCAGTGGTTTGCTGCGACGGCAGCCAAGCCGCAGACGATGTGGGGCTCCGTCGCCGGCAACTTCAACAACATGAGCCAGTCGCAGCCGACGCGCGACAGCGACGCCATCACCCGCACGCTCGCCTCGCGCCAGGTCAACGACATCCGCCACATGATCAGCCTGACGCAGATGATCGTGCTGACCGGCGGCGCGGAATGGAAGGTCTCGGCCGGCACCGCCGACGTCATCACCCCGGCGCAGTTCGTGGCCCGGCCGCAGAGCTACAACGGCTCGTCGGACATCCGGCCGATCGTGGCCAACGACACGCTGCTCTACATCCCGCCGAACAAGCGGAAGGTGCGCAGCCTGCAATACCAGTGGGCGCAGGACAGCTGGACCGGCACCGATCTCAGCCTGCTCGCCGCGCATCTGTTCGAGGCCAACACGGTGGTCGACTGGGCCTATGCGCGCGATCCCGATTCGATCTGCTGGGCGGTGCGCGACGACGGCGTGGCGCTGGCCTTCACCTTCCTGACCGAGCAGCAGCTCTACGCCTGGTCGCGCCGCACCACGACCGCCGGCGCGTTCGAAAGCGTCTGCGCCATCCAGGAGGGCGACGAGACCGCGGTTTACTTCATCGTGCGCCGAACGATCGATGGCCAGACGAAGCGCCATGTCGAGCGCCTGCACACGCGCGTGTTCGACACCATCGAGGAGGCGTGGTTCCTCGACAGTGCGCTGCAGTATTCCGGCGCGCCGGCGACGGTGATCTCGGGCCTGTGGCATCTCGCGGGCGAGGAGGTGTGGGCGCTGGCTGACGGCATCGTGCGCGGCCCGCTCACGGTGTCGGCGGCGGGGCAGGTGACGTTGCCCGCGGCGGCATCGCTGGTCACGGTCGGCAAGATCATCCCGGATGCCGACCTCGAATTGCTCGACATCGACGGGCAGGACCAGGCCGGCACCTGGACGGCGCGGAAGCGGAAGATCAACCACCTGACTGTCGCGCTGAAGAACAGCGCCAACACCGGGCTGGTGGCCGGACCGTCGGGCGGGCAGGGGGCGCCGACGCTCTATGCGCTGAAGCCGAAGGACATGGTCAATCCGCTGGCCGCCGCGCCCGGGGCGGCGCCGGCGCTGGTCACCGACTTCATGCACCAGATCGCCGCGCCGCAATGGGACTGGCACGGCCGCGCGCTGTTCCGGGTCCGCAATTCGCCGCTTCCTTACACCATCACGGGGATCACGCCCGATGTCAGCACTGGTTGAGATCAGGCCCGCAACGGTGGCCGACGCGCGGATGCTCGTGCTGCGCGCGGCCGACCGCGAGGAGGTCGAGGCCCTGACCGGCCGCGATCCGCGCGAGGCGCTGGTCGCGAGCGTCGAGCGCTCGGCCTCGGCGTGGGCCGGGCGCGCCGATGGCGAGCTGGTCTGTCTGTTCGGCGTGGTACCGATGAGCCTTGTCGGCGTTGTCGGGGTCCCGTGGCTGCTCGGTTCGGACGCCGTCGCGCGCTACGGCCGGCCGTTCCTGCGCCGCAACCGCGTCTACCTGCGCGAGATGCTGCGGGTATTCCCGGTGCTGCGCAACGTCGTCGACGCGCGCAACGCGGTGTCGATCCGCTGGTTGCGCTGGCTGGGCTTCACGCTCGGCACACCTCAGCCGATGGGCGTGCGCGGCCTGCCGTTCATCCCGTTCGAGATGCTTGCCCAGAGCGAAGCCGAGGGGAGGGCGCCATGCTGATCGTCGAAGCCTGTCCCCTCGCCGACATGTTCGCGGCGGCGTCCTTTCCGCAGCTCGCCGCCGAGTACGCGCGCGAATCGCTGATCGACGGCATGCCGCAACCGGCGCCCGACTGGAACGCCTACGCGGCACTCGAGGCCGCCGGCCTGCTGCATGGCTTCGCCGCGTCGGTCGACGGCGAGCTGGTCGGCTTCATCACCGTCCTTAGAGCGAAGCCGCCACGCTACGCCGCGCCGGTTGCGGTGACCGAGAGCTTCTTCGTCGCGCGCGCCCATCGCCGCACCGGCGCCGGCCTCAAGCTGCTGCGCGCGGCGGAGGACAAGGCGCGCGCGCTGGGCGTTCCCGCCCTGCTGGTGAGCGCGCCGTCGGAGGGCGTGCTCGCGCAGGTGCTGCCGCGCCGCGGCTATGCCGAGACCAACCGCGTGTTCTTCAAGGAGCTGACAGATGCTTGATGTCGTTGCGACAAGGCCGGTCATCCCGGCCATGAGCTCCCAGGCGATCCGCGCCGTGCGCGCGCTCGAAGAAAGGGTGCTGACCCTGCCGCAGGTGCCGATCGAGACGCGGCACGTGCTGCACGCCGGGATGTATGCCCGCACGATCTGCGTGCCGGCTGGCGTGCTGATCACCGGCGCGCACATCACGATCCCCACGCTGCTGATCGTGAGCGGGCACGCCACGCTGTTCATCGGGGACGAGGATGTCGAGCTCACCGGCTACGCGGTCATCCCGGCGAGCGCCGGCCGCAAGCAGGCGATCTACGCCCACGCCGACACGCTGCTCACGATGCTGTTCCCGACGTCTGCACGCACGGTCGAGGAAGCCGAGCAGGAGTTCACCGACGAGCCCGATCGCCTGGGATCGCGCCGCGCGCCGAACCACGTCACCGCGACCGGAGAATAGACATGTCGGGATTCACCGCCGCCTCTGCGATCAGCCTGGGGCTGAGCGCCATCGGCACCGGCGCCTCGGTGCTGGGGCAGATCAACCAGCAGGCCGCCGCGGGTGCGCAACAGGGCTACCTCGCGCAGCTTGCCCGCCAGCGCCAGCAACTTGCCGAGCAGCAGGCGCGCGACGCAATCCAGCGCGGCCAGGTCGCCGAGCAGAAGCAGCGGGACCTCACCGCGCAGCGCATCGGCACGCAGACCGCCGCGCTCGCCGCGCAGGGTACCGACCTGGAGGGCAGCCCGACCGACATCCTGAGCGACACCGCACGCGCCGGCGAGCAGGACGCACTCACGATCCGCAACAACGCGAAGCGCGAGGCGTGGAGCTACGAGATGCAGGCCGCCGGCTACGACGCCGACGCCGCCCTGCGCGAGAGCTTCGAGCCGAGCTACCTCGGCGCGGGCACGAGCCTGCTCATGGGCGCGAGCTCGCTGGCGGATAAGTGGGACAGGTTTATGCACACGAGGCCGAGCACTAGCCCGAAAAGCGATGTCGGCACTCGTACGGGAGTGACCTACTAGTGGAGACGATCGTACATCTGGGCGCAAGCGCCATTGGCGCCTTGATGACGCAATCCAACGATGCGCTGCTGGCGATCAGTGTAGACGTTCACACGGCACAACAATGTATCGGTAGTTGGCACGCTCGAAGTGGCGATTACCGACGCAGCACCAATTGTGGCTGTCGTGGTGACTGGTGTTGTCGATGTGTACTGCATGGAATTGGCGAATGTGAAGATTGTGCCTTGGGGGCGTTCAATCTCAGTTTCCGGCCGACCCCATTGCAAGATCAGATCGCTGATCGGCCTACCATTGTAACGCTCGTATATGCGGCGTTCGCTGACTTGGGCATCGATACATCCGCCCAACGCCAACACCGCCACCAACCCCAGTCTCTTCACAGCGACCTCCTCCCCGCGGCGAGACGCTATCACGGGTCAATCCTTCGCACCAAGGAGCGGTGAATGCCGATCGTTCGTCCCTATCCGATCGGCGAGGTTTCGCCGCAGCCGATCCCCAACGCGCAGCTTAACGTGCCGGCGGCGGGCGACTCCGCTCTGTTCGGCGGCAACCAGGCGCGCGACGTGCAGCTCGCCGGTCAGCAGCTCGGGCAGGCGAGCGACACGCTGTTCGGACTCTACGAGCGCCACGCGCGGGAAGCCAACAACACACGCATCCAGGACTTCAACAACCAGTACATCACCGGCGAGCGCGAGATCCTGCATACCGGGCCTGATGCCTACTACAAGCAGAACGGCGCCGCTGCGATCGACAGCGCCGCTGCGACTACCGAGAGGCTGAAGACGCTCAAGGATCAGGTATTCGGCCAGGCGGCCAACGAGTACCAGCGGCAGAAGCTGCGCCCGATCCTCGACGCGCACCTCGCCGCGTCGCTCGACGGCATCGCGCGCCGCGCCCGTGAGCAGCAGGCGGTCTACGGCCGGACCGTCGCCCTCGCGGCGATCGAGACCTCGCGGGCGGACGCGGCGGCAGATCCCGCCAACCTGACCAACGCGATGGCGCGCGCCGAAGGGGCGACGCGGTTTCTGCACCGGGGCCAGGCCCCGGAGGTCGTCGAGAACGAGGCACGCAACGCCGGAGGGTCGGTCGTGTCGGCCGCGATCGGAAGCCTGCTCGCGCGCAACGATCCCTTGGGGGTGAGGCTGTTCCGGCAGTTCGGCGACCGGCTCGATCCGCATGATCGCCGCGCGCTGGGCGCCGCCGCCCAGACACTGTCGAATGCCAACGCGGCGATGGGCTGGTTGCGCGACCGCAGCGCCAGCCTTGCCGTGGAGACGGCGCCGGCACCGACCGGCGACCCGACCCTCGATGCCGTGAACGCCGCGGATGCGTCGACCGCCGGATCGCCGCCTGTCATGTCGTCAGCCGGCACGCTGCTCGATCAGGACGGCATCGCCGGCACGCGCCAGCGGCTGGATGAGATCGACGCGCGCCGCCGTGCACTGACCGCGCTGAACGAGCAGGAGTTTGAAGCCAATCCCGCGCGTCTGCGGGCCAACCAGGCCGCGATCGACGCCGACACCGCGCGCCGCCGCGCCGCGGTAAAGGCCGAGGTCGACGGCCTTTACGCCAATCTGCGGCGCCATCTGACGACGGGCGGGCCGGGCGGCGGACCGGCCGTGATGCCGCCGCCGGCGACGATCATGAGCCGGCTCACCGACGCGCAGCAGGACGCGGTAATCGCTCAGATCAACGACGCCATCGAAGGCCGTAGGCCGAGGACCGATCCGCAGACCTGGTACGCGATCCGCCAAGGCCTGACCGGCGGCGACGCCGGCAAACGGCAGCGCTGGGCGTCGAAGAACCTGGTCCCGTTCATGGGCCGGCTGTCGGCCGAGGACTACGGCGCGCTGGAGGCGCTGCAGACGGCCGTGCGCAGCAACGACGGTGGTGCGGAGCAGAACCGCCTGCAGGCCATCACCCGCATGGCTGGCCAAGCCCTGCGATCGGCCGGAATCGATCCGACTCCACGGCCGGGCGCCGCGCCCGACAGCGATGCGGCGCAGGCGGCGAGGTTCCATCGCGCGCTGCAGGACGATCTGTCGGTGTTCGAGAGCAGGGAGCGGAAGCCGACGGAGGCGGAAGCCTACGGCATCATCAACGGTCTGAAGGACACAGGCATCAGGAGCGGCTGGCTCAAGGTCAACGACCACGCCGCATCCCCGACCGTGGACTCTGACATCCCGGAGACGGACGACGCCTTCCACAAGGACGGCGCGCCTCTGGCTCGGGCTGTTCCAGAGGCGCAGCCCACGGAGAACGGGCTCAGGCCGATGATCGGCCTGCCCAAAGACTTCGAGACCTTCCATCGCCAGATGGAAAAGGAGCGGGAACGCGAGGCGGCCGGCACCGGCGGTGCTCCCGGAGCGCCCGCCACCGAGCCATATCCCGGCAGTCCCGAGTACGAGGCGGCCGACGCGCAGGCCCGCACCATCGCGGCCGAACAGGACGCCGAGGGAACGAGCAGCCAGGGCGGGCCGCAGACTGAGCCACCGCCGGGCAGTCCCGAGTATCAGGCAGCCGAGACGGAGGCGCGTCGGATCGCGGAGCGGCAAGAGGCCGACGAACGTGAGGCCGATCGGATGACCACCCGTTGGCTCGCCCAGCAGAGGGAGGACGGATCACCGCCGAAACTGCCGCCGGTTCTCGCGGAACGGCTGTCTCCCGCCGAGACGGAAGAGCTGGAGGCTTTGGCAGCCGCGCCGGCCACACCAACGGATTCCGAAATCTACAACAGGATCCTGAGCAACCTGTTGAACTACAATTCTCAGGTCCGCCTGAAATGGGCGCGTGAGCCCCTGTTCCGATACAGGAAGTTCCTCTCAGCCGAGGACTTCGGCAAACTCGCCCGCCTCCAGAGCCGGCTGGATCCGGAAACTGGGCAAGTCATCGGATCGGCACCGGTCCCGGCCGAACTCGTGCCGCTCTACGACTGGCTCGCGCCAGAGCCCGACTGGGACTACGGCACGCTCCTCCCAGTCAGGCATGCAGCCGACGGTAAGGACTGGGATTTCGCCTTGCCGTCGTCGGTGCGCTCCTTCTTCAAGGGCATGCTTGACCTTGTTTCAGCTGGGCAGAGAGGCGAGCTGACGACCGATGCCCTTGAGTCGTTCGTAACCTTGCACGGCATGGGCGGTCGAGCGTTCGGCCCGCGCGGCAACCAGGGGACGCTTGCGGCAGGTGGGAAGCGTCCCAACCGCAACCCATTCATGATTGTATACGGTCCTCGGGCAGATAAGCCTACGGCTCAGGAGATTGCCGAAAATGAACGCGTCGCGCGGCTAATCGCAGGAGGCCACGCTTCACTAAAGCACTTTAAGGAGAAATTTCCTGACATGCGCAATCTTGATGACTTTGCTCGACATATATCCGAGGTGATGACGCACTGGACAGAGAAGAAATACTTTAAGGACAGTGGCAAGACGCTCTACTGGCACGCTCCAAGTGGGACGACAATATGGCGGAACCCTAACGCGCAGGATTTTGGCACTGCTTTCCGGCCGGAAAACGGCAAGAATTACTTCAACGGTCAGAACGAGTAGGTGATCATGCATATACAGGAGATATCCAAAGAAAAAGCGATTGTCTGGTTCTCGCGGGACGAGTTGAGATTCATGATCGCGGCGGCGGAAAGGGCTCTCATGGAGATGGACCCAGACGAATTCGATACAAGGACGGGTCGGACCATCGGCTATGCGAATGCCATCCTGGCGCAGCTCCGCGTTGCCAACGGCGAGATAAGCCCTCGCAACATGCCTCATCAGGCCGACGATCAGGTTTTCGACAGTTCAAGAGACCCGAACACGAGGAGACTGCGAGTCACCATAAGGGTCGAACTCGTTAGAGACGACAAAGCGCTGGTTTCTCTCTCGGATTACGAGCTGAGTTTCCTGAACAATGCCATCAACGAGGCCATTCACGGGCTTCATGGAGTTGAGGAATTCGAACGGTCCAGTGGAAAGACGAGCGAATATGGACGTAGGCTCATGCATCAACTCATAGCTGCCAAGGACAGGACGCGAGCGTTCAATTGACATTCTCGACCGGTGCGATGATCTCGCCGATTGACCATGAACAAGTACTGATCAATGCGCAGAATGGCGGAGCGGGCGATGGCATTGAACGCTACGTCAGTCGCTAGAAAGACAAGGTAGACGACAAAGCTCTGTTCGGCGGCAACCAGGCGAGCGACACGCTGTTCGCGCTCTACGAGCGCCATGCGCAGGAAGCCAACAACACCCGCATCCAGGACTTCAACAACCAGTACCTCACCGGCGAGCGCGAGATCCTGCGCACCGGGCCTGACGCCTACTACAAGCAGAACGGCGCCGATGCGATCGACAGCGCCGCCGCGACCACCGAGAGGCTGAAGAAGCTCAAGGATCAGGTGTTCGGCCAGGCGGGTAACGAGTACCGCGGCAGAAGCTGCGCCCGATCCTCGACGCGCACCTCGCCGCGTCGCTCGACGGCATCGCGCGCCGCGCCGGCGAGCAGCAGGCGGTCTACGGCCGGAACGTGGCCCTTGCGGCGATCGAGACCTCGCGGGCGGACGCGGCAGCGGATCCCGCCAACCTGACCAACGCGATGGCGCGCGCCGAAGGGGCGACGCGGTTTCTGTACCGGGGCCAGGCCCCGGAGGTCGTGGAGAACGAGGCACGCAACGCCGGAGGGTCGGTCGTGTCGGCCGCGATCGGAAGCCTCCTCGCGCGCAACGATCCGTTGGGGGTGAGGCTGTTCCGGCAGTTTGGCGACCGGCTCGATCCGCATGATCGCCGCGCGCTGGGCGCCGCCGCCCAGACGCTGTCGAATGCCAACGCGGCGATGGGCTGGCTGCGCGACCGCAGCGCCACACTTGCCGCGGAGACGGCGCCGGCACCGACCAGCGACCCGACCCTCGATGCCATGAACGCCGCGAGCCCTGCGACGGCCGAACCGCCGCCAGTCGTCTCGTCGGCCGGCATGCTGCTCGATCAGGACGGCCTCGCCGGCGACCGCGAGCGGCTGGACGAGATCGAGGCGCGCCACCACGCCCTGACCGCGCTGAACGAGCAGGAGTTCACTGCCCATCCGGCGCGCCTGCGGGCCAACCAGGCCGCGATCGACGCTGACACCGCGCGCCGCCGCGCAGCGGTGAAGGCGGAGTCCGACAGCCTCTACGCCGATCTGCGGCGCCACCTGACGACGGGCGGGCCGGGCGGCGGGCCGGCCGTCACGTCGCCGCCGGCGACGATCATGAGCCGGCTCACCGACGCGCAGCAGGACGCGGTGATCGCTCAGGTCAACGACGCCATCGAAGGCCGTAGGCCGAGGACCGATCCGCAGACCTGGTACGCGATCCGCCAGGGCCTGACCGGCGGCGACGCCGGCGAGCGGCAGCGTTGGGCGTCGATGAACCTCGTCCCGTTCATGGGCCGGCTGTCGGAAGAGGATTGATCTGGGGCAGCGACGAGGCCACCACGCCGAAATAGAGGTCCGCCTGGCCGGCCACGACGTCGCGCAACGCCTGCACGCCGCGATAGGGCACGTGGAACAGCGAGACCCCGGCCGCCAGCTGGAACATCTCACCGGCGAGATGGGTGCCGATGCCGATGCCGGCCGAAGCCATGTTGATCCTGGTGGTCGCGGGCACCGAGGGATGCACCTACATGACCAGCGGCTGGCGATAGACGCCGGCAACCGGGGCGATGTCACGGATGAAGTCGTAGGGCAGCTTGTCCTTGAGCACCGCATCGACGGTGTTGTTGTTGACGATCTGGAGCAGCGAGTAGCCGTCGGGGGCTGCCTTGGCGACAACGTCGGTCGCGCTCCGGCCGCTCGCGCCGGGCTTGTTCTCGATGACGAACGGCTGGCCCCGTCGCTCGGCCAGCCACTTGCCGGTCAGCCGGCGTTGCTATCGGGCGCGCCCCGGCTCCGTATCCCTCGACCGGGCGCACCGCCCGCGTGGGATAGGCTTGCGCTCCAGCGCGCCTCGACAGGCCGGCCAGACCGGCAGCGCCGGACGACAGCAACACGGATCGACGGAGGATGGAGGCCATGGCGCGTCCCGTCGTTGGGGAAGACGACTGTCCGCAAACCACCACGCAACGCCACCCGACGCAGGCCAGTCTAGCCCTTCTGGCGGCTGATCGCACCGCCGTCGTCCTTCTTCAGCGGCATGAAGACCAGCGACGAGGCCATGGTCATCAGGCCGAGCACGATGAAGGCCAGGTGAACGCCGTGGATCAGCGCGGCCGGCTCGGAGCGCAGATCGTCGGGCACGAAGAAGGCGGCGATCAGCGATGCGCCGGCGACACCGAAGCTGATCGACATCTGCTGGCCGGTGCTGGCGATCGTGCTGGCGGCGCTGGTCTCCTCGTCCGTCACGTCGGCGTACACCAGCGTGTTCATGGCGGTGTATTGCGTCGAGGTGAAGAAGCCCAGAACGAAGGACTGCAGCGCGATGCGCCACCATGGCGTGCCGACGTCGATGGTGGCGAAGCCCATGATCAGCACGCCGAGGATCATCGTGTTGGCGACCAGCACGGTGCGATAGCCGAAGCGCGCCAGGATCTTCGGCACGATCAGCTTCAGCCCCATGGCCGCCAGCGCCTGCGGCATCATCAGCAGGCCGGACTGCACCGGCGTGAAGCCCATGCCGATCTGGTACAGCAGCGGAAACAGGAACGGGATGCCGCCCAGCCCGAGCCGGCTGAAGAAGCTGCCGCCGACGGCGGCGCGAAAGGTGCGCAGGCGAAACAGGCTGAGCCGCAGCAGCGGGTATTTCGTGTGCATGGCATTGGCGCCGTAGCCGGCCAGCAGGAGCACGGAGAGTCCGAGCAGGCCCAGGATCTCGAGATCGCCCAGCCGGTGATCGCCGAAGACCTCGAGCACGTACGACAGGAGCGCGACGCCCGAGCCGAACAGCACCAGCCCCACGATGTCGAGCGGGTTCGTCTTGTCCTGGCGATAGTCGGGCAGGAAACGCCAGACCAGAAGGAGCCCGATCAGGCCGACCGGCAGGTTGACCAGGAAGACGATGCTCCAGTGAAGGTAATGCACGATCAGCCCGCCGAGCAGCGGCCCCAGCATCGGCCCGACCAGGCTCGGGACGGCCACGAAGCTCATGGCGACGATCAGCTCGGACTTGGGAAAGGTGCGCACCATGGTCATGCGCCCGACCGGCACCATCATGGCGCCACCCATGCCCTGAAGCACGCGGCAGGCGACCAGCATGTTGATGTCGACCGCCAGGCCGCACAGCAGGGAGCCGAGCGAGAACAGCCCGATCGCCGAGGCGAAGACGCGGCGCGTGCCGAAGCGGTCCGCCATCCAGCCGCTGATCGGGATGAAGACCGCGAGGCTGAGGGTGTAGCTCGCCAGCACCGACTTCATGTCGAGCGGCGTCACGTTCATCGCCTGGGCGATCGCCGGCACGGCCGTGTTGAGGATGGTGGTGTCGAGCGACTGCATGAAGAAGGCCACGGCAACCAGCCAGGGCAGCAGGCGTTTGGTGGTCTCGATCGGCGGGTCGGGCATGGCCGGGACGATGGTCACACCGCATGCCCGCGATGAACGGCGGTCAGAAGAAAGCGGCAGCGCATGGCGGCACTCTGCGTCCATCGCTGGTCGCCATCAAGGTACGGTGGCAAGATCGCTGTAGGCTTGCACCCGCTTGATCATCGCCTGCAGCGCAGGATCCGGCAGCAGCTTCGGATAGAGTGGTGTCAGGACATCGGCGAACGACTTGCGGTCGACGGCATCGATCACCTCGGTAGCGCCGCTTCCCGGCCCGGGGCGCGCCGAAGCCTCGTAGCTGTCGAGTCTGTTGCGCATGAAGGAAACCGACTCTCTCGCCGCGGCGCGGATCGCTTGCCGGTCGGCCGCCGAGAGCTCGCTCCAGACGGCCTTGGAGAAAACCAGCACGCCCGGCATCCTCGAATGCTCGGTCAGGCTATAATACTTGGCGACATGGTTGTGGCCGGCGCCGACATAGGCGGACCAGCTGCTCTCGGCGGCATCGATCACGCCGGCCTTGAGCGCAGCCGTCATCCGCTCGAACGGCACGGCGACGGGTTTGGCGCCCATCGCCTTGATCATCCCGGTGAAGATGTCGGACGGCTGCACGCGGACGGACAGACCCTTCAAGTCGTCGACGCTCCTGATCGGCGCCTTGGTGCTATAGAAAGAGCGCACGCCCATATCGTAGAAGCAGAGCCCGATGACGCCGGCGGAGGCCATGCTGGCGAGGATCTCGTCGCCAATCGGGCCATCGAGCACGCGCCGCAAATGCTCCGTCGAGCGGAACAGGTAAGGCAGTGACGGCACGATCGTCACCGGCACGATCGAGTTGAACACCGCGAGATTTACGCGGGCCATGTCCAGCGTTCCAGTCCGCAGCTGGGCAAGTGTGAAATTCTCGGAATCCTTGTCGCTATGGTCGACGTGGATACTTTGGCGCCCGCCGGTACGCTGGGCCAACAGCTTGCTCATATGCGCCACCGCCTGGACGGTGGGGGAATCGAGCGGCTGAACACCCGATGAGCGGAACTGACGCGCATCGGCAGTCGCAATGACAAGCGACGCAAGGACCGCGCCCAGGGACGCCGCGCAATGGCTGAACAAACTGGCTCTCCGCGCTCCTGCAACTCTGAGGGGAACGCGGGCGTGTAGTGCTAGTTGCGGTTCAGACGCGAATTATGTTCGGTGTCGCACATTCGTGACCGGGCGTGATCTGCCGGGCCGCCTATTTTTGCATTGAGGGCTGCGACCGCTGTCGCGGTGATCAAGCGGTCTCGATGCCCCGGTATCTGCGGCTACTACTGCGCGGCCCCCCCGGCCCACGGCGACATCACTTCGTTCATGCCGGTGAGCTCGCCGGTTTGGGGATCGCGCACGATGCAGGACGGGTTGGCGAAACCCAGCGGCGAGATCTGGTTGTCGACTTCGGTGATCGGCAGCTTCGCGGCGATCGCCTTCTTGACCTCGTCCGGCAGAGTGCGATTGACGCGGATCGGCCCGACGCCCGAGACGTCGACCCTCGGCTGATGGAACGCCGCCTCCACGTCGAGGCCGCGATCGACCAGCATCATGGAAAGCTGCGTCACCGCCGGCACGATTCGCCGGCCGCCCGAGGCGCCGATGCAGAACCACGGCTTGCCGTCCTTGACCACGACCACGGGGCAGATGTTGCACAACGGCCGCTTGCCTGGCGCGATGGAATTCGGCCGGTTGGCCTCGGGATCGAACCACAGCATGCCGTTGTTCATGGTGATGCCGGTCTTCGGCAGCATCACGCAGGAGCCGAACAGCGACATCAGCGTCTGGGTGAGCGCCACCATGTTGCCTTCGGAGTCGGCGGCACAGAAATGCGTCGTGCTCGTGTTGTTGGGCTTGTCGCCCAGTGTCTTGAGACGCTCCTGATAGGCGGTGTGCATGCCCTCGGCGATGGCGACGAAGAAGTCGGCGCCCGGAGCACCCGCGCCCTTGGTGCGCTCACCCGCGAGCTCGAGCGTGCGGCGCAGCGTCGGGCCCGCGGTCAGGCCGCCCGCGACGTTGACGGTGACGCCGTGATGCTCGAACGACAGCGGCTCGACGATGCGCGCCTCATAGGAGGCGAGGTCCTCGTAGGAGATCGCCGAACCGCCGGCCTGCAGGTCGGCTGCGATGTCGCGTGCCAGGCTGCCTTCATAGTATTCGCGCGGTCCGCCCTCGGCCAGCCGGCGCATGGTCTCGCCGAGAGTGCCGAGCTTGAGGTAGCGCCTGGTGCCCTGCCAGTCGTTGGTCGGCACGCGACCATCGTCGCACAGGTAGGCGGCCTTCGACGCCGGGAACTTCGACAGATGCTCCGCCCCGTTGGCGATCATCACCTGCATGTACCAGTCGAGCTCCATGCCGCGCTCAGCGAGGGCGATGCCGGGAGCCAGTACGTCCTTCCACTTCATCGTGCCGAAGCGCTCGAGCGCCTTGCCGAGGCCGGACACCATGCCCGGCACGGCGATCGAATGGTAACCGAATTCGTTGTTCTGGTTGAGGATGTCGGGCCAGGCGAAGGGATTGGCGGGGCCGGGCCCGACGATCTTGTAGTTCGACACGTCGAGCTTCTTCGCCGAGATCGGACCGTAGTCGACCGTCCAGGCGCGCTGCTCCTTGGCACTCCAGATGGTCATGAAGCCGACGCCGCCAATGCCGCTCATCCACGGCTCGAGCGCGCCGATCGCCATGCCGGTGGCGACCGCGGCGTCGATCGCGTTGCCGCCCTTGCGCAGGATCTCTGCGCCGACCTCGGCCGCCCGGCAGTTCTGGGCCACGACCACACCTTTGCCACGCACTGCCTGCTTGGTGATCTTCAATTGCCGTGTCAGCGACTCGCTCATTCACCTATCCTTGAATTCCGCGCGCACTCTAGCGGGGCCTCATTTAGCCACAAACCCTATTAGACTGCTCTGCGGACGGGCAATGAAAGACGGAACGCAGGCGTGACGGAGCTTAGCCAGATCGACCTGCAGTCACTTGCGGCAGGTCACAAGCGAACTTGGGACGCCTTTGTTGTTGCAGCCTCACCGTTGATCAACGCAGTGGTCCGCCGCTCCCTGGCGAACTATCGCCTCAGCGAGGATGATGTGATGGATGCAGCGCAGGACGTCTTCGTGCGCCTGTGCACCAACGGGTTCCGTCTGCTCAAGACCTACGATCCGGCCCGCGCCGGCCTCTCGACCTGGCTGGCCGTGGTGTCGCGTTCGGCCGCGGTCGATTTCGCGCGCCGCCGTCGGCAGGCGACCTCGCCGATCGACGATGTCCCCGAATCTGCCCTGGCAGTGGAGGATCGCCATGTCGAGAAGTTGAAGATTCCGGAAGGGCTGCTGACCGAGCGTCAAGCCCTTATCTTGAAGTGCCTTTATGATGAAGAGCGCGATGTGGCTGAAGTCGCACAACTGCTGAAAATCGACGCCCAGACTGTGCGGAGCACGCATCACAAGGCATTGTTGAGATTGCGCGAGCATTTCAAGGAGGAAGCGCCCTGAGGCGGGGATGAATCCCAGCATTGTGGCGTAAGCTGGACAAGGAGACCAAAATGACCACCGAACGCATCCCTTTGAGCGACCGGGAGCTGTGGCAGAGCCTCGCCACGGAGCCATCCGTGGCGCCTGCGGCCGTGTCGGACATGGATTTCGCTGCCTGGCTGGAGGGCCGGCTGCCCGAAGCGGCGGCGGCCCGGATCGAGGCTTCCGTTGCGAGTGATCCGGCGATGCGACAGGCGGCCCTGGAACTGGCCGACATTCTCGGCATGCCGCTGCCTGCCGCGCCGCCCCGGATGGCGGCGCGGGCGCAGGCGCTGGTCGGCTTCGAGGCCAAGCGGCGGGCGCCGCGCAAATCCTGGCTTGCCGGTCTGTTCCCGGCCTTCGGGCAGGGCTTTGGGGTTCATCGCGGTGCCATGGCCGGAATGGCCGTCGTCGTGGCGGCCGTCGGCTTCGTGCTGGGCGGTGGATTGGGCGAGACCTACGTCGCGGGCAAGTATGCTTCAACCCAGGCGCCTACCGTCGCCAAGCCCTTTGGCCGGGACACGACCAACGACCTGAACGACCTGTTCTCGGACAACACCTGAGATGTCGTCCCGGCTGACGCAACTCCTGCTGGCCCTGTCGCTGCTGTTGAACTGCTTCGTTCTCGCAGGCTTTGTCTATCGCAGCTGGATCGCTCCGCCGCACTGGCAGGGCCGCATGGGCGGTCCGCCACCGGGTCAGCCCGGCACATGGATGAGCCCGCTCGATGCGCTGTCGCAGGACCTCAAGCTCGATGATGGTCAGAAGCAGGCGTTGAAGGGGCTGTTCGAGCAATACAACACGGCCCGCCGCGACCGCTGGCGTGAGATCCAGAAGGTGCGAGGGGCGATGGCGGCGGAACTCCAGAAGCCCGAATTCGACATGACGAGGATCGAGCCCCTGGTGGAGCAGATGACCCGTCTGCGCGCCGAGCAGCAGAACGAAAGCCTGCGCGCCATCTCTCAGCTTTCGCCGCATCTCCGGCCCGAGCAGCGTGACGAGTTGCACAAGATCCTGGGCGAGCGTTATGGCGGTGGCTGGGGCGGCCGCCCGGGCGGTCCCGGCGGGCCGCGCCCGCCACCTCCGACCCAGTAGAGGAGAACCGACATGGCCGCTCACCTCAGTCGACGTGGTTTCGTGGGCGGAGCGGCGGCCCTGTCCACTGCCGCGCTCTGGGCGCCCCGGCCGGGCCGTGCGGCCGTGGCCATGGGTTTCGACGAGGCCCGCCATCTGCTGTCGCGCGCGACTTTCGGGGCGACGCCGGCCGAGATCCGTGCCGTCGAGGCGCTGGACTACGCCGCAGCCGTCGACCGGTTGCTCGAAACGCGACGCGCCACCGCTCTGACGCCGGCGCCGGCATGGGTGAAGGAAGGTCTGGCCGAACTGCGCGCGGCACAGAAGGCGTCCGTGGCGAAGAAGGGCATCGACGGCAAACCGCTGGACATCGTGCGCCCGGTGCAGGAACAGGCGCGCGAGTTGCGCAACTGGTGGGTCGAGGAGATGCTCGTCACCGACCAGCCGCTGGTCGAGCGGATGACGCTATTCTGGCACAACCACTTCACCTCCTCGCTGGAG
Source organism: Reyranella sp. (assembly GCF_965279465.1). Lineage (NCBI taxonomy): Bacteria > Pseudomonadati > Pseudomonadota > Alphaproteobacteria > Hyphomicrobiales > Reyranellaceae > Reyranella > Reyranella sp. Next base: position 4,481,505 of record NZ_OZ257242.1, read on the forward strand.
AAGGTGAAGTACAGGCCGGCGATGTATCGCCAGAACGAGCTGTTCCGCCGCGAGGCGCTCGGCAACTTCGGCCGGCTGCTCAAGGCCGTCGCCTGCGATCCGGCGATGCTGATCTACCTGGACGGCGCACGCTCGGTCGCACGCCAGCCGAACGAGAACTTCGCCCGCGAGCTGCTCGAGCTCTTCACCCTGGGCGAGGGCCACTATTCCGAAGCCGATATCAAGAACGCCGCGCGCGCCTTCACCGGCTGGTCGGTCGATCGCAAGACCGGTGCGTTCCGTGTGAACGAACAGGCGCACGATCCCGGCGAGAAGACCTTCCTCGGACAGACCGGCCGGTTCAAGGGCGACGACATCGTCGCCATCCTGCTGAAGCAGCCGCGCACCGCCGAGCTGGTGGTCGAGAAGCTGTGGCGCGAGTTCGTGTCGCTTCGGCCCGACCCGGTCGAGGTCAAGCGCCTCGCTGCCATCCTGCGCAGCGGCAATTACGAGATGAAGCCGATGCTGCGGGCAATGTTCCTGTCGCCCGCCTTCCGCGAACCCTCGAGCCGCGGCGCGCTGATCAAGTCGCCGGTCGAGCTGATCGTGGGCTCGGTCCATCTGCTCGGCCTGCCGGTGCCGGAGAAGACCCCGCTCGTGCGCATGATGCAGGGGCTGGGCCAGCTGCCCTTCAATCCGCCCAACGTGAAGGGCTGGCCGGGCGGCGAGGCCTGGATCACGACCTACACGCTGCTGCTGCGCCAGCAGTTCCTGCGCCGCATGGTGGAGGCCACGACCGTGTCCTCGATGGACGGCGACATGACGATGCCGATGCGTCCCAACCGCCGCGCCGAGCGCAAGGAGCAGGCGCCGGCCGACGAGGCGATGCAGCCGCCGATGGAGGTGGCGCGGCCGGTCGAGGGCCGCAGCCTGCGCCATGCCGGCATGGAGGCGCGGCTCGGCCCGACCCTGGCCGGGGTCGAGGCCGCGGAGCTGCAGCGCGTGCTGCTGCCGCGCAAGCCGATCGACGGCGCCGAGGCGAGCGGTCCGCCGGGGGCTATTGTCGCCCTCGCGATGCTCGATCCCGCATACCAGTTGAAGTGAGGGACCGCCATGACGCGCATCCTGCTTCTGGTCGAGCTCAAGGGCGGCAACGACGGGTTGAACACCCTCATTCCCTATGCCGATCCGCGCTATCACCAGCTGCGGCCGAGCCTCGGCGTGGCGCGCGAGCGCACGCTGCAGCTCGACGAGCATGTTGGCCTGCACGAGAAGCTCGCGCCGCTGATGGAGTCGTGGAAGGGTGGCGACCTCGCGATCGTGCAGGGCGTCGGCTATGCCAACCCCAACCGCTCGCACTTCCGTTCGATCGAAATCTGGGACACCGCTTCGGCGGCCAGCCAGACGCTGAGCGAGGGCTGGGTGGCCCGCGCCTTCGACGGCAACCGGCTGCCGCAGGGCCTGGGCGTCGACAGCATCGTGATCGACACCAATTCGCTGCCGATGATGGGCCCCGAGCTGCGCACCATCGTCATGCAGGATGCCGAGAGCTTCCTGCGTCAGGCGATGGCGATGAAGGGCACGGCGGGGATTTCGGACGGCGGCAATCCGGCGCTCCGGCATCTGCTGGCTGTGCGCCAGGAGGTGAATGCCGCGGCAGCCGGCCTGAGCGACAGGCTGCGCGCGGCCCAGGCGCCGGTGCACGACTATGCATTGGACACGCCGTTCGGCCGCCAGCTCGACCTCGCCACCCGGGTCATCACGGCCGGCGTGCCGGTGGTGGCGGTCAAGGTGGCGCTTGGCGGTTTCGATACCCATGCCAACCAGGCGCCGGTGCACGAGACGCTGCTGTCGGTGCTGGCGAACGGGCTGGCGACCTTCCGCCGGAACATGATCGCGGCGGGGCGTTGGGACGACGTGGTGCTGCTGACCTATTCGGAGTTCGGCCGGCGCGCGAGAGAGAACGCGTCGGGGGGCACCGATCACGGTACGTCGGCGCCGCAGTTCGTGATGGGCGGCAAGGTAAGGGGCGGCCTGCACGGCGCCCAGCCGTCGCTCGGCGAACTCCGGGACGGCGACCTGCACCACACCGTCGATTTCCGTGACGTCTACTCGACGATGGCGCGGGGCTGTTGGGGCAAGCCGGCAAGCTTCGGCCAACGTCATGTCCAGCCGCTGGGCTTCATCGCGTAGCGCAGACGCCACTCATGGCTGGGAGCGCGGCTCTCCAGAGCCGCTCATGGGATGTGGCAGTCTGAAGAAGAGCGGCTCTGGAGAGCCGCTCCCAGCCAAGACCAATGGGCGCGCTACAGCGCGCCCTTGCCGCGCATCTCGTCGCGGACCGAGCCGCGTTCAGCCTCGATACGGATGAACCAGATCAGCAGCGCGGCGACGATTTTGATCAGCACCGGGAGCACGATGTAGACGACGATCAACGCCGTCGTGCCGTAGTGGCCGGCTGCCGGGTTGAAGCCCAGCAATTCGGCGACCGGCAGCGAGCCGGCCGCGCCGATCGCGGTGGCGAGCTTGGTCGCGAGCGCCCACAGGCCGAAGTAGGTGCCGGTCTTGCCCCTGGTGTCGCCGCCTTCCGCCGAGTTGATGACGTCAGCCAGGATCGAGGGCGGCAGGCCATAGTCGGCACCGATGCCGATGCCGGTGACGACCGAGATCGCCAGGAACCAGTAGAAATCGCCGGCCCCGACGAAGACCGCCAGCGCCGTCGCTGCGGCCGTCATCACCATGGCGACGAACCATGCGGCGGCCTTGCTGAGCTTCTTCGACAGCATCAGCCACATCGGCACGCTGGCGGCGCCGGCGACGAAGTAGATCAGCAGGATGATGCCGGCCTGCACCTTGCTGCCCTTGAGCACGTGCTCCACGTAGAACAGCATGATGGTGACCGCCACGCCCAGCGCCGCGCCGTTGACCACGAAGACCAGCAGCAGGCGGCGGAACAGCCGGTTTTTGAGCGGCGCGAAGAAGGCAATGAAGGGGTTGGCCTCGGCATGGATCACCGGCGGATGGACCGAGGGTCCGCCCCAGATCATGGTCGGAAGGCTGAACAGCACGAGGATCGGCAGGAAGATCACGCCGAGCAGGGTGTAGCCATCCAGCTCGCCGAACTTGGCGGTGAGCGCCACCGGCAGCACGACGGCGAAGGTCATGCCGAGCAGGCCGAACACCTCGCGGCCGACCGTGACGCGGGTGCGCTCGTTGTAGTCGTCACTGAGCTCCGCGCCATGGCTGTGGTAGCTGATCGAGACGCCGGAGTAGCCGAGATGCACCAGGACCAGCGCCGCCATCAGCCAGCCCGCCATCAGCGTCTGGTCGGCGAGCCAGCCATCGGGCGGATCGAACAGCATGTAGAAGCCCGCGCCCAGCAGCGGCGTCATGAGCGCCACGAAGGCCAGCCGTCCGCGCGGCCCGTAGCGGGTGAAACGGTCGCTGATCAGGCCGATCACCGGGTCCTGGATGGCATCGAGGACGCGGGCGATGATGAAGATGGCGCCCATGATGCCGAACGACAGCTTCACGACCTCGCCGTAGAAATGGCTGACGTTGAGCACGACCGGCAAGGCTGCCATCGCGAGCGGCAGCTGCAGGGTGGCGTAGGCGACCAGGCGATTGAATGGGATCTTGACGGAAGCGGCAGTGCCGTTTCCGGACGTTCCTGGATGCACCCGATAGCCTTCCTGTTTGCCCGACGCCCTGTTTTTGGGCGCTTGGTCGTTGCCGACCTTATATAGGCTTGAAGTGTGCCTGCAAAACGTCCGTGCGCCGCGTCGAAAAGCCCGCGGCACAATAGGCGAGGTAGTAGCGCCACATCCGGCGGAATCGCTCATCGAAGCCCAGCCGGCCGACCTGCTCGGAGACTGCATCGAAACGGCCGAGCCACGTCTCCAGCGTATGCGCATAGTCCAGGCCGAAACTGTAGAGTTCGGCGATCTTCAGGCCGGCTTTGCGGCATTGCTCGCCGAGCCGCTGGGGCGACAGCAGCATGCCGCCCGGGAAGATGTAGGTCTGGATGAAGTCCGGACGGTTCCGGTAACCCTCGAAGAAGTCGTCGGCGATGACGATCGCCTGAACCAGCGCCGAGCCGCCGGGTGAGACGTGGCGCTTCAGCACCGCGAAATAGTCCGGCCAGTAGCGCTCGCCCACCGCCTCGATCATCTCGATCGAGACGATGTGGTCGTACTTGCCCTCGATGTCGCGATAGTCGCGGAACTGCAGGTCGACCCGGTCGGCGAGGCCGGCGTGCTCCAGGCGCGCGCGGGCGTATTCGAGCTGCTCCTGCGAGATCGTGATGCCGGTCACCCGCATGCCGCGCCGCGCCGCCACCTCGGCGAAACCGCCCCAACCGCAGCCGATCTCCAGGATCGTGTCGCCCTGCTTGGCGCCGAGCTGGGTCAGCACGCGCTCGTACTTGGCCGCCTGCGCTGCCTCGAGCGACTTGCTCTTGCCGTCGAACAGCGCCGAGGAGTAGCTCATCGTCGTGTCGAGCCAAAGGCCGTAGAAGCGGTTGCCGAGATCGTAGTGAGCGTGGATGTTGCGCTTCGATCCGGCGCGCGAGTTCTGGCGCCAGCGGTGCAGCAGCTTCAAGCCCAGATTGTGGATCACATTGCATTGGGCGATCGTGCCCAGCGCCTGCTGGTTCTCGGCGAGCAGCGAGATCAGCCGCGGCAGGTCGGGCGAATCGCAGTAGCCTTCCATGTAGGCTTCAGCGAGGCCGATGTCGCCGTCGAGCAGCACGCGCCGGAAGAAGCGCCAGTCCCTGACCTCGAGCACCGCTTCGCGCGCGTTGGACGGATTACCGAACCGGCGGACCTTCCCGTCAGGCAGAGTCACTGTCAGGCTGCCAATCGTCAGGCGATCGAGGGCCTTCAGGACGAAATGGGTCGAGAGCATCAAGCGGGGTCTCAGCGGCTCGTCAATTGCGCCAGCGGCGGCTTATGGTGAAACTTCGCGCGCTTGCACAAGAGTTGCAAGGCCTGCCAGTGGTTTCTTGCGACCACGGCCGGCGTCACGGCCGGGTTGGCGGACAGGCAGCGCAGGACGGCACGGTCGGTCACCGGCGCGACGGACGCTCACCGGGTTGAAGACGCGCGCCATGGTCGGCGCAGCGGAAGGACCCAGGCCCGGCCGGTCGATCTTCAGCCAGCGCCCGGAAGCGCGTTCGAGCGGGAGAGATCGAGGCACAGGTAGGCCGCGTGGTAGCGGAAGGCATTGATGCGGGATCGCATACGCTTTCGTCCGTCGTCTCGACCGGAGAGCTTGTGAATTTATCGGCCGGCAGTGAGAAGACCAATCTGGCTACCCCTCCGCCTCATCCCGAGGAGCGCGGCGCAGCGGAGCGTCTCGAAGGATGGCGACGCGAAGGACGCACGGAAAGTGCTGCGATCTCGGCATTTTATCGAGGTTGTACGCGTTGCCCACCCTTCGAGACGCTCCGCTTTGCTATGCTCCTCAGGGTGAGGAAAGTGGGTAGCAATATTCATCCCTAACTCGCCAAACTATTCTTTCACAAACTCGGAGCGCGAAGCGCGGAGTGGAGCAACCTTGCTTCCACCGGCGACGGCGTGTCGTGGAAGGAAGATTTCTCCCCGCGGCTCTTCGGGCCTTCGTCGAGATGACGGAAAGTGCCGAATGCAGTGCGATTCACGAAAGACGTGCCGCCGCCGGACGGGAGAGCGGCTGCGATCGCAGGCGGTCGGCGACTACCCTTGGGGCCGCACCGATCGCGCGAAGCTCCGCTGGCCTCGCCCAGGGGCGGCGCGCGCCGAGCCGCTCGGCGATGTCGAGCCCGGCCGACAGCGCGTCCTCGTGGAAGCCGTAGCCGCAATAGCTGCCGCAGAAGTACGTATCGCGCACTCCCTGGATCTCGTGCAGATTCCGCTGGGCGCGGATCGCGGCGGGATCGAACATCGGATGCTGGAAGACCTGACGGGCATGGGCCTGCCCCATGGCGGGCGTGCGCATCGGGTTGACCGAGACGAACAAGGGTAGGTCCTCGGGGAAGTTCTGCAGCCGGTTCATCCAGTAGGTCACGCTCGCCTTGCCGTCGGTCGGCTGGCTCTCGGAGACGTAGTTCCAGCTCGACCAGACATCGCGCCGGCGCGGCATCAGGCCCGGATCGCCGTGCAGCCAGACTTCGTTCGACGAATAGGCGAAGCTGCCGAGCAGCATGCCTTCGCGTTGGTCGGGATCGATCAGCAGACCGAGCGCCTGGTCGGCGTGGCAGGCGAGCACGACCTTGTCGAAGCATCCCCAGTGTCCACCGGCATCCTTGATCCAGACACCGTCATGGCCGCGGCGCACGCCGATCGCTTCGGGGGCGATCGTTGCGTCTTTCAGCAGCGGCGCTGCGAGGCGGTCGACGTAGGACCGGCTGCCGCCCTTCACCGTGCGCCAGCGCCGCTGCGGTCCGAGCGTCAGCAGGTCGTGATTGTGGAAGAAGCGCACGAATGGCTGCGCCGGATAATCGAGCATCCGGTTGACCGGCGAGGACCAGATGCAGGCTGCCATCGGCACCAGGTAGCGGTCTCGGAAGGCCTGGCCGAATCGGGCGGCGGCGATGAAGTCGCCGAGGGTGAAGTCGAGGTCCTCGGCCTGCTCGAGCAGCCGCGGCGCTTGCCGGTTGAAACGCAGGATGTCCCGTGTCATGCGCAGGAAGGACGGCCGCGCGAGGTTGATGCGCTGCGCGAAGTAGTTGGCACAGGAGCTGCCGTACTCGAACGCACCGTCGTCTACGCTGACGGCGAACGACAAGTCGGATTCCTCGGTCGGCACGCCGAGGTGATCGAACAGCGCCCCCAGGTTCGGATCGTTGCGCTCGTTGTAGATGATGAAGCCCATGTCGACCGGCTGCGGCCCGCGCGGCGTCGGCACGTCGACGGTGCAGGCATGGCCGCCCAACCGCTCCTCGCGCTCGTAGAGGACGATCTCGTGGTCGCGGCACAGCGACCAGGCGGCGCCGAGACCGGCAATGCCCGCTCCGATGACGGCGATCCTCATCCTGTTCCCTTCACGCGACGAAGAGCCTGCAACGCCCGTTGTCGCGCCGCCGCATGGTCGATGATCGGCGCGGGATAGATTTCCGGAGGAATGGCCTGATCCGCGGCCCAGGGGCGGTGGATCGTCTCGGCCGGCAGCGACGCGAGCTCGGGTACCCAGCGGCGCACATAGTCGCCGTTCGGATCGAACTTCTCGCCCTGCAGCGTGGGATTGAAAATGCGGAAGTAGGGTGCGGCATCGGCGCCGCAGCCCGCGACCCACTGCCAATTCATCGGATTGCTGGCCGGATCGGCGTCGACCAGCGTATCCCAGAACCAGCGCTCGCCGATACGCCAGTCGATCAGCAGGTCCTTGGTCAGGAACGAGGCGGTGATCATGCGCACGCGGTTGTGCATCCAGCCCGTCGTCCAGAGCTCACGCATGCCGGCGTCGACGATCGGATAGCCGGTGCGGCCCTGCCGCCACGCCTCCAGCGCCTCGTCCCCGTCGAGCCAGGGAAAGCCGTCGAACTCCGGCCGGAAATTGCGCTGCGCCAGATCGTCCGATTGGAACAGGAGGCCATAGCCGAATTCGCGCCAGCCGAGCTCGGCCAGGAACTTCTCGCTTGGCGCCGAATGGCCGCGCGTGGCGGCGGCCCGCCAGATCTGCCGCGGACTGATCTCGCCGAAAGCCAGATGCGGCGACAGGCGCGAGGTCGCCTTCGTCGACGGCACGTCGCGACCTTGCCGGTAGTGCACCAGCGCGTCGTCGAGGAAGTCGGCCAGCCGGGTGATCGCCGCAGCCTCGCCTGGCGTCCAGGTTGCGCCGAGGCCACCCGCCCAGTCGGGCGCGGTTGGCAGCAGGCGCCATGCCGCGAGATCGTCGCTCGAAGGCCAGAGTCCCGGCGCCGGCAGAGTGCGCGGGGCGGGGAGCGGCGCCGCCGGAGCCCGCATCGTCCTGCAGGCGCGCCAGAAGGCGCTGAAAACCCTGTACGGACCGCCGCTGGAGGTTTTCACCTCCCAGGGCTCGAACAGGAGGTTCGCCTTCAGCCCATCGGCGGCAATGCCGCGCTTCTCAAAGGTCTGCTTGATGCGCGCGTCGCGATTGCGTGTGCCCGGATCGTAGGCGCGGCTCCAATAGACCGCCGATGCGTCGCACTCGCGCGCGAGTTCGCCGATCACATGCTCCGCTGCGCCGCGCCGGAGGATCAGGCGGGATCCGAGCAACCGCAGCGACGCATCGAGCGCGCGCAGGCTGTGATGCAGCCACCAGCGCGAGGCCGCGCCGTGCCGACGGATGCCCGGGGTTTCCTCGTCGAGAACGAAGACGGGAATCACCGGCCGGCCCGAACCCAGTCCCGCGATCAACGCGGGATTGTCGGCCAGCCGGAGGTCGTTGCGAAACCAGACGATAGAAGCCGGCAAAGGTCACCCTTGTCTATGCTCCAGATACGCGGGGCCGGGGTGGACGGATGAATGCGATCAGGAGCGCGGGCAAACCGGCGGCTTGCGCATCTCGAGCTTGGTCAGGTCGGCGGTCACGACCACCAGCCCGGTCTCGACCGTCAGCCGGTCGAGCACGCCCGATTCGAAGACCTGCGTTTTCAGCGTGAACAAGGGCTTCTGCTGCTGCTCCCGGCCGCGTGTGAAGCTCATGAAGACCGGCCACGACCGGCCGGGTACGGTGACCGTCCGGTCGCCGGGACGCGGCCCGCGCAGCACGCCGGGATCGATCTCGGTGACGTCGATGAGGAAGGCGTCGCCGATCACCTCGGCGTCGAAGGCGAGGGCGGGGAAGGACGCGGCGCCGGCGCCCAGACGCTCGATCAGGTGGCCGATCGCGCCAACCGGCATCAGGGTGGGCGGCGGCAGGACGAACTGTTTGGGGCCGTTGGGCGAGACGATCTCGGCGCGAAGTTCCTTGCCGGAACGCTGGACCTTGCCGCGTGTCTCGCGCTCGCTGCCGTTCTGGAGCTGGACAGTGCGATAGCGCAGCGCATTGCCGCTGCGCAGCTCCTCGCTGTCGAGCTTGGAGACGACGGTCATCTTCCACGACGGCGTGATCGCGATCTCGCTGTCGATGTCGCGCTTGAGATGCCAACCACCGCAATCCTGCGTCAGGTCCTGGATGGCGGTGCCGATGCGCGGTGCATTGGCTGCCGGTCCCAGCCGAAGCGCGTATTCGGCGCGATGCGGCAGCATTTCGGCCGCCGCCCAGTGCGGGCACAGCGCGGAAACCGCGGCGAGGAAACTCACAAGCTTACGCATCGAGGCACCTTGCGCACGGGGTTGGACCGGGTCAATCGTCCAGGAGCGAAGACTTTACCCGGCTTCATGGCGCGCGTGTGGCGCCGTCCGGTCGTCTGTGTCGCGGTGGCCGACGCGGAGATCCATGGGATATGGTCGTTTGTTCCGACCGGCGCGTATCCTGAACCATCCATGAGTCCTTACGAGTTCCTGTGTGCCGGTGAACGGCTCGAGGCGCTGCCCGCAGGCGCGCTGCACTGGCCCGCGCGCAGATTGCTTGCAGTCGCCGACCTTCATCTCGAGAAGGGTTCGTCCTACGCCGTCAATGCGCTGAAGCTGCTGCCGCGCCACGACACGCGGCAGACACTGTCGATGCTGGCGGCGCTGATCGATGCGCTGCAGCCGGAGACGGTCGTATGCCTCGGCGATTCCTTCCATGACCGCACGGCGATCGAGCGCCTGCTTCCGGCCGAGCGCGCCGAGATCGAACGACTCACCCGGTGCGCGCGCTTCATCTGGGTCGCGGGCAACCATGATCCCGCGCCGCCGCCCGATGGCTGGGGCCATGTCGCGGTCGAGATCGCCGACAGTCCGCTGCTGTTCCGTCACGAGGCAATGTTCGGCCCGGCCGAGGGCGAGATCTCGGGCCACTATCATCCGGTCGCGGCACTCACGGTGCAGGGTCGCGGCTTTCGTCGGCGCTGCTTCCTGACCGACGGCCGGCGCGTGATCCTGCCGGCCTTCGGGGCTTATGCCGGCGGCCTCAATGCGCTCGACCCGGCAATCGCCCAGCTTTTCCCGTCGGACTACGACGCCCTGGTCGTTGGCCGCGATGCGGTGCGCCGCCTGTCGTGGCGCCAGCTGCGCCCCGACCCCTCGCTCGCCTCGACGGCATGGGTCCGCGAGGTGCGGTAAACCTCTCGCCGGACTGTGGGCGCCTCCTGTCTTCCTGAGAGCTTGCGAGTTTTTGATTTCAGAGGGCGTTACGCTGGGAGCGCGGCTCTCCAGAGCCGCTCATGGTCTGTGGCAAACCGAAGAAAGAGCGGGTCTGGAGAGCCGCGCTCCCAGCAACATGACATCGACTTAACGATAAACTCACAAACTCCGAGCGAAGCGAAGGATCTGGCGTCAACCCCAGTGGCGTTCCTTGTGGCGGGTGCGAGCTCGCCGACGTGCGCAGGCCGCCCGGGCCCGCGGACGGGCCGCGGGCCCGGCTAATTCGCTGCGCTCAGGAGGACTGGTAGGCCTACTTCGGCAGCTCGTACTTCAGCGTCACCTCGCCCAAGCCCTCGATCTTGCCGGTGGCGGTGCTGCCGGGCGGCACGAACTGGCAGGCGACCATGCTGCCGCTCGACACGATCATGCCCTTCTTCAGCATCTTTCCGTGCTCGCCCAGCTTGTTGGCAAGCCAAGCCAGCGCGTTGAGGGGATGGCCCAGCACGTCGCCGGAATGGCCGGTGCGCATCTCCACGCCGTCGAAGGAAATCGACCCGTCGAGCTTGTCGATGGCGAGGTCGCGCCACTTCCTGTTCGGCCTGGCAAGCAGCGACCCGCCGTTCCAGCCGGCATCCATGATCAGCGGATTGACCGCAAGCCGGCTGTAATCCGCGCCGCGATCCTCGATCAGCTCGAAGCCGGCGCGCGCCTCGCCGACATAGTCGGCGATCGAGTCCTTGTCGTACGGCCTGTCCTTCGGCTTCGGCACATCGCTGCCGACAATGAAGATGACCTCGAGCTCGACGCCGAGCCGCGTCCAGCGATCGGCGCGCACGACGGCCTTGTGCTCGAACACGCGCTTCTTGCGGATCGGGCCGTAGCACGGGCCCTTGAGGCCGGTCTGTGCCAGGATCTGCGGCGAGGTCAGCGCGATCTTGTAGCCGGCCAGCGGGCCCTGCTTGACCATCTGCTTCTTCAGGAACGCGTCCTGGACCTTGTAGGCCACACGTTCATCGTCGGTTGCGAACTGCGCGGGCCACCAGCCGACGACGGCGCGGGCCTTGTCGACCTGATGCAGCCAGTTGGCGACCTTGGCGATGCTGAAAGCCATCGATTCCTCCCCCTTGTGTCTCCCTCAGCGCTTCGCATAGTGCGGCATGGTGGTCAACGCGCGTGGTCCTTTCAGCCCGGTCCGGTCCGGCGCCCTCGTCGGGGTCGTCCTGGCGGGCGGCGAGGGGCGGCGCATGGGCGAGGGCGTGAAGAAGCCGCTCCGGCTGCTCGGAGGCAAGCCGATGGTGGCCCATGTCGTCGAGCGGCTGCGGCCGCAGGTCATGGACCTCGTCGTGGTCGCCAACGATCCCGATCCGGCCTTCGACCAGCTCAAGGTCCCGGTGATCGCCGATCCGCCGGATATCCAGCGCGCCGCCCAGCGGGAGGGCCGCCGGCTCGGGCCGCTGGCCGGCATCCTGGCGGGGATGGAATGGTCGCTGAAGCACCATCCCCATGCGGGCTGGATACTCACGGCGCCGGCCGATGTGCCCTTCCTGCCGCTCGACCTGACGGTGCGTCTGTGCGGCCACATGCACGTGCCCGAGCCCGATGTGCTGGTGGTTCGCCATGGGCGCCATCGCGAGCCTTCGCTCGGCGTCTGGTCGGTCAAGCTCGTGGACGACCTGCGGCGCGCGATCCTCGAGGAGGGAGTGCGGCGGGTCGGCCAGTTCGCCGAGCGCCATGTCGCGGCCGAGCTGGCGTGGCCGGGCGATCCGGCCCCATTCACGAATGTCAATACGCCGGAGGAACTCAGCGCCGCGGAAGCTCGACTGGCTCGAGCTCGACCACGCTCCCGTCGATGAGGAGCTTGCCCGCATTCTCGAAATTGACCGTGATCCGCGTGCCGACAATCGACTGGATTTGGCCCAGCCCCCAGTCGGGCCGGCCGGGATGGCGCACGAAGTCGCCCGGCGAGAGCAGCGAATTGCCAATTTGTTCACGCATGTCGAGGGCAAATTCCCAGTTTGGTGCGGTGCAATACACTAATCCCGTGCATATGGGTAAAGCTTCACATCTCTGTCAAAAATATCGACCTTCGTTATGCTGCACCGCACTACAACTCACGGCGAACAGCCACGATCCACCTTGCGAGAGTCATGGACGGTCCCTATACCTCGCGCGCCTTCGGAGGCCCGCCTCGCTCAAGGCGGACATAGTGTGGTCGCTGGGGAGTGGAGTTGCCAACGATGTCGATTACGTTGCCGCAGAATTATCGGCCGACGGACCGCGAACCCTTCATGAATGCGATGCAGCAGGAGTACTTCCGTCAGAAGCTCCTGAAGTGGAAAGCAGAGCTGGTCGAGGAATCAAACCAGACCTTGCAGAACATGCAGGAAGAAAGCCTGGCCCAGCCCGATCTCGCCGATCGTGCCACGGCCGAGACCGATCGCTCCCTGGAGCTCAGGACCCGCGATCGCTTCCGCAAGCTGATCTCCAAGATCGAGTCGGCGCTGAAGTCGATCGAGGAGGGGACCTACGGCTACTGCGAGGAGACCGGCGAGCCGATCGCGCTGAAGCGCCTCGAAGCCCGCCCGATCGCGACCCTTTCGGTCGAGGCGCAGGAGCGCCACGAACGGATGGAGCGCACCCGCCGCGACGAAGGCGCCGACTGAGGAATTGAATGGGCCCGCTCACCGCGGGCCTTTTTTTTTTGCTGTGGCGTGCGTCACGCCTGAGGCGCAGTTCCTTCTAGGAGCACTTCCGTACGGCCAAAGCCGGTGCTCTTTGATGGGCGTGCTTCAGGTTCTCAGCTCACGGCGTCTCTGTCGTTCCTTTGCTTCCGCATCGCTCAGCCGTGCATCATAGATGGAGCGGGTCTCGAAGCGACGCGCGACCAGGGTCGCTACGGCGACGATGATCAAGAGGGGAAGGATGAAGGATCGTGCCTGTCCGGTAAGCTCGATGATCAGCACGACGCTTGAAAGCGGTCCTTGCGTCGTCGCTGCCAGCACTGCGGCGGCCCCCAGCACCGCGAACAGGCCTGAAGGCAGGTCAGGCCACAACAACGACCACGGATAACCCAGCACGCCGCCGAGCAAGGCGCCGAGTGCCAGTGACGGTGTGAGCAGGCCGCCCGGCACGCCGCTGCTCAAGCACAGGAGGGCTGCCGCGGGCCTGAGCGGCAGCAGGACCACCAGCAGCAGTAGTGAAACCTGACCGGAAAACGCCAACGCTGCAATGTCGCGGCCATTGCCCAGCAGTTGCGGAAACGCGATCGACACCGCGCCCAGGACTGAAAGCGCCAGGACCGGTGCCGCGACGCGCCGCCATCCTTGCGGGCGGTGATGGCCGGCCCACGCCACGGCGCGGACGAACAGCGTAGAAACGAAACCCGCAATCGCACCGGCCATCAACGCCCAGGCGACGATCGCCAGTGAACCCGTATAGGCCGGGATCGCATAGGTCGGCGCGTCGGGCAGGAAGCACCAGGCCATCCCGGTGGCTGTCGATGTGGTGACCAGAGCCGGCAGGACGAAGCGCAACGCAAGCTGTCCGCGCAGCACTTCCAGCGCAAAAAGCGCACCACCGACCGGGACGCCATACGCCGCAGCCAAGCCGGCACCAGCACCGCAGGCGACCAGCAGCCGCCGGTCGTCGTCCGAAAACCCCGCTCGATCTGCAGCGGCATTGGCGATGACGGCGCCGGCCTGCTTTGGCGCGCCTTCCCGTCCGAGCGAGGCGCCCATGCCGACAACGACGACCGAGAGCACCGCGCTTCCCAGCGTGCGCAAGGCCGGCACCCGTCCACTGTACAATGAGATTGCGGTGACGACGTCGGTACCGTTGCCGCTCGGCAGATGTCCCAACAGGGACTGACCGGCGGCCGCCAGGAGACCCGCGCCCAGCAGCACGAGGAGGTGATGCTTCCAATCCGCTTGTGTCGCGGCGTCAAGCAGGTCCAGCCCGGAGCCAGGCCACAGCGTATGCTGCACCGCGTACAACAGGTTCATCAGCGCTGCGGTGGCGAGCCCGGTTCCGAGGCCGGTAACGATCACGGCGACCCAGAATGCCGTCCACCGCCAGACCTCGGTCGAGTCTCTCTCCATGCCTGTGGTGCCTGTCAGGAGGGGCGACGCGCGCGTCTTCGGACGAGTGTTCGGAGTCTTCCGGACCGCGAGCGTCCCGCTCGCTCATGAACTCGAGCGAGCGGGACGCTCGCGGTCCGGAAGACCATGACGTTACGAAGCCTTCGCTTCGTCCTGCATCTGCTGGCGGTTGAGGGCGCGGCCGGAGCGGCCGCCGCCGGGCTTGCCGTCGCGCCAGACGATGGCGCCGTTGCACAGCACCGTGTCGATGCCGGCGGCCGGCGTCATCGGCTTCTCGAAGGTCGCAGTATCGATCACGGTTGCGGGATCGAAGATGCAGAGGTCGGCGTAGTAGCCGGCCTTCACTTCGCCGCGGCCGGTCAGATGGAAGCGCTGCGCCGAATAGGACGTCATGCGGCGCACGGCGTCCTCGAGCGGGAAGAGCTTGAGTTCGCGCGAGTAGTGGCCCAGCACCCGCGGGAAGGTGCCCCACAGGCGCGGATGGGGATGGGCGTCGAACGGGATGCCGTCCGAGCCGATCATCGCGCCGGGATGGCTCATTGCCGCCTGCACGTCCTTCTCGTCCATCATGAAGTAGATCGCGCCGGCCGGCTGGATGCGGTCGCCCGCTTCCTTCATCGAGCAGCCCATCTCGCGGGCGATGTCGGCGAGGTCGCGGCCGCTCAGGCCCGGCACCTTGTCCGACCAGGTGATCAGCACCTTGTCGGCGCGCTCCAGCATGTCGGTGCGCAGGATCGTCGAGCCGGCGATGTAGGGATAGACATCGAAGGCGATCTGCTGCTGCTTCATCGCCTCGGTGAACTTGGGCAGGGTCTCGGTCATGCGGCCGAAGTTGCTGCGGCCCGAGCATTTGTGGTGCGAGACGATGATCTCCGCGCCGGCGCGGCGGCCGATCTCGAAGGTCTCGTCCATCGCCTTGATGATGTGGTCACCCTCGTCGCGCATGTGCGCGGTGTAGACGCCGCCCCATTTGCCGAGCGGCTGGGCGACCTCGGCCACCTCGTCGGTCGAGGCGGCGTTGGACACGGCGTAGAACAGGCCGCTCGACATGCCGACTGCGCCCTGCTCGAGGCTCTGGTCGAGCAACTCGCGCATCTGCTTGATCTCTGGCGCGGTGGCCACGCGATTGAGGTCGTCCCCCATGGCGTTCATGCGCAAGGTGCCGTGGCCGATCAGGAAGGCGCCGTTGATGGCGGGCCTGGCCGCATCGACCTTGCCCGCGAACGCCGCGAAGGTCTTGGCCGCATTGTCCTTCTTCTTGATGATCAGCGACATCCAGTGGCCGACGTCGTCGTTGAGATAGGGCGCGGCCGAGACGCCGCAATTGCCGCAGACGACGGTGGTGACGCCCTGGCTGGCCTTCATCGCCATGGTCGGGTTGTCGATCAGCGCGGTGTCGTCATGCGTGTGAACGTCGATGAAGCCCGGCGCCACGACCTTGCCTTTGGCATCGATCTCGTTGTCGCCCGTGAGCGTGCCCGGCGCCTCGACCGCGGCGATACGGTTGCCTTTCAGCGCCACGTCGGCGGCGAACAGCTTTCTGCCGGTGCCGTCGGCCACTTGGCCGTTGCGGATGACGATGTCGTAGGTGGGCATGACGGCGGACTCCTTGTCATGATCTTCCGGACCGCGAGCCTCTGGCTCGCTCATGAGCATGAGCGAGCCAGAGGCTCGCGGTCCGGAAGAGGAAGAGAATGAGCTCAGACCTCGTTGCGGCCGAGCCGCATGTCGGGGTCGAACGGATAGAGCGGCCGCTTGATCTTCTCGTACTTGAAAAGCTTCAGGTCCGAGGCGGTGCAGCCGTCGCCGTCGCACATCACGATGTGCTTGGCGATCGGTTCGAAGCCGGCCCGGAAATGCTGGCGCGACTTGATCAGCACGTACTTCTTGCGCCGGGGGTCGATGCCGCAATGGGTGAAGACGCCGAGGTCGAACGGCTCGCTGCGCTTCTCCGACACGACGATCTGGATCTTGCCGGTGTCGAGCACGGCGGTGCGGCCCATGCGAATCGTGGTGCCGGTCGCCATCGGGCCGGTGACGACGAACTGGCCGTCGGTGATCGCCTTGACCTTGCCGGTGACCGTGAGCGGCTTGCCCTTCAGCCCCATGGCCGGCATGTCGACCTTGCCGCCGAGCTCGAGCGTGACCTCGCTGCCGACGCCGGCCTCGATCATCTGCGCGACACAGCCCGGATCGCAGATCGGGCCGGCGCAGGCGTCCTCGAGGCCCTGCTTCATGGCTTCCTCGATCACGCTCATGACGTCCTGCGTACCGCCCGAGGCGGTGTTGTCGCCGTGGTCGGCCATCACCACGGGCCCGCCGTCGAGACCCTTGGCGCGGGCAACCTGCACGGAGAGGGGTTCAGGGTGGAACAGGAAGCCTTCGCGTTTCTCCCATGCCGTATCGAGGATCTTGTTCAGCAGGATCTCGCCCTCGGCCGTGCGCTTGTCGCAGACGATCACGGAGGACAGGGCGAGGTGAGGGATGTCGGCCTGCGGGAACCCGCCGAACACCGAGGCATTCAGCACCTGGCCGGTATCCTCGGCCTGGTTCGCCATCCCCATCAGGGTCTTCATCGGCTCGCGCGAGGGGGTGTGGACGAGCGAACTGCTCATGATCGGCCGGTTGCCCCACACCATCCGGGGCTCGACCTCGCCGGCCAGCATCCGCATCAGCGTGCGGCCGGCCCGGCGGGCCGTGTCGGCCATGTCGATATGGGGATAAGTCCGGTAGCCGGTCATGATCGACGCGCCCTTGATCATGGCGTCGGTCATCTGGGTATGGAAATCGAGCGCGACCGCGATCGGCACGTCGGGGGCGATCTTGCGGATGCGGTTCAGCAGTTCGCCTTCACCATCGTCGTAGTGCTCGGCGACCATGGCGCCGTGCAAGGCAAGGAGAACGGCGTCGCAGCCCTTCCGGATCTCGTCGACGATCGCCGTCGTCATCTGCTCGTAGGCGGCCTCGGTGACGAGGCCCGAGGGATTGGCGGAGGCCGCCATCGGGACGGTGAACTCCGCGCCCGCCTTGCGCGCGACCTCGATGAAACCGCCGAGCGAGGTGTTGGTCCCTTCAGACTCCTTTATGGCACCCGGACCGGTCAGCTCACCGGAGCGGGCGAAGGATTCGATCGGCGTGGGCAGCGGCGAGAACGTATTCGTCTCGTGCATCATCATCGCAACCACGAACTTCTTCGCCATAGCATCCCCCGAACGGCCAACTCTTTGACGACATTACAGAACTTCGATCTGACGCCACTGTCATAGCATTGCGTGCGCTGCAAACCAGCTTCCCAATTTCTTGTGCGTTGCAGAAAAGCCACACTCCTTGCAGGTTCGCCGAATCCGATAAGCATGTGAAACAAAGGCTCTTTTTCCCGCTTGCATTCTCTTCGCAGGTGCACCATTCTCCCTGTGCAGCAAACGTCACCTCGGTGGCCTCTTTGTTTGCTGTATGCCCGTCTTGGGCGTTTCCTCCCTAAACTCGGGCCGTGCTAGTCACGGCCCCTTTTTTTTGCCTGAACGGCTACGGTGCCGCCACAGCTACTCCGCCGCCAGGGCGCGCGGCAGGAACAGTTCGGCTGTCTGCTCGCCGATTGCATGGAGCAACTCAGTCATCAGCCGCTCCAGAAGGCCGAACGTCGCGAGCTTGGTGTGACCGGCCTCGTCCATATAGAGGGCGCGATTGATCTCGATCTGCAGGACGTGCCGGCCGATGCCCGGGCGGCCGTAGCGCTGGGTGGTGAAGCCGCCGGCATAGGGCTGGTTGCGCCGCACGCGAAGGCCCTGGCCCGACATCCACTGGTCGACACAGTCGATCAAGGCCGGCGCGCAGGCCTCGCCGTGATTGTCGCCGAGCACGACATCCACCCGATGGTCGCGCTCGCGCAGGCCGATGCTCGAGGCAGACGAGGGCATGGAATGGGCGTCGATCAGGAACGCGCCGCCGAACTGGGCATAGGTCTGCTCGACCAGCGTGGACAGGGTCAGATGGTAGGGACGCCAGCAGGTCTCCAGCCGGCGCTCGATCTCGCCGGCCGGGACACGGCCGCGATAGATCGCCTCGCCGCTGGCGGCGACCCGGGGGATCATGCCGAGCCCGGCCGCGACCCGCGTCGTGCGGTGGTTCAGCGCCCGCGGCAGGGGCCCCTCGAACATGCCGGGGTCGAGTTCATAGGGTTCGCGGTTGGCATCGACATAGGAGCGCGGGAAGCGGGCGGCGAGGAACGGGATGCCGAGGCCGGGGGCGGCGGCAAACAGTTCGTCGACGAAGGCATCCTCGGCGCGGCGCAGTGCCGCGAGCGGCACCGCCGCCTGGGCGACGAATTCCGAGGGATAGAGCGAGCCGCTGTGCGGCGAGGCCACCACCAGCGGGACGGACTGGCGCTGAGGCAGGCGGCAGTCGATGGACTCGTGATCAGGCGGCACCGGCAACAAACTCATTGAAATGTAATACCGCGCGCCGGTGAGGCCGTCACTTGCCAAGGCGGTGAGGCCGATGTAGGAGAGCCGCCTTCCGGCGATGGGCGCGTAGCTCAGCGGTAGAGCACTGTCTTGACATGGCAGTGGCCACAGGTTCGATCCCTGTCGCGCCCACCATCGCTGGAATGCACGCAATCCTGTCTCCCGTCATCCCGAGCGCAAGCCGAGGGATTTCTCATGTTGGCGCGAGCGCCTGAGCGGGCCCCTCCACTCCGCCTCGCTGCGTCGAATGGCGGGCGCCGCTGTTGCCTGGCTTACATGTGTGCCGAAGATCCTATGGCCCTTGACAAAATTGCGCAAATTACACATTTTACACAGTTAAAGAGGGCGCGACATGGCGGCGACACGAGACGTATCGGCTACCGAATTTTCTCGGAATTTTGCCCGGTATCGGGATGAAGCCATAGAGGCCAAGATCATCCATGTGACCAGCCACGGCCGGGTGATCGGGGCTTATCTCTCCGCGAGCGAAGCAGCGCGCTACGAGCGGCTCAAGCGCCGGGAACGGCAGTCGCTCGTTGTCGGAGACCTTCCCGATGATGTCGTGGCGGCAATCGAAGCTGCAGAATACGGTATCGAAGCCAAATGAACCTCCCGGTTCCGAAGCCGGGCTTGGTCATCCGCTACAGTTTCTTGTGGAGCAGCGAACATTCGGAGGGGGCGACGGAAGGCGTCAAGGATCGGCCTTGTGCGATTGTCGTTGCTGCACGACGCGAACCGAGTGGCGACATTCAAACCATCGTTGCGCCTATCACGCACCAGCCGCCGGAAGATCCGGGCGCGTCCATCGAAGTTCCCGCCCCGACATGCAGGTGTTTGGGCTTGGATAGCGGCCGGCACTGGCTCCGCCTCGATGAGTTGAACCGTTTCGCCTGGCCTGGCTACGATCTGCGGCCAATTCCGAGGCAACCTGGCCGATACGACTACGGGATGCTGCCGCCGGGGCTCTTCCAGAAACTGCGCGAGGGTATCCTTGCCCGACAAAGGGCCCGGGCTGGACGGATCATTTCCCGCGATGAGCAATAGTGAGCAGGCGATTGGCACTTGTCGGGGGGTTGCTTGACAGGCTGGCGGGCGCGGGTTCAATCGCTGCCGCACCCCTCACCGCCGCGGGCACAATCCCTTGATCCCCAATTTCTATTCACTCTATTCCCATGAGTTCGTGCGCGTCGCCTGTTGCGTGCCGCGCACGCGGGTTGCCGACGCTGCCTATAATCTCGGCCAGACGCTTCGGCTCGCTGCCGAGGGGGATAAAGCCCGTATAGCACTCTTGGTCTTTCCCGAACTGGGGCTGTCGTCTTACGCGATCGAGGATCTGCTGCTGCAGGATGCGCTGCTCGACGAGGTCGAGGACTCGATCGCCAAGGTCGTCGAGGCCTCGAAGGCGCTGTTTCCGGTGCTGGTGGTCGGCGCGCCGCTGCGGGTGACCAACCGGCTCTACAACACCGCCGTCGTGATCCATCGCGGCAAGATCCTCGGCGTCGTGCCGAAGACCTTCCTGCCCAACTACCGAGAGTTCTACGAGAAGCGCCACTTCGTCTCGGGGGCCAACACCATCACCGACAGGATCGAGCTGGCGGGCCAGGTCGCGCCGTTCGGCGCCGACATGCTGTTCCGCTCGGAAGGCTCGCTCGGCATGACCTTCCATGTCGAGATCTGCGAAGACATCTGGATGCCCGTGCCGCCGTCGAGCCATGCCGCGCTCGCGGGCGCCGAGGTGCTTCTGAACCTGTCGGCCAGCAACATCACCATCGGCAAGGCCGAGCTGCGGCGCCTGCTGTGCGGCAGCCAGTCGGCGCGCGCCAGTGCGGTCTACGCCTATTCCGCATCGGGTCCCGGCGAATCGACCACCGACCTCGCCTGGGACGGCCACGCCGCGATCTACGAATGCGGCGACCAGCTCGTCGAATCGGCGCGCTTCGAGAGGGACTCGACGATCGTCACCGCCGACGTCGATCTCGGCCGCATCCGCCAGGAGCGGCTGCGCAACGGCGGCTTCGCCGAATGCGCCCAGCTGGAAGGCGCCCGGGTCTCGCGATTCCGCACCGTGACGTTCCCGTTCGAGGCGCCGGCCGAGAGCGTGGCGCTCGAGCGGCCGGTCGAACGCTTCCCCTATGTCCCGTCCGATCCCGCCAAGCTGCGCGACAATTGCTACGAGGCCTACAACATCCAGGTCCAGGGCCTGGCGCAGCGCCTGCAGTCGAGCCGCGTCGAGAACGCGATCATCGGCGTGTCGGGCGGCCTCGATTCCACGCATGCGCTGATCGTGATCTGCCGCGCGATGGACCAGCTCGGCCTGCCGCGGTCCAACATCAAGGCCTTCACGATGCCGGGCTTCGGCACCTCGGACAAAACCTATGACAACGCCTGGAAGCTGATGCGCGCGCTGGGCGTCACCGCGGGCGAGATCGACATCAAGCCGGCGGCGCGCCAGATGCTGGCCGACATCGGCCATCCCTTCGGCAAGGGCGAGAAGGTCTACGACGTCACTTTCGAGAACGTGCAGGCCGGCCTGCGCACCGACTATCTGTTCCGTCTCGCCAACCAGCATCGCGGGCTGGTCGTCGGCACCGGTGACCTGTCCGAGCTGGGGCTCGGCTGGTGCACCTACGGCGTCGGCGATCACATGTCGCACTACAATCCGAACGGCTCGGTCTCCAAGACGCTGATCCAGCATCTGATCCGCTTCGTCGCAGCGTCCGGCGACGTAGACACGAATACGGCGGAGATACTGCACGACATCCTGAACACCGAAATCTCGCCCGAGCTCATTCCCGGCGACAACGGCGCGGTGCAGGCGACGGAAAGCTTCGTCGGTCCCTACGCGCTGCAGGACTTCAACCTGTTCTACTTGACGCGCCTCGGCTACCGGCCATCGAAGATCGCCTTCCTCGCCTGGAATGCGTGGCACGACGAGAAGAAAGGGGCGTGGCCCGCGAATGTGCCGGCCGCCGGCATACGCGCCTATTCGATGGAGGAGATCCATCGCTGGCTGGAGCTGTTCCTGCGGCGCTTCTTCGGCAACCAGTTCAAGCGCTCGGCGTTGCCCAACGGACCCAAGATCTCGTCGGGCGGCTCGCTGTCGCCGCGCGGCGACTGGCGTGCGCCGTCGGATGGCAGTCCGGATGTCTGGCTTGCGGAACTGAAGGCGTCCGTTCCCACCAAGTGAGGAGACTACCGTGCCCGAACTGTCGATTTCATCCGAGAAGGTCTGCTTCCTGATCGTCAAGGCCCGTGAATTCGACGTGCAGGATGTCGATACCGAGCTGGAGGACGGCGCGAACGCCACTGACGATGGCATGATCGACGTGCTCGAGGACAGTTCGGACAACCCGGTCGAGGAGGAGATTCGCGTCTTCATCGCCGAGATGGACGAAGACGAGAAGGCCGACCTGATCGGCCTTCTGCGGCTCGGTCGTGGCGACGGTACGATGGAGGAATGGGCGGCGATGCGTGCCGAAGACATGCGCGAGCATGCCGGCAATGTCGCGGCCTATCTGCTGGGCGAGCCCATGCTCGGCGACTATCTCGAGGAAGGCCTGTCCCAGTTCGGCATGTCTTGCACGGAGTTCGAGATCGGCAGGCTGTGATTCATTGTCCTCCCTGCGGGAAGCGCGGGGAGGTGCGCCGAAGGGGCGGAGGGGTCATGGGCCACAACATCGGTGTGCGTTGCTCATGACCCCTCCGTCGCGGATTACCGCGCCACCTCCCCGCGCTTGCGCGCAGGGAGGAATATGATGTTAGAAGAGGGTATCGGGAGGAACGAGCCGATGCCGCTCAAGATGAAGAAGACCGTGCAGCAGATGGTCGACGAGGCCAGCAGCCAGATCGAGACCGTGCCGACCGAGGAGGCGATCAAGCTGGTCGGCCAGCCGGGCGTCACCTTCATCGACATCCGCGATCCGCGCGAGCTGTGGCGCGACGGCAGCATTCCCGGCGCGATCAACGTCACGCGCGGCATGCTCGAGATGTGGATCGATCCCGAGAGCCCGTACGCCAAGGATTACTTCCAGAGCGGCAACAAGTTCATCTTCTTCTGCGCCGGCGCCTGGCGCTCGGCGCTGGCGACCAAGACGGCGCAGGACATGGGCCTGATGCCGGTCGCTCATCTCGAAGGCGGGCTGAGCGCCTGGAAGAAAGCCGGCGGCCCGGTCGCCAAGGTCGAGCCGAAGAAGTAGCGATGGGCCCCGACGCGCTGCCCGGCCAATTGCTGGTGCCGCAGCCGACGCCGGAAGAGTTTCCCGAGTTCGTCTCGATCCCGATCCGCATCGCCCACCATGCGAAAGCGTTTCCCGACAAGCGCGCGGTGGTCTGCGAGGGCAAGACGCGGACGTGGCGCGAATTCGACCGGCGGGTGAACCGGATCGCCCGCACGCTGGCGGGCATGGGCATCGGCAAGGGCGACAAGATCGCGATCCTGGCGGCGAACTCGGTCGAGTATCTCGAGACCTTCATGGGCGGGCTGCGCGCCGGCGCCTGCGTCGTGCCGCTGTCGACCATGGCGGCGGCCGATGCGCTGGAGAAGATGCTCGACGATTGCGATGCCAAGGTGCTGTTCCTGTCGGACCAGTATCGCAGCCTGGTCGAGCCCTACGACGACCGGCTGGCCAAGCTGATCCCGGGCGGCCGACTCGCCTACGATTTCGAGCGCCCCGGCTGGCACGACTTCGAGCACTGGCTCGCCGAGGCCAGCGACCTGCCGTTCGAGCTGCCGATCGAGCCGCTCGACGACTTCAACATCATCTATTCCTCGGGCACGACCGGCCTGCCCAAGGGGATCCTCCACACCCACGCGGTGCGCGACCTGCTGCCCGTGCGCTTCCCCGCCTTCGATTACGGGCCGGACACGATCTCGCTCGCCTCGACGCCGCTCTACTCCAACACGACGCTGGTCGCGGTACTGGCGACGCTCGGCGTCGGCGGCACGACGATCCTGATGCCCAAGTTCGACGTGGTGAAGTTCCTCGAGATCGCGCAGCAGGAACGGGTGACCCACGCCATGCTGGTGCCGGTGCAGTACCAGCGCCTGCTGGCGTATCCGGAGTTCGACCGGTACGACCTGAGCGCCTTCAAGTGCAAGCTCTCGACCAGCGCGCCGCTGCGCGCTCCCATCAAGGCCGACGCGGTGAAGCGCTGGCCGGGCCGGCTGATCGAGATCTACGGCCTGACCGAGGGCGGCGGCGCCTGCATGCTCGAGGCCAATCTCCATCCCGACAAGCTCCATACCGTCGGCAAGCCGGGGCTCGACGGCGAGATCGTGGTGCTGGACGAGCAGGGCAGGGTGCTGCCGCAGGGCGAGGTCGGCGAGCTGGCGGGCCGCGCCCAGGCCATGATGAAGGGCTACTACAAGCAGGACGACAAGACGCGCGATTTGTTCTGGCATGACCCGCAGGGCCGGCTGTTCTTCAAGTCGGGCGACATGGGCCGGATCGACGAGGACGGCTTCGTCATCCTGCTCGATCGCAAGAAGGACATGATCATCTCCGGCGGCTTCAACATCTATGCGGCCGACATCGAGGTGCTGCTACTCAAGCATCCGGACATCGTCGACGTTGCCGTCATCGGCGTGCCGAGCGAGCAGTGGGGCGAATCACCGATGGCGCTCTGCGTGCGGCGCGACGGCGCCGCGACCGGCGAGGCCGAGGTGAAGGACTGGGCCAACGCCCAGCTCAGCAAGACGCAGCGGCTGGTCGCCGTGGAGTTCCGCGAGTCGCTGCCGCGCAGCACCATCGGCAAGATCATGAAGCGCGAGCTGCGCGAGCCCTACTGGGCCGGACGCAGCGCAAGGATCTGAGGGCACAATGGCGGCACCGACGCTTCGTTCGAATCATCTGTTCACCATGTCGCTCACGGTCGACCAGGCCGCGACCGACATCGGCGAGACGCCGTACGGCCGCCGTCGCATCGCCACCGTCACCGGCGGCAGCTTCACCGGCGAGGAGATCAAGGGCCGGGTGTTGCCGGCGCCGGGCGGCGACTGGCTGCTGCTGCGCCGCGACGGCATCCTGATGCTGAACGTGCGCCTGACGCTCGAGACCGACGACGGGCACCTGATCTACATGCGCTACGAGGGCATGCGGCACGGCCCGGCCTGGGTGATCGAGCAGCTCAACAGGGGCGAGAAGGTCGACCCGAACCAGTACTACTTCCGCACCACGCCCTGGTTCGAGACGGCGTCGGAGAAATACCGGTTCCTGAACCGCATCGTCTGCGTCGCCACCGGCCGGCGCGATCCGGCCGGGCCGGTCTACGAGGTGTTCCACATCCTGTGAGCACGATCGTTCCCGCCGGTGCGCCATGGTCGGGTATCGTCCGCCGGGGCCAGGTGCTGCGCATCACCGATCTCGAAGGCCAGCAGGCCGTCGACTTCCTCTGCTACAACGCGGCCGATCCGCAGGAGCGCTACCACGCGCCGAACACGATGAAGGCGGCGGGCACGATCTTCCTGACCACGGGCCACGTGCTCTATTCCGACATCGCCCGGCCGATCTTCACCATCGTCGAGGATCGGTTCGGCGGGCACGACACGATCGGCGGCTGCTGCAGCGCGCCGTCCAACCGGATGCTCTACGGCGTGGAGAACTGCCCGGGCTGCCGCGAGAACTTCCTGACCGCGCTGGCGGAGCACGGGCTCGGCCGCAAGGACATCGTGCCGAACGTCAACTGGTTCATGCGCGTGCCGGTCTCGACGGACGGTGGCGCGGCGATTGCACCGGGCGTCTCGCCGCCCGGTTGCCAGGTGGCGCTGCGGGCGGAGATGGATGCGCTGGCGGTGATCTCGAACTGCCCGCAGATCAACAATCCCTGCAACAACTTCAATCCCACGCCGATCGGCGTGGAGATCACCGGCTGAGGGACGATCGATGGAAACCATTCCCGCCCGCCGCGGCAAGGCGACCTACCTGAAGCAGGGCCAGTCGATCCGCATCGTCAACACGCTGGGCAAGCAGGTCGTCGACACCTGGGCCTTCACCGCCGGCATGCTGACCGAGTTCATGTCGATGGAGCATACCCGCGCCACGCTCACCAAGATGACGCCGCAGGTCGGCGACGGGCTCTATACCAACCGCCGCCGCAGGATCCTGACCATGACCGAGGATACGAGCCGCGGCGATCACGACACGCTGATGGCGGCCTGCGACAGCGAGCGCTACATCCTGCTCGGCGTGAAGGAATACCACGACAACTGCACCGACAATCTGTTCGCCGCCATGCAGGGCCTCGGCCTGACGCCGCCGGAATGTCCCAGCCCGCTCAACCTGTTCATGAACATTCCGTGGACGCCGACCGGCAAGCTCTCGTTCGATCCGCCGACCACCAAGCCCGGCGACTACGTGACCCTGCGCGCCGAGCTCGACTGCATCGTCGCCATGTCCGCCTGCCCGCAGGACATCCTCCCGATCAACGGCGAGGCGGGAAAGCCGACCGAGGCTCATTTCGAGGTGGTGGGTTAGATTATCAGCGGGGCGCGTCACTCCAGGGCGCGTCTTCTCATGAGTCATGCTGACGGTGACCTCGGCCCGTTTCCCATTGCCCCGCGTCACTCTCTTGTTCTTGGCGGCGCGAGTGACGCTGTAAGAAAACTGCCCCTTGGAGTGAGATCGCAACATTACGCCGTCACTGCCGACGCCTTGGAGCGGATGGCAAGATTGCAGGTCATGACAGGTGTCCCGTTTTAGCCATGAGCAATACGACCGGATCAAGTCCTGGTAAATCGGGGCCCACCGGTACAATGCCCGTCGGGTTGAGTGCCTTGATCGAATAATAGCCCCGCTTTATGTGGTCAATGTTCACTGAATCGCGGACGCCAGGTATGGTCAGGATCCGCGCAAGGTAGGCGCTCAAAGCAGGGTAGTCCGTAAGCCGCCGCAGATTGCACTTGAACAGACTGTGATAGGCAGCATCGAAGCGCACCAAAGTCACGAACAATCGAACGTCCGTCTCGGTCAGACCGTCGCCGAAGAGGAAAGGTCCGCACCGATCGAAACGCTCTTCCAGCTCGTCGAGCATGATGAATACATCGGCGAATGCCTCTTCATAAGCAACCTGATTGCTGGCGAAGCCCGCGCGGTAGACGCCATTGTTGAGCCGCCGATAGAGGCGGTCGTTGAGCGCGTCGATACCCGTACGAAGCTCCTTAGGATAGAGATCAAATGCTCCGCCAGCCAACGCGCCAAAACCAGAATTGATCATCCGCAAGATGTCGGCGGATTCGTTATTCACGATCGTCTTGCGCTGCTTATCCCACAGCACTGGCACGGTGGCCCGTCCGGTAAAATGTGGGTCGGCGCGTGCGTAGATTTCATGCAGGTAAGTGGCGCCGTTGACTGCATCCCGGTTGGAACCGGGGTAGTCGCCGAAGCGCCACCCCTCATCAGTCAGGGTTGGTTCGACGACGCTGGCCGATATCACCGCTTCAAGCTGCTTGAGCTTACGGACGACAAGCGTGCGGGACGCCCAAGGGCAGGTCAGCGCGACGTACAGGTGGTAGCGTCCGGTCTCAGCGTTAAAGCCATCCTCTCCGGTCGGGCCTGCCACACCATCCGGAGTGATCCAATGGCGGAAGCCGGAAGTCTGGCGGACAATTCCGCCTTTGGCATCGGTGAGCACCGGTGGTCGCCAATTCGTCATCCATTTCCCCTCGACAAGCATCGTGCGTCCTCTCTCGAAACGTGGCGGGGTTTGCGGACGACGGCTCAGTTGCCGCCATCACCTGCCTACAAACGCCTAAGTTGATCGAGTACGGGAAACACGTCCGAAGGCTCCGGCCGACGCGTATAGTCTGGATTGATCTCCCCATAGGCGACGACGCTATCCTGCCCAATCACGTATCGAGCCGGCATCGGTAGCGTCCAGCTATCCTCGCCATTGAAAGCAACGAGATCGGCACCCAACTGCTTGTAAATCGCTTGCAAGTCTTCCGGCAAGCGCCAGCGGATCCCGAATTTTGCGGCCAGTTCGCCGCCCTTGTCGCCCACGATAGGAAAGCCGAGATTATTGCTGCGCTGGGACTTGCGGCTGTTGGCGGCTGTCTGTTGCGAGACGGCAACGAGAAATGCACCGCGCGCTTCAATTTCGAGCCGCGCCTCCTCGAGCGCCTGAAGGTCAAGATTGCAGAACGGACACCAGGTGCCGCGATAGAATGTCAAGACGAGTGGACCTCTGGCCAACAGGTCCTGGGAAGACACGAGCTTGCCGTCCGGATCGGGTAGCGTGAACGCGGGTGCGCGGTCGCCGGCTTGCAGGGCACGGCCCGCTTGACCCGAGGCGATCAGTTCGTCTGTGACACGGTGCATGACGGCCACGACTTCGGGCGGAGCCATCTCGGTTTCGAATCTTGTCTTGAGAGCGTCCAGTTTGTCCTGAAGGGCCATTGCTTTCTCCTTTGTTGACACGCCTCTGCGTCCAGTAAAAAGGAAAATGCTTTATCCAAATCGAATCCGGTAGGCCGAGGCCGTGGCTATGAGTTATTCATTTCCGCCATGAATGATCATCTCTCATCGTTGCGTCTTTTTGTTCGTGTCGCCCGCCGGGGTAGTTTCTCGGCTGGTGGGCGCGAACTCAACATTCCTCAGCCAACGGTTTCCCGGATTATTGCGACCCTGGAGCGCAAAATGGGCGTGGTTCTGTTCACGCGTACCACGCGCGCTGTCACACTGACCGAGGCTGGAGCCGACTTTCTGGCGCGAATCGAGCCCATCCTGGATGCGCTCGACGAAGCCGAATACGCAGTGCGCGGGACGGGCGAGTTGCGCGGCGTCTTAAGAGTCGGCATTTCATCCACCTTCGCTATTAGGGAGATCGCGCCGCGCCTTCCATCATTCATGGAAAAACATCCCGCGTTGCGGGTCGA
This sequence comes from Reyranella sp., assembly GCF_965279465.1. NCBI lineage: Bacteria > Pseudomonadati > Pseudomonadota > Alphaproteobacteria > Hyphomicrobiales > Reyranellaceae > Reyranella > Reyranella sp. The sequence continues at coordinate 4,510,087 of NZ_OZ257242.1, forward strand.
ATTGCTGGCCGACGACTTGAGGCAGAATTTTGTGAATGAAGGAGTCGATGTCGGTCTTCGGTTTGGGTCGCTTCCCGATTCAACGGCAGTGGCGCGTCGTATCGCGACATGGCCGCGCGTGATCGTCGCTTCGCCCGCCTATCTCAAGAGGTCGGGCGTTCCCCAGACGGCCGCAGACCTCGCAGCGCATTCCATCATTGTGGGACCGTCACGCCTAGGCCCCGCCTGGACTTTCCACAAAGACGGCAAGACCTCGTCGATGCGGATGGAGGGCAGGCTGACGACGACAGTCAACGAAGTCGCTACGGCGGCCGCAGTGGCCGGGCTCGGCCTCGCCCTGATGGCGAAGGTGGGTTGCCGAAGCGAGATTGAGAACGGCTCCCTCGTTCGGGTCTTACCTGATTGGGACATGGGGACGGTAGAACTGCATGCCGTTTTTCCGGACGGCAGAGGCGTCAAGCCGTCCGCCAGGGCCTTTGCCGATTTCCTTGTCGCCGAATCTGCTCATTGGTCGGCGGCGCGCCCACGGCATCATGCGGCGCGGCCGTCGGGCAATTCGCAAAAATCGCGTGTGGCTGTCAAAGCTGTGACTGACCGGATTCTTTGACGGGCCCTGCTTTCGGCTGATGCCGGCGGGTTCGTAGCGTCAACCAAGAGCGGGAACGGCGCCGTGAACGTCGCGGGGAACGGATGTCAAAGATCCAATCTCCACTATGACACCCCCCGGCGAAGGTCGATGGCCATGACCGGTATTTCCCCCTTCAAGGGAGGCGCACCACCATTTCAATCTCGACCAGGATTTCCGGCGTATAGAGCGCCTGGACGCCAATCGTCGTCATGCTGGGCATCGCGTCCCCGAGCAGTGCACGGATAGGAGTCATGGCCTGCTGGAACGCTTCCCGGGTCGCGTTCACGACGTAGACGCGCATCATAACGATGTCCTGCGCCGACGCCTCCAGTTCCTTGAGTGCGGCGGCGAGGCTGGCAACCGCAAGCTTTGCCTGGCCAGCGAGGTCCTTGGGCGCGTCTTCACGGCCCGGCGCCGCGGCGATCTGGCCGGACAGGAAGGCGATGCGGCCTGGTTCCGCGACACTGATGTGCGAGTACCCGACCGATGCCATATCCCACATTGTTGGCGGGTTGCGGCGGGTCACCGACGCTGATGTACGAGACGGAATGCGCGCGGTCACCTTGATCTCGAAGTCGAAGCCCGCGAGCCAGTTGACACCTATAGCAGTCCAGTTCGGAAACGGAGTTTGCGGGAACTTCTCCTTTTTCACCGCCGTGACCGCTCCCATTTGCTTTTCCGGATCCGTATGGAACGACGTCACGTCGACTATGTCGTCGAATGTGCACCCTCCCGCCGCGAGCGTGGCTTCTAGATTGGCGAACGCCAGGCGAACCTGAGCTTCGAAATCGGGTTCGGGAGTACCATCGGAGCGACTGCCGACCTGACCCGACACGAACAACAGGTCGTCCGATCGCACCGCGGCGGAATATCCGTGCTTCTCGTATAGGGCATGTCGGTCGGCGGGAAACACTGCTTCACGCAGGGCCATGTCATCGTCCTTTTCATGTAGGGGCGAACGTGCCCAGCCAGCCTTGCTGGACGTTCCAGCGAAACCCGGGCATTCACATACGTCACGTATGTAAAGCACTGATACCCGCTATTCGTCAACTCCATATACGATCCGTATGCGAAACAGGAGGTTGCTTTGGCTGCAAAGCGTCGTGCCGAAACAATGGAGGAAAACCGCATCAAGCTGATCGGGGCAGCGCGAAAGGCGTTCGCAGCATCGGGTTTTGCTGCCGCGTCGATGGACGATCTCACCGCGCAGGTTGGGCTCACCCGCGGCGCCCTCTACCATGGCTTCGGCGACAAGAAGGGACTGCTGGGTGCCGTCGTCGCCCAAGTCGATGGCGAGATGGCCGCGCGCGCACAACAGGCGGGAGCAACTGCGGCAAACCCGTGGGAAAGGCTGCTGGCTGAAGGCGAAGCGTATATTGGGATGGCACTGGACCCGGAGGTCCGACGGATCGTCCTGCTGGACGGGCCTGCCTTCCTGGGCGACCCTTCGAGGTGGCCCAGCCAGAATGCCTGCCTGAGCGTCACGAAGCAGGCGGTCGCCGATTTGATCGCCGCGGGTGTCATGAAGCCAGTCGATATCGAGGCCGCGTCACGCCTTCTGAGCGGCACGGCATTAAATGCCGCTCTATGGGTTGCCGCCAGCGACGAGCCGCACGTTGTCTTACCGAAGGCAATCGAGGCGTTCCGGCTAATGGCCGAGGGCTTTCTGGCCAAAGGAGGCTGACCGCGATCAGGCAGTCTATCGCGACCCGCCATTCCAGTGCGATAAGAACAAGTTTCAGGAGAAGTCGAAGCTGCGGGCAGCGGCGAAGAATGGGCGGTTGGCGCCCGGCAGCTTCGTCCGTTCCCAGCAGCGCGACGCCATCGTGCGTCTTTTTCCAACTGCTCGAAGCGGCCAGTACGAACGCTGGAGTTGGCGCCCATGAGTGGCGCGCCCCAGCTTAAGAAATCTTTGCCAGCACCGGCAGGATGTACTCGCGGAACTTGGCCGGGTTCTCGCTCATCGGGAAGTGGCCGACTTCCTTCATGATCGTCACCTCGACGCCGGGGATCTGGCTTGCGGTGCGCAGCGTGTCCTCGGCGGTGCAGGAGAAGTCGTACTCGCCGGTCAGCAGGGTGAGCGGGCAGACCTTGGTGTCGATCGTCTTCACCTTCTCGCGCAGGTCGCCGTCGACGCGATAGAAGTACAGGTCGCCCTTGAACACGCCGGGGCCGCCCTGCATGTACATCCACAGCGTTTCATGGCGGCTGACCGGCGGGCTGTGGGGCGCGATCAGGCCGGAGATCAGCGCAGCGCAGACCTCGCCGCCGTGGACGTCCGGCCGGTGCAGCCAGCTCGTGTCGTACCACGGCTGCTGGAAGTCGGCGGCCTCGAGCGCGATCAGGGCGCGGAACTCCGCGGCATGCGCGATCGCGAGGTTGAGCACGATGCGCCCGCCGATCGAGCAGCCCATGACGACCGGCCTGTCGAGCTCCATTGCGGCGCAAAAGGCCCGGATCGCGGCGGTGTAGGACTGCGTCGTGAGCCGGTATTCGCCACGCTCCCAGCCGTCCGGCGGCGTCGACTTGCCGTGCCACGGCAGATCGAAAGCGAGCACGCGGAAGCGGGACGTGACCTCGGGATCGGCGAGCAGGTGGCGGAACTGGCGATTGTCGGCGCCGGCGGTGTGCAGGCAGACGAGGGGGATACCGTCGGCCGGCCCGGCCTCCTCGAAATAGAGGCGATGCGGCACGCCCTCGATCTCCAGCCGCAGGTAGCGGCCGACCATCGGCTCGAGCACCGGTGCCATCACGCGGCCTCCGCTACTGCGCGCAGCTCTCGGCCTGTCGCCGCGCCCAGTCCTCGATCGTCGAGCTGCCGCCGACCGTGCGAATGGCGCTGCGAAAGGTGACCTGGCTTGTCTGGTCGGTGATGCGCCGAACATCGAACTCGCCCGCCTTGCCCGACTTGGCAAAGCCCGAGGCCGGAGTGATCAGCTCGACCCCACCGATGCCGCGCTGGGCATCGAACGCCAGCACCGTCCGGTAGTCCGTCGACGCCGCATTCAGGCAGTAGGTCATTTCCTGGTAGGGCTTGGGATAGGTTGCCGTCCAGACCAACGGGTTGGGATCCGGGCCGGCGGCGCCGGTGCAGCCCGCGATCGAGAGCAGGCCGATAAGAGAAAGGGAGCGATGCATCGTGTCGGCAAGCTCCCACGCCGTCCGGCGTGGCGCAACCGCGCGATGACGCCGCCGCGCCCGAACCCCGATCGTGTATGGTCGGCGCCTGTCGATGACGTCGTCGGAAAGGGGATGGCGATGCTGAGCTACATAACGATCGGCGCGAACGATATCCCGCGCTCCGAGCGGTTCTACACGGCGGTCCTCGTGCCGCTCGGCTACGAGAGGACCGGGCAGAAGGACGCGGCAATCTACACGCTGCCCGACGGCCCCGATCGCTTCAATGGCCCCGGTGCCGTGTATGTCGTGAAGCCTTTCGATGCGCGTGAGGCCACGGTCGGCAACGGCTCGATGAATGCCTTTCGCGTGCCGACCCACGCCCAGCTCCGCGCCGTGCACAGCGCCGGAATCGCCGCCGGCGGCACGGACGAAGGCGCGCCGGGCTTCCGCGCCCAGTACAGCAAGAATTTCTTCGTGGGTTACCTGCGCGATCCGGTGGGCAACAAGCTCGCGCTGTTCTGCACCGCCGAGGATCGCCCAGTCTGACTCTCTCTGACTCTTCCTGAAGCTACCTTGGCTTAGTCACCCCCTTATCCTGAGGAGCGAAGCGTCTCGAAGGATGGGAACGCGAAGGTCAGAGCCGCCGCGTTCATGAGGTGTACGGGCACCGTGCCTGTTGCCACCCTTCGAGACACTCGCTTCGCTCGTTCCTCAGGGTGAGGGGAGGTGGTAGCCCGAGCGTTCGACGACGCCTTGCCGTTAGCTTCTGCCGATCCCCACGATCCCGCCGATCAGGCGGCCGATGTGAAGCTTCGTCCAGATGTCCGCCGCGGCAAAGCTCGGACGCGCCTGCAGGACGCGCCAGTAGCGCGCGAGGGCCGGCCGCCGGGGGATCTCCGCGCCGAGGCCGGCGAATTCCATGCGCCCGAGAAAGACGGTCCAGACGACATCGGCGACGCCATAGGCAGGCGGCACCAGCACGGCCCGGCCTTCGGCCAAGGTCTGCTCCAGCCGGTCCATGAAGCCCAGCGCCTCGGCGCGCCGCCGTTCGGCAAGCCGGATGACGGCGTCCGGCTCGAACGCGCTGATCCGATGGGCGAAGACCGCGGCGCGTGCCTCGTAGACGGCCGCGAGGTCGGGGTTCCGGGCGGCATGCGCGAGGAGCTGGCGGCGGATCGCCGCGAGCCGCTTCGGGATCATGATCCGCGCCAGCGGATTGCGGGCGAGAATCCGGCCGAAGGTCAGTTCCTCGATCGGATAGCCGTAGTGCAGGTCGAGCCAGGCCTTCGTTTCGGCATCGGGCGTTGCCTTGAGCGCAAACTCCGCGATGTCGCGACTCTGATCGAGGATGCGATCGGCCAGCACCAGCGTCGGCACGGTCATGCCCGGATTGATCCGCACATAGTCCGGCTGCTGCTGGCCCAGCCGGAAATGGATGTCGACGAAGATCCGTTCATGGGCGACGCCGCCCTCGGCGAGCGCGAGCCGCGCGATCATCGAATAGTAGGACGACGGCGTATGATAGAGGCGGGGGAGTGCTCCGGAGAGCCTGGCGGACTCTGTCATGGCCGATCATCGCGAACGCAGGAGCGGCAGACTGTGGAGGATGCCGGCGACGTGCACAACCGGTCGTGCCACGAAGCAGGGAGTCGCCAGCTCGCAGGCTGCCGACATGGCCGTGCGCGAAGTGCTCGGGACCGGAAGTCTCAGAGCCTCGGCTTGGCTTTTCCGCGACGGCCCGGCAGCCGGCGATCATCGCGGTTCTCGGCCGCGTCAACTCCCAGCCCCAATCCTGTGCCTGCCGTTGCGTCGGTCACGGCACCACCGAGATCGAAGCCCGGCCGGTCCTTTGAACCGGGACCAGGGGACCGATCGGCGGCCTGGGCATTCGCCTGCTCTTCGGTTTGTTCGTCGGCGGGCGTCGGTTTGTCGTGCGGCTTCGCGGGCGTTTTGGTCATGCTTTTTCCTTTCAGAAATTCGAGATCGCGTGCTCGATCCATGAGCCGTGCCGGAGTCCGTCCTTACCCCTCTCGAGCGCGCATGCGCTCGATGGTGCTGTCGATCGAGCGGACCAGCTTCTCCGTCGCGCCGTCGACGGCCTGGTCGACGGTGTCCCCGTGGTCGGTGACGGCGAACGGTTGGCGCCCCTCGAGACGCGCTTCCGTCACGCAACGCTTGTCGTTCTTGCCGGCCTTGCCGCCGTTTAAGTCGCTGAGATGGATCTCAATCCGGGTTATCTGTCCGCCGAAGCGGCTCAGGGCATTTTCCACCACGTCCCTGACACGGCTCGTGAAATCGCCGTGACCGTCGATGTTGTTGTCCGTCTTGACCTGGATCTGCATTCCGCTCTCCGTGGGTTCTTGTCCGCTCAGTAGCGATAGATCGCGGCCAGACCCGTTTGCGTCGGCATCCGCTCGGCGGGAATCACTAATGCCTCGCCACCCATCTTCGTGACCAACGCACCCACATCGTCGAGAAGATCGTCGACACCCGGATCGCTCAGCTCGGCGGCTTCGAATTGCCCGCTCGCCTGGTCGAGACGACCGGCAACGACGCGATCGGCTTCGATCAGCAATGTCGCGACCCGTCCGGCCGCGCTGGCTTGCGCAACCTGCACCAGGTCGTCGCTGCCGGTCCCTTTGGCCTGCGCCTCCTTGAACGCGTCGCCCAACGCCAGCAGCTTTGCGTGATACAGGGGCTCCTGGGTTTGCCAGGCAAGGCGTTCGAGCTCGCCCGCCGGCAAGGCATCCGGATCGGACATGATCCCGTGCTTGACCAGGAACGGGTTCTGGCTGACCTGGCGGAAAAGATGATGGTGCTGCGGCAACGCCGCCAGGATGAGGGGCAGGCCGGAGGGGCGGGAGTAATGCTCCAGCACCGCCCGGTCGACGTCACGGAAGAACCGCTCCGCGTCGCTATCGGTCTCGTCCTTCTTCCCCCCCTGTCCGTGACGCGTGGGGACGCTGGCGGTCTGATGAGGTTCGGTGAGTTCCCCGCCCAACGCCTCGGCGATCGCCCCCGGAACGCCCGCGGCGAGATCGACTTCGGTGAGTCCCCGGCGATTGCCCTCGAAAAGCCGGACCGCATGGAGGTTGATGCCCAGGACGTGATAGCCATCCGTCGACTGGAGATACCGCCGCAACGGCTTGGTGTGAAAGCTGTCGGCCACAACGGCAAGCTCGGCGACCGGCTGCGCGAGCCTGTAGGCATGAAACTGCCCCGCACCGCCCAGCACGGCCAATCCATCGAGCGTATGAGCCCAGAAGTCCCGATCCTGGGCGAGCTCCTCGAACGGCTCCAGCAAGAGCCGCGTCTCTGCGGCGGGATGGCTTTGGAGGAGCGACGCTTCAAGCTCCTTGATCAGGTTGCGGAAGCGGATGGGGTCCTGCTGATTTTCCGGATGCCGCCGGTGCGTGGGCTGATACAGCGAAAGACACGGACCGCTTTCGACAGCGGCCAGACCGGCGACCGATTCAGTGCTCAAACGAGTGATCATTCGGCGCATCCTGCTTTCATTGTGGAAGAATTCGCCCGCCCAAGAGGCGGCTGTTCGACGCTTCGATCTGGCCACACAAGGTCAATGCACTCGTGACCTTGACCGCCCATGCGCCTGCGCAACGTGTCCGCGCGCATTCGGATCAACGCTGCCCGTTGATCGAAGTTGCGGCTGTCGTCCGTGCCAACCGGAGCCGACTATCTCTCTTGCCTGGCCTTCTTCAACACGAACGAGGACGTCGTCCTAAAGGACGTCGATGCTCGGTCACACGTCCACACGACATGGGCGACGCCATAGCCGGGCGGCATTAGTTAGACCGCCCGGCCGTCGCTCGTCGGTGGCGCAGACGGTGAAGGCGGTCGAGCACATCAGGCGGGGACCGCCAGCGCGGCGGGAGCGCCGTCGCGGAGGGAAGAAGGGCTCGCTGCCCACATCGATCCGGCACTCGACGGTCACCCAGCGGCCGCGTCGGAGCAGGTCGGTGTCGGCCGCCAGCAAGCCGGGGAGGGCGGCGAAACGGTCCGCTGGGGTCATACGACCCGTGCGGCGCGCGGCTTCTCGATCGCCTCGAGCGCTTAGACCACTCGGCCAGGATCTGGTTGCTTGCCCAGCCTGGGCGCGCGCGAGCGGACGGCGGGAAGAGCCATACCGCCTCCGCCGCGCAGCGACCATCGCTGCCTACCCGAAGGTCCGCTGCGGCAGAGGCGGCACAGGATCACGGCCCATTTTCGAGTTCCAATAGGCCCAGGAACGTCCGTCGACGATACCCGGAGGGGCATTGTCCAGCGCGTCCCTGAAATCGTCGTCCGAGACGTAGCGGCGAATGATCTGCATATCCTCATGCGTCGCGTAACGCATGGCGTAGGCCATGAAGCGCACCGGATCGGCCAACGCTTCCCTCGGCGATTCGAACCAGAGGACGTGACGCGCGACTTCTTCGATCTCGACAGTCAACGGAATGGGCTTCATCGGCTCTTCCCGTCGTCATGGCCCTTGTCGCGATAAGGAACGATGGCGGGCAACTCGTTCAAATCCACCTCGCGCGCGGCCTTGAGAAGGCGGCTCCTGACACTCCCCGGCACCTGGCGAAGATTGCCATCGTCAAAATACGACAGGGCTTTCAGCGTGCTCAACGGTGCGTAGGTCTTGCCGTAGATCGCCCGAGCCGCGGCCAGGACTGTTGGAAGATCGAGTCCTCCCAGGGTGAGGAGGGCGTCGATGTCGAGATAGTCCTTGGCCTCGGCGCGTTGCAGAACGACCTTTGCCTTCATTCCGGCCAGATCGAGCAGCGAGGCTATCTGCAGTCCGTTATCTGGTGCAATCAACGGCGGCTTCAGGCGCGGCGTGTCTGCAACGTCGAAGAACGAGACCTTGATCATCTCTTCCCGGTTTATGTTTGCGCTGACCGTTCCAGGTTCCATTTGCGTAATGGTGGCATCGGCCATGAACGGGATGCCGCGCACCAGCTCGACAGGATCGAACCGGCGATTGCCAAAGAAGGCGAAGTCGATCGACTGCCGGTGTCCCAGCTGCAGGGCGATCGCTGTCCTGCCATAGAGCACGAAGTCGACGGGCACGTCGCGCAGCTCTTTCCAAAGCCGGCGCTGCGGCGGCGGCAAGATGTCGAGGCGCGGAGTGAAGAGCGACACGGCAGCGGCCCTGATATCGCGAAACCGAAATCTACGCTTGCCGCGGCAGCCTTAGCACGTCCTTGAAGTACTGCAGGTTCTGCAGCAACGGCCGCAAATCCCCGTCCATCGACGCCGCGCCGCGTTTGGTCAGGGCGAAGAGGTCGTGCCAGCCGGGGGCGGGGATGGGCTGCCAATAGTTCGTCCAAGCCTCGTCGGTGGCGCGAACGGTGAAAGTCGTCGAGCGCATCAGCCGCGGGCCGCGGTCGAAGCCGGCGAGGGCGCCGTCGCGGATCGTCAGGAAGAACGGCTCGCTGCCGATGTCGATCCGGCACTCGACCGTCGCCCAGCGGCCGCGGCGGAGCAGGTCGGTGTCGGCCGCCAGCAGGCCGGGGAGGGCCGCGAAACGGTCCGCCGGGGTCATGCGACCGGCCTCAAACCACTCGGTCGGCGCGCAGCTTCTCGATCGCCTCGGGAGGATAGCCCAGCTCGGCCAGGATCTGGTCGGTATGCTCGCCCAGCTTGGGCGCGCGCGAGCGGATGGTGAGCGGTGTGCGCGAGAGCTTCACCGGCTCCTGCAGGACGGGGATCGGCTTGGCGGCGCCGGGGAATTCCATCGAATGGAAGAAGCCGGCCTCCTGCACGTGCCGGTCGTCGAGCGTCTGTTGCGGCGTGTAGACCGCGCCGGCGGGGATGCGGTTGGCCTCCAGCAGCTCGAGCGCCTCGGCGACGGTGCGCGCGTCGCACCACTTTTGCATGATCGCCGACAGCGCCTCGCCGTTGTCGCCGCGCGCCAGGTCGTCCTTGAAGCGCGGGTCGGCGGTGAGGTCCTCGTTGCCCATCAGGCGGCACCAGCGCACGAACAGGGGCTGGCCGATGGTCATGGCGTAGATCCAGCCGTCCTTGCACTTGAACGTGTCCGACGGGCCGGCGGTGAAGCCCCGGTTGAGCGTGGCGGTACGGGCAAGGCCGAGCATCGCCTGCTCGATCAGGTGGCTGTTGGTGATGTTGATCGCGGTGCGCAGCAGGGCGGTCTCGACCTTCTGGCCCTTGCCGCTCTTGGCGCGATCCATCAGCGCGGCCAGCACGCCGACGGTGCTGAGGAGCGCGGAGCCGAAATCGACATAGGGGGCGTTGGCGCGGGTCGGCACCTCGCCGTCGCCGGACAGGTGCATGGCGCCGGACATCGCCTGGCCAATCGTGTCGAAGCCGACGCGGGTGGCGTAGGGGCCCTCCGAGCCGAAGGTCGAGTTGGTGGCGAGGATGATGCGCGGATTGATCGCCGCGAGCGTGTCGTAGTCGATGCCCATCTTCTTCATGTCTTCGTAGGGCAGGTTGGCGATCACCACGTCGGAGACGGCGACGAGCTTCCGGACGATCTCGCGGCCGGCGGGCTTCATCGGGTTGAGCGTCAGACCGAGCTTGTTTCGGCCCATCTGGAGGAACATCGCACCCTGGCCGTCGTCGGTGACCGGGGTGACCCAGCGGTCCTCGCTGCCTTCGAGCTTCTCGATGCGGATCACCTCGGCGCCGAGATCGCCCAGCATGGTGCCGCAGAACGGGCCGGCGATGTAGCGACCGAAATCGAGAACGCGGATGCCTTCCAGGACGCCAGCCATGATCTTCATTCCTCCCTGCACGTCCGGCTCAGGTGCCGGACGCGGAAAAGATAGGCCGGTTGGGCCGCCGGCGTCACTCGAACACTGGCGGCAGGCCGGCCTTTGCGAGTGCCGCCTTGCGAGCCGTCATCCAGCCCTTGGCGAACGCCTCCTTGTCGGCCGGCGCATCGGCCTTGGTGTAGGCGGTCCAGGCGGCGACCAGCGTGTCCTGCCGCTTGACCAGCATGTCGTTGTGCTTCTGCGCCTCGTCGGTCCACACGCCGGCCTGCTTCAGCGCCTTCACCGCGCCGTCGTGGTAGGGCAGCACCCACTTCAGGACCTGGCGCTGGACCTCGAGCCCGTCGGCGCCGGGCGCGGAGTCCTTGTACTGGGCGTAGTCGACGATCATCGATCGGGTGATCGAGTAGACCAGGTCGCCGGGCTGCGAGGCGTAGGCGACGAAGATCGGATAGGGGTAGTTCGGCAGCTCGATCGGGTGGGTCGGGCTCAAGCCACCCGCACCGCAGGTCGTCTTATGCGGGTAATAATAGGGGGCAATCCGGTGCAAACGGGCCCATCCCGCGGTGTCCGACGCGGGCGTCGGCGGCATCACCACGCCGCGCGGCGAGGTCTCGAGCTCGCGCACCTGGCCGGTGATGGTCGAGGCGACCGCGGCGTCGACCTCGTTGTTGATCATGCCCTTCCACATCGCGCCGAAGCTCGAGAACTCGACCAGCTTGACGTCCTTCACCGTCAGGTCGCCGAAGGCCAGGATGGCGAAGGCATTCTGGTTGAGGGCGGGCGAGCCGACGACCGTGCCGATGCGCTTGCCCTTGAGATCCTTGACCTGCTTGACGCCGGTGTCTCTGGCGACGTTGAGGGGAATGGCGTTGCACGACGCTGACGACATCATCAGGCGCAGCGGCTGCGGGCCCCATTCCTTGACCGCGAACTCGAACACGCCCTCGGAAGCGAAGTAGCTGCCGATGCCCATCGCCGAGGCCTGGGCGCGCGCGTTCTTCAGCGGCGCCAGCCGGGCGATGTCGTTGCCGGCCGGCAGGATGCGCATGTCGCTGCTGTACTTCTCCTTGAACACCTTGCCGACGGCGACGGCGATGTTGAAGCCGGACGTGCCGGTGTCGTACGCGGTGAGGGTGAGCGTGCCGGGCAGCTTGATGTCCTGGGCCCCGGCCGTGCCGAATGCCGAGGCGGCAACGGCGATCGATGCTGCAAGCATGGTTACGCGAAGCATGGGCAGTCCTCCCTTGGTTTGCACGGTGTCGGTCGGTTGATCAATGACGGCGGCCGCCTGCCGACCGGTCCAGCAGCGCGCCTTCTCATCTCTTCCGGACCGCGAGCCTCTGGCTCGCTCAGGCTTCTGAGCGAGCCAGAGGCTCGCGGTCCGGAAGAGCATGAGCGATCAGCCGGAGGCGCGGGCGCGCCGCACGAGCAGCAGCGCGAGCAGGGCCGTCGGCACCAGGATGACGCCGGCGGCGAGCTCCATCGTCGTGTTGCTGAACGGCATGATGCCGCCACCCGGAGTCGCCAGGACGAGGCCGCCGATCACCAGCAGCACCCGCAGCGGCCACTCGAGGAGGCCGGCGCCGCGCAGGTCGCCGATGCCAGCCTGATAGCCCTGGATGCCGCCGCAGATGAACACGATGCCGGCGATGGCGGTGGCCATCAGGTAGAGCGCCTCGAAATAGGGCACCGGGCCGCCCGGCGTCGCCGCCTGCAACACGAGCGCGGGATTGGCGACGAAGAAGAAGGGCAGGAAGTAGATGATGCTGCCCACCCACATCGATTCCCATCCGGTCTTCATCGGTGGCGCACCGGCGATGCCGGCGGCGGCAAAGGACGCGATCGCGACAGGCGGCGTGATCGACGACAGCATGCCCCAGTAGAAGATGAACATGTGCACGGCCATCTTGTTGAGGCCGAGTTTCTCGAGCGCGGGACCGACCAGGATCGCCAGGAAGATGTAGCAGGCGGTGGTGGTCAGGCCGAGGCCGAGGATGAGGCTGGTGAGCGCGCACATGGCCAGCAGCAGCAGGGCGTTGGTGCCCGCGATTGCCAGCAGGTCGTTGGCCAGCGAGGCGATCACGCCGGTCAGCGAGAAGGCGCCGATCAGCAGGCCGCATCCTGCCAGGATGCCGACCAGCTCGACGAAGGTGCGGCCGTTGGCTTCGAGGAAGGAGACGTACTTGCCCCAGCCCCAGCGCTTCTCGCCGAACAGCTCGTTCAGCAGCACGAGCAGCAGCATGCCGCCCAGCACCGGCAGCAGGATGGCATTCATCCAGGCATCGAGCCGCCCCTCGCCGGCGGGGAAGGCGAGGGCCTTGGCGAAGGCCTCGCCGCGGATCGTCATGAGGGCCGTGGCGGCGAGCGCGACGACGATGTTGATTGCGTTGATCGTCCGCCAGCGGCCCGGCTGCGCCCACTGGTTCAGCACCAGCAGCAGGGCCGTCGCATAGAACGGCGCATGGCTCTCGCGCTTGAAGTAGAGCAGCATCACGATCAGCAGGACGACGACGAAGGCGTAGTACCAGCCTTCCTTCAGCGTCGCCCAGGCGCTCGGCAGCTCGCGCCGCGGCAATCCCTTCAGCCCGTTGCGCGCGGCATAGGAATCGACCTGCAGGAAGAGGCCGACGTAATAGAGGATCGCCGGGATGATGGCGGCGAGCGCAACCTCGGCATAGGTCGTGCCCATGAACTGCGCCATGACGAACGCGGTCGCGCCCATCACCGGCGGCGCCAGCACCGCGCCGGTCGACGCACAGGCCTCGATGGCGCCGGCATAGGAGGCGCGGAAGCCGGTGCGCTTCATGGTCGGGATTGTCATCGTGCCCGCGGTCAGCACGTTGCTGACGATGCTGCCGGACATCATGCCGAGCAGGCCGGAGGCGAAGATGCCGACCTTCGCCGCGCCGCCGCGGAAGGTGCCGCACAGGGCGAAGGCGAGATTGATGAAGAACTTGCCGGCGCCGGTCATCATCAGTGCGGTGCCGAAGACGAGGAAGCCGATGACCACGTCGGCGAAGGCCTGGATCGGGATGCCGAGCAGGCTCTCGGTCGACAGCACGTGATAGGCGGCCGTCTGCTCGAGGGTCGACTGGGTGCCCTTCAGCGGGCCGAGCCACTGGGAGCCCGCGAACAGCGGATAGACCGTGAAAGGAAACACGCAGAGCAACAGGCTCCAGCCGCCGGTCCGGCGCAGCGCCTCCATCAGCGCGAACCACATCGCATAGCCGGCCCAGATGACGGGCGCCGGCGGATCGCCGAATTCCCAGCCGAGCTCGGCGGCCTGGCGGATGTTGATCATCAGGTAGAAGGCCGCCGCCGCGGTCATCACGAACAGCACCACGTCGTACCACGCGATCCGGTCGGTCGAGGCCGCTGCGCTTCCCGGGAAGATCAGGAAGGTGAAGGGCAGCATGCACAGGATCAGCAGGTAGAAGTATTCGGTGTTGAGCGGCGTGAAGCCGACGAAGAAGCGCAGGCTGAACTGCTGGTTGATGCACAGGAAGATCGTGAGGCCGGTCAGCGCGATCAGCCCCCAGCGCCACGCACCCTTCAGGGTGCGCACGCGCATGGTTTCCGCCTCGGCCGGTCCGGTCTGGTGCGGGTCGTCGAAGACGACCCGCGCGGCTTGGTCGGTCATGGCCCGCAATCCCTGAAGGTCTGTGAATTCTTGAAGACGCCGGGTCCGCTGGGGGCGCGCCACGCGGGTTCAGGCGGCGACGCGCTTGCACGCACCCTTGCGGGTCAGTCGAAGACCACGTCCATGCCGGCTTTCTGAAGGGCGGCGGCACGGGCCTTGAGCCAGCCGTCGGCAAACGCCTTCTCGTCCGCCGGCGCGTTGGCGCCGAAGGCCTTCCAGGCCTCGATCATGACGTTCTGGCGCTTGATCAGCCCGTCATTGTGCTTCTGGGCCGCCTCGTTCCAGGCGCCCTTTTCCTTGAAGGCGCGGATCGCCCCGTCGTGATAGGGCACGACCCAGGTGAAGTTCTGCAGAGACAGCGCCATGCCTTCGACGCCGGGCGCGCCGCCCTTGTAGCTGTCGTACGTGTCCAGCATCGCCTTGGTGATGGCGTGGACCGTGTCGGCCGGCCGATCGGCATAGGTCATGAAGATCGGATAGGCATACGAGGCCATAACCACCGGCGCCTGCGGCGACAGCCCGCCCGACCCGCAGGTGGCCTTGTGGGCGACGAAATAGGGGGCCTTCTTGTGGACCCGCGCCCAGCCTTCCTTGTCGTCCGCCGGCATGGGCGGCCAGATGATCCCGCGCGGCGAGCTGTCGGCCTCCTTGGACTGGCCGGAGATCGTCGAGGACAGCACGGCATCGACCTCGTTGTTGAGGACGCCCTTCCACATCGCGTTGTTGGACGAGAACTGGACCGGCGTCATGTCCTTCGCGGTCAGCCCGCCGAAAGCGATCAGCGCGATCACGCCCTGCGTCAGGGCAGGCGAGCCGACGACGACGCCAAGACGCTTGCCTTTGAGCTCCTTGATCTCCTTGACGCCGGTATCCTTCGCGACCGCAAGGCCGAGCCCGTTGCAGGCGGTGGCGGACATCATGAGACGCACGGGCTGCGGCCCCCAGCTCCTGGTGCCGAATTCGAACACGCCTTCCTGCGCGAAGTAAGTGCCGATTCCCATCTGGGAAATGACGGCACGATTGGCCTTCACCGGGGCAAGACGCCCGGTGTCGTTGCCGGACGGCAGGACGCGGACGTCGGAACCGAGGGCCTGCTTGAACTGCTGGCCGATCGCCACCGCGATGTTGAAGCCGGAAGAGCCGGTGTCGTAGGCCGTCCACGACATTTCCTTGGGAACGGTCTGGGCGGCGACCGGAGCTGCAAGCGACAAAACGGCTACAGCGCCCGCGACTGCGGAGCGTCGAAACATCTTAATCCTCCCTGAGCGTCGCGCCTTATTTCTGGCGTCGATCGCGGCTCATGTTGCCGCGTCGGGAGGATTCGATCAATCGAAGAACTGGTTGGGCTTCAGAAAGACTGCGAGAACGAGGCAGCCCTCGTCGGTCCAGGCATCGTGGCGGCTGCCGGCGCGGCGCCAGACGTAATCGCCGGCACGGCATGTGCCCATGTGATCGGAGAAGGAGCCCGAGATCACGTAGGTCTGCTCGACCTCGACATGCTCGTGCAGCGGCAGGCGCGCGCCGGGCGCCCAGCGCATCAGCAGGGTCGCGAGGCCGGTTTCCTTGTTCTCCATGAGGGTCTTGGCCTCGATGCCGGGAAAGCGGGTCTGGACCCACGGCACCTTGGCGACCTCGACATAGGTCGAGTCCGGGACGAGTCCTGCGAGCGGCATTGTTTCGGCGTTCATGCGGCGGCCTTCTGTGCAGCTTTCGCCTTGGCGGCCTTGAGCGTGCCGCCGCGCATCACATGGCCGGGCAGGAGGCGGCCGACCACGTCCTCCGCGACTTTGGCGGCTTCGATCAGGCTGTCGATGTCGAGGCCGGTCTCGACCCCCATCTCCTCGCACATGAAGGCGAAGTCCTCGGTGCAGATGTTGCCGGCCGCGCCGTCGGTCGCGGCGAACGGGCAGCCGCCCAGCCCGGCGATCGAGGCATCGAACTTCGTGACACCGAGCTGCAGGCCGGCGTAGGCCGCGGCCATGCCGGTGCCGCGCGTGTCATGAAGATGCAGCGAGATCTCGAGCTCGGGCCACTTGTTGCGGATCGCGCCGATCAGGCGATAGACCGATGCGGGTGTCGCCCACCCCATGGCGTCGGTGAGCTTGATGCCCTTGAGCGTGAAGCCGGCCAGCTCGGCCTCGTCGAGCGCCTGCTGGACCCGGTGAAGGATCAGCTCGGTCGACAGCTCGCCCTCGTAGTTGCAGCCGAAGGCGCCAAGGATGATGCCCCATTCGACCGGCATGCCGCGGTCCCTGAAGGTCTTGAGCGACAGGCGCTGCTCGACCAGGGCGTCGGACACGGCCTTGCCGATGTTCTTCTTCGAGAAGGTGTCGGAGGCGGTGACGCGGATGCCGCCATCGACGTGCAGCGGTCCGCGCAGGGCCCGCTCGAGGCCCTGCTGATTGAGCCAGAGGGCGGCGTATTCGATGCCGGGCTTGCGCCGGATCGCCTGCGCCACTTCCTCGGCGTCGGCCATGGTCGGCACGCGCTTCGGGTTGACATAGGAGACGCAGGCGATGTGCCCGAGCCCGGTGTCCGCCAGCGCCTCGATCAGACGCACCTTATCGGCCACCGGGATCATCTTCTTTTCCGACTGGAAACCCTCGCGAGGTCCTTCCTCGGAAATGCTCACACGCTTGGGCAGGTCGGACATTTGGTACTCCTTCGCGGGCGTCAGCTCTCTTCCTGGAAGGCTTCCTGCCGGGCTTTCTTGATGCTGGGCAGAGCCATCAGCACCAGCAGGATCGCGGTGGCGATCAGGAGGCCGAGGCTGATCGGCCGCTGGATGAACACCATCGGGTCGCCGCGCGACAGCAACATGGCGCGCCGGAAGTATTCCTCCATCTGCGGTCCGAGAACGAGGCCGAGCAGGAACGGTGCGCCCTCGCAGCCGAGGCGAGAGAAGATGTATCCCAGCACGCCGAAAGCGGCGACCTGGTACACATGGAAGGTACTGTTCTGGAGGCTGTACGCACCGATGCAGCAGAACAGCAGGATCGCCGGTGCCAGGAAGCGATAGGGCACCGTCAGCAGCTTCACCCACATGCCGATCATCGGCAGGTTGATGATGACGAGCATGAGATTGCCGATCCACATCGAGGCAACCATACCCCAGAACAGGTCCGGCTTCTTGGTCATGACCTCGGGGCCGGGCTGGATGCCCTGGATGATCATGGCGCCCACCATCAGCGCCATGACGGCGTTGGAGGGGATGCCGAGGGTGAGCATCGGAATGAACGATGTCTGCGAGGCCGCGTTGTTGGCAGCTTCGGGAGCGGCAACGCCCTCGACGGCACCCTTTCCGAAGATCTGCGGCGTCTTGGAAATCTTCTTCTCCAGCGTATAGGCGGAGAAGGCGCCAAGGGTCGGGCCGCCACCCGGCAACACGCCGAGGATCGAGCCCAGCGCCGTGCCACGGACGATCGCGGGCCATGCCCGGCGGACTTCCTCGCGAGTCGGCCACAGCGAGCCGACCTTGATGGTCCCGGATCGCGTCAAGTGTCGCTCGAGATTGACCACGATCTCGGCGATGCCGAACAATCCCATGGCGATCGGCGCAAAGTCGATGCCGTCGGAGAGTTCGGGAATGTCGAAGGTGAAACGCTGCGCCCCGGTATTGACGTCCGTGCCGACCAGACCGAACAGCAGGCCGAGGAACACCATGGCGATCGCCTTGAGGACCGAGCCGCTCGCCAGCACGACGGCAGCGACCAGGCCCAGCGCCATGAGCGAGCAGTAATCGGCCGGGCCAAACTTCTGCGCCATGCGCGTGAGAGGTTCGGCGAAGATCACGATGATGATCGTGCCCACGGTGCCCGCGAAGAACGAGCCGACCGCCGAGATCGAGAGCGCGGCTCCGGCGCGGCCATTACGGGCCATCTGGTAGCCGTCGAGGCAGGTCACCACCGACGACGCTTCACCGGGCAGGTTGACCAGAATCGAGGTCGTCGAGCCGCCATAAGCGGCACCGTAGTAGATGCCGGCCAGCATGATCAGCGCGGCCGTCGGCGGCAGATGGAAGGTGATCGGCAGCAGCATCGCGATGGTGGCCACCGGCCCAATGCCGGGCAGCACGCCGATCAGCGTGCCGACCATGCATCCGACCAAAGCGTAGGCCAGATTCTGAAATGAGACTGCAACCGAAAGGCCGAGGAACAGATTGTTCAGGAGATCCATCTCACCACACTCCGTTGATGATGGAGATGTTCATTCCCAGTCCGACCTTGAAGACGAGGGTGCAGAGCACCGCCAGGACGATCATGTTGCCGAGGACTTCGACGAGCTTGAATTCCTCGCCACCGAGCGAGGCAATCAGGACCAGCACCACCAGCGCAGGCAAAAGGCCGGCACGCTCGAACAGGGCGGCGAAACAGACGATCCCGATCGTGACCATCGTGATCGGTTTCCATTTCGGTGCCTCGGTCCGCTCGGACGACGCCGTCACCAGCGAGACCACCGCGAGGATTCCACCGAGCGACATCATGATGTAGGCGAGCATGTGAGGCACGTAACCTGGCCCCATGCGTACCGTGGTACCCATTTGCAGGTTGCGCCCGAAATACAGGGCGCCCAATCCGAAGGCGATGAACATCACCCCGGACAAGAAGTCCTTGCTTAGCAATCGGCTCAACGATGCCTCCCCAACGCAGACTCGTTATCTGTAGATTTTGAGCCCGAGACAGTCGAGCCAACCCAACCATGAGATAAACACAATTTGGCCGTCCCGCCCAAGCCCCAACTTCACGGCCGCATCACAATACGGACGGCGATGGCGCACAGGCAAAGCGCGAACCCCTGACGCAATAGCATGATCGGCACACGCGTCGACCAGCGGGCTGCCATAGGCGCGACAAAGAGCGCGGGGAGAGACAGCGCCGCCACACAAAACAATGCAACATCGCCGACTGCGTCCGCAGGGCGGTTCGCGGTTTGCGGGGTCATCGAAAGGAACGCGATTGTGGCGGGCAGGGCTACAACGACGTTGAAGAGTGCTCCGGCACCGATCGCCCGTTGCACTGGATATGAAAAGAGCGCGAGAGTCGGCGTGCTGAGCGTGCCGCCGCCGACGCCGAGTGCAGACGCCAGTGCACCGACGAGGCTTGGCGGAATCTGGGCGATCGGACCCCTGAGAGGGTGGCGGCTGAGAACGAGCAACGGACCGAGAGCCATCTTCACCCCAAGGCTTCCGGCGACGATCGCAAAGGCCATGGTCAGGAGCTTCGCAGGCGCGAACGGTCCGAGCACCAGACCACAGGCGGTACCAAGAAGCAGACCGGGCAGCCACTGCCGCACGAGCGCACCGTCGATCGTGCCCGCTTGCCAATGGGCATGGGCTGCGGTGATCGATGCGACAAGCACGCTGGCTTGCGCCGTTCCCACGCTGAGCGGCATGATCTGCTGTGCCGGGACGTCGAGCGAGCCGAAGACCTCCAGCAGCACCGGTACCGCGATGATCCCGCCGCCGACCCCGAGCAGACCGCCCAGCAGGCCGATCATGATCCCCGTTGCCGACAGGATCAGGCACGTCGTCAACGGATAAAGGGTCAGAAGGTGGGCCACGCGAACTCCTTGAGTGTGTATTGCATGCGCTGAGACGGGCGAGCAAACTCGGCGCCAAAGTGAACAATCGTTCAGCAGGGGCTTGCGGTGGCGAGAAAAGGTGCGGATTACATCGGCACGATGGCGGTGCAGGAGAAGCATCGCTTCGACGAGCAGCGACTCGCCGGGTTCATGGCCGGGCACGTTGCCGGCTTTGTGCCGCCTCTCACGGTCGAGCAGTTCAAGGGCGGTCAGTCCAACCCGACCTATCGCCTGACCGACGGCGCGGGGCGCCGCTACGTGCTGCGCCGCAAGCCGCCGGGAAAGCTGCTGCCGTCGGCCCACGCGGTCGATCGCGAATTTCGCGTAATTTCTGCGTTGAATAAGACCGACGTGCCGACCCCGACGGCCTACGCCCTGTGCGAGGACGACAGCGTGGTCGGCACACCTTTCTATATAATGGAGTACTGCGACGGTCGCGTGCTGTGGGATCCGCTGCTGCCGGAAGTCCCGAAGGAAGGCCGGATGGCGATCTACAAGGCCAAGTTCGATGTACTGGCGCGGCTCCATGCCGTCGATTATGCGGCGCTCGGACTGGCCGACTTCGGGCGGCCGGGCAGCTATGTCGCGCGCCAGATCTCGCGCTGGGGCAAGCAGTACAAGGCCTCCGAGACCGAGACCATCGAGGCGATGGACCGGCTGCTCGACTGGTTGCCTGCACACCTGCCGCAGAACGACGAGACGGTGCTGGTCCATGGCGATTATCGCCTCGACAACATGGTCTTCCATCCGACCGAGCCGAGGGTGCTGGGAGTGATCGACTGGGAGATCTCGACCCTGGGCGATCCTCTGGCCGAGCTCTCCTACCTCTGCATGCTGTGGCGCACGCCGATGGACTGGGGCGGGCTGAAAGGCCATGACCTCGCCGCGCTAGGCCTGCCAACTGAAGAGGAAATGGTCGCGTATTACTGCGGCCTGTCGAAGCGCGCCGTCCCGGCTCCCGCGCTCTGGGAGTTCTACATGGCCTATAACCTGTTTCGCGTGTCCTGCATCCGCCAGGGCGTCTATGCGCGCTCGCTCGACGGCACCGCGTCGAACGTTCGTGCCGCGGACTCCGGCAAGCTGGTGCGGCCCGCGGCCGAGCTCGGCTGGCAGCTGGTCGAGGGAATTGCCGGAGGCACGCGATGAGCAAACGGAAGATCGCAATCGCCGAGCCGCCGTCCGTCGAGCGCGACGGACGCCCGCCGGTCGAAGCGATCCGTGCCGCTGCCTTCACTCAATTCGCCGAGCGCGGCTATCCCGTGGTGACGGTGCGCGACATCATGAAGGCCTGCGGGCTCACGCAAGGCGCGCTGTACAACCACTTCAAGTCCAAGGACGAACTGCTCCACGACATCATCACCACGACCCAGGCCGAGCTGGAGCGTGTTTGCCAGCAGGCGGTGGTGGGGGCGGGCAGCGATCCGCGCGTCAGGCTGGCGGCCTTCGTGCGCGCCTATGTCATGCGTCACTGCCGGCTGCGCATCGAGGCGCTGGTCGCCAATCGCGAGATCAGCTGGCTCGACGCCGAACGGGTGAGCGACATCCGCCGCAGCCGTCGCGCGATCCGCGGCGTGGTGGTCGGCATCCTGTCCGACGGCATAGACAAGGGCGTGTTCGATCCGCCCGAGGTCGACGGCAGGCGCGATCTCAAGGCGACGGCGATGGCGCTGCTCGATCAATGGACTCACGTCTCCATGTGGTACGTGCCGGGCGGGCGGCTCAGCGAGGAGCAGACGGCGTGCCTCTATGCCGAGATGGCGTTGCGCTCCGTCGGTGCGAAGCCGCTGGGGAACTAGGAAGCGGTCGCTTCCTCCCTGCGCTTCGCGCAGGGAGGAATCCGAGGGGTGTTGGCATGTTCGTGCGTCTGGCCGCTGCGATGATCCTGACGCTGCTCGTCATCGGCTGTACGGCAGATGACCAGGGACCGCCGCCGGCAACGCACGCCGTGTCATCCGCGCCCGGTACCGGCATTCCGGCCGATCGCTGGCGCACCGTGCTGGTCGCCGGCGACAACAACAGCCCGGCATTCGACAACGGCATCGACACCCTGCGCGAGCGCTTTGCGGCGATGGGCGTGCGCGATATCACGAGCTACTCGTCGGCGCGGGCCGGAGGCCAGCGGCTGGCAAGCTCGGCCAACGTCATCAATGCCCTGCGCACGCCGGGTGGGCAGGCCTGCCTCGTCTATATGACGAGCCACGGCGACGCGCAGGGCTTCTTCCTGCGGCCCGACCACCGCCTGCTGTCGCCGGCTGCGCTCGACAGGGCGCTGAGCGAGGGCTGTGGTGCGATGCCGACGGTGCTGATCGTGTCGGCCTGCCACAGCGGCACCTTCATCAATGCCGGGACGCGACGGCCCAATCGCATCATCCTTGCGGCGGCAGCCGCCGATCGCACCAGCTTCGGCTGCGGTGCCGACGACGATTATACCTACTACGACCAGTGCTTCCTGCAGCAGCTCGACGGGGCGTCGACCTGGGCGGGTCTCGCGCAGGCGACGCGAGCCTGCGTCGAGACGCTCGAGCGCAGGCTCGGCGTTCGCCAGCAATCGCGGCCGCAACTCTTCGTCGGTGCCGCCGTCGCCAACCTCCGTTTGCCGGGGCGGTAGCGCAACAAGCGCTCATGCTCTTCAGGACTGCGAGCGTCCCGCTCGCTCATGATCATGAGCGAGCGGGACGCTCGCGGTCCGGAAGACGATGACAAGGCCAGTTTCAGCTAGCCGCCGATCACCGCAACGAAATCGCAGGTCACATGGTTGGGCGCGTTTGCGGCGAGGGACGAGGTGTGGCGCGCCGGACGCGATTCCGGATCGGGAAACATCTTCGACCATTCGCCGTTGAGCGCCTTGCGGCCGGTCGCCGGGTCCTTCATCCAGAAGTGAACCTTCAGGATGTCGTTCGGCGTGCCGCCGGCCGCTTCGACGGCGAGCTTGATCTGCTTGAAGATGTTGACGACCTGGGCATCGAGGTCGGGCGGCATGGTGCCGGTGTCGGGGTCGCGGCCGCTCATGATGCTCGACATCATGAGATTGCCGATCATGCTGGCGTTGGGGATCGGGTTCTCGTGCTTGAAGCCCGCCCAGTTGATGCTCTTGCGCTTGGCCATCTCTCGTCACTCCTTGCTTACTTCACTCTGGCGCTCAGAAGCTCGCCGAACACTTCGAACCGCTCACCGGTGAAGCGTTGCAACAGCATCTCTTCCATTGGCTGGTAGTCGTCGGGTGCGGTCGTGATGTCGATGCCTTTGAGCAGCATGGCGGGATGGAACGCCTTGAGGTTCGCCGCCTGCTTCATCACGTTCTCTCGCGTCAGCGTATCACCGCACTGTTTCAGCACCTGCACCATGGTCTGCGCCTGAATATAGCCGACGACATTCTGGACGTCTTCGAGGCTGCCCGACGGATAGTACTTCTTCATCCACGCGACCCAGGCGAGGAACTCCGGATCGTCCTTGTACTGCGGATCGGTCGGATCCTTCACGAAGGCGGCCGAGACGATTCCCCTGGAGGCTTCGACGCCGGCCGGCCGCATGACGATTGCGACCGAGGCGGCGGGATTGTCGATGAGCTGCAGCGGCTTCCAGCCGAGCTCGTGCGCCTTGCGGATCGCCTGCACGGCGAACTTGGGCGTTGAGATGTTGAGAAAGACGTTGGCCTTGGTCGAGGCGAGGTCGATCATCTGCGAGTCGACCGTGGCGTCGGTCACCTCGTAGCTCACCTCGCGCACCACGATCGTCTTGGCCGCGGTCCCCAGCCGCTCGCGGAAGCCCTTGATGAAATCCTTGCCGAAGTCGTCGTTCTGGTAGAGCACGGCGACCTTCGGGTCCTTGACTTCCTTCATGACATAGGCGGCGTAGATGCTGGCCTCTGCCGTGTAGATCGGCGTCAGGGTCATCGTGTAGGGGAAGTTCTTCGGGTCGTTCCAGCGCGCCGCGCCGGTGGCGAGGAAGAGCTGCGGGATCTTCTTGCTGTTGAGGTATTTCTGGATCGCCGCATTGGTCGCCGTGCCGAGCGAGCCCGAGATCGCCAGCACCTGGTCGTCCTCGATCAGCTTGCGAGTCTGCTCCACCGTCTTCGGCGGGCTGGTGCCGTCGTCGAGCGAGATCATGGTGATCTTGCGGCCGTTGACACCGCCCTGGTCGTTGATCATCGCGAAATAGGCGATCTCGGCCTTGCCGAGCGTGGCGAAGCCCGACAGCGGGCCGCTGTAGGGCATCGTCTGGCCGAGCTTGATCTCGCTGTCCGAAGCGCCCGGATCGTACTTCTTCTGGGCAATTGCAGGGCTTACGCAGAACGCGAACGCAAGAAACGCGGCTGTCGCTTTGGCGATCATGCCCATGGTTTCCTCCCGATTTTGTCGGTTAGTCTGGCGACCCAAGAACGAACTGCATAGGGGGAAACGATGGCGCTCGTGATTTATGAGCAGGACGGCGAGGTCGTCACATTGACGCTGAACCGCCCGGAGAAGCTGAACGCCTTCAGCGACGAGCTGGTCGGTGCGCTGGGCGAGGCGTTGCATCGCTTCGATGCGGACGAGTCTGCGCATATCGCGATCCTGTGCGGCACCGGCCGCGCCTTCTCGACCGGCGCCGACGTGCAGCAGCGCCAGCTGCGCAGTCGCGAGGAATTCCTCAAGCTCGGCGGGCCGCAGGGCCGCGGCACCCATTCGTCGGATCTGCTCACCAAGGCGGTGAACTGGAAGCCGGTGATCGCAGCGGCGCACGGCTATGTGCTCGGCCTTTCGGTCGGCATCGTGCTCGAGTGCGATCTGATCGTCGCGGAGGAGGGCACGCAATTCCAGATCACCGAGACCTCGCGCGGCCTGGGCGCCGGCAAGTACTGGGCGCTGATGCACTATCGCGGCGGCGGCGCCTTCACGATGGAGGCGGCGCTCACGGGTCGGTTCTTCACCGCCGAGGAGGCGTTCAAGGCCAACCTGATCAACCGCGTCGCGCCCAAGGGCAAGTATCTCGATGTGGCGCGCGAGCTCGCCGCCGAGGTGATCAGGAACCCGCCGCTCAGCGTCCGCTCCACCGTGCGCATGCGGCGCTACTATATGGATCGTCTGAGCCGGGAGGTCATGTTCATGGGTGCACCTGAAAAGCTCTACCTTTCGGAAGATTTCGGCGAGGCCGCGCGCTCCTTCGCCGAGAAGCGCAAGCCCGCCAAGTTCAAGGGACGCTGATCATGCGCAAGAGCACCGATGCCATTCTCACCAGCCACGCCGGCAGCCTGCCGCGCCCCGACTCGCTGATCGAGGCCAACCATCGGCGCGAAGCCGGCAAGGCCGACGAGGCCTCGTTCCAGAAGTCGCTCACCGAGGCAGTGAGCGATGTCGTGCGCCGCCAGGTCGCTGCCGGCATCTCGGTGCCGGGCGACGGCGAATACGGCAAGTCGATGGGCTCGAAGGTCAACTACCGCGCCTGGTGGAGCTATTCCTTCTCCCGGCTTGCCAACCTCGAGGTCACCGGCCTGGGCCTCTACGACTTGCCGGCGCAGCGTTCGAGCCCGGGCAACACCGTGCTGTCGAGCTTCGCCGACCGGCGCGACCGGCAGCGCTTTGCCGCGGCCTATTCGGATCCGGAGTCGGGCGTCTCGACCGGGCCGCGCGCCACCGACTGGCCGTTCTGCATCGGGCCGATCAGCTACACCGGACATGCAGCGATCGCGGCCGACATCGCCAACTTCAAGGCGGCGCTCGCGGCGAATGGCGTCAGCGAGGGCTTCATGACCTCGATCGGCCCGGCGAGTTGCGCGCGCATCGGCAATCGCCACTACAAGAGCGACGACGAGTTCGTCTTCGCTTGCGCCGACGCAATGCGCGAGGAATACAAGGCGATCGTCGACGCCGGGTTGATCCTGCAGATCGACGATCCGGCAATCGCCGAGAACTTCGATCAGATCAACCCCGAGCCGACCGCGGAGGAATATCGCAAGTTCACCATGCCAAAGGTCGAGGCGTTGAACCACGCGTTGCGCGGCCTGCCGCGGGATCGCGTGCGCTTCCATCTCTGCTGGGGAAGCTGGCACGGGCCGCACACGACGGACATCGCCATGCGCGACATCGTCGACGTGATGCTCAGGATCGAGGCCGGCGCCTATTCCTTCGAGGCCGGCAACGTGCGTCACGAGCACGAATGGGCGGTGTGGAAGGACACCAAGCTGCCCGACGACCGCCTGATCCTGCCCGGCGTGGTGAGCCACGCCACCAACGTCGTCGAGCATCCCGAGCTGGTCGCCGAGCGCATCGGCCGCTTCGCGAAGCTGGTTGGCAAGGACCGCGTCATCGCCTCGACCGACTGCGGCCTCGGCGGCCGCGTCCACCGCGACATCGCCTGGGCCAAGCTCGAAACCCTCGCCCAGGGAGCCGCCATCGCCAGCAAGCAATTGTAATCATGGTCTTCCGGACCGCGAGCCTCCGGCTCGCTCATGAACATGAGCGAGCCGGAGGCTCGCGGTCCGGAACACTATGATGACATCAGCTCCTCCGCCATCTGCCGAAGCTTGGTGCGCTGGATCTTGAGGCCGTTGGGGGAAGGGGTCTTGGGGAAGTCGTCGATCGCGAAGACGCGCGCAGGGACCTTGTAGTTGGCGAGGCCGCGGCGGCAGTGGGCGATGACGGCGGCCTCGTCGAGCGAGGCGCCAGGCTTCAGCATCACGAAGGAGACGGCGCGCACGCCCTCCGGGCGCGCGACGGCGATGGTCTGGCAGCCCTCGATCGCCGGCAGCTTCTGGATGTGGGTCTCTATTTCGAGCGGGTTGACGAGAAAACCCGACAGCCGCAGCACGTCGCCCATGCGGCTCAGGAAGGTGAAGCTGCCGTCGGCCTCGAGCTGGGCGAGGTCGCCGGTGCGGACATAGCCGTCGGCGGTGAGCGTCTCGGCCGTCGCTTTCTCGTTGCCGTAGTAGCCGACCATCAGCGACGGCCCGGCGCATTCCAGCGCGCCGGGTTGGCCGACGCCGAGCAGGTCGCCAGTCTCGGGATCGCGCACGCGGACATGGGCGAAGGGCGAGCTCAGCACGCCGCCGCCCTTCTTGCGCTGTGCCACGGGCGCATCGAGCGGTTGCAGCGAATACAGCGCCTGCACTTCGCTCATGCCGTAAGGGCCGCGCAGGATAAGGCCGCGCGCCTCGGCGACCTCGGCGATGTTCTCGAGCGCGGCGTTGAAGCCGGCATAGCCGATCCACTTCACCGACGGGAACGGCGGATCGCCCGGCACGAGCTCGAGCAGGCGCGCCACCAGGTCGTCGCTGATGAACAGCGTGGTCGGCCGGTGCTGCGCGATCAGCCGCGCGATCTCCTCGACCTCGTAGGATTCGACCAGCACGCAGGGCTTGCCGGCGGCGAGGGTGGAGAGCGTCTGGTCGAAGCCGAACACACCGCATAGCGGCAGGATCGAGAGCGAGAGGGTATCCGGCGCGTCGAAGCCGAAGGCGCGCGCGACCTGCTGGGCGTGGGTCGCGATCGCGCCCTGGCGATGCAGCACGAACTTCGGCGCGCTGGTCGTGCCCGACGTCGTGAAGATATTGCACGGCGCGTTGGCGGCGGCGTGGTTGGCGCCGATCGGCGGGCGCGACAGCAGGCGCTCGAACGGCATCCGCCGCAGCCGCTCGATGGCGGGCGGCGCCGTCGCCGGCTCCTCGCCGACCACGACGATCGCCGCGAGCTTCTCGAGCGCGGCCGGCTCGACATCGGCGAGGATCGACAGGAAATCGATCCGCCGGAAACCGGGGGCGCAAGCCAGCACCCTGGCGCCCGAACGGCCGACGATGTCGGCGACCTCGACCGCGCGATAGCGGGTGTTGACCGCGACGGCGATGGCGCCGAGGCGGGCACAGGCGAAGTAGAGGATCGGATAGGCCGGCACATTGGGCAGCCAGAGTGCCACGCGATCGCCCGGCCCGACGCCGAGATCGGCGAGGCCCTGCGCCGCGCGGGCGGCCTGCTCCTGCAGCGCCGCGAAGGAGATCGCCCTGTCGCCGTGCAGGAAGGCGGGCGCTTGCGGTGTCTCCTCCGCCCAGTGGTCGAGGAGGCTCCAGACATCGGAGGCGGAGATCGAGTGTGGCATGACGCGCGGAGACTAGCGCAAAGTCGGTTGACCCGGCACGGGGCTTGCTCGACGTTTCGCATCGGCCAGGAGAATATGAACATGCTGCGTCGAAGCCTGCTTGCTGCACCGATGTTTCTCGCCGCGGCGTCAGCGCACGCGGCTGACTGGGTTCCCAAGCAACCGATCAAGATACTTGTCGGCTATGCGCCCGGCGGCACGGCCGACATTGCCGCGCGCATTGCCGCCGATACGCTGCAGCGCAAGCACGGTCTCGCCGTCGTGGTCGAGAACAAGACCGGCGCGGGTGGCTTCATCGCCCTCAAGAGCGTGGCGCAATCGCCGCCCGACGGCTACACGGTGGGCATCGGCATCATGGGCCAGCTTGCGGTCGGCCCGGTCGTGCCCGGCTCGAATATTCCACTCGATCTCGACAAGGAGCTGGTGCCGATCGCCAACCTCGTCGGCGTGCCGATGGCGCTGATCGTGCGCATGGAGGCGCCGTTCAAGACAATTCCGGAGCTGGTGGCCTATGCGAAGGCCAATCCGGGCAAGGTCTCCTACGCTTCCACGGGTCTGGGCTCGACCAACCAGCTCGCGGCAGAATTCCTCGCGGCGGAATCCGGCGGCCTCAAGCTGATCCACGTTCCATATCGCGGCGGCGCGCCGGCGATTGCCGACGTGGCTGCGGGCAACGTCGATCTCTTCTTTGCCAATGTCTCCGAAATCATGAGCATGGTGCGCGGCGGAAAGGTGCGCGCGCTGGCGCTTGCGGCGGCCAAGCCCTCGCCGATTGCGCCGGAGCTTACGCTGCTCACCAAGGACATGCCGGCGCTCGATATCAGCAACTGGTTCGGCCTGGTCGGCCCAGCGGCATTGCCGGCGGACATCAAGGCGGGGCTTGCCAAGCTGTTCCTCGAAGCGATGGCCGATCCATCCAACAAGGAAACACTGGAGAGGCAGGGGCTCGAGCCGATGAGGCAGGGACCTGACGCTTTCGCAGCGTACATCCAAAAGGATCGCGAGCGCTGGGCGAAGGTCGTGAAAGCAGGCAATATCAAAGCGGAATGAGTACCGTAGCAGCGCCGTTGTCCCTTGGCATCGATATCGGGGGCACCTTCACCGATCTCGTCATCCACGATCCGCGCGACGGACGCGCCGTCATCTGGAAGGAGAGCACCACTCCGGACGATCCGGCGCGCGGCGCGCTCGACGGCACACGGAAGGTGCTGGAAAAGGCGGGGGCGAGGCCCGAGCAGGTCGGCCGGGTGGTGCATGCCACGACGCTGTTCACCAACGCGCTGATCGAGCGCAAGGGCGCGAAGACCGGGCTGCTCACGACAGCGGGTTTCCGCGACGTGCTGGAGATCGGCCGCGAGCGGAAGTACGAGCTGTACGACCTGTTCATCGAGATGCCCAAGGCGCTGGTGCCGCGGCCGTGGCGACGCGAGGCGATGGAGCGGCTGGCGGCCGACGGAACTGTCGAGAAGCCGCTCGACGTCGATGCCGCGCTGGCCGAGGTCGCCGAACTGGTCGAGCAGGGCGTCGAGAGCCTCGCTATCTGTTTCCTGCATTCCTACGCCAACGCCGCTCACGAGCGCGCCATCGGTGCGGCGATCGCCGAGCGCTACCAGAACCTGTCGATCTCCTTATCGTCCGACGTGTCGCCGGAGATCCGCGAATATCTGCGCGCGTCGACGACGGTGGCGAATGCCTATATCCGGCCGCTGGCCGAGGTCTATCTCGAGCGGCTGGAGCAGGCATTGCGCGCGGAGGGTATTCCCGGCGGGCTGTTCCTGATGCTGTCGAACGGCGGACTGACGCATGTGAGCGAGGCCAAGCGCGTGCCGGTGCAGCTGCTCGAAAGCGGGCCGGCGGCAGGAGCGCTGGCCGGGGCCTGGTTCGGGCGCAACGCCGGACTGGAGAGGGTGCTCGCCTTCGACATGGGCGGAACGACGGCCAAGCTCGCCCTCGTCGACGATGGCGAGCCGCTGGTCGCCTATGGCTTCGAGGCGGCGCGCGAGAAGCGCTTTTTGCGCGGCTCAGGCTTGCCGATGCAGATCGCGACCGTCGAGCTGATCGAGATCGGCGCGGGCGGCGGCTCGATAGCGCACAGGAGCGACCTCGGTACGCTGAATGTGGGTCCGGAGAGCAGCGGCGCCCAGCCGGGACCGGCCTGCTACGGTAGGGGCGGCACCAATGCGACCGTCACAGACGCCGATCTGACGCTCGGTTATCTCAACGCGGACTTCTTCCTTGGCGGAGCGATGAGGATCGACCGCACGGCGACCGACAAGGCGTTCGGCGCGCTGGCCTTGGCGCTCCAGGTCGAGCCGTCGCGCGCGGCCTTCGGCGTGCACGACGTGGTGAACGAGAACATGGCCGGCGCGGCGCGGGTCGCCATCGCCGAGCGCGGCCGCATCCCCTCGGAATACGCGCTGCTGGCCACGGGCGGCGCGGGGCCCGTCCATGCCTGGCATGTGGCGCGCAAGCTCGGCGTGAAACGCGTCGTCTGCCCGCCCGGCGCAGGCGCCGGCAGCACCATTGGCATGCTGATGGCGCCCGCGCGGGTCGATCGCGTGGCGAGCTTCACCCTGCCGCTCGCTGGCGCCGACATGACGGCGGCCGAAGACATGTTCGCTGCGCTGGAAAGGGAATCGCTCGACGTGCTGCGCCTGACGGGGGCCGACATCGAGAGCCGCACCGTCAAGCGCCTCGCCGACATGCGCTATATCGGGCAGGGCAGCGAGATCACCGTCACCATGCCGTCGCCGCTCACCGAAGCCCGTGTGCGCGCCGCGTTCGAGGACTCCTACAAGGCGCTGTTCGCCCGCACGCCGCCGGGCGCGGCGATCCAGTTCGTCGCCATCCGCCTGTCGGTCACCGCGCCGATGCCCGGCACGGGCGGAAAGCTCGAATTGCCACGCCATTCGTCCGCGAACGCCGAAAAGGGCATGCGGCCCGTCTTCTTCCCGGACGAGAGCAAGACGATCCAGACGAGGGTCTGGGACCGTTACGCGCTCACGCCCGGCGCGAAAATCGACGGTCCGGCGGTGTTCGAAGAGGACGAAAGCACCTTCATCGTCGGCCCCAACGCGACCGCGCGTCTGTTGGACGACGGATCCATCCTGGCAGAGGCGAACTGATGTCTTCGCTGGGAGCGCGGCTCTCCAGAGCCGCTCTTCTTCGGACTGCCACATCCCATGAGCGGCTCTGGAGAGCCGCGCTCCCGGCCATGAGTGTCCTTCGATGACCCGCACCTTCGATCCGATCGAATTGGAGCTGCTGTGGCGGCGCCTTATCTCCGCCGTCGACGAGGCCGCGGTCGCCATGGTGCGCACCAGCTTCTCGACCCTGGTGCGCGAGAGCTACGACTTCTCCTGCGTCATCACAGACGAGACCGGCCAGTCGCTGGTGCAGGCGTCGGAGAGCATCCCGAGCTTCATCGGCACCTTGCCCGAAACGGTGAAGCACTTCCTGCGCTTCTTCCCGCCCGACAGGCTCGCGCCCGGCGACGTGCTGATCACCAACGACATCTGGCTCGGCACCGGCCATCTGCCCGACATCACCTTGGCCAAACCGATCTTCAGGGACGGTAAGCTGATCGCTTTCAGCGCGACGACGGCGCATGCGCCGGACATCGGCGGCAAGATCCGCAGCCCCGAGCCGCGCGAGGTGTTCGAGGAAGGCCTGCAGATCCCGCCGATGAAGATGATCGCGGCAGGCCGGACCGACGAGACGCTGGTTGCCATCATCCGCAAGAACGTGCGCACGCCCGATCAGACGATGGGCGACCTCTATGCGCAGATCGTGGCGCTCGACGTGATGGAAGACCGGCTGCGCGTGCTGATGGACGGCTATGGCCTCGACGACCTCACCGATCTCGCGCGCGAGATCCAGGGCCGCTGCGAAACGGCGATGCGCGCGGCGATCCGCGAGCTGCCCGACGGAACGTATCGGAGCGAGCTCAAGACCGACGGCATCATGGAAACGCCGATCACCATGAAGCTCGAGCTCACCATCAAAGGCGACGAGATCAGCATGGATTTCGCCGGCACCGATGCTCAGGTCGACCGCGCTATCAACTGCGCTCTCTGCTACACGACGGCGATGGCGATGTACGGGGTCAAGGTCTGCACCAGCCCCAACCTGCCCAACAACGAGGGCGCCTTCCGGCCGATCTCGCTGAGCGCGCCCGAAGGCTGCATCGTCAATCCGCAATTCCCGGCGCCGGGCGGCTCGCGGATGCTGATCGGCCATTACGTGCCGATGCTGGTGTTCGGCTGCCTCGGCCAGATCGTGCCCGAGCGCGTGATGGCCGCGTGCGGCAGCCCGATGTGGGGCATGAACCAGTCGGGCGTGCGGGAAGGGGGCAAGCCCTACGCCAACATGTTCTTCTACAACGGCGGCATGGGCGGCAATACGCAGCGCGACGGCATCACCTGCCTGAGCTGGCCGTCGAATGTCTCCTCGACCTCGATCGAGATCAGCGAGCACATCGCGCCGCTGCGCTTCCATCACAAGAAGCTGCGGCCCGATTCCGGCGGCCCCGGCCGTCACCGCGGCGGGCTGGGCCAGGAGATCCTGATCGAGAGCCGCAGCGAGACGCCGATCGCCGTCTCCTTCCTCGCCGAGCGCACGATCTTTCCGGCCTTCGGCATCGAAGGCGGCAAGGATGGCGCGCCGGGCGAGCTGCGCATTAACGGCGAGCTGACCGATCCCAAGAAGCAGTACGTGATCCGGAAGGGCGACACCGTCTCCCTCGGCACCCCGGGCGGTGGCGGGCATGGCGATCCGAAGCAGCGCTCTGCCGCCGCGCTCGTGGCTGACGTGGCGGCGGGATATGTGACAGCTGAAAACTCTTATCGCTGAGTACGTCTCTACGCGTCGCGTAGATCCAGGCGCCGCTCGATTTTGTCGAGACGCTCCACCTGGCGATCGACCATCAGCTCAACGCGGGCGTCGGCTTCGGCGAGGGCTATCAGATCGCGACGCACACTGTTGAGGCCCGTCTTGAGTTCACGCACATCATCGCGCAAGCGGTCGACCTTTTCGTCTATCCGCCGCAGATACGCCAGGACCAAGTTTTCCGGCTCGTTTGCCATGGGAATAAGAATAGACATTCCTTCGGGCGAAATGAAGGCCGTTGCTGAAACATGTTCCTCTACAACGGCGGCATGGGCGGCAATACGCAGCGCGACGGCATCACCTGCGTGAGCTGGCCCTCGAACGTCTCCTCGACCTCGATCGAGATCAGCGAGCACATCGCGCCGCTGCGCTTCCACCACAAGAAGCTGCGGCCCGATTCCGGCGGCCCCGGCCGTCACCGCGCCGGGCGAGCTGCGGATCAACGGCAAGCTCACCGACCCGAAGAAGCAGTACGTGATCCAGAAGGGCGACGCGGTTTCCCTCGGGACTCCGGGCGGCGGCGGGCACGGCGACCCGAGAATACGGAGTGACGCGGCCCTGGCGACCGATGTCGCCGCGGGCTATGTGTCGGATCTTGCTCCATACGGTCGGTAGAGGACGGCCTGCTTCGCGTGTTGCGCACGATCGCGGACCAGCCGAGCCCGGCTAGAACCTTCGCGACCATCTCAGGCTGAAGTTCAGCTCGCGCCAAGTTTCGCCCTCCCAGTCATACCTATAGCCGTTGAACTCCGCCCCGATCGTACCTCTCGCAACGGTCCCGATCTCCTGACGCAGGGTGAGACCCGCGAAGTTGGCCGATCCTGCGGCAAACCCGGAGGGCGCAAGGCCCGCGTAGCTCGTGCGGCCCGCTGACAGCGCGACCAGAAACCCGCCACCCGACCAGGATGCCTCCAGCGCAGCCGTCTTGCTCAGGAGTTGATTGTATTCCGCCGGTCGCGCTGAACGGCTCGAATCCATGCCGAACAAGCCAAGGGAGAAACCACCCAGATTTCCAAAGTTCGAAAGCTCTACCGTGGCGCCCTCCGGATCGAAAGCGGTCGCGCGACCGCTCGACAGGACGATGAAGAGGAGCGCTAGAAGGGGGCGATTCATCGCGGCCATCAGCACCTCCATCGCATTGGCGACGGAGGTGCCGACAAGTCTAGACGCGAAGTTAGCGGCCGCGGCCGCGATGGCGACCGCGTTGATCTTCACCTGTCTCGTTCTTGCGGCCGCGGCTTTCGGCTTCACGATTCAACTCGCGCACGCCGGACAGCGAGGTGTCCTGCGTGACGAGGTTGTCGGCATCGAACGCGAGCTGGCTCTCGAAATTGGCCTCGACCGTGCTTGCCGACGCCGTGCCGGCGAGAGCGCTGATGCCGACGATGATTGCGGCGGCGGCAACGAAGCGATTGGAGATCATTGGATAGTCCCTTCAGGCAAAACCGGAAAAGCCCGGCACCGCCTTAGGAGCACCCCACATGCCAATCGTTCGGAAGCTTTCTAACTTATTGATTTAATGGACTAATTCTGTTTTTAGGCTGTGGGGGAATGGTGGGGCATTTCGCCATTGTGGGGCTTCTCACCAAGCTGCCATTGGACCTTCGGAGTTTATACGAATTCCTCGCGTCGAAGAGCATGCTTGTCCATGCGGTAACGCAATGTGTCACGCGACACGCCGAGCGACTTCGCGGCCAGCGTGACGTTGCCATGGACCTTCCGGAGGGCGGTGACGATCAGTTCGCGCTCGACATTCCCGAGCGTCGCGCCGTTCGCTTCCGGTCGCTCCTTGGAGCCGATTGCCACGACTTCGCGCAGGCTCAGGTCAGGTGGCTCGATGCGGCTTCCAGCGGTCAGCATGCAGGCTTGCTGGATGACGTTTCTGAGTTCTCGAACGTTACCTGGCCAGGAATGCGCGAGAAGTGCCGCCTCTGCCGCCGGAGTCAGCGTCAACTCGCTGCGTCCATAGCGATTGCGCCATTCCTTCAGGAAGAGGCCGGCAAGGCTGAGGATGTCGCTGGCTCGGCTGCGCAATGGGGGCGAGGTAATCGTGATCGTGTTCAGGCGATAGTATAGATCGCTGCGGAATTCGTTTACTCGAACCTTGTCCTCGAGAGATGCATTGGTCGCGGCAATCAGCCGGACATTGATGCGCCTGTCACGCACGCCGCCTACAGGACGGATGACCCCGTCCTCGATGGCTTTCAGGAGCTTTGCCTGAGCCTGCAGGGTCAGTTCGCCGACCTCATCCAGAAACAGCGTCCCGGCATCGGCAGCCTGGAAAAGCCCGACCTTCTTTTCGCGCGCGTCCGTGAAGGACCCCTTCTCGTGACCGAAGAGCTCGGACTCCACAAGGTGCTCGGGCAACGCGGCACAATTGACCTCAATGAAAGGCGCCTTGCGGCGCGGTCCGTCGAAGTGCAGCGCCCGCGCGATCAGCTCCTTTCCCGTCCCGGTTTCGCCGAGAATCAAGACTGGCGGCCCCGGCTGCGCGCCCGATGCGCCGCTGTCGGCATTGATGACCATTCCGATCCGCGTCTTCATGTCCCGGATTGCCGGCGAGTCCCCGACGATCCTGTCGAGTCCGCTGCGTCGCTCTTCCTTTGTCCTGAAGTAGGAAAGCGAACTCTCCAGCTTCGACTGCTCCACCAGCTTCTCGAGGAGCAGAGCGATTTCGTCGAGGCCGACGGGCTTGGTAAGATAGTCGTCCGCGCCAGACTTCATCGCCTCGACCGCGGTTTCCACGCTGCCGTGGGCTGTGATCATCACCAGTTTTATGGCCCGATCGGAACTCCTGATCGTCTTTATCAGGTCCATCCCGACGCCGTCGGGAAGGTTCTGGTCTATCAGGATGGCGTCTGGCTGCAGTTCTTCATAGGCCTTCGCGGCGCTTCGCAACGTGCCGGCCACGACCACCTCGTATTCGCGGCGCTCGAGGTAAGTCTTGACGTTGCGCGCGAGCAGCGCCTCATCTTCAACGAGGAGAACCAGGCTACGCACGGTGGGGCACCGTCTCCAAAGTAATCGTAACCGACGT
Organism: Reyranella sp.; assembly: GCF_965279465.1. Lineage (NCBI taxonomy): Bacteria > Pseudomonadati > Pseudomonadota > Alphaproteobacteria > Hyphomicrobiales > Reyranellaceae > Reyranella > Reyranella sp. The sequence goes on from NZ_OZ257242.1 coordinate 4,545,789, forward strand.
CCCCGAAGTGACGCTGCTCGAAATGGATAGACTCCCGTTCCATCTCTCGATGACACCTCGCGCCAGCGCCAAGCCAAGGCCAAGCCCCCTGGACTTGGTCGTGAAGTAGGAACCGGAGACTCGGGTGAGCAGGGTCGGCGGAATGCCCGGCCCGTTGTCGGCTATCTCGATCGACACTTGTCGCCCCTTTGACTTTTCGGAGACCGCAATATCGAGCCTTCCGCCATCGCCCATTGCCTCGATCGCGTTGTCGACGATGCTCGTTACGGCATGCTCGAACAGAACGGGATCGATCAGGCTCGTCGAGCGACGCTCACGCTGATCGGTTCGTTGCACGGCGATCCGACTTCTCTGCAAGGCGCCTTTGCGCTTGGCGACCGCCAGGTCGACGATGGTCATTGGATCGAATGCCTGCCTGTCGGACAGTTCGGGACGCGCATACGACAACAGATCGCGGACGTATCCGTCCATGCGATCCACCTCGCGTATGACGTCTTCGGCTACGTCGGTGCGACCTGCTGGCAACTCGCTGCGCCACAACTCCGCGGTCGATCGGATCGCCGCCATAGGGTTCCGAAGGCTGTGCGCGATCGCGCTGGCGAGTTGGCCGATCATGGCGAAGGATTGAAGCCGGGCCAATTGCTGCTGCTGACGCTCGATCTGCACGGCACCGCGCTCGACGATCCAGAACAGGGTCAGATAGAGCAAGAGCGCGGCGCCCAACGCAAGCAGCCAGATCATTTGGCGTGCCTGGTCGATGGTGACGTTCAACGAAGTCGGAAATTTGTAGAGCTCAATTGCGCCGATAACGTCGTGATCTGGTTGTGCCGAACGGATCGGCAAGTACGCTTCGATGAAGCGCCCCGAGTGTGGCAAGGCGACGTATTCGCTCTTGTGATGTTCGATCGAGTTGATTTCGGTGATGCGCTCGCCCTTCAACGCCTTCTCGAGGTCGGGGTTGTCGGCAAATCTCTGACCGACCAGCTGCTTCTCCGTGGACCACAACACCTGGCGATCGGCAGAGTAGATGTTTGCCCGCATCATGCCCGGCGTCTTGACGAGATGCCTGACGAACTCCCTCAGCGCCGGATTTCCTGGTGCGGGTCCTCCGAACACGGCATCGCCCTCGACCGCAACGATCCCCTGAAAGAACTCTTGCGATATTTCGCTTTCGTACTCCAGAAGACTCCGGGTGATGAATTCGGCGACCCAATAAGCCGATGCACCGCAAATCACGCCGACGAGGCCCAGGGCGACGACCGCGAACCACAGGCGGATGTTGAAGGTCCTTTTCAAACGCGTGCCCTCTTGCTCGTGGCCCTATGCGTTCGCGGCCTCATACTCCTGCCTCGCGTCTTCACCGTGCCTCTCATGCCTGGCTGTTCGCTGCAGGCCGACATTGATTGCTCCCCACCTTGAATACCTGCAAGAGCAGACTGCATGCCAAGGTCACACAATTTTCACAGCGCTTGACCGGACGCGCTCGAATGCGTCTCAATCACGAGGGGTGGGTGGTGGATTTGCCCCAGTGTGGGGCATATCCCCACCCGACGAGCGGTCGGGGTCGTCCGCCGATAGGAGCTTCCCGTTTCCTCGGCTCGGACGGCTCGGGATCGATCGACGCTCGGCATGATATGGAGCCGGCTCTCGCCGCCGCTTTCGTTGTCTCGACGGAATTGCCGCTCATGACGGAATTGCCGCTCATAAAGACGATGATATCGGTCCAAGACGATGAGCAAGATGCGGCCCTCAATCGGAGGAGATCGATGAAGCTCGCCTCCTCTCCCGCCAGCCCCTACGTCCGCAAGGTCACCGCCTGCGCCATCGCGCGCGGCATCGACAGCAAGATCGAGCGGATGAAGATCGGCACGACCGATCCGGCGCTTCTGGCGCTCAACCCGCTGTCCAAGGTGCCGACCCTGATCACCGACGAGGGCATGTCGATCTACGACAGCCCGGTGATCTGCGAATATCTCGACAGCATCGGCGACGCGCCCAAGCTGTTTCCGCCAGCCGGTCCGGCACGCTGGAAGGCGCTGGTGCAGGAGGCGCTGGGCGACGGCATTCTCGACGCCACCCAGCCGCGGCGCCGCGAGATCCCGCTGCCGCAGGACGAGGGCCGCAAGAACTACATCGCGCTCCAGCAGGGCAAGGTGAAGTGACAGGCCGCACGGCGTATCGCCGCCAAGTATCAGAATAAGGCCGATCGCGAGCGGGATGCTGAATGGTCAGAATCACGACTTCTTCGGCTGCAGCGTTGATGGCGTATACACGACGTAAGGATAGCGCCGTGTGATGAGCTTGCGGACCTCGTCGGTCGATTGCCGCCGGCCAATGCGGGAAAGAGAACGAGGACTTTCAGGGACCGTAGGATCGCGGCGCGGACGCGCTTCGCGGCTTGCGGATTCCTCTCCTGGATGTCGTCAGCTATTTCCTGAAGATCACTCGCCGCTTGCCGCGTGAAGCGGAGCTTCATCAATCGAAGCGGCGGAATATCGCTTCGATTTCAGCGTCCGTGGCGAAGTCGCTGCGCTTGGCCTGGGCGAGGCCCTCCAGGACGGCCGGCAGGTGAGCGGCATCGGTGGATTCTGCCTCATCATCAACGGCGCTCAATGTGAGCATAGCGCGGGCGATCTCGTCCTGGCCGTCGGGCGGCAAGCGCCGAACGGCTTCAAGAGCCTGGTCGAGCAGCTTCGTCATGCGCGAGAAGAATAAGACATTGTGGACGGATAGTGAAGAAGGCTGTGGATCGCCGCGGGATGCTCGGAATCTGTCGTTTCGCGCCATTTTCAGTGACCCGCCGCTGACGTTCTCGCACAAAGACGGTGAAAACGGTCGGGAACAGTGAGCAATATGCGGCCCTCAATCGGAGGAGATCAATGAAGCTCGCCTACTCGCCCGCCAGCCCCTACGTCCGCAAGGTCACCGCCTGCGCCATCGCGCGCGGCCTCGACAGCAAGATCGAGCGGATGAAGATCGGCACGACCGATCCGGCGCTTCTGGCGCTCAACCCGCTGTCCAAGGTGCCGACCCTGATCACCGACGAGGGCATGTCGATCTACGACAGCCCGGTGATCTGCGAATATCTCGACAGCATCGGCGACGCGCCCAAGCTGTTTCCGCCAACCGGTCCGGCACGCTGGAAGGCGCTGGTGCAGGAGGCGCTCGGCGACGGCATCCTCGACGCCACCCAGCCGCGCCGCCGGGAGATCGCGCTGCCGCAGGACGAGGGGCGCAAGAGCTACATCGAGCTGCAGCAGGGCAAGGTGAAGGAGGCGCTGGCGGTGTTCGAGAAGCAGGCCGACTCGCTCGGCATGCTGACCACCATCGGCGAGATCACGATCGGGTGCGCGCTGGGCTATCTCGATTTCCGCTACGCCAACGAGCCGTGGCGACCGGGCCATCCCAAGCTCGAGGCCTGGTACGCCAAGGTCGTGAAGCTGCCGCCGCTCGCCGACACCATGCCGGTGGGCTGAGCCGCCATGTTCGATCTGCTGCTGCGCAACGCCGCCGTCGCGACCATGCAGGACGGCTCGCCCTTTGGATTGATGTCGAAGGGGGCGGTCGGCATCGCGGGCGGCAAGGTCGCCTGGATCGGGCCGGACGCGGAAGTGCCCGCTTCGGAAGCCGCCAAGGTCTGGGACCTCGGCGGAAAGGTCGTCACCCCAGGACTCGTCGATCCGCATACCCACATCGTCTATGGCGAGGAGGGGCTGGTCGACTTCGAGGTGCTGTCGCAGGGCGGTCAGCGCTGGGATCTCGAGCCGAACGGCGGCGGCGTCGGCGCCATGGTGAAGCGCACGCGGGCGATGTCGGAGGATGCGCTCTATGCCGCGAGCCGCGCGCGCATGAGCCGCCTGCTCGCCAACGGCGTCACCACGGTCGAGAGCAAGTCGGGTGCGGGCCTCGACAAGGAGGTCGAGCTGCGCCTGATGCGCGTCTCGCGCGCGCTCGGTAAGGACCTGCCGATCACTGTCGTGTCGACCTTCCTCGGCGCGCATGGCCTGGCGCCGGAATTTGCCGGCCGCCGCGACGACTATGTCGACTTCATGTGCAGCGAGGTGCTGCCCGAGGCGGTGAAGCAGGACCTGGTCGATCAGGTCGACGGCTTCTGCGACAAGGTCGGCTTCAGCCACGAGCAGATGGGCCGCCTGTTCAGCAAGGCCCAGTCCTACGGGCTGGGCGTGAAGGCGCATTCGGACCAGTACACCGACTTCGGCGCCGGGGCGATGGTTGCCGCGCATCGCGGCCTGTCGGCCGACCATCTCGAATTCGCCTCGCTCGCCACCGTGCGCGCGATGGCCGAGGCGGGGACGGTGGCGACGCTGCTGCCCGGCGCGCATCTGACCTTGCATGAAACGCGCAAGCCGCCGGTGGAGATGTTCCGCGAGATGGGCGTGCCGATGGCGCTGGCCACCAACTCCAATCCGGTGAGCTCGCCCACCGTGGCGCCGGCGTCGCAGATGCACCTTGCCTGTTATCTGTTCCGGCTGACGCCCGAGGAAGCGCTGCGCGGCTTCACCGTGAACAGCGCGAAAGCCCTCGGCCTCGCCGACAAGGCGGGGCTGATCGCCGTCGGCCGTGCCGCCGATCTTGCGGTCTGGGACACCGACGACCCGCGCGGCATCGCCTACGCGATCGGCGGGGCAGGGTGCCTCGGCGTGGTGAAGAACGGTGTCGTCGTGCACAAGGCCGCCGTCCCGGAGTTTGCCAGAGCATGAGCGCACGCGAAAAACTCCTGGGCTGGCTCGATACGGAGCGCGACCGGCAGGTCGAGTTCCTGCGCGCCTTCACGCGCATCGACACCTGCAATCCTCCCGGCGACACGACCGAGGCGGCCGACTTCTTTCGTCGCTTCCTGGATGGCGAGGGTCTCAGGCATCGCACGGAGGCGCCGCAAGCCTCGATGCCCAACCTGATCAGCAGATTCACCGGTGCGAAGCCCGGGCGACATTTGGTGTTGAACGGCCATCTCGATGTCTTTCCGATCGGCGATCGCACGGTGTGGAAGGGCGATCCCTTGTCCGGCGAGATCGTCGACGGCCGCGTCTATGGCCGCGGCACGGTCGACATGAAGTGTGGGACGACGGCGTTGCTGTTCGTCCATGCCTACCTGCATCGCCTGAAGGATGAGCTGCCCGGCAAGGTGACACTCACGGTCGTCTCCGACGAGGAGACCGGCGGCAAGTGGGGCGCCGACTGGCTGGTCAACAACTGCGCCGACGAGGTGCTGGGCGACTGCGTGCTGAACACCGAACCAAGTGGCCTGCAGACCGTGCGGTTCGGCGAGAAGTCGATGCTCTGGGTGCGCTTTCGCATCAATGTGCCGGGCGGGCACAGCGCCTATCCGCATACCAGCCCAAGCGCGAACAAGATCGCCGCGTCGCTGATCAAGGAGCTCGAGGCGATCGAGAAGATCGAGCCCGACGATCCCGAAGTCGTTCGCCGGACGCTCACCCGGGCCGATGTACGAACGGCTGCGGACAAATCGCTCGGTGCCGGCGCGGCCGACGTCGTGCGACGCGTGTCGGTGAATATCGGTGTCATGCAGGGTGGCGTGAAAGTGAACATGCTGCCCGCCGAGTGCGTGCTCGATGTCGATTTTCGCTTGCCGGTCGGCATCACGCGGAAGACCGTGCTCGATGCGATTGCCGCGATCGTCGCGCGCTATCCCGCCATCAGCTTCGAGGAACTGCTCAAGGGGAATCCCGAGGCGAACTGGTGCGATCCGACGCACGAGATGGTCGGGCACCTCACGAGAAATGCCGCATCTGCACTGGGTTACGAGCCCAAGCCGATCGTCAGCCTTGGCGGCACCGACACCCGTTTCTGGCGAATGAAGGGCGTGCCCGCGTATGTCTACGGTTGCTCGCCGGCCGGCATGGGCGGCATCGACGAGGCCGTGAGCATCGACGAGTTCCATCACGTGTTGCGTACACATGCGCTCGCCGCATTCGATTACCTCATGGCTGGCGCCTGATCGGCGCCAGTTTTATGGTACGCATATTGCGGCAGGGAATGACATGAACACACATCTGACTCGGCGGGCCACGATGGCCGGCCTCGCTTTGACGACTTTCGGCTCGATGACGGCGCGCGCGGAGCCGGTGAAGGGCGGGGTGCTGAATGTCGCCCTGTTTCCCGAGCCGCCGATGGCGGTGTCGGCGTTCAATTCGTCGACCTATGTCGGCCTGATCTCGACAAAGGTCTTCGACGGTCTCGTGACCTATACCTACGAGATGAAGCCGGAGCCGTTGCTGGCGACGTCGTGGGAGATCGCGCCGGACGGGCTCACCTATACCTTCAAGCTGCGGCCCAATGTGAAGTGGCACGACGGCAAGCCCTTCACCTCTGCGGACGTGAAATATTCGCTCGAGAAGGTGTGGAGCAAGATGCATCCGCGCGGCCGCACCACGTATCAGAACGTGACGTCGGTCGAGACGCCGGACGATACAACGGTCATCCTGAAGCTCTCCAAGCCGACGCCGATCCTGATGAAGTCGCTGTCGAGCTACGAATCCCAGGTCATCCCCAAGCACATCTTCGACGACGGCACGGACCTCGCCAAGCATCCCGGCATGAACGCACCGATCGGCACCGGGCCGTTCGTGTTCAAGGAGTGGAAAAAGGGCGAATACATCCTGATGGAGCGCAATCCCAACTACTGGGACCAGCCCAAGCCCTATCTCGACAAGATCGTCTGGAAGATCATCCCCGATGCGGCGGCACGCGCGGCGGCGCTCGAAACCGGGGAGGCGGATTTCACGGCGTTCAGCGCGGTCTCGATCTCCGACATCAAGCGGCTCGCCTCGCTGCCGAAGCTCGCCGCCGAGACCAAGGGCTACGAATATCTCGCGCCGCTCTTCCTGCTCGAGCTGAACAATCGCAACGAATATCTGGCGAAGGTCGAGGTGCGGCAGGCGATCAGCCACGCGATCGACCGCAAGTTCCTGATCGACAATGTCTGGGAAGGCTACGGCACCGCGCTGACCGGACCGATCCCGCCGACCAACGTCGAATACTATACGAAGGACGTGCCCGACTCGGTGTCCTACGATCCGAAGAAAGCCGCCGAGCTGCTCGACAAGGCCGGCTACAAGGTCGGCGCCGGCGGCAAGCGCTTCAAGCTTCGGCTCGAGGTCGTGGCCGTCTCCGACACGATGGCGCCGTCGGGCGAGTACATCAAGCAGGCGCTCGGCAAGGTCGGCATCGACGTCGAGCTGCGCAACATCGACCTCGGCGGCTTCATCAAGCGCGTCTACAGCGACTACGACTTCGACATGACGATGAACGTCATCTATGCCATGCCGGATCCGACGATCGGCGTGCAGCGGCTCTACTGGAGCCAGAACATCAAGAAGGGCGTGCCCTTCGCAAACGTCTCCGGCTACTCGAACCCCGACATGGACAAGGCCCTCGAGGGCGCGCAGACCGAGAACGATCCGGCCAAGCGCAAGGCGATGTTCGTCGAGATGCAGAAGATCGCGGCCCGCGACGTGCCGTTGACCGACCTGTTCTACATCAAGTACGTGACGCTCCATAACAAGCGCGTCATGGAGCACACGACCGGCGCCGAAGGCACCTACGCGAACTTCGCCAAGGTCTATCTCGCGAAGTAGGTAAAGTAAGATGAGTTGTCGCTTTCCTCCCCCGCTTGCGGGGGAGGTGGCGCCGTCTTACGGCGTCGGAGGGGGGGCGACGCACCATCTTGCGCGACGCCCCCTCCGTCAGCGTAAGACGCTGACACCTCCCCCGCGGAGCGGGGGAGGGAATCTCAGGCGAGCTCGACCCATCAAGTTGGCCTAGCCCATGTATCGCGTCATTCGTATCGTCCGGCGGCGCCTCCTGCAGATGATTCCGGTCATCCTCGGGATCGTCGTCTTCAACTTCGCGCTGCTCCATCTCGCGCCGGGCGACGCTGTCGACGTGATGGCGGGCGAGGCGGGAGCCTCGAACGCCGAATACGTCGCCCAGCTGCGCCAGCAGTACGGGCTCGACAAGCCGTTGCCGGTGCAGCTCGGCAACTATCTCTGGCACGTCGTGCAGCTCGATCTCGGCTATTCCTATCGCCACAACAGGGCAGTTCTCGGGCTTATCCTGGAGCGCCTGCCGGCGACCCTTTGGCTGATGCTGACCGCGCTCTCGCTGTCGATCCTGCTGGGGGTGGGGCTGGGCGTGCTGGCGGCATGGCGGGTGCGCACGGCGACCGACACCGTGATCTCGATCTTCGCGCTGCTGTCCTATGCGACGCCGACCTTCTGGATCGGCCTGATGTTTATCCTGCTGTTTGGCGTGACCCTCGGCTGGCTGCCGACCACGGGCATGGAATCGGTCGGTGCTGGATACAAGGGCCTCGACCGCGTCGTCGACATCGGACGGCACATGCTGCTGCCCGCGGTGACCCTGGCGCTGTTCTACATGGCGATCTACACGCGGCTGATGCGTGCCTCGATGCTCGAAGTCTACGGCCTCGACTATGTGCGCACCGCCCAGGCCAAGGGCCTGGCCGACGGCAAGATCGCCTTCAAGCATGTGCTGCGCAACGCGCTGCTGCCGGTCGTGACGGTCGCGGGCCTGCAGGTCGGCTCGCTGCTCGGCGGCTCGGTTCTGGTCGAGACGGTGTTCGGCTGGCCCGGGCTCGGGCGGCTGGCCTACGACGCGGTGTTCCAGCGCGACTTCAACACGCTGCTCGGCATCCTGCTGCTCTGCTCGATCGTCGTCGTGCTGGCCAATCTCGTGGTCGACATGCTCTACGCCGTGCTCGACCCGCGGATCGAATACCAGTGAGAAGGCTCATGGCCTTCTGGCGGCAGTACCGCCGCAACGTCGCCGCGGTGATCGGTCTTGCGATCCTGCTGGTCGTCGTCGTGATGGCTGTCTCCGCACCGCTGCTCTATCCCGGCGATCCTTGGGACATGGCCGGCAAGCCCTTCATCTGGCCGTTCCAGAGCTGGAAGTTTCCGCTCGGCACCGATCGGCTGGGCCGGGACGTGGCGGCCTGCATCTTCCACGGCGCACGCGTGTCGCTGCTGATCGGCATCGTGGCCACGACCGTGGCCGTGGTCGTCGGCATCGTGGTCGGCGCCTTCGCCGGCTTCTACGGCGGCAAGGTCGACGACGTGCTGATGCGGCTGACGGAGATCTTCCAGACCATCCCGTCCTTCATCTTCATCTTCGTCGTCGTCGCGGTATTCACCCCCACGGTCCCGATCATCGTCCTGGCGATCGCGGTCGTGTCATGGCCGCAGCTCGCGCGGCTGGTGCGCGGCGAGTTCATCGCGCTGCGCGGCCGCGACTTCATCCAGGGCTGCATCGCCATCGGCATGAGCGATCTCCGGATCATCTTCTTCCAGGCGTTGCCCAATGCGCTTGCGCCGGTGATCGTCACCGCCTCGGTGACGGTCGCGCTGGCGATCCTGGCCGAGTCGGGCCTGGCTTTTCTCGGCCTCGGCGATCCCAACGTCATGAGCTGGGGCACGATCATCGGCGCGGGCCGCGCAGTGCTGCGCCAGGCGTGGTACCTGACGGCCATCCCGGGCGTCGCCATCCTGCTCACGGTGCTGTCGCTCAACCTGATCGGCGACGGCCTGAACGATGCGCTCAATCCGCGCCTGCGGGGCCGGCGATGAGCGCCATCCTCGAGGTGTGCGACCTGCGCACCGTGTTCCGCTCCGAGGCGGGCACCGCGCAGGCGGTCGACGGCATCAGCCTGCAGGTTGGCCGCGGCGAGACCCTGGCGCTGGTCGGCGAGTCGGGCTGCGGCAAGTCGATGACCGGCCTGTCGCTGCTGCGCATCGTGCCGAAGCCCTATGGCCATATCGTCGGCGGGGAGATCCGGCTCGATGGCCGCGACTTGCTGAAGCTGCCGGAGGCGGCGATGCGGCAGGTGCGCGGCAACGAGGTCGCGATGATCTTCCAGGAGCCGATGACCTCGCTCAATCCAGTCTTCACCATCGGCAACCAGATCGTCGAGGCGATCCAGACCCATCGCGATGTCGGCAAGGCCGAGGCGCGCCGCCTGACGGTCGAGCTGCTCGACCAGGTCGGCATTCCCGATGCCGGCCGCCGGCTCGACGACTATCCGCACCGGCTGTCCGGCGGCATGCGCCAGCGCGCCATGATCGCCATGGCGATCTCCTGCAAGCCCAAGCTGCTGATCGCCGACGAGCCGACGACGGCGCTCGACGTCACCGTGCAGGCGCAAATCCTGACACTGCTGCGCCGCCTGCAGGACGAGCTGGCGATGGGCATGATCCTGATCACGCACGACCTCGCCGTGGTGGCCGAGACCGCCAGCCGCGTGGCCGTCATGTATGCCGGCCGCATCGTCGAGAACGGCACAGTGCGAGACGTGCTGCGCCGGCCGCGGCATCCCTACACGCAGGGCCTGCTGCAGGCGACGCCGCATGCCCGCAAGGCCGGCGGGCCGCGCCGCAAGCTGGCGGAGATCACCGGCCTCGTGCCATCGCTCTACGAGATGCCGCCCGGCTGTGCCTTCGCGCCACGCTGCCCGAAGGCACAGGCGGTCTGCCGGTCGACGGTGCCGACCCTAATCGTGGGAGGAGGCGATGTCGCCTGCCACTTCCCCGGCTGAGCCGCTGCTCTCGATCCGCGAGCTGGCGAAGTCGTTCCGCGTCTCCGGCGGCACGGTGCGCGCGGTGAACGGCGTGAGCTTCGATATCGCGCGCGCCGAGACCGTGGGGCTGGTCGGCGAGTCGGGCTGCGGCAAGTCCACGCTCGGCAAGACGATCCTGCGGCTGATCGATCCCGACAGCGGCTCGATCCTGCTCGCGGGCGAGGAGATCGGGCGGCTGACCCGCAGCGCGTTGCGTCCCCATCGGCGCCGCATGCAGATGATCTTCCAGGACCCCTATGCATCGCTCAATCCGAGGATCACCGTCGGCCGGCTGATCCAGGAGCCGATGGACGCGCACAAGGTCGGCACGGTCGCCGAGCGCAAGGATCGGGTGGTCTGGCTGATGCAGCGGGTCGGGCTGCGGCCCGAGCATGCCGAGCGTTTTCCGCACGAATTCTCCGGTGGCCAGCGCCAGCGCATCGGCATTGCCCGGGCGCTCGCTCTGAATCCGGACCTGCTGATCTGCGACGAGCCGGTCTCGGCGCTCGACCTGTCGGTGCAGGCCCAGGTGCTCAATCTGCTGGTCGAGATCCAGGAGGAGTTCAAGCTTTCGCTCCTGTTCATCTCCCACGATCTTTCGGTCGTCGCTCATCTCGCCGACCGGATCATGGTGATGTATCTCGGCCACATCGTGGAGATCGGCACGCGCGACGCGGTGTGGGAGCAGCCGCTGCATCCTTATACGCGGGCGCTGATCAGCGCGGTGCCGCGGCTCGATCCCGACGAGGAACGCCCCGCCAAGGTCGTTCTGAGCGGCGACTTGCCCAGCCCGATGAATCCGCCCGCGGGCTGTCCTTTCCATACCCGGTGTCCGGTGGCGATCGAGCGCTGCTCACGTGAGATGCCTGCCCTGCGTGTTTTGGCTGACGGCAGCCAGGTCGCCTGCCATCTTATCTCCCGATGACAATCTGCGGTCTGAACACATCTTGAATTCTCCTCCCTGGCGAAGCCGGGGAGGTGGCGCGGTAATCCGCGACGGAGGGGTCATAGGCCACAACATCGGTGCGGCCCATGACCCCTCCGTCGCCGTAAGACGGCGCCACCTCCCCGCGCTGCGCGCAGGGAGGAATTTGACGAGACGATGTGTCCACGCTGTAGCCGATGACAATGAAGGGTGGGATGGCATGCCGGCGCGCACGGGCGAACAGTTCCTCAAAGGGCTGAAGGGCCCGCGTGCCGTCTGGGTCGACGGCGAGCGGGTGAGCGACGTCGTCAGCCATCCCAAGCTCTGCGGCGCGGCGCACGCCCTGGCCGAGATCTACGACCTGCAGCATGTCGAGGCCGCGACCTGCCTCATGCCCGACCCGGAAACGGGCGAGCCGATCCCCGTCAGCCACATGATCCCGCGCTCGCGCGAGGACCTGGCGAAGCGGGGTCGGGCGCTGCGCACGGTGGCGGAATATTCTGTCGGGCTGATGGGTCGCACGCCCGACTATATGAACGTGACCTACGCGGGCTTTGCCGGCCGCCCCGACGAATGGGGCTCGCACGGCAACGAGGCCGGCGCCGAACGGCTGGTCGCCTACCAGAAATTCCTCCGCCGCAACGACATCTCCCTGACCCACACCATCGTGCAGCCGACCGTCGACAAGGCGACCGGTGACGCGCCGGTGGCCGGCAACGAGCATGCCCTGCGCAAGGTCGGCGAGACCGAGCACGGCATCGTGGTGCGCGGCGCGCGCGTGCTGGCGACGCTGGCGCCCTTCGCCGACGAGCTGGCGGTCTATCCGGCGGCACCGCTGCCGCAGGGCGCCGATGCCTATGCGCTGTCCTTCTGCATTCCGATGGGCGCACCGGGGCTGAAGTTCCTGTGCCGCGACAGCGTCTCGAGCGCCGGCAGCCGCTTCGACCATCCGCTGTCGAGCCGCTTCGACGAGCAGGACGCCTTCGTGATCTTCGACGACGTCGAGGTGCCGCGCGACCGGCTGTTCATCGACTGCAATCTGAAGACCTACAACACGGTTATGACGACGAGCTGGCCGCCGAACATCCAGCAGCAGACCATGATCCGCGCCTCGGTGAAGCTCGACTTCGCCTGGGGCGTGGCGCTGCGCATGGCGGCGGCGATCAATGCCGCCGACCCCGAGACGATGCGCATGATCGGCGAGATCTGGAGCTATGCCGAGCTGACGCGCGCCGCCGTGGCGACCGCCGAGGCCGAGGCGCGCGAGTGGCCGGGCGGGATGTGGACCTGCGCGGCCTCGCCGCTGCACGTGCTGCGCGGCATCCTGCCGATCTGGTTCCCGCGGGTGAACGAGATCCTGCGCCTGATCGGCTCGCACAACATGTTTGCCACGCCGACGGCGGCGCAGATGGCCGATTCGGACCTGCGGCCGCTGATCGACCGTTACCTGCCCGGGGCCAAGGGCATGGCCGCGGAGGAGCGCATCCGGACCTTCCGGCTGGCGTGGGATTTTGCGGGCAGCGCGCTGGCCAGCCGCAACGAGCAGTATGAGCGGTTCTACCTGGCCTCTTCGGGCCGCAACATGGCCCGGCATTTGCAGTTCACCGATCGCAGCCGCGCCGACCGGTTGGTCGACCGGTTCCTGAAGGAGCCGTACTGATGGCCAATCTGGCGGGTTTCATCGAGGCGCTGGGCGATATTCCCGCGATCACCGAGCCGGCGCTGGTGAAGCGCAAGAGCCGCGACATGACGGCGGCCTTCAGCCCCGTCATGAAGCGCGAAATGGCCGACAAGTTCGCCGACGCCATCGTCACGCCGCGCAATAAGCAGGACGTGCTGCGCATTGCCTCGGCCGCCGCGCGCAACCGCATGCCGCTGATCGCCCGCGGCGGCGGCACCGCCAATTTCGGCCAGGGGATTCCCCTGCAGGGCGGCGCCATCGTCGACACGACCGCGCTGAGCCATATCGCCTGGGTGCGTGACGCCAAGGTGCGCGCGGAATGCGGCGCCCGGCTGATCGACATCGACGCCCGCACCCGCGAGCAGGGCTGGGAGCTGCGCATCCATCCCTCGACCAAGAAGGCCTCGACCCTGGGCGGCTTCGTCGGCGGCGGCCATGCCGGCGTCGGCAGCTGCGTCTACGGCATCCTGCGCGACCGCGGCAACATCCTCGGGATGGAAGTCGTGAGCGTCGAGGAGGATCCGAGGATCGTCGAGCTGCGCGGCGACGACGTGAACCTCGTGCATCACGCCTACGGCAGCAACGGCATCATCACCGAGCTGGAGATGCCGTTGGCACCGGCCTGGCCCTGGACCGAAGCGATCGTGCTGTTCGACGCATTCATGGGCGCGGTGAGCTTTGCCCACGCGCTCGCCACGTCCGACGGTATCGTGAAGAAGCTGATCTCGATCGCCGGCTGGCCGATTCCCGGTATGCTGAAGCCGCTCACCCCGTTCGTTCGCGACGGCAAGAGCATGGTGATGTGCCTGATCGCCGAACCGTTCTTCGAGAGCTTCGAAGCGCTGGTGGTGGAGCACGGCGGCACGATCACCTATAGCGGCAAGGACAGCGAGGGGCCGTTCGGCCGGCCCCTCTACGAATTCTCGTGGGGCCACACGCGGCTGCACGTGAACAAGGAGGACCCGTCGATCGTCGCCGTGATCGGCCTGTTCGCCTCGAACGATCCGGTCGGCGACATCGCCAAGAGCCATCGCCGTTTCGCGCACCTGCCGGGCATGCATTTCGAGGTCAAGCGCATCGACCACCGGCTGAGCTTCCAGGGCTCGCCCTATTTCCGTTACGAGTCGGACGAGCAGCTCGCCGAGGTCATGCGCGGAATGGCCGAGGACGGCGCGATGATCGCGAACGCCCATACCTTCCTGGTCAAGGAAGGCGGCATGAAGAGCGTGGGCGAGGCGGACATCGCCTTCAAGCGGCGCATGGATCCCTACGATCTGATGAACCCCGGCAAGCTCAGTCTCGGTGGTGGCGAAAAGTCCGGCAGCGCCGGAGCTGCCCTGCCGAGCGAAGGATGGAAGTATGGTCAGACCAAAGCTGCCTGACCCTGAGGAGAAGACAATGAACGTTCGCCTGTCCCGCCGCCGGACGCTCGGCCTTGCCGCAACCGGTACCGCCGCGCTGCTGGCCGCGCCCCGGATCGGCCACGCGCAGGGAGCGGACAAGGTCGCGCTGCAGACGAGCTGGCGCGCGCAGGCCGAGCAGGGCGGCTACTACCAGGCGATGGCGACCGGCCTCTACAAGCAGGCGGGGCTCGAGGTCGAGATCAAGCCGGGCGGCCCGCAGCTCGATGCCAACGCCCTGCTGCTCGCGAACCGGGTCGAGTTCATCGAGAGCAACATGCTCGGCACGTTGAACTTCGCGCGCGAGAACCTGCCGGGCGTGGCGATCGCCTCGTTCTTCCAGAAGGACCCGCGGGTGCTGCTGTCGCATCCCGGCGTGGGCAACGACACGCTGCCGGCCCTCAAAGGCAAGCCGATCCTTGTGGCGACGGCAGGACGTCAGGGCTATTGGCTCTGGCTCAAGGCGAAGTACGGCTACACCGACGACCAGGTGAGGCCCTACACCTTCAACATGGCGCCCTTCCTCGCCGACAAGACGATCTCCATGCAGGGCCTGCTGACCAGCGAGCCCTATGCCGTGCGCCAGGCGGGCGTCGATCCGGTGGTCCATCTGCTGGCCGACCACGGCTTCGCCAACTACCAGGCGACCGTCATGACCTCGCCCAGGATGATCGCGGACAAGGCCGACGTGGTGCAGCGCTTTGTCGATGCCACCATCAAGGGCTGGGTCAGCTATCTCGGCGCCGATCCGGCGCCCGGCAATGCGCTGATCAAGAAGGACAACCCCGACATGACCGACGACAAGATCGCTTTCGCGATCGAGTCGCTGAAGAAGAACGGCGTGGTCGGTGGCGGCGACGCGCCCAGGCTCGGTTTCGGCGCGATGACGACGGAACGCTGGCACGGCTTCTACAAGGACATGGCCGATGCGGGCGCCCTGCCGGCCGGCCTCGCGATCGACAAGGTGTTCACGACGCAGTTCGTGAACAAGAAAGTCGGCATGACCTGATACATGCTCGGGACGTCTTCTCTGCAGCGTAGTGGCGCCCCCCCGATGTCTCCGCCCGTCGTGGCTTGCCGGGCGATCGGCAAGCGGTTTTCGAACGGCACCGTCGCGCTGCGCGACGTCGATCTCGATATCCACGAGCAGGAGTTCCTCTCGCTTCTCGGACCGTCGGGCTGCGGCAAGAGCACCTTGCTGCGACTGATCGCCGGCCTGGGCGAGCCGAGCTCCGGCTCGATCACGTGGCAGACCCACGATCCCGCCCTGTCTTTCGTCTTCCAGGAACCGACGCTGATGCCGTGGGCCACGGCTCTGGCCAACGTCGTGCTGCCGCTGAAGCTTGCCGGCGTCGCGCGCGAGGAGCGGACGCAGCGGGCGACGGCGGCGCTCGCCCAGGTCGGGTTGGCCGGGTTCGAGAAATCCTATCCACGCGAGCTGTCCGGCGGCATGAAGATGCGGGTGTCGATCGCGCGCGCGCTGGTGACACGGCCGAAGGTGCTGCTGATGGACGAGCCCTTCGCGGCACTCGACGAGATCACGCGCTTCAAGCTCAACAACGACCTGCTCGAGCTGTGGCAGCGCGAGAGCTTCACCGTCGTCTTCGTTACCCACTCGGTGTTCGAGAGCGCGTTCCTGTCGAGCCGCATCGCGGTGATGGCCGCGCGGCCGGGCCGGGTGATCGAGGATATTGCCGTCGACGCGCCGTATCCGCGCGACGCCGGTTATCGCACCTCGCCGGCCTACAACGAGCATTGCCGGCGCACTTCGGCGGCGCTCGAAAAGGCGATGGCCCATGGCTGACGCCAGCATCGATACGATGGAGGAACGCCGAGCCATCGACTGGTCGCGCTTCGTGGCGCCGCTGGTGCTCGGCCTGCTGGCGCTCGGCGCGTGGGAAGGTCTGGTGCGCGCCTGGAAGATCCCACCCTACCTGTTGCCCGGCCCGATCCTGATCTTCCAGACCCTGATCACCGACTGGGGCACGCTGATGGAGTCGTGGTGGGTCACCATGTCGATCAGCCTGGCGGCGCTTGCGGCGGCGGTCGTGGTGGGCGTGCTCCTGTCGGTGCTGTTCGCGGCGTCGAAGTGGGTCGAGCGTTCGTTCTTTCCCTATGCCGTGATCCTGCAGGTGACTCCGATCGTGGCGATCGCGCCGCTGATCATCATCTGGGTCAACGACGTCAAGCTGTCGCTGCTGATCTGCGCCTGGATCGTGGCCTTCTTCCCCATCCTGTCCAACACCACGGTCGGGCTGAACTCGGCCGACCACAATCTCGTCAACCTGTTCCAGCTCTACCGCGCGAAATGGTGGCAGACCCTGCTGCATCTCAAGCTGCCGTCGGCGATGCCGTATTTCCTCGCCGGCCTGCGCATCTCGGGCGGCCTGTCGCTGATCGGCGCGGTGGTCGCGGAATTCGTGGCCGGCACCGGCGGCACGCAGTCGGGGCTCGCCTATCGCATCCTCGAATCGGGCTATCAGCTCCGCATCCCGCGCATGTTCGCGGCGCTGCTGCTGATCTCGCTGTCGGGTATCGTGCTGTTCCTGGTATTGAGCCTGATCTCGCATCTTTGCCTGCGCCGCTGGCACGAGAGTGCGATCCGGCGGGAGAACTGACATGCCGGTGACCGGCTTCTTCGATCCGCCTGCCGCCGGCCGTTATGCGCTGCGCCGCGTCCATGTGCCGGCGAGCCTGCTGAGCGATCCTCCGCCGGGGCCGGCCGATCAGGACGAACTCGTCTTCTGCGATCTCGTGATCGAGGACGGCAAGGTCGCCGAGGTGGCGGCCGCCGGCAGCGTTGCCGCCGAGCTTGGCCCCGACCTCGATCGCTCGCTGGTCCTGCCTGGCATGCTCGATGCGCACGCCCATCTCGACAAGGGCCACATCGTGCCGCGCGCCCGCAACCAGACGGGCGACCTGCTGGGCGCGGCAGCCGTCACCGGTCCGGACCGCGCGAGCCGCTGGCATGCCGAGGATGTCCGCCGCCGTCTCGAATTCGGGCTGCAGACCGCCTATGCCAAGGGCGTGGTGGCGATCCGCACGCATCTGGATTCCCTGGCGCCGCAGCCCGCGACCACCTTTCCGGTGTTCAAGAAGCTGCGCGACGAATGGGCCGGCAAGGTCGAGCTTCAGCCCTCGACGATCTGCCCGATCGACATCTTCCTCACCGAGCAGGGCCGGCAGCTCGCCGACATGGTGGCCGACATCGGCGGCAACCTGGGCAGTGGTACGCGCTTCGTGGCGCCGGTGTCGTCTCTGGTGCCGCCCGAGTTCGACGTGGCGATGGACCGGATATTCACGCTCGCCGAGGAGCGCGGCCTCGACCTCGACATGCATGTCGACGAATCGAGCGATGTCGAGGCGCGCACCCTGATCCGGATCGCGCGCATGGCGGTGAAGCGCGGCTTCAAGGGCCGCATCCTCGCGGGCCACACCTGCTCGCTGGCGCTGCAGACCGATGAGTTCATCCAGGAGACGATGGACGCCTGCAAGGATGCGGGCATCGATTTCGTCAGCCTGCCGGCGGTGAATCTCTATCTCCAGGCGCGCCCCACGTTGGGCGGCAATGCGGCTCGCAAGACGCCGCACTGGCGCGGCGTCACCCTGTTGCACGAGCTCAAGGCGCACGGCCTGAATGTCGCGATCGGCGGCGACAACGTCCGCGACCCGTTCTACGGCTACGGCGACCACGACATGCTGGAGAATTTCACACAGGCGGTGAAGATCGCCCACCTCGACCATCCGCACGACGACTGGATCACCGCGGTGACCTCGGTGCCGGCGGCGATCATGCAGCTGCCGCAGTTCGGCGTGATCGGGGCGGGCAGGGGCGCCGACCTGATCGTGACCCGGGCGCGCGACTGGCACGAGCTGCTCGCGCGCTTCCAGGCCGACCGGGTGGTGATCCGTCACGGAAAGGCCATAGACACGACCCTGCCGGACTACCGTCAGCTGGACGACTTGGTTAGGATTTAGCCTCCCTCCCGCATAGGAGCCGGCCGATGAGCGACGATGACATCGACGTCCTGAAACCGGAGACGATCCTCAAGCCCAAGATCGAGCAGCCGCGCCTCTACAAGGTCGTGCTGCTGAACGACGACTACACGCCGCGCGAGTTCGTGGTGCAGGTGCTGAAGGCCGTCTTCCGGACCACCGAGGATCAGGCCTATCGCATCATGATGACGGCGCACCAGAAGGGCGCCTGCGTCGTCGCGACCTTCACGCGCGACGTGGCCGAGAGCAAGGCCAAGGAAGCCACCGATCTCGGCCGGCAGAAAGGCTATCCGCTGGAGTTCTCGACCGAGCCGGAGGAGTAGCTCTTCCGCTGGGAGCGCGGCTCTCCAGAGCCGCTCATGGGAAGTGGCAGTCCGAAGAAGAGCGGCTCTGGAGAGCCGCGCTCCCAGCTCAGCGCAAATCCGCGCAGAATTCCTGGATGCGCTTGCAGCCTTCGCGGAGGCTCTCGATATCGGTCGCGTAGGAGATGCGGAAGTAGGGGCTCATCCCGTAGGCCGTGCCCTGCACCGTGGCGACATGGCGTTCCTCGAGCAGCGCCGTCACGAAGTCGGTGTCGGTCTCGAGCTTCTTGCCCCCGGGCGTCGTCTTGCCGATGCAGCCCGCGATGTTGGGGAACACGTAGAACGCGCCCTCGGGCTTGTGGCAGGTGATGCCCTTGGCCTCGCGCAGCCAGCCGACCACCAGGTTCCGCCGGTTCTCGTAGTCGTCGCGATGGCTCTGGATCAGGTCCTGCGGGCCTTCGAGCGCGGCGAGCACGGCCGCCTGGCCGATCGTCGAGACGCCGGCGGTCGCCTGGCCCTGCATGTTCATCATCGCCGCGATCATCGCCTTCGGGCCGCCGGCATAGCCCACCCGCCAGCCGGTCATGGCATAGGCCTTGGAGGCGCCGTTCACGGTCAGCGTGCGGTCCTTGAGCTTCGGCTCGACCTCGGCGATCGAATGCATCTTCACGCCGTCATAGACGAGATGCTCGTAGATCTCGTCGGCCATCACCAGCACATGCGGGTGCTGCATCAGCACGTCGGCGAGCTCCTTCATTTCCTCGCGCGTGCAGACGGCGCCGGTCGGGTTGTTGGGGAAGTTCAGCACGACCCACTTGGTGCTGGGCGTGATCGCCGCGTCGAGATCGGCGGCGCGCAGGCGGAACTGGTTGTTCTCGGGGCACGACACCGACACCGGGATGCCGCCGCACAGCTTCACCTGGTCGGCGTAGCTGATCCAGCCGGGGGCGGGGATGATCACCTCGTCGCCCGGGTTCACGCTCGCCATGGTGGCGCCGAACATGATCTGCTTGCTGCCGTTGCTGATCATGATCTCGTCGAGCGCGTAGTCGAGATTGTTGTCGCGCTTGAATTTCTTCTGCACCGCCTTCTTGAGCGCGAGCTGGCCGTCCTGCGGCGGATATTTCGTGTCGCCGGCCAGCGCCGCCTGGTGCGCCGCCTCGATGGCGTTCGGCGGCGACTTGAAGTCGGGCTCGCCCGACGACAGGCCGACGATCTTGACACCCTGCGCGCGCAGTTCGCGGACCTTGCGGGTCATGGCGGCGGAGGCGGAAACTTTGACGTTCTTCAGTCGCTCGGCGGGCTCGAACATGGGTCCTTCCAGAATGGCCGGGGAGCATTAGGCCCCCCCGCGCCCGGGCGCAACCCGCCCGGGCGGAGGCGCTTTCGACCCTCGATAGATGTGTCATCCCGAGCGTAGCGAGGGATCTATGTGTCGCCCATGATCCCTCGCTACGCTCGGGATGACACGGCCAGACCCTACCCCCAGGACAGGCCGGCCGCCTCGACGCCCGCGATGCACACCGCCTCGTCCTCGTCGCCGGTGCCGCCCGAGCCGCCGGCCGAGCCGAGCACGTTGCCCTCCTTGTCCTTGATCACCACGGCGCCGGTCTGCGGAACGAACTTGCCCTGACCGACGGCGGCGAGCGCGCCGTAGAACTGCGGATTGTCCTTGGCGCGCTGCAGGAGGGTGCGGCTCGAGGCGCCCATGCCGAGGGCGGCCCACGCCTTGCCGATCGCGATGTCGTTGCGGAACATGTTGGCGCCGTCCTCGCGCTGCAGCGCTTTCACGTGGCCGGCATCGTCGAGCACTGCGACGGTCAATGGCTTGGTCTTCATCTCGCGCGCCTTGGCGAGCGCCGTTTCGACGATCTTGTTGGCCTGGGCGAGCGTCAGTCTGGGCATGGTCTTCGTCCTCTCGATGGGTTCGGCTAAGCTGCCGCGCATGAAACCCTATGTCATCTGCCACATGGTTTGCAGCGTCGACGGCCGGATCCACGGCAGCCGCCAACGGCCGAAAGCCAACGTCGTCCCCACTCTGTTCGAGCGCCTGCACGATCAGCTCGGCGGCGGCTCGTGGCTGTGCGGCCGGGTCACCGCGCAGGAATTTGCCAGGGGGAAGGGGCTGATTTATCCGCCGACCGACCAGGTCCTGCCGCGCGAGAACTGGTTCGCGCAACGCAAGCCGCAGGCGTGGGGCGTCTTCCTCGATGCCCACGGCAAGGCGGTATGGCATCGGTCGGACATCGGCGGCGATGCGATCCTCGTCATCCTGACGGAGGCCGTTCCCGATTCGCATCTCGCGGGCCTGCGCGGCGACGGCATCTCCTACATCTTCGCCGGCAAGACCGAGATCGACCTCGCCGCCGCCCTCGAGACGCTCAATCGCGAGCTCGGGATCGAGCGGCTGATGCTGGAGGGCGGGGGCGGGGCCAACGGCGCGCTGCTGCGGGCCGGGCTGATCGACGAGCTGAGCCTCGTGATCAATCCCACCATCGACGGCAGCTCCGGCGCGCCCAGCGTGTTCAACTCGGGCGACACGGATCTCGGACCCGCGCCGATCGAAAGCATGACCCTCACCAGCCACGAAGTGCTCGACGGCGGCGCGGTCTGGCTGCGCTACAAGCTGACCTCGGCGGCGGCATGACGCTGCTCGCCGGATTCAATGTCGTCCAGATTGGCGGCGGGGCGGCGGCTGCGGTCTGCAGCCGGCTGATGGCTGACGTCGGCGCACAGGTGACCTGCATAGACCCGGATGCCGACACGACGCTGCTGGCCTACCTGAACCACGACAAACCCATTGCCGCGGATGCAACGGAGCGGCGCGAATGTCTGGCAGCGGCCCACCTGATCGTGCGGGAAGGGCAACCGAAGGACCTGGCCGCGAGCCCGTACGACCTGACGGCGCTTCGCCGGATCAACGCATCGGCGATCGTCGTCACGATCTCTCCCTACGGCGAGACGGGGCCTCGGGCAAACGATCCGGCCACCGACCTGACCCTCTTCTATGCCAGCGGCATTGCGCGTCAGCTGACCGGGCAGATCGACGATCTGTCGGAAGCGCCGGTCCGTCCCGTGGGCGATCAATCCGCCTTCATCGCAGGGTTGGCGGCCGCCTGCGCCGGGATGCATGCGGCGCAAGGCAATCAGCCCGGCGCGTCGATCGATGTGTCGATCCACGAAGCGCTGGCGACGCTTTCTATGACCGAGCTCGCGCGCGCCGGCCTGACCGGCAAGAGCTGGGACCGCAAGCGCTTGAGCGACGGCAATGGCGCGACGGTGACGATCCTGCCGGCGAGCGATGGCTACGCCGCGATCTCTCCGCGTGAGGAGAAGCAGTGGGCCTCGTGGCTGCGCGCGATGGGGTCGCCGGACTGGGGCGCCGACCCGCGCTTCGTGCCCAAGGCCAATCGGGTGAAGAACTGGGACGCCTTGCATGCGCTGATGGCGCACTGGAGCCGGCAACACGACAAGCAATGGATCGCCGATACGGCGCAGCGCGCGCATGTCCCGAGCTTTCCGTTGCGCGAGGTCGCGGAGCATCTGGACACGCCGCAGATGCGCCATCGCCGCTACTACCGGCCGAGCGAACTTGCCGGAAACCCGATCCAGATCCCCAGCCCGCCCTTCGGCCTCACCATTACCGCGTCGAACCGCAAGCAGCCCGTGCCGCAGGGCCCAATGCCCCTGTCGGGCATCCGCGTGCTCGATTTCAGTTGGGTGATCGCGGGCCCGACGACGACACGGTATCTGGCCGCGATGGGCGCGGAGGTCATCAAGATCGAAGCGCCGGGCAGGGGCGACCCGGGGCGCGAATCGGAACTGCATACGGTGCTCGGCCAGGCGAAGAAGAGCGTCGTCCTCGACCTCAAGAAGCCGGAAGCTGTCGAGATCGCGCGGGCGTTGGCCGCGAAGTCCGACATCCTGATCGAGAACTTTGCCACCGGCGTCATGGACCGGCTCGGCCTGGGCGCGGAGGCGCTGAAGGCCGTGAACCCAGACCTGATCTATATCTCGGCATCGGGAATGGGGAGGACGGGGCCGGAGTCGCATGCGGTGGCGTACGGCACGTTGTTGCAATGCTACGCCGGGTTTGCCGGGCTGAATCGTCATCCTGATGTCGCTCCCCGGATCGGCTTCGCCTGGCTCGATCCCATGTGCGGCCTGATGCTGGCCTTCGTCGCGGCTGCCGCGCTCTGGCATCGGCGGCACGCAGGCGGCGTGGCAAGGGTCGACTTCTCGATGATCGAGGCGATGCTGTGGACCATGGCCGAGCCCCTGATCGCAACGCAGCTCGGCATGCCGCCGAAGCCAATGGGCAACGCGTCGACGCGTCACGCCCCGCACGGCGCCTGGCGCTGCTTGGGCGAGGACGACTGGATCAGCATCGCCGTCCGCTCGGACGAGGAGTGGCGGACGTTGTGCGGTCTTGTGCCGGGATTGTCGGGTATGGCCGGACTCGATCTCGATCAACGCATCGACACGCAGACGGCCATCGACGCAGCCCTGACCGCCTGGGCCGCCTCTCAATCGGCATCCGCTGCAGCTGAAACGCTGCTGAAAGCCGGCATTCCGGCCGCCGCGCTCGCACGCCACGGCGATCTGGTAAGGAGCCCGCATCTCGCCGCCCGCAACTTTTGGGACAAGCAGGGGACGGGTGTGCTGCCGGGATTGCCCTGGCGCGCGAGCTTCGGCCGCACGACCGGACCCGCGCCGGCATTGGGCGCGGATTCCGATCATGTGCTCGCCAACGTTCTTGGACTACCGCAAGAACGGATCGTCGAGCTACGGGCAAACGGCGTGCTCGGCTGAGATCACCCCCAATACTCAGCTTCGCTCGTCACCCAGCATGTGATCCGCCAGGCTGTAGCAGTGGCTTGCCTGATAGGCGTTCCGGCCCCGGTTCATGTGCGTCAGGTTGAACGCCCGGATGGCCTGCAACACACGGGGCTTCGCGAGGAATTTGCTGATTGAGGAGAAGCCGCGGACGTTGATGCCGAAGATGTCTTCGCCACGGGGGAAGAAATGGCCGACATCTTCCGGCTCCACGACGCAGCCCTCGAGGAGGGTTTCGTCCACCTGGTTCCGATCGAGGGAATGGCCGGCGGTGAAGTCGGACAGATGCACGATGAATCGCGCACGGATGCCCTCGCCATCGGCATAGAGCGTGAAAAGCTCCATCCAGCTCGCATTGACGCGGGTGAGCGGCTTATCGGAGGTCGAGGGCAGGCAGGAAACCGACCAGTAGTGTCGCTCGGTCCGGCGCGGGATCGGGATGCACGCGCGGCCGTAGCGCCGGAGAAGCTCCAGCACGTCTTGCGCCTGCGGCCGGTGCAGGAGCTTCTCGAACCGCGCGACATACTTGAGGCGCAGTTCAAGGGACTTCGGGCGCTCGTCGGCGTCGCGCAGGATCGTCTTTCCCTGCATCCAGTCGCGCTGCTGCTCGGGATCCAGGAAGCGGCGCAGACCGGTAATGCTTGAGCGACGAGGTGTGCTCACGACGAAGCGATCAGAACTCGCCGCTGCGGTACGCCTCGTCCAGCCGCTTCGCATCCTCTTCCGAAAGATCCGGCCAGGCATCGCCGCGCTTGCGCAGCTTGCCTTCGAAGTTCGGCTTGCGCTTCTCGTTGAAGGCCTTGCGGCCTTCCTCGCCGTCGATCGTCGTCTGGATGAGCAGCGAGTTGATCAGGTTCTGTACGTGCCACGCCTGGTCGGTCGGCAGATCGCCGAAGCGTACCAGGAACTCCTTCATCATGCGCACCGCCGTCGGCGGCAGGGTGCAGATGTGGCGGGCGATCTTCTCCGCCCGTTCGAGCAGCTGCGCGTGCGGCACGACCTCGTTGATCAGGCCGATCCGCAGCGCTTCCTGCGCGTCGAACGGCTCGTCGGTCAGGAGGATCTTCATGGCATCGATGTAGCGCAGTTGCTTGGCCAGCAGGCTCGCCCCCGGACCGTGGCCCAGCCAGCCCTGCGTCAGGAGCGCGAACTTGAAGCGCGCATGCTCGGCGCTGGCGATGCGGATGTCGGTCGACGACAGCAGGATGTAAAGGCCGGCGCCGGCGGCCCAGCCGTTCACCGCGGCGATCACCGGCTTCCAGACGCGCGGATAGTGATCGCCCATGCGGCCGTCGACGCCGGTCTTCTGGCCGTGCACCGTTCCCGCCAGCGGCCAGAAGATGCGCTGTGTGCGGAGATACTCGCGCTCCTCCTCGGTGATGTTCTCGCGCGGCGCGAGGTTGTGACCGCCGCAGAAGTGCCTGTCGCCCTTGCCGGTCAGGATGGCGCAGCGGATCGAGCGATCTTCCCACAGGTCGATCCACGCCTCGGAGATCGCGTCCGACGTCGGCTTGTCGAGGAGGTTCGCCTTGGCGGGATCGTTCAGCGTGATGTAGGCGACGCCGTCGCGTTTTTCGTAATCGATGGCCAAGCGATCATCCTCCGCGTTTTGCAGGACGCCACTGTGGACGAGATCGATCCGTGATGCATCCCGCGGCACCTCGTTCTTCGGGAGTTGGCAAGCTCCCGCAAGCACAGCTGCCGTTCGTAACAATCCCCTTTGCGCAGGGAGTAGACAACCAGAGATAAAGTAAACGCGAAAGCCGGCGTCGGATTCATGTTGACAAGGAATGCAACCAGAGAGAGCATTTCCGATGATGGCGCAATCCGCGGAAAGTGGCGGGTTCCAATTTCCATGGGCGGCGAGCGTGCTCGTAACGTCGGGGACAGCGTCCAATGATCAAAACGAGGGCTCGGTACCCCATCGAAGGAGAAGATTATGCCCGCCAACGCCGTTGCGCGATTGATCGAGACCTGCAACGAGGCATACGACCGCTTCACAAGCTATTGCAACCAGTCGACGCACCATGTCCTGTCGACATTGGCCGATCCCGATTGGCCGCTGGAGCTGGCCGACGCAATGATCGACAGGATCATCGAAGCCAAATGGGAGGTCGTCGACGATGCGACCGCCATCCAGCTGGCGAACCAGGGTATCGTCGTGGTGGCCGGGCTTAGGGGCGGCAGCAATGGCCATGTCGTTGTCGTGTATCCTGGCGAGGGTAAGCCGGCGGGCGGCTTCGAGTGCCACGGAACCACTTATCCGCCAGTCGGCGGCCCCTACCCACTATCGATGTCGACATCGGTCTCGCCATGGTGCGGCACCCGCAGCCGCGGCGACAAAACCATCCGCGACGCCTGGACTGCTGGCGACTGGCCCGGCGTGAGGCGCTGGCGGCAGCCGTAGCGTCGTCGCGGCGACCTGCAGGCGGACGATAAGCGAAGGAGAAGAAGACAGCATGGTGCAATCCATCGACGCTCTGATCGACAAGGGCAACCAAACGACGGGTCGGCGGACTCACGCTGACGCATCGGAGTTGCTGGAGAGTTTTGCCTCAGAGCTGTGCTTGCCGGACAACAAGGTGCCGGCAGAAGCGATCGACCTATCCACGACTTTCGTTCTGGAGGTGATCATGCCGATCGCCTGGTACGCGCGACGGATCACGAAGGCAGAACGAATCCGTGACCTGTTCATTGTTTTGAGTCTGTGCCTGATCGTGGTGATTCCGCTCCTGCTCGCTTGGCTGCCGAAGTTCGCCGATCTCGGGGCCAATCCGTCGACGGCAATCGTGGCGCAATTGACCGGAGCGTTGACGGGTGTGCTGGCTCTTCAGAAGATGATCGCGGCGACACTGGCTCAGCAGCAGCGCTATGGCGCGTGG
Source organism: Reyranella sp. (assembly GCF_965279465.1). Lineage (NCBI taxonomy): Bacteria > Pseudomonadati > Pseudomonadota > Alphaproteobacteria > Hyphomicrobiales > Reyranellaceae > Reyranella > Reyranella sp. Next base: position 4,572,426 of record NZ_OZ257242.1, read on the forward strand.
TGGAAGGCATCCTCCGACCTCAAGAAGGTCTGGTATGAATTCCAGTCGCAATGGGTTGCGGCGCAACTGGCTACGAGCTGGCCCGATCAGAGCGCGGCTTTCCTGATCGATGCGGCGCGCCGCATCGACAAGGCGCGAACGATCGTCAGCGATGAGCAAGCCGACTTCTTCGCCAAACTGACGCTCCCGTCGCTCGATGTGCTCGACGTTCTCAAGACGACCCGCACCAACGTCGGAACGCTCGTGACCGACCTGGTGCCGGCTGCGACCGCGAGCGACAAGCATGCTGCCGATGTCTTGAAGGCCAAGCAGGACATCGCCAAATACACTTCCCTGCTGGCCACCCTCGACGGCGAAATCGCGAGAGCCCGCACTGATCTCGCGGCGCCTCCACCCGGTCAGACCGCGGCGCAGATCAGCGAAGTCCTAAAAGACCTGCTGAAGAAGCGTACCGATTACAATATCGCAAAGATGGATGCTGAGGCGGCTTTGGCCGTGCTGGCGATCGCCTGACGCCGGCGAGGTCGTGGGCTGGACCGAAGGAGGAGGGTCGACCCGCCTTCAGTCCGCCGCTTCCTTGTCGAGGAAGGTCAGCATTCCGTCGCTGCGCTCGCCCTTGAGGTAGCGGAAGGTGCCGGCCCCGGTCGCGATCAGGGCGCCGGCCTGGTCGTAGATCTCGGTCTCGGCGGCGAAGGTGCTCTGGCTGGTCGAGGGCCGCCAGGCGCCGAGGATGGTCAGCACGTCGCCCTCGCGTGCCGCCTTGATGAACTGGGTGGTGAAGGCGAGGGTGACCGACAGCCGCCGGGCGGTCGCCGTCTCGTTGAACGTGCAGGCAAAACCGCTCGCCGAATCGAGCAGGGTCATCAGCACCCCGCCGTGCAAGAGCCCGTTGGCGTTGCACAGCTCGGGCCGCACCTTGAGACGCATCTCGACGAAGCCGTGCTTCCAGGCGACGACTTCGTGGCCGATCAATCCGTTGAAACCGCGGAACTCGTGAGCGGCGACCGGCCGCGCATCGGCCGGTCGTTGGATCGCCATGGGCTAGCGGCGGGCCATGGCGGCCATCGGCGGACGATGACCGTTGGTGGTGAGTATCGGACGCGCCGGCGAGACGGGCGTGGCGGTATTGGTCGAGGGCTGGGCAGCCATGCCGGTGCGGATATCGCGCGCGACCTTGACCAGGCGCGGGCCCCAGTCGGCTTCGAGACGGTCGCGGCTGATCTGGTAGATCGGTGCCGAGGCGTTCACGGCATAGGCGGCGGTGCCGTCGGTGTTGCGCAGTGGGACGCCGACGCCGCACAGCTCGGGCAGCCATTCGCCCCAGGTCACGCAGAAGCCACGGTCGGCAAGCTCCTTGAACGAGCGGTCGAGGCCGGTCTTGACCTTGGTCCAGTCGTCGCGCCAGCGGCGGCGGATCGCATCGATATGCTTGTTGCGGTCGACATCGGGCAGCGAGAACAGGTAGGCGCGGCCCATCGCCGTGGAGGCCATCGGCACGCGGGTGCCGACATCGTGGGTGATCGCCACGACCGAGGGGCCGCGGCACGCTTCGAGATAGATCATCGAATGACGGTCGCGGCCGCCCAGCGCGGTCGAAGCGTTGAGCGCGTGGGCCAGGGTCTCGAGCGGCTGGCGCGAGGCGCGGCGCACGTCCATCGACGAGATGGCGGCATAGCCGAGCGCGAGCACCGAGGCGCCGAGCTCATATTTGCGGAACCGGCGAATGTAATTGAGGTAGCCGAGTTCCGTCAGCGTATGGGTCAGTCGGGCGACCGTCGGCTTGGGCAGTCCGGTGCGATGGGCGATCTCCTGGTTGCCGAGCATGCCTTCGCCGGCATGGAAGGCGCGCAGGATATCCAACCCACGGGCCAGCGCGGTGACGAACTGCCGGTCCTTGGCAAGGGTTCCTTCACCGAGGCTGCTCTCCGCGGTGCTCTGCAGGGCCGCGGTTCGCGTGACGAGATGGCTGACATTGCCCATGGGCGCTTTCTCCTGAATGGCCGTTTATTTTCTGCGAAACGGAAACTGCCATCGCCCTTTCCCTGCCGCAATGCGCAGGGAGTGGGTTTTGACGTGCGAACGTGCAAAGCCGCCATGTCACAAATGCGGGTTTCGGCCGCCATGGTTGTACAAACGTTAGAGCACTCTCTGAAATGGACCAACTGCAACCGCACACCGTACGCTGGACATGTGCTGGCCCGCGAACGTCCCCGCCGCTACAGTGCGCGCCCCCCTTCAAGAGGCGCCTATGGCCAAAGAACCTACCGTCCATAAGGACATCGTCAGCCTGTCGTTCGAAGATGCCCTGAAAGAGCTCGAGGGCATCGTCCAACAGCTGGAGCGCGGCCAGGTGAAGCTCGACGAGGCGATCACCGCCTACGAGCGCGGCGCGCTGCTCAAGCGGCACTGCGAGCAGAAGCTGGCCGAGGCCAAGATGAAGGTCGAGAAGATCGTCTTCGCCTCCGACGGCTCGGTCGGCACCCAGCCCGCCGATCTCGGCTGACGGGCGTTATTCGACATGCCCCTGTCGTCATACCGCCAGTTCGAGCCGGCGCTGGCCTTCGCCGCCCAGTCGACCGAGCAGACCATGGAGCGCCTCCTGCCCAAGGGCGAGGAGGGCGAGGCCCGCGTCTTCGACGCCATGCGCTATTCCAGCCTGGGCGGCGGCAAGCGCTTGCGTGCCTTCTTCGTGCTGGCCGGCGCCACCCTGTTCAAGGTCGGTGCGATGCCGGCTCTTCGCACTGCCAGCGCAATCGAGTTCCTGCACGCTTATTCGCTGATCCACGACGACCTGCCGGCGATGGACGACGACGACCTGCGCCGCGGCAAGCCCACCTGTCACAAGCAGTTCGACGAGGCGACGGCGATCCTGGCCGGCGACGCACTCCAGGCGCTCGCTTTCGAGGTGCTGGCGCACGAGGCCACGCACGGCGATCCGGCGGTCCGTACGGCGCTGGTGTCGGAACTGGCCAGGGCCGCGGGCGCCCATGGCATGGTCGGCGGCCAGATGCTCGATCTGCTGGCCGAGACGCAAGGGTCGGACCTGTCGATTGGCGCCATCACCCGCCTGCAGCGCCTGAAGACCGGGGCGCTGATCTCGTTCTCCTGCACAGCCGGTGCGATCCTGGGCAAGGCCCCCGAGCCGATGCGTGCCGCCCTGGCGGCTTATGCGCATGATCTCGGTCTTGCCTTCCAGATCGTCGACGACCTGCTGGACGTGGAGGGGGATGCCGCCGAGCTCGGCAAGGCTACGAACAAGGACGCCGCTGCCGGCAAGGCGACCTTCGTGTCGATCCTGGGCGTCGAGCGCGCGCGTGCGCAGGCGTCACTGCTTGCGCAACAGGCGGCGACCCACCTCGAGCCGCTGGGCCCGCGCGCGGACCTGTTGAAGCAGGCCGCCAAATTCGTGGTACAGCGCCGCGCATGAACAGCGTGACAAGGGTATAGTGGAACCATGACCGGGCAGAGCACCACTCCGCTTCTCGACACCGTCGACATTCCGGCCGATATCCGTCGGTTGAAACAGGACCAGCTGCGCCAACTTGCTGACGAGTTGCGCCAGGAGACGATTTCGGCCGTCTCGGTCACCGGCGGCCATCTCGGCGCGGGCCTCGGCGTGGTCGAGCTGACGGTGGCGCTGCACTATGTCTTCAATACGCCGCAGGACCGCCTGATCTGGGACGTGGGCCACCAGGCCTATCCGCACAAGATCGTCACCGGCCGCCGCAGCCGCATCCGCACCCTGCGCCAGGAAGGCGGCCTGTCGGGCTTCACCAGGCGCTCGGAGAGCGAATACGACCCGTTCGGCGCGGCCCATTCCTCGACCTCGATCTCGGCCGGCCTCGGCATGGCCGTGGCGCGCGATCTGGCCGGCAGCAACAACAACGTGATCGCCGTGATCGGCGACGGCGCGATGAGTGCCGGCATGGCCTACGAGGCGATGAACAATGCGGGAGCCCTGCGCAGCCGGCTGATCGTGGTGCTGAACGACAACGATATGTCGATCGCCCCGCCGGTCGGCGCTTTGTCGGGACATCTCTCGCGCCTGCTGTCGGGCCGTCCGTACGTGACCCTGCGCAATATCGGCCGCAACTTCGCCGAGGCCCTGCCCAGGCCGCTCGAAATGGCGGCGCGGCGTGCCGAGGAGTTCGCCCGCGGCTTCGTGGCCGGCGGCACGCTGTTCGACGAGATGGGTTTCTACTATGTCGGCCCGGTCGACGGTCATAACCTCGAGCACCTGCTGCCGGTGCTGAAGAACGCCCGCGACAGCCGGCTCGACAAGCCGATCCTGGTTCATGTCGTCACCAAGAAGGGCAAGGGCTACCCGCCGGCCGAGGCGAGCGCAGACAAGTACCACGGCGTGGTGAAGTTCGACGTTATCACCGGCAAGCAAGCGAAGCCGGTGGCCAATGCACCCGCCTATCAGGCGGTGTTCGCCAAGTCGCTGATCGCCGAGGCCGAGGCCGACAGGAGGATCGTGGCCATCACCGCGGCGATGCCGTCGGGCACCAGCCTGGACAAGTTCGCCGAGCGCTTTCCTGAGCGCACGTTCGATGTCGGCATCGCCGAGCAGCATGGCGTGACCTTCGCGGCCGGCCTCGCCTGCGAGGGCTTCAAGCCGTTCGCCGCGATCTATTCGACCTTCCTGCAGCGCGCCTACGACCAGTGCGTCCACGACGTCGCCATCCAGAAGTTGCCCGTGCGCTTCGCGATCGACCGTGCCGGCCTGGTCGGCGCCGACGGCGCGACCCACGCGGGTTCGTTCGACGTCGCCTATCTCGCCTGCCTGCCGGATTTCGTCGTGATGGCCGCCGCCGACGAGCTCGACCTCATGCACATGGTGGCGACGGCCGCCGCGATCGACGATCGGCCGTCGGCCTTCCGCTATCCACGCGGCGAGGGCGTCGGCATCGACTTGCCGGCGAGGGGCAAGCCGCTCGAGATCGGCAAGGGCCGCATCGTGCGCGAGGGCACCAAGATCGCGATCCTGAGCCTCGGCGCCCGTCTCGGCGAATGCCTGGTCGCCGCCGAGGATCTCGCCGCCAAGGGCCTCAGCACCACGGTCGCCGATGCGCGCTTCGCCAAGCCGCTCGACACCGACCTGATCCGCCGCCTCGCGCGCGAGCATGAGGTGCTGATCACCATCGAGGAAGGCTCGGTCGGCGGCTTTGCCAGCCACGTGCTGCAATATCTCGCGACGGCCGGCCTGCTCGACCACGGCCTGAAGGTCCGGCCGCTGGTGCTGCCCGATCGCTTCATCGACCAGGCCTCGCCGCAGCGCCAGTACGCCGACGCAGGCCTCGACGCGCCGCACATCGTGGTGACCGCGCTGGCTGCGCTCGGTCGGCAGGCGGAGCGCGCGCGGGGTTAGGCCCCCGGTATCAGAAGGCCTCGCGGAACTCCTCGTTCAACCGATCGGTGACCAGCATGTGCCCGGCCTTGTGGGTGATGCAGAACGGTGGCCTGGCCGCTTCGATCACCGCCTGCGGCGTCACTCCACAGGCCCAGAACAGCGGCACCTCGCCGGGCCGGATGTCGGGCTCGCCGCCGTACTCGGGCGTGTCGATGTCTACGATGCCGATCGCCGCGGGATCGCCGAAATGGATCGGCGCGCCGTGCACCTGTGGAAAACGCGACGTGATCTCGATGGCTCGGATCGCATTGGGTACGGTGAAGTTGCGCATCGATACCACCATTCGGCCATGCAGGCGCCCCGCCGGTACGGTATCGAGGCCGGTGCGATAGGTGCAGACCTTCTTGCCCTGTTCGATATGGCGAATCGGGACGCCGGCATCGAGCAACGCGGCCTCGAACGAGTAGGAGCAGCCCAGGGCGAAGGCGACCAGGTCGTCCCGCCACAGGGCGGTGACGTCCGTCTCTTCCGACGCCGCCGTGCCGTCGCGAAACACGCGGTAGCGCGGCAGGTCGCGGCGGACGTCGATATCGACACCCAGCGCCGGCAGGGCAGGATCGCCGGGTTCGGAGCGCGCGATCAGCGGACAGGGCTTGGGATTGGCCGCGCAAAATGCTGCGAAGTCGTCGGCCCAATCCGCCGGCAGGATCACCAGATTGGCCTGCAGATGGCCGCGGGCCATGCCCGTGGTGACTGTCGTGTGTTCACCGGCGCGGATCTTGTCGCGCAGGAGCTTCGCGGGGTTGACCGTCGACAGGATCGCTGGCGCATTCATCTTCGTCCTCCCGAACCGATCTTGGCGCCAAGTTGTGCCACGACGCCAGAGGGAGTTTTCACGCATGCTCTTCCGGACCGCGAGCGTCTCGATCGCTCATGATTCCTGAGCGAGCGAGACGCTCGCGGTCCGGAAGAGCATGAGAAAAAGTGAATTCAGCTTCCCGTCGAGGCATAGCGGGCCATGCCGGCGCGCCAGGCGAGGAAGGAGAGGGCGAGGAAGGCGAACCCTGCGAGCGGCGTCAGCGGCAGGATCCAGTCGGGTGCGCCGAGCGGGTCGGGCCGCTTCAGGATGGCGAGCACCGGATAATAGGCGACGCAGGCCAGCGGGACGCCGAACGTGAGGACCTTTCGAAACCAGCCGGCATAGATGCTGAGCGGATATTGCGCTGCCTGGACGCCGCCATAGGTCAGGACGTTGACGACCTCCAGCCCCTCGACGGTCCAGAAGGCGAGGGTTGCCTGCAGCACCAGGATTCCGCCGAACAGCGCCACGCCGCCGGCTACGGCCCAGACGGCAATCGCCACCGCAGCCGGATCCCAATCGATCGGGGCGAGCCTGGTGGCGAGGATCACCACGGCGAGGCCCTGCAGCATCCGGCCGACGCGGGACAGGCGGATCTCGTAGCCGATCAGCTGCAGCGCGGCCGATCGCGGCCTGAGCAGCACGCGGTCGAACGCGCCGGTGCGCACGAAGTCCGAGCCGAACACGTCGAAGCCGCGGCTCAGCAGGTCGGCGATCGAGAATGAAATGTTGATCAGCCCATAGAACAGCGCCGCCTCGCCGAAGGTCCATCCTTCGACGTGCCCGAAACGGTGAAAGAGCGCGTACACGCCGAGGATCTCGATCGCCGTGGCCGCGAGGTGGCCTGCCGTGAGCAGCAAGGTCGCCGCCGGATATTGCGCCTGGGCACGAATCGATGCGCTGACGTAGCGGCCGTAGAGGCGAAAGCCGTTCATGGGTCAGCCACCCTGCATCTCGAGGCGGCGCATCATGCGCGCCATGGCCAGGTGCCCCAGGCCGACCAAGACCAGGGTCCACCCGGCCTGCAGGGCCAAGCTCTGCACGGCGGCGACACCGCGCAGATCGGCGAAGTAGATGCGAAAGGGAATGTCGACGAGGCCGGCCAGCGGCTGCGCATGCAGGAGCGGACGCAGCGCGTCGGGGAAGAAATCGAGCGGCACCAGGCTGCCGGAAAAGACGACCACCAGCGGCATCAGGACGGCATTGACGCCGCGCTCGTTGAGGCTCGCCGCCACCACGACGTTGGCAAGCATCAGCACGGCGACCGCGAGCGTGACCATGAGCACAAAGGCAGGGACGAACAGCAACGCCGCCTCCGCGCCGGAGGGCGGCTGCCAGGCCCAGGCCTCCAGGCCTACGAGCGGCAGCAAGATGCCCGCCGCCACGAGCATCAGGATGGCGCGCGGCAAGGCGCGCGCGACGATCCAGCCCAGGGTGCGGGCGTACCAGTAGCCATAGGTATCCAGCGGCCGCAATCGGTCGTAGCCGACGCCGCCGGTCCGGATCGACATCCCGACCTCCGGATCGGCGACCCAGGGCAGGAGCGCGAGGAAGGCCTGCCCCAGCCACGTGTAGGTGACCACGTTCGGCAGGCTGATCGGCGCGGCCGCAGCAGCCGTCTCGTAGAACGCCGCGTAGACCATGATCTTGATCGCGCCCCACCAGCACTGGGTCGCAAAACCTGCCAGCGCGGCGACGCGGTACTGCAGCATCAGCAGGAAGCGAGCCCGGAAGGCCGCGACATAGGGGCGGAACCGGGCCTGCACCTCAGGCCTCACTCGAATCGTGGAGGTCGTAGAAGCGCGCGATCACCTCCTCGATGGCGGGCTCTTCCACATGAATGTCGTCGACGGCGTATTCGGCGGCGATGGCGGCAATCAATCTGGCCGCCGGGATCCTTGCCGGATCGAAAGCGAGTTCGAGCGAGCGACCGTTGCGCGCCCGCACGTCCACGCCTTCGATGTCGAGGGCCGGCGCTTGCTGCGCAAAGTCGACCCAGAGGCGCCGCTCGGCGAAGACGCCGGAGCGGAGCTTGTCGAGCGAGCTGTCGGCGAGCAGGCGACCCTGGCCGATCACGATGACCCGTTCTGCCAACGCTTCGACATCGTGCATGTCATGGGTTGTCAGCAGAACGGTCACGTTCTGCTCGCGATTGAGACGCTTCACGAAGTCGCGAACGGCAAGCTTCGACGGCGCGTCGAGGCCGATCGTCGGTTCGTCGAGAAACAGGATCTCGGGATCGTGGAGCAGGGCGGCCGCGAACTCGGCGCGCATGCGCTGGCCGAGCGAGAGCTGGCGGACTGGCTGGGCCAGCAGCGGCTCGAGACGCAGCAGGGCGACCAGCTCGTCGCGCCGGCGACGATAGCGCTCCGGCGCTACCCGGTAGATGTCGGCCAGGAGATCGAAGCCGTCGAGGACGGGCAGGTCCCACCAGAGCTGGCTGCGCTGGCCGAACACCACGCCGATCCGGGCGACGTGGCGGAGGCGATCCTCGTACGGCACGAGACCTCCGACTTCGACCCGCCCGCTGGAGGGCCGCAGGATCCCCGACAGGATCTTGACGGTCGTCGATTTGCCCGCGCCATTCGGCCCGATGAAGGCGAGGAGCTCGCCGGCCTCGAGGCTGAAGGAGAGGTCGACCAGCGCCTTCACCTCCCGCCAACGGCGGCGCAGCAGTCCGCTCAACGCACCGGCGACGCCGGGCGCCCGCTCGGCGATCCGATAGGACTTGGCCAGCCGCTCGGCCAGGATCTGGGGCATAACGCCCGCCGGTTCGTGGAAAAGGGCGCGGAACCTATGCGCGGGGGATTATCCAGTCAAGTCGGAGGAGGCGAGACACTGTCTCGGGTTGAGCGCGACCACCGCATGCTGCGTGGCTAGGCGTTCGGCAACTATGTTCTTGGGTTGATCTATTGTACGATGTGCGAGACTGGAGCAGTGAGCCCTCCGTGCGTGGCGATACGCATCTGATAGCGAATCGCCTGCGAATTCGAACCTGTCGCCCTCTATTCGAGGCCGATAAGCACCTCCAGGGTATTGGGCGTCATGGTTGGCTTCTGAACCGCAGTGATTGTCTTATGAATGATCTTGGTGGCATTCAGCGCTTGAGCTAGCGCCTCGGCGGCGGTCTTGGAGTTGAGATTATCGTAACGAACCTCAGCCATCTTGGCGGCACTTGCCGCGCGCTCGCCGCCCCGGTTCGGGTCAACGACTTTCCATCCCTTGGCGGTGAGGTCTTTCGCCAATGCGATAATCCTGTCCCTCGAAAAGCCGGCAAATCTGATTTGCACTGGAATACTCGCCTTGTCAGGCGGAGGTGCGATGCTCGGTTGCAGCGGCGGAAGAGATGGCAACTCCTTGCTCCGATCGGCGGCGACCGCATCGCGAACGTCTCGACAAGGTTCCCAGAAGTAGATGAGGCAATCCATTGATCTATCTGGCGGCGGCCATCTGCCCCCGATGAACAACGCGAGCCAGCCAACAATCAGACAGACGATGAGACTGCCCCCGATCTTTGCAGCGACCGGTTGCAATAGAAAAGCCGCCAAGAGGAAAACCGCAACTCCAGACCCAAAGATATAGACCGCAGATGCAATGTGCGCCTCAGGGTCGATGCCCCACTCCTTGACTACCGCAACCGCCGCGAACACAGCTATCCCCGTCCCGATTAAAGTAGCGGGAGCGGGATGCTTCTCTGCAAATGCTCTCAGGTAGTCGATTGGAGTCATGCGCTCTCCCCTTGGCGTCGCTGGTAGCGTTCGCACTGCACGCATAGAGATTGAAGACATACCATATAGTTACTGTTGCGGGTGGTCCATACATCTTCTGCCGATGGAAAGCGGCAGCCCGCGCTGGCGCTTCGGCATTGTGAAGGATATTCCATCCAGGTCGCAGATCGATGGTCGCCGGGGTCGATATGAAGGTCGTGCGGATGATGGTGTTTGCCCTTCTGGGCGCCCTGATGTCGGCGGTGCGTGGTGCCCGAGCCGGCCGCCAGCCGATCGATTGGTCGCGTGTCTCCCTCGACTCGATCGGAGGCGGGCCGATGTCGACAGCCGACTTCAGCGGCCGCGTCGTCCTGCTCGTCAATACCGCGTCCCGGTGCGGCTTCACCGGCCAGTATCACGGCCTGGAAATCCTGTGGCGCCGCTACAGGGATCGGGGCCTCATCGTGCTCGGCGTGCCGTCGAACGACTTCGGCGGGCAGGAGCCCGGCAGCAACGACGAGATCAAGCGCTTCTGCAATGCCACGTTCGACGTCACTTTTCCCCTGGCCGGCAAGCAGGTCGTCTCCGGACCCAAGGCGCACCCGCTCTATCGCTGGGCTGCCGCCCAGACGGGCCCGCTCGGCACGCCGAGCTGGAATTTCCACAAGCTCCTCGTCGGGCGTGACGGTCGCATGATCGATTGGTTCAGCGCCGTGAGCGGCACGGGTCTGAACCTCGACCGCGCGATCGACACAGCGCTCGCCGCGGGCCGATAGCTGGTTCCCTGGAGAAGCCGCATGAGCCGAACGATCCACGTCCCCGCCGGGATTTTCGACAGCCGTCAGTATGGCTTCGCGCAGGTCGCAGTCGTGCCGACACCCTTCGGCCATGTCGTCCATGTGTCCGGCCAGGTTGCCTGGGACGCGGAGCAGTGCATCGTCGGCGCCGGCGACATCGGCCGCCAGCTCGAGAAGAGCCTCGAAAATCTTGCTGTCGCGCTGGAGGCGGTGGGCGCGACCCTCGATCAGGTCGGGGCGCTACGGCTCTATATCAAGCAAAGTCACATGCACGAGGGCAGGGCGATCAGCCGTGCGCTCAGGGCGATTTTCGGCGACACGCCACCGTGTTCGACGTGGATTGGCGTACCAGGCCTCGCCGACGAGGACTTTCTCGTCGAGGTCGAACCCTCGCCGGTCTTCCTGATCGGAGGATTGTCCCCGGCGATGACTCGCGCGTGAGAAGACGCGCCATCAATGAGGAACAAGTACGCATGCTCTTCTGGACCGCGAGCCTCCGGCTCGCTCATACGCATGAGCGAGCCGGAGGCTCGCGGTCCGGAAGACGATGACTTGCGCAGGAGAAGACGGCGAACGCCCTACTTCGGCATCGGGACGATGCGCAGGTACGGCTTGGGTGCCTTCCAGCCGTTAGGGTACTTGGCCTTGGCGGCTTCGTCGTTGACGGCCGGGACGATGATCACGTCCTCGCCGTGCTTCCAGTTCACCGGCGTCGCCACCTGGTGCTTGGCGGTGAGCTGGCAGCTTTCGAGCAGGCGCATCACCTCGTCGAAGTTGCGGCCGGTGCTCATCGGGTAGGTCAGCATCGCCTTGATCTTCTTGTCCGGACCGATGATGAACACCGAGCGCACGGTGGCGTTGTCGGCTGCGGTGCGGCCTTCCGACGTCGTGCCGGCGCCCTCGGGCAGCATGTCGTAGGCGGTCGCGACCTTGAGCTCCGGATCGCCGATCATCGGGTAGGTCACGGCGTGACCCTGCGTCTCCTCGATGTCCTTGGCCCACTTGGCGTGGTTGGTCACCGGATCGACCGACAGGCCGATGATCTTGGTGTTCATCGCGTCGAACCGGGGCTTCAGGCCGGCCATGTAGCCGAGCTCGGTCGTGCAGACCGGCGTGAAGTCCTTGGGGTGCGAGAACAGGATCGCCCAACCGTCGCCGATCCACTTGTGGAACTCGATCGGGCCCTGGGTCGTCTCGGCGGTGAAGTCCGGGGCGGTGGAGTTGATGCGGAGAGTCATGGAAGCCTCCCTTGGCTGCTGGAGTGTAACCGCTGACACACGCGACTCTTAACGGGTCAAGCCTTGGCGGGAATCCAGCTCATCAGGCCGAGCCCGCCATCGACTTCTACCGTGGTTCCCACGACGTAACGACCAAATCTTTCTGACAAGATCGCGACGGCGACCTGCGCGATGTCGTCGGGAGTTCCCGCACGGCCGAGAGGGATTTGTGCCACCAGTTCGCCGAGATTGCCGGCGACGAAGCCGCCGCCCGGGATGGCGCCGGGCGCGATCGCATTGACCCGGATGCCACTCGGCGCCAGCACGCGGGCCAGCTCCTTCATCACCATGGTCATGCCTGCCTTCGAGGCGCTGTAGTGCGGCAGGTTGCGCGCCGTCTCGCGATGCTGCGAGGTGATCAGCAGGATACGCCCCTTGGCTTCGTGCGCGATCATGTGCCGGCCGACCTCGCGCGCCAGGAAGAAGCCCGAGCGCAGGTTGATGTCGGTCATCGAATCCCAGGTTTCCTCGCTGACCGACAGCGGCGTGTCGGCTTCGAGGCGGCGCGGGCTGGCAGCATGCACGAACAGGGTGATCGAGCCGAGCTTCGAGACCGCGCTGTCGAGCAGCGTGCGCCAGCCGTCCCGTTTGGAGAGGTCGCCGGCAAGGAAGTCGATGCCGTCCTCGGCCGGCGGGGCGACGATGTCGCTGCCCAGCACCGTGGCGCCCTCGGCCATCAGCGCCTTGGCGATGCCGCGTCCAATGCCGCCGGCGCAGCCGGTGACCAGGGCGCGTTCGCCCTCGAGAAGTTTCATGCTCATGGCGGCCATGCTAGCAGGTGACGAATGGCGGCCAAGACCCGATTGGATGTGGCGCTGGTCGAACGCGGCCTGGCGGAGACGCGCGCGGCGGCACAACGAATGATCATGGCCGGGCTGGTGTTCTCCAACGACAGGCGACTGGACAAGGCGGGGCAGGGTATCGCCACGGACGTGCCGCTCGAGGTGCGCGGCCAGCCGCACCCCTATGTCTCGCGCGGCGGGCTGAAGCTCGAAAAGGCACTCGACCATTTTTCCATTCCGGTTGCCGGCCGCATCGCTCTCGATGTCGGCTCCTCGACCGGCGGCTTCACCGACTGCCTGCTGCAGCGTGGAGCTGAGAAGGTCTATGCCGTCGATGTCGGCACCAACCAGCTCGCCTGGAAGCTGCGCACCGACCCGCGCGTGGTGTCGATGGAGAAGACCAACATCCGCGACGTCGGCCGCACCCAGATCCCCGAGCCGATCGATCTCGTCGTCTGCGACGCCTCGTTCGTCGGCCTGCGCCTCGTGCTGCCGCCGGCGCTCGCGCTGGCGGCGCCCGGCGCGCATCTGGCGGCGCTGATCAAGCCGCAGTTCGAGGTCGGCAAGGGCCGGGTGGGGAAGGGCGGCATCGTGCGCGAGCCGGAGCTGCATCAGGAGGTCGTCGATACGATCTCGTCGTGGCTGGCCGAGCAGCCCGGCTGGCACGTGCTCGGCGTGACCGAAAGCCCGATCACCGGTGCGGAGGGCAACAAGGAGTTCCTGATCGGCGCCCGCTATCGCCAATGATGACGAGGCTACTTCAACCGGCGCCCCTTCACCGCATGCGCGCGTGCAGCGCAGGTGATGTGCCTCTGGGAATCGGCCGGCAGGCCCGTGCGCACGCGGCTTTTCAACCGCTCGACGTCGACTGAAGGCATCGCTGCGAGCGTGGGAGCAAGCATGGGGGATTTGGTGTTGATCGCCCAGAAGTCGTCGAAATCCGCGAAGGTCCTGGTCACGGCAATCTCGCGCACCTCGACAGCTTCGAGCCCGGCCCCTGTCCACAAGTCCTGCAGCGCCTTCAGTCGTGACACATCCACCTGCGGAGGTCGCGGTGGCGCCAGGCCCATGGCGCGCATCTCCCCGAGAATCGGATCGAGGGGAAAGCCACCGCCCACCATGTCCCACACGTAGGTTGCGACGATGCCGCCCGGGCGAACGACCCGAACCATTTCCTCGACACCTCTTGCCGGATCGGGAACGAACACGACGACCAGTGCCATCACGGCCGCATCGAACCTGCCCGCGGGAAAGGGAAGCGCCATGGCATCGCCCCGGCGAAACTCCGCGACCCGCGACGCTGGACGCGTACGGGCGAAAATGAGCTGCTCTTCGGATGGATCGATGCCCTGGACTTCCACTGGGTTGCATCGGTCAACCAATACTTCGGTGAAGGCCCCGTTGCCGCAGCCGATGTCGATCCAGCGCAAATCCGAGGGTGGTTCCAGCCAATCAAGGAATATCTCGCCGGCGAACCGGCTCCAGACCCCCATCAGCCGTTCATAGGCGGCACCGTCAGTGAAGCTGATTTTCGCGTCGGCCATCGATGCGATTTCCTTCCGTTACCGGCGCCTGGCCCGGTTCCTGATCCTAGCCGCCTATGCCGGGACCCGGCCCCTCACGACCCAGGCCGTCGCCGCATATGATCTCGGGCCGTCGGGCTCGCCGTCGACGTAGGCCATACGGACCGCGTCCCTGATGCGTCGCTTCATGTCGCCGTTCAGCGCGCCGACGTACTCGGCAATCGGTCCGTCCTTGCCTTCGCTGGGAGCCCAGAAATCGTCGAACGAGGCGAAATCCATGCGAATTGTCCGCATGTCCTGAACCACCTCCTGAAGCCCCGCGTCCTGCCAGGCCTGGGCCAGCTCTCCGGGCCGCGACAGTGGCCTGCTGAACGCCCTTGCGCGGCGTTCCACGGCGCCGGGATCGAGCATCGCCGCAGTGTCGAGAAACATCCGCTGGAACACGAGGCCGCCGCGCGCGTCCCAGGTTGCTGCAGCCATGATCCCGCCCGGGCGCAGGACTCGCCTCATCTCGCGAATGGCGCGATCGGCCTGGGGGATGAACTGCAGCACCAGCATCGAAAGGGCGTGATCGAACGAGGCATCGCCGAAGGGGAGTGCGCAGGCGTCCCCGACCCTGAACTCGACGCGAGGATCGGAACTTTGGCGAGCGGCATGGTCGATATAGGCCTGTGAGAAGTCTATCCCGCAGACCTTTCCAAACCTTGGGTTCTGCAGCAGGGCAAGCGCCAGATTCCCGGTTCCGCAACCGACATCCAGGACGCTCGCTCCCTGATCGACACCCGCGAATTCGATGAGCAGGGGCGCGAGCCGACGGCTCCACCGCCCCATCTGAATCTCATACCCATCTCCGCTCGAAGATACGAATGTCGATGAAGTCATTGAGATCCCCGCATCAGCAAGCGCTATCGCGAATGACGGCGCCGGAGAGGCTCCGCTTTGGACGATGGCGCCGATGCCGCAATCGCCTTCGTCACCTTGAACTTGTTGTTGTCTGCCAGCGTCTCGAAGGAGGCGAAGTTGGCTTTCAGCATCGGCTCGTAGGGCAGGCCGCGGTTGGCGACCATGTAGAACCGCCCGCCCGGCTTCAGCGCGCGCGCTGCCGCTTCGATCACGCTTTGGCCGAGCGCCGGGGTCGACGCGCGGCCGGTGTGGAAGGGCGGATTGCAGACGATCGTGTCGTAGGTCGCGGGTGCGGGCTCGCGCGTCAGGTCGAGCCAGTGGAACGACGCGCGCGGATCGGTGACGTTGGCACGCGCCGCATCGAGCGCGAGATGCTCGGCGTCGATCAGGTCGATATGGGTGACGGCCGGCTGCAGCATCCGGCGCGCGAGATAGCCCCAGCCGCAGCCGAAGTCGGCGACGTGGCCTGCGAGGTCGCCCGGCACGTGGGCGGCGAGCAGGGCCGAGCCGTCGTCGACCTTGTCCCAGGCGAAGATGCCGGGCCGGCTGAGCCAGGTGCTGTCGCCGACCGGCTGCAGGCCGGCAAGGCCGCGCCAATAGGCCGGCGGCTCGGCTTCGCCCTTGGTGATCCAGAAAACGCGGCAATGGAACTTCGACAAGGTGCCGCCGAGGCCGAAGGCCTTGCCGACCTGCTTCTCCAGGCTGGCTGCACCGTCGTCGTTGGAGCCGCTGCAGACCAGCATGCCGCCGGGTTCGAGCAGTGCCCAGGCGCGCGCGATATTGGCGAAGTTCTCTTCCTTGTGCTTGGTCAGCAGCACGAGGCCGAGCGGCCACGTGCCGCTCTCGATCCGGGGCTTTGCGCGCTTCAGCTTCAGGAAATCCGGCCGGAAAGACTGCTCGCAATCGATCTCCGCGAACGGCGGATCCTCGGCGCGCAGGAAGAGCGCCCGCCGTTCGGCGAGCGCTCCGGTTTCGAAGGCGTAGGCGAGGGCGCGCGATGCCTGACTCACGCCCTTCTCCTCGGATTCACGTTCCTCCCTGCGCGCGAGCGCGGGGAGGTGGCGCGTCGACTCTTTCGCGCTTCGCGCGAAAGAGTCCTATCCGCGACGGAGGGGTCATGAGCCGCACCAATGCTGTGGCCCATGACCTCTCCGCCCCTGCGGGGCACCTCCCCGGCTTCGCCAGGGAGGAAAAAGGCACGCCGGCTCACGGCACGAGCACGGCGCGTCCCATGATCAGGCCCTTGCGCAGCTCCTGGAGCGTCGCGTCGGCCTCGTCGAGCTTGCGCTTGATCACGGGCACCGGCTCGGCCTTGCCGGCGGTGACGAGATCCATCATCTCCTTCATCTCGGCCGGCGTGCCGGTGACCGAGCCCATGATCTGGTTGCCGGTGAAGGCGAACATCGGCATCGGCGTCGAGAAGGTGCCGCCGAACAGGCCGACGACGATCAGCCGGCCGCCGCGGCCCAACGCGCGCCAGCCGAACTGCGCCGAGGACTCGGCGCCCACGAAATCGATCGCCGCGGCGACGCCCACGCCGCCGGTCAGCGCCATGATCTCCTTGCGCGCTTCCTTGTCGCGCGGATCGACGACCGCCGACGCGCCGTTCGCCAGCGCGAGCTTGCGCTTGTTCTCGTCGATGTCGGCCACGATCGGCTCGCGGCCGAGCACCGCCTTGGCGAAGCGCACGCCCATCAGCCCGACGCCGCCCGCGCCGATCACCAGGATCGGCCGGCCGGCATCATGACCCTGCGCCTTCTTGACGGCGCCGAAGGCGGTGATGCCCGAGCAGGCGTAGAGGCAGGCGAGCTCGACCGGCAGGTTGCCGTAGGGATAGAGATACTTCGCATGCGGCACGAGCACGTGATCGGCGAAGCCGCCGTCCTCGTTGACGCCCAGCGCATGCGGCGTCGGGCAGAGGTTCTCGGTCCCGTGCTCGCAGTACCAGCACTTGCCGCAGCCGATCCAGGGATAGACCACCGCCTTGTCGCCGACCTTGGCGCCCTTGGACTCCGGGCCGACCGCCACGACCTCGCCCACGATCTCGTGCCCCATGGTGCGCGGCGGGTTCATCGTCTTGGCGGTCGAATACTTGTTGCCGCCGCCCATGTCGAAGAAGCCTTCCCACAAATGGACGTCGCTGTGGCACACGCCGGCGGCGGTGATCCGGACCAGCACCTCGGTGCCCTTCGGCGCGGGATTGGTCTCCTCGATCCTCTGCAGCGGCTGACCGAACTCGACGACCTTGTAGCTCTTCATGGGCGTTTCCTTGTGGTAGAAGGCCTCCAAATTAGTCTGGGAGGGCTGTCGATGTTAAGGCGTGAAATTCTCGCGATCGCTGCGCTGACTTTCCTGCCGAGCGTCGCGTCCGCGCAGGATACCGTCAAGATCGGCCTGATCCTCCCGATGACCGGCCAGCAGGCCTCGACAGGCAAGCAGATCGACGCTGCGGTCAAGCTCTATCTCGCCCAGCACGGCACCACCGTCGCCGGCAAGAAGATCGAGGTCATCCTCAAGGACGACACCAGCGTGCCCGATGTCACCAAGCGGCTGGCGCAGGAGCTGGTGGTCAACGACAAGGTCGCCGTGCTGGCGGGCTTCGGCATCACGCCGTCGGCGATGGCGACCGCGCCGATCGCCACCCAGGCCAAGGTGCCGGAGGTGGTGATGGCAGCCGGCACCTCCTCGATCACCGAGGCGTCTCCGTTCGTCGTGCGCACCTCCTTCACGCTTGCGCAGTCGGCGGTGCCGATGGCCGAGTGGTCGGTCAAGAACGGCATCAGGAAGGTCGTGACCATGGTCAGCGACTACGGACCCGGAATCGATGCCGAGAAGTCGTTCAGCGACAAGTTCAAGGCCGACGGCGGCACGATCATCGAGAACCTGCGCGTGCCGATGCGCAGTCCGGACTTCGCGCCGGTGCTGCAGAAGGCGGCCGACACCAAGGCCGACGCGCTGTTCGTCTTCGTGCCGTCGGGCACGGGCGCGCAGTTCGTTAAGCAGTTCATCGAGCGCGGCCTGGACAAGAGCGGCATGAAGCTCATCGCCACCGGCGACGTGACCGACGACGACCAGCTCAATGGCATGGGCGATGCCGTCGTGGGCGTGATCAACGCGCACAACTACTCGGCCAACCACGACAGCGCGCTGAACAAGAGCTATGTCGAGGCCTTCAGGAAGGCCAACGGAGGCTTGCGGCCGAACTTCATGTCGGTCGGCGGCTACGACGGCATGCACCTGATCTACGAGGCGCTGAAGAAGACCGGCGGCGATGCCAACGGCGAGAAGCTGATCGCGGCGATGAAGGGTTTCGCCTGGGAGAGCCCACGCGGCCCGATCTCGATCGATCCCGATACGCGCGACATCGTGCAGAACATCTACATCCGCAAGGTCGAGAAGGTCGGCGGCGAGCTCTACAATGTCGAGTTCGCGACCATCCCGAACGTCAAGGACCCGGTGAAGGCGGCGAAGAAGTAGCTGTCATGCCTTGCTGGGAGCGCGGCTCTCCAGAGCCGCTCATGGGATCCGACGACCCGAAAAAGAGCGGCTCTGGAGAGCCGCGCTCCCAGCGGAAGAGCTGACCCTTGGCCACGATCCTGTTCGATGGCGTGGCGTACGGCATGCTGATGTTCATGCTGGCCTGCGGGCTGGCGGTGACGCTCGGGCTGATGAACTTCGTGAACCTGGCGCATGGTGCCTTCGCCATGGCGGGCGGCTACGTCACCGTGACGCTGATGGACCGCTGGGGCGTGCCGTTCCTCGCCTGCCTGCCGGCGGCCTTCGCCGCCGCCGCCGTCCTCGGGCTCGTGATGGAACGCACGCTCTACCGGCACATGTACGGCCGCGGCCATCTCGAGCACGTGCTGTTCTCGATCGGGCTGGTGTTCATCGCCGTGGCGATGACCGACTATTTGATGGGATCGAGCCAGCGCAACATCACCCTGCCGTCGTGGCTGCAGGGGCGGCGCGAGGTGCTCGGCGTCAACATCGGCCTCTACCGATCGTTCCTGATCGTGGTCTGCGGCGCGCTGGCGCTCTGCCTGCAGCTCGGGCTGACCTACACGCGCTTCGGCAGCCGCCTGCGCGCCGCCGTCGACGACGCGCGGGTGGCGCGTGGGCTCGGCATCCCCGTCGGCACGGTGTTCGCCGCGACCTTCGCCGTCGGCTCGGGCCTCGCGGGCCTGGGCGGCGCGCTCGGCGTCGAGCTGCTCGGGCTCGATCCGTATTTCCCGATGAAGTTCCTGATCTACTTCCTGATCGTGGTCGCGGTCGGCGGCACGTCGGGGATCATGGGACCGTTCCTCGCCGCGTTGCTGCTGGGCGTCGCCGACGTCGCCGGCAAGTATTATCTCTCGGCGTCACTGGGCGGCTTCGTCATCTATGTCGTGCTGATCGTCGTGCTGGTGCTGCGGCCGCACGGCCTGTTCGCGCGTGCCCGATGAGCGCTGCCCGGTGAGCGTCGAGGCAAGCCTCTCCCGCCGCGCCCGCTGGCGGCTGCCCGAGATCGTGTTCTGGCTGCTGGCCTTCGCCGCTCTGCTCCTGCCGCCCGGCAGGCACCTGCTGCTGAACGAGATTGCGATCCTCGCCCTGTTCGCACTCTCGCTCGACCTGATCCTGGGCTATGCCGGCATCATCTCGCTGGGCCATGCCGCCTTCTTCGGCGCGGGCGCCTACGCCGCCGGCATCTTCTGCAAGCTGGTGACGCCGGACCCGCACACCGGCCTGGTGGTCGCCATCGCTGTCGCGGCGGCGCTGGGTGCGCTCACCAGCCTGCTGGTGCTGCGCGGCAGCGATCTCACGCGGCTGATGGTGACCCTGGCCGTTGCGCTGGTGTTGCACGAGGTTGCCAACGCGTTGCCGCAATGGACCGGCGGCGCCGACGGGTTGCAGGGCATGTCGGTCGGTCCGTTGCTCGGCCATTTCGACTTCGATCTCTACGGCCGCACCGCTTACGCCTACAGCCTGGTCACCTTGTTCGTGCTGTTCCTGCTGGCGCGCCGGATCGTCCATTCGCCGTTCGGCCTGTCGCTGATGGCGATCCGGTGCAATCCGCTTCGCGCGGCGGCGCTCGGCGTGCCGACCCGGCCGCGCCTGATCGCGGTCTACACGCTCTCCGCGGCCTATGCCGGCGCCGCGGGAGCACTGCTGGCACAGACGACGGCCTACGTCTCGCTCGAGATGCTGGAGTTCCAGCGCTCCGCCGACGTTCTCCTCACCCTGATCATCGGCGGCACCGGCTGGCTCTACGGCGGCATCGCCGGCGCCATCGCCTTCAAGATCCTGCAGGACGTGCTGTCCTCCAGCGCACCGCAGTTCTGGATGTTCTGGATGGGCATCTTCCTCGTGGCCCTCGCGCTGGTCGGCCGCGAGCGGCTGGCGCGCGGTGTGCGCGGGCTGATCGCGAAGGTCGCGCCGTAATGGATGCGGCGCTCGAGACCCGGGGCCTCGGCAAGCGCTTCGGCGGCTTGATGGCGACCAAGGACGTGACGTTCCGGCTCGAACGCGGCGCGCGCCATGCGCTGATCGGACCGAACGGCGCGGGCAAGACGACGTTCGTGAACCTGCTGACCGGCGTGCTGGCGCCTTCGGCCGGCCGCGTCCTGCTGGGCGGCGAGGACATCACCCGCCTGCGCCCCGAAGCGAGGGCCCGGCGCGGCCTGGTGCGCACCTTCCAGATCAACCAGCTCTTCGCCGACCTGACCCCGCTTGAGACCCTGGCGCTTGCCGTCAGCGAGCGGCTCGGCCACGGCGATCAATGGTGGCATCGGGTCGGCGGCAAGACCGTTGCCCGCGAGGTCGATCATGTGGCTGGCCGCTTCGGCCTCACCGACGTGCTCGACCTCCGCACCGACACCTTGCCCTACGGCAAGCAGCGGCTGCTCGAGATTGCCGTGGCCTTCGCCTGCGCGCCGCGGGTGCTGCTGCTCGACGAGCCCGCGGCCGGCGTGCCGGCGGCCGAGCGGCAGGACATCCTCGATGCCATCGCGGCGCTTCCGGCCGACGTGTCCGTGCTGCTCATCGAGCACGACATGGACCTGGTGTTCAGCTTCGCGCAGCGCATCTCGGTGCTGGTCGATGGCGCGCTGCTGGTCGAGGGCACGCCGGCCGAGATCGAATCCGATCCACGGGTGAGGGCGGTCTATCTGGGCGAAGGCGGTCATGGCTGACCTGCTCGCCGTCAGCGGACTGTCCGTTGGCTACGGCCGGGCGGTCGTGCTCTCGGACATCGGGTTTCGGCTGGGCGAGGGCGAGGCGCTCGCGGTGCTGGGCCGCAACGGCGTCGGCAAGACCACGCTGATCGACAGCATCATCGGCGTGACGCACCGCTTCCGCGGCTCGCTGACCTTTGGCGGCCGCGAGATCGGGACGCTGGCGCCCGAGACGCGCGCGGCGCTGGGCATCGGCTGGGTGCCGCAGGAGCGCAACATCTTCCGCTCGCTGACGGTGCAGGAGAACATCACGGCGGTGGCCCGGTCGGGTCCGTGGACGCTCGACCGCATCTTCGGGCTGTTCCCGCGCCTCAGGGAGCGTCGCACGCAATCCGGCGGGTCGCTGTCCGGCGGCGAGCAGCAGATGCTGGCGATCGGCCGCGCGCTGGCGATCAATCCGCGGCTGCTGCTGCTCGACGAGCCGACAGAAGGCCTGGCGCCGATCATCATCGAGGAGCTGCTGCGCGCCTTGCGCAAGCTGTTCGTCGAAGAGGGCATGGCGGGTATCGTGGTGGAGCAGCAGGCACGCAAGATCCTGCCGATCACGGACCGGGCGATCGTCCTCGACCGCGGCCGCATCGTTCTCGAATCGTCGTGCGCTGCGCTGCTCGCGGACGGCTCGCCGCTCGAGCAGCATCTCGGCGTCGCGGGCTCCCGCCTGCCGTCGTCCTGAGCGCAGCGAAGGACCTCACGCCAGCGACGCGGCCCGTGTCTGATCGTTCGGCGAGATCCTTCGCTGCGCTCAGGATGACAATAGGATTCGAAACTTTCGAAACTTTCGAAAAAAGCGTTTACAGCCGCCCAGCGTTATCCCAACATCCGGATAACGGCGCTCTCCAATAATGCGCCGATCGGAGGAAATGATGATCGATCGGATGGGCGCTTGGCGCCGTCGTCGTGTCTTGGCCGGAATGATGGGAGGAGCCGCGGCGCTTGCAGCACCGTCGATCCTGCGCGCGGCGCCATCGGGCAAGCCGGTGCGGGTGGGCGGCACGCTGTCGCTGACCGGCTTCCTCGCCCAGACGGCGGTGATCCACAAGATCGCCTCGGAGATCATGGTCGAGGAGATCAACGGCCGGAACGGCTTCCTCGGCCGTCCGGTCGAATACGTGCTGCTCGACGACCAGTCCAAGCCCGAGGTGGCGCGCAGTCTCTATGAGAAGCTGATTACCGTCGACAAGGTCGACCTGATCCAGGGGCCTTACGCCACCGCACCTATCCTGGCGGCGATGGGCGTGGCGCAGCGCTACGGCAAGGTGATGGTCCAGAGCAGCATGGGCATTCCCAAGCTGCAGACCTACGACCGGGCCTTTCCGGCGACGCCGTTCGGGCCGGAGCCGGACAAGACCTATCCAAACGTCATCCTCGACGCGATGGCGAAGTTTCCGACGCCGCCGAAGTCGATGGTGATCCTGACGTCGAAGTTCCCGTCGGCGCAGTTCATGGCCCTCGGCATGAAGGAGCAGGCGGAAAAGAGAGGCGTGAAGGTCCCGCTTTATCTCGAATACGAATCGGGTAATCGAGACTTCGGCGCCATCGCGGCCCGTGTGAAGGAAGCCAATGCCGACTTCCTGTGGGTGGGCTCGCTCGGTCTGGAGAGCAACTTGTTGCTCGAGTCGCTGCGCAAGCTCGACTACGCGCCGAAGAACTCTTTCCATCTCTATCCGGCGCCCGGTCCGCTCGCGCTCTCGCCCGATGGCGACAAGGCGCTGTGCTCGACTTTCCTCGAGCCCGACGAGCCGTTCATGAGCCGTCCCGGCATGAAGCGCATCGCCCAGGAGTTCAAGGACAAGGCGACCAAGGCGAACCTGCCCTACACGACGATCGATGCGCAGGCCTGCGGCATGGTCTCGGAGTGGCAGATCCTCGAGGCCGGCGTGAACGGTGCGGGCAGCCTCGACGACGAGAAGATCGCGGCCTGGCTGAAGAAGAACAAGGTCACCACCATCTACGGCAGCATGCGCTTCGACGGGCCGTTCAATCACGGCGATGCGGCCCAGCTCATCAAGCAGGTCCAGAACAAGGAATGGAAGGTCGTCTGGCCGACCGAGTTCGCCGCGCCCGGCGTGAAGCTGATGGCGTCGTAGCGAGATGACTCATGACGAGCTCCGCTTCCCTCCCCCGCTTGCGGGGGAGGTGGCGCCGTCATACGGCGACGGAGGGGGCGTGACGCACCATCTCGCGTCACGCCCCCTCCGTCAGCGTAAGACGCTGACACCTCCCCCGCGAAGCGGGGGAGGGAATTTCCTTCCTGCACGCAGGAAGGACACCAAATAAATGCCCAGCGCGACGCTTCTCGGTCAGGCGCTGATCTCGGGCGTGCTGGCCGGCGGGCTGTATGGCCTGCTCGCGATGGGCCTCAGCCTGAGCTGGGGCCTGCTGCGGCTGGTCAATCTCAGCCATTTCGCGCTGGCTTTCCTCGCCGCCTACATCGTCTACGAGCTCGGCACGAGCTACCACGTCGAGCCCTGGTGGTCGGCGGCGATGGTCGTGCCGCTGATGTTCGTCATCGGCGCGGGCCAGCACTGGCTGTTCGACAGGTTCAAGGTCAACGAGCTCGCCTCGCTGCTGATCACCTTCAGCTTCGCGGTGATCGTCGAGGTCGGCATCCAGCTCTACTGGACCGCCGACTTCCGCCGCTACGAGACCGAGTACGCCACGCGCTCGATCAAGGCGGGACCGTTCTACATCCCGGTGATGGAGCTGATCCTCTGCATCGTGGCCGGCATCATCGCGTGGGGCACCTGGCTGTGGCTGCGCCGGACCTACGTCGGCAAGGCGCTGCGCGCGGCGGCCGAGGATCCCGAAATCGCCGCGGCCTACGGTGTCGACCACAAGAAGCTGGCCTACCTGCTGTCCGGCATCGGCGCAGCCTATGCCGGCGTCGCGGGCACCTTCATCGCGCTGATCGCGACGCTCGCCCCGGCCCAGATCTGGGCCTATCTCGGCGTCGTCTTCGCCGTCGTCATCATCGGCCGGCTGGGCAATCCGCTGGGTGCGCTGATCGCCGGCATGCTGATCGGCGCCAGCGAATCGATCGCCATGGCGGTGCTGAGCCCGGCTTGGGCGCCGGTGGTGTCCTTCTCGGTGCTGATCGTCATCCTGCTGTGGGATCCGGACTGGCTATGAACGCGGCGCGCGATCTCCCGAGGCTCGGCGCCGTGATCGGCATCGGCGTGCTGGCGTTCCTGCCGATGGCGCGGCTGCCGGCGTTCTATGATTCGTTCTTCTACCTGGTCTTCTTCTGGGTCTCGCTGTCGACGAGCTGGGCGCTGCTGAGCGGCTTCGCGGGCTACTTCAGCCTGGGCCATGCCGCCTTCTTCGGCACCGGCCTGTACACGACCGCCGTGCTGACGACCAAGTTCGGCTGGCCGTTCCTGCCGACCTTGCCGGTCGCCGCCGCGATCCCCGCGCTGCTGGCGGTCGGCATCGGCGCCATCGTCTTCCGCCTGCGCCGCCTGCGTGGCGAGCTGTTCGCCCTGCTGACGCTCGCCGTCACCTTCGTGATCGCGACAATCATCCTCAACACGCCGATCGACGGCGGCGGCGGCATCTTCATGAGCGCCGTGCCGCTGCCCGCGATCGTGGCGACCCCCAACGGCACGATCTACGTGCTGGGCTTCGTGCTCTGCGTGGCGACCCTGGCGATCGCCTGGGCAGTGGCGCATTCGCGGCTCGGCATGGGCCTGTTCGCCATCCATGACGACGAGGACGTGGCCGAGGCCAAGGGCGTGCCGACGCTGCGCTACAAGCTGATCGCCTTCGCTCTGTCGGCCGGGATCGCCGGCGCTGTGGGCGGCGTGCATGCGATGTATGTCGGATTCATCACCGTGTCCGGCACCTTCGAGCTCACCGTGCCGCTCTATGTCGTGCTGATGAGCGTGCTCGGCGGATCGCGCAGCTGGTTCGGGCCGGCGATCGGCGCCGCGGTCATCACTTCGCTGCTCTATGCCTTCATCAGCGGCGGCGAGGCGATGGTCGGCCGCGCGATTGTCGGCGTGATCCTGATCTCTGCGATCCTCTGGCTGCCCGACGGAGCGGTACCGGCGGCGCAGAAGTTCTTGGCCAAGCGCCGGCGCGCGCAGGTCCGCCCGGCAAGCGCCGAGGTGGCGCCGGTCGTGCCGCCGGCCAAGCCGGTCAGCGACCGCGTGCTGCTGCAGGTGCGTGGCGCGACCAAGCGCTTCGGCGGCCTGCAGGCACTGGGCGGCGTCGACCTGGACGTACGCGAGGGCGAGATACTGGGGCTGGTCGGCCCCAACGGCTCGGGCAAGACGACGCTGATCAACGTTATCTCGGGCTTCTATCCGCTGACCTCGGGCAGCGTGACCGTGGCGGGCGTGGAGGTCGGCAATCTTCCGGCGCATGAGATAGCGATGCGCGGCGTGGCGCGCACCTACCAAATCCCGAGACCGTTCGTGAACATGACGGTTCTGGAGAACGTCGTGCTGGCCGCGACTTTCGGCAGCCCGGCTCGGCCCGCCGCGGATATCCGCAGCGAGGCGCTGCACTGGATCGGCTTCACCGGCCTGTCCGGCAAGGAGGACGTGCTGCCGGCCGGGCTGAACCTGCACGAGCGCAAGTTCCTCGAGCTGGCCCGCGCGCTCGCCGCCAAGCCCAAGCTGCTGCTGCTCGACGAGGTGCTGTCGGGCCTCAATCCGGCAGAGGTCGACAACGCCATCCGCCTGGTACGGGCGATCCGCGCGCAGGGCGCCACCATTGTGTTCGTCGAGCATCTGATGCGGGCGGTGGTCGAGCTCTCCGACCGGGTTGCCGTCCTGAACGAAGGCAAGATGTTCGCGCTGGGCGCGCCGCGCGAGGTGATGCGCGACCCCCGCGTCGTCAGCATCTATCTGGGCAAAGCCTATGCTGCTTGAAGCCCGAAACCTTCATATCGGCTATGGCGATGCGCCCGCGGTGTGGGATGCCTCGCTCGACGTCGACGGCGGCGAGATTGTCTCGGTCATCGGCCCAAACGGCGCGGGCAAGACGACGCTCATCAACGCGATCGCGGGCCTGCTGCGCTGCCGGCAGGGGACATTGCGCTTCGACGGCGCCGACATGACAACGGTCAAGGCGCACGCCTATTGCAGTCACGGCATCGCGCTGGTGCCGGAGGGGCGGCGCCTGTTTCCCAAAATGTCTGTCGAGGAGAACCTAGAGCTCGGATGCTATCTGCCGTCAGCGCGTGCGGCGCGGACGCAGTCGCTCGAGCGGGTGTACGGCCTGTTTCCGATCCTGCGCGACAAGCGCCGCCAGCCTGCCGGCGAGCTGTCGGGCGGCCAGCAGCAGATGGTCGCGATCGGTCGGGCGCTGATGGCGCGGCCGCGCATCGTGCTGTTCGACGAGCCGTCGCTCGGGCTGGCGCCGACCATCGTCGACGACATGTTCGACATCATCGTCAAGGTGCGCGACGACGGTGCCGCCGTGCTGCTGGTCGAGCAGAACGTCCTGAAGGCGCTCGGAATCGCCGACCGTGCCTACGTTCTGGAGCAGGGGCGGATCGTGGCGCAGGGCTTGCCCGACGACCTGCTGAAGCAGCCCCAAATTCGCGAAGCCTATCTCGGAGTCTGACCGTATGGCGAAGATCCTGAAGATGCCCGAAGCGCCCGACCGGTCGGCGACGACCGCGCCGCAGGATGTGCTGCGCGAGGACGCCGCGACCTTCGACGTGCTGCGCCAGATGCGCGAGGACATCCTGTGCTGCGTGCTGAAGCCCAACGAGCGGATGCGCTTCGGCGAGCTGCGGCAGCGCTACGACACGTCGGTCGGCACCCTGCGCGAGGCGCTGTCGCATCTCGTGTCGGAAGGGCTGGCGCGCACCGAGGCAGGAAGGGGCTTCACCGTGGCGCCGATCTCGCTCGCCGATTTCCTCGATCTCTCCGAGCTGCGCGTCTATCTCGAGACCCGCACGCTGGCCGATGCGATCCGTCACGGCACCGACGCCTGGGAAGCCGAGATCGTCAGCTCGTACTTCCTGCTCAGCAAGCTCGCCGCGCCGCGCCAGGACGACCCGGTCAGCGTCAAGCGGGAATGGCGCAAGCGGCACAAGCGGTACCACGATTCCCTGGTCGCGACCTGCACCTCGCCGTGGTCGCTGCATTTCCGCAGCGAACTGTTCGACCAGGCGCAGCGCTACCACTGGCTGACCATGATTCATGCCCGCTCGCGGCGGAAGAACGAGCATCTCGACCTGCGCGACGCCGTGCTGGCGCGCGATGTCGATACGGCTTGCGGGCTGATCGAAGCGCACATCCGCACGACCGTCGAGCAGGCGGCCTCGGAAGTGCCCGGCCTGACATTGGACATGGCGCGCGGAAGCAAACGGCGGAAAGGCTGAGAATGTCTTGCCCGCTGGGAGCGCGGCTCTCCAGAGCCGCTCATGGGATGTCGGAAGTCGAAGGAAGAGCGGCTCTGGAGAGCCGCGCTCCCAGCTAGGAGGGGAACGCATGGACACGATCACCAAGACGACTGCGAGCTACGACATCGGCGGCGTGCGTTATCCGCAGCCGTTCAAGATCCGCCGGCTCGGGCATTTCGGCTTCAACGTCGCCGACCTGCAGGGCGGCATCGATTTCTATTCGAAGCTGCTCGGCTTCCGCATCACCGATACGCGCGACCTGAAGAAGATTCCCGGCCGCGAGGAGATGGCCAAGCGGCTCGAGGACGGGCGCATCGTCTTCATGAGCCACAATTCCGACCACCACGCCTTCCTGCTGGCGCACAAGTCGCTTGGCGCCATCTTCGGCGACGACGCTGTGAGCAAGGACATCACGGTCAACCAGATCACCTGGCAGGTCGGCACGATGGAGGAGGTCTTTGCCGCCGCGGACTATTTCCAGGAGAAGCAGGTCGAGATCCGCAGGGTCGGGCGCGACATGCCGGGCAGCAACTGGCACACCTACATCCGCGATCCCGACGGCCACACTGTCGAGCTCTATTACGGCATGGAGCAGATCGGCTGGGACGGCCGCTCCAAGCCTGAGACGTTGTACTACCGCGCTTTCCGCGAGCGGCCCGAGCTGCCGCAAATGTCCGAAGAGCAGGAAGTGCGGGACGCCGTCGCCAAGGGTATCGACATCAATGCCGGCAACACGATCCGCGATCGCGGCGAGGAGGAATACATCGTCGCCGGTGTGAAGCTGCCGCGGCCGTTCAAGATCACCAACATCGGGCCGATGAGCCTGTTCGTGTCGGATGTCGGCGCGTCCGAGGCGTTCTACGTGCAGACCATGGGCTTCGTGCGCACCGAGGCCGTCACGTACAGGGGCCACCGCTGCGTCTACCTGCGTAACGGCGGCGAGCACCACAGCCTGTCGCTGTTCCCCAAGGCGCTGCGCGGCGAGCTCGGCCTCAATCCCGACACGACGGTCGCCTCGATGGGCATGCAGGTCGGCAGCTACCGCCAGCTGCGCGATGCCATCGCCTTCCTGAAGAAGAAGGGCGTGCGCTTCAGCGACGCAATTCCCTCGGAGCTCTATCCCGGCATCGACTACGCCGCGCACATCCTCGATCCCGCCGGCCATGCTCTGATGCTCTACTATTACATGGAGCGGGTCGGCTGGGACGGCCAGCCGCGCCCCGCCAGCCAGCGCCGTGTGGTCGGCAAGGACTGGCCCGAGACCCTCGAGCCGATGTCGGACACCTATGCCGATCCCGCCTTCATGGGACCGCTGGGCTGATGGACGTCATCGTCTTCCGGACCGCGAGCCTCCGGCTCGCTCATGAGCTTGAGCGAGCCGGAGGCTCGCGGTCCGGAAGAGCATGAAGGCTTGGAGATTGAAGCGATGAACATACCTCGACGGACGATCCTCTTCTCGGCCGCAGCGACTCTCGCGGCGCCGGCCGTCGTGCGGGCGCAGGCCCTTCCGGCCGGTCCTGTGCGGCTGATCCACGGCTACGATGCCGGGTCCAACCCGGACACGATCGCGCGCCACCTCGCGCCGTCGCTGACCGAGATCGTCGGCGCGCAGATCGTGATCGAGCCCAAGCCGGGCGCGGCCGAGCGGCTGGCAGCCGCGCAGGTTGCGCGGCTCAAGCCCGACGGGAGCGTGCTGTATCTGATGACCGGCGGGCAGGCGGTGGTGTCGGCCACCGACAAGAGCCTGTCCTACGACCTGCTGCGCGACTTCGATTTCATCGCCATCGTCACGCGTTTCCCGTTCGTCTTCACGGTCGCACCCGACTCGCGCTTCACGACCATGGACGCCTATCTCGACGAAGCCCGGAAGCAGCCGGGCAAGCTCACCTACGGCACCTCGGGCGTCGGCTCGACCCTGCACATGGCGATGGAGCTGCTGCTGTCGAAGCTCGACATCAGGATGACGCACGTGCCCTACAAGGGCGGCATCGGCGCGCCGTACAACGACCTGGTGGGCGGCCGGCTCGACATGCATGTCGTGACCTTCTCCAACGCCCAGCCGCTGATCAAGACGGAGAAGCTGCGGGCACTCGCGGTCACTTCCAGGGAGCGCCATCCCGGCTTCCCCGACGTGCCGGCGATCGCCGAGAAGATCGTGCCGGACTACGACGTGGTGTCGTGGCTCGGTTTCACCGCACCGGCCGGCCTGCCGCCGGCAATTCGCGATCGCTGGCATGCGGCCTTCGTGCAGGCGATGGCGCAGCCTGCGATCAAGGCCAAGCTCGAGGAGCTGGGCAACGACACACGGGTCAGCACGCCGGCCGAATTTCGCGCGCGAGTCGAGGCGGACATGAGTCGCTGGCGACTGCTCGCGCATGTCGTGAACCAGTCGTAAGGTGGGGTTATGAGCAAGTACGGAATCGGTCAACCAGTCCTGCGTTTCGAGGACCCGCGCCTGCTGCGCGGACAGGGACGCTACATCAACGACGTCAACCTGCCGGGGCAGACCTACGCGGTGTTCGTGCGCTCGCCGCACGCGCACGCGAAGATCAAGTCGATCAACGTCGAGGCCGCCAAGGCGGCGCCGGGGGTGCTGGCGGCCTATACCGGCCACGACGTGAAGGCAGACGGGCTCGGCATGCCCAAGGCAAACATGCCGCGCAAGCGGCCGGACGGTAAGCCGATGTTCGCGCCGCAGCGTCCGCCGCTGGTCACCGACCGGGTGCGCTATGTCGGCGATCCGATGGTGATGGTGATCGCCGAGACGCTGGCCCAGGCCAAGGATGCCGCGGAGCTGGTCGAGATCGACTATGAGCCTCTGCCGTCGGTGACGCTCACCGAGGACACGGTGAAGCCCGGTGCGCCGGTGGTGTGGGACGAATGCCTCGACAACATCTCCAACAACGTCGAGCGCGGCAAGAAGGCCGACACCGAGGAGGCGATCAGGACCGCCGCCAAGGTGGTCAAGCGGCGCTACGTGATCACCCGTGTGCATGCCCAGTACATGGAGCCGCGCGGCACGCTCGGCACCTACGATCCGGGCGAGGATCGGCTGACGCTCTACGCCGACGTGCAGTATCCCCACAGGGTGCGCAACATGCTCGCGCAGAGCGTCTTCAAGGTGCCCGAGAGCAAGATGCGCGTGATCGCCCAGGACGTGGGCGGCGGCTTCGGCACCAAAGGCTGGCAATATATCGAGCATCGCCTGACCTTGTGGGCGGCGCGCAAGCTGCTGCGCCCGGTCAAGTGGACCTGCGAGCGCTCCGAGGCGGTGATGGCCGACGAGCACGGCCGCGACAATGTCGGTGAGATCACGCTCGCGCTCGATAAGGACAACAGGTTCGTCGCGCTCAAGCTCGAGATGCTGGCCAACATCGGCGCCTATGTCGGCTCCGACCGCAACCTGCTGTCGCCGTTCGGCATGATCGGCACGGTGCTGGGCGTCTACCTGATCCCCAAGGCCTACATCAACGTGGTGGGCGTGCTCAGCAACACCAACCCGACGGCGCCGTATCGCGGCGCGGGGCGGCCGGAGGCGATCTACCTCATCGAGCGGCTGATCGACGATGCGTCGCGCGAATTGGGCGTCGATCGGATCGAGCTCAGGCGCCAAAACATGATTCCGGAATCGGCACTGCCCTACCAGAGCCCGGTCGGGCCGTACTACGACTGCGGCGAGTTCGAGAAGAACCTGGACATGGCGCTGAAGCTTGCCGACGTGGCAGGCTTCGAGGCGCGCAAGGCGGAGTCGAAGAAGCGCGGCCGGCTGCGGGGCCTGGGGATCGTGAATGCGATCGAGCAGGCCGCCGGCCCGGCGCAGCCTGAATATGCCGAGATCCGCTTCAATCCGAGCGGTACCGCGGCGCTGCTGATGGGCACGAAAAACCAGGGGCAGGGCCACGAGACCATGTTCAAGCAGATCCTGAACGAGAAGCTCGGGATCGATCCGGCCGAGGTGCAATACATCGACGGTGACACGGACAGGGTTGCCTTCGGCATGGGCACCAACGGCTCGCGCTCGACCGTGCTGGGCGGCTCGGCGGTGTTCAAGGCGGCCGACAAGGTGATCGCCAAGGGCAAGCTCCTCGCCGGCCACATTCTCGAGGCGGGCGAGCAGGACATCGAGTTCAAGGACGGCCACTTCACGGTCAAGGGGACGGACAAGACGCTGCCCCTGAAGGAGATCGCCAAGGCGGCCTTTAACCCGGTCAAGTGGCCGAAGAACTTCGAGGGCGGGCTGTACGAGAACGCGACCTTCAAGGCCGAGAGGGACACCTATCCCAACGGCTGCCATATCTGCGAGCTCGAGGTCGACCCGGAGACGGGCGACGTGACGCTCGATCGCTATGCGGTGGTCGACGATGTCGGCACCGTGATGAATCCGATCGGGCTGAAGGGCCAGATCCATGGCGGAGTCGCGCAGGGCATCGGCCAGATCCTGTGCGAGCAGGTCGTGTGGGACCGCGAGAGCGGTCAGTTGCTGACGGCGAGCTTCCTCGACTACGCCATGCCGCACGCCCAGATGATCCCGAACATGGAAGTGAAGAGCAATCCGGTGCCGACCAAGTTCAACCCGCTCGGCGCCAAGGGTGCGGGCGAGGCGGGCACCGTCGGCGCCATGCCGGTGGTGATGAACGCGGTGATGGACGCGCTGGCGCCGCTCGGTGTCACCGACGTGTTGATGCCGGCATCGCCACTCAATGTCTGGCGCGCGATCGAGGCGGCAAAAGCCAAGTAGTCGCGGTCAATGAATATCAAGGGGAGAGAAATGAGCGTACTCGAAGGGCCGCGCAGGGAGGTGCGGCGTGTCATCAAGGACGGCAGCGAGCATTGGGTCGAGTTCAGGGACGGGCGGATCGTCTTCGCCGACGGCCGCACCTGCTCGGAGGACGAGGTCGTGCACCTGCCGCCCTGCCTGCCGACCAAGATCATCTGCGTCCACGTGAACTACATCTCGCGCTACTACGAGTTCAACAACACGCGTGTGCCGCCCAAGGCGCCGACCTACTTCCAGAAGCCGCTGACCGCGCTCAACGCGCACAAGGGCGAGCTGATCAAGCCGGCCGGCTACCGGTACGTGAACTACGAAGGCGAGATGGCGCTCGTGTTCGGCAAGGTGACACGCAACGTCACGCGCGAGGAAGCGTGGGACTGCATCGCCGGCTTCGCGCCGTCGAACGATTTTGGCTGCCATGACTTCCGCGATACCGACGCGGGCTCGATGCTTCGGGTGAAGGGCATGGACGGCTTCTGCCCGATCGGGCCGGGGCTGGTGTCCGGTGTCGACGTGCGCCAGTCGACTTTACGCTCCTACAAGAACGGTAAGATGGTGCAGGAAGGCGCGGTCAGCGAGCAGATCTTCGACTGCGGCTACCTGATCGCCGACCTCGCGCGGCACATGACCTTCCTGCCCGGCGACATCCTGCTGACCGGCACGCCCGCCAACTCGCGCCCGCTCGAGGCTGGCGACACGATCGCTGTCGAGGTGACCGGCGTCGGGCGGTTGTCGAACAAGGTCGTCGAGATTCCTGCACCGCGTGCCACGGAAGGCTTTCCCGCCAGCCCCGACAGCGACGGCGTCCGCCGCGTGGCGCTCGGTAACGAGGAACGCCTCCCCGACAAGTTCAAGGCGTAGTGGGGCTCTTGTTCAACCTCCTCCGGACCGCGAGCGTCCCGCTCGCTCATGAGCTTGAGCGAGCGAGACGCTCGCGGTCCGGAAGAACATGAGGTCGCTCCGATGGATCAGGGACTCGCGTGGCCCATGAAGCGCTCGGGCGGGCGGTCGCCCCATTGCGACTGCAAGCCTTCCTCGGCGCTCACGAGGTTGCCGCCGTTGGCGGCGTTGAGGCGGTCGGTGTCGGCCCAGCGCTCATGGACGCGGCCCCACGGGTCGCTCCAGTAGTCGTAGACCTGGCTGCCGAGCAGGTGGCGGCCGATTCCCCACATATGGTCGTATTTGCCGAGCGCCTTGAGATACTGATGGTCCTGGAAGACGCAATCCATGTCCTGGACCTCGTAGGAGACGTGGTTCAGCCCGGTCTTCTGGTTGTGCACGCAGAACAGCACGTGATGATCGACATAGTCCTCGCCGCGGTCGAGTCGGCTGAAGGCGCCGATCACGTTGTCCTTGTCGCCGGCATAGACGTCGTCGGATCGGATCATGCCCAGCGTGTCGCGGAACCACGCCACCGTCTCCTTGACCTTGGGGGTGGAGAGCACGCCGTGGCCGATGCGCTGGATGGACGTCGGCGACTTCGACAGACGCATGACCTTCCCGGCGCGGCGCAGGGGCTCGCGGGCGCTGTTGAGCTCGTCGCGGGCGATTGCGATCGGCGCCACGCTCTGCATGCCGGCGATGACCTCGATCTGGTAGCCGTTCGGCTCGGTCAGCCGCACCCGCTTGCCGCCGCCCGGCTCGTTGATGGTCTCGATGCCCGAGGCGCCGGGCAGCTTGGCGAGCCGCTTGAGGTCGTCCTCGTCGGCCGCGTGATAGGCGAAGCCGATGAACTTCGTGCCGGCCTTGTGTGTGACATGCAGATGATGGTGGCTGTCGGTGCCCCGCATATAGAGCGCATCCGGTGTGCGCTCGGCGCGGATCAGACCGAAATGGGTGAGAAACTCCTCCATTTCGTCGAGGTCGGGCGCTTCCATGCGCGGAAAGGCGAAATCTGCAACCTTGATCGAAGCCATGGTTTCCTCCGAAACTTTGGCTGCAACGCTAACGCTCCAATGGGAGGGAAACAATGTCCAAGCCACCGGTATCATCGTCGGCCGCACGCGACGCGCTCCGGGCCTTCGCGCCCAAATTCGTCGGACTTACAGACGATGTGCTGTTTGGCGACGTCTGGGAGCGGCCCGGGCTCTCCAAGCGCGACCGCAGCATGATCACCTGCGCAGCCCTGATTGCGCTCAATCGTACCGAGCAGCAGGTCGGCCATTTCCAGCGCGCGCTCGACAACGGCGTCACGAAGGACGAGATCATCGAGATGATCACCCATCTCGCCTTCTATGGCGGATGGCCGGTGTCGATGTCGGCGGCCAATGTCGCCAAGAAAGTGTTCGAAGGAGGAGACAAGAAGTGAAGATCTGCTATTTCAACGACTATCGCCTGGGCGTCATCAAGGGCGACCAGGTCGTCGATGTGACCGACGCCGTCAAGGACGTCCCGCACCTCGAGGCGCGCGACCTCATCATCGGCCTGATCGCGAAGTGGGACAGCTACAAGGCCAAGGTCGAGAAGGCGGCAAACGAAGGCAAGGGCGTGGCCCTGTCGAGTGTGCGGCTGCGGCCGCCGGTGCCGAAGCCCGGCAACATCGTCTGCATGGCTGTCAACTACATGGAGGACGGAACGCTGCCCCAGAAGCCGGCGATCAATGCCTTCCACAAGGCGGCGACGGCGGTGATCGGCGACGGCGACACGATGGTGCTGCCCGACGTGCCGGCCTCGATCTTCGAGGGCGAGGCGGAGATGGCGCTGGTCATCGGCAAGCGCGCGACGCGCGTGCCGCAGTCCGAGGCGATGAAGTACATCTTCGGCTACACCTGCTTCATCGACGGCTCGGCGCGCGGCCTGCCGCCGCCGGGGAATGTCTTCTTCCAGATGAAGTCGCGCGACACCTTCGCGCCGATCGGTCCCTGCATCGTCACCGCCGACGAGATCGCCGATCCGCAGAACCTCGACATCACGCTTACCAATAACGGGGTGGTGATGCAGAAGTTCAACACCAACGACATGGCGCACCAGATCCCGCGCTGCATCGAATGGGTGTCGTCGATCCACACGCTGGAGCCGGGCGACATCCTTGCCACCGGCACCAATCACCGGGGACTGAATTCCTTCATGGATGGCGACAAGATCGAGCTGACCGTGGAGAAGATCGGCACGCTGAAGTTCAACGTGAAGGACGAGCTGAAGCGGACGTGGGCGCGCACGACGCGCCTGCAGCACAAGGAAAGCGGCAAGGAGGGCGCCCATACGCCCCAGCTCACCGGCAAGTACGCCGCGGGCTGATCCGCATTGCGATCACATCTGCAAGAAGCAATTCCTCCCCGTGCGCAACGCGGGGAGGTGGCGCGTCGATGAACCGATCGACGTGCCGGCGTGAACGGTTGCGGGCGCTACGGGTCAGGCCGCCTGGGCCAGCTCGCGAGCGCGCTCCTCGAGGCCATCGCGGATGATGTCGATCGGCTGGCGCCGGTCGACGATCAATGACAGGGCGCTCCGCACGCGCGAGCGCACTTCGCTCTTGCCACCGTTGAAGCCGAGCAGCGGGACACAGGGCTCGGCCGCCGGCGCGCGGAGCGATTCGCACGGCGCGCCCTCGGCGTCGATCACCTCGTGCCGCTCGAGAGCGATATGGAAGAAGTCGAGCGCGTCCTGGCCGTCGGCCGTCTCGAAGACGATGCTGAGGCCGTTCACCAGATTGCCCGCCGGCACCAGGAAGCCGTCGACGAAGAGGGCATGTGACGCCGTCAGGCACAAATCCGCCTCGGGCACATTCTCACCGAGAGCACCGCGCTTCACGCGAACCGGACGCGATGCGCCGACCCAGGCGCCAGCCTCGCGGTCCAGGGTAAAGCTGTCGACGGCCTTGATCGGCGCGAAGCCGCCGAAGCGCGTCGCCACGACCTCGCCGACAGCCAGGTCTTCGATCGGCCGATAGCCATCGCCGGTCAAAATCCGCGTGCCGCGCAGGAAGCAGCTTCCCCAACCATAATGGTTGCCATTGCCACCATTGCCGTTGCCATTCTGGTTGCCGTTGCCGGGGTCGGCCGATGCCGTTCGGCGCGGAACGACCGAGGCCAGAGCGGCACCCAGCGTGATGCTGGCCGCCTTGAGCGCATTGCGACGCGAGCGGTTGATTTTCACAGCTTTGGACATCTTTACCCCAAACCCATCAGAACCCCGGCCGCCGTTTCGCATGGATCGAGCAAAATTTCCAGATGAATCGCGCTGGTTCGATATCTGGCCGATTGCTCATGCTTGTATGGCAGGGGCGATCGGTGCAGCGGGAACAAATCGACGACCTTGCCACTGTCCTGAAGGCTGCCCGCCTCAGCGTCGTCGTCGGGCATCCCTGGAGCGTTGGGGAGCTGAGAGGAGTCCGATAGACAAGTGTCACACAAAGAAAAGGGCGTCGCAGTTGCCCGCGACGCCCTTCTCCCAGGAGCAGCCTGGCTGCAAGCTGCTTCACTGCATTTCGATCAGTGCGTCAGAGCCGGCTTGCCCGCCTCGGCCTGGATCTCGATGGCGCGGGGCTTCTTCTCTTCCGGGATCTCGCGCTGCAGCTCGATCGTGAGCAGGCCGTTGGCGAGCTTCGCACCCGTGACCTTCACATGGTCGGCGAGCTGGAAGCGGCGCTCGAAGTTACGGCCGGCGATGCCGCGATAGAGGTACTGCTTGTCGCCTTCCGCGTTCGGAGCGGTCTGGCCGGTGACCAGGAGCTCGTTCTCCTTCTGGGTCAGGCCGAGCTCGCTCTCGGCGAAGCCCGCAACCGCCATCACGATCCGGTAGGCGTTGTCGCCGGCCTTCTCGATGTTGTACGGGGGGTAGCCGTTGCCGGCGGTCTGGCCCGCCACATTGTCGAGCAGGTCGAACACACGGTCGAAGCCGACGGTGGCGCGATAGAACGGCGAATAATCGAATCCACGCATTTTAGTCATCCTCCTGTTGAGCGATGTCGAGGTCGCCGCCCCGGGATGGGCGCGGCTGACAGGTCGGAATCTAGGAAGCGCCGGCCCGCCTTCAAGAGGGGCGAAAAGGGCCGAAAAGAGAAAAATTCTGTTCCTGTTGTTCTTCGCAAAAGGATTTGCCGTTCCCGACAAGACCTTCGGAAAACCCGCTCATGGCTTATGTGCGATGAGTCGCCAGATCGAAGGAAGAAGATCGATCGGGAGTTCGCGTCATGACCCAAGGCTCGCTCTGGCTGTTTTCCGTCGCTCAAGGTCTGGGGATGCTGGCCCTCAACGTCGCCCTGCGCGTGCTGGTGTCGTGAAACATCTTCCGCTGTTTTTCGATCTCGAAGGTCGGCGGGTGGTGGTCGTAGGCAAGGGGCCTGCGGCGGACCGGCGGGCCGATCTGGCGCGCTCTGCCGGCGCCGCCGTCTATCAGGTCGACATGGCTTCTGCCGACGAGCTCAAGGGCGCCGCCGCCGTATTCATTGCCACCGGCGATCTCGATCGGGACATCGAAGCCCAGCACGCGGCCAAGGCGGCGGGCGTGCCGGTCAATGTCGCCGACCGGCCAGCGCTCAGCGATTTCATCATGCCGGCGATCGTCGATCGTGGCGATGTCGTGGTGGCGATTTCCTCCGGCGGTTCCTCGCCGACCCTGGCGACGATGTTGCGCGGCCGTATCGAAGCGTCGTTGCCCGAGCGCTTTGGTGCGCTGGCACAGCTTGCCAAGACTTTTCGCGCTCAGGCCAATGCGCTGATTCTCGAGCCGGCGGCACGGCGCGGCTTCTGGCGTCGCCTGGTCGAGGGACCAGCCGCGGGCCTCGCCCTGAGTGGCGATGAGGCGGGGGCTCGCCGTATCGCCCTGAGCGAGCTCGACGCCACCCGCCGCAAGCTGAAGCCGGTCGGCATTGCCCATATCGTCGGCGCGGGTCCGGGCGATCCCGATCTTCTCACCTTGAAGGCCGCCCAGCTCCTGCAGGAGGCCGACGCGATCCTGCACGACGCGCTGGTGCCCGAGGCGATCCTGAAGCGCGCGCGGCGCGATGCCGAGTTCGTCCCGGTCGGCAAGCGCAAGGGCCAGCCGAGCTGGGCCCAGGCCGACATCGAGGCCGAGCTGGTTCGGCGGGTGCGTGCCGGCCAGACCGTCGTACGGTTGAAAGCCGGTGATCCGTTCGTGTTCGGCCGCGGCGCCGAGGAAGTCGATGCCCTGCGCGCCGCCGGCCTGCCGGTCACGGTGGTCCCCGGCATCACGGCCGCGCTAGGGTGCGCGGCTTCCGCCGGCATCCCGTTGACCGATCGCCGCTACGCATCGGCCGTGACCTTCGTCACCGGCCAGAACGCCGACGGCAACGGCCCCGCATGGCCGTCGCTCGCCGTGCAAGGCAACACGCTCGCCATCTACATGGGCGCGACGGAAGCGGCTTCCGTGCGCGATCGTCTGCTGGACGCCGGTGCCGCTCCCGGCATGCCGGTGGCCATCGTCGAGAACGGCACGCGGCCCGACGAACGGGTCACGACCGGCCGTCTGGCCGACCTGGCGCGGCTCGCCGCCACGCATGTATCGGCGCGAGGCGACGCCGGTCCCAGTCTCATCATCGTGGGCGAGGTGGCGGCACGCGCCGCCGTTGCCCGCCAGGCGCTTGCCGAGGTGTCGTAATGGCCAAGAATCTCAGTGGCGACCTGCAGGTCGCCTCCGCCAACCGTCTCGTCGATGGCCTCGTCGTCTACCTCGACGACGCCGGCCAGTGGACGCCGCGCCTCGACCGTGCCGCGCTCGCCCGGGACAAGAACGAGAGCGCGATCCTGCTCGAGCGGGCCCGCGCCGAGGCCTTCTCCGTGGTCGATCCTTTCCTGGTCGCGGTGACCGAGGACGACGACGGCACGATCGAGCCGCTGTCGCTGCGGGAGAAGATCCGTTCCGCGGGCCTTACCTTCGACGCCATTGCCTCCGAGGCCGTCCGCTATGCCTGACACCCATTTCTACCGCTACGACGACTATGACCGGGCGCTGGTCGGCGAGCGGGTCGAGCAGTTTCGCGATCAGGTCCGTCGCCGCATCGCCGGCGAGCTGACCGAGGAGCAGTTCAAGCCGCTGCGCCTCACCAACGGCCTTTATCTGCAGCTCCACGCCTACATGCTGCGCATCGCCATTCCGTACGGCACGCTTTCGTCGCGCCAGCTGCGCAAGCTGGCCGAGATCGCGCGCAAGTACGACCGCGGCTACGGCCACTTCACAACACGCCAGAACCTGCAGCTCAACTGGATCAAGCTCGAGGACGCGCCGGACGCGCTTGCCGCACTGGCCGAAGTCGACATGCATGCCATGCAGACGTCGGGCAACGTGATCCGCAACGTCACCGCCGATCATTTCGCCGGCGCGGCGGTCGACGAGATCGAGGACCCGCGCATCTGGTGCGAGATCGTGCGCCAGTGGTCGACCTTGCATCCGGAGTTCAGCTTCCTGCCGCGCAAGTTCAAGATCGCCATCACCGGCTCGCCCAACGACCGCGCCGCGGTGCGGGTGCATGACGTCGGGTTGCGCTTGTGGAAGAACGACCAGGGTGAGGTCGGCTTCGAGGTGATCGTGGGCGGCGGGCTCGGCCGCACCCCGATGATCGGCAAGACGCTGCGCGAGTTCCTGCCCAAGGACGAGCTGCTCGCCTATCTCGAGGCGACCTTGCGCGTCTACAACCGCTACGGCCGGCGCGACAATCTCTACAAGGCGCGCATCAAGATCCTGGTGCACGAGGTCGGCGTCGAGAAGATGCGCGAGGAGGTCGAGGCCGAATATGCCGCGACCAGGGACAGCGCGTTGAAGCTTGCGCCCGAGACGATCGAGTCGATCGCGCGGCAGTTCGCGCCGCCGCCGCTTCGCCCCAAGCGGACCCGAGTGCCGGAAGTGGAGGCGCTGAGACTCGAGAACCGGGCGTTCGCGCTGTGGCTCAAGTCCAACGTCGCGCCGCATCGCGTGCCGGGCCATGCCATCGTGACCGCATCTCTGAAGCCTGCCGGCGCGCCGCCGGGCGATGCCAGCGCGATCCAGATGGAGGGAGTCGCCGACATCGCCGAGGCCTACAGCCAGGGCGAGCTGCGGGTGAGCCATGAGCAGAACTTGGTGTTCCCGCATGTTGCGATCGAGAGCCTGCCGGAGGTTTACCGCGCGCTCGAGCGGCTGGGCTTCGCCGAGGCCAATATCGGCAAGATCACCGACATCATCGCCTGCCCCGGGCTCGACTACTGCGCGCTGGCCAATGCGCGGTCGATCCCGGTGGCGCAGAGCATCTCGAATCACTTCGCGTCGCTGGCGCGCCAGCACGACATCGGCGACCTCAAGATCAAGATCTCCGGCTGCATCAACGCCTGCGGCCATCATCACGTCGGCCACATCGGCATCCTCGGCGTCGACAAGAACGGCGTCGAACTCTACCAGATCAGCCTCGGCGGCGACGTCGACTTCGGCAGGACGGCGCTCGGCACGATCCTCGGGCCGGCCGTCGAGGCCGACAAGGTCGTCGAGGCCGTCGATGCGCTGGTCGCCACCTATCTCGAGGCTCGCGCCGACGGCGAGCGTTTCGTCGACACCTATCGGCGCATCGGCGCCCGGCCATTCAAGGAGCGCGTCTATGGAAATTCTTAGGGAAGAACCGTTGCCGCCCGAAGTGCCGACGCTCATGCTGCCCAACACCGAGGACGTGCTGAAGCTCGGCGATCGGCTCGACGGGGTGGGACTGATCATTCTCGACTTCCCGAAGTTTACCGACGGCCGCGCCTACACCCAGGCGCGCCTGCTGCGCGAGCGGCTGGGCTATACCGCTGAGCTGCGGGCGGCCGGCGCGGTCCTCATCGATCAGCTGCCGTTCCTGCTGCGCTGCGGCTTCGACTCCTTCTCCAGCACCCAGAAGGGCTTCGGCGAGGCACTGGCCAAGGCGCG
Organism: Reyranella sp.; assembly: GCF_965279465.1. Taxonomy (NCBI): domain Bacteria; kingdom Pseudomonadati; phylum Pseudomonadota; class Alphaproteobacteria; order Hyphomicrobiales; family Reyranellaceae; genus Reyranella; species Reyranella sp. Next base: position 4,613,800 of record NZ_OZ257242.1, read on the forward strand.
CACGCTGTTCAGCGTCGTCTACCAGCCGACCGGCGACGGCCGCGCCACCGCCAACCAACTCCGCCTCAAACGCCGGAACGCCGTCGCGGCGTAGCCTATGAGTTCTTCCGCGCTGCGCTGCGCTCAAGGAGGAACGTGATCACGCTTCGGGTTGCGCTTCGAGCCAGCGCAGGGCTTCGTCGGGGTCGAGGAACGCGCGAGCCGGGCGGCCCGACTTGCCGAGATTGATGAAGCGGGCCGCCATCTCCAAATACTCGGGAGACGGCACGAGGGCGAGCGCGCCGCGTTTCTCGACGGCGGCATAGGCGCTGACCCGCGCAGCCAGCATCATCATGTCGTGGTCATCGTATTTGCCGTAAGCGCCCCGGCCGTCGAACAGCTTGCGGTAGGGCATCGCGTTGTCGACCATTACGGCGTCGGAGAAGCCCTCGATATCGATCAACGAGATCTCACCTTCGGCGCGGGCATGGACGAAGCGTTTGGCGTGATCGATCGTAAAGCGAATCGGCATCGGGCTGGAATCTCGGCGGCTATTATGCCGAGCGTCGGTCCACGAACAACCCGCGATGTCGCGTTCGCGGCGCAGCTAACCCAACGACACGAGCCAGGCGCGCGCTTCCTCGATGGTCGAGAAGAGCCTCATCGGCCGTTGCGCGCCGCCGAGATTCATGAAGCGTTGGAGGATGGCGCTGGCCTTCTTCGTGACCGCCACGGCGGCGACCGGGCCGCGCGGGTCCATAGCGGCATAGGCGCTGACCCGTGCGCCCAGGGTCATGACGTCGTCGTTGGTCAGATCGGGGTCCGCTTCGCGCGCATCGAACAGCTTCGGATAGGGCATCGCGTTCTGCACGACCAGCGCATCGAAGTAGTCCAGGATTTCCGCAAGACGCACGACGCCATACGCCCTCACGGTCACGAAACGCGCGGTATGGTCGATCTCGAACTGGACAGGCACTCCTCGGCTCCCCGGTTCCCCGATCCGGAGAGCAGATTAGCCGATCGTCAGGTGCGCGCCACCTGTGCCGCGACGCACAACCACTGGCCCCCGCGGCGGGCCCAGATGTCCGTATAGCGGCCATTTCCCGCCCGTCCGTCCGGCAGGATGTAGCTGGTCCGGGCGTGAATGATCGCGAAATCGCCCATCACGCGCACGTTCACGTCATGGCAGGCGAGGTTTGCGACCTTGGCCGGAGGCGCGATCTGCTTCAGGAATCCCGCCTTGTCGACCAGGCTGCCATCGGGATTGGTGTTGAGGAAGTCGTCGGACAGGATTTCGCCGAAGCGCTTCACGTCACCGTTCTGGACCGAGGCGATGTACTCACGGTTCAGTTGTTCGAGCGTTTCCCGGTCGCTCATCGTGCCACCCCTTCATGCTTGAGAAGCCATTGCTTTCGCTCGAGCCCGCCGCCGTAGCCGGTCAGGCTGCCGTTAGAGCCGATCACGCGGTGGCAGGGCACGACGATGCTGATCGGGTTCTGGCCGTTGGCCAGACCCGCCGCCCGTACCGCCCTGGGCTTGTCGATGCGGCGCGCGAGCTCGGCATAGGAGATCGTGGTGCCACCCTCGATCTTGCGCAGCGCTTGCCAGACGCTGGTCTGGAAGGGCGTGCCGGTGGTGGCGACCGGCAGGTCGGCCAGCACGCCGATGTCGTCCTTGAAATAGCGCCGCATCGTCGAGCTGAGCCCACTTGGATCGCGCTTCGGCGTCAGCGTGTAGCCGCCCTTGCCGTAATAGCGGTCGAGCAGCAGCGTCATGCGCGCCTCGTGGTCGGTCCAGTCGATGGTGCGCAGCCTTCCGTCGTGATCGGCGATGACGATCAATTCGCCGATCGGCGTCGCGATCCTGTCGATCAGGAAGTCGAGCGGCTCAACCATGGTTGGCCATCCGGAGATGCTGTGCGGCGTAGGCGTGCCACGGTCGCCAGGCCGGTGGCGCATCTGAATCGAGCGAGGCGCCCGTCGTCTCGCGGTCCCAGTCGCCCGGCGCGCGCAGGCCAGGCCGCTTGGCGATCAGCGGCGCGAGCCTGGGGTCGCGCGCGAGATGGCTGCCGATGGTGGCGATGTCGGCACCGAGATCGAACACGCGCTTCACGCGTGCGACAATGGCGGGCAGGGCGCGGACGTCGGGAAACTCGATGGTGACGGCGACGGCGTGGCGTTCCGGCAGATGCGCGACCGCGACATTGCCGGTCTTGCCGTCGAGCTCGATTCGGCGATGCCACTCCCCGTCCTCGATCCATTCGAGCCGCTTGTCGGCACGCAGCCCCAGCGCATCGAGCATGCCGGGCCAGTCGTAGGGCGGACGATAGGAGAGGCGGAGCGTCACGGCATCGCCCACGGTGTGGGCTGCTGGGCTGCCGCCCCGTTTTCCTTTCCTGGCGCGGCGCAGCGCGCTGGGGGGCCGGCCGAACATCTTGCGGAAGATCTCGTTGAAGCGCCGCACGCTGCCGAAGCCGGCCGAAAGCGCGACCTCGGTCATTGGCAGGCGCGTGTCGTGGATCAGGTGCTTGGCGAACAGCACGCGCCGGGTTTGCGCGACGGCGATCGGCGAGGCGCCGAGATGCTGCTGGAACAGCCGCCGCAGCTGGCGGCCGCCGACGCCCAGCCGCTCGGCCAGCGCCTCGACGCCGGCCTCGCTCTCGTCGAGCGCGCCCTCGGCGATCAGTTTCATGGCGCGCGACACGGTGTTGGACGAGCCGCGCCAGAATGCCAGCTCGGGCGCGGTTTCCGGCCGGCAGCGCAGGCAGGGGCGGAAGCCCGCCTCCTGAGCGGCGGCAGCCGAGGCGAAGTAGCGGCAATTCTCGAACTTGGGCGTGCGCGCCGGGCAGATTGGCCGGCAGTAAATTCCGGTCGAGGTCACGCCGACGAAGATGCGGCCGTCGAAACGGGCATCGTGGGTCTGGAAGACCCGATAGCAGGCTTCGCGATCCAGTATTTCCATGCCGGGGATTTTTCCACGGCCGGCGGTCAGACGCTCGCGGTTTTCGGACGCGTATGGCGGAGGCGATTCGTCAGTGGTGGTGCTGGAAATCTTCCAGAGCCTTGATGGCTGCGCGGGATTCCGCTTCAGCCGCCTTCACCTCGGCCAGTTCCTCGACTGTGGCGGCTTCGGCGGAGGTGAGGCTTTTGACGACGGCGGCCATGCTGACCGCGTAGCTCCGCCGTTCCGCACGCGCCGCGGCGTCGACCAGGACTTGTTCTTCTTGTTGTTCCTTAGGCGACATATATCGATCCTCGCGAGGGATGAAAGATGTGAAGGTATTGGGGGGCAACGACTCGTTCGTCACAAAGTTGCGCCCCGACAATCATAAGCTTCCACTGACGATAGAGGTGGACTCCATCGGCCGGTGAGCGCAGGGTCACATCAGCTTGACGCACACTGTCGTGCGTTGGGCCTGTATGCCTTAGGACAAACACGGCCTCGCTCCTTTTCCTCCCCTCGGAGGCCGGGGATCTTCAAAGGTCGTCGGTACCGGCGAATCTGCCCAGCACGGGGGTGCGGCGCGGGCGCGGGTACTTGTCGAATTTGGAGGCATCCCATGAGCGACCCGGACCCGTTCAGCAGTATCGAAGACAGCCGCGCTCTGGCGCAGGCCATCGTGGACACGATTCGAGAGCCGTTGCTCGTGCTCGACAAGGATCTCCGCGTCGTCGCGGCGAGCCGCTCGTTTTATTCGACCTTCAAGATGAACCGCCCCGATGTTCAGGGCCGACCGATCTATGTCCTCGGGAACGGTCAATGGGACATTCCCGAGCTGCGCTTGCTGCTCGACCGCATTCTGCCCCAGCATACCGTGATGGAAGACTACGAGGTCGAGCTCGTCTTCTCGACCATCGGCCGGCGCAACATGGTGCTCAACGCCCGGACGGTGTTCTACGAGGGCAGCGGGCAGGCGCTGATCCTGCTGTCGATCGAGGACATCACGCAGCGGCGTAACCACGAGCGCGGCCTGGCCGACCTGCTGGCGCAGAAGGAGACGCTGCTGCAGGAGATGCAGCACAGGGTCGCCAACAGCCTGCAGATCATCGCGAGCATTCTCCTTCTGAAGGCCCGGACAGTACAGTCCGACGAGACACGGCTGCATCTGCATGACGCTCACCGGCGTGTCATGTCGGTGGCGGCGGTGCAGCAGCACCTGCAGGCCACCGGACACGGCGAGCAATTCCCGATCGCTCCATATCTCTCGCGGCTGTGCGAAACCCTCGCCGCATCGATGATCGGCGAGGAACGCCACGTACGGGTCGAGGTCCAGGCAGGAGAGGCCGACGTCTCGTCGACCAAAGCAGTCAGCATCGGCTTGATCGTCACCGAACTGGTGATCAACGCACTCAAGCACGCCTTCGGCCAACCCTCGGAAACCGGACTGATCGTCGTCTCTTACGAGGTCGCCAAAGCGAGCTGGCGGCTCACGGTTTCGGATGACGGCGTCGGAGCTCCTGCGAGCGGCGCCCATAAGGCGACCGCGGGCCTCGGGACGAGCATCGTCGAGGCGCTCGCCAAGCAGCTCGGCGGTCATGTCGAGATCTCCGGGACGGTGCCCCATGGCATGACGGTGTCGATAACCCACGGGGCCTTTCCGACGCGCCTGCGGGACGCCGCCTGATGGCCCTCGGTTTTCCCAACGAGAGCCGCCACTACGACGAGGCGATGCATGCCGTCCGTTTCTGGGGACATGACGGAGCAATGGAAGCCTCGTTCTTTGTCGGCGAAGAGGCGCTGACGAAGCTTCAGCCCGGCATGCCGACCGACGAGACTGGTCTGTTGGGCGCCTTCGATGCCCATCGTGATGTGATCTACCGGACCGCCATCAAGGTCTACGGCCGCGGCCGCAGGGGGGCGTACGACCTTTTGCCAGCTGATTTCTAGAAAGGCGACGGCCGGAGGGAACGTTCGGGGCGCGAGCGCGTATATCGCGCGCACCGCGTGATCCACCTCGGTCTAAGGAATATGCCATGTCCATCGGCCTCATCGTCGTCATCCTGCTCGTCATTTTCCTGCTCGGCGGCTTCAGCGGCCGGTTCGGCGGCTACGGCTACGGCTATGGCCACGGCGGCATGGGGGTCATCGGCGTGATCCTGATCATCATCGTCATCCTGATGCTGCTCGGACGAATCTAGCGACGCAGAGCGGACCAGAGATTCCTCCCTGGCGAAGCCGGGGAGCTGCCCGAAGGGCGGGGGGGCATGGGCCGCACCGATGCTGTGGCTCATGACCCTCCGTCGCGGATTACCGCGCCACCTCCCCAACTTCGCTGGGGAGGAAAGTTTTGATTCAATCGCCGGAGGACATTCCGAGCGACAGGGGCGAGATCTGGTCGCCAGCGCGCTGCGCGTAATCGATCTTCGGGGCATCCCGGATCATGCGTGCCTGGGCTTCGGCGAGCGTCTCCATCGCGGCCTTCGGATCGAGATGGACGGGCTCGCCCTCGGCCAGCACGACCTCGCCGTCGACCAGCACGGTGCGCACGGCGCGATCGGCGGCGTGGAAGACGAAGGAGCGCAGCGGATCGCGCGCCGGCTGCATCAGTGGATGGTTGATGTCGACCAGCACGATGTCCGCCATCATGCCGGGCGCAAGGGCGCCGATGTCGTCGCGGCCGAGTGCCGCCGCGCCGGCGAAGGTCGCCGCCTCGAAGGCGCCGGCGGTGTCGAGGCTGCGGATGTCCTCGCTCATCAGCCGGCCGGCGACGATCGCCAGCCGCATCTCCTCGATCAGATTGTGCGGCGCGCAGTCGGTGCCCAGCCCGACATTCACACCGCGCGCGCGGTAGCGGCCGACGTGATCCATGGCGAGGCCGTAGCGCGCGAAGGGTTGCGGACAATGCGCCACCGAGGCACCCGACTCGGCGATCAGGTCGAGGTCCTTCGACGTGTGCCAGCGGATCTGCGGATGATCATCGAGCAGGATGCAGTGCGCCAGCACCGTGTCGCTCTTCATCAGGCCGTTGGCGGCGGCCCATTGGATAGGTGTCATGTTGTGGCGACGGATCATCTCGCGCACCTCGACCACGGACTGGCAGATGTGGGTCGAGAAGCCGCGCCCCGACTCGTCGGCATGCTGGCGGCCGGCGGCGAACAGCGCGGGCGTCACCGTGTCGATCTGCGCCGGAAAGACCATCGCATCGAGCCGCCGCGAATTGTGTGCCTCGGCGTCATCCATCACACGCTTGGCGGTCTCGAACTCGGCCAGGCCGCGCGCCTCGTCCCATTTCCAGGTGACGGTCTGCGGCGCGCTCATGCCCCAACGCGCCGAGGCGAAAGTCGGCGCCGCGTAGAAGCGCATGCCGCTTTGTGCCATGGTCTCGAGCCAGCCGTCGAACGGCACCGTGACGTCGCACGCCATCGTCGTGCCGGCCCGCATCATCTCGGAGTAGGCGAGGGTGGCGGCCGCCTGGCGTCCGTCGTTGCCCAGGCGAAAGGCCTGCAGCCGCTCCATCAGCCCGGTCATCTGCTGCTCGGGCACGCCATGGTCCTCGCGCACGCCGCGATAGCCGGGCTCGGTCGACGGATGGGAGTGGATGTTGATCAGGCCGGGCAGGGCGAGCATGCCCGTGCCGTCGATCACCTCCTCGCCCGGGCCGGAGGGACGCGCACCGGCCGGCGTGATTTCCGTGATCTTGCTGTCCTTGAGGTGGATATCGACCTCGCGGCGATAGACATGGCGCCGTGCCGCGCCGTCGCGCACGACGGCCCACGACAGGTTCCGGATCGATTGCGGTCGAGACGCCATTCACTCCCCCACGGGCATGCCGATTGCATAGTCGCTGAGGGGCCGAGGGAGGACAAGCCGATGCGCGCTTTGGTTCGGATTCTGACCGCGATCGCGGTGCTGCTGGCGGCGGGCACGGCGTCGGCGCAGTCGACATTGCGCGTGGTCATGCTGTCGGATCTCAAGATCCTCGATCCGATCTGGACCACGGCCTACATCGTGCGCGACCACGGCTACATGGTCTACGACACGCTGCTGGCGATGGACGCCGAGCTCAACGTCAAGCCGCAGATGGCGGACTCGTGGACGGTGAGCGACGACAAGCTGACCTACACCTTCGTGCTGCGCGACGGGCTCAGGTTTCACGACGGCCAGCCGGTGACGGCGGACGATTGCGTCGCCTCGCTCAAGCGCTGGGGCGCGCGCGACGCCATGGGCCAGAAGCTCATGCAGTTCACGAAGGAACTGGCGGTCGTCGATGCCAAGACCTTCGCGCTGATCCTGAAAGAGCCGTACGGCATGGTGCTCGAATCGCTGGGCAAGCCCAGCTCGTCGGTGCCGTTCATCATGCCCAAGCGCATCGCCGAGACGCCGCCGGAGAAGCAGATATCCGAGTTCATCGGTTCGGGCCCGTTCGTCTTCAAGAAAGAGCTGTGGCGGCCGGGCGAGAAGGTGGTCTACGAGAAATTCGCCGACTACAAGCCGCGGCCCGAGCCGGCGTCCGGCCTGGCCGGCGGCAAGATCCCCTATCTCGATCGCGTCGAATGGGTGGTGCTGCCCGACAAGCAGACCTCGATCAATGCGCTGATCGCGGGCGAGATCGACATGATGCAGCAGCCGCCGTTCGACATGCTGCCGCTGCTCGAGGCGAGCAAGGGCGTGAAGATCGTCGACCTCAATCCGCTCGGCACCCACTTCGCCTTGCGCTTCAACACGCTGCACAAGCCGTTCGACGATCCGCGGATCCGGCAGGCGGTGCTCTATGCGCTGAGCCAGAAGGACTCCCTTGCCGCCGGCGTCGGCAATCCGAAGTTCGAGAAGGAGTGCAAGGCGCTGTTCGGCTGCGGCACGCCGCTCGCGACCCTCAAAGGGTGGGAGGACAAGCTCAATGGCGACGCGGCCAAGTCGAAGGAACTGCTCAAGGCCGCCGGCTATGACGGCTCGCCGGTCGTGCTGCTCCATGCAACGGATACGTCGGCCGGCGTGTTGGCGCCGGTCGCCAAGGCGGCGCTCGAGCGCGGCGGCTTCAAGGTCGAGATGATCGCGACGGATTGGCAGACCGTCCTGGCGCGGCGCTCGCGCAAGGAGCCGCCGTCAGCCGGTGGCTGGTCGGCCTTCACGACGACGCTGGCGACCACCGATATCCTCGATCCCGTCGTCTCCTTCTTCGCCGGCGCGGCGTGCGAGAAGGCGTCGATCGGTTGGCCGTGCGACGAAAAGATCGAGAAGCTGCGCGACGACTTCGCGCGCACCACCGATCCGGCCAAGCGCAAGGAGATTGCCGAGACGCTGCAGGTGCGGCTGTCCGAGTATCCGACCTACGTGCCGCTCGGCCAGTTCAACATGCCGGTCGCGATGCGCACCAACGTGTCGGGTAACATGGAAGCGCCGGCGACGGTGTTCTGGAACGTGAAGAAAGCGCCCTGAGCGCTTCGGCGCCGGCCGAAACGACGGCGGGCGCGTCAGACCTATATCCCTCCCGTCACCAACAGGAGGGTCCCATGGCCGATATCAATACGCTGAAGAGCGGACTCATCGTCACCGCATTCTGGGAAGCCCAGCCCGGTGAGGTCGACGCGCTCGTCGGCATCATCAAGAAGTTCCAGCCGCAGGCCCAGGCCGAGCCCGGCGTGCTCGCCTTCCAGATCCACCAGTCGCTCATCGAGCCGACGAAGTTCTTCTTCTACGAAGTCTTCCGGGACGAGGCGGCATTCGCCGAGCACAGCCAGTCGACGCACTTCAAGACCCTGATCCTCGAGCAGGCCGTCCCGAAGCTCGCCAAGCGCGAGCGAGCGCAGCACCGGTTCGTTTGATCCTGCTCTTCCGGATCGCGAGCGTTCCGCTCGCTCAGGCTCATGCGGGAGCGAGATGCTCGCGGCCCAGAAGACGTTGAGTCCGAAAGTCGCCAGCCGGTCATTGCTGCAAGGATTATCGAAGCGGCCATGACCGACATTGAAATCCAAGACTTCATCACCCGCTTCGCCGCCGCGTGGGCCTCGCGTGACGGCGAGGCGTTTCTCGCGCTGTGGCATCCTGATGGCGTGCTGCACTCGCCGCTCTACGACCGGCCGGTCCTCGGTAAAGAGCTCGGCCGGCTCACCGAGCTCGTGAAGGAGCGCGCGCCCGACAGTGTGTGGCAGCTGCTCGACTGGACGGCGCGTGGCGACACGGTGATCGTCGAATGGCAGAACACGCGCACCGCTGGCGGGCGGCGTTTCGACTGGCGCGGCGTCGACAAGTTCCGTTTGCGCGACGGGAAGATCGCAGAAGAGCGCGTGTATATGGACACAGCGCCCCTTCGCGCGGCAGCGGAAGGCCTTACTCCAACTCCGGTGATAGCGCTCCCAGCCTGAGGCATAGTCCGCGCCCATGAAAGAGGGCGTGGAGGAACGACAGGGCTGGGGCGTGCTGCTTCGGCGCGAATGGCTGGCAGCTCTTGCCGTGCTGCTGGGCGGCATCCTGCTGCATTCGATGAACGTGCTGATGCTGGCCACCGTGCTGCCGACCATCGTCGGCGAGTTGGGCGGTGCCGCGCTGATGAGCCTGCCGAGCACTGCGTTCCTGGCCTCGTCGATCGTCGCGGCGACCTGCGCCGGGCTGATCACGGCGACCTTCGGCGCGCGCAACACCTACTGCACCGGCGCGGCCATCTTCAGTGCCGGCGCCGTGCTCATCTCGCTCGCGCCGGCGATGGGCTGGGTGATCGCGGGCCGCTTCGTGCAGGGCTTCGGCGGCGGCCTGATCGCGGGCGTCGCCTACGTTCTGGTCCGCTCGACCTTTCCCGAGGCGGCCTGGGCGCGCGCCATCTCGCTGCTCTCGGGCATGTGGAGCGTCTCGATCCTGGTCGGTCCGCTGGTCGGCGGCGTGTTCGCGCGCTACGGCCACTGGCGCGGCGCGTTCGTGGCCGTTTCGGTAATTGCCGTCGTGCTGACCGTGGGCGCTTTCCGATGGCTGCCGTCCACGCGCCCCGTGACGACGGGGAGGGCGCGCTTTCCCGGTGTGCGTCTCGCCTTCATCTGCGCGGCGATTGCCAGCGCCTCGTCGGCTGCCGTCACGTCGCTGCCGCTCGCCAAGGCCGGCCTGATCGCGCTGGCCGTCGCTCTGCTCGCGGCGATGTTGCGGCTCGACCGCAAGGCGTCGGCGCCGCTGCTCCCGAGCGACGCCTTCTCCCTCTCGACGCCGACCGGAGTCGGCATGTGGCTGATCCTGCTGGTGGCCGTCGCCTACAGCCCGCTGCAGATCTTCATCCCGATCTTTCTGCAGAGCCTGCACGGCCTCGATCCGCTGTCGGCGGGTTACGGCGTGGCTTGCGCCTCGCTCGGGTGGACAGCAGCAGCGCTGCTGGCGGCGGGAGCACCCGAGGTGTGGCGCGCCCGCTTCATTCTGATCGGCCCGCTCACGATGGCCGTGTCGCTTGTCGCGGCGGGCCTGTTCGCCGATAGCGTCCTGCTCGTGCTCTACCTTGCGATCTTCGGGATCGGCGTCGGCATCGGCGTCTGCTGGGCATTCGTCGCGCAACGCATCATGAGCGGCGCCCGCAAGGGCGACGAGGCGATCGCCGCGTCGTCGGTCCCCACGATGCAGCAGATGGGCTTCGCCCTCGGCGCCGCGCTCTCGGGGCTCGCGGCCAACACGGCCGGCTTCGCTGTCGGATTGCCGCATGAGGCAATGGCGCATGTGGCGTTCGTCGTGCCGGTCTGTTTCGCGGTGTCGGCCGCCATCGGCTGCGTGGTGGCGCTGCGGTTGAACGCACTCGCGGCGCAAACCCTGTCGTCCTGAGCGTAGCGAAGGACCTCACGCCCGCTTCAGAGAACGCCTTTTGACTTGGCGCTAGGTCCTTCGCTGCGCTCAGGACGACAGAAATTTCTACTCCGCGGCTTGTACACCCTGCCACGCTCCGACATCGAGAAAGGTGCTCTGATACGTGGCACCCTCGCCCATGTCGGTGTAACGGTCGGAGCACAGCATGTTGATCGTGCCGCTGACCGCCTCGCCGATCGGGCGTTGGCCGGGCACGAGCACGACGCCGGGCTGGATCTCGTCGCTGATGCGCAAGATCAGGCCGATCTCGCCGCGGTCGTTGAACAGGCGGACGGTGGCGCCGTCGGCGAGGTTGCGCGCGGCGGCGTCCTCGGGATGCAGGATGCAGAACGGCTTGCCCTCGCGCTGGCGCAGGAAGCCGACACCCGAGAACGCCGTGTGCGCCTGGAAGTAGCCGGGCGCGGTGAGCAGACGGAGCGGCCACCGGGCGGCGTCGGCCACTTCGATCGGATCCGGGTTCCAGTCGGGCACGGGCGAGAGGCCCATGTTGGCGAGCTGCTCGGAGAAGAATTCGAGCTTGCCCGACGGCGTGGCGAAGGGCTGGCCCTTCCAGTCGTGCTTGATGTGGATGGGCTCGCCGGCGAAGAGCTTCGCGGGCTCGGCCTTGGAGGCCGGGCCTGTCGAGCCCTTGAACAGCTCCTTCGCCGCGTCCTCGGGCGACAAGGTGAAGATGGTGTCGGTCAGGCCCATGCGCTGGGCGAGCGCCTGCGCCACGTCGAAGTTGGAACGAGCCTCGCCGCGTGGCTTGGCGGCCTGGCGGCCCCATTGCATCCAGTAGGCACCGTAGGCCCGGTAGAGATCGTCGGTCTCGAGATAGCTCGCCGCCGGCAGCACGATGTCGGCGAACTTTGCCGTGTCGGTCAGGAAGGGATCGTGCACCACGGTGAACAGGTCCTCGCGCATCAAGCCCTTCTGCACCTTGTGCACCTCGGGACACGTCACCGCCGGGTTGTTGGCGGAGACGTAAAGCGCGCGGATCGGCGGGTCCTTCATGTTGAGCAGCTCTTCGCCCAGCCGCAGATGGTTCACCATGCGCGAGCTCGCCGGGCCCGACGGCTTGCGCACCGCGCCGTAGTTGAGATCGCACGATGCCGCGGTGAGGAGGAGGGCGCCGCCGCCCTTCGCGGCATAATGACCGGTGACGCCCGGCAGCAGCACGACGGTGCGCAGCGCCTGGCCGCCATTCGCGAGCCGGGTCATGCCCTCGCCGAGACGAATGAGGGCGGCCTTCGCATTGCCGTACATCGCTGCAAGCTTCTCGATGTCGGCGACCGCCAGGCCGGTGATCTCTGCCGTCTTCGCCGGCGTGAACTTCGGCAGGATGTCGCGCTCGACCCGGTCGAAGCCGATGGTGTGGCTGGAGAGATAGTTGCGATCGGCGAGCTTGTCGCGCACTAGGATGTGCATCACGCCGAGTGCGAGGGCGGCGTCGGTGCCGATGCGGATCGGCAGGTAGAGATCGGCCGCCTTGGCGCTGCGCGTGCGGCGCGGATCGATCACCACCACAGGAAGGGCGCGCGCCTTCTTGGTGTGCTCGACCAGCGACCAGAAGTGGACGTTGGTCGCGGCGAGATCGGCGCCCCACGAGATCACCAGGTCGGAATGCACGACGTCCTCCGGATCGGCGCCGCCGACCGGGCCGACCGTGACGTTCCAGGCTTCCTCGCAGCAGGTGTCGCACACCGTGCCGGCCTGCAGCCGCGAGGTGCCGAGCGCATGGAACAGGCCGTTCACCAGGCCGCGGTTCATCAGCCCCTGATGGGCGGAGTAGGCGTAGCCCAGGATCGCCTGCGGCCCGCTCTCGGCGATGATCGCCTTCCACTTCGAGGTGATCTCGTCGAGCGCCTCGTCCCAGGTGATCGACTTGAATTGGCCCGCGCCCTTGGGACCGGTGCGCTTCAGCGGCGTGGCGATGCGCTCGGGCGAATTCACCAGGTCGGCGTCGCGGTTGACCTTCCCGCAGGCGAAGCCCGCCGTGTAGGGATGGTCGGGATCGCCCTGCACGCGCACGACCTTGCCGTCCTCGACGCTCGCGATCAGCGAGCACATGTCGGGGCAATCGTGCGCACAAACGACTCGAACGGATGTCACCAGACCGTCTCCCCAAATTCCGGAAACGGTACTGTAGCAGAGGCGGGCCGAAGCCCCGCCTTAGTTCTTCTTGGCGGCGTCCTTAGCGGGCGTCGCGGGCGCGGCGGCGGCAGGCTTGCTGGCCGACCGGGAGCCCGCGCCGGCGCCGAAGCGATCCTTGAAGCGCTGCACGCGGCCGCCGCGATCGATGCTCTGGCGCACGCCGGTCCATGCCGCATGGGTCTTGGGGTCGATATCGAGACGCATCTGTGCGCCTTCCTTGCCCCAGGTCGACCGCGTCTCGAAGGACGTGCCGTCCGTCATCAACACGGTGATCTTGTGGTAATCCGGGTGGATCTTGTCTTTCATCACCAACTCCTGCGCCTTTAAGGGGCCGATTCCGACCGGCCCGGGCGATAAGGCGGCGGGTATACAGGCCCGACGCTGCGTCTACAAGCCGGTTGTCCGGCCCCGGCCGGGCCTGTAGACCGGCTTCGCCCATGACCGAGCCAGTGACCGAGCAAGCCTTCGCAAGCCTCGCCGACAGCCTGTTGGAGTCCCTCGAGGAAGCCATCGGCACCGAGGGCGACGCGGAGCTGCAGGGCGGCGTGCTGACCGTACAAGGCGACGCCGGCACCTGGCTGGTCAATAAACATGCACCCACGCGGCAAATCTGGCTGAGCTCGCCCAAGTCGGGCGCCCGGCATTATGCGTTCGACAATGAGTCGGGCCTGTGGAAGGACACGCGCGGCGCGGGCGACCTGCTGTCGACCCTGTCGGACGAGCTGGGCGTCGCCCTGGAATGGCGGCCCGCATGAACCGTTTCGCCGGCCTGGCGTTGCTCGGGCCGTATCTTCGGCCGCATCGCGGCCGGCTGGTGTTGGCCCTGCTGTCGTTGCTGGTGGCGGCGGGAACGGTGCTGGCCTTCGGCGCCTGCCTGCGCGCCCTGATCGACCGCGGCTTCGCGCAAGGCCGTCCGGACATCCTGAATTACGCGCTGGCCTCGCTGCTGGTCGTGGCCCTGGTGCTGGCGATCGCCTCGGGCACGCGCTTCTATCTGGTGTCGTGGCTCGGCGAGCGGGTGGTCGGCGACCTGCGGCGCGATCTTTTCGCGCATGTCGTGCGGCTCGGCCCTGCCTGGTTCGAGATCAAGCGCTCGGGTGATGTGATGAGCCGCATCTCCTCGGATGCGCAGCTGATCGAGCAGGTGATCGGCTCCTCCGCCTCGGTGGCGCTGCGCAACACGCTGATGTGCGTCGGCGGCATCGTCATGCTCGTCGTCACCAATCCGAAGCTGGCCCTTTGGGTGCTGGCACTGGTGCCGATCGTGGTGGCGCCGATCATCATCTTCGGCCGCAAGGTGCGGAAGCTGTCGCGCGAGGCCCAGGCGCGCGTCGCCGACATGGTCTCGGAAGGTGGCGAGACCCTCGACGCCGTGCGCACCGTCCAGGCCTTCGCGCAGGAGGGCCGCGCCGGCGAACGGTTTGCGCAGGCCACCGAGCGCGCGTTCGATGCCGCCATCGCCCGCACCGGCCAGCGCGGGTTGATGACCACGCTGGTGATCTTCATCGTTTTCGCCGCGGTCGGCTTCCTGCTCTGGATGGGCGGCCAGGACGTGATCGCGGGCGAGATCTCGGCGGGCGACCTGTCCGCTTTCGTGTTCTATGCCGTGCTGGTGGCAAGCTCGGGCGGCGCGATCAGCGAGACGATCGGCGACCTGCAGCGCGCCTCGGGCGCGGCCGAACGCCTGGCCGAGCTGCGTGCCGAGCAGCCGGTCATCCTGGAGCCGGTGCAGGCCAAGGTCCTGCCCAAGCCGGGACAAGGGGCGGTGGCCTTCGAGGACGTGTCGTTCCGCTATCCCACACGGCCGGAATCGCTGGCACTCGACGGCTTCGACCTCAGGATCGCGCCGGGCGAGACGGTGGCGATCGTCGGACCGTCGGGGGCGGGCAAGACGACGGTCTTCAACTTGCTGCTCCGCTTCTACGACCCCGAGAAGGGCGCAATCCGTCTTGACGGCGTCAATATCCGGGACCTGCGCCTAGCCGACCTGCGGCAGGCCATGGCGATTGTCCCGCAGGAGCCGGTGCTGTTCACCGCCAGCGTCGCCGAGAACATCCGTTATGGCCGGCCCGACGCGAGCGACGCGGAGGTGAAGGAGGCGGCTGCCGCGGCCTCGGCGCTGGCCTTCATCGAGGCGCTGCCGCAGGGCTTCGCGACCGATCTCGGCACACGTGGTGTGCGCCTGTCCGGCGGACAACGGCAGCGCATCGCCGTGGCCCGGGCGCTCCTCTGCGATCCTGTCGTCCTGCTGCTCGACGAAGCGACCAGCGCCCTCGACGCCGAGAGCGAGCTTGCTGTCCAGCAGGCGCTCGACCGAGCAATGCACCGGCGCACGACGCTGGTGATCGCCCACCGGCTGGCGACAGTTCAGAAGGCCGATCGGATCGTGGTCGTCGATGGCGGCCGGGTGGTCGATGTCGGCACCCACGCCGAGCTGGTTCGCCGCGGCGGGCTTTATGCCCGGCTGGCCGAGCTGCAGTTCAACATCTCGGCGGCGGCCAGTTGATCCTGGCAACGTGACTAACGTCGGCTGCCGACAGGCCGGCGTATTTATCTCGAACTTCTTTTTCTGTTGAATAACAGTCTATTGAGATGTATTCCTCTAGCGATAGTTAAGCTGAAGTCGGCACTGACGGGACGAAGCAAGCCATGTTCGCTCACTTTTCGCTTCAGCTGGAACGTCCCCGTGTCCGCTTCATCCGGCTCGCCGATTGGTGGCCGGCTGCTCTTGTCGGCCTGGTGGCGCTGATTGGCGCTGCACCCGAAAGCAACGCCCAAACGCTGTTCGGCGGCCTGTTCTAGTGCACCGATTCTAACGCGCCTCGACCTCGGCGACGCTGCTGAACACGCCACATCGGATGCGATCGCCGGTTATCTGACCGAAGATGGGCTGCCAGAAGAATGGCCTCGCGGTGCTCCCGAAACACCCGGGTGTGGTCCCGCTGCGGGTCGTGCAGGGACACATGAATAGACTAGAGCTTCATGGTGTCACTTCTTTGGTCTCGCAGCAGTCAGCAGCAGCATCACGATGATCACCACACCGTAGATGATCTGCCGGCTCGCCTCCGGCATCTGCATCACCGCAAGCACGCTCGATAAAAGCGTGATGACGAGGACGCCGGCGACCGTGCCGAGATAGGTGCCGCGGCCGCCGAGGATGTGCGTCCCACCGATCACAACGGCAGCGATGCCGGGCAGCAGGAAGTCGTTGCCCATGCCCTGATAGGATTGATCGAAACGGCCGGCGAGCAGGATGCCGCCGAGCGCACTGGCGAAACCGGCAAAGACGAAGGCGGTGCAAATCACCCGTCCTGTCCGGATACCCGACAGATAGCTCGCGATCTCGCGATTGCCGACGGCGAAGATGGCGCGCCCCAATGCGGTTCGGCGCAGCACCATGACGACGAACACGCCGAGCGCGAGCCACACCCACAGCACGTTCGGTATGCCCAGCAGCGAACTCTCCCGCCCGAGCCAACGCATCAGGGGCGACGCCTTGGTCTGGGGCGCGAAGCCACCAGTGTAGACGACCGTCAGTCCAAGCAGCACCGCGTTCACGGCGAGCGTCAGGATCATCGATGGCAAGCGGATGACGCCGACGCCGATGCCGTTGATCAAGCCAACCAGGACGCCGACGAGAAGGCCCGCGGGGATGGCAAAATCGACCCATGGCCCGCCCAAGCCCGTGACCGTCGTCGCTACCATGGCGGCGACAGTCATCGTCCAGGGTATCGAGAGGTCGATGTGACCGAGCAGGATCACGACCATCGCCCCGGTCGCGATGATGCCCAGGAACGAGGCAATGCGCAGTTGCTGGATGAGGTATTTGACGGACAGGAAATCAGGCAGGAAGACGCTGCCGATGGCGACGATGAGGACGATCGCTGCAAGCGAGACGAAGATTGAGTTGTCCACGCCCGCAAGAATCCGCCGGGTCGGCTCGCCGCGGCTCACTTCCTGCGTGGCCATGAGCTCCAGGCGGTTCTTGACGTTGAAGATGCGCGCGCCGCCTATGCCGATGGCGGCCAGCAGCACGAGACCTTCGTAGAGCGGCTGCGTGAGCGGCGACACACCGGCGAAGAACAGCACGCCGTTTATGGTCCGCAGCATATAGGCCCCGAAGATCGAGCCGACGGCGCCCCCGCTGCCGCCGATCAGCGAGGTCCCGCCGATCACCACGGCGGCGATGGACTTCAGCGTGTAATCGCCGGCGATCTGGGCATCTCCGGTCAACGTCTGAAATCCCAGGAACAGCCCGCCCATGCCGGCGAACAGCCCGCCCAGCGCATAGGCCGCGAGCTTCGCATTGTCGACGTCGAGTCCGGACATGTAGGCCGCCGCTTCCGACGATCCTGCCGCGTAGGCAGTGCGACCGAGAGGCGAGCTCTTGAAGAGCCACCAGAGGCCGGCTGCCGCGGCGAGCAGGAGAAGGGAAACCGGCACGACGCCCGCGACCGTACCGGTCATGAACTCGCCAAGAGCGTCATCGATCTCCCCACCCGGCACGGGTCGCAACAGATAGGCGATGCCGGTGTAGGCGGCGCCCGTCGCGAGCGTGGCGATGATCGGCTGGATGCGCCCATGGACCACGATCAATCCGTTCAGCAGGCCACAGGCCCCGCCGGTCGCGAGCACGAGGAGGATGCCCAGCGCGACCTCGGCAGGCGATCCGCTGACGACATTGGAGGCGAGGCAGTTGGTGAGCGCGAGTATCGGACCGATCGAGAGATCGAGCCCGCCGGTCAGAACCGGCAAGGTTTGCCCCATCGCGACCAGGGCGAGGGCGGCCCCTTCATTGGCCGCGGTCTGGAGGACGAGCGGCGACAGCCCGCGCGGATGCAGCGTGAGAAAGACGATGAAGAGCGTGATGAACAACCCAAACGCCAGCACGGGGCCCTGCGAGCGCCGCAGCCAGATGCCGAGACCGGAATGCCCTGCAGGGAAGCCGCCGTCCTTTGTCCGATCGTTCAGCACCGGCGCTCCTCCGCTCGTGGGCAAGGCTCAGTTGACGGCCGGTTGCTGCAGGCTGAACGAGGCGGCCATGATGTTGGCCTCCGTTATCGCCTCGCCCGAGAGCTCACGTACGACGCGACCCTGGTAGAGCACGACGACCTTGTCGCACATGCCGATCAGCTCATCATGGTCCGTGCTGTAGAACAGGATGCTGACGCCCTGGTCTGCCAGTGTGCGCAGCACGCGATACAGTTCCTGCTTGGTGCCGACGTCGATGCCGCGCATCGGATCGTTGAGAAGGATGATGCGCGGCTCGTTGATCAGCCATTTCGCCAGCACGACCTTTTGCTGGTTGCCGCCGGAAAGGCTTCCGACCGGACTGTCGAGGGAAGGGGCCTTGATGGCGAGATCACGGACAGCCTGCGTCGCGATCCGAGTCTCCTCGGCAAGGTCGATCAGGAGGCCGCGTGAGACGCGTCGCAGGGAAGCGAGCGTCATGTTCTCGCGCACCGACATCGACAGCATGAGCCCTTCGCTCTTGCGGTCCTCGGGCACCAGAGCGAGCGACAGCCCGGCGGCCTTCGCATCTGCCGGGCTGCGCAGGGCGACGTCCTGCCCCTCCACCCTGATCGTGCCGCGCGTCTCGCGCAGCACGCCAAAAAGACCGAGCAGCAGCTCGCGCTGGCCTTGCCCATCGAGTCCGCCGAGGCCGACGATTTCGCCGCGGCCAATCGTGAGCGTCACGTCGGCGAGCCGGTTGGTCCAGGTGAAGCCCGAAACATCGAGCATGGTTTGCCTCGCGACGGCCGGCGCGGGCTTCGGTGGATAAATGCGGCTGAGCTCGCGGCCGATCATCATCTGCAGAATCTCCTCGGGGCGCCTTTCGCCGTTCTCGAAGGTTGCGATGAGACGGCCACCGCGAAGCACCGTGCAGGTATCGGCGAGCTCCTCGATCTCGTGCATGCGATGCGAAATGTAGACGACGGCCAGCCCGCGTTCGCGGAGATTGCGGACGATGCGATAGACGCGCTGGGCGTCCGCTGCCGTCAGCGCCGAGGTCGCCTCGTCGAGGACGAGCAGGCGCGGGTTGCGCCCGAGCGCCTTGGCGATCTCGATGAGTTGGCGCCGCGACAGCGGCAGGTCCTTGATGGTGAGGCGCGGGTTGATGTCCTCGCAGCCGATCGTCGCCAGCAATTCCTCGGAGCGGCGCAGTTGCGCGCGGCGGTCGATCAGGCCCAGCCGCCGGGGTGGGTCCGTGATGCAGATGTTGTCTGCTACCGTAAGATCGGGGATCAGCGACAGCTCCTGGAAGACGCATACGATGCCGTTCGCGATCGCGTCCCGTGGCGCCAGGAAGGCCGCATCCTTGCCGTCGATCCTGATCCGGCCCGAGTCCGGCGCGACGACCCCGCCAATGATCTTGATCAGTGTGCTCTTGCCCGCGCCGTTCTCGCCGAGCACGGCGTGGATCGACTGCCCGCGCAAGGCGAGGGCAATGTCGTCGAGTGCGACCACGCCGCCATAGCGCTTGCCCACATTGGCAAGCGCAAGCAGCGGGTGGTCCGGCTGCGAGCCGGCGGACATCATTCAAGCGGATGTCAGTTGTTGTCTGGCGTCTGCTTCAGCAGTTCCTGGAAGGACAGGACGACATCGCAGTCCTTGAAGTCGGCGCCCGCCTGGAAGTTGTCGGGCAACGACGTGGAGTAGTTCACGCCGTCCTTCAGGTCCTTGGAGTAGAGGGTCGGGACTGGCAAGCCGACGTGTTGAGGCAGCTTCTTGCCCTCGAGCAGGGCGATGACACCCTTCATGGCGACGACCGACAGGGCCGGAGACTGCACGCGCGCGATGCTGGTCCAGCCGCCGTCGTGGATCATGCGCAGCGAGCCGTTCTCGCCCGCGCCACCGACCGGGATTTTGGGATGCTTGGCGTCCTTCAAAGCGTTCATGAGACCAGTCGTGCCGTGCTGTGTCACCATGCCGATGAACTGTCCGTGCGTGGCGACGGCGTCGGAGACGACCTTCTGGACGGTGCCGTCGTCCCAGTTGCCGACGACGGTCACGGATTCGATGCCGGGCTTCTTGTCGAAGACGTTGTGGAAGCCGATTGAACGGTCGCGATCGACTGAATTGCCGGGCAGGCCGCGAACCTCGAGCACCTTTCCCTGCTTCGTTGTCAGATTGTCGAAGACGAACTGTGACTTCACCTGCTCGAACTCGACTTGCGGTTCGTTGACCAGCAGGATTTCTTCGGAATCGACGACGTTGTCGAAGGACGCGAGCACCGTGCCGGCGCGCTTGGCGCGGGCGATCACGGGCTTGAAGGCCGTCGGGCTCACGGCGATGAAGATGATGCCGTCGTAGCCGGCCGCGATCAGGTTATCGATCGCCGCGATCTGGGCGGCGACGTCGGTTCCGGTGCTGACGATCTTGAGTTCCCGGAAGTTCTTGGCGTTCTCGGGACGAGTGGCCCAGGCCTTGAGGCTCTGGATCATCTGGATGCGCCAGCTGTTGCCGACGAAGCCGTTCACCAGCGCCAGGCGCCAGGGGCCGGGCTTCGCGGGATAGGATATGGTCTTCGTTGTCCCCGGCATCGGCTTGAAGCATTGGGGTTGAAACATCTCCTGTGCACCCGCGGGCGTCGCGGCGGCGACGAGCCAAGCCCCTGCCAGGACGGCAAGGGCACCGAACCGCCCGATTCGAAGTCGTGACAGCGAAAACATTGAGCTTTCCTCCTTGATCTATTTTTTCTTATGGCAGCAATCCGGTGAACGCCCTGCCTTGTCCGGTCTCAGTGGACGCCAAGCCAATGGCGCCTGGACGTTGACGCGTTGCGTATCGACATTCACGGGATCAAGGCGCTCCCAAGCTCGATATTTTCCCCTGCCAGCCACTCTGGCAAGGGCAAGTCGCCGGCATGTTTCGATACGAGGTTCCCATGCGTGCTGCGCGCAAGCGGGAGGAACTGTGGTTGAGCCGATGGTGGGCGACACCAACCGTGTCGCTTTGCGCGGCGTCTTCGACAATGTCGGTGGCGGGTTTGGTCCAGAGGAATATCTCGGGCTTCGTCGTGATGACCGGAGGTCGGCGCGAGGTGCCTGTGCGCGTGCGGATGGCGCCCAAGCCTCGTCCTGATCGTGGCATCCCCCATCACTGCATGATTCATGCACTCGATTTGCGTTCTGAATCCAACCGGCGCAGCTCGCGGCGCAAGATCTTGCCGGTCGTGGTGAGCGGCAACTCGGTCACGAATTCTACTTCACGTGGATATTCGTGAGCGGCGAGGCGTGTCTTCACGTAGGCCGCCAAGTCGGCCTTCAATCCGTCGCTGGGCGCCACCTCGGGCCGCAGCTGGACGAAGGCCTTCACGATCTCGGTGCGCACCTTGTCGGGCACGCCGACCACCCCGACCATGGCGACCGCCGGGTGCTTCATCAGGCACTCCTCGATCTCCCCGGGCCCGATCCGGTAACCGCCCGAGGTGATGACATCGTCGTCGCGGCTCTTGAAGAAAACGTAGCCGTCCTCGTCGATCCGGCCGAGGTCGCCGGTCAGCAGCCAGTCGCCGGCGAACTTCTTCGCGGTGGCTTCGGGATTGCGCCAGTACTCGAGCATGACGATCGGGTCGTGCCGCCAGCCGGCGATCTGGCCTTCCTCGCCGGGCGGCAGGAGGTTGCCCTGACTGTCGACGATCGCGACCTTGCGGCCGGGGCAGGCGCGGCCGCACGAGCCGGGCCGGACCTCGAACCAGTCGGGCGAGTTCAGCAGCATCAGGTTCATCTCGGTCTGGCCGTAGCCTTCGGAGATCGTCGTGCCGAAGGTGTCGCGGCCCCAGGCCAGCAGCTCCTCGCCCATCGCTTCGCCGCCGGTCGAGATGGCGCGGATATCGTAGGCCCAGCGCTCGCGCGGCTTGTTCACCTGACGCATCATCTTGAGCGCGGTCGGCGGGATGAAGCTGACCCCGACCCGATGCTTGGCGAGCATGGCGAAGGCCCGCTCGGGATCGAACTTGGCGAAGCGATGGGCCAGCACCGGCGTGCCGTAGAACCACGCCGGGAACAGCGCGTCATACAAGCCGGCGATCCAGGCCCATTCGGCCGGCGTCCACATGATCTCGTTGCCGCGCGGCCAGTGGCTCAGCCACTGCTCGACCGGCGGCACCGAACCCAGCATCATGCGATGGGCATGCAGCGCGCCCTTCGGCTGGCCGGTCGTGCCCGAGGTGTAGATCAGCAGTGCCGGGTCCTCGGCGTGGGTGTCGAGTGTCGTGAAGCTGTCGGACGCCACGCCCAGCAGCGTGTCCCAGTCGAGGAAATGGGTGCCGTCCTTGCCGGCGCCGATGACGACGATCGTCTTCAGCTGCGGCAGCCGTTCCCGCACCGCCAGCACCTTCGGCAGCTGCGTGATGTCGGTGATGATCGCCGAGGCCTCGGCATTGTTCATGCGGTACTCGACCGCTTCCTCGCCGAACAGGGTGAACAGCGGCAGCACGACCGCACCCATGCGGTAGCCGGCGAGGTGGCAGATCGTGAGCTCGGCGCTCTGGCTCAGGAACACCGCGACCCTTTCGCCTTTGGTGATGCCGCGGGCAGCGAGGGCGTTGGCGAGGCGGGAGCTGGCGGCGAGGAGCTGGCCGAAGGTCCAGTGGCGCACGCCGCCGTCGGCGTTCTCCTCGATCATCGCCAGCGTGTTGGGTTCGTGCCGCTCGCACACCGCGCGGCCGATGTTGAAGCGCTCCGGCACGTTCCAGCGGAACTTTCGCATCGCCTCGTCGTAGGGCAGGCCGCGCGGGATCATCGGGTGATCACCTTGCCGGCCAGCAGTTCCTCGCGCGTCGGCACCCAGATCGACGCGGCCGGCGTGTCGATTACCCGGCGGGCGAACTCGGGCGTCAGCCGGGCACTGTAGACCAGGAAGTTGCGGATGCCGCGATTGCTCTCGTGCATGTCGTCGTCGTCCATGCCGGGAAAGCTCGCACTATGGAAGCCCAATCGTCCGCTGGGCGAGATGGTGCGCTCGACGCCGCCCAGGAAGGCGAGGGTGCAGGCCGAGGCGCAGGCGGTGTCGACCCGGGTTGCGAGCTTGGCGCTGCGGATCATGCGGAAGATCTCGAAGCCCGCCGAGGCGCGTCCGCCCGGCCCCTCGAGCACGACCTCGCGGAGCGACTTGTGCTGCTCCAGCGCCCTTCGCACCTTCTCCTCGCTGCGAATGCCATAGGGGCCCGAGACGTACAGGGTTCGGCCGTCGGGGCTGACGGTCACGGCGAGATCCCCGAGCCTGGCATCGCCACTCTGGATGTTCCACAGCTCGGTCAGCGCCGGCACGGCGCGGCCGTAGAGCAGGGAGCCGATCAGCACCGCGGCGGCAGCGGCGATTGCAGCCGACAGGCCGAAGAGCGACCGCGTGCTGCGCCGGGCGGCGGCCATCACCACGAGCAGGATCTGCCATAGCGCGAACAGCGTTCCCACGACGCAGAGCAGGGCGGGGATGACGATGTGCGCGAGCGTGATGCCGCTGCCGCTGAACACAGCGAGCGAGACGCTGCCCAATCCGGTCAGAAGTGCAAGTGCCGCCCAGGAGCCGCGGTAATAGAGCGATTGCGAGAAGGGTGCCGTGCCGTCGCGCCACAGCGGCACGCCGTCGGGCGCCACGCGCTTGATCCCGTTGCGGAAGCCCAACGCTCTCGACTGATCGTCGCTCATCGCGCCGGGGCGGAGACGGATTTCGCGAGCGCCGAGGCTGCGCGCCGCGACTTCTGCAAAGTCGCTCATCGTTCGCGCATGTGCGAGGTCAGGGGCCACGAGATGCAGGAGCTCGAGATGCCGCTCGCCCTGCAGGAGATCGAGCACCGCCACGGGGCCGGTTGCGCCGTCGATCACGAAAGTCGCGTGGTGATCGTCCGTCGCGGACGGGACGAGGCCGGGCGCGAGGGCTGCAATGGCGCCTGAATCATCCTCAGAGGCGCGGCGGATGTGGGGTGTTCCCATGGGCTGCTGGCCGGTATGCTGCGGCACTTCTCGCGGAGCGTCCATATGTCCCCCGACGACCATGCCTATGTGCCCCATTCGGACAAAGGGGGTGCGCAGGCCAAGCACCAGGAGTCCGGTATCACCACCGTACCCTCGGTCTGTCCGCACGACTGCACCAGCACCTGTGCGCTGGAAGTCGAACGGCTGAGCCCGACCCGCATCGGCCGCGTCCGCGGCTCGATGCGCAACGGCTACACCGCCGGCGTGATCTGCGAGAAGGTCGCGCGCTATGCCGAGCGCATCCACCACCCCGACCGGTTGATGAAGCCGATGCGCCGGACCGGTCCCAAGGGCTCGCGCCAGTTCGCCGAGATTTCGTGGAGCGACGCACTCGACATCGTGGCCGAGCAGTTCATCGCGAAGGCCCGCCAGCACGGCAGCGAGACGATCTGGCCTTATTACTATGCCGGCACGATGGGCCTGGTGCAGCGCGACGGCATCAACCGCCTGCGCAATGCGATGAAATATTCGCGCTTCATGGGCACGATCTGCGTGACGCTGTCCGACACCGGCTGGATCGCCGGCGTCGGCGCCAAGCGCGGTGCCGATGTGCGCGAGGTCGACGAGCATTCGGACCTGGTGGTGATCTGGGGCGGCAATCCCGTGAACACCCAGGTCAATGTCATGACCCACGCCATGAAGGCCAAGAAGCGTGGCGCCAAGCTCGTGGTGGTCGATCCCTATCGCACCGGCACGGCGGAGCAGGCCGACGTCCATCTCGCGGTGCGGCCCGGCACCGACGGCGCGCTCGCGGTCGGCGTCATGCATGTCCTGTTCAAGGAGGGCTATGCCGACTGGGACTACCTCCGCAAATACACCGACGCACCGGACGAGCTCGCTGCGCACGTCGCCACGCGCACACCCGAATGGGCGTCGAAGATCACCGGTCTGTCGGTCGAGGAGATCGTCTCCTTCGCGCGGCTGTACGGCCAGGCCAAGGCCGCCTTCATCCGCTGCCACCACGGCTTCAGCCGCAGCCGCAACGGTGCGCACAACATGCATGCCGTCACCTGCCTGCCGGCGGTGACCGGTGCGTGGAAGGCCAAGGGCGGCGGCGCGCTGTACGGCCATACCGGCATGTACCCGATCAGCAAGAAACTGATCGAGGGCCAGGACATGATCGACCCGTCGATCCGCGAGCTCGACCAGTCGCGCCTCGGGCAGATCCTGACCGGCGATGCCGCGGCGCTGAAGAACGGCCCGCCGGTCACCGGCATGCTGATCCAGAACACCAACCCGGCGATGGTCTGCCCGGAGCTGGAGAAGGTCCATGCCGGCTTCAGGCGCGAGGACCTCTTCACCTGCGTGCACGAGCAGTTCCTGACCGAGACGGCGGCTTATGCCGACATCGTGCTTCCGGCGACCATGTTCCTCGAGCACGACGACTTCTACACCGCGAGCGGCCACACCTACTTCCAGGTGACCAAGGCGGTGATCGAGCCGCCGGGCGAGTGTCGCGAGAACCACTACGTGATCTCGGAGCTGGCCAGGCGCCTCGGCGCGACACATCGCGGCTTCGACATGACGCCGTGGGAGATCATGGACGAGGCGCTCAAGGTCTCGGGCATGTGGGACGCCGAGACCAACTGGCGCAAGGGCGGCCAGGATTTCCATCTCGGCTTCGAGACCTCGCACTTCCTCGACGGCTTCGCCTGGCCGGACAAGAAGTTCCGCTTCAAGCCCGACTGGGCAGCCTACGGCCCGCGCGGCAAGGAAATGCCGGTGCTGCCCGACCATTTCGACGTGATCGACAATGCGACGGAAGAGAAGCCGTTCCGGCTGGTCGCGGCGCCGGCGCGCACCTTCCTGAACTCGACCTTCACCGAGACGCCGTCGTCGCAGAAGCGCGAGGTCCGGCCGACCGCACTGATGAATCCGGAGGATTGCGCCGCAATGGGTATCGCCGAGGGCGACAGGGTCGAGGTCGGCAACGAGCGCGGCAAGACCATCGTCAAGGCCAGGCCGAAGAGCGGTCAGCAGCGCGGCGTGGTGATCGTCGAGGGCATCTGGCCGAACCGCAACTTCGAGACCGGCATCGGCATCAATGCCGTGACCTCCGCCGAGCCGGGTTGGCCCAACGGCGGCGCGGTGTTCCACGACACCGCCGTCTGGATCAGGAAGCTATGACCCGTCCACGAGCGGTCTTGTCATCGTCTTCCGGACCGCGAGCGTCCCGCTCGCTGATGAGCTTGAGCGAGCGGGACGCTTGCGGTCCTGTAGAGCATGAACGTCATTCGAACAGCGCGCGCCGATGAGCACTGACTTCCAGCCCGCGGTCAATCCGAGCGTCGTGCAGGCGCAGAGCAGGCGCGAGCCGGGGCGCGCCCATGTGCTCGTCATTGGCAACGAGAAGGGCGGCTCGGGCAAGTCGACCACGGCGATGCATATCATTGTGTCATTGCTGACCGATGGCGCCACGGTCGCCACGATCGATCTCGACGCCCGTCAGGGCACGCTCACCCGCTACATCGAGAACCGTTCGGCCTACGCCAGGCGCAAGGGCTTCGACCTGCCGATGCCGATGCATGCCCCCGTGATGGCTTCGGGCGATCCAGCCGACGAGAAGGCGCGCTTCGAGACCGCGCTCGAACCGGCGGTCCTCGGCGCCGACTTCGTCGTGATCGACACGCCGGGCAGCGACACGCATCTTTCCCGGCTGGCACACACCTGGGCCGACACGCTGCTGACACCGCTCAACGATAGTTTTATCGATCTCGATCTGCTGGCGCGTGTCGATCCTGACACGCTCAAGATCGTGCGGCCCTCGATCTATGCCGAGGCGGTGTGGAAGCAGCGCCAGATCCGTTCCATGCAGGGCGCGCGACCTGTCGACTGGATCGTGATGCGCAATCGCCTGTCGTCGCTCGCCGCACGCAACAAGCGTGACATGGCGAGCGTCATCGAGGCCCTGGCCAAACGGATCGGCTTCCGCGTCGCGGCCGGCCTCAGCGAGCGCGTGATCTACAAGGAGCTGTTCCTGAACGGCCTGACCTTGCTCGACCTGAAACGCGGCGGCGCCGGTCCCTCGCTCACCATGAGCCACGTCGCCGCCCGCCAGGAGGTGCGCGACCTCGTGGCGGCGCTCAATCTGCCGCCGCCAGATACGGCGCCGCCATCGGCCGCCCCCGAGACAGCAGAAGCCACGCCAGACCAGCAAGCTGCAGTATGAACAGCGAACCGAAGGCCCAGGTGTATCCGTCCGGCGCATAGCCGATTGCCGTCCTGGGCCACAGGTCGACGACTTCGCCCATCGCCCACTGGCCGGCGAAGATCACGAGGAAGACGACGAGGTTGCTGCTGGTGCTGACCCGGCCGGCATAGGCGGGCGGGAAAGACGAGACCATCACCGGCATGTACTGGATCGGGCAGGCGCCGAGGAAGCCGAACAGCATCCATGGGATCACCGGATCGCGGGTCGGCAGGAAGGCGAGCCAACCGCAGACAAGCGCGAACAGCAGGCTGGTGATGCCGGCGCAGGTGAAATCGCTGACGCCGATGCGCCGGCACCAGCCGGAGATGACCCCGCTTGCGCCAAAGCCAAGGGCCGTGGCAGCTGTGGCATAGAGCTGGATGTCGGCGCGCAGGCCGGTGTCGGCGAGGCCTCCGACATCGCGCAGCCACGGTCCGATCCACAGGCTGATGCAGCCGATGAAGGCGAGCTGCTGGACCGCGAGCAGCGGCTGGATGCGCCAGTAGAAGCCGTCGGTCAGGACGATGCCGGTGACGCGGAACTGCTCACGCAGGCTGCCCACGCGGCCGGTCGCGGGCCTTTCTGGCACGACGGCGAACAGCAGCGCGGCCGTGGCGAGGCAGATCCCAGCCAGCCAGAAGAACAGGCCCTGCCAGCTCATCATCGACAGCGACCACTGGACCGGCCAGGTCGCCGCCATCGAGCCCGCGCCGCCCGCCATCATGTGGAAGCCGGTGACCAGCCCCCATTGCCGCGGCGGATACCACAGGGTGAAGACCTTGATCGCCGCCATCAGCCCGCCGGCGAAGCCGATGCCGATCAGCACCCGCGCCACGATCAGCTCGGGAAGCGAGGTGCAGAAGCCAAAGAGCGCCGAGCCGAGCGCCGCCACGATCAGCAGCACGGTCTGCACCTTGCGCGGTCCGTAGCGGTCGAGTGCCACGCCCTGCAGCGGCTGGATGAGGGCGAAGAACAGAAAGAAGGCCGAGGTCAGCAGCCCGAGATCTGCCGCGGTGATCCCGATGTCACGCTCGAGGTATGGGAAGATGACCGCGTTGACGCCGCGGAAGATGTAGGAAAGGAAATAGGCGAAGGCGAACGGCAGAAAGACCTGCAGCAGCAGCAGCTTCGAGGGGGTGGCGGCGTTTCCGGTCATCTCTTTTGGCGCAGCAGCGCGGCCGCAACCATATTCTACAGCCCCCGTGAGGGTCAAAGAGTCTGGCGGTCCCAATCGGGACACCCATCCGCGTCAACTTCCTGCTGGCGATCGCCACGTCTGCTCCAGCCGCTGACCCGCCTGCGGCTGCGCATCGCCGAGCTGGCGGCCACGGACGAGGCGCTTGCGGCTCACCTGCTCGACGACGGCGTGACCATGGGGAGCAGCATCACGGCGACGGTCACCTGCCTGCGCGAGGGCACCGCCGAAGATGCGGCAGGACGCGTGGAACTCGCCCTTCCGTGGGTGGTCCAGGAACATGCGTCATGCAGAACTATATCTATCGATTGACATACTATATCGAACGATATAGTGGAAATTTGACGAGTGACCCGAAACCCCATGATCGACACCCCACCTCCTGTCCGGAGTCGCCAGACCGTCCAAGTCCGCGGCGAGGACACCCGCCGGCGCATCCTCGAAACCGCGCTCAATCTGTTCGCGACTCAAGGATACGAGGGTGCAAGCACCCGCCAGATCGCGGAGGGCGCTGGTGTGAAGCTGCCGGCCATCCAGTACTATTTCGGCAACAAGGAAGGGCTCTACCGGGCGATCATCGAGGACATCGTCGCCAACACGGAACGGGAGATGGCCTCAGTGGCGCCGCGCGTGCGTGCCGCGCTCGATGCCGCCGACACGCCGCGCGAGGAGCTTGCCTCGCTGCTCTGCGAGATGCTCGAGACCTTCGTCGGCCTGGTGACGAGCGGCGCGCAGGTCGAGAGCCGGCGACTCATCTTCGCGCGCGCCGAGGTCGAGGAGACGCCCGGCCTCGACATCCTCCATGAGAACGGCATGCGGCAGATCTTCAATCCCTGCCTCGGCCTGCTGAGCCGCATCCACGGCAAGCCGACCGCAGAGGCGGAGATGACCGTTCGCACGCTGGCGCTGATCGGTCAGGTCGTCATCTTCTGCAACAACCATAAGCGACCCGTGCTGGCCGGCAACGGTCTCGACGCCGAGAGCGTCCGGCTGATGAAGCTCGTGGTCCGCGAGCATACCGAGGCCGTCTGCCGCGCCGCTCTCGCCATCTCCGCCAAATAGGGTTCGCCGGGATCCAGGATGCGTATTCGTTCGCCTTTTTCCGTCGCCTTCGTGGCCGCTCTTCTCGCCGGTTGCAGCTCCGGTCCCGACTTCGAGAGCCCCGCCAAGCCCACATCCACCGCGTACACGCCCGAGGCTCTGGCGTTGCAGACCAGCGCGGCCGGCGGACCCGGCGGCACGGCGCAGGCCTTCGTGCCGGCCAGGGACATTCCCGGCGACTGGTGGACGCTCTTCCATTCGCCGCAGCTCGATACCCTGGTCAAGGAAGCGCTGCACGCCAACCCTGACATCGACGCGGCGCAGGCTGCCCTGCGCCAGGCGCGCGAGAACTTCTACGCTCAGCAGGGCTCGCTGTTTCCGACATTCAGCGCCAACGGTTCCGGCCAGCAGCAACTCGCCTCGCCGGCTGCGCAAGGCCAGACGGGTGCGGGCGTCATTTACGGTGTCACTTCAGCCTCGCTCAACGTCTCCTTCTCGCCGGACGTGTTCGGCGGCGTGCGCCGCCAGGTCGAATCGAAGGAGGCACTGGCCGAGGTCCAGCGCTTCCAGCTCGAGGCGACGTACCTCTCGCTCACCTCCAACGTCGTGGTCGCGGCGATCAATCTCGCCTCGCTGCAGGCCCAGATCGACGCCACGCACGACATAATCCGCATCCTCCAGAACTCGCTCACCGTGGTCCGCCGTCAGTTCGATCTGGGCGGCGCATCGCGCGCGGACGTGCTGGCGCAGGAAGCGACGCTCACCCAGACTCAGGCGACGCTGCCGCCCCTGGAGAAGCAATTTGCCCAGCAGCGCAACCAGCTGATGCGCCTCGTTGGCCGCCCGCCCGACCAGGATCGCGGCGAGAGTTTCGACCTCAGCAAGCTCACGCTGCCGCAGGAACTGCCGGTCAGCCTGCCCTCGCAATTGGTCGAGCAGCGGCCGGACGTACGCGCCGCCGAGGCGCAGCTGCACTCTGCCAGCGCCGACATCGGAGCCGCCGTGGCCAATCAGATGCCGCAGTTCACCATCACCGGCGCGCTGGGCTTCACCTCGGCCGGCATCAGCTCGCTGATCGTGCCGGGCTCGGGTGTGTGGAGCATTGGGCTCGGCATCGCCCAGACGCTGCTCGACGGCGCCAGGCTGGACCATCAGCGCAAGGCCGCGATCGCGGCCTACGAACGCGCGGCCGCCCAGTACAAAGGCACCGTGCTGTCGGCTTTCCAGGACGTCGCCAACGCGTTGCGTGCCTTGCAGACCGACGCCGATGCGCTTCGTACCCAGGTCCAGGCCGAGCAGACGGCGGCCGCGAGCCTCAGGCTCTCCGAGCAGCAGTACCAGCTCGGCGCCGTGAACTATCTGACGTTGCTCAACGCCCAGCAGACCTACCAGACGGCGGTCATCAACCGCCTGAAGGCGCAGGCCACGCGCTACTCCGACACCGCGGCACTGTTCCAGGCGCTGGGCGGCGGCTGGTGGAACCGCGGCGACGTCGACCCGAAATCCATGGGCAAGCCCGGCTACTTCGCCTTGCCGCCCGTCCAGGACATCAAGCTCCCCCGCGCAGGCCACTGACATCGCGCTCTTTGAGAGGCACGCAATGATCAAGCGAATGCTCCTTATGCTGGTACTGGTCGGTGTGGTCCTGGGTGGCCTGTTCGGCTTCAAGGTCTTCGTCAACGGCAAGATCAAGGAAGCGATGGCCGGCATGGCCAACACGCCCCAGACGGTCTCGGCCGCCAAGGCGGCGGCCAGCGACTGGCAGCCATCGATCGACGCCGTCGGCAGCCTGCGCGCCGTGCGCGGCGCCGACCTGTCGCTCGAGGTGCCGGGTGTGGTCGAGGAGATCCGGTTCCGGTCGGGCGACGAGGTGCAGGCGGGGCAGATCCTGCTGCGCCTGCGCGCCGACGACGAGGTCGCCAAGCTGCAGTCGCTCGAGGCGACGGCGCAGCTTGCCCAGATCACGTACGACCGCGACGTCAGGCAGCTCAAGGCACAGGCGATCAGCCAGGCCGTGGTCGACAACGACGAAGCCAACCTGCGCAACGCCAAGGCGCAGGTCGCCCAGCAGAAGGCGATCGTCGAGAAGAAGGTGCTGCGCGCGCCCTTCGCCGGCAAGCTCGGCCTGCGCCAGGTCGATCTCGGCCAGTACCTCGCTGCCGGCGCGGTGATCGCCACCCTGCAGTCGCTCGATCCGATCTTCGTCGACTTCCTGCTGCCGCAGCAGACGGTGGCGCAGCTCGCCGTCGGCAGCAAGGTCGAGACGAAGGTCGATGCCTTCCCCGATCGCGTGTTCACGGGCAAGATCACCGCCATCAATCCCAAGATCGAGACGGCGAGCCGCAACGTCCAGGTGCGCGCCACGCTGGCGAACGTCGACCAGAAGCTGCTGCCCGGCATGTTCGCCACGGTGCAGCTCGAGACCGGCGCGGCCGAGCGGCTGGTCACGTTGCCGCAGACGGCGGTGAGCTACAATCCCTACGGCTCGCTGGTCTATCTGGTCGACGGCAAGGGCCAGGGTCCCGACGGCAAGCAGCAGCTTGTCGCGCGGCAGGTCTTCGTGACCACGGGTGCCACGCGCGGCGACCAGGTCGCCATCCTGAAGGGCGTCGCCGAGGGCGACACGGTCGTCACCGCCGGCCAGATCAAGCTGCGCAACGGCGTGCCGATCGTCGTCGACAACCGTGTCGTGCCGACCAACGACCCGGCGCCGAAGATCGTCGATCAGTGATGCGATGAAACGGCCGATCCTGCCTCCCCCGGGAGGGATGATTTTCGAGGATATCTCGCCATGAAGTTCACCGACCTTTTCATCCGCCGCCCGGTGCTGGCGTCGGTCGTCAGCCTGCTGATCCTGGTCGTTGGGCTCCGCGCCATCGGCGCGCTGCCGGTGCTGCAGTATCCGCGCACCGAGAATGCCGTGGTCACCGTGACGACGACCTACTACGGCGCCGATCCCGACGTCATCGCGGGTTTCATTACCACGCCGCTGGAGCAGGCGATCGCCCAGGCCAACGGCATCGACTACATGACCTCGACCAGCCAAAGCGGCGTCAGCACCATCACGGTCAACCTGCGGCTGAACTACGATTCGAGCAAGGCGCTGACCGAGATCAACACCAAGGTGAGCTCGGTGCTGAACCGCCTGCCGACCGGCACGCAGCAGCCGGTGCTGACGGTCAAGGTCGGCCAGACCATCGATGCCATGTATATCGGCTTCAGCAGCAAGGAGCTGGCGCCCAACCAGATCACCGACTACCTGGTGCGGGTCGTGCAGCCGAGGCTGCAGGCCGTCGAAGGCGTGCAGACGGCCGAGCTCCTGGGCGCCAAGAACTTCGCTCTGCGCGCCTGGCTCGATCCGCAGAAGCTCGCTGCCTACGGCCTCTCCGCAGCCGACGTGGCTCAGGCGCTGACCGCCAACGACTACATCGCGGGACTAGGCACGACCAAGGGCCAGATGGTCCAGGTCACCCTCAAGGCCTCGACGGCGCTGACCTCGCTCGGAGAGTTCCGCAACCTCGTGCTGAAGCAGCAGGACGGCGCGATCGTGCGCCTGAGCGACGTCGCCAATGTCACGCTCGGCTCGGACGATTATGAATCCGAGGTGAGCTTCGACGGCCAGAAGGCGGTGTATATCGGCATCCAGGTGGCACCAGCCGCCAACCTGCTCGATGTCATCCAGGGCGTGCGCGACGTCTTCCCGGCGATCCAGGCACAGCTGCCGCAGGGGCTGAATGGCCGGATCATCTACGACTCCACCGAGTTCGTGAACAGCTCGATCGACGAGGTGATCCACACCCTGGTCGAGGCGCTGGTGATCGTGACCCTGGTCGTGTTCGCCTTCCTGGGCTCGGTGCGTTCGGTGCTGATCCCCGTCATCGCCATTCCGCTGTCCCTGGTCGGCACCTTCGCGATGATGGCGGCCTTCGGCTTCTCGATAAACCTGCTCACGCTCCTGGCGCTGGTGCTGGCGATCGGCCTGGTGGTCGACGACGCCATCATCGTGGTCGAGAACGTGAACCGCCATCTCGAGGAGGGGCTGAAGCCCTTCCCGGCCGCGATCCAGGCCGCGCGCGAGCTGGCAGGGCCGATCATCGCCATGACGGTCGTGCTGGTCGCGGTATACGTCCCGATCGGCTTCCAGCGCGGCCTGACCGGCGCGCTCTTCACCGAGTTCGCCTTCACCCTGGTGGGTGCTGTCACGGTCTCGGCGATCGTGGCCCTCACGCTGTCGCCTATGATGTGCTCGCGCATGCTGAAACCGCATTCCGCGAGCGATCGGGGTTGGGAGGCGCGCCTGATCCGCGGCATCGACCGCGTGTTCGACCGCCTGCGCCGCGGCTACGAGCGGTGGCTCGGCGGCAGCCTCGACAACCTGCCGGTCACGGCCACTTTCGCCGTGCTGGTGCTGGGCAGCATCTACTTCCTCTACAACGCCACCAGCAGCGAGCTGGCGCCGCAGGAAGACCAGGGCGTCATCATCGCGCTCGCGACGTCCGCTCCGAACTCGACCATCGACCAGCGCCAGCTCTATGCCCGTCAGATGTACCTGATCGGCGCCGGCCATCCCGAGGTCGACCACGTGTTCCAGCTCGACGTGCCCGGCCAGTCGATCGCGGGTTACGTGCTGAAGCCGTGGGACGCGCGCAGCAAGACCTCCAACCAGCTGGCGCCGCTCATTCAGGGCGAGCTGGCGGGTATCGCCGGCGCCCAGGTCGTCGCCTTCCAGCCGCCGCCGCTGCCGGGCAGCCAGGGCCTGCCCATTCAGTTCGTGATCAGCACGACCGGCTCGTTCGAGCCCTTGAACGAGGTGGCGCAGACCTTCCTGCGCGAGGCGCTGGCGACGGGCCGCTTCATCTTCCTCAACACCGATCTCAAGATCGATTCGCCGCAGGCCACGGTGGTGATCGACCGCGAGAAGGCCGCGCAGCTCGGCCTGAAGATGAGCGACATCGGCGCTGCGCTGGGCTCGATGCTGGGCGGCGGCTACGTCAACTACTTCGCCCTCGACGGCCGGTCCTACAAGGTCATTCCGCAGGTCCAGCAGAGTTCCAGGCAGAATGTCGACCAGATCCTCGACTACCACATCCGCGCCGCCGACGGCTCGTCGGTGCCCCTGTCGACAGTGGCCAGAATCGTCACCAAGGCGATCCCGCAGTCGCTGAACCACTTCCAGCAGCTCAACAGCGCCACCATCCAGGGCGTGGCCTTCCCCGGCGCGTCGCAAGCCGAGGCGCTGCAGACCCTGCAGGAGCTGGCGGCGCGGACGCTGCCGCAGGGCTACTCGATCGACTATGGCGGCGCCTCGCGCCAGTACATCCAGGAGAGCGGCGGCTTCATCGTCACCTTCGCGTTCGCGCTGATCATCATTTACCTGTCGCTGGCGGCGCTGTTCGAGAGCTTCCGCGACCCGCTGATCATCCTGTTCTCGGTGCCGATGTCGATCGCGGGCGCCCTTGTCTTCCTGATGGGGCTCAGCACAGTGGCCTGGCCCGGTGCCACGCTCAACATCTACACCCAGGTCGGGCTGGTCACGCTGATGGGCCTGATCAGCAAGCACGGCATCCTCATCGTCGAGGTCGCCAACGAGCTGCAGATGGCCGGCAAATCAAGGCGTGAAGCCATCACGCAGGCTGCGGCGATCCGGCTGCGACCCATCCTGATGACCACTGCCGCCATGGTGCTGGGCGTCGTCCCGCTGATCGTCGCTACCGGCGCGGGCGCGCTGTCCCGCTTCAGCATGGGCCTGGTGATCGCGAGCGGCCTGTCGATTGGCACGCTGTTCACGCTGTTCGTGGTGCCGGCGGTCTACCTGATGTTGGCCGAAGACCATTCGAAGAGGCGAGAGGCCAGCGAGCAGCTTGATGCAACGGCAGGCGATTGACCTGATCACCGAACTCGCCGTTGTCGCGCGGGCGTTGCCGCGGCATCGCTGGGCGACGACGCCAGGGCACTGCTGCTGTCGAGGGCGGAGCCGGCACCGGCTGCGCGATGGCAAGCATGTCGTAGTTCAGCTCGGGATCGGCCGCATGGATTGATTCGAATGTTATCGCGCCGGCGGCCATGGCGGGAGGCAATGCAGGCGCTTCGTGTCGGCTCAGGACGACTTGCAATCGAGCGTAACCTTGCGCGGGGTGATCGTCGGCAGCGCGGGCGCGGGGTTCGGCATCGGCCGCGGCCAGGACTTGTCGGCGAGGTGCTTCTCGATCAGCGGGATCAGCGCGTTGAGCGTGATCCAGCCGCGCATGCGCGTGCCGGCATAGCTGGTATGGACGGCGTCGAGGAACAGGTCGGGATCGAACGGCAGCTGGCCCGCGATGTCGACGAAGGTGAGGCCGTGTGTCGCTGCGTACTTCGCGAACAGCCGGTTCTCGAACTTGGCCAGCCGCTCGAGGTCGCGATAGCGGTAGGGATAGTTCGAGACGTTGAGCTGCTCGAGGATATAACGGTGGCGGATCGGATCGAGCACCAAGCCGTCCTTCACCATCCAGGCGAAGGAGCTCAGGGCGAAGTCGCTGCCGATTGTGGCCAGGTCGGCGCGGATCGCATCGAGGTCGCGCTGGATGACATTCAGGCTGACCGGCAGGTTGGGATAGGCGAGGTCGGGGTTCTGCTCGTCGAGCCCGGGAGGCCACACCACCTTGTAGTCCGGCTTCGGCCATTCCCTGCCGTCCATGTCGGAGGCCGCCAAGCCGATCGCCGCCTGCACGCGGCCGAGCAGCGCCGACCAGCGCGATGCTGCACGCAGCCACTCCGGCGAGACGCTCGCGCCGCTGCCGGGCGGCCGTTCAGCCTTGCCTTCGGGCACCTTCTCGACGATCGACTCGGGTCGGAACTGGTTGCCGCCTTCGTAATAGACGACGAGATCGGGATGGAGCGGCAGCACCTCGGTCTTCACGATCGCTGCAAGATCGGTCGAGACGTTGCTCTCGCGCGCCGAGTTCAGCACCTCGAAGCGTACGTCGAGGTTCTTCGCCTCGGCCCAGAGGTTCAGCCAGTAGCCGACGAATTCCGGATAGGAATACGGCACGAAGTGACCTTCGATCACCGTCGAGGAGCCGACGAAGACGATGCGGATCGTCTTCGGTCCGCGCGGCACCTCGATCGGCGGGCCGCGCCAGCCCATCTGGTTGGTCACCAGCCTGTCGGGGAAGGTGCTGTTCGGCGGGAAGCGATAGGGCGGCGTCGGCTGGCCGTCCGGCGGATCGTAGAGATAGAGCTGGCCGGGCGCGAGCTTGAGGAAGCGGTGCTTGCAGGGATCGCCGGCGAACACGCTGTTCCACGCCTTGAAGGCATCGAACGGCTGGAATTCGTTGTTGATCGGATGCCGTTTCATCTCGTCGAAGGTCTTCTGCCATTCCGCCGGCGGCGTGCCGCGGTTGGGCAGCGGCGGCGGATCCTTCTCGAACCAGGCAGGGTTGACGCCCGGCGCCAGCGGGATGCTCTCGAGCTGGCCTGGCTTGACGCTCGCTGTGCCGACCGGGTCGGGCAGGGGGAAGGCGAACAGCGGCTGCCCGTTCAGCACGCGGACGACTCCCTCTGCAAAGGCGAAGCTGACCAGCAGAGACACGACGATAAGGAGTGTATCGGCGAGCGGCGACGAGCGGCGTTTTCCAGGGGCGGTGGCCATGCGGCCGGCCTTATAGCCGACGCGATTGCGCCCGCAAAGAAAGCAGCCCATATCGTCGGGTATGACACGCGCGGTCACCACGACGGCCGATGCCTTCGTCGAGCAGGTCGGCCGCCTTCCGGCGCGGCCCTCCGGCACGCGGGGCCGGCTGCTGTTCGCGATGGATGCGACGGCCAGCCGCGAGCCGACTTGGGACCATGCCTGCGGCATCCAGGGTGAAATGTTCGTCGCCGCCGACGCCTTGGGCGGGCTCGACGTCCGGCTCGGCTTCTACCGGGGCTTCGACGAATTCAAGGTGAGCCGCTGGACGTCCGACGGACGTGAGCTGGCCCGGTTGATGGGCGCGGTGCGCTGCCTGGCCGGCCGCACCCAGATCGGCCGGCTGTTGCGCTATGCCGGCGAGCAGCGCCGGGAGAGTCGGATCGACGCCCTCGTGTTCGTCGGCGACTGCTGCGAGGAGGATGTCGACCAGGTCGGCCACGAGGCGGGCCAGCTCGGGCTCCTCGGCCTGCCGGTCTTCGTATTCCAGGAGGGGAACGATCGCACCGCCTCGCGCCTGTTTCCGCAGATCGCCAGGCTGACGCGCGGCGCCCATTGCAAGTTCGACCGCAACAGCCCCGACGAGCTGAAGCGCCTGCTCGGCGCCGTCGCCGCCTACGCCGCCGGTGGCCGCGATGCACTCCTGAAGTACGGGCGCGAAAAGGGTGGCGCGGCCGCCCGGCTGACGCATCAGATCAGGTAGTCATGCTCTTCCGGACCGCGAGCGTCTCGCTCGCTCAAGCTCATGAGCGAGCGAGACGCTCGCGGTCCGGAAGAGCATGAATCACGCTCCGAGCAGTTTCGCCGTCCAGCGGCCCGGCAGCACGGTGCCGAGCCACACCGCGGCCTTCGTGCCGATCGGGAATGCGATCCGTGCCTGATTGCGCGCAAGGCCTCTGCGGATGATTGCGGCGGCGCGCGCGGCGGACATCAGGAAGGGCATCGGGAAGGGTGCGCTGGCGGTCAGGCGGCTGACCACGAAGCCGGGGCAGATCACGCTGACGCCGATGCCGTTCTTCCTCAGCACGTAGCGCAGGCTCTCGCCCCACACACGAACGGCCGCCTTGCTGGCATTGTAGGAGGCCGAGTAGGGCAGGCCGATGAAGCCCGCCAGCGACGACACCACGGCGATCTGGCCGCGCCCGCGCGCGATCATGCGGCCGACCAGCGGCTCGACGGTGTTGAGCACGCCGTCGACGTTGACTGCCATGGTCTGACGGATGATCGAGAAATCGTCGATCGAGGAATTGTCCTTGTCGATCGAGACGCCGGCATTGGCGATCACCAGGTCGACCGGATGAGCCTCGTCGAACCGCGTCAGCCAGGCCGCCAGCGCCTCCCTGTCCACGACGTCGATCTGCCCGGCATCGACCGTGGCGCCCTTTGCCCGGCAGGCCTCGGCGACGGCTTGCAGGCGCGCTGCATCGCGGCCATTCAGGGCGAGGGCGATTCCGGGGGCGGCATATTCGAGCGCCAGGGCCTCGCCGATGCCGCTCGAGGCACCGGTGATGACGATGCTCGCGAAAGTTTTTGCCATGGGATAATATTACCGGCTCGACGTAGCGCTGCCAGTGGAGTGGATCGGTTTGATTGCCAGCATGACGGGGTACGCCCGGGCGCAGGGAGCGGATGAAAGCCGGCGCTGGGTTTGGGAGGCGCGCAGCGTCAATGGGCGCAATCTGGAGGTCCGCTGCCGGGTGCCGCAGGGCTTCGAGCGCCTGGAGAATCCGGCCCGCACGGCGGCCGGTGCCAGGCTGAAGCGCGGCAACGTCGCGCTTTCGCTTACGATCGGCAGCGAACGCCAGTCCAAGCCACTGCGCATCAACCGCGCGCTGCTCGCGGAACTCGGCATATTGGTCGAGGAAGTACGCAAGAGCACCGGCGCCGCGGCGCCGGCAGCCGACGGGCTGCTGCGCGTGCGCGGCGTCATCGAGGAGGAAGACGAGAGCCAGGAGAGCGAGGAGGTCGTGGCCGCCCTCGACAAGGCGTTGATGCGCTCGCTCGACGAGGTGCTGCGCGGGCTGGCCGAGTCGCGGGCAGGCGAGGGCAAGGCGCTGGCCGGCGTGATCACGGGCCATGTCGTCGAGATCGAGGGGCTCTGCCGGCGCGCCGCGGAGCGTGCCGCGGCGCAGACCGGTGTCATCCGCTCGAGGTTCGAGAGCCAGCTTTCCGACCTCCTGGAACGGGCGCCGCCTTTGTCGGAGGAGCGCTTCGCCCAGGAAGTGGCGCTGCTGGTCGGCAAGGCCGACGTGCGCGAGGAGCTGGATCGGCTGGCCGCCCACATCGCCCAGGCGCGCAGCCTGCTGAAGGAGGCGCGGCCGGACAATCCGGTCGGCCGCAAGTTCGACTTCCTCTGCCAGGAGTTCAACCGCGAGGCCAACACGCTGTGCTCGAAGTCGGCCGACATCGAGCTGACGCGCATCGGCATCGACCTGAAGGGCGCCATCGAACGCATGCGGGAGCAGGTCCAGAATGTCGAATGAGGCGGCGACGCCGGAGATCCATCGGCGCGGCCTGATGCTGGTCCTGTCGTCGCCCTCGGGCGCGGGCAAGACGACTTTGTCACGGCAGCTGCTCGACAACGACAAGCAGATTCAGCTCAGCGTTTCGTGCACCACGCGCGCACGCCGGGCGAGCGAGAGGGATGGCGTCGACTATCGCTTCGTCGACACCGCGACCTTCAGCGGGATGATCCAGCGCAGCGAGTTCCTCGAGCACGCCCGCGTCTTCGACCACTTCTACGGCACGCCCCGGGCTCCGGTCGAAGCGGCGCTGAAGAGCGGCCGGGACGTGCTGTTCGACATCGACTGGCAGGGCACGCAGCAGCTCAAGGAGAAGGGCCGCGACGACCTGGTGACGGTCTTCATCCTGCCGCCCTCGACACGCGACCTCGAGCGCCGGCTGATCACCCGTGCCCAGGATTCGCCGGATATCGTCGCCAGGCGCATGGCCAAGTCGGCGGACGAGATGAGCCACTACGCCGAGTACGATTACGTCATCGTAAACCGGGACATCGCCACCAGCCTGACCGAGCTGAAGTCGATCCTGACCGCCGAGCGGTTGAAGCGCGAGCGCCAGCTCGGCCTGTCAGCCTTCGTGAAGGCGCTGCGCGAGGGGCGCTGAAGGCAGCTCGCCGACGCCGGTCTTGTCGATACCAGTCTGGCCCTGCGAGCGCAGCACGAGCCGCGACGGCGTGTAAGGGCGGCCGGAAAACTCCGCGATCAACCTGTCGCTCGCCGTCTCGATCGTATCCTCGAGACGGCGCATGAAGGTCTGCTTGTCGAGGCCGGTCTCGATCGGCGGCAGGAATTCGATCGCGGCGCGGCCGGCCTTCTTGTGCCAGTCGCGACGGTTCCACAGCAGGCCGACGGACGTCGCCACCGGGGTCACCGGCAGGTCGAGGTCGCGCGACAGATAGTAGATGCCGGAGCGATAGCGCTCGCGCTCGCCCGGGGCCATCAGGTTGCCTTCGGGATAGATCGCGATATGGCGGCTGCTGTCGTAGGCGCGCTTGGCGAACTGGGCGAGATTCTCGCGCTCCTTGCCGCCGCCGCAGGTGTCGACGCGGATCATCTGCAGCCGGTAGAGGATCGTGCCGATCACGGGAATGCGAAACAGCTCCTGCATGGCGACGAAGGCGATACCGGGGATCAGGGCCGCGAGCAGGACGCCATCGACCTCGGCGTGATGCTTGTTGGCCAGCAGCACCGGGCCCTTGTTCGGGAGGAACTCGCGCCCGCGGACCTCGACCTTCATGCCGCCGATCCGGTGCATGCCCCACACCACGGCCTGCGCCCAGCGATGCAGCAGGGCGCGCAGCAGCACCGGCGTCGGAACCGGCACCATCACGATGCCGATCAATGCCGCCAGCACGGTGAGGACGTAGAAGTAGACGTTGAAGGCGAGGGAACGGATCATGGGTTGATTATTTGTGAGCACTCACTCATTTGTCAAGGCCTCTGCCAGGCGCACGAAATCGGCGACAGCCAGCTCTTCGGCCCGGGCAGTCGGCGAAAGCCCGAGGCCCTCCAGAGCGGCGACCGGATTGCCGAACAGCCCGGACAGCGATCCGCGCAACATCTTGCGGCGCTGCCCGAAGGCTGCGGCTGTGACCTTTTCGAGCGAAGTGAGATTGGCCAGCCTCTCACCGGCCGGCCGCGGCGTCAGGTGCGCCACGGATGAGACGACCTTGGGCGGCGGCACGAAGGCGGAGGGCGCGACGTCGAACAGCCGCCGCACCTCGCAGACATGCTGGGCCAGCACCGACAGGCGGCCATAGTCCTTGGTGCGCGGCACGGCGACCAGACGGTCGACGACCTCCTTCTGGAACATCAGCACCATGTCGGCGAGCGCGTCGGCAGACTTCAGCCAGCGCACCAGCAAGGCCGTGGAAATGTTGTACGGCAGGTTGGCGACGATGCGGCGCGGGGCGGGGCCGAGACTCGCCGGATCGATCCCGAGGGCGTCGCCCTCGATCACCTCGAGGCGGCCCGGCGCGGCGATCTGCAATTCGGCGAGGGCGCCCAGGGCGCGCGGATCGACCTCGACGGCAACCACTCTTGCCGCTCCTTCGAGCAGCAGCGCACGGGTCAGCCCGCCGGGCCCGGGGCCGATTTCGATGGTGGTGCCTTGATCGAGCGGTGCTGCCGCGCGCGCGATGCGGCGCGTCAGGTTGAGATCGAGAAGGAAGTGCTGGCCGAAGCGCTTGCGCGCATCGAGCTCATGCCGGGCGATGGTTTCGCGCAGCGGCGGCAGGGCCGCCACGCCGTCCATCCTCAGCTCCCGCGGCGGCGGGCCATGTCGTCGGCCATGGCGAGGGCGGCGATCAGGCTGGTCGGGTCGGCGCGGCCGGTTCCGGCGATGTCGAGCGCGGTGCCATGGTCCGGCGAGGTGCGCACGAAGGGCAGGCCGAGCGTGACGTTGACGCCGCCCGAGAAGTCGATGGTCTTGATCGGGATAAGCGCCTGGTCGTGATACATGCAGAGCGCCGCGTCGTAGGTCGCGCGCGCGGCAGGATGGAACAGCGTGTCCGCCGGCGCGGGACCGCGGACCTCGATGCCCTCGGCGCGCAGCGTCTCGATCGCGGGCAGGATCACGCGGATCTCCTCGTCGCCCATCGCGCCCTGCTCGCCGGCATGCGGATTGAGGGCGGCGACCGCCAGGCGCGGCCGCGCGATGCCGAACAGCGACTTGAGGCCGGCAGCGGCGATACGGCCGGCCCGCACGATGACGGCGGGCTGCAGCGCCTGAACCGCGTCGGCGAGCGAGAGGTGGATGGTGACGGGCACGACGCGCAGGGCGGGGCAGGCGAGCATCATCGCGACATCGGTGCCGCCGGCCAGCTCGGCCAGGAACTCGGTGTGGCCGGGATGCTTGAATCCGGCATCCTGCAGCGTCTTCTTCTGGATCGGGTTGGTGGCGAAACCGGCGATCGTGCCGGCCTGTGCCATCTGTACGGCGCGTTCGATGGCGGCCAGCGTCGCCGCGGCGTTGGCGGGATCCGGATGGCCGGGCCGGGCCGGCACCTCGAGCTTCACGGACAGAACGGGCAGCGCTGTCGCGAACACCGAGGCGGCCTCATGGGGGGCTGCGATCTCCCGCACCGGCACGGCCAGGCCGAGCGTTTCGGCGAGGGCCGCGAGCCGGGCGGGATCGTCGATCGCGAAGAACGGGCGCGTCGCGTTGCGCGCGAGCCATGCCTTGAGGCTGAGTTCGCCGCCCACGCCGGCCGGCTCGCCCATCGTGACGGCGAGCGGCAGCCGCGCTGTCACGGCCGCTTGATGTCGATGGTCGCGACCCGGCGCATATCGCGCATGTAGCGCCGGCCTGCGGCCTCCAGCTTCTGCAGCAGGATCTGCTGGCCGACGGTATCGCGGGTCGGCATGCCGCTGGCGCCCTCCTTGCTGCACAGGGAGACGATCTGCATGCCTTCGGCGACGCGGAAGGGTCCGGCGGTGCCTCCCGCCGAGAGCTTCGGGATCTCCTGGTACATCTGGGGATTGGCGGCGAGGTCGCCGGCCCGTATGCCCGAAAGATCGCCCGAGGTCGCGCCTTTGAGCTGGCGCGCCTGGGTGTGCAGGTCGGAGCACTGGCGAACGCCGCTCATCGCTTTCTGGGCCTCGGCCGTGGCACGGGCCACTTCGTCGGCCGAAGCGTTGATCGGCAAGGCGAGCGTGAGCTGCACCAAGTTGAGGCGCACGTCGTCCGGCCGCGACGTGGCAAAGGGGCGCCGGTCGACGACATAGAGGATGTGGTAGCCGGCGGGCGTGCGAATCGGCTCCGACGCCTGGCGCAGCGGGATCTTCTCGATCGCCGCATCGAGAGCGGAGTCGAGCGAGCCGGGCAGGATCCAGCCGAGATCGCCGCCGGCGCGCGCCGTCGCGCCTTGGGAGAACTGCTGCGCCAGGGCGCCGAAGGGGGCGCCGCGACGGAGCTGCTCGACCACCCGGTCGGCGCTGCGCTTGGCTTCGTCGGACTGATCGACCTTGTCGATCGGTATGAATATCTCCGCTACCCGCGATTCGGTCTTGCCGACGTTGACCCGGATGCGCGACAGCGCGTCGTCGATCTCGGCGTCCGAAACCTCGACCTGCGGGCGCACGCGACGGCGCACGATCTTGGCCCAAGCGATGCCGGCTTCGATCTGCTGCGCGGCAATGTCGTAGGGGACGCCGATGCTCTGCAGATATTGCCTGAACTGTCCGTGCTGCATGCCGGCCGAGCGCTCGATCTCGGCGATGCGCTGGTTGACCTCGGCCTCGGTCGGACGGACGCCGAGACCCTTGGAGTTCTGGATCTGCAGGCGCTCGTCGATCATCTGGCGCAGGAGCTGCGGCGCGAGCCGCTGCTGGAGCTCGGGCGTCTCCTGCATGCCGGCGCTGCGGATGGCGAAAGTGATGCGCTGTTTCAGCTCGAAATCGGTGATCGCTTCGTCGTTGACACGGGCCACCACACGCAGCGCTTGCGCCGAGGCGAGGCCGGGCGCGAGGACGAGGATGACGGCGAGGAAGGCGCGAATGAACAGCGCTGACATTGAACCGTATGTTTGCACTTGAGGGGACTGCATTATATGCCACGCGGCAGTCGCCGCAACGATGCGCTCCAGGGGCGGCGCGCCGCGGCGTCCCGCCTTGACGCGTTCCGGCCGGTAGTTTAGCCGGGTAGCCATATTGGGAGGCTCAGCTTTCGTGCCAGACGGCCCGCGACCGATCGGGAAGGCCAACTTGTGGGGGATGGTCGCTTCCGGTGTCGGCTATCATCTGGACAATTTTGGACGCTGGCTGATCGGCTCCTCTCCCAGGATCGGCAGCGCCTATGCTGCGCTTCTCGCGCCCGCCGAGCCACATCCGCAGACGCAGCCGAGCTGGCGTTTTGCACAGGAATATTACGAACAAAGGCGCTGGCTCGCTTGCCGGCGCGGCGCCTTGTGGGAAGCGGCGGCGCGGCAGGCGATCACCG
Source organism: Reyranella sp. (assembly GCF_965279465.1). Classification (NCBI taxonomy): domain Bacteria; kingdom Pseudomonadati; phylum Pseudomonadota; class Alphaproteobacteria; order Hyphomicrobiales; family Reyranellaceae; genus Reyranella; species Reyranella sp. Next base: position 4,658,214 of record NZ_OZ257242.1, read on the forward strand.
TGCCGGTCACGCTTCGATGGTACTACGGGACCGTTGTCGACGTGATGCTCGGCAACGACAACAGCCTTTGCCTGTACGTCTGCGGCTCGTTCGAGCCGAATGAGTTCGCCCTGCTCGACAGGACCCTCCGGCCCGGCATGGTGTTCGTGGATGTAGGGGCGAATGATGGCTATTATACGCTATTCGCCGCGCGGCGGATCGGCGCGGCCGGCCGGGTGATCGCCGTCGAGCCGAGCACGCGCGAGCGGATCAACCTGAAGCGCAACATTGCGCGCAACGGACTCGTCAATGTCACCGTGATTCCGGCGGCGCTCGGCGCGACCTGCGGCACCGCCGACCTTCAGCTCGCGCAAGGTGTCCATTCCGGTCACAACACACTCGGCCGTTTCGCCAATGACGGCGTGAAGGCGGAGAGCGTCGAGCGCGTGACGATGCGCACGCTCGACGAGGTGGCCGACGAGATCGGGCTCGATCGAATCGACTTCATGAAGATCGATGTCGAAGGCGCGGAAGCCGCCGTCATCCTCGGCGCGCGCCGTGTGATCGAGGCGACGCGGCCCCTCATACTCCTGGAGATCAGCGACAAGGCATTGCGCGCACAGGGCAGCGATGCCCGGGCGCTGATCGATGCCCTGCGCCGCGATCTGGGCTACGAAATCGGGATCTTCTCGGTGAAATCGGGAAGGATCGAGATTCTCGGCGAGGGCGGCAATCTTTCGTCCAACGTCCTGGCGATGCCGCGCGACCGGGTGCCGGAAATCGCGGGACGGTGAGGACCGTTGGCAGAGCCAATCGAGCCCATTGCGGCGCGGCTGCTTCGATGGGCGGTCGAGCAGGCGCTGCCGGTCTGGGCCCAGGCCGGTTTCGACCGGGAGCATGAACGGTTCGAGGAGCGCCTCACCCTGGGCGGCGCACGGCTTCCCGACGTTCCGATCCGCGTGATGGTCCAGGCGCGGCAGATCCATTCCTATGCGCTGGCCGGGCGAAGAGGATGGTATCGCGACGCCGAAAGCCTCGTGCGGCTAGCCTACGGCGCCATGGTGCGCGACTACCATCGGGGCGACGGCGCGCCGGGCTGGCTTTTCTCGATCGATCGCGACGGGCGGCCGGCGGGGACGCAGCGCGATCTTTATGGTCATGCCTTCGTTCTTCTGGCGATCGGCTCCTATGTCGGCGCCACGGGCGATCGCGCGGCGCTGGCGCTGGCCGACGAGACGCTCGCCTGGCTTGACCGCGACATGCGGGCGGCACACGGCGGCTACGTCGACGCGATTCCGCCGATCGACGCGATGCGGCGGCAGAATCCGCACATGCATCTCTTCGAAGCGCTGCTGAACCTTTGGTCTCATTCGCACGAGGCTCGGTATCTCGAGCGCGCAGGCGAGCTGTTCGAGCTTCTAGCGCGACGCTTCTTCCAGGCCGTTCCAGGTGTGCTGATCGAATATTTCGACGACCGGCTCATGCCGGCATCCGGTGCCGCCGGCTGGATCGTCGAGCCTGGCCATCATTTCGAATGGATCTGGCTGCTGCGCTGGTACGAGCGCGAAAGCGGAACCGCCGTGGGCAGCCATGTCGACGCGCTCTACAGCCATGCCGACCGCTACGGCAGCGATCATGCCGGCCTGATTGTCGACGAACTCCTGGTCGACGGCTCCGTGAAGACGGCATCGCATCGCCTGTGGCCAATGACGGAAGCGATCAGGGCGCATCTTGTCGAGGCCCGCCTGGGCCGGCTGGGGGCGGCAGCCAAGGCGAAGGCTCTCGCCGATCTGCTGTTCGAGCGGTTCCTGTCCGGCGCAACTGCCGGCGGATGGATCGACAGGCTCGATGCCGCCGGCAGTCCCGCCGTCGATTTCATGCCGGCAAGCTCGCTCTACCATCTGCTGGGTGCGATCGACGAGCTGACCCGATGACGAAGAACCTGGCGGGCCCCGTCGCTGTGCTGGGCGGGACCGGCTTGATCGGGCGCCATGTCCTGGAGGCGTTGCGTCAAGCCGGGACAGGGCCGATCGTCGCGACGCATCATCGCCGGCCGCCCTTCGATGCGCCCGATGTGCGATGGTGCCAGGCGGATCTTGCCGTGCCGGAAGGCGCTCGGGAGGCCCTGAAGGGCGCGCGTCTGGCGGTGATTTGCGCCGGTCGTCTCTCCACGGCGGCGGAACTGAAGCGCGATCCTGTCGCCTCGGTGACGGCGACGCTGCGGATCGGGGTCAACGCCCTGGAGGCGGCGGCGCAGGAGGGCGTCGAACGGGTCGTGCTGGTGAGCTCGACCACGGCCTATCCTGCCGGCGCCGGGGCGAAGACCGAGGAGGCCCTGTTCGTCGGCGATCCGCCGGACGCCTGGTTCGGCGTCGGCTGGACGCATCGGTTCCTCGAGAAGCAGCTCGAATGGTACTGCGCCCGGCTGAGGCGTATTGGTGCGGGGATCGTTCTCCGGCCGACGCTGGTCTACGGGCCACACGACGATTTCGACCCCGCTTCGGCGCATTTCGTGCCGTCCTTCATCCGCCGGGTCGTCGAGCGCGAACGGCCGATCGAGATCTGGGGTGACGGCAGCCAGACGCGCAATCTCATTCACGCGTCCGACGTCGCCTCGGCCATCCTGGCGGGGCTGTCGGGCACGGACGAAGGATTCAGCGCCTTCAACGTCGCGGCCGAGCAGAGCGCCAGCGTGAACGACGTGCTGCAACTGCTGATCGAGCTGGACGGGTTCGCGGATGCGGAAGTCGTTCGCCGGCTCGATCGGGCGACGGGGGCGGCAGCGCTCGAAGTCTCGGCGCGCGCCTTCACAGGGCGCTACGGCTGGCGCCCCGCGATGCCGCTGCGCGAGGGCCTCGCAGGCACGCTCGCCTGGCACCGCTCAACGCGTTAGGAAGCGGTCGCCTTCCGTGGCGATGCGCTGGCGCCAATAGTCGAGCAGGTCACGCAGCGTCGTTTCGTAGGGGATCACCGGCTTCCAACCGGTATGGGCCTGGAACTTGGCGGTGTTCGGCACTTGCAAGTCGGCATCGATCGGCCGCAGCCGGTCGGGATCGATCTCGATACTGATGTCGTCCTTGAGTGGCGAATAGGACAGCAGCGTGTCGAGCAGCTGCCCGATCGTGCAGGAATGGGTGCCGCCGATATTGTAGTAGGCGCCCGCGATCGGGTTCACGGTGACCAGCATGTAGTAGGCGCGCACCGCGTCGCGCACGTCGGCGACGGTGCGCAGCGATTGGAGGTTGCCGACCTTCACCACGGGCGGGATGAGGTTGCGCTCGATCATGGCGATCTGCTTGGCGAAAGTCGATTCGGCAAACACGTCGCCGCGCCGCGGCCCGGTATGGGTGAACATGCGCGTGGTCATGATCGTCATGCCGTAGGCCTCGGCATAGAAACGGCCCACCAGGTCGGTCCCGACCTTGGAGATCGCGTAGGGCGAGGCCGGGTGGAACGAGCATTCCTCGTCGATCGGCAGCTTCTCCTTGGGCACCCGGCCGAACACCTCGGACGAGGCGCAGACATGGATCACCGCCTTGGGCGCATGCTCGCGCAGGGCGTCCAGCACGCGCACCGTTCCCTGGACGTTGGTGTCCATGGTGTCGAGCGGCGAGTCGAAGCTGGTGCGCGGGAAGCTCTGGGCCGCGAGGTGGAAGACGTAGTCGGGCCGGGCCTTCACCACCACGTCGCGGATCGACAGGGTGTCGCGCAAGTCGCCATACTGGAGGAAGACCCGGTCGCCGGCATTTATGCGGTGGGCGATATGGCCGAGATTGTCCATCGGGCTGCGCCAGCGGCACATGCCGACGATGTCCCAGTCGGTATTTTCCAGCAGGAAGTCGGCGAGGTGCGACCCCACCATTCCCGTGATGCCTGTGATCAAAACCCGCGGATGCGCCATTTCCCGACCCCGTTGGAGGCGCGCAAACTAGTGCAGGAGGGACATATATGCCACCCGCGAGCAGTCCTTGACCGGACAGGACCGACCCGCCACATTCCGCCGCCTTTTCCGGAGAGGACGTGGACTCCAAGGTTTTCGACACGACAGGCAAGCGCATCTGGGTGGCCGGCCATCGCGGCATGGTCGGTGCAGCCATCGTGCGCCGACTCGGGCGCGCGGGCTGCGATATCCTCACGGTTGGCCGCGAGCAGGTCGACCTGACGCGCCAGGCCGAGGTCGAGCGCTGGCTCGACCAGGCACGGCCCGATGCCGTGATCATGGCCGCCGCGCGGGTGGGCGGCATCCACGCCAATTCGACGCTGCCCGCCGACTTCCTGTTCGTCAACCTGATGATCGGGGCCAATGTCGTGAACGCCGCGCACGCCGCTGGCGTGAAGCGGCTGGTCAATCTCGGCAGCAGCTGCATGTATCCGGTCGGCGCGTCGCAACCGATTTCCGAGGCGAGCATCGGCGATGGCCGGCCAGAGCCGACCAACGAGGCCTATGCCGTGGCGAAGCTCGCGACGGCAAGCCTGGCGGCGAGCTATCGCAAGCAGTTCGGCGCAGATTACGTCACGGTGATCCCGACCAATCTCTATGGTCCCGGTGACAATTTCGACCCGATGATGAGCCACGTCGCGCCTGCCTTGATGAGGCGCATGATCGAGGCGCGCGACGCCGGCGCCCCACGGGTCGAGATCTGGGGATCGGGCAAGCCGCGCCGCGAGCTGATGTTCGTGGACGATGCGGCCGACGCCATCGTGTTCGTGCTCGAGAACTATTCGGCGGCGGAGCCGATCAATGTCGGCATCGGTGTCGATGTCTCGATTCGCGAGCTGGCGGAGCTGGTTGCCAAGGTGGTCGGCTATCGCGGCGAGCTGGCGTTCGATGCCAGCAAGCCCGACGGCGCGCCGCGCCGGCTGCTCGACAACGGCCGGCTCGCGGATCTCGGCTGGCGCGCTCGGACACCGCTTGCCGATGGTCTGGACGAGATGTATCGCTGGTACTGCAAACAAAAGGTTGACGTGGCCGCCTGATGGAAGAGCGTACCAACAACCCTGCGGCCCGCCTCTATCGGTCGATGTACCTGATCCGGCGTGTCGAGGAAGAGATCATCCGCCTCTATCCCACGGACAAGATCAAGAGCCCGGTCCATCTCAGCATCGGGCAGGAGGCGGTTTCCGCCGCCGTTTGCGATCACCTGGACAAGAGCGACGTGGTGTTCGGCACCTACCGCGGCCACGCGCTTTATCTCGCCAAGGGCGGTGACGTGCCGCGCATGATGGCCGAGCTTTACGGCAAGGTCGACGGCTGCGCGCGCGGCAAGGCCGGGTCGATGCATCTCGTCGATCCCGAGGTCAACATGATGGGGACTTCGGCGGTCGTCGCGACCGGCATCTCCAATGCGGTCGGCGCGGCGCTCGCGCTCAAGATGCAGAGGTCGAAGGCGATCGTGGTCTGTTTCTTCGGCGAGGGCGCGACCGACGAAGGCGCCTGGCACGAGAGCATGAACTTCGCCTCGCTCCGGAAGCTGCCGATCCTGTTCGTCTGCGAGAACAATTTCTACGCGATCTACAGCCACGTGAAGGATCGCCTGGCCGGGCCCGGCCTCGGCGCGCGCTCGCGTGCCTACGGCATCGAGGCGGAGCTGATCGAGGACCATGTACCGATGACGCTGCACGAACGCGCCGGCGCCGCCGTGGCCGCGGTGCGTCGCGGCGAGGGGCCGCGCTTCATCGAGTGCATGACCTACCGCTGGCGCGATCATGTCGGTCCGACGGAGGATCGCGTGCACAAGTACCGGCCCGACGCCGAGCTCGACGCCAAGATCGAAGGCGACAATCTTCGGATCGTCGGCGACCTGCTGTCGGCCGATCTCCGTAGATCGATCGAGGATGCCGAGGAGAAGCGGGTAGCCGAGGCCATCGCCTTTGCCGAGGCAAGTACCTTCCCCGAGGACAAGGAGATCCATGACCATGTCTTCGCCAGCTGACAATCGGACCCTCACCTATGGCGAGGCCGTGTTCGAGGCGACGCGGTCGGAGATGGCACGCGATTCCAAGGTCTTCGTCATGGGGCAGGGCGTCGACGACGCGCGCGGCATGTTCGGTACGACGCTCGGGCTGCATAAGGAATTCGGGGCGGAGCGCAGCTTCGACGTGCCGCTGGCCGAGGATGCCATGACCGGCATCGGCATCGGCGCCGCCCTGATGGGTATGCGGCCGATCCAGGTTCACCAGCGCATGGACTTCGCGCTGCTCTGCATGAACCAGCTCGTGAACATGGCCGCAAAGATGAGCTACATGTTCTCGGGCGCCCATCGCGTGCCGATGGTCGTGCGGGCGATCATCGGGCGGAGCTGGGGACAGGGCGCCCAGCACAGCCAGGCCTTTCATTCCTACTTCATGCATATTCCCGGGCTGCGGGTCGTGGCGCCGACCACGCCGCATGATGCCAAGGGCTGCCTGATTGCCGCGATCCGCGACGACAATCCGGTCGTCATGATCGAGCACCGCATGCTGCATAACGTGCGCGGTGTTGTGCCTGAGGAAAGTTACGAGATCCCCTACGGCAAGGCGCGCATCCTGAGCCCCGGCAGGGACGTCACCATCGTCGGCATCAGCCACATGGCGCTGGAATGCGTGCGCGCCAAGCACCTGCTCGAGGCAGCGGGAATCGATGCCGAGGTGATCGATCCGGTGTCGCTATCGCCGCTCGATATCGACACGATCTCGAAATCGGTCGAGCGCACCGGCCGGCTGCTGGTGGTCGACACCGGCTGGCTGAGCTGCGGCGCTTCGTCGGAGATCCTCGCCGAGGTGTTCGAGAAGATCGGCCATCGCCGGCCGTTCGTCGCGCGCCGTCTGGGATATCTGCCGACGCCGTGCCCGACGACCAGGATCCTCGAGAACCTGTACTATCCATCGCCTCAATCGATCGCCGAAGCGACCTACCGGCTCGTGCGGGGCGCCGATGCGCCGGCCTGGCAGCCGGGCAAGGTGGACAGCAGCGAAGTCGCCGAGTTCCGCGGCCCGTTCTGAAGTCAAACGTCATTCAAACACCCGAGGAGTCGATGGCCGACAAAGACGCTTTGCGCGCCGCGGTATTCAAGGCAGTCGAGGACTACTGCGCCGCCGATTTCGGCTATTCCTTCGACCCGAAGAACCCGATCGTGCGGCTGCATGAGCCGACGTTCTCGGCCGGCGAGATCAACGCCGCGCTTGAGTGCCTGCTGTCGACCTACGTCACGATGGGCCCGAAGGTGAAGAAATTCGAGGAGGTGTTCGCCTCGAGCTTCGGCTGGACCGACGGCGTGATGAACAACTCCGGCTCCTCGGCCAACCTGCTGGCCGTGGCGGCGCTGGCCAATCCCGCCACCGAGGACGGGCTCCGGCCGGGCGACGAGGTGATCGTGCCGGCGCTCTCTTGGTCGACGACGGTGTGGCCGATCATCCAGTGCGGGCTGAAGCCGGTGATCGTCGATATCGATCCGGCGACGTTCAACATCGATCCCAACGAGATCGAGAAGGCGATCGGCCCGAAGACCCGCGCCGTCATGATCGTGCCGGTCTACGGCAATCCCTGTGCGATGGACGCGATCGTCGAGATCTGCAAGCGCCGCAACCTGATCCTGATCGAGGATTGCTGCGAGGCGCTCGGCGCCTATTACGACGGCAAGGCGGTCGGCAAGTTCGGCCGGGTCGGCACCTTCAGCTTCTACTTCTCGCACCACCTGACGACGCTCGAGGGCGGCATCACCGTCACCGACGATTTCGAGCTAGCCGAGCTGATGCGCATCCTGCGCGCGCACGGCTGGGTGCGCGAGGTGAAGGACCGCGACCGCTGGCTGAAGAAGTATCCCGAGTTCGATCCGAAGTTCCTGTTCGTCAACGTCGGCTACAACCTGCGCCCGATGGAGCTCAGCGGCGCGATGGGCCTGGTGCAGCTGCCCAAGCTCGCGGAGTTCGTCGACACGCGCCGCACCAACTCGGCCTGGTTCCGCCGCGAGTTCGCGCAGTACGGCGACTTCTTCGACTTCCAGGAGGAGCAACCCAAGGGCCGGCACTCGTGGTTCGGCTTCCCGATGCGGGTGAAGGCCAACGCGGGCTTCACCGTGACCGAGCTCACCCGGGCGCTGAACGCCAACCATGTCGAGACACGACCGATCATTGCCGGCAACATCGCACGCCAACCGGCGCTCAAGTTGTACGACCATCGTGTGGTCGGCGACATGAAGCACTCCAACGCGGTGATGGACGGCGCATTCTCGTTCGGCAACCACCAGGACGTCGACTCGGGCGCCCGCGCCTATGTCGCCGAGCAGGTCCGGGCTTTCCTGCGTTCGCGTTCGCTGATCTGACAGACGTCCGATGATCATCACGCGCACCCCGCTTCGCGTCTCCTTCTTCGGGGGCGGCACGGACTACCCGGCCTGGTTCCGGGAGCATGGCGGCGCTGTGCTGGCGACGACGATCGACAAGTACCTCTACCTGCACTGCCGCTACCTGCCGCCGTTCTTCGATTTCCGCAGCCGTATCGTCTGGTCGCAGATCGAACGCGTGCAGGACCCAAGCGAGATCGCGCATCCGGCGATCCGCGGCATCCTGCAATGGCTGAAGATCGGCGAGGGCGTCGAAATCCACCATCACGGCGACCTGCCGGCGCGCACCGGCCTGGGCTCGAGCTCGTCCTTCTCGGTCGGGCTCCTGCACGCACTGCATGCCCTGCGCGGCGAGCTGGTGTCCAAGCGCAAGCTCGCCGAGGAGGCGATCTACGTCGAGCAGCAGGTGCTGCAGGAGAACGTCGGCGTGCAGGACCAGATCCAGTCGGCTTTCGGTGGCTTGAACCGCATCGACATCCGGACCGATGGCTCGTTCGAGGTCTCGCCGCTGGTCGTGCGCGCCGGGCGGCTGGCGGCCCTGCAGAAGCATCTGCTGCTGCTCTACACCGGCCTGTCGCGCCATGCCTCGGAGATCGCCGCCGAGCAGGTCTCGACCATGGGCAGCAAGACGGCCGAGCTCAAGGCCATGCGGGCCATGGTCGACGAGGGCGAGCGCATCCTGGTGGGCAATGGGGATCTGCGCGATTTCGGCCGTCTGTTGCACGAGAGCTGGACACTGAAGCGCGCCCTGTCGACGAAGATCGCGCCGGCATTCGTGAACGAGATCTACGACACCGCGCTTCAGGCCGGAGCCGACGGCGGCAAGCTGCTGGGCGCCGGGGGCGGCGGCTTCATGCTGATTTTCGTCGAGCCCGAGCGGCGCGGCGCGGTGATCCAGGCGCTCGCCAAGCTCCTGCCTGTGCCCTTCCAGTTCGAGCGCGGCGGCACCCAGATCGTCCTCTACGAACCGACGACGCAGAACGGTCACTGATGAAGCGGACGCGCGTCCTGGTCTGCGGCGCCACCGGCTTCATCGGCCGGAACCTGGTCGAGGCACTGAGCCGCCGCACCGACATCGAGGTCCATGCGCTGCGCTTCACGCGGCCGGCCTACGAATGTCCCGGCGTCACCTGGCACCGGGGCGACCTGCGCGATCCGGCTGTCGTTCATCGCCTGGTCGACGGGATGGACGTGGTGATTCAGGCGGCCGCCACGACGTCGGGATCGAAGGACATCGTCAGCACGCCCCATATCCACGTGACGGACAATGCCGTCATGAACTCGCTGCTGTTGCGTGCCTGCTACGACCGGAAGGTCGGGCACTTCGTCTTCTTCAGCTGCTCGGTGATGTACCAGCCGCGCGCGGTGCCGTGGCGTGAGGAGGAATGGGATCCGGCGGAAGAGCTGCACCGCAACTACTTCGGCTCGGGCTGGACCAAGATCTACATCGAGAAGATGTGCGAGTTCTTCAGCCGGCTGGGCGTCACGCGCCACACCGTGATCCGCCATACCAACGTCTTCGGGCCGCACGACAAGTTCGATCTCGAGCGCAGCCACGTGTTCGGCGCGACAGTGACCAAGGCGATGACCAGCACGACCGGCAGCATCACCGTCTGGGGAACGGGCGAGGAGGCGCGCGACCTGATCCATGTCGACGACCTCGTCCGCTTCGTCGAGCTCTGTCTCGAGCGCCAGCAGGCGCCCTACCGGATGCTGCATGCGAGTTCCGGCAATGCGATTCGAATCAAGGATATCGTCGCCAGCGTCGTCGCGGCCTCCGGACGCGACCTGCGCATCGAGCACGACCTGGCCGGCCCCACGATCAAGACGTCGTTCGCGTTGGACAGCAGCCTGGCCGCGGAAGTGATCGGCTGGAGGCCCGAGGTACCGTTCGAGGAGGGCGTGCGCCGCACTGTCGAGTGGTGGCGTGACGCCCATGGCGGGGCTCGACGGCCGTGAAGTACCGGACGCTCGGCCGGACCGGTCTTCGCGTCTCGGAGATCGGATTCGGCGCGTGGGGTATCGGGGGGCGCACGGCGGGCACGACGTCCTACGGCGACACCGACGACCGCACCTCCCTTGCCGCGCTCGGTCGGGCGCTCGACAGGGGCATCGCCTTCTTCGACACGTCGAGCGCCTACGGCGACGGCCACAGCGAGGAGTTGATCGGGCAGGCCTTCGAGCACCGTCGCCCGAGCGTCGTCATCGCGACCAAGGCGGGTTACGATTCCTGGGATCGGGCGCCGGACTTCTCGCCGTCGGCCATCGTGGCCTCGGTTGAGCGCAGCCTGGCGCGGCTGCGCACCGACTACATCGATCTGCTGCAGCTCCATAACGCACCGATCGAAGCGGTGCGGACGGGCGGCCTGCGCGAGGCGCTGGCCGGGCTCGAGGCGGCGGGCAAGATCCGCGCCTGGGGCTTTTCGGCAAAGAGTCCGGCGGAGGCGATCGCGGCGGTGACCGAGCTCGATGCGCCGGTCGTGCAAGCCAATTTCAACATGATGGATGTGCGCGCGGTCGAGAGCGGGCTGTTCGCGGCCGTCGAACGCCGCCGGGCAGGGCTGATCGGCCGCACGCCGCTCTGCTTCGGCTTCCTGTCGGGCACGATCACGAGTGACACCGTCTTTCCGCCCGGCGACCACCGGCTCGGCTGGTCGAAGGCTCAGCTGGCGAACTGGATCGAAGGCGCAGCGGAGCTGCTGGCGGCGATCGGGGCGGATCGAGGCACCGGCGGCGCGCAAAGCGCGTTGCGCTTCTGCCTGGCCTTCCAGGCGATCTCCACGGTGATTCCGGGAATCCTGACGCCGGCGGAAGCCGATGACGACGCAGCGGCGAGCGATCTGGGGCCGTTGCCGGAGCGGGCCATCGAGGCCGTGCTGGAGATCAATCGCCGGCGCCAGTTCTTCGTGAGGCCGACGGCCGCGACTTAAGCCTTGCCGGCGGGCTCCCAGGCGGCGCGGCACAGGACGCGCTCCTCCAGCGCCACGTCGGCGAGTCCCCAGTTCTCCGGCTGGGAGGGCTGGAATCCACTGCCGCGCGCCCAGCCCCTCGCCGGCTGCACGAAGTTGCGCTCGATGGAAGGTCCGATGACGGATTCGACGCCGCGGATTTTTCGCCGGGGATAGTCGAACAGCAGCCGCGCCCGATAGGCTGCCCGCTGGCTGACTTTCTCCGACAGGAACTTGTCGAGGACGCGCTGCCAACCGGCCCACATCGGGATGATGCGCGCATTGTTCAGGTTGCCATGCGACGGCTTGTAGACGCGGCAGTCGTCCTGCCAGCGGTGTTCGCGGACCCCAATGGCCGCGGCGGCATGCATGACCAGCGAATCGATATCGAGGGTGAGGGCGGTGTCGTCGCGCGGATGGCCGCGCAGGCGCTGCCAGTGGCGGACGTCCATCAGGGTGAAATCGCCACAGGCGTTAGTATGCAGGTTCCGCAGGTTCCAATGGGCCGACTGCTCGATCCAGGCGTGCGACTTGGAGGGCAGCTGCGCCAGCCGGGTGAGCAGGGCCGCGTCGTCGAGGTCCCAGATCGACTCGTCGTCGATCGCGACGTCGTGGCGATCGATGCGATACATCGTATTCTCATCGAGGTCGCGGCGCGCCAGCATCGCAATCGTCGGCGGCGAGAAGAAGGTGTCGCTGGCCTTGGGGGTGACGAACCGGCCGCGGGCGCGGCGGATGCCCACGTTGGCCGCTTCGCCGGCGTGGAAGCCGCGCTCCTGCGCCCCGATGAAGCGCTCGTGATGGCTGGGGTCGACGACGAGGCCTCGGATGGCGACATGGCGCAAGGCTTCTGGAACGGCGATGACCTCGAGCAGCCGGGGCCGGTCGGGCGGCGGATTCCAGTCGGCGATGATGATCTCGGCATCGATGCCGGCGCGTTCGAGCTGGCCCGCGAGGCAGGCGGTGGCGCGGCTGACCCTTTGAACGTAGGAAGGCGCGTAGCCATCGTTGCGGCCATAGGTGACGAAGGTGACGTAAGGTCCGGCGTCGACGCCCATCAGCGCAGTTTACCGCCAGAGAGACAGAGGGGCATGAGATTGCCGGCGTGCACTATGGACGATCCTCGCTCCATCAATTCCGACTGGCCCGCCGGCGCTACGAAGATGCTGCGCCCTGCAGCCCAGCGCTTCCCGGACCGTCGAACGCCAGGGCGGCGTCCCATTCGGCACGGCATAAGACCCGCCGCTCGAGCGGCACTTCCGCCAGCCCCCAGTTCGCGGGTTGGGTTTGCTCAGGCATCGTGCCATGCGCCCAACGAGTTGCAGGCACCACGAAATTACGCTCGATCGACGGTCCAAGGACCGATTCGACCCCGCGCACTTCACGCCGTGGGTAATTGAACGATTTACGCGCCCAGTAGGCTGCCTGTGCATCGACCTTTTCCGACAGGATCCTGTCGAGCCAGCGTTGCCAGCGACGCCAGACCTGCTTGACGCGTTCGTTGGCAAGGTTGCCGTGGCTGGGCTTATAGATGCGGCAGTCGTCCGGCCAACGGCACTCGCGTACGCCGAGGGCCGCAGCGGCATGCATGATCAGGGAGTCGCCATCCAGCACCAGCACGGAGGGATCCCTGGGATAGCCGCGGAGATAGTGCCAGTAGGCGCCACTCATCAACATGAAATCACCGCAGGCATTCGTGTGGAGATCCCGGATGTCCCATTCCGCCGGCTGCGTGATCATGGCGTTAATCGAGGATGGCAAGGTCGCAAAAGCCGCAAGCAAGGCCTCGTCGTCGAGGCCCCATATGTGCTCGTCCGTTATCGTCACGTCATGACGGCAAACGCGGTACATCGTGTCGACATCGAGGTCTCTCCTGGCGATTCTTTCGATCGTTTGCGCCGAGAGAAACGTGTCGCTCGACTTTGGCACGACAAATCGTCCACGTGCTCTGCGGAGGCCGATATTCGCTGCTTCCCCGGCATGAAAGCCGCGCTCCGCTGCGCCAGCGAATCCTGCGTGATGCTCTGCACCGACGATGACACCCCAGATGCTGACGTGCTTCAGCGCCTTCGGCAGATTCACCACCTCGAGAATATGCGGGCGGTCGGGCGGCGGATTCCATTCCGTGATGATGATCTCCGCGTCGACGCCCGCTCGGTCGAGCTGTCCGGCCAGGCATTGCATTGCCCGTCGCACGCGCTGGATGTAGCCGGGCGTATAGCCGTCGTTGCGGGCATAGGTGACGAAGGTGACGTACGGAGCCGCGATCATCTTCCGTGCTTGCCGATGATCACGCCGGAAGGACACTTGCTGGCGAGCGGGCACTCACAGGCGCAGCCCGAGAAACTTGCGGAGGTAGAGCCGTACGATCATCAAGAGAACCAGCGAACCATTGTAGACGATCGATCGTTTGGTCACCCCTCCGATCCGCAATGGCTCATCGCCGGGAATTTCCGCGGCGCTCAAACCACGCAGCGCGCAGATACCGGTGATCAGTGGCTCGAGCACCGGCCCCTTCATATAGAACTCGAGGTCGGGATCGAGCATGATCTCGCGGCGGTAGCCACGGTAGATGTTGAGCGCATCCGTCACCGGAAAGCGCGCCAGAGGGCGCATCAGCCGCGAGAACATCCAGTTGCCGAGGGCGGAAATGGCGTGATCGTCCTCCGATACGGCATGGTCCAGATAACGGGAAACGACTACGTGATCGAAGCCCTCGCGCAGTTTTGCAACCAGCTCTGGAAGCTGTTCCACCTTGCAGTTCCCGTCCGGGCTGAACTCGATCACATAGTCATGTGGCAGGGCGCGTGCTACGTCGAAGATCGCGTAGTGAAGACCGCGGCGCAGCTGCGTGGCTACCGTCAGTCCCATCGACATGGCGTACTCGGTAGTGCCGTCTTTCGAGCCGCCATCGATGACGACGATGTCGTCGACCAGGGAACGGTCGATGAAGGGGATGACCGCCTCGAGGCCCCTGAGCTCGTTCAGGGTGGGAAGAAGAAGGGCGATGGTAAGGCGCCGCGTTTCGGTCTCAATTGTCGCTCCCGTGCTGCCCACGGGCACATGTAAATCCATTAATTGCTCTCAGCGGTTCATCTCTTTCTAGTCTTCGGCCATGGGGGCTGCAACTCGCTCTCTGCCGCGGCGGTCCGATATCCGCCGTGCAATCCGCCATGGCTTCTCCTAGAATCCGCGCGCAGCGGAGCGGCGCGGGACGTCGGGGAGGCAGCGTGTCGGACGACAGGAGCAATCGATTGCCACCATGACGGTCGCGCATCCGGAAGGCGGCACCCTGGGAGGTTGGCTTGGGAAACGCGCCTCGCCGCGGCAGGTTCCGCTGGTGGCGATCGTGTTGTTCTCGATCGGGGTGGCGTTCGCCTTCTCACCCAACATCCTGCAGGTTTACGGCATCCATAACGACTATGAGATGCTGAACTTCAAGAGCGCGGGCTTCTTCCACCCCGAGGCCGAGGCCCTGTTCGCCATCGTACGGCCGGTGGCGGCGCTGCTGACCAACCTCACGATGCTGCCCGTTGAGACGCTGTCGGACTATCGATGGACGCGCATCTTCTCGTTGTTGACCGTTTGCGTCCTCGGCTACCAATTGATGGCCATCTGCCTCCACCGCTTGCGTACGAGGGTGCCGGACGCCGTCGCCATTGCACTGGCGGCATTCCTGGTTCCGCCTTTCATCTACTCGGTCCTGAACGCCACCGCCTGGTCGCCGCATCTGTTCTGCGTCTTTCTCGTGCTCGTAGCCTACGCGATCCTGAGCCGGTCCAATCTGCTCCTTCTTTCCTTTCGCGAGGCCGTCGACCGGCGGGACTATCGGATGCTGCTGGTCCAGGCGCCGGCCTATGCGCGGCTGAAGCCGGTATGGTCGGCGAGCATCGTCTATCAGGTTGCGCTCTACGACTATCCGCCGAATGCCATGATGCTGGTCCTGTGTCCCGTCATCATGGTGCTTTTTTCGCGCGCTCCGGCATTTTATCGCGGCATCGTCGCCTTGCGCGACATCGCCTTTGCCGGCGCCAACCTCGTCCTATTCGCCATCGGCGCCAAGCTGATCTACCTGCCGGTCGCCCGTCTGTTCACGTCCCTGGGCAGTGGCGCGCCGAACCCCGCGGACGCCGATCCGCTGGCGGAGCGGCTGACGACGACGTACAATTTCGCCTTCAATCTTGACCCGCGCGTCGCTCTGGAGCGCCTCGGAAACCTGTTCTCGGTGGCCGGAGACCTCTGGTTTCTGCCGCAGACCGGATTCCATGTCGCGTTGGGGATCGTCATGGTTCTAGCGCTGATCCTGGCGCAGCTTTCGACCCTCCCGGGACGCGGCACGAAAACACCGACGGCGAGACTCGAAGCCGAGCCCTTGCTGCACCGGCTCAACCTCAGGGAGAGCGGGCTGTCCGCCCTGCTGGCGATCGGGGTTTGCATCGCGTGCTTCGTCGTGGCCGGCTCGGCGATCCTGGCGTCGGCGACCGGCTTCATCACCTACCGCACCATCGCCGTGCCCACCGCCATCCTTGCCGTCGTCTCGCTCTTTGCCGTCCGAGGCGTCGTCGAATGGGGCTGGCGGATCGTTGGCGGCTCGCCGTCCCTGTCGGAGCGGGTGGCCGACGCGGCGATGGGTTTGCTGGCGCTGGCTGCGGTTGGGGCGAACTTCTACATGAACTACTTGACGTTGCGACTTGTTCGCAATGAATTCGCCTACTTCACCGCTGTCGTGCGCCACGCTGTCGAGACGGGGTCGAAGACCGTCGTCATCGTCGATCCGCGGCCGTTCAGCCTCCCTGAGGACATTCCGGTGGTCTACGACCGGGCCGGTCGGGCCGTCCCGCCCTACGAGCTTGGATGCCTCTCCGGCTACTGCATGCAGAGCGGCTCGATCGCCCAGATCGCGGCGGGGGAACTGGGCTATCCGCGAGGCGCGTTCAACGTCTTCAGCGCACGTGGCGGGCGGGCGATCGAGGGCATGAGCTGCGCGGCCCTGGCGGACGAAAAGATCCCCGTGCCAACGACTGCCACGCCGCAGGCCCGTGCTTCGATCAAATGGTATCGCTCGCTCGCGCCGTTGACCTGCATGCCGTATAGCCTCGATTGGCACGATGTCGGAAAGGATCTCGGCCACTAGCGAAAGAACGAGCCCAGGGCCGGCGGTTTCGCGGGGGGAGGCAGCTCGTCGAGCGCGTCCATGCTGCGGGCGAAATCGACCAATTCCTGTTGACGCTTGCGCAGGCGCTCGTAGCCGTCGTGCAGGTCGGTGGCCCTGGCGGCGAGAAGCAACTCGGGAATGTGGAGGCTGTACATCCCGCCGCGGTACGTGACGTGGATGGTGTAGCGATGAAGGCGCTCGTCGTCGGTCATGTCGGTTTCGTTCCCGGCGCTGTCGTTGCTCGGGCATGGTAGCGATCGAGGTACCAGATGCGCATGCCGAGCACTCTGCCGAGGATGGCATAGAACTGTCCGATCCGGCGGCCGCTCGGGGTCAGGGCGAGTTGCGATCCGGTGCGCTCGATGACGCCGATCTCGGCACATTCCACGAGGCGTTTTTCGAGCACGTCCGAATGGGTGTAGAAGCTGAAAAGATCATCTTTCGTCATCCGGTGCCCGGGAGCCTGGTAGATGAGGTTGAGGATGTGCGCAGAGATCGATCGATCGACGCTCGTCGGACCGAGCAGATTGTACAGCGCGCCGAAACCGAGAAAGGCGAAGCCGGCGCCCACGCATGCAACCGCTTTGGCTCCCTCCGAGGAGAAGGACCCGCCCAGCACCAACCAGCCGATCGCGCTGCCAATCACTGCCGACGCGCCGACCATGATGTTAACTGTGGAAAGGATATTCCTTCCTCGGAGCACCCGGACTGCGATTACATGCAGCGGCAAGAAGACGATCCCGCTGATCACGAGCACTGACGCAAAGAGCAACAAATCCGTGAACATCGATGGTCTCGTTCCCCGAGGTGAAAGCTTGTAGACATTGGCAGTCCGGACGGTAAGTTCGCCCCTTCAATATACCATGCGACGGCGCCGAGGCTTTGATGTCGCAACAGTCGATCGATCGACCGGAACCCATCGTCAATCTGCTGGAAAAGAACGGCAGATTCTTCTTTTTTCAACCCGATATCGGCGTGATCGCGTCCGACAATGGCATCGAGGGGGCGTATGAGAAATTTCTCGGTGCTCGGCGCGCATTTTGGCAGGAGGCGAACGCCGCTGGCTTGACTGCCGCTGACCGCGGAGAGCCGGCGACGCCGGATTCGACCGCCCCCCTGCGGCGGAGCGGCATTTCCGTGCCTCAGGGCAGGGGGGTGGCGGCGGAACTCGGTCTTTTCGCCGCCAAGCTGCTGATTGGCCTGGCACTCGTTGCAGGGATTGGAGGGCTGGTCGTCATGCGCGCTGCCGAAGGCGTGAGCGGTGCGGTCAACCGGACGTTGGGCGCCTCGGCGTCGATCTCTCTGGCTGACGTTTCGCGCAAGGCTGCCGACATCGTCAAGGACATCAAGTCTCTGACGAGAGAGGAGAAGGAGTCGCTCCGCCAAAGCGTAGGCGAGATAGCGCGAGAGATCGAGCCCATCGTCGATGCGTGGCGCAATCCGCCAGCCAGGCCATGATGGAGGCGACCTGATCCGCATGCGTTCCTTCTTTGACCCGACGTTGATCGAACGCAATGGTGTGGCGTTCATTCGTGAGGACCAGATCGACAATGCGCTCGGTCGTCTGATCCCGAACGTCCACATCACCAAGGGCCGCTACGTTCATCCAGCGCATGCCGAACTGCGGGATTTGGCCTGGAACCACATGGACCAGAACCATAGGCCGTTCATCCATCGGACCTATAGCGACGCGATGCGCGTTCACATCGGCGAGGAGGCTGCATTCTCGCTGACGCGGTTCGGGAAGTGGCCGATGGTCGTGCCGGTCTTCGACGGCCACTACAAGGACAACGGCTTCTATCAGGTAGTGTGCCTGTTCGGGTTGTTCGTCGTCATCAATTTCATCGCAGCCCGCGCGGACGGCCAGCGGACATATATGGAGATCGATTGGGCGATTGCGTCGCATCGCCTGCTGCGCTTCCTGCATCCCGCGCTCGATCGCAGGTTGCGGCGCCTGAACGAGGTTCAGAACGTCGAAGACGAGGGCGTGCGCGACCGGCGCGTCGCACTCAGGGCGGACGGGTATCGTTTCCAAACCGACAATCCGGATTTCGTGAACTCGAACGTCGTCAGCAACAATGTGATCTTTCCACCTGTTCTAATGCCGCAAGCCGTCTCTCTTGCCGATCTACGGGACGGAGAGGTTCGCCGCATCGACGTCGACCGGCGAGCCTATCTCGTGCGGCGCGCAGGGGAGGCGGTTCAGGTTTGGCCCGCAATCTGTCCGCATGAAGGCGCTGCGATTGGACCGGAGCATGTGCGCGCCAATGGCGTAAAGTGCCCTTGGCACGGCTTGGAGTTCGGCATGAGGTTGCTGCGGCCGGGCTCGCCGGGGGTGACGATGTGTGGCGCTCGAGTGGAATTCAAGGACGCCTCCCTGATTGTCGGCGCCGCACCGGGCTGACCTGGCCCGCCGCGGCCGGCAGGATTTCATGCCATTGAAGTCGCGGGATTGCGCGCGATATAAGTAGCGCTTCTGATCGGTCACTTTGCCTTCGTCGAAAATGGGTTTTTCATGCCTGACTGCGGATTGGCTAACGTCGATCGCGGCCCTGCTGCGGTCGTTTGCCTGCTGAAGTCTCCAGCGCTGCTGAACGCCTTTGCCCTCAGCACGCTGACCGCCCCGCCAATCGGCATCGCCTATCTCGCGGGAACGCTCAGGGATGCCGGAATCGCCTATCAGGTGGTCGATGCCGTCGGCGAGGCGATCGATCAGATCGTTCCGCTCGACTTCTGCGATGCCTACGCCATCGGTCTTACGATGGACGAGATTGTCGCCCGCATCGACGAGCGCGCGGACATTATCGGCCTGTCGTGCATGTTCTCTTCCTCGTGGCCCTACGATCGCCGGCTGGTCGACAAGATCCGGGAGCGCTTTCCGAAGGCGACAATCGTGCTGGGAGGCGAGCACGCCACGGCCTGCGCGCGCTACATCCTCGAGACCTGCAACAGCGTGGATATCTGCGTGCGTGGCGAGGGCGAGGAGACGTTCCTCGCGCTCGTGCGGACCTTGCGGGACAGGGGCGATCTCGACGCGCTCCCCGGATTGGCTTTTCGGCGCGACGGGCAGCCGCATTTCACGGAGGCGCGCAAGCGCATTCGCGATATCGACGGCATCCCGGTGCCTGCCTGGGATCAAGTCCCGATCGACAAGTACATGGCGAAGGGATTGGGCCACGGTTCCTCGACCTTGCGCAGCATGCCCTTGATGGCCACGCGCGGCTGCCCTTACCAATGCACGTTTTGCTCCAGCCCGCAGATGTGGACTACCCGTTGGATGGCCCGGACGCCATCGATGGTCGTGGACGAGATGCAGGCCTACATAGAGCGATACGGCGCGCAGAATTTCGATCTCTACGATCTCACGGCGATCATCAAGAAGAACTGGATCATGGATTTCGCGAGCGAGATCCTGCGGCGAGGCATGAAGATCGAGTATCAGCTGCCGAGCGGTACGCGCAGCGAGGCGATCGACGAGGAGGTCGCTGAAATTCTCTACCGCTCGGGTTGCCGGCAGATGAACTACGCGCCGGAAACAGGCTCGGCAGCGACGCTGGAGCGCATCAAGAAGAAAGTGAAGCTTCCAAGGCTGGAGCAGTCCCTTCGTGGCGCCTGCCGGAATCGCCTCAAGGTGATGGTGAACATCATCCTCTTTCCCGACGATACCGGTCGCGATGTGTGGGAAACTTTCAAATTCATGCTGCGCTGCTCCTGGGCCGGCCTGCACGACATCACCTTTGTGCCATACGTGCCGTATCCGGGGGCCGAGCTCTATGATCGACTGGTGCGCGAGGGCCGGCTGCCGGGCCTGGGCGAGGAATACTTCATCAGCCTGCTGACCCACTCAGACATCACCACGGCGAAATCGCACAATCCGCGTTTCTCGGCACGGCAGGTGCAGTGGCTGAGGCTCGCTTTCCTGTCGCTGTTCTACTCGTCCAGCTACCTGTTCCGGCCGTATCGCGTCTTCACCAACCTGCGCAACGTGATCCGCAACACCCCAACGACGCGAGGCGAGCGCACTCTGCGCCTGCTGATTGAGCGCGTGATGAGGATTCGTCGTGGGCGAGTGGCTCAGGCCGACCCAGCCTGAGCTCAGGAACGGCTTGCCGTGGCGCGCTTCTCCGCGGCCGACAGCAGGTCTCTGTAATTGATCTTCTGCGTCGTCACGGCGATGCCGGCGATCAGGAGCGCAGCCCCGAGCTGAAACGTGTGCGCGATGATCGCGAAGGGGATCGCAGCCTCGAGCGGGACCTTGAACAGCGACAGGGCGACGACGGCCGCCGCCTCGAAGGCGCCCAGCCCGCCCGGACCCAGCGGGATGACGAAGCTCAGCGTGATTGCGGCCATGACGAAGGATGTGCTGGCGATGGTCGGTTCGATCGACACCGCGCGCATGCCCAGCCAGTAGGATAGCCCGACGACCGCCCAGATCATCGCCGTCAGGAGGATCAGCGGCAGGAACACTCTCCAGTGGGCGATCGCGGCAGCCGCCGTCAGGACGTCGGCGGCGATGGCGTGCAGCTTGCGTCCCCACGAGACATTCAGCCGGTTCAGGAGGCGCTCGGCCATGCCCAGCAGAGGGCGCCGGAATGCCACGACAACCACGATCCCCAGCACCGCGACAGCGGTCGCGGCTGCCAGGATTGGAGCGGCCTGGCCCACCCAGCCGGCGGAGATCGGCGCGAAGGCGAGGGCGGTGAGGAAGAGCAGCGAGACGAAGACGAAATCACAGAATGCGTCGGCGATGATGGCCGTCAAGCTGCGATGGATCTCGATGCCGAGGCGGTGGCGCAACAGGAGCGTCACGACCACGTCTCCCGCCCGCATGGCGGTGAAGGAGTTCACCGCCATGCCGAGCATCGTCGCTGCCCAGATCGGCACGTATCTGGCGCGCGGGGCGGGACCCAGGACGCACAGCAGGAACTGGAAGCGCAGCGGCCGCAGGAACAGCGACGCCGTCCAGGCGGCCAGCATCAACGCCAGATCCGGCGCGGAGGCCCCGAGGACGCGGCGCTGGAGATCGCCCCAGTCGACATGCGAGAGCGTCCAGGCGGCGCCGGCGCAAAAAACAGCGAGGACGACGAGGCGTGCGGCCAGCCTGGAGCTCACTTTGAGCTCGGGGAAGGCGGGACACGCGAGATGCGCGCGGCCTCGAAGCGGACACAGGGGCGATCGGGCAAGACTTGTGCCGTCCTACGTGGTTGCAATATGACTGGATATTCCTTATCTCACGGCGGAACACTTCCCCGTCGTCTTCTCGCCGCGCGCATCAGCGAATTACTTGAAGAGCTCCTGAATGTCGGGCCTTGGCCGAAACCAACCAGAGGCTATCGGCGAGTTGCCGCCGGGCGCAGCTATGAACGTCGGCCTCGTCCAGATCAACAACTCCTTCTCCGGGCAGAACTACCTGCCGTACTCGATCGCGCTGCTGCAGACCTACGTGCAGAAGTTCGCGACGCGTCCCGAACGCTATCGCTTCCTCACGCCGCTCTACAAGCGCGTGCGCATCGCCGATGCCGTCGAGGCCCTGAAGGACGCCGACCTGGTCGGCTTCTCGACCTATGTCTGGAACGGCCGCATCTCACTCGAGATTGCGCGGCGGCTGAAGGTGCTGAAGCCCGGTATGGTCATCGTGTTCGGCGGGCCGCACGTGCCCGACCAGCCCGAGGCCTTCCTGCGTGCCAATCCGCAGATCGACGTCGCCGTCCATAACGAAGGCGAGCGCACCTTCCTGAAGCTGCTCGATGCCTGGCCGGACCGTGACGCCTGGGCGTCGATGCCCGGCATCAGCATGGTCCGGCCGGACGGCTCCTTCGTGCGCAATCCCAACATCGACCGCGTGCGCGACCTCGACGAGATCCCGTCGCCCTTCCTGGAGGGCGCATTCGACTCGATCATGGCCGCCAATCCCGACGAGAGCTGGATCGGCCTGTGGGAAACCAACCGTGGCTGCCCGTTCCGCTGCACTTTCTGCGACTGGGGCTCGGCCACGGCCGGAAAGGTCACCAAGTTCGGCGAGGAGCGGCTGTTTCGTGAGGTCGACTGGTTTGCCGAAAAGAAGATCGAGTACATTTTCTGCTGCGACGCCAATTTCGGCATCCAAAAGCGCGACGTCGACATCGCCTATTACGTCGCCGACGCCAAGAAGGCGACCGGCTATCCCGTTGCCCTGTCGGTACAGAATACCAAGAACGCCACCGAGCGCGCCTATCTGACGCAGAAGATCCTGTCCGATGCCGGGCTCAACAAGGGCGTGGCCCTGTCGATGCAGAGCGTCGACATGACCACGCTCGAGGCGATCAAGCGCGACAACATCTCGCTCGGCACCTACATGGAGCTGCAGCGCCGCTTCACCAGGGACAAGGTCGAGACCTACTCGGACCTCATCCTCGGCCTGCCCGGCGAGACCTATGAATCGTTCGTCAAGGGCGTCGACCAGCTCATGGAGAACGGCCAGCACAACCGTATCCAGTTCAACAACCTGTCGATCCTGCCCAACGCTGAGATGGGAGCTCCATCTTACCAGGCGAAATACGGCATGGTCACGGTCGAGTCCAAGATCATCAACATCCACGGCGAGCGTATCGAGCTCGACGACGACGTGCCGGAGGTCCAGGACCTCGTCATCGCCACGGCGGCCACGCCGCTCGCCGACTGGCGTCGCACCCGTGTCTTCTGCTGGATGACCGCGCTGCTGCATTTCGACAAGCTGTTCCAGATCCCGCTGATCCTGGCGCACGGCATCTCGGGCATCTCCTACCGGGACATGATCGAGGCCTTCATGGCCGCCGATCCGGCGCGCTTCCCGCTGATCGCCGGGATCAATGACTTCTTCGAGAGTGAAGCCAGGTCGATCCAGCAAGGCGGCTCGGAGTACGTCTTCTCGAAGGACTATCTCAACATCTACTGGCCGGCCGACGAGTACATTTTCGTCAAGCTGACCGCCGAGGGAACGTTCGACGCCTTCTATGCCGAGGCCGGCAGGCTCCTGGCCGAGACGCTGAGCGCGCGCTACGGCTCGCTGCCGATGGAGGTGATCGACGAGGCGGTGCGGCTGAACCACGCCCTGGTCAACCAGCCCTTCGCGACCGAGAACCGCACCATCCGGCTGCGCTACGACCTGCTGGGCTACTGGCATGCGGTGCGCAACGGTGAGCAGGCATTGCTCCGCGAAGTGCCGGTGCTCGTCGAGATCGACCGCCTGGGCAAGCGCTACGACGATTTCCAGAAGTGGTGCCGCGAGATCGTCTGGTGGGGCAACAAGAAGGGCGCCTATCTCTATTCGCCGACCGCCAAGGAGATCACCCCGGAGCTCGCCGGTCACTACTGACCTGCTGCTCTGTCGTGTTACACTAAAGCCAACGAGCGCATCGGGGGGCCCCGCCGATTGGCATATTTGCGAGCAAGTGCAATTCTGGCGTCCTGCGCCCTGTTGGCAGGCTGCGCCTCCATATTTGAGGGAACCTCACAGCAGATCGCCGTGAAGACCACGCCGCCAGGCGCGCGCTGTACCTTCTGGCGAAACGGCGGTCTGGTGGCCGATATCCCGTCGACACCGGGGGTGGTGACCGTTGAGAAGACCAAGGTCGACCTGTTCGTCGTCTGCGACAAGGCGGGCTACAGCAGTGCGACCTATGTCAACAGGTCCGGCCTGGCCATGGCGACGTATGCCAATGTACTGACCCTGGGACTGGCCTGGGCCGTCGACTCGAGTCGGGGCGCCGACAACAAGTACGAGGGAGAGATCGCACTGTCGCTGGTTCCCAGCGGGATGGCCGTGCCCATTGAACGGGATTCTCCGCCGCCCGCATACGGGCCCGTCTCCACCGTCGCCGCTCCGCGGTCGAGGGGAGGCCCGCCGCCGCAGGCGCCCACGGTCGTCGCACCTGTCGCGGCGCCGGCCTTGCCCCAGGTCGACTGCGCCTCTTCCGACGGGTCACGCGTACGCATGATGGGTTCGGGCTGTCCCGCCGGCTGGACACGGGCGCGATGATCTCGTTTTCCACCAGCGCCAAGGCTCTGTGCCTCATGCTCGTTGTCGGCTTGGCGGGCGTTACGAATGCCGCGGCGCAGAGCGACCAGAGCTCGTGTCCGCCGCCGAGGACGATCTACACATTCACGGACTCCAGCAGCATCCAGGCGCTGCCCGGAGCGCCGGCCCCGTTCTGCCGCTTCGCGAACGTCAACGGCGGGCAGCAGGTCGACCTGTTCCTCGGCGCCTTCAGCGCCGCCTCGCCGATCGTCCAGGCGAACATCGATGTCCTGACGACCCTGCTGCCGCTGCAAGTCGGCAAGGCGGTGCATCTGACCCGCGCCGGTCCGGCCGATAGAGGCTGGCAGGCCAACGTCTCGGTGGAAAAATACGAGTCCGTCGAGGTGCCGGTCGGCCGGTTGAACTGCTTCGTCCTGCTGTGGACCGAACCCAGCGGGCAGGGGCGGTGGGAGCGTCGGTGGTGGTACTGCCCGTCGCTGGAATTCGTCGCCAAGTACAGCGCGAAGTTCGAGGTCGTCGGTGCCACCGGACGGGCCCTCACTTCCTCGCCGACGAGCTGGGAACTGGCGGGCATCCGCGTCCCCTGACATCGCGATTTCCTCCTTGGCGAAGCCGGGGAAGCGTCGCGTCGACTCTTTCGCGCAAAGCGCGAAGGAGTCCTATCCACGGCGGAGGCGTCACAGGAACTCAGATCACCGAGTACGAACGCGCTCCTGCAGGAAGTGCAGCAGGTTGCCGCCCTCGAACTTGTAGCCCGCCACGCCGGCGGCGATCGCCGCTTCGACGTCTGTGTCGCGGTCGCCGACGACGAAGGACCTCGACG
Organism: Reyranella sp.; assembly: GCF_965279465.1. Lineage (NCBI taxonomy): Bacteria > Pseudomonadati > Pseudomonadota > Alphaproteobacteria > Hyphomicrobiales > Reyranellaceae > Reyranella > Reyranella sp. The sequence goes on from NZ_OZ257242.1 coordinate 4,683,436, forward strand.
GATCGGTGGTCCACTCGCGCTGCAGCTTCAGGATCATGCCCGGCTGCGGCTTACGGAATTCGGACTCCACACTGTAGCCCTCGACCACGCCCTGGGGATGGAACGGGCAATGCTCGAACGAATCGATGTGGGCGCCGTGCCTCTGCATCTCCTGCTGCATCCAGGCGTGCAGGTCATGGACGTGCCGTTCCTCGTAGTAGCCGTGTGCCACGCCGCCCTGATTGGTGATGACGAAGCAGTAGAAGCCGGCCTCGTTCAGCCAGCGTACCGCCTCGATCGCCCCGTCCATCCAGACGATCTGCTCGGGGCGATGCACATAGCCGTCGTCGCGGTTGAGGATTCCGTCGCGATCGAAGAAGGCGGCCGGGCGGTGCATGAAGGACGGCAGCAGCTCCTGCGCCCGCGCGAGGTCGTCGGGAATGCCGATATCGATGAACGAGCCCCGCGCCGCGGTGCCGAGGAGCTGCCCGCTTTCAGCCAGTCCCGGCAGGATCTCGCGCTCGAGCGAGCAGGGGATGGATTTGACGTTGTCAAGTACCCGGCGTCGCACCAAGTAGATGCCGGCATTGATCGGCTGATCGCTGCTGCCTTCCGCCCGGAAGCCGCGCACCTGGCCGTCCTCCAGCCGGACCCGGCCGTAACGGCTGCCCGCGATGCCGGTGGCAAGCGCGGCATGCATCGTCCAGCCGGGCCGGTGGTCGAGCGCGGTCGCCAGCGACAGCCAGTTGAAATCGAAATAGGAATCGCCGTTCAGCAGGAAGAACGTTTCGTCGAGCCGGTCGGCGGCATTGAGCAGGGCGCCCGCGGTACCGGCCGGGCTCGCCTCGGCCACGACCTCGACCGTGAGCTGGCCGAATGTCTTGCCAGCGTAAAGACTCTCGATTTCACGCGATTTATAGCCGGTCAGCAGTGTCAGCCGCTGCAGGCCGAAACGGCGGGCTTCATGGACGATATAGTCGAGGAACGGCCGCCCGCCCACCGGAAGAACCGGTTTGGGCGTCTCGTCCGTGAGGGCCCCCAGCCGCGTACCGCGGCCTCCAACCAGACATACAGCTTGTGCAACGGCCATCTTGGACTCGATATATACGGTAGGCAGGGGCAAACGCCATATGCTAGCCGCCTTGACGCATCAAGGCAGGTGGTTTAGCCGGTCACGCCGCCCCAGCCCGAGGACTTTTTGAGCAAGCCAGGTTTTCTGAAATCCGCCCTCGCCGGCGCCAGCGGCCTTTGGCAGAAGCGGGCACGCCACCCGGGTTTTCCGGATGTCGACGCCGCCGATCCCGAGCGCCGGGGCCAGGCGCTGTTTCGTCGCGGCCGCCATCGCATGCGGTCCGGCGAGATCGAGTCGGCGCTGGAGGATTTCGAGCACGCCATCGAACTGCTGCCGGATTTCGCCGAGGCCGTCGCTTCGCACGCCGAGTGTCTCGACATGCTGGGCCGGGTCGCTCCGGCGCGGCCGGAATATGAGAAGGCTCGCCAGCTGTGGGCGGAGCAGCGGGTCGGGGCGCCGGACCGCTGCTACCTGTTCCGCCAACAGGGCCGGCTCACTTTCGAGGTCGAGTCCTACGAGCTGGCGTTGCAGCGGATCAAGACCGGATCCTTCCCTCTGTCGGCGAGCGGCAACGCGCTCCTGGCGCGCGGCCGGGCCGAGGAAGCGCTGCGCTTCTACGATCAAGGGCTGAAGTTCAAGGAGAAGGACTCAGCCATCCTGGCGCTGAAAGGCGAGGCGTTGTCGATGCTGGGTCGCTACCGGCAGGCGGTCGATGCGTTCAACTCATCGCTCCACGCCAATCCCAGGGCGCCCGAGACGCTGAGCGGCCGGGCGATCGCCTTCGCCGCCATGGGCCGGCTCGACAAGGCCAACGACGACTGGCGCCAGCAGCTTTCCCTGCTGCCCGAGATGCAATCGGCCGCACGGGCCTGCGTGGCGCTACGCCTGGCCGACTACGAGGCGGCTCTGCCGGAACTCGAGCGCGCCATTGCCAAGGCGCCGGACGATCCCTATTGGCGGCTGTATCGTCTGACCGCGCTGAAGCGGCTGGGACGCCCGCTGGATGCGGTGGGGATGCCGCGCGAAAGCGCTGCTGCCTGGCCCGGCCCGCTGTTCGATCTGCTGGCCGGCCGGGCGACGGCCGATGCCGTCCTGGCGGCGGCGACCACGGACGGCCGCCGCGCCGAAGCCCTCTTCCAGATGGAGCGCTTCAAGGAAGTCGCCGAGCGGGCCCCGCCGGCCATGATCGAATACGCCGCAGCGCGCAACGAACTTTCGCAGCGCCGCTAGAAGCCCCGAGGAACCGATGTTCTCCGTCATCATCTACGGCCGCAACGACAGCCACGGCTACAACCTGCACAAGCGCGCCGCGATCAGCTTCAATGCGCTGGCCGAGGTGATGTCCGACCCGGACGACGAGATCCTGTTCGTCGACTACAACACGCCGGACGATCATCCGACCTTCCCCGAGGCGATCCACGACACGCTGACCGAAAAGGCCAAGAAGCACATGCGCATCCTTCGGGTGCGGCCCGAGCAGCACGCGCACCTGAAGTCGAAGACGCATCTCGTCGCGCTCGAATCGCAGTCGCGCAACGTGGCGCTGCGGCGCTCCAACCCGAAGAACCGCTGGATCCTCTACACCAACACCGACATGCTCTTGTTGTCGCGCACCGAGGGCGAATCGCTCAGCGACATCCTGGGCGCCCTGCCGGACGGCTTCTATCAGGTCCCGCGCTTCGAGATCCCCGAGATGCTGTGGGAGGCCGCCTTCGACCGCAAGGATCCCGCCGGCAACCTCGCCAAGCTGCGCGACTGGTCGATGCGCTTCCACCTGAACCAGGTGGTGCACAACTTCATGCCTATGAAGTACGACGCGCTCGGTGACTTCCAGGCGGTGCTGCGCGACGATATGTTCGCGATCCACGGCTTCGACGAATCGATGATCCTCGGCTGGCATTGCGATTCGAACCTGGCGGCACGTCTGGCGCTGTATCGCGGCCGGGTCGACACGCTGATGGACAAGGCGTTCGGCTACCATTGCGACCACACCCGCGTCGCGGCGGCCAACAACAAGGGCCGCAAGACGACGATGAACAGCCATGACAAGTACATCTGGAACGTCTCGTCGCCCTACATCCCCGAGCAGGCGGAGACCTGGGGCTGGCCCGACGTCGAGATCGAGGAGGTCCGGCTCGACCGCGACACCTCCTACGAGCGCTATACCGCCGGCCTTTCCAAGGCGATCGAGCCGGCCACGGTGCCGTTCACGAGCACGAGCTGCGAATGGCACCTGTTCGACGACCTGACCTACGACCTCAGCCACACCCTGCCGTTCGTCTGCGACCAGATGCTGACCTATCCGCGGTCGACCGCGGTCATGGTCGTGGGCTCGCGTGCGGAGTTCGTGTCGCGCTTCGCCACCGCGTGGCGAGGGATGGGCCTGACCGGTCCGGTCCTGGTCCCTCGCGAATGCCAGCTCGACCTCGACCATCCGGCGATCGAGACGGGCCGGTTTGCCGATCTCCTGCGCCGGACCGACCTGTTCCTGTTCGAATTTGGCCTCACCACCCAGAAGGATGGCGATCCGGTCAGGACCGGCCGCGAAGCTTCGCCGGCCGACCGCAAGCAGCTCAAGATCGTCGAGCGCCTGTTCCGGCAGGCCGCGTCGACCGAGTCCGCGACCCGTCCCGCCGGCCGGCGCATGCCGCGCCGCTTCATCGGCGTGAACGTGATCTACAACAAATATTGGCCGATCTTCACCGACTATGTCGGGGCCAACATCAATCCCTTCTGCAGCCAGGTGCTGGCCGGCTTTGCCCTAGAGGTGCCGGTGACCATGAAGGAGAAGATCCTGAAGTTCCGCAAGCGGGCGGGCTGACGGACGTGGCGCAGAGCCCAGAACTGCGGCCAGGAACGCGCCCGGCGCCGCACATGCGGGGGGACGACGAGCCGCTGCTGCATATCGTCGACGGCGAGGTGGTGGTGACCGAGAAGCGCGGCGCGCTGGCCGGCCTGCTGCACTGGTTCGGCGAGCCGATGCGCTCGGCCTGGCACCACCGCGACCTGATCATGGCGATCCTGCGCCGCGAGCTGAACGAGCGCTTCAAGGGATCGATGGCCGGCTGGGTGTGGGCGATCGTAGCGCCGTTCCTGGCGCTCGCGACCTACACCATTGCCTTCAGCGGTGTCGTGAAGCTGCCCAACCACGTCGAGGCGACGTCGCAGTTCGACTACGCCCTGTTCATCTTCGGCGGCCTGATCGCCTACAGCTTCTTCTCCGAGATGGCGTTCCGCGGCCCCTCGCTGCTGCACGAATATGCCCATTTCATCAAGCAGACCATGTTCCCGGCCGAGATGCTGCCGATCATCTCGACCCTGCGGGCGACCGTCTATGTGCTGATCGGGCTGGTCGTGATGCTGGCTGCCCAGATCGTGCTCACGGGCACGATCCATTGGACGCTGATCCTGCTGCCGCTCTGGCTGGTTCCGTTCCTCGCCTTCCTGATCGGCATGACCTGGTTCCTGGCCGCGCTGGGCGCCTTCACGCGCGATGCCGCCTACCTGATGATGACCCTGGCGCCGATCCTGATGTTCGCCACGCCGGTGTTCTGGAGCATCGATGGATTTTCGCCGAACGTGCGGCTGCTGATGTACCTCAACCCGCTGACCGGCTTCATCGAGATCATCCGCCATCTCACCGTGCTGGGCACCTTGCCGCGCCTGCCGGTCGTCGGCTGGACGCTGCTGCTGTCGCTGGTGAGCTTTTATTTCGGCTTCTGGTTCTTCCGCCGGCAGCGCGACCGGATCGCCGATGTCATCTAGCGACACCGTCATCCGCGCGCGGAACCTCGGGAAGGCCTACCAGCTCTACGACAACCGGAGCCAGTGGTCGAAGCAGGTGCTGCTCGGCGCGTTCCACACCTACTACCGTTCGTTCTGGGCGCTGAAGGACGTCACCTTCGAGGTCAAGCGCGGTGAAGCCGTCGCCCTGGTCGGGCGCAACGGCTGCGGCAAGTCGACCCTCCTGCAGATGATCTGCGGCATCCTTCGACCGACCAAGGGCGAGCTCTGGGTCAAGGGCCGGATCGCCCCGGTGCTGGCGCTGGGCTCCACCTTCGACCTCGAATCGACCGGACGCGAGAACGTCATGATCGGCGGCGCCGTGCTTGGCATGCGGCGGCCGGAGGTGCTCGCCAAGTTCGACTCGATCGTCGACTTCGCGGGCGTCGGCGCGTTCATTGAGCAGCCGATCAAGCACTATTCGACCGGCATGCGCGCGCGCCTCGCCTTTGCGCTGTGCGCCCACCTGGAGGCCGACATCCTGATCGTCGACGAGGCGCTGGCGGTCGGCGACGCCGCCTTCCAGCGCAAGTGCATGGACTGGATCGAGGGCTTCCGCGAGCACGGCACGCTGCTCTTCGTCAGCCACGCCAAGGCCGACGTCATGCGTCTCTGCCGCCGCGCCATCTGGATCGACGACGGCCGCATCCGTGAGGACGGCAAGCCGGTCGACGTCGCGCGCTCCTACGCCCGCGCGATGGAGACTGAACCGGACGACATGAAGCGCTTCACGGCGGTCTAGGCCAGCGCGGCGCGACGTCGAGAGTCGCTTTCGGGCATTGCCGGGCTTCCGGTCGCCCCCAGGACGATGCTTATCTCATGGGTGCCCGGAACTTGGCTCAGCTCGATTCGGGCCGCGCCATTGGCAACAGGCTGCGGCACGCCGTCCATCAGGGCAGCAACAACCCCACGGTTCACACCGGCCGGATTGCCGACCGAGATCTCGTAGACCGCTCCGCGATACCGCAACGTCATCCCGAATCCCGGCCATGCGGTGGGAATGCAGGGATCGACCAGCAGCGTGTCGCCTTTGATGACAAGGCCCAGGATGGACTCGATGCCGGCGCGGTAAAGCCAGCCGGCCGAGCCGGTGTACCACGTCCAGCCGCCGCGCCCGACATGCGGCGCCACCGAATAGACGTCCGCGGCGACGACGTAGGGTTCGACCTTGTAGCGCAGCACGCCGGCGCGCGTGGCGGTGTGGTTGATGGGATTGATCAGCGAGAACAGCTCAACCGCCTTGTCGCCCTGGCCGAGCGCGGTGAAGCCCATGATCGACCAGGCGGCGGCATGGGTGTACTGACCGCCGTTCTCGCGGATGCCGGGGGGATAGCCCTTGATGTACCCGGGATCGAGCGCGGTCTTGTCGAACGGCGGCGTGAACAGCGGCGCCAACCGGTCACCGCGGTGCACCAGGAGGCGATCGAGGGCGGCCATTGCATGGACGGCGCGCGCCGGATCGCCGGCACCGGAAATCGCAGCCCAGGACTGTGCGATCGAGTCGATGCGGCATTCCTCGCTCGCCGCGGAGCCGAGGGGAGTTCCGTCGTCGTAATAGCCTCGGCGATACCAGTCGCCGTCCCAGCCGTCGCGGTCGAGCGCGCTGCTCAACGCAGCGGCATGCGCGGCCCAGGTGGCGGCGCGGGCGGCCTCGCCACGTGACGATGCGATCGGGATGAAGGCGCTGAGGGCGGCGTGCAGGAACCAGCCCAGCCAGACGCTCTCGCCTTTGCCCGCTTCGCCGACGCGGTTCATGCCGTCGTTCCAGTCGCCGGTACCGATCAAGGGCAGGCCATGGATGCCGGTGGCGAGGCTGAGATCGAGGCCGCGCGCGCAATGCTCGAACAACGACCCTGATTCATCGGCCGGGTTGGGCTGGAAATAGAGGTCGTGCTCGCCCGGGCGAACCGGCGGTCCATCGAGGAACGGCACGTGCTCGTCGAGGATGGATGCGTCGCCGGTGGTTGCGACATAGTGCGCCGCAACCGTGGCGAGCCATGCCCGATCGTCGGAGATGTGCGTGCGGACACCCTGTCCGGCCGGTGGGAACCACCAATGCTGGACGTCGCCTTCGACGAACTGGCGGGCCGCGGCGCGCAGGATGTGCATGCGCGCGAGGTCCGGCTTGGCGACCATCAGCGACATGACGTCCTGGAGCTGGTCGCGAAAACCGTAGGCGCCGCTCGCCTGGTAGAAGGCGGAGCGTGCCCAGTAGCGGCAGGCGAGCGTCTGGTAGAGCAGCCAGCCGTTCAGCATAATGTCCAGAGCCGGGTCGGGCGTCTTCACCTGGATGGTACCCAGCGTTTCATCCCAGAAGCCCGTGCCGTCGCGATGCACTGAGGCGAGGTCGATGTCGCGATAGCGTGCGATCAAGGCCTGCGCTTCGGCCGCGCCGCCTGCCTGACCGAGAAAGAAAACGATCTCGGTGATGCCGTCGCGCTCGAGCTCGATCGTGGTCTGCAGCGCGGCGCACGGATCGAGGCCGGCGCCGACTCGCTGCGAAAGCGAGTGGGTGCCGCTCAGGGCCGCGGGACTTCCGGTGGTGCCGTTGCGGCCGATGAATTCGCCGCGGTCTCCGGTCCACCCCGTCTGCTTGCCGGCGAGGTCGGCGAAGGCCACGCGGGTTCCCTGATGGATGTTCCACGGATTGCGGGCAAAGATCGCGCCGGTGACGGAGTCGCGTTCGGTCACGATGGTCGGTCCGGCCACGCCGCGGGCGAGGCCGAGGACCCATTCGACGTAGGCTGTGACCGACAGGCGGCGCGATCGGCCCGAGATGTTGCGCAAGGTGAGGCGCGAGATCTTGATCGGATCGTCGAGTGCCACGTACTGCAGCAGCTCGAGCGCGACCCCGTTGGCGGCAACCTCGAAACGGCTGTAACCCCGTCCGTGACGCGCGATGTAGCGTGCCGGCTCGAGGCGAATCGGCAGCGCCGTCGGAGTCCAGACGTCACCCGTATCGAGATCGCGCACATACAGGATCTCGCCGGGCCGATCGCCGACCGGATCGTTCGACCACGGTGTGAGCTGGTTGTCGCGGCTGTTCTGCGACCACGTGTAGCCGCCGCCGTCGGCGGCGACCTGGAAGCCGAACGAGGCGTTGGAGACGACGTTGATCCACGGCGTGGGCGTCGACTGGCCGGGGCCGAGCACGATTATGTACTCCCGGCCATCGGGAGAGAATCCGCCCAGTCCGTTGAAGAACTGCAGATCGGGCGGCGGCGGCGGCGGCGCATCGGCTTTGGCCGCAGCATCGGTCACCTGCTTGAGCGGCGGCGAGGGCAGCACGCCGCGCGGCGTCTGCAGCCGGCCGAGCTGATCGGCCAGGCTGCCGCGACGGCCGAGCAGGACGACGCGCGCCACGGCATACAGCAAGGTGCGGGTGTCGGCTGAAATCAGATCGCTGCGCAGGACGAACACGCCGCCCGGCTGCCGCTCGGCGGCGGGATGGATCGTCGACTGGCGGATCCGTACCTGCGTCTCGATGGCGATCTGCAGATCCTGGGCATACGAGGCACCGTGCTCGTTGAGGATGACGAGGTCGACCGGCAAGCCCTTCAGTCCCCAGTATTCGTGGGCACGCAGCATGTCGCGCACGATGTCGGCATCCTGGAGTTCGTCGATCCGCACGAGCACGATCGGCACGTCGCCCGAGATGCCCTGCGCCCACAGGGCCGGCGGTGGCGCCAGGCCGCGGCGGATCGTGTCGGACGACGAACGCAGCGCGGGGTTGGCATAGACGACATGCCCCGCCAGGCGCTGGTAGAGGCTCGCCTGGCTCGGACCGATGCCGAGGTGGCGCAGCTGCACCTGTGCTTGCGTCCAGGCCAGCGTGGCAGCGCGTTCGAAGGCATTGGCATCCTTGTGCTTGTCGACGGCGTCGAGCAGCGCTTCACGCGAGGAGGCGACCATGGTCCAGAACGCAACCCGCACCGTGCCGCCTGCGGGAATTCGCAGCCGCCGGCGCAGCGCGAACACGGGATCGAGCACATGGCCCACCGTATTGGACAATCGCCTCCCGTCGTTCGCGGCGATTGCGTTGCCGATGTCGTTGCCGCGGCCGAGGAAGCGGGCGCGGTCGGTCTCGAATTCGAAGTCGCCGATCGCCTCGCCTTCGACGACCGCCAGGTGGGCGGCCCAAAGCTCGGGCTCGTCCGCGCCGCGCCGCCGGCGTGTGGCCAGGATGGCGTCCGCCCCCACGAGGTACTCGGTCTCGACGAAGAGCTTGGAGAACGCCTGGTGGGCCTGGTCGGCTGCCGGCTGGGCGAGCACGATCTCGGCATAGGAGGTGAGCTCTATGTTGCGTGCGCCGGCGCCCGAATTGGCGATCGACACGCGGCGCACCTCGGCGTCGTCCTCGGGGGACACAACGACATCCAGAGTGGTGGTGAGGCTGCCGTCGTGCCGGATGAATTCCGCGCGGTCCTCGGCGAACATGACGTCGTAGCTATCGGGCCGTTGGCCACACGGCTGCCAGGTCGCGGACCATGCCTCATGACGCTCGACATCGCGCAGGAAGATGTAGCTGCCCCAATCGTCGCGAGTCGTGTCCTCGCGCCAGCGCGTGACGGCGCGATCATTCCAGCGGCTGTAGCCCGAGCCGGCCGCGGTCAGCATCACGGCGTAGCGGCCGTTGGACAGCAGGTGCACCGACGGGCTGGCGGCGTTTGGATTGCGCAGGCGACGCACAGGCGTCGGTTCGAGATCGCTTCCTGTTGCGCCGGCGCTGACTTCCTCGGCTCGCGGATGGGCCACCGCGACGTCGCGCGGGGTGCGCTCCTGCAACAGCAGCTCGGTCGCCTGGACCATCGGCTCGGCGTGGAAGCGGGTGCGCATGATCCCGTCGAGCAGGGCGTTGGCGATGGCGACCACCGTCATGCCCTGATGGTGCGCCATGTAGGCCCGCACGATCGCCTGGGACTGGCCATCGGGGACGCGCGTGGGCGTGAAATCGAGCGCCTCGTAGAAGCCGTACCGGCCGCGCCCGCCTTTCTGCGCCAGCAAGGCGAAGTTGATCGTGGCGGCCGCGGGATCGACCATGGCGGCGAGCGCCGTCGCATAGGGCGCGATGACGGCATTTTCGCCCAAGCCTCGCTTGAAGCCGAGGCCGGGCACGCCGAAATTTGAATACTGGTAGGTGAATTCCTTGTCGCGTGCGTTGTAGGCCGACTCGGAGATGCCCCAGGGCAGACCGAGGCCGCGCGCGTAGTCGATCTGCCTTTGCACGACGAGGTCGTTGGTCTTTTCGATCAGGCTGCCGTGCGGCGCGCGCATGATCAGCGACGGCATGAGGTACTCGAACATCGAGCCCGACCACGAGACGAGAGCTGCGCCGCGTCCTACCGGCGTCACCTCGCGTCCCAGGCGGAACCAGTGCCGGGCCGGGATCTCCCCTTTGGCGATGGCCACGAAACTCGCGAGCCGCGCCTCCGAGGCGAGCAGGTCGTAGCAATTGTGGTCGAGCCGGTCCTCGGCGCAGAGATAGCCGATCGACAGCAGCCTGCGCTCCGGATCGAGCAGAAACGCGAACTCCATCTCGTCGGCGAAGGCCCGCGCCGTCGTCTCGATCGCCTGCAGCCGGGATTGGAGCGCTGCCGTCGCGGCCGCGGTCTGCGCGATGTCGCGACGGCAGCTCTCGACCGATCGTTGCGTGGCCTCGACCCAGAACAGCATGTCGGCGCTGCCTTCATCGCCGCGTTCGCTGCCGAGCGCCCGGGCGAGGTCGGCGGCCGTCTCGGCGTGCCGCGAGAGCTCGTCGAGCGGGCCCGACAGGGCCGCGGCAATACCCTTGAGCGCATGGTCGAGCTCGGACGAAGACACGAGATGCGTTCGGCGGTCGTCGGGCAACGCGAACAGCACCTCGCGGGCGAGCGTCAGGCTGTCGGCGGCGCCGGCAGCGACTCGCGACGCGTCGACAGGCCTGCTGCGCCAGTCCGCGCAAGCGTTGGCGAGGGCGATGAGGTGGCCGGCGAGATTTCCGCTGTCGACGGACGAGATGTAGGGCGGTTCCAGCGGGCGAAGATCGCTGGTGTCATACCAATTGAAGAAGTGTCCGCGAAAGCGCCTCAGACGCCCCATTGTTGCCAACGTTCCCTCGAGCCGCTCCACAGTCTCCAGAGTACCTATCCAGCCGAAATCCCGGGCGGCGACGGTCGACAGGAGCAACAGGCCGAGATTGGTTGGCGATGTCCGCTGGGCAATGACAGGCTTCGGATCCTCCTGGAAGTTGTCCGGCGGCAGCATGTTGGTTGTCTCGGTGACGAAGGTCTCGAAGTAGCGCCATGTCCGCCGGGCGATCAGCCGAAGCGACAGGGCATCGGCCGCGGACATTGAAAGACTGCCAGCGTCTCCAGGCGGCAGGCTCACCCAGCGTGCGATCGCCGGGGCGAAGAGCCAGGCAAGGACGAACGGAACAGCGATCGGCGCGGCCGCGGCGCCGAAGTACCACACGAAGAGTGCGGCAAGAATGCCGATCGCGACGCTTCCCGCCATCTGGACATAGAGACCGAACCAGCCGGCGCGCAGGCTGCTCTTGGATTGGGCGGCGGTGATCCATTCGAGCATCCGCCGCTGGGTGACGAGCAGACGGAACAGCGTTCGGCCGATCGCATCGATCATCAGCCAGGCATGGTGGGCCAGGAAAACGACGAGAAGCGCTGTCTGGCTCAACGCCGACGCGATATCCGTGCCGAGGGCCGAGATGTGGCTGCGTGCGGTAATGCCGGTATGCCGAGGCAGCAGCGCGGCGATAACGGGCAGGAGAGTCGGCAGGCCGATGACGAGCAGCACGAAACCCGTCCAGAGCAGGGCAGCCGGCAGAGGCAAGGTCCAGCCTCCCAGTAGCGCCACGATCGCGGCGGGCGGCGACACGGTGCGCCGGAGATTGTCGAACATCTTCCAGAAGCCGATGGCGGGCACGAAGCCCGGGCGCTCGTGCCGGCCGGTTCCCTTCATCAGGCCGAGCATCCACGGCAGAAGCTGCCAGTCGCCCCGCGCCCAACGATGCTGGCGCGCCGCGGCCACGTCGTAGCGGGCGGGGAATTCCTCGACCACCTCGATATCGGACGCGAGACCGGAGCGGGCGAACACGCCTTCGAACAGATCGTGGCTCAGCATCGTGCTGTCGGGGACGCGGCCCTGCAGGGCGCTCTCGAAAGCATCGATGTCGTAGATGCCCTTTCCCGAGTAGGAGCCCTCGCCGAACAGGTCCTGATAGACGTCGGAGACCGCCGACGAATAGGGATCGATCCCGTTGTTGCTCGAGAAGATGCGCTGGAACAGCGAGCCTTCCGCGCCGACCGGCAGCGAGGGTGTGACGCGGGGCTGCAGTACGCCATAGCCCTCGGTCACGCGGTGCTCGCGCGGATCGAGGCGCGGCCGGTTGAGCGGGTGTGCCATCTTGCCGACCAGGCGCGAGATCGTGTCGCGCGGCAGCCTTGTGTCGGAATCGAGCGTCACCACGTAGCGCACGTCGGCAGGCAACGATCTGTCGCTCGCTTCGAGAAACGTCGTTTCGCTCGAGCCGCGCAGCAGATGATTGAGCTCATGGAGCTTGCCGCGCTTTCGTTCCCAGCCGATCCACCGTCGCTGCGCCTCGTTCCAGCCGCGGCGGCGATGGAGCAGGAAAAAGCGGTCCGGACCGGAAGGATTCGGATAGCGGGCATTCAGTCGGGTGATGCCGTCCGTGACCGCGCCAAGCAGGCCAGCGTCATCCACCGTCGATTCGGTAAGCGCATCGGTCCAGTCGGACAGCAGCGCGAAATAGATCTCGCCGGCCGGATTGGAAAGATGATGAACCTCGAGCCGCCCGATCTGCTCGTCGATCGCGGCGCGGGTCGACAGCAGGATCGGTATCGCGACCATGGTGCGAGACTCGGGCGGTACCCCGTCGCGCAGGGCCATTGCCGGCAGCTGTGTCGCGCCGAAGCCGCCGGTGATCGCCCGGTTGACCAGCATCAGGGCCGCATCGATCGCCGGCAGGATACCCACGAAGGCCAGGACCGCGAGGGGCCATCCTTTGACGCCGAGCCCTGCAATGCCGAGCACGGGCAGGAGCAGGACCACGCTGGCCATTGCCGCGACGCTGCCGACATAGCCCGCAATGCCGGTCCCCGCGAATCGGCGGCGCAGCGCCAGCCCGATCGTCCGGAATCCGATCGACTGCTCGAAGGCCGCACGCCCGCCTCCCAGGAGGTAATGCCCGGGATCGCGATTCCGTCGATCACCATCGGCGGTTTCGGGCGCTGCCGCCGCGCTGGCCAGCGCGCGTCGTGCGATCTCCGGCTCCGCGAGCCCCGTGCCGCGCGCCATCTGCTCGATGGCGGTGCGATAGAGGTTGCGGGTGACGAAATCCATCTCATCGAATGTGCCGCCGGTGCGCAGGATCTCGTCGACTGGGCTTACCGCTTCGAAGAACTTCGTCCAATCGACATCGGAGACCAGGCGCATGCTGGTGATGATGTTGCGGACGGTGACGTTCGTTGCGCCCTGGATCTGGTGCTCCTTCCGCACCAGTTCGTCGGCATTCTTCCCTTCCCGGATCAGTCGCGCTTCCAGCCAGCCGACCGCGGGCGTCACCTCGGGGTCCTGATCGCGCAGGCGCTGGACGAGTTGGACGATGAAGCCGTCCGAGAGCAGCGCGCGCTCATAGGGCGCTAGTGCCTTCGGATCGGCCGCGATGTCGTTGACGCCGAGCAACCGGTCGGCGACGCGGTCGGCGTCCTGGCGGGCCGCACGCCAGTTCAAGATATGCTTGGCCGATCGCCTAAGGTTCTCGACCAGGACGATGCGCAGCGTGATCGCCACGGCCCACAGCTCGCCGATGCTGAGCGGCTGAACGGTCTGGTACGCCCGGACGAAGCGGGTCAGCACTTCGGGATCGAAGCGGCTGTCGGTATGGGCGACGAAGGCCCAGGCGATGCCGAACACCCGGGGATAACCGGCCAGCGGGCCGTCGCTCAGCTTCGGCAGCTGTCGATAGTAGCCTGCCGGCAGATCGGTGCGGACTTCGCGCACCTGCTTTTCGACCAGATGATAGTTGTCGAGCAGCCATTCCGCAGAGGGGGTGATGGAACGGCCTTCGCCGGCTTCCTTGGCGATGCTGCCGTAGGCTTCCAGAAGCACGCGCTCGTTGTCGCGAAGGCGGACCACGAGGGACTTGCCCGATATTGCATTCGAGTGGGTCGGTTGGTTGGAGGCCAGGCTCTCTGCGTGCTGCTCGAGCCGTTCGACGCTGAACAGTTCGCTGCGAATGGGCTCTTCTTCCTGCGCCAAAGCAGGTCGGGCGCGCCCGAGGGCGCGTCGCAGTAACGATTCCAAGGGGCTCTGCCTTTGTTGACGCGAACCGCATCGCGTAGGGCGGGCGTCGGTGATGCGTCCTGCGAGGGTCGCTACGGACACCTTCCTTGTACAACGAATGAACGGCGCGAACGAATCATGTCGCAGTGCCCGAAACCCGGGCACGCAACCTTCGCGTGGCTCCTCTTGTTCTCGTTGGAGTTCCCCAACTCCAATCGGTGAGGGCAAGATGGTGAAGCTCGGCTGCAAGCTGATGTCGGAAGAGCACGGACCGGCTGATCTGGTCCGCAACGCGCGGCGTGCCGAAGAGGCCGGCTTCGATTTCGCGGCGATTTCCGATCATTATTTTCCCTGGCTCGAGGAGCAGGGGCACGCGCCGTTTGCGTGGCCGGTTCTCGGCGCGATCGCGCAGGCAACGACACACATCGGCCTGATGACCGCGGTCACCTGTCCGATCATGCGCTATCACCCTGCGATCATCGCGCAGGCGGCGGCGACCATGGGCGTCCTGTCGAACGATCGATTCACGTTGGGCCTCGGCGCCGGAGAACGGCTCAACGAGCACGTGGTGGGCGAGGGCTGGCCGGGCGTTGCAGAGCGTCACGAACGGCTCGACGAAGCCGTCGACATCATCCAAGGCCTACTCTCCGGGGGGATCCTCAACTTCCATGGAGAGCATTTCCGCGTCGACCACGCCAAGCTCTTCGACAGGCCGAAGCGGAAGCCGGTTGTCATCCTGGCTGCGGGCGGCCCCGATGCGGCAAAGCTGGCCGCGCGGAAGACTGACGGCTTGATCGTGACGGAGGCCCGGAAGGAGCTGGTCCAGGCCTACGTCTCCGTCGGCGGGAAGGGGCCGCGTTACGCCGAGATCGCGATGTGCTGCGCGCCGACCGAAGAGGAGGGCCGCAACACGGCGCATCGTTATTTCCGCTGGTCGCTCGCGGGCTGGCCGGTGCTGGCCGAGCTGCCGCATGAAGAAGCGTTCGCCGCCGCCTCGGAACATGTGTCGGTCGAATCCGTCGGCAAGGAGGTGAGCTGCGGTCCGTCCGTCGACCGGCACCTCGAGGCGATAGAGAAGTATGTCGCCGTCGGTTGCGACCATATCATCCTCAACCAGATCGGGCCCGACCAGGAGTCGTTCTTCGAGCTCGCGGAGCGCAAGCTGTTGCCGGCGCTGCGTGCGAAGAAGGCGGCCTGAAGAAGAGAAGATGACACCTTGGTGTTGCCGGCTCGCGCTCGTTTGAGCCAGGGGGCATCCTTCCCGCCAAGGGGAAGGAGACCTGCGATGTTGACGTAAGCACTGGCGCTGATCGGCCTGATCGCGATAGCGGGAAGCGCAACGGCTCCGGAAGCGGCGTCGTCCCCGCCGGACACGCTGATCCGGAACGTCCGCATTTTCGACGGCACGAATGCTTCGCTCACTCCACCGACCAACGTCCTCGTCACAGGTGACAAGATCGCCGCCGTAGGGACGGCGACGGCGAGCGGCGCGACGGTGATCGACGGCGCCGGGCGCACCTTGATGCCCGGCCTGATCGATGCCCACACGCACATCATGTTCATCTCGCTGCCTCAGGTCGTGCTGCTGACGGCGGATGTGGGCTTCGTCAATCTTGCCGCTGCCAAGGCCGCCAACGACATGCTGATGCGCGGTTTCACCAGCATTCGCGATCTGGGCGGGCCGTCCTTCGGCCTCAAGCGAGCAATCGACGCCGGCCTCGCGGTGGGCCCGCGCATCTGGCCATCGGGCGCGATGATCTCCCAGACCGGCGGCCATGGCGATTTCCGCTTGCCCACCGACCTGCCGGCGGCACCCGAGCACGGGATAAGGACGGCCTGGGGAACCGACATCCTGTTCAGTCCCGCTGCCGCCACCGAGCAGGGCGCGATGCTGGCCAAGATGGCGAAATGGTATTCACCGATCGAGGCGCTGCGCATGGCGACGCGCGACAATGCCGAATTGCTGGCGCTTTCCGGAGCCCGCTCGCCCTATCCCGGGAAGCTCGGCGTCGTCGAGGTGGGCGCACTTGCCGATCTTCTGCTGGTCGATGGCGATCCCATCGCCGACCTGACGCTGGTCGCCGACCCGCACAAGAACCTCAAGCTGATCATGAAGGGTGGCCGCATCTACAAGAACACCCTCTAGCCGGCAGGCGCTCGCGCGATCAGCGCCCCGAGCCGAGGTACAGGATGTCGGCGACCGGCTCGAACGTGTCGGCGGGAAGGGTGCGCCACAGGTCGAGGATGGTGAGCTTCTGGCCGTCGCGCTTCGCCCACGCCGGATCGATTTCCCTGTACTCCGGCCAGCCGGTCCCGACGATCAGCAGGTCGGCGTCGCGCACCGCCGACTCGAGCGAGGAGGCGCCGACGACCTTGTCGCCAAGCACGGCGAGGGCGGCGTCCTGCGCCAGCGGATCGTGCACGGTGACGATGTAGCCCGCATCTGCCAGCCGCTCGGCGAGCTTCACGCTGTGGCTCTCCTCCACCACTGGTGTCAGGGGCTTGTAGGAAAGGCCGAGCAGCGCGATCCGCGTGCCCGACCTGGCGAACTTGGAGACGAGGCCGGTGAGGCGGTCGACCTGGTAGTTGTTGATGCGGTCGGTCGCCTCGGCCACGTCGGCGCGGGCGCCGAGCTTGCGGGCCAGCGCGGCGAAGGCGACGTTGTCGCGCGGAAAGCAGGGACCGCCGTAGCCCATCGCGCCCTTGAGGTACTTGCCGCCGATGCGGGTATCGGCGCCGAGCGCCTTGGTCACCACGTCGACGTCGGCGCCGGGCAGGCGGTCGCAGATGTCGGCCAGCATGTTGGCGTAGGAGATCTTGGTCGTGACGTAGGTGTTGACCGAGATCTTGGTCAGCTCCGCGCTGATCCAGTTCATGCGCTGCACCGGCGGCTTCTTCTCGCACATCTGCAGGTAGATGCCCGCCAGCATGTCGCCGGCCTTCGGGTCGCTCTCGCCGACCAGGATCGAATCGGGGAACAGCATGTCGCGCACCACGGAGCCGAGCGCGATGAATTCCGGATTGTAGCAGAGGCCGAGATCGGGCCCGACCTTGCGGCCCGAGGCGGCCTCGAGGGCGGCCTTGATGTCGCTGCCGGTCGAGCCCGGCATCACGGTCGAGGTGATGACCACCATGTGGTAGCCGGTCTTGTTGCGCAGTGCCTTGCCGAGCGTCTCCATCGCCTGCAGCACGAAGCGGTTGGAGAAGAAGCCGGTCGCGTCCGACGGCGTCGGCACGATGACGAAGCTCGCCTCGCTGTTCCGCACCGCCTCGTTCGCATCCATCGTCGCC
Organism: Reyranella sp.; assembly: GCF_965279465.1. Classification (NCBI taxonomy): domain Bacteria; kingdom Pseudomonadati; phylum Pseudomonadota; class Alphaproteobacteria; order Hyphomicrobiales; family Reyranellaceae; genus Reyranella; species Reyranella sp. The sequence continues at coordinate 4,700,858 of NZ_OZ257242.1, forward strand.
CTGAGGCGCTCTCGGTTGGCAGCGATCAGCTCGTTCAACTGCGGCTCGACGATCGGCATCTTGCCGGCGTTGAGCGCATCGACCAGCGTCTTGTTGACGTCGAGGCCGATCACGCTGAAGCCGCGGCTGGCGAGCACCGCGGCAAGCGGCGCCCCAAGCTTGCCGAGGCCGACGACATTGACGCGAGGGAGGTTCGCAGAAGTCATTTCCATTCCCGTTTTGAGGGCCGGTACTGATACTGTCCGGGCCGCCGCGATGCAATTCGCGCCTTGCGCCCTACCGCCGCAGGGGCGAAAACTCCGGCAAAAGCGAGGGACTTGAATGAAAGTGGAATTTTCCGCCTTTCCGAAGGCGTTCTCCGGCAATGTTGCGGTGTTCGTGGGCGCCGACAAGCAGCTTCAGGCAAGCGCCAAGGCGATCGACAGGACGCTGCGCGGCGCCGTCGTGCGCGCGATCGAGGCGGGCCGCTTCACCGGCGCCAAGAACCAGACACTTCCGGTGCTCGGCCAGGCGGATTTCTCGCGGCTGTTGCTGCTCGGTGTCGGCAAGGAGTCCGAGCTCGATGCGCGCGCCGCCGAGGCGCTGGGCGGGCTGGTCGCCGCCGACGCCAACGCGGCGGGGCAGAAGGCCGCCACGGTCGTGGTCGATGCCGTCAAGGGCAGCAAGGTCTCGCCGGCCGAGGTCGCGGCGCATATCGCCCTGGGCGCCCAGCTGCGCGGCTACCGTTTCGACAAGTACAAGACCAAGGACAAGCCCGAGCAGAAGAATTCGCTCGAGCGGCTCACGATCGTGGTCGCCGGCACCGCCGACGCGAAAAAAGCCTACGCCGCTCTCGCACCGGTGGTCGATTCGGTGTTCTTCACGCGCGACCTGGTGAGCGAGCCGGCCAACGTGCTCTATCCCGCCGAGTTCGCGCGCCGTGCCAAGGCACTCACCAAGGTCGGCCTCAAGGTCGAGGTGCTGGGCGAGGCGGCGATGAAGAAGCTCGGCCTCAATGTGCTGCTCGCCGTCGGCCAGGGCAGCGTGCGCGAGTCGCAGCTCCTGATCATGAGCTGGATGAACGGCCCCAAGAGCCAGGCCCCCGTCGCCCTGATCGGCAAGGGCGTGACCTTCGATACCGGCGGCATCTCGATCAAGCCCGCCGGCGGCATGGAAGACATGAAGTGGGACATGGGCGGCGCGGGCGCGGTGACAGGCGCGATGCGGCTCCTCGCGGCGCGCAAGGCGAAGGCCAACGTGATCGGCATCTGTGCGCTCGTCGAGAACATGCCAGACGGCAACGCGACGCGGCCGGGCGACGTGGTGAAGAGCCTGTCGGGGCAGACCGTCGAGATCATCAACACCGATGCCGAGGGCCGGCTGATCCTGTGCGACGCCATGTGGTACGTGCAGGAGAAGTACAAGCCGCAGGCGATGGTCGAGCTCTCGACGCTGACCGGCGCGATCATCGTCGCGCTGGGGCATGAGCGGGCCGGCCTGTTCAGCAACGACACGCCGCTCTCGGACAAGCTGCGCAAGGCCGGCTCGGAGATCGGCGAGAAGCTGTGGCGCATGCCGCTTGGCCCCAAGTACGACAAGCTGATCGATTCGGAAATTGCCGACATGAAGAACGTCGGCGGCGGCCGCGACGGCGGCTCGATCACGGCGGCCCAGTTCCTGCAGCGCTTCGTCAAGGACGGTGTCGCATGGGCCCATCTCGACATCGCCGGCATGGCATGGTCGAGCAAGGGCAACGAGACCACGCCCAAGGGCGCGACGGCCTACGGCGTGCGCCTGCTCGACCGGCTGATCGCCGACAACTACGAGAAGTGACCGCGTGGCGACCGAGGTCAATTTCTATCACCTGACCAGGTCGTCGCTCGAGGAGGCGCTGCCCCGCCTGCTGGTCAAGACCCTGCAGGCGGGCGAGCGCGCGGTGGTGATGCTGGGCTCGCCCGAGAGGGTCGATGTGCTCGCCACGCATCTCTGGACCTACGACCAGGACAGCTTCCTGCCGCACGGCTCGGCACGCGACGGCGAGGCCGACCGCCAACCCGTGTGGCTGACGCATCTCGACGAGAACCCCAACGGCGCCGCCTTCCTATTCGTCGCCGACCGCGCACGATCGGACCGGATCGCCGACTACAGGCGCTGCTTCGAGCTGTTCGACGGCCGCGACGACACGGCAGTGGCCGACAGCCGCGAACGCTGGAAGGCCTACAAGGCGGCCGGCCACACGCTCGCCTACTGGCAGCAGACCGCTACTGGGGGTTGGGAGAAGAAGGCTTAAGCGTCTGCACGGGTGCCCCGGAACCCCGGGAAGTACTTCGCGGGGTTTCCGGGACACGAAGGGCAGTCGCCCCTTGCATGCTCGGCTTTGCGGCGTCAGTTCAATGCCAGCATCTTGATGAGATTGGGAAGACCAGATCCCTGCATGTTGGGGTCTCGCTTGAGGTCGACGCAGCCATCCAGCAGCATCTTCTTCACGCGGTCGGGATAGCCGATGAACTCCCGCCTGAGCGAAAGAAATGCCGCGAGCAGGCCGGACACGTGAGGCGTGGCCATGCTTGTCCCGCTCATTTCCACATAATGGTTGTCGATCGTGATCGCTCCCGCTCCTGCCGCCAGAGCCTCCTTCCAGTCGTGACGCGCCGAGACGATGTTTTCTCCCGGCGCAACGACGTCCGGCTTCTGCCGGCCATCCGCGGTCGGCCCGCGTGAGGAGAAGTACGAGATGCCGTAGGTGTGGGGATTCGTCTTGTGGACGGAACCGACGGCGATCGCTTCATCGAGATTTGCCGGATCGCCGATCGACAGGTCGAGGTTCGCCTGGATGTCGCCGTTGGCGGAAGACAGCACCGCATAGCCTTCGTTGCCGGCGGCGAGACAAACGATCACGCCCTGCCTCCAGAGACGTCGCAGCTCTTCGCATAGCGGAGTATGCCCGCAACCGAACACGCTGGGATCGAATCCTCCCCCCAGGCTCAGATTGACACCCTGGATCTGGAGTCGGCTCGAGGCCTCGTTGATCTCCGCGATCTTGTCGAGCGCCTTTATGATCCAGCTATCCCTGCCGGTGCCATCGTCCGCGAGGACCTTGAATCCATAAAGAGAGGTGCGGGGCGCCATGCCGGCGAGCACGACGCTGTCCTTCGCATTTCCGATCTTCATCATCCCGGCGACGGTGGCCGCAACGTGCGTTCCGTGCCCGTTACCATCGAGCACATCGAACCCGGGCATGCCGGGCGTCAGGCGGCTGGGCGCGCCAGTCCGGGTGCAATCCCACTGCTCGATCACGTTCTGGTATTCGGCGAAATGCGGATGGTCGGCGCGTATGCCGGTATCCAGGATGGCCCATGCGATCCCCTTGCCGTCCGCACCGTAACCGATATTGGCTGGCCGCGCCTGCACGGTATGGGTCGACTGGTTGATGAGCGTGCGCTTGACCGCATTCCTCCAGACTCCCTTCATCTGGAGATCGGCGTAGTGGGAGCGCAGCGCCTCCACCTCGAGCCGGGTCAGCTCGGCCGCCACGAAATGGCGGAGAGGCTCGATCCTTGCGTCATCCGGTTTGGCGCCGCTCGCAGTCACGATATCCTTGATCCGCTCGCTGACCTGCTCGACCGCCTTCGCATGCGTGAGCCGGTCGGCCGGGGCCGTGCCCGGCGCGTCGGAGAGCTGGATGAGCACTTCGTGACGCTTGTCGCGCAAGCCATCCTCGAGGTCTGCCACCAGATCCTTTGCGATCGCAAAGGGGGCGATGGCTTGCTGGAAGCCTGTGCCGACCGTTTCCCTGACCACATCGCGGAGGAGCTTGGTTTGCAGGTATCCCGTCCCCGAATGTGGATGGCGCGGGGAGTCGAGGTTCACTACCTGCCTGTCTTCGATATCGGCGCCGAAATCGTTGGCAAGGGTGCTGTCGATAGCGACCGGATCAAGACGGTCGGCGATATTGACCCAACGCTCCACGCACGGCGGAAACGGAAGGCCGCCTCCGGTCCACTGCCGGATGACATCCTGGACCTCGGCGATGCCGAGCGGCGAGCCGATCGTCAGGAAGAGCGGGACCTCGATTTGCTCCTTCTGAAGCCGCCGCAACACGTCATAGGCGATCATCGAGCCTTGGCTATGAGCGATGATGACGAAGGGACCGCCGCCGGCCATCAGACGGTCGAGCAGCGATTTCTCCATCGAATCCCGGCGCTCGCCGTCGAACAGAAAGTCGTTCACGTCGCGGAGCAGCACGCGCGTCAGGCTGCGCGTGATCAATCTCCGCAGGAATGCCGGCAGGGGCAGGATCTTGGCGGCGACGTCCTGCGCGGCGAAGGCGGCCTGAGCCGTTTCGGCTTTCTGCGTCATCGTGTTTGCGATGGAACGCAGGAAGGCCGCGCGCTGCTGGTCGCCTTTCGCGAGGACGCCAATCTCCCTCGACAGTACCTGCTCGTCGCCGCCCTGCTCGCCGGTGATGCCCAGAATCGCCCTTGTGGTTGCTTCTTCGTCCTCCAGCGCCACCTTGTCACCCGACGCGCAGCTTGCCTTCAGGGGCTCGGGATAGAACTGGCGGTTGACCCAGTAGGCCATGCGGCTCCTGTCGCCGAGCTCGGTGCCGAAGAGCGCCGTGTCCCACTGGCACTTGAGGATGGAGGCGATCGGCTTGTTCCCGATGCCGTGGATGTAGATCACTGTGTTGGCGGCTTTCGCGCCGATCGCCTTGGGAGCCGCCGCCTTTGCGCCAATGTCCATCAACCTCAACATCGAAGGCTTGGCGAACGCCGGCTCGTCTCTCTTCGGTCCTTTGAAAGAGGCTCCCGGCGTGCGATCCGGTCCAGCCGCTTTCGCTCGAGTTGATTTGGCAGATTTCGTCTTTTTGCTTGCCATATCGCCCTCCCTGGTCATCGCGCTTGCCGATCGTGCGATCGGCTTCGATCTGTTCACGACATTCCTGTCCCTGACCCCGGAAATTCCCCGTGGGTTGTCCCGGAGAGACATGTACTTTGATATACAACCAATGGATGTACAAGCGCGGACAGGTCAAATAGCGACGATTTGCGATCGCCTGCGGGTAGGCGTGCGCGACAGGCGTCCCCCCGCGAGGCGTCTCCCGAGAGGAGCAGGAAAGCGTCGTAGGCCGGAGCGTGCCCCGGAAACCCCGGGAAGTACTTCGCGGAGTTTCCGGGGGACTCAGCGGCGCGGGAACCTGAACGCGGCCCACGCGGCGGCCAGCCGTTCGCCCAGCGTGTAATCGCCCTCGCGGCGGTAGAAGGAAGGTGAATCGGCCTCGAAGCTCCGCATGTAGCTGCGATAGTCAAGCTTGCGCGTGCGATCAGGCTGGGCCGCGGCGGCGAGCAGGTCGAGGGCCTTGTCTATGTCGATGCTGTCCGCCACGTCCGCGCGGCGCGCGAGCAGCAGCTCGGCGGCCAAGTCGGGCACGCCCCACGCCTCATGGATCGCCGCGAGCTTGAGCAGCTTCGGCACGTCGAAGCCGGCGGCGTCGATGTCGCGGCCGTAGTAGGCCTCGCCCTGGAACGGCCGGCCGGTCAGCGTCTCGGCCGGGGTCGGCCAGACATAGCGGGCGGGCAGGGCGCGCGAGGAGTAGTTGCGCACGTCGAGCCGGAACAGCTCGTAGCCCTGCTTGCGCATGAAGCGGTCGGTGTTGTGGAAGGCGTGCTCGCTCGGAGCGTCGGAGCCGACGAAATTCACCTCGAGCTGCACGCCCAGCACGCCGGCGTGCTTCAGGCGGCCGTCGAGCGTCTGCAGCACCTCGAAGTCCGAGCCGTCGATGTCGATTTTGAGATAGTCGAACTCCGTCCAGCCGCGTGACGCCAGCAGCTCGGCCACCGCGACCGGCTTCGTGCTGTCGGCGAGTTCGGTCATTTCCCACGCATTGTGGCGCAGTTGCTCCTCAATCTCGGCCCTGGCCAGCCGCGCGGCGCGGATCTCGCGCGTGCGCATGAAGCTCAGCCGCTCGCGGATCGCCATGATCAGCGGCGAGGCCTGGCCGCGCACGAGGTCGACCGGCCGGCCGGCAACGCCGGCCACGAAAACCGGCACGTATTCGACGCCGGGCAGGGTCTCCGCCTTGGCGAGCCGCGCGCATTCGGCGCGGCTGGCATCGATGCCGATCGCCTGCAGCCGTTGCCCGAACGCCCGCCAGCGCGGATCGAGCCCGCCCGAGCAGCCGACATCGAGCAACCGGAACGGCGTTGTGCCGAGCGCGTCCGCGACCAGGGCCGTGAAAGCGCTGTCCATTCGGCTGCTAGACCGTCGCGACCGGCGTCGCGGGCGAGCCGACGGCGCCGGGCAGGCGCAGCGGCGGCGCGGTCAGCAGGAAGCGCGAGCGCTTCCTGTCGCGCAGCCACAATGCCAGGTCCTTGAGCCACCAGATCTCGCCGAGATTGAGGCCGAGCTTGAACAGGCAGTGATTGTGGATCGGCAGCGACGGATGCCCGGCATCGTCCGGCCCGGGCTTCGCCGGCACGGCCTCGACGCCGTAGTTGTCCGCGATCAGCGCCGAGATCTGGCTGTCGGTGATCCACTGCAGCAGCCGCTTGTCGCGCCCGTCGAGCACGCAGCACATCGCATGCGCGCGTGCCGGGTCGACCTTCTTGTCCATCTTCACGATCTCGTCGGTGAAGCCGGTGTAGAGCAACAGCATGTCGCCCGGCTCGACCACCACCTTGTCGGCATCGAGCACGCGCTTGAAGTCGTCGTAGCTCACATACTTGTGGTCGCGGCCGTAGTGCTTCTCGAGGTCGACCATCACGGCGCGGCCCTGGATCGCCTTGGCTGCCATGTTCTCGACGCCGAGCTTGTGGGCGTAGGAGAGATGGCCGCAGCCGTCGCGGCCGGCATCGGTCTGCGGGCCGACCACGTCGGAGCCGGCCTTGAATCCGTTGTAGTACAGCGCCTCGGGGACACCGTCGCCGTCGGCGTCGAACAGGCCGCCGACATGGGCGAGCGTGTCCCATTGGGTCGAGTATTGCAGCGTCAGGATCACGCGGTCGTCGCTTGCCACGTCCTGGAACAACGGGTTGAGCGTGTTGGTCAGGAAGTTGAAGCGCCAACCGTTCTCGTCGCCGGTCGGTGACAGCACGGGCGGCAGGCGGCGCGAATTCAGCACGTTGCCGCCGGGCAGGTCGAGCGGCAGGCTGAGGCAGAACGAGAGTCCTTCCTTCACCTCGGCGATGCCTTCCAGCACCTTCTTCGGCGTGATGAGATTCAAGCGGCCGAGCTGATCGTCGTCGCCCCAATCGCCCCACGTCGAACCCTCGGGACGATGCTTCCAGCGCTTCATGACGTTTCCCCTTTCGTGGCGGGGGGAGACTAGAACAAATTCGGCGAGGACGTAGTCAATTCTTGCCTTGCCGTGGTCATGCTCTTCCGGATCGCGAGCGTCTCGCTCGCTCATGCGCATGAGCGAGCGAGACGCTCGCGATCCGGAAGAGCATGACGAGTTCGGGCCAGCCAAATTGACCCTCAGCGCACCATCTGCAAGAAGTCGCGCCGATGCCCGACAATGTCTCCGCCCTCGACCTTGTCCTGACGGGCGATTCGGCGCTGTTCGCGATCGTGCAGCTTGCCCTGATCGTCAGCTTGTCGGCGGCCTTCGCTGCCGCCGCGATCGGCATTCCGCTGGGAGCCTGGATCGCGTTGTCGAGCTTTCGCGGCCGCGATGCGGTCATCGTGCTGCTGAATGCGATGATGGGTTTGCCGCCGGTGGTGGTCGGGCTTGTCGTCTATCTCGCGCTGTCGCGCTCCGGGCCGCTCGGCTCGTGGGGCATCCTGTTCACGCCGCAGGCGATGGTGATCGCACAGACCATCCTGGTGACGCCGATCGTCGCCGCCCTGTCGCGCCAGACGATCGAGGACCTGTGGCTCGAGTACCGCGACGAGCTCACCGCCCTGGAGGTCGGCCCGCTGCGCCGCGTTGCGACGCTGGTGTGGGACGCGCGTTTCAGCCTGATCACCGCGTTGCTGGCAGGCTTCGGGCGCGCAGCGGCGGAAGTCGGCGCGGTGATCATCGTCGGCGGCAATATCGAGGGCTTCACCCGCACCATGACCACCGCAATCGCGCTCGAGACCTCCAAGGGCAACCTGCCGTTGGCGATCGGGCTCGGCCTGGTGCTGATCGCGATCGTGGTGATCGTCAACGCGCTCGCCTGGGCCTTTCGCCGTGCCGCCGAACGGCTGGCGGGATGATCCGTTTCGAGGAGGTCACAGTCTCGATCGGCCCCGTGAACGTGCTGGATCGCCTGACGCTCGCCATCCTGCCAGGCGCGCCGACTGTGCTGATCGGGCCCAACGGTGCGGGCAAGACGACGGTGCTGCGCGCCGCCATGGGCCTGCTGCAGCCGACCTCGGGCCGGATCGTGTGGCAGGGCGAACCGCGGCGGGCGATCGTGTTCCAGCGCCCGACGATGTTGCGCCGCAGCGCCGCGGCGAACGTCCGCTACGCGTCGGTCGGCGCCGACCGCGCGCGCGAGCTGCTCGAGGTCGTGGGCCTGGCGCATGCCGCCGATCGTCCGGCGCGGCGGCTGTCGTCCGGCGAGCAGCAGCGGCTGGCGCTGGCCCGCGCCCTGGCGCGCGATCCGAAGGTCCTGTTCCTCGACGAGCCGACCGCCAGCCTCGATCCGGCCTCGACCAAGGCGATCGAGGACGTGATCCGCGCCGTCAGCGCGCGCGGCATCAAGGTGGTGATGTCGACCCACGATCTCGGCGAGGCGCGGCGGCTGGCGGGCGAGGTCGTTCTGCTGCATCGTGGCCGGGTCGTCGAAGCCGCCGCGGCGCCAACCTTCTTCGATGCACCGCGCACTACTGAGGCGCGCAAGTTCTTGGCAGGGGAGCTGCTCGTATGATGATCCGACGGTCGCTGATCGGCCTGCTCGCTACGCTCGCGCTCGGCGTGCCGGCGCTGGCCCAGGAAAAATCCATCATCGTCGCCTCGACGACCTCGACCCAGGACTCCGGCCTGTTCGGCCATCTGCTGCCGCTGTTCAAGGCGCGCACCGGCATCGACGTGAAGGTGGTAGCGCTCGGCACCGGCCAGGCGCTCGACACGGCGCGGCGCGGCGATGCCGACGTTGTCTTCGTGCATGCCAGGTCGGAGGAGGACAAGTTCCTCGCCGAGGGCTTCGGCGTGAAGCGCTATCCCGTGATGTACAACGACTTCGTCCTGGTCGGCCCGCGCACCGATCCGGCGGGCGTCGGCCAGTCAAAGGACATCCTCGCGGCGTTGCGGATGATCAAGGACAGGGAGCTGCCGTTCATCTCCCGCGGCGACCGCTCGGGCACGCATGTCGCCGAGGTCAAGCTCTGGAAAGAGGCCGGCATCGATATCGCCGACGCCCGGAGCAGCTGGTACAAATCGATCGGGCAGGGCATGGGCGCCGCGCTCAACACGGCCTCCGCGTCCTACGCTTACGTGCTCGCAGACCGCGGCACCTGGCTCTCATTCAAGAACAAGGGCGTGCTCGATATCGTCATGCAGGGCGACAAGCGTCTGTTCAACCAGTACGGCGTAATGCTTGTCAATCCAGCCAGGCACCCGCATGTGAAGAAGGATCTCGGTCAGCAGTTCATCGACTGGCTGGTGTCGGCCGAAGGGCAGGGCGATATCGCTGCCTACAGGATCAACGGCCAGCAGCTGTTCTTCCCCAACGCCGGTGATCCGAACGCATAGCCCGCTCGGCAAATCGTGGGCCTAGGAGTGGTCTTGCCCGTGGCGATTGATTGAAGAAACAGAAAAAAGGTCCCTCGCTGCGCGTGAGGGCAACGATGGTGTCGTTCCTGCGCAGCGAGCGACCTTTCATTTCAAGTCTTTTCGTTCGGATCCTTGTCCGGGACGGTGGGCAGCGCACGGTCGCCATCCTTGATCGGTGCAGCCTGGACGAAGGACACCGGATCGCTGCCGGGGAAGCTGTCGTTGAGCGCCTTGTCGAGCTTGCCGTCGACGGACGTTGGAGCTTTGGCCGCCGGTTCCGGTCGTTTGGCCTTGAGTTTCTCGGCCACGACTTCCTGCTCGAGCAACTTGAGGTCGGCCTCGGCCAAAGAGCCCGCTCCGTCCGAATTGGCTGCTTTCTTGGCGCCGAGCAGTTTCTCGTTCAGATCGTTCAACTTGGCACGTGCATGCTTGTTCGCGGGCATCTGGGTCCCTCCGCCATTTGGATGATCGTCTCGCTGCAACGGGTGGGAGCTGCTGTCGGTTGCGAGGAAATGCGCCGCCACCTTTAGGCCCGAACCGACGTTGGAGGCGAAGGAATGTTCTTTCGGTCACCAACCATGGAGCCCCTCATGAAGCACCCGATTGCCCTTGCCATCCTAGCCATCGCGGCTGGAGTTGCCGTTACGCCGGTCATCATCACTTCTGCCGAGGCGCAGGTTCCGCCGCGCGGTGGTGCGTGGGGCGATCGGGACCGCGACGGCGTTCCCAACGTAGTCGACCCGCAGAACAACAATCGCCCGCGAGCCTGGGGCGACAAAGACCACGACGGCGTGCCGAATCCGTACGACCGCACGACAACCGCCAGCAAGCATGGGACAAGGACCGCGACGGCGTGCCGAATCGTTACGACCGCTTCGACAATCGCCAGCTGCAGGACAGGGATCATGACGGCGTTCCCCGCGCCGTCGACCGGAACGACAGGAATCCTTACCGCTAGCACCGAGCGGTCCCCAAAAGCATGAATGAGCAAGGCCGTGCGGCGGATGCTTTCCGCCTCACGGCCCTTCTTATTCCACGCTGACCTTGGCGAGCGCGGCGACGTCCTTCCAGGTCGCGATATCCTTCTTGAGGAAGGCCGCGAACTCCGCCTGCGTGCTGCCGACGGGCGACATGGCCTGCTTGCTGAGCAGGTCCTTGATCTCGGGATTGGCCAGCGCCTTCACGATCTCGACGTTGAGCTTGTCGACGATGTCCTGCGGGGTGCGCGCCGGCACGAAGATACCGTGCCATGCCACCGCCTCGACATCGGGATAGCCGCTCTCGGCCATGGTGGGGACGGTCGGCGTCACCGGCGAGCGCTTCGGGCTCGAGACAGCGATCGCGCGCAAGGTGCCCGCATTGATGTGCGGCAGCACGCTGACCGGATCGCCGAACACCATCGTCACCTGTCCGGAGACGCAATCGGCGACCGCGAGCGCGGTGCCGCGATAGGGGATGTGGGTCATCCTCACGCCAGCCTTGGCGCAGAACAGCTCGCTCATCAGGTGATTGGCGGCGCCGACGCCCGTGGTGCCGTAGTTGAAGGCACCGGCCTGCGCCTTGGCGAGCGCCACGAAGTCCTTGAGCGTCGTGACGCCGAGCTTGGGATTGATCACCAGCACGTACGGATAGGAGTTGGTCATGGTGACCGGCGTCAGCTCCTTCGCCGGATCGTACGGCAGGCTCTTGTAGACGACCGGATTGATCGAGATCGGACCGGACTGGCCGAGCAGCAGCGTGTAGCCGTCAGGGCTGGACTTCGCGACCAGGTCGGTCCCGACGATCGAGCCGGCGCCGCCCTTGTTCTCGACCACGATCGACTGGCCCATGCTGTCGCCCGCGAGCTTGGCGATGATGCGCGCGACCGCGTCGGCGCCGCCGCCGGGCGCGTAGGGGACGATCAGGCGGATCGGGCGGGTAGGGTAGTCGGCGGCGCGGGCGTTGCGGGCGGCAAACGGTGCAGCCAGCGCGGCGAGCAAGGCGGTGCGTCTGCGGATCGATGTCATCTGTTTCCCCTCCCCATCTTTCTCCTCTCCTCCCAGCGGGGAGAGGAACATGAATCTCTACGCTACAGCGAACGCTTCCTCGTGTCGGCGAACCTGCTCGCGATAGTTTTCAGCGTAGGCGCTGTAGACACGGTCGTGCGTCGCGAGCTCCGTCTCGCCCAGTTCGTTCACCGGCGGCTCGTAGAGTTCGAAATGTCCGTACCGATCGGTGCCGCGCACCAACAGCGCCGGCATCCGGCGTGTGCCGGTCGTCTTCACGTGCGCCGGGATGTAGTTGATGCCGAGCCCGACCCGGCGCTGCGGCGTGTTGTTCGGTGCCGAGCGGTGGACGCAAAGCGTGTGATGCAGCGAGAACTGGCCGGCCTTCAGCGGCATCGCGCGCACGTCCGATTCGTCGAGCGGTTCGGTGATCGTCTGACCGGTGCGGTTGATGCTGTTGGCGAGCTTCTTCGGGACGTGCCGCATCTGGCGCGGCCTGCCGTGCGCCGACAGCACTTCGATGCAGCCGGCATCCTGGCTGGCGTCGGTCAGCGCGACCCAGGCCGTCACCTGCTCGTAGGGGTCGAGGCCGAAGTAGGTCGAGTCCTGATGCCAGGCGGCGAAGGTCGGCGACGCAGCTTCCTTGATGAAGAAGGTGCTGGTCCACACCAGGATGTCCGGACCGATCAGGTCCTCGACCACGTCGAGGATGCGCGGATTGCGGGCGAGATCGGCATAGAAGGGCAGGCACGCATGGGTGAGCGACCGCCAATGCATGTCGGCCTTCGGCACCGGACTGCCGAGCCATTGCTCGTAGCGCCCGAGCCCGGCCAGGCACGAGGCCGTTTCGTCGGCGGTTAGGGCAGTGAAGGGCGACAGGAATCCGTCGTGACGATAGGATTCCACCTGCTCACGCGTCAGCGCCTTCATATGTTTCCTCCTCTTACCGTCCTGCCGCCAGCTCGCGCGAGATCAGGATCTTCTGCACTTCGTTGGTGCCGTCATAGATCTGGAAGACCCGCGCGTCGCGGTAAAATTTTTCGACCGGGAAGTCGGCGACATAGCCGTAGCCGCCGTGGATCTGGATCGCGGCCGAGCAGACACGCTCGCTCATCTGCGAGGCGAACAGCTTGGCCATCGACGCTTCCTTCACACAGCGTACGCCCGCCATCTTGAGCCGCGCCACGTGATGGCACATCTGGCGCGCGACCTCGATCTCGGTCGCCATCTCGGCAAGACGGAAGGCGATCGCCTGGTGCTCGATGATCGGCTTGCCGAAAGCCTCGCGCTCGCGCGCGTAGGCGAGTGCCGCGTCGTGTGCCGCCCGTGCCACACCGATCGCCTGCGCCGCCGCCGCGACCCGTGTGCTGTCCATTGCGGCGAGCGCGATGCGCAGCCCGTCGCCGGGCTGGCCGAGCCGGTCCGCCGCCGGCACCTCGAGGTCTTCGAGCGCGATCTGGCAGGTATCGTTGCTGCGATGCCCCAGCTTGGTCTCGAGCCGCACGACGCGATAGCCCGGCCGGTCGGTGCGGGTCAGGAAGGCGGAGAGGCCGCGCTTGCCCGCGTCGGGTTCGGTGACCGCGAAGATCACCGCATACTCCGCCGAGCGCCCGGAGGTGATGAAGCACTTGGCACCGTTCAACACGTATGTGTCGCCATGGCGCACGGCGCGGGTTCGCATCGCCGCCGCGTCGGAGCCGGCATGCGGCTCGGTCATCAACAGACAGCCCAATGCCTTGCCGCCCGCGACCGGACGCAGGAAGCGCTCCTTCTGGTCAGGCGTCCCTGAATCCCGGACCTTGGCGCCGAACGAGTTGGCGGCATTGACCATGTTGCAGATGCCGGCATCGCCGTACGCGAGTTCCTCGGTCATCAGCATGTAGGCGAGGAAATCGGCGCCGGCGCCATCGAAGTCGGTAGGCGCACAGACACCGAACAGGCCGAGTGCGCCGAGCTTCAGAACGGTGTCCAGCGGCACTGTTTCCTCGCGGTCCCATGCAGGCGCAAACGGGATCACTTCGCGCTGCACAAATGCGCGTGTCATGTCCCGCAGGGCGATCTGCTCAGGTGTGAATCCGCTCATGGCGTAAGCATACACCGGGCGTGCATGGCTCTTGTGGCGCATTTGCACGCCGTTCGACCTGCGGTTGGTCTAGGATGCCATGCGTCGGAGAGGAATTAATGCCAGCAACAGCAAGTGTTCGGGTCGGGCGCGATGCCCGGGTGATGGCCCTGATCGGCGTGGCCCACGGCTCCAGCCATTATTACCAGCTCGCCTTCGTCACCATGCTGCTGATCGTCCGCGATCGCATCGGCCTGAGCTTCGAGCAGGTCGGCTTTCTCGGCGCCCTGTTCTACGCCGTATCGGGCTTTGGCCAGACCGCGGCGGGCTTTGCCGTCGATCGCTTCGGCGCGCGGCCTATCCTGGCCGGCGGCCTGCTGGCGCTGGGCGTCTCGCTGGGGTTGTTCTCAGTCGTGCATTCCTTCGCAGGCTTTGCGGCCATCGCGGTGTTGGGTGGTCTCGGCAATTCCGTGTTTCATCCCGCCGATTTCGCGCTGCTCAATGCCTCGATCGACCAGAAGCGCCTGGGACGCGCCTTCAGCATCCATGGTCTCGGCGGCTCGCTGGGCTGGGCGGCGGGGCCGGCGATGTACTTTCTCGACGGCGCTGTCGGCCCGGTGAATACCGCGCTGCTCGGCGCCATTCCCGGCCTCGTGCTGTCGGTGCTGGTTTGGGGACATCGCGACTCGCTGATCGACCATCGCGTCAAGGCGCGCGCGGCAGCGGCGGGCGGCCCCTCGCCATGGTCGCTGTTCATGCAGCCGACGATCCTGCTCTGTCTCGTCTTCTTTGCATTGGTCGCGGCGAACACCGTCGGCATCCAGCAGTTCGCCGTGCCGGCCTTCCAGTCGATGTTCGGCGTGACCCAGGGCTACGCGGCGTTCTGCCTGATCGTGTTCGTGGTCGGCTCGGCGAGCGGCATGCTGCTCGGCGGCTATTTCGCCGATCGCATGAGCCATCATGAGAGGGTGGCGGCGATCGGTCTGGTCGGGGCGGCGGCCTTCACGGTTCCGATCGCGATGCTCTCGGTGACACCGGCGCTCCTGCCGTTCCTGCTGTTCGGTGCCGGCTTCGCGGGCGGCACGACCAATCCGTCGCGCGACATGATCGTGCGCCAGGCGACGCCGCCGGGCGCTTCGGGCAAGGTCTATGGCTTCGTCTATTCGGGCCTCGATATCGGCTCGTTCCTGGCACCGCTGGTGTTCGGCCAGGCGATGAACCTCGGCCATCCGGCGACGATGTTCTGGATCGCGATCGGGCTCTATTTGGCGAACGCGACGCTGGTCACCGTGATCCGCCAGGCCTCCGGCACGCGCTCAGTGCCGGCTGCGGCGGAGTAGCTCTCGCTGTCGTCCTGAGCGCAGCGAAGACCTAGCCGAACGACCACCGCGTCTGTTGCCGGCGCGAGGTCCTTCGCTGCGCTCAGAGTTTGTGAATTTATTGGCCAGCGGTGAAATGACCGGTCTGGCAACCCTCCCGCCTCATCCTGAGCCGTCAGCGCCAGTTGGCGCTGCGCACGGACCATGAACTGGCTATCGTGTGGTGCGGAGTCTTGTTGGGAGCAGAATAGCCGACAATCCTTTGGTGTGCTGTACCCGATCCTGAGGTTGGCACCGATCGCGGACTGTTGCGCATTTTGGCGAGCCTTGAGCTTCCCGTTGGAGAGGTTTGTAACTTTAGACGCGATCGGGCTTTCGACGAGGCTCCGCACCTGTAACGGACGTGGAGGAGGGAATGATCGCGTTGCCTGTGCTTGATCCTCGCGCGGCGTTTGTCGATGTCGGCAGCGAGAAGATGCATGTTTCGATCGGCGGGGGTCCGCCTCGGGTGTTCGGCACGGTGACCTCGCAGCTGGAGGCGCTGCGCGACTATCTGGTCGAGCACCAGGTCCGCTCGGTGGCGATGGAAGCGACCGGCGTGTACTGGTTGCCGCTCTACAGCGTCCTGGAGGCCGCCGGGCTCGATGTCCGGATGGTCGATGGTCGTCAGACGCGCCATCTTCCGGGCCGCAAGAGCGACATGCACGACAGCCAGTGGGGCTCGACCCTGCACGCCCATGGCTTGCTGCGGGCGGGGTTCGTTCCGCCGGCGCATGTTCGTCGTCTGCAGGACTATCTGCGTCTGCGTGGGGAGCATATCGCGGCAGCGGGCGGGCATGTGCAGCACATGCAGAAGGCGCTGGAGCGGATGAATATCAAGCTGCACGACGTGATCAGCTCGCTGACGGGTGTGAGCGGTCTTGCGGTGGTGCGCGCCATCCTTGCCGGCGAGCGCGATGCCGAGGCGCTGCTGGGGCTGTGCAACGTGCGGATCCGCAAGGCCAAGGCCGAGCGGGTCGTGCAATCGTTGCGCGGCAAGTGGGCCGACGAGCATCTGTTTGCGCTCGGGCAGGCGGTTGCGAGCTGGGACCATTACCAGGCGCAAATCGCCGACTGCGACCGCAGGATCGAGGCCGTCCTGGCGCAGATGCCGGGGGGCGAGGGGCCGCCGGACGCGGTGGAAAAGCCGGCGAAGCGGACCCGGCCCGGGGTGAATGCGCCGGACATTCCCAACCTGCGCGACCTGCTCCGGCACATGTGCGCCGGCAAGGACCCGACCACGCTGCCTGCCCACACCGAATATACGGTCCTGCAGCTTATCGGGGAGGTCGGCACGGATCTGACCAAGTGGCCGACCGACAGGCACTTCTCGTCATGGACCGGGCTGGCGCCGGGCAGCGCCCAGAGCGGCAAGCGCAGAAGCACGGTCAAGCGCCGCCGCAACCGCGCCGGGCAGATCTTCTGCGTAATGGCCCGCGCCCTGGCACGCAGCAAGGATATCGCCCTCGGCGGCTTCTACCGACGCATGGCGGCGCGTCGCGGCGGCCTGGTCGCCAACAAGGCCCTGGCGAACAAGCTCGCCCGCCTCTTCTGGCGCGTCATGGTCCACGGCATGGACTACGTCGAAAAGGGGCTCGCACACTATGAGGCACAGGTCCTCGACACCAGGCAAAGCCTCCTCCGCAAGCTCGCCAAACAGTTCGGCCAGAAACTCGTCCCTATCCAGGCCAGTCCCCCCTGACCCCAATCCCCAGCCGGTTTTTAACACCGAAACCCATGAGTTCATGGAGAGGAGCGCAGCGTCTCGAAGGATGGCGACGCGAAGGACGCGCGGAAAGTGCTGCGATCTCGGCATTTTATCGAGGTTTTACGCGTTGCCACCCTTCGAGACGCTCCGCTGCGCTGCGCTCCTCAGGGTGAGGTAAGTGGGTGGCGAGATCGTCATTGAGTCGCGACGTCGAATTTTTCACAAGCTCTCGGGACGACGATCAAAGTACCTCGTGTGCAGCCTTTGCAACGCATTTCTCGTCGGGACGTTGACTTCGAAAGGGAAGGGCGTCCTGCGATGGCCGAACAAAGAACCTTGCCTCTCGGCGCCGCGGCGATCGGGCTCGTCGCGCTGCTCTCGAGCGGACAACCTGCCGCGGCGGCAGAAAGTTGCATGGAGCAGGTTCGTGCTCTCGCTAGTCAGCACAGTATGAAAACCAACCCGCCGACCGCCGCTCCGGGCGGCAAGGGGGATGTCAGGACACAGGATCTCGCCAGGTCCGGCGGTGTCATCGCACCTCCCCCGGTGCAGGACAAATCGATCATTACCCCCGCACCGGACAAGCACTATCCGATGCCGACGGTTCCCGACGTAACCTCCCGGAAGCAGCAGGACGGGCCGCAAGCCGAGCTCTCAGGCCTGCAGGCGGCTTTGGTTGCGGCGCGGGCGCAGGCCGAGCGCGGAGACGAGAAGGGATGCCAGGAGGCGTTAGCGCGCGCCCGGACCCTCGCCGAGCGCGCGAAAGGAGGCTGACGACATGCTGAAATGGGCGCTCATCTTCTTCCTGATCTCGCTCGTTGCGGGGTTCTTCGGCTTCACGAACGTGGCCGCCGGTACGCGAACGATCGCCAAGATCCTGTTCTTCATCGCGATAACGATCTTCGTTGTCTTCCTTGTGCTGGCGTTCGCCGCCGGAAGTCTTGTGATCTGACCGCCCGGCCACGCGTGCCGGCCCCATCGTCTTTGGACGGCGCGCATTCCTGCGCGCTAAGCCGCCTCGAGGGCCTCCTGCGCGGTGAGCCATTGGTGCTCGGCGTGGGCGAGCTCACGTTCGAGGCGAACCTTTTCCTTCTGGAGGTCGGCGGCGACCCCCGGCGGGCCTGACCAGGTTGCCGGATCGGCGAGCCTGGCTTCGAGGACGGCACGCTCCTTCGTCAATTTGGCAATCGCCTTCTCGGCCTCTTCCAGCGCGCGTTTCAGCGGGCCGCGCTTGGGCTTTTCGAGGGCAACGGGAGCAGGGGCCTGCGCTGCCGCCTTCTGCTTCTTGTCCTTCTTGCCCTTGCCTTCCTTGGCCGGGCGGTTGCTGCGCTCGCGCAGGAGCTTGGCCTGGTATTCGTCGATGTCGCCCTCGAACGGCTTCACCGTGCCGCCGGCGACCAGCCAGAGCTGGTCGGCAACCATCTTCACCAGATGCGTGTCGTGGCTCACCAGCACGACGGCACCCTCGAAGTCGTTGATCGCCTCGATCAGCGACTCGCGCGCATCCATGTCGAGATGGTTGGTCGGCTCGTCGAGCAGCAGCATGTGCGGTGCGGTGCGGGTGGCGAGCGCGAGCAGCAGGCGCGTCTTCTCGCCGCCCGACATCACGCCGACCTTGAGGTTGGCGCGGTCGCGCGAGAAGCCGAAGCGGCCGAGCTGGGCGCGCACCTTGGGCTCGGGCGTGCCTGCCCCGAGCGCGAGGGCCATGTGGTCGAACGGCGTCGCCTCGAAATCGAGGCTCTCTTCCTGGTCCTGCGAGAAGTAGCCGACCCTGAGCTTCGGCGTCTTCTTCACCTTGCCCTCACGCGGCTCGAGCCGCTGCGAGATCAGGCGGATGAAGGTCGACTTGCCGTTGCCGTTCTGGCCGAGCAGCGCGATGCGGTCTTCCATGTCGATGCGCAGGTCGAGGCCGCGCAGCACCAGCGGGCCGTTCGGATAACCGACCGAAACCTGGTCGAGCGTCTCGATCGGCGAGGCCAGCAGGTCGGGCGAGGGGAAGTTGAAGTTGATCTTCTCGTCGATCGGCACCGAAGCCACCGGCCCGAGCTTCTCGATCATCTTCATGCGCGACTGGGCCTGTCGCGCCTTGCTCGCCTTCGCCTTGAAGCGGTCGACGAAGGCCTGCATGTGCTTGCGCTGCGCGGCGATCCGCGCTTGCTGGGCAGCGTCATTGGCCATCCGCTCGGCTCGGGTCCGCTCGAAGAAGTCGTAGTTGCCGGTATAGGCGACCAGCTTCTCGTTCTCGATGTGGACGATGTGGTCGCACACGTCGTTCAGCAGGTCGCGATCGTGGCTGACCATCAGCAGCGTGTTGCGGAACTTCTGCAGATGGTCGGTCAGCCAGAGCATCGCCTCGAGGTCGAGATGGTTCGACGGCTCGTCGAGGATCAAAAGGTCGGGATCGCTGAACAGCGTGCCGGCCAGCGCCACGCGCATGCGCCAGCCGCCGGAGAATTCGCCGCACGGCCGGGCCTGCTTGTCGTTGTCGAAGCCCAGGCCGTTCAGGATCGAGGCGGCGCGGGACGGGGCGGAGGCAGCGTTGATCTCGTCGAGCCGCATGTGGATCTCGGCCAGCCGCAAGCCGTCCTGCGAGGTCTCGGCCTCGGCCAGCAACGCGGTGCGCTCGACGTCGGCGGCCAGCACGGCGTCGAGCACGCTGATATCGCCGCCCGGCGGGTCCTGCGGCACCGAGCCGATCTTGGTGCGGCCCATCAGGTTGATGGTGCCGGAATCGGCCTCGAGCTGGCCCTGGATCAGCTTCAGGAGCGTGGATTTGCCCGCGCCGTTGCGGCCGACGAGCCCGACCTTCCAGCCATCGGAGAAGGCCGTGCCGGCGCGGTCGAACAGGACGCGCTCGCCGTGGCGAAAGGAGAGGTCGGTGATGTGAAGCATGGGGCGGCGGCGTGTACCATGCGGAATGGACAAAAACCAAGGCGAATGGCCGTCTTGCTCCCGTCAAACCCCGCGTCTATAAGCCCCGCCCACTCGCAAGTTGCATTGAGACAGAGGGTTAAATGGCCGTCGAACGTACTTTCTCGATCATCAAGCCGGACGCGACGCGCCGGAATCTCACCGGCAAGGTCAACGCCCGCTTCGAGGAGAAGGGCCTGCGCATCGTCGCCCAGAAGCGCATCTGGATGAGCCGCCAGCAGGCCGAGGCGTTCTACGGCGTGCACAAGGCGCGGCCGTTCTTCAACGATCTTTGCACTTTCATGACGTCCGGCCCGGTGGTCGTCCAGGTGCTGGAAGGCGAGAATGCGATCGCCGCCAACCGCGAGATCATGGGCGCCACGAACCCGGCCAATGCGGCGGCGGGCACCATCCGCAAGGATTTCGCCGAGTCGATCGAAGCCAACTCGGTGCATGGCTCTGACTCGCCCGAGAATGCGGCGATCGAGATCGCCTACTTCTTCTCGGGCACCGAGATCGTCGGCTAAACTCGAGGCTGGTGGATAGCCTTCCTTCCGAGGCATTGGCTCGGCTCAAGGACGTGGACCGGCCATAAACAGCGCGTCACGAAATGCTCGATAAGCGGTGGGGCGCCTGTTGGCTGCGAGCAGAGCCTATTGCGCGGCTCGTCGAGGACGCATTTCTCACGTTCGACGGGGTCCGTTATCGAATGCATGCTTGGACAATCATGCCCAACCACGTGCATGTCCTGTTCAGCGTGATGCCGGCTCATCCGCTCGGAGAGATCGTCGGCTCGTGGAAGCGGTTCACCGCTCGTAAAGCCAACGCGCATCTCAGGCGCAGCGGTTCGTTCTGGCAGACGGAGTACTTGGATCGCTTCATTCGAAACGACGCTCATTTCGGCGCTTCAGAAGAGGATATCGACCAGAATCCGGTCAAAGCAGGACTCGTAGCAGAACCTCGACTTTGGCCTTACGGCAGTGCCCGTTTGAAGACTTGACGCGCCACTGGAGTGGCGCGCCCCCGGCGCAAGATCATGACGTGGCGATTGCGTCCGTCATTGCGGACCCGGCGCGCTGCTTGTCAATTCATCATGGCGAATGCGGCCAGCAGGACGACCGTGCCGCCGACGCCCAGAACCACCGCCAGGAAGCCAACGTGGGCGACGAGGCCGAGCGCCATTGAGGACAGCAGCAGCACGATCCAGAGGAGCATGAACATCACGAGCTTGTTGAAGCTGGTGTAAGTATCGAGATGGGCGCGGTACTCGGCGTCGTTCGCTTCAGCCATAGGTCTCCCCGTTGAAATCGCTGCTCTTTTTATAAAGGACTAGGGTTCTTCGGAAAAGAGCAGGGTGGCGCCGGGTGGCACGCCGGTCACTTCGACCCGGCCGTCCGTCTGGCGCAGGCGGCCCTCGGCGAACCAGCGCACGACCAGTGGATAGAGTCGGTGCTCCTGCTGCAGGATGCGGGTCGCCAGCGTATCGGCGGTGTCTCTGGCCAGCACCCGCACAGCCGCCTGGGCGATGATCGGGCCGCCGTCGATCTCGGGGACCACGAAATGCACCGTGCAGCCGCTCACCCGGGCGCCGGCGTCGATCGCCTTCTGCTGTGCATTCAGGCCCTTGAAGGCGGGCAGCAGCGAGGGGTGGATATTGAGAATGCGGCCCTGCCAATACTGGGGAAACCACGGGCTCAGCACCCGCATGAAGCCAGCCAGCGCGACCAGCCTGACGCCGTGCTTTTCCAGCTCCGCGGTGACGGCGCGCTCGAAGGTCTCGCGGTCGGGATAGTCGCCGTGAGAGATCACCGCCGTGGCAATGCCGGCATCCCGGGCGATCTTCACGCCGGGCGCTTGGGGGTCGTTGCACACCACGCAGGCAATCTCGGCAGGGTAGTCTTCCTCCCAGGCGGCCCGGACCAGCGACGCCATGTTGCTGCCGCGGCCGGAGATCAGGACGCCGACTTTCAGCTTCGCCATAGGCTGTCCTCGTGTTCGACGATGCAGTCTGCCTCCGATGTGGGCGCAGGCTCAATGACGCCGATCTCGCGCGCCGTCTCGCCGGCTTTGGCCAGGGCGTGAGTGACCCGCTCTACGTCGACCCGCGCCACCACCGCGATCATGCCGAGCCCGCAGTTGAAGGTGCGCAGCATGTCGTCCGTCGGCACGTTGCCCTCTGTCCGCAGCCAGCCGAACACGGCCGGTGGCTTCCACTGCCGCGCATCGAGCCGGGCGCGCAGCCCGTCCGGCAGGCAGCGCGGCACGTTGCCTGGCAGTCCGCCGCCGGTGATGTGAGCCAGGCCCTTGATCGCCTTGGTGCCCCGGATCACCGCCAGCAGCGGCTTCACGTAGATGCGGGTCGGCTCGAGCAGCGCCTTCATGTCGTAGCCGCTGCCGCGCGCCACGATCCGGCGCACCAGCGAGTAACCGTTCGAATGCAGGCCGCTCGAGGCCAGGCCGAGCACGACGTCGCCCGGCGCGATGTCGGTCCGCGGCAGCAACTCGTCCCGCTCGGCGGCGCCGACCGAGAAGCCTGCGAGATCGTAGTCGCCGTCGGCATACATGCCGGGCATTTCGGCCGTCTCGCCGCCGATCAGCGCGCAGCCGGCGCGACGGCAACCCTCGGCGATGCCCGCGACGATCCGCCGGCCGGTCTCGACCTCGAGCTTGCCGGTCGCGTAATAGTCGAGGAAGAACAGCGGCTCGGCACCCTGCACGACGATGTCGTTGACGCACATCGCGACCAGGTCGATGCCGACGGTGTCGGGAATGCCTGCCTCGATCGCCACCTTGAGCTTGGTGCCGACGCCATCGGTGCCGGAAACCAGGATCGGGTCCCTGAAGCCGGCGGCCTTGAGGTCGAACAGGCCGCCGAAACCGCCCAGGCCGCCCATCACGCCGCGGCGGTCGGTGCTTCTGGCGAGTGGCTTGATGTGCTCGACGAGGGCATCGCCGGCATCGATGTCGACGCCCGCCTCCTTGTAGGTCAGGGGCGGCCGGTTGTGGCCGGAGGTGCCGTCAGGGGGGGCGTCAGGCTTCAAGCCAGGCTCATTCGTGCTAGAGAAGGGGACGCGACCATAGCCAAGTACCGGACTCCCGCAATGCCGTCAGCCTGCAAGTTTTCCACGATCCTCGGCATTGTGCTGGCGCTATTTGCCTGCACCGCGCAGGCGCAGACCGCCTCCAGCGGCAATACCTACTCGATTGGCGACATCGACGTGGACGTGACCGGCGCCGACGCCGTCCAGGCGCGTCAGAAGGGCATCCGGGAGGCGCAGCAGCAGGGCATCAAGCGGCTGGTCGAGCGCATGGTTCCGGCCGAGGATCGTGCGCGCGTTCGGCCGATAGACGATGCACGGCTCGACGGGCTCGTGCGCGGCACCGAGTTCCAGCGCGAACGCACCGCCGGCAACCGCTACATCGCCACCTTGACCGTGGTGTACAACGCTGCGGCGGTGCGGGCCTGGCTCAACGAGGCCAACGTCTCGCCTACGGAGACGGTCCGGCGCCCGGCCCTCGTCATTCCGCTGTGGAAGGACGGAAACGGACTGGAACCGCTCGATGACCGTAACGGCTGGCGGGTCGCCTGGAGCGGGCTCGACAGCTCGGCGACGGCGGTGCCGGTCACTGTCGTGCGCGGCGACCAGCTCGACCAGAACGCTCTGTCGGTCGAGGAAGCCTATGTCGGTGACGTCTCGGCGCTGGCGCGGCTGAACGAGCGCTATCGTGTCCCGACGATCATCGTCGCCATCGTCGAAGGCGACAAGATGGGACCGCTCACGATCAGCGGCGTGCGCTATGACATGCAGACCGGTGCCAAGGCGGATCTGCCCCGGATCACCGTACCGGACGCCAGCCAGCTCGGCGATGCGGCCAGGAAGATGCACGCCAGGATCGACGAGGAGTGGCGCGGCCTCGCTGGCGTGCGGCGCGACACCCAGGCCGCACTCGACGTCGTGGTGCCGATCAGGGCGCTCGCGGAGTGGGTGCAGGTGCGCCAGCGGCTGGGCGCCATCCCCTCGATCAAGACAATCTCGGTCCGGTCCCTCGAAGCCGACCGCGCCGAGCTCCACCTCGATTACTTCGGCACCCCCGAGCAGCTCCAGAAGACGCTGGGGCAAGCCGGGCTGCAGCTCGACAAGGATGCCGATACGTGGCGATTGCAGGTGCGGTGACCGCGCCGGCCACTCGTTGGCGCTTCTGGCTCGGCGTTGCCGCCGGCTTCCTCCTGCTGCTGTGGCTGCTGAACGACATCCTGCTGCCCTTCGTGGTCGGCGCCGTGCTCGCCTATTTCCTCGATCCGGTCGTGGTGCGACTGCAGCGTGCCGGCCTGTCGCGCACGTTGGCGACGACCATGGTCACCGTAGCAGCAGCGTTGATTTCTGTAGGCACGGCAACGGCTATCGTTCCTCCTCTGCTCGGCGAGCTGCAGACCCTCATCACCAAGGCTCCCCAGTTCGCCGTCCAGGCAGTCAAAAGCATACAGCCGGTGATCGAGCCGCTGCTGGGCAAGCTCGGATTCTCGTCGCTGAGCCTGGAAGACTTGCAAGCCGAGGCCACTCAATGGGCCGGTGAAGTGGTCGGCGTCGCGGGCAGCATCGTCGGTCGGCTCGCGCAGCGCAGCGTGGCCGTCATCAATCTGCTCAGCCTGTTGTTCTTGACGCCGGTCGTGACCTTTTACTTGCTCCGCGACTGGGAGAAGTTGCTGGCAGCGATCGACAACGCACTGCCTCTGGATCATGCCGACACCATCCGCAAGCTGGCCCACGAGAGCGACGTGGCGGTCGCCGGATACCTCCGCGGCCAAGCGCTGGTCTGCCTTGTTCTTGCAACGCTCTACGCTGTCGGCCTCTCGCTCGTCGGTCTGGAGTTTGGCTTCGTGATCGGCCTGATCGCGGGGCTGATCTCCTTCATTCCGTTTGTCGGCACGTTGGTCGGCGCCATCCTGTCGATCGGCACGGCGCTGGCACAGTTTCCACCCGACTGGCTGGGTGTCGCCAAAGTGGCTGCGGTATTCCTCGGTGGCTACCTGCTGGAAGGCAATGTGCTGTCACCCAAGCTGGTCGGCGACCGGGTCGGCCTGCATCCGGTATGGATCATGTTCGCCCTGCTGGCCGGCGGCTCGCTGTTCGGGTTCGTCGGGGTGCTGATCGCGGTGCCGGTCGCGGCAGTCGTCGGCGTCGTGGTGCGTCACCTGATGAGGCGATACCGCGCGAGCAGCTTCTATCGCGGCAGCGTTACGGGCGGATAGCGAATGGTCAGGCAACTCACGCTCGACCTGGCGCTGCCGCCGCCGACCTATGGGCGCGCCGATTTCGTGCTGTCGGAAGGCAATCGCGAGGCGTTGGCCTGGATCGACCGCTGGCCGGACTGGCCGGCGCCGGCGCTGGCGCTGAGTGGCCCTCCTGGCAGTGGCAAGACCCATCTCGGCCGGATCTGGGCGGCGCATGCGGAGGCGGCCGTGCTCGACGGGACCGATCTTGGCGGCAAGACTATCGCCGACCTCACGGCGCTGAGCGAGGCGAATGCAACATTGCTGATCGATCGTGCGGAGCGGGCACCCGAACGCGCGCTGCTGCATCTTTACAATCTCGTGCGCGAGCGGCGTGGCCACCTTCTGCTGCTGTCCGAATTGCCGCCGGCCCGCTGGCGCATCGCGCTGCCCGACCTGGCCTCACGGCTGCGGGCCGCGCCGTCGGTGGCCGTGGTGCCGCCCGACGATGAGCTGCTGGGTTCGATCATCCTGAAGCAGCTCGCCGACCGGCAATTGCATGCCGGCCCCGGTGTCGTGCAGTATCTCGTCTCGCGCATGGAGCGCTCGGCGCAAGTGGCGCGACGGCTGGTCGCCGCGCTCGACCAGCGCGCCCTTGCCGAACGACGCGAGATCGACCGCCGTCTTGCGGCCGATGTGCTGGCAGAGCTTGCGGGGGAAAGGTCATGACACGATGGCTTCTGGCAGCGGCGATCGCGCTGTTCGCCGCGCCGGCCTTCGCGCAGAAGTCGGGCGTGATGGGCACATGGCTCACGGCGTCCGGTGCGGCGCAGGTGAGGCTCTCGCCATGCATCGGCGAGGCAACTGGGGCGTTGTGCGGCGTGGTCGTTGCGTTGTTCGATCCCAAGGGGCCGGACGGCAAGGTCGTGACGCCGCAAACGGCGACCGATCATCGCAACGAAAACGCGGCGCTGCGCAGCCGCAAGGTGCTCGGCATGCTGTTGATCTGGGGATTCAAGGCGACGTCGGATCCGAATGAGTTCGAAGGAGGCCGGATCTACAACCCCGAGAACGGCAAGACATACAGCGCGAACATCAGCCTGCAGCCGGACGGAAAGCTCCGCCTGCGCGGCTATGTCGGTTCGCCGATGCTCGGCGAAACCCAGCTTTGGACCAGAGTCAGCCAGTAGGGAGCGAAAGATGGATATGGGCATCAAAGGCCGCAAGGCGATCGTCTGCGCGGCGAGCAAGGGCTTGGGCAAGGGCTGCGCGATGGCGCTCGCCGGCGAGGGAGTCGACCTCGTCATCAACGCGCGCACCAAGTCGGAGCTCGAGGCGACGGCGGAGGAGATCCGCAAGAAATACGGCGTGAAGGTCACCGCGGTCGCGGTCGACGTCACGACGGAAGACGGGCGCAAGCAGGTGCTGGCGGCGTGCCCCGAGCCCGACATCATCGTCAACAATGCCGGCGGCCCGCCGCCGGGCAACTTCCGCAACTGGAACCGCGACGACTGGATCAAGGCGCTCGACGCCAACATGCTGACGCCGATCGAGTTCATCAAGGCGTCGGTCGATGGCATGATGAAGCGCGGCTTCGGGCGCATCGTGAACATTACCTCGAGCTCGGTGAAGGCGCCGATCGACATCCTGGGCCTCAGCAACGGCGCGCGTTCGGGCCTCACCGGCTTCGTCGCGGGCGTGGCGCGCACGACGATCCGCCACGGCGTCACGATCAACGGCCTGCTGCCCGGCCCGTTCGACACCGATCGCCTGCGTGGCACCATGAAGGTGCGGGCGGCGAACGCCGGCAAGAGCTTCGACGAAGAGTATGCAGCGGGCGCCAAGGCCCATCCCGCCGGCCGCTTCGGCACCGCCGAGGAGTTCGGGATGATGTGCGCCTTCCTGTGCAGTGTGCATGCCGGCTACATGACCGGCCAGAACATCCTGATGGACGGCGGCCAGTACCCCGGCACGTACTGACGCAACTCATGTCATGATCTCCCGGATCGCGAGCCTCCGGTTCGCGGTCCGGGAGAGCGTGAGCTCGTTACTCCGGCAACAGATCACGCGGGCGGACGAAGGACACGAGTTCGGCGGAGCCCGGTGCGAGCTCGGTCCACAAGGTGGCCGGCGCCCGCAAGGTCGCCAGGGTGCCGGTCGGATATTTCTCGCGCAGGGCTGCGAGGTCGGTCGCTCTGCCGCTGCCGGCCAGGCTCTCCGCCAGCGCGCCGATGCCCTCGTTGTGCCCGATCAGCAGGACCGTGCCGACCTCTTCCGCAAGGGCGCGCAGGCGCCCCAGCAGGGCGTCTTCGGAGGCGAGGTAGAGGCCCCGCTCCAGCGCGATCGGCGGGGCAGGGGCGGTCAGCCGATGGACCAGCGGCGCCAGCGTCTGGCGGGTTCGCGCCGCCGTCGAGCACAGGATCAAATCCGGCCGCGGCGCGTTACGCACGATGTGGTCGGCCATTGCCTCCGCGGCCCGCTCGCCACGGCGGTTCAGCGGTCGGTCATGGTCATCCAGGCCGGGCTGGCTCCAGGCCGATTTCGCATGGCGCAGGAGGAGAACCACTTTCACGACGTGACTCCAAATAATCCTTTGGAAACAGTTGTTTAGTGAATTGGCATGACACCGTCATGGTGACTCGTTACGCTTGCTGTGAATAACTCGGGACCGACATGGACGCTCTCAATCCCGATATGGCCGACGCGATCACGGCCGACAATCCGCACCGCTTCATCAACCGTGAACTGTCGTGGCTGGCTTTCAACACGCGTGTGCTCGAGGAAGCCAGCAACCCGCGCCATCCGCTGCTCGAGCGGGTGAGATTCCTGTCGATCTCGGCGGGCAACCTCGACGAGTTCTACATGGTCCGCGTCGCCGGTCTCGTCGACATGCTGCCGAATCGCTCGACCATGCTCAGCGACGACGGCCTGACACCGGGGGAGCAACTGGCGGCGATCCGCGAACGCGCGTCCGCCCTTATGGATGAACAGCAGCGCGTCTGGGGGCTTCTGCAGGGTGAATTGCGCGAGGCCGGCATCGCTGTTCTGGCCGGCAGCGAGCTCAGCGATGGCGAGAGGACCTGGCTCGAAACCTACTTCATCGACCAGGTCTTCCCGATCCTGACTCCCCTGGCAGTCGATCCGGCCCATCCATTCCCCTTCCTCCCCAACGGCGGCTTCTCGGCAATTTTCAAGCTCAAGCGCAAGGACGACAAGCGCCCGCTGATGGCGCTGTTGCCGTTGCCGCCGCAGGTCGACCGGTTCGTGCGCCTGCCAGGCCCGGCCATCCGTTTCCTGCCGCTGGAAGAGCTGATCGCGATTTTCCTGCCGCGCCTGTTCCCCGGTTACGGAGTGAGCGAGCGCGGCTTCTTCCGGCTGATCCGCGACAGCGACGTCGAGATCAACGAAGAGTCGGAAGATCTCGTGCTGCTCTACGAGAGCGCGCTGAAGCGCCGCCGCCGCGGCGACCTGATCTCGATCTCGCTCGACGTCGACATGCCGGGCGAGCTGCGCGACTTCCTGTTCGACCAGCTCGAGATCGCTGGCCAGATCGTCCACGTCTTCCACCTCGACCGCATGCTCAACATCGGCGATGTCAAGGCCGTGATCGTCGACGATCGGCCGGACCTCAAGTTCGCGCCCTACAACGCACGTTTTCCCGAGCGCATTCGCGATTTCGCCGGCGACTGCTTCGCCGCCATCCGCGCCAAGGACATCGTCGTCCATCATCCCTACGAGAGCTTCGACGTTGTGGTGCAGTTCCTGCGCCAGGCCGCGCGCGACCCTGCCGTGGTGGCGATCAAGCAGACGCTCTACCGCACTTCCGCCGACTCGCCGATCGTCAAGGAGCTGATCGCGGCCGCCGAGGCAGGCAAGACCGTGACGGCGCTGGTCGAACTCAAGGCGCGGTTCGACGAGGAGGCGAACATCCGCTGGGCGCGCGATCTCGAGCGCGCCGGCGTGCAGGTGGTCTACGGCTTCATCGACCTCAAGACCCACGCCAAGGTGTCGATGGTGGTGCGCCGCGAGGCGCAGGCGATCCGCACCTACGTCCATTTCGGCACCGGCAACTACCATCCGATCACGGCGCGCATCTATACCGACCTGTCGTTCTTCACCTGCGATCCGGCGATGGGCCGCGATGCCGCGCGCCTGTTCAACTACATGACCGGCTATGCCCGTCCCGAGAAGATGGAGAAGATCGCTTTCGCGCCGGTGACGCTGCGCTCGACGATCTTTGGCCTGATCGACGCCGAGATCGCCAATGCGACGGCCGGCAAGCCGGCGGCGATCTGGTGCAAGCTCAATTCCCTGGTCGATCCCGACATGATCGACCGGCTGTACGCCGCCTCGAAGGCGGGCGTGCATATCGACCTCGTGATCCGCGGCATCTGCTGCCTGCGGCCGGGCGTGCCGGGGCTGAGCGAGAACATCCGGGTCAAGAGTATCATCGGCCGCTTCCTGGAACATGCACGCATCGTGTGCTTCGGCAACGGCAAGGCGCTGCCGTCGCCCGATGCCAAGGTGTTCATTTCCTCGGCCGACTGGATGCCGCGCAATCTCGACCGCCGGGTCGAGCTGTTCTGCCCGGTCGAGAATCCGACGGTGCACGAACAGGTGCTCGACCAGATCATGGTCGCCAACCTGAAAGACGACGCCCAAAGCTGGACCATGGGGCCGGACGGCATCTTCACCCGCCGCCCGACGGGCAAGGAACCATTCATTGCCCATCACTATTTCATGACGAACCCGTCACTTTCGGGCCGGGGCAGCGCTCTTCGGCTCAGCGGCGCAGTGCCGCGACTGGTTCTAGGCTCCTAGGCTGTTTCGGCGCTGCAATCCCGCCGGGATTGGGCTAGAGGGAGCGCGAATGGACGGCAAACCGACCATAGACCGTGAGCCCGCCCGGCGAGCGATCGATCACGGCTCTCTCGGCACCGGCCGGGTCGGCATCATCGACGTGGGCTCCAATTCGATTCGCCTCGTGGTCTACGAGCGTGCCAGCCGGGCGCCACTGCCGGTGTTCAACGAGAAGGTGCTGTGCGGGCTGGCGCGGGGCCTCGACGCGACCGGTCGACTCAACCCGCAAGGCGTCGAGCTGGCGCTTGCCAATATCGACCGCTTCACGACGCTTGCCCACAATATGAAGGTGGTATCGCTCGACCTTCTGGCGACGGCGGCAGTACGCGATGCGTCCGACGGACAAGATTTTGTGCGCGAACTCGCAAGCCGGGGCATCGACGCGCATATCGTGAGCGGCCAGGACGAAGCGCGCTTCTCCGGCTACGGCGTGATGTGCGGCATGCCCGAGGCGTCCGGCGTGATGGGCGACCTGGGTGGCGGCAGCCTGGAGCTGGTGGCCTTGGGCCGCGGTCAGCTCGGTGCCTCGACGACATTGCCGGTCGGTCCGCTGCGCCTGATGTCGTCGGGCAAGGGTGACCCCAGGCGCGCGGTTGTCGAGGCGATCGAGAACGTCGGCTGGCTGCGCGAGGAGACCGGAAAGACCTTCTACGCCGTGGGCGGCGCCTGGCGTTCCTTCGCCCGCCTGCACATGGAGCAGGCAGGCTATCCGCTGCACATAATCCACCACTACGACATTCCCGCCGAAGAGGCGCGTGCCGTGGCGCGGCTGATCGCGGTGCAGAGCGCCAAGTCGCTGGAGAAGATGCCGGGCGTCTCGCGTCGTCGTGTCGATACCCTGCCGCTCGCCTGCCTGGCGCTCGACCGGCTGCTGGCGGCGCTGAAGCCGCGCAACGTGGTGTTCTCCGCTTTCGGCCTGCGCGAAGGCTTCTACTACCAGCGTCTCAGCGAGACCGAGCGCGCGCGCCATCCGCTGATTGCCTTCGCCGAGGAGCAGGGCGCGGACTGGCGCCGCTTCGACCTCTCGCCGTCGGAGATATTCGACTGGCTGACGCCGATCTTCGCCGGCGAGACCGAGGCCGAGCGCATCCTGCGTACCGCCGCCTGTCACCTGAGCGACATCTCGTGGAACGACCATCCCGACTATCGCGCCGAGCAGGCCTATGTTCGCGTGCTTCATCTGCCTGCGCCGGGGATGAGCCATCGCGACCGCGCCGTCCTCGCGATGACGATGGCCTACCGCTACAAGAGCGACCTCAAGGCGGCGATGCTCGACACCGCGATGCGCCTGTCCGACAACAAGAGCC
The DNA here is from genome assembly GCF_965279465.1 of Reyranella sp. Taxonomy (NCBI): domain Bacteria; kingdom Pseudomonadati; phylum Pseudomonadota; class Alphaproteobacteria; order Hyphomicrobiales; family Reyranellaceae; genus Reyranella; species Reyranella sp. The sequence goes on from NZ_OZ257242.1 coordinate 4,731,939, forward strand.
GGACCTTCGCGCGCCGGCTCGGCGCCTGCCTGCGGCTCGCCTACAACCTGTCCGGCGGGGCGCCCGGCCTGCTGCCGCGGGTCCAGCTCCGCCGCCGCGAGCGCGAACTCTCGCTGGTCGTGCCGCCCGACCTCAAGCGCAGCCTGGGAGAGGTCACCGCCCGCCGCCTGGAGAGCGCGGCGGAAGCGTTCGATTTGAAGGCCGTCATCGTCCCGAGCTGAACCGGTTGACGGTCCCTGCCAAGAAGGTAAGTCGAGCAGGATCGCGTGGCGTTATTGGAGAATGTTCTGAATTGCACTAGGGTCGCGAGCGCCGACCGACTTGCTGCCAATGCCCTGCCGCTGGCGATTTGTATTCTCCAAGGAAGTCCATGGCCCTCATCAAGAAGTCGAAGCTGACGACCGGCGGCACCGCGCCGAGCCCCCAAGCCCCGGCGGTCCGGCCGCCCGCGCGCGCCGCGCAGCTTTCAAACGGTGCTGCGAAGCGGACCTCCAGCCGCCCGCAGGACCGCGTCTCGGAGCGGCTAGCTGCTGCGACCGAGCAACTGGCCAGCGGCCTGACCGAGGCTTCGGCTGCCGCCGAGGAACTGCGCCGGTCTATGGAACAGATTGCCAGTGGTGCCAGCGAGGCGGCTGGCGCGGCGCAGGAGCAGCTCGCGGCTATCAAGCAGGTCGTAGCCAGTCTCGGCGTTGCACGGACCCAGGCCGAAGTGTCTCGCCGCCGCACCGAGGCCGTCGAGGTCGTGCTCGCCGAAACGGCGGCGCAGATCGGCACGTCGGTGCGCGCCATCGAGCGCAACGGCACGCGGCAGGGCGCTTCGGTGCAACTCGTGAGCGAACTCGAGCGCCGTGCGCAGGACATCGGCGAGATCACCCGCGCGGTGAGCCGCATCTCCGATCAGACCAATCTGCTCGCGCTCAATGCCGCGATCGAGGCGGCGCGGGCCGGCGATCACGGCCGCGGCTTCGCGGTGGTCGCCGACGAAGTGCGTGCGCTGGCCGAGACGTCGGAGAAGAGTGCGCAGGATGTCCAGAAGCTCGCGACCGCGATCCAGGCCGACGTGCGGGAGGTCGCCTCGGCCTTGCAGAGGGCGGCTGAAACGGCGGTCAGCGAATCGAAGGCGGGCACAGCTGTGATTGCCTCGCTCAATGGGCTGCGTAACGGCATGCAGAAGATCGCCGAGGGCAGCCAGGAGACGCTGACTGCTGCGCTGGAAGCCGACCGCGCCGCCAGCGAAGCCGAAAAAGGCGCAGTCCTCGTCGCCGGCGCCGCGGAGGAACAGTCGAGCGCGGCAAATGAAGCGCAGTCGGCGGTTGGCGAGCAGGCCAAGTCGCTCGACCAGGGGCAGAGCGCGGCGCAGGAGTTGGCGCGCGCGGCGGAAGCGGCGCGGGCCGGCAAGGTGGACGCCTCGGCGGCCGAACAGATCAGTGCCACAGCCGAGGAACTGTCGGCGACCATCCAGGAACTCTCGAGCGCCTCCCGCCAGATCATGGCGGCGCTCGGCCAGATCAATCGCGGTACTCAGCAGCAGGCTGCGGCCACGCAGCAAACCTCGGCCGCACTGGTCCAGATCGAAAGGAGCGCCCGGCAAGCACAGCAGAATGCGACGCAGGGCAATGACCGCATCACCAGAATGGCTGCCGATGTGAAGAACAGCGCCGCCGCGGCGCAGAAACTGGTGAGCGGCGTCTCGACGAGCCTGGAGACCACGCGCGGCAGCCTCGCTACGATCGGCCGGCTCGAAGTGGTTGGTCGCAACATCGAGAAGATCGTGAACGCGATCTCTCTCGTGGTGGTGCAGACCAGCATGCTGGCAGTGAGCGGCGCTGTCGAGGCGGCACGTGCCGGCGAGGCCGGGCGCGGCTTCGCGGTGGTGTCGAACGACATTCGCGGCCTCGCACGCGAGGCCTCGGGGAGCGCCGACAAGATCAAGGAAACCGTCGGCGGCATCCTCGAGCAGATTGCCTCGCTGCGGCGCGACCTCGAGCAGATCGTCGATTCCGTGGAGCTCGAAGTCCAGAGCAACCGAACGGTGCTCAACGCCTTCGAGAAGGTGAGCCGCGAGACGGAAGCGCTGGAGAGCGCCAACGCAGCGATTCTGCAGGGCGCGGAGCAAATTCTGGCGGCCACTACCGAAGCCGCGATCGGCGCGCGCCAGATCGCCAGCGCGGCGGAGGAGGCGAGTGCTGCGACTCGGCAGGCGTCAACGGCCTCGACCGAACAGGCGACCGGCGCCGAGGATCTCGCGGCAGCCATCGAGGAGATCGCCTTGCTGGCCGACACGCTCAAGCAGCAGAATGGCTGAGCGCTTCCTGACGCTCCGCACCAACGGGGAGCTCTATGCGCTGGGCGCTGCCGAGATTGCCGAGGTGATCCGCCTGCCGTCCGTGGCCCGCGTACCACAGGCGCCCAAGGGGTTGCTGGGGTTGGCGAACCTGCGAGGTACCGTCCTGCCGGTCGCCGGCCTACGCGGCCTGCTGGGTGTGTCTGAAGCCGCCGAGACCGAGTCGGCTGCTGCTTCCCGGGCGATCGTGCTCGACGGCGCCGCTCCCGTCGCGCTGGTGGTCGATGCCATCGGCGCCCTGGTGAGCGTCGAGCACGACCAGATCGAGACGCGCCAGGCCGACCTCGCCGCCAAGCCGGGGGAGCGGCTGAAGGGCGCTTTTGCGACGACGACAGCTGCCGGCGACAAGGGTGCCGTCGCCAAGATCCTCGACATCGGCGCGTTGATCGCCGGAGCGTTCGTGCAGCAGGACCGCGCCCGCCCGCGCCAGTCCCTCGCTGAATCGGCCGGCCGGGGGAAGAGAGAAGAGGCGGCCGACGATCGCCAGCGGCTGGTGAGCTTCGATGTCGCCGGCCAGGAGTATGCATTTCCCCTCGAATCGGTGCTCGAAGTGGTCGACGCACCCGAGACGCTTGCGGCCCTGCCCTCGAGCGAGGAACTGGTGTTGGGGGTGACGCCGTACCGCAACACGCTGCTACCGCTCTTGTCGCTGCGTGGTCTGCTGGGTTTTGCCCAGGGCACGCGCAACGGGCGCGAAAAGGTGGTCGTGGCACGGGTCGGTGGTGCTCTCGTCGGACTGCTGGCCGACCGCATGCGCACGATCTTCCCAGCCGATGCCAGGCTGATCGAAAAGATCCCGCCGGTCCTCGCGGCCCGCGCCGGTGGGGAGTCAAAGATCGCCGCGATCTACCGCGGCGACGGCGGGCGCCGGCTGGTTTCCCTTTTGTCGCCGGAGCAGCTGTTCCGGGAGGACGTCATGCAGCGGTTGAAGGCCGGCGGGGTTTCCACGCCGGAAGGCGGGAAGGACACCGGTCGCGGGTCGGCCGAGGAGCGGCAGTTCGTGGTGTTCCGACTGGGCGAGGACGAGTTCGGCCTGCCGATCGAGGCCGTCCACGAGGTCGCCCGCGTGCCGGACCAGATCACGCGGTTGCCAAAAGCGCCGAAGTTCCTCGAAGGGGTGGTGAATCTGCGCGGCGACGTGCTGCCGGTTGTCGATCAGCGCCGCCGTTTCGACATGCCGCCGCTCGAGGAGCAGGACGGCCGCCGCCTGGTCGTGGTCAGGACCGAGCGTCACCGCGCCGGCCTGATCGTCGATTCGGTGTCGGAGGTGCTGCGGTGCCCGGCGGGCGATATCGAGCCGGCGCCTGATCTGGCCAACGAATCGGTGCGCCTCGTCCACGGCGTGGTCAATCTCGAGAAGGCGGGGCGGATCGTGCTGCTGCTTGATCCCGCCGAACTGCTGACCCGCGCCGAGCGCGGCCTGCTGGACGCGTTCCAGGCGAAGACGTCGCGTGTGGGGCAGTGACCAGGGTCCTCGTCGTCGACGACTCGGCGCTGATGCGCAAGCTGCTGGGCAAAATCTTCTCGACTGAAGCTGACTTCGAGGTCCAGTTCGCACGCAACGGGCTCGAAGCGCTGGCGCTGCTCGAGGTCTTCAAGCCAGACGTCGTCACGCTCGATATCCATATGCCGCAGATGGACGGGCTGGCTTGTCTCGACCGCATCATGGTCGAGCGTCCCTGCCCGGTGGTGATGGTCTCGTCGTTGACGGCCGACGGCGCGGAGACGACCCTGCAGGCACTGCGGCTTGGCGCCATCGACTTTGTCGCCAAGCCCGCGGGCGCGATCTCGCTTCATATCGAAGAACTGACCGAGGCGCTGGTTTCGAAGGTCCGTGCCGCAGCCGGGGCCAGGATGAGGTCCAGCGCGCGGCTCAAGGAACGAGTCCGCCACCGCATTGGCGGCGGCGTCCTGCCGCCTTCGCCGGCCCGTTTCGCCCGAGGCCCGCAAGGAGCGCCGTCGCGCGGCCGAGGCGAAGGGCTGGTGCTGGTCGGGACCTCGACCGGAGGACCGCCGGCGCTGGAGGCGTTGCTGACGCCGCTGCCGGCTCACTTTCCGTGGCCGATCGTGGTGGCGCAGCACATGCCCGCGAGCTTCACCGGCGCCCTGGCCCGCCGGCTGGATAGCCTGTCAGCGCTCACCGTCGTCGAGGTCGCACGCACGGTCCAGCTCGAGCCCGGCACCGTCTATATCGGCAAGGGCGACGCCGACATCGTCGTGTCTCGGCGCGCCTCCGGCCTCGTCGCTCTGCCGATACCGTCGGATCGCGACTATCCGTGGCATCCAAGCACCCACCGGCTCGTTAAGTCCGCCATGGAGCATGTCTCGTCCACGCAGCTTATTGGCATCCTGATGACCGGTATGGGGAACGACGGCGCGGTGGCAATGGCGTCTCTCCACGCCCTCGGTGGCCGAACGATCGCCGAAGCTCCAGAGACTGCAGTGGTCTGGGGCATGCCGGGCGAGCTGGTCGCCGCCAACGGGGCGGACTGGGTGCTGCCCTTGCCGGAAATCGCCGGCTGGCTGCGCAAGCTGGTGCCGTGACATGCCGCTGATCCGCCGGCCTTCGCCGCCCTCCGAACCATCCGCAGCCACGCCGGCCTCGCTCACGGAAGGCACGAGCGATCAGCGTTGGGCGGCGGTGCGTGCGGCGGCCGCGCAGCCCGGCAGTATCGCCCTGCTGGCCGCAGCGCTTACGCAGGAACGCGATCCGCGTGTCCTCGAGGCGATCTTCACCGGTCTCGCCCGCGCCGGCACGGCGGAAAGCGCAACCGCCGTGGTGCCTTTCATCCGGTCCGAAGATGCCAGCTTGCGCGCTGCTGCCTTGGACGCCCTGCGTGCCATGCCCGAGGCGAGCCGCCCCCATGTCGCCCGCCTGCTGGCCGACCCCGATGCCGATGTGCGTCTGTTGAGCTGCGAGCTCGCGAGGGGCATGCCCGAGAGTGAAGCCAACCGGCTGCTGAGCGACCTGCTCGTCCGGGAGACCGAGAAGAACGTGGCGGCGGCGGCGGTCGAAGTGTTGGCGGAGATCGGCCGGCCCGAGGCCCTGCCGGCCCTAACACGTTGCGCCGAGCGGTTCGCCGACGATTCCTTCTTGGCCTTCAGCATCAAGGTGGCGACCGACCGCATCGGAAGCCCGTGACCGAGTTGCCCGGCGCTTCAGAAGAGGAGTTCCGCAAGATCTGCGACTTCCTCTACCGGCGCAGCGGAATGCTCTTCACCGAGGCCAAGCGCTATTATGTGCAGCGCCGCATCACGGAGCGCATGACCGCTCTCGAGATTTCCTCCTTCACGACGTACTTTGCCTATTTGCGCAGCGACGCCGATGGCGAGATCGAGAAGTTCATCAACGCCTTCACGGTCAACGAAACCTATTTCTATCGCGAGGAGCATCAGCTCCGCTGCCTGTCGTCCGACCTGCTGAACGAGCGGGTTCGGGTGAAACGGCCGGGGGAGGCGCTGCGCATCTGGTCGGTGCCGTGCTCGACGGGAGAAGAACCCTATTCGATCGCCCTGTGGCTGCTCGAGAACTGGCCGGAGGTCGATGTCCAGGACATCGAGATCATCGGTTCGGATATCGACACCGAATGCGTGACGGCGGCGCGCCAGGGCGACTTCGGCCAGCGCGCCTTGATGCGCCTGACGCCGGCGCTGATCGGAAAGTACTTCGTGTCCAGCGGCAAGGATCGCTGGCGCATCGTCGAGGAGATTCGTCAATCCGTGCAGTTCACCACGGCCAATCTCGTGGATACGGCGGAAACCCGCCGGCACGGCATCTTCGATGTCATCTTCTGCCGCAACGTGCTGATCTACTTCGATGACGCGTCCCGGCGGCTGGCGGCGGAGAATCTGTTCGAGTGCCTGGCGCCAGGCGGCTTCATTTGCCTCGGCCATACCGAATCCATGAGCCGCATATCCCCGATTTTCGAGGTGCGCCGGTTCGCGGATGCTATCGTCTACCAACGGCCCCAGGGAGGCATGCATGGCTGAACCGGCGGGCAAGCGAATCCTTGTGGTCGACGACGCCAACCTGATCCGCCGCTTCTACCGCGACGCGCTGGAGCGTGCCGGCTTCGAGGTCGACGAGGCGCTGAACGGCGTCGAGGCACTGGAGAAAGTTCTGGGCGGAGCCTACGACCTGATCGTCGTCGACGTGAACATGCCGCAGATGGATGGACTCACGTTCCTGAAGGTGCTGCGCCGGCAAGCGGCGGCGGTCTCCTCGCTGCCGGCCCTGGTTATCAGCACCGAGGCGGCCGCTCAGGACGCCGCTGCGGCGCGCAAAGCGGGTGCCAACTTCTATCTCGTCAAGCCGGTCAGCCAGGAGCGGCTGGTCGAGCATGTCTCGATCATGTGCGGGCTGCCGGCATGAATGAGTTCGTCGAACAATTCGTGATCGAAGGGCGCGAGCTCGTCGCCCAGGGCAACGACGACCTCCTTGCGCTCGAGGAGCGGCCCGACGACAAGGAACGTCTCGACAGTGCGTTCCGCGCCTTTCACACGCTGAAGGGCGCTGCCGGCATCGTCGATTTCGTCGCGATGGGCCGGGCGCTGCACGCTGCCGAGGACGCTCTTTCTGCCGTCCGGTCGGGTGTCGCGCCGGTAACGGCGCCCCTCATCGATCTCTGTCTCGGCTGTCTGGATCAGGTCGGGACCTGGATCGACCGGATGCAGGCGAGCGGAGAAATTCCCGAGGGCGCCGAAGGGGCAGCGGACGATCTCGTCCGGCGCTTCACCGCGCTTGGCGCCTCCGGCGCAAAGCCGATTCGACCGGATGCGCGCCCGGCAGGGGGTGCGGCGGCCTTGTCGAGCATCAGCCGAGAGCTTCTCGAGGCGCAAAAGCTCCTTCTCGCCGAGCCCTCGGCGGAGGGCGCCGCGGGCCGGCTGGGCTCGGCCGGCCGGGTGGCGGCGAATGTGCTGCGGCATCAGGGCCTCGACACGACCGACCTCGAAAGCCTGCTGCAGACCAGCCTGCTGGCCGGTGACGCGCCGTCGATGGCGGCTGCGATCGACCGGATCCTGAGCGGCCTGGCGGAGCAGGAGCCCGAGGCGCCGGGCACGCTCCCGGCCCAGGCATCCGACACGACCCTGAGGATCGATGTCGAACGGATCGAGAGGCTGGTCAGGCTGACCGGCGAGCTGCTGATTGCCAAGAACGCCATCGGCCATTCCGCGCAACTGGCTCAGGAAGGGGGCGATGCGCGCCAGCTCGCTGTCGCGCTGAAGAACCAGCACCTGATGCTCGGGCGCCTGGTCGCCGAGCTGCAGCAGTCGGTGTTCAGTCTCCGCGTCCTGCCGCTGCAGCGCGCCTTCCAGCGCTTCCCGCGCCTCGTCCGCGAGATGGCCGCGTCGGTCGGCAAGCCCGTCCACCTCTTGATCGAGGGCGCGGCGACGGAGGCCGACAAGAGCATCGTCGAGGCAATCGTCGAGCCGCTGATTCATGTCCTGCGCAACGCGCTCGACCACGGCATCGAAGGGCCCGACGAACGCCGGGCCGCGGGCAAGCCTCCGACAGCGACGGTCCGGCTCCGCGCTGCACGGCAGGGCGACAGGATCGTGGTCGACGTCGAGGACGATGGCCGCGGCATCGACGTCGCCCGGGTCCGGGAGGTCGCGCAGGCGCGGAATGTCGCGCCGGCAGCGCGCCTCGACGCCCTGTCCGATGACGAGGTCGTCGAGCTCATTTTTGCCCCCGGCTTCTCGACGGCCTCTCAGGTCACCGACCTGTCGGGACGCGGCGTCGGGATGGATGCCGTGCGGACGGCGATCGAACGCCTGGGCGGACGGGTCTCGGTGTCGAGCCGTCCAGCGCTAGGCACTGTCGTGCGCCTCAGCCTGCCGTTTACGGTCATGATGACCCAGGTGCTTACGGTAGAGGCAGCCGGTCAGGTCTTCGGCGTGCCGATGGAGGCGGTGGTCGAGACGGTGAGGGTCGCGCGCGCCGCCATCGCGTCGATCGGTGCCGCACAGGCGCTGGTGCTGCGCAACCGAACGGTTCCGGTCATCGATCTCGGTCACGCCCTGGGGCACGAGGCGCGCGCTTCCGGCGCCGAGGCCAACGTGTTGATCGTGTCGGTCGCCGGGCAGCTCGGTGGCTTGGAGGTCGATCGGCTGGGGGACCGGCTGGACATCATGCTCAAGGCACCGGTGGGTCTTCTGGCTGGGATTCCGGGGATCGACGGCACGACCCTGCTGGGCGATGGCCGGGTCCTGATCGTGCTCGATCTCAGCGAAATTTTCCGCTACGCGGGCAGCTAGAAAAGGTTGCGGAAATTTCGAAACCTGCGGGAGGCTCGAGCGTTGCATTCCCGCTGCTTGCTCGCGGCATTATGATGGTACTTTGAGGCCGTGCCGACCCACGGCGGAGGAGAAAGCAATACCAATGGGTTATCGGGTTCTCGTCGTCGATGACAGCAAGCTCGCGCGCATGGCGGTGGCCAAGGCCCTGTCCGCCCTGCATCCGGACTGGACGCGGGTCGAGGCGGCCAACGCCGACGAAGCCCTGGCTCATGCGAAGGCGGGTGCCTGCGACATGGCAATCATCGACTATAACATGCCTGGCCGGGACGGACTCCAGCTCGCGGCGGAGATGCTGGCGCTCTTGCCCGCCATGCCGCTCGCCGTCATCTCGGCCAACCATCAGGTCGAAGTCGTGACGCGGGCACGCGAAGTCGGCGCGACCTTCCTGCAGAAGCCGCTGACGGCGAAGGCGCTTGTCGATTTTGCCACGGACGCAACCAATCGCCTGTCCAAGAGCCCCTAGGTGGCCACGATCCTGAACGAGTTGCAGCTCGACGCCTTGACCGAGATGGTCAATATCGGCGTCAACCGGGCCGCGGCCGGATTGCGCGAGATGGTGGGCGAGCAGGTCCATCTGTCGGTGCCGAAGGTGACGTTGGTGAATCGCGAAAGCGCCATCGCCACCCTTGGCGCGAGCGAGCCGGCCAATCTGGTCGGCATCCACCAGATCTTCGAGGGCGATGTCACCGGCCGAGCGCTGCTGATCTTTCCCGACACCAAGAGCCTCGAGCTGGTGCGCGCCGTCACCGGTGGCGAGCTGCCGCTCGAGGAAATCATCGAGCTCGAGCATGAGGCGCTGGCCGAGATCGGCAACATCATCCTCAACGGCTGCTTGGCCACCATGGCCAACATGCTCCAGCGCAATCTCAAGATGTCGCTGCCCGAGATTCTGCGCGGCGAGCCGTCCATATTCTTCAATCTCGCCCCGCCGCCCGAGGCAGGCGAGGTCGTGATGTTTCTCTACATCAACTTCGCCATGCGGCAGCGTGACATCCGGGGCTATATCGCCTTGCTGATGGATATGCCGTCGATCGCCGCCCTTCAGGTCCTGCTCGACGAATTCATCGAGCGGACGGCCTGAGGGACGATACCCTCGCATGACCGCTCCTGAGCGCGAACTCCGCGGCCCCTTGTACGACGTGATCGATGTCGGGCTCATCCTGCTCGACGGCGAACGGCGGGTCGTGGGCTGGAATGTGTGGATGGAGAACGCCAGCGGCACCGCCGACGCTGACGCGAGGGGGCGTCGCATCGAGGAAATCTTTCCCGGCGCACCGCCGCGCCTGCGATCGGCGATCGCTCATGCGCTGGAACTGGGTGCCTCGAGCCTGATCACCCATTCGCTTCATCCAGCGGCGTTTCCGCTGCGCACACGAGCGGGCCAGCCGCTCATCCATGACATTTCCGTCCGCGCCGTTGGACGCCGTCCCACGCTGCAATGCCTGCTTCAGGTCGTCGATGTCACCGTCATGGCGGGTCGGGAACGCGTGCTGCGCGAGCGCCAGAATGCCCGCTACGACGCCGTGGTGGGCAGCGCGCCCGACGCGATCCTGACGCTCGACGCCGACGGCAAGATCCAGTCCGCCAATCCCGCTGCCGCGCGGGAATTCGGCTACTCGCCGGAAGGGCTGATCGGGCAGTCGATGGGCCTCCTGCTCCAGGATACGGCCGAATGGGACAAGGCCTTCGGGCGCATTCTGGGCGGCAAGAACCTCAGCCGCCCGATCGAGCTCACGGCGCAACGCAAGAACGGCTCGTCGAGCTACCTCGAGGCGTCGGCCTCGAGTTGGCAGAGCGAGGGACGAATCTTCGTCACCGCCATCCTGCGCGACGTCAACGAGCGGCGCATGGCGGTCGAAGCGCTGCGCCGGTTGAACCAGACCCTCGAACGCCGGGTCGCCCAGAGCACCGCCGACCGCACGCGCATGTGGACGCTGTCGACCGACGTGATGATGGTCGCCGGCCTCGACGGAACGATCAGCTCGATCAATCCGGCCTGGACGCAGCTCCTGGGCTGGAAGGAGGCGGAACTGCTGGGCGCCAACGTCCTGGACTTCGTCGTTCCCAACGAGCGCGCCCGGCTGCAGTCGGAACTGCACGCCCTGTCGCGCGGCACCGCGCCCAAGCTCGTCGAGCTCGGCATGCGGACGGCGAGCGGCGAAAGCCGCCGCATCGAATGGAGCGCCGTTGCCGCGGACGACCTGCTGCAGGCGGTGGGCCGCGACGTCACGGCCGAGCGCGAAGCGGAGGAGGCGCTGCGCAAGGCCGAGGACGCCCTGCGCCATTCGCAGAAGATGGAGGCGATAGGCCAGCTCACCGGCGGCATCGCGCACGACTTCAACAACATGCTGACCGCCATCATCGGCTCGATGGAGGTCCTGAAGCGCCGCATCCGGGCCGGCCGCTACGACGACGTGCAGAGCTTCATGGACGGCGCCATCGGTGCCGCCAATCGCGCCGCCTCGCTGACCCATCGGCTGCTGGCCTTCGCCCGGCGCCAGCCGCTCGACCCCAAGGCGGTCGATGTCAATCAGCTGATCCGCGGCATGGAGGAGTTGCTGAGGCGGACCCTGGGCGAGGCGATCAGGCTTTCGGTCCACCTCGATCCCGAAGGCTGGACGGCCCTCACGGACGCCCATCAGCTCGAGAATGCGATCCTCAATCTGGCGATCAACGCCCGCGACGCGATGCCCAAGGGCGGCACTCTGTCGATCGTCACGACGCGCGAGATCCTGACGGACAACAAGCGCTTCGGACAGGAGGAGATCGAAGCCGGCGACTACGTCGTGGTCTGCGTCGGCGACACCGGCACGGGCATGTCCGACGAGACCCTCAAGAAGGTCTTCGAGCCGTTTTTCACTACCAAGCCGATCGGGCAGGGCACCGGGCTCGGCCTGTCGATGATCTACGGCTTCGCCAAGCAGTCGCGCGGCCATGTGCGGATCGAAAGCGCCGAGGGCAGGGGCACGACGTTCAGGTTGTACCTGCCGCTGTACCAGGGCGGCGTTGAGGCGCGGACCGTTGGGCCGGCGCGCGAAGTGGCAATCGGCGCCGGCGAGACCGTACTGGTTATCGAAGACGATTCAGCCGTGCGCCTCATCATCTCCGACGTGCTGCGCGAGCTGGGCTATGCCTGCATCGAGGCGAGCGACGGCCAGGCGGCGCTGCCCATGCTGACCTCCAACACGCCCCTGGATCTATTGATCACGGACGTCGGTCTTCCAGGCTTGAACGGTCGGCAGATCGCCGAGATCGCCCGCCGGCACCGGCCGGACCTCAAGATCCTGTTCGTCACCGGCTATGCCGAGCATGCGACGGGCCACGCGCCGTTCCTCGAGCCCGGCATGGAGATGGTGACCAAGCCGTTTGCACTCGATGGGCTCGCGCTCAAGATTCGCGAGATGATCCGCAGGTAGCGAGTTGGGGAGGCTATGCCCCCCTCCGTCACCGGCAGCAGCTTGGCGTGCTCGCCCTCGAGCGCGAGAGCCAGCCGGCCCCTCGATCAGGTCCACCGCGTCCTTGCCGGCGACCTCGTTGCGCCAGCCCAGGAGCGCGGGCGCATCGCGCTTGCCGGCAGTCGACCAATGATTTTCTACGCCGTGGGCGGCGCCTGGCGTTCCTTCGCCCGCCTGCACATGGAGCAGGCAGGCTATCCGCTGCACATAATCCACCACTACGACATTCCCGCCGAAGAGGCGCGTGCCGTGGCGCGGCTGATCGCGGTGCAGAGCGCCAAGTCGCTGGAGAAGATGCCGGGCGTCTCGCGTCGTCGTGTCGATACCCTGCCGCTCGCCTGCCTGGCGCTCGACCGGCTGCTGGCGGCGCTGAAGCCGCGCAACGTGGTGTTCTCCGCTTTCGGCCTGCGCGAAGGCTTCTACTACCAGCGTCTCAGCGAGACCGAGCGCGCGCGCCATCCGCTGATTGCCTTCGCCGAGGAGCAGGGCGCGGACTGGCGCCGCTTCGACCTCTCGCCGTCGGAGATATTCGACTGGCTGACGCCGATCTTCGCCGGCGAGACCGAGGCCGAGCGCCTCCTGCGTACCGCCGCCTGTCACCTGAGCGACATCTCGTGGAACGACCATCCCGACTATCGCGCCGAGCAGGCCTATGTTCGCGTGCTTCATCTGCCTGCGCCGGGGATGAGCCATCGCGACCGCGCCGTCCTCGCGATGACGATGGCCTACCGCTACAAGAGCGACCTCAAGGCGGCGATGCTCGACACCGCGATGCGCCTGTCCGACAACAAGAGCCGGACCTTCGCGCGCCGGCTCGGCGCCTGCCTGCGGCTCGCCTACAACCTGTCCGGCGGGGCGCCCGGCCTGCTGCCGCGGGTCCAGCTCCGCCGCCGCGAGCGCGAACTCTCGCTGGTCGTGCCGCCCGACCTCAAGCGCAGCCTGGGAGAGGTCACCGCCCGCCGCCTGGAGAGCGCGGCCGAGGCGTTTGACCTGAAGGCCGTGATCGTGACGGCTTAGCAGCGCCCTGTCAGGCGTCGATCAGGTTGAGCCGCTTCTCTATGCGGTCGAGCCGCTGGTCCATTCGGTCCATGCGAACTGAATGGGCTGCCAAATCGACATGGATCTGCGCGACGTTCGATTCGAGCGAGCCGACCCGACGGACAAGCTCATCGAGTTTGTCTTCCATCCGTTGCTGGCTGGCACGCATGTCGCGCAGCAGGGCGAGCACCAGGTTGTCGGGCGAGTCGGACATGCTGTGTAAACATATGTGTCGCCCCAGGTCGGGTCAAATTGGTCGCGGTCCTGGCGCTCAAGCCCCCGGCGTCACCGGGAGCAGCTTGGCGTGCTCGCCGTCGAGTGCCAACGCCAGCCGGCCCTCGATCAGATCCACCGCATCCCTGCCGAAGACCTCGTTACGCCAGCCGCGGAGCACGGGCGCATCGCGCTTGCCGGCGGCCAGCCGGTCGAGCTCGTCGGCGTTCGCCACCAGGCGCGCGGCAACGCCGGCCTCGTCGGCCTTGAGCCGGAGCAGGGTGCGTAGCAGATCGACCACGGCGCCGGGGGCACGGAGCTGCTCGGGATGCCGGTCGCGCGTCGGCAGCTCCGACTCGGGGATGTTTCGCGCCCTTTCGATCGCCTCCATGATCTCGCGGCCCTGCCAGCCTTCGGCGAAGCCGCGGCCCAGCCCGCGGGTCAGCGCCAGCTCCTCGATCGTCTTGGGCGAATGGCTCGCGATCTCCAGCAGCTGCTCGTCGCGCAGCAGGCGCTGGCGGGGGATGTCGATGCGCTGGGCCGTGCGCTCGCGCCAGGCGGCGACCTCCTTGAGGACGCCGAGCAGGCGGGGCGAGGCGCCGCGCGGTTTCAGCCGCCGCCAGGCCAGCTCGGGGTCGGCGCGATAGGTCGCCGGGTCGTTCAGGACCGACATCTCCTCGGCGATCCAGCTCAGCCGGCCGCTCTTTTCGAGTTGGTGCCTGAGCTTCTCGTAGACCACGCGCAGGTGGGTGACGTCGCTGAGGGCGTAGGTGATCTGGCGCTCGCTGAGCGGCCTGCGGCTCCAGTCGGTGAAGCGGCTCGACTTGTCGATGCGCGCCTTGGCGAGCTTGGTCGCCAGCGATTCGTAGGAGGCGGCCTCACCGTGGCCGCACACCATCGCCGCCACCTGGGTGTCGAACAGCGGCGCCGGCACCCTGTTCATGCGGAGATAGAAGATCTCCAGGTCCTGCCGGGCGGCGTGGAAGACCTTGAGGACGTTGGGGTTGGCCATCAGCTCGTCGAGAGGGGACAGGTCGATGCCTTCCGCCAGCGCGTCGATCGCCGCAGCTTCCTCCGGGCCCGCCACCTGGGCGAGGCAGAGCCTGGGCCAGTAGGTGCGCTCGCGCATGAATTCGGTGTCGACCGCGATGAACTCGGCATTCGCCAAAGGCTTGCAGAATGCTGCCAGGTCATCGGTCGTGGTGATCAGATTCATTGGACTGCTCTATAGCGGGCAAGTCGCCCCACGCAAAGTCGCCGCAAGCGGAAAGGCCCCAATCCCTTGACTTGCCGGAACAATCCGTGCCTTTTGCCGCCCCGTCCAACCCGGAAAATCCGTGATGTCTTCCGTTTACCGAACCCATACGTGCGGCCAGCTCCGGCCGGAGCATGTCGGCCAGGAGGCCCGTCTGTCGGGCTGGGTCCAGCGCAAGCGCGACCACGGCAACCTGCTGTTCATCGACCTGCGCGATCACTATGGCGTGACGCAAGTGGTCGTCGACTCCTCCAGCCCGGTTTTCACATCGGCGGAAGCGGTTCGGAACGAGAGCGTGATCACGGTGACCGGCAAGGTCGTGGCGCGCGACAAGGCGACGGTGAACCCGCGCCTGGCGACCGGCGAGATCGAGCTCGATGCGGCCGAGATGGTCGTGCAGTCGATGGCCGAGCCGCTGCCGATCCCGGTCTACCAGGAGAACGACACCACGCCGGAGGAGCTGCGGCTGAAGTACCGCTTCCTCGACCTGCGCAAGGACAAGCTGCACCGCAACATCATCCTGCGCAGCCAGGTGATCGCCTCGCTGCGGCGGCGGATGATCGAGCAGGGCTTCACCGAGTTCCAGACGCCGATCCTGACGGCCGACTCGCCCGAGGGCGCGCGCTCCTACCTGGTCCCGAGCCGGCTGCATCCGGGCAAGTTCTACGCCCTGCCGCAGGCGCCGCAGATGTTCAAGCAGCTGCTGATGGTGTCGGGCTTCGACCGCTATTTCCAGATCGCGCCTTGCTTTCGCGATGAAGACGCGCGAGCCGATAGAGCGCCGGGCGAATTCTACCAGCTCGATTTCGAGATGAGCTTCGTCACCCAGGAGGACGTGTTCGCAGCAATCGAGCCGGTGCTGGGCGGCGTGTTCCAGGAATTCGCGGGCTTCAACCGCGAGACGCCCCGCAAGGTGACCGGGTTCCCGTTTCCCCGCATTCCTTACGCCGAGGCGTTGCTGACCTACGGCACAGACAAGCCCGACCTGCGCAACCCGCTTCGCATCCACGATGTTGGCGAGGTTTTCGCGGGCTCCGACTTCAAGGTCTTCGCCGGGATCGTCGCCAAGGGCGGCGTTGTGCGCGCAATCCGGGCGCCCAAGGCGGCCGGCCAGCCGCGCAGCTTCTTCGACAAGCTGAACTCGTGGGCGCAAGGCGAGGGCAAGCCGGGACTGGGCTACATCTCGCTGGAAGGCGGGGCAGGGAAGGGGCCGATCGCCAAGTTCGTGGCCGACGACCGCCTGGCCAGGCTCAAGGCGCTGACCGGCGCCGAGGACGGCGACTCGGTGTTCTTCATCGCCGACCAGCCCGAGGCAGCCTGGAAATTTGCAGGCTTCGCGCGCACGAAGATCGGCCAGGAGCTGGGGGTGATCGCGGAGGGCGAGTTTGCCTTCTGCTGGATCGTCGACTTCCCGATGTTCGAGTATGACGACAAGGCCAAGAAGATCGACTTCAGCCACAACCCGTTCTCGATGCCGCAGGGTGGGCTGGAAGCGCTGGAGACCCAGGATCCTCTGACCATCAAGGCGTGGCAGTACGATATCGTCTGCAACGGCATCGAACTCTGCTCGGGCGCGATCCGAAACCATAAGCCGGAGATCATGTACAAGGCCTTCGGCATCGCCGGGTACAGCAAGCAAGAGGTCGAGCTGCGTTTCGGCGGCATGCTGAATGCGTTCAAGTTCGGCGCCCCACCGCACGGTGGCGCGGCACCTGGCGTGGACCGCATCGTCATGCTGCTGGCCGACGAGCCGAACATCCGCGAGGTCATCACCTTTCCGATGAACCAGCAGGCGGTCGACCTGATGATGGACGCCCCGGCCGAGGTGCCGGCCGAGAAGCTGCGCGAGCTGCATATCGGTGTGCGGCTTCCGCCCGGCAAGAAAGAGTAGTCGGGGCAGGCTCTTATTTCATTGGACCGCGTGCATCCCTACGCGGTGATGACCAAAGGCGCGTAAGGATTCGCGGTCCATTGATTGTCGAATGCGCGCTGTGCGCTCTGGACTGACTGGCCGATCACTCTTATAGTTCAAGGAGTTATGGGAATTTCCTGAGGAAGAAAATGAGCTTCCCTCGGATTGCTTTGTCCTTGGCGTTCGGGCTGCCACTCCTGACCGGAGCTTGCGCCCCGGCAGCGGTGACCGTGGTGAGCTATGGTGCCGACGGTGTGTCTTACGCGGAGACCGGCAAGAGCACGACCGATCACTTGGCTTCCATGGTGTCCAAGAAGGATTGCGCTTTCTGGCGCGTGTTCCGCAGCGAGAAGGTTTGCCGGGAGCGCGAGGACGATCACGACCCCTACAAGGTCGATTACGACCAGTCTACTCGGCAGCCGAGCGAGGACGGCGTCAGCTACGCCCCGCCGTTGCGCGCACCGGACAGTGCCCCGGCCGCAAGCTGGACCGAAGAGACCTACAAGGCTGCGCCAACCGAAGCGGCAGCGACTGCTCCGGTCGGGGCCGCGCCCGCGGTCGTCGCCGATGTGGCGCCTCCGTCACCAGCCGTGACGCCCAAGGCCTCTCCCGAAAAGCCGGCCAAGACCAGGAAGGCGAAGGCTCACGCCCGCGCCAAGCCGGTCAGAAAGGCTTCACCAGGTCAGGCGGCGTCTGTCCCCTGAGCAGGAAGGCCTCGAGATTGTCGAGCGCCTTGAAGCCCATTGCGTTGCGTGTGTCGACCGTCGCCGAGCCCATGTGGGGCAGCAGGAACGCGTTCTCCAACTCGTAGTATCCCGGGTGGATCTTCGGCTCGCCGTCGAACACGTCGAGGCCGGCGGCGAACAGGTGGCCGCTCTTGAGCGCCGTAATCAGCGCCTCGTCGTCGACCACGCCGCCGCGCGCCGTGTTGACCACCACGGCACCCCTGGGCAGCCGGGCGATACGCTCGGCATTCACCCATTTGCGCGTCGCCGGCGTCATCGGCGCATTGATCGACAGGAAGTCGCAATGAGGCAGCATGTCGTCGGGATTGGCGTGGAACACCGCGCCTTTCTCGATATCGGGCGGAAGGCGCGAGCGGTTGCTGTAGTGGATGGTCATGCGAAACGCGCGGGCGCGGTCGGCCATCGCCTGGCCGATCCGGCCCATGCCGAGGATGCCGAGTCGCCGGCCGGTGACATGCACACCCATCAGCTGGCGCGGCTCCCAGCCGATCCAGCTGTGGGTGCGCAGCATGGTGGTGCCCTCGTGCGCGCGGCGGGCGGCGCCGAGAAGGCAGAGCATGGCGATGTCGGCCGTCGCGTCGGTCAGCACGTCGGGCGTGTTGCTGACGATGATGTCCCGTTTGGCTGCAGCCGCCACGTCGACGTGCTCGTAGCCGACCGAGAAGGTGGCGATCATGCGCACCGAGTCGGGAAGGGCGGCGATCGTCGCGGCGCTCAGCGCATCGCCGGCCGCGCACATGATGGCGTCGAAGCCTTCGGCCGCCTTGGCCAGTGCCGGGCCGTCATAGAGCTTGTCCTGGGGGTTGAGCCTGGCATCGAAGTTGGCGGTCAGCCGCGTCTCGACATCCTCCGGGAAGAGCCGGGTTGCGAGCACTCGCGGTTTGCGGTCGGTCATGGTCGGTATCCCCCTGTGCAGCACTGACGCAGCGGATGTTTCTGGAAATCGGCAGGTATGGATATTACTCTAAGGCATTCGGCTACAAGGCCTAGCCCCCAGCCATTTGTCCTTTGCCCAGCTATAGTTTTCGCCGGTCTCGCACCCAACCAACGGCCTTCCTCGCCGCCGTCTGCGCCGTTCTCGTGCTGGTGCTGTGGATAAGTGACCACGCCGGCGCCCAGCAGCAGACCGCCCAGGCGCTGGCGGCCGAGGTCGTGCTGGCGCCGCACCGTGCAACCTACGAGATGAAGCTCTCGGTCGCGCGACCCAACAGCGGTATCGTCGAGGTCAACGGCAACATGGTGCTGGAGACTGTCGAATCGTGCGAGGGCTGGGCGGTCAAGCAGCGCATCAAGCTCACCTTCCTGCGCAATGACGGTGAGGAATTCGAAACCGACTCGAATTTTACCAGCTACGAATCGAAGGACGGGTTGGAGCTGCGCTTCAGCGTCCGCAATGCGCAGAACGACGAGGTCGACGAGGAATTGCGCGGCCAGGCCGACCTCGAAGGCATCGGCGGCAAGGGCCGCGCGAGCTTCACCCTGCCCGAACCCCGAAGCTTCGAGCTTCCGGCCGGCACGCTGTTTCCGACCACGCATCTCGCGCTGGTCATCAAGCACGCGCGGGCTCGTGATAAGTCGGTGTCGTACAAGGTGTTCGACGGCGCCCGGCTCGACGGCGCGTTCCAGGTCAATGCGGTGATCGGCAAGCCGCCGCGGCCGCCGGCGGGCACACCGGCGGTTCGCGGCGATACCGCGCTGCTGCGCCAACCTGCGTGGGGCGTGCGGTTTGCCTTCTTCGCCAATGGCGATCAGGGTGCGCAGCCGGAGTATGAGTTGGCGCTCGATTTGCTCGCCAATGGTATCGCCCGCTCGATGTTGCTCGACTACGGTGACTTTGCCGTGGACGCGCGCCTGCTCCAGATCCAAGCATTGCCGAGGCCGAAATGCTGATAACACGCCTTTTGACGGTCGCCATCCTGGCGGCGAGCCTCGCCCTTCCGGCCGCAGCCCAGGACCTGCAGCCCCATCGTGCCGTCTATTCCGTCTCGATGCTCGAGAAGGGCAAGCCCGGCATGGGCCCGCCCGGCACCTATGCCTTCGAACTCAAGCAGACCTGCGAGGGCTACGTCATCAACCAGCGCATGCGGCTCGAGGTCGAGGGCAACAAGGGTTCGGTCGTGAGCGAGCAAACGTCGACGATGACCGAGAGCCGCGACGGCCGGAAGCTGCGCTTCGAGCATCACAGTGCGGCCAACGGGAAGCAGACCAGCCTGCTGCGCGGTGACGCGACCCTCGACGACGAGGGCCGCGGCCAGTCGCTGTTCAGCGAGCCGGAAGGCCAGTCGGTCGCGCTGCCCACGGGCACGCTCTTCCCCAACGCCCTGACCCGCGCCACCATCCAGCACGCCAAGGCCGAGGATGGCGGTTTCGATACCCTGTTCTTCTATGGCGAGAAAGTGAAGCCGCCGCAGTCGGTGAACCTGGTGATCGGCCGCGTGCCCAAGCGCCTCGCCGATTTCAAGCTCCCCGAGGGCGCCGAGTCGCTGGGGGAGAATCGCGCGCGCATCTATTATCGCGGCGCCTTCTTCGAGGCCGAGCCCAAGGGCCAGACCGGCGAGGCGGCATACGAGATGAGCAGCCTGATGCTCGACAACGGCATCGAGCTGTACGGCACCCACGAGGAAGGCGACGGCGGCATCGAGTACCGCCTCACCCGGCTCGAATCGCTGCCCAAGCCAACCTGCAACTGATAACCGATGGCGGGGCTGACGCCCGAGCAGGCGGTTGACCGCCTGGAGGCGCTTCACGCGTCGGCCTGCGATGGCTTGAGGTCGGCGTTGACCCGGTTCGCGACTTCGGGCGTGCCGCCGACCGCGCAGGAGCGAGCGGCCTTCCGCTATCCAGAACTGTGCGTCGATTGGCAGCCACAGGGACCGGTGCCCTACACGCGGCGCGCCTGGGCGAAGTTCCAGGAGCCGGGCCGCTATGCCACCACCGTCACGCAGCCGGGCTTCTTTCGTCGCTATCTGCTCGACCAGCTGCGGCCGTTGGTCGAGGAGTTCGGCGCACGCCTCGAGGTCGGGATCAGCGGGCAGGAGATCCCGTACCCGTTCGTCACCGAGGCCGGTGACGAATTCCTCGATGCCGAGCTCTCGGTCAGCGAGCTCGCGCGCTATTTCCCGACACCGGTGCTGGCCAATGTCGGAGACGAGATCGCCGACGGCGCCTGGCGGTTCGAGGAGGGGAAGCCGCGGCCGCTTGCATTATTCGACGCCATGCGCATCGATTTCTCGCTGCGCCGGCTGGTGCATTACACAGGTACCGACTGGCGGACGATCCAGCCCTGGATCCTGTTCACCAACTACCAGCGCTACCTCGACCAGTTCCTCGCCTGGGCGGTGGAGGAGCTGGTCCGCCCCGACGGCGTCTATACCCGTCTGGCATTGCCGGGCGGCGCGGTGGTGAGGCGTGGCGACAGCGTCGACGCCATGGCGGCGACGATCGCCGGGGCGCCCTGGCATCGCTTCCAGATGCCGGCCTACAACCTGATGCGCGGCGACGACAAGGGTGGCATCTCGATCGTCAATATCGGTGTTGGCCCCTCGAACGCCAAGACGGCGACCGACCACCTCGCGGTGCTGCGCCCGCACTGCTGGCTGATGATCGGCCATTGCGGCGGCCTGCGTCAGTCGCAGACGATCGGCGACTATGTGCTGGCGCATGGCTATCTGCGGCGCGACCGGATCCTCGACGACCTCATGCCGACGGAAATCCCGGTTCCGGCGCTGGCCGAGGTCCAACTCGCGCTGCAGGAGGCTGCTGCGCGGGTCACGGGCGAGCGCGGCGACGCGCTGAAGCGACGGCTGCGCACCGGCACGGTGGTGAGCTACGACGACCGCAACTGGGAGCTGCGCTGGTCGCAGGAACGCCGCCGCATCGGGCTCGGGCGCTGCATCGCCATCGACATGGAAAGTGCGGCGTTGGCGACCCAGGGCTATCGCCTGCGCGTTCCTTACGGAACGCTGCTCTGCGTGTCCGACAAGCCGCTGCACGGCGAGATCAAGCTGCCCGGCGCGGCCACGCGCTTCTACCAGCGCGCCGTGGGGGAGCATCTCAAGATCGGGATCGAGGCGATCGACCTGCTGCGCGGCGAGCTCGGTTCCCTGCACTCGCGCAAGCTCAGGGGCTTTGACGAGCCGCCGTTCCGCTGAATTGCGTGTAGATCCTTTGTCCATGTCGAGCAGCCGCACTGCCAGCATGCCGTGGTCATCGTGTCCTCATCTGATCAGACCGTTCGGCGAACCGTGTCGATCGGCCGCTCGCCGAACAGGGTGCGATAGGAGAGGGAGAAGCGGCCGAGGTGCCAGAAGCCGTGATCGATGGCGATGCGGGTGACGATGCCGGGCTCCGGCGGGCACCGCATCAAGGCCTCGCGCACGGCGTTCAGCGATCGTACGCGCAGGTGTTGCGCGGGGCTGACGCCGAGCAGATCGTGAAATGCCCGCTCGAGGGTGCGCCGGGAGATACGCAGGGCCGCACACAGTGCGGGCATCGATGGGATCGCCATCGGATCGGCATCGAGCCGGGCCTCCACCTCGCGCACGATCGTGCGGGCTGTCCGCAAGCGGTCGGATGATCCTGTCGTCACCAAGGCTGGATCGCCGAGCGGGCGGAAGAAGACCTCGATCAGGGCGCGCTCGGCATTGGCGGTCCATCGACCGTCGAGCCACAGGCCGGGATCGCGCGCGGCCAGCGCTTCCATCGCCGAGATGATGTCCCGCAGCCGTACGACGTCTGCGCCCGATGCCTGGACCTGGGGATTGGCATCCGCCGAATCCAGCGCATCGCACACTGGCGTACTGGTCAACTCCCGCGCGAAGACAGCGGACGGCATCGCCAAGGTGACGGAACGCGAGCCGGCGGGATAGCGAACCTCGGTGGCCTGCCCTGGCCCGAAGACGCTCATCATGTCGACACCGAAGTGCCGACCGGCAATCAGGAACGGCTCATCGGCCCGCAGGACGAAGCCCAGCGTCACGATGTCCTTGGGAGGCTCCACGGTCGCCCGCACGGCCGCCGAGAAATCCGTGACCCGCATCGCCAGCGTGTTGAAGCGCAGGCGCTCGATCGAGGCGCGCAGCTGGCCGGGCCCGAGCTGCATGTGCCTGGCGACAGTGGCGCCCAGCATCGAATAGTCGAGCGCCCGGCGATCGAAGCCGTGCAGCGCCAACCGGCTGGTCCACGGGGAGAGCTGGCTACCATCCATGCGACCGGCTTTCGCATGGCGCAAAACGGATAGACGGTCGACGGCTCACGGACGATCAATGCCCCCGGATGCGCAGCCACGGTGTGGGCGGCACGCGCGCCCTTATCGTCTTTTGGCTGCAAGTCAAATCGTCAACTTGGGGGTGCGTCGCCATGGCTAGAGAGGACTTCCGGCACGGGGCAACGCGGCGTGGGTTCCTGAAGGCGTCGGCCGGCGCTGCCTTGGCGGGCTCGATCGTGGGGTCGACGGGGATCGCACGGACGCAGACCCCGCCCGCGACAGCTCCGGCAACGGCGACGGGAGCCGCGCGCAGCGGCCTCAACATCCTCTTCATCTTCACCGACCAGGAGCGTTACCATCCCCGCTGGCCCTCAGGCCTGTCGCTACCCGGCCACGAGCGGCTGGAACGCAGCGGCGTCAGCTTCACCAACCACCAGTGCCCGGCGACGATGTGCACCTCGTCGCGCTCAGTCATCGTCACCGGGCTGCAAACGCCCGACAACGGCATGTTCGAGAACCTCGACGTGCCGTGGATGCGCAATCTGTCGCCCGACCATCCGACGATCGGCCACATGCTGCGCAAGGCGGGCTATTACACCGCCTACAAGGGCAAATGGCACCTCAGCCGCGAGTTCGACACGCGCTCGGTCGAGCAGTTCATGACACCGCACATGGAGAAGTACGGCTTCGCCGACAACTTTTCGCCGGGCGACCTGATCGGCCACACGCTGGGCGGCTACGGCTTCGACCAGATCACCGCCGGCAGCGGAATCAACTGGCTGCGTACCAAGGGCCGCCCGCTGAGCGACGACGGCAAGCCGTGGTGCATGTTCATGAGTTTCGTGAATCCGCACGACATCATGTACTTCAATACCGACGCACCGGGCGAGCAGGTGCAGGACACCGGCAAGCTGCGCCTGCATGCCGCCCGCGCGCCGGAGCATGCGCTCTACAAGGCGACGTGGGATATGCCGATCCCCACCAGTCTGCGCCAGCCTTTCGATGCTCCCGGCCGCCCCGGCGCGCATCGCGAGTTCGACCGGATCTGGGACTACATCCTGGGCAACATTCCGCTGGAGGACGCGCGCTGGAAGCGCTTCAACGACTACTACATCAACTGCATCCGGAACGTCGACCAGCAGCTCGAGGCTGTGCTGGCAGAGCTCGACGCGCTCGGCCTGGCCGACCGCACGATCGTGGTCTTCACCGCCGACCATGGTGAGATGGCGGGCAGCCATGGCTTGCGGGGCAAAGGGCCTTTCGCCTACGCCGAGTCCAACCACTTGCCCTTCACCGTCGTGCATCCCGACGTGAAAGGCGGGCAGAGCTGCCGGGCGCTCAGCAGCCACATCGACCTCGTGCCGACGCTGCTGTCCTTCGCTGGCGTGACGCCGGACCGAACCGGCGAGCTGGCAGGACGCGAGCTGCCCGGCAAGGATCTCTCGCCGCTGTTCTCCAATCCGGGCACGCAGGCTGTCGATGCTGCGCGGCCGGCAACGCTTTTCACCTATAGCGGCTTGGCCAGCAACGACGCCGGCGTCTTCGATTTTGCGGCGAAGGCCGTCCTGGCCGGCAAGGATCCGAAGGAGGAGGCCAAGCGGCAGGGCTTCCGGCCGGATCTGAAGAAGCGGGGACATGTGCGTTCGGCGTTCGACGGCCGCTACCGCTTCACGCGCTACTTCTCGCCTCTCGACCACAACAACCCCGTAACGCTCGACGAGCTGTTCAAGTGGAACGATGTCGAGCTCTTCGACCTGCAGGCCGATCCGGGCGAGATGCGGAACCTCGCGATCGACCGCACCGCCAATGCCGAGCTGCTGGCAACGATGAACGGCAAGCTCGCGGCGGTGATCGGGGCCGAGATCGGCAAGGATGACGGCCGCGAGCTGCCCGAGATCGACGGCATCACCTGGGGCCTCGACAAGGTGGACCTCTAGCCATGCGCACCATCGGCGTCCGCTGCTCGCGCCAGCGCCTTACGCTGAGGGAGGGCGAGGGCTGCGGAGATGGTGCGTCGCCCTCCGACGCCGTATGACGGCGCCACCTCTCCCGCGAAGCGGGCGAGGCAAAAGATTGGGGCGCCGGAGCTTAATCTGCCGGCCACAACCAGGCCGCGCCGCGCACGCCGCTCGAATCGCCGAAGCGGGGCGGCAGCAGTCGCGTGACGATGAGGTCGGGCTCGGAGAAGACGTAGCGCTTCCAGAGTTCGGGCACGCGATCGTAGAGCAGGCTCATGCGCGACAGGCCGCCGCCCAGCACGATCGCGTGGGGGTCGAGGATGTTGATCACGCCCGAGAGCGCACGGGCGAGGCGATCGCAATAAATCTCCATCTGCTCGGCCGCTTGCTCGTCGCCATCGAGGGCGGCTTCGGCGATGTCGGTGGCGCGGAGGGTGCGGCTCGTGCGGCGCTCGAACTCCGCCTGCAGGCGCGGGCCGCTTAGCCAGGTCTCGATGCAGCCCGCGCGGCCGCAATAGCAGCGCGCGCCGGGTCGCTCGTCGTCGCGCGGATGGGGCAGGGGATTGTGGCCCCATTCGCCGGCAATCGCCTGCGCGCCGGTGAGCGGCCTACCGTCGATCACGACTCCACCGCCGACTCCCGTGCCCAGGATGACGCCGAACACGATACCGCAGCCGGCCGCGGCGCCGTCGGACGCTTCCGAGACGGCCAGGCAATTGGCGTCGTTCTGCATCCGCACCTCACGCTCCAGCCGGCGCTCGAGATCGGCACGCAGCGGCTGGCCGTTGAGGCGGGTTGAGTTGGCATTCTTGATCAGGCCGGTCGCCGGCGAGATCGCGCCCGGATGGCCGATGCCGACCGAGCAGCGCGCGCCGACACGGCTCTCCAGCTCGGCCACCAGGTCGGCGATCGCCTCCACGGTATCCTCGTATGCCGAATTGGGTGTGGCGACGCGCAGCCGCGCACGTTCCGCACCGTCTCCATCGAGCACGAGACCTTCGATTTTGGTGCCGCCGAGATCGATACCGATGCGCATGTGTCGACAGTCTACCCTCGGGCGCGGCCCTGCGTTACGTTTCGATGACATGGACGGACAAGGCAAGGATCCCTCGACGATCGCCGGCTTCGGCAGCAGCGGCCCGTGGCGCAAGCGTCCCTCGACGATCCTCTGGGTCCTGTCGCTCGGTCAGCTGATCACCTGGGGGCTGGTCTACTACACCTTCCCACTGTTCGTCGTGCCGATGGAGACGGAGCTCGGCTGGTCGCGCACCGAGATGTTCGGCGCGCTGTCGGCCGGGCTGCTGGTCGCGGGCCTGTGCTCGATCCCGGTCGGCGCGTGGATCGATCGCGGTCATGCGCGGGTGCTGATGACCGGTGGCTCGCTGCTGGCGGCCATCCTGATGTTCGCCTGGTCGCAGGTCGACTCGCTGCCGATGTTCTATGTCATCTGGCTCGGCCTCGGCGCCTGCCAGTCGGTCACGCTCTACGAGCCCGCCTTCGCGGTGATCACCCGCGTCTACGGCCCGCGCTTCCGCCAGGCCATCATGGTGATGACATTCGTCGGCGGCCTTGCCAGCACCTTCGGCATTCCCTTCGCGCAGCTGCTGATCGAACGCATCGACTGGCGGCCGACGCTGGTCGTGCTTGCGATCATCAACCTCGGCGTCGCCGTCCTGATCCACGCGCTGTTCGTGCCCGGCCCGAAGGAGGCGGCGATCCCGATCGGCCTGCCCAGGAAGAGCGCCTCCGGGAAGAGTCCGCTCGCCGCCGCGATACGGGTGCCGGCCTTCTGGGGGCTGGTCGTCGCCTTCGCGGGCTACGGACTCGCCTTCTCGGCGATGAGCTTCCACCTGATCCCGCTGCTCGACGAGCGCGGCGTTGCGACCGGCGTGGTGATGGCGATCATCGCCCTGATCGGCCCGATGCAGGTGGTGGGGCGCGTGTTGCTGATGGCCGGCCAGAAGCACATCACGGCGATCCAGCTCGGCGCCGGCATCTATTTCGCCTTTCCGGTATCGATGGCGATGCTCGCCGCCGGCATCCACGACGTCTACGGCCTGATCCTGTTCGCCATCATCTATGGCGTCGCCAACGGGCTGGTGACCATCCTGCGCGGCATGGCGGTGCCGGAATTCATCGGCCCCGAGGGCTACGGCATCGTCACCGGCGCGCTCACCATGCCGACCAACGTCATGCGCGCCGCCGGCCCACTGATGGGCGCGCTGGCGTGGAGTGCCTTCGGCAACTACACGCCGGTGCTGTGGGGCCTTGCCGCGATCATGCTGGTCGCCGCAGCGGGCTTTGCCGCTGCGGCGTTCCTGGCCAAGCGCGAGTCAGTGCCGCCGGTATAGCTATTCCGCTGCCAGCTTCTGCACCTTCGGCTTGAGGTGCTGCACCTTGGGCATCACTTCCTTCGAGAGCAGCTCGAGCGAGTGCTTCCAGGCTTCCGGCTTGTCGACATAGTCGAAGCCGAACACCAGGAGCTGGCCGAAGCCGCCAACCTCGTCGTAGATCTTCTCGATCTTCTCGATGACGGTCTTGGGCGAGCCGACGATCCAGTTGTGCTTCGCGCAGTATTCCGGCGTTACGTCGGAATCGGCCGCATTCGGATCATGCTTCAGGTATTCGAGGAAGCCGAAGTTGCCGAGCAGGGGCAAGAAATACTCCCGCATCATGCGGCCCATGTTGGCGCCGGCCGAGAGCCTCATGGCCTCTTCATCGGTGTCGGCGACGAACACTTCGCGCACCATGCGCCAGTCGTTGCGGTCGGCCGTGCGGCCGGCCTTGGCGGCGCCCACCTCGACGGCGTCCCAATGGCTGGAGACATAGGCCGGGTTGAGGTTGAGGCTCATCGGCAGGAAGCCCTTTTCGCCGGCGAGCTTCAGCGTGTCGGAGTTCTTGCTGAGGCCCGCGACGCCGATCGGCGGGTGCGGGGTCTGCAGTGGCTTGATGTGCGGTTTCAGGAACCCGAACATCGTGTCCGGCTTGGTCACGTGCCAGAACTTGCCCTTGTAGTCGAACGGCTCGGGCGAGCTCCACAGCTTCAGGATGATCTCGAGCGCCTCGCGGGTCATGTCGCGGTTTACGCCCGACATGCCGTCGACGTTGAACATCGCCCAGTCGCTCGGCAGCCCCGAGGCGGCGATGCCGAAGTTGAGACGTCCGCCCGAGATATGGTCGAGCATGGCGACGCGGTTCGCGAGCTCGGCCGGGTGATGGTAGGGCAGGAGGAAACCGCCGGGCCCGAGGCGGATGTTCTTGGTCTGCATCAGCGCCTGCGCGACCAGCAGGTCGGGCGAGGGATGCGGCTCCCACGGGGCGGTGTGATGCTCGCCGATCCAGCACTCGCTGAAGCCCAGCTCATCCAGCCAGCGGATCACCTGCAGGTCCCACTCGTGGCCGTCCTTGAGCGGCCTCTCGGGCGGGTGAGATGGCATGGTGAAGTATCCAAACTGCATCGTTTCCTCCTGCGTCTTCTATGGCTGAAGTCCACTACCATCCGGCGGCCGGCGCAAGGCACCGAATTCGCATGGCAGGCGATGAATGTGCGAGCCGGATGCCGGATTGAGCGCCGAACGCTGTGTTCATTGGCCGGTTCGGACGTCCTGCGATCTCCCTCTTGGCCATTTTCGAACTGCATACCATATGAATTCGGGACCAATCGGGAGCACGCGATGCAGGATGCCAAGCGTTTGTTGGAGCAGTTTCTCGGCGGCGGCCAGGCGAGTGGCGGAGGCGGGGGCGGCGACTTCCTGCGAGGTGCCGGCGGTGGCGCGTTGGCCGGCGGTCTCGCCGCTATTCTGCTTGGCAGCAAGACCGGGCGCCGGCTTGGCGGCGATGTGCTCAAGCTCGGGGGCATGGCTGCGGTAGGGGCACTCGCCTACAAGGCGTGGCGCGATTGGCAGGCGGGCAAGGCTCCGGCGCAGACGGCGGAGCCCGCGCGGGCGAGCACGCCTCTGCTGCCCGCGCCCCCCGGCACTCCGTTCAATCCGGTGAACGAGATGGGGCAACAGCGCTTGGCCCGCCACCTGTTGCGCGCGATGATCGCCGCCGCGAAATCGGATGGGCACGTGGACGCACAGGAGCAGGCGCGCATCTTCGGCGAGATGGACAAGCTCAGCCTGTCGTCCGAGGACAAGGCCTTCGTGATGGACGAGCTTCGGGCGAAGCTCGATATCGACGCCGTTGCCGACGCCGCATCCTCGCCGGAAGAGGCAGCCGAGATATACGCCGCCTCGCTGCTGGCGATAGATATCGACAACGCTGCCGAGCGCGGCTACCTCGCGATGCTGGCGGCACGCCTCAAGCTCGACGACGCGCTGGTCGACCATCTGCAGCAGACCGTTACGACGGCCAGCGCAAGCGCACCAGCCCCGGTCTGAGATCGTCGTGACGGGCTGAGATCTTCGCGCCTTGGCCCAGCGGCGCGATGTGCGGGCACGAAAAAGCCGCCTGAAGAGGCGGCTTGCGCGATCGGTGCAGATCCGTCGCGACGGTCGGGATCAAGCCGCCGAGGCTGTCACTTGATCTTGGATTCCTTGAACACGACGTGCTTGCGCGCGACCGGGTCGTACTTCTTGAGTTCGAGCTTCTCGGTCTTGGTGCGCGGGTTCTTCTTGGTCACGTAGAAGAAGCCGGTGTCGGCGCTGGAGATCATCTTGATCAGGATCGAGGTCGGCTTGGCCATGGTCTATTCCTTTGGAAGGCGGGCAACTTAGTCACCGGCGGCGCCCTGTCAAGCGCCGCGGCCGCCGAGGTCAGCGCGGCACGGCGGCCTGTTCGATCGAGCCTGTGCGCACCGCATGTGCATACAGCGTCGGATCCCTGAGCAGGCGGGCGGCTATATCGACGTCCCGCTCCGGGGATTCGTCGCCCGGCGGGCAGATCTTGCGCAGGTTGATCACTTCCTGATGGCTGGGGTTGCGTTCGGCATGCCAGCGCTGCAGCAGGGCCTTGTTGGCGTCGACCGAAGCCGGCGCGAGCTGGCCCACGTCGCCCACCTTGGCGGTGCAGATGTTGGGCATCACGCCCTGCTCGTTCCAGGTGTAGCCGGACGGCGCCAGCAGCCTCGACCAGGTCAGCACCAGCTCGCCCTCATTGGGCAGGCGGATGACGGTCTGCACGGTGCCCTTGCCGTAGCTGGTGGTGCCGACCACTGCGGCGCGGCCGCGATCCTGGAGGGCCGCCGCCACGATCTCGGCGGCCGAGGCGGAGTTGCCGTTGACCAGTACCACCATCGGCAGCTCGGTCGCCTTGCGGCTGCCGCTCTTGTAGGTCCGCTGGCTGTCGGGATGGCGCCCCTGCGTCGAGAAGATCACGCCGTCGCCAATGAACACCTCGGAGACCGATTGGGCCTGGTCGAGCAGGCCGCCGCGGTTCGAGCGCATGTCGAGGATGACGCCCTGGAGGTCGCGGCCGATCTCGAGCCGCGCCCGGTCGAGCGCATGGGTCAGCGAGTCGGTGGTGGCGCTGTTGAAGCCGGTGAGGTGGATCAGCGCGACATTGCCCGTGCGCTCGTAGGTCACGGTGGTCGGGATGATGCGGCTGCGCCGCATTTCGATCGCCAGCTCCTGGCTGCCGCCGCGCAGGACGGTCAGCGTGACCGGCTGGCCGACATTGCCGCGCAGCTTGTGCACGACGTCGGACAACGTCTTGTCGAGCATCACTTCGCCGTCGACCGCCACGATCTGGTCGCCGACCGTCACTCCGGCCTTGGCGGAGGGCGAGCCGTCCTGCACCGCCCGGATCAGGACCCGCCTGTCGTCGGTGCGCTCGACCGTGATGCCGATGCCGCCGCCGCCGTCGCGCTGGAAACGGTTGTCCTTGGCCTCGTCCGGGTCGGCATAACGGCTGTTCTTGTCGAGCTGCCGGGTGGTGGCGACCATCGCGCCCTTGATCAGCGCGCCGCGCTCGGTCTGCTGCAGGACCGGCGAGGCATCGATCGAGGCTGCGAACAGCTCGGCCAGCATGCCGCCCCAGGCGCGGCCATCGGTCGGGTCGGACGGCGTCGGCCGCGAGACCACCTGGTGGCCGTCGCGCAGCAGGGTGAAGGACCTGTCGCCGGGCTCCAGCGATAGCGCCGGATCGGCGCTCGCGAAGCCCTTGTAGGTCTCCTGCGACATCCTGCGGAAGTCGGGCTCGTTGAGGTGGCGGTCGCCGATCGAGCGGTAGGCCTGGAGGACGACCCGTTCGACACTGACATCGGCCGCCGCGGCCGGGTTGCGCGTCGCAAAGCCGGAACCGTCGTTCGACGGGACGCAGGAGGCGACCAGGGAAGCGGCGAGGAGAGACGCCGTCGCATGGGACAGCGCGATGTTCAGAAAACGAATGACCGGCACCTAGGGACACCCCACGCGAGCAGAGTAGCACAAGCCTTCATCGGGCGGCCAGCCAGGGTCAGGGAGAAAGGTCCAGACTGTCAGCCGTCGATTTTGGCGCCGCGATTCGATGCGCCCAGAGGAGCGCGATGACTGCTCCCTTGATGCGCGGTAGCAAGATCAGCGCCATCAGGACCGACAGCGGCAACCACAACACGGCGTGCACCCAGAGAGGCGGTTGGTTGCCGTAGCGCTCGAATACCAGCACGAGCGGGACAATAATATGACCGACCGCGAAGATCGTGAAATAGGCCGGCGCGTCATCGGCGCGATACGGATCGAGCACCAGCCCGCACGCCGGGCAATGGCTGCGCATCTTCAGGAAGCCGCCGAACAGGGGGCCGTGGGCACAGCGCGGGCAACGCCCGCGCCAGCCGCGACGCATCGCGGTCCAGAAATCCACGGGGACAGGGGCCGATGACGACATGCCGCCAAGATGCGCGCCGCAGCTAGTTTCGTCGTCGCGACCGTTTGTCCCGAGAGGCTTTGCCGTGCGCGACCGGACGACGCGGCCCACGGCGTTCTGACACGCGATGGCTGCGCGACGGCACCTGGCGCTCGACGCGCTCGATCACCTCGATCAGGTCGAACAGCAGGCCGCCGGTCGCGGTGTCGGCCTGGTCGAGCTTCACCTTCAGGCGGTCGCCCAGCCCGTAGGTCTCGCCGGTGCGCTCGCCGACCAGCATCTGCCGGCCTTCGTCATGGCGGAAGAATTCCTGGCCGAGGCTGCGGATCGGGAGCAACCCGTCGGCGCCCGTGCCGTCGAGCGCCATGAACAGGCCGAAGCGGGTCACCGAAGTGACCCGGCCTGCGAAGGTCGCGCCGACATGGTCGGCCATGTAGGCCGCGACGTAACGGTCCATCGCCGAGCGCTCGGCGGCGACGGCGCGGCGCTCGCACATCGACAGATGCTCGCCAAATTCCTCGAAGCGGCTCTTGTCCTCCTGGGACAGGCCGCCGGCGCCGAGCCCGTAGGCCGAGATCAGCGCGCGATGGACGATCAGGTCGGGGAAGCGGCGGATCGGCGAGGTGAAGTGGGCGTAACGCGCCAGCGCCAGGCCGAAGTGGCCGAGATTGTTCGGGCTATACACGGCCTGGCTCTGGCTGCGCAGGATCGTCTCGTTGACCAGTCGCGCCGTCGGCTTGCCTTCGATCGCCTGCAGCACGCGGTTGAGGTCTCCCGGCCGCAGGCGTTGGCCGACCGGGACGGAGATGCCGAGGGTACCGAGGAACTCGCGCAGCGCTTCGAGCTTGGCGGCGTCGGGCTGGTCGTGGACACGATAGAGGCAGGGCATGTGGCGCTGCTCGAGGGCCTGCGCCGCAGCCACATTGGCCAGCACCATGAACTCCTCGATGAGCTTGTGACTGTCGAGCCGTTCGCGCACGCCGATCTCGGCGATGCGCCCGTCGTCGCCCAGCCTGACCAGGCGCTCGGGCAGGTCGAGGTCGAGCGCGCCGCGCTTCTCGCGCGCCGCCAGGAGAGTGGCGAAGGCGCCGTAGAGCGGCTTGACGACACTGTCCATCAGCAGTGCGAGCTCGTCGTCCGGCGCGCCGTCCCTGGCCTTCTGCAGGCGGTTGTAGGTGAGGCGCGCCGCCGAATGCATCATGGCGCGGTGGAACCGGTGCTTCTTCAGCGCGCCGTCCGCGTCGATCCACATCTCGGCGACCAGCACCGGCCGGTCCTGGCGCGGCAGCAGCGAGCACCAGTTGTTCGACAGGGCCTCGGGCAGCATCGGCACGACCCGGTCGGGGAAATAGACAGAGGTGCCGCGGCGGTAAGCGGCTCGATCGAGCGGTTTGTCGTGCCGCACGTACCAGGCAACGTCGGCGATCGCGACCAGCAGGCGCCAGCCGCCCGGATGGTCGGGGTCGGGTTCGGCGAAGACCGCGTCGTCGAAGTCGCGCGCATCCTCGCCGTCGATCGTGACCAGCGGCAGCTTGCGCAGGTCGAGCCGGTCGCCCATCGTCGCCGCCCGTGCGTCCTCGGCTTCCCGCAGTGCGGCCTCGGGGAATTCGACGGGGATGTCGTTGGCGGCGATCGAGATCAGGGAAACCGTGCGCGGGTCGCTCATCGGCCCGACCCGTTCGATCACCTTGGCGCGGCGCGACAGCTCGCTGCCGGCCTCCTCGACCCAGACGATATCGCCAGGCCGTGCGCCGTTCTTGTCGGCGGGGCGGACGTCGAATTCGCGGCGCAGCTTGCGGTCGGTCGGCGTCACGGTGCCGAGGCCGTTGCGGCCGTCGGGCTCCTCGTAGAGGCCGAGGATCTTCTTCGGGCCGCTGCCGAGGCGCCGGATGATGCGGGCCTGATAGGTGTCCTTGCCGCGCCGCTTCAGCGAGGCGAGAACCCGGTCGCCCACGGCGGGGGCGGTGGCGCCGCGCGAGCCGTGCGGATCGATCTCGATCCGCGGCGCAGGGCCGTCTTTCTCTTCATCGTGGCGACGCGGCATGGCCAGCAGGTGGCCGTCCTCGTCAACCTTCACGATCTCCAATACGCTAATGTCAGTCAGTGCTTTCGGATCCTTGAATGTCTTGGCGCGGTCCGCGGCGATATCGCCCTCGTCCCGCAGGTCGCGCAGGAGCTGCTTGAGCTCGATACGCTGGTCGCCCTTCAGCCCGTAGGCGCGCGCGATCTCGCGCTTGCCCACCGGCGTGGCGCTCTCCTTGATGAAGGCCAGCAGTTCGTCGCGGGTCGGGACTCGGCCTTTAGCCATCGGTCCCGGTGCGCGGCGGAGCGTCGGCCTTCGCCTTGCGCTTGGGCGCGGCCTTCTTTTTCTTGGCAGTCTTTGCGACCTTGGGCGTGTCGCCGGCGTCGTTGGCCGCGGTCGGCGGCGTCTTCTTGGCGCGGACGGCCTTGGGCTTTTTGCCGCCACCCTTGGCTGCCCGTTCGGCCAGCAGGGAGACGGCCTGCTCGACCGTCAGCTCCTCGGGCTTGAGGTCGTTCGGCACGGTGGCGTTGATGCCGCCGTGCTTCACGTACATGCCGTAGCGGCCCTCGTAGAGCTCGATCGGGGCCTCGTCGCCAGGATGAGCGCCGATCACGCGGAGCGGCTTTGCGGCGGCGCGGCCGCGGCCGACGGCCTTGGCTTCGGCAAGCAGTGCCACGGCACGGTTCATGCCAATGTCGAGCACGCTCTCGTCGGCGGGAATCGTCTTGTATTTGGCGCCGTGCCTCACATAGGGCCCGAAGCGGCCGACCCCGGCCAGCACCGGTTCCTTGTCCTCGGGATGCGGCCCCAGCTCGCGTGGCAGCGAAAGGATGGCAAGCGCCTTCTCGAGGGTCAGCTCGTCCGGCGTCATGCCCTTGAGCAGGGAGGCTCGTTTCGGCTTCTCCTTGCCTTCGGGCTCGCCGAGCTGGACGTACAGGCCGTACGGCCCGTTGCGCAGGGTGACGACCTTGCCGGTGGCAGGATCGGTGCCGAGGATCTTCGGGCCGTCGAGATTGGCGCCGGTCTGTGCATCCTTCTCCGGATCGACGATGCCCAGCTTGCGGGTGAACTTGCACTCGGGATAGTTCGAGCATCCGATGAAGGCGCCGAACTTGCCGAGCTTCAGCCCGAGCCGGCCGTTGGCGCAGGACGGGCAGTCGCGCGGGCTCTTGCCTCCGTTGTCGTTGGCCGGGAAGAAATGGGGGCCGAGCTCCTCGTCGAGCTTGTCGAGCACTTCCTTGACGCGCAGGTCCTTGGTTTCGCCGACGGCAACCGAGAATGCCTGCCAGAAATCGCGCAGCACTTGCCGCCAGTCCATCTTGCCGTCGGAAATCTCGTCCAGCTCTTCCTCGAGATGGGCGGTGAAGTTGTATTCGACGTAGCGCGGGAAGTAGGTCTGCAGGAAAGCCGTCACGATGCGGCCGCGGTCTTCGGGAATGAAGCGCTTGCGGTCGAGCCTCACATAGTTACGGCGCTGCAGGACTTCAATGATGCTGGCATAGGTGGAGGGCCGGCCGATGCCGAGTTCCTCGAGCTTCTTGACCAGGCTCGCCTCGGAATAGCGTGGCGGCGGTTCTGTGAAATGCTGCTCGGCGACGACCTCTCGGCGGTCGAGAGCCTCGTTCTCAGCCACGTCGGGCAGGATGGTCGCGGCCTCGTCTTCCTCGCTCTTCTCGTCGCGCCCTTCGTCGTACAGCGTCAGGAAGCCGTTGAAGCGCACGACCGAGCCGGTGGCGCGCAGCTGCACGGTCTTGTCGGCGCTGGCGATGTCGACCGTAACCTGGTCGAGCACGGCGCTTTCCATCTGGCTCGCCACGGTGCGTTTCCAGATCAGCTCGTAGAGGCCCAACTGATCCTTGTCCAGATAGGCGGCCACGTCCTGCGGCGCGCGGAACAGATCGGTCGGGCGGATCGCCTCGTGCGCCTCCTGGGCGTTCTTGGCCTTTGAGGTATAGACCCGCGGCGCCTGCGGCAGGTAGCTCGGGCCGTACCGGGTCTCGATCAGGCGGCGGGTCTGGCCGATCGCCTCGGGGGCGAGCTGCACGCCGTCGGTACGCATGTAGGTGATCAGGCCGACCGTCTCGCCGCCGATGTCGACGCCCTCGTAGAGGCGCTGGGCGATGCGCATGGCGGTGGCGGCACCGAGGCCGAGCTTGCGCGAGGCCTCCTGCTGCAGGGTCGAGGTGATGAAAGGCGGCGGCGGATTGCGCCGCACCTGGCGGCGATCGATCGCGGAAACGGCGAAGGCGCGGCGCTCGATCTCGCGCTTGGCCTGCTCGGCCCGCTCCTGGGTGTCGAGGTCGAACTTGTCGAGCTTGCGGCCGTCGAGATGGGTGAGGCGGGCCTTGAGCGTCTGGTGCTTGGCAGTGCCGAAGAGGGCGTCGACCGTCCAGTACTCGCGGCTCTTGAAGACCTCGATCTCGGCCTCGCGCTCGCAGATCAGGCGCAGCGCAACCGATTGCACGCGGCCGGCCGAGCGGCTGCCCGGCAGCTTGCGCCACAGCACGGGGGAAAGGGTGAAGCCGACCAGGTAGTCGAGGGCGCGGCGGGCGAGATAGGCGTCGATCAGCGGCTGGTCGAGGTTGCGCGGATGGGCGACCGCGTCGAGCACCGACTGCTTGGTGATGGCGTTGAAGGTGACCCGCTTGACGTCGACGTCCTGCAGCGCCTTCTTGCGCGCCAGGATGTCGAGCACGTGCCAGGAGATCGCTTCGCCCTCGCGATCCGGATCGGTCGCGAGGTAAAGCTTGCTGCCCTTGGTGACGGCCTTGGCGATGGCATCGATGCGCTTCTGGGACGACGAGTCGACTTCCCAGTCCATGGCGAAGTCCTCGTCGGGACGGACCGAACCGTCCTTGGCCGGCAGATCGCGGACATGACCGTACGACGCCAGCACGGTGAAGCCGGGCCCGAGATATTTGCCGATAGTCTTGGCCTTGGCAGGCGACTCGACGACCAATACGTCCATCGTCGAAACATGCTCCAGTAATTACTTTAAGAACCGGAGCTAAATCACTGATCTAAATTAGTGATACGCGATTACCCCGGTGCCTTTCCAAGCGGCCTTCCAGCTCGAGGGCCAGCAGGACCTCCGCTACGGTGGCGGCGGACACTTGGCACCGGCGTACCAGTTCGTCAACCGCAGTGGGTACGGCACCCAACGCCGCGAGCACTGTTGCAGCCTCTGTGTGGTGCGAAATTTGCACTGGTTTCTCAACGGCTTGAGACCGGGACTGCGGCTTTCCGAACACACCGATAATATCGTTGGCGTCGCGTATCAGAATAGCCCCATCGCGGATAAGGGAATTGGATCCCCCATACCGCGGATCCATCGGCGAGCCGGGCACGACGAACACTTCCCGGCCCTGTTCGAGGGCGCGTTCGGCGGTGATCAGGGAGCCCGAGCGCTCCGCCGCCTCGATCACGATCACCCCGGCCGACAGGCCGCTGACGATGCGGTTGCGGCGCGGGAAGGAGCGGGCGATCGGGGGCGCGCCGAACGGCGTCTCGGCCAGCAGCAGCCCGCGATCGGCGATGGCGCGATGCAGCGCCTCGTTCTGCAGCGGGTACACCTGGTCGATACCGCCGGCGAGGACGGCGATCGTGCCGGTATCCAGGGCCGCTTCGTGGGCTGCGGCATCGATGCCGCGCGCGAGGCCCGAGGCGATGGCAAAGCCGGCCCGGCCGAGGCTGGCAGCCAGGTCTGCAGCGAAATGCCGGCCGGCCAGGGACGCCTCGCGCGCGCCGACGATTGCCAGGGTTGGGCGGGCCGGCAACCCAAGGTCGCCGATCGCCGACAGCACGGGCGGCGCATCGGGCAGCGCTGCCAGCGCGGCCGGGTACTCGGCATCGCCCATGACCAGGAAGCGTCCACCAAGTTTCGCGAGCGCCTGCTCCTCGCGGGCGATCTCGCTTTCGGGAACGACCGTCAGGTCGCGGCAGGCCCGCCGGGCCGAGCCGAAATGCTGCAGCGCTTCATGGAATTTGACCGGCCCGATGCGCGGGCTGCGGGCCAGCCGAAGTCGCGCGCGGCGCTCGGCGGGATCGGCTTCTGATGTATATGGTCCATCGAACATGCCGACGACCCTAAGTCGACAAGAACTATCTGTAAAACAACTTCAAGTAGAAATCTTGATGCGCCGATTGGCCAGCGCGCCGGCTGCGCCAGCGAGACCGAGCAGGGCGGCGAGCGGTCCAAATCCCTCGAAACCGACGGTGCTGATGAGCAGTGCGCCGAGCGCCGCGGCACCGACCCAGCCGACGGAGGCCGACGTGCCGTTGAGACCGAGCACCGTGCCGCGCACATCGTCCGGCACATTGGCCAGCGAGGCCATGTAGGACGGCCGGCCGAGCGCATTCATGAAAGTGAAGACGAAGCCCAGGGCGACGCTGATCGCCGGTGCGGGATGCCACATGAACAGCCCGAGAGCCGCGACGCCCGACAACGCCATCGCCATCGCGAAGGTGAGCATGCGGTCGCGGAACCGGTCAGCGACCTGTCCGCCCAGCACCGTGCCGGCGATGTTGCCCAGGGCGAAGATGCAGAGAGGAAGCGCCGTCGCGGCCAGCGACAGGCCGTAGACGGCCTGGAGGAAAGTCGCGAAGTAGACGGTCGCCAGCCCGTAGCAGATCCGTTCGGCGACGCCGATTCCGAGCAGCCCGAGCACCCGCCGGGACAGGGCCGAGCGCATCGACGGCCGGCGTGCTGCAAGACCGGCCGTGCCGGTGCCGCGCCCCGCGGTGATGAACAGGCCGACCGCGCCAGCCAGTGCCAGGCCCCCGACGCAGACGTTCCAGCCGCGCCAGCCGATCAGCGAGCCGATCCAGGCGGCCAGCGGCACGCCGACCACCAGGGTGAGCGACTGGCCGGTCATCACCCAGCCGAGCGCCCGACCGCGCTGGCGATCCTCGACCCGCGACGAGACCTCGGCGAAGACGACGCCGGTGAAGGTACCGGCGCAGCCGCCGGCGACCGTCGCCCACACGGCGACCCAGAGGAAGTTGCCGGCCATCGCCTGGCCGCACATCGCCAGTGCCAGGGCGAGCAGCCCGCCGACCAGCAGCACCCGCCGGCCGACGCGGTCCGATGCCCAGCCGCCGAAGGCCGAGGTGAATCCCCATGCCGTCGCCGTCATCGACACGAGGTTGGCGACCAGCGGCATGCTGACGCCGAGATCGTGCGCCATCTCGAGAAGGAAGGGCGCACGCGTGGTGCCGCTCGAGGTGGCGGCGAAGGAGCCGAGGCAGGCAGCGCCGATCAAGGCCCAGGGCAGCGCACGGGAAGCGGTTGTCGTTGTCATCGAAGGGGGGCGGACCCTACCGGCGGCTCCCCCGGTGAGCAATGTCGGCTCGCGTATATATGGTATGACGCGCCATGAAATCCTGGCTCGTCGCGGCCGTGCTCCTGCTTGCCGCCGTCTCCGCTTCCGCGCAGCAACGGACCCGCCTGCTGGTCTATTCGACGCTCGAGGTCGCGAACATCGGCGACTTCAAGAAGGCGTTCGAGGCGGAGAACCCCGACATCGAGATCGTCTGGCTGCGCGATTCGACCGGCGTCCTCACCGCCAAGATCCTCGCCGAGCAGAACGCGCAGCGCGGCGATGCGATCTGGGGACTGGCCGTCACCTCGACCATGCTGCTCAAGGAACGCGGCCTGCTCGAGCCCTATGCGCCCCGG
The DNA here is from genome assembly GCF_965279465.1 of Reyranella sp. Taxonomy (NCBI): domain Bacteria; kingdom Pseudomonadati; phylum Pseudomonadota; class Alphaproteobacteria; order Hyphomicrobiales; family Reyranellaceae; genus Reyranella; species Reyranella sp. Next base: position 4,770,849 of record NZ_OZ257242.1, read on the forward strand.
AACCTTACCGCGCTGAAGCCCAGCTTTCGCGATCCGGCCGATCCTCCGTCATACGTCGGCATGGAGGGCTGGGTCGCCGCGGTGTGCTTCAACACCGTCGAAGGCGGAAAGCTCGGCCTGCCCAAGCCGCAATCCTGGTTCGACCTGCACGACCCGAGGTTCAAGGGCAAGATCACCATGCCCCATCCGGCCTCGTCGGGGACCGGCTACTTCCACGTCTCGGCGTGGATCCAGACCTTCGGCGAGGAGAAGGCCTGGGCGTTCATGGACAGGCTGCATGAGAACATCGCCATGTATGTCCATTCCGGCGCGCAGCCCTGTCGCATGACGGCGGCCGGCGAATTCCCGGTCGGCATCTCCGCCGAGATCTCCGCCGCCGAGGTGCGCCACAAGGGGGCACCGGTCGAAGGGCTGTTGATGAAGGAGGGCGGCGGCTGGGAGATGGACACGGCCGCGATCCTCAAGGGCACCCGGAATCCCGAGGCCGCCCGCCGGCTGATGGACTTCGCCGCCTCGCGCAAGGCCAACGAGCTCTACGCCACCTTCGTCAGCCAGGTCGCGATGCCGGGCATTGCCAGCAACATTCCCGATTATCCGTCCGGCGTAGCCGAATCGATGATCAAGAACGACTTCGCCTGGGCCTCGGCCAACCGCGCGCGCATCCTGGCCGAGTGGGCCCGCCGGTACGAAGGCAAGACGGTGAAGAAGAACTGATTCGGGCGCCGCCGCTCGTCCTGCGGCGGCTGCCGGTCGTCCCACGAAGCGTGCCGGTCGTCACATTCTCCAGCAGAATCAAGGGCCTGACGATTAGAAGCAGGGCCGTCCCACGACGGAGCAAGCCATGCTGAGACGCACCCTGATCAAATTCGCCGGAGGCCTCCCGCTGATGTCCATCCCCGCCCATGCCCAGCCGTCCCACAGGGTCAGGCCCGGCGATGCCGGCTGGCCTTCGGCCTCCCAATGGAAAGACCTGGACGCCAAGCTCGGCGGCCGCCTGGTCGAGGTCCGCTCGCCGATCGAAGCCTGCCGAGAGGCGCCCGACAGCGCCGAGTGCGCTGCCGTCTTCCGCACGCTGAAGAACCCGTGGGCGATCGGCGACTCCGTCGCGCTGACCCAGACCAGCGGTTGGGCCGATGCCTGGGCGTCGACGCCCAGCGTCTACGCCGTTGCGGCGCGCGACGCCGCCGACGTCGTGGCGGCGGTCAATTTCGCCCGGACCCACCGCCTGCGGTTGGCGGTGAAGGGCGGCGGCCACAGCTACCAGGGCACGTCGAACGCGCCTGACTCGCTGCTGGTCTGGACGCGGCCGATGGATCGCATCGAGCTGCATGACGCCTTCGTGGCCCAGGGCTCGAACGATGCCCCGCAGCCGGCCGTGTCGCTCGGCGCCGGCGTGGTCTGGGGCAATGCCTATGCCGCGGTCGGCAAGGCAGGCCGATATGTGCAGGGCGGCGGCTGCCTGACCGTCGGCGTCGCCGGGTTGATCCAGAGCGGCGGCTTCGGCAGCTTCTCCAAGCGTTACGGCCTGGCCGCCGCGAGCTTGCTCGAAGCCGAGGTGGTGACCGCCGACGGCGCCGTGAGGATCGCCAATGCCCGTTCCAACCCCGAGCTGTTCTGGGGCCTCAAGGGCGGCGGGGGCGGCAGCCTCGGCGTGATCACGCGGGTCACACTCAAGACGCACGACCTGCCGCCGCTGTTCGGAGCGGCCTTCGGCGCGGTCAAGGCGAACTCGGACGCGGCGTTCAAGCGGCTGATCGAGCGCTTCGTGACCTTCTATCGCGAAAGCCTGTTCAACCCGACCTGGGGCGAGACGGTGTCGTTCCGTCCGGACAACGTGCTGGAATTCAGCATGGTGTTTCAGGGTTTGGACCAGGCGCGCGCCGCCGCGACGTGGAAGCCGTTCTTTGCCTGGATCCAGGAGCAGGGCGCCGACTACGCGATCGTGCAGCCCCCACTTTTCATCCATGTTCCCGCGGGTTCTCTGTGGGATGCCGCATTCCTCAAACAGAATGCACCACAAATGGTGCTGTCCGACGAACGTCCCGGCGCCTCTGCCACCAACATCTTCTGGAGCACCAATCTGCACGAGGCCGGCTGGTTCCTGCATGGCTACGAGTCGACCTGGCTGCCCGAGGCGCTGCTCGCCGACGACCAGCGCGGGAGCCTGACCGACGCGCTGTTCGACAGCACGCGGCGGCGACGCATGACCTTGCACTTCAACAAGGGATTGGCCGGCGCGCCACCCGCTGCGCTCGCCGCCGCCCGCGACACCGCGACCAACCCGGTGGTGACCGAGGCCTTCGCACTCGCCATCAGCGCCGCCGAGGGGCTGCCGGCCTTCGCCGGTGTGGCCGGTCACGAACCCGATCTCGCCCGCGCCCGGCGCGATGCCGGGAACGTGGCCGCAGCGATGGCGGCGTTACGCAAGATCGTGCCGAACCCCGGCGCCTATGTCTCGGAGTCGAACTACTTCGAGGCCGACTGGCAGAAGGCGTTCTGGGGAAGGAACTACGCGCGGCTGCGCGCGGCGAAGGATAAATATGATCCGGAAGGCCTGTTCTTCGTCCACCACGGCGTCGGCAGCGAGGACTGGAGCCCCGACGGCTTCACGCGGCTGCGCTAGGCGACCGTTGGCCGATCTTGGTTTCCGTGCCCTTGAGCAACCGGTCGATGTTCTGGTGGTGGCGCACCCAGACGAGGAGCGCCACCACCGTCACCGCCAGGGCGCCGTTCCAGGGCAGGAAAAACCACGACGCCAGCGCGCCGATCAGGATGCTGAACAGCGAGGCCAGCGAGGAGTAGCGAAACGCCGCCGCGATCGCCAGCCATGCGGCGCAAATGATCACGCCGGCCGGCCAGCTCAGGCCGAGAGTCACGCCGATCGCCGTGGCCATGCCCTTGCCGCCCTTGAACTTCAGCCACACCGGGAAATTATGGCCAACGACGGCGCCGACCGCGGCGGCTGCCGCGCACGGCGGGCCGATCAGCCCGCAGGCGATCACGGCGACGAAGCCCTTCAGCGCATCGAGCAGCAGGGTCGCTGCAGCCAGCGTCTTGTTGCCGGTGCGCAGCACGTTGGTGGCGCCGATATTGCCCGAGCCCTGCTTGCGGATGTCGCCCAGCCCAGCGGCGCTGGTAAGCACCAGGCCGAAGGGAATCGAGCCCAGCAGATAGCCGACGACGAACGGCACCGCGAGAAAGTAGAGATACCACGTCATCGGGACGGCGATCCTACGGGCTCATGACGCGGCAGTTGGTGCTGTCGACGAAAGTGGTGGTCGGCGGGCCAATCAGCTCGGTCGAGACCTGCTCGCCCGCCGCCATCAGCACGGGGCCGAGATAGGCCTCGCCGACCGAGCGGCCAGCATTGAGGAAGTTGCACCGGACCTGGGTGTCGAGACTGCGCGCAGTGTTCGAGGTCACGGTGACGGTGACCTGCCAGTAACGCGATTCGCCGTAGGTCAGGTTGGACGCCGCGAGCGTCACCAGCGGCACCTGCTGATTGTAGTTCGGCACCGGCCGCGGACCGGTGCGGCGCAGCGGCGGCTGCGGTCGTGGCATCGAAGCGTCCGCCGGCCGGTAGCTGCCCGCGGAGTCGCGCGGGTTGAAGGCGCGGTCGGGGTCGCTCGACGGCGGCCCGAGCGGCGTCGGGGCACCCTGAGCACCGCCGAGCGTTGCCGTGCCACCGCCGGGCACCGCGAGCGGTGGCGGGGTGAGCGGGGTGGGACTGCCAAGCTGGCTGCCGCCTGTATAGGACGACGGCGGTGGGTCGAGCGGGGTGGGATTGCCGACCTGGCTGCCGCCGGTATAGGCCGGCGGTGGTGGATTTGCAGGTTGCAGCGGCGGCAGCGAAGGCTGTGACGGCATGGTGCCGAGTGGAGTCGGGGTTCGTGCGGGCGCAGGCGCCTGCACGTCGCCGACCTTGTTCTGCACCTTGTCGTAGCAGGCGAGGCGCTGGGCGCTGTCGCTTATCTCGGCGCAGATCTGGACGTGCCGGGTCATCGCATCCAGCAGATCGTCGCGCGACTGCTGGGCGTCGGCCACGCCGGCGACGGTGACGAGGGCGGCGGCAAGATAGAGGGGGTGGCGAGCTGTCATCCCTGGAGAATAACAGACCAGGTGGCCGTTTCGAGGCAATCAATGACCGTCGGCGATGACCTTCAGGCGGCGGCCGCGGCCGGGGCGAAATCGTCGTGACGGTAGATCGTGCGGCCTCCGACGATGGTCGCCATGACCTGGCCCTGCACGGGCCGCTCGTCGAACGGCGAGTTCTTGGTCTTGCTCCAGAAGTCGGGCCGGTCGATCCGCCAGGCATAGTCGGCATCGAACAGCACGAGATCGGCCGGCGCGCCCTTGGCGAGCTTGCCGCCGGGCAGGTTGAACAGGCGGGCCGGTGCGCTCGACAGGCGCTGGAAGAGCTGCGGCAGGGTGAGGTGCCCGTTGTGCACCAGCTCGAGCGACACCGGCAGCAAGGTTTCCAGCCCGATGCCGCCCGGCTCGGCCTGGGCGAAGGGCACGCGCTTGCTGTCCTGGTCCTGCGGCCGGTGGTCGGACACGATCGCGTCGATCACGCCGGTCCTGAGGCCTTCGACGATCGCCGCGCGATCGGCCTCGGCGCGCAGCGGCGGCACCAGCTTGCCGAAGGTGCGGTAGTCGCCGACCGCGAGATCGTTCAGCGCGAAGTAGGGCGGGGCAGTGTCGCAGCTGATCCTGAGGCCGCGCGCCTTGGCGGCGGCGATCACCTTGACCGATTCGCCGGTCGAGATCTTCGACAGATGCAGGCGGCCGCCGGTCATCTCGACCAGGCGGATATCGCGCTCGACCATCATCACCTCGGCGAGCGGCGGATTGCCGGCGAGACCGAGCCGCGTCGCCATGATGCCGCTGGTCATGTGTCCGCCCGACAGCGTCGGCTCTTGCGGCAGATGGACAATCAGCGCGTCGAAGCCCTTGGCATAGTAGAGCGCGCGGCGCATCACCTGGGCATTGCCGACGGCGTGATCGGCATCGGTGAAGGCGACGGCGCCGGCCTCGGCCATCAGGCCGATCTCCGCCAGCTCCCTGCCTTCGAGACCGACGGTCAGCGCGCCGTAGGCGTACATGTTGGCGAGCTTGATCTGGCGGGCGCGGCGGGCCACGAACTCGATCAGCGAGGCGTCGTCGAACGGCGGCTCGTTGTCGGGCAGCAGCACCATCGAGGTGATGCCGCCGACCGAGGCGGCGATGCCGGCGCTCTCCAGCGTCTCCTTGTGCTCCTCGCCCGGTTCGCCGGTATGAACACGGGCATCGACCAGTCCCGGCGCGAGATAGAGGCCGCGGCAGTCGACCGATGCGATCCCGTAGGGCGCGCCCGAGGCAAAGAGGTTGGGCCCGAAATCGGCGATCTTGCCGTCGCTGATCAGAATGGCGCCGGTGTATTCGGCGTCCCCGGTGGGATCGACGATGCGCGCGTTGATATAGGCGGTGGAGCCGGCGTGCGGCGCGACACCGCGCAGGATGTTGCCGCTCATGGCCGAACTCTTCCGCTGGGGGTGCGCCCCCAGCAACGCATTCCCAGGACCCTCATGCCGCCGCTCCCATGGCGTTGCGGAGGCCGCCGATCAGCGCCTCGAGGCAGGCCATGCGGACGGCGACGCCCATCTCGACCTGCTCGTGGATGACGCTGCGGTCGAGGTCGTCGGCCACTTCGGAGTCGATCTCGACGCCGCGGTTCATCGGGCCTGGATGCATGATCAGCGCGTCGGGCTTGGCGAATTTCAGCTTCTCGTGGTCGAGGCCGAAGAAACGGAAATATTCGCTGATCGACGGCACGAACGAGCCCTGCATGCGCTCGGTCTGCAGCCGCAGCATCATGACGATGTCGACGTCCTTCAGGCCGGAGCGCATGTTGTAATGGACCTCGACGCCCATCTTGTCGACGTCGGTCGGCATCAGGGTCGGCGGCCCGACCACGCGCACCCGGGCACCCATGATCTGCAACAGATGGATGTTCGAGCGCGCGACCCGCGAATGCATGATGTCCCCGCAGATCGCGACCAGCAGCCCTTCGAGGCTGCCTCGTCGTCGTCGGATCGTCAGCGCATCGAGCAGCGCCTGGGTCGGATGCTCGTGCTGGCCGTCGCCGGCGTTGATGACGGTGCAGTTGACCTTCTGCGACAGGAGATTGACCGCGCCCGACTCGCTGTGCCGCACGACTATTGCGTCGGGCCGCATGGCATTGAGGGTCATGGCCGTGTCGAGGAGCGTCTCGCCCTTGCGGACGGACGAGGTGGCGACGTCCATGTTGATGACGTCGGCGCCCAGCCGCTTGGCCGCGACCTCGAAGGAGGTGCGGGTGCGGGTGGAGTTCTCGAAGAACAGATTGATCACGGTGCGGCCCGACAGCAGGTCGCGCCGCTTGTCGATCGAGCGGTTCTGATCGATGTAATTCTCCGAAAGGTCCAGCAGGCCCGAAATCGTTTCAGGCGACAGACCTTCGATGCCGAGCAGATGGGGCAACCTCGGCACGCCCGCGCGTTTCTTTGTCACTAAAAGCCGACGTTAAGCACGCACGTGCCGTAGCCGCAAGGCGGCGTCGAGGTGGATAACCGAAGTGCCACACAATGTCCGGCTGACTGCTGGGAGCGCGGCTCTCCAGAGCCGCTCATGGAGTGCGGCAAAGTGAAGAAAAAGCGGCTCTGGAGAGCCGCGCTCCCAGCAAGGTGACCAGAGCTGGCACGAGTCCGCCTCAGACGGCAGGCCGAGGACCGGTGTAGCGGGCCCGGGGTCGGATGAGGCCGCTATGGGCGGATTGCTCGAGAGCGTGGGCGATCCAGCCAACGGTGCGGCCGAGCAGGAACATCGCCAGAGCCGAATCGCGGGGCAGGCCGAGTATCCGCTCGATCGTCACCGTGGCGAAATCAACATTGGGTCGGCGGTCGAACACGCGCTCGCCCGCCCGGGCGATCTCCTCTGCGAAGGCAAGCTGCGGGGCGTCAGGCACGATCTCGTGCAACATCGAGAACAGCGTCGCGGCGCGAATGTCGCCGTCGGGATAGAGGGCATGGCCGAAGCCCGGCAGGTCGAGGCCGTCCTTCAGCCGCTTGGCCAGCGCGCCATCAAGGTCGGCGGCTTCCTGGAGCTCGTCGAACAAGGTGGAGACCCTGCGCGTGAGTCCGCCGTGGCGCGGGCCGTTGATGGCGGCGAGGCCGGCGATCGTCGAGCCGTGCAGGTTGGCGCCGGTCGAGGCGACGACCCTCGCGGCGAAGGCCGAGGCATTGAACTCGTGGTCGGCCGACAGGACGAGCGCGGCGCGGATCAGTGGCGCACGCTCGGCGGGGACATGCCATGCGGTGGCGAGCTGCTCATGCACGGGCAGGGGAGAGACAGGTTCGCCCGTCACCGCGGCGGTCAGCAGGCGCAGGATGCGCACGCCCGTCTCGATCATCGCATTGCGATCCTCGACCCAGCTCGGATGGTCCCAGCGCGCCGCGGCCGGCAGCAGCAGGAGGCACCGGTCGACCGGCGCCAGTGTCGCCGCGGCGAGCCACGCCTGGCGCAGCGCGGTCGACATCGACGGCAGGTTCTTCGGATCGAACGGCCGCTCGTCGCATTGCCAGAGGAGTTGTGCGACCCGCTCGAGCGGCGATCCCTGGGCGAGCTGGGCGGCGTCCCAGCCGCGGTAATAGAGCCGTCCGTTCTCGATCAGCGTCAGCGACGATTCCAGCACCGGCGTGCCGAAATCGAGCGCGTTGGCGGCGATCGACTCGGCCTTGCGGCCGACATCGCGCCGGCGCTTCAGCCGCGCCACATCGTCGGCGCTATAGCGCTTTTCGCGCTGACCGGTCGCGCCTTCGGAGCGCAGCAGTCCGCGGCTCACATAGGCATACAGGGTCGACGACGACACGCCCAACCGGCGCGACGCTTCGGCGGAACTCAACCATTCGCGGCTCATCTCTTATTATTGATGAATTCAATCAATATTGACAATACATATGTGTGCGCTGATTTTCCCCGCGAACGCACAAGGGGATTTCGATGCTGCAGACACGGGTGGATAGCGGGCTCGACGGCGTGATCGTCGCCGACACGGTCATGAGCGAGGTCGATGGCGAGGAGGGGCGGCTGGTCGTCCGCGGCCACTCCATCGAGGATCTCGTCGGGGTGACTGGCTTCGAGGGCGTCGCGGCCCTGCTGTGGGAAGGCTATGGCGAGGGTGGCGGCAACGAGGCCGCCGCGCGCGACGGGATGGCCGCGGCTCGCGTGCGCGCCTTCGCGCTGGTGCCGAAGCTGCTGATCGCCGCGGAAGGCCTGACCCCGGTCGAGGGGTTGAGGGTCGGGCTGGGCATGCTGCCGGACTCCGATCCGGTGCCGCATCACTACCTCGTCTGCGGTGCGCTGCCTGTCTTCCTGGCCGCACTTCTCAACGCCCGGAAGGGCCTGTCGGCGATCGCGCCCGATCCGTCGCTGACCACAGCACAGGACCTGCTGCGCATGATCCGCGGCCAGCGCGCCGGGGAAGTGTTCGAGAAGGGCCTCGACACCTATCTCGCCACCGTCGCCGACCACGGCTTCAATGCCTCGACCTTCACCGCACGCGTGGTCGCCTCGACGCATGCCGGTCTGATCTCGGCGGTGCTCGCCGGGCTGTGCGCCTTGAAAGGACCGCTGCATGGCGGCGCACCGGGGCCGGTGCTGGACATGCTGGACGAGATCGGCGAGGCCTCGCGCGCCGAAGCCTGGTTCGACGATGCTTTCGCGAAGAATACGACGCTGATGGGTTTCGGGCACCGCATCTACAAGGTGCGCGATCCGCGCGCCGACGTGCTGAAGGCAGCTGTGGCCAGGCTGCCGGAAACGGCGGGGCGGCTATCCTATGCGTCGGAGGTCGAGCAGGGTGCGATCGCGGCGCTGCGAAGGCACAAGCCCGGCCGCCGGCTCGACACCAATGTCGAGTATTACACCGCGCTGCTGCTCGAGGCGCTGGAGATCCCGCGCGAGGCCTTCACCGCGCTGTTCGCCGTCGGCCGGGTGGCGGGCTGGTGCGCTCATGTCTTCGAGCAGGAAAGGGGCGGCCGCATCATCCGGCCGCAGTCCAACTACGTCGGCGCACGTCCTTCGTAGGGCGCAAGCCTGATCGCCGACCCGCGCCAGGTCCGGGCGCGGGTCCCGTTGGCGTCGAACACCCAGACGATCAGGTCGGCGCCGGCCGGCGTGAAGCGTACGTTGACATGGCGGCGCCAGAAGCTGCCGTCGGCGAAGGCGAACAGCGCTTCGGTGCCAAGCGATTCGGGCTGCAATGTCAACGTCGCCACCCTCGGCTCGGGCCGCGCCTTGGCTGAGACGAGCTTGGCCACGCCGGCCATCGTCGGGCCGAAGCGCAGCGTCTCGCCGTCGAACGCCGTCTGCATCGGGCCGCCGTCGATGCGCAGCCACACCGTCACGCCGCCATCCTCGGCGCGGAGGGCGAAATAGACGGCGAAGGGCGTGAGATCGTCCCCATCGGTCCGGGGCAAGGGGGGCGGCGGATAGATGTCCTCGAGCGGGATCGAGCGATGGAAGCGCACCGCGCCAGCATAGCTGCCGAGCCATTCCGGCCACAGGCCGGATTGCCCGCGCGCCGATGCGGAGAAGGGTATCGCAGCCACCAGGAGGCTGCGCCGCCTCATGGTCGCGACGCCGTTACCGTGATGTCGATCGCGACCTCGTTGGCGACATAGCCCGTTGCCGCCCATTCGTTACGGCCGACACCGTAGTCGAGCCGCTTGATGCCGAGGTTGCCGCGAGCGCTCGCCTGGCCGTTCTCGATGCGCAGCGTGAAGGGCAGGGTGACCTCGCGCGTCACGTCGCGGATGGTGAGCTTGCCGCGCGCCTGGTAGCTGTCGCCGCTGCCGCGCGTCACCGATTCGCTGCTGAAGCGCGCTTCGGGCGAGCGGGCGACATCGAGGAAGTCCTTGCCGAGCAGCATGTCGTCGACGTCGCGCGCGCCGGTGGTCGTGCTCCGCATATCCATGCGGATATCGATACGGGCCGCGGCGAGGTTCTCCGGATCGAGCACGATGGTGCCCGTCCAGGAGCCGATCCGCCCCGCGATGAGCTTGCCGATCTGCTCGGCGCCGAAGGCGATGCGGCTCTTCGCCGGATCGATCGTCCACGGATCGTTCGGTCCGGCGAGAGCCGGCGGGCTGAGGGCGAGTGCGGCGGCCAGCAGCAGCGCGCGCATGGCTACCTCGTGAAGGGCGACATGCGGCGGAAGATTCCGTCACGCCGGAAAAGATCGTGATGCACGACCGCCGCCACGTGCAGGACAAGCACGGCGACCAGCGTCCAGGCCAACCAGTGGTGCACCGTTCGCAGCATGTCGAAGGTAAGCGAGTCGCGTGGCACGAGGTCGGGGAGCGGCAGAACGCCGAACCACACGACGCTGACGCCGCCGGCCGAGCTCATCAGCCAGCCGCTGACCGGCATGGCGAGCAACAGGACCAGCAGCGCGCCGTGCCCCCAGGGCGCGAGCCTGCGCTCCCACGCCGTCACCGTTGCGGGAAGCGGCGGCGGCGGGCTCCTGGTGCGCCACAGCAGGCGCAGCACGGTGAGCACGAGGACCGTGAGGCCGATCCATTTGTGCCAGGCATAGACGTAGAGCTTGGTCAGGCTGATCGGCAGGCCGACCATCCACAGGCCGACGCCGAGCATGCCGAGCACGAGAAGCGCCGTCAGCCAGTGCAGCAGCTTCGCGACCGCCGTGTACCCGCCCTGGCCGTCAGCGCCACGCATCGGTTCGGATCGAGAAGTCGACCGTATCGCCCACCATATCGACGTACTTCACCATGCCGAATTCGGAGCGCTTGAGCTTGCCCGCCGCCTTGAAGCGGGCGTACACCGCGCCGGCCGGTGCATCGGGCTTGCGCTCGGTTACCGAGACATCGAGGGCCATTGGCCGCGTGATGCCGCGCAAGGTGACCTCCCCGTCGACCTTGTAGGCGCTCTCGCTGAGGCGCCCGATGCGCTTCGAGGCGTAGGTCATCTCGGGAAATTTGGCGACGTCGAAGAAATCGACGTCCTTCAGCATGGCCGTCTGCTGGGCGTCGAGCACATCGATGCTGGCCGTGTTGACCTTGACCATGACGCTGCTGCGTGTCTCGTCGGCATCATCGACCTGCAACATGCCCTGCCACTGTTTGAACGAGCCGGTGGTGCGGAAGAGGCTGGAATTGCCGATCGCGAAGTCGATGGTGCCGCGCCCGGCGCCGATCCTGAGCGACTCGGCGGCACGGGCGCCCTTGCCGGGCAGGAGGCAGACGGCGGCGGCGCCCAGCAGGAAGAAGCGCCGGCTCGCCACGGATGAAACCGGGCTTTTCGTGGTCTTCCGGACCGCGAGCACTTGTTTCCCGTTAATGGCTCGCTCCCATGAAAGGCTACCCGACACGCGCGTCCTCGAATGTGTCGAAGAATCGCCGCGCCGTGCCGCGCTGGTTCTCGTAGATCGACCCCTGATGGTCGGCCGGTGGAAGCGGCAGACGCACCGGCGCCGGACAGATGCGCGGCTCGATCGTCGGTTCGCCCACGACCATGCGGCTGTTGAAGTCGTCGAAGTCCCCGACGCCAAGCAGCGGGAAGGCGTCGGCGGCGGTGTATTCGTGCAGCAGCAGGCGGCGCTGGCGGTTGGAGCGGTTGAGCGCCGAGCCATGCACGAGGCGCGCGTGATGGATGGTCATCGAGCCCGCCGGCCCCATCAGCGGCACCGCCTTCGAGAAATCGAGGTCGCAGGCGGCCGGATCCATCGCGCCGCAGAAGCGGCCGTCGGCGTGATGATCCCAGGTCGGGCCGTGATGCGTGCCGGGCAGCACCATCAGCGGGCCGTTGTCCATGTCGCAATCGTCGAGATAGATGCCGGTCGCCAGCACGTCGTCGTTGGTATGCGGATAGAAGGCCCAGTCCTGGTGCCATTCGACCGGCGAGCCGTAGCCTGCCGACTTCATGTTGAGCTTGCCGCCGTAAAGGCGGATCGACGGCCCGAGAAGCTGCTGCAGGATCGTCACGATCTTCGGCTCGCGCACGAGCGCCTGGAAGAAGGCATAGCGCTTGAAGATCACGGGCTTCAGGCGGCGCACCCTGGGCAGGGTGGCGCTGTGGCTGGGCTCGAGGTCGTAGAGCGCGTCGTTGGCCGTGACGCCGCGAGCCTCGGACACGATGCGGTCGGTCAGCGCGCGCAATTCGGCGAGCTGTTCGCCCTCTATGAGGCGCGGGATGACCAGATAGCCGTCGCGCCGATAATTTTCGATCTGCCGGTCGGTGAGCATGTGAAATCATAGCACAAAGCGAGGGCTTCGCCGATAATCACGCCATGGCGATCAGGGCCTTGTTTCCGACACGGATTTACCACGCCCCGCTCACCAGGGCGGGCAGCACGCGCTTCGACCGTACGTTGCTTGACGAATGCGAGGCGCTGGCGGCCTCTGACGCGGCCGGTGCCAAATGGTCGGACAGGCACTATCTCGGCGGTTACACTTCCTACGGCTCGCTCGACCGGCTGCATCTCGTCTCGTCGGTCTTCGCGGGGTTGGCGCGTCGTCTCGACCGTCACGTGAAGACTTTCTCTCGTTCGCTGGAGTACGACCTGCGCGGCCGGACACTGGCGATCACCGACTGCTGGTTGAACGTCATGCCGGCGGGCGTGGTGCACTCCTTGCATCTGCATCCGACGTCCTTCATCAGTGGCACCTATTATGTGCAGGTGCCCAGGGGAGCCGGTGCGTTGAAGTTCGAGGATCCCCGACTCTCACGGATGATGGCCGCACCGCCGCGCAACGCCTTCGTCAGCGTGCCGGCCCGGGCGGGCGACGTGATCCTGTTCGAAAGCTGGCTACGGCACGAGGTGCCGCCGGCGCGCTATGCCGGCGAGCGCATCTCGATCAGCTTCAACTACGCCTGGAGCCGGAAATGAAGATGAGACCCCTGTTGGTCGCCCTGCTGCCCACTCTGCTGTTCGGGCCGGCCGCGGCACGCGCCGACCAGGAGATGCCGATCTTCGACGCCCATCTCCACTACAGCCACGACGCCTGGGAGGTCGTGCCGCCGCAAGGCTTCATCGACATCCTGCGCAAGGCCAACATCCGCCGCGCGATGGTGTCGAGCTCCAACAACGACGGCACCCGGATGCTGCAGGAGCTGGCGCCGGGCGTCATCGTTCCCGAGCTCCGGCCCTATCGCTCGCGTGGCGAGCTCGCCACCTGGGCGCGCGATCCGACGGTCATCCCGTTCGTCGAGGAGCTGCTGTCGAAGCGCAAGTACGTGGCGATCGGCGAGTTCCATATCTACGGCGCCGACGCCGACCTGCCCAACATGCGACGCATCGTCGAGCTCGCGAAGCAGCACGGGCTGTTCCTGCATTCGCACTCGGATTCGGCGGCGGTCGACCGCCACTTCCAGCAGGACCCGAACGCCCGCGTGCTGTGGGCGCATTCCGGCTTCGAGCGGCCGGAGAGCGTGCGCGCAATGCTGCGCAAGTATGCCACGCTGTGGTGCGATCTCGCGTTTCTGACTGCGCATGCCTCGAATGGCAAGGTGACGCCGGGCTGGCGCGAGGCCTTCCTCGAGTTCCCCGACCGCTTCCTGGTCGGAACCGATTCCTTCACACCCGAGCGGCTGCATTACATCGCCGAGCATGCGCGTTGGTCGCGCCAGTGGCTGTCGGATCTGCCGCGCGATGTCGCCGAGAAGATCGGCTTCAGGAACGGCGAACGGCTGTTCGGCGGACCGCCGCAATGAGGTCATGGCTGACGCTGCTCTCCGTCCTCGTCTCGACGCCGGCCTGGGCCGATTGCCCGCTCGATCTCGGGCACGGCACCGGCATCGTGGTCTATTCCGACCTCTACATGCTCGCCTTGCGGCCCGATCCGTTGCGGATCGAGGTCGGCCAACCGTTTGCGCTGCTCATGAATGTCTGCACCAAGGGGGGCGAGCCGGCCGAGCTGGTGCTCGTCGATGCGACCATGCCGGAGCACAGGCACGGCATGAACTATGCGCCGACGGTGAAGGACAACGGCGAGGGCCGCTATCGGGTGGAGGGCCTGCTGTTCCACATGCCGGGCAACTGGGAAGTCGCTTTCGATGTACGCGCCGGCGGCGAGGTCCAGCGCCTGACGCACGACTTCATCCTGAAGTGAGACGGCTGGCGCTGCTTGCCTTGTCGGTGGCCGTGGCCGGTGGCTTGGCGCACGCCGAAACCATGCTCGAGTGGAGACCGGAGGAGGTGAGGGCCGTCGCCACGCACGGCCCGTGGCCGCCCGCGCCGGTGCGCGATCCCAGCAATCGTGTTTCCGGCAATCCGGCCGCCATCACGCTCGGGCGGTACCTGTTCGAGGAGCCGCGGCTGTCGTCGAGCCGGCAGATGGCCTGCGGCGATTGCCATCAGGCCGGCCGCGACTGGCGCGACGGGCGGGCGCGTGGCTTCGGCATGGTCGAGCTCGACCGCCGTACGCCCAGTCTCTGGAATGTCGGCTACCAGCACTGGTTCGGCTGGGACGGCGCGGCCGACTCGCTGTGGATGCAGAGCCTGCGGCCGCTGCTCGATGCCCGGGAGATGGCGAGCAGCGCGCCCGCAATCGCGAAGTTGCTGCGCGAGGACAAGGGGCTGGCGTGCGGATACGAACGCGCTTTCGGCGAACCGCCCGGCGCGGACGACGAGAGGCTGCTCGTCGACGGCGCGAAAGCGCTCGCGGCGTTCCAGCAGACGCTGGTGACACCGCGCACGCCGTTCGACGACTTCCGCGACGCGCTGGTCGCGGGCGACCGGGCTGCCGCGCAACGCTACCCGGCAGCGGCGCAGCGTGGGCTCAAGCTCTTCCTCGGGCGTGGCAATTGCGCGACCTGCCATTTCGGGCCGCTCTTCACCAACGGCGAGTTCGGCGACACCGGCATCCCGTTCTTCATGCGGCCCGGGGAGGTCGACAGCGGTCGCCACGGCGGTATCGCGCGCCTCCAGGACAGCCCGTTCAACCGGCTCGGCCGCCACAGCGACGACGTTTCAGGCGTCACAGGCGTCCGCACGCGCCACGTCGAGGCCCAGCACCGCAATTTCGGTGAGTTCCGGGTGCCCAGCCTGCGCCAGGTCGGCCGCACCGGCCCCTACATGCACGACGGCAGCCTTGCCACGCTCGAAGACGTGGTGAACCACTACTCGACCGTCAGTCCCGACCGCTTGCACAGCGACGGCGTGCCGCTGGTCCGTCCGCTCGGCCTCACCGCGGGGGAGAGTGCCGACCTCGTGGCCTTCCTGCGCACGCTCGATGCCGAAACGCCGAAGCTGCCGCCTCCGCCGCCGCTCTGCCCTTGAGTACGCTCATGCTCTTTGCTGGGAGCGCGGCTCTCCAGAGCCGCTCATGGGATATGGCGAGCCGAAGGAAGAGCGGCTCTGGAGAGCCGCGCTCCCAGCGATGACTCCGTTCAGCGCAAACGGGCGAGGGCGCTTTCCAGGATCCAGGCCGCAGCCGCGGCGTCGATGCGCTCGGCGCGCTTGGCGCGACTCATGTCGTAGTCGTCGATCATGCCGCGGGTGACGGCGGCCGTGCTCATGCGCTCGTCCTGGAACACCACGGGCAACCCGGCGAGCGCCGGTGCGCCGTGGTTGGCGATGTTGGTGACGAACTGACGCACCGACTGGCAGCGCGGGCCCTCGGTGCCGTCCATGTTGAGCGGCAGGCCGACCGCCAGCGCCTTGACCTCGTACTTCTTCGCCAGCTCGGCGAGCGCTGCGAGATCGGCCGCGAGCTTGCTGCGCTTCAACGTCGTGAGCGGGGTGGCGAGGCTGCGCAGCACGTCGGACGTCGCGATGCCGACGGTCTTGCTGCCGACATCGAGCGCCATCAAGCGCCCGTCGCGCACCAGCGCCGCCTTGAGCGTGGGAAAATCGACGATCGCCATTTTGCGGTTATAAGCTGACATACCCGTCAAGCAAGGTAAGTTCACCCGGTGAGCGATATCATCTACGCCCTGCTCGCGATCGCGATGGTGCTGACGATCGTCAGTCTCCTCGTGCCGCTGGCCGAACGCCTGCGCTTGCCGCATACCGTGCTGCTGGCGATCGCCGGAATGGCTTTGGGCTTCATGGGCACCTGGATCGCCTCGAGCGAGCACGCCTTCGGTGTTCTGGGCGATGTCTTCCACGGTCTCACCAGGCTCGAGCGTGGCACCGATGTCTTTCTGCCACTGTTCTTGCCGCCGCTGCTGTTCACTGCCGGCCTGACGATCGACGTGCGCCGCCTGTTCGACGAGATCTTCGCCGTGCTGCTGATGGCGATCGTCGCGGTTCTGGTTTGCATCGCGGGCGTGGCGGGAGCGGTCCATCTGGCGACAGGCATCGACGTGATGGTCTGCCTGCTGCTAGGCGCCATCGTGTCGACCACCGATCCGGCGGCGGTGATCGGCATCTTCCGCGATGTCGGCGCACCCAAGCGCCTGTCGATCCTTGCCGAAGGCGAATCGCTGTTCAACGATGCCGTTGCGATCGCCGCCTTCGGCTTCTGCATCGGATTCCTGGTGCGTCAGGGCAACCCGGACATTGCGCACGCCATCGGCTCCGATCTGGCCAACCCCTTTGTCGACTTCGTTCGCGAGTTCATTGGCGGCATCGTGTTCGGCTTCGCGATGGCCCGCGCGTCGATGGTGATCCTGCCGCGCCTCGGCGATTCGGACGCCGCGATTGCCTCGGTGACGGTCAGTCTCGCCTATGCCTCCTACGTGATAGCCGACCACTATCTTCACATTTCCGGTGTCGTCGCCGTCGTCATGGCGGCGCTCACCGTGGCGGCCTATGGCCCGACCCATCTCCACCCTCGGCGCTGGGCCTCGTTGCGCCAGCTCTGGACGCAGCTCGACTTCTGGAGCAACTGCCTGATCTTCATCTTGGCGTCGATGTTGGCCGCGAGTGTATTGGGGCAGATCACCTGGCTCTACGTCGCGGCGTTGCTGGCGGTGGCGTTCGGCGCCTTCGTGGCCCGCATCCTGGTCGTGTTCGGCATGTTGCCGCTGCTCGAGCTCAGCCGCCTCGTGCAGCCGGTCAGTACCAAGTACAAGGTAATCCTGGTCTGGGGCGGGCTGCGCGGGGCGGTGACGATCGTCCTCGCGATGGTCGCGGCGAGCGATCCCCGGCTGCCGGGCAACGTGCGCGAGTTTGCCGCCGTGCTGGCCACGCTGTTCGTGCTGTTCACCCTGTTCGTGAACGCCACCACGCTCGGCGTGGTCATGCGTGTGCTGGGCCTCAACAAGCTGACACGCCTGGAGCTGGCGCTGCGCGACCGCGTGCTGGCGCTGTCGCGCATCAACGTGGCGCATCAAATGCAGCAGATCATCCGGGAGCACAATGTCCGGGTCGAAGGCATCGACGTCGATCCGATCTCGGCTGGCGATGCCGCGATCGAGGCGCCGCCGCCCGAGCTGGCGCTCGATCTGGACGAGCGCCTGACCGTCGGGCTCGTGACGCTCTGCACCAAGGAGCGCGAGCTCTATCTCGATCAGTTCGAGCAGCAGACCCTGTCGCGCCGCATGGTGGCCCGCCTGATGGCGCGTGCCGGCCGGCTGGTCGACGCGGTGCGCGACCGCGGCGCCGAGGGCTATCAGCAAACGATCCGCGACTTCGCCTTGCCGGACCGCGCCTTCCGGTTCGGGCTCTGGCTGCAGCGCCGGTTCGGCATCGAGCGCGTGCTGACCGAGCGGCTGGCCGACCGCTTCGAGATGCTCATGGTCCAGCTCGATGTATTGCCCCAGCTGGAGGCGTTCAACCGGAATTCGATCGCCGACCTTCTCGGCAGCGATGCCGAGGCGCGGCTGAGCGAGGTGATCCACGACCGCCGCGAGCTGGTCGACCATTCGCTGCATGCGCTTACATTGCAGTATTCCGGCTATGCCGAGGCGATTCGCGACCGCCAGCTCGAGCGCGCCGCGATCCGCTTCGAGGCCGCCGAATATGCCCGTCGGCTGCGCGAATCGATCATCGGCCGCGAGGTCTACGCCGACCTTCGCCAGCAGCTCAACGCGCGCCGTGATGCCATCGCCGACCGGCCGCCGCTCCATCTCGGCCTCGAGCTGGCGGCGATGATCGCGCGCGTGCCGCTGTTCGCCACGCTCGACAGGGAAGCGGTTGCCGAGGTTGCCAACAGGCTGCGGCCGGTGGTGGCCCTGCCGGAGGAGAAGATCATCGCCGCAGGTGGGCCGCCCAATGCCATGTACTTCATCGCCGCCGGCGATGTGACGGTGGTGAGGCAGGGCAGCCGGATCATACTCAAGGAAGGAGATTTCTTCGGCGAGCAGGGGCTGCTGGACAACCGGCCGCGCAATGCCGACGTGATCTCCGACGGCTACTGCCATCTGCTGATGCTCCATCGCCGGGACTTCGACCGGATGCTCGCCAGCCGGCCCGAGGTGCGGACCGAGATCGAGGCGGTCGCCGCGCGCCGGACCGCTCCGATGCCGTCGCCGACGGCCGACTGACAGGCCAAGCCATGCCCCGGAAGATGCATCTCGCGCAGTTCCTCGTTCACGGGCCGACCTATCACAGCCTCGCCATGTGGCGGCACCCGAAGACCGCGGACGCCGGTTACGACTGGAGCCGCCCGGCGCTCTATCAGCACATCGCGCGGGTCTGCGAGCGCGGGATGTTCGACATGGTTTTCTTCGCCGACCTCAACTACATCTCCGACACCTACCGCCACTCGCTCGAGCCCGCGTTGCGCTACGCCGCCCAGGCGCCGGAGCATGACCCGATCCCGCTGCTCTCCTATATGGCGGCGGCGACGAGCCATATCGGCGTGGCCTCGACCTTCTCGGTCAGCCAGCATCATCCGTTCTATGCCGCGCGGCTGTGGGCCACGCTCGACCATCTCACGGAGGGGCGGGCAGGGTGGAACGTGGTGACCTCGATCAATCACAACCAGGACGCCAATTTCGGCGTCGACCGTCCGCCCGCCGACCTGCGCTACGACCGCGCCCACGAGTTCATCGAGGTCTGCCGCAAGCTGTGGTCGAGCTGGGACGAGGACGCCGTGGTGATGGACCGCAGCGGTGCCGTGTTCGCCGATGCGGCCAAGGTCCATCGCATCGAGCATGCGGGGCCGTTCTTCAAGTCGCGCGGACCGCTCAACGTAGTGCGCTCGCCGCAGGACGGGCCCGCGATCCTGCAGGCCGGCACGTCGCCCAAGGGCATCGACTTCGCGGCGAAGTACGCCGACGCGATCTTCGCCATCCAGCCGCGCCCGGAGGACGCCAAACGCTACTTCGACACCATCAAGGGCCGCATGGCCGGGCTCGGCCGCGCGCCGGAGGAGTGCAGGATCCTGTTCGGTGCCCAGCCGGTCATCGGCTCGAGCGAAGCCGAGGCGCGCGAGAAGCAGGACGAGCACAACAGGCTGGTGCCGCTCGAGGGCGGCATGGCGATCCTGTCGGCTCACGCCGACTACGATTTGTCGAAGATCGATCTCGATGCGCCGATGGCCGATCGGACGGAGCCTGAGCTGCAGCGGCTGAAGACCCGCTTCCGCAAGCCGTCGGGCGAATCGATGACACTGCGGGAAGTGGCCCAGCGTCACGGCCAGAGTGTCGGCCTGCCGCAATTCGTCGGCACGCCGACCTCCGTTGCCGATCAGATGGAGGCCTTCCTGCACATCGCCGGCGGCGACGGCTTCATGCTGTCGCCGATCTACTGTCCCGGTGCGATCGAGGAGTTCGTCGACCTCGTCGTGCCCGAACTCCAGCGCCGCGGCCTGATGCGCACGGCGTACAAGGGCCGCACCCTGCGCGACCTGCTACGGCAGGACACATGATGCCGCTCCGCGAATCCCTGCGCAGCATCCGGCGTGTGGCATGGAGAGACAAAAGCTCTCTGTCCGAAATGGAATAAACCACGACGACGCTCGGTAATCCTGGATCCATTGAGGGTTCCAAAGAATGCTGTGCGACGAGACTTGGCGATATTGGGCTGCATGCCGTGCCGTGCGCGCACTCGGCAATGCCGTCGATCGCAGGGCTGCATGGAAGGCGGTGAGAGAGCTGGAGATGATCGGTTTGCACTCCTCCACTCCTCGCTTGCGCCAGGGGGCGGTGGCGTGCCTGGAGGCAGCCGCACGGGCAAGAAATCCTGCCGTGCGCAAGGTGGCCAACTTGGCACTGCGCAATCTCCGTGTAACGGGCGGTAAGACGCAACGGCAGACCTGAGCGGGGACCTTCCTGGCGGTGGCTCGTCGACGATGCTCGCTCTCGGTGACGTGCGGCGCCGGGGCAGTGCGCTGCGCAATGGTGACAAATAATCAATGACCCGGAAGAACTGGCTCAATCGGACGGCAGGCATGATCCGACACATGCTGTGGGAGAACTGCAATGCCACTGATGGGTTGGGACGCTTTTCGTGAGTGTCACGGCCGCCCGTTTCTGATCGAGACTCAACTTGTTGCGGGAGCACCGGAGGGCTGGCTGGATTCGTTGCCGAACTTCATCAGATCCATGGGGTTGAAAGGCAACTTCTCGCTCTGCCGGGGCAATGCGTGTGTCCGGGCCGCGTTCGAATTGGAGGCGGACGCGAAGCAAGTCGCTCGTGCCCTGGGCGCCAGGAGAGTGGAGACTGGAGACGCGTGGGCTGGCCAATGGAGGCTCGTGCTGGATTGGGCGGAAGCAGAGAGAGTCACGGGGCGCGCCGCGGCCTTCATGCGTTCCCCCGCCCCACAGATGCGACCGAAGCGCCGCCTGTGGCCACGACTTCACCGGCTCGGCTTTGCCCACTGATCTGCGCGGGCCACCGGAGCCGGTTGCCCGTTTGGGATAAACCGGCTACCAACCGCGCGAATCCGCTGTTTTCCGGAGGTGGGATGTCGCTCGACAAGGACACGGTGGCGCGCATTGCGCGGCTCGCCCGTCTGAAGGTGCCTGAGGAGGAGCTCGCGCCGCTGGCCGGCGAGCTGTCGGGGATTCTTGCCTGGATCGAGCAACTGAACGAGGTGGATACCGCCAACGTCGAGCCGCTGGCCAGCGTGTCAGACGTCACCCTGCCGATGCGCGAGGACAAGGTGACCGACGGCGGCATCGCCGAGAAGGTCCTGGCCAACGCGCCGGGCGGCGCCGTCTATATCGACCCGACCGACAGGAATGCCGGCGGCTTCTTCACCGTGCCGAAGGTGGTGGAGTAAGCCATGGCCGCTCTCACCGATCTCACGCTCGCCCAGCTGTCGCTGGCGCTGGCGAAGAAGGACGCCAGCGCCGTCGAGGTCGCCGACGCGCACCTGAAGAAGCTCGACGAGCATCGCGCACTCAATGCCTTCATCACCGAGACGCCGGACAAGGCGCGCGACATGGCGCGAGCCTCTGATGCGCGCCGCGCGAAAGGCGAGGCGGGGCTGCTCGAAGGCGTGCCGCTCGCGATCAAGGACCTGTTCTGCACCGAGGGCGTGCAGACCACCGCTGCGTCGAATATCCTGAAGGGCTTCGTGCCCCAGTATGAGAGCACGGTGACGACGAACCTGTGGAAGGCGGGCGCGGTGATGGTCGGCAAGACCAACCTCGACGAGTTCGCCATGGGCTCGTCGAACATGACCAGCCACTTCGGCGGCGTCGAGAATCCCTGGAAGCGCCACGGCGACAACCGCAAGCTGGTGCCGGGCGGCTCGTCCGGCGGCTCGGCGGCTGCGGTCGCGGCCTTCATGGTGCCGGGCAGCACCGGGACCGACACCGGCGGATCGATCCGCCAGCCCGCCGCGTTCTGCGGCATCGTCGGGCTGAAGCCGACCTACGGCCGCTGCTCGCGCTGGGGCGTGGTGGCCTTTGCCAGCTCGCTCGACCAGCCCGGGCCGTTCGCGCGCACCGTCGAGGATTCGGCAATCCTGCTGCAGGCGATGTCCGGCCACGATCCGAAGGACTCGACCTCGGCGCCGCTGCCCGTGCCGGATTTCGCCGCCGCGGCGCGCAATCCCGACATCAAGGGGCTGCGGGTCGGCATTCCCAAGGAGTATCGCGTCGACGGCACCTCGCCCGAGATCGTGGCGCTGTGGGAGCAGGGCATCGAGATGCTGAAAGCCGCGGGCGCCACCACGGTCGAGGTTTCGCTGCCGCACACAAAGTACGCGCTGCCGGCCTATTACATCGTGGCGCCGGCCGAGTGCTCGTCGAACCTCGCGCGCTACGACGGCGTGCGCTACGGGCTGCGCGTGCCGGGCAAGGATCTGACCGAGATGTACGAGAACACGCGCGCCGCGGGCTTCGGCAAGGAAGTGCGCCGCCGTGTGATGATCGGCACCTACGTGCTGTCGGCCGGCTACTACGATGCCTACTACAAGAAGGCGCAGCAGATCCGCGCGCTGATCGCCCGCGACTTCAAGCAGGCGTTCGAAAAGTGCGATGTGCTGCTGACCCCGACCGCGCCAACGGCGGCGTTCGCCGCCGGCGAGAAGATGGACGATCCGGTGACCATGTATCTCAACGACATGTTCACCATTCCCGCCTCGATGGCGGGCCTGCCCGGCATCTCCGTGCCGGCCGGCCTCGACAAGGACGGCCTGCCGCTCGGCCTGCAGCTGATCGGCCGCGCCTTCGACGAGGAGACGATGCTGAAGGCGGCGGCGGCGCTCGAGAAGGCCGCGGCTTTCGCCCAACGCCCTCTGGGTTACTAGCCCCGGCGTTCTTCACGAAACGGTCATCCCGCGCCCGTACGACTCGGACGGCCGTGCTTCGGCATGCCGGGGTCGCACCCACGGAGATGACATCATGGCAGTCGTTCGCGCCTTCTCTCGCCGCACTCTCGTGGTTGCGGCCGCCGCCCTGTCGACAGTCGGCGGCACCTCAGCCCAGGCCCAAGCCCAATCGTGGCCCACCAGGACGATCCAGCTGATCGTGCCTTTCCCGCCAGGGGGTGGTTCCGACACCTTCGCCCGGCCGTTCGCTGCCAAGCTTGCGACGCAGCTTGGCCAACAGGTCGTGATCGACAATCGGGCGGGCGCTGCCGGCACGATCGGCGCCGCCATGGTCGCCCGGGCGGCGCCGGACGGTTACACGCTGTTGTTCGGGGCCGTCCATCATACGGTCGCGGCGAACGTCTACAGGGCGTTGCCCTACGATATCGAGCGCGACCTGATGCCGATCACCGGCATCGCCTACGTCCCGGACGTGCTGGTGATGAGCCCCAGCCTCCCGGTGGCGGACCTTCGCGCTTTCATCGCCTACTGCCGGGCAAATCCCGACAAGGTGAACTATGGGTCGTCGGGCATCGGCACGTCCCGCCATCTGGCCGGCGAGATATTCAATGCCATGACCGGTGCCGCGATGGTTCATGTTCCCTACAAGGGATCGGGTCCGGCCAATGCCGCACTGATGGCAGGTGAGATCAGCGTCATCTTCGAGGGCCTTGGCAGCGCTGCGCCCTATCTGCAGAGCGGCAGGTTCCGTCCGCTCGCTCTGGCCGCCGCCAGACGCTCGCCGACCTTCCCCGACATCCCGACTATGGCCGAAGCCGGCTTGCCGGACTTCGAGTCGCTCTCCTGGTACGGGCTATGGGCACCAGCCGGCACGCCGCGCGAGATCGTTGGACGCATCCAGGCCGAGGTGGCCCGCGTCTTCGAAGCGCCGGAAATGAAGGAAGCCTGGTTACGTCAGGGCGCTGAAACGGGCGGCGAGAGCAGCGGGCAATTCGCTCGCTATGTCCATGACGAAGTCGTCAAGTGGGGCAAGGTCGTGCGCGCCAACAACATCGTCCTGGACTAAGGGCCTGGAACGCAAACGGGACGATGTTCCTCGAACAGGCGGCATCGTGAACTGCAGCGACGATTTCGTTGCAGGCCCCAAGGCTTCTCGAGGACGGACCGGAGCGACTCGCTCGCGCCGCGAACCGCTCAGGCCGCGAGCTTGAGCCCGAACGATTGCAGGCTCGGCGCGATGCGGTCGGTGATCAGGCCGACCTTGCGCAGGTTGCGGACCAGACCGTCGTGCAGGTCGCGGCGGAAGTACTTGCGGAAGGCGGTCTCGTCGCCGCCCGCGGCGCGCTCGCGGCGGAACTGCTTCAGCTCGTCGAGCTCGGCCTTGCTCATGCCGATCTCCTGGTAGACGGCGAGCGGGAAGGTGCCGGCCAGCGTGCGGCTGAGCGCCCAGACGGCGAAGTCCTCCATCTCGCGGTGCTCGGCCTCGGTCGCCTGCGCGACCATCGCCGGCAGCGACAGCATGGCGAAGCCCATGTGGCGTGCCTCGTCCTGCAGGATGCGCCGGCAGACCTCGCGCAGCACCGCGTCCTTGGAGGATTCCGCCAGCATGCGGAAGAGCGACACGGCGAAGGTCTCGGCGACGAGTTGCAGGCCGATCGTCTTGAGGTACCAGGACGAGGTGCCGAGCAGCGTGTCGAAGATCTCCTTCACGTTGCCGCCGAGCGGATAGGTCTCGCCGTCGAGCCGGAGGTCGAGATAGCGCTGCAGCACCTCGTTGTGGCGTGCCTCGTCGGCGACCTGCGTTGACTGGAAGAGCTTGGCGTCCTGGCCCTCGACGCAGTTCACCAGCTGGCTGCACAGCAGCATGGCGCCGTGCTCGCCCTGCACCAGGGTCGATAGCCGCCAGCGCGTGACCCTGCGGTTGAGCTCGATCCGGTCGGGCTCGGACATGCCGTCCCAGAAGCGCGTGCCGTGGAGGTCGACCAGATCGTCGGCGATCAGCCCGCCGTCGCCGTCGAGCGGCACGGACCAGGCGATGTCGCGGGCGGCATTCCATTGGTCGATCTTGGCCTGCTCGTAGAGCCGCCGCAGGTCAGGCTGCTCGCTGCCGTAGTCATGGCGGAAGTGGGCGGTGTTACGCGTCTCGACTCGGTGTCCGTTGATCACAACGTTCCTCCCTGTCGTATTTGAACAAATGTTAGGCAAGGAAACCGCGCGCTTCAAGGCCGGTCGACAACGTAATATGGGCGAGAAGCCGGGGGCCGCGCTGTAGTTGCGCCGTGTGAGATGCTCGTATCGAGGCCGATCAGCCCCGCTCGCTGCGGGCATAGCGTTCACTGGCCCCGGCCACGATCGCGTCGTCCATCTCCTCGAGGGTGATCGGCTCCTGGCCAGGCCGCTTGAGCATCCCCCAAGGGACGAAGCGGGGCGTACGGGAAGCATCACGACGCTATCGCCCATCAGTTGCCCGCGAAGGCGAACAATGGTTCGCCCAGCGAGCCCCGACGGTGCCGCGCGGCGTCGGACTGCGCTACTATGTGTAAACCTGAGGAGGGACCCCATGGCGGACTACGATCTGGTCGTACGCGGCGGCACGGTGGCCGACGGCACCGGAACCGGCACGCGCGAGGCGGATGTCGCAATCAAGGGCGGCAAGATCGTCGCGGTTGGTACGGTCTCGGGCAAGGGCGCCGAGGAAATCCCGGCGAAGGGCCTGCTGGTCACGCCGGGCTTCGTCGACATCCATACCCACTATGACGGCCAGGCGACCTGGGATTCGCATCTGCAACCCTCGAGCTGGCACGGCGTCACCACGGCGGTGATGGGCAACTGCGGCGTCGGCTTCGCGCCGGTGAAGATCGAGGACCGCCAGCGCCTGATCGAGCTGATGGAAGGCGTCGAGGACATTCCCGGCGCCGCGCTCGACGAAGGGCTGAACTGGTCGTGGGAGTCGTTTGGCCAATATCTCGACGCGCTCGACGCACGGCCGCGCGACATGGATCTCGGCGCGCAGCTGCCGCACGGCGCGCTGCGCGTTTTCGTGATGGGCGAGCGCGCGGCCAGGCTGGAAGAGGCGACGCCGGAGGAGGTCGCGCGGATGCGTGTGCTGACCGCCGAGGCGATGCGTGCCGGCGCGATCGGCTTCTCGACCTCGCGGACCCTCAACCATCGCACCGTGAAGGGCGACCCGACGCCGTCGCTGCGCGCCTCCGAGGCCGAGCTGCTGGGCATCGCGCTCGGCATGAAGGATGCCGGGACGGGCGTGATCGAGTTCATCTCCGACTTCAATACGCCGAGCCCCGAGAGCGAATTCGAGATGATCGACCGCCTGCTCACCGCGAGCGGCCGGCCGTTCTCCGTGTCGCTGGCCCAGGCCCATCGCCGGCCGGACGGCTGGCGGCGCCTGCTCGGCCTGGTCGAAGGGCTGGCGGCCAAGGGCCATTCGGCAAAGGCGCAGGTGGCGCCGCGCCCGATCGGCGTGCTGCAGGGCCTGCAGGCGAGCCGCACCCCGTTCTCGATGTGCGCCTCCTACAAGGCGATCGCGGGCAAGAGCGTCGCCGAGCGCCTGGCGATCATGCGCGATCCGTCGTTCCGGGCGAGGCTGCTGGCGGAAAGCCACGAGCCGCTGCGCTCCGACATGGCCGCGCGCCTCACCGACTACGACCGCATGTTCCCGCTCGGCGATCCGCCGAACTACGAGCCGGCGCAGGACAGCTCGCTCGGCGCCCAGGCGCGGCGCGAGAACCGCGACCCGCGCGAGGTCGTGTACGACTACCTGATCGAAGGCGAGGGCAAGAACTTCATCTTCGCGCCGTTCGCCAACTTCGCCGCCTACAATCTCGATTGCTGCAGCGAGATGATGCAGAGCCCGCACACGCTGATCGGGCTGGGCGACGGCGGCGCGCATGTCGGCATCATTTCGGACGGCTCGTTCCCGACGTCGCTGCTCGCCCATTGGGGCCGCGACCGCAAGGAAGGCCGCCTCGACGTGTCGTGGCTGGTCAAGCGCCATACGCTCGACAATGCCCGTGCGGTCGGGCTGAACGATCGCGGCAAGATCGCCGCCGGCTACAAGGCCGACCTCAACATCATCGACTTCGACAATCTGCGGGTCGAGGCGCCGGTGATGAAGTGGGACCTTCCGGCTGGCGGGAAGCGCCTGCTGCAGAAGGCGACCGGTTACCGCGCGACGGTCGTGGCCGGCGCCGTGACCTATCGCGACGGCGAGGCAACCGGCGCGCTGCCGGGCAGGCTGGTGCGGGGACCACGAGCGGCCTGATCGGCCAGGCCGCCCGGTACCCGAGGTCATTCAATGGACGGCGGGATCAGCCCGCCCTGAGGCTGTTGTCGCGGATCGTCCGCGCCGCCGCTCGGCCACGAAAGAGGGGCGCTACGATAGATCTCGCCTTCTGGCGCCTGCCGAAGCGTCTGCTCGACGAGTTCGCCGCCTGGGCGCGGGAAGGGCTGGCAGCAGCGTGTCGGGTCGCAGCGAAGCGGCCAAAGGGATGACGTTCGATCTAATGCCGCCCGGAGTGTCGCTCCGCCATGTAGCGACCCGGCGACGTCCCGAGCGCCCTCCGAAACATCGTCACGAAGCTCGGCACGCTCTCGTAGCCCAGGTCGGAAGCGACCTGTTGGATCGAAGCGCCGCCCGCCAGCCACTTCACGGCAAGCATGACGCCGAGCTGCTGGCGCCAGCGGCCGAAACTCATGCCGGTCTCCCGGCTGATCATTCGGGACAAGGTCCGCTCGCTCAAACCTGCCCGCTTCGCCCAAACGTCCAACGTTCCCCGATCTGCCGGCGATTCCATCATCAGATCGACGATCCTGCGGAGGCGCGGATCGTTCGGCATCGGCAGATGAAGGTCCTCGACCTGCGCCGCCGCGATCTCGTCGAGAAGCACCCCCACAAGGCGCGAGTTCGCGCCGCCTTCGTCATAGAGGGCGGGCAGGTGCGCGGACCTGATCAGGAGCTCGCGCAGCAGTGGTGCCACCGAAACGGCGCAGCAGACCTCCGGAAGGCCCCGGCTGACAGCGGAGTCGATGAAGGCGGCAAAGCCTTCGAGCACACCCGTCGCCTTGATGGCATGGAGCGCCCCGCCGGGTATCCATACGGCGCTGCCGGGCGGCACGATCCATAGCCCACCCGCAACCTCGCAGCTGAGTGCGCCGCGCTGCACAAACAGGACCTGACCCTTCATGTGCCGGTGGAGGTCCAATTCGATCTTGCCAACCTCGGCCATCGCCGCGCCGAAAGTCACGACCGGACGGGGCACCTCGTCGGGATCAATCCAGTCTGAAGGATCGCTCAGGATGGGCATGATCCGCCTTCCGACAAGGTATCGAGCTTGGCCGGATTGAATAATATTCTGTCCAGACTTCGGAATGACGCCACAACAGGCTTCCTTTATCCAATCGATGCGGACCAGTCGAGCCTCTACGGCTTGCGCCATCAGGAAGGAATCCTCGTGAATTCATTGAGCAGCGGGCGTCTCGCCCGGGTGTTGGACAACCTCCACCGGGGCGCCGAGGCGGCCGATCGGGACTACATGAGCGAGGTCAAGGCGGACATCGAGGCGTCCGGCACGACACTGGAGCAGGTGATCGCCGAGAAGCTCGCCGAGGAACGGGCCGACTATCGGACGATCTATCGCGACCGCGCCGACAACTTCCTCGCTGTTTCGCGGGCCTATGGCTGCTTCCTCTATTCTATTGCGCGCGCCTGCAAGGCGACCCGGATCGTCGAGTTCGGCACATCGATGGGAATCTCGACGATATATCTCGCCGCCGCGCTCCGGGACAACGGTGGCGGCCGCCTCATCGGCACGGAGCTCGAGCCCACCAAGGTGGCCCGGGCGCGCGCCAACCTCGATACGGCAGGCCTTGCCGATCTGGTGGATATCCGCGAAGGCGACGCGCTCGATACGCTCCAGGATGTTGGCGGTGACGTGCAGCTGCTGCTGATCGACGGCGCGTTCGCGCTCTACCTTCCGGTGCTCAAGCTGGTCGAACCCCGGTTGAAGCCTGGAGCAGTGGTTCTTGGGGAGAACGCCTTCGATCCCGGATATCTGGATTATGTCCGCAATCCTGCGAACGGGTACCTCTCGCAGCCGCTTCCCGTCGACGAAGGTCGTGGCAACGAATTCACCGTGAGGACCGCGTGATGCTCGCGATGGGACCGGCGGCACGTCCGGCGACAAAGACACCCGGCCGGCTGGGAAGGGCCCTGGTGCGCCTGTTCATGCGACAGGTGCGCGTTGCCGCCTGCGAGACGATTGCCGATCGGTTCCGACTGATCACGCTGGAAGGTTCGGCGCTCGCGGGCGTCGCCTGGACGCCCGGACAGAAGATACAGATAGCCATGGGCTCGGCGTTCGTCGCGCGAACCTACACGCCGATCGAATGGGATCCGGTTGCCGGCCGCACCCGCATCCTCGGCTACGCGCACGGTGAGGGACCGGGAAGCGCATGGGTTCGCGGCCTCGAGCCTGGCGCAGAGTGCGACA